>NZ_PVZV01000004.1 GCF_002995495.1 Actinocorallia populi | reverse complement strand
ACTTTTAGCACGCTGTTGAGTTCTCAAGAAACGGACTCGCTCTTTCGTCCGCCCTCGCGGGCTTCCTCCGGAGCAACTCGTTTAACTTATCAGGCTCTTTCTGCCTGTCAAATCCGCTCTTCCGGGACAATTCCCTTTTGATTGGATTCTGCAGTTCGCTTCGCGCCTTCCGGCGTTTCCCTCGCTGCAACCCTTCCAATTTATCAGGCTGTTTTTGCCTGTCAAATCCGCTCTTGCGAGCCGATCTTCCTTGGGAGGTTCCGGCCTCTCGACCGGCAAGATGCAACTGTACGGCACCCCGTAAGAGCCGTCAAACCGAGGTTCCTCCCCTCCGGGGAGGGGTCTCAAACCTCCGGACCTCCGACTCCTCGAGGTCGCTACGTTCAGTCAACCTCCAGACCCCCGCGAAGCACACCAAACCAGGGTCTTTTCTGGGAAGAGCGACATTGCCCGCCCGCCCCTGGCGGCGCCGCGCGTACGGTGACCGCATGCCCTCTGACGCCCCGGACCGGTACGACGCCCTCCTCGCCGACCAGTGGTACGCGATCCGCGCCTGGGCGGCGTCACCGCCGGTCGTGCAACGGATCCAAGCCCCCTCCGTTCTGGAGGGCTGGACCGTCCGCGACCTCCTGGCTCATCTCGGCAGGTCCTTCACGGCCGTCGAAGCCGCCCGTCCCGCGCCCGAGGCCGAACTCCGCACCGTGCTGGAGTACGTGACCGGGTACGCCGAGGCGGCCGGCGAGATCGCCCAAGGCACCCGCGAGCTGGCCGCGACGCTCGACCGCGAGTTCTTCTCGGGTCTGGACGAACTCGCCCGGCGTGGCCTCACCGCGCTGTCCCGCCTGCCGGATCCCGTCGTCCGGGGCCCTCGGGGTGTCCTGCGCAGGGCCGACTTCGTCACCACCCGGCTCCTGGAGCTCGTGGTCCACGGTGACGACCTCACCCGTTCACTGCCCGACCTCGAGCCGGTCCCGCTGCTCCCCGAAGCCGTCGAACTCGTCGCGGCGACTCTCGCCGCCGCCTACAGGGAGCGGACGGGGAACCCTTCCCCGACTCGCGACGCCATCACCTGGATCCGCGCCGCCGCGGGACGCGTACCCGATCCCGATCCGGCTCTCCCGCTGTTCTGACCTCTGTCCGAGGTCCCCGCCGGACCGGTCGGCGTCCGCCGGCCTGCGCCGGCCCCTTCCCGGATCACGGCCCGGGCGTCGAGGTGGCCGGAAGATGGAATTGGCCCTGTTCCGCGGGAGCCGGGCCGTCGCAGAGTGGGAGCATGAGCGATACCTCCCCGAGCCCCGAACGGCTCTTCTGGACCGTCTTCGAACCGATCCACGCGATCAGCTACTTCCATCCCGACTTCGCCGCCGCCATGGTCGACAAGGGATTGACGGGCTGGTGGAACGGCTACTTCGCGGGGCGGGCCGCACCGCTCGGCCGGGTCGGCGCGCCCGCGGTCGCCTCGCTG
Organism: Actinocorallia populi; assembly: GCF_002995495.1. Taxonomy (GTDB): domain Bacteria; phylum Actinomycetota; class Actinomycetes; order Streptosporangiales; family Streptosporangiaceae; genus Actinocorallia; species Actinocorallia populi. The sequence continues at coordinate 747,658 of NZ_PVZV01000004.1, read as the reverse complement.
TTCTTCGTGTTCGCGCCGTCGCGGGTGGCCAAGGCCGTGCCCGAGGTATGGCGGCACATCGATCCGGAGAAAGCCGTCGAGACCCGGCTGGAGACCGCCGACGAGGTCTTGTCGCGGTTCACCTCCGACCATGCCCTGCCGGATCTGCGGAGCACCTTGGCCGCCTTGAGGAGATGCGTCGACGGTCTGGATTTCGGCGGGCGGGCCCTGGCCGCCGCGTGGGCCGACGTCCCCCCGCCCAGCACCCTTCTGGGACAGATCTGGCTGGCGTGCACCGTCCTGCGGGAGCACCGGGGCGACGGGCACGTCATCGCCTCGGTGGAGAACGGGCTGACCGGTCTTCAGGCGAGCATCACCCATGTCGCGACGGGCAAGGTGCAGCGGGAACGGATCCAGGTGACCCGCGGCTGGAGCGACGAGGAGTGGCGGACGGCCGAGGCCGAGCTCGTGGACCGGGGGATCCTCGACGGTTCGGGCGCGCTGACCGCGCGGGGAGCCGCCCTCCGCGACCGGATCGAGGAGACGACCGACCGTCTGGCCGCGCGGAGCCCCGTCCTGCCGGAGGACCCGTCCTGGGTGATCAGGGTGCTGCGGGTCCTGAGCGCCGACATCCGGCGCCATCCCTCTTTCCCGGACGCCAACCCGATAGGCGTCCCGCATCCCATGACGAAGGGGTAGTCGGGGAAAGGCGAAGGCCCTGTCTCGCATGAGCGAGACAGGGCCTTCGTCACCGTGGAGCTATGGGGATTCGAACCCCAGACCTCCTCCATGCCATGGAGGCGCGCTACCAACTGCGCTATAGCCCCGCCGCCGGGCGTTTCACTGCCTGGCAACGAGGTGAGAGCTTACAGGCGTCCGGCCGCCAGCGCGAATCGACCGCGGAACGGGCACTTCGTCTAAGTTTTGCCTTATATAAGCAGCTGCCTATATGGTGGCCGCATGCACGCGTTCGACGTTCTCGGCGACCCGGTACGCCGCCGCATCCTCGAGCTCCTGGCCGACGGCGAGCTGGCCTCGGGGCAGATCAGCGCGGTGGTCCAGGAGGAGTTCGGCATCTCCCAGCCGGCCGTCTCCCAGCACCTTCGGGTCCTGCGCGAGACGGGTTTCACGACGGTACGGGCCGTGGGGGCGCGGCGCCTGTACGCGGTGAACTCCGCGCCCCTCGCCGAGGTGGACGCGTGGCTGGACAGGTTCCGCCGCTTCTGGACCCCGCACCTGGACGCGCTGGCGACCGAGCTGGCCCGGGGCAAGCGCGAACGCCGGCTGCAGCGGGACCGAGCGCGGCAAGACGACCAGAACGAGAGGAAGAACCCATGATCGACGTCACCCACCAGCTCAACGAGGTGCGCCGCGAGGTCGGCACCCGGGTGCTGGAGGCCGGGGAGGCACGGATCGTCACCATCGGCCAGACCTACGCGGCGGACGTGGAGGACGTCTGGGACGCCTGCACCGACGCCGAGCGCATCCCCCGCTGGTTCCTGCCGGTGACCGGCGAGCTGAAGGTCGGCGGCCGCTACCAGCTGGAGGGCAACGCGGGCGGGGTGGTCGAGGCCTGCGAGCCGCCCCGGTCCTTCCGCGCCACCTGGGAGTACGGCGGCGAGGTCAGCTGGATCGAGGTCACCCTCACCCCGCAGGACGGCGGCACCCGCTTCGAGCTGCGCCACATCGCCCACGTGGACGACGAGCGCTGGGCGGAGTTCGGCCCGGGGGCGGTGGGCATCGGCTGGGACATGGCGGTGGTGGGGCTGACGCTCCACCTGTCGAGCGGGGAGGCGGTGGACCCGGCCGAGGCCATGGCCTGGTCGACGTCCCCGGAGGGCCTGCGGTTCATGACCGGGAGCAACCAGGCGTGGTGCGAGGCCGCCATCGCTGGCGGCACGCCCGAGGCCCAGGCGCGGGCGGCGGCCGAGCGCACCATCGCCGCCTACACCGCGACCGAATGAGCCTCTGAAACGGCGAAGGCCCGTGATCTCGCGATCACGGGCCTTTGTTGTGGAGCTATGGGGATTCGAACCCCAGACCTCCTCCATGCCATGGAGGCGCGCTACCAACTGCGCTATAGCCCCGCAACTGGTGGACTTTCATCCCCCAGCGCCCGATCAGTGTATCGGACTCCCGACAGGAGTTCGAACCGGTTAAGCGCGGTCGTCGCTGAGCACCGGCTCGGGAAGGGTTCCGGCATTGTGGTCGATCAGCCGCCAGCCGTGGCGGCCCTCGGCCAGCACGGTCCAGCAGCAGTTCGACAGGCCGCCGATGCGCTCCCAGAACTCCTCGGGCAGCCCGAGGAGGTGGCACATGCCCAGCCGCAGGGCCGCGCCGTGGGAGGCCACGACGAGCAGCCCGCCGTCCGCCAGGCCGTCGACGGCGCGCTCCAGCGCCCCGCCGACCCGCTTGGCGACCTCGGCCCCGGTCTCGCCGCCGGGCGGCTGCCAGATGGCGTGCTCGGCCGGGTAGCGGGCGCGGATCTCGGCTCCGGTGAGGCCCTCCCACTCGCCGCCGTCCCGCTCCACGAGGTCGGGGTCGTGGGCGACGGGCAGGCCGGTGCGGGCGGCCAGCGCCTGGGCGGTGCGGGCGGCGCGCTGCAGCGGCGAGGCGATGATCGCGGTCGGTTCGAGCGCGGCCAGCAGCCGGGCCGCGCGCTCGGCCTGGGCGACGCCCACCTCGTCGAGGGCGATGTCGGTCTTGCCCTGGAAGCGGTTCTCCATGTTCCAGGAGGTGCGGCCGTGCCGCCAGAGGACGAGCCTGCGCCGGCTCACGCGGTCCCCCGGGCCCGCTGGGCCATGTGGGCGTTGATGTCCTCGGGCAGCGCGACCGGGGGGCAGTCCTTCCACAGCCGCTCCAGGGCGTAGAAGGAGCGCTCCTCCTCGTGCTGCACGTGGACGATGACGTCGACGTAGTCGAGCAGGATCCAGCGGCCCTCCCGCTGCCCCTCGCGGCGGACCGGTCTGACCCCGGCCTCCTCGCGCAGGCGCCTCTCGACCTCCTCGACGATGGCCTGGACCTGCCGGTCGTTGGTGCCGGAGCAGAGCAGGAAGGCGTCAGTGATCACCAGCTGCTCGCTCACGTCGTAAGCGATGATGTCGTCGGCCAGCTTGTCGGCCGCCGCTTCTGCGGCGAGCCCGATCAGCTGGACGGCTCTTTCGGATGCGGTCACGAAGTCGTGATCCCTCTCATAGCCGATGCTGTGCCGCCTCTCAGCGTATCCGTCCGGACCCCCGTCCACCGAACGAGTAACGCCACCGGGCCTGGGTAGGGCTCGGAGCATGCTGGGACTGCCAGAGACGACGAAGGCGTGCCTGTTCGATCTGGACGGCGTCCTCACGGACACCGCCGTGGTCCACAACACGGCATGGAAGACGATGTTCGACGCGTTCCTTGCCGCACGCGGGCAGCCCCCCTTCGACCCGGTCGAGGACTACCAGCAGTACGTCGACGGGAGGCGGCGCGAGGACGGGGTCAGGACGTTCCTGATCTCCCGGGGGATCGGCCTGCCCGAGGGTTCGCCCGACGACCCGCCGCAGGCCGACACCGTGTACGGGCTGGCCGCCCGCAAGAACGTGCTCCTGCTGGAGTTGATCGCCCGGAACGGCGTGCAGGTCTTCCCCGGCTCGGTGGACTACGTCCGGGCGGTGCGCTCCGCCGGGCTGCGCACCGCGGTGGTCTCCTCCAGCGCCAACACCGTCCAGGTGCTGCAGTCCGCCGGGATCAGCGGCCTCTTCGACGCCCGGATCGACGGGGTGGTCGCCGCCAGGCGCAGGCTTCCGGGCAAGCCCGAGCCCGACACCTTCCTGGCCGGGGCCGCAGCCGTCGACGTCCCGGCCGGGCTGTGCGCGGTCTTCGAGGACGCCCTCGCCGGGGTCGAGGCCGGACGGGCCGGGCGGTTCGGCACCGTCGTGGGGGTCGACCGGGTGCGGGACGGCTTCCACGGCCCCGCGCTGAAGGCGCACGGCGCCGACGTGGTGGTGGCCGACCTGTCGGAGCTGCTGGAGCAATAATGATCATCCCGTACGAGGTCGACCCCTGGCGGGTCAGGGAGACCACCCTGGATCTCGAACGGCTCGCCCAGACCGAGTCGGTCTTCGCCCTGTCCAACGGGCACATCGGGGTGCGCGGCAACCTCGACGAGGGCGAGCCGCACGGGCTGCCCGGCACCTACCTCAACTCGGTGTACGAGCTGCGGCCCCTGCCCTACGCCGAGGCCGGCTACGGCTATCCGGAGACCGGCGAGACCCTGATCAACATCACCAACGGCAAGATCATCCGCCTGCTGGTGGACGACGAGCCGCTGGACGTGCGGTTCGGCCGGCTGGACTCCCACGAGCGGGTGCTGGACCTGCGGGCCGGCACCCTCACCAGGACCATGCAGTGGTGCTCCCCGGCGGGCCCCTCGATCAGGATGACCTCCACCCGGCTGGTGTCGCTGACCCAGCGCTCGATCATGGCGATCTGCTACCAGCTCGAGCCGGTCGACTCCGAGGTGCAGCTGGTGATCCAGTCCGAGCTGGTGGCCAACGAGCCCCTGCCGTTCCTGGGCGCCGACCCGCGCACCGCGGCGGTCCTGGAGTCCCCGCTGCGCGCCCTGGAGCACCTGGCCAACAACGACCGCATCGTCCTGGTGCACGAGACCAAGGGCAGCGGGCTGCGGCTGGCCTCGGCGATGAGCCACGAGGTCGAGACGCCGGGCAAGCGCACGCTCGACGTGGAGGCCGAGGACGACATCGGCCGGTACACGCTGGCGACCCGGCTCCAGCCGGACGAGCGGCTCACGCTGGTGAAGTACGTGGCGTACGGCTGGTCCAGCCACCGCTCCCGGCCCGCGCTGCACGACCAGGTGGCCGCGGCGCTGGCGGGCGCCGAGCTCACCGGCTGGGACGGCCTGCTGGCCGAGCAGCGCGGCTACCTCGACGAGTTCTGGCGGGGCGCGGACGTGGAGGTCGACGGCGACCCTGAGGTCCAGCAGGCCGTGCGGTTCGCCCTCTTCCACATCCTGCAGGCCGGCGCCCGCGCGGAGCGGCGGATCATCCCGGCCAAGGGGCTGACGGGCCCGGGGTACGACGGCCACACCTTCTGGGACACCGAGACGTTCGTGCTGCCCGCCCTCACCTACTCCGTGCCCGACGCGGCGGCGGACGCGCTGCGCTGGCGCTACTCCACGCTCCCGCAGGCGATGGACCGCGCCCGGCAGCTGGGCCTGCAGGGCGCGGCCTTCCCGTGGCGGACGATCAGCGGCGGGGAGTGCTCGGGGTACTGGCCGGCGGGCACCGCGGCGTTCCACATCAACGCCGACATCGCCGACGCCGTCACCCGCTACCTGGACGCCACCGGCGACATGGAGTTCGCCCGCGAGGTGGGCGTCGACCTCCTGGTCCACACCGCCCGGTTGTGGCGGGGCCTGGGGCACCACGACCTCGACGGCAGGTTCCGCATCCACGGCGTCACCGGGCCCGACGAGTACACCGCGGTGGTGGACAACAACGCCTACACGAACTTCATGGCGCAGAAGAACCTGCGCGCGGCGGCGGAACTGGTGCTCTCCCTTCCGGACGAGGCCGACCGGCTGGAGGTGACGGCGGAGGAGGCGGCGTCCTGGCGCGACGCCGCCGACAAGATGCACATCCCGTTCGACGACCGGCTGGGCGTCCACCCGCAGAACGACGGTTTCACCGACGGCGCGCCCTGGGACTTCCGGCACACGCCGCTCGAGCACTACCCGCTGCTGCTGCACTACCCCTACTTCGACCTCTACCGCAAGCAGGTCGTCAAGCAGGCGGACCTCGTGCTGGCGATGCACCTGTGCAGCGACGCCTTCACCGACGAGGAGAAGGAGCGCAACTTCTCCTACTACGAGGCGATGACGGTGCGGGACTCCTCCCTGTCGGCGCAGACCCAGTCCGTCATCGCCGCCGAGGTGGGCTACCTGGACCTGGCGCACGACTACCTCACCGAGACCTCCCTGATGGACCTGCGCGACCTGGAGCACAACACCAGGGACGGGCTGCACCTGGCGTCGCTGGCCGGTGCGTGGAACGCGCTGGTCGCCGGGTTCGGCGGGCTGCGCAGGCGCGGGGGGCTGCCGAGCTTCGCGCCCCGCATCCCCGAGACGCTGGCGCGGCTGGAGTTCCGGCTGCGCTACCGGGGCTCGCTGATCAAGGTGACGGTGCACACCGAGGAGGCGACGTACGAGCTGGTGGAGGGCCCGGAGCTGACGATCTTCCACCACGGCGAGGAGCACCTGCTGCGGGACGTGCTGCGGCGGCCGATCCCGCGCAGGACGCCCTCGCTGCCCCGCCCGGAGCAGCCGCCCGGACGCGCCCCGCTCGGCCACCTGATCCAGGCGCCCGAACGGTACCGCGATCAGTCGCGGTAGAGCTCCCGCTTGTTGATGTACTGCACGATGCCGTCGGGCACCAGGTACCAGACGGGCTCCCCGGCCCGCACGCGGTCGCGCACCTCGGTGGAGGAGATGGCCAGCGCGGGCACCTCGACCAGGCTCACCCGCCCCTCGGGCAGGCCGGGGTCGGCCAGCACGTGCCCCGGCCGGGTGCAGCCGATGAAGCGGGCGAGCTTGAACATCTCCTCGGCGTCGCGCCAGGTGAGCATCTGCCCCAGGGCGTCGGCGCCGGTGATGAAGAAGAGCTCGGTCTCGGCGCCCAGGAGCCCGCGCATGTCACGCAGAGTGTCGTGGGTGTAGGTCGGGCCGCCCCGGTCGATGTCCACCCGGCTCACCCGGAACCCGGGGTTGGAGGCGGTGGCGATGACCGTCATGAGGTAGCGGTCCTCGGCCTCGGTGACCCGCTTGTCGGCCTTCTGCCAGGGCCTGCCCGTGGGAACGAAGATCACCTCGTCCAGCCCGAAGAGGTGCTGCACCTCACTGGCCGCGACGAGGTGCCCGTGGTGGATCGGGTCGAAGGTGCCGCCCATGATCCCTACCCGGCGCTCGCTCATGGTGACCAAGCCTAGGTGACCGCTTTTTCGGGAACCTGGCCAGGGGTCCTGGTCGTCGGATTAGCATGCCCGATATGCCGAACTCCCCCGATCGTGCTCGCGTCCGCTTTCCCGGGATCTCCTCCCGGGCCTACGAACACCCGCTCGACCGCTCCGCGCTCATCGCGCTGCGCTCCCTCTCCGGTTTCGACGTGGTGCTGCGCAAGCTCTCCGGGCTCATCAGCGAGCGCTCCATCAGGTTGATGTACCTCGGCGGCACCGTCCGCGTCAGCGACGGCCAGTTCCGCAACATCAACGACATGGTGCGGGACGCCTGCTACATCCTGGACCTCCCGAAGGTCCCCGAGCTGTACGTCGTGCAGAACCCGCAGCCGAACGCGATGGCCATCGGCACCGACAACCCGTTCATCGTCCTGAACACCGGGCTCATCGACCTGCTGGACGACGAGGAGCTGCGGTACGTCATCGCGCACGAGGTCGGGCACGTGCTGTCCGGGCACGCCGTCTACCGGCAGATGGCGCTCATCCTCACCGGGCTCGGCTCCCGGCTGGCGTGGCTACCGCTGGGCAACGTCGCGATCGCCGCGATCCTCATCGGGCTGCAGGAGTGGCAGCGCAAGGCCGAACTGTCGGCCGACCGCGCGGGCCTGCTGGCGAGCCAGGACATCGACGCCGTCAAGCGCGCCCTGATGAAGATCGCCGGCGGTTCGCGGCTGCACGAGATGTCAACCGAGGCGTTCCTGGCGCAGGCCCGCGAGTACGAGGAGACCGGTGACCTGCGCGACGGGGTCCTGAAGTTCCTCAACCTCATGCGCCAGAGCCACCCGTTCGCCGTCATCCGGTTCGCCGAGATCCACAAGTGGCACCTCTCCGGCGAGTACCAGGCCATCCTCGACGGCCGCTACCCGCGCCGCGAGGACGACTCCAGCGCCTCCTTCACCGAGGAGGTCAAGAACACCGCCCGCACCTACAAGGAGTCGTGGGAGCAGACCAGCGACCCGTTCGTCGGCAAGGTGCGCGACGTCGCGGGCGGCGCCGCCGACCTGGCGGGCGCGGTCTTCGACCGCCTGGGCCGCCGCGGCGGCACCTCCCCGAACTAGAACGGAGCCGGGAGGAGCAGCTCCACGTTGCGGTCTTCGGGTCTGCCGGAGCCGTCGAGGTGGGGCTGCCAGTCGTTGGCGGACAGTTCGCGGGAGAGGGACGCCAGGCGGTCGGGGTCGTCGAGGCGGCCGCCGTGGGAGGCGGGGGCCGCCGAGTCGAGGACGGTGGCGAAGACCGACAGGGTGCCGTCGCGGTTGTCGGCGACCTCCAGAATGCGGCTCTGCTGCGGCCAGTCGATGTGCGCGGCGGTGCTGACCTCCCAGAAGCCGCCCTTGGGGCCGCTCTTGCGGCGGTGCGGGATGACCTCGTTGACGTGGGTGTGGCCGTTGACCCACAGGACGACGTTGGGGAAGCGCAGGAGGAGTTCCTCGATCTCCCCTCCCAGGACGCGGCCGCCGCCGAGGCCGTTGGTGAGGGTCTCGATGGTGTGGTGGCTGAACAGGATGAACAGCCTGTCGGCCGTCTTCCTGCGGACGGTTTCACCATCCGCACCGAGGTAGCTGCTGGAGCCCTGGACGAGTTCGCGTTCCAGCCAGGCGAACTGGGCGCGGTCGATGGAGCCTTCGGAGTACCCGGCGGAGTTGCAGGTGTCCAGGACGAGACCGCGCACCACTCCCCTGTCGAACGCGTAGTAGGCGGTGCCGTCCTTCAGGTTCGCGGCGGTGTAGCCGTGGTGCGTGCCGTGTTCGCGGATGACCTCGGCGCGGGAGAGCAGCCGCCTCCCGGCGTCGGGGGTGACCTTGCGGAAGACCTGCGACCGGCTCTCGGTCAGCCGCTTGATGGCGGCGTCGTCGCCCTTGCGCAGGATGTCCGCGACCTCGCGCCGCTCGGCGTCGCTCACCGGAGCGGTGATCTTCACGTTGCCGACGGCCAGCGCCTGGAAGACCGGCAGCAGCGGCAGGTTGCCCTGCACGAGCGCCTCGTGGTTGCCGTAGACGGCCAGCCACGGCGTCTTGAGGCCGGTCGCGGTGAACGGGGCGTGCGCCGACTCCAGCAGGCCGGGAACGGTGGGGAAGCCGTACTTGCCCTTCGGCAGGTCGTCGTCGCCGTTCGGGTGCCAGTAGCGGGGGTCCCCCCAGGCCATGACGCCCTCGTAGCGGCCGAGGTCTCCGGAGTCCGGGCGCACGCGCTTGCCGTCCAGCACGTCGATGACCCAGCGGACCTCGTTGTACTGGGCGTTGTCGGCTGCGTCGCCGGTGTTGATGGTGAACGCCGGGGGCGCGCCCAGGACGGGACCGCGCTCGATGCGGTTGACCGCGCGGACCATCGACTCGGCGACCTGCGTGGTGAGCAGTTCCTGCGGCCGGTAGCCGCCGGTGACGGGGAAGGACTTCAGGAGGCCGCCGGGATCGCTCAGCCGGTCGACGTACTCCACACGGGCCGGCGACTGCGCGTCGATGACGTGCACGTCGGTGAGGTGCACGAACGACAGCAGCTCGCGCCGTTTCGAGACGCGTCCGGCGGACGCGGCACCGCCCAGGTCGTCGCGCACGATGTGGGGTTCGCCGGGACCGGCGACCACCTTGCGGTAGCCGCCTCTGCCCGGCTTGCCGAGCTTGAGGGTGCGGACGAGCGTGGTGCCCTCGACGGTGCCGCGCAGCGCGGGCGCGGCGGCGGACCGGCCGGGGAAGGCGGCCAGGCCCGAGGTGAGCGCGCCGAACGCAACGCCCTTGAGCAGATTGCGGCGGGGAAGCGCACGGGGGGTGGCCTCAGAAGGCGTGTCGCGGGTCACAACAGCTTATGAGACCACAGCCCCGTCTGTGACATCAATAACCGGGATGTCACACTCAAACGCCGCGCAGGTGACCCTCGCCGGTGAAGACGTACTTGGTGGAGGTCAGCTCGGGCAGGCCCATCGGTCCGCGCGCGTGCAGCTTCTGGGTGGAGATGCCGATCTCGGCGCCGAACCCGAACTCCCCGCCGTCGGTGAACCGGGTGGAGGCGTTGACCGCGACGGCCGCGGAGTCCACCAGCGCGACGAACCGCTTGGCGGCCTGCTGGGACCGGGTGACGATCGCCTCGGTGTGGCCGGAGCTGTAGGCGCGGATGTGCCTGACCGCGTCGTCGAGCGAGTCGACGACGGCCGCGGCGATGTCGAGCGACAGGTACTCGACGCGGTAGTCCTCCTCCGTCGCCGCCACGACGTCGGCGCTGTAGGCGCGCATGCGCTCGTCGCCGTGCACCGTGACGCCCTTGTCCTTGAGCGCCGCCAGGGCGCGCGGCACGAACACGTCCGCGATGTCCTTGTGCACCAGGAACGTCTCGGCGGCGTTGCAGACCGACGGCCGCTGCGTCTTGGCGTTGACGAGGATGTCCAGCGCCATCTCGACGTCGGCGTCGCCGTCCACGTAGACCGTGCAGTTGCCGACGCCCGTCTCGATGACGGGGACCGTCGACTCCTCGACCACGGAGTTGATGAGCGAGGTGCCTCCGCGCGGGATGAGCACGTCCACCAGGCCGCGGGCCCGCATGAGGTGCTTGACCGACTCGCGGTCGCGGCCCGGGACGAGCTGGATCGCGTCCGCCGGCACGCCCGTGCCCTCCAGCGCGTCGCGCATGACGTTCACCAGCGCGACGTTGGAGTCGTAGGCCGAGGAGGAACCGCGCAGCAGGACGGCGTTGCCGCTCTTGAGCGTCAGCGCGGCGGCGTCCACGGTCACGTTCGGGCGGCCCTCGTAGATGATGCCGACCACGCCCAGCGGCACCCGCAGCTGACGCAGCTCCAGGCCGTTGGGCAGGGTGTAGCCGCGCACGACCTCACCGACCGGGTCGGGCAGGCCCGCCACCTCGCGGACGGCGTCGGCGATCTGCGCGACCCGCTCGGCCGACAGCGCCAGCCTGTCCAGCATGTAGGCGGGCGTGCCGGACTCCTTCGCGCGCTCCAGGTCGACGGCGTTGGCCTTCAGGATCTCCGCCGAGCGGGCGGTGAGCGCGTCCGCGACGGCGTGCAGCGCGGCGTCCTTGACGCCGCGCGGCAGCGGAGCGAGGTCAGCCGCCGCGGCCCGCCCGCGGGCCGCCACCTCCAGAACCTGCTCGCGCGTACCCTCGCTCATCCCTGCTCCCATTCCCGGCTCCGCGGAACCGCTCCTCGTCCGGCCTGCCCGGCCGGACCCCTATTCTGGCCGCGGACGCCGCCGTCCGCGAAGTGTTTACGCCCGGCCGCTCAGCGCGGCGGGTCGAGCACCACCAGGTCGTCCCGGTGGATGATCTCGCGTTCGTACTCCGGTCCCAGCTCGCGGGCGAGCCAGCGGGTGGACCTGCCCATGAGGTCGGGGATCTCGGAGGCGTCGTAGTGCACCAGGCCGCGGGCGACCGTCCGCCCGTCGGGGCCGCACAGGTCGACCGGGTCGCCGGCGGCGAAGTCGCCGCGCACCCCCGTCACGCCCGCCGGCAGCAGCGACTTGCGCCGCTGGACGACCGCGTGGACGGCGCCCTCGTCCAGGATCAGCTTGCCCTGCCCGGTGGTGGCGTGCGCCAGCCACAGGCGGCGGGTCGAGGGGCGCTGCCCGTTGGGGTGGAAGTAGGTGCCCACCGCACCGCCCGCCAGAGCCTGGGCGGCGGCCGAGGCGACGGTCAGCACGGTGTGCACGCCCGCGCCCGTGGCGATCCTGGCGGCCTCGACCTTGGTGACCATGCCGCCGGTGCCGACCTTGCTGCCGGCCGAACCCGTCCGGACGCCCGCCAGGTCGGCCTCCGAGCGCACGTCGGAGATCTTCCGGGACTCCGGCAGGCTCGGGTCGCCGGTGTACAGGGCGTCGACGTCCGACAGCAGCACCAGCGCGTCGGCCCGCACCAGATGGGCGACCAGCGCGGCGAGCCGGTCGTTGTCGCCGAAGCGGATCTCGTCGGTGGCCACCGTGTCGTTCTCGTTGACGATCGGCACCATGCCCAGCCGCAGCAGCGCCAGCAGGGTGCGCTGGGCGTTGTTGTGGTGGGCGCGGCGGATCATGTCGTCGGCCGTCAGCAGCACCTGGCCCACGCCCAGCCCGTAGCGCTGGAACGAGGACGTGTAGCGCGCCATCAGCAGCCCCTGCCCGACGCTCGCGGCGGCCTGCTGGGTCGCCAGGTCCTTCGGGCGCCGGGTCAGCCCCAGCGGGCCGAGCCCGGCGGCGATGGCGCCGGACGAGACGAAGACGAGCTCGCTCCCGGCCTTGCGCCGCTCGGCGAGCACGTCCACCAGGGCGTCGATGCGGTCGCCGTCGATGGTGCCCTGCGGGGTGGTCAGCGACGACGACCCCGCCTTGACCACGATCCGCCGGGCGTCGGCCAGCGCCGGCCTGAGGGTGTGCATGCTGCTCCTGAGGGGAGGGACTACCAGTCCGCGAGTCGTTGGTCGGTGCCGCGCGGGCCCATGTGGACCTCGCCGGAGGAGGCGATGTCGGGGTGCCAGTCGAAGACGACCGAGTCGTCCCGGTTGCCGATCATGACGGTGGCGCCGTCCTGGGCGCCCGCCTTGCGCAGCGCCTCCTCGATGCCGAGCCGGTTGAGCCGGTCGGCGAGGTAGCCCACGGCCTCCTCGTTCTGGAAGTCGGTCTGGCGCACCCAGCGGACCGGCTTGGTGCCGGTGACGAGGTACTGGTTCTCGCCGACCTCCAGGACCTCGAACTCCGGACCCGCGACCGGGGCCGGGCGCAGCACCAGCCGAGTCGGCTCCTGCGGGGGCAGGGCGGCGCGGTGCGCGGCGACCATCTCGGCCATCGCGAACGACAGCTCCTTCAGCCCCATGTGGGCGGCGGCCGAGACCTCGAAGACCCGCAGGCCGCGCGCCTCGAACTCCGGGCGCACCAGCTCGGCCAGGTCCTTGCCGTCGGGCACGTCGACCTTGTTGAGGACGATCACGCGGGGCCTGTCGCGCAGCGGCACCACGCCCTCGCCGGCGAACAGCTCGTCGTAGGCGGCCAGCTCCCGCTCGATGATCTCGTAGTCGGTGACCGGGTCGCGGCCCGGCTCCATGGTGGCGCAGTCCAGCACGTGCGCCAGCGTCGAGGAGCGCTCGATGTGCCGCAGGAACTCCAGGCCCAGGCCCTTGCCCTGGCTGGCGCCCTCGATCAGGCCCGGCACGTCGGCGACGGTGAAGACGGTGTCCCCCGCGCTGACCACGCCCAGGTTGGGGATCAGCGTGGTGAACGGGTAGTCGGCGATCTTGGGCTTGGCGGCGGAGAGCGCCGCGATCAGCGAGGACTTGCCGGCGCTCGGGAAGCCGACCAGTGCGACGTCCGCGACGGTCTTGAGCTCCAGCACCACGTCGAGCTCGTCGCCGGGCTCGCCCAGCAGCGCGAAGCCGGGCGCCTTGCGCTTGGCCGAGGCCAGCGCGGCGTTGCCGAGGCCGCCGCTGCCGCCCTTGGCCGCGATGTAGCGGGTGCCCTCGCCGACCAGGTCGGCCAGGAGCTCGCCCTTCTTGGTCTTGACGACCGTGCCGTTGGGGACCGTGAGGACGACGTCCTCGCCGTTGGCGCCGTTGCGCAGCGAACCCGAGCCTGGCTTGCCGTTGGCGGCCTTGCGGTGCGGCCGGCGGTGGTAGGCCAGCAGGCTGGAGGTGCCCGAGTCGACCTCCAGGATCACGTCGCCGCCCTTGCCGCCGTTGGCCCCGTCGGGACCGCCGAGCGGCTTGAACTTCTCGCGGTGCACGGAGGCACAGCCATGCCCGCCGTTGCCCGCCGCGATGTGCAGGACGACCCGGTCCACGAAGTCAGCCACTGTGCGCTCCTGTGTCAGCCGGGGGCTTCCCGGACTTCCCGTCCTCGGGGCGGTGCCGCCCTGAGACGATCTTGCCGGACAAAGAACGAGGGCGGACCGGTGCAGGTCCGCCCTCGGTACAACCAGTATCCCGCGCGGATTACTCCGCGACCGGGACGATGCTCACGGCACGGCGGCCGCGGTAGCGGCCGAACTCGACGGTGCCGGCGACCAGCGCGAACAGCGTGTCGTCGCGGCCGATGCCGACGTTCAGACCCGGGTGGTGGTGGGTACCGCGCTGGCGGATGATGATCTCGCCGGCCTGCACGGCCTGGCCGCCGTAACGCTTGACGCCGAGGCGCTTGGCGTTGGAGTCGCGACCGTTGCGGCTGGACGATGCGCCCTTCTTGTGTGCCATTTCAGGGCCTCCTTACCTGGCTACTTAGCGGAGATACCGGTGATCTTGACCTGGGTGTACGGCTGGCGGTGACCCTGACGCCGCTTGTACCCGGTCTTGTTCCGGTAGTGCATGATGTGGATCTTGGGGCCCTTGATCGCGCCGAGCACCTCGGCGCTGATCGTGAACTTGGCCAGCTCGTCGGCGGCGGAGACGACCTTCTCGCCGTCCACGACCAGCACGGCCGGGAACGTGACGGTGGCGCCGACCTCGGCGCCCAGCTTGTCGACGTTCAGGACGTCGCCCTCGGCGACCTTCTCCTGGCGCCCACCCGCACGGACAATCGCGTACACAGCGGTACCTTTCGCTTGTTTCTTCCAGAGCCCCTGCGTGAGGGCCTATCCCGGCCGAAGGCCCGGACGGCACACCGCGGAGAACGGCTGAAGCCTGCTCACCCGGTGCTCTCTGCCCGCCTCGAACGAGGCGTACCGCCCTGAAAGGCGGCCCGTGGGCGTACTGGAACACGCCCGTCGTTCAGGGTACCGGAGCCCCCCGGCCCAAGGCGAATCGGAAGGCGAACGGCCGGGGGAACGGTGTTCCCCCGGCCGTGGCGTCCGGGGCCGCGGCGGCCCCGGAGGCGGTCACTCGGTGGCGTCGGCCTTGGCGGCCTCGATCTTCTCGGCGCGGGTGAGGCGGCGGCCGCGGCGGCGCTTGGGAGCCGCGTCGTCCTCCGGCTCGTCGGCCTCGACCGTCGGCTGCTCGGCCGGACCCGGCTCCTCGGCGGCCTCGCCGTTGCCGACGACGGCCTCGACGCGGACGGTCTCCCCGTCCTCGAGGGTGAGGGCGATGGTGCCCACGTCCTCGAACTCCTCGGGCGGCGGACCGGCCGGACGGGTGCGCCGGGCACGGCGCGGCTTGGCCGGCTGGGGCTCGACGGCGGGCAGGTCGGCGACGGAGACGACGACCGCCGGCTCCTTCTCCTCAGGCTCCCCGGCTGCGGCCTCCCGGCGGGTGAGCTTGGCCTCCACGACCCGCTCGATCTCGCCCTTGCGCTTGCGCTTGCGGCCGTTCTGCACGGCGCCTTCGGCCGGCTTGCCCTCCTCCACCGGGGTGAGCTGGACGTGGATGCCGCGCCCGTTGCAGCACTCGCAGACTTCGGAGAAGACCTCCAGCAGGCCGCTGCCGACCCGCTTGCGGGTCATCTGCACCAGGCCGAGGCTGGTGACCTCGGCGACCTGGTGCTTGGTGCGGTCCCGGGCCAGGCACTCCAGCAGGCGGCGCAGCACCAGGTCGCGGTTGGACTCCAGCACCATGTCGATGAAGTCGATCACGATGATGCCGCCCAGGTCGCGCAGCCGCAGCTGGCGCACGATCTCCTCGGCCGCCTCCAGGTTGTTGCGGGTGACGGTCTCCTCGAGGTTGCCGCCCTGCCCGGTGAACTTCCCGGTGTTGACGTCGACGACGGTCATCGCCTCGGTGCGGTCGATGACCAGCGAGCCGCCCGAGGGCAGCCAGACCTTGCGCTCCAGCGCCTTGGCCAGCTGCTCGTCGATCCGGTGGTGGGTGAAGACGTCGCCGTCGCCGTCCCACAGCTCGGTCCGGTCGGCCAGGTGCGGGGCGACCCCGTCCACGTACTCCTGGACCTGCTCCCAGATCCCGTTCCCGGACACGACCAGCTTGACGAAGTCCTCGTTGAAGATGTCGCGGATGACGCGGATGGTCATGTCCGGCTCGCCGTGCAGCAGCGAGGGGGCCGTGGCCGTCTTCATCTTCTTCTGGATCTGCTCCCACTGGGCCGCCAGGCGGGAGACGTCGCCGGCCAGCTCCTCCTCCGAGGCGCCCTCGGCGGCGGTGCGGACGATGACCCCGGCGTTCTCCGGCATGATCCGGCGCAGGATCGCCTTGAGCCGGGAGCGCTCGGCGTCGGGGAGCTTGCGGCTGATCCCGGTCATCGAGCCGTCCGGCACGTACACCAGGTAGCGGCCCGGCAGCGAGATCTGGCTGGTCAGCCGGGCGCCCTTGTGGCCCAGCGGGTCCTTGGTGACCTGCACCAGCACCGACTGGCCCGACTTGAGCGCCGACTCGATCCGGCGCGGCTGGCCCACCAGGCCCGCCACGTCCCAGTTGACCTCGCCGGCGTACAGCACGGCGTTGCGGCCCTTGCCGATGTCGACGAACGCCGCCTCCATCGAGGGCAGCACGTTCTGGACCTTGCCCAGGTAGACGTTGCCGACGTACGACTGGTGGCTGGCGCGGTCCACGTAGTGCTCGACGAGGACGCCGTCCTCCAGCACGCCGATCTGGGTGCGCTCGCCCTGCTGGCGCACCACCATGACCCGCTCGACCGACTCGCGCCGGGCCAGGAACTCGGCCTCGGTGATGATCGGCGGGCGGCGGCGGCCGTGCTCGCGGCCCTCCCTGCGGCGCTGCTTCTTGGCCTCCAGCCGGGTGGAGCCGCGCACCGCCTGGACCTCGTCCTCCAGCCGGGTGACCCGGGGCTGGCGCACCCGCACCACGGTGTTGGGCGGGTCGTCGGGCTGCGGCTCGTCGTCCCCGCCCGAACGGCGGCGGCGACGGCGGCGCCGGCGGCTGCCGGAGGCCTCCGCCTCCTCGGCCTCGCCGGTCTCCTCGTCCTCCTCGGACTCGTCCTCCCCGGCGGGCTCCTCCCGGGACGCCCCGGCCGGCTCGGCGGCCTCGTCGCCCTTCTCGGACTCGGCGGCCTCGCCCTCCTCGGCCCCCTCGTCCTCGGCCGACTCGTCACGGCCGCGGCCCCTGCCCCGGCCGCCCCTGCGGCGCCGGCGGCGGCTCGGGCGCTCGCCCTCCTCGCCTTCCTCTTCCTCCCGGCCCTCGGCCTCTTCGGGCTCCTCGGCCAGCTCTTCGACCGGTTCGGCGGCGGGCGGCTGGGGAGCGGGCGGGACGGGCGGCTTGGGCTCGACCACCGTGGGCGGCTGGAAGACCACCATCGGCGGCTGGAAGACCACGTCCACCGGCCCGGCGGGCTCGGCCTCGGCGGCGGGTGCGGACTCGACCGGCGCGGCGAAGGGGGTGGCGAACGGCTGCCCGTAGGCGGCGAACGGGTCCGCCACCAGCGGGGTGGGCTGCTCGGCGGCCGGCGCCTCCTCGGCGGCCGGCTCGGCGGGCTCGATCTCGGTCTTGCGGACGGCGCGCTTGCGCGTCCGGGGGCGCTTGGGCTCCTCGGCCTCCAGGCCCTTGTCGGCCTCGGCGGGCTCCTCCCGGCTCTCGGGCGCCTGCGCCGTCGTGGCCTCCGCGCCCGCGGCAGCCGTCTCCGCGGCCACCGGCTCGGCGACCGGGGGCTCGGTGTCCGCGGGCTCGGCGGCACGCCGCCTGCGGGTCCTGGTGCGCTTCACCGGCTCCAGCGCGGCGGCTGCCTCCAGCACCGCCTCGGCCTCACCGGTCACCTCGGCCAGGTCCTCGACCGGCTCGGCGAGTTCGGTGTCGGGGCCGAGCTCGGCGGCCTCCTCTGCGTCGACGTCCTCCGCCTCGGGCGGCGGCCCGACGGGACGCGCGGCACGCCGCTCGCTCCGTACCGCCGCCACGGCCGGGGCCGCAGGCTCGGCCGCCGCGTCGGGGACCGCCTGCTGCGCGGCGACGGCCTCGGCGGGCGCGGCCTCCGCCGCGCTCACCGTGATCACCGCCGGCACGTCCTCCGCCTCCGGCGGGGGGCCCGCCGGACGCGCGGCACGCCGCTCGGCCCGCACCGGGACCGGCGCGGGCTCCTCGGACGCCTGAGCGGGCTGCGGGGTCTCTTCTCCGTCGGCGCCCACCGGACCACCGGCCACGGCCGGGACGGCCTCCTCGGCCTCCTGGGCGGGCTGCGGCTCGGGCTCCTCGGACGCGGGGACCGGGGCGGCCGAGGCGGGGACCGTGACCACGGCGGGCAGGTCCTCCGCCTCCGGCGGGGGGCCCGCCGGACGCGCGGCACGCCGCTCGGCCCGCACCGGGACCGGCGCGGGCTCCTCCTGCGTCTCGTCCGTCTCCTCCGGCTGCTCCGTCTCGGCGGCGGGTTCCGGGGGAACCGGGACCGCCGAGGCGGGGACCGTGACCACGGCGGGCAGGTCCTCCTCGGGCTCGGGAGGCGGACCCGCGGGCCGCGCCGCCCTGCGGCGTCCGGCGGCCCTGGTCTCGGTGCCGGAAGTCTCCTCCGTCACATCTGCGATCGGTTCGTTCTCGTTGTCAAGCATTCGGGCAGTCTCCCGTCAGGCTCCCGGGCAGCACCGAGGCCGCCCGCGGCCCTGCCGCGGGCGGAGCTCAGGGTGCGCCGCACAGGAGCTCTCCGTTCTCTCGGCGTCGCGGCGTGGCCGCGACGAAGTCTTCAGAGCCGTTGCGGCTCACAGGACGTGCCCGACCGTCCCTGTGGAGCCGCCGCCCGTGCGCGGGCGGCGGTCTCCTGGTCAGGCACCAACGGCGTCCGGCTCCGCTCCGGCCGCGACCGGGTCGCGGTCGGGGTCCAGCGGGTCCGTGATCCGCCCGGGCCCGTCCAGCGGCCCCTGCGCCAGCCGCGTCACCAGCGGTGGTGACGGGGGCGCGAGGTCGGCCACCTGACGGAGCCCGGTCAGGACGTCGTCCGGTCGCACGGCGGGTGTGGCGTGCCGTACGACCATACGCAAAATCGCACCGGGATCGGCGTTCGAGGATTCGACAGTCAGCGCGATCACCGCGCTCCTCGTGTCGAACCTGCGCCGTCCCTTCTTGGTGAGGCGTTCCACCTCGATCACTTCGGAACCGAGGAAGGCGGCCACGGCCGAAGCGGCGGTGTCCGAGGGGACACCGTCCAGCCGCAGGAGCCACTCGGACGCCTCGAGGCGGTCGGCCAGAGCCGTGCCCGCCCGGGCCGGCACGACGTCGATGACGTCGATGCCGTCGGGGAGCGCCGCGTCGAGGTCGGCTCGCACCCGCTCAGGGTCGCGGGTCTCGGTGAGCCCGATCTCGAGGTATTCCGCCTCGCTGGCCGTCCCGGTGGCCGCCGCGCCCGCGTAAGAGATCTTCGGGTGCGGGGTGAATCCGGCACTGAACGCGACAGGGATCCCGGCGCGCCTCACTGCGCGTTCCACGGCCCGGGAGATGTCACGGTGGCTGGTGAACCTGAGGCGGCCGCGCTTGGCATAGCGGACCCGCAGCTTCTGGGTCACCGGGGCCGGTGCTGGACCGTCCGGCATGGGGGCCAGTGGTCTGTCCTTCCTACTCAAGGTCTCTCTCGGTGGCCGGAGACCACCGTCCGAGCAAGTATCTGCCCCTAGGGTACGGTGCGCGCGGGGCAACCGGAGCCAGCGCGGCGCTCCCCCCGGCCCGCAGCCCTTGTCAGACAGTGTTCACACGACTGCACGGACTCAACCGTTGACCACCGTCAGGGGAAGAAGTTTCTTGCCCGTGGGGCCGATCTGGATCTCCGTCCCCATGGCCGGGCAGACGCCGCAGTCGTAGCACGGGGTCCAGCGGCAGTCCTCGACCTCGGCGCCGTCCTCGACGGCGTCGCGCCAGTCCTGCCACAGCCACTCGCGGTCCAGGCCGGCGTCGAGGTGGTCCCAGGGCAGCACCTCGACCTCCTCGCGCTCGCGGACGGTGTACCAGTCCAGGTCCACCGGCTGGCCGGCGAAGGCCTCCTCGGCCTTGGCCGTCCAGCGCTCGTAGGAGAAGTGCTCCGACCAGCCGTCGAAGCGGCCGCCGTCCTCCCACACCTTGCGGATCACCGCGCCGACGCGCCGGTCGCCGCGCGAGAGCAGGCCCTCGATGATCGAGGGCTTGCCGTCGTGGTAGCGCAGGCCGATGGCCCGCCCGTACTGCTTGTCCTGGCGCAGTTCGTCGCGCAGGGCGCGCAGGCGCCGGTCGACGGTCTCGTGGTCGGCCTGGGCCGCCCACTGGAACGGGGTGTGCGGCTTGGGCACGAACCCGCCGATGGAGACGGTGCAGCGGATGTCGCGGCTGCCGGTGGCGTCGCGGCCCGCCTGGATGACCCGCCGGGCCATGCCGGCGATCTCCATGACGTCCTCGTCCTCCTCGGTGGGCAGCCCGCACATGAAGTAGAGCTTGACCTGGCGCCAGCCGTTCTCGTAGGCGGTGGTGACGGTGCGGATGAGGTCCTCCTCCGACACCATCTTGTTGATCACCTTGCGCATGCGCTCGGAACCGCCCTCGGGGGCGAACGTCAGCCCGGAGCGGCGCCCGTTGCGCGAGAACTCGTTGGCCAGGGTGATGTTGAAGGCGTCCACGCGGGTGGACGGCAGCGACAACGACGTCTGGGTGCCCTCGTACTGGTCGGCCAGGCCCTTGGCGATGTCGCCGATCTCGCTGTGGTCGGCCGACGAGAGCGACAGCAGGCCGACCTCGTTGAAGCCGGACGCCTTGAGGCCCTGCTGCACCATGTCGCCGACGGTGGTGATCGACCGCTCCCGCACCGGGCGGGTGATCATGCCCGCCTGGCAGAACCGGCAGCCCCGGGTGCAGCCGCGGAAGATCTCCACCGAGAAGCGCTCGTGCACCGTCTCGGCCAGCGGCACCAGCGGCTGCTTGGGGTAGGGCCAGGCGTCGAGGTCCATCACGGTGTGCTTGACGATCTGCCACGGCACGCCCGGACGGTTGGGCGCGACCCGCTGGATGCGCCCGTCGGGCAGGTAGGAGACGTCGTAGAACTTGGGCACGTAGACCCCGCCGGACACCGCCAGGCGGTGCAGCAGGCCGTCGCGGCCCTCGGGGCGCCCCTCGCGCTTCCACTCCCGGATCACCTCGGTGATCTTCAGGACGATCTCCTCGCCGTCGCCCAGCACCGCGGCGTCGATGAAGTCGGCGATCGGCTCGGGGTTGAAGGCGGCGTGGCCGCCCGCCAGCACGACCGGGTCCTCCTCGCGCCGGTCGGCGGCGTGCAGCGGCATGCCCGCCAGGTCCAGCGCGGTGAGGAGGTTGGTGTAGCCGAGCTCGGTGGAGAACGAGACGCCCAGGATGTCGAACGCGCGGACGGGCCGGTGCCCGTCCACGGTGAACTGCGGGATCCCGTGCTCCCGCATGATCGCCTCGAGGTCGGGCCAGACCGAGTAAGTGCGCTCGGCCAGCACGCCCTCGCGCTCGTTGAGCACCTCGTACAGGATCTGCACGCCCTGGTTGGGCAGGCCCACCTCGTAGGCGTCGGGATACATCAGCGCCCAGCGCACCTCGGCGGAGTCCCAGTCCTTGACCTGGGAGTTGAGTTCTCCGCCGACGTACTGGATCGGCTTCTGCACCGACGGCAGCAGCGGCTCCAGCCGGGGGAACACCGACTCAACAGGCATGTCGTACCTTCCAGAAGACTTACGGGGTTCCCGGGGGCAGTGGCGGGATCGCGCTCCCGGATCAAACCCCCAGCGTACCGCCGCTCACAGGCTCCTGCCCCGGGCGTGCACTCCCTGCAGCAGCCCGAAGGCGATCATCGTGGCGAACGTGGCGGAGCCGCCGTAGGAGACCAGGGGCAGCGGGAGTCCGGTGATGGGCATGATCCCGATGCACATGCCGATGTTCTCGAAGGTCTGGAATCCCAGCCAGCAGACCACTCCGGCCGCCACCAGGGTACCGAACTGGTCGCCGGCGTGGACCGCGATCCGCAGGCCGCGGTAGAGGATCACGCCGATCAGCAGGATGATCATCAGCGACCCGAGGAAGCCGAGCTCCTCCCCCGCCACGGTGAAGATGAAGTCGGTCTGCTGCTCGGGCACGAACTGGCCGGTGGTCTGCTCGCCGTGGAACAGCCCCTTGCCCAGCAGGCCCCCGGAGCCGACCGCGATCTTCGCCTGGTTGGCGTTGTAACCGGCCCCCCTGGGGTCGGCGGTCGGGTCGACGAAGGCGGTGAACCGGGCGATCTGGTAGTCCTCCAGCAGCCCCAGCGCCACCGCCGCGACGGCGGTGCCCACCCCGGCCAGCACCAGGCCGATCGTCCAGCGCTTGGCCACCCCGGAGATCACCAGCATGCCCATCAGGATGGCGCCCAGCACCATCGTGGTGCCCAGGTCGGGCTGGAGCATGATCAGCGCCGCCGGCACCCCGGCCAGCACCAGCGCGGTCAGGATGTCCTTGCGGCCCGGACCGACCTCGCCGTCCCTGGGCTCGCCCAGGATCATCGCCAGCAGCACGACCAGACCGACCTTGGCGAACTCCGAGGGCTGCACCTGGAAGCCGCCGCCGATCACGATCCACGAGTGGGAGCCGTTGATCGTCTCGCCCAGCGGGGTGAGGACCGCGATGAGGCCGACGAGCGAGAGTCCGTAGAGGATCGGCGCGTAGGCGCGCAGCAGCCGGTAGTCGAAGGAGGACACCACCGCGTAGAGGACCGCCCCGATGCCCAGGTTGAGCAGGTGCTTCTTGAGGAAGGCCTCCGGGTCGGCGCGGTGCCCGGCCCGGGTGGCCGAGTAGACCAGCAGCGCGCTGATCACGCCGAGCACGATGACGGGCAGCACCAGCCCCCAGTCCAGCCGGCGCAGCACCGAGTCGCGGCGCACCATCCGGCTCGGCCAGGACCGCCGCTCCTGCAGCGTCGTCATTGGCTCACCTTCGGCAGTCCGGCGGGGATCTCCCCGTTCTCCAGCGCGGCGGGCGTGTCACCGAGCCCGTAGATCGCCTCGTAGATCTTGCGGACGGCCGGGGCCGCGTAGGTGCCGCCCGTGCCGGCGTCGGTGATCATGACGACCACCGCGTACTTGGAGTTCTTGGCCGGGGCGAAGGAGGCGAACCACGCGGTGTCCTTGTAGCCGTACGCCTCGGCCGTACCCGTCTTGCCCGCCACGTGCACCTTGTCCAGCGGGAAGTCGCCGAAGACGCCCGCCGCGGTGCCCTCGGTCGTGACGGCCGCCAGCGCCTTGCGCATGTACTCGATGACCTTCTTGTCGACCTGCAGCTTCATGCCGCGCTCCGGCTTGATCTCGCGCACCACGGTGCCGTCCGGGCGGACGACCGCCTTGGCCACCTGCGGGACCACCAGGGTGCCCCCGTTGGCGATCGCGGCGTACGCGCGGGCGAGCTGCAGCGGGGTGACCAGCACGTTGCCCTGGCCGACGGAGAAGTTCGCCGCGTCGCCCGCGCGCCACATGTGGCCCTCCAGGCAGTTCTCCTTGGCGATCGCCGTCAGGTAGGACGCGTGCGTGGCGTTCTTGACCTCGGGGTAGCCGGTCTTGGCGCGCTTGCAGTCGACCTCCTTGGTGCTCTCCCAGTAGCTCTTCTTCCAGGCCCGGTCGGGGATGCGGCCGGGCACCTCGCCGGGCAGGTCGACCCCGGTCCTGGCACCGAACCCGAACACCCGGGCCATCTTGATCATCGGGTCCTTGGGGTCGGGCACCGGCTTGGTCGACCCGTCGCGGATCCACTGCTCGTAGGCGAACTTGTAGAAGATCGTGTCGCAGGAGACGACGATCGCCCGGTGCAGGTCCATCGGGGGGTAGGGCGTGCTCCGGAAGTTGGTGAACGCCCGGCTGCCGACGTTGTAGGAGCCGGGGCACGGGTAGATCCCGTTCAGCTTGTAGCCGTCGGCCACCGCCGCGGCCAGCGAGGAGACCTTGAAGGTCGAGCCGGGCGGGAACTGGCCGGCGATGGCCCGGGAGATCAGCGGCTCGCCCCGTTTGGGGCCCAGCAGCGCGTCGTACTCCTCCTGGGAGATGCCGCCGGTCCACACCGCGGGGTCGTAGGTGGGGTAGCTGGCCAGCGCGACGACCTTGCCGGTGTCGACCTCCAGCACCACCCCCGCCGCCGCCGGGTCCCCGCCGATCTTCTTGACCGCCGCGATCTGCTCGGCGAGCGCGTCCTCGACCGCGGCCTGCACCTTGGCGTCCAGGTTGGTCACCAGGTGCGAGCCGGGCACCGCCTCGGTCTCGGAGGCGGTGCCGGTGACCCGGCCGCGGGCGTCGACGTTCACCCGCCGGACGCCCGGCTCGCCGCGCAGGTCGACGTCGTAGGAGGCCTCCAGGCCGTCCCTGCCGATGAGGTCGACGCCGCTGTAGCCGGTGACCTTCAGGCCCTCGCGCTTGTCGAGCTCCTCCTGGGTGACCGGCTGGAGGTAGCCGAGCGTCTGCGCGGCGCTGGCGCCCTCGGGCTCGGGGTACTCCCGGACGGCCTGGACCTGGGCGATGACGCCGTCGAAGTCCTCGGGCCGCTCCAGGATCTGCAGGCCCTCCTTGGCGCTCACCCGGTCGTCCACCGGGATCGGCTGGTAGGGCGAGCCGGGCCAGCAGGGCCGCGGCACCGTCGGCGAGCACAGCCGGGTCTTCAGCTCCAGCTGCTCGCGGGTGGTGCCCAGCACCTCGGCCAGCCGGGCGAGCACCGCCCTGCCCTGGTCCTCCTGCCTGCCCAGCGCGGTCTTGTCGAC
The DNA here is from genome assembly GCF_002995495.1 of Actinocorallia populi. Taxonomy (GTDB): domain Bacteria; phylum Actinomycetota; class Actinomycetes; order Streptosporangiales; family Streptosporangiaceae; genus Actinocorallia; species Actinocorallia populi. The sequence goes on along the minus strand of NZ_PVZV01000004.1, from coordinate 723,203 downwards.
CGACACGACCAGCGCGGTGCGGTTGCGCACCAGCGGCCGGCCCATGTCGTCGAGGATCGAGCCGCGGACGGCGGGGACGACGATGTCGCGGGTGCGGTTGTTGGCGGCTATCGCCTGGTACTCCTCGCCCTGGGCCACCTGGAGCACCCACATGCGGCCGACCAGCACCAGCAGCAGCGTCCCCACCATGACGTGGAGCACCAGGAGCCGGGAGTACGTACGGGAGTTCACCGCTGCTGCCTGCCCAACCGAGCCGAGAAACCGGGGACGCTGAGCCCGCCGCGCGGTTCCAGCCTTTCGTTGCGCTGCGAGAGGCGCAGCACCGCCCAGACCACGAACGGGCTGGCCAGCACGTTGTACAGGACGGCGAGCGGCACCGTGCGCGAGACGATGGACCAGTCGGCGCGCGGGTCGCCGAGCATCACCCCCACCAGCGCGTAGGCGAGGTTGCCCACCAGCGCGCCGATCGCCACCGCCACGAACGGCAGGGACTGCGACCGGTCCATCTCGGGGCTGACCAGCCCCGAGAGGTAGCCGACGACGCAGTAGACCAGCGCGTACATGCCGATGGTGTGGTCGGCGGGCGGCACCAGGTCGGTGGCCAGCCCGGCGAAGAAGCCGGCGACCATGCCGACCGTCTCGCCCTTGAACAGCGCCAGCGCCACCACGGTGAGCATGACGAGGTCGGGCGTCACCGAACCCGGCAGCGGCAGCCTGTTGGCCACCGCGACCTGGAGCAGGATCGCCACGACGATGATGAGGACGGAGCGGAACGGTCCGCTCCTGACCTCCTCGACCGAGTTCAGCACGGCTAGCTCCCCGACGGGCTCGCGGCAGGCTGGGGCGGCAGGACGGCGTCGTGCGGGTCGCGCTGCGGCGGGGCGACCACCACGCCGACGACGTCCAGCCTGGTGAACATGACGTAGGGACGGATCAGCGCGGTGCGGGTGAGGGACCCGGGGGTCTTCTCGATCCTGTCCACCGTGCCGATCGGCACGCCCGGCACGTACGGGCGGTCGCCCTTGGAGCCGAGCGTCACCACCCGCTGGCCGACGGCCAGCGGCGCGTCCGCGGAGAAGAGCTGCAGCCGCAGCGGGGTGGCGCCGACGCCCAGGCCGCGCCTGCCCTCGCCCTTGATGACGCCGATCTCCTTGGAGTCCTCCAGGCGCGCGCCCACGGTGGAGGAGGCGTCGGTGGCCAGCAGGACCGTCGCGGTGGCGGGCCCGGCCCTGGTGATCCGGCCGACCAGCCCTTCGCCGGTCATCACGGTCATCTCGGGCTTGACCCCGCTGAGGGTCCCGGCGTCGATGGTGACGGTGTCCTCGTAGCCCTGTCCGGCCGAGATGACGTTCGCCGCCACGATCTTGTAGCCGCCCAGCCCGGCGCTGCCCAGCAGCCGCTCCAGCTGGGCGGCGCGGTCCTTGTCGATGGTGTTGGAGCGCAGCTGCTCGCGCAGGCGCTGGTTCTCCCGCTGCAGGTCCTCGGCGCGCCGGCGCTGGCCGGGCGCGTCGCGCAGCGCGTCGAAGGTGTTGCCGACGGGACGCACGACACCGGAGGCGACCCGCTCCAGCGGCCCGAACACCGTCGCGCCCAGCCCCCGCAGCCCGCGCAGCGGGGAGTTCTCCCCGCCCTGGTGGTCCACGGTGATCAGGAGCAGCGAGGTGACGAGCAGGACGCCCAGCACCAGCCGGGTTCGTCGGGTGTCTCGCATCAGTGACGCGGCTCGGGCACCAGGACCTGGCGCAGCGACTCGAAGTCCTCGACGCACTTGCCGGTGCCGAGGACGACCGAGTCGAGCGGGTTGTCGACGAGGTGGATGGGCATGCCCGTCTCCTCGCGCACCCGCTCGTCGAGCCCCTTGAGCAGGGCGCCGCCGCCGGTGAGCGCGATGCCGCGGTCCATGATGTCGCCGGACAGCTCCGGCGGGCACTTGTCCAGGGTGGTCTTCACCGCGTCGACGACGGTGCTGACCGGCTCCTCGATGGCGCGGCGCACCTCCTCGGCGGAGATCACGACGGTCTTGGGCAGGCCGGAGACCAGGTCGCGGCCGCGGATCTCGGCGTTGGGCTCCTCCTCGCCGTCGCGGGCGGGGTAGGCGCTGCCGATGGCGATCTTGATCTCCTCGGCGGTGCGCTCGCCCAGCATGAGCGAGTACTCCTTCTTGGCGAAGGTGATGATCGCCTGGTCGAGCTCGTCGCCGCCGACGCGCACCGACTGGCTGGTGACGATGCCGCCCAGGGAGATGATGGCCACCTCGGTGGTGCCGCCGCCGATGTCGACGACCATGTTGCCGGTCGGCTCGTGCACCGGCAGGCCCGAGCCGATCGCGGCGGCCATCGGTTCCTCGATGATGAAGACCCGGCGGGCGCCCGCCTGGTAGCCGGCCTCCTTCACCGCGCGCTGCTCGACGCCGGTGATGCCCGAGGGCACCGCGACGACGATGCGCGGCTTGGCGAAGTGGCGGCGCTTGTGCACCTTCTGGATGAAGTACCGCAACATCCGTTCGGTGACCTCGAAGTCGGCGATCACGCCGTCCTTGAGCGGGCGGACCGCGACGATGTTGCCGGGCGTGCGGCCGATCATGCGCTTGGCGTCGATGCCCACCGCCACGATTTTGTTCGTGTGGGTGTTGATGGCCACCACCGAGGGCTCGTTCAGCACGATCCCTCTTCCCCTGACATAGACGAGGGTATTGGCGGTGCCCAGATCAACCGCCATGTCACGGCCGAGGAACGACAACTTGTTACCCATGGAGAAAAGGGGGCCCTTCCTGCTGGCGGTGTCACCAGAGATGACGATCGAAGCGGCGTGATTCATCGTAACGCGATATCCACTCCGGGGGCATCCGCCAACGGGGTGCGCTTACGCGAAAAAACGTCCGGCCAACGTTCAGTTTCCAGCAAAACGACTGCCGGTCTCTGAAAGACAGCCGCACCGCGCGCCGATCATACGGCGCGCGGTGCGGCTGTGATACCCGTACGGCCCGATCTCATGCGACCGGGCGCGGGTTCAGGCGAGGCCGGGGAAGAAGATCTTGATCTCCCGGGCGGCGGACTCCGGCGAGTCCGAGCCGTGGACGATGTTCTCGCCGATCTCCAGGGCGAAGTCGCCGCGGATGGTGCCGGGTCCGGCCTCGACCGGGTTGGTGGCGCCGGCCAGCGAGCGGAAGGCCTTGATGGCGTGCGGGCCCTCGGCGACCAGGGCGACGAGCGGGCCGCCGGTGATGAACTCGACGAGCTCGCCGAAGAAGGGGCGCTCGCTGTGCTCGGCGTAGTGCTCCTCGGCCACCTCGCGGGGCAGCGTGCGCAGCTCCAGCGCGACCAGCTTCAGGCCCTTGCGCTCGATGCGCGAGACGACCTCGCCGACGACGCCCTTGCGTACGCCATCGGGCTTGACCAGGATCAGAGTGCGCTCGGACACGGCGGTGTTCTCCAGTGAGTTCGGCTAGTGGGATACCCCCGAAAGCCTATCCCCCCCGATCATGTCCCGGCGCCGCGTCACGGCGGCGGCGAGCGCGGACAGCGCCAGCGCCAGCACTCCGGCCGCCGCCAGCCAGGTCTGCTGCGCCGTGCCCAGCGCCGCCAGACCGGCCGCGGCGCCGTCCGCGCCCCGCACCCGGTCCGCCTGGAGCGAACCCGCGACGAGGTTGCCGCAGAGCAGCGCGGGGAAGCACAGCGCGAGCGCGAACTGCGCGGCTCCCGGACCCGCGCCGCGCAGCGAGGCGGCCAGCGCCAGGCCCGCGCCGCCGCCCAGCAGGGCCAGGCACGCCGCGAGCTCCGCCGCGCCCGCCCGGGGGCCGGCGCCCAGCAGCAGGAGGACCGCGAGCACCAGCAGCGCGTCCCCGGCCAGGACCGCCCTGCGGGCGGGCGGGCGCGCGGCGCACAGCGCTCCGGCGAGGGCGGCGGGGACCGCGGCGGCGAACGGCCACGCCCCCTGCCCCGCAGGGGCCGCGGTCAGGAAGGCCAGCCCGCCCGCCGGGGCGGCCACGGGCAGCACCAGCCATCCGATGAGGACCGCCTGCAGCGCCGGGGCGCACGGCCCGCCGAGAGCCGCGTCGCGGGTGCAGGCGAGCGCCAGGCCCGCGAACGCCGTGATGCCCAGGCCCGCCACCAGGACGCCCACGCCCGGCTCCCAGGAGGCGCCGACGGCGGTCACCGCCAGGAAGGCGAATCCGGCGGAGGGCACCAGGGGGAGCAGCAGCCGGGTGCGTTCGATGGCGCGCAGCGGCGGCAGGGGGCGTCCGGCGCCGCCCGGCAGGCAGGCCAGCAGAGCGCACGACAACGCCAGGCCCAGCAGCCAGGGGAAGGGCGTGAGCGCCTCGCGCCAGCGGCCCGGCTCGCGCGGCACCGCGCCGAGGGCCAGCGGCACGGCGAGCGCCAGGGAGCCGCAGAGCGCCCCGGCGAACAGGGCCAGGGGCGTCCTCGAACGGCTCTGCCAGACGAGGGCGAGCGCGGCGGACAGGACCGCCCCGGCCCCCGCGCCCTGCAGCACCCGGGCGGCGCCCAGCACGGGCGGGGATCCTGCCTCCAGCGCCAGGACCTGCCCGGCCAGCACGGCGAAGATCCCGGCCAGCAGCACCAGCGGCGGCGGGAGCCTGCGGGCGGCCACCGCGGCGGGCGCCAGCGTCAGCACCAGGGCGGGCAGCGCGGCTCCCGCGGCCTGCACCAGGGCGGCCGACCCGCCGCCCAGATCCCGCCGGGCGGAGGCCGCGACGAGGGTGATCACGTTGGGGACGGTCAGCACCGCGGCGGGGACCGCGGTCAGCGCCACCGCGGCCGCGACCGCCGCGGCGAACCGTGTTCCCCGCCCGCCGGAGCGGTCCCCGGTGCCGGATTCCCGCACGCCTTCCTCCGAAAGTCGGCGGCATTGTCGACAGCGGATATCACATATGGTGATAATTGGCTGTAATACCCGGTTTTTCCAGGGGTAAATACCCCGCGGAAAAGGCCGCCCGGAGAAGAAGCTAGCGCTTCTGCCGCCCCTCCACCTTCACTCCCAGCCAAATGGCATAGGCCCACAACGCGCCGAAGACCACGCCCAGGATGAACATGGTCGGCACGAAGAAGCCGAGCGCCAGCACGACGACCTGGAAACCCGTGGCCAGGGGAACGCCCCAGGACCTGCCCAGCGTTCCGGCCAGCAGCAGGGCGAGCACCGCCAGCACTCCCCCGGATATCCCGGCGGTCCTGGCGTCCACGTGCGCGACCGAGATCGCGACCGGAATCGCCAGGGCGAGGATGATCGCCTCACATGTCAAGATCGTGGCGAGCAGGCGCCGCATCACTTCACCTTCAACAGAACTCGTGCGTCGCCGGCCGTGACGACCGACCCGGTGATGACCACACCGGAGCCCCCGTATTCCCCCGCCTCGTCGGCCAGCGCCACAGCCCGCTCGAACGCGTCGTCCAGGCGCCCGGCGCGGTGCACCCGCTCCGGACCGAAGATCTCCGCGGCCAGCGCGGCCAGTTCGTCCACCGGCATGGCGCGCGACGAGGAGTTGCGGGTCGCGACCACCTCGGTCAGGACCGGCTCCAGCTCCGCCAGGATGCCGGCGACGTCCTTGTCGGCCGAGACGGCCACCACCCCGACCAGCCGGGTGAAGTCGAAGGACTCGCTCAGCGTCTGGGCCGTGGCGGCCATGCCCGCGGGGTTGTGCGCGGCGTCCAGGATCACGGTGGGGCCGGTGCGCACCACCTCCATCCTGCCGGGCGAGCTCACCCGGGCGAAGCCGTCCCTGACCAGCTCCGGGTCGAGCCTGCCCTCGCCGCCCTCGGGGGCGGCGTAGTCCGAGGAGACCCTGCCCCGGGTCACCTCGCCGGGGTCGAGGACCGCGTTGGTGGGAGCGCCGCTGGCGAACGTCTCGACGGCCACGAGCGCGACCGCGGCGTTGGCCGCCTGGTGCGCGCCGAACAGCGGCAGGAAGACCTCCTCGTAGTCGCCGTGCACGCCGCGCAGGTGCAGCCGCTGGCCGCCCAGGGCCAGGTCCCGCTGGAGCACCCCGAACTCCATGCCCTCCCGGACGACCGGCGCGCCGGTCTCCGCCGCGCGGCGCAGCAGCACCTCGGCGGCGGCCGGCTGCTGCTGGGCGATCACCGCGACCGTGCCGGGCTTGATGATCCCGGCCTTCTCGTGGGCGATGTCCTCGATCGTGTCGCCGAGGTAGTCGGTGTGGTCCAGGCCGATCGGGGTGATCACCGAGACGGCCGGGTCCACCACGTTGGTGGCGTCCCAGGTGCCGCCCATGCCGATCTCCACGACCGCGACGTCCACCGGCGCGTCCGCGAACGCCGCGTAGGCCATCGCGGTCAGCGTCTCGAAGAACGACAACCGCACCGGGTGCTTGCCGTCGATGAGCTGCAGGTACGGCTCGAGGTCGGCGTAGACCTCGGCGAAGCGCTCCTCGCTCAGCGGCTCCCCGTCGATCGCGATGCGCTCGCGCAGCTCGCTCAGATGCGGGCTGGTGAACCGCCCGACGCGCAGTCCCCGCTCGGTGAGCAGCGCGTCGATCATCCGGGAGACGCTCGACTTGCCGTTGGTCCCCGCCACCAGGATCACCGGGCAGGCCCGCTGGGGTTCGCCCAGCAGGTGCAGCAGGTCCTGGATCCGGTCGAGGGTGGGGTCGAACTCCCATTCGACGCCCCGTGCCATGACCGCCGACACGGCGGTCCGATAATCCGTCACGCCGAAAAGGCTATCTCTCCCCCGGCCCGGCCCGGTTCCGGCCTTGCCCGGCCCCGGACGCCGGAGCAGCCGGACCCGGTGGGACCACCGGGTCCGGCTGCGGTTCAGTCGTCACTTCTTCTCCGGAGGGACACGACCCGCCGGTCGCCCCCTGTGTCTTCAAGATGCCCCCGCCCTCTGAGCAGGCGCTGAGCCGATGATGAGAAGAATCTGAGAGCCGCCCCCGGGACGCCGGCGGCCCGGCTCCCCGCGGGGGGCCGGGCCGTCGGCGCGGTGGACGGGGCCGCTCAGCCTGCCGGGAGGGAGGCGAGCTGGGACTCCAGGCGGGTGATGTCGGCCTGGGCGGCCTCGAGGCGGGCGCGGTTCTTGCTGATGACCGCCTCGGGGGCCTTGGCGACGAAGTCGGCGTTGGCCAGCTTGCCGGAGGTCTGGGCGACCTCCTTGCGGGCGGCCGCTAGGTCCTTCTCCAGGCGGGCGCGCTCGGCGGCCACGTCGATGGCTCCGGCGGTGTCCAGCTTCACCACGACGCCCTCGACGGGCAGGGACGCGGTGGCGGAGAAGGAGCCGCCGGGGGCGGTCAGCTTCAGCAGCGAGCGGATCTGCTCCTCGTAGGCGGCCAGCGGGCTGCCGTCCAGCTCCAGCGCGGCGGTGACCCGCTGGCCGGACTTCAGGCCCTGGTCGGAGCGGAACCGGCGGACCTCGGTGACCAGGCGCTGCAGCGAGACGACGACGGCCTCGGCGGCGGCGTCGGCGCGCGCGGTGTCCGCGGTCGGCCAGGGGGCGCGCACGATGGTCTCGCGGCCGGTCAGGGCCGTCCACAGCTCCTCGGTGACGAACGGGACCATCGGGTGCAGCAGCCGCAGCAGGGTCTCCAGGACCTCGCCCAGCACCCGGCGGGTGGCCTCGGCCGTCGCGCCGCCCTCGGCGAGCGGGACCTTGGACAGCTCCAGGTACCAGTCGCAGACCTCGTCCCAGGCGAAGTGGTAGAGCGCCTCGCACGCCTTGGCGAAGTCGAAGTTCTCGATGTGGGCGTCGACCTCGGCGATGACCGTCTGCAGCCGGGAGAGGATCCACGCGTCGGTCGTGGACGGCTCGGCGGGGAGCTCCCCGTTGACGTGCGCGCCGTTCATCAGCGCGAACCGGGTGGCGTTCCACAGCTTGTTGCAGAAGTTGCGCGAGCCCTGCGCCCAGTCCTCGGCGACCGGGACGTCACCGCCGGGGTTGGCGCCGCGCAGCAGCGTGAAGCGGGTGGCGTCGGCGCCGTAGCGCTCGATCCAGTCCAGCGGGTCGACGACGTTGCCGAAGGACTTCGACATCTTCTTGCCGTGCTGGTCGCGGACCATGCCGTGCAGGGCGATGACCTTGAACGGCGCCACGCCGTCCATCGCGTACAGGCCGAACATCATCATCCGGGCGACCCAGAAGAAGAGGATGTCGTAGCCGGTGACCAGCACGGAGGTGGGGTAGAAGCGCCGCAGGTCGGGCGTGTCGTCGGGCCAGCCCAGGGTGGAGAAGGGCCACAGCGCGCTGGAGAACCAGGTGTCCAGCACGTCGGTGTCCTGGGTCCAGCCCTCGGGCACCTCCTCGCCGGGGCCGAAGCACCGCTGCTCGCCGTCGGGCCCGTACCAGACGGGGATGCGGTGGCCCCACCACAGCTGCCGGGAGATGCACCAGTCGTGCATGTTGTCGACCCAGGCGAAGTACCGGGCGGACAGCTCCGGCGGCTGGATCTGGACCCGGCCGTCGCGGACGGCGTCGCCCGCGGCCTCGGCCAGCGGGGCGACCTTGACGAACCACTGCAGGGACACGCGCGGCTCGACGACCGTCCGGCAGCGCTGGCAGTGGCCGACGGAGTGCTCGTAGGGGCGGACCTCCTTGACGATGCGGCCCTGCTCGCGCAGCGCCTCCACCACCGCGGCACGGGCCTCGTAGCGGTCCATGCCCCGGAAGGGGCCCTCGGCGGTGACCTCGGCGTGCTCGTCCAGGACCGTCAGGGACGGCAGGCCGTGCCGCCGCCCGATCTCGAAGTCGTTCGGGTCGTGGGCGGGCGTGACCTTGACCGCGCCGGTGCCGAACTCCGGGTCGACGTGCTCGTCGGCCACGACCGGGATGCGGCGGCCGGTCAGCGGCAGCTCGATCTCGGTGCCGACCAGGTGGGCGTAGCGCTCGTCGGACGGGTGGACGGCCACCGCGGTGTCGCCGAGCATCGTCTCGGCCCGGGTGGTGGCCACCACGACCTCGTCGGTGTAGCGGATCGAGACGAGCTCGCCCTCGCGGTCGGAGTGCTCGACCTCGATGTCCGACAACGCGGTCAGGCAGCGCGGGCACCAGTTGATGATGCGCTCGGCGCGGTAGATGAGGTCGTCGTCGTACAGCCGCTTGAAGATGGTCAGGACGGCGCGGGAGAGCCCCTCGTCCATGGTGAAGCGCTCACGCGACCAGTCGACGCTGTCGCCCAGGCGCTTCATCTGGCCGAGGATGCGGCCGCCGGACTCGGCCTTCCACTGCCACACGCGCTCCTGGAACGCCTCGCGGCCCAGGTCGTGGCGGGTCAGGCCCTCCTTCTTGAGCTCGCGCTCGACCACGTTCTGGGTGGCGATGCCGGCGTGGTCCATGCCCGGCAGCCACAGCGCCTCGTACCCCTGCATGCGCCTGCGGCGTACCAGCGTGTCCTGGATGGAGTGGTCCAGGGCGTGGCCCATGTGCAGCGAGCCGGTCACGTTGGGCGGCGGGATGACGATCGTGTACGCCGGCGCGTCGGGAGCGCGCTCGGGGTCGGCCTCGAACAGGCCGGCGGAGGTCCAGCGTTCGTAGAGCCTTCCCTCGACCTCGGCGGGCGCGTACTGAGTGGGCAACTGGGACTGGGTCACGAACGCAGATTCTACGGCGTGGCGGCCCCTGTTTCCGGCGGTCGCCGGGGAGACCGGGACAAGGAACACCAGATAGGACACAATGGTCCCCTGTCCGTTCCCCTCGCACACGCTCCCGGAGATGACCTTGAGTGGTTGGAACCCCCCGCCCCAGGGCCCCGGCTACGGCGGGCCCCAACCGCCGCAGCAGCCCTACGGCCAGCAGCCCCAGCAGCCCCAGCAGCCTTACGGCCAGCCCCAGCAGCCTTACGGGCAGCAGCCCTACGGCCAGCCGGCCCAGCCCGGCCAGCCCTACGGGCAGCCGACGCCTCCCCCGTTCGGGCAGCCCACGCCGCCGCCCTTCGGGCAGGCCGGGCACCACCCCGCGCCGCCCAAGAACAACAAGACCGGCCTGATCCTGGCGCTCGCCGGCGGCGCGGTCGTCGTGGTGATCGTCGCGGTGATCGCCATCGTCGGCCTGAGCGGCGACGGGGGCGACGGAGGCGGCGAGTACACGCTCAGCGCCCCGCCGAGCGCGGGCGGGTACCCGCAGGTGAACGACTCCTCCGGCGACGCCTACGGCAGCACCTTCCGCAACCTCCTCGGTTCGCAGGGCACCGTCGTGTCGGCGACCTACGACGCCGAGGGCTCCAAGGTCACCTTCACCGGGATCACCGGCCCCGGCATGGGCGACAGGAACGACTTCCGCCAGGGCCTGCAGAGCTCCGGCGCCAACATCAGCTTCCACGAGACGGACGCGGGCGGCTCCGGCACGGCGAGCTGCGCCGAGATGACGATGTCCAGCATCAAGATCCCGCTGTGCTACTGGCAGACCGACAACACGCTCGGCATGGTGATGGCCGCCCCGAACGTCACCGGCGGCCCGTCCCTCGGCTGGTCCCAGCTGGCCGACGTCATGCGCAAGATGCGGCCCGACGTGGAGAAGCCCGCCTGATCCGGGACACGCGTCCCTGTCGGTGATCTCGGCGGTCGGGGAGGGTTTCGGGTATGTACGGCGTCACCGCGCTCGGCGCGTTCCTGCTGGGGCTCGCCGTCGGCGTCCTGCTGACCCGACGGCTAGCCCCCGCCGCGGATGACCGCGCCGGCGCGCTCCAGCGGTCCCGGGAACGCATCCTCGCGGCCGCCGAGGAGGAGCGCCGCCGGCTGCGGCACGACCTGCACGACGGGCTCGGCCCCACCCTGGCCAGCCTGGCGATGGCGCTCGACACCGCCAGGCTCACCCTGCGCGACCGGCCCGAGCAGGTCGGCCCGCTGCTGAGCGACCTGCGCCGGCGGCTGGCCGACGCGGTCGGCGACATCCGGGAGCTGGTGGCGGGGCTGCGCCCGCCGGCGCTGGACGACCTCGGCCTGGCCGGGGCGGTCGGCGGGCTGGCGGACGGAACCGACGGGATCCTGGTCGACGTCAAGATCAGCGGCGAGCTGACCTCGCTTCCCGCGGCGGTCGAGGTCGCCGCCTACCGGATCGTCTCCGAGGCGCTCAGCAACGTGCGGCGGCACTCCCTGGCCGCCAGCGCCCTGGTGCGGCTCAACCGCGGCCCGGACGCCCTCCACCTCGTCGTCGCCGACCCCGGCACCGGCGTCCCGCAGGGGCGGGACGGCACGGGCCTGGCGGCGATGCGCGAGCGCGCCGCCGAGATCGGCGGCGTGTGCACCATCGGACCCCGACCCGGCGGCGGCACCGCGGTGGTCGCCCGTCTCCCCCTCAACCCGCTCCCGGAGGAACCCCGTCGTGTCCGACGACATCCGAGTGATCATCGCTGACGACCACCCCATGTTCCGCCAGGGCCTGCGCGCCCTGCTGGAGGCGCTGGGCATCGAGGTCGTCGGCGAGGCCGAGAACGGCCCCGCCGCCGTCCGGCTCGCCCACGACGTGCAGCCCGACGTGGCGGTGATGGACCTGCACATGCCCGGCGGCAACGGCATCGAGGCCACCCGCACCATCACCCGCACCAGCCCGCACATCGGCGTGCTGGTGCTGACCATGTTCCGCGACGACGACTCGGTGTTCGCCGCGATGCGCGCGGGGGCGCGCGGCTACCTGCTCAAGGAGTCGGGCGCCGAGGAGATCGCGCGGGCGGTGCGCGCGGTGGCGGCTGGCGAGGCGATCTACGGGCCGGAGATCGCCCGGCGGGTGCTCACCTACTTCACCGAGATGCCCGACCCGCGCAGGTCCGCCTTCCCCGAGCTGACCGACCGGGAGCGCGAGGTCCTCGAGCTCATCGCCCAGGGGCGCAACAACGGCGAGATCGCCGGAATCCTCTTCCTTTCGCCGAAGACGATCCGCAACCACGTCTCCAACATCTTCATGAAACTGCACGTGGCCGACCGCGCGCAGGCGATAGTGCTGGCGCGCGAGGCCGGCCTTGGCACGTAGGACCGTCCTGTGGGCCGGGGCGCTGGCCGGCCCGCTGTGCATCATCCTGGCGTACGCCTTCCGCTACTCGGTGCCCGTGGAGTACCGGACGAGCCAGTCCTGGCGCCCCGAGGTCGTCATGGGCTGCCTGTACCCGGTGGTCGGGGCGTACCTGCTCAGCCGCAGGCCCGGCCTGGTCGTCGCCCGCCTGCTGTGGGGGATCGGCCTCGTCGCGGCGGCGCACTGGCTGCTGATCCCCTTCTCGCGCTGGGCGCTGCTGCACGACCTGCCCGGAGCCGTCTTCCTGCGCTGGGGCGCCACCTGGCTGTACATGCTGGAGTTCCTGCCGCTGGTGATGATCGTCCCGCTGCTCTTCCCCGACGGCAGGCCCCCCTCCCGGCGCTGGCGGCCGGTGCTGTGGTTGTCGGTGGCGCTCATCGGGACGAACGTCCTGCACCGGATGCTGCTCCCGGGCGACCTGAGCGTGGGCGGCAAGGAGGCGCACAACCCGTTCGGCGTGCAGGCCCTCCTCGATCTGGAAGGTCCGTACCTGAACATCGTGCAGCCGTTCACGGTGGCCGTCACCTTCCTGAACTTCCTCTCGCTGGCGCTGCGCTTCCTGGCGGGCAACCCCATAGCCCGGCGGCAGATCGCGCTCATCGCCTACCCCCTGCTGGGCACCGCGCTGGCCGGCTACTCCGACCTCATCTGGAAGGACGTCCCCTTCTGGCTGTTCGCCACCCTGACCTGCACCGCGGTGGCCACCGTGCCGGTCGCGCTGGCGATCGCCATCCTGCGCTACCGGCTCTACGACATCGACGTGATCGTCAACAGGACGCTGGTCTACGGCACGCTGACGCTGATCCTGGGCGCCGTCTACTTCGGGCTCATCGCCCTGGTCAACAACCTGGTCGTCGGCCATGCCGCCGGGTTCTTCGGCGCGCTGGCGGTCGGCGCGCTGTTCCAGCCCGTCCGCTCCCGCGTCCAGCTCTCCATCGACCTGCTGTTCGGGATGGAGCGCGACCCCTACCTGCTCGCCGACCGGCTCGCGCGGACCGTCCAGCAGACCGAGGACCCCGCCACCGCGCTGCGGCTCGCCGCACGGGCGGTGCGCCGGACGCTGGCGCTCTCGGGGGTCTGCGTGGAGATCGACGACGTCGTCGTGCACACCGACGGGGTGGAGGACGGCCCCGCGCAGGTGGTCCCGCTGGTGTGGCACGGCGAGCAGATCGGCCGGATGCTGCTGTACGGGCCCGGACACGCCGACCACCGGCTGGTCGAGGTGCTCACCCGGCACGTGGCCGACCTCGCGCACACCGTCCGGCTGCTGCGCGTCTCCCAGGAGACCGTCATCAACACCCGCGAGGACGAGCGCCGCAGGCTCAGCCGCGACCTGCACGACGGGCTGGGGCCCACCTTGGCGGCGCTGGCGCTGTCGGTGGACGCCGCCCGGGTGCGCCTGACCACCGACCCGGAGTCGGTGGAGCCGTCGCTGCTGGCGCTGCGCGAACGCATGACCACCGCGATGGGCGACATCCGGGAACTGGTGCACGGGCTGCGCCCGCCCACCCTGGACCGGCTGGGGCTGCTGGGCGCCGTCCAGGCGCTCGCCGCCGACCTGCCCGAACCCCGGGTGGACGTGTACTGCGCGGACCTCCCGCAGCTCGCCCCCGTGCAGGAGGTCACCGCCTACCGCATCATCCAGGAGGCCCTCACCAACGCCCGGCGGCACGCCAAGGCCACCAGCGTGGAGCTGCGGCTGGCCGAACGGAACGGGGAACTGGAGATCACCGTCTCCGACGACGGCCGCGGCCTGCCCCGCCAGGCCCGCCAGGGCCTCGGCCTGACGTCCATGCGCGAGCGCGCCTCCGAACTCGGCGGCACCTTCACCATCGCCTCCCGCCCAGGAGGCGGCACCACCGTCACCGCCCGCCTCCCCCTCGCCTGACCCTCCGGTGCCCGCCCAGGGAACCGGCGGGCCCATGCCCGGCGACCCCGCGCCCTCACGTAGGGCGCTCGGCGAAGCCGGTGTCCGGCGGCACCGGATCCGGGAGCCGGCCGGGCCGGTGCCCGGCCGGGGCCCTGAGGGCCTCGTGGCGGGCTCGGCCGCGGCCGGAGACGACAGAACCCGGCTCGCGGGAGCCGGGTTCGTCTGGGGTGTGCTCAGGCGCTCTTCTCGCGCGGTTCACGCTTCTGCGAGCGCTCGCGCGGGACGAGCGTCGGATTCACGTGCTCCAGCACCGATTCCCGGGTGATGACCACCTGGGCGACGTCCTCGCGGCTGGGCACCTCGTACATCACCGAGAGGAGCACCTCCTCCAGGATGGCGCGCAGGCCGCGCGCGCCGGTGCCGCGCAGGATGGACTGGTCGGCGACGGCCTCGAGGGCGTCGTCGGTGAACTCCAGGTCCACCCCGTCCAGCTCGAACAGGCGCCGGTACTGCTTGATCAGCGCGTTCTTCGGCTCGGTGAGGATGTTGATCAGCGCGGCCCGGTCCAGGTTGTGCACGCTGGTGATGATCGGGAGGCGGCCGACGAACTCGGGGATCATCCCGAACTTCAACAGGTCCTCGGGCATGACGTCGCCGAAGATGTCGCTGTTCTTGGCGAAGTCGACCTTCGAGCGGATGACCGCGCCGAAACCCACGCCCTGCTTGCCCACCCGCGACTCGATGATCTTCTCCAGGCCGGAGAAGGCGCCGCCGCAGATGAACAGGACGTTGGTGGTGTCGATCTGGATGAACTCCTGGTGCGGGTGCTTGCGCCCGCCCTGGGGCGGGACCGAGGCGGTCGTGCCCTCCAGGATCTTCAGCAGGGCCTGCTGCACGCCCTCCCCGGAGACGTCCCGGGTGATCGACGGGTTCTCGCTCTTGCGGGCGATCTTGTCGACCTCGTCGATGTAGATGATGCCCGTCTCGGCCTTCTTGACGTCGTAGTCGGCGGCCTGGATGAGCTTCAGCAGGATGTTCTCGACGTCCTCGCCGACATAGCCCGCCTCGGTCAGTGCCGTGGCGTCCGCGATGGCGAACGGGACGTTGAGCAGTTTGGCCAGGGTCTGCGCGAGGAGCGTCTTGCCGGATCCGGTCGGGCCGAGCAGCAGGATGTTCGACTTGGCCAGCTCGATCCCGTCATCGCGGGAGTCGCCGGACTGGATCCGCTTGTAGTGGTTGTAGACCGCGACGGAAAGTGCCTTCTTGGCCTTCTCCTGCCCGATGACATAGCCGTCGAGGAACTCGTAGATCTCCCGGGGCTTGGGCAGGCTGTCCCACTTGAGGTCCGAGCTCTCGGAGAGCTCCTCCTCGATGATCTCGTTACAGAGATCGATGCACTCGTCGCAGATGTACACACCCGGGCCCGCGATGAGCTTCTTGACCTGCTTCTGTGATTTGCCGCAGAAAGAGCATTTCAGCAGGTCACCACCGTCGCCGATGCGTGCCACCCGGTTGTCTCCTTTTCGTGGGGCCGCCTCGCGCCCGGCGGTACGCGGAGCTCATGCTCCCCGTACCGCCGACGAAGGCTGCTTCGACGGTACCGTCTCCGGGGCGCCGGGCCGTGCCCCGAGAGTCCCGGGACCCGACCGCGAAAGCCGGGGGTCTCCCCGAACTTAGCGCCGTCTTATGAAGACACTACCTCTACCCGGCGCTTCTTGCTGACGAAGACGTCGTCGATCAGGCCGTAGGCCTTGGCCTCGTCCGCCGTGAGGATCTTGTCGCGCTCGATGTCCTGACGGACCTCTTCCAGCGACCGACCGCTGTGCCGGGAGATGATGGTCTCCAGCTGCTCGCGGATGCGCATGATCTCGCGGGCCTGGATCTCGATGTCCGAGCCCTGCCCGTAGGTGCCCTCCGTGGCGGGCTGGTGGATCAGGACCCGCGCGTGCGGCAGCGCCGCGCGCTTGCCCGGCGTGCCGGCGCCCAGCAGCACCGCCGCCGCCGAGGCCGCCTGGCCGATGCAGACCGTCTGGATGTCGGGCTTGACGTACTGCATCGTGTCGTAGATGGCGGTCATCGCGGTGAACGAGCCGCCCGGCGAGTTGATGTAGATGCTGATGTCGCGGTCGGGGTCGATCGACTCCAGGGTGAGCAGCTGCGCCATCACGTCGTTGGCCGACGCGTCGTCGATCTGCACGCCCAGGAAGATGATCCGCTCTTCGAAGAGCTTGTTGTACGGGTTCATCTCCTTGACCCCGTACGCCGTCCGCTCCACGAAGGACGGGATGATGTAACGGCCGTCGACCGGCCGCACGCCGCCGGCGCGAATTTCCATGCTGCTCTCCATAATCGGACGGCTCTCCATGGTCGGTCCGAAGTTCTCCATCAGGAGACCGGACCCTCGGAGGGAACCTCGTTGGCGCTGGTCACCACGTGGTCGACCAGTCCGTAGTTCTTGGCCTCCTCGGCGGTGAACCAGCGGTCGCGGTCGGAGTCCGCGGTGATCTGCTCGACCGTCTGGCCCGTGTGGTAGGCGATCCGCTCGGCGAGCGTCTTCTTCACGTAGAGCATCTGCTCGGCCTGGATCTTGATGTCCGAGGCGGTGCCGCCGATGCCGCCGGAAGGCTGGTGCATCATGATGCGCGCGTGCGGGAGCGCGTACCGCTTGCCCGGGGTGCCGGCGCAGAGCAGGAACTGCCCCATGGACGCCGCCAGGCCCATGCCGACGGTGACGATGTCGTTCGGCACGTACTCCATGATGTCGTAGATCGCCATGCCGGCGGTCACGGATCCACCCGGAGAGTTGATGTAGAACGTGATGTCGCGCTTGCCGTCCTCGGCCGAGAGCAGCAGCAGCTCGGCGGCGAGACGGTTGGCGATGTCGTCGTCGACCTGCTGGCCGAGTACCACGATCCGCTTGCGCAGCAACTGCTGGTGCAGGGCCTCCTGCGCGGCCATGGCCTGCAGCCCGCCCTCGCGCGCGAAGATCGGGTCGTGGAAAATCGGAGGCTTGCTCACCCTGTTCCTCCGTAGGTGTCTAGCGAGTTGTGGTCCCTGAACGGTCGGATGATTGGACACTAACGCGCCCCGCGGGGGCCTCACGCCATACGGACGTTCTTTTCGCTGGCGGCGTACCCTCCGCCCTTTTCTCGACCCGAGGTTTAGCCCCGGGCGAACATGGTTTGAACGGGAGCGCCCCGCATGCCATTTCCGGCATACGGGGCGCATTTGCATTTTTCATGCGATTCAGGACTTGGTGGAGCCCTCGTCGCTCGCCGCCTCTTCGGCGGGCGCGGCCTCGGCCGGCTCGTCGACGACCTCGGCCTCGGCGACCTCGCCGTCCTCGGCCGCCTCCGGCCCCTCGTCGGCCCCGGCGGTGACGGTCTCGCCGTTGATCTCCTTGCGGAGCTCATCGAGGTCGAGCTCGTTGCCGGACTCGTCAGAGATCTTGACGTGCTCGACGATGAGGTTCAGCGCCTTGCTGCGCAGCACCTCGGCCACGAGCGCCGGGATCTGGTTGTTCTCGGTGAGGTACTGGGCCAGCTGCTGCGGCGGCAGGTTCATCTGCATCGCCTGCGTGACCACGTACTCGCTGAGCTCCTCGTTCTCGACGCCCAGCTCCTCGTCGAGGGCCAGCTGGTCGAGGATGAAGCCGCCCTTGACCGCCTTGCGCGCGGCCTCGTCGAGCTCGGCCTCGAACTCCTCGGCCGTCTTTTCCTCGTCGGCCAGGTAGGCGTCGCGGGTCAGGCCGGCGTAGGCGAGCTGCTGGTCGAGCTGCTCGTTGCGGCGCTGCTTCTCGCTGTCCACGATGCTGTCGGGCAGCGGGATCTCGACCTTCTCCAGGAGGGCCTCGAGGGCCTTGTCCCGGGCCTGGCCGATCTGGTTGAGCTTCTTCTGGCGCTCGAGCCGCTTGCGGACGTCGTCCTTCAGCTCCTCGATCGTGTCGAACTCCGAGGCGAGCTGGGCGAACTCGTCGTCGGCCTCGGGCAGTTCCTTGACCTTCACCGACTGCACGGTGACGGTGACCTCGGCCTGCTCGTCCTTGCGGGAGCCGGCCACCAGCGTGGAGGTGAAGGTCTTGGACTCGCCGGCGGACAGGCCGACGATCGCCTCGTTGAGGCCCTCGATGGAGCCCTCGGTGCCGACCTCGTAGGAGTAGCCCTTGGTGGCGGCGTCCTCGACGTCCTCGCCGTCGATGGCGGCGCTCAGGTCGATGGTGGCGGTGTCGCCCTCGGCCGCGGCGCGCTCGACGGTGGTGAGGGTGGCGAAGCGCTCGCGCAGGTTCTCGAGCGTCTCGGCGATCTCGTCGTCGGTGACGACGGCGTCGTCGACGGTGACGGGAAGGCCCTCGTACTCGGGCACCTCGAAGGTCGGGCGGATGTCGACCTCGGCGGTGAACTCCAGTTCCTTGCCGTCGTCGATCTTGGTCACCTCGACCTCGGGCTGGCCGAGGACGAAGAGCTCCTTCTCCTCGATCGCGGCGCCGTACAGGCCGGGCAGCGCGTCGTTGACGGCCTCCTGCAGCACCGCGCCGCGGCCCACGTACTGGTCGATCAGGCGGGCGGGCGCCTTGCCCGGGCGGAAGCCCTTGAGCCGCACTTGCCTCGCGAGCTCCTTGTAGGCCTTGTCGAGGCTCGGCTTGAGCTCTTCGAACGGAACTTCGATGGTGAGCTTCACCCGGGTCGGGGTCAACTCCTCGACAGCGGTCTTCACTGGGGCAGGTCTCCTTGATCCGGCGGTTCACACGGCTCGGCGCGCTGGGACGCGGCCCTGCCGAGCCGCGAGCGCGAGCGACCGCCGGTCTCGCTTGATCGTTTCGGGCGGCACAACGCATGCCTGTGCGGCCTTCAGTCTAGGGGGTCACGGCCACCTCCCGTGACAGGCTCCCGCGCGAGCCGCCTCCCGGAGAAAAGATCAGCCTGCGCCGGTCGCCGAGCGGCTAAACTGTCGCGCGACACGGGCTGTGGCGCAGCTTGGTAGCGCGCTTGCTTTGGGTGCAAGAAGCCGTGGGTTCAAATCCCGCCAGCCCGACCGCAGGTCAGAGCCCCGGCGTCCTCGACGCCGGGGCTCTTCGCCTTCTGTGGTGCGGGTCGGCCGCGCCGGGTCAGACCCCCGCCTCGGCGAGGCTGCGCCGCGCGGCGCCGGTCCTGCGCAGGTAGGCGGCCCAGGTGAGGACCACGCACACCGTGTAGAAGACCGCCAGGATCAGCAGGGCGGGGACGATCGTCCCGGCCTCGGCCAGCGAGATCCGGAAGGTCTGCTGGATCAGCACGCCGCCCAGGGCGCCGACGGCCGAGGAGATGCCGATCGCCGCGGCCGCCGTGCGCCGGGCCGAGGAGACCGCCGCGGCGACCGCCTCCCCGTCCCCGGGGTCCACGCCCTCCAGCGCCTTGTTCTTGAAGATCGCGGGGATCATCTTGTAGGTGGAGCCGTTGCCGATGCCGGTCGTGGCGAAGACGCACAGGAAGGCGGCCAGGAACAGCGGCCAGCTGCCCGCGTCGACCGCGGACCAGACCGCCACGATGCCCAGCGCCATGACCAGGAAGTTCCAGAACGTCACCCGGGCGCCGCCGACCCTGTCGGCCAGCCAGCCGCCGATCGGGCGGGCCACGGAGCCGATGAGGGCGCCCAGCCAGATGTAGTCGGCGGCCTGGATGCCGGGGAACTGGTTCTTGATGAGCACTCCGAAGGAGAAGGAGTAGCCGATGAAGGAGCCGAAGGTGCCGATGTAGAGCACCGACATGATGACCGTGTGCGGCCTGCGCGAGATGGCCGCCATCTCCTTGACGGTGTAGGCGCTGGTGGCGTGCCGCAGGTTGTTCATGAAGAAGTAGGCGCCCGCCGCGGCGACCAGCACCAGGGGCATCCACACCCAGCCGACGGCGGCGAGCCCGGCGGCGACGATCAGCGGCGGCATCGCCAGCTGGGTGACGCTGGTGCCGAGGTTGCCGCCCGCTGCGTTCAGGCCGAGCGGCAGGCCCTGCTTGTCCGCCGGGTAGTAGTGCGTGATGTTCGACATCGACGAGGCGAAGTTGCCGCCGCCCAGGCCGGTGGTGGCCGCGATGAGCAGCAGGACCCAGAAGGGGATGTCGGGGTTCTCGATCGCGTAGACGAACAGGGCGCACGGGATCAGCAGCAGCATCGCGCTGATGATCGTGAAGTTCCGGCCGCCGAACCGGGCGGGGCCGAAGGTGTAGGGGATGCGCATGAAGGCGCCGACGAGGTTGGGGACGGTCGTCAGCCACAGCTGCTGCCCGACGTCCAGGGTGACGCCCACCGTGCCGAGGTTGATGACGGCGATGCTCCACAGGAGCCAGACGCAGAAGCCCAGGTGCTCGGTGAGGATGGACCAGGCCAGGTTGCGGCGGGCGACGCGCTTTCCGGTCTCGTTCCAGAAGCGCTCGTCGTCCGGTCGCCAGTCCTCGATCCAGCGGCCCCGCCCCGCGTCTGGCGCCGCGGGCCTCTCGCCGGTCAGCGTGGTCATGCCCTGCCTCCAGGTACGTTCTACTCAGCTCGGTCGTTCTCGCTGACCCGAAAGTAGGTGGGGACCTCTTCCCCGCTGTTGCCGCGACGTCAAGACCCGATTACCTGTCACGCACCGCGCACGGCGCGTCAGTGTGAGCACTTCACGCGCCCGCGGGGCACGGACGTGAAGGGGCGGTAACACGCCCGTCACGGGCCGACGTTCTGGCCGCATCTAGAGATTTTCCACGAAACGGTCACGGGACCCGACTTGGAGCGTTGCACGTCACTGGGCCAAAATCGGCCCTTGGACTTTCGTGCTTCACCCAAGGGAGGGGAAGTAGTGGACGTAGAACAGACGGCGCTGCCCGGTATCGGGCTGCGCCACGAGTTCACCACCCGTGCCGGACGCCGGATAGGCATCGTGTCCTACCGGACCGGCCGCCGGGACCTGGTGATCTACGACAGGGCCGACCCCGACCGGGCGTGCGAGACGGTCAAGCTCAACGACGAGGAGGCCGACGCCCTCGTCGAGCTGCTCGGCGCGCCGCGGATCGTCCAGCGCCTCAACGCCCTGCACCGTGAGGTCGAGGGCCTGGTCAGCCTGCAGGTCCCGGTGGCGACCCGGTGGGCGGGCAAGGCCATGGGCTCGGCGCAGGTGCGCACCCTGACGGGCGCGTCCATCGTGGCCGTGGTCCGCAACGGGCAGGTCAACGCCAGTCCCCTGCCCGACTTCGTCCTGCGGGAGAACGACGTCGCCGTGGTGGTGGGGAGCCTGGAGAGTACCGAGGCCGCCACCCAGATCTTGACCGGCGGGTAGGGGAGCGCGTGCACGACATAGCCATTCTGTTCCTGGAACTCGGCGGGATCATCCTCGCCCTCGGCATCCTGGGCTCCTTCGCCCTGCGCGCGGGTATCTCCCCCATACCCCTCTACCTCATCGCCGGTCTCGCCTTCGGCCACGGCGGGATCCTCTCCCTGGGCACCAGCGAGGAGTTCGTCCACACCGCCTCGGAGATCGGCGTCATCCTCCTGCTGCTCACCCTGGGCCTGGAGTACAACGCCGACGAACTGGTCACCTCCCTCAAGGGCAACGCCAAGGGCGGGCTGGTCGACCTCGTGCTGAACGCGGCGCCCGGCGCGATCATCGCTCTGGTGCTGGGCTGGGGCCCGGTCGCGGCGGTCGCGATGGCGGGCGTCACCTACGCCACCTCCTCGGGCATCACCGCGAAGGTCCTCACCGACCTGGGCTGGGTCGGCAACCGTGAGACGCCCGTCGTGCTGTCGCTGCTGGTCTTCGAGGACCTCACGATGGCCGTCTACCTGCCGGTCCTCACCGCCATCCTGGCGGGCGCGGGCTTCGCCGCCGGCGCCACCAGCGTCGGCATCGCGCTGGCCACGGTCACGGTGGTCCTCGTCATCTCGCTGAAGTTCGGGCGCTACCTGGAGATGTTCGTCTCCAGCCCGAACTCCGAGGTCATGCTGCTCAAGGTGCTGGGCCTGGCGCTGCTGGTCGCCGGCATCGCCCAGCAGCTGCAGGTCTCCGCCGCGGTCGGCGCGTTCCTCGTCGGGGTCGCCCTGTCGGGCCAGCTCGCCCACGAGGCGCAGGAAGTGCTGGCCCCGCTGCGCGACCTGTTCGCCGCGGTGTTCTTCGTCTTCTTCGGCCTGAACACCGATCCCGCGAAGATCCTCCCGGTGGCCGGGCTGGCGCTGCTGCTGGCCTTCGTCAGCATCATCACCAAGCTGCTCACCGGCTACTACGCGGCGCAGAAAGCGGGCATCGGACGGGCCGGACGGGCGCGGGCGGGGCTCGCGCTGGTCCCCCGCGGCGAGTTCAACATCGTCATCGCCGGCCTGGCCGTGGGGGCCGGCGCCCACCCCGACCTCGGCCCGCTGGCGGCGGGCTACGTCCTCATCCTCGCGGCGTTCGGCCCGCTGGCGGCGCGGCTGCTCCAGCCCGTCATCACCTCGCTGGCCGACCACCCCGAGGACCACCTGCCGTTCTTCCGGCGCAAGAAGGCCAAAGTGAAGCGGAAGGAGACGGCCGACGCCGCCGTCGAGGTGCCGGAGCAGTCCGGCTCCGTCGATGACGACGACGTCGAACCCGTCAGTAAGTGACCCCTGCCCGCGCGCCCTCCCTCACAGGTGGGCGCGCGGGGGCGCCTGCACGTGCGGCAGCCGGGGCGGCTGCGGCGGCATCGGGCGGTCGGGAGAGAGCTGCACGCGCGCAGGCGCGGCCTTGGGCGCGGGCGGGACGGCGGCCACGGGGCGCCCGACCCGCTCGTAGCGGGGGAAGAGCAGGACGGCGTACAGCGCCAGGAAGACACCCGTCAGCTCCAGCGCGAGCCACAGCGGCTCGGACGGCCAGGGCTCCCCGAACAGCAGCGCCGCGCCGCACACCAGCTGGATCTTGCCGACGATGTTCATCACCGCGCAGACCAGGATCAGGCGGCGTTCCTGCAACCCGATGTGCAGCAGGCCCAGGCCGAGCGCCCCGGCCAGCAGGAACACCACCGGGTAGGGCGTGTACAGCAGTTCGCGCGGGGCCTCGGTGACGTAGGGGATCATCGCCACGCCCATCGTCTCGGCGGTGCCCAGCAGCACGCCCGCGCCGATCCCGTAGGCGACGCCCGTCAGCCTCCGGGCGTGCCGGCCCTCCACCTTGCGTTCCCGGACGCAGAACAACCAGATGGGGAAGAGGAGCGAGGGGACCGTCGCGGCGGCGAACATCCAGGGCGAGGGGTCGGGCAGGCCGGCTCCGCTGCGCGAGGGGAAGGCGCCGTACCCGTACACGATGGGCACCGCGACCAGGACGAGGGCCGCGGCCAGCAGCCCCAGCGCGGATCCCTCGCGGCGGTTCAGCCGCTCCTTGAAGCCCGAAAGGCCCACCGCGAGCAGCAGGAGCAGGCCGAAGAGGTACGTCGCGAGCATGATCGAGACCGGTGCGGTGTTCACCGCGGCCGCCGCCACGACGGTGCCGCTCATCACCGTGGCCAGGCCGACCAGCCACGGGGCGCTGGACACCAGCTTCACGGTGGCGTGGAAGGGGCGGCGGGGGGAGAGCGGTGGCAGCGACGCGCCGGTCGTCTTGAAGATCACGAAACCGGTGAGGTAGATGAGGTGGGCGGCGCAGGCCAGGAGCACGGGCTGCATGGTTCCTCCGGGGTGGGGCGAAGGGAGCCTCATCGTGACATGGAGGACATGCTCCATAGCAGGCGGCGACCGCAAGGAGTTTCCGGCGGTTTTTGTCCCCTCCGCTCAAGAAAACCGAGGAGCGCTTCTCTCGTGTTCCGAGCGGAGGGGACCGTCACGCGGCCCCGGGAGAGCCGGTCATCCCAGACCGAGCCGCTCGGCGAGCAGCCCCCGGTGCCGGCGCCGGGGACCCAGCAGCAGTTCACTGCTCTTGGCGCGCTTGTAGTAGAAGTGCGCGTCGTGCTCCCACGTGAAGCCGATGCCTCCGTGCAGGAGCAGGTGCTCCTTGGCCACCCGGAAGTAGGCCGGTCCGGTGTAGGCCTGGGCGAGCGCCGCGGCCGTCGGCAGCTCCTCCGGCGCCTCGTCGGCGGCCCACGCGGCGTACCTGGCCACCGACTCGGCCTGCTCCAGGAGGCAGTGCAGGTCGGCGAGCCGGTGCTTCACCCCCTGGAAGGAGCCGACGAACCGGCCGAACTGGACGCGCAGTTTCGTGTACTCGACGATCGTGTCCAGGCAGCGGCGCAACCCGCCCAGCTGCTCGGAGGCGAGCACCGCGCCCGCGACGTCGAGGGTGCGGGCGAGCGCCTCCGTGGCGTCCGCCGGGCCGACGAGCCGCGCCGGAGTGGCGGAGAACTCCACCACCGCTTGGGGACGGGTGAGGTCCAGGACCTCCAGCGGGGTGCGCTGGACGGCCTCGCCCTGGACCGCGAACACGGCCGGCTTCCCGTCCAGGCTCGCCACGACCAGGAGCAGGTCCGCGTCCGCGCCGTGGAGAACGCGTTCGGCACGCCCGTCGAGGGTGTGGTCGGCGGAGGCCGTGACGCCCTCGGCGAAGGAGAGGGTGGCGACCGTGGTGCCCGCCGCGATGCCCGGCAGGTACTCGCGCTTGGCGGCCTCGTCGTCCAGCGCGAGCAGCGCCTCGGCGGCCAGGACGGACGACGCGAAGTACGGCACCGGGGTGAGCGCCGTGCCCAGCTCCTCCAGTACGACGGCGACCTCGGCGCGTCCGGCGCCCGCTCCCCCGTACTCCTCGGGGACGGCCAGGCCGGTGACGCCGAGCTCCCCTGCGAGCCGCTCCCACGTCTTGCGGTCGTAGGGCTCCTCGCCTTCGGCGACCTGCCGGACCCGTGCGATCGGCGCGGCGGCGGCCAGGAAGGACCGGACGGCCCCGGCCAACTCCTGCTGCTCGGTGGTAAGGATCAGTCTCACGCGCCCGCCTCCTTCTTCTGCGTGCCGACCTTGAGTTCACGGAAGGGGACGTCGCGGTCGACCTGCGGTTCGCGGGGCAGCCCCAGGACCCTTTCGCCGATCGCGTTACGGACGATCTCGTTGGTGCCGCCGCCGAGCGCCATGCCCGGAGCCCAGGCCAGAGCCGCGGCGTAACGCGCCAGCTCATCGTCCTCGGAGTGGGCGACGACCCCCTCGCCGAAGATCTCGGCGGCCGTCTCGGCGCTGTCGAGCGTCAACTCGGCCAGCAGGAGCTTGGTCACCGAGCCCCGCGAACCGGGGTTGATGCCAGCCTTGACCTCCTGGGCGAGGCGGGCGTTGAACAGTTCCAGCGCGCGTTCCTGAACGTAGAGGTCGACCAGCTTCTCGCGGACGGCAGGGTCTTCGGTGAGGCCGCGCTGCTGCGCACGGGCGGCGATGCTCCTGTACGACGTGGGGCGGTCGGGCGCGGCGCTGCCCATGCCGATCGACAGGCGCTCGTGCAGCAGTGTCGTGATGGCCGCGTGCCAGCCGTTGTTGACGCCGCCGACGACCTGGTCCTGGGGGATGCGCACGTCGTCGAAGAAGACCTCGTTGAAGTGCGCGATACCCGTCATGTCGCGCAGCGGGCGGACCGTCACGCCCGGGGCGTGCATGTCGACGACGAACATGGTGATGCCCTTGTGCTTGGGCACGTCCACGTCGGTGCGGGCGATGATGAGTCCGTAGTCGGCGTGCTGGGCGACGGTCGTCCAGACCTTCTGGCCGTTGAGGACCCAGGAGTCGCCGTCGAGGACCGCGCGGGTCTGCAGGGAGGCGACGTCCGAGCCGGCTCCGGGCTCGGAGAACAGCTGGCACCAGATCTCCTCGCCGCGCAGCAGCGGTCTGATGTAGCGCTTCTTCTGCTCCTCGGTGCCCAGCGACAACAACGTCGGGCCGCACATGCCGAGGCCGATGCCGAACACTCCCGTCGGCAGCGCCTTGCCGCGCGCGGCCTGCTGGAAGACCCGTTCCTCCGCGGTGCTCAGCCCCTGCCCCCCGTACTCGGCGGGCCAGGAGATGCCGGAGTACCCCGCGTCGTAGAGCACGGCCATGAACTGCCTGGACACCTCCGTCCCCGTGTTCTCGGGGATGGGTGTCTCGGCCAGCCAGGCTCTCGCCTGGCTGGCATACGCCTCGATATCAGCCATTCCGGACTCCTCAACCGAATTGGATTCGGTTTCTTATTCAACCCCAACGGCACCCCCTCCTTCCAGACCCACGGCCAGATCACCTGGCGCTTCGGTAGGCGAGCACGAACGCCACCCCTGCACTGAGAGCCCCCAGGCAGCGGAGATGGTTGAACGCCGTCCACCGCGACACGTACGTCGTCCAGAAGTCCGCCGTACCGGCGGCCGTGGCGTCCAGAGCCTCGAGCTGGTTGTTGTAGGGAACGTGGTAGACGACCGTCAGGACGATCGGAATGAGATAGAGGGCGGCTCCCACGACGGCGTAAACAGCGCCCGGGGCCGACATGTCACGCAGCCCCGTGAAACCCACGATGACGCCCGTCACCGCCGTACCGAGCAGGGCGAGCATGAAGAACGGGTTGGGCGCGGCACGGTTGATCGCCTGCATGGCGGCGGCTCCCTGCGCCGGCGGGATGCTGCCCAGACCCCGCATGATGAACGTGGAGAAGGCGAAGAAGACTCCCCCGCTCACGCCTGCGCCCACCGCTGAGACGAGTAGCAACGTACGGTTCAAAACGTTCTCCTTGGGACTTCGGTGTCGAACACCTTCATCCCATCGCATGGAGACTGCGCCCTCCATGCCCGAAAAACGCATGCCCATACGCATCCGTCCCGCGCTACCTTCAATGCCATGGACGCTCTTGCCGCCCTCCTGGACGGCCCCCGCGCCCGCGGCGCCTTCCTTCTCCGCTCCGTCATGGACCCGCCGTGGTCCATGCGCATCCAGGACCACTCCCCGCTGACACTCGCGGTCGTCGCCCGCGGCCACGCTTGGATCGTCCCCGAGACCGGCCCCCCGGTGCTGTTGAAGCCCGGCGAGGTCGCCCTGGCCCGCGGCCCCCGCCCCTACACCGTCGCCGACTCCCCCGACACCCCGCCGCAGATCCTCGTCAACCCCGGCCAGATCTGCACCACCCTGGACGGCACCGACCTGGTGGAGTCGATGTCACAGGGCGTCCGCACCTGGGGCAACGCCCCCGACGGCCAGACCGTCATGCTCACCGGCACCTACGAGACCGCCACCGAGACCGCCCAGGACCTCCTGAACGCCCTGCCCCCGCTCCTGCACCTGCCGCCCGACCCCGCCCGGACCCCGCTGGTCTCCCTGCTCGCCGAGGAGATGACCCGCGACTCCCCCGGCCAGTCCGCCGTCCTCGACCGCCTCCTGGACCTGCTGACCATCACGCTCCTGCGCGCCTGGCTCACCCGCCCCGAAGCACACCCGCCCGCCTGGTACCAGGCCCAGTCCGACCCGTTGACAGGCCAGGCCCTGCGCCTGCTCCACCACAACCCGTCCCACCCCTGGACCCTGGACCTGCTGGCCCGCAAACTCGGCGTCTCCCGCTCGACCCTCGCCCGCCGCTTCACGGCACTGGTGGGCGAACCCCCCATGGCCCACCTGACCCGCTGGCGCCTCAGCCTCGCCGCCGACCTCCTCCAGGACCCGTCCCTCACCCTGGAGACCATCGCCCACCGCGTCGGCTACGCCACCCCGTACGCCCTGAGCACCGCCTTCAAACGCACCCGCGGCCTCACTCCGGCCCAGCACCGCGCCCGCCTGGCCCCCGTTTCGCGCACACCCCCCGAAACCCTGTACGCTACCGTCGGGACGTAACGCCCCACGCGGATGTAGCTCAATGGTAGAGCCCTAGTCTTCCAAACTAGCTACGCGGGTTCGATTCCCGTCATCCGCTCCACGTTTCCCCAGGTCAGAGCCTTGATCCACTCGAATGGATCACGGCTCAAGATCTTTTGTCACCTAAATGTCACTGAGAATCGCTGCTACGCGCTGATAGCTCCCATGCGAATCCGGTCTCGATCAGCATCGTCTGGCACCTCCGCTGGCGTCCCGCACCTCACCCAAATCACTATGACGAACATGAGTCCTTAACCTGCGTTCATCGTCACAACGGGCCTCAGGATCTCTCCAGAGGTGAAGACGTGTCAGATGCACCGAAGACGACAGTGGGGTTGCCGCCGAAGCTCGACCGCCGTCGCACCGTGGTGCTGCGTCCTTGGGACACAGCCGATATCTACGCACGCCCCCGTCCGGAGCTGGCTCGGCTGGCGCACCGGGGCGCGTTGCGGGGCAGTCGCGGGCGTCGCGGTACCGCGGCAGCGAGTCACCCTGCGTCTGGACATCGGTCAGGTCGTCTTCGTCAAGCGGCAAGTGGAGCGGTTCAGTGTGGAAAGATTCAAACGCAACCTCGTCATCGAGGGCCTGGACGGCCTGTACGAGGAGGTAGTAGAGACACCGAAGGCTGCGGCGTAGGCGAGCAGAAAGCCCGAGGCCGCCGGTGAGCACCCGTACGGCCGCGAGGCTGATGCTGCCTAGCAGCCAGTCATCGCAGTAGCAAACGTAGCGCAGCCGCCAGTAGCCCGGATCATTCGGATCCTGGCTCGGCAGGGAGGCGGTGCTGAAGCCTCAGCTTCCGCACCGCCTCCCTGTCACCGTGGTAGATCGTCTGCCAGGGTGGCAGCAGCCGTCGGCGCATCCGGCCTGCACCCAAGTACCCCAGCATGTCGATGATCTCCCAGCGATGGAAAGCTTTGAGAACAGCTTCACGAGTGGTTGCGCGACGTACACAGGAGGTGCGGAATCAACACGATCAAGGAACACTTGGTCCTCAGCGTGATCGGCTACCCGATCTCCCCCGCACTCTTCTGTGCCAGCGATCGCCGGTCGCTGGCACAGTTCTTCCGTGACGCGAGGATCAAAGTCGGCCAGCCCATTGATGGCGACTACGTCGAGCGTGTGTCCTCAGCTCTCCTCGTCTTCGTCGCTGGCCCGGTCACGGGCCCACTCGTCGGCGTAGGTTTCCATCTGTTCGAGGACACGCTTGATGGCGTCGGGCTGGGCATCCGGCGGGTAGCCGTGTCTGGCGAGGAGGAGTTTGATGGTGGCCCGGAGCTTCGCGCGGACATCATCCCGGTAGACCCAGTCGGTCTTGGCGTCGCGCTGGACGATGCGGACGAGGTCCCGGGCGATGTCGGCCAGGGTGTCGTTGCCCATAACGTCGAGCGCGGACTGGTTGGCTGCGACGGCGTCGTAGAACGCCAGCTCGTTGCTGTTGAGCGGGGGTGAGAAGTCCTTGCCTCGGTTGGCCTCCGCAGAGATCTCCTTCGCCATCTTGACGAGAGCGTCGATGATCTCAGCGGCGGTCAGGTTCTGGTTGGTGTACCTGCGCATCAGCTCCAGCAGCCGGTCGCTGAAGCTCTGCTGCCGGACGAGGTTGTGCCGGGTGACCTCGCGCATCTTCCCCTCGATGACCCGGCGCAGCGCCTCGATCGCGAGGTTGGGGTTGCGGGCATCGCGCATGCGCTGCAGGAAGTCCTCGCTGAGGTTCGACAGGTCCGGCTTCTCAATGCCGGCCGCACCGTAGATGTCGATGATCCCGTCGGATTCGATCGACTCCTGGGTCAGCCGTCTGAGGTAGAGCTCGACGTCCTTGGGGATCGGCAGGCCACGGGCCCGGCGTTCCTCGGCGTCGAACTTCGCCATCCAGACGCGCACCGCGACGAAGTAGGCGATGTCGTCGCGGTAGCCGCTCAGGTCCGTGGCGCGGGAGCACAGCGCGTACAGCCGTTCCAGCTTTCCGGATGCGGCCCGGAACCGCTTGGGCAGGGGATCGACGCCTTCCTCGACCACCAGGTGCCGGGGGTCGCGAAGGTAGTTGACCGCGCCGGTGACCGCGTGGATGAACGCGTGCGGTGACGGGGACTTCAGCTTGGCCCGCCAGTCGTAGCCGTGCAGGATCCCGTTGCCGATGACGTCGTGCAGGTTCTTGACCTCGTCGATCGCCCGGTCGAGGTCCTTGCCGAGCGGCCGGTTCTGCCTGTCGTCCGCGCTGTACTCGGCGATCGCGGCCATCAGGTTCTCCGCGATGGGGGCGGTGCCAACCAGCAGGCCCGCCGGCTTGCCGCGGAACGTGCGGTTTACCCGGGCGAGGGTCTGCATGAGCTGCGCGCCCTGCATCGGCCGGTCCAGGTAGAGGGTGTGCAGGGGCGGGGAGTCGAAGCCGGTCAGCCACATGGATTGGACGATCACCAGCTCGATCTCGTCGTCCGGATCCGTCATCCGGGTCTTGATCGCCTTGACGGCCGAGGGCCGCCGCACATGCCTGGCGACCTCGGGGCTGTCCTTGGCGGGGTTCCCCGTGTAGACGACCTTGATTTTTCCTTCCTCGTCACGGTCGGAGTGCCAGTCCGGCTTTATAGCGATAATTCGCCTGTAGAGGTCAGCGCAAATGTCTCGGGTGGCGCACACGATCATGCCTTTGCCGCGGACGCCGATGAACTTGCGCATCTGCTCGGCGCGCTCGTCCCAGTGTCCGACGACGAACTCCGCCAGCTCCTGTATCCGGTCGTCGGCGCCGTACACGGTGTTGAGGACCTGAACGTTGCGGCGCAGCCGTTCCTTCTCCGTATCGTCCATGCCGGCCATGGCCTCGTCGGCCCGCTCGTCGATCTCCTCGGGGTCAACGTCACCGATCAGGCCCACCGTGATGAGGTGACTCTCGTAGTAGACCGGCACGGTTGCCCCGTCCCGGACGGCACGCGACAGGTCATAGGTGTCGATGTAGTCGCCGAAGACCTCACGGGTGTTGCGGTCAGCCTTCGAGACCGGCGTCCCTGTGAAGGCGATCATCGTGGCGTTCGGCAAGGCGTCACGCAGGTGCCGGGCGTACCCGTCGAGGTCGTCGTAGTGGCTCCGGTGCGCCTCGTCCACGATCACGATGATGTTGTGCCGGTCCGACAGCAGGGGGTGCTTAACGCCCTCCTCTTTCTCGGCCTTGGTCTTGCCGAACTTCTGCAGCGTAGAGAAGATGATGCCGCCCGCGTTACGGCCCAGCAGCGCGCCGCGCAACTCATCGCGGGTGGCGACCTGGACGGGCGGCTCCGGCAGCAGCTCGCTGGAGGCGAACGTGCTCCACAACTGGTCGTCGAGGTCCATGCGGTCGGTCAGGACGACGACCGTCGGGTTCCCCAGGGCCGGGTGCCGCATCACCAGGTTGGTGTACAGCTCCATCTCCATGGACTTGCCGGAGCCCTGCGTGTGCCAGACCACACCCGCCAGCCCGTGGGAGCGAACGGCTTCGAGGGTCCTGTCCACCGCCTTCTCGACCGCGAAGAACTGGTGCGGCTTGGCGATCCGCTTGATCAGACCGTCCTTGCCCTCGGCGAAGGCGACGTAGCTCTCCAGCAACCCCGGGAACCGCCCCAGGTGGAATAGGCCGTGCAGGAGCAGGTTCATCGGAAGATCCAGCAGGTCTTCCCGGGTCGCCCACTCCCGCACCTCGTTGCCGTTATCGTCGACGTTCCAGGGCGCGTAATGCTCGAAAGGAGTGAAGGGGGTGCCGTACGCGGC
Organism: Actinocorallia populi; assembly: GCF_002995495.1. GTDB lineage: Bacteria > Actinomycetota > Actinomycetes > Streptosporangiales > Streptosporangiaceae > Actinocorallia > Actinocorallia populi. The sequence continues at coordinate 691,912 of NZ_PVZV01000004.1, read as the reverse complement.
GGTGATGCCGTCGGTCGCCACACAGGCCATGACGGAGCTGAACGCCATCGGGAACTCGGCCACGTAACGCATGAGCTGAGCGTGCGCCCCGCGCAGATCGGCGTCCTCCGCCCCGGCCTTCTTCACCTCGAGCACCGAGACCGGCAGCCCGTTGCAGTACAGCACGACATCGAACCGCCGCCGGTGATCCCGGTCCTTCACGATCACCTGGCTGACCGCGAGGTAGTCGTTGTTCACCTGGTTCTTCAGGTCGATCACGCGGATAGTCGGCGTGTGCTCTACCCCGTCGGCGCCGGTATATGTGATCCGCAGCCCCTGGTCCCGGGCCACCAGAATGTCGTGGATCCGCTTGTTCTCAGAGATCGCGTCCCGCGAGGCGGCGGAGACCACCCGCTGCACAGCCTCCTCGACCGCATGCGTCGGCAGCCCCGGATTCAGCCTCGCGACCGCCTCCCGCAGCCTCCCGTACAGCACAAGATCGACCCACGACTTCCGCTCCCCCGACCCGGGCGCCACCGACGCCCCCGCCACCGGCTGCCACCCCAACTCCCCCAAGGTCTCCAGCGCGATCGCTTCCCACTCCGCCTCAGACAGATCCCGAAGCCCGCTCATACCGCCTCCTCCACCACCCTCTCGGCATCCTTGACCCGGATCTCCCCGGACATCAGCTTCGGCAGCAGCGCATCCCGCAGCTCCATGAGACTCCGTGACTCCTCCTCCGCTGCCTGCTGGCGTTGCAACATCGGTCGAACGAATTCCACGAAACGCGTCACTGAATCTGTCTCCGGAAGGGAGACTCCAAGAGAAAGCGCAGTCTCGCGATTCAGCCCCGGGATCGCCGAGTCACCGACGACTCCTCTGAGATCGACACGCTGCAGCAGGAAGAAGAGGTATTCGAGCGGGAGTCCCTCCCCCTTGGACTCGACATAGAACGCCGTATCGATTGGCCAGAAATCTTTCTGTGACCATGAAACGGATCCCGCATTCGCCCCCTTCCTCCCGATGATGATCCCCGGCCCTGACACAAGCGGAGTGTCATGCGACCCGGAAATCCCATTTCCCCCGAAGACCGGAACATCTCCTGGAGTACGGTCGGTAGCCTTCAGAGCTTTTCCGTACCTAAGCTCGATCACCTCTGAGAGTTTCCGAACCCTCGACACATCCCAGTGCAGGACATCCGAGTAACACCGCAACAAAGAGCTAGACACTTCCCGGATTCGATCATTTACAATGATCTTATCATCAAGTGATCCAAGAATTTGAGAAACCGCATCCTGGACGGAAATCTGAGGTAGTACACCGAGGTCGAGGCGCCGAATATCGGCGACATTCAGATGCGCCACAGTCGACCCCTCAGATCGCATCCGCATAAGCTCCTGAATTTCAGGCATAAGAAGGCGGTAGTGCAGATAACGCGGCGAGACAAGTTGCCGATCCGGGCGCAGCAAGACCGTTCGCTGACCAAGGCAAATCGGGGTCTCACCGTCAACCAACCCGACTTCACCAACTGGAGCTTCGCGGGCAAGAATGATGTCGTTTCGCTGCGGTATTGCACGAGCGGTCCAAGCTTCATATGTCACCCGATCAACACGCTTGGCACTATCATAGACAATCCGACCCATTCGCAGGTTCGGCGTACCTATAGAGTACCCATATTCGCTTCCTGGAGCCGCTGCTGGGGCAGTTTTGTGCTCGCAATCAACGATCAGCGAGCAGACCGATTCAAGGCTATAACCATTAGACATCGAGACGCTCCATCTGCTCGCGAATAACCTGCTCCAAGCGGGCGGATTCGTCGAAGTGGGCGAAGAGTTCTTTGGTGAGACGGTTGATCTTGTCGGCGATGGGTTCGTCGTCGGTGTCGGCTTGTTCGGCGGCTCCTACGTAGCGGCCGGGGGTGAGGATGTGGTCGTGTTCCCGGATCTCGTCGCGGGTGGCGGAGTAACAGAAGCCGGGGACGTTCTCGTAGGTGAGGTTCTCGGCTCCGGCTGAGGAGGTGCCGCGCCAGGCGTGGTAGGCGTCGGAGATCTTCCTGAGGTCGTCCTCGGTGAGGACGCGCTCGGTGCGGTCGAGCATGGTGCCCATGGCGCGGGCGTCGATGAACAGGACCTGACCCCGGCGGTCAGTGTGGCCGTCGCGGGCGGACTTGTCCTTGGCGAAGAACCAGAGGCAGGCGGGGATCTGGGTGGTGCGGAAGAGTTGGGGAGGGAGAGCGATCATGCAGGAGACCAGGTCGTTCTCGACCAGGTTGGCGCGGATGTCGCCCTCGCCGGATTGCTTGGAGGACATGGAGCCGTTGGCCATGACGACGCCAGCGGCGCCGCGTTCGCCGAGCTTGTAGATGATGTGCTGCATCCAGGCGAAGTTGGCGTTGCCCGCCGGAGGGACACCGAAGCGCCAGCGAGGGTCCTCGGGGTCGCGGTGCCAGTCCGACATGTTGAACGGCGGGTTGGCCAGGATGTAGTCGGCCTTGAGGTCGGGGTGCTTGTCGGAGTAGAAGGTGTCGGCCCAGCGGGAGGACAGGTCGCCGCGTAGGTTGTGGATGGCCAGGTTCATGGTGGCCAGGCGCCAGGTGCGCTCGTTGGCCTCCTGGCCGTAGATGGCCAGGTCGGCAAGGTGGTTCTTACCGCGGTGCTGCTCGACGAACTTCTCGGCCTGGACGAACATGCCGCCGGAGCCGCAGCACGGGTCGTAGATGCGGCCTTTGAAGGGTTCGAGGACCTCGACCAGCAGTTTGACGACGCTGCCGGGAGTGTAGAACTCGCCTCCGCGCTTGCCTTCGGCGCGGGCGAACTTCTCCAGGAAGTATTCGTAGACCTCGCCGAGCACGTCGCGTGCCGTGCGCCCCTGATGGCCGGTGAACTGGGTGTTGCTGATCAGGTCGATGAGCTGACCGAGCCGGCGCTGATCGACGTTGTCCTGGTTGAAGATCTTCTTGAGGGCGGCGCGCAGCGGCGGGTTCTCGTCCATGAGGACCTGCATCGCGGCGTCGAGCAGGACACCAATGCCCGCGCTCTTGGAGTTCTCGGACAGGTAGGACCAGCGGGCCTGCTCAGGCACCCAGAAGACCCGGTCGCCCTCGTAGTAGTCCTTGTCCTCGAGGAAGGTGTCCAACTGCTCTTCGGGGATGCCCGCGTCAAGGATCTTCTTGCGGACCTCCTCCCGCTGTTCCTCGAAGGTGTCCGAGACGTATTTGAGGAAGACCAGGCTCAGGACGAAGTCCTTGTACTGTGCGGCGTCCATGGACCCGCGCAGCTTGTCGGCGGCCTTCCAAAGGGTGTCCTTGATGTCGGAGAGAGTCGGCACGGGCGCGACCCCGGGCAGCTCGCCCTGACCTGCGGGCTTCTTACGCGGCGGCATGGGGAATGCTCCTTCTATCGTTCTGGGTCGAGTGTCAGCGTTCCGTCGCCGAGACCCGTCACTGCGATACGGGCGAACTCGGCCAGGGCGTCGAGTTCGGTCTGCGCGGTGCGTTGCCGCCGTTCGACGTCCGCTAGGACATCATCCAAGTGGCGTGCAACTTCCGCAGGGAGAAGCGGGATCTCGTGGTCTTCGAGCCTGCGCCCCCGGACGGCTCCGGCGGCTCGGCCGCCCGTGGGCGCGTGGTTGAGCAGTGCGGCCAGCACCCGAGGCGTGAGCTGTGGCTCCTTCTTGGGAACCCGGAGAACTCTGGCGGGGAACTCCACGATGGAGAACCCGTTATGGTCTACCTGGGCGGCGAGGAACGGCTTCGTGGTGACTACCACATCGCCGGGCTCGGTCAGGCGCAGCCGCGGCTGGTGCGCCACGTAGTCCGTGTCCACGCCCCAGTGCCTGCCCGTGCCTGTTAGCTCGGGTGATCCGATGATTCGATGCTGGCCGTCCCCGCTGATCGCTTCAGCAGGCACCGGGCGGAACCCGTTAGTCAGTTTGAGACGTCCCGACCTGACGAGTGCCGCGATCGGCTGGGTGACCGGCGGCCGGAAGGGGGCGTGCTGCAGGCCACTCCGCACAGGCTGCCGCTCGATGGCAGCCAGGGCGAAGAGCTCTGACTCCAATTCACGGACCCGGGCGATTCGCAGGGGCACATCCTCACGGTACTGGCGTGGCGTGGGCAATAGCCGCAGGCTGAGAGCGCGCTGGGAGGCGACGAGATCATCGACCTTCGCAGGCCGACAGTAGTCGCGGGTGTGCGCGTCAGCCTGGTAACCGGGCCGACGCCAGGTCACCACGTCCTCAATGAGGGCGGCCGCCAGCCCCCGGGTGAGGGTCCGGTCGGACACGTCGGCCAGGAGAACCTCGTCCCCGGGTTCGCCCGTGTTCGACATCACCCAAAGCGCCGTCGCGTAGCCGGGCCGATAGGGCATCAGCCCCGCAGGAAGGCGGATCACAGCTTCGACCATGCCGCTGCGCAGGGTCGCGTCCCGTGCTCGTTTGGCGTCAGAGAACGGTTTGAGGGCACCCGCCAGCACGTCGTCGGGTCCCAGCACGATCGCGGTCTCCCTAGGGGCCAGTCCGATCGCGATCTCGTCGAGTCTCATGAGCATGCTGGTCGCTGAGCGGTCCTCCGCCGGCTGGTAGGGGAAACGGGTCACGATGACGCCCGGCCCTGTCTCCTCGTCCGTGGGGCCGTCCCCGTCGAGCAGTCGGGCACCGACGCCGTGGACCGTGAGGCGGCGCAGGGCCAGCCTTGCCGCCCATTGTTCGTCCTCGGCTAGGGCGAAGTCGATGAATCCGACCTCCCCCACTTGGTCGACCGCAGCTATCAGGAGATCTCCTGGCCCCGCATGGGGATCGGTGACGCGGACTACGCCCAGCGTCCGCGCCAACTCCCGTGCCCCGGACAGCTCGACCATCAGACCGACCAGTTCGGGGGCGAGCACGTCCTGCGACAGCCACAGTGCACCGAGCCGGTTCCGCTTATCCATGAGACGCTCGATGGCGTTCCGACAACCCCAGGCCGCTTCGACGAGGTCATCGGCGACCCCGGCCAGCCCTAGGTCCGGCAGCCGCTCGATCTCGGATCGCACCATCGCGTCGGCGGGGTCGTGTTCGGCCGCGAGTGCCGCAAGTCGCGCCCTCAGACCAGGCTCCCCATCGTCGAGCGGCTCGTCGCCGTTGAGGTGACGCAGGCAGATCAACGCCGTCAGCAGGACCACCAACTCCTGGCCACCGGTCTCCTCCGCCAGCCGCGCGAGCGCGTAGAGCCGCAGGTCAGGATCTACCTGGTCGCGCTTCGCGCGGCCGGTCTCGATGAGCCAGTCAGCGACGTCCTGACCGTTGAACACGGGGACCGCGTGGCCGTCCGGCACGGGTGCGGGGAACTCGGGGTGGCGGCGACGCCAGGTGCTGACGACCTCTCTCTGGACCCCAGCCAGCTCTGCGATCTCCGCCATCGTCATGAGAAGCGGCTCGCTCCGCATGTCGATCATCGTCAGTACCTCCCCTCACCCACTTGAAATCCTAAAAGATGATCTAATTTACAGGAAGCGAATTCCCCGATAAGGGGGATTATCAGCTATCCGCCATGCGGATTTCTGACTCCTCCACGAGGAGGTCGACGGCATCGGCGGCGGCCTGGACCAGCTCGGGACTGCTGAGACGGCGCGGGGTCCTCAACACGGTCTGGAGCGGCTTGAGCTGCTCTTCGACGACCTTGAGCTCGTTGAACTTGCGGGCGCTGACCATGACGCGGCCTTCCAGGGAGCCGATCACGGCGTTGTAGTCGCGCACAGACCTGTCGAGGGAACGGCCGAGCTTATCGACGTGCCCGCCCAGGATGGAGAGACGCTCGTGGAGCTCCCGGCCCAGGTCGAAGACCTGCTTCAGGTTGTCGGCCAGAGCCGCCTGGGTCCAGGCGTAGGCCACAGTGCGCAGCAGGGCGATGAACGACGTAGGCGTGACGATCAGGACGCGCCTGGCAATGGCGTCCTCCAAGAGCGTAGGGGAATGCTCCAAGGCCGGCACGAGGAAGGCATCGCTCGGGAGGTACATGACAACGAAGTCCGGGGAGGCGAAGCGGCGGAAGTACTCCTTGGCGGCGAGGGCGTCGACGTGCTTGCGGACCTGCTTGGCGTGCCGTTGCCAGTGGTCGGCGACCTCGGCCTCCTCTGTCGCCTGGGTGGCGCTTAGGAAGGCGTCCATCGAGACTTTGGCGTCGACCACCACGTGCTTGCCGCCCGCCAGCTTGACGACCATGTCCGGCCGCTGGTCCTGGCCGTCGCCCGGGGTGTAGACCTGGAGGTCGAACGTGCAGTGCTCCAGCATTCCCGCGGCCTCTGCGGCGCGCCGCAGCTGCATCTCACCCCAGCTGCCGCGGACCTGTGGCTGCTTCAGAGCCTGGACTAGGCTGGTGGTCTCCTGCCGGTTGCGGACGCTCTCGGCGGTCAGGCCGATGATCTCCTGGCTCAGCCTGGCCTCCGACTCCGTCCTAGCCGTGTCGAACTCTCTGAGCCGGCGCTCCATCGCTGCGAGCTGCTCATGCACGGGCCTGCTGGCCTCCGCCAGGGTGGTCCCAGCGGTGGCGACGAGCTGCTCCTGGGAGAGCTTCAGCATCTCGGTCACCATGGCGCGGAGCGTCTCCTCCTGGAGCCGGTTGTTCTCCTCCCGAACCTGGTCGAGCTCCCTGTACTTGGCTTCGAGGGCGACCGCGCGCTCGGTCAGCGCTTGCTTCTCCACAGACTCCTCGGCGATCACGCGCTTGAGCTCCTGGCTCTCCTCGTGGAGCCGTGCCTCGCGGGCCTGGGCGGCGGAGATCTGCTGTTCGGCAGCTCGGAGCTGCCGCTCGGTCTCCTCCGACCGTCTGGTCCCATCGGCGAGCGCCGCGTGCAGCCGTTCGGCCTCGGCCTCTCCGCGCTGGAGGTCGGCCCGCACGGAGACGAGTTCAGTGTCGAGCCGGCCGAGCCGCTCGCGCAGGCCCTGTTGTTCAGTCGTGAGAGCCGAGTTGGCCTTCTCCAGCTCCTCGGACCGCCTCGCCGCGTGGTCGCGTTCGGCGCGCAGCTCCTCGGCCTGTCGCCGGGCCTCACGGCTCTGTTCCTCAGCGACCTTCTGCGCGGCGGTCCGCTCGGCGTCACGGCGCATGGACCGGGTCCTGGACCACAAGTGGCCGAGCGCTGCGGAGATCACGACGGCGATGAAAAAGGCGGAGGGAATGACGAAGTCCATATCGGTCGTCCTTTTCGGGGGAATACGGCTGATCGCGGTTGCGGGCAGCGGGGAAGCACGTAATCGCCCTGGTCGGTTGCCTCTCGCAGCGAGGCTCACGTCCCAGTGGTCTCAACCGTAGGAGTTGCTGGATCACTTACAAAGCGATTCTCCCGATAACCCCCCTTATCGAATTCCTTGTGGAACAAAATTCTCACTCCGCCTAGGATTTCGCCTTGTTTCGTCCCGAGACCGAGAAGGTTCCCTTCGTCCCTTTCACACCCCCTGGAGAGAGCATGTGCAAAGCCAACTCAGCGGTCGCGACGACCAAGCCCGAGACCCGGAAGAGCACCATCTACAGGCTCAAGCCCCCTCCTGATGGTGACCTGTGCGCCCTCGTCCGTGCCCACTACCTCGAGAAGGAAGGATTCAAGGCCCGCCCCTTCGAGCGCGAGGGCGTCACTGGCCTGCTGGTCACCGGCACGATCGTCCGTGATCGCGCCAAGTGGTGTTCCACTGCCGAAGAACTGACCGGCCTCTCCGTCCAGGAGGGGAACAACTCCAGCGCCGGCCTGCTGCTCATACCTACCCAGCGCGCCATCTACGCCATCAGCTACGGCCTGGGGCATCACATGCTCGACTCGTTCTACCTAGACATGGGATTCGGTCTGGAGTTCGGCACTCGGTGCCTGGACTCCGGCCGGATCAAGCTCGTGCGCCAGCAGATCATGGATGCTCGCGGTCGCACCGAGGAGAACACCACAACCCTGGGTGAGAGCATCGAGGACTTCGGCATCGACCAATTCGGTTCCATCTTCACCAAGATCAGCGGGACGGTGTCAAAGGAAGCTCTCACCCATCTCGGTGACGGTGCCCGCACCGTCACCGTTTCCTGCAGTGATAGCAACATCAAGCTGCCGATGGCCACGAGCTGGGCCGAATTCCGTAACGACCTGCAGGTCATCGAGGATGTGTGTTCGCGCCAGAATCCACTGCCCGAACTCGACTTCATCGACCGCGTCCACCCGTTGACCAAAAAGACCGAGCTTGTAGAGCAGTTGAACAAGGAGCTGGATGCGTTGCTCGCTGACCCGTCCAGCTCACGGCTGGCGCTCGCCGTCCCGAGCGAATGCCTCGATGGGTTTGACAGCGCGCAAGCGTTCCAAGTGACAAAGGGAAAGCGTGTCCACCAGGTCGACGAGCTGAACCTGAACGCGCTGCTGGAGTTCGTGCACGATCGTGCCAGCGGGACGCGGATCGACGTGCTCAAGAGCGTTCAGGTCCAGATGTTCAGCGATGCTGAATGTGACACACCCGCTAGCGGCCGGGTCGTAGGACACCGGTGGCTCACCGCAGAGGTTTCGCATGGGGCAGGCCGGTACTTCTACCACCAGGGCCGCTGGTACGAGATCGGTGCGGAGTACCTCGAGTCCATCGAGAAGGAACTCACCGAGCTATTCAACCAGAAGTCGAGTGTCGCCATGCCCCCTTGGCCAAAGCGCAAGGCGGGCAGCACCGAAACGTACGAGGAGGGCGCCTACAACGAGGATGCAGCCAAGCAACCCGGCTATATCCTTTTCGACAAGAAGAAAGTTGTCACACAAAAGTTCAAGGGCGGCGGGCTGGAGATCTGCGACCTGCTTGGTCCAGACAATCAGCTGATCTGTGTCAAGAAGGCCGACCAGAGCACTGCCCCGCTGAACCATCTCTTCGCTCAGGGAGTCGTAGCTGTGGAGACCCTGCGCCATGATCGGATAGTGCGCGAGAAGTTCCTGGAGCTCCTGGCCGAGCATGCTCCAGGGCGTGTCGCTTCTGAAGACCTGGGTTCCATCACCCTCGTTTACGCAATCCGACTCAAGGGAGGAGAGAAGATCAACATCAATTCTCTGTTCGCATTTGCTCAGGTGTCACTACTGCGCGCCGTAAAGCGGCTACGGGAGATGGGCGCCCGGGTAGAAATCGTCACCATCACTCGCTGATTCCACGCCTGAGACACCCGGAGCTCCGGACATCCCCATTATGATGGGTGATGTCCGGAATCTTCCAGATACCCCGGGAATCTCAAGTTCACCTATTTTACTCGGAATCAGCGTTGAGGATGCGAAGGAGAGCGGGCGTGGGAACTCGGTATGAGTGACCGATTCTCAGGACCCGGCAGGGGAAGGCTCCATCCTTGGCCAGCTGGTACCGCAAGTTCAACCGGTCGTCGCAACACCATTCGTGAAGGAGGGTGTTGTGGCGCAGGGAAGGGCTCGTGCGGCGATTCGGGCTGGTCGTCCTCCGCTTCGGTCACCGGGCCGGCCGCCGGTTAACCGGCGCCAGGAGCAGCAGCGCTTCTGGCGGAAGATCGCTGAAGGACTGTCGAGTGAGGACGCCGCCATCGCGTGTGGCGTGTCGCAGCCGCTGGGGCCGCGCTGGTTTCGTGAGGGTGGCGGGATGCCGCCGATCAGTCTTGACCAGCCGTCGGGCCGCTACCTGTCGTTCGCCGAGCGTGAGGAGATCGCCATCCTGCGGGCCCAGGGCTGCGGAGTGCGAGAGGTCGCCCGCCGACTCGGCAGGGCGCCTTCGACGATCTCGCGGGAGCTGCGGCGCAACGCCGCGACCCGCTGCGGCCGCCTGGACTACCGGGCCTCGGTCGCCCAGTGGCATGCCGACCGGGCAGCCCGCCGACCCAAGGTGAGCAAGCTGGCCGCCAACGACCGGCTGCGGGAGTATGTGCAGGAGCGGCTCGCCGGCAAGCTCCGCGTCCCGGGCAGCAGCGAGGTCGAGGGCCCGGCGGTTGCGTGGAACGGGTGACGACATGGACGCCGTCAGGACCGGCGCTGGGCCAGGTCGTGGAGCCCGGAGCAGATCACCCACCGGTTGAAGGCCGACTTCCCCGAGGATGAGACGATGCGGATCTCGCACGATGCCATCTACCAGGCCCTGTATATCCAAGGCCGCGGGGCGCTGCAGCGTGAGCTGACGGCGTGCCTGCGCACCGGCCGGGCGCTGCGGGTGCCCCGGGCCTGCACCCGCAACCGCGGCAAGAAGCTCGTCACCGACGAGATGATGATCAGTCGGCGGCCCGCCGAGGTCGAGGACCGGGCCGTGCCCGGGCGCTGGGAAGGCGACCGTGCGGCATCGTGTCGCACGGTCGCCTTCCCAGTGGCCGGGGACCTGGCGGCCGAGTGCTTCGGCGGGACGGTCGTGGATCGAACGCATCCCGACGATCCGGGCGCCCTTGGAGGCGTCGGGCCTGCGTCGGGGGCCTCTCGCGGTACGGCAGCCGGGCAGCATCACGCCCAGGCGGGCCAGTTCGCCCTTGGGCAGCGCGTAGATCCAGGTGTAGACGGCTTCGTGCGAGATCGTGGCCCCGCCCGGCCGGGAGCGAGCCTTCCGTGAGCGCAACGGTGCCGTCCGCGGCCTCGAGTTTCAAACGGCCCGCGATCTGGTTCGGGGTCCGCCCGTACCGCAGATCGGCCAGAACCCGCTCCCTCAGGACCAGCTCGCCATCCAGTCGCCGCTGTTGAGAACGCCTGCCGCGTTCCACAGCCCGACGGTGGGCCGTGAAAACCCGGTAGCAGCCCGTCGAGGAGTTCCGGCGGATCTCCCGGCTGACCACCGACGGGACCCGGCCGATCCGCCGCGCGATCTCCCGCACACCCTCACCCCGCTCGCGGCCGACCGCGATCTCTTCACGCTCCTCGAGCGTCAACGCTCTCCGCACTGCCACGAGCAACCCTTCTCACCTGCACTGTTGCTTCGAAGCTATGACACCGCTGTTCTGTAATCGCAGACGCCTGCATTCAAGACTCGGCTACCGGACTCCGCAGGAGGTCGAAGACAAGTACCTGACCCGACAGCACGCAGCGTAATCAGACCACCAGCCGCTGTCCGGAATCTTCGAGGCCCCTCAATACCAAGGCCAATCCTTGGAGCGTGGGGCAGGACTGCTTGTTGGGCTAAGCCCTCACTCCACCGACTTCCAGATCGAAAATGCGCGCTGGACTTCGCTTTGTAGCCGTTCCAGCTTTGGGAACTCGTCATTGATCATGTCCCAGTCACAGATCAGCCCTCCGTCGAGGAGAGCAGTCCAGGAGATAGCGAAGTGCTCCAGGCACTGGCGGATGTGCTCTTGGTACGCCACGATGTGACGGACCTGGCGCTGTTGGCGGTTCGCTTCTACCTTCGCCTGATCGTTAGGCATGCGGCGCACGAACGGCGATGGGACGGGGTTCGGGCTGGTGTCGGGATTCAGAATGTCTGATCCAGTGTTATAGACCTGGATGGTCTGGAGAATCAGGCTTTCGAAATCTTGCCTCCGGACGCCGGATGCCACTTGCTGGAACTCCTCGATCACCCATTCCCAGGCACCTGCATCCAGCTGCTGCCCGCTGTGCCAGGGGGTGAACTGTGCGGCGAGCGACCGGATCCTCACACCTGTGAGGGTGAGCGCCATGAGTAGCTGACTGTGGCGGGTATAGAGCTCAGCGGTACTTTCCTGCTCTTCCTCGTCGACACTCATGATCCATATCCTCTGCATTTGGGGAGTCGCGTAGCTCAATGAAGCAGGCCTCGCCTGGCTCTGATCAAGCATTCGCGAGCCTACTCCTGCGGTCTGACATCTTGGGTGTGCTTACCCGGCCGAGGTCGGCGCCCAGTCTGCGGCGTGTCAACAGCCAGATAGTTCTCATACTTGGCGGCCAGATGGGTAACACAATGTCGGCCACTTGAGGGTCCCCAACCGCGACCAGATAATCCCCCCGCGTGTTGATGCTGGTAGATCGGGTGAAGGGTTTCACTTGGCACTTCCGTTTTCTGGGGTGTTGCGATCACCCGGCCGGAGTGGTCAGTAGAGATGCCAGCTCGGTCAGGCTGTTGATCCGCCAAGTGGCGTTCTCTTTGACCTCTTGGTCGTCGGCATGGAGGTAGCCCCAAGGTCCGCGTCGGATGTGTGCGGTGTGGAGGCCAGCCGCTTTGGCAGGGAGGATGTCGTTCACCGGGTGGTCGCCGACATAAACGATCTCGTCTGGGGCACCGGGTGCCCAGGCGATCAGGTAGTCGTAGAACTCGGTGCTGGGCTTGGCTACGCCCCATTGGCCGGAGGTGGCAATGGCGTCGACGGGGAGATCAAGGGCAGCTAGGAGTTCCGCTGCTCGGGTGGTCTGGTTGCCTGCGATCCCGACCCAGAGCCCGTTGGCCTTGAGCGCGCTGAGTGCGGGCCGGACGTCTGGGTAGAGGTCGCTCTCGCTGATGGTTTCACCCTGGCCGGCTTCTTCTCTGGCTTGGCGTTCTGCGGCCAGGTCGAAGTCAGGGCAGATGAGGCGGAGGGCTTCGACGTTGTCGTGGCCGAGGGCGGTCACGGCGCCGACGAGGGCGGCGAGGGTGTGGCGGGGAACGCCGAGCCAGTCGGCCCAGGAGCCCCAGAAGGTGGAGTCGTCCATGAGCGTTTCTCCGACGTCGAAGACCACCGATCGGATCGCCATGGGGGGTGTCCTCCGTGCTCTCGACTCTTGCGGATCGTAGATTGTTGATCCGACTCTGGGGTGAGCATACGGCGGTTCCTCGTAGCGGCGGTCTGGAGGCGGCGGTGATGACTCCTGTGGATTTGGGTGACAGGCTGCGTGTGTTGCGGAAGCTGCACCGGTTGACCCAGCAGGAGCTGGCGGACCTGTCCGGGGCGTCGAAGTCTCTGATCAGCAAGGTGGAGGCGGGGCACCGTCCGGGCAGTTGGGATCTCGCGGTTCGGGTTGCGAATGCGCTGGGTGTGGAAGCGCCCGTCTTGATGGGGCTGGCTCCGGATGAGAGGGGCATCGAGGCCCGGATGTCAGCGTGCCTGCCTCCGCTGCGGCAGATGATGGTGGATTACGACCTGCCGCGTGCTCGGCCGCCGGTGCGGTCCCTCGGAGAGCTGGCGCACGAGACCGAGCGGGCCGGGCAGCTGCGCTTGAACTCCCGGTACGTGGCGTTGGGAGAGATGCTCCCGGCTTTGCTGGAGGATCTGCTCGCAGCGAGCTTCCACGCGCGAGGTGCGGACCAGGACCGGGTGTACTGGCTGCTGGCTGCTGCCTATCGGTGCGCGGACGCGATCGCGCACAAGCTGGGACACTTGGATCTGTCGTTGGCAGCGATCGAGAGGGTGCGGTGGGCGGCCGAGCGGTCTCGGGATGAGCTAATGATCGCAACCGCGTCGTACGTGCGTTCTGAGACGTTCTTCGTCACCGGTTCGGCGGAGTCGGGCCTGGTCCTTTTGGAGTCGGCCGCTGACCGGATTGCGACCAAGGTGATGACGGATCGGCGAGCCGCGAGCGTGTACGGAGCGCTACATGCCCGGGCGGCCGTGCTCGCTGCATTCGGCGGACACACATCGGTTGCGTGGTCAAACCTGAAGATCGCGAAGATGATGGTGGACGCGGTCGACGGTGACGTTGAGCACTTCCACACCAGCTTCGGCGCAGCCAGCGTGAAAGTCCATGAGGTGGCTGCTGCGGTCGAGTTGCGGGACGGAGCGGAGGCCGTCCATCGCGCCGCAGGCTGGACACCGCCCGTGGGACTACCCGCTGAGCGGGCCAGCCATTTCTTCATCGACCTGGCGCGTGCCCAGATCTGGGCGGGCGATCCGGCGGGAGCGGTCGCGTCGTTGCTGGAGGCACGACGTCGGGCACCTCAGCACACGCGCACTAACCCTGGAACCCGAGAGGTCGTCACCGCTGTTCTCGGACGAGCAGGCCGTAGCACGGATGCCGTGCTCGGCCTGGCCACCTGGCTGGGCGTACCGTACTGATCAGCGTGACTATTTCGTTATTGAGCGGGCCGAGGGTTGCACACGAGTGCAACTTTCCGGCTGATGCGGGCGCGAGGCTTGTGATCACAACGGTCCGCCTCACCGCTTGGAGCGTCGGCCATGGCTCCCACGACCCGTCTCACGACCCTCGACCTCACCCCTGCCCTGTCCGCGGCCGTGCATCGCACGGCCGCCGTGGTGACAGCGAACCCCTACAGCGAGCCTGAACTGTTCGTCGCGCAGGCCAAGTATGCGAGTGGGTCGCTGCCCGCGCCGGTCCGTGATGCGCTCGCCGCGCTGCGGACGCACCAGGACAGGGTCGCGTTGTTGATCCGGGGGCTGCCGCTGCCGTGGTTGGTGCCGGAGACACCCCGCGTGCGGTTCGACTTCCTGGCCTCCCAGACACCGCTGGGGACTGAAGGAATCCTGGGCGTGCTCGGCTCTGCAGTCGGTGAGATCTTCGCCTACCGCGAGTGGGACCGCGGGCACTTGGTCCAGAACCGCTACCCGATCGCCTCCCACACCGAAGTCCAGGCATCTTCCGGGTCAGCCGAGCTTGTCCTGCACACCGAGGCGTCGTTCGCGGACGTTTCTCCCGATCATCTGGTGCTCATGGCGCTGCGAGCCGACCCGGCAGGGAAGGCGCGCACGTCCGTGTGCGACATCGGCTTGGCGTTGAGCCGCCTGACAGAGCGTGCCAGGGAGCGGCTGAAGCGTCCGGAATTCGCCTTCGAAACAGACCAAGGGACGCATCTGTCCGGAGGCCGGCGGATGACGAAGCCGCAACCAATCTCACGCGCTGTGCAGGTCGAGTACGCGCAATCGCTGGTCGGCTGTACCCGGGCGGCGTGCAAGGCGTTGGACGAACTCGCCGCCGCGTTCGGCGCCTGTGCTGTGAATATCGCGCTCGAACCGGGCGATGCGCTCGTCATCGACAATCGGCGCGCGGTCCACGGGCGCACCGCGTTCACGCCAGCCTACGACGGCACCGACCGCTGGCTTCAACGTCTCTTGCTCCGCCACCCCTCAGGCGACGGTGCGTGCATCGTCAGCGATTCGCGGGCCGCCAGCTATCCGTCGAGCTACCGGCGCACCCTCGCCCTGCCGAACTGATCCAAGGGGACAGCCGTGTGGAATGAAAACGATGCCATCGACACCGACGGTCATGTCATGGAGCCCTTGTGGCTGTGGCCCCAGTACGTGGAACCGGCGTTCCGTGACCGGTGCCTCCAGGTCGTCCGGGACCCCGCCGACGGTGACAAGCTCCTGATCGACGGAACTCCGTCGCGGCTGATCCGCCGACTGGGCGGCGTCGCGCCACGTGACGGTCACGAAATCCTGGACTGGAACCATCTGCCCGCCACCGGTGAGTTCGTCTCCTACCGCGACTCGTGCACGATCACCTCCTGGAACGGCCCCGCCCGACTGAACTGGCTGGACCAGGCAGGCATCGATGCGACTCTCCTGTTCCCCAGCCTCGGGCTCATCTGGCCGCGAGAGATCGACCCGATCAGTCCCTATGCCGAGGCCCATTTCGACGCCTACAACCGGTGGCTGCTCGACATGACGTCCGCAGCCCCGGGGCGCCTCATCCCTGTCGCCCAGACCGCGTTCACGCCCTACCTGTCCACGAGGCTGGCGGCCTTGGCCGATGAAGGCTTCGGCCACGTCATGCTGCCCGCGGGACTCACATCGTTCGCCGACGCGGACCTGTTCTTCGCCACCGTGCAGGATCTCGGCCTGGTCGTGCATCTTCACAAGGTCGCGATTCCGCACTTCCTGCCCTCGTCGTCTGGCTTGAGCCTGCGCTCGGATGCCGCCGGGGCCTTCTTCAACCATGTCAACGAGACCCTCCCCGGCCCGCTCTGCTTGGCCGCCCTCCTGGACACGCGGATCCCCGACCGGTTCCCCGGTATCCGGTTCGCCTTTCACGAGTGCAACGCCGGATGGCTGCCCTCCTGGCTGGATCGTGCTCAGGAGTCGTGGGAGACGCTCCGCCGCAACAAGGCCGACCGGCTCCCGAACCGGCCACCGGCCGAGTACTTCACCGAGGCCGACACTTTCTTCTTCTCGATCGGTCTGGGTGAGGACGTCACCGCGATGCCCGCCTGGCTGCGCCGACGGCTGATGCTCGCCACCGACTACCCGCACCCCGGCACGCCCGCAGACCCGACCGCCGAATGGAAGCCGGTCCTCGACCGCCTTCCCCCGTCCGATGCCCGAGCCCTCCAAGGAGGCAACGCCCACCGACTGCTCACGTGAGCCTGATCCTCTGAAAGGGAGACACCGTGTTTTCCCCTACCTCGCGTACTTCCCGTTTCAACCTGGCCATCACCGGCGCCGGCAAGGTCAGCAAGCTCGAGCTGTTCAGGCTCGGCGTGCTCCGTGACGGTGTCCAGCTCACCACCGCGGACATCCGCTTTCCCGTCCTCGGCCAGGTGGTGCCCCGCATCGAGATAGAGGTCTCCGACGGGGACACCCGCAAGAAGGTCACCGTCCGCGTGAATCAGCTCTCCTCGTTCATGTTCGACGGCACCCACCTGAGCGCCAGCATCAACGGGACGGTTCAGCGCATCGGCTGCGTCCAGTTCATCGACGGTGATCGAGCCCCCACCGGCATGTACAACTTCGGACTGCTCCGCGAAAACGGCATGCGCAGCTTCGTGTTCGACTACCACACCTTCTGCGCCTACAAATGCGACTTCTGCTTCAAGGAGTCCGAATGGGAGATCCTCGCAGTCCAAGGCGCTTCCGCAGCCGGCTACTCCGACAACTTCGAAGCCTGCCTGCAGCACGTCCGTGAACACGCCGAGGACTTCCTGACCAAGTACGACATCGTCTGGCTGTGCACCGGAAGCATCAAGGACGCCCAGCTCGAACTTGACCGCCACTGTCGTCTAGCTGCGGAGCTCCGCGCTGTCGGCTACACCGAAGGCATCTACGTCTCTCAGGTCATCCCCAACGCCATCCGTCATGACGGTGCCGCACGCCGCGACTACCTCCAAGCGCTCAAGGACGCGGGCGTCAGCCGCTTCAATAGCGGCGTCGAGATCGTCAACAACGACTACCGCAAGCGCTACGTCCACGGATACAAAGGCACCCTGACCTTCGACGATTACGTCACCGTATTCACCGACGCCGTCGAGATCTTCGGCCACCAGCAGGTCGGCAGCTGCCTGCTCGCAGGCATCGAACCCCCTGACGACACGCTCCGCGGCCTGGAGACCATCTCCGCACTCGGTGTCGTCCCCTCACCGACCGTTCTGACTCCGTTCGTGGTCGGCCAGCAAGACATCCCCTTCCACTACGACCTGGACGGCCTCATCGACGTCCACGTCGCCTTCAACGAGATCATCGAAAAGTACCGACTACCCATCTTCTCCGGGGTGTTCAGCCTCGCTTGACCGCTGCCGCACCCAAAAGCGGAAGACCCACGGCCACCTGTCGGGTAGCCTGATCAAGTCCCCGCAGGCGGCCGTCTACCGCACTGCTCACCCGGCGCGACCAACGCGCCTGCAACCAAGGGAGTTGCCGCGATGTCGCGCACCCTGATCCGCGACCTTCCCCACCACCCGGACGAGACGGTCACCGTCTGCGGCTGGATCCAGGCTCTCCGTCTCCAACGACGCATGCAGTTCGTGATCGTCCGCGACCACACCGGCCTCGTCCAGATCACTCACATTCGTGCTGACGACGCCATCGAGCACACCCTCGAGGCCTCGGCCGTCGAATCCGCCGTGAAAATCACCGGCAAGGTCGTCATGAACGACAAGGTCAAGCTCGGCGGCCTCGAGATCATCCCTGACCGCGTCGAGATCGTCGCCCCGGCAGAAGCACCACTGCCGATCGACGAGCACACGAACCTCGACCAGCGTCTCGACTGGCGGTTCCTCGACTTGCGGCGCCCCGCTCAGCAGCTCGTGTTCACCGTTCAGACCACCGTCGAACGTGCCATGCGTGAAGTAGCCGCGGCCGAGGGCTTCACCGAACTGCACACCCCCAAGCTCATGGGCACAGCCTCAGAATCAGGCGCCGAGGTATTCAAAGTCGGCTACTTCGACCGCACCGCCTACCTCGCCCAATCCCCGCAATTCTACAAGCAGATGGCCATCGCAGGCGGCATCGACCGCGTCTTCGAGATCGGCCCCGTCTTCCGTGCAGAACCCTCCTTCACCTCACGCCACGCCACCGAGTTCACCGGCGTCGACCTGGAGATGGCCTGGATCGATTCCGTAGAAGACGTCATGGCCGTCGAAGAACGCATGCTTCAACGCGTCCTCGCCGACGTAGCCGAGGCCCACGGTCCCGCTATCGAGGATCACTTCGGCATCACCGTGACCGTCCCGGCCCTGCCGTTCCCACGCATCACCATGGCCGACGCCCTCGCTCGCCTGCACGCCACCGGGTGGGACTCCGAAGGAACCAAGCAAGACCTCGACCCCGAAGGCGAACGTACTCTCTCAGCGCTCATCGCTCAGGAAACCGGCCATGAGTTCGTCTTCGTGACCCGGTTCCCAGCCGAGGCCCGTCCCTTCTACCACCTGCGTCCCGCCGACGACCCGACGGTCACTGAGAGCTTCGACCTGCTCTGGAAGGGCATCGAGATCACCACTGGCGCCCAACGTGAGCACCGCTATGGCGTCCTCACTGCTCAGGCCCGAGAAAAAGGCATGGACCTCGAACCGCTCGAGAGCTATCTCAACTGCTTCCGCTACGGGACTCCGCCCCACGGCGGCCTCGGTCTGGGACTCTCCCGCCTTCTCATGCTCCTCCTAGGGTTGCCCTCGATCAGAGAGACGACCTTTCTCTTCCGGGGGCCCAACCGGCTTGAGCCGTAAGCACCAGACAGCTACGCGGGGATCTACGGAACCTATGGTGAAGGCGACGCGGTCACTGGTGTTCCCCGGCTTCGGGAAGTACCCGTACTCAGCAAGGCAGGACTTGGTGAGCGCGAGCTTGGGCGACATGACCTCCGTCGTCGGCTTTACGGCAAACCCTCCCGGTCCACAGTAGGCCGGGCCGACCAAGGACACGGCTCGTCTCCGGGATCCGCTGAAAGCCTCAGGAAAGTATTCCTCCGGTCTCTCCCTCATCTGAACCATCGCAGCGCGTCCGGTGAGGCCCGGTCGTAGCCTCGCCGCTGGAGGTCGTTTTCCGGAAAGCGGTGACGGTATGCGGCGGTGGCGGTCCCGGTTCACCGGCTCGGTGCGAGTCTGCGCGATCAGCTTCTTCGCCGCCCTGGCGTTCGTCTCTGTTTCGTCCGACGGCGAGGGTCTCCCGGCCATGCGGGCCGCACTGTTTCTCGGAGGCATCTGCCTGCTGAGCGCGTTCGCGGCTCCCGTGTTCGGAATTCTGGCTTTGCGAGAGAGCGGACGTGCACGGGAGTCCCGACGGGTCGAACTCGCCGCCGCCCAGCGGCATGGCCATGACGAGGGGTGTCGGCTCACCGCCTTGCTCTTGGCGGGTGGAAGGCTTGAGCCCCTCACCGTCTGGGGAGTCGTACTGGACTCGGACGAGCACGCGTATCTCGACCTCCAGGCAAACTACGCACGCTTCTACGGCAGGACGGCCACGTACCGACATGTCAGCGGGGTGTTCTTCGGTCATCCGCGGTTCGTCGCCGCGGGCGTCGCCATGACGGCCCTCGGCAACGCCGTCCACCGCAGCCAGGCCCGAGCCGACGCCATGCAGTGCTGGCGCGACCAGTGCGCCACACGGGTCATAGCGACCGACCGGCGGCTGATCTGCCTGGTCTCCGGCCAGTGGAGGAGCTTCTCCTACGACGCCGTGACGGCCTTCCATCCCGAACCCATAAGCCGGTCCGCCGTCTTCGAGTTCTCCGGTGCCGCGCCCTTGGCACTCTTCGGTCCTCCCTCCCGAGCCTCATCTCCTACACGACCTACCGGATCCACGGCCTCGACGGCCTGAAGGAGCATCCTTCCCTGGCGTCGCTCCGCTGACCGCCCAGTCCCGGGAGGCTCTCCGGCACCGGTGCCTGTGGAAACGCCGGCGGTCAGTTGGTCCGCCTCTGTCCTGCACCGGTCTGGCGGAGGCCCGATGCCGGGGCCGTCCGACGCGTGGACCCGGCCTGCGCGCCGGTCCGTGCCCCGGCGCACAGGCCGGGGATCAGGAGGAGCGGCGGGTCGGAACGAGGGCTCGTCGGTCGTGCTATGGGACCACCCCCGCGGCCTCCCCGTACGCAGTGAACGCTGACAACCGGCGCTGGTGTACGTGGTGACCCTCGCGCACGAACGCGGTCAGCCGACGACCGCAAGTGATGAAAGGCGATGAACTACCGGAATCAGCCGTGGCCCGTTACCCATGCTCATGCTCCTGCCAGCGACAAGGCCTACAGAGAGGGTCACGAAAACCATCACAAGACGAAAATTTCTTACAGAGAAGACAAGTCCCAGGTAACATCGATCCTTGTCACTCTCCTCCCCGAAGCCGAGGCTTGCACCTTGAGCATCCTGCACATCAACCAGATCGCCGCGCACCTCAAACGCGAATTCCTCCCCCACTTGGACCTATCCGACCTCCAAGACCGCAGCGAGTCCAACCCGGCAGTGCTGTCCCGGGCCCTGACCGCACTCGGAATCCAGGCGCTCACCGGCTTCACACCGCAGGCAGCGGCGGCCTGCGTAATCGACGGATTCAGCGACAACGGCATCGACGGTGTTGCGGTGGACGACGCGCATGAGCGGATCGTCCTAGTCCAGACCAAATGGCACCATAATGGCCGCAAAAACCTCAACCAGGCCGAAGCACTCAAACTCCGCAATGGAGCAGAAGATCTTTTCGCTGCCCGGTTCGAGCGCTTCAACCCTAGGCTGCGGGCGCTGGAGAGTGATCTCAACCAGGCACTGCTCAACACTCAAACCAAGATCACTATTGCCTTGGTCTCCACCGGTTCGGACCAACTCGGGGCGGAGGTCATCCGCCCCCTGGAAGACTTCTGCGATGAGATCAACAGCGACGGAGAGATGATCGATCTCATCGTGCTGGGGACTCGCGCGCTACACGACTTCATCGTCAACGGCGCCTCTTCTCGAGGCGTCGACATCGACGTACACCTGACCGGCTGGGGCAGTACAGACACCCCCTATCGCGCGTACTACGGCGTCGCAAACGCCACCCAGATCGCAGAATGGTACGAGCAGCACGGAGAGCGTCTGTTCGATGGCAACCTCAGGGACGCCCTAGGCCATACCCCCGTCAATGATGACCTCACTGCAACACTGTGGAACGAGCCCGAGCATTTCTGGTACTTCAACAATGGGATCACCGTGCTCGCCGAGGAAGTCCGCCGGTCGGTGCGCGACAGTCCGAACCGGGAGTACGGCAGATTCAGCGTGACCGGCGCGACCATTGTCAACGGTGCGCAGACCGCGGCCAGCGTCCGGTCCATCCTACGCAAAGAACCCGAACGGCTCGGGGATGCCAAAATCTGGGTCCGGATCATCTCCCTCGAAGGCTGCCCCGACGGGTTCGGCTCACGGGTCACCAGGGCCACCAACACACAGAACGGAGTAGAAGCTCGAGACTTCATCGCGCTCGATCCGCGGCAGGAGATGATCCGGGCGCAGTTCCGCCTTCAGTTCAACAAGACCTACGGTCTGCGGCGCAGCAGCGAGCCCATCACAGGCGACGACGGGTGCGAAGTCGACGAGGCGGCGATCGCTCTGGCGTGTGCCTCGGCCGACCCTGACTTCGCGGTGGACGCGAAGCGACAGGTCAGCAGCTTGTGGTCATCCAGTGAGGACCGTGTCTACCAAGCTCTGTTCCCCGAAAACCTCAACGTCGTTCGCATGTGGAATAGCGTGCTGGTCCTACGCGCCATCGATGAACGACTCACCGCGCTCCGGCAGGAGATCAGCGGCCGTGATGCGGGAGTCGCCGTTCACGGCAATCGGCTCATAGCTCATCTGGTCTTCTCTCGGCTGAGCCCAGACGTTCTCGACGACCCCGATGCGACAGCGGAAGGACGGTTCGCGGTCGTCGGCGACTTGACCAAGACGATGCACGACCAGCTCGCAGCTCAAGTGGCCGAACAACACAGCGGCGCGTTCCTCGGCTCGTTGTTCAAGAACCATTCCAAATGCCGCAAGCT
Organism: Actinocorallia populi; assembly: GCF_002995495.1. Lineage (GTDB taxonomy): Bacteria > Actinomycetota > Actinomycetes > Streptosporangiales > Streptosporangiaceae > Actinocorallia > Actinocorallia populi. The sequence goes on along the minus strand of NZ_PVZV01000004.1, from coordinate 669,914 downwards.
GGTCGAAGACGTTCTCGCCATCCAAACAGGTACTTTCGTACCCACCCCCCGGGTCCGTCCCAAAGCAGTTGACCTGAGATCCTCAAATGCTAGAAAGGCCGACGCCGTCAGGGTCATCCTCGATGAAGGCTCTCTAGAGGACGGAACGCCTCTGATCTTCCGTCCGGACACCGAGCGGGAGCGGAGGGATCTTCTGCTCTGGATCTCAAAGGAGCCCTCACGAGGCCGGGCGACCTGGTCCAATGACAGGAATTCGCCTCTGACATGGGCGGTCGACGGCGAACGCTACACGCCCAGTGGCCTTGTCATGCGCATGATGGTGCAGGCTGGCCTCAATCCGCCTTCCGGAATCCGCGGGACGACCAGATGGGAAGTCCAAGGCAAAGGGACACTCTCCGAGATCGCCCAACAGATCGAAGCTGCTCAGGATGAGGTCGTCGCCATCGCCATCAAGTGGGGGTTCACAGTCACCAAGGCTTCGAACCAGTCCTGGTTCAGACTCGAACACCAGGACAGCGGGCAAACCGTTTACCTGAGTCGGCAGACCAAGAGCCGTTCCGTTGTTGTCGCACCTGAGACTCCCCTCGACAAGATGCGAAGTGTCGTAGGGCTCGATGTACCGGCTGAGAGCGACTACTTCCACGACTCTGGCCTGGACAGGTTCCCCAAACGCCTTAAATCAGGCAAAAGACTGATCCACTATGGCTACGCAATCAAATGCACAGATCATTCAGCCATCGACGGTCTCCTCCGGCTTTTGACACAACTGGCGACCGATCGCGACACGATCGAAGATCCACCCGCTGTTCACAGTAGCGACCTCAGGATCTTCTAAGTGAGCGTTTGAAGCCGTGAAGTCTGCCTGATCACGGGTTTCAGGTTCCGCGCCAGTTTGGGGTGTTTTCGCTAGTGAGTCGGCGGGTCATGTTGTCGATCATCGCCAGGTGGATCATGGCTTCGGAGGTGGCGGGCAGGGCCTCGTAGTCGCGGGCCAGGCGGCGGTGGTGCATGAGCCACCCGAAGGTCCGTTCGGCCACCCACCTGCGGGGCAGGACGGTGAAGCCACGGATGGCCGGGTCACGGGGCACGATCTGGGCGTCGATGCCCAAAGTGGCAGCATGGTCGAGGAAGTAGGGGCGGTAGCCGCCGTCGACCCAGGCCTTGCGGACGGCGGGGTGGCCGGTGGCGAGCTGGTCGAGCAGGCGGGTGCCGGCGGCCGAGTCCTGCACGCTGGCGGCGGTGACCAGGACGGTCAGGAGCAGGCCGAGGGTGTCGGTAGCGATGTGGCGTTTGCGGCCGATGATCTTCTTGGCCGCGTCCACGCCCTGGCTGGTCAGGGGCACGTTGGCGGAGGTCTTGACGCTCTGGGCGTCGATCGCGCACGCCGAGGCCTCGGGGCTGCGGCCTTCGGCCTTTCTGGCCAGGCGGCGCAGCAGGCCGTTCAGCTCGGTGAAGATGCCTTCGTCGCGCCAGGCGGCGAAGTACCAGTAGACGCTCTGCCAGGGCGGGTAGTCGTGCGGCAGGTAGCGCCAGGCGATGCCGGTGCGGTCCACGTAGATGATCGCGTTCATGATGGCGCGCAGGTCGTGCTCGGGCCTGCGCCCGAAACCCAGAGCGGCTTCCTGGCGGCGGGTGCGCCAGGCGGTGAGGACAGGTTCGATCAGCTGCCAGCGGGCATCGGACAGATCACTCGGATAGGGGGAAGACGCCATGGCCCCGGCCTACCTCCGCCCGGTCGCTCCGCCCACGGCCCTGAAGGCCACGGCAGCGAACTACAGCGTCACCGCCACCCGCAAAGCACCATCGAGCAGGGCGTTTTGGAATCAGACAGGAGGAAAGCCGCCAAACACCGCCACGCCCGCCCCGAGCGCCACTCCAGGCGCCAACTTCCTCGAATATCCCGCCCTTTGCGTCCCCAGTCACCCACAGAAAAAGGCATAAAACACCCTATTCAGGACCCAAACGCTCACTAAGGGCGTGACCGAGAAGTCGCCGTGTCCGCGCTTGACGCTGAACGGACGGGGCTCTGTTGCGTGGGAGTCCCCGTCCGTCCAGGCAGACGATTTGACGTCACACCGATCTACGGACACAACACAGACTGCGAAGAGGCGGGTCAGAGCTGTGGGAGTCGTCTTGATCCATCCGAAGATCGCCGTTACGGAGTCGAATTCCCCGCGTCAGGACCGAAGGGCACCTCGTCATCACGATCATTGTCGGCCCAATTCGACGGGGGCGGTCCGAAGATGGCGCGTGCGGATTTGATCGTCAGTCGTCCGACGTTCTCGGGCTCGCATCCGCTGCAACTCGGACGTGCCCGTCGGAGGGGTGTTCAAGGGGTGTCTTCGTCTCCGGCTACGGGAGCCGGGTCGGGGATAGACCACCCGTATCGGCAGCGGCCTCACTTGCTTCGTCACCGGTCGCCATTCGACTCCAGCTTCTGCCGGTGACGTCGTGTGGCTATCTCCCGGAGCTGTTCGGCCACGGTGTGACGTCTGGTCCCTCGGGTTTTGACGGCATGGCAGTTCGGGCATAGCGCGATCATCTGCTCAGGGTGGTCCCGTCCTCCCTCAGCGAGGCCTTCGATGTGGTCGACCTCCAGAACGGGTATGCCCCGGTCGGTGACGTCGGGTGCGGGCGTGCCGCAGAACTCGCAGTTACCAGCGCTGCGCTCCAGGACCACCCGGCGTGCGGGGTCGAGTCTGACCGGCTCGTTTCTGAGCTTCGGTCTGCGTAGACCGCGCTGCTCTCTGGACTCCGCGAGTCGACACAGCCGCGCATAGGAGTCGTCGTCAACGGCAGGCCTCGGCCCGGTCTCATCATCGATTCCGGCGGCCGAGAGCAATGCCTCATACTCCTCCGGAGACAGCTCGAACTTCTCCTGCAACGCGTCGAGGACTTCGAGGCGGGCGGTGACGGACGTCCGGACGAGGTCGTGGCATGCGGTCGGCAGGCCTCCGGTGGGGTGCCGAGATGCGAACCAGTCTTCAGGGTGTCCGTGTGCGGTCGGCACCACGCCGTCGAATCCTTGAAGATCCCATAGTCCGGCTTGGTAGAGCGCCGCGATGGGGTGGGCGGGGTTCGGCCGTTTGCTCTCGCCGTCGCGTTTGAACTCCTTCAGCAGCGGGTGGAGTTCTTCTCGGCTCTCCGTCCAGGGTGCCAGCCGAGGCCGTCCATGGACGGCGCGGCCGATCGCCCACACCAGCACGACGGCTTGCTTGAGCATCGGGCGGCCCTTGACCAAGTTCGGTCTCAGGCTGTGGATCGGTGTGAAAGGCCCCAAGGGCGCGACGCCGGCGCTCCGATCGACCACGGTGAAATTCAGGGCTCGCAGCACGCCGACTATGTGGCTTCTCCGCCGGAGAACTCAGAAGCCCGGAGCGGAGCGGCACCGGGCAGATGGCCGTGCGCCGCACCGGCGATGGCCTTCGAGTCATACTCGCGCCCCTCATGGAGGATGAAGAACTTTCGGGCCCGGCGGAATCTGTACTTGGCGAGGAACGCTTCCCGTCCGAGCTCGTCGAACTCGCGGAGAGCCGCGTGCACTGCGGCGGCGGTCAAATCCATAGAGACACTTTGGCATTAAGAGCTGATAAATTACCCAATGTCTGCCTTTTTTCAGTAAGACACCGGAGCCTGGGAAACCGCCAGGCCGAGGGTGAAGCCGTGGTGAAGCCAGTGGCGGGGAAGCTCTTGCCGGACGCCGGGAGGTAGCTGGCAAGGGCCTTGTCGTAGCCAGTGACGATGCCTTGCCCGCCTTCAGCTTGTTGATCAGGCGCTCGACGATGTCCGCTCCTTGTACAGGTCGGTGTCGTGACCACGAGGCCGACCGCCTTGGTGGCCCTTCTTTTGGTCGGCGGCCTGCTCCATCTGGCACAAGTTCCGTTCGGTCGAGAGCGGTCGGTAGCGTTCCGTAGCGAGGCCAGCCTTCCGCTACCGAACATCAGCCGATAGGTCCGAAGCTCCAGCAACCCGACTCCGCCCAGCACGGGGCACATCATCTTTTAACGGAACCAGGGCGGTTCAGACGCGGACGGAGCGCGGAAAGGGCCAAACGCCCACTTGAAATAAGAATCCTCATAACAGTGTGTAGGAGAACCGCAGCGTGCCACCGACGTTGAGGTAACTGTCCCTTCCCTCCTTACTGAACGGATTAGGCAACATCAGGACCTTGAGCTGTTCCGGATCTAGAACGTCGGTGACCACCAGAAGCCGCCACCGGTCGCTTCCTGCAGACCGCTGCGCGGCCCGCACTTCGCTTTCACCAAGTTCGAACCGGCCGCCCGATCCCTGCGTCGCCTTCACCTCGAACATGATCGAACGTGCACCCCCAATCACCTCGAAGTCATACCCGAGGGAGTCGTCTCCCGGCATGCCGGGGAAGACCTTGCGGCGATTGACCGACACCCAGCACGACTCATCGACGCCCTTGTAGTGGCGCTGAAGCCATTGGAAGGCGAACCACTCGCCGATGAAGCCGATCGCGTCCCGCTGGGCGGAGGACATTCGGCGCCGCCCGGTGAATCCGCTCAGAGCGTCCGCCGTCTGGCTCTGGCGGCCGCGTTTTTGCGGCGCGGTCGGCGTGGACCAGCGGAGCGCCCCGCCGAGCAGGTCGGGACGGTCTTCGAGAACCGACTCCAGTGCGTCGACCACCTCGCTGAAATCACCGTCCCCGACGTCGAACGCGCGTCCGCCGAGTACAACGGTGCGCTGCGCGCGCACCTGCTCTTGCCGAAGACGTTCGGCCTCCCGCCGGCCCGGGTTGAGATCGCTCTCGGTCAGGCCGTGGTCGGCCGGATCCGCACTCGTGGCGACGCCGCCAGGCCAGAGCCCAATCACCTGCAACCAGGCGAGAATCTCCTGCTCGGAAAGAACCCTGAAATCCAACGCCCCCACGGCGTCCAACCGGTCCAAAGAGACCGACACTGCATCCGGCCCCGTGAACGCGTCGGGAACCGGATGGCCAAGCGCGCTCAGCAGCGGTCCCAACCGGGGAGCCAATTGGGTGAACCCGCGCGTGTTGGCAACCCTCGTGTCCTCCCACGCAGGAAGCCGTTCGCCGGAGGCGGGAAGAGCCGAGCCGAACCGCTCGGAGAACGCAGCCTCCACCCGCTCCCCCAGCACGGCACCGTCAAGGCTGTCGATCTCGAACTCCCAGGAGCCGGGCACGGTGATCCAGTCGAGCGAGCAGAGCTCACGCCAGCCGTCGATCGGCTCCCCGGCATCGAACCGGGCGATGTTCGCCCACCTCAACCGATCGATGATCGAGATCCGGTGCAGCGCGAGGTATCGCTGGAGCGCCTCGGTGTGAGCGGCAGCACGGCTGGTCGGCCGGTAGTCCGGAGCGAGAGAGGACAGCGTCTTGTTGAACCCGGCGAAATCGAGATCGACGGCGGCGCGCAAATCATCGACGTCCCTGGCTGAGCGGGCGGCGGCGATCAGCTGGTCCGGCGGGGCAGGCAGCGGTCGGGCCGACTCCAGCCTGTCACGCAACTCCTGAACGCTCTCCGGTACGGGATCGAGAACGTCCGAAGCGGCGTCCACGCCGAGGACGTGGACGATCACCGGCCGCAGACGCCGGACGACGGATCCCACAGATCCGTCGAGCCGGTTGCGAGTCTCCTCGACCTGAGCGACCGTCCGGTCGAAGTGCTCGGCGATCTCCTCATCGGTGAGAGCCCGCGGGTCCGCGTGGAGGGCGCCGAGCCTGCTCGCAGCGAGCTTGAGATGCACTCCTGCGTGATCCTGGTCAACCGCATGACAGATCGCCTCGGCCAAGATCTCCACCGAGGGCCACCCGAGACCCTCCACGCAGTCCGCCTCGGCGAGCACCACCGTGCGGCCGTCGACCGACAGCGGCAGCACTCCCTTCTGCCGGTCCGGCAGTGGGACCGGCTCACCGTCCAGCGTGATCTCCAACCGGGAATAAGGGTGCAGGAAGACACCGCGCACTTGGGCGGCGAAGCCGAGCAGCACGGACTCCGAGGGCCGCGGTCCACGCCGAGGATGATCGACGAGCAGACTGAGGGCAAGGGGCAGCCACGGCAGCCGCTCAGCGAGCGGGACACTCCTGTGCGGGTCCATGACCGCGCCGTCCACTCTGACTTCCACGGCGGCCTCGTCGACCGGCCGGACCCCCTGGCCGCAGAGCCACTCGAGCATTGCTGTAACGCGCTGCGCGTCACCGGGAACGACGAGGAGAGGCTGTCCTGACTCTTTGATCAACCGCGCCGCGACGCTGTCCCTGTCGCCACTCACATACAGCGTCCGGCTGCCCGCGCCGAAGTCCGCGAGCCCCACCGCTGACAGCGCCCCCGACGTCTCGACGACGATGGAGGCACTGCGCAACCGAGAGAGCATGTCGCCGACGAGCACGCTCGGCGTGGAGGAGAACTTCTCCGCCAGATCCCTCCAAGCACGCTCATTGGCTCGTCTCAGCACCAGCAGGTCGGCGTCGGCCACTGTGCCCAATGCGACGAGATCCCCCAGAAAGGCGAGGAGCCGGTCGGCGTCGGCCGGTGCGCCCCAGACGGGAAGGCCTTCATTCCGTAGGCGTGTGAGGGCCTCCCCGCGGAGCAGCGGGCGGAGCTGCGGCAGCAGGATCGGGGCGAATCCCGGTTCTTCCTCGACCGTAGAAGGGCAGTGCCAGGCGTCGGTCGGCCGAACGAAGGACTGCGACCGGTCGGGAGCCCGCACAGGAAGCCAGGGCTGTCCCCGGACGAACGCCGCCAGAGGAGTGAGCACCCCGACCTGGTCGGGATCCCTGGGCCTATCCTTTTTCCACACCGACTTCAGATGACTGTCCTGCCACTGCACCAGACCTGACAAAACCAGACGGGCATAGGCGAGTCGAGCTGGATCGGTCAGATCACAGGCGACATCCTGCCCGGGAAGTCGAGACGCCCCGCCTGCAACATATGGAGTGTTCGGGTTGGCGGCACGCGACCTCGCCAGCCCTATAAATGGTCTCCACTGCTCGGCGACAGCCGGCGGCACCTTGGCCATGGAGACGATCCGATCGGTCGTGAGCTTCCAACCGTCGGCTCGGGTCACCGCATTCGGAGTGACACAAGGGAGGAGGCCATCCTGGACTCCTGCGGCGGTGAGGAAGTCCCGCCATTCCGCCTGGGTGTCGCCGCGGCCCAGGAACTCTTGTGGCGGCGCCAGAAGAAGCCCCTCCATCCAACGCAACCCAGATGAGGCATCCCGCCCTTCAGCGATCACCATCGCCAGGTCATCGCCGAGCGTGTCCTGCCAGCCCGGTCCAAAGACAGCCGTGGACGCCTCGACCAGACGGCCCGACGCCGACGGTACCCACAGCCCCACATCCCGTACGGACAGGCTGCCCGAACTGCGGCGTGAACGGTGAAGACGAAAGACGAACTTCAGCGCCTGCCACCTCAGCTCCCGTGACGTGCTGTCCTTCAGAGCGGCTTTGACATGGTCGAGCAGCCCTGCGGCGTCGAAACGGCGGACGAGGCCGTTGTTTTCGAGGAAGATCCGCGCCTGGCTCAGCGAGCGTCCATCGGCGCTCCGCCACACCAGACCCGGATGCAACAGGAACATCCTCTTCCTCAGCTGTTGCGGCAGGTTCAGACCGTCCTCGACGTTGTCCTCTCCCCGGATCGGCGCGAAGAACCCGTCCCGGCCAGCGGCCTTCCCGCGGGCGCCAGCCTCGTTACACGGGCGCAGGCTCCCGTCGTCGGCCAGCAGCAGGCGGCGACCCTGCAGAACCGTCCCGTCCTTGCCGAACAACCCGGCGATATCGGTGTAGACCTCGTTCCAGGACCCCACATCCTCTCTTTGTCCGGGACGGGGGAGGTCGGAGACGATCTTCTCGACGTGGCTGGCCAGCACCTCCAGCCCAGGCTCGACCGGGTGTCTGAGCCAGGAGCACAACTTCGTGAGCCTCGCGAGCCTGGCCGGGCCGATCGCCGGATCGATGACGTTCAAGCCCGCCCGCCGTGCAGCCTCGGCGGTCAGGACCGTGGTGTGCTTCGGTGGCCAGTGCACGGCCTGCCGGATGGACTCCCACCCTCCCCGACCGCCGTCCAGGACCGGCAGGACAGGAAGATCCACGAATTGCTCATCGAATACCCGACTGGCGGCGGACACGAACAGGCCAGCGGTCTCATCGCCGGGATCCCAACCGATCATGTCGACGGCGGCGTGCCGGAATTCCGGCCGAGGATCGTCGCGGAGGTACGCGGCGGCGATCAGGGAAGTCTCCGCGAGAGCGTCGAAAAGCACGGCGTTGAGTGGGTGCTCGCGATCCAACGCGGTGCGGTCGACCTTGGTGAAGAACGGCGCATTGAGATGTCCGAACAGCGGAGCCCGGGCTCCTTCTCCCAACGGCAGGAAGGTGTAGATCCTCCCCTGCTCCTCCGCGGGTCGACCGAGCGGGATCGCGACCTCGACCTGCGCGGGCTCCGACCAGTTCTGCCAGGACTCGTCAAGCCTTCCCTCAGCCGTCGCCTCGGCCACCGTCCCGCGAAGCCGCTCCTCTGCCAGAAGACCCCGGGCCACCAGGTACTCACCGGCTGATCCGAGACCGACGCGGACCGCCGACACGAGCGGCACCACCGTTCCTGGGGCCGGCTCCCCGGCAAAGACAGGCGCCTCATCCCGTGTCAGCTCGGTCCGGGCCGTACTTCCGTCGACCTCTCTGGTCTCCAGGACCAGCCGTTCCAGCCTCGGCAGAAACAGCATGATTGGAGCCGTGGCACCTGTCAGCTCGTCCCGCCGCCGAACCGCCTCGCCCGTCGCACGCTCGTTGCGCAGCGGCAGCCTGATCACGGTCACATGCCCGGCGGCACCCAGCTCGGCGCAGCGAGGGGGCACCTCATCGAGCGGGTAGGGCACTTGGAAAGGCGGCAGCTCATCCGCGGCTGTGCGGGCCAGCTCATCCCGGCCGTCCAGCAGGTCACGCAAATCGTCCGGAGTAGCGAACCGGAAGCGGAAGCCGTCGAGGGAACCGCCGCACGAGCCGTCCGGCCGGGCACTGTAGATCTCAGGAGCGTCGGTGATCGACAGAACACTGCGGAACCCCACCCCCTTGTTGCCGATGCCCTCGCCCACCGTCTTCGCACTTTGCGCGATTTTGCAGACGGACTCGACCTGCTCCCAGGAGAACGGCCTCCCCCCGTTGGCCACATACAGCGTCCCGAACGGCCCCTCCCCCAGGTCGAGGAACACATGGATGCTGCCGCCACCAGACTCCCTCGGATGGGCGTCATGACCGTTCTGGAGCAGCTCGATGAGGAACCGGCCCTCATAGTCACGAGCGTTGGAGAAGGTCAGCGCCCGAAGCTGCCTTCCAGGCCCCCACGTCGGCGAAGCCGACCACTCGTCGAGCACAGCCTTCGCGTAATCTCGGATGCGCCTTTCCTCATCAGACAGCCCCGCGAGCACAGACTCCGCCATCCACCCCTCCTAGCACCCAACCGATCCAATTCTCACCCATCTTTGAAGGCCCGTTGGCCTGTTTCCCCCAATGAGGTTTTCCCAGCGAGTTTTAGCTGATCATGCGGTGTTCGAAATGAGCGAGGGCGAGCGCGGATGCGACGAGGTCACCGATCCTGCCAGGGCTGAGGCTGGCGTGTTTTAGAGCTCTCCAGCGCTCGACAAGAAGAGCGAAACCGCGTTCTCCCAGACAGCGCAAGGAGCGCTGTAGCGCGTTGTGGGTTCAGTTCGTCTAGGACAGGACGTTGCCGTCGCTCGGCTGAGGAAGCAGGACGACGACACCATGGCCTGCGCCCTGATAGCCCGGACCGGCCAGGGTCGGCAAGGTGGCGGCGAACGGGTAGAGCGCCGGCAGAACGTGGCGGCGGACGGCTTCAATGTCGGCCACTCCGCCGGGCTCGACCACAGACGTCCAGATGAGCAGCCCGTCCGGGCGTGTCGGTCCTGGAGCGTTGCCGCCGAAGCCGCCGGTCTTTCCCAAGTACCGCTCATCGATGCTCCGGCCTTTTACGAAAACGGTCTCCATACGGCACCGGTCGGCCTCGAAGACCTTACTGATCTGCCCTGCTGATTCCGGACAGCTCTTCTTACGGTTAATTCACGCTGCGAGCTGCAGACTCAGGTACTCGGCGTGGACCTGGTCGGGGCTCTTGTAGCCGAGCCTGCCCTCAACCGGTCGTAAGTAGCCCCGAGGCAACGCCAAGTGATGACGGCAGTGAAGGGGTGCGTAAAGCAGTCCGTAGAGCGATCGATAGCATTCCTGCAGCGAGACCGGCCTTTAGCCACCAACCGATGGACCCGAGGTCCTATCGTGCTGACTAATTGGATCCAAATCCGCTGGCATCAAACGTAACTCTTTAGCACTTCGCCTACACAATCGAGACAGCAGGACAATTTTCGATTTCCACCATCACCTATCGACTCAGCTCCGCCGGGTGCAAGATGATGCCTTTGTGGCTACAAATGTAAGGACCGAGCGCGGTCCTTACATTTGTCTTCGGGGGGCGGGTGCGGACCGGGCGCGGTCCACACGGCGAACTGGAGGTGGGGTGTCGGACAGCGGGCAGGGCGAAGACAGGTGGCCACGTCAACGGGGGTATCGGCGGCGCGGGGAGGATGCGCGGCGGCGGTGTTTGTGCCTGCGGCTCAGCGAGAACGAGCACGAGGCGATCAGGGCAGCAGCGGAGCGGAATGGCATGACCCGTACGTTCTTTGCCGCTGAGGCGGTTCTCTTGGCGGCGCGTGAGGAAATGCCGCTGGCGAGGTCTGCTGATCGGGCATTGCTGCGCGAGGTCATGGAGAGCAATCGGCAGATCCGACGGGTGGGCTTGAACCTCAACCAGATCACCATGCGGTTTCACACGTCCGGGGAGTGCCCACCGGAGCTGGGACGGTGCCTGGAGCGGGTGGCGGAGGGCCTGGCCCAACTGGAGGCATTGGCGGTGCGGTTGGACGAGGTGATCGACCACCGATGATCGGGAAGATCACCCGTGGGTCGAACGTCGGGAACCTGATCGTCTACCTGTACGGGCCTGGCCGCAGCAGCGTGCACGAAGACCCGCATGTGGTGGCCGGCTTCCGGACGCCTACGGAGTTGGAGCCGAGCATCAGCGAGGGGAAACGAGATCTTCGACCGCTGATCAGCTTGTTGCGTCAGCCCATCACGGCCCTCCAGGAGTCGGGCTATGAGCAGCCCGTCTGGCAGTGCTCGTTGCGGGCCGCGCCGGAAGACCCGTATCTGAGTGACGAGCAGTGGGCCGAGATCGCCGAGGAGACCCTCCATAAGATCGGTCTCATCCGGGCCGAGGATGAAGCCGGATGCCGGTGGATCGCGATCCGGCACGCGGATGAACACATCCACCTCGTCGTCACGCTCGCCCGGGAAGACGGGCGCATACCGCGGCTGTGGAACGACAAGCTCAAGGTCAGGAGCGCCTGCCTCGCCGCTGAAGAGCGGTACGGATTGAGGCGGACGGCACCCGCCGATCGCACCGCCACACCGCGGCCCACCCGAGCCGAGCTGGAGAAAGCCGTACGCCAGGGACGCGAAGAGACTCCCCGGCAGACGTTGCGGAAGGCGGTGGCGACCGCTGCGGCCGGGGCTGGCGGCATGGAGGAGTTCTTCGGCAAGCTCGACGAGGCAGGGCTGCTGGGCGCCAAGCGGTACAGCAAGCTGGATGCATCCGAGGTGACCGGATACAAGGTCGGACTGCCCGGTGACCTCACCGGGGACGGGCAGCAGGTCTGGTTCTCCGGCGGCAAGCTCGCCCCGGAACTCAGTCTCCCGAAGCTGCTCCGGCGGTGGGCCGATCCGGCGCTCTCCGCCGACCTCTTCTCCCGTCCGCGAGCCGGACGGAACGCAGCCGAACGGGAGATGCTCTACCGGGCTTCCGCGCAGGCGGTCACCCGGGCGTCCCAGCAGTTCCGGTGGAGCAGCAGCCCGCGGGTGCGCGCCGACATCGCGGCGGCCGCCACCGGCGTGCTGTACACAGCCGCGCAGGCGACGGGGAGTGCGCGCCTGGTCGACGTCGCGGATATCTACGCCAGAGCAGGGCGGGAACCCTGCGGACGGGTGGCGCCGTTGGGCGGCTACTCGCGAGGGCTGAGGGCGGCAAGTCGGCTGCTCGCTCACGCGATGGGGCCCGAAAGCCGAAAAACCTACGAGATGACGGTCGCGCTGATCGAGCTGATCTCATGCCTGGCCGACCTCGCCGAGGCGGTGGCCGAACACCGCGCACGCCAGGGAAGGAGTGCCCAGGCCGAAGCCGCACACCTGGCCTCGGAGGAGCTGAAGGACATGACCAGACCTCGTGCGCATACGTTGGCACGATCGGGGCCGCTCTTGCCTGAAGCACTCGCCGCCGTGTCCTTCCCGGCACCGCCGACGAGCGGGGTCGTCTGGAACAGCACTCCTCCGGCGCCGCCAGGGCCGTCCACGGGCCGTGGGCGAGGCCGTGGAAGATGACGTCACCGCCCCAGTGGCTATGAAGGTGAGAACGGAGCCAGATGTAGGCCACCTCCAAAGCCGCCGGACGTCGTGGATGCTGTCGTGGATCTCCCGATGGTGAAGGGCGTGTGGCCGGTCAGTCCGACGGGGACTGGGTGATGGCGGCTGGGAGCCCAGACGGTGAGATCAGGGGGCAGAACCGGGTCTCGGAGTTGTCGGCGGCTCCTCAGCGGGACGCGCGCAGGGAAGCGTCCAGGGCGCTCATGAGTTGCCCAACGCGATTCTTGGCGGTCGGCGCGAGGGGATAACGGCGGAGAACAGCGATCAGGGTCGGTGTGGCGCATCGCCGGGCCTGCTCGATCAGCAGGTCTCCGGCCGCAGGGTCACCGCCTGCGTTCAGCTCGGCGATGCGCGCGGCACTCGCGGCGGCGCGCAGAATGTGGCCTACCTGGGTGGCTCGCGATATCGGATGCAGGTACGCCGCGGACGCGGCATCGCCAGCGGAGCGTGCGGCAAGACGTGCGGTTTCGGTGCCCGCTTCCTTCGCGGCTCGGTGCGCGTCCAGCGAGGTGACGCGCTGCAGCCTGGTCCTCTTCGCTCCGTTGACGAACTCCCATGCGGCATCAACGGCCGCACGCGGACGAGAATCACCGGGAACGGCCTCCTCGAACACCGGGAGGACTTCCTGCGCGCTCTCCACCACGTAGCGCGCCACGACCCGCAACTCGTCCATGGTCAACTCGAAATCATCGGACACAGCCGCCATGGGCCCGATCCTTCCACGGTCCCACCCGGCCGGAGCGCTCCGGATCAGGATGAGACGTAGCCGTAGGTCTCCAGGACGACGCCCTCGGGCAACGACGGCCGTTCGACGACGATCTCGAAGGGGGAATCCTCGTCATCGATCTCGGAGACCTGACGGCCGTCGCGCAGCAGGGCCAGAACGGGGAGCCCGTCGGCGACGACCTCGTCGTCGGAGACGAGACGGGCGCGGGTGCCAGCGCGCACCGGCCCGGTGAAGAGAGGACCCGACACCGCGACAGCGCCATGCCCGGCGGGGCGCACCTGATCGATGCCGAGCTCACCGAGTCGCTGCTCCCGGTATCGGGGTTCGGGCACCCGGTAGGCGACGATCAAATCGCCCGCCTCCAGCTCGTCGAACGCGACGTAGAGCAGGCCAGGCCCCTGGAGCGAGGGAACTTCGGCGCCTGACGCCTCGTGAAGGAGAACGATCCGCAGTACGTCCGCGACGATCTGCCCACCGCGTACCACCCGCACGCGGTCGCCCGACGAAAGCACGCCGCCCGCCGACTGCACGACGCCGCCGCGCCCGTCGATCCGCTCGAAGAGGTACGGGCGTTCCACCCAGGCCCGGCCCAGCTCCACCTCGGTGCGGTAGTCGTGTGTGATCGGCGTCGTCGCGGGCTCACCCGGTCGGAACTCGCGCAGGTCGCGCTCGTAGCACTCGACGACGTCCCGTGGCCGCAGTCCCGAGAAGCCGAGTCCGAAGTGGAAGGATTCTCCCTTAACCGCCCGCGACAGGGCCTTGCTGCCCGGACCTTCCGGCACGATGTAGCCGACGCGCAGATCGTCCGCGACGATCACACCATCGCGCAGCACCCGCGCCAGATCACCGAACCGCGGCTCTCCACCGAAGACGTAGCCCAGGCACCCGCCCCGGCCATCGACCTCGTTGACACCGAATCTCCCATGCCGGACTTCCCGCAACGGCAGAGCTTCAAGATCCATACGAGGGAAGATAAGGCATGGTGACCACCGTAAACAGCCCGTATGGCGTCCTTCGGTCACGCCTTCACGGCCTCTGGGCCAGATCCCGTTCTCGTCGACAAAGCCACCCCGGCAACATCGCTACGAGTAATCATTCGTCGCTTTGGGTAAAGTGCGTGTCAGTGCTCGATCAACGAGCACACCGTGCAGTGCATCGCGGAGACGTCGAAGAGAAAGGGAGCGCCTATGGCTGAGTCGAGGAAACGGGAACCCGACAAGCGAGCACCGAGAGGGCTCGCGCGGTAGCCGAACCGCGTTGTGCTGCGCCGACCCCGACCACTTCGTGGAGGTGCGCAGCAAGTGACGAACAACAGGCAGCAAGCAGCAGACGACCACACCGAGCAGATCGCCCGCGACCTGTATGAGGGCGTGCGGCAACTCAACCACGCGACAGCCGGACCACCGGGGCTGACCTATCCCGGGACCGTCTACACCGTTTTGGGCAACCTCGCCGTCGCCGTGTACGGGCTGGAGCAGAGCCTCCGGCAGCTTCACCGTTTCCTCGGCGAGGAACTCGACGCCGGTCGGCTCGGGCACGACCTGGGGCACAGCCCAGACTCAGATGTCCACCGGGCGCAGGAAGCACTATTCGCCGCCGGGGCCATGACGAGGAAGCTCGCGACCACGCTCGGACGTGCGCAGAACGCGATCCGCGCCATCAACGCGGAGCCCGAACTCAACCCCGTGAGGCTGGCGAGCCAGGCCTTCCCGATGACCGTCGAGGAGGCGGTGCGGATGCCCTTCCCCGGTGACACCGACAAAGGACGGAAGCCGCAGGCTCGGGACGTCCAGGCCAGGAAGGAGGCCTGAGACATGGGGCACGCGACCCTGGACGACCTGGGCTCGCTGCCGCCGTTCATCAACCTGATGACGGCGGCGGGCATCCTGGGGATCGGGCGGACCAAAGCCTACGAGCTGGCACGGAAAGGCAAGTTCCCCTGCCACGTGATCGTGGTCGGGGCAAGCTACAAGGTCAGTCTCAAAGAGCTGATCAAGCTCATGAGCCCGCCAGAAGAGGCGCGGAAAGCTCCATGAGAACGGGCCGCAGCTGTTCGGCTGCGTTCGCCTTTCACGGTTGAGTGACCGCCAGGTACCAAGAGGCCGGTTCCCGGTGATTCGGGAACCGGCCTCTGTGCTCACGTCCGGCAGCGGGAGTCTTCGCTCGGTGGCTACACCGAGCTCATTCCGGTTTCCGAGCCGAAGTGCTGCTCGATGAGCTGCCGGGCGATGACCGCGCGAAGCTTGTCGATCTCGGCGTTGGCGGCTTCAAGCTCGGCTTTCAGCGCGGTGGTCGCGTCTTCGGGGACTTCGATGTTCCTGATCTTCTTGAGCGCTGTGAGGGCGGTTTCGTCGGCGGTCGGCAGCGTGTGGAGGTAGCGCTCCGTCGTCGTGATCTTCGCGTGGCCAAGGCGTTCCTTCACGACCTGGAGGTCGGCTCCGCCCGCGAGGAGCCAGGACGCGTGAGCGTGGCGCAGGTCCTGGAAGCGGGGGTTGAAGCCGAGGTCGGCGGCTTCGCAGGCCGGTCGCCAGGTGCCGTTGCGGAACCAGGTGGCGTTCATGTGGGGATCGAGGTCGACGACGCGAGGCTTGCGGGGGCTGTCCTTGCCTGCGGCGCGGCGCTTGGCCCGGTAGGCGGCAACGGCGGCTCGGCAGTGCCGGCAGCGACACTTGCCCAACCCGTAGGCGGTAGTCGTACCGTGCCGGTAGACCCGGCCGTTCTCGTTGGGCTCGGTGTAGCCGAGAGACTCAGGATCCTGGACGGGTTCGTAGGCTGGCTTGTAGTCGAGACGGCGAGAGAAGAAGAGGTCGTCCCGCTTGAGGTTCTCGGCTTTGACGTGGGCCTGCAGCTTGGCAGCGATCTGGCCACTGAGCTTGAGCTTCCGCCACTTCCGCCCCTTGGGATACTCCTTGACCAGGTTCCGCTTGCCTTCAGGATGAATCTCCGAGGACAGGTAGAGGACCACGCGGCTGACGGTCAGGATGTTCGTCCCGAAGTCGAGGTCCTTGACCCGGAGCTCAGCCAGCTCGCCCCAACGCAGGCCACTCTCGATGGCCGTCTCGACGAGGAGCCGTGAGGTCTCGTCAGGGAGCGCCGCATAGATCTGGTCGAACTCGTCCGCTGTAATGATCCGGCGCGGCTTCTCCGGGATCGGATCGGTGGGCACTCCCCTACTCGGGTGCAGCAGGATGACGCCGTCGTTGACCGCGGTTGTGAAGATGGCGTTCAGGACCGCGCCCTTGCAGTAGGCGATCCGGTGCCTGCCGACCTCCTTCGTCTTGAGCCCCGTGATCCAGGAACGGACGTCCTGGGAGCTGATGTCACACATCCGCATGTTCTCGAAGTACGGCAGGATGTGCGTCCGCAGAGCCCCCAGGTAGTCCTGCTTGGTGCTGAGCTCGATCCGGTGGTTCGGCAGCCACGTCTCCATGACGTACGTGCCGAACTTCTGTCTACTTCGTCGCGGATCCCATGTTCGCCCTTCGGCGATCTTCGCCTCGGCCGCCTGCCACGCCCGCTCGGATTCCTTCAACGTCCCGAAGGTCCCGGCGGTCTGCCGAACCCCGGACGCGTCGTCGTACAGAGCCTGGTAGCTGATCTTGCCGTTCTTACCGATCCGCTGCCGAGTGAATCCCACGGAGAACCTCCTCGCACCTTGATCATTTGTCACTCATTTGTCACTGGATCATGCTGATACGCAGTGAAACGATCTTGCACCGGCCGACACGAAAACCGGCTCTGACCAGCAGGTTAATCAATCCCTACCCAGGTCACGACTTGGCAAAGCGGACGCCCGAGCTCGCTTCCAAACTAGCTACGCGGGTTCGATTCCCGTCATCCGCTCTCTACCGCTAAGGCCTAGGTCAGGATCATGATCCCGACTTGGGACCTTCGCATTTCACCGGCCCTTCTTGGCCGTCTGTGCCCGATCGCTTTCGTGTCCTTGCCGTTGCCGCCCTGGGCCGCTTTGAAGGCGCTCCCGAGAGTTTGGGCGATCGCCTTGTCCCGCTCGGTCGTGGCGTGTTGGTAGATCGGTGCCGCACGGGTGGAGGCGTGGCCTATGCGGGACATCAACTCTTTCAGGCTCGCTCTGGTGGAGGCCGCCAGGGTGTTGCCGACATGCCGGAGAGCATGGAAGTACAGAACGGGAAGGTCCACGTCGACCCGCGCCTTGTTCCAGATCCGGCGGAGGCCAGAGCGCCGCAGCGGCCCGCCCCGAAGCCCGACGAACGCCCGGCCGTCGGCTTCCGGTTCGGCGAGCTCCTCCAGGTGGAGCCGCAGCGTCAGGATCTCTCTTTCGGGTGAGCGACCACTCGCCGACCCGCCTTGATCTTGGGCGTGGACCCAAGAGCCGGCCGCCGTTCAGCTCCAGGACCGCGCCGACGACGTGGGCCGGGCCCGCCTCAAGACAGAAGGCGACGGCGCGCTGGAGAAGGAATCGTTCGGGGTCATGTCTTGACAGTGGAGGGCACGAAAGGGTCTTCTAGTCACATAGTGCGAAACCGTGTTTCCTCTAACGAAACACCGGGAGCGTGCTCGATCGTATGCGGACCGATGGTGCGATCGAGAGCCTGCGGCGTGCTTCCGTGCACGTCATCGTGACCTGCACGCGACAGAAGGAGCGGTTCATGTCGACCAGCCCGATGAAGACGAAGCGGTACGGGGCGCTGCGCGGTCTGGGCCTCGGTGCCGGCGCGGTCATGTTGGCGACCGTGGGGCTCGGCGGTGCCCCTGCCTCGGCCGGCACCGGGACCGTGGCCTATGACTGCGTCATCTTCTCCACTCACTTCGACTACAACGCCCGGGTCACCATGAAGGGGTCGACCAAGCGTTCCGTGGGTGACACGGTGAAGATCACTGCGGATCTCTCGGCGTTGCCCGGGGTGTCGCCGGTCGCCGTCGACTCGTGGAAGACCACCGGCAAGTTCATGGCTTCGGGTGCGCAGAAGACCTCCATCAATGCGTCGGGGGCGAAGAAGACCGGTCCGGTCAAGGCCAAGCGCAAGATCCCGATCGGGAAGCTGACCGGCAAGGTGAAGTTGAAGAAGGCGGGGAAGGTCACGCTGACCATGGGCAAGATCAAGGTCACCGCGGTGGCGCTCGGCTCGTCCGTGCCGATGACCTGCACGCCCAAGAAGAACAAGCCTCTGCCCAAGCTGCTGAAGCTGACCGTCAAGCGTTAGCCCTGCAGTAACGTCCACGCATCTCCGGCCGTGAGGTCGAAGGACCTGCCGGTGGCGCGGGGTGCTGCTGAGGCTCCCGCGCCGCTGGACGCCGAAGGTGGGCTTCCTGGCCCTGCCTGAGCCGGCCGGAGAGGCTCGGCGGCTACAACGGCAGGCGATGCCGTGGGGAGCGGGTCAGCATCGGCGGCACCCCTGAGCAGCATCCGAGTCCGCCGGCGTCTGCATGCAACCGACCTTCTTCCAAAGCCTGTTCCATGGGACGATCTCCCAGAGCGGCAGACGTGTCGGCGCCTCGCTCGGACCGGTCGTCAAGGACAAGGCCGCGACGTCGGCAGGGAGTTCGCCACCTCCCTCGGCTGCACCGATTTGCGGACGATGACGTGGTGCCTGCTCGACAGGCCCGCCGCCGACCCCGACGGTGACTTCGGCGCCCTGTTCGGGTCGACGCCCCTCGGCTGGGTGCCGGTAATCAACGGAGACGTCATCCGGGATGACACGCACCGCATGGCCGCTACCGCCAGATCCCGCTCGTCATCGGGAGTACCCGGACGAAAGTCGGTTGTTCACCACGTTCCAGCATCACATCAACCAGCGACGACACGCGATGAAGGCCAAGACCGAATTCCGTGCAGAGGCCTCCCGAACCCCTACCCGCCGACCTCCGCGCGCATCGCCGATCTGACCGTCTCAGACGGCTCCTTCACCCGCCCCACGCGAGCCGCGGCCTCGAAACGCGGAAGCACATGTACCAGTACGGGTCCGCCGACACCGAGCCTCCGCTGTCGAACATCGGCCGCTGATCCTCGGCCTGAACACCGACCAGGCCCGGCGGCAGATACCGAGCTCTCAAACAACGTTCACGAAGCTCAAAGCCCCCAACACCCCGGACTGACCACCGCGAACCCGACTGCGCACCTCCTGGAGGACCAGCCGGTTCACGCCACCCGCACCACTGACGCCCAAGCCAATGAAACCGCCAAAGCAAGGATGAAACCGACCTGAAGCCACGACGAATCCCATAAAGCAGAAGCTCTCCTCAAGCGCCAGGAGGTACCCGGCGCCTGAGAGGGGGCATGTCGTGGCAGATCTCAACGCCGTCCAAGCCGACGGTTTGGTCAAGAGCTTCGGCGATTTCCGAGCCGTGGACGGAGTCGATCTCCAGGTACGGCAGGGAGAGATCTTCGGAGTCCTCGGTCCCAACGGCGCAGGAAAGACCACCATGCTCCGGATGCTGGCCACCCTGCTGCCGATCGACGGAGGACGTGCGGAGATCTTCGGCGTCGACGTCCGACGAGAACCCCACCGCATTCGGCAACTGGTAGGTGTCACAGGCCAGTACGCCTCGGTGGACGAGGACCTGACCGCGCGGGAGAACCTGTGGCTGTTCGCCCGTCTACAAGGCCTGACCAGTGCTCGAGCCAAGAGCATCGCCAAAGACCTGCTCGAACGGTTCGGACTCCAGGAGGCGGCCGACCGTCCTCTGTCCCAGTTCAGCGGGGGTATGCGCCGACGGCTCGACCTGGCGTCGAGCCTGATCACCCGGCCGCCGCTGATCTTTCTGGACGAGCCCACGACCGGTCTCGATCCGAGGACCCGGGGGCAGATGTGGGACACGATCCGGGAGCTGGTCACCGAGGGTTCCACGATCCTCCTCACCACCCAGTATCTGGACGAGGCCGATCAGCTGGCCGACCGGGTGGCCGTGATCGACCGGGGGCGGAAGGTCGCCGAGGACACTCCCGACGCGTTGAAGTCGCAGGTCGGGGACTCGGCTCTGCAGCTCGGTCTGGTGGACGGCTCCGACATCGCGCTGGCCGCGGCCGTCGTCCGCCGGCTGCTGGGCGAGGAGCCGGTCCTCACTCCGGAGTCCGGACGCATGAACGTTCCCCTGCCCGATCCCGACCGGGCCGCGGACGTGCTGATCGGTCTGCGTGAGGCGGGCCTCGGCATCTCCTCGGTGAGCGTCGCCAAGCCGACGCTGGACGAGGTCTTCCTGGCGCTGACCGGCCACGGCGCCGACGACGAAACCGCAATGGAGGCGGCCCGATGACCACGATGACCACTCTCGGCTCCCGGCGCGTCGACGCGTCCGTCCTGGTCGCCCGCACCAAGCCCCGCAGTTCGTTCCGGGACACCTGGGTCCAGACCATGGCGATGGCGTGGCGGGCTCTGAAGAAGATGGTCCGCAAGCCGGAGCAGTTCGTCGACGTCATCATCCAGCCGCTGCTGTTCACGGCGATGTTCGCGTTCATCTTCGGTGGTGCGGTCTCCGGGAGCGTGTCGGACTACCTGCCGGTACTGATTCCCGGCATCCTCGCCCAGACGGCCCTGACCGTCTGCATGGCGACGGGCGTGCAGTTGCGGGAGGACATGGACAAGGGGGTCTTCGACCGGTTCAAGTCGCTGCCGATCGCGCGGATCGCGCCGCTGGCCGGGCCGATGATCGCCGACCTGATCCGTTACGGCATCGCGTCGGTGCTGACGCTCGTCACCGGTCTGCTCATCGGGTACCGGCCGGGCGGCGGTGTGCTCGGCTGCGTCGGCGGGGTCCTGCTCACCGTGGTCGCGGGCTGGTCGCTGGCGTGGATCTTCACCTGGCTGGGCACGAGGGCGCGGTCGGCGCAGAGCGTCCAGGGCATCTCGATGATGATCATGTTCCCGCTCACCTTC
This sequence comes from Actinocorallia populi, assembly GCF_002995495.1. Taxonomy (GTDB): domain Bacteria; phylum Actinomycetota; class Actinomycetes; order Streptosporangiales; family Streptosporangiaceae; genus Actinocorallia; species Actinocorallia populi. Next base: position 648,868 of record NZ_PVZV01000004.1, on the reverse strand, counting down.
CTGTCCAACGCCTTCGTCCCGGCCGAGACGCTGCCCGGGTGGCTGCAGGCGTTCGTGAAGGTCAACCCGGTGTCGCACGTCGTCTCCGCGGTGCGGGACCTGTTCAACGACGGGACGGTGACGGCCGAGGTCGGCTGGGCGGTCGCCGGCTGCGCGGTCGTCGTCGCGGTGTTCGCGCCGCTGGCGGTCCGCTCGTACTCCCGCAAGATGTAGGCGGCCTCAGACCAGGTGTTCCAGGACGGCGCGTGTCTCGGCCAGCAGGTCGGGGCCGCGCCGTTCACCGTATTCGGCCTTGATCCGGGAGACGGCGCCGGGGGCGACGCGTTCGGCGTGCGCGGACAGCACCGACCACTGCAGCGACGGGGTGAACTGGTTGTAGGCGAAGCGGTCGGCGAGGACGAGCAGCCGGACCGCCTCCTCGGCGGGGAGCGCTCCCTTCAGCAGGCTCCAGATGCCCAGCCCGGCGAGCACCATCCCCATCAGGGGGAAGTCCCGGAAAGTGTGGTCCGGGTCGAACAGGACCATGGCCTTGGCCCGCAGTGAGCCGAAGAGGTCCGAGCCGTCGTCGCCCTCGCTGCGCTGAGCGAACGCCGAGAGCGCGACGGCTTCGCCCAGGACGGCCCAGGGTGTGCCCGGGACGTGGAGGTTCCGGAGCGCCTCGGCGGCCTCGCGGTGCCGTCGCAGCCCCTCGGCGATGTCGCCGTCGGCGAGTGCCAGCTCGGCTCTGCTGGAGGAGACCGCGAGGACTTCGCTGTAGGTGCTCTGGGTGGCGAGCGCCTCCAGGTCGTCGATCATCCGCGCGGCCTCGTCGCGGCGGCCTTCGACGAGCGCCGCCGTGACGAGGACGGCGCGGATCTGGACGGCGTCGTCGACCGCTCCGAGGCGGTCGAGCGCCGGGAGCGCCTCGGCGGCGTGCGCGGCGGCCGCCGCGGAGTCGCCGAGATGCGCGTACAGGCCGGTCAGCTGGGTGTGCAGCACCGCTCGGTGCCAGGGGCCGTTGTCATCGCCGATGAGTGCGAGGGCGGCCTGGACCGCTTCGATCGCGGCTACGGGGTCTCCGGCGTTCTCCCGGTCATGGCTCAACCAGGACAGCGCGATCACGCGGATCATGGGGTCGGGATCGGCGGTCAGCTCGTCGACGCCGTTCTCGGGGTCGGTCACCGTGGCGAGCAGCGCCGTCACCAGCGCCCGGACCGCCGGATTCGCCGAGTCGGCGCCCAGCCGGGACAGCAGCAGGGCCAGCGTCTCGGCCTCTTCGGAGGAGACGATGGTGGCGTTGAGCAGCGCGGTGCTCAACGCCATCCGGGTCCGGTCGAGGAGCCGGGGCGGCGGCGTCCAGCCGGTCAGGGCCGCGGCGACGGCCGGGGTGAGGGCGATGCTGCGCGGATGGTCTCCGCAGATCGACCAGTAGCCGCCCAGCGCGGAGAACAGCACCACCACTGCTTCGGGATCGGGTTCGGCGAGCGCCTCGCGCAGGATGTCGGCGAGGTTCGTCTCCTCCGAACGCAGCCCGTCCATCGCGTCGACCTGCTCCGGCGAGTACAGCCGGACGCCGTGCCGGTCGGCGTGGCCGACGGCCCACGCGCGTACGGCGGCCCGCGCGGCGGCGGTCTCGCCGGCCGTTTCCAGCTGCTTCCGGCCGAACTCGCGCACCGTCTCGAGCATGCGGAACCGCACGCCGTCGGCCGTCTCCACGACGGTGAGCAGGGACTGCTCCACGAGTTCCGCGACGCCGTCGAGGGCGTCGTCGCCGAGGACCTCCTCCGCCGCGGCGAGGGTGAAGCCGTCGGGGAAGGCCGAGAGGCGGCGCAGGGACCGGCGCTCCCCCTCGCCGAGGAGGTTCCAGGACCAGTCGATCACCGCCAGCAGCGTCCGGTGCCGGGAGGGGGCGCTCCGGTCGCCGCCGCGCAGCAGCGCGAACCTGTCCTCCAGCCGGCGGGCGATCTCGGCCGGTGACATCACCCTCACCTTCGCGGCGGCCAGTTCTATCGCGAGCGGCAGGCCGTCCAGGCGGGCCACGACGGCGCGCACGTCCTCCTCGTCGAGGCGCACGCCGGGGCGGGCCGCGGTCGCGCGGTCGCGGAACAGCTCGACGGCGTCGCGGGGCACCAGCTGGGGCAGCGGGTAGACGTGTTCGGCGGCGATCGCCAGCGGCGAGCGGGTCGTGGTGAGGACGCGCAGCTCCCGGGTGGTCGCGCCCAGATAGGCGACCAGGTCGGCGACCGCCTCCACCAGGTGTTCGCAGTTGTCGAGCACCAGCAGCGTCGGGGCCAGGTCGAGCTGCTGGGCGATCCGGGCGCGGACGTCGGCGCGCTGCCGGGGGGTGAGCGTGCGGCGTCCGGTCACCGAGTCGCGGACGCCGAGCGCCGACCCGACCTCGCCGACCAGGTCCTCGGGCGCGGTCACGCCGACCAGTTCGACGAAGCGCACCACCGGCTGCGGGGCCTCGCGGGCGACGGCGTGGGCGAGCCGGGTCTTGCCGAGCCCGCCCGGACCGAGGATCGAGACCACCCGGGACGTGGTGAGCAGCGCCCGCACGCGCCGGAGGTCGTCGTCGCGGCCGAGCATCGGCGTGGCGTCGAACCGCACTCCGGCGCGCACGGGGTTGTCGAGTGCGAGCAGTTCCCGGTGGACGCGCCGCAGCTCCGGGCCGACGTCGGCGCCGATCCGGTCGCGCAGGTCCGTCCGGTGGCGTTCGAAGCGGTCCAGCGCGGCGCCCGTCCCGCGTACCGCCGCCTCGCTGCGCAGGAGGTCGGCGAGTGTGCCTTCGTCCTCGGGGTGGACGCGCACTGCCTCCTCCAGCTCGGGCAGGGCGGGGCCGTGGTCGCCGCTGCGGCTCCTGGCACGGGCGAGCACGACCCGCGCGGACGCCATGTCGCGTTCCGCGCGCCGCCGTATCTCGGCCAGCGGGCCGCCGTCTTCGGGAGGCGGCGTTCCGCCGCCCAGGGTGAGCGCCTCTTGCGCCGTCGCGGCCGCCTCGACCGGGTCCTCGGCGAGCAGCGCCCGCGCGCGGGCCGCCAGATCGTGCAGCCGGCAGGCGTCGATCCGGTCGGGCGGGACCTCGAGCCGGTAGCCGCCCCCTTCCGTGGCCAGCGCCTGCGCTCCCACGGCCGTCCTGGTCCGGGACACCAGGACCTGCAGCGCCTTCGCCGGGTTGGCCGGTTCGTCGTCTCCCCACACCTCGGCGACGAGCCGTTCCGCGTTCACGGCCCGGCCGGCGAGCGCGAGCGCGGCGAGCAGCGCCTGAGCCCTCTCGCCGACCACCGGCCGCCCCCGCCACCGCACACCGTCGAGCAGGCTCAGGACGATCGGCATGGCCCAAGTCTAGGGTCCGCCGAACCGTCCATCCCGTTCCCTCCTTTAAGCCGATCTTCTGGCCTATGTCGGGTATGCCGTGGCGGGTCGCCGAGACCCTCCCGGCCGAGCCGAATCGCCCGGCCTGCGCGGGACTCCGCTCACCTCCCGGACGGACATCGGGTCCCTACCGTGGGACGGCATGGAGATCGGTTTCGAAGAGCTGCACGAAGCGTGCGGCACGATGATCAGCGGCGACCACGAGCAGGCCCGCCGGGACCTCGGGAGGCTGCTGCCCGCCGTGGAAGAACGCGGCCCCCGCTGGATGGAGGGGCTGCTGCGGGCCCTGCTCGCCGACATCGGCGGGCGGCTCGGGGACGTCGCGGACGGGATCGGGCACTTCCGGGCGGCGGTCGCGCTCGGGTGGAACGACTGCGTCGCGGCCGTCGCGGAACCGGGCCTGGCCGCGCTGGCGGCGTCGCCCGAACACCGGCGGATCTACGAGCGGATCACGGTGTCCCCGGCCGATCTGGAGGAGCTGCGGTGGATCCACGCCGAACGCGCGAGCATCGACCACGACACCAGCGTGATGATCGCTGAGAACATCGGCCGGAAGGACGGCTCCCCGACCGAGGTCCCGCAGGTCCTCCTGCCGACCCGCACCCCCGGCGGCCTGGGCGTCCCCGCCGCCCGAGCGCTGCTGCGGCTGCGCCAGCGCGGCCAGCTGTACGCCGTGCAGGTCTCCGACACCCTGCGCAGCTCCCACGTCTCCTCGATGGCGGTGATCAACAACATGGGCTCGTCGCCGTTCGGCGGCTCCGGCTTCGGCTCCCCGGCGATGGAGGCCGCCTCCTCCCAGGCCCTCGCGAACTCCCGCGCCACGACCCGCCGGGAGGCCGTCCGCGCCCGCGCCTTCTGCCCCACGATCGGACTGTCGACGGCCCCCGCCCCGGCCCCCGGCCTCACCTGAGCCGGTCTTCGCCGGCTCAGGCGTCCTCATCACCTCGAAGGACGCTCTGCCCCGGCGGGACGCCCAGGGCATGGGCCCTGGGTATCCGCATGGTCGTGAACGGCACGACCGCGCCCTTCCGCGCCTCATGAGATTTCCTCTGATCCGCCCGGTCCGCATGCGGAACCGGGCTTTCGCCATGCCTGCCCTTTCAGGCCGCTCCACCTCGCACCGGGACAAGGAGCGCCGGAATTCCCGGGCTCGACGGCGGTCGGGAACCGGCGGCGGTGGCCGTCGCGGTTAGGCGAATTTGACGCAGGGGATCAATGATCTTACGCAGAGTGGTGATCCTGGAGGCGTGATGCGGCCGTTGAGACCCGATTTCTCACTGGTGGCCGTCGCCGTGGGGTTGCTGCTGGCGGTGCTGTTGTGGGGCGTCGCCTTCACCGAGTCGCTCACCAGGACCGGGGACGTCGCGCTCGGATGGGTGGTGGAGAGCTTCGGGTGGCTGTTCGTGGTGGCGGCCGACTTCTTCCTGGTCCTGGCCTTGCTGCTGGCTTTCAGCCGGTTCGGTCGGATTCGTCTTGGCCGGGACGACGACGTCCCGGAGTTCAACAATCTCGCCTGGACGGCGATGATGTTCAGTTCCGGGATGGGCATCGGGCTGATGTTCTACGGTGTCGCCGAACCCATGACGCACCTGCTGGATCCGCCGCCCGACCTGGGCATCGCGGCGGGTTCGCCTCAGGCGGCGCGGACCGCGATGGAGTACTCGCTGTTCCACTGGACCCTGAGTCCGTGGGCCATCTACGCGGTCACCGGCATGGCCCTGGCCTACTCCACCTTCCGGATGGGGCGGGGCAACCGGTTCAGCGAGGCGTTCACCCCGCTGTTCGGCGGGCGGCCCAGACCCGTCGTGGGACGGGCGCTGGACCTGCTGGCCATCCTCGCCACGGCCTTCGGCACCGCGACCAGCCTGGGGCTGGGGGCCCTCCAGGTGGAGTACGCCCTCAACGAGCTGTTCGGCCTCAGCGGGCGGCGGCTGGAGGTCATCGTCATCGTCGTGTTGACGGCGGCGTTCGTCCTCTCCGCCGTCTCCGGGGTGAGCCGCGGCGTGCGGATCCTCAGCACCCTCAACATCTACCTGGCCGTCCTGCTGGCCGTGTTCATCTTCGTCTTCGGCCCGACGGTGGCGATCCTCGACCTGATCCCCGCCTCGCTGGGCGGGTACCTGAACGACCTGCTCCCGATGGCCTCGCGGACGGGTGCGTTCATCGACAAGGAGTGGCTCAGCAAGTGGACGCTCTTCTACTGGGCGTGGTGGATGTCCTGGGCCCCGTTCGTGGGCGCCTTCATCGCCCGGATCTCCCGGGGCCGCACGATCCGCGAGTTCGTCATCGGCGTGCTGCTCATCCCTTCCGGCGCCAGCCTGCTCTGGTTCTCCATCAGCGGCGGCAGCGCCGTGTGGCTGCAGTTGTCGGGTGCGGCGGACTTCTCCGGAAAGCTCGCCGAAGGCACGGAGGCGGCGATGTTCGCGCTCCTCGACGACCTGCCGCTCAGCATGCTCACCACCGCGGTCGCCGCGCTCCTGGTGGCGCTCTACTTCGTCACCGGCGCTGACTCGGCCTCCCTGGTGCTCGGTTCGCTCTCCAGCCGGGGCTCGCTCCATCCCCCTCGGCCCCTGGTGGTGATGTGGGGCGTGCTGATCGGCCTGGTCGCGCTGGTGCTGCTGCTGGTCGGCGGGCTGGAGTCGCTGCAGCAGGCGACGATCCTGGTCGCGCTGCCGTTCGTGGTCGTCATGCTCCTGCTCTGTGCGGCGCTGGTGAAGGAGCTGCGCCAGGACCCCGGTGCGGGACCTCACCCCCGTCCTCATCCGCACGGTCTGCCGGACGCCATCCGCCGCGTCAGCGGTGAAAACGGCGGCGCTTGAACCGGAAGCCCCGAACCCGGGCCGGCGGGAGGCCGCCCCCGCTCCCGCCCGACCGTCAGCAGGCCGTACGTGCCGCGCTTACGGCATCCGTCACAGGCGGCGGCACTGGTCTTCCTTGTTCCCGTCGACGCGGTTGTCACCGCCGCGGACCTTCACCCGGTTGCTCTTGCACTGGAGGTTGCCGTCGACGACGTTGCGCTGCACGGTCTGGCGGGCGCTGTTGCCGAAGAGCTGGATGTCGCCGTTCACCACCGTGCGCAGGATGTACGCCTGCTTTCCGCGCTCGAGCTGGATGTTGCCGTCGACGAACGAGCGGGCGCTGCCGCGCGGGCGGACGTCGACGCGCTTGTGCTTGGCAGCCTGGATGTTCCCCTTGACGCGGACGCCCCGCGCTATGAGCGTCGCGTTCTTGTTGACCTTCACGTCCCCGTCGACGCGGGTTCCGAGGAGGCGGCAGGTCGCGCCGCGGGGGACCTGCACGTTGCCGTCGATGGAGCGCGCGGTGATGGTGCCGCGGCAGGTGACGTCGTCGTCGGCCGCCGCGGGGGCCGCGGTGACGAGCGGGGCGGCGAGCGCCAGGGGGATCAAAGCCAGGAACTTTCTCATACCTCGACCTTCTTCGGCGCGGGTGAGCCGTGGATGAGGCGCTCATGAGGGAGTTCTCATGAAGCCGGAGCCACGACGACGGCTCCTTGCGTCGGCTACGGTCGGTGGTCATGGAGCGGGTCGCGGTCATCGGGTGCGGGGGCAGCGGCAAGACCACCGTCGGCCGACGGCTCGCGGCCGTGATCGGAACCACGGTCACCCACCTCGACGCCGTCTACTACGACGAGCACTGGAACGGCCTTCCCCAGGAGGAGTTCGCCGCCGTCCAGGAGGGGCTCGTCGCCGCTCCGGCCTGGGTGATCGACGGCAACTACGCCTCCACCCTGCCGATCAGGCTCAGGCGCGCCACTCATGTGGTCTTCCTCGATCCGCCCGTCCTCACCTGCCTGTGGGGCGTCCTTCAGCGAAGGCTCCGCCACCGCGGCGGCCAGCACGACGAGACCGGCGTCTACGACCGGATCACCTGGGGTTTCGTCAAGTACGTCTGGAACTACCGCAAGGAGATGAGGCCGCGCGTCCTGCTGCTGCTCGCCGAGCACGCCCGGCACGCCGAGGTCCGCATCGTGCGGTCGCGCCGGGCCGCGAACGCACTCGTCTCCGAGGCCGCACGCGGAGCGTGAAGGCGTCGAGCCGAAGCTCCCGGGCAGACGTCCCGCCCGGGAGCTTCGTGTTCTTCTCCTGCTCATCGGCTCACGGCCGGAGGGAGGCTCGCGGCCTCGTCATTCGTCGTAGTAGTACTCGATCAGGTACTCGCACAACGCCTGTACGGTCTTGGAGGTCTGGTACCCCCGCACGTCGGCTCCGCCTCCGTAAAGGCTGATCAGGGCGTCCGCGACGAGGGCGGGCGTCACCTGCTCGGGCTTGTCTGGGAGTTGCGCCAGCAGTTTGGTGACCGACACCGCGACGACCGAGCTGATCTCCCCGCCGTACGGGATCTCCCCGGTCGTGTAGCTGGGATCGGTGCAGCGGAAGAAGAAGAGCGTCGCCGGCGACGGCTCCGTCACGAGGTACTTCCTGAACCGGTGGACGTCGTCGGCCGGGCACAGGACCCGGCCGACGCTCTCCTCGGACAGCTCCCGCAGAAACCCCTCCTTGCCCGTCTCCCCTTCTTCCACGCGCCCTCCGAAGAAGACGAGGAAGCCGGACAGGTAGTCGGAGTTCTTCACTCCCATCACCAGCACGTCTTTTTCGGTATCGTCGATGATCCCGTATGCACGAAAAACCATGATGCACCCACTTCTTCAGTATCAAAAAAATCAATTTCTCCGACAGTTTTCCTACCCGGACATCAGGCCCCCTTTTCCGGTGCTGTCACGGAGAGATGGCCAGCAGGGTGGCGCAGTGGTCGGACATCCCGTTCCCCAGGGTCTCCGCCCGCGCTTCGGCGACGGGCGGGTCGAGGAAATCGTCCGAGACCGCCGCGTCCCCGACGTTGGAGTACCAGTAGTCATGTTTATGACCGTTGTACGTGGTCCCTTTTTCCGCGCCGAGACCCCGGTAGTGCACGTTGTAGGCGCCGCGCCTGCGGGGATCCACGTTGAAGTTGCCGCCTATGTACACCGGGATCCGGCGGTTCCCGCACCTTGCCAGCCGCTCCCCGACATCGGGGATCTGCTGCGCGGTGAGATGCCTTTCGTCTCCCGCCCCGTACCGGTTGTGCACGAATCCGATTCCCACCCCGTCCACGACCGCGTAGACGATTCCGTGGTAGTCCGCCGTCGCGAACTCGGGCAGTTCCGTGCACCACTCGTCGAACAGGGCTCCGTCCTCGGGAGCGGCATCGTCATGCAGCAGGACGGATCCGCCCCGGGTGTCGATGAAGATCCGGCCCATGCGCGTCGGCGCCGCCACGGACGCCACGGTGGTGCATTCGTAGTGGTACGGAAGTGCGGTCCTCCCGTAGGCCACGGTGCGGACGTGGGAAAGGGACAGCGCGTCCGCGATCTCCTTCATCGCCTCCACCGAACGGCCGCGGCCGGTGATCTCGGTGAATCCCGCGACCGTGACCGCGTCTCCGGTCTCCGCCAGCTCCTCCCGAATTTCCGCGAAAGCCGACGCGTACGCCCTCCCGCGGTCTCCTTCTCCGTCGAAATTGTTCATGTTCTGATGCAGGATGAGCCGCATCGGGTCCTCCCGGGAATTCGGCGGACGTTCCGTGTGCGGCCGTCCGGCCCGCCGGCCGCCGGGGAAGCGGCGGCCGGAGGGGCCGGGCGGCACGCCGCCCGGGAGGACGTCACTCGTAGCTCAGCTCCCAGCCGGCGCCGGTGAACCTGCACTCGGCGTTGAACTTGCCGTCGGGGTACTTGAGCTCCTGCGGGAAGCTCAGGACGTCGGTGGTGATCACCTCGCCCTGCTCGTGGGAGCCGAACGCCACCCAGTACACGGGGTTGATCGTGAACTGGACGCCGCCTCCGCCGTCCGGGCTGGTCGGCTTCACGAACGTCCCGGCGCCCGACATGCCGATGCCCACGCTGCCCTGGTTGGGGTCGCTGTAGCCGGGCACGTCCGACCCCTGGCTGATGAACAGCGAGCCCCGAACGGGGTTGCGGGAGGTCGGGCCGAACTTGAAACCGCCGTCCTCGTAGGTCAGGGAGATCTGGTTGTTGGCGACGAGGTCGGCGGGGACCACCTGCCCCGCCTTGAACTGGGCGCCCACCTTGAGGTCGCCCGACTGGCCCCAGACGAAGTTGTAGTCCACCGTCCAGTCGAACTCCACCCAGGTGTCGGCGTGGCACGCCTTGGACAACCAGGCAAGCGAGTAGACGTCCGCCGGCTTCTCCGGGTGCTTCTGGAAGACGATCGCGTTCTCCGAATCGAGCTGAGAGTCGTTCACGATCCTGATCGAATATGCCTGTCCCGCCATTGTTTCCTCCTATTTTCCAGCGCGCCCCGCAATTTTCTGGGCGCTTATTTTTTGTGCAACGTGATGATCCCCGGAGCGCCGCCGGCCGAACTCGTCAAAATTGATGAACTTCCCGTGCCCGCTCGGCCAGGGCGGGCTCCCGGCACGACCGGTGCGCCATCGCCACCGCGGCCAGCTGGGAGGTGACGCGCAACTTCGTCAGGACCGCTCGCAGGTGGCTGCGGACCGTGGGCATGGACAGGTGCTCCGCCGCCGCGATCTCGGCCGCGGACCTGCCTTCCAGCAGCGCGGCCATGACCTCTCGCTCGCGCCGGGTCAGCCGGGCGAACCGCCGCGCCTCCTCCTCGCGCTCGCGCAGCACGGTGGCCGCGTGCGCCGCGCACCGGCCGGGCGGTTGCAGCAGCAGGACGCCCAGGGCCGCGACGAGGCCGGCGAAGGGGGCGTCGGCGGCCAGCACCGCGCTGACGGCGCGGTCCGCCACCAGGTCGGCCAGCGCCGCGAACGCGGAGCGGCCGGCGATCGCGATGACCGGGAGGCCGGGGTGGTCGACCAGGACGGGGCGGGGGTCCGGCAGCCCGCCGTCGGAGTCGGCCACGATGACCAGCCGGCCGGCGCCTCCGGCCGCGCGCACGGCGGGGGCCAGCGCCTCCTCGTCGTGGCAGGTGGCGGGGAAGCCGCCCCTGGCCAGTACCGCGCACAGCGCCACGGAGAGCACCGCGTCATCCGGGACGAGCCAGACCCACCCGCGACCTGGGGCATCCGCTCCGGAAACCACCTGGCCGGCCGTCAGCAGCCGGAGGAACCCGGGGCGACCGGCCTGGAGCGGCTCGCCACGGCCCCGCTCCGCGCGCCGTTCACTGTCATCCTCGGGCTCCGCCCGTCCCCGGAGAATAAGCCGACCTACGGAGGAAACGCCCTCCGGAGCGGGGGGAAGGGCCGGTCGCAGGACCGGCCCGCCCCAGTTCTACAACACTTTCGGGGGGAGGCCACCGACCGGCGCAACAAGATCGTGGTGTCCCCGGCCGCCCCGGCGCGGGCGGGCGGCCGCGCAGAGGATCGGAACCCGCCTCTGGATAATCACCGCGGAAAGGGGCACGATAGCCGATCTGGAAACGATGTCCTTCCTAGGGAAACGGAGTGCCTGTGTTCTCGTGGGTGATGGCGGGGATGGGCGTGTGCATGCTGGCGCTGGCCGGCGTCGCGCTGGCCCGGGGAAGGGCCGCGGGCGCCGCGGCGCTGGTGGTGGTGCTGATCTGCCTGGGGCTGGCCTATGACAACTTCGCCATCGCGGCGGGCCGGCCGCTGGGCTTCGGCGGGACGCTGGAGGCGGTGAGCGCACCCCGGTTCTGGATCCACGCACTGCTCACCCCCCTGCTCATCGTCGCGGGCGGGCTGATGGCGGCGCGGCTGGGCGTCCGGTGGGCGGCTTCGCGGCCCGTCGCCATCGCCGGCGGGGTGCTGGTGGTGGTGCTGATCGCGATCGGCGTCTTCGAGGACGTCCTCGAACTGGAGCTGGCCCCCGAGACGCACGAGGACCTGCTGCGCTACACCAACGAGGGCACCGCCGGGCCGCCGATCCCCGCCATCGTCACGATCCTCGTGCTGCTCGCCCTCGGCGTCGCGATCTGGCGGACGGCCGGGAGCCCCTGGTTGTGCCTCGGCTCGATCGCGATGTTCGCGGCCGCCGCTCTCGGCGGCTCGCGCCCGTGGCTGGGCAACCTGGGGGAACTGGCCCTCCAGGTGTCGGTCGTGGCGACGCTGGTGGCGGCCCGGACGGAGGTCAGCCCTCCCCGAGTTCGGGAGAGCGGTGGTAGGACGTGATCCCGGCGGCGTCCCAGCGCAGGGTGTGGGCGCGCAGCCGGGGAACGTAGGAGGACCAGTCCTTGGGGGCGGGGGACCAGGCGACCTCGGCCAGGCCGGGGAGGCGGGGGTAGAGCATGTGGTCGATGTCGTCGGAGGTGGTGAGGGTCTCGGACCACAGCGGGGCCTCGACACCGGCGACCCGCGCGCCGGGGACGACGGCCTCGGGATCCCACTCGTAGCTCTGGCGGACGCCGAGGGCGCCCGCCCAGATGAGGCCGAGCTCGCTGGTCTCGTCGTACTTCATGTCCAGATAGGCGCGGTTCGCGGGGGACATGATGAGCGGGACGCCGCGGGACGCGGCGTCCGCCAGGGGCGCGGGGACGGGTTCGTGGGTGGGCCGCCAGTACTGCAGGTGGGTGCCCTCGGGAAGGGCGGGGGCCGCGGCAGCCTCCTGCCAGGCGACGACGGTCTTGCCCTGGCGGGTGGCCAGGGGGAGGGTGCGCGTCATGAAGGCGGCGTAGTCCTCGGCGGTGGTCTGCAGTGCCTCGTCGCCGCCCACGTGCAGGTAGGGGCCGGGGGCGAGGGAGGCCACCTCGGTGAAGACCTCGTCCAGGAAGTCGTAGGTGGTGGGCTTGTGGACGGCCAGCTGGCTGAAGCCCACGTCTATCCCCCGGTACAGCTCGGGCGTGACGCCTTCGGGGGCCAGGTGGGGGTAGCTGGCCATGGCCGCCTGGGTGTGGCCGGGGAGGTCGATCTCGGGGACGACCGTCATGTGGTGCGCGGCGGCGTAGGCGACGATCTCGGCGAAGTCGGCGCGGGAGAAGTGCCCGCCCGGCCCCTCCCCCACCTGCGAGGTGCCGCCGTGCCCGGTGAGGCGGGGGTGCGACGCGATCTCCAGGCGCCAGCCCTGGTCGTCCGTCAGGTGCAGGTGCAGGACGTTGAACTTGTAGGGGACGGCGCGGTCGACGAAGCGTTTGACCGCCGCGACGTCGAAGAAGTGGCGGGCGACGTCGAGCATCACCCCCCGCCAGCGGAAGCGCGGCTTGTCGGTGATGGAGACGCACGGGACGGGCCAGGGGCCGGGGACCGGGACCGGGGACTCGATCCCGGCGGGCAGGAGCTGGCGCAGGGTCTGCACGCCCCGGAAGAGGCCTTCCTCGGTGCGGGCGCGCAGCCGGACGGCCCCAGCGGAGACGTCCAGCCGGTAGCCCTCCTCCCCCAGGTCGGCCGGCCCGTCCAGGGACAGGACGATCGCGCCCTCGGGGGACGGGGGCGGCGCGTAGCCGGTGGCGCGGCGCAGGAGCGCGGTCAGGAATCGGGTGGCGTGGCACTCCGGGCCGGACACCGCGGTGTCGGCGGTGAGCTCGAAGGAGCCGTCGTGGACGGTCAGGGCATGCGGGGCCGGAATCAGCGCGGGGATCACACACCCATAATAGGCAAGTTTCTTAACAGTTCCAGTGCTTCAGGGAAGCGGGGTCCCCGTCACCTGGACCGGTGCCCGGGAGGACGGCGGCGCGTCCTCCGACAGCGCCACCACCAGCCCCAGCGCCAGCGCCGCGACCGCCACCATCAGCGCGACGGCCGGCCCGACCCGCGCCGGACGGCCCTGAGCGGGGGCGGGCGGGATCTCCTTCACCCGGTCCGCGACGGTCTCCGGAACCTCCTCCGGGACCGGCGCCGGAGCCGCCTCCGGGTCCGCTGCCGCCTCCGAGACCGGAGCCGTCTCCGGGACTGGAGCCGCCGCGGAGACGGGCTGCTCTTCCGGCGGGACGGCGACCGGCGCGGGGACGGGCAGCGGCTCCTCCGGGTCGCGCCCGACCAGCCGCAGCATCAGCTCCGGCGCCGAGGGCCGCTCCCCGGGCGACTTGCTCAGCGCGGCGCGGACGAGTTGCCGGAGCACCCCCTCCTCCAGCCCGTCGAGGTCGGGTTCGTCCTGCACCACCCGGCGCGCCACGTCCAGCGCCTGCCCCTCGCCGAAGACCGAGCGCCCGGTGCCCGCGTAGGCCATGAGCAGCCCCCACGCGAACACGTCGGCGGGGGGCGTCGCGCTCCCGCCCACCAGCACCTCGGGCGCCATCCAGCCGGGCGTCCCCAGCACCGTGCCGGTCGTCGTCCAGGAGGTGTTGGCGTCCAGGGCGCGTGCGATGCCGAAGTCGATGACCCGCGGCCCCGAGAGGGTCAGCACCACGTTGGACGGCTTGAGGTCGCGGTGGACCAGCCCCGCCTCGTGGATGGCCGCCAGCGCCGTGGCCACCCCCAGCGCCACGCCGTGCAGGTCCGAGGCGGGCAGCGGCCCGCTCTCGTGCACGCGCCGCGCCAGGGACACCCCGCCGATGTACTCGCTCACCATGTACGGCAGGCCCGCCGGGTGGAGCGCCTCGTCCTCGCCGTGCCCGATGATCCGCGCCGTGCAGAAGGAGGCGACCCGCCCGGCCAGCGCCACCTCGTCGGCGAACCTGGCGCGGAAGACCTTGTCCTCGGCCAGCCGGGGGTGGATGGTCTTCACCGCCACCCGCCCGCCCTCGGCGTCCTCGGCGAGGTAGACGGTCCCCATCCCGCCCGAGCCGATACGGCCCAGCAGCGACAGGCCGCCGACCACGGCGGGGTCCTCCATCGTCAGCGGATGTATGCCACCTGGCAGCGTCTTCTGCACCTGCACCCGTTCCGTCGGCCGAGATCATGCGAGGCCAAGGGTGCCCTATCTCCCCGTTCGGGGAGGTACGTGCAACCGAATCGTCATCCCGCTGTGGCCGTCCGGTGCGCCCGTACGCGTTCCGCGAGTTGGAACGCAGGAAACAAACACGTCACCGGGACGTAGCCTTCCGTGCGATCTCGTTCCTTAGTCTTGAGACATCTCCGCTCAGCGGGGTCGCACGGAGAACCACCGCCGATCGTCGTCGGCTCCTCCTCGACGGACGACGGCCGGCGCCGGGAACCGTGCGGCGGATCGGCGGTCCGCGTGTGAGAGCCCCAGGGGTGGGAGGTCCTGTCACGCGGACCCCGGCGACACGTCGAAGGCCCGGGTCAACGTTGACCCGGGCCTTCGGCGTCTCACTTGACGTAGACCTGCCAGCCGATCGGCACCATCCGGAACATCTTCATGTCCGTGCCGAACGGCAGCCGGGCGCAGCCGTGCGAGTCGGGGTAGAGCGGGACGTTCGGCGAGCCGTGCAGCGCGTAGCCCCGGTAGAAGTAGATGGGGTTGTATAGCGTGCCCAGCGGCGCCACCCGCACGCCCCTGATCTTCCGCTCGACGCGGAAGTTGCCGCGCGGCGTGCGCGAGACCGCCCCGTCCTCGTACCGGCCGCTGCCGGTGGAGGTGTGGCTGATGAGGGCGATCCTGCCCTTCTTGTAGACCACGACGAGCTGCCGCCCGATGAGGATCTCGACGCGGTTCGCCTCCCGCAGCCGCTTGGGCGTGACGGGCTTGGGCGTCCTCGGGTCCTCCAAAGCCGCCCAGGTCTTCTTGCCGACGAGGCCCGAGGCCTTCACCGGCAGCCTGTTCACCTTCTGGAACGCCCAGACCGCGGCCCTGGTCGACGAGCCGTAACGCCCGTCGGCCTTGCCCGGGTCGTAGTGCAGCTCCCTCAGGCGGAGCTGCAGCCGCTCGACCGCCGCCCCCTTGCTGCCCGTCTTCAGGTTCGGCGTGTCAGCGGCCCGCGCGGCCGTGGCCGCGGGCGCGGAGGCCGGTGCGGCGGAGGCGCTCTCGGCCAGCGGCACCAGGACGAGCGAACCGGCGAGCAGCGTCGCCCCCAGCGTGACTTTCTTCACTTGTGCACCCCATGGATGATCGGTCCGATCTAGGAAACACGACCACATCGTGGCGAAGAGTGTCAACGGTCGTGCCCACCCCGTGATTTGACAACTCTCCGTTACCGCCCGGATATATTGCTTTTGACTGTGACTAAGCGACCATAGAAGTATGTTCGGCAACAATATCTACCAGGGCGACAATGACGCCTTGGTGGGCAACTCCCCCCAACAGGTCCACGAACGGCTGTGGCTGGAGGGAAGGCGACAGCGGTGGAAGGCACGGGCGCGCAACGCGGTCATCCTCGCGGCCCTGGCCTGGTGGCTCACCGATCCCGTCATCGCCGTCGTCGCCGGACTCGTCTACATCGCCGGCGACCTGCTGTTCGAGGCGCAGCGGCGGCTGACCACGCGGGTGTGGCGGCGGGGCGAGAGCGGCGCCGCCCACACCGCGCGCATCCTGAAGACGCTGGAGCTGCGGGGCTACAGCGTGCTGCACCGGCGGGTGGTCCCCGGCTACGGGCCCTTCCCCCACCTCGTGGTCGGGGACAGCCGGGTCTGGCTGGTGGAGAACCAGGTGTACTCGCCCGAGGACACCCTGCTGTCGGTGAAGGGGCGGCTGTTCGTCGGCAAGGAGTCCCGCGCCCACGTGATCGCCAGGCTGGAGAAGCTCGCGCAGAGCGTCTCCGAGACGCTCTCGGGCGAACTCGGGCTGCCGGTCAAGGCGTCCATCATCGTCGCGATACACGGCGGCCAGCCCAAGGACACCCGGATGACGGCGGGCGGCGTCGTCCTGATGCGGCCCTGGCGCATCCCCAGCTGGATCCACCGCCGCTCAGGCGGATCCGGCGCGGTGAGCGTCCAGGAGCTCACCGCCCGCGTCCTGCGCCTGTACGGACCCAGCCTCCAGGGCCTGCGCGGCGAACTGGACTGATACGGCGAAGGCCGCCCGGGAACTCCCGGACGGCCCTTCCGAACGAACGACTCAGCCCGCGGCCGCGTCCTTGGCCCGCGCCCGCAGCGCCCGCGCCACCCCGTCACGGCCCTCCGACAGCAGCCGGACGAGCGCCGACGGCGGCTTCTCCGCCTCGATGTAGGCGTCGGTGCGGTCGATCGTCGCCTGCGTGATGTTGAGGAACGGGTAGGCGACCTCCGCGAACGTCTGCGACATGTCGCTGCTCCACTCGCGCCACACCCGGCCGACCTCGGAGAAGTACTCCTCGGTGTAGGGCTCCAGCAGCTCGGCCTGGTCGGGCTCCACGAACCCGCCCAGCGTCGCGCGGAACACCGCGTTCGGCAGGTCGCCGCCGATGACGCGGTCCCACGCCGCCCGCTTGGCCTCGGGCGTGGGGATCGCGGCCCGGCACGCGGCGGCGTGCCGCTCGCCCGCGGCCGTGGCGTCCCGCCGGTGCTCGGCCTCGATCTCGGCCTCGCCGGCCCTGCCGCGCACGACCAGCCGCCGCAGCAGCGTCCAGCGCAGGTCGGTGTCGACCTTCAGCCCCTCCAGCTCCGTCGTGCCCTCGAGCAGGCCCTTGACGAAGTCCAGGTGCGGACCCGCGACGGCGGCGCCGGTGAAGGCCTGCACGTAGTTGAGCTGGAAGTCCGAACCCGGCTCGGCGGCCCGCGCCAGCTCGAACAGCCCGTCGGCCATCAGCCGCAGGCCCTCGTCCCGCCACGCGGGGTCGGCGTACTGGCCGATGGCCGTGCGTGCCTGGCGCAGCAGCGTCTGGGCGACCGTGATGTCGCTGACGCCGCCGATGCCCGACAGCACCAGCTTCACGTAGTCGCGGGTGGCCATCTCCGCGTCGCGGCACATGTCCCAGGCCGCCGACCAGCACAGCGCCCGCGGCAGGCTCTCCTTGATCTGGCCGATCGAGGAGACCAGGGTGTTCAGCGAGTGCTCGTCCAGCCGGACCTTGGCGTAGGTGAGGTCGTCGTCGTTGACCAGCACCAGGTCGGGACGCCGCTCGCCGACCAGCTCGGGCACCTCGGTGCGCGCGCCGACGACGTCGAGCTCGACGCGCCTGCGGCGCACCAGGCCCTCGGACGTGCGGTCGTACAGGCCGATCGCCAGCCGGTGCGAGCGCAGCGTCGGGTACTGGGCCACGGCCTCCTGCAGCACCGCGAAGCTCGTGAACGCGCCCGCCTCGTCCACCTCGTACGACGGGCGGAGCGTGTTGACCTGGGAGGTCTCCAGCCATTCCTTGGACCAGGACGTCAGCTCGCGGCCGGAGGTCTCCTCCAGCGCGTCCAGCAGGTCCGCCAGGACGGTGTTGCCCCACGCGTGCCGCTGGAAGTAGCGGCGCACGCCCTCGAGGAAGTTCTCCAGCCCGACGTAGGCGACGAGTTGCTTGAGGACGGACGCGCCCTTGGCGTAGGTGATGCCGTCGAAGTTGACCTCCACCGCCCGGATGTCGGGGATGTCGGCGGCGATCGGGTGCGTGGAGGGCAGCTGGTCCTGCCGGTACGCCCAGGCCTTCTCCATGTTGGCGAAGGTCGTCCAGGCGGTCTTCCAGCGGGTGGCCTCGGCCTGGCACAACACCGACATGTAGGTGGCGAACGACTCGTTCAGCCACAGGTCGTCCCACCAGCGCATGGTGACGAGGTCGCCGAACCACATGTGCGCCATCTCGTGCAGGATCGTCTCGGCGCGGCGCTCGTAGGCGGCGTCCGTCACGCGCGACCGGAAGACGTAGTCCTCCAGGAACGTCACGCAGCCCGCGTTCTCCATGGCGCCGGCGTTGAACTCCGGCACGAACAGCTGGTCGTACTTGCCGAAGGGGTACGGATAGTCGAAGACCCGCTCGAAGTACTCGAAGCCCTGCTTGGTGACCTCGAAGATGGCGTCGGCGTCCAGGAACTCCGCCAGGGACGCGCGGCAGTAGATGCCCAGCGGGATGCGCCCGCCGTCGTAGGAGTCGCGCACCACGTGGTACGGGCCCGCGACGAGCGCGGTGATGTAGGTGGAGATCTTCTCGGTCGCCGGGAAACGCCAGACGCCGCCGTCCTGCTCGGGGGCGGTGTTGGAGATGACCTGCCACTCCCGCGGAGCCGTCACGGTGAACGTGTGGGCGGCCTTCAGGTCGGGCTGGTCGAAGCACGCGAACATGCGGTGCGCGTCGGCCGTCTCGAACTGGGTGTAGAGGTAGACCCCGCCGTCGACCGGGTCGACCATCCGGTGCAGGCCCTCGCCCGTGCGCGAGTAGAGGATCTCGGCCCTGACGACGAGCTCGTTGGACTCCGCCAGGGAGGGCAGCGCGAGCCTGCCCTTCTCGGCGTCGTAGGTGGAGGGGTCGAGCGGGGTCCCGTTCAGCACGGCCTCCGTGACGACCGCGTCGTGCAGGTCGATGAAGGTGGTCGCGCCGGCCTCGGCGCCGAACCGCACGGTGGTGACCGAGCCGAAGCGCTCGGTCCCGGTGGAGACCGCACCCTCGCCGTTGCCGGCGGTGATGTCCAGCTCCACCTCATACGACTCGACGGTCAGCAGCCGGGCCCTTTCCCGCGCTTCGTCGCGCGTGAGGTTGCCTGCCACGTGCCCTCCCGAAATCTGTCTGATAGCTCTCTGGATCTTTTCACGTCTACCCGGTTCGCGGGAATTCACCGCTCGCCGTCCCGCGTTGTGCGCAGGGAGAACACCTTCCGCTAGGAGCCTGGCTTGTCCGAAAACGAGAAAGTCCCGGTCGATTTCTGGTTTGACCCGATGTGTCCGTGGGCCTGGATCACGTCCCGGTGGATCCACGAGGTCGCGAAGCTGCGCCCGATCGAGCCGCGCTGGCACGTGATGTCCCTCGCGGTCCTCAACGAGGGGCGCGAGCTGCCCGCCCAGTACGTCGAGATGATGCAGAAGGCCTGGGGCCCGGTACGGGTGGCGATCGCCGCCGAGCAGAAGTACGGCGCGCAGGTCCTGGGCGCCCTCTACACCGAGCTCGGCACCCGGATCCACGACCAGGGCCGCGGGGTGGGCGACGAGGTCGTCGCCGAGGCGCTGGAGGCCGCGGGCCTCGACGCGGAGCTGATCGGCGCCGCCAAGGACGAGCAGTACGACGGCGCGCTGCGCGCCTCCCACCGGGTCGGCATCGACAAGGTCGGCCAGGACGTCGGCACCCCGGTCATCGAGGTCGAGGGCGTCGCCTTCTTCGGCCCGGTGGTCACCCCGATCCCCCGCGGCGAGGACGCCGTCCGACTCTGGGACGGAGTGCGCCTTGTGGCCGGTACGCCCGGTTTCTTTGAACTCAAGCGCTCTCGAGACGTTTCGCCCAGTTTCGAGTAGTCATCCGGCGGGTACCGCCGAGTCCATGGCCCAGCAGCTGCGGATCACCCTCGGGGTGGCGATGCGGGTCCGGGACGTCTCCCGTCCCGGACCCGGCGGGCCCCCCGCCGACGGACCCGCCGAGAGCGCCGGACCCGCGCCCGCCGTGCCCGTACCGGAGGCCGCGACGCCTGCCGGAGAGGCCGCGACGCCGAAGACGCCGCCGAAGTCCAGCAAGGGAGAACGGCAGCGTCTTCGCAGGCTCCGCAAACGCGGCGAGCAGGGTTAGGGCAGCGGCGGAAGCTCGCCGGTGGTCTCGTACGCGCTGAGCATCTCGATCCGGCGGGTGTGCCGGGACTCGTCGGAGTACGGCGTGGCCAGGAACAGCTCCACGAACCGGGTGGCCTCCGCCAGCGAGTGCTGGCGCGCCCCGATGCTGATGACGTTGGCGTCGTTGTGCTCGCGCGCCAGCGTCGCGGTGGCCTCGCTCCACGCCAGCGCGGCGCGCACGCCCTTGACCTTGTTGGCGGCGATGGCCTCGCCGTTGCCCGAGCCGCCCAGCACGATGCCCAGCGAACCGGGGTCGGCCGCGACGGCCTCGGCGGCGCGCAGCACGAACGGCGGGTAGTCGTCGAGGGCGTCGTAGACCGACGGTCCGGCGTCGACGGGCTCGTGGCCGGCCGCCTTGAGCCACCCGACCAGGTGCTCCTTCAACTCGTAGCCGGCGTGGTCGGATCCCAGGTGAACTCGCATGCGCCAAGTCTCCCAAGCTCAGCCGGGGAAGGCGAATCCGGGGTCGATCTGCGCCTCCAGGTCCTCGCCGACCGCCCGGTTGGCCCAGCTGCGGGCGTTCCTGCGGTGGAACTCCGCGGCCTGCTCCAGGTATTTCGGCCAGTCCTTGACCCGTTCGTCGACGGCCTTGCGCAGCACGTCCAGGGCCGCGACGCCGGCGTCCTCCAGGGCGGCGCCGGGCCGCCCCTGCTCGATCGCCCGCACCGCCGGGGAGTGCCCGAACCAGGTCAGCAGGTCCTCCCCCACGTGCTCGCGCAGGTAGGCGACGTCCTCCTCGTCGTGGACCTTGTTGCCGACGACCTTGATCGCGACGTCGTAGTCCCGGGCGTACTCGGTGTACTGCCGGTAGACGCTCACCCCCTTGCGGGTCGGCTCGGCCACCAGGAACATCACGTCGAACCGGGTGAACAGCCCCGACGCGAAGGTGTCGGCCCCGGCGGTCATGTCGACCACGACGTACTCGCCCGGACCGTCGACCAGGTGGTTGAGGTACAGCTCCACCGCGCCGGTCTTGGAGTGGTAGCACGCCACGCCCAGGTCGTCGTCGGTGAACGGGCCGGTGGCCAGGAGGGACAGGCCCGGCTGCAGGGCGAGCGCGTATTCGGTGTGGAACGGGTCGGGGCCGTGCAGGCGCAGCAGCCGGGAGCCCGCGCCGGGCGGCGTCGTCTTGACCATCGCGGCGGCCGAGGAGATCCGCGGGTTGTCCCCGCGCAGGTACTCCTTGAGCGCCGGCAGGTGGTCGCCCAGCGCCGGGGCCGCGAGCCCCTCCGGCAGCCCGAGCGCGGTGCCCATGTGCTGGTTGATGTCGGCGTCCACGGCCACGACGGGCAGCCCGACCCCGGCCAGGTGGCGGACGAACAACGACGAGAGCGTCGTCTTCCCGCTACCGCCCTTGCCCACGAAAGCGACCTTCACGCTTCCCCCCTGATGTTCGGTGCCCGGCACGGCACGACGATGAGACATAACAATGAAAACCGTTGTCATGGTCAGTCTGGTGGATCACCGGGGGTGGCGCAACCGGAACGCACCGTCAGAGGACGGGGACTTCGTCAGGAGCGCTGCGGGACGACGAACCCGTAGGGCAGCTCCAGCCGGTGCTCGGCCATGAGCCGCTCGTCGGCCAGCAGCTCGTGCGTCGGCCCGTCCGCCACGACCACCCCGCCGGACAGGACGAGCGAGCGCGGGCACAGCTGCGCCGCGTACGGCAGGTCGTGGGTGACCATCAGCACCGTGACGTCCAGCGACGACAGGATCTCGGCGAGCTCCCGGCGCGAGGCAGGGTCGAGGTTGGACGACGGCTCGTCCAGCACCAGGATCTCCGGCTCCATCGCCAGGACCGTCGCCACGGCCACGCGCCGGCGCTGCCCGAAGCTCAGGTGCTGGGGCGCCCGGTCGGCCACGTGCGCCATGCCGACCCGCTCCAGCGCCGCGGCGACCCTGCGCTCCAGCTCCGCGCCGCGCACGCCCAGGTTCGCCGGGCCGAACGCCACGTCCTCGCGGACGGTCGGCATGAACAGCTGGTCGTCGGGGTCCTGGAAGACCAGGCCGACCCGGCGGCGGATCTCCCTGAGCGCCTTCTTGTCGCGGGGGTCGACCTCCATGCCGCCGACGCGCACCGTCCCGGCCCCGCCGTGCAGGATCCCGTTCAGGTGCAGCACGAACGTCGTCTTGCCCGCCCCGTTGGGCCCCAGGAGCGCGACCCGCTCGCCCCTGCCGATGGTGACGTCCACGCCGAACAGGGCCTGCGTGCCGTCCGGGTAGGCGTAGGCCAGCCCGCTGACCTTCAGAGAAGCGTCCACTGCGCCATCCAAGCAGCCAGCGAGACCGCCGCGGCGGTGGCGGGCAGGACCGCGCTGGCCGCCCACTGGCCGCCGGAGGCGTCGGTCCTCAGCAGAACGGGCATCCGACCGTCGTAGCCGCGGCTGAGCATGGCCAGGTGGACCCGCTCGCCCCGCTCGAAGCAGCGCAGGAACAGCGCGCCGAGGGAGCGTCCCAGGATCCGGGCGTCGCGCAGGTCGCGGGCCTCGAAGCCGCGGGCCGCGCGGGCCGTCCTCATCCGGCGCATCTCCGCCACCACCACGTCGCCGTAGCGGAACATGAAAGTGGCGATCTGGGTGAGCAGCGGCGGGACGCGCAGCCGCTCGACGCCCAGCAGCAGCACCCTGGGCTCGGTGGTGGTGGCCAGCAGGATCGAGGCGACCACGCCGAGCGTCCCCTTGGCCAGGATGTTCCAGGCCCCCCACAGGCCGTTCTGGCTCACCTCCAGGCCGAGCACCTCCACCCGGGGGCCGGTGGCCAGGAACGGCAGCAGGAAGGCGAACCCCACGAACGGGACCTCGATCAGCACCCGCCGGGCGACGTGCCCGTACGGGACCCCGGCGAACGCGGCCGCTCCCGCGAGCAGCAGCGCGTAGACCGCGAAGGCCCACATCTGCTCGCGCGGGGTGGCGACCACGGCCAGCACGAAGCCGAGCACGGCGAGGATCTTGCAGTGCGGGGGCAGCCGGTGCACCGGCGAGTCCCCCGGCCGGTACATCGGGTGAGCGTGCCCCGCGCCCATCTCAGGCGCGCGTCTTCCCTGCCGGTTCGGCCGGTTCGCCCCCGCCGTCCGGACGGCCGCGCAGCATCCAGAAGAGCCCCGTCCCCGCGACGAGGACCACGCCCACGCCGATGATCCCGGACAGGCCCACGGAGGCGCGCTCGTCCGCCACGCCCTTCACCCCGTAGTCGGCCAGCGGGGAGTCCCCCAGCGCGTGGTCCTTCTCCTCGGCGTTGAAGCCCTTGTCCTCGGCGACCCGTTCCAGGCCGTCGGGGTGGGAACTGGCGTAGTAGCTGACGATCCCGGCCAGGACGGCGGCGACGAGGACGCCCAGGGCCAGCAGTCTCCTCAGGCTCATCAGCTCGCCGCCTCCTCGGGCCTGCGCGGTTCGTTCACGACCAGCCTCAGCGGTTCGGACAGGCCGCGGGCCCCGTGGACCAGGTCGGGCCGGACGGCCAGCACGCTGGAGACCGTCAGCGCGGTGATCAGCGCCTCGCCCAGGCCGATGAGGACGTGCACGCCCAGCATCGCCGGGACGACCGTGGACAGGGGGACGTCGGTGGTTCCGCCCACGGCGTAGAAGGCGACGAAGGACAGGGCGGAGGCGGGCACCGAGACCAGCGCCGCGACGAACGCCGCGGCCGTCGCGCTCGGCCGGGAGCGCGGCAGCACCCTCACCAGGAGGCGGAACACCCCGTACCCGACGGCGGCCGTCACCACCGCCATGATCGTGATGTTCACCCCGAGGGCGGTCAGGCCGCCGTCGGCGAAGATCAGCGCCTGGACGGCCAGCACCACCGAGACCACCAGGACCCCGGTGAACGGCCCGACCAGGATGGCGGCGAGCGCCCCGCCCAGCAGGTGGCCGCTGGTGCCGCCGGCGACGGGGAAGTTGAGCATCTGGGCGGCGAAGACGAAGGCGGCGGTGAGCCCGGCCAGCGGGGCGGTGAGGTCGTCCAGCTCGCGGCGTGAGCCGCGCAGCGACACCGCGATCCCGGCTGCGGCGATCACTCCCGCGACCGCCGACACCGGAGCGTCGATGAACCCGTCGGGAACATGCACAGCGGCATTCCTCCCTCATCAGGGGGTCTTGTTCCGGTGGGAACCCGTCCAGATTAATTGCAAGTAAGTCGCAACAGCAAGGGTCAAGCGATGCCATGAAGGTAAGGGTGCGGTGGATTACCGCCCTCCGCGCGTTTCGCTCGGTACAGTGGCGGGCGACATGCTTCAGCGCCTGGTTCACCTGCTCCCGCCGAAGGTACGTGCCCAGCTGAGGCGCGTGCCCTTCCTGGTGACCCTCTACCGCTGGCTGCGGCGCGGCCGGGTCCGCGAGCGCTACCTCTTCGCCGCCCTGGCCCTGGCCTCGGCGCTCATGTGCCTGGGAACGCTCCTGGTCTCCCAGCGCTGGTTCCCGCCCAGCGCCCTGGTGCTCATCGTCCTGGCCGGCGGGCTGGTGCTGCGGGTGCGCGCCTTCAGCGCGCTGCTC
Source organism: Actinocorallia populi (assembly GCF_002995495.1). Lineage (GTDB taxonomy): Bacteria > Actinomycetota > Actinomycetes > Streptosporangiales > Streptosporangiaceae > Actinocorallia > Actinocorallia populi. Next base: position 624,607 of record NZ_PVZV01000004.1, on the reverse strand, counting down.
GTCGTGGTCGCCGTGGTGCTGAGCATCGACTCCTTCGCCCTGGAGCGCAGCTTCTCCCCCGGCATCGTCATCACCCTCGCGCTGACCACCCTGCTCGGCCTGTCGCTCTCGCGCACCCGCCAGCAGCTGGGCGTCCAGGGCCTGCGCGGCGAGTCGATGCTGCTGGAGCTGCGCGACCGGCTCAACCGCCAGGGCCAGATCCCGGCGCTGCCGCAGGGCTGGGACAGCAAGGTCGAGCTGGCGCAGGCGGGCGGCTCCTCCTTCGGCGGCGACTTCGTGGTCTCCTGCCGGCACCTCTCCGACGACGGCCGCGACCTCCTGGAGGTCGCGCTGGTGGACGTCTCGGGCAAGGGCATCGAGGCCGGCACCCGGGCGCTCATGCTCTCCGGGGCGTTCGGCGGGCTGCTCGGCTCGGTCCGCGCCGAGACGTTCCTGTCGGCCTGCAACACCTACCTCCACCGGCAGCGCTGGGACGAGGGCTTCGTCACCGCCGTCCACGTGGTGGTCGACCTGGAGAGCGGTGAGTACACCGTGGAGTCCGCCGGGCACCCCCCGGCCGTCAAGTTCGTCGCCTCCAGCGGCACCTGGCAGGTCGGCACCGCCAAGGGCGTGGTGCTGGGCGTGGTGCCCGACCTCAAGTGCGAGCCGGAGAGCGGCCGCCTCCGGCCGGGCGACGCGCTCATGCTCTACACCGACGGCCTGGTGGAGATCCCCGGCCGGGACCTGGACGCCGGCATCGACGCTCTGCTGGGCGAGGCCGAGCGGCTGATCCCCCAGGGCTTCCGCCGGGGCGCGCGGGAGATCGTCCAGTCGATGTCGGACGCGCACGACGACGACTGCGCGCTGGTCGTGATCTGGCGGCAGTAAGTGCCGGGCAGAAGAACTTACCCGCCGGTAAATGTTGTCAATCCGGTCGGGCAGGCAAGAAAACTGTTAACCGGACCCCCCTAGGCGGCCGCGGGCGCACGTGGTTACCCTGCGCGCAGAGGATCATGTCCCCGAGGCCGGCTGATCACGAAGCGTCCGTTTCCCGAAGAGGGGTTGAGCTATGGCCATGACCGACCGTGGCGAGACCGGCGACGCCCGAGGGCAGCCGCCGGAGGGCGGCGGGAACCTCGACTTCCGCGAGATCCTGGCCCGTCCCGACGTGCGCCGGTGGATCCTGCGGGTGGCGTTCGCCGCCGTCGTCGGCCTGTTGTTCGCGATCGTCTTCGACCCCCGCATCGGCCTGACGGCCGCGGTGGTCGCGGTGGTCGCGGACACGATCCGCAAGGCCAGGGCGGGGGACGGCGGGCCCCGCGCGTCGCCGGCCGAGCGCAAGACCGCCAAGCAGCTGAGCGGCCTGAGCAAGAAGGGCTGGCGGGTGCTGCACGCCCGGTCCATCCCCCGCGACGACGACGGCGTCAGCGACGGGCAGATCGACCACCTGGTGATCGGCCCGACGGGGGTCTTCGCGATCGACTCCGAGTCCTGGGACAAGCGGCTCCCGGTGCGCACCCTGTCGCACACGAGGCTGTTCCACGGGCCGTTCGAGAAGAAGGACCGGCTGGACGAGGCGCGCTGGGAGGCCAACCAGGCCAGCCGGCTGCTCAGCCTGACGCTGGGCCAGGAGATCCCGGTCCAGCCGTCGGTGGCGATCTACGGCCCGTCCGTGCCGTGGCGGGTGATGACCGTGCGCAACGTGGACGTCTACTCGGGTGGAAAAGCCAGGAATTACCTGCGAAAACGCCCCAAGGTCCTGACGGACGAGGAGGTCGCCAGGATCGCCGACGCCGCCGCCAAGATCCTGCCGTCCAAGTTCGACTGACCGCCGATCTCCGGCATGGAGGCGAGCGCACCCCGCCGGGAGCGGGCGGGGTGCCGTCGTTCGGTAGGCTGGGGTGCACCGACTTCCTTCGTGACGCCCCCACCCGGGGCCGCCCACCTTCAGATCCACGGTTGGGAGAGTCCCTTCATGCCTCCGCTCAGGTCTCGTACGGTCACCCACGGCCGCAACATGGCGGGCGCGCGCGCCCTGCTGCGCGCCACCGGCGTCGCCCGCGAGGACTTCGGCAAGCCGATCATCGCGATCGCCAACAGCTTCACCCAGTTCGTGCCGGGCCACGTCCACCTGCGCGAGGTCGCCCAGGTCGTGGCCGAGGCCGTCCGCGAGGCGGGCGGAATCCCGCGGGAGTTCAACACCATCGCGGTCGACGACGGCATCGCCATGGGCCACCACGGCATGCTCTACTCGCTGCCCTCGCGCGAGCTGATCGCCGACGCCGTCGAGTACATGGTCGAGGCGCACTGCGCCGACGCGCTGATCTGCCTATCGAACTGCGACAAGATCACCCCGGGCATGCTCATCGCCGCGCTGCGGCTGAACATCCCCACCGTCTTCGTCTCCGGCGGCCCGATGGAGGCCGGCAAGGTCACCGTCGTCGACGGCACCGCCAAGACCGTGCGCAAGCTCGACCTCATCGACCCGATGATCGCCGCGGCCGACGAGTCCGTCTCCCAGGAGGAGCTGGACGAGCTGGAGGAGAACGCCTGCCCGACCTGCGGCTCCTGCTCGGGCATGTTCACCGCCAACTCGATGAACTGCCTCACCGAGGCCCTCGGCCTGGCGCTGCCGGGCAACGGCACCACGCTGGCCACCCACGCCGCCCGCAAGGCCCTCTTCCAGGAGGCCGGGCGCGTCATCATGGACATCTCCCGGCGCTACTACGAGCAGGACGACGCCTCCGTCCTGCCGCTGTCGATCGCCACCCGCGACGCCTTCGAGAACGCGATGGCCCTGGACGTGGCCATGGGCGGCTCGACCAACACGATCCTGCACCTGCTGGCCGCGGCCCGCGAGGCGAACGTCGACTTCGGCCTCAAGGAGATCGACGAGCTCTCCCGCCGGGTGCCCTGCATCTGCAAGGTCGCGCCCGCCACCGCCAAGTACCACGTCGAGGACGTGCACCGCGCCGGCGGCATCCCCGCCCTGCTGGGCGAACTGGACCGCGCCGGGCTGCTGCACCGCGACGTGCACACCATCCACGGCTCGTCGCTGGGCGAGTTCCTGGACGCCTGGGACCCGCGCTCGGAGCAGGTCAGGCCCGACGCGCTGGAGCTGTACCACGCCGCGCCCGGCGGGGTGCGCACCACCGAGGCCTACAGCCAGGACACCCGCTGGGACGCCCTGGACCTGGACCGGGAGAACGGCTGCGTCCGCTCGGTCGAGCACGCCTACACCAAGGACGGCGGCCTGGCGGTGCTGTACGGCAACATCGCCCCCGACGGCGCGATCGTGAAGACCGCGGGCGTCGAGGAGGAGCTGTGGACGTTCTCCGGCCCCGCGGTGGTCTTCGAGTCCCAGGAGGACGCGGTCGAGGGCATCCTCGGCAAGAAGGTCAAGGCCGGTGACGTCGTGGTGATCCGCTACGAGGGTCCGCGGGGCGGTCCCGGCATGCAGGAGATGCTCTACCCCACGTCCTTCCTCAAGGGCCGGGGCCTGGGCAAGGCCTGCGCGCTGATCACCGACGGCCGCTTCTCCGGCGGCACCAGCGGCCTGTCCATCGGCCACGCCTCCCCCGAGGCCGCGGCCGGCGGCAAGATCGCCCTGGTGGAGGACGGCGACCGCGTCGTCATCGACATCCCGCGCCGCGTCCTGGAACTGGACGTCCCCGAGGAGGAGCTGGCCGCCCGCCGCGAGAAGCTCCTGGCCGACCTCGGCGGCCACCGCCCCAAGGACCGCCAGCGCCCGGTCAGCGCCGCCCTGCAGGCCTACGCCGCCATGGCCACCTCGGCCTCCACCGGCGCCGCCCGCGACGTCTCCCAGCTCGGCGGCATCGGCTAGACCGGCCCGACGCCGCCCGCCGGACCCCAACGCAGAGGCCCCCGCTTCCAGCCGGAAGCGGGGGCCTCGACGCGTACGGCCCGCGGTGCGGGCCCGCCCTGACGGCCGGGAGCGCCGAACCCGCCGCCGGGACGGGACGTGCGGGATCACGGCATGATCAGTGTCGGCGGCTCCGCGTTCGTCGCGGCCCGGATCGGGCGTGCGGAGTCGCGGCGGGGCGTTCTGGGGCGGGTCAGCCGCAGCAGCCTCCGCCGCAGCAGCCGCCTCCGCCGCCGGAGGGGCGCTGGACCGGAGCGGCGGCGCCGCCGGTCACCGCGACGGTGGACAGCAGTTTGACGGTGTCGTCGTGGCCCTCGGGGCAGACCGCGGGGTCGCCCGAGGCCGACATGGGGCGGGACAGCTCGAAGGTGGAGCCGCAGGAGCGGCAGCGGTAGTCGTAGCGGGGCATGTCCGTAGTCTATGCGGCGGGTTCGGTGACGTAGGCGGCCCACTGGGGGTCGCCGTCGGAGCCGATCAGCCCGATCAGGCGCCAGTGGGCGCCGCGCGGGACGGCCGGGGGGATGTCCAGGGACCAGCCGAGCTCCTCCAGGAGCCGGTCGGCCTTGCGGTGGTTGCAGGGGGTGCAGGAGGCCACGCAGTTCTCCCACGTGTGCTTGCCGCCCTTGCTGCGCGGGAGCACGTGGTCGATGGTCTCGGCCTTCTTGCCGCAGTAGACGCACCGGTAGTTGTCGCGCCGCATGAGCGCGGCCCGGGTCAGCGGGATCCTGGTCCGGAAGGGGATGCGGACGTAGCGCCGCAGCCTGATGACCGAGGGCACCTGCATGGAGGAGCTCGCGGACCGCAGGTGAGCGCCCGAGGAGTCGTGGTGCACGACCTCCGCCTTCTCCCGCAGCACGAGGCATACCGCCCGTCGCAGGGGCAGCGTCGTGAGTGGTTCATACGTCGCGTTCAGGAGAAGGACCTGGCGCATCAGCCCGCCTCCACCCGGAGGTGCGGGACGGCCGGTATCCGCCTTCGTCGTCGTCTGCGGCCTGGTCGCGAACGCGACAGACCGCACAGAGCATCCCGAGGCCGGGCACCTGGCTCGGCCGAATCCGATACATCCGCCACGAGGACCTCCTCCAGGCGAGTGAGTCGACGACCCCACGCTGTCCAACAGTGTGACCAATGAGAAGCGGTTCGCGCTACCCCTTTATGCCCTGTTCGGGGCGACCGCAGTCACGTCCGGGGGGTGAGGCTTCCGTTGGAGCCGCCCCCGGACGCGCGCGGCCGGCGGCGCGCCGCCGGCCGCCGGACGATCCACAGGGGAGCGGATCACCCCGCCTTTCGCTGAGTAGGCTGACCCCCATGGACTACCCGGCAGCGCATCGTCAGGACATCGTCGAAGAGCTCCACGGACATCGGGTCGCCGACCCGTACCGCTGGCTGGAGGACGCGCAGAGCGCCGAGACCAAGGAGTGGCTGCGGGCGGAGGACGAGCTGTTCCACGCGCAGGTGGACGGCCTGCCGGGCCGGGAGCGGCTCCGGGCCCGCATCACCGAGCTGCTCGGCTCGGGCAACGTCTCGGCCCCCGTCTGGCGCGGCGAGCGGCGCTTCTTCATGCGCCGCACCGCCGAGCAGGAGCTGTCGGTCCTCTACACCGTCGACCCGGACGGCACCGAGCGCGCGCTGATCGACCCGATCGCGCTGAACGCCGCGGGCACCACCACCCTGGACGCCTGGCAGCCCGACAAGGAGGGCCGGCTGCTGGCCTACCAGCTGTCGGTCGGCGGCGACGAGGAGTCCAAGCTGTCGGTCATGGACGTGGCCACCGGGGACACCGTCGAGGGCCCCATCGACCGCTGCCGCTACACCAACGTCGCCTGGCTGCCGGGCGGCGAGGCGTTCTACTACGTGCGCCGGCTGCCCGCCGACCAGGTGCCCGAGGGCGAGGACCAGTACCACCGGCGGGTCTACCTGCACCGGCTGGGCACCGACCCGGACCGCGACGACGTCCTGGTCTTCGGCGAGGGCATGGAGAAGACCAACTACTACGGGGTCTCGGTCAGCCGCGACGGCCGCTGGCTGACGATCTCGGCCTCCCGCGGCACCGCGCCCCGCAACGACCTGTGGTACGCCGACCTGTCCGCGAGCCCGCTGGAGAACCCCGCGCTCCTGCCCGTCCAGCTCGACGTGGACGCCCAGACGGGCGTGCACTTCGGCCGTGACGGGCGCGCCTACGTCTTCACCGACCGCGACGCGCCGCGGGCCCGGCTGGCCGTCGCCGACCCGGCGGACCTGGCGTACGAGAACTGGACGGACCTCGTCCCCGAGGACGCCGAGGCGGTGCTGAGCGACTTCGCCATCCTCGACGACCTGGAGCGCCCGGTGCTGCTGGCGGGCTGGACGCGGCACGCCGTCAGCGAGATCACCGTCCACGACCTGGCCACCGGCGAGCGGCTGGGCGAGGTGCCGCTGCCGGGCCTCGGCTCCATCGGCGGCCTGGTCGAGCGGCCCGAGGGCGGCCACGAGGCATGGTTCGGCTACACCGACAGCGTCACCCCCGGCGGGGTGCAGCACTACGACGCCCGCACCGGCGAGACGACGCTGTGGGCGGCGCCTCCCGGCAGCGTCGAGGTCCCGGCCGTCCAGGCGCGGCAGATCGCCTACACCTCCAAGGACGGCACCACCGTGCGGATGCTGGTGCTCGGCAGCCTGGAAGGCGGCCCGAAGCCGACCATCCTGTACGGCTACGGCGGCTTCAACGTCTCGCTGACCCCGGCCTACTCGGCGGGCATCCTCGCCTGGGTGGAGGCGGGCGGCGTCTACGCCATCGCCAACCTGCGCGGCGGCTCCGAGGAGGGCGAGGAGTGGCACCGCGCCGGCATGCTCGGCAACAAGCAGAACGTCTTCGACGACTTCCACGCCGCGGCCGAACGCCTCATCGCCGACGGCTGGACGGCGCCCGACCGGCTGGCGATCTCCGGCGGCTCCAACGGCGGGCTGCTGGTGGGCGCGGCGCTCACCCAGCGGCCCGACCTGTACGCGGCGGTCGTCTGCTCCGCCCCGCTGCTGGACATGATCCGGTATGAGAAGTTCGGTCTGGGCCAGACGTGGAACGTGGAGTACGGCTCGGCCGAGGACCCCGAGCAGTTCGCGTGGCTGCTGGACTACTCCCCGTACCACCACGTGAAGGAGGGCGTGGCCTACCCGGCGACGCTGTTCACCGTGTTCGAGAGCGACAGCCGGGTCGACCCGCTGCACGCCCGCAAGATGTGCGCCGCGCTCCAGCACGCCGTCGCGTCGGGCGGCGGCGGCCCGGTCCTGCTGCGCAACGAGGCCGAGGTCGGGCACGGGGCGCGTTCGCTGAGCCGCAGTGTGGACCTGTCGGTCGACACCATGTCCTTCCTCGCCCGCCACACCGGGCTCGCCCTGGAGTGATGCCGGTACGGCGGAGCGCCCGTTCCCGGCCTCACGGCCGGGAACGGGCGCCCGAAAAGCAGGAACATTACTTCTCAGCGTTACAAGTACTTCTCTCCGTAGATGTTCAGGATCCCGTTGATGCTCCTGCGGCCGGTCTCCTTCCAGCCGAACTTGCGGTACAGCTGCAGCGCGGCCCCCTGGAACTCGGTGGTGTCACCGATGAGCCGACCGTAGCCCAGCTCCCTCGCCCGGTCCTCCAACGCCGACAGCATGGCCGCCCCGTACCCGTGGCGCTGCAACTCCGGGCGGACCCGCAACCGGACGAGCTCCCCCGTCCAGGAGTCCACCCGGCGCAGCCCTCCCATGGCGACGGGCGCCCCTTCCCGGAGGCCGACGAGGAACTCCCCCGTGCCGTCCTGGAGGTAGAGCTCTTCCAACCGGTGCAGATCGTGTTCGTAGTAGACGCCGTCGCCCGGCCGCAACCCGATCCGGGCCAGGCCCTCCCGGTGCAGGAGCAGCACTTCGGCATGGTCCTCCGGCAGGTAGCGCCGGACCAGCAGGTCGCCGAACCAGCGGACCTGCATCCTCTCCGGGCCCCGGAACCTCGTTCCGGCGCCTCTCTCAACCGTTCCCACGCGTTCAGGCCTGGTCCGCCGGCGAGGCGGGCCCGCCCGTGCCCTCACCGGGACCCAGCGGACTCTGGACGGTCGGCCCGGCCAGCGCCTCGCGCAGCTCCCTCAGCTCGGGCAGGTCGCCGTGCTGCTGCTGCACGGCGGCCGCGAGCTGGCGGGCCCGGTGCATCAGGATGTCGGAGCGGTGCTCGGGCTCGAGGTCCATGATGGCCTCCCGCGCCCGGGAGGCCGCCTGGTCGGGTGAGCCGGCGTACATGGAGCACGCGGCACGGTCGAGCTTGACCAGGGTGCGGTCGATGACCTCCGTCGGCGAGTAGAGCGTCAATGCGTACCGCAGCACTTCCTCACCCTTCTGGTGGTCACCGAGGTTGGTGTAGGTGTCCCCCTCGTAGAAGGACATCTGCCGGTCGGTGAAGCCGAACACCAGATCAGTGGTGTCGTTCTTGGAGAGCTGGTCGAACACCGCGCGCCCGCGCACGAGTGCGCGGCGGGCGGTCGGCGCCGCGTCGGCGCGGCCGCGCAGGGCCAGCTGGCCCAGGGCGCGGGCCTCGACGGCCGGAGCCATGGCCGCGGCGACGTTGGGGGTGCGCCCGGCCAGGTCCTGCGCCTTGCGGGCGAGGTGCAGGGCCTCACGGGGGTCGCCGTAGTACAGCGGGAGCAGGGACTCCCGCACGGTCACCCAGGCGCGCAGGCCGCGGTCGCCGGTCTCGTCCGCGGCGGTGCGCGCGGTGCGGAAGAACGAGCGGGCCAGCCGGTGGTCGCCGAGGTTGATCATGATCAGCCCCGAGATCCCCGACAGCTGGGCGGCTATCCGGCAGAGCCTCTCCTGGAGCTCGATCGGCTGGCGCTGGTCGCACAGGCGCCGGACCTCGCTGAAGTCCAGCAGGACATCACAGAGCATCCGCAGGGACGGAGTCGACTGGTACGACTGGCCGTACCCCAGGATCGTCTCCTCCCACTGGTCGAGCATCGTGGGCGACACCGTCGCGTTCACGAGCGTGTCGTCCATCTTCCTGCGGAGCTGGTCCACAGCTCCGAGGAACTGGCCGTCGAGCGCCACGCCCGCTCCGGCCAGCAACTGCAGTAGTGTCCGGCGAAGCACGACGTCCTCCTCTCCTAGGTCGATCGAGCCGGAGGCCTCGGCGCGGTGAAGCCCCCCCTCGATGTGCTGGTTGATCCAGCCGCGGTCGAGGACCGCGCCGATCAGGGTTTCCGGTTCGTCCCGCATCGCCGACAGCTGCGTGCCGGCGCCGAAACGTTGTTCGTGGCCCCTGCCGCAGACGCAGGGACCCTGGTAACCGAGATCGCCGGGTTCGACGCGATAGACCAGGCAGAGGTAGTGCAGGTACTCCGGACCTGGGCGTTTGTAGCCGCTCTCGTAGGCGGACAGCAGGGTCTCCCCGATCTTCGGGGGCGGCTTGCCGTCCATCTCGTAGAGCGCCCGCATCTGGGCCACCACGTCCGACAGAGCCACCCCGTTGGCCAGCCGGTGGGCTTTGATCCGGCTGGTGCTGAACAGCGGACCGCACTGTTCGGCGATCTCCGCCGCGATCTGCCCGCTGCTCAGTCCTCGGGCCAGGCCCTGCGCGCGCACCCATCGCGCCCGCTCTGCTTCCTTCGGGGGGGGTTCTGCCATCCGTGCCGGCCTCCTCACCACTCGCCGGATGTGTGCAACGTCACCACTCTGCACGCCCCCGAGCGTCGGTGACCGGGTTTCTCGGTCAGTCGCCGTAATTCCTTGCTACAGCGCCCACAACGTAACCCTGCGTATCGCCCCCGGCCAACCGTCTACCAAGAATCCGCACCGCAACGGGAGCAACAAACCCCCCTGCAGCCCAGGAATGTGGCACCCGGGAGGAAGAACGTTCCACGCAGGCGTAAGAAGCTCGTCCCGGGCCCGGAGACGCGGTCTTGACCCGTCTCCCGGAGCTTGCAATTCTCTGCTGGCAGCAGCCGATGACGAAACTTTCGCAACCGAGTTCCGAGGGGGTTACAGGTGGCCGGTAACGAGCGGATCGCCTACCTCGAGGAGCTGGTCCACGCCCTGGACGCACGCGGTCTGGTGGCACGGGTGGTGCAGGCCCGCTCAGGACCGGTCTTCCTCCGGGTGGTCAATCCCGACGCCGCCAGCCTGACCGAGAACGTCACCTGCGCGCCCGTCCCCGAATCCGCCGAACACTACTTCTGGTGGAGCTGGGGCGAGCGCCTGCACAAGGTCGACGACCCGGACGCGGCCGCCCGCAAGGTGGCCCGCGTCCTGGAGCCGAAGACCGTCTAGACCCGGGCGGGTTCCGCGGGAGCCCGGCACCAGGCGCGGAGGCCGACGCCTCCGCGGAACCCGCCCGAACACCCCTTCAGGTCCGCGGCCCCACACCACCCGACGGCCGGCGGACCCTCCCCGGCGCACACCCGTTCACACCGGAGGGGGCCGGGTGCGCGCCCAGGCCCTCCCCGGGCCGCCAGGTGGTTCTGCCGTGGCGACATGTACGACCCGATCGTGTCCGTCCCTTACGATCTGACCCGTACCAAGTCGCACGACCTCGGCGGACACCGCCGGCCGACCCGGGGAGGGTCTCTGCTGTTCTCCATCAGCCAACCCGTACCCGACGACCTCTGCGACCCCCGGCCCAGCGTGGCGTGCCGGACGGCCTGGAACCTCTCCCGCAGCGAGGACTTCACCCGCTTCTTCCACAACTGGCTGGACGGGCTGGTCACCGCGTTGATCTGGGCCGTCATGGCCTTCCTCGCCGCGATGGTGATCCGGTACTACCTCCACCGGCTGATCACCCGGATCACCGGGCGGATCGCCACGGGCACCATGCCCGGACGGGGCCGCGCCAGGGACGAGGGCGCCTCCACCGTGCTCATGCGCGAGCGGCGCAGGCAGCGCATGGAGACGCTGAGCTCGGTGCTGCGCAGCATCGCCTCCGTGGTGATCTACGGTGTGGCGCTGTTCACCGTGCTGGGCGAGGTCGGGCTGAACCTCACCCCCATCCTCACCGGTGCCACCGTGGTCGGCGCCGCGGTCGCCTTCGGCGCGCAGAACACGATCAAGGATCTGCTGGCCGGCCTGTTCATGCTGCTGGAGGACCAGTACGGGGTGGGCGACGTGGTCGACACCGGCTCGGCCAAGGGCACCGTCGAGGCGGTCACCCTGCGCATCACGCGGCTGCGGGACGTCAACGGGGTGGTCTGGTACGTGCGCAACGGCGAGATCACCCGGCTGGGCAACGAGTCCCAGAACTGGGGCCGCGCCCTGCTGGACGTGCCCGTCGCCGCCGACCAGGACGTCGACGAGATCCGCAGGCTGCTGCAGGAGACGGCGGACGGGCTGGTCGCCGACCCCGAGTGGGAGGAGATGATCCTGGAGGAGCCGTCCGTGTGGGGCGTTCAGGCGCTCACCAACGACGCGGTGGTCGTCCGGATCACGATCAAGACGGCGCCCAACCAGCAGCACAAGGTCACCAGGGAGCTGCGGGCCCGGGTGAAGCGGGCCTTCGACGAAGCGGGCGTGATGCTGGGCAGCCTGGCATAGGCTTGGTCCGATGAACCAAGAGGTGAGCTTTTACGAGGCTGTGGGCGGCGAGGAGACCTTCCGTCGGCTGGTCCACCGGTTCTACCAGGGCGTGGCCGACGACCCCGTCCTGCGCCCGATGTACCCCGAGGAGGACCTCGGCCCCGCGGAGGAACGGCTGCGCCTCTTCCTCATGCAGTACTGGGGCGGTCCCACCACCTACAACGACCGGCGCGGCCACCCCCGGCTGCGGATGCGGCACGTCCCGTTCACCATCGGAGAGCGCGAACGGGACGCGTGGTTGCGCCATATGCGCGACGCGGTGGACGAACTGGACATCCCGCCGCAGGCCGCCGCGATGCTCTGGGACTACCTCTTCCGCGCGGCGCACAGCCTGGTGAACTCCGAGGGCTGAGCGGGTAGATCGTCCTGCATGACGACTCCGACCCCCTGGTGGCGCGACGCCGTTGTCTACGAGGTCTACCCGCGCAGTTTCTCCGACGCCTCGGGCGACGGGGAAGGCGACCTCGAAGGGCTGCGCCACCGCCTCCCGTACCTGTCCGAGCTGGGCGTCGACGCCCTGTGGCTGACGCCCTTCTACACCTCGCCCCTGGCCGACGGCGGCTACGACGTGGCCGACTACCGCGACGTCGACCCCCGCTTCGGCACGCTGGCCGACTTCGACGACCTCGTCGCCGACGCCCACCGGCTCGGCCTGCGGATCATCATCGACATCGTCCCCAACCACACCTCCTCGGCCCACCCCTGGTTCTCCGAGGCCGTGCGCACCGGCAGGGGCCGCGGCCGCTACCACTTCCGGGACTGCGCGGACGTGCCCAACGACTGGCAGTCCAACTTCGGCGGCCCCGCCTGGAGCCGCACCCCCGACGGCTCCTGGTACCTGCACCTGTACACCCCCGAGCAGCCGGACCTCAACTGGCACGACCCCGAGGTCCGCGCGGAGTTCGAGGACGTCCTGCGGTTCTGGCTGGACCGCGGCGTCGACGGGTTCCGCATCGACGTGGCCGCCGGGCTGTTCAAGCACCCCGACCTGCCGGACCTGGGCGCGCTGGGCACCCACGCCCCGGGCAGCCCCATGTACGGGCGGCCCGAGGTGCACGAGATCTACCGGCAGTGGCGGTCCATCCTCGACTCCTACCCCGGCGAACACATGGCCGTCGGGGAGGTGTGGACGGAGTCGCCCGAGGCGCTGGCCCTGTACGTCCGGCCGGACGAGCTGCACCAGGCGTTCCAGTTCCACCTGCTGCTGGCGCCCTGGTCGGCCCGGGCGTTCCGGGAGATCATCGGGACCTGCCTGGACTCCCCCAACGGACAGGCCCCCACCTGGGTGCTGTCCAACCACGACGTGATCAGGCACCGCAGCCGGTACGGCACCGAGGAGCGCTCCCGCGCGGCGCTGATGCTCATCCTGGCGCTGCCCGGCTCGGCCTACCTCTACCAGGGCGAGGAGCTGGGCCTGCCGGAGGTCTTCGACCTGCCCGACGAGGCGCGCCAGGACCCGATCTTCTTCCAGGGCAAGGGCATGGGCCGGGACGGCTGCCGGGTGCCGCTGCCCTGGTCGGGCACGCAGGCGCCCTACGGCTTCACCTCCGGCAAGCCCTGGCTGCCCCAGCCCGCCGACTGGGGGCCGCTGACGGTCGAGGCACAGGAGGGCGACCCGGCGTCGATGCTCTCCTTCTATCGACGCGCTCTTGCCCTGCGGCGGACCCTGCGCGCGGCCCTGCCGCCTACCCTGGAATGGCAGGAGTGGCCCGACCCCGGGGTGCTGGCCTTCCGGCGGGGTGATCTCGTCTGCGCGGTCAACTTCGGGGACGAGCCCGTGGAGTTCCAGGGCGACGTCCTGCTGGCCAGCGGGCCGTCGGCGGAGGGGCGTATCGCGGGAGGTGGTGCGGTCTGGCTGAGGACATGACCGAAGAGCACGGATTCGCTTCTCGACGAGGAGAGCGCGATGTTCATCCAGATCATCCAGGGGCATGTGACCGACCCCGCGGCGATGCGGGAGGCCTTCGAGCAGTGGCAGAGGGACCTGGCTCCGGGCGCTGAGGGCTGGCTCGGCGGAACGGCCGGGATCACCGGGGACGACACCTTCTTCGCCTCGGCCTGCTTCGCGTCGGCGGCCGAGGCCCGGCGCAACAGCGAACGGCCCGAGCAGCACCAGTGGTGGATGGAGACCGCCAAGTACTTCAGCGGCGAGGTCGCCTTCCACGACTGCGAGCGGGGGGAGGTCTTTCCCGAGGGGAAGACGGACTTCTTCCCCGATGCCGGGTTCGTCCAGGTGATGCAGGGGCGGCTGCGCGACCCCGACAAGGTCACCGCCCTCATGCACCGCATGGAGGGCGACATGCGGGAGTGGCGGCCCGACCTGCTGGGGGCCGTCCTGGCGATCCACCCGGCAGGGGACGCCTACACCCAGTTCACCTACTTCACCTCCGAGCCGGAGGCGCGGGAGAACGAGTCCAAGGAGCCGCCGGAGAGGCTCAGGGGGGTGATGGACGAACTCATGGGACTCGAGGTCGGCGAGCCGGTCTACCACGACCTGCGCGAGCACTGGACCGACGCCCCCTGAGCGGAACGCACGGTCGGCCCCGCAGGGCGGGGCCGGTCGTCATCTCACGTACCAGCAGTTCTTCTTGTACGAGAAGTACCAGTGTTTGCCCTTGAGCCGGTAGCCCTTGGAGAGCGCGATCCGGTTCTTCTTGCCGTAGCGGGCCTGGATGCTGAGCGTCCGCGGTTTGACCTTGGCGGCCTTGACGTTGGCCCGGACCTCCGCCGCCCGGGAGAGCGCCAGCTTGCGCGTGCCGCCCTTGACCTCCACCCAGACCGCGTCCGGGTCGCCGCCCCACTCGCACCGTTCGACGCCCTCGCAGGCCTTGGGCGCCTTGACGGGAACGCAGGTGATGCCGGCACTCGCCTGGGTCGCCGCCCCCGTCACCATTCCGCAGGCCATCAGGACGGTCAACAACATACGGCGCAAGATGCCTCCCCGGGAGCGCTGAGGACGCCTACGGTACCTCCTCCGATCAAGGCATCCCAGGGCCTGCGGCGAGAGTCCGCCCGAGAACCCGCGGGCCGGGCGGAGGGGGTCAGGCGTCGGCGGGCTTGAGGAAGCGGGCGATGTACGCGCGCTCCTGGGGGGTGTAGCGGCGCAGGCGGGCGCTCTCGACGTCGAAGGCGACGAGGGTCGAGGTGGCGGTGGCGTAGAGGTTGTCCGCGTCGCGCACCTCGTAGGCGAGCTTGAAGGAGGCGGCCCGCAGCTCGGTCACCCAGGTCTCGACCCGGATGGGGTGGATCACACCGGACAGCGGCACCTTGTAGTCGATCTCGTGCCGGGAGACGACCATGCCCCGCACCGGCTCCAGGCCCGCCCGGACGGGGTCGGCGTGGAACATCGCCAGCCGGGCGTCCTCCAGATAACCCAGGAACTTCACGTTGTTCACGTGCATCTGGGAGTCGATGTCCCCGAACCTGACGTGGAACTCGTAGACGTGGCGGTACCCGGTGTCCTCCAGCCGGTGGAGCGTCGCGGTGTCTTCCATGTCCTCGCCTCGGGGGTCGTGGGGGAAATGTCGGGCGCCTCGCATGCTACAGGGATCCGCGGGGTCCCCCGGAAAGCCGTCAGGCCCGCGACGGGTGTCGCGGGCCTGACGGGACGGCTGGAAGACCGTGGATCAGCGGGTGAGCTTGCGGTAGGTCACCCGGTGCGGACGTGCCGCGTCGGCGCCCAGCCGCTGGATCTTGTTCTTCTCGTAGTCGGCGAAGTTGCCCTCGAACCAGAACCAGTTCGACTCGCCCTCCCACGCCAGGATGTGGGTGGCGATGCGGTCGAGGAACCAGCGGTCGTGCGAGGTGATCACGGCGCAGCCGGGGAACTCCAGCAGCGCGTTCTCCAGCGACGACAGCGTCTCGACGTCCAGGTCGTTGGTCGGCTCGTCCAGCAGCAGCACGTTGCCGCCCTGCTTGAGGGTGAGCGCCAGGTTGAGGCGGTTGCGCTCGCCGCCGGAGAGCACCCCGGCCTTCTTCTGCTGGTCGGGGCCCTTGAAGCCGAACGCCGCGATGTAGGCGCGGGACGGCATCTCGACCTGGCCGACCTTGATGTGGTCGAGCCCGTCGGAGACGACCTGCCACACGTTGGCCTGCGGGTCGATGCCGCCGCGGCCCTGGTCGACGTAGGAGATCTGCACGGTCTCGCCGATGCGCAGCTTGCCCTCGTCGGGCTGCTGCTCACCGGTGATCATCCGGAACAGCGTCGTCTTGCCGACGCCGTTCGGGCCGATCACACCCACGATCCCGTTCGGCGGGAGGTTGAAGGAGAGCTTGTCCATCAGCAGGCGGTCGCCGAAGCCCTTGGTGAGGTCCTCGGCGACGATCACCGTGCCGCCCAGGCGCGGGCCCGGCGGGATCTGGATCTCCTCGAAGTCCAGCTTGCGGGTCTTGGCGGCCTCGGAAGCCATCTCCTCGTACCGCTGCAGCCGGGCCTTGCTCTTGGTCTGGCGGGCCTTGGCGTTGGAGCGGACCCACTCCAGCTCGTCCTCCAGGCGCTTCTTGCGCTTGACGTCCTTGTTGCCCTCGACCTTGAGGCGCTCGGCCTTCTTCTGCAGGTAGGTCGAGTAGTTGCCCTCGTAGACGTGGCAGCGGCCGCGGTCCAGCTCCAGGATCCAGCCCGCGACGTTGTCCAGGAAGTAGCGGTCGTGGGTGACGGCCAGGACCGTCCCGGCGTACTTCTCCAGGTAGGACTCGAGCCAGTTCACCGACTCGGCGTCCAGGTGGTTGGTGGGCTCGTCCAGCAGCAGCAGGTCGGGCGCCTCCAGCAGCAGCTTGCACAACGCGACGCGGCGGCGCTCACCACCGGACAGCTGGGTGACGGGCAGCTCGGGCGCCGGGCAGCGCAGCGCGTCCATCGCCTGGTCGAGCTGGGAGTCCAGGTCCCAGGCGTTGCGGTGGTCGAGCTGCTCCTGCAGCTTGCCCATCTCCTCCAGGAGATCGTCGCTGTAGTCGGTGGCCATCTGCTCGGCGATCTCGTTGAACCGCGCGAGCATGGCCATGGTCTCGGCGACGCCCTCCTGGACGTTCTCCAGGACCGTCTTGCTCTCGTTCAGCGGGGGCTCCTGCTGGAGCATCCCGACACTGAACCCGGGCATCAGCTTCGCGTCGCCGTTGGACGGCTGCTCCAGGCCGGCCATCATCCGCAGGAGCGTCGACTTGCCGGTGCCGTTGGGTCCCACCACGCCGATCTTCGCCCCGGGCAGGAAGCTCAGCGTGACATTGTCCAGAACCACCTTGTCGCCGTGCGCCTTGCGCACACGCTGCATCGTATAGATGTACTCGGCCATGCTCCTAGCCTATTGGCTCGGACCTCTTGCCCACGCCGCCCGCGAGGCGCCCCTTCCCTCACCCCCGCCGGACGGTGACCCGCAGCACCCGCGCGAGCCCTGCGATCTCGGTCCGCGAACAGGCCCCCGCGGTCCCGAGCACCAGATCGAACACCTCGTCGTGGCCGAGCTCCGAGTCCGCCCCGTTCATCAGCAGGAACGTACGGCAGGCCGCCCATCCCGTCCGCTTGTTGCCATCGACGAACGGGTGGTTGCAGAGCACCGAGTGCAGGAGGGCCGCCGCCTTCTCCGCCAGCGTCGGGTAGGCCTCCTCCCCGAAGGCCACGGTGGCCGGGCGGGCGGCCGCCGAGGCGGCGAGCCCCGCGTCGCGGACGGCGGCGGTCCCGCCCAGGTGCCGGGCGTTGATCGCGATGAGCTGCTCGGCGGTCAGGTGGATCATGTGTCGGCCAGCCGGCGGAAGAGCGCGGCGTCCTCCTCGAAGACCTTGTCCACCGCCGCGGTGAAGACCGCCTGCCGCGCCCGCTGCGCGATCCACTGCTCCGCGGCCTGCACCAGGGCGGCGTTGAGCGAGATGTGCTCGGCCTCCGCGACGGCCACCAGCCTGGCGTGAACCTCATCCGGCAACCGGAGACTCAACGTCGTCATACCAAAACGATACCGACCTGGACGGCGCCCCTCCAGCACCACACGAAAGTCCCGCCGCCCTGGCGACGGCACCCTGACCCCCTCGATCTTGGATTCGCGGACGGCGGGCGGGCACGACCGCGACCGGGCTGCTCGACGCGGTAGAAGGCGAGATCAGACGACGGGCGGACACGATCACGACCGGGCTGCTCGATGCGGTAAAGGGCGAGATCAGCGGAGACCGGAAGCCTGGTGAGGGCTTGGCCGGGCGGGCGGCCGGGGCGTCGGGTCAGCTGGACTTGCGGACGGCGGGGAGGCAGACGCGGTCGCGGCCGGACTGCTTGGCGCGGTAGAGGGCCAGGTCGGCGGAGGCGAGGAGTTCGATGAGGTCCTGGCCGTGGGTGCGGTACAGGGCCACGCCGATGGAGATGGTGACCGAGACGGTGGTGTCCTCGGTGGGGACGGCGAGGCGGCGGACGCGGGCGCGGAGGCGTTCGGCGACGCGGCAGGCCTCGACGGTGTCGGCGCCGGGCAGCAGGACGGCGAACTCCTCGCCGCCGAAGCGCCCGACGATGTCGTAGTCCCGCAGCTGGAGGCAGAGGGTGCCGGCGACGCTGGCCAGGACCTGGTCGCCGACCAGGTGGCCGTGGGTGTCGTTGACCCGTTTGAAGTAGTCGATGTCGAGCAGGAGGATGGCCAGCGCCTCGTGGGAGCGTTCGGCGCGGGAGAGTTCGATGTCGGCCTCGCGCTGCCAGGCGCCCGCGTTGAGCAGGCCGGTCTTGGCGTCGGTGCGGGCCGCGGCCTGGAGCTGCTGGTGCATGAGGCTGCGCTGGAGCAGCACCACCGGAGGCAGCACCACCAGCAGGAGGGCCGGCGAGATCACGCAGTTGATCATGATCAGCAGGCCCAGGCACAGCTCGACCACGTCGAGCAGCAGGGTCTCCCTGGTCCACAGTGCGTCCCGCCAGCGGCCCTCGTGCACGGCGCGGATCGCGATGCCGATCAGCACGGTGTTGAGCACGGTGAAGAGCACCGCGCAGCCCAGCGCGGCCAGCAGCATCCGCTGGTCCTCGATCACCCATGCCGAGCCGCCCGCCAGCGGTTCGGCCACCGCCCGGTGGAAGACGAGCGAGGCGGCCAGGCCCGACAGGGCGGTCGCGGAGGTCACCAGGACCCGCCGGTAGGCCAGGGTCCGGCGCACCCGGTAGTGCGACAACAGCTGCAGCGGCAGCGGGATCAGCAGGGCGTAGACCGGCGGCAGCAGCAGCGCCACCGGCAGCCACCAGGCCGACAGCAGGTCACGGGCCACGCCCGCGGGCATGCCCAGGCGGCGCGAGGTCTCGATGCAGACCGCCCCGCACAGGGCGAGCGCCAGGAAGGTCGAGACGTCCCGCAGGCGGTACTCGGTGACGGACAGCTGCCAGACCGCCGACGCCAGATAGGCGATCACCACGATCAGCACATAGGCCACCAGGGGCAGCGGCTGGGCCAGCAGGGAGGACCGGGCGTGTCCGCGCCCCGGCTCGCCCTCATGACGATGCTCGTCGGCGGCTGACTGGTGCACTGCCGTCATGCTTCCCCCACTCGGGCCGCCTATCACGTTAGGTAACACGATAGTTGCAACCTGTGCGTCCCGGGGCGGAAAGCAGTAGCTTTCTTGAGCCCGTCGCATGTGTTCCGGCACACCGTGCGACAACCGGCTCGCCCGGCTCCGCTCCCGGGCGAGAGGTCCCGCCGGCCCGGACCGGCGGGACCCCGTCAGGCGGCCTCCTCCCTGCCTTCTTCCGCCACGTCCTCTTCCTCCTCGGAACCGATCTCGTCCGCTCCCCCGGCCGGGGAGGCGTCCGCTCCCCCGGCCGGGAAGGCAGGGGCGCCGGGCGTCAGGCTCAGGCCCGCGGCGCGGTCGGACAGGGTGGCCGCCTCGGCGCGGTCCTCGATGGTCAGGACGCCGCCCTTGGTGATGCGCTGGAAGACGGCCTTCCCCCGGGTGAGGTCGGGGCCGAGGGCGACCGCCTCCAGCTCGACGGTGAACCGGCGCTCACCGCCCTGCTCGTACTCGCGGACCCGCAACCGCCCGTGCGCGATGATCGGGGTGCCGGGGACCAGGTCCGAGGCGTTGGCGTTCTCCGCCAGCGAGCGCCAGCAGCTCACCGCGAAGAACGTCGGCTCGCAGTCCTCCCACAGCCCACTCCCGCGGTTGAAGCGCCGCGGGGTCACCCCGGCTCGTAAAGACAGGAAGGGCACTCCGCTCCTGGTCACCGTGTAGAGCGGCCGCGCCGCCACCCATCCGACCAGCGTCGTCAACGCCTCGTCCATACGCTCCCCCTCGGAAGCCGGGGGTTCCCCTCGAACCCCGTCCACCACCCAGCCTCCCGCCCCGCCCTCCCCCACGGCCGACCGAACCACATTCTGTGGATTGTCCGGCGCCCATCGGCGACACGCCACCGGCACGTCTTCTCTCCTAGACCACCTGATGCGCCCCACCACACGCTCGGCCGCAGGCGGTGCGACGCCGGGCGGGTGCTCTTCTGTGGATCGTCTGCGGGGCGGCGCGTGTTCTTCGGGGGGCGGGGACGGGGCGGCCCGCCGCCGACGGATCGGGGCGGGCCGGGAGGGTGGGTCAGCGGCGGGCGTCGGCCACGGCGGAGCGGAAGTCGGCGAGGGCGCTGAGCTCGGCCGCGACGGGGGCGAGGACCTTCTCGTCGCCGACTCTGGCTATGCCCTCGCGCATCGTGCTCTTGATCTTCTCGCCGTGCCTGGCGGCCGAGAGGGCGACCATGTTGCGGCAGGCGGCGGCGGTGAGCGCGCCCATGCCGAACAGGCAGGCCGTCAGGATGAGCACCCAGGGCAGGATGCCGGTGTCGCCCAGCAGTTCGGCGGGCGGTTCGGCGAGGCCGAGGGCCCCGTAGACCACCACCAGCGCCGTCCAGAGCACTCCCAGAGCCGCGCAGCCCACCAGCAGCAGCTGCCAGGTCCGCACCAGCCACCACCAGCGGGGCACCTGGTCGAACGAGGGGAGGATCTCCCGCAGGGACTCGCCCAGCGCGTCGGGCAGCTCGGCGGCGTGCGCCCGGGACGCCGCGCGCAGGGCGCGCCGCCACGGGTCGGGGACGTCGGCGGCCACGCCGTCGGTGATGCCGTGCAGCGCGTTGTCCACCTCGCCCTGCTGGGCGCCCATCGGGCCGCTGAAAGCACCGCGCAGCTCGTCGCGGAGCCCGGTCAGCCTGATCATGCGCAGCGGGTCGCGCCGCAGCCGCGCCGCCCAGCGGGCGAACGGCCAGCCGACGTATCCGGCGGCGCGCAGCTCGTAGGCGCTCTCCATCGCCTCGGCCACGGCGGGCGCCCCGGCCGCGACGGTCAGCGCGTCCACCAGGCCCTCGGCCCGCTCCTCGTCGATCTCGACCGGGACGGGACCGCCCTCGGCCAGCTCGGCGAAGCGCTCGACGACCTTGTCCAGGTCGGCTCCGAGCCGTTCGGCGCGGGCGTTCCCGGCGGCGACGGCCGCGGCCAGCACCTCGCGCAGCCCGTCCACGCCGCCCTCGGTGACCGCGGAGGTGGTGATGATGTGCGGCGCGGCCAGGCCCTCGGACTCCAGCAGCCGCCGCAGGTCGCTCACGCAGTCGTCGACCTCCGCGGGCTGGAGCCGGTCGACCTGGTTGAGGACGATCAGCGTGACCGAGGCGTGCTGGGCGAACGGGACGATGTAGTCGCGGTGCAGGGCGGCGTCCGCGTACTTCTGCGGGTCGACGACCCACACCAGGAGGTCGGCGACACCGACGAAGCGGTCCACCTCGGCCCGGTGGACCGCCTGGATCGAGTCGTGGTCGGGCAGGTCGATCAGGACGAGCCCCTCGAGGGAGTTCTCCCCTTCCGCGCCCTTGCGCGCGGGTGCCCCGGCCCGTGCGTACCTGTACTGCTTGTCGATCTCCAGCCAGTCCAGCAGCGGCCCGGCGCCGTCGTGGCCCCAGACGCAGACATGGGCGGAGGACGTCATCGGCCGCCGCATGCCGCTGGGCGACAGCTCCAGCCCGCAGACCGCGTTGAACAGCGACGACTTGCCGCTGCCCGTGCCGCCCGCCAGGGCGACGACGGTGTGCTCGCCGGACAGCCGCATCCGCTCCCCGGCCCGTTCCAGCAGTGCCGCGGCGTCGGCGACCAGCTCCTCGTCCAGCCGGCCCTCGGCCAGCTCCACCAGCCGCCCCAGCGCCGCCAGCCGCGCGCCGAACTCCACGTCCCCGGCCCGTTCCACGGGCTCCGGCTCCGCGGTCTCCTCCGGTTCCGCCACCGGTGCCTCGGGCACCTCGGCGATCTCCAGTTCGTCCTCGGCCGCGTCGTCTTCGACCCCGTCCCGCCGGTCCTCTCCGGCTCCGGCGTCCTCGGGCTCCGCGGGCTTCTCGCCGTCCTCGACCGCTTCCACGGCTTCGACGGGCTCGACGTCATCGTCGTGCTCCGGCCCGACGGCGGCCTCGTCGTCGGCGGCCTTCTCCGCGGCCGCCGCCGCGGAGGCCTCGGCCCGCATCGCCTCCAGCTCGGCCGACCGCGGCACCCGGAACTCCGCGGAGGTCAGCGGGTCGTCCTCGGGATCCCTGGCCCGCCGGGGGCGCGGCACCTCGGCGGCGGCCCCTTCCCGGGCCGCCCGCCATCCGAACTCCCCGCTGGTCAGCGGGTCGTCCCGCTCCTCCTCGCCGGAGCCCCTCTCCCAGAGGTCGGGCGCGGCGAGCAAGCCGTCCCCCGCCACCTCGGAGAAGGACGCCCAGCGGAGGCCCTTCTCGTCGCGGATCTCCTCCTCGGACTCCCGGCCGCGAAAACCGTTCTCCGAAGGCGTGGCGACCGCGTCGAACTCGCCGCTCGTCAACGGGTCCTTCCTCCCCCAGGTGGAGGGCCGGCCCAGCCGGAGGTTCGGCGAGCCGTACGGGTCCTCTCCCGGGAGGGATGAACGGCGAAAGCTCCCGCCGGTCAGCGGGTCTTCCTCGGGCTCGTCCGCGGGGGCGCCGAACTCGCCGCTCGTCAACGGATCGTCCCCCGGCTCGGCGGAGAACCCGCCGCGGAAGGACGAAGGCACATGGCCGCTCGGCGGGGAAGGCGACCGGCGGAAGCCGCCGCTGGTCAGCGGGTCTTCCTCAGTCGTGTCCGTGACGTCCTCCCCGGGCTCTCCGCCGGTCGGCGGGCCGTCCTGGGGGTTGGACGGGAGCGGGCGAAGGCGGAAGGAGGGAGAGGTGAGCGGGTCTTCCTCGGAAGGCGGGCGGCTGCCGTCCGAAGGCGGGGTTTCGGGGTCTCCGCTGGTCAGGGGAGTGTCCTCGGTGGCGGGAGCGGATGTGGCCAGGGCGAGGGGGTCCTCTCCGCGGGGAGGGGTTCCGTCCTCGTTCCGGTGGGTCATCGGGCGACCTCGAGGTTGTACGTGGCCTGGTAGAGGGCGACGGCGAGACTCTCGTCGGGGATGTCGACCTGGTCGATCGCCTGGCTGAAGCGCAGGCTCTCCTCGTCGAGCAGCATGGTGACGCGTTTGCGCAGGTCGGCCTTGGCCTTGGAGCTCATGCCGCGCAGCGACTCGGCGCCGAAGAGGGACTTCAGCAGGCGCTGGGGGACGGCGCTGGTGCCGCCCTCGACGACGACGTCGCTGGTGCCGTAGCCCAGGATGCCGACCATGAGGACGACCGACAGCGCCTCGTCGTCGAAGGAGACGACACGGGCGAGGGAGCGCTTGACCACCCCTTCGGTGCGGATCAGCTCCAGGACGCGGTCCTGCCAGGCGCTGACCGCGCGGGTGATGCGCCGGGGCAGTTCGGGCGAGACGTGGCCGAGCTGGTCGGCGAGGTCGCCGAGCACGAAGCGGCCCGGCGCGTCGGACTGCCAGCGCTGGACCGCCTGCTCGGCGCCCTGCTCGGCGGCGGCCAGGATGAGCGCCTCCAGGGCCGAGCGCAGCGCGGCCTTCAGGGCGTGGACGCGGGGGGCGGAGCGGCGCCGCCGCGCGGAGCCCTTGGGCGCGGTGGCACGGCCGCGCCGCAGGTGCAGGGCGCGCAGGAGGTCGCCCGTGCCGGCGAAGTCCTGCCAGCGGGCGAGCACCTCGCCCTGCAGCAGGGAGCCGTTGCGGGTGGCCTCGTCGAGTTCGGCCAGCGCGGTGGAGTAGGCGGATTCGGCGTCGCGGGCCAGCCTGTCGCGGCGGTCGACCTGCTCCTCGACCCGCTTGGCCAGCTGCGGGATGCGGGTGCGGAAGCTGTCGAGCACCCCGCCGAGCGTCTCGACGATCACCTCGTCGCGGGCCTCGGCGTTCTCGGCGAGCTCCAGCAGCCAGGCGCGGATGCCGGAGATCGTCTCCTCGGGCAGCCGGGAGTCCACGACGGTGGTCTCGGGGATGTCGAATCTGGGCACTTCGCCGAAGTCCCGCTCGGTGAGCATCTCGGTGAAGTGCCCGGCGATCTCCTCGCCGGGCCCCGGCTGCACCCGGGAGAGCACGACGCCGAGGCTGGCACCCTGTTCGCGGGCGCGCTCCAGCATCCGCCACACCTGGGCGTCGGCGTACCGGGCGGCGGTGGTGACGCAGATCCACAGGTCGGCGGCGGCCATGAGCTTGGTCGCGAACTCGTAGTGGTCGTCGAAGAGGGAGTCGAAGTCGGGGCTGTCGAGCAGCGCGAGGCCGCGCGGCACCGCCTCGGTGCGGATGACCACGAGCTGGTCGCCGACGACGGCGTCGGGCGCGGGCCCCTCGACCCGGCCCATGGTCGGCAGCACGCCGGGGGGCCTGCCGTCGGCGCCCATGAACCAGTCGAAGTCCTCGGGGTTGCACACCAGGATGGGGCTGGACGTGGTGGGCCGCAGCACGCCGGTGCCCGAGACGCGGGAGCCCACGAGCGAGTTGACCAGGGTGGACTTGCCTGCGCCGGTGGACCCGCCGAGCACGGCCAGCAGCGGGGTGGCGGCCTGCCTGACCCGCGGCAGGACGTAGTCCTCCAGCTGGTCGCGGATCTCCCTGGCGGCCAGCACCGCCTCGTCCGCGCCCGGTACGTCGAGGGTGAAGCGCAGCGCGTCGATCTGGTCGCGCAGTTCGACGAGGACCCGGCCCAGGGGGGCCGAGGCCTCACCCGGCGCGGACGTGGTCTCGCCGCGCACCGCGCTCTGGTCCGCCGGGGATGTCACGGATCCCGCCCTATATCCGCCGTCAAGTTGCCGATCTCTTCCGCCACGCGCACGACGTCCCCGACGATCACGATCGCCGGTGGCCGCACCCCGCGGGCCGCCATCTCGTCCGCCACGGTGCCGAGCGAGGCGACGAGCGTCCGCTGCCCCGGAAGGGTGCCGTCCTGGACGACCGCTACGGGAGTGTCAGTCGCCCGACCATAGCGCATGAGGGCGTCGGCTATCAGACGCATTCGCTCGACGGCCATCATCAGCACCAGAGTTCCGCCGTTGCGGGCGAGAACCTCCCAGTCGACGGTGGAATCGGCGTGTCCCGGGGGTACGTGCGCGGAGACCACGTGGAACTCCTGCGCCACGCCCCGGTGGGTGACGGGGATGCCCGCGGCGGCGGGCGCGGCGATGGAGCTGGTGATCCCGGGGACGACCGTCACCGGCACGCCGTGGGACGCGCAGTACAGCGCCTCCTCGCCGCCCCGGCCGAAGACGAAGTTGTCGCCGCCCTTGAGCCGGACCACGAACCTGCCGCGCTTGGCGTGTTCGACCAGCAGCTCGTTGATGCGGTCCTGGTGCAGCGCCCGCCCGTAGGGGATCTTGGCGGCGTCGATCACCTCGACGTCCGGGGACAGCTCGTCGAGCAGGTTGCGGGGGCCGAGCCGGTCGGTGACGACCACGTCGGCCTGGGCCAGCAGCCGCCGGCCCTTGACGGTGATCAGGCCGGGGTCGCCGGGGCCGCCGCCGACCAGCGCCACCCCGACGGGCTTGCTCCGGGAGTGGCGGGCGGCGAAGGTGGCGTCGCCCAGCCCCTCGACGACGGCGTCGCGGATGCTCGCGGACCGGCGGGGGTCGCCGCCGCTGAGCACGCCGACGCTGGTCTCGCCGACCTGCCCGGTGGCCGGGGTCCAGGCCGCGGAGGCGTGCGCGTCGTCGGCGCGCACGCACCAGATCCGCGACTCCTCGGCCTCGGCGGCGACGGCGGCGTTGACGGCGGGGTCGTCGGCACAGGCCTGGACCAGCCAGGCGCCTTCGAGGTCGCCGGGGCGGTAGGCCCTGCGGTGCCAGACGAGCTGGTCGAGCAGGTCCTCCAGCGAGGGGGTGATCTCGGGGGTGATCAGTTCGACCACCGCTCCCGCGGCCAGGAGGGTGGGCACCCGCCGTTGGGCGACACGGCCGCCGCCCACGACGACGACCCGGCGCCCTGACAGACGAAGACCCAGAAGATACGGCGGCACCGGAGGGCTATCCCATCTGCAGCAACGGACTCGACAACTGCTGTGACAAAGGTACTCGTCCCGGAAAGCAGGCCCTACCACCAAGGGCTTTCAGCCGGAGATCGTGACGATGTCGGAAGAAACCGACAAGCTGTGAAGTGCCGTGGTGAGCAGCGCGGTGGACGCCGCGTCCCGCACCGCGACCCTGATCCACTCGGGACCCAGCCCGGGGAAGGTGTCGCCGCGGCGGACCGCGATCCCCCGCTCCCGCAGCGCCTCCCTGGTCCCGATGCCGGCCCTGACCAGCAGGAACGAGGCCCTGGCGGCCGGAACCACGTGCAGGCCCAGAGCGCGCAGCCCCTCTTCGAGCCGGGTCCGCTCGAGCGCCAGCTCCCCCGCCCAGGCGTCCGCCTCGGCGAGCGCCCGGTCCGTCGCGGTCGCCTCGATCGCCGCCAGCGCCGGGGTGGAGACCGCCCACAGCGGCTGGGCCCGCTCCAGCTCGGCGACGAGCCCCGCGGGCCCCAGCACGTAACCGGCCCGCAGCCCGGCCAGCCCCCACGTCTTGGTCAGGCTGCGCAGCACCACCAGGCGCGCGTCGTGCGCCAGGCTCTCCGGCTCGCCCGGCACGCAGTCCATGAACGCCTCGTCGACGACGACCGTCCGCCCCTCGCGCAGCAGCGCGCGCAGCTCCTCCGCCGGATGCAGCACGGACGTCGGGTTCGTCGGGTTCCCGATCATGACGAGGTCGGCGTCCTCGGGCACCGCGCTCGCCGTGAACCGGAAGTCCCCGTCCAGGACCACCCTGTCCACCTCGTGCCCGGCCGCGCGCAGCGCCGCCTCCGGCTCGGTGAACTGCGGGTGGACGACCACCGCGCGGCGCGGGCGCAGCACCCGCGCCAGCAGCACGAACGCCTCGGCCGCGCCCGAGGTGAGCAGCACCTCAGCCACCGGACGCCCGTGCCTGCGCGCCACGGCCGCGCGGGCGCGCCGCTGGTCGGGGTAGGCGGCGAGGTCGGCGACGGACGCGCGGACCAGCTCCGCCAGCCACTCCGGCGGGGTCCCGGCCCGGACGTTGACCGCGAAGTCCACCATGCCCGCGCCGACTTCGGCGTCGCCGTGGTGACCGAGATCGTGCCGTACGAGGTCCACGGTCAGCCCTGGTAGTACAGCAGTGCGTTCACGGCCGCCGCGGCCACCGTCGCGCCGCCCTTCTCGCTGATGTTGCTCACCTGCGGCAGGCCGCTGCCGCGCAGCTTGGCCTTGGCCTCGCCGGCGCCCACGAAGCCCACCGGCAGCCCCACCACCAGGCTGGGCCGCACCCCTCGCAGGAGGATCTCCTCCAGCGCGCTGGCGGCGCTGCCGACCGCCCAGACCGCGCCGGGCCCCACCTCGGAGTAGGCCAGCCGGACCGCCGCGGCCGACCGGGTGATCCCGGCGGCCTTGGCCATGCGCACCGCGGCGGGGTCGTCGATCGGGCAGACCACGGGCCGCTCGGTGATCCCGGCCGCCACCAGGGGCACGTCGGCGACGATCGGCGCGCCCGCCCGCAGCGCCTCCAGGCCCTGGCGCAGGTAGCGCTCGTCGGTCACCAGGTCGACCGCGTACTCGAGGTCGGCGCTGGCGTGGACGACCCGTTCGGTGACCGCCCGCCACAGCGGGGGCATCGGCGACAGGTCCACGCGGGAGCGCAGGATCTCATACGAAGCGACCTCGATCGGGTGAGGTTGCCGCACGTTCATCCCTGTCTCCTCCTCCACCGGACCCACCGGACCCACCGGCGCCCCACCGGATGTCCGTTAGGCCGGGATCATCCGGAGACGCACGCTCGGTCAGCGTATCGTCCCCGAGACGACGAGGACCGCGCCCGGCTCCGCCGCCTCCTCCGCGGCGGCGGAGAGCCGCACGGCCTCCACCAGGTAGCCCCCGTCTCGCAGCGCCTCCCGTACCGCACCCAGCCTCTGCGGACCATCCAGGACCGTCACGATCGACCGCGGGGACCGGCGCGCGCACTCCGCGACCACCCCGGGGCCTCCCCCGCCGACGAAGACCGCGTCCGGATCCGGCAGATGGGCCAGGACCTGGGGCGCCTCGCCCCGGGCGACGGCCAGCCTCGTCCCGTGCGCCCGGACGTTGCGGCGCACCAGCTCGCAGGCCGCCTCGTCCCGGTCGACCGCGACCACCGCCGCGCCCAGCCGGGCGCACTCGACGCCGACCGCGCCGCCGCCCGAGCCGATGTCCCAGACGAGGTCGCCGAGCCCAGGCCCCAGCCTCGCCAGCACCAGCGCCCTGGCCCCCGCGTCCAGGACCCGACCGCGACTTTGGAACCCCTCCTCCGGCAGCGCCCAGCCGACGGGCCCCGGACGCCCCGAGACGAGCCAGCCCGACGGCGCCCCCCGCCACCGCGGATCATGGACGATCACCACCTGCGGCCGCCGCCAGGGCCGGGTCGTCGCCTCCGCCGGACGCACGTGCACCACCTTCTCGTCCGGCCCGCCGAGGTCCTCGCAGACGACGAACGAGCGCGGCGTCTGCGGATGCAGCTCACGCCCCAGCTCCGCCGGACCCGCCCCGGGCCCCGCCAGCACCGCCACCTTCGGATGCGCGCGGCACACGTTGACCGCCCGCCGGAACCCCCCCTCGCGCGCCGACACGACGACGGCACCCGCCCCGTCCAGACCCGCCCCGGCGAAAGCCCGCGCGACCAGCCCGAAGACGTCCTCTTCCAGATCCTCGCCCATGACGGTTCCCACACCTCGAAGCTAAGCGACCTGCCCGGTCCCGAGTGGCCCTTCGACGGAATCGGCCTCGTCCGGACCCGGTCCGCCTCCCTCGGGAGACCCGCCCTTCCGCTCTCCGCCGAAGGGGTGGCGGCCGAGGATCTCGTCTATGGTCGCGTCGAGGGCCTCCTCGGCAGGCCGCTCACCGTCCTCGAAGGGGTCATCGTCCGGGTGGTCGCCGCTGTAGTGGTCGATCTCCTTCCAACGGTGCGGCAGAGCCAGCCTGGCCGCCCTGGCGACATCCTCGCGGACCACTTCGGACCGGCCGTTCCAGGCGGCCAGGGCGATCGCCGTGCGCGCCGTGACCAGGTCGGCGCGCAGTCCTTCCAGGGCGAATCCGGTGCACACCCCGACGACGGCCCGCAGTGCGCCGTCGCCCAGAACGACATCCGGCAGCAGGGCGCGGGCCACCGCGATCCTGGCGCTCAGCTCGGCCTCGGCTCCCGCGAAGGAGGCGGCGAACCCCGCGGGGTCGCGCTCGTAGTCCAGTCTGCGCCGCACCGCCTCGGCCCGCTCCCTCGGATCGTGGATGGCGACCGCCTTCGCCGCCAGCCCGAACCTGTCGCACAGCCACGCGTCCCGTCCCATCCGCCACGGACCGCCCGTACCGACCAGCAGGAACTCGGAGAAGTGGCGGAGAGACAGCCCGCGGCGCTCGACGCGTACCCTGCCCGTCACGGCGGCTTCCAGAAGCAGGACCGCCGCGGGTCCGCAGGGCAGATCCACGTCCTCGACGTACAGCACGCCGCGATGGGCGGCGGCCAGCAGCCCCGGCTCGTAGGCCCCGTCCTCGTTGAGGACGCCGGTCAGCTGTTCCTCCGTCACCCCGGCGGGCAGCTCGACCAGCCTGGTGGGGCGCAGGACGGCGCTGCGGTCGTGCGGCCCGTTCAGGCACTCGGGGTCGGGGGCCGCGGGGTCGCAGGAGAAGAGGCAGCCGGGCGCCACCGGAACCGGCGGCAGCAGGCCGACCAGCCCGCGGACGAGGGTGGACTTGGCGGTCCCGGTCTCCCCCTGGACGAGCACTCCGCCGATGGACGGGGAGACCGCGTTGACGAGCAGGGCGAGCTTCAGGTCTTCCAGGCCGACGACGGCGGAGAAGGGGTAAGGGGGCAGCACCCGATCATTCCACACCCTCTTCACCTCGGGACGGAAGCCGCCTACCATGGCCATAAGCGCTCACTTATCACCCCCCGTGAGGAGAGCGGCATGCGGGAATCCCTGCCGTTCCGGCCCGGCGACGTCTCGTGGAAGGTGGGCCACGAGCCCGTCCTGGCGCTGGCCGCCGCGCCGACCCTGCTGCTGCAGGTCTGCCATCCCCTGGTCGCCGCCGGGGTCGCCCGGTACTCCGACTTCGCCTCCGATCCGTTCGCCCGGTTGTGGCGGACCCTGGACATCCAGCTCAAGCTCTCCTACGGGCGTCCCGAGGTGTCGGCGCGCCAGTCGGAGCTGCTGCACCGCATCCACCAGAGGGTGCAGGGCGTCTCCGAGGAGGGCGTTCCGTACCGGGCCCTCGATCCGGAGCTGCTGCTGTGGGTGTGGGCGACGCTCGTCCACGGCCAGCTCACCGTCTACGAGCTGACCTTCGGCGTCCTCTCCAAGGCCGACCGCGAGACCTTCTACCGGGAGCAGCAGCTGGTCGCCCACGCCTGCGGAGTCCCCGAGGGCGCCTGCCCGCCGGACTTCGCCGCCTTCCGGCGCTACTTCGCGCGGATGCTGGAGGAGGAGCTGGAGGTGACCGAGACGGCCCGCCAGGTCGTCTCGCTCGGCAACGACCTGCCTCGGCTGCCGCCCGCGCTGGGCGCCGCCTACAGCCGGTTCAACCTGCTGGCGGCGGGCGCGATGCTGCCCCGGCGGCTGCGGGAGGGGCTCGGCATCCCCTGGAGCCCGCGCCGGGACCGGCTGTTCCGCATGATGCTCCTCGCGGGCCGCGCCGGCGCGCTGGTCGTGCCCGGCGCCGTGCGGGGACGCCCGGTGGACGCCCTGGTCGACCGGGAGCGCCCGCTGCGGCTGTTCGCCGTCCGGCGCGCCCGCGCCGCCTAACGGTCGCAGGTGAACCAGACCGCTTTGCCGCGCACGCGGGGGTCGAGTCGGGCGTGCGCGGCATCGGTCCCCCACCGGCCCCCGCTGAGCTCGGCGACGATGCTCAGCCCTCGGCCGAAGTCGCCCCGCTCCAGGGCCGGCGGAAGCTTGCGGGTGGGCAGTCCGTCGAAGACGGCACAGGAGAACGTGTCGGCGTCGAAGCAGTAGACCCACAGTTCGTGCGGTGGATGGGCGGCCGCGTGCTGGTGGGCGTTGGTCGCCAGTTCGCTGATCATCAGCATGGCGTCCGCGACGGTGTCCCGCGGCACCTCCAGCACCGCCAGCGCCTCGCGCACCAGCGTGCGGGCGAGCCGCGGACCGGTCGCATCGGTGGGCAGAGACCAGGTCCAGGTTCTTCCCAGGTCTATCGCGAGCTCCACAGCCGCCCTTTCGCCAGCGACACCACACCCACGGCCGTCTCGGCCGGTCACAGCCGGTTCCCAGGCCGATACCGCAAAGCGTGTCGTGGGAATCTCACCGGCGCAACTGAGTTGCCGAAGATTCTTGGTTTCTTCTGTACTGACGCATGACTCGGCAGCAAACTCGTCCTATGACTTACCGTCCCACCGTACGAGGCCGCCGGCTGGCACGCGAGCTGCGTCGCCTGCGTGAACGCCAGCGCCTGACCCTGCAAGACGTCGCCGACCGGCTCGGCTGGTCCCGCGCCACCGTGTCCCGGCTGGAGACCGGGCAGACCCGCCCGCGTGACGTGGCCGAGCTCCTCGACCTCTACGGGGTGACCAGCCCCGAACGCGACGCGCTGCTCACCCTCTCCCGGGAGGCCCGCCAGATGGGCTGGTGGACCGCCTACGTCGACGTCTTCAGCGGTTCCTACGTGGGCCTGGAGGACGAGTCCTCGGAGATCCGCACCTGGGACGCCCAGCTCGTGCACGGGCTGCTGCAGACCGAGGACTACGCCCGCGCAGTGATCACCGCGGGCCGCTTCCTGCCCAGCCAGGCGGACGTCGACCGGCGCATCCTCGCCCGCAAGCAGCGCCAGGCGCTGCTGGACCGCCCCGACGCGCCGCACCTGCACGTCATCCTCGACGAGGCGGCGGTGCTCCGGCCGATCGGCGGCCCCTCGGTGATGCGCGACCAGCTGGCGGCGCTGGTGGGCGCGGCGGACCGCGAGAACGTCACCCTGCAGGTCCTGCCGCTGGCCGGCGGGGCTCACGCGGGGCTTGACGGCCGGTTCACGATCCTGTCGTTCCCCGACCCGGCGGACCCCGATATCGCCTATGTGGAAGGCACGATGGGCGACGTGTACATCGAGAGCGCAGAGGCAATAACTCAGCATAGGAACCGGTTTGAGCGCATCGTCGAGGAGTCGCTCTCCCCGGAGGAGTCCATCCGGCTGATCGCCGAGGCGGCGAAGGAGTAGTCCGTGGTCGATCTCATCTGGCGCAAGTCCTCTCACAGCGGATCCGGAGACCAGTGCGTGGAGGTCGCCGCCCTCCCCGGAGGGGGGCGGGCGATCCGCGACTCCAAGCACCCGGGACTGCCGTCCCTGACCCTGAGCAGCGTCAGTTTCGCCAACTTCGTCCAGGGGGTCTTCCTCACGAACTAGAACGTGTTCTAATCTCCAGGTGACCGCAGACCTGGAGGTTGGGGACTCGTGAAACTCGGGATCAACATCGGCTACTGGCAGCGCGACCCGGAGGACGCCACCGAGACGGTGCTGGCCGCCGAACGGCAGGGCTACGACTCGGTCTTCACCGCCGAGGCCTACGGGTCCGACGCCTTCACCACGCTGGCCTGGTACGGGGCGCGCACCTCGCGGATCAAGCTGGGCACGGCCGTCGTGCAGATGTCGGCCCGCACCCCCGCCGCGACCGCGATGCACGCCCTCACCCTGGACGCGCTGTCGGGCGGGCGGCTGATCCTGGGGCTCGGCGCGTCCGGGCCCCAGGTCGTCGAGGGCTGGTACGGCGTGCCCTTCCCCAAGCCGCTGGCCCGCACCCGCGAGTACCTCGACATCGTGCGCAAGGTCTGGGCGCGGCGGGAGCCCGTCACGAACGACGGACCGCACTACCCGCTGCCCTACCCGGGCGGCGCGGGCCTGGGCAAGCCGCTGAAGTCCATCACCCGCCCCCTGCGGCCGGAGATCCCGGTCTACCTGGGCGCCGAGGGGCCCAAGAACATCGCGCTCGCCGCCGAGCTCGCCGACGGCTGGCTGCCCCTGTTCGTCGACCCGCAGCAGATCGACTCCCTCTTCGGCGGCTCGCTGGCCGCGCGCCGCCCCGGCTTCGAGATCACCGCGACCGTCACCACCGTGGTGGCCCCGCTGGAGCAGGCGCTGGCCTGGGCGAAGGTCCCGCTGGCCTTCTACATCGGCGGCATGGGCGCCAAGGACAAGAACTTCCACCTCGACCTCATCGGCAGGCTCGGCTACGCCGAGGAGGCCGAGCGCGTGCAGAAGCTGTTCCTGGAGGGCCGCCGCGACGAGGCGATCAACGCCGTGCCCGACGAGCTGGCCGACTCCATCTCCCTGCTCGGGCCGCTGGAGCGCATCAAGGAGCGGCTGGAGCTGTGGAAGGCCAGCCCCGTCACCACCCTGCTGATCGCCGGGGTCAAGGACGAGCCCACCCTGCGGGCCCTGCGCGAACTGGTCGACGCGTGATGGCGTGATGGAATGAGCCGCATGGAGGACGTGCTGGGGCCGGACTACGAGGCCGTCGAGATCCCGCTGGGCCACGACCGCGAGGGCGCCGTCAGCGCCACCCTGGTCAGCCGCCGGGGCCCCGGGCCGACGGGGCGGGCGGTGCTGTACGTGCACGGGTTCGTCGACTACTTCTTCCAGACCCACCTCGCGGACTTCTACGTGGCGCAGGGCTTCGACTTCTACGCCCTGGACCTGCGCAAGTACGGGCGCTCCCTGCGCCCGTACCAGACGCCCAACATGATCGACAGCCTCAGCGACCACTTCGCCGAGCTCGACGAGGCGGTGCGGATCATCCGGGAGGACCACGATGTCCTGCTGGTCAACGGGCACTCCACCGGCGGCCTGATCACCGCGCTGTGGGCCGACCGGGTCAAGGGCCGGGGGCTGGTGCAGGGACTGTTCCTCAACAGCCCCTTCTTCGACCTCAACGAGTCCGCGCCCAACCGGATCGCCGGGACGGGCCTGGCACGGGCGCTGCGCGGGATCCGGCCGCAGGCGGTGCTGCCCGCCGGGCTCTCGCCCGTCTACGTGACGACGATCCACCGCGACCACCAGGGCGAGTGGGACTTCGACCTCCGGCTCAAGCCGCTGGAGGGCTTCCCCGTGCGGGCCGGCTGGCTGGCCGCGGTCCGGCGCGGGCAGAAGCGGCTGCACGCCGGGCTGGCGGTCGACGTGCCGGTCCTGGTGATGTGCTCGGCCCGCACGGTGCCGGCCGAGCCCGCCGGCGACGGCATCACCGGCTCCGACATCGTGCTGGACGTCGAGCACATCGCCCGGTGGTCGCCCAAGGTCGGGGCGCACCTGACGCTGGTGCGGATCGAGGGCGCCCTGCACGACGTCGTGCTGTCGGCGCGGCCCGCCCGGGAGCGGGCCTTCGCCGAGCTGTCCCGCTGGATCGGCGCCCACCTGCCCGCGAAGGGCTGAGCCTCAGCGGATCTCGGCGATCTGGAAGTCGTCGAAGTCCGCGGTCAGGCCCTTGCCGTCCCAGGCGGTCTGCTCGATGAGCAGCCCGGCGGTCCCCTCGGTCAGCGCCCCGTCGGCGTCGGTCTCCTCCAGGGCGGGCGTTCCGTTGATCCACAACCGCAGCCGGGTCGCCGTGCCCTGCTTCTCGCAGGCGATCTGCAACCTGTTCGCCTTACCGGGAGAGAAGCCCGCCGCCTCCTTCCGGCTGCCGATCTCGGCGTTGCCGCGGTCCTTGGTCACCCGCCGCACGACGACGCCCTGGCCGTCCGCGCGGACGAGGAAGCGGTACCCCTCCTTGTGGGACTCGGGACCGAAGCAGGACAGCCCCGCCGACGCGCTGGGCGTCCCGCTCATCGTGACCGTCACCGAGACCAGGGCCCGGGAGGGGATCCGCCATTCCTTCCTGTCGTTCTTGTAGGGGGAGCCGACCTCGTCGCTCAGCGAGTACTCGCTCGTGACGACCAGCCGGTAGCGGCCCTGGAAGTAGCCGTAGTTGGACACGCCGGGTATGAAGTTGTTGCCCGTCCAGCCCGTGCCCGTGTCGGCGAAGGCGTCGTCGAAGACGGTGGCGGCCTCCGGCGGGCCGTCCTCGCCCGACATGTAGACGAACGTGGTGCCGACCAGCGTCGCCGCCACCGCCACGCCCGCGCCGATCAGCAGGTGCCTGCGGTTGCCGGGGACGCGGCGGCGGCTCCCCCCGTTCTCGCTCCGCATGGCCGCGGTCGTCTCGACGGGCGGCGGAGGGGGCGCGTGGGTGAAGCCGCGCTCGGGGCTGAAGGGCGACTCGGACTGCACGGTCCGCGCGACCTGCGCCACGTCCACCCTGGTCTGGCCGGTGAGCTGGTCCAGCAGCTGCTGGGCGGTGGGCCGGGCCTGCGGGTCGGGCGCCAGCGCGGTCTCGACGAGCTTGCGCACGCCCTCGTCCAGGCCCTCCAGGTTCGGGGTGCCCTGGGTGACCTGGTAGAGGATGGCCGGGATGTTGGCCGCGGAGAACGGGGCGACGCCCGTCCCGGCGAACGCCACCACGCAGCCCCAGGCCCAGATGTCGGCAGCGGGCGTGGCGCCCTCGCCGCGGATGACCTCCGGCGCCATGTAGGCGGGGGTGCCCACGAACGTGCCGGTGCGGGTGGCGGCGGCCACGGTGTCCAGGGCGCGGGCGATGCCGAAGTCGATCACCCGGGGGCCGACCGGGGACAGCAGCACGTTGGCCGGCTTGAGGTCGCGGTGCACGATGCCTGCGCCGTGGATGGCGGCCAGCGCGGTGGCCACCCCCACCGCCAGGTGCTCCAGGCTGGAGCCGCGCATGGGCCCCGAGGCCTGGATGTGCTCGTCCAGGGTGGGGCCCTGCACGTACTCGGTGACCACGTACAGCGGGTCGTTCTCCAGGTCCGCGTCGAGCACGCTGGCCGTGCAGAAGCGGCGGACCCGCTGTGCGGCGACCACCTCCCGCCGGAACCGTTCGCGGAAGACGGGCTCGTCGGCGAGCTCAGCGTTGATGACCTTGAGCGCGACCTGCCTGCCCTCGCCGTCCTGGGCGAGGTAGACGGTGCCCATGCCACCGCGGCCAAGCCGGTTCATCAGCCGGTAAGGGCCGATGTTCTGTTCCATCGGGGGCTCCTCGGAGGGGACGAGTTCGCCCATTCTGGCGTAGTTCAGGGGATCAACAACAACTTCCCCGTGGTGCGGCGGCCCTCCAGGTCCTCGTGCGCCCGCCTGGCCTCGGACAACGGGTACCTGCCCCCCACGTGAACGTTCAGGCGGCCCGCCGCCAGCCAGCCGAAGACGTCCTCGGCACGGGTGCGCAGCTCCTCGGTGGTGGCCACGTGGTGGGCCAGGGTCGGCCGGGTGAGGAAGAGGGAGCCGAGCCCGGCCAGCCGGATCGGGTCGAACGGCGGGACCGGGCCGCTGGCCGCCCCGTACAGGGCGAGCAGGCCCCGCGGGTGCAGGGAGGCGAGGCTGCCCTCGAAGGTGGCGGCGCCGACCCCGTCGTAGACCACCGGCACGCCCCGTCCCCCGGTGAGGTCCTTGACCCGGCGGGCGAAGTCCTCGTAGCCGACGACCTCCTCGGCCCCGGCCTCCCGGGCGAGCCGCTCCTTGCGCGGGGTGGAGACCGTGCCGATCACCCGCCCGCCCAGCAGCTTGACCAGCTGGGTGAGCAGCAGCCCCATGCCGCCGGCCGCGGCGTGCACCAGGACGGTGTCGCCCGGCTGCACCGCGTAGGTGGAGTGGGTGAGGTAGTGGGCGGTCAGGCCCTGCAGCAGGACCGAGGCGGCCGCCTCCGGATCGACGTCCGCCGGCACCGGCACGGCGCGGCCCTCGTCCACCAGCGCCTTCTCGGCGTAGCCGCCGACCGCGTCGGCCGTGGCCACCACGTCGCCGGGCCGGAAGGCGGTCACGCCCTCGCCCACCGCCTCGACCTCGCCGGCGATCTCGACACCGGGCGTGAACGGCGGGTGGGTCTCGTAGCGGCCGGTGCGGTGGTAGGTGTCGATGTAGTTGACGCCCGCGGCGGCCACCCTGACCAGCAGCCGTCCCGGACCGGGAACCGGCTCGGGCAGGTCAGCGGGGACCAGGACCTCGGGTCCCCCGTGCTTCTCGGCGACGATCGCGCGCATCGTTCCTCCAGGCTCTCGGGTCTCCCCCGTCTCAGCCGGAGGAGCACGTCCAATCTTCCCGGAGCGCTCCCAGGGCGAGCGTCACCGACTCCTCGACACGCTTGGCCACCTCGGCCGGTTCGAGGACCCGGCGGCACGCGCAGTCCTCGAACCCCACCCGCAGGGCGCCCAGGTAGATCGAGGCGAGCAGGCGGGGCCGCAGGTCGTCGCGGTCGGCGCCCATGCGGCGGGCCAGCTCGGCGGCGAGCCGGCCCGAGGTCTCGGCGTGCCGGGTCAGGTAGGCCGCGACGACGCAGGAGTTGCCCTCCAGGACCCGGTGCAGCCGCCGCATCCGCGCCAGCTGGGCGGGATCTCCCAGCTCCAGCAGCTCCAGCAGCTCGCGCACCGCGGCCAGCAGGGCCCGCAGCACCGGCTCCCCCTCGGGGCGCGCCCGCACCCGCTCGACCAGATGGGAGTCCGAGCCCGTGATGAGGCCGGTGACCACGTCC
Organism: Actinocorallia populi; assembly: GCF_002995495.1. GTDB lineage: Bacteria > Actinomycetota > Actinomycetes > Streptosporangiales > Streptosporangiaceae > Actinocorallia > Actinocorallia populi. The sequence continues at coordinate 587,335 of NZ_PVZV01000004.1, read as the reverse complement.
TCCTTGGTGGCGAAGTACCGGAAGAACGTGCGCTGCGAGACGTCGGCCGCCGCGGCGATCTCGTCGATGGTGGTGTTCTCGTAGCCGCGGTCGAGGAAGAGCTCGAGGGCGGCGTCGACGAGCGCCAGTCTGGTGCGCTGCTTCTTGATCTCGCGCAGCCCGCCCACCGCCATGATCACTTCCTCTCACCGGACGGCCCGGCCACGGGCCGGACCAGGATATCCGTCGCTCTTCCGTTCCGGCCGGTCCCCGCTCCGCCGCCGTCAGTCCAGGACGGTGGAGAGCTGCAGCCGGGTCACCTGGAAGACGACCGCCATGCAGAGGGTCGCGGCCAGGGCGAGGCCGGCCGCCGCGGCCACCCCCGTCTCCACCGCGAACCGGGCGTCGGCCAGCGTGTTCGCGCCCATGCCGGGGAAGGTGCGGGCCAGCGCCGCGCCGCCCAGCAGGCTCCCCCACCAGGCCGTCACGACCAGCAGGACGCCGTGCCGCCGCGCCATGCGGTACCGGCCGGTGGAGACCCACACGTCGTGCACGATCCGGGGCGGCATCCACAGGTTGGCGACCGGCACGAACCAGGAGCCGACCGTCCAGACCCTGCGGTGCCGCAGCGGGCCGGGCGCCTGGGCGTGGGCCTGCCACAACCAGGCGATGAAGAGCACCCCGGTGACCACGGCGAGCACCGCGGAGATCAGGAAGACGTCGCCGTAGGCGGCCAGCACCGGCCCGGCGGACGCCTCGTCGTAGCCGAAGACGGTCTGATCGTTCAGCCCGGCCAGCAGTCGCAGCATGCTCACCGCCGAGCCCAGCGCCAGGAAGGCGTTGAATCCCAGCAGCGTGAAAAGCCCGATGGCCAGCGCCCGGAAGTCCCGCCGGTGCGACCAGGCGCCGCAGGCGGGACAGCGGACGGAGACCGTGGGGATGATGTCCCCGCACAGCCCACAGGGCATGGTCGCCTCCCGGCAGAGCCTCCAGAACTTCGCCTTTCCCCGCAGTGTACGTACTGCTGACCGGCACTTTGTGTGTCGGATACGCCACGCGGAGACTCGGCCGGGAAACCTACGTGTCATGCCCCGAGACAGCGCAGACGACACCCTCCCCTCCCGCGTCCCCGACCCAAGGCGCACCCAGATCCTCGACGCCGCCCGCCGCTGCTTCATCCGCAACGGCTTCCACGCCACCTCGATGCGGGACGTGACCGCCGAGGCCAGGGTCTCCTTCACCGGGGTGACCCGCTACTTCCGCGGCAGGGACGAGGTGATCGACGCGTTCGCCGACGAGACCGAGGCCGAGGTGCACCGGGTCTTCTCCGCCGCCTTCGGCCGGATGCCCACGCCGGTGGAGGCCTTCCCGCACGTCGAGCAGGGCTTCCCCGGCCTGGCCGTGAAGGTGTGGAGCGCCGCGCTGCGCGCCTCGGTGCTGGACGAGCGGGAGGACCGCACCGCGGCGGAGTTCACCAAGGCGCTGCTGTGGTACGTCGAGCTCTACCAGCGCACCGGCCTGATCACCCGGGACATGCCGGCCCTCAACGTGATCCGCACCCTGGTCGCGCTGGTCCACGGCTACATGGTCCAGCGCACCCTCTTCGGCGACGTCGACACCCGCGCCTTCCGGGAGGGGCTGCGCGGCCTGCGCTAGCCCGGGCCGGGTCAGCCCAGCGGGAGCCAGTGGCCGTCGCGGCGGACCAGCAGGTGCCGCGACAGCAGGTGGTCGCCCCTGGCCCAGACCCGGTCGGCGACCCAGCGCAGCTTGGCCAGGCCCTGCTCGTCGCGGGAGCCGGTGGCGGTGAAGACGTCGCGGGCGGGGACGCCGACGACGAGCTCGCCGTCGACCTCCGCGGCGATCTTCTCCAGGAACGGCTCGTCGAGCAGCAGGCCCGCCTCCAGGTCGCCGCCGACGGTGACGGTCACCGCCTGGACGCCGGGGAACCAGTTGAGCGCCAGGTCGGGGCGGCGGACCCGCAGATTGCCCGAGGCCCTGGCGCGCAGCTGCCCGGGCTCCAGGCCCAGCTCGCGCACCATGCGCGGGGTGACCGGCTCGAAGCGGATCCTGCCGTCCTCGGACGGCGGGTGGTCCAGGCCGTAGGTCAGGTACAGGTCGCCCGACAGCGGCTCGCGCAGCGGCGCCTCGTCCGGCGGGAGCGGGAAGTCCAGCTTGACGTCGACCGGGACCCGGGCGCCCAGGATCGGGACGATCAGGTCGTACGGTTCGCTCATCTTCCGGACCTCCGTGCTCGTGCTTCGGCGGATCACGATAGCGGCTGGTGGAGGGCGCCGCCCGGCGGTAGGGCAGGCAGGCCCCGCGGAGCCCCTCCCGTGATCAGCTTCGCCACGGCCGCGCCGTCCAGGTGCGCGGCGACCAGGTCGCCCAGCGCGTCGAGCTGGTGTTCGCGCAGCGCCGCGAAATCGGTGTCGGGCGCGGGCGTGAAGCGCCTTCCCGACAGCGCCGCCACCTCGGACAGGAAGGCGCGGCGGAACCCGTCGTTCTCCATGGCCCCGTGCCAGGTGGTGCCGAAGACCGTCCCCGCGCGGCAGCCGTCGAGGAAGGGCTCCCCGCCGTGCCGCTCGGCCCGGCCGTGATGGATCTCATAACCGTGGACGGTCTGGCCGTAGTGGGAGCCGACAGGGCGGGCCAGGACCTTGTCCGGGGCGAAGCGGACGGTGACCGGCAGCAGGCCGAGCCCGGCGACCTCGCCGCGCCGCGACTCCACGTCGTCGACGATGGTCTCGGCGAGCATCTGGTAGCCGCCGCAGACGCCCAGGACCGGCTTGCCCGCCCGCCGCAGCGCCTCCTCGAAGCCGTTCTCCCGCAGCCAGCCGAGGTCGGAGACGGTGGCCCGGGTGCCGGGAAGGACGATGAGATCGGCTCCGGCGAGTTCGCCGGGGCTCGTCACGTAGGAGACCGAGACTCCCGGTTCGCAGGCGAGCGCGTCCAGGTCGGTGAAATTGGAGATGCGGGGGAAGCGCAGTACGGCGACCCGCAGCGTCTCCTCTCCGTGCGGCAGGCCGGTGCCGGGCCGGGCGGCGGACAGGCCGAGGGAGTCCTCGACGTCCAGCCACAGGCCGTCCAGCCAGGGAAGAACGCCCAGGGCGGGGCGGCCGGTGAGCGCGCGCAGCTGCTCCAGCCCGGGGGCCAGCAGCTCGGCGGCGCCCCGGAACTTGTTGATCACGAACCCGGCGATGAGCTCCTGGTCGGCGGACTCCAGCAGCGCGACGGTGCCGTAGAGGGCGGCGAAGACCCCGCCCCGGTCGATGTCGCCGACCACCAGCACCGGCAGGTCCGCGGCGCGGGCCAGGCCCATGTTCGCGATGTCGCCGCGGCGCAGGTTGATCTCGGTGGGGCTGCCGGCGCCCTCGCAGACGACCACGTCGTAGCGGGAGCGCAGTTCGTGATAGCTCTCCAGCGCCACCTCGCGCAGGCGGTCGCGGTGGTCGTGGTACTGCACCGCGTCCACGTCGGCGATCGGCCTCCCCCGGACGACCACCTGGCTGCGCCGGTCGCTTCCCGGCTTGAGGAGGATCGGGTTGAGGTGGGCGGTCGGCTCGATCCCGGCCGCCTGGGCCTGCATCACCTGGGCGCGGCCGATCTCGGCGCCGTCGGCGGTGACCATGGAGTTGAGCGACATGTTCTGCGCCTTGAACGGTGCGACGCTCACGCCCTGGCGGCGCAGCCAGCGGCACAGACCCGCCACGACGATGCTCTTGCCGGCGTCGGAGGTCGTACCGGCGATCAGCAGGGAGCCCTTCACCGGCGGGCTCCCAGCGCCAAGGCGGCCGCGGCCAGGACGGCTCCCGCCGCGACGGCGCGGCTGAGGCGGGCGGCGCGGCGCACGTCCTTGACCTCCGGCTTGCGGCCGTCGCCGAGTTCAGGCCTGACTTCCAAGCGTCCTCCGTAAGAGTTGGCGCCGCCCAGGCGGACGCCCAGGGCGCCTGCGGCGGCGGCCTCGCAGCGTCCTGCGTTGGGGCTGGGGTGGTGGGCTCCGTCACGGCGCAGGACCCGCCAGGATTCGGAGATCGCCTCGCGTGCGCCCTTCTCGGCGACAACGGGGGCGGCCAGCACGGTCAACAGGCCCGTGACGCGGGCGGGGATCCAGTTGGCGAGATCGTCCAACCGGGCCGAGGCCCAGCCGAAACGCTCGTAGCGGGCGCTGCGGTAGCCGACCATGGCGTCGAGGGTGTTGACCGCCCGGTAGGCGACCAGGCCGGGGACTCCGGCGACCGCGCCCCACAACAACGGCGCGACGACGGCGTCGCCGGTGTTCTCGGCCAGCGACTCGACGGTCGCGCGGGCCAGGGCGTCGGCGTCCAGACCCGACGGGTCGCGGGCGCACAGGTGCGACAACCGGGCGCGGGCCGCCTCGAGATCGCCGTCCTCCAGGCGGCGGGCCATGATCATGCCTTCCCTGGCCAGGGAGGTGCCGCCGAGCACCGCCCAGGTCGTCGCGGCCGTCAGGAGGCAGCGGACCGCGGGGCGGCGGCTCCGCTCGGCCAGGACCCCCAGCGCGGCCGTCGTACCGACGCACACGCCGGTGAAGACCGCGCCCCTCGCCCGGGAGTCTCCGTAGAGGCGCTCCTCCAGCGCGGCCGCCGCCCTGCCGAAGCCCGCCACCGGGTGCCCCCGGCGGGGGTCGGCGAGCAACGCGTCCAAACCCGCGCCCAGCAGAAGCCCTACGGCCCGCGCACCGGCGAGTCCCGAACGGTTCGCGCCCGATCGCGCCCCACCCGTGTCTGAGCGCACGCCGGCACGTGCTGAACGATCCACAGATCCACCTCTCGGTCGCATCCGATCGACCGTAGTGCACCACAATCGGGAGCATGCTCGAGGAACGGCTCTCCCGGATCACGCAGGTGGTGGCGGACCCTTCGGTGACGGCGGGGTACTGCACCGACTTCACCGGCCGCTGGCGCGGAAGCACCCCGCTGGTGGTGCTCCCCGCCAGCACCGCCGAGGTGGCGGAGGTCATACGGGTCTGCGCCGGGGAGGGGGTGCCGGTGGTGCCCCAGGGCGGCAACACCGGCCTGGTCGGCGGCGGGGTGCCCATGGGCGGCGAGGTGGTGCTGTCCTCGCGGCGGCTGACGGGGCTCGGGCCGGTGGACGCCTCGGCCCAGCAGGTGACGGCGGGGGCGGGTGTCGTGCTGGCCGCGCTGCAGCGGCACGTCCGGGCGGCGGGCCTGGACTTCGGGGTGGACTTCGCGGCCCGGGACGGGGCGACCGTCGGGGGGATGATCGCCACCAACGCGGGCGGGGAGCGGGTCCTGCGCTACGGGACGACCCGGGCGAACGTGGTCGGGGTGGAGGCCGTCCTGGCCGACGGATCGGTCGTCTCCCGGCTGGGCGGGCTGCCCAAGGACAACACCGGGTTCGAGCTCCCGTTCGCCGGCAGCGAGGGCGCGCTGGGCGTCGTCACGGCGGCGCGGCTGCGGCTGGTGCCCCTGCTGGAGCACCGGGCGACGGCCCTGCTGGGGCTGCCCGGCGTCCCGGCCGCGCTGGCGGCGCTGGCCGTCCTGCGCACCCTGGACTCCCTGGAGATGGCCGAGTTCTTCCTGTCCGGGGGGTTGCGGCTGGTGCGCGAGCACACGGGGCTGCCCGCGCCCACCCGCGTGGAGCACGCCGTCTACCTCCTGGTCGAGTGCGCCGCCCACCGTGATCCGGCTCCGGAGCTGCACGCCCTCCTGGCGGCCCTGGACGCGCCCGAGATCGTGGTCGCCGCCGACACCGCCGACCGGTACCGGCTGTGGCGCTACCGCGAGGCGCACACCGAGGCGATCAACGCGCGGGGCGTCCCGGTGAAGCTGGACGTCGCCCTCCCCCTCGGGGAGCTCCCCGCCTTCCTGGACGAGCTGCCCGCGCTCGCCGGAGACGCCGAGCTGTACCTCTTCGGGCATCTGGCCGAGGGAAACCTCCACGTCAACCTGATCGGCGGCCGGGACGCCACCGAGCCGGTCCTGCGGCGCGTCGCACGGGCCGGCGGCAGCATCAGCGCCGAGCACGGCGTCGGCCGCGCCAAGACCCCGTGGCTCCACCTCAGCCGCTCCCCCGCCGAGCTCGCCGCCCTCCGCGCCGTCAAGCACGCCCTGGACCCCGCCGGGCTGCTCAACCCCGGTGTCCTCGTCCCCTGACCGGGCAGCGTCCCGCCGCCCGCCCGGCCCTCCGCGGGGGCGCGGTGCGGGGCCGGGCACCGCGCCTGTCCGGACCGGGCGCATGGGACAGTCCCCCCTGACCGCCCGTGCCGCCCCGGGCCGAAGGCGTGCTCCGGCCGGGCTGGTCAGGGGGCCGCGAGGAGGGCGCCTTCGAGGGTGAGGAGCGCCTGCTTGGCGGGGAGGCCGCCCGCGTAGCCGGTGAGGGAGCCGGTCGAGCCGATCACCCGGTGGCAGGGTCGGACGATGAGCAGGGGGTTGGCGCCGATGGCCCCTCCGATGGCGCGGACGCGGGCGGGGGTGCCGCCGAGGGCTGCGTTGAGCTCGCCGTAGGTGGTGGTCGCGCCGTACGGGAGTGCCTCCAGCGCGGCCCAGACCTGGCGCTGGAAGGGGGTGCCGGTGGTGGCGAAGGGCAGGTCGAACTCCTTGAGGCCGCCGGAGAAGTAGGCGTCCAGCTGGGAGACGGCCTCGGTGAAGTCGGCGGGCGCGTGCCGCCAGGTGTCGTCCCGGACGGGCGCGTTGCGCTGCCCCGGCAGGGAGAGGGAGGCCAGGGCCAGGCCCGTCCCGGTGCGGACGCCGGTGAGCAGCAGGGTGCCCAGCGGGCTGTCGAACGTGGTGTAGAGCGTCATGATCGGTCCTTTCGGTCCAGGGAGTTCCACAGGAGATGGGTGGCGTAGGAGCGCCAGGGGCTCCAGGCGACGGTGTCGGGGTCGCCCTTGCGGGCGAGCGCCTGGCGCAGCGCCACGTCGCCGGGCGGCAGGACGTCCGGGTCGCCCAGGGCGCGCATGCGGATGTAGGCGGCGGTCCACGGGCCGATGCCGGGCAGGGCCAGGAGCTCCTTCTCCGCCTCGTCGCGGTCCGCTCCGGCGTCCAGGACGAGGCGGCCTTCGGTGAGGGCTTCGGCGAGCGCCCGCAGCGCGGCTCGGCGGGCGCGGGGCATCCGCAGCTCCTCCAGGGAGGCGGCGGCCAGCGTCTCGGCATCGGGGAAGAGGTGGGTGAGGCTCCCCGAGGGCTCGGGCAGCAGGGTGCCCCGGGCGGAGACCAGCACGGCGGCGTGGTCGCGGGCGGCCGCGACGGTGACCTGCTGGCCCAGGATCGCGCGGACGGCCGCCTCGTGCGGGTCGGACGCGCCGGGGGCCCGCAGCCCGGGGGAATCCGCCGACTCCGGGCCCAGGGCGGGGTCGTCCGCGAACCGCTCGGTGACGGCGCCGGGGTCGGCGTCCAGGTCGAACAGGCGGCGGATCCGCTGGGTGGCGGCGGTCAGGTCCCGCACCTCGCTCAGCTCCATGGTGCAGTCGAGCCAGCCGCGGCCGCCGTCCGCCTCGTGGACGGCGGCGATCCCGGGGCCGCCGGGCAGGCGCAGGGTGCGCCGGTAGACGCGGGAGCCGGGGGACCCTTCGACCTCCTCCACTCCGGGCACGGCCCGGCGGGCCAGGAAGTCGAAGATCTGCCGCGCGGCGTACGGGCCCCGGTAGGCCAGCCGCAGCGCGATCCCCTGGCCGCCGGAGACCGGGGGGCCCTGCCTGGCGGCCCTGAGCCCGCCCGGGGTGGTCGCGTAGATCTTCCTGATGGTGTCGTTGAACTGCCGGACGCTCGCGAAGCCCGCGGCGAAGGCGATCTCGGTGACCGGCAGGCCGGTGGTCTGCAGCAGCACCCGCGCGGTCTGCGCCCGCTGGGCCCTGGCCAGCGCGACGGGTCCCGCGCCGACCTCGGCGGTCAGCTGCCGCCGCAACTGCCGGGTGCTGTAGCCCAGCCGCGCCGCGAGCCCGTCGACCCCCTCCCGGTCGACGACCCCGTCGGCGATCAGCCGCATCGCCCTGGCCGCCGCGTCGGCCCGCGCGTGCCAGGCCGCCGATCCCGGCACGGCGTCCGGACGGCAGCGCCTGCACGCGCGGAACCCGTCGTGCTGGGCGGCCGCCGCGCTGGGGTAGAAGCGCACGTTGCGGCGCAGCGGCGTGGTGGCCGGGCAGCTGGGCCTGCAGTAGATCCCGGTGGTCCGCACGGCGAAGAAGAACTCCCCGTCGAACCTGGCGTCCCTGCTGCGCACCGCGCTGTAGCGGCTCTCGTCTTCCACGCCTCCCAGTCTGGGCGACGGCGCGGCGGGCTACCGGCGGTTTTCGGACATGGCACGGCAGGGTTGTCCGGACATGCCGGAAATAAGACGACCCGCCGCCCCCGTTCGAACGGTGGCGGCGGGCCATCGGGAACGCGCCCAGAGGGATTCGAACCCCCGGCCGACGGATTAGAAGTCCGTTGCTCTATCCAGCTGAGCTATGGGCGCACGCTTTCGCGCCCCGAGTGTAGGGCAAGGAAGGCCACCGGAACAGCAGATTTATGCCCGATTCGTCCCCGACACGGCATCGGTACGCGTCCCGGCCCGGGGAGCGGGGCCCCCTCGCGTGGGAGGCTGAGGCCCACCGAGCGGCCCCGGGTCCGGGGAGCCGGTATTTTGGGGTGATTTCACTCCGGGCTTAGGCCGGAGCTGGAAGAGTGTGTCCACCCCCTGCCCGATGACGTCGAGCCGAAGACAAGAGGACCATGTCGGACAACGAGAAGACCCCTGGTGTGAAGCTTCCGAGCGCCCGGGACATCAGTCGCACCGACTTCACCCCGCACGGCATCAACAAGGGCAAGGGCTCCCTCAAGCGCCCGGCCAACAAGGCCGAGCTGCGCAAGAAGCGCATCAAGCAGACCGGGGTGACGGTCCTGGTCCTGGCGATCATCGCCGGCGTCGCGGGCGGCGCCTACATGCTGACCCGCCCCTCGGCGGAGTTCGAGATCAGCGGCGCCTTCAACAAGGAGCCCAAGATCGCCTTCCCCGAGGTCGAGCCCTACACCAAGAGCCGCACCGAGCAGCTGATCAAGGGCGGCGGCGCGGAGCTCAAGAGCGGCGACACCGCCTACGTCAACTTCGAGACCTACCAGTGGACCGGGGCCAAGAAGTTCGAGGAGAAGTCCAGCAGCTACGCCGAGACCGGGCCGACCGCGCTGCCCGTCGACTCCCAGGGGGGGAGCGGCTTCAAGGCGCTCGACGAGGCCATCAAGGGCTCCACGGTCGGCAGCCGCTACCTGGTGACGATGCCGGTCAAGGACCTCGGCCAGACCGCCGAGCAGACCGGCCTGAAGCCCAGCGACAACGTCGTCTTCGTCGTGGACGTCGTCACCAAGCAGTACCCGGTCACCGGCGACATGGCCGAGCAGGACGACGACAAGCTTCCCGAGGTCACCGCCCCCGCCAAGGAGGGCGAGGCGCCCGGCATCAAGCTGCCCGACGGGGACGCGCCCAAGGAGCTCACCGCCAAGACCCTCATCGAGGGCACCGGCCCGGTCGTCGAGAAGGGCCAGAAGCTGGCCGCCCACTACAAGGGCGTCATCTGGGACGGCGGCAAGGAGTTCGACTCCAGCTACGCCACGGGCGAGCCCGCCAGCTTCGAGATCGGCACCGGCGCGGTCATCCCCGGCTGGGACAAGGCGCTGGTCGGCGTGAAGGCCGGCAGCCGGGTGATGGTGGTCATCCCGCCCGCCGACGGTTACGGCGAGAAGGGCAACGAGGGCGCCGGGATCAAGGGCGACGACACGCTGGTGTTCGTCGTCGACGTCCTGACCTCCTACTGAGCCGCCGGACGGCCGGCCCCCGGGTGGCGGGGCCGGTCGTCCTCCCTCTTTCCGGACAACCTTTCGCACCTTTTGAGCGTCTTGTAGAGGGTTGTCCGTCACTCTCCCGGGCGGCGGCCGCCCTGATGGAGCCCGCCCGACGGCCGGGAACACGGACCGGACCGTTCAGGTAGGGTCGAAGTAACGGAAAGGTAACGGGGGCATGGTGAACGAGAACGAGGAGCATCCGCACGCCGAGGACGGCGCCGCGGGGACCGACGACGACGCCACCGAGGCCACCGTCCAGCAGCCCGGCATCCCCTCCCGCAGGCGGGGCCGGTGGCTGCGCAAGATCTCCTACGGCGTGCTCGGTGTCATCGGGGCGTTCGTGGTCGCCTTCGCGATCGCCTACATCCTCACCCCCGTGCCCTCCACCCAGCAGCTGGACGCCCGCGAGCAGCTGAACGTCTTCTACTACGCCGACGGCGAGACGGTCATCGCCCAGGAGGGCACCAACCGCCAGCCCGTCCCGCTGGCGGAGGTCTCCGAGTCGATGCGGCAGGCGGTCATCTCCGCCGAGAACCGCAGCTTCTACAGCGACCCCGGCGTCTCCCTCAAGGGCACGGTCCGCGCCTTCTGGTCCACCGTCTCGGGCACCCAGGTGCAGGGCGGCTCCACCATCACCCAGCAGATGGTGCGCAACTACTACAGCGGCCTGAGCCAGGAGAGGTCGATCTTCCGCAAGCTCAAGGAGGTCATGGTCTCGCTGAAGGTGAACCGGTCCGAGGACAAGGACTGGATCCTGGAGCGTTACCTCAACACGATCTACTTCGGGCGGCAGAGCTACAGCATCCAGGCGGCCGCGCAGGCCTACTTCGACAAGGACGCCAAGGACCTCGACCCGGCGGAGAGCGCCTACCTGGCCGCGACGATCCAGCAGCCGAGCCTCTACCAGAAGCTCACCAAGAGCAACCGCGCGCAGCTCGAGGAGCGCTGGCGGTACGTCCTCGACGGCATGGTCGGCGCGGGGAACCTCACCGAGCAGGAGGCCGCGAAGCTCGAACTCCCCAAGCCCGTCAAGCAGAAGGAGAAGAACATCTACCAGGGCCAGGTCGGCTACATGGTCAACGTGGCCAAGAAGGAGCTGCGCGAGGAGCACGGCGTCTCCGAGCGCCGGCTCGCCCTGGGCGGGTTCAAGGTCGTCACCACCTTCCGCAAGCCGCTGATGGACGCCGCGGTCAAGGCCGTCCAGGACAACGTCCCGGCCGGCATGCCCAGGGAGCAGCGGGTGGGGCTGAGCGCGGTCGACCCGAAGACCGGTGAGGTGCTGGCCTTCTACGGCGGGCGCGACTACCTCAAGGAGCAGATGAGCAGCGCCTTCGGGCTGCGCGCCCAGGCCGGCTCCGGATTCAAGCCGTACGTGCTGGCCGCCGCGCTGGCCGACGGCAAGGAGCTCACCCACAGCGTGGACGGCTCCACCTACATCTCCTCGAACGGGCACCCCGTCACCAACTCCGGCGGGGCCCGCTACGGCCATCTCGACCTGGTGCAGATGACCCGCAACTCGGTGAACACCGCCTACGTGCGGCTCGCGCAGGAGATCGGCAACTCCAAGATCACCGACATGGCCGAGAGCCTGGGCATCCCCCGCTCGCAGCTGACCGCCAACGCCGCCGACAAGTCCGAGACGTACGCGCTGGGCGTCGCCGACGTCAGCCCGACGCAGCAGGCCGGGGCGTACGCGGCGTTCGCCAACGACGGCGTCTTCCACGCCCCGCACGTCATCAAGTCCTTCACCAACCGCTCAAAGCGGACGAAGACGGTGGAGACCGAGGGCGTCCGCGTCTTCAGCAAGGACGTCGCCGCCGACGCGACGTACGCGCTGCAGCAGGTCGTCACCGGCGGTACCGCCACCTCGGCGCAGCTCTACGACGGCCGCGACGTCGCCGGCAAGACGGGCACCACGGACAAGGGCGCCGCGGTGTGGTTCAACGGCTTCATCCCGCAGATGTCGACCTCCGTCGGCATCTTCAACAGCAAGTCCCCCAACAAGCCGCTGGACCTGCAGGGCTACTCGGCGTACGGCGGCGTGCTGCCCGCGCAGGTGTGGCGGGCCTTCATGAGCGAGGCCACCCGGAACATGGAGGCCGCGGAGTTCCCCGAACCCTCGACCTACTACACCTACCAGCCGCCGCAGCAGCCCGCCGACGAGCCGGTCAGGCCCGACCCGGGCCCCACCGACACCGGGGAGCCGAGCGACCCCGCCACTCCGCCGGACGAGGAGGAGCCGCCGGTGGAGGAGGAGCCCGAGCCGCTGCCCGAGAACCCGGACGAGGACGTCGTCCTGCCCGAGGAGCCGGGACCCGGTCCGGAGCCCGGCCCCGACGAGCCGGCGGGCGAGCCCCCCTTCCAGGAGGAAGTGCCCCAGTTCCCCTAGTCGCAGGCCTCGACCAGCTTCGCGGGCTGGTCACGCAGGAGCGCGGTCAGCTGAGCGACGTCACCGGACTCGCCGATGGCCGGTGAAGCGCTGCGCCAGGAGCCGGCCAGGCCCGTCAGGGTCTGCTCGAGCTCCTGGTCGTCGGACCTGGCGGCCAGGCCCTCCAGGGAGGCCGCGAGGTCGGCGGCGGCCTGGCCCCACGCGGCGTTGTCGGTGGAGGGCAGGCTCCTCAGCCTCGTCCCGAAGTCGGTGAAGACCTGCTGGGTCTCGGCGCAGATCTCGCTCCTGTTGCCGGTCATGCCCGCCACGACCCCGCACCCCGGCAGTGCCGTGACCGCCGCCAGGACCGTGATGAGGGTGGTGAGGGTGGTACGCCCCGCCTGCATGAGATTCCTCCAGGGATGTGATCCGCAAGGCTCCCATGATGGCGCACGGGGCGGGTTCCGCAGGCTGACCCGCAGAGGATTCACGACGGGCGGGAGGCTCCGAGGTTCGTCCACAGACTGAGCACTGGGCCGCATGGGGTTCGCATTAAGGTAGACGGGTTCGCAGCACGCCCAAGGAGTGGCTTAACGTGGCCGAGGAATGGCAGCCCACCACCGAACTGGAAACCCTTCTGGTCGGTGCGATCGACGCCGCTGACCCCGAGGGGTACTTCCGCGTCCTGGCGGGGGCCGACCTTGTCGTCCCGCTCGACCCGGAGACCGTCGAGCAGGTGCTCGCCGACGCCCTTCCACCGATCTGGCCGACCAACGAGTTCGACGGCCGCACCCATGTGCTCGCCTACACCTCGCCAGAGGCGATGCGCGCCCATCTCGGCCCGCGCTTCCAGCATCACCTGCGCCTGAGGTTCACCGACCTGGCCGCGGCCTGGCCCCACCCCCACTGGTGGCTGGCCGTCGACGCGACCCTCCCCCCGCAGGCCCTGCTGCCCTCCTGGTTCCTGCGCCAGATCACCGAGGGAGACCCCCGCCCCGTCCTGCTGGGCCTCCCCCGCCCCGCGGCCCCGGCCGCCCTCGGCGGGCCCGTCACCCCCGACTCCCCCGCCGTCCAGAACGCGCTGGCCGCCGTTCAGGAGAGCGGCGCGCAGCAGGACACCTCCCAGCAGGCCGCCGAGGTCCTCGCCGCCCTCCGCCATTTCTCCGGCCCCGCCTCGCCCTCCTCGCCCAACGGCGCCCCGCTGCCGCCGGAGGGCCCGCGGCATCCGGCCGACACGCCTCTCGGACAGGCCTTCACCGCGGGCGTCTCGCCCGGACGGCCCTCTCCGGCCGACGCCGGACAGGCGCCTCCGTCCGTGCCCCGGATGCCCGCCGAAGCGGCAGGCCCCCACGCGGAGAAGCCGCAGAGCACCGACGCATCCGCCCCGACGCCTTCCGCAGGCGCGCCCGGCACGGCTCCCGGGTCCGGAGACCCGCTCGGAGACGTCCTCCCCGGCACGGCCCAGCCCGCACCCGGGCAGAGCGCCCCGCACCCGGACGCGCCGAACACCGGGGCCGGGCCGACACCGCCAGTCGCAGGCGCGCCCGGAGCGCCCACCGAGCAGCCGTTCCCCCACGCCGCGGAGCCGCCGAGTCCTGGCGCATCCTCACCGCGGACGGCCCCGGCCGACGGACCCGGCACGGCCGCTCCGCAGGCGGAGGCACCCGGCTCCGCCGACCCGACGCCTTCGGCCGGAAAGACGGCCGACGCCTCCTCCGGGCCTGCGATGGCCGCCGAAGGCCTGCCCGGCACGCTCCCCGGCCAGAGCACCCCGCCCGCAGGAACACCCGGCGGCCCCGCACCGACCGCCGCGCAGGCGGGAGCACCCGGCCTTCCCGGTTCTGCGCCCCTGCCGGAGGGCACGGCCGCAGCACCCGCCGGTCAGAATCCGTCCGCAGACGCAGGCCGGAACACCGAAGCCCACGCACCTGACGCGACCGCCGGGCCGGGAGCTCCGCACGCGGAAGCACCCGGCCTCACCGGTCCTGCGCCCCTGCCGGAAGGCACGACCGGAGCGCCCGGCGAACATGCCGCACCGGGCGTACCCGGCGCAGGTCCCGGGCAGGGCGTTCCGCACGCGGAAGCATCGCGCCCCACCGGTCCTTCGCCCCTGACGGGGAACACGGCCGGAGCACCCGGCGAACATGCCGTACCCGCCCCGGGTCCCGGACAGGGTGTTCCGCACACTCGGGCACCAGGCGTCTCCGGGCCGGTGTCCTCGGCGGAAGGTCCGCTCGGCATGCCCGCCGAACGGACCGACACGCTCGGGAACGTGGTCCCCGGACAGGGGACTCCGCCCGGGGAAGCACCCGGCCTCGCCGGATCCGCAGGCGGCGCGCCCGCCGAACGGTCCGCTTCGCACAGGGGTGCCGCTTCCGGCGGACCCGAGGCGGCTCCCGGACGGGAGGAACCGCGCGAGAGCGTTCCGGACGGCGGGCCTGACGCCGGGCAGGTGTCCGGTGCGGTGCTCGGTGAACGGCCGGCCGTCGAAGATGCCGCGCGGCTCGGTGGTCCCGAAGGGACCGGGACCGAACGTGCGCCCGGCGTGCCCGTGGCGCAGGAGACGGGCCGGGACGGTATGCCGGACGCGTTGGCCGCGCTGCTGGCGCAGCGGGAGGCCGAACGGAACCGGAGCGTTCCAGAAAAGACGCCGGGCGAGGAGGGCCGGGTCTTCGGAGCGGCGGAGCACGCCCGTTCCGTCGAGGACCCGACACAGACACAGGTCGACGGATTCCCGCCGATAGTGGATGTACCCGGAGCACCCGGGACGCCGGGTGCCCCCAGAACGCCCGAGGCGCCCCATGCGTCCGAGGATCTCGGGACACCCGGCACTCCCGAAACGCCGGCGGCGCCCGGCATGCCCGACTCGGCCAGCACGCCCGCCGAAACCTTGAGAACGCCCCACACGCCCGTAGCGCCCGCGCCTGAAGTGCTCGGGGCGTCCGAAGCCCACAGGACGCCCACCGCGCCCAGAGCGACCGGCACGCCCGACGCACTCGACGTACCTGGAGCGATCGGGACATCCGAAGCACGCGGGATACCCGAAACGCCCGGCGCAACCGGTGCGCCTGAAGCACCGGCGGCGCCCGGCGCGCCCGAAGCGCCCGGCGCGTACGGCACCCCTGACGCGCCAAGCGCACCCGGGACGCCCGGCGCGACCAGCACACATGGCGCGCCCGGCATACCCGATGCGCTCGGCGCACCTGGGATGCCCGGGGCACCCGGCTCGAGCGGCGCACCTGATGCGCCGACGACACCCCACGCACCTGAACCGACCAGTGCGCCCGCAGCATCCGGCGCAACCGGGACGCCCGGGGCGGCCGCAACGCCCCACGTACCCGGAACAGCCGACGCGACCAAAACACCCGGAACATCCGAGACACCAGGAACGCCCGAAGCTCCCGGCGCACACGGCATACCCGATACATCCGGCATGTCCGGTACACCCGGGGCGCTCGAAGCACCCAACGCGCCTGACATGCCCAGCGCACCTGGTGCACCCGAGACGCTCGGCACAACCGGCGCGCCCGAAATGACTGGCGCACCCAACGCACCCGGTATACCTGAAGCACCTGGCGTACCCAGCACGTCCGGTGTACCCGAGGCGCTCGGCACAACCGGCGCGCCCGAAGCGACTGGCACGCCCAACGCACCCGGCGCGTCCGGTACATCCAGCACACCCGATGCTCCCCATACACCCGGTGCACCCAGCACGCCTGGCACATCCGGGGCACACGAAGCACCCAGCGCGCCCTATATTCCCGGTACACCCGGTGTATCCGAAGCGCTCGGCACAACCGGCACACCTGGGACGCCCGACATGCCGACGACGCCCCACACACCCGAAACCACCGATGCGCTCGAAGCACCCGGTACATCCGGCACATCTGACATACCCGGGGCGCCTGGTACACCTGGGACGCCCGATGCGCCGACGACACCCCATACATCCGAAACGACCGATGCGCTCGGAATGCCCGGGACGGTGGAGGCGCCTCGAGCGCCTGAAGCGCCGGGCGTGCCCGAAGCGTCGGCGACGGCCGGCGCGTCCGAGGTGGCCGGGGGAGCCGGGGGCGACGGGGTGGAGGAGCCGGCGGCCCGGGGGCGGTTCTTGCCCGCCAATCCGGTGGAGACCGAACTGGTGCGGGCCGCCGACGAGGAGTCGCTGGTCAAGGCGCTGATCGGGGCGGAGTTGTTGCTGCCGGTGCCGCCGGGCACGGACACGGCGGCGCGTCCCAGCCGGGCGGGGTTCCCGTGGCAGCCGGGGGAGATCGACGGGACCCCGGCGGTGCCGGCGTTCACCTCGCCCGAGCGGCTGGTGGACGCGATCGGGCAGGTCGACTACGTGCGGGTGCCGTTCCCGATCGTGGCGCGGCACTGGCCCGACCTGGGCTGGACGCTGGCCATCAACCCGGGCACGCCCGCGTCGGCGACGCTGACCGGGCAGCAGCTGCCGCTGGTGTCGTCCTGGACGGACCAGCTCCTGGCCGAGCGGCCCGAGGCCTTCGCCCCGCAGAACGAGCTGGAGCAGCGGCTGTACGAGGCGGCGCAGCGCCGGGACGCCGAGACGTTCTTCGGGCTGCTCGCCTCCGCCCAGGTGATGATCCCCGCCGACCCGGACACCCCGTGGGGCGCCCAGCCGAGCGAGCCCGACTTCCCGTGGCAGCCGGTGCCGCTCAAGGGCGAGCCGTCCATCATGGCGTTCACCTCGCCGCGCTGGATGCACGAGGCGGTCGGCCAGTGCCGGTTCGTCATGCCCGACTTCCGGGAGCTTGCGGCGAGCTGGCCGGAGAACGGCTGGTCCCTGGCGCTCAACCCGGGCACCCCGATCGACCTGACCGTGCCGGGCGACCGGCTGCGCGCCGCCGTGGCGCCCGCCGAGCCGCAGCGGACGCGCCCGGCGCACTTCGAACCCGGCAACCGGGTCGACCAGGACCTGGACGAGGCGGTGCTCGCCGGGGACTCCGACGACTTCCTGCGGGTGACGCTCGCCGCCGAGGTGCTCGTCCCGGTCCCGGTCACCGCGCCCGAGGACCTCTCGCCCGAGCACCCCGACTTCGACTGGTCGGCCGCGCTGTCGGCGAGCCCGCCCGGTCCCGGCGCGTCCGTCCGGGTGTTCACCTCGCACCTGCGCCTGCAGGAGACCGTGGGCGACGTCCGGTACGTCGCCGTGGACTTCACCGAGCTCATCGCGCACTGGCGCCGCACCGACTGGACGCTGCACCTCAACCCCGGCACCCGGATCGGGGCGTCCCTGTCCGGCGGGCAGGTGCGCGAGCTCAGCGAGTGGGCGGTGTCCGTCGGGCTGCCCGTCCGGCAGGGCCAGCAGCGCGAGCCCGTCCAGCCGTACGCGGCGCCGGCCGAGGAGGCCGGGCCCGAGGCGACCTCGGCGGAGAACCCCGTCGTCGCCGTCCCCGCTCCGCGCGAGCAGGGACCGGGGGTGACGGTGCTGCAGAAGGTGCTGCCGCACGGCCA
This sequence comes from Actinocorallia populi, assembly GCF_002995495.1. Classification (GTDB taxonomy): domain Bacteria; phylum Actinomycetota; class Actinomycetes; order Streptosporangiales; family Streptosporangiaceae; genus Actinocorallia; species Actinocorallia populi. Next base: position 569,716 of record NZ_PVZV01000004.1, on the reverse strand, counting down.
GGTCGGCTGGTACCTGGAGCAGGGTTACGACCGGGTCGGCGGGTTCGTCCACCCGCTGGCCGACTGCGCGGAGCTGACCACGCCGGTGCAGCTGTACGAGGCGCTCGGGCTGCTGTACGAGGGCTCCTCGTTCGACCCCGCCGACGAGTCCGTGTACGTCCTGCGCTGGCCCGCCCACTGCGAGGACCTCTACCGTGTGCCGTTCGGCGGGCGCACCGAGGAGGACCTGCAGGCCTGGGGCGAGGCCGGCTGGGTGGTCGAGCACGGCCCGTTCGAAGGCGACGGCTTCGCGCCCGGCTCGGCCGGCAGCATCCGCGAGTTCAAGAGCGACAGCACCCGGCTGCCCACCGGCGCCGAGCTGTACCTCGTCGGCAGGGACCGGACGGCCGCCCTGGTCGCCGTCTACGACGCCGACGTCCTGAGCTGGACGTCGGCCCAGCAGGCCAAGGAGGTCCCGCAGTGATCCGGGACGGCTACGTAGCGATCTGGAAGGGCTCGGAGTACGAGGCGAGCCCGACGCCGGGAGGCGAGGTCCGCCTGTACACCACGCAGCCCGCCGAGGGTTTCGCCGAGGCGCGGCCGGGCCGGTACCGCCGCAGCGTGCCGTCCTCGGAGATCGAGCAGCTGCGTTACGTCCGGACGGTCTGCCGCTGGCGGGGCGAACGGTTCATCGTGGTCGGCGAGCACGAGACGTGGCTGCGGGTGGAGTACACCGGCGGACGCGGCCCGGTCGCCGAGCGCCTCGGCCTCGACCGCGTCGACCACGGCGTCTGGCAGACCTGGGCGCCCCGGACAGAAGTGGAGGAACTCCACGAGGAGTTCATTTGAGAATTGCCGCTAACTTCACACTGTTTCATCTCTCGGCTCCGGGTACGGATGAGCGTGGGAACAAGCCACTGAGCGCTCATCGATTCCGAGACGGATGCGGAGGACGGCGGCGTGCGCCTTTCGCGAAGGACAGGCACGACGAGAACGAGCACGGCCCTGGCCGCGGCACTGGTCCTGATGGCCACCGCCACCGCCGCGGCGGACCCCCCGGCGCACCCCGCCCCGCCCCGAGCCGCCCCTCCTCCCGTCAACGCCCCCGAAGCCCGAACAGGCGAGGAAGGCCGCGACCCGAAGGACACGCCTTCGCCGCCCTCTGCGTCACCCGCGTCCTCCACAACGGCTGCACACCTCACCGCTCCGGCTGCTTCCAGGACGGCTGCAAGCCCCGCGGCTTCGGTGTCCTCCGCCCGGCCCCCGTCTCCTGCGGTGCCCTCCGCCCCGGCGGCCGCCGGTTCCACCGCTCCCGCCGGTCCCACGACATCCGCCGGTCCTACGACGTCCAGCAGTCCCACGGAATCCGCCGACCCCACCACAACCGCCAAGCCCACCACTACCGCCGAGCCCACCACGACTGCCGGCCCCACAGCGACCGCCAGCCCCACGACGGCCCCCGACCCCACGGCGACCGCTGATCCCACGGAGCCTGCGGCTCCGGTGGGGCCCCCGGGGACCGCCGAGCTTCATGTCGTTCTCATGGTGCCCGAGCCGGATGTGCGGCCGGGTGACAAGGTGAAGGTCACCGCGCACGTCTACGCGACAGGGGCCGCGGCGGAGGCCGGGAGGCTGAAGGTGACCGCCGACGGCGGTACCCGGGCCGCTCCCGACTGCGAGCTCTCCGCGCATGCCTGCGACCTGGGCGATGTCACGACGCAGGGACGGCTCATCCCCGTCGAGCTGTCCGTACCGGCGAAGGCGGCGGGCACACTGCGCGTCACGACGGCCGTCTCCGCCCGCACCGCGCCCGCCAAGACGGTGGTCCACCTCCTGACCGTCGCGAAGAAGGACGGGGCCACCCCTTCGCCGAGCGGCCCCGGCGCCACGTCCGCGCCGTCCGCCCCGGCGTCTCCCCCGTCGTCCGCACCTCCCGCGACGACCCCTTACTCGACGCTTCCCTCGGGCATCCCGCAGACGCCTCTTTCCAGCGCCCCGGTGCCGGAGAGCGCGGACGACCCGCAGCTTCCCCCGATCGTGGCGGACGCCTCCCCCACCGCCCAGCCGCTGACCGCCCCCCAAACGGTCGCGGCGAACAACCCCGACACCGCGAACACCGAAACCCTCGCCCGTGTCCAGGCCATCTGGCTCGGCGTTCTCCTCGCCCTCTTCGCCACCTTGTCCCTCCAGCTGAAGCGCCGCTCCCTCCGCGGCGCCCACCGCCGCACCGGCCGAGGCGGATTCGCCCGCTGACCCCACCCTCGGAACCCCGCCGACACCGTCCTGCGGAGGCGTTCGCGGACCGGTGCCGGGTGGTCAGCGGGTGAGTGCGTAGCAGGCGATGGCGGCGGCGGCCACGACGTTGAGGCTGTCGACGCCCTTGGACAGGGCGCCGGGGCTCATGGGGATGCGGACGGCGGCGTCGGCTTCGGAGATCCAGTGGGAGGAGAGGCCGTCGCCTTCCGAGCCGAGCAGGAGGCCGACCTTCTCGCCCGAGGAGGCGGCCGCGTCCTCGAGGTCGAGGGCGTCGTCGGCGGGGGTGAGGGCCAGGAGGCGGAAGCCGGCGTCCCGGACCAGGGCGAGGTCCTTGTGCCAGTCGCCCATCCGGGCGTAGGGGACCGCGAACACCGCGCCCATCGAGACCTTGACCGACCGGCGGTACAGCGGGTCGGCGCAGCGGGGCGCCAGGATCACCGCGTCGACGTCGAGCGCCGCGGCGCACCGGAAGATGGCGCCGACGTTCGTGTGGTTGACGAGGTCCTCGAGGATGATGATGCGGCGGGCGGGCGCCAGGACCTCGGGGAGGGCGGGGAGGGGGAGGCGGGTCAGGGAGGCGAGGGCGCCGCGGTGGACGGCGAAGCCGGTGAGGGCCTCGGCGGTGGCGTCGGAGACGAGGTAGACGGGGCAGTCGAGGCCGGGCAGGACGTCGGACAGGGAATCGAGCCAGCGTTCGGCCATGAGGATCGAGCGGGGGAGGTGGCCGGTCTCCAGGGCGCGGCGGATGACCTTGGCGCCCTCGGCGATGAACAGGCCTTCCGCGGCCTCCAGGCTCCTGCGGAGCTGCCCGTCGGTGAGCCGGACGTAGTCGGCCAGGCGCGGGTCGGAGGCTTCGGAGACGTGGATGAGTTCGGCCATGGCGCTGATTGTCCCAGGGTCGGGCGACCGCGGCGAAGCGGGGAACGGGCGGCCGGGGGCGCCCTGGATCGACGCGGTCAGGGGAGTTGGAGTTCGGCCAGGACGGGGCGGTGGTCGCTGCCGGACAGCCGCAGCACGTCGTAGGACCGCACCGCCACCGTACGCGGTACCAGGATGTGGTCGAGCGTCAGGCGCGGGAAGTCGGAGAAGCCCCAGGTGGTGGTGAGGCCCTCGCCGCGCCGGTCGGCGGCGTCGGAGTAGCCGCGGTCCAGGAGGTCGCGGAAGCGGGCGTGGTCGAAGGTGGCGTTGAAGTCGCCCGCGAGGATCCGGAGCGTGCCGGAGCCGGCGGGGGGCAGGGTGGCCAGCGAGTGCTTCCAGTCGGCGAGTCCCTCGCCTCTGATGGGCGGCAGCGGGTGGACGGCCGTCACCTCGATCCGCCGCCCGTCCACCTCCAGCGCGGCGCGGGGGTGGGCCATGACCGTTCCGGGCAGGGCGGGCAGGGCGGTGAGGGGGTACCGGGAGTAGAGCGCGGAACCGCCCGCGCCCCATCTCGGGTCGGCCGCCTTGTGGGGGAGCAGTGCCCGCAGCCCCTGCTCGTCGAGGCCGCTTTCGGCGTCGGGGGTGAACTCCTGCAGGCTCAGCACGTCCACGCGTTCGCGTTCCACGATCCGGACGAGTTCCGCCATGGACGCCCGCCCGAAGAAGACGTTGGAGGTGAGCACCCGCAGTTTCGGCCCGTCCGCCTCGACGGTGGCGTCGGCGGTGGCGCGGGGCAGGAGGGACACCCCCAGCGCGAGGGCGGCCAGTCCCGCGACCAGCGCGGCGCGCGGGCGGCGGAGCAGGAGCGCCGCCACGACGGGCAGCGGCGCGGCCGCCGCCAGGTACGGGGTGAGGGAGACGAGCGGCACCGCGATGCCCTCGAACGGGGTCAGCCCGTCGAGGCCGAGGGCGCGTCCCGCGGCCCAGCCCGTCCAGAGCGCGGCGAGGGACCAGGCCGTCCAGCTCCGGAGCCCTCCGCGACCGCTCCCGGCGATCTTCGCCCCCGCTGACCTGCCCGTTTCCCCTGATTCATCAGACAACTTTTCGGTTACGGCTTCACTGCCCACGACAACCCCAACGAACGGCAGCCGCGGCAAGTTGTCACCGCAGGGCAAGGGATCACTTACGGGGCGCGCACTCCTTGCCATGCAGGCGGTCAAGGCGAAGGCTCCGCACCACTTGTTACCGACAAGTAATCCAATTAAATCAGGACATGTAGCGTTCCGCAGGCAGATTCGCTGTTTCGGCGCCTTTGTAACACCTGCGTGATAAGGCTAAAGTGCCTCCGACCAACGCCCGGTGTCCCCAGGACCAGGCACGGCCCCATGACAGAACCCGGAGAGCACCATGACTCGTCCCCCCGGCGACCTTCCGGGCGAGGGTGGATACGGCTCCTCCTCGGAGTACCCGTCCGCCGACAGCAGCGACTGGTTCCGCCCCCGGGCGGCCGGAGGCTCCTCGGCCGGGAACCCCGCGGACCGGACCGTATCGGATTCCGGCGGGCAACCGGAGTGGTTCGCCCCCCGCGCCTCCGGTTCGTCGTTCGGATCGGGCGGGTTCTCCGGTGCCTCCGACCCGGGCGGTCCCTCCTACTCGCAGAACCCCGCGGCGCAGAACCCCTCGGCCTCCGAGCCCTACCTGTCGGCGCCCGTGCCGCCGTCCGGGTCCTCCTCGGCCAACAGCCAGTTCGGATCCTCCTACGACCGCCCGTTCCCCACCGGCCCCGGCGAGTCCTCGCCCGGCCGCAGCGGGGCCGGCGAGGCCGGCGGCGCCTACTCCAGCGGCGACTACGCGTTCAACTCCGGCAGCTACGGCACCCGCAAGAAGCGCAAGAAGGGCGCGCTCATCGGCCCGCTGGCCGGTGCGGTCGGACTCGCGCTGCTGCTGGGCGTCGCCATCTACGCCTTCACCCAGAAGAGCGGCGGCTGCTCGGGCGCCCCGACCACGCTGAACGTCGCGGTGGCCAAGGACATCTCCGCCGCCGTCGAGAAGTCCGCCAAGGCGTTCAACGACGCCGGCACGGAGATCGGCGGCGTCTGCTACGAGGCGAAGATCACCGGCACCGACCCCAGCGCCGTGCGGACCGTGCTGACCGGTGAGGGCGTCTCGGGCGGCCAGACCAGCAAGCCCGACGTGTGGATCCCGGACTCGTCGCTGTGGTCCGGCCTGGTGCAGGCCGCCGACGAGAAGGCCGTCACCCCCACCAAGGTCTCGATCGCCTCCACCCCGGTGGTCGTCGCGGTCCCGCAGACGCTCGCCGCGTACCTGCAGAAGGAGGGCTTCTCCGAGAACCCCTCCTGGGACAACCTGCTGCGGGCGGCCGGCGGCATGGAGGGCGGCGCGGCCACCAAGAACCAGACCATCAACCCCAAGCTGCTGGACATGCGGGTGCCCGACCCGGTCAACACCGGCACCGGGATGTCGTCGGTCTCGATGCTGCGCACCCTGCTGCGCAGCGACAAGTACGCCGCCACCATCTTCACCGGCATCGCGCAGACGATCCGCAACCACACCGTCCCCACGGTGGACTCGCTCTACGAGAACTTCCGCAAGGACGCCCGCGGCCGCTTCCCGCTGCTCCTCGCGCCCGAGCGCTCGGTGTACACGCACAACAGCGGCAACCCCAAGGAGAAGGCCGTCGCCATCTACCCCACCGAGGGCATGGTGAGCCTGGACTACCCGGTGACCATCACCTCCCAGGACCCGGGCAAGGTGCAGGCGGCCCAGGAACTGGCGGACGCGCTGAGCTCCCCCGAGGCCGTCGCGAACTACCAGGCGCTCGGCTTCCGCAGCCCGGACCGCAAGGCCCCGGACACCTTCACCCAGGACATGGGGCTGAGCACCCAGCGGGTCAAGGTGCTGCCGCTGAGCACCCCCGAGGAGATCTACAAGATCACCCAGGACTGGTCGAAGCTGTCGCTGGCGATCCGGATGCTCTCGGTCATCGACGTCTCCGGCACCATGGACGACCCGATCGCCCCCGGCCAGCCGAGCCGGATGGAGACCATCCTCACCATCGCCTCCAAGGGCCTCACCCAGTTCCCGCCGGACAGCCAGATCGGCACCTGGATCTTCTCCGACCGGCTGGTGGGCGACCAGGACTGGAAGGAGATCGTGCCGGTCGAGCAGCTCAACAAGCGCTTCGGCTCGGCGACCCACCTGAGCCGCGTCCAGCAGACGCTGCTGGGCATCAAGGCGGTCCCGACCGGCAACACCGGCCTGTACGACACGGTGCTGGCCGCCTACCGGCACATGAAGAAGACGCACCAGCCGGGACGCATCAACTCGATCGTGCTGTTCACCGACGGGCTGGGCAATGACGACCCCAACGGCGGCATCAACCTGAAGCAGCTGCTGTCGACCCTCGAGAAGGAGGTCGACAAGCGCAAGCCGATCCAGGTCATCATGATCAGCATCGGCTCGGGCCCGAAGCAGCTGGCGACCATGAACAGGATCACCGGCCTCACCGGCGGCCAGGCCTACACTCCCAAGAAGCCCGAGGAGATCACCCAGATCTTCCTGCAGGCTCTCTCGCGGCGGATGTGCGCGGGCCAGGAGGGCACCAAGTGCTGACCCGGCACTGAGCGGACGGAACGCGGGGAGCGTGGCAAAAGCCACGCTCCTCTCGTATATGGACGTATCGGTGTCAACCGTGGCACAGTGCGAGCCGTCCTTTGAAGCAGATCCCCTTACCTACTGCTGGAGGCCGCGTTGACCGGTTGGACGGGTCGGCCCGACGCCATGCCCCCCGCCTCGCCCGAGGACCAGGCGCTCGTCCGGGCCCTGCGGGCGCGGCACACCGACGCGCTCACCCAGGTCTACGACAGGTACGGCCCGCAGCTCTTCGACTACTGCCACGCGCTGCTGCGGGACGAGCCCTACTCCTCGCGCGTCCTGCACGACACGCTGCTCGCCGCCCAGGCCCACGTCGAGCGGCTGCGCTCCCCCGCGCAGCTGCGCGGCTGGCTGTACGCGCTGGCGCGGCGGGAGTGCCACCGGATCCTCAACGGCCCCGACCGTCCCCTCCAGCGGCGTCCCGCGCCCGAGGTGCCCGACCGCTTCCAGTCCGTCGAGGAGCGCCGCAGGTACCACGAGGCGCGGCTGCTGGCCCACGACACGCTGAGCGTGCTGACCGGACGCCAGCGCGAGGCGGTCGACCTGACGCTCCGGCACGGGCTGACCGACACCGAGCTGGCCGGGGTGCTGGGCATCTCCCTGCAGGAGGCCGCGGCGCTGGCCGAGGGGTCCCGCGACGAGCTCGCCGACGCCGTCGAGTCCCGCGTGGGGCACCGCCGGATCCAGCTCGGCCGGCTGCTGTCGGTCATGTCCGTCGCGATGGCCCCGCCGAACCTGGAGCAGCGGGTGCTGGCCAGCGCGCTGGACCCGGGCATGGACCAGGACCGGGCGCAGATCGCCCGGCGGGCCCTGCCGTTCGACGCCCAGGGCTGGCCCTGCGAGAGCGGCGGCGCCCGCCAGGGGCACCGGGCGCCGGGCGGCGCCGGAGCGGGACGGTCGGCGGCGGCCGGGCGAGGCGGCAAGGACGAGGAGAAGTCGAAGGTCCCCTCCGCGTTGTGGCCGCTGGCGGGCGCCGCGGCCGTCGCAATGCTCATGGGAGGCCTGTTCCTCCTGCGTCCCGGCGAAGGGCTGGGGGAACCGCAGGCCGCCGACACCAGCCGGCTCGTGCCCGGGTACACCGAGGAGCCAGCGGACGGCGCGGAGCCGACGGAGGAGACCGGTCCCAGGAGGCCCGCGAAGACCGACACCCCCACGAAGACGCCGTCGCAGGATCCCACGACCCCCTCGGCGGCCCCCGGCACCACGACCCCGACCAAGAAGCCCAGGCCGAGCGGCTCGCCGTCCACCACCAAGCCCACCACGGCGCCCAAGCCGGGCAAGCTCGTCTTCTCCTCCGCCACCTGCGTCGTCGCCTACCCGGCCCGGACGTGCACGGTCACCATCACGGCGGCGGGCGGCCCGGTGAAGTGGTCGGCCTCCGGATACGACAACGTGAGCGGCGGCGGCGCGGGCACCCTGGCCGAGAACGGCACCCGGGCGGTGCTCTTCCGGGTCGCCCGGGACGAGCCGTGCCTCGAGGGCGAGCTCTCCATCCCCTTCACCCCGGCGGGCAGCGTCCAGGTCTCCTGGGACTGCCCGCCGGTCGAGGAGGAGCCGCCTCTCCCGCCCGCGGACGGGCAGGAGCCGCCCGGGAACGGGGACGGCGGGGAGCAGCCCGTCTAGCCCAGAACCGCGTGCGCCCGGTCGATGAGGACCGGGACCGCGTCGCCGATCTTGTCGAAGCCCTCCCCGACGGTGGCGTTCTGCAGGAAGCGGGCGTGGATGCCCTCCAGGATGATCGCCAGCTTGAAGCAGCCGAACGCCACGTAGTAGTCGAGGCCGCCGACGTCGAAGCCGGTGATGTTCGCGTACGCCTCGACGAACTGGTCGCGGGTCGCGAAGCCGGGCGCGGCGGTGACGGTCGCGCCGACGGGCAGCGCGGGCTCGCCGGCCTCCGCCCAGTAGACGAGGGTGAGGCCGAGATCGGCCAGCGGGTCGCCGAGGGTGGACATCTCCCAGTCGACGACGGCGGCGATCTCCGGCTTCGGCTCCAGCCGCACGAGCACGTTGTCGAGCCGGAAGTCGCCGTGCACCAGGGAGGCGGGCGAGTGCGCCGGGAGCCCCGCGGCGAGCCGGGCCACCAGCTTGTCGTAGGCGGGCAGTTCGCGGGTCTGCGAGCGCTCCCACTGCTGGCCCCAGCGCTTGAGCTGGCGGGCCATGTAGCCCTCGGGACGGCCGAAGTCGCCCAGACCTGCGGCCTTCACGTCCAGGGTGTGGATGGCGGCGAGCGTCTCGGCGAGCCGCTGGGAGAGCTCGCCCGCCTGCTGCGGTGCGACGTCCGCGGCGTCCTCGACCGTGCGTAGGATGCGCCCGTCCACCCATTCCATGAGGTAGAAGTCGGCGCCGAGCACCTCCTTGTCGGTGCACAGGGCCAGCGGTCCGGGCACCGGCACCCCGCCGGCTCCGGCCAGCGCGCTGAGCACCCGGTATTCGCGGGCCATGTCGTGCGCGGTGGGCAGCACGTGGCCCAGCGGCTGGCGGCGCAGGGCCACCGACCGCCCTGACAGGTCCAGGCGGTAGGTGAGGTTGGACCTGCCGCCGGCGATCAGCGTCGCGCCGGTCAGCTCCCCGGCGTCGGGAAGCGCCTGCTCCAGCCAGCGCGACAGCTGGGGGAAGTCCAGGCCGGGTACGGGTTCGAGGCTCATGGCAGACAATTAGAACGCGACTCGGTTCTTTCGCGCCACCCGCCCCCTCCACAAGCGGCCTTTTCTTGCCGTGTAAGGAACTTTCAACTCGGGTAGTGCCTGACTGGACTAACCCCCAGTAAGTGGGTTAGTACGGTAGGACTTGGCCAATCCAGGGCGGAAACCACCGCCCGATTGGGGGTTCGTGTTCGTGGCCGAAGCCTGGCTTCCAGGGGCAGGACGTCTGCCGAGCAGCGACGACGGAGGGAGGCTCAAGGGCGGCGCGCCGCGCGTCGTCTGGAGTACCAGCGAGAACGACCCGCAGACGGTCTCCGCGCGGTCGGTGGCCCAGACGCTGGAGCACGGCGGGACGCCCGCCCATCTCGTCTGGAACCCGCTGCGCGGAGAAGTCGTGCAGCAGGTGCCCGCCACCCGGGCCGCCCGCCTGATCGCGGGGGAGGCCGGCCGGGAGGGGCGGGCCTGCCTGCAGATCATGGTGGTGGGCTTCGCGCGCCTCCCCTTCACCCTGGGGCCGCTACGCGATCTCGACATGGTGCTGGACTGGCTGGACGCCTGGGGTGTCGCGCGGCGCTGGCCCGCCGGACCCCCTCCGGCCGTCCCCGCGGCGTACCAGACGCTCGGAGAACGCCGCTTCTGGGCACGCGGCGGGTACTTCGGGCATTCGCAGGTACCGGACTGCCGCGTGCCGGGGCCCGGCGGGATCGACATCGGCAAGCTGACCGGGCCGGATCCGAGCCCGCCCAGGCCCCGGCCGAACGGCGAACCGCTGGGGCGGGTGAACGCCCGGCCGCTGGAGAGACCACTGGAGGCAGCTGGGGGCATTTGACTGCTTTGTTATTCTTTTACCTTAAGGTCTGTGCCATGAGCGGCCAGACTCCCCCCGGCTGGTACCCCGATCCCTACGGGACCCCCGGTCTCCAGCGCTGGTTCGACGGCACCCAGTGGACCCAGTCGACCCAGCCCGCCGGACAGCCGACGCCCGCTCCCTGGTCGCCCCCCGAACAGGGACCCGGCACGCCCCAGCCCTGGCAGGCCCACGGGCAGGGCGGCACCCCGCAGCCGTGGACGCCGCCCGCCACCCCCGGCTCCGTCCCGCCGCCGCGCAAGGGCAACCAGGCCGTGCTCCTGGGCCTGGCCGGCGGCGGCGCCGTCGTGGTCGTCCTGGTCATCGTGGCGGTGCTGCTGGCCACCGGGGCCTTCGACTCCGACGATCCCGGGCCGAACCCGACCCGGAGCACCGCCTTCCAGCCCCCGAACGACAACCGCTCCCCCGTCGTCGGGACGATCACCGACTCCTCCTCCGGGCTGTCCTGGTCGCAGCTCGGCGGCGAGTGGACGTCCTCCACCATCCCGACCGACAACCCCTACGCCAAGCTCGGCCTGGTCAAGGGCCAGGTCGCCTCGGTGCACAAGGAGTACAACGGGCCCGGCACCGACTACGTCGCCTCCGCCTACTCCGCCGAGCTGCCGACCAGCGTCTTCTACACCAACGGCGACCTCGAGCCGGCCGCCAAGAGCTGGTTCGGCCTCGTCCGGCCCGCCTTCTACCCCGAGCACCGCACCGAGGACGTCTCGTCGCGCGCCTACAGCGTCGGCGGCAAGAAGGCCTGGTACTACGAGGCGCGCGTGTCCTTCCCGCAGGCCGAGTCCAAGGGCTGGAACTTCCGCACCGAGCGCGCCGTGATCATCCTGGTCGACCGGCCGGGCGACCAGCCCGCCGGGCTGTTCCTGTCCTTTCCCGACAGCCACGCCAACCAGGGCGACCTCGCCCTGATCCTCGGCTCCCTCAAGATCGGCTGATCCGGACCGCCCCCGGGGGCCCTTAAGGTTGAGGGCATGAACGACAGACTCGTCTGGATCGACTGCGAGATGACCGGCCTCGATCTGGCGCGGGACGCGCTGATCGAGATCGCGGTCCTGGTGACCGATCCGGAGCTCAACATCCTCGATGAGGGTGTGGACGTGGTGATCAAGCCGCCCGAGGAGTCGCTCGCCCAGATGAACAAGGTGGTGCACGACATGCACACCACCTCCGGCCTGCTCGAGGAGCTCCCCCGCGGGGTCACCCTGGCCGAGGCCGAGGCCACCGTCCTGGACTACGTCAAGCGCCACGTCCCGGACCCCAAGAAGGCCCCGCTGTGCGGCAACTCCATCGCCACGGACCGCTCCTTCCTCGCCCGGGACATGCGGGACCTCGACGCCCACCTGCACTACCGCATGATCGACGTCAGCTCGATCAAGGAGCTCTCCCGCCGCTGGTACCCGCGCGTCTACTTCGCCAGCCCCGTGAAGAACGGCGGCCACCGCGCCCTGGCCGACATCACCGAGTCCATCCGCGAGCTGCGCTACTACCGCGCCGCCGTCTTCGTCCCCCAGCCCGGCCCCGACTCGGAGACCTCCCGCGCCCTCTCCGCCAGGATCGTCGCCGAGGCCGCCGATAACCGGTGACGACCACCCTCCGAAACGCGCTACACTTATCTCGCCGCTTCACCCCAGGGCGAGGCGACGAACATGGTGGGTGTAGCTCAGTTGGCAGAGCACCAGGTTGTGATCCTGGGTGTCGCCGGTTCAAGCCCGGTCACTCACCCCAAGCCCAGAGGCCCTTCCGCTCCGGCGGAAGGGCCTCTGGCATTTCAGCATGTCCGATTCTGGGGGCGAGCTGAGGGTGATCTTGCTTCCCATCTCTTGTCCGGATCAGACTGTGAATGCGCTTGAGCACGGTCGTAGATCCAACGAAGTTGGCGTTGAGCTGGGATCACTCGGATTCTGTTGACTGGTTATGCACTCCAGGTCGGCGAGACGCCTCTCCTCAGAGGCTCCACCGGCAGTACAGCCGGTGCCCGCGATCGATGGCCCGCTGGGCGAGTGCGGCGAGCTCGACCAGGAACTCCGTCAGGTTTTCCGGGTCACCCTGCCCCCAGAACTCCTCGGTTCGCGACCATGGCACCGCGACCTCGGCGAGCTTCGCCCGGTCGGCTTTCGCGAGGGCCTGGACGATGTGATCGTTGAGCGTCACCACGCCATGCTCGCCCTCACCGCCCTTCAGACCAAGAGAGTGTGCAGATCTAGGGTCCTGCAGAATCTCCTCGAAGGACCATCCGACCAGAAGCTCCTCCAGGGTGCCGATCTGCACCGCTGGATCAATGCCTTTCGTGAACACCACGTCAAAGGCACTGTCCAGGTCTCGCCCAGACCCTGTCTCGAGCGCGGTCACCGCCACCTCATCGCCAGTCGCAGCGAAGTACTCATAGATGTTCCCCATGATCGAATGGTGTCAGAGGCCGCTCAAGCCGGGGAACATCAGAGCCTCCACCCAACCCGGACCGCTTCAGAGTTCATGTCGATGAGACCGGGAGCCTCGAGGAAGGCGAGGTTGTCCAAGAGGTGAGGACCACCTCGTCGTTAGCTCGGGGGTGGACGAGCATACGAACGGAAAGTCCCGTCAAGCGGGCTCGGCGTCCACGGCATGGCGTGGCTCTTCGTTCGAGCGCTACGTTGCGCCCATGGACGATGGAGCTTCGCTCTATTGGGACTCGATGCCGCTGGTCCTGGCGCAGAACGACCTCAACGGACTCTGGACCGAGCGCGACTGGAGAAACGTCCCGGGCCCGTTCTACGGGGCGATGACCGACAACTGCGGCACCGGACGACTCCACGCGCCCAAGCGCGTGATGTACACCGAACACGGCCAGGAGATCGTCTACCGCCAACCGCAGAACCCGAAGGAACTCCAAGACCTGCTCAACGCTGCCGAGGCGGAAGCGTGGAAGGCGTTCTTCCTATGATCTAATAACTCAAATTTATGGGGCTGAAGCCCCGATCTGAGGCGAAGCAGGCGGGCGAACATGCGGATCAACGAAGTGCAGGCGGAGCCCGGCGGAAACGTCACGATCACATTCGTGCCCCACGGCTACGAGGTCCAGGGCGTCCACATGAGCACCCGGATGGAGAACTGGTATGAACGGTTCTTCCGTTTTCGCTACGTCCTCTCGGCGCTCATCGGCTCGGTCGCGTTCGGCGTCCTGGCCATCCTCGCTGGCGAGCAGGGAGCCTCCAGCACCACCCAGACCCTGATCTTCGCCCCCGGCATCGTAGGCATCGCTTACGCCCTGCTCTCCTTCGCCGCCTCCAGGCTCACCCTCCTGACCAGCGCCGCCCAGACCCTCCGGATGGCCGACTACAAGCACCACCCGTCGCACACCATCTACCAGGCATGGGCCCACCAGTCCCCTGGCGCCCTCACCGTCACCGTCCAGCACACCGACGGCACCCAGGTCCGCTACACCGCCACCGGCCCCACCGCCCCAACTCTGGGCCAGGGCTTCCACCACCTCCTGGGCCCCCGCCTGACCTCCTACTGACCCGAGCGACCAAACCGGCAGTTTCCCAACCGCCCGCAGCGAGCCGCCACTCAGGTGATCGAGTGACGGGACGGTGATCTGCAGAGCGCGCTCATGCGGACCTGCGGAGGACGGGCCTGTCAGAGGAAGCTGTGGGGAAGATGACTGGTGCGGTCGTCGATGAGGACACCGTGTTTGGGGAATGAGCCGCCTCGCCGACCAAGTCAGCGCCGTAACGGCACCAGGGCGCGCATCTCGGCCACGCACGCCTCGTACGCCGTAGCACCAACATGTAGCGGCCCACCGGAACCATAAAGTTCCAGGCCCCTTCCTGGGCTGGCCGCGTGGGGGCGAAGTGGGGGTGATCATGCTCGGGCAGGTGCGGTCAGTGGCGGTCATCGGATGCCAGTTGCCGTCTTCTACCAGGCGTTTGGCCGGCCGATAGGGTGTTCATCCTTAAATGATCTTAGTTGTGATCCTGGGTGTCGCCGGTTCAAGCCCGGTCACTCACCCCAAGCCCAGAGGCCCTTCCGCTCCGGCGGAAGGGCCTCTGGCATTTCGCCATGTCCGACCCCGGGGGGAGCCGGGACGGGAGCGCCGCCCGCCCCGTCCGCGCGACAGCGGCATCCCGTACCGCCGCCGGACCGCCGGGGAGCCCGGGGACGAGCCCGAGCACGGACCCGAACGCGAGGCCGGGCACGAGAGGTCACGGCCTGGTCGCGGGCACCGACGCGAGGAGCCCCCGGGCACCGGAGTGTTTCGGTGGCTTCGGAACAGCCCTAGCCGCGCTCGGGCCAGATCGGGCCCTGGTCGGTCCAGATGACGCCCTTGTTGCGGCACAGGCAGAAGGGGTGGCCGATCGGGTCGGTGTAGACCCGCCAGCCGTAGCCGTCGGGGCCGATGAAGTCCTGCCGCAGCGTCGCGCCGAGGTCGAGGACCCGGCGCTGCTCCGGCTCGATCTCGTCCACTTCGAAGTCGAGGTGGAACTGCTTGGGGTGCTCGCTGTCGGGCCACTGCGGAGCGCGGTAGTCGTCCACCCGGATGAAGGCCAGTTCGATCTCGCCGAACTTGATGCCGGCCCAGTCCTCGTGGCTGCCTTCCTTGATCGGGCGGCCCGTCACCTCGGAGTAGAAGGCCGCCAGGCTCATCGTGTCCGGGCAGTCGATGATGAAGTCGGTGAGTCGCAGCATCCCGCGATCTTGCCACGAGATCACGGGAGCCGGGCCCTGCCTCGGAGTGAGGTCGGGCCGGTCGCTCGCCCCGGGCCGGAGGCCCGGTCATCGCGAGACGGCCGCGGGTCGGTTGAGCTCGGCGATCAGGGAGCGCAGCCAGGGCTCGCCGCGGGTCGGTTCCGACGCCATCACCCGGGCCAGTCGCGCGCGGACCTCGGTGCTCCGGCCCCGTTCGGTCAGGGCGACGGCCTCGGCGAGCGCGGTCCGGGTGGCGAGGTCGTGCCGGGGTGCTCTGACCTTCTCGTCCTGCCAGCGCTTCCGGTGGAACGAGGGCGTCAGTTTGGTCTGGGTGTTGCCGAGGTAGTCCCAGAGCCGCCCGCTGATGGACACGTTGGTCACGGACCGTGCGGGCAGCCGGTCCGTCCAGCCGGCGTGCTGGTGCCAGCGCCAGGTGCGGGGGCTGGTCCTGCGCCGGCCGGTGATCCCGACGAACCGCAGGCTGCGGCGGAGGATCCGGTCGTCGTCCGCCCAGCGGGCCAGGAAGGTGAACAGGTTCTCGAAGGTCGATCCCTCGCTGACCAGGTCGGCGAGGACGACCGGGCCGCGGCGGTGGGCCAGCCGGTCGGGCGACAGGCCCTGCGCGGCGAGGTTCGCGCGGAGCGCGTCCCGTTCCGCGGCGTCGAGGTCGTCGGCCGACCGGCCGTAGAGGGAGAGCGGGAGCTGGAACATCCTGTCCTGCCGGGAGGTACCGCTGAAGGCGCCGCTCAGCAGGTCGAAGACGCTGTCGGGGGACCTCCCCACGAGGTAGAGGTCGCCTCCCGCCGACCGTGAGACGACCTTGGCGGCGCACTCGACGAGTTCGTCCAGGAACCAGAGGTCCGGCGGCTCCACCCCGTCGAGGAGGGTGCCGAGCCGGTCGGCCCGGATCAGGTCCCACCGGAACGGCCTGTTCGCCTCGGATGTCCGCATGGCTCAGTGAAGCAGCGACGGCGGCGGGACGGCAACGCGATAAGGGACGTTCCGGGTCCGTTTCCGCCCGTTCAGACCTCGGACAGGATCTGCTGCCGGACGCGCTCCACCATGGGGGCCGGGGCCTTGGCCGGAGAGCCGGTGTCGAAGGGGGGCTGGGGGTCGTACTCGATGAAGAGCTGGATGGACTCGGCGGTCTCGCGGTCGGTGAGCTCGGCCGCCAGGGCCAGCGCCATGTCGATGCCGGAGGCGACGCCGGCCGCGGTGACGACCTTGCCGGTGAAGACCGTGCGCCGGGCCGTGGGGGCCGCGCCGTACACCGGCAGGAGCTCGGTGACCGCCCAGTGCGAGGTGGCGGGCAGCCCCTGGAGGATGCCGGCCGCGCCGAGCAGCATCGAGCCCGAGCAGACCGAGGCCGTCCAGCGGGTCTTCGGGTGGACGGCGGCCAGCCAGCCGGTGTAGGCGGCGTCGTTCCCCGCGGCCACGCAGCCGGGTCCGCCGGGGACGACGACCACGTCGCATTCGGTGATGTCGGCGAGGGCGGTCTCGGCGAGCACCGTGAGGGCGCCGGTGTCCGTGGTGACCGGGCCCGGCTCGACGGCGGCGAACACCGCCTCGGCGCCGGGCAGCCGGGAGAGCACCTCGTACGGGCCGATCGCGTCCAGCGCGGTGAAGTTCGGGTAGAGGGGGAAGACGATGCGCATGAGCGCCTCCTTCAGTGGGTGCCGAACCGGCGCCGGTAGGCGCCGGGGGTGACCGAGATGCGGCGCCGGAAGCTCCGGTGCATGGTCTCGGGGGTGCCGAACCCGCAGGTCCGGGCGATCACGTCCACCGGGAGCGCGGTGGACTCCAGCAGCCGGCGGGCGGTCTCGACCCGGACCGACTCGACGTAGGAGCCGGGCGTCACGCCGACCTCCCGGACGAACATCCGGGCGAAGTGCCGGGGGCTCATCGCCGCGCGTTCGGCGAGGGCGGGCACGCTCAGGTCGGCGTCCAGATGCTCGGGGATCCAGCTCTGGAGCCCGGCCAGCGCGGGGTGCCGCGGCCTGGACGCGCTGAGCTGGGCGCTGAACTGCGCCTGGCCGCCGGGCCGCTGGACGAACACCACCAGTTCGCGGGCGACCCGCAGCGCCGCCTCCGGCCCGAGGTCGCTTTCCACCATGGCCAGCGCCATGTCGATCCCGGACGTGACGCCCGCGCTGGTCCACAGCGGCCCGTCCACGACGAAGATCCGGTCCTCGTGCACGTCCACCCCGGGGAAGAACTCCCCGAGCATCCCGCAGGCCCGCCAGTGCGTCGTGGCGGCCCGTCCTTCCAGCAGTCCCGCCGCGGCCAGGACGAACGCCCCGCTGCACACCGAGGACACCCTGCGGGACCGTCCGGCGGCCTCGCGCACCCAGTCCAGCAGCGCCGTGTCCGCCACCGCCTGGCGGGTGCCCTCGCCGCCGACCACGACGAGCGTGTCGATCGGCCCCGCGCACTCCTGCGCGGCCCGGTCCGGCGCGAACCCGAGCCCGCTGTGCGCCCGCACCACGCCCCCGCCCATGCCGACGGTCTCGACCTCGTATCCCCCCGCGAGGCTGAACACCTCCAGGGGCCCCGTCAGGTCGAGGCTCTGGAACCCCGGGTAGATCAGGAACACCACTCGCACACCCCCAGGTTCCCGTCCGGCCCGGATGGCAGCAAGGACACGAACCTGACGTTTCCTGCCACCGGCCCGCCGGGCCCGGTGCGGGGAGGGGCGCTCAGGTGGGCCAGCCGGCGAGGTTCTCCAGGTCGGCGAGGGGGGTGACGCCGGGGAGGCGGACACGCAGGGCGGCGGGCGCTTCCTCGGGGACCCGGGGGTGGCGGGGCGGGACGGGCGCCAGGCGGGCGTAGGGCTCGCCCTGGGCGGGTCGGGTGTCGGGGTCGCCCTTGTTGGGCCACAGGGACATGGCGCGTTCGGCCTGGGCGAGGATGGTCAGGACCGGGCTGGGGCCGGGGTCGGCGGTGAGGGCGGAGCCGTCCGCGACGTGCAGGCACGGGTGGCCGAAGACGCGCTGGTAGGGGTCGATGACGCCGGTCCGGCGGGACGAGCCGATGGCGCAGCCGCCGAAGAAGTGGCCGGTGGGCGGCAGGCCGAGCAGGTCGAGGAGCGAGCCGGACGGCGGGCCGCCCAGGCGCCGGGCCAGCAGCCGGGCGGCCCGGTGCGCCAGGGGGATCCATCCGGGCCGCTGCTCGCGCGCTCCGGGGCCGGCCGCGTGCAGGGCGCGGCTGAAACGCCGGGGGCGCAGGGTGAGCGGGGCGTCCCAGGGCTGCCGGACGAGGGCGGTCATCCCCCGTTCCGACCAGCGGCGCACGTCCCGCAGGTCCAGCGCCCGGAAGGGGTGGCGCAGGGTGTAGCCGAGGAGCTTGAGCGGGCGCGGCAGCCCGGTCCCGTCCAGCAGCGGGACCCGCAGCAGCCCGGTGAGGTCGGAGCCCCGGCCGAACCGGAACGCCTCGATGACCGTGCGGGCCTCGGGGTGCAGCGACGAGGTGACGGCCACGCCCTCGTACAGGGGCCGTCCGGTCGGCCTGGGACGCGCCGCCCCGGCGTAGGCCTCGGCGTAGACGCGGGTGAGCGCGCCGAGCCGGTCGGACAGTCCGGGCAACGCGCCGGTCGCCTTCATCCGGTGCAGCAGCCGCTGCGTGCCGTACGCGCCCGCGGCGAGGACCACCTGGCGGGCGGTGAACGTCCGTCCGGTGCCGGGCGGCCGCATCCCCGGACGGACGGCCCGGACGGCGTACCCCCCGGAGCGCAGGGGGCGGACGCGGACCGCCTCGCTGTCGGGGTGGATCACCGCGCCCGCGCGTTCGGCCAGGTGGAGGTAGTTCACGGTGAGCTTGTTCTTCGCCCCGTGCCGGCAGCCGATCACGCATTCGCCGCACTCGATGCAGCCGCGCCGCGGCGGTCCGGCCCCGCCGAAGTAGGGGTCGGGCACCTCGGCCCCGGCGGGCTCGTTGAAGAAGACCGCCACGGGCGCGCGCCGGTAGGTGGCGGCCAGGCCGAGGTCCTCGGCCACGTCGTGGAGCAGGATGTCGGCGTCGGTGGTCGAGGGGTTCTCGGTGAGGCCGAGCATCCGCGCCGCCTGGTCGCAGTGGGGGGCGAGCTCGCTCCTCCAGTCGGTGATGTGCGCCCAGCGGGGGTCGGCGTAGAAGTCGTCGGGCGGCTGGCGCAGGAGGTTGGCGCTGACGAGGGAGCCGCCGCCGACCCCCGCCCCGCCCAGCAGCAGGGCGCGGCCGCGCCGGCCGCGCAGCAGCTGGAAGCGCTGGATGCCGCGCAGGCCGAGGGCGGGCAGCCACAGGTAGTCGCGCACCCGCCAGGTGGTGCGGGGCAGCTCGTGGTCCCCGCGCCGGGGCCCCGCCTCCAGGACTCCCACCCGGTAGCCCTTCTCGCTGAGCCGCAGGGCGGCGACGGCGCCGCCGAAGCCCGAGCCGATCACCAGCACGTCGTAGTCCATGGCTCGGGACGTACCCGGCGGCTTCCACCCACGAATCTGGACATTCTTCGCCTTACCGGATTCTTTGCGGAAGCGAGAAGGCCCGCTCCGGCGACTCCGGAGCGGTGCGAGCATGACGGAACTTTGACTATCTTTGGGGCTTATGCCGGAATCTTCGTTCCTCCCCCTCCTGAGCCGCGCCCCCTGGGCCCCCGGCCTGGGCGCCGCCGCCGACCAGCACGCCGCCGCGGTGCGGGACATCATCGAGGCCAGCGGGCTCCCGGTCACCAGGGCCACCCTGCGGGACTACCTCGACGGCTTCCTGGAGGCGCTGGAGGAGACCGGCTGGCGGCTGGGCTCCCGGCTGGACTGGCACGCCCAGCGCATGCTCGCCGTCCAGCGGCTGATCGACCAGAGCTGACAGGCCGTCCCGCCCGCCGGGATCCGGCGGGCGGGACGGCCTGTCAGGGTCAGATGTTGCGGGTGCGCTGCTCGGCCTCCCACGCGGTCCCGGACGTCGCGCCCTCGCCGCGCAGGGCGTCCTCCCGGCCCCGGGTGCGGGCGGCCCCGGTGTTGATGCCGCCCTTGCGGGCCGTCTCGTCCTCGACGCCGCTCAGCCAGCGCTCCCAGCGCTGCTGCATCGGCCGGACCAGGCCGCCGCCGACACCGATCGCGATCACCGCGCCGACCGTGGCCAGCACCGCGACCAGCACCGGAGTGGTGACGGTGGTGGCGATGCCCACCTGGTTCAGCGCCGCGATCACACCGAGGACCACCACGAAGATCTCCGCGATGACCGCCAGGATCCGCCCGTAGGACAGATGGCCGATCGCCCCCTCCACGAGGTTCCTGATCGCATGCCCGATCGCGGCGGCGATCACGACCAGCACGATCGCGACGATCGCCCTGGGGATCCAGGCCACGATGGCGCTCAGCAGCTCGCTGATCGGGTTGGGGCCGAACACGCCGAACGCCAGCTGCAGCGTGATCAGCAGGATCGCGTAGTAGACCAGCGCCGCGACCAGGCCGCTGGCGCTGTACTCGCTGCGGTCCATCGCCCGGCCCAGCCAGCCGCGCTCGGTGAGCCGGTTGAAGTGCAGCTTCTCCAGCACCTTGGCGACCACTTTCCGCAGCACCTTCGCGATGATCCACCCGATGACCAGCACCACGATGAACACCACGATCTGCGGCAGTGTCCGGATCACGGTGTCGAACACGTCCCGCAACGTATCGCCGAAGTTCATGGCCTCTCCCCCGGAAGGTGACTATCTGTGATGTCCTTACCCTGGGGATAGATGCAGAAAGTACGCCTCTGTCAAAGCTCCGGCATGGAGCGGACATATGGCATCAGCGGGTCAAGCCTCGGCGCACGGCTCCGTGAGTTCGTGGGTGCGGGCCGTCGGTCCCTCGTAGAAGTCCTCCACGACCCGGATCCCGGTGTACTGCCGCTTGTCCGGCACGCTGAACACCGTCTGCCGGAAGGGGTGGCTCATGTTCCCCGCCTCCTCCGGGAGGATGCCCTCGTAGTCGACCTGCGTGAGCTCCCCCGCGGCCTTCAGCAGTCCCGCGCGGGTGAGGCGGCCGGTCTTCACCGTGTTCTCCAGGGCCGCCTTGAGCCCGTAGGAGTACGTCCAGCCGCTGACATAGGCGTCGGACTCGGCGACGTCGCCGAGCGCGGCGCGCATCGCCGCGTGGCCGGGAGAGTCGGTGGCGTAGGGCCGCCACGGCCCCGCCAGCCAGAAGCGGCCGCGGAAACCCTGCATCCCGGCCATCGACTGGATCCAGGACGGGTTGTTGCCGATGAACCTGCCCTTGTAGCCCTGCTGGACCGCCGCCTTCACGATCGCGGTGGTGTCGCCGGGAGCGGCGGCGATGACGACCAGGTCGGGTCTGCGCTTCAGGATCTGCGCGACGGGCTTCGCGCCCGTCCCCTGGTCCATGAGGACGGGGTGGTAGTCCAGGCCCCGCCGCTGCGCGGCGATCCGCGCCCCGCCGGCGGAGTCGGCGCCGAACTCGCCCGGGTAGCCGATCGACATCACGCTCTCGACCTTGTAGGGCTTCTTCTCCCGCGCGAACGTGTCGGCCGCGTAGTCCACGGCGTTCATCGCCTCCACGCAGTAGCTGCCCCCGGCCTCCAGCACGTTCGGGACGAAGTTCCACTGCGACGTCCAGCTCAGCGGCGTGGTGATGACCTTCTCCGCCAGCATCGCGTGCAGGACGCGGTTGGTGTGCGGGGAGCCGATCATCTGGGCGTAGGCCAGGACGTGGTCCTTGGTCTCCGCGTAGAGCCTCTCGTGCGCCGCCTCGTCGTACCCGGTGTCGCGCAGGTACCGGGTGACGTCGATGTCGTGGCCGCCGATCCCGCCCTGCTGGTTCACCCGTTTCCAGAACGCCTCCTGAGCCCGGGTCGCCGGCGAGGAGATCGCGCTGAACGGGCCCGTGAGGTCGGTGAGCGTGCCGAGGTAGATGCAGCCGTTGTCCGGGTTGGTCGCGTCGGGGCAGGGCGCCGCGGTGACGCCCGGCGTCCCCCGCGCGTCCGCGCGCCCGTCCTCCCCCGAACAGCCGGAGAGCGCCAGCAGCAGCGCCGCCGCGGCCAGACGAGCCCTCCTCACGCCCTCGACCCCACTCCGTCCAGGACGTGGCCGACCAGCGTGATCAGCGCCTCCTTCGCCGACTCGCGGGAGCGGGCGTCGCAGAGCACGATCGGCACCCTCGGGTCGAGGTCCAGCGCCGTCCTGATGGCCTCGGTGGAGTGGCGCCTGGCCCCGTCGAAGCAGTTCACCGCGACGATGAACGGGAGGCCGCGCCCCTCGAAGTAGTCGATCGAGGCGAAGCACTCGGCCAGCCTGCGGGTGTCGGCGAGCACCACCGCGCCCAGCGCCCCGTGCGCCAGCTCGTCCCACATGAACCAGAACCTGTCCTGGCCGGGCGTGCCGAACAGGTAGATGCTCAGGCCCTCCCGCATGGTGATGCGGCCGAAGTCCATCGCGACCGTGGTCGTCGTCTTGCCGCGGACGTGCCCGGTGTCGTCCACGCCCTCGCTCTTCTCGGTCAGGGCGGCCTCGGTGCGCAGCGGCTTGATCTCGCTGACCGCGCCGACCATGGTCGTCTTGCCGACACCGAAGCCACCCGCGATCATGATCTTGATCGCGACGGGGTCGTGGCTATAGGGCTGAGAGTCCATCGATCACTTCCTTGAGCAGTCGCGCATCCGTCAGGCGCGACACCGATGCCGGCTTTCGCAGGCGGACCAGCCCGTGTCTGAGCAGATCCCCCAGCAGGACGCGGACCACGTCCAGCGGCAGATCCAGGTCGGCGGCCACCTCGGCCACCGAGAGCGGTTCGGCGGTGAGCCGCCGGATCCGCAGGTGTTCGGGACCGAGGTCCGCCTTCCGCTCCGGCTCCTCGCCCGTCGTCTCGACGAGGTCGAGCAGGTCCAGCCGCCCGCCGAGGTCGTCCCGGGTCCGGCCGCCGGTCAGCGCGTACGGGCGTACGATCGGGCCGGCGTCCTCGTCGGCCCAGGCGGGCTCGTCCATCAGGCCGGGCCCGGCTGCCTCGCCTCGGCGGACAGGTGCTGCCCGACCCGGCTGACCAGCAGCGCCATCTCGTAGGCGATCACGCCCACGTCCGCGCCCTCCTCGGCGAGCAGGGCCAGGCAGGCGCCGTGGCCCGCCGCGGTGACGAACAGGAAGCCCCGCTCCATCTCCACGATGGTCTGCCGGACCGCGCCCGCCTGGAAGTGCTCGGCCGTGCCCCTGGCCAGGCTCTGGAACCCCGAGGCGACGGCGGACAGGTGCTCGGCCTCCTCCCGCTCCAGACTCCTGGACGAGGCGATCCGCAACCCGTCGCCGGAGAGCAGCACGATGTGCCGAGCCTCCACCACCCGCTCGAGCATCGCGTCGAGCAGCCAGCTGAGTTCCCCCTTGACCTGCGTGGAGAGGTCACTGGTCATGGTCATCCCGTCCTTCTTCTCGCGCCTGCGACGCGACCTCGTCCCTTCCGCGCTGCCAGCCCTGCTGCATCGCGGACATGAGATCGCGCGCCTGTTCCGGTGGGCGGACCGCGGGGCCGCCGGCCACCGCCGCCGGCCCCGCCTCGCCCTGGTCCCGCAGCTGCGGCGCCAGGTTGCGCTGGCGCACCCGCCGCGGCAGCTCGCCCTCCCCGGCCGCGGGGATCGCGACCGGCTGCTCCATCCGCGGCCGGGGCCGCGGCTCCGGCCGCGGCTCCGGCACGGCCGGCTCCTCCTCCGCCGTCACCAGCACGCCCGGCGGCAGCAGCACGATCGCCGTCGTCCCGCCGTAGGGGGACGGGCGGAGCCGCACCCTGATGTCGTGCCGCCGGGCCAGCCTCGCCACCACGAACAGGCCGAGCCTGGCGCTGTCGAACAGGTCGAAGTCCGGCGCCTCGGCCAGGGTCTGGTTGAGGCTCTCGCGCTTGTCGTCGTCCAGGCCCAGACCCCGGTCCTCCACCTCCAGCGCCAGGCCGTGCGCGACGGCCTGCGCGGTGATCTGCACCTGCATCTCCGGCGGGGAGTACATGGCGGCGTTCTCGATCAGCTCGGCCAGCAGGTGCACGACGTCGGCGGTGGCGGTGCCGGCCACGGCCAGGTCGTCCGGGATCGGCGGGACCTTGACCCGCTGGTAGTCCTCGATCTCCGCGACCGCGGCCCGCACCACGTCCACGACCGGGACGGGGCGGCGCCAGGTCCGCCC
Source organism: Actinocorallia populi (assembly GCF_002995495.1). Lineage (GTDB taxonomy): Bacteria > Actinomycetota > Actinomycetes > Streptosporangiales > Streptosporangiaceae > Actinocorallia > Actinocorallia populi. The sequence continues at coordinate 545,652 of NZ_PVZV01000004.1, read as the reverse complement.
GGCGGGCCGCCCGGCGAGGATGACCAGGCCCTCGGCGTGGCGGCGCATCCGGGTGACCAGGTGGTCGATCTCGAACAGGTCGGTGAGGTCCTCGGGGGTCTTGGCCTTGCGCTCCATGGCGTCCAGCAGGCGCAGCAGCCGCTGCAGCAGCACCTGGTTGCGGCGGGCCAGGTTGACGAACACCTCGCCGAGACCGCGCCGCGCGGCGACCTCGCTGACGGTCGCGGCGACCACCGCCCGGCGGGACTGGGCGAAGGCCTCGTGCACCTGGGCGACCTCGGTGATGGTGAAGTCGCGAAGCGGCGCGCCCTCGTCCGGGTCGATCTCGACGCCCTCGTGCACCAGTTCGGCGATGGTCGGCAGCCGCTCGTTGGTGAACCCCTCCAGGGCGCGGACCATCCGGCGGTTCTCGCGGACCAGCCGGCGGCCCGTCCGGATGCCGAACACGATCGAGACGACGACCGCGACGAGGCCGAGGCCCCCGGCGAGCGCCAGCCGCAGCAGGACGCCACCGGCGTAGTCGGTGGCCCGCACGGACAGCGAGGCGCGGGTGTCGGCGTGGAAGCGCACCAGGTCGTTCAGCCAGCGCTCGCTGGCAGTGTGCCACTGCCCGGCGTCGACGGTGGGGTCCGCCTCGGTGCCCGGGTCGGCCACCAGTCTGTCCTCCAGCTCCCGGAAGTCCAGGTAGTGCGCGGAGCGCTGGAGCCGTTCGAAGTAGAGGCGGTCCTCGACGTTGAAGCCCTTGAAGATCTCGGTGTACCGGGAGCGGTGGGCGCCGACCGCCTTGACGAACTCGGCGTGCTCGGCGGGGGTGGGGGCGCCGGCGGTGAGGGCGCCGGTCAGCAGCGCGTCCTCGTAGGAGATGATCTCGTGGGCGTGGGCGAGGGAGACGTGGATGCGGATCTCGCGGTTGAGGGTGGCGTCGCCGGTCTCGGCCGAGTCGTAGATCATGTTCCCGGCGGCGACCAGCGAGGAGTAGCGCTCCAGGACGGTCGCCCGGTCGATCACGTCGCGGTCGGCGGCGTGCCGGTCGATCTGCGCGCGCAGGACGTCCAGCCCCTCGAGGTCCTGGACGAGGGCGTCGGCCCGCAGGTCGAGCAGCTCGGTGGAGACGTCGTCGAGCTCGGGGCCGCGGTGGACGGCGAGGAGCCGCTCGCGCGCCGCGTCGGTGCGCGAGCGCTGGGCCTTGAGGCCGACCTCGCCGACGGTGGGGCTGTCGGCGAGCAGCGCCATCGACATGCGCCGCTCGTGCTGCAGGGCGGCGGTGAGCGTCTCGACGGGTTCCACGACATGGGTGAGGAAGGTGTTCGCCCGCACGAGCCGGAGGCTGTCCTTCAGCGCCACGGAGACGGCGAATCCCCAGAGTACGACCAGCGTCGCCAGGGGTACCGTCAACAGCGAGATGATCAACCGCCGGATGGAACGGGTCGGACGCCGCTGCTCACCACCCATCGCACCAATCCCCCAATGTGACCCATTTCACAAAGATATCGATCATAGCGTGCGACTTCGCCAAACATAAGGAGGCTTCGGAAACAGATTGGCAACCATCTCGACACATGACCTTCCGTGACAATACAGCTACACGACACTTAAGGGGATGAAACATGCGTTTGCGTATCTTCACCGAGCCCCAGGAGGGGGCGACCTACGAACAGCTGCTCGCGGTGGCCAGGCGGGCCGAGGAGTGTGGTTTCGATGCCTTTTTCCGCTCTGACCACTACCAGGTCATCGGCGGTGGCGACGGCCTGCCCGGACCGACGGACGCCTGGCTGACGCTGGCGGCCCTGGCCCGCGAGACCTCGACGATCCGGCTGGGGACCATGGTCACCAGCGCCACCTTCCGGCTGCCCGGACCGCTGGCCATCAGCGTCGCCCAGGTGGACCAGATGAGCGGCGGGCGGGTCGAGCTGGGCCTGGGCGCCGGCTGGTTCGAACGCGAGCACGCCTCCTACGGCATCCCGTTCCCGCCGACCGCCGAGCGCTTCGCCCGGCTCGAGGAGCAACTCGAGATCGTCACGGGGCTGTGGCGCGCCTCGGGCCCCTACTCGTTCTCCGGCGAGCACTACACGCTGACGGACTCGCCCGCACTGCCCAAGCCCGTCCAGGACGGCGGGCCGCCGATCATCATCGGCGGGGTCGGCCGCAAGAAGACGCCCGCCCTCGCCGCCCGGTACGCCGCGGAGTACAACGTGCCGTTCCACTCCGTCGCCGAGACCGCCGAGGCGTACGAGCGGGTGCGCGCGGTGGCGTCGCGCGAGCTCGTCTACTCCGCGGCGCAGGTGCTGTGCTGCGGGCGGGACGAGGCGGAGCTGGCGCGGCGGGCCGAGGCGACCGGCCGCTCGCCCGAGGAGCTGCGCAACGACGGGCTGGCGGGGACGCCTTCCGAATTGGTGGACAAAATCGGACGGTTCGCCGAGGTCGGCACCGGAAGGCTGTATTTGCAGGTCCTCGATCCTTCTGATCTGGACCATCTCGATCTGGTGGCCTCCGAAGTGCTTTCCCAACTATGAGAAATTGCTGCACAATGCAGTGACAGAAGGCTATACCGGCGGTTAGGATCCCGGCTTATCCGAACGGGCAAAGCCTTAGACATCGGGAGAAACCGGTATGGCCACGGGCACGACCACGGACGGACGCGAACCGCTCAGAGTCCTGGTGACACACGCGGACCCTGAGGCGCGCGCGTCCATGGTCGTGCGCCTGAACGCCGGCGGCGAGGCCGTCGTCATCGGTGACACCCCCGGCGACCCGCTCCCGCTCGTCCTGCAGTTGCGGCCCGACGTCGTCATCCTGGACGACCCGGCCTTCGCATCGGCGGTGAACCAGCGCTGCAGGGTGCTCGTGCTGGGAACCGACCTCGCCGCGGACTTCGGCCACCTGGACTTCGTGCGGGCGGTGCGGGCGGCGGCCCGGGCCGGGCTCGGGCTGTCCGCCCGCGAGGCGGAGGTGATGGACCTCATCGCGGCCGGGCGCTCCAACGGGGAGATCGCCCGCGAGCTGTATCTCAGCGAGAAGACCGTGAAGAACCACGTGAACCGGATCTACGCCAAGCTCGGGGTGCCCAACCGGGCCACGGCCATCTCGTTGTGGCGCGGGGTGCTGAGCGAGCGGCTCATCGGCTGAGGCCGCGCCGCGGTGAGTAAATTGTCACCCTGGGTAATCGCGCCGAAGCCGAGTGTGCCGGGTCCGAACGGGGAATGCTTGCCCTCGATAAATTACTCTTTTAGTTGAAGGAGGGCAGTCGTCCATGTATTGGACGTGATCGATGAGGCCGCTGTGTTCAGGGCCACGCACCCCGAGGCCAGGGCACCTTCCCCATCCGGCATAAAGTGTTGGATCGTGCCAAACGCCCCACAAATGCCCGCCGTCCTTCCGTCCGAGCGCACCCGCGCCCCGCGGCTCGCCTGGATCCTGTGGGCGGTGGGCATTTGCGCCTACATCACCGCCGTGCTGCACCGCACGTCCTTCGGCGTCGCCGGCATCGAGGCCGCCGAGCGCTTCGGGACCAACGCGAGCATGCTGTCGACGTTCACCGTCCTGCAGGTGCTCGTCTACGCCGCCTGCCAGATCCCCGTGGGGCTGCTGCTCGACCGGTTCGGACCCCGGGTGATGATCACGGCCGGAGGGCTGCTCATGGCCGCCGGGCAACTCCTCCTCGCCTTCGCCCCCGACGTCGGGACGGCCATCGGCGCCCGCGTCCTCGTCGGCGCCGGCGACGCCGCCACGTTCATCAGCGTCCTCAGCCTCGCCTCCGGCTGGTTCCCCGTCCGGCAGGTCCCGCTCATCACCCAGCTCACCGGCCTCCTCGGCCAGGGCGGCCAGGTGATCAGCGCCCTGCCGCTCGTCGCCCTCCTGCACGGCCCCGGCTGGAGCGCCGCCTACGGCTCGGCCGCCGCCCTCGGCGTCCTCGTCGCCGTCCTGTGCCTCGCCGTCCTGCGCGACCCGCCCCGCACCGCCGCCGCCCCCACCCTCGGCCAGACCCGCGCCAACCTCGCCGACGCCTGGCGCAACCCCGGCACCCGCCTGGGCCTGTGGACGCACTTCGCCACCCAGTTCGCCGCCAACACCTTCGCGCTGATGTGGGGCTACCCCTACCTCGTCTCCGCCCAGGGCCTCTCCCCCACCGCCGCCGGCACCCTGCTGATCATCTTCGTCCTGGCCAACATCGCCTCCGGCCCGGTGATCGGCCGCTGGCTCAGCACCCACCCCGCCCACCACCTCCGCGTCACCGCCGGCGTCATCTGGGCGATCATCCTCACCTGGACCGCCGTCCTGGCCCTGCCCGACCGCGCCCCCCTCTGGCTCCTGACCGCCCTCGTCATCGTCACCGCCGTCGGCGGCCCCGCCAGCATGGCCGCCTTCGACCACGCCCGCACCCACAACCCCCCGGCCCGCCTCGGCACCGCCACCGGCATCGTCAACGCCGGCGGCTTCACCGCCGCCCTCATCGCCATCCTCGCCATGGGCGTCATCCTCGACCTGGCCGGCGGCTCCGGCGGCACCTTCACCCCCGAGGCCTTCCGCCTCGCCTGGCTCGCCCAGTACCCCCTGTGGTTCCTCGGCCTCTGGCAGATGCACCGCGCCCACCGGACCGTCCGCCGATTCGCACAAGTCCCCGGACCCCGGTAATGTTCTCTCCGTCGAAAGACATCCGCGCCGCTAGCTCAGTTGGTTAGAGCAGCTGACTCTTAATCAGCGGGTCCGGGGTTCGAGTCCCTGGCGGCGCACTCTCCGTCTACCAGCGCGTTCATGATTTCGATCATGGGCGCGCTGGTGGCGTTTACGAGGTGGTTCGTCCGGCGGGTTAGCTCCATGTCGGCTCGACCGCCCATCCGGCAAAACGATCATTCGGCCGACGGCCATCGCCCGAGGCCCATCCACTTCAGGCCCTCGCTCTCCACACGCGTGGCCCCTCGCTCCGCTCGGGACCGTGCCCATCGGGGGCCGAGCCCCCGAACCCCGGCAAGGGGCTCCGCCCCCTGCACCCCCGGCCTTCCAGAACGTCAAGGGTCCTCCCGTTCAAGAACGAGGTGAAGGACTCGTCCATAGACAGAGACGTCCACCCGGGACGAAAAGCCGTCCCCGATCCGAATCAGTCGCCCCACACAGTTCAGCTCAGGGCACCCGGCATCTTCAAAAGCAGGAGGCCCCACCCAAATCGGGCAGGGCCTCGGTCAGCACGGCTTGCGCGCCTTATGCTCGGCCTTGGAGGGCCAGCCTGTTAGCGGCAGGCTGGGTCTCCTTCACCAGGCTCCCGGAAGTGCTTCGGGTTCGGTGTCCAAGTCGATGTCGGCCCACACGGTGTGCCCGTGAGCGGGGCTTCCGTGGACGCCGATGCCGACCGTCTTCGCCCGGACCAAGAACAGGCCCCGGCCGCTGGTGCACAGCTCTGACCCGGCGAGCAGTTCGATCCGGACGTTCGGGGTTCCGGCTCCGCCGAGGTCACGGACCGCGATGCGGACGAGCTTGTCGATGATGACCTCCAGCCCGAACCAGCCTCCGGGCCGACCGGAGCGCGTGTGCACCACCGCGTTGGCGGCCAGCTCCGAGACCAGCTCCCGGACGTCCTCCTGGCGCTTGGATCCCTCGAAAAGGGATGCGGCGAAGTTCCGTGCGCAGCGGATCTGATCGGTTCTGCCCGGGAAGGTGCGACGCCACACCATCGCACCCGGCCAGGTCAGCCATTCCTCCGCCGAGGCATGGCCCGGCGTCTTGTCGATCATCCTTGTCGTACCTCCTGTGTCAGCGCCGCCCGCTGCCGCTGTCCGGCCCTGATATCGCGGACGGCTGTGGCCCCTATGGGCGGACATCTCGTGCGGAAAGGTCAAGCCTGTGATCTTCGTAGACACCTCGCGCGCGGAGGTTCTCTTCCAGGTGGTGGACCTTGGAAGTGCCAGGGATGGGCAGCATGACGGGCGACTGGGCGAGGAGCCATGCCAGTGCTCGTTGGCTGGGCGTACCGCTGAGGACAGCAGTCGTCTCGGTGGGCTGCTCGGCGAGTCGTCCCTGGGCGAGCGGGCCGTAGGGGATGAAGCCGAGGCCCAGGACGGTGCAGCGGTCGAGAACGTCCTGGCTGGTCCGGTCGTGGAAGTGGTAGCGGTTCTGGATTGTCGCTATGGGGCTGATCTGCAGAGCGTTCTCGAGATCGGTGACGGTGGCCTTGGACAGGCCGATATGGCGGATCTTGCCTTCAGTCCGCAGCTCAGCAAGGACGCCGATCTGATCTTCGAGCGGCACGCTCCGGTCGATGCGGTGGAGTTGGTAGAGGTCGATGGTCTCCTTTCGGAGGCGGCGCAGGCTCATCTCCGCGCACTGTCGTAGGTACTCGGGGCGTCCGACCGGCGCCCACCGGTTGGGGCCTTGGCGGGTGAGTCCACCCTTGGTGGCGATGACGAGCTCGTCCGGGTAGGGGTGGAGGGCTTCGGCAATCAGGTTCTCGGCGGTGTGGGGGCCGTAGGCGTCGGCGGTGTCGATGAAGTTGACGCCGAGGTCGATGGCACGGCGCAGGACGCGGAGGGCTTCGTGCCGATCGGCCGGCTTGCCCCAGTGTCCGGGTCCGGTGAAGGACATCGTGCCCAGGCCGAGCCGGTTGACGGTGAGGTCTCCGCCGATGCGGAAGGACTCGGGTTCGGTCATCGCACGGTCTCCTGATCCGGGACGGCGAAGAACGCTCGGAGTCGGTCGCGGATGGTGGCGGCGAGTTCTTCGGCGGGCTTGTCGGTGCAGTCGATGGGCAGGACGTCGTATCCGGCTCGGATGAGGCGGTCACAGGCCTGCCGGTAGAAATGGGTCTCAGCGTGGGAGGAGCCCGGCGTGAGCTGGAACCGGTTGTGGGCACCTCGGACGGCGAGGCGTTCGGCGATGGTTTGCGGGTGGGCTTCCAGGATGACGGCGAGGTCGGGCCGGTCGGCGTGGGAGTTCAGGCCCCACAGGAAGGCGGGGTCGAGGCCGTCGAAGCGTTGCATCACCAGACCGGAGGGCACGTACCGGTCGCAGATGACGAGCTGTCCGGATTCCAGACGGGGTCGGATCTCCTGGTCGAGGTGGTGGTAGCGGTCCGCGCTGTACAGGCAGGCCAGCGCCGGGCCGGTGACGGTCTCGGTCAGCTCTCGGGCGAGCACCCCGATCCGGCTGCCGGACGGTTCGGCGGTTGTGTGGACGTCTTCTCCGTCAGCGGTGAAAAGTTCGGCCAGGTGCGCGACGATCGTTGACTTTCCCGTTCCGGACGGGCCGTCCACCGAGACGAACAGGCCGCGCCGCTGCTCAGAAAAGGGTCTCAGCTTCGTCATCCCTCGCCTCCTTTCCCAGGAGTGCCGCCAAGGTCAGCGCGGGTTCGTCCGTCGGGGACGCAAGCCGGACCAGGAGGCGGGCGCAGACGAGCGCGTCATAGGCCGCCCGGTGAGGCCGGAGCTCCTGGCCGAGACCGGCGGCCAGCGAGAAGGCTTCGACCAGGGAGCCCAGCCGGTAGGACACTTGGCCGGGGACGAGTCGACGCGCGAGCTTGAGAGTGTCGACCACCTCGGCCGGTTCGTATCCGGGCAGGGTGCGGGTCAGGACGCCGAGATCGACGTGCGCGTTGTGCGCGACGAAGATCGCTCCGTCGAGTTCTTTGCGGATCTCGTCCGCGACCTCGTCCATCGCAGGGGCGGTGGAGACCTCGGCGTTCGTGATGCGGTGGATTCGCTGGGCCATCGGGGTGATCGGGCGAGGGGGCCGCACCAGCCACGAGCGGGCCTGGCCGACTTCCCCTTCCGCGATGGGGACGATGGCGAGTTCTACGAGGTCGGGCGGCTGCTGGCCGTTGCCCTCGACATCGACGACGGCGTACCGGTGCTGGCTCCATGCGGTGCTCATGAGGTCTGTTCCCATCCGATCTCGGCGCGTCTGTGGCGGTGCAGCAGGTGTGGGTGCCCGGCGTCGTGGATCTGGAAGGCGAATTTGTGCTGGAGGAAGTACCGCGGTTGCTCGTCCGCGAGGCCCTCCACTCGTGCGGCCCGTTCGGTGACGTCGAGCACCTGCAACCCTGCCGCTTCCGGCAGGCCGGCGGTGGCTTCTTGCAGTTGGCTCGCTGTCGGGACTCGGTGGGCGTCCGCGCAAAGCTGGAGTTGGCGAACCGGGCAGATGTCGCACAGCTCTCGGATGCCGAAGTGCCCGTTGTAGTCGGGCAGGCCGTGTGCGTAGGAGACCGCGCAGGAGGTCTTGCGGAAGAGCGTCGCAGCGTGCTCGGTCTTGGCGAACGCTTCCAGCACGCGCTGTTCCAGCGTCTCCGGCACGATCTTCCGCCGCGCCGTCCCCTGGTAGGGCTCCGGGAGCCCGTTCGCCTTGTAGTAGTCCGCGATCTCGTTCCGGTAGAAGAGGCCCGTGAACACGGCCGCGTCGGCATGCTTGGACAGCTCAGCCGCCCGCGCCAGGTGCTCGGGGGTGTCGTTGAGGCCGGGCACCAGCGGCCGCCAGTAGAAGACCGTCCGGAACCGACGGGGCCGGTAGCCACTCGCCAGGATCATCGAATCCGCGGCGACGGTCGAGGGGAACGGCTCGATCTTCTCGTCATCGATCCCCGAATAGGTGAACAGCAGCGTCACCTTCAGATTCACCAGCCCTTGCAGGCGCTCGTAGTCAGACTCCGTCACACGGAACCTGGTGATCACCAGAACGTGGTTCGTCAGGCCCCGGCCGTCCAGGTCCTCCAGGCACGCGAACAGGTGCTCCTTCACCTTGGGAAGGAACGGGTCGGTCGCCCGGTTGAAGATCTGAACCGGCGTGATGTCCGCCTGGAAGTAGCGGTGGTTGACGAGTTGCTCGACCGCTTCCGCATCAGACATGAGGGCGCGCGGCTGGCGGGAGTCCCACAGCCCGTAGGTGTGCCTGATGCAGTAGGCGCAGTCCAGCGGGCAGCCCTGTACGTGGTTCAAGGACAGACCCGACTTGCGGTACTCCACCACCTCCCGGGCACGGGACGGAAGTGCAGCAACCGCCTCCACGGACAACAGCGGCACGCGATCGCCGCGCCTCGGCTGATCGAGTGACTCGCCGACGGTTCTCTTCCGCTCGGACGATGGCATCGGTTGCCTCCTGGCTCGCCTGCCTCGGCAGGGCATTCGGTAGGGCGTTCACCGGTAACCGAACCGCTACGGCGTGCATCATGGAATCTGCCAGCCTCAGGCAGGCAGCTGGCAGGCATCCTCAACGGGAAGGGACTCGCAGGTGGACCCCCGGCTCTCCTTCTCACCGGCCCGACTGAAACTCCACCGAATACAGGCCGGAATGTCGCAGGCCGCTCTCGCTGCGAAACTCCGCGAGCTGACCGGGACAGCGACCGTGACCGCCAACTACGTCTACCGATGGGAAACTGGACGCCGCACCCCGGACGACTGGCTGGTCGCCCTCGCACTGGCGCTCGGCGTCGAGGTCGGCGACCTGTGCGAACCGGTCCCGTCCTCCCAGCGCAGGCCCGACCGATGGGAAGAGGTGAGTGACGTGCTGCGCAGAGGCTTCCTCGCACGAGGACTCGCCCTGACCACGCTCCCAGCCGTCGTCCGAGCCATGGACATCATCGGAGACGGCCACATCGGCACCCTCACCGACGGACTCGGCGAACTCGTCGACCACTACGCCCAGGCGGTCCCCCTGCTCCCGCCCAGCACCGCCTATGACGAGCTGCTGGCCGTCCGCTCCTACGCCGGTTCCGTCCTCCAGCGCTCCAATACGACACCGCGCAAAACCGACCTCGCCCTCATCTGCGGCTGGCTGTCCGGGCTCCTGGCGGTCGCCGCCCACGACATGGGAGAACACTCCTCAGCACGGCTGTGGTGCTCGGACGCCGAACGCTACAGCGAGCAGGCCAGACACCCTGAGCTCGCTGGATGGGCCTACCTCACCAGAGCGATGATCGCCCACTACCAACGACTCCCCCGCCAATCCGCAGCCCTCGCCGCCAAAGGACTGCGGAAAGCACCCCTGGGTACCGTGGCACATGCCCGACTCGCCGCCCATCAGATGCGAGCCACCACGATGGCCGGAGACGCCGACGCCTCGGCCGAGACCCGATGCCACGCGGCCGCTGCGATCAAAGCGCTCCCGACCGATGCTCCAACGACCGGCGTGTATTCCATCAACCTCGCCGAAGACCCTCCCTACACCGCAACTTCTCTACTCCTCGCCGACCAGTACTGGGAAGCCGCAGCAGCCACCCGACGCGTCATCCAAAGCTGCTACGTGAACGAAAGCCGCCAGTAAGGCGGCGGTAACCCCTCCGGGTACGCGCGCTCTCTGCTCATCCTCGGCTTGGCCCAAGCCGGAACAGGAGACCTCGACCAAGCCGCCGAAACCGGGCTCACCGCGCTCAACATCGATCGTCCCGTCTGGTCGACGATGGCGCTGGCCAGGCAACTCGATCGGACGCTTACCGCGTCCCGGGCAGGACAGATGGCATCCACTTTCGGCGCTCGGTACCGTGAGGTCTCCGCCCAGCTCAGCAGCTGCCCAGAGGACTACTGAAAATGTCCGACAGAGAGATCTCCGCCGAACAAGCCGCTGCCATCACCGCCTTCGTCGACATCCAAGCCCCACCGCCCGACGACCTGCCCACCGCACACTTCATCTTCGGCACCAACCAACTCATGCCCGTCACGGTCCTCGTCACCGAACGCCATAAACGCGGCTTGGCTCCCCTGATCATCGTCACTGGCGGCGTGAACCGACACACCGGCATCATCGAAGGCCGTGAATTCCATCGTGTCCTCACCGAGAACGGTGTCCCCGACGAGGACATCCGCGTCGAAGACGCCTCCGCCAACACCTGGCAGAACGTCGAGAACGCCGCGCCCTTCATCCACGAGGCCCTCGCTGCCGGACTAAAGATCACCGCCGTCAGCAAGTGGTTCCACCGCCGCACCGTCCACGCCCTCAAAATCCAAACCCCCGGCCTCGGCGGCTTCTACGCGCTCGGCTGGGAACCGGAATATCATGGACAACCCGTTACCAGGACCAACTGGCTCACCATTCCGGACGGCAAACGCCGCGTCATCCGCGAGTGGGAAGAGATCAACCGCCGCCTCGCAGCCCACGACATCGTCCCCAGCGATCTAGTCGACGGCACCTGGCAGTGAGGACCGTGCACATCAGCAAAAACAAAAACCGTTACGTGACCAACATCCGGTGATCGTGGCAGCCCATGCAGGCCGCAAGGATGATGTCCGCACTCTAGGGGAAGCTCAGAGAGCATGGCGTACTTGAGGGGTACCGATTCCGACTTGTCCGCCGTAACGACTGTGCCGCAGAACAGACACGGTGCCGAGGTTCTGGCACAATTATCGTTAGCGTTCCGGCATGTCGACAAGACGAGTGCATCCGTTTGTCACCCCGTTCGCCTGCCTTTTGAGCGCTCTTGCCGGGGTCGCGCTAGCCCTGTACTTCGGCAATGTGACCGGCATGTTCGACGGGGAAGTGGGGGAGCGCGGAGCGCCGGGCAACATCATGCCGTATGCGGAGATCTGTCCATCCCCGGCATACGCGTGGAGACAGACAACGATCGTGGAGAAGAGCCTTTTCGGAAAGTACCGAGACAGACAAGTCGTTGCATGTGTCCTCCGGTAAGGGGCCGATGGAGGATTCCCGACCCCCTGTGCCACGTTCGGCGAGCACATGCCGTGGGAAGCGGCCTACGCCGTCCAGCTCAAGCAGGCGATCGACACCTCCTGCAAAGAGCCGGCCGAGGCCGCCCACACCAAGGTCGAGCGCCTCTTCGTCTTCAAGAACACCAACCTCCACGCCGCCACAGACCTCCTGGACAAGGTCCTCATCGAGTATGACATCAGCGGCATGTAGAGCATCCTCGACGAACGCGCCGCCCGTCTCGACATCGCAGACCAGTCCGAACGCTGGGCACGCGGCATCGTCGAACGCCCCTTCTCCATCGCCCTCCGCTCCCTCCAGTTCAACTGGACCTACATGAAGGACCACGGCGTCCGGGCCTTCTACGAGATGACCAACTGCTACGTCGCCGACCTCACCGCCAGCAACACCCACTGGCACAAGGCCTGGACCGCAGAACTCACCACCGGCACCCTCGACCGCATCACCAGCATCGAATGCGACCTCACCACGAGGAAGCCCCCACCCGCTCCGCCACCGTGAACCAGCAGCCTTCCATGGAGCTGGGCCAGCAATCCATCCGCTGGCCCAGCTTCTCCTCAGGGCCCTCGAAGAGCGCGTTCTTCCGAAACTCTTATACGTAGACGTGTCCGACCGTCGCGGGACGGAGTCCGCGGAATCCACGGGAAGAAGAGAGAAGCGTCGGCCCATTAAGAGAATTAGCCCATGCGCCCGGCCCGTACAGGCTTGACTAACCTCGACCTTGGTGCAAGCCCTCATAGGGCTCCACCCCAGAGCGAAGGACAACAAGAGGAGATTCGACCCTCTGCAGGAACTTTCGATATATGACCGATATTCGGGCAGCTATCGCAGAATACCAAAATGGCGTGTCGCGATGGTGGCTTGACGGATCTTGTCAGTGAAACTCGAGCTTCGGGCGATCCTGTCTATACCCTCGGTCCGACTTCCTCGGAGAGCCGTTCTGTACTCTTTTTCGAGTATTTTCGTCATCTTCTCCAAGAGGTCGTCGGACAAGTTCTCCCTGTTGATGTTCAACAGGTCTTTGTGCGAGGGTCTGCGTAGGCGTGTCAGCGTGAAAGAGGACATGTAGGCCAGGTGGAAGCGCCAGTTCTCTGCTGTGTCGCCCAGGAGCGGATTGTCTTCAGCGTATGATGTCAAAAACTCGCCGATCCGGACATGGACGTCGAGAACTAGGCGGTATAGGTCCAGGTCATGATCCGCAGAGAAGACCTTGTAGTAGTGGGAGTCCGCCAGCAGGCTGCTGTCCGAGCAACTGAGAGCCGAATGCGGTTCGCCTATGACGAATGCAGTGAACTCCCTTGAGAGGCGGGACATGCTGACAACCTGATCCAGCAGGAAACCCAGGTTCTTGTAGTAGTTTGCGCGCCTCTCATAATAGTAGCCGTCCCTCTGGAGAGACTCCTCGAGATCCTTTTGAATCTGCTCAGTGGCTCGGAGAGCTCCGGGAGGGAGCTCCGTCTGACTGTTTGTCGCCCTGATGATGCTGTCGCGTGATCTGCCAGACGTGGGTGGGACCAGTATCCTCACGAGGATGCAACGGTCGTAATGATTCCCGGCCTCTTGGAAATAGTTATAGATTTCATGGCTGGTTTGCAGGCCGTTGACGATCTGAGGATCCTTCATCACGATCTTCTTGCCCGCGATGCGAACCTCCTCGGCTACGATCGTGACCCCATTGTTGAACCACCAGAAGTCGTCTCGATGACTGGAACGCAGTGTCTCGCCGATCGCGGTGTTGATCGATGTCCTACCGGCGTAGTCTCTGACGTTCGACTCGAATAGCTCCAGTCGCAGGGCGTCATTATTCGACGTGATGAACTTATAGTATTCGTCCAGACGCGATAGGCACACATACCCCTCTCCGAGAGACGTACTCATCGGAGTATCCATGAAGACCAGTTCAGAGACGACGACCGCGCCACGACCCGAGAGTTCACGGAGCTCAGCGGCGCCCAGATATTCGATCGCGCACTTTGTCCCAGATGAGACCTTTCCGAGTTCGTGCGCGAGTCTATTTCCTTTTGCCTTTACATTTGGATGCGGACGTTCTGCCGAGCGAGTTGCGTAGATTACCCGAATGGAGACATCAGGGAAGGATGAGGCCAGCGCCTCCAGAACATGAAGGAATCTGCCAGTACGTTCGAGCAGCTTTGCATTGGTCGACTCTGCCAAACTTCCGATATCCCGACCCATGTCAAGCAGAATCGGCAGGTGATAATACAGCTTCTCGAAAGCAGTTTCCTGATAGCCAGGAGAGGTTTTCGCCTGGAGGATTACAAGCTCGATCTTCTTGGATCTGAGGGTAGTGTGGCGATCGATGTCCGCGGATACGTAACGATCATCAACGAGAACCCATATGCCGTCGACACCGCAGTCGTGGGCGCCGTCTACAATTCCGTCTCTCAACTCGTCAATGTCTAGGTCGAGGTCCTGTAGCGCAACACTCGCGGAGAAGTAATTGAAGAAGGCGTCAAGCTTCTGCTGGGGAGCGAGGCGGGACCGTTGATCTTCGAGGATGCGGTCCAGGAGGCGTTGATCATTGCTCTGCGGTGCCATTTAATCCCCCATCGGAATCCGGGAGACATATCGTTCCAACCCTCTATGCGAAGCGCAAGAGGAGTTATGTAACGTTCACCTTCGTGGTTACTCTGCCGCTGTTCGCGCTGCTTACACGAATTGGGACGACACAAAAACGTTGCACGACCTGATACTTATCGCTGGTCGTCCCAGCCATAAGCGGCCGGGCCCCGCCGCAACTCGGCCTGAAGGACCGCGACTTGCCCTTCGTCAAGTTTGGGGGCCGAGCCACCCGGCCCCTTCGACAGCAGCGCGGCCGTCCCATCGGCCTGCCAGGCCCGCCGCCAGCCGTTCACCGCCTGCCGGGTCACCCGCAGCCTCACCGCTACTGCAGATGTGCTCATGCCGGCCGCGAACATCTCGGCCGTCTCCAGGCCCGCCCGCTCCCGCCCGGCACGGCCTTCAGCCGTCAGCCCGCCACCATCGGGATATCTCACACCACCGGTTGTACAGCGAAAACACACCAAAGTGATTAGCCGGTGACGCTACGGAAACCTACCCCTTCAAAGTCAGTAGCCACGCCGTGACTAGCAGAAACCCGCCGCGTGATCCATACACGGCCACCTGTGTTGGCTCCATGTTGGCTCCATCGCCATGGCACCGGCTGTCAGCAGGCGACACCCACCGGTAAGCCGAACTGTGTGAATGCGGGGCACCGAGGTATCAAACGGCATCATCGATCAAATGCCAGCATGGGTTGATCATGGGTGGAGCTGGCTCTTAATCAGCGGGTCCGGGGTTCGAGTCCCTGGCGGCGCACCTTCCGCTCACCAGCGCGTTCATGATTTCGATCATGGGCGCGCTGGTGGCGTTTATGGGGTAGTTCGTCCGGCGGGTTAGCTCCATGTCGACTCGACCGCCGCCCGTCCGGCACAAACGATCAACCGGCCGACGGCCATCATCCGGGCTCCGCCCGCTTCCGGGCGGCTCGCTCTCCGCACGCGTGGCCCCTCGCTCCGCTCGGGACCGTGCCCATCGGGGGCCGAGCCCCCGAACCCCGGCAAGGGGCTCCGCCCCCTGCACCCCCGGCCTTCCAGAACGTCAAGGGTCCTCCCGTTCAAGAACGAGGTGAAGGACTCGTCCATAGACAGAGACGTCCACCCGGACGAAAGGCCGTCCCCGATCCGAGACCAGCCATCCCGTGCGCCGGGCATCGTTCCTCTGCGTCGTCTCCTATAAACGAATCGGGCGGAGCATCGACAGGGCCAAGGGCACCATGACCGGCAGCTTCCTGGGCTTTGGGGGCATTGGTCAAGGCGGCAGGAGGATCGGTAGCCCGATCGGCACCTGAGCACTCCGGGTTTGCCGGATGCCGATTCCGCTGTCCATCAGCGCGGTATGGCCGAGGGGGCTAGGTTAAGGCTAGCCTTAACCTAGCGGAGGAGTCATCGTTGGCCTGGGCCGTGAAAGTCACCGAGGAGTACGCAGCATGGTTCCGCGGCTTGATCAAGGAAGATCTCGGCTCGGCCACGCAAGTGGCCCAAGCCGTGGCGGCACTACGCGAAGAGGGTCCCACCCTGGGACGCCCCCTCGTCGATCGGCTCAAGGGCGGCAACCTGCACCATCTCAAGGAGCTCAGGCCCGGCTCACGCGGCAGGTCCGAGATCAGGATCATCTTCGCCTTCGACCCGACCCGCTCAGCGCTCCTGCTGCTCGGCGGCGACAAGGCCGGCAACTGGGAGCGGTGGTACCGCGACAACATCCCGCTGGCCGAACAGCTCTACATCGCCTACACCGCTGAAGAGGAGGAGTGACCATGCCCAAGCACACCCCGCAGGACTGGGACATCCTGGAGCAGGAGCTGTACGACGCGGGTGTCTCCCCCGCCGAGGTGCAAGCCGGAGCACGCCGGCTGCTCGCCGAGACACGCGGACATCGGCTCTCCGAGGCACGCAAGCACGCAGGGCTCACCCAGAAGGACCTCGCCGCCACCATGGGCGTGAGCATCGCGCGCATCTCCCAGATCGAGCACGGCGAAGTGACCTCCATCGACGTCATCGCCCGATACGTCGAAGCGCTCGGTGGGCACCTCGACCTGGTCGCCGACTTCGGCGACCACACCATGCGGCTGCCCGTCAGTGACCGGTCCACCGGTACCGCCGCATGACATCGAGCCGCGTCGCCGTACGAGCGAACGCGTGCCCCCTTCGGTGCGCATCACCGACGACCGTTCGCTCCACGTCAGCTCCAACGGCTGATCATTAGCCGTCAGAGCCCGGTGCTGCCCGACCACCTGGACCTGGCAGACAACGTCCAGGACGAGACAAAACAGCACAGCCGAGCACCGTCCAGCACTCGTGGATCATGGGTCGATCGGGCTCTTCATCAACGGGTCCGGGGTTCGAATACCTGGCGGCGCACCAAACGTTCACCAGCACGGTCATGATTTCGACCGTGGGCGCGCTGGTGGCGTTCATGGGGTGGTTCGTCGCTCGGGTCGGCTCCATGTCAGCTCGACCGCCGCCCATCCGGCACAACGATCATTCGATTGACAGCCGTCGTCCGAGGTCCACCCGCCTTCAGGCCCCTCGCCTTCCACACGCATGGCCCCTCGCTCCGCTCGGGACTGTGCTCATTGAGGGCCGAGCCCCCAAACCCCGTCGGCCCCCTGCGCCCCGGCCTTCCAGAACGTCCAAGGTCCGCCCGTCCAAGAACGGCGTGAAGGACTCGTCCATGGAGATGAGCCGCCAGCATTGGGCTTCCCGCGTGCGGCGGACACCTCGCCTGAGGCTGGTCGACGGAACCGCCAAGAATCTCAAGGAGCTGTGGCCGGGCACCGTACGGATCCTGCGTTCGATCCCCGGAGATCCAGCATTCTGCTGGTGGTCGGCGACAAGGCCGATCGATGGAACGAAGGGTACGACAAGGCGATCCCGCTGGCCGAAAAGCGGCATGGGATCTATCTGCAGTCCCGCACGGAAGAGGAGGGAGACAGGCGATGAGCGGTCACTCACGGTGGAGTGACATCCGGGCAGAGCACGTCGAGCGGGCGGGCGGAGAAGCCGCCGTGGCCGAAGGTAGAAAGGAGCTCCTCGCCGAAGTCCTCGGGCATCGGCTCGCGGAGATCCGGCGGGCCCGCGGCCTCACCCAGGAACAGGTCGCCGAACGGATGGGCGTGACCAAGGGACGGCTCTCCCAGATCGAACAAGGCGAGATCTCCGGGCAGGAAGTGCTCGCCCGCTACGCCGCCGCCCTCGGCGGACGTTTCCACCAGGCCATCTACTTCGACAACGGTGACATCACCGCGATCGTCTGACCGCGATCCGATACGGCACGGTGGGAGGTCCTGGAGTGAGAACCCCACGATGCAGGAGGCTCTCCCCCGAGGACGAAGCCGGAGCGCGCGGGAACGGCGGACTCACCTGGACCTACCCGTCGCCATGGGTGTGAGCGCCACGTGCATCTACGGCGAAGTGACCTCCATCGACGTCATCGCCCGATACGTCGCGACGCTCGGCGGCCGCCTCGACCTGGTCGCCGACTTCGGCGACGCACCCGATGAGCGCGGCCGCCGTGCCCCCGGGTGCTCTCCTCGGTGGTTCAGGGCGGGGTGTTGATGAGTTCGTCGGCGACCCAGCGTGCGACGTTGTCGGGGTAGGGGGCCGGTAGGCCGAGGACCAGGTGGTGGAAGCCGGCGTCGGTCGCTTCGCCGATCGTGTTCCGCGTGGCGTCGGGCCGGTCGTAGGAGACGGGTAGGAGGATCGAGCGGGTGATCGAGGCGGGGTCGCGGCCGATCTCGGCGCAGTGGCGGTCGAGCAGTGCGCTGCGGCGGGCGGCGTCGGCGATGTCGCCGCCCGGCATGTTCCAGAGGTCGGCGTGTTCGGCGGCCACGCGCAGTGTCGGGGACGAGCGGCCGCCGACGAGGATCGGCGGGTGGGGGCGCTGGACGGGTTTGGGGTTGCCGAACGCTCCGGTGAGGTGGTGGTGGGCGCCGTGGAAGTCGAACGGTTTCTCCTCGGTCCACAACCGCCGGATCACCGTGCAGGCTTCGGCGAGGCTCTCCACGGCGTGTGCGGAGTCGTGGTACGGCAGGCCGTGGGCCTCGTACTCGCGGCGGGCCCGGGGGTGGCCGGGGCGTGAGCCGGCGCCGATGCCGAAATCGAGCCGCCCGCCGGAGACGGCGTCGACGGTCGCGGCGATCTTGGCCAGCATCGCGGGCGGCCGGAACCGGTTGCTGGTCACCATCACGCCGAGCCGCAGCCGCCGGGTGCGGGCGGCGAGGGCCGAGAGCAGGGTCCAGCCCTCGTAGGCCGGTCCGTCCGGATCGCCGCCGATCGGCATGAGGTGGTCGAACAGCCACGCGTGCTCGATCTGCGGGATCGTGTCCGCCTCGCGCCAGACCCGCAGGACGTCGTGGTAGCCGACCTGCGCGGGGGCGGTCATGATCCCGAAGCGGGTCGGGGGTGTGTGCGGCATGGTGCCGGTCCTTTCGCGGTCAGCGGCGCCGCAGTGACGGGTCGAGCAGCGCGGGCGGGGTGTCGTACTTCTCGTGCGCGGCCAGGTCGACGCCGGGGGCGACGATCGTGTCGATCGCGTCGAGCACGTCGGCGGAGAGCACGGTGTCGGCGGCGGCGAGCTGCGAGCGCAGGTGGTCCGGCGTGCGGGGGCCGATGAGCGCGCTGGTCACGGCGGGGTGCGCGGTCACGAATCCGAGCGCGAGCTGGATCATGGTCAGGCCGGCCTCGTCGGCGACACCGGCCAGCCGCTCGACGGCGTCGAGCCTGGCCCGGTTGGCGGGGAGGGCGGTGTCGAAACGCTCCGGCATGAACGTCGAGCGGCTGGTGGTGATCTCCCTGCCCGCGCGGACCGCGCCCGACAGCCAGCCCGAGGCCAGCGGGCTCCAGGCCAGCACGCCGAGCCCGTACTGCTCGGCCACGGGCAGCACGTGGGCCTCGATCCCGCGCTGCAGGATCGAGTAGCTGGGCTGCTCGGTGACGTAACGGCCCAGGTGGTGCTCGCGGGCGGCCCACTGGGCCTGCACGATGCGGTAGGCGGGGAAGGTCGAGGAGCCGAAGTAGCGGATCTTTCCCGCGCGCTGCAGGTCGGTCAGCGCCGACAGGGTCTCCTCGTCTCCGGTGCTCGAATCCCACCGGTGGATCTGGTAGAGGTCGACGTGGTCGACGCCGAGCCGGCGCAGGCTGTCGTCCAGCGCGGTGACCAGCCAGCGGCGTGAACCGCCACGGTGGTTGCGCTCCTCGCCCATGGGCATGCCCGCCTTCGTGGCCAGCACGAGGTCGTCGCGGCGGCCGGCGACGGCCTTGCCGACCATCTCCTCCGACTCGCCGCCGCCGTACATGTCGGCCGTGTCGATGAGGTTGATCCCGCCCTCGAGGGCGGCGTCGACGATGGCGGTGGCCTCGTCCTGGGTGGTGCGTCCGATCTGGCCGAAGTTCATCGCGCCGAGCGCGAGTGAGCTGACCTGCACGCCGGTACGGCCCAAGGTGCGGTACTGCATGATCGTTCTCCTCCGTTGCGGATGGGTGCGGGGTGACGCGCGGCTTGGCCGCCGGTCCCCGGTCTGGCATCATGAACAAGCGGAACGCTGTCCCGTTTGAAGATACGGAACAAGGTTCCGCTTGGCAAGTCCGGCAGCGGAGGGAACGGCGCGGTGAACGACGGAGACAGGGGCGCGGAACGCCCGGCCCGGCCCAAACGGGCGGACGCCCGGCGCAACGAGAAGGCCCTGCTCGACGCGGCGGCCGCGGTCTTCGTCGCGTCAGGCGTGGAGGCGCCGGTACGCGACATCGCGGCCAAGGCCGGTGTCGGGCTGGGCACGATCTACCGGCACTTCCCGACGAGGGCGGATCTCATCATCGCCGTCTACCGGCACCAGGTCGACGCCTGCGCCGAGGCCGGACCGGCCCTGCTGGCGACCGGGGCGACTCCGCACGCCGCGCTGGGGCAGTGGATCGACCTCTTCGTCGACTTCCTGGTCACCAAGCACGGGCTCGCCTCCGTGCTGCAATCCGACGAAGCGGGCTTCGACACCCTGCACGCCTACTTCCTCGACCGCCTCGTGCCCGTGTGCGCCCAGCTGCTCGAAGCCGCTGCCGCCGCCGGTGAGATCCGCTCCGGCCTGGAGGCCTACGAGCTCATGCGCGGTGTCGGCAACCTCTGCATCGGCGCGGACAGCGACCCCCGCTACGACCCGCGCCGACTGGTCGAGCTCCTCATCGCGGGACTGCGCCACCCGCACTGACGAAGCGTGATCCGGGCAGCGAAGACGCGGTGAACCGGGCGCCCGTGAGATCAGGTGACTCCGAGGTGGAAGCGTTTCCCAGGTACGCCTTGCCGGTCCTCTTCAGGGCGCCTCACATGGGGCGGCGCCGGATCGGGTGGTCCCAGGAGGCGGGACAGTAGAAGACCTGCAGGTACGTGTGGTCGCCGACGGCCAGGCCGGTCGGTTCGGTCAGAGCCTTTCCCGCGGGCTCTTCGGCGGGGACGCGGTAGGAGGACGGAGCGGTGTCCGGCGTGTGGCGGACCTCCATGCTCGCGATGGTGAGCAGCGCTTCGAGGGGCGTACCGCAGTCGCAGGTGAACCAGCCGTCGTAAGGGCCGCCGATGTTGGAGTCGGCGGGCCATCCACCGACTTTGCAGCCGTCGGCGTAGGAGCGGACGCCCAGGTACCAGGTGCCCAGGCGTTCGTCCTGTTCTGCGACGTGGTCGTAGAACTCCTTGCCGAGGACCCAGGCGGGCGGGTACTCGCCGACCCGTTCCGGATGCAGCGTGCACGGCACCGGCAGGTATTCCTCTTCCAGCAGGATGCCGTCGCCGGGGCCGGGCCGCGGCGGGTTGGGCAACGGGTCTGTGACGTCGGCGGCGGTGCGCCAGCGGACCTGAAAGCACTCGTCGACCGGGTCGCCCTGCCTCGACCCGTACAGGCAGTCGACGGAGTCGTCGGGAACCCAGAGCACCTGCAGCAGGTCCGCCCCGGGCGGATGGGGCAGGTCGGGCAGGTCGCGGACCCATAGCTGGGCCACCGCGATGAGCGGCAGCGGCTCGGTCTGCGGGGCCCGGTCGGTCCTGCAGCCGTAGGGGTGGCACGGCCACGGCTCCCCGGCCGGCCACAGCAGCGGCCCGCCGATCGAACTGTCCCACACCCCGGGATCGCCGGGAGTCGGGTGCAGCATCGTGGTGGTGCGCTCGTGGCCGCGCAGGGCCGGGAAGAACGCCGTGATGTCCGAGGGCGGGGGCGGTGTTCGCACGGCCCCGCATTCTTCCGGTCCCCAAGCCGCACGTCTACGCGCATCGGCTGATGGATCATGTCCCGGCAGTGAGCGGCGCTGTAGCGAGCGGGCTCCCGAGCGGTGGGTCCGGGGACGGAGTCCCTGGCGGCGCACCGTGCGTGGTCACCGGCGCAGGCTTGCGACGCCGATCGCGTGCCTGATCGTGGCCGGTTCGTCGAGGACGTCGAGGAGGGCTCTCGCGAGATCGGCTCGGGTCATGCTGCCGGGGACGTTGGCATCGACGGCGGAGCGGTAGCCGCCGGTCGCGGGGGCGTCGGTGAGGTAAGGGGGGCGGAGGACGGTCCAGTCGGATCCGCTGCGCGTCAGTCTCCTCTCCATCAGGTCGAGGTCGGCGTAGACGTTGCGGTAGACCGCCCGGACGAGTGGACGGACGGTCATCCGGGACCAGAGCGGCTCCCCCGCCCCGGTGCGGAGGACGGGTTGGGCGCTGAGGGCGACCACCCGGCGCACTCCGGCGGTCTCCATCGCTTCGAGGATGGCGCTGATCGCGGACGAGCAGACACCGGCGGTGTCCTTGCGCCCGTGCGGGCCCAGCGCCGACAGCGCGGCGTCCCGGCCGTCCAGTGCCGGTCGCAGGGAGGCGGCGTCGAGCACGTCGGCGACGACGGCGTCCAGTGCCGGATGGTCGATCGGCAGGCGGGCCGGGTCGCGCACGACGGCGGTCACGTGATGACCGGCTTCCAGTGCCTGCCGGACGAGCAGGCGGCCGGTGCCGCCGGTCGCGCCGAAGACGGTCAGTTTCACGGGGTCTCCCATCCGGTGTGCCTTCGGAAGGTCATGCGGGCGCCATCCGGCTCTTGATCCGGGCTGCGGGCGTGCCGGCCCAGACGCTCGGTCCCGGGACGCGGGCGATGAGCGACAGCGGTTTCACCACCGTCCAGTAGAGCGGGGCCGGCAGACCGGCCCGGCGGCGGACCGGCTCCTGCCACTCGACGCCGTCGGCCATCCAGGCGAGGAAGCGGACGGATTGCGCCGCTGTGAAACCGTCGATCCACGCGCGCTGCTCGAATTCCTTCCATTCCCGGTGGCTGAGCACCCGGGAAGCGATCGCCATGCCCTCTCCCTCTTCATGTGCCAGATGCTCCGTGAGCGGCTTGATGAGGGCGTTCAGCGCGGTGAGAGCCTCACTCGGTCCGGTGCGGCCGGCGACGAGTCCGCGTGCGTGGAATTCGAGCCGCAGCAAGGGTTCGTCGATCGCGTCGTGCTCGGCTTTCATCGCGTCGAGCACGGCCGAGCCGTCCGGGTCGCGTTCGAGGAGCAGCGGCCACAGGTAGTGGTCCTCTCCTTCGTGGTGCCAGCGGAGGTTGCCCGTCAGCCAGAGGAGGTGGCGGCCGAGGCGGCGGCTCCGGCGGGGTGAGAGCGCGCCGGGATTCTCCAGCAGGATCACGGCGCGTTCGAGGTCGCGGCGCAGCGCCGCGTGGAACAGCGACATCGTCAGGGTGTCGGCGGGCCTCGCCAGGTCGTCAGGCATAGCTCTTCCGCATCCCGAGCAGGCCGGCCGCCACGACCACGGCGCCCGCCGTCCGGCCGGCGGCGGAGGGCCATCGGGCACGGTCCTGAGCGGCTTCGATGCCGCCGAAGACCGGTTGCAGCACGGTGGCCAGGTACAGCGCCCACCAGCCAGCCGGGCTCCGGCGGGCCAGGGGCAGGACGGCCGCCGCGTACACGACCGCGTCCAGGCCGAACGCCACCCGGTTCACGGCGTCGAGCTTCGGCCACTTCGCCACGGCCGCTCCGGTCATGGCGACGGCCCCGGCGGCCGAAAGCCACGGCAGACCGGCCGCCACCTTGTCCTCGAGCTTCGACATGCGCCCTCCTTCGTGTCGGATCCAGTCTGGACGGCCGCAGTCGATTAATCCAACCGATCGAATTGATCGCTAGAATCGAAAAACATGATGGATACCCTCAAACTCGAGGCGTTCGTCGCGGTGGCCGAGGAGGAGTCCTTCGGTATCGCCGCCGCCCGGCTCCGCGTGGCGCAGTCGACCGTCAGCTCGAGGATCAAGGAGCTCGAGTCCTTCCTGGGGCAGCGGCTGTTCGCCCGGACGAGCCGCCAGGTCCGGCTCTCGCCCGCCGGCGAGGCGGCGCTGCCGAAGGCCCGTGCGGCGCTGGCCGCGCTGGACGGCGTGCGCCAGGCCGTGGACGACGTCGCGGGGATCCGCCGCGGAAGGGTGCGGCTGGGGCTGGTGGCAGGTGCCGACATCCTCGAGCTGGGCGAGGTCCTCGCCGCGTTCGCGGCCGAGTTCCCCGGCGTGGAGCTCGTCGTCACCTCCGCCTCGTCCTCCGACCTGGAGCAGGCGGTGTCCGCCGGGACACTGGACATCGCCATCGTGGTGCGCACGGGTCAGACGCCGCTGCGGTGGAGGGAGCTGATGCGCGATCCGCTCACGGTGGTCGGTCTGCCGCCCGCGACCGCCTCCGTCCCGATCACCGACCTGCGCACCCGGCCGCTGGTCGTCCTCGACGCCGGTGCCGGCTCGCGCAACGCCCTCGAATCCGCCGCGCGGCGGGCCGGCGTCCACCTCGAGATCGCCGTCCAGGTCTCGACGCCCGGCATGGCGTGGGACCTCTACTCCCGCGGCATGGGCCTGCTGGTCGTCCCCCGCAGCCTCGCCCCGGACGGCGGTTCCGTGGTCCTCGACGCCGAAGGCACCGAGACGAGCGTGCGCGTCGGCCTGATCAGCCACCCCGACGTACGCACCCCCGCCACCGAACTCCTCCTGGAACGGCTCGCGGCACGCATGAGCCCGACCACCCCGTGAAGGCGGCCCTCCGGCATCCGGTCACCGCAGCCGGACCCGCGGTGAGAACGAACCGCGGGTCCGCGACCTCCAGGCCGGGTTCGGCGTTCTCGTCCTCGGCCCGCACCGGCTCGCCGCCCCGCTCCCGGCGGGGAGCATCGCGGTGCAGCGGGGCGGGCTGGTTTCGGGCGCGGAGGGCGGGTGGTGGTTCAGATCACGCCGAGGGAGAGCATCGCGTCGGCGACCCTGCGGAAGCCGTCGATGTTGGCGCTGGCCACGTAGTTGCCCGGCATGCCGTACTCGTCGGCGGTCTGGAGGCAGCGGGCGTGGATGTCCTGCATGATCTCCTGGAGGCGGCGCTCGGAATGTTCGAAGGTCCAGGAGTCGCGGCTGGCGTTCTGCTGCATCTCCAGGGCGCTGGTCGCCACGCCGCCGGCGTTGGCCGCCTTGCCGGGGGCGAACGCGACGTTCGCCTCCAGGAAGGTCTTGATGCCCTCGGGCGTGGTCGGCATGTTGGCGCCCTCACCCACCGCGACGCAGCCGTTGGCCACCAGGAAGGCGGCGTCGCTGCCGGTGATCTCGTTCTGGGTGGCGGACGGCATCGCCACCTCGCAGGGCACCTCCCAGACGCTGCGGCCGGGGACGAAGACGGCCTGGCCGCCGCGGCGTGCCGCGTACACCTCCAGCCGGGCGCGTTCTACCTGCTTGACCTGCTTGAGCAGGTTCAGGTCGATGCCCTTCTCGTCGAGCACGTAACCGGAGGAGTCGGAGCAGGCCACGACGACGCCGCCGAGCTGCTGGACCTTCTCGACGGTGTAGATGGCCACGTTGCCGGAGCCGGAGACCACGACCCGCTTGCCGTCGAACGACGTGCCGCGGGCCTTCAGCATCTCCTCGACGAAGAACGTGCAGCCGTAGCCGGTGGCCTCCGTGCGCACCTGGGCGCCGCCGTACACGAGTCCCTTGCCGGTGATCACGCCGGATTCGTAGCGGTTCGTAATGCGCTTGTACTGGCCGAACAGGTAGCCGATCTCCCGGCCGCCGACGCCGACGTCACCGGCGGGGACGTCGGTGTACTCGCCGATGTGCCGGTAGAGCTCGGTCATGAAGCTCTGGCAGAAGTTCATGACCTCGCGGTCGGAGCGGCCCTTGGGGTCGAAGTCGGAGCCGCCCTTGCCGCCGCCGATGGGCAGACCCGTCAGGCTGTTCTTGAAGATCTGCTCGAAGCCCAGGAACTTCACGATGCCCAGGTAGACCGACGGGTGGAACCGGAGCCCGCCCTTGTACGGCCCAAGCGCGCTGTTGAACTCCACGCGGAAGCCGCGGTTGATCTGCACCTCGCCCTGGTCGTCCACCCACGGCACCCGGAAGATGATCTGGCGTTCGGGTTCGCAGATACGCTCAATGATCTTGCTCTCGGCGTACTCCGGATGTTTACCGAGAACCGGGCCGATGCTGTCGAGCACCTCGCGCACCGCCTGGTGGAACTCGATCTCGCCAGGGTTGCGGCGCAGGACGCTCTCGTAGATCGACGCCAGTTTCTCGTGCAAAACGTACTCTCCCAGGTCGTGATGTAGCTCCTAACTTTACGGGCAGTACATGGCGAACCAGACGCGCCCTCCCGTTTCCATGGGGGAAACATTGAGGTCAGCGCGCTCCCCTGACGGCGCGTACGGCTGTAAGGGACGCCGTCAGATGAGCTGACAACACCGATCTTCTTGTGGAACCGAGTGCGTTCCGTGACCGTGAAGCTGCCGCGGACGAAGCGCCCCGGCACTCGCGACAGGAGGAACGATGAAGCTGCCCTCACGCGCCGCCGCCCTCGCGGTGGCCGTCCTGATCGGCTCCGCGGCCGGGGTGTGCCGGGCGCCGGCGGCGCAGGCGGCCGTCAAGGTCCTTCCGAACGTGGACATGGAGGCCACCGTCAAGGCGGCCCAGATCGACCCGCGGCGGGCCGACAGCACGCTGACCCCGGGCGCCAGGGACAGCGTGCTCCTCGTCGAGCAGGCGTTGCGCGACCGCGGCCTCCTCGACGCGCAGTGGGTGGACGGCTACTTCGGCACCACGACGATCGCCGCCTACGCGAAGTACCAGAAGTCGCTCGGCTACACGGGTCTCGACGCCAACGGCCTTCCGGGCAGGACATCGCTCACCGGGCTCGGCACGGACCGCTTCAAGGTCACGCGGGTCATCACCCCGGGCCCCCGGGTCCCCACCGACGAGGGCTTCGTCGTCAACGCCCGCACGCAGGGCATGCTGGCCGAGGCGGAGCGGCTGCTCGGCCACGGGCTCGTGCTGGAGCAGGGCTCGTACAACCCCGGCGGCGACCCCACATCCGCGGGCACCCACGACGGCGGCGGCGTCGTCGACATCTCGGTCCAGGGGATGACCTCCGCCGCCCGCACCGCGGCCGCCCGCGCGCTGCGCCGCGTCGGCTTCGCGGCATGGGTGCGCAGCCCCGCGCAGGGCGACTGGCCCTGGCACATCCACGCCGTCGCCCTCAGCGACACCGACCTCTCCAGCCAGGCCCAGCACCAGGCGGGCGACTACTACCTCGGACTGAACGGGCTCTCCGGCCGCGGCCCGGACGACGGCCCGAAGGTGACCATCCGTACCTGGGAGGAGTACCAGCGTCTCTGATCCCGTCCGCGACCCCCATCTGCAGACAGAAGGAGAACGGCATGCGAACGCTCAACAGGATCTTCACCGCTGCGGCCGCCACGTTGGCGCTCGGCGGATCGGTCATCGCCACCGCGACGCCCGCCTCGGCGGCCGCCCGCGACGGCGTC
This sequence comes from Actinocorallia populi, assembly GCF_002995495.1. Classification (GTDB taxonomy): domain Bacteria; phylum Actinomycetota; class Actinomycetes; order Streptosporangiales; family Streptosporangiaceae; genus Actinocorallia; species Actinocorallia populi. The sequence continues at coordinate 518,661 of NZ_PVZV01000004.1, read as the reverse complement.
TGCGACAGCGGCGAGTTCTGCTACTACTACAACAGCAACCACGCCGGATCCCTCTCCGACTTCACCGGCTCCCTCGGCGACTACGGCACGGAGCAGCCTTCCTGCTACGAGTTCAAGAGCGCCGGGTCCGGCCAGGGCCTGTGCATCAAGAACGAGGCCGCCTCGGCCTGGAACCGCAGCAGCGTGACCGTCCGCGTGTACTACAACAGCGGCTACGCGGGCAGCTACCAGGACCTCGCCCCCGGCGCCAAGGTCAACCTCAACGCCACCCTCAAGAACCAGAACGCCTCGCACGAGTTCAACCCGTCGACGCGCACCGACCTGTCGGACGCGCTCTACTCGGGCGGCGGCGGCAGGGTCACCTGCTACTTCGACCAGTACACCACCACCCCCGGCCGGCATGAGGGCATCGACTTCGCCAAGGCCGTGGGCGCGGACGTCCGCGCCCTGGTGAGCGGCCAGGTCATCTACATCGCGCGCGGAGCCAACGGCAGCGGCGGACTCTCCACGATCTCCATCTACAACTCCTCGCTGAACAAGTCGATCATCTACCTGCACACCGCTCCGCGGTCCTCCCTGGCCGTGGGCCAGCAGATCAGCCGCGGCCAGGTCATCGCCGACGAGGCGTGGCGCGGGGTCTCGTCCAGCTCGGGCGCGCACACCCACGTCGAGATGCGCTTCGGAAGGCAGACCCATGCCTCCAAGAGCGTCAACGACCCGGTCCTGGACAACCCGAACCCCAACTCGTTCTGGCAGAGCCAGGGCTACAACGTCCGCTAGCACCACGGCCGCACGAGAAGGGAAAGGCCTCCTGTGTCCTCACGCATCACACGGCTGATCTCGCGGCTCACCGCTGCGGCCGCCGCGATCGTCCTCGGTGGAACGGTCATCGCCACCGCGACGCCCGCCTCGGCGGCCGCCCGCGACGGCGTCTGCGACAGCGGCGAGTTCTGCTACTACTACAACAGCAACCACACCGGGTCTCTCTCCGACTTCACCGGCTCCCTCGATGACTACGGCACGGAGCAGCCCTCGTGCTACGAGTTCAAGAGCGCCGGGGCCGGCCAGGGCCTGTGCATCAAGAACGAAGCCGCCTCCGCCTGGAACCGCAGCAGCACCACAGTCCGCGTCCACTACAACAGCGGCTACGCGGGCAGCTACCAGGACCTCGCCCCCGGCGCCAAGGTCAACCTCAACGCCACCCTCAAGAACCAGAACGCCTCGCACCGCTTCCTGGCCTCCGGGCCGACCGGGTGCACGACCGACGGCACGCACAGCAGGCTGCCCACGACGATCCTCGTCCACCGGGTGTCCCTGGGCCGCGTGGACAGGGTCGACTTCAAGACCTACGTCAAGAACGTCCTCCCCAACGAGTGGGTGCCGAGCTGGCCGGCGGAGTCCCTCAAGGCCGGTGCGATGGCCGTCAAGAGCTTCGGCTGGCACTGGGCGCTGACCTCGACGCGCAAGACGTCGTGGGGCGAGTGCTACGACGTCAGGGACGACACGGCCAGCCAGGTGTACAGGCCCGGCTCCGCGACGGCCGCGACGAGCGCCGCGGTGGACGCGACGTGGAACACCCGCATGACCCGTGACGGAAAGATCCTGCAAGCCCACTACTGCGCGACGACGACGGCGTGCGGCGCGTGGGTCAGCGGGGACTGGATGTCGCAGTACGGCTCCCGCGACAAGGCCAACGCGGGCCAGAACCACCTGACCATCCTCAAGGCCTACTACACGCGGATCGTTCTCTCCTGAACCCCGTCCCTCTCCGGGTTCCCCGCCGTGTCGCGCACGGCGGGGAACCGCCGTTCAGCGACGCAGGCGGGCTCAATTCCTGACATGCACCACGAAGAAGATAGGCCGGGCCCCCGGCAGGAACGGAATGCCCTCGCCATCGACCATCTTCCAGCCGACCCAGCACGATCCGGGTGTACTCGGAGCCGTCGCAGGCACGCTCACCCGCACTTTCTCGCCCGGCTTCGTAACGGGAACGGGCACCTTCGCCGGTGTTTCACAGGTTCCATTGTCCGCCGGGTAAGCGCCGCGGGCCAGAAAGCGGCCGCGCCATGTGACGGTGCCCGCGTTGAGGATCTCCCAGGTCTTCACGAACCGTTCGCCCGGACTCACCACGGTGCCGTCGGGAATGGTGACGTCGGCGAGGAACTGGCTTATGTCGCCGGGAATTCTGGGCTCGGTCGGCGTCTGGGACGGTGCTGCGGGCGTCCGGGGCGGGGATTCGGGCCGACGCTCGACGGCTACCGCTGTTCCGACGGCGACGGCCGCTGTCGCGAGCACGGCCGCGGCCGGGACGGCCAGACGGCGCCGTCTTCGGTTCCCCGGCACGGGAAGGGCGGGTTCCACATCGCTCACGATCTCATCGGGCGGCGGGGGCGGCGAGGCCGCGGGCGCCGAGGCCTCGCCTGCGGGCGGGGGCGTCCGGGACTCGCCGGCGGCGCGCGCGCCGTGGTGTTCCGCCTCGCCCGCGGAGGAGAAGGCGAGCTCGCCGGGAGGGCCGGCCGCCGGGACGCCCGCGCGCTCCTCGGGGCTCCAGGCCCTCGTCGATCTGACCGGCAGGTTCGCCCGTTCCCAGCGTTCGCGGTACGCGGCAGGGTCGGCGCCGCAGGCCTTGACGAACTCGACGGTGGTCTCCCAGCTCGGAAGCCGGTTGCCCTTCGTGGCCTCGTGCAATGTCGTGTGGGAGATCGCCCCTGACCGGCCGGACATTTCCCGAAAAGATGGATTGCCGACCGAGTCGCGCAATTCCCGAAGAGCCGCCGCGAAGTCCTTGATCGTCTCCGCCCGTGCACGCATAGGGTCCACAGGGCGAAGCTAACAGCGCCCACACGCTCCACTCAAGTACACAACGGAAACGACAGACAAAGCCCAGCAAACTGCTGTCACCGCCCCAAATCCGGATCTTCCGCAGCCAAGCGTCCCGCGGCCGCCGACCGGCTGGACGCGGCGCGCGAACGGCCCGTGAAGATCGCCGTGAGCCCGATGGGCGCACGAAAAGCCACCCGCCGTCCGGATTCCCGAAACCTGGACCGGAAACACCCCCGGCGGGCACAGAACGGGCACAGAAGACGACCGCCTCGCGCAGCGGCGTGTTCCTCAGGACGGGCCGGTCGGGGCCGTCAGAGCAGGGCGCGCATGCGGTTGATCTCGGCCTGCTGGGTGGCCACGACGTCCTTGGCCAGCTGGAGTGCGGTGGTGTCGGTGCCGTCGGCCAGGACGGTGTCCGCCATCTCCAGGGCGCCCTCGTGGTGCTTGATCATGAGGGTGAGGTAGAGCCGGTCGAAGGTCGTGGAGGTGGACGACTCGAGGTCCTCCAGCTCGGCGGGGGTGATCATGCCGGGCATGGAGTGGTGGTCGTGGCCGGTGGCGGGGAGCTTCTCGTTGCGGCGGAGCCAGTCGCGCATCAGGGTGATCTCGCCGGCCTGGGCGGCGCTGATACGGGAGGCGAGGGACTTCACGCGGGGGTCGGCGGCCCGGGTGGGGGCCAGCTCGGACATCACGACCGCCTGGCCGTGGTGGACGACCATCATGCGCATGAAAGTGACGTCGGCTTCGGCGGGTTCGGGCACGGCCGTGGGGCCGGCGGTGACGGTGGCGTTCGGCTCGCCGGGGTGGCCGGGGGCCAGCATGGTCGCGGTGGGGCCCTCGACCGGGGCGTCGCCGTCGCTGCAGGCGGTGAGCAGCCAGGCCGCCAGCACCACGAGGGCCAGGGCGCGGAGACCGGGTTCAGAGACGCTCATGTGAAGCACTCCCCTTCGTCCTTCGACGACGTGAAGGTACCTTCCGCGCGCCTCGGACAGGGCTGCCGAATCGTACCAACATCGTTACAACGTTGTAAGGACTCCCCCGAAAGCGAAAAAGCGGGCGATACTCACGGCGATCGATCAGTGTCCCTCGAAGGAGATCCCTGTATGGCCTCCAGAGTCACGCACAGACCGACAGCCCGCATCCTGACCGCCGTGCTCGCCTCGTTCGCCCTCGTCCTCGGCGCCGTCTCCGCGTCCGCCGCCCCGTCCATCCCGGGCGTCGACGAGATCGTGTCGAGCCCCAACCTCAAGCAGATCGCGAACATCCCCAAGCAGGGGCCGTTCGCCTCGGTCAACGCCCTGAACTCCGACCTCGCCTTCAAGGGCGACCTGGCGTTCGCCGGCAACTACAACGGCTTCACGGTGTACGACATCAGCAGACCGGCCAAGCCCAAGGTCGTCAGCCAGGTGCTCTGCCCCGGATCGCAGAACGACATCTCCGTCAGCGGGAACCTGCTGTTCCTGTCGACGGACTCCTCCCGCAGCGACGACTCCTGCCAGAGCGCCGCCAAGCCGGTCACCGATCCGACCGCCTGGGAGGGCATCAAGATCTTCGACATCAGCGACCCGGCGAACCCCCGCTACGTCAAGGCGGTCGAGACCAAGTGCGGGTCGCACACCCACACCCTGGTGCCGGCCCAGAGCAAGCGGACCGTCTACCTGTACGTCTCGTCCTACCTGCTCGGCGAGTCGAGCGTGGGGCCGGACTGCTCCTACCCGCACGACAAGATCTCCGTGATCAAGGTGCCGGTGAGAACGCCGGACAAGGCGTCGCTGGTCGCCGAGCCCGTCCTGTTCAGCGACGGCGGCAACCCCGGGGACGGCCTGCCCTACCCCGAGGACACCGCCCAGACCACCGGCTGCCACGACCTCACCGTCTACGCGGAGAAGAACCTGATGGCCGGGGCCTGCATGGGCGACGGCGCGCTGTTCGACATCTCCGACCGGGAGGATCCGCGCCTGATCACCGCGGTCCGCGACGACGCCAACTTCTCGTTCTGGCACTCCGCCACCTTCAACAACAAGGCCGACAAGGTCGTCTTCACCGACGAGCTCGGCGGCGGCGGCACGGCGACCTGCAACGCGGCCATCGGCCCCGAGAAGGGCGCCAACGCCGTCTACGACATCGTCGGCAAGGGAGACCGCCGCAAGCTGGTCTTCCGCAGCTACTTCAAGATCCCGCGCGCGAACGCCGACACCGAGAACTGCGTCGCGCACAACGGCAACCTGCTCCCCGTCAGGGGCAAGGACATCATGGTCCAGGCCTGGTACCAGGGCGGGATCTCGGTCTGGGACTTCACCGACTCGCGCAAGCCGAAGGAGATCGCGTTCTTCGAGCGCGGTCCGCTGTCGGAGACGTCCCTGATCGTGGGCGGCTCGTGGTCGTCGTACTACTACAACGGCCACATCTTCTCCAACGACATCCAGAAGGGCTTCGACGTCCTCGACCTCACCGACCGGCGCACCGACCGCGCCAAGCGCCACACCTACCGGGAGATGAACCCGCAGACCCAGTTCGACCTGTTCTGACCCTCTGATCACCGCGGGGCGCCCGGCCCGTCCGGACGCCCCGCGACCCTTTCCCCGCCGGATAGAGCTGTGTCTCGCAGCCCGCTGTTCGGCCTTCGACGAGTCGACCGGGACGGCGGGGCCGGGGCAGCATGGGGGCTGCGGCTGCTGCGGGGAGGGCGGATGGAAGAGTCCGGGGAATCCGGATCCGTGCGGAAGCGGGCGATGCTGCTGGTGGTGCGCCGGTATCTCGGGGAGATGAGGCGCCAGTGGAAGGTGACGCTGCCCGCGCTGATGCTTCCGGCCCTGGGCAACGTCTGCCTGTTCTACCTGGCCCCGCTGTTCGTGGGGGCGCTCGTGGGACGGCTGGCCGAGGGCCGCGGGGGCACGGCGGGCGAACTGCTGCCGTACGTGCTCGGCTTCGGCGGGATGCTGCTCGCCGGGGAGGTGCTGTGGCGGGGCGGGCTGCACTTCCTCAACCGGACCTGCGCCCGGGGCATCGAGCGGCTCGGCGTGCAGGGAATGGACGCGCTGCTGGTCAAGGACACGGCGTTCTTCCAGAACTCCTTCGCCGGGTCGCTGACCAAGCGGGTCCTGGGGTACTGCGGAGGTTTCGAGTCCTTCGCCGACACCCTCACCTTCTCGATCATGGCCAGAGTGATCCCGGTGCTGTTCGCCTCGGTGGTGCTGTGGTTCTACGATCCGGTGCTGGTCCTGGCGCTCGTGGGCCTCATCGTGGTCACCGGGCTGGTGGCGACGCCGTTCATCCGGCGGCGGCAGGCGCTGGTGAACGCCCGGGAGGCCGCGAAGGTCCGGGTGTCGGGGCATGTCGCGGACGTCCTGACCAACATGGAGTCCGTGCGGGCGTTCGCGGCCGAGGAGAGGGAGGCCGCCGAGTACCGGGAGAGGCTGGCCGAGCAGAGCCGGCTCGCGCTGCGCGCCTGGGACTACGGGAACCTGCGGGTCGACGCCGTCGTCGCCCCGATGTCGGTCCTCACCAGCGCGGTGGGGCTGCTGCTGGCGGCGGCGCTGCGCGGGGGGCTCGGCGCCGAGGCCATCGTGGTGACGTTCGCGTACTACTCGAACGCGACGCGGATCATGTTCGAGTTCAACCAGGTGTACCGGCGCCTGGAGAGCACCCTGACCGAGGCAGCCCAGTTCACCGAGCTGCTGCTGGAGCCGCCCACCGTCGTCGACCAGGATGATCCCCAGCCGCTGCGGCCGGCCGACGCGGCGGTCCGCTTCGAACGGGTCCGCTTCTCGCACGGCGGCGCCTCCCCCCTGTTCGACGGGCTCGACATGGACATCGCCAGCGGGTCGAAGGTCGGGCTCGTGGGCCGTTCGGGCGGCGGCAAGAGCACCCTGACCCGGCTGCTGCTGCGCCTCATGGACGTCGACGGAGGCCGCATCCTCATCGGCGGCCAGGACATCGCGCGGCTCCGCCAGCGGGACCTGCGCAGCCTGATCTCCTACGTCCCGCAGGAGCCGGCGATGTTCCACCGGTCGGTCCGGGACAACATCGCCTTCGCCCGGCCGGGCGCCACCGACGCCGAGGTGCTGCGGGCCGCGCGGGCGGCGCACGTCACCGAGTTCACCGAGGACCTGCCCGCCGGATGGGACACGCTGGTCGGGGAGCGCGGCGTCAAGCTCTCGGGCGGGCAGCGGCAGCGGGTCGCGCTCGCCCGCGCCATCCTGCGGGACGCCCCCATCCTGCTGCTCGACGAGGCGACGAGCGCCCTGGACTCCGAGAGCGAGGTCCTCGTCCAGGAGGCGCTGTGGCGCCTGATGCAGGACCGGACCGCCCTGGTCGTCGCGCACCGCCTGAGCACCGTGGTCCGCATGGACCACCTGGTGGTCCTCGACCGGGGGCGCATCGTCGAGCAGGGCTCGCACCGCGAACTCCTCGAGACCCGCGGCCCTTACTCCCGCCTCTGGCACCACCAGTCCGGCGGTTTCCTCACCGAGGACGACGACTCCACGGCGCGGGCCGGGAGGTAATTGGCGTTCGCGGGGCGATGAGGGAACGATGGCGGTATGGAGAAGTTGTTCGTCAAGGTGTGCGGGCTGCGCCTGGAACGTGACGTGGACACCGCGGTCGAGGCCGGGGCGGACGCCATCGGGTTCGTCTTCGCCGAGAGCCCCCGGCGCGTCGACGCCGAGGCGGCGGCGAGGCTGGCGCGCCGGGTGCCCGAGAACGTGCTCACCGTGGGGGTGTTCCGCGACCAGCCCGCGGACGAGGTTCGGCGGCTGGCCGACCTCGCCGGGGTCCGCGGGATCCAGCTCCACGGAAGCGAAGGCCCGGACCACTACGCCGCGCTCCGGCGCGACGGGCTGACGCTGATCCGTGCGACCTCCTACCGGGAGGGCTCGCCGCGTCACGGCGGGTTCGGCGAGGACCTTCTCCTGCTCGACGCGCCCGTCCCCGGTTCCGGCTCCACCTGGGACTGGACGGTGAAGGGCCTCACCGAGCCCGGCGAACGCTGGCTCCTCGCCGGAGGCCTGTCCCCCCGGAACGTCCGGGAGGCCGTACGGTCCGCCCGTCCCTGGGGCGTCGACGTCTCCAGCGGGGTCGAGAGCAGCCGCGGCGTCAAGGACCCCGCCCTGATCACCGCGTTCGTCGAAGCCGCACGCTCGGCGCGTTGAGCCGTCGCGCGCCGGCTCAGCCGAGCAGGCTGTCGCGCAGCTCGCGCTTGAGCAGCTTGCCCGCGGGGTTGCGCGGCAGCTCGTCATCGACGAACCACACCTTCACCGGCACCTTGAACGCCGCCAGTCGTTCCCCGACGTGCCGGCGCAGCTCGTCCTCCGATGCCGGGGCGCCGTCCTTGAGGCGGATGACCGCGCCGACCTCCTCACCGAGCTCCCGGTGCGGGATCCCGATCACGGCCGCGTCGTACACCGCGGGGTGCTCGTACAGCGCGGCCTCGACCTCCGCGCAGTACACGTTCTCGCCGCCGCGGATCAGCATGTCCTTCGCGCGGTCGACGATGTACACCGAGCCTTCGCCGTCGAGGCGCGCGAGATCACCGGAGTGCAGCCAGCCGTCGGTGATCGCCGCCGCGGTCGCCTCGGGCTTGTTCCAGTACCCCTTCACGACGTTCGGCCCTCGGATCCAGAGCTCGCCGACCTCCCCGACCGGCAGCGCGCGGCCCTCGTGGTCGACGACCCGCACGTCGACCACCGGCACGGGCCTGCCGACGCTGTCCGGCTTGCGCAGGTAGTCGATCCCGGCGTTCATCGTCGTCAGCGATGACGTCTCCGTGAGCCCGTAACCGTTGCTCGGCACCCGCCCCGGCAGCAGTTCCTCGATCCGCCGCACCAGCTCCGGCGGTGCCGGCGCGCCGCCGTACCCGACGGAGGTGACGCTGGAGGTGTCGCGCCTGCCGAAGTCCGGTGACTGCAGAACCTGCCACACCACCGTCGGCACACCGCCGAACGTCGTCACCCGCTCGCGCTCGATCAGTTCCAGCGCGCGCTCCGGGTTCCACTTGCGCATCAGCACGAGCTTCCCGCCGATCGCGAGGTTCGCGACGAGAACCGAGTGGCAGCCGGTCGCGTGGAAGAACGGAACCGAAAGCAGGTACGACGGCCGCTGGGCGTCGGATGCGGAAGCACCCGTCGGTGTCCCCGATCGCAGTGCCGCGGCGGTCCGCGCGTACGCGAGCGAGAGGAGGTTGCCGCAGATGTTGCGGTGCGTGCCGAACACTCCCTTGGGTGCGCCGGTGGTGCCGGACGTGTAGAAGATCGTGGCGTCGTCCTCGGGCCCGAGGGTCACCGCGGGCAGCGTGACGCCGTCCGGTACGTCGCCGAGCACGTCCTCGTACCGCGCGACGCCCTCCGGGATCTCGCCTTCCGCGCGTGCGACGACCACCGCCGAGGCCTGCCCCGCGAGTTCGGGCGCGAGCCGGTCGAGCCGCTCTCCGTCGACGAACACGACCTTCGAGCCGGAATCGGTGAGCCCGTACACCAACTCCGGCGCGGTCCACCACGCGTTCAGCGGCACGACGACGGCGCCGACCGCGGCAGCGGCCCAGAACACCACCGACCACTCCGGGAAATTGCGCATCGCGATCGCGACACGGTCACCCTTGCGTATGCCGTAGTGCTCCACCAGCCGGTGCGCGAGCGTCGCGACCTGCCGGAAGTGCTCCTCGAACGTCGTCCGCTCGTCCTCGTACACGAGGAACGTCCTGTCACCGTGCAGCCGCGAGATCTCCAGCAGTTCCCGCAGGCTCGACGGCGCGTTCTTCCATACCCGCAGCCGCTCCCCGCGCACCTCCGCCTCGACGATCTCGAACATCTCCCCGGGGGCGGTGAGTGTCGCCTCCACCTCCGGCCACGACATCGCAGGCTCCGTCTCGAGCCTCAGCGACCCGTTGGAATCCGGCACCTTCATGCTTCCTCCTCGGGGCTCCGCAGCGAGCGGCACGGTTCCGGGATCCACCGGAGACCTTCAAGCACGCATACGTTCGAGGTTACGAGCGATGCGATCCCGGCGCCAGAGGGCGGCACGACCGTGAACGGTGATACTTCTGCGGCTATGAGCGGGTGGTGAAGAACCTCTTCCAGTTCTCCGCCGCCTCGGCGAGTTCAGGCCGGTCGGCGAAGACCGGCTGCATCCTCTCCCACGCCTGCTCCCGCTTGTAGGGAAGGAACTCGCGGGGGAAATGGCCCTCGTGGGGCTGGTAGCCCTTGAGCAGCCGGCGGGCGACCGTGGCCTTGTGCACCTCGTCGGCGCCGTCGGCCAGGCCCATCGTGGGCGCGGACGCGTACATGTCGTGGAGCGGGGTGAGGTCGGTGGTGCCGAGGGAGCCGTGGATGTGCAGGGCGTCGAAGGAGATCTCGCGCAGCACCCGCGCCATGGTGAACTTCACCCCGGCGATGTCGGTCCGTGCCTCCTTCGTCGAGGTCCGGTCGATCTTCCACGCGGTCTCCAGCACGTAGAGCCGCAACATCTTGAGCTTCACGTACGACTCGGCGATCTTCTCCTGCACCATCTGGTGCTCCGCGATGACCGACCCGTGCGACTCGCGCGACAGCGCCCGCTCGCACATCATGTCGAGGGCCAGCCTGCACTGGGCGATCGTGCGCATCGCGTGGTGGATGCGGCCGCCGCCCAGCCGGCGCTGGGCCAGCGTCCTGGCGCCGTCCTCGGGGCCGAGGAGGTGGTCGAGCGGCACCCGGACGTCCCGGTAGACGATGTGGTTGTGGTTGCGGGGCTCGGGCCGGATCTCGACGCCCGGCGTCCTGCGCGGCACCACGAACATTCCGTTCACGCACATCACGAAGAGGAGGTCGGCCACCCGCCCGGCCGAGGTGAACCACTTCTCACCGTTGATCACCCACTCGTCGCCGTCGCGCACGGCGCGGGTCCGGAACAGGCTCGGGTCGGACCCGCCCTGGGGCTCGGTCATCGAGTACGCCGAGAACATCTCCTGGTCGAGGAGCGGTTCGAGCCACCGCTTCTTCTGCTCCTCGGTGCCGTAGGCGGCGAGCATCTCGATGTTGCCGGTGTCGGGCGCGGCGGCGCCGAACAGCTGCGGCGCGGCCGGGTACCGGCCCAGGATCTCGTTGACCAGGGCCAGCTTCAGCTGGCCGAGGCCGGGGCCGCCGAGCTCCTCGTCGAGGAACAGCGCCCACAGCCCCTGGTCCTTGACCTCCTGCTGCAGTTCCCTGACGTAGGCCTTCACCGCCGGATCGGGCAGGCGGGCGGCGTGGGGGAACACGTGGTGCAGCGGCTCCACCTTCTCCTCGCAGAACCGCTGGATCCAGTCCAGCTTCTCCTGGAACTCCGGTTCGGTGTGGAAATCCCAGGCCATGGCAGCACTCCCGTGGTCACCTTAATGCGAGTGCATTGACCCTAACACCGCAGGAGCCGCCGCGTCTCGTCCGAGACGGGAGCGCCGAGCAGCGCCGTGACGAGGTCGGTGAGCTGGCTGGTGAAGAGCCGGTGGTCGCGCCGCCCCGTCCGGGCGCGGCGCGCCAGCTCCGAGGCCGCGAACCGCAGCGCGTCGAACCGGCGGTGCAGCCGGACGGCCTCGGGGCTCAGCAGCGGAAGCGCCAGGGCCCGCCAGCGCACGTAGCTCGACATCCGGTCCTCCATGGCGTCGAGGTCGAACTTCGGGTCGGGCTGGTTGTACAGGTCCGCGATCAGCTGGAGGTAGCCCGGCCCGCCGTCGGTCCCGAGCTCGGCGGCCAGGGGCTCGACCAGCGCGGCGGACAGCGCGCGGGGCCCGGGGGCGCCGCCCGCCTCGTAGGCGTCCAGCATCGCGTGCCGGCGGCGCTCGATGTGGACCTCGTGCTTGTCCAGCACCGCCCGCATGAGCCCTCTCCGGCCGCCGAAGTGGTACTGGATCGCGCTGGCGTTGGTGGAGCCGGCCGCGGCGTTGATCTCCCGCAGGCTGACGGCGTCGGAGCCGCGCTCGGCGAAGAGCCGCTCGGCCGCACTGATCAGGGCATCGGGCACCGCGTTGGACATGGCGACAGTTCTACTCCATGCGCGGCCGCCGTTCCCATGCCGTCCGCTCCCGGGCCGCCGGCGACCGGTGCTCCGGGCGCCCGTCGACGGCAGGATGGTGCGGGTGCATTAACTCCCGTGCCGGCGTGAAGGACAATGTCCCGCATGAGAGAGAGACGGCAACAGATCGCCCAGCGCCTGACGGAGTCCGGCCACGTCGAGATCGGCGACAGCCCCGGCATGCGCCGCGCCTCCGTCGTCGTCTGCGTCACCGAACAGGACGGAGAACCCTGCGTCCTGCTGATCCGCCGCGCCATGCGCGGCCGCAACCCCGGGCAGTGGGCCCTGCCCGGCGGCCGGAGGGAACCGGGAGAGACCGTCGAGCAGACCGCCCTGCGCGAACTCCACGAAGAACTCGGTGTCGCCCTCGCCCCGGCCGACGTCCTGGGACGCCTCGACGACTTCCCCGCCTTCTCCGGATTCGTCATCTCCCCGGTGGTCGCGGTCCCGGAAAGCCTCGGCCCGCTCGCGCCTAACCCCGACGAGGTCGGCTCGGTCCACCACATACCCCTGGCCCGTCTGGCCGCCGACGACGTCGTCCACTTCCTCGACACCCCGCAGGGCCCGCTCCTGCAGATGCGCCTCGGCCCCGGCACCACCATCCACGCCCCCACGGGCGCCATCCTCCTCCAGTTCCGCGAGAGCGTTCTCCTCGGCAACCCCCTGCGCGTGGCCGACCTTCTCCAGCCCGACTGGACCATCTCCTGAAGGCCCTTCTCCGCCCAGGGCGGCGGCGCGCTCGTAGGCCGGGCCGCAGCTCCGCCCCGGACCGGCCGGTGGAGACCCGGCCGGGCGGTCAGCCGAGTTCGGGGAGGTTCTGGGCCAGCGGGACGAACTCGGTCACGGACAGCCGTCCGTCGTGGTCGGTGTCGTACTCGGCGAACAGGGCGCGGACGATCCCCGACAGGTCGTTCAGTTCGGTCGTCGGGAACATGCCCGCGATCGCCGCAGCCACCTCGTCCGCGGTGAGCCGTCCGTCCCCGTCGGTGTCGTATCGGGCGAAGACCGCTCTGTACTGATCGGACATGATTCCCTTCCGCTGAAGCAACCGTGGCTCCCGATCGTAACCACTCGCGGAAGCGGCCACGAACCCCGAACGGGAGCGCTCGCATGCCGGGGAGCGTTCACGCCGCCGGGCGTTCGAGGACGCGGCGCAGGAAGGCCGAGGCGGCATCGATCGCGGTGGTGACGTGGGGTTCGACGTCGTAGAGGTCGATGTGTTCCCGGGTGTCCAACCAGTGGATCTCCTTGGGGCCGGGAGAGCGGGCGTGGAGGGCGCGGGCGAGGTCGGGAGAGCAGTAGGCGTCGGTGCGGCCGTGGACGACCAGGAGAGGGGTGGTGCCGAGGAGGTCGGCGGCGCTCAGGGCGTCGAAGGTCATCAGGGAATGGAGTGAGCCCCGGGTGACCTGGCCGTCCCAGTACGGGGAGGCCGAGCGGGACGTGCCGTAGTAGGCGTAGGGCTCGTCGCCGCCCATCGCCGCCTCTCCCCCGTCGGGCGCCACGGCGGGCAGGAACTCGTCGTAGCGATCGAGAAAACCGGCCAGGGCCGACCGGTAGCTCGCCACTCCCATCGCCTCGACGATGTGAGCGGGACTGTTGTAGGCGCCCGCGATGCCTGCGACGGCTTTGATCCGCGGATCGGAGGCCGCAGCGCGGACGGCGTATCCACCGCCCAGGCAGATGCCGACAACAGCGATTTCGGTGACATCGGGCCGGGCCGTCAGGACGTTCACGGCGTCGCGGAGGTCCTCCAGCTTGCCCTGGGTGTCCTCATGGCCGCGCCGTCCGCCGCTCTCGCCGAAACCGCGGTGGTCGAAGGCGAGCGTCGCGAAGCCCTCGGCCGTCAGGCGCTCGGCGTACAGCCCCACGACCTGCTCTTTCACGCCGGTGAACGGGCCGGTGAGGACGACGCCGGGCCAAGGGCCCGTTCCCGAAGGGAGGCGCAGGGCTCCTACGAGTCCGGCGGATCCGAAGACAAGGCGTTCCATCAGCGCTCCCCTGCGAGTTCGGCAGCGACTTCGGCCGGATGAACGCGGACTTTAAGATCTGTCATGAAAGGGACGCTAGACCGCCCGTTCCCAATCGAAAAGAAGGCACTTTCAAGTGCCCTTCAACGCGGGGAGATCTCATGTCACTGGTGATACCGGATGTTCTCGAGGAGACATGCTCCACGCGCCAAGCCCTGGAACGGTTGGGTTCGAAGTGGCGGATCCTGCTCATCTACGGGCTCCTGGCGGGGCCGCAACGCCATTCGGAGCTGCGCCGACGGATTCCCGGCATCACTCAGAAGATGCTGACGGAGACGTTGCGCGGTATGGAGACGGACGGCCTGGTGCGACGTGAAGTCCTCAAGGAGAGCACGCCACAACACATCGAATACTCCCTGACCGCTCTCGGCAAGACCCTCCAGGAGCCTTTGGCCGCAATCTGCACGTGGGCGACAGCGAACTTGAACCAGCCGACGCGCTGAGCCTTCTTCGGAACCCGCCGACCATGGGTGCGTGCGACCTCAGCCGGTCTTCTTGATCCTGGTGGCGAGTTCGCTGAGCTTGGTGGACTTCTCGCCCTCGGCCGCCGCACCGTCGGTACGGCCACGCGGGGAGCCGGCGTCGGAGTGGCGTTCGGCGAGCGGCGCGACGACACCGTCCGTGCCCTGAAGGTAGAGGCCCTGGGACGAGAGAACCCGGTAGAAGCCGCGTTCGGCGGGATCGACGGGCGGCGGGTCCGGCAGGTGCCGGGTCGGATCGCCCTTGCGGTGGAGGAACCAGATGGCCTTGCCCTCGGGGAAGGAAGTCCCTTCGGGCGCGCCGACGAACTCGATGACGAGTTCCCGGCGGTGCTCGGAGGGCAGTTCGCCCCAGAGGACTTCATCGATCTTCAGCCGGTAGGCGGAGAGCCGGACGACGTCGGACGGGACCTCGCCGACGATGTCACGACCCGGCTCCTCCCCCGCCACCGCGGCGATCATCACGGCGGTCGAGTCGCGGACGGCCCCCTTGAGGGTCTCGTGCAGATCCGCCTCGATCGCGCCCGAGACGCGGCAGCGGGAGAAGAACTCGATCGCGGCAGGACGCGGAACGTCCAGATCGGAGAGCACCGGCGACGCGGGCGCGGGCGCGGTCCGTACCGGAGTAGAGGACGCGCAGCTGGCAAGGGCCAGCACGAGGGCGACGGCGATGAGACTTCTCACGAGTAGTTCCCGTTGATCTCGGACCGTTCGGTCGACGTCAGGGTGGCGGAGTCGGCCGCGGCGGGAGCCTGGTACATGCAGGTGCCCTTGCTGGAATTGTGCCGCAACCCGACGGTATGGCCCAGCTCGTGGCAGGCGACTTTGCGCGCGTCGGCGGTGGTGGCCGGGGGCGTCCTCGGCGGGCGGCGTCGGCGACGCGTCCTGGGGGACAGGGCGGGCGGGGGGGTCGGCTAGGGGCGGCCGAAGCGGGTTCGGAGGTCGCTGTCGATGGCGGGGAAATCGCGGTCCTTGGTCTCGGGGACGAACCTGGCGGAGAACAGCAGGGCGAGTCCTGAGACGACGGCGAAGATCCAGAAGGTCTGGCCCTCGCCGATGGCCTGGACCACCGAGAGGAACACCAGGGTCACGGCGAAGTTCGACGTCCAGTTCACGGCCGTGGAGACGCCCGCTCCGACCGCGCTCGCCTGGGGCGGGAAGACCTCGCCGATCAGCGTCCAGAACACGGGTCCCACCCCGACCGCGTACCCGGAGATGTACATCACCATGAAGACCAGCGTCACCACCGGGTGCCAGCCGAGCACCAGGGAGAGGCCGAGCAGGCCCATGGTGGCCGTCATCACCGCGAAGGAGAAGAGCAGCAGGGCCCGGCGGCCGGCCCGGTCGATCAGCCGGAGTGCCACCAGGGTCGCCGCCAGGTTGATGACCCCGATGGCGATCGAGTAGAAGATGGCGTTGGAGGCGGTCAGCCCGGTCTGCTCGATGATGGTCGGCGCGTAGTAGATGATCGTGTTGATCCCGCCGAACTGCTGGGCGGCCGCCAGCACGAGCCCGACGACCAGGGCGGGCCTGACCGCCCGGTCCAGCAGGACGCCCCACCCCGTGCGCAGGTTCCGGTCCTGCCGGGTCTCCTCCCGCCGCTCCTCCTCGCGCAGCGCGACGACGCGCTCGACCGTCGCGCCGCCGCCGGGACGGCCGTGGAGGCGGCGCGGCCCGCCGGCCCCGCCGCGGGCGGCGAGCCAGGCCGGCGACTCGGGCAGGATCCACAGCGAGGAGGCGACCATCAGCAGCGCGGGGACCGCGCCGGCGCCGATCATCGCCCGCCAGTTCCCCGAGCCCGAGAACACCAGGTTGATCACGTAGGCGGCCAGGATGCCCACGGTGATCATGAGCTGGTTGAGGGAGAGCAGCCGGCCCCTGATCTCCTTCGGGGAGATCTCCGAGAGGTAGGGCGGCACCGTCGCCGAGGCCGCCCCCACGGCCAGGCCGAGCACCAGCCGGGCCGCCATCAGCGTCAGGTAGTCGGCGGACAGGACGGCGATCAGCGTTCCGGCGAGGAACACCAGGCCCTCCAGCCCGACGAGCCTCCTGCGGCCGATCCGGTCGGCGATCCGGCCGGCCGCCAGCGAGCCCGCCATCGCCCCCAGGACCAGCACGCTGACCACGCTGCCCTGCTCGAAGGCGTTCAGCCGGAACTCGGTCTTGATGAACAGCAGCGCGCCCGAGATGACACCGGTGTCGAACCCGAACAGGAAGCCGCCGACCGCGATCAGGACGGCCCAGAACCGGATCCTGCGCTCGTCCGCCGCCGGGACCTCCGGCGGCCCGTCCGGCGCCCCAGGGGCGTCCGCCATGTCGTGTCCTCTCCGGCGGGCCCGCCACCGGCCGCGGCCCCGCGCCCGTCCCGGCACCCAGGGTTCAACTACCCTGCGTGATCGTTCGAAAACAGCGGCCCCGTCCTTCACTAGAACGTGTTCTAGAAAAGTCTGGAAGTGGACCGCTTGCCGGAATAGGGTGTGCGGGCGCGGCCGGATTTCGGCCGGCGGCCGTGCTGCGGAGGAGGATCCGTTGACCTTGCGTGTCATCCAGTGGGCGACCGGCGGCGTCGGCAGGGCCGCCATCGAGATGATCCTGAAGCACCCGGAGCTCGAACTGGTCGGCTGCTGGGTGCATTCGGCGGACAAGCAGGGCCGGGACGTGGGCGAGATCATCGGGACCGAGCCGATCGGGGTGATCGCGACCGGCAGCGTCGAGGAGATCCTGGCGATGGAGGCCGACGCGGTGATCTACGCGCCCGCGTTCTCCCGCACCAGGGAGATCGCCGCGCTGCTGCGCTCGGGCAAGAACGTCGTCACCCCGCTGAACTGGTTCTACCCCACGCCCGAGGACGCCGCGCGGGTGCGGGACGCCTGCCTGGAGGGCGGCGCCACGCTCCACGGGACGGGCGTCGACCCCGGAGGCGCCACCGACCTGCACCCGTTGATGTTCGCCGCGCTGTCGTCGGCGGTGACCTTCGTGCGCGGCGAGGAGTTCAGCGACCTGCGCGACTACAACACCCCCGAGGTCCTGCGCGACGTCATGGGGTTCGGGCACTCGCCCGAGTACGTGCGCGACAGCCCGCTGCTGGAGCGGATCGGCCACGGGTACACCCAGTCCGTACGGATGTGCCTGGACGCGCTCGGCTTCGCCGACGCCGAGATCCGGCCCACCCTCGAACTGGCGGTGGCGACCGCGCCGATCGACTGCCCCTTCGGGACGATCGAGCCGGGGCAGGTCGCCGGCGAGCGGCTCCACTGGGACGCCGTGATCGGCGACGAGGTCGTGGTCCGGGTCGGCGCCACCTGGCTCATGGGCGAGGAGGACCTCGACCCCGCCTGGACGCTCGGGCCGGGCGGCCAGCGGTTCGAGGTGGAGGTGCAGGGCGACCCGCCCGCGTTCGTGACCATCCACGGCTGGCACGCCAGGACCATCGAGGAGGGCCTGGCGCGCAACCCCGGCGTCGTGGTGGCCTCGGCGCACTGCGTCAACTCGATCCCGTACGTGTGCGCCGCCGAACCCGGCGTCAAGACCTACCTCGACCTGCCCCTGATCACCGGCCGGGCCCACCCCGACCTGGCCCGGAAGCCCTGACGGGCGGACCGGCCGAACCCGCCGGGTACTCCTCCAGCGGCACGAGGCCGCTGGACCAGGCCGAGATCACGGGAGTGACGACCCGCCACGCCTCCTCCGCCTCGTCGGCCCGGATGGACAGGGCGGCGTCCCCGTTCAGCGCGTCCAGGATCAGGCGGCTGTAGGCCGGGAGGGCCGGCGGTCTCGGCGAGGAGGACAGCTCCAAGGGCGCCAGGGTGTGCGGCTGGGCGCCCAGGCCGGTCAGGGACAGGGACACGTCCTGCGGCTCGAGGCCGAAGCGGAGCACGTTGGGGGCCGCCTGCACCGTGTCGCCGAAAGGCAGGCCGGGCACGGGCTTGAAGCGCACCGCGATCTCCTTCCGGTCGTCCTCGATCGCCTTGCCGGTGCGGAGGCGGAAGGTGGTGCCGGACCAGCGCCAGCTCTCCAGCCGCAGCTCCACCTCGGCGAACGTCTCGGTGCCGCGCTCGGGATCCACGCCCTCCTCGTCGGTGTAGGCGGGGATCTCGCGGTCCCCGATGCGGCCGGCCAGATAACGCGCGCGGCGGGTGTGGCGTACGACGTCGTCTTCCGTGAGAGGGCGGATCGAGCGCAGCACGTCGACCTTGCGGTCGCGGAAGTCGCGTTCGCCGAGGCTGAGCGGCGGCTCCATGGCCACCAGGCACAACACCTGGAGCAGGTGGTTCTGCACCATGTCCTTGAGCGCCCCGGTGCCGTCGTAGTAGCCCGCCCTGTCCTCCAGCGCCAGGGTCTCGTTCCAGACGATCTCCACCTCGGAGATCTGCGCGCTGTTCCAGATGGGTTCCAGGACGCGGTTGGCCAGCCGGACGCCGAGCACGTTCTGGACGGTCGTCATGGCCAGGAAGTGGTCGACGCGGAACACGGCCTGCTCCGGCACGACGGCGGACAGCAGGCGGTTCAGCTCCACCGCGCTGCGCAGGTCCTCGCCGAACGGCTTCTCCAGGATGATCCGGCTCCCCTGCGGCAGCCCCGCCCGGTGCAGGGCGGTGACCGCGGCGGCGAAGACGCCCGGCGGGAGGGCGAGGTAGACGGCGACGGGCCCGTCTCCGGCGATGACCGACGCGACGTCGGCGGCGTCGGTGGCGTCGGCCCTGCGGTAGCGCACGCGGTCGGCGACGGCCTTCCTGGCCTCGGCGGGCGAGGCGGCGGCGTGCCGATCGAGCCGGTCGGCCGCCCACTGCCGGTACCGGTCGTCGCTCCAGTCCTTACGGCCGGTGCACGTCAGCTCGAACCGGTCGTCGAGCCGGCCGGCCGCGCGCAGGGCGGCCAGCGCCGGCAGCAGGTAGCGCGCGTTGAGGTCGCTTGTCGCGCCGAAGACGACGAGCCTGTTGATCATTTCGTTTCCCCCGTTTCCGCTCGTGCGAGGTTGACCCCGCTGGAGATGACTCCGATGTGGCTGAAGGCCTGGGGGAAGTTGCCCATGAACGTGCCCGTCGACGGGTCGATCTGCTCCGGCAGCAGGCCGAGCGGGGACGCGCGGGCGCACAGGGAGGCGTACAGCTCCCCGGCCTGCTCGGCACGGCCCTGCATGACCAGGTTGTCGACCAGCCAGAAGCTGCACAGGACGAAGGCGCCCTCGTCGCCGGGCAGGCCGTCGGGCGACCGGTCGTGCAGGTAGCGGTGGAGCAGGCCGTCGCCGGCGGACAGGCGTTCGGCGATGGCCGCGGTGGTGGCCGCCATCCGGGGGTGGCCGGCCGGGACGATCTTCCGCAGCGGAAGCGCCAGCAGGCTCGCGTCCAGCCCTCCGCGGCCGTCGAGGTGCTCGCTCAGGCTCTGGAGCTCCTCGTTCCACGCCTCGTCCACGATGAGCCGCCGCAGCTCGTCGGCCGTGGCGCGCCAGGAGGCGACCGGCCCGGGGAGTCCGCACCGTTCGCCGATCGTCGCGGCCCGGTCCAGGGCCACCTGGCACATCCCCGCCGAGTAGGTGAAGACCCGTCCTTCGTCGCGTACCTCCCAGATGCCCTGGTCCGGCTGCCGCCACGCGGTCGCGGCGGTCCCGGCCAGCTCCGCCAGGCCGGACCACAGCCCCGGCTGCAGTTCACCGCCCGAGCGCAGCCACTGGTAGGCGCAGTCCAGCACCTCGCCGTACACGTCGTGCTGGCGCTGGTCGGCCGCGCCGTTGCCCCACCGCACCGGGGCGGAGCCGCGGTAGCCCGCCAGTTCGGCGTCCTGGACCTCCTCGGGCACGGGATCTCCGCAGAGGCTGTACATGATCCGCGGCCGGCGGCTCCGTTCGAAGGAGTCGAGGACCCAGCCGAGGAAGCCGTCGGCCTCCCCCGCGAAGCCGACGCGGCGCAGCGCGAACACGGCGTAGGCGGCGTCCCGGATCCAGGCGTAGCGGTAGTCCCAGTTGCGGACCCCGCCGACCGGCGCGGGCAGCGAGGACGTGGGCGCCGCGACCATCGACCCGTTGGCCCAGTCGTCGCACAGCTTCAAGGTGATCGCGGAGCGCCGGACCAGCGGCTCCTCCGGGCCGTCGTAATGGAACCTGCGCATCCAGCGCCGCCACGCCGCGGCGGTGTCCGCCAGCAGCGCCTCCGGATCGAACCGGTGGTGGCGGTGAACGCGGCCCCAGGCCAGCACCAGGTCGAGGCGGTCGCCCCGCTCCAGGTCGTGGGCGGTGCGCAGGCCGGTCAGCGGGCGGTCGGAGCGCAGGTGCAGCCGCAGCTCCGGCCGCCGGGAGGCCAGTACCTCCAGACCGCTGCCCAGATCCCGGACCCGGGCGCCGCCGCGGGGCGCCAGCTCCGCCCGCAGGCGGACGGTCCCGTCCAGGACCCGCGCGGAGCGGACGAGCTCGCCCCGGCTCGCGCCCGCGTCGTCGCTGAGGTCGGCGCCGGCGTGCAGGACCAGCGCGTCGGTGATCCGCACCAGCCCGGTCGAGCTGCGCAGCTCGGTCACCAGCACCGCTGTGTCCGGCTCGTAGTACTGCCGCGCCTCGCGCAGGTCCTCCGCCGTCAGCGTGAAATGCCCGCCCCGTTCGTGGTCCAGCAGGCCGCACAGCAGCGGCTCCCCGTCGAACCGGGGCAGGCACAACCACGGGATCGACCCGTCCAGGCCGACCAGCGCCGCCGTCGTGCCGTCCCCGATGAGGCCGAGGTCCTCCAGCGGCGGGTACCCCTCCCACCGGCGGACCGGCCGGAACGGCGGATCGGTGTCGAGCACGCGGAGCCCCCTTCGTCACCCGGCCGCCGACGGCCCGGCCGGCTGACAACACCACTACCCGCCAAACAGACCATGAATGGGTCTTATCTCCCACCATGCCGCTATCGGCAACAGACCTACCCTTTCAGTGACACTCCTTAACACCGCGGCGGCCGGTCAGGCGAGGTGCACGTGGAGGCGGAAGACGGTGCCGTCGCGGCCCGAGCGGATCTCGACCAGGTCGCACAGCTGGCGGACCGCCCACATGCCCGCCTCGCCCGTGCGGTCCGCACGCGGGGGGATGAAGCCGAGGAACGGGTCGGCCAGGACGAAGGCCGGGTCGATCAGGTCGCAGACCACCGAGGCGCCGTCGGACCAGACGCACAGGACGCCCTCGCCGCCGCCGTGCTTGAGGATGTTGGTGGCCACCTCGTTGACCGACAGGAGCATCGGCATCGTGCGGCGCAGGCCCAGGGCGCGGGCGTGCTGGTCGGCGAACGCGCGCAGGGACGTCAGGTCGCCGCGGCGGAAGTGCCGCACGGCGACCGGGTCGCGGGGGACGGGCAGGGGGGAGGCGTCGCACTCGGCGACGAACGCGGCGGGATCGGTGTAGTCCTCGCCCTGATGGGTGCGGGGCGCCGCGCGCAGGACGTCGGCAGGGACGCGCTCGGCGTCGAAGGCGCAGAGCATCCGGGTGGGGGTGCCGGCCAGCACCACGTTGAGCAGTGCCTCGTACCTCTTCCATTCGCGCAGTTCCCGCCGGGAGCGACCCACCCACCGCTGCTCCACCAGGATGCTGGCGGTGCCGTCGCGCCACCAGCGCTCCCGGCCCTCGGTCATCAGCGCGGCCAGCGCGCGCGGCGGAGTGCCGAACCAGTCGTCCGCGCGGTGGCATTCCAGCTCCCCGGTGACGACCTCGCGCAACGCGTCGAGCCTGCGCGGCGAGGCCACCGCGACGAGACGGGTGCCGTGCCCGGCCGACCCGAAGAACGCGCCGCCCGCCGTCAGGAACTCCGCCTCCTCCCGGTAGGAGAAATGACGGTGGACCAGAGACCTCTGGTCGTTCCGGACAGCGGGCACCGGCTAGGCCTCCTCCACGTGGATTCCCGGCATCTCCCCCCACCCTGCCGCATGGATCAGTTCCGCGACCGGCTCGGGTACCTCCCGGAGCATCAACTGGCGTTGCCCGCCCTCCTCGGACGTGCGGGCGTCGAGCATCACGCGCAGCCCCGCCATGTCGCAGAAGTCGACCTCCGCCAGATCGAGGCAGAGCAGGTCGGTGTGCTCGCCGAGCCGCTTCATCGCCGCGGCCAGCGCCGCGAACGTCGACTCCTCGACCGCGCCGTGCAGGGACAGGCCCGGCGGCAGGAAGAGCGGGGAGATGCGCAGGACGCCGTCGTCGTAGACGTCGTCGGCCCGCACGTTGCCGCTCCCGTGCACGCCCAGGAGGTACTCCAGGGAGCGGCGGCCGAACCAGCGGGTGTCGTACTGGCACAACGCCATCGCGTTCACCGGGGCGCTCTGGAAGATCGCCTCGATCTTCTCCTCGAACTCGGCGAACCGCTCCGAGCCGGGCCAGCCCCGCAGGGAGAAGGTCTTCTCGCAGGTGAGGCGCAGGCCGGTGTGCTGCTGGAGCACCGCCATCTCCAGATGGGTGCCGAACAGCGCGACGACCTCGTCGGGGTCGAACCGCCCGGTCGTCAGGTAGGCCGACGCCGCGGGGATGATCACCAGATGGCCGCTCTCGACGGCGCCGTCGAGGTCGGCGGGCCCGGCGTCCGGCTCCCCGCGGAGCCAGTCGAGCACCGCGCCGGGGTCCTGGCCGTCCGAGACGTAGAGGACCTTCTCCCCGGCGAGCAGGCCGTCCGCCACGAAGGAGGCGAGGACGGACCTGCGCTCGATGTCGTTGTCGTAGGGGAGGCAGAGGTGGTCGCCGAACTTCATGCCGCCGACGGCCCGGCTTCCGGCCTTTCGGGCGTGTGGAGAGGTCATGGGGGCTCCGAGGGGTCGACTCCTGGTAGCCGGACATTAACAACACGGAGTGGCGTTCGTCTGGAGCTTCACACAATGCACCAAGGCGTCCGGCCGAGGACTTCCCGTCGTTTTAAGGTTGCCAAGCCGGTCACTGACGGCTCTCTTTCCTCACGCGTGGCTACGGTGCTCTGGGGAAGGAGAACACGATCATGCAACTGCTGGACGCGTTTGACCGCCACCCGGTCGAGGCCGCCGTCGTCGCCGGGTGCGGTGTGGTGGCGATGCTCCTGGTCATGGCCCTCACGGCCAGGATGCTGCGTGCGCTGCGGCGCGGGAAGGTCGAGGGGCAGCGGGTGGTGACGCTGCTGGGCGCGGCGATCGCCACCGGGCTCTCGGCCCAGGGCATGTACGTCTTCTTCCGGGACTCGGTGGAAGTGCCGCCCGTGCTGCGGATCGTGTTCTTCGCGTTCCTGGAGATCATGGTGCTGGGCTCGGCGCTGCGGGCGAAGGCCTCGATGCAGGAGAAGTACAGCGCCGGCATCGACGGGATCGCGATGTGGACGTTCACGATCCTGTCGGCGGTCCTGGCCGCCACCCACGCCCACGGCCTGGGCGAGACCCTGTTCCGCCTGTCGGTGCCGCTGGCCGCGGCGTGGGCGTGGGAGCGGGAGATGAAGCTGGAGCGGCGCCGCCGCACCGGCGTGAGCGGGCTGAACTGGACGCTCACCCCCGAACGGATCCTGACCCGGCTCGGCCTGGCCGACCCGACCGACCGCACGGCCTCGGAGGCCGGCTCGCAGCACCGGCTGATGCGCCTGGCCCTGGCCGCCAAGAAGGCGCGCATCGCCCGCGACAGCGGCGACCGCAGGGCCTACACGAAGGCGCTGCGCAAGCTGGACAAGGCGATGGACCGGGCCGCGGAGCTGACCGGCCTGGGCACCGACGCCGGCCGCCCCCAGGCCCCCGAGGAGATCCTCGTCGGCCGCCTGGCGGTGCTCTACAACACCGAGTCCCTGCTGGACCTCCGGCCTCCCGCCCCCTGGGCGCCCCCCGCGCCCGCCAGGGCGGAGACGGCTCCGGCGACGGTGCCGCGGCAGGCGCCGCCCCCGAAGGCGGAGCGGCTCGCCGCCCCCGTCACGCCTCCGGCGCCGCCCGTCGCGGAGCCCGCGCCCCCGGCACCTGCTCCTGTCCCTGCTCCGGTCCAGGCTCCGGCTCCGGCTCCGGCCGAGGCTCCCGAGCCGGCCGAGACCGCGACCGAGACCGCGGCGAAGGCCGCGAGGGCGGCGGCGGAGGCCGCCCGGGCGGCGACCGCCGAGGCCGACTCCATGGCGGCCGCCGCACAGAAGCGGCAGGCTGCCCCCGTCCAGCCCGAGGACGCCGCGCCTCTGGACGACCCCGACGCGCTGTGGCCCTTCCCCCCGCGCCGCGGCCGCCGCACCGCCGCCACCGCGACGAGGACCTCCTCCACCCGCGCGAAGCGCGAGGACGGCGAGGCCGCCCCGGCCGACGGGACCGCGGCCCAGGCGCCGAGCAGGACCACCCGCCGTCCCCGGAACACCCGGCCGAAGGCCGAGTGACGCCGAAGGCCGAATGACGCCGAAGACCGAGTGACCCCGAGGCCGAGTGTCCCGGAGACGGGTGCGCCCGCGGAGCCCGCGGGGGCGGGTCAGAGGCCCAGGCGCCGGGCGTGGCGGGTGAGGAAGGCGCGGACGTCGTCGGCGGGCTTGTCGGGCAGGCCCCAGATGATCTCGGTGACGCCGGCCTCCTGCCAGGAGGCCATGGTCTCGGGCGTGGGACGGGCGGCGGCCAGGACGCGGATCTCGGGATCCCCGGGACGGGACGCGGCCGCCCACGCCTTCCGCAGGGCCGCGGCCTTGGGGAGGATGTCCTGTTCGACGGGGGTGGTGATCCAGCCGTCGGCGTGGGCGGCGATCCAGGCGAAGGTCTTCGGGCCGCCGCCCGCGCCGATCAGCAGGGGGATGCGGGGCTGGACGGGCTTCGGCCAGGCCCAGGACGGGCCGAAGGAGACAAACCTCCCGGAGTAGGACGCCTGTTCCTCGGTCCACAGGGCGCGCATCGCCTCGACGTACTCGCGCAGCACCGTACGGCGTTCGCCGGCGGGCACGCCGTGGTCGGCGAGTTCGTCGGTGTTCCAGCCGAAGCCGGCGCCCAGGGTGACGCGGCCGCCGGAGAGGTGGTCGAGCGTGGCGACGGCCTTGGCCAGGGTGATGGGGTCGGACTCGACCGGCAGCGCCACGGCCGTCGCCAGCCGGATCCGCGAGGTGGCCTCGGCCGCCGTGGCCAGTGACACCCACGGGTCGAGCGTGCGCGCGTAGCGGTCGTCGGGCAGGTCGGCGCCGCCCGTCCCGGGGTGCGCGGCCTCGCGCCTGACGGGGATGTGCGTGTGCTCCGGCACGTAGAACGTGGCGAAGCCGCTCTCCTCGGCGGCCTTGGCCGCGGCGGCGGGCGTGATGCCCCGGTCGCTGGTGAAGAGCACGATGCCATGGCGCATGCGCCCGATACTAGAACAGGTTCTAGGTCGGTTCCCGATCGCTCGCGAACGACCATGGGCCGCCCTCTATGAAAACAGAATGCTCTTCTGTGAGAATGATACTCTCGTGACTGGGGAAGCCGCATCCGTCCACCGCGGGGGCGCCTCCCCCCTCACCTCATGACCGGCGAGGACACTCGCGCGCTTGCGGTGTCGATAGGGAGCAGGAACGTTGAACCGGTTCGAAGAGATGAACTTTTTCCAGGACCCGGAGCTGGTAGCCGACCCGTATCCGTACTACAAGGCCCTGCGCGACAAGTGCCCCGTCTCGCACGAGCCCCACCACGGCGTGGTGATGCTGAGCGGATACGACGAGGTCGCCGAGGTCGCGCAGGACGCCGAGAAGTGGTCCTCCTGCACCTCGGTGATCGGCCCCTTCGCGGCCTTCCCCGTCCCGCTGGAGGGCGACGACATCACCGCCCTGATCGAGGAGCACCGGGACAAGCTCCCGATGAACGACCAGCTCCCCACGTTCGACCCGCCCGTGCACGCCAAGCACCGCGCGCTGCTCATGAAGCTGATCACCCCCAAGCGCCTCAAGGAGAACGGCGACCGCCTGGTCGAGTTCGCCGACGGCGTCCTGGACGGCTTCCTCGCCGACGGCGAGGGCGAGGCGATCGGCGAGCTGGCCGTCCCGTTCTCCCTCTACGTCATCGCCGACCTGCTCGGCGTGCCGGAGGAGGACCGCGACAGGTTCGCCGCGGTGCTGCAGGGCAAGGACGTCTCGGAGAACACCCTGGGCAGCACCGAGGGCCAGCTGTCGCACTCTCCGATGGAGTTCCTGTACAAGAGCTTCGTCGGGTACATCGAGGACCGCCGCCGGAACCCGCGCGAGGACGTGCTCACCGCCATGGCGCAGGCGACGTTCCCCGACGGCTCCCTCCCCGAGGTCATGGACGTCGTGCGCGTGGCGGCCAACCTGTACTCGGCGGGCCAGGAGACCACCGTCCGCCTCATCAGCTCGGCGATCCAGATCCTCGCCGACAACCCCGGCATCCAGAAGCGGCTCCGCGAGCAGCCCGAGCTCATCGGCAACTTCATCGAGGAGACGCTGCGCACGGAGAGCCCGATCAAGGGCGACTTCCGGCTGTCGAAGGTGCCGGTCACCGTGGGCGGGGTCGACCTGCCCGCGGGCACCACGGTGATGCTGATGAACGGCGCCGCCAACCGCGACCCCAAGCACTTCGAGGACCCCGACACCTTCGACCTCGATCGCAAGAACGCCCGCCACCACATCGCGTTCGGGCGCGGCATCCACACCTGCCCCGGCGCTCCCCTGGCCCGTGCCGAGGCGAAGGTCTGCCTCGAGCGGCTCCTCGCCCGCACGACCGACATCCGGGTGTCGGAGAAGGCGCACGGCCCCGCGGGCGCCCGCGACTTCCAGTACCTGCCGACCTTCATCCTCCGCGGCCTGATGAACCTGCACGTGGAGTTCACCCTCGCGGAGGGCGGAGCCTGATGCGGGTCACGATCGACGACGACAACTGCCGCGGACACGGCGTCTGCTGCACCGTCTGCCCCGATGTCTTCGACATCAACGACGACGGTTACGCCGAGGTCCTGCTGGACGTGATCCCCGCCGGCCTCGAGGACTCCGTCCGCAAGGCCGCGGCCAACTGCCCCGAGCGCGCCATCACGGTGAGCTGACCCCTCTCCGCCGCGCCCGCCCCACCCTCGGGCGCGGCGGTCCCCCTTCCCCCCTTTTGAGGAGTTCCCATGCCGAAGGGCTACGTCCTGCTGACCGAGGCCATCGAAGACCCGGAGGGCATGGCCGCCTACGAGCGCGCGTCCGTGCCGACCCTCATCCAGGGCGGCGCCGCCATCCTCGCCGTCGACGACTCCCCCCGCCTCCTCGAGGGCGAATGGCACGGCACCCGCACGATCCTCCTCGAGTTCCCCTCGGTCGAAGCGGCCCGCGCCTGGTACGAGTCCCCCGAGTACGCGGAGGCCAAGCCGCTCCGCCAGGCCGCCGCCACCAGCAACGCCGTCCTCCTCACCGGTTTCGAGATGCCCTCCTGACCCGGCGCCTCGGCCCCGGGCGGGAGCCCGGGGCCGGCCGGCTGCGGCCTGCGCCCGGTGCGGGTGCCGCGGCCGGCGAGGGCGGCCCGGCCTCGGACGGGACCGCCGCGCCCTTCTTCAGCGCGGCCGGAGCGCCTTCGCACGGCTCGCCCTGACCGTCCCCGGCGGGCGCGGCGAGGTCACGGAGCGGGGATGTAGGGCGGGGCCACACCCCAGCCCCAGCGGGGGACGGGGGCCTGCTGCGGGGGTCGCGCGCCGGGCTGGGAGTTGGCGAAGGCCAGGCGGGTGCCCCATTCGATGTAGCCGAAGAAGGCCGCGCGGAACTCCGGGTCGGCGGGGAGGCCGACTTCGTCCGCGGCGTCCATGAGGAGGGACACCCAGCGTCGGCGCTGGGGTTCGGTGATGGCCTTGCCGAGGTGCTGGACGAGCATGTGGTGGTAGCCGCCGCGTTCGTCGGTGTAGCGGGACGGGCCGCCGAAGACCTCGGACAGCCATATCGCGACGTACCTGGGGTGCCCGGGATCCATGTGGGCGAAGAGAGGACCGATCAGCTCGTCCTTGAGGACCTGGGCGTAGAACGTCTCGGTGAGGCGCTCGAACGCCTCGGTGCCGCCGGCCCACTCGTAGAGGCTGGGGACCGAGCCTCCGGTGCCGCGCACGGCGGTGCGCTCGTAGTGGCGCATCTCCTCGATCTGCTGGACGTACGGCCTGATCTCGGTGAAGAACGCTTTGAAGTCCTCGCCGCCGCGAAAACCCCGCAGGTGGTCCTCGGCCGAGGTCCAGGTGATGCGCAGGACGTACCACTCGGGCTCCTCGACGCAGCGGGAGAGCTCGTAGTCCACGCACTGCGACGCGGCCGACAGGGGCACCGCGGCGCGCCCGTAGGCGGCCTCGAACTCCTCCGCGTCCCGCTGGTCGATTCGGTAACGGATGTACTCCACGATCATGTGAACACTGCCCCGAAGTCGGTTGATATTCGGAAATCGAGATCACTGTAATCACGCCCTCCGGCCCCCCGCGCCCCGACGACCGCAGCCGAGAAGGTTGATCATTCAACGTCGGGTGCCCGGCTATCCTGGACGGCCGCCGCCGCGGAATCCGCCCGGACCGCGTGCGGAACCCAGGACGTTCGCCCCGCCCCGGAGCCGACCGTCCGGCCCGGCGAGAAGAGTCTCGATATATCGATGTCCGCATCCGGTCACCCGGGCCGCGGGCGCGTACGGCATGTCCGTGCTCCACCGGGGTCGCGGTCGACGGGCGCCTCCCTCACGCGCGGTCGTGGCGAACGCAGAAGGCGCGGGCCCGAGGGGATGGCGGAGCGGGCTGACGTTTCGTACGATCCTGGACACGGGCCGAAGTCGGAGAGGGCATGCCTTCACGGGAGAGTCTGCGCAGGCGGCGTACGGAGCTGCAGGCGGTCTGGACGCGGTATGTGCAGGGCGGCGCCGTGCGGGCGGGCGGGGGCGCGGCGGAGCTGCGGGACGACGTGGCCGAGTCGTGGCGGCGGTCGCTGGCGACGGTGGATCCGGGGCAGGTCAGCGCGCCCAGCGTGGACGGCGACGCGGAGCGGCGGTGGCGGGAGTCGCCGTTGCGGGAGCCGGTGCTGGCGGTGGCGGACGAGCTGCGGACGATCACCGATGACGCGGGGTTCGTGGCGGCGGTCACCGACGAGTCGGGCACGATCCTGTGGACGTGCGGGGAGCGGGAGATGCGGCGCCGGGCCGGGGCGGTCAACTTCGCGCCGGGCGGGCGGTGGGGCGAGGAGGCGATGGGCACCAACGCGCTGTCGCTGGCGCTGCGCAACGACACCGCCTCGACCGTGTTCTCGGCCGAGCACCTCGTGCACGCGCTGCACGGATGGGTCTGCTACTGCACACCGCTGCACGGGCCCGACGGGTCGGTGCTCGGGGTGCTCGACCTGTCGAGCACCTGGGACCGTTCGCACCCGCTGGCCATGCCCGCCCTGCGCACGCTCGCCGGCGCCGTCGAGACGCGGCTGGCCGAACGGTACCGCGGCGGCCCCGACGGGAGCGGGCTGGTCGAGGGGCACGGCGGATGGCACCTGAGCTGCCTGGGCGGGACCGGCCTGGCCCGGGGCGGCGCGCCGGTGCGGTTGCGTCCCCGGCAGATCGAGATCCTCACGCTGCTCGCCCTCGAGGGGCGCGCGCTGACTCCGGAGTTCCTGCGCACGGCGCTGTACGGGGACCGGCGGGTGACGTCCGCGACGTTGAAGGCGGAGGTCTCCCATCTGCGCAGGGCACTGCGCGGGGCGCTGTCCGTCCGGCGGTACGAGCTGACGGAACCGGTGGGCTGCGACGCGTCCGACGTTCTCGCCGCGCTCCGGGCGGGCCGGACGGGTGAGGCGCTCCGCTCGTACGGCGGGCCGTTGCTGCCCGATTCCGAGGCGCCCGGGATCGTGGTGTGGCGCGACCACATCGAGGTCGCGTTGCGTGAAGCCGTGCTGAGTTCCGCCGATCCGCAACACGCGTTGCACTACGGCGAGCTGCATCCCGAGGACCTGGAGGTACACGAACACGCACTCGTCCTCCTCGGCGGCGATCCCAGGCGCGGTCTCGTGCTCGCCCGGATCAACCAGGCGGCCCTCGAAGGCTGACCGGCACCAACCTTTCGCCAACCTCCACGCCGCATCGTGTCCCACGTCACATCCGCGAGCGAAAGGGGTCGTCACATGACTTACGCGAAGCCGGGGGCCGAGGGAAGCGTCGTCGAGTACGCGGCACGCTACGAGAACTTCATCGGAGGCAAGTGGGTGCCGCCGGTGGAAGGCCGGTACTTCGACAACCCCTCGCCCGTCGACGGGAAGGTCTTCACGAGCGTGCCGCGTTCGACGGCCGCCGACATCGAGCTCGCCCTGGACGCCGCGCACGCCGCCGCCGAGCCTTGGGGCCGCACGTCCGCGGCGGAGCGCGCGAACATCCTCAACCGGATCGCCGACCGGATGGAGGAGAACCTCGAGCGCCTGGCCGTCGCGGAGTCGTGGGAGAACGGCAAGCCGGTGCGCGAGACGCTCGCGGCGGACCTGCCGCTGGCCGTCGACCACTTCCGCTACTTCGCAGGGGCGATCCGCGCGCAGGAGGGCGGACTCAGCCAGCTCGACGACGACACCGTCGCCTACCACTTCCACGAGCCGCTCGGCGTGGTCGGCCAGATCATCCCGTGGAACTTCCCGATCCTGATGGCGGTGTGGAAGCTCGCGCCCGCGCTGGCGGCGGGCAACGCCGTCGTGCTGAAGCCCGCCGAGCAGACCCCCGCGAGCATCCTGCTGCTGATGGAGCTGGTCGCCGACCTCCTGCCTCCGGGCGTCCTCAACGTCGTCAACGGCTTCGGGGTCGAGGCGGGCAAGCCGCTGGCGTCCAGCCCGCGCATCTCCAAGATCGCCTTCACCGGGGAGACCACGACCGGCCGCCTGATCATGCAGTACGCGTCCGAGAACATCATCCCGGTGACGCTGGAGCTGGGCGGCAAGAGCCCCAACATCTTCCTGCCGGACGTGATGGCAGCCGACGACGACTTCCTCGACAAGGCCGTCGAGGGGTTCGTGATGTTCGCCCTCAACCAGGGCGAGGTGTGCACCTGCCCGTCGCGCGCCCTGGTCGCGTCGTCGATCTACGACGCGTTCATGGAGCGGGTGCTGGAGCGGACGCGGGCGATCGTCGGCGGCGATCCGCTCGACCCGGCGACGATGATCGGCGCGCAGGCCAGCAACGACCAGTACGAGAAGATCCTGTCGTACTTCGACATCGGCCGTAAGGAGGGCGCGGAGGTCCTCACCGGCGGCGGTCCGCGTACCGTCGAGGGCCTGGAGGGCGGCTACTACATCGAGCCCACCATCTTCCGCGGCACCAACGACATGCGGATCTTCCAGGAGGAGATCTTCGGCCCCGTGGTCTCGGTGACGACGTTCGACTCCCCCGACGAGGCCCTCAGGATCGCCAACGACACGCTGTACGGGCTCGGCGCCGGGGTCTGGACGCGCGACGGCAGCGCCGCCTACCGCTTCGGCCGCGCCATCAAGGCCGGCCGCGTCTGGACCAACTGCTACCACGCCTACCCGGCCCACGCCGCCTTCGGCGGCTACAAGCAGTCAGGCATCGGCCGCGAGAACCACAAGGCCATGCTCGACCACTACCAGCAGACCAAGAACCTGCTGGTGTCGTACTCCCCGAAGAAGCTCGGCTTCTTCTGATGGCCGGTTCCGAGCCGGGGGTCCGGGCGGTGCGCCCGGGTCCCCGCGTCCAGCGGGTGTGCCTGTCTCCGGCGGCCGAGGAGCTGCTGGAACGCCTTGCGGGGATGCACGGTCCGCTGATGTTCCACCAGTCCGGCGGGTGCTGTGACGGAAGCTCACCGATGTGTTATCCGCGGGGCGAGTTCCGGGTGGGTTCCGGGGACGTGCTGCTCGGGCTCGTGGGGCGGGACACGCCCTTCTGGATCAGCGCTTCGCAGTACGGGTACTGGAAGCACACGCACCTGACGGTGGACGTCGTCCCCGGGCGCGGGAGCGGGTTCTCGGTGGAGGCTCCCGAGGGCGTGCGGTTCCTCATCCGCTCACGGTTGTTCACCGACGAGGAGCTGACGCGTCTCGAAACCGAGCCTCCGCTTCCCTCCGGGCGGACCGAGCATCCCGAAGGCTGACCGGACCGGTCTTCGCGCGCCGGCTTTCCGTTCACGGAAGTGAACGGAAAGCCGGCGGTTTCAGTCGGCGAATAGGGTGGGGAATCGAAAACCGTGGTTCTCTCCCGGCACTTCTCAATCACTGGTGCCATCTTCTCCGCTGCCGCCGGTTCGGCCAGGATCGTTTTCACGACCGCCCTTCCCACCGGCCCGAACCGCCTCCTGCGGGAAGACACGCGACTCTGCCGCCATTTAGCACATAAATGCCCTCTTGTGTCGGAAACGTCACCATCCGGCCAGGCCGAGCGGCCCCTCGGCATTGACCGGGTCACGGGCTTCGTTAATGTTTTATATGAATCAGTTACCGAAGAGGGCGGTCAGAAAAGATTCCCGCCCCGGAGCGGCACCCTCGGCAGCGGTGCCCCTCCGAAGCCCCGGATCCGGCGCCGCCCACCCGACAGGGGCGGAACGGGCTCCCCCGGCCGTGTCAGGCCACCCCACCCCCGGCGCTCTCGCGCCCCCTCCTGAAGAGGAGACCTCCATGTCCCGTGCCACCAGATTCGCTCTCGCCTCCGCCGCCTCCGTCGCGGCGGTCGCCATGACGGCGACCGCCGCCCACGCCTGGACCGGCGGCTCCGTCTCGGCCTCCCTGAGCCAGCCCCTGACGGTCTCCCTGGCCGGAGCGACCTGCACCACCTCCAACCTGTCCGGCAACCTGGCCTCGGGCGGCGGCCTCACCATCACCAGCGCCACCGTCAGCGGCTGCACGGCCCTCGGCCTCGGCGTCACGGTCACCCCCCAGAACCTGCCCTGGAGCGGCAGCCTCACCGACGGCGGCGGCCCCGCCACCTTCAGCGGCTTCCAGTTGCGCGCCCGGCAGCTGTTCGTCGACTGCCTCTACGGCGGCGACATCGCCGGCGTCAACACCGGCGTGACCGCCGGGGCGGCGACGGTCACCTTCACCGACGCCCCCGTCGACAAGATCTCCGGCGGCGGCATCTGCCCGGACACCGCCGAGGTCAGCGGCCAGTACACCTTCACCGGCCCCGGCCTGTGATCCTCGGCCCGGACCCGGCCGTTCCGCGGCCGGGTCCGGGCCCCGCCGCGGAACGGTTGACCCGACACCAGCCGTTCCGCGATCCGCATGTCCGGCACCGCCCGCCGGATCCCGCCCTCCACCCGGGTCAGCTTCCCGGGTGGAGGGCGACGGCTTCTTCGGCCGCCAGCGTTTCGAGGAGACCGGCCAAAGACGGGAGTTCCTCGATGTGGTGAACGCCCGGGGGGAGCGTGCCGGCCATCAGCGCGCGGGTGACGTGCGCGGCGACCAGGCCTGTGACGCGGCTCTGGCCGTTGCCGGTGAGGGCGTGAGAGGACGTGCGGTCGGCGTTACGGGCGTCAGCGCGTATCGCGAAACTGTCTCCGCCCAGGTGGACGCGTTGGAAGGCGGCCGTCAGCAGGCGGCGCGCGCTCGGCGTACGGGCGGCGCGGCGCAGGGCGAAGAGTGCGGCCGTCAGCGGCCTTGAGTCCAGGCACAATCGCGTCGTCACGTCCGGGACGCCCAGCGTGTGCGGGAGGGTGTGCTGGTCGGAGAACGGGAACGGGTGGGCCGTCCGGGTGCCGTGGCCGGGCAGGAAGGCGCGGCGCGCACGTGCCGTGGCGGGCTCCGCGAGACCTTCCACGGTCCAGCGCACCGCGTCCCCGCCGTGACGTTCGCCGGAACCGAGCAGCACCGTCAGGTCGAGCCGTTCCGCACCGCCCACCGCCTCGTGGGCGCGGCGGGCGAGCAGGTTCGTCAGGCCGGGGGCGACCCCGACGCTGAGCACGCCCGTGGCTCCGGCGGCGGAGGCCTTCCCGTGCAGGCCGGAGACGGCCCGCACGAGCTTCGGGGTGGCGCCGACATCCACCAGGTGGACGCCGTTCTCCAGGCACGCGCGTGCGATGCCGACGTCGGGTGGTTCGACGCACAACACCACGGCCGCCACGTCGCCCAGCTCTTCGAGGACACGGCGAAAGCCTCCTGGATCCGTCACGTCGACGCGTACGCCGCCGTGCTCGCGCGCCCGTTCCGCGTTCCGTCCGCCGGGCACGACACGGCCGGGGAGCCACTCGCCGAGGGCCGCACTCACCGCGGAGCCGACCGCGCCGTAGCCGCCGGCGACGAGGACGCGCCCGGAGATCACTGAAGTCATGCTCTAGTGAAACACTAGAGCCATTCTCTAGTCAAAAATCGACAGCCGGTGGAATGAATTTCACGGCTGTGGAGATCGCCGGGACGGTAACCCGAACACCCTCCGTGAAGGGGGACAGAACTGGCCACCATGATCGCCAAACCGCAAATTCTGCGACGATCAAGTCACTACGAGCGAGAATCGTCGGCTCACCACGGGTTTCAGCGTGCGATGCGCCCCGAGGCCTGATCCGGCCACACCAAGCAAACGCTAGGGTATTGACCGTTTCTCACGCGCTGCTACTTTCATTTTTAGAATGAAATTCATCGCAGGAAGGTAGACAAGAGCTCCGCGGCCGGACCGGCTGACCCGACATCAGCCGGTCCGGTACGCGGCCCCGTCACCGCTCACCCGACATGAGCGGACACGGGTCCCGCCGGTCCGACGGACCGGCGGTGGCGGCCGCCCCCCGGCCGTCCCACCCCTGGGCGTCCCCGGACGCCCGACCAGAAAGAGGAGACCCCATGTCCCGTATCGCCAAGTTCGCCGTGATCGCCGCGGCGTCCGCCGCCGCCGTCGCCGTGTCCGCCGTCCCCGCCAGCGCCTGGACGGGCGGCTCCGTCACCGCCGGCCTGGCCCCCGGCACCTCCCTGGTCGTCAGCATCGGCGGCAGCCCCGTCGCCAACTGCAACACCGCCGATCTGACCGGCAGCATCACCGCCGGCGGCGCACTCAACGTCTCCTCGGCGAACATCGCCGACTGTGACAACGGCGTCGTGGCCACCGCCCAGAACCTGCCCTGGGGCGGCAACCTCACCGACCCCTCCGGCGCCTCCTCCCTCACCGGTTTCCG
Source organism: Actinocorallia populi (assembly GCF_002995495.1). Taxonomy (GTDB): domain Bacteria; phylum Actinomycetota; class Actinomycetes; order Streptosporangiales; family Streptosporangiaceae; genus Actinocorallia; species Actinocorallia populi. Next base: position 483,364 of record NZ_PVZV01000004.1, on the reverse strand, counting down.
GGTGAGCGCCAAGTGGATGGGGCTCACCTGCGTCTACGGCGGCAACATCGCCGGCACCAACGACACCTCCCCGACCGCCACCTTCACCAACCAGACCGTCAACAAGGTCAGCGGCTTCCTCTGCCCCGGATCCGCTCAGGTCAGCGCCCAGTTCGCCTTCAGCGGCCCGGGCGTGTGACCCTGCGGCCAGGCCGCCTCACCAGCGGCTGAACCTCTCACACCGTGGCCCCGGCGGGTTCGTTCTCCCGCCGGGGCCACGGCCTTCCCTCCTCGGCTCCTCCGTGGACCCTCGGAACCGGACGCCTCCCGGCACCCGCTACGGTGCCGACGGGTCGTGCGGAAGCGGTGGAGGGGGACGGAGTGCCGGTCGTTCATCTGGTGCGCCACGGACAGGCGTCGTTCGAGGCGGAGGACTATGACGTCCTGTCGGATCTCGGGCGCAGGCAGGCCGAGATCGCCGGAGCGGAGCTGGCGCGGCGGGGGCTCCGGGAGCCGCTGGTCGTGTGCGGGACGCTCAGCAGGCAGCGCGACACCGCCGAGCTCCTGATGAAAGGCGCGGGACTGGACGGAAGACCCCGGATCGACGCCCGGTGGAACGAGTACGACCACATCGAGCTGCTGCGCCGGTACGGCCGGGAACCGGACGAGTCCTCTGCGGACAGGCAGGGTTTCCAGCAGCTCCTGGACCACGCGCTGACCGCCTGGATCTCCGACGTCGACCACGGAGGATGGGAGGGCTTCCGCACGGGCGCCCGCACCGCCCTGGAGGAGCTGATCGCGGAACTCGGTCCGGGCAGGGACGCCGTGGTCGTCACCTCGGGCGGGGTCCTGTCGGCGGTGTGCGGGTCGCTGCTCTCCGCATCTCCCGCGGGAACGGTCGCGCTGCACAAGGTCGTCGTCAACGCCGCCATCACCACCATCACGGCGGGCCGTTCGGGCATCGGCCTCCTGGCCTTCAACGACCACGCCCACTTCACCGGAGAGCGCCGGGCACTCCTCACCTACCGTTGACACCCGTGTGTGGCCGCCGAGCCGGTGCACGCCGTGCGGGTGGCGACGCGCTGCTCGCGCCGGGTGTCACCCGTCGGCCCATCGCGGAGTTCGCCTCCAGGGTGAAGCTCTCCTCACCCGCGCCCGTCCCGGTCGTCCTGGCCTACGAGAGCGGCCCGATCCTGCCGGGGTGGAAGGGCGGCATACAACCGGGGATGTAGTCCGTACACCTCCGGGAGTGGAAGCCTCCCCCCGGAGTGTCGGTGGGGATGACAGCCCTGGCCGGATGTGCCGGGACCCCCGCGCGCGGGAGTGTGTGCGGCATGGACGGCACCGTGCTCCTCGCCCGGCTCCAGTTCGCGCTGACAGCCGGCTCCCATTTCCTCTTCGTGGCGCTCACCCTGGGCCTCGTGACCCTGGTCGCGCTGCTCCAGACCCGCGCCGCCCTCACCCGCAGCGAACTCCATGCCCGGATGGTGCGCTTCTGGGGCGGGCTCTACGTGATCAACTACGCGATGGGCATCATCACCGGGCTGGTGATGGAGTTCCAGTTCGGGATGAACTGGACGGGCCTGCTGGAGTTGACGGGCGGGGTCTTCGGCGTCCCCCTGGCGCTGGAGACCATCGGCGCGTTCTTCATCGAGTCCACCTTCCTCGGACTGTGGATCTTCGGCTGGGACCGCTTCTCCCGCTGGGCCCACCTGGCGATGATCTGGGTGGTCGCGCTGACCGCGTACGCGTCGGCGTTCTTCATCCTGGTCGCCAACGGCTGGATGCAGCGCCCCGTCGGCTACGTCATGGAGAACGGCCACGCCAGGCTCAGCGACCTCGGGGCGATCCTGACCAACCCGACGGCACTGCTGGCCTTCGGACACGTGGTCTTCGCCGCGTTCCTGACAGCGGGGCTGTTCATGGCCGCCGTCAGCGCGTACCACCTGTGGCGGAAGACCGCGGAGACGGAGTTCTTCCGGCGCGGCCTGCGCACCGGGATGCTGGCGACGATGCTCTCGGTCATGCCGGTCGCGGTGTTCGGCGGCATGCAGTTCGGCTACCTGCAGGACACCAAGCGGCCGGAGCTGGTCTCGCCCCTGGCCCTGACCGGCGAGGTGCTCATGCTGCTCGCCTGGCAGGGCATGGCCGTCATGGCACTGGTCTTCCTGGTGAAGTTCCTCTACCGCCCCCGGCGCTTCGGCCGCGTCTTCCTCTTCACCACGATGGCCGCGCTCCCCCTGCCCTACCTGGCGATGATCTCCGGCTGGATCTACCGGGAGATCGGCCGCCAGCCCTGGGCCGTCACCGGGCTGCTGCGCGTCGAGGACGCCGTCGCGCCTCTCAGCAGGGGCGAGGCGTGGTCGTCCTTCGGCGCTTTCGTCTCGCTGTTCGCCGTGCTGGCCACCGTCAACTTCTGGCTGCTGTTCCGCCACGCGCGGCGCGGCCCCCAGCGCGCCGACGCCCCGCGCGCCGAACCCGCCACCCTTCCCGTCCCGACGTTCTGAGGTGACCGACATGGAAACCCTCGCCCTCCTGCTGCTCGCCTTCTTCACCTTCGGCACCCTCGTGCTGGCGGGCGGCGACCTCGGCGCCGGCATGCTGCTGCCGCGGCTCGGCCGGACGCCGGCCGAGCGGCGCACGGTCCTCGCCGCGGTCGGGCCCTTCTTCCTCGCCGACGAGGTGTGGCTGGTGGCGCTGGCCGGAATCATGATCGGCGCCTTCCCCGGGCTGGAGCACGAACTGCTCCTCGGGCAGCGGACGGCGTTCGTCGTGCTGCTCGCCGGCTGGATCGTCCGGGACGCCGGGTTGTGGTGGCGCGGCCGGGTCGAGGCGCGCGCCTGGGCCGCCGCGTGCGACACGATGATCGTCGCCGGGAGCTGGACGGCCGCCCTGGCGCTGGGCGCGGTCCTCGGCTCGGTGCTGGGCAGCGTGCTGCTCGCGCCCCTGTTCGCCCTGCTGCTCGCCTTCCACGGCGCCGGGTTCTGCAGGACGCGGCTGACGGGCGAGCCGCTGGAACGCGCCCGGCCGGGGAACTACGCGGTGAGCACCCTGGTGCTCGGGGCGGTCACGGTGGCCGCCGGACTGCGGCTCGACCTGCGGGAGATGCTCGCCGAACCCGCCACCCTGCGGGTGGTGACGGTGTTCGTCGCCGTCCTGCTGCCCCTGCTCGTCGGCGGGCAGCTGCTCACGCGGTGGGCCTTCCGGCAGCGGGTGACGGGGCCGGGATACCTGTGAAGCCGGTCGAACGCAGGCTGCTCGGGCTGGTCCCCCGAAGGCGGCTCGGCGTCCTCGGAACGCTGGCGGCCGGTCAGGGCGCGCTGCTGCTCGTCCAGGCCGAACTGCTGGCCCGGGCGATCGCCGGACCGTCCGCGGGGCCGCTGCCGTGGCTGGCCCTGGCGGTCGCGGCGCGGGCCTCGCTGGGATGGGCGGGCCAGCGGATGGCGGCGGGGACCGCCGCTTCGGTGAAGACCTCGCTGCGCGGGCGGCTGCTGGAGGCTCCCGCCTCCTCGGCCGGGGAGCGGGTCGCGCTCGTGACGCGCGGGCTGGACGCGCTCGACCCGTTCTTCACCGGGTACCTGCCGCAGCTGTTCCTCGCCGCGGTCGTGCCCGTGCTCGTCCTCGCGCGGCTGGTGGCCGCGGACTGGTCGTCGGCGCTGCTCGTGCTGGTGACGCTGCCGCTGATCCCCGTCTTCGGCGCTCTCGTCGGGATGCGCACGGCGGACCTCACCCGGCACCAGTGGTCGGCGCTGGAACGCCTCGGGGGGCACTTCCGCGACGTGCTGGCGGGGTTGTCGACACTGCGGGCACACGCGCGGATCCACCACCAGAGCGAGGTGATCGCGGAGCTGGCGGACGCGCACCGCCGGTCGACGGTGTCCGTGCTGCGGGTGGCGTTCCTGTCGTCGCTCGTGCTGGAACTGGTGGCCTCGGTGTCGGTGGCGCTGGTGGCCGTCCCCGTTGGGTTGCGGCTGCTGGACGGCTCCCTGGCCCTGTCCACGGGGCTGCTCGTGCTGCTGCTGACCCCCGAGGCCTTCCTCCCGCTGCGGGCTCTGGGCATGCGCTTCCACGCCAGCAGCGAGGGCATCGCCGCCGCGGAGCAGGCCTTCACCGCGCTGGACGCCCCCGCCGCCGCTCCGGCCGTCCGGCGGAACGGCGGGCGGCGTCCGACGGGGAGGGCGCCGCACCTGGTGCTGGAGAACGTCGGGTTCGCGTACCCGGGGGCGTCGCGGCCGGTGTTCACGGGGCTGAGCCTGGAGGTCCGCCCCGGGGAGAAGGTCGCGCTGGCCGGGCCGAGCGGGGCGGGGAAATCGACGCTCCTGCGCCTGGTCCTGGGGCTGCTCGAGCCCACCGAGGGACGTGTCCTCGCCGACGGCGTGGACCTGCGGGAACTGGACCTCGCCGCCTGGCACGCGTCCCTGTCCTGGGTCCCGCAGCACCCCCGGCTGTTCGCCGCCTCGGTCGCCGAGAACCTCGCGCTGGGACTGCCGGACGTCTCCGGGGAGGCGCTGCGCTCGGCGGCCGCCGCCATGGGCGCCGACACGTTCATCACCGCGCTCCCCCGCGGCTACGACACCGTGCTCGACGAGCGGGGCACGGTGTTGTCGGCCGGGCAGCGGCAGCGGCTGGCGCTGACCCGGGCGCGGCTCCGCGGCGCGCCGTTCTTGCTCCTCGACGAGCCGACCGCCCACCTCGATCCGGCCACCGAGGCCGCGCTGCTGGCGGCCGACGCCCTGTTCGAGGACCGCACGGTGCTGCTGGTCGCCCACCGCCCCTCCCTCCTGGCCCGCGCGGACCGCATCATCCGGGTCCCCGCTCCCGCCGGAACCCCGGCACCACAGGCGGACCCGGAAACACCGTTCGGCGGGACTGCAGGTGCACGAGCCGGGAGACCGGCCAAGGCCCCAGGGCCGCAGGCGGACCCGGAAACGCCGTTCGGCGGGACTGCGGGCGTACGAGCCGGGAGACCGACATCGCAGAAGGTTCCGGAAACGCCGTTCGGTGCGGCTGCGGACACACGGGCCGGAAGTCCGACCGGAACACCGCCGTCACAGGCGGACCCGGGAGCTCCGTTCGGCGAGGCCGGGGGCGTGCGGGGCGGGAGGCCGGGCGGGGTACCGGCTGTGATGGCCGCTCATGGGGTCGTGGAGGAGGGCGCGTGAGGCGCGAGGTGTCGTGGTGGCGGTTGGCGGGGGCCGTGGGGGCCGGGGCGCTGGCGCAGTGGTGCGGGCTGGGGCTGGCCGCGGCGTCGGCGTGGATGATCGCGCGGGCGGCGGAGCGGCCGCCGCTGGTGGCGCTCGGCCTGGTGATCGTGGCGGTGCGGGGCTGCGCGGTCTTCAAGGGGGTGTTCCGGTACGCCGAGCGGCTGGCCGGGCACGACGCGGCGCTGGAGTCGCTGGCGGGGGTGCGGGTCCGGTTGTTCACCGCGCTGGGGCGCGGGCGGTGGCGGGGCGGGGACGCCGCCGCCTTGAACGGGATGCTCTCGGACGTCGACTGCGTTCAGGACCTGCTGCTGCGCTGCCTGCTGCCCGCCTCCGGGGCGCTGCTCGGCGGGGGAGCCGGGCTCGCCCTCGTGACCGTCGTGCATCCGCGTTCGGGTGCGGTGCTGGCGGCCGGGCTGCTGGCGGCGGGCGTCCTGCTCCCGCTCGCGGCGGCCCTGGCGTCGTGCCGGACGGGCGAGGCGGTGTCGGCGCAGCGGGACGCGCTCGCGGCGGCCGGGCTCGACCTCGTCGAAGGGGCGGACGAGCTGACCGTCCACGGCGCCGCGGCGGGTGCGCGCGCGGACGCCGGGCGGGCGGCCGCGCGGCTCGCGGTGCTGGAGCGCCGGGACTCGCTGGTCGCGGACACGGTGGCGGCCCTGGGGCTCGTCGTCCAGACGGCCACCGCGCTGGCCGTGCTCCTGGCCGTCCGGGAGGCCGGGACGGTGACGACGGCGACGCTCGTCCTCACCGCGCTGGTCGCCGTCGAGCTGGTCCTGCCGCTGGGCGAGGCCGCGCGGCAGGGCGTGACGGCCTGGCCCGCGGCGCGGCGGATCGCGGCCCTGCTGCGGGCTCCGGAGGCCGGCGGCCCCGCGGATCCCCGGCCGGTGCCCCCCGGCCCGCTGCGCGTGGAGCTGCTCGGCGCCTCCGTCCGCTACGGCGCCCGTACGGCGTTGGAGCAGGTCGACCTGCGGGTGGAGCGCGGCCGCCGGATCGCCGTCGTCGGTGCGAGCGGCGCGGGCAAGAGCACCCTGCTGGCGGCGTTGTCCGGTGCCGTGCCGCTGGACCGGGGCACCGCCCTGCTGGCGGGCCTCCCCCTGGCGTCGTACGCGCCCGACGACGTCCGCCGCGCCGTGTGCGGGCTCGCGCAGGACGCGCACGTCTTCGCCACCACGGTCCGGGCGAACCTGCTGCTGGCCCGCCCCGGCGCGACCGACGCCGACCTGACCGGCGTGCTCCGCCGGGCCCGGCTCCTCGACGACGTCGAGGCGCTGCCGCTCGGCCGTGACACCCCCGTCACCCCGCAGTCCCTGTCCGGCGGGCAGCGGCGGCGGCTGCTGCTGGCCCGCGCGCTCCTGGCCGACCCGGGCGTCCTGCTGCTCGACGAGCCGACCGAGGGCCTCGACGCCGCCACCGCCGACGAACTCGTCCGCGAGCTGTTCACCTCCCCCGGAGGCGGCACCGTCGTCCTGGTCGCCCACCGCCTCGCCGCCCTCCGGCACGCCGACGAGATCGTCGTCATGGACGGGGGGCGGGTGGCGCAGCGCGGCACGCACACGGCGCTGGCCGCCGTGCCCGGACCGTACCGGGACCTCCTGGAGATCGAATCCCTCACCACCGGAGGGGAAATGGCCCGTATTTAACTGAAATAGACCTATATGTGCATATTTGCAGGGCGTAGGAGGCCGGTCGCCGGGGATTCCCGAAGGGATGGCTGCGGGAAGGGGAGACCATGACCACCGCCGCGTACGAACGGCTGGCCGGCACCCTGCGGGGAGAGCTGGTACGGCCGGAGGACCCGGGATACGACCAGGCGCGCGCCGTCTACAACGCGATGATCGACCGGCGTCCCGCCGCGATCGCGCGGTGCCGTGACGTCGCCGACGTCATCGCGTGCGTACGGTTCGCCCGCGAACACGACGTCGAGCTCTCCGTCCGCGGCGGCGGCCACAACGCCGGCGGCCTGGGCGTGTGGGACGACGCGCTGGCCGTCGACCTGTCGGCGATGCGCAGCACCACCGTCAGCCCCGAGCAGCACCGGGTGCGGGTGGACGGCGGCTGCGTGTGGGGCGACGTCGACCACGCCACGGTCGAGTTCGGCATGGCCACCCCGTCGGGCTTCGTCGCCTCCACCGGGGTCGGCGGGCTGACGCTCGGCGGCGGCATCGGCCACCTCTCCCGCAGGTTCGGCCTCACCGTCGACAACCTGCTCTCCGCCGACGTGGTGCTCGCCGACGGCTCCTTCGTGACGGCGAACGACAACTCCCACGACGACCTCTTCTGGGCGCTGCGGGGAGGCGGCGGGAACTTCGGCGTCGTCACCTCGTTCACGTTCCGCTGCCACGACATCGGCGAGCACGGCACGATCATCGGCGGCCCCGTCATGTACGACCTCGTCGACACCGCCGACGTCATGCGCTGGTACCGCGACCTGATCCCCACGCTGCCGGAGACCCTGAGCGGCTGGTTCGGCCTGGCCGCCGTCGCGCCCGCCCCGCCCTTCCCCGAGGAGCTGTGGGGCCGCAAGGTGTGCATGGTCATGTGGTGCTACACCGGCCCGCACGACCGGGCCGACGAGGTCCTCGAACCCGTCAGGTCCTACGGCTCGCCGCTGCTGACCGGCCTGCACCCGATGCCGTTCGACGTGCTGCAGAGCTCCTTCGACGCCCTCCTGCCCCCCGGGCTCCAGTGGTACTGGAAGGCGGACTTCTTCGAGGAGATCTCCGACGCCGCGATCGACGTCCACTGCAGGTACGGCGAGCTCCTGCCCACCGGCCTGTCCACCATGCACCTCTACCCGATCGACGGCGCCGTCGCCCGCGTCCCGTCCGACGCCACCCCCTTCGCCTACCGCGACGGCGGCTGGGCGGGCGTCATCGTCGGCATCGACCCCGACCCCGCCAACGCGCCCCGCATCACCCAGTGGGCCCGCGACTACTGGAGCGACCTCCACGCGACCTCGGCGGGCGGCGCCTACGTCAACTTCCTCATGAACAACGAAGGCCAGGACCGCATCCGCGCCTCCTACCGCGGCAACTACGACCGCCTGTCCGAGATCAAAGCCCGCTATGACCCCGACAACGTCTTCCACATCAACCAGAACATCCGCCCGGCCTCCCTGGTCTGACCGGCGCGGCCCCGACGCGGCGCGGGCGGACCCCCGTTGCCGCGTGCGGGAACGCCCTTGGGGGAATCCCCGTTGAACAGGATGGACGGCCGGTTTCCATCCGGCAGTGACCGAAGGGGACGGCATGGCTTCCGTGATCACCCGTATCCGACGATTCCTGAACAGCCCGCAGGGCCGCCAGGCCCGGATGAGGGCCGAGCAGCTCGCCCGCGACCCTCGCCACCAGGCCAAGGCCCGGGGACTCCTCCAGCGTTTCCGCGGCCGCCGCCACTGACGCCGCCCGCGAGAAGCAGGGGCGCCGGGATCCTCCCGGCGCCCCTTCCCGTTCTCCGGCGGCCCTGAAGCCGCGCGAACCCTCCGGAAGGCACGGACCCCGACCGGCCAGGTGTCGGTGCGGACCTCCGTGCCGTCCTGGGCCCAGCGGGTGTGGAAGGCGCCCTCGGCGTCGACGCGGCGGTAGGTGTGCGCGCCGAAGAAGTCGCGCAGGCCCTGGATGAGGGAGGCCGGGCCGCGTTCGCGGCGGTAGCCGTCGTAGTAGGACAGCGAGGAGGAGAACGCGGGGATCGGCACGCCGCGTTCGGTCGCCGTCGTCACCACGCGCCGCCACGCGTCCTGCGCGTTCGCGACGGCCTCGGTGAAGTACGGGACGGTCAGGAGGTTCTCCAGGTCGGGGTGCTCGGCGTAGGCGTCGCGGATCCGGTCGAGGAAACGGGCGCGGATGATGCAGCCGCCGCGCCAGATCGTCGCCATCGCGCCCAGGTCGAGGTCCCAGCCGTAGGCGCGGGAGGCCGCGTGCATCTGGGCGAAGCCCTGCGCGTACGCGACGACCTTGCTCGCGTACAGCGCCTGCCGGATGTCGTCGACGAGCTCCTCGCGGACGGACCCGTCCTCCGGCACGGGCCCCCGCAGCACGGCCGACGCCCTGCCCCGCTCCTCGCGCAGCGACGAAAGGGTGCGCGCGTACACCGCCTCGGTGATGCCGGTCAGCGGGACGCCGAGCTCCAGGGCGTCCTGCGCGGTCCAGCGGCCGGTGCCCTTCTGCTCGGCCTCGTCGACGATGACGTCGACGAGCGGCCCGCCGGTCCGCTCGTCGGTCTTGGCCAGCACCTTCGCGGTGATCTCGACGAGGAACGACTCCAGGTCGCCGGAGTTCCACTCCTCGAAGGTCCGGGCGATCACCGGCACGTCCAGGCCCGCGACGTTGCGCAGCAGGTCGTAGGCCTCGGCGATGAGCTGGATGTCGGCGTACTCGATGCCGTTGTGCACCATCTTCACGTAGTGCCCGGCGCCGTCCGGCCCCACGTACGTGCAGCACGGCGTCCCGTCGACCTGCGCCGCGATGCCGGTGAGGATCTCCTCGACCTCGGCGTAGGCGGCGCGGTCGCCGCCGGGCATGATGCTCGGCCCCAGCAGCGCGCCCTCCTCGCCGCCGGACACCCCCGCCCCGATGAACCGCAGCCCGTCCCGCGCGCACCGCTCGACGCGGCGGCGGGTGTCGGTGAAGTGCGAGTTGCCGCCGTCGATGAGGATGTCCCCCTCCTCCAGCAGCGGCACGAGTTCGTCGATCACCGTGTCGACCGGCCCGCCCGCCTTGACCATGATGATGATCCGCCGCGGCCGCTCCAACGCCCCGACGAAGTCCTCCACCGTCTCGGCCGCCGTGAAGGCGCCCTCGTCCCCGTGGTCCTTCATGAACTTGCGCGTCCGCTCCGCCGTGCGGTTGTGGACGGCCACCGGCACCCCGCGACGCGCGATGTTGCGGGCGAGGTTCGCCCCCATCACCGCCAGCCCCGTCACTCCGATACGGCTCGTTGCGGTCACTGTTCTCGCTCCTTCGCCTCGCCCTGCGCCGGTCCTCCGGCCGCTCCCCTTCGCACGGGAGCCCTTGGAAGGTCTGTCCGCACCCGGGCCGGGAAAACACCCGGCCACTCCGTGTCACGGTCCCCGGCTGTCCCCGCGTCGCCGTCTTCTCCCCCGCCGACGCCCGCGCGGGCCGTCCGGGTCCCGCGGACCTCCCGGCCGAGCAGGCGCTCCCCGACCGACCGGCCTCGGCCGGTACGTCCACCCGGTCTCCGGCACCGCCTTCCGCGTTCGGCTCCCGGACGGAAAACCGTTCCGGAAATGTCAGAGGCCCCTTGTAGTGTCACATCGAACAGAGTTCCGATTAGCAGGAGTTCCCCCTTGTCAGAAACCTTGCAGAAAGCCCGTCCTGAGCCGGAAGGAGATACTCCAGCGTCACCGCATGCGGGTCTCGCCCTGGTGGTGATCGCGGCGGCGCAGCTGATGGTCGTGCTGGACGGCACCATCACCAACATCGCACTGCCGAGCATCCAGACCGATCTCGGCATGTCGTCCTCCGGGCTCGCCTGGGTGATCAACTCCTACGCGCTCGCCTTCGGCGGGCTGCTGCTGCTGGGCGGCAGGTCCGGCGATCTCTTCGGCCGCCGCCGCATGTTCCGCGTGGGACTGGCCGTCTTCACCGTCGCCTCGCTCCTGGGCGGCCTGGCGCAGAACGACGTGCAGCTGATCGCCGCCCGGATCCTGCAGGGGGTGGGAGCCGCGATCGCCGCGCCGACCGCGCTGTCGCTGATCACGGTGAACTTCCCCGAGGGCAGGCCGCGCAACAAGGCGATGGGCGTCTACGCCGCGATGGCGGGCATCGGCTCCACCGTCGGCCTGCTGCTGGGCGGCGTGCTGACGGACTACCTGGACTGGCGCTGGGTCATGTTCGTCAACGTCCCCATCGGCCTCGTCGTGCTCGCCGGGACGAAGGTCCTGGCCGAAGGCGAACGCAACACCGGCGGCCTGGACGTCCCCGGCGCCGTCACCGGCACCGGCGGCCTCCTCGCCCTCGTCTACGGCATCACCCGGGGCGGTGAGGACGGCTGGACGGACTCCCTCACGCTGGCCTCCGGCGCCGCCGCGCTCGTCCTGCTCGCCGTCTTCCTGGTGATCCAGACGCGTTCCGCCCACCCGATGATGCCGCTGCGCCTGTTCGCCGACCGCAACCGCGCGGGCGCGTACGCCACCGTGATGTTCATCGGCGCGGGCATGTTCGCCACCTTCTACTTCCTCACCCTCTACCTCCAGCAGGTCCACGGCTACAGCCCCGTCCGGACCGGCCTGGCCTACCTGCCCTTCAGCCTCGGCATGGGCGTCGCCGCGGGGGTCGGCACCCAGCTCGTCACCCGCCTGGCCCCCCGGCTGATCGCCGGGCCCGGCCTGGTGGTCGCCGCGCTCGGCATGTTCTGGTTCTCCGCCCTGGAGCCCGGCTCGCCGTATCTCACCCACATCCTCCCGGCGATGTTCATCACCGCCGTCGGGCTCGGCGTCAGCTTCGTCCCGATGACCCTCGGCGCCGTCAGCAAGGTCCGCGACCAGGACGCCGGCATCGCCTCCGCGCTGCTCAACACCACCCAGCAGATCGGCGGCGCCCTCGGCCTCGCCGCGCTCAGCACCATCTCCGCCGGCGTGGCGAACGGCGATCTCCCCCACGCCTCGGAGAGGTTCTTCCAGGCCCTGGCCCTCGGCGACCTCCCCCTGCTGAAGCAGGCCTCGGAGGCGCTGACCCACGGCTACACCGCCGCCTTCCTGGTGGCCTCCACCCTGTTCGTCGCGGCGCTCGTCATCGTCGCCGCCGCCGTCAACGCCCCCCGCCAGGAGCAGTCCGAGAACGGCACCGCCGTCCACATGGGCTGACCCCCGGCCCTCTCCCACGGGTCCCGTCCTTCTCCGAAGGGCGGGACCCGTGTTCTTTCCAGGCGAACCACGACGCCGCGAGACCCGGGTCCTCACCCGTTAAATTGAGGGAATGCCATCCCCCTTGCGCGATCGCACGGCCGCGACCTCGACGAAAGTCTCCTTTTTCGAGCTTTTCTTCGACCTCGTCTTCGTGTTCGCCGTCACCCAGCTGTCCCACCGGCTCCTCGGGGAGCTGACGCCGGGGAACGCCCTGCAGACCGGGCTGCTGCTGCTGGCGGTCTGGTGGTGCTGGATGTACACCACCTGGGCCACGAACTGGTTCGACCCCGACCATCCGGTCTTCCGCATGGTGCTGACGGGGGTGATGCTGGCGGGCCTGCTCATGGCGACCGCCATCCCCGAGGCGTTCGAGGAACGCGCCCTGTGGTTCGCGCTCGGTTACACCGCCGTCCAGGTCGGCCGCACCCTCTACGGGGTCCTGGTCACCCGCGGCACCCCGCTCGGACCGACCTTCCAGCGGATCCTCTGCTGGTTCGTGCCGTCCTGCGCGCTGTGGATCGCCGGCGGCACCCTCGGCGGCACCGCCCTCGTGGCGCTGTGGGTCGCCGCCGCCCTCATCGACCTCGCCGGGCCGTCCAGCGGCTACTTCGTCCCCGGCCTCGGCCGTTCCGCGACCTCCGACTGGTCGTCGATCGACGGCGCCCACATGGCCGAACGCTGCCAGCTCTTCGTCATCATCGCGCTCGGCGAGTCGGTGCTGCTCACCGGCGTCACCTACGCGAAGCACCCCTACGGCGCGGCGGCGACCGCCGCGTTCGCCCTGGCGTTCCTCTCCTCGGTGGCCTTCTGGTGGATCTACTTCGACCGGACGGCCGAGGCCTCCGCCGAGGCGATCGCCACCTGCCCCGACCCCGGCCGGGTCGGCCGCAACGCCTACACCTACGGGCACCTCCCGATCGTCGCCGGCATCATCGTCGCCGCGGTCGCCGACGAACTCGTCATCGCCCACCCCACCGGCCACACCACGGCGGGCACCGCCGCGGCCGTCCTGGGCGGCGCGGGCCTGTTCCTCACCGGGCACCTGCTGTTCACCCGCACCGTCTTCGGCCACTGGTCCCGCCCGAGGCTGACGGCCCTGGCCCTGCTCGCCGCGCTGGCCTTCGCCCACCCGCTGCTGTCCCCGATCCTGCTGGCGTTCGCGGCACTGCTGGTCCTCGCCATGGTCCCCGTCTGGGACCTGGCCTCCTCCCGCCGCACCGAAGAGCCCGAAGTCGACTTCGACTAGGCACCGAAGCGGCGGCCGGATCAGGCGAACCGGTCGTAGAGCCGCGATCACAACGATCCCGGCGTGAGGCCTTCCATCCTCTTCAAGCCCGTCCGCACGGTGCCGTCCGCCTCCCGTCCGAAACCACTGCCGCATGATCCCGCTCCCCTTGACACGACGGAACGGGAAACAGAAGCACACGCCTCCTCCCGCCATGCAAGCGCGACCGGGTCTCGCCGCCCTCTCCGCTTCGCGGGAATCCGGTACCGCGCGATAGACGCGGCCCGCAGGAGCGCCAAAAAAATGTCACCACCACGGTTGTTTAGTCGACCATGGCGACTCTCCCCACCACCGAAACCCAGTAACCAAATGCGCCTTTATCACCATTTCATGCTTGAGTCGATCTTTGACCAAAAGAGAAATCGGGAGAATAGCGACATTGGACGAGCCCTGCCGGAGCTGCGAAACTCCCTTTGCACTCCTCTACCGAAATCCGCTGGTCAGAGACCGTTGGATGAAGGTTCGAGGAAGGCTTAATCCTTCTCTCGTCCCCTCAGAAAGGGAGATCATGCAGCGCTACGAACCCCCCGCCCTGGTGGCATCCGGAACTTTCCGCAAGGTGACCGGCCTCCTCGGCAAGAACGGCAACGACCGTCTGATCCTCAGCAAGAACTGAGCGGAACGGATACCGGTCCGACCCATGCCAGAACGCTTCGGCATGCCGGGTCACGGCGAGTCGCACTTCGTGGTCCTTCCGGACCGCGAGGCCGCGCTCGCCGTGGCCCCGGCCTTCCGCTCCCCCGGCTCCCGCGTCCTCCCCCATCCCTCGGGCCGGCCCTGGCTGGTCGGCCGCTGGCCGGACGACCAGATCACCGTGGCCGAAGCCGGGAACACCCGGCTGGCGGTCATCGGCTCCTGCCCCGCCGACACCGCACGGCTGACCCGGGAAGCCGGGCGGCTGACCGACCCGGCGGGACTCGGCCGGCTCGCCCGGTCCCTGCCGGGCAGCTTCCACCTGGTGGCCGCGCTGGACGGACGGCTGTGCGTCCAGGGCACCGCCTCCGGTCTGCGGCTGGTGTTCCACGCCCGGGTGAACGGCGTCACCGTGGCCGCCGACCGCGCCGACGTCCTGGCCTCCCTCCTCGGCGCCGAACCGGACGTGCGGCAGATCGCGGTGCGCCTGTTGTGGCCCGTCCCGCACCCGATGCTCCGGACCTCGTTGTGGCAGGGCGTCCAGAGCGTCGACCCCGGCCACCGCCTCACCGTGCTGCCGGACGGGCTGACCTTCCGGCAGGACCGCTGGTGGGCACCACCGGAACCCGTGCGGTCCCTGGCCGAAGGCGCCGTCGACGTCAGGTCCGCGCTGGCCGAGGCGGTCGAGGCCCGCACCCGGGGCGGCGGTACCGTGAGCTGCGACCTCTCCGGCGGGCTCGACTCGACCTCGTTGTGCTTCCTCGCCGCCCGGGGCGAGGCCCGGGTCATCGCCGGCACCTGGCCGGGACTCGATCCCGCCGACGACGACCTTCCGTGGGCGCTGCGCGCGGCCGCCCACCTGCCCGAGGTGGAGCATGCCGTCTGGCCCGTCGAGGAGTCCCCGCTGGTCTACGCGGACCTGCTGGAGATCGACGATCCGCTGGACGAGCCGACCATCGGGGTGATGGACCGCGCCCGGATGCTCGGCCACGTGCCCCGGCTGGTCGCCAAGGGCAGCCGCCTGCACCTGACCGGCATCGGCGGCGACCACGTCGCCTGGTGCTCGGAGGCCTACTATCACCGGCTGCTGCGCAGACGGCCCCTGCTCGCGCTGAACCGGCTCCGCGGCTTCGGCTCCCTGTTCAACCGGCCGGCCGGGGACACCGCGCGGGCGCTGGCCGACAACCGCTCCTACCGCCGGTGGCTGGCGGACTCGGCCGCGGACCTGCGCCGCCCTCCTCCTTCGTCCGCGGCGAACGCGCTCGGCTGGGGAACGGCTCCCCGGATGTTCGACTGGGTCACCCCCGAGGCGGTGCGGGAGGCGGGCGAGGCGGTGCGGGAGGCGGCCGCCACGGCCACGCCGCTGTCCTCCGACCGGGGGCTGCACGTCGACCTCTACGCGATCCACGAGTGCACCCGGATCATCCGGCAGTGGGAGCAGATGAGCACCCGGGCGGGCCTGCCCATGGCCTCCCCCTACCTCGACGACCGGGTGATCGAGGCGTGCCTGGCCGTCCGGCCGCAGGACCGGGTGACGCCGTGGCGCTACAAGCCGCTCCTGGTCGCGGCGATGCACGGCATCGTGCCCGACGAGTGCCTGCGGCGCAGCAGCAAGGCCACGGCCGCGCTGGACGCCTCCGCCGGCCTGCGCGCGCACCGTGAGGACCTGTCGGCGCTGTGGTCGGAGTCCCGCCTGGCCGAGCTGGGACTGGTCGACGTGCGGCGGCTGAAGGAGCTGGCGGACCGCCCGGCCACCCCTGCCCTACGAGAGGCGATCTTGTACTCCACCATCGGCTGCGAGGTCTGGCTGCGCACGCTCACCGCGCGCGGCTCCCGGCATCCGGTGTCCCGTCCCTGAAAGGAGAACCCGTTGGGACTGCGACTGCGTCCCGGGGTGTCCACCGCGGACACCTCGTACGGCACCGTGCTGCTCGACGAGCGCAGCGGAGAGTACTGGCAGCTCAACCCCACGGGAGCGCTCATCGTCCGGCTGATGCTGGCCGGCGCCGGCCCGGAGCGGACCGCCGCGGCGCTGGCCGAGGAGTTCGAGGTCGAAGAACCGCGGGCGCTTCGGGACGTGACCGCGCTGCTGGAGGAGCTCCGATCCGCCCGGTTGGTGATCTCATGACGACGCCCAGCGCGCTCCACCGCCCCACCGGCATCCCCGCGGGCCGCCGGATCGCCGCCCGCGGCGCCGTGGTGTCGGCCCGCCTGCTGGCCCTGCTGCCGCCCCGCCGCATCCGGTGGATCCTGGCACTGCTGAGCCGGGGCGCCGTGCCCGCCGCCCACGACCAGGCGAAGGCCGCGCGTGACGCCGTGCTCGCGGTCAGCCTCGTCTGCCTCGGCCCGCAGGGCTGCCTTCCCCGGTCGTTGGCGACCGTCCTGCTGTGCCGGATGTCGGGCACCTGGCCGACCTGGTGCGTCGGCGTCCGGACGATGCCCCCGTTCGGCGCGCACGCCTGGGTCGAGGCGGACGGCCGGATGGTCGGCGAAGGGACGCCCGACGGCTACCTCAGCCCCCTGCTGTCCGTGCCCCCTCGCCATGAGCGGTGACCCGCGCGGCATCGGAGGCGATCGGGCCGAAGACGGGAGGGTCGAGGGCCGTCGGGTGGGACTGCGCGAGATGCTGGGGCTGCTGGCCGGGCAGCGCGGGGCGGCCGGGGGCGCGCTGGCGCTGGCGCTGGCCGCCTCGGGACTGGGGTTGGTGCAGCCGCTGCTGGTCAAGAGGGTGATCGAGAGTGCCGGCTCCGGCCCGGTGGCGTGGGGCGCCGTGGTGGCGCTGGTCGTGCTGTGCCTCACGCAGGCGCTGACCGAGGGGGGTGTTCGGTATGCCCTGGCGCGCGCCGGTGAGGCGGTGGTGCTCGGCGTCCGGCTCAGGCTGATCGACCGGCTGCTGCGGTTGCGGATGCCGGTGTACGACCGGCGCCGGCTCGGTGACCTGATCTCCCGGGCCGGCACCGACACCACCGCGCTGCGCCAGGTGGTCGCCACCGGGTTCACCGACGCGGTGACAGGCTGTTTCGGGCTGGCCGGGGCCGTGGCGCTGATGGTCTGGCTGGACCCGGTCCTGTTCCTGTTGGTCGCGGCACCGGTCGCCGTCGCCTGCTCGGTGCTCTGGCTCGCCCTGCGCAGGGTCCGGGCGGCATCTCTGGCGGGCCAGACCGCGACCGGTGAGCTGGCCGCCGACCTCGAACGGGCGCTGGGCGCGATCCGCACCGTACGGGCCTGCCGTGCCGAGGACAGAGAGGCGGGGCGCATCGCGCGGCGGGCCCACGACGCCTACACCGCGAATGTACGGATGGCCCGGTACGACGCGGCCGTCGCGCCCGCCGGTGATCTGGCGATCAACGGCTCGTTCCTGCTGGTCCTGCTCATCGGCGGGATGCGTGTCGCGTCCGGTGCGGGGTCGATCGCCGATCTCGTCGCCTTCCTGCTGTACATGGTGTACCTGGCCGGGCCGCTCGGCTCGGTCTTCGAGGCGGCCAGCGTCCTGCAGCAGGCGACCGGCGCGGTGCACCGGATCAACGAGGTGCTCGCCTGGCCCCGCGAGGGGAGCGGCTCAGCGGTGCCGCCGACAGCGTGCGAGAACACCCCGGTACTGGAGTTCCGCGACGTGTGGTTCGGCTACGAGCCGGAGCGGCCGGTACTGCGCGGGGTGTCCTTCCAGGTTCCCGACCGCGGGCACCTCGCGCTGATCGGCCCGTCCGGAGCCGGGAAGTCGACGGTCTTCGCGCTGATCGAGCGCTTCTACGACCCCGGCCGCGGCCGGATCCTGGCGGACGGCGCCGACCTGCGCCGGCTGGACCGCGCCGCCCACCGGGCCGGGATCGGCCTGGTCGACCAGGACTGCCCGATCCTGCACGGCACGCTCCGCGACAACCTCCTCTACGCCCGCCCCGAGGCGGCCGGAGCCGATCTCGAACGCGTGATCGGGCTGGCCAATCTCAGCGGACTGGTCACCCGGCTGCCGCTGGGTCTGGACACTCCGGTGGGCGAACGCGGGGCGGCGCTGTCCGGCGGTGAGCGTCAGCGGGTCGCGATCGCCCGCGCCCTCCTGGCCCGCCCCCGCCTGCTGCTCCTCGACGAACCGACCGCCCACCTGGACGCCGAGAACGAGGCCGCGCTACGCCGCACGATCGATCAGGCCGCCGCCGAGTGCTCCCTCATCGTCATCGCGCACCGCTTCACCACCATCCGCACCGCCACCCGGATCATCGTGCTCGACCAGGGCGCCGTCACCGCGTCCGGCACCCACCACGACCTGATGGCCTCCAGTTCCTACTACCGCGGGCTCGCCGCCGAATGGACCGGCTCCGGTTCCGAGAGCACCGCATCCCTGGCTCTCCCCGATTGAAGGGCACGGATCCGCCGCCGTACGGGACGGGAAAGTGGTGCAGGCGAATCCGCGGATGCGAAGACCGCAGGCGAGCGGCCCCCGGCCGATGCCCACGGGTACCGGCCGGGGGTCGCCTCCGTCCCCGCGGGTCCGTGACGGCGGCGCCGGTGCGGCATGGGGCGGCGGACGAGGTCTCCGGGTCGGGATACGGTCGACCGTATGGAGAGTGCCGTGGGCCGTACCACCGACAAGCGCCTTCTGCGCGGGGCCCGCACACGGGAGCTGGTGCTGCGGCACGCGGTCGACCTCGCCTCGCTCGAAGGGCTCGAGAACATCAGCTTCGGACGGCTCGCGGCCGAGGCCGGGGTCAGCAAAGCCGGTGTCCAGACCCTCTTCAAGTCCAAGGAGGCGCTGCAGGTGGCCGCCGTCGAGCACGCGCGGCGCATGTTCATCGACGCCGTCATCCGCCCGGCCCGGTCGGCGCCTCCCGGTGCGGCCCGCCTGCGCGCGCTGCTCGACCGCTGGGTCGAGTACGCCACGGCTCCGCTGTTCGCCGGCGGCTGCTTCCGCGCCGCGAACCTGGCGGGCTTCGACAGCAGGCCCGGCCCGGTCCGGGACGCGCTGTTCCGCGACCAGCAGGAGTGGACCGAGACCCTCGCGGGCGAGCTGCGCCAGGCCGTGGCGGCGGGCGAGATCGCCGACCTGGACGCCCCGCTCGCCGCCTTCCAGATCGACGCCCTGCTGTGCGCGGCGAACACCGCCCTGCGCATGGGAGACGACGACGCGGTCGGCAAGGTCCGCCGCGTCGTCGAGGGAATGCTGGCGCCGCCCCGGCCCTGACGCCGCCCGGTGCGGACGCCCGCCGGACGGTCGCGACAAGATCAACCGGCTTGGGTGATCTTCCGGCTAAAGTCGTGTCCGTGGCGAATCGTTCCTATCTTTACGCGGCCGACTCCCTGCCGACGGAGCAGGGCGTCCCCCGGCCGGTCAGATGCGTCTCCGAGCACAACTGGAGCATCCCGCTGGCCCATCTGCTCCTGGCCGGGCACGAACCGGCCGTCGTGCCGTCGATGATCTGGAATCACCGGATCTGCGTGGCCGCCGACTACGCCGCGGGCGCCGACCTTCTCACCGCCCTGCTCCGCCTGGTGGGCGAGGGGGAGGTCGACGACCGGGAGGGCTTCGACGACCTGGCCGCCCGCACCGCCCTGCATCTGGAGAAGCAGCGGTCCCGCCACTTCCTGCTGGAGCCGGGCGAGATCTTCAGCATCAACGAAGAGGATCTGGCGACGGCCGCCCAGAGCCTGATCGACGTCGAGATCGACATCGCCGTCACCCGGGCCCGGGCCGCCCTCGACGGCCGGGAGACGGCCTGGCTGGAGGAGCTCCGCAAGGATTGGTCGACGCCTTTCGCCTCCTTCTACGCCGACCACCTGTATTACTCCTTCCCCGACGACTGACGATCCGCTCCCACGCGCCCCGTGCCGCCTTCGGCGATCGTCCCGGATGGCCCTCCCGACGGCTCGTGGATCCGGCCGTACGAGAGGCGCGGCCGGACCGATCGGGACGCCCGCCCAAAGGCGCCGGGCGGCCCAGGCGTCAGGGGGTGCGGAAGGCGTCGACCAGGCGGGAGTAGCTGTCGTCGGCGTGGCCGTCGGCGAGGGCCCGGGCGACCAGGGACAGGGTGTGGGCGGGGAGCCGGTCGTCGACGCCCCGGTCGCGGCTTTCGCGGAGGAGGTCGTCGACGGACGGGTGGTGGTGGCGCAGGGCGCCGTACTCCGCGGCGTGCCGGGAGTGCTCGACCTCGTCGGCGATCGACGGCAGGAACGACATGAGCGCCGCCAGGGACGGGGCGGCTTGGTCGAGGAAGCGCTTCAACTCGACGCCCTCGTCCGTCAGCAGGGCGGCGGCGTGCAGGAAGCCGTTCAGAAGACCCCACATGATGCCGTGCACGGACATGCCGTAAAGGACCGGCACTCCGGGGTCGGCCGCCACCAGGGTCCCCTTTCCGCCCAGGAGGTCGAGCAGCGGACGGTGGCGGTCGTACACGGCCTGTTCTCCGCCGAAGAACACCACGGCCTCCGGGTGGCCGATGCCCGGGACGATCGTCATGATCTGGCCGTGCAGGTACTCCGCGCCCGATCCGGCGGCGAGGCGGGCCGTCTCCCTCGCCTCGGCGGACGTGCCGTCCGTCAGGTTCACCACCGTGCGACCGGCGAGGGCGCCACCCGCCTCCTCCAGGATCTTCCGGACGGCGGCAGCGCCTTTGACGCTGATGAACACCACCTCACCCGCGGCGACGGCGTCGGGTACCGTCGCCGCCCGCCTCGCGCCCCCGGCCACCGCCTCCTCGGCCTTCTCCGGAGTGCGGTTCCACACCGTGGTCCGGTGCCCTGCCGCCAGGAGCGCGCCCGCGATCGCGGCACCCATCTCGCCGAGGCCCAGGACCGCCACGTCCCGCGTGTTCTCAACAGTCATCTCGTTCTCCCGTTCAGCGGCGGCGGCCGCGTCCACGGCCGCTCGTCGATCACAGGAGATGCTAAAACTTTAACTTAACTTTAAGTCAAGCTCTTCGGCCCCCGACCCGAAGAAGAAGCGGAACGGCACCCCTCCGTCCCGCTTCTTCCGGCTCAGAAGTCCGCTGGCAGAGCGTCAGAGATTCTTCTTCGTGTAGGGGACGATACGAACGGGACCGGTCAGGCCGTAGGCCTGGCGGGGGTTGGCGCCGTAGACGCCCGGATCGGACAGGCGGAGGCGGTTGTTCAGGGTCGTGGTGACCTCGACGACCAGGGTGTTGACGCCCTTCTTGAGGTGACCGTCCAGGTCGAGGACCGGGTTGATGAGGTCGGCCGGCGGCAGCGCCTTGCCGTTGAGGGTGACCCGTACGGTGTCGAAGACCTCGCCGAGCTCCAGGTAGGCGCCGTTGTCGTCGGTCCAGGAGGCGTCGAGGGCGAAGGTGGTGGTGTAGCGGCCGACGCCCGAGACGTCCTGGAGGGCCGGGATGGTCGACCAGGGGGCCAGGGTGGTCAGCTCCGCGGTCACCTTCTCCTTCACCGTCTCCACGGGGGTCGCGCCGGGCAGCCAGGAATCGGCCGTCACGGTCCAGGCCGCGGGGGTGATGACCGCGGGCACCGCCTCGACCTCCGTGGCCACGGTCCGCCCGTCCGAGAGGGCCGTGGTGTAGGTGCCGGGGGCCTTGGCGCGGATCTGCAGGCGGCGGCTCCCCCGGTAGTGGACGGAGTCGGCCGTGGTGGACACCGCGTGCAGGCCGGTGCTCGCCTCCCGCAGCCAGGCCCTGCGCGCCAGGATGACCGCGCAGGTCTGGTTGACCTGCAAGGCCACCCGGACGGTCACGTCGTCGCCGTTCTCGGTGTAGCGGGCGATGCGCTCGACCTCGCCGCTCCACAGGTTCAGGAGGTACGGGACGCGGTCGCGGCCGCTGCGGGTGAACGTCACCTCGTGGTCGATGGCGACGACGCCCTTGCTGCTCTCGGCGTGCTTGCCGTTGGACAGGTAGTACAGGTCCATGCCCTTGTCGACGCGGTGGGCGTTGAGCAGCGTCGAGGCCGCGGCGTACCGGGCGTCGGGTGTGACGCCGAGGTCGGCCAGCGCGGCGGGCAGTTCCGCCTCGGTCGTGACGACGCGTGCCTTCGGGTGCGCGAACAGCTCGGTGAGAACCGCCCTGAGCCGCTCGTTCTCGTTCCCGACGGCCTTGCCGGGGATGGTCGCGGCGGACCACTCGCCGACGAAGACGATCGGCAGGCCCGCCTTGGCGTAGGAGAGGAACTTCCGCGCCACGTCCAGCGGAAGGGTGGCGGCGCGTCCGTAGAACCGGTCGCCCTCGATGACGACCGCCTTGTAGGCCGGGCCGTCGGGAGCCAGCCGCCCGCCGCGGACCCGCGCGGACGGCAGGTCGAGCAGGGGCGCGCTGATCATCTGGTGGGTCCAGCCGAGCGGGACGCCGTTCGAGGTCAGCCAGCCGACGCCGATACCGGTCTTGGAGTAGCCGGTCTGCCGGAAGACGGCGATGTCGGCGCGCATGGAGCCGGCCTGGGTGACGGCGTGGATCCGCGCGAAGTAGTCGGAGATATCGTTGATGTGGGTCCAGCTGGGCTGGCGCGGCCCCCACGACTCGGAGAAGCCGACCTTGCCGTCGTAGGGCGTGAACGCCGCGAAGCCGGGCCACTGCACGCCGGGCGCGGTGGCGTAGGAGAAGCCGTGGAACACCGTCTGGTTCAGGCCCGCCGCGTACGCGCCGGACATCGTCCGGATGATCTTCTTCCAGGTGGTGGCGTAGGCGCCGCCCTGGTAGGCGCCGGTCTCGGACGACATGACGAGGTGGCCGCCCATGTCGCGCCCGCCGGCCAGCGCCCGGTAGTCGTCGAGGTTCTTGAAGCCCAGCGACTCGCCCTCGGTGACGTCCAGGATCGCGGACGAGGCGATGGCGTCGGTGTTCAGCCCGTAAGGCTGGGCGCGCAGCTTCATGCCGAGCCGGTGCGCCCAGTCGCGCAGCGGCCGGAAGTGCCGCTCGTCGAACAGGTTCGCCACGGTCTCCCAGTAGTCGTGCCGGACCTCGCGGCTGAGCACGGCGTCGAAGGCGAAGACGGTGTTCTCGTTGTTCAGCAGGATCGCCGGCAGGACGGGCCACAGCGCGTAGCCGCGCCGCTTCTCGAACTCCTCGTCGATCTTCGGCGTCCACTGCAGGGCGTCGGTCTCCAGCTCGAAGGAGTCCTCGAACAGCGCGCCGCCGTTGCGCTTGAGCAGCCTGCGCAGCTCCCTGGTCAGGACCGACTCCTCCCAGAAGTCGATGACGGCGCGGGTGCCCTCGGCGCTGAAGTGGTCGACGACGTAGGACTCGGGGGCGGTGTGCGGGCCGGACTCCGGTTGCTGGCCCGAACCGCGCTCCCAGTAGGCGAACAGGTACCAGTCGCCGTCGGCGGGCGCGGTCCAGGAGATCTGCCCGTCGGCGACGGCATCGAACAGGGCGACGTGGGAGGCGGGCTCGAGTCCGACCTCCTTGCGCGTGTTGTTCGCGGCGTTGACGCGCATCGCGTGCACGTACCGGAGCTTCTCCTCGACGTCGCCGTGGGCGGCGACGAGGGGCGGCGGCACGGGGCCGGTGTACTCGGTCCCGGCGGCGACCTTGACCGCGCCGTACGCCAGCTCCTTGCAGGCCGCCGCGCTGTCGGGCGTGATCGTCGGGGTGGCGGAAGGCCAGGCCGGGCCGAGCGTCAGGTCGATGCCGATGCCGCGCCTGTTGGCACGCTCCAACGCGGCTTCCACACCGGCGATCCAGGGGGCGCTCCCCCAGCCGTGTCCGGCCGGGTCGAGCACCGACTTGTCCTTGATGCTGTGGTGGACCGCGGCGATCTCCGCACCGCCGAACCCGGCGTCGGCGATCTGGTCGATCTCGCGGGCGATCTCGGCCGGGTCGACGAGGCCGTCCGGCCACCACCAGCGGAACCAGGGCCGTACCGAGGCGGGGAGTGCGGGGAAATCGGTGGAACCGGCGTCGGCCAGCGCGGCGGGCGTACCGCCGGGACCACCCGCGACGGCGACGGCGGTGCCGGCCACGGCGGCGGTCTGAAGGAAGCGACGTCGGGAGAAGACGGGGCTGTTTTCGGGCATGCCGAACCTCGGTTTCACGAAGGCAGGGTGAGAAAGGAGCGGCGGCGTCCCCCGAGAACGCCGCCGTCCGGGACGGCCTGGAACGGCCGGGGCGGACCGGCCGGTGGAGCGCGCCCGGGCCGCGGCCGGAGGCGGCCCGGGCGGTGGGCGTCAGCGCAGGAAGGCCGCGGCGACGCCGGCGTCCACGGGGATGTGGAGGCCGGTGGTGTGGGTCAGGTCTCCGCCGGTGAGGGCGAAGACGGCGTTGGCGACGTGCTCGGGCAGGACCTCGCGCTTGAGGAGGGTGCGCTGGGCGTAGAACTCGCCGAGCTTCTCCTCCTCGACGCCGTAGACGGCGGCGCGGTTGGCGCCCCAGCCGGAGGCGAAGATGCCGGAGCCGCGGACGACCCCGTCGGGGTTGATGCCGTTGACGCGGACGCCGTGCTCGCCCAGCTCGGCCGCCAGCAGGCGGACCTGGTGGGCCTGGTCGGCCTTGGTCGCGCTGTAGGCGATGTTGTTGGGGCCCGCGAAGATCGAGTTCTTGGAGGAGATGTAGACGACGTCGCCGCCCATCGCCTGCTCGATCATGATGCGGGCGGCCTCGCGGGAGACCAGGAACGAGCCGCGCGCCATGACGTCGTGCTGCAGGTCCCAGTCGGCGACGGTGGTCTCCAGCAGCGGCTTGGACAGCGACAGGCCGGCGTTGTTGACCACCAGGTCGACGCCGCCGAAGGCCAGGACCGCCGCGGCCAGCGCCGCCTTGATCTCGTCCTCGCTGGTGACGTCGGCGGCCACCGCGATCGCCACGTCCGAGGCGCGCAGCGCGCCCGCCCCGAGCTCAGCCGCGACCTTCTCGGCGGCGGCCAGATCGCGGTCGGCCACGACGACGCACGCGCCTTCGGAGGCCAGGCGGCGGGCGGTGGCCGCGCCGATGCCCGAGCCGCCGCCCGTCACGAACGCCACGCGGGTGGCGAGCGGCTTGGGCTTGGGCATGCGCTGGAGCTTGGCCTCCTCCAGCGACCAGTACTCGATGCGGAACTTCTCCGACTCCTCGATCGGCGCGTACCTCGACACCGACTCGGCGCCGCGCATCACGTTGATCGCGTTGACGTAGAACTCGCCCGCGACGCGCGCGGTCTGCTTGTTCGCGCCGAAGGAGAACATGCCGACGCCCGGCACCAGCACGATCGCCGGGTCCGCGCCGCGCATCGCCGGGGACTCCGGCGTGGCGTGGCGGTCGTAGTAGGCGGCGTAGTCCGCGCGGTAGGCGGCGTGGAGTTCCTTCAGCCGGGCCTTGACCTCGTCCAGCGGGGCGCCGGGCGCCAGGTCCAGGACGAGCGGCGAGACCTTGGTGCGCAGGAAGTGGTCCGGGCAGGACGTGCCGAGCGCGGCCAGGCGCGGGTGCTCGGCGCGGGAGACGAAGTCCAGCACGGCGTCATCGTCGGTGAAGTGGCCGACCTGCGGCTTGTCCGTCGAGGCGAGCCCGCGGACCAGCGGGAACAGCTCGGCGGCGCGGGCGCGGCGCTCGGCCTCCGGCAGCGGCTCGTAGCCGGGGATGACCGGACCGAACGGCTCCGGACGCCCGTGCTCGGCCAGGAACGCCTCGGCCGTGCCGATGATCTCCAGCGAGTTGGCCTGGCACTCCTGGGAGGTCTCCCCCCACGCGGTGATGCCGTGGCCGCCCAGGATCACGCCGATCGCCTGCGGGTTCTCCGCCTTGATCGCTGCGATGTCCAGCCCGAGCTGGAATCCCGGGCGCCGCCACGGCACCCACGCCACCCTGTCCCCGAAGATCCTCCGGGTGAGCTCCTCCCCGTCCTCGGCGGTCGCGATCGCGATGCCGCTGTCCGGGTGGAGGTGGTCCACGTGCGCCGCCTCGACCAGGCCGTGCATGGCCGTGTCGATCGACGGCGCGGCGCCGCCCTTGCCGTGCGCGCAGAAGTCGAACGCGGCGACCATCTCGTCCTCGCGCTCCACCCCCGGGTACACGTTCACCAGGGCGCGCAGCCGGTCCAGGCGCAGCACGGCCAGGCCCGACGCCTTCAGGGTGCCCAGGTCGCCGCCGGAGCCCTTGACCCACATGAGGTCGACGGGCTCGCCGGTGACCGGGTCGGTCTCGACGCCCTTGGCGGAGGCGTTCCCTCCCGCGTAGTTGGTGTTCCGCGGGTCGGCGCCCAGCTCGTGACAACGGTTCAGCAGGTCCTGCACAACGGTGTTCACAGCATCGCTCATCAGAATCAGGCCCCCCAGCCGGCCTGGTTGCCGCCGACACGCTCGGCGGAGATCTTCTCGAGGTACCCGGACGCCTTGTACGCGGCGATCGGGTCGCCCGCCAGGCCCTTGGCCTCGCGCCACTCGGCGAGCAGCGGGCGGACATCGGTGTTGTAGGCGTCCATCAGGACGGCGTTCGCGCCGAGCACGTCGCCGGAGTCCTGCGCGGCCTTCAGCGCCGCGGTGTCGACCAGGAGGGCCTTGGCGGTGGCCTCCTGGACGTTCATGACGGACCGGATCTGGCCCTGGATCTTCGGCTCGATGTTGTGGCACTGGTCGAGCATGAAGGCGACTTCGGAGTCGGCGCCGAGGCCGCCGCCGCGGACCACCTCGTGCATGATCCGGAAGAGCTGGAACGGGTCGGCCGAGCCGACCATGAGGTCGTCGTCGGCGTAGAACCGGGAGTTGAAGTCGAAGGCGCCGAGGCGGCCGACGCGCAGCAGCTGGGCGACGATGAACTCGATGTTCGTGCCCGGCGCGTGGTGGCCGGTGTCGACGCAGACCACGGCCTTGGGACCGAGGGCGAGGCAGTGCAGCAGCGAGGTGCCCCAGTCCGGCACGTCGGTGGTGTAGAACGCCGGCTCGAAGAGCTTGTACTCCAGCTGCATGCGCTGGTCGTCGCCGAGGCGGGCGTAGACCTCCTGGAGGGCCTCGGCGAGGCGCTCCTGCCGGGCGCGGATGTCGTCCTGGCCGGGGTAGTTCGTGCCGTCGGAGAACCACAGCTTGAGGTCGCGCGAGCCGGTGGCGTCCATGATGTCGACGCACTCCAGCAGGTGGTCGGTCGCCTTGCGCCGGACCCGCGGGTCGGGGTTGGTGACCGAGCCGAGCATGTAGTCGTCGTCCTGGAAGACGTTGGCGTTGATCGTCCCCAGCGCGACGCCCCGCTCTCCGGCGTACGCGGCGAGCCCGGCGTAGTCCTCCACCCTGTCCCAGGGGATGTGCAGCGCGACCTTCGGGGCCGCCCCGGTGAAGGCGTGGACCTGCGCGGCGTCGGCGAGCTTCTCGAAGGGATCCCTGGGCACCCCTTGCTGGGCGAACACCTTGAACCTGGTCCCGGAGTTGCCGTAGGCCCAGGAGGGCGTCTCGATGGCCAGGGCGTCCAGCCCGGCCGTGATGTCAGTCATGGTCACGATCCCCGAATCGGATGTCGGTCAAGGTGGAGTCGTTCAGTCGAGGTGGAAGACCTCGGTGAGGGGGCGCATGCCCTCGTCGGGGCGGCCGTCCAGGTCCTCGAAGTAGGGGGCCATCGCGGCCTGCCAGCGGGCGTTGACCTCGGTGCGGGCCATGCCGTCGAGGGCCGCCTGGAAGTCGTCGGTCTCCAGGTAGCCGACGAGCAGCCCGTCGTCGCGCAGGAAGAGCGAGTAGTTGTGCCAGCCGGTGTCGCGCAGGGCCGCGAGCATGTCGGGCCACACCTCCGCGTGGCGCTCGGCGTACTCGGCCCGCTTGTCCTCGCGCACCTTCAGCAGGAAGCAGACACGTCGGCGCATGGGAGGTCCTCCGGTGGTGGTGGGGGTGCCGGACCCTCCTCCCCGTCCGAGGAGGGTCCGGACGTGATCAGAAGTCGAAGTCGTCGATGTTGCCCTTGTCGAAGGTGAAGGGCGGACCGAGGATGACCTCGCCGTCGGCGCCGATGGTCCGCTCGCCGAGGCGGCCGGCGGTGAACTTCTCGCCCTCGGCGCCGGTGATCTGGCCGGAGGACAGCGCGGCGGCGGCGTAGGAGGCCAGGTAGCCCAGGTCCTCGGGGTTCCACAGCGCGAACTGCGCGACGGTGCCGTCCTTGACGAACTTGCGCATCTGGTTCGGGGTGCCCAGGCCGGTCACGACGACCTTGCCCTTGTACTGGGAGCTGGAGATGTACCGTGCCGCGGCGGCGATGCCGACCGTGGTCGGGGAGATGATGCCCTTGAGGTTCGGGTACGCCTGCAGCAGGCCCTGGGTCTGCTGGAAGGACTTCTGGTCGTCGTCGTCACCGTAGGCGACCTTGACGAGCTTCATGCCGGAGTACTCCGGCTTCTTCAGCTCGTCCTTCATGAACTCGATCCAGGTGTTCTGGTTCGTGGCGTTGGCGGTCGCCGACAGGATCGCGATCTCGCCCTCGCCGCCGATCTGGTCGGACAGCAGCTTGACCTGGCTGCGGCCGATCTCCTCGGAGCTGGCCTGGTTGATGAAGATGTCGCGGCAGCTCTTGTCGGTGTCGGAGTCGTAGGCGACGATCTTGATGTCGCGCGAGCGGGCCTGGTTGAGCGGGCCGCAGACGGCGTTGGGGTCGTTGGCCGCGATGAGGATGGCGTCGTGGCCCTGCTGGACCAGGGTGTTGATGTAGGAGACCTGGGAGGAGGCGGAGGCGTCGGACGGGCCGACCTCCTTGGCCTCGCCCTTGAACTCCTTGGCCGCCTCGATGCCCGACCTGTTGACGATCGTGCTGTAGGGGTTGTTGATCTGCTTGGGCAGGAAGGCGAGCTTCAGGCCCTCCTTGATCGGGGCGTTCGGGTTCGCGGACGCCTTGGAGCCGGAGTTGGAACCGCTGTTGTTCTCGGCGGAGTCCTTGGTGGTGCCGCCGCAGGCGGCGAGGCTCAGGGCCAGGACGCCCGCGGTGGCGAGCGACAGCGCGGATCTCACGCTGGGGAGACGAACGGACATGTTCGATGACCTTCCGGGGTGGGAGGGGGGTCGGAGGGGAGAAGGGCGTGCCCTCAGACGGGCACCCGCCTTCGGGCTCTGGCCTCCCGGACGACCGCGGTCAGCCGGGGGGTGAGCACCGAGACGATGAGCAGGAGTCCGGTGACGATCGCCTGGATCTCGGTCGAGACGTCGTCGAGCATGAGCAGGTTGCGCAGCACCCCGATGAGCAGCACGCCGGCGATCACGCCGCCGAGGGTGCCCTTGCCGCCGTCGAAGTCGACGCCGCCCAGCAGGACGGAGGCGATGACGGTCAGCTCCAGGCCCATGCCGTTGTCGGCGCGGGCGCTGCCGTAGCGCAGGGTGAAGACGATGCCGGCGAACGCGGAGATCACTCCGGCGGCCACGAACAGCAGGAGCTTGATGCGCTTGACCCGGACGCCGGCGAAGAACGCGGCCTCCTCGGAGTTGCCGATCGCGAAGAGGGAACGGCCGAGGCCGGTGGCGTGCAGCAGCAGCGCGGTCGCGACGGCCAGCACCACGAAGAGGGCCACCGGGTACGGGATGGGCGTGCCGGGCACGTTGGAGACGGCCAGGTCGGCGTACTGCTGGGGGAACTGGGAGACGGCCTCGGTGCCGAGCACCACGTAGGCCAGCCCCCGGTAGAGGGTGAGCGTGCCGATCGTGACGGCCAGGGACGGCAGCCCCAGCCTCGTCACCAGCAGTCCGTTGATCAGACCGCAGACCAGGCCGACGACCAGGACGACCGGGACGATCGTCTCGAACGCCCAGCCGGCGTTCCACAGCGAGCCGGTCAGCGCGCTGGCCAGGCCCAGCACCGAGGCGACCGACAGGTCCACCTCGCCGCAGACCACCAGCAGGGTCATCGGCAGCGCGATGAGCGCGATCTCGCCCAGGTCGCCCAGGGCGAAGGAGAGGTTGCCGGTGTTGGCGAAGCCGGGGTTCATCCCGGAGCCGCCGAGGAAGACCGCGATGAGCAGGGCGGTGACCAGCACGTCCCAGCGGAGGAAGCGGCCCAGCACGCCGTCTGTCTTAAGAGCCATGGTGGGCGCTCCTCTTGCGCAGTACCCGGTTCATCCGCAGGGCCAGCAGCCGGTCCACGCTGATCGCCAGCAGGAGCAGCAGACCGGTCAGGGCGTCCTGCCAGAACGAGTTGACCTTCAGGACGACCAGCACGCTGCCGATCGTGGTGAGCAGCAGGGCGCCGAGCGCCGCGCCGTAGACCGTGCCGACGCCGCCGACGATCGCGACGCCGCCGACGACGACCGCGCTGACGACTTTCAGCTCCCAGCCGCCCGCGGCGTCGGCCACGACGGTGCCGAAGCGGGCCAGCCACAGCACGCCGGCCAGCCCGGCGAGCAGGCCGCTGACGACGTAGGCGGTCAGGACGCGGCGGCGGATCGGGACGCCGGCCAGGCGCGCGGCCTCGGGGCTGGAGCCGATGGCGTAGAACTCCCGGCCCGAGGGGTAGGCCCGCAGGTAGTAGCCGACGGCGGCCATCACCAGTACCGCGATCAGCGGCAGGTAGGGCACGCCGAGCACGCCGCCGCTGCCCAGGTCGAGCAGCGACTGCGGGACGTCCGCGGCGTTGATCTGGTCGCCCTGCGCGATGTAGTAGCCGATCCCCTGGATCACGTACAGGGTGCCGAGGGTGACGACCAGCGCCGGCACCCCGCAGAAGCTGACCAGCAGGCCGTTGACCAGGCCGCACAGCGCGCCGATCGCCAGGCCGATGAGGATCGCCATGACCACGCTGCGGTCGTCGCCGGAGACGTACTTGCCGGTGACGAAGGCGACGAGCCCGACGACCGAGCCTACCGACAGGTCGATGTTGCGGGTGATGACGACGAGCGTCTGCCCGACGGCCAGGAGCACCAGGATCGAGGCGTTGAGGAAGATGTCCTCGATGCCCTGCGCCGACAGGAAGCGCGGGTTGACGATCGCGGTGACCGCCACCAGGACGATCAGGGCTCCCAGGATGCTCAGCTCCCGGGCGCGCAGCACCAGGTCGAGCAGGCCTCCTTCGGCCTTGGGCGCCTTGTGCGCGGGTGGCACCGACGTGAGGGTCGTCATGCCGCTTCCTTTCCGTACCGGCCGGTGGCGGCGCTCATCACCGACTCCTCGGTGGCCTGCTCCCGGGGGATCTCGGCGGTGATCCGCCCCTCGTGCATGACCAGCACGCGGTCGGCCATGCCGATCACCTCGGGCAGGTCGGAGGAGATCATGAGGACGGCCAGGCCCCCGGCGGCCAGCTCCGACAGGAGGCGGTGCACCTCGGCCTTGGTGCCGACGTCGATGCCGCGGGTGGGCTCGTCCACGATGAGGACGGACGGCTCGGTGGCCAGCCACTTGGCGAGCACGACCTTCTGCTGGTTGCCGCCGGACAGCACGCCCACGGCGTCACCGGCCTTGGCGTACTTGAGCTGGAGCCGCACCGCCCAGTCCGCGGCGTTGGCGCGCTCGGCGGCGCGGGAGATCAGGGGGCCGCGGCTGAGGGCGCGCAGCCGGGTCAGGCCCATGTTGCGCTCGATGGACATCTCCATCACCAGGCCCTGCTGGCGGCGGTCCTCGGGCACCAGCGCCAGCCCGGCGGCCATCGCGTCGGTGGGGCTGGCGGCCTTGAGCGGCCTGCCGTCCACCTCGACCGAGCCGGCGTCCCAGCGGTCGACGCCGAAGATCGCGCGGGCGACCTCGCTGCGCCCCGCGCCGACCAGCCCGGCCAGCGCGACGATCTCGCCGCGCCGCACCTCGAAGGAGACGTCGGTGAAGGCCGCCTCGCGGGTGAGCCGGGAGACCTTCAGCGCCACCTCGCCGGGCTCGACGTCCTGCTTGGGGTAGAGCTCGTCGAGCTCGCGGCCGACCATGCGGGTGACGAGGTCGTCGGGGGTGAGCCCCTCGAGCGTCTCGCTGGCGATCCACTGGCCGTCCCGCAGGGTGGTGACCCGCTGGCACAGCTCGAAGATCTCCTCGAGGCGGTGCGAGATGAACAGCAGCGCGCAGCCCTGCTCGCGCAGCGCCTTGACCACCGAGAACAACCGGGCGGTCTCCTGGCCGGTCAGCGCCGCGGTCGGCTCGTCCATGATGAGGACCTTGGCGTCGCGGGAGATCGCCTTGGCGATCTCGACGACCTGCTGGTCGGCGATGGACAGGCCGCGGGCGGGCCGGCGCGGGTCCATGGGGACGCCCAGCCGCTCGAACAGCCCGGCGGCCTCGGCGTGCATCGCGGTCCGGTCGATCCGGCCGAACGCGCCGCGCGGCTGGCGGCCCATGAAGATGTTCTCCGCGACCGAGAGGTCGGGGAAGAGGGTGGGCTCCTGGTAGATCACCGCGACGCCCGCGGCCTGGGCGTCGGCCGGGCTGTTGAAGACGACCGGCTCACCGCCCAGCAGGATCCGGCCGCCGTCGGGGCGGTGCACGCCGGCGAAGGTCTTGACGAGCGTCGACTTGCCCGCGCCGTTCTCGCCGGCGAGGGCGTGGACCTCGCCCGCGTACAGCTCGAGGCGCACGCCCCGCAGCGCGCGGACCGCGCCGAAGGACTTGCTCACGTCGACCAGCGCCAGCACCGGTGTCGGTTCGCTCACCTGCCGCCTCCTGATCTCATCTGCCGGTTCTTCCGGTAAAAAACGTTTTAAAGCTATGTGAACGCTGGAACCGTAGATGTGAGCGGGCTTACCCGTCAAGACCCAGGTGGAGGGCAATTTTCAGGACTTGACACGTTTTAACTCGAGGGCGAGAGTATGCGAAGCTTCCCCCGGAAACCGCCCCCATCCAGTACAAGGACGTCCATGAGCACACCGCAGACCGGATCCCGGGGCGGCGCCGTGGGCATCAAGGAGGTCGCCGCGCACGCGGGGGTCTCCCCCGGCACCGTGTCGAACGTCCTCAACCGGCCCGAACGGGTCGCCGACACCACGCGCGCCAGGGTCGAGGCCGCCATCCGGGAACTCGGCTTCGTCCGCAACGGCTCCGCCTCCAGCCTCCGGGCCGGCCAGGGCCGCACCGTCGGGCTGATGGTGCTCGACCTCGGCAACCCCTTCTTCACCGACCTCGCCCGCGGCGTCGAGGACGTGATGAGCGAGCGCGGCTACGCGGTGATCCTGTGCAGCTCGGCCACCTCGGCCGAACGCGAGGAGCGCAACCTGCGCATGCTCGCCGAGCAGCAGGTGCGCGGCGTGCTCGTCACCCCCGTCGACCAGGGGCCCGACCGGCTGGCGCTGCTGCGCGAGCGCGGCGTCAACGCGGTCATGCTCGACCACCCCGCGACCCGCCCGCACCAGTGCTCGGTCACCGTCGACGACGTCTCGGGCGGGCACCTCGCCGTCTCGCACCTGCTGGACACCGGGGCCCGCGACATCGCCTACGTGTCGGGCCCGATGAGCATCCGGCAGTGCGCCGACCGGCACGCCGGCGCGCTGAAAGCACTGGAAGCGGCAGGAAGGGGAACGCTGAGACATGTGATCGTCCCCGAAATGACGCCCCGTGCGGGCCAGGAGGCCGCCTGGCAGCTGCTCGGCGAGCTGCCCGACGCCATCTTCTGCGCCAACGACCTGCTGGCGATGGGGGTCCTGCGGGCCATGCTCCAGCAGGGAGTGCGGGTACCCGACCGGGTGAGGCTCATCGGCTACGACGACATCGAGTACGCCACCGCCTCGGCGGTCCCGCTCAGCTCCGTCCGGCAGCCCACCTACCGGCTCGGCAGGATCGCCGCGGAGCTGCTGCTCGAGGAGTGCGAGGACCCCGACGGGCACGCGCACCAGCAGATCATGTTCCAGCCGGAACTCGTCATACGGGAATCGACGACATCGTGAAGATCGCACTTTTCATCACCTGCGTGAACGACACGCTCTTCCCCGCAACGGGCAGGGCCGTCGTCTCGCTGCTGGAACGACTCGGCCACGAGGTCGTCTTCCCCGAGGCGCAGACGTGCTGCGGGCAGATGCACCTCAACACCGGCTACCCCGAGCAGGCGCTGCCGATGGTCGAGTCCTTCACCCGCACGTTCGCCGGCTACGACGCGGTCGTCGCGCCGTCCGGGTCGTGCGCGGCCATGGTCCGCGACTGGCACGGCAAGCTCGCCGCCCGCCACGGACGCCCCGCGCTCGCCCGCGAGGCCGCTGATCTCGCGCCGCGCGTGTACGAGCTGTCGGAGCTGCTGGTGGACGTGCTGGGCGTCACCGACGTCGGCGCCGTCTTCCCGCACCGCGTGACCTACCACCCGACGTGCCACTCGCTGCGCATGCTGAAGATCGGCGACCGGCCGCTCCAGCTGCTGCGCGAGGTGCGCGGGATCGACCTCGTGGACCTCCCCGACGCCGCCGAGTGCTGCGGGTTCGGCGGGACGTTCGCGTTGAAGAACTCCGACGTCTCGGCGGCGATGTGCGCGGACAAGGTCGCCTCGGTGAAGGCGACCAAGGCCGAGGTGCTGTGCGCCGCCGACAACTCCTGCCTGATGCACATCGGCGGCACGCTCTCCCGGCAGCGGTCGGGCGTGCGGGTGATGCACCTGGCCGAGATCCTTGCGAGCACGTCATG
Source organism: Actinocorallia populi (assembly GCF_002995495.1). Lineage (GTDB taxonomy): Bacteria > Actinomycetota > Actinomycetes > Streptosporangiales > Streptosporangiaceae > Actinocorallia > Actinocorallia populi. Next base: position 449,015 of record NZ_PVZV01000004.1, on the reverse strand, counting down.
ACGATGCCGACGTACCTGGGCATGCCCTCCTTCCCCAAGGCCGCCCGCGCGGCCGTGGCCGACACGCGGCTGCGCAGCAACCTCGCCCACGCCACCGGCACGATCCGCGACCGGCGCGCCAAGGCCGTCGACGAGCTCGCCGACTGGCCGGAGCTGCGCGAGTCCGCCAAGCAGATCAAGGACCACGCCCTCGCCCACCTCGGCCACTACCTGCGGCAGCTGGAGGAGAAGGTCACCGCGGCGGGCGGGACGGTCCACTGGGCGCGCGACGCCGCCGAGGCCAACGCGCTGGTGACGCGGCTGGTGCGCGAGACCGGCGAACGCGAGGTCGTCAAGGTCAAGTCGATGGCCACCCAGGAGATCGGGCTCAACGAGGCGCTGGAGGAAGCGGGGATCACCGCGCTGGAGACCGACCTCGCCGAGCTGATCGTCCAGCTGGGGCACGACCGGCCCTCGCACATCCTGGTGCCGGCCATCCACAAGAACCGGGCGGAGATCCGGGAGATCTTCCGGCGGGAGATGCCCTCGGCGCCCGCCGACCTGACCGACGACCCCGCGGCGCTGGCCGAAGCCGCCCGTCGCCACCTGCGGGCGAAGTTCCTGACGGCCAAGGTCGCCGTCTCCGGCGCCAACTTCGCGGTCGCCGAGACCGGGACCGTCCTGGTCGTGGAGTCCGAGGGCAACGGGCGGATGTGCCTGACGCTGCCCGAGACCCTCATCACCGTGATGGGCATCGAGAAGCTCGTGCCGACCGCGCGGGACCTCGAGGTCTTCCTGCAGGTACTGCCCCGGTCGTCCACGGCCGAGCGGATGAACCCGTACACGTCCGCCTGGACGGGCGTGCACGCCGGGGACGGGCCGCAGAACTTCCACCTGATCCTGCTGGACAACGGGCGCACGCGCGTCCGCGACGACGAGATCGGGCGGCAGGCGCTGCGCTGCATCCGCTGCTCGGCCTGCCTGAACGTCTGCCCGGTGTACGCGCGCGCGGGCGGGCACGCCTACGGCTCCCCCTACCCGGGGCCGATCGGCGCGATCCTCTCGCCCCAGCTGCGGGGCATCGGCTCGGAGGTGGACGCCTCGCTGCCGTTCGCGTCGTCGTTGTGCGGGGCGTGCTACGAGGTGTGCCCCGTCGCGATCGACATCCCCGAGGTGCTGGTGCACCTGCGGGCCAAGGCGGCGAAGAAGCCGCTCGAGCGGGCCGCGATGGGCGCCGCCGGCTGGACGCTGCGTTCCCCCGCCCGCCTGAAGGCCGCGCAGCGCGCCGCCTCCGCGGGCCGCCGGTTCGCCCGGCATGTTCGTTTCCCTCGGGCCTGGTCCGACACCAGGGACCTGCCCACCCCGCCCGCCCAGTCCTTCCGTGCCTGGTGGAGGAGCACCCATGACGACAGCGCGTGAGGCCATCCTGGCCCGGCTCGGCTCACCCGGCGGCGACCCGGCCGCCGAGTACGCGGCGATCCGGCGCGACTACCTCGAGCAGCACCACCCCGACGCCGACCTCGTCGAACTGCTCGCCGAGCGGGTCGCCGACTACCGGGCCGTCGTCCACGTCGTCCCGGAGGGGGAGCTGCCGCGCGTCCTGGCCAAGGCCCTGCGCGAGGGCGAGTACGTCATCCCGGACGGCCTGCCCGAGGAATGGGTGAGCCAGGTGGGATCCGACCGCCGCGCCGCCGAGGACGCCGACCTGACCACCGTCTCCGGGGTGATCACCGACTGCGCCGTGGCGATCGCCGAGACCGGCACGCTCGTGCTCGACCACGGGCCCGGCCAGGGCCGCCGCGCCCTCACCCTGGTACCCGACCACCACCTGGTCGTCGTCCCCGCCGACCGCATCGCCGCCGACGTCCCCGGCGCCCTCGCCCGGCTCGACGTGACCCGCCCCCTCACCCTCGTCTCCGGCCCGTCCGCCACCAGCGACATCGAGCTGTCCCGCGTGGAGGGCGTCCACGGCCCCCGCACCCTGGAGGTCTTCCTCACATGACCGCGACCCTCGCCGCCATCGACCTGGGCGCGTCCAGCGGCCGTGTCATCACCGCGGAGGTGGGCGACGGACGGCTCACGCTGACCGAGGCGCACCGGTTCGCCAACCGGCCCGTCCGGGCCGGCGGGACCCTGCACTGGGACATGCTGGGGCTGTACCGGGAGATCCTGGACGGGCTCCGCGCGGCCGGACCCCGGCTGGACTCGGTGGGCATCGACACGTGGGCCGTCGACTACGGGCTGCTGGACGGTGCGGGGACGCTGCTCGGCAACCCCGTGCACTACCGCGACGAGCGCACCGCGGCGGGCGTGGAGCTGGTGCACGGCCGGGTGCCGTTCGAGCGGCTCTACGGGGTGAGCGGGCTGCAGTTCCTGCCGTTCAACACCCTCTACCAGCTCGCCGCCGAACGCCTCCTGGACCGGGCCGGGACGCTGCTGCTCATCCCCGACCTGATCTCGTACTGGCTGACCGGCGAGCTCGGAGCGGAGCGGACCAACGCCTCCACCACCGGCCTGTACGACGCCCGGTCGGGCGAGTGGTCCGACGAGCTCATCGGCGAGCTGGGGCTGCCGCGCGGGATCTTCCCCTCGCTGCGCGCACCCGGTGCGCCCGCCGGGATGCTGCTGCCCGAGACGGGGCTGCCCGGCATTCCGGTGACCGCCGTCGGCTCGCACGACACCGCCTCGGCCGTCGCCGCCGTCCCGGCGGAGAACGAGAACTTCGCCTACATCTCGTCCGGCACCTGGTCCCTGGCGGGCGTCGAGCTGACCGAACCGATCCTCACCCCCGAGAGCCGCGAGGCGAACTTCACCAACGAGGCCGGGGTGGACGGCACCGTCCGCTACCTGCGCAACGTCATGGGCCTGTGGCTCCTCCAGGAGTCCCTGCGCGTCTGGGACGCCCAGGCCGACCTGCCCGCGCTGCTGGAGGCGGCCGCCGCCCTGCCCGCGCTGCGCTCCGTCGTCGACCCCGACGACCCGGCGTTCCTGCCCCCCGGCGACATGCCGTCCCGCATCGCCGCCTACTGCGAGCGCACCGGCCAGGCCGTCCCGCGGACCCGCCCTGAGACCGTCCGCTGCATCATGGACAGCCTCGCCCTGGGCCACCGCGCCGCCATCCGCCAGGCCATGGACCTCTCCGGCAAGAAGGCCGAGGTCATCCACCTCGTCGGCGGCGGCTCCCGCAACGCCCTCCTGTGCCGGCTGACGGCCGACGCCACCGGCCTCCCCGTCATCGCCGGACCCGCCGAGGCCACCGCCCTGGGCAACATCGGCATCCAGGCCCGCGCCCTCGGCCTGGTGGACTCCCTGTCCGACCTCCGTGCCCTGGTCGCCGCCACCCAGCCCGTCCGCCGCTACGAGCCCTCCGGCCCGCTGACCCCCTGGGACGAGGCCGCCGCCCGCCTCCCGGCCTGACGCCTCCCGACGAAAGGCCCGTGCGCATGGCCGACGGACCCGCCCCCAAGGCGACCCGTCGGCCGACGCCCCCTGCGTCAGTCGAAGAGCTCCTCGACGGCGGTGACTCCCTGCGCACGCACGATCCATGCCTCGATCTGCTGCAGGTCGTCGCAGCCGCTGATGCGCTCCAGGGCCTCGTCGGTGACGGCGATGCCCCGGGTCTCGAGTGTCAGGAGCAGCGCCTTGACTTCTCCCGCAACTCGTCCACGGGCTTCTCCCCGTGCCTCTCCCCGGGCTTCCCCTCGTGCTTCTCCCCGTGCTTCGGCGGTGGAGACGAAGCGCTGGGTGCTGGTGCTCATGATGTCCTCCCACAGGGTCAGAGCGATCGGATTGTTCTGGAGGCTCGCTTGGACGAGTCCGGCGTAGCGGGCGACCCTCTCTTCCTCGCCGAGGGTGTTCAGGGCGTCTCTCAGCGCTTCCAGTATGCCAGGGGCATCCTCGGAAGAGCCGTTGACGAGGGCGGACAGGACCACGTCGGAGATGTCGGCACGAGCCTGGGCCGGGTCGGTGATCGGCGGGACGGTGACAGGGCCGACGACGGTGGGGCAGAGGACGAGGCTGGCGCGCAGACCTGCGAAGGACCGCGAGAAAGGGCCGTGGGCCCAGGCGGCGGTGATCTCGTGCTGGGTGATGACCAGCAGGATGACGGGGCAGTCGTACCGGTTCTGGAAGTGGGCGACGATCTGCGGCCAGACAGTCTCCTTGTCCGGGTCTTTTCTGGTCTGCGACTCCACGAGCAGGATGACGGTGCCGTGGTCTTCGACCTCCAGGCGCATGACGGTGTCGCAGCGGCGCTCGGTGACCTGGATGCTGGTGGCGTCATTGGTGATCTCCTCTGTCTTGATCACGTTCAGGCGGACTCCTGCGGCGTGGCGCAGGGCACTGCCGATCAGTTCCGGGTCGTCCCGGAGCGCGTGATGCAGTGCTTCGTGGATGGGACTGGGCATGCCCGGAATCTTGCTTCACCATGAGTGTTCGTATGACTACTTTTCGAAATCTTTGCCGCTAGTTCGAGGCGGGGGTCCGGTCGTCCTGGATCGGTATGAATTCAGGTGATCGCTGGGATCGAGCGTTCTGTCAGTGAGGTGATCTACCTTGCGGGGCATGACGACGCAGGCGTATTCGTATGCGGCTCCTTCGGGGCTGGTCGGGGGGCGGCTCGGGCTCGCCACTTCGGGCGGGACGACCAGCCGGGGGGTGGTGGCGCATCCGCATTTCTTCAGCGGGGTGCTCGCTCGGGGGGATGTGGGGGCGGCGGGGCTGCTGGGGCTCGCTGATGTGGCGCAGACGCGGTACTTCCAGCCGCGGCCGACCGGGTTTCGGGATCCGGTGGTCACCTGCAACGGGGACAGGTTGCGGATGGAGTCGTTCTCGGCCTGTGCGGGGGTGTACGCGCGGCTCGATGTGCTGTCCGAGGCGCTCGACGGGGAGGTGACGGCGCTCGGGACGACGAACGTGGACGTCAACGGGCCGTTGCGGGAGGCGCTCGCCCGGGTCGGGGGGTCGGAGCCTCTGCATCTGGCCGTGGGGGAGGACGAGCTCGTCGTCACCACCGTGGAGGGTTCGACCGTGGAGAAGAAGGTGCCGTTGCCCGAGAGGTGGCTGCGGTCCTTCGCCGAGGTGCAGGCGATCGCCTCGGGGTTCGATCTGCGGGCCGAGCTGCCTGCCGCCGAGGCCGTGCGGTTCGTGCGGGGGCTGCCTCGGCGGGGGCAGGTGCTGTGGGCGCAGCCCGCCGGGCGGGGGTTGCGGGTGGCATCGCGGCCCGCACCGGGTGCGGTGTGCCTCGCGGGGCCGGAGCGGCTTGCGACACTCGCGCCGCTGCTGCGCTTCGCCAAGGGGATGCGGGTGTACGGGCCCGTGGTCGCCGCAGGGTCTTCGCCGGTGGCGAGCGCGTGGGAGCTGGAGCTTCCGGGGATGCGGTACGTCCTGACGCTCTCGCCCGAGCTCAACCGGGGATTCTCCGGGGAGGGCGCGGTGCTGGACGCGCTCGCCGGGGACGAGACGGCCGCCGACGCCGAGCTCGTCGCGGCGCTGCTGGCGTTCAAACCGCGGCTCGAGCCCGGTGACCTCGCCGTCCGGGCGGGGCTGGAGCCGTCCCGGGTCCGGGCGGCCCTCACCCAGCTCGGCACCGGCGGGAAGGTCGGTTACGACACGGCGGAGGCGGCGTTCTTCCACCGGGAGCTGCCCTACGACGCGGCGCGCGTCAACGCGATGAACCCGCGGCTGCGTGCCGCCCGCGCGCTGGCCGAACGGGGCGGCGTACGCATCACTTCCCCCGGGGTGGCGCAGGTGACCGGTGACACGGGCGTGTACCAGGTGCGGTTGGAGACGTGGTCGTGCACCTGCCCGTGGTGGACGGGCCACCGGGGCGGGCGCGGCCCCTGCAAGCACGTGCTGGCCACCCGGATCCACACCCGCGAGGAGAACTGACATGCCCGTCTGGGAAGAGCTGCGCGAGCGGATCTCCATCGGAGACGTGCCGGCGGTGCTGAAGCTGCTGGAGCCGTTGGACGACGCGGGATGCAAGGAGGTCGCACGCGAGCTGCCCGCCTTCGTGCGTTCACGTGACAACGAGAACTTCTGGCGCCGTACGGGGGGTGTCGAGCTGAACATCGCGCAGAACACGGCTTTGAAGGCTGCCGGAGCCGCGTGCCTTCCGCCCGCCGCCGCCACCACCTGGCTCTTCCGCCGGGACCTCGAGATCTGGCGGACCGCGCCCCGGGCGGCGGAGGCCGTGCTGCAGGCCGCCTCCCTCCGGCCCGTCTCGTGGCGGGCAGACGTCGGACGGCGGATGGCCGGGAGGCTCCGTCTCCGCGACATGGTGCCCTGGGAGGAGGAGGGCGGGCTGAGCTGGGAGGTCGCGGCGCGGCTGCTCGCCTCCGCCGGGGAGGCCCCCGCGACGGACGACGCCTTCGTCATCGGCTGGCTGGTCTGGCGGTGCACGACCCCGCGCGGGCAGGACCCGTTCTTCCCCGCGCTCGTGCCCTTCCTCTTCGAGGCCGAGGGAGTCGGCGCCCGGCTCGCCGACGAGCGGCCCGAGCAGAACGGAACGTGGAGCCGCACCGGTTCCTGGATCGGCAAGCTCCTCGCGGCGGCGGACTCCGCAGGCATCGTGAGCCCGGCAGGCGGTGCGGACGGCGCACAGGCGGATGCGGCGGTGAGCAGGGAGACGCTGCTCGACGGATGCGTCCGGCGTTTCCTGCGCGGCGGCCGGGCGCGGAACCTCGCGTGGTTCGTCCGGCTGCACCAGGCGCTGGCGCCGTCCGTCGAGGAGAGCTCCACCCGGGTCCGCGACTACGTGCGGCTGCTGGCCGCCGCGCCTACCGCCGTGGCGGACCTGGCGTTCGCGCAGGTCAAGGCGGTCGACGAGCGGACGCCGCTGGACGGCGGGCTCTTCGCCGAGACGGCCGAGGCCATGTTGTTCCGGCCCGAGGCCAAGCTCGTCAAGGCGGTGCTCGTCTGGCTGGACCGCACGGCGCGTGCCCGGGGGCGTGAGGCCGCCGTGGTCGGGTTCGCCGCGGGGTTGTTCGGGCACGAGCGGCCCGAGGTTCGGGAACGTGCGGTGAAGCTCGCGGTGAAGTACGCGGCGAAGGTCGACCCGCTCACGGCCGAGACCGTCCGGGAGGCCGCGAGCGTGCTGCCCGGCACGCTCCTGCCGCTGGTCGCCGAGGCGTTCGGCGCGGTCGAGGCCGCCGAGCCCCAGGCGCCTCCCGTGCTGTACGCGCCCGTTCCGACGGACCTTCCGGGGCCGATCGCCTCACCCGCCGAGCTCGTCGAGGAGACCGCGCTTCATCTGCATGACAGCCGCATGAGCTGGCCCGAGATGGAGCGGCTGCTCGCCGGTCTGGTCACCGTGGGCCCCGCCGCCGCCGAGGAGCTCCGGCAGCACGTCCAGAACAACATGCCGTACCTGCTGCACAGGAGCCACCTCGCCCATTTCCACGGGCATTTCCTCCTCGTCCACCTCCTGTTGCAACACCAGCCGAGCCGTTTCCTCGACGACTACCGCAGCTCCGTGCTCTCCCAGAGCGAGCTGAGCCTCCCCGCCCCCGCACGCCTGCTGCGGCTCCGTTTCCTCGACGCCGCGGCCTGTTTCGGCGCGCCGGTCCTGCTGGCCACCCCCACCTCCTCCACCGGCCACCTGGACCCCGACGTCTTCGCCGCCCGGCTGCGCACCCTGGAAGAGACGGGTCTGGAACCGGGACAGTACGACCTCGAGCAGGCCCTCCTGCGCCTCCCCGTCGGCACCGACCGCGTTCCCGCGCTGGACGGCCTGTCCTCCCCCGCCGCCGCACGGGCCCGCGCATGGCTGGCCGAGGGCGGTTACCGCGCTCCCGACCTCGCCTGCGGCTTCATCACGGTCAAACGACGCCATTACTCCTGGTCCCCGACCCCCGCCTGGACGGACATCTCGCACTTCCACGCCGCGGTCTCCTGCGACTCCCCCCTGGACGCGGGCCGCCTCATCGGCACGATCGCCCGGCCCCCGGAGAAGGAGGAGTACCCGCCCGGCCACCACGGCCCGTGGGCTCCCTGGTGGCCGGCGATCCTGCCCTCCCACCGCGAGCTCGTCGCCGCCCACCTGCTGCACCAGACCGCCACCCGCCCCTACGACTCCTACGACCCGGCCGCCGTCCTGCCCGCCCTGGCCGACGCGACGGGCCCCACCGGCTCCGCCACCGCGGCGGTCCTCCTCCACGGCCTCGGTTCCGAACGCGCCGCCGACCGCGCCGGAGCCGTCGACGCCCTCCTGTCGTTCGCCGCCCAGGGCGCCCTTCCGGCCGTCGAGCTCGGCCGGCTCCTCCCGTCCCTCCTGGAAGCCGGCTCCTTCCCCCTCACCCGCCTGCTCCCGCCCCTGACCGAAGCCGTCCGCGCGGGCGCCCCGCTCTGGCCCTTCTTCGCCGAGGCCGTTCCCGTCCTCCTCCCCCTGCCCGGCGCCTCCGCCCGCTCCGGCCTCGCCTCCTTCCTCGCGCTGGCCACCACCACCGCCGAAATCCACCATGTCCGCGAGGCGCTTCCCGCCCTCGCCGACTGGACCCCGGCCTCCCCTTCCTCCCGTCCCGCCAAGGAAGCCGTCCGCCTCCGGCGGACCCTCGCCGCTCCCTGACCCGAGCCCGCCTCGCGGCCGCCTCACTCGCGGAGGCGGCCGTCTCCGCCGATCCCGCCTCCTTTCGGAGGCGCCTGCACGCCTTTTCCGGCTTAGTGGCGGATGTCCGCCGAAATTTCCGGTGGGCGAATACCTTTCGCCGACCAGATGAACGGCCTGCCGATATCCGGTGACGTTTTCCGGGCGGCGACCGTAAACGGGCCGACGCGTCCACACGAGGCGATTTCACGCACTTTCGGTGGCATGAAGGGCCGGGTCAGGGGCGGCGTTCCAGGGAGGTGCGGTCCCAGTGGGCCCGGGTGGCGGCGGCCTCGTAGGTGGACTGGAGAAAGGCCAGGAGAACGGCGTCGGGATCGGGGGAGGTGCGGACGGTCTCGTAGGGGAGGACGAATTCCCCCAGGGACTCGTCGTAGCGGGCCTGGGGCGGGGAGACGGGCGCCTCGCGGTAGGCGGGGGGCTCGGGGTAGGCGTAGGAGTAGAAGACGCCTTCGCCGTCGGGGCCCGGCCAGTAGCCGCAGCTGCTGACCTCGTGGGAGTAGGCCTCGAGCATGACGTGGGGGCCGCAGTTGGGGACGGTGGCGGTGTAGGGCGGGGCCGGGCGGCCGGAGAAGCGGGTGGCGGCCAGGTCGAGGGCGCCCCAGAAGAGGTGGACGGGGCTGGCCTTGCCGACGAAGCGCGACGTGAACTCGGTGAGGACGCGGTGTGCCTGGACGAGGAGGCGCCAGAACAGCAGGGCCTGGGCGGGGTCGTACTCCCGGTGGACGTCGTCCTCGGGGAAGGGGACGGCGTCGGGGAGTTCGACCGGGACCGGCCAGATGGGGGTGGCCAGGCCCAGCCCGTCCAGGGCGGACATCAGGCGCCGGTGGAAGTCGGCGACGTCCGCCGTCTCCGACAGGGTGAACGAGCGGACGGCGCCGTCGGTGACGAGGACGTCGAGGCGGTCGGCGTGGAAGTCGAAGTCGATGCTGAAGGCACGGCCGGACGAGTCGGGCATCAACGACGTGGTCAGGCCGCGTGCGGTGAGGTAGAGGGGCGCGTTCCACCAGTGGTTGACCGGCGGGGTGCGGGCGATGCGGATCTTGCCGACGATCTGCGTCCACAGGGTGAGGGTGTCGCGGGTGGGCCGCCATTCCGCCACCGGCAGGCGGGGCCACGCCTCGGATGGGACCATCATCGTTCTCTCCGTCCGCCGAACGCCCGGTTGACAGAGCCCTTCCCCGTAAGCGCGGGCGGAGCACCCTAACGGTCGCTTGTCCGGGCGGGCCGGCGGCGGATCCGGGGTGCTCCCGCCGGGTCCGGCGGGAGCGGAGGGGCGTCAACTGCCTTCCAGCTCGCGCATGACGGCGCGGGCCTGGGCGAAGAGCATGCCGACGTTGACGTGGCGGGTGCAGATGATGGTGGCGACGATGTCGGGGTTGGTCTTGCTGCGCATGAAGAGGTGGACGAGGTTCTCGCTGTTGACGAGGATCTCGTTGAAGTAGCGGCGGTTGTCGCTGGTGCCGCGGTTCTGCTTCCAGAGCTCCTCGATCTGCAGGACGGTGCGGCCCTGGAAGAGGTCGGCGGTGGCCGCGGCGAGGATGTCGAGGATCTCGCGGGGGTGGTTGTCGACGGTGTCGACGGCCAGCAGCATGCCGGTGGAGATGTCGACGACGCCCGCGCCCACGTAGTCGGGGACGTTCTGGCGGAACGACTTCATGGCCGTGTTGACGACGTGCGTGAGATTCATCTGCCGCTTTCTTGGGACAAGCGCACTATTTCCGAGGAAAAATGGCACGCTGGATGGAGCGTACGGCACGCGGTCGATCGCGCTGGGTCGTGGCACGGCTCTTGCCCGGTCTGCCGTATACATGCCCAGCACGCCTTTGATGGCGTTACTACGACGGCGATACGCTGTGACTATAGTCAAATAGTGTGAATCTGGGGACTTAAGACCCTAGCGGAAAAGAACCTCGGAGGCGAAGGGCGGGTGGGAAGTGTCCGCGGTCATCGACGAGCTCGACGCCCTGGCACGTGACGGGGCGTCCGGGGCCCTGAAGGTCGAGGGGCGGCAGCAGGGCACCGTCTACCTGGACGGCGGACGCTTCGTCTTCGCCGAGTCGACGGGGGTCCCCGACCTCGCGTCCCGGCTGATAGGGGCGCGCCGGCTGTCCGCGGAGCGCTGGAACACACTGCGCACCGAGGGACGGCCCGGCGAGTTCGGCGCCCTCCTGGTGGCACGCGGTGTCATCGACGAGGAAGAGCTGGCGGACGTCCTCCGCTCGGCCTTTCTGGACGCCCTCACGGCGCTGGCGGCGGGCGGAGAGACCCCCGAGACGAAGTTCGCGCCGTTGCAGCGGCCGTGGATCAGCTCCGCGCTCGACCTGGAGATGGGTTTCCTCCGCCAAGAGGTCGTCCGCCGCGCAGGCCACGAGTTCCCCCTCGACGCGCGCCCCAAGCTCATCGACCTGAACAGCCCCTGGGGCATCGTCGAACGCGGTCAGTGGGCCGTCGCCTGCCGGATAGACGGCGTCACGACCCTGCGCGACCTGGCCTGGCGCAACGGATTCTCGTTGTACGAAACACTCGAGAACGTGCAGGGCCTCGTCCGGGCGGGCCTGTGCGCCTTGCCCGCGTCCGGGACGCCCGAGCCCGAAGCGCCCGTCATGGAACTCGCGGCGCCCGTCGCGGAGGATGAGGACTCACTCCTCCCCCGGCGCAGACCGGGCACCACCATCTGGGACAGGACGCCCGTCGAGACCGGCCTGACGAACGCCGCCCTGGAGGGCAACTCGATGTTCACGATCCCCGACAACGACCTCCTGAAGCGCCTCATCCAGGAACTCCAGCAGATGAACTAAAAGCCTTCGGGCGGCTGGATGAGGCGTCTGCTCTGTGCGGATCGTTCCAGGTGGTAGGCGATCCGCTTGGTGAGATCGCGGATCTGGTAGTGCAGCATCCCCACGTTCAGTTCGTTGGAGCCGAGGACGGCCACGACGGCCCTGTCTCCGGCCGCGAACACCGCGAGGTAGCCGTCGCTGCCGCGCGTCAGCGACTCGCTGAACCGGCCGCGGCCGGTCACCTGCGTGGCCTGGCGGGCCAGTCCGAGCGTGGTCGCGACGAGTGCGGCGATCCTCGTCGGCTCCAGATCGGGGATGTCGTTGGCCACCATGAAGCCGTCGCTGGTGGCGACCATGCTTCCGTGCACGCCCATCACCTGTTCGCGCAGTTCGCGCAGCTCCGCGTGAATCAGCTGCTCGGGGCTCGGCGTCATTCCGTCACCGCCCGCAGGAACGACAGCGTGTCGCGCTGCGGCACCGTTCCGGAGGCCGATGCGAGAAGCCGCAGGACGAGCAGCCGGAAGACCTCGACGGTGGTGCTGAAAACGCTGTGCCCGATCTCCCAGGCGAGTTCGCGGGGCGTCGCCTTGTCCCCCACTCGCACGAGCAGCGCCCACTGCAGCTCCGACACCTGTACACGAGGCACGTCGAGGGGCGCGTTGCGCGTCACCGTCGTGTCGGCCGTGACGTGGTCCGCCAGCTGGCTCAGGACTCCCTGCCGGCGCTCCACCTCGGTGAGCAGGTCTCCGTACGACATACCGCTCACCTCCCCCACATCGGGTTTCTCCGTCTCCCGGAACGGCTGGCGCAGCGCGGGACGCGGCCTGCCCGACAGCAGCTCCAGCGCGGCGTCGACCGTCGCCTCACGGACGGCGTACCCCCATCCGGGCGCGCCGGGCCGGACGAGCCCGCGGTCGGGCGCGGGGGTCCGCCGCGACTCGGCGTACACGATCCGGCCCTCGTCGAGGTAGATGGTCCCGCCGAAGTCCCCCGGAACCCGCAGCGCCCCGGTCTGTCCGGAGTCGGCGAGCCTGCCCAGCCGGGTGACGAGCGGTTCCCTGGCGAAGTACACGATGGCTCCTGTCCTTGCTCGGGTTCAGACGGTGCTGGGGCGGCGCTCCGGCGCGCCGCCCCGGACGAAGCTCACGTCGAGGTCGCGGAGCTGCCGCAGGGCCATGGCGAGGTTGGTCCCGGCACGGTCCAGCACGACCAGCAGCAGGAAGTTCAGTTTCGGCGCGGGGCTGAACCGCCGGATCAGGTGGTAGCGGCCCCGGAGGGTGATGATGACGTCCTCGAGGCCGCCCTCGGCCGCCAGCTCGCCGCTCATGAGGGAGACCACGTGCGCGACGTCCACCGCTCCGGCCGCGGCGACCTGGACGTTCGACTCGCCCTCGTCCTGGACCGACCCGAGCACCATGCCCGTGGCGGCGTCGACGAGGCAGCCCATGACGAGCCCCTCGATCTGCCGTACCCGCTCGAACAGGAGGTCGAGGGAGGAGTCGGGCATGAGCGGCGTCCTTTCCAGCAACACGGCAGGCCGGGATCGAGGGGAAGTCCGCGCTGTCACCCGGCGTCCGGGGCGAAGACCCGGTCTCATCGGTGCAGGTAAGCATACTCGTACTCCCTGAGATCCCCCGGGAAAGTACATATCTCTCGATGCTCGCATTTCAGATTATGTGCAACGCTCCCGAGCCCGCCGGACGTCCTGGAAGGGACGGAAAGGAACCCTCCATGCGACGGGCGAGACCCTTCATGCTGCTGCCGCTCCTCCTCGCGGCCTGTTCCGCTCCGCCTCCGGACCGGACCACGAAGACCCCCGCCGAACCCGTCCGCACGATCGAACGGGCCCCGATCCCCGCCCGTTCCTCGCACACCGCCGTCTGGACGGGCGAGGAGATGCTCGTCTGGGGCGGCCAGGGCGCACCGGACGACCCCCGCGACTCCTACGCGACGCTCCTGACGGACGGCGCCGCCTACGATCCCGACTCCGACACCTGGCGCGTGATGGCGAAGAGCCCCCTGAGCGGCCGGACCGGACAGAACGCCGTGTGGACGGGAAGCGTCCTGCTCATCTGGGGCGGCGACGCCCACCGCAAGAAACTCAAAGACGGAGCCGCCTACGACCCCGCCAAGAACACCTGGACGGCACTGCCCGACGCCCCAGACGCCCGTTCCGGAGCACAGACGGCCTGGACGGGCACCGAAGCCCTCTTCATCGGAGGCTCAGGGAGCTCACCTAAGGGCGGAGTCGGCTACAACCCCGCCACAGGTACCTGGCGCGCCCTTCCCGATCCTCCTTTTCGCTCCTACAACTGGTCTACGAGCGTCTGGACCGGTGAAGAGCTCCTGTTCTTCATCCAGACGTCCGCCTCCCATGGGGTACTGGGAGCCGCCTACGACCCCGCGCACGATGACTGGCGGAAGCTCCCGCCCGGCCCGGTCGCCGCAGGAGCCGCCTCCGGCCTGGTCTGGGCGGGCGACCGCGCCGTCTTCTTCTCACCTTCACCGGAGCGGCTGGGCGGAGACCGCACGAGCCCCTCGCCGCCCTTGGACCCGGGAGGTGCCTACCTGCCGAAGACCGACAGCTGGGAGCGGATCCCTCTCGCACCGCCCGGGACCCCCGGCCACGGTGAACCCCTGCCGACAGGCCGGGAGATCGTCCAGTGGGGAGGGACGGGTCCGGCGGCCGCCTACCGCCTCGACGAGTCCCGCTGGCGGACGATCCCCCTCCCGCAAACCCCCTGGCGCGAGTTCCCCTCCCTCGTCTGGACGGGCACCGAGATCATCGCCTGGGGCGGCGGCTCCTGCCCGCCCCTCGCCGACTGCTTCGCCCCACCTCCCGTGGAGGGCGGCGTCGCCCTGAACCCCGCCCTGACCTGACGGAACGCCGCCGGAGCCGGGAAGCGCGGCCGGGTGGATGCCGCGCACGCCCGTGGTTCCCGGCCTGGACCGGCGGGGCCGGGCGTTGCGGTCACGCCGGGAGCGGGACTCCCAGTTCCGCCGCGTGCGCCCTGCGGCAGTGCTTGGTGCAGTAGCCGTAGACGTCTCCCTCGTGCACCAGGGTGATCGCGGAGTCGTCGAGCTTGACGACCATGCTGCACACCGGGCAGTGCACCGTGTCCGGCTCCGGGCCCGGAACCGGGCCCTCGCCGCGCACGGACTCGCGCCACGAGCCCGTGAACAACCGCCCGATCGCCTCGGCGCCCATCGCCCTGCCGTCCAGCCCCAGGGCCCCTTCACGCACGCCGTGCACCTCGACCCACACCTGCGGCTCGGCGTCGAGGCCCAGCACCTCCCGGACGGTGCCGGCGACGATGCGGTCGTAGCGCTCGATGAGCTCCCCCGCGACCTGCTTGACCCAGGGAGCCGGGATCCGCGCCCGCACGACGTAGCGCCGGGGCCAGTCGACGCCGACCGCGCGGTCACCGGCGAGCCAGGTCAGCGGCTCGTGCACGACCACCTGCGTGTAGGCGCGCGAGTTCTCCTCGACGGACTCCGGGTGGTACTCGCCTCGGTCCACTCCGTCGTCCAGCTCCACCAGCCTCGTGGCCAGCAGCTCCCTGCCTTCGGCGCCCAGGACGCCTCGCGGGGCGAAGACCTCGATGAACAACATGCCTGTACTCCTTTCGCCGGCTCGTCCGCCGACGGCCGTCCCTCAGTGGCTCAGCCCCGGATCGCGGTCGCCACGAACCCCGATACGGGCTGGCGCACGCCACCCGCCGCCTCGTGGGGGGCGAGCGCCGCGCGTACCGCCTCGTGCGCACGGTGCTCGGTGTCCGCGTCGGCGTCGCGGAACCAATGGCGTACCGGCCCAAGACCGAAGACGAAGTCGGCGGCGTCCTTCGCGGTCCTGCCGAGCATCGCCGTGTAGCCGTGCGGCTCGACCGCCACCGACACGAATCCCGCACCGGTCAGCACGGTCGCGATATCACCGGGCGTCGCCATCGTGGTCAGGGCCCGGCTCTCGTCCTCGGTGGCCAGGACCGGCGGATCGGGCAGGTACTCGCCCATGATCCGGAAGATGTCGGGGAAGCCGGTGCCGACCCGGCCGCCCGTGCTGTCGGGCGTCGTGATCGCGAGGCGGCCTCCGGGACGCAGGGCCGAACCGATGTTGGCGAACGCGGCGAGGGGGTCGGCGAAGTACCAGATGCCGCCCCGGCTGATCACCACGTCGAACTCCCCCGCGGCGAACGGGTGCACCTGCGCGTCGCCCTGCTCGAAGGAGACGTTGGTGATCCCTTTTTCCGCGGCGACGGCGCGGGCGCACTCCAGCATGGGCGCCGACAGGTCGACGCCGAGCGCGCGGCCCCGCGGAGCCAGGACCGCCGCCCGGCGGGTCGTCAGTCCCGCACCGCAGCCGATGTCGAGCACCCGGTCGTCCTGCCCTATCCGGGCCGCCTCGAACAGCGGGCGGTTGGATCCGCCGACCATGGCCTCGTAGCGGTCCTGGTTCTCGGCCCAGTGCCGCCCTTCGTAGCCGTTCCAGGCCTCGTACTGGTGGACGTTGGCGATCGTCTTCATCAGGGCCGTCTCCCGTCAATCTCGATGCACGGCCGGCACCGGTGCGGCGCCGGCCGTGCATCGAGATTGACGGCAACGGTGCGGTCCGTCGATGACCCGGGAGGTCATTGCCGCACCGCCGCCGGTGCGGGAACGTTGCCGCATGACTGTCCCCACCGAACCGGTCGGAGCGCTGATACGGCGCTGGCGCGAGCACCGGCGGCGTTCGCAGCTGGACGTGTCGCTCGCCGCGGAGGTCTCCACCCGCCATCTGAGCTGTCTCGAGACCGGCCGTGCCAACCCCAGCCGGGAAATGATCGAGCGGTTGTGCGAGGAGCTGGACGTCCCCCTGCGAGAGCGCAACGCGCTCTACCTGGCGGCCGGATTCGCCCCCGTGCACTCCGAGCGCCCCTTCACCGGCCTGGGCGCCGCGGGCGACGTCGTGCGTTCCATCCTCACCGCTCAGGAACCCAGCCCGGCGCTCGCCGTGAACGTGTGCTGGGAACTCCTCGCGGCGAACCGCGCGATGTCGGCGTTCCTTCGTGACGTGCCGCCGGAGCTGACCAGGCCCCCGATCAACGTACTGCGCGTGACACTGCACCCCGACGGCCTGGCCCCGCGCATCCGCAACCTCGGCCAGTGGCGCCGCCACGTGCTGCGGCGGGTGCGCAGGCAGCTCGAACGCACCGTCGCACCCGGCCTGGCCGAACTGCTCGCCGAGCTGGAGGGCTATCCCGCCCTCGTGCCCGGCCCTGCCGAGGACGACACCGCCTCCGGCGACCTCGCCGTCCCCATGCGCGTGGCGACGGAGCACGGCGACCTCGCGCTGCTCTACACCACCACCGTGTTCGGATCGCCGCGCGACGTGACGCTGGACGAGATAGCGATCGAGACGTTCTACCCCGCGGACCCCACGACGGCCCGCCTGCTGCGCGCCATGCGGCAGGCACACGAGGACGGCGGCTGAGCGGCACCCGGAGCCGGGGCACGGCGAAGGACTCCGAGGTGATCGTCCGTGGTCCTTCCGCGCGGGACGGCGGCCGGATTCAGCCACGTCACATGCCGAAGATCTCCAGGATGTCGGCTTCGCCCTCCCAGCCGGGCCACAGGTCCCGGTAGAGGGCCAGGAAGCGTCCGGTCCACTCGACGGCCTCCGCCTTGTCCCGGACCTGGTAGATCCCGTAGCTGACCATCTCTCTGGACTCGGCGAAGGGGCCGTCGGCGACGGTGAGCTCTCCGCCGAAGAGGCCCACCCGCGCGCCGCCCATCGAGCCGGGCAGCAGACCTCCCGTGTCCAGGAGCACGCCCGCCTTGGTGGCCTCGTCGCTCAGCGACATGACCGCCTCCATCAGGTCCGGTGGCGGCACTTCGGTCGGTGAGGCGCTCTTGAAGGCGACGAGGTAGCGCATGTCCCTTCAGTTTAGAGGGCTGCGGAACCTAGAGGCTGGTGGGGCGGGTGGGGGCGAGGGCCAGTTCGCCCGCGTGGACGCGGGAGAGCATGGTGCGGGCGGCTTCGACGATGTGGGGGACGTTCGCCAGGAGTTCCTTCGCGGACGCCTCGTGTTCGGGGGTGCGGCAGGTCTCGGGGAGGCCGGTGAGGCGTTTCTCCAGCCAGGCGAAAGGGTCCTGGGTGAGGGAGCGGTCGAAGACGCGGGAGCCCGGTTCGCCGGCGTCCATCTCGGGGTGGTGGTGCATCCGGTCCTTGCTGCCGGGGCCTCGGGCGATGGACTCGAAGAAGTCCGCCCGCCACAAAGCCTCGTCGAGGACGAAGCGCTGCGCGGCGTAGATGGAGCCGCGCCACTCCTGCGGGGGCAGCAGGCGCAACTCCACGCGGACGCCGCGTTCGGGTCCGTCCTGCCCTGGCGCGGGGGTCGGGTCGATGAAGTAGAGGTCCTCGAGCGTCACGCCCAGCGTGCCGAAACAGAACGCCTGCAACATGACACGATGCTGCGCCCGGCCGTGCCCCCCGTCAAGGCCGCCCCGTGCCCGGATGGGGACGGGATCAGAGGGCGGGACGGGCGGTCCGCGTGAGGGTGGCGGTGATCTCGCGGACGGCGCGGAGGCCGGATTCGACGGCGCCGTCCATTTGACGTCCTCCCCTGCTACACCTGTGCGGGTGTGAGCTTGGAGTGGGTTCCTGCTTCGCCGCGCGGTGCCGGGACGAGTCCCGGTCTTACCTGCGCTCCACAGGCGTTGAGCCTGTCCACCCGTCCGGCGGCCAGGATGTTTCTCGCTGCGTTGACGTCCCGGTCGTGAACGGCACGGCAGGCCGGACACGTCCACTCGCGGATGTGCAGGGGCTTGGGACCGTCCTTGACCCCGCACGCGGAGCACACCTGGCTGGTGGGCTCGAACCGGCCGATCCTCGCGAAGTACCGCCCGTACCGGGCGGCCTTGTACTCCAGCATGTTCACGAACGCCGACCAACCGGCATCGTGCACGGACTTGGCCAGCCGGGTGCGGGCCAGGCCGCTCACGCACAGGTCTTCCACGTACACCGCTTGGTTGTCGCGGACGATACGGGTGGAGAGCTTGTGCGCGAAGTCCCGGCGGGCGTCGGCCACCTTCGCATGGAGTTTCGCGACGCGGACGCGGGCCTTGACCCGGTTCCTGCTGCCCTTGGCTTTGCGGGACAGGGCCTTCTGCGCCTTCTTCAGACGCCGTTCTGCCCGCCGCAGCACACGGGGGTTGCCGATCACGGTTCCGTCCGAGCAAACGGCGAAGGACGTCAGCCCCAGGTCGATCCCCACCTCCGGCTCCACTTCGGGCAGGGGCGTGTCGGTGGTCTGGACGACGAACGAGGCGTAGTACCGGCCGCAGGCGTCCTTGACGACGGTGACCGATGAAGGCTCGGAAGGCAGGTCCCGTGACCAGCGGACCTCGATGTCGCCGATCTTCGGGAGCCGGAGCCTGCCGTTGTCCAGCAGCGCGAACCGGGCGTTCTTGGTGAACCGGATCGTCTGCCGGTTGTCCTTGCGGGACCGGTACCGGGGCGGGGCGACCTTGCGGCCCTTGCGGCGGCCGGACAGGGAGGCGAAGAAGTTCCGGTAGGCGGTGTTCAGGTCGGCCAAAGCCTGCTGGAGGACGACGGCGGAGACCTCACCCAGCCATGCCCGCTCCTCGGTGCGTTTGGCCGCGGTAATAACCCGCTTGGACAACTCCACGTCTGAGATATACGACTGCCCGGCCGCGTGCGCGTCCTGTCGTGCGCGCAGTCCGTCGTTGAACACCACCCGCGCGCACCCGAACGCCCTGGCCAGCGCTTGCTGCTGGCCGAGCGTCGGGTAGAGGCGGAAGCTGTACCGGAGCCGCACACCCGAACATTACCGTCTGTTTACAGGCGACCGCGTTAAGGCACGATGGCAGGCAGACGCTGCGCTCTCGCGCTCCACGCGCCCCGCCCCGCCCCGCCCCGCCCCGCCCCGACGACCACGACGTCCACCGACCCGCCCATCGTCCAGCCCCCTCCGCGACCGCGCCTCACGTGTCCGTTCAACCGTAGAACGTCCCCGTCACACGGCCGGGTAGACGTGGAAGGGCCCGGCTTTACCCGGACGCGCCGAAGCGCCGCCCGCGGACCGCCTCACCGGGTGAAGTGCACGACCGTACTTTCGGCCGGTTCCCATCGGGCGCCTCCTGCCTAGCCTGATCAGCATGGACACTGCTGATCGTCCGGCGCGGCCGGGCAGGATACTGATCGACGTCTGCCTGGGTCTGGTCTTCGCGGCGGGACTCGTCTTCACCGCCTCGGCGATCTCCGCCAGCTGGGGCGGTTCCGCCTGGGTCCTCGACGCCGTCGCGGGGACGGCCGTCGCGGTGCTCGCGCTGGTGCGCGAACGGAACAGGCTCGTGACGGCGGCCGCGGGGCTCGCCGTCGCCGCCGTCGCGATCGCGGTCTCCGCGGCGGCGGACCTGCCGCGCGAGCCCGGGCCCGTCGCCTCGCTCGCCCTGGCCGTGCTCACCGTGTCCGCGGTCCGAAGGCTCCCGCCGTGGCAGGTCTGCGCGGTGGCCGCCGCGGGGGCGGCCGTCGTGGCGGCGGGCCAGCTCGCCGCCCGTCCCGCTTCGACCGCGGTGGCCGGTGTGGCGGTGTTCTTCGCCGTCACGTGGCTCGGCGCCGTCGTGGTCGGTGCGGTGCTGCGGGCCCTGGACGCCCGCGCCCGCTCCACGGCCGAGAGGGTGCGCAGGGCCGAGCGGCTCGACCTCGCCCGGGAGCTGCACGACGTCGTCGCCCACCACATCACCGGGATGCTCGTGCAGGCGCAGGCCGCCCAGGTCGTCGCCCGGCGCACGCCGGAGAAGGTGCCGCAGACCCTCGCCGGGATCGAGGCGGCGGGAGCCGACGCGCTGGCGGCGATGCGCCGGGCCGTCGGGCTGCTGCGCGACACCGCCGACGCCGCGCCGTCCTCGCCGGGGCCCGAGCGGCTCGAAGAGCTGGTCGAGCGGTTCGCGAGGCAGGGGACACCGGTGGAGCTGACCCTGCCGGACGACGCCTCCTGGCCGCCCGAGGTCGCCACCACCCTGTACCGGATCGTCCAGGAGGCGTTGACCAACGTCGCGCGGCACGCCCCGCAGGCGCGGTCGGTGGCCGTGGCCGTCGGCAGGGACGAGCGGTCGGTCGCCGTCGAGGTCGTCGACGACGCGCCGCCGCCCGCACGGCCGCACGGCCGGGGCGGGTACGGTCTGGTCGGGATGCGCGAACGCGTCGAGATGCTCGGCGGCACCCTGGCCGCGGGCCCCGGGCCCGGCGGCGGCTGGTCGGTCGCGGCCGTCCTGCCCCTGGCGCCGAAGGAGCCCCGATGACGATCAAGGTGCTGGTCGCCGACGACCAGGCGATGATCCGCGGCGGCCTGCGGCTCATCCTGGAGGACCAGCCCGACATCACCGTGGTCGCCGAGGCCGCGGACGGCGTCGAGGCGGTCGAGCTGGCCCGGCGGCTGCGTCCCGACGTCTGCCTGGTCGACATCCGGATGCCCCGCCTGGACGGCCTCGACGTCACCAGGGCGCTGGCCGGGCCGGACGTGGCCGACCCGCTCCGCGTCATCGTGGTCACCACCTTCGACCTCGACGAGTACGTGTACGGGGCGCTGCGCGGCGGCGCGGTCGGCTTCCTCCTCAAGGGCGCGGGCCCGGCCCTGCTCGTCGAGGCCGTCCGGGCCGCGCACGGCGGGGAGGCGCTGATCTCGCCGTCGGTCACGCTCCGCCTGCTGCACCGCCTGACCGCCGCCCGCGCCCCGCGCGGGCCGGTGCGGTCGCCCCTGTCGGAACGCGAGCTCGAGGTCGTCCGCGAGCTCGCCCGCGGCCGCACCAACCAGGAGATCGCGGCCGAGCTGTTCATCTCCCTGAGCACGGTCAAGAGCCACCTGTCGGGGATCCAGGCCAAGCTCGGCCTCCGCAACCGCGTGGAGATCGCCGCCTGGGCCTGGGAGCACCGCGTCGTCGAGGGCGCTTAGCCGAACCGGCCGAAAGTACGGCTGCGAAAGCGGCGAACCGTGCTTTGGGCCGACGCCCGGAGAGGGCCTCGAACACGACGATCAACGTATGTCCCGAGAATCCTCTCCCGTCCTGCAGGCCGAGCGCCTGACCAAACGCTACGGCCGGCGCACGGCCCTCGACGAGGTTGACCTCTCCGTCCCGCGGGGCCGCGTGATCGGCCTCGTCGGGCCGAACGGAGCCGGCAAGTCCACCCTGCTGCAGCTGGCCTGCGGGCTGCTCGAACCGTCGGCGGGCTCGTTGCGGGTGCTGGGCTCCCGGCCCGCGGCCGACTCGGCGCACCTGGCGCGGGTGGGCTTCGTGGCCCAGGACACCCCGGTGTACGCCTCCTACAGCGTCGCCGACCACCTCCGCATGGGCGAGCGGCTCAACCCGTCGTGGGACCGGGAGCTGGCCGAGCGCCGGATCCGGCGGGCCGGTCTCGACCCGGCGCAGAGGGCCGGGGGCCTGTCCGGCGGCCAGCGGGCGCAGCTGGCGCTGACGGTCGCCGCCGCCAAGCGCCCCGAGCTGCTCATCTTCGACGAGCCCGCCGCGGCGCTGGACCCGCTGGCGCGGCGGGGCTTCCTGCGCGACCTCCTGGAGTCCGTCGGCGAGCTGGGCGCCGGCGCGGTCCTGTCCTCCCACCTGCTGGGCGACATCGAGCAGGCCTGCGACCACCTGGTCGTGCTGTGCGCGTCCCGGGTCCAGGTCGCGGGCGACGTCCGGGACCTGCTGGCCGTCCACCACCGCCTGACCGCACCGCGCGACCGGCTGGCCGCCCCGCCGGACGGGGTCGAGGTGATCCGGATCGAGCACGACGGCCCGCACGCGCGCGCCGTGGTCCGCTCCGGCGCCGACCTCCGCGGCCTTCCCGGGGCGGTCGAGCCGGTCACGCTCGAAGAACTCGTCCTCGCCTACATGACCAGGGCGGCCGAGGACCCGGCACGGCCCGCGACCTCCCGACAGGAGACCGTCCGATGATCTGGCACAGCTGGCGCCAGTTCCGCCTCCAGGCCTTCGTGGCCCTCGGCGTGCTCGCCGTGGCCTGCGGCTACCTGCTGAAACTGGGCCTCGACATCCGCGACGCCCACGACGCCGCGCTGGCCCGCTGCGGGGGCGAGGACTGCGCACGGGCGCTGAACGAGTTCCAGAACCGCTACCGGGACACCCTGCTGTTCCTGGCCGCGGGCCTCGGCCTCGTCCTGGCCCTGATCGGTACTTTCTGGGGCGCTCCGCTCGTCGCGCGGGAACTCGAGAACGGCACCCACCGCATGGTCTGGAACCAGAGCGTGACCCGCCGCCGCTGGCTCGCCGTCAAGCTGCTGGTCACCGGCCTCGCGGCCGCGGTGGCGGCGGGCGCGGTCAGCGCCCTGCTGACCTGGGCGGCGAGCCCGGTCGACGAGGTCTCCGGCGACCGGTTCGACACCCTCCTCTTCGGCTCGCGCCACATCGTCCCGGTCTCCCACGCCCTCCTGGCGGTCGTGCTCGGCACCGTCGTCGGCCTGCTGGTCCGCCGCACCCTGCCCGCCATGGCGATCACCCTGGTCGCGTTCGTCGCCTTCCAGTTCCTCGTCCCGAACGTGATCCGCCCGCACCTCCTGCCCGCCGAGACGACGACCCTGGCGATGACCGCCGACGCCATCAACCGGGCGCGGAGCCTGGGCGACATCAGCGGCGCACCCGTGGTCGGCGGCATCACCCTCCCCCAGGCCCCCGACGCCTGGATCAGCGGCACCAGCCCCCTGCTCACCCCTGACGGCAGGCCCCTCAGCGAGGCGAGGTTCAACGGCTGCCTCGACGACCCTGCCCGCACCGGCGCCCCGGGCACCTTCGGCGACACCGCCGTCTGCCTGGGCGGGCTCGACCTCCACCTGGCCGTCTCCTACCAGCCCGCCTCCCGCTACTGGTCCTTCCAGGGCCTGGAGACCGCCTTCTACCTCGCCGTGACCGCCCTGCTCGCCGCCTTCGGCCTCTGGCGCATCCGCCGCCTGACCTGACCGCCGCGCGGAAGGACCCCCGTTGCGGGACCGCCGCGCGAAAGACCACCCCCGGGAGGACCGCCGCCGGAGGCCACCGCACGAAAGACCGCCGCGTGGAAAGACCACCGCCGGAGCCGCTCCGCAGGAGGAGCGCCCGCCGCAGGAGGAGCGCCCGCCGCAGGAGGAGCGCCCGCCGCAGGAGGAGCGCCCGCCGCAGGAGGAGCGCCCGCCGCAGGAGGAGCGCCCGCCGCAGGAGGAGCGCCCGCCGCAGGAGGAGCGCCCGCCGCAGGGGCCGTTGTGCAACGGCCCCTGCGGCGGCGCGGACAAAAGCCTGTAAGGGGATATGTCCGTGTACTGGTCCGCATGGCGTCGGGCTGGCATCCTTGCCGGGCAGGGCGAAGAAGGCGGAGGCTGACCGTGGTGAGCATCGGCGTGCTCGGGCCGATGGCGGCGACAGTGGGCGGCGGGCGGGCGGCGCTGGGGGGCCTGCGCCAGCGCGCGGTGCTGGCGGTGCTGGTGGCGGCGCGGGGCCGTGCCGTCTCCGAAGATGTGATCCTGGCGGGCGTGTGGGGCCAGGACGCTCCGGCGGCGGGGACGCTCCGCTCCTACGTCTCGGTGCTGCGGCGCGTCCTGGAGCCGGGGCGCGCGGCGAACGGCCCGGCGCGGCTGATCGTCCGGGAGGCCGACGGGTACCGCCTGCGGACGGACGCCGTCGAGATCGACGCGGAGGTCTTCGGCGAGCTGGCCGGGCGGGGCGAGGGGCTGCTGCGGGACGGGCGGGCCGCCGAGGCGCTGCCGGTGCTGGAGGAGGCGCTGGCGTTGTGGCGGGGCGAGCCGTACGGAGAGTTCGGCGGGATGTTCTTCGCCGCGCCGGAGCAGGCGCGGCTGGGCGGGTTGCGGCTCGCCGCGGCCGAGCACCTCTTCGAGGCGAGGCTGGCGCTCGGCGGGCATGCCGCCCTCGTCGGCGACCTGGAGAAGCACACCCTGCAGCACCCGCTCAGCGAGCGCGGCTGGGAGCTGCTGGCCACCGCCCTGTACCGCGGCGGCCGCCAGGGCGACGCGCTGGCGGCGCTGCGCAAGGCGCGGCGGGTGCTCGCCGAGGAGCTGGGCATCGATCCGGGGCCGGGCCTGCGCCGGCTGGAGGCGTCGGTCTTCGCCCAGGAGGAGCACGTCGGCGGCGCCCCCGCCGAGCAGGCCGCCGAGGTCCGCGCGGGCGGGCGGAGCAGGAACCTGCCGCACGCCCTGACCGGTCTCGTCGGCCGGACGGCCGAGCCCGCGGAGGTCGAGGCGCTGCTGGCCGCGCACCGGCTCGTCACGCTGACGGGGCCCGGCGGGATCGGCAAGACCACGCTGGCGCTGGAGACGGCGCGGGCCCGCCCGGACGCCGACGGGCCGTGGCTGGTGGAGCTGGCCGAGCTGGAGGACCCGGCGCTGCTGGCCGCCACGCTCGCCGGGGCGCTGGGGATCGCCGGGGCGACGACGGCCGAGCGGCTCGGCGACGTGCTGGGCGACCGGGAGGTCCTGCTCGTCCTGGACAACTGCGAGCACCTCGTGGACGTGGTGCGCGGCGCCGTCCGGACGCTGCTGGCCCGCGCGGGCGGGCTGCGGGTCCTGGCCACCAGCCGGGAGTCGCTGAACCTGCCGGGCGAGGCGGTGTACGAGGTGCGCCCGCTGCCCGTCGAGCAGGGCCTCGAGCTCTTCCTCTCCCGCGCCGCCGCGGCCCTCCCCGGCTGGACGCCCGACGCCGGGGAGGCAGAGGCCGTCCGCGGCCTCTGCCGGGAGCTGGACGGCCTGCCGCTGGCGATCGAACTGGCCGCCGCGCAGTGCCGGATGTTGTCGGTCGAGCAGATCGCCGCGGGCCTGGACGACAGGTTCGCGGTGCTGCGGGACGGCCCCGGGCCCGACCGGCACCAGACGTTGCGGCGCACCGTGCAGTGGAGCCACGACCTGCTCTCCCCCGCCGAGCGGGACGTCCTGCACCGGCTGGGCGTCTTCGCGTCCGGCTTCGACCTGGACGCGGCGGTGGCGGTGTGCGGGCGGCCGGTGTTCGCCGAGCTGAGCGCGCTGGTCCGCAAGTCGCTGGTGAGCGTGGAGGCCGGGACGTCCCCGCGCCGCTACCGGCTGCTGGAGACGATCAAGGAGTTCACCCGCGCCCACGTCGGCCCGGACGCGCAGGCCGCGCACCGCGCCTGGGTGCTGGCCGAGGCCGAGGCCGCCGCGCCGCTGCTGCGCGGCCCCCGCTCGGCGGCGACCGTCCGCAGGCTGACCGCGCAGCAGCCCGAGCACCGGGTGGCGCTGACCTCCTCGCTGCTGCTGGGCGACGGTGAGTACACGCTGCGGCTGGCGGGGCTGCTGGCCTGGTACTGGTACGGGCAGGGCATCGTCGCCGAGGGGCTCGGCTGGATCAGCGCGGCGATCGAGCTCAGCCCCGCCGCGGGCCCGGAGCTGACCGCGCCCGCGCTCCTGGCCAAGTGCCGCCTGCTGTACCTGGCGGGGGACTTCCCGACGGCCAGGGACTCCGCCGGGGACGCCGTCCAGGCGGCGCGGGAGCTCGGCGACGCCGAGACCGAGGCGCAGGCGGTGCTGCACCGCGCGCTGTTCGGCGCCCTGTGCGGCGAGGCGAACTTCCTGGAGCTGGCCCGCGCGGGCCTGGACCAGGCGCGTTCGCTCGGCATGGCCTGGCTGGAGTGCGAGGCCCTCATGATCACCGGGATGCTGCTGCGGTTCGCCGGCCTGATCGACGAGGCGCGCCGCACCCTCGCCGAGTCCGCGGCGATCGCCGAGCGCTGCGGCTACGTCTTCATCCTCTCCTCGTCCCTGTGGCTGGTCATGAAGATCGATCTGGACCTCGGCGCGTACGACCGCGCCCTGGCGGGCGGCCTGGACATGCTGCTGCGCCTGGACGGGAACGGCGACGTCACCTCCTGGGTCGTCGCCGTGCACAGCCTCGCCGCGGCCCTGGCCCGCACCGGCAGCCCCGCCGAGGGCGCCATGCTCCTGGGCGCCGCCGCCCACCACGGCTCCCTGGTCGGCTTCTCCCCCGTCGAGATGGACCCCCTCGACGCCCCCCGCCAGGCCCGGCTCGTGCGCGACGCCCTGCCCCCCGAGGTCTTCGACACCTGGTTCGCCAAGGGCTGCTCCCTCACCCGCCCCCAGATCCGCGCCCTCGTCGAGTCCTGGCAGCGCACCCGCGCGACCTGACCTCGAAGGAGACGAAAGCGCCCCGCCCGGGGTCCGCGGGCGGGGCGCGGCGAGACCGGTCAAGCTTCGATCGGAGTGCGGGCGGCCGCCCAGGCGCCGCAGAGCCCTCGAAGGAGACAAGAGCGTCCCGCCCGGGGCCTCCGAGCGGGACGCAGCGGAGCGGGACAGGCCTCCGCCAGGGTCCGGGCAGCCACCCAAGCGCCGTAGCCGCCGAAGAAGACGAAAGCACCCCGCCCGGAAGCTCCGGGCGGGGCGGGGCGGGGTGGGTCAGGCGTCCGCCGGGGTGCGGGCGGCGGCCCAGGCGGTGTAGCCGCCGAGCAGGTCGGCGACCTCGGTGCGGGCGGCCCTGCGCAGCAGGCTCGCGGCGACCGAGGAGCGGGCGCCTCCGGCGCAGTGGACGACGACCCTGCGGTCGGCGGGGATCTCTTCCAGCCGCTTCGGCAGTTCCGCCAGCGGGATGTGGAGCGAGCCCTCGATCCTTCCGTCCGCCAGTTCGCCGGTGTTGCGGACGTCGATCAGCAGCGGCGGCTCGGGGCTCGCCAGTGCCTCGCGCAGTTCGGCGAAGGTGACCCGCTCGGCCTTGGCGGCCTGTTCGGGCGCCGAGACCAGGGCGGCCTCGGGGTCGGCCAGGTAGCCGGCGGTGTCGTCCAGGCCGATCCGGGCCAGTCTGACGACGACCTCCTCCTCACGGCCTTCCGGGGCGATCACCACGATCTCCCGGCCCGGTTCGACGACCATGCCGGCCTGCTCGGCGAACCGGCCGTCGGCGGGGACGTTGATCGAGCCGACCAGGTGCCCGGCGGCGAACTCCTGGGGGTCGCGGGCGTCGACGAGCACCGCTCCGGCGTCCCGGCGGGCCAGCGCGTCGGCCAGGGACAGCTCCTTCAGGTGCTCCTCGACTCTCAGCAGCTCCCGCTCCTTGCGGTTGAGGATCGCGTCGTGGGCGAAGTAGCCGGGGGCCGCGGGCTGGCCTTCGGTGACGATGTCGATGAACTCCTGCTCGTCCATCGGGGCGCAGGCGTAGTTGCTCAGCCGCTGCGCGCCGATGGTGGACTGCAGTTCGGTCGACAGGTTCTTGCCGCAGGCCGAGCCCGCGCCGTGCGCCGGGAAGAGCCGGGTCTGGTCCGGCAGCGCCATCAGCCTGCGCTGGACGCTGTCGTAGAGCATCCGGCCCAGCTCCTCGGCGGTGACGCCGACGGAGGCCAGCAGGTCGGGGCGGCCGACGTCGCCGATGAACAGGGCGTCACCGGTCAGGACGCCGTAGGGGACGGTGTCGTCGCGGTGTTCGAAGACCAGGACGCTGACCGACTCGGGGGTGTGGCCCGGGGTCTCCAGGATCTCCAGGGTGACGTCGCCGAGGCTGATGCGCTCGTGGTCGTGCAGCTTGCGGATCGGGAACTCCGCCTCGGCGCGGGAGCCGTAGCCGATCCAGGCGCCGGTGCGGGCCGCCAGCTCCAGGTGGCCGGAGAGGAAGTCGGCGTGGAAGTGGGTGTTGATGACGCCCTCGATGTGCAGGCCGTTGGCCTCGGCGTCGTCGAGGTAGTCGGAGACGTCGCGGCGGGGGTCGACGACGACGGCCCGCCCGGTCTCGCGGTCTCCGATCAGGTAGGACGCCTGGGACAGGCAGTCCAGGTAGTGCTGTGCGAAGTACATCCGTGTCTCCTTCGGCTCCCTTGTCCCGGGATCCTTTACGAGGGTGTTCTGGACGGCGGTCCGGGTCCGCCGGACGATCAGGGCGACGGCCGCGGTGGCGGCGGCCAGGGCGACGGCTCCCAGGAAGAGGGGCTGCACTCCCGGAGGGACTTCCCGGCCGAGGACGTAGCCGGACATGACGATCACGAACCAGCCGAAGGCCTGGCGGAGGCGGTCGGGGTCGACCATCCCGGAGAGCCGGGAGCCCAGGAGGCTGCCGGTGATCGCGACGGCGGAGACGGCCAGGGTCAGCGGCCAGTCGATGGAGACGGTCTGCAGGTAGCCGGCAAGCCCCGCGAAGGACTTCATCGCGATGACCAGCAGGGACGTGCCGACGGCGACCGGCATCGGCAGCCCGCCCAGCAGGGCCAGGGCCGGTACCACCAGGAAGCCGCCGCCCGCGCCGACCAGGCCGGTGACCAGGCCGACCGCCCCGCCCTCCAGCAGGATCCTGGGGAGGGGCCGGTCCGCGCGGCGGCCGCCCGGCTCCGGGTTCCCGCCCCCGCGCAGCATGGCGGCCGCGGTGACGGCCATCATGATCCCGAAGGCGATCAGCAGGACGTCCGCCGGGACGAACGCCGCGAGCCTGCCTCCCGCGTAGGCGCCGACCATGCCCGCCGCGCCGAAGACGGCTCCGGTCCGCCAGCGCACCCGGCCGGCACGGGCGTGCGGGATCACCCCCGCCACGCTCGTCGCCCCCACGACGAACAGCGACATCGCGATCGCGGTCCTGGCGTCGACGCCGGCCAGGTAGACCAGCACCGGGGTGGTGAGGATCGAGCCTCCTCCGCCCAGCAGTCCCAGCACGACGCCGATGAGCACCGCCGCGGCGAGCGTGATCCCCAGGGTCATGACGCGGGCTTCCGCTCGGCCGGACAGGAGGTCCGGTCCGGGACGCGGTTGTAGGGCAGCTTCGCCAGCAGCATGCCCATCGCGCAGGTGTTCGTGAGGGCGGCGAACACCAGCCCGGCCCCGACGAAGGCCGACACCCACTTCAGACCGGGAATCGCCGCGCTGCCCAGCACCCCGGCCAGCACGATCGACCCGGCGGCGAGCCGGACCTGGCGCTCCAGATCCCAGCGCTGCCGCTCGCCCCGGTCGACCGGCGCGCCCGCGACCTCCCACGCGAGGATCCCGCCTGCCAGGACGGCGCCACGGGCCGGTCCCGCCGCGGCGAGGATCTTCGCCGCCTGCGCGGCGCGGGCGCCGGAGCGGCAGACGAACACCGTCTCCCCAGGGCCGCGGCGGAGCTCCTCGCAGTGCTCACGCAGCGTGTCCAGGGGGACATTGCGGGAACCGGGGATGTGCGCGGTGGCGAACTCCCCCGGCGTCCGGACGTCCAGGAGGCGTGGCGGGTTGGGCCCCGCCAGCCGTTCCCGGAGTTCCTTGACCTGCAGTTCATTGGTCATGTTCGTCACAGAGAGGCCTCCTCGCCGGCCGGGTACAGGTTCCTTGGATACCCCAGGGGGTATATTCCTCACCGTAGCCGACGGTCGCGCCGACCTCAAAATACCCCCAGGGGTATCAACGGACGAGGGAGGGCCGAGGACCGGCGGGAGGCGGATGCGCCGCATGAGTCGCGCCGAACCCTTATGCTCCTGCTCCGGCAAGAGATGAGGAGCAGACACTCAGTGGCAACCAAGACCATCGTTGTGGACGACATCGACGGGTACGACGGCGACGACGTGACGCGCCGGGAGTTCGAGGTCGGCGGCGGCAAGTACGCCATCGACCTGGGGGACGCCAACTTCAAGAAGCTCGGTGAGCTGCTGGCCGAACTCGCCCCGTTCGTCGAGAGGGCCGCAGTGGTCAAGCAGGCCGGACGCGCGCGCAAGAGCGCCGCCGACCCCGCACCGCGGCTCCAGGGCTACACCAACACCGACGTGCGCACCTGGGCGACCGAGCAGGGCATCGAGGTCGGCCGCGGCAAGATCGCCGACGAGGTGTACGACCGGTTCGTCGCGGCGCACCCCGACGCGCGTCCGGAAAGCTGACCCCGCCTCCCCCGCGCGCCGCGCCGAAAGGCGTTGCGCGCGGGGGAGGAAGGCCTCTACCGTCGTTCCGCCCGTCCCCCGCCGCCGACGAGGGGACCGCGATGCTCGACCTCTGCTTCGACCTGGAGACCCAGGATCCCGACGACGTCCTGACCCTGTGCCTGACGGCGTGCCATCCGCGGGTGCGGCTGCGCGCCGTGACGGTGACGCCCGGCTCCCCCGGGCAGGTCGGCCTGGTCCGACACGTGCTGCGCCTGCTGGGCCGCGATGACGTCCCCGTGGGGGCGAGGGACCCCGGCACGAACAGGGAGCACGTCTCGGGCTTCCACCGGCGCTGGCTCGGCGGCTGGCCGGCGGACCGTCCCGACGGGGACGTCCCGGAGGTCCTGCTCCCGGTGCTGGCCGCGCATCCCGGAACGACGCTGCTGACCGGCGGCCCGCTGCGCAACCTGCGCCTCCTGCTGGAGTGCGGGCGTCCGGTGCGGCTGGCCCGGTGGGTGGCTCAGGGCGGTTTCGCCGGAGACCCGGTGGTCCCGCCGGAGCGCAGGCTCGCCAAGTTCGACGGGCTGACCGCCTGCCCCACCTTCAACTTCAACGGCGAACCGACGGCCGCCCTGGCGGCGCTGGCGCCCGGCGCACCGATCACCCGGCGCGAGCTCGTCTCCAAGAACGTCACGCACGGCGTGCGCTACGACCGCGCCTTCCACGAGCGCCTGGAGCCCCACCGGGACGCCACCGCGGGACTCGCCCTCATCTGGCAGGGCATGGACCTGTACCTGCGCCGCCGCCCCGGCGGCAAACTGCTGCACGACCCGACCGCGGCCTGCGCCGCCATCGACCCGTCCATCGCCGTGTGGGCCGAGGCGGAGATCACCCGCGAGCCCGGCGGCTGGGCCGCCCGTCCGGGCTCGGGCACCCGCACGTTCATCACCACCGGCCTGGACCGGGACGCCCTGTTCGCCGTCCTGGCGGAGGGGGCGCGGCCGAAATAGTCAGCATTGACTAATCAACCTCGGATAGTCGATAGTGAATACGATGACGCCGTGAAGGAGAACAGGGCGAAGAAGCGCAAGGTCTCGAACCTGCTGGCGTTGGCGGTGCTGTCGTACCTCGTCCAGGGCCCCCGGCATCCGTACGAGCTGAGCCGGATGCTGCGGGACAACGACGACGGGCGCAGCATCAGGTTCAACCACGGATCGCTGTACATGGTGGTCCAGCAGCTGGCCAGGGCCGGTTTCATCGCCGCGCAGGAGACGACCCGGGAGGGGCAGCGCCCCGAGCGGACCGTCTACGCGCTCACCGAGGAGGGCAGGAGGGAGCAACGCGACTGGCTGTGCGGGCTCGTCGAGGAGCCCCAGCACGAGTACCCGCAGTTCGTGGCGGCGCTCTCGCTGATCGGCGCGCTGCACCCCGACGAGGCGGTCGGGCTGCTGCGGCGCAGGCTGGAGCGGCTCGACGGGCGGATCGCGCAGACGCGCGACCTGGTCGACGGGGCCTCCGCCCTGGGGGTGCACCCGCTGTTCTCCGTCGAGGAGGAGTACCGGCTGGCGCTGCTGGCGGCCGACCGCGCCTTCACCGAACGGCTCATCGCGCAGATCACCGACCCGGAGGACGGCTGGGCCGCGGAATGGGCCCGGTTCCACGAAAGGCAGGATCCATGAACCGAGCGCGAACGGCCCTGGTCATCGGCGGCGGCATCGCCGGACCCGCGGCGGCGATGGCCTTGCGGAAGGCCGGCGTCGAGGCGTCCGTCCACGAGGCGCGCCCCGGCACCGCCGACGGCGCCGGCGTCTTCCTCACCCTCGGATCCAACGGGCTGGCCGCCCTGGAGATCCTCGGCGCGGACGCCCGTGCGCTGGAGGCCGGCTTCCCCACGCCGGGAATCCTGCTGCGCGGCGGCGGCGGCAAGGAGCTGGGCGTCAGCCGGATCAGCGCGGCCGACCCCGTCAGCCGCACCCTGCGGCGCTCCGACCTGTACCGGGCGGTCCGCGACGAGGCGCTCGGCCAGGGCGTGCGGTTCGAACACGGCAAGCGCCTGGTCGAGGCCCGCGACACCGGTGACGGC
The DNA here is from genome assembly GCF_002995495.1 of Actinocorallia populi. GTDB lineage: Bacteria > Actinomycetota > Actinomycetes > Streptosporangiales > Streptosporangiaceae > Actinocorallia > Actinocorallia populi. Next base: position 416,754 of record NZ_PVZV01000004.1, on the reverse strand, counting down.
GTCACGGCGGTGTTCGCGGACGGCACCGAGGCGTCCGCCGACCTGCTCGTCGGCGCCGACGGGGTGCACTCGACCGTCCGGCGGATCATCGACCCGAAGGCGCCCTCCCCCTCGTACGGGGGGTTGCTCAACCTCGGCGGCCACGCCCGCGGGGTGAAGGCGGACGCCGAGCCCGGCTCCTACGTCATGGTCTTCGGCCGCAAGGCGTTCTTCGGCTACGTGCTCTCCCCCGACGGGGAGGTCTGGTGGTTCGCCAACGTGCCGTGCAAGCACGAGCCTGCCCGGAGCGAGCTGGAAGGGATCTCCGCGGACGCCTGGCTGGAGCGGCTGAAGGGGCTCTTCGCACGCGACGCGGGTCCCGCCGTGCGGATCCTGGAGGCCACCGACCCCTCGGACGTGATGACGGCGAGTCCCCTGCACCTGCTCCCCCACCTGCCGCACTGGCAGCGGGGCCGCATGGTCGTCGTCGGGGACGCCGCGCACGCGCCCTCCCCCAGTTCGGGGCAGGGCGCGTCGCTGGCCGTCGAGGACGCCGTGGAGCTGGCCCGCTGCCTGCGTGACGTCCCGAACGACCCTCTCGCCCGCTTCGAGCGGCTCCGCCGGCCCCGCGTCGAGCGCATCGTCAAGGCCGCGGCGCGCGTCAACTCCAGCAAGGCTCCGGGCCCCGTCGGGCGGGTCCTCCTCGAGGCGTTCCTGCCGGTGGTCCTCAGGTCCGCCGCTTCCGGACGGCAGGTCCGGGAGGTCTACGGGCACCGCATCGACTGGACGGCCTCCGCCGCCTGACCGCAGAGGCGCGGGAGCCGCGCCGGGCTCCCGCTGTTCGCCGGATGGCAGCCGTCCGTTCACGGAGGCTGCCTAGGTTGGCCGGGTGAGCTGGAAGCAGAAGGTCCGCGCCACCGTGGCGCAGCGCACGGGGTACGAGCTGCGCAGGGTCGCCGCCCCGCGGCCCAGGACCGAGCACGACGTCCCCAGGCCGCCCGCGGATCCCGAGCACGACCGGCTGCTGCGGGCCCCGGTGTTCCTGCTCTCGTCGGTGCGGTCGGGCTCGACCCTGCTGCGGCTCATGCTGGACAGCCACCCGCTGGTCCACGCCCCGCACGAGACGCACGTCCGCAGGCTGGGCGTGGAGTTCCGGACCCCTCCGGTGCGCCAGGCGATGGAGGCGTGCGGGCACCGCCGGACGGACCTGGAGCACCTCCTGTGGGACAGGGTGCTGCACCGCGAGCTCGCCAGGAGCGGCAAGCGGGTCCTGGTGGAGAAGACGCCGAGCAACGTCTTCGTCTGGCAGCGCATCAGGAAGTGCTGGCCCGACGCCCGGTTCGTCTTCCTCATCCGCCACCCGCTGTCGATCGCCCGCTCCTGGCACGAGGCCGACCCGGAGAACCGGCCCTTCGACCTGGCCGTGGAGCGGACCCTGCACTACATGAAGGCTCTGCAGCGCGCCCGCCGCGGGCTGTCCGGCCCCACCCTGCGCTACGAGGACCTGGTCGCCGACCCGGAGGCCGAGACCCGCCGCCTCTGCGCGGCGCTCGGCGTCCCCTGGGACGCCGCGATGCTGGAGTACGGCGCCCACGACCACGGCGAGATCGCCAAGGGCATCGGCGACTGGCGCGAGAAGATCACCACCGGCCGCGTCCAGCCGGGCCGCCCCCTGCCCTCCCCCGAGGAGATCCCCGAGCTCCTCCTGCCCATCACCCGGACCTGGGGCTACCCGGCCTCATGACCCGCCGGCGAAGGCGCGGGCGCCTTCGGCCCAGGTGCGGTCCAGGTCGGAGTCCGGGAGGAAGCGGCCGTCCAGCTCGAGGATCACCATGCCGTGGGCGAAGGCCCACAGGGCCTGGGCGCGGTGGGGGTCGCCGGCGGCCAGGAAGAAGGGCGTCCCCGACCATTCCTCCAGGCCCGGCGCCAGGCGGTCGCGGGCCAGGGGCTCGGCGGTGGCCAGGCGGTACAGGTGCGGGGCGCCCAGCGCGTGCTCGCGGTAGGCGCGCAGCACCGCGGCCACCGGTCCGGGCTCCGCCAGCGCGCAGTACAGGACGGCCCCCAGTTCGGCGAGGCCCCGCTCGATCAGCGCGGCCTCGACCGCCGCCTTGTCCGGGAAGTGCTTGTAGAGGGAGGCGGCGCGGATGCCCAGGCTCGCGGCGATCTCCCGCATGGTCAGTGCCTCCGCGCCCCTCTCCTCCAGCAGGACCCGGGCGGCCGAGACGATCTCGACGGCCCGGGGGGTCAGCGGGGAGAGCGCCGGTTGTGCTGTGCTCATCCGGTCATTGTCTCCACTCGCGTCTTCAGTGCCGCGTTCATCGCCTTGAACCCGTCCTCGACGTCCAGCGCGCTGCCCGCGACGGGCACGAGCGCCCCGGTGAACCGCTCGCCCTGCACGAACCGGCTGCGCCCGGCACCGGCCGGCTCGATGAGGAAGTAGTGTTCACCGTCCGCCAGCCCGGGGAACACGAAGTTGCCGATCCAGCGCAGTTCCCGTCCCGGCTCCACCACCAGGACCCGCGGTTCGAACTTCATGGTGCCGCCGTTGTTGGAGATCTCGTTGGCCAGCCGTCCGCCCTCGCGCAGCTCACCCGTCGAGCTCACCAGGAACGGGTTCCACTCGGGGTAGGCCCGCTGGTCGGTGAGCACCGCCCAGATCCGCTCGGGCGACGCCTCGATCTCGATCTCGGTGCGGATCTCGTGCGGCCGCAGCCGTGTCCATCCGTACGACCCCAGGGCGACGACGACCAGCAGGACGACCACTCCGCCCAGCACCATTTTCCACATCGCGGCCTCCATCAGGCTAACGTTGTTAGCCTGAACTCTAGGCTAACAACGTTAGCCGCACAAGCCCGTACGGCTCACGGAACAGGGGCACGTGTGAAGGAGAAACGCGACCGCCGCCGCTCAAGAAAGCGGCGGCGGACGTCAAGCGCGGGTCAGGCCCGCCACCAGGCGGCCACGCGCGCCCAGAAGGACGAGGGCGCCGGGGGCGGCGCGACCGGCTGCCGCGGGACGGGGGCGAGGGCCCTGGCGGGCGGGTGGTCCGGTTCCGGGGTGGGCGTCAGGACGGGGACGGGCGTGAACCGCACGGGCAGGCCCGCCATCGAGCGGTGGAAGGGGCCGGGACGCCACTGGATCTTGTCGGCGGAGACGGCCAGGTCGAGGTCGGGCAGCCGGTCCAGGAGCTTCTCGAGGGCGATCGTGGCGATGATCCGGGCCGGGCCCTTGGCCGGGCAGGTGTGCGGTCCCGCGCTGAAGGCCAGGTGGGCGCGGTTGCCGGTCCGGTGGGCGCTCCACTTGGACGGGTCGGTGTTGACCGCCTTGTAGGCGATGGCCACCGGCTGGTCGGCGGGCATGACGTGGCCCTCGCGCTCCACGTTGCGCACCGGGTAGGTGAACCCGAAGTTCGCGATGGGCGGGTCGGTCCACAACACCTCGTCCAGGGCGTCCTCGATGGGCAGGCTCCCGCCGGACAGGTCGCCGGCGAACCGCTCGTCCGACAGCAGCAGCCGCAGCGCGTTGGCGACGAGGTCGTGCACCGGCGCGGTGCCGGTGGCCATGAGCAGGCCGATCTGGTCGGCCAGCTCCTCGTCGGTGAGGTTCGCCGGGTGCTCGGCCATCCACGAGACGATGTCGGAGGCGGGCTGCACCCGCTTGAGCCGGGCGAGCTCCAGCGCGGCCTGGTTGAACGTCGCCATGGCCTGCCCGGGGTCGACCAGCTCGGCCACGCCGAGCAGGCCCTGGACGAGCCGGTCGCCGATGTCCGGCGGGCAGCCGAAGAACCGGTTGAACACCAGCAGCGGGAGCTGCGCGCTGTACTGGGCGGCCAGGTCGGCCTCGCCCTCCTCGGCGAACCGGTCGATGAGGAGGTCGGCGCTCTGCTCGACGTACTCGCGCAGCGAGACGGCGTCGGCCCGCTCGAACGTGTCGGTGATCGTCTTGCGGAACCGGGAGTGCTCGGCGCCGTCGCTGTACAGGACGCCGGGCCGGTACCCCATGACCGGGCGCACCGGGCACTCCGCGGGCATCGTCCGCTCCCAGCGGCGCGGGTCCTTGGGGAAGGTGACGGGGTCCCGCAGCACCTCCAGCGCCGCGTCGTAGCCCAGGACGACCGTCACGGGCACCCCGGGCGCCAGTTCGGCGGGGGCGTAGTTGCCGTAGCGGGCGCGCAGCGTCTCGTAGACGCCTCCCGGGTCGGCGGCGAACTGCGCGTCGTAGAGCTTGACGCGCTCCTGGTCCGGTTCGGTGTTCATGCGGGGTCCCGTTCGAGGGAGATCAGGTGGTCGACCAGCGCGATCAGCGCCCGCACCGACGAGTCGTGGTCGCGCGCGTCGCAGAGGAGCAGGGGGGTGGTGGGGAGCAGGTCGAGCGCCTCGCGGATCTCCTCCAGCGGGTAGGAGGGCGCCCCGTCGAACTGGTTGACGGCCACCGCGTACGGCAGGCCGCGCTGTTCGAGCAGGTTCACCACCTCGAAGGACATCTCGAGGCGGTTGGTGTCCACCAGGACGAGCGCTCCCAGCGCGCCCAGGGACAGGTCGTGCCACAGCTGCGTGAAGCGCTGCTGTCCGGGCGCGCCGAAGAGGTACAGCACGAGCTGCTCGGTGAGCGTGAGGCGGCCGAAGTCCATCGCCACGGTCGTCGTGGTCTTGTCCTCGACGCCGGCCAGGTCGTCGACGAGCTCGCCGGCCCTGGTCATGCGCTCCTCGGTGCGCAGCGGGCGGATCTCCGACAGCGTGCCGACGAACGTCGTCTTGCCGACCGCGAAGTGCCCGACGACCAGGATCTTCACGGCGGTCTTCACCGACGCGCCGAGGTACAGCCCGTCAGAGGCGAGCGCGGAGCCCATCCAGCACCTCCTGGAGAAGACCGGCCGAGGGCCGCTGCGACGGCGCGGGAGAGCGGACGACGAGGTGGCCGCTGTCCACGAGGTCCGAGAGCAGGACCTTGGTGATGGTCACGGGCAGCCGGAGGTGGCCGGCGATCTCGGCGACCGACAGGGCCCCGCCCCGGCACAGCTCCATGACGCGGCGCTGCTCGGGGGTGAGCCCGGTGGTGGCGGGACGCGCGACGGCCACCAGGGTGACCAGGTCGAACACGTTGCGGCTGGGGTGCGCCCGGCCGCCCGTCACGACGTGCAGGCGGACGAGTGGGCGTTCGGGCGGTCTCATGCGGAGGCGCCGCCCTGGCGGGCCGGGCTCATCAGCTCCTTGCCCAGCCGCTGGACGAGCTCCTGCAGCCGGTAGGAGACCGCCTCCATGTCGACGGCCGGTCCCGCCGACACCGCCAGGTAGGCGTTCATGCCCGCGGCGACCAGGAAGACGTAGCCGTTCTCGAACTCGTTCACCGTCTGGTGCCAGACGGTGTCGGGGTCGCCGCAGAACTCGGCGGTGCTGCGGGCGAGCGACTGCAGCCCGGACATCCCGGCGGCCTGCCGTTCGGCGTCGTCGCGGGGGATGCCCTCGGAGTGCGCGATGAGAAGCCCGTCGGCCGACAGCAGGATGGCGTAGCGCGTCTCCGGCATGCGCAGCGCGTCGTCCAGCATCCAGCCGAGCTTGTTGTTCGTGACCTCTGTCAACGCTGGTCCTTCTCTTCGCTTGCGGACGGGGAGCCGGCCCGGCCGGACCGGGTGCCGCGCTGCCAGGCCCCCAGGCCCGCGGCCTTCTGCCGGGAGGGTTCGGGCCGGGCGGGCTCGGCGGGCGCGGAAAGGGAGACCACGGGTTCGCCGGCCTCGCCGGCCTCCTGCCGCCGCCGTTTGGGCAGGCCCCCCGAGGTCAGCACCGGTGCGGCCGGCACGGCCTCGAAGCGGGGCGGCGCCTCCCGGGTGACCGCGGTCAGCAGCTCCGACGGCAGGAACACCACGGCGCGCACCCCTCCGTACGGGGAGCGGCTGTCGACCGAGACCCGGAAGCCGTAGCGGGCGGCCAGGACGCCGATGGCGGCGAACCCGATCTGCGGCGGGTCGCCGAGCCGGTGGACGTCCACGGACCGCCGCCCGTCCAGCAGCTCGGCCGCGTGCTGGAGCTCCTCGGCGTCCATCGCGACGCCCGCGTCGTCGATCATGATGGCCAGGCCGTTGTGGGTGGTCTGGAAGTTCACCTCGACCGGGGTGCTGGGCTGGGAGTGCCGGGCGGCGTTGTCGAGCAGTTCGGCGACGGCCAGCACGACCGGCTCGACCGCGCGGCTGACCACCGCGACGTTCGGCTCGGCGTAGATCTTGATCCGCAGGTAGTCGCGGATGCGGGAGGTCGCCCCGCGCACCACGTCGTCGAGCGACGACGCCTGGCGCTGCAGGCCCGGCCATGAGCCGCACAGCACCGCGGTGGCCTGCACGCGCCGGCCGAGCTGGGCGTTCATGTGGTCGATGCGCAGCAGGTCCTCCAGCACCGCCGGGTCGTCGTGCCGCCGCTGCATCTCGGTGATGACGACCTGCTGCTCGTTGGCGAGGCTCTGCACGGTGCGCATCATCGTGCGGAGCGTGCCCTTGGCGGACTTGTCGGCGTGCGACCTGATCCCGTCCGCGGCGGAGGCGAACATGCCGGTGACGGCGTCGAGGTCGCGGGCGAAGTCGGTCTGGTGCAGCAGCCCGCGGTGGGGCGCGGCGGGCGGGTGGCCGGGAGAGGCCATCACCTGGGGGAGGCCGACCGCGACCAGGTGGTTCAACGCCTGGTCGCGCGCGGTCAGCTTGGCCGCCAGCAGTGCGCTCTCCTCCTCCAGCCGCGCGGTCAGCCGCCGCTGGCGCACGAGCACCAGCGAGACGGCGAAGAAGGCGATGCTCGCGCAGACGAACGCGAGGAGGGACAGGTGCTCCATCTGACTGCTGTCACTCTCAGTAATGTCCGGGACACGTGGGATTAGAGACAGTAGAACCCCGGCTTCCTGCGCACTTGTGGTCACGCGCAGAGAACTTTTCCCCGAACGCAGTACAAACCGCCCGGTTGTCATGGCGTTTTGTACTAATCTGCCGAAACCGTCGGGGGAAGTACGGTCAAAAGTTCGCATGCGCGGTGCCGTGCGCGTGCGCGGTGTCTGGAGGGTGCACGAGCAGTGCCCTGGAACGTCTACACGGTCGAGCGCGCCTCCACCGACGAGTTGCCCCCGCGCGAGCGCGCTGAGTTCTGGCGGGAGCACATCACCGCCCACCAGTGCGACCTGGACTACCGGTTCTCCGGTCCCGGCTTCAGCGGGACGACCGTCCACCAGCGCAGCGCGGCCTACCAGCTCGTCGAGTTCCGCTCCGACGCGATCTCCTACCTGCGCACCCCCGCGCACATCCGCCGCGCGCCCGACGAGGACTACCGCCTCGTCATCCCGTTCGCCGGCGGGATGACGGTGCGCCAGCACGACCGGTGGAGCCGGCTGACGCCCGGCACCGGCGCCCTCGTCACCCTCGCCGAGCCGCTGGAGCTCAGGCAGGCGTCCGACACGCACGGGCTCGTGCTGACCATCCCCGCCCGGCAGGTGGACGAGCCGCTCGGACGCTCCACGCCGCCGGCCCTGCAGCTGAACCTGCGCGTCGGGCTGGGGCGCGTCGTCGCCGACCTGCTGAAGGGCCTGGCCCGCGAACGCCACACGCTGACCGGGCCCCAGTTCGACGCGGCCTGCGACCGGCTGGTGGAGCTGCTGTGCCTGATCTCGACCGGCGACGAGCGGTCCGACGCGCCCGCCCGCCTGGCGGAGCTCTCCGCTCTCGTCCGCCGGTACGTCCGCGCCCACGCCGCCGACCCCGACCTGAACGGCACGACGATCGCGCTGGACCTCGGCTGGTCCCTGCGCCAGATCCAGCTCGCCCTGCAGCACGCCGGCACCACGCCGCGCGACCTGATCCGCGAGGAGCGGCTGCGGCTGGCCCGCCGCCTCCTGCAGGACCCCTCGCACGCCCACCTCCCGATCACCGACCTCGCCTACGCCGCGGGGTTCTCCTCACCCAGCGCGCTGAGCACCGCCTTCCGTCACCGCTACGGCACGACGCCACGGGAGGCGCGGCGTTCGGCCGCCCTCCCCGTCCTCGGAAAGGGCGGCTGAACCTCAGGCCGCGAGCCCGGCCAGGTCCTCCCGGGTGAGGCGGAGGTCCGCGGCGGCCATGTTCTCCTCCAGGTGGGCCAGGGAGCCCGTGCCGGGAATGGGCAGCATCACCGGAGAGCGGGCCAGCAGCCAGGCCAGGGCCACCTGGTTGCGGGTCGCGCCGTGCCGGGCGGCCACGCGGTCCAGGCCCGCCGCCGCGAGCGGCTGGAAGCCGCCGCCCAGGGGGAAGAACGGGACGAAGGCGATGCCGGAGCGCTCGCACTCGGCGATCAGTTCGGCGTCGCCGGGACGGGTGTTCATCAGGTTGAAGCTGTTCTGCACGGCCGCGACGGGCGCCACCTCCCGCGCCTCGGCGAGCTGGGCCGGATCGACGTGGCTCAGGCCCAGATGGCGGATCAGGCCCTCCTCGCGCAGTCCGGCCAGGACGGCGAAACGTTCGCCCACCGGCTCGCCGCCGGGGACGCCCAGCCCGCCCACCCGCAGGTAGACCAGGTCGAGGCGGTCCACGCCGAGCGCCTCCATGTCGGCCTCCACCAGTTCGCGCAGCCGCTCGGGCGGCGCCTGGCGGGAGGGGACCCCGTCGTCGCCCAGGAGCGGGCCGACCTTCGTCGCGACGGCCAGCCCGTCGTAGGGGTGCAGCGCCCGCCGGATCAGGTCGTGCGCCCGCACGCCCTCCCGCGCGTAGAAACCGGCCGAGTCGATGTGGTCGGCGCCCAGCTCGACGGCCCTCCGCAACACCGCGACGCCTTCTTCGGGGTCGCGGACGTCGCCGGAGAACCCGAAGGACGCGGGCAACCGCATCGCCCCGAACCCGAGCCGGTTGATCTTCAGGTCTCCGCCCAGCGGGAAGCTTCCCGCGGTGTTCGTCTGGATGTTCATGCCCCCCACCGTGGCCCGTCCGCCGTCCCGCCGCCAACGTCTGGCAGCAAGCTGCCATCCCGCCCCTTCCGTAGGCGAGACTGGACGGGTGGAGACCACCGACCGCATCGTCACCGTGCGCGGCGAGGAAGAACTGCTCGCCCGTGCGGGTCATCTGTTCACCTCGGTGCGCGAGGACTTCCTCTGCGCCGCCCGCGACCCGGACACCTGGTCCCAGCCCGCCGCCAGGCACGCCGTCCGCGACCGCATGCGCACCTCCGGCACCGGCGCCTTCACCGTCCGCAAGCTCTTCAGCCCCACCGCCCTGGCCGACGAACCCACCCGCGCCCACCTTCACAGGGTCTCCGCCGCGGGCGCCCTGGTCCGCATCAGCGCCGCCCCCCTCCCCCACGAAACGATCATCATCGACCGCCGCCTGATGGTCCTGGCCGGCCCCGCCACACCCGCCGGCCGCGAGTACACCATCACCGCCTCGCCCGTCCTCCTGGGCAGCGTCCTCTCCCTCTTCGAAGCCGCCTGGGAGACCTCCCCTCCCTTCACCTCCTGGCTCACCGCCGAAGCCCCCCACCTGGACCCCGGCTCCCGCGCCGTCCTCCAAGCCCTCGGCTCCGGCCTCACCGACGAGACCGCCGCCCGCCGCCTGGGCCTCTCCCTGCGCACCTACCGCCGCCGCGTGGCCGCCCTGATGACGGCCCTCCAGGCCGACTCCCGCTTCCAGGCCGGCCTCCACGCCGCCGCCTTCGGCCTCGCCGAACACCGCTGACCCCGCGACGGGTTCAGACGGGGACGTTCAGGCGGGCGGTGTAGCCGCTTTCGGGGTCTCCGGTGACGGTGGCGAGCTGGAGGGAGTGGCCGTCGGCGAAGACGCCGTCCTCCGCCAGGGAGGAGCGGGCGAGGTGGGCGGCGCTCCGTTCGTAGCCGGGGGCGGTGTAGGCCTCGGCGCAGGCGGCTTCGGGGAAGGCCAGCTGGGAGGTCTTGATGCCCTTCGCGGAGGCGGTGGCCTTGGCGAGAGTGGCGTAGACCTCGAAGTGGATGTGGGGCCAGCGGCCTGGATAGGAGCCGGGGAAGATGGTGACGAAACGGACTTTGCCTGTCTTGTCGGCTTCCTGGACGCCGCGCAGGTAGTTCTCCTCCGTCGCGCCCGCGGAGTAGAGGGAGTACCGGCCCTCCCGGTCGCAGTGCCACACGTAGACGGCGGCGCCACGGTAGGGGGCGCCGCCGTCGGTGACGGTGAGTTCGACGGTCACGGGGACGCCCTCGGCGGTGCCGGAGGCGGAGCCGAAGCTGGAGCGGATGTCGCTGCGGACGACGCCGCTCTCGGTCAGGACGTCGGGGCCGTTGGAGCCGTCCGCGGGATAGGGGCCGGCGGTCTCGTCGGGGATCTCCCCCGCCGCGGGCGCGGCTGGCGCGGACGCCGGGGACGCGGGGGTCTCCTCGGCGGCGCAGGCCGCCGTGCCCAGCAGGACGGCTCCGCCCAGCAGGCCCAGCATGCGGCGGCGGTCCAGGAGCCTCGGCAGGTCGTGGGACAGGCCCCGGTCGTGGTCGTCCTCGTGGTGGTGCATGGGCCGGTCCCTTCTCGTCCTCGGCGGCCGTCGCCTTCAGTGTCCCCCTGGCGGGCCGGGACGCCGCCACGTCAGGAGGATCACCTTCCTTCCGGAGGGTTCCCGGCATCGGGCGTACCCACGAGGGAAGGGAAAAGTCCAGGAACAGGGCGCGCGGCGGGGAACGGGGGAAGAGTGAGCGGTGGTGACGGGGCGGTACGGGCCGCGGTACGGGGGCTGACGACCGCGGAGGCCGCGGAGCGGCTGGAGCGGGACGGCCCCAACGCGCTGCCGCAGCGGCCGCCCACGCCGTTGTGGCGGCGGGTCGCCACCCAGCTGCGCGACCCGCTGATCGTCGTGCTGCTGGTGGCGGCGGTGCTGACGCTGCTCACCGGCGACTACACCGACACGGCCGTCATCCTGCTGGTCGTCATCGCCAACACCGCGGTGGGCGTCTGGCAGGAGGTGCGCGCCGACCGGGCGATCACGGCGCTGTCGGAGCTCACCGCCCCGGCCGCGCGGGTCGTGCGGGACGGCGGGCAGCGGGAGGTACCCGGCGACGAGGTCGTCGTCGGGGACCTCGTGGTGCTGGGCGAGGGCGACATCGTCCCGGCCGACGGCGTCCTGGTGGAGGCCGCGGGCCTGCTGGTGGACGAGTCGTCACTGACGGGCGAGTCGGTTCCGGTGGACAAGACCGCCTCCGCGTCCCCCGAGGACGAGAAGGCCGACACGTCCCGGGTCGCGTCGGGGACCGTGGTGTCCAAGGGCCGGGGGCAGGCCCTGGTGACCGCGACCGGCGAGAAGAGCTCCGCCGGGCGGATCGCCGCGATGCTCGGCCGCGAGGTGGGGCTCACCCCGCTGCAGAGGCGCCTCGCGGGCGTCGGACGGCTGCTGGCGGTGCTGGCGGTCGTCCTGTGCGTCGTCGTCCTGGTGCTCGGCGTCGTCCGGGGGCAGCCGCTCGAACTGATGGTGGTCACCGCGATCAGCCTCGTGGTCGCCGCCGTCCCGGAGTCGCTCCCCGCCGTCGTCACGCTCGCCCTGGCGCTGGGGGCACGGCGCATGGCGGCCCGCAACGCGCTCATCCGCAAGCTCCCCGCCGTCGAGACGCTCGGCTCGGTGACCGTCCTGGCCACCGACAAGACCGGCACCCTCACCGAAGGGCGGATGGTCGCCCGGTACGCCTGGACGCCCGGCGGCGCGGAGGCCGAGCTCACCGGCACCGGATACGCCCCCGAAGGCGACGTCCTCCTGGACGGGAACCCGATCGGCCCCGGCGACCGGCCGGAGGTCACCGGCCTGCTCACCGCCGCCGCCCTGTGCAACGACGCGCGGCTGGCCCCGCCGGACGGCGACCGCGCGGACTGGGCGGCCCTCGGCGATCCCACGGAGGCCGCGCTGCTCGTCGCCGCGGCCAGGCTCGGCCTCGACCACGACGGGCTCGGTGAGGAGTTCCCCCGCACCGCCGAGCTCCCCTTCGACAGCGACCGCAAGCGCATGACGACCGTCCACCGCCTCCCCGACGGCCGGTACCGGGTGGTCTGCAAGGGCGCTCCCGAGGTCCTGCTGGACTCCGGGTTCCTCACCGACGGCCCGGACGTGGTCGAGCGGGCCGCCGCCAAGGCCGACGAGTACGCGCGGGGCGGGCTGCGCGTCCTGGCCGTCACCGAGGCCGAGCGGGAGGACGACGCGCCCGGCGAGCACCTGGAGCGGGGCCTGCGCCTGCTCGGCCTCGTCGCCATCCTCGACCCGCCGCGCGAGGCGGCGGCACGGACGATCGCGGCCTGCCGCGGCGCCGGGATCCGCCCCGTCCTCATCACCGGCGACCATCCCGGCACCGCCCGCGCCATCGCCTCGGAGCTGGGCATCGCCGAGGAGGCCGACCAGGTCGTCGACTGCCGCGGGCCCCGCCCGGAGAACCTCCGCGAGGTCACGGTGTTCGCGCGCGCCGACCCGCGGCACAAGCTCGACATCATCGAGGCGCTGAGCGACGGCGGCGAGATCGTCGCGATGACCGGCGACGGCGTCAACGACGGGCCCGCGCTGCGCCGCTCGGACATCGGCGTGGCGATGGGCGGGCGCGGCACCGAGGTGGCCCGCCAGGCCGCCGACCTGGTGCTCGCCGACGACGAGCTGGGCACCGTGGTCGCCGCCGTCGAGGAGGGGCGGCGGGTGTACTCCAACATCCGCCGGTTCCTGGTGTACGCGCTGTCCGGCGGGGTCACCGAGATCGCGGTCATGCTCCTCGGCCCGTTCGCCGGCCTCGCGCTGCCGCTGCTGCCCGCGCAGATCCTGTGGATCAACCTGCTCACCCACGGCCTGCCCGGGGTCGCGCTCGGCGGGGAGCCCGCCGAGGAGTCCGTGATGCGCCGCCCGCCGCGCCCGCCGGAGCAGAGCATCCTCGGCGCGGGCCTGTGGCAGCGGATCGTGCGGATCGCGGTCGTGCTCACCGCCGTCACCCTGGGTGTCGCGCTGTGGGCCGAGCACACCGGCCGCCCCTGGCAGACCATGGCCTTCTTCACCCTCGGCGCGCTGCAGCTGGGCGCGGCCCTGGGCTCGCGCGCACGGCCGCGCTCCCTGGCCAACCCGATGCTGCTCGCCGCCGTCGCGGGTGCGCTGCTGCTGCAGCTGGCGGGCGTCTACCTGCCGCCGCTGCGGGAGCTCCTGGGCACCGAGCCGCTGGCCCTGACGGACCTCCTGCTCGTCTGCGCCCTGTCGGTCCCGGGCTACGCCGCCGTCCGGCTCGACCGCGTCCTGCATCCGGGTCCCGCCGCACGCGCCGCCCGGAGGCGGGACCCGCGCGGGTGAGCCCGTGCGGCGCCCCGGACTCAGGAGTTCGCCTCCCGGTACCCCGACACCTCCCGGGTCATGTCCGTGAGGAACCTCTCGATGGCGGCCATGTCCTGGGGGGAATAGTCCTCCATGGCCGCGGTCAGCCGGGCGTTGAGGGGGTGGAAGAAGCCGGCGGCCAGGGTCATGGCCTCGGGCGCGACCTCCAGGTGCACGCGGCGGCGGTCGCCCGGCACCGGGCGGCGGACCAGGTGGTCGGCCTGCTCCAGCCGGTCGAGGAGCGAGCTGACGGCCGCCGTGGTCAGGCCCAGGCGGCGCGCGAGGTCCCCGGGGGTGATGGGGGTGCCCGCCAGGCCCGACTCCATGATCAGGAAGATCGCCCGGACGTTGGTGGGATGCAGCGCGTGCTTCTTGGCGAAGACGTGCCCCAGCTGGTCGAGCTCGCTGTTCAGCCGGCGCATGAGCCTGATGAGACGCCGGCGTTCCGCCAGTTCCTCGTCCACGGCCCGCCTCACCCCTTTCGTTAGCTAGACTATCTAGCTAGATTGTCTAATTACTAGACTATCTAGGCAATGACCGCGTCGGCACCGCGGCGCCGGGCTCCCACCTGTCCAGTGACCTGCCCTGCCCGCCGTGCGACGACGAACACACTATTGCGGAAAGAAGCCTGACGATATGTCGAAGAAGTGGCGGCGCCGGCTACCGCTCGCCCTCGTTCTGCTCATCTGGGTCGCCGCGGTCGGCCCCCTCGGCCAGTACACCGGCCGCCTCGGCGAGGTCCAGTCCACCGACAGCACCTCCTTCCTCCCGGCCACCGCCGAGTCGACGCGCGTCGCCGAACTCCGCAAGGGCTTCGAGGACCGCAGCACGGTCCCCGCGGTGGTCGTCTGGGAGTCCGCGGACGAGATCGGGCCCGACGACGAGAAGCGGGCAGCCGCCGCGATCGACCGCGTCCGGCGAGAAGGCATCGCCGCCGAGACGCCGTCGCCGCCCCTGCGGTCCGACGACGGCCGCGCCCTCCAGTCGGTGATCCCCCTCGCCGCCGACCTGGACGACCCGCCCGTCGACCGCATCAGGGAACTGGCCGCCGTCCCCGGCCTCAAGGTGTACGTGACGGGCAGCGCGGCCGTCAGCGCCGACCTGTCCAAGGCGTTCGCCGGCATCGACGGGCTGCTGCTCCTGGTCGCGCTCGGCGTCGTCCTGCTCATCCTGCTGCTGGTCTACCGCAGCGTGCTGCTGCCCCTGGTGGTGATCGTCACCGCGGTGCTGGCGCTGGCGCTGGCCTCCGCCCTGGTCTACCTGCTGGCCGACCGCGGCGTGCTCACCCTCGACGGGCAGACCCAGGGGATCATGTTCATCCTGGTGGTCGGCGCGGCCACCGACTACGCGCTGCTGCTGGCCGTCCGGTACCGGGAGGAACTCGCCGAGGCCGACAAGTGGCCGGCGCTGAAGCGCGCCTGGCGCGCCTCGCTCGCCCCCATCACCGCCAGCGCCTTCACCGTCGCGGCGGGCCTGCTGACCCTGCTCCTGAGCGACCTGAACTCCAACCGCTCCCTCGGCCCCGTCGCCGCCATCGGCGTCGGCTGCGCCCTGCTGGCGGTGCTCACCTTCCTTCCCGCCGCGCTGGCGCTCCTCGGCCGCGCGGCCTACTGGCCCTCGCGCCGCCTCGACCGCGGCCACAAGGTGTGGGACCGGCTCGCCGGGATGATCTCCCGCCACCCGCGCCGCACCTGGATGACGACCGCCCTCGCCCTGGGCGTGCTGGCCGTGTTCATGCCGACGCTGAAGGCCGACGGCATCGCGCAGTCGGACGTCTTCCTCAACAAGGAGCCCTCGATCGTCGGGCAGGAGGCGCTGCAGCGGCACTTCCCGTCCGGCTCCGGCAACCCCGCGGTGGTCCTCGTCGAATCCGGCTCCCTGCAGAAGGCGGCGCAGACCGCGCAGTCCGTCGAGGGCGTGGACTCCGTGCGGCCGGTGGCGGACCCCTCCGGCCGACCGAAGATCGTCGACGGGCGCGCCATGCTGCAGGCCACCTTCACCGACGCGCCCGACTCCGCCGCGGCCATGGACACCGTGGCGGGCCTCCGTGACGCCCTGCACCCGCTGCCCGGAGCCGACGCGCTCGTCGGCGGGTACACCGCCTCCCAGTACGACACGCAGGTGACGGCCGAACACGACCGCACGCTCATCATCCCCGTCGCGCTGCTGGTGATCCTGGCCATCCTCGGAGTGCTGCTGCGGGCCATGACGGCGCCCGTCGTGCTCATCCTGACGGTCGTGCTGTCGTTCGCCGCCACCCTCGGCGTGGCCGCGCTCATGTTCAACCACGTCTTCGACTTCCCGGGCTCCGATCCGTCGGTGCCGCTGTTCGGGTTCGTCTTCCTGGTGGCGCTGGGCGTGGACTACAACATCTTCCTCATGACGCGGGTGCGCGAGGAGGCGCTCGAACACGGGGCGCGTGAAGGCGTCCTGCGCGGGCTGGTCGCCACCGGCGGCGTCATCACCTCCGCCGGGGTCGTGCTCGCGGCGACCTTCGGCGCGCTCGCGGTGCTCCCACTGGTCTTCCTCGTCCAGCTCGCCTTCATCGTGGCGTTCGGGGTGCTGCTGGACGCGCTCGTCGTGCGCTCCCTGCTCGTCCCCGCGCTCGCCTACGACCTCGGTCCGAAGATGTGGTGGCCGACCCGCAACAAGATCCGCCCCTGATCCCGGCCCGCGCCCCTTTCCCCGTCACCGGGCGGCACCTCCGCCGCGGAGCGGGGAAAGGGGCCCTGCGGGACCTGCGCGACCGGCCCCCGCTTCTCAGACGTGACGAAGGTGACATTCGTCCTGGAAAGCCCCTTCGCCTTTGCTCAAAGCGGTGTTCAAGCCGTGCGGCTTTCCCTCCGGCCATGACAACGGAGAGTGACGAATAGCCGTCAATCGTGCCACACATGTATATTTCTCAGCGGCTGTCCATCCCCGGCCCTTTGGTTCGTGCCTGAATGACCGAAATGGGAGGTTTGCCGGGTAGCCCTGTCGCGAGTGGGACTTTTGTCATGTCGGGAGTTGCGGCAAACTGCATCTCCTCCACCGGGAAATAAGGCAAGCTGCCCACTGTAGCCACCTACTTCCGTCTTCAGCCTGTTGATGAGGACCCGAGAAAGATGTCACACGCTTCCCAATCCGGGCGGGCAACGCGCCCGCCGGTGGAGAAAGCCCTGATCGCCTGGCTGATCTGCGTTCTCGGCGCCGGCGCGATCTGGTTGTGGGCGGTGACGTCCGTTCCCACCGAGAACCGGCAGGTGGCCGGCTGGGCCGGCGGAGCCGCCGCGCTCGCCTTCTGCGTGGCCAGCGCGCTGGCCGTCTACTTCGCCGCCAAGGCGAACTGGGCCGGTCGGCGGCTCGCCCAGGCCGGGAGTGAGATGGCCGGTACCGAGCAGGAGCTCCACCGCATCTGCGAGGAGACCCTCCCCGGCCTGGTCCGCCGGGCCCGCGAGGGCGCGCCGCTGGAGGCGGTGCTCGCCGAGACCCAGCCTCCCGCCCACCTCCAGCTGCAGCGGCTGCTGTACGTCACCGCCAGCGAGCTGACCGCCGCCGAGCAGCGGACCGCCGCCGCCGTCCGCAGCGGCGCCGCGGCGGGCCAGGACCTCGCCCGGTTCACCGAGGAGATCCTGCCGGAGCTGGTCCGCCGCATCCGGGAGGAGAACGCCTCCCTGGAGACCGCGGTCGCCGCCGTCCCCCAGCCCGACGACCCCGCCCTCGGCAGGCTCCTGGAGTACGTCGCCCAGGAGGTCGTCGCCGGGGAGCGCCGCGGCACCGCCGCGATGGCCGCCTGCGCCAACGCCGCGGCCCGCGTCCAGGCGCAGACCACCAGCCTCCTGGCCGAGCTGCGCGAACTGCAGCACCGGTACGGGGAGGAGAAGGTGTTCGCCGACCTGCTCGACCTCGATCACCGGATCTCCCAGCTCGGCCGCCTCGCCGACAGCATCGCGCTGCTCAGCGGCGGCCGCTCCGGGCGCCGCTGGACCAAGCCCATCGGCATGGAGAGCATCCTGCGCGGCGCGATGGGCCGCATCAACGCCTACCGGCGCGTCCGCCTGCACTCCACCAGCGACTCGGCCATCGTCGGCTACGCGGCCGAGGGCGTCATGCACGCGCTCGCCGAGCTCATGGACAACGCCACCACGTTCTCCGCGCACGGCAGCGAGGTCCACGCCTACCTCGAGGAGGAGGACGCGGGCATCATCATCACCATCGAGGACAGCGGCCTGGGCATGCGCAAGCGCGAACGCCTGCGCGCCGAGGCCCTGGTCTCCGAGCGGAGCGACCTGAAGACCCTGGCCGGCACCCGGCTCGGCCTGGCCGTGGTCGGCAGGCTCGCCGACAAGTACGGCCTGTCGGTGAGCTTCCGCCCGTCCTCCCGGGGCGGCACCGGGGTCGTCCTGATGATCCCCCGCCAGCTCGTCACCCAGCCGAAGCCCGCACCCAAGCCCCCCCGAGAGGCCATGGCCCCGCCGACCCCAGAGCCCTCCGACCCGACCGCAGGCGTCTCCTCCGGGACCGTGGAGTGGACCGATCTGCCCAAGCGCCCCCGGGGCGCGGCGCTCGCCGCCGCCGAGCAGAACGTCCTTCCCGTCGCCGAGGCCGACGCTCCGGCGTCGCCCCGTGACACCGGAGCCCGGTTCGCCGCCTTCCGCAAGGCCGCCGGCCAGGACACCTCCACCTCCCAGGACGAGAGATAGGGATCGGCTCCCCGATTATGAGCACCATCGACTCACCCAGCGCCACCGAGCAGACCCTGGAATGGCTGCTGGAGGGCCTCCGGCAGCGGACCCCCGGAGTCCGGCACATCCTCGTGCTGTCCAAGGACGGCCTGAAGATGTGCTTCACGTCCGGGCTGACCGTCGACAAGGCCGACCACCTCTCGGCCATCGCGGCCGGCATCCAGAGCCTGTCGCTCAGCGCCTCCGCGGAGTTCGGCAACCGGCTCGGGCCCGGCCAGGCCATGGTCGAGTTCGCCGGCGGGCTGCTGCTGATCATCCGGGCCGGGGCGGGCGCCCACCTCGCGGTCGTCGCCGACGAGGACGCCGACGTCGGCATCGTCGGCCACAACATGAACGAACTGGTGGAGCAGATCGGCGGCTTCCTGACGGCCGCTCCGCGCGGACCCGAACCGGCGTCGTGAGCAGGCGCAGGCTCGACGACGAGAGCCCCGACCGCCTGTACACCGTGACGGGCGGCCGGGGCGACGCCAGCGACATCGAGCTGGACCTGGTCACCCTGGTCATCGCGGAGTTCGAACCCGCGGCGGGCATGCAGTCCGAGCACACGCGGATCCTGGAGCTCAGCCGCGGCCCGATCGCGATCGTGGAGCTGTCCGCCGAGCTCCACCTGCCCGTGAGCGTCGTGAAGATCCTGGTCAGCGACCTTCTCGACACCGGACGGCTCTCCCTGCGGCGGCCGTCGCCGCCGCGGGGAAAGGCGCAGCTCCCCGACATGGAAACCCTGAAGCAGGTGCTCATTGGACTCGAGAGTCTCTGACCCGGCCGCGCGCACGCCCCTGAGCGGCACGGCCACCACCGGACTGAAGATCGTGATCGTGGGCGGCTTCGGGGTCGGCAAGACCTCCCTGGTCAGCGCGGTCAGCGAGATCAGCCCGCTGAGCACCGAGGAGATCATGACGCAGGCGGGGGTCGGCGTCGACGACATCGCCCAGGTGCGCGACAAGCGGACCACCACCGTCGCCTTCGACTTCGGGCGCATCACCCTCAACGCCGAGAACATCCTGTACCTCTTCGGAGCCCCCGGCCAGGAGCGCTTCTGGTTCCTGTGGGACCAGCTGTTCGCCGGCAGCCTCGGCGCGGTCGTCCTGGTCGACACCCGCCGGGTGGAGGACTCCTGGTACGCCATCGACCGCCTGGAGCACCACGGGATGCCGTTCGTGGTGGCGGTCAACCGGTTCGAGAACCGCGGGCCGAGCCTGGAGCAGATCCGCGACGCGCTCTCCCTCGCACCTGAGATCCCCCTGCTCGACTGCGACGCCCGGCTGCGGGAGTCCTGCAAGCTCGTCCTGATCACGTTGGTCCGTCACCTGACACGTCTCGCGGAGCGTACGCCATGACCACGGAAGAGCCTGTCCGCCTCTACGGCACGCACATCGCCGCCGACCCCTCGGAGCTGTACGAGGAGATCCGCGCCCGCCACGGGCGGGTCGCGCCCATCCTGCTGGACGACGACATCCCCGCCTGGTTCGTGATCGGGTACCGGGAGGTCCACCACGTCACCAGCAACCCGCAGCTGTTCGCGCGGGACTCCCGGCGCTGGAACCAGTGGCCCAACATCCCCGAGACCTGGCCGCTGCTGCCCTACGTCGGCTGGACGCCGTCGATCATGTTCGCCGAGGCCGGCGAGCACCAGCGCAGGGCCGGCGCGATCGGCGACGCGCTGGACGTCATCGACCGCACCGAGCTGTCGTCCATCTGCGAACGCGCCTCGGACCTGCTCATCGACGCGTTCGCCGGGGACGGCGAGGCGGACCTGGTCGCCCAGTACGGCATGATCATGCCGCTCTACGTGCTGGCGAAGATCTTCGGGCTGCCCGACACCGACGTGCCGGTGCTCGTGCGCGACATCGCCGAGTCCCTGGACGTCGGGGAGGGCGCGGCCGACGCGTACGCCCGGGTGCAGGCGCGGATGCAGCGGCTGGTCAAGGAGAAGCGCGACGATCCGGGCCCGGACGTGCCGTCCCGGCTGCTGGCCCACCCGACGGGCCTCACCGAGGAGGAGATCGTCATCGACCTGCTGGTGGTGCTGGCCGCCGCGCAGGCCCCGACGGGCAACTGGATCGGCAACGCGCTGCGCCTGATGCTCATCGACGACGACTTCTCGGTCAGCCTGCAGGGCGGGCGCAGCAGCGTCGCGCAGGCGCTGAACGAGGTGTTGTGGAAGGACACCCCGACCCAGAACTTCATCGGGCGCTGGGCGGCGCACGACTGCGAGCTGGGCGGGCGGCGCATCCGCCGCGGCGACCTGCTGGTGCTGGGTTTCGCCGCCGCCAACCGCGACCCGCAGGTACGGCCGTCCTTCCATGACACCGGCACGAACCGGGCGCACATGTCGTTCGGGCACGGGGAGCACGGCTGCACCTACCCCGGCCCCGAGATGGGCGAGATCATGGCCAAGACCGCGATCGAGGTGCTGCTGGACCGGCTGCCCGACGTCCGGCTCGCGGTGGACGCGAAGGAGCTGCAGTGGCGTCCGTCGTTGTGGATGCGCGGACTGTTCGCCCTGCCCGTCGCCTTCACGCCCACCACGCGCGTCTCACGCGGTTAGGCGCGCGGCCTCACGCCGGGGTGAACTTCACCCGCAGCTCCGCCGGGCCGCGGGTGAACACGCCCTTCTCGCCGGGCTCGAAGCCCTCTTCGAGCTCCATGTGGGGCATCGCGTCGAGCAGCATGTTCGTGGCGACCTCGACCTCCGACTTCGCCAGCAGCGCGCCGACGCAGAAGTGCCGGCCCAGCGCGAACGCCAGGTGGTTGGCGGCCGCGGAGAAGGCGCTGGTGACGTTCAGGTCCTCCCGGAAGATGTCGAAGGAGTCCGGGTCCTTGTAGCGGCGCTCGTCGCGGTTGGCCGCGCCGATCAGCGCGGTGACCGTGCTGCCCGCGGGGATCACACCGCCGGCGATCTCCACGTCCGCCGAGGGCTCCCGCATGATCATGTGGACCGGCGGGTGGAAGCGCAGCGCCTCGGCGAAGGCGCGGTCGATGAGGCTCCGGTCCTCGCGCACCGCCTGCAGCTGGTCGGGGTGCTGCAGCAGCAGCGCGAACATGCTGGCCAGCGCCTTGTCGGTGGTCTCGCCACCGGCGGCCAGCAGCAGGCTGCAGAACGACTTGACGTCCTCGTCGCTCATGACCTCGCCGTCGATCTCGGCGGTGACCAGGGTGGACAGCAGGTCGTCGCCGAGGTGGGAGCGCCGGTCCCGGATGATCGGGATCATGTAGTCGGCGAACTCCTCCTTGGTGCGCAGGCCCGCCTCGGTCACGTCCGGGTCCTGGGTGAGGTTGCCCAGGAAGGCGATGATCGAGGTGTACCACTTCTGGAAGCGGTCGTGGTCGGCCTTGTCGAGCCCGAGCATGTCGACGATGACGCCGATGGGGAAGCGGGTGGCGAACTGCGCGACCAGGTCGACGGTCCCCGCGGTCCGGAAGCCGTCGATCAGTTCGGAGGCGTTCTTCTCGATGACGGGAAGGAACTTCTGCTCCAGCTCGCTTCCGCGGAACGCCGGCGCCACCAGTGCCCGCCGCACGGAGTGCTCGCGGCCGCTCAGCTGAAGAATGGTCTTGCCGTGCACCGGCTCCAGCTGCCAGTTGTAGTTGGCGGTGGTGAAGACCTGGTCCTTGAAGACCCGCTCGACGTCCTCGTAGCGGGAGACGACGTAGGACTGCATCGCCTCGTGGTGGTACAGCGGGGCCTCGTCGCGCAGGACCCTGTAGGCCGGGTAGGGGTCCGCGGCGAATTCGGCGGACAGAATATCGGGTATTTCAGACCCCATAATCAACCTCTCAGAAGGGGCATATTGCCAATACCACCATAAAGAGGTCGGGGTTCATGATCAAGATCCAGCGGGATGTGTCCCGCCGTGTCGCGTATAAATCTTGTTAAGAGCGTGTTTCGCGACACGGCGAGACACATCCGTCGGTATTACTGCGCGCCGGTGACGGTCACCAGCGGGTCGGAGGCGTCGCCCGTCGACCACACGTAACCGGCCGAGGCGGCGTCGCCCAGCGCGGCCTTGAGGAATCGGGCCGCCCAGCGCGCGGCGGTCTCGATGCTCTGCTGCTGCCCGATCGTCTGGGCATTGGCGTCGGGGTCGGCACCGGCGGGGTTCTGCACGTCCGTGATGCCGTAGTGGTTGGCGCCGGACAGCCGGACGATCTGCTTGGGACCGTCCTTGATCTTGCCGTAGGTGGTCTCGGCGTCGCCCGGCAGCGCCACGCCGTCGGCGGTGCCCTGCACGAGCTGCAGGGGGACGAGGTTGTCGACCTCGGGGAAGACCCCGATGCCCGGCAGCATGTTGTTGGTGCCGAAGAACGAGCCGGCCTTGACCTCGTCGGGCATGTCGTAGGCCAGGCTCGTGCAGAACGGCGTGACGCACGTGCTCTCGGCGACGGCCAGGCCGGTCGCGCCGCCGAAGGAGTGGCCGAGCAGCACCAATGTGTCGGTGTCGATCCTGCCCTGCAGCGGGGACGACGCGTTCGCGTTCTCGTCGTCCATCCACTCCACGGTCTCGGCGGGCTGGCTCTGCGAGGCGTAGTAGTCCTGGTCGAAGAAGAGCAGCCGCTTGTGGTTGGGCACCACGACGACGAAGCCGTGCGAGGCGACCTCCTGCGCGTACTGCTCGTAGTGCATCCGGTGGACCTGCGCGCCCTGGAGCATCAGCGCGACGGGGAGCTCCCCGGTGGCGCCGGTCGGGTAGTAGACGTCGGTCCCGTCGTTCTTGATCTGCGACGAGTAGCGGGAGACGCCCGGGTCCGCGGAGGCGGGGGCGGCGAGGCCTGCGGCGAGGCCGGTCAGGAGGGAGGTGAGGACGGTGGCGGCGGCCAGACCGCGAAGACGCATGAATCCTCCATGGAAGGGAAACGTTGTTCCGTTACAGCAGACAGAGTTTCCTTGATGGATACATAATCGTCAATAGGGAGCGGGCCCCGCCGACGGCGGCCGGGCGCGGCCACAGTCCGCCACTCGCCCCACCGGCCTTGACAGGCGCGGAAGATCGATAAAGCCTCAAAATTGAGAATCTCAGGGAGGTTCCTGTGGGCTTCGCCGACGAACCGACGACGTACGACCACGTCTTCCTCATCCGGGACGACGGCGGTTACCTCGGCCCCGAGGCCGCCCCGGAGGCGCTCCCCGTCGGGCCCGTCCCTCCCGGGGAGGCGCCGCTCTACCTCCGGACGTCGCGGGTGTTCGGCCGGCTCAAGGCGCGGCACAAGGACATCTTCGACTTCCTCGTCATCGTGACGGACGACCTCACGGGCGGGCACCGCCGGGGGACGCGCAACCTGCACCGGTCCGTCCAGGACAAGGACGCGCTCGGCACGAGGCGGCTGATGGGCGTCGCCACGCTCTCCGCGGGATGCCTGCGGGAGCAGCCCGCCCACGGGAGCCGGGCCGTGCTGCACGAGTTCCGGCACCTCGAGTCGGCGTCCAGGCCGCAGGCGGCGGTGACGCTGTACCAGGCGGCGTTCGTCCTGCTCACCCGCGACCCCGAACGCGCGGTGAAGGAGGGCACGGCGGACCTGGTGAACGAGTGCCGCAAGTCCTTCGAGGTCCTCATCTACGAGGCCACGCAGAAGCTCCTGCTGATGCGCACCAACCTGTGGTGAAGCGGCCCGTGCGCTATTTGCGGGTCATCCGGTAGCGCAGGACCAGGAACGGGATGCCGAACAGGGCGAAGGAGTGGTCGGCCTTCAGCTCGCCGCCGCGGACGTAGACGTCGAGCCTTTCGGAGAAGCCCTTCACCGAAAGGGTGGTCAGCTCGTCCTTCTCCGGGTCCACGTAGGTGAGGTAGTGGCCGGGGTGGGGCAGGTCGCTGGTGCTGGTGAGCGTCAGGCCGCCGTCGGTCCTGGCCAGCGGCGCCAGCGTGGCGGTGAAGCTGGACTGCGGGGCGGGGAAGCCGACGCTGACGTAACCGCGGCCCGCGTGCCGGTAGGTGGTGTAGATGCCGACGTAGATGGGCTCGTCGGTGTCGGAGTAGGCCCTGATCCAGCCGCGGAGCTGCCGGTCGGGGAGGTTGACGGTGTGGATCCGCCCCCGCACCCCGCGCTGGGCCTCCTTCTGGTTCATCGGGACGTTCGCCTGCCCGAGCGGACGGGCGACGAACGTGCGGTACAGCAGGTAGCCGGGCCGCACCCACGTCCGCCATTCGGGCACGATGTCGAGGGCGAAGCGGCTGGTGTGCTCGTAGAACTCCCGCACCAGAGGGTCCACCCGTCCGGGCGTGAAACCGGGCCCCTCCAGGACGTCGAGGGTGGGCACGATGCCGACGTTGGGCGCGTCCTCGACGTACTCTCCGCCCAGATGGGAGGCGAGCTCCTTGACGTAGCCGGTGCCGACGTAGGACGAGCGCGCCGCCATCGGCACCACGAACGGGAGCTCCTCGGCGGTCACCTGTTCGGCGAGGAGTTCCACCTGGGCGTCCCGGAACAGCGCGGAGGAGACGGTGCGGAACGCCACGACCGCCGCCGCGGCCGCCGCCGCCGGGGACAGGTCGCGCCCGGCCCACCCCGCGGCCATCCCGACCACCGGCCCGAGCAGCACCTTCTGCGGCCGCACTCCCAGCGCGCCCGCGACGCTCCCCGCCACGAACGCCGTCGTGCCCGTGGAGGCCCCCGCCCTCCCCGCCAGCCACCCCAGCGGCGCGGAGACCGCCCCGCTCATCGCGATCCGCTGCCACAGCGGCGGGATCTCCCCGTCCTTCATCCCCCGGCGCGCCACCGCCTCCGCCGCTCCGAGCCCGACGGCTCCCGCCAGCACCCCCGCCGCGGTCCGCCGCACTCCCCCGCGCCCGCCCAGCGCGGCACCGGCCAGCCCGCCCAGCACCGCGGCGGATCCCACTGATCTCCAGAAATCTTCACCCACGCCCCAGAACCTATCGGTCCCGGCACCGGAGCTTGATCGGCTTTCCGCGGAAGGCGGCCGCGGCCGCGGCCGGGGCCGCGCCCCTCGGCCGGTCCCGCCGCCATTCACGGCGGAATACGCTCCAGCAGAATAAGAAAGTGTACATGGCGAAGTGCAATGTAAAGCGAGAGGGATAAGCTTGCTTCATTCGGATGGCCGCTGTAATGTCTTGAATTTATGCAGGAAAGGCTTACTCTCTCCCCCGCTCAGTTCAGCATCTGGGCTGCTCAGCAGCTGTCCCCCGAGCTTCCGATGAAGATTGGGCTTTACGCGGACCTGACCGGTCCGTTCGATGCGGAACTGCTGTGCCGGGTAGCCGGTCGCACACTCAGGGAAATCGAGGCGCTGCAGGTCCGGCTGGGCGAGGAAGACGGGATTCCCTGGCAGGCGGTGGACCATTCCCGGATCGAGCCCGTCCTGCGGATGGACTTCGGCGCCGAGGCCGATCCCGAGGACGCGGCGCTGCGGTGGATGTGGGACGACCTGTTCGCGCCGCTCGACCTGACCCGCGACGCCCTGGCCCGGCTGGCGCTGCTGCGCCTGGGGCCGGAACGCGCGTACTTCTACGTGCGGTCGCACCACATCGCCCTGGACGGGTACGGCGGGCAGATCGTCCTCCGGCAGGCGGCGGAGGCCTACACGGCGCTGTCACGCGGGGAGGAGCCCCGGTTCGAGCTGGGGTCCCTCACCGAGCTGCTGGCCGGGGAGCACGCCTATGCCGGGTCCGAGCGGCACGCGCGGGACCGCGACCACTGGGTGGGCAGGTTCGAGGAGCTGCCGGAGGTGCGGAGCCTGTCGGGCCGGTCCGCGCCGCCTTCGGCGGGCTTCCACCGGCAGAGCGGGACCGTCACGGGCGACCTGCCGGAAGCCGCCCGCAGGCTGGGCACGAACGTTCCGGGGCTGGTCCTCGCGGCGGCCGCCGCCTACACCGGGCGGATGACCGGGACCGACGACGTCAGCCTCGGACTGCCGGTGACGGCCCGCACGACGCCGGCGGCCCGCCGGACGCCCGCCATGACGTCGAACGTCCTGCCCCTGCGGGTCGGGCTGGAGCCGTCGATGAGCGTGGCCGAACTGGTCAGGCGGGTCACCCGCGACGCCGGGCAGCTCCTGCGCAGGCAGCGTTACCGCTACGAGGAGCTGCGCCGCGAACTGCAGCTCACCCACGACCCGAGGCCGCTGTACGGGCCCGTCGTCAACATCCTGCGGATGGACCGGAAGGTCTCGCTGCCCGACGCGCGGGTCGACCTGAAGGTGCTGTCGCTGGGACCGACGCAGGACCTCTCGATCAACGTCTACGACGGGTTCGAGGACGAACTGCGGATCGACTTCGACGGCAACACCGGCCTCTACGAGCCCGAGGACCTCGCCCGGCTGCGGGACGGCTTCCTGGGCTGCCTGGAGGCCCTCGCCGGAGCCGACCCAGAGACGCCGATCGCACGGATCGGATTCGGGGCGGAAGCCCCGCCGCTGGACGGCGGCCCCGCCGCCCCGCCGGTGAGCTTCGCCCGGCTGGTCGAGGAGCAGGCCGGAAACCGGCCGCACGCGATCGCGGCCCGGTACGGCGAGCAGACCCTCACCTACGCCGAACTGGAGGCCGCCGCCGACGGGCTCGCCCGCTTCCTGCTGGAGAAGGGCGCCGGTCCCGGCCAGTTCGTCGCCCTCGCCCTCCCCCGGTCGCTCGCCCTGGTCGTCTCCGTCGTCGCGGTCGGCAAGACCGGCGCCGCCCACGTGCCGCTGGACCCCGCCTACCCGGCCGACCGGCTGCGCTACATGCTCGACGACTGCCGTCCCGCCCTCCACCTCACCTCGTCGCAGCACCTGGACGGCCTCCCGGAAGCCGACTGGCACTGCTACGAGGACCACCAGGACCACGAGAGCACCGGCACCCCCGTCCGCCACGACCCGCATCCCGACGAGGCCGCGTACCTCATCTACACCTCGGGCTCCACCGGCAGGCCGAAGGGCGTCGTCGTCCCGCACCGGGGACTGGCGAGCCTCGCCCTGAGCCAGGCCGGTTTCTGGGAGGTCACCGGGGACTCGCGGGTCCTCCTGCTCTCCTCCCCCGGCTTCGACGCCTCGTCGCTCGAACTGCTCATGGCGTTCTGGTCGGGCGCGTCGCTGGTGATCGCCCCGCCCGGCGTCCAGGCCGGGGAGCAGCTCCACGCGCTGCTCTCCGAGGTCACCCATGCTCTGGTCATCCCCTCCGCGCTGGCCACCGTGGACCCGGAGGGACTGCCGGAGCTGCACGGCCTCACCGTGGGCGGCGAAGCCGTCTCGGAGGAACTGGTGGCCGGCTGGGCCGGCGGCAGACGCCTGACCAACGGCTACGGGCCCACCGAGACCACCATCGCCGCCACCTTCGGAACGCTGCCCCACGGCCGGGGCACGCCCATCGGCGGCCCGGTCCGCGGCACCCGCGCCTACGTCCTCGACGGCGCGCTCCGGCCGGTCCCCGACGGGGTGCCGGGCGAGCTCTACCTGGCCGGGGCGGGCCTGGCCCGCGGCTACCTCGACCGCCCGGGGATGACCGCCGAACGGTTCGTGGCGTGCCCGTTCGAGCCCGGTGCGCGCATGTACCGCACGGGCGACCTGGCCAGTCGGCGCCCCGACGGCGTCCTGGACTACGTCGGCCGGGCCGACGCGCAGGTGAAGATCCGCGGTTTCCGCATCGAACCGGGCGAGATCGAAACCGTCCTGGCACGGCACCCGCAGGTCTCCGGCGCGGTCGTCGCGGTCCGCGAGGACGGCGGGCACAAGCGGCTCGTGGCCTACGTCACCGGGTCCGGCCCCGACCCCGCCGAGCTCCGCCGCCACGCCGCCGCGGTGCTGCCCGACCACATGGTCCCCGCGGCGGTCGTCCTCATGGACGCCTATCCGCGTACGCCGAGCGGCAAGCTCGACCTGAAGGCCCTGCCCTCGCCGGAGTTCGCCACCACGGCGGGCCGCGCGCCGCGCACCCCGCACGAGGAGATCCTCGCCGGGATCTTCGCCGAACTGCTGGCGCTGCCCGAGGTGGGTGCGGACGACGACTTCTTCGCGCTCGGCGGCGACTCGCTGATCGGCACCCGGCTGGTGTCGCGGGCACGCACGACGCTCGGCGTCGACCTGACCGTGCCGGACCTGTTCGAGAACCCGACCGTGGCGGGACTGGCCGCCGTGGCCGCCCGCCGGGGCGGCAGCGAACGCCCGCCGCTGGAGCGCCGCGAGCACCCCGAGCTCGCCCCCGTCTCCTACGCGCAGCGCCGCCTGTGGTTCCTCGACCGGCTGGAAGGCCCGTCCGCGACGTACAACATGCCGATCTGCCTGCGGCTGAGCGGCCAGGTCGACGTGACGGCGATGGAGAACGCGCTGCGAGCGGTCGTCGCCCGCCACGAGGCGCTGCGGACGGTCTTCGTCGAGGTGGACGAGGAACCGTGCCAGCGCGTGCTCGACGAAGAACCCTCCCTGACCGTGTCGGACATCGCCGAGGCGGACCTCGTCGCGGTGCTCACCGAAGAGGCGTCACGCGGATTCGACCTCGCCCGCGAGATCCCGATCCGCGCGCACCTCTACCGGATCTCCCCCGACGAGCACGTCCTGCTGCTGGTGATCCACCACATCACGGGCGACGGATGGTCGATGGCGCCGCTCGCCCACGACGTCATCACCGCCTACACGGGCTCACCTCTGGCTCCGCTTCCGGTCCAGTACCGCGACTACGCGGCATGGCAGCGGGACCTCTTCGGCGACGAGAACGACCCGGAAAGCCTGGCCTCCCGGCAGGCCGACCACTGGAAGAAGACACTCGCGGGCCTGCCCGACCAGCTGCCGCTCCCCCTCGACCACGAACGGCCGCCCATCGCGTCGTACCAGGGCCGAGCGCACACCTTCACACTGGACCGGCGCCTGCACGAGAACCTGCAGAAGCTGGCCCGCGCCTCGCAGGCGAGCCTGTTCATGGTGCTGCAAACCGCGCTCAGCGCGCTGCTGACCCGGCTCGGCGCGGGAAACGACATCCCCCTCGGCTCCCCCATCGCCGGCCGTACCGACGAGAAGCTGGACGGCATGGTGGGCGTCTTCGTCAACACGCTCGTCCTGCGCGCCGACACCTCCGGCGACCCCTCCTTCCAGGAGCTGCTGGCCCGGGTGCGCGACACCGACCTCGCCGCCTACGCCCACCAGGACCTGCCCTTCGAGCGGATCGTGGAGCTGCTGAACCCGGCGCGTTCGCTGTCCCGCCACCCGCTGTTCCAGGTGATGCTCACGCTGCAGAACAACCCTCCGGCGCGGGTGGAACTGGACGGCCTCACCATCGGCAGGCAGGACATCGACCCGGGCGTCGCCAAGTTCGACCTGGAGTTCCAGTTCGAGCCCACAGACGAGGGCGGGCTCGCCGGGCGGATCGACTACGCGACGGACCTGTTCACCGACGCGACCGCCGAGCGTCTGGCCGCATGGCTGCGGCTGATGCTGGAGGCGGCGAGCGACGATCCGTCCCGCACGATCGAATCCTTCGACCTGCCGGGCGCCTCCGAGGTCCGCGACAAGGTGCGGCGGCGCGTGGCGGAGGCCGCCGACCCCCGGCTCGTCGCCTACGTGGTGCCCGCTCCGGGAGCCGTCATCGACCCTGCGGAGCTGCTGAGCTTCGTCCGGCAGCACCTGCCCGAGTCGATGGTCCCCGCCGCGCTGACCGTGCTGAACTCCCTGCCGCTGACGAGCAACGGCAAGGTCGACGTCAAGAGCCTGCCGAAGCCGGATCCGTCCGCGCTCGCCAAGACCGCCTACCGGCCTCCGCGCGACGAGCGAGAACGCGTCCTCGCCGGGATCTTCGCCGAACTGCTCGGCACGGAACGCATCGGGATCGACGACGACTTCTTCCTGTTCGGCGGCAACTCGCTGCTGGCGATGCGCGTCGTCACCAAGGCCCGCGCCGCGCTCGGCACCGAACTTCCGGTGCGCGCGCTGTTCGAGACGCCCACCGTGGCGGGGCTCAGCGCGCTGCTGGAGGACACCGCCGCATCCCGTCCGGCGCTGCTCCCGGTACCGCGTCCGGCGCAGATCCCGTTGTCGTACGCGCAGCAGAGGCTGTGGTTCCTCAACAAGTTCGAAGGTCCCTCGGCGACGTACAACATGCCGATCGCGCTGCGCCTGACCGGAGAACTCGACCGTGACGCCTTCCAGCGAGCGCTCGGGGACGTCGTCGAACGGCATGAGACCCTCCGCACGATCTTCCCGGACTCCGGAGGAGTCCCCCGGCAGCAGATCCTGGACACGGCCGCGGCGCGACCGCGGGTCCAGTACGCCGAGGCCACCGCGGCGACGCTCCCCGCCCTGCTGGCCCAGGCCGCAGGACACGGCTTCGACATCTCGGTGGAGCCGCCGCTGCGCGCCCACCTGTTCCGGCTCGCCCCCGACCAGCACATCGCGCTCCTGGTGATGCACCACATCGCCAACGACGGCTGGTCCCTGGCCCCCCTGGCACGCGACGTCATCACCGCGTACGTCGCCCGCGCCGAAGGCGGCGAACCCGGCTGGCAGGCGCTGCCCGTCCAGTACGCCGACTACACGCTGTGGCAGCAGGAGCTCTTCGGCTCCGAGGACGACCCCGGCAGCCTGCTGTCCCGGCAGATCGCCTTCTGGCGCGAGACCCTGGCGGGGCTTCCCGACGAGCTGGCGCTGCCGGCCGACCGGCCCCGCCCCGACGAGGCGTCCTTCCGCGGCGGGACCCTGCGGTTCACGCTGGACGCCGCCGTCCAGGCCCGGATCTCCGCGCTGGCGCGGGAGACCCGGTCGTCGGAGTTCATGGTCGTCCAGGCGGCGTACGCGACGCTGCTGTCCCGGCTGAGCGGAGCCACCGACATCCCGATCGGCTCCCCCATCGCGGGGCGCACCGACGCCGCGCTGGACGACCTGATCGGCATGTTCGCGAACATGCTCGTCCTGCGCACCGACACCTCCGGCGACCCCACCTTCCGCAAGCTGGTCGGCCGCGTACGCGAAGGCGGGCTGGCCGCGTACGCCCACCAGGACCTGCCGTTCGAACGGCTCGTGGAGGTCCTGAACCCGCCCCGCCACCTGGGGCGCCACCCGCTCTTCCAGAACGGGCTCGCCTTCCAGAACAACCCCGAGGCCAAGCTGGAGCTGCCGGGGTTCACCGCCGAGGTGGAACCGCTGCATGCGACCGTCGCCCGGTTCGACCTGCTGGTGGCCCTCACCGAGCGGTTCACCCCCTCGGGAGCTCCGGCGGGGTTCGACGGCGAGCTCGAATACGCCCTCGACCTGTACGACCCGGCCACGGCACGGGAGTTCGTCGCCCGGTTCGAGCGGCTGCTCAAGGGGCTCCTCGCCGCCCCGGACGCGCCGATCAGCACCGCGCCGCTCCTCGACGACGCCGAGCGCAGGACGATCCTGGAAACGTGGGGCGGCGGGACGGCCGAGCCGTTCGAGGCGGCCGAGGCGTTCGAGCACACGACGATCCCGGCGGTCTTCCACGCGCAGGCCGTGCGCGCTCCGCACGCGGTGGCCGTCACCTACGAGGACGAGCGCCTCACGTACGCCGAGCTGGAAGCCCGCGCCAACCGGCTCGCGCACCTGCTGATCGAACGCGGCGCGGGCCCGGAGAAGTTCGTGGCCGTCGCGCTTCCGCGTTCGACGGAGCTGATCATCGCGCTGCTGGGCGTGCTGAAGACGGGCGCGGCCTACGTGCCGATCGACCCCGACTACCCGGCGGACCGGATCGACTACATGCTGGCGGACAGCGAGCCGGTCCTGGCCGTCGACGCCGCCGTCCTGGCGGCCGCCTCCGACCGGCCTTCCACTCCCCCCGAGGTGCGGATCGACCCGGGCAACCCGGCGTACGTGATCTACACGTCGGGCTCCACCGGACGTCCCAAGGGCGTGGTCGTCCCCCACGAGAACGTCATCCGGCTGCTGAAGACCACCGATCCATGGTTCTCCTTCGGCCCGAACGACGTATGGACGCTCTTCCACTCGACGGCCTTCGACTTCTCCGTCTGGGAGCTGTGGGGTTCGCTGCTGTACGGAGGCCGCCTGGTCGTCGTGCCTTACGCGACGTCGCGCAGCCCGGAGGACTTCCTCGAACTGCTCTTCCACGAACGCGTCACCGTCCTGAACCAGACGCCTTCCGCCTTCTACCAGCTGATGGCCGTCGACGACGGG
The DNA here is from genome assembly GCF_002995495.1 of Actinocorallia populi. GTDB lineage: Bacteria > Actinomycetota > Actinomycetes > Streptosporangiales > Streptosporangiaceae > Actinocorallia > Actinocorallia populi. The sequence goes on along the minus strand of NZ_PVZV01000004.1, from coordinate 384,724 downwards.
CGCGATCTGGCGCTGCGGTACGTCGTCTTCGGCGGTGAAGCGCTCGAACTCGGCCGGTTGCGGGACTGGTACGCCGCCCGGCAGGACGCCGTACTGGTCAACATGTACGGCATCACCGAGACCACCGTGCACGTCTCCTACATCGCGCTCGACGAGGCGTACTGCCTGACGGCACCCGGTTCGATCATCGGCACGGGCCTCCCCGACCTGCGCGTCTACGTGCTCGACGAGCGGCTCCAACCCGTCCCTCCGGGGGTCGTGGGCGAGCTGTACATCGCCGGGCCCGGACTGGCTCGCGGTTACCTGAACCGTCCTGGACTGTCGGCGGAGCGGTTCGTCGCCGACCCGCACGGGACGCCCGGGAGCCGCATGTACCGGTCGGGGGACCTCGCCCGGTGGCAGTCCGACGGGGCCCTGGAGTACCTGGGACGCGCCGACTTCCAGGTGAAGATCCGCGGTTTCCGGATCGAGCTGGGTGAGATCGAGGCCGCGCTCGCCGAGCATCCCCGGCTGTCCGGCGTCGCGGTCGTCGCCCGCGACCAGAGACTCGTGGCCTATGTCGTGCCCGGACCCGGCGAAGCCATCGACACCGCGGATCTTCGGCGGTACCTCGGTCAACGGCTGCCCGTCCACATGGTCCCGGCGGTGTTCCACGAGCTGGACGTACTGCCGCTGACCGTCAACGGCAAGCTCGACCGCGACGCCCTGCCCGAACCGGCGGCGCCCGTCGGCACCGACGGCAGGAAGCCGCTCAACGAGGCCGAGGAGACCTTCGCGGCACTGTTCGCCGAGGTGCTGGGACTGCCGCGGGTCGGCGTCGACGACGGGTTCTTCGACCTGGGCGGCGACTCGATCATCGCCATCCAGCTCGTGTCGCGGGCCCGCCAATCGGGGCTCCTCATCACGCCCCGCGAGGTGTTCCAGCTCCAGACGGTCGCGGAGCTCGCCGAGGCCGCCCGCCCGGCGGGCGAAGGCGACCAGGTCGAGACCGAACCTCCCGGGACCGGCACCGGGCCCCTGCCGACCACGCCGATCATGGCGTGGCTGCGGGAGCTGGGCGGCGTCAGCGACGGGTTCCAGCAGTCCGTGCTGCTGCGCGTGCCTCCGGGGCTCGGAGTCGAGCGGACGACGCAGGCCCTGCAGGCCGTCCTGGACCACCACGACATGCTGCGGCTGCGGCTGGAGGACGGGCGGCCGTTCGTGCAGCCCGTCGGGGACGTCTCCGCCGAGGGGCTCGTCCGCCGCGCCGAAGGGATCGACGCCGCCACGATCACGGCCGAGGCGAAGGCCGCGGCCGCCCGGCTGAACCCCGAGACGGGTCCGCTGGCCCAGCTGGTCTGGTTCGACGCGGGCCCGGACGACCAGGGGCGGCTGCTGGTGATGCTGCACCACCTCGTCGTGGACGGCGTCTCCTGGCGCATCCTGCTGCCCGACCTGGTCTCCGCGTGGGCGTCCGACGCCCCGCTCGCACCCGTCCCGACCTCGTTCCGGCGCTGGGCGCAGAAACTCACCGCCGAGGCCACCGATCCCCGCCGCGCCGAGGAGCTCGACACCTGGCTCGACCTGGTCGAAGGCCCCAACCCGAAGCTGGGCCGTCGCGGCCTCGACCCCGCCGTGGACACGGCCGCGACGGCGCGCCACCTGAGCGGCTCGCTGCCGCCCGAGATCACCGAGCCGCTGCTGACCACCGTCCCGGCGGCGTTCCACGGGCAGATCAACGACGTGCTGCTGACGGGCCTCGCGCTGGCCGTGGCCCACTGGCGCAGGCAGCGCGGCGGCCGGGGGACCGGCGTGCTGCTGGACCTGGAGGGCCACGGCCGCGAGGAGATCGTGCCGGGCGTCGACCTGTCCCGCACCGTCGGCTGGTTCACCACCCTCTACCCGGTCCGCCTCGACCCCGGCACCGCCGACTGGCAGGAGGCGGTGTCCGGGGGCCCCGCCGCGGGGCTGGCGCTCAAGGCCGTCAAGGAGCAGCTCCGCCGCATCCCCGACAACGGCATCGGCTACGGCCTGCTGCGCCACCTCAACAGGGAGGCCGCCGAGGAGCTGGGCGACCTGCCGCGGCCGCAGCTGGCGTTCAACTACCTGGGCCGGTTCGCCTCCTCCGCGGACGACTGGAGCCCCGCGCCCGAGGAGCTGCCGGCCGGCGAGGACCCGCGCATGCCCATGGCGCACGTCCTGGAGATCACCGCCGTGACGCACGACCGCCCGGACGGCCCCTGCCTGTCCTTCACCTGGACGTGGCCGGACGCCCTGCTCTCGGAGGCCGACGTGCGCGCCCTGTCCGAGGCGCTGGAGGCCGCCCTGGCGGGCCTGGTGGCGCACGCCCGCACCGAGGACGCCGGCGGCTTCACCTCCTCCGACCTGCTCGTCGAGCTCGACCAGCAGGAGATCGACGCCCTGCAGACGGCCTGGCGCAAGCGGTGATAACACGTTCCCACGAACCTGGAAGGCTATTGTCATTGCCATAGAACCTGTTCTACTTTCGCGTCCATGAGCTATGTTCTGCTGGACCGCCCCCGCGAAGGCGTCGCCCTGGTCACCCTGAACCGCCCGGAGCGCCGCAACGCCATGGCCTTCGACGTCATGATCCCGCTCCGGGAGACGATCGAGCGGGTCAGCCGCGACAACGACGTCCGCGTCATCGTGCTGACCGGCGCGGGCGACGGCTTCTGCTCCGGCGCCGACCTGGAGGACCCCGGGCCGCTCCCCGACATCGACGGCCTCACCCTGCCCTCCATCGCCCGGCGTGCCATGGAGGAGCTCGAGGACGTCGTCCTGGCCCTGCGCAAGGCGCACCAGCCCGTCATCGGCGCGATCAACGGCCCCGCCGTCGGCGGCGGCATGTGCCTGGCCATGGCCACCGACATCCGCTTCGCCGCCGAGACCGCCCTCTTCCGCGCCGCCGGGATCAACAACGGCCTCACCGCCGCCGAACTCGGCCTGTCCTACCTGCTCCCCCGCGCCATCGGCGCCTCCCGCGCCTTCGAGATCATGCTCTCCGGCCGCGACGTCGGCGCCGAGGAGGCGGCCCGCATCGGCCTGGTCTCCCAGACCGTCCCCGGCCCCGACCTCCTGGAGACCGCCTACGCCCTCGCCTCCCGCATCGCCGCCTACAGCCGCCTGGGCGTCGAGCTCACCAAGCGCATGCTCTGGTCCAGCCTCGACACCGCCGGCCTCCAGTCCCACCTGGAGCAGGAGGGCACCGCCCAGCTCCTCGTCCGCCTCACCACCCGCAACTTCGAGGAGTCCATCCGCGCCCGCAAGGACGGCCGCCCCCCGGTCTTCACGGACTGACCACCCGATATCGGTTCGCGCACTCCCCCGCCTGCTGGTAGTGTTCTCATGTCGAGAGGGGCGGAAGCCGCTCTCACACCACCCGCGCCGCTAGCTCAGTTGGTTAGAGCAGCTGACTCTTAATCAGCGGGTCCGGGGTTCGAGTCCCTGGCGGCGCACAGCGGAAAAGGCTCCATCTCTTCGGGGATGGGGCCTTTTCGTCTTTCCGGTGGACCTTTGATCGGGCGTCCGATCCGTCGCCTTTACCTTGTAGATCACGACTTGCCGGGAAGGCTTTTTCCGTACCGGGCCGGCATAGTTCCGCGGCGCCTCCGCGTCTTGAGGGGTGAAGAGGGAGGCCCCGCCGTGAACCAGGAAGCACGCGAGAGCTTCACCGCGTTCGTCGCCGCACGGTCAGGCAGTCTGATCAGGACCGCCTACGTGCTCACCGGCGACCAGCACGCCGCCGAGGAGCTGCTGCAGAACGCGCTCGCCAAGACCGCGGCCAGGTGGCGGTCCGTCCGGGACAGCCCCGAGGCGTACGTGCGCAAGGCCATGTACCACGACCAGGTCAGCCGGTGGCGCCGGCGCGGACGGGAGTACGCGACCGGCTCACCGCCCGAGGGCGTCCACCACGACGCGGACGTCGACCTGCGGGTGTCGCTGGAACGCGCCCTGTTCGCCCTCCCCCCGCGCAAACGCGCGGTGATCGTGCTCCGCTACTTCGAGGACCTCCCCGAGGCGGAGATCGCCTCGATCATGGGCTGCTCGGTGGGAACGGTGCGCAGCCAGGCCCACAAGGCGCTCGCCCGCCTCCGCGAACTCGCCCCGGATCTCGCCGTCCACCTGGAGATGTCATGAACCCCGAGGACAACGGCAGGCTGCTCACCGAAGCCCTCACCCGCATCGCCGACCGCGCCGACCCCGTCCACGACCCGGCCGGCCTGGCGGAGCGGGCCCTGCGCCGGGCCGGCGGCCGCCGCCGCGTCCGCACGGCCGCGGCCCTGACCGCCGTGGCGGCCGCCACCGCCCCGCTGCTGCTCCTCGGGGGCGGGGAGACGGTCCGGCCCGCCCCTCCCGCGGCGACGGCCGCGCCGGACACCGCCGCGGCCGACGAGCGGCGGCTCGTCAACGCCTGCATGCACCACGGCCCCCCGACGGGCGGGATGGGCGGCCCCCACCTGCTGCCGAAGAAGGGGCGGCCATCGGACTTCCGGGTCCTGGTGAGCACCGAAGCGGGCGCGGAGACGGTGGCGGCCGTCGGCAGCCCCGGGGGTTTCGTGCTCTGCGCCGTGCAGAACGAGCTGAGCACCGAGCCGCCGTACTTCCTCCCCTGGCCCGGGGACATCTCGCGCGGCCTGTCGTCCTTTCCCGGAAAGCTGCGCGTCGACTCCACCGCCTTCCTGACCCGGGTCGGCGAGAACGGCCGGGGCACCTCCTACGACGGCCTCCACCACCTGGTCACCGGCCGCTTCAAACCGGACGTCGCACGGATCGAGGTCGTCTGGAACCGGGACCGCCGCGCCGACGCCGTCCTGCGGGACGGCCACTTCCTCGCCCGCATCGGCAGCCGCTACGCAAAGACCGACGACATCGACGTCATGGTCCGGCCGCAGGACCGGATCCGCTCCATCACCGCGTTCGACGCCGCGGGGAAGGTCCTCCAGACCTGGAAGGCACCCGGCAAGGGCCTGCGCGACTTCGACTCCAACACCTGCCGGCGCCCCGGAGCACCGGCGTTGTGCTCCGGCTGAGGCACACCCGCGAGACCGGGCACCGTGCTCCGGTCGGGCCCGCCCGCGAGACGGCTACCCCGTGGGACGGCCGAAGAGCCTCTCGATGCTGCGGCGTTCGCGCTTGGTGGGGCGGCCCGCGCCGCGGTCGCGGACGGGGACGCCCAGGAGCTGCTCCTTGGCGGGGGGCGGGGGGCTCTTGTCGATGTAGCACTCGGCGGCGACGGGGGCGCCGACGCGCTTGGTGATGACGCGGGTGACGACGACGATGCGGTCGCGGCCGTCATGGCGGAAGTGGATCTCGTCGCCGGGCTTGACGGCGCGGGCGGGCTTGACGCGGGTGCCGTTGACCTTGACGTGGCCCGCGCGGCAGACCTCGGAGGCCAGCGAGCGGGTCTTGGTCAGGCGGACCGACCACAACCAGGTGTCGACGCGGGCGCTTGCCGGCTCTGCTGCCATGGCGTCCACTTTAGGCGGTGCGGGGCGGTGGGCGCAGGTCTCAAACCCGCTGTCGGAGAGTGAGAGGACAACCACATTTTGGTATGTTCCCGGGCTTGAGCGGGCATTCCTCCCGTATGAAGCTCTTCACGAAGTTCAAGCGGAAGACCGGCAAGCACCACGCGCACACGCCCACCCGCCGCGAGCGCGCCGCCGCCGAGCGCACCGCCAGGGCGGAGGCCGACCTGCGCGAGACCGAGGCGAAGATCTACGAGCTGGCCGACCGCGCCCGCCGCGAACTCCGCCGCTCCGCCTGAGCGGCCCGGCCTCCGGTCCCTACGCGGGCCGCACGCCGCGCCGTCTGACGGCCTCGGCGCCGCCGAGTGCCTCGAGGAGTTCGACGAGCAGCGCATGCGCTCCGGCCAGGCGCTCCGCGCCGTGCGCCTCGGCCAGAGACGCCTCCTGGGCCGCCCGGATCCGGCGGGCCGCCTCCACCGCGGCCCGGCCCCTCCCGGTGAGGCGCACCCTGCGGATCCTGGCGTCGGAGGGGTCGGGGAAACGTTCCACGTAGCCCCGGCCCTCCAGCTCCGCCACCGTCTTCGAAGCGCCCTGCTGGGTCATCTCCAGCCGCGCCGCCAGCTCCGAGATGGTCGGCTCCCCCTCGACGAGGTGCTGGAAGACGTAGCCGTGCGAGAAGCGCAGGTCCGCGTACCCCTCCCCGGCCAGCCGCTCGCGGACGCGTTCGGCCGCGGCGAGGCCGACGAAGAGGGCCAGGCTGCCGATGTCGAGCTCTGCGGGGAGGTCCATGGCCTCCATGATGACTTCCACAACCATGGTTGTGTTCTTGTTGCCGCACAACTACGGTTGTGCTCATGGAGAACACCACCGAAGGCGGCACGGCGGCCAACATCGAAAGGGCCGTCGCCTACCACGAGGCCGTGGGGCGAGGAGCGACCGGCGCGGAGCTCGCCGCGTTCTTCACCCCGGACGCCGTGCACCGGGAGCTTCCCAACGCGCTGTTCCCCGACGGGGCCGTCCGGGATCTGGACGGCGTCCTGCGCGGCGCGGAAGCCGGGCGGGAGCGGATGAGCGGCCAGACGTTCGAGGTGCTCAACGCCGTCGGCGCCGGCGACACCGTCGCGCTCGAGGTCCGCTGGACGGGGGTGCTCGCCCGGCCGGCCGGCGGGCTCCCCGCCGGGCACGTGATCCGGGCGCACATAGCGACGTTCCTGGAGTTCCGCGGTGGGCTCATCGCGGAGCAGCGGAACTACGACTGCTACGAGCCGCTGTCCTGAGACGCCCTCTCCCGCGCGGCGGAGGCGTCACCCACGCGGTGGACTCCACGGACCCGTTCACGGATGGGACGGATGCTACTTTGTGGGCTGACTTCTCCCGAAGAATCACATGCCCCTTGGAGCCATGCCATGGATTCCGCGACCACCCCCCGGCTGACCGTCTCCCTGGGCTTCTGGCAGGACCGCCCGGCCGGGGAGGCGCTGGCAACGGCGCAGGCCGCCGAGCGGCTCGGCTACGACGAGCTGTGGGTGGGCGAGATGGCCACCTACGACGCGTTCGCCCTGGCCACCGCCGTCGGCCTCCGCACCGAGCGGATCCGGCTGACCGTGGGGCCGCTGGCCGTCCCGGTGCGGGACCCCATGACGATCGCGCGGGGCGCGGCCTCCGTGGCGGACCTGACGGGGCGGCGGGTGGACGTCGCGCTGGGGACGTCCAGCCCGATGGTGGTGGAGGCCTGGCACGGGCGGGACCGGAGCCGGTCGTTGACGCGGCTGCGGGAGTCGGTCACGGTGCTGCGGGAGCTGCTCGACGGCGGCAAGCCGGCCTTCACGGGCCGGACCGTCGGCTCGCGGGGCTACCGCCTGCGGCTGGACGCTCCGAAGTCGGAGCTGACGGTGGCGGCGTTCGGCGACGGGGCCGTGCGGGTCGCCGGCGCGGCGGCCGACCGGATGGTCCTCAACCTGATCACGCCGGAGTCCGCGGCGTCCCTCGTCGGGCGGCTGCGCGAGGCCGCCCGGGAGGCCGGACGCCCCGTGCCGAAGGTCGCCGCCTGGGTGTCCGCGGCCGTCGACCCGTCCGAGGAGGCGATCGAGCAGATCCGGCGCGCCGTCGTCGGCTACCTGGCCGCCCCCGGCTACGCGGAGATGTTCGTCGAAGCCGGGTTCGCGGACGTCGTCGCGTTCGCCCGCACCCGCCCGCACCCGCGGGAGCTCCTCGCCGCCGTGCCCGTCGACCTCGTCCGCTCCGTCGCGCTCGTCGGAGACGAGAAGGCGGTCCGCGAACGCATCGCGGCATACGCGCGCGCCGGAGTCGACGAGATCGCGCTCCTGGCGGCCTCCGTCGACTCCGACCCCGCCGGAGAGGCGACCCTGGCCGCGCTGAGCCCGGCCCGCTGAACCCGTCCGACCGGGACCCTCCCACCGAACCCGGCCCGCTCGGCCCGCCGAGCCCGGCCCGCTGGCCCCTGCCCGCCGAGCCCGGCCGACCGAGACCGTCCCGCCGGACCCTGCCCGCCGAGCCCGGCCGACCGAGACCGTCCCGCTGAACCCGTCCCGCTGGACGCTGCCGATCGGGACCGGCCGCCGGGCCCGTCCTCCGGGATCGGGTTCAGCGGTAGCGGCGGTTCACCCGGATCAGCGGTTCGCCCTGGTCCAGGTAGTCCACTGCGAGGACCTCCGCGACGATCAGCACGTGGTCGCCCGCCGGGATGCGCAGCCGCGTCTCGCACTCCACCGCGGCCATCCCGCCTTCGATGACGAGCGCCTCGGAGCGCGGGCCGCGGTGGTGGGGCTGGCCGCCGAGCAGCAGCCGCGCCGAGGGGCGGCCTTCGGCGGCGAAGCGCCCGGCGAGGGCCCGCTGGGCCACGGCGAGCACCGTGACGGCCCAGCGGTCGCGGCGGTGCAGCACCTCGCACAGGTAGGACTCCTCGGCCACGCCGACGAGGACCATCGGCGGGTCGAGCGACACCGAGGTGAAGGCGGTGACGGTGGTGCCGATGTCGTCGCGGCCGTCCCTGACGGTCACCACGGCGACCCCGGTGGCGAAGGAGGCCAGCGCGGCCGTGAAGTCCTGCGGCGCGGTCAACGGGGTTCCCAGGCCCCCGGCAGCACCAGCGGGCCCGCCGCGGGCAGGCCGAGCTGCGCCGCGAGCCCGGCCAGCGAACCCCAGCCGGAGAAGCGGGCGACGGCGGCCGTGCGGTCCTCGCTGGACTCGGCGGGGCGGAACCGGTCGAGCGGCGAGACGTGCGGCAGGGAGCGCACCGGCGCGTTCGCCGGCAGCCCCGCCTTGCGGCGGGCGAGGTCGAGGGCGCGGTCGAGGCCGCCCAGCTCGTCGACGAGGCCGTTGTCCACCGCGTCGGCGCCGGTCCACACGCGTCCGCGCGCGAGCCGCTCCAGGTCGGCGAGTTCCATGCCGCGGCCGCGGGCCGCCTTGGCGGTGAAGTCGGCGTAGATGCGGTCGAGGGAGTGGTCGAGCCGCTCCCACTCGCTGTCGGTGAAGTCCCGCGTGGTGGAGTTCATCTCCGCGTGCCGCCCGAACGCGGCGCTGCCGAAGTTCACCCCGAGCCGCTCCATCAGCTCGCTGACGACGGGCTTGCCGGAGTACACGCCGATGGACCCGGTGAGCGTCCCGGGCTGGGCGACGATCGTGTCGGCGGCCATGGAGATGAAGTAGCCGCCGGACGCCGCCAGGTTGCCCATCGAGACGACGAAGGGCTTGCCCGCCTCGCGGGCCAGGTTCACCTCGCGCCAGACGGCGTCGGAGGCGACGTAGGACCCGCCGGGGCTGTTCACCCGCATGACGATCGCCTTGATCTTCGGGTCCCTGGTCGCGGCGCGGATCGCGGCGGCGAGCGTGTCGGACCCGACGGCCCCGCCCTGTCCGGGCACCGGCCCGCGCCCGGAGCGGCCCAGCCTGATCATCCCGCCCGCCTGGACGAGCGCGACGGCCTCCTTGCCGCCGGACGGGAGCCTGCCGGAGAGGCCGGACCGGTTGTACCGGGAGACGTACTGCAGCCGCGCCTCCTTGCCTGCCCGCCGACGGACGTGCGCGTACACCTCGTCCCGGTAGGCGAGCTCGTCGACGAGCCCGGCGTCGAGCGCCTCGGCCGCCGTCAGCGGCGCCCGGTCGATCAGCTCGCGCACCTTGTCCTCGGACAGGCCGCGCGCCTGGGCGATCCCGGCGGCGATCTGCCCGCCGAGCGACTCGACCATCCGCCGGGACGCCTCGGCGTGCTCGGCGGTGTAGTCGTTCTCCAGGAACGTGTTGGGCGCCGTCTTGTACTCGGCGCGCTTGCCGAACCGGAAGGCGACGCCGGCCCGGTCGAGCGCGTCCTTGAGGAACGGCTCGGACAACGCGATGCCGGTGACCCCGACGTCGCCCGACGGCTGGAGGTAGATCTTCTCGAAGGCCGTGGCCAGGTAGTAGGAGGTCGTGCCCTGCCCGGTCTCGCCGAACGTCTCCGTCCAGGCGACGGCGCTCTTGCCGGCCGCCCTGAACCCGGCGACGGCCTCGCGCAGCTCCTGCACCATGGCCAGCCCGACCGGGCCGCCGACCTTGGCGACGAGCGCCTTGACCCGCGGGTCGCGGCGGGCCTTGCGCAGGCCCTCGACCACGTCCCGCAGGTGCACCCGCCGGGCGCCCATCAGCGCCGCGAGCGGGTCCGGCTGGGCGCCTTCGACGAGCCCGTCGGAGAGGTCGAGTTCCAGGACCAGCGGGGCGTGGCGCCGCTCACGCAGGTCTTTGACCGTGTCCAGTGCCTTCAGCGGATCCACCATGACCCAACACTATGCGCCGTCGGCGGACTTCCGGTCCCTGGCGAAGATCTGGTTCCCGGTGACGCTCGCCGTGGCGGCGGCGCACGCCCGGTCCCGCGCGTCGAACAGGGTGGCGGCGGAGACCGTGCGGGAGCGCCCCGCGTGGGTGACGGTGCCGATGACGCGGTAGGTCTCGCCCGCCTGGACCGCCCGCAGGTAGTCGATGTTCAGGTTGAGGGTGAGCTGCGGCACGAAGACGTCCCCGAGGCTGCTGGCCGCCAGGCAGACGGCGTTGTCGAGGATCGTGGCGATGAACCCGCCGTGCACGGTGCCGCCGGGGTTGCAGAGTTTCACGTCGGGGGTCCAGGCCAGTTCGACACGGCCGGGCTCCGCCCCCACGATCACCTGCCCGATGTAGTCGGACACATCGGTCACTTGCGGGAACTTCCCCTCACCGATGGCCCGGATGAGCTCGGCCCCGGTCAGGGTGTCCCAGAGTTCTGCTGCTGACACGTACGCGAGGGTAACTAATGAATCCGCCTCCGGCGCCGTGACCCCGCTCACTCGGCCTTGCTCAGGCTGGTGCTCCCGTCGGCCGTGCCCGCCACGTCCGCCGCGTAGGCCAGCGACAGCCCCTCCCCCTCGGGGCTCAGCCGCACCGTGCCGTTCGGGCACTCCCGGTTCTGGTCGGTCAGGTCCAGCTCCAGCTGCTCCGGCCGGACGGCCTTGACGCCCAGCGTCCCGTTGCAGACCCCCTCCCCGGTGAACTGCGCGCCCCCGGACCGCTGCCCCTCGAAGAGCGTCAGCTGCACCTCGTAGTACCTCTCGCCGCCCTGCGCGTCGCGGATCTCCAGCCCTCCCGTCCACGTCCCCGCGAACGCCGCCGGAATGGTGTCCCCGCCCGGCGTGATCCCCCCCTTGCGCAGCTCCTCGTACCCGAACCAGCCGCCCGCGCCCAGCAGCACCGCCAGCGCCAGGAGCACCGCCGGCCACTTGCGGCGCCGCCTGCGCGGCACCGGAACGCCCGGCGGGTAGAGCGGCGGCGGGGTGGTCGGGGGCGGGCTCACCGGGAAAGGCGGCGGAGTGGCCGGCTGGACGGGGGGCGGCGTCGGCGAGGAGCGGTCGACGGTCGCGTCCATGGAGGGCCACGACGGGGAGAAGGCGGGCGTCGGCACCGGCACGCCCTCCTGCGGGCCGTCGTGCTCGTGCTCCAGGTCCGCTTCCAGTTCCTCCCGCAGCCGCCGGGCGCTCGGCCGCCGGGCCGGGTCCTTGTCCAGGCAGCCGCGCAGCAGCGGCTCGAACGCCTCCAGGCCGTGCCCCAGCCGGGGTTCGGCGTGCATGATCCGGCCGAGGACCGCCGCGATGTTGTCGCCGTCGCCGTCGAACGGGCCGAACGGCGGGTACCCGGTCGCCGCGAACACCATCGTGCAGGCCCACGCCCACACGTCGGACGCCTTGCCCGCGGGCTGCCCCTGCAGCTGCTCGGGCGCGATGTAGGCGGGCGTGCCGACGATCGCGCCGCTGAGGGTGTGCTGGTCGACGGGACGGGCGATGCCGAAGTCCACCACCCGCGGCCCGTCGGGGCCGAGCAGGACGTTGGCGGGCTTGAGGTCGCGGTGCACCACCCCGGAACCGTGGATGGTCACCAGCGCCTGGGCGGTGAAGGCCAGCAGCCGCTCCAGGTCGCCGCCGCGCAGCGGCCCCTGGGCGGCGACCCGCTCGAACAGGGACGGGCCGTCGACGAACTCGCTGACCACGAAGGGCCGGGTGCCCTCGAAGGAGTAGTCGACGACCCGGGAGATGCAGTACTGCAGCCGCACCCTCTGGGCGGCGTTCATCTCCCGTGCGAGCCGTTCGCGCGCCTCGGCGTCGGCGGCCTTGAGCACCTTGACCGCCACCCGGTCCCCCGTCTGCGGGTCGCGCCCCAGGTAGACGATGCCCTGGCCGCCCTCGCCGAGCCGTTCCAGCAGGGCGAACCTGCCGAGCGTGTGCGGATCGCCGGGTCTGAGGGGTTCGGCCATGGGATGCCTCCAGGGTTCGTGCCGACTCAAGCTTGCCCTGTCCCCGGGGCCACAAGGTAGGCGTCGGACCCCGAATCTCGATCACGGCTCGGCTACTCTGCGGGCGTGGACGGCGATGGGTTCACCCGGTGCGAACGAGGCCACACGCACTGGGGTCGGTTCGGGGCGGCGGGCCTGCTGCTGTTCAGCCAGGACCACGTCCTGCTCCAGCAGCGCGCGTGGTGGTGCAACGGCGGCGGCACCTGGTGCCTGTTCGGCGGCGGGCGGCACGCGGGCGAGGACGCGGTGACGGCGGCGCTGCGGGAGACGACGGAGGAGAGCTCCCTGGACGTCTCCATCGTGCGCCTGCACGGGCGGGTCAAGGACGACCACGGCGGCTGGTCCTACACCACGATGATCGGCTCCGCGCCGGAGCGCACTCCGGTGCGCGGGGAGTCCAGCGAGACGAAGGCGGCCCGCTGGGTGCCGGTCTCGGAGGTGGACACGCTGCGGCTCTTCGCGCCGTTCGGTGACGCGTGGCCTACGCTGCGCTCCATGCTCACCCGTGTGGTCCTCATCGTGGACGCCGCCAACGTCATGGGCTCGCGGCCGGACGGCTGGTGGCGCGACCGGCTGGGCGCGGCCCGGCGGCTGCGCGACGGGCTCGCCGGGCTCGGCCCGGTCTCCCTCGGCCCGTTCGACGAGGCCTACCCGGAGCTGGTGCTGGTGGTGGAGGGCGCGGCCCGGCCGCTGGAGAGCGCCGGGGGCGTGCGGGTGGTCGCGGCGCCCGGCAGCGGGGACGACGAGATCGTCGCCCAGGTGCGGCAGGACGGGGCGTACCACGTGGTGGTCACCGCCGACCGCGAGCTGCGCCGCCGCTGCGAGGAGGCCGGCGCGCAGGTGGTGGGGCCGCGCTGGCTGCTGGACCGGCTGGCCTGAGGCCGGCCTACAGGTCCAGGGAGTAGTCCAGGACCACCCGGTCCGCCGGGATGACGATGTCCCGGCACACCTCCAGGACGTGCTCGCCGGAGAACATCCGCCGGGTGACGGTGATGACGGGCACCCCTTCGGACATCCGCAGCGTCCCGGCCTCCTCGGGGTCGGGCATCCGGGCCCGGACGGACTCCTCGACGCGGGTCGGCGGGTGGCCGAGGTAGGCCAGCTGCGCGGGGGTGCCGCCGGGCCACGGCTCCCGGTCGGGGTCGGCGACGGGCGTGCCGCCGACGAGGTCCCACGGCAGGTAGTTGACGGAGATCTGCTGGGGTTCGCCGCGCGCCCAGAACACGAACCGCCTGCGCAGGAGCCCCGTGCCGACGGGCAGGAGGAAGAGCGCGGCGAGTTCGGCGTCGGCGTCGACCCGGTCGTAGGCGCGGTCGAGCCGGTACTCGTGCCAGCCGATCCGCTGGTCGTGGGTGAAGGACGTGGCGGGCTCGGGGCGCGGCGCGGTCTCCACCCGGTAGCGCTCCATCGCCATCCGGCGGACCGGTGGCCGGATCCGGACGACGGTGCCGCCGCCGCGCCGGGTCTCCACCAGGCCCTCGGCGCGCAGCACCGCCACCGCCTGCCGGACCACGATGTCCGAAACACCGTGTGCCCCTGCCAGGGCCGCGAGGGTGGGCAGCCGTGATCCGGGGGGATAGGTGCCGTCCCGAATTCCCTTCCTGAGCTCATCGGCTATCCGGATATAGGCGGGTTTCGGCACCGGCGACACCTCCCTGTCGGACCGCCGGGGGAATGTTGCTGTTACTCGAAGCTTGACGGTTCTCCCTACGCGTATCACTTTTGTATACGGAATGAGTTGTTCGGGGAAGGGACCACCCTGATGGTGGACTTCGCAGACCTCAAGGCGAGCATCGAATCGGAGCACCCCGGCTGGGTGGTGTGGCGCAGCGACGCGGGCAGGTGGTATGCCACCCGCAGCGGCGACCTGACCGACGCCCAGCTCAACGCGGGACTGGCGATGACGCTGGCCTCCGACGACGAGACGGGCCTGCGGGTTCAGCTGGACGAACAGGCACGCACGGAGGGCGCCTGAGAGGGCGCGGGGGATGGAGGGCGATCCCGGTCCGCCCCGCAGGGGTGGTGGAGCGGACCGGGGTCATCTCGCGTGTTCTTTCCCGCGCCCGCGGTGACACAAGAGTACGGTCCAGGTAAGTATTCACGATCGGCCAGAGAAGGCTCTTGCGAACCAGAGCGAACGGTTGAACGTTCTAAGGAAAAAGCAACCGACTCTGGAGGGTCAGTGAAAGGCCAGCCGTCTCCGACCTCCGTCACACCCCCTTTGGTCTCCGCGCGCAGGGGGCGGCACGGCCGCCGCACCCCCGTGTGGATGATCGCGCTGGCCGCCGCCCTCCTGGGAGTCGTCACCGCCTCGGTCGTGCTCTACCTCAACCGCGATCCCGGGCCGTCCGCGGTCCTGGACGGCGAGCCCGTCGGCGACATCTCGGCGGGCCCGGACGGCGACTGGGCGGCCTGGGGGTTCACCCACACCCAGACCAGCCTGGAGACCGACCCGGCGGCCGCCGCCGCGGTCGGCCGCCAGCGCACGCTGCAGGCCCAGCACATCATGGGGTTCGGCGCGAACAACCCGCAGCCGACGCCGGGCCGCTACGACTGGTCGTCGCTGGACCAGCGGATGCGGGCGATCCGCGACACCGGCGGCGTCCCGGTCGTCACGCTGTGCTGCGCGCCCGACTGGATGAAGGGCGGCCCGGCCGGGGCGACCGACTGGACGCACCTGGAGGACGCGCCGCTGCCGGAGTTCTACGACGCCTTCGCCGAGCAGGCCGCCGAGATCGCCCGCCGCTACCCGGACGTGCGGTACTTCTTCGTCTGGAACGAGTTCAAGGGCTTCTTCAACCGCAGCCAGAACCGCTGGGACCACGAGGGCTACACCAACCTCTACAACAAGGTGTACACGGCGCTGAAGCGGGAGAACCCCGACGTGCTGGTCGGCGGTCCCTACATCCCGCTCAACAGCTACGCCGACGCGCACTCCGAGGCGTCCGGCGAGGTGCGCGGCCCGTGGGGCGCGGCCGACCAGCGCGGACTCGACGCCGTCCGGTACTGGCTGGAGAACAAGGAGGGCGCGGACTTCATCGTCATCGACGGCTCGTCGCTGCCCGAGGACAGGACCGCGCACGGCGACGAGTTCGCCGCGAACGCCAAGTTCGGTGCGCTCACCCGCTGGCTGCGCGCCCAGGAGGACCTGCCGGTGGTGTGGGCCGAGTGGTACGTCGAGCCGGAGAACTCCGGGTGGAGCGCCGGGCGGCTGCACGCCGTCCAGGCCGCCGCGATGATCGAGTTCGCCCGGTCGGGCGCGGCGGGCGCGCTGTACTGGAGCCCGCAGGGCAGCCCGGGGGCGTGCAACGGCTGCCTGTGGACGCGCCAGGGCACGGCGCTGCCGTCGCTGGAGCTGCAGCAGAACTTCGCGCGCTGGTTCCCGCCCGGCACGGGCCTGGTGCAGGTACCGGTCACGAACGTGTCCGGGGGGTCGGAAAAAGACCTGAAAGTGCTGGCCTCGGCTGAGCAACTCCTCGCGGTGAACGCCACGGACCGTCCGCTTGCGGCTACGGTCGGTGGTGAACAGCTCAGGCTCCAGCCCTACGAGATCAGGTGGGTCGGCAGATGAACGCGAGTACGGATCTTGTCGGCGTCGACTTCTGGGCCCGGCCGCACGAGGAGCGCTACGCCGAGTTCGCCCGGCTGCGCACCCTGAAGCAGCCGGTCTTCTTCGCCGAGCCGCGGGTCCCGCTCGTCCGGTCGGGCAAGGGGTTCCACGCCCTGGTCCGGCACGCCGACGTCGTCGAGGTCAGCCGCGACACCAAGGCGTTCTCCAGCGAGCCGGCGGCGACGTCGCCGGAGCCGCCGCCGTGGATCGCGTGGCTGTTCGGCCGGCCCATGGTGAACATGGACGACCCCCGGCACGGGCGGCTGCGCCGGATCGTCTCGCGCGCGTTCAGCCCCAGGATGCTGGCCGGGCTCGCCGAGGAGATCCAGGCCACCGCCGCCGGCATCGTGGACGACCTGGAGCGCGAGGGCCCGCGGGACTTCGTGGAGCAGGTGGCCGCGCGGCTGCCCATCAACGTCATCTGCGCGATGATGGGCATCCCGCCGGAGCGGCGGCCGTACGTGCTCCGGCGCATCGACGTCATGACCGAGTACTCCGGGGTCCGCGGCTCCCTGTTCGATCCCAGGACGCTGCGGCTGCTGGCGGGCAACCTGAAGGCCATCGTCGACCTGCACCGGCTGGTGGCGCGGATGGCGCGGGAGCGCCGCGGGAACCCGCGGGGCGACCTGGTCTCGGCGCTGGTGAACGCCAACGTCGACGGCGAGTCCCTGACGACGCGGGAGCTGGGCAGCTTCTTCGACCTGCTGCTGGTGGCGGGCAACGAGACCACCCGCAACGCCTTGTCGCACGGCGTCCGGCTGTTCACCGAGCATCCCGACCAGCGGGAGCTGCTGCTGGCCGACTACGACGCCCGGATCGGCCCGGCGATCGAGGAGATCGTGCGGTACACCTCCCCCATCATCCAGTTCCGGCGGACGGTCACCCGGCCGTACGAGCTGAACGGGCTGCGGCTGGAGCCCGGCGACAAGGTCGTGTTGTTCTACCCGGCGGCCAACCGCGACCCCGAGGTCTTCGCCGACCCCGACCGGTTCGACATCACCCGCTCCCCCAACCCCCACGTCGGGTTCGGGGGGCCCGGCGCCCACCTGTGCCTGGGCGCCAACCTCGCCCGCATGGAGCTGAAGATCATGTTCCGTGAGCTGTTCACCCGGCTGCCGGGCCTTCGCACCACGGGCGAGCCGGAGTACCTGCTGTCGAACTTCGACAACGGCGTGGTCCGCCAGCCCTTCACGTTCTGAGCCCCGCGGGCCCGCCCCGGCTCATTCGCCGGCCTCCCGCGCCCCGCCGGGTTCGGGCGGCTCCATCGGGATCTCGAAACCGTGCTCCCCCGCGGTCTCGACGGCCCGCGCGTACCCGGCGTCGGCGTGCCGCAGCACCCCGATGCCGGGGTCGTTGGTCAGGACGCGCTCGAGCCTGCGGGCGGCCTGCGGGGTCCCGTCGGCGACCGCGACCTGGCCGGCGTGCACCGAGCGCCCGACGCCGGCGCCGGCGCCCTGGTGGAGGGACACCCAGGTCGCACCCGAGGCGGTGGCGAGCAGCGCGTTGAGCAGCGGCCAGTCGGCGATCGCGTCGGAGCCGTCGAGCATGCCCTCGGTCTCGCTGTGCGGCGCCGCCACCGACCCGCAGTCCAGGTGGTCGCGTCCGATCACGAGGGGGGCGCCGAGGTCGCCCCGCGCCACCAGCTCGTTGAACCGCAGTCCCGCCGCGGCGCGTTCGCCCTGGCCGAGCCAGCAGACCCGGGCGGGCAGCCCCTGGAAGGGCACCTTCTCCCGCGCCGCGCGGATCCACCGGGCGAGGGGCTCCTCGTGCGGGAACAGCTCCAGGACCGCCCGGTCGGTGACGCCGATGTCGTGGGCGTCCCCCGAGAGCGCCACCCAGCGGAACGGGCCCTTGCCCGCGCAGAACAGGGGGCGCAGGTAGGCGGGCACGAAGCCGGGATAGGCGAAGGCGTGCTCGTACCCGGCCAGCCGCGCCTGGTCGCGCAGGGAGTTGCCGTAGTCGAAGACCTCCGCGCCCGCCGCCTGGAAGCCGACCATCGCCTCGGCGTGCCGCGCCATCGACTCCAGGGCGCGCAGGGCGAGCCCGCCGGGGTCGTCCTCGCGCAGCGCGGCCAGTTCCTCGAACGGCACCCCGATCGGCAGGTACCGCAGCGGGTCGTGGGCGGGGGTCTGGTCGGTGACGATGTCGAGGGGCGCTCCGGCCGCCAGCAGCCGCACGGCGGTCTCGGCGGCGTTGCCGGGCAGCGCGACCGACAGCGGTCTCTGGGAGTCCCTGGCCCGCAGGGCGAGGGCCAGCGCCTCCTCCGCCGATTCCGCCCGGACGTCGCAGTAGCCCTGGGCGACGCGCTGGGCGACGCGCGCCGGGTCGCATTCGACGCAGATCACCGCCCCGCCGTTCATGGTGACGGCCAGGGGCTGCGCCCCGCCCATCCCGCCGAGCCCCGCGGTGAGGGTGACCGTTCCGGCGAGGGTGCCGCCGAACCGCCGGGCGGCGACGGCGGCGAAGGTCTCGTAGGCGGCCTGCAGCACGCCCTGCGCGCCGACGTGGATCCAGGAGCCCGCGGCCGTCTGCCCCGCCATGATGAGCCCGAGTTCCTCCAGCTGCCGGAACTCCTCACGGGTCGCCCATTCGGGCACCAGGTTGGAGTTGGCCAGCAGCACCCGGGGCGCCCACTCGTGGGTGCGCAGGACGCCGACGGGCTTGCCGGACTGCACCAGCAGGGTCTCGTCCTCGCCCAGTTCCGTCAGGCACCGCACGAGCGCCGCGTACGCGCCGGGGCCGCGAGCCGCCTTGCCGCCCCCGCAGACGGTCAGCGACTCGGGGTGCTCGGCCACCTCCGGGTCGAGGCTGTTGGCGAGCATCCGCAGCGCGGCCTCCTGCGGCCAGCCCCGGGCGCTCAGCGCGGTGCCGCGCGCCGCGCGGACCGGGAAGTGCTTCATCGCGGCCCCCTCCGTCCCCCCATGTCCTTGTCCTGCCCGTCCGGAACGGGACTGAACGAGGGAGTCGCGGGGTCCGGCCGGATCCGGAGGACCCCGGAAACCCTGGCAGGAAAAGAATCAAGAAAAGTCCTGTCTTGTTCACTTCTGCCCCGGGAAGACAGCATAGTTATGCGCGTGGATCGGAAGGTGGCCCAGCGGACCCCTCCGGACGAGGCCGAGCTGTCGGCGTGCGTCCGGGCCGCGCAACAGGGAGACGACACGGCTTTCCGGACCGTGTACCGGGATCTGCAACCGCGCCTGCTGCGCTACCTCCGCGCGCTCGTGGCCGAGGACGCCGAGGACGTCGCCTCCGAGGCCTGGCTGCAGATCGTCCGCGACCTGCCCGCCTTCCGGGGGGAGTACGACGGGTTCCGCGGCTGGGCGACGACCATCGCCCGCAACCGCGCCCTGGACCACGTCCGCCGGCGCCGCCGCAGGCCCCAGGCCGAGACGACGCTGGACGAGCTGACCGAGGTGGCCGGCGAGCACGACACCGAGCAGAGCGCGCTCGGCGCCCTGGGCACCGAACGGGCGCTGCGGCTGATCATGCGGTTGCCGCGCGAGCAGGCCGAGGCCGTGCTGCTGCGGGTCGTCATCGGCCTGGACGCCAAGACCGCAGGTCAGGTCCTGGGCAAGCGGGCCGGGGCGGTGCGCACCGCGGCGTACCGGGGCCTGAAGAAACTCGCTGCGGAAATCGAGTGACACTTTGCCGCACCGCGACGCTGAAAGAGATGAGATGAGCGCGAAACGGATCAACCGGCGGACCGCGGAGCGGATGCTCCGCGGGCGTTCGGTGGGCCACCCCGTCGCCCACCTGCTCGACAGCGCGGCCGCCCCCGGCCGGGCGGACGAGCTGGACGGCGAGGCGGAGGCGGTCGCCTACTTCCAGGAAGCGTTCGTCGGCGCGCCCGTCCCGTCCGCACTGCCCGAGGAGAAGCCATCACCCCGCCCCACGTCCACCCGCAGGCTGACCGCGAGGGTCGCCGGGGCCGTCCTGGCCATCGGCGCCATCGGAGCGGCCGGCGGGGTGGCGATAGCGGCGGGCGGCGTACCCGGGCAGGAGAAGGCCGAACCGAAGAAGCCGCCTCCCAGGACCAGCGCCCCCGCGCACACCCGCAAGTACGCGCCGCCGCCCCCCTCCCCCGCCCCGGCGGCGCGGCCGTCCATCGCCGACCTGTGCCGGAAGTACATCACCGAGGGCAGGAAGGACGAGCACCTCACCCCGCTCATCAAGGCGGCGGGAGGCAAGCAGAAGGCCATCGCCCTGTGCGTCGCCCTGATGGGCGGCGACCGGCCGGCGGGCGGGTGGCCGACCGACTGGCCCAAGGAGTGGCCCGCCGACTGGCCCAAGAACCAGAAGTGGCCGACCGCCTGGCCGACGGAGCTCCCGAAGGAATGGGTGCGGCCGCCGGACGGGCGCAAGGCCGAAGACACCTCGGGCCGCAGGGCCGAGGGCACAGCCGAACGCCAGTCCCTCTGGCCCGAAGGCTGGCCTGAGAACTGGCCCGAGCTCGGATTCTGAGCCCGGACCGCACGGCACGACCCGCACGGCACAACTGAATCAAAGGCTCCGGACGCCTCTCACGGGTTCTGCCCCCGTTCCCGTAACCGCGGCGTCCGGAACTGCCGGGGAATCCCCCGCGCCCTCCGGTCCGGAAGGTGCAGCGTTCCCTCGTGCGAGCGGCCTCCCGGTCGCGCGGCGGACCTCCGGCAGAAGGACGCCGTGTTCGCGGGCTTTGCCCGGGCCCGCGAACACGGCGCACCGTCCCGCAGGCGGGCCGGCCGATCCGCAGCGGTCGGCCGGCCCTTCCGGTCTCCTCCCCGTCAGACCGGGTGCGCGTCCAGCCACTCGGCGGCGACCTTGGCCGGGTCGGTCTTGTCGACGGCGACCTTCTTCATCATCTCCTGGAGCCCCTCGGTGGTGAGCTGGGCCGAGAGCCCGTCCAGCGCCTCCGCCGCGGCCGGGTCGATGCCGTCCTCGCGGACGAGGGGGGTGACGTTCTGCAGGCCGAAGACGCCCTTGGTGTCCTCCAGCACCACCAGGCCGTCCAGGACGATGGCGGGGTTGGCGGTGAAGACGTTGCCGACCTGGACCTTGTCGCTCTTGAGCCAGGTGGGGATGTTGCCGCCGCCGGAGCGGTCGGGGACCCATTCCTTGAACGTCAGGCCGTAGACGTCGGTCAGCTTGTCCTTGAAGCGCTGCTCGAAGGGGGCGGGGCCGCCGACGGTCAGCTCGCCGGCCGCGTCCTTGAGGTCCTCGATCGTCTTCAGGCCGTGCTTCTCGGCGGTCTCGGACGTGACGGTCAGCGAGTCGTTGTCCTGGGCCTCCGCCGACTTCAGCAGCTTCAGACCGGCCGGGAGCTTGGCGGATGCCGCCTGGTTCGTCTCCTCGGTCGTGGCGGGCAGCTCGGCCTCGGGGTCGAGGTAGGCCAGCAGCGCGCCGTTGTACTCCGGCAGGACGGTCAGCTCGCCGTTCTCCAGCAGCTTGTAGTAGACCTCGCGCTCGCCGATGCCGAGCTTGCGCTCGACCTTCAGGCCCTTGTCCTCCAGGGCTCCGGCGTACAGCTCGGCGAGCAGGATGTTGCCGGGGAAGGCCGCGGAGCCGACCACGACGGTCTTGCCGTCGGTGCTTCCCGTACTGTCGAGGGGGTTGTCCTCGCTGCCGCCGCAACCCGCCGCGAACGTCGCCAGCAGGGCGGCGCCCAGCAGGATCTTCAGGGGTCTCATACGGGGGTTTCCTTTCGGTTGTTCGATTCCTGCCGCAGCCCTCGGGGGGTGAGGAGCCGGCCGGCGTAGGTGAAGAGGATCTGGACGGCGACCGCGAGCAGCACCACCAGGAGCGAGCCGCCCACCGCGGCGCCGTACTGGCGCAGCAGGATGCCGTCCATGAGGTAGCCGCCGAGGCCGCCGAGGTTGATGTAGGCGGCGATGGTGGCGGTCGCGACCACCTGGACCGCCGCGGTGCGCACCCCCGTCATCACCAGGGGCACCGCGACGGGCAGCTCCACCCGCAGCAGGACCTGCCGCCCGGTCATGCCCATGCCGAGGGCGGCGTCCCGCACCCGCGGGTCGACCTGGCGGACGCCCTCGTAGGTGTTGACCAGCACCGGCGGGATCGCCAGCGCCACCAGCGGGATCAGGGCGGCCAGTTCGCTGCCGGCGCTCAGCAGGAAGATGAGCACCAGCAGGCCCAGGGTGGGCAGCGCGCGGAAGCCGTTGGCGGTGTTGATCACGGTGAAGGCGGTGCGCCGTCCGGAGTGCGCCAGCAGCAGCCCGAGCGGCAGCCCGACGAGCACGGCCACGGCGAGGACCAGGAGGGTGTAGCCGAGGTGCTCGGCGAGCCGGACGGGGATGCCGTCGGGGCCGTGCCAGTGCGCGCCGTCGGTCAGCCAGCGCCAGCCGTCGTTCATCGGGGGCTCCAGGGGGTGAGGAGCCGCTGGAGCAGTACCAGCGCCAGGTCGAACAGCACGGCCAGGGCGATGGTCAGCACGATCCCGGCCAGCACGGGGGTGGTGAACTGCAGGTCGAAGCCGGTCTTGAACAGGGAGCCGAGCCCGCCGATGCCGACCAGCGCGCCCACGCTCACCAGGCTGATGTTGGAGACGGTCGCGACGCGCAGGCCCGCGATGATGACGGGCACCGCGATCGGCAGCTCGACCGCGACGAGGCGGCGCAGCGGGGTGTAGCCCATCGCGGTGGCCGCCTGCCGGGTTCCTTCGGGCACCTGGCGCAGCCCGTCGACGACGTTGGGCACCAGGACGGCCAGGGTGTAGAGGGTGAGCGGGATGACGACCGTCCAGATGCTGAGGCCGGTGTAGTCGAGCAGCACCAGGAACAGGGCGAGGGACGGCAGCGCGTAGAGGATGTTGACGGCCGTCAGCACCGGCGTGTACAGCACGCGCCAGCGTGCGCACAGCACGCCCAGCGGCACCGAGACGAGCAGGCCGAGCAGGACGGGCAGCAGCGAGAGCTTCAGGTGTTCGACGGTGAGCTCGCCGAACAGGGCGTAGTGGTCGTGGATCCAGTTCCAGCGGACCAGGGGTTCGTTCTCGTTCACGCGCCCCGCACCCGTTCCTGCTCCAGCTCGCGGAAGAGGCGGAGCTTGCGCAGGCCGTGCTCGCCGCCGAGGAAGTCGGTGACGAAGCCCTTCTCGGGAGCGGCGAGCAGCTCTTCGGGGGTGGCGATCTGGGCGAGCCTGCCGCCCTGGGCGAAGACCGCCACGCGGTGGCCGAGGCGGAGCGCCTCCTCGATGTCGTGGGTGACGAACACGATGGTCTTGGGGGTGCCCGCGCCCGCGGTGAGCTCCGTCTGCAGGCGCAGGAACTCCTCCTGCAGGCTGTTCCTGACGATGGGGTCGACGGCGCTGAAGGGCTCGTCCATCAGCAGGACGGGCGGGTCGGCGGCCAGGGCGCGGGCCACGCCGACGCGTTGCTGCTGGCCGCCGGACAGCTGGTGGGGGTAGCGGCGGGCCAGCGCGGCGTCGAGGCCGACGAGCCCGAGCAGCTCCGCGGCGCGGGCCCGCGCCTTCTTCTTGTCCCAGCCCAGGAGGCGGGGCACCGTGGCGATGTTGTCCACGACGGTGCGGTGGGGGAAGAGGCCGCCGTGCTGGATCACGTAGCCGATGCCGCGCCGCAGCTCCGCGGGGTCGCGGCCGAGCACGTCGACGCCGTCGATCTCGATGGTGCCGCCCGTGGGCTCGACCATGCGGTTGATCATGCGCAGGGTGGTGGTCTTGCCGCAGCCGGAGGGGCCGACCAGGACGGTGATCTCACCGGTGGCCAGGGTGAGGTCGAGCCCGTCGACGGCGACGGTGCCATCGGCGTACTTCTTGCTCACGCCGCTGAAGGTGATCAAGGTCGTTACCTTAGTTCTCTACTTTATCCACGGGTTTAGTAAGGATGAGCCCTCCCGAGGATTCTGCTGGTGGACTCCCTCGGGCACAACACCGGGGAGCGCACGATCCTGCCGGGAGAACGTTCCTCGACCGCGGCGAGCACCAGGGAGACCGCGTCGGCCGCCACCCCCGGCAGGTCCCAGTCGACCGTGGTGAGCGGCGGCGTCGGCAGCACCGACAGGGCGTGCGCGTCATAGCCGCACACCGACAGCTCGTCCGGGACGGACAGGCCCAGCTCGCCCGCCGCCAGGTAGACGCCGTAGGCGATGGAGTCGGAGAAGCAGAAGACCGCGCTCGGCCTGTCCCGGCGCACCAGCAGCCCGCGGGCCGCGGCCGTGGCCTCCGGCAGCGCCGAGCGGGCGACCGCCACCTCCACCTCCAGGCCGAGCCGCCGCGCCTCGGCTCTGACGTGCACGTCCGCCGGGCGGTCGGGGGTGCGCTCCAGGGTGGAGGTGAGCACCCCGATCCGGCGGTGGCCCAGGCCGTGCAGGTGCTCCAGTGCCAGCGTCACCCCGGCGCGGTTGTCGAAGACCACCTCGCCGTGCGGGTTGCCGGCCAGCGCGTCACCGACCGAGACCACCGGCAGCGCCTCGGCCAGCTCCGCCCAGGCCGGGGCGGACGGGTCGACGGGCTGCACGATCAGCCCGTCGACCCGCTGCTCGCGCAGCCGCCCCGCCAGCTCCAGCTCGCGGCCCGGATCGTCGGCGGCGTCCAGGACGATGGCGTACCTGCCCTCCTCCAGCAGGGCGCGGCCGATCCCGACCGCCAGCTCCTGCTGCCAGAAGTCGGCCAGCGACCCGCACAGCAGGCCGACCATGCCCGTCCTGCCGCTGGCCAGGGCGCGGGCGATGGGGTGCGCCCGGTAGCCGAGCTCGTCGGCCGCCGCACGCACCCGCTTCTGCGTCTCGGCCGAGGTGTGGACGCCCCGCAACGCGTAGGAGACGGCCGCGGGAGACAGGCCCGTCACCCGGGCCAGCTCCCGGATCGTGACTCTCCGTCCGGGCTTCGGCATCACCCCACCGTAAGCGGACCCGCCGACGTTTTCTCCGAATCGTGATCTCCTCGTGGCCTGGCGAGGGTGAGGGAGAAATCACCTTCCGGATCCGTCCAGAAGGCGGCGAGGGCGTAACCCGCCGCGGCGAGCTCGGCCTCCAGCCGTTCCGGGCGGAACTTCGCGGAGATCTCGGTGCGCATCTCCTCGCCGTCGGCGAAGTGCACGCTCAGGTCGAGCGCGCCGATCCGCGCCTCCTGGCGGGCTCGGGAGCGCAGGCGCATCTCGATCCACTCGTTCTCCGGGTCCCAGACGGCGACGTGGTCGAACGCCTCCGGCACGAAGTCGGCGTCCAGGTGGCCGTTGATGACCCGCAGCACGTTGCGGTTGAACTCCGCGGTGACGCCGCTCTCGTCGTCGTAGGCGCGCACCAGGCGCTTCTCGTCCTTGACGAGGTCGGCGCCGAGCAGCAGGGCGTCGTCGGGGCCGAGCGTCCCCCGGATCGCGGACAGGAACGCATGCCGCTCCTCGGGCACCATGTTGCCGATCGTCCCGCCGAGGAAGGCGACGAGTTCGCGCGGCCCGCCCCGGATCAGGGACAGGTGCCGCTCGTAGTCGGCGGCCACCGGGCGCACCTCGAGACCCGGGTACTCGGCGGCGATCTTCTCCGCGGCGTCCACCAGGTAGTCGCCGCTGACGTCCACCGGGACGTAGGTCTCCAGCCCGGCCGCGCCCAGCGCGTCGAGCAGCAGGCGGGTCTTCTCCCCCGAGCCGGCGCCCAGCTCGACGAGCGTGCGCGCGCCCGTCAGGGCGGCGATCTCGCCGGCGCGGGCGGCGAGGATCGCCCGTTCCCGCCGGGTCGGGTAGTACTCCTCCAACCGGGTGATCTCGGTGAACAGCTCGCTGCCGCGGTCGTCGTAGAACCACTTGGGCGGCAGGGTCTTGGGTTCGGCGGTCAGCCCCGCGGCGACGTCCGCGCGCAGCGCCTCCTCCAGGTCCTCCGGTTTCAGGAAATGCTCGA
This sequence comes from Actinocorallia populi, assembly GCF_002995495.1. Classification (GTDB taxonomy): domain Bacteria; phylum Actinomycetota; class Actinomycetes; order Streptosporangiales; family Streptosporangiaceae; genus Actinocorallia; species Actinocorallia populi. The sequence goes on along the minus strand of NZ_PVZV01000004.1, from coordinate 358,993 downwards.
TCCGCATGATTGCCCCCTTAACTGAGTGGGTGGACGGTGACGCCGTCCCGGTCCGCGAAGACCAGGGAACGGTCGGGGATCCGCTGCCAGGCGGGGCTGTCGTCGTAGGGTTCGGAGGCCAGGACGACGGCGTGGTCGGCCGAACGGGCGAACAGGCTGTCGCCCCAGGTCGTCGCGGCCAGCGAGACGCCGTCGGACGCCAGCAGGTTGTAGCGGCCGGGCGCGATCGCGGTGACCGTCCGGACGGTCTCGGCCAGCCCTTCGGCGAGGCCCAGTCCGCCCCGCCAGGCGCGTACGGCGCGGGCGAACAGCAGCGCCGAATCGAGCGGGGCGCGGGCCTCGGGGACCAGCGAGAGGTCTCCGGCGAGCTCGCGGAGCTCGGCCTCCACCGCGCCGAACCCCTCGACCTTGCCGTTGTGGCTGAACAGCCAGCGTTCGCAGCGGAACGGCTGGGCACTGGACTCGTCGACGGGGAAGCCGACGGTCGCGCTGCGCACGGCCGCCACCGCGCACGGGCTCTGCAGGATCTCGCTGAGTTCGGCGAACGACACGTCCGTCCACATCGGCTGGGACCTGCGGTAGCGGACGAGCCTGTCCCCCGCGTACCAGCCGACGCCGAAACCGTCGGCGTTCAGGACGTTGCCGACGTTCAGCTTGGGGGCGTAGGACTGGCGTTCCAGGGAGTGCGCGGGCCCGTAGACCAGGGAGTGCAGGCTGCGGGGCGGGCCCAGATAGGCCAGGTGTCTGCACAAGTCAGGCGCTCCTCGCGCAGCGGAAACCGGCGAAGATCTGACGGCGGATCGGGAGGTCCCAGTTGCGGAACGTGGTGCGGGCGGCCGTCGGGTCCGTCGCCCAGGAACCACCGCGCAGGACCTTGTAGTCGTGGCCGAAGAAGACCTCGGAGTACTCCTTGTACGGGTGGGCGCGGAAGCCGGGATAGCCGTGAAAGGCCGTGGACGTCCACTCCCACACGTCGCCGACGAGCTGCCGCACGCCGGACGGGGAGGCTCCCTCGGGGTGGGAGCCGACCGCGGAGGGCTGGAGGCGCCGCTGGCCGAGGTTGGCGCGGCCCGGCAGGTACTCGTCGCCCCACGGGTACCTGCTGGCCTTCTGCGCCTCGGGGTCCCAGCTCGCGGCCTTCTCCCACTCGGCCTCCGTCGGCAGGCGCTTGCCCGCCCAGCGGGCGTAGGCGTCGGCCTCGTACCAGCAGACGTGCTGGACGGGCTGGTCGAACGGCACCGGCTCCACGTCGCCGAACCGGCGGCGCAGCCACACGCCCTCCTTGAACCAGAAGGCGGGGGCCGTGATCCGCTTGCTCTGCCGCCACCTCCAGCCCTCGGGATGCCACCAGCGCTCGTCGTCGTAGCCGCCCGACTCCAGGAAGGCCAGGTAGTCGCCGTTGCTCACCGGAACGGTGTCGATGAAGTACGCCGGGAGGTCTACCCGGTGCGCGGGGCGTTCGTTGTCGTAGGCGGCGGCGTCGAGGGTGCCCATGGTGAAGGGGCCCGCGGGGATGCGGGTCTCGGGGGTCCAGGGGTCGGTCCCGGCGGTTCCGGCGGGGAGGCCGTCCTCGCGCAGGGGGGAGGGCGCCCTGCGGAGCTGGTGGGTGGCGAGCATGGTCTCGTCGTGCTGGTGCTCGTGCTGGATGACCATCTCGAAGAGGGGGACGTTCTCCGGGCGCAGCCCCTCCAGGGTGTCCAGGACCTTGTTCCGCACCGTCCCGATGTAGGCGCGGGCCTCGCCGGGTGGCAGCAGCGGCAGCGACGGGCGGGTCGCCCGGGGGTGTTCGAAGGCGTCGTAGAGGGTGTCGATCTCCGGGCGCATCGGCTCGATGCCGACGGCCTCGCGCAGCAGCCACAGCTCCTCGTAGTTGCCGACGTGCGCCAGGTCCCACACCAGCGGGGACATCAGCGGCGACACCTGGGAGACCAGGTCGGCGTCGTCCAGGGAGGTCAGCAGATGGCTCCGCTCCCGTGCCGCGATCAGCTCCGCGGCGAGTCGTTCCTTCAGCGCGTCCACGCGTACTCCTCGATGTCGTCGGCCGGACACAGGCCTCGGGCGACATAGCGGTCGGCGTACTGTTCGGCCAGGTCCTTCAGCGGTCCGGCGAGCGCCGCGCAGGCCGCTTCGAAGCAGGCCAGCGCGGCCTTGGCCAGGGCCGGGTCGCGCAGCCCGTCCCGCGCCGCCCGCGTCCACAGCCCCGCGACGGGCTCGGCCGCGGCCTCGGCGGCGTCCGGGACGAGGTCGACGAGGGCGGAGGCCACCGCGACGGGCACCCGCCAGTACGGCTCGGGCAGCGCGTCGATCATCCGCAGCTCCAGCCAGCCCTGCGGGCGGACCGGCGGGAAGAGGGTGGTCAGGTGGTAGGCGAAGTCGTCCAGGGTGGGCTCGCCGGTGCGCATCCACTCCCGGAACGTCATGCCGGGCCCGACGATCCAGCTCTCGCCCCGCATCAGCATGAGCGGCGCGTCGAGCGCGTACCGCGCCCACGCCTCCTCGGGGTCGTCCCCGACCGGGGCGGTCGTGCGGGCCGGGTCCAGCCGCGCCCACACGGCCTGCCGCGTCGACCGCCAGCCCGTCCGCCGCCCGCACCACACCGGCGAGTTGGCGAACGCGGCGATCAGCACCGGCCCGAGCCGGTGCGCGAGCCGCCACCTGCGCGCCGCCTGCCCGGCCGTCCCGATGTCCAGGCAGACCTGGACGGACGCGGTGGAGCACATCATCGTCAGGTCCCCGAAGTACCCGCTCATGCAGCGGTACCGCAGCTCGTCCAGCTGCATCCGCGCCGGCCGGACGGGATCGACCCCGGCCCCCAGGAGCTCGATCCCCCGCACCCGCCTGTGCACCTCGGCCAGGTCCGCGGTGAGCGCCGCGCACACCGCCTCGGCCCCCCGCAGCGCCCGCGAGCTGAGCTCCAGCTGCCCGCCGGGCTCGAAGGTCACCTTGCTGCCGCCGGGCAGCGGCCGCCGCGTCAGCGGCCCCCGCAGCCTCCCGAGCGGCACCTGCTCCCCCGGCCTCCCCCGGTCCACCACCAGCCACTCGGTCTCGGCCCCCACCAGCCCCGGCGGCCCCTTCTTGAAACAGACACCCCGCACGTGCTCCCGCACGTCGTCCTCACTCAGGGACATCCGGCCTCCCGGTCTCTCGGTCCTCACGACCTTCCCTGGTGAACCGGATCAGCTATCCCCCCAAACCCCAAAAATTTGCTGAATCAAGGACGAACACCCCGCAGCAAGCACAGTCCGCAGCGCGCCCGTTCGAAAATCCAGAATCAACACATTGATCACTCGATCCCGAATCCCCCGGCCTCTATGATCGTCGCGATTCCGAGAATTCCACGAGCGGCTCGTGCCCGCCATGCGAGCCGAGCCCCTGGAGGCGAGCATGCGATCCCCGGTCTACGAGCCGCTGTCGGACGCCGATCCCCGTGGGATCGGCGGTTACCGTGTCGTCGCCCGGCTCGGTGCCGGCGGTATGGGCAGGGTCTTCCTCGCCACCACCCAGAGCGGTCGGCGACTCGCCATCAAGATCATCCGCCCCGAGTTCGCCGACGACCCCGAGTTCCGCCGCAGGTTCGCCCAGGAGGTCACCGCTGCCCAGCGGGTCCAGAACTTCTACACCGCGCCCGTCATCGACGCCGACCTGACCGGCCCTATGCCCTGGCTGGCGACCGCCCACATTCCAGGGCCTTCCCTCGCCACCGCGATTCACGAATCCGGCCCCCTGCCGGTGGATACCCTGCGGACGCTCGCCGCCGGGGTCGCCGAAGCGCTCCAGGCCATCCACCGCGCCGGCATCGTGCACCGCGACCTCAAACCGTCCAACGTCCTGCTCGCCGCGGACGGCCCCCGGGTCATCGACTTCGGCATCGCTCGCGCCGCCGACGCCACCCCGCTCACCCGCACCAACGGCGCGATCGGCTCGCCCCAGTTCATGGCCCCCGAACAGATCCGCGGCGGCGAACCCACCCCGGCGCTCGACGTCTTCGCCTTCGGCGCCCTGCTCTTCTTCGCCGCCACCGCCCGCAGTCCCTTCGGAGACGGCCCCGCCCAGGCGGTCATGTACCGCATCGCCCAGGAGGAACCCCGGCTCGACGGCTGCCCCGACGAGCTGAAGCCCCTCATCCGGCAGTGCCTGGACAAGGACCCCGCGGCCCGTCCCACCACCGAGCGGCTCCTGACCGAGCTCACCGGCGTCCCGGCGCCGACCTCGACCGACTGGCTCCCCGAAACGCTCACCGCCGCCCTGCGCGGCTACTCGGCCGTCCCCGAACCCGCCCCGCCCGTCTCTCTCCAGCCCACCGCGCCCGGAGGCGCTTCTTCCGCCGGGTTCCCCGGCCACCCGCCGAGCGCTCCGCACGTCCCGATCCAGTTCCCGCACCGGCCCGGGTCTCCCCCGCCCGCACCCGGCGGCGGGCGGACCGCCCTGCTGCTGGGCAGCGGAGCAGTCGTCTTGGTCCTCCTGGCCGCCTTGTTCTTCGTCCTCTCCCAGAAGGACGACGGGAACTCCTCCGACGACCTCCTCGCGCGGCAGCCCGGCACCGAAGACCTCGTACGACCGCCGACCGCCGAGAGCACCCCACCCACCGGGACGCCTGACGCCTCCGCGACCGTGGCCGATCCTTCGGCCTCCGACACGAGCGGTCCCGGCACGATGAAACCTGCGGGAACGTTTCTGAGCGAGCACAAGGGCATCGACATCACCGACGGTTATTCCATCTACTTCACCGATGACCCTCTGCGCCCCAAGAAGCTCGACTGGAATGCTTACGGCAAGTACCAGGGCGACCTCGCCTTCGGAGGGAGCGGCATCTCTGGTGAGAGCAAGTTCGGCGCCATCGAAGCCGGCCAGCCCGCCGACTACGAGACCTGCCATGCGAATACGAAATACATCGAAAACGGCCTCGGCAGTCCAGCGAAGGGGTCGATCTGGTGCGTCTACACCGACACCGACCTCCTGGGGATCATCACCGTCAAGTCCATCGACGCTGACTACCTGACCATCGACCTGAAGGTCTGGCAGGGGCCCGCCGACTGAGCGAGTGCCGTCCGGCGGGCCGTTCTTCGCCGGCCTCGACGAACAGCGACTCATGGACGTCAAGGATTCACACGACCTGGCATGGCAGGCGGACCGGGATCGCAAGTGGGCCGGGGCCTACGTCGGCTTCGTCTCCAAGAAGAAGAGCGTCGGCCTCATCGTCGCCGGCGCCCTACCCGAACTCGGCACCAGTGGCCCAGAGCCCTCTCGGTTCCGGGCTGTCGGCATGTCCGGTCCCGCGCAGAAACGCGTGGGGCGCTTGATGCCTAATTTTGCGAAATTTCCCCCGGCCGCGTGCCGTCTGCCCTAGATTGGCGAGCTCACCAATCGTGTGAATTGGAGTAACATGCGGTCTAGTGTGATCTCTGTCGTCACTATCGTGGCGGTCCTCGGCGGCACCGGGACCACCGCCCTTGCGGCGGCCAAGCCCGCACTGCGGTTCACGAAGATCCAGTACGACGCCCCCGGGGCCGACACCCGGGCCAACTCCCGGCTCAACCAGGAGTACGTCGTGCTCAAGAACACCGGCCGCAAAACGGTACGGCTGAAGAACTGGACCCTGCGCGACGCCCAGAACCACAACTACCGGTTCCCGGCCTTCGCCCTCAAGCCCGGCAAGAGCGTCACCGTCCACACCGGCAAGGGCCGCGACAGCGCGAAGCACCTGTACATGAACCGCGGCTGGTACATCTGGAACAACGACCGGGACACCGCGACCCTCCGCGACGCCCGGGGCACCAAGGTCCTCGTCCGGTCCTGGAGGAAGTCCGCCCCGCCTGCTCCTCCCGCGCCCCCGGCTCCCCCCGCACCTCCCGCACCTCAGCCGCCCGCGCCGCAGCCGCCCGCGCCGCAGCCCCCCGCCCCCCAGCCGCCTGCGCCGCAGCCGCCCGCTCCTCCGGCGCCACCCGCCCCCACGACCGACCCGCGTTACGGCACCTGCGCCGACGCCAAGGCGAACGGCTACGGCCCCTACTACGAGGGCCGGGACCCCGAGTACAACTGGTACACCGACCGTGACAAAGACGGGGTCGTCTGCGAATAGACGCGTCCCGCGCCCCCGACGCGGTCGCCGTTCTCCGCAACCGGCGGTCTTCAGGGAATGAGGGTGATCTTTCCTCGGATCCGGCCGTTCTCGCTTCTGCGGTGGATCGAGGCCAGTTCCGTCAGCGGGTGGGATTCGGCGACGTCGACGGTCAGGTCGCCGTCGTCGACCAAGGCGACGAGCCGCGCGAGCTGGGAGGGGTCGTTGCGGGCCACGAAATGCACGCCGCCGGGCAGCGGTGTGGTGACGGACACCGCCGTACCGCCCGGCCGCAGGAGTGACACCAGTCCGGCGGCGGCGTCCGGGGCGAGCGGGACGAGGTTGAGCACGACGTCCACGCCTCCCGGCAGGGGCTCGGCGGTGTAGTCGACGATCCGGTCGGCGCCGCGGGCGCGGACCGCGGCGGCGCTGCGGGGGCCTGCCGTGGCGATCACGGTGGCTCCCGCGCGCTTGGCCAGCTGGACGGCGAATCCGCCGACCCCTCCCCCGGCTCCGTTGACCAGCACGCGTCGGCCTTCACTCACCTCGGCGTGCTCGAACACCGCCTGCCAGGCGGTCAGCCCGGCGACGGGGAGCGCCGCGGCGTCGGCGAGAGGGATGGTGCGCGGAGCCCTGACCAGGACGTCCGCCGGGACCGTCGCGTACTCGGCGGCGGCCCCGCTGCCGCCGTCCAGCCGGCCGACCACCGCGTCGCCCACGGTCCACCCGGTCGCACCGGGGCCCAGGGACACGATCGTGCCGGAAACGTCCACACCCAGGGTGCACGGCAACGTCACCGGCAGCACATCCTGCAGCAGCCCCAGGCGCAGCCCCACCTCCGACGGGTTGAACGAGGTCGCGGCGACGCGGATGAGCACCTCGCCGGGGCCGGGCGACGGCAGCGGCACCTCCTCGTGGCGGATGACCTCAGGACCTCCGTAGGAGTGGATGCGCGCGGCCCGCATGGTGGTGCGGAAGGCGTGCGCGTGCTCGGCGGCCCAGGAGAGGAACGTGCGCGCGGCGCTCCCGGTGACCTGCTCGACGGTGGTGGTGACCCGTTCGGGGGCGCCGGTCAGCTCGGCTTGTGCGCGCAGGACGTCGTCCACGGCCTCGGACGGCCAGCCGCGGTCGAGCATCCGCCGCCGGGCGTCCTGCGGGGATGCCTCCTCCCAGCGCACCGGCCGGCCGATCGCCTCGCCGATGATGCGCGCCTGCCCGGCCTGGGTCAACCAGTGCGGTCCGGTCAGCTCGTAGACGGCGCCCGCGTGCCCGTCCTCGGTCAGCGCCCGCACGGCGACCGCCGCGATGTCCCGTTCGTGCACCGGGGCCATGGCGGCCTGGCCGAACGGTTCGCGCACCACGTGTCCGGCGCGGATCTGCTCCGCCCAGCGCAGGGCGTTGGCCGCGAAGGCGTGCGGGCGCAGGACCGTCCCTTCCAGGCCGGACCGGGCGATCAGCCGCTCGGCCTCCCGCTCGTGGTCGCGCACGGCCGCCGACGACAGGTAGACCACCCGGCGGGCGTGCCGAGCGGCCGCCTTCAGCAGGGGTTCCAGGCCCTCCGCCGAGGCGAACGGCCAGACCAGGAACACCGCTTCGACGTCCTCGACGGCAGGGTCAAGGGAGCCGGGATCTGAAAGGTCGCCGCGTATGCGCTCGACGGTGGGCGGCAGGGCGGCCGGTCGCCGGGACAACGCGCGGACCTCGGCTCCGGCTTCCAGCAGCTGCGATGTCACATGACGGCCGACTTTGCCGGTCGCCCCGGTGACGAGAATGCGTGGCAAGTGTCTCTCCTCCGAAGGTTTCACTGATCGTCAACCGTAGGGAGGGGGCAGGGGATGAACCATGCTCAAAAAGCTGTGTTTTATACGCGTTCGTCTCGCATAAGATCTTTTCGCATGGATGTGCTCAGCGACGTGGTCGCGCTCCTGCGTACCGGGCGGCCCCGTTCGGCGCGCATCGCCTGGCGGTCCCCGTGGGGGCAGCGCTTTCCCTCGGTGCCCGGCTCCGCAGGCTTCCAGGTGATCTTGCAAGGTTCGTGCTGGCTCATCCCGCCCTCCGGAGGCGAGCCCGTCGCGCTCGGTACCGGCGACGTGGTGTTCTTCCCCCACGGTCACGGATGCGCCCTCGCCGACAGCCCGTCGACACCGCCGGCCGAGCCGCCCTGCGACCCGCTGGAGGACGCCGAGCTCTTCGTCTCCGACTCCGTGGGAAACCACGGCCCGCTCACCGTGACCCTGTGCGGCGGCTACCGGCTCGACCCCCGCCACTCCCACCCGCTCCTGGCCGACCTGCCCGAGTTCGTCCACCTGCCCGCCCGCCCCGGCCACCACCCCGAACTGCGCACGGCCGTCGAGCTGCTGGGCAGCGAGATCGGCGCCCCCCGCCCCGGCGCGGACACCGTCGTTCTCGCGCTGCTCGACATGCTGCTGCTGTACATCCTGCGCGCCTGGTTCGAGGAACTCCCCGCACCGGTGAGGTCCACCGGCTGGGCCAGGGCGCTGACCGACCCCGCCGTCAGCGCCGCACTGCACGCCATGCACCGCGCCCCCGCCGACCCCTGGACCGTCCGGTCCCTCGCCGCCGAAGCGGGCCTGTCCCGAGCCGCCTTCTCCCGCCGCTTCACCACCCTGACCGGCCGCCCGCCCCTGACCTACCTCACGTGGTGGCGCCTGACCCTCGCCGCCGACCTCCTCCACACCACCGACGCCCCCCTCAGCGAAGTGGCCGCCCGCATCGGCTACACCTCCGAATTCGCCTTCGCCAACGCCTTCAAACGCCACCACGGCATCGCCCCCGGCAAATACCGCCGCCAGTCCGGTGCCGGGATTGACGGTCACACAACCTCACAAGGAACCTGACCGCCATGACGAAGGCGTGGCTCCATACCGATCAGCAGCTGCCCCCCGAGACCGAGCTCTACCGAAGCGATCGCTGCTTCCGGCTCTGGGCTTACTCCGTCAGCCACAGCCGACTGCTGCTGCGCAGCAATACCCTCGAGGAGCACGGCAGCACCATCGACATGCTGTTCACGGGGATGGAGGCGGTCAAAACCCGAGCCGCCTACAACGGCCTGGCGATCAGATCCCCCGGGCCTGAGGACATCGCCCGCTTCAAGGACGCGACACCCGGCATCGAGCTTCGTGGCCGCAGGCTCTTCCTGCTGGAGAGCCAGGGCGAAACCGACTATGTCCTGGCCAATGCCGTCGGCTGGCAGGAAGGCGTCCTCGGGTCCACGCGAATGAGCTTCTTCGCCGCCATCGACCCAGAACGACCCGCATGGGCCCGGCACGCACTCGGCCCCGGCTACGAAGCCGGCCTCGCCCTGGCCTCTGCGGAAGAACTCATCAACGCGCTCACCGCGACCGGCACTCCGGCCCGCACAGAGCGCTACCGCGACGTCTACGTCGTCATGGCACGGATGGAACGCGACACCAAGCTAGGAGAACCGCTGATCGAGACCTACGCGGCCGGTGCCTTCCTCACCCGGACCGACGCCGAAGACCTCCACGCCCGCCTGCAGCCGCGCACAGCAGCCTGCTGGATCGAGGAAGTCCCCATCGCGATCTGACACAACGCCCACCTCGGCAGAAACAGGAGATCGGCCGGGATCGCGGTGATGTCGGGATCCGTTCGGAAGGTCCCGTCCGGTCAGGTGCCGTCGGGCCAGGCCGCGGAGGCGTCGCGTTCCAGCCTGCTGATGATCTCGACACGGTCGCCGGGGATGCGGACGACGGTGACCTCGATCGGGCGTTCGGTGCGGGCCGAGTAGCCGATGCGGAGGATCTCCAGGATCGGGATGCGGGTGGGGATCTGGAGGAGGTCGGCCTCCTCCTTGAGGGGCATGCGGACGCGCTGGACCTCGATCCACTGCAGCGGCCCGTGGCCTGCTTCTTCGAGGCGGTCGATCCACGCGCCGGGCCCCGGGCCCGGCTCCGCCACGGCCGGGACCTCCGCGTAGGCATCGGGGTGGATCCAGGTGTCGCTGAGCTGGAACGGGGCTTCCCCTTCCGTGCCGGTGCAGCGTCGACGGCGCAGGACCGGGGTACCGGGCAGGACCTTGAGCTTGCCGGCCGGACGCTCCGGGATCGGGACCTGTTCGGCAGTGGGAGGGATGTGGTGCACCCACACCTCGTCGCCGCTCAACGCGGCGGGGAAGTTGTACCCCCCGCTCGTCCGGGTTCCGTCGGACGCGGCGTGCCGGGTGTTGCGCCTGACCAGGTTGCCGCGCTGGATCGTCCGCCGCTCACCGGGGCGCAGCACGACGGTGCCGCGCTTGCGGGCCGCCCAGAGAAGCCTCTCGTCTTCGAGCATCTCGACGGCCGCCGCAACGGTGTTGCGCGCCGCTCCGTAGTGCACCGCGAGGGCGGCCATGGGCGGGAGAACGTCCCCCGGCCGCCACTCGCCCTCCCGGATCCGCCGCCGAAGATCCTCGGCGATCTCCTCAGAACGCAGTGCCACAGCAGTCCTCCGCAAGGTTTCGTTTTGCTCAAGCATATTGACCCGACTCGCAGCCACAGGCAACATGTCTTTTGCTTAAGCAAAAGCAGCTTGAGCGGTGCTTCCCGAACCGCCGCACCCGCCCTCGGGTCCCGGCCGAAAAGCGTGGCACCGCTCGAACGGAGGCCGCCGCGCGACCGGAGTTCGGATTCCCAGCCTGGTCCGGCCGCGCGGCTCCACCCCTCACAGGAGAGGTATGACGACGATACTGCGAACGCCCCTGCCGGTTTCCGCCGTCGCGGCAAGGCGAACGAGCCCGGTACGACGAGCGACCGAGCGTCGGATGGTGTCCTCATGAACCAGCACTTGCCGAGGCGCGCTCACCCGGGCGGGGATCGAACCCCCGGGCCTGCGAGTACGGGCGGCAGCCCTGTTCACGGAGCCGATGCCATCGGGCCCTCAAGTAGTCCTCCGGCAGTCGGAGACGAGCTGCGGATGCCCATGGTGGCTTCCCCGGCCTGTGTGGGGCTGGCCTGGAGTCTGGTCGAGCAGCGGCTGATCACGTGGCGGCTGGACGGCGACGCCCGGTACGACGCCCACCTGGTCCTGGCGGAGCTGGTCGCCAACGCCGTCGCGGTCACGCCCGCCGGACGACGCATCACCGTCCACTGCCGCCGCGGCGGAGACGGCGTGACGATCGGGGTCGCCGACCCCTGCCCCGGCCTTCCCCGCGCGCCGGGACCTCTCGTCGAACCGGGCCCCGACGACCTGGACCTCAGCGAGGAGAACTTCGACGACAACGGCGGCTGGGGGCTGACCATCGTCACCGCACTGTCCGCCGCCTGCGGTGTCACCCCACTGGCCTCGGGCGGGAAGGTCGTCTGGGCACGACTCAGAACCTGACGCGGCGGAGCTCTCCGAGGCCGTCCCCGACCAAGATCAGAGACGGCGTGGAGCAGTGACGGTGACCGGCTGCCCGCAAAGCCGAGTGTTCGGACATCATGCCCTTCGGAATCTCACCGGCCGGGGTGAGATGCTGGCGGCCGGTCCCTTGCCGAGGAGGACGCGTGGACGCACCGGTGCGGGTCATGCTTCCAGGCAAGGGATTGATGGCCGTGCAGTACTTCGTGCCGTCCGGTGGCGGTCGGCCTCTGCTGGCGGGCGCCAGGCCCGGAAGGATCGGCTGCTGGGACGCGTCGACCGGTCAGGTTCTCTGGCAGGCCGAGCTGGGCGACGTCGGCTGCTTCGACCTGGTATTCGCCGATACAGGGGAAGGGTCCGCAGTTCTGGCCGCGGCGACACGGCGCGGCATCGGAATCTGGGATGCCGCGACCGGACGGCTCCGATGCGCTCCGCTATCCGGTGAGATCAGTGGCTCTCGCTGGGATGTGAAAGTCCAATCTCTCGGGGTGGGCCGTCTCCCCGACGGGCGGAGCTTCTTTGCCGGTGCGGGCTACTGCTGCGATGTGCTGCGGTGGGACGCCGCGACCGGTGAGCCGGTCGGCCGGCCCTTGCACGGCCATAAGTACTCGGTCTCCTCGGTCGAGGTCGTCGAGCTCCCGAACAACACCACGATCATTGTTTCGGGTGCCGAAGACGAAACCATCGTCCGATGGGACGCCGCTTCCGGAAGACAGGTCGGTCAGACCATTGCGGCGGGTACGGATGCGGCCAAGTTCGCGTCACTGCTCTTGCCGGACGGTCGGTTGCTCGTGGCCGAGTGTTACGGCGGAGATCCCATCTACTGCCGGGATGCCGCCACCGGCAACCTTGTAAGCCGACCTGTGACGACGGGTCCCCCGCAACAATGGATCAGCAACATCGAACTGGTGATGGCGGAGGGCAGGCCCCGGTTGGTCGCCTCGCCGAGATCGGGTGACGCCCGACAATGGGATGTCTTCAGTGGACGAGAACTGGAGCCTTTGGCGGGCGGCGCCTTCGCCGTCTTCCGGGGCAACCGTGAGTGCCTCATCGCGGGACTGCGCCCTTCTCCCGGCGAGATCTATATCGGGCCGGTGGAAGTCCTCCAAAAGCTGGGGTCCGCTGCCTCTTCCGTAGCCCTCCAAGAACTCCAGGGTCCCGAACGCCCTTATCGGCTCCGTGATCACCTGTGAACGGGGTGCGGACAGATCTGGTGTGGGCCGTTCAGGGGTGGAGCCCGCACGTTGCTCCTCCTTTCTCCGATGACGAAGGGGTGAGGAGGCCGCTTGCTTCCAGGAGGCGCGTCCAGCTGTCCTTGTGCCGTCCTCGGCGGTCGCGTGCGGTGGCGGCGCGGGGGCCCAGGACGGCCTCGACGAAGCGGGGGTAGCCCTCGCCGAGGACGTGGTGGTCGAAGAACGTGATGATGTCGTCCGCGAAGTCCTCGCTGTCGATCTGTTCGACCTCGACGTTCTTGTACATGAAGATGTAGTCGTCGGGGTCGACGTAATAAACACTGCCGTCATGGACGTCCAGGCGGATGGGGGCGCCACCTTCGATGCTCTCCAGGACGTCCGCCGGTATCCCATAGCGCTCGTAGCCGATCTCGAGCGGGGAGCCGAGCGGGCAGTGCGGGTCGGGGTCCCTGGCCGCCCAAACTCGGCGGCTCTGGAGCGCGTCGGGCTGCTTGAAGCAGAAGTAGTCACCGCCCAGGCGGTAGAACAGGCGGAACACCTCGATCACCCCGTGAGGGAGGTCTGGGATGTCCTCCAGCTGTCGGGGCTGCTCGAAGATGATCCCGAAACCGTGCTCCGCCTCCGTCCGCAGTGCCAGCTCCAGCTTGGCCTTGAGTGCGGGCAGGCTCGCGTGCGGCTTCTCGTTCATCCGGTTCCCCGGTTTCCGGGCAGGGTGCAAATCCCGGGGTCACACGGGGATCGCCGGGTAACGGGACTCGTCCTCATATTCCTCCTCATCGTCCTCGTCGTCCCATTCCTCGAGTTCCTGGCGGTCACCGAGGTCGACGGCGACTCCCGCGGCGGTGAAATGGGCGTGGAGCCGGTCGGCCATGGCCTCGGACAGGTAGTGGTGGTGCAGGTCGAGGTGCTCCAGACCTCGATAGACCGGGGCGTCGAGCAGGATCTGGGCGCCCTTGTCGCCGAGGGTGCCCAGGGACAGGTCGAGCGCGGTCAGGCGGCCGGTGAGGGGGGCGTCCGCCAGGGCGGCGACCAGGGCGTCGGTGTCCTGGGCGTTGCGCAGGCCGAGGGAGCGCAGCGCGGGGAAGGGCACGCCCGTCAGCAGCGGCGCCAGGTCCTCGGGTGAGGGGCCGTCGCCGTCCTCCGCGCCGAGGTAGAGCTCCAGGTGCTCCAGCGCCGGGAGTTCGCAGGCCAGGACGCCGCGTGCCACGGCGGGGTCGAGCCGGTGGGTCTGCAGCGTCAGGCGGCGCAGGCGGTCGTGACGAGGTGTGTTCCAGGCGAGCCGGTAGGTCCGCTTCCCGCCGTCGGCCGTCCCGAAGACCATGACGTCGCCGCCGCGGACAACGAATTCGCTCAACCCGGGGAAGGCCGCCAGGAGCGGTGAGACGTCGGTCGGCGCGATCCAGGAGATGCGCCCGCTCTCCTGCTCGAGGATCTCGCCGAAGAACAGCGCGGTCAGCGCGGGGAACGCCGCGGCGCGGTCGACCAGCAGGTCGCGCACGCCGTCGACGTCGTCCTGGGCCAGGGCGGGGTTCCAGCAGTCACCGATGAGCAGCGCGGTGACCACCGTGGTGTCGATCTCGTCGATGAAGCGGTCGAGCTGGTCGCGGAAGCACTCCTCGCCCTGACTGCTCTCCAGCCGCAGCCGCCAGGCGTACGCGCCCGGTTCGGCCTTCGCCGCCACGAGGCCCTCGTCCGGAGGCAGTCGCTCGGGTTCGGGGCGGCCTTCCTCCCTCGCTTCGTACCGGGCGCGCAGCAGCTTGAACTCCAGCGCCTCCACGGACGGGAAGTCGATGGCCGGCAGACCGGCGAACTCCGTCAGGTGGCGGTGATTCGGCATGTGCGGTCGTCCTTTCGGGGGCTCAGGCGACCTCGACGATCGTGGCGGCGCGGTCCAGGCGGCCCGCGGCGAGGTCCTCTCCGGTGATCCAGAACGCGACGTTGACGGCCTCGCCCCAGTCGACGCCGGGCACGGCCTCCAGCTGGAGCAGGGAGAAGTCATCCTTGGCGAGCATTCCGTTGTCGTGCCAGCCCAGTACCCGGTAGTCGATCTGGGGAAGGACCGCGTGCAGCGCGGCGACGGCGTCCATGGCCTCGATGAGGTCGTAGTCGTCCAGGAAGTCGGCGACCACGGCGGCATAAGAGGGCGGGAGCGACAGGGTGCGTGCCGCGCTGAGCGGAAGGACGGGGATCACGGCCGTTTCCGGAGGGGCGGGACGTTCGGGGGCATCGCCCGGCACGTGCAGGACGTGTGCGTCGGAGCCTTGGAAGTCGGCGAAGGTGTCGTCGTGGAAGAACAGCAGCAGTCCGTCATGCGGGAGGGGCCAGTCGTCACCGAGGAGCGGGTGCAGGGCTGCGCAGTCGAGCTGCGCCAGGAAGGTCAGGGGGCGGCCGTCGAAGGTCGGCCACTCGGCCTCTGCGGGGAGCGGGGGCAGGCCGCCGAAGCGGGTTCCGCCGCTCCCCTCCCCCTCCGCGGGGGTGAGGGAGAGCGATGGGCGCAGCAGCCCCAGCGCCTGGTGAGCGGCCGGGGGAAGGGGTGCCTTGTCGGCGGCTTCGACGAGCCGGGAGCGCAGTTCCTCCCCTGATGTGATCTCCACGGCGGCCAGTCTTCCACCACAGGCGTCCGTCGTTCTTCTAAAATCACTGCAATGCATCGGGTTCTGGACATCCGCCGCTATCCCCTCAAGTCCGCCGGAGCTGAGCGCCTCCGCGAAGTCGAGCTCGGCGAGCACGGCCTGGCCGGAGACCGGACCTGGGTGTGCCTCGACGCGGACGGCACCGTGGGCAGCGCCAAGCAGCCGCGCCTGTGGGCGGGCCTGCTGACGGTCGGCGCCCGGCAGGAGGCCGCCTCGGGCCGGGTCGTCATCGCGGTGCCGGGCGGTACGCCGGCCTTCGCCGGAAGCCCGGAGGCCGACGCGGCCGTCACCGCGTTCCTCGGTCGTCCGGTGCGTCTGTCGCGCACCGCGCCGCCGGGGGCGTCCCGCCGTCACCGGTGGCCCGACGAGCCGGGCATGATCCCGGAGTGGGCCGCCGGCGCCGAGCCCGGCGGCGAGGAGACGGTGGCCCTTCGCGACGGTTCCGGCGACGGCCGGTTCCACGACTTCGGCGCCCTCCACATCGTCACGACGGGCACGCTGGCGAGGCTGCGCTCGGAGCACGGCGCCGAGATCGACACGAGCCGCTTCCGGCCCAACCTCGTCATCGACCTCGACGAGGACCCCGAACCGGGGCAGCGGATCTCCCTCGGCCCCGAGGCGGTCGTCGAGGTCACGGTGCCGACGCCCCGATGCGTCGTCCCCTCCCTCTCCCACGGCCCGGTCCCCGAAGACCGGGCGCTCATGCGCACCCTCGCCCGGCACCACCGTACGGAGGTGCCGGGTTTCGGGCGCGCGGCCTGCTTCGGCTGCTACGCCGAGGTCGTCCGCCCCGGCCGGATCGAGATCGATGACCCGGTCATGGTTCTCGGACGAGAGTAGGACCCAGTTCGTGGAGCACCTGGAGGAGGAGCTCCACGTCGGCGGGGGTGGTGCGCCAGTTGACGATGGCGGGACGGAAGACCTTCATGCCGCGGTAGGTGGAGGTTCCCGCGTAGACGCGGCCGTCGGCGAGGAGGGCTTCTCCAAGGCGGGTGTTCAGGTCGTTCAGGCGGTCCTCGGGCACTCCTGCGGGGCGGTAGCGGAAGCACACGATGTTCAGGCGTACCGGGGCCAGGAGTTCCAGGTCGGGGTCCTGTTCGATCAGAACGCCCAGGTGGGCGGCGACGTCGAGGTGGCGCTCGACCATTTCGCGGTAGCCGTCCCGGCCGTAGGCCCTGAGCGTCGCCCAGATCGGAAGGGCCCGTGCTCTGCGCGACGACTCGGGGCCCAGGGTGTTGTAGTTGACCTGGTCGCCTCCGGCCTCCGGCAGGTAGGGGACTCCCCAGTCGCCGAAGGCCCGGGGCTGCAGCGCGGGGTCGCGGATGAACGAGAAGCCGCTCTCGTAGGGGACGTTCAGCCATTTGTGGCCGTCCGCGGTGATCGAATCCGCCCGCTCCACGCCGGCGGTCATGTGCGAGGTGCGGGGCGACAGTGCGGCGAACATGCCGAACGCCGCGTCGACGTGCAGCCAGCAGCCGTACCGGGCGGCCAGGTCGGCCAGGTCGGTGATGGGGTCGCTGTCACCGCCGTGGACATCGCCCACGTTGCCGACGATGACCGCGGGTGCGCCGTCGAGACCGGCCAGGGCCGCTTCCAGCGCCGCCAGGTCGATCCGGCCGATGTCGTCACGGGCGAACGTGCGCAGGGTGTCGCGGCCGTGGCCGAGGATCTGCAGTGCCTTGCGTGTGCTCGGGTGCACCAGGCCGCTGCTGAAGACGGGCATCGGCGGCAGCCCCGCCAGGCCCTGGGAGGCCACGTCGACCCCGTGGCGCTCGCCCCACCAGGTCCGCGCGCACGCCAGGCCGGTGACGTGCGCGAGCGTCGCACTGGGAGTGAGCACGCCGCCGTAGGAGAGGGGGATCCCGAAGAGGTCCTTCAGCCACCGCAGCACGGTCGTCTCCACCTGTGCCGCCAGCGGGGAGGCGACCCACATCCCGCCGGCCTGGTCGAGCAGGGAGGTGGTCCAGTCCCCGGCCATGGCCGCAGGGGTGGAGCCGCCCACCACCAGGTGGAAGAACCGGGGGCCCGAGGAGTGGGTCGCGGCCCGCGTACCGATCTCCAGCAGCCGCTCGACGCTCGCCAGGGCACCGTCGCCCCGGTCGGGGAGCGGTCCGTCGAGTTCGGCGAGCAGCGCGTCGGCGGACCGGTCGTGCACCCTGCGGTCCGGCAGGCCGTCGAGGTAGGGGCCCGCGGCCCGGAGCACGAGTTCCAGCGGGGCCGCGGCGGCACCGGCTTCGGCGAAAGGATCATCCATGCCACCAGTTAAACCATCCGGTCATCAGAATTCACTATGAATCCGCTTCTTCTGGTGCCGACCGGGCCCGCCCCTGACGAAAGTCGGGGGTCGCCGCTGCCTTCCGGTACAGGTTCCCGGCACCCCCCGATCCCTAGATTCACCGGGGAGACGGAGGCGAAATGATCACTTTGCGGAATCTGACCAAGCGTTACGGGGAGCTGACCGCCGTGGACGGCCTGGACCTGGAGGTCAGGGCCGGGAAGGTCACCGGGTTCCTGGGGCCCAACGGGGCAGGCAAGAGCACGACCATGCGCATGGTCGTGGGGCTCGACCTGCCCACCTCGGGGCAGGCGCTAATCGGCGGGCGGCGGTACGCCGACCTCCGGTGGCCGCTGCGGGAGGTCGGGGCGCTGCTGGACGCCAAGGCCGTGCACCCGGGCAGGAGCGTCAGGGCGCACCTGCTGGCGCTGGCGCGCAGCAACCGCATCCCCGTCCGGCGGGTGGACGAGGTGCTGGAGACCGTCGGCATGGGCAAGGCCGCGCGGCGGCGGGCCGGGGGGCTGTCGCTCGGGATGAGCCAGCGGTTCGGGATCGCCGCCGCGCTGCTGGGCGACCCGCCGGTGCTGCTGTTCGACGAACCCGTCAACGGGCTCGACCCGGACGGCGTGCGGTGGGTCCGCCAGCTCATGCGGTCGCTGGCCGCCGAGGGGCGGACCGTCTTCCTGTCCAGCCACCTGATGAGCGAGATGCAGCTGACCGCCGACCAGCTCGTCGTCATCGGCAGGGGGCGGCTCATCACCGACACGCCCATGCGCGAGCTGATCGCGGGCGGGAGCTCCGTCTCGGCGGTCTGCCCGGACCCGGCGGGGATGGCGGCGCTGGAGGCGCGGCTGCCGGGGGCGCGGGCCGTCTCGCGCGACGAGCTGCGCGTTCCCGGCGTCACGACGCGGCAGGTCGGGGACCTGGCGTACGAGCTGGGCGTCCGGCTGCACGCGCTGCGGGAGAACGAGGTGTCCCTGGAGCAGAAGTACATGGAACTGACCGAGCACGCCGTCGAATACGGAGCCGCCCGATGATGCCGGAACTGCGCGCGGCGGTCGCCGCCGAATGGACGAAGTCGTGGTCGGTCCGCTCCACCTGGGGGACCCTGGCGGCCTCGGCCGTCCTCATGATGATGGTCAGCGCCCAGCTGGGCATCGCCCACGAGAACAACAACACCAACGAGATCACCACGGACGACACCGGAGTGACGACGGCGGGCGCCATCGCGATCGAGTCGTTCGCCATGATGCAGCTCGTGCTGTTCACCGTGGCGATCCTCACGGTCACCTCCGAGTACGCCAACCGGAGCATCGGCTGGACGCTGCAGGCCGTGCCCGTCCGCGGGCGGGTCCTGGCGGCCAAGGCGGCGGTCCTCGCGCCCGTCATGTTCGTCGCGGGCGCCGCGATGTGCCTGCTCGGCGCGCTCGCCGCCAGGCCCCTTCTCGGCGACTGGGGCACCCTGGACGGCCTGGCCTACGACGCGTTCGCGATGGGCGTCTACTCGGCGGCGGGCGGCGTCCTCACCGCCGGGCTGGCCCTGGTGCTGCGCAGCACCGCGACGACCCTCACCGCGCTCTTCGTGCTGCTCATGCTGCTGCCCCTCATGCTCGGCGCGGCCGGCAGCCCCGCCGCCGACTTCTTCCCGAGCACCGCCGGCGACCACTTCATGAGCGGTGACACCGGCGAGTACCCCCTGGCCGTCGCGCTCCTGATCGTCCTCGCCTGGACGGCCGCCGCCGCCCTGGCCGGACTCCGCCTCCTCAAGGCACGAGACGCCTGAGACCATGCGACGCCCGTCGCAGGCGGCGCCCCGGGACCGTGTCCCGATGCCCAGGACACGGTCCCGAAAATCAGGACGGCATTCCCCTGACCCGGGACTCTGTTCCCTGGCAGGCCGTTTTCGCCTCTCCTTAGCCTTCCCCCATCCGAAGAAAGGGGAAGGAAAAATGCTCACAGAGCGAAAAACCCGCCGCTCAGCACTCCCGCGTGTGGTGCTTCTCCTCACCATGGTCGCCGGAGCCCTGACGGCCCTCTCCGCCGTCGGCGCACCGGCCTCCGCCCTGCCGATCCGCAACGTCATGATCAAGAACTACGCGACCGGGGAATGCCTCTCCCGCCCCGAGAAGACCACGAACGAGAGGGCGTACATCGCGCCCTGCAGCGACGGCCCCCGGCAGAGGTGGAGCCAGATGTGCGCCGACCCCTTCTGCTTCGAATCGCGGATCTTCAGCCTCGTCGACCAGAAATGCATCAGCGGCGCGGGCACGGGGATCAAGACCGTGGTGGGCGTGTACGACTGCTGGTCCACGGGAGGCCGGGACATCTGGCGGTTGCAGGTGTCCGCCGAACCGCCGGGGACCTTCCGGATAGCGAGCTACGTCTACAGCAACCAGTGCCTGGACGTGCCCGGCAGGCCCACCGTCGACCTTGAGCCTTGCAGCACCTCGCCCGGTCAGTTCTGGAGCATCGTCTCCCCCTAGACACGGCTTTGGTGGCGGACCGCATGGCCCCTGACCGGGCGGACACCGAAGTCATCGGCCGCTCCCCTTCCTGCTCGGCTCGTCATCGGCGTCCCGGGCGGCGCCCTTCCGCGCGGCTGACCGGATCTCCGCCAGCAGGCCGGTGGCGCGGCCGTACCAGTCCTGCCGCAGCGCCAGCCAGAGGACGGCGCCCGTCGCCACCGCGATCAACGCGGCCACCGCGTCGTTGCGGGGGTCGCCGAGGTGGAGGGCGAAGAAGCGGCGCAGCGGGGCGTCGGCCACCACCGCCGCGAAGCACAGCCCCATCGCGGCGATAAGGAGGACCTTCCACCGGGTGAGCGGGCGGGCGATCAGCACCAGCACCCACAGGGCCAGCAGGAACAGCGCGAGTGTGGCGGTGGTCCTGTTCTCGGCGAAGACCGTGTGCGGCCGGTCCACGGCCAGGAGGTATCCGGCGAAGGTCGCCACCCCGCAGGCCAGCCCCGCGGGCACCGCGAAACTCAGCACCCGGGGCACGAACCCCGGCCTCGCCCGCTCGCGGTTGGGCGCCAGCGCCAGAAAGAACGCGGGTATTCCGATGGTCAGCGCGCTGATCAGCGTCAGATGGCGGGGAAGGAAGGGGAACGGCACGCTGACCAGCCCGACCAGCACCGACAGCAGGATCGCGTACACCGTTTTGGTGAGGAACAGGTTGGCGACCCGTTCGATGTTGCCGAGCACCCGCCTCCCCTCCAGGACCACCTGAGGCAGAGCGGTGAAGTCGTCGTCCAGCAGCACGAGCTGGGCCACCGCCCGCGTCGCCCCGCTGCCCGAGCCCATCGCGACGCCGAGATCGGCGTCTTTCAGCGCCAGGACGTCGTTGACGCCGTCGCCCGTCATCGCCACGGTGTGCCCCCGCGCCTGGAGAGCCCGCACCATCTCCTGCTTCTGACGCGGTGTGACACGGCCGAACACCGAGCGCTCCTCCAGGGCGCCGCCGAGATCCGCCGCGGTCAGGTCGCGCGCGTCGCACGGGCGGTCCGCGCCGTGCAGGCCCAGCACCGACGCGATCGCCCCGACGCTCGCCGGTTCGTCACCGGACAGGACCTTCACCGCCACCCCCTGCTCGGCGAAGTACCGCAGGGCTTCGCGCGCCTCGGGCCGCGGACGCTGAGCCAGCACGATCAACGCGGCGGGCTCCAGAACGGTCTCTGCGCCGCCCTCCAGCTCCGCCAGGCCGCCGGCGGGGGCCTTGGCCAGAGCCAGCATGCGCAGCCCCGTGGCGCCGAGCCGCTCGGCCTCCTCGCGCGCCTCCCCGCGGGGCAGCAGGACATCGGGCGCGCCGAGGAGCCAGTCACCGTGCTCGCCGAAGGACGCGCCGCTCCATTTGCGGGCGCTGGAGAAAGGGACGGTGCGCCGGGCGGACCAGCCGCCCGGCCCTGCGCCCAGCCCGTCCGCGACGGCGCGCAGCGTGCGGTTGGGAGAGGGGTCGGCGGCGACGAGCGCGCGCAGCGCGGCGTCCACCGGCAGCTCACGCCCGAGCCGGATGATCCGCTCCAGATCCATGCCCGGCTCGGTGAGCGTGCCGGTCTTGTCGACGCACAGCACGTCGACCCGGGCCAGGACCTCGATCGCGGGGAGCTCCTGCACCAGGCAGCGCCGCCGGCCCAGCCGCACCACCCCCACCGCGAAGGCGATGCCGGTCATCAGCACCAGCCCCTCGGGCACCATGGTGACCACTCCCGCAACGGCGCCGACCACCGCCTCGGACAGGTCGTCGGCGGAAAGGAGCTGGCTGGCCGCCAGCAGCACCCCCACCGGCACCAGCAGCCAGGTGACGCCGCGCAGGAACCGGTCGATGCCCTCCAGCAGCTCCGAGTGCGTCCGCGTGAACCGGCTCGCCTCCTCGGACAACCGCGCCGCGTAGGCGTCGCGGCCGACCGCCGCCGCCGTGTAGGCGCCGCCGCCCGCCACCACGAAACCGCCTGAGCGCACCTCGTCGCCCGGCTCCTTGGGGACGGGGTCCGCCTCCCCCGTGAGCAGTGACTCGTCGAGCTCCAGCGAGCGCGAGACCGCCACCGGGCCGTCCACCACGATGCGGTCCCCGGACTCCACCAGGATCAGGTCGCCGAGCACCACCCCGTCCTGCGGCACCTCCACCCGCCGCCCGTCCCTCACCACCCGGACCCGCTGCTCGCCGACCACCGCCAGGCGGTCGAGCGTGTGCTTGGCGCGCAGCTCCTGGGAGACGCCGATCACGGTGTTGGCCAGGGCGACCACGCCGAACAGCCCGTCCTGCCACTGGCCGAAGACCATCACCAGGACGAACAGGGAGCCGATCAGCGCGTTGAAGCGGGTGAGGACGTTGGCGCGCAGGATCTCCCCGACACTGCGGCTGGTGCGCCGCCCTGCGTCGTTGGAGAGCCCGGCGGCACGGCGCGCGGCCGCCTCCGCCGAACTCAGCCCGCCCTGCGGGACCTCTGCGTTCTTCTCCCCCATCTCAGCCCTGGCCGTCGTCCACGGGCTGCTCGGCATGCCGGCCGTGCGGTCCGCAGGCGAAGACCGGGTGCAGATCCGTCTCCTGAACGGTATCGCCGCCACTCGCGTCCTGCACGACGCTCATCCCCTCATCACCACCGCCGACGAAGCCCGCCCGGCAGATCAACACCTACCCTGGCCCGGTCCTCCGCCACACCTGCCCGCTCCCTCCCGGAGACCTCACCCGTTCCCGGCACCGGCTCCTGCACGCCCCCGATCGAAGTTCCGCCCACGGGCGGCTTAGATCAGGCCCGCTTCGTGCGCGATGATCGCGGCGCGGACGCGGTTGGACGCCTCCAGCCGGACGAGGATCGAGCTGACGTGCATCTTCACGGTGCCCTCGACCAGGTGGAGGCGCCGGGCGATCTCAGCGTTCGACAGGCCCTCGCCGAGCAGCGCCAGCACCTCGCGTTCCCGGGGGGTCAGCCGCTCCAGCCGTTCGCGGGCGGCGGCGCCCCGGTTCAGGCGGTCTCCCGCGAGCTCCCTCACCACGCGGCGGGCGACCTTCGGGGCCAGGCAGACGCCGCCCTCGGCAACGGCGCGGACGCCGGTGAGCAGCTCCTTCGGGTCGCCGGTCTTCAGCAGGAAGCCGTCCGCGCCGTCGGCCAGGGCGCGGGCGATGTAGGCGTCCTCGGAGAACGTCGTCAGCATCACCACGGCGGTGGACGGCGCGACCCGGCGCAGCTCCGCGACGGTCTCCAGGCCGTCCATGCGCGGCATGCGGATGTCGAGCAGTATCACGTCGGGGCGGTGCTCCAGGGTCCGCGCGACCGCCTCGTGCCCGTCGGACGCCTCCGCGACGACGACGAGCTCCGGGTCCGCGGCCAGGATCGCGCGGACTCCGGCCCTGATCAGCGGCTCGTCGTCGGCGAGCAGTATCCGGATCAACGTTCTCCCTCTCGCAGGGTCTGCTTGGACGTGAGCCGCCCGCCGGTGAAGCAGAGCCGGTGGACGTCGCCGCCGCCGAGCGGTTCGGCGCGCACGTGGTAGTAGCGGCAGCCCGGACGCCGTTCGCCCTCGGGGAGCGGCGCCTGCCGGGACGGCAGCAGCGGGTCGAGCTCGCCGGGCGTCCGGCCGAGCTCGACCCGGCGGTAGTCCGCGGGCGACAGCACCGAGGCGTAGGTGACGTACAGGTGGTACGCCGCCATGATCGCACCGAGGAGGGCCAGGAGCACCGCCGGGACGGCGACGGCCGCGGCCAGCCCGCGCCGCACCCTGCGCCGCCCGGACGCCAGGTGGGCCGCCGACTCGGAGTCCGGGCGCCCCGCGACGGGGGCGGCGGCGTGCGGCACCCAGGCGCGGACGGCGAAGCCCCCCTCGCCGGTGGGGCCCGCCTCGAAGGTCCCGCCCGTCAGCTGGACCCGTTCCCGCAGCCGCATCAGCCCGAGCCGCCCTCCCGGCGCGCCCGGCAGCGGCCCGGCCGGAGGAGGCCCGTTGACGACCTCGACGCGTGTCTCGCCGGACTCCCGGCTCAGCCGGACGCGCACCGGCGCGCCCGGGGCGTGCTTGGTCGCGTTGGTGAGCGCCTCCTGGACGAGCCGGTGCGCGGCCAGATCGGCCAGCAGCGGGGCGGGCCCGCCCGTCTCGGCCAGGTCCACGGCCATGCCGGAGGAACGTGCCCGTTCCACGAGGTCGGCGACCGTCTCGCCCGCGGGGCGGGTGCGCGCCGCCTCCGGCTCCTCCCGCAGCACCCCGATGATCTGCTGGAGCCGCTCGGTGGCCGAGGCCGTGCCCTCCCGCAGCTCGCGGGCGGAGTTCTGGTAGCGCTCCGGCAGCTCCGGCGCGACCTCCAGGGCGGCGGCGCGCAGCGCGAGGAGGCTCAGCTCGTGGCCGAGCGCGTCGTGCATGTCCTCGGCGATGCGGGAACGTTCCCGCAGCCGTTCCCGCTCCCCGATGATCCGCTGCTCGCGTTCGAGCTGCTCGGCCCGCTGCCATCCGGCGGCCACCAGCTCGGTGTACTGCCGCCAGCAGCGCCCCGCCAGCCACGGCAGCACGCCCAGCAGCACCAGCCAGACGGTCAGCGGGAACCAGGTGGTCACCTCGACGCCCCGCACCACGTTCAGCAGCGCCCCGCCCGCGAACACCGCGGCGAGCGCCCGAGCGACGGGCCTGGTCCGCTCCATCCGCAGACCGGCCAGGCAGGCGAAGACGGGGGCGCCGAAGACGAAGTTGCCGTGCAGGGCCGTCAGCGACAGGCCGATGGCCAGCGCCGCCGCGGGCAGCCTCCGGGAGATCCCGACCGCCAGCGCCAGACCGGCCAGCCCCGCGCCCTGCGTCCAGAGCTCCGCCGGCCGGTCCGGCAGCGTGGCGACGATGGGGGCGGCGAGCACGGCGAACAACGCCATGTCCCAGATGGGGTGTTTTTTGGCTTTCCCGCCGGTCATACCCGCCAAGTTAACGGAACAGGAAACGGGTCAGGACGGTGCGCAGCGTGCGCAGCTCCCGCTCCGCGTCGAACCCGGGATCGCCGCAGCGCAGGTAGAGCCCGTCGATGATCGAGCTGACCCAGCGGGCGGCGTGCTCGGCGGGCAGGTCCGGATCGACCCCGCCCTCCTTCTGGAGCCGGGTGAGGAACCCGGTGAGCCGGGCCAGCACCGCCTCCTCCGCGGCCACGAGGACGGTGGCGAGCCGCGGGTCCATGGGGAGCCTGCCGAGCAGCGCGATGACCAGCCCGCCCGCCGCCGGCTCGGCGGCGTCCCGGGCCAGCAGGTCGACGATCGCCCAGAACCCGGCGACCGGATCGGTGTCGTCGAGGGCGGCGAGCTCGGCGAGGATGCGCTCGTGGTCCTCCTGGAAGATCGCCCGGAAGACGGTGGCCTTGTCGGGAAAGTAATGGAAGAGCGTGCCGGAGCCCACGCCCGCCGCCCGGCAGATCTCCGCCACGGTCGCCGCCTCGAACCCCTTGACCGCGAAGACCCCCGCGGCCGCGTCGAGGATCTGCCCGCGTCGTGCCGCGTGCTTCGCTGGATCGACCGTTCGCACCGTCCCACCCTAACCGCCGCCCCGTGAGCCGCCCGTTCCCGCACCCCGGGTCCCGCCCGCACATCATTCCTCCGCTTGCGCGCCGTCCTCTCCCCCCGTGCCCCGTCCACCGCGCGCACGTCATTTCTCCGCTTGCGCGCCGTCCCCGCCCGCACGCCACCCGCTCGCAGGCCTCCCGCCCGTACGACTCCCGCCCGCGCGTCATTTCTCCGCTTGCGCGCCGTCCTCCGCCCGCGCGTCTCCAGCCGTCGGAGCATCATCCGCCGTCAACGCGTCGCCCGCCGACCGCGCGTCACCCGTCGTCGGAGCATCGTCCGCCGTTCGCACGTCGTCCGCCACCGGCGCGCCCCCTTCCGGTCGGACTTCGCCTTCCGGGCGGGTGCCGGGCCGCTCGAAGCGCCGCTCCCGCTCGCGGCGCTTGCGGCGGCGTTCGGTCTCCTGGAGTCCGACGCCCAGGGCGATCAGGAGGGGGATGACGTACTTGAGCCAGCCGAAGTCCCAGTCGGGCAGGAAGGACAGGTCGATGTCCGGCAGCCTCCAGTCGTCGGGCCAGAGCCGGCGGATCCAGTAGCCCGGACTCAGGTAGCGCAGCCAGTCCGGCGGGTCCAGGTCGGGCAGGTCGGGCAGGTCCGGGAGCCACGACCAGTCGATGCTCGGCAGCAGCCGGCCGAAGAACGCCGACAGGAGCGCGCCGATCCCCAGGAAGCCCACCACGATCGCGAGCCCCTCGAGCGCGACGTGCCGCATGGCGTAGAGGTTCGGGTGCCGCTCCCGCATCTCGTACCGCCTGCGGGCCCGCGTCCCCTCCGGCGGCACGAACGGCGTCTTCAGGGTCCGCTTCCGCAGTTCCTCGTCGCCCGCGCGCACGTCCTGCAGGATGCACTCCCGCACCTTGCCGCCCCACCAGAACCCCGCCTTCACCTGCTGCTGGACGGCCTTGCCCTCCTCGTCCACCTCCCCGAGGTCGAACTTGGCGTCCTCCAGCACCCCGACGGCCTTCTCCCCGACGGCCTCCCCGTCCACCAGCAGCCGGGCGTGCTGCCTCCCGTCCGCCTCCCACGCCTCCACGACCAGCTCGCGCCCGCGGTCGCGCAGCGTGTAGCGGGCCACTCCCTCATTAATGGAATGCATACTCCAAGAATAACCGCCAGGTTCCCGAATCACTCCCCTCTGCCCGATCGGGTAACGATCGGGCAGGATGGAGGTATGAGCGACGACCGCTGGAAGACCCTCCCCGAGCACGTCCGGCTGGAGGACACCATCGCCACACAGCCCGTCCTGGAGCGCACCGAGCCCCTCCCCGACCAGAAGGAGATCGACCGCGAGTGGGCCGTCAGGTGGTACGGCTGACCCGCCCGGCACGAAGGGGCGGGCGGCCCTAACACCCGTCGCGTCCGCCCTCCCCGCGCTCCTCGGTGAAGCGCCGTTCGCGCTCCCGGCGCCTGCGGCGGCGCCCGACCTCCCGCAGCGCGATGATCAGCGCGACGAGGAGCGGGATCGCGTAGTTCAGCCAGTCGAGATCCACATCCGGCATGTCCGGCAGGTCCCAGTCCGGCAGCCGGAACTCCGGCAGCCACGACCAGTCGATCCTGGGCACCAGCCGTTCGAAGAAGGCGGTGACCAGCGCGCTGAGTCCCAGCAGCGCCGCGGTGACCACGACCACCTCGTTCACCACGTGCCGCAGCGCGTAGACGTTCGGATGCCGCTCCTGGAACGCGTGCCGCCGGTGGACGAGCGTCCCCTCCGGCGGCACGAACCCCGTCACGACGGACCCGCGCCGCCTCCGCTTCACCGGGGTCTCCACCAGGTCGCAGGCCCACACCCGCCCGCCCCACAGGAACCGCACCCGCACCCGCTGCCGCACGGCCCCGCCCCGGGCCCGCTCGTCCGCCGCCCTCCCGAGCTCGAACACCGCGGTCCGCAGCGGCCCGACCACCCGGTCTCCGACCGGCTCCCCGTCCACCAGCAGCCGGGCCCGCTGCCGGCGGCCCGACCTCCAGGCCGCCACGGCCAGCTCCCGCCCCCGATCCCGCAGCGTGTACACCGCGTCCCCTCATCCCCCGACCAGGGGATTCCTTCCCTGGACGGGGGGAGTCGGCACGGGCGCGGCGGGTCTTTCAGCGGAAGGTCACGGCGGCCTTCACATGGGTACCGAGACTGACCGTGCCGAGGACCTCGAGGGCGTCGCCGTCACGGGTGGCGGTCAGGGTGAGGGCGTCCCCGGCGTAGGCGGGGACGCCCAGGCGGATCTTGATGCCCGCGAGGACGGCGTCGGGACGGGCCTCGAGGGCGTAGCGCTGGATGAGGCCCATGGTGGTGAGGATGTTGAGGAAGATGTCCTGGGAGCCCTGGGCGCGGGCCAGGGCCACGTCGTGGTGGACGGGGGTGAAGTCGCGGGTGGCGATGGCGGTGGAGATGACGAACGTGGGGGTCAGCGGGATCGTCAGCGGCGGCCAGTCGCTCGCCGGGACGGGCGCGGCGGCGGGCGTCTTCGCCGGGGGGCTCGGCGGAGACGCGGCCGGGCGGAACTTCAGGATCCGGAAGAGCATCTCGGCGACGCGCTCGTCCCCGGCGTACCAGCTCTCGTACCAGGTGACGAAGTAGCCCTCGCCCATCGCGGTGCGCTTGGGGCCGACGACGTCGCCGAGGCGCATGGTCGCGCGCAGGCGCTCCCCGAGCCGGGCGGGGCGGTCGTAGGCGTGCTCGCAGTTGGTGCCGAGCACGCCCGTGTAGCCGCCGGCGTCGAGCAGCCGCAGGACCTCCGCGGCGGGCGAGTCCTTCGCGGCGTCGCTCAGGCCCTGCATGGACCAGACCTGGGCCATGGCGGGCGGCGCCTCGTCGCCCCAGTCGCGGGTGTCGCCGAGCGCCTGCGTCCAGTTCCGGATCATGGCGGCGTTCACCGCGTCCGGGGGCTCGGGCGCGGGCTGCTCTCCCAGGGCGGCGAGGCGCTCGGCCGTCCGTACCAGTTCTTCGTGCATGCGACCCTTCTATCCGCAAGCCCCGCCGTCTCCGGCGGGGCGTCCCGCTACCTGGGAGCGCGGGGCAGGCCCAGGCCCAGCATTCCGATGATCTCGCGCTGGACCTCGTTGACGCCGCCGCCGAAGGTGAGCACCAGCGCGCCCTTCACCAGGTGGTCGATCTGGTCCATCTGGGCGGCGGTCTCCGGGTCGCCGGGGTCGCCGTGGCGGGCCAGGACCTCGGCGACGATGCGGCCCACGTCCTGCATGCGCTCCGAGCCGTAGACCTTGGTGGCCGAGGCGTCGGCGGCGGCCAGCCAGCCCAGGGAGGCGTTGGCGGCGACCTGCCAGTTGAGCAGCTCGTTGACCCGGTAGTAGGCGTAGACGCGGCCGAGCTCGCGGGCCACGCCCGGCTCGTCGAGCATGCCGGTCTCGCGGGCCCAGCGGGCGAACTTCTCGAAGCGGCCGCCGATGTTCCCGGCCGGGCCGAGCGTGACGCGCTCGTGGTTGAGCTGGTCGACGATGAGGTCCCAGCCCCTGCCGACCTGGCCGATGACGTTCTCCACCGGGACGCGGACGTCCTGGAAGTAGGTGGAGTTGGTGTGGTGCCTGCCGTCCATCGTGACGATGGGCGTCCAGGAGTAGCCGGGGTCCTTGCAGTCCACGATGAGCATCGTGATGCCCTTGTGCTTGGAGCCCTCGTCGGACGTGCGCGCGGCCAGCCAGACGTAGTCGGAGGTGTGCGCGCCGGAGGTGAAGATCTTCTGGCCGTTGACGACGTAGTGGTCGCCGTCCAGCACCGCGCTGGTGCGCAGCGACGCCAGGTCCGTGCCGGCGCCCGGCTCGGAGTAGCCGATCGCGAAGTGGCACTCCCCGGCGAGGATCTTGGGCAGGTAGAACGCCTTCTGCTCCTCGGTGCCGTGGTGGATGATGGTCGGCGCGACGGAGTTGAGGGTGATGAGCGGGTAGGTCACCTGGGCGCGGGCGATCTCGTTGGCGAAGATCTGCTGCTCCATCGGCCCGTACCCGCGGCCGCCGTACTCCTCGGGGAACGCGACGCCGAGCATGCCGTCGCGGCCGAGCTTGCGGGTGTGCTCGATGTAGGCCTCGCCGAACGGGTCGGCGTCGATGCGCTCGCGCTCCTCGGCCGTCAGGCAGTTGGTGAAGTACTCGCGCAGCTCGGCGCGCAGTGCCTTCTGCTCGTCGGTGAGGTCGATCAGCAGCCCGTCGGTCTCGGGGGTGCTCTCGTCCTGCGGCGCGGGGTCGCGCACGAGCGCGCCGAGCGCGTCCAGCTGGGACTCGGGGCCGCCCAGGATGTGGCTGCACTGCTTGATCCAGTAGAAGTGGCGGTGCAGCGGGTAGGTGACGTCCAGGCCGATGCCGCCGTGCAGGTGCTGGCAGGTGTACAGCGCCTTCACCACCGGGTCCGTGGCGTTGTAGGCGGCGATCGCCAGCACCTCGTCGGTGTCCGCGCGGTCGTTGGCCAGCCGCCAGGCGGCCGCCAGGACGCTCACCTCCAGGGCCAGCTTGGCGATGTAGACGTCGCTGATCTGCATCGTGACGGCCTGGAACTGGGCCAGCTTGCGCTCGAACTGCTCGCGCGTCTTGATGTACTCGGTGGTCAGCTTCAGCGCGCCCTCGGCGGCGCCCGAGGCGACGGCGACCGCGCCCATGGTGACGTAGCGCCGCAGCGTGGCGGCGGCTCCGGAGCCGACCTTCACGCCCGGGGCACCCGCCAGCTCGACCCGCGAGAGCGGTTCGGCGGACGCCGACGGCTGCGCGGTGACCTTCGCGTCGGCGATCCGCACCAGGTAGGCGTCCTCGCCGACCGGGACGAGGACGCTCTCGGCCTGCTCGGCGAACGGTACGAACGCCGCGACGCCGGTCAGCCTCCCGCCGTCCTCGGTGATCTCGCGCAGGATCCGGGGCGCGACCGTCAGCACCAGGTCCCCCGACGCGAGCGGGGCGAGCGCGGCGATCTGCTCCGCGTCGCCGTGCGCGCCGATGACGGCGGCGGCGGCCAGCGACCCGTACACCGGGATCGGCGCGACCGCCTTGCCCAGTTCGCGCAGCAGCACCGTGTACTCGATCGCGCCGAGCCCCGCGCCGCCCGCGGCCTCCGGCAGGGTGACGCCGAGCAGGCCCGCCTGCGCGAAGGCCCGCCACAGCGCGGGGTCGTAGGGCTCCGGGGACTTCTCGGCGGCCTCCAGCCGCTCCTGGCCCGCTTCCTTGGCCAGCAGCCCCGCCGCCAGTGCCTGAAGTTGCTGCTGGTCCTCATCGAGGGTGAAGTTCATGGCCGTCCTTCCGACTGGAACACGATCTCGGGAGCGGGCGGGGACGGGGTCCTCGTGCGGGCCCGGCGGCCGGTTCCGGCCGGGGGCGCACCGCGCCCTCCCGCCGGGCGGTCCAGGCGGTCCGCGGACGCCTTCGCCCAGCTCCGGACGCGGCCCGTGGCGGCCGGAACTGGCCGGACCCGGCCGGTGCGCGCGGTGGCGACCACGTCCACGCCTCCTCCCCGAGCCCGTCGAAGACAACCCCGAGAGGCAAACTAGAACACATTCTAGTTACTGTCCAGAGAGCGACATATCCGATGGTGGTTGCGGTAGAACTCACTCCCTGAGGCGCCCGCTTCGAGATAACAGGTTCTCGTGAAAGCGCTAGGCTTGGCCCACCACTTCCTGGTCCGGCGGGGCCGGCCAGGCTGACCGGGGACATCACCGAATGACCGCAGAGCAGACCGAATCTCCGACCCGTTCCCGCAGCCAGCACCAGCGCCGCAGGCGCATCGTGCAGGCCGCCGCCGCCCTCGCCTCGCGAGGCGGCGTGGAGGCGATGCAGATGCGCACCGTCGCCGAGCGCGCCGGCGTCGCCCTGGGCACCCTCTACCGCTACTTCCCGTCCAAGATGGACCTGGTCGTCGCGGTGGTCAGCGAGGAGCTCGACCTGCTCGAGAAGAGCATGCAGCGCCGCCCTCCCGCCTCCGCGGGCCCCGCCGTCAGCGCCACCGAGCTGCTGATGCGGGCCACCCGCGGCCTCATGCGCGAGCCGGAGCTGGCCGACGCGCTGACCCGCTCGCTGATCCTCGCGGAGGTCAAGACCGACTTCGGCGCCCGGGTGACCGGCATGATGCTGCGCGTGATGGGCGTGGCGGAGACCGCCACCGAGGAGCAGCGCGACCTGGTGCGCGCCCTGGGCAGCGTCTGGGCGATGGAGATGATCGAGCTGCTGCGCGGGCGCACCACCGCGGAGGAGATCCAGGTCAGGCTGGAAGTGGTGGCGAACCGCCTGCTCGCCGGCTTCTGACGGTTACTCTGGCGAGGTGCGCGAACACTCTCTTCACGAGCAGCCGCAGCGCCGCACCGAGATCTACGGTGACGGCGAGGACGGCGTGATCATCGAGTTCATCCCTGCCGAAGAGGTACCCGACGAGATCCGCAAGGACAACAAGATCTTCCTTCCCGGCGAGCAGGCCATCGTGATGAAGGACGCCAAGGAGCCCGAGGGGCCCGTCCTGTACTTCACGCAGGCCGAGTGGGACGCCTTCGTCCTGGGCGTCAAGGACGGCGAGTTCGACGACCTGCTCGAGGACCTCCCCGAGGACGGCTGAGGACCGCTACCAGGAGGCCGCGCCGGCGAAGGACGTCGGCTCCGGCCGGTAGCCCAGGAACCTGCGGGCCGCCGAGAGGTCCAGGGTGCGCTCCACGGCCAGATGCCCCAGCGCGTACCGGGTGAGCCTCGGCGGCCTCCTGCTTCCCGCCAGCAGGAACGCCCCCTCGACGGTCGCGGCCACCGGCAGCACGGGCCGCAGCGGCAGGTAGACGCGCCGGGCGCGGATCCCGCGCTCGGCCAGGATCATCGCCAGCGCGGCGTCGAGCTCCAGCGGCTCGGCGTCGGCGACGTTGTAGACCCCCGTCACGTCCGACTCGCACGCCAGCAGGCAGGCCTGGACGAGGTTGCCGACGCCGGTCAGGCTGACGAGCTGGCGCCCGGTCCCGACGGCGACCAGCACCGGCCCCCGGACGGACCCCAGGACGCGCGGCAGCAGCGTGGTGTCGCCGGGGCCGTAGACGGCGTGCGGGCGCAGGACGACGCTCTCGGCGCCCGAGTTCAGGACGGCCCGCTCCGCGGCGGCCTTGGACGCGCCGTAGGCGTTGACGTACCGCCGGACGGGCGCCTGGTCCTCGGTGGCCATGACGGTCGGCGTCTCGGGGTCGTAGACGCTCGCGGTGCTCACGTGGACGAAGCGGGCGCCGGGGAACGTCGCCAGGACGCTCTTGGTGCCCTCCAGGTTGACGGCGAAGAACTCGCCGGCCGGCCCCCAGTCGGTGACGGTCCCGGCGCAGTGCACCACCACGTCCACGCGCGGGGCGTCGGCCTGCGGCCCGCTCCTGAGGTCCCAGGAGCGGTAGGCGGCCTTGCCGACGTGCTCGGGGTCGACGGTCTCGCGCCGCCCGTAGGCGTGCACCCGGGCGCCCCGCGCGGACAGCTCCCGGCAGACCGCTCCCCCGACGAAGCCCGACGCGCCCGTCACCGCTACCCGCACCGACTCCACCCTTTCACCCGGAATCCCCCATACATCGCCCTTTAAAGGGCCATCCGGGATTGTCGCACTAAGCCACGAGTCTCCGGAGCAGGGCCCGGTCGAGTTTGCGGCCCCTGCCGGAGAAGGGCAGCTCCGGCAGGTACACGATCCGGTCGGGCAGCGCCTCGGCGTCGAGGACCTCCCCCAGCCTCCGCCTCAGCTCCCCCTCCGGGACGGTCCCGACGACGGCCAGGACGACCTCCTCGTCCCCCGTCTCCGGCTCGGGGACCCCGACGATGGCCGCCTCGCGGACCCCGTCCAGCGCCGTGATGGCCGGTTCGTACAGGCCGGGGTAGAGGTTGAACTTGCCGCGGATCAGCATGTCCTTCTTGCGCCCGAGCAGCACCAGGCGCCCGCCCTCCATCCGGGCCAGGTCGCCCGTGGCCAGTTCGGCGTGGTCGGGGTCGCCCAGGTAGCCCTTGCAGAGGTTGGGACCGCCCAGGAGCAGCTCGCCGTCGTCGGCCACTCGTACCGAGATCCCCGGCAGGGGTTCGCCGAGCAGATCGCCGCCGCCGGTGTGCGCGAGCTTCTCCCGCGCCGAGGCGACGGCCACCGGCACGATCTCGGTCATCGCGTACACCGACAGCACCTCGGCCTCCGGGGCGGCGGCCACGGCGCGGCGCAGGATCCCTGCGGGCGCGGGGGCCGCGCCCAGCAGGACGTGGCGCAGTCCCGGCGGCAGCCCGTCCTCGGCGGCGTCCAGGATCTCGGCGAGGTGGACCGGGACGCAGAACGTGTGGGTGGCCTTCCGTTCCTCCATCTGCTCCAGGAACTCCTCCGGCGGGCAGAACAGCCGCGGCATCGACCAGCACGCCCCCGCGATCAGCGTGGGGAGGCCGAGCATCAACTGGTCGGTGTGCACCACGTCCCCGGGGCCCAGGGGCACCCGCGAACGGAAGAGCTCCAACCCGGCCGCCAGCGAAGCCTGGGTGTGGACGACGGCACGAGGCGCGGAGGTCGTCCCGGAGGTGAAGATGACGACGGCGGGCGCGTCAGGGTCGGACGCGTCCTCCGTGCCCCGGTCCGGTGAGGCTCGGAGCCAGTCCTTCAGGCGGTGCGCGCCGCGCGGTACGCCGGGCAGCCACCGTCCCGTATAGACGTGCTGCAACGGCAGCTCGGAGAGATTCGGCAGCAGCAGCCCCTTGCGCCGGGCGAACGAACGCACGGGGCCGATCCTGCTGGCGGCGTACAGCAGCGATTCGGCCGCCGACCAACGGGGCGCGGCCAGACGCAGCCGCGCCTCGAACATCTCCGGGCCCGCCCCCGGGTCGGCGAAGACCACGACGCCCCGCGCCGCGACCACACCGAGCGCCAGCACAAGCGCCTGCGGGGAGGGACGGACGGAGAACAGCACGCCGTCCCCGGGCGCCAGCCCCGCCGACAGAAACCCGTCGCGGACGGCGAGCACCTGGCTGCGCAGCTCCCCGTAGGTCAGCGCAGTACCGTCGCCCGCGATGAGAGCGGCCTTCTCGGGGGTGCGTTCGGCTTGGTCGAGCAGGCTGGTGACGAGGCTCATGCCGCCTTCTGGATCGTGAGTTCGGCGTAGGTGGGGATCAGCACGCCCCGTGCGGCCCGGCGGGAGACGACCTTCACGGGGGCGTGGCGCAGCACCGTCTCGGCCACGGCCCGTATCTCCGCCAGGGCCAGCGGGTAGCCGATGCAGAAGTGCGGACCCGCGCCGAACCACAACCGCCGCAGTTCGGCCTTGCCGGGGGCACCGTCCAACGCGAACGGGCCGAGCGCGCGGCAGCAGTTGTGCGTGGCGATCAGCACCCGGTCCCCGGGACGGGCCTTCACCGGGCCGATCTCCTTCTCGGCGTGGACGCTGCGCAACATCACGGGGGTGGGGGTGGTGACGCGCATCGCCTCGTCGATCGCCGCGTCCAGCAGGGACGTGTCCGCCGCGACCCGTGCCAGCTCACCGGTGTCGTGCAGCAGCGCGATCAGGCGGGGGACGAGGGTGGCGACGGTCTCGGTACCGGTGAGGAAGAACGCCCCGGCCGCTCCCCTGGCCTCCCCTTCCGACAGCCCGAGCGCGCGCATCCGGCCCATGACGGTCGTCTCGTCGCCGCGGTGGAAGGTGCGCGCGGCCACGTCCCCGATCGGTTCGAGGACCTCGCGGGCGCGGGCGACCTGCGCGGGGTCCAGCGTGCGGGTGCGCAGCTTGACCATCGCGACGATCCGCTCGCCGCTCTCGAACATCTCCCGGCAGGCGGCCTCGTCGATGTCGGGCAGGCCGATGATCTCGCAGATCACCGCGCCCGCCATGACCCGCATGGTCTGGACGAGGTCGACGGCCTCGCCGCGCTCCAGCCGTCCGGCGAGGGTCTTGAGCGGGGCGTCCAGGACCCGGGCGCACAGCGCGGCGGTGGAGGCCGGCGTGAACAGCTCGGTGAGCCTGCGGCGCAGCGCCCGGTGGGGTTCGCCCTCCATGTTGAGCAGCACGGACGGGCCGAGGATCGGCGTCCACAGGTCGCCGGGCGAGCCGGGCCCGTCCTTGCGGAACCCCTCCCCGTCCAGCAGCACCGCGCGGGCGAGCGCGGCGTCGTTGACGACGATCCCCAGGCCGGGCACCCGCACGGCGGGGCCGATCCGGGCCAGGCCGCGCAGCAGCGGGTAGGCGAAGGGATGGGCGGTCAGGTAGAGGCGGCGCTCCCAGTCGCTCATCGGATGTCGACCACCTCGGGGGTGTAGCGGTGGTCGGCGTACCAGCCGAGGGTGCCGACCAGCCCGTAGGCGCGCAGCCGCCGCACCGAACCGTAGACGACCATGTTCCTGCGCAGCCCGTACTCGGCGGTCAGCTTCCGCACCCGGTTGACCAGGGCCCGGTCCTCGTGGACGTCCTCGATGCGGGTGCGCGGGAACCCGCCGGCCTTCTCGTACAGCTCGGCGGTGATGGCCATGTTGCAGCCCGGCATCATCACGTACGGGCCCAGGTAGGCGGCGTCGCGGTTGCCCGGACGGAACCGCCCGAAGGTCGCGGCGATCTGGACGACCGCCGGGAGGAGGCGGCGCTCCCAGAACTTCAGCGGGAACTCGTCCGTGCGGGGCCGCAGCGGCCCGCTGACCATGCGCAGCCCGTCCTGGAAGGCGGCCCGGACGGCCGCCACCCAGGCGTCGTCGGGCAGGCAGTCGGCGTCCGTGCGGGCGATGTGCGTGGCCCCGTTGAGGATGGCGTGGCGGAAGCCCGTGTCGGAGGCTGCCCCCGTGCCCTTCTGCGCCTCGCAGATGAGCCGGACGCCGGGGAAGGAGCGCACGATCTCGGCGGTGCGGTCGGTGCTGTCGTTGTCCACCACCAGCAGCGTGAAGTCGCGATCGGTCTGCTGCGCGAGCCGCTGCAGCGTCGCGCCGATCGACTTCTCCTCGTTGTAGGCGGGGATGACAATCCACAAATTGAACACGCTTCGCGCTGATCGTGGCTGAACGCGCGCTGACGCGCGCTGCACGTTCCAGAGTTTCAATCGGGGCCTTCCTTCAGGACCACTCGGCGAACGCCACGCCGAGGCTGACGCCGCCCGCGAGCCCCACGAAGGCCACCTTGTCGCCGGGCGAGAGCCGTCCTTCGGCGACGGCTGTGGCCAGTTGCAGCGGCATCGACGCCGAGGCGACGTTGCCGTGCTCGGGCAGCGTCACCACGAGCCGGTCGGCGGGGATGCCGAGGACCGCCCGCAGGGTCTCCAGGTAGGGCAGCGTCACCTGGTGGACGAGGACGACCGCGAAGTCCCCCCAGGTGAGCCCGTGCCGGTCCAGGGCGTCCAGCCACAGGTCGGGGCCCTTGCCGAGGAAGGCATCCTTGAGCTTGCGCCCGTCGCCGGAGAAGTAGGAGTACTCGGGGTCGCGGGGGTGCATCGAGCCGCCCGCGGGCAGCGTCCCGATCCGCCAGGCCGCCGAGACCGCGTCGAAGCCGAACTCGAACAGCCCCCCGTCCGGCGCCGCCTCCAGCAGCATCGCCGCGCCGCCGTCCGAGAGCGTGTAGCCGGCGAACGCGTCGACGAACTGCGCGCGGTCGCGCACCTCCCAGCGGGTGGCGCGGGACGGCGTCTCGCCGCTGCACACCAGTGCCCGCCGGTACTGCCCGGTGCGGATGAGCGCGTCGGCGACCTGCATGGCGTTGAGGAAGGAATTGCAGGCGTTCTTCACATCGAAGACCGGGCAGTCGAGTCCGAGTTTCGCCGCGACTATGTGCGCGGTGGCCGGTTCGATGAGATCTTGCGAGGCGGATCCGAAGATCAGGAGATCGGGTTCCACGCCCGTTTCCGCGAGCAGTTTCGCGGCCGCTTCCACCGCGAGATCGGACGCCTGCTGGTCGTCGCGCATCACGTGCCGGCGCCGGATGCCGGTCATGCGCTCGACGATCGTGGGATGGGGCCGGTAGGGGCCGACGCGCGCCTCCACCTCGGCACTCGTCACGGTGTGCTCGGGGAGGTACGCGGAGACCCCCGTGATCCTTGCTCTCATCAGCCCAGCCTGTCTCGTCGTTCCGCGCCCGGCATGAGCTCCGGTACTCAGTCCGACTTAAGGGAAAACACTCATATTCTTCACGAATTGCCGCGCCATCATTACAGACGTCGGGCAATGCCTGTCACCGGAAGCGGAGTAACGATCGATGAACCGCCACGAGGCGCGCCTTCTGCGCCGGGGGAACCCCTGGCTGTACGCGCTGCTGCGCGCCTCCCGCCTGGCTCCCCCGATCAGTCGGCTGCCCCGCGTCGGCTGGCTGGTCACCGATCCGGTGCTGGCCCGGCACGTCCTGGGCGACCACCGGAACTTCAGCATGGCCGGGGAGGGCGGGGTCGGGCACATGTGGGGGCAGCTGTTCGGCCCCGAGATGGCCGGGCTGTTCGACGGCGCCGCCCACACCGAGATCCGGGCCGCCGCCCGCGACCTCTTCACCGAGCGGGCCGCCGCCGACCTGGTCGAACGCGCCCAGGGCGCCCACTACCGGGAGCTGGCCCGCCGCCTGGCCGAGGGGCGGAGCGTGGACCTGGCCGCCGCGACCAGGGTGCTGGCCGGCCGGCTCGTGGCCGACCTCCTCGGCCTGGAACTCGGCACCGAGGACGCCCCCTACGCGGAGCTGTTCGCCACCGGGGAGCGGCTCGCGTCCCTGGCCCTGGGCACCGCCTCCTCCACCGACCTGCCCCGGCACAAGATCGAGGAGGCCGGGGAGCTGGCCGGGCGGCTGACCGCGGCCGTGCCCCGCGCCTACGCCTCGGCCGGAACCGACACCATCCTGGGGCGCTGCCGGGAGAGGGGCTTCAGCCTCGACCTCACCCGCGGCCTGGCCACGCTGCTGGCGATCGCGGGCACCGAGACGGGCGCGTCCGGCACCGCCCGCACCGTCGCCCTGCTGCACGACACCGGACAGCACCGGCTGCTGCTGCAACAGCCCGCGCTGATGCCCAACGCCGTCCGGGAGGGGCTGCGGGTGTCCACCCCCGCCCCGGTGATCGGCCGCCACGTCGCCGGGGACGTGACCGTCGCGGGCAGGCGGCTGCGCGAGGGCGAGAGAGTGATGGTCCTCACATACCGGGCCAACAACGGCGCCGGTGCCTTCGACATCACCCGCGACTACATACCCGAGACCAGGCAGTTGTGGTTCGGCGCGGGACGCCACCTGTGCCTGGGCGCCGCGGTGGCCCGCACGCAGGTGACGCGCATGCTGGCGGCGCTGACGGAGGCCGGGCGGCCCTGGCGGATCACCGCGCGGGAGCCCGCGCGGCGCGTGCTGGTGCCGTCCTACCGCTCGCTCACCGTGCGCCTGGAGGAGGCACCGCCCCGTTTCATCGAGCGGGACGGACCTGTTCCGGACATCTAGAACCCGTTACCTTAATTTTGAATGTGATTCTAGAACTCGAGGAGTCAGCATGGGACGGCCGGTGATCGTGGAGGCGGTGCGCACCCCGCAGGGCAGGCGCGGGGGGTGGCTGGCCGGGATGAAGGCGCAGGCCCTGCTCGGGCACACCCTCAGGGCGCTGGTCGACCGGGCCGGCATCGACCCCGTGGAGGTCGGGCAGGTCTTCGCGGGCTGCGTCACCCAGGCCGGGGAGCAGGGCGGCCACATCGGCCGCTACTCCTGGCTGTACGCGGGCCTGCCCTGGCAGACCGGCGTCACCACGATCGACGCCCAGTGCGGCTCGGCCCAGCAGAGCGTCGGCCTGGCCGCCGCGATGATCCAGGCCGGGGTGGTGGACGTGGCCATCGGCTGCGGCGTCGAGGTGATGAGCCGCGCCCCGCTGGGCAGCAACGTCCACCCGGCCGACCCCCGCCCCGACGACTGGTCGCTGGACATGCCCAACCAGTTCGAGGCGGCCGAGCGCATCGCCGAGCGGCGCGGCTTCACCCGCGAGGACCTCGACGCCTTCGGCCTGCGCTCCCAGCAGCTGGCCGCCAAGGCGTGGGCCGACGGCCGCTTCGACCGCGAGATCGTCCCCGTCCCGGACGTCCCGCAGATCGACAAGGAGGGCGACCCCACCGGGGAGACCCTGACCGTCACCCGCGACCAGGGCCTGCGTGAGACCACCCTGGAGGGCCTGGCCAAGCTCAAGCCGGTGGTGAAGACGCACACCGCGGGCACCAGCTCCCAGATCTCCGACGGCGCCTCGGCCGTCCTGCTCATGTCCGAGGAGAAGGCCGCGCAGCTCGGCCTGCGCCCCCGCGCCGCGATCAGGGCGCAGGCACTGGTCGGCGGCGAGCCCTACTACCACCTGGACGGCCCCGTCCAGTCGACCCAGAAGGTGCTCGACGCCACCGGGATGGGCATCGGCGACCTGGACCTCTTCGAGGTCAACGAGGCCTTCGCCTCCGTCGCCATGTCCTGGGCGTCGGTGCACCGGCCGGACATGGACCGGGTGAACGTCAACGGCGGGGCCATCGCCCTCGGGCACCCGGTCGGCGCGACCGGGGCGAGGCTCATCACCACCGCGCTGCACGAACTGGAGCGGCGGGACGCCGAGACCGCGCTGGTCACCATGTGCTGCGGCGGAGCCCTCTCGACGGCCACCGTCCTGGAACGCGTCTGACGCGTGCCGTCTTCGCCGGGGGCGCCCGCCCCCGGCCCCTTTTTCTGAGTTCGAGGAGTACCGCGTGGCCGACAGGGCCGATGTGGCCGGCAATGCCGGTGTCACCGATCACGGTGGCGGTTTGTGGAGCGTTCCCGTGCCCATTCCGGGCAACCCCCTGGGCAAGACCCTGGTGTACGTCCTGGAGAACGAACGGGGGCCGGTCCTCATCGACGCCGGCTGGGAGCACCCCGAGGCGTGGAAGGCGCTGAAGGCCGGGCTCACCGGCCTCGGCACCGCCATCGAGGACGTGTACGGGGTCGTGGTCACCCACATGCACCCCGACCACGCCGGGCTCGCCGGGCGGATCAGGGAGCGCTCGGGCGCCTGGGTGGCCATGCACCGGGCCGACGCCGAGGTCATCACGCACATGCGCGCCGACCTCGAGAACCCGAACGGCGAGGACCTGGGCGACTGGATCGGCAGGGCCGGCGCCTCCCCCGAGGAGCAGGACGCGATGCGCGCCAACGACGGCCGCCCCGACCCGCCGGCCATGCCGGACCGGCTGCTGGAGGACGGCGACCTCGTCGACCTGCCCGGCCGCACGCTGCGCACCATCTGGACGCCCGGCCACTCCCCCGGCCACATCTGCCTGCACCTGGAGGACCGGGACCTGCTCTTCACCGGCGACCACGTGCTGCCGGAGATCACCCCGCACGTCGGCCTCTACCCCTACGACCGGCCCGAGGTGGACCCGCTGGGCGGCTACCTGGCGTCCCTGGAGCGCACCGCCGCGATGGGCGTCGAGGACGCGATGCCGGCCCACCAGTACTCCTTCACCGGCATCTCGCGCCGGGCCAAGGAGATCATCGAGCACCACGAGGAGCGGCTGGCCGAGGTCCGGGCGCTGCTGGGCGACGAGCCGCAGACCCTGTGGACGCTCGCCACCCGCTGCGTGTGGAGCTACTCCTGGGAGAAGATGCCCCCGATCAGCCACCACCTGGCCGTCGGCGAGACCGCCGCGCACCTGCGCACCCTGGAGAAGCGCGGCCAGGCCCGCCGCACCGGCGGCCACCCGCTGAGCTACGTCCGCTGAGCCCCCTCGCGCCCTCCGCCGCCCTCCGCCGCCCTCGGCCCGCTCCGGGCCGGGGGCGGCGCGTCTTCTCCCGATAAAGGGCGGCACACTCCGACGCACGGCGTGAGACTCTTGACGAGACTGGAGTCTCATTATTGACTGGGAGGGCGGCGGCGCCCCGATCAGGCGCCGGACCGCACCTGCTGTGCCCTCCCTCACCCCGAAGCCAGCGCGAGGAGAACCGGTATGTCCGCCCCTGACATCCCCAAGATCGACATCATCTCCCTCGACCAGTACGAGCAGACCGGCACGCCGCACGAGCAGTTCGCCTGGCTGCGCAAGAACGACCCCGTGCACTGGCACTACGACCCGCAGGAGAGCGTGCCCGGCTTCTGGGCGATCACCCGGCACGAGGACATCGTCTTCGTCTCCCGCCACCCCGAGCTGTTCTCCTCGGCCATCCGGACCTCGATGTTCACCGAGTACTCCGACGAGGAGATCGCGCTCCACCAGCAGATGATGCTGTTCATGGACCCGCCCCAGCACACCCGGCAGCGGTCCTACGTCAACCGCGGCTTCACCCCCCGCATGGTCAACCAGCTGCGCGGGCACATCGAGGACATCACCCACGCGCTGATCGACAAGGTGTGCGAGAAGGGCAAGGCGGAGTTCGTCCGCGACCTGGCCGCGCCGCTGCCGCTGCAGACGATCTGCGAGCTCATGGGCGTGCCGGTCGAGCACGCCGACTTCCTGTTCGAGAAGTCCAACCAGCTCGTCGGGTTCGACGACCCCGAGATGCAGGACGGGCCGCACGTGGCGCAGACCGCCGCGGCCGAGATCTACATGTTCGCCCAGCAGATCGCGGACGAGCGGCGCAAGAACCCGCAGAACGACATCGCCACCAAGCTGCTCCAGCCCGACGACGAGGGGAACCTGCTGACGGACGAGGAGTTCAACCTCTTCATCCTGATGCTGACGATCGCCGGCAACGAGACGACCCGCACGGCCACGGCCGGCGGCATCCTCGCCTTCTTCGACCACCCCGACCAGTGGGCGCGGCTCAAGGAGAACCCGGAGCTGATGCGCAGCGCGGCCGAGGAGATCGTGCGCTGGACCAGCCCGCTCAACCTGTTCCGCCGCACCGCCACCCAGGACGTGGAGCTGGGCGGCAAGACCATCAAGGCGGGCGACAAGGTCGTCATGTTCTACCCGTCGGCCAACCGGGACGAGGAGGTCTTCGCCGACCCGTTCGTCTTCGACATCGGCCGCGAGCAGAACGGCCACATCGGCTTCGGCGGCGGCGGCCCGCACTTCTGCCTGGGCACCCACCTGGCCCGGATGAACCTGTCCATCCTGTTCGGCGCGCTGGCCGAGCGCATGCCCGACATCCACCTCGACGGCGAGGTCCGCCGGCTGCGGTCGAACTTCGTCAACGGCTACAAGGAGATCCCGGTCGCCTTCACGCCGACCCCCCGGCGCGGCTGAGGCGCCCTCCGCCGGCACGACCACGGCGGGCCGCCACCGGCGGCCCGCCCCCCGTCGTGCCCGGACTCCGGCGCCGACACCGACACCTCTGGACA
Source organism: Actinocorallia populi (assembly GCF_002995495.1). GTDB lineage: Bacteria > Actinomycetota > Actinomycetes > Streptosporangiales > Streptosporangiaceae > Actinocorallia > Actinocorallia populi. Next base: position 316,302 of record NZ_PVZV01000004.1, on the reverse strand, counting down.
TCTCATACAAAAAGCCAAGAGAAGGTAATCGGCCCCCATGTAACCCATGGGTAGCATGAGCAGGCTACAGTCAGACATCCAGTACAACTGGCATCGATCCGGTGCGATTTCTAAGAGGTGGGCGTGAGCGCTGAGGACGGGCGGCAACTGCGGATCGCACTGCTCTCCTACCGGAGCAAACCCCATTGCGGAGGCCAGGGCGTCTACCTGCGCCACCTCAGCCGGGAGCTTGCCGACCTGGGGCACAAGGTGGAGATCTTCTCCGGGCAGCCCTACCCGGTGCTGGACCGCGACGAGATCGCCCTGACCAAGCTCCCCAGCCTCGACCTCTACAACGACGACGACCCCTTCCGGAACCCGCACCCGCGCGAGTTCCGCGACTGGATCGACGTGCTGGAGTGGCTGCACATGCGCACCGGCGGGTTCCCCGAGCCGCTGACCTTCAGCCTCCGGGTGCTGCGGGCGCTGAAGAAGCGCCGCGGCGACTTCGACGTCGTGCACGACAACCAGGTGCTGGGCCTGGGCAACCTCGGCATCCCCAGGCTGTTCCCGCTGGTCACCAGCATCCACCACCCCATCAGCCAGGACCGCAAGATCGAGATCGAGGCGGCCAGGGGCATCAGGCAGCACCTCGGCAAGCGCCGCTGGTACGGGTTCGTGCGGATGCAGGCGTTCGTCTCGGCCCGGATCGGCCGCATCCTCACCGTCTCCGGCTCCTCCAAGCGCGACATCGCCAAGGACTTCCGGACCGACCCGGCGCAGATCCACGTCCTGCCGCTGGGCGTCGAGACCGAGATCTTCCACCCCCGCGGCGAGCGCGTGCCGGGGCGGATCGTGGCGATGGCCAGCGCCGACTCCCCGCTCAAGGGCGTGGACGTGCTGCTGCGCGCGGTCGCCAAGATCGCCACCGAGCGCGAGGTGCACCTGGTGATCGTCAGCAAGCCCAGCAAGGACGGCCCCACCGAGAAGCTCGTCCGGGAGCTCGCCCTGGGGGAGAAGGTCAGGTTCGTCTCCGGCATCTCCGACGAGGAGCTGGGCGAGCTGCTCGCCTCCGCCGAGATCGCCGTCGTGCCGTCCCGCTACGAGGGGTTCTCCCTGCCCGCCGTCGAGCACATGGCCTCGGGCACCCCGCTGGTGGCCAGCGCCGCCGGGGCGCTGCCCGAGGTGGTCGGCGACGCCGCCGCGCTGGTCAAGCCCGGCGACGTCGAGGACCTCGCCGCCACCATCAAGCGCCTGCACGACTCCCCCGAGGAGCGGGCCCGCCTCGGCGAGGCCGGCTACCGCCGGGTCCAGGAGCGCTACACCTGGAAGGCGGTCGCCCTGGCGACCGTCGAGCACTACCGGGCAGCGATCAAGACCGCGCGCTGACCCGCCGACCCGGGGGGCGACCCCCGGGCCCCCCGAGAACAGCGGCCCCGCACAGGCCGCCCGTGGAAGGAGCCCCCCTCTGCTTACCGTTGACTTCCGGCAGCGGTTCCCCATCGCCGTGGGGGAACGCGTCCTCGACATGGGCTGCGGCGGCGGACGGCACGCCTTCGAGCTGTACCGCCGGGGCGCCCGGGTGACCGCGTTCGACATGGACGCCGAGGAGCTCAAGGCCGTCCAGACGATGTTCAACGCGATGGAGCTGGAAGGCGAGGCGCCCGAGGGCTCCTCGGCCGAGACCGTCGTCGGCGACGCGCTGGACCTGCCGTTCGAGGACGGGACCTTCGACAAGATCATCGCCGCCGAGGTGATGGAGCACATCCCCAACGACATGCAGGCGATGAAGGAGCTCTTCCGGGTGCTCAAGCCCGGCGGGCAGGTCGCGGTGACCGTGCCGACCTGGCTGCCCGAGCGCATCTGCTGGCTGCTGTCGGAGGCCTACCACACCTCGCCCGGCGGCCACGTGCGCATCTACACGCGCGCCGAGCTGGAGGCCAAGCTCAAGTCGATGGGCTTCCGGATCGACGGCCACCACCACGCGCACGGCCTGCACTCCGCCTACTGGTGGATCAAGTGCGCGGTGGGCCTGGACGACAACGACCACCCGCTGGTCAAGGCCTACCACCAGGTCCTGGTCTGGGACATCATGAAGCAGCCCCTGGCCACCCGGCTGGCCGAGCAGCTGCTCAACCCGTTCATCGGCAAGAGCGTCGTCGTCTACCTGACCAAGCCCTCCTATGCGGGCTGACGTCATCCTCACCCCCGGGCAGGTCGAGGCGACGGCCCTCTCCATCGTCCGTCAGCAGTACCCCTCGGGCGCCATCCCCTGGTACGCGGCCTTCGACGGCTACCCGGCCGGGAAGGTCGACGCCTGGAACCACATCGAGGCGGCGATGGCGCTGTCGGCCTCCGGCTTCGGCGCGCAGGCCCGGCGCGCCTACGACTGGCTGCGCGACCAGCAGCGGCCGGACGGCTCCTGGCCCGCCAAGTGGGAGGACGAGAAGGTCACCGACACCGGCGGCGAGTCCAACCACGCGGCGTACCTCGCGGTGGGCATGTGGCATGAGCTCCTCGTCACGGGCGACGAGGAGTACGTCGGCTCCCTGTGGCCCGCGGTGCGCGCCGCGATCGACTTCGTGGTGGGCCTGCAGACGCCGCTCGGCGACGTCAAGTGGATCCGCTGGGAGGACGGCTCGGTGGGAGAGGAGTCGCTGCTCACCGGCTGCTCGTCGATCTACCAGGCGCTGCGCTGCGCGGTGGCGCTCGGCGAACGGCTCGGCGAGCCCCAGCCGGACTGGGAACTGGCCGCCGACCGGCTGGGCCACGCCATCGCCCACCACCCGGAGGCGTTCGCCGACAAGTCCCGCTGGTCGATGGACTGGTACTACCCGGTTCTCGGCGGCGCGGTGCGCGGCGAGGCCGCGCGCGAGCTGATCGACAAGTGCTGGGACACCTACATGGTCGCCGGACTCGGCTGCCGCTGCGTGTCCGACCAGCCCTGGGTGACCGGCGCGGAGACCTGCGAGCTGGTCATGGCCCTGGACGCCGCCGGCGACCCCCGGGCCGCCGAGGTGTTCGCCGACATCCAGTTCCTCCGGCACGAGGACGGCTCCTACTGGACCGGCTGGCAGTTCGAGAACCAGCGCCACTTCCCAGGGGACCGCTCCACGTACACCGCCGCGGCCGTCCTCCTGGCGTCGGAGGCTCTCGCGGACGCGTCCCCCGCGGCCCGCATCTTCAAGGAGATCGACGGCCGTCCGCTGGGCCCGTCCCCGACCCCGGCCCCGCCCTCCTGCGGCTGCCCCCAGCCCGCCCGCACCTGACGCCTGTCGTCCTCCCCGGGCCTGTCCGCGGGCCCGGGGGACGGTGCGCCCCGCAGGTGCTCGCGTACTCCCTTCGGTGTACGGGGTACGCGAGCAGAGCAGAACGAAGTGCCTGCTCCCGGACGACGCAGTCAGGAAGCCTGGAAATTAACTTTCCGGACATGACGTACACGATGACGCCGCCGAGCACCTCGGCCGCAGCCCTCCGCAGGACCGCCGGAGCCTGCGCGGCCGCCGCCTTCGCCGCCTTCACCCTCTCGGACCTCGTGCACCCCGGTTACGACCTCGTGGCCGAGCCGGTGAGCAGGTACGTCAACGGAACGCACGGATGGCTGGTGTCCTTCGGCATCGCGGCCTTCGCGCTGGCGACCGCGGCCGTGGCGGCACTCGCCGGGCGCGGGAAGGGACGGAGCCTGCTGGCCGGGGCCGCCGCCGGGTTCGCGGTCGCCGCGGTGTTCCCCGCGGACCCGCCCGGCCGATGGCGGGCCCCCTCGCTCTCGGAGACCGTGCACGGCGCCGCCGCATGGATCGCACTGATCCTCCTGTGCGTCGCCACCCATGTCGTCACCCGGTCGCTGCGGCGCTCGACGGGCCTTCCCCTGCACGCTCTCCGCGCCTGCGCGGCCGCCACGACGACCGGGCTCGTGCTGTTCGCGGTCTGCCTCGCCGACCGGATGGCGCTGACGCACAGCGCGCCGCTGGGCCTCGCCGAACGGCTGCTGCTGGACGCCGGGCTGGCCTGGCTGGCCCTCGCCGCCGCCACGACGCGCAAGGCCGCACGATGAAGCGCCTCACCGCGGCCCGGTTCGGGGTGGACGCGGCGATCGCCCTGCTCACCTTCGCCGCGGTCTGCTTCGCTCCCGCCACCGTGGGCGCGCCCCTCGCCTGGGAGGGGCCGTTCGCCCTGGGCGCCGCACTCGGATCGGCCCTGATGTTCCGGCGGCGCGCCCCCGGAACCGTCCTCGCCCTCTCCGCGCTCGCGCTCTTCGCCTTCCGCACCGCCGGCCTGTACGAGATGGGCTGGATCTGGCCGCTGGCCCCGGCCCTGCTCACCGCCTTCTCGGCGCGTCGCCACGGGGCCGTGGCCTTCACGTCTCTCGGCGCCCTCTCCTATGGCGTCTTCGTCGAGGTCGTCCTCTCCCACGTCGGGGTGTTCGAGGCGTTCTCGCGGCTCGGCGGCGAGGCGCTGTGGCTCAGCCTCCCGCTGGGGATCGCCGTCATCCGGCGGCAGCGCGCCGAAGGGCTGGCCGAGAGGGCGGCCCGCCTGGCGCAGGAGGAGCAGACCCGGGCGGCCGAACACCGGCTGGAGATCGCTCGCGAGGTGCACGACGTCGTCGCGCACACCCTCGCCGTCGTCGGCGTCCACCTCAGCGTCGCGGCGGACGCCCTGGCCGACGACCCGGACGGTCCGGGCGTCGACCTCGACGCGGCGCGCGCGGCCCTGCTGACCGCTCGGGAGGCGCGCCACGCGGCCATGACCGATCTGAAGGCCTTCGTCGGCGACCTGCGGGGCACACCCCAGGCCGGGATCCCCGAGATCGAGTCGCTCCTGGACACCGCCCGCACGGCCGGCCTGAAGGTCGAAACGGACCGGGCGGGGGATCTGGCGGGCGTTCCGGCCGCGCAGAGCATCGCGGCCTACCAGGTCGTCCGCGAGGCCGTCACCAACACGCTCAGGCATTCGGGGGCGTCCCGCCTCTCCGTCCGCCTGGCCGCCGGCGCCGGGGATCTGCGCGTCGAGATCCGCGACGACGGCGGCGCGCCCTCGCCCGTCGTCCCGGGGCACGGGCTGGTCGGGATGCGGGAGCGGGTGACCGCGCTCGGCGGCTCGGTGGACTGGGAGTCGGGCGACGGGTTCACCGTCCGCGCGGTGCTGCCCCGGAGTGTGGGAGGGTCTGCGGCGTGACCGTCACCGTGCTGCTCGCCGACGACCAGGCGCTCGTGCGCGCGGGCTTCCGCAGCCTCCTCTCCCGTGCCAGGGACCTCTCGGTCGTCGGCGAGGCCGCCTCCGGGACCGAGGCCGTCGCGCTGGCCGAGCGCCTCGCCCCGGACGTCGTGCTCATGGACATCCGGATGCCCGGTGTCGACGGCATCGAGGCGACCCGCAGGATCCTCGCCGCCCGCCCGTCGACCAGGGTCGTGGTGCTGACCACCTTCGACACCGACGAGCACGTCTTCGAGGCGCTCGCGGCCGGGGCGAGCGGCTTCCTCACCAAGGAGGTCGAACCCGCCGAGCTGCGCCGGGCGGTGGCGGTCGCGGCGGCCGGGGAGGCGCTGCTGTCCCCCGGAGTCACGCGCCGGGTCGTCGCCCGCTTCGCCGGGGCGGCCTCCCGGCCCCCGGCGAGGCCGGCGCCGCTGGCGGCGCTGACCGCGCGGGAGAACGAGGTGGTCCGCCTGGTCGCACGCGGCCTGTCGAACCAGGAGATCGCCGCCGAGCTGGTGATCAGCCCGCTCACCGCCAAGACGCACGTGACGCGGGCGATCGCCAAGCTCGGGGTGCGCGACCGGGTCCAGCTCGTCATCCTCGCCTACGAGCACGGGCTCGTCTCGCCGGGCGACGGGGGCTAGCTGTAATGATCACGAACGTTGTTGACACGGGCTGAGGGTGCTTGATCAACAGTGAAGACCCCCGATGTGGTGGAGCTGTCTAGGTCCACACCACCTCGGAGGTCTTCGTGTCCCACCGTAACGCCAGGCTGACAGTCCACGGGCGGCGTCTGCTCGTCGAGCGTGTCGCCTCGGGCCGCCCGGTGGCCCATGTGGCCGCGGAGATGGGCGTCTCCCGCCAGACCGCCCACAAATGGGTGGCCCGCTGGCGCACCGAGGGACCCTCAGGCCTGCACGACCGCCCCAGCCGGCCACACCGGGTGCCGCACCGCACCCCGGCCGGGGTGGAAGAGCAGGTCTGTCGCCTGCGCACCGGCCGCAAGCTCGGCCCTGCCCGCATCGGCCCGATCCTGGGCCTGCCCGCCTCGACCGTCCACCGGATCCTGTGCCGCCACGGCCTCAACCGCCTATCCTTCCTGGACCGGCCCACCGGCCAGGTGATCCGCCGCTACGAACGCCGGCGGCCCGGCGAGCTGGTGCACGTGGACGTCAAGAAACTCGGCCGCATCCCCGACGGCGGCGGCTGGCGCGTCCTGGGCCGCGCCGCCTGCCCCGACCGCAGACGCACCACCGGCTTCGACTACGTCCACTCGGCCGTCGACGACCACACCCGCATCGCCTACAGCGAGATCCACCCCGACGAGAAGGCCGCCACCTGCGCCGCCTTCCTGCACCGGGCCGCCGCCCACTTCGCCGACCTGGGCATCACCCGCATCGAGCGGGTCCTGACCGACAACGCCTGGACCTACCGCAAATCCACCGCCTGGCAGCACGCCCTGGCCGACCTGGGCGCCACCGGCAAACGCACCCGCCCCTACCGCCCCCAGACCAACGGCAAAGTCGAACGCTTCAACCGCACCCTCCTGGACGAATGGGCCTACATCCGCCCCTATGCCAGCAACAACGAACGAACCGCAGCCCTAGCCGACTTCCTGCACACCTACAACCACCACCGATGCCACACCGCCCTCGGCGGCGCGGCACCCATCACCCGCGTCAACAACCCTGCAGGTCAATACAGCTAGCCCGCGGCGGTCAGCGGGTCGGTGCCGGAGGTGCGCTCCAGGACGCGCAGGGAGCCCTCCACGCGGCGCTCCTCGAAGGCGCCGGAGGCCAGGGCGCGGAGGTAGACCCGGTAGGGGGCCTGGCCGCCGTCCGCGGGGTCGGGGAAGACGTCGTGGATCGCCAGGGCCCCGCCGACCTTGATCTTGGCGGCCCAGTTCTCGTAGTCGGCGTTGGCGAAGTGCTCGCTGTGGCCGCCGTCGATGAACAGCAGGCCCAGCTCGGTGCTCCACAACCTCGAGACGGTGTCGGAGGTGCCGATGACGGCGACGACCACGTCCTCCAGGCCCGCCCGCTCGATGTTCCTGCGGAAGGTCGGCAGGGTGTCCATGCGGCCCGTCAGGGGGTCGACCAGCGTCGGGTCGTGGTGCTCCCAGCCGGCCTGGTTCTCCTCCGAGCCGTGGTGGTGGTCGACGGTCACCAGCACGGTGCCGGCCTCGCGGGCGGCGGCGCCGAAGTAGATCGCCGACTTGCCGCAGTAGGTGCCCACCTCCAGCAGCGGTCCGATCCGGCCGTAGTCCAGCGCGGTCTCGTACAGGGCGGCGCCCTCGGCGGGGGGCATGAAGCCCTTGGCCGCCTCGGCCGCGCGGACCAGCTCGGGGGACATGGGGGGCGGTGTTCCGGTCATCTGATCAACCTCCGCCGGGAACTGTACCGTTCCGTCGCTGAACGTCCATGTACGTCCCCTCCCGGATGCCCGGACCCGCCGGTATATGGCATGTAGAACGTGTTCTCGTTAGGCTCGGGGGAGGACGCCGGCGGCCACCGCCGGAGCAGGGGGCCGCCCCGGGCCCCGCAACAAAACCGAATATGATTCGGCTTGTTGGCCGCGGCCGCCCCATCGCGGCCGGACACCGATCCGAAAGGAACGCGCCCATGAAGGTGATCGTCGACTACCTCGTCTGCGAGGCCAACGCCGTCTGCGTGGGGCTCGCCCCCGACGTCTTCGACCTGGACGACGAGGACAACCTTCACGTCCTGCTCCCGGACGTCCCCGCCGACCAGCAGGACAAGGTCCGGCACGCCGTGCGCTCCTGCCCCAAGGCCGCTCTGTCCGTCACCGAGTGACGACGTGACAGGGGCGCCCCCGCGGGGGCGCCCCTTTCGTTCGCGCTCCTGCGCTCCGCGGGTCCTCAGCGGTTGCGGAACCGCGGCTCCCGCTTCTCCATGGTCGCCGCGAAGCCCTCCTTGAGGTCCTCGGTGAGGAACGCCATGGTCTGCGTGCGGTTCTCCGTGGCCAGGTGCGTGCGCAGCCCCGGCGCGTCCATCGCCAGGTTGAGCAGCTCCTTGGTGTGCCGCAGCCCGAACGGCGAGCGCGTCATCAGCTCCGCCGCCAGGGCCTGGGCGCCCGCCAGGTCGTCCTCGGCGATCTCGGTGACCAGCCCCAGCTCCAGGGCGCGCTCGGCGCCGACCGTCTGGGCCCGGTAGAAGATCTCCCCCGCCCGGGCGGTGCCGATCAGCCTCGGCAGCATCCAGGACAGGCCGAGGTCGCCCGCCGAGAAGCCCAGCTTCAGGAACGGCGAGACGAACTTCGCCGTCGGCGAGGCCACCCGCAGGTCGCAGGCGAGCGCCATGGAGAAGGCCATGCCGACCACCGGCCCGTGCAGCGCCGCGACGACCGGCTGCGGGATCTCCCGCAGGCCCAGCACCAGCTCCCCGGCCCGGACCATGTTGCGGTAGATCCGCTGGACGCGGCCCTCGTCGGTCTGCTCCTCGTCGCCCTGCTGGATGTCCATGCCGGCGCAGAACGCCCGGCCCTCCCCGGTCAGGACGACGACCCTGGTCGCGGTGTCGTCCTTGAGCTCGGTGAGGATCCGGAGCAGGTCCACGGTGTCGGCGTAGGTGACGGCGTTGAGGCGCTCCGGCCGGGACAGGGTGATCGTCGCCACCCCGTCCCGCCTGTCGAAGAGGACCATCCCTACTGCAGGGCCTGGAAGGTGGCCGCGGTCTGCTCGTGGATGCCGGCGAACACCGCCATCGGGTCCTGCGCGGAGATCTCCTCCCAGTTGTCGCGGATGTCCTCGACGGAGAGGCCGTCCTTCTTGGTGAAGCCGGGGCCCTCGCCCACGAAGATCTTCGCGATGCGGCCGCCGCCGACGGTGAAGACCTGGCCGCTGTCCGCCACGCTCTCGTGCGCCAGGTAGGCCACCAGCGGGGTGACCAGCTCGACGCCGAGCTTGTCGGCGAACTCCGCCGGGAACAGGTCCGCGGTCATCCGGGTGTAGGCCACCGGGGCGATCGCGTTGGCCCTGACGCCCTTCTTGGCGCCCTCGGCCGCCATGGTCTTGGTGAAGCCCACCAGGCCCATCTTGGCGGTGGAGTAGTTGGCCTGGCCGAAGTTGCCGAACAGGCCGGCCGGGGAGGAGGTGTTGACGATCCGGCCCGCGCCGGACTCCACCAGGTGCGGCCAGGCGGCCTTGGTGACCAGGTAGGCGCCGCGCAGGTGCACGGCGATGACCGCGTCCCACTCGGCGACGGTCATGTTCTTGAAGGACTTGTCGCGCAGGATGCCCGCGTTGTTGATGAGGATGTCGACGCGTCCGAACGTGTCGATCGCGGTCTGGACGATGGAGGCCGCGCCCTCCTCGGTGGCGACGTTGCCGCCGTTGGCGACCGCCTCGCCGCCGTTCTTGACGATCTCGTTCACGACCTCCTGGGCCGGGCCCGCGGAGGATCCGTCGCCGTGGAGGTCGCCGCCGAGGTCGTTCACGACGACCTTGGCGCCGCGCGCGGCCAGTTCCAGTGCGTGCTGGCGGCCGAGGCCGTGCCCGGCGCCCGTGATGATGGCGACCTTGCCGTCGTACCGCAGTTCACTCATGAGTGCGCTCCTGATGTCCGGGCCATTGGGCCGATCAAACTGGTGGGGTGGACTCGTTCGCTGCCGGTCGACCACCCGGGAATACCCATTGGTAGCAGCAAACCGAATCCTGCTCTAATGCGGCCCCGAAGGAAAGTGCCCGGTTCGGGTCCAAGGTCCTTTCCGTCTCTCATGTTGAGACAACTTTGGATCTCTTGGGATAAGGTCCGAGACCTCCCCCACCCCAGGAGAAACACCTTCCATGGAAGCAGCACCGCTGCGGGTCGTGCAGTGGGGCAGCGGCGCCATCGGCCGCAGCGTCCTGCGCGGCCTGCTCGACCGCCCGGAGTTCCGCCTCGCGGGCCTGCGGGTCTACGACCCCGCCAAGCGGGGCGCGGACGCCGGGACGCTGGTCGGCCGTGCTCCGGCGGGCGTCCTCGCCACCGACGACCCGGACGAGATCCTCGCCCTGGACGCGGACTGCGTGGTCTACGCGCCCCTGCCCGGCCGCCTCTACGGGGGCGACGACCTCGACACGGTCTGCCGGCTGCTCGCGTCGGGCAAGAACGTGGTCTCGCTGACCGGTTTCGTCTACCCGCCCGCCCGCGGCCCCGAGTTCACGGGCGCCCTGGAGGACGCCTGCGCCAAGGGCCGCACGTCCGTCCACGGCACCGGCATCAACCCCGGCTTCACCGGCGAGAAGCTCCCGCTGGTGCTGAGCGGGCTGGCCCGCCGGGTGGACCACCTCTACGTCCGCGACTGCTACGACCTCGCCGGGCACCCCTCCCGCCGGATCGTCCACGAGCTGAGCGGGTTCGGCAAGACCGAGGAGGAGTACACCGCCGCCCTCCCCCAGGGCAGGAGCCTGATGCGCGGCCTGTACACCGAGAGCCTGCACCTGCTGGCCGCCGCGCTGGGGGTGGAGCTGGACGACGTCGACCTCGACCACGAGTACCTGCACGCCCGCGAGGACTTCGCCGTCGCCGCCGGCCCCGTCCCCCGCGGCACCGTCGCCGCCGACCGCTGGACCCTCACCGGCCGGGCGGGCGGGTTCCCGCTGATCACCCTGGAGATCGCCCGCAAGGCCGACGCCCGCCGCATCGGCGACTGGTACGAGCCGGGTTACGCGCTGCGCGTCCAGGGCACCCCCTCGATGTCCCTGACCCTGGGCGAGGACTGGATCGGCAACGGCGTCACGGCCGCGGCCGGCCACGCGCTGAACTCCATCGCCGCGGTGTGCGCCGCCCCTCCCGGCGTCCGCACCCTGCTCGACCTGCCCCTGCTCCCCGGACGGTTCGGCGGGGGCATCCGAAATCGCGGGTAGGTTGAAGGTGTCCTCCGTCACGCCCCCGCTCGCGGGAGAAGTCCCGTCGTGATCGCTTCGACGCGCGTTTTATCCGCCTTCTCTCGCCCGGAGGGATGTCCGTATTCCCCTGCGCAGTGGAAACGACGCCGCACACGCTCGTTGAGGCGAGTAGCCTTATGAACGTTTAGAACCCACCTGCGAGCTGCGGAAGAGGGCGATCTCCGCCGTGTCGAGCGAGTCGCACACCCCTGCCGGTCTTAGTGATTTCGGCGCCAACGAGTGGTTGGTCGATGAGCTCTACCAGAAGTACTTGGAAGACCCTGAGAAGGTTGACAAGGCCTGGTGGAGCTTCTTCGCGGACTACCAACCGGGCTCAAAGCCCAACGTACCCGTGAACGGCGCCACGCCAGCGGCGCCGTCCCAGGCCCCCCAGAAGGCCGCCCAGGCCCCGGCGGCCCCCAAGGCCGCCGCCCCCCAGGCCCCCGCACCGGCCGCGCCCAAGGCGGCGCAGCCCCCCGCCCCGGTGGCGGTAGGCGCCGAGGAGGTGAAACTGCGCGGGGTCGCGGCGCGGACCGTGACCAACATGGAGAACAGCCTGGCGGTCCCCACCGCCACGAGTGTGCGCGCCGTCCCGGCCAAGCTGCTGATCGACAACCGCATTGTGATCAACAACCACCTGAAGCGCGGGCGCGGCGGCAAGATCTCCTTCACCCACTTGATCGGCTACGCGGTCGTCCAGGCGCTCAAGTCGATGCCCGAGATGAACTCCTACTACACCGAGGTGGACGGCAAGCCCACCCTGGTGCGGCCGGAGCACGTGAACTTCGGCCTGGCGATCGACCTGAAGAAGTCCGACGGCCAGCGCCAGCTGGTGGTGCCCTCGGTCAAGTCGGCCGAGACGCTGGACTTCCGCCAGTTCTGGGCCGCCTACGAGGAGATCGTCCGCAAGGCGCGGGCCAACAAGCTCACCCTGGAGGACTTCCAGGGCACCACGATCAGCCTGACCAACCCCGGCACCATCGGCACCGTGCACTCGGTGCCGCGCCTCATGCCGGGACAGGGCACGATCATCGGCATCGGCGCCATGGAGTACCCGGCGGAGTTCTCCGGCTCCTCGGTGGAGACCCTGGCGCGCGCCGCGATCAGCAAGATCATGACGATCACGTCGACCTACGACCACCGCATCATCCAGGGTGCGCAGTCGGGCGACTTCCTGCGCCGCATCCACCAGCTGCTGCTGGGCGAGGACGGCTTCTACGACGAGATCTTCGAGTCGCTGCGGATCCCCTACGAGCCGGTCCGCTGGGTCCAGGACATCTCCGCGAGCCACGAGAACGACATCGCGAAGGTCGCGCGGGTCCACGAGCTGATCCACGCCTACCGGGTCCGCGGCCACCTCATGGCCGACACCGACCCGCTGGAGTACCGCCAGCGCCGCCACCCCGACCTGGACATCCTCCAGCACGGGCTGACCCTGTGGGACCTGGAGCGGGAGTTCGCCACCGGCGGCTTCGGCGGCAGGCCCACCATGAAGCTGCGCGACATCCTGGGCGTGGTGCGCGACTCCTACTGCCGCACCATCGGCATCGAGTACATGCACATCCAGGACCCGGAGGAGCGCGCCTGGATCCAGGAGCGCGTCGAGGTCCCCTTCGACCCGCCCACCCGCGAGGAGCAGCTGCACATCCTGCGGCGGCTCAACTCCGCCGAGGCGTTCGAGACCTTCCTGCAGACCAAGTTCGTCGGCCAGAAGCGCTTCTCGCTGGAGGGCGGCGAGTCGCTGATCCCGCTGCTGGACGCGGTGATCTCGGCGGCGGCCAAGGCCCGCCTGGAAGAGGCCGTCATCGGCATGGCCCACCGCGGCCGCCTCAACGTGCTGGCCAACATCGTCGGCAAGTCCTACTCGCAGATCTTCGGCGAGTTCGAGGGCAACCTCGACCCGCGCTCGGCGCAGGGCTCCGGCGACGTGAAGTACCACCTGGGCGCGGCCGGGGAGTTCCACTCCTGGGACGGGCACGACATCCAGACCTCGCTGGTGGCCAACCCCTCCCACCTGGAGGCGGTCGACCCGGTCCTGGAGGGCGTCGTGCGCGCCAAGCAGGACGTCATCGACACCGGCGAGGCCGGCTTCTCGGTGCTGCCGATCCTCATCCACGGCGACGCAGCGTTCGCCGGGCAGGGCGTGGTCGCCGAGACCCTCAACCTGTCCCAGCTGCGCGGCTACCGCACCGGCGGCACCGTGCACATCGTGGTCAACAACCAGGTCGGCTTCACCACCGCGCCCGAGTACTCCCGCTCCTCGGTGTACTCCACCGACGTGGCGCGGATGATCCAGGCGCCGATCTTCCATGTCAACGGCGACGACCCCGAGGCCTGCGCCCGGGTCGCCAGGCTGGCCTTCGAGTACCGGCAGGCGTTCAAGAAGGACGTCGTCATCGACATGATCTGCTACCGGCGCCGTGGCCACAACGAGTCGGACAACCCCTCGTTCACCCAGCCGCTGATGTACGACCTGATCGACGCCAAGCGCTCGGTGCGCAAGCTCTACACCGAGGCGCTCATCGGCCGCGGCGACATCACCGTCGAGGAGGCCGAGCAGGCGCTGCAGGACTACCAGCAGCAGCTCGAGCGCGCCTTCGCCGAGGTGCGCGAGGCCACCGGCCAGCCCAACGTGCCCGGCTCGGTGGTGCGCCCGCCGGACGAGGACCGCATCCCGATCGACCACGGGGCGGTCGGCTCGGCGATCCCGCTGGAGACGGTCAAGGAGATCATCAACACCCAGGTGGAGCTGCCCGAGGGCTTCACCGTGCACCCGCGGCTCCAGCCGATCCTGGACCGCCGGGTCAAGATGATCGACGACAACGCCGTCGACTGGGCCACCGGCGAGCTGCTGGCCTTCGGCTCCCTGCTGATGGACGGCCACCCGGTGCGCCTGGTGGGCCAGGACGTCCAGCGCGGCACCTTCGGCCAGCGCCACTCCGTGCTGGTCGACCGCAAGACCGGCGAGACCCACGTCCCGCTGTCGAAGTTCTTCCAGGGCACCACGAAGTTCTACGTGCACGACTCGCTGCTCAGCGAGTTCGCGGCGATGGGCTTCGAGTACGGCTACTCGCTGCAGCGGCCGGACGCCCTGGTGCTGTGGGAGGCCCAGTTCGGCGACTTCGCCAACGGCGCCCAGTCGATCGTGGACGAGTTCATCTCCTCCGGCGAGCAGAAGTGGGGCCAGCGCTCCTCGGTGACCCTGCTGCTGCCGCACGGTTACGAGGGCCAGGGCCCGGACCACAGCTCCGCCCGCATCGAGCGGTACCTGCAGCTGTGCGCCCAGGACAACATGACGGTCGTCTACCCGACCTCGTCGGCGAACTACTTCCACATGCTGCGCTGGCACGCGCTGTCGGGCCGCAACAAGCCGCTGATCGTCTTCACGCCCAAGTCGCTCCTGCGCTCCAAGGCGGCGTCCTCGCCGGTCGAGGAGTTCACCGGCGGCGCGTTCCAGCCGGTCATCAGCGACCCCAAGGCCGACCCGGCCAAGGTCAGGCGGGTGCTGTTCACCACCGGCAAGATCTACTACGACGTGGTCGCCGCCCGCGACAAGAAGGGCGCCGACGACACCGCGGTGATCCGGATCGAGCGGCTCTACCCGTCGCCGATCGACGAGATCAAGGCCGAGCTGGCCAAGTACCCGCAGGACGTGGAGATCACCTACGTCCAGGACGAGCCGAAGAACATGGGCGCCTGGCCCTTCTTCGCCCTGGTCCTGTGGAACTACCTGGACGGCCGGAAGCTGAACCTGGTCTCCCGCCCCGCCTCGTCCTCCCCCGCGGTGGGCTCGGCGAAGCGGCACCAGGCCGAGCAGGAGGCGATGCTCGCGCGCCTGTTCCCCGGCGACTGACCCGTGCACACACCAGAAGGCCCCGGCTCCGCCGGGGCCTTCTGGCTCTCACCGCGTCCTGGCGGACGCGGCCGGAAGGAGGAAGCACCGTGTACTTCACCGACCGCGGCATCGAGGAGCTGGCGGCCCGACGCGGCGAGGAGGAGGTCTCCCTGGCCTGGGTCGCCGAGCGGCTCCGCGAGTTCGTCGACCTCAACCCGGATTTCGAGATCCCGGTCGAGCGGCTGGCCACCTGGCTGGCCCGGCTCGACGACGATGACGACGACGGGGACGGCTGAGCCGCCGCGAAACGCCGCAGAACGGCGAGAGGCCGGTGCGGGGGTCGTCGGGGCCCCGGCACCGGCCTCAGCGCTTCGCGGGACGTTCAGGATCCGCCGCGGGTCTGGTCGGCGGACGGCCGCCGGTAGGTGACCATGCGCTTGACCTCGACCAGCTGGCGCTTGCGCACCTGCTTGCTGCGGCTGGAGCGGATCCGCCGGAACGCCTTCATCCGCTCCTTGGGGACCGGGACGCGCGTGCCGGTCGGCTCGTAGCCGTGCCGGCGCATCTCCTCGCCCACCACCTCCTCGATCAGCGCCACGTCGGTGCCGGACAGCTGGGACTCCCAGGAGTGCATGGACTCGGTGGTGACCGGCTTGGAGATCTCCTTGAAGGGGGTGCCGGTGGGGCGCTCGGGGTCCTGGTGGTACTCCAGCATGGAGTCGATCCCGGCGGGGTCCAGGCCCAGGAAGGCGCAGACCCGGCCCAGGACCGTCCGCGGGTCGCGCACCAGCTCCTCGTAGTAGACGTCGAGGTACTGCTCCCGGGGCAGCTTGCGGCGCCATGCCTCCGCCGAGACGATCGCCCGCTGCCACATCTCGGTCGCCGACTCCACCCCGCCCCAGCTCCAGCCGACCCGGTTCATGGAGGCCGCGCAGGCGCGCGGGTCGCGGATCACGTTGACGTACTGCGCGTCGGGGAAGAGGTCGAATATCGCGTTGAGGTTCCAGGCGTGCGAGGGCCGCTTGTCCCCCCAGCGGGGCTTGCCGTGGTTGCGGGCGTTCAACGCGAAGCAGGCGGCAAGGATGGAACCGAGTGTCGGAGGCGACTGCAGGGCCGCCTCGACGAGCTCCTCGGGCGTCGCCTTGAGCCGCTCGTTCCGGGACTTCTTGTCCTTCACGATCCATTCGGCGACCTTGCGGCGGTTGTCGGGGTCCGCAAGATCACCGAACGAATCCCGCTTGCGGTACAGCGGAACGATGAAGGCCGTCTCGTGCGGCACCGCCAGATGGGGATGGCTGTTGAGCATGCTCCGGAGCAATGTCGTCCCCGAACGAGGGCAACCGCCGACGATGACCGGGGGTCCCGAGCCGTCGCTGGAGCCGGACACATCAGCCCCCGGCTGGGTTGCATCATGTGACGAATATTTCTCCATGCTGCGGCAGCTTAACGGGAGACGGTCACCCTCGCAGGTCACGAAAACCTCACAACCGAACCGGACAGACGTGACATATTCCACACCCGCCCCCCAAAGTTTGAACTCACGCGGCCGTGTGCCACAATCGCTTGACGGGTGACCCCCGTGTACGTCGAGAGGCGAGCGCCCACACACCCCCCACACACCGCGTGGCCGGGTGTCTGTCCGGTACCCGCCCGAACTTCCGAAACTTTGTCTGAGTGGGGTCGCTGTGGCTACTGACCTTCCCGATTACTCCAATGATCCGGCCTTCGCCATCCACGTCGGCGGCAAGCTCGAGGTCCGCTCCACCATCCCGGTCCGGGACAAGGACGATCTCTCCCTTGCCTACACCCCCGGCGTGGCCCGCGTCTGCACGGCGATCGCGGACCACCCCGAGCTGGCCCACGAGTACACCTGGACCTCCAAGGTCGTCGCCGTCGTGACCGACGGCACCGCCGTCCTGGGCCTGGGCGACATCGGGCCCGCCGCCTCCATGCCGGTCATGGAGGGCAAGTCCCTATTGTTCAAGGAGTTCGCCGGCGTCGACTCGGTGCCCATCGCGCTGGCCACCACCGACGTCGACGAGATCGTCGACACCGTCATCCGCATGGCGCCGTCCTTCGGCGGCATCAACCTCGAGGACATCAGCGCTCCGCGCTGCTTCGAGATCGAGGACCGGCTGCGCGCCGCCCTGGACATCCCGGTCTTCCACGACGACCAGCACGGCACCGCGATCGTGTCGCTGGCCGCGTTGAAGAACGCCTCCCGGCTGATCGGCAAGCCGCTGTCGCAGATGCGCGGCGTGATCGCCGGCGCGGGCGCGTCCGGTGTCGCGGTCTGCCGCATCCTGCTCAACGCCGGGGTCGGCGACATCGCCGTCTCCGACAGCAAGGGCCTGATCTACCAGGGACGCGACGGACTCAACAGCGTCAAGAGCGCCCTGGCGGAGGACACCAACAAGGCGGGCCTGACCGGCTCGACCGAGGAGGCCCTGCGCGGAGCCGACTTCTTCATCGGGCTGTCCGGATCCACCGTCGCCGAGTCCGCCATCGCCACGATGGCCCAGGACGCGATCGTCTTCGCCCTGTCGAACCCGACCCCCGAGGTCGAGCCCGACGTGGCTGCCAAGTACGCCAGGGTCGTGGCCACCGGCCGCAGCGACCACCCCAACCAGATCAACAACGTGCTCGCCTTCCCCGGCATCTTCAAGGGCGCCTTCGACGTCCGCGCCCACTCGATCACCGAGGGCATGAAGGTCGCCGCGGCCGAGGCGCTGGCCGCCGTCGTGACCGACGGGGAGCTGGCCGCCGACTACATCATCCCCAGCCCGTTCGACCCGCGGGTCGCCCCGGCCGTCGTGGCCGCGGTGTCCGCCCAGGCCCGTGCGGAGGGCGTCAACCGGATCTGACCGCTCCGTGCCGCCGATCATCGGTGCCGTGCCCGTCCGTCGCCCCGGACGGGCACGGCACCGATGTTTTTTCACAGGGTCTCACCAGACACATCTGGATCTTTAACGTTGCATCGAATTTGGTCACGTTAAGATAACAGACCCCCCTAAACAAGATCGAGTTTCTTTTGCGCTGGTAGCGTGCCGAACCTCCCCATAAGCCCTCACTCCGTCTGGAGCGACTCAGCGTATGAAGAAGGCCCTGCACCGTCTCGCCGTCCTGTCCCTTCCGCTGGCCCTCGCCGCCGGTGTCCTACCCGCGCAAAGCGTCTCCGCGGCGGTCGACAAGACCGCCAAGCACAACGCCAAGGCGCCGAAGGGCTTCAAGCGGAAGAACGCCAAGGGCGTCGTCAACGTGAACAAGTACCTCTACCCGCGCCGCGACTACGTCGGCGTGTTCACGCAGTACGACAACCGGACCCCCGTCGCCGGAGCCAGGTACTTCGGCGGCCTGGTCGGCAAGAAGAAGCCCAACGTCATCAAGGGGTTCGCCAACTGGGGCGCGCCCTTCGACAAGGCATGGGCCCAGAGCATCTGGAAGGCCGGCGCCATCCCGCAGTGGGAACTGGAGGCCCACCCGGTCGACTGGAACGGCGAGATCACCATCAAGAAGATCGCCAACGGGGGCGCGGACGCCTACATCAGGCAGCTGGCCAAGGACGTACGGGCAGCCAAGATGCCGGTGGCCATCAGCTTCGCCCACGAGTTCAACGGCGACTGGTACGAGTGGGGCTACTGCAGCCGGCCGAACAACGCCCAGCCCGCCACCGCGTGCAAGTACAAGAACAAGCCTTCCGACTTCAAGAAGGCCTGGAAGCGCATGCACGGCATCTTCACCAAGGCGGGCGCGACCAACGCCATCTGGATGTGGTCGCCCAACGAGACCGGCCCCCGCGCCGAGGTCGGGCTCAAGCAGTTCTACCCCGGCAACGCCTATGTCGACTGGATCGGGCTGATCGGCTACTACCGCAGCACCTCCAGCACCTACGCGAAGGTCTTCACGCCCAGCGTCAAGCAGCTGCGCAAGTTCACCAAGAAGCCGATCATCATCGGCGAGGTCAGCACCCTGCCCGGCAAGAGCCGCCCGCGCCAGATCAGGGACTTCCTGAAGAACGTCGCGGCCGACCGCAACGTCATCGGCTTCATCTGGTTCAACAAGGACCAGAGCAAGAACGAGGGGCCCAACGGCGACTACCGGGTGGAGCGGAGCAAGGCCGGGATCAACGCCTTCAAGACCGGCCTGAAGAAGGGGTACTTCGGCCGCTAGCGAGGGGCTGCGGCTAGGGTCGGGGGCATGTTCGCTGTCACCGCGGCGCGTATCGACGCCGAGCAACCGTTGAACGGGCTGGAGCTGGGCGAGCGCCCCGACCCCGTGGCCCCCGAGGGCTGGACCACCGTCACCGTCAGGGCCGCGGCGCTCAACCACCACGACCTGTGGACGCTGCGCGGGGTGGGGATCCGCCCCGAGCAGCTGCCCCTCGTGCTGGGCTGCGACGCCGCCGGGGTGGACGAGGACGGCAACGAGGTCATCGTCCACTCCGTCATCGGCGACCCCGCCCGCGGGCAGGGCGACGAGACCCTCGACCCCCGGCGCTCGCTGCTGTCGGAGGTGCACGACGGCACCCTCGCCGAGCGGGTCGCCGTGCCCCGGCGCAACCTCGTCCCCAAGCCCCCGGCCCTGTCCTTCGAGGAGGCCGCCTGCCTGCCCACGGCCTGGCTGACCGCCTACCGGATGCTGTTCGACAAGTCCGGGGTCCAGCCGGGGTCCACCGTCCTGGTGCAGGGAGCGGGCGGCGGGGTGGCCACCGCGCTGATCGCGCTCGGCGCCGCCGCGGGCTACCGCGTGTGGGCCACCAGCCGCAGCGAGGCCAAGCGCAAGCGGGCGCTGGAGCTGGGCGCGGACGCGGTCTTCGAGAGCGGGGCCCGGCTGCCGGCCCGGGTCGACGCGGTCATGGAGACCGTCGGCCAGGCCACCTGGGCGCACTCGGTGAAGTCGCTGCGCCCCGGCGGGCGCATCGTCGTCTCCGGCGCCACCAGCGGGCCGATGCCCCCGGCGGAGCTGACCCGGGTGTTCTTCCTGCAGCTGCAGGTGGTGGGGTCCACCATGGGCACCCGCGAGCAGCTGGTCCGGCTGGCGTCCTTCCTGGAGACCACCGGGCTGCGCCCGCCCGTCGACCGGGTGCTGCCGCTGGCCCGCGCCCGTGAGGGGTTCGCCGCCATGGCGGAGGGCGAAGTGTTCGGCAAGATTGTTTTCACCATCTGAAGTCGAAAGCAGATTCGACCACCGGATCGCGTGTCATACTCCCCGCAGGGAAACCGCATATCCTTCCATCGGTCCTCACCGGCGAGGAGCGGAAGTGGACCTCGTTTCATACGCGGATCTGGTGGTCGAACTGGTCAACACCCAGGATCCCGCCGAAGACGCGCTGCACGATCTGGACTCCCTGCGGGCGCTGCTGACGCCGCGCCCCCACCTGCTGGGCCGGCTCACCTACCGTGACCTGGAGGCGATGCGCGAGCTGCGCCAGGAGCTGCGCGCCATCGTCGAGGCCGCCGTCACGGGCGAGGGCGACCGTGCCGCCGAGGGGCTCAACGCGCTGCTGATCCGCCATCCGGTGCGGCCCGCGCTGTCCGACCACGACGGCCACCCCTGGCATCTGCACCTGGCCGAGGACGGCTCGGTCCCCGACCGCTACGCCGCCGGCGCGGCGATGGGACTGGCCGTGCTCATCGGCGAGAAAGGGCTGGCGGCATTGGCCCTGTGCGCCGCACCGGACTGCCGGAACATCTTTTTCCACAAGGGTTCCGACAGGAGTCAGCGTCATTGTTCCGGCCGTTGCGCCAAACGGGACGGCGGCCAATAGCGCAACACCACCCGGCCCAGGACGTCGGCGTCGGGAACGGCGCCGAAATCCCAGCTGTCCCGCCGTCCCGGGGCGCGCTGGTTGTCGCTCTCCAGCCACCAGCCGCCGTCCTGGCGGAAGACCGCCCGCTTGACGAGCATCAGCTCCCCGCGGCGCGCCACCACGACGTCGCCCTCGCGCACCGGGCCCTCGCGCACCAGGAGCCGGTCGCCGGGGCCCAGGGTCGGCGCCATCGACTCCCCCACCACCCGGACCACCCGCCAGCGCACGCCATCCGCCCCCTCTCGCGCCTGCAAGCCCCGTCCTCGGAGTAATGTCTGATCCACAGCATGATCCGAGTCCGCCCTCTCACGAAGGGAACCACAACGGTGAGCCTTCTTCGACCGAACACGGTCGTCTCCGCGCACTGCGACCTGCCCTGCGGCGTCTACGACCCCGCTCAGGCGCGCATCGAGGCCGAGTCCGTCAAGGCCGTCATGGAGAAGTACGCGGCCAACGAGGACCCGGCGTTCCGCGCCCGGGCCGTCCTCATCAAGGAAGAGCGGTCCGACCTGGTCAAGCACCACCTGTGGGTGCTGTGGACCGACTACTTCAAGCCGCCGCACTTCGAGAAGTACCCGCAGCTCCACGAGCTGTTCAACGAGGCGACCAAGCTCGCCGGCGCCGGTGGCACCAAGGGCACCTTCGACGTGAAGGTGGCCGACCGGCTGCTGGAGAAGATCGCGGAGATCGACACGATCTTCTGGGAGACCAAGAAGGCCTGAGCCTCGCCTCCCGCACAACCGAGGATGCCCGGTCCCCTGGGACCGGGCATCCTCGTTTCCGCAGCCCCGCGCGACCGGTGAGATATCCCACATGACCTGGGCGGAGCTAAATACGCATTCTTGATGCGTATTTGCTACCTTCAGGGTGTGCGCCTGACGAAGTTCACCGACCTGGCCCTGCGGGCCGTGATGCACCTGGCGGTCGCGACCGAGGGAGAGCCCATGACCACCCGCCAGGTGGCCGAGGCGGTGGACGTCCCCTACGCGCACATGGCCAAGGCGGTCAGCCGCCTCCAGCACCTCGGGGTACTGGAGGCCCGGCGGGGCCGCGGCGGCGGGCTCGGGCTGACCGTGCTCGGCCGGCGCGCCTCCGTGGGCTGGCTGGTGCGGGAACTGGAAGGCGAAGGCGAGGTGGTGGCCTGTGAGGGCGACGCTCCGTGCCCCCTGCGGGGGGACTGCCGGCTGCGGCGGGCGCTGCGCGACGCGCAGGACGCCTTCTACGCCTCGCTCGACCGGCTGACCGTGGCCGACCTGGTCGCCTCCCCCCGCGGCCCGGTGCCGGTGGGGCTGTCCGTCCGACCGCCCGGCTGAACCCGACCCTCCTCGAGATCTTTGCGCAGCCGGACATGGGGTACCCCCATGCCTGAATACGAAGATCATTTACCAATTAAGGAGTCCCCATGCTGTCCGAGAAGTCGGTCCCCGTCGTCCGCGCCACCCTCCCCGCCGTCGGCGGCGCCATCGGGGACATCACCCCGCTCTTCTACAAGAAGATGTTCGCCGCCCGCCCCGAACTGCTGCGGGACCTGTTCAACCGCGGCAACCAGGCCATCGGGGAGCAGCAGCGGGCGCTGGCCGGGTCGATCGCCGCCTTCGCCACCATGCTGCTGGAGCGCCCCGACGAGCGGCCCGACGCGCTGCTCGGCCGCATCGCCCACAAGCACGCCTCGCTCGGCATCACCTCCGACCAGTACACGATCGTGCACGAGCACCTCTTCGCCGCGATCGCCGACGTGCTGGGCGAGGCGGTCACCCCCGAGGTCGCCGCCGCCTGGGACGAGGTCTACTGGCTCATGGCGGGCGCCCTGATCGCCGCCGAGGCCGAGCTCTACCAGAAGGCGGGCGTCCCCGGCGGAGCCGTCTGGCGGGAGCTGGAGATCGCCGACCGGCACGAGGTGGCTCCCGACGTCGCCGCCTTCCTGCTGCGCTCCCCCGACGGCTCCCCGCTGCCGGACTTCCGCCCCGGGCAGTACGTGAGCGTCCAGGTCGAGCTGCCCGACGGCGCGCGGCAGATCCGCCAGTACAGCCTGTCCAGCGCGCCCGGCCGCCCCGAGTGGCGGATCACCGTCAAGCGGGTGCGGGCCGCCGGCGCCCCCGAGGGCGAGGTCTCCTCCCGGCTGCACGAGCACGCCCTGCCCGGCGACCGGCTGCGGGTCTCGACGCCCTTCGGCGACCTGTCCCTGCCCGAGGGCGACGGGCCGCTGCTGCTGGTCTCGGCCGGCATCGGCGGCACCCCCATGCTGTCCATGCTCGACCACCTGGCCGCCACCGGCGCCACCCGCCGGGTCGTCGTGGTCCACGCCGACCGCTCCGCCGCCGCCCACGCCCACCGGGACGAGCTGCGCTCCCTGGTGGAGGCGCTGCCGAACGGCGAGCTGCACCTGTGGT
Source organism: Actinocorallia populi (assembly GCF_002995495.1). Taxonomy (GTDB): domain Bacteria; phylum Actinomycetota; class Actinomycetes; order Streptosporangiales; family Streptosporangiaceae; genus Actinocorallia; species Actinocorallia populi. Next base: position 293,209 of record NZ_PVZV01000004.1, on the reverse strand, counting down.
ACGAGGAGGCCGGCGCGCCCGAGGCCCGGGTGGGCCGGGCCGACCTGGGCGTCCTGAGCCTGCCCGAGGGCGCCACCGCCTACCTGTGCGGCTCCCTGCCCTTCATGCGGGCGGTGCGCGGCGACCTGCTGGGGCTCGGCGTCCCCGCCCGCAAGGTGCACTACGAGGTCTTCGGCCCCGACCTGTGGCTCGGCCGGGACTGACCGGCCGGTCCGGCGGGTGCGGATCGCTGGTTAGGCTGGAAGCATGATCCGCCCCGCCGTTCCCGAAGACGTCACGACCGTCCTGCGCTTCGTCCGCGAACTCGCCGAGTACGAGCGCGAACTGGACCAGGTCGAGGCGACGGAGGAAGACCTGAAGCGGGCCCTCTTCGGGCCCTCTCCCGCCGTTTTCGCCCACATCGCCGAGGACGAGGAGGGCGAGCCGGTCGGCTTCGCCCTGTGGTTCCTCAACTTCTCCACCTGGACCGGGCGGCACGGCATCTACCTGGAGGACCTCTACGTCACACCCGAGGCCCGCGGCGGCGGGTACGGCAAGGCCCTGCTGGCCGAGCTCGCCCGCATCGCCGTGGAACGGGGGTACGCCCGTTACGAATGGGCCTGCCTGGACTGGAACGAACCGTCCATCCGGTTCTACAAGTCCCTCGGCGCCGAGGCCATGACCGCATGGACGGGCTACCGGCTCAGCGGCCGCGCCCTCCAGGCGATCACCAGGTGAGCGTGGCTTCACCCGGGAGTGCGCGGGGCAGGGTAGTTTCAAGGGAGCGGGACAACCCCGAAGAGGGAGATACGTGACTGAGGAAACCGCCGCCATGACGGCAGGTACCAGACTCACCACGCGCGACGTGGTGACCGTGAAGCTGCCTGCTGCGAGTGCCTATCTGTCGGTGCTGCGCACCGCGACGGCCGGGCTCGCGGTCAGGCTCGACTTCACCATCGACGAGATCGAGGATCTGCGGATCGCCGTCGACGAGGCGTGCGCGATGCTGCTCGCCCAGGCCGTCCCGGGAACGGACCTGGTCTGCGAGTTCGAGCTGGCCGGGGACACGATGCGCATCGCCGTGACGGTGCTCACCGTGGACGGGCGCACGCCCAGCCGCGACACCTTCGCCTGGACCGTGCTGTCCTCGCTCGCGGGCGAGGTGGACGCCACCGCCGGGCCGGACGACCGGGTGACCGTCACGCTGCAGAAGCGGCGGGGCGCGGGTGGAGCTCCGTGACGTCCCCCGAGCGCACTTCCGAGGGAGAGGGCGTCCTGGCCGAGGAGGCCGTGGTGCCCGAGCCGCAGCGTGCCACAGCAGTTCCGGACCGGTCCCGGGCCAAGGAACTGTTCCACCGGATGCAGAACCTGCCCGAGGGCGACCCCGAACGGCAGCGCATCAGGGACCAGCTGGTGGAGATGCACCTCCCGCTGGTGGAGTACCTGGCCCGCCGCTTCCGCAACCGCGGCGAGTGGCTGGACGACCTGGTCCAGGTGGCCACCATCGGGCTGATCAAGTCGATCGACCGCTTCGACCTGGAGCGGGGCGTGGAGTTCTCCACCTACGCCACCCCGACCATCGTCGGCGAGATCAAGCGCCACTTCCGTGACAAGGGCTGGGCCGTGCGCGTGCCGCGCCGGCTGCAGGAGCTCAAGCTCAGCCTGACCAAGGCGATCAGCGAGCTGGCCCAGAAGGAGGGCCGCGCGCCCACCGTCGCGGAGCTGGCGGCCCACCTGCAGATGACCGAGGAGGAGGTGCTGGAGGGCCTGGAGTCCGCCAACGCCTATTCCACGGTCTCGCTGGACGCCCCCGACTCCGGGGACGAGGACGCGCCCGCGGTCGCCGACTCGCTCGGCATGATCGACGAGTCGCTCGAGGGCGTGGAGTACCGCGAGTCGCTCAAGCCGCTGCTGGAGAAGCTCCCGCCCCGCGAGAAGAAGATCCTGCTGCTGCGCTTCTTCGGCAACATGACCCAGTCCCAGATCGCCACCGAGCTGGGCATCAGTCAGATGCACGTCTCCCGCCTGCTGGCCAGGACCCTGGCTCAGCTGCGCGAGGGGCTGACCGCCGAGGACTGAGCACACCGGGCGGAGGAGCGGAACCGGATCAGTCCGGCCGCTCCTCCTCCTTTTCGGGCGACCCGTACAGGGCGAGCCCGGTCGGCCTGCTGAACAGCGCGACGAGCGCGCACACGGCGAGGACCACCAGCGGGTAGCCCAGCTGCGGCCGGTCGCTCTGCACCAGCGTCACGGCCACCGGCAGCAGGAACAGCTGCGTCAGCACCGCGGGCGAGCGGCTCCAGCTCGCCGCCCCGTACAGCCCGTGCGCGACCTTGAGGATCAGGGCGCCGCCGCCGATCGCCATCGCCGCCACCGCCAGCGCGGTCGTGGTGTTCCGCGGATCCCCCACCACGGTCTCGACGGCGGTGAAGAGCCCGCCCCCGACGGCGATCAGGCCCACGAGGCCTTCCAGGGCGGCCGCCAGCAACAGGGTGAAAGGTGGACGGTTCGGCACGCCCGCCAGCCTACCGCCGGGCCCGCGTGAAATACCCTGGCGCCGTGCGCGCCATGCTCATCGCCAATCCGAAGGCCACCTCCACCACGCTGCGGGCCCGGGAACTGCTCACCCGGGCGTTCGCCGGCGACCTGGAGGTGGAGACCGCAGAGACCCGCCATCGCGGCCACGCGACGGAGCTGGGTGCTCTGGCCGCCGCCAAGGGGTACGACTTCGTCATCGCCCTCGGCGGCGACGGCACCGTCAACGAGACGGTCAACGGGCTGATGGCCTGCGGCCGGGAGGCCGGTGACCTGCCCGCCCTGGCCATCCTGCCCGGCGGCAACGCCAACGTGCTGGCCCGCGCGCTGGGGCTGCCCAACGACCCGCTGCGCTCGATCGCGGCGATTCTGGACGCGCTGCGCACCGGCCGCACCCGCACGATCGGGCTGGGGCACGTCTCCACCGGCGTGGAGGACCGCTACTTCACCTTCACCACCGGGCTCGGCCTGGACGCCGAGGTGGTGCGGGCGGTCGAGGGGCTGCGGGGCGGCGGCAAGGCCTCGAACGCGATGTACGTGCGGGGCGGCCTGCAGCAGTTCTTCTCCGGCACCGACCGGCGGCGTCCCGCGCTGGAGGTGCGCGACGACCGGGGGCGGGTGGCGCGCGGCCTCTACCTGGCCTTCGTCTCCAACGCCTCGCCGTGGACGTACCTGGGGCCGCGCCCGGTCGTCCCGAGCCCGCGGGCGGGGTTCGGCACCGGCCTCGACCTGTTCGGCATGCGCAGCCTGGGCGTCCTGCCGGTGCTGTCCGCGCTGGCGCAGATGATGGTCCCGGCGACCGGCGGTCCCCGGGGGAGGCACGTGGTGGAATTGCACGACGTGCCGGAACTGACGATCAAGGCCGACCGGCCCATGGCTTTGCAGGTAGACGGGGATTACCTGGGGCTACGTGATCATTTGGTGTTCCGCAGCGTGCCCAAAGCAATACGAGTGGTCATCTGAGATGAAACTCTCATTACCCTTATCTGCGTCGACGTGCCTGCACAACCACCTGCCCGACTAATGTGACAACCACGTTCCAGCGGTGTGACACATACGACATCCATACCTTGAGAAACGTTTCTCAAAGTACTTGCGCCGTCCATTGCCCCCCTGACACGCTCAAAGTGCGCCATCAGACAGGGCAGTTGATCTGAGCTGTGACCGGCGTATCCCGAGGCCATCTTGTGGCTCGGATCACATCCCGCATCGTGAAACGCACCGAGTTTCATTTCGAGAAGGAGTGGACGCATGGACTGGCGCCACCGCGCAGCCTGCCGTGACGTGGACCCCGAGCTGTTCTTCCCCATCGGAAACACCGGCCCGGCCCTGCTGCAGATCGAGGAGGCCAAGCAGGTCTGCCGTAAGTGCGACGAGTCCGAGGCCTGCCTGCGCTGGGCGCTGGAGTCCGGCCAGGACGCCGGCGTGTGGGGCGGCCTGAGCGAGGACGAGCGCCGCGCCCTCAAGCGCCGCGCCGCCCGGGCCCGCGCCCGTGCCAACATGAACGCCTCCGTCTAGCTTCAGGCAGAACTGCTTTTCGTGGAGTAGGACGTATCCGGTGCCATTCCGGTTCACCTCTCCGCACTTCTTTCGCGGGATTTCCTTAAGGGGCCTGGAACCTCCGGTACCCCGCCCGCGGATTCCGGGGCCGCCCCGGGCGAGGAGTGATGGTCGACGCGTCCGCAGGGTCACGGCCCCGGGCGCGTTCGGGCTGTCAGGGGTTCTCCCGGGCCTGGGGGAGCCCCGCGAGCGGCAGGTCGAGGGCGACCTCGGTGCCGCCGCCGGGCCGCTCGCCGAACTCCAGGCTGCCGCCCAGCTCGCTCTCGGTGAGCGTCCGGACGATCTGCAGGCCGAGGCTGTCGGCGTTCTCCGGGTCGAAGTCCGGCGGCAGGCCCACCCCGTCGTCGGAGACCACCAGCCGCAACCGGCCCTCGGTCCGGGTCGCCAGCACCTCCAGGACGCCGCCCCGCCGCGCCAGGCCGTGCTCCAGCGCGTTCTGCAGCAGCTCGGTGAGGATCATCGCGATCGGGCTGGCGATGGCCGCGGGCAGCACCCCGAAGTTGCCGCGCCGCTTGGGGTGCACCCGGGTCTCCACCGCCATCACCTCCCCCGACATGGCGATCACCCGGTCGGCGATGTCGTCGAAGTCGATCAGCTCGTCGGGGGTGTGCGAGAGGGTCTCGTGCACGATGGCGATCGAGCCGACCCGGCGCACCGCCTCCTCCAGCGCCGCCCTGCCCTCGGGGATGCGCAGCCGCCGCGCCTGCAGCCGCAGCAGCGCCGCGACCGTCTGCAGGTTGTTCTTCACCCGGTGGTGGATCTCCCGGATGGTGGCGTCCTTGCTCATCAGCTCGCGGTCGCGCCAGCGCAGCTCGGTGACGTCGCGCATGAGCGCGATCGAGCCGATGCGCTCGTCCGAGATGATGATCGGGATCACCCGCAGCTGCACCACCGAGCCGTTGGCCTCGATCTCGACCTCGCGGTCGGCCTTGCCGCTGAGCACGCCGACCAGCGACTCGTCCACCGGCGCGCCGTCGTCGGCCAGGCGGGCCGCGGTCTCCCCCAGGTGCACGCCGACCAGGTCGGTGGCCAGGCCGAGCCGGCGGAACGCCGACAGCGCGTTGGGGCTGGCGTAGCCGACCCGGCCGGCCAGGTCCACCCGCAGCAGCCCGTCGCCGACCCGCGGCGAGCGGATGAGGTTGGGCTCGGCGTCGGGCACCGGGAACCGGCCCTCGGAGATCATCTGGGCCAGGTCGCTGGCGCTCTGCAGGTAGGTCAGCTCCAGCCGGGAGGGGGTGCGCGCGGAGCTGAGGTTGGTGCTGCGCTGGATCACCCCGATCATCTTGCTGCCGTCCTGCCTGCGGGCCAGGATCGGGATCGACTCCTCCCGCACCGGGATGCCGCTGCCCCACTCCGGGTCGCCCTCCCGCACGATGCGGCGCTCCCGCCAGGCCACGTCGATGAGCCCGCGCCTGCCCGTCCGCACGATCTTGCCGACGAGGTCGTCCGGGTAGGCGGTCGGGCCGGTGGTGGGCCGCATCTGCGCCACGCACACCCAGCCCTCCACCGAGCGGGGCGGCCACTCGCCGGGCCCCGCGGGACGGCTCGGGTCGCGCTGCGGCACCCACAGCACGAGGTCGGCGAAGGACAGGTCCGCCAGCAGCTGCCAGTCCGAGACCAGCGAGTGCAGCCACTCCAGGTCCCGCTGGTCGAGGTCGGTCTGGCCGCGGACGAGATCGGACAGGGTAGGCACCTGCCCATCATCGCAGCAGGGGCGCCTGGGAGGATGGGCAGGTGAACCCCTTGGACAGACTGCGCGAGGCCACCGAGCGGCGGGAGGCGGCCGGACTGCGGCGGCGGCTGCGGCCGCGTACCGCCGACCACGACGGGCTGATCGACCTCGCCTCCAACGACTACCTCGGGTTGTCCCGCGACCCGCGGCTGATCGAGGGCGCCGTGCGCGCCGTGCGCGAGTACGGCACCGGCTCCACCGGATCGCGCCTGGTCACCGGCACCACGCGCCTGCACGCCGAGCTCGACGAGCGCCTGGCCGCCTTCTGCGGGGCCGCGGCGGGGCTGACCTTCTCCTCGGGTTACCTGGCCAATCTGGGGGCCGTGGCGGCGCTCTCCGGGCCGGGCTCGCTGGTGGTGTCCGACCAGGTCAACCACGCCTCGATCGTGGACGCCTGCCGGTTGTCGCGCGCCCGGGTGCACATCTCCCCCCACCGCGACACCGCCGCCGTCGAGGCCGCCCTGCGGGACCGCTCCGAGGAGCACGCGCTGGTCGTCACCGACGCGGTCTTCTCGGTGGACGGCGACCTGGCCCCGCTGGCCGAGCTGCACCGGCTGGCCCGCCGGTACGGCGCGCTGCTGGTGGTCGACGAGGCGCACGCCCTGGGCGTCGTCGGCGAGTACGGCAGGGGCGCGGCCCGCGCGGCCGGGCTGGCCGGCGAGCCCGACGTGGTGCTGACCCTGACCCTGTCCAAGTCGCTCGCCTCCCAGGGCGGGGCGGTCCTGGGCGCCCCCGAGGTGATCGAGACCCTGGTCGACACCGGCCGGACGATGATCTTCGACACCGGGCTGAACCCGGCGGCGCTGGGGGCGGCGCTGGCCGCGCTGGACGTCATCGAGTCGGCGCCGGAGCTGCCGGCGCGGGCCCGCGCCAACGCCCGCGCCATCGTCAAGATCGCCGAGTCGGCCGGGCTGGAGAGCTCGACGCCCGACGCGGCGGTCGTCCCGGTCTTCCTCGGCCGGGCGCGGGCGGCGCTGCGCGGCGCCGAGACCTGCCTGGAGAACGGCCTGAAGGTTGGCTGCTTCCGGCCACCCTCGGTGCCGGCGGGCCGCGCGTGCCTGAGGATCACGGCGAGGGCCAGCCTCGACGAGGCGGAACTCACAGCCCTCGAGCTGGGACTGCGCGCCGTCGCCCGGTCGGTGGCACCGTAATCTGCTCGCGTAGCATCGAGCCGAACCGGCGGTGAACAAGGGGAAACAAGGAGACTCGTTGACAGCCGAACACGCCCTTGGTGATTTCGGGCTCGGCCCGCTCGCGGGCAGGCCGCAGAGCCCGGGCTCGCCTCTGGCGAGCGCGCCGCGGGTCCCCAAGTACTACCGCCTCAAGGAACTGCTCATCGAGCTGATCACCTCGCTGCCGCCGGGCAGCCCGCTGCCGCCCGAGCGCACCCTGGCCGAACGGTACGGCACCTCGCGCACCACGGTGCGCCAGGCGCTGGCCGAGCTGGTGGTCGAGGGGCGGCTGCAGCGCATCCAGGGCAAGGGCACCTTCGTGGCCAAGCCCAAGGTGCCCCACCAGCTCCAGCTGGTCGGCTACACCGAGGACATGCGCCACCACGGCCTCCGCCCGGAGACCAAGATCCTGGACGTGGCGTACCTGACCGCCGACGAACGGCTCGCCACGCTGCTGGGCATCCGGCCCGGCGGCCGGGTGCTGCGCATCCACCGGCTGCGGCTGGCCGACGGCGACCCGATGTCGATCGACTACACGCACCTGCCCGCGCGCCGCTTCCCCGGCCTGCGCAAGGAGCTGTCCCGCAACCTGTCGCTGTACGAGACGCTCGCCGCCGCCTACGACGTGCACCTGGCCGAGGCCGAGGAGACGATCGAGACGGTGCTGGCCACCCCGTACGACGCGCAGGTGCTCGGCGTCGACGTCGGGCTGCCGCTGATGCTGATCTCGCGGCAGTCCTTCGACACCGCGGGCGAGCCCGTCGAATGGGCCCAGTCGTTCTACCGGGGCGACCGCTACAAGTTCGTCACCCGGCTGCGCCGCCCCGGCGCGTGACCGCCCGGGGGGCGACCCCCGGGAGGCGGCAACCGATCCTCGCTTCGCTGCGGTCGTCCGACCTGGGGCCGTGGGTCGCCCTGGCGGGCTTTCGAGGAAAAAGGGGGCGGCCCCTGGGGGGCCGCCCGGGGCCCTACAGGGTCTGGCTGAGGGCCTTGATCGGCATCTGGAGCTCGGTGAGCAGGTCCAGGTCCTTGTCGGCGTTGCGGCCCAGGGTCGTCAGGTAGTTGCCGACGATCATGGCGTTGATGCCGCCGAGCAGGCCGTCCTTGGTGCCCAGGTCGCCCAGGGTCAGCTCGCGGCCGCCGGCGTAGCGCAGGATGGTGCGCGGCAGCGTCAGCCGGAAGGTGGCGATGGTCTTCAGCGCCTCGGCGCCCTCCACCAGCGGGAACTCCTCGAAGGGGGTGCCCGGACGGGGGTTGAGGAAGTTCAGCGGCACCTCGTGCGGGTCGAGCTCGGCGAGCTGGGCGGCGAACTCGGCGCGCTGCTCCAGGGTCTCGCCCATGCCGATGAGGCCGCCGCAGCAGACCTCCATGCCGGCCTCGCGCACCATCTGGAGGGTGTCCCAGCGCTCCTCCCAGGTGTGGGTGGTGACCACCTTGGGGAAGTGCGACCTGGCGGTCTCCAGGTTGTGGTTGTAGCGGTGCACGCCCCAGGAGGACAGCGCGTCGACCTGCTCCTGGGTGAGCATGCCCAGCGAGCAGGCGATCTGGATCTCCACCTCGGCGTTGATCGCCTCGATGCCCTTCTTCACCTGGTCCATCAGCCGCTGGTCGGGCCCGCGCACCGCGGCCACGATGCAGAACTCGGTGGCGCCGGTCTTGGCCGTCTCCCTGGCCGCCTCGACCAGCGAGGGGATGTCCAGCCAGGCGGCCCGCACCGGGGAGGAGAACTGCCCGGACTGCGAGCAGAAGTGGCAGTCCTCGGGGCAGCCGCCGGTCTTGACCGAGATGATGCCCTCGACCTCGACCTCAGGGCCGCACCAGCGCATGCGCACCTCGTGGGCCAGGGCGAGCAGCTCCTCCAGCCGCTCGTCGGGGAGCGAGAGACACTCCAGGGCCTGCGCCTGGTCGAGTCCCCGGCCCTCCTCCAGCACCTGCTGCCTGGCGATCGTCAGGATGTCAGTCACGGGGTTGTGCCTTTCTGGTGGGTCTCACGGAAAGTACCAGCGTCGAAGATCCCGCCGAAGGCCGGGGACAACCCGGCGCGGGCGGCGAGCAGGAACTCGGGCGCCGTCAGGGCGCCCGCCCCCGCCGGCAGCGCGCCCGCCAGCGGCCGGGCGGCCAGGGTCTCCAGGTCGCGGAGGTTGCAGCGCTGCGCCAGGTCGGGCTCGTCTGGCCAGGACCCGACGACCACGCCCGCGAGCTGCACGCCGCGGTGCGCCAGCGCCTCCAGGGTCAGCGCGGTGTGGTTGAGGGTGCCCAGGTCCGCCCGGGCGACGACCACCACCGCCGCGCCCAGCCAGCGCGCCAGGTCGGCGATGGTGTTGCCCTCCTCGTCGAAGCGCACCAGCAGCCCTCCGGCGCCCTCGACCAGCACGAGGTCGCGGCCGTGGGCGAGCTCGCCCACCAGGCCCGCCGTCCTGGGCAGCTGCACCGGGGGCAGGCCGCTGACCCGCGCCGCGGCGGCGGGCGACAGCGGGTCGGGGAAGCGGGCGCCCTCGTGGAGGTCGACCACCCCGGCCAGGCGTCCGATATCTTGCACGTCGCCCGGTTCGTCCGGGCCTACTCCGGTCTGGGCCGGCTTCACCACCGCGACGGACGACCCGCGGGCCGCCGCCAAAGCGGCCAGCGCGGCCGTCACCACGGTCTTGCCGACACCGGTGTCGGTGCCGGTGACGATCAGCACACTCACGGCCCCGACCCTAGACCCCGGGCCCCGCCGCCCTCCTCGCGGGATCCCACAGAAAACCGGGTCCCGGCTTGTACCGGGGCGTTCAGGCCGAGGTCAGGGTGCCGTGCTCCGCGCAGCGGGCGGTCCAGCCCCGCGGGGTGACCTGCACCACCATGCGGCGGCGGCAGCGGGCGCAGAAGCGGGGCGGCTCCAGCCGCAGGGCGCGCAGGCAGGCGGCGTGCTCCCCGGCCTCGCCGCAGTGTTCGCAGTACTTCTCCATGGGCGCACAACCTACTGGACTGCTACTCGATCACCGCGATGAGATCACCCTCCTGGATGACGTCGCCCTCCGCGACCGCCACCCGGGTGACGGTGCCGCCCTCCTCGGCCAGCACCGGGATCTCCATCTTCATCGACTCCAGGATGACCAGGGCGTCGCCCTCGGCCACCGCCGTCCCCTGGGGGACCAGGACCTTCCAGACGTTGGAGACCAGTTCCGCACGGACCTCGGCCACGACGGCTCCCTTCGCTCAGCACCCCCGGCCTGCCCGCGGCGCCGGCGGCCCGTCCGCGATCCACGGATTCCCCGAACCTACCCAGGCGGGCGCGCCGCGGGTGGCGGTCGAACCGACAAACGGCGCCCGCGAAATTTGTGGCGGGCGTCACTCCGCGTCACCAGGACTTGATCGCGCTCGCCAGGAGGTGGATGCCGACCGACTCGTCCTCGACCCGGCAGTCGTAGGGGGTCTGCAGCTCGGTGCGCACCAGCTGGTCCAGGGCCCGGGGGTCCTGGCCGAGCAGGTGCTCGGCGGTGGAGGGCGACACCACGGTGCGCGGCCTGATCCACTCCGTCTCCAGGCCCGCCTCGGCCAGGAACTCCCGCACCTGGGCCGACCAGAAGCAGCGGGTGATCGTCCCGTCCGGCCAGGGCACCAGGACGACCTCGGCGCGCGGCACGTCCGACAGGTGCGGCCACAGGTTCTGCTCGGCCAGCACCGCCAGGCCCAGGGTGAGGGAGTCCACGCACAGCAGCACCCGGCCGCCGGGCCGCAGCACCCGGGCGATCTCCTGGACCGTCTCCTCGGTGGCCAGGCAGCGCGAGAGCACCCCGTCCTCGGCGATCACCGCGTCCATGCTGCCGTCGACCAGGAAGTCCAGGGTGGACGGGTCCGCCACGATCCGCTGCCGGCCGTCCGCGGCGGCGTCCGGCCCGTCACCGGGCCCCGCGACCACCTCCAGCACGTGGTGCCCCGCCGCCGCGGCCTGCCGGGCGGACCGGCTCTCCCCACCCGAGACGTCCAGGACCACCGAACTGCGCCGGGGCAGCCAGCGCGCCAGCTGGGCGGCGGCCACGGCGTGGTAGAACCTCCAGTAGCCCGACAGCTCGTCGTTGTCGTGATCCTGATTGAGCGCGGGGGATCTGCCCGGTAGCGGCAGCAAAAGGGGGACTCCTGTCTACGTGTACGGGTCATCCTTCCCCGTACCGGCCGTCACGTCACCCCTCGGCGCCGGAGGGAAGGGTTGTCTTACCGGGAATGAGCACCTGCCTTCCGATGTTGCCTCGAAGGTACAACGTGTGAGGGGTGGTCCATGCCGGTCCTAGCAGGGGTCCGTGACGGTGGTGGTCAGGACGTACGGCTATTGTCGTATGTGCAAGATCGTGCATCGGTTCCTTCCCAGGGGGTGGGTACAGTACCGGGCTCCACCGAGACGATGGCCCAGCGCAGCGAGCGTTTCCAGCGCGATGTGCTGCCCTTCCTCGACCAGCTCTATCCGGCCGCGCTGCGGATGACCCGCAACCCCGCGGACGCCGAAGACCTCGTCCAGGAGACCTTCGCCAAGGCCTTCGCCTCCTTCCACCAGTTCAAGGAGGGCACCAACCTCAAGGCCTGGCTCTACCGGATCCTCACCAACACGTTCATCAACAGCTACCGCAAGAAACAGCGGGAGCCGAAGAACACCGGCACCGAGAACATCGAGGACTGGCAGCTGGCCCGCGCCGAGTCGCACACCTCGACGGGGTTGAAGTCCGCGGAGACCGAGGCGCTGGACCACCTGCCCGACTCCGATGTCAAGAAGGCGCTGCAGGACCTTCCCGAGGACTTCCGCATCGCCGTCTACCTCGCCGACGTCGAGGGTTTCTCCTACAAGGAGATAGCCGACATCATGAACACCCCCATCGGTACGGTGATGTCGCGGCTGCACCGGGGCAGACGGCAGCTGCGCTCCATGCTGGAGGACTACGCCGTGGAACGAGGCCTCACTCGGGAGGGTTCACAATGAGCTGCGGAAACGAGCACGACACGCCCTGCAGCGAGGTACTCGCCCGGGTCTACACCTACATCGACGGCGAGCTCGAGGACGTGGGCTGCGCCGAGATCCAGCAGCACCTCGACGAATGCGGCCCCTGCCTGCGCGAGTACGGGCTGGAGGAGTCGGTGAAGAAGCTGGTCGGCAAGGCCTGCGGCTGCGATCCCGTGCCCACCGACCTGAAGTCCAAGGTGCTCGGCCGGATAGAACAGCTGCTGGCCTCACCCCCGCAGGCCGAGGCCGACCAGTAGGCTTGCGCGGGTGCGCATCCTCGTCACCGGCGCGGCCGGGTTCATCGGCTCGCATCTCGTGGACAGGCTCCTGTCCGACGGACACGACGTCATCGCGGTCGACAACCTCGCCTCCGGGCGCAGGGACAACCTCGGCGGCGACGCGGAGTTCCACGACCTCGACATCGCCGATCCGGCACTGACCGAACTGGCCGCCGCCCGCTCCCCCGAGGTCGTCTGCCATCTGGCGGCCCAGGTGAGCGTCCGCCTCAGCGTCTCCGACCCGCTGCTGGACGCCCGCACCAACGTCATGGGCACCATCAACGTGCTGGAGGCCGCCCGGGCCGCGGGCGCCCGCAAGACGGTGTTCACCTCCAGCTGCGCGGTGTACGGCGTGCCCGACACGCTGCCCGTCGGCGCGGACGCCGAACTGCGCCCCAAGTCCCCCTACGCCGCGTCCAAGACGACCGGCGAGATCTACATGCGGGCCTACCGCGAGCTGCACGGCCTGGACTACACGACGCTGGCGCTGGCCAACGTGTACGGCCCCCGCCAGACCCCCGAGGGCGAGGCCGGCGTCATCTCCATCTTCACCGCCGCGCTGCTGGAGGGCCGACCCACCATCGTGTACGGCGACGGCGGCAACACCCGCGACTACGTGTACGTCGCCGACGTGGTCGACGCCTACGCCAAGGCGCTGGAGACGGGCTCGGGCGAGCGCTTCAACATCGGCACCGGGGTGCAGACCACCGACCGGCGGCTGCACGCCCTCGTCGCCGAGGCCGCGGGCGCCCCGGACGAGCCGGGCACCGCGCCGTTCCGGCTCGGCGACCTGCCCGCGATGGCGCTCGACCCCGCCCCCGCGCTGGCCGGACTCGGCTGGAAGCCCCGCACCTCCCTGGAGGAAGGGCTGGCCGCCACCGTCGCCTGGGCGCGCGGCCGGTAGGTCGTCCAACATTGCGTGACGTTCTGTTCACGCTTTGCTCTCGATTTTCCGTGTTGCTGTGGGAGCAACGTCACGTTGGTTAGTCTTGGGCTGAACCGGCCAGTGGCGGGGAGCAAGGTACCAGATCCGGGGGAATTCCCCGGATTTCTTCGGGGGGAGAAAAACCATGCTCAGGTACGTGACGTTCGTCGTGCTCCAAGCGGCGGCGGTCGCCGTGGTGCTACTGACCGAGCCCATGGGTGTTTCCTGGGTCTGAGAGCGAGTCCCGAGAGGCGGCGGCATGCGTGAACGTCCCGGCCTTCCCCCCGTCGCCTGGAGCTATGTCGCCGCGGTGGTCGCCGGCGCGGTCTTCGTGCTCGCCACGGCCTCCTACGAGGGCTTCAAGCCGCAGACCTTCGTCGTCCTGGCCGCGCTGTTCCTCATCTGCGACTCCACGCCCGCCCTGCTCAACCTGGAGCGGGCGCGGGTGTCTCTCAGCTTCTCGGCCTGCCTGGCCTCGGTCGTCCTGCTCGATCCCGAGGGCGCCGCGCTCGTCGGCGCGTGCGCCCTCGCCGCCTTCCAGCGCGTCGCCCTGGTCAAGCGGGTGTACAACGCCGCGCAGTTCGCGCTGTGCGGGTACATCGCGGGCACCGTCCACGAGCTGCTCCGGCCGGTGGGCCCGCACGCCCGCTGGCGGCCTGCCGTCGACCTGGAACTGCTGCCGTTCGCCGGCGCGCTCTTCGCCTACGTCGCCTGCAACCTGATGATGGTCGGCGGCATCCTGCTGCTGAGCAGGCAGGCCACCGTGCGCGCGCTCATCGACGAGATCCGGCTGCTCACCCCGGGACTGCTGGGCTACGGGTCGTTCGGGCTGCTCATCGCCGGGGTCTACCAGGCCGTCGGCCTGTTCGCCCCGGTGCTGGTGCTGCTGCCTCTGTTCGTGGCGCGCTGGGCCTTCGCCCAGACCCGCGCCCAGCAGCGCGCCCACGAGGCCACGCTCGCCGCGCTGTGCCAGGCGGTGGAGACCAAGGACTACTACACCCGCGGGCACAGCGAGCGGGTCTCGCGCGGCGCGGTGATGATCGCCGAGGAGATCGGCATGAGCCCCGCCCGGCTGGAGGCCATCCGGTTCGCCGGCATGCTGCACGACGTCGGCAAGCTCGGCGTCCCCACCAAGGTGCTGCAGAAGGACGGGCCGCTGTCGGAGGCGGAGTTCGCGGCGATCCAGCTCCACCCGATGCGCGGGCTCGAGATCATCCGGGAGATCGGCTTCCTGGACGAGGCGCTCACCGGGATCATGCACCACCACGAGAAGCTCAACGGGCGCGGCTACCCCATGGGGCTGGCCGGGGAGGAGATCCCGGAGTTCGCCCGCATCATCGGCGTGGCCGACGCGTTCGACGCGATGACCTCCACCCGCTCCTACCGGCCGGCCCGCTCGGTCGCCGAGGGCGTCGCCGAGCTGCGCAAGTGCAGCGGCACCGACTTCGACCCGCAGATGGTCGAGGCGTTCCTGCGCGCGCTGGAGAAGACCGAGTGGGATCCGCCGCGGCAGGTCGTGGTGCCCGAGGGCGAGCACGTCCAGACCACCCGGCAGGACCACGACGACCCGAGCACGCCGATCAAGGTGATGGGCGAGGGGCCATGGTGACGGGCAGCCGCCTGCAGGTGGCGCGCGAGAGACCCGCCTGGCAGCACCTGGACTCCGCGCAGCTGGTGCTGCTGGGCGCGGCCGCGGCGCTGACCGTCGCGGCGGCCGTCTCGCTGGCCGCGGCGGGCACGGTGGACGAGCCCAAGCCGGCGATCATCTTCGGCGCGCTCATCGCGCTGGGCGAGCTCTTCCGGATGAACATGCCGGGCGGGCGCGAGGTCGCGCCGATCAGCACCGCCGGGGCGCTCGGCTACGGGATGCTGCTGAGCGTCGGCGGCGAGCCGGTCACCTACTCGGCGCTGCAGGTGGTGGCCGTGACCGCGGCCGGGATGTTCGCCGGCACCCTGCCGCACATCGCGGTCGGCCGCCTGCCGCAGCTCGACGCGATGGCCCGCAGGCTGGTCGTGGCCGCGGTGGTGGCGTTCCTGTTCCGCCCGCTGACGGGCGTGCTGTTCGACGAGCGGCTGTCGCTCGGCGAGTGGTGGACGGCGCTGGGCCTGATGGCGCTCATCTCGTGCACGGCGGGCTGCTCCGACATGGTGGTCGCCGGGGCGATCCGGGCGGAGGCCGTGCGGGTGCGGTTCGGCATCGCCTTCCTCGACGAGGTCCGCGCGGGCGTGCTGCTGTGCGCGGCCAAGACCGCGACGGGCATGCTCATCGCGGTCGCCACGTCCGTGATGGGGCTGGCGGCGCTGCTGCTGTTCA
Organism: Actinocorallia populi; assembly: GCF_002995495.1. Taxonomy (GTDB): domain Bacteria; phylum Actinomycetota; class Actinomycetes; order Streptosporangiales; family Streptosporangiaceae; genus Actinocorallia; species Actinocorallia populi. Next base: position 277,742 of record NZ_PVZV01000004.1, on the reverse strand, counting down.
CCGCGCCGATCCTCACCACCCAGTTCGCCTTCCGCCGCTACGCGGCCGTGCGCATCACCTACCTGCAGACGGTCCGCGCGCTCTCCCGGGTCACCGAGGTGGGCGGGTACGTCGAGACGGGGCACTCGCGCCGGGTCAGCAGGCTGGCCGTGGCGATGGGCCGCGAGCTGGGCATGACCGAGGCGCAGTCGCTGGAGCTGGAGTACGCGGCGCTCATGCACGACATCGGCCAGCTGTCGCTGCCCGACCCCATCCCGGGCGGGGCGACCGTGCTGGCCTCCCCCGCCGAGCAGCGCCGGATCGCCGAGCTGGGCGCCAACGTCATCGAGCAGACCGGCGTGCTGGACAGGGTCGCCCACATCGTGCGCTGCCAGTCCGCCCCCTACTCCGCCTCACCCGCCCCCCCGCTGGCCAGCCGCATCATCAGGGTGGCCAACGCCTACGACGACCTGGTCGGCGACTCCACCGACCGGGACCGCGCCGCCGCCGTCCTGGACCGGCTGCGCCTGGACTCCGCCTCCGAGTACGACCCCACCGTGGTGGAGTCGCTGGGCACCGTCCTGGAGCGCCGCACCTACCGCTGGTGACCGCGGCCGCCCCGGGAGAATCTCACTCCCCCGGCCTCTCCGGTGTGTGACGATTTATCACCCTGGGTAATCTTCTGTCATCAGCTCGACGGACGACCGGCCCGCACCGACGTGGTCGTGCCCCCCAGGGAGCGAACCATGCACCAGTCCCACGACGCCGCCCGCACCTTCACCCGCAGGCTCCTCCTGGGCTGCCTCGCCCTGACCGTCGTCCTCCTGCTGCTCACCTTGGGCGCCTGGCTGAAGTCCTTCACCCTCCCCCAGACCCCGCCGCGCCCGCCCGACCCGGTCGCCGCCCCGCCCCCCGCGACGGTCACCGTGACCGTCACCCCGTCCGGCGCGTCGAACGAGACGCCCGCACGGCGCGACCGGAGCAGGCGCGCCTCCGCGGCCGCCTCCCTGCCGGCCGGGACCGACGGCGCCGCCCAGGCCGCGTGCGGCGCCCGCGCCCAGGCCGCCGCCCTGCGCGAGGCCGGCCGCCGCGCCGAGGCCGCCGTCCAGGCCAAGGCCGCCGAAGAGGCGGCCCTCGCCTCCACCGTCCCCGCCCTGCGGGACCTGAAGAAGCTCCGGACGAAGGAGATCGTGTCCCGCCTGGACGCCTGGTGCTCCAGTCACTTCACCGACCTGAAGCCCCGCCCGCTGCCCTCGTCCCCCCGCCCGACCACGTCCGGCCCCCGCGGCACGCACACCGTCACCCCCGTCTGCCGCACCCCGAACCCCTACGACCGCGGCCTCGGCCCCGGGCTCGACGACCACAACCCCGACGACCCCCGCTGCGCCCGCCACTGAACCCGACGAACCGAGAACCAGCCGTCCACCTGCCGAAGCCCCGGCTCAGCAGGCACCGGCCCCGCACACGCGGGGACGGCTCCAGCATCAACGTCGGCCGCACCCCGGACGCGGGATCTCCCCGCACACGCGGGGACGGCTCGGGGGCCTTCGAGGGCGGCTCTGATGCGGCCCTGCTCACCCCGCACAGGCGGGGGCGGCCCGCGCGACAGGTGCGCAGCGTTGCATGGCGGACTATCGGCCCGCATATGCGGGGATGATCCGGATCACGGGATCCTGCCCCTGGCCGGTCTCTCCTCGGCCCCGCACGCGCGGGGGTGCTTCTCCGCGATCCGGCAGGGAGCCCTGTTCGGTCAGAACAGGGTTTCCTCACCGCCTTCGGCTTTCAGGGGTTCGATGAGGGACGGGCCGTTGTTGCGCACGTTTCCCACGGCCTTGGAGACGGGAACGGCCTCCAGCTCGCCTGACATGGCCGGGACCCGGAGGGAGCCCGGGTCCTGGGTGGCGGGGTCCAGCCAGGCGTCCTCGTCGGTGACGGTCATGGGCATGCGGTCGTGGATGTGGCCGACGGCGTCGACGGCCTGGGTGGTCAAGATCGTGAACGTCCAGAGCCAGTCACCGTCCTCCGGCTTCCACAGCTCGTAGAGGCCGGCCAGGGACAGGATGTCGTGATTTTTCGGGGCGATGAAGAAGGGCTGCTTCTTCGTCTTCCCCGTCTTCTCGTCCTTGCTGGTGTACCACTCGTAGTAGCCGTCGGCGGGCAGCAGGCAGCGGCGCTTGGCGAAGGCGCGGCGGAAGGACGGCTTCTCGGCGACGGTCTCGACGCGGGCGTTGATCATCCGGTTGCCGATGGCGGGGTCCTTGGCCCAGGACGGGACCAGGCCCCAGCGGAGCATCTTCAGCCGGCGGACGGGGACGGCCTCCTCGGCCGTCGGGTCCGCCCGGTCCAGGATCGCCGGGAGCGATTTGGTGGGGGCGGCGTTGTAGTCCGCCCGCAGCAGGTCCTCGCCGTCCCCGCCCCAGGTCTCGTCGACCTGGACGCCGAAGGCGTCGAGGAGCTCCTGACGTGATCGCGCCGTCGCGTAACGCCCGCACATGCCCTCAGGTTATGCGGCGGTGACGACATTTTCCGGTGGGTCCCGCGGGACCAGGGTGAGGACCTCGTCCATGAGGCCGAGGACGGGGTCGGCGCCGGGGACGCCGGGGCGGTGGGTGATCAGCAGGACGGTGCGGTCCCCGGCCGCCACGAGCAGGTCGGCCAGGACGCGGTCGGCGGTGCCGGCGTCCAGGTGGGCGTCGGGCTCGTCCAGGATCAGGATCGGGAAGTCGGCGAGGAGGGCGCGGGCCAGGGCGATGCGCTGGCGCTCTCCGCCGGAGACGGACGCGCCGTGTTCGCCCACGCGGCGGTCGAGGGGCAGGTCGGCCAGGCCGGCGCGGCGCAGGACCGCGGCGACCTCCGCGTCGGAGGAGCCGGGGCGGGCCAGGCGGACGTTCTCGGCGACGGTGGTGTCGAAGACGTGGGCGTCCTGGGCGCACAGGCCGACCAGCCCGCGGACCCGGTCGGCGGGCAGGTCCCGCAGTTCCACTCCGCCCAGGGTGACGCTCCCCCGGTACTCCACGAAGCGCAGGAGGGCGGCGGCCAGGGTGGACTTGCCCGAGCCGCTGGCCCCGAAGACTGCGACCTTGCGGCCGGGCGGGAGGTCGAGGTCGAAGCCGCCCAGCGCGTCCCCGGCGGCGTCGGGCCAGCGGACGGCCAGGTCGCGGATGGTGATCGCGGTGCCCGCGAGCCCCTCGTCCCGGGGCGTCTCGGGCTCCCGGACGGGCGGTTCGGCCCGCAGTACCCGGTCGAGCAGCTCGTCTTCGGCACGGGAGCGCAGCAGCTGCTGGGCGCCGGCCGAGAGCGCGGTGACGGCCTCGAACGCGGCGAGCGGGACGAGCACCAGGACGGCCACGAGCAGGACGTCGAGCTCCCCGGCCCGTGCCGCGGGGACGGCCAGGGCCAGCGAGCCGAAGACGGAGGCGCAGCAGGCCAGGGTGGTCAGGGCCGTGGCCAGGCCGAGGGACCAGGCCGAGCGGCCCGCCGCGCGGTTCAGCTCCTCGTCGGCGCGCCTGATCGCGGCGAGCCTGCCGGGCGCCGCGCCGTAGGCGAGCAGTTCGGGCAGCCCGCGCAGGGTCTGGGCGGTCAGCGCCGAGACCTCGTCGCGGGCGCGGGCCTCGCGGACCGCCGCGCGCCGTGCCGCCCGCGCCGCCAGCCAGGGGGCGGCGACGCCGCCGACGAGGAGCCCGGCGAGCAGGACCAGGCCCGCCGGGGGCAGCAGCCACAACTGCAGGGCGACTGCGGCCAGCCCGGCGAGGGCGGCGCCGATCATGGGCAGCCGGCCGCGCAGCCACCGGTCGGCGGTGCCGTCGACGCCGGAGACGATGAGGCCGAGGGTCTCGGACGCGCCGAGCCGTCCGGGGGCGAGGTCGGTGAGCCTCTCGAACACCCGCACGCGGGTCCGTGCCAGCAGCCGCAGCGCGGCGTCGTGGGAGACGAGCCGCTCGGCGTAGCGCAGCGCCGCCCGGCCGAGCCCGAACGCGCGCACCGAGACGATCGCCACCATCAGGTACAGCACCGGCGGCTGCTGGGCCGCGCGGGAGATCAGCCACCCGGAGGAGGCCATCAGGCCGATCCCGCAGACCAGCGTGGCGGCTCCCAGCAGGGCGCCGAGCGCCAGCCTGGTCCCGTTCCCTTTCACGGCGCGGCTCCCGCGGCGGCGAGGCGCCGCCCGCCGGGACACGTCACGACGGTGTCGGCGTGCACGGCGAGGGCGCGGCGGTGGGTGATCAGCAGGGTGGTGCGGTCTCGGGTCACGGGTTCGAGCGCCTCCGCGATCTGCAGTTCGGTGACCGGGTCCAGGTGGGCGGTGGGTTCGTCGAGCAGGACCAGGCGCACGTCCAGGAGCGCGCAGCGCAGGTGCACGCGGGCCAGGGCGATGCGCTGGGCCTGTCCGGCGGACAGGCCCCGGCCCTCCTCGCCGATCGGCGCGTCCAGGGTGGTGTAGCCGAGGACCCCGGTGGCCGCCGCGGCGGCGCGCACCTCCTTCTCGGCGGCTCCGGGGACGGCGATCGCGATGTTCTCGGCGACGGTCCCGGGCATGAGGTAGGGGTTCTGCGGCATCCAGGCGACCTGTTCGCGCCAGGCGGCCCAGTCCGTCTCCGGCACGAGGTCGGCGCCGTCCACGCCGATCCGTCCCGAGACCGGCCGTGCGAAGCCCATCAGGGCCGCGACCAGGCTGGACTTCCCGGCTCCGGACGGCCCGACCAGAGCGGTGGTCGCGCCCGGCTCCAGGGTGAGGGCCACCGGGGCGAGCCCGTCACGGGCGACCAGCGCGTCGAACTCCACCCGGGGCGCTCCGGAGCCCCGGGGCGCCGGAGCGGTGGGGGCGGGGCGCTCGGCCTCGAGCGCCGAGAAGATCTCCTCGGCCGCGGCCAGGCCCTCCTGGGCGGCGTGGAAGTGGGTGCCGACCTGGCGCAGCGGCAGGTAGGCCTCGGGCGCGAGGATCAGGACGAACAGGGCTGCCTCGAAGGCCATGCCGCCGTGCACGAGGCGCAACCCGACCGACACCGCCACGACCGCCACCGACAGGGTCGCGGCGAGCTCCAGGGCCAGGGAGGACAGGAAGGCGATCCGCAGGGACTTCAGCGTCGCCTTGCGGTGCTCGCCCGAGACCCGTTCGATCTCCTTGATCTGGAATCCGGCGCGCCGGAAGACCTTCAGCGTCGTCAGGCCGGACACGACGTCGGCGAAGTGGCCCGCCAGCACCTCCAGCGTGCGCCACTGGCGCCTGGTCCTGGCCTCGGTGTACGTGCCGATCAGCGCGCCGAAGACCGGGATCAGCGGCAGCGTCACGGCGACGATCGCCGCCGTTCCGGGGTCGGTGCGAAACAACACGACCAGGACCGAGACCGGCACGATCACGGCCAGGACCAGCTGGGGCAGGTAGCGCGAGAAGTAGGGGTCCAGCGCGTCCACGCCGCGGGTCACCAGGGTGGCGAGCGAGCCGGAACGCGGGGGCGTCTCGCCGCCGATCACCGATCTCAGGACGGTCTCCCGCAGTTCGGCCTTCACCCCGGCGGAGGCGCGGTGGGCGGCGATCTCCTGCGCCCAGGCGAGCAGCGCGCGCAGCGCGAAGACCCCCACGAGCGCCAGCGGGACGCTCAGCGTGGCGACCGCGTGGGCCAGCAGCCAGGACTGGGCGATCACGCAGGCCGCGCCGAGGGCGCCGAGCAGGACGCAGACGGCCAGGTAGGGGCCCGTGGAGCGGGCGTGCCGGGCCAGTCTCGGGTCGAAGGGCCTCACGGTGCCGCCGGGATGTGCTCGACGCCGATGCGCTTGCGGAAGACCCAGTACGTCCAGCTCTGGTAGAGCAGGATCAGCGGCAGGAAGATCACCGCGACCCAGGTCATGATGCCCAGGGTCTTGGGCGTGGCCGCCGCGTTCTGCACGGTCAGGCTGTTCTCCGGCGCGATCGTGGACGGCATGACGTCCGGGTGCAGGCCGATGAAGAGCGTCGCGACGGCCGCGATGATCGTCAGCCCGGACAGGGTGAACGCCCAGCCCTCGCGGCCGCGGAACGACACGGCGATCGCCCCGACGAGGAAGAGGGCGGCCAGCACGGACGTGGCGAGCGTCCAGCCCGTGCCCCGCTCGGTGTAGGTCCAGGTCAGGAAGGCCACCGCGAGGACCGCCGCGAGGGCGCCGAGCCGGATCGACAGCCTGTTGGCGCGCGTCCGGATCTCGCCGGTGGTCTTCAGCGCCAGGAACACCGCGCCGTGGAAGGTGAAGAGCGACAGCGTCACCAGGCCCGCGAGCAGCGCGTACGGGTTGAGCAGGTCGAAGACGGTGCCCACGTAGTGGTGGCCCTCGTCGAGCTTCACGCCCTGGACGATGTTGCCGAACGCCACGCCCCACAGGAACGCCGGGATGAGCGATCCCCAGAAGATGCAGTGGTCCCAGTTGCGCCGCCAGCGGTCCGTCTCGCCCTTGCCGCGGTAGTCGAACGCCACGGCCCGCAGGATCAGCGCGAGCAGGATGACCAGCAGCGGCAGGTAGAAGCCGCTGAACAGGGTGGCGTACCACTCGGGGAACGCCGCGAAGGTGGCGCCGCCCGCGGTGAGCAGCCACACCTCGTTGCCGTCCCAGACGGGCCCGATCGTGTTGATCGTCACCCGCCGCTCGGTCTCGTTCCGGGCCAGGAGGCGGGAGAGGATGCCGACGCCGAAGTCGAAGCCCTCCAGGAAGAAGTAGCCGGTCCAGAGGACCGCGATGGCGACGAACCAGAGGTCGTAGAGGTGCATCGGAGCCGTCCCGTCAGTACGCGAAGGTGAGCTGGGGTTCGTCCGCGGGCTCCTCGTCCGAGGGCTCCGGGTCCTCGGGCGGGTCCTTCTTGGCGAACTTGAGCATCAGGCCGAGTTCGACGACCGCGAGGATCCCGTACAGGGCGGTGAAGACCAGCAGCGACGTCAGGACGGTGCCGCCGGGCACCTCGGGGGAGACGCCCGCCTCGGTCTTCAGCAGCCCGAACACCAGCCAGGGCTGGCGGCCCATCTCGGTGAAGATCCAGCCTGCGGAGTTGGCGACGAAGGGCAGCACCGCCGACCAGATGGCGAGCTTCCAGATCCACGGCCTGTCGGGCAGCCTGCCCCTGCGGGTCAGCCAGAGGCCGAGGACCGAGATCAGCGCCATCGCCGCGCCGGCGCCGACCATGATCCGGAATCCCCAGTAGGTGATCGGGATGTAGGGGCGGTAGTCGCCGGGTCCGTACTTCTCCTCGTACTCGGCCTGGAGGTCGTTGATGCCCTGGACCTCCCCGTCGAGGGTGCCGGTGCCCAGGAAGGACAGCACGTAGGGCACCTCGAAGGAGAAGACCGGCTCCCGGCCGTCGAGGGTGCCGATGGTGAACAGGGAGAACGAGGCGGGCGCGGAGGTCTCGTACAGCGCCTCGGCCGCCGCCATCTTCATCGGCTGGGTCTCGGTCATGACCTTGCCGAGCATGTCGCCGGAGACGAAGAAGCCGACCGCGCCGATGAGCGTGGTGACCAGGCCGAGCCGCAGCGAGGCGGCCATGACGTCCTTGTTGCGGCGGCGCGACAGGTGCCAGGCCGAGACCGCGACCATGAGCAGGCCTCCGGTGACCCAGCAGCCGAAGATCGTGTGCGGGAACGTCCACTTGAGCACGTCGTTGGTGAGGACGGCGGTGAAGCTCTCCAGCTCGGCGCGGCCGGCCTCGGCGTTGTAGGTGTAGCCGACCGGGTTCTGCATCCAGGAGTTGGCGGCCAGGATGAAGTAGGCCGAGAGCATGGTGCCGATCGCCACGAGCCAGATGCTCAGCAGGTGCAGCCGCCTGGGGATCCGGTCCCAGCCGAAGATCCACAGGCCGAGGAAGGTGGACTCCAGGAAGAAGGCCAGCAGCGCCTCGATCGCCAGCGGAGCGCCGAAGACGTCGCCCACGAAGCGCGAATAGTCGCTCCAGTTCATGCCGAACTGGAATTCCTGCACGATTCCCGTGACAAGGCCGAGCGCGAAGTTAATGGTGAAGAGTTTTCCCCAGAACTTCGCGGCCTTTTTGTAGCGCTCCTTCCCCGTGCGGTGCCAGGCCGTCTGCAGCACCGCTACCAGCAGGGAGAGCCCGATGGTGACCGGGACGAACAGGAAATGATAAACCGTCGTCACGCCGAACTGCAGGCGCGCGAGCAACAGCTCGTCCACTCATCCTCCTCAGGAGGGGACAAAAGTTGTTCGACCAGCTTTCGCTCGAACAGTAACCCCCGTTTCGCGGACCCTCGCACCACCCCCTGTAACGGCCCTCACACCGCGGGAGAGGGGCCTGCGGCCCGCCCGATAGGCTGGTCCCATGACGAGGTGGAACGCCCCCGTGGCGTCGGGGCCGCTCAAGGCCGTGGTGGAGCTGCCCGGCTCCAAGTCGATGACCAACCGCGCGCTGGTCCTCGCCGCGCAGGCCGAGGAGCCGAGCGTGCTGCGGGGCGCGCTGCGCAGCCGCGACACCCTGCTCATGGCCGCCGCGCTGCGGTCTCTGGGCGTCGGGGTGGACGACGAAGGCACCGACTGGCGGGTGACCCCCGCCCCGCCCGCCGCCCCCGCCTCGGTCGACTGCGGCCTGTCGGGCAACGTCATGCGCTTCGTGCCGCCGCTGGCCGCCCGCGCCGCCGGGCCGGTCTCCTTCGACGGCGACCCGCACGCCCGCGTCCGGCCGATGGGGCCGCTGCTGGAGGCGCTGCGCGCCCTCGGCGTCGCCGTCGAGGACGCCGGGCGCGGGCTGCTGCCCTTCACGCTCGCCGGCACCGGCGCGGTCGAGGGCGGCCGCGTGACGATCGACGCGTCCGGCTCCTCCCAGCTGGTGTCGGGCCTGCTGCTGAACGCTCCGAGCTACGTCCGGGGCATCGAGGTCCGGCACGAGGGCCCGCCCGTGCCGTCCGCCCCGCACCTGGAGATGACGGTGCGGATGCTGCGCGAGGCCGGCGCGGAGGTCGAGACCGGGCACGACGTCTGGCGTGTCGCTCCGGGCCCGCTGCGCGGCGGCGAGTACGTGATCGAGCCGGACCTGTCGAACGCCGCGCAGTTCCTGGCCGCCGCCGTGGTCACCGGGGGTTCGGTGACGGTGCGCGGCTGGCCCTCGGCCACGACCCAGCCCGGCGACCGGCTGCGCGAGCTGCTGCCCCGCATGGGCGGCGAGGCCGTCCTGTCCGGCGGCGACCTGACCGTGCGCGGCACCGGCCGCATCCGCGGCATCGACGCCGACCTGTCCGACGCCCCCGAGGTGGCGCAGGTGCTGGCGATGGTGGCGGCGCTGGCCGACGGCCCGTCCCGGTTCACCGGCATCGCCCACATCCGCGGGCACGAGACCGACCGCCTCGCCGCGCTGGTCGCCGAGATCACCCGGCTCGGCGGCGACGCCGAGGAGCTGCCCGACGGGCTGGTGATCCGCCCACGGCCGCTGCACGGCGGGGTCTTCCGCACCTACGACGACCACCGGATGGTGATGGCCGCCGCCACCCTGGGGCTGGCCGTGCCCGGCATCGAGGTGGAAAACCCCGGCACGGTGGGCAAGACCCTCCCGGAGTTCCTCGACCTCTGGACGAACATGCTGGAGCAGTGACATAGCACGCGACTGGAAACACCTCGATGAGGACGACGTCCGGGTGCGGCCGGGACGCGGCTCCCGGCCGCGCACCCGCCAGCGGCCCGCGCACGAGGACGCCGTCAACGCGCTGGTCGTCGCCGTCGACCGCGGCCGCTACCGCTGCCTGGTGCGCCAGAGCCGCCGCAGGCAGGTGGCGGTCACCGCCATGCGCGCCCGCGAGCTGGGCCGCAAGGGCGTGGTGGTCGGCGACACCGTGGCGCTGGTCGGCGACGTCTCCGGACGGCCCGACGCGCTCGCCCGGGTGGTCAGGGTCGAGCCCCGCACGTCCATCCTTCGCCGCACCGCCGACGACACCGACGACGTGGAGCGCGTCATCGTCGCCAACGCCGGGCGGCTGGTGGTGGTCACCGCGCTGGCCGACCCGGAGCCGCGGGTCGGGATGATCGACCGCTGCCTGGTCGCCGCCCGCGACGCCGGCATGGACGCGCTGCTCTGCCTGACCAAGGCCGACCTGGCGGATCCGGCCAAGCTGCTGGAGATCTACGAGCCGATCGGCGTCCCGTACACCGTGACCCGGCGCGGCGAGGACCCGGACGCGCTGCGCGCGCTGCTGAAGGACCGGATGAGCGTCCTGGTCGGCCACTCGGGGGTCGGCAAGTCCACCCTGGTCAACGCGCTGGTCCCGCGGGCCGACCGCGCCGTCGGGCACGTCAACGCGGTCACCGGCCGCGGCCGGCACACCTCCTCCTCGGCGCTCGCCCTGGAGCTGCCCGACGGCGGCTGGATCATCGACACCCCGGGGGTGCGCAGCTTCGGTCTCGCCCACATCCCGCCGCAGGAGCTGGTCCTGGGCTTCCCCGAGCTGGCCGAGGGCGCCGCAGGCTGCCCGCCCCTGTGCTCCCATCTGGAGGAGGGCTGCGCCCTGGACGCCTGGGTCGCCGGAGGCCACGCCTCACCGCTGCGCCTGGAGTCCCTCCGCCGGCTCCTGACCAGCCGCGACGAGACGGCCGATCAGTAGCCGGTGCCCAGCTCGCGTTCGAGTCCCGCCACGAACTCGGCCTCCTTGCGGCGCTCCTTCGGGCTGGCCGAACCGCCGACGAAGGCGCACAGGACCGCCGTGACCACGCTGACGACGCCGGTCAGCGGCACCAGCAGGTGGACCGGGTCGGCGCCCTCCACCGGGCCCGGCACCGCCGAGTGGACGTTCAGCGCGAACATCCCGGTGTAGTGCATGCCGCTGACCGCCACGCCCATCACCAGGGCGGCCCCCAGCGTGGACAGCCAGCCCCTGACCCGGGTGCCGAAGAACAGGGAGGCGGTCGCGGCCACGACGGCGATCACCACGGACGCCACGACGAGCACCGGATCGTAGGAGGTCTCGGCTCCCACGTTCATCGCCGCCATGCCGGTGTAGTGCATGGCGACCACGCCCGTCCCGGCCAGGAGCCCGCCGAGCGGCACGGGCATGCCGAAGCCGACGAGGAAGAGCCCCGCTCCCACGAAGACCACCGCCAGCACCGCGCTGAACAGGGTGAGCGGCACCTCGTAGGCGAGGGACGTGCCGGAGACGCTGAAGCCGAGCATCCCGACGAAGTGCATGACCCAGATCGCCGTGCCGCCCAGGGCCACGGATCCGCCGGTCAGCCACCAGATCCGCTCCTTGTGCTCCGTCGCGGCCAGCGCCCGGGTGGTGAAGTGCAGCCCCAGCAGGGAGCCCAGCACCGACAACCCGTAGGCCAGCACCGGGGTGAGCGGACCGTAGGTGAAGTGGTGCACCTCGAAGTCGGGGGACATGAAAGATCCTCTTGTTCGGAAACCTCACCATGGTCCCGTATTGACCGATTTTCCGGTAGAGGGTGTTATCTAACTCTTGCCGAGCAGCTCCAGCGCCCGCTCCTCCGCCTCGTCCAGCACTCTGGCGTGCTCGGGCGCCAGCTCCGCCACGCACTCGGCGATCGCCTGGGTGACCTCGCTGAACGCGCTCTCCTCCACCCCGCGCAGCGCGGCCCGCACCGCCCGGGACCGGGCCCCGATCACCGACCACTCCAGCTCCAGCCGCGCCAGTGTCTCCTCGCAGACCCCGGCCAGCTCCCCCGCCTCCAGCGCCGGCCCCTCGGGGACCGGGCCCCGGCCCGCCCTGCGCACCCGGCTCGCCAGCCGGAAGGCGCGCTCGGCCAGGACCAGCCCCTCCTGGACGGCGGGCAGCACCTGCTGCACCATCGCGCCCGCCGCCTCCGACAACTCCCCCGCCCGGTCCAGCAGGGTCCCGGCCGCGCTCTGCACCGCGCCCGCCGTGCGCGCGCCGACCCGCTCGCCGAACAACCGCCGCTGGCGCTCCAGCACCGGCAGCAGCTCGGCGGCCAGCCGCTCGCGCAGCAGGGGACGGCCCGCCGCGTGCTCGAGGATGCGGGCGAGGCGGTCCCCGACCGTGTCCTCGATCTCGGTTTCGACCTCGGTGAACGCCTGGGCGGCGCGGGCGTTCAGCTCCTCGATCAGGCCGTGCAGCGCCTCGGCCTGGAACGGCGCGTTCAGCAGCGCGAGCTGCTCGCGCAGGCGCTTGGACACGTCGATGGCCTGCTCGGCGAGCGGGACGAGCCGGTCGGCCAGCTCCTCCATCGTCTCGGCACGGCGCGGGTCGGTCAGCTCCGCCACCCAGTCCGGCAAGAGGTAGGGCATCTCCTCATGCTCCCACTCCGCCGCCCGCGCCGGAGGCTCCACGCCGGTGACGGGACCGGCCGGATACAGTAGATTTCCACGTCGTGGCCGATGGATACTCTGATGATCTCCGTCTCGCCCACGTCCTGGCGGACGCGGCCGACGACCTGACCACCCGGCGGTTCCGTGCACTGGACCTGCGGGTGGAGACCAAACCCGACCTCACCCCGGTGAGCGACGCCGACCGCGCCGTGGAGGAGCACATCCGCGGCGCCCTGGAGCGGGCGCGGCCCCGCGACGCGGTGGTCGGCGAGGAGTACGGCAGGAGCGGGGACGGGCGGCGCTGCTGGGTGGTCGACCCGATCGACGCCACCAAGAACTTCGTCCGGGGCGTGCCCGCCTGGGCCACCCTGATCGCGCTGATGGAGGACGACCGGGTCGTGGTCGGCCTGGTCTCCGCGCCCGCCCTGGGCAAACGCTGGTGGGCGGCGCGCGACGGCGGCGCCTGGACCGGGAGCAGCCTGGCCCGGGCCCAGCGCATGCGGGTCTCCCGGGTCTCCGGGCTGGCCGACGCCTCCTTCTCCTACTCCAGCCTCAGCGGCTGGGAGGAGGGCGGCCGCCTCGAGCCCTTCCTCGACCTCACCCGTGCCTGCTGGCGCACCCGGGCGTTCGGCGACTTCTGGTCGCACATGATGGTCGCCGAGGGCCTGGTGGACATCTCGGCCGAACCCGAGGTCAGCCTGTGGGACCTGGCGGCCCTGCAGGTGATCGTCGAGGAGGCCGGCGGGCGCTTCACCTCCCTGTCGGGGGAGGCCACGCCCGAGGGCGGCAGCGTCGTGTGCACCAACGGGCTCCTGCACGACGAGGTGCTGCGCCTGCTCGCCCCCTGATCCGCGGCGGAGGCGCACGCCCGGCGGCGCACGGCGGCTCGCGCCGGACGAACGGCCGGGAACCGGCGGCGCGGCGTGCACGTTGCTCAGGCAGCGTCGAGGAAAGGTGGACCCATGTCCCCGCGCACCAAGATCGTACTCGCCGGTGGGGCCGCGGCCGTGGTCCTGTGGCTGATCCTGCCGAACCTGCTCGCCACCCTGGTCATCCTGGGGCTGATCGCCGTCCCGGTCGCCGCCTACCTCCTGCTCGACCCGTCCCAGCGGAGCCGGGTGCGGGCCCAGGGCAGGAAACGCCTGGGCCCCTGAGTCCGGGCCCCGGCGGGGGCGCCGGGTGACCGGCCCGGCGAACTGACACTTCCGGTAAAACCGGTAAAGCTTGCCACAAACCCCGATTCGTCGGGACGGCCTCCGGTGAGGATGGAGGCATGTCCGAACGACGAAGCTACCCGCCGGGCGTGCCCTGCTGGGTCGACCTGTCCGCCCCGGACACCCAGGGCGCCGCCGGGTTCTACGGCGCGCTGTTCGGCTGGCGCGCCGGTTTCGAGGCCGAACCCGAGGCGCACGGGTACGGGCTGTTCCACCTGCGCGGCAAGAAGGTCGCCGGGATCGGCCCGGTGTTCCACGAGGACCTTCCAGCGGGCTGGCACAGCTACGTCGCGGTCGCCGACCTCGGCGAGGCGCTCCAGAAGGCGGCCTCGGCCGGCGGGCGCGTCGCGCTCCCGCAGACCCAGGTCATGCACGCCGGGCGGATGGCGGGGCTGCGCGACAGGGAGAACGCCTTCCTCCCGCTGTGGCAGGCCGAGCAGCACCAGGGATGCGAGCTGGTCAACGAGCCTGGCGCGTTCACCTGGAGCGAACTGCTCACCCGCGACCCCGCCGCGGCGCACGAGTTCTACTCCGCGGTGTTCGGCTGGACCCCCGGAGGCGACGCCTACTACACCCGCTGGCAGGTCGACGAGAAGGCCGTCGGGGGCATGCTGCCCATGCCCGTCGACGTTCCCGCCGAGGTCCCGCCGCACTGGGTGGTCTACTTCGCCGTGGACGACGTCGAGCAGGCCGTCGCCAAGGTCAAGGAGCTCGGCGGCGGCCAGATGAGCCCGTTCATCGACAGCCCGGCCGGCCGCCTCTCCGTGGTCCACGATCCCTGGCACGCCGAGTTCGCGGTGATCTCCGGGGTGCAGGAGCACCACTGAACCCCGGCCGGCGACCTCGGCGGTGCCGGACGGCTACGCGTGCGTGGTCGTCTTGTCCTCTCGTTTCGCGTCGTCCCGCCGCTCCGCGGCCATATGCCTGCCGACCGCCGAGTCGGGGTCGGCGAAGGTGCCGGTACGGCGGATGGTCTGCCAGGCCAGGCGGTTGCCCATGACCGCGGTGACCAGCGACTGGATGACCACGAGGTACATCAGCTGCCGGTAGACGAACTGCTGCAGCGGCAGCGCCCACAGCGGGTGCACGCGCTCGCGGTCCAGGTGCAGGGCGTAGGCGCCGGCCACCGCCTGGAGCAGCACGAACACCAGCCAGGTCACCAGCGACTTGACCGGGTCGCCGAACAGCACGCCGTAGAGGGTGTAGATGTCCACGGCGGGCGCGATCAGCGGCAGGAGCACCTGGAAGCCCACCAGGTAGCTCAGGCAGCGCCGGCCGAACGACTCGCGCAGCGAGGAGCGGTGCTTCCACATCGCCTGGATGGTGCCGTAGCACCAGCGGTACCGCTGCCGCCACAACTGCTGGAGCGAGGACGGCGCCTCGGTCCAGGCGATGGCGGTCTCCTCGTAGACCACGTGCCAGCCGGACCGGCTGATGGACATGGTGAGGTCGGTGTCCTCGGCGAGGGTGTCGTCGCTGAGCCCGCCGACGGCGTCCAGGACCTCCTTGCGGAACGCGCCGATCGCGCCGGGGATGGTCGGCATGCACTGCATCAGGTCGAACATGCGCCGGTCGAGGTTGAACCCGATCACGTACTCGATGTGCTGCCAGCGGCCCCAGATGCCGTCCCGGTTGGCGACCTTGGCGTTGCCGCTGATCGCGCCGACCTTGGGGTCGGTGAACGGCTGCACGAGCTTGCGCAGGGTGTCGCGCTGGAAGACGGTGTCGCCGTCCATCATGACGATGACGTCGCCCCGCGCCGCGGCGATGCCGGCGTTGAGCGCCGACGGCTTGCCGCCGTTCTCCTTGTCGATCAGCCGCAGGCCCGGCCCCGTCATCTCCCCCACGATCTCGGACGTGCGGTCGTCGGAGCCGTCGTTCACCACGATGATCTCGAGCTCGCCCGGATAGTCGTTGTCCTGGAGCGAGCGGAGGGTGGCGGCGATGCCCACCTCCTCGTTGTAGGCCGGGACGATGACCGTCAGCGAGGGGCTGATCTCCGGGAGGTCGTCCTTCTTGCGCTCCCTGACGCGGCGCACGTGCACGTGCGCGAAGCCGATGAGGACCACCAGCCGCAGCACGCACGCCACGCCGGCGACGCCGAACAGCACGGCCAGCGCGTTGACCAGCCAGCCCGCGAAGTTCTGGGTGAAGACCAGCGTCTTGCCGATCATCTGGTCCTGGTCGGAGGCCGCGACCTCGGACCTGGGCAGCTTCAGCGCCTCGGCGAGCGTGGTGAACTGGTAGCCCTTCGGCTGCAGCGTGGTGATGATCTTGTCGACGGCCTTGACCACGTCCGCGCGGTCGCCGCCCGCGTCGTGCAGCATGATGATCGCGCCGCGGCCGCCCTTGGCGGAGTCGACGGCCGAGGCGACCATCGTGTCGACGCCGGGGTGCTGCCAGTCCTTGGTGTCGCCGTCGGTGAAGACGACCAGGTAGCCGGAGTCGCCCACGACCTGGGCGGCCTTCCACTGCGCGCCGGTCGTGCCCAGCGGGCTGCCGGAGTAGGGCAGGCGCATCAGCGTGGTCTTGACGCCCGCGGCCCCGGCCAGCGCGCGCTGGGTGAGGTTCAGCTCCAGCTTGATCCGCCACTCGGGCGCGTCGGCCAGGTCGGCGTGCGTGTAGGTGTGGTTGCCGATCTCATGGCCCTCGGCCAGCACCCGCTGCACCAGTTCCGGGTGCTTGGCGACGTTGCCGCCGACCATGAAGAAACTGCCTCGCGCGTTGTGCTTCTTCAGGACGTCCAGGATCTGCGGCGTCCACCGCGGGTCCGGCCCGTCGTCGAAGGTGAGGGCGATGGTCTTGCGCGGCATGTGGACGGAGCGGAGGTCGCCGTCCTGGGTGTTGACCACCGGCCCGCCCTGGGTCACCTCGGGTGGGGCCTGGCCGGACTCGTCCACCGGCTTGCGCGGCACCTCGCCGACCGCCCCGCTGACGTAACCGTTCATCAGCAGGATGCAGCTCAGCAGGAAGCACCCGAAGGCGAGCAGGAACCAGTGCGCGCGGGGATCGCGTTGTTTCATTCCTCGGCGGTCTTCTTCTCCTGGACCGGCGGTTCGGCGGGCGGAACGCCCGGATCGGTCTCGCCGGGCGGCTGGGGCGTCGCCGTGGGGGTGGCGCTCGGAGACGGCGACGCTGTCTCAGTCGGGGTGGACGGGGTGGGTTTGGGGCTCTTGGTGATGACGGTCGGCCGGGAGGTGGCCGTCTTCGTCGGACGCGGAGCCTGGGTCTGGGTCGGGGTCTCCGTCGGAGTGACGCTAGCCGAAGGGGACACCACCGGGGGGACATAGACGGGAACGGATGGTTGCGGCACGGCGGAGGGCACCACGGTCTTGCGCCGGAGCTTCGCGTTCTCGGCCGACCGCGTCTTCTTTTCGGGCACCACCCATGTAGTGAGCGGTACCTCTGTCCCCGTCCCCAAACTCACCCCGAGTGCGATTGCATATCCCGCGATGACGACCCCCGAGATAACCCCCGCGACCTGGAAGAGCTTGCGGCGTTTGCCGGTGCCGTCTACAAAAACCGGCTGCTCGTCAGTCACGCGGGAGAGTTTAGGCTGCTCACGTCGCAAATGCGACGCGAGCCGCCGAAACGTGATACTTCACGAGCGGATGCGCTCATCGTAGGACTTACGTGCACCGTGGTCGAACTCGAGAAAGATGGTGTCGAGTCCCAAACGCCTGCTGAGCAGGTCTTTCACCCGTTGCGGAACGAGCGGCATCGACCTGATCTGCGGCCCCAGCGCGGCCGGGACGACGACCTGCGGACGCGGCCTGGCCAGGAGGGAGACGACCGCGGCGGCGATGTCCTCCGGCTCGCAGTTCTTCTGCCCCCGGGGGCTCCGGGTGCCGGCCACCAGCTCGGTGTTGGTGAAGGAGGGCAGGACGGCGCTGACGTGCACACCGTGCCGCCTCACCTCCAGCCGGACGGCCTCGGTGAAGGCGACCACGGCCGCCTTGCTCCCGTTGTAGAGGGCCAGGCCCGGGGTGGGCAGCACGCCCGCCACCGAGGCGACGTTGACGACATGTCCCCTGCCCGCGGGAATGAACTTCTCGAGCGCGAGTTTGGTACCGGTCATCACACCGTGGACGTTGATGTCGAAGCAGCGCCGGGCGTCGGCCTCCGTCTCCTCCAGAACCGGCCCGATGGGCATGATCCCCGCATTGTTGATGAGCACGTCGTAATCGCCGGATCCGGCCAGGAAATCCCGGAAGGAAGCGCGGTCGGTGACGTCCAGCCCCAACCCCGTCACGCCGAGCTCCCCGGCGGCGGACCGCACCGCTTCCTCGTCGATGTCACCGATGACGACGGCCGCGCCCTTGGCCTTCAGCGCCTTGGCGGTGGCGAGGCCGATGCCGCGGGCTGCTCCGGTGATGGCGACTCTCACTTGACACGCTCCAGGGTGACGGGAAGCCCGCCCTCGCGGACGGGCGGAGTGGTCATGTCCGGCACATGCCCCTCCCGGAGGGTAAGTCAATACTTACAGCGGTGCCCGGTCAAGGGGCGGCGGCAAGAAAAATGACCGGGTGGTCTCCCACCCGGCCGTCTCGCCTTCCGCGGCCGTCAGGCCAGGACCTGGATGTTCTCCAGCGCGCCCGCCTGCAGCTGCTCGTACATGTAGCGGCGGCGCGGCTTGCCCGAGGAGGTGCGCTCGATCAGACCCCGCGGGCCCGTGACGATCGTCAGCTCGGCGTCGTCCAGCCGGCGGGCCAGAAAGCGCCGGGCCTCGGCCGTCCACGCGCCCTCGTCGGCCTCGACGAACAGCGCCACGCCGCGGCTGCCCACGCCCGGCACCGCCACGACCGTCAGCCTGCCCTTGTGCAGCCCGGTGACCTCCGAGAGCTTGGTCTCCAGGTCCTCGACGTAGACCGAGCGGCCGCGGACCTTGAGGCTGTCGCCCATCCGGCCCAGCACGAACAGCTGGCCCCGGTGGAAGAAGCCCGCGTCGCCCGTCCAGACCTCGCCGTCGATGAAGCGGGTGGACTTGCCCTCGGCCCCGGCGTGGTAGCCGTCGCAGACCGACACGCCCCCGGCCACGACCTCGCCCAGGCAGCCCTCGGGCACCTCCTTGCCGTCCTCGCCGCAGATGCGGACGGGAAGCTCCGGGTCGGGCGTGCCGCAGCCGACCATCCAGCCGGCCTTGTCGTTCAGCGACTCCGGACCGACCAGCCGCTCCTCGGCGATGCGCACCGGCTCGCCGAAGTTCAGCGAGTCGGTCTCGACCCGGACGGCCAGCGGCGAGGAGCTGCCGTCGAACATCGTCACGCACAGCGTCGTCTCGGCCATTCCGTAGGCGGGGCGGAAGACCGTGCGCTCGAAGCCGGTGCCCTCCAGCAGCTGGGCGAACGCCTCGAGGCCGGACGGGTCGACCGGCTCGGCGCCCACGATCACGCTGCGCCAGCCCGAGAGGTCCAGGTCCGCGACCTGCTCGCGCTTGAGCCGCCGCGCCATGTAGGAGAAGGCGAACGGCGGGCAGGCCGAGAACTGGGCGACGGTGAAGCGTTCCAGCCAGCGCTTGGGGTCGCGGATCCACTGGTCGGGCCGCATCAGGTGCAGGGTCCCCTGCCGGGTGACCGGGGTGAGGAACGCGCCGATCAGCCCCATGTCGTGGTAGAGCGGCAGCCAGGAGTTGACCTCGTCGCCCTCCCGGTAGCCGGTCGCGCGGATGATGAGCTCGGAGTTGGCCTCGAGGTTCTCCCAGGTGACCCGCACGCCGCGCGGCTCACCGCTGGAGCCGGAGGTGAACTGCATCAGCGCCAGCTCGGACGCGGGCTGGAGCGGGGCCTCGACCGCGGCCTCCCGCGGCACCCACGGCTCGCCCTCCAGCCCGGCACGTTCCATGCACCGGGCGGTGAGCTCCTTCAGATCGGTGCTGGCGACGGTCAGCTTCGGCTTCGCCTGGCGCAGGATCGCCGCGACGTGGTCGACGTACTCCTCGCCGGTCTGGAACAGCGGCGGGGTGATCAGGCAGATCACGCCGCCGGACGCCCACACGCCGAAGTACGTCGAGATCAGGTCGTGGTCGGTGGGGATGATCGCGCAGACGACGTCGCCGGTCCCCACGCCCTCCTCGGCCAGCGCCGCGGCGACCCGCTTGGCCGAGGACGCGATCCGGTCGTAGCTCCGGTACTCCCAACCGCCCTCCTCGTCGGCCAGGTGCACCCCCCGTTCCGGGTTCGGCCTGTCCAACCAGTCTCGGAGCCACGAGGTCATCGAAGGTCCTTCCAACGCCAAAAGGATGTGTGCGCGACCGCTGCCGCAGCGGCACCGACGGGGTTACCGAACCGTAGGGTAACGATGCGGACCGGGCCGATGTTACTCACGGGGGAGGTAGTTGCCCAGAGCGCTTTTCGTCCGGCTATGACAAGGAACGCAACGCCGAACCCAGCGCGGGGGCGAGCTGCGCGGGCAGGACCCTCTCCACGGCGACGGAGTCGCATCCCACCCAGCGGGCGGCCTCCTGCAGCGCCCGCGCGGCGGGCTCCACGCACCGGGGCCCGTCCAGCGAGATCTGCCGTGCGACCAGCGTGGACCCCTCCCGCGCCGGATCCACCCGGCCCACCAGCCGCCCGCCGGCCAGCAGCGGCATCGCGAAGTAGCCGTGCACGCGCCTGGCCTTGGGCACGTAGGCCTCCAGCCGGTGGGTGAAGCCGAAGATCCGCTCGGTGCGCGGCCGGTCCCAGACCAGCGAGTCGAACGGCGACAGCAGCGTGGTGCGGTGCCTGCCGCGCGGCGGGGACTCCAGGGCCGCCGGGTCGGCCCAGGCGGGACGCCCCCAGCCCGCGACGCGCACCGGCACCAGCCCCGCCGCCTCGACCACCCGGTCGACCTGCGCGGCGCGCAGCCGGTGGTAGTCGGCCAGGTCGGCCCGCGTGGCGACGCCCAGCGCCCGGCCCGCCTGCGCCACCAGGGCGGTCAGGCAGGTCTCGTCGTCCGGCTCGTTCTCGCGCAGGGCGGCCGGGACCGCCCGCTCGGCCAGGTCGTACACCCGCTTCCAGCCGCGCCGCTCCACGCAGACCACCTCGCCGACGTCCAGCAGCCACTCGATCGCGATCTTCGACTCGGACCAGTCCCACCAGGTGCCGCCGGGCACGCTGCTCGCGCCCAGGTCCGACGCCGTCAGCGGGCCCTCCTCGCGCAACCGCCGCGCCACCGCCGCGCAGGAGCGCTCCCTGTCCTCCATCCGGTGCCAGCGGTGACCGCGCCGCGCGTACTCCCGGCGCCGGAAGGCGAACAGCGGCCACTCCTCGATCGGCAGGACGCACGCGGCGTGCGACCAGTACTCGAAGGACGTGCCCCGCCCCCAGTAGGCCTCCTCCACCGCGGCCCTGCCCACCGCCCCCAGCCGGGCGTAGGGGATCAGCTCGTGCGAACGGGCCAGCACCGAGATCGTGTCGAGCTGCACCGCGCCCAGCGCGCGCAGCACCCCGCGCACCCCCGCCCGCCGGTCGGGCGCGCCGAGCAGGCCCTGGGCCCGCAGCGCGATCCGCCGCGCCTCGTCGGCCGACAGCTCCAGCCGCGCGGGCGGGACGTTCTGCTCGGCGGGCGTCGTTTCGTGCAGGGCGGAATCCAGGCTCATGCCGGCAGCATAGGAGCGGCCACCGACAGAACCGGCGGCTCATACCGGCCGGGGGTCGGGCTCCGGGGACGGCCCCGGGCCGGGTTCCGGCGGCACCGGCTGCGGCTCGGCCGGCGGAGGCGGCGCGGGCTGCGGCGCGGGCGGTACCGGATTCGGCTCCGGCACCGGATCGGGCATCGGGCTGGGCGGAGGCGGCGGGGCCGGCCTCTCGGGAATCGGCGGAACGGTCATGTTCCGCCCCTTACCCGGCCAGGTGGGCGGCTAACGGCCGACCGAGACGTGCACGTGGTCGAAGTGGTTCTGGGTGATGCTGCCCCGGTTCTCCATCAGCCGCCAGCACTTGCACACCCGCTCGTTCCAGATGTGCTGGCGCCAGATGATGTACTTGATCCCCAGCCTGCCGTAGTTGGCGATCAGGTAGTTCACGGTGCGGTCGCCCACGGCCATCCACGCCTCGCCCGGCATCCGGCCGCCCGAGCTCAGCATGAAGTCCGAGGCGTTGCCGGTGCCGTGGTCCTGGGGGTCGCCGGGCCGCGCGCAGCCGATCGCCAGGAACGGGCCGATCAGCGCGTCCACCTCGTTGCGGACCGCCTGCATGTGCGCCGAGCAGCCCGCCGTCCCGCTCAGCGGGGACCGCGCTGTGCCCGCCACCTGCACCGAACCCGTCGTTTGCCGGGGCAGGACCGTGACCTTCGTCTTGGCGGGCAGCAGCTTCGCCAGCCTGCCGCGCAGCTTCTTCAGGTCCGTCTTCGGCGCGCTCACCACGATCGCGTTGCCGCTGGCCAGGCCGAGCCGCTGGGCCTGCTCGCGGGAGACCACGGCCTCCACGCCCGGGATGCCGATCGGGGCGACCGCGCCGATCCGCACGCTCGCGCCCCTGCCGGTGGCGCCCGCCGCGACCACGGTGCCCAGCTTCGCGCCCTGGAAGGAGATGACCGCGTCCCCGCCCGCGACGTTGCGCCACAGCCCGTCCAGCTTGGCCGTCTGCTTGGGGGCGAGGTTGCGGAACGTCGAGGGGTCCACGCCCAGCAGGCCGATCTGCCGCCCGGCGACCTGGGTGCGCGCCCCGTCCACCACCTCGACCGCCTCGACCCCCTTGAGCTTCTTGACCTCGGCCACCACGTCGGCGGGGAGCGTGGCGGTGCCCGCGGCCAGCAGGTGGGGGGTGTGGCGGTGGCGCAGCGGCGCGACCGTGATGGTGCGGGTCTCCTGGCCCGGGGTGTGCGCCACCTCGTGCGAGACCTGGAGCTCGTCCAGCGCGGCGTCCTCGTCCTGCTGGGCGGCGATGACGGCGAGGTCCACGGAGAGGGTGAGCAAGGCGGCAACACCGATGGCACCCGGCACCCAGACCCGCATCCGGTTCCCCTTTCCGCATCGGACAGTCAACTTACACGGCACCCTTTCGGATGGAAGCGGACGGAACTTAATGATCTATGAGACAGTTGCAGTCCCCGGATACCCGATCCCCCGGAGTCGAAAGCCATCATGCGCGTGCCCTCCGCCCGCACGAAACGCCGCTCCCTGGAGGCCGCGGCCGTCGGCCTGTTCGCCGCGTCCCTCACCGGGCTGGCCGGATACGTCATCACCGACCAGCGCGACCCGCGCCCGGTGGGCTGGGTCAGCCCGCAGCCGGTCGCCCCGGGCGCGCAGGAGGAGCAGGTGCCCGAGGCCCGGCCCAAGGAGGGCGCGCGGCAGGAGCCGCGGGTGCACGCGGCCGCCGAACCCCGGGACGTCGTCGGCGCCACCGGCTCGGACCGCGCCCCCCTGGCCGGGCAGCAGGTCCCGCCGATGCTCGACAAGCGCGCCGCCGGCGACCGGGCCGAACGCAAAAAGCCCTGCTTCAAGGGCGTGGCGACCTGGGCCTACCCGAAGTCGAAGGCCTCGATCAAGAACTCCCGCGCGTGCTGGTTCTACGGCTGGGGCCCCGACCGGGCGGGCATCGCCGCGCCCGCGGGCGTGGAGTTCGTCCCGATGATCCACCGTGCGGCCACCATCGACGACGTGGCCAAGGTCAAGGGCCGCGGCTACCGCTACCTGCTCGGCTTCAACGAGCCCGACCTCGGCGACCAGGCGAACATGTCGGTCGAGCAGGCGCTGGACCTGTGGCCGCGGCTGGTGCGGACCGGCCTGATCCTGGGCAGCCCGTCCGTCGCCACCGGCGGCGAGCTGCCCGGCGGCTGGCTCGACCGGTTCATGAAGGGCGCCAAGAAGCGCAAGCTGCGCGTCGACTTCATCACCCTGCACTGGTACGGCGCGGACTTCCGCGCCAAGCCCGCGGCCCTTCAGCTGCGGAGCTACCTGCGCAAGGTCCACAAGCGCTACAAGAAGCCGATCTGGCTGACGGAGTTCGCGCTGACCGACTTCACCCGGGGCGCGCCCCGCTACCCGTCGCAGAAGCAGCAGGCCGCGTTCCTCCGCCAGGCCGCGAAGATGCTCCGCGGCGAGCCCTACGTCAAGCGCTACGCCTGGTTCGCGCTGCCCACGGACCGCAGCGGCACCGG
Source organism: Actinocorallia populi (assembly GCF_002995495.1). Lineage (GTDB taxonomy): Bacteria > Actinomycetota > Actinomycetes > Streptosporangiales > Streptosporangiaceae > Actinocorallia > Actinocorallia populi. The sequence continues at coordinate 254,231 of NZ_PVZV01000004.1, read as the reverse complement.
CCTGTACGACCCGGACGGCTCCCCCACCCCGGCCGGGCGCGCCTTCCGGTCCGCGCCCCGGTACAAGTAGCCGGTCCGGCCGGCCGGTTCTTCACGCCCCGCCCAAGAACGCGTGCTCTTCCCGCCGCCTCCGGAGCGGCGGGAGGCCGCGGCCGCGGTGTCCTGCTACCACTCGATGCCGTGAGCGGATGGACGATCTGGACTGCCCTCTGGTCCGCCGCGGCCCTGGCCCTGCCGGGGACGGCGGCGGCCCTGCCCGCGGCCCTGCCCGAAACGGTGCCGCCCGTGCCGGCGCGCGACGCGTTCGCGACCGCCGACCCGGCCTGGCTCGACCCGGCCCGGCTCGACCCCTCCTCCGCCGACCTGACCGTCGCCGGGGACCTGTGGTCGCTGCGGCCGGGACGGACGGGGACGGCGTTCGTCAACGTCGCCAACGGCGGCCCCGCCGAAGCCGTCCGGCCCGTGCTCACCGTGACCCTGCCCAAGGAGCTGACGGCGACCGACACCTCCGGCTGCCGCCGGGCGGCCTCCAGCCTCTCCCCCGAGGGCGTCACCACGATCACCTGCCGGTGGAAGCGGATCGGCTCCGCCGGGCACCGGCTGGTGCCGCTGGAGCTGAAGGCCGCGCGGCTGCGCGAGTCCGACGCCGCGTCGGCCAGGCCCCGGATCGCCCTCCAGGTGGACTCGCAGACCCCGGAACTGACGGAGGAGGACAACCGCGCCGCCTTCAGGGTGCGGATCCGGCCGCTTCTCCCCGATCCTCCGCAGCGCCCTCCGACGAAGGCCGATCTCTCAGGGGAAGCCGCACGATGAACCGGGTGTCGCCGGGCTCGGACTCGACGTTCAGGTCGCCGCCGTGGCGGCCGACCACGATCCGGTAGGAGATGTCCAGGCCCAGGCCGGTGCCCTGCCCGACCGGCTTGGTGGTGAAGAACGGCTCGAAGATGCGGCCCCTGAGCTCCGGGGGCACGCCGGGGCCGGTGTCGCGGACCTCGATGCGCGCGTGGTCGCCGTCCGGGGCGGTGCGCAGGGTCAGGGTGCCGGAGCCGCCCATGGCCTGCACCGCGTTGTCGATCAGGTTCGTCCACACCTGGTGGAGCTCCCCGGCGAACACCGGCACGGGCGGCAGCGACCGGTCGAACTCGGTGACCACCCGCACGCCCTCCAGCTTGGCCCCCAGCATGACCAGGGTGCTCTCCAGGCCCTCGTGGACGTCCACCCGCTCGTAGGGGGTCCGGTCCAGATGGGAGTACTGCCGGGCGGCGCCGACCAGGCTGGAGATCCGGGTGACCGACTCGGTGATCTCGCCCAGCAGCAGCTCGGCCTCCAGGGTGTAGGCCAGCCAGCGGACCGCGCCCTCCAGCAGCCCCGGGGGCGCGGACTCCGCCAGCCGGTCCAGGAAGTCCGTGGTGGTGCCCGCCCCGGTGAAGATCGGCGCCAGCTCCCAGGCCTCCCCCACCTCGTGGTCCTCCAGCCAGTCGGTCAGCTCGTCCTCGCGTTCGGCCTCGGCCACCGCGCTCAGCTTCGGCGCCGCCGCGATCCGCTGGACCGCCTCCTCCTGCACGTCGACGAGCAGCATCAGCAGCCGCGGGTCGATCTGGTCGTGCGCGAGCATCGCCAGCTTGCGCCGCGTCCCGGCGACCCGCCCGCGCAGCGCGTCGGCGGCCCTGACGGCGGCGGCCGCCGGGTTGTTGAGCTCGTGGGTCAGCCCCGCCGACAGCGCGCCCAGCGCGAGCAGCTGCTGGCGCTGGGCGACGACCGCCTGGTTGGCGCGCATCCCCAGGAACAGGCCCTCCAGCAGGTGGATGGCCATGGGGAACCAGCGGTGCATGAACTCCGAGAAGTCGGCGCTGCTCAGGAACCAGAACCGGCAGCCGGTGACCGCCCAGACCGTGGCGGTGTACTGCGTGTCGCCCTCGGGCAGGTAGGCGCGGGTGGCTCCGGCGTAGACGCCCGCCTGGTCGGTGCGGACGACCTCGACCTCGTCCCTGCCGACCCGCTGGCACAGCCGGAGCGTGCCGGACAGCAGCACCGCCAGCCGTTCGGCGGGCGCGCCCTCGGCCAGCACCGCGGTGCCGGCCTCGGCGTCCTCCACCCAGCCGTGCCCGGCCAGCCAGTCGAGCTGCGTGTCGTCGAGGTGCTCGAACAGGAACAGTTCGCGCAGCTCCGCCGGGCCCAGGCGCCCGGTCATGACGCGCCCAGGTAGCGGTGGACGAGCGTCACCGCCATCGCACCCTCGCCGACGGCGGAGGCGACCCGCTTGACCGAGTCCGACCGCACGTCGCCGGCCACGAACACGCCCGGCATGCTGGACTCCAGCAGCCACGGATCGCGGTCGGGCAGCCAGTCGGCCGGCCGCCGCCCGTCCACCACCAGGTCGGTGCCGGTCCGGATGAAGCCGCGTTCGTCGCGTTCCACCACGCCCTCGAGCCAGTCGGTGTGCGGGCGGGCGCCGATGAAGACGAAGAGGTGGCCCGCGGGCACCTCCTCGCCGCCGCCCTCGGGGCCGGTCAGGCACAACCGCTCCAGGCCCTGGTCGCCGAACGCCCCGGTGACCTGGGTCCGCAGCCGGACGTGCACGTTGTCCAGGCCGCGCAGCTGCTCGATCAGGTAGTGGGACATGCTCGCCTCCAGGGACTCGCCCCGCACCAGCAGGGTGACCGAGGGCGCGTACCTGGCGAAGTAGACAGCCGCCTGGCCCGCGGAGTTGGCGCCGCCCACGAGGTAGACGTCCTCGTCCGTGCAGTGGGCGGCCTCGGTCATCGCCGAGCCGTAGAAGACGCCGCGGCCGGTGAGGTCCGCGACCCCGGGCGCCTCCAGCTCCCGGTAGGACACCCCGGTCGCGATGATCACGGAGTGCGCGGAGATCTCCCGCCCGTCGCCGAAGGTGAGCACCCGCGCCGGCCCCTCGGCCCGCAGCCCGACGACGTCGCAGGAGGTGAGGATCTCGGTGCCGAACTTGACGGCCTGCCGCCGCGCCCGGTCGGTGAGCTGCGCCCCCGACACCCCGTCGGGGAAGCCCAGGTAGTTCTCGATCCGCGACGACTGCCCGGCCTGGCCTCCGGTGGCCTGCCGCTCCACCAGCAGCGTCCGCAGCCCCTCGGAGGCCCCGTAGACGGCCGCCCCCAGCCCCGCCGGCCCGCCCCCCACGACGATCAGGTCGTAGAAGTCGGTGGCCGGGGTGGTGGACAGCCCCACCGCGTCGGCGAGCTCCGCGCCGGAGGGGGCGACCAGCGCCGTCCCCTCGGAAGTGATCACGACCGGAAGCTCGCCGCCCTCCACCTCGGCCGCCTTGAGCAGGCGCACCGCCTCGGGCGAGGAGTCCGAGAGCCAGCGGTAGGGCACCGCGTTGCGCGCCAGGAAGTCGCGGACCTCGTACGACGGGCGCGACCACCGGTTCCCGATCACCTTGGTCTCCGCGACGGGCGCGTCGGGCTCCCGCCGGTAGGCCTCCAGCATCGCGTCCACCACCGGGTAGAGCTTCTCCTCCGGCGGGTCCCAGGGCTTGAGCAGGTAGTGGTCCACGTCCACCACGTTGATCGCCGCGATGGCCGCGTCCGTGTCGGCGTAGGCCGTCAGCAGCGCCCGCCGCGCCCGCGGGAAGAGGTCCATCGCCGCCTCGAGGAACTCGATACCGCTCATCTCCGGCATCCGGTAGTCGGCCAGCACCACCGCCACCCGCTGCCCCCGGAGTTTGAGCTCCCGGAGCACCTCGAGCCCCTCGCCCCCCGACCCGGCCCGCACGACCCGCAACTCCCGCCCGTACCGCTTCCGCAGGTCCCGCGCCACCGCCCGGGACACCGCCGGATCATCGTCGACGGTCAGCAGGACCGCCTTGCGCTCCTGCTCCCCCTGCTCAGCCGCCCCGGCCCGCCCGGCGCCCCGCTCGGCGCCCTCATCCACCTGGATCATGCGCCCATGCAACACGAATCTCACGAATGCGCATAATCCGGAGCCCCCTCGACCCCGAACATCACCTGGTCCTCGTAACACCACCACCAGTCCTCCCCCGGCTCGAAGGAGGACACCACCGGATGCCCCGTGGCCGCCCGGTGCGCCGTCGCATGCCGGTTCGGCGACGAATCACAACACCCCACATGCCCACACGTCCGGCACATCCGCAGATGCACCCACCGCCCCCCGCTCCGCGAGCACTCCTCGCACCCCTCCCCCGAGGGCCCCGCCCCCACGTCCACCTGGTCCAGATGCCCACACGTCTGCGCCATACCCCCATCCTTCCCCCCAGAAAGCCCTCCCCCACACCCCCCACCCAAGGCCGAACCACAAGAACCTCTCCCAAAAAACAACAAAAAAAGGACCCCCGCGGAAGCGAACCAAAGATTCGCGACCACGAAGGCCCATTCTCGTAGCGGGGACAGGATTTGAACCTGCGACCTCTGGGTTATGAGCCCAGCGAGCTACCGAACTGCTCCACCCCGCGTCGTTGTGTTCAAAGGCTATGACCCCTGGCGTGCTTACGCAAACCAGAGCCCCACCCCCTCGAAACCCAAACCCAAGCCCCACCAAAACCCCGCCCCTTTCCACAGCACCACGAGAAAGCAGCACCACAGGAGGGGGCGTGGGGGCCTGCCCCCACATCGGGGGCTCCGGGGGTCGCCCCCCGGAAAAAGCGAAGAGACCCCCGCGGAAGCGAACCGAAGGTTCGCGACCACGGAGGCCTCATTCTCGTAGCGGGGACAGGATTTGAACCTGCGACCTCTGGGTTATGAGCCCAGCGAGCTACCGAACTGCTCCACCCCGCGTCGTTGTGTTCAAAGGTTATGGGGCCTGGCGTGCTTACGCAAACCGGGGTTCCGTGCCTGGTCACAGGGGTGTGACGTAGGCGCCGGTGATGCCGCCGTCGACGAGGAACTCCGCGGCGGTGATGTAGGAGGCGTCGTCCGAGGCGAGGAAGGCGACGGCGGCGGCGATCTCGTCGGCTTCGGCGAAGCGGCCCATGGGGGCGTGGACGAGGCGGCGGGCTGCGCGTTCGGGGTCTTCGGCGAAGAGTTCGCGCAGGAGGGGGGTGTTGACGGGGCCCGGGGAGAGGGCGTTGACGCGGATGCCTTCGCGGGCGAATTGCACGCCGAGTTCGCGGGTCATGGCGAGGACGCCTCCTTTGGAGGCGGTGTAGGAGATCTGGGAGGTGGCGGCGCCCATGCGCGCGACGAAGGACGCGGTGTTGATGATGGAGCCTTTTTCCTGGGCGCGCATGTACGGGATGACGTGTTTGCAGCAGAGGTAGACGCTGGTGAGGTTGGTCTCTTGAACGCGTTTCCAGGTGTCGAGTCCGGTTTGGAGGATGGAGTCGTCTTCAGGTGGGGAGATTCCGGCGTTGTTGAAGGCGATGTCGACGGTGCCGTAGGTGTCGTGGGCGGTGCGGAAGAGCGCTTCCACCGTTTCTTCGTCGGTCACGTCCGCCTTGAGGTAGAGGCCGTCGAGTTCGTCGGCGTACCTGCGGCCCTCTTCGGGTTCGGCGAGGTCGGCCAGGACGACGGTGGCCCCTTCGGCGGTGAGGCGCCGGGCGGTGGCGAGGCCGATCCCGCCGAGGGCTCCGGTGACGACGGCGATCCTGCCCGCGAGTCGTTGCATGCCGGTGGCTCCGTTCAAGGTTCTGTGGCCAGGAAGACGTTCTTGGTCTCGGTGAAGGCGTCGAGGGCGTCGGGGCCGAGTTCGCGGCCGAGCCCGGACTGTTTGAAGCCGCCGAAGGGCGTCCAGTAGCGCACCGAGGAGTGGGAGTTGACCGACAGGTTGCCCGCTTCGACGGCGCGGGCGGTGCGCAGGGCGCGGCCGAGGTCGCGGGTCCAGATGGAGCCGGACAGGCCGTAGGCGGTGTCGTTGGCGATCCGGACGGCGTCGGCCTCGTCGGTGAAGGGCACGACGGTGGCGACGGGTCCGAAGACCTCTTCGTGCCAGGCGGGGAGGTCGCGGGGGTCGGTCGCGGCCAGGACGGTCGGCGGGTACCAGAAGCCGGGCCCGTCGGGCGCGGTGCCGCGGAAGGCCACGGGGGCGCCGTCGGGGACGTAGGAGGCGACCTTCGCCCGGTGCTCGGCGCTGATCAGCGGTCCTACCTCGGTCTCCTCGGCGGACGGGTCGCCCACGACGACGCCTTCGACGGCCGGCTCCAGCAGTTCCATGAACCGTTCGTAGGCGGACGCCTGCACGAGGATCCGGGAGCGGGCGCAGCAGTCCTGCCCGGCGTTCTCGAACACCGCGTACGGGGCCGTGGCGGCGGCGCGCTCCAGGTCGGCGTCGGCGAAGACGATGTTGGCGCTCTTGCCGCCCAGTTCCAGGGTGAGCCGTTTGATCCCGGGCGCGCAGGCGGCCATGAGCTCCCGGCCGACCCGGGTCGAGCCGGTGAAGACGATCTTGCGTACGCCGGGGTGCTCGGCGAGCCGCCGGCCGGTGAGCGGGCCACGGCCGGGAAGCACCTGGAACACGTCTTCGGGCAGCCCGGCCTCCAGCGCGAGCTCGGCGACGCGCAGCGCGGTCAGCGGCGTCCACTCGGCGGGTTTGACCAGCACGGTGTTGCCCGCGGCCAGCGCGGGCGCCAGGCCCCAGCCCATGATCGGCATCGGGAAGTTCCAGGGGACGATCACCCCGACGGTCCCGAGGGGCTCCTTGAACGTGACGTCCACCCCGCCCGGGACGGGGATCTGCAGCCCGGTCAGCCTCTCGGGGGCGGCGGAGTAGTACAGCAGGACGTCCCGCAGGTTGCCCGCCTCCCAGCGGGCCTGCCCGATCGGGTGCCCGGCGTTCAGCACCTCCAGCCGGGCCAGCTCCTCCAGGTGGGCGTCCACCTGCGCGGCGAAGGCGCGCAGCAGCCGCGCCCTGTCGCCGGGAGCGACCCGCCGCCAGGAGGCGGAGGCCGCCACGGCGCGGACGACGGCCGCGTCGGTCTCCTCGGCGGAGGTCTCCGGCACGGTCCGCACAGCCCGGCCGGTCGCCGGGTTGACCACCTGCATCTACAGCCTCTCGAATCCCCGGAACAGCTCCCAGTCGGTGACGGCCCGCTCGTAGGCGGCCAGTTCCGACCGCGCGTAGTGGGCGTAGTGGGCCGCGACCTCGTCCCCGAACGCCGCGGCGGCCAGGGTGCCGGACTCCCAGTCGTCGAGCGCCTCGCGCATCGTCCGGGCGACCGTGGGCCCCCCGGCCAGGTCGTAGGCGTTGCCGTCGCAGGGTTCTCCCGGCTCCAGCCCGTTCTCGACCCCGTGCAGCCCCGCGGCGATCATCGCGGCGACCGCGAGGTAGGGGTTGACGTCGCCGCCGGGCACCCTGTTCTCCACCCGCAGTGACGAGTGCCGCCCGACCAGCCGCAGCGCGCACGTGCGGTTGTCGGGTCCCCAGCGGATCGCGGTCGGCGCGAACGATCCCGGCTGGTAGCGCTTGTAGGAGTTGATGTTCGGCGCGTACATCAGGGTCAGCTCGCGCATGCAGGCCAGCTGGCCGGCGATGAAGGACGCCCCCTCGGGCGACAGGCCGTGCGGGCCGTCTCCCGCCATGACCGGGGTGCCGTACCGGTCGCGCAGCGACAGGTGGATGTGGCAGGAGTTGCCCTCCCGCTCGTCCGGCTTGGCCATGAAGGTCAGGGACATCCCCTCCTGCGCGGCTATCTCCTTGGCGCCGGTCTTGTAGACCGCGTGGTCGTCGCAGGTGCGCAGCGCCTCGGCGTAGCGGAAGGCGATCTCGTGCTGGCCGCGGTTGCACTCGCCTTTGGCCGACTCCACGTACATGCCGGCGCCGGCCATCTCGTTGCGGACGCGCCGCAGCAGCGGCTCGACCCGCGCCCCGCCGAGCAGGGAGTAGTCGACGTTGTAGAGGTTGGCCGGGGTCAGCTCGCGGTAGCCGCGCCGCCAGGCGTCCTCGTAGGTGCCGTTGTAGACGACGAACTCCAGCTCGGTGCCGACGTGGGCGGTCCAGCCGCGTTCGGCCAGCCGGTCGAGCTGGCGGCGGAGGATCTGGCGGGGGGACGCGGCGACCTCGCGGCCGTCGTGCCACCGCAGGTCGGCCTGGACGAGCGCGGTGCCCGGCTGCCACGGCACCTGCCGCAGGGTGGACAGGTCGGGCTGGAGCACCAGGTCCCCGTAGCCGTGCTCCCAGGAGGACATGGCGTAGCCGTCCACGGGGTTCATGTCGACGTCGACGGCCAGGAGGTAGTCGCAGGCCTCCGCGCCGCCGCCGGCCACCTCCTCCAGGAAGTAGCGGGCCGTCAGGCGTTTGCCCTGCAGGCGGCCCTGCATGTCGGTGAAGGCGATGATCACCGTGTCGATCCGGCCGGACTCGGCGGCCACGTCCAGTTCCTCGAGCGTCAAGTCGACCTCAGATCTTCTTTCCCGTCCGTTGGGGCGCGCTGAACGGGAAATACCCATCTGCGCGCGGCCGTACCGGCAAAGCGGCCGTCGCCCGAGCGGATGTCCCGATGATTCTGACGACGAATGTCCTCAGAAGCCTTGACGCTCCGGCACCCGCACGTTTGATTGGCGGCATGCCGATCCCCCGTTCGATCCTCAGCAAGGACGACCCCCAGGACCTGGAGCTGACCGTCGTGGCGGGCCGCTGGCCCGACGACATCGGCGGCCACCTCCTGGTGAGCACCTCCGACCAGCGCACCCGCCCGCTGCACGCCTTCTTCGGCGACGGCATCATGGTCCGGCTGGACCTGAGCCCCGACGGGCACGGGCGTTTCGCCTGGCGGCCCCGGGTGATCGACACCCCGTCGGTCCGGCTGCGCCGCGCGCGTCCCGACCTGTTCACCCCCGGCCCGGTCGGCACGAACTCCCCGTGGGGCTCGGTCAACGCCGCCAACACCGCGCCGCTGCCCTGGGGCGACCGCCTGTTCGCCACCTGGGACGCCGGCCGCCCGGTGGAGGTGGACCCGGTGACCCTGGGCTTCGTCGCCGAGGTCGGCCACCGCGACGACTGGAGGCCCGCCCTGGACCAGCCCGTCCTGCCGCTGGTCTCCACCACCGCCCACCCGGTGATCGACCCCGAGCGCGGCTGCATGTGGACCGTCAGCCGCGACGTGCTCACCGGCGCCGTCTCGGTGGTCCGCTACGACGGCACGGGCGGGCGCGTCCGGCGCTGGGAGGTGGAGGGCGCCGTCCTGCCCCAGGCCACCCACACCATCACCCAGACCCGCGACTGGCTGGTGCTGGCCGACACCGCCTACAAGGTCGACGTCCAGGAGGTCTTCGGAGCCGACCGCACCGTCGCCAACAACCCCGACGGCCCGGTCCTGCTGATCCGCAAGGACGACCTCGTCCCCGGCGCGCGGAGCGTCCCCTGCACCGAGTTCCGGCTGGCCCCCGAGGTCAACCACTTCTACGCCAGGTACGACGACTCCGACGGCGTGGAGGTCGTCATGGAGCACTCCGAGGGCGTCGACATCGGCATGTACCTGCGCGAGGACGACCTGGACGCCCACGGCCGCCCCGTCGACCCTGCCCTGCGCGGCATGTACTGCCACGGCATGTCCCCCGCGCTGACCACCCTGCTGCGCTTCGACCCGGGCACCGGGAAGATCACCGAACGCGCCCGCCTCCGCGATCCGGAGCGCTACTGGCAGGCCGAGCTCTCCGCCGTCGACTGGTCCTTCGAGGGGCAGCTCGCCCCCACCCGCCACCATCTGATCCACCTGGGCTTCCACCCCGAGGCCGTCAACCAGCGGGCCCTGCGCAACTACGGAGACCGCGTGGACCCCGGCCTGTTCCCCCGTGAGGAGACCCCCGCGGTCCTCACGTCACTGGACCGCGAGTCCCTGCGGCCGCTGAGCGAGTGGACCTTCGCCCTGGACGACTACCCCACCTCCCCCTGCTTCGTCCCCAGAGGCCCCCTGAACGCCGCGGGCCGCTCCCGCTACGCCGGGTCCTCGCCCGGCGGCCACCACGGCCACCTGCTGGTCCTCGTCCACAACGACGACCGCTTCCGCCTGGAGCTCTTCGACGCCGCCGCCGTCTCCCGCGGCCCCGTCGCCGTCCTGGCCCCGCCCCCCGGCAGGACCGTCCCCTTCATGATCCATTCGGCCTGGATGCCCACCTCCCTGCCCGCCCCCCGGGTGGAGCGCCACCACTTCCGCGACGACCTGGACTCCCGCCTCGACCGGCTCCCTCCCGACCTGGTGGCCCTCACCCACGAGATCGCCGCGCAGATCCCCTGACCCCGCGCCCCGGGGGCGAACTTCCGCAGGCCACCGACACGGACCGTAAAACGGCCATGACGAATTCTGATTTCGAGACGTCCCAATCAGCGGGACCTCGAATGTGACTTACGTCATGCCTTGCGAGCCTGTCGGGGCTCATCGGGTGATCAACCCGATGCAAGAAGGGAGCCCCCTTTGAATCCCCCCACGTCCGTCCCGCGCCGCGCGGGCTTCACCGCCCTGGGCGCGATCATCGCGTTCGGCGCCGTCCAACCCGCCGCCTCCGCCCACCCGAACAACGGCCCCCGGATCACGCAGGTCACCGTCACCCGAACGGCGGACGGCACCCACAACCTCACCTGGACCGCCCGCAAACCCGGCAAGACCTACGTCTACGCCTCCACCGACTCCCGCGACCCCTCACGCTCAGGCCACCTGGTCGCCCAGACCACATCCTCCGGCACCGACGTCCCGAACCTGGAACCCGGCCGACGCTGGTACTTCGAGATCGCCCCCAAACGTTCGGCGAACGCCCGCGGCCCCATCACCGCCACCCGCCAGATCGCCCTGGACGGCCCCCACAACACCCGCGACCTCGGCGGCTACCCCACCAAAGACAACCGCACGATCCGCTGGGGCCTGATCTACCGCAGCGACGACCTCTCCGAAGCCACCGAAACCGACAAGGCCCACCTGACCTCCCTCGGCGTCACCACCTCGGTCGACTTCCGCGGCCCCGCCGAGATCGCCAAATCCGGCCCCAACCGACTCCCCGAAGGAGTCAAGACCGTCGCCATCCCCCTGCTCGACGAAAGCGGCAACGCCCTGGCCGCAGCCCTCACCGCAGCACTGGCCTCAGGCGACGCCAGCGTCCTGGAGGAGATGCTCGGCAACGGCAAGGCAAGGCAGATCGTCCTCGACAGCTACCGCGGCCTGGCGTCCAGCAAGGAGGTCCAAGCCGGCTTCCGAGACGTCCTCCTCCGCCTCGCCGACGAGACCCAGACCCCCCTCGTCTACAACTGCACCTCGGGCAAGGACCGCACCGGCGTGATGTCCGCCGTCATCCTCACCCTCCTCCGCGTCCCCCACCAGACCATCACCGACGACTTCACCCTCTCCAACACCCACCTGGCCGCCTCCCACCAGAGGACCTACGCCCTCCTGGAGAGCAAAGGCATCGACAGCGACCTGGTCCGCCCCCTCCTGGAACAACACCCCGACTACCTGAACGCCTTCTTCGAAGGCATCAACACCGAATACGGCTCCTTCAACCACTACCTCCACAACACCCTGAACCTGAACCAAAAAACCATCACCCACCTAAGACACACCCTCACCACCCCCTAACCCCCAGACCCCCCAGGCCCCAGACCCCCAGCCCCCTCCCCCCGACCACAAAGGCAGCACCCAGACAGAGAACGAGCGCAAGACAAAGCCCCCTTCCACAGCACCACGAGAAAGCGGCACCACAGGAGGGGGCGTGGGGGCCTGCCCCCACATCGGGGGCTCCGGGGGTCGCCCCCCGGAAAAAGCGAAGAGACCCCCGCGGAAGCGAACCAAAGGTTCGCGACCACGGGGGCCTCAGTCTCGTAGCGGGGACAGGATTTGAACCTGCGACCTCTGGGTTATGAGCCCAGCGAGCTACCGAACTGCTCCACCCCGCGTCGTTGTGTCTCAAGACTACGGGATGGAGCGGGGTTGGGCAAATCAGTTGCCCGTGCTCGGGTTGCTCGGGGTGTTCGCGGGCGCCTGCTTCTGCAGTTCGACCAGCTTGTTGATGGCGGTCTCCAGCTTGTCCTGGGCGTCGGCGTACTTCTGCAGGTCGCCGGACTTCAGGGCCTCCTGTGCCTCGCCGAACGCCTGCTTGACGTCGTCGATGGCCTGCTGGATGTTCGGCGGCGTGGACGGCTGCTCGCCGCCTTCACCGTCCTGCGGCTGTTCGCCGCCCTCCTGTTCGGGGACGTCCGTGCCGGGTTTGAGGATCTGCTGGAGGGCGTCCTCGAAGGTGGTGGCGAACCCGATCTGGTCGCCGAAGGAGACGAGCACCCAGCCGAGGACGGGGTACTGGGCTCCGGTGGCGGCCTGCTGGTAGACGGGCTGGACGTACATGAATCCACCGGCGAAGGGCAGGGTCAGGAGGTTGCCGTAGACGACCTCCGTGGTGCTGCCCTGGGGCCGGTTGAGGATGGGCGCCGCCTGCTCGTTGCCCTTGAAGTCGTTCTGGATCTGGGTGGGTCCCGAGATGGCGACTTCGCGTGGCACCTGGAGCAGTCTCAGCTCGCCGAAGGTGTCCGAGCTCGGATCGCTGTTGGCCGACAGGTAGCCGGTGAGGTTGTTGCCGTTGCGGGCCACGTACGTCGAGGTGAGCGCGAAGTTCGGCGATTCTGCCTCGGCCGCGTTCTCCTTGCCCGGCATCTGGATGGTCAGGAAGTACGGGGGCTCCGTGACGCCCTTCTCGGTCGGGTCGGTCGGCACCTGCCAGTAGTCCTGGCCGCTGTAGAAGCCGCTCGGGTCCGTCACGTGGTACTTCGACAGCACGCCCCGCTGGACCTTGAAGATGTCCTCGGGGTAGCGGATGTGGGAGTAGATCTGCCCGTCCATCGCGCTCTTGAGCTCGGCCTTGCTCTTGACGGTGCCGGGGAACGCCTTCTGCCAGGTCTTGAGGACCGGGTCCTTCTCGTCCCAGGCGTAGAGCGTGACGGTGCCGTCGTAGGCGTCGACGGTGGCCTTCACCGAGTTGCGGATGTAGTTGATGTCGTCACGGCGCTGCGCGCCGACGGACGGCCGCTCGGTGTTGCTGTCGCGGGTGAGGTCCTGCAGGTTGACCCGCTCGGAGTACGGGTAGCCGGCGGAGGTGGTGTAGGCGTCGACCATCCAGACGATGCGCCCTCCGGCGACGACCGGGTAGGCGTTGCCGTCCACGGTCAGCCACGGCGCGGCCTTCTGCACCCGCTCGCGCGGCGAGCGGTCGTAGAGGATGCGGGACTTGGCGTTGATCTCGCTGGACAGCAGGATGTTGCGGTCCTGGAACTTCAGCGCGTAGGCGACCCGGTTGACGAAGGAGTCCATCTTGACTCCGCCGATGCCGGTGTAGGTCGTCTGCTGGTTCGGCGGGTAGTCGAGTTCCTTCTGGTTGCCGACGATGGAGTACTGCGGGGACTGCTCGCCGAAGTAGACCTGCGGCTTGTCGATCTTCAGCCGGCAGGAGCCGTCGGGGAGCTTGTCGGAGCAGTCCTGCGGCATGCCGTAGGACTGGTAGATCGGCCCCTTGCTCTCGGGGTCGACCTGGTTGCCCTTGGCCGAGACGAAGCCGTAGCCGTGGGTGTAGGTCAGGTGCTCGTTGACCCAGCCGGAGGCGTTCTCCGGCGGGCCGGTCAGCTCGCGGACCGCCACCAGGGTGTCCTGCGGCTCGCCGTCGGCGTCGGGGTAGCGGTCGATGTCGAGCGGGTTGGCGAAGTCGTAGAAGCCCTGGAGCTGCTGCTGCTGGCGGAAGGTGGGCGACAGCAGTTCCGGGTCGAGCAGCCGCACGTTCGGGAGGGTCTTGGAGTACTCCTCGAGCTCCTTGGTGCCGGGCTGCTTGTTGGGCGCGTAGTTCTGCCCCGCCACGTCCTTGACGCCGAACGCCTGCCGCGTCGCGTCGATGTTGCGCTGGATGTAGGTGCGCTCCTTGGCGAGCTCGTTCGGCTTGACCTGGAACTGCTGGATCAGCAGCGGGTAGACGCCGCCCAGCAGGATCGCCGACAGGACGAGCAGGCCGAACCCGACGCCCGGCAGCATCATGCCGCGCCGCCAGATGTTGACGAAGAACAGGATCGCGCAGATCAGCGCGATCGCGGCCAGGATCGTCTTGGCCGGCAGCACCGCGGTGACGTCGGTGTAGCCGGGGCCGGTGACCTTGCCGCGTTCGGAGTAGGCCAGGCCCCACCGGTCGACCCAGTAGGCGATGGCCTTGAGCAGCACGAACAGGCCGACGAGCACCGAGAGGTGGGCGCGCGCGGAGGGGCTGGCCTTGTCGCCGGGGCCCTGCAGCCGCAGGCCCCCGTACAGGTAGTGCACGCCCACCGCGGTCAGGAGCGACAGGACGACCATGACGAACGCGAAGCCGAGGATGAGCCGCAGGAACGGGTAGACGAACACGAAGAACGAGATGTCCATCCCGAACTGCGCGTCCTTCTCCCCGAAGGGGGTGCGGTTCATGAACGCCAGCCAGGTGCCGACCTGGCCCGCCGCGGACAGGCCGCTGAACAGGCCGATCGCGCCGAGCAGGGTGAACAGGACGGCCTTGCGGTGCGGGTCGACGGCGGTGCGGTACCGCTCGAGGCCCTGCTGCTCCACCGAGACCGGCCGGTAGGCCGGACGCAGCCGGTAGGCGATCACGATGTTGGCGCCGACTGCCAGCGCCATCAGCAGGCCGCCGCTGAAGAACAGCAGCGCCCTCGTCCACAGTTGGGTGGTGAAGACCTTGGAGAACCCGTCACCGAGCGACCGGTACCACAGCAGGTCCGTCCACACGCCCGCGAAGACGAAGAACAGTCCTACCAGCACCGCAAGCGTGATCAGTACGGGCGCCAGGAGTCTGGGGCCACGGCCGGGGAGACGCCGTCCCGGGGCCGGATTTCGGAAGCTCAACGCTTCTCTCCGATTCTCAAGTTCCTGTCGGCTCTACTAGGCAACTTATCCACAACTTCCACAGTTCCCGACCGGATCACCTGTCGGGCGGCGAAACAATAACGGCATGACCGCACTGGAAGAGACCGTGAAGAGCATCGAGCAGCAGACCGGCTGGGACGGTCCCCCGCAGCTGTTCGCTCTGGTGGAGACGTCGGAACTGCTGAGGGTCCAGCCGGAACTTGCGGACGAGCTTGGTCTGGAGGCCGGCGCCGGGCTCACCGCGGTCGACCAGGGCGAGTTGCCCGATGAGGATATCGGCGCGCTGCTGCCGGGCATCGTCTGGCCCGAGAGCGTCGCCGGTTGCGCCCTGGCGATGGTGCGGATCACCCTGCCGCCGGAGGTGGAGGAGCAGATCCCCGCCGAGGGCGACGCCGTCGCCTGGGCCAGCGCCCACCCGCTGCACGAGGAGCTGAAGATCGTGGTGGGCGTGCTGCGGGACGGCACGCGGCACGCGGTGCTGCGCATCCGCCGCCATGAGGACGAGCTGCTGTCGGCGGAGGATCTGGTGCCCGACCTCGCCGAGGCGCTGGCCCAGACCCTCCTGCCGGACGAGTGAGCGGCGTCCGCCTCAGGAGGCCGAGCACCCCGGGACGGCGCCCTGCCCGCTCTGCAGCGACTGCAGCGCCTTGACGGCGCCGTCCAGGGTCTCGGCCTTGACCAGGCGGAGCCCGTCGGGGGCGGCGGTGACGGCCTCGTCGCAGTTGCCGGCCGGGACGAGGAAGACGGTGGCTCCCGCCTTCCGCGCGCCGAGCATCTTCTGCTGGATGCCGCCGATCGCGCCGACCTGGCCCTCGGGGGTGATCGTCCCGGTGCCGGCGACGAACTTCCCGCCGGTCAGGTCGCCAGGGGTGAGCAGGTCGTAGATGCCCAGCGAGAACATCAGGCCGGCGCTGGGCCCGCCGATGTCGCCCACACTGATCTTCACGTCGATCGGGAAGACGTAGCGGTCGCGCAGGACCACGCCGATGACGGCGCGGTTCGCGTCGTCGGGGGCGGGCGCCAGGGTCATGGACACCCGCTGCTCCTTGCCGTCCCTGCGGATGGTCAGCTCGACGGACTGCCCCGGCTTGTACTGCTTGAGCGCGCCGGTGACCCGGGAGGTGCGGTCGGCCTTCGTCCCGGCGACGGCGAGGATCTCGTCTCCCGGCCGGAGCACCCCGTCGGCGGGCAGGCCCTTCTCGACCGACTGCACGGCCGAGACCGTGGTCGGCTTCTGGCCCATCTGGATCAGCGCGGCGGCCACGGAGGTCTGCTGGGAGTCCTCCATCAGGAAGGTGTTCTCCTCCTCGACCTCCTCCACCGTCTCGTCCTTGGGGAAGATCGTCTCCTGCGGGACGACCGCGCGCTCGCCGTTCAGCCAGTCGCGCAGCGCGGTGAACAGGCTGATCGGGCGCTTGGGGCCGCCGGTGTAGGCGACGGTGGTGAAGTTGAGGTGGCCGCTCGCCGGGTGCGTCTGCGCGCCGGTGATCTCGATCAGCGGCTTGTCGGTCTCGGGGTTGGCGCCGATGGTGTTCATGGTCGGCCCCGGGCGCAGCGACACGTACGGCACCGGCATGACCGCTCCGGCCACCGCCAGGGCCAGTACGAGGACGGCGACCAGCCCGAGCGTCAGCGCCCTGCGGTGCGGGCGCCGAGCGTTCCCCTTTTCCAGGTTGACCATGCGGGCAAGCTTATTGCCCGTTTCAGCAGGCCCCGACCCACTCCGAGCCGCCGTCGGCGAACTCCTGGTACTTCCAGATCGGGACTTGGTGCTTGAGGTCGTCGATCAGGCGGCGGCAGGCGGCGAACGCCTCGGCCCGGTGCGGCGCGGCGGCGGCCACCACCACGGCCAGGTCGCCGATCTCCAGCTCCCCCACCCGGTGGACGGCGGCCAGGGCGGTCACCGGGAAGTCCGCGGCGACCTTCTCCATGACCTCGCGCAGCCGGTCGAGGGCGGTGGGGTGGGCGCTGTAGGTGAGCCGGACGACGTCCCTGTCGTCGGGTTCGCCCTGGGCCCGGTCGTGGTCGCGGACCGAGCCGACGAAGAAGGCGGTGCCGCCGGCCCCGGGGTCCTTGACCGCGCCGACGACCTCGTCCACCGAGAGCGGATCGTCCCGGACGTCCATCAGCCTGATGACAGTCACGGGTCGAACATACCCCTACAGGCGGCGCTTGCGGCGGGCGCGGCGCACTGCGGCCGCGGCGCCGATCACCGCGACGGTGGCGCCCGCCGCGGTGGCCATGGTGGCCTCCTTGCCGCCGACCCTGCGGCCGACCACCGCGTGGCGTCCGGCGGACTCCTGCAGCAGCGCCTTGAGGCTGGTCTCGTTGTCGTAGGAGGGCCGCCAGCCCGCCTCGCGCAGCTTGGCGCAGTCCACGACCCAGGGGTAGACGACGTAGTAGAGGTCGGTGGCGGGCGCCGGGGTGAGGCCGAGGCGGTGCAGCCGCTGGGCGGTGCCGAAGGTGACCGAGGCGGGCAGCTCGAAGCCGCGCTTGCCGGTGATCTCCTCGACGGCCTCGCCGTTCAGCCAGCCGTCGCAGCCGACGGCGGCGGCGCCGGTGACCTCGCCGAGCGCCGCCAGTTCCAGCGCGCTCACCAGGTCGTCCACGTGGCAGAACTGCCAGTGCGGCGGCACCCCCTTGGCGGCGAGCAGGCGGGGCGCCTCGAAGTGTCGGGTGGCCACGGTGTCCACGCCGGGCCCGGCCAGCACCGCCGGGCGCAGGACGGTGATCTCCACGCCGGGGTGGGGGACGGTGGCCGCCAGCTCCTCGATCTCCAGGAAGTCCCCGACGACGCTGGTGTCGGGCTCGGCCCGCAGCGGGGAGTCCTCGGGCAGCGGGATCGGGTTGGCGGCGTCCGCGCCGTAGACCGAGGCCGAGGTGACCAGGACGAGCCGGCCGACCCCGGCGGCGGCCGAGGCGGCGATGACCGTCTGGGCGCCGCGCACGTTGTAGGTGCGGCGCTCCCTGGGGTCGGTGTCGGGCGAGCGGTCCACGTCGGTGTGCACCAGGACGTCCACGCCGTCCAGCCGGGAGGCCAGCACCGGGTCCCGCACGTCCACCATGCGCCAGGTCACCCCGGTGACCCCGGGCAGTTCGCCCCGCTCGACGTCCAGCGCGACGACCCTGGCGAACCGGCCCGACGCGGCGAGCCGCGCGGTGAGCGCCCTGCCCGCCCCGGAGGCCGCTCCGGTGACCGCGACGGTCCTCCCCGCTCCTGTGCTCATGGCGAACGTTCCTTCCCCCGGACCCGGCACGCTCCCGAAAACGACTACCTTGAGGTTATGGCCTTTCCTCGCAGCCTAAGGCGATTCTGATGGGTGACACTCCTTTCGGCTTCAACCGGCCCTCCGACGACGAGGGCGGTGGCGGATCCGGCAACGATCCGTTCGGCATGGGGTTCGGAAGCGGCGGCCCCGGTGATATGAACCAGTTCGCGGCGATGCTCCGGCAGTTCGCCGACATGTTGAGCAACACGGGCTCCTCCCCCGGCAGCGGCCCCGTCAACTGGGAGATGGTCAAGAACATCGCCCGGCACGTGGTCGTGGAGGGCGGCGACCCCTCGGTCGTGGCGGCCGAGCGCACCCGGGTGACCGAGGCGCTGCGGCTGGCCGACCTGTGGCTGGACGAGGGCACGGTGCTCCCCGCGGGGATCATCACCCCCCAGGCGTGGAGCAGGTCGGAGTGGCTGGAGGCCACGCTCCCGGTGTGGGAGAAGCTGGTCGACCCCATCGCCGAGCGCATGGTCGACACGATGGGCGGGGCGATGGGCGGCCCCGGCGGCGAGCTGCCGCCGGAGATGGCGGCGATGGCCGGACCGCTGATCGGCATGGTCCGGCAGATGTCCGGGGCGATGGTCGGCGGCCAGGCCGGGCAGGCGCTGGGCGCGCTGGCCAAGGAGGTGATCGGCTCCGCCGACATCGGGCTGCCGCTGGCACCCGACGGGGTCGGCGCGCTGCTGCCCGCCGGGGTCGCCGCGTTCTCCGAGGGCCTCGAGCTGCCCGCCGACGAGATCCGGCTCTACCTGGGCCTGCGCGAGGCCGCCCACCAGCGGCTGTTCGCCCATGTGCCGTGGTTGCGCCCCGCGCTGCTGAGCGCCGTGGAGGACTACGCGCGCGGCATCCGGGTGGACCTGTCCGGCCTGGAGGAGAAGATCGCGGGTCTGGACCTGAGCAACCCCCAGGCGATCCAGGACGCGCTGGGCGGGGAGATCCAGCTCACGCCGGAGGAGACGCCCGAGCAGAAGCTGGCGCTGTCCCGGCTGGAGACCCTGCTGGCGCTGGTCGAGGGCTGGGTCGGCACGGTCGTGGCGGCCTCCGCCGAGAACAGGCTGCCCAGCGCGGCCTCGCTGGCCGAGGCGGTGCGGCGGCGCCGCGCCACCGGCGGCCCCGCCGAGCGCACCTTCGCCACGCTGGTCGGCCTGGAGCTGCGGCCCCGGCGGCTGCGCGAGGCCGAGACGCTGTGGCGGTCGCTGACCGAGCTCAGGGGCGCGGAGGAGCGGGACGCGCTGTGGGCGCACCCCGACCTGCTGCCCACCGCGGACGACCTGGAGAACCCCGACCTGTTCCTGCACGCCAAGGAGCTGGAGTTCGACCTGTCGCAGCTGGAGGACACACCCGCGCCCAAGGAGCCCGGCGACACCGGTGACACCGACGGCACCGACGGCACCGACGGCACCGGGGAAAAGTGACCGGTCTGCACGACGATGTCGTCCGGGTGCTGACGGACTGGAAGGCCCCCTCGCCGGAGCAGGACGCGGCCAGGCGGGTCTTCCTGGAGCACCTGGACCGGCATTCCGACGGGGTGTGGCGGGAGTGCCGTCCCGGGCACATCACCGCCAGCACGCTGGTGGTCAACGCCGACCGCACCGAGGTGCTGCTGACCCTGCACCGCAAGCTCAAGGGCTGGCTGCAGCTGGGCGGCCACTGCGAGCCCGGCGACGCCTCGCTGGCCGACGCCGCGCTGCGGGAGGCCACCGAGGAGTCCGGGATCGAGGGGCTGGTGCTGTCCGCGGGCCCGGCCCAGCTCGACCGGCACGCGGTGCGCTGCCACCCGGAGGGGTCCTGGCATCTGGACGTGGAGTACCTGGCCTTCGCCCCGCCGGGGGCGCGGCACCGCATCAGCGAGGAGTCCGACGACCTGCGCTGGTTCCCGGTGGACGGGCTCCCGGACTCCGCCGACCGCGTGGTGCGCTCCCTGGTCAGGCGCGCGCTGGAGTACTGAGCAGGAGCCTGGTGTTCTCCCAGCCCTCCAGGCCGGGGTCGAGCAGGTGCACGTCGGCGGGGGCGCGCAGCCGGTGCCAGCCGGGCGTCCGCTGGACCTGCCCGGGGAAGTCGGCCGCGGCCCGCAGCCGTGCCAGGGCGTCGGGCGTCTGCAGGGTGAGCCCGGCCAGCGCTCCGGCCAGCCAGGCCGGCAGCGGCAGGCGGACCGCCAGCGCGACCAGGCCCTCGGGCGCGGGGCAGACCGCGGCGGGCGCCGTGGCCAGCGCGCGAAAGAGCTTGCCGACCAGCAGGCCCGGCAGGTCGGGCGCGTCGGGCACCAGCACGACCACCTCGGTCGCCCCGCCGGCGGCCAGCGCCTCCAGCACCTCCAGCGGGGTGCGCGCGGTGAGCACCGGCGCGCCCGGCCAGGTCAGCGCCTCGGCCTCGGCGCGCAGCGCGGCGGGCGCGGCCATCACGGCCGTGACCTGGTCCAGGCTCTCGGCCAGTTCGTAGACGTCCTCCAGCAGGGCGAGCCGCCAGGCGTCCGGGTCGACGCCGGGAGGCGCCTGCGCCGGACCCCGCCCGGCCAGGACCGCGACGTGCCTCAACCGGTGGGCTCCAGGCTCCGTGCCGCGGTGACGCCTTCGAGGTAGCCGCGGGCGCGCTCGGTCTTGGGGTAGTGGTTGACCAGCCGCCAGAAGGCGGCGTTGTGGCCGGGTTCCAGCAGGTGCGCCAGTTCGTGCACGAGGATGTAGTCGACGACCCACACCGGCATGCCGCGCAGCATGCTGGAGATGCGGATGGTGCGGTCCTCCGGGGTGCACGAGCCCCAGCGGCTGCGCTGGTTGGCCACCCAGCGGACGCTGCGCGGCACGGCCCTGCCGCCGAGGTAGCGGCGGGAGAGCTCCATGGCCCGTTCCATCAGCTCCTCGTCGCAGGTCGGCGGGCGGTTGCGGCGCTCCCTGCCGTCCAGGCGCTCCAGGATCCGGGCGATCTCGAACTCCTCCTCGGCCTTGGTCAGGCTGGAGGGCAGCATCACGATGGTCTTCTCGCCGTCACGGTAAGCCGACACGGTTCTCCGGCGTCGGCGGCTGCGGCGGACCTCGACGTTGGGGGGCACATGCGCAACCGTAGCCGAAACTTTGCGTTTTCCACAGGGGGCAAATCACGTCTTTGCAGGTCAAAGTTGATTAAAGCCGGGTATCCCCAGTAGTTGTCCACAGGGGAACGTGCGCCGACATGCGGCGGAGAACATACTCTTGCGCACAGTGAACGATCCACGAGTAACGATCTCGAGCAGTAAATGATCACTTACATTGCCTGCTCGTGATTGTGGCGTGAACGACCCTTTATCACGGACAATGAGGCTGTGAGCGATCTTCCCCTTCGCGCTGTCACGCGCACCGCCAAGCTGGCCGCCCTCCCCCTGGGTTTCGCCGGACGCACCGCCCTGGGCGTCGGCAAGAAGACCTTCGGCAAGTCGGCGGAGGCTGTCGCCACCCAGATCCAGGCCCGTACCGCCGAGCAGCTGTTCAAGGTGCTCGGCGAACTCAAGGGCGGGGCGATGAAGTTCGGCCAGGTGATGTCGATCTTCGAGGCGGCGCTGCCGCCCGAGATCGCCGGCCCCTACCGGGCCACCCTGACCAGGCTGCAGGAGTCCGCCCCGCCGATGCCGGTCGCGACCGTGCACAAGGTGCTGGCCGAGAGCCTCGGACCCGACTGGCGGGAGGACTTCCGGTCCTTCGACGACAGACCCGCCGCCGCCGCCTCCATCGGACAGGTGCACAGGGCCGTCTGGAAGGACGGGCGCGCGGTCGCGGTCAAGGTCCAGTACCCGGGTGCGGGCAAGGCACTGGTCGGCGACTTCAACCAGCTCGCCCGGATGGGCAAGCTGGTCGGGGTGCTCTTCCCCGGCGCCGACATGAAGACCATCCTGGAGGAGCTCAAGACGCGGGTCCAGGAGGAACTGGACTACACCGTCGAGGCCGCCTCCCAGCGCACCTTCGCCGAGGCCTACTCGGGCGACCCCGACTTCCTGGTCCCCGAGGTGGTGGCCCAGTCCGGCACCGTCCTGGTGACCGAGTGGATCGAGGGCGTGCCGCTGTCGAAGATCATCTCCGACGGCACCAAGGAGCAGCGGGACCGGGCCGGGCTGCTGTTCGCCCGCTTCCTGTTCTCCGCCCCCACCCGCTGCGGCCACCTGCACGCCGACCCGCACCCGGGCAACTTCCGCCTCATGGAGGACGGCCGCCTGGGCGTCATCGACTTCGGCGCGGTGGACCGGCTGGAGGGCGGCTTCCAGGAGGAGATCGGCGCCCTCATGCGGATCGGCACGCTGGGCGACCCCGACGCGATCGTCGAGGCGTGCCGGGCCGAGGGCATCATCCGCGAGGGCGTCGAGATCGACGGCGAGCAGCTCGCCGCGTTCATCGAGCCGATGGCCGTCCCGCTGAAGTCCGACACCTTCAAGTTCAGCCGGGAGTGGCTGCGCGACCAGGCGGCCCGGGTGACCGACCTGCGCCCCGACAACGTCGTGCGCTACCTCAACCTGCCCAAGGACTACGTCCTGGTGCACCGGACGGTGGGCCTGGGCACCGGGGTGCTGTGCCAGCTGGAGGCCGAAGGCCCCTTCCGCGGCGAGGCGCTCACCTGGGTGAAGGGCTTCGCCGGCGAGTGAGCCGCATGAGACAGGACGGCCCCGGCGTGTCGCCGGGGCCGTCCTGTCTCGTCGCGCCGCCGTGCCTCTGCGCGGCGGATCAGTCCCGGGTCACCAGGCCCCTGATCCTGCGCAGGGTGATCCCCGCCTCCTGGCGGGTGGCGCGGCCGGTGTCGGCGACCACCTTGCGGAGGGTCTCCCGGCGGGTGCGCCGGACCTCCGCCGCCCACTGGAGGGAGGCCAGCTCCTCCTCCAGCGCGCGTATTCGCTCGCGGCTGATTTCCACACTGAGCAAACTCATCTTCTTCTCTTCCTTCGGCGGAACGGGTGACGGCCGCGCGGCCGTCACCCGCAAGTCGGTGCTGATGCCGCGCACGGTGATCACGCGGCCACTTCGTCGGGAGCCGGGTTCTTGCGCGGACGGCCCCGCGGCCGCTTGCGGGCCACGATCTCGCCGCGGACGAACAGCTCGCCGCCCCAGACGCCCCACGGCTCCTGCCGCTCGAGCGCGCCGGCCAGGCAGCTCTTGCGGACCGGGCAGTCGGTGCACAGCGCCTTGGCGTGCTCGACGTCGGCGGGCGACTCGGCGAAGAACAGCTCCGGGTCGGTACGGCAGGGCAGGTCGTCCACAGCCGGGAAAGCCGGCTCGAGCCCCTGGATGAGGTTCACCCTCGGTCCTCTCGTTGGATCTCAACGTCTTCGTCGTTCGGGGTTTTCCGGGCCTTGCCTCTGTGCGGAGAAACAAAAGGGCCGCGGATCCTGTGCTGGATCCGCGGCCCTGGAAGTCTCTCCGGTCGTTAGACCGGTGGACTCTCCGGATACGGAGCCAGCACGGTACGGCGCACTGCAGGCGCCTGGGTCGGGTGGGCGAAGAATTCAGCGTTCATGCCGGCGGATGCGCCGCCCATGATCGTTTCGTTCAGCCCACGCCACCGCTGCGACATCACGACACCGCCGCCCGTCAGAGCGGAAACGCCATAGGCGAGGGCACTGTCAAGGTCGCCACAGCTGCGGAGATCCACTGCGCCCAGGACGGAAGCGGCGATGCCGGTGTCTTTGATCATGGTTCCCATCTCGCCACCTCCTCAGAGGGGTTCGCGGTCTCACGCTCCGGGCGCGGACCTGTCTTCAGTGCTGCGTTGAGCCTACGAGAAGCCGGGGAAAGCAATCAAGCTATTTTTGACCTGCGATTTCGTGGCCGATCACACCTTCGCCGCCACGAACTTCCGCGGTGTTTCAGACGTCGAAAGGCGATCGGAGTTCGCCGGGCTCCCCCACGACCCGGACCAGCCCCTCCTGCACCACCGAGACCACCAGTTCGCCCGCCTGGGTGAACACCTGGCCGCGGGCCAGGCCGCGCGCGCCGCCCGCCGCCGGGGACTCCTGGGCGTACAGCAGCCACTCGTCGGCGCGGAACGGGCGGTGGAACCACATGGCGTGGTCCAGGCTCGCCCCGATCGTGCGGGTGTCGCCCCAGGCCAGGCCGTGGTTGAGCAGGACGGTGTCGAGCAGCGTCATGTCCGAGGCGTACGTCATCAGGCAGACGTGCAGCAGCGGGTCGTCGGGGAGCTCGCCGATGGTCTTCAGCCAGACCAGGGACTCCCTGGTGGCCAGTTCCGGCTTGCCCGCCGCCTCGTAGGTCATCGGGGTGACGTGCCGCAGGTCGAAGGGGCGGCGCCGCTCGTACTCGTCGGCGACCTTCTCGCCGAAGATCGCCGCGAACCTGTCACGGGTGGCCGGCACGCTCTCGGGATCCGGCGCGTCCGGCATCCCGACCATGTGCTCGGGACCGGTCTCGGGCACCTGGAAGCTCGCCGAGAGGGTGAAGATCGCCTTGCCGTGCTGGACCGCCACGACGCGCCGGGTGCTGAAGGACCGGCCGTCCCGCACCCGCTCCACGGTGTAGACGATCGGCACCAGCGGGTCGCCCGGCCGGATGAAGTAGGCGTGCAGCGAGTGCACGTGCCGGCCCACCGGCACCGTCCGGCCCGCGGCGACCATGGACTGCCCCGCCACCTGGCCGCCGAAGACCCGTTGCCGGAAGTCCTCGGGACTGCTACCGCGAAAGATGTCGTCCTCGATCTGTTCGAGATCCAGGATGTCCAGCAGGTTCTTCAACGAGGTGTCCACGACAGCAAGTGTGGCAAAGACCGGCGGATCCGTCGTCTTCAGGGTGCTGCGACAAAGGTCTCACCGGGTTCGTCGCCCCGGCACAGCGCCAGCACGGCCGAGCCGTACTTCTCCAGCTTCACCGCGCCGATGCCGCCCACCCGCGCCAGTTCGGCCCGCGACGAGGGGCGCTGCTCGGCGATCGCCTGGAGCGTGGCGTCGGTGAGGACCACGTACACCGGCACCTTCTGCACCGCGGCCGTGGCGGCCCGCCAGTCCTTGAGCGACTCCAGCAGCGCCTCGTCCAGCTCCGCCGGGCAGCCCTCGCAGCGGCCCAGCTTGCGCTCGAGCGCCCGCAGCAGCGAACGGCCGCAGACCCGGCACGGCATCGGGCCGCGCGAGAGGCCGGGCCGGGCCGTGGGCACCGCGCGGGCGGCCGGCGCGGCCTGCCGCGGGGCGCCCGCGACGCCCTGGAGCCTTTCGAGGAAGCGGCTGATGCGGCGGTTGCGCCGCTGGCCGGGCGAACGGGCCTGCGCCCACGACAACGCCAGGTGCTCCCGCGCCCGGGTGATGCCGACGTACAGCAGCCGCCGCTCCTCCTCGATCTGCTCGGGGGTCACGGCGTAGACGATGGGCAGCGTGCCGTCGGCGAGCCCCGCCAGGAACACCGCGTCCCACTCCAGGCCCTTGGCCGCGTGCAGGGAGGCCAGCGTGACGCCCTCCAGCGGCGGGGCGTGCTGGGCGGCCGCGCGCTCCTCCAGCTCGGCGGTGAAGCGGGCCAGCCCGGCGTCCGGCTCGGCCGCCGCCAGGTCCTCGGCGAGCTGGGCGATCGCGGCCAGCGACTCCCACTTCTCGCGCACCGCGCCGCCGCCCTCCGGCGGCCGGTCGGTGAAGCCGCACCCGCCCAGCACCGCCCGCACCTGGTGGACCAGGCCGAGGCCGTCCAGCTCGGCGTCCCCGCCGGAACGCGCCGCGCCGCGCAACCGGACCACGGCCTCGCGGACGGCGGGGCGTTCGAAGAAGCGTTCGGCGCCGCGCAGCACGTACGGCACGTCCGCGTCGGCGAAGGCCTGCTCGAACGCCTGGGACTGGGCGTTGATCCGGAACAGCACCGCGATCTCGCGGGCCGGGACGCCCTCGCCGATGAGCTTGGCCGCCTTGCGCGCGGTGTCCTGCGCCTCGGCGAGCTCGTCGTCGTAGGAGGCCAGGACGGGCTCGGGCCCGTCCGGGCGCTGGGCGACCAGCTCCAGGCGCCGCGGCGCGTCCTTCAGCACCTCGTTGGCCAGCCGCACCACCTGGGGGGTGGAGCGGTAGTCGCGCACCAGGCGCACCACCTCGGCCTCGGGGTACTCGGCGGTGAAGTTCAGCAGGAAGCCGGGGGTGGCGCCGGTGAAGGAGTAGATCGTCTGGCTGGGGTCGCCGACGACGCACAACTCCCGCCGCTTGCCCAGCCAGCCCTCCAGCAGCAGCTTCTGCAGCGGGTTGACGTCCTGGTACTCGTCGACCACGAAGTACCTGTACTGGTCGTGGACGGCGCGGGCCATCTCCGGGTACTCCGCCAGCAGCGCGGCGGTGATCTCCAGCATGCCCTCGAAGTCCAGGAGGTTGCGCTCGCGGCGCAACTCCTCGTACATGACGTACAGGCGGGCCACGTCCACCACGTCCAGCGGGGGCTTGCGGCCCTGCTTGGCCATGGCGGCCGCGTAGTCCTCGGGCCTGGTCTGGGTGACCTTGGACCACTCGATCTCGCTCGCGACGTCCCGCAGCTCGGTGCGGCCCAGGGACAGGCGGCAGGCGCGGGCGGCGTCGGCCACCAGGGAGAACTTCGACTCGATCAGGCGGGGCGCCTCCCCGCCGACCGTGCGGGGCCAGAAGTAGAGCAGCTGCTTGTAGGCGGCGGCGTGGAACGTCCTGGCCTGGACGCCCGGCGCGCCCAGCGACCGCAGCCGCCCCCGCAGCTCCCCCGCGGCCCGGTTGGTGAACGTCACGGCCAGCACGTTCTGCGGCTTGACCCGCCCGGTCAGCACCGCGTACGCGATCCGGTGGGTGATCGCCCTGGTCTTGCCCGTGCCCGCCCCGGCCAGCACGCAGACCGGCCCGGAGACGGCCTCGGCGACCGCCCGCTGCTCCGGATCCAGCCCCCTGAGCACCGCCTGTGCGTCCATGCCCTCCATCCTCCCAGCCCCCGCCCGGCGCCCGCACCCCCTGTGGAAACGTCCAGCGCGCGCCGGCGCGCGTTCAGCCACCGGCAGCACGCCGCCAGGCGGGCGTCTCCCCGTGAAACGCCCGGCGCGCGGCCGTCGGCGGCGGCGGGAATCATCCGCAGCTCAGCCGCGTTCCGGGCTCTGGCAGGATGAAATTCCCCTAGGAGCGAGGAAGACAGATGAGCACGACCGGCCGGCTGACCATGTACACCACCCCGTGGTGCGGTTTCTGCAAGCGCCTGAAGGCCCAGCTGGCCCGGGAGGGCATCGAGCTGTTCGAGATCGACATCGAGCAGGACACCAAGGCCGCCGAGTTCGTCATGAGCGTTAATGACGGAAATATGACGGTTCCGACCATCGTCTATCCGGACGGCAGCGCCGCCACCAACCCCAGCGCCAAGGCGGTCAAGGCCAAGATGGAGCGCCTGGGCGCCGGCTCCGCCTAGAGGCCCAGGCCCCAGCTGCCCGGCAGTTCTCCGCCGTACCAGTGCTCCAGGAGCTGCCGGGCGATGGAGACCTTGCCCGGCAGGACGAGGTCGCCGGCGAGGGTGGCGGTGAGCAGGTCCTGGCGGGTGTACCAGCGCGCCTCGGCTATCTCGCTCTCCTCCAGGCGGAGCCTCTGCTCGCCGGGGGCGTGGCAGACGAAGCCGAGCATGAGGCTCTGCGGCAGCGGCCACGGCTGGCTGCCCAGGTAGCGCACGTCCTCGACGCGCAGGCCGACCTCCTCGTACACCTCCCGGGCCACGCCCTGCTCCAGGGACTCGCCCGGCTCCAGGAAGCCGGCCAGCACCGAGGCGCGGCCCTCCGGCCAGGCGCTGCCGCGGGCCAGCAGCACGCGGTCGTCGTCGTCGGTCACCAGCATGATCACCGCCGGGTCCAGCCGGGGGTACTGCTCCATGCCGTCCTCGGGGCAGACGCGCACGTGCCCGGCGGCGATGACCTTGGTGCGGGCGCCGCAGCGCGGGCAGTGCCGGTGGGTGGCGTGCCAGAGCGCCATCGCCACGGCGTGGGTCATCATGCCGGACTCCACGTCGTCGAGCAGCGCGCCGATGCGGCGCAAATCGGCGACCTCCACGCCCTCCTGCTCCGGCAGGGTCGCGACCACCGCGAAGTAGGCGTTCTTGTCCTCGTCGACGCCCAGCAGCACCCGCTCCCCGATCGGCGCCCCGCGGGCCGGCACGAAGGCCAGCCGCGGCCGGTCGTCCAGCCGGAAGGGCACCCTCCCGCGCTCGTCGACGACGAGGACGCGGCAGCCGGCCCAGGCGGCGGTCACCCAGTCCTCGTCCCGGCGGCGCTCGGCCACCCGATCGAGCGTTCCGCGCGCCAGCGCCAGCCAACCCAGAGACATGCCGCTCTCCTCCTACCGAAGAAACTACAAACTATCCATTCCGGCAGCCTCCTCCGGATCCGTATCCCGTTGTCTACGCTGTCCGGATGGCCATCTACATCGATCCGCCGATCTGGCGGGCCCGGGGACGGCTGTGGTCCCACCTGATCAGCGACCTGTCCTTCGAGGAGCTGCACGTGTTCGCGGAGCGGCTGGGAGCGCCGCCTCGCGCCTTCGAACGCGACCACTACGACGTCCCCGAGGAGGCCTACGACCGCGCGGTGCTGCTGGGGGCGCGGCCTGCGAGCTGCCAGGAGGTGCTGGGGCACCTGCGCAGTTCGGGGTTGCGCCGCCCGAAGTTCAGCCGGCCGAGCCCTTCCTTGAGCTGAGCTCGGCGCGCAGGTTGGCGCGCGCCTTCTCCTCGAAACGCGCCTTGCCCGCCGGGGTGTGGAAGAGGGACGGCAGGGCGAGGAGCTGTTCCAGCACGGCGGCGCGTCCCGCGGCGAAGTACTCGTCGGGGACGAAGGCGTACTCCTCGCGGACGGCGCGCGTGTAGGCGGCGTAGGCGTCGGCGTCCGCGCCGAGGACGGCCAGGTCGGCGTCGCACAGCACCCGGCCGTTGCGGTCGTACGGCTCGTGCGTCCTGGTCATGCGCACCAGGGCGGCCACCTCCCGCACCCGTCCGGCCTCCAGCGAGGTGTCGGTGAGCATGCGTTCGGCCAGGACGGCGCTGCGCTCCTCGTTGTCGTCGCGCTGCGGGTCGTAGACCGCGTCGTGGAACCAGGCGGCGAGGCGGACGACGTCGGGGTCGTCGGCCTCCCGCGCGAACTCGTCCACCAGGTCGAGCACCGCCTCCAGGTGGCGGAGCGTGTGGTAGCGCCGGTGCGGCTCGGCGTAGCGGGCGGCGAGCTCCTCGCCGAGCCGCCGGGTGTCCGCGCCGGCCAGGGCCGTCCAACGAGCCACGAGATCCATCGCCCCAATATCCCACGTTCTCCGATCCCCGCTCGCTAGCCTTAGGCAAGGCTTGCCTAACAAGGGGGGACGGGTGCAGGTTTTCTTCATCGCGGGCAAGGCGACGGACTCGGTGGCACACGGATTCCTGCCCGCCGCCGAACGGCTCGGACTCGACGTCACGATCCTCACCGACCGGCCGGAGCAGTATCGGGGACACCGCGTCGTCCCCTGCGACGTCACGGACTACCGGGAGATCATCCAGGCGGGGCGTCCCGGCGCCTACTTCTCCAACAGCGACCATCTGCAGGCCGCCACCGCGCTGGCCGCCGAGTTCCACGGCCTCCCCGGCAAGGACTGGAAGGCCGCGCTGCGCTGCAAGAACAAGCATCTGATGCGCGCCCATCTGGGGGACGTGTGGTCAGCGCCGTTCCCCGTGCCGGAGGACGCGCCGTACCCGCTGGTCGTGAAACCG
The DNA here is from genome assembly GCF_002995495.1 of Actinocorallia populi. Lineage (GTDB taxonomy): Bacteria > Actinomycetota > Actinomycetes > Streptosporangiales > Streptosporangiaceae > Actinocorallia > Actinocorallia populi. The sequence goes on along the minus strand of NZ_PVZV01000004.1, from coordinate 224,520 downwards.
CGGGAAGGGGTGGCCAGCGAGGACGTGGTACTCGTGCGCTCCCCGGACGAGCTGGCCCTGCTGCCCGCGCCCCGGCGGCCCATGGTCGCCGAGGAGTACCTGCGGGGCGAGCTGCACACCCTGGAGACGTTGAACGGTCAGGTGCTCGGCTCCTTCCATACGACGCTCTCCCCCGAGCCCCACTTCATCGAGGAGCGGCTGGACTGGGCGCCTCCCCCTCCGGAGACACCGCAGGTGCTGGCGCAGCTGGCGGAGCTGGGCGTCGGATTCGGCGCCTGCCACACCGAGTTCATCGTCCGGGACGGCCGCGCCCGGATCGTCGAGGTCAACTACCGGGTGATCGGCGACCACTGCGACTTCCTGCTCTCCGAACTGCTGGGACGTGACCTGTTCACCGACATCCTGCTGACGCATCTGGGCGAGCCCCCCGTGCTCGAACCCGCCACGACCCTGGCCGCCACGGTCGACTACCTCGTCGCGGAGCGCTCGGGAGTGCTGAGGAACGCGCCGGAGCCCGGTGTGACGCGGTACGGCGAGGCGACGGTGACCTACCGCCCGCAACGTTCCTCCGGCGACGTCATCACGCTCACCCGCACCAACCGGGACTACCTCGGGACGGTCCAGGTGGTGGGGCCCGACCGCGCCTCCGTGGAAAGGGCGCTCGCGGAGTTCCGGCAGGCCGGAGCCTGGTCCGTTGGCTGAGGAGGAATTCGCGGCGCGCGTGCTGTCGGCGCTCGTCCGCGAGGGTTACGTGCGATGGCCGGTAGAGGGCGCACGGGTGGAGCGGGACGGTTTTCTCGCGGAAGATCGGATCAGCGCGGGGATCGACCTCGCCCGGCTTTGGGAGCTCGTGCGCCAGGCGGCTGAACCGGGAGACGACGTGGAGACGTTCGAGCGGGAATGCCGTGAGGCGCTGGAGGCCGAACGCGCCGTGCTGCCGCCCGTACGGCCCGGAGAAGGACGCCACGACGCGCTGGCCGCCCGGCTCGGGCATCCGGTCCATCCGCTGGGCCGGTGCAAGCTCGGCCTGTCCGGCGAGGAGGTACGCCGTTACGCGCCGGAGTACCAGCCGTCGTTCACCCTGCGATGGACGGGCGTACGGGAGCCCGTACTCGCCGGTGAGCTGCCTTCATGGTGGCCTGACCCCGGCGAACTCGGTCTCCCGGCAGGCGTGACGCCCTTCCCCGTCCATCCGCTGACCGCCGCTCGGGGGATCGTCGAGGCTCCGGCCTCCCGCCTCCGGGTACGGCCGACTCTGTCGATGAGAACGCTGGCCGTGACCCCTCAGGAGCATCTGAAGGTTCCGCTTCCCACCAGCACCCTCGGCAGTCGCAACGTCCGCTCGATCAAACCCGGGACGCTGGTGGACGGCGCCCGCGTGCAGGCGCTGCTGACGCGCATCGCGGCCGAGGAGAGGCTGCCCGTCCTGCTCGCCGACGAGCAGACGTACGGGCACGCCGGCGATCCTTATCTCGGCTTCCTCGTGCGCAGGATGCCCGTCACCGACGCCGTTCCGGTCGCGGCGCTGCTGGCGCGCACCCCGGAGGGCCCGTACGTCATCGAGGAACTCGCCGGTGACTCCGGCGTCGCGGAATTCTTCAGCGGTTACCTGCGCGTGCTGTTCACCTGGAACACCGTCCTCTTCGAGAAGTACGGCATCGCGCTGGAGGCTCACCAGCAGAACGTGGCCGTCACCCCCCGGCTGGAACTCCTGCTGAAGGACAACGACGGGGCGATGCTGTCCGAAGGCGGCTTCGAGGACCCCCGGATGGTCGGGGACATCGAGGCGCGGGCACGCGTCTTCGTCACGATCACCCTGCATCTGTGCGCGGGCGCGCTCGCCTTCGGGTTGGCCGAACGCGGGCTGATGCCGCTGGAACGGGCGCTGGCGCTCGTTCGCGACCGGCTCGACGAGGCCGTGGCGGACCCTTTCCTGCGGTCCCGGACGCTCGATGCCGACCGGCTGCCCACCAAGGCGATGCTCACCGCGGGGACGCTCGTCCCGAAAGAGCGCACGGGGGCCGCCGACATCAACAAACACTACGGCCCGCCGGGCCCCAACTACTTGAAGGAGCTTCCGTGCCGCTGACCTCGACCCGGCCGACAGGGGGAACCGGGCCGGCTGGGCTGCACAGCGTGGAATCCGCGGACGAGGCGACCGCCATCGCCCTGCTCAACTGCCTGGTACGCGAAGTCAGCGGGCCTGCGGGGCGGGTGCGCGACGACGGCGACCGGCTGGCGATAGACCTGGCGCACACCACGGTCACCGCCCGGCTGGCCCGCCCCTCGCACGGCCCGTCGCCGCGGCTCGCTGGTCCGTTCACCGCGGACGGCGCCGACCTGGGCTGGCGGGAGGTGGCCGAACTGGTCGCCGCCGAGCTGACCCGCCGTACGGGCACGGACAACCCGGAGTTCCTCCGGCAGGTCGCCTCCAGTCATGAGGCGATGAGCGTGTTCGAGCGTTCGGGCCGGCCGGACCCCGGCCTGCGGCCGCTGCTGGCCTCGGAGCAGTCGCTGCGCGCGGGGCACCGGTTCCATCCGTCGCCCAAATCACGGCAGGGCGAACCCGCGACGTGGCTGCCCTACGCGCCGGAGGCGGGGGCCCGGTTCCGGTTGCGGCTGCTCGGGGCAGATCCCGAACTGCTGGACGGGGCGGGCGACTTCTCCGCGCTGGCCGGGGCGGATGCGCTGCCCGTCCATCCCTGGCAGTGGAGGCTGCTGCGGGAACGGCCGTTGCTGAAGGAGGCGCTGTCGCGTGGCTTGCTGCGCGACCTGGGCGAGGGCGAGGAAGTGGTGCCGACGTCGTCGGTACGGACGGTCTTCGCTCCCTCCTCCGGAATGTTCGCCAAGTTCAGCCTCGACGTGCGGATCACCAACTGCGTGCGGAAGAACGCCTGGTACGAACTGGCCGCCGCGCCCGTGCTGACCGGGCTGCTGAAGCCTCTGCTGGGTGACGGCCTGCTCGGCGAACCCGCCTACCGCACCATCGCGCTCGCCGACCGGGCGTTGTACGAGGGCTTGGGCGTGATCCTGCGGGAGGGCGCGCCCGAGAACGCCGTCATGGCGGCGGCGCTGGCCGATCCCTACGGGAGGTTCCTTCCGGCCGAGATCGACCCCATCGCCTACTGGGAGGCCTACGTGCAGGCGGTGGCGCTACCCGTTCTGCGCCTGTTCTTCGACCACGGCGTGGTCCTGGAACCACACCTGCAGAACGTCCTCATCGTTCCCGGCGCCGACGGCGTCCCGGTGCGGGCCGTCTTCCGCGATCTGGAAGGCACCAAGCTGCTGCCCGGATGGAAGCTGGACGGACTGCCGTCACAGGCCCGCGAAGCGGTGACCTATGACGAGGAGCGCGGCTGGAACCGCGTCGCGTACTGCCTGTTCGTCAACCACCTCGCCGAGCTCGCCGCGGTCCTGGCCGATCGGGAGCCCGACTGCGAACCCGTCCTGTGGAAGACGGCGGCACGCCTCCTGGAGGAGTTCTCCGGGCACCGGCGCATGCGCGAGGTCCTGGAGGGCGCTCCCCTCCCGGCCAAGGCCAACCTGCTCGCCCGCTGGAACCGCTCGGCCGACCGGGCAGCGGGCTACGTGACGGTCAACAATCCTCTGGCGGGGTGAACTGATGGAAGAACGCGTCCTCCGGGAGATCTCCCGGCTGAACTCCTTCCCCTCGTACGTGTACGACCTTCCGGGGCTGGCCGAACACGCGGCGCGGATCCGGGCGGAGTTCCCGCACGAGATCTTCTACGCGGCCAAGGCCAACCCCGACCCGGAGATCCTGCGCGTCCTGCGGCCCCATGTGGACGGGTTCGAGGTCGCCTCGGGAGGAGAGCTCCAGCACGTCCACCGGACCGTGCCCGGGGCCCGGCTGGCGTTCGGCGGCCCCGGCAAGACCGACGAGGAGCTGGCCTTGGCCGTCCGCCTGGGGGTGGAGCGGGTGCATGTGGAGAGCGTCCGGGAGCTCGCGCACCTGCCGGGAGCCGACGTCCTGCTGCGCGCGAACCTGCCGTTCGGAGTGGAGGGGGCGGCTCTGGCGATGAGCGGGCCGTTCGGAATGGACGAACCCGAACTGCGCCGATGCCTTTCTCTGCTGCCCGCCGATGTCCGTCTACGCGGTTTCCACGCGCATCTGGCATCCGGCTTGGCCGTCGAAGAACTGCTGAAAGTCCACCGGCAGGTCTTGGAATGGGTGGCCGAATTCGCTCCCGAGGAGGTGAATCTCGGCGGCGGAATGGCCGTGGACTACGGTGATCCCTTGTGGCGTTTCGACTGGAAGTCCTATGCGGAAGGCATCCCGGACGTTCCTTTCCGGTTGCGTATCGAGCCGGGACGGGCGATGACCGTCTATCACGGCTGGTACGTCACGGACGTCTTGGACGTCAAACAGACCCGCGGCGAGACGTACGCGATCCTGCGCGGCGGCACCCACCACCTGCGCACCCCCGTCACGAAGGGGCACGACCAGCCGTTCACCGTCTTCGGAGACCGCGGCCACAGCGGGACGGCCACGCTCGTCGGGCAGTTGTGCACCCCCAAGGACGTGTTCGCCTCCCGTGTCCCCGTGAGCAATCTCGCACCCGGTTCCGTCGTCGCCTTCGACATGGCGGGCGCCTACGCGTGGAACATCTCCCATCATGACTTCCTGATGCATCCCCGGCCCGCCTTCCACTACGTGACCTGACCTCCGCGACCGACAGGAGTGTGACCCCGGTGACCGACCTCCGTGAAGCCCTGAGACTCGCCACCGGCACGGCCCGCGTGCTGCGCGACGTCGGGGTCCTCACGCCCATCACGCCCTGCCGGCTGGCCCGGATCCCCCTGCAGGTCGTGCGGTTCGGGTTCACCCCGGCGGTGGCCGGGGCCATGTCCGCGCTGCGCCACCCCGACCGCGTCGCGGTGATCGACGAGCGGGGCGAGGTCACCTACGGCGAACTGGAGGCGCGGGCGGCCGCCCAGGCCACGGCGCTGCGGGAGCTGCTCGGGCCCGGGGAGAAGATCGGCGTCCTGTGCCGCAACCACCGGGGCTTCGTCGAGGCCGTGTCCGCCGGGTCCCGGCTCGGCCACGACGTGGTGTTCCTCAACACCGACTTCTCCGCCCCGCAGCTGGGCCGCGTGCTGGAGAACGAGGGCATCGCCGTGCTCGTCCACGACGAGGAGTTCTCCCCCGTCGTGGACGGCTGCGACTTCACCGGGGCGCGGTTCCTCGCCTGGTACGACGGCGCGGAGCCGGCGCTGCCGACCCTCGACGACCTGGCGCGGACCCGGGCCGAGCCGCTGGTGGCCGGACGCACCGGCAGGATCGTCATCCTGACCTCCGGCACCACCGGCCCGCCCAAGGGGACCGCCCACGAGTTCGGCCCGGCGGCGCTGGTCAGCCAGGGCTACGGGCACCTGCTGCGGGTGCCGCTGCGCTCGGGCGAGCCGCTGCTGGTCGGGCCGCCGCTCTTCCACGGGCTCGGCCTGACCTACCTGCTGACCGGCCTGGCGCTGGGCGCGCCGCTGGTGCTGCTGCGCCGGTTCGACGCCAGGGCCGTGCTGGAGGCCGTCGCCCGGCACCGGGCGGGCGCGGTGATCGCGGTGCCCGTCATGCTGCAGCGGATGCTCGACGTCCCGGACGTCCCCCGGCTCCCCTCGTTGCGGGTGGTGCTCACCGGCGGCGCGGCGCTGCACCCCAACCTCGTCCGGCGGTTCCGCCGCCGCTTCGGCGAGGTGCTCTACAACGCCTACGGCGCCAGCGAGACGGGCTGGGCGGCCATCGCCACTCCCGACGACCTGCGCGCCGCCCCCGGCACCATAGGCAGACCCACGCTGGGGGTGAAGGCGCGCGTCCTCGACGCCGACGGCAGGCCGGTCCCCCGCGGGGAGGTCGGCACCCTGTACCTCGACAGCGGCCTGGAGTTCCGCGGCTACACCGGCGGCGGCACCAAGGAGTTCGTGGACGGCCTGATCAGCACCGGCGACCTCGGCCACTTCGACGAGGAGGGCCGCCTGTTCATCGACGGCCGCGCCGACGACATGATCGTCTCCGGCGGGGAGAACGTCTTCCCCGGCGAGGTCGAGGACCTGCTCGAGCAGCATCCGGACATCGCGGAGGCCGCGGTGCTGGGCGTGGCGGACGCCGAGTTCGGGCAGCGCCTCGCCGCCTGGGTGGTGCGCTCCCCCGGTTCGCAGATCACCGAGGACGAGATCAAGGCCCACGTACGGGCGCAGCTCGCCCGCTACAAGGTGCCCCGCGAGGTTTCTTTCGTGGCCGAACTACCGCGCACCACCACGGGAAAAGTCAAACGGACGGTGCTCGAAGAACCCTGATCAGGTCGCATTTTGTTCTTGAGTGCGGTACATCAAAGGGATGACGACGGAGGAGACCGCCCCCGAGGACACCGTGACGCAGGACACCCCCTCTGCCGAGGAGGGCGTGTTCGGCCAGGACGTGCTGGAGGCCGGGGCCGCTCTGGGCGAGCCGGTCCCCGACGAGCCCGACCCCCGGCAGCGCACCCTGAAGCTGCTGATCGGCATCTGCCTGCTCGGCGTGCTGGCGGCGGGCACCGCCGCCGCCTTCGCCCCGACCCTGCACCCGGGGCTGGCGATCGCCTGGGCGCTGCTGGTGCTGGCCCTGCTGGCGGTCGCGGGACTGCGCCTCGCCGAGCTGCGCAAGCTGGCCGAGCCTTCGGTGGCCCTGTTCTCGGGCGGCTTCGTGCACGCCACGGACGACGGCCTCGAGACGGTCTCCTGGCAGGAGATCGAGCTGGCCTACCTGACGCCGGGCAGGCGCCTGATCCTCCAGCTGGAGGGCGGCCGCTCCTTCGAGCTGCGCGCCCCGGTCCGCAACCTGGAGCGCCTGGAGCGCGCGGTCCGCGCCGGCGTCGCCCGCGACAAGATCCGCCGCGGCGTCCCGCCCAAGCCCCTGGCCGCCGTCTGACCCGTACGGAGCCGCAGCAGGCGGGCGCGCAGCACGGTCATCGCGCCCGCCAGATTGCGTCCCGTCGTGCCCTGCCCTTCGCAGAACGCGTCGGTCCCCGTCGGCAGATGGACGAGCCGTACCGCGCCGTTCCACTCCGGATACGGCGCCCCGCACCCCCACGTCTGCGTCAGTGTCTCGACCCGTACCTCCTCATCGGGGACCCGCAGGAAGTCATAGGACACCGCCGCAGGGAGCACCTCGACCCGGGCGCGCACGGGAGGCGACCCGAACCCCGGCTCGATCCGCCGCACGCCCCGCTCGCCGGCCAGCCACCCGAAGGCCCCGGCTCCACCGACCCACATCGTCACCGCCCGCAGGTCGCACCCGCTCGTACGCCTGCGGTACGTCCGTACCCGCCGTCCCTCCCGATCGGCCCGTCCGACGTACGTCCGCCACAGCTCGTGCACGCATCCCTCGCCCGGCTCCGCCTCGACGGTCACGACCGCCTCCCGCTCGGCGTGCTCGAGGGGGACTCGTTCCCGAAGGCACCCGAGATCGACGGCCAGTGCCTCCAACGCGGTGCGGCACTCCGTCCCGAGTCCGTCATCGTCCTCGGCCAGTTCCAGCAGCTCTTCCAGCGTCCCCAGCTCGGCGGTGTGCTCCTCGAGGCCGTCCAGGAAACGCCTGATGTACTCCAGGCGCAGCGCGGCGATCCCGGCCGCGCTTCAATGCGCCGGATCCGCCAGAAGCCCCGTCATCCGTACGGCTTCGACACGCAGCGCCTCGACGTCGACTCCTTCGACGGCCGCGGCCCGGGCACGCCGGCACTCCTCGAGCAGCGCCCGCCCCTCTTCACGCACGAGGAACCTCCTCCGTGAAGACCCTTGGATCAGACTCCCCGCGGGGCGCCCGGGTTCGGTCTCCTCCCGGCGGCGCGCCGGGCGGGGGTCAGGCCACGGCGTCGAGGGAGGACTCGCGGGCGGCCCGGCAGAGGCGGGCGAGGTCCAGGAGGGCCTGGGAGCGGCGTTCGGCCAGCGGCCGGTCGTCGCCGGGGCGCGGGGCCGCCAGGGTGTCCAGGACCAGGGAGAAGACCGGCCAGTCGGCGGGGGCGATGAAGCCGCGCAGGTCGTAGTCCTCCTCGGCGGCGGCCTCGAAGTCCACGTTGTGCAGCAGGGTGCTCAGCGCCGTCTCGGCGGCGACGACGCCGATGCGCATCGCCAGTGCGGCGGGGGAGTCAGCGGTAGAACCCACGTTCGAGAGGGTAGCCGCTGATCGCCCCGCCGCTCAACAACATGTTCGCACCATGCCGGTCATGGCGGGAGCTTCAAGGCGCGAACGCCTCCACGTAGGCGTGGTCCTCGGCGTTGTCGGTGCGCCTGACCTCGGCGCCGGCCCCGGCGAGCAGGCCCCTGAGCTCCGCCACGCCCAGGCGGGAGTCGGCCAGGATGATCGCCGCGCCGGGGCGGCTGACCCGCACCAGTTCCCGCACGACCGCCGCGGGATCGGGATCGGTGCCCAGGGCGTCGTGGCACAGCACCAGGGTGAACGTCCGGTCCAGGTGCGGCAAAGAGGAGGCCTCGCCGCACTGGAAGATGAGGTTGGTCTGCGGTTCCCGGTCGGCCAGCCGCTTACCCTCGGTGAGCGCGTCGAACGAGGAGTCGACGGCTGTCACCTGGCGGACGCGGTGCGCCAGGGCGCGTGACACCTCCGCCGTGCCGGCATGGACTTCCAGGCAGATGTCGTCCAGGTCCAGCTCAGGCTCGGCGAATCGGAAGAAGTGCCGGACCGCGGCCTGGTACATCTCCTCATTCGTCACTGTCACACAGCCTCCCGGTGAATGGTCGTTCACTGGAGCATGCCCTGTATGACGCCCCGTGACCATCCTTTGGTGAGCAGTATCACCCGTGTACCTACCCCGGGCGGGGCTCAATTACCGGCCAGCGGGACCGCCGCGAACAACTCGGCGAGCCCCTCGGCGTCCAGAAGATCCACAGGGCGGATCGTCCGGGCCGCCCGGACGTAGTGGAAGGCGGCGCTGACGCGCTCCAGCGGGACATCGGCGAGCGCGGCCCACGCGACCCGGTACGCGGCCAGCTGGACGGCCACCTGGCGCTCCTCGTCGGCCGAAGGCGGGTGCCCCGTCTTCCAGTCGACGACCTCGTAGCCGTCTCCGGCGCGGAAGACCGCGTCCATGCGGCCGCGCACCAGGCGGTCGCCGATGATGGTCTCGAACGGCACCTCCACCTCGATCGGCTCGCGGGACCCCCACTCGGACGCCTCGAAACGCTCCTGGAGCCGGGAGAGGTAGCCGTCGTCCTCCAGCTCGTCGTCGGCCGCGCCCAGCAGGTCCTCGGGGTCCAGGAGGCGCTGCTGGCCCCAGCGCGACTCCAGCCAGCGGTGGAAGGACGTGCCGCGCCGCGCGAACGGGGCGGGCGGGCGCGGCATGGGACGGCGGATCTGCGCGGCCAGCTCGGCCGGGTCCCGCGCCAGCGCCACCAGGGACGTGACGGTCAGCTTGTCCGGCAGCTCCACCGTCAGGCCGTCCCCGCCGCGCCCCTTGTCGCGTTCGGCCAGCAGCAGTTCGACGTCCCGCGCCCACGCGGCGAGCCGGCCGCGTTCGTCCCCGGTGAGGTCGCCGGTGGGCGTCCAGGGCACGAGCCGGCCGACGACGGCGTCGCGGACGAGCCGCGCGCCCTCGACGAGCGGCCCCTCCCCCAGCGGCGGCAGCGGCCACGTGCCGGTCTTCGGCTCGGCGAGCAGCGGGTTCTGCTCGTGCTCCTCCGGCGGGTCCGCCCAGCACAGGACGGCGCCTGCGCTCGCGCGGATCTCCTCCAGGAAGGGGGAGGCGACGAGCGGTTTGGAAGCCGCGCCCCACCGGTAGCCCGTCGCGACGAGCAGGTGGCTGGCGCGCGTGACGGCCACGTACGCCAGGCGCCTCTCCTCGCGCACGTCGCGGTCGGCGCACGCCTCCTCGAACCCGGCGAGCTCGTCCTTGGTCAGCCCGGTGAGCTCCGGGAGATCGCGGCGGTCCCCGCGCAGCGGAAAAGGGATCATGCGCGGGTTGCCCGTCCAGCGCGTACCCGAGCCCGCCGGGCGGGCCGGGAAGATCGATCCGGTGCCGGGCCTGCCGTTCTTCTGCGGGGTGAACGCCAGGCCGGGCACCACGACGACCTGCCATTCCAGGCCCTTGGAGGCGTGGACGGTCAGCAGCTTCACGCTGTCGCTCTCGCCGACCCGGCCCGCCGCGAGGCCGAACTCCTCGGACTCCGCGGCGCCGAGGTAGGCCAGGAACGCGCCCAGCGTCGGCTCCTCGTGGTCGCCCGCGAAGGCCATGGCGGCGTCGATGAACGCATCGAGGTCGGCGCGTGCCGTCACCGGGTCGAGGCCCGTGCGGGCGGCGACCTCGATGTCCAGGCCGAGCACCCGCTCGATCTCGGCGACCAGGTCGGGAAGCGGCAGCTGGGCCTGGCGGCGCAGCTGGCGCAGCTCGTCCCGCAGGCGGGTCAGGCGGCGCCGGCCCTCCTCGGAGTAGTTCTCGGGCGCGCCGAGGTCGTCCAGGGCGTCCACGAGGCTGCCCTGCTCCTCGTTCAGCTCCCGGACGAGGCGGCCCAGCGGGTCGTCGGCGTCACCGGCCGCCTCCGCTCCCGGCTCGGGGGCGGGCTCCGCGGGCTCCTCGCGGGTGATGTCGCGGCGGGCCTCGCGTGCCAGCTCCCGGGCGCGCCTGCCGAGGGCGACCAGGTCGCGGGGACCGAGCCGCCAGCGCGGCCCGGTGAGCAGGCGGGCCAGCGACGCGCCCGCCGTCGGGTCGTGCATGACGCGCAGGGTGGCCACGACGTCCTGGATCTCCGGCACGGTCAGCAACCCGCCCAGGCCGACGACCTCCACGGGGATGTCGTGCTCCTCGAGCCGCTGGCGGAGCAGGGGGATCTGCGAACGTTTCCGGACCAGGATCGCGATGTCGGAGTACTTGAGCGGCCCGTCCTCCCACTCGCCTCCGTCGGGGGCGTGCTCGCTCTTCATCACCGCCCTCACGCGTTCGGCGATGCGTTCGGCCTCGTCCTCGACCGTCGCGAACAAGCCGCATTCGACCCAGCCGCGTCCCGCCTTGGACTCGGCTGGACGCAGCGGAGACACCTTGCGCATCTCGGCGCGGAGTTCCGTTTGGACGCGTGCGGCGGAATCCAGAATGCGTTCGCCGTTGCGGAAGCTGCGGGTCAGCTCACGCATGGGCGAGGGACCGTTCGCGAGCGGGAAGTCGTCCGGGAAGCCCAGAAGGTTGCCCGACGACGCTCCGCGCCATCCGTAGATGGACTGGCACGGGTCGCCCACGGCCGTCACGGGGTGGCCGTCACCGAACAGCGACTTCAGCAGGACGAGCTGCGCGTGGCTGGTGTCCTGGTATTCGTCCAGCAGCACGACCGCGTAACGCGACCGTTCGATCGCGGCGACCTCGGGATGGCGGGAGGCGATGCGGGCCGCCAGAGACATCTGGTCACCGTGGTCGACGACCTCGCGGCGTGCCTTCGCCTGCGCATACGCCTCGATGATGGGCAGCAGCTGCTCGCGTACGGCCTGCTTGGCCAGGACTTCACGCTGCTTGGCTATCGGCTTGTCCAGCAGCGCGAACCGCCCGTCCAGCCACCTCCCCACATGCCTCACGTCATCCGGAGTGCGCAGATGCTCGGCCAGGTCGCCGGAAAGGTCGATGACGGCCCGCGTGACGGTGTCCGGAGACCAGTCGATCTCGTCCATCGGGCCGTCGTAGGAGTCCACGGCACGGGTGGCTATCTGCCAGGCGACCGCCGGGGAGATGAGCCGCATGGTCGGCTCCAGGCCCTCGCGCAAGGCGTGGTCGCCGAACAGGCGGGCGGCATAGGAGTGGTAGGTGGAGACGGTCGGCTCGCCGTCGAGCAGCTCCGGCTCGATGAGGTCGGGATGCTCGCGCAGCCCGTCCAGGCGCCTGCGCACGCGGGAGGCCAGCTCGGCGGCGGCCTTGCGGGTGAACGTCAGGCCGAGCACGCGTTCGGGGCGCACCAGGCGGTTGGCGACCAGCCACACCACGCGCGCGGCCATCGTCTCGGACTTGCCCGAGCCCGCGCCCGCCACCACCGCCATCGGCCCGGGAGGCGCCTGGATGACCACTGCCTGCTCCGGCGTCGGCTCGGGCAGGCCAAGGCGCCGGGCCAGCTCCGCCGGAGAGATCACCGGCCCACCTCACCGCCGTTCTCGTGCACCGGGCAGCTGGACTGTACCGGGCACGTACGACAGTCGTCCCCGGCCTTGGCCTCGAACACCGGGGAGGCCATGCCCTCGGCCACGATCTCCACGAGCTTCTTGGGCCACATCGGGTCGGTGTCCTCCGAGGGCGGTCCCTGCGCCTGCTCGCGGGCCTTGCGCGCGAAGGCGGCCTTGCCGACCTGCACGAGCTTGGCTCCGCCCGGTTCCAGCAGTCCGTGCCGGGCGAACGCGCCGAGCATCACCGCGTACTGGTAGACGCCGAGCTGGGGATTGCGCGCCAGCTGGTCGGACGGGACCGGCGCGCCGCCGGTCTTGATGTCGATGATGACGCCGCGCCCGTGCGCGTCGCGCTCCGCACGGTCGATCCGGCCGCGGATGACGACCCGGCCCAGGTCCACCTTGAACGACTCCTCCAACGCGACGATCTCGTTGGGGTTCTCCCGGTGCCAGCCGAGGAACTTGTCGACCATCTGGGCGGCCTGCGCGCGCTGCTTCTCGCTGTACCAGGCGCTGCGGAAGTCGAGCTCCGACCAGATCTCGTCCAGGCGGCCGGCCAGGTGCGTCTCGGTGACCTCCGGCACGGAGCCCGCGAGCTCCGCGACGGCGTGGATCACCTTGCCCATCACGCTGTACTCGCCGGGGCCCCCCTCCCGCGCGCCGACGGCGGAGGTGAGCAGCCAGCGCAGCCCGCAGGTGGTGAACGTCTCGACCTGGGACGGGGAGATGACGACCTGCTCGTCCTCGGAGAAGGGCGCCTTCTCGGTGGACAGCGCGGTGATGGCGTACCAGTTCTCCGGACGCGCGCCGCGCACCCCGGCACGCGCCAGACGCGCCAGGTGCCCGGCGGCCGCGCGGCGCAGCGCCTCGGGACGGCCGGGGTCGGCGATGGACGAGCGCAGGTCGGCCACCAGCGCGGGCATGGACAACCAGCGCTTCTTCTCGTCCAGTTGCGCTTCCTCGAGCGCGCCCGGCAGGAGTTCGTTGAGGAAGCGGGACGGGCGGTCCTCGGTGTCCTCTCCCCCGACGGCCGTGACGACCAGCCTCCTGCGGGCGCGCGTCACCGCGACGTAGAAGAGGCGGCGCTCCTCGGCCATCATCCTGGCCGCGATGGTCGCGCCCGAGACGGGATCGAGGATGTCGGAGCCCTCCAGGAGCTCGTCGACGCCCAGCAGGGTGCCGCGCATCCGCAGGTCGGGCCACAACCCCTCCTGGACGCCCGTCACGACCACCACGTCCCATTCCAGGCCCTTGGCGCGGTGGGCGGTCAGGAGCCGGACGGTCTCGCCCTCGGGGGCGCGCTCGGCCAGGGAGTCCCCGGCGATCTCCTGGGCGGCGAGGTCCTCGGCGAACAGGACGGCGCCCGCCTTGGGGAGCCGGTCCACGAAGCGGGCGGCGCGGTCGAACAACGAGACGACGGCGTCCAGGTCGCGGTCGGCGGCGGCACCGCGCGCACCGCCGCGCCGGCTGTCGGCCAGCCAGCGGTCGGCCAGGCCGGACTGCTCCCACACCGCCCACAGGACGTCCTCGGCCGTCCCCTCGGTCTCCCTGGCCGTCCGGATGAGCGCGGCGATCCGCTCGGCGGGGGCCTTCACCTTCTCGTGGACGAACAGCAGCTCGCGGGAGTCGTTGAGCGCCGCCACGAGCACCTCGTTGCCGGTGCGCGCGCCCTGCGCCATCTCCTCCAGGTCGCGCAGCGCACGGCGGAGGCGGCGCATGCCGAGCGCGTCCGCGCCGCCGAGCGGGCCCGTCAGAAGCTCTTCCGCGACGACCTCGTCGAGGTAATCGGGCTTGAGCGCGGCCAGGAGCACCATCATCAGCGGCCGTACGGCGGGTTCGGCGTACAACGGCACGTCCTCGCCGAAGACTGTGACGGGCACACCGGCCTGCGTGAGTGCGCGCCGCAGGGCCGGGACCTGGCCGATGGCGCGGATCAGCACCGCGCAGCGCGACCACGGCACGCCCTCCAGAAGATGCGCGCGGCGGAGTTCGTCGGCGACGAGCGCGGCCTCCTGGCTCGCGGTGTCCGCGACGACGACACGCACCTCGGGCGAGGACTTGTCGGTCTCCTCTTCCGGCGCTTCGCTCGGGCTCTCGTCGGGAGTGGCGAGCACGCGGTGCTCGGCCGGGCCGGGAAGGCGCCGCGCGACGCGCCGGGAGGCCTCCAGCAGCGCCGGGTTCATCCGGCGGCACACCTGGAGGGAGACGATCGGCGCCGGAGTTCCGTCCAGACGCGGGAAACGCGTGGGGAACTCCATGATCGCCCGTACGTCAGCGCCCCGGAAGCCGTAGATGGACTGGTCGGGGTCGCCCACCACGACGAGATCGCGCCCGCCTCCCGCAAGCTGCCGCAGCAGATTCTCCTGTGCGGGATCGGTGTCCTGGTACTCGTCGACGAAGACCACGTCGTAGGCGCTGCGTTCCCTGTTGCCCACCTCTTCGTCGTGGGCGAGGAGCCCCGCCGCCTCGCGGATGATTTCCGCGTAGTCATAGGAGGGCACCGGATCGAGGTCGAACCGCTGTTCGTAGCGGTGCATGAAGTGCGCGACGGCCACCCAGTCGTCACGTCCGTTGAGGCGTCCCAGCTCGTAAAGCCGTTGCGCGTCGATCCCGCGCTCGGCCGCGCGCTGGGTGAAGTCGCGGAGCTCCTCGGCGAACCCCTTGGTGTCCAGCGCCGGACGCAACCGCTCGGGCCAGTAGGCCGCGCCGTCGCGGGCCTCACCGGCGAGCAGCCGCCGTACTTCCAGCAGTTGCTCGGGCCCCGTCAGCAGCCGAGGCGGCTCCATCTCCTCCAGCACGGCATGGCGCCGCAACAGCGCCCACGCGTACGAGTGGAACGTCATCGCCAGCGGCGTCTTCGTCGTCACTCCCAGACGTCCGGTGATGCGGTGACGCAGCTCCTCGGACGCCTTGCGGCTGAACGTCAGCACCAGGATGCGCTCGGGGTCCGTCCCCCGCCGGGCGATTCTGTCGACGACCGCCTCGACGATCGTCGTCGTCTTGCCCGTCCCCGGCCCCGCGAGCACGAGCAGCGGCCCGCCCTCGTGCTCCACCGCGCGCCGCTGGCGCTCGTCCAGAGACGGAGGCTCCACGACGCCCACCGCGCCACTGCGGCGCACGAGACGATAGGGAGCACTGACCACCCTAGAGATTCTTCTGGAAGATCAGCGCTCCTCCGTCCATTGAGACGAGAAAGCACTGGTGCGTCTACGCGGTGGCATCACGTACTTCGCTGTGTCACCACCGCGGTGACGGTCGTGTTCCGTCAGGTCACCTGTAGTACGGGACGGGCGGAGGTGCGGGCTGGGCGGGCCAGGACGGGGCCGCCATCGGGTGGGGCATCGCCATGGGATGCGGCACGTGCGGTGCGGGTGCGGGCGCGTTGAGCGCCTGGCACAACGACTCCGCGCGCGTCGTCAGCGGATGGCCTGCGCCGAGCACCTTGGTGCAGTCGATTTTCAGCGCCGTGGCGATGGCGTGGGCGCGGGGGAACTGGCCGACGGCCTGGTTGGTCAGGCCGAGCAGGAGTCGCGTCTCCAGCGTGTCGGGGTGTTCGTTGCCGAGGAGGCGGCCGCGCGCCGTCGCCGTCTCGTACGCGACGTTGAGCGCCTCGGGGTGGCGTCCGAGCGCGTGCAGCGCCCACCCTTCGGTGTTGCGCGCCTCCTGCGTCTCGGTGTTCTCCGGGCCGAGGATGCGGCTGCGGTCCCGCGCGACGCCCTGCGCGACGGGCAGCGCCTCGGAGGCGCGGCCGAGCGTGTAGAGGATTTTGGCGAGCAGCAGCCAGCTGCGCAGGGTCTTGGGGTTCTCCTGGCCGAACGCGCGCGCCCGGCCCTGCGCGACGGTGCGGGCGACGCCTTCGGCCTCCTGCGCGCGCCCGGCTAGGTACAGCGCCGAGGCCAGGATGTTGCGGCTGCTGAGCGTGTCGGGGTGCTCGGGGCCCAGCAGCGCGGCGCGTCCCTGCGCGGCCTGCTCGGCGGCGGTCACCGCGTCGGCGTAGCGGCCCTCGTGGCAGAAGCGGGCGGCGCGCTTGTTGAGCTGCTCGTACTCCGCGGCGGGCGATCCCGCCGCGGGCGCGGGGGCGGGCGGGAGCGAACCGCCCAGGGCCGCCATCGCGGCCTGGGCGCCCTCCACCGGGACGGCGGGAGCGGGGCGTTCGGGCCGGGCGGGCATGGCGGAGACGTCGACGGCCTTCAGCCTGCGGATCACCTCGGCCGCGTCCGCGGGACGCTGCGCGGGGTCCTTGGCGAGCATGTCGAGGATGAGCCGGTCGACCTCCGGGGGGAGCGCGCCGTTGTGCGCCCTGGGCCCCTTCGGCGGGTACTTGAGGTGGCCCTGGACGAGCGCCTCCAGCCCCTCGTCGATCGGGAACGGCGGCTGGCCGCAGAACATCTCGTGGAACATGCCGCCGAGGAGGTAGATGTCGGTGCGCGCGTCGATGTTCTTGCCGAGGAACTGCTCGGGCGCCATGTAGACGGGGGTGCCCAGCACGCCGCTGCCGGTCAGGCCGGTCGCCGACGACAGGTGCTTGGCGATGCCGAAGTCGCACAGCTTGGCCCGGCCGCCTTCGACCACCATGACGTTGGCGGGCTTGAGGTCGCGGTGCACGATGCCCTGGTCGTGGGCGGCGCCCAGGGCGTCGGTGATCTGGACCGCCAGGTTCACCGCCTGCTCGAGCGGCAGCCCCCCGGGCCGCTCCTCCAGGAGCTTGTGCAGGTCCCGCCCGTTGAGCAGCTCCATCACCAGGTACAGGACGTTGTTGTCCACGTCGATGTCGTGGACGACCGTGATGCCGGGATGCTGGAGGGTGGCGGCCAGCCGCGCCTCGCGCAGGAACCGGGTGACCCCCTCGGGATCCTGGTCGGGCGCCTTGGGCAGCACCTTCACCGCGACCTTGCGTTCCAGCCGGGTGTCGACGGCCAGGTAGACCTGGCCCATGCCCCCCTTGCCGATCTGCCCCTCGAGCTGGTAACGCCCACCGAGCACGACAGCTTCGCTCACTCCTGCTCTCCTCCCGTGTTGCCCGCATAATCCCACTTTCGAGGACTTTCATGGTCTCGATTACCGTCCGTCTGACCGGACAAGGCATCATTCGCAGGACAGGCGCCTCATCACCTCATTCCTGCAAGGGGGAACCTCCATGGCCGGGTCCTGCGTGGTCGCGCTCGACGTGGGCGGTACCCGGATGAAGGCCGGGCTGGTCGGCGAGAGCGCCCAGGTCATCACCGAGCGGCTCTACGACACCGGCCGGGAGGACGGTCCCGCCGCGGTGACCGAACGGCTCGTCGGCGTGGTCCGGCAGCTCGTCGAGGGCGCCCGCGAACGCGGCCTGCGGCCCTCCGGGGCGGGCGTCGTCATCCCCGGGATCATCGACGAGGGCACCGGCGTGGTGCGCTCCTCGGCCAACATCGGCTGGCGCGACTTCCCGCTGCGCCGCCACCTCGCCCAGCACACCGAGCTGCCCGTGGCGATCGGCCACGACGTGCGGGCCGGCGGCCTCGCCGAGTCGGTGCTGGGCGCCGGGCGCGGCGAGCGCGACCTGCTCTTCCTCGCGCTGGGCACCGGTATCGCCGGCGCCATGATCATGGACGGGCGGCCGTTCAGCGGCGGCGGGTACGGCGGCGAGATCGGCCACATGCCGCTCGTGCCCGGCGGGCACCCGTGCGGCTGCGGCTCCCGCGGCTGCCTGGAGACCGTCGCCTCCGCCTCCGCCGTCGGGCGCCGCTACTCCGAGCGGACCGGCGAGCAGGCCAGCGCCCAGGAGGTCGCCAAGCGGGTGGAGGCCGGCGAGCCCGCCGCCCTGGAGATCTGGCAGGAGACGGTCGACGCCCTGACCACCGCGCTGCTGACGTACATGACGATCTGCGCGCCCACCCAGATCGTCATCGGCGGCGGCCTGGCCCAGAGCGGCGAGACCCTGCTGGGCCCGCTGCGCGCCGCCGTCGCCGAACGCGCCACCTACCACCGCCCGGTGCGCATCGTGCGGGCCGCGCTCGGCGACCGCGCCGGGCTGCTGGGCGCCGCCCTGCTCGGCCGCGAGGCCTGAGGGCTCCGCCCTCCGCGAGGGCGGCCCCCGGGCCACCGGTACATTGAGGGAATGTCCGGGCCGGTGCGATGGTTGTGCCTGGACGAAAAGCGCCCCATCACCAGGAGTGAACCGTGTCACTGCCACCGCTGGTAGAGCCTGCGGCCGAGCTGACCCGCGAAGAGGTCAACCGCTACTCGCGGCACCTCATCATCCCCGACGTCGGGATGGCCGGGCAGAAGCGACTGAAGAACGCCAAGGTGCTCTGCGTCGGCGCGGGCGGCCTCGGCTCCCCCGCCCTGCTGTACCTGGCCGCGGCCGGTGTCGGCACCCTGGGCATCATCGACTTCGACGTGGTCGACGAGTCCAACCTGCAGCGCCAGATCATCCACCGCCAGTCCTCGCTGGGCCTGCCCAAGGCCGAGTCCGCGGCGGCGACGGTCCGCGAGGTCAACCCGCTGGTCGACGTCAAGGTGCACAACGTCGCGCTGGACCGCGACAACGTGCTGGACATCTTCTCCCAGTACGACCTGATCGTCGACGGCACCGACAACTTCGCGACCCGCTACATGGTCAACGACGCGGCCGTGCTGCTGGGCAAGCCGTACGTGTGGGGCTCGATCTACCGCTTCGACGGCCAGGCCAGCGTGTTCTGGGCCGAGCACGGCCCCTGCTACCGCTGCCTCTACCCCGAGCCCCCGCCCCCCGGCATGGTCCCGTCCTGCGCCGAGGGCGGCGTCCTGGGCGTGCTGTGCGCGTCCATCGGCTCCATCCAGGTGAACGAGGCCATCAAGCTCCTCGCGGGCATCGGCGAGCCGCTGGTCGGCCGGCTGATGATCTACGACGCACTCGAGATGACCTACCGCCAGGTCAAGGTCCGCAAGGACCCCGAGTGCCCGCTGTGCGGCAAGAACCCGACGATCACCGAGCTGATGGAGGACTACGAGGCCTTCTGCGGCGCGGTCTCCGCGGAGGCCTCCGAGGCCGCCCAGGACTCCACCATCACGGTCACCGAGCTCAAGGACATGCAGGACAAGGGCGAGGACATCTTCCTCATCGACGTCCGCGAGCCCAACGAGTACGAGATCGTCTCCATCCCGGGCGCCACGCTGATCCCCAAGGGCGAGTTCCTCAACGGCAACGCCCTGGCCGGGCTCCCCCAGGACAAGAGGATCGTCCTGCACTGCAAGTCCGGCGTCCGCTCCGCCGAGGCCCTGGCCGTGGTGAAGAACGCCGGCTTCACCGACGCCGTCCACGTCGGCGGCGGCATCCTCGCCTGGATCCGCCAGATCGACCCCAGCCAGCCCACCTACTGACGGTCGGCGACACGGCTCCCAGGCCCCGGACCGCACCCGGTCCGGGGCCTGTCCTTTTCCCTCGCCCGTACGGCGCCCGCCGGGCCGGGGCTCAGGTGAGGGGTTGGCGGACGATCCGCTGGAGGGTCTCGACGTAGTCCTTGAAGGCCTTGCGGCCGGGGTCGGTGAGCTTCAGCCAGGTGCGGGGGCGCTTGCCGACGTGGCCCTTGCGGATCTCGACGTAGCCCGCCGCCTCCAGGGCCGAGGCGTGCTTGGACAGGGCCGAGTCGCTGATCTCCAGGCTGTCGCGGACGAAGGAGAACTCCGCCTCGACCGCGGTGGCCAGCAGGGACATGATCTGCAGACGGGCCGGTGCGTGGATCAGCGGATCGAGGTTCACTTCGCCACCCTGCCCTTGCTGTAGTGCAGGACGAGGCGCTCCATCGGGCGTGTCGTGACGCCCAGCAGGACCATGGCGACGCCGCCCGCGAGCACCTTCCGCCACGGCTCGTCCAGACCGCTCGCCATCGCGTGGACGCCGAACCCCGCGGCCACTCCGAGCAGCGCCCATCCCAGGAAGACGAGCATCGCGGGAGGGCTCCAGGCGTTCGGCGTCCACCGCACCCGGCTCTGCCGGGTCAGCAGCGCCACCAGAGCGCCGAAACCGGCGGCGGCCACCAGCGCGCTCAGCCCGTTCACCAGAGGGCTCTCGGCGTCCAGTCCGATCTGCCCGAAGGTCATCAGGCCCGCGAACCCGGGCGCGTACCAGAGCGGCAGCTTCTGCTCCGCGTAGGCCTTCTGCTGCGTCCGCTCGATCTCCGCCAGCGCCTCGGCCGGGTCGTACTCGGTCATCGTCTTCCCTCCACAATCACTTTCCATAGAGGAAAGTACTTTCTACTTTCCCCAGTGTCAAGTACTTTCCCGGAGCGCGGGAACGGGCGCGCAGGACCTGCTGACGGGCGGAGGCGGACGTCACCGATGGTCGAGGCGGCTGCGGGAAGAAACGGGAAGTCCTCCGCTACCCCGCCTCGGCCTGCGCGCCGGAGGGGCCGTCCGCCGGCGTGAAGGCGCGGCGCTGCCAGGGCCAGCGGCCCTCCAGTTCGACGCTGAGGGAGAAGCTGAGGAAGGTCCGGACGGCGACGATGGCGGCCAGGACGCCGACGCTGGTGAAGGTCGGGGAGACCGCGACGGTGCGGATGATGTCCCCGGCGACCAGGAACTCCAGCCCCAGCAGGATGGCGCGGCCCAGGGTCTGGCGGTAGGAGCGGTACGCGGCGGGGAAGTCCTCGCGGCGCAGGGAGCGGCGGGCGAACAGCACCGTGGCCAGCACGCCGCCGACCACGATGACCAGGACCCCTGCCAGGTCGACGGCCTTGCCGGCGGTCTCGACCAGTTCCTCGAAGCGCACGGCGGCCCCTTTCGGAGAGCGGATTCAGCGATCAACTGTGCGCTTTCCGGCCCGGGGGCGTTTCATGCCCGTTCAGGGCGAGGAGCGCCTCACACCCCGCGGCGGGAGAAGAGGTGGTTGACCAGCCAGAGGACGGCGCCGATGGCCAGGAGCACGGCGGCGCGGATGTAGACCTCGGCCTCGCGGCCGGTCAGGGGGGAGGCCAGGACCAGGCAGACGACCGCGCCCAGCGCCGGCATCCAGGTGGGGGCGCGGAAGTGGGCGTGCTCGACCGGGTCGCGGCGCAGGACGATCACGCAGACGTTCACCAGCGCGAACACCAGCAGGAGCAGCAGGACCGTGGTGTCGGCGAGGCCGCCGATGTCGCCCGTGCCGACGAGGACCACCGCGATGGCGACGGTGAACAGGATCGCCGGCCAGGGGGTGGCGCGGCGGGCGTGCACCATGCCGAAGAAGGCCGGGACGATGCGCTCCTGCGCCATGCCGTACACCAGCCGGGAAGCCATGATCATGTTGATGAGGGCGGTGTTCCCCACGGCCAGCAGCGCGATCAGCGCGAACAGCTTCGGCGGGAAGGACAGGCCCGCGACCTCCACCACCTCCAGCAGCGGTCCGGTGGAGGCCTCGAGGGTGCGGGTGTCGACCAGCATCGTGGCGGTGAAGGCCACCGCCATGTAGACGAGCACGGTGACGGCGAGGCCGCCGAAGAGCGCGCGCGGGAAGTCGCGCTGCGGGTCCTTGGTCTCCTCGGCGAGGTTCACCGAGTCCTCGAAGCCGAGCAGCGCGTAGAAGGCGAGCGCCGTGCCGCCCAGGACGCCGAGGAAGGCGCCGTCGGCGCTGCTGAACTCCAGCGCGCGCCCGGGGTCGCCGTCGCCCTGCAGCAGCGCCCATGCCCCGATCGCGACGATCACCAGCAGCCCGAAGGCCTCGATCGCGGTGAGCACCACGTTCACCCGGACCGACTCGGAGATGCCCGCGAAGTTCACCAGCGTCACGATCGCCAGGAAGATCAGCGCCCCCGCGACCGTCGGCAGCGTGACGAACTCCGCCAGGTAGCGCCCGCCGAACGCCCGCGCCGCCGCGCTCGCCGAGGTGATGCCGCTCATCATCACCGCGAACGCCACCATGAACGTCAGGAACGGGATGCCGAACGCCCGGTTGGTGTAGAGCGCGGCCCCCGCGGCCCTGGGGTACTTGCCGACCAGTTCGGCGTACGCCGTCGCGGTCAGCGAGGCGAGCACGAACGCCACGAGGAACGGCAGCCAGATCGCCCCGCCGACCTTCCCGGCGACCTGCCCGACCAGCGCGTAGATGCCCGCGCCGAGGATGTCCCCGATCACGAAGAGCAGCAGCACCCTGCGTCCGATGACCCGCTTGAGCCCTCCGACCGGGATCCGCCCTTCCGCGATCGCCTCTTCCATCCCGCCCCCGCTCCCCCGGCCATCCGCCGTCAAAGATCGTTCCGCGTGCCGGTCATCCCCGGGAAGGCCGTCGCCCAACCGGGAGGACAACCAGGAGTGACCCTACGGTGACAGCGGGCCGTGATCGTGCCCTCCGGGGAAACGGGGTGGTCCGGGCGGGTCCCGCGACGCGAGAATGACCGCGTGAAAGGCGACGAGGACTACGTTGAGCTGGTGTTGAGCCTGGTGGAGCGCATTCCCGCGGGACGGGTCATGACATACGGGGACGTGGCCGAGTACCTGGGAGCCGGCGGCCCCCGGCAGGTCGGGCGGGTCATGGCGGTCCAGGGCGGCGGGGTGCCGTGGTGGCGGGTGATCCGGGCGGACGGGCGGATGCTCCCCGGCCACGAGGCGCGGGCACGGGCCGCCTACGCGCGGGAGGGGACGCCGCTGCGCGGCGAGGACCGCGTCGACCTGCGGCGGGCCCGCTGGGAGGGCCTCCTGCCGGGAGACGAGCGGTGAAGGGCGGCCGCGCGGTCCCGGGGGCGGCACCGCGTCCGGGGCGCCGCTCCCGGGACCTGCGCGTGGCGGTGATGTCCGGCCGGGGCCCGGCAGCGGGCCACAGGACCACCACCGCCGAGCGCCCCGCGGACGAGGACGCCTTGCGCGGCCGCCGCCC
The DNA here is from genome assembly GCF_002995495.1 of Actinocorallia populi. Lineage (GTDB taxonomy): Bacteria > Actinomycetota > Actinomycetes > Streptosporangiales > Streptosporangiaceae > Actinocorallia > Actinocorallia populi. The sequence goes on along the minus strand of NZ_PVZV01000004.1, from coordinate 201,580 downwards.
CTAGACCCCGGCCGTCTCGCGGGCCGGGGCGGGCTCGTCCTCCTCGCGGATCCCGTAACGGGCGTACAGGCGCTTGAGCGGGCCGGGCGCCCACCAGTTGGCCTCGCCCAGCAGCCGCATCGTGGCGGGCACGAGCAGCACCCGGATGATCGTGGCGTCCACCACGACGGCGATGAACATGCCGACGCCCGTGAGCTTCATGAAGGTGATCCCGGAGGTGGCGAACGCGCCGACCACGACGACGAACAGCAGCGCGGCGCTGGTGATGATCGAGCCGGTGCGCTGCAGTCCGGCCGCGACCGCGGCGGTGTTGTCGCCGGTCAGGTCGTACTGCTCGCGGACGCGGGAGAGCAGGAAGACCTCGTAGTCCATGGAGATGCCGAACAGCATGGCGAACATGAGGATCGGCATGGCGGGGGCGATGTCACCGGTGACGGTGAAGTCCAGCAGGCCCGACAGGTGGCCGTCCTGGAAGATCCAGACGATCGCCCCGAACGTCGCGGCCAGTGACAGCACGTTCATCAGGATCGCCTTGAGCGGCAGCACGACCGAGCCGAACGCCAGGAAGAGCAGGACGAACGTGGCGATGCCGATGAACAGCAGGAGCGGCACCAGGTTGTCGCCGAGGCTGTCGAGCTGGTCCTCCAGGACGGCGGTGGTGCCGCCGACGTGGGTCTCGCCGGGCGCGGGCACGGCCCGCACCTCGCGCACCAGCTCCCGCACCTCGGCGGAGTAGGGGTCGCCGTCGTAGGTGAGCCGGATGCGGGTGAGGTCCCCGGACGTGCCGGCGATCGTCCCGCCCGTCACGCCCTCGACCTCGAGGAGCTCGGCGAGGTAGCGCTCGGCGGGGGCGCCCTCGACGGTGATCTCGATGGGGTCGACGGCGCCGCGCGGGAACTCCGCGGCGAGGGTCTCGGCGACGACGCGGCTCTCGGTGCCTTCCGGCAGCACCCGGGTGTCGACGCCGCCCCAGGTGATGCGCAGGAACGGCGCGCCGAGCACCAGCAGCAGCGCCACGACCGAGAGGCTCACCGCGACCGGTCGGCGCATGACGGCCTGGGCGACGCGCCGCCAGCGGTCGCCTCCGCCGTCCTTGCCCGTCCTCCTGGCCCGGCGCGAACGCACCTTCGGCCCCAGGACGGCCAGCAGCGCGGGCAGCACCACCACGGCCGCGAGCATCGCCACCAGCACGGTGGCGACACCGCCCATGCCCATGGACCGCAGGAAGTTCTGTTCGAACAGCAGCAGCCCGGCCAGGGAGACCGCGACGGTCACGCCGGACACCACGACGGTGCGGCCTGCGGTGCCCATCGTGCGGACGACCGCCGTCTCGACGTTCCCCTCGGCGCGCTCCAGCTCCTCCCGGAACCGCCACACCACGAAAAGCCCGTAGTCGATGGCCAGTCCCATGCCGAGGAAGGTGGTGATGCTGATGGAGAACGTGGAGATCTCGGTGAAGTACGACAGCGCGTGCAGGGCGGTGAAGGAGCCGAGGATCGCCACACCACCGATGACCAGCGGCAGCGACGCCGCGACCAGCCCGCCGAAGACGATCACCAGCAGGACCAGCAGGACCGGCAGGGAGATGGTCTCGGCGAAGGCGATGTCGGAGGAGACCCGGGAGTTGATGGCGTCCTCGGTGACGAGCGTGCCGCCGAGCCGCACCTGCAGGCCGCCCGCGTCGCGCAGCCGCGGCTCGATCTCGGCGAAGGCGTCGGTGCGGTCCTGCGGGGTCTCCCCCGCCAGGTTGAGGACCGCGTAGGTCGCGGTGCGGTCCTGGTTCACGAACTGCGGCGAGCCGGTGGACCAGTAGGTGGCGGAGCCGGCGACCACGTCCTTCGGCAGTGCCGCCAGGGACGTGGTGACCGCCTTCTCGACGGCCGGGTCGTCGGCGTTCCCGGAGTACAGGACGACGACGTCGGGTTCGGAGCGGCCGAAGCCGTCCTCGATCCGCTGGGCCGCCTGGTGGCTGCCGCTGCCGGGGGTGTCGAAGCCGCCCGCCGTGGTGAGCGCGCCGAACACCCCCGTCCCCCAGACCCCGAAGAACACGACGGCGACCAGGGAGAGCCAGAGGAGGGGTTTGCGCCGCCGGTGGACGAACCGCCCCCAGGTCTCGAACATCATCGACCCCTTAGTGATTGAGGGTTACTTTAGTTAATGCCGTTTACATGGCGTACGGTGTTAACCGTCTCGCGGCGGGGCGGTACCGTCAAGTGCGAGTTAGGTCACATCAGAAGGAGCACGAGTGAGCGGGGCAAGGCGGGAACGGCTGCGGGCCGCGACCATCGCGGAGATCAGCCAGACCGCCCGGAGGCTGCTGGTCCAGGAGGGCCCCGAGGCGGTCACCCTGCGGGCGATCGCCCGGGAGATGGGCATGACGGCGCCCGCGCTCTACCGCTACTTCCCCAGCCGCGGCGACCTGATCAGGCACCTGGCCGGAGACCTCTACAACGAGGTCACCGACTCCCTGGCCGCCCGGCTCGCGGAGGTCGCCGACCAGGACATCGAGACCAGGCTCCGCGCGGTGGGGCACCGGTTCCGGCACTGGTCCCTGGAGCATCCGCGCGAGTACGGCCTGATCTTCGGGACCCCCATCCCCCAGCCCGACCGGCCCGGCGGGCACGACCACGCCGACGAGTGCGGCAACCGGTTCGGCATGTTCTTCATGGAGCTGTTCTACGAGCTGTGGGCCCGGAAGCCCTTCCCCGTCACGCCCGACGAGGGGATCGACCCCGGCCTGCGCGCCCAGCTCACCGAGTACCGCGACCACATGGGCATCACCCTGCCCCTGGGCGGCATCCTGGTCTACCTGCAGTGCTGGGTCCTGCTGCAGGGCGCCGTCAGCCTGGAGGTCTTCGGCCACGTGCAGTTCGCCCTGACCGATCCCGAACCGCTCTTCGCCCTGACCCTCGACGACATCCTCGCCCGGCTCGGGTTCTAGGCGGACCGGCGGCGGGTGGGCTTCTCGCCCCCCGCCTTCTTCTCCGCGGGCCGGGCGGCCTCCTCGCGGCTCTTCTTGGCGGCCTCGACGCTGGCGCGCAGCGCGGCCAGCAGGTCGGTGGCGGCGGGCTGCTCGGCCGCGGCGGGCTGGACGACCTCGCGCCCCTCGGCCTTGGCCTCGATGACGTCCAGGAGCGCCTCGCGGTAGACGTCCTTGTACTCGTCGGGATCGAAGTCGGCCTGCATGCTCTCGATCAGCGAGGTCGCCATGGCCAGCTCCTGCGGCCGGACGTCGATCTTCTCGGTGAGGAAGGGGAAGTCGGGGGCGCGGATCTCGTCCGGCCAGAGCATGGTCTCCAGCACGAAGACGCCCTCCCGGACCCGCAGCGTGGCCAGCGCCTCCCGGGAGCGCAGCGCGACCTTCACCACCGCCACCTGGCCGGACCCGGCCAGCGCCTCCCGCAGCAGGACGTAGGGCTTGATCCCCATCCGGTCGGGTTCCAGGTAGTAGGTCTTGCTGAAGTGCACGGGGTCGACCTGCTCCATCGGGGTGAACTGCAGCACCTCGATCCGGTGGGACGTGGTGAGCGGCAGGTCGGCCAGGTCCTCGTCGGTCAGCACGACCATCTCGCCGGTGGGCAGCTCGTAGCCCTTGGCGACGTCGGCGAACGGCACCTCCTGGCCGCAGACCTGGCAGACGCGCCGGTACCTGATCCGCCCGCCGTCCTCGCGGTGGACCTGGTGGAAGGCCACGTCGCGCTGCTCGGTGGCCGAGTACAGCTTCACCGGGATGGTGACCAGGCCGAACGAGATCGCGCCTTTCCAGATGCTGCGCATACCGGCCCCGTACCCCGGACGGGTGGGTTCGATTCGGACGACGGGGTACGAACAACACCGTGGACATGATCGAACCCATGCTCGCCGTCACCGGCGGCCTGCCCGACGATCCGGAGAACTGGGCCCTGGAGCTCAAGTGGGACGGCGTGCGCGCGCTGGCCGAGGTGGGCCCCGAAGGCGTGCGCGTGCTCGCGCGCCGCGGCGTGCCGATCACCTCCACCTACCCGGAGCTGGGCGCGCTGGCCGACCTCCTGGCCGGGCACCGTGCCGTCCTCGACGGCGAGATCGTCGCGTTCGACCGGGGCAGGCCGTCCTTCGAGCGGCTGCAGCGCCGCATGCACGTCCCGGACCCGCCCCGGCGCCTGCTGCGGTCCGTGCCGGTCAGGTACGTGGTGTTCGACCTGCTGGAGCTGGACGGCATGCCGCTGCTCGACCTGCCCTACGTCCAGCGCCGCGCCCTGCTGGAGGACCTGGAGCTGGCCGCGGGCCCGGTCGAGGTGCCGCCCTACCTGCCGGCCTCCGACCGCGAGCAGGTGCGGGAGCTGCTGGAGTACACCGCGCGGGAACGGCTCGAGGGGCTGATCGCCAAGCGGCTGGACTCGCGCTACCAGCCCGGCAGGCGCACGGACGCCTGGCAGAAGATCAAGAACTTCCGCGCCCAGGAGGTCGTGGTCGTCGGCTGGCGGTCCGGGCAGGGCCGCCGGGAGGGCACCCTCGGGTCGCTGCTGCTCGGCGTGCACGTCCGGGGGAGCCTGCGCTACGCCGGGCACGTCGGCACCGGCTTCGACGACGCCGCCCTGGACGACCTCACGGCCCGCCTCCGGCCGCTGGAGCGCCCCTCCTGGCCGTGCGAGGGGGTCCCGCCCCGGGACGTCGCCAGGGACGCCCACTGGGTCGAGCCGGTGCTCGTCGGGGAGGTCGCCTTCACCGAATGGACCGCCGACGGCCGGGTGCGCCACCCCTCCTGGCGCGGGCTGCGCTCGGACAAGTCCCCCGAAGAAGTGTCCCTCCACGAAGGAGCCGCATGACCCGGAGCGATCGCGTCGACGTCCAGGTGGACGGCCGGACGCTGACGCTGTCCAACCTCGGCAAGCCGATGTTCCCGGAGTTCACCAAGGGCGAGGTGATCGACTACTACACCCGGATCGCGCCCGTCCTGCTGCCGCACCTGCGGGACCGCCCCCTCACCCGGATCCGCTTCCCCGAGGGGGTGGGGGCGCTGCGCTTCTACGAGAAGAACGCGCCCAAGGGCACGCCCGAGTGGGTGCGGACCGAGCGGATCGAGACGCCCGGCGGCCAGCAGGAGGCGCTGGACTTCGTCGTGGTCGACGATCTGCCCACGCTCGTGTGGTGCGCGAACCTCGCGGCGCTGGAGTTGCACGTCCCGCAGTGGCGGATCAGCAGCGGGAAACCCGATCTCATGGTCTTCGACCTCGATCCGGGAGCGCCCGCGACGTTCACCGAGGCGTGCGTGGTGGGCCTGCTGCTGCGGGAGCTGCTGGCCGCCGACGGGCTCACCGCCCACCCCAAGAGCAGCGGCAAGAAGGGGCTGCACCTGTACGTGCCCGTCACGGACCTCGACACCTCCGCGTACGCCAAGAGCGCCGCCAACCGGTTGGCGGACGAGTACGGCCGGCTGGTCACCGCCAAGATGGAGCGCAAGCTGCGCACCGGCAAGGTCTTCGTCGACTGGTCGCAGAACTCCCTCTCCAAGACGACCGTCGCCCCCTACTCCCTGCGCGCGCTGGAGGAGCCGTCCGTCTCCACCCCGCTGACCTGGGCGGAGGTCGAGGAGGGGCGGGCCGTGCGGTTCGGCCCCGCCCAGGTGCTGGAGCGGGTGCGCGAGCACGGCGACCTGCTGGCCCCCCTCCTGGGCTGAGCGAGGCTTCCGGGCCGGACAGGTGAGCGGAGGGGCCCGGCGGGGGTAGTAGAGCAACGGACCACGACATCGACATCACACGGGAGGCCGTCATGGGCGATCCGAAAAACTTCGAAGAGACCCCTTTCCAGGAGGCTCCGCGAGAAGATGTCCTGGAACAGCAGGAGGAGCAGACCCCCGAAGCCGAGGAGGCTCCGGATCGGGAGGCTCCCGTGCCGCTGGAGGCCGACGAGGCCGACACGGCCGACCAGCGTCTTGAGGTCCGGCTCGACGAGGACGAGTACCGCTGAATCTCAGTTAGGTGACCAGCGAGGTTACTGGCGCGTAGGATGATGGGATTGGGCAGCGGCACAGCAAAAGCCGCTCAAGTTTGTTCCAGTAGCCAAGAGGAGCATGGTCGTGACCGCTACTCCGGACGCCCGGCCCCGAGGCACCCGGTTGCCGCGGATGGCCCGCCGGCGCCAGTTGCTCGGCGCCGCGCAGGAGGTCTTCGTCGCACAGGGTTACCACGCCGCCGCGATGGACGAGATCGCCGAGCGCGCCGGAGTCAGCAAGCCCGTGCTCTACCAGCACTTCCCGGGCAAGCTGGAGCTCTACCTGGCCCTGCTGGACGAGCACGCCGAGGGCCTGGTCACCACGGTCCGCGACGCGCTGGCCTCCACCAACGACAACAAGCTCCGGGTGCAGGCCAGCATGCAGGCCTTCTACGACTTCGTGTCCGGCGACGGCGAGGCCTACCGGCTGGTCTTCGAGTCCGACCTGCGCAACGTCGCGCAGGTGCGGGCCCGGGTGGAGCGCGCCAACCACAAGTGCGCCGAGATGATCGCCAAGGTGATCCAGGAGGACACCAAGGCGACCGTCGACGAGGCCTACCTGCTGGGCATGGGCCTGGTCGGCATGGCCGAGGTCAGCGCCCGCTACTGGCTCTCCCAGCAGAAGGCCATCCCCAAGGAGACGGCGGAGAACGTCATCGCCCGGCTCGCCTGGCGGGGCATCTCCGGGTTCCCGCGCACCGGCGCCTGAGCACGGCCGGGGCCGCTCAGCGGCCCAGCTTGGCGCGGAAGTCCGGGGCCATCAGGTCCAGCAGCATGCGGTAGGGCACGAGTTCCTCGGTGCGGCGGCAGCCCGGGGAGTACCGGTCCGCGGGGCCGCTCTCCGCCAGCAGGAGGGCGGCCTGCATGCCCTTGCGCACGAACGCCGGCTCCAGGACGTGCTCCAGGTTGGCCGCGGTCAGCGCCAGCGGCTCCTCGTCGAAGCAGCCACGGGGGTCCTCGGCCACCTTCATGATCCGCCGGTTCAGCTCGGGCAGCGCGGACTCGGGGAAGATCCGGGACGGGGTGATCTCCGCGCCGGTCGCCAGGTCGACGGTGACGGCGAACCGGGTGGTGAACTCCCGCGTCGGGCCGTCCGTCCGCCCGGGCCGCACCGAGAAGGCGTAGAGCACCGACGCCAGGCCCGCCGACCGGAAGCCGAGCGAGGACCTCACCCTGATCCGGCCGCCGGACAGGCCCGGCCGGCTCTCCCGCAGCAGGGCGTCCACCCGGGCGCGCAGCGCGGTGTTGACCTTCCGGTTCAGTTCCGGGGGCAGCCCCGCCACGGTGGCGACCCTGATCCGCTCGCCGGGGAGCTCCTCCTCCACGAACACCACCTCGGCCACCGCCGAGGCCGGCCGCTGCGCCAGCGGGGCCGCGACCGGGGAGCGCTCTCCCTCGGGTTCTCCCGAGGCCGAGTAGACGGCGGCGCCCGCGGCCACGACCGCCGCCAGCCCGATGGCGCCGAACACCAGCGCGGCCCTGCCGGTGCGGGGCTGCCGCGCGGCGCCCGCGACGACCGGGTGCGCCCCCGTTCCCGCCATGGCCGCGGCCAGCCCCAGGAGGGAGGCCAGGCCGCGGCTCTCCCACTTGCGCCCGTAGGCGCGGCGGGCGGTCTTCTCCAGGTCGGACACGAACGCCAGGGCGTCCAGGGGGCGCTGGGCGGGGAATTTGGCCAGGCCGCGCAGGGCCGGCGGGCGCAGCGCCTTGGGCAGCCTCTCGATCGGCGGCGAGGCGTTCTGGTGCAGCTGCTGGAGTTCGGCCTCGGCGGACGCCTGGTAGGGCGGGGCGCCCGTCAGGCACTCGAAGAAGACGCAGGTCGCCGCGTACAGGTCCGTGGCGGGGTTGGCGGGTGCGCCCGTCCACTGCTCGGGGGCGCGGTAGGCCGGGGTCCCGGCCCGGCCGGCGCCGTCCTCGTCCTCCAGATGCGCCGTTCCGCCGAAGCCGACCAGCACGGCGGTCCCGTCCGGCCGGACGATCACGTTCGCGGGTTTGCAGTCGCGGTGCGGCACCCCGGCGGCGTGCGCGGCGGCCAGTCCCAGCAGCACGTGCTTGAACAGCACCAGGGCCGCCCTCGGCTCCAGCGCCACCCGGGCGGCGAGCACCGCGTCGAGGGCGTACCCCTCGACCATCTCCATGATCAGCGCGCCGCCGTCCCCGCCGGGTTCCGCCTCGTACCCGTGGATCCGCGCCACATGCGGGTCGTGCACCCGGGCCAGCGCCGCCGCTTCGCGCTCCAGCGTGGTCGCCGCCCGTGCCAGGTACTTGACGGCCCGCAGCCCGCCCCCGCCCCGCTCCGACGCCAGCACCACCCTCCCCTGGGCGCCGCCGCCCAGGTCGCGGAGCTCGTCGTAGCCGGGAACCTGCCAGTCCATGCACGCCCTCAAGATGTCGGAAAGATCGGATGGGACGACCATTGTCCTGAAAAACCATGCAACCCGTGCCCCAGATCGCGCGTGTATCCCCTGACCCGACGAAAGGGGACCGCGTTGGCACTGGAATCGCCGGACTTCGCGGATTTCTACCGATCCGCCCACCCCGGGCTGGTGGCGGAGTTCTACGCCTACACCGGCGACCTCGGCGAGGCCCAGGAGATCGTCCAGGAGGCGTTCGTCCGGGCCTGGACCCACTGGCGGAAGGTCTCCGGATACGACCGGCCCCGCGCCTGGGTGGCGCGGGTCGGCTACCGACTGGCGGTGAGCCGCTGGCGCCGGGCGCGCACCGCGCTGGCGTCCCTGCTCCGGCAGGGCCCGCCCCCGCCGGCCGCCGGGCCCTCGGCCACCTCGGTCGCCCTGGCCACCGCGCTGCGGGCGCTGCCCGACGCCCAGCGCCGCGCCGTGGTGATGCACCACCTCTCGGGCTACTCCGTCGCCGAGATCGCCGCCGCGGAGGGCGTCGCCGCCGGGACCGTCAAGGCACGGCTGTCCCGGGGGCGGCGGCACCTGCACGACCTGCTGGCCGACAGCACCGATGGAAAGGACGCCCATGCCTGACCTCGACCGCCTCTTCGCCGACCTGCGCTCCGACGTGGCCTCGAACGCCTCCGGATCCGCTCCCGGGCACATCGCCCGCCTGGGCCGCGCCCGCCGGGCCCGGCGCCGCGCCCTGGGCGCCGGTGCCGTCGCCGCGGCCGTGCTGGCCGGGGGGCTCCTCGCCGCGCCCGCCCCCCGGCCCCCCGACCGGACACTGGTCCGGCCGACGCACTCCGCCGCCGCCCCGCCGGAACTCGGGCTCGGCGACCTGGTCCACTGGCCGGAGGCCGTCGACGGGCGCGGATCGCCCCGGGAGGGCTGGTCGAGCACCGAGGACCGGCCCGGCACCGGAACTCCGCTGCCCGGCTGTTCGGACCGCGAACCCGAGCCGCAGGGCTGGATCCGGCACCTGAGCCTGGACTTCGCGCCCGCGCCGGAGGACGGGGGCCGACCGGCGGCCGCCGACGAGCGGGGGGAGGCCGTGGTCCTCTTCGCCGGCCCGGCGCAGGCCTCGGCCTGGCTCCGCGCGCTCCGCGAGCAGGTCGAGGAGTGCGGCGCGGCCCCCTCCTCCGCTCCCGTCGGCGACGAGGGGTACCGGATCGAGGCCGATCAGGTGCCCGAGCGGTCCGGGCGGCTGTTCCACCTCGTCAGCGCGGTCTTCTACCGCCAGGGTCCCGTCGTCGCCGTCCACTCGCGCCAGCGGTTCCGGGAGGAGCGGGACACGGGTGAGACGGCCGGGATCCTCCAGGACCTGGAGGAGGACGCGCGGGCGTTCTCCCAGCGCCTCTGCGCACGGGGGTTCGGCTGCTAGCCTCGACCAGGAAACCCCCCAAATCCGAGCTTCCCTTACGAAGGCGGATCTCCTGCGAGGGCTCAGGATTTTCTGCTATGGCGGGGAACTACTGACAGCCGGTAGACTGTGTTGCAGAGTGTGACCGCGCACTTGTGACGCGCACCGACGCCCTCCCAGGCGCCCACCCCGCGCGCCGCCGCGGTCCGCCCCAGAACAAGAACGACGGCTGGTCCCTCCCGCGCGAGCGCGCGGCCGCAACGAAACGGGCCTTGCTGCGCCGCGCTCCTTAACGGCGCCTCTCGGGCAGACCTCGCCGCCCAGAACTACGGAGGCTGAACGTCCTGACTACCTTCACCGAACTCGGGGTCATCCCCGAAATAGCCGATGCCCTCGCCACCGAGGGCATCACCTCGCCCTTCCCCATCCAGGCCCTCGCGCTGCCCATCGCGCTCGGCGGCCAGGACATCATCGGCCAGGCCCGCACGGGCACCGGCAAGACCCTCGCCTTCGGCATCCCGCTGCTGCAGCGGATCACCCACGGCGGCAAGGCCCCCCAGGGCCTGGTGGTCGTCCCGACCCGCGAGCTGGCGATCCAGGTGCACGACGACCTGGTGCTGGCCGGCGGCAAGCTCGGCACCCGCGTCCTGTCGGTGTACGGCGGGCGCGCCTACGAGCCCCAGATCGAGGCGCTGCGCGACGGCGTCGACGTCGTCGTGGGCACCCCCGGCCGCATGCTCGACCTGATCAAGCAGCGCCACCTCGACCTGTCGCAGGTCGCGGTCCTGGTGCTGGACGAGGCCGACCGCATGCTCGACCTGGGCTTCCTGCCCGACATCGAGCGCATCGTGGCCAAGGTGCCCGAGCGGCGGCAGACCATGCTCTTCTCGGCCACCATGCCGGGCGAGATCATGGGCCTGTCCCGGCGCTACCTCACCCGGCCCACCAACGTCCGGGCCGAGGCGCACGCCGAGTCCGAGGCGCAGCCCAAGGTGGTCCAGCACGTGTGGCAGGCCCACCAGATGGACAAGCCGGAGATGGTCGCGCGCATCCTGCAGGCCGAGGGCCGCGGGCTGACCATGGTCTTCTGCCAGACCAAGCGCACCTGCGACCGGCTGGCCGCCGACCTGGCCGAGCGCGGCTTCGCCGTCGCGGCCGTCCACGGCGACCTCGGCCAGGGCCAGCGCGAGCGGGCGCTGCGCGCGTTCCGGCACGGCAAGATCGACGTGCTGATCGCCACCGACGTGGCCGCCCGCGGCCTGGACATCGACGACGTCACGCACGTGATCAACTACGAGTGCCCCGAGGACGACAAGGCCCACGTGCACCGGATCGGCCGCACCGGCCGCGCCGGCCAGGAGGGCATCGCGGTCACCCTGGTCGACTGGTCGGACCTCCAGCGCTGGAAGCTGATCAACAAGGCGCTCGGCCTGGACTTCGCCGACCCGCAGGAGACCTACTCCACCTCCGAGCACCTCTACGAGGCGCTGAACATCCCCAAGGGCGTCAAGGGCACCCTGCCCAAGGAGCAGCGCGAGCGCGAGGGCCTGGCCGCCGAGGAGCTCGAGGACATCGGCGAGACCGGCCGCATCCGCACCCCCAAGGGCCGCTCGCGGGACTCCGAGCGGCCGTCCAGGGACGACTCCGAGCGTCCGGCGCGCCGCCGCCGCGAACGCACCCGCACCCGTACCCGCCGCGGCGTCCCCGTCGCCGAGACCGGCGCCTTTGAGAACGGCGCCGGTGAGACCGGCACCTCCGAGACCTCCGCGACCCGGGCCCCCGCGGCCGGGGACGCCCCGACCGCGGACTCCGCGCAGAGCGCTCCCGCCAAGAGCGCCCCGCGCAAGCGCACCCGCACCCGCCGCCGCCCGGCCGAGGGCGCCGCCGCTGCCGCCCAGGAGGGCACGGCCTCCGAGAACACCTGACCGGCTGAGACGACGATCCGCTTGATCCGCGCGATCAGGCGGATCCGCCGTCGTGGCGGAGCCCCAGCGCGGTGTGCGGGTGGTCGGTGACCACCATCGCGACCCGGGGGTCGGCCAGGACGCGCCGCAGGGCGCGGGGCGCGTTGACCGTCCAGAGCATCGCGGGGATGCCCGCGCGGGCGCAGCGCTCCAGGACGCCCAGGCCCGCCAGGCGGTGGTTGAGGGCCACCCAGTCGGCCCCGCAGTCCCGGATGCGGGACACCGGACGCAGGTCGGCGGCGAACCCCGGATGCCACGGCGGACGGCCCACCGACAGCGCGCAGCGCACGTCCGGGGCCAGCTCCTTGGCCCGGACGATGGAGCGGGCGAACCGGGTGGTGAGCAGGTACTCGCCCGACCCGTCCGCGCCCAAGACGTCCGAGGCCAGGGCGAGGACCTCCGCCTCGTGACCGGGCTCCTTCAGGTCCAGATGGGCCTTGGCCCTGCCCCGCACCGCCCGCAGCGCGTCGGCGAGCCGGTGGTGGCCCTCCCCCGCCAGGGGGCCGTGCCGCACGACCAGCTCGCCCGCGGCCGTCCGCCGCACGTCCAGTTCGACGTAGTGCGCCCCGCTCGCCAGAGCACGATCCAGCGCGGCCGCCTCGTCATCACCGTCGCGGCGATGAGCCGAGACCAGGGTTTCGGCAGGTTTCATAGAAATTTCAAGGTACCTGTCCGGTGCCTCGCCGTTGGTAGGTTGAGTCATCGTGAGCACGCCCCGGTTTCTGGAACTGCCCCCCGCTGTGCGCCGCGCGACCGTGCGGACGCCCCGCGGCTCCTTCGCCGTCCTGGAGGCCCTGCCCGTAGGTGAGCCCGAGCGGCAACCGGCCCTGCTCGTGCCGGGCTTCACCGGCAGCAAGGAGGACTTCCTGGGGGTGCTGCAGACCCTCACCGGGGCCGGCCGCCGGGTGCTGGCACTGGACATGCGCGGCCAGCACGACTCCCCGGGCTGCACCGAGCCGTCCCGCTACCTGCTGCCCGAGCTCGGCGCCGACGTGGCGGAGATCGTCGCGTCGCTGGGTTCCGAGCCGGTGCACCTGGTCGGGCACTCCTTCGGCGGGCTGGTGACCCGCGAGACGGTGCTGGCCGAGCCCTCCCTGATCGCCTCCTACACCCTGATGTCGTCGGGCCCCTGCGCCATCACCGGCCCGAGCGCCGCCAAGGCCGCCGCGCTGCGCGACGCGCTCACCGGCGCGCTGAGCATGGAGCAGATCTGGCAGATCAAGCTCGGCCCCGACGCCCGCGCCGCGGGCTGGGCCGAGGAGATCATCGACTTCCTCCGCCTGCGCTGCCTCAACAACTGCACCACCGGCCTGGTCGCCATGGCGGGCGAGCTGCTGACCGCCCCCGACCGGACCGCCGAGCTGGCCAAGGTCGCCGACGACACCGACCTGCCGCTGATGGTCCTGTACGGCGAGGACGACGACGCCTGGCTCCCCGGCACCCAGGCCGCCATGTCCGCCCACCTCGACGCCGCCCGCGTCGTCATCCCCGGCGCGGCGCACTCCCCCGCCTGGGAGGCGCCCGAGACCACCGCCCACGCCCTCACCGGCTTCTGGAACTCCGCCGAACGCCGCTGACCCGGCCTTCGCCCCCGTCCCGTTCCGCGCCCCCGGCCCCTCCGGCCGGGGGCGCCGCCGTCTCCGCGGGAGGAGCCCCCTCCGGCCGGACCCCATCAGTAATGATACATTTACTAAACTTTGTCTCACAGGAGGTGAGTGGTGGCGGCGACGGTGATGGCTCCGGAGAGCGTGACCTGGCGGGTGCACATCGATCGGACCATGTGGGTGGGCGGGGTGCGCAGCCTGATGCTGCAGGCGCTGCACCCGATGGCGATGTGGGGGGTGTGGCAGAACAGCAACTTCCAGGAGGACCCGTTCGGGCGGCTGCAGCGGACCGCGGACTTCGTGGGGGTGGCGACGTTCGGCTCGCGCGAGGACATCGAGCCGCTGGCCGCCAAGGTCCGGCAGATCCACCGCAGCCTGCGGATCCTCAACCACGACACCGGCAAGAAGGAGCGGCTCGACCAGCCCGAGTTCCTGTTGTGGGTGCACTGCGCCGAGGTCTTCTCCTACCTGGAGACCGCGCGCAGGGGCGGGCTCCCGCTCACCGACAAGATGGCCGACCGGTACCTGGACGAGCAGCGCGAGGTCGCCGCCCACGTCGGGCTGCACGCCGAGGACGTCCCGGCCACCGTGGCCGAGACCGAGGCCTACTTCCTGGAGATGCGGCCGAGGCTCCGGGTCACCGACGAGGCCCGCGAGACCGTCAGGTTCCTGCTGTGGCCGCGGATGCCCGAGAATCTCAAGTTCCTCGCCCCCGGCAAGCCCGCCTGGTTCCCGTTCGGGGCCCTGTGCTACTACACGCTGCCCAAGTGGGCGCGCGACATGTACGGGCTGCTGCCGGAGGTGCCGCAGCCCGCGGTGACGGCCGCGCTGCGCTCGTTCCGGATGGCGATGAACTCCATCCCCGAGAGCGTGCACGACCTCGCGTTCATGAAGCCGACCCGCGAGATGCTCGAGCGCAGCCGCCAGGCGCTGGCCGCGGAGGGCTACGACCTGGGCGGCGGGCTGATCGGGTTGCGCGACCCCCGGCGCTGGCCGTCCGGCAGGGTGCTCACTCCGGCCTGACGGGAGCCGCCGCGTCCTCGCCGGCCAGGCCGGACCAGGGGTCCTTGAGCGCGGCGGCGGCCCTGCCCTCGGGGCAGTGCCGGGCGAAGTCGCACCAGCCGCACAGCGGCCCGGTGCGGGGCGGGAAGGCCGCGTCGTACGGGGCGTGCTCGACCGCGCCGCCCGTCCGGCGCGGCGCGGGGCCGCCGCGGTAGGACTCGTCGGCGTCGGCGCACTCCATGGCGGTCTGCTCGGCCCGGCGCAGGTGCCGGGCCAGCGACTCCTCGGTGTGCTCCCACACCGCGACCGTCCGGGTCGGCAGGTGGTGCAGCTCGACCGTCCGGCAGGGGCGGCGCAGCACCCGCGCGGCCGCGACGGCGTACAGGGCCAGCGCCAGCGAGCCGCGCGCGTCGTCGGGCCCGAGCGGGCGGCGGCCCGTCTTGTAGTCGACGACGGCCAGCTCCCCGCCCCGGTGGTCCAGCCGGTCGATCCGGCCGGAGACCGCGATCACCTCGGTGCGGGCGGCCACGGTGCGCTCCACGCCCGCCGGCTCGCGCTCCGGGTCCAGGCCCTCCGCGTACTCCTCGACCATGATCCGGGCCCGTTCGCGCCACGCCCGTGACTGCTCGGCGTCGCGGAACCCGTCGGTCAGCCACCCCCGGACCAGCAGCGCGCCCGCCGCCTGCGGCGTTCGCTCGGCCCGGGGCAGCCGCCAGTAGCCCGCGAGGGCGTTGTGGACGGCCGCGCCCACGCTGTTGTGCGCCCACGGCAGGCCCTTGGACGGCTGCGGCCGGTCCAGATACGTCATCCGGTACCGGCGGGGGCAGTCCAGCCAGGTGTTCAGCCGTGACGGGGTGCACGCATAGAGCCGGCGCGGCATCCCCTCGAGCCCGAGTTGCTCCACGGGGCCCGCGTCACTCCTCTTCTTCGGCGCCGGCCTGCTGCAGCGAGTACCAGGACTCCCAGCGGTCGGCCTCCTCGCCGACCGTGGTCTCCTCGCCGCTGCCCGGCAGGACGCGCGTGTCGGCCGGAAGCTGGCCGAACTGGGCGGTGATGGAGTTCAGCTGGGTGTGCAGGTCGAGGTAGACGCCGCCGTAGGAGCCCGGACGGCCGCGCCACAGCGTGCCGCCGGTGACCAGGATGCCGTCGCTCTCGCCGTACAGCGAGATGCTGCCCGGGGTGAAGCCCGGCGTGTGCAGCACCTCCAGCTGGATCCCGGCGATCTCGAAGGTGCCGCCCTCCTCCAGGTACTGGTCGGGCTCCAGGGAGCGCAGCTCCTCGTCGTCGGTGTCCTTGGCGAGCTTGCGGAAGTAGTCGCGCCACAGGCTCCGGTCGCCGCGGTGCAGCAGGATCGGGGCGTCCCCCCGCTCCTCGTCCGCGGAGACCTCCAGGACGGTGCTGACGATGTTGTCTCTGCCGTTCGTGCAGACCACGGCCATGACCTCGCGCCCGTCGACCGCCTTGAGGACGGCCTCGACGTCGTTGGCCGGGTCGATCACGATGACGGCCTCGTCATCGCCGACGACCCAGGTGTTCGCCTCCGTCGTGAAGACCTCGTCGTCCACGGTCACGGGGCCACTGGTCACAATCTGTTCAATGCGCGCAGTCACCCGCGAAGCCTATCCTTCCTTGCCGAATGAACGCACGACCCGAGCGGAGAGCGTGCGCGACAGAAAAACAATGACTGATTTGTCCGGAATCATCAGACCGCCGGTAGATCGCCCAACCGGGGACACGGCGCTCCGAAGGGCAGGTCGAGGACCATGCCGGGCTCCCGGAGGTCGATGAACTGGAACTGGTCGGCCATCAGGGCCCCCGCCTCGGCCGGCCACAACAGCGCCCACAGCCAGCGGCCCCTGGCCTCTCCCGCGTAGACGGCGACCCCGGGCCCGGCGTCGACCGACCACAGCGGCACCGGCCTGCCCTCCGCGTGGACCTTGGCGTGGGCGGGCCCCTCGTCGAACCCCGGCCCCGGGTCGGGACCGCGCAGCCCCGCGAGGCGCGCACCGAGCCCCACCCCGACCTCCTCGGCGACCAGCAGCAGGTCGGCGGGCCCGGCGGTCAGGCCGGGGCCCGAAAGCGCCACCGCCGCGGCGCGCGCGCCGGTGTGCTCGTCGCCCGCGTGCAGGAAACCGGTGACCAGCCAGCCCATCGGCAGCGGCCACGGCAGCCAGATCGGCACCCGGGCACGGGAGCGGACCACCGCCAGACCCTCCTCGGACGGGCTGGCGGGCGGCTGGAGGGGCAGAACGGCACCGTGCACCGGGCAGGTCCAGTCGGCGGACCTTGCGTTCGGCGGCACGACGGTCCTACCGCAGCGGGGGCAGGTGGGTTCCGGTCTCACGTTTACCCACAGTCGTAGTCAGAGGCCGTCAAGTCAAGGCGGAAGAGCCCATCAACTCCCCCAGGAGTCTTTACTGGAGGCATGTCCGAGGAGCCGTACGGGAGGCCGCGCTGCGTGGGCGGGGTGGTGGTGCGAGGGGGCGAACTGCTGATGGTCCTGCGGGGGCGCCCGCCGGGCGCCGGGCTGTGGTCGCTCCCCGGCGGGCGGGTCGAGCCGGGCGAGACCGACGCCGAGGCGGTGGTGCGGGAACTGCGCGAGGAGACCGGGCTGGCGGTCGCCGCCGGGGCCCTCCTGGGATCGGTGGAGGTCTCCGGATACGAGGTCCACGACTACCTCTGCACCGTGACGGGCGGGGACCTGGCCGCCGGGGACGACGCCGCGGACGTCCGCTGGGTGCCCCTGGCCGAGGTGGCGGGCCTCGCGGTGACGGCCGGTCTGGTCGAAACGCTCCGTTCCTGGCGGGTCATACCCGAGTAAAATCAAGTTTCGCGCCCGCACCGGCCCACGGCAGGCCACGTCGCTCCGAGGAGACGCCCCCGATGCAGCAGGTCGAGTTCCGGCTGGAAGAACGCCAGCGGAAGGTCTATCTGGCCCTGGCGGCCGTCTGGGGCGTGATCGGGCTCCTGCGCCTCTTCACCAGCGTCCCCAGCGCCCTGGTGGCCTTCGCGGTCGGCGGGGCCATGGTCCTGTACTACTTCCAGTTCGCGAAGTTCGGCCTGACCCTGAGCCCGCAGGGCCTGACCATGAACGGCTGGCAGACCCGCACCTACCCCTGGGCGCAGGTCCAGTCGGTGGAGAAGCAGAAATGGTGGTTCCAGGACCGCGTGCTCGTCCGCTTCACCGACGGCACCAGCCGCCGCGCCTGGGCGCCCCTGCACTACTTCTCGATGCCCGACCCCGAGTTCGCCCTCAAGCTCCAGGGCCTCCAGCAGTGGCACGTCCAGTACGCCGGCCTCCCGCCCGTCCAGCAGCCCCAGCAGCCCTTCGGCGCCCCCCAACAGGCCTTCGGCGCCCCGCCGCAGCCCTTCGGCGGCCCCCAGCACGCGTTCGGCGCCCCCGCCCAGCAGCCGCCCGCGCCCCCGTACGGCCAGCCCCAGCCCTACGGCCAGCAGCCCCCGTACGCGCAGCAGCCGCCTTACGGCCAGCCCCCGGCGCCCGCCCCCCAGCCGCAGTACGGCCAGCCGCAGCCCCAGCAACAGCAGCAGACCCCCGGCGAGTGGACTCAGGTCTTCGGCGCGGGGAACCCCAACCCCCCGGCCTGATACGTCCCGTACGGCGGCGCCGCCCGCGGCGGCGTCACCGTCGCGACGTTCATCAAGCGGCTCAGGCACAGGACGGCGACGGTGAACAACACCAGTCCCGTCAGGTTGGGCAGCATGCGGTACCAGGCGTCCTCGTCCTCCCCCGCGATGCCGAACCGGCCCGTGACGGCCACGACGACCATGATTCCCGTGAAGCTCACCGTCTGGAGAGCGATCATGGCCTCCACTCCGCCGGTCTTCACCATCAGCCAGCCGTACACGACCGCCATGAAGACGACACCGGCCATCTCCGCCGGATCACCGGAGCCGAGCATGGCCAGGCTCATCAGGCAGGTCGCGGCGATCCCGGGCCACGGGGACCCGAGCACGCGGGCCGCCACCCCGGCGAACCCGTCGCGGCGGCCGCCGTCGGCCCTCTGCAGGGTGTACGCGCCGACGGCCTGGATCACCCAGCCGCGCAGGAGCTCCATCAAGATCACGTAGGCCGAGGCCGTCAGCATCATCATGGCCAGGGAAGCCCAGTCCTCCTTCCCCCCGTCCCATCTCACCGTGAAGGGTTCGTCCTTCACGAGGGCGTTGACCATCAGGATGACTCCGTAAGTGAAGGCGAAGTATCCGCCTGCGGGGATCATGCAGACCCCGAGCCAGCCCCAGCGCACCCGGCCGAGCACCGAGAACGCCGTACCCATGGGGCGGCGGGAGACCGCCCAGACCGCGAACGGCACGACCGGCAGCAGCGACCCGCTGATCAGGAAGAACTTCGCCGCCGACCCCACCATGCCGAATTCCGCCTTCAGCGGCTCCGGTGGCTTCCCTGTCAGCGCGAAGACCACCACCGACCAGAACACCAGTGCCAGGAGGAGGGCGGGCACCGCGGCGAGGAGCAGCACGCACAGTCCTACCGGAGAGTGCCACCACCTGTACCGCGCCGTCCGGCCCTGCTGGTGGAAAGGGGTGCCCGGCGCGGGCGCCGCGGTCCAGGGTCTCCTGCCCTCCGGGAGCCGGTGCCCTTGGAGAGGCGGGCCCGGCACCGGGTACCGGTATCCCCCTGCCGGAGGGGCGGGGGAGGCGGCAGGGGGCGGGAGCGGTGGCAGGAACCGCGGGCGGAGGGCGCCAGGAGGATCCCTGCGCGTGATGGTGGGATCGTCGCCTGGAAGGTCCCTGCGGGTGATGGTGGGATCGTCGGGGGACGGGGGCATGCACGGAAGGCTAGGCCGCGGTGATCACCCTGGCGTCACGGTGGCGATGTTCATGCGGCGGCGGAGCCACAGGACGAGAACGACGAAGACGATCAGGGGCGGCATGTCGGACAGGAGGTAGTACCAGGGGGCGGCGCCCTGCTGGAGGGAGTCCTCGAGGTCGCCGGCGGCGGCGGTGACGCCGAAGGCCAGCAGGTTGTTCAGGACGTGCAGGGCGATCGGGGCCTCCAGGCCGCCGGTCTTGACGGCCAGCCAGCCGCAGGCCACCGCCCAGAGGAAGATGTCGACCATCGCCCAGGTGCGGTAGCCGTGGCCGGCGACGAAGAGGGCGCTGCTGATGAGGATGGCGGGCCACGGCGTGCCGAACGCCCGGCCCAGGACGCGGGTGAGGGCGTTGCGGTGGGAGCCGTCGGGGCGGCGCAGGGTGCAGCCGCCGATCGCCTGCAGCAGCCAGCCGCGGAAGACGAACTCCTCGGCGCTGGACTGGAACGGCACCAGCAGCAGGATCACCAGGGCCGGGGCCCAGAAGGCGCTCCAGCCCACCCACTCCCCCACCAGGGGCTCGTCGTCGGTGAAGACGGCCGTCACGATCATGCCGGTCACCAGGGAGACCGCCACGTAGACCAGGGCCGCCAGCGCGCACGCGCCCAGCCAGCGCCAGCGCATCCGGCCCAGCACCGAGATGACCGTGCCCATGGGGCGGCGGGAGAAGATCCAGACGGCCAGCGGGACCAGCGGGATCAGCACGCCGAGCATGACGAGCTGGAGGGCGAGGTCCTCCAGCGGACCGCCGACGAGCTGGTCGCCCTCGGCCGCCGGTTCGGGCAGCTCCCCGGTGACCAGGGCGTGCCCCACCATCCAGCCGACGAACACCACGATGACCAGGAAGAAGACACCCGCCAGCAGGGCGGCCGTCCCCAGCAGCGGCCGCCACCAGCGGTGCCGTTCGGTGCGGTCCTGCTGGTGGAAGGGGGTGCCGGGCGGCGCGGGCACCACGCTCGACCGCCGCGGGACGGCGTACCCGTAGGGCGGCGATCCGGGGACGGGATGACCGGGCGGGAACCCGGGGTAGGGCTGTCCGGGCGCGTAGCCGGACGGCACGGCCCCGTAGCCGGGCGGCACGGGCTGCCCCTGGACGTGGCCGGGCGGAAACCCGGGGTAGGGCTGCCCCGGCGCGTAGCCGGACGGCAGGGTCTCGTAGCCGGGCGGTGCGGGCTGCCCCGGCGTGCCGGGGCCCTGCGGGGCGTACCCCGGGTAGGCCTGGAACGGCCCGGTGGCGGGTCCGGCTCCGGGCGCGACCTGGCCGGGCAGCAGGTAGCCGGGGGCGGTCGGGGTCGGCGCGGGCCCGGCGGGAGGCGGGGGCTGCTCCGCGGAGCGCACCGGGTAGGTGTGCTCGGCGGGCCAGGCCGCCTGGGGCTGCGGCGGAGCGAAGTCGGGCCGCCCGGAGTCCGGGGGCTGCCAGGGCGCCGGGGGCTCCTCCCGGGGGGCCTCGGCCGGCTCGTCTCTGCCCGGCTCGTCCGGTCCGGAGGGCGGGGTGGCGGATGGCGGCTCCATGGGAGGAGCCTACGCACCCGGAGCGCCTTCCAAACCGGGGAAGCCCGCCCCAGGACCTCAGGGCGCCTCGAAGCGCCGGGTGCGGGAGAGGCCCGCCGCCCGGCCCTTGGCGGCGACGACCAGCGCCATCTTCCGCGACGCCTCGTCGATCATCTCGTCGCCCAGCATCGCGGCGCCGCGCCTCTCGACCGTCGTGTAGTACTCGTAGGCCTCGAGGATCAGCTCGGCGTGGTCGTAGTCCTCCTGCGCCGGGGAGAACACCTCGTTGCCCGCCTCGATCTGCGACGGGTGCAGCACCCACTTGCCGTCGTAGCCGAGCGCCGCCGTCCGCCGTGCCGCGCGGGTGAACGCCTCGGTGTCGCGGACGTTGAAGTACGGCCCGTCGATGGCCTGCAGGCCGTAGGCGCGGCAGGCCATCAGGATGCGCATGTAGATGTAGTGGTAGGCGTCGCCCTCGGTGTAGCCGGGGGGCTGCTCGCCCACCACGAGCGTCTTCATGTTGATGGACGCCATGAAGTCGCCCGGACCGAAGACGAGGGTCTCCAGCCGCGGCGAGGAGGCGGCGATCGCGTCCACCTCGATGAGGCCGCGGGCGTCCTCGATCTGCGCCTCGATGCCGATCCCGCCGGCCGGGAGCCCGTTGGCCCGCTCGATCTGGGTGAGCAGCGTGTCCAGCCACGACACGTCCGAGGGCCGGCTCACCTTGGGCAGCATCACGCAGTCCAGCCGCTCGCCCGCGCCCTCGACCACCTCGATGACGTCGCGGTAGGTCCACTCGGTGTCGAGCGCGTTGACGCGCACGACCCGCACCTTGTTCCCCCAGTCGCCCTGGTTCAGCGCCTCCACGACGAGCTTGCGCGCGCCGGCCTTGGCGTCGACCGCGACGGCGTCCTCGAGGTCCAGGAATATCTCGTCGGCGGCGAGCCCCTGCGCCTTCTCGATGAAGCGCGGGTTGCTGCCGGGCACGGCCAGGGTGGTGCGTCGAGAGCGCTGCATGGCCGGGAGACTACCGAGCGGGTGATCAGGACCGGCAGCCGGGTTCTCCTCCGGCGCGCCGGACCGTCATGATGGGCGCATGACCGAAGCACTGGTGGACGAGGCGATGAAGAAGTCGGGTCTGGTGTGGATCGCCCTGCCCGACGGCTCCCGTCCCCGCCCGGCGTGGCACGTGTGGCACGGCGGCGCGGCCTACGTCCTGACCGGCGGCGCCGGTGAGCAGCCGCTGCCGGGGCTGCCGGAGGCCGACCGGGTCACCGTCATCGTGCGCAGCAAGGACAAGGGCGGCCGGCTGGTGTCGTGGCGGGCCGCGGTCGGCGAGGTCGCCTCGGGCACCGAGGAGTGGGACGAGGTCGCGCCGCTGCTGTTCAAGGAGCGGTTGAACGCCCGGCCGCAGCCGGACGAGACGGTGGAGGAGGGCGTTCCCTACTCCCCGGTCCCCCGCTGGGCCAGGGAGGCGTACCTGATGCGGCTCACCCCCACCGGCCTGTACCCGGAGGGGCCCGGCGAGTACGAGCCGTACTCCGCGGTGCGCCCGGTGCCGAACCCGGCGGTGAACGCCACGCGGAAACCGTTCATGCTGGGTGGCAAACGTCGCAAAGCCGACCTTTAACGTTGACCTGCTCCGATCTTGGGTAACGTCAGGGACATGAGTTCGGGGCCGTCGCGGGTGTTCATCGCGCGTCTCGCCGGGGTCGCCGTCTTCGACCCCGCGGGCGACCAGGTCGGCCGGGTGCGGGACGTGGTCGTCGCGCTGTGGTCGGGCACCGGCCGCCCCCGGGTCCTGGGCCTGGTGGTGGACGTCCCGCCGCGCCGGCCCGTCTTCCTGCCGATCACCCGGGTCACCACGTTCGACGCCAAGGCCGTCATCTTCAACGGGCGGCTCAACATGCGCCGCTTCTCCCAGCGCCCCGCCGAGACCCTGGCGATCGCCGAGATGCTCGACCGCCACGTCAGGGGCGAGGACGGGGAGGAGTACGTCGTCATCGACGTCGGCATGGAGCCGGTCAGGGGCCGGGACTGGCGCGTCACCAAGGTGGCGGTCCAGCGGCCCGCCCGCCCCCGGCGGGCCGGGGGCGTCCGCCGCCGCAGGTCCGAGACGCAGGTCCTGGACTGGGAGGAGATCAGCGGCCTGCACGTGGCGGCCGAGCAGCAGGGCGCGGTCGGGCTGATCAACGCCTTCGAGCGGCTCAAGCCCGCCGACCTGGCCAGCGTCATCCACGAGCTGTCGCCCAAGCGCCGCGGCGAGGTGGCCGCCGCCCTGGACGACGAGCGGCTGGCCGACATCCTGGAGGAGCTGCCCGAGGACGACCAGGTGGAGATCCTCGGCAAGCTCGACGTCGACCGCGCCGCGGACGTGCTGGAGGTGATGGGCCCCGACGACGCCGCCGACCTGCTGGGCGAGCTGCCGCCCGAGCAGCGCGAGCGGCTGCTGGCCCTGATGGAGCCCGACGAGGCCGAGCCGGTGCGGCGGCTGCTGAGCTACGCCGACGACACCGCGGGCGGGCTGATGACCACCGAGCCGGTGATCCTCCAGCCCGACGCCACGGTCGCCGAGGCGCTCGCCCAGATCCGCAACCCCGACCTCAACCCGGCGCTGGCCGCGCAGGTCTACGTCTGCCGCCCGCCCACCGAGACGCCGACCGGCCACTACCTGGGCACCGTGCACTTCCAGCGGCTGCTGCGCGACCCGCCGTCCACGATGATCGGCGCGATCGTCGACCCGGCGCTCTCGCCGCTGCGCCCGTCGATGTCGCTGCACACCGTGGCCGGTTACCTGGCCACCTACAACCTCGTCTCGGCTGCCGTCGTGGACGAGGACGGGCACATGCTCGGCGCGGTCACCATCGACGACGTGCTCGACCACCTGCTGCCCGAGGACTGGCGCGGCACCGTCATGGACACCGAGGACGGGCCCGTCGAGCCCTTCGACGCCGAGGCCGAGTCGCTGCGGGACGGCCGATGACCACTCCCCGCGCACGCCTGGACCAGCCCCGCGAGGTCCGCCGCCGCTTCCCCCGGCCGCACTACGACCCCGAGTCCTTCGGCGAGATCTCCGAGCGGATCGCCCGTTTCCTGGGCACCGCGCGGTTCCTGGTCTACATGTCGGTCTTCGTCGTGGCATGGGTGTCGTGGAACTTCCTGGCCCCGGCGGCGTGGCGGTTCGACCCCTACCCGTTCATCTTCCTGACCCTGATGTTGTCGCTGCAGGCCTCCTACGCCGCCCCGCTGATCCTGCTGGCGCAGAACCGGCAGGACGACCGGGACCGGGTGCAGTACGAGCAGGACCGCAGGCAGACCGAGCGCACCATCGCCGACACCGAGTACCTGACCCGGGAGATCGCCGGGCTGCGCATGGCCCTCGGCGAGGTGGCCACCCGCGACTTCCTGCGCTCGGAGCTGCAGCAGCTGCTGCGGGAGCTGGAGACCGGCCGGGACGGCGAGCCCGGCAGGCCGGACGGCCCGGGGCGGCCTCAGGCCGACAGCGCCACCGGCTGATCGTCCTGGGAGAGCTTGTGCAGCAGCGCCGTGAACTGGCTCTTCTCCGCGGCGTCGAGCCGGCCCAGCAGGTGCTCGCGGATGCCGCGGTGGTAGGTGGCGGTGGCCTTCTGCAGCCGTTCCCTGCCCTGCAGGGTCAGCACGGCGAACAGCCCCCGCGCGTCGCTGGTGCAGGTCTCGCGGCGGACCAGCCCGTCGCGCTGCAGCCGGTCGACCAGCCGGGTGAGGCCGCTGCGCGACAGCAGGACGCGGTCGGCCAGGTCGTTCATGCGCAGCCTTCCGTCCGGCTGCTCGGCCAGGTGCTGGAGCACGTCGTAGGAGCCGAGTGCGAGGTCGTGCTCGGCCAGCAGGTCCTGGTGGAGGTGGCGGGAGATCCGGACCTGCGCCCGCAGGAGGACACGCCAGACCGCAAGCTCTTCGGGCGAGATCGTCACTCCGGGGAGAGCACTCACGTCAGTCACGCAAACGATCGTAAAACGCCAGGTCTTCCGGGGTGATTCACTTCGCCGATGTTTCCGAAACGTTGCCCGCCCCCCGAGCGCGAAGGATCTACCAACCCCGCGTTCGCCGTGGGCCTGAACGTTCCATACCATGGGGACCATGGCCTCCCCTTTGACGACCGAGCAGGTGACCGCGGCGCTCGCCACGGTCAACGACCCGGAGATCCGCCGTCCGATCACCGATCTCGGCATGGTCAAGAACATCGACATCGCCCCGGACGGCGCGGTCACCGTGGGCGTCTACCTGACCGTGGCCGGCTGCCCGATGCGCGACCGGATCACCAAGGAGGTGACCGAGGCGGTCACCCGCGCCGGCGCGCCGGCGGTCCGGGTGGAGCTGGACGTCATGAGCGACGAGCAGCGCAAGGAGCTGCAGAACACCCTGCGCGGCGGCCAGCCCGCCAAGGAGATCCCGTTCGCCAAGCCCAGCTCGCTGACCAAGGTCTACGCGGTGGCCAGCGGCAAGGGCGGCGTCGGCAAGTCCTCCGTCACGGTCAACCTCGCCGCGGCCTTCGCCGCCCTCGGCCGCAAGGTCGGCGTGGTGGACGCCGACATCTACGGCCACTCCGTCCCCCGCATGCTGGGCGTGGAAGGCCGGCCCACCAAGGTCGAGGACATGATCATGCCTCCGTCGGCGCACGACGTGAAGGTGATCTCGGTCGGCATGTTCACCGCGGGCAACCAGCCGGTGGTGTGGCGCGGCCCGATGCTGCACCGCGCGCTGCAGCAGTTCCTCGCCGACGTCTACTGGGGCGACCTGGACATCCTGCTGATGGACCTGCCGCCCGGCACCGGCGACATCGCCATCTCCGTGGCCCAGCTGCTGCCGTCCGCGGACATCCTGGTGGTCACCACCCCGCAGCAGGCCGCCGCCGAGGTCGCCGAGCGGGCCGGCGCGATCGCCGCGCAGACCCACCAGCAGGTGGCGGGCGTCATCGAGAACATGTCGTACCACCTGTGCGACCACTGCGGCGAGAAGCAGTACATCTTCGGTGAGGGCGGCGGCCAGACCGTGGCCGACGAGCTCACCAGGACCCTCGGCGCCCGGGTGCCGCTGCTGGGCCAGGTCCCGCTGGACACCCGCCTGCGCGAGGGCGGCGACGCCGGCAAGCCCCTGGTCCTGTCCGACCCGGACGCCCCCGCCGCCGCCGAGCTGCGCAAGATCGCCGAGAACCTGGCGGGTCGCAGCCGCGGCCTCCTCGGCCGCCAGCTGAGCGTCACCCCGGCCGGCCGCTGACCCGTCCGCCGCACGAGCGGCGGCCGAACGCGAAGATCCCGCGTCCCCCTGGGGGGCGCGGGATCTTCTTTGCGCGGAAGTCCTCCCCGGCCTTACGGAGCCTCCCCCGGCTCGCGGGCTTCCCCGGCCTGAGAAATCTCTACGGAGTCCCGCCTCACGGGCCTCCCCGGCTCACCTTGCGGGCTTCCCGGCACGGGAGCCCTTCACAAGCCCCCGCCTCGCGGGATTCCTCGACGCGGGGACTCTTATACGGAGTTCCGGTTCGCGGGTCTTCCCGGGGTCGGGGCCGCGGGCGGGGTCAGGTGGTCAGGTGGCCTCGTCGTCGAAGGGCGGGCGCTCGTCCTGGCCCAGCATCTCCGAGCGGCCGCGTCCGGGAGGGCCCAGCGGTTCGGCGAAGTCGTCGTCGAGCTCCTCGCGGAGCCTGCGCACGCCCAGGGGGTCGTCGTCGTCCTCGAACAGGTGCTTGCGCACGAAGGACTTGGGGTTGAGGTCGCGCGGGTCGAAGTCCTTGAACTCCGGGCCCAGCCCCTCGCGCAGGTCGGTCTGCGCGGACTGCGCCATCTGGCGGAGCTGGCGCAGGGTGCGCCCGGCCTGCTGCGCCACCGACGGGAGCTTCTCCCCGAAGATGACCAGGGCCAGGATGGCCAGGACCAGCGCCTCAGGGAGTCCGATGTCGAACAACTGCGCCTCCATGGACAGGGAGGCCGGGATCGGTCCCGGCCCCCCTTAGGGTATCCGCCACCCCAGAGCTGACAAAGCAGCTGGTCAACCCTGACCCAAGGTCACGTCGACCGTCTTCTCCTGTCCGCCGCGGCGGTAGGTGAGCTTCACCCGGTCGCCCGGCGCGTGCGAGGTGATCACCACGACCAGCGACTCGGTGGAGGTGATCACCTTGTCGTTGACCTTGAGGATGACGTCGCCGGGCTTGAGTCCCGCCTGGTCGGCGGGGCCGCCCTTGATGACGCCCTGCTCGCCCTTGAGGATCTGCACGCCGTCGCCGACGTAGGTGCGGTCCATGCTGATGCCGATCACGGTCTTCTTGACCGTGCCGCCCTGGATCAGGGTCTCGGCGACCTGGCGGACCTTGTTGCTGGGGATGGCGAAGCCCAGGCCGATGCTGCCGCTCTCCCCGCCGCCGCTGCTGAGGCTGGCGATCGCGGTGTTCACGCCGATCACCCGGCCGCTGGCGATGTCCAGCAGCGGGCCGCCGGAGTTGCCGGGGTTGATCGCCGCGTCGGTCTGCAGCGCGGTGATCATGCCGGCCTCGGCGTTGCCCTCGCTCTGGGTGGGCACCACCCGGTCCTTGGCCGAGATGATGCCGGTGGTCACCGAGCCGGACAGGCCCAGCGGCGAGCCGATCGCCATCACCTGGTCGCCGACGGCCAGCGCGTCGGAGTCGCCCAGCTCCAGCGGGGGCAGCCCGTGGTCGCCCTGGGTCTTCAGCACCGCCACGTCGTTCTCCGGGGAGTTGCCGACCACGGTGGCCGGCAGCTGCTTCTCGTCGTTGGTGACGAGCGTGACGCTGGAGGGCTGGCCGAGGCCGCCCGCGGAGATGACGTGGTGGTTGGTGATGACGTAGCCGCCCTCGACGACGAAGCCCGTGCCCGAGCTGCCCTCGCCGTTGCCCATGCTGACCTTGATCGTCACCACGCTGGGCAGCACCCGCTGGGCGATGCCCGCCACGGAGTCGGGATCGCGCACCTGGCTCGGGTCGCCGCCGTCGGTGCCCAGGGAGACGTTGCCGGGCCGCTCCTCACCGGTCAGCGCCACCGAGAGGCCGGCGCCGACCGAGCCGGCGACCAGCGCGATCACCAGCGCGGCGATCGCGAAGACGCCGAGACCGGGGGCGCGCTTGGGCGCCGGCGGCGGGCCGGGCACCGGTGCCCAGTTGGGGCTGCCGGGGCCGGAGGGGCCGCCCTGGCCCGGGACGGGCGGCTGGCCGCCCATGCCGGGGACGAGCAGCGGCGGCGGCTGCTGGGGCGGCACCGGGGGCTGCGTGCCCGGCCAGAAGGCGCCCTGCTGGGGCGGGGCGAATCCCGGCCGCTGCTCCGCGTAGGGCGCCGGCTCCCCGTAGGGGGGCGGGGCGTCCTGGTAGGGCGGTGGCGGGGCGTTCTCGGACTCCCGGAAGGAGTCCGGTTGTGCAAAGTTCGGCTGGGGTTCGGACTTCTGCTGCTTGGGCAGTGGCTGTCCCCCCGAATGCCACTGCGACTGGCCGCCGTCCTGCTGATGGACGTTCACGCCGTCCATCATGGTGGCTGCGGGGGCCGCGGCCTGGGCGGCCTCCCGGGAGACCACCAGCCTGTCCGCCGGCGGCTCGGCCGGTGCGTCCGGGGGAGTGAACCCCGGTTCCCCCGGCGACTCCACCGAGCCTCGGCTTTCCTCCGTCATTACCCCACTCCTTGACGAGCCTGAGATGTACGGGCTTATCGTGGCCCGCCCGCCATGTGCTTGCCGTAAGCACCCTAAACGCTAGGCGGAGATAATGCCGAAAGCGGAGAATTCAGCGCTTCTGCTCGTCCTGGCGGCGGGGCAGGCGCACCTGGGAGACCCCGCCATTGTGCACCGAGACCTGGCTCCAGCTGGGTGACACCTTGGGCACCCGCGCGTTGCCGGTGTTCACGTAGGGGGCCGTGCCCGCGCCCAGCGCCGCCAGCGTGGCCGCGCCCGCCACCAGGTAACGCGCCCGCGGCAGCCTCCGCCGCGGGGCCTCCCGCCGCCGATCGCGCGCCGGACGGCCGTCCCTGGGACGGCGGTACCGGGAGGCCTCGGTCTTGCCGTCGCCCGGTTCGTCCAGGCGGTACAGCCGGCGCATCAGCTCGTCACCCGGGACCGGTCCGTCCATTTTGACCTGAGGTGGCCAGAGAAGGTCGGTTTTCGGCGGGTCGGCCGGAGTGTCCCCCAGCCCGTACAGGCGGCCCAGCAGCTCGTTCCCGACGGGGTGGTCCTTCAGCGAGTGCAGTCTGCGCTTGAGGCGGCGCAGCGACTCGGCCTCGCTCCGGCAACCGTCGCAGACCGCCAGATGGGCCAGCGCCCGGTCCCTGCCGTCATGGTCGAGCTCTCCGTCGACCAGGGCGGTCAGACGGTCGCCAAGGCAGCTCACTGGGTGATCCCTTTCCTCTTCTCCGCGGGAGCACGGTGGGCGAGGGCCGCGCGCAGCTGGCCGCGCCCCCGGTGGATGCGGCTGCGGACGGTGCCGAGCTTCACGCCGAGCGTGGCGGCGATCTCCTCGTACGACAGGCCCTCGATGTCGCACAGCACGACGGCGGCACGGTAGTCGGGCGCCAGGGCGTCGAGCGCGGCCTGGACGTCGTCGTCGAAGTTGGTGTCCTCGTACACCTGGGCGGGGGTCTTCTCCCGGCCGGGCAGCCGGTCCGCGGCGTCATCGGCCAGGTTCTCGAAGCGGATGCGCTGCTTGCGGCGCGCCGAGTCGAGGAAGAGATTGGTGGTGATCCGGTGCAGCCAGCCCTCGAACGTGCCGGGCGTGTAGTTGGCCAGCGAGCGGAACACCCGCACGAAGACCTCCTGGGTGAGGTCCTCGGCGTCGTGCTGGTTGCCGGTCAGCCGGTAGGCCAGCCGGTAGACCCGGGCGGAGTGGTCGCGGACGACCTGGTCCCACGAAGGCGGGGACCACTGTGCCGCCGGGGCGTTCTCCCTGCCGACGACTCCTCCGGCCGCGCCCTGAAATGGAACCGCTGAGACAGACATGGTGTCTCAGACCACCCTCTCCTCTTCCGTGCCGAGGGAGCATCGTTTCCTTCGGCTGGTGTTTTTTAGAACGTCGCGGAACGCCACGACGTTCCCGGTCGGCGCTATCGTTTTGCCCCCGGAGGGTTCTTGTGACACGGGAGGCGGCCATCAACGAGGTGCACACCGACGGGGAGTGGTTCTCCCCGGAGGATGAGCCGCTGCGCGAGGCCCGGCGGCTGGGGGAGGAGTTCGGCGCCGATCCGGTCGGGGCGGACGGCGGCGCGGCGCTGCGGTTCGTCGCCTCCCTGATCAGGGCCAGGACCGTGGTCGAGATCGGCTCCGGGTGCGGCGTGTCGGGCATCTGGCTGCTGCGCGGCATGCATCCCCAGGGCGTCCTGACCAGCGTGGACGTCGAGCCGGAGAACCAGCGGCTGGCCAAGCTCGCCTACGCCGACGCCGGATTCGCCGCCGCCCGCACCCGGATGATCAGCGGCCGTGCCCTGGACGTCCTGCCGCGGCTCACCGACTCCGCCTACGACCTGGTGTTCTGCGACGCGATGCCGCGCGAGTACCCCGAGTACCTGGCCGCCGCGCTGCGGCTGCTGCGGCCGGGCGGCGTGGTCGCCTTCGACGACGCCCGCACCCCCCTGGCCGACCCGGCGGACGCGCGGGGCGTGCGCACGACGGCCCGGCTCGTCGCCGAGGACGAGACGCTCATCCCGTTGTTCCTGCCGCTCGGGGACGGCCTGCTCGTCGCACAGAAACGAGGTTGACCATGGCGCCCTCCCCCCTCACCGTCCGGCTGAAGCCCTCCTTCCGCGGTTCGGGCCAGGCCGTCGGGGTGCTGATCCTGCTGTTCTGCTCGGTGATGTTCGTCATCGGCGGGCTGGCCGACCCCGCCAGCGCGGGCGGCGTCGTCTTCCTGCTGCTCGGGGTCACCGGGGTGGTCGCCTTCGGCGCGGTGCTGGCGGTGGTCGCCGGCCACCTGCTGGGGCGCAGGCCGCTGCTCGTCCTGGACGGCGAGGGCGTGCGCGTCCCCGCCAAGTGGCCGCTGCCGCGCTCGCGCGACAGGTTCCTGCCGTGGGGCGAGGTCGCCGCGGTCTGCGCCTGGACCGAGGGGATACCCGGCGGCAAGGGCCTGGCCCACCGGCTGGCGTTCCTGCCCGCCGAGGACAGCCCGCACGCCCGCGCCACCTCCGGCGCGGAGATGCTGCGGGTCAAGACTCAGGGGCTGCCCGGCGTGCCGGTGCTGCGCTGGAGCGTCCCGGTGCTGGACGGCTGGACGGTGCCGCAGGACCGGGTCATCGAGCAGGTCCGCGCCCTGTCCGAGGCGCCGTTCGAGGACCGCAGGATCGGGCTGCCCAAGCGGCGCCGGGTCATCAGGCCGAAGAAGAGGTGAGCCACTCCAGGAACAGCCGCACCCCGTAGCCGGTGGCTCCCTCGCCGCCGCGGGCCGGTCCCGCGACGTCCAGGTGCGCCCACGGGCGGCCGCCGGTGAACTTCTCCAGGAACAGCGCCGCCATGATCGCGCCGCCGCCGAAGCCGCGCTTCTCGATGTTGGCCACGTCCGCGACCTGCGACTCGATGGCCACGCGGTAGTCCTCGGTCAGCGGCATCCGCCACAGCGGCTCCTCGGCGCGCGAGCCCGCCTCCAGCAGCGCGCCGGCCAGCTCCTCGTCCGTGGCGAAGAGCGCGCCGTGCCGCAGCCCGAGGGCGAGCTTGGCGGCGCCGGTGAGGGTGGCGATGTCCACGACGAGGTCGGGCCGCAGCACCTGGTCGGCGTAGGCGAGCGCGTCGGCCAGCACCAGGCGGCCCTCGGCGTCGGTGTTGAGCACCTCGGAGGTGGTGCCGCCGTAGTGGGTGATCACGTCGGAGGGGCGCATCGCCGAGCCGGAGAAGGAGTTCTCGGCGGACGGGACCAGCCCGGTGACCCGGACCGGGACGTCCAGCGCCCGCAGCGCCGACATGACGCCCAGCACGACGGCGCCGCCCGCCATGTCGGTCTTCATGGTCTGCATCGCGGCGCTCGGCTTGATCGAGATGCCGCCGGTGTCGAAGGTGATGCCCTTGCCGACCAGCACGATGTGCCGGCTCGCGCCCTCGGGCTCGTAGGAGAGCTCGATCAGGCGGGGCGGGCGGGGCGAACCCGCGCCGACGGCCAGCAGCCCGCCGAAGCCCTCGGCCGCCAGTTCGCGCTCGTCGCGGACGCGGATCCGAAGGCCCGCGTCGCGGGCCAGGTCTGCGGCCCGGTCGGCCAGCCAGGCGGGGCACTTCTCCAGCGAGGGGGTGTTGGTCAGGTCGCGGGCCAGCGCGGCCGCGGCGGCCAGCACCTCGCCCCGGGCCGACGGCTCGCCGCCGACCAGCACGATCTCCCCGACGGGCTTCTTGCCCTCGCCGGTCTTCATGCTGAAGTCGTAGCCCGCCAGCAGCGCGCCCTCGGTGAAGGCCGTCAGGTCGCCGTCGGGGGCGCGCACCGCCAGCACGTCCTCGCCCTTGGCGCGGCGGGCCAGCGCGGCGCCGGTCTTGCGCAGCGCGGAGGCCGAGCCGTCGCCGGTGCCGTACAGCAGCAGTTCCCGCAGGGCTCCCCCGACCTGGACCGGCAGGGAGACGATCTCGCCGGCCTCGCCCTTGGCCTTGTGGAAGGCCAGCAGCTCGTCCACCGGCAGTCCCGTGTCGAAACCGGGGTCACCGCCCTGGGGCACCGCCAGCAGGCGGGCGCCGGGCACCTGGGCGAGCGGCTCCTCGGCCGCGCGAAGGTGGGTCAGGACGGGCATGACGGCCCCCTAGGGGAGAAAAGCCGGAGACGGCGACGGTGGGAAGAGGAAAAAGAAAAAGGACGAAGACGGCCTCGGTCCCGGCGGCGAGATCTGCCGGGACCGCACGGCCGTGCGGCTCTTCAGCCGACCACTCCGCCGATGGCCTCGCCCAGCTCTCTGGCCTCGTCGGGAGTCAGCTCGACCACGAGCCGGCCGCCGCCTTCCAACGGCACGCGCATGACGATGCCGCGTCCCTCCTTGGTCACTTCGAGCGGACCGTCACCTGTCCGCGGCTTCATCGCCGCCATGCGTGCATCCCCTTCCTTCCCGGCCCAGGGCCGTTCGGGCCCGTGCGAGCCGCTGGCCGCCGAAGCGTCCGCGTCTAGCAGTAGTGGTCCATTATCCCGTGTTCCGGGCGCGAAGTGGTAACGATCAGGTCCGCGAGATCTCCGATGGCCCCTTGTCCTGGCCTTTTTCGCCGCTCCGTCAGGCCCGGTCCCGCCCGAACGGCCCGTCCAGGAAGTCCGGCTCGTCCGGTTTCTTGAGCCAGGACGCGCCCAGGCTCTCCCCCGGCCCGTACGCGGTCAGCTCGGCGATCCGCCGCTCCAGCGCGGCCACCTCGCTCTCCCGGCGCATCAGGGCGTGCACGAGCCGCCCCAGCACCTCGTCGGTGAGCAGCGGGTGGTAGCCCCAGACCCCCTTGGGCAGCTTCACCATCGCCGCGTCCGTCCCGGTCGGCAGCCGGTCCTCCGGCAGCCCCGTCGGCGGCAGCTCCTCGACGGGCTCGCGCAGCTCACCGCCCCGCCCCGAGGCCAGCACGACGGCGGCCGCGACCACCACGACGGCGGCGAGCAAGAGCACTACGGGCACGGGGTCCTCCTTCACCGGTACGACGATCGTGCCATGCTCGAGGATATGAACGCGCGAAACCGCCGTGATCTGGTGTGGACCGGACCTCCCGGGGATCCGGAAGACCTGCTCGACGCGGGCGCCGACCCCGCCGCCGGAGAGCTGGAGGCCCTGGTCGCCGGGGGGCGTCCGGTGAAGGTGACCGTCACCGGAACCGGCTCGGGGGCCCTGGCCGCGGCGGCCGTCTACGCCTGGCTGGGAGCGGCGGCCTTCGAGTACGAGGGCGATCCGGACGAGCTGCGCCAGGTGCTCGACATGGTCTCCGCGATGGCGGGAGCCCGCCCCCCGGCGGTCGGGAGACGGGCTCTGGCCTGAGAGGTCAGCGGCGGCCGCCGATCCGCTGCCAGGGGCCGCGGATGGCGAAGGTGGTGCCGGGGCCCTCCTGGCGGTTGGCGAAGAGGGTGCGGCCGTCCGGGGAGAACGTCACTCCGGCGAACTCGGAGTCGTTCAGGGCGTTGCGGGCCAGCGCGAAGGGCTCGCCCCTGCGGTCGGTGCCGACGAGGAACTGCTCGCCGTCGCCGTCCTCGGCCAGGATCACGCCGCCGCCGTACGGCGAGACGGTGATGTTGTCGGGCGACTCGAACCTCCCGCCCGGCTTGAAGACCAGTTCCAGCTCCAGGGTGTTGCGGCGCGGGTCGTAGGCCCAGACCTGGCCCGCGTGGTCGCCGGCCGCGCCCTCCTCCCTGAGCGCGTAGGAGGCGACGAAGTACGCCTTGTGCCGGCTCCACCAGGCGCCTTCCAGCTTCGACGAGCGGGTGACGTCGTCGAACTGGGCGCGGGTGGAGGTCTTCGCCGCCGACGGGTCGGGCACGTCGAGCCACTGCACGCCCCGCAGGACGGTGCCGGCCTCCATCACCTGGGCCAGGTCGGAGACGCCCGGAACGCGCATCGCCTGCAGGGCGCCGCCCGCCTGGTAGCAGTGGTAGCCGCCGCGGTGCGACCGGGGCAGGAAGCGGTAGAAGAGCCCGAACGGCTCCTCGGCGTCCTCGGTCAGGTAGACGACGTTGTCGCGCGGGTCGATGCAGACGGCCTCGTGCTCGAACCGGCCCAGCGGCTCGATCGGCTCGGCCACGGTCCTGCGGCCGGTCGGGTCGACCTCGAACACCCAGCCGTGCGACTTGGTCTGGGCGTCGAAGCCCTCGGTCTCCTCGCAGGTCAGCCAGGTGCCCCACGGGGTGACGCCGCCCGCGCAGTTGTCGGCGGTGCCGGCGAGGCTGACGTACTGGTCCAGCACCCTGGCCTCGCGGTCCACGTGGATCGTGGTGGTGCCGCCGAAGGCCTCGGGGTCGTAGGTCAGCTCGGGGCGGGCGACGGCCTTGGTCCCGTCCTCCTCCTGCTCGTGGTTGCGCACCAGGCGCAGGTCGTCGTGGCGGCGGCCGGGGAAGGCCGCCATGCCGTCGTGCGCGCCGGGCACGACGCCGCCGCCGGGCAGCGCCTCGCCCTCGGTGGACAGCACCTCGTAGCTGAAGCCGCGGGGCAGGTCCAGGACTCCCGCCGGGTCGGGGACCAGCGGCCCGTAGCCGTACGCCTCGCCCTCGGCCGCGCCGGCCGCGGTCACGAAGACGGAGTCCAGGCTTCCGGCGAGCGCGATGGAGACGGCTCCACCGGCCACGAAACCACGACGGGAAACACTCATGGGTCAGGAACTCCTTGCCGCAGGCATGATCGGCCTTTGCCGACCTCGCGGATCCTGACCCGGCAGGTTGAACGCTCTGTGAGAGCCGTGCGAAATCCGCCGGAACTTCCGAAGTTTCCTGGCGCGCGGCTCAGAACTCCAGGAGTTCCTCGTTCACCCTGCGGTACTCCGACTCCAGCAGGTCGAGGGCCTGGCCCACCTCGGTGGTGTAGGAGACGGCCTCGGCCGCGGCCGGCCGGTTGAAGCCCTCCTCGAGCAGGTGGTCCATCAGGGTGCGCAGCGGCTCGTACACCCCGTACGGGTCCAGGACCACGATCGGCTTGGTGTGGAAGTTCAGGCTGCGGGCCGTCCAGACCTCCAGCAGCTCCTCCAGCGTGCCGATGCCGCCGGGCAGGATGAGGAAGCCGTCGGCCCTGCGGTCCATCTCGGCCTTGCGCGAGCGCATGTCGGGCGTGCGCACCAGCTCGTCGTTCTCGGTGTCGGCGCCCTCCTGCGAGCCGGGCATGCCCGCCGGGACCACGCCGACCGTCCGCCCTCCCCCGGCCCGCGCCGCCCTGGCGACCGCGCCCATGCACGACCTGGTCCCCCCGCCGGTGACCAGGGTGTGCCCCCGCCGCGCCAGTTCGGCGCCCAGCTCCGCCGCCACCTCGACGTGCTTGGCGGCGATGCGGTCGCTGGACGCGCAGAAGACGGTGATCGTCATGGGCAAGGCGGGCCCCTCCGTAATCCCTCGGCTTTTCCGGCGATCATAGGGCCGGAGGGGCTCCGGCGGAGGTCAGCCCCCTACCGGGGTGAAGTCGCGGGACGCCAGGA
This sequence comes from Actinocorallia populi, assembly GCF_002995495.1. Taxonomy (GTDB): domain Bacteria; phylum Actinomycetota; class Actinomycetes; order Streptosporangiales; family Streptosporangiaceae; genus Actinocorallia; species Actinocorallia populi. Next base: position 165,889 of record NZ_PVZV01000004.1, on the reverse strand, counting down.
AGGACGGCCTGCGGCCCGGCGCGGCGTACGGCTCCGCGCAGGCGTTCTCCACGCTGTTGAACACCAGGAAGACGTTCGAGCGCGGGTAGGGGGAGATGTTGCCGTTCGAGCCGTGCATGCAGTTGCAGTCGAACATGACCGCCGAGCCCGCGTCGCCGGTGAACAGCTCGATCCCGTGGGTGTCGGCCAGTTTCGTCAGGCTCTCCGGGTCGGGGGTGCCGACCTCCTGGTCCTTCAGGGACTCCCGGTAGTGCTCGGCGGGCGTCTCCCCCACGCAGGAGACGAACGTCCGGTGCGAGCCCGGCATGATCATCAGCGCGCCGTTGTACGGGTTGTTGGGGGTGAGCGAGATCGAGACGCTCACCGCGCGCATCCGCGGCATGCCGTCCTCGGCGTGCCAGGTCTCGAAGTCGGAGTGCCAGTAGAAGTCCTTGCCGCGGAAGCCGGGCTTGTAGTTGACCCGGCTCTGGTGCACGTAGACGTCCGAGCCGAGGATCTGCCGGGCCCGTCCGACGATGCGCGGGTCGGCGGCGAGCGCGGCGAAGACCGGGCTGATCCGGTGCACCTCGAAGACCGAGCGGACCTCTCCGGACCCCTTCTCGGTGATGAGCCGCTCGTCGCCGCGCAGCGCGGGGTCGCCGGCGAGCCGGTCCAGCTCGGCCCGGTAGCGCACGACCTCCTCCGGGGTGATCAGCCGGTCCGTCGCCAGGAAGCCGTCGCGGTCGAAGCCGCCGAGCTCCCCGGCGGACAGCGGCCCCTCGCCGCCGCCGTGGACCACCGGGTCCACCCGCGCGATCAGCTCGGGGCGGTCGGCGCGGCGCGTGGGGTAGGGGTCGTGGCCGCTCACGCGTCCCCCTCCTCGATCAGCGGGTAGACGCCGTGCTCGTCGTGGACCTCGCGGCCGGTGCACGGCGGGTTGAACACGCAGATCGTGCGGAGCTCGGTGTGGGCGTGCAGGGTGTGCCGCTCGTGCCCGTCCAGCAGGTACATGGTGCCGGGGGCGATGTCGTGGCGTTCGCCCGTCTCCTCGTTCACCAGCTCGCCGGTGCCGCCGATGCAGTAGACCGCCTCGATGTGGTTGGCGTACCACATCGAGGTGCTGGTGCCCGCGTACAGGATGGTGTCGTGCAGGGAGAAGCCGACCTTCTCCCCGGCGAGCACCAGCCTCCTGCTGCACCACGTGGCCGCCTGCACGTCGCGGTCGGTGCCGATGACGTCCTGCAGGGTCTTGACGATCAAGGTCGTGCTCCGTTCTCTCAGGCGTCCAGGGCGGCGGCGACGGACTCGCGCACGATGGCCAGCCCCTCGGTGAGGTCCGATCCGGTGATGGTGAGCGGGGGCAGCAGCTTGGCCACCTCGCCGTCCGGTCCCGAGGTCTCCATCAGCAGGCCGCGCTGGAAGGCCTCGGCGCAGACCCGCCCGGCCACCGGCGGATCGGTGAAGACCAGGCCCTGGGCCAGGCCGCGCCCGCGCCGGGCCGCGATGTCCTTGTCGTGCTCGTCGGCGAGCTCGTCCAGGGTTCCGGCCACCTGCTCGCCCTTGGCGAGCGTCTGCTCGCGCAGGCCCTCGCCCCGCCAGAAGTCCAGGGAGGCGGTCGCCGTCACGAACGCGGGGTTGAACCCGCGGAACGTTCCGTTGTGCTCGCCGGGCTCCCAGACGTCGAGTTCCGGGCGCAGCAGCGTCACCGCCATCGGCAGGCCGTAGCCGCTCAGCGACTTGGACAGGCAGACGATGTCCGGGACGATCCCGGCCTCCTCGAAGCTGAAGAACGGCCCCGTCCGCCCGCAGCCCATCTGGATGTCGTCGACGATCAGCAGCATCTCGTGGCGCTTGCACAGGTCGGCCAGGCCGCGCAGCCATCCGACGCCGGCCTCGTTGAGCCCGCCCTCTCCCTGGAGCGTCTCCACGATCACCGCGGCGGGCTTGTCCAGGCCGCTCCCGTTGTCGGTGAGCATGCGCTCGAACAGCAGGAAGTCGGGAGTGCACCCGTCGAGGTAGTTGTCGTAGGGCATGGTGAAGACGTGGTTGAGGGGCACGCCCGCTCCGCCGCGCTTCATCGAGTTGCCGGTGACCGACAGCGAGCCCAGCGACATGCCGTGGAAGGCGTTGGTGAAGCTCACGACCGTCTCCCGGCCGGTGTACTTGCGCGCGAGCTTCAGCGCGGCCTCGACGGCGTTGGTGCCGGTGGGGCCGGTGAACTGCACCTTGTAGTCGAGGCCCCGGGGGATGAGGACGGTCTTCTGGAACGTCTCCAGGAAGTCGCGCTTGGCCACGGTGTGCGCGTCCAGGGCGTGCACGATCTCGTCGTTGACGAGGTACCCGAGCAGTTTCAGTTTGAGCTGGGGGTGGTTGTGGCCGTAGTTGAGGGTCCCGGCTCCGGCGAAGAAGTCCAGGTAGTCGCGGCCGGACTCGTCGTAGACCCGGCTGCCCTGGGCCTTGTTGAAGACGGTGGGCCAGCCGCGGCAGTAGCTGCGGACCTCGGACTCGACCTCTTCGAAGACGTTCATGTGGTGCCGCCTTTCCTGGCGCTGTCAGGGGTGGGGGTGGAAAGGCCGCTGCTCACGAGGGGAACGGGCCGATACGGAAGAGCACTTCGGGATCGTGGCCGGGCACCGGGAAGTCCTCGGCCGCGAAGAGCTCGCTTCTGCGCAGACCGGCTCCCCGTTCCCGGGCGAACGCCTCGAACAGGCGGGTCGAGGCGGTGTTGTCGGGGGTCACCGTCGCCTCCAGGAAGCGAGCCTGCGGCTTGCCCTCGGCGAGCCAGCCGAGCATCCGCCCGGCCAGGCCGCGGCCGCGGTGGGAGTCGGCCACGGCGACCTGCCAGACGAACAGGGTGTCGGGGGCGGCGGGACGCAGGTAGCCGGTGACGAAGCCGCAGGCCCCGCCGTCGCCGTCCCGGGCCACCACGGAGGTCCTGCCGTGGTCCCGGCACCACAGGAGGTAGCTGTAAGGGGAGTTGACGTCCAGGGCCCGGGACTCGACGGCCAGCCGCCACAGGGCGCTGCCGTCCCCGGGATGCGGGTGGTCGAGGACGATGGTTTCGGACAAGCCGCTGACTCGGGATGGAAGCTCCTTGGTCATGCGAAAAGACCATAGCCACGCCGGTGGGACCCCCCTGGTGGCCGGGAAGGGCGGTCTTGGTTTGGGCCCCGGGATACCGGGTAGGGCTGGCAGGCTCGGCAGCCGCCACGTTCGGCATGAAAGAGCGAATGCCCGAAACGTGCTTGTTCTCCCGCTTCAACAGGCGGTTCGAGAGGAGCCCGCGCGGAGTCGCCCGCTTCTACCCGCGGGGACGACTCTTGAAGAGAGGGAAAGGTTGCCTGATCGGCTTCGTCTAATTTTGTGACGCTCATCACCCATGAGTGATGTGAACCCGTGACCTAACTCAAGCGTCTGGGACGGACCGGAACGGCTCGGTGACGCCTCGTGAGTGATGTTGCGCGGCGAAGGGGGACCGGAATTCCGCCCGAGCCCCCCTTTATTCACTCCGCGGGGATGACCTGGCAGTCGTCGTTGGTGGAGTCGGTGCGCCGGGGCTCCCCCTCCCACCGGATGCCCGTGGCGGGGACGTCGACGAAGGCATAGGTCTCCCCCGCCTCCAGGCAGTCGTCGTGGTCCTTGCCCGCCAGGGTGCCGCCCAGGTCGGTGACGACGAAGCCGCGCCGGGAGTCGAGCGTCACCTTGACGGTGAAGTCCCCGCCGGACCTGACGCGGAAGGGGGCGTCCACCGGGAGCACCCACATCCCCGACGGCTTCTGCTCGACCAGCGCCTGGTCACCGCTGTCCGCGCTGTCGTCCCACCCGTCGATGTAGACGGTGGCGCCCGGCGAGATCTGCCGGAGCGCGGTGTTCTCGGCGGAGCATCCCGCCACCAGCCCGAGGACGGCCAGCGCCCCGGCGAACCGTGTTCTCCATGTCCTCATGGACCGAGGACGGTGCCAGAACAGCCACCACTTTAGATAGTGGACATAAGTGAACTTTCAGCGACAATTCACCCCACCGTTCCCTCAGGTACCCGCCTCCTCCTCGGCGGCCTCGACGGCGGCCCGCTCCTCGCGGCGGCGGTTCCCCTCGCGGTGCGCCTCGACGATCATGTGCACCACCTCGTCGGGGTCGTCGGTGAGGTACAGCAGGTCGGGGTCGTCCGGGGAGATCACGCCCTCGGCGGTCAGCGTGCCGCGGAACCACTCCAGCAGCGGGGACCAGAACTCCCGGCCGACCAGGACGATCGGGAACCGTGTGATCTTGCCGGTCTGCACCAGGGTGAGCGCCTCGAACAGCTCGTCCATGGTGCCGAAGCCGCCGGGCAGCACCACGAACGCCTGGCTGTACTTGATGAACATCGTCTTGCGCACGAAGAAGTAGCGGAACGAGATGCCGATGTCCAGGTGCTGGTTCAGCTCCTGCTCGAAGGGCAGCTCGATGCCCAGGCCGACCGACAGGCCTTCCTCGTTCGCGCCCTTGTTGCCCGCCTCCATGATCCCGGGGCCGCCGCCCGTGATCACCGCGTAGCCGGCCTCCACCAGGCCGCGCCCCACCCGCTCGGCGAGCTCGTAGTACCGCGAGCCGGGCCTGAGCCGCGCCGAGCCGAACACGCTCACCGCCGGGCCCAGCTCGGCCAGCAGGCCGAAGCCCTCCACGAACTCCGACTGGATGCGCAGCACCCGCCACGGGTCCTGGTGCAGCCAGTCCACCGAACCCCGGGTGTCCAGCAGCCGCTGGTCGTGGGTGCTCTCCGGCAGCGCCCTGCCGCGCAGCACCGCCGGGCCCTGCCGGCGCTTCTTCCTGTGTGCCCTGTCCGTGCGATCGTCATCCATCCGGTCACGTTAACCGCCCGAAAGCCCCAACGGACCCGACGCGGAAAGTAAGCTCGCTGAACATGGATCTCTCGATGGACGTGGCCGAGCTGACGCGCACCCTGGTGGACATCGAATCGGTGAGCGGCAACGAGCGGGCGGTCGTCGCGGAGATCGAGGCCGGGCTGCGGGCGCTGCCCTGGCTGGAGGTCGTGCGGGACGGCGACACCCTGGTCGCGCGCACGCACCTGGGCCGCGCCGAGCGCGTCGTGCTGGCCGGCCACACCGACACCGTTCCGGTGAACGGCAACCTGCCGTCCCGGCTGGAGGGCGACACCCTGTGGGGGCTGGGCTCCTGCGACATGAAGGGCGGGCTCGCCGTCCTGCTGCACCTGGCCGCGGTCCTGACCGAGCCCACCCGCGACGTGACGTACGTGGCGTACGAGTGCGAGGAGGTCTCCGCCGACCGCAACGGGCTCAAGCGGCTGGCCGAGACCCGTCCGGAGCTGCTGGCCGCCGACTTCGCGGTGCTCATGGAGCCCACCGACGGCGAGGTCGAGGGCGGCTGCCAGGGCACCATCACGGTGGACGTCACGGCGCGGGGGGCGCGGGCGCACACCGCGCGCTCCTGGATGGGCGCCAACGCCATCCACGCCGTCAAGCCGCTGATCGACCTGCTGGACGCCTACGAGGCGCGCCGCCCCGTGGTCGACGGCATCACCTACCACGAGGGGCTGAACGCCGTCTTCGCGCGCGGCGGCATCGCCCGCAACGTCGTGCCCGACGAGTGCGTGATCTCGGTGAACCACCGCTTCGCGCCCGACCGCGACCTGGCGGCCGCCGAGGCCCTGCTGCGGGAGCTGTTCGAGCCCCTCGGCTACGAGGTCGAGGTCGTCGACCGCAGCGAGTCGGCCCGCCCCGGCCTGCTGCACCCGGCCGCGCAGGACTTCGTCCGCGCCGTCACCGCCCTGGAGCCCGCCGAGGCGATCGAGGCGGGGCGGGTGCGGGCCAAGCTCGGCTGGACGGACGTGTCGCTGTTCTCGGCGCTGGACGTCCCCGCGGTCAACTACGGCCCCGGGGACCCGACGCTGGCCCACCACAGGGACGAGCGGGTCTCCCTGGCCACGGTGCGCGACTGCGAACGGCGCCTGCGCGCCTGGCTGACCTGAGACCCTGGTTGTCCTGAACGGTTATGGGAAAAAGGTACGGTCTGGTCATGGGTGGGCGGGGCTTGGCCATCGTCGTCACGGTGGTGGTGCTGGCGGGTGCCCTCGGGTTCGGCGGGTACCGCCTGTTCTCCGAGGTCGACAAGGCGCTGATGGGTGAGGGCTGCACGGCGACGGCCGCGGCCGGGGACATCCAGCTGGAGGTGGAGCAGGCGGCGAACGCCGCGACGATCGCGGGCGTGGCGCACCGCGAGAAGCTCCCCCGGCGCGCGCTGGTGATCGCCTACGCGACCGCCGAGCAGGAGTCGCACATCGAGAACCTCGCCTACGGCGACCGCGACTCCGTCGGCATCTTCCAGCAGCGCCCGTCCCAGGGCTGGGGCACTCCCGAGCAGCTGCAGGACCCGGTGTACTCCACCACGAAGTTCTTCGACGCCCTGGTGAAGGTGGACGACTACGCCGAGCGCGAGGTGCACGACGCGGCCCAGCTCGTCCAGCGCAGCTTCGACGGCAGCCTCTACGCCCAGCACGAGGGGATGGCCGAGATCCTCACCACCGGATTCGCCGGGGAGTCCCCCGCCGCGATCACCTGCTGGTACCGGCAGAAGGAGGAGGTCTCGCCGCGGCCCGAGGACTCCGCCGCGGAGCTGCGCCGCACCTTCGGCAGGCGTTTCGCGCAGGACGGGCAGGCCATCAGGCTGCCCGCGAAGGCCTCCGCGGCCACCGGCTGGTCGGTGGCGACCTGGGCGATGACCCACGCCCGCACGTACGGGTTCAGCGAGGTGCGCTTCGACGGCCGGCGCTGGAGCCCTGAGGAGGGCCAGGAAGGCTGGCTGAAGGACGCGGCCGCCCCCGCCGACCGCGTCCTCCTGGGCTGAAACACCGACCTGGGGGACGACCCCCGGACCCCCGCAGGCGGACCGGCCGGTCCTCGCTTCGCTGCGGTCGTCCGGCCGCGGGTCAGAAGACCAGCACCGGCTTGACCACCGCGCCCTGGCGGGCGGCGGCGATCGCCTCGTTGATGTCGGCGAAGGCGTAGGTGCGCACCAGGCGTTCGACGGGCAGCCGCCCCTGGCGGTGGTACTTGATCAGCTCGGGGATGAAGCGCTGCGGGATGCCGTCGCCCTCGATGGAGCCGCGGATGCTCCGGCCGTTCATCAGCGCCCTCTGGTCGAGCTCCACCGGGTTGCGCCGTCCGGTGAAGCCGAGTGTCACGCACTCGCCGGGGCCGGCCAGCGCGCTCACGGCGGCCTTCACCACGTCGGGACTGCCGACGCACTCCACCGAGTGGTCCATGGTGCCCCGCGGCGCGTCGGCGGGCTCGACGGCCTCGGTCGCGCCCAGCTCCAGCGCCAGGGCACGGCGTTCGGGGTTGGGGTCGATCGCCACGATCCGGTCGCAGCCGGCGATGTGCGCGGCCATGACGGCGCTGAGCCCGACCGCGCCGAGGGCGAAGACCGCCAGGGACGAGCCCTTCCGCGGCTTGAGCACGTTGAGGACGGCTCCGGCGCCGGTCTGCACGCCGCAGCCGAGCGGGGCGAGGAACTCGAAGGGCAGGTCCTTGGCGACCCGGATGACGTTGCGCTCGCTGGTGAGGGTGAAGGTGGCGAAGGAGGACTGGCCGAAGAAGCGCTCCCCCACGTAGTTCAGCTCCAGGAAGCGCGCGCAGTAGGCCATGCGCCCCCGCGCGCAGTTGGCGCACTCGCCGCACCAGGCGTAGCTGAGCACGACGTGGTCGCCGGGCTCGACCGCCCCGACCTCGGCGCCCACGGCCTCCACGACGCCCGCGCCCTCGTGGCCGAGGATCTGGCCGGGCACGACGGGCCGGTCGGCGGCCACCAGGTCGGTGTGGCAGACGCCGGTGGCGACCAGCCGGACCAGGACCTCGTCGGGGCCCGGCTCGGCGAGGTCCCGGGTGCGCAGCTCGAAGGGGCCTCCGGGCTCGCGGAGGTCGGCGACGGTAGCGACGTAAGTCATGGCTTACTTATAGCCGATGCGCCCTCGGGCGCCGCCGGGTAGGCCGGGTTCGCCACGGCCAGCTTCGCCGCCACCGCCTCCAGCAGCGCCGCGCGGACCTCGCCGTACCGGCCGTCCAGCTCCCCGGCCCGGATCGCCCGCGCCAGCTCGGCGTCGGAGCCGAAGCCCAGCGCGGCGAGCCGCTCCCGGTGCTCCTCGGCCTGCGCCGGACCCAGCTCCAGCTCCCGCTCCACCATGGTCAGCAGGTTGGCGGCGACCAGCGCGTGGAAGCGCCGCCGCCCCGAGGCCTCGGGCAGGACGTCCCGCTCCAGGAACTCCCTGACGGCCTCCACCAGCCCGCGCGCGGCGGGCACGTCGTGCGGTCCGGGCATGGCGCGCTCTCCCTTCACAAGACAGAATGCGATTCTAGTCACAGGAAGGGCAGAGACATGAGCTTTGAGGTGCCGGCGTCGGTGCGGCCGCTGCGGGACGCCGTCCACGCGTTCCTGACCGAACGGGTGGAACCCAACGAGAAGGCCCTCCAGGAGGGGGACACGGACCTGCTGCACGCGCTGCAGCGGGAGGCCAAGGCCGAGGGCCTGTGGGCGCTCGGGCACCCGAAGGAGCTCGGCGGGGGCGGCCTGCCGTTCATGGACTACGTCTACGTCAACGAGGTGCAGGGCCGCAGCGAGTTCGGGCAGATCGCCCTGGGCACCTACACGCTCCAGGACTCGCTGATGCTGCACAAGTACGCCGCCCCGGCGCAGCGCGAACGGTTCCTCATGCCGCTGGTCCAGGGGGACATCTCGCCCAGCTTCGCCATGACCGAGCCGGGCATCTCCAGCTCCGACCCGACGCAGTTGCGCACGACGGCGACCCTGGAGGACGGCGAGTGGGTCATCCGCGGCCGCAAGTGGTTCACCACCGGCGCCGCTCGGGCCGCCTACACCACGGTCATGTGCCGCACCGAGGAGAACGCGAGCCCGTACCTGTCGTTCAGCATGATCCTCGTGCCGACCGACACGCCCGGCTACACGATCGTCCGCGACACGCCGGTCCTCGGCCTCCACGACGGCCACTACGAGGTGCTCTACGACGAGGTGCGGGTGCCGGAGGAGAACCTGCTCGGCCCGCGCGGCCACGGCTTCGTCATCGCCCAGGAGCGGCTCGGGCCCGGCCGGATCTTCCACTGCATGCGCTGGCTCGGCCAGGCCCAGCGCGCCTTCGACCTCATGTGCGAGAGGCTGCACCGGCGGGAGGCCTTCGGCGGCCCGCTCGCCGACAAGCAGCTGCTCCAGCAGCACGTCTTCGACTCCTACACCGAGATCCAGGCGGCGCGGCTGCTCACCCTGCACGCCGCCCACAAGATCGACTCCGGGGACCAGGCCCGGGTGGAGATCGCCGCGATCAAGGTGGCGGGCGCCCGGATGCTGCACAACGTCATCGACCGCGCCATCCAGGTGCACGGCGCCGAGGGCCTGACCGAGGACACCCCCCTTGACCGCATGTACCGCCACGCCCGCGCCGGACGCGTCTACGACGGCCCCGACGAGGTCCACATCGGCCGCACCGGCCAGCGCATCCTCAAGGAGTACGCCAAGGGCGGCCGCTGGACCTTCTGACCCGCGATCCGCGCGACCGCGGAACACGGTCCGTCCGGCCCCGGGGCCCCTGGGCCGGACGGACCCGTCCAACCCAGGACCGGCATCCCGGCCCGAGACCCGGCATCCCGGCCCGGCACCCGGCGTCCCGACCCGAGACCCGGCCCGGGTCTCGGGCCGGGTGGTCCTCAGGCCAGGGCCTGGAGCAGGTCCCACTCGTTCTCGGCGACCCGGCGGCCCAGGGCGGCCAGTTCCACCGAGCGCTCGCCGCCGATCAGGTGCCGCCGCGTCTGCAGGGCGCAGATGACGCCCCAGCGGAACACGCCGAACAGCTCCCACCAGCGCACCGCGTCCCGGTCGACCTCGGTGCCCGAGGCGCGCTCGTAGGCCTCGACGAGCTGCTCGTACTCGCCGAACCCGCCGACGGGCAGCGGCGAGCCGAACCGCCAGGCCTTGGCGCACAACCAGCCGAGGTCCTCCAGCGGGTCGCCCAGGTGGGACAGCTCCCAGTCCAGGACGGCCCGCACCCCGTCGTGGCCGATCATGAGGTTGCCGTTGCGGAAGTCGCCGTGCACCACGACCTGCCGGGTGCTCGGCGGGCGGGTCAGCGTCAGCCGCCGCAGCGCCAGCTCCAGCGCGGGGTAGGGGGTGCCGAGGCCGTCCAGGACGGCCGTCCACGCCGCCAGCTGGTCGCCGCCGGGCAGGTCCGGCACGGATGCGGGCGGGATGCGGTGGATCGCCGCGAGGATCTCCCCGCACTCGGCGGCCAGGCCCGCCCTGGCCCCGGCCAGTTCGGGCGAGCGCAGGACGCGGCGCGGGATCGTCTCGCCCTCGATGTAGGTCATCACGATGTGCTCGGGCCCTCCCGAGGAGCCGTCGCCCGCGGTGATGATCTCCGGCACCGGCGCGCCGGCCTCGCGGGCCGCCCGCATGAGCGCCGCCTCGCGGGCCAGCGGGCTGCTGACGTCGTTCGCCCCCGGCGTGGCCAGCCGCAACACCAGCCGGTGCCGCTCCCCCGCCGCGGTGACCGCCTCGAACACGCTGGTCAGCCGGGACGCCCCGCCGCTGTCCCGGCGCAGCCCCTCGACGCGCACCCCGGGCCCGTAGTGCTCCGCCAGGCCCGCCAAAACGGGCCGAATCTCATTCGGTAGCTCCTCCACGGCCGCCATGCTAGGCGCGGGCACGGCCCGGAGAGAAGGGGTCTCAGGCGTCCACCGGATACCGCAGGGCGCGCAGCACGGCGCGGGTCATCGCCGCCACCCCGTTGGTGTTGGGGTGGAACGGCGCGGCGCGCATGCCGGGGAGGAGCGGCTCCACCCAGCGCCTGTCGTCGTCGCGCTGGCACATGTCGTGGCCGGGCGCCGACAGGTCCAGGAACACCGCGCCGTTGGCCCTGGCCTGGCGGGCGAGCATCGTGTTCAGCCGCCGCTGCACGTTGCGCACCATCGCCACGTCGCCGCGGGCGAACGGGACGCGCGGGTAGCAGCCGTGGCCGGAGGACGGGACGAGCATCGGATAGCCCAGCACGTAGACCTCGGCCAGCGGGGAGCGCTCGCGGATCCGGCGCAGCGCCGCGCCGAACCGCGGCCCCGTCCGGGCGAAGGCCTCGGCGAACGGGTCTCCGCCGCCGTCGCGCCGCAGCCGCTTGCGGCACGGCGCGCCGTTGGGGTCGGTGAGGCTGAGGAGCGCGCACGTCTTCCACTTGTCGAAGCCGATGTCGTTGCCGCCCATGGTGAGGGTGACCAGCGTGGTGTCCGCCTTCAGCGCGTCCAGCTGGGGCGGGTTCTCGCCCTGCCGGCTCGTCAGGTGGCGCAGGGCCGCGCCGGAGCAGCTCACGTCGGTGAAGTCGCGGGGGTGCAGCTTCAACGCGATCCGCCCCGGGTAGTTCAGCTCGGAGCGGCGGCACTTGGCCGGTGAGCCGGGGCGGACCCGGGAGACGTAGGGGGCCGAGGTGTAGGAGTCGCCGAGCGCCACGTAGCGCAGGGGCACGTCCGCCCGCGCCGGGACCGGACTCTGCGGGCCGAGCAGCAGGCCGGCCGTGGCGGCGGCGCACGTCGTGTACTTGAGCAGGAGACTGTCGCGCACAGTCACCAGTTGAACACCCGGGCCGGGCGGTTCGCAGAACCGGTGCGGCGTGCGGATCGCGGGGTGCGGCGAGCGGCCGATCGGGCAGAATCCCCACAGGAAGATCACTGAAGCGACCGGAACGAGGAGACTGGCATGCGGATCGGAATCTCGATGGACGAGCGCGGTGGACCCGACGCCCTGGAGCGCTTCACCGACGGAGTGCGGCGGGCCGCGGACGACGGGTTCGCCTCGGTCTGGATGAGCCACATCTTCGGCATGGACGCGCTGACCTGCCTGGCCGTCGCCGGCAGCCGGGTGCCCGGCATCGAACTGGGCACGTCCGTGGTGCCGACCTACCCGCGCCATCCCGCGGCGCTGGCGCAGCAGGCCAGGACCACGGCACTGGCACTGGGCGGGCAGCGCCTCACCCTGGGCGTCGGCCTCTCCCACAAGATGGTCATCGAAGACATGTTCGGGTACGACTTCGACCGCCCCGTCCGGCACATGAAGGAGTACCTGTCGGTGCTCGCCCCGCTGCTGGAGGGCGAGCACGTCTCCTTCTCCGGCGAGACCGTCAAGGCGCAGATCGGCCTGTCGGTGCCCAACGAGGGCCGCGTGCCCGTCGTCGTGGCCGCCCTCGGCCCGAAGATGCTGAAGGTCGCCGCCGAGCAGGCCGACGGCACCATCCTGTGGATGACGGGGCCCAAGACCGTCCGCGACCACATCGTGCCGACCATCAGGTCCGCCGCCGAGGCCGCCGGGCGTCCCGACCCGCGCGTCGTGTGCATCCTCCCCGTCGGCGTGACCGACGAGGTGGAGGCCGCGCGCGCCCGTGCCGGAGAGGTCTTCGCGGTCTACGGGCAGCTCCCGTCCTACCGCGCGATGATGGACCGCGAGGGGGCCGCCGGGCCCGCCGACCTGGCCGTCCTCGGCGACGAGGACACCGTCGCCGCCGCCATCGCCGACCTGAAGGACGCGGGCGTCACCGACTTCGTGGCCGGCGGTTTCCTGTCCGGCAAGGACGGGGAGCGCACCCGCGCCCTCCTCAAGAGCCTGCTCTGACCCTGCAGAACCGAATGCCGCCCTCCCGCGTCTACTGGTAGGAAGTCTGCTGGAGGGTGGCATGGCGCAGTCGATAGTCGTGGTGGATCCGCAGATTCCGCAGGAGGAGCAGCGGATTCTGAAGAGCGCGCCCGAGGCGTTGTACGGCCCGATGGAGACGGTCCCCGAGCCGCGCCTCGGCGGCCGGACGGGACGCGACGCGTTCTTCGCGCTCTGGCAGGCGCCGGTCTGGACGTTCCTGCCCGGCCTCATGGGCACCTTCCACGGGTCCCGGGTCAGAGCCGCCGGGCTGGCCGCCCAGGCGGTGCTGATCGGGGCGCTGGCCTGGCAGCCCCGGTCCGTCTTCACCGCGCTCGTGCTCGCCGTCCTGCCGGCGGCCTTCCTGGTGCTCCTCGCGCTCTGCGGGGAGGACGCCGCCGGCAGACTCGCCCGCCTCCGCCACGGGCATTACGTGCAGTACGGCGACCTCGCCCAGAAGTACCGCTCCCTGCTCTACCGGGCGGCGAAGGCCGTCGAGACCGTCCTGGAGTCGGAGGTCAACGCCCACGGGCTGCTCGACGACGTGCGCAACACCGTCACGCTGCCCGCGCAGCGGTGGGAGATCGCCCAGACGCTGATGGAGCTCGACCGGCTCACCGACGAGCATGAGGGCACCAGGGCCGACGACCCCCGCGTGGCGGAGCTGCTGGCCCCGCAGAAGGAGATCCTGCGCCTGGCCACGGCCTCGGTGACCGAGCGGATCGCGGCGCTGGAGGAGTACGCGGCGCAGACGCGGGCCGCGGACGAGGCGCTGGAGCAGTGGCGGACGATCCAGCGGCTCGCCGCCAACGGCGACGCCTACCAGGAGCTGCTGGCCCGCACCGTCCGCGACGAGCTGGCCCTGGTCGAGATCGGCGGCCTGACCGAGCAGGCCAGGATCGTCGAGGAGGCGCTGCGCGCCAGCGTCGCCAAGGCCCGCCGCACCGGGCTGTCCCTCGTCCCCGAGCTGAAGGCGGGCTGACCGATGGCCGAGCGCACCCCCGTGCCGCACGATCCCCGGGCGGGCTTCTCGCGCAGCGGCCACCGGCTGTTCTCCCCGGTGCCCGGCTGGGTCAACGCGATCGGAGCCCTCCTGCTGGTGATGACCGCCTTCGTCCTGGTCATGGCGGCCGCGGGAACGTCCTGAGCCAGGATCACCCGAATCCGAGGGAGATCCGCGGCAGCACCAGCCACATGCCCGTCGTGTACCACCAGAGCGCGGCGAGCGCCGCCAGCCCGGCCGTGCCGAGGAAGACCCGCCACGGCGGCAGCGCCCGCCACGGCGGGACCCAGCGGGTGCGCGGGCTGAACGCCTCCAGCGGGGAGAGCCGGCCGAGGAAGCCCAGCGCGAGCATGCCGGGACCGGCGAACGGCGCCACCGCCAGCATCCCCGACGCCCAGAGCACGCCGACCCCCAGCATGCCCACCGAGACGACCCCCGCCGCCACCATGCCGATCGCGAGGAAACCGCGGGCGAACTGCCCGAACGCGACGACTCCGGTGGCGATCTGCCCGATCGCGATCACTCCGTTCGCCACCTGCCCGATGGCGATGATCCCCGTGGCCTCCTGGCCCACCGCGACGAAGGCGACGTCAGACCCGTCCGCCGTGAAGATCCGCATGAGCGGAGCATAAACCGCGCACAACCCTGCGCACCGCCTTTTCCGCCGCGGATCAGGTGCTCGGTTCCAGCTCTTCGAGGGTGCTCAGGAGGGTGCCCAGCGTGGCGCCGAGGGGCGCGTCGAGGCTGATCAGCGCCTCGGCGTCGGCGCGGGTGGCGCCCTGGTTGACGATGGCGACCGGGACGCCCAGTTCGCCGGCCCTGACGACGAAGCGGTAGCCGGAGCGGACGGTCAGGGAGGAGCCCAGGACCAGCAGGAGGCCGGCGGCTGCGGTCAGCGCGAAGCAGGTGTCGACGCGGGGCCTCGGCACGTTCTCGCCGAAGAAGATCACGTCGGGTTTGAGCACGCCGCCGCAGGAGGCGCAGTCCACGATCTCGAAGGAGCGCACGTGCTCGTCGCCGACGCGGGCGTCGCCGTCGGGGTTGACCCGGCCGCCGACCGCCGCGCCGACGAGGTCGGCCCAGCCGGGGTTGGCGGCCTGCAGCCGGGCGTCGAGCAGCTCGCGCGGGGTGCGCTCGCCGCAGCCCAGGCAGACCACGCGGTCCAGGCCGCCGTGCAGCTCGATCACCTCGCGGGCGCCGGCCGCCTGGTGCAGCCCGTCCACGTTCTGGGTGATGATCCCCGAGACCAGGCCGCGCCGCTGCAGCTCGGCCACCGCCCGGTGGCCGTGGTTGGGCGCCGCGCCGGTCAGGGCCCGCCAGCCCAGGTGGCTGCGCGCCCAGTACCGGCGGCGCGCCTCGACGCCGCCGGTGAACGCCTGGTAGGTCATCGGCTCGGACCGCCGGGCCCGCCCCGTCACCCCGCGGTAGTCGGGGATGCCCGACTCGGTGGACAGCCCCGCCCCGCTCAGCACCACCACCGAGCCGTCGGCGACCAGCTCGGCCAGCAGCTCCAACCCCGTGTCGCTCATCATCTCCATAGTGCCTCAGCCCGCCGGGTGGCCGGACCGCCGACCGGCCTCGTCCGGTCAGGCCGTGGCGCCGTCGGCGGTACACCCGTATCATCCGGCGAAAATCGAGAGGCTCGGTCTTCTGCCTATGAAACGTGCTTTCACGGTACTTCTGGCGACAGCTGCCATGCTCCTGCTTCCCGTGCCCGCCGCGGCGAAGGGCGGGGGCGGGTTCCCCGCGGACTTCATGTGGGGAGTGGGGGTGTCCGGGTTCCAGCACGAGGGGCACTACCCGGACAGCAACTGGAAGCGGTTCCTGGCCCAGCGCAAGGACAAGGACCCGTACCGCAACAGCGTGGACTTCCGGCACCGCTACCCGAAGGACCTCCGGCGCGCGGCCTCGCTGGGCGTGGACGTCTTCCGGACGTCGGTGGAGTGGGCCCGGATCGAGCCCGAGCGCGGGAAGACCGACTGGCGCGAGGTCCGGTACTACGACGACCTCGTCGCGCGGATGGTCGCGCACGGGATGCGGCCGATGCTGACGCTCAGCCACTTCGTGCACCCGGCCTGGGTGCACGAGCAGGGCGCGTGGAAGAACGAGCGGACCGTCGAGGACTGGCTGGACTTCGCGGAGTTCGTCGTCAGGCGCTACGCCGAGCACGACGTCCTGTGGGTGACGTTCAACGAGGCGAGCTACTACATCCTGGACGAGGTGCGGAACAGGGCGCTCAAGCCCTCCGAGGCGCCCCTGATGAGCTCCCGCCTCGTCGAGGCGCACCGCAGGGCCTATGACATGATCCACCGGATCGACGACGACGCCATGGTCACCACGAACGTCGCCTACAGCACGGTGCTCAACCCGCTGTTCGACCGCGCGCTCCTCACCGAGGTGCCCGACAAGCTCGACTACCTCGGCCTCGACTACTACCTCAGCATGAGCGCCACGAACCTGACGGTGCTGCGGATCTTCAGCGGCGAGTACTGGGCGGTCGAGGCCGAGCCCGACGGCCTCTACCACGTGCTGCACGACTACCACCGGCGGTTCCCCGACCTGCCGATCTACATCATCGAGAACGGCGCGGGCACCGACAACGGCAAGCCTCAGGCGGACGGCTACCAGCGTTCCCACTCCATCCGCGACCACGCCTACTGGATCCACCGTGCCATCCAGGACGGCATCGACGTGATCGGCTACAACCACTGGTCCCTCCTGGACGGCTACGAGTGGGGCTCCTACCGTCCCCGTTTCGGCCTCTACACGGTGGACGTGGAGACCGACCCCTCCCTCACCCGCCGCCCGACGGAGGCCGTGGCGACCTATCGCGAGCTCATCCGCCGCAACGGCCTCCCGGCGGGCTACGTCCCCGTCAAGCCGCCCGCACGCTGCTCCCTGCCCGCCCTCCTGGCCACCTGCAAGGCCCTCCCGGCCACCCCGCCCTATCCGGGATGAGGCGGATCACCTCCTCCTCCCTCTAGCAAGCAAGCACTTACTGGCCTAGGCTGCTGCGCCATGAGCACACCGTCGATCTCCGTACCCGGGCGGGTGGGCCGCCCCGAGGACGCGCTGGCCCGGTACGGGGAGCGCGCGCAGATCTTCTTCGAGGCCCTCACCTGGGGGGATCCCACGGCCGACGCGGTCGTCGCGGACCTGGTGGAGATCGGGCGCGGCAAGGGCATGCGGATGCTCCGCCAGGGGCTGGCCGAGGGCGTGGAGAGCCTGGAGGACCCGCCCGCGTCGCTCGTGCGGCTCTTCGAGGAGATCGACCGGCGGCCGGAGTGGCTGCGGCCCGAGCTGCTGGAGGAGGGCGCCCGCGCCTACTGCCGGCACCCCCTCACGATCGGGCTCGCGCTCGGCCCGGCCTCCCTCGTCGGGAGCTACGTCAACGGCGCGGCGGTCGAACCGCTCGCGCTGACCCGCCGGTTCACCGACCAGGGGCAGGTCCGCACGTACGAGACCGCCTCCTGGCTGTGGTCCGCCGCCCGCCCCGGCGGGCTGGAGCGCTTCGCGCCCGGCCTGGCCGCCACCGTGCGGGTGCGGCTCATCCACGCCTTCGTCCGGCACCACATCCTCACCGGACTGCCCTGGGACGCCGATCGGCTCGGCCACCCCATCAACCAGGCCGACTCGGCGTACACGCTGATCGAGTTCAGCCTGATCCCGCTGCGGGTGATGAGGGGTTTCGGCATCCGCCACACCGCGCGGGAGAGGGCGGCCGTCTACCACCTGTTCCGGTACGTCGGGTACCTCATGGGCGTCGACGAGCGCGTCCTGCCCCGGACGGAGGAGGAGTTCGCCGAACTGGAGCGGATCTACCACCTGACCGGCGCGCAGCCCAGCGACTACAGCCGCGAGCTGGTCGCCGAGCTCCTCGACACGATCATGCCCGACACGCTGGCCGACCAGAGCGGGGCCCTGGCCCCCCTCGTCCGCCGCCTCGCCCGCCCCATGGCCCACGGGCTCTCCCGCGCCTTCACCGGCGACCGCACCGCCGACCTCCTGAACGTCGAGCGCAACCTCTGGCGCCACCTCCCGGCCGTGCTGGCCCCGCCCGTCTTCCTCTTCAACGAGCTCCAGCGCCTCATCCCGGGCGAACCGGACCGCAAGCTCCGCCGCAGCCTCGACTTCGTCGACGCGGCCTCCGCCGCGACCGCCGCCCGCCTGGGCGTCTCCCACGACCTGGTCGACGCCGCCACCGCCCATCCGGCCGCGGCCGGCTCCTGACGGGGCGGGGGTCAGGCGAGGGCGAGGAAGAGGCGTTCCAGCTCCTCCTCGGTCATGGGGGGCGTGTCGCCGTCGGCGGCGGCCATGCACTGGCGCATGCCGCTGGCGACGATCTTGAAGCCGGCGCGGTCGAGGGCGCGGGACACGGCGGCCAGCTGGGTGACGACGTCCTTGCAGTCGCGGCCGGCCTCGATCATCGCGATGACCCCGGCCAGCTGCCCCTGGGCGCGGCGGAGCCGGTTGAGGACCGCGCCGACGGCCTCCTCGTCGACCTGCATGAGGACCTCCTGTGCGCGCTGGAATCCGCTTCATGGTACCCGCGGGGGTATACGGCGGGCCGCCCCGCCGGACGGCGTACCGTCCGGCGGGCCGGGTCCCTCGGGGCCGTCCCGGCCCCGCCGGGCCGTCAGGCCTGGCCGGACTCGGCGATCTGGCGGCGCACCTCGTCCATGTCGAGCTGCCTGGCCTGGTCGACCAGGTCCTCCAGGGCGGGCTCGGGCAGCGCGCCCGGCTGGGAGAAGATCACGACCTTGTCCTTGATCACGGCCAGGGTGGGGATCGAGGTGATCTGGAAGGCCCCCGCCAGCTCCGGCTGCGCCTCGGTGTCGACCTTGGCGAACACCACGTCGTCGTGCTTGTCGGAGACCCGCTCGAAGACCGGCGCGAACTGGCGGCACGGGCCGCACCAGGACGCCCAGAAGTCCACCAGCAGCACTCCTCCCTGGTCCACGGCCTCCTGGAAGGTGTCCTTGGTCAGTTCGACGGTCGCCATGATCTCTCCTCTCGGGATACCCCAACGGGTATCCGAACACCGCTCTCAGAGGATTTGTTCCCCGGGGGCCGGGAGGACGCCCCTCGGAAGGGGCGGATCAGCGGACCGTCCAGCCGCCGTCGATCGTGACGGTCTGGCCCGTCATGAACGTGGAGGCGTCGCTGGCCAGCAGGAGCAGCGCGCCGTCGAGCTCGCCCGTCCGGCCGCCGCGGCCCATCGGGGTGTTGCGCGTCACCCAGCGGTGGCTGCGCTCGTCGGTGAACATCTCGTCGGTGGCCTCGCTGGGGAACCAGCCGGGCGCCAGCGCGTTGACGCGCACCCCGTGGGCCGCCCACTGCACGCCCAGGTCGCGGGTGAGGCCGACGACGCCGGACTTGGCGGCGACGTAGGAGGCCTGCGAGGACGGGTAGGCGGCGACCAGGCCGAGGATGGACGCGAGGTTGATGATGCTGCCGCCGCCCGCGGCGATCATCTCGCGGGCGAAGAGGGTGGCCAGCGCGAAGGTCGCGGTGAGGTTGAGGGTGAGGATGCCCTCGAACTCCTCGACCGTCTCGTCCAGCGCGGCCTTCTGGTAGCCGTGGCCGGCGTTGTTGACCAGCACGTCCACCCGACCCGTCAGGGCCAGGGCGGTGCGCAGCAGCTCCCGCCGGGAGGCGTCGTCCGTCACGTCGCAGACCGCCGGGACGATGCCGGGCACCCGCTCGGCCAGCTCCTCCAGCCGCTCCTTGCGGCGCGCGGCGGCCACGACGGTGGCGCCGGAGCGGGCGAGCAGCTCGGCGAACCGCGCGCCGAGGCCGCTGGAGGCCCCGGTGACCACGGCGACCCGGCCCGTCAGGTCGGCGGTGAGCGTTCCCGGACCGGTCGGGAAGGCGTTCTCGGCGGATGCGTTCACGGTTCGCTCCAGCGCAGTCGTTGACCAGAATACGATTCTAGTTGTACCGTACCGATCGGTCGGTACACAATGCGTCCCCCGAGGAGCGGCCCGAGGTGTCCCCGCAACGAGAACGCATCCTCAAGGCGGCCGCGAGCCTCTTCGCCCGGGACGGCTACCACGGCGCGGGCATGGCGCAGCTGGAGCAGGAGGTCGGGCTCAAACGCGGCGCCCTGTACCACCACATCGGCAACAAGGAGTCCCTGCTCTACGAGATCAGCCGCACCCAGCTGGAGCACATGGTCGGCCTCGCCACGCAGATCGCCGACGAGGCGCCCGACGAGGCGGAGTGCCTCCGCCGCATGGCCCGCGCCCTCCTGCGCAACATCGCCGACCACCGGCTGGAGTGGACCGTCCACTACCGCGACTTCAACGCGCTCACCGGCGAACGCCTGCGGCACGTCCTGGAGCTGCGCGACCGGTACGCCGAGATCTGGCAGCGCGTCTACGCCTCGGGCGCGGCGCGCGGGATCTTCCAGCCGGCCGAGCCGCGGGTCGCGGTCCTGGGCATCCTCGGGATGTTCAACTACTCCTACCTGTGGATCGAGGGCGACGGGCGGCTCGACACCGACCGGATCGCCGACCTGTACTGCGACATCTTCCTGCGCGGCGTCCTGCTCGCGCCCCGTCCCGCACCGCCCTCGTCCGAGGAGTAAGCACATGGAATCGTTCGTGCAGTTCCGCAGAGGAACGACGCCCCCTCACGTCCACCGCGACCTCGACGGGCTGAAGGACGACGAACTGGGCAGGATGGGCTTCACCGGACGCCAGGCCCAGCTGTACCGGCGCAACGACCCGACCGCCTACCGGGCCGAGGGCCCGATCCAGATGACCGCGGCGATGGCCGGGGACCTGCGGCCCACCGACCTGGAGGACCCGCGCGGCAACCCGCTTCCGCTCTTCCACAACGACGACGTGCGGTTCCTGCTGAGCCGCCGGGCCGAGGCGATGCCGTTCTTCGCCCGCAACATCGGCGGCGACGAGCTCTTCTTCGTCCACGCGGGGACCGGCGTCTTCCAGACGGAGTTCGGGCCGATCCCTTACGAGCCGGGCGACTGGGTGCTGCTGCCCAAGGCCGTCACCTACCGGCAGCTCCCGGACGAAGGATCCGAGGGCGTCTTTTTCATCATCGAGACCGTGGACGAACTGCGCACTCCGCCCGCGGGCATCCTCGGGCGGCACTTCCCGTTCGACTCCTCGACCGTCTTCGTGCCCGAGCCGGAGGTGCTCACCGACGGCGGGCCCGAGTGGGAGATCCGCCTGACCCGGCGCGAGGAGCAGGGGTCGCTCTTCTACCCCCACAACCCCTGCGACGTGGAGGGCTGGAAGGGCGACTACTTCCCGTTCAAGTACAACATCCGTGACTACAACGCGGTCCTGTCGCCCGGGGTTCACCTGCCTCCGACGGTCCACATGTTCCTGCAGAACGAGAACGTCGTCGTGCTGAACTTCCTGCCGCGGCCCGCCGAGATGCGTCCCGGCGCCGAACGGCTGCCCTGGTACCACCGCAACGCCGACTACGACGAGGTCGCGCTCTTCCACGGCGGCGACCTGCTCGGCATCCCGATGCCCGCCGGGCTGATCACGCACTCGCCGCAGGGCGTCCACCACGGCCCGCCGGAGCCGGCGCGCGAACGCTCCCGCCGGAAGTTCGACCAGTACGACGAGCTCAACTGGTCGGTGATGTCCATCGACGTGCGCAAGCCCCTCAAGGTCGCCCCCGCCCTCCGTCCCGAAGGAGCCTGACCGCCATGAGCACCCCCCTCAGCGGTTCCTACGAGCGCGTGCCCCTCCTCGTCGTCTTCAGCGACGACTCCCCCGTACGCGACACCTACGGCGGGACGGGCGAGATCGTCGCCCTGGAGGCGCACCTGCTGCGCCCGGAGAAGGCGTCGGACACCGTCATCGTCTTCATGCACCCGATCGGCGGCGGCGCGTACCTGCCGATGACGGTGGCGCTGGCCAAGGCCGGGCACCACGTCATCTACTGCAACAGCCGCTACCGGGGCGTGGACAGCGCACTGATCATGGAGAAGGTCACCCAGGACCTCGGCGCGTGCGTGCGCCACGCCAAGGAGAAGCTCGGCTACTCCAAGGTCGTGCTGGCCGGGTGGAGCGGCGGCGGCGCGCTGTCGGCCTTCTACCAGGCGCAGGCCGAGAACCCCACGGTCACCCGCACCCCCGCCGGCGACCCCTTCGACCTCACCGCGCTCGGCCTGATCCCGGCGGACGGGCTGATGCTGCTGGCCGCGCACGTCAGCCGCCACCAGACGCTCACCGAGTGGATGGACCCGTCCCTCCTCGACGAGCACGACCCGTCCGTCCGGGACCCGGAGCTGGACCTCTACAACCCCGAGAACCCGAACCAGCCCCCGTACGGCGCGGAGTTCCTGGAGCGCTACCGGCAGGCGCAGATCGCCCGGAACCGGCGGATCACCGCGTGGGTCAAGGCCAAGCTCGCCGCCCTGAAGGCCGCCGGGCGCCCGCACGACGAGTTCGGCTTCGTCGTGCACGGGACCATGGCCGACCCGCGCTGGCTGGACCCCGCCGTGGACCCCAACGACCGCCGGCCCCACTGGTGCTACCAGGGCGACCCGCGCGTGGTGAACATGAGCCCGGTCGGCCTCGCCCGCTTCACGACCCTGCGCAGCTGGCTGTCGCAGTGGAGCTACGACGAGGCCAACGCCGACGCCGAGCGCTGCGCGCCGGACATCTCGGTGCCCGTCCTGGTCGTCGGCAACTCCGCCGACGACGCCTGCACGCCCAGCCACACCCACCGGATCTTCGAGGCCTTCACCCACGAGGACAAGGAGCTCCACGAGATCAAGGGCGCGACCCACTACTACATGGGGCCCGACCAGCTGCCCCGCCTCCGGGAGGCGGTGGACCTGATCGGCGGCTGGCTGGGCCGCCACGGCTGGTCCGCCTGACGCACCCCCGCGGCCGCCCGGTCAGGTGGAGCTGCGCTGCTCCATCTTGGCCAGGCGGACGTGGATGCCCCGGAAGTGCGCCGTCATCGCGACGGCCGCGGCCGGCCTGTCGTGCGCGCGCAGCGCGTCGTAGATCTCCCGGTGGCGCAGGGCGATCTCCATCGGGCTCTCCTCGGCGGGGGCCAGATCGTGGCGCAGCGTGTTGTAGACGTCCCAGAAGGCGCTCAGGAGCTGGCTGACGATCGGGTTGGCCAGCGGCTGGTAGAGCAGCTCGTGGAAGCGCCGGTCGGTCTCGGGGGTGACGCCGCCCGCGGCCGCTTCGGCCTCCATCTGGGCCATGACCACGTCCAGCTCGGGCGTCTCGTCGGCCAGGCCCCGCTCGATGACCTGGTCGATCAGGCCGCGCTCCAGGATCTCGCGGACCTCCACCAGGTGGGCCAGGTCGTTGTGGCCGTTCTGCTGGGAGATCCTGGCGTGGAAGGTCAGCTCGTCGACCAGCGCGCCCAGGGACATCGAGCCCACGTACATGCCGAAGCCGTGCTTGATGTCCACGATCCCCACGGCCTGCAGCGCCTTCAGCGCCTCGCGCAGCGAGTTGCGGCTGACGTCGAGCTCGTCGACCAGCTCGAACTCGGTGGGCATGGGATCGCCCACCGCGAGGTTGCGCTCCAGGATCAGCTGCTTGATCCGCTGCTGGACCTCCTCGGTTCGGCTGCTGCGCGCCCGGCTCACACGGCGTCCGGGCCGTGCTCCGGTCATCCGTTCACGCTCCACATACCGACCCCGTTTCTCCACAGGCCACGTCTTGACCCTGTCTAGAGCGAGGCTTAGCCTACACCGGACGCTCGACGTTGGATGTCCTACATCCGTCATTGGTTCTTTGCGGATATATTGCTCATCCCCCGCAAAACCCCTCATTGCCTGGGAGAAGATGTGACAGAGGTACAAAACGGAAGCGGCGCCAGCCGTCGTGACTTCCTGCGGTACTCCGGCCTGATCGCCGGCGGCGCCGCCATCGCGGCCTCGCTCTCGGCCTGCGGCGGACCCTCCTCCACCGGCAGCGACTCGTCGTCCGGGTCCAAGGACTCCATCGACGTCGCGCTCGCCTACGCGCTGTCCACGGGCTTCGACCCGATGACGGCCTCCAGCGCGGTCGCCACCGCGGCCAACCTCCACACGCTGGAGTCCCTGGTCGACCTCGACCCGGCCACCCGCGAGCCCTACACCGCGCTCGCCAAGGCGATGCCCGAGGAGGTCGACACCACCACCTACCGGGTGGCCCTGCGCGACGGCGCCAAGTTCCACGACGGCTCCGCCGTCACCCCCGAGGACGTCGTCTACAGCTTCGAGCGGGTCCTCGAGCCGAAGAACGCCTCGTTGTTCTCCCAGTTCCTGCCGTTCCTCGACTCGGTGAAGAAGGTCGACGGCACCACCGTCGAGTTCAAGCTCAAGTACGCCTTCCCGATGTTCGCCGAGCGCCTGGCGGTCGTGAAGGTCGTGCCGAAGGCCGTCGTCGAGGCCGACCAGAAGAAGTACGACGCGCTGCCCATCGGCTCCGGCCCGTTCAAGTACGTCAGCGCCTCGGCCACCGACGGCATCGCCTTCGAGAAGTTCGACGGCTACAACGGGCCCCGCCCGGCGCTGGTCGAGAAGATGAACTGGCAGCTGCTGACCGACCCGTCGGCCCGCGTGACCGCGCTGCAGTCCGGCCGCGTCCAGGCCATCGAGGCCGTGCCGTACCTGAACGTCGAGGAGCTCAAGCGCGACGCCTCCGTCGAGGCGGTGCAGAGCTTCGGCCTGATGTTCCTGATGTTCAACCTCAAGGCCGAGCCGTTCGACGACGTCCGCGTCCGCCAGGCCCTGCACTACGGCCTGGACACCGGCAAGCTCATCGAGACCGCCCTGCTGGGCAACGCCGAGGCGGCCACCGGCTACCTGCCCAAGAGCCACCCCGACTACGTCCAGGCCAAGACGGTGTACGGCTACGACCCGGAGAAGGCCAAGTCCCTGCTCGCCGAGGCCGGCGTCAAGGACCTCGCGATCGACCTGGTCCTCACCGACACCGACTTCGTCAAGGACTGCGCCCCGCTGATCAAGCAGAGCTGGGACGCGATCGGCGTGAAGACCACGCTGAACATCGGCCAGTCCGGCGGCCAGTACACCAACCTCGTCGACACCGGCAAGTACCAGGTCATGGCCGCCCCCGGCGACCCGTCGGTCTTCGGCAACGACACCGACCTGCTCATGCGCTGGTTCTACGTCGGCACCTGGCCGAACACCCGGCACTACAGCGCCGGCACCACCGAGGGCAAGAAGGTCGTCGAGCTGCTGGACGACGCCGCCCGCGAGACCGACGCCGCCGCCCGCAAGGAGCTGTGGCGCCAGGCGTTCGACCTGGTCGCCGAGCACGCCGCCCTCTACCCGATCTTCCACCGGAAGCTCAACACCGGGTGGGACGACAAGGCCCTCAAGGGGTTCAAGCCGCTGCCGACGACCGGCATGTCGCTGCTGAACGTCGGCCGGGCCTAGAACGACAGGACGACGTAGACCATGAGCGCGATCCTCCGCATGACGGCGCGACGTCTGCTGACCCTGGTGCCGCTGGTGCTGGGGATCACGCTGTTCGTCTTCGTCGTCCTGCGCTTCTCACCGAACGACCCGGCGTACAACGCGCTGGGCGACGGGGCCAGCCCCGAGGCCCGCGAGGCGTACGCCGAGGCCAACGGCCTGAACGACCCGCTGCTGGTGCGCTACGTGAGGTTCCTGGGCGACCTCGTCCAGGGCGACCTCGGGGTCACCTCGCCGCCGAGCAGGCCGGTCACCGAAGTCATCGCCACCGCGTTCCCGCTGACCCTGCAGCTCACCCTGCTGGGCGTGACGCTCGCCGTGGTCCTGTCCACCGTCCTGGGCGTCACCGGCGCCCTCTTCCGGGACCGGTGGCCGGACCAGGTGATCCGCGTGGTGTCGATGGCGGGCGTGGCCATGCCCTCCTTCTGGCTGGGCATCCTGCTCATCCAGCAGTTCTCCCTCAACTGGGAGCTGCTGCCGACCGGCGGTTACGTCAACCCGTCGGAGTCCTTCTCCGGCTGGCTGAAGAGCATGGCGCTCCCGGCGATCTCGCTGGGGCTGCCCGTCGCCTCCCTGCTGACCCGCATCATCCGCACCTCGATGGTCGAGGAACTCGACCGCGACTACGTGCGCACCGCGATCGGCAGCGGGCTGCCCCGCGTGGTCGTCGTCGGCCGCAACGTGCTGCGCAACGCGCTGATCACCCCGATGACCGTGCTGGGGCTGCAGATCGGCTACATGCTCAGCGGCGCCGTCGTCATCGAGGCGATCTTCGGCCTGCCGGGCCTGGGCACCCTCATCATGCAGGGCGTGACGGCCGGAGACCCCGGCCTCGTCCAGGGCGTGGTGCTCTACATCGCCCTCGCCTTCGTCATCGTCAACCTGGTCGTCGACATCCTCTATCTCTTCGCCAACCCGCGTTTGAGGGGTGCCTCCTGATGCGTACCGTCCTCTCCGGGCTCGCAGGGACCCTGCGCAAGCTCTCCACGGCATCCCGGATCGCTCTGGGCTTCGTCCTGCTCGTGGCGATGATGGGCCTCCTCGCCCCGCTGATCGCCGCCCACGACCCGCTGCTCACCGGCACCCCGCAGCAGCCGCCGTCGGCGGAGCACTGGTTCGGCACCGACCGGGTCGGCCGCGACGTCTTCGCCCGGATCGCCCACGGCACCCGCTGGTCGCTGGCGATCGGCCTGGGCGCGACGGCGCTCGCGCTCGTCGCCGGCGCGGTCCTCGGCTCGCTGGCCGCGACCTCCCGCAAGGCCGTCGACGAAGTGATCATGCGCGGCCTCGACGTCATCATGGCGTTCCCGATGGTGGCGCTGGCCGCCGTCATGGTCACCGTCTTCGGCAACAGCCTGCCCGTCCTGATCTGCACGATCGCGTTCCTGTTCGTGCCGCAGATCACCCGCGTCATCCGCGCCAACGTGCTCTCGCAGTACGGCGAGGACTACGTCAACGCCGAGCGGGTCATCGGCGCCGGGCGCTTCCACATCCTGAGCAGGCACGTCGTCATCAACTGCGCGGCGCCGATCCTGGTGTACTGCACCGTCCTGGTCGCCAACGCGATCGTGTTCGAGGCGAGCCTGTCGTTCATCGGCGCGGGCGTGCAGGACCCCGACCCGTCGTGGGGCAGCGTGATCGCCTACGGCAAGGCGCTGGTGCTGTCCGGCGGCTGGTGGGCGACGTTCTTCCCCGGTGTGTTCATCCTGTTCACGGTGCTGGCGCTGAACGTCCTGTCCGAGGGCGTCTCCGACGCCTGGGCCGCCCCGGCCGCGCGGGCCAACCCGGCCGCGCTGCGCAAGGCCACCGACCCGCTGGAGTCCCCGGACGCCGCCGCGGCGCCCGCCCCGGCCGTGCTGAGCGAGGGGCTGCGCCGGGCCGGTGAGCGGCTGGCCGAACGGGCACGTCCGCTGCCCGAAGGCGAGCCGCTGCTGCAGGTGCGCGACCTGGCCATCGGCTTCGCCGAGCGGCACGACGGCGTCGACATCGTCGACCGGATCAGCTTCGAGGTGCGGCCCGGCGAGGTGCTCGGGCTGGTCGGCGAGTCCGGCTGCGGCAAGAGCCTCACCAGCCTCGCGATCATGGGCCTGGAGCCGAAGGGCGCCCGCGTCGGCGGGCGGATCCTCTTCGACGGGCGCGACCTGCTGACCCTGCCCGCGGGCGAACGGCGCAAGCTGCTCGGCCACGACATGGCCATGATCTACCAGGACGCGCTGTCCTCGCTGAACCCGGCGATGACCATCAGGTCCCAGCTCAAGCAGGTGCACCGGCGCGGCGGCACCCGCACCCCCGAGGAACTGCTGGAGCTCGTCGGCCTCGACCCGGCGCGCACCCTCAGGAGCTACCCGCACGAGCTGTCCGGCGGCCAGCGCCAGCGCGTCCTCATCGCCCTGGCCCTGTCCCGCGACCCGCGCCTGATCGTCGCCGACGAGCCGACCACCGCGCTCGACGTCACCGTCCAGGCCCAGGTCATGCGGCTGCTGCTGCGCCTGCGCGAGGAGCTGGGCTTCGCCCTCATCCTGGTCTCCCACGACCTGGCGCTGGTCTCCGACGTCACCGACCGCGTCGTGGTGATGTACGGCGGCCAGATCGCCGAGTGCGGCGCCACCCCGCAGGTCGTCGGCGCCCCCCGCCACCACTACGCGCGGGGCCTGCTCGACTCGGTCCTCTCCCTGGAGGCCGCCGACACCCGGCTCGCCCAGATCCGCGGCGTCGTGCCGTCCCCGGCCGCCTTCCCCAAGGGCTGCCGCTTCGCCGACCGCTGCGCCGCCGCCACCGACCTGTGCGCCACCACCCATCCGGAGCTGGCCGGCGACCGCTCCGCCCACGCCTTCGCCTGCCACCACCCCATCGGCGGCACCCCCGCCGCCACGGCCGGACCGGCCAAGACCCTCGCGGGAGACCCGTCGTGAGACCCACACCGGACACCTCCGTGACACGGCCCTCCGCCGGACGGGACGCGACCGCGCCCGCCCGGCGGCCGGGCCGGCCCGCCGCGGCGGGCGTGCGCAACACCCCGGCCGAGACCCTTGCGGGAGGTCCTTCATGAAAGAGGCGGCGAGCGTGAAAGCGGCTCCGGACGCGCAGGACGCAGCCGTGATGGAGCTGCGTGACGTGCACGTCCAGCATCCGACGCGGGGCGGCGGTCTGTTCAGCAAGGCGCGGGTCCACGCGATGACCGGGGTCGACCTCGCCATCGCGCGCGGGGAGACCGTCGGGATCGTCGGAGAGTCCGGCTGCGGCAAGTCCACGCTGGCCAAGGTGCTGGTCGGGCTGCAGAAGCCGACCCTGGGGACGGTGCTGTACCGCGGGACGCCCGTGACCGAGCTGCCGGAGCGGGAGCGGCGGCGGGTGCTCGGCGCGTCCGTCGGGATGGTCTTCCAGGACCCGTCGACCGCGCTGAACCGGCGGCTGCCGATCCGGACGATCCTGCGCGACCCGCTGGACGTGCACCGCAAGGGCACGCCGGCGCAGCGCGACGAACGCGTGCGGGAGCTGATGTCGCTGGTCGGGCTGCCGCCCGTGCTGGCCGACGCATTGCCGGGCCAGCTGTCCGGCGGCCAGCGCCAGCGCGTGGCGATCGGGCGGGCGCTGGCCATGGAGCCGCAGCTGCTCGTCGCCGACGAGCCGACCTCGGCGCTGGACGTCTCCGTCCGGGCCCAGATCCTCAACCTGCTGCTCGACCTGAAGGAGCGGCTGGAGCTGTCGATGGTGTTCGTGTCCCACGACATCCAGACGGTCCGCCGCATGTCCGACCGCGTCGTGACGATGTACCTCGGGCGGATCGTCGAGGAGGCGCCCGCCGTCGCGGTCCCCGACGCCACCCGCCACCCCTACACCCGGGCGCTGTTCTCGGCCACGCCGAGCCTGCTCGACCCGATCGACCCCATCCCGCTGACCGGCCCCGTGCCGTCCGCGGTGACCCCGCCGAGCGGCTGCCCCTTCCGCACCCGCTGCTGGCGGGCCGACGAGACGTGCGCGGACGCCATGCCCGCCTACGCCTCCGGCGACCTTCCCGCGCACCGCTACCGGTGCCACCACCCCGTGACCGGCGAGGCCGACCTCGCCGCCGCCCTCACCCAGGAGACCCCGTGACCACCGTCGCCGCCACCGCCCTCAGCGGTGTCATCCCGCCCGTCTGCACCCCGCTGACCGCCGACTTCGAAGTGGACGTGCCGTCGCTGGAGCGGCTCGTGGACTTCCTCGTCGACAACGGTGTGGACGGCCTGTTCGCCCTCGGCTCCACCAGCGAGGTCGCGTTCCTGCCCGACGCGCAGCGGCGCACGGCCCTGGAGACCGTCGTGCGGCGCGCCGCCGGCCGGGTACCGGTGATCGCCGGGATCATCGACATGACGACCCTGCGGGTGATCGAGCACGCCAAGACCGCCGCCGAGGCCGGCGTGGACGCGCTCGTCGCCACCGCGCCGTTCTACACGCGCACCCACCCGGTGGAGATCGAGGACCACTTCCGGCGGATCGCCGCGGCGACCTCGCTGCCCCTCTACGCCTACGACGTGCCGGTCTCGGTGCACTCCCGGCTGGACGCCTCGATGCTGCTGCGCCTGGGCGCCGAGGGCGTGCTGGCCGGCCTGAAGGACTCCACCGGTGACGACAACGGGCTGCGCTGCCTGCTGGTCGCCCGCAACGACGCGGGCCTGTCGCGGTTCCGCGTCTTCACCGGCTCCGAGCTGACCGTCGACTCCGCCTACCGCATGGGCGTCGACGGCGTCGTCCCCGGCCTCGGCAACGTCGACCCCGCCGGGTACGCCCGCCTCGCCCAGCTCGCCGCGGCCGGCAAGTGGGACGACGCCCGCGAGGAGCAGGAGCGCCTGCTGCGCCTCTTCGACCTGGTCAACGCCGCCCCCGCCGACCGCATGGGCCGCGGGTCCTCGGCCCTGGGCGCCTTCAAGACCGCCCTGCACCTGCGCGGCGTCATCGCCTCCCCCCTCGCCGCCCCGCCGCAGATCCCCCTGAACGAGGCCGAGACCGACCACGTCCGCACCTGCCTGAGCGGCGCCGGCCTGCTGTGATGTCTGGAACGTTCTACGCCGGGGTCGACATCGGCGGGACGAAGATCGCCGCCGCGCTGGTCTCGGCGGAGGGACGGATCGTGCGGCAGGGCCGCACGCCGACCCCCGCCGAGGGCGGCGCGGCGGTGCCCGTCGCGGCCGCGCGCCTCGTCGCCGAACTGCGCTCCGGGCTCGGCGGCGGGACGGTCGCGGCCGCCGGGGTGGGTTCGCCCGGGGTCGTCGACCGCGCCGAGGGGCGCGTGGTCTCGGCCACCGACGTGCTCCCCGGCTGGGCCGGGATGGAGGTCCGCGCCACGATGGAGGCGCTGACCGGCGTCCCGGTCACCGTCGACAACGACGTCCGCGCCATGGCCTACGGCGAGGCGCGGGCGGGCGCCGGAGCGGGCTTCTCCCGGGTCATGTACGTCTCGGTCGGCACGGGCGTCGGCGGCGCGCTCACCAGGGACGGGCACCTCGAGTACGGCGCCCACGGCACCGCGGGCGAGACCGCCCACCTGCTGGTCCCCGCCACCGGGGCGATCCCCTGCGGGTGCGGCCGTCACGACCACCTGGAGGCCGTGGCCTCCGGCCCCGCCATGGCCGCCGCCTACGCGGCCCGCACCGGCGAGCGCCTGCCCCTCCCCGAGATCGCCGCCCGCCTCTCCGCCGGCGACCCCACCGCCCGCGAGGTCGTCCACGGGGCCGCCGCCCTCCTGGGCCGTGCCCTCGCCGGCCTCCTCGCCGTCCTGGACCCCGACGCCCTCGTCATCGGCGGCGGCGCCGCCCAGATCGGCGCGCAGTTCCGCGCCCCGCTCACCGAGGCCCTCCACGCCGAGGCCCTCCCCCCGCTGCGCGCCCTGCCCGTCCTGCCCGCGGCCCTGGGCACCGACGCCCCCCTCATCGGCGCCGCCCTCCAGGCCAAGGCCGCCCTCCAGGCCCCTCCGAAACAGGAACGCGAGAGAGAAGAGCACCATGACGCCGAGTGAATTCGCCGCGCTGGCCGGCGGCCGACTGATCGTCTCCTGCCAGGCGTGGGACGGGCACCCGCTGCGGGACACCGCCGCGCTCACCCGGATGGCGCAGGCCGCCGTCAGGGGCGGGGCCGCGGCCATCCGCTGCGGCGGCGTGGGCGGCACCCCCGACATCGTCTCGATCCGGGCCGCGGTGGACGTGCCCGTCATCGGCCTCACCAAGGACGGCACGGAGGGCGTCTACATCACCCCGACCGTCGCGGCCGCCCGTGCCGTCGTCGAGGCGGGCGCCGACGTCGTCGCGATCGACGCGACCGACCGCCCCCGCCCCGACGGGCTGCCCTTCGCCGACTCCGTCCGGGCCGTCCACGACCTGGGCCGCCTGGTCATGGCCGACGTCGCCACCCTCGACGAGGGCCTCGCCGCCGCCGAGGCCGGAGCCGACATCGTGGCCACCACCCTCGCGGGCTACACCCCGGCCCGCCCCAAGACCGACGGCCCCGACCTCGCCCTGGTCCGCGCCCTGCGCGAGGCCCTCCCGGACGTCCTCCTCATCGCCGAGGGCCGCTACCACTCCCCCGCCCACGCCGCCGCCGCCCTGGAGGCGGGCGCCACCTCCGTCGTCGTCGGCACCGCCATCACCGACCCCGCCTGGATCACCGCCTCCTTCGCCGCCGCCCTGAGCTGACGCCGCCCTGCCCGGTTCGCCCGCCTCGGCCCGCCTGAGCCGGGGCCGGGCGTGCGGTGGGGGACCCGGGGGACGTGTCAGGCCCCCGACCCGGACGGGTCGGAGGCCTGACACGTGGTACGGGCGGTCAGGACAGGAGGGTCTGGCCTATCCAGCCCGTCTCGGTGCAGCCGGGAGGCAGGGCGAAGACCGCCGAGCCGGTGGTGGTGATCCACTCGTTGAGGAGGTCGGACCCGGCCAGGCGCTGCTGGACCGGGGTGAACTGGCGGGCCAGGTCGGCCTGGTAGGAGATGAACAGGAGGCCGGAGTCGACGACGCCGTCCTCGGTGATGTCCTCCTCGTAGTTGTAGGCGCGGCGGAGCATGCGGAGGGCGGGGTCCTCCACCCTGGCCAGGCGGATGTGGGCGTTGTCGTCGATGACGGGGAAGCCCGCGACGTCCTTCGCGGCGAAGTCGGGGTCGTCGGTCTCCCTCCCGCCGGTCAGGGGGGCTCCGTCGGCGAGCTTGCGGCCGATGGAGAACTCCTTGGCGGCCTCGTCGGCGGCGTCCCACTTCTCGAGGTCCATGCGGATGCGGCGGAGGACCATGAGGGTGCCGCCCTTCAGCCAGGCGGGACGGCCGGGGATCCAGACGGCCTTGTCGGGGTCGTCGGGCTGGACGGTGCCGTCGAGCTGGCCCATGAGGTTGCGCTGGGTCTCGCCGGGCGGCTGGGACTGCGGGCTGCGCCGGAAGCCGCGCTGCACCCAGCGGACCGTGGCGAAGTCCCGCGCGTCCTTGACGATCAGCCGGAGCGCGTGGGCGAGGGTGACGGCGTCCTCCCCGCACAGCTGGACCAGGAGGTCTCCGCCGCTCCAGCGCTCCTCCAGCCTGTCGTTCTCGAACTCCGGCAGGTCGGCGAGCGGGCGCTGGTGCGCCAGGCCGACCTTCTCGAACATGCCGGGCCCGAACCCGAAGGTGACGGTCAGCCGGGCCGGGAGGTCGGCGAGTTCCGGCTGGGCGTCGGCGAGCCCCGCCCGTCCCTCCGCGAGCCGCCGGGCGTCGTCGGTGAGCAGCCGCATCAGCCGCCCCAGCGACTCCCGGGTGGTCCCCTGGCGCAGGTCGAAGGCGACGAAGACGCCGTACGTCTGCGGGGGTGTGACGACGCCCGCCTGGTGGGCGCCGTGGAACGGGACGGTCCGCGGCTGCTCGGCCGCGTTCGCCTCGGGCACGCCGGCGGCCGTGCCCCTGCCGGTGAGGTAGCCGCCGGTGGCGGCGAGCCCGCCCGCCGCCACCGCGCCGCCGGCGAGGAGGCCCCGCCGGCTCATGTTCCGCCCGGCCATCAGTGCCCCGGGGCGTAGGTCTCGTTGCCGCCCTGGAAGGACTTGACCACGGCGGTGACGTCGGTCTTCGTGCCGTCCTTCAGGGTCAGCGTGAGGGTGACCTCGCCGCCCGGCTCGAGCTTCTGCTTCAGGCCCATGAGCATGATGTGGTAGCCGCCGGGCTTGAGCTCCAGCTCGCCTCCGGCGGGGACGACGAACCCGCCGTCCTTCTCCTTCATGCGGGCCTGGCCGCCGGTTCCGGCGACCTCGTGCAGTTCGACCATCGGCGAGGCGGGGGTGGCGGCCGAGACCACGGTGACGTCGGCGCCCGTGGTGTTGACGAGGGTGCCGAACGCGGCGGTCATGCCCTTCTCCGCGGCCTTCACCCAGGCGTTCTCGAAGGTCAGCGGGGCGGCGGCGCTGGTCGCGGAGGCGGAGGGTGCGGCGGCCGCCTTCTCGGTGGAGGTTCCGTCCGACCCGCAGCCGGTGAGGGCGGCGGATCCGAAAGCGAGCGCGGCGAACAGCGGGATGAGACGAGAAGACATGCGGATGCTCCGTGAGTGCTCTGTCGAAAGGGTTTCCTGGCACCCGCGCGAAGGCGGGCGTGAAGGACGGCCCGCGGGCCGTCGGCATCGGTGGCGTTCAGCCGGAGCCGAGCGCCTGGAAACCCTTCGGCGGCCCCCGGAGGACGAGCACGTGCCGCAGCACCGCGACGGAGCGCGGGACGGCGACGTCCGGCGGCACCGCGGCGGCCGGCACCGCTTCGACGGGCGGGGAGAGGACAAGGAGGAGCGGCCGCAGCAGTGTCCTGGCCGCCTGCCGGGCCAGCCGCCAGGCGCCCCGCTCGCCCCGGCGCAGCCACCAGCCCGACCCGCACGCGGCGAGCAGGTGCGCGGCCGCCATGCCCGTGCCGCCCCCGGCGGGTTCGGCGACGAGGTGCTGGAGGTTTCCGTGGTGGCCGAATCCGGTGGCCGCGGCCGTGAACAGGGTGTGCAGCATGAACTGCCCGCCCAGCAGCCCGCCGGTGATCACGGGAAGGGAGCGTTCGTGCCCGGCGAGGACGAACGCGAAGGCCAGCACTCCGGCGAACCCCGCCAGAACGCTCCCGGGCCCCAGCGGTTCCCCGGAGGCCGTCGCGTGCCCCGCAGAGGTCAGCAGCACGCACACGGCCGCGAAGACCGAGGCGCGCGCCAGACGGAGCGGGGGCCGGGTGTTCATCTCGACGCCATCCTGCCACGCTTCCGCGATCTTCACCCGCCGGGTCGTGGACGACCGTTTGCCCTCTTCCAGAACAGGGCATACCGTACAGATCAGATACCCCGGGGGGTATAAGTGGCGGCACTCCGCCTAATCTCGAACACAGGGGGCGATACACGATGATCAAGATCATTCCCATGGAGACCCCGACACTGGGGGACCGCAGCTACCTGGTCACCGACGGCGAGACCGCCTTCGTCGTCGATCCGCAGCGCGACATCGACCGCATGAGGGAACCCGCCCGGGGCGTGACCATCACGCACGTCTTCGAGACGCACATCCACAACGACTACGTGACGGGCGGCCCGGCCCTGGCCCGCGCCACCGGCGCCGCCTACCACGTCAACGCCGACGACCCGGTGCGCTTCGAACGCTCCCCCATCCGCGACGGGGACGTCGTCGAGGTCGGCCCGCGGATGCGCGTCCGCGCCATGGCCACCCCCGGGCACACCCACACGCACCTGTCCTACGTGCTGGAGTCCGAGGGCGAGACGGTCGCGGTGTTCACCGGGGGCTCCCTGCTCTACGGCTCGACGGGCCGCCCCGACCTGCTCGGCCCCGACCACACCGACGCCCTGGCGCGCGCCCAGCACCGGACGGCGCGGCGCCTGGCCGCCGAACTGCCCGACGGCACCGAGGTCTACCCGACGCACGGGTTCGGCAGCTTCTGCTCCGCCACCCAGTCCGACGCCCCCCTGTCCACGATCGGGCGGGAGCGGCGGATCAACCCGGTGCTCACCCAGGACGAGCGGGAGTACGTGGAGACCCTGCTGGCCGGCCTCGACGCCTACCCCGCCTACTACGCCCACATGACCCCCCGCAACCTCGAGGGCCCCGGCGCCCCCGACCTGTCGGAGGCGCGCCGCGCGGACGCCGCCGAGCTGCGGCGCCGCGTCGAGGCCGGGGAGTGGGTCGTCGACCTGCGCTCCCGCAAGGCGTTCGCGGCCGGCCACCTGGGCGGGGCGTTCAACTTCGGCCTGGACGGCTCCTTCGCCACCTACCTGGGGTGGCTGATCCCGTGGGGCACCCCGGTGAGCCTGCTCGCCGAGACCCCCGACGAGATCGCCGAGGCCCAGCGCGAACTCGTCCGGATCGGCATCGAGCGCCCCGCCGCGGCCGCCACCGGCGACCCGTCCGGCTGGACGGGCGGCGCGCCCCTGAGCGGGTTCGGGCTCGCGACCTTCGACGAGCTCGCGGCGGTGCGCCACCACCGCCCGGTCGTCGTCCTGGACGTCCGCCGGAACGACGAGTGGGAGCGGTCGCACCTGCCGGGGGCGGTCCACATCCCGCTGCACGAGCTGCTCTCCCGGGTGGAGGAGGTGCCCGAGGGCGAGGTCTGGGTGCACTGCGCCTCGGGCTACCGCTCGGCCATCGCCGGATCCTTCCTGACCGCCGCGGGCCGGCGGGTCGTGGTGATCGACGACGACTACGCCGGCGCCGTCCGGAACGGCGAGGAGGCGGCGGGCTGAGGCTTCCCGTATTTCGTCCGGTTCGCCACCTCTTGCCACCACCGGCCCACCGAGTGTTACATTGCGCTAAGAGAACGGTACACAGCGTGACGACCCTCGCTCCGGCCCGGGCCCGGCACGCGGCGAGAGAGAGGGGCGCCCGATGGGCGAACGGAGATCCCGGTGGCCGTCATGATCGACGAGGTCACCTCGGCGCTGGCCGAGCTCCTGCGGGTCCGCGGCGGCGACCCCGACTGGGTGGCGATCAGCTCCCTGGACGCCGGCGCCGCGCTGACCCCGCACCAGATCCACCTGTGCCTGTGCGGCATCACCGAGCACCCCTACCTGCGCAACGCCCCGCTCTCCGGGCCGCCCGGCCGGCTCCAGCGCCCGCCGCTCGGGCTGCGCCTGACCTACGTGGTCACCGGCCCCGGCTTCCAGCCGCTGGAGCTGCAGGCCCGGCTGGGCAGGGTCGCGCAGATCTTCCACTCGGTGCCCTCCCTCAGCCCCGACGACCTGGGCGCCTGCCTGGCCGCGCGCCTGCGCAGGCTCACCGTCCGGCTGCTGGACCTGCCGCTGTCCGACCGCACCGCCCTGTGGTCGGCGCACGGCCGCCCCATGCAGCTGGCCCTGTACTACGAGGCGGACATGGCGCTGGCCCACCCGCCCGGCCAGGAGGAGATGGAGGTCCTGCTCAAACCGCGCGCCACGCTCCTGGAGGCGGCCCGGTGACGTCCCGGGCGGGCGGCCGGGAGGCCGGACGCCCGCTCAGTTCCGGCGGACGATCGCGCTGTTGAGGACGGTCGCGAAGGCCGTCCAGGCCGCGTACGGCAGCAGGAGCATCCCCGCGGTGCGGTCGGCCCGCCAGGCCTTGCTCACCAGCAGGGCGTTGGAGACGTTGAGCGCCACGATCTCGCCCAGCGCGACACGCGGCTTCTTGGCCGCGAAGAACAGTGCCGACCAGCCCGTGTTGAGCGCCAGGTTGACGCCGAGCATCTGCGCCACGCCCCGCCGTTCGCCGGCGGGGGCGCGGTCCATGGCCCGCCCGGCCGAGTAGGCGATCAGGCCGTAGAGCGCGGGCCACACGATGCCGAACGCCTGGGGCGGCGGCTGCCAGGACGGCTTGTCGAGTTCGCGGTACCAGTCGGACTTCGCGTCGGTGACCAGGCCGCCCGCCCCGGCCGCGACCCCGACCGCCATCGACGTCTTGAGCAGGGTGTTCGCTTTCGTCGTCGTCATATCTCCTCTCCTACCCGGCGGACATTCCGGAAACCTGTGACCTGGTCGGGGAGGGCGGCGGCCTCCGCTCCCTCCAGCCCCCCCGGCCTCTCCGGACGGTCCGGGAATCCGGGGGATGTCCCGTTCGTTGAGGGCGGTATGGACCCAGGAGGGGTCCGTCCGGACGAGACGCGCCGTACCCGGCCTGCAAAGACGACGCTTTTCCGCAAGGAGGAGCCGTCATGGCTTGGTTGATGGTCATCACCGCAGGTCTGTTCGAGGTCGCCATGGCCTACTCGCTGAAGCTCAGCAAGGGCTTCTCGGTCCTCGCCCCGAGCGTCTCCTTCGCCGTCTTCGCGGTGCTCAGCTTCGGGTTGTTGTCCCTGGGCCTCAAGCACCTCGAGGTGGGGACCGCCTACGCCGTCTGGACGGGCATCGGCGCCGTCGGCACCGCCGCCCTGGGCGTCCTGGTCCTGGGCGAGAACGCCTCGCCCCTCAAGATCGCCTCGATCCTCCTGATCCTCGCCGGGGTGGTGGGCCTCAACCTGGCCGGCGGAGGCCACTGACCTCAGTCCCGCCCGGAGCGGGTGCGGGCGTAGTGGCGGGAGGCCTTGGCCCGGTTGCCGCAGCCCGTCATGGAGCACCAGCGGCGCGTGCCGTTCTTCGAGATGTCGAAGAAGTGCAGGACGCATGCCTCGTTCGCGCACTTGCGGAACCTGTCGGGGCGGTCGCCGATCAGGCGGAGGTGGCTCCGCACCGCCGTCCAGGCCGGGTAGTAGGCGAGATCGTCCAGTTCGAGGCGTTCGACGACGCCCTGCGGTGAGGCGGCGAGGCGGAGCACCCCGCGGGCGAGCACGGCGTCGGCCGCCGCCGTGTCCGCGGGGTCGGCCAGGAGCGCCGCCAGGCCGTCCCGCGCCCGCAGCAGCGCGGCGAGCGTCGGCTCGTCGGCGTGGACGGGGTGTTCCCCCAGCTCCGAGACGACCGTGGGCGAGGCGAGCCAGATCGCCAGGCCGTCGGGCGAGGTGAGCAGGTCCTGCCACCGCCCGTCCTGGATCCACCGGGTGTTCAGCAGTTCGACGGAGATCGGCTCACCGGTCAGCGGTCGGGGGTCCATGGCACCCATGCTAACCACTCATGCCCGCTGGACCGGTTGACGATCGATGACCTAACCCTTAAAGTCACTTTCACCGGTTAGAGATCGTCTCCGCCGGAGGAAGGGCACCCCCATGAGCACCCTGCAGACCGGTCACGTCGGGCTGAACGTCACCGACCTCGACCGTTCGATCGCCTTCTACACGCGCGCCTTCGGCTTCGAGGTCGCCGGACGCGACGAGGGCCACGCCCTCCTGGGCAAGGACGGGAGGCTGGCCGTCGCCCTGTGGCGCCAGACCGAGACCGCCGCCCGCACGGACGTCGCGGGCCTGCACCACCTGTCGTTCCAGGTCGACACGATCGACGAGGTCCGCGCGGCCGAGGACGTCCTGCGCGCCATGGGCACCCGGTTCACCTACGACGGCATCGTTCCCCACGGCGAGGGGGCCGCCTCCGGCGGCATCTTCTTCACCGACCCCGACGGCATCCGCCTGGAGATCTACGCCCCGTCCGGCGCCGAGTCCGCCACCGCCCCCGTCGCAGGCGCTCCCACCTGCGGCTTCTTCTAGGCGGCCCCGCCATGGCGACCTACCACGACGGAGAGCTCTCCGTTCAGCACCGAGCCGGCCTGCAGAGGCCCGCCGAGTCCGCGCTCCGCGCCATCAGGACCGCCTTCCCGGAGGTCGCCATGGCCTTCCTCACCCGGCAACCCATGATCGTCGTCGGTGCCGCCGACCCGGCCGGACGCCTGTGGACGACCCTCCTCACCGGCGATCCCGGCTTCCTCCAGCCCACCGAGACGACCCTCGCCATCCGGTCGCTCCCCCACCCCGACGACCCCCTCGCCGAGGCCCTGGCGTCCCCCGCCAAGGTCGGCATGATCGCCATCGAGCCCGCCACCCGCCGCCGCATGCGCATCAACGGCACCTCCGAGCCCGTTCCCGGCGGTCTGCTCGTCACCACCGACCAGGTCATCTCCAACTGCCCCAAGTACATCCAGCAGCGCACCCCCGCCCCCTTCCCCTCCGCTCCCCGCACCCTCCACCGGGGCACCTCCCTCACCCCCGCCCAGCAGCGCACCCTGGCGGAGGCCGACACGTTCTTCGTCGCCACCGCCTCCCCCGAAGGCGACGCCGACGCCTCCCACCGGGGCGGCTCCCCCGGCTTCGTCCGCGTCCTGTCCCCCACCCGCCTCCGCTGGCCCGACTACCAGGGCAACACGATGTTCCTCACCCTGGGCAACCTCGAACTCAACCCCGCCGCCGCCCTCCTCGTCCCCTCCTGGACCACCGGCTCCCTCCTCCACCTCACCGGCACCGCCGAGACCGTCTGGGACGAGGCCGAGGCCGCCGCCTTCCCCGGCGCCCAACGCCTCGTCGACTTCACCGTCGAAGAGGTCCGCGAGGCCACCGCCGCCATGCCCCTGCGCTGGAGCCCCCCCGCCTACTCCAAGTTCAACCCGCCCGCCCCGTGACCGCGGCACCGCCGGTCCCGGTCGAGCGATGTCCCTCCGCAGGTGGCTTCTGGAATCGTGCGCTGCGTCTGGCCCCGGGTCGGCTCAGCGCACGGTTCCGTCCCACTGCCATGCGCTGCGCCGGGGCCGTCCGGGCAGGGGGGTGCGGCCTGTGCACCACAGCAGGGTGTCGGACGGGGCGTGGCCGGGGGGCGCGTCGGGGAAGAGGCGGGCGAGGACCGCGGCGCTGAGGTCGTCGGGCGGGGTCCAGGGGAGGCCGAGGGCGTGGGTGATGTCGTAGGTGTGCAGGAGCAGTTCGGTCACCCCCATGGCGGCGAATCCGGCGGCGTCGGAATGGCCCCACGGGTGCCAGGCGCGCACGTCGCGGGGCGTGTCGCGGACGGTGGAGGCCAGGAGAGAGGCGGCGATGCGGAGGCCGTCCAGGCAGTCGGGGACGGGCGCCTGCGGGTCGAGCGAGGCGAAGAGGGTGATGTAGCGGTCGCGGGGGCGGGCGATGAGCAGGCCCGCGTAACCGGTCAGCCCGAGGGCGAGGTGGTCGAGGGTCTGGCGGCAGGTCCAGTCGAGGCCCCGGGCGTGGCGCGACCAGTCCTGGTCGGCTCCCTTCAGGAGGGCTGTCAGGCAGGCCTCGGCGGCGGACGGCAGCAGGTCCGTCCATGGTGTGGCGGGGGACGTCGGGTTCGTCATGAGATCGGTGGTCATCGTGCCTCCACCGGCTTCCTCAGGACCTCGATCACGCTCGCGTAGCTGTCCGGGCCGTGGCCCGCGGCTTTGGCACTCTCCATGACGGACTTCAGGAGCTCCGGCAGGGCGTTGTCGACGCCTCGTGCCTTCGCGGCGTGGAGGAGGTGGTCGATGGCGGCGATCTGCACGTCGACGGTGGCGTCGTCGCCGGGGTAGCGGCCGGCGTCGACCTGGGGCGCGTAGGTGGTGAGGAAACCGGTCACGGTGGTCAGCCAGCGGATCGCGAGGGGAGTGAAGTCCGCGGCCGGCACCTTCTCCGCGCCGACCAGCGCGGCGCCGTGCAGCCAGCCGGTCATGGCCGCCCACATCAGGCCGAGGAGGGCGGAGTCGTAGAGCGAGGCGAGACCGGGGTCGGCGCCCAGGTGCAGGGGGTCGCCCAGGGCCGCCAGGGTCGGGCGGTGCGCCTCGAAGACGGCGTGCGGGCCGCTGTAGAGGAACATCATCCCGTGGTCGCCGACACCGGGCGGGGTGGTCATGATCGCGCCGTCGAGGTAGTCGGCGCCGTGGGACCGCGCCCACGCGGCCGCCTCGTGCGCCTGCTCCGGGGAACCGGAGGTGAGGTTGACCAGGACCTTGCCCGCGAGGGATCCGGCGACGGGGTCGAGGACGGTGTGCAGCGCCGCGTAGTCCAGCACGCAGGCGATGACGACCGGGCTCGCCTCGATCGCCTCCCGGGGCGCCGCGGCCGCGCGGGCGCCCCGGTCGACCAGCGGCCGTGCCTTGCCGGCCGAGCGGTTCCACACCGTGGTCGGGTGGCCGCGGTCCAGCAGCGCCCCGGCCAGGGCCGAGCCCATCGAGCCCAGCCCGACGACGGTGACGGCCTGACGGTCAGCGTTCATTGCCGTGACTCCTTCGTGTCCGTGTGAGGGGGATTGATCACTTGTGGACACGTTCGCAGCACGTGACGGCCGGAAACAGTGACACGAATGACGCACAACACCAAATTCCTGCCATACGCTTCGAGGCATGAGCGCTGGTTCCGTCGCCGTGGTCGTGTCCGAGGAGATCGGGCTCCCCTCGTGGGACCTGTACGAGCTGAGCATCCCCTGCACCGTCTTCGGCAAGCCGCAGCCCGACCTGGCCGATCCCTGGTACGACCTGCGGCTCTGCTCGACGGGGGAAGGGCCGGAGAACGCCGGCTCCGGGCTGTCGCTGCGGACCCGGTACGGGCTCGACGACCTCGTCGGCGCCGACACGGTCATCGTGCCCTCGGTCCCCGACCCCTGCGTCGAGGAGGGGGCGCCGCTGCCGCAGGAGCTGATCACCGCACTGCGCCGCGCCTACGACGCGGGCTCCCGCATGGTCTCCCTGTGCACCGGCGCCTTCGCACTCGCCGAGGCGGGCCTGCTCGACGGCCGCCGCGCCACGGCCCACTGGATGCACACCGCCCTGCTGGCCGAGCGCTACCCGAAGGTTCAGGTCGACGACTCGGTGCTCTACGTGGACGACGGCGACGTGCTCACCAGCGCCGGCCTGACCGCGGGCCTCGACCTCTGCCTCCACCTGGTGCGCCGCGACCTCGGCGCCCGCGTCGCCAACCAGCTGGCCCGCCGCATGGTCGTGCCCGCCCACCGCCCCGGAGGCCAGGCGCAGTTCATCGAAGCCCCCGTGCCCGCCGACGACGAGGGCCTGGTCCCCGTACTGGACTGGGCACGAGCCCGCCTGGACCGGCCGCTGACCGTCCAGGACCTGGCGCAGCGAGCCGCGATGAGCCCCCGCACCTTCTACCGGCGGCTCCAGGCCGCCACCGGAACGACGCCCCTGCAGTGGCTCCTCGCCCAACGCCTGGGACGTGCCCGAATCCTGCTGGAATCCACCGACCTCCCCATCGAGAAGATCGGCGAGATGAGCGGCCTGGGCACGGCCAACAACCTCCGCCACCACTTCCTCAGGCACATCGGGGTGTCCCCGAGCGACTACCGCCGCGCCTTTCCCCGCACGACGCCCGTCCCGTCCCCTTCCCCCTGATCCCTCGCACGCCGGACATGGTCGGCGGGTGACGAACCGACCGGCGCGAGCCAGGAAGAAACGGGCGCACCGGGACCGGGCCCGGAGGAAGATGGCGTGGTGGACTTCACCGTCAGATATCAACCCACTCC
Organism: Actinocorallia populi; assembly: GCF_002995495.1. Classification (GTDB taxonomy): domain Bacteria; phylum Actinomycetota; class Actinomycetes; order Streptosporangiales; family Streptosporangiaceae; genus Actinocorallia; species Actinocorallia populi. Next base: position 123,495 of record NZ_PVZV01000004.1, on the reverse strand, counting down.
CGACGATGTGGTGCGGGCGGCTCAGCATGGCCTCAAGCGGCAGCTCAGAACCGTTCGCCTGGTGCTTCCGGCGGTACTGGTCGCGTCGGGGACCGTCTGCGTCCTGGTCGGCGCGGTCTCCACAGGGGTCGGCATGTTCGCCGGGGCGGTCGTGGCCCCCTTCGCGATGAGCTGGGGGGTTCGCCGGACCGCCAGACGGCAGCTCACGTACATCTGCGTGCCCACGACGATCCGGGTGACCGATGACGGGTACGAGTGCCGGACCGACCAGTCCGCCACCACGGTGCGGTGGTCCATGTTCGGGCAGATCGTGAGCACCCCGGAGTCCTGGTTGTTCTTCGTGGACGGGCACTGGAACGGGTTCCTTCCCCGGTGCGCCTTCGACGGCGGGCAGCAGGCCGAACTCGACGACTTCTTCGCTGCGCGGCGGAACGCGGGAGTCGCCTGACGGAACGGCCTCGTCCCTCTCGCGGCCGGTGGGAGACGGGTGCTCACGCGGGATGTGCGCACGGATGGCGAACGCACTTTCTCCGGTGGGATCGGCGAAGCGGTTGCGGGGCTGCGGAGCGTTGCGGTTCGATGCGGCGTGTAGTCGAAAGAGTGCACGAAGACCCCCTTGACCTGCACGGATGGCGGTTCGCGAGGAGGAATGCCCTTGTCCAGTCCGTTCGTCCGCCGGTTGCGGCTCGGCTCGGAGCTCCGTGCGCTGCGGCTGCAGCGGGGGCTCACCACCGAGCGGCTCGGGGCGCTGTTCCTGCAGTCGCGGATGAAGATCTCGCGGCTGGAGAACGCGCAGGTGCGGCCCGACCTCGCCGAGATCATGGATCTGCTCGACCTGCTGGAGGCGCCGGACGACAAACGCGCCGAAATCTTCCAGATCGCCCGCGAGGGTGCCGCCAAAGGCTGGTGGGACGCCTACGGCGACACCATGGGCGACCGCCAGCGGCTCTACGCCGACATCGAATCCGGCGCCGCCACGATCCGCGAATACTTTCCCACCGCGCTGCCGGGAAATCTCCAGCTTCCCGCCTATACGCAAAGCCTCATCGAGGATGACATCGCTGCGGGCCCCATCAGCTACCTGCCCGAACGGCTCGTCGAAGCCCGCCGACGGCGCCAGGAAACGGTGTTCCGGGTCGGCGGGCCCGAGTACGAAGTCATCCTCGACGAGGTCGGTCTCCGACGCTTCAGCGTCCCTCCTGCGATCATGCACGACCAGCTGATGCATTTGGTCGAGCAGTCGGCTCTCCAGCCGAGGCTCGTTCTCAGGGTCTTCCCGATCAGGACCGGACGGACCGCGACGCCGCTCCCGAAATCGGCCTTCTTCCTCTACTCGTTCCCCGACCCCGCGGACCCGGCCGTGGCCATCGAGGAGGCGACCGCAGCCGACCACGTACGCACGCGCCCCGACGAGGTGGCGAAGTACACCCGAAGGTACGAATCCGTCAGAAGCGCTGCGCTTTCCGAAGAGGAAAGCCGTAACCTTCTCAACGAGATCGCCCACCAGATCCTCGACGAGATGGGATTCCAGCCGTGACCCGGTCGTACAGCAACTGGCGTAAAGCAGCACGCAGTGAACCCAACATGAACTGCGTCGAAGTCGCCTGCACCGCCGAGACCATCGGGGTCAGGGACACCAAGGCCGACGGCACCGGCCCCGTCCTGGAATTCACCCGCGCCGAGTGGGCGGCCTTCACCCGCGGAATCCGTTCCCGAGTGCGAAGCCGTTGACATTGGTGGCAGCGGTTGTGGCCCCGCGAGGGGGCCTGAGCAGATATCGCCATTTCTTTCGTTAACTCTGTACACATATGATCTACTGAATGTCTGATCGGTGGAGATCGGCTCGTTCAGAAGTGTGGAGACAATGATGTCCTGGGTTCCGCATGCCAGTCTGAAAGGGCCTGCCGGGCTGGTTCGGTTGTCGGCCGGGCAGCTTGACGCGGGTGAGGGGAAGTGTGCGGAGTTCGCGGCGTTGAAGGCGCGGCCGCGGGTGTGGCCTAAGCGGTTCGAGGAGCGGCGGGATGCGCCTTGGGAGGATTTTCCGCTCGGGCTGGTGATGGCGGCGCTGGACGGGGTGGAGTTCGGGGGGCTCGATGCCGAGGTCGCCGTTCAGAAAGTGCTCGAAGAAACGCGGAAGACCGTTCATCCGGGGGTCGAGGGGTGGGTTCGGCAGGCCGTCGGCACCTATCTGGAGGACGCCCGGTGGCTCGCCGATGAGCTCGGGGACGTCGTTCTGCTGCCGCATCGGGAATCCCGGGTGTTGCAGCATGTGTCGTCTCCGCTCGAAGCGCGCGTGCTGACGGGGTGGGGGCGGTGGTACGCGTCCGCCGACGGGGCCGTGCGGGAGGTCCGGCGGCTGCGGGTGAGCCGGGTGGGGGCGGGGGACGACCCGTCCAATCTGGCGTTGGCGCAGCTGGCGGCGTTCGGTGCGCGGGCCGTCGGGTCCGTTTACCGGGACATGCCGGTGGACGTGCAGGGGGACGCGGGGCCCGCGCGGCGGGTGCGGGTCGTCGAGATCGTGGTGAGCGACGAGCGGGTGCCCAAGGTCGTGGTGGACGCCGCGCCCGAGGAGGTCGCCCGGAGGTACCGGGAGCGGGCGCAGCCGGTCGCCTCGGACGTGGTGTTCGGCGGGAGCAGGCAGCCGGGATCGGACTGCGCGCAGTGCAAGCTGCGGGCCGAGTGCGACGCGCTGCCGCACGTGCCGGGACTGCTGGGGCTGGACGGAAACGGGACGCACCGGCGGGTCTGGTCGGCGGCCACGGCGGGGCAGTACCGGATCTGCCCGGCTCAGGCGCACCTGCGGGACCAGCGGCTTCCCGGGGACTGGAGCGACCATCCCGCGATCCGCCGGGGCACGCTCGTGCACACCTGGCTGGAGGTCGCGCACTCACGGCTCCCGTACCGGGCGTGCTCCGAGGAGGACCTGCCCGAGACGCACGCGGGGTTCGCCGCCGAGCTCATGACGCCGGACGAGTACCGCCAGGTCCGGCCGTTCCTGCTGAGCCACCTCGAGGTGTGCCCGCTGCACGCGAACGTCACCTCCGTGACGGCCGAGCCCTCGACGGCCGCCTACGACCCGGTGGCCGACGTGCTGGTCGTGGCGCATCCCGACCTCGTCTACGTCGCCGATGGCCGCATCTCCTACCGGGAGCAGAAGACCACGGGCTCCTCCGCCGCGTGGGACGCCGGCACGCTCTTCGAACGGGTGCCGCAGCTCGCGCTGGCCGTCTGCCTGGTCGCCGACGGAGCGTTCGGCGGCGAGGCGCCCGTGGCGGGGACGGTCGAACTGGAGGTCATGTCACCGGCCGGCGCGTCCCTCTTCTCCTTCGACACCGGGGACGCAGGCGTCGTCGAGCGGGCGCGGGCGGAGCTCGTCCGGCTCACCGGGGACTGGCACACCGACGTGGAGTTCCGCGCCCGGCCCGGACGGCACTGCGCGACCTGCCCGGTGGCCCGCTGGTGCCCCGACCGGCACGCGGCGGACGCCGGGCCGATCGAGGTCGACGGCGTGCTCATCGACCCGCGGACCGGGGAGATCCTCAACGAGGCGCCGGTGACGGGCCGGGCCCAGGCGGTGGCCTCGGCGGCCGGCGAGCCGGACCCGGACGACGAGCCTCCGTTCTGACCCGGCGACCGGTGCGAGAATTATGTTCTCTATAGTGAGAACACAGATTCCGAAGAGGCCTCGCGCCCCGGCCGTCCGGGCCCGGCGAACGGCTCCGGAACCGAGCGGAAGGACGCCGAGCATGGACCTGACCGAGGCGTTGAAGGAGCTCTTCACACTGGAGCGGCGGGCCGAGAACCGGTTCACCGCCGACCCCGTCGCGGGGGTGATGCCGCGCTCCTTCGGCGGCCAGATCGCGGCGCAGAGCCTGTGGGCGGCGAGCCTCACCGTCCGCCGCGAACGCCCGGTGCACTCCCTGCACGGCCATTTCCTCCAGGTCGGGAAGTCCGCCGAGCCGCTCGATCTGGACGTGCGGTGGACCCGGGAGGGCCGGAGCTTCTCCGGCCGCCACGTCACCGCGAGCCAGGGCGGGAGGACCGTCTTCGAGATGACGGCGTCCTTCCAGGTCCCGGAGGACGGCGAGGACTGGCAGCCGTCCGGCGGGCCCGACGTCCCCGCCCCCGAGGAGATCACCCCCTTCCAGCCCCCGCCGTTCTTCTTCAAACTCGCTCCCTACATCGACGTCCGGCCGATGGCCCCGCTCGTCGAGGAGGAGGACTTCCCGCTGCGCCACCCGTACTGGATCCGCTTCTCCTCCCCCGTGCAGGATCCGGCGCTGCACGCCTGCCTCGTCACCTACCTCACCGACATCGGCCTGGTCCACGCCTCCCGCCCGCCCGGCTCGGCCTTCGCCTACTCCGGCTTCGCCAGCCTCGACCTCTCGGTGTGGTTCCACCGCCCGGCCCGTGCCGACGAGTGGCTCCTGCACACGATGGCGCCCGTCAGCAACCACGGCGCCCGCGGCATGACCCAGGGCTCCCTGCGCACCCGCGACGGCGCCCTCGTCGCCTCGATCGCCCAGGAGACCCTGCTGCGTCCCGACCGCACCGGCGGCGGCCTGGCGTTCTGAGGTCCGGGGTCACCGCGAACCGGCCGAACCGGATTCCGTACGATTCCGGCGAAGGCTGAGGAAAGGTTCGGGGCAGATGGGCATGAGCGGGGCACTGGCGGAGATCTTCGCGCTGGAGCGGCAGGACGAGGACCGGTTCCTGATCCGGCCCGTGGAGTCGGAGATGCAGCGCACGTTCGGCGGGCAGGTCGCCGCGCAGAGCCTGCGCGCGGCCCAGCTGACCGTGGCCCCCGGCCGCCCCGTGCACTCCCTGCACGCCTCCTTCCTGCGCGGCGGGCAGCCCGCCAAGCCCCTCCACCTGGACGTGCGGCGCGCCCGCGACGGCCGGACGTTCTCCACCCGGCACGTCACCGCGAGCCAGGACGGCAAGACGATCTTCGAGCTGACGGCGTCCTTCCACGTGCCGGAGGACGGCGAGGACTGGCAGCCGTCCGGCGGGCTCGACGTGCCCCGCCCCGAGGAGCTCCCCGCCTACCGGCTGCCCTCGTGGTTCGGCGACATCCCGAACTTCGACGTCCGCCCCGTGAACCCCCCGGGCGACGAGGAGTTCCCGCTGCGCCACCCGTTCTGGTTCCGCTCCCTCGACCCGGTCGGCGACCCGTCGCTGCACCCGTGCGTGCTGACCTACGTCTCCGACATCGCCGTGGTCGACTCCTCGCGCGCCCCCGGCTCGACCGCCTCCTACGTCACGGCCGTCAGCCTCGACCACGCCGTCTGGTTCCACCGCCCCGCCCGCTCCGACGAGTGGCTGCTCTACTCCATGGACTCCCTCCTCAACCACGGCGCCCGCGGTCTGGCCCGCGGCACCATGCACACCCTCGACGGCACCCTCGTGGCCTCCGTCGCCCAGGAGACCCTCCTGCGTCCGGCCCGCTGACGGCGCTCAACGCCCCCGCAGCGCGTCGGTGAGCCGCTTCTCCAGATCGGGGAGGAACTCCGGGGCCGATCCCGGCTTCTGCGGACACGACGTGACCCGCGCCTCCGGTTGGAGATCGCAGTACAGGACTTCCTGGAACACCCGGCTGAACTCGGTGTAGTAGGGGGTGTTCGGCCGGGGGCGGGCCTGTTCGACGGCCGCGCGCAGGGTGTCCAGCTCCTCCGGCGGCAGTTGCGCGACGTACCCGCCCTCGTCGTCGGAGGCCCCGGCGTCGCACGCCTCCGGGCTCCGCCTGTCGTAGACCCCGGCGTGCACCGGCGCGAACCCCCCGCACCAGAACAGCCTGTTCTGGGCGCCGTAGCCGGTCAGCGCCTCGATGAGCCGCCGCGCCTCCGCCTTGTACGGGGAGTTCGCGGCGACGGCCAGGCTCTGCCCGCCCAGGACGCCGTTCCTGGGCAGCACCGTGACGCCGTACTTCTCGGTGAGCCGCCCGGCGTTCTCGGCGGACGGGTCCTCGGCCAGTTTCCGGTACGCGGTCGGCCAGTTGCGCAGGAACAGCGTCTCGCCCTCGACGAAGGCCCGGGTCGCCTCGTCCTCGTGCCAGGTGAAGGACTCCCGCGCGATGAGCCGGGGGTCGTCGAACTTCTCCCGGATCTCCTGGAGCGCGATCGTGTTGATCTCGACCTCGCCGTCGTCGTCGAGGAGTTCGCTGCGGTCGTGCATCCACATCAGTTCGAGGACGTTGATGGTGAAGCCCTCGTAGTGGGCCAGCTGGGCGGCGTACCCGGCGCGGAGCCCGCTGGAGGGGTCCGCGAGCAGCGTCCGGGAGTGCTCCCACACCTCGTCCCAGCTCTCGGGCGGCTCGAGATCCGCCTTCTCCAGCAGGTCCTTGCGGTAGTACAGCAGCGGGGCTTCGGCGCTGAAGGGCACCGCCCACAGTTCTCCGTCGTGGTACCCGCTCTCGCGCAGCTCCCCCGTCAGCAGCCCGTCGAGCCGCTCCCCGCCGCCTTCGAGGGGCGCCAGGTGCCCAGCCTCGGCGAACTCAGCGACCCAGGGGCCGTCGAGGATGTAGACGTCGACGCCGCAGCCCCCGTCCTGCGCCGTCGCGGCCAGCTGGGCGTGCTGGAGGTCGGCCACCCCCGACAGCTCGCGCAGCTCGGCCCGCGTCCCGCCGGGGCCGCGCCACCGCTCGATCTCCGCCTTGCGCTGCCTGCCGGAGCTGACGTCCTTGTCGCCCAGCACGACGAGCGTGCCGCCCCTGCGCTCCGGGCAGCCGCTCCCCTGCCAGGGCCGGTGGACGGCCAGGGCGGCGACGCCCACGAGGAGCATCCCGGCGAGCATCCCCGCGGCGAACTTCCACTGGCGCATGCTCATCTCCAGATCTCGACGAACAGCCTGGCCCGGAGGTCCTCGTAGGACGACCTCCCGGCCGCGACGCACACGAAGTCCTCGAACCTCTCGTCCATGGCCTTGACGCCGTCGGCGCACCTGCGGCCGCCCAGCACCACCACGACGACCCGCGGGGCGCCCTGGCGGCCGAGTTCCGCGCCCATGTCGGCGGCGGCCTCCCGCGCCGCGGCCTCGGAGACGTCCTCGTCGACCCCGTCGGTGAAGACGACGAGCACGCCTTCGGGATCGGCGGAGTTCAACGCCGACCCCCTGACCGCGATGGCCCGGTGCAGCGGCGTGACCACCTCCTCCGCCTCGAGCCCCTCCATCCGTGCGCGCACCGCCAGGACCTCCTCGACGCCCGCAGGTCCGTGCGCCAGGAGCTCGACCGGGTCCCTGCCCCCCTCTTCGGGGAAGGCCGCCAGCCCGATCCTGTCGTGCTCCCGCAGCTCGCCCAGCAGGTCGCCGGTCAGTGCCCGGACGGCGACCAGCGGGACGCCGCCCGGGGCGTCCCGCTCCATGGAACCGGACCGGTCGACCAGGACCTCGAAGGTCCGCCCGCCGCGGGTCCGCTTGAGGAGGTCCTGGGTGCCGGCGAGCGCGCCGGGCTCCAGGGGGACGGAGCCGCGGGGCCAGTCGCCCCCGGACGCCCGCCCGGCGAGCCGGTCGCGGAACCGCTCGGCGTACTCCGCGCGCTCCGCCGCCCGCTCGCCGGGCCAGACGACGTGGACGAGCGGGTAGTCCAGCCGGTGGAGCCCGTCGACCTGCAGCAGGGGGAACGTCGTGGGCCTGCGCCCGGTCCCGCACCCGGTGCTCCTCCCGGACGAGGACGCCGCGTTGTGGGCGTCCACGACCCGCTCGGGAACGATCGCCACCGCCTGGGACCGCTCCTCCAGCGCGCACAGCGCCGTCCCGGCGTCGGCGATCGGGACCCGCGCCACCTGGCGTTCGAAGGCGTTCAGCCGCTCCTCGTCCCCGTTCACCGCGGGGTCGGCGTAGAAGCCCAGGCTGCCGAGCGTTCCCGAGGCCGCGCTGTCCGGGTTGGGGCGCAGCACCCCGATCCCGTGCGCCTCGGCCCGCTCCAGCAGTCCCGGGAGGTCGTTCCAGCGCCCGTCCCGCCGCTCCGCGTCGAGGACGTCCCAGGCCGCCGCCGTCGCGGCCACGGACATCGCCGACCTCTCACCGGTGCTCCCGAGGTCCACCAGCTTCGGAGGCCGCGCCCCGGGAGGGGCCTCGCCCTCCGCCGACGCCGAATCGACGTACGCCTTCTCGGCCGAGCTGCTCATCAGCAGGACGTCCGGTTGCGGGTCCGTGCCCAGCCGGTCCGCCCAGCCGGCCGCCAGCCCCGAACGCAGCGCCTCCAGCGACGGCTGGGCCGACACCGTCACCTGGACGGGCCGACACCCGTCGCCCGCCTCCGCCGCCGCGAAGTCCTGCCCCGCCCGGTGCAACTCCTCCCGCAGCTCGGCCGGGACCATGGCCCGCAACACGAGCGGCTGCGGGCAGCCGGTGTCCTCGTCTCCCGCCAGCACCGCGCCCGCCCAGGCCGTCCCGGCCAGCACGGCCCCCAGCGCCAGTCCCGCCACCGGCCTCTCGGACCACCGCGCGGGCCGGACGTCCGGCCGGGTCCGCGGATCGGGGACCGTCTCCCGCGGCGCCCGCCGGGCGGCGGGGACCGCGAGCACCGGCCCGTCCAGGGACGCGACGGCCTCGCGGACCCTCCCGGCCGCAGGGCGCCTGTTCGGCCTCTTGTGCAGGCACTTCTTCAGCAGGGAGCGCCACGGCCTCGGGAAGGCGGCCAGGTCGGGGGTCTGCGTCCTGATCCGCTCGATCACCCGGTCGGCGTCGTCGTCCTCGTCGCGGAAGGGGTGCCTGCCCGTCGCGGCGTGCACCATGACGACGGCCCAGCTGAACACGTCCGAGGAGAACCCCGCCCTGCCCGGGGCGAACTGCTCGGGCGACATGTAGGCGACGGTGCCGACCGGCCCGTTCCAGACGGTCGTGGCGTCACCGACCCGGTGGGCGATCCCGAAGTCGATCACGTGGACGCGGTCCGCCGTGCAGATCACGTTCGCCGGTTTGAAGTCCCGGTGCACGACGCCGTGCTCGTGGAAGGCGGCGAGCGCGGTGATCGACCCGAGCGCCACCTGGCGCAGCCCGGCCGGATCCAGCCGCCTCAGGCCGTCCGCGCCGGCCGGGAGCTCCTCGAGCCGGTCCCGCAGGGTGTCGCCCTCGATGTACTCGGTGACGAGATACGGGCGGCCGTTCGCCTCACCGGATTCCAGCAGCCGGGCGGCGTACTCGGCCGGCACTCGGCGCAGCACCTGGATCTCCTTGGCGCACCGGGCGTGGGCGTCCCGCATCGGCCTGTACAGCTTCACCGCGGCCTGCGACCCCGCCGCGTTCTCCCCCAGGTAGACGTCCGCCTGGCCGCCCTCGCCCAGCTTCCTTCCGAGCCGGTACCCGGCCACTTCCTGAGGGACGTCGAGCCGAGCCACTCCGACCTCCGTACGCCGACCCCCGGGAACAGCAGACAACGAGCCGTCCCATGTGACCAGAGTCCCTCCGCGACTTCAACGGAATGGCCGAACTCGACCTGTCCGGAGGGTCGGGGACCGATCACTCACCGTTGCGGAGGAAGAAGTCCAGGAGGTCGTCGGGGTCGGCGGCGGGGACGCCGTCCGGGGCGGGGACGAGGTAGCCGCCGACCCAGGCGCGGAGCATGAGGAGGGCGCGGAGGGGGGCGTCGGGGACGGCGAGGCCGGTGAGGCAGGCGGTGATGTGGGCGAGCATGGCGCGGTCGGCGTGGCGGACGGCCTCGGCGGCGGCCGGGTCGTGCTGGGCCCACAGGCGCATCGCGCGGTCCAGGGGCGCCACCTCGGCGCCGAGCGCCTGGATGCGGCGGAGGCGTTCGCGCGGGTCGGGGGTGGTGCCGAAGGCGAGGCCGAGGACCTCGTCGGTGCGTTCGTGGGCCCAGCGGTCGAGGAGGGCGCGCAGCAGTTCGGAGCGGTCGCGGAAGTGCCAGTAGAAGCTGCCCTTGGTGACGCCCAGGCGGGCGGCGAGCGCGTTGATGCCGATGCCGGGCTCGCCGCTCCTGATGAGCTCCTGGTAGGCGGCCTCGACCCAGTCGCGCCTGCTCACCCTGGGGCGGGCCCGCTTGCCCGTTTCCACGCGTCCTCCTCGAACCGGCCCGGTCCTGCTCTCAGACCAACGTCATCGCGTCGGGGGTGATGCCGAGGGAGACCTTGCCGTACAGCGCGTACGTCGCGTCCATGTCGAACACCACGTGACCCGAGATGGTGTTCACGTCGCGCTGGGCGCGCTGGAACGGCGAGTGCATGAACTGCACACTGGCTCCGGACACCGCGCACAGCTCGTTCACCACAGTACGGGCGACGGCGGTCACGTGTCCGGCGACCAGCCGGGAACCGGCCCGCTGCGCCAGGTCGTAGGAGCCTCCGTCGGTGTACGTGCGGATCAGCCGGCGCACCTCGTCCTCGAGGAGCAGGCGGGCGGCGGCGAGTTCCGCGGTGGCCTTGGCGAGGCGGATCTGGCCGCTCATCAGGTCGCGCTGGCGGACGCCCGTGTAGGCCATCACGCGGCCCTTCATCCGCCCGGTGAAGGCGGCGAGCAGCCCTTCGGCGATGCCCAGGACGGGCGCGGCGGCCGTCAGGACGAACACCGGCACCAGCGGGACGCGGTACATCACGCCCGGGTTGACCTGCGCGCCCGGCGCCCGGCCCTCGGTGAGGTCCTGCAGCGGCACCGAGCGGTACGCGGGGACGAACCGGCCGGGGACCTCGATGTCGTTGCTCCCCGTCCCCCGCATCCCGCTGGTGTGCCACACGTCGTGGACCGTCACGTCCTCGCGCGGCAGCAGGAAGACGCGGGGTTCGAGGGTGTCCTCGACGGTCACGAGCGCCATCACCATCACGTGGTCGGCGTGCATGACGCCGCTCCCCCACGACCAGCGCCCGGTGACCCGGTAGCCGCCGTCCACCGCCTCGGCCGTGCCCCCCGGGGACAGGGCGCACGGCATCAGCGCGTACGGGCGGCCCTCCCAGACCTCGCGCTGCGCCTCCTCGGGGAAGAGGCCGAGCATCCAGTTGTGCATGGCGTAGATGGTCGTCAGCCAGCCGGTCGAGCCGCAGCCCGAGCCGATCTCCCGGCAGGCGTCCACCAGGGTGTCGAGCGCGAGTTCCGCGCCGCCGAACCGCTTGGGGACCAGGAGGTCGAACACCCCGGTCCCGGCCAGGTCGGCGATGGTCTCGTCGGGGAGCCTGCGTGCTTCTTCGGTGGCCTGCGCGCGTTCGGCCAGCACCGGGGTCAGGGTGCGCACGCGGTCGAGGACCTCATCTCCATACCTCATGGTACGGAACCGTACCCACAAGTATGTTCGCTGCCAAGTAAGCGCTTGGTGAAACCTCCGGCCGGAAAAGGACGACGGCCGCCCCGCACGGGACGGCCGTCGCCGGACTCGGGAACGGATCAGACGGGGCAGCTGGAGCGGTACTCCTCCACGTCCGTGCTCCGGCTCGGACCGGGGCACAGGAACTGGGTGTAACGCGTGTCGTCGTCGACGAAGCGCTTCAACCAGGAGATCGAGTACTTCGCGATCGGCGTGTTGGACGTGTTGGGCGCGAAGTGCGAGGCGTTGTTCAGCTCCAGATACGCCTTCTCCGACGACGCCGACAGGCTGTTGTAGAACGGCTCGGCGTGCGAGGACACCGAGGCGACCGAGTCGTTCTCCGCGCCGATGATGAAGGTCGGCACCCGGTTCCCCGACCAGTTCTTGGTGAGGTTCCACGGCGTCATCCCGATCGCGGCCTTCAGGGAGGGCCGGTCCTTGGCCGCCTCGAGCGTGCCGCCGCCGCCCATGGAGTGGCCCATCACGGCCAGGCGGGACTCGTCGACGCGCGAGCGCACGGAGCTGCGCTCGGTCAGGTGGTCCAGCGCGGCCAGCAGCTGGTCGCCGCGGCTGGCGGGCTGGTCCATCGTGGTGTTGGTGTCGATCGTGAAGACCACGAAGCCCTGGGAGGCCAGGCGCGGGCCGAGCCAGGCGATGCTGGACTCGTAGGCGGTGAAGCCGGGCGAGATCGCGACCGCGCCGAACGTGCCCTGGGTGGTGGTCGTCGGGTAGTAGATCGTGCCGCCGCCGAAACCGATGGCCGACAGCGAGGACACCGAGGTCTGCGACACCGCGAACGGACCGCGCAGCGCCTCGATGCTGTTCTCGGTCGGGGCCGGACCGCGCTCGTAGGGGTTCGCGGCGTGGGCGGGCGGGGCGGCGACGAGGCCGGCCGCGGCCACCGCCGCGGCGAGCGGCGCCAGGCGCAGTGCCCTGAGCTTCTTGCCGAACATGGGGGTCTCCTCTGCGGATCATGGCCCGGGCGGGGGCGGAGGGTGCCGCGGGCCGTGGTCAGGAGTCTGCGATCCGGACCGGATCCGCGCATCGGGGAAATCACCAGTCGCCTTCCACCCCGAATTGGCACGTGCGAAACCAGGACACGGCGGGCAGGTATCCGGGAGACTCGCGGGGAGGGGGAGGCGCCTGTGCCTGACGCGGTGGTGATCGGCGCCGGTCCGAACGGGCTGGTGGCGGCCAACGTCCTGGCCGACGCGGGCTGGGACGTCCTGGTGCTGGAGGCGCAGGACGAACCCGGAGGCGGCGTGCGCAGCGACCGCGGCGTGCACCCGGAGTACGTCAGCGACTTCTGCAGCTCCTTCTATCCGCTCGCGGTGGCCTCCCCGGTGATCCGGGCACTGGAACTGGAGCGGTACGGGCTGCGGTGGCGGCACGCTCCCGCCGTCCTGGCCCACCCGCTGCCGGGCGGGCGCTGCGCCGTGCTGGAGCACGACCCCGACCGCACGGCCGCCGGGCTCGACGCGCTCGCCCCCGGAGACGGGGAGGCGTGGCTCCGGCTCTACGGGCGGTGGCTGGAGCTGTCCGACGACCTGCTCCAGGCGGTCCTCACCCCTTTCCCGCCGGTCCGCCCGGGGCTGGCGCTGGCCGCCCGGCTCGGGGCGGCGGACGGGCTGCGGATGCTGCGCCTCCTGGCCCTGCCCGTCCGACGGCTGGGCGAGGAGGAGTTCACCGGCGAGGGCGCGCGGCTGCTGCTGGCCGGCTCGGCCCTGCACGCCGACCTGTCACCCGAGTCCGTCGGCAGCACGGTCTTCGGCTGGATCCTGACGATGATCGGCCAGCAGTACGGCTGGCCCGTCCCCGAAGGCGGTGCGAGCGCGCTGACCGCGGCGCTCGTCCGGCGGCTGGAGGAGCGGGGCGGAGAGGTGCGGTGTTCGGCGGCCGTCACTTCGGTGATCGTCCGCGAGGGGCGCGCCCTGGGCGTCCGGACGGCCGACGGCGAGGCCGTACGGGCGCGCAGGGGCGTGCTCGCCGACGTCCCCGCGACCCACCTGTACGGCGGTCTCGTCGGCTGGGAGCACCTGCCTTCCCGGTTGCGCGACGACATGCGCCGCTTCCAGTGGGACACCCCCGCCTTCAAGGTCGACTGGGCGCTGTCCGGGCCCATCCCCTGGTCCGCGCCGGAGGCGGCGCGGGCCGGGACGGTCCACGTGGCCGACGGCGTGAACGCCCTGACCGAGCAGAGCGCCATGCTCGCCACCGGCCGGGTCCCCGCGGACCCGTTCCTGCTCCTGGGCCAGATGACGACGGCCGACGCCTCCCGCTCCCCCGCCGGCACCGAGTCCGCCTGGGCCTACACCCACGTCCCGCACGAGGTGCGGGCCGACGGCGGCCCCGACGGCGTCAACGGCGTCTGGGACGAGCGCGAACGGCAGGCCATGGCCGACCGCGTCGAGGCCGTCGTCGAGCGGCACGCGCCCGGCTTCCGGCGGCGCGTGCTGGACCGCCGCGTCCTGTCCCCCCTCACCATGCAGGAGCACGACGCCAACCTCGTCGGCGGCGCCATCAACGGCGGGACGGCCGCCGTCCACCAGCAGCTGTTCTTCCGGCCCGTGCCCGGGACGGGCCGCGCCGGAACGCCGGTGCGCGGCCTCTACCTGGCCTCCGCCTCGGCGCATCCGGGCGGGGGCGTCCACGGCGCGTGCGGCGCCAACGCCGCCCGCGCCGCCCTCAGTGCCGAAGCCCCCGTGCGCCGGTTCCTGCTGGCTCCGGCTCTCTCCTCCGCCCGGCGGCTGCTCTCCCGGCCGTGACCCTGGCCAGCCGCCGCAGCAGCACCCGGTTGCGCAGCCGCATCACCAGTTCCGCCGGCCACATGTAGAGGGTGGCGCCCAGCCCCCTCAGCGGGTGCTCCGTCAGCGTGACCAGCGTGCCCTCCCCCCACTCGGTCAGCTCGAACGCCACCCGGACCGCGCCCGCCCGGCCCGCCCGCGCCTCCAGCTCCAGCCGCCGCGGCTCCTCGCAGACCCGCACCACCGTGCGGTCGCTCCACCTCAGCAGCGTCCATCCCAGGACGTACCGGAGCTCGGCCCCCACCGCGGGCCACCCCTCGTCCACGCCGACGATCCGCCGGGTCCCCACCACCCACCGGTCGTACGTCCAGCCGTCGGCGAGCGTCCTCCAGACGGCCGCCCGAGGGACACCGATATAACTCCGAAGAATCGCCATACCGACCCCTTACCCGCTCGATGCCCCTCTGATCTCGTCAGCGGAGCCAGGTGAGCAGGAGAAGGCCGGTGGAGACGAGGGTGATGACGATCAGGAGCCCCACGCCCAGGTAGCCGAGAGGGGAGGACGCCTGCGGGAGGGGGTCGCGGGCCGTCGTCCGGGCGGGGACGGGCCGGTCCTGGAGGGCGCGGCGGAACTCGGCGGCCGAACGGTAGGGGCGGTCGGAGGACAGGGCCCTTCGGACGAGCTCGTCGCACCACGACGGCACGTAGGGGTTGAGGGCCGAGGGTTCCGCGCCGGGCCGGTGCGGCGTGCCGGTGAGGAGCTCGTGCAGGAGGCGGGCGACGGCGCGCAGGTCGTCGCCGGGCTCCGCCGACGACGGAGGGCGGGCGGCGAAAGTGAGGAAGCGGACGTCCGGACGGTCCGGATCGCCGGAGAGCAGGACGGTGTCGGGACTCAGGCCGGGGTGGGCCAGGCCGTCGGCGTGGCCGCGTTCCAGCGCCCGCAGCACGAGGTCGGCGAGCCGCACGGCCTCCTGGGCGGGCAGGGGGCCGTCCGCCAGGCGGCTGCGCAGCGGTACCGCCCGGTCCAGGTCGAGGACGGCGAAGGGGAGCGTGACCGCGACGGGGCTCTCGCCGGTCTCCGTGACGGCCGCGACCGAGCCGGGGAGCTCGCGGGCCAGCTCGTGGAGGAACTCCTCACGGGACGACGGGTCGCCCAGGAGGTCCGAGCGCAGGAGCCTGAGCGCGACGTCGCGGTGGGCTCGGACGTCCCTGGCCAGGTAGGTGTCGGTCAGCCCGCTGGACGCGAGGCGGCGGACGAGTTCGTAGCGGCCCTGGAGGAGGCGGGGAAGGGAGCGCTCGATCTCTCTGATGCGGCGCAGGACCGTCTCCGCGTCCGGAGGGCGGGCCGCGGGGTCCTTCTCCAGCAGCTGCAGGACCAGCTCTTCGAGATCCTCGGGAAGGTCGGGCGGGCCTCCGGTCCCCCGGAGGCTCGGCGGGCGCTCCTCCATGTGGGCGTGCAGGACGGCCCCCGGCTCGCCCTCGAACGGCGGCCTGCCCCGCAGCAGCTCGTACATCACGATGCCGAACGAGTAGAGGTCCACCCGCGCGTCGGTCTTCTCGAGCCTGATGCGCTCGGGGGCGATGTAGGCGTAGGTGCCGAGCATCCCGTCGGCGGTCAGGCCCTTGGTGGAGTCGCGGGCCTTGGCGATGCCGAAGTCGCAGATCTTCACCTGCCCGTCGGGCAGCACCATGAGGTTGCTCGGCTTGACGTCGCGGTGGATGACCCCGGCGGCGTGCGCGGCCCGCAGCGCCTCGATGGTCTTCGCGCCCAGCTCCAGGGTCTCCCGCACCGAGAACGTGCGCTCCTCCAGCAGCCGGCCCAGGTCCTCGCCCTCGAGGAACTCCATGACCAGGGCCAGGCCCTTCTCACGGGCGGTGCCGCCGCCGGGCTCGTCGAGCCGGTACTCCAGGAGGTCGTGGATGACGGTGAGGCCGGGGTGCCGCAGCTTGGCGCCGATCCTGGCCTCCTGCTGGAAGAGCGCGACGACCGTGTCCGAGGCGGCCCGGTCGAGCCGGATGCCCTTGATCGCCACCGGCCGGTCCAGCCGCCGGTCGAAGCCGCGCCACACCTCTCCCATGCCGCCGCTCGACACCAGGTCGAGCAGTTCGTACCGGTCCTCCAGGACCATGTGGCGGCGCAAGGCGGCCCCCTTTCCGTCCGGTCAGGAACCGGGCACCACGTAGGGGGTGAGCCCCTCGGGGAGCTCGGGGACCTGGGAGTTCGACCCGACCTGCCGCAGCGGGATGGAGCGTCCGGCGGCCCTGCCGCCCTCCGGCTCGAAGCTCAGCTCGCCCGAGGCGGCGTGCACCACGTTGGCGAGGTTCAGCCTGCCGAACTGCGCCTTGACGTCCTGGGGGGCGGGGAGCCGCGCCGCGGTGTCCTGCTTGCGGGGGACCGCCGCGAGCCCGATCGCCGTCGCCGCCGCGGCCAGGGCGTCGTGGTGGGCGATCGCGTACCCGTCGCGCAGGTCGGCCGCGTCGAAGCCGTGCGACAGGAACGCCTCCTGGAAGCCGGTGTAGGAGCGGGGGGTGCCCTTCTCCTTCGCGCCCCAGGCCTGCGAGTCGGAGGAGGTGGCGTAGACGACGGTGATGTTGGCCTCCCGGAGGAGGTCGCCGTACCTCTCGGCGCCGGCGAAGCCCGTCGCACCGACCATGACCGTCATCGGGTCGTCCCGGCAGATGCGTTCGTCCAGGTACTGGGCGAAGACCTCGAAGTCGGCGAGGCGGCCGGCGAAGAACACCATGTCCAGCGGGTCCTTCTGCCGCCCCGCCGCCTCGCAGAGGTTGTTGATCACTGGCCTGAACGCGTTGGGCGCCAGGGGCTGCTCGGCGGTGCCGCCCGCGTAGCTCTGGTCGGGGTAGCGCACGTACGGGTCGAGGACGGTCCGGTAGGCGGCGCGCAGGGTGGTGGTGTAGGGGTCCTCGTTGAGGTCGTGGACGATGATGCCGGTCTTGAGCTCCCCCTGGTCGGGCCGCTCGAGGAACGCCTTGAGCGCCTGCGCGTACTGGCTGTTGCCCGGCGAGACGCTCCACAGCCCCTTGATGCCGGTGAGGGTGTCGGCGGAGGTGACGGCGCTGACCATCGGGACGCCGCGGCCCGCCAGGTCCCGGGCGATCTTCTCGGTGTTCGCCACGCTGGAGCCGAGCCCGACGACGGCCACGAGCGGGTGGCCCGGTTCGGAGACCGCCATCAGCTCGTCCACGAACTGCGCCCCGGCCTCCTGCCGGCTGCCCTGGTTGGCCAGCAGCAGCTGGATCTGCACGGTCGCCGGGTCGCTGAAGGCCGACGAACGGTTGGCGCGGACGAGCGCGGTGTAGGTGCCCTGCAGCGTGTCCCGGATCTGCTGGAGGGACATGGTCGACGGGATGCTCTTGGACACCGTCAGCGGCGAGAGCAGCACGACCTTGACGTGGTTCCCCGAACCGACGGCGCGCCGGTTCTCCTCGACGATTTTCTTCTGGATCCCGGCGATCTCGGCGGCGGCCGCGCGGTCGGCCCCGTCGAGGCCGCCGTCCACGGGGGTGAAGAGGTAGCTTCCGTCGGTGATCCCGATGCACTCACCGTGCCTGGCGCTGTTCAGCCGGATGCCCTCGGGCGCCCCCTCGCAGCCCTTTGCCTCGGACGGGTCGAGGAGGTACGCGACGGACAGGACGATGGCGAGGCTGAGGGCCACCGCCACGGCCACCGTCCAGATCAGGGCCTTGCCACCTTTGACCAATGCCAAGGACTTCTTCCTCTACATCGTCGACCGGCCAGCCGGATTGGCCGCAATTTAACACCTCCCCTACTTTGTTCTGAAGTCGTATTCCCCACGGTTCGGCGCGATTGTCACATCGTTATCCGCTGACCTGCGCTTTCACCCCAAGAGGAGACATGTCCCAACGAATCCTTCGCCTCGTTCTGCCCTGCGCCCTCGCCGCCTCCGTGCTGCCGGCCGTCGCCTCCCCCGCCGGGGCGGCCGCCGCCAGGCCCTGTGTCGTCGGAAAGTGGAAGCTCACGGGGTTCACCGCCAGGAATCTCGGCTACGTCGAGTACACCGCCGTCAGCAAAGGCATGAAGGGCGTCCGCCTCACCGTCGCGAAGTCCTCGCTCTCCTACGACTTCACCCGTTCGAAGAAGGCGGTCACCACCGGCACCGACAGCGGAAAACCCATCGACGAATGGACGAAGTACGACAGGAGGCTCAAGGTCGGCGCCACTTTCCGGGGCGGTGCGAAAGGCACCCTCGCCCTGAAGGCGAGGACCGCGTCCGGCGACGCCACCTTCACCCACAGCCAGGCGCCCTCGCGCCACCGCTCCCTGCCTGCGCGCATCCGCAAGAAGCAGTGGGACATGGTCGTCCTGAAGCGCGCCTCCTACACCTGCACCGCCGAAACCCTCACCTTCCGCACCAGCCAGAGCTGGTACCACGGCGAGCACCAGTTCCACGCCACCCTCCGGTACACCCGCCGCTGACCGTCCGCCGGGAGGGCCTCCCCCGCGCCGTGTCCGGCAGACCGCAGGACCGGAAGCGGGCTGATCGGGAGCGGGCGGTGCGGTTAGGGTGGCGGGCGTGATGAACGCTGCTGTCGCCGGTGAGTCGGCGGGAGGCCGGTACCGGCTGGTCGAGGCGATCGGGCAGGGCGCGGCGGGGCGGGTGTGGCGCGCCGTGGACGAGGTGCTGGAACGCGAGGTGGCGTTCAAGGAGTTCTTCGTCCGGCCGGGGATCTCCCCCGATCAGCAGGAACTGCTGGTCGGTCGGGTGATGCGGGAGGCGCGCGCGGCGGCCCGGCTCAACCACCCGGGGGTCGTCACCGTCCACGACGTCGTCCAGCACCACGGCATGCCTGCGCTGGTCATGGAGTTCGTCAGGGGAGGCTCCCTCGGCGCGCTGATCGAGCGGGAGGGGCGGCTGGCGCCCGAGCGGGTCGCGGCGATCGGGTGCGAGCTCCTGGACGCGATCGGGGCGGCGCACGCGGCCGGGATCGTGCACCGCGACCTGAAGCCCGGCAACATCATGATCGACGGCCGTCGTGTCGTCATCACCGACTTCGGCGTCGCCAGCCTCGCCGACGGCACCGCCCTCACCCGGGCGGGCACCGTCCTGGGCACCCCGCTCTACATGGCGCCCGAGCAGATCGAGGGGCTGCCGGTCACCGGCGCGGCCGACCTGTGGGCGGTCGGCGCGACGCTGTACGCGGCGGTGGAGGGTGAGACGCCGTTCAGCGCCCCGACGCTCGCGGCGCTCTTCAACGCGATCCTCAACCACCCGCCGCGGCCCGCCCGGCACGCGGGGGCGCTGGGAGTGCTGCTGAACGACCTGCTGCGCAAGGAGCCGGAGCTGCGGCCCTCCGCGGCGCGGACGGCCGCGGCCCTGCGGACGCTGCTCGGCCGCGGCTCACCACCACCCGCCGGGGACACGCCGCCGCTCGCCGGGGGCGCACCGCCGCCCCGCCGGGACGCGCCACCCTGCGGAAGTACGCCGCCGCCCCGCGGGGACGCGCCATCGCCCCGCGGGAGCACGCCGCCGCCTGGCGGCGGCGTGCCGCCGGTGCCCGAGCCGAGGCCCGTGCGGGACGCCGAGGACGGTGTCCTGCACGGGACCGTCAGGTCGTTCAAATCCGACAAGGGTTACGGCTTCATCACCCCGGACACCTCCTCCGAGGAGGTCTACGTCCACTACTCGCGGATCGACATGCCCGGCTTCAAGGAGCTCAGGAAGGGACAGCGCGTCTCCTTCCGGACCGTGGCGGGCAAGCGCGGCCCGGAGGCGCGCGACGTCCGTCCGCGCTGAGGGGCGTCAGCCGGAGTGCCGGTCGCCGCCGGGGTTCTCCAGCTTGAAGAAGTTGCTCTGGGAGCCGTCGGCCAGGTGCTCCTGGTAGAGGAAGTTGAGCTTGCGCGCCTCGAACGTCGCGAACCAGTCGTCCCAGGAGATGTGCTGGAGGTCCTCGCCCCTGCCTCCCGGGAAGTCGAGCAGCAGCCGCCCCGGCCGCCCGTCGTACTCGCTGCCCGGCACCGTCGCGGGCTCGGCGCCCCGTTCGTCCGCCCACTGGCGGATCACCTCGTGGCTGGTGGTGACGAGGCTGCGCCCCGGCCGTTCCTCGTGCTGCCCGGGGGAGGACACCTCCTGCTGGTACTTGTGCTCCCCGCGCACTTTGTGATGGCGGTCGGTCATGGCGGTCTCCCTTCCCCGCGGGCCCGCGCTCAGTCGAGCCCGAGCTCCTCCTTGAGCCGGTCGCGCTCGGTGGCCAGGACCTCGAGCTGGGCCGAGATCTCCTGGCGCTGGGCCAGCGCGGCGCCGGCGTCCCCGTAGTCCTGCGGGTCGTCCGTCCGGTCCGGGAACTCCCTGCGGAGCCCGGCGATGTCCTCCTCGATCTCCTGGAGTCGCGCCCTCTTGCCGTCGGTCTCCATCTTCTCCCCCGGGTCGGTGTCCGTCTGCTCCTCCCTTGCCCCCGGAAACCAGACCTAATCCGATGATCAACGTGTAGTGCGTCATACACACTTCTTGCGGGACATACCGCCATAAAACGGCAAAACTTTATTGTGCACTTTATTTCGGAGGTTTGACGAATTTCACTCCCACCACCGGCCGGATCGGCATTAACAAGGAGGGGTGAAACCGTCGTGAGGAGCTGTTCAGGAGGTCGTGCACCATGGCTCTTCCAGCACAACAGACCCGCCGGCTTTTCCCGATGTCGGAACTGCTGGACCTTCCCTTCGGCGACTGGCAGTCGCTCCTGTCACCGCTGGCGGAGCAGACCCAGGCGATCCGGGTCGAGGACTACGTCGACGACAGCACCTACGTGGTGCGCGCGGAGCTGCCCGGAATCGACCCCGACCGGGACGTCGAGATCACCGTCTCCGACGACGACGTGCTGCGCATCCACGCCGAACGCCGCCAGGAGCAGCGGGAGGGCAAGCGCTCCGAGTTCCGCTACGGGGCCTTCACCCGTTCCCTGGCGCTGCCGCACGGGGTCGAGGCCGAGGACGTCCAGGCCTCCTACGACCAGGGCGTGCTGACCGTCCGGATGCCGCTGCCGCAGGACAAGCCCGAGGCGCGGCGGATCACCGTGAAGAAGACGGCGGAGATGCCGTCAGGCGAGTCGAAGAAAGAGGGCGAGACCTCCCGGAAATGACCCGTCCCAGGGGCGTCGGCACCTTCCGGCGCCCCTTTTTCCTGTTCGTTCACGACCCAGGAGGAAATTCATGCCTTTCACCGGAGTCCAGCACCTCGACCACAGCATCGACACCACCAACCGCTGGTTGGACGACATCGCCCGGGAACTCGGCACCGAGGACCGCCGCGAGGCCTACCGCGCACTGCGCGGCTGGCTCCACACGCTCCGCGACCGGCTGACCGTCCAGACCGGCGCGCACTTCGCCGCCCAGCTCCCCGAGATCTTCCGCGGCGTCTACTACGACGGCTGGTCACCGGGCAACGTCCCCAAGAAGTACGGGCGCGACCAGTACCTCGAGGCCTTCTGCAACTCCTCGGCCATCCGCGGCGCGGCCGCCGTGCCCTCGCTGGCCGCCGTCACCCGCTGCATGCGCCGCCACCTCGGCCGCGGAGCGCTCGACCACGCCCTCGACCAGCTGCCCAAGGACGTCCGGAGCCTGCTGGAGGGCGAGGGCGACCTGTCCTCCGACACCGGCAACGAGGCCTGGTGACGGGCTCAGCCGGGACGCACGTCGAAACCGAACACCGTCGCGACCGTCGCCGCCTGGTAGGGGTCGATGACGGCGCGCTGGAACCGCGTGGCGTTCAGGTCGAACACCGCCAGGTCGCTGCCCCGCAGATCGCACCCGGTGAGGTCCGCGCTGTGCAGCCATGATCCGGACAGGTCGCAACCGCGCAGCTCCGCCGACTGCAGCCGGGCTCCGGTCAGGTCGGCCTCGCGCAGGCGGACCTCGGAGAACCGGCTTCCCCGCAGGTCCGCCCCCGGCAGGCCGACGAAGGACCAGTCTCCCCCGGAGACCTTCAGGGCGCCGTACGTGCAGCCGTCGAACATGCTCCCGGTGAGCTTGCACCGGGTGAACTCGGCGTCGAACATCGTGCACCGGATGAACGTGCAGGTCAGCTTCTCGGCCCTGAAGGGCCGAGCTCGCAGCTCTTCACCACACCTGGCGGGTGTGTTCAGGCCGCGTCGCCGGCAGCGTGACTCACTGCCCAGACCACTCCACCGCGCTGGGCGATGGTGCGGCCTGCGTTCACGTCGGCGTGCTCAGCGAAGCCACACGACGTGCAAAGAAAAGTGGACTGATCGGGCCGGTTGCCCCGGCTGATGTGGTGGCAGCGGCTGCATTCCTGCGAGGTGTGGCGGGGGTCGACGAACACCACCGGCACCCCCACCAGGGCCGCCTTGTAGGAGACGAACCCACCCAGTTGCGCGAACGACCAGGAATGCAACGTGACCCGCTGGGGCTTACGAAGCCGTACCCTGTCGCGGATACCGCCCAGGTCTTCCAGGGCGATACCGCGGCAGGTGCGTTGAGCCTCGGTCACGAGCCGCTTGGCGATGCGATGGTTGGTGTCGGCCGCGAAACGCGCCTCCCGGCCCGACAGTTTGCGCAGTAGTCGTTTGGCGGACTTGGTGCCCTTCTTCTGCAGTCTTTGGCGTAGCCGCCGGTAGCGGTGCCGGACCTGGTTGAGGTGCTTGCCCGCATACCGGTGGCCGTCGCTGGTGGTGGCGATGTTCACGATGCCCAGATCCACACCCAGGAAGCCGACCGGGTCACCCAGTTCGGGCTCGGGGACCTCGCAGGTCGCGTACAGGTACCAGTTACCGCCCCGGAATACCAGGTCGGACTCCCCGCGCCGATGCTCGGTGAGCATCTTCAACTGGGACAGCGAGCACTGGAACCCGATGCCCCGCACACGGCCGCAGACGGTCCAGATCGACACGGTACGGGCATCCATCTGCCAGGACAGGCACCGGTCGTCGAACGGCTGGGCGGCTTCCTTACGGAAGCGGATCGGTTTGGACTCTGCGGCCTTGCGCCGTTTGGAGCCTTCCCGCCCGTAGTTGCCGGCTTTCAGGTTCGCTTTCAAGGTGGCGTAGGCCCCGGCGGTCTTGCGGATCGCGTGCAGGGCGGGCTGGGCGGACAGGCCCATCGCCTTCACCTCTGCGTACACCAGCCGCTGGAGCGACTGCTTGCCCGTCACCCCGGTCTCGAACGCGCGGCGGGAGGCGTGGTTGGCGGCCCGGTTGCAGGTGTGCAGCGTCTCCCGCAGAGCCGCCCGAGCGGTCTCGTCCGGGAGTAGCTTCACCTGCACCACGAGCTTCACCCGCACAACGTAGCGTCTCCTTTACTGCACTGAGAGTGTTTCCTGTATCTCGGCATGGGCAAAGAGGGGTGAAGTGTGGTCTGTGACCTGCGTGTTCTGTTGCGTCCTCTTCTCCGGGCCCCGGGCGCGGGGCCCGGACCGGCTGTCCGTGGGGAGAGTGTTTCTGGTCGCCGTCGTTCTTCGGCTCTTCCTGCGGCGGCGCGCCACCGGCGATCGTCCAGGAGCGCATCGGACAGCAGAAACGCCCCGCCTGACCCGGCGCGCGGCGCCTGACCCCGCTCTGCGGGGAGCAGTTCCTCCCGGCCGTGAACGGCCTGGATTCCTTGCTGGATCTCGTTGAAACGCACGCCGCGGAACGTGCACTCCTCGAACGCCGAGCCGCGATTCACCGTCTCCGTCAGGTCGACGTCGACGAGCAGCACCCGGCGGAAGGTCTCCCTCCCCAGGTCACGGAACTCCCGTTCCCGGGATCTGATCGTCGTCTCCGTGCGGGATTGCGATCGGCCATCTCCCCACCCTAGGAGCCGCCTCTGACATTTCCTCAGGGGTGAGTCCGTGGCGGAGGGCGAAGACGACGGCGGCGGGCCGGTCCCGCAGGTCCAGCTTGGCGAAGACGCTGCCGATGTGGGTCTTGACGGTGCCCTCCGCGATGTGGAGGAGCACGGCGATCTCGGCGTTGATGGCCCCGGTGCCGACGAGCGCCAGCACCTCCCGTTCCCTGGCGGACAGGGCGGCCAGGGCGGGCGGCGCCGCGGGCCGGTGGTGGGCGCGGTAGGCGGCCAGGACCCGGGGGGTCACCGCCGGGTCCAGCCAGCCGCGCCCTCCGGCGACGGCGCGGACCGCCTGGACGATCTCCTCGCCCGGGGCGTCCTTGAGGACGAACCCGGCGGCGCCCGCGGTGAGGGCCGCGGCGACGACCTCGGAATCGTCGAACATGGTGAGGACCAGCACCAGAGGGGGATCGTCGCGCCGGTGCAGAAGGCGGGTGGCCTGGACACCGTCCACACGTTTCATGCGCACGTCCATGAGGACGGCGTCGGGGCGGTGGCGGGTCACCGCGGCCTCCACCTCGTCGCCGTCCGCGCATTCCCCGACGACCCGCAGGTCGGGCGCGGAGTCGAAGATGCGGAGCAGGCCCTCGCGGACGAGCTGCTGGTCGTCGACGAGCAGCAGGCGGATCACGGCCTGCCCCCGGTGACGGGCAGCGTGGCGTGGACCGTCCAGCCGTCGGGGCCGGGCCCGGCGTCCAGGGTGCCGCCCAGCGCGGCGGCGCGTTCGCGCATGCCGACCAGACCGAGGCCTCCGGGGTTCGCGCGTGCCGGACGCCCCCCGGAGTCGGCGACGGTGACCCGGACGACCCGTTCGCCGACGTCCACCGTGACGGCGGCGTCACCGCCGGGTGCGTGGCGGGCGGTGTTGGAGAGCGCCTCCTGCACGATCCGGTAGACCGCCAGCCCCACCGCGGGATCGAGACCCGCAGGCTCTCCCCGGACGGTCAGGGTG
The DNA here is from genome assembly GCF_002995495.1 of Actinocorallia populi. Classification (GTDB taxonomy): domain Bacteria; phylum Actinomycetota; class Actinomycetes; order Streptosporangiales; family Streptosporangiaceae; genus Actinocorallia; species Actinocorallia populi. Next base: position 98,734 of record NZ_PVZV01000004.1, on the reverse strand, counting down.
ACGCCAGGACCGGTGGCACGCCAGCGGTCGACGAGTGACGGCAGATCTTCGACCGTCGGCGGTGCGGGTTCGACCGTCCCGTCCGGTGGCGCGGGGCCGCGTAGCAGTACGAGACCACGGTGCACGTCGCGTACGCTCTGCCTGCCGATGCGTTCGGCCTCCTCCAGCGCGGCCGTGACGGCATCGGAATCCCCCCGCTTGGCGGCCATCCGAGCAGCCGTGATGTTCAGCAACGCCGCTCCCAACCCGTGCCCGACCAGGTCGTGGACCTCCCGCGCGATCTTCCTCCGCTCCTCCGCGACGGCCTCGCGCTCCCGCCGCAGCCGCGCCTCGTACACCATCCCGTGGACCCGGAAAGCACCACCGAGCAACAGGAACCCCACTTCCCACAACGTCCAGGCGGGCCACAGAGGCAGTCCTCCGCCGAACAGATCCCAGGCAGGCGGCGCCGCCAACGTCACCGGAACGCACCACGCCAGGTCACGTATCCGCCCGAGCACCGCCAGATGAATCCACACCGGAGCGCTCGCCACTGCCAGCGCCCCGTCGGCGTAACTGCCTTCCGCGAAGGGAAAGGGCCGGAACCCGTCCGGCGCGCCGTCCGCGGCGGGGACCAGGAGGAGCAGTCCGAAGAGCGCGAGGGCCACGACCGGCACCAGCCGTTCCGGAGGCAGCCACGGGCTCCACGCCTGCCACAGCCACAACCCGACGAACGCCCCGACGAGAACGGTCCGCGCCATCGGACCAGGCGACAGCACGACCGCCAGAACCGCCCACGCGACACCCACCAAGGAGATGAAACGCACCAGAGACGGCAGCGCCGCACCACCCGCAAGTGCCGTTCCCGAACTTCGGCCGCGTCCCATGCCGGGATCCTAAGCGCGGCCATCGCATAGGGCATCGCCCCACGGGCAGAGCGCGAGTAAGACCAGAGGCACAGTGAGCGGCGACCGCGGGCCGATGCGACGGCGGAACGGCACGGACGACGCTGAAGAACATGGGACTCAGGGCGTGGAAACGAATGGCACGGATGTCGGTGCTCCCCTTGGGAGCCGCACAGCGGGCCCTCGTGGGTGGATCTCTGCGAGCGCTGGGCAGATTGACCGACGAATCTGCTCTGGAACTGCACGAACGGACGGCCGACCAGCTGTTCGAGGTACTCGGCAGTCTCAAGGGCGGGGTGATGAAGTTCGGTCAGGTGCTGTCGGTGTACGAGGCGGTCCTGCCGCCGGAGATCTCGGCCGTGTACCGGCAGAGGCTGGCGCGGCTGCAGGAGGCGGCGCGTCCCGAGGCCGAGGCCGTCGTGCACGGTGTCCTGGCCGAGGACCTCGGCGCGGACTGGCGGACGATGTTCGTCTCGTTCGACGACGAGCCGGTGGCCGCGGCCTCGCTGGCACAGGTGCATCGCGCGGTCTGGCGCGACGGCCGCGAGGTCGCGGTCAAGGTGCAGTACCCGGAAGCGCACGCGGATCTGCTCGGGGACAGGGACTCCCTCGTCATGGTGATGGGTTGGTTCACCAGGCTGGTCGCGCCCGCCTTGGACGGCCGGGCGATGGCCGAGGACCTCATGGACCGGCTCGCCGAGGAGCTCGACTACGCCCGGGAGGCCGAATCCCAGCGTGCCTTCCGCGCGGGTTTCGCCGGCTCGCCGGAGTTCCGGGTGCCCGACGTCGTGTGGCAGCAGGGCCGCGTCCTGGTGTCGGAGTGGGTGGGAGGCACCCCTCTGTCGGCGGTCATCGCCTCCGGTTCCCAGGAGGAGCGGGACCGGGCCGGGCTGCTGCTGACCCGCCTGATGTTCGACGCTCCCGTCCTGTGCGGCCGCCTGCATGGTGATCCCCACCCCGGCAACTTCCGGTTGTTCGACGACGGCTCTCTGGGTGTTCTGGACTTCGGCGCGGTGTACCGGCTGACGCCAGGGACCGAGAGCCCGCTCCACAAGTGGATGCGGATCCATCTGGCCGAGACGCCCGACGAGCTGCTCCGCACGCTGCGTGACGTCGGCTTCCTACGGCCGGGGGTCCGGGCCGACGCCGCGCGCCTGCAGGAGCTGTTCGCCCATTCGGGGCTGCCCGCGCACTCCGAGACGTTCGTCTTCACCCCGGACCACCTCCGCGAGACCGTGCGGCGTATGACCGCGTCCATGCCCGTCGCCCTGAGCCTGGCGTTCCCGCCGGACTTCGTCCACGCCCAGCGGTCTCTGGGCGTCGGGATCGGGGTCCTGTGCCAGCTGGAGGCGGAGGTCCCCTTCCAGGCCGAGGCGCTGCGCCGGCTCACCGGAGAGTGGGGACCTCCCCGCCCGCGGCCCAGGTGAGCTCGGCGCCGGGCACCGCCCAGCGTTCCGCGACCTCGGCCAGATCGGCGGCGTCCAGGGGGTCTCGTCCCAGGCCGATCGCGTAGCGAGTCCGGCCGCGGCCGGACTCGAACGGGCGCGGCCAGGCGTGGACGTCCCGCGCCCCGGACTCCTCCAGGAAGGCGAGCAGCGCCCGGAGGCGGCCCCGCGCCCGGCCCACCGCCTCATCCTGGACGGTCAGGACGGCCCATGCGGCGTGCCGGCGGTGCAGCGGAGGCGGGGCGAGCAGCTCGGGCCACGGGTCTCCGCCCGCCTCCAGGAGCTCCCAGGCGCGGAACAGTTCCCGTGCCAGCAGGTCGAGCATGTCGGGGCCGACCTGCTCAGTGCAGGAGCGCACGGGCTCGGTCGGCGTCAGTATCCGCAGCGGAGAGCCGTCCGGAGCCGCCGGGGCATCCGGACGTAGAGCGATCGGACGCCGCCAGTCCCAAGCCGCCCACGTGGCGAAGAAGTCCTCGGCCGAGCCTCCCTCCTGGACGGTCCGCGCCGCGAGCACCGCCCATGCCAACCCCGGCAGCCCTCCGAAGGGCGCCGAATCCAGGCCCCGGGCACGTGCCCATGCCTTGACGGCACGTGCCAGGGAGGCGAATTCCTCTTTCCGCTCGCCTACTGCGGCGAGTATCTCGTCCGCGTCGGTGATGGCGCTGAGGGCAATTTTCGCTGCTTCCCCGGAGCCTGCTTCGTCGTGGACGACGGCGATGTCCACCCCGAGCGCTGCGACGCGCAGTCTGATACCCGGAACTCTGGCTCCTTCGACGACCGTCACATGTGTTTCAGGGAAGGCGTTCTCCACTCGTTGCCGGAGATCGATGCCTTCCGGCAGGGACACGACGAGATCAAGATCCGAATCTTCCAGCTCACAGCCCATCCGGCGGGAGCCCGTCACTCTGAAATCGCCTTCCGGGACTGCTTTCCGCAACCGCCTCAGAACGTTCTCAGGCCGGTCGTCACGGCGTGGTCTCCCCGGTAGAGGGCTGCCTTTCGGGTCGAGCCAGCGCAGTTCCCCGCTGCCCAGGGCGAGGGCCGCGCGTGCCTGCATGGGCTCGTCTCCGCGTCGTGACAGCAGCAGGAGCTCTTCCACGCGGGCCTTCATCACCGGAAGCCTCACCTCGACAGGCTCGTCCAGAGGCACCTTCCCCAGCGTCAGATGCGGCGTGTAGCCCTCCGTCCGGGCCTTGCACTGCGGAAATCTGCTCTCCAGCGCACGCTGCATGTCCCGCCAGGGTCCCGCCCCCGCAGCCGCCGGATCGAGCCAGAGCGTCGCGTCCTGACGGTGCGTGAACGTCTGCACGCCTTCCAGCCGTGCGGTGAACGGCGGCACTTCGCCCGCGGCGTCACGCAACCCCGCTGCGGCGTCCTCGAACGAGGATTCCGGCACGAAACCGAAGAGAACGTTGACGTGCGGCGGCCATCTGTCCACCTGCGGGTCGCGTTCCCGCCGGATCGGCTGCACCGCCTCCCCGACCTCCTCGCCGGGCACCCACGCCACCGCCGTACGCGCCGTTGGACGCACCCCGACACCTGCGCTCCTGGCGTCCTCGGCGTACAGCTCCGCGAAGACCCCGTAGTGGTCGGAGATGTACAGCCCTTCCCCGTCCGGGACGTCCCCCAGCAGCTCCACCGCTCCGACATGCAGATCAGGACCCCGCAACAGCACCCTGTCGAGCCTCGCGGGAACCCCCGACAACGACGAAACGGCGGCGAGTGGATTGACCACCGGATCGAACGTCGGCGTCACGTCCCCTTCTCCGCGTGCCTCTACCCAGGCGTCACGCAGCCCCAGCACTTCCGTCGGCAGCGAGCTCCCGTCGTTGAAGTCCCCCATCAGCACGACGTCGCAGTCCAGCCCCGCCAGGATCTCCGCGAGCCTTCCGAGCTGCCCCCGACGCCGCGCCTCGCCCCGGTGGGAGTGGTCACTGCTCAGATGCGTCGTCGCGACCACGACCGGCCCGCCCACCGTCTCCACCGTCATCGCGGCGACGGCCTTGTACGGCCCCAGCGAATGCCGACCCACCTCCCGCACCGGCAACCGGCTGAGCAGCAACAACCCGCTGTCGGCCACATCCAACCGGGGTATGCCGGTGCTGAGCGTGTACCGCTCCCGCACCCACGGAGCCTGCAACAGCGAATCGAGGAGCGGCTTCTCCACCTCCTGGAGCGCGACGACATCCGCGTCGGCCTGCTCCAGCACATCCAGCAACCACGGCCTCCGCCGTGCCGTGAAGACCTTGTCGCTGTCGTACCGGTCCCAGAGCGTGTTCCACGTCAGCACCCGCAGCGGACCGCCGACGCTCTTCCGCCCGTCCTCCCGGGTCCGCCAACCACCGTCCTGCGCCCAGGAGAACACCCCACCGGTCTGGAAGAACCGCGCAGGCAGCAACCGAGGCATCCTGACGAGCCCGGCCTCGACCTCCCCGACGAGATCGATCCCCCGCTCCCGGTCCCACACCGGCACCCCGTCGGCCTCGATCCACACGATCCGGTGCCACGGAACGTCCCCGCCCGGCGTGAACCCCGCCATCGGCACCCGCTTGACGGGCCCCCCTCGGGTGGCCACCCCCAGCACGAACCGCGCGGGATCGAACCGCGGATCCCACTTGACCCGGTGGTAGATCTCCTCGCTCGTCCTCACCGCGCGGACTCTAAGCCGTCACCGGCCTCCACGGCCACCGATTAACCCCGAATGTGTCACCCGACCACTTCTCCTGAGCCCCGAGCCCACCCGTCCCCCTCCTTCTCCAGATAAGACGGAAGCGTCCCCGATCCAGCAAGGAGGGGAGAAGAAATGATCACCGTCATGGTCATCACCCTCATATCCCTGCTCTTCTTCGCGCTCTACCTCTGGCTCGTCCTCACCTTCGGCATCCGCACCCGCAAGACCACCTTCCACGACCCTTCCCGCTCCCCCGTCTCCCGCCGCCAGAAGCGCACCCTCTGGATCGTCGGCAAGAAGAACGACACCCACTCCGGACGATCCCCGGCACCACCGGCTCCGCGGCGTCCCGACCGGCCAGCCGACACTTCCGGCACTCCCGCCGCACAGGCCCCGAGCGCTCCTCCCCCTATGCCGCTTGACTTATTTCCCTGTGCACCCGGCACGCCCCGCCGTTTGCCATTGATCCGCCGAGGAATCACCTTCGCGAAACAACCGAAGGACCCGAGGCATCAATGATCACCATTCTGGCCGTCATCACGGCCACCTTTCTGCTGGGCCTCTATCTCGGCCATGTGGTCGGATTCGGCCTGCGCACCCGCCGAACCGTGATCCACTCCGACCCGGCGAAGCGCACCCCGCGCGAATTCCGCGACCGCAGATCGGTCCTCTGGGAACGACACGAACGCCCCGAGACCGCGATCGACCCCACCGGACCCGGCGGGGCCGAGTGAACCGCCCCCCGGTCAGCTCATTTTCGCCAGGAGCCCCCGGCATGCCTCCGCGCAGCGGCGGCAGACCTCGGCGCAGGCCCGGCAGTGCTCGTGGTGGCCGGCGTGCCGCTCGCACTCGGTCGCGCAGGCCGAGCATGCCTGCGCACAGGCCTGGAGCTGGGCGCGGGTGATGTTGGCGTCGTAGCCGGTGTGGCGCGACAGGACGCGGGCGGTGGTGTCGCAGATGTCGGCGCAGTCCAGGTCGGTGCGGATGCACTTGGCGAGGTCGGCGACGTCCTGCTCGCTGAGGCAGGCGTCGGCGCAGGCCGTGCACGCCTGCGAGCACTCCAGAAGGATCTCCACCGTGTCGGCGATCGCCTTCCGGTCCATGTTGATCGTGGCCGGGTAGGTCTCCAGCATCCTGGTGACGGACATGTGCTCTCCCCTTTCGCCGTGTTCGAACAGGTCTCTGGGGTCTCCGTCCCCACTGCGGCCCCACCCAACCGGACAAAACACACAAAAAGGGGATAACTAGCCAGAATTCAGCCACTCCGCGAGGACGGCCGCCTGGCTGTGCTCCACGTCGCGGGTGGCGGTCAGCAGCGTGACGCGCCGGCGGCCCGCGAGATCCCGCAGATGGTCGACGGCCTCGCGATGGCCCGCGTCGTGGAGCTCCTTCAGGTAGCGGCGACGGAACTCGGCGAACTTCTCCGGATCATGGCCGTACCAGCGCCGCAACTCGGTCGAGGGCGCGACGTCCTTCAGCCACTCGTCGAGGCGCGCCTTCTCCTTGCTCACGCCCCGCGGCCAGACCCTGTCGACGAGCACCCGCCTGCCGTCGCGGGCCGACGCCCCCTCCTGCACGCGGCGATAGGTGATCTGCCTGCCCATGGCACCTCCCGTCCACCCAGGGTATGCGCCGCCAAGCGGCCTCCCCGGCGGGAGAGCTCAGCACGTCACAGGAAGCGCACCCGCTCCGGCTCGTCCGAGCCCGGCTCCTGCACGTAGACCTTGCCGCCGTCCCGGATGACGCCGTCGAGGAACTCGTAGAGCTGCAGAGCCCGGTTGATCGTGTCGGTCTTGGTGTCCCCGCTCCGCTTGACGAGCTCGTCGAGCGCCAGCGTCGTCTTGGGCGTCAGGTTGACCGTGATCCGTTCCTTGATGGACGTCTCGGCCTTGGACATGCGGTCTCCTTCGCCCTGGCACTGGTTCATCTCTGCCCGTCAGCAAGCTGACCGCGGAGCATAGGCACGCTCAGTATGTCTTGTTGCCACATCCTGGACAAGCAAACCCCCGGCTTCCGCTCAGTTACTCATCTATAAGTGTCACAGAACATGCTTTTTATGCATACATCATATGCATGATGGATGCATCAAGCCCGCCTGTCGTTCGGTTCAAAGGCGGGACACGTCCGGGAAGGAATCCACGTCATGGGGGAACACAGAGCAGGCCGACAGGCCGGTCCCACCAGGTCCGGCGAGGGGCGGGCACGGCGGCGGACGCGGGTGCTGACCGCGGTCGCCCTCACCCACGGCGCCGCCTTCTTCGGAGGCGCCGTCGTGCGGGAGCCCTGGCCGGCGGTCCCGGTCCTGTGCCTGGTCCTGCTGTGGGGCACAGCCTGCCTCGGCCCCTTCGCCTGGCTCCAGTTCACCCTGGTCCGCAGAGGCGCCGAACTCGCCACGTCCACCGAGGAGATCCGCCAGCTGATGGACGTCATGATCCTGTCGTTCGTCAACGCCCTCGGCCACGCCGCCTTCCCGGGCGGCCGGCGCCGGGGAACGCGGCCGCACTTCACCGGCCAGCCCGCATCGATCCTGTTCCTGGACATCGTGGGCTTCGGCTCCCCGCGCCGCACCGACGCCGACCGGGCCGTGGTCCACGACGCCATGTACGAGAGCGCCCGCCGGGCCTGCGCCCGGGCCGGCATCTCCTGGTCGCACTGCCACCAGGAGGACAGGGGCGACGGCATCCTGCTGGTCCTGCCCCTGCACACCCCCACCGAGCGTGCGCTGAGCCCCTTCCTCCTGCCTCTGGCCGAGTTCCTGGACGAGCACAACCGGCAGGCGACGGAGGGCACGCGGATCCAGCTGCGGGTGGTCCTGCACGTGGGCCCGGTGCGATCCGCCTGGAACGCGGTGCGCGGCGAGGCGGTCATCCACGCCGCGCGGCTCCTGGACGCCGCGCCCGCCAAGAACGAGCAGCGCAGGGTCGGCGCCGACCTGACGTTCATCGCCTCCGTACTGGTCTACGAGACGATCATCAAGCACTCCCTGGACGGACTGGGGCCCGAGGCCTACCGGCCGATCGCCGCCCGCGTGAAGGAGTCAGAGCTGACCGGCTGGCTCTGCCTGCTCGGCACGCGCCGGCCCGCCCTCCTCCTGCACGTGGAGGATTCCGGCCAGCTCCTCACACGGGCGCACGTCCCTGATGGGCTTGCTGAGAAGCTGGCCTGAGGGCGTCTCGTCCTCGGTGACGCGAATACCGTGGATCTTGGAGAAGCCGAGGCCGATGTAGTACTCGTGGAGCCTGTCGTTGGTGCTCCAGGTGTCGATGCGCAGTTCTCTCGCCGACGGCCTCTCCAGCAGACCGCGCTGCGCGCCCCTGCCGATCAGGAACTCTCCGATCCGCATCCCCTTGTAGTGGCGGTCGACCACCAGCCGGTGCAGGTAGACCGCCGGAACCCGCAGCTCCCGCTCCGTCCACAGCCCGGGTGTGCCCGACACCTCGACGGTGACGCTCGCCACCAGGGTCCCGCCGTCCCGCAGCAGCCAGGTCCGCCCCCGCGCCACCCCGTCGCGGACCCTGGCGTTCCGGGCGGCCTCGTCGGGCCACGGCCGGTTCCACTGGTCGGTGCCGATCTTGTCGCGCAGCCAGCTTCCCGTCTCGTCGATGAGCCTGGTGATCTCTTCGACGTCATCGTCGGTCGCGAGACGGAGCACAAATGGTTCAGCCATTTTCCCAAAAAAAGCGATCGAGCCTCTTCTCGTCTTCGAGAAAGAGGACAACGGACAGGGTCAGCCTTCGGAACTCGCCTGACCAGGCTCGTCGATCACTCGCGGGGGGACTCTGCCGACGTTGTAATGGAGACGGTTACGGTCTGAGGGCCATATCGTAACAGTGAAACGGAAAGCATTGCCGTGCTGGTCGTAGGCGGTGCGGAAAGTTTCATAAACGGGAACCGAACCCGTCTCCGGAAGCCCGAAGAAGTCGGCCTCCGCCGGATTCGGCGGACGGACGTTGATCTCGTCGTGGTAGCCGGCCTGGGTGATCTTGAGGTCGGTCTCCCCCAGGTAGGCCACCACCCCCTGCGGGATGTCCTTGGCCTCCAGCAGTTTGACCGCCCCTTTGGTGACGAATTCGAGCGGGTAGTAGGAGGTCTGCAGCGACCAGGGCTTGTCCTCGATGGACCGTGTCTGGTGCCGCAGGACGACCTGGCTCTCCGGTGGCAGCCCGAGCCAATGAGCCACCTGCCCGGAGGCGAACTGCACCTCGACCCGGGGTTCGGTGTCGAAGGGGACGCGGCCCTGGACCGAGGCGTCCTTGCTGTAGTCCACGCCCTCGCCGCCGCCCGGAACGGTGATCTCGTTCTCCTCACCGGGGATCAGGCGGCGCGCCGACAACGTCACGTGGAACGGTTCCGGCCGGAAGAGCACGAAGGTGCCCTTGCCCGCCTCGGTCTCCACCACGCGCTGATCGGCCAGCCACCGGAGGGCGTCGCGGACCGTGTTGCGGGAGGCGTCGTAGTGGCCCTGGAGGTCCAGCTCCTTGGGCAGCTGGGCCCGCCCCGTCTTCACGTTGAACTCGCCGGCCTCGATGCGCCTGCGCAGGTCCTCCGCGACTTCGCGCCACTTGGCGTGCCTGGCCATCCATCCCCTCCTCCACTCGGAACCACTCAGCGCCGGCATGCCGGACCTCAGGCATCTCCCTACCTGGATACCCGAAGGAGAGGTCTGACATGCCTACCCAGGAAGGAGTTTGGCACAGACCACTTGTTGGTATAGGTGGGATGAGGCAAAATCAAGGACAGATTGACAGATCGATCCGGCCGGACCAGACCCAGGCCAGGACGGCCTGCCGCCGACGACCGCCGAACGAGGAGAAAGGCACGTGAGCAACAGGGAAGCGAGCCAGGAGGAGGTGGGCCACCTCGACCTCTCCGAGGAGGAGCCCACCCTCCGCGCCGAACTCAAGATCGACCGCCGATAGGCCCCGGCATCGGCTCGCTTCGCACCGGAGGGGACGAGAGCACCGAAAGGCCGGATGGAGGCGGGGCGGCCAAGGCACGCGGGAGCCGCGGCCCCTCCGCCGAAACGCGAGACCCCGACTTTGCGGGACGGGATCCCACCCGGCCTTTCGGCCCCCCCTCCCACATTCGCCAAATAACCCTCTTAAGAACAAAAACGAATCACAAAAAACACTTATTGGAGGATATAGACGGACAATCGGGACAGTTGTATCTTTCCTTCTAGGTCTGGCTTCTTATCCCGCAGAGAGGCGCCCGCATGACCGAGAAGATCCCGCACCCCCATCCCGATCCCGAGGTCGACGAGTCCCGGGGCTACATCACCGCAGTCGCCAGAGAGCTGTCCCTGCACGGCGTCGCCGTCGACCGGCTCTGGCTCGATCCCTGCCAGCCCGTCGACGCGACGATCGTCACCGGTGGCAGGGCGCTGGTCTGGAACGAGACCCACGGCTGGGCCGTGGGCGGCTTCGTCTCCGGCGAGCAGGGCGTACGCACCGTTCTGGCCGAAGCGCTCCTGCTGGGCGGGGGCGTCGTGCCGCCGCCGTCCGAGATCGCACGGCGGGCGGTGCTCGGACGCAGTGAGCCTCTCGTCGTTCGTGAGATCAGAGCCCGTGACGGGCTCAACGAGGTACTGCGAAGTTACTGATCCCGCCCGTTCGAACCGCCGGCCGCCCTGGAGGGGGTCGGCGGTCAGGTGTGTTCGGGGGTGGGGCGGGTGAGGTGGAGGTGGAGGGCTCGGGATTCGTGGCGGATGCGGAGGGTGAGGAGGGCGGTGTTGAGGAGGGTGAAGGTGAGGGCGGTGAGCCAGGCGGTGTGGATGAGGGGGAGGGCGAGGCCTTCCAGGGCCACGGCCAGGTAGTTGGGGTGGGGGAGCCAGGGGAGGCGGTAGGGGCCTCGGGTGACGCGGGGGAGGCCGGGGACGACGACGATGCGGGTGTTCCACTGGCGGCCGAGGGTGTGGATGCACCACCAGCGGAGGGCCTGGGCGGCCAGGACCAGGGCGAGCATGGGCCAGGCCAGGGCGGGGATGAAGGGGCGGTGCGCCAGGGGCGGCTCCAGGAGGCAGCCGGCGAGGAGTGCGGTGTGCAGGAGGGCGAACAGGGGGTAGTGGGCGCCGCCGGTGATGACGCCGCCCCGGGCCAGGCTCCAGCGGGTGTTGGCGCGGGCCACGGCCAGTTCGACCAGGCGTTCGGCCGCGATGAGGAGCACCAGGGCGGTGTACCAGGGGGACACGGCGGTCACCAGCGCAGGAGGACGAGTTCGGCGCAGAAGCCGGGGCCCAGGGCCAGGAGGAGGCCGAAGGCGCCGGGTTCGGGGCGCCGGGCGAGGGTGTCGCGCAGGACGTGCAGGACGGACGCGGACGACAGGTTGCCGTTGGCGGCCAGGGAGCGCCAGGTGACGTCGAGGGCGTCGGACGGGAGGTCGAGGGTCTCGGTGATGGCCTCGAGGACCTTGGGGCCGCCGGGGTGGCAGACCCAGCCGGTGATGTCCTTGGCGGTCAGGCCGTGTTCGGACAGGAAGCCGTCCACGTCGCGGGCGAGGTGGGTGCGGACGAGGTCGGGGATGCCGGGGTCCAGCATCACCTGGAAGCCCTTCTCCGAGACCCGCCAGCCCATCACGTGCTGGGTGCCGGGGTAGAAGCGGCTCCTGGTCGCGACCACGGCGGGGCCGCCGGAGGCGCGGCCCGCGCCGCGCACCACGGCCGCGGCCGCGCCGTCGCCGAACAAAGCGCTGCCCACGAAGTTGGCGATGGACAGGTCGTCGCGCTGCAGCGTCAGGGAGCACAGCTCGACCGACAGCAGCAGCGCCGTGTGCTCCGGCCAGCCGCGCAGGTAGTCGTGGACGCGGGCGAGCCCGGCGGCCCCGGCGGCGCAGCCGAGCCCGAACAGCGGCAGGCGTTTGACGTCGTGGCGCAGCCCGAGCCGTTCGACGAGCCGGGCGTCCAGGGAGGGCGCGGCCACCCCGGTCGTGGACGTCAGCAGGACCAGGTCGACGTCGGCGGGCGCGGTCCCCGCCGCCGCCAGCGCGGCGCCCGCCGCCTCGGCGCCCAGTTCCAGGGCCTCGGTGACATAGGCGTCGTTCGCCTCTCGAAATCCTGAAATTTCAATATAACGAGGAACGGGCAACGCGAGGTGCCGGAAGTCCACCCCGACATTGCGGTGCAGCCGTTCCAGCAGCGCCCGCTTCCCGCCCGCCAGCCCCCAGCCCCGGACGAAGGCCTCGGTCAGCTCGGACTGCGCGTAGCGGTGCCTCGGCAGCGCGCCGCGGACGGCGGCTATACGGGTCATGGGCACCTCGGGCAGCGGGCGGACGGGTCGTCTCTATGTTCATGGAGCCCCGGCCACCAAAACCACCCCCCATAAAAGCAAAATAAATCCCACGAAATGACTTTTCTTGAAATCAGCGGAATTTCGATATAATTAAGGAATCCGAATTCACCGGAAGGTCGGTCATCATGACGCGAACATCTGGATCAACCGGATCGACGATCACCCGCCCCGGCAAGCCGCCCGTCTGCAAGGCGGCCATGGGGGTGGGCGCGCTCTTCCTGCTCGTGGGCATCCTCGGGTTCATCCCGGGCATCACCACGAACTACGACACCATGCAGTTCGCCGGACACGACTCGAACGCCAAGCTCTTCGGCCTCTTCCAGGTGTCGGTCCTGCACAACATCGTGCACCTGCTCTTCGGCGTCCTGGGCCTCACCCTGGGCCGCTCACCCGGCACGGCCAAGGCCTTCCTCGTGTGGGGCGGCGCCGCCTACCTGCTCTTCTGGATCTACGGCCTGCTCGTCAACAAGAACCACGAGGCCAACTTCGTCCCGTTCAACCGGGCGGACGACTGGCTGCACTTCTTCCTGGGCCTCGGCATGATCGCCCTCGGCCTCCTGACCGCCCGCAAGGTCAAGTCCAGGTCCGCGGTCGGCGGCGGCGCGCACTCCAGGGGCGACCTGCCTCCGGGGTCGACCGCTCCCCGCGGCCGCCAGGAGCCGCGCGGCGGCGCACGCGGCCCGCGCGACATGCGCTGACACCCCGGCCGGACGGGCCCGGCCCGGCGCGGCCGGGCCGTCCGGGGTCCCTCAGCCCGGCCTGGTCGGCCGCAACGGCAGCGGCCTGGTCCGGGCCACGACGTCCTCGGCGGGCCGCCGCGCCGTCGGCGGCGTCTCCTCGGCGGCGTGGCCGAACCGCAGGATCGCCTGGACGTGCGTGCGCCGCGCGGGGTCGGCCAGGAGCGCCCGCAGGTCGGGGTGCTCCAGCGGCTGGGTGAACAGGCCGGTCGCCAGTCCCAGCCGGGTCGCCTCCAGCAGGACGCGCTGCAGCGCCTGCCCCGCCCGCAGCCAGTCGGCCGGCGTGTCCCTTCCGATGGCCGCCAGCACGGCGATCACCGGCTCGGACTCGAACTCCCGGACGGACGGCACGGGCCGCTCCAGATCGGGGGCGAAGTCCCGGACGGGGACGGTGTCGTCCCTGCTCCAGGGCCCCATCGCCGCCAGCGGGATCCCGTCCTCGCGGTAGGGGTCGTCGGTCGTCCAGGTGCGCAGCTCCGCGCGGTAGGCGACGTCGTTCCTCTTCCGCTCGTCGGCGGTCCGCACCAGGCCCAGCAGCAGCTCGCGTTCGGGCGCCCTCGTGAACTTCAGCTCGCCGCCCTGGAGCAGTGCGGCCTCCTCCAGCCTCCGCAGCGCGTCCGGCGGCACCGGCGTGTCACGGAACGGGCGGCGGCTGGTGCGCCGCACCGGGATCGCCTCGTACAGGGCCCGCTCGTCCATCGTGTAGGGCCCGTCGGCCGTGACGGTCGCGACGTGCCGCCCGTCCCCCGGCGCGGGCAGCAGTGCGAGGAAGGGCCGGCGGCCCGTCGCCGCCACGGCCAGGCAGAGGTTCAGCACGGCCGCGCCCAGGCTGAGGTGCAGCGCCCTCCCCTGCGGGTCGACGGACGGCAGCCGCCTCGAGGGGTCGGCGTGCACCTCGATCCGGTCGCCTTCGGGCAGGAACAGCCAGGGCTGCGTGTTGTGGATCGAAGGCGCCCGCACGGCCGCCTCCACACAGGCCAGGACCTCTTCGCGGCTCATCGGCTCCATGGCCCGCCTCCTTCGCCTTCTCCCGACGGCTGGGCCTCGAGCCTCCCACCTCCCCTCCTTCGGCCGCAGACCCCAAAGTCCCCCGCCCCGGGGGACTTTCGCCCCCTTCAGCGGTGTTCTCGCCGCCCGGAGGATCCGGCCGGGGTGGCACTCCCCTGCCCCCTCGCCTCGACGCGGCGCTGGGGCGGGGACCCGGCAGGCCCTCCGGACGGCGAAGCCCGGGGGTTCAGCCCCCCACGGGGGTCCAGCGGCTCTCGTCGGCGGCGCTGCGCTCGACGGCGTCCAGGACCTGCTGGACGCGCAGCCCGTCGGCGAACGAGGGGGCGGGATCGGCGCCTTCGGCGATCGCCGCCAGGAAGTCCCGCACCTCGTGGGTGAAGGTGTGCTCGTAGCCGAGGCCGTGGCCGGGGGGCCACCAGGCGCCCGCGTACGGGTGCCCGGGTTCGGTGACGAGGATGCGGCGGAAGCCCGCCTCCTCCGCGGGCAGGGTGTCGTCGTGGAAGTGCAGTTCGTTGAGCGACTCGAAGTCGAAGGCGAGGCTGCCCAGCGAGCCGTTGACCTCCAGGCGCAGGGAGTTCTTGCGCCCCGGCGCGAACCGGCTGGCCTCGAACGAGGCGAGCGCTCCCCCTTCCAGCCGGCCGATGAACACGACCGCGTCGTCGACGGTGACGGCTCCCGTGCCGGTCCCGTCCGGCAGCGGGCGCTCCTTGACGAAGGTCTCGCTGAGCCCGGACACCCCGGTCAGCGCCTCCCCGGTGATGTACTGGGCCATGTCGACGATGTGGGCGCCGATGTCGCCCAGCGCGCCGGACCCGGCCTTCTCCCGGCGCAGCCGCCACACCAGCGGGTGCTGCGGATCGACGATCCAGTCCTGGAGGTACTGGGCGCGGACGTGGCGGACCGTTCCGATCCGCCCGTCGGCGACGAGCTTGCGGGCGAACGCCACCGCGGGCACCCGCCGGTAGTTGAAGGCGACCATGCTGCGCACCCCGCGGGCCGCGGCGGCCTCGGCGGCCGCCGCCATCTCCGCGGCCTCCGCCACGGAGTTGGCCAGCGGTTTCTCGCAGAGCACGTGTTTTCCCGCCGCCAGGGCGGCGATCGCGATCTCGGCGTGGGTGTCGCCCGGCGTGCAGATGTCGATGACGTGCACGTCGTCGCGTTCCAGCAGCCGCCGCCAGTCGGTCTCGGCGCCGGCCCAGCCGAGCTCGGCCGCGGCGGCGCTCGTGCGCTGCCGCGACCGGCCGGCCAGGACCGTCATGCTAGGCCGCACGGGCAGGTCGAAGAAGGCGCCGACACTGCGCCACGCCTGCGAGTGCACGCGGCCCATGAAGGCGTGTCCGACCATGCCGACCCCGAGCGCGGGCCTGTTCTCCGTCACGGAAAGCCTCTCCTAGGACTCGAAGCCGAGCGGCAGGTAGGTGTCGACGTTGTCCTTGGTGATCGTCTCCGAGGCCAGCGTGATCGACTGCGGCACTCCCTGCTCGACCAGGTCGCTCATACCCTTGCCCTGGGCGATCAGACGGGCCAGCTTGACCGCCGACGAGGCCATGCTGGGGCTGTAGGTGACGGTCGCCTCCAGCACGGACGAGCCGCTCTTGATCTCCCGCATGGCGTTGGCCGAACCGGCGCCGCCGACCATGAAGAACTCGTTGCGGTTCGCCTCCTTGATCGCGGCCAGGACGCCGACGCCCTGGTCGTCGTCGTGGTTCCACAGCGCGTCGATCTTCTTGTGCGCCTGCAGGAGGTTGGTGGCCACGTCCGTGCCGGACTGGACGGTGAACTGGGCGTCCTGCTGGGCCGTCACGGTGAACCCGTAGGTCTTCAGCGCGTCGGCGAAGCCCTTGCTGCGGTCCTGGGTGAGCGGGAGCGTGGCGATGCCCTGGATCTCCAGGATGACGGGCTCGGCGACGCCCTTCTCCTTGAGCTTCGCGCCGATGTAGTGGCCGGCCGCCACGCCCATGCCGTAGTTGTCGCCGCCGATCCACGTCCGGTACGAGAGCTTGTCGGGGAAGACCCGGTCGAGGTTGACGACCGGGATGCCCGCGTCGGACGCCTTGCGGGCGACCTGGTTGAGCTGCTGGCCGTCGTTGGGCAGGATGACGAGCGCCCCGACCTTGGCGTCGATGAGGGACTCGACCGCGGCGATCTGCTGGTTGATGTCGTTGGTGGGCTCGACCGCCTTGAACTCCACGTCGGAGTACAGCTTCGCGGTGGCCTCGGCGTTCTTGGCGATCGCGGCGATCCAGCCGTGGTCGGCGGCCGGGGCGGAGAAGCCGATGACGACCTTCTGACCCGGCTTCTCGTTGTCGGTGCCGGCCAGGGCGGGGGCCGAGGCGGACTTCTCGTCGTTGGAGGCGTTGCTGGTGCAGGCCGACGCGAGCAGGCCGCCGCCGATGACGGCTCCGCCGAACAGGAATCCGCGGCGTCCGGGGCTGTGGGACATGGGGTCTCCCTGGGGGGTGGGGGTGGTGGAACGGACGGGTCGTGGGCGCAGCGCTAACCCGTGTTCGCGGTGCGCTGCTGGAGCAGGACGGCGGCGACGATGATCAGCCCCTTGGCGATGAGCTGGTCGCTGGTGTCCAGGCCGTTGAGGATGAACAGGTTGGTGATGACCGTGAAGACGAGCAGGCCGAGGATCGAGCCGATGATGGTGCCGCGCCCGCCGGTCAGCAGGGTGCCGCCGATGATCACCGCGGCGATGGCGTCCAGTTCGTAGAGGTAGCCGTGGGTGGAGGAGCCCGCGGTGGTGCGGGCCATGATGATGAGGGCGGCGATGCCGCAGCACAGGCCGGACAGCGCGTACAGCAGCACGGTGTGCTTCCTGACGTCGATGCCGGCCAGGCGCGCGGCCTCGGCGTTGCCGCCGACGGCGTAGGTGCGGCGGCCGAAGGTGGTGCGGTTGAGCAGCACCCAGCCCGCGGCCACGACCGCGGCGAAGATGTAGACGAGGATCGGCAGCCCGAGCACGCGGGTCGTGGACAGCGCCACGATCGCGTCGTTCTCCGGCGCGACCAGCTGCGTCCTGCGGTCCGACAGCCGCTGGGCCAGGCCGCTGGCCGCCGCCATCATCGCCAGCGTGGCGATGAAGGGGACCATCCTGCCGTAGGAGATCAGCAGTCCGCTGACCGCGCCGGTCGCGGTGCCGACCAGGAGCGCGCAGAGCGCCATCACCCACGGGCCGTAGGACTGGGTCGCCACGGTCGTCGCCCAGACCGAGGCCAGCGCCATCACCGAGCCGACCGACAGGTCGATGCCGCCGCCGATGATCACGAAGGTCATGCCGACCGTGATCACGCCGATGGTGGAGGCCAGCGCCAGCAGGGTCACCAGGTTGGAGGAGGTGGCGAAGGTGTCGGGCCGGGTGACGAGCCCGACCAGGCACAGCAGGACCAGCGCCCCGACCAGTCCCAGGTGCCGCAGCCCGCCGCGGTCGCGCAGGGTCCGCACCGGTGCGGGGAGCTTGCCGACGGGCGGCGTGCGCGTGTCGTTCACAGCGCGCTTCCTTCCATGATCAGGTCGAGCACCCGGTGCTCGTCGAGCTCGCGGGCGTCGGACTCGTGCACGTTGCGGCCGTCCCGGATCACCAGGACCCGGTCGGCGAGGCCGAGGACCTCGGGGATCTCGCTGGAGACCAGCAGGACCCCGATGCCCTCGTCGGCCAGGCGGCGGATCACCGCGTAGAGGTCGGCGCGGGCGCCGACGTCCACGCCGCGGGTGGGTTCGTCCAGGAGCAGCAGCCGGCGCCGGTCCACCAGCCAGCGGGCCAGGACGGCCTTCTGCTGGTTGCCGCCGGACAGGGTGCGGACGGGCCGCCCGGGGTCCGCCGGGCGGATGCCGAGCTCGTCGATCTGCCTCCCGGCGTCGGCGAGCTCGCGGCCGCGGTCGAGCCAGCCGAGGCGGGCGTAGCGGGCGAGCCCGCCCAGCGTGATGTTGCGGGCGACGCTCTCCTCCAGGAGCAGGGCCTGGGCCTTGCGCTCCTCGGGGGCGAGGCCGAGGCCGAGCCGGACGGCGGAGGAGACGCCCCGGACGGGCTCTCCGTCCACCAGGACCTTCCCGGACGCCCTGCGCGCGCCGTAGACGGCCTCGAGGATCTCCGACCTGCCCGAGCCGACCAGCCCGGCCAGCCCGACGATCTCGCCCTCGCGCACGGCGAAGGAGACGTCCTGGAACACGCCGGGGACGCTCAGGCCCTCGACCCGCAGGACCTCGGCCCGCCCCTCGTGGGAGCCGGGGGCCGGGCGGGCCGGGAAGACGTGCTCGACGTCCCTGCCGGTCATCAGCGACACGATCTCGCGGGTGGGGGTGTCGGCGGGCAGGCCGACCGCGACGGTGCGGCCGTCCTTGAGCACGGTCACCCGGTCGCCGATCTCGCGGATCTCCTCCAGCCGGTGGGAGATGTAGACGACGGCCACGCCCTGGGCGGTCAGTTCGCGGATGGTGCGGAAGAGGTTGTCCACCTCGTCGTGCGCCAGGGCCGCGGAGGGCTCGTCCATCACGATGAGGCGGGCCTCGTGGGAGAGCGCCCTGGCCATGCTGACGACCTGCTTGCCGGCGGGCGGCAGCGAGCCGACCTCGGTGGCGGGCGGGATCTCGCCGTGGCCGAGCCGGGTGAGCAGCTCGCTCGCCGCCCGGTGGGCGTCGGCGGTGCGGGTGAAGCCGAACCTCGCCTTCTCGTGGCCGAGGAAGACGTTGTCGGCGACGCTCAGCCCGTCCACCAGGTCGAGCTCCTGGTAGATGGTCGAGATGCCGAGCCTGATCGCGGCGACCGGCCCGGTGAGCCGGACCTCCTCGCCGCCCAGGCGGATGACGCCCTCGTCGGGCTGGTGGGCGCCCGCGAGCGTCTTGATGAGCGTCGACTTGCCCGCGCCGTTCTGGCCGAGCAGGCAGTGCACTTCGCCAGGCAGGACCTCGAGGTCGACGCCGTCGAGGGCGCGCACCCCGGGGAACTGCTTGACGATCCCGCTCATAACGAGCAGCGGATCCTTAATGTCCGGCATGTTTCGAGACGATAAGAGTGACTTATGATTTCTGTCAACGAAAGTCAGCCGATGATCGCAGTAAGATGTCCGGCATGGCTAGTGAACCCAGCGGTCAGGCGGCTACGGGGGCGGGAGCCCTCCTCGCGATCCTCCGAGACGGCCGCCCCCGCACCCGCGCCGAGCTCGCCCAGCTCACCGGGCTCGCGCGCTCCACGGTGTCCCACCGGCTCGACGCGCTCATGAGCCGGCACTGGGTGGTCCCCACCGAGGACGCGATCTCCTCCGGCGGGCGTCCGGCAGTGGCCTTCGCGTTCAACGAGAACGTGCGCGTGGTGCTCACGGCCGACCTGGGCGCCACCCACGCGCGGCTGGCCGTGCTCGACCTCGGCCTGACCGTGCTGGCCGAACGCGCCGTGGAGCTGCGCATCGACGCCGGGCCCGAGGCGACGCTCGGCTGGCTGGTGGGCGCCTTCGAGGAGATGCTCGCCGAGACCGGCCGCGACCTCGGCCAGGTGTGCGGGGTCGGGGTGGGCCTGCCCGGACCCGTCGAGCACTCCTCCGGCCGGCCCGTCAACCCGCCGATCATGCCGGGCTGGGACGCCTTCCCCGTGCCCGAGTGGCTGGGCGAGCGGATCGGCGCGCCGGTCCTGGCCGACAACGACGTGAACATCATGGCGCTCGGCGAGCACTGGACCGCCCGCCCCGCGGTCGACCACCTCATCTTCATCAAGATCGGCACCGGCATCGGCTGCGGCATCATCGCCGGCGGCGACCTGCACCGGGGCGCCCAGGGCGCGGCCGGGGACGTCGGGCACATCCAGGTCCCCTCGGCCGTCGACACGGTCTGCCGCTGCGGCAACGTCGGCTGCCTGGAGGCGGTGGCGTCCGGCGCGTCGATGGCGGCGGCGCTGCGCGCCCAGGGCGTCGACGCCCGGGGCAGCCGGGACGTGGTGGCGCTGCTGCGCGCCGGGGACTCCCGCGCGGCCCAGCTCATCCGCCAGGCCGGGCGCGAGGTCGGCCGCGTCATGGCGTCGATCGTGAACTTCTTCAACCCGTCGACGATCGTGCTCGGCGGGGACATCGCCGAGGCGGGCGAACACCTGCTGGCGGGCGTCCGCGAGACCATCTACAGCAGGTCGCTGCCGCTGGCCACGCAGCACCTGACGATCCGCGCCAGCACCCTCGGCGACCGCGCGGGCGTCATCGGCGCGGCCGTCATGGTCGTCGAGCACGTCCTGGCGCCCGGATCCATCGACCACGCGGTCACCGTTGACCCGGCGGCGGTCGGCTAGTAACAATGGCGCGACCGGGGTCGACGGCGGTGGCACGCCCGAGGCGCCGGTGACGCATCCGCTGCGACGTGGTCGACGCACACGTCCCTCTCCCGAAGGGATCCGTGCGCATGTCCCGCCCGATCACCCTGTTCACCGGCCAGTGGGCCGACCTGCCGTTCGAAGAAGTGTGCCGGCTCGCCTCCTCCTGGGGTTACGACGGGCTGGAGATCGCCTGCTGGGGCGACCACTTCGACGTCGTGCGCGCGCTGGAGGACGACGACTACCTCCAGGGGCGCCGCGACCTGCTGGAACGGCACGGGCTGCGCGTCTGGACCATCTCCAACCACCTCGTCGGGCAGGCCGTCTGCGACCACCCGATCGACGAGCGGCACCGCGCCATCGTCCCCGACCGGGTCTGGGGCGACGGGGAGCCCGAGGGCGTGCGGCAACGTGCCGCCGAGGAGATGAAGAACACCGCGCGGGCCGCGGCGAAGCTGGGCGTGGACACCGTCGTCGGCTTCACCGGCTCGTCGATCTGGCACACCGTGGCGATGTTCCCGCCCGTCCCGCCGGAGATGATCGAACGCGGCTACGCCGACTTCGCCGACCGCTGGAACCCGATCCTGGACGTCTTCGACGAGGTCGGCGTGCGGTTCGCCCACGAGGTGCACCCCAGCGAGATCGCCTACGACTACTGGACGACCGCCCGCACCCTGGAGGCGATCGGCCGCCGTCCCGCCTTCGGCCTCAACTGGGACCCGAGCCACTTCGTCTGGCAGGACCTCGACCCCGTCGGCTTCCTGCTCGACTTCGCCGACCGGATCTACCACGTCGACTGCAAGGACACCCGCCGCCGCACCGGCAACGGGCGCAACGGGCGGCTGGGCTCCCACCTGCCGTGGGGCGACCTGCGCCGCGGCTGGGACTTCGTCTCCACCGGCCACGGCGACGTCCCGTGGGAGGACTGCTTCCGCGCCCTCAACTCCATCGGCTACGCGGGCCCGATCTCCATCGAGTGGGAGGACGCCGGGATGGACCGCCTGGTCGGCGCGCCCGACGCCCTGTCCTACATCCGCTCCCTCACCCGCATCGAACCGCCCGCCTCCTCGTTCGACGCGGCCTTCAGCCGCGACTGAGAACGAGCGCGGCCCCGGCCAGGCCGGGGCCGCGTTCCTCAGGGGCGGGTGCGGGGTCTCGGCCGGGCGGCCGGGACCGGGCGGACGGGGACGCCCTCGACGACGGTGTTGGCGATGGTGCCGATGCCCTCGACCGTCATGGTGACGACGTCGCCGGGCCGGAGCGGGGGCGGGTCCTGCTTCCCCGACAGACCCCACAGCTCGGCCAGGCAGCCGCCGTTGCCGCAGGTGCCCGAGCCCAGGACGTCGCCGGGGCGCACGGCCGTGCCGCGCGAGGCGTAGGCGACGAGCTCCTCGAACGGCCACCCCATGTTGGACAGCAGGTCGCGGCCGACCTCGGTGCCGTTGACCTCGACGGACATGCCCAGGCGCAGGAAGCCGTCGGCGTCGCGGTAGGGCTCCAGCTCGTCGGCGGTGACGATCCACGGGCCGAGCGTGGTCGCCGTGTCCTTGCCCTTGCAGGGGCCGAGCCCGACCTTCATCTCGGCGGACTGCAGGTCGCGTGCCGACCAGTCGTTGAAGATCGCGTAACCGAAGATGTGGTCGCGCGCCTCCTCCGGCGTCAGGTCGCGGCCCTCCGCGCCGATGATGACGGCGACCTCCAGCTCGAAGTCCAGGACCTCGCTGCCGGGCGGCACCGGCACGTCCGCCCCGGTGCCGATCACGGCGTAGGGGTTGGTGAAGTAGAACGTCGGTGCCGCATACCACTGGTCGGGGACGCCGCTGACGCCGTCGACGCTGCGCCGCACCCCCTCGACGTGCTCCTCGAAGGCCACGAAGTCGCGGACGGCTGGGGGCTCGATCGGCGCGAGCAGCCGGACGTCCGCGAGCGGGATCCCCGGCGCGGCGAGCGCCTCCTCGGTGTGGCGCCGCAGCGCCTCGCCGCCCTCCTGGATGAGCCGGAGCAGGGGCGTGCCGAGCGGGTGGACGGCGTCGCCGGAGACGACGCCGGACCAGGTCCGCCCGCGGTGTTCGCAGGTCGCGTAGCGCATGGTCCTCCTCAGACGGGCGGGGCGACGAAGACGCCGCGGTCGGGGTCGTTGAAGGACTCCTTGGCCACCAGCTCGTTCATGGGGTTGGCCGTCCCCCACTGGTCGGTGACCTCGGGCTGGGAGAAGTCGTGGACGCCGGGGTGCCAGGTGTCCTCGTCGAGCTCCTCCAGCTCGGTGGTGTACTCGACGGTGTTGCCGTGCGGGTCGAGGAAGTAGGAGAAGGTGTTGTCGCCGGCCAGGTGGCGTCCGGGGCCCCAGATCATGCGGGTCCCCGAGCGCAGGAGCCGTCCGGTGCCGTACATGTACTCGTCCAGGCCGCGCAGCTCGAAGCTGATGTGGTGCAGCGAGGTGTGCGGGCCCCTGGCGATGGCCATGCTGTGGTGCTGGGGGTTGCAGCGCATGAAGTGCATGACCTTGCCCATGTGCGGCGAGGACAGCGTGTCCGACAGGGCGAAGTCCAGATGGGTCTCGTACCAGACCCGCGTGGCGTCGATGTCGGGGGCGTTGAGCACCACGTGCGAGAGCCGCACGGGCACCGACTCCTTGGGCTCCAGCTTCCGGTGGGCGCGCAGCGCCACGTCGGCGGAGATCTCGACGGTGCGGCCGTCGAGGTCGAAGAACCGGAAGCCGTAGCCGCCGCCGGGGGTGTCGATCGCGCCCGGCGTGGAGATCAGCCGGACGCCCGCGCCGCCGAGGCGCTCGGCCAGGGCGTCGACGTCGGCGGGGGTCTCGGCGCCGAACGCGATGAGGTCGAGGCGCTTGTCGTCGGCCTGGCGCAGCCGGATGATGTACTGCTCGGGCGAGCCCTCGGCGGCCAGGAAGGACAGGCCGCTGTCGTTGGCGACCTCGGTCAGCCCCCAGACTCCGGCGTAGAACTCGCGCTGCTTGTCGTAGTCGGGCACCGCCAGGTCGACGTGCCTCAGATGCGTGATGAGACGCATGGTCACTCCTTGATTCCGAAGAGAGGGGCGGCCGTCGCGCCGGCGATGGCCCGGTGGTCGGCGTCGGACAGGCCCGCCTCGGCGAGCCGCTCCAGCGGGTCCTCCACGCCCATGTCGAACGGGTAGTCCGAGCCGAGGACGATCCGGTCGGCTCCGGCCGCGGCGACGAGGGCGCGCAGCACGCCCGGGTCGTGGACGAGGGAGTCGAAGTACAGCCGCCGCAGGTAGCTGCTGGGGCGTTCGGCGCAGCCGCGCGCGTCGGGGCGCGCCTGCCAGCCGTGGTCGGCGCGCCCCAGGTAGGTGGGCAGGTAGCCGCCGCCGTGCGAGACGACGATCTTCAGCTCGGGGTGCCGGTCCAGCGCCCCGGAGAAGATCAGGTGGGAGAGCGCGACGGCGTTCTCGGTGGGCTGCCCGACGATGTTGGACAGGTACCAGCGGTCGAGCCGCTCGTCCAGGGTGCAGCCGAACGGGTGCAGGAAGACGACCGCGCCCGTCTCGGCCGCGTGCGCCCAGAAGGCCTCCAGGCGCGGGTCGGACAGCTCGACGCCCGGCGCGTGCGAGGAGATCTCCACGCCGAGCAGGCCCTGCTCCAGCGCGTGGTCCAGGGCCCGCGGCGCCAGCTCGGGGTGCTGGAGCGGGACGAGGCCCAGGCCGCGCAGCCGGTCGGGGGCCTGCGCGCAGTGCGCGGCGGTGCCCTTGTTCGCCAGCTCCCACACCTCGCGGGCCAGGTCGGCGTCGGCCCAGTAGTGGTAGTGCGACGGGGACGGGCTGACGATCTGGACGTCGACGCCCTGGGCGTCCATGTCGGCCAGCCGCACCGGGACCTGCGTCAGCTTCGGGATCCGCGAGCCGACCATGGGGCCGCTGACGGCCAGGGCCTCGGCGCCGTTGCGGCGGGCGTCGAGCGCCTTGTGCTCGGCCAGTCCCGGCCGCCCGGCGACGGCCTGCTCGATCTCCGGCAGGATGACGTGGGCGTGGACGTCGATCGTGGTCATGGGCGCTCCGTCAGGAGGGTGGCGACGCGGCCCATCAGGCCGGGGACGTCGGCGTCCCGCCTGCCTTCGAGCTGCCACTCGCACAGCTGGACCGAGGCGTCGACGACCGCGCGGACGCGGTCGAGGCGGCGGTCCATGAACCTCTCGAACAGGTCGGGCTCACCGGCCAGGACCAGTTCGGCGAGCACGGACGCGTCCTCCAGGCACATCGCGGCGCCCTGGGCGATGGTGGGCGGGCAGGCGTGCGCGGCGTCGCCGATGAGCACGACCCGGCCGCGGTTCCAGGGGCGCTCGACCAGCAGCGCCTCGAACCAGGTGTAGTTGATGCGGGCGGGGTCCGCGGTGGCGAGGTCCGCGCGGATCTCCTCCCACGGGCCGCCGTAGCCCTGCGCGAGCCGGTGCATCTCGGCCGCCATGTCGGCGGGCGCGACCGCGCCCTTGGGGCGAGCCTTCTCCACGAGGTAGGCGTACATCTCGGTCTCGCTGGTCGGGCAGTAGCCCGCGATGTAGCAGGGGCCGCCGTAGATGAGGTCGGTCCGCCGGACGGCCTGCGGCCGCCGGGTGTGGATCCGCCAGATGCCCATGCCGACGGGCCTGCGCTCGGCCTCGATGCCGAGGAGGCCGCGGATGTGGGAGCTGATGCCGTCCGCGCCGACGACCAGGTCGTACGTGCCGGTGGTGCCGTCCCGGAAGGCCACCTCCACGCTGTCGCCGTCCTGGGTGAGGGAGTCGACGGTCAGGCCGAACCGGATCTTCGCTCCGGCGTCCTTGACGGCCTTGTGCAGGACCGCGGCGAGCTCGGGCCGGTTCATGCCGAGCGTGGCGGGCAGGTCGGGGCCGCCGGTGCGGGCGTCGGGGAGCTCGGCGAGCACGGTGCCGTCGGGGGCGCGCAGGCCCAGCTCGTCGAAGGGGTACCCCAGGGGCAGCACCTCGTCCCAGACGCCCAGGTCGCGCAGGACGCGCAGCGCGTTGCCCTGCAGGGTGATGCCGGAGCCGAGCGCGGTGACGTCGGAGTTGATCTCCACGATCTCGACGTCGAGGCCGCCGCGGCCCAGCAGGATCGCCAGGGCCGAGCCGGCGATGCCGCCGCCGACGATGAGGACTCTGTTCACAGGGGGCTCATTTCACTGCGAGGGGGTTGACGGGGGAGCCCACCGCTCCGGTGACGGGCAGGGGCGGAGCGGTGAGGAAGAACTCGTGGACGCCGTCCTCGGCGCAGTCGGCGGCCAGTGCCTCCAGGTCCCACATCTCGCCGATGAGCAGGCCCATGTTGGGGATGGCGACCTGGTGCAGCGGCTGGAAGGCCTCGTCGAACTCGTTGGGGCGCACCTCGAAGCCCCACGTGTCGGTGGCGATCGCGGCGATCTCGGTGCGGTGCAGCCAGCCCGCGGAGGTGAACGACAGGCCGGGTGCGGGGCCTCCGGCGTAGTCGCCCCAGCCGTCGCGGCGGGCGCGGGCGAGCTGGCCCGTGCGGACGCAGACGATGTCGCCGCGGCCGACGGCGACGCCGTGCGCCTCCGCCGTCGCGACGAGGTGCTCCTCGGTGATGGCGAAGCCGTCGGGCAGCTCGCCGTCGGTGCCGATCACCCGGCCGACGTCGAGGAGCACGCCGCGGCCCACGATGGGGGCGGCGAGCGTCTCGATGCCGGTCACCAGGTCGCCGTCGGAGGTGACGACCTTCTCGGCCGGGCGGCCGTTCCACGCCCTGCCGTGGTCGAAGATGTGGCCGAGGCCGTCCCACTGGGTGGAGCACTGCAGCGGCATCGCGATGACGTCGTCCGCGCCGCCGATGCCGTGCGGGAAGCCCTGGTTGCCCAGGGCGGCGTCGGTGCCGGTGTCGAGCATGGTGTGGACGGGGTTGGTGCGCCGCCGCCAGCCCTTCTGCGGGCCGTTCATGTCGAAGCTCTGCGCCAGCGAGAAGGACACGCCCCGCCGCACCAGCGCGGCGCCCTCGCGGCGCTTGGCCTCGGTGAGGAAGTTGACGGTGCCCAGCACGTCGTCGTCGCCCCAGCGGCCCCAGTTGGAGTACTTCTCGGCGGCCTTGGCGATCTCGCCCTCGGGGTCGGTGCGGTCGAGGGTCATCGCACGACCCGGTTGCGCTGGACGCCGAGGCCGGTGATGGAGCCCTCCATGAGGTCGCCGTCCTGCAGGAGGACGCCCCAGTGCATGCCGTTGCCGGCGGGGCTGCCGGTCAGGACGAGGTCGCCGGGCAGCAGCCGGGAGGTCTGGGAGATGTAGGAGACCAGCCGGGCGACGCCGAAGATCATGTCCTTGGTGGACTCGTCCTGGTAGGCCCTGCCGTTGACCTTGAGGGTCACCCGCAGGTCGCCGGTGTCGCCGAGGAAGGCGGCCGGGACGAGGTAGGGGCCGAGCGGGGTGAACGTCGGGGCGTTCTTGCTGCGCATCCAGTCGGTGCCGATCTCCGGCATGTCGCGGCGGAACACCGCCTCGCGGGCGGTGACGTCGTTGGCGATCGTGTAGGCCGCGACGTGGTCGAGTGCCTCTTCGACGCTCACCTGATAGGCGGGCTCGCCGATGACGGCGGCCAGTTCCAGCTCCCAGTCCGGCTTGGCGCACCAGCCGGGGACGACGACGTCGTCGTACGGGCCGGTGATCGCGCTCGGCAGGCCGATGAACACGTACGGGAGGTCCTCGGCGGCGCGGCGGTCCATCATCGCCGCGACCTCTTCGCGGATCTCCGCGTCGCTGCGCGAGTCGTCCTTCTGGCGGTGGGCCACGGCCAGGTCGATCACGTGGGTCCGGTAGTTGGCGCCGGACTGGAAGATCTGCCGCGGCTCGACGGGCGCCAGGACCTTCAGGTCGGCCAGGTCGTGCCAGTCGCCGTCCCCCGCGGCGGCCAGCCCGGTCAGCAGCGGCAGGACGCGGTCCCACTCCGCCAGCAGGCCGCGGGTGGTGGCGGGCAGCTCAGGACCGGACAGCTCCCGTACCCGGTCCCCGACGACGAGGCCGGCGAACTCCCGGCCGGCCAGGGCGAAGGAGCCCAGGGCGAACGGGCCCGCCGGTGACGAATGTGATTCCACGAGGTTTCCTTCCGTGATGGTGTCCTCTAATGTGGCTCCGATCACGGAATTTGGGAAATAGATAGTTCCCATACTTAGTATTCACGACATGGATGTGCCAATGATCAGGTCGCTTCAGCTGGCGAGCCTCGACCTCAACCTGGTGGTGGCGCTGCGCGCCCTGCTGCGCGAGCGCAGCGTGACCAGGGCGGGCATGGAGATCGGGCTCAGCCAGCCCGCCATGAGCGCGGCGCTGGCCCGGCTGCGCCGCCACTTCGACGACGAGCTCCTGGTGCGGGTCCGCGGCGGCGGCTACGAGCTGACCCCGCTGGCGTTGTCGTTGCGGGAGCCGGCCGAGTCGGCCTGCGAGATGCTCGAACGCGTCTTCTCGGCGCAGCCGGACTTCGACCCGCTCACCTCCGAGCGCGAGTTCGTGATCATGACGTCCGACTACGCGCTCGCCGTGCTCGGCGAGGAGCTGTCGCGGACCGTCCGGCGGCGGGCCCCGGGGGTGCGCCTGCGGCTGACCCAGGTCGCCTCGGTCACCGAGGACGTCCTGGACACGGCCCTGCGCACGGTCGACGGGCTGTTCATGCCGCACGGCGTCATCTCGGGCTACCCGTCGGTCGACCTGTTCCACGACCGGTGGTTGTGCATGGTCGCGGCCGACAACCCGGTCGTGGATCTCACGATGGACGACCTGGCGAGGTCGCCCTGGGCGGGGCTGTACCACCGCCCGACCGCCTACACGCCGGCGGCCAAGCAGCTCGAGCTGCTCGGCTTCGACATGCGGGTGGAGGTGGTGGTGGAGAGCTTCCAGTCCCTGCCGTTCTTCGTCGCGGGGACCGACCGCATCGCCCTGGTCCAGGAGCGCCTCGCCCGGCGGCTGGAGGGGCGGGCGGCGGTCCGCACGATGGCCCCGCCCTACGAGCCGGTCCCCTTCGTCGAGGCCATGTGGTGGCATCCCGTCCACACCCACGACGCGGGGCACGTCTGGCTGCGCGGCCTCATGGCCGAGGTGGGGGCGGAGATCGCGTCCTCCGCCTGAACGTCAGGCGTCCTGGACGGCCTTCGGGTCGGACCGTAGGCCGACGGCGGCGACGACGCAGCCGGCGACGCACAGGATGCCGGTGACGAGGACGGCGGTGTGCGCGCCGTTCATGAAGGCGCTGCCCGCGGCCTCGGTCACGGCGGTCTTCAGCTGGAGGGGCATGTCGGGCGAGACCGGGGAGACGCCCATCGTGACGGCGTCCTCGGCCTCCGACAGGGCGTGGGCCACGGGGCCGGGGACTCCCGCGTCGTGCAGCTCGCCGGTGAAGGTGGAGCCGACGCGGCCGGCGATCAGGGAGATGAGGACGGAGGTACCCATCGCGCCGCCGATCTGCAGCGCCGTCGCCTGGAGGCCTCCGGCGACACCGGCGTCCTTGACGGGCGCGTTGCCGACGATCGCCTCGGACGAGGCCGACATCACCATGCCGACGCCCAGGCCCAGCGCGATGAAGGGCGGCCACATGGCGGCGTAGGAGGAGTCGGTGCCCCAGGTGAGGATCCCGAACGACGCGGCGGCCTGCAGCGCCATGCCGAGCGGCATCGTCAGGCGCGGCCCGAACCGCTCGGTGAGCGCGGCGCCCAGCGGGGCGGCGACCACCGAGGCCAGGCTGAGCGGGAGGGTGCGGACGCCCGCCTCGACGGGGCTGAAGCCCCGGACGTTCTGCAGGTAGAGCATCACGAAGAAGATCACGCCGAGCAGGACGAAGAAGTTGACGGCCGTGATGACCGTGCCGATGGTCAGCGCGGTGTTGCGGAACAGCCGCATCGGCAGCAGCGGGTGCTCCTGGCGCGTCTCGTACCAGCCGAAGAAGGCCAGGACGGCCAGGCCCGCGGCGATGGAGCCCAGGGTGCCGCCCGCGGTCCAGCCCCAGGTCTCGCCCTTGACGATGCCGAAGACCAGCAGGATCAGGCCCGCGGCCAGCAGGACGACGCCGGGGACGTCGAACCGGTGGTGGCCGGTGGAATTCTTGCTCTGCGGCAGCACCATCGCGCTGAACACCAGGGCGATGACGCCGATGGGCGCGTTGATGTAGAAGACCGACTCCCAGTTCACGTGCTGCACGAGCAGGCCGCCGACGATCGGACCCAGCGCGGTGGAGACGGACGAGACCATCGCCCAGATGCCGACCGCCATGCCGAACTTCCTCGGCGGGAAGACCGCGCGCAGCAGGCCGAGGGTGTTGGGCATCAGCAGCGCGCCGAAGAGGCCCTGCGCGGCACGGAAGGCGATGACGCCCTCGATCGACCCGGCCAGGCCGATCGCCACGGACGCGACGGTGAACCCGGCCACGCCGATCAGGTAGTACGTGCGCCGCCCGAAGCGGTCGCCGAGCTTGCCGCCGAGGATCAGCGCGGCGGCAAGGGCCAGGAGGTAGGAGTTGGTGACCCACTGCAGGTCGGCGGTGGAGGCGTTGAGGTCGCGGCCGATCTCGGGGTTGGCGATCGAGACCACGCTGCCGTCGAGACCCACCATGAACAGGCCGAACGCGACGGCGATCAGCGTCAGCCAGGGGTTGGACCGTGCGCTTCTGCGCGCCTCCGGCGGCGAGTGCGCCGGAGGCACGGCAAGGTCGGGAGAGCTTGCGGACATACGGGGGTACTCCTCATGGTTCTGGGTGAGAGAGAAGCGAGAAAACGGCGGCGACGGTCAGTCGGCGGCCGGGTCGATGTGCCGGGCGAGTTCCTCGAGCGCGGGTAGCGCCCTGCGGATGTCCGCCCTTTCCTCGGCGCCCAGGGCTTCGAGCGCCCTGGTGACGTAGTCGCGGAAGAACGTGTCCACCGCGTTGAGGTGGCCGAGGGACTCCTCGGCCACGTGGAGATGGACGATGCGCCGGTCGTCCGGGTCCTGCTCCTTGCGCAGCATCCCGGCGTTGACCATCTGCGAGACCAGCGCGCTGAGGTTGTTCGGCTTCATCAGCAGAGCCTCTGCCGCCTCCCGCACGGTGATCCCGTCGCGGGCCCGGACCAGCCGCAGCACCGCGAGCTGGTTCTCCGGGGGTTTGGGATGCCCGAAGTCCCGCGCGAGCCGCCGTTCCATCGCCCGGTGCAGCCCGGGAAGCGCCCGAGCCAGGGCGGAGGCGACGTCCCGCGGGTCCGTGCCTCCGGCCTCGTGCTCATCAGCGCTCATGGGAATCCAGATTAAGCTATGAAGCTATAGGTATGTCAAAATACCTATGTGGTGACAAGTCTCATATGCGGCCTGTTCCGGGGCCGCAGAAGGCGGCCAGGGGCTCCGCGGGGGCGACGCACACGGGGGCGCCGAGGCGTTCCAGGAGGCGGCGGGCCGGGGCGGTGGCCAGGAAGGTGAGGAAGGCCGAGGCGGGGGTGCCGTTGGCGGGAAGGCCCCGGGTGTAGAAGACCTCGGGGGCCACGAAGGGGTAGCGGGCGGGGTCGGCGGAGACGTCCGGCTTCCTGCCGTCCAGGGCGAGGACGCGCAGGTTCGGGTGCCTGCGGGCGTCGGCGGCCTCGCGGAGCTCGGAGTAGCCGATCGCGCCGGGGGTGCGGCCGACCAGGTCGAGCACCTGGCTCTGGCTGCTGCGTTCGCAGCGGATGAGGCGGGCGTCGTCGTGGAGCTCGTCTCGGGTGAGGCAGTCGCGGGACGACAGGCGCGGCTCGGGTCCGGCGAGGACCCGCTCCTCGAAGATCGTGCGGGTGCCGCTGCCCTCGGTCCTGCCGATCAGGCGGACGGGCAGGTCGGCGCCGCCCAGGCGCTTCCAGTTCACCGGGCCGCCGTCCTCGGCGTAGACCGAGCGCAGGTCCGCGGCCGACAGGCCGGTGACACCGGTGTCCTTGTTGACGACGACGGCGAACGAGACCAGGGAGACCGCCAGGCCCTGGAAGCCGCGGAGCCGGACTTCCGCGGAGCCGGGGCTCAGATGCCCGTCGTGCATCGCGATGGTCGTCGCGGCGTCGGTGTCGGGGTCGGCCAGGGCGCGCACCCCCTCGTTGGAGCCGATCGCCTCCACCTCGACGGTCGCGTCCGGGCAGTGCTCCCCGTAACCGGCCGCCAGGGTGCGCGCCATGTGCTCGAAGGCCGTCGAGCCGACGAGGCGGAGGGTCCCCCGGAAGCAGGAGCCGTCGGACGGGCCGCGCACGACGTGACCGGCCAGCGTCCCGCAGGCGAACAGCACCACGCCGACCGCCACGGCCGCCGCCCGCCGCCATCCGGCCGGCTTCCCCACCGCCTCGCTGAGACGCTCGCTCAACCCGGTGTTCTCGGCCTCGACCGCCGTGAGGCGTTCGCGCAGCTCGGCACCCTCGGCGCGAGCCGCGCTCAGCTTCTCGTCCGCCTCGGCTCGGACCGCGTTCAACCGCTCGACCGCCTCGGCGCGGACCGCACCCAGTTGCTCGTCCGCCTCGGCGCGAGCCGCGTTCAACCGCTCGTCCGCTTCGGCGCGGGCCGTGCTCAACCGCTCGACGGCCTCGGCCAGCCGCTCTCGCAGCTCGGTGCTCTGCGTTCTGAGGGCGGCCGACCGCTCGGCGCTCTCCGCCTGGAGCGCCATGAGCTGGTCGCGCAGCCCGATGCCCTCGGCGCGGGCTTCGGCGAGCCGCTCCGCGGCTTCGGCCTGGAGTGCCGTGAGGCGGTCGCGTAGTCCGGCGTTCTCGGCCGTGGCCTCGGCCAGCCGCCCGGCGGTCTCCGCGGCCTCGGCGCGGGCCCGGGAGAGGTCGTCGGGCGGGGGGAGGCGGCGGACACGGTCGTAGTTCTCGACCCAGCGGGTGATCTCGGGTTCGGGCAGGCCGCAGGCGGCGGCGAAGTAGCCGATCCGGCGCCGTTCCCTGTCGTTGGCCGTCCGCCACCTGTCCTTCTGGAGCATCGCGCTGACGGTGGCGTCGGGGAGCGCACCCCACGAGCGGCGTTCGATCTCGGTCTGGCGCGGGGAGCCCGCCCAGGTCCGCAGCAGGGCGAGCAGCCCGTAGAACTCGCGGAGGTCACCGGCCGAGGCCGGGTCGGGCAGCCGCCGGACGGCGTCGAAGACCGGCTCGGCCCACGGCTCGAACGTCACCGGGTGCCGCGCGGTCAGCCGCCGCCACGGGACCTTCGGCTGGAACAGGTCGACGATCCCGGCGGGCCTGCCGCGCGGGTCCCTTTCGAACGCGGCGCGCGGCCCGTCCCCCCGCTCGTCCCACATGGCCCGCTCGACCGCCGACCACCGGTCGCGCATCCGCCTCACGGCGTCGCCGTCGGCGCCCGCCGCGGCCAGGCACGCGCTGACGACCTCCCAGGACGCCGGCTCCCCGGCCGTCAGCGCCC
Organism: Actinocorallia populi; assembly: GCF_002995495.1. GTDB lineage: Bacteria > Actinomycetota > Actinomycetes > Streptosporangiales > Streptosporangiaceae > Actinocorallia > Actinocorallia populi. Next base: position 66,064 of record NZ_PVZV01000004.1, on the reverse strand, counting down.
GGACCGTCGTCTCCAGCAGCCCGGTGCGTTCGGCCAGCACGTCCGGGGCCACGCCCCGCAGGCATGCGACGAGCTCACCGGCGAACTCCGCCTTGAGAGCGAGATAGGAGTTCACGCCCTATCTGTCCCTCTCGCAGGTTTCCGATCCGTACCACCCCGATGCGGTACATCAGGATGCCACCAGATCCAGGGGAGATCATCTACTTGGTCGGGAGTTCGCCGACCGGTCATCTCCCCGCCGCTTCCAGGACGCCTCCCGTGCCGGACCACGACTTCCTGGAAGCCACCAGGAACCGCGGAATCCCACTAAGACGCCCTGCTCCCGGCCGCCGCGCCCCGTCTTCGGCCACGCTGGCGGCATGAGCCGAGGACGCCTCCCCAGCACCGCTTCGTACATCGAACCGGCCATCGACCGCTTCCGCGACTGGCCGCTCACCCCGTGCCGCGCCGACGCCCCGCCCGGCCACGCCCTGGCCCTCGCCGGCCGCCAGATCGTGCACTTCCACCACGACGACCGCGCGGAGGTCCGCCTCGCCCACCCCCTCATCCACCGCCTCGCCCCCGCCCTCCTGGGCTCCGGCCGCGTCGACGTCCCCCCGCACTCCTCCTGGATCCGCGTCCGCCTCGACTCCGACAGCGACCTCTCCCTCCTGGAGTCCCTCGTCAGCCTCGCCATCCAGGCCAACGACCCCGCCCGCCTCCAGCCCCCCGCCCTCTGCCCCCACGCCTCCCTCATCCGCCACCGCGTCCCCCTCCCCCGGCCGGGCCATCTCTGACCGCCTCGCACACCCGGCCGCACCTTTGGACCGTTCCCCCGCCATTCGGCCCCGGCCGAAGCGCCGCACGCGCCACCCGGACCGGGCCGAACGAGGTCTACGGCCGGACCGCCTCCGACCACCTCGCACACCCGACCGCGTCCTTGGCCCCCGCGCTCGACCCCCGGCATTCGTTCCCCGGCCGGAGCACCTTGCGCGCCGCCTGGACCGGCTAGAGGGGGTCTACCGGCCGGGTCTCCTCTGACCGCCTCACACACCCGACCGCACCTCTGGCCCCCCGCGCTCGACCCCCGGCGTGCACCGCCTGGACCGGGCTGGACGGGGTCTATCCGCGCTGCGCCCGATGCGCCTCCGAGCCGCGGGCGTCCGCCGCGTGCTCGCCTGACGCACCCGGCTCGGCGAAGACCGCGCAGACCGTCCGGCCATGGGCGTCGCCGAACCATCCCCAGCTCTCGGCGGTCCGCGAGAGCGTGAGGAGGCCGCGCCCGTTCTCGGCGAACCCGTCGCCGCCGGGCGGGATCGCGGGCTCGCGCGGCCCGCCCTCGTCCCGCACCCAGACGACGACCTTCTCCCCTCGCACCCCGGCTTCCCCGAGCACTCCATGGCACCGGCGCACCTCCACGACGAACCTCCCGCCGGGCCTCCCCGACCGCGTGTGCCGGATCGTGTTGACGGCCAGCTCGTCCACGCCGAGCAGCACGTCGTCCAGGAACGGGCAGTCGGCCAGCAGCGACCGCAGGAACCTCCGCACCTCCCGCGCCTCCTCCGGCACCCCGGCGAACTCCCGCCGCCAGCCGTCGCCGTCACCCTCTTCGATGAGTTCGATGAACACGAGACTCCTCACGCAGCGAAACCGGAACGACCCACATGGTCACACTCCGCGTCCGCCCGCGCCCCCGGAAACACCCCAGACAAGAAGAAAGTTCGCACTCTCTCCGCTCGCACGGCCCCCTTTCCGCACGAACGCGGAACACGCCCGTCGAGCCCGCACGGTCCACGTGCGCACGGAGCGGGTGCGCACGGAGCGGGTGCGCACGGAGCGGGTGCGCACGAAGGGGGTGCGAACCGATTCGAGAAGGTGCGCGGAAGCGGTTGCGGCAGGTGAGAGCGGTGGGCTTCGATGCGGTGAGCAGCCGGTGGATCGCGTTGAGTGATGGACCGTCGGCCCGAACGACGCCCCGTGAGGGAGGCCCGTGTCCAGCCCGTTCGTACGACGCCGACGACTCGGCGCGGAACTGCGCGCGCTCCGCCTGAGCAGGAACCTGACGACCGAGCAGCTCGGTGCGCTGTTCCACCGGTCCCGCATGAAGATCTCCCGCCTGGAGAACGCCCAGGTCCGCCCCGACCTCGCCGAGGTCATGGACCTCCTCGACCTCCTGGAGCCCACCGAGGAGAAACGCGCCCAGATCCTCCGCATCGCCCGCGAGGCCGCCGCCCGAGGCTGGTGGGACGCCTACGGCGTCGCCATGGGCGACCGCCAACGCCTCTACGCCGACCTGGAGTCCGGCGCCGCCACGATCCGCGAATACCACTACGGTTCGATGCCCGGCCTGATGCAGCTACCGGAGTTCACGCGGGCGCTGATAGAGCGAGAACAAGCCGAACACCAGATCACCTACATTCCGGAACGCATGATCGAAGCACGGCTACGCCGCCAAGCCACCGTCTTCCGGGAAAATGGACCTTCATACGAAGTGATCGTCGACGAGATCGGGCTTCGCCGATTCAACATCCCGGCCCACCTGATGGCACGTCAGCTGAAGCACATCGTCGGCCTGTCCCATCAGCATGCCCGGCTGACCGTCCGAGTCCTTCCTTTCCGAACGGGCCGGACCCGCATCCCATGGCCGATGAGACAGATCAAGCTCCTCACCTTCATCGACCCGGCCGACACGGCCATGGCCGTGTCGGAAACGACTTCCGCAGACGTCATGTACACCGACCCTGCGGAAGTCGCACACCACGTACACCGCTATGAAACGGTGCGAGATGAGGCACTATCAGAGGTAGCAAGCCTGGCGATGCTCGAAGAGATCGCCGACCACATCTCACACGAGACAGGAACGCACGGATGACCCAGCAGTACCGCGGTTGGCGGAAATCCCGCCACAGCGACCCCGGTGCCGACTGCGTTGAAGTCGGCCGCTCCACAGCACGTACTGTCGGCGTCCGCGACAGTAAGGCCGAGGACAGCGGCCCCGTCCTGGAGTTCACCCGCACCGAATGGGCCGCCTTCACCCGCCGCCTCCGCGACCGAATCTGAGGCGCTTCTGCCCTCTGCCGGATGCGGCGTTTTGTAGCTCTCCCGTTCGGTTCGGGTGCCGCTTCCTCTAGAGTGAAGGCAGCGTCGCGTGCCGGTGGCGGACTGTGTCAGGCATGGAGGCGTGGGACCAGGAAGGTGGTCGTCATGGCCCTTTCCCTGCTCCTCACGCATGAGTGAGGGCGAGAAGAACAGGCTCATCGCCTGGAATCGTGAGATGACGGCCGCGCACGAGCGGCTGCGCCGAGCACTGCGACTCGTGCGAGATTCCCTCGCCGGTGACGGAGAGGACCCCGCTTCGGCACGGGCCGACCTCCTGCTGTACTGCAAGGGATTCTGTGCCGCCCTCAGCAGGCACCATGTGAGCGAGGACGTCGCGCTCTTCCCCGAGTTGTCCGCGCGCCATCCGGAGCTGCGCCCGACGATCGGGAAACTCGAGCAGGACCACGGGATGATCGCGTCCCTGCTCGGCCGGCTCGAACGCGTGCTCGCCTCGGACGCCCCGGTGAGCGAAGTGGCACTCCACCTCGACGGGATCTCGGCGATCATGGAATCCCACTTCCGGTACGAAGAGCGGCAACTCCTCGGCATCCTGTCCGCACTGGAATCCGACGCGGACCCTCACGACTACTTCGGACCGCTCTGACCTTGTCCCGGCCTGCCGTGCGCCGCTCTCCGAGACGGCGGCTGCGTGCTGCACTATCGTCCAGATATGGCGGATGCACCTCTTGAGCGGTTGCGGGCCGAGTTGCGCGAACTGGCCGAGCCTCGGGTGCGCGCCCAGCAGGAGAGGGTGCTCGCTCCCGCGGACGGCGACGAACTGCTCGGCGTACGGGTCCCCGTGCTGCGCGGGCTGGCCCGGACCTACCGGGACCTGACGCTGGACGAAGTGGACTCGCTGCTGCGCAGCAGGGTCCATGACGAGCGTTTCGCCGGACTGCTGGTCCTCGCCGAGCAGGTGCGCACGGCCCGCGGCGCCGACCGCGGTGCGCTGGTGGACTTCTACCTGGCGCGCACCGGCCATGTGGACAACTGGGACCTGGTGGACGGCTCCGCACCGGTCGTGCTGGGGCCGTGGCTGCTGGAGTCGGCGTCGGACGTCCTGGACCGGCTCGCCGCTTCGACCTCGCTGTGGGAACGGCGGATCGCCGTGGTGGCCACCCTGGCGCTGATCCGCGCCGGCCGCCACGAGCCGACGTTCGAGCTGGTCCTCACGCTGCGCCGCGATCCGGAGCCCCTGATCCACAAAGCGCTGGGATGGATGCTGCGGGAGATCAGCCGCCACGACGAGCGGGCGCTGGTGGACTTCCTCGACCGGCACGCCCCCGAACTGCCGCGCATCACCGTCCGGCACGCGACCGAACGGCTGCCCCCGGAGGAACGGGCACGGTTCGTCAAGCGCCGCCGAGAGCACGCCCCACCCGGCGGCGATGAACAGCCGACCGCAGCACCGACCGCGTAAGACACCCTGGACGCCGACACCGGCCACCGCCGCTCTACGCTCCGGTCATGAGGCGCGCTTGCCTCCTGGGACGTCGAGCACCATGGTGTCGTCGCCGAAATCAGCGACGACCTTGAGTTGCCCGCCGAGTGCCGCGACATAAGCGGCGAGGGTCGCGACCTCGGAGATCACGCCATGTTCGATCTGGGAGACCCGCGCTTGGGAGACGCCCATCACCTCGGCGATGTCGATCTGCCGGAGCCCACGCCGTTGACGAGCTTCGACGAGTTTGTAGGCACGTTGGCGGGCGATCAGTCGCCGGCGCTGCTCTTCGATGAGCGGCTCATCCTCGGGCTCGATGAGCTCTTTGCGAAGCTCGTCCCAAGTGACCTCATCCATCTCGTCTTCCCCGTTCCTTGAGGTGTCGCCTGTACCTCTGCTCGGCTTCCTCCATCGCAGCCGGGTACCAACTCTTCCACCGACCCGCTTTGTCACCGGCCACGAGGACGACCGCGTTGCGCCAAGGGTCGAAGACGAAGAGCATCCTCATCTCGCCGCGCCCGGTGGAACCTGGCCGCAGTTCCTTCATGTTCGACAGGTTCGAACCGGTGAGCGTGTCCACCAAGGGGCGTCCCAGTGCCGGCCCCTCGGCTGCCAGCTGGTCGAGAGCGGCCGTGATCAGACCGAGGGTAGGCCTGTCGCTCTTGCGCAGAGCATGGAGCCACTCGGCGACCTCCGGAACGATCACGATGGTCCATTTCATGGCCAGCATAATAGATTTCTTATGTCGCTGGCGAGAGCGCAAGCCGTAATAGGTTAATCACAGAACGTGCCTTGGGTATTGAACTGCTGCATGTCGAGCATCCATGAGCTCCCTCTGATCGTGCTGGCCTTGTTCTGACGCCTGGGTCCGGATTCGGGTGGAAGACTTTCCCTGAATCCGGACGGTGCATTACAGGTCGCGACGGGAGGGGCGGCTCGGTGCCCGATGACGAGAAGACGCCGGGCGAGCTGCGGTGGCGCTGGGACGAGTCGGTGCCGCTTCGCTGGCTGCTGGTCGATGAATACACCATGGGCGAACCGGACACTGCGATTGCGGCATGTGCCGATATCGACGGGTTGTTCGTTGATGTGCCCCCTGGGCCTTCGGCGGATGGCGTCGGATGCCCGGACGTGTTCGAGGAGTCCGTCCTTCGACCGGCGATGCTGCTCGGATGCCGTCCTGAGCCGCCTCTGCGGCGGGCGCTGGACGCGCTCGCCCGGGGGGCCGGGAATCCCGGCGGCGCCCTGTGGCGCCGCCGGATCCTCGCCTCGGTCTTCAGCGTGGCCGATGACGGCACCGCGACGTCCGTCGGGGCCTCTCTTCAGGCGTCGGTGGCCGATGTTCGCCCTTCGGTGCTGGGCGACGGGCTGCTCGACGTGGCCTTCGACGCCGCCATCGCCGACCCGATACCCGCGGAGGCGCGACAGATCTGGGAGCTCTGGCGCGCCGGTCGTCCGGCCGAACCCGGCGGCTGGGCGCGGTACGACCGCGAAACCCGTCTCCAGTGGGCAAGTGCGGCGCTGTTCCATCATCCGCGCGATACGCCCGACAAGCCCTCCGGCACCGTCTATCACCTCGACGGACGCGACGTCACCGATATCGAGGGCTTCTACTGCGCCATCGGTGAAGCGGTCAACGGACCTGGCGGCTACTTCGGATGGAACCTCGGCGCCCTGCATGACTGCACGCTGGGCGGGTGGGGTGCGGCGAGGCCGTTCAAGCTCGTGTGGCATGACTTCGCTGTCGCACGGAGCCGTTGGGTCTCTGTCTCCGTTCCGGATGCGGAGGTCCTCGACATTACCGTTGACCAGGTGCTTCAGTGGCTCGCCGAGGACGGGGTCGAGGTCGTGTCGCGGTAGTCGAGGGCGCGGGGGGATGACCTTGGCGGTGGTTCGGTGACGTACAGGAGTGCCACCCCTCCCGGCCCCTCAGGAGACCGGGTGCGGAGACCGGCGCCAGAAGTCGATCTTTGTTGTGGCGGTATCACGACGAGGCCGGTCAGCGGCTCGATGGCGGGACCGGCGTAGTGTTGTCACAGGTCAGCAACGGTATTCGAGGGTGCGACGGTACGGGGGCTCCGGTGGCCGAGGTGGATTTCCAGGCTTTGTTCGACGCCGCTCCGGCCGCGCTGGCCCTGCTGTCGCCCGATCTGGTCTTCGTCGCGGTGAACCGGGCCTATGAGCGGCTGCTCGATCGTACGCGCGAGGAGATCATCGGCCGCAACATCTTCGAGGTGTTCCCGGGAGGCTCCTCTGGAGAGGGGGTGGCGGTGCTGCGGTCGTCGCTGGAGCGGGCGCTGGCCGGGGGCGAGGGTGAGGCCGACACCTTGATGCTGCAGCGCTATGACATCGAGGTGCCCGGCAGTCCGGGAGCCTCCGAGGAGCGGTACTGGAGCGTGGCCAGCTCTCCGCTGCTGGACCGCGAAGGCACGGTGTGCGGCGTCATCGTGCGGATACAGGAGGTGACCTCGTTCATCGACCGGATGCGGGAGGACGGCCTATCGGCGTTCTCCGACGCCGGTTTGATCCACGCGGCGGCGGTCGAGGCCCAGTTGTTCTCCCAGACCAGGGAGCTGCAGTCGATCAACCGGCGGCTGCGCAGCTCCGAAGCCGAAGAGCGGCAAGTCTCCGAAGGGCTGCGGGAGATGGTGCGGCACCAGCGCCAGGCGGTCGCCGACACCTCCCACGATCTGCGCGGCCCGGTCACCGGCCTGCAGATCCGGCTGGAGGACGCGCTGGCCGACCCCGACGCCGACCCGCGCGAGATCCTGCTGGCCGCCCTGCACGACGCCGAACGGCTCGGCGACATCATCGGCGATCTGCTGGAACTGGCACGCCTGGAGGCGGGGGCACTTGCGCCGACCGAGCAGGTCGACCTGGCCTACCTGGTGCGCGACGAACTGGCCCGCCGTGACCTCAAGACCGCCATCACCACCCACCTGGACCCCGGAATCGTGGTGGAGGGCTCCCCGATCCGGCTGGCCCGCCTGGTGGGCAACCTGCTGGCCAACGCCGAACGCCACGCCCGCTCCCGCATCGAGGTCAGCGTCGCCGCCGACGACGGCCAGGCGGTGCTGGAGGTGATCGACGACGGACCCGGCATTCCCGACGCCGACAGGGAAGAAGTCTTCACCCGTTTCTTCCGCCGCTCCGACGCGCGCACCAGCGATCCGAGCGGCAGCGGCCTGGGCCTGCCGATCGCCCGCCAGATCGCCGAGTCCCATGGCGGCACCCTGCACTCCGCCCACCGCGCCGACGGCGCCTCCGGAGCCCGCCTGATCCTGCGCCTGCCACTGCGTCGGCCCTGACCCCGCCGAGTCCGGCGTCACCGCGGACGCAGGGTGAACCCTCGTCCGACATATGGTCCCTGCGCGCCGCCCTGCTGATGGCCGTCGTCCACGGCGCGGTCGAACCCCCCGTGCACGCAGGACCGCTGCAACCGATCCTGTGCGCTCTGCTGTCCGAGGAACCCGGTCACCGCCCCACCGCCAATCGCCCTGCGGCAGCAGACCTCCTCCCCGCTGGGACCACCCGGCTCCCCTCGGCGGACCCCTCAAAGGCCACGAAGGCACGGTCCAGTCGGTGGCGTTCAACCACGACGGCAGGGTCCTGGCCAGCGGCAGTGCCGACGGCTCGGTGCGGTTGTGGCGGCCCTGACCGGAAGGCAGGGCGGACAGGGCCGCCGGTCGCCAGGAGGGCTTCAGGAGGCCGCGGCGGTGACGGCCGGGAGGTAGCCCTGGGCGTGGCCGGTGGCGGTGGGGTGGACGTTGGAGGCGTCGATCCACTCGGCGGTGGTGCAGATCTCGTGGCCGGCGAAGCCCGGACGGGCGTCGGCGAAGGTGAAGCCGGCGGCGGCGGCGCGGGCGGACAGGACACCGGTCAGGACGTCGGCCGCTTCGTTGATCATGGTGCGTTTGGTGGAGCTGAGGCCGCCCAGGCACAGGCCGCCCTGCTTGTACAGGTAGGGGTAGCCGACGACCACGACCTTCGCCCGGGGCGCGCGGGAGCGGATCTGGGCGTACAGGGAGTCGAGGCGGGACGGGAGCTCCTCCTCGACGAACTCCCGGCCCTCCTCCAGAGCCGAGCGGCACTGGTAGGTGGTGGCGTACTTGCAGGTGAGCATCGTGGCTGCGAAGCCGGAGTCGTTGCCGCCGATGCTGATCGTCACCAGGGTGGTGTTCGCGCCGAGGGCCGACAGCTGGTTCCCGACGACGTCGGGGATGGTGGCGCCGCCGCACGCGACGAACTTGAACACCGTGCCGGGGCGGGCCGCGGCGAGCAGGGCGGGATAGGCGTTGGCGCTGCGGGTGCAGGCCACGTCCGTGTACGAGCCGGCGCCCGTCCCGGACGAGTACGAGTCGCCGAGCGCCACGTACTCGGGAGCCGCGGCCTGGGCGGGTGCCATGAGCAGCGAGGACGCCAGGCCCGCCACGGCGGCGCCCAGCAGCAGCCGGATGTGTCGCATGTTCTCTCCTTGGAGGTGGGGGTCACGACGCCGACATTCTCAGATGCCTGCGGCCGCGAAGCGCTGGCTCGCGGGACAGCGTGCGAGGTGTTTTCTGTGCCGCCTCCCAGACCTCCGTCCACCGCGGCCGAGGCCGGTGGTCTCCCCGATGGCGGGCCGGCCGGCCGCTCGTATGATCCCGGACCGGCGAACCGGATTGTGACCCTGTTCACACAACCAAACGCTCGCTAGGCTGATTTGCATGATCTCTACAGTTGTCTGGGGCACCGGCAATGTCGGGCGGCTGGCCATCCGGGCCGTCGACGCCCATCCGGGGCTGGAATTGACCGGGGTGATCGTCCACAACCCCGACAAGGTCGGACGGGACGCGGGCACGCTGGGCGGGCTCGAGCGCGAGCTGGGCGTGGCGGCGACCGACGACATCGAGGCCGTGCTGGCCGCCGGGCCGGGAGCGGTGGTGTACGCGGCGTCCGGGGACATCCGGCCCGACGACGCGCTCAACGACATCGTCCGGGCGGTACGGGCGGGGGCCGTGGTCGTCACGCCCTCCCTGTACGCGCTCTACGACATCCGGAACGCGCCGGCCGAGATGCGCGAGCCGCTGCTGGCCGCGGTCGCGGAGGGCGGCGGGTCGCTGTTCGTCTCCGGGGTGGATCCGGGCTGGGGCAACGACGTGCTCCCCCTACTCGTCAGCGGAGTGGGCTCCGTCGTCGACGCGGTGCGCTGCCAGGAGATCTTCGACTACACCACCTACGACCAGGAGGACTCCGTCCGCTACCTGGTCGGCATGGGCCAGCCGATGGACTACGAGCCGCCGATGCTCTCCCCGACCGTCCCGTCCATGGTGTGGGGCGGGCAGGTGCGGCTGATGGCGCGGGCGCTGGGCGTGGAGCTCGACGACGTCCGCGAGACCGTGGAGCGGCGCCCGCTGGAGGCCACCGTGTCCACCAAGGCGATGGGCGACTTCGAGGCCGGCACGCAGGGCGCGGTCCGGTTCGAGGTGCAGGGCATCGTCGGCGGCGAGCCCCTGATCGTCATCGAGCACGTCACCCGCATCCACGCCTCCTGCGCGCCGGACTGGCCGACGCCGCCCGACGGCGGTGACGGCGCCCACCGCGTGATCATCGAGGGCCGCCCGCGCATCGAGGTGACGCTGGAGGCCCTCGACGGGGACGGCAACCGCGCCGAGGGCGGCAACGCCACCGCGGTCGGCCGCCTCGTGAACGCCGTCGACTGGCTCGCCGAGGCCGGGCCCGGCCTCTACGACGCGCTCGACGTCCCGCTGCGCCCCGCGATCGGAAGACTCGGAAGGAAGACCCCGTGAACATCGACATCCCCGAGGGCAAGGACCCCATCGGCTACGTGTGGGGCGAGATGGTCCACGGCATCGGGCCCGCCGCGGCGGCCTTCTCGTTGTCGGTGTACGAGCACACGACGCTCGGGCTCCGCGAGTTCGAGGCCGCGCGGTTGCGGATCGCCCAGATCAACGGCTGCCTCTTCTGCCTCGACTGGCGCACCGAACGGGACGGGCAGAAGGTCGAGGAGGAGTTCGCCGACGCCGTCACGAACTGGCGCACCGCCGAGGCGTTCGACGAGCGCACCCGCCTGGCCGCCGAGTACGCCGAGCGTTACGCGCTCGACCACCACGGCCTGGACGAGGAGTTCTGGGCGCGGATGACCGCGCACTACGACCAGCGCGAGATCGTGGAGCTGAGCATGAGCATCGGCGCGTGGCTGGCGTTCGGGCGCCTCAACCACGTGCTGGGCCTCGACGCGGTGTGCGTGCTGCCGGGCCACTGAGGGCATGAAAAAGGCCGGCCACACGCGCCCGCGGCCGGCTTGTTCGATCAGGTCATCGTCACAGGTCCGTGGCGATGATCTTTTCTATGTTGCGTTCCGCGAGCGCTGTGATGGTGACGAACGGGTTGACGCTGGTGTTGCCGGGGATCAGCGAGCCGTCGATGACGTACAGGCCCGCGTATCCGCGCAGGCGGCCGTAGTTGTCGGTCGCCTTGTTCAGCACCACGCCGCCCAGGGGGTGGTAGGTGAGGCCGTCGTTCCAGACCTTGGTGCCGCCGAAGAAGTCGGTCCGGTAGATCGTCCCCTCCTTCCTGTTGATCTTGTCGAAGATCGTCTTGGCCATGGTGATGGAGTCCTGCTTCCAGGCCCGCTGCCAGCTCAGCTCCGCGCTGCCCGTCCCGGCGTTCCAGGAGAACTCCGCGCGGCGCGGGGTGTTGGTGATCGACAGGTAGAGCGAGGCGTAGGTCTCGATGCCGGTGGGAACCGGCGCGACCTCCGCGAACGCCCCGCCCGGACCCCAGTTGTCGATGCCGGTGGAGGGCATGGAGGACTGGAGCGTGCCGGTCGCGTCCCACATGTGGTTCGCGCGCCCGCACATGACGTTGCCGTTGTCGCCCCAGCCCTTGCCGACCTCGCCGCTCAGGTTCGGCAGCGCGCCGGTGGCGCGCAGCTTCACCAGCAGCTTGCTGGTGCCCACGCTGCCGGCGGCGAAGAACACCCGGTCGGCCGTCACGGTCTTGGTCGCCACGGTGCCGCCGGTGGTGTTCAGCTGCCGGATGGCCACGGTGTAGCCGCCGCCGGTCGCCGGGGTGACCGAGGTGACCTCGTGCAGCGGCGAGATCGCCACCCGCCCCGTCGCCTTGGCCTGGGCCAGGTAGGTCTTGGGCAGCGTCTTCTTGCCGTGGTTGTTGCCGAAGATGACCTCACCGGCCAGCGCCGACCGGGTGGCGTTGCCGGCCTGCTCCTGCTGCATGTAGTTCCAGTCGTACACGTTCGGCACGAAGACGTGGGGGAAGCTGGAACGTTCCGCGTGCTTGCGCCCGACTCTGGCGTACTGGTAGCAGTCGGCCTCCTCCCACCAGTCCATCGGGACCTCGGCGACGCCCAGCCCGGCGTTGGCGCGCGGGTAGTAGGTGCTGTACATCTCGGCGGCGTCCACCGACGGGAGGATCCCGCTGAAGCGGTCGCGCTGAGGCGTGACGGCCATGCCGCCGTTGACCAGCGAGCCGCCGCCCACGCCGCGGCCCTGGTAGACCGTGATCCCGGCGAAGTCCTCGGCGTCCAGGATGCCGGTGTACCTGTTGACGTTCTTGTCGATCGGGAAGCCCAGGAAGTTGCTCAGGGGCTGCTTGGTCCGGGTCCGCAACCAGAACGACCGGTCGTCGGGGGACTTGGTGTTGGCGAAGATCTTCCCGTCCGAGCCGGGCGTGTCCCACGACATGCCCATCTCGACCATGTGCACGTCGATGCCCGCCTGCGCCAGGCGCAGGGCGGCGACGGACCCGCCGTAACCGGTGCCGATCACCAGGGCCGGGACCCGGGATCCGGACGCGATCGGCGCGGGCACCGGCGCGGCCGACGCCGGCCGCAGGCCGAACGCCGCGGCGCCCAGAATAGAACCTGTTCCAACGATGAATCCGCGACGCGAGACCGCGCTCAATCCCGGTCTGTACACGGTGCCATCACTCAAGTGACGCTCCTCACTCAGGGGTGGAATAGAATTTGTTCTACATGCCTGAGTGAGCCAAGTCACTACTTACTCATAAGTAACTTTGCATCCGCCGACGTACCGGTTCCCCCACGCGTCGCAGCCGATCAGAGAGTCTCATGATTGGAATTCCACGACCGGTTCCCCCGTGTCGGCGGCGCTCCGGAGAGTGAGACGGATCAGCGGTCTTCGGCGGCTCCGCGCCGGGAACGTCCCGGGCGCGGAGCCGCCGCTCCCGGGAAGACGTTCCCGGGACGTCCGGACCCCGTCCGTCAGCGGGCGCCGCCGTTGATGTAGAGGGTCTGGCCGCTGACGTAGGAGGCGTCCTCGCTCGCCAGGAAGGCGATGACGGAGGCGACCTCCTCGGGGGAGCCGACGCGGCCGAGCGGCGTGCGCTCGGCCGCCATCGCCTGGTGCTCGGCAGGCGAGGCGCCGACGCGCTCGGCGGTCGCGGCGGTCATCGCGGTGGCGATGTAGCCGGGGGCGACCGCGTTGACGTTGATGCCGTAGGGGCCCAGCTCGATGGCGAGCGTCGAGGTGAGGGCCTGGATGCCGGCCTTGGCCGCGGCGTAGTTGGCCTGGCCCCGGTTGCCCAGCGCCGAACGGCTGCTCAACGAGACGATCTTGCCGTGGCGCTGGGCGACCATGTGCCGCTGGGCCGCCTGCACGCAGTTGAAGACGCTGGTCAGGTTGACCTCCAGGACGCTGTCCCAGTCGGCCTTGGGCATCTTGTACAGCAGGTTGTCGCGGGTGATCCCGGCGTTGTTGACCAGGATGTGCAGCCCGCCGAGATCGGCCGCGATCCGGTCGAAGACCTCCCGGACGGCCGCGTGGTCGGACACGTCGCACGCGTACGCGCGGCCCTCTTGCGGCTCCTTCAGGTCGACCACCGCGACCGTCGCGCCCTCGGACGCCAGCCTGCGCGCGGTGGCCGCGCCGATGCCCTGCGCCGCGCCGGTCACCACGGCGACCTTCCCGTCGAACCTTCCCATCACATGCCTCCCTACAGGCCCATGTCCTTGGCGATGATCATCTTCATGACCTCGGAGGTACCGCCGTAGATGCGGTTGACGCGGTTGTCGGCGTACAGCCGGGCGATCGGGTACTCGTTGACGAAGCCGTAGCCGCCGTGCAGCTGCAGGCAGCGGTCGATGACGCGGTGCGCGACCTCGGTGCAGAACAACTTGGCCGAGGCGGCCTCGGCCGGGGTGAGCTCGCGGGCGTCGAGGGCCTCCAGCGCCCGGTCGACGACGGCCTGCGCGGCGTCCACCTCGGCCTGGCAGGCGGCCAGCTCGAACTTCGTGTTCTGGAAGGAGGAGACCGGCTTGCCGAACACCAGGCGCTCCTGGGTGTACTTCTTGGCGAACTCCACCGCCGCCACGGCCTGCGAGTACGCGCCGTACGCGATGCTGAAACGCTCCTGAGGCAGGTTCTGGCCGAGGTAGGAGAAGCCCTTGTTCTCCTCGCCGAGCAGGTCCGCCACGGGCACCTTCACGTCCTGGAACGACAGTTCGGCGGTGTCGGAGACCTTCAGCCCGAGCTTGTCGAGCTTGCGGCCGACGGAGTAGCCCTCGGCCTTGGTGTCGACGACCAGCAGCGAGATGCCGAAGCGGCGGTCGTCCTCCTTGGGCGGCGCCGTACGGGCGCAGACGATGACGCGATCGGCGTGCACGCCGCCGGTGATGAACGTCTTGGCGCCGTTGAGCACGTAGTGGCTTCCGTCCTCCGACAGTTTCGCGGTGGTCGTCATGCCCGCGAGGTCGGAGCCGGTGCCGGGCTCGGTCATCGCGATCGCGAACATCGTCTCGCCGGTGACGAACGGCGGCAGCCACCGCTGCTTCTGCTCCTCGGTGCCCAGGCTGAGGATGTAGGGCAGGCACAACGCGACGTGCACGCTGGAGCCGCCGAACGACACCGCGGCCCGCGCAGTCTCCTCGTACTGGATCGCGGAGAACTTGAACGAGTCGATGCCGGCCCCGCCGTACTCCTCCGGCACCTCGATGCCGAAGGTCCCCAGCTCGCCGAGCTTGTAGTAGAACTCCCGGGGCATCTGCCCGTCGGCGAGCCACTGCTCGTAGTGCGGTGACACCTCGGCCTCGATGAAGGCGCGCAGGGTCTTGCGGAAGGCCTCGTGGTCGTCGTTGAAAACTGTGCGACGCATGGTCGGGGGGTCCTTTCGGATTCTCAGAAGGCGTTGATGCCGGTCAGCGCCCGGCCGATGAGCAGTTTCTGGATCTGGCTGGTGCCCTCGTACAGGGTGGTCACGCGGGCGTCCCGCAGCGCCTTGCCGACGGGGAACTCGTCAACGTACCCGTAGCCCCCGAAGACCTGGACGGCCTGGTTGGCCGCTTTGACCGACGCCTCGGTCGCGAAGAGCTTGGCCATCGACGCCTCGGTCCCGAACCTCTCGCCCCGCTCGGCGAGGTCCGCCGCCCGCCACGTCAGCAGCCGCGCGGCGTCCGTCTCGACGGCCATCTCCGCGAGCATCTCCTGGACGAGCTGGTAGGACGCGATGGGCTTCCCGAACTGGGTGCGCTGCCCCGCGTAGGCCACGGCCGCCTCCAGGCACCCCCGCGCCAGCCCCACGCAGCCCGCGGCCACGGAGATGCGCCCCTTGTCCAGCGCCGTCATCGCGATCTTGAAACCGGACCCTTCGGGCCCGAGCCGCAGCCCGTCGGGCACCCGCACCCCGTCGAGCACGAGCTCCGCCGTCGCCTGCCCCCGCAGGCCGAGCTTCCCCTTGACCTCCCGCCGCCCGAACCCCTCGCCGGAGGTCGGCACGAGGAACGCCGTGATCCCCCGGGCCCCGGGGCCTCCCGTCCGCGCGAACACGAGCGCCACGTCGGCCCACGTCCCGTTGGTGATGAACATCTTGGTGCCGCTGATCACCCAGTCGTCGCCGTCGCGCACCGCCCGCGCCGCCAGGGACGCCGCGTCGGACCCCGTCCCCGGCTCGGTCAGCCCGAAGCACCCCAGCGACTCCCCCGAGCACAACCCCGGCAGGAACCGCCGCTTCTGCTCCCGGCTCCCCCACTTCTGGACGCTCTTGGCCACCAGCCCCAGCGACACCGACACGATCCCCCGCACCGACGTGTCCCCGCGCCCGAGCTCCTCCATCAGCAGGCAGTAGGAGAGGAAGTCGCCCCCCGACCCCCCGTGCTCCTCGTCGATCCCCATCCCGAGGAACCCCACCTCACCGAGCTTCTTCACGATCCCGGCGTCCACCTGCTCGACCCGGTCCCACTCGGCCGCGTGCGGCACGACCTCCCGGTCGACCCACTCCCGCGCCAGCTCCCGGAACTGCTCCTGCTCCCCGGTGAGGGTGAAGTCCATGCCGGCTCCCTTGATGAGCACTGCTAGTTTTCAGCGCACAGTAACCTACCACCGCTAGTTTCTTCAAGAGCGCAAGGAGGGATGGCACGGATAAAGGTTTGTTCCGACGCAGGTCACGGCGGGTTTCACTGATCCACGGATCGCCTATGCCCAAGGTAGTGATCTAGATCGGGAGTGCGGACATGTCCTATGGGTTGAACACCGGCGACTCCGCATGGGTGCTCGTCAGCTTCGCGATGGTGCTGCTCATGACGCCGGGGCTCGCCCTGTTCTACGGCGGGATGGTCCGCGCGGAGAACCTCATCAGCGTGCTGTACATGAGCTTCGTCTCGATCGCCGTGGTGACCGTCATCTGGTTCGTCTACGGGTACGGGCTGGCGTTCGGCAAGGACGTAGGCGGGGTCGGCCTGATCGGGTGGGGGGACTGGCAGTTCTTCAGGACCACGCCGCGGGTCATGCGGGGGGTCATCCCGCTGTACGTCTACTCGCTCTTCCAGCTGGTCTTCGCGATCATCACGCTCGCGCTGATCAGCGGGTCGGTCGCCAACCGGGTCAGGCTCGGGCCCTGGATGGTCTTCGGGGCGGTCTGGATGACGCTGGTCTACCTGCCGATCGCCCACTGGGTGTTCTCCTCGGGCGGCTGGATCAACAAGTGGGGCGCACTGGACTTCGCCGGCGGCCTGGTCGTCGAGCTGAACTCCGGGATCGCGGGCCTGGCGCTGGCCGTGGTGCTCGGACCCTCCCTGCGCTTCCGCCGGGAGGGGCCCCCGCAGCCCAAGAACATCCCGCTGGTCATGACGGGCATGGGGTTGTTGTGGTTCGGGTGGTTCGGGTTCAACGGCGGCTCGGCGCTGACCGACGGCGCCCTGGCGGCGAACGCGGTCGTCAACACCATGATGTGCGGCTGCGTCGCGATGCTCGTCTGGATGCTGATCGAACGCCTGCGGTTCGGACAATTCTCCCGGCTGGGCGGCACGACCGGCGCGCTCGCCGGACTCGTCGCCATCACCCCGGCCTGCGGTTACGTCAACCTGTTCGGCGCGACCGTCATCGGCATCGTCGTCGCGATCGTCTGCACCTACGCCGTGGAGGTCAAGACGACCGTCGGCTACGACGACACCCTGGACGTCGTGGGCATCCACGGGGCAGGCGGCATCGTCGGCCTGGTGCTGCTCGGGTTCTTCGCCACCGGCAAGTACGGCAGCACCACCGCCGGGCTCTTCTACGGCGGCTCGATCTCCCTGCTGGGCAAGCAGATCGTCGCGATCCTCGCCGTCGCCTGCTACACGTTCGTGCTCACCTACCTCATCGGCAAGGTCGTGGACGTCCTGTTCCGCTTCCGGCCGCCGCCCAAGGAGGAGACCGCGGGGCTCGACACCGAGCTGCGCATCGGATGAGCACGCGGAACGGCGGCCGGACCGACGGGCCGCTGCCGTTCCTGTTCACCGTCCTGGCCTTCACGACCGGGATGATCGACGCGATGAGCTTCCTGGCGCTCGGCGGGGTCTTCGTCGCCGCCATGACCGGGAACGTCATCATCCTCGGCCTCAGCGTGGCCGACCTCGACACCGCGCTGTCCTCCGCGCTGTCGCTCCTGGCCTTCGCGGTGGGGGCGGGCTGCGGCGGCCAGGCCGTCCTGCCGCGGTTCGCACGCCGGCACCGCGGCCTGCTGCTGGCGGCGGGCACCGCCGTCCATGCGGCTCTCGTCTGCGGGGCCGCGGTGCTGGCCTCCCGGTACGGGTTCACCGAACCGTGGGAGCGACGGCCGGTCATCGTGATACTCGCCTTCTCCCTGGGCTGGGAGTACGCGATCGCGCGCGCGCTGAAAGTGTCCGACCTGAACCCGCTGGTGGTCACGACCACGCTCAACTCGCTGTTCGCCGAGTCCGTCGCGCCCGCCCGGCAGGCCCGGCGGCTCGTCTCGATCTGCGCGCTGCTGGCGGGCGCCGTGGTGTCGAGCCTGCTGCACCGCAAGCTCTTCCCGGTGGCGCCCCTGTGGGCGGCCGGTGCCCTCCTCACCGGGTGCGCCGTGGCCGCGTATGCCGCCACCAGGCTTTCCGGCGCAAAGGACTGGGACTGAGGACGCGGCCCCGCCGGAGACCGCCCGTCACAGCGGAAGGCTGCCGCGCAGGGAGCGGGTCTGGGCGGCGACATCGTCGAGGACGTCCTCGGAGGGGGCGGCCGCGGCTCGGACCGCCGGCTTCCGGCCCTCGTGGATCGCCATCGCCATCTCCCGCAGCTCCGCCGAGACCGCCCGGACCTCCGGTTCCGGCGGCGGCTCGGCGCCTTCCCTGACCTGGACGGACGCGGCCGTGACGGCGTCCACGAGGTGGTCGAGCTCGATCAGGACCGGCCACCAGGCGCCGCCCTGGCGGCTGGCCGGAGGAGGCTCGGACAAGGACTGCCGCAACCCGTTCTGGATGGAGTTGAGGCTGCGGTGCAGCGCCCGCCGGTCGCGGGCCCTGACGTCCCAGGAGCCGGTGAAGGCCTCGTCGAGGTAGTCGGCGGCCGCCTCGAACCCGGCGGTGATCCGGTCGCCGAGCCGGATCCGCCAGCTCTCCGGCCAGAGGGCGTAGCCGAAGACCAGCACGATCAGGCTGCCGAGGACGGTGTCGGCCAGCCGGGCCGCCACCAGCTCCCCGGAGGGCGCCGGGGAGATCATGTCGAGCAGGAAGAGCATCAGCGGCGTGACCGCCGCCGTGCGCATCGCGTAGGACTTGACCTTCAGCAGCGGGATCAGCCCGCCGAAGAACGCCGCGAGCGGGACCGCGGCCCAGCCGCGCGGGACCGCGACCAGCACCAGCAGGGTGGGGACGGCCGCGGCGATCGTGCCGAGCGCGCGCAGCAGCGACCGGACGAAGACCGATCCGAAGTCGGGTTTCAGCACGACGACCACGGTCAGCGACACCCAGAAGGAGTGCGCCTGGGGGATCCCGAGGAGGTGCGGCACCCCCGGCACCTCGGTGATCACCGAGGCGATCGCCATGCACAGGGCGAGCCGGAGCCCGTACCGCCAGGCGGCCCCGGAGGTGAGGGCGAGCCTGGCCGCCTCCCGCGCCCTGGTCGGCAGGGGCTCGGGCAGGCCGAGCCAGTCGGGGCCCTCCAGTTCCGTGCTCGGCAGCCGCCGCAGGATGTAGCCGATGCTCCGGGCGAACGCCGGATCGCCCTCGAACGGCGCGATGTCGGCGTCCTTGCGGCCGGTCCGCACCGCTTCCGCGATCCGCCGCACCGTCTCGGCCAGCCCCGGCGGCGCGGTCCGCCCGGACCGGATGAGCACGGTGGTCTCCTCCGCCAGGGGTGTGGCCGCGTTGAGCATGCCGACCAGCCACCGCGTCTCGGTGTCCCAGCTCCCCTCTCCGCGGAGCTGATGGCGCAGCAGCGCGTCCTGGGCGCCGTCCGTGGCCCGGCTGAGCGCCCGGCGGGCCTCGCCCGGGTGGGGGGAGGCGTCCAGGAGATCGGCGATCCCGGCGTACACGGCGGCGACTGCCTTGCGCTGGGGATCGGCGCCGGAGCCCGCGATGCGCCAGCTCAGCAGCGCCAGCAGGATGTAGAAGACGCCGCCCGCGAGCTGGAGCAGCGGGGGCAGCCACAACTCCCCGACCGGGTGCAGCCCGGCGCCGAGCACGTTCATGAACAGCAGGCTCAGCGCGGCCCCCGACAGGACCTTGCCGACCGAGCTGATCAGCCCGGAGAACAGCGCGACGAGCGTGATCATCGCCACCGTCCACCAGCCGTGCCCGTGGACGAGCTGGCCCATGACCAGACCGGCCGCGCCGGCCAGCTGCGAGACGAGCAGGCCCAGCACCCTGGACCGGTACGGTCCCACGTCCGGCCGCATCACCCCCTGCACCATGCCCGCCGCCGCGAGCAGCCCGGCGTCGGGCCTGCCCAGCGCCATCGCCACCGCGATCACCACGCCGAGCCCGATGGCGGCGCGGGTCGCCTCGAGCCAGGGCAGGGGGTCCTGCGACAGTGCGAGCGCCCGGCTCAGCCAGCTCCTCGTGTCGGCTCGCACGCCGCCTGTCGCCATACCGCCTCCAGCAGACGTCAGATCGCGCGGAACAGGGCGTAGAAGAGCGCGAAGACGATGACGCCGAGCAGGATGGAGACGAAGATGTTCGTGACGGCCTTGGTGTGCTCGCCGTTCTGGATGAGGTGGACGGTGTCCAGCTCGAAGGTGCTGAACGTGGTCAGCGCGCCGCAGAAGCCCGTGCCCAGCAGTGCTTCCACCGCGGTGCCCGTGCCCGCGCCGTGCAGCGCCCCCAGGAGGCCCGCGCCCAGGATGTTGACCGTCAGCGTCCCCCAGGGGAACGCCTTGCCGAACCGCTTCTTGACCCTCGCGTCGAGGACGTAGCGCAGCACGGCGCCGAACGCGCCTCCGATGAGCACCAGCAGGAACGTCATGGCGTCCGCCCCTCTCCGGACCGGTCGGCCGGATGCGGGATCATCCCGCCCAGCCGCAGCCCCGCCGCGACGGCGATCAGGCCGCCCAGCACGCTGACCACCGCGTAGGTGACGCTCAGGCCCCAGCTCCCGGCGCGGGCCAGCGCGTCTATCCCGTCGATGAGGTGGGAGAACGTGCTGAAGCCGCCGAGGTAGCCGGTGACCAGGAAGAGCCGGGCGGAGGGGTGCGGCCGCCCCTTGAGCAGGTACGTCGTCAGCAGACCCATGAGAAGGCAGGCGAGGACGTTCACCAGGAGGGTGCCCCAGGGGAAGCCGCTCTTCGCCCCGGGCATCGCCTCGGTGATCAGATAACGCAGCAGGGCGCCGATCGCGCCGCCGACGGCGATGTCCAGGAACGCGCTGGAATGCATTCCCGGATGGCGGGGAGGCCCCGTCTTGTTCCGGTCCAGGGCGGAGGCCTCGGCCTTCTCACGATGGAGCAGGCGCCCTCCCGCCTCTCTCGAATCTTCCATTGCCGGTGCTCCAGATCTCGATAAGACGGACGGCTCGGGGTCACGCCCTGCGGCGGTCGGGGGCGGGCACCCCCAGCAGCAGCCTGCGGACGGCCTCCCAGGCCCGCATGAAGGCCTCCTCCACCTCGGGCGACGTGTCGCCGAGGATCCGCGCCCAGGCTCCCCGCCCGCCCGGCAGGACGCTGGCCCCGGTCCGCAGACCGGTGCCGGCGAGCGCCTCGTGCAGGGCGTCGGCCACCTCCTGCGCGGGCCGGGCCCCGGTGACGACGTACAGGGACGACAGGGCGTCGAAGCCGTCCATCACCGCGAGACCGGTCACCCCCTCCTCCTGCGGCACCAGCCGGAGCGGGTCGGCGAACAGCAGCCCTCCGTCGGGGTCGTGCACCTCGATGTCGCTGCAGTACGCCGTGTAGGCGTGCCGCTCCCCCCGTGCCAGCCGGCCGGCCAGCATCGTCTCGCCCAGCACGACCGTGGCCTCCGGGTCGGCGGTGACCCCGATCCGCTGGTAGTACCGGGAGCCGGCGAAGGGGATCGTGGTGTCCGGCAGGTACTCCAGGTAGGCGCCGGGACCGGCCGTGAGGTTGACCAGCTGGGTGGCGTAGTCCTGCTCCATCCGGTAGACCCGGGTGGCGCCCTGGGTGGTGAGGTTGACGAACGCGCCCGCCCCGCAGGAGACGTCGACGCGGTAGCGGTCGCCCTGGAGGGTGCCGCCGCCGGTCGCGATCATGATCGTGTGCGCCATGTGCCGCAGCGCGGGGTCGTGGTACAGCGGGCGGGTGATCTGCAGCGGCGACTTCTGGTAGTGCCCGGTCAGCTCCGTCCGGCCGCCGATCTCCTCGTACGCCAGATCCAGGACGCCGACCTTGCCCGGACTGCCGACCGGCAGCGTGTCCGGCGGGGCGGAGTGCCTGCGCACCGCCGGCGGCACCCACGGCGGCTCGTACCACCCGGGGGCCAGCCGGTCGCCGGCCCCCGCGCCGCCGGGCGTCTCTAGGCCGGAGAGGTACACGCCGCCCCCGCCCGCGACTCGATGAGATCGGCCACCTCGACGATCCCGGTGCCGGCCAGGCAGTCGGTCAGCACCACCGGGCCCGCACCGCGCACCGCCCGCGCGTCGCGTTCCATCACCCCCAGGTCGGTCCGCACGTACCGCGCGATGTCGATCTTGTTGATGACGAGGAGGTCGGAGTCCGTGGTGCCGGGACCGCGCTTGCGCGGCATCTTCTCGCCCTCGGCGGTGTCCAGGACGAAGATGTACATGTCGGCCAGCGCCGGGCTGAAGGTGAGCGTCAGGTTGTCGCCTCCGCTCTCGAACAGCAGCAGGTCGATGTCGGGGAACCGGTCGACCAGGTCGGCGGCGGCGGCCAGGTTCATGGTCGGGTCGTCGCGGACGGCGGTGTGCGGGCAGGCGCCCGTCTCCACGCCCACGATCCGCTCGGGGTCGAGCACCCCGGCCAGGGTCCGCCGGACGTGCTGGGCGTCCTCCTGGGTGTAGATGTCGTTGGTGATCACGCCGAGGTGGTGCCCGCGGTCGATGAGCAGGGGCGCCAGCGCCTCGATCAGGGCGGTCTTGCCGGAGCCCACCGGGCCGCCCACCCCTACCTTGAAGACCTTCTCCAGTTCCATGTCTTTCCCTTCAGGTGATGAACAGGCGGGCCGGAGCCCGCTCGTGGGCGGCCGAGACGGTGTCGGCGACGGGGACCGCGCCGTGCAGGTCGAGCAGGTCCTCGGCGGCGAGGGCGCGGCGGGCCACCCGCGCGAGGTCCGGCCGGACCTCGCGCAGGATCGCCTGGGCGCGGCGGAAGTCCACCCGCGCCAGGCGTACCGCCGCCGCCGTCCAGCTCGCGGCGAAGGCGTACAGGTCGCCGGCCACCGCGCGTTCGACGGGGACCCCGAGCCCGGCGTGGACGGCGCCCACCACGACCGCGTGGTTGCCGGGCACCTCCTTCCGCGCCACCAGGGCGGCCAGCCGGTCGGTCTCGGGCAGCGCGAACGCCCAGGCCGCCGTGTCGAGGACCTGGCGGCCGGTCCGCACCGAGGCGGTGCGCTGCTCGCGGTTGAGCTTGACCGCGTGCAGCCGGTGGTCGACCTGCGCCAGCCGGTCCCAGTCGCCTTCGGTGACGGCGCGGTGGGCGAGCACCAGCGCCGTGGCGTCCCCCGGGCCGACCGAGTGGTACAGCAGGTCGCGCAGCAGCCCGGAGATCTCCGCCGGACCGTCCAGCAGCCCGAGCTGGACGTACCCCTCCAGCCCGTGCGAGAGCGTGTACAGGCCGCTGGGGAAGCCCGAGTCGGTGAGCTGGAACTGGGCCAGCAGCGGGTCCAGTTCCTCGACGCGTTCGGCCGCGGGTGCGCTCATGTGAGGAAGAACAGCTTGTTGAGCGGCAGCTTCTTGGCCGGTTCGATGCTGACGACGTCGCCGTTCACCGTGACCTTGTAGGTCTCCGGATCGACCGCGATGTCGGCGAGCGTGGTGTTGCGGACCATGTGGCGCTTGTCGACGGTGCGGCACTGGCGGATCGGCTCGATGATCCGCCTCAGGCCGAGCCGCTCCGGCACCCCGGCCGCGATCCCGGCCTGGGACATGAAGGTGACGCAGCTGCTGGCCAGCGCGGTTCCGCGGGCGCCGAACGTGCGCCGGTAGACGACCGGCTGCGGCGTCGGCAGCGACGCGTTCGGGTCGCCCATCGGGAACCAGCTGATCGCGCCGCCCTTGACCACCATGAAGGGCTTGGCCCCGAAGGAGTGCGGCTGCCACAGCACGATGTCGGCGAGCCTGCCGTCCTCCAGCGAGCCGATCGTGTTCGCCATCCCGTTGGCGCGGGCCGGGTTGATGGTGAGCTTGGCCAGGTAGCGCAGCACCCGGAAGTTGTCGTTGCGGGAGGAGTCCTCCGGCAGCGGCCCGCGCTTGTCCTTGTTGTGGTGGGCGACCTGGAAGGCGCGGGTGAACGACTCGCCGACCCGGCCCATCGCCTGGGAGTCCGACGCGATGATGCTGATGATGCCGAGGTCGTGCAGCACGGTCTCGGCGGCGATGGTCTCGGCGCGGACCCGGCTCTCGGCGAACGCCACGTCCTCGGGCACGCTGTAGCTGAGGTGGTGGCAGACCATCGTCATGTCCAGCAGCTCGTCCACCGAGTTGACGGTGTAGGGCAGCGTCGGGTTCGTGGACGCCGGCAGGACGTTGGGCTCGCCCGTCACCCGCAGGATGTCGGGCGCGTGGCCGCCGCCCGCCCCCTCGGAGTGGAAGGTGTGGATCGAGCGGCCGTTGATCATGTTGATCGTGTCCTCGACGAACCCGCCCTCGTTCAGGGTGTCGGTGTGGATCGCGACCTGGATGTCGTACTCGTCGGCCACCGAGAGCGCGCAGTCGATGACCGCGGGCGTGCTGCCCCAGTCCTCGTGGACCTTCAGCCCCGCGGCCCCGCCCCGGATCTGGTCCTCCAGCGCCGCGGGCAGGCTGCTGTTGCCCTTGCCGTACACCGCGACGTTGATGGGGATGTCCTCGTAGGCCTGCAGCATGCGGGCGAGGTTCCACGGGCCGGGCGTGGTGGTGCAGCCGCGGCTGCCGTCGGCGGGGCCGGTGCCGCCGCCGACCAGCGTGGTGATCCCGTTGCTCAGCGCGTGCTTGGCCTGCTCGGGTGCGAGGAAGTGCACGTGGGTGTCGATCCCGCCCGGAGTGGCGATGAGGTTCTCACCCGAGATCACCTCGGTGTCCGCGCTGACGATGAGGCGCCGGTCCACCCCGTTCTGGGTGTGCGGGTTGCCGGACTTGCCGATCCCGACGATCTTGCCGTCCTTGATGCCGATGTCGCCCTTGACGACGCCGATCATCGGGTCGATGACCACCGCGTTGGTGATCACCACGTCGAGGGCGATCAGACCGCTCGTGGCGGGATCGCTCGACATGCCGTCGCGGACGGTCTTGCCGCCGCCGTACTGGGTCTCGTCGCCGTAGTGCCCCTCGGTGTGGTCCAGCTCCACCTCGACGATGAGGTCGGTGTCCCCCAACCGGATGCGGTCGCCCACCGTCGGGCCGTACATGGACGCGTATTTCTCACGGCTTATCGAAGTCATCGTGGTCAGCCCTTCTTGGAGGATTTCGGCTTCTTGTCGCCGCCCTTGGCCTTGCCCGGCTCCTCGGGCTCGTCGAGGTAGCCGCGCTCACGCATGCGCTTCAGCGCCTTGCGGCGCGCCTCGGTGGAGCGGACGCTCCCGTTGAGCAGGCCGCCGAAGCCCACGAGCCGCTGCCCTCCGCCGTACTCGACCAGCTTCACCTGCTTGGTGTCCCCGGGCTCGAACCGCACGGCGGTGCCCGCGGGGATGTCCAGGCGTTTTCCGAACGCGCGGTCGCGATCGAAGCTCAGCGCGCGGTTCGTCTCGAAGAAATGGAAGTGGGAGCCGATCTGGATGGCCCGGTCACCGGTGTTGCGCACCGTGATCGTCACGCGTTCCTGACCGGCGTTCAGCTCGATGTCGCCCTCGCCGTACATGTACTCAGGCATGGGATGCCGCCCCTTTCTGGATCACCGTCAGCGCGGCGGGAAAGCCGTCACGGCTGTCGTGTTCGTGGTCGTTCTCGTGTCCGTGGCCATGGCCGTGCCCGTGGTCGTGGCGGGCCGTCGCGAGCCCGTCGTCGCCGTACCGGTCCCACCGCCGCTCCGCCTCGGCCACCCGGTCGCGGACCAGCGCCGTCAGCGACGCCCGGCCCAGCAGCGGCCCGGTGGACCGGATGCCGGGCCGCTCGGGGACCGGGACGAAGGAGGCGGGCACCAGCACGACGCTCCCGGCGCCCAGCCGGCGGCAGCGCTCGATCCCCTCGTCCACCTCCGGCTCGCCCCCGGTCAGCGCCACCTCCACCCAGCGCACCGGCAGGTGCTGCCACACCAGGCGGGCCACCCGGAACAGCTCGGCGTCCGCCTCGGGCCCGGCAGCGGGCGCCACCAGCAGCACCGCCTGGTCCGGCCGCCCCTCGCGCAGCGCCCGGGTCACCGCGCTCCTGATCCAGGAGACCAGGTGCCCGGTGGTGCCCAGCGGCCCGGCCAGCAGCAGCGCCCCGGCCGCCCGGTCGCGCGCCGCCCAGCCCAGCGTCTGGGCCGCGGTGGCCGCCAGGCCGGGATCCCTGCCGAACGTCATCGGCACCGCGACGGCCCGTTCGTGCTCGCGCAGCGCGACGTGCAGGTCGCGGCCCGGCCCTCCGGCCCGTGGCCCGTCCGGCCCGGCGAGCGCGGGCAGGACCGCGCCGTCGCGGCTCTCGTGCCCGCCGACCAGCAGGACGGTGCGGCCGTCCGGCATTACTTCCCGCCCACCGGGTCGTGGCAGGAGACCAGCTTGGTGCCGTCCTCGAAGACGGCCTCGACCTGCAGCAGCGGGAGCATCTCGCGGACGCCGGGCAGCACCTTGTCGGGCCCCAGCACCTCCTTGCCCAGCTTCATGCAGTCGGCGACGCTCTTGCCGTCCCGGGCGGCCTCGACGATCTCGTGGGTGATCAGCGCCACCGCTTCGGGATAGTTCAGCTTCAGGCCGCGGTCGCGGCGCCTGATGGCCATCTGCGCGACGGTGAAGATGGTCAGCCTGTCCATCTCCCTCGGGGTGAGGTTCATCGAGGTTCCTCTCGGTCGGTCGCCGCCGGACGCTCATCCGGCGCGGTGGAGCTTGCGGAACATGGGGACGGCCGCCAGGAACACCCACGTCACCAGCACGAAGGGCCAGGTGAGGGTGTGGCCGCCGACCACCTGGAGCAGGTTGCCGATGGTGGCGGTCGCCGCCGCGGCGGCCACTGCGCCGATCAGGGCGTAAACGCCGCTCACCGGGCTCACCGCCACGAAGATGCCGAACAGCGCGAGCCCGGTCAGGACGGAGTTGTAGCCGTACAGGCCGGCTCCGAGATCGGCCGCCTGCACGCCCAGCACCCAGCCGGTGAGCAGGCCGACCACGCTGGAGACCAGCGCCACCAGCCCCGTCATCCAGCCGGCGACGAACAGCCCGATCAGGAAGATCAGGCCGACGTACCAGACGTCCTGGAAGAACACCTGGCCGACGCCGTTGAACGTGCCCTGCCACAGGTACTTCCAGGTCATCTCGGTGCCCGGGGCGGTGGCCGACGGCGGCGCAGCACCCGCGTGGTGGGACCAGACCCTGGCGTAGGCGGGTGCGGCGATCACCACCGCGGTGGTGACCACGCAGAAGGGCGCGGTGAAGGTGGGCAGCTTGTAAGGAGTGAGCCACACGTTCATCGCCGACGTCAGCACGCTCCCGGCGATCGCGCTGAGGATGACGACGAGGACCGTCATCCAGCTCGCGCCCAGGTACAGCACCAGGCCGACGCCGATCAGCGTGCCGCAGAAGCCCTCCAGGCCCAGCGAGATCCGGTCCTTCCAGGAGACGCCGAGCAGGTACGCGGTGAGCGTGGCGACGACCGTGCCCAGCAGGCCGAAGACGCCGAACTGCCAGCCGCCGACGAACAACGCGAGGAGGAAGATCAGGCCGGTCCAGGGATTCGACTGGAAGTCGACCTGCGCGACGCCCTTCGGGATCGTGAGCAGGTCGTCGACGCCACGCCGCCCCGAGGGGTGCGGCCCCTCTCCGGGCTGATCCGGTGATGCGGATGCCGATACCAAGACGCCAACTCCCCCGACCGCGGCAGGCGTGCGGACCCCGCGGCCTTTCGGCGCAGGATCGATACGCAGGTACACGACACTGGTTTCCGGGATTTGGATCAACAAAAACCAGCAAGCGCCATGCTCCGGTCAAACATCCAGTTACCCGAACTTCCATGCGCGATCGGGCCGGGCCCGGACACCGGGCGCCGACGCGTTCCTCGCGCCCGACGGCCCTTGACGGCGGAGGAGAAGGTGAGATTCATTCGCATCCATGATCCGTCGCCCCCCGCGCCTCGCCGCCGCCGCCGGCCTCACCGCCCTCACCGTGTCCGCCGCGCTGGCACTGGCGTCCTGGACCGCCCCGCCCTCCGAGGCCGCCGCGCCGCAGCTGCGGCTCAACCAGATCCAGACGATCGGAAGCCACAACAGCTACCACCTCGAACCCCCGCAGAAGGAGTACGGGCCCATCTCGACGGTCGCCGGAAGCGCGGCGCAGGGACTGCAGTACAGCCACGCTCCGCTGGACCAGCAGTTCGCGGGGCAGCACGTCCGGCACATCGAACTCGACCTCTACGCCGACCCCGAGGGCGGCGCGTACGCCAGACCCGCCATCCGGCCGCTGACGGGGCAGAAGCCTCGCTACGACTCCCGGATGGAGGAACCCGGCACCAAGGTGCTGCACATCGCGGGCGTCGACTATCGGAGCACCTGCCTGTCGCTCGTGGAGTGCTTGCAAGTGGTGAAGCAGTGGTCGGACGGCCGCCCGTCGCACGTCCCGATCGCGATCCTGCTGGAGTTCAAGGACACCCTGGACATCCCGGTGCAGGGGCTTCCGCCGATCCGGCTGGTGACGTGGACGCGGGAACGCATGCTGACCGCCGAGCAGGAGATCCTCTCGGTCTTCCCCCGTGAGCGGATCATGGCGCCCGACGATGTCCGCAGCCCCGGCAAGACCCTGGAGGAGTCGGTCCTACAGGACGGCTGGCCACTGCTGGACGAGGCCCGCGGCAAGGTGATGTTCCTGCAGGACTCCAACGCGACGCAGCGCGACCGCTATCTCGAGGGCAGCCCCTCCCTGGAGGGAAGGCTCCTCTTCACCGCGTCCGCGCCCGGCCGGGCCGACGCCGCGTTCGTCCAGCGCAACGACGCGGCCTCCGCGTCCATCCCCGACCTGGTCGCCCGGGGTTACATGGTGCGCACCCGCGCCGATTCCGACACCGAGGAGGCCCGCTCCGGCTCCACCGCCCTGCGCGACCGGGCCCTGGCGAGCGGCGCCCAGTGGGTCAGCACCGACTACCCCGTCCCGGGCCTGGCCGCACGTTTCGCCACCGGCTACTACGCCGCGCTGCCCGGCTTCGCGGACGTCCGCTGCAACCCGGTCACCGCACCGGACGCCTGCGCCGTCGCCGACTGATCCGCTCCGGGGGGACGGGCCGTCGAAGACCGGCAAGGGCCATGGTCCGGTCAAACATCGCGCTATCCGGCATGACTCGGGCGTCGTTTTACCCGCGCATGGCGGGCGGGGCGTTTTCCGCGACGTCCTTCCAGGCATGAGGAAGCCATGAGGTTCACCCGCGCGGCGGCCGCCGCGTTCCTGGCGACCGCTCTCCTGAGCGGATGCGGCGACGCCGAGAACGACAAGGACCAGCCGTCCGACGTGTCACCCGAGGCCGGCGTCTCCGGCGAGGTCGGGCAGGTCGACATCCGCGACCTCTTCGTCCTCGGCGGCGACCAGCAGGACATCCCCGCCGGGGGCTCGGCCCCCGTCTACCTCACCCTCATCAACCGCCCCGCCGGCGGCGAGCCCGACCCCACCGCCGGCACCGCCGCCGCCGAGGACGACACCCTGGAATCCGTCTCCTCCACCGCCGCCGGATCCGCCGAGATCATCGGCGGCCCCGTCCGGCTCCCGCCCGGCCAGGACGTCCGCATCGGCCCCGACGCCCGCATCGTCCTGCGCGACCTGGCCGAGGACCTCGACAGCGACGCCTCCGTCCCCCTCACCCTGAAGTTCCAGAAGGCGGGCTCGGTCACCCTGAGCGCCCCGGTCGTCGAACGCCAGGGCAGCTACACCACCTACTCCCCGGCCCCCTGAACGGGAACCGGGGGAGACGGCGTGGCTACTCCCAGCGGAAGAGCTTCACGGCCAGGGCGGAGAACAGCGCCAGGCCCGCCGTCATGACGGCCAGGTGGGAGAGCTCGGGCCAGTCTCCGGCCCAGGTGTCGCGCATGGCGTTGATGAAGGGGCCGACGACCGAGTAGTCGCTGGCGGTGCGCAGCGCGTCGGGCATGACCTCGCGGGGGACCCACATGCCGGCGAGGAACATGAGCGGGAACATCACCGCGGTGCCGATGGTGGGGGCGGTCTTGGCGTTGGGGGCGATCGAGGCGATCACCAGGCCGAGGGCCAGCATGGCGGCGGAACCCAGCAGGAAGACCAGTACGAAGCCGAAGAACTGGGCGGGGATCGCGGAGCCGAGGACCAGCCACGCAGTAAAAATCACCGCGGCCGCGCCGAACGCCGCGTAGCACAGGCTGATCAGGAGCTGCGCGCCCAGCAGGCGGGACGGGTGCACCGGGGTCGTCGACATCCTGCGCAGCACGCCCTGCTCGCGGTAGGTGGCCATCACGTTGGGGAGCATCGTGAAGGAGACCGTCAGCAGCGCGAGCAGGATCATCTGGGCGGGCAGCTGGGCGTCCACGAAGCGCTCCCCGCCGAAGTTCGGGTCGGACTTGCGCAGATCGGGGATCTGGCCGAGGCCCACGACGAGGAGCACCGGCAGCAGGAGGGCGAACAGGATGGCGGCCCAGTCGCGCAGGAGCAGCCTGGTCTCGACCAGCAGGATCTTCTTCACGCCGACTTCCTTCCGGTGAGCGCGACGAACGCGTCGTCGAGCGTGGTCTCCTCGACGTGCAGGTCGCCGGGGACGATCTTCAGCCCGGTCAGGGCGAGTGTGACGGCGACGGCGAGGTCGCCGGTGCCGGTCACCACCACCTGGCCGCCGTCGCGGGTGACGCCCGTGACCTCCGGCAGGGCCAGCAGCACGGCGTCGTCGACCGGGGCGGAGGGGCGGAAGCGCATCCGCTTCCCGCCGCCCACCCGCTCGATGAGCCCGGCGGGGGTGTCGGTGGCGACGATGCGGCCGGTGTCGATGAGCGCCATCCGGTCGCAGAGGCGCTGGGCCTCCTCCATGAAGTGGGTGACGAGCACGACCGTCACGCCGGAGTCGCGGACCTGCTCGACCAGCTCCCAGGTGTCGCGGCGAGCCTGCGGGTCCAGGCCCGTGGTGAGCTCGTCGAGCACCGTGATGCGCGGCTTCCCGACCAGCGCGAGCGCCACGGACAACCGCTGCCGCTGGCCGCCGGAGATCTTGCCGACCATGCTGTCCCGCTTGGCGCCCAGCCCCACCCGCTCGAGGAGCTCCCGCCAGTCGGCCGGCTCGGGGTAGAAGGAGGCGTACAGGTCGAGTGCCTCCCCCACCTTCATCTTCTCGGGCAGCGTGGCGCTCTGCAGCTGCACGCCCAGCACGCGGCGCAGCGCGTCCCGCTCCCGGACGGGGTCGATGCCCGCCACGCGGATCACGCCGCGGTCGGGGATCCGCAGCCCGGACACGCACTCCACGGTGGTGGTCTTGCCCGAGCCGTTCGGGCCGAGGATGCCGAAGATCTCCCCGGCCCTCACCTCGAACGACACGTCGTCCACCGCCACCTGGTCCTTGTAGCGCTTGTGGAGGTTCTCGACCTCGATGACGTTCATGTCCTCAACGCTAGGAACGCGGCCCTTTCCCGAGAACCGGGCTGGCTGCCGGACAAGGGTGTACCTAGGTGCCATGTTCGGATCAGCGCTCTTCCCCGACACTTATGGCATGTTGCGGAAGTACGGTCAGGTCCTGGCGCTGCTCGCGCTCGGCGTCGCCGAGCTCGTCACGCTCGCGTCCGCGTTCCTGTGCCTGCTGTGCGTCTTCGGCCTGGGCATGGTGTTCCTGTTCCCGCCGCAGGTGCGCATGGCCAGATGGGTGACGGGAACGGCGAGGCGCCTGGCGGGCGGCTCCACCGGTGTGGTGATCGACCCTCCGTACCTGCCGGAGCCGCCTCCCCCGCAGCCGCAGGCCGACGGGCTGTACCGCTCGCACCGCACCCTCTACAAGACGCCCCGGATGCCTGCCTGGAACGACCGCTGGAAGTGGATGGTCACCGACCCGGCGACCTGGCGCGACCTGCTCTGGCTGCTGCTGGACCCCCTGGTCAAGACGGCGCTGCTGCCGCTGCTGGTGCTGCTCCCCGGGCGGGGGCTGCGCGTGTACGCGTTCTGGTGCGAGCTGCTCCTCGCCGCCACCCCGGCCAGCCGCATGGCCGGACGGCTGGCGCACCTCAACCGCGCGCGCAACCTCGCGGTCGACACGCAGGCCGTCGAGATGCGCAGGATCGAACGCGACCTGCACGACGGCACCCAGGCCAGGCTGGTGGCCCTCGGCATGACGATCGGCGCCGCCGAACGGCTCATGGACACCGACCCCGGGGCGGCCAGGGCGCTGATGACCAAGGCCAAGGAGGCGTCGGCGGAGACGCTGACCGAGCTGCGCCGGCTGATCCGCGGCGTCCACCCGCCGGTGCTGGCCGAGCGCGGGCTCGGCGACGCCGTGCGGGCGCTGGCCATGGACAGCCCGCTGCGGGTGTCGGTCGAGGTGGACCTGCCGCACCGGCCCGAGGCCCCGGTGGAGGCGGCCGCCTACTTCGCGGTCAGCGAGCTGCTGGCCAACGCCGCCCGGCACGGCGGCGCCGAGACGGTGCAGATCGACATCAGCAGCAGCGGGCCGAATCTGCGCGTCCTGGTCACCGACGACGGGTGGGGCGGCGCCGACCCGTCGAGGGGCAGCGGCCTGAACGGGATCGAGCGCAGGCTGGCGGCCTTCGACGGGGTGATGGCGATCGACAGCCCGCCGGGCGGGCCGACCACGGTGGCCATGGAGCTGCCCCGGGTGCTGCCCGAGTACTGGGCCGGGGACGTGGTCAAGCTGCCGCGCTGGAAGACGGCCACGGTGATCTTCCTGTGGTCGACGTCGTGGCTCCCGCTGTTCCCCCAGGGCATCGTGGCCGGCGTCGCCAAGGCGCTCGGCTCCGAGCAGAGGAGCTGGTTCCTCGCGCTGTACCTGCCCGAGCCGTGGCAGTGGCCGTGCATCGCCTTCATGACCCTGCTCGGCACCGCCATGTACGTGGTGGCCGCCACCCTCCCCGCCCTCCACAACCGCGAGGCCTATATGTGCCAGAACGTCCCTCGGCACGTACTGTTCCCCTGATGAACCGAGTACTCGTCGCCGAAGACCTCTACCTGCTGCGAGACGGTCTGGTCCACCTGCTGCAAGCCCACGGCTTCGAGGTCGTGGCAGCCGTGGAGAGCGGTCCCGAGCTGCTGCGCGGCCTGCTGGAGCTGCGCCCCGACGTCTCGGTCGTGGACGTCCGGCTGCCCCCGACGTTCACCGACGAGGGCCTCCAGGCGTCCCTCGAAGCACGGCGGAAGATCCCCGGGCTGCCGGTCCTCGTCCTGTCCCAGCACGTCGAGCAGCTCTACGCCCGCGAACTGCTGGCCGACGGCTCGGGCGGCATCGGCTACCTGCTGAAGGACCGGGTGTTCAACGCCGAGCAGTTCATCGACGCGGTGCGCCGTGTCGCCGCGGGCGGCACCGCGATGGACCCCGAGGTCATCGCCAAACTCCTCGCCGGCAACGCCCGGAACGAGCCGCTGGCCGCGCTCACACCGCGCGAACGCGAGGTGCTGGAGCAGATGGCCGAGGGCCGCTCCAACGCCGCCATCTCCCAGCACCTCTACCTGAGCGAGAGCACCGTGGCCAAGCACACGGCCGGCATCTTCGCCAAGCTCGGCCTGGCCCCCTCGGACGACGACAACCGCCGCGTACTGGCCGTCCTCGCCTACCTCCACAGCCGCCAGGCCACGTGACGGAAGGAGCCTCCCTCAGGTGGAGGCCTGGTCGCTGTCCTTGAAGGCGCCCCACCCGTGCCAGCGGTCGACCTCGACGAAGGCGGTGACCCGGGCGCGGACCCGGTCGGGGTAGGGCTCGCCGGTGTAGTGGCGGGCGATCCGGTCGATGTCGGCCAGCTCCCGGTCCTCGCGCAGTTCCACCACACGGCCGATCAGGCTGACGTGCGAGTACCAGTCGTCCTCGGACAGCACCGTGAACGACACCCGGGGATCGCGCCGCAGGTGCTTCAGCCGCACCCGCTCCCCGTCCAGGTTCACCACCACCCGCCCGTCCTCCCACAGGTACCAGGTGGGCGTGGTGACGGGCGTCCCGTCCGAGCGGAGCGTGGCCATCACGCACGGATTCGGTCGGCCCAGCATGGCGACGGCATCAGCCGGCAACGGCGGTTTGGACATGTTCCCCCCCCAAGACGTCGATGCCCCTCCGCCCCCCGGCGAAACACCCCGACCTGATCGACCACGGTGCCCCCTCACCCGGCCCCGGTCCCCGGGCGGGGAGCGGGGGCTCGGGCCGTGGCCGCGGTCAGGCGGCGAGGACGGGATCCGGCTCCTTCTCCGCGGAGGGGGCGGGGCGGCGCAGGGTGGCCAGGGCCAGCGGCACCGCCAGGGCGATGATCACGGCGGCGGCCACCAGGGTGAACCGGTAGGCGTCGAGGAAGGCGGCCGGGGTCTCCGCGGTCTGGCGGGCGGTGAGGATCGCGCCCAGGACCGTCACGCCGAGCAGGCCGAACACCTCGCGGGAGACGTTGAGCATGCCGCTGGCGACGCCCGTGTCGGACGCGGGGATCGCGCCGATGATCACGTCGTTGAGCGGGATCAGCATGCCCGCGCCGAGCCCGTAGAGCAGGAACGCGGGCAGCAGGTCGAAGTAGCCGCCGCCGGCGCCGATCGTGGACATCCAGCCGACGGCCGCCGCCATCAGCGCCATGCCGGACGCGGTGACCGGGCCGGGGCCGAACCGCCGCGCCAGCCGGTCGGAGACCCCCGCCATGACGGCCATGACCAGGGCCAGCGGCACGAACGCCGCACCCGCCCCGGTCGGGCTGAAGCCGAGCACGCCCTGCAGGTAGAGGGCGAGGAAGAAGTAGATCCCGAAGACGCCGAACGCCCACAGGCCGGTGATCGCCAGCCCGCCGGTGAACATCCTCCGGCGGAACAGGCGCAGGTCGATCATCGGGTCGGCGGAGCGGAGCTCGACCGCGGCGAACACCGCCGCGAAGAGCGCGGCCGCGGCGAAGGAGCCGAGGATCGGGGCGGAGGTCCAGCCGTTCCGCTCGCCCTCGATGAGCGCGTAGGTCAGGGCCAGCAGCGCCGCCGACGACGTGCCCAGCCCGTACACGTCCAGGGGGCGGCGGGAGCGGCTGCCCGCGGGCAGGTGGCGCACGCCCAGGACCGCCGTCACGACGCCGACCGGCACGTTGACCAGGAAGATCCACCCCCAGTGGGCGTGCTCGCTGAGCACCCCGCCGATCAGCGGGCCGAGCGCCAGGGCCAGCGCCCCGATGCCGCCCCACAGGCCGATGGCCCTGGCCCGCTCGGCGGGCTCGGGGAACAGCGCCGCGATCGCGGCCAGCGCGGCGGGCGCCAGCAGCGCGGCCCCGACGCCCTGCAGCGCCCGCGCCCCGATGAGGACCTCCTGGCTGCCGGCCAGACCGGCGAGCGCGGACGCCGCGGTGAAGACGCCGAGCCCGCCGAGGAAGGCGGCCCGGACGCCGAAGAGGTCGGCGAGGCGGCCGCCGGCCAGCAGGAGTCCCGCGAAGACCAGGATGTAGGAGCTGACGATCCACTCGAGGCCGGAGATCGTGAGCCCCAGATCGCGCTGGATCGATGGCAGCGCGACATTGACGACGTTGTTGTCGAGATAAGTCATGAAGGTTCCGAGGGCGACTGCCCCCAGGGCGACCCGGCGATCCACTACCGCTCCCTGTCCTATACGAAGTACTTGTACGACGTACATGTACGGCGTACATCTGAACTCGTACGACGTATAGTTGTCAAGTGGCACTCACCAAGCAGGCGGTCGTCGACAGCGCCCTCCGGATCGGCGACGAGGAGGGGCTCGCGGCGGTCACCATCCGCCGGCTGGCCCACGAGCTGGGCGTCACGCCCATGGCGCTCTACTGGCACTTCAAGAACAAGGATCAGCTGTTCATCGGCATGATCGACGCGCTGATGGCCGACGTGTGCGTCGACAGGGACACCGAACCGTGGCTCGAAGGCCTCCGCCGCCAGGTGGTGGCGCTGCTCGGCAGCCTGCGCGCCCACCCGTACGCGAACGAACTGCTGCAGACGCCCGACAAGCTCGGCGCCGCCGGCTTCGCGCACGCCATGGAGACCGCCCTGACCTTTCTGACCAGGGGCGGCTTCTCCCTGATCGAGGCCAACCAGGTGGCTTCATACCTCCTGAAGGGCGTCTGCGCGCTGGTCTCCGACCAGCCCTGCCCGCGGACGTGGAAGCACGGCGACGCCGACGAGTGGCGGCGGCAGATCAAGATGCAGCTGCACCGCTACCCCGCCGGCGAGTTCCCGAAGCTGAACGCCTTCGCCGACTCCGTCGAGACCGACCTCGACCTCGACGAGTACTACGCCTTCGGCGTCGACCTCCTCCTCGCCGGCGTCGAGACGATGTCCTCCCGCGGCGCCTGACGCCGCCCGGACCGGTCATACGATCAACCGCGCGCGTCACACGATCAACCGCGGCGGTCCGGGGGCGGCGAAGCTGGGT
This sequence comes from Actinocorallia populi, assembly GCF_002995495.1. Classification (GTDB taxonomy): domain Bacteria; phylum Actinomycetota; class Actinomycetes; order Streptosporangiales; family Streptosporangiaceae; genus Actinocorallia; species Actinocorallia populi. Next base: position 30,001 of record NZ_PVZV01000004.1, on the reverse strand, counting down.
CCATGCACACGCAAGAATCTCTCCCTCCTCCCGACTCCGCACCCGTCACGAAGACACCGGCCGCCGAGCGCGGCGCCCGTGCTCCGCTCGCCGCGCTCGCGACCGGGATCGGGGCCCTGGTGGCCAGCGAGTTCCTGCCCGCGAGCGTGCTGCCCGCCATGGCCGCCGACATCGGCGTCAGCGAGGGCGTCGCCGGGCTGGCGGTCGCGGCGACCGCGATCGCCGGCGCGGTCACCGCGCCCAGCATCGCCGTCCTCCTGCCGCGGACCGACCGGCGCACCGTGCTGGTCGGGCTGCTGCTCGCGTCGGTCGTCGCGAACCTCGCGGTGGCGGCCGCGCCCAACTTCGCCGTCCTGCTCCTGGGCCGACTCGTGCTCGGCATCGCGATCGCGGGCTACTGGTCGTTCGCGTTCGGCGCGGGGACCCACGCCGTGCCCGGCCGCGACAACACGGTCTCGACCTCCATCGCGCTCGGCGTCACCCTCGCGACCATCGCGGGCGTGCCCCTGGCGTCCCTGGTCGGCGACGAGGTCGGCTGGCGCGCCGTGTTCGCCGGCGCGGCCGTCCTCAGCGCCCTGAGCGCGCTGGCCGTCGCCAGGACGCTGCCGCCCGTGCCCGCGCACCCGTCCGCCGGTTTCACCATGCTGCGGCGCGCGGTCGCCAACCGGCGGCTGATGACCGGCGTGCTGGGCGTGGTCCTCGTCGCGTTCGGCAACTTCGCCGCCTACCCCTACATCCGGGTCGTCATCGAGGAGGTGGACCGCGGGAGCACCACCTGGCTGCTGCTGGCCTGGGGCGTGGGCGGCCTGGTCGGCAACCTGGCGGCCGGGCGGTTCGCCGGCCGGCTGCGGGCGGTGGTCGCGACGGCCCCGCTGCTGCTCGGCGCGAGCCTCCTGCTCACCGTGACCTCGACGGCGCTGCCGCTGCTGGCCGCGGCGGTCGTGTTGTGGGGCGTGGCCTTCAACATGGTCCCGGTCGCCACCCAGCTGTGGGTGACCCGCGTCGAGCCGGAGCGCGCCGAGTCGGCCCTGTCGCTGCAGGTCACCGCCTTCCAGGTGGCGATCACCCTCGGCTCCGCCTCAGGAGGCGCGCTCCTCGACACGTACGGCGTCACGTCCGCGCTCCTGCTCGGCGCCGCGTCCGCCGTCGCGGCCGGTGTGCTCTTCGCCCTGCTCCGGGTCCCCCGTGGATGAGGCGCCGCGCCAGGCCTGCGGCGCGATCCCGTGGTGTGTGGAGAAAGCCCGGCTGAAAGCCGCAGACGACCCGTAACCGACAGCGAATGCCACGTACTCCACCGGATGGGAGGCGTCGCCGAGCAACCGGCGCGCCTCCCGCATCCGCGCCTCCCGGAGCACCTCGACGGGGCTCCGCCCGAGCGCGCGCCGGAACCTCTCGCCGAGTGCGGAACGCGACAGGTGCACCAGACCCGCCATCCGCTCGACCGTCCACGGCTCCCCCGGCCGCTCTGTCACGGCGGCCACGACGGCGGCGACGGCCGGATCCGGCGAGGCGTCGCCGCCGTCCCGCCGCTCCTCGTCGAGCCAGGACTGGGTCATCGCCGCGCCGATGAGGTTGCCGTAACTCGCGGCGAAGAGCGGCAGCCCGCGTCCGTCTCCGAGCTGGCACTGCCCCACGAGCGCCGAGACGCCGGCGTGACGGGTGCCGAAGTCCCGCACGACCAGCGGGCTCGGCAGCCGGTACGCCGGGACGGCCAGCCGCAGGTCCGCGACGACCAGGCCGGACGGCCCGGACGCGGTGAACCGGTGGGCGGTACGGGCCTCGACGAGGACCGCGTCGCCACCGGCGAGCGGCTCGGACCCGGCCGCCGTCTCGAGCACGACCGCACCGTCCGCCACCAGCGCCCACCGCGGCCCGGAAGGCCCGGCGAGCGTCATCCCGCCCGCCAGCCGGACATGGCGCAGACTCGACATCTCCCACGCGGCCCCCGGCACGGCCGCCCTCTCCATGACACCTGTCACATGAGGGGCAGCACGGCCGGGAGAAGCAAATATTCCCGGTTTCACACCGTAATTCGCCGCCGGTGGGCGCCGCTTCCTCTCTGACGGCTCCGCTCAGCCCTTCGCGGGACGCCACCAGGGCTCGGTGCCGCTCAGATCGCGCTGGACGTTGGTGACGCAGTGGACGTCCCCGCCCGAGGTGCCGACGTTGTGCGCGTAGTCCCAGTCCTCGATCCAGTGGACGCGGACGCCGACCCGGTCCAGTGCCCGTTCGGTGGCCCGCTGGAACACGTCCTGCCCGCCCTGCCGCGGCCCGTGCTGGGCGGGGGCCAGGTACCCGCCGGTCCCCGTGCTGATGCCGTTGGCGACATCGGGCAGGTAGGTGATGGTCAGGTCCTTGCGCGGGTAGTCGTCGGGCAGGTCGAGCCGGGTGAACAGCGCCGGAAGGCGGATGATGTCCTGCTCGGTGATCCCCGCCCCGTCGCGGAGCTGCCGCAGGGCCCGCTCGACGCCGGCCGCGGCGATGCGGGTGCCGTTCACCAGTTCCGGCTTGGCGAGGGCCTGGTCGACGGTGAGGCCGGGGAAGGGCGTGTCCGCCGGCGCGACGCCCCGGACCAGCCGCTGCCCGCCTCCGCCGCCGTCGGCGACCTGCTTCAGGAGCTCCATTCCCAGACCGGGATCGGCGACGACCATGGCCCACCCCTTGCCGCCCCGCCTGGGCACGAAGTGGAGGAACTCGTCGAGGTGCCCCACGCCGAGCCAGCCGGTGTCGACGGCGAGCGGGGCCTGGTGGCCCTGGGCCTCCAGCATCCGGACGAACGTCGCGTCCGGGGTGAACCTTCCCTCGCCGCCGTAGAGGATCCGTCCGGTGGGGTACTCGCCGTACGGCGGGATCGTCCCGAAATTGCCGCTCGAGCTCGCCGATCCGTAGTACAGGTTGTCGTCAGGGCGGTCGACGGCCTTCGCGTCGAACTGCTGGAGTCCCGCGACGCCCGGACCGCGCATCATCGTGAACACGGGCCGGGAGGCGTCCCGCAGCGGGCGGTCACGGGCCGGGAAGTCCGGCGTCACGGCCGGGGAACGGAGGTTGACCACGATGTGGTGCTCCCGACCGCCCGGTCCCGGCATGGACGCGTAACCGGCCTTGAACATGTCGCCCATCCACTGGTCGCCGCCCGCAGGCGACTCGATGAACGGCTTGCGCAGCCCTTCGGCGTCGAGGCCGCGCCGCAGGTCGCGCCGGTACTCCTTCGCTCCCGCAGTGGGCTCGGCAGGCGCGTTCCCTCCTTCGAGCGTCACGGGAGCCTCGGGGCTCGCCACCACGGCCCGGTCCAGGCGCAGGAGGTCGTGCTGGAAGAGCACGGGGGCCACGCGCAGCCGCACGGTATCGCTCCGGGTCCGGCCGCCGTCGGTGACGGTGAGGGTGAGGTCGGCGAACCCGGACCAGACGGCCGGATCGCGGACGAAGTCGCGCGCCTCGACCGCCAGCCTGACTCCGCGCCGCAGTTCGTCCGCGCGGATCGCACCGTCCGCGCCGAGTGCCTTGAGGCGCCCGCCGCGGGTGATGAAGATCCGCATCCTGTTCCGGGAAGGGGCATCGGGCAGCAGCGTCGCCCGCGCGGCGGACGAAACCCCCTTGACCGCCGGTATCTCCAGCGGCGCCAGATCCGCGGCGTCCTCCGCCCCGTTCACCACCGCGTCCGCGGCGTCGTTGCAGGCGGCCAGCGCCGCGTCGGTGAGCCGCGCGCCGCCCCGTCCCTTCGCGGGGCAGCGCGACGCGTCGTCGTCGACGTTCGGCAACATGATCGCGCCGCGGGTGTCCGTCCAGTTCCCGCGCCGGTCGTCGTCGGCGGGCGACAGCCGTCCGTCGCGGTCGGTGTCGGCACGCAACAACGCCCCGGCCTGCGACGCGCCCACCGGTGAGGCGCCGGCCGTCAGGCCGCACGCGGTGAGCTGGGCCAGCACGACCGCGGACACCCCGATCCCTACGATCCGCTTGTGATCTTTCATGGGGACAAGCCTCGGGTCCACGGCCGTAGCCGGGCATCTGCCGTTCGGCAGATCTTCTCGCCGGTCACACCGGCCGTGCGGCGCGGCCCCTGGGCAAGGCCCCCGGCTCAGGCCTCCTGCGGGACCGGGAAGTTCTCCAGCGCGGCGGCCGGCCAGACCCCGTCGTGCGGCTCCCAGACGGAGCGCAGTCCGGTGGACCGGTCCCGGACTTTCCCTGCCGGGGGAATCGACACCCGCGCGGCGGCATTTCCCGAGTGGTCTTCGTTACAGCCGCGGCGACCCCGGAGCGCGCCTTTCCTGTGCGGCCCGTCACAGGGAATACAAAACAGGCCAGGTCACGGCATATCGCTCACAGGGAAATCCGACGGGCCTGCGGCCTCCGGCCCCCGTACCCGTCCTAAGGAGCGGCATCGTCAGCCCACCGGACCACACATAATGGGAGAAAGCCAATTCTGTCCGCCCCCGACCCGCGAGAGAAGGGCATGATGTCCGACTCCCTCTTTTCCCCTGCCGTTTTCCTTGCCGTGCTGACCATCACGATGCTCGTTCTGATCGTGGCCTTCTACTTCGACGACCCGCAGAGCCGTCCCAGCGACGACAGGCGCTGGCGCCGCCGCTACTGACACCCCGCGCCCGCCCGCCGACGGCCCTCGAACGGCCTGCTCACAGCGCAGGCCGCCGAACCGGCCGACCCCACCCCGGCGGGCCGCCGAACGGGCGAAGATCAGAATCCGCCGCACTTCCGGCCTCCCGCGATCGCGGTTCCGCCTTTCCGCGGCCATGATCTCGTCGACCGTATTTTCAGGGCCTTCGCCCTGTCACCGGCCCCGAGCGGATGACCGCCCATCCGCGCCCCCCGCATAGGCGAATTACCGCCCTGAAGATCCGGTATCCGGAAAGGCCCACCATGGCCCGGGATACCTGACCGCGGAACGCGGCACGCGCGAATCGAGACACGAGTTCTCTTCGCCGGGGCGAGCCGACGATCGCACATCACCGCCGAATCACCCGCAGGGCATTCGAGCGTCTCCCGAGCCATGAGGTTCCGCAGCCCAGGCGGTTTCAGCCGACCGACGATCCGCCGCCGCTCCAGCCGCGCCGCGCCCTTCCCGTGGCGGGCCCCGGCCGCCTTACGGTGCGCGCCCCGCTCCGAAGTGCCGGGACCCGTCCGCTCCCGAATCCCTCGGTGCCGTCGCGGGATCGGGTCTTGCGGTTCGAGCGATACCCCCCTAGGGTATTCCCCCTGTCGGATCTATACCCCCCGGGGGTAAGGAGTGATCATGTCTACCTCATCGGCCTCGCCGGCCGCCCGCCGTTGGTGGGCGCTGGCGCTGATCGCCCTGGCCCAGTTCATGGTGATCATGGACACCTCGATCATCGGGGTGGCCCTGCCCCGGATCCAGGAGGACCTCGGGTTCTCCCAGGAGAACCTGTCGTGGGTGTTCAACGCCTACGTCGTCGCGTTCGGCGGCCTGCTGCTGCTCGGCGGCCGCCTGTCCGACCTGTTCGGCGCCCGCCGCCTGTTCTCGGCCGGCTGGGTCGTCCTCCTCGCCGGCTCGGTGCTGGCCGGAGCCGCCGGCAACGTGGCGGTCGAGCTCGCGGGCCGCGCCGTCCAGGGCGTCGGCTCCGCCCTCATCGCACCCGCCGCGCTGACCCTGCTGATGATGCTGTTCGGGTCCGAGCCCAAGGAGCTCACCAAGGCGCTCGCCCTGTACGGCGCCGCCGCGCCCGCGGGAGGCACCGCCGGCGTCTTCCTCGGCGGGGTCATCACCGAGTACGTCACCTGGTCGTGGGTCTTCTACATCAACATTCCCATCGCGATCCTGGCGCTGGTCGCCGCGCCCGCGCTGATGCCCTCCGGCGGCGCCGGAGCCCGCGGCTCCATCGACGTGGTCGGCGCGCTGACCGTCACCCTGGGCCTCGGCGCCCTGGTCTACGCGGTCGTGCGGGCCCCCGAGACCGGCTGGGCCTCGGCCGGGACCTGGGGCGTGCTGGCCGTGGGCGTGGTACTGCTCGGGGTGTTCCTGGCGGTGCAGGCCGGGCGCCGCGAGCCGCTGATGCCATTGTCGGTCTTCCGCGCCCCCGACCTCGGCGCCGCCAACCTGGCGCAGCTGCTGCTCGGCGCGGCCTGGATCCCGATGTGGTTCTTCCTCAACCTCTACCTGCAGCAGGTGCTCGGCTACAGCGCCTTCCCGTCCGGCGCGGCGCTGCTGCCGATGACCGCCCTGATCATGCTCGGGATGATCGTCATCGCCCCGCGCGTCATCGGCCGCTTCGGCCCCAAGGCGGCGACCGTCGCCGGTCTCGCCGTCCTGGCCGCCGGCATGGGCTGGTTGTCGCTGATCCGCCCCGACGGGAACTTCTGGGTGGACGTCCTGCCCGCATCGCTGGTGGCGGCCCTGGGCATGTCGCTGGCCTTCATCCCCTCCCTGGGCACCGCGATCTCCTCCGCCCGGCCCGAGGAGGGCGGCCTGGCCTCCGGCATCGTCAACACCGGCTACCAGGTCGGCTCGGCCCTCGGCCTCGCCGCGATGACCGCCGTCGCCTCCTCCCGAGGCGCCGACGAGCCGGGCGACCCGTCCGCCCTCACCGACGGGTTCTCCTCCGCCTTCGTCGGCGCGGGCCTGATCGCCCTCGCCGGAGCAGCGCTGGCCGCCGCGACCCTGCGCTCCGCCCGGCCCGCCTCCCCGGCCGAGCAGAGCCCCGCCGCCGGCCGCTGACCATCGAGCCCCGCACCGACCGTCGAGACCAGAGAAAGAGGCGGCCTCAGGATGCCCTGGGGAGCGATGCGCACCACCCGCCGTCAACCGGTTCGGTGGCGCGGTGACGACACGGACGCTCAAGGGCCTGCCCGCCGTCCGGCGGGCAGGCCCTTGAGCCGTGCGGAGACCGTCGCCACCGGCGATCCCACGGAATACCGCCATCTGGGCGCCGTTGACGGAAATACCCCCCGGGGGTATGTTGTTGCGACAGGTGAGCCGGACACGGACGGCACCAGAAGACGCATCGCACAGGTGGAGAGAGATCATGAAGAACCACTCCGGACACCGGATGACCGGCCACGCGGCCCACGGCGAAACCCGCCCCGGGGGGCTCTCGGTCTCCGAGAACGGGTACACCCTCGAACTCGACTCGGCGATCCTGCCCGCCGGGGCGCGGACGGTCGCCTTCCGGGTGACCGGTCCCGACGGACGGCCGGTGACCGGGTTCACGCCCGAGCACGAGAAGGAGCTGCACTTCATCGCCGTTCGCCGCGACACGACCGGGTTCCAGCACGTGCACCCGGTGATGGACGAGAAGGGCACCTGGAGCGCAGAAGTGACCCTCGAGCCGGGGGCCTGGAGGTTCTTCGCCGACATCCACCCGGACGGCCACGACGGGTCCATGACGCTGGGAGTCGACGCCTCGGTCGCCGGACGGTACGACCCGCGGCCGCTTCCCGAGGAGACCCGCACCGCTCACGTCGGCGAGTACACCGTCACCCTCGACGGCGCACTCGTGCCCGGTGAAGCGGGCGACCTGACGCTCACCGTCAGCCGCGGCGGTCGGCCCGTCACCGACCTGCAGCCCTACCTGGGCGCGTACGGGCACCTGGTGGCGCTGCGGGTGGGCGACCTCGGCTACCTGCACGTCCACCCGGAGGGCGCGCCCGGTGACGGCACCGCCGAGCCGGGGCCCGCGATCACCTTCATGGCCGCCGCGCCGTCGGGCGGCCTCTACCGCCTCTACCTGGACTTCCAGCACGACGGCGTCGTCCGGACGGCCGAGTTCACGGTGCGGGCCACCGCGGCCGCCCCCCGCCCGGAGACCGCGCCCCAGGCCGCCCCCGGGCACGGAGCCCACCACGGGGGCCACCACGAGGCCCACCACGAAGGTCACCACGAGGGCCACGCGCACGCACACCACTGACCGCAGTGACGTCACCGGCCGACCGCCGCGACACGCGTCGCGGCCGAAGGCCGCTCGACCTGCCGGGCGGCCCGCCCCTCGACCCGCCGGGCGGCCCGCCGCCTCCGGTACACCCGCCACGCGAAAGGGACCGTCATGCCACGCCTGACCCGACTCACGCCCGACACGGCGGTCGGCGCCTCGCGCGACCTCCTCGCCGACCTGGCCTCCCGCCACGGCCGGATCGGCGACATGGTCTCCACCATGGCGCACTCGCCCGCCGTCCTGGGCGGCTACCTCCAGCTCAGCCGGGCCATGAAACGGGCCGAACTCGACCGCAGGACCAGCGAACGGATCTCGATCGCCGTCCAGACCCTGCAGGGATGCGGGCTGTGTCTCGACGCGCACGTCAGCGCCGCCCGCGCGATGGGAGTCGCCGAGGAGGAGATCGAGCGGGCCCGCGCGGGCACCTCGGCCGACCCCGCGATCGCGGCGATCATCGCCCTCGCCCTCCAGGTCTACCGCGAACCTGCGTCGATCACCGACGAGCAGGTCACCGCGCTGCGCGAACACGGTTACAGCGACCGCGCGATAGCCGACGTCGTCGGCGTCGTCGCGCTCAACGTCCTCACCGGCGCCTTCAACCTGCTCGCCGGCCTCACACCGGAGAGCGGCACCGGTGCATAGGAACGCCCCCACCCCGACTCGCGGGGCACGGCCTGCAGCCCGAGGCCGTGCCCCGCCGCATGGACACGGAAGGAACCCGCCATGCGACTGTTCACCATCCGCGCCTACCGCCACCTGTTCGGCGCCCAGGTCATCGCCCTGTTCGGCACCGGGCTGACCACCGTGGCCCTCGGACTGCTCGCCTACGACCTCGCAGGCCCGCGCGCCGGCACCGTCCTCGGCACCGCCCTGACCGTCAAGATGGTCATGTACGTGGTCATAGCGCCCCTCGCCGCCGCGTACGCCGACCGGCTCCCCAGAAGAACCCTCCTGATCCTCCTCGACGTGGTGCGCGCCGCAGTCGTGCTGGCACTGCCGTTCGTCACCGAGGTCTGGCACATCTACGTCCTGATCGGCCTGCTCCAGGCCGCGTCCGCGGCGTTCACCCCGACGTTCCAGGCCGTCATCCCCGACATCGTCACCGACGAGTCCGACTACACGCGCGCCCTGTCCGCCTCCCAGGTCGCCTACACCATGGAGAGCCTGCTCAGCCCCGTGCTGACGGCCATCGCCCTGGCGTTCATCAGCTTCAACTGGCTGTTCCTGGGCACCTCCGCCGGATTCCTCCTCTCGGCCCTGCTCATCCTGTCGACGCGCGTCCCCGACGCCCGTCCCAGCGCCCGCACCGGGGTGTGGGACAAGGCCGCGGCAGGGATCAGGACGTTCCTCAGGACACCGCGGCTGCGCGGCATCATGGCGCTCAACCTCGTGGTCGCGGCGGCGGGATCGATCGTCGTCGTCAACACCGTCAACCACGTCCGCGACGAGCTCGGCGGCTCGCAGTCGGACGTCGCGTGGATGCTCGCCGCGTCCGGCGGCGGTACCCTCCTGGCCGCCCTCGTGCTGCCCCGCGTGCTCGACCGGATCGCCGCCCGCACCGTCATGGTGACCGGCTCCGCGGTTCTCGTCGGCGGCACGGCCGCCGCGGTGGCCCTCCTCGCGACCGGCCTGGCCACCTGGGCCGGGACGGCGATCGTCTGGGCCGCGATCGGCATCGGAATGGCACTGATCGTCACCCCGACCGGCAAGGTCCTGCGCGCCTCCGTCGCACCGGATGCGATCCCCGAGACCTTCGCCGCCCAGTTCTCCCTGTCCCACCTGGCCTGGCTGATCACCTACCCCATCGCGGGCCGGCTCGGCACGACCGCAGGCTTCGCCCTCACCTGGTCCGTCCTCGCGGTCCTCGCCGGAACGGGCGCCGTCGGAGCCCTCCTCCTGTGGCCGCGCCACGACGGACGAGCCGTGACCGTACCCGCGGCCCTCGAGCGGCCCACACCGTGGACGGACAGATCCACCCTGTCCAAGGCCGCATAACGGACTCGGACGGTTCGGCACACGCTCCCGGCCGGGCGCACCGCGAACACCGACCCGTGACCAGGTCGCGCACGCCGTGGGATATGCGACACCGAGCGCATTCCTCGAATGCGTCTGACACGAGCATGCGTTGACGCCAGTCGAGGAGAAGCCGAAATTCGGCTGGTCAGCCTGCGGAAGGTCCCGTGTCCGGGCCGCGAGACCCGGCCGACATCACGGAACATCGACGCCGGACCGGGAGTCGCGGACTCCTCGCCGCCTACGGAGAGCGGTGGTTCCCGAGCCGTGCGGACGGCCTCCGCACGGCTCGGGTGACGCCTGCCCCGCTCCGGGCCGGTGACGGGTGGGCGAGGTCGGGGGCGCGAGCGGAGTCAGACCTTGGTCGCGCCGTGGTCGACGGTGATCTGCGCGCCGGTGATGGTGCGGGATTCGTCGGAGGCGAGGAAGAGGACGGTGTTGGCGATGTCCTCGGGCTCGGAGAAGACCGGATCGGTCAGGATCTGGCCCATGGAGCCCCCGTAGGAGGGGTTGTCCGTGAAGATCTTCTGGGCGTCCGGGCCCATCTCGCCCATCGGGGTGTGGACGCCCCACGGGTGGATGGTGTTGACGCGGATGCGGTAGGGCGCGAGCTCGATGGCGGCGGACTTGGCGAAGCCCACGACGCCGTGCTTGGCCGCGCTGTAGTGGGACTGGCCGGGCAGGGACTTGATGCCCGCGACGGAGCTGATCGCGATGACGGAGCCGCCGTTGCCCGCGTCGATCATGGCCGGTGCGGCGGCACGCAGGGTGTTGAAGACACCGGTGAGATTGATGTCGATCATGTCCTGCCAGCGCTGCGGGCTCATCTCCCAGAAGCGCCCCCAGCTGACGATGCCGGCGTTGGCGACGACGATGTCGAGACGGCCCAGCTCCTCGACTCCGCGCCGCACGAGTTCCTCCAGCGCCTCGAGGTCGCGCACGTCGGCGATGCCGTGGACGACGCGGCGGCCGAGCTTCTCGACCAGCGCGACGGTCTCGGCCAGCTCCTCGGGCGTGGCCGCCGCGTAGTCGGTCTCGGCGGGGGACGCGCACAGGTCGGTGAGGATCAGGTCGGCGCCCTCTTCGGCGAGCCTGACCGCCTCCGCGCGGCCCTGGCCGCGCGCGGCACCGGTGATGAAAGCGACTTTGCCCTGGACCCTGTTCATGACGTTCCTTTCGAGGCGCGGACCCGGGCACGGGTGACATGGGGCGGGCTCACCCGGCGCCGGGCCGTAGGAGGGCTCGGCTTCAGGGCCACGCGCACGCCCCGAACCGGCACAGGCATCCTAAGCACTCAAAGTATGAATTATTAAGACGCGAACGAGCCGTCGGACATCTCCCCGCAGACCTTCTACCGCCGCTGCTCCGCCAAGAACGACGCGTTGACGGCGCCGCCACTGTTGCTGACGGGCGGCGGAGCCGTGGTGTCCGCTGACGGCCTCTGAACAAGCCTGCTCACAGTGCGGGCCGCCGGATCGACCAGAACCACCCCGGCGAACGTGCCGGAGGGAAGGAGGCTCAGAGCTCTCCGCGCTTCACCCGCGCGACGAGTCCGGCGAACGCCTCCCGCCGGACTTCCAGCTTCCCGAGGTCACGGTTCTTGGAGTCCCGCAGGCCGATGCCCTCTCGCAAGGAGGCCACCTCCACACAGGCCTCATCACTGCCGCCGCCCGTGTAAGAACTCTTCCGCCACTTGATCACTCGTACATCCTCATGATCCGGACGATCAGGTCCCTCGAAGCGTCTCGTGACTCAGCCAACGCCCCGATTTCCTCGAACCGTACCGCCAGACTCTCCGCTTCGTCACCGGCCTCGATCAAACGCCCACCGTTCTGCGCACCCACGTAGGCGATCGCGTCCACCCGGTCGCGGTGGGCGTCGGAGACCACGAGCTGGACCCCGGCCAGGCCACGCAGGAATGCCAGCCAGCCAGCGCCGTCCTCTCCGGAGGTGACCTCGCACCCGAGGATCTCGCGGCGTCCGTCGGCGTTCACCGCCGTGGCGACCAGAACGTGGACGTTCACGATCCCACCACCCTCCCGAACCTTCTGGGTGAGCGCGTCGACCCACACGAACGTGTAGGGACCTGCGTCCAGCGGCCACTCAGGGGAGTACGAGCCCGACCGCAGCTTCGGGGTCGCCAGCTCCACCGTTCCCGTCCTCGTCGCCGACCACGGACAGTGGCGGCTGTCCGAAGAGGCCCTCATCTATCCACCCGCACGCGGGGATGGTCCCCAAATGTCACCAGGCTCGTTGCCCTGCGAGAGCGGTTTCCCTAGAGGAATTTCAGCGGAAGAAGCAGACATTCAGCCATGATTTCCCCTGACCGAGGACCCTGGACTCTACAAAGCGACCCGAGTTACCATCAGAGATATATACCCTCGAAGGTATGCACGAGATCGACCTGGAGCCGGAGGTGGAAGCCTGGCTGCTGTCCCTGCCCTACGGGCACTACCAACGAGTCATGCGGAACGTGGACGACCATCTCGTCACCGGTGGCGTGGCGGACGGCGACCATGTCAAGAAACTCAAGGACGCCGACGGCGTTCACGAGCTGCGGGTCGTCCTCGACCACACCACTTGGCGGATCACCTTCTGGAAGCCCGGCAAGCGGTTGATCATTCTGCTCACCGTCTTCCGCAAAACCCGCGAGGGCGTCCAGAGGGCCGACGTTGACCGGGCCATACGGGCCAAGAAAACGTGTCAGGCATACCATGACCTAACGATCATCCATCACTTCGAGAGGAGCTCATGATGGCCGGGCACAGCCGGTGGAGGACCCTCCAGGCCAAGCGTCTCGCGGAATCGGATGACGTGGCCGAGCATCCTGAATATGAGCGGGCCGGCCGGGATCTCAGGATCGGCGACCAGTTGCGAGCCATTCGCAGAGCCCAGAACCTCACGCAGAAGGAAGTGGCCGAACGCGCGGGAATCAGCCAGCCGGCCCTGTCCCGGATCGAACTCGGCGGCGGCATCCCCGACATCGAGACGCTCCGCAGGCTGGGGAAGGCGATGGGCGTGCGCTTCCACATCATCGTCGGCGACGAGAAGGCCCAGCACGATGAGGACCTGCTCGTGAACTTCTGAACACCGCGCCCGAACCGACGCCCGCCCATCTGAAAAGGCCGGGACGCGGTCACGTCCCGGCCTTGAGTCGATCGGTCAGCGGAAGAGGCTCCTGCCGATGATCTCCTTCATGATCTCCGTGGTGCCGCCGAAGATGGTCTGGATGCGGACGTCCTGGTAGGCCTTGGCGATGGGGTACTCGGTCATGTAGCCGTAGCCGCCGAAGAGCTGGACGCAGTTGTCGACGATGGTCTTGCACATCTCGGTGTTGCGCCACTTGAGCATGGCGGCGTCTTCGGGGGTCAGGGTGTGGGTGGTGTCGGCCAGGATGCACTGGTCGGTGAAGGCGCGGGCGAACGTCAGTTCCGTCTTCATCTCGGCGAGCTTGAAGCGGGTGTTCTGGAAGGCGCCGATGGGCTTGCCGAAGGCCGTCCTCGTCTTGCAGTACTCGAGGGTCTGCTCGAAGGCGATCTCGGCGCCCGCGAGGGCGGTCGCACCGATGGACAGGCGTTCGCGGGCGAGGTTCTGCATCAGGTAGATGAGGCCCATGCCCTCCTCGCCGAGGAGGTTCGCGGCGGGGACGCGGACGTTGTCGAAGAAGAGCTCCGCGGTGTCCTGGGCGTGCATGCCGACCTTCTCCAGGTTGCGGCCGCGTTCGAAGCCGGGCATGCCGCGTTCGACGACGAGGAGGGAGACGCCGCGGGAGCCGGCCGACGGGTCGGTCTTGGCGACGACGATCACCAGGTCGGACAGGATGCCGTTGGAGATGAAGGTCTTGGAGCCGTTGAGGACGTAGTGGTCGCCGTCCTTGACCGCGGTGGTCTTGATGCCCTGCAGGTCGGAGCCCGCGGCGGGCTCGGTCATGGCGATCGCGGTGATGATCTCGCCGGAGCAGTAGCCGGGGAACCAGCGGGCCTTCTGCTCGTCGTTGGCGAGCTGGCGCAGGTAGCCGCCGTTGATGTCGTTGTGGACGGCGAAACCGGGGCCGTGCACGCCAGCGCGGGCCAGCTCCTCGTTGAAGATCACGTAGTAGCGGTAGTCGTCGTTGCCGCCGCCGCCGAACTCCTCCGGGACGTCGATGCCGAGCAGGCCGGCGCGGCCCGCGGCCAGCCACACGTCGCGGGAGACGATGCCGTCCTTCTCCCACTGCTCGTGGAAAGGCGTGATCTCCTTCTCGATGAAGGATTTCACCATGTCGCGGAACGCCTCGTGTTCCTCGTTGAAGATCTCGCGCGCCACGGGCCCACACTCCCAGGTAAGTACTCACTGACAGCGCCAGGTTAGCACCCGGTTTGTCAGACGATGAGCATCCGGGTCCGGGTACTGACGATCTGCCGTGTACGGGGGAAGGTCTGCCAGGCCCGCCACTCCAGACCCCGTCTGATCTGCCGGACCAGCACCCCGCTGAGCTCGTCCCGGTCCCGGGCGAAGACCCCCGCGACGGTGTCGTCCCGGCCGTCCAGGTAGCCGCGCAGGAACTTCACCGCCCGGTCGAAGTCGACGTAGTCGCGCTTGTAGACGTCGGCGGAGAAGCCGTAGGACCAGCCGCCCACCTCGCGGTGCAGCTTGTACGGCAGCGGCCCGTCGCGGCCGGGGAGCTGGGCGACGGTCTCGACCAGCTCCCCCGCCACGACCTGGTGGCCGGCGTCCAGGAGCCGCGCCTGCACCCCGACCCCGGCCACGGTCCAGGACCGGGCGGCCAGCGCCTCCTGCGGCGGGACGTCCAGCGTGAACGCCAGGCCGTCGGCGCGCACGTCGGCCGCGGGGCGTACCAGCTCCAGCATGGGAACCTTCCAAAATCTCGGATTCCCCCGGATTGTAGGCCTCCGGGGGAGGAATCAGTCCGCCAGCGCGGAGGGCACCACCTGGACGTTGCAGATCCGCCCGTCCCGGTGCACCGCCAGCGTCAGCGCCCGGCCGACGCGGTCCCCGCCGAGCTGGTCGTACAGGGCCGCCCGCCCGTCGATCTCCACCCCGTCGACGGCCAGCAGCGCGTCGCCGACCCGCAGGTCGTGCCCGACGTCGCGGCCGATCCGGGTGATGACCTGGCGCTTGACCGTCCGCCCCTCGATCTCCACGTGCCGTTCGGCGATCGCGACGCCCAGCGAGGCGCGCGCGACCCGCCCGCGCGCGATCAGCTCGGCGGCGATCGCGCGGACCGTCCCGGCCGGGACGGCGAAGCCGATGCCCGCCCCGTCCGCCCGGATCGCGGTGTTCACCCCGAGCACCCGGCCCCGGACGTCCACCAGCGGCCCGCCCGAGTTGCCGGGGTTGATCGCGCAGTCGGTCTGCAGCACCCGCTCCAGCGAGCGCGCGGCGCCCCGGGTCGGCAGCGAACGGGCCAGCCCGCTGATGATCCCCAGCGAGACGGACTCGGGGTACAGGCCGAGCGGGGAGCCCAGCGCCAGGCACAGCTCGCCCAGCCGGGCCGGCTCCAGCCGCAGGTCCAGGTGCTCGGGGGTCTCCCCCTCCAGCCGCAGGACGGCCAGGTCGGTGAGCCGGTCGGCGCCGACGACCTTCGCGGGCCGCGACGGCAGCCCCGGCAGCTCGGCGATGATCTCGTCGCCGTCCTCGACCACGTGCTGGTTGGTCACCACGTGCCCGTCCCCGTCCAGGACGAAGCCCGACCCGTACCCGGTGTTCTGCCCGCACCGGACGGTCAGCGCCACCACGCCCGGCAGGACCCGGCCCGCCAGCGCGGCGAGCTCGTCGCTGAAGTCCTCGAGGCTCACACCATCACCGCATCGTCGTCTTCGTCGTCCTCGTCGAACGCCTTCTCCCCGCTGAAGTGCTCCTGCAGCTCGTCGTCGAACCGGTCGGCCAGCGCCCCGATCGCGTCCGCGGCGTAGGAGAGGTTCTCGACGGTGACGGTGTCGGCGAGCAGCTCGGTGCTCATGATGACGTCGCCGTCCTTGAGGTAGATCCGCGCCTGGAGGATGCGGGAGTTGATGTCGTTCAGCGCCTTCAGCAGGCTCCGCCCGCCCGCGGCGTTGTGCAGCACGACCGACCACACGCACACCAGCGCCGGGTTCTCGCCCCTGTCGATCACGTCGATGTGGAAGAGCGCGCTGCCCCTCCGCACCGGGATCGAGCCGTCCTCGTCGATGTGCAGCGGGCCGTCGCCGCCCAGCATCTCCTGCACGATCTTCTCGACGTACGCGCGGATCATCGCGACGGGTGTCATGTCGTGCTCACCTCTCCAATGGACCACCGGGGAAAAGATCATTGTTCCCAAAACGGCAGCTTCGGGGAGACGAAACTCAGAACTCTCCCCACTCGGCGTCCTCGTAGCCGACGATCACCGGGTCGACCAGGGTGTTGGCCTCGACGTCCGTGCGCCGCAGGTCCCGGGCGAAGACCGTCGACGCGCCGAGCACCCGCTCGTCCAGGAAGCGGGTCTTCGGGGCGCCGGACGGCATCGCCGGAACGGGGTCCGCCGCGGAGGCCAGCACGAACCCCCAGTCGCCGAAGCTCGGCACGTCCACGTGGTACGGCGCCGTCCGCAGGCCCGCCTCGCGGATGCTCTTCTCGATGCACCAGAACGAGCGGGGCGCGAAGAACGGCGACCCGGCCTGGACGACCATGCGCCCGCCGGGGGCGATGAGCCGCCGGGCCAGCCCGTAGAACTCCACGGAGTAGAGCTTGGCCGTGGCGACCGCGTCCGGATCGGGGAAGTCGACGATCACCGCGTCGTAGGAGGGCTGCCCCTCCCGTGCCCAGACGAACGCGTCGCGGTTGACGACCCGTACGCGCGGGTCCTCGAAGGCGCGGCCGTTGAGCTCGGCCAGCGGCGGGTACGTCCGGGCGATCGTGACCATCGCCGGGTCGAGTTCGACCAGCGTGACCTCGCGGACGTCGGGATAGCGCAGCACCTCGCGCAGGGCCAGCCCGTCTCCGCCGCCGAGGATCAGCACCCGCCCGCGCTCCCCGGCCAGCGCCGGGTGCACCAGCGACTCGTGGTACCGGTACTCGTCCACCGAGGAGAACTGGAGGTCCCCGTTCAGGTAGAGCCGCATGTCCTGGCGTCCCGACAGCGTCACCTTCTGCGTCAGCACGATCTCCTGGTAGCTCGTGCGGGCGGAGAACGCGATCGGGTCCTTGTAGAGAGCCTGCCGTGCCGTCGCCTCGAACCCGTCGGCCAGCGCGTACACGCCCGCCAGGACGGCGAGCACGCCCGCCATCACGCTCCACAGGACGGCTCTCGTCATCCGCCCCACGTCGGCGCGGAACACCCACAGCACGACCGCGATGCCGGCGACCGCGTTCACCGTCCCGACGACCAGCGCCCCCTTGATCTGCCCGAACACCGGCAGCAGCAGGAACGGGAACGCCAGCCCGCCCAGGAGCGCCCCGACGTAGTCGGCGGCGAACAGGTCCGCGACGGCGCTCCCCGCCTCCTGCCTGCGGATGCGCTGGAGCAGCGTCATCAGCAGCGGGATCTCCGCCCCGATCAGCGCCCCCAGCACGAACGCCGCGAACACCAGCGCCGGGACGTACAGGTCGAGCCACGCGAACGCCGCGTACAGCAGCAGCACCGACAGGCCGCCGAGCAGCGCCAGCACCGCCTCGATCACCGCGAACGCCACCAGCGCCCGCGACTGCAGCGGTTTGGCGGCCAGCGACCCCACGCCCATCGCGCACACCATCACCGACAGGACGACCGACGCCTGCGTGACGGAGTTGCCGACGAGGTAGCTGCCGAGCGCGACCAGTGCCAGCTCGTAGACGAGCCCGCAGGCGGCGCAGATGAAGACGGCGGCGAGCACCATCACCCGGGCGGCGCGTGCGGGCAGCACGCGCCGCATCAGGAGACGGCCGCCGACACGATCGCCGCGGTCGCCAGGTCGGTCGCGGCCACGACCCAGCAGGAGGCGTGCGGGGTCGAGCCGCCCGACAGCAGGGTCTCCCCCAGCTTCCCGGGCGTGATCCAGTCGAGGATGAAGAAGGCGACGACGCTCAGCGCCAGCCCGATCAGGGCGAACACCGCGGTCTCCAGCAGCCCCTCGGCGAGGTCGTCGGAGCTGGTGGCGATCGCCGTCGTCACGATCGCGCCGATGCCCAGCAGCTTGGCGGCCAGGACGACCGCGCCGCCCCGCCCGTCGCCGGTCCAGATGACGTGGCCGAGCCGTCCCGGCGTCAGCACGTCCACCACGAGGAAGCCCAGGGCCAGCAGCCCGACGCCGAGCACGCCGTAGGCCAGGGTCGCCAGGCTCTCGTTGAGAAGCTCGTCGTACATCATGAGGTCTTCCTCCACTCCTTGACGGCGTTCAGGACGATCAGGAGGAGACCGAGGGCGACCAGCAGGCCCGCGAAGCCGATCAGGACCCACCAGCCCGCGCCGCGCAGCGACTCCAGTTCGTCGTTGTCCGAGGCGGTGGGGTCGGGCGTCCGCTCCTGGACGGGCACCGGCCTGAGGTCCTCCTGCGCGGCCAGCAGCGGCAGCGAGCCGATGCCGTCGGCCAGCTCGGCGGTGACGCGGTCGCCGAGGTCGGTGGGCTCCACCACGTCGTGGGCGTACAGGTCGGTGATGCGGAAGTCCTTCCGCGGGAAGCTGTCCTCGATGGAGTAGCTGACCCCGGTCCATTCCTTGGACTGGTAGGTGAACCTCGCCTCCAGCACGACCCATCTCGGGCAGCGCACCGGGTCCTGGCGGGCGTCCACGCCGACGCCGAGGTTGGAGCCGATCTCCACCGGTGCTCCGGTGTCGGCGTCGACCTCCCAGCCGTAGCAGACCCGCTGCCTCTGCGAGGCCTCCTGCAGCCGCTCCACCAGTCTGGCCGTGTCGGCCGGGCTCAGCGCGACCGCCGTCACGTCGTCGGACAGGTCGGGGTCGAAGGCGCCTTCGCTCCACATCGCGCAGCCCGTCGGCAGGACGAAGAAGAGGATGATGAGGATGATGCAGCCCATCCAGCCCTGCTTGCCGAGCTTCTCGGGAGCGGCCTGCTCGGCCGGCTCCTCGCCCGGGTTCTCCCGCTGAGGCTGCGCGCCCTGCTTCTCCGCGCTCATTTGCCGCCTCCCGGGCCGCCGCCGCGGAACAGGGACACCCGTCCTGCGGGCCCTCCCCAGCGTCCGTTCACGTACTTGTGCCAGCGCTCGTAGCCGCGTTCAGGGGTGTCGACGTAGATCAGGCTGCCCGCCACCGCGGGGAGGACGGCGACCACCGCTCCCGGGTAGCGCAGGAACACCCCGGCCGGGTCGTAGGCGCGCTCGACGGGCTCGGAGCGGTCGATGATCTGGCCGGCGGTCTCGATCGGCGTGTCCTTCGACTGGTAGCCGCCCTCGATCGCCGGGAACCTCCCGGCGATCCAGTCCTGGGGCGACTTGGTGCCGCTGGTCAGCATCACCAGCAGGATGGTCGCGCCGATGATGACGAGCACGCCTCCGCCGAGCAGCGCCTTCTTCACGGCCTCACCATCCGGGTGGTCGTCTCCACGAGTTCTCCCGTCGGGGGGTAGGTGTGCCAGGTCCGCCAGCCCAGCCCGTCGGGCCGGGCGTCGAGGACGATCCCGGTCAGCGCTCCGGGCGCTCCGGGGAAGACGCCGCTGAGCGCTTCCGGGCGGTCCAGCGCCCGTTCGACGCGCGCGAGTTCGGCGGGGAAGTCGGCGGCGCGCCGGGTGCGGGACTCGAAGGTGTACGTCCACCCGTCCAGCGGGCGCGTCACCTCGTCCGGCAGGCCCCCTGCGCGGCCGGGCAGGCAGGCGACCGTCTCGATGACGGGCCCTGCGAGCACCTGGTGGGACGCGCCGAGCAGCCGCAGCTCCACGGTCAGCCCCGCGGTGTGAAACCGCCGGACGGCCAGCGCTTCGAGACGCGGCTCGTCCAACGCGAAGACGAGCGCGTCGGCGCTCGTGTCACGGTAGGGCACTTCCAGCGCGCTGAGCACTCGGACCATCCGTCGTTCCGGGGGGAGAACAAGCGGATGGTACCGGTCTTTCAGGCGAGGCGGGAGACCGCTTCGGCGACGCGTTCGTCCGTCGCGGTGATGGCGACGCGGACGTGGCGGGAGCCCGCGGGGCCGTAGAACTCACCGGGCGCGACGAGGATCCCGCGCTCGGCGAGGTAGGAGACCGTCTCCCAGCAGGGCTCGTCACGGGTGGACCACAGGTACAGGGACGCCTCGGAGTGGTCGACGCGGAAGCCGTGGCCCTCCAGGGCCGTCTTCAGCGCGGCGCGGCGGGCCCGGTAGCGCTCGATCTGCTCGGCGGCGTGGGCGTCGTCGTCGTAGGTGGCGGCCATCGCGGCCTGCACCGGGGCGGGCATGATCATGCCCGCGTGCTTGCGCAGCTCCAGGAGCCGCTTGACGAGCACCGGGTCGCCGGTGACGAAGCCCGCGCGGTATCCGGCGAGGTTGGAGCGCTTGGACAGGGAGTGCACGGCCAGCAGGCCCTCGTGGGAGCCGCCGCAGATGTCGGGGTGCAGCACCGAGACGGGCTCGTCGCCCTCCCAGTACAGCTCGATGTAGCACTCGTCGCTGACCAGCGTCACGCCGCGTTCCCGCGCCCAGGAGACGACCTTGCGCAGGTGGTCGGGCGGCAGGACCTTGCCGGTCGGGTTGGCGGGCGAGTTGATCCACAGCAGCCCAGGCCGTGCCGGGCCGAGCTGGAGCAGCCCGTCGGAGGCCAGCCCGGTGGCCCCGGCGATGCGGGCGCCCACGTCGTAGGTGGGGTAGGCCAGTTCGGGGAAGACGACGGTGTCGCCGGGCTTCACGCCCAGCAGCAGCGGCAGCCAGGCGACGAGTTCCTTGGTGCCGATGGCGGGCAGGATCGCGTCCGGGTCGGCCTGGACGCCCAGCCGGCGGCGCAGCCAGCGCGCGACGGACTCGCGCAGCGCGGGCGTCCCCCACGTCTGCGGGTAGCCGGGCGCGTCGGAGGCCTCGGCCAGCGCCCTGCGCGCCACCTCGGGGGTGGGGTCGACGGGAGTGCCGACGGACAGGTCCACGAGTCCCCCGGGGTGGGCGGAGGCCGTCTTCTTGTACGGCTCCAGGCGGTCCCACGGGAAGTCGGGCAGTTCCATCGGTCTTTCCCTCCTGGCATGCCTCTCGGCCGTGACCCGAACGCGGTCACGGCCGAGAGGGGGATACGACTGTTACTCGCCCTGCGGGGGGAGAGCAGCGGTGATCGGGTGGTCCCGCTCGATCTTGCCGACCTTGGAGGCGCCGCCGGGCGAACCCAGCTCCTCGAAGAACTCGACGTTGACCTTGTAGAACTCCTTCCACTGGTCGGGAAGGTCGTCCTCGTAGTAGATCGCCTCTACCGGGCACACGGGCTCGCACGCACCACAGTCGACGCACTCGTCCGGGTGGATGTAGAGCTGACGCTGCCCCTCGTAGATGCAGTCGACAGGGCACTCCTCGATGCACGCCTTGTCGAGAACGTCCACGCAAGGCTGCGCGATGACGTAGGTCACGCCGTACTCCTCTCAGAACTTCCCGGCCCCGCCGTCAGCCACGGCTCACCGTAAGCTTGTGAGCAATAGTATTGCGGTCGCCGGGTCTTCATTTCGACGTGGGGGTGCCCACTTGTCATCCCGATTCGCCGCGCGTCTCGCGGTCACGGTCTCACCAGCGGATACGGGTCAGCGGGTCTCGCTACGCCGTCGGCTGCAGACGGGAGAGTACTCCGATGTGGTGGGAGTTCTCGAATCCTGGGCCGACGGCGTCCTGAAGGTGCGGCGCCGCGACGGCGAACTCGTCGACGTCCCCGAGGGGATCATCGCCGCGGGCAAGGTCGTCCCGCCCGCGCCGCCGCGCCGCCGTCCGCGCTCCTGAGTCAGTCCTCCCGGTGCCGGGGGAAGTCCGGGACGGCGTCCGGCATGTCGCGGGAGACCTTCATCGGGAAGGCCGGCGGACGCTTGCCCAGGAAGGACTCGATGCCCTCGGCGACGTCGGGCGCGGCGCCCAGCGCCGTCATCAGCCGGGAGTCGTTGGCGTGCGCCTGCCAGGGAGTCTCGGCCGACAGCCCCGCGTACATGAGGCGGCGGATCGAGGCGACGGCCACGGACGAGGTGTTCTCGACGACCTCGCGGGCCAGGGCGTACGCGGCGGGCAGCAGTTCCTCGTGCGGGACGACCCGGGAGACCAGCCGGCCCGCGAGCGCCTCGGACGCGGAGAAGACACGTCCGGTCATCGTCCACTCCATCGCCTGGGAGATCCCGACGACGCGCGGCAGGTACCAGGAGGAGGCGGCCTCGGCGACGATGCCGCGGCGGGCGAAGACGAAGCCGAACCTGGCCTTCTCCGAGGCGATCCGCACGTCCATCGGCAGCGTCATGGTCACCCCGACGCCGACGGCCGCGCCGTTGATCGCGCCGATGACGGGCTTGAGGCAGCGGGCGGTGCGCAGCACGACGGTGCCGCCGCCGTCGCGGGGCGTGCCGTCCTGCAGGAGGTCGTCGCCGCCGAACATCTCCGGGGCCCGCTCGTAGTCGAAGGTCCCCGCCCCGGCCGAGAGGTCGGCTCCGGCGCAGAACGCCCGGCCCGCGCCGGTGACGACCACGACCCGCACGTCGTCGTCGGCGTCGACGCGGTCGAACGCGTCCAGCGTCTCCACGCGCATGCGGTTGGTGTAGGCGTTGAGCTGCTCGGGCCGGTTCAGGGTGATCGTGGCGACGCCGTCCTCGACCCGGTAGCCGATCTCCTGGTACTCCATGATCCACCTCTTCCGCCTGGACGTCGGGCCGAGTTTAGAAGACCGCCGCTCCCGGCCTCCGGGCGGCCGCCGACCCGTCGGACCGTTACCTCCGCACACGTGTACTTTCGTCAGATATCTTCACTTCTATGAACTGGTCCGTGGCGACGTACGACTCCGCCTTCGGATACGTCTCCGCACACGGCGCGCCACTGATCGACCTGCTGGACCCCCAGCCCGGCGAGAAGGTCATCGACCTGGGCTGCGGAGCGGGCCTGCTCACCGCCGAACTCCACGCGCGCGGCGCGCAGCCGCTGGGCATCGACGGCAGCCTCCACCTCATCGCCCAGGCCTCCTCCCAGTTCCCCGAGCTGTCCTTCACCGCCGGAGACGCGCACGACTTCACCGTCTCCGACGCCTACGACGCGGTGATCTCCATGTCGGCGCTGCACTGGATGGTGCGCGACCCCGACGCGGTGATCGCCCGCGTGTACTCGGCGCTGCGGCCCGGCGGCAGGTTCGTCGCCGAGATGGGCGGCGCCGGCAACTGCGCCGAGCTGATCGCCGCGATGCAGACGGCCTGGCGCGAGTTCGGGCTCACCGAGCCGGAGCTGCCGTGGTTCTTCCCCACCCCCGCCGGATACGCCACCCGGCTGGAGGAGGCGGGCTTCACCGTCCGGCTGCTGGAGTACTTCGACCGCCCCACCCGGATGACCGAGGGCCCCGACGGCGCCGCCGACTGGGTGCGGGTGTACGCCGCCGAGCCGCTGCGGGACGTGCCGCCGCCGCTCGTCCAGCCGCTGCTGGAGCGGGTGAACGAGCTGGCCGCCCCGGCGCTGCGCCGCGAGTCCGGCTGGGTCGCCGACTACGTGCGGCTGCGCTTCGCCGCCGTCCGCAAGGCCGACGGCGCCCCGCCGCCGCCCGGCTTCGAGCCCTTCCCGCCGGGCCCCGCGTTCTGACGGGACCGGGCTCAGCGGGTGCCGATGGCCGCGGGCAGTTCGAGCGCCAGGATCTGGTCGAGCTGCAGGACCGTCTCCAGGCGGGCGCCGGGCGCGACGCCCTCGTCGTCCATCAGGCCGTCCAGGACGTCCAGCGCCCGCGGAACGTCCAGGTCGTCGCAGAGGGCCTCCAGGGTCTGCGCGGCGTAGGGGGCGTGGATCGGCTCGGAGGGCAGGGTCGCCCACTCGGCGAGCCTGCCGCGCCAGCGCGCCAGGTCGGCCGAGGCCGCGCTGACCGCTTCCGGCCCCAGACGCGCCTCCTCCCGGTACCGGTGGCGCAGGAGGGCGAGCCGCAGCGCCGCGGGCTCGACGTCGGCGGGTGGCGGGGCCGTCCATTCCGCCACGCCGACGGACGCTCCGGAAGTGAGCTTCCCCACACCCAAAGCCCCCGGAAGTGGATCTCCGGCCTCCAGCCGGGGGATGCTCAGCCACCCGTGATCGGCCGCGTGAGCTGCGGTGGTGAGGGCGCGGCGGCGCAGCCGGAGCGCCACCCGGCGCAGCATGTCCGCGGTGAGGCAGACACGCAGGTCATCCGGCTGATACACGTAGAGTCTCAGGGGCCCGGGCCGGACTCCGACGACCTGTCCGGTCCGGGTCTCCAATAGGCGCAGCATGCCCCCCAGCTTAGGCACGCGCCTCGGACGCCGCGGGCCGCGCTCCGGTTCGCGTGAGCCGCGCCACGAACAATGATCACCCGGTCATTTCGTCGTAACGCGTTGGTAGCCTCCGGTCTTTGTGAAGACAGCACCCGGCTTCGGTGCGGCGCCGGCCGCCGTGCCGATCACCGCCGAGAGCCAGCCGGACCTGTGGCTGCTGGTGGCCGACACCGCCGCCCGCCTCGGCGTGCCCGCCCCCGCCGAGGTCGACCTGTACCCGGTGCCGGAGGTCGTCGCCCTGCCCGGCAGGCTGCTGCTCGGGCTCCCCTACGTCCTGGACCTGCCCGCCGACGAACTCGCGGCGGTCGTCGCGCACGAACTGGTGCACCTGCACTCGGCCTCGCGGCTGGTGCCCGCCGGAGGGGCCGGCGTCGAGGGCCTGGCCGACGCGCTCGTCGCGCAGGTCGTCTCGCCCGAGTCCGTCGCGGCCGCCCTGGTGCACGCCTCCTACCTGTCGTTGACCTTCGAGAGGTTCGTCCTGCAGTACGTCGGCCCGCTGGCCGCCGCCGGCTGGTACCCGGTGGACTTCTGGGCCGCCTGGCGCTGGCGGCTCGGCCAGGAGCGCGAACGGTTCGAGCTGCCCGAGCTCGCCGGGCGGGTCACCGCCCTGCTCGGCACCTCCCGCGTCCCCGCCGGGGTCGCCGGGGTGCGCCCGGTGCCGCTGCGCCCGCTGCCCGTCGAGGTGGAGGCGGGGTTCGCCAAGCTGCTGGCCGAACGGCTCGGCAGCGCCGCCCCCGGGCCGGTCACGCCCGGGCCGGTCACGCCCGCGCCGCTGGCGCCCGCGCCCTGCCCGACGTCGGTGCGCTTCGGCGGGCGGGCCCGGACCGAGCCCGAGCCCGCGGGCCTGCGCGCGGTGACGTTCGACGCCGCCGACGCCTCGGTGTGGGAGGAGGCCGCCACGCAGTGCGCGATCCGGGTGCGCGAGGTCGCCGCCGACATCCTCGGCCACCCGGCGGTGCTCGCCCGCGACGTGCTCGGCCTCGTCCTGGCCGGGCGGGCCGCGGAGATCCTGCGGCGGTGCGGCGGCCAGTCGCCCGAGCTGTTCCCGGTCAGCCGGATCCTGGTGCCGCTGATCAGCGACGCCCTGCGCCGCAGCGGCCACCGGCCCGAGCACGTGCTGCGCCAGCACGTGCTGATCGGCCCGGACTTCGAACGCGTCGACCTGGACGAGCTGATCGACCCGCTGGAACGCGGAGCCGAACCGGACCAGCGCCTGCTGGACCTGCTCGGCTGACCCTGCTCGGCCGACCCGGCTCGGCCGATCCGCACGGCGGCCTCTCCGGCGGGGCGGCGCCCCGCCGGAGCGCGCGGCCGCCGGAGCACGTGACCGGCTGGAGCGCGTGGTCGGCCGGAGTGCGCGGTCGGCCGGGCCGACCGGCGGTCTCGGCGGACTCGGCGGACTCGGCGGTCTCGGCGGTGGACGGAATCCTTCCGGGCTGGTTTCGGCCAAGGCTCGGTCGATCCGCTCCGTGGCCGCGCGCGGCGTCCCTAGGCTCCCGGGCCATGCCTTCCGCCCCGGCGCGCGCCCTGGCCTGCGTCCTGATCCTGCCGCTGGCCGCGTGCACCGCCCGCGCCGCGGAAGGGGGGTTCGCGCCCCCGGGGGCGGCCGCCTCCACCGCTTCCGCGGCCGCTCCGCCACCGCCGCCGGTCCCGTCGCGGCCCGAGGACGTCCTGGGCTCCTACCGGGAGTTCCACCGGGTGCTGGAGGCGGCGCTGGGCGGCAACGACGCCTCGCGCCTGCCCGAGGTCGCGGCCGAGCCGCTGGCGTCCCGGCTCGTCGCGATGGTCGAGGAGCAGCGCGGCCGGTCGGTGGTGCGGCGCACCCATCTGGCGCTCAACCCGCGGCTCGCGTGGATCAGGCACCGGACGGCGCTGGTGCTGGACTGCGTGCACTCCCCCGGGTTCACGACCTTCGACGCCGTGACGGGACGGCGGCTCGGGCCCCGTCCGGTGACCGAGCAGGCGCTGGTGGAGACCCGGCTGAAGCTGGAGGACGCCTTGGCGGGGCGTTCCTGGAAGGTGTGGCGGGTCGGCGAGGTGCGGCCGTGCTGACGTCCCTGGCCCTGGCGCTGGCCTTCGCCCCGCCGGAGCCCCGCGTGGTGGAGCCGCGGTGCGAGGTCGCCGCGGTCGTCTCCTGCCTGCAGTCGCTCTCGGAGGGGCGTCCGGGGCGGTACGCGCCGAAACCCGAGCCCTACGTGGTGATCCCCTGCCCGCCGGAGTCGCAGTTCTGCGTCACGACGCTGATCGCCGTGCCGAAGGCCGGCACGGCGGAGGTGGCGCGGATGGCCCTGGCGCGGCTGGAGATGCCGCTCCCGGTGCCGCGCACCCGGCCGTCGCCCACCACCTATGTGGGCCTGCGGACGTTCCTGTGGCTGGAGTCCGACCTGTGGCACGTCTACCGGGCCCGGGCCAGGGCGGCGGGGCAGCGCGTCGTGCTGACCGGGCGCCCGCTGCGGGTCCGCTGGGACCTGGGGGACGGGCGGGAGGTCTGCGTGGGCCCCAGCGGCCCGGAAGGCCCCTGCTCCCACGTCTGGACGCGGTCCGCGCGCGAGCCCTACCCCGTCACCGCGACCGTCGAGTACGAGGTCTCCTGGACCTGTGAGGGCGCCTGCGACGCCCCGTCGGGGACGCTGCCGGTCCTGGAGGCCTCCGGGCGCACCGCGGTGCTCGTCCGGGAGATCCAGACCAGTGCGCATGCTCCGAGGTAAGGGTCGGTAAATTTCCCTCGCCCCTCTTGGCAACCGCCCGTAGGCGAGTGACTCTGAATAGTCACGGGGAAAGGGGGCTTCCATGGAGTATGCAGCCGAAGTGTCGGATTATGGGCACTACGTCTTGATCGACGTGCACGGAGAGCTGGACGTGGCGTCCGAGCCCAGGTTCCGTGAGGCCCTGCTGTCCTCCATCGGCTTCGGTGACCGCGCCCTCGTCGTCAACCTGCGCGACGTGCGCTTCTGCGCGGCGGCGGGCCTCAACAGCATCGTCACCACGCAGAAGATGACCCGGGGGCTCGGCCCCGGGGTGGCGGTGGCCGGCGCCATCCCCCGGGTGCGCAAGGCCTTCGAGATCACCCGACTGGACCGGGTGATCCCCCTGTACGACACCGTTCCCGAAGCCGTACGTGCCCTGCTGGACGCTGGGTGAACGCGCGGGTCAGGACACCTTGGCGCGCCGGGCTCCGCCTCGGCCGCGCAGGGTGACGCCGTGGTCGACCAGGAGCCGGTGCACCGCGCCGTACGAGCGTCCCGTCTCGGCCGCGAGCTGCCTGATGCTCCGGCCCGACTGGTAGGCCTCCGCCAGCTCCTTGGCCAGCTCCTCCCGCCGGGCACCGGTCAGACGTTCACCCTTCTTCACCGCTTCGGTCATCTGACGCCTCCTCGTTTGGTGAATCGCTCGTATAGATCACAGTAACTCGCGAAGATCGCACTTTCTATGGCTATGGGCGAGTCATCCGTCACTGAACGAAATCATGGCTCTGACGGGGAGAGTGGGAGACTGCGGGGTATGGAAGTCAAAATCGCTATCGCCCCGGAAGCGGCGATCGAGGGGGTCGGACGTCCCACGGACGTCTCCGTGGGCCCCCTGCGGGAACGGATGGCGCGGGCCGTCGAGCGCGGCGGCGGGAAGGTCGTGCCGCTGGCGGACGCCGACGGGCTCGTGTGGCTGCTGCCCGGCGGCCCGGGGCCGCTGACGGAGGTCCTGGACGCCCACCCGCGCCTGCGCTGGGTGCAGCTGCCGTGGGCGGGCGTGGAGCACTTCACCGAGGCGTTCTCCTACCCGCAGGCCTTCACGTGCGCCAAGGGCTCCTACGCCAAGCAGGTCAGCGAGCACGCCCTCATGCTGGCCCTGGCGTGCCTGCGCGACCTCGTCCGGCACGCGCGGGTCCCGCACTGGAACCCCATCGACCCGCGCTCCCTGGGCGGGCTGAACGTGACGATCCTGGGCGGCGGGGGCATCGCGACGGAACTCGTCCGGCTCCTCGGGCCGTTCGGGTGCCGTGTGCGGGTGCTGCGGCGCAGCGCCACCCCGCTGGAAGGGGCCGACGAGACGCTGCCGGTCTCCCGGCTGCACGACGTCCTGCCGTCCACGGACGTGCTCGTCGTGGCGCTGGCGCTGACGCCGGAGACCCGGCACATCGTGGGGGCGCCCGAGCTCGCGCTCCTGCCGCCGGGGGCCGTCCTGGTGAACGTGGCGCGCGGCCCGCACGTCGACACCGAGGCGCTGCTCAAGGCCCTGGACGCCGGGCGGCTCGCCGCGGCCGGACTGGACGTGACGGACCCCGAACCGCTACCCGACGGGCACCCTTTGTGGAGCCATGACCAGGTTTTGATTACTTCGCACTGCGCGGACTCGTCGGAGTACGTGGCGACGATGTTGTGCGAGCGGGTGGCGGAGAACGTACGGCTGTTCGCCGAAGGGCGGCCGCTGGTCGGCCTCGTCGACCCGGCCGCCGGATACTGATCGTTCCGGCCCCCCGGCGGGCGCGTCCTCCGGCGCGTGACGCACCCGCGGGACCGGGTCTCCGTCCGGCTCTCGGCGCGCCCGCGGAGCCGGTCGCCGGGGTTCAGCCCGCCGCGACGGCCTCGTCGACCGTGCCGTGCAGGCGGAGCGGCTGGTCCAGCCGGGTGGTGTGCAGCACCTGGGTGATGTGGGGGTTCGCCCCGGCCAACGCGAACGAGCCCTCGTGGTAGCGCAGCCGCTGCCAGATCCCGACCAGGACCGCCAGGCCCGTGCTGTCCAGGAACGACACCCCCGACAGGTCCACCACGAGCCTGCGCATCCCGCCTTCGAGCAGTTCGAGCAGGAACTCACGCAGCGCCGGCGCGGTGAACACGTCCACCTCGCCGCTGGGGCGCACCACGGTGACCTCCCCCTCGACCCGGTGCTCCAGCCGCAACCGTTCGCCGGCTCCCACCATCGTCCACCTCCACGTTCTCAGAAGTACCGCTCATGTTCAGTCCTCTGTCCTGTGCGGGCCCACCGTCTCATGTGCCCGGCTGGTACGGGAGCGGGGGTGGCTGCGGAGCGCCGCCCGGCGGCGGCACCGCGGGCGGGGGCCCTCCGGCCACCGGCATGTCCGTCGGAGGCCGCCCGGAACCGGAGAAGTCGGGCTGCCCGGGGACCGCCGACTGCCCGGGGCCGCCCACCGTGAACGGCAACTGCGGGTAGGGCACGGGCGGCGGCTTCCGCATCACCCGCCAGCGCGACGGCGGCACCGAGGCGGCCAGCAGCGTCACCCCCAGCGCGACGAGCACGCCCGTGCTGCTCAGGGTGAGGAAACCGATCCCCGCGTCACCCGGTATCAGGTCGTGGACATGTCGGCTGAACGCGTACGGCTCGAACAGCAGGGCCGTCCCGAGCCCGCCGAGCACCACTCCCGGCACCAGCGAGGCCAGCGGAGAGATCCGCGACCCGCACAACACCCCGAGGAGCACCCCGCCCGCCACCATCAGCAGGGCTCCCAGCAGCGGCGCCTCCCTGCCCAGTCGGTACACCTGCCCCATCTCGGTGATCCCGTAGCACCACAGCAGCAGTGCCACCGGCGTCGCCACCACTCCCACCACGAGCCCCAGCACATGCCTGGCCGCGTTGTTCATGTCCTCTCCTCCCGATCGCAGAGAGTCTCCATCACTCTTCCCCGCCTTACAACGGTTCAGCGATCCTTACGTCAGCTTCTCGGCCCTGAAGGGCCGAGCTTGCAGCTCTTCACCACACCTGGCCGGTGTGGTTCAGGCCGCGTCGTC
>NZ_PVZV01000003.1 GCF_002995495.1 Actinocorallia populi | reverse complement strand
AGCTTCTGGCCGAAGGCGTTGATGGTGTGCGGCTTGCCGTCTTTGAAAGTCTCGGCCAGTCCCAGGCAGTGCCAGCCTCGGGCGAACCGGTTGCCCACCGCCTCCGCTTCGATGGCGCGGATAGCATCGGTGTCAGCTGCAGCCACGATGATCATCCCTTCAGGGGCGTTTCTGATGCAGAAGAACGCTATGTCGCAGGTCATTACCCGGAATCGCCCAGTCTCATTGGTCGGGACGCTTTACCTGGGCCCTCTCGGGGCCGTGGTCTGCTGCTGCCGTGACCCGAGCCAGTGAGGAGAAGGACCATGAGTGACGAGGTCCTGGAGGCGGTGCGCGAGCTGCTGCCGAAGCTCGCCGAACGGGCCAAGACCGTGGACGAGAAGGGGCGGATCCCCGCGGTCTCCATCCGGGAGCTGACCGAGGCCGGGGTGTTCCGGATGCTGCTGCCCGCCCGGTACGGCGGCATGGAGGGCGACCCGGCCGACTTCTACCGGGTGGTGCGGGAGATCTCCGGGTTCTGCGGGTCCACCGGCTGGGTTTCGGCGGTGCTCGGCGTGCACTCCTGGCATCTGGCGCTCTTCCCCGACGAGGTGCAGAAAGAGGTCTGGGCCAAGGGCCCGGACGTGCTGCTGGCCTCCTCCTACGCGCCGATCGGGCGGCTGACCCCCGTGGAGGGCGGCTACGAGCTGTCCGGCCGCTGGGGATTCGCCTCCGGATGCGAGTTCGCCTCCTGGATGCTGCTGGGCGGCCTGGTCGTGGGCGCGCAGGGCAGGCCCGTGGACTTCCTCACGGTGCTGGTGCCCAAGAGCGACTACGAGATCGACCGGGTCTGGGACACCACCGGCCTGCGCGGCACCGCCAGCGACGACATCGTGGTGGACCGGAAGTTCGTTCCCACGCACCGGGTGGTGCGCAACTACGACCAGGCCCAGCTGCGCGCCCCCGGCCTCAAGACCAACGCGGGGCCGCTGTACCGCATCCCGTTCGGGACGGTCTTCACCACCACCGTCACGTCCGCCGTGCTCGGCATGGTGGCGGGCTGCTACGACTTCTACGTGGCGTCCATGCGCGACCGCATCCGGCTCAGCCTGGGCGGCGGACGGTTCGTGGACGACCAGTTCGCCCAGGTCGCGGTGGGCCGCGCCGCCTCGGAGATCGACGCGGCCGTCCTGCAGATCGAGCGCAACCTGCGGGAGATGCGGGAGCACACCGTGCGCGGCGAGCAGATCCCGATGGAGCTGCGGCTGCGTGCCCGCCGCGACCAGGTGCGCGGCACCGAACGGGCCATCGAGGCGATCGACCTGCTGTTCAAGACCGCGGGCGGCAACTCCCTGCGGCGCGGCAACGTCATCGAACGCGCCTGGCGGGACGCCCACGCCGGCAGCATCCACGTCGCCAACGACCCCGACCGCGCCCTGGCGATGTACGGACGGGGCGAGTTCGGGCTGACCATCGAGGACAACCTCGTCTGACGCCCGTCCGGCGCCGTACCGCCGATGCCCCGCGCGTGCCGGCGTTCCGGAGGAACGACGCCCGCCCGGCGCCTTCGGTTCGGTGCCTCCCGCAGGGCGACGTTCGCCTGACGGCGTACCGCCGGTGGCCGCGCGTCCCGGCGTTCCGGAGAGGTGACGCCCGCCTGGCGGCATGCCGTCGGCCGCCCGCGCAGCCGTCCACAGGCGGGGTGATCCGCGTCACGCCCGCGCGTAGGGTGTGGGGGAAGGCCATGCGGAGCGGGAGGAGCGTGACGGTGGGAGCGTACTCGGAGGCATACCGGCTGAGCCTGGACGACCCGGAGCGGTTCTGGCTGGACGCGGCGCGTCTGATCGACTGGGACTCCTTTCCGACCAGGGCGCTGGACGGCTCGCGAGCGCCGTTCTACCGCTGGTTCCCCGACGGGGAGCTGAACACCTCCTACAACGCGCTCGACCGGCACGTCGAACGCGGCCACGGCGAGCGGGACGCGCTGATCTGGGACTCGGCGATGGTCCCGGCCGCACGCCGCTACACCTACCGCGAGCTGCGCGACGAGGTGGCCAGGGCGGCCGGTGCGCTGGCCGCGCTGGGCGTCGGCAGGGGCGACCGGGTGGTCGTCTACATGCCGATGGTGCCCGAGGCCGTCATCACCATGCTGGCCTGCTCCCGGATCGGCGCGGTGCACTCGGTGGTCTTCGGCGGGTTCGCCGCCAAGGAGCTGGCGGCGCGCGTCGACGACGCCCGCCCCAAGGTCGTCGTGGCCGCCTCCTGCGGGCTGGAGCCCGGCCGGATCGTGCCCTACAAGCCGATCCTCGACCAGGCGCTGGCGATGAGCTCCCACCGGCCCGACCACGTGGTCGTCCTGCAGCGCGACCAGCAGCGCGCCGAACTGGCGCCCGGCGAGCACGACTGGCAGGACGTGGTCCCCGGCGCCGCGCCCGCCGACCCGGTGCCGCTCGCCTCCACCGACCCGCTCTACATCCTCTACACCTCCGGGACGACGGGCAGGCCCAAGGGCGTGCTGCGCACCACGGGCGACCACGCGGTGGCGCTGGCCTGGTCGATGGGCGCGGTCTACGACGTGCGCGAGGGCGACGTCTGGTGGACCAGCTCCGACGTCGGCTGGGTCGTCGGGCACAGCTACATCGTCTACGCGCCGCTGCTGGCGGGCGCGACGACCGTCGTCTACGAGGGCAAGCCCGTCGGCACCCCGGACGCGAACGCGTTCTGGCGGGTGATCTCCGAGTACGGGGTGAAGAAGCTCTTCGCCGCCCCCACCGCGATCCGGGTGATCAAGAAGGTCGACCCGAAGGGCGAGGGCCCCGCCGGATACGACCTGAGCTCGCTGACCGGCGTCTACATGGCGGGCGAACGCCTGGACCCGGAGACCCACCGGTGGGCCACCGACATGCTGGGCGTCCCGGTGGTCGACCACTGGTGGCAGACGGAGACCGGCTGGCCCGTCGCCGCCAACCCGCGCGGCCTGGAGCCCCTGCCGATCAAGCCGGGTTCGGCGACCGTCCCGGTGCCCGGCTGGGACGTGCGGGTCGTCGACGCCTCCGGCGCGGAACTGCCCGCGGGCCGGGAGGGCGAGATCGTCATCAGGCTCCCGCTGCCGCCCGGCGCGCTGGCCACCCTGTGGGGCGACGACGAGCGCTTCGTCGAGTCCTACCTCAGCCGCCACGAGGGCTGCTACACCACCGGCGACTCCGGCCACCTCGACGAGGACGGCTACCTCACGATCATGGGCCGCGTCGACGACGTCATCAACGTGGCGGGCCACCGCCTGTCGACCGGCGCGATCGAGGCGGCCCTGGCCTCCCACCCCGCCGTCGCCGAATGCGCCGTGATCGGCGTCCCCGACCCGGTCAAGGGCCAGACGCCCCGCGGCCTGGTCGTCCTCAAGTCCGGCGTGGAGACGGACGAGGCCGAGCTGCGCGCCGAACTCGTCGCCGCCGTCCGCCGCGACGTCGGCCCCGTGGCCGCCTTCCGCGACGTCACCGTCGTCCCCGCCCTCCCCAAGACCCGCTCCGGCAAGATCCTCCGCCGGACCATGCGCGGCCTGGCCGAAGGCCGCGACGAGGCGCCCCCGCCCACCATCGAGGACCCCGCCGTCCTGGAGTCCCTCAAGCCCCTCCTCCACCTCCGCCCGGAACCCTGACCCGTCCTGGCGAAGGCCCGAACCGAAAAGGAGAGGCGTCGAAGCCCCTCCTCCGCATCCGACGTGGTTCCGCGAGGCGGAGGCGCGCGGGCGGAGGCCTGGGTGAAGCCGAACCGCGGGTAGTACTCGGGGCGGCCGAGCACGAGGACGAGGTTCTCGCCAGGTTCCGCGCCGTTTCGAGTCCGGCGCGGATCGCGGCCGAGCCCGCGCACTGCCGCCGATGGGACGGCAGGACGGCGCAGGGCCCCAGCGCGAGGGCGGGCGGGGTGGCTCTGGGGGAGGGTTTCTGGAAAAGGGGGAGGCCCGCGCCGGGTGGGCGCGGGCCTCTCGGTGAGGTGCCCGTGCCCCGAAGGGGTCCTTCGGGGCGGTGCGGGGCGGGGCGGGGTCAGCGGGTGTCGCGCAGGCCCTCGGTGAAGGCGAGGGAGTCCTCGAAGGAGGCGTTCAGGACGCCGCGGTGGTCGGCTCCCTGGTAGACCTCGTAGTCGACGGTGCCGGTGCCGCGCAGGGCGTTCACCAGCAGGTCGGTGCTGGCCTTGGAGACCAGCACGTCGGCGGTGCCCTGCACGACCTGGGTGGGCACTTCGAGGTCGAGGCGGACGGGGTCCTGAGAGCGCAGGTAGGCGGTCAGGGGGGCGAGGTCGGCGCCGGGGCGGAAGACCTTGTCCAGCGGGAAGGACAGGGCGATCTCGCGGTGCTTGGCGGTGCACTCGGTGCGGCCGGTCTTCAGCAGAGTGGCGGCGGCCTCGTCGGTCAGCATCTCCTCGGGCACGACCGAGGGGTCGGCGGCTTCGGCCCCGGTGATCAGGGTCGGCAGGAACGCCAGCGCGTACTGGGCGCCGGGCAGCTGCTGCCGGATGTAGTCGACGGTCAGGTGGAGGTCGTAGCCGCCGGGTGCCGCGGCCACCACGCCCTTCAGGTCCAGCTGCCCGGTTCGCTGCTCGGCGGCGGCGGTGTACAGGGCGGCCTGTCCGCCCTGGCTGTGGCCGACCGCGAACCAGTCGCGCCCGATCCGGCGGTCCAGCCTGCGGGCGGCGTGCACGATGTCCACGACGGTGTTCGCGGCACTGTCCCCGTTCATGTACGGGTGGCCGCCCTCGGTGCCCAGGCCCTCGTAGTCGGTCTGGACGACGGCGTAGCCCCGGGCCACCCACCTGTCGAGGTAGGCGGCGGTGACCGAGACGTAGTCGTGGACCGGTCCGTCGGCGGTATCGGCGGAGGGCGCGCACACGTCGGCGGTGCCGGTCGTGCCGTGCGCCCAGCTGATCACCGGCCAGCCGCCGTGCGGGGGGGTGCCCTGGGGCAGAGAGACCGTGCCGGAGACGGTGATCCGCCTGCCGCCCACGCCCTGCGAGGTGTAGGTGACCAGCCGGTTGGCCGACGCGCTGGGCAGCGCCGCCGTGCCGGTGAGCGGCCGGTCGCTGACGACCCGGCCGCGCTGGCCGGGCGGAACGCCGTCCCCGCCGGCCGCGGCGGGAACGGGCGCGAGGGCGGCGACGGCGGTTGCCGCCGCGGCGGCGATCCCCGCCGCGCGTGCGCTGAACGATCTCATGCTTCCTCCTCGCACATGCGATGAATTGGTGCGGTGCGCGAAGACCGGGGACGGCCTTGCGCGGGCGGAGCGGTCCACGTCTTCCCCTCATGGATACGGGGGAAGACGTGTGCGAAGGCCGGGACGGCCCTGCGCAGGTGGAGCGGTTTACCTTTCTTCTCCGCGCATGTGGTGGACGGCGCGGTAGGCGAAGACCATGGCGGTGCCGATGGGGATGCCGGGGCCGGGGTAGTAGGGGCCGGTGAAGGAGGCGCTGCTGTTGCCGGAGGCGTACAGGCCGGGGATGGGGGCGCCGGAGGCGTCCAGGACGCGGCCGTCGGTGTCGGTGCGCAGGCCGCCCTTGGTGCCGAGGTCGCTGAGGACGACCTTGGCCGCGTAGTAGGGCGGGCGGTCGACGGGGACGAGGGCGGGGTTGGGGCCCTTGCCGGTGGAGAAGAACCGGTCGTAGGCGTCCTCGCCGCGGTGGAAGTCCTCGTCGACGCCCTTCTCGGCGAAGCCGTTGAAGCGCTCGACGGTGGCGGTGAGGGCGTCGGCGGGCAGGTCCAGCTTCCCGGCCAGCTCCGCCAGGGTGTCGGCCTTGATCCAGGTGCCGGCCGCCAGGTGCTCGTCGGGCACGGCGGTCGGGATGGAGATCGCGGGCAGCCCCTCGGAGCGCGAGTCGAAGATCAGGTGGGCGGGCACCCGGCCGGGCGCCTCGGCCATCCGGCGGCCCATCTGGTCATACGGCAGCGACTCGTTGGCGAAGCGGTTCCCGGACGCGTCGACGATCAGGCCGCCGCGGAAGCCCAGGGTGAAGGCCGCGCCGCCGTCGGGGGTGGCCAGGCCCGGACACCACCAGCCCTGGTCCATCAGGCCGGTGGCCGCGCCGATGCGCGCCGCCGCGGCGATGGCGCCGCCGGTGTTGGAACCGGCGGGGGCCATGGTCCACTCGGCGGAGCCGGGGACGCCGTGGGCCTCGCGGGTGGCGGGGTCGCGTTCGAAGCCGCCCGCGGCCAGCAGCACGCCGCGTTCGGCGCGCAGCCGCACCGGCCCGTCGTGGCCCTCGGCCTCGACGCCGACGACACGGCCGTCCTCGACGACCAGCCCGGTCAGCGCGGTGCCGGTGCGCACGGTGGCGTTGCCGGTGGCGGTCAGGGCCAGCAGCAGCCGCCCGATCAGCGCCCGGCCCTGCACCAGCGGCGCGTCGGGGTCGTGGCCGAGACCGGCCCGGTCCCGGTCGACCGGCGGGCGCACCAGGGCGGCCAGCTCGCCGATCCGCTCGCGGGGCAGGACGCGCGGGATGAAGGCGCGGCCCATGTCCAGCCGGCCGGGGGCGTCGAAGTAGTCGGGGAACGGCTGCCACTTGAACTCGACGGCCGGGTCGTTCTCCAGGAACTCGACGACCTCGGGGGCGGTGGCCAGGAAGGCCTCGCGGTACTCGGCGCTCTCCTCGCCCAGCAGCGCCTTCAGGTAGGTGCGCGCCGACCCGGTGGAGTCGCCGGCCCCGTCCCGTTCCTGCACCTGGCTGCCGGGCAGCCAGATGGCCGCGCCCGAGTAGGCGGACGTCCCGCCCAGCAGCGGCGTCTTCTCCAGGACGACGGTCCGCAGCCCTTTCGCCGCGGCCGTCAGCGCCCCGGCCATGGCGCCGGCACCGGATCCGGCCACGATCACATCGACGTGCTCGTCCCAAGGAGCCCCGGAAATCCCCATGCGATGTCCTTTCACGTTACGGCGGCCACCAGGCAAGCAGCCGCTTATGGAGTGACGGACGCCGCATCCCACTCACCGGTATCGTGAACAGGTGTGGAGTCGCCTCCTGCGTCAAGATGGCGGGGTCGACATCGAAGGTGACAGGGGAGACCGTGCCGAGGATCGCAGCCGCGAGGCCGCCTGCCGAGCCCAGCTCGCCCGAGCAGCATGACCGAAGGCAGCGCATTCTCCGTACGGCCGTGCGCATCGGCTCGGAGAAGCCGTTGGAGCGCGTGCAGATGCACGAGGTCGCCAAGGCCTCCGAGGTCGCCATCGGCACCCTCTACCGCTACTTCCCCTCCAAGATCCACCTGTTCGCCGCCGTGATGGCCGCCCAGGTCGACCGCTTTCGCGACGAGATACCCCCGCCCGCGCCCGCCACCCACCCCGAGGACGTGGTGGGCGACCTCCTGGTCGCCGCCAGCAAGGAGCTGCTGCGCCGACCGGTGCTGGCGACGTCCATGCTCCAGTCGGCCAACACCGCCAACGTGGCGACGGTGTCGGACGCCCTCAAGATCGACCGGACGTTCAGCGCGATAGTGCTGGAGTCGCTGGGCATCGAGGTGCCCAGCGTCCAGGACGTCACCCTGGTCCGGCTGCTCATGCAGTGCTGGTACGGGGTGCTGCAGTCGAGCCTGAACGGGCGCATGTCCATGGCCGACGTGGAGAACGACATCCGGATGGCCTGCCGCCTGCTGCTGGCGTCCCGCTCCAACGCGCCGAAACCGGAGTGACCGCCGCGTTCCGTTGACCGGGACGGTGCGGAGAGACCGCCGTCACACCCGGGTACCTTCCCGGCATGAAGCGTTTCGACGGTGTGAAAGTGCTGCTCACCGGGGCGGCGTCGGGAATCGGCAGGGCCACCGCGGTGCGCCTGGCGGCCGAGGGCGCGGCGATCTTCGCCGTCGACCTGGCGGCCGAGGGACTCGCCGGGACGGTCGAGGCGGTGGACGGCCCCGGAACGATCACCACCCGCGTCGTGGACGTCACCGACGAGCCCGCGGTGGTCGCCACGGTGAAGGAGGCCGCCGACGCACTCGGCGGCATCGACGTCCTGGTCAACGTGGCGGGCGTGCACCGCACCACGCCGATCGACACGCTGAGCGTCGAGGACCTGACCTTCCTGTTCTCCGTCAACCTGGTGGGCACCGCCCTGTTCTGCCGGGAGGCGCAGCGGCACCTGCCCGACGGCTCGGGCGTGATCGTCAACGTCTCCTCGCTGTCGGCGACCCAGGGCAACCCCTACATGAGCGCCTACTCGGCGTCCAAGGGCGCGGTGCTGGCGTTCTCGCTGAGCCTGGCCGCCGAGCTGAGCGGGCGCGGGATCCGGGTGGTCCCGGTCTCGCCCGGCACCACGGACACCCCGCTGGTCCGGCGCCCGGACATGCTGCCCCCGGGCCTGGACCACAGTTACTTCAGCAAGGTGCGGGCACCGCTCGGCGCGGCGGTCCCGGAGCAGATCGCCTCGGTGATCGCCTTCGCGGCCTCCTCCGACGCCTCCTACCTGACCGGCCTCGACCTGCGGGTCGACGGCGGTTCCCACATGTGAGTAAGGATCAAGGAACATGACACGCACCATCGCGGTGAGCGGCTCGGCGTCCGGCATCGGCAAGGCGCTGACGGACCTGCTGCGCGGGCAGGGCGACGAGGTGATCGGCGTCGACCTGGCCGAGGCCGAGGTCGTCGCCGACCTGAGTACCGAGGAGGGCCGCGCCCGCGCGGTGGAGGGGGTGCTGGAGCGCTCGGGCGGGACCCTGGACGGGGTCGTGGCCTGCGCCGGGCTGTCCGGGCCGCTGACGCTCACGGTGAACGTCAACTTCTTCGGCGCCGTCGCCCTGCTGGAGGGGCTGCGGCCCGCGCTGGCACGGGCGGAGCGGCCCAGGGCCGCGGTGGTCGGCTCGATCTCCGGCACCCAGCCGGTGGACGAGATCGTGTTGCGCTCCTGCCTGAACGGCGACGAGGAGGCCGCGGTCGAGGCCGCCGACGAGGTGGTGGACAAGGGACGGGGCCGTACGCTCTACCCCTCTTCCAAGGCGGCGCTGGCCCAGTGGTTGCGCCGGGTCGCGGTCTCGCCCGCCTGGGCGGGGGAGGGCATCGCGCTCAACGCGATCGCGCCGGGCGTGGTGCTCACCCCGATGAGCGCGCCGCTCTTCGCCGACGAGAAGATGCGCAAGATCATGGACGAGGCGGTCCCGATGCCGCTGAACGGTTACGCCGACGCCCAGGTGATCGCCGAGGCGCTGGCCTGGCTGATCTCCCCGGCCAACTCGCACATGGCCGGGCAGGTCATCTACGTGGACGGCGGCGCCGAGGCCGTGCTGCGCGGCTCCGAGGTCTTCTGACGCGGAAACGGCCGAGGCCGCCTCACCCCCCGGGGGGCGAGGCGGCCTCGCCGTACGCGGTGCGGGGTCAGCCGCCGAACTTGGTGGTCCCGGTGTTGTCGAGGGAGGCCACGCTGTAGGCGGCGTAGGTCTGGTACGGGTCGCGGCCCTGGAAGTAGGGGGAGATCTGGGAGTCGAGCTCCTCCACGGAGAAGACGCCGTCGGCCGCGGTGAACTTCTGCTCCACCACGGGGGCGGCCATGAGGGCGACCACGTCGCTGTAGACGATGAAGACCTGGCCGCTGATGTTCTCGGCGGCGGGGGAGGCCAGGTAGCCCACGAACGTGCCGACCCGCTCGGGGGCCATGGAGTCCAGGCCGCCGGGGGCGGTGCCCTCGGCGAAGGACTCGGCGGTCATCGCGGTGCGGGCGCGGGGGCAGATGGCGTTGGCCTTCACCCCGTAGCGGGCCAGGCCCTGGTGGGTGGAGAGGGTCAGCGCGACGATGCCGGCCTTGGCGGCCGAGTAGTTGGGCTGGCCGGCGCTGCCGAACAGGAACGCCTCGGAGGCGGTGTTGATGACGCGGCCGTAGACGGGGCCCCCGGCGGCCTTGCTGGCGCCGCGCCAGTACACGGCGGCGGCGCGGGAGACGACGGCGTGGCCCTTGAGGTGCACGCGGATCACGTCGTCCCAGTCGGACTCGGCGAGGTTGAACAACATCTTGTCGCGCAGCACGCCGGCGTTGTTGACCACGATGTCCAGTGAGCCGAACGTGTCGACGGCGGCGGAGACGAGCTGCTCGCCCAGGGACCAGTCGCTGACGTCCCCGGTCACCGCGAGGGCCTGGCCGCCCTGCGCCTTGATCTCGGTGACGACCTCCTCGGCCGCCGGGCCCATGTCGTTGACGACGACGTTCGCGCCCCGCGCGGCAAGGGCGAGGGCCTCGCTGCGGCCCAGACCGGCGCCTGCGCCGGTGACGACGGCGGTGCGGCCCGCCAGGGAGAGGTCTGCGTTCATCGGTTGCTCCCGCTCAGGTTCGAAGGTGACCTCCGGACACTAGTACGAATTCTAGTTATCTGGGGGACGCCCGTCTCGTTCAGTGGGCAGATTAGCAAGTTGTGCAGGGATGACTCACTGAGTGGGACCACCCTTGTCGGCCTACGGAATGAATTCTAGATTCCTCGCATGACGACGCTGAATCTGGCGAGCCTCTACGAGGCGGTGGCAGCGGCCGTCCCGCAGCGCACGGCCGTGGTGTGCGAGGGGCGCAGGCTGACCTTCCAGGAGCTCGACGAGCGGGCGAGCGCCCTGGGGCACGGGCTGCTCGCCGCCGGGATCGCGCCGGGCGACCACGTGGGACTCCACCTGCTCAACGGCGTGGAGTACGTGGAGGCGCTCCTGGCCTGCCTGAAGATCAGGACGGTGCCGGTCAACATCAACTACCGGTACACCGACCGGGAGCTGGAGTACCTCTACACCAACGCCGACCTCACGGGCGTCGTCGTCGACGAGGCGTTCGCCCCGTCCGCGGCCCGCGTGGCGGACCGGTGCCCGAAGCTCCGCGCGGCCGTCGTGGCGCGCACGGGCGACGCCGCGGCCGAGGAGCCGTCCTGGCCGTCCCGCGTGCACGCCGCCGAGTACGAGAAGACCCTCGCCGGGCGGCCGACGACTCCGCCCCTGGCGGACGAGCGCAGCTCCGACGACCACTACATCGTCTACACGGGCGGCACCACCGGCCTGCCCAAGGGCGTGGTCTGGCGGCACGAGGACTTCTACATGGCCGCCCTGAAGGGCGGCAACCACTACGGCCCGCCGTACCTCACCGCGGCCGAACTGGCCGCCGCCGCAGCCGCGAGCGCCGAGGGCATGGTCTACATGCTCACTGCGCCCCTGATGCACGGAGCGGCGTCCTACAACCTGTTCACCTCGCTGCTCGGCGGCGCGAAGATCGTCATCCTGCGCCGCTTCGACCCCCTGCAGGCACTGCGGCTCATCGACGAGGAGAAGATCGGCATCGTCATGGTCGTCGGCGACGCCATGGCCCGGCCGCTGGCCGACACCCTGCGCGCGCACCGCTCGGAGTTCGACCTCTCCTCGTGGTTCGTGCTGGGCTCGGGCGGCGCGATCCTCTCCCGCAGCATCCAGGAGGAGTTCAAGGAGCTGCTGAGGCCGGACCTCTTCGTCAACAACGGCTTCGGCGCGTCGGAGTCCGGCGTCGACGGCACCATCCAGATCGGCGCGGACGGCCTCATGCGGCTGTCCCCCAACCCCCGCGTCAACGTCGTCGACGGCGACCTCAAGCCGATCCCGCCCGGCTCCGAGGAGATCGGCACCATCGCCCGCAGCGGCCACGTCCCCCTGGGCTACTACAACGACCCGGACAAGACCGCCCGCACCTTCCCCGTCATCGACGGCGTGCGCTGGTCGATCCTCGGCGACATGGCCCGGGTGGAGGAGGACGGCACCGTCGTCGTGCTCGGCCGCGGCTCCGGCTGCATCAACACCGGCGGCGAGAAGGTCTTCCCCGAAGAGGTCGAGCAGGCGCTCAAGTCCCACCCCGCGGTGATGGACGTGCTCGTGGCCGGGGTGCCCGACAGCCGCTTCGGCGAGCGCGTAGCCGCCGTCGTCGAGCTGCGCCCCGACGCCCCCGTCCCCGGTGCCGACGAGCTGCGCGAGCACTGCCGCGCCCACCTGGCCGGCTACAAGATCCCGGCTCTGATCACCTTCAGCGAATCCATCGTGCGCTCACCCAGCGGCAAGGCCGACTACCGGTGGGCCAAGCAGTTCCTGACCAGCGAGAACGACGAGAAGGAGACCCCCCGTGCCTGAAGCAGTGATCGTCGACGCCGTCCGCACCCCGGTCGGCAAACGCAACGGCGCCCTGAGCGGGCTGCACCCGGCCGAGCTCCTCGGCCTGACCCAGAAGGGGCTGCTGGCCAAGGCCGGGGTCGACCCGGCGCTGATCGGCCAGGTCGCCGGCGGCTGCGTCACCCAGGCGGGCGAGCAGGCCAACAACGTCACCCGCAACGCGTGGCTGGTCGCCGGGCTGCCCTACCAGACCGCCTGCACCAGCATCGACTGCGCGTGCGGCTCGGGCCAGCAGGCGGTGCACCTGATCGCCGGCCTGATCGCCTCCGGCGCCATCGACGCCGGCATCGGCTGCGGCGTGGAGGCCATGAGCCGGGTCTTCCTCGGCGCGGCCCTCGTCCCCGGGGGCGGCATGCCGGTCCCCGAGGGCTTCGCCCTCGACATGCCCGACCAGTTCACCGCCGCCGAGCGCATCGCCAAGGACAAGGGCATCACCCGCGAGGCCGCCGACGCGCTCGGCCTGGCCTCCCAGCAGAAGGCCGCCCGCGCCTGGGCCGAGGACCGCTTCGCCGGCCAGATCCTCCCGGTCGAGGCCCCGGTGATGGGCCCGGAGGGGCCGACCGGCGAGACCGCGACGG
Source organism: Actinocorallia populi (assembly GCF_002995495.1). GTDB lineage: Bacteria > Actinomycetota > Actinomycetes > Streptosporangiales > Streptosporangiaceae > Actinocorallia > Actinocorallia populi. Next base: position 752,694 of record NZ_PVZV01000003.1, on the reverse strand, counting down.
TCACCCGCGACCAGGGCCTGCGCGAGACGAGCATGGAGAAGCTGGCCGGTCTGAAGCCGGTCTACCCCGGCGGCATCCACACCGCGGGCAACTCCTCGCAGATCAGCGACGGCGCCGCCGCGGTGCTGCTGATGAGCGCGGAGAAGGCCGCCGAGCTGGGCCTGCGCCCGCGCGCCCGGATCGTCGCGTCCGGCATGGTCGGCTCCGACCCGTACTACCACCTGGACGGCCCCATCGCGGCGACCAGCCACGTGCTGAACAGGGCGGGCATGAAGCTGTCCGACGTCGACCTGATCGAGATCAACGAGGCCTTCGCCTCCGTCGTGCTCTCGTGGGCGCAGGCGCACAACCCCGACATGGACAAGGTGAACGTCAACGGCGGCGCGATCGCGCTCGGCCACGCCGTCGGCTCCACCGGCTCGCGCCTGATCACCCAGGCCCTCTACGAGCTGGAGCGCACCGACAAGTCGACCGCGCTGATCACCATGTGCGCGGGCGGGGCACACGCCACGGGCACCATCATCGAACGCATCTGACAGCCTGCGGACGAACCGTTCGGTCGCGCACAGCCCCTTTCTCGGGGGTCCTCCGCTCACGCACCCGGCAGGGCGATGGGGGAGGTTCGCGCCGTTGACGACCCGCAGACGGCGGCCTCACCAGAGTTCGGTCGGCGTCTGCGGGTCCGGGTCGCGCGTTGGTCACCCGGCCTGCTGCTTGCGGGTCCGGAGTCCGGGTGATGGCCTCCACCCGGGCATGAGAGGAAACGATGGAGACGGCAGAGACGAGCTCCCTGCTTGGCGAGGTTGATCGCGGCGTTGAGATCCCGGTCGATCCGCAGCCCGCACGCAGGGCAGCAGAACTCCCGCTGAGACAGCGGCAGCTCGGAGACGCGGTGGTCGCAGCCCGAGCAGGTCTTGCTGGAAGCGAACCACCGTTCGGCCTCCACCACCAGCACACCCCGCCAAGCGGCCTTGTAGACCACCAGCCGCGCCAGCGAGGCGAAGGCGGCGTCGGACAACGACTTGGCGAGGCGGCGGTTGGTGAGCATTCCGGCCACGTGCAGGTGTTCGAGGACCAGCCGGTCGTGGTTGTTGACCAGCAGGTTCGCCACCTCGTGCAGCTTGTGCTCGCGCATGGCCGCGGTGCGTGCCTGGTACTCGCGTACCTGCCGCAGGGCGCGGACGCGCCGTCGGGAGCCTGGCAAGGTGCGGGCCAGCCGCCGATGCCGGAGCGCCAGACCCTCCTCACGACGCCGGTAGATGCGTTCGGCCGGGATCCGCGCGGTCTCGACGCCCTCGTCGGTAGCGGCGACGGTCAAAGCGACCAGTCCTCGGTCGACCCCCACCCAGCCGGGCGCCTCCACCTCCGGTGGAGAGCACTGCAGGGAGGGGTGCAGGTCGGGGGCTTCAACGCTGACCGCCACGGTCCACCGACCACGCCGCCATCGCACGGTGGCTGCGGTGATGCGGGCTCTGGGAGTGCCGTCCAGGCCGGGACGCAGCAGCCTGCGCAGCGGCCGGGTGTCCTCTCGTACCCCGATCACCCCCAGGCGGGGCAGCCTCACCGCACGCGGACGGCCGGGAGCACCCACCGCAACACTCCCCTTCTGCGCGCGGATGCGGAAGCGGTAGGGGGTGCGGGACTTCTTCTTGAAGACCGGAAATCCTACCGAGGGTCCCGAGCGGCGGCCTTTGCGGCAGTCGACGAACGACGCCAGGCCGTAGGCGAGGTCGGCGGCTGCCTCCTCGAACACGATCGACGGGATCGTGCGGTGCCAGACCGCGCCCTGAGCGTCCAGGTCACGCCTCCAAGCGTTGACCGCATTGATCAAGTCGAACTTCGTCCACGGCGGTCGAACGTCAGGGTTGGTCTCGCGCTCGGCCAAGCGGGTCTTCACGAGAGCAAGAAGAGTGTTGTAAGCGGCGCGTGCGGCGCCGCCGGCCGTACGCAGGAGCGTCTCCTGACCAGCCGTCGGTTTGAGGGTGTAGGTGAACGCCGTCATCCGCGACACGCCCGTCACGATACGCACGCCAGTTCGACTTCACCACCGGAACATCGCAATGAGTCACGGGTTCTTACTCAGCGGATATGTGGAGGCTGGGCGAGCCCCGCGCCGGAGAGTAGTTCCATCACCTTGAAATCTGTCAGCAGTTTGTGAGAGAGAACATGACCATCGGACTGACCGAGGAGCACCGCGACCTGCGGGACGCGGTGCGCACCTTCACCTCCCGCGAGGTGACCCCGCAGGTGCTGCGCGCCGCCGTGGAGGCCGAGCGCGAGGAGCTGCCGCCGTTCTGGAAGGGCCTCGCCGAGCAGGGGCTGCTCGGGCTGCACCTGCCCGAGGAGGCGGGCGGCGCGGGTTACGGGCTGGTCGAGCTGGCCGTCGTGCTGGAGGAGCTGGGCCGGGCCCTGACGCCGGGCCCGTTCCTGCCGACCGTGCTGGCCGGCGCCGTCCTGCACCGCGCCGGGCACACCGCGCACCTGGCGGGGCTGGCCGAGGGCGGCACGATCGGCACGGTCGCGCTGCGGCCGGGCGGCCTCACGCTGACCCGCGAGAACGGAGGCGCCGTGCTGAACGGCGAGTCCGAGCCGGTGCTCGCCGGGCGGGTCGCCGACCTGTTCGTGCTGCCCGCCCGTGACGGCGCCGAGACGGTCTGGGTCGTGCTGCCGCGTGCGGCCGTCGAGGTCTCCGAGCTGCCCAGCCACGACGTCACGCGCCGTCTGGCCACGGTGAAGGCAGACGGGGCGGCCGTGGCAGGCGACGCCGTCCTCGCCGGTCTGGCCGAGCAGGACGTGCTGGACCTGGCCGCCGTGCTGTTCTCCGCCGAGGCCTCGGGGCTGGCGGACTGGGCGACCGCCACCTCCGCCGAGTACGCCAAGGTCCGCGAGCAGTTCGGCCGTCCGATCGGCCAGTTCCAGGGCGTCAAGCACCGCTGCGCGCGCATGCTGGCCCTGGCCGAGCAGGCCCGCGCCTGCGCCTGGGACGCCGCCCGCGCCCAGGAGGAGGACGCCTCCGCTGCCGAGTCCTCGCTGGCCGCGGCCGTGGCGGGCGCGACCAGTGTCGAGAACGCCTTCAGCACCGCCAAGGACTGCATCCAGACCCTCGGCGGCATCGGCTTCACCTGGGAGCACGACGCGGGCTTCTACCTGCGCCGCGCCCAGAGCCTGCGCATCCTGCTCGGCTCCACCGCGCAGTGGCGCCGCCGGGTCGCCCGGCTCACCCTGGACGGCGTGCGCCGCGAGCTGAGCGTCGAGCTGCCCGAGGAGGCCGAGCGCGTCCGCGCCGAGGTCCGCGCCGAGCTGGAGCCCGCCAAGGCTTTGGAGGGCCAGGAGCGGCTGACCTACCTGGCCGAGCGCGGCTACACCTCCCCGCACCTGCCGAAGCCCTGGGGCAAGGGCGCCGACGCGGTGACCCAGCTGGTGATCGCCGAGGAGATGCGGGCCGCCGGGCTGCGCGCCACCGACATGATCATCGGCAACTGGGTGGTGCCCACCCTCATCGCGCACGGCTCGCCCGAGCACCACGAGCGGTTCCTGCCCGCCTCGCTGCGCGGCGAGCTGCGCTGGTGCCAGCTGTTCAGCGAGCCCGGCGCGGGCTCGGACCTGGCGGCGCTGTCGACCAGGGCCGAGAAGGTCGAGGGCGGCTGGAAGATCAACGGCCAGAAGGTCTGGACGTCCATGGCCCTCGAGGCCGACTGGGGCATCCTGCTGGCCCGCACCGACCCGGCCGCGCCCAAGCACAAGGGCCTGTCGTACTTCCTGCTGGACATGAAGGCGCCCGGGATCGACATCCGGCCGCTGCGCGAGCTGACCGGCGAGGCGTTGTTCAACGAGGTCTTCCTCGACGACGTGTTCATCCCGGACGAGCTGCTGGTCGCCTCCCCCGGCGACGGCTGGAAGCTGGCCCGCACCACCCTGTCCAACGAGCGTGTCTCGTTGTCGCACGACTCGTCGCTGGGCAGCGGAGGCGAGGCGCTGCTGGGCCTGGTCGCCGCCGAGGGGGGAGAGGCCGACGACGAGCGCCTCACCGTGCTCGGCCGGATCCTGTGCGACGCCCAGTCCAGCAGCCTGTTCAGCCTGCGCACCACGCTGCGCTCCCTGTCGGGGGCGCAGCCCGGAGCAGAGGCCAGCATCAGTAAACTGATCGGAGTGGAACACATCCAGCAGGTCTGGGAGACCGCCATGGACTGGGCGGGTCCGGCGTCCCTGGCCACCACGGGGCGCTCCCTGTCGAGCGGGAGCCCCGACGCCACCTGGATGTTCCTGAACTCGCGCTGCATGTCGATCGCCGGCGGCACCACCGACGTGCAGCTCAACGTGATCGGCGAGCGGTTGCTGGGCCTGCCCCGCGACCCCGAGCCGGTGGGGAAGGGCTGACCGGTATGACGATGGAACTCTCCGCTCCCGTGCGGGGGACCGGCGTGGACGCGGCCGCGGCCGCGGCCCGCCGGGTCATCGCCGGCCTCATGCGCGCCGGGGACATCTCCGGCGCGGACATGGACGCCGTCACCGAGCGCCTGAACGCGATCGCCGACGAGCTGGACGCCACCGCTCCGGATCTGCAGGAGCGGATGGTGGACATGTGGCAGGGCGACGGCCGCACCAGGCACGACGCGGTCGCCGGGACGGAGAACCCGCTGGCGCCGCCGCTGGACTACGTGCCCGGTCCGGACGGGTCCATCGAGGCCGAGGTGGTGCTGGACCTGCCCTACCAGGGGCCGCCCGGCTGCGTCCACGGCGGGGTGTCGGCGCTGATCCTCGACCACACCCTGGGCGTGGCCAACGGCTGGGCCGGGGTGTCGGGCATGACGGCGGAGCTGACCCTGCGCTACCACCGCACCACCCCGCTGTTCGAGCCGCTGACCGTCCGGGCCCGGCAGGTCTCGGTCGACGGCGTCAAGATCCGCACGGTGGGGTCGATCTCGGCCGGCGGTCAGGACTGCGTCACCGCCGAGGGCCTGTTCATCGCCAAGCATCCGCCCCGTCCCCGCTGACGGGAACGTTCCAGGGTCCCGCCGTCCGCGCGACGGCGGGACTTTTTGCTTGAAAGCTACTTTTTCTCTCAGATACGGTGAAACTACCCCTGGTTAGCATGGCAGGGGAGGTCTTGCCATGAGCAGAAGGGGTGATCCAGCCCATCAGTCGGTTTTCAACGCGGCAGAACACCTTTTCGCCGACCTCGGATACGACCAGACGAGCGTGCAGCTGATCGCGGACGCGGCGGGCGTGCCGGTCGAGACCGTCGGCGAGGAGTTCGGGGGGAAGCGGCAGCTCTACCTCGACGTCATGGAGAACGTGCGGCTGGAGGGCGAGAAGGCCTTCGCGAAGGTCGTCGAGAACTACACGCCCGACGCGGGGGGAATCCACTACCTGGTCGACGCCACCCTCGACCACTTCCTCCGGCGCCCGCAGGACGCGGGGCTGTGGCTGCAGCGCAGGCTGCAGGACGCCGCCGACCTCACCGAGGTCGACCAGCGGGGTTCCGGACCCCAGCTCGCCCGGGTGCTGACGCTGACGAGGAGTGCCTTCCGGCAGGATCTGGACCAGGGGCTGGTCCTGCAGGACCTCTTCTGGTCCGTGCACGACTTCGTCCGCGGCGGGATCTTCGACGACGCCGGCGAGAGGATGGGTCCCGAGGATCCGGAGGCGGTCGACAGGTTCCGCCGCCACCTGCACCGGATGGTCTCCCTCTACACGGGGGAGACGGGCTGAGGCCGCCCCGGACGGACCGGGGCGGCCTCAGCGCGCGTTCGTTCTCAGGAGGCGGCGGCGGGGGTGAGGCCGACGGACTCCTCGACCTCGCGGCGGATCACCTTGCCGGTGGCGTTGCGGGGCAGCGGAGCCGAGGTGATCTTCCAGCGCGACGGCACCTTGAAGTAGGCCAGCCGCTCGCGGGCGAAGTCCGCCAGCTCCTGCTCGGAGGCGGGCTCGTCGGCGAAGACGACGACGGCCATGACCTCCTGGCCCAGGTCCGGGTGGGGGGCGCCCAGGACGATGCACTCGCGCACGCCGGGGAACTCGGCCAGCGCGTTCTCGATCTCGGCCGGGTAGACGTTCTCCCCGCCGCGGATGATCAGGTCCGAACGGCGGGTGGTCAGCCGCAGCCGGCCCTGGTCGATCATGCCGATGTCGCCGGTGCGCAGCCAGCCGTCCGGGCCGATCGCCTTGGCGGTGGCCTCCTCGTCGGCCCAGTAGCCGGTCATCATGTACGGGCTGAGCACGCAGATCTCGCCCTCCTCGCCGTCGGGCAGCACGTTGCCGTCGGCGTCGCGGATCTCCAGCCGCACACCGGTGACGGGGCGGCCCAGCGAGCCGGGGGCGGCCTGCAGGTCCATCGGGGTGGCGACCGCGATCGCGGTGCAGGACTCGGTCAGCCCGTAGCTGTCCACCAGCGCGTCGCGGGCCGGCGGGAACGCCTCGCGCAGCTTGGCCTTGAAGGCGGGGGAGGAGGGGGCCGAGGCCAGCGCGAACGCCGTCAGCGACGAGAGGTCGTAGCTGGAGACGTCGCCGTGCTCGACGATGCGGTGCGCCATGGTCGGCACGGCGCCCCAGTTGGTGACCTTCTCCTTCTCGACCAGGCTCAGCACCCGGTCGACGTCGAACGCGCCCTGGTGCATGATCACCGCACTGCCCGTCGCGAGCCGGGCCACGGCGAGGTTGTGCAGGCCGGCGATGTGGAACAGCGGCAGCGCCAGCAGGTGGCGCTGGTCGGCCGGGTCGATCTTGATGCCCCACTGGGCGGCCATCTCGACCGACATCGCGTTGTTGACGCGGTGGTACTCGATGACCGAGGTGAGGTTGCGCTGGGAGTGCACGGCGCCCTTGGGCCGCCCGCTCGTTCCGCTGGTGTAGAGGATGACCACCGGGTCGTTGGGCTCGGCGGCGTGCACGACCAGTTCGGCGCCCTGGTGGCGGGCGACCGCGGCCGGGACCCCCTCCTCCAGCGTCAGCACCGGGGCCCGGTCGCCGATGAGCGCGGCGCGCTTGGCGTCGGCGATGACCAGCTTGGGGGTGGTGTGCCCGAGCGCGTACTCGATCTCGCGCGGCGCCCACCAGGCGTTGTAGCCCACGGTGATGGCGCCGACGGCGACCGCGGCCCAGAAGGAGACGATCCAGTCGGGGGTGTTGGCGGCGTTGATGGCGATGCGGTCGCCCGGCACGATGCCGTGCTCCTCGCGCAGCGCCCGGGCCAGGGCGGCGACCCGCTCGGCGTGCTCGGTGAAGCTGAGCCGCTCGGTGGCGGTGACGATGTAGTCGCGGTCGCCGTAGGCGAGGGAGGCGGTGAGCACCTCGCCGAGGTCGCGTGCGGCGCCGACGAAACCGGGGGCCCGCTGCCCGGGGGTCTCCACCAGGGCGAATTCACCGCCGGGGCCGGTCAGTCGTCCCATGACCTCGGCCATCATCGCCGCCACGTCGCTCATCGGTTACCTCTTCCTCCTCTGCCGCATGACGCACGTCACTCTAACGGCCGTGAGTGCTCATTCTGGACACGTCTGACAAACGCGGCCAAGATGTCTCGATCAGTGGGACGCCGCTGATCGGAAGGCTCTTCGCACGCCGTTCCGCTGAGTGGGACTGATCTCTCCGGGTGTTTCGGGTCACATCACTATGGCGATTCGTTGTGACCTGGATAACTAGGAGAACCATTGCGAAGCCTATCCGGGCAGGTGGCGATCGTTACGGGCGCAGGCCAGGGTGTCGGCCAGGGGATCGCACTGGCTCTGGCCTCCGAAGGGGTCGCGGTAGCGGTCCTAGGCCGCACGGCGGCCAAGCTCGAGGCGACCTGCGAGCTGATCCGTGAACGGGGCGTCCGCGCGGAGCCCTTCACCTGCGACGTCCTGAAGACCGAGACCATCCCCGGTGTCGTCGACCAGGTCGTCGCGGCCTTCGGCGGTGTCGACATTCTCGTCAACAACGCCTACTCGGGGTCCTACGGGCCGCTGCTGTCGATGGACGACAGGGCCTTCCAGAAGGGCTTCGTGAGCGGTCCCTTCGCCGCGTTCGCCTTCATGAAGGCCTGCCACCCGCACATGAAGGCGCGGGGCGGCGGGAACATCATCAACCTGGTGTCCTCCTCCATGGTGCGCTGGGACCCGAGCACGTACGGCGCGTACGCGGCGGCCAAGCAGGCGCTGAGGTCGCTGACCCGCACCGCGGCCGCGGAATGGGGACCTGACGGCATCCGCGCGAACTCCATCGCGCCGCACGCCCTGTCGCCCGGGCTGAAGCAGTGGACCGAGGCGTTCCCCGAAGAGGCCGAGGAGTTCCGCAAGACGATCCCCCTGGGCTACATCGGCGAGTGCGAGCAGGACATCGGCCGCGCGGTGGTCGCGCTCGTGGGGCCCGACATGCGCTACCTCACCGGTGCGACCCTCCCCCTCGACGGAGGCCAGGCCTTCTTCGGCTGAACCCTCCGCCACCCTCACCCCACCTTTTCGAAGGAGCACAACCCCCTTATGAAAGCCAGCAAGTTCGGGCGCATCACCGCAGGCGTCCTCTCCCTGATGCTGCTGGGAACCGCCTGCGCCGGCCAGCGCTCCGGTTCGGACGGCTCGGACGCCAAGTCCGAGACCAAGGCGTCCGACAACATGTTCGGCACGCTCGCCTCCCCGTGCGGGGCCGGGGACGCCAAGGGCGCCACCGCCCAGGGGGTCACCGACTCCGAGATCGTCATCGGCTACGGCGACGACCGCGGATTCGCCCAGTCGCCCGGCCTGAACAAGGACATGGGCGACGCCGTCAAGGCGATGATCGACTGGTGCAACGAGCAGGGCGGCATCAACGGCCGCAAGATCAAGGGCAACCAGTACGACGGCGCCTACATGCAGTCGGTCAGCGTCATGCAGAAGGCCTGCAAGCAGGACTTCATGCTGGTCGGCCAGGGCTTCGCCATGGACGAGGCGGCCGAGCAGTACCGCGTCGCGTGCGAGCTGCCCACGGTCGCGGGCTTCACCGTCGGCCCCAACGCCACGATGGGCCCGAACAAGTTCGAGGCCGTGCCCTACCCGGTCGACCGCTACAACGCCTCGGGCCTGATGCTGGCCATGGAGAAGTTCCCCGAGATGAAGACGGGGCTCGACGCGATCAACTCGACCTCTCCGGCGATCGCGACCGGCACCCGGAAGATCGAGAGCGTGCTCAAGGGCATGGACGTCGAGTTCAAGAAGTGCGGCGTCCAGCTCAACGTCAAGGGCGACGCGACCTTCGTGCCGTTCGCCGAGAAGTTCAAGAAGTGCGACGTCAAGGCGCTGTGGACCTCCAAGACCCCGGACCCCGCGGCCCTGGGCATGCTCGAGGCCCTGGACCGGGTGGGCGTCGACGTCCCCCTCATCGGTGAGGCCACCTGGTACACCGACTTCATCTCCAAGTGGAACGCCAGCGGCCAGGGCGACAACATCCACCTCAGCATGATCTTCCAGCCGTTCGAGAACGCCGACAAGGTCCCGGCGGTCAAGAAGTACCTGGAGATCGTCGAGGGTTCGGGCGGCAAGACCGCGCTGCTGGGCATGCAGGCCACCTCGGCGTTCCTGCTGTGGGCGAACGCGGCCAAGGCCTGCGGCTCCGACCTCACCCGCGAGTGCGTCGCCAAGGAGATCTCCCAGGTGCACGAGTGGACCGGCGGCGGTCTGCACGCGGCCACCGACCCCGGCGCCAACCTGCCGGCCAAGTGCTCCCTGATGCTCAAGCTGACCGGCTCGAAGTACGAGCAGATCGCTCCGGCCGAGCGGGGCGAGTTCTCCTGCCCGGAGAACGCCGTGGTCGACACCGACAAGTCGCTGTGGGGCACCGAGCTCAACGAGGACCGGATCGCCACCACCTTCCTGAAGTCCTGATGTGACCGTGCCCCGCGCACGGACTCCGCGGGCCGGCCGTTCCGGCGGCCGGCCCGCCCGCACCTCTCCCTCATCTCCACAAGGGCGACCATGACCACCTTCCTTACCTTCACGATCCTCGGGCTCGTTCTGGGGTCGGTCTACGCCATCGCCGCCTCCGGTCTGGTCCTGACCTACAACACCTCGGGCATCTTCAACTTCGCGCACGGCGCCCAGGCCATGCTGGGCACCTTCCTGTACTGGCAGCTCTCCGTGGGCTGGGGACTGCCGGTGTGGCTGTCCCTGCTGCTCGTGGTGGGCGTCTTCGGTCCCCTGATGGGCCTGCTCCTGCACAAGCTGATCATGGGTGCGCTGCGGGACACCGCCGAGGTCGCCAAGATCGTGGTGACGGTCGCGGTCATGCTCGGCATGGTCTACCTGTCCCAGTGGATCTGGGACCCGGTCGAACCCCGCACGCTGACGATGTTCTTCGGATCCGACGCCTCCGTCGAGATCGCGGGCGTGGTCGTGCGGCTCCACGAGATCCTCTGCCTCGCCGTCGCCCTGGCCATCGCGCTGGGCCTGCGGATGCTCTTCCACCGCACCCGGGTGGGCGTGGTCATGCGCGGCACCGTGGACTCCCCCGACCTGCTGCGGCTCAACGGCCACGACCCGGCGCGCGTCGCGGCGATCTCCTGGGCGCTGGGCTCGGCCCTCGCGGTGCTCGCCGGCATCCTCATCACCCCGGTCAGCGGCGGTTCGCTGGAGGCGAACGCGCTCACCCTGCTGGTGATCGACGCCTTCGCCGCCGCCATGTTCGGCCGCCTGCGCAACATCCCGCCCGCCTTCGTCGGAGCGATGGTGCTCGGCCTCCTCGGCGCGTACGTGACCGCCTACTTCCCCAGCGACTGGACCTGGACGGGCAACTTCCGGGTCTCGCTGCCGATGATCCTGCTGTTCATCGTGATCGTCGTGCTGCCGCAGGACCGGCTGCGCGGCGCCGCCACCCGCACCCGCGAGCGCTACCGGGTGCCGAGCGTGCGCGCCGCGGCGACGTGGGGCCTGGTGCTGCTGGGGATCGTGTTCCTGTACTCGCTGCTGCTGGCCGACTCGGGCATCACCACGCTCGGCCTGGGCATGGCGTTCGCGATCATCGCCCTGTCCCTCACCCTGCTGACGGGCTACGCGGGCGAGATGAACCTGGCCCCGATGTCCTTCGCCGCGATCGCCACCGTCATCGTCTTCCACTTCGGCATCACCGGCAGCGGCCTGGACGCCAGCCTCAACCTCCCGGGCATCGCGCTGGCCGTCGTGGCCACCGCGGTCGTCGGCGGCCTGGTGGCCCTGCCGGCGCTGCGGCTGCGCGGCCTCTACCTGGCGCTGGCCACCCTGGCCTTCGGCGCGCTGCTGTCGAACATGGTGCTGCGCGACACCGTCGAGCACACCCTGGCGGGCTTCACCTTCACGCTGTTCCCCGACGGCACGCTCATCATCCCCAAGCCCAGGTTCGGCCCGGTCGACCTGGGGGATCCGCTGACCTTCCTGCTGGTGGCCACCGCGCTGTTCGCGCTGATCGCGCTCGGCCTGGCCGTGCTGCGCAACAGCGGCTACGGCCGGCGGCTGGCCGCGATGAAGGACAGCCCGGCCGCCACCGCGATGCTGGGCCAGAACCTGGTCAAGCTGAAGCTGAGCGTCTTCATGCTCTCGGCTGCCATCGCCGGCCTGGGCGGCATCCTGATGAGCTCCGCCATGGGCTCGGTGGAGGGCGAGAGCTTCGGCCTCATGGCCAGCCTCGCGCTGGTGATGCTGGTGGTCGTCGGCGGCATCGGCTACATCAGCGGCGCCCTGTTCGGCGGGGTGATGTCGGGCATCGGCTTCACCCTGCTCGTCGGCACCTTCAACGACCTGGCCATCTCCCAGCCGCAGGCCGCGACGTTCTTCGAGCTGCTGGGCAACGTGGTGATGGTCGGCACCGCCCTGGTCGGCATGGGCGTCGGCAAGAACCCCAGCGGCTCGGTGCAGGGGATCATGGACGGCTACCGCTCCCTGCGCGAGGCCAGGCCCGTCCTCATCGGCGGGGCCGCGCTCGTGGCGGTGCTGTACGCGCTGGCGCTGGCCGGCCTCTACGGCAGCTGGACGTTCACGCTGCTGGCCCTGGTGGTCGTGATGGCGCTGCCGGCCGTCGGCCAGAAGCTCATGCCGCACGCCGTCGCCCCCGTCGAGGGCCACGGGCACTCGGACGAGATCCGCGACGACGAGCCGTTCACCGACACGCTGCGCGACCGGCTCGACCTGGCGCTGGGCCTGCCCGCCCGGGTCCCCGGCGTCCGGGCGGCCGCCCCGCAGAAGGGAGAGGAAGTCAATGCCCCTGCTTGAGACCCAGGGAGTCACCGTCCGCTTCGGCGGCAACACCGCGGTGAACCAGGTGAGCATCGGGGCCGAGGAAGGCCGGATCACCGGGCTGATCGGCCCGAACGGCGCGGGCAAGACCACGCTGTTCAACACCGTCACCGGCCTGCAGAAGCCCACCGAGGGCAGGGTCCTCATCGACGGCGTCGACATCACCGGGATGTCCCCGGCCAAGCGCGCCAAGCTCGGCCTGGCCCGCACCTTCCAGCAGCTGGAGCTGTTCCTGTCGCTGTCGGTGCGCGACAACGTCAAGGTCGCCGGGGACATCCTGCGGGCCACCACCCGCAAGCGCATCGACCTGGACGCCGAGACCGACCGGATCCTGGAGCTGACCGGGCTCACCGACATCGCCGGCCGTGACGTCTCCGACATCCCCACCGGCCGGGCGCGGGTGGTGGAGGTCGCGCGGGCGCTGATGACCTCGCCGCGGGTGCTGCTGCTGGACGAGCCGGCCTCCGGCCAGACCGAGCAGGAGACCGAGGCGTTCGCCGAGCTGCTGACCGGCCTGGCCGCCGACGGCCTGGCGATCTGCCTGGTCGAGCACGACCTGCCGCTGGTGATGAAGTTGTGCGCCACCATCCACGTGCTCGACTACGGCTCGATCATCGCCTCGGGCTCGCCGCGGGAGGTCCAGGAGTCGCCCGAGGTCATCGCGGCCTACATCGGAACCGAGGAGGTGGCATGAGCACGCAGACCGGAGCGCCGGGCGCCGCCGTGGAGGCGGAGCAGCGGACGCCCGTGCTCGAACTGGTCGGAGCCCGCGCGGGCTACGGCGCGATCCAGGTGCTGCACGGCGTCGACCTGGCCGTCCACCCCGGCTCGGTGGTGGCGCTGCTCGGCCCGAACGGCGGCGGCAAGTCCACCACCATGAAGGTGTGCACCGGGCTGCTGCCGCTGAACGGCGGCGAGCTGCGCCTGGCCGGGCGCAGGGTCAACGGCCTGTCGGCGCAGGAGATCGCGAAGCTGGGCGTGTGCGCGATCCCCGAGGGCCGCGGCGTCTTCCCGAACCTCACGGTCCGGGAGAACCTGTGGATCGCCACCGGCACCGGCACCGACCTGAAGAAGCTCGAAGAGGTCGCCTACGGCCGGTTCCCCATCCTCGGCGAGCGGCGCAACCAGCTCGCGGGCTCGATGTCGGGCGGCGAGCAGCAGATGCTCGCCCTGTCGCGGGCGCTGGCCACCGACCCGGCCGTCCTGCTGCTCGACGAGCTGTCCATGGGCCTGGCGCCCATGATCGTCAGCCAGATGTACGAGACCGTCGCCGAGCTCGTCGCGGGCGGCCTGTCGGTGCTGGTCGCCGAGCAGTTCGCCCGGGTGGTGCTGCCGATCGCGGACACCGCCGCCCTCATGCTTCACGGCCGCATCGTGGACACCGGCACGCCGGATGAGATCGAAGGCCGTCTTTCCAGCGAATACCTAGGAGGTTGACCCCCATGACCACGACCCACAGCGAAGAGCGCCGTGCCAAGTTCGCCGAGGATGTGGCCGGCCAGAAGGTCGGCGCGGGCAACGCGTCCGCCGCCGACGGCAGGTTCCGGATCATCGGCCTGGTCGTCATGATCCTCGGCGTGGTGGGGACCTTCGTCTCCTACAGCAACTCCCTGGCGCTGGACGACAACCGCGACATCGCCTCGACCCAGATCCTGGCGGTCGCGTTCCTGGCCGTCACCCTGCTGGGCGCGGCGCTGTACGTCGCCGCCGCCGTCACCCGGGTGCTGCGCCTGTGGCTGATGCGCCAGCTGGCGGAGTCCCAGGCCCACACGGAGGCCGTCACCGAGGCGCTTTCCCGGCGTTGACCAGCCGGTAAGTCTGTCGCTCCCAGTCAGCGGGATGCCCTCATACCGGGGGCATCCCGCTGACTTAGTTTGACTGCGCGCCCTTATGCGGGGTGTTCGTTTGGAGGAAATTCCGTTGGCTCAGTCGACTCCCGGCGTCTTCGCCCCCGCCAAGATCGGGCCCTTGGTGTCGTGCGACCGCACCACCGAGGCAGCGACCTACGAACTGATCGATTTCCACCTCCCCCACGCGGCCGCCTGAAGGAACGAACTTTGCGCAACGAGACGATCGCCGAACTGCTGCTGGCCCGGGTCGGGGACGACCGTCCCGGGCTGCTCGACCGCGAGCGCTCCTGGACCTGGGACGAGGTCGTCCGGGAGAGCGCGGCCCGCGCCTCGCTGGCCGCGAAGCTGCGCCGGGAGGGCCCCTTCCACATCGGGGTCCTGCTGGACAACGTGCCCGAGTACGTCCTGTGGCTCGGTGCCGCCGCCCTGGGCGGGGCGACCGTCGTCGGGATCAACTCCACCCGGCGCGGCGCCTACCTGGAGCAGGAGGTCCGCCACACCGACCTGCAGCTGGTCGTCACCGACCGGGCCGGGCTGGAGCTGCTGGAGGGCCTGGACATCGGAGTGCCGCGCGAGCGGTTCCTGCTGATCGACGACGAGGACTACCCGGCCCTGGTCGCCGGGCACGCCTGCGAACCCGCCGCGGACCCGTCCGTGGACCCGAGGACGCAGCTGCTGCTGCTGTTCACCTCCGGCACGACCGGCGCCTCCAAGGCCGCCCGCTGCTCCCAGGGGCGGCTCGCCGAGCTGGGCCGCAACAACAGCGCCAAGTACGACGTCAAGCGCGAGGACGTCTGCTACTGCCCGATGCCGCTGTTCCACGGCAACGCGCTGATGGCGCTGTGGGCACCCGCCCTGGCCGTGGGCGCGACCGTCGCCCTGGCCCCGAAGTTCTCCGCCTCGGGCTTCCTGCCCGACGTGCGGCGCTACGGCGCGACGTTCTTCACCTACGTCGGCAAGGCCATCGGCTACGTCCTGGCCACGCCCGAGCAGGACGGCGACGCCGACAACACCCTCACCCACGGCTTCGGCACCGAGGCCTCGCCCGAGGACCGCGCCGAGTTCCTGCGCCGCTTCGGCGCGCGGCTCGTCGAGGGCTACGGCTCCAGCGAGGGCGCGGGCATGATCAAGCAGACGCCCGACACCCCCGTCACCGCCTTCGGCCGCCCCATGCACACCGGAGTCAAGATCGTCGACCCGCAGACCCGCCGGGAGTGCCCTCCGGCCGTCCTGGACGCCCACGGCAAGGTCGTCAACCCCGAGCAGGCCATCGGCGAGATCGTCGACACCGACGGCGCGGAGAAGTTCGAGGGCTACTACAAGAACCCCGAGGCCGACGCCGAGCGCGTCCGCCACGGCTGGTACTGGACCGGCGACCTCGGCTACCTCGACGGGGACGGCTTCCTGTACTTCGCCGGCCGTTCGGGCGACTGGATCCGGGTGGACTCGGAGAACATCTCCTCCCTGCACACCCAGCTCGTGCTGCGCCGCCACCCCAAGGTCATCGACGCCGTCGCGTTCGCGGTGCCCGACCCGCGCTCGGGCGACCAGGTGATGGCCGCGGTCGAGGTGCCCGAGGGCACCGCCTTCGCCGACCTCGACCTCCCGGCGTTCCTCGCCGCCCAGGACGACCTGGGCACCAAGGGCGCCCCCCGCTTCGTGCGCTTCTCCCACTCCCTGCCCACCACGGGCTCGGGGAAGCTGGCCAAGAAGCAGCTCCAGATCGAAGGCTGGCGTACCGACGAGCCCGTCTACCGGTGGGTGGGACGGGGAACCCCCGACTACACCCCGATGACCCAGGCCGACAAGGAGGCGCTGCGCGAGGAGTTCGTCGCCAGCGGCCGACTGCGCTTCCTGCCCTGACCATCCAGAGAGAGAGTGCCCATGGATCTGCGTGAGTCCGCAGCGCAACAGGAACTGCGCGCGGAACTTCGTGCCTATTTCGCCAACCTGCTGCCCGCGGACGTGCGCCGCCGGGTCGGCGAGGAGGGCGTCGGCGGCAGCCGGTTCCGCGAGGTCGTCAAGATGCTCGGGAACGACGGCTGGCTGGGCATCGGCTGGCCCGTCGAGTACGGGGGCCAGGGCCGGTCCCTCTCCGACCAGTACATCTTCTTCGACGAGGTGCAGCGGGCCGGCCTGCCGTTCCCGTTCGTCACCGTCAACACCGTCGGCCCGACGCTGATGAAGTACGGGACCGAGGAGCAGAAGAAGAAGTTCCTCCCGGGCATCCTCTCCGGGGACATCGTCTTCGCGATCGGCTACACCGAGCCGGACGCCGGCACCGACCTGGCGTCGCTGCGCACCAAGGCGGTCCGCGACGGCGACGAGTTCGTCGTCGACGGCAGCAAGATCTTCACCAGCGGCGCCAACACCGCCGACTACGTGTGGACGGCCGTGCGCACCGACCCGGACAAGCCCCGCCACAAGGGCATCTCCATCGTCATCATCCCCACCGACGCCGAAGGGTTCTCCTGGAGCCCGATCCAGTGCGTCGGCGGCATGGTCGTCACCGCCACCTACTACGCGGGCGTGCGGATCCCGGCCGGGGACGTCGTCGGCGAGGTCGACGGCGGCTGGAGCCTGATCACCAACCAGCTCAACCACGAGCGCATCGGCCTGGCCGCGCTCGGCGGCCGCATGATCCGCCTGTGGGAGGACGTGCGGGACTGGGCGCGCGACAACGGCGTCATCGACCTGCCGTGGGTGCGCCGCGACCTGGCCCGCACCTACGCCAAGCTCGAGGCGATGGCGCTGCTCAACTGGAAGATGACCTGGGCGGTGGAGACCACCGGCGACCTGTCGGGCGCCCAGGCCGGCGGCACCAAGGCCTACGGCACCGAGACCCACATCGACGTGCAGCGCACCCTCACCGGCATCCTCGGCGCGGCCGGGCGGATCCGTCCGGAGTCGCCGGGCGCGGTGCTGTTCGGGCAGATCGAGCAGCTGTCCCGCCAGGGCATCGTCAACACCTTCGGCGGCGGCGTCAACGAGGTGCTGCGCGACATGGTCGCCGTCCAGGGCCTGGGCCTGCCGAGGGCGAGGTCCGGCCGATGAGCGCTGAGGACTACGAGGCCAGGCTCCAGGCCTGGGTCGGCCGGGAGCTGGTCGCCGAGCGGCGCGGCCAGGACCCGGTGAACGTGCCGATGATCCGGCACTGGGCCGAGGCCATGGCGGACGCCAACCCCGTCTACCTGGACGACGAGGCCGCCAAGGCCACCGGGCGTCCGGGGATCGTGGCGCCCGCGTCGATGGTCCAGGCGTGGACGATGCGCGGGTACGCCGCCACGGTGAACCCCGTCGATGACGGCTCGTCCGCCGGTTTCGACGAGCTGGTGGCATTGCTGGCCGAGGGCGGCTACACCTCGGTCGTGGCCACCGACTCGGAGTTCGAGTTCCAGCGCGAGCTCGTCCCCGGCGACCACATCTCCGTCTCCGAGACCGTCGAGTCGATCTCGCCGGAGAAGAAGACCGGGCTGGGCACCGGGCGCTTCGTGTCCACCATGAAGACCTACCGCGACCAGAACGGCGAGGTCGTGGCCACCCAGCGCTGGCGGACCCTGCGGTTCGTCCCGGCGGACAAGCCCAAGCCCAGGGCGAAGCGGCCCCGGCCCGCGATCAACGCCGACAACGCGTTCTGGTTCGAGGCGGCCAGGGAGCACCGGCTGGTCATCCAGCGCTGCTCGGCCTGCGAGTCGCTGCGCCACCCGCCCGGCCCGTGCTGCCCGGTGTGCGGCTCGTTCGAGTGGGACACCGTGGAGTCCACCGGCGAGGGCACCGTCTACAGCTACGTGGTCGCCCACCACCCGCGGCACCCGGCGTTCGACTACCCGCTGCTGATCGCGGTGATCGAGCTGCCCGAGGGCACGCGGCTGACCGCCAACCTCACCGGTGTCGCGCCCGAGGACGTCGAGATCGGCATGCCGGTCTCGCTGGAGTGGCTGGACGCCGACCCCGACCTGACCCTGCCGGTCTTCCGGCCCGCCGTCCCGAAGAAGGAAGACTGATGGACTTCACCCTTGGCGAGGAACTCGAAGAGGTCCGGGGACTGGCCCGGCAGATCTTCACCGACTACGCCACCGCCGACCGGCTGCGCGCCGCCGAGCAGAGCGAGAACGGCGTCGACGAGGAGCTGTGGAAGGCCCTGGGCGACGCCGGCCTGCTCGGCATCGCGCTGCCCGAGGAGGACGGCGGCGCGGGCCTGGGCGTCGGCGGGATGTGCGTCCTGCTGGAGGAGCAGGGCCGCAGCGTCGCGCCCGCCCCGGTGTGGCCCGCGCTCGTGGCGGGGCTGACCGTCGCGCGGCACGGCAGCGCCGCGCAGCGCGAGGCGCTGCTGCCGGGCATCGCGGAGGGCGCCGGGCGCGCCACCGTCGCGCTCGAGGAGTTCGCGCCCGCCGACCCGGCCGACCCGCGCTGCTCGGCCGTCCCGGACGGGGACGGCTGGAAGCTGACCGGCGTCAAGGCCGTCGTGCCCTCGGCCTTCGGCGCCCGGTACGTGCTGGTCTCCGCCCGCACCGAGAACGGCCCCGGCGTGTTCGTCGTGGAGGCCTCCGCGCCGGGCACCGCGTGGGAGCGGACGTCGACCACCAGCCACGACGTGGCCGGGAACCTCACGCTGGAGGGCGCTCCCGCCCAGGCGCTGGGCGAGGGCGCGCTGCGCACCGTCCTGGACCTGACCCGCGTGGCGGTCACCGCGGCCCAGGCGGGCGTCGCCGACGGCGCGATGCGCCTGGCGGGCTCCTACCTGTCCGAGCGCGAGCAGTTCGGCCGCCCGCTGGCCACCTTCCAGGCCGTCCAGCACCAGCTCGCCGACACCTACATCGAGATCGAGGCCATGCAGGCGTGCCTGTGGAAGGCCGTCTCGCTGCTGGAGGCCGGCGAGGACGCCACCACCGCCGCCCTGACCGCCAAGTGGTGGGCCGACGAGGGCGGCCTGAACGCCGTCCACCGCGCCCAGCACCTGCACGGCGGCATCGGCGTGGACGTCGACTACCCGGTGCACCGCTACTTCCTGTGGGGCAAGCAGCTGTCGGGCGTGCTCGGCGGCGCGTCCGCCGACCTGGCCGAGCTCGGCGACCTCCTGGCGGGGGCCGCGTCATGAGCCGCGCCTACCGGGACGTCCGGGTGGGGGAGGAGCTGCCGGAGCTGAGCATCCCGCTCACCCGCACCATGATCGTGGCGACCGCGCTGGCCAGCCGCGACTACCAGGACGTGCACCACGACCCGTCCCTGGCGGCCGAGCGCGGCTCCAAGGACGTGTTCATGAACATCCTGACCAGCAACGGGCTGGTCGACCGGTACGTGACCGAGTGGGCAGGGCCCGCCGCCGTGGTCAAGAAGATCAAGATCCGGCTGGGCGCGCCCAACTACCCCGGCGACACCATGGTGATGACCGGCAGCGTGACGGCCAAGGACGACTCCGGGCGCAGCGTCGAGATCGCGGTGAAGGGCGTCAACGCCATCGGCCCGCACGTCACCGGCACCGTCGTGGTCCAGCTGCCCGAAGGAAGTGAAGGATGAGCGTGCTGCCCGGAGCCGCCGCGATCGCGGGGATCGGCGCCACCGAGTTCTCCAAGGAGTCCGGCCGCAGCGAGCTGCAGCTCGCCTGCGAGGCGGTGCTGGCCGCCATCACCGACGCGGGCCTGGAGCCCTCCGACGTGGACGGCATGGTGACCTTCACCGCCGACACCTCCTCGGAGATCCACATCGCCCGCAACCTCGGCATCGGCGAGCTGAAGTTCTTCTCCCGCATCGGGCACGGCGGCGGCGCGGCCTGCGCCACCGTCCAGCAGGCCGCGATGGCCGTCGCCACCGGCGTCGCCGACGTGGTCGTGTGCTACCGCGCGTTCAACGAGCGCTCGGGCGAACGCTACGGCCTCGGCCAGGCCGAACGCCCGATGGACGTCAGCGCCGACCGCGCCGCCTACTCCTGGATGACGCCGTTCGGCCTGTCCACGCCCGCCCAGTGGGTGGCGATGTTCGCCCGCCGGTACATGCACGAGTACGGCGCGACGAGCGAGGACTTCGGCCGCGTGGCCGTCGTGGACCGCAAGCACGCCGCGACCAACCCCAAGGCGTGGTTCTACGGGCGTCCCATCACGCTCGAGGAGCACCAGGCGTCCCGCTGGATCGCCGAGCCCCTGCACCTGCTGGACTGCTGCCAGGAGAGCGACGGCGGCCAGGCGATCGTCGTGGTCTCCGCCGAGCGGGCCCGCGACCTGCCCAACCCCTCCGCCGTCATCTGGGGCGCCGCGCAGGGCTCCGGTCCCGACCAGCTGATGATGACCAGCTACTACCGGCCCGAGATCTCCGGCATCCCGGAGATGGGGCTGGTCGGCAAGCAGCTGTACGCGCAGAGCAGGCTCACCCCGGCCGACATCCAGGCCGCGGTCCTGTACGACCACTTCACGCCGCTGGTGCTGCCGCAGCTCGAGGAGCTCGGCTTCTGCGGCAAGGGCGAGGCCAAGGACTTCATCGCCGACGGCAACCTCGAACTCGACGGCCGGCTGCCGACCAACACCCACGGCGGCCAGCTCGGCGAGGCCTACATCCACGGCATGAACGGCATCGCCGAGGCCGTCCGGCTGGTGCGCGGCACGTCCGTCAACCAGCCGGGCGACGTGCACAACGTCCTGGTCACCGCCGGTACCGGCGTGCCGACCAGCGGGCTGATCCTGGCGGCCGACACGTGAGCGGGAAGGAAGAGACCGTGAACTCCGGAGAATGGCGCGGACGCGACCTCGGCGCGCGGACCGAGGCGTACGGCGAGACCGACGCGATCCTGTACGCGCTGGCCGTCGGGGCCAAGGCCACCGACCTGGACCTCGTCTTCGAGGAGCGGCTGAAGGTCCTGCCGACCTTCGCCCTCACCCGCGCCCAGTGGGCGCCTGACGTGCTCGGCTCGGCCGGTGCGTTCAACGTCGGCACCGCCGTGCACGGCTCGCAGCGCCTGCGGGTCCGCAAGCCGCTGCCGGCGTCCGGCGACCTGGAGATGAAGGCCACCGTCTCGGAGGTCTGGGACAAGGGCGGCGCGGCGGTCTTCGAGGTCGCGGTCGACACCGAGTACCTCGAGGCCACCTGGTCGATCTTCGCGCCCGGCTGCGGCGGTTTCGGCGGCGAGCGCGGCCCGTCCGCGGCCCGCCGCCCCGAGCGAGAGCCCGACCACGAGTTCACGCTGCCGACGGGCACCGAGCAGGCGGCCCTGTACCGCCTCCTCGGCGACCGCCACCACATGCACATCGACCCGGAGGCCGCCAAGGCCGCCGGCATGCCCAGGCCGTTCATGCACGGCCTGTGCACCCTCGCCGCGGTGACGCTGCCGCTGGCGGACGTGGCGGGCGCCCACCCGGCCGACCTGCTGGAGCTGGACGGCCGCTTCGCCTCGCCCGTCTTCCCCGGCGACGTCCTCCAGGTCAGCGCCTGGCGCGAGGACGACGGCGCGCTGCTCTTCGAGGCGGCCGTCGACGGCAAGACCGTGCTGTCCGCGGGCCGCGTCCTCTTCGGCTCGTAACGCTCGTCCCCGAAGGCCCGCCGATCTGCGGATCGGCGGGCCTTCGCCATTGCGGGAAAGCAGGCATCCGGCGCGGCGGAGGCCGGTCGTCATCTGCCGGTGTCGAATTCCTCGCGGTTGCGGGCGATGTCGGTCTGGTGGGTCTGCACCCAGTGGACGAGGTGGTCGACGGCCGCGGCGAGGGAGCGGCCGAGCGGGGTGAGTTCGTACTCGACGCGCGGGGGGACCTCGGCGTAGGCGGTCCGGGTGATCAGGCCGTCGCGGTGGAGGGCGCGCAGGGTGTGGCTGAGCATGCGCTGGGAGATGCCCGCGATCCGCTCGTGCAGGGCGGTGAAGCGCATCGGGCCGGTCGCCAGCGCCGTGACGATCAGGACCGTCCACTTGTCGCCGACCCGGGCGAGGACGTCGCGGACGAGCTCGATCGTCTCCACGCAGCCGGGCGCCACCCCCTGCGCGGCCAGGTCGGCGCGGAGCACTGCGTCCATGCGATTCCCACTTTCAGGTGCGTTGCTTATGTGAAAGTGCGTATCGGATAGGGGGATTAATACCGGCCGATTCGCAATTCTTCCCGATGGTAACCAAGGACGACCGCTGCGGCGGCCGACGGACGGAGGGATGCGGATGAGCGCACAGGAAGCCGCGACGAGGCCAGGGGACGGGCTCGACGTCCGGCACGACACCTTCACGATCTCCCGGTGGCTGGACGCGGCCCCGGGCGCGGTCTTCGCGGCCTTCGCCGACTCCGGCGTCCGGCGCCGCTGGTTCCGGCTCCCCGGATCAGGGGCCGTCCACCACCACGAGTTCCGCGTCGGCGGCGGTGAGACGGCGCACAGCACCTTCTCCGCCATGGGCTCGGCGCCGGAGCGGCTGGAGTACCGGTCCCGCTACCTCGACATCGTGCCGGACCGCAGGATCGTCTTCGGGTACGAGTCCACCGTCGACGGCCTGCTGCGCTGGACCTCCCTCGTCACCGTCCTGCTGGCCGGAGACAACGGGTCGACCCTCCTGGAGTGGACGGAGCAGGTCGCCTTCCTCACCCGCACCGGCGACGGCAGCGCCGACCTGCCCCACCTGCGCGGCGCCACGACCCTGCGGATGAACGGCCTGGCGGCGGCACTCGACCCCGAACCCGGTCCGCGCCGCCGTCCTCGCGGCGCCGTCCCCCGGCTCTCCTGAGAGCCGAAGACTTCCAACCACCGCAAGAACGCAGTCGTACTGACAGAGGAGACGGCATGACCAGAATGGGAATCATCCTCGGCACCACCCGTCCGGGCCGGGTCGGTCCGCAGGTGGCGGCATGGGTGCACCAGGTGGCGCAGGAGGACACCGGCGCCGAGTTCGAAGTCGTCGACATCGCCGACTACGACCTGCCGCTCTTCGACGAGCCGCGCTCTCCGCTCCTCGGCGACTACGCGCACGAACACACCCGGAAATGGAGCGCGAAGATAGCCGAACTCGACGGCTTCGTCTTTGTCACTCCCGAATACAACCGTTCGATCCCGTCCTCCTTGAAGAACGCCATCGACTACCTCTACGCCGAATGGACCGGCAAGGCCGCCGGCATCGTCGCCTACGGCAGCAACGTGAGCGGTGCCCGCGCCGTCGAGCACCTCCGCCTCATCGCCGCGGGCCTCCACATCGCCACCGTCCGCACCCAGCTCAACCTCTCCCTCGTCACCGACTTCGAGTCCTTCACCACCTTCACGCCCTCCGACCGGCACGCGGCGGCCCTCCGTCAGCTCCTCACCGAGGTGACGGCCTGGGCCCGCGCCCTCGCCCCCCTCCGGGCCGCCTAGCGACCCCGGCTCGGCGCCGCACCGCCGAGCCGGGCGCCGGTGCGGCGATCACCGTGGCCGCGGGGAAGGGAGGACGGTCGTACGGAGGCGCCGGTTTCGCGGCACGGGCCGGGCGGGTGCGGTCAGGGGACCAGGCCGACGCCGGCGAGGACTCCCGGGAAGGCCGCCTGGCCGGAGAACGACGGGCCCGGCCGGGCGGGGTCGGGCCGCCAGTCCCAGGTGGGCACCACGCCGGGCTCCAGCAGGCGGGTGCCGTCGAACAGCGCCTCGATCTCCCGGGCTCCGCGGAGGTACAGGCCGGAGGCAGTCTTCTGGTAGGTGGAGTCGGCCTGCCGGGTGCGGTCGGCGTCCAGGCCGTCGGCGGTCCCGTGGGCCAGCGCCAGATGGGAGCCGGGGGCCAGCCGGTCCAGGTAGGAGCGCATCAGGCCGGCCAGGTCGCCGGGCACGAAGTGCAGGACCGCGACCATCAGCAGGCCGAGCGGCTGCGCGGGGTCCAGCAGGCCGGTGTGCTCGGCCTGCTTCCAGACCTCGTCGGGGTCGCGCAGGTCGGCGGTGATGACGCTGGTGCTGCGGTCCCCGGCGAGCAGGGCGCAGCCGTGGACCAGGACGATGGGGTCGTTGTCGACGTAGACGACCGTGGAGCCGGGCGCGGTGCGCTGGGCGACCTGGTGGAGGTTGTCGGCGGTCGGCAGTCCGGAGCCCAGGTCGAGGAACTGGCGGACCCCGCCCGCCGCCATGGTCGCGGCGGCCCTGCGCATGAAGGCGCGGTTCTGGCGGGCGATGATCCGGGTCTCGGGGAAGCGCCGGAGGATCTCGTCGGCCGCCGCCCGGTCGGCGGCGAAGTTGTCCTTGCCGTCGAGGTAGTAGTCGTACATCCGGGCGGGGTGGGGGCGGGAGACGTCCAGGCCGGGAACGGCGGCTGAGGTCACGGATGCGCTCCTGGAGATCGACTGCTGACGTCGATCGAAGCCTGTCATGATCGGAAACTTTCCCGGGAGATGCGCGGTCCGACCGGTTACGGCCATTCCCGGACCGCCGTCTTCCGCGGAGGCCGGTGCCCCGCGGGTCAGGCCGACGGCCCGGGGAAGCCGCCGGCGCGGCCGAGGAGGGCGGGCGGGAGAGTGCCGAGGAGGCCGCCGAGCCAGGTTCCGGCGTCGGCGACGGCCGCCATGTCGACGCCCGTCTCGATGCCGCTGCGGTGCAGGGCGTACAGGAGGTCCTCGGTGGCGATGTTGCCGGTGGCGGCGGGGGCGAAGGGGCAGCCGCCGAACCCGCCCGCGCTGGCGTCCAGGACGGTGGCGCCCTCGTCGACGGCGGTGAGGGCGTTGGCGTAGCCGGTGTTGCGGGTGTTGTGGAAGTGGAAGCGCAGCGTCGTGGAGGGGGCGGCCTCGCGGACGCGGCGGGTCAGGTCGCGGACCTGTGCGGGGACGCCGACGCCGATGGTGTCGGCGAGGGCGACCTCGAAGGCTCCGGCGGCTTCGGCGCGGCGGGCGATCTCCGCGACGCGTTCGGGCGGGGTCTCGCCCTCGAAGGGGCAGCCGAAGGCGGCGGCGATCGTCATGGCGGCGGGGACGCCGGCGTCGGCGGCGGCCTTGGCGATGCCGTCCCAGGCGTCGAGGGCCTCGTCCGTCGTGCAGCCCTGGTTGCGGGTGCAGAAGGTGTCGGAGGCGACCACGACGACGTTCACCTCGTCCACGCCCGCTTCCAGGGCGCGGTCGAGGCCGCGGCGGTTGAGGACGAGGCCGCTGTAGGAGACGCCCTCCCCGCGGGGGACGCCCGCCATGACCTCCTCGGCGCCCGCCATCTGCGGGACGCGCTTGGGGTTGACGAAGGAGACCGCCTCGATACGGCGCAGGCCCGCGTCCACGCAGCGGGTGATGAACGCGATGCGGTCGTCGGGAGACAGGGCGCGCGCCTCGTTCTGGAGGCCGTCACGCGGACCCACTTCCAGCACTGTTGTATGCAATTCGGCTCCCTGCCTCAGATCTTCGCTGGTCATCAACGGAAGGTTCGGCTATGTTGCATGCAATATAGCCGAGGGGGGAGAAAATGTCTGCTGTGCGACGTGCCACCGACACCGCCTACGACGCGGTGCGCCGGATGATCCTCTCCGGGACCGCCGCCCCCGGCGACCGGCTGGGCGAGAGCGAGCTGGCCGAGCGGCTCGGCCTCTCGCGGACCCCCGTCCGCGAGGCGCTGCAACGCCTGGCCGCCGACGGCCTCGTGGAGGTCCTGCCGCACCGCGGCGCCCGGGTCGTGGCCTGGACGGACGCCGACCTGGCGGAGATCTTCGAGCTGCGCAGCCTCCTGGAGCCCTACGCCGCGGCCCGCGCCGCCCGCACGGGCCTGGACGAGGCGACCATCGCCGGACTGCGCGACCTCTGCGCGGCCACCGAGGACGCGGCGGCACGGGGGGACACCGCCGAGGTCGCCCGGCTGAACTCCCGCTTCCACGCCGCGCTCATCGACGCCTCCGGCAACAGCCGCCTCCCCGGCATGTTGTCGTCCGTCATGCACGCCCCCCTCATCCTCGGGACCTTCCACCGCTACGACCCCGCCACGATGGCCCGCAGCATGGGCCACCACCGCGAGGTCGTCGACGCCATCGCCGCCCGCGACCCCGAGTGGGCCGCCTCCGTCATGCGCTCGCACGTGCGCGCCGCCGCCGCCGCCCTCAAGGAGGACCAGTGACCGAAACCCCCCGCGCCCTGGACGACCTGCGCGTCGTCGAGATGGGCCAGCTCCTGGCCGGGCCGTTCTGCGGCCAGCTCCTCGGTGACTTCGGCGCCGAGGTCATCAAGATCGAGCCCCCCGTGACGGGCGACCCG
Source organism: Actinocorallia populi (assembly GCF_002995495.1). GTDB lineage: Bacteria > Actinomycetota > Actinomycetes > Streptosporangiales > Streptosporangiaceae > Actinocorallia > Actinocorallia populi. The sequence continues at coordinate 726,501 of NZ_PVZV01000003.1, read as the reverse complement.
ATGCGCCAGTGGGGCAGGGAGAAGCCCCACGGCCAGTCGTTGTGGTGGCCGATCCTGGCGCGCAACAAGAAGTCGGTGACCCTGAACCTGCGCGAGGCGGCGGGCCAGGACCTCGCCCGGCGGATCATCGCCGAGGCCGACGTGCTGGTGGAGAACTTCCGCCCCGGCACCCTGGAGCGCTGGGGCCTGTCCCCCGAGGCCCTGTGGGAGCTGAACCCGGGCCTGATCATCACCCGCGTCACCGGCTACGGGCAGAACGGCCCCTACTCGCCGCGCGCGGGCTTCGGCTCGATCGGCGAGGCCATGGGCGGCATCCGCTACGTCACCGGCGACCCCGACAGCGCCCCCGCCCGCGCGGGCATCTCCCTGGGCGACGAACTGGCCGGGACGTTCGCCGCGCTGGGCACCCTGGTCGCCCTGCACGCCCGCCACCGCACCGGCAGGGGCCAGATCGTGGACTCCGCCCTGTACGAGGCCGTGTTCGCGCTCATGGAGTCGCTCATCCCCGAATGGGAACTCGCCGGCTACCAGCGCGAGCGCACCGGCTCCGTCCTGCCCAACGTCGCCCCGTCGAACGTCTACCCCACCTCCGACGGCCCCGTACTGATCGCCGCCAACCAGGACACCGTCTTCCGCCGCCTGGCCGAGGTCATGGGCCGTCCCGAGCTGGCCGACGACGAGCGCTACGCCACCCACGGCGCCCGGGGAGCCAACGCCGAGGAGCTGGACGACCTGATCGGCGTGTGGACCGCCTCGCTGACCAGCGCGGAAGTCCTGGAGAAGATGCACGCCAACGGCATCCCCGCGGGCCTGACCTACCGCGCCAAGGACATGCTGACCGACCCCCACTTCAAGGCCCGCGAAGCCATCATCAAGCTCGCCCACCCGGAATTCGGCGAGTTCCCGATGCAGAACGTCTTCCCCAAGCTGTCCGGCACCCCCGGCGAAGTCCGCTCCGTCGGCCCCGAACTCGGCGCGAACAACACCGAGATCTACACCGGCCTCCTCGGCCTCACCCCCGAAGACCTGGAGAAGCTGAGCGCCGACGGCGTGGTCTGACCCTTCCCGCCCGTACGGCCGCCGCACGCGGCCGTACGGCCGGCCGTTCCAGCCGCGCGGCTGTCTTCCGCGAACCGCTGGAGGGCGCTCTCGGAGAGGAGCGGGAGCCGGAGCCCGCGGCGATGCGCATGACCGGGCCCGAGGCCGCCGGTGCCGCGAGCGGCCCCGGACCCGGCGGGACGGCTCAGCCCTGCTGCTGCTTGACCAGGTAGCGGGCGGGGACCTCGCCGCCGCCGTGGACGGCGAGGTCGGCGCCGGTCACGTAGGCCGACAGGTCGCCGGCCAGGTAGAGGCAGGCGTTCGCGACGTCCTGGGGGTCGGCCATCCGCTGCATGGGGACGAGCGCCGCGGTGGCGGCTCCGCCGTCCTGGCCGTAGTTGTGGGCGGCGGCCTCGGTCATCACCAGGCCCGTGGTGATGTGGTTGACCCGGACCTTGGGCGCCCACTCCAGGGCGAGGGCCTTGGAGAACATCAGCAGGCCGGCCTTGGCGGCGCTGTAGGCGGCGGTCCCGGGCTGGGGGTCGATGCCGGAGACGCTGCCGATGTTGATGATCGACCCGCCCTCCCCGGCCTGCATGACCTTGTTGGCGGGCTGCGCGACGTAGAACGGCGCGAGCAGGTTCAACGACACGATCCGCTCCACGAACCGCGGCGAGACCGTCGCCGCGTCCGCGTCCGGCGACCCCCCGGCGTTGTTGACCAGCACGTCCAGCCGCCCGAACCGCTCGGCCGTCTGCTCCACCAGCGCCGCCGCCTGCCCCGCGTCCCGGATGTCGGCCGCCAGGAACCGCGCGCTCCGCCCGTCCGCCTCCGGCAGCGCCTCGGGCTCGTTGCGCCCGCACACCATCACATCGGCCCCGGCCCGCAGGAACGTCCGCGCGATCACCGCTCCGATCCCCTTGGTCCCCCCGGTGACCAGCACCGCACGCCCCTTGAGATCCACCACCGTGTTCATCGCCGATCCGTTCTTTCGACTCCCATGCCCCGTGGACCCTAATCCGCCCGTTCCCTCCGCGGCGCCCTCGGTACCGTTCACCGGGATATGCCACGGCCGCCCCGGGAGGGACTCGAGGACGCCTCGGCGCGGTCGTTCAGGAGATGGCGCAGCAGGACGTGCGACAACGACCGCCGATCAATGGAGATCCGTCTCCCTGTCTGGCCTCAGATCGCGCCCTTGAACGTGTCGCAACGGGCGGGGTCGCCGGAGGAATAGCCCGTGTTGAGCCATTCGGTGCGTTGGGCGGAGGTGCCGTGCGTGAAGGAGTCAGGCCGCACGTGTCCCTGGCCGCGTTCCTGGATGCGGTCGTCACCGACGGCCTGGGCGGCGCTCATGGCCTGGTCGAGGTCCGTCCGGGTGATCCGGACCAGGTATCCCGTCTGCACCGCGTTGTGCATCCAGACCCCGGAGTAGCAGTCCGCCTGCAGTTCCAGCCGCACCGCGGGGCTGGACGCTCCGGTGGTTCCCCGCGGTGTCCGGTCCATCGCCCCGAGCAGGTTCTGCGCGTGGTGCCCGTACTCGTGCCCGATCACGTAGGCACGGGCGGCCGCCCCGTCCTGCGCCCCGTATGTGGCCCGCAGGTCGTCGAAGAAGGTGAGGTCCAGGTACACCTTCTGGTCCGCGGGGCAGTAGAACGGCCCGACGTCCTTCGTCGCGTACCCGCATCCCGTCCGGGTGGCGCCCTCGAACAGCTGCGTCCTGGCCGGCTCGTACCTCAGGCCGCTCTCGGCGAAGGCGCTCTCCCAGTAGTCCTGGACGCTGTTCACCACCCCCACGACGAGGCAGTCCTCGTCCCGTTCGGCGTCCGCGCCGGTGCGGCACCTCTCCCGGAGGTCGTTCGCCTCCCCGCTTCCCTGCGGCTGCCGCGTGTCCTGCCCGCCCTGCCCGCCGAAGGGGTCGACGCCGAAGAAGAGGGCCACGAGCAGGCCGATGACGCCGATGACACCGCCCCCGGCGGCGACGCCCCTGCCCCGGCCGCCACCGCCGGTCTCGACCTGGGACGGGTCGAGCCGCACATCGTCGTTGAAGTCCATGGACCTTTCGATAGCCGGAAAAATCTCTGGATAAACAGACAAACAGTGTGAGGTGGATCGAAAGGCTCTCGGGTGCTCAGCCGGTGGTGGCGGCCTCCCGCGCGTCGTCCTCGAAGGTGCCGCGGATGCGCAGGAGGGCCAGGACGGCGAGGAACATCGCGGGGACCAGGACGAGCATGGCCAGCGCGAGGGGCTCGCCGCCGTAGCCGGTGGACTTGATGAGGTCGGAGGTGAGGCCGATGAGGAAGGGGCCGAGGGCGCCGCCGAGGGTGATGAGGAAGGTGAGGAGCGCGAAGCCCATGCCGCGGCGGGCGGCGGGGACGACGTCGGCGGAGGCGGCGGTGAGGTTGGGGATGGCGGCGGCGAAACCGGCGCAGGCGACGGCGATGAGGGTGACGCGCAACCACAGGCCGGGCAGGAGGACGGCGCCGGTGAGGGTCACCGCGCCCATGAGCAGGAAGCCGGTGGCGACCTTGACGCGCCAGCCGGGGCGGACGCCGTGGAAGCGGTCGCCCATCCGGCTGCCGATCACGATGCCGATGACGATGCCGGTGCCGCCGACACCGCCTGCGAGCCCGGAGGCGGCGTCGTAGCCGAGGTCCTCGGTGCGCTCCAGGAAGGTGGGCAGCCAGTAGAAGAGGCCCGCGACGGCCAGGGAGAGCAGCGCCTGGCCGATGATGATGCCCTTGAGGGTGCGGATCCGCAGCAGGCCGCGCGCTTCGGAGAGGAGCGATCCCCGGTCGGCGTCGGGGGCCGTGCCGGCGTCCTCGGTGTCGGGGGCCGCGCCGCTGCGGAGCCTGTCGAGGCGGTCGCCCAGGCCGCGCAGCGGTTCCTTGACAGTGAGGACGAGCGCGGCGACCAGCAGGCCGGGCACCGCGGCGATGAAGAAGACCGCGCGCCAGTCGAGGGCCTCGGCGATGGCGCCGCCGAGGATGACTCCAGTGGGCAGGCCCATGTAGTAGCCGGCGCGTTCGAAGCCGTAGGCCTTGCCGCGGCTGCGGGCGGGGTAGTAGTCGGCCAGGAGGCTGGAGGCGGGCGGGTTGTAGAGCTGCCCGGCGGCGCCGATGAGGACGCGGACGGCGAAGAACATCACGAAGGTGGTGGCCAGGCCGCTCAGGACCGAGCAGATCGACCAGACGAGCACCACGATCGCGATCGTCGCCACGCGGGGGGCGCGGTCGGCGAGCCGTCCGGCGGGGAGCAGGAGCAGGGCGGCGGCGAGGCTGGCGGCCGTCGGGATCGCCCCGCCCGCGGTGTCGCTGAAGCCGAAGTGGTCCTGGATCGCCGGCAGGGCGCCGGAGATGAGGTTGATCTCGACCCGGTCGATGAAGGCGACGAGCGCCACCACGATCGCGGGCCACCAGCCCAGCGGGGCCGCCTTGTCGAGGTCGACCGTGCGCGCGGGACGTCGGGGGAGGACGGCGATCTCCACGGTGCCGCCGGCGGACGGCACGTCTTTCGTCCTCGGCGAATCCGGCGCCTCGTCGTGCGTGTCGGTCATGAAGGTCTACTCCTGTCGAGGCGAACAGATCAGGACTGGCTCGAGATCGGGGGAGGGGAGCGGGGCTCGCGGGTGCCGGAAGAACACGTCACCGGTAGGTCGGGGACGTGTTCTTCCGGAGGACCGCGACCGTGCGGATCAGTTCGGCCGGGTCGTGGAAATCGAGCAGCTGGTCGGGATGACCGGGCAGGAAGGCCCACCAGACTCCGGTCGCGCGGCCGTACCAGCTGCGCGCGCCCGGCCACCAGAGGCTCACCTCGGCCACCGGGTCGATCTCCGGCACCGGGCCGGGAGCCCGCGCCCCCCGGCCGGTGAACCGGTCGGCGCCGTCCGGGTCCGTGCGGGTCTGCGGGAAGGGTTCCCGCAGGCCGTGCGGGGTGACCCACACGGGCCGGTCGGGGAATCCCCGCTCGGTGCTCGCCGTCCTGTCCTGCATCAGACCTCCAGCATCCGGCCGTTCGATGTCCGAGTCGGGAGAAAACGGTCAGTTGTCGCCGGTGACGGTGACGTTCGGGTCGGCGGCGTCGCCGGTGTTCCAGACGTAGTCCTCGGCGGCCTCGTCGCCCATGGCGGCCAGGAGGAACTTCGCGGCCCACCGGGCGGTGACCTCGATGCTCTGGGCCTGGGTGAGCGTCTGGGGGCCGGTCTCGGGATCGGCTCCGGCCGGGTTCTGGGCGTTGGTGATGCCGTAGTGGTTGGCGCCGGAGACGCGGACGATCTGCTTGGGGTCGTTTTTGAGCTTCGTGTAGGTGGTCTCGGCGTCGGCGGGCAGGGCGACGCCGTCCTGGACGCCCTGGACGAGCTGCGTCGGGACCTGCAGGTCGACGTCGGCGAAGGCGCCGGTCAGGAAGTCCTTGTTGTTGGTGCCGAACAACGAGGCGGCCTTCACCTGGGTGGGCATCGTGTACGTCAGGCCCGTGCAGAACGGGAAGACGCACTTCTCCCCGACGACCGAAAGGCCGGCCGCGCCGCCGAAGGAGTGGCCGAGCAGGACGAGCCTGGTCGTCTTGACGCGGTCCTCCAGCGGGGAGCCGTTGCGGTCGTCCTCGGCCTTCATCCACGCGACGGCCTCGGCGGCCTGCTTCTGCTCGGGGTAGAAGTCGTCGTCGAAGAAGAGTAGGCGCCTGTGGTCGGGCACCACCACGATGAACCCGTGCGCGGCGACGGCGCGGGCGTAGGAGGAGTAGTGGGCGCGGCCGACCTGCGCGCCCTGCAGCATGAGCGCGACGGGCGTCCGCTCGCTGATGCCGGCCGGGTAGTAGACGTCGGCGGGGTCCCCGCCGACGGTGCTCGCGAAGCTGGAAACGGGGGCGGCGGCCTGCGCGGGCGCGGAGACCCCGGTCAGGAAGGCGGCGGAGAGGACGGCGGGGAGGGCGAGGCGGAGCACGTGGCGAAGACCCATGCGGGTTCCTTTCGTTACCACTGGCGAAACAGTGTTTCGCTCCAGCGGACACAGTTTCGTTCACGAAAGCGCAGGGGTCAAGACCGGAACCGGGCGGATCCGGAACACGAGGCGAAGGCCGTGCGACGTTCGTGCCCTCGCGCCACCGCTCAGCCGCCCCGGGGGAGTGCCAGTTCCAGGACGTGCGGGAGGCCGAGCCGCCCGCCCTCGAGGTACTCCGCGGTGAAACGCTCCTCGCCCAGGACGCGCCGCAACTCGTCCAGGCTCTGCTCCCGGGAGCGCAGGAGGCGCTCGAAACCCCACAGGTGCAGGGTCCCCGCGGGCTGCCAGAGCGCCTGCGCGGCGCCGAGCAGCAGGGCGGCCTTCCCGGGGTCGCCGTGCCGGGCCAGCAGGCGGGCGAGCGACTCGCTCACCGTGGCCATACCGAGCCGGTCATCGAGGGAGTGCTTCAGCTCCAGGCTGCGCCGCAGCAGCTCGACGGCGCGGTCGTCGTGGCCGGCCTCGGCGTACTCGCTGGAAAGGGTCCACAGCAGATAGGAGCGGTGCCACGTCTCACCGCACGCCTCCGAAAGCTCCAGAGCCCGAAGAAAACACTCGACGGCCTCCTCGCGCGCGCCCCGCGCCGAAGCGCAGAGGCCGATCTGGGCCAGGGCCTGCTGGCCCGTGAGCAGCCCGGGACGGTGCCCGCCGGTCCGCAGCGCCGCCTCGGAGTACGCCTCGGCGCTCTCGATGTCGCCGGAGAAGAGCGCACTCAGCCCGCGCAACTGCCGAACGGCCGCCGCCACCCACCGCGGCCCCTCCTCCAGGGGCACCACCCGCTCGACCCGATCGAGCAGCCGCCCGGCACCCGGCCGGTCACCGTGCACCAGCAGAGCGACCGCCGCCGACCAGGACATGCCGGCCCAGGCCTCGACGAGCTCCGGCCCCGGCGGCACAGGCCACCACCCCGTCACGGCCCGCGCCCACAGAACGCACTCACCCAGGTTCCCGGACACGATCCAGTACAACCACAACCCCAGCACACCCTCCATCACCACCCCCTGATGCCGCAGCCCGGCAGAATCCACCGAACCCGCGAAACCGGCCGGGACGACACCGCCGAACGGAAGGGCGCCGCCGGGCGGGATGGTTGAGCCGGGCGGGACGATGCCGCCGGGTGGAAGGGTGACGCCGGGCGGGGCCGTGGTGGCGGGGCCGGGCGGGGAGGGGGTGAAGGCCTGTCGAAGGTCGGCGTGTTCGTCGCGGAGCCGCAGGAGCCACTCCTGCTGGCGGGGGGAGGCGTACGCGCGTTCCGCCTCCACCGCGAGACCCAGGTAGCGTTCGCGGTGGCGGCGCCGTGCCGCCTCCTCACCGGCCGAGTCGGCCAGCTTCTCCCGGCCGTACATGCGCACCGTCTCCAGCAGGTGCAGCCTGCTGCGCCCGCCGGATTCCACGCGCAGGAGCAGCGACTTGTCGACGAGTCCGGCGATCGCCTCGAACGCGGCCCCGGGCTCCGCCCCCTCCGCCGAGACCAGCGCCTCCGCGTCGGCCAGCGCCACCGTCCCCGCACAGACCGACAGGCGCTCCCACGCCAGCCGCTCGTCGTCGGAGCACAGGTCGTGGCTCCAGTCGAGCACGGCCCGCAACGTCCGGTGCCGTGCCGGAGCGGTGCGCTCGGCGCCCGCCTCCCCGAGCAGCCGGAACCGCTGCCCGAGCCGGTCCAGCAGCTCGTGCGGGGTGAGGAAGCGCAGCAGGCGCGCGGCGATCTCCAGCGCCAGGGGCAGGCCGTCCAGCCGGTGGCACACCCGGTGCACCGCGTCCCGGTTGGCGTCCGTCAGCCGGAACCCCGGCACGACCGCCGCCGCCCGGTCCGCGAACAGCTCGACGGCCGCGGACTCCCCGCCGTCCCGGGGCAGCGGCAGCGGCCCCAGCGTCAGGATCCGCTCTCCCGCGATGTTCAGCGCCTGACGGCTGCTGGCCAGGAAGCACACCCCCCGCGAGGCCCCCGCCAGTACCTGGACGAGCCCTGCCACGTCCGGGAGCACGTGCTCGCAGTTGTCGAGCACCAGCAGCGTCCGCCGCCCGTCCAGCACCTGCGCGACCGCCTCGAGCGGCTCTCTCCCCGCGTCGACCCGCACCCCCAGCGCCGCCGCCACCGCCTGCCCCACCGGCATGGAGGAGTCGAGCTCGGCCAGCTCCACTATGCGCACCCCGTCCGGGAAACGCCCGGCCGCCCGCTCCGCCAGCCGCATCACCAGCCGCGTCTTCCCGACCCCGCCCGGCCCCGTCACCGTCACCAGCCGAGCACTCTCCAGCGCCCGCTCCCCTTCCGCCAGCTCCTCCTCCCGCCCGACGAACCGGCTCAGAACCCCGACGCCCGCCACGAACCCCCGCGACCCCCAGGCTCCACTCCCAGCGCCCTCCGGTGCACATCCCGCCCCCCACCCCCACTCCGGCACACCGTGCGCCACCCGTTCGTTCTCCGACGCGCCAGACGTCTTCCGCCCGTTCTCCGGAGATTCGCGCGTCACCCGCTTGTTCTCCGACGCATCGTTTGCCGTCCGCCGGTTCTCCGGTGCTCCGTGCGTCGGCTGCGCGTTCTGCGGCGTGCCGTGTGTCGCCTGCTCGGTCTGCGGCGTGCCGCGCGTCGCCTGTTCGTCCTCCGGCGCGGCGTCCGCCGGGTGTCCGTTCTCCGGCGCCTCCGGCTCGGGGGCGAGGGGGGCGGGGGCCTGGGCGCCTTGGGGGGACGGTCGTGCCGGTCTCGCGGGGTGGGGCCGCGGTGGCGGAGAGGTGGGCGCGGGGTGTTCGTCCTTCGGGGTGCGGGGGGTCGGCGGCGGGGCCGGGGGGCCGGGTGCCGGGGGGTGGAAGGAGATCTCGTGCCAGAGGGCGGTCCACCGGGGGAGGAGCGCTTCGGGGGTCCAGCGGAGGGCGGCGGGGTGGGCGCGGTGGGGGTGGCGGCGGGCGAACTCCACGCAGGCGCGGACGAAGGTCTCGGTCACCTTCCAGGAGGGGAGGGAACGGCCGGAGGCGGCGGTGCGCAGCGAGGTGGCGGAATAGGGGGTGCCCAGGCGTTCGCTCTCCCGGGCCAGGGCCTCGTAGCCGGGGTCCCCCGCCTGGTCGCGCAGGTCGCGCAGGCCTTGGGCGAACCGGCCCAGGGGCGTGTCGGGCTCGGGGATCGGGGCGGGGCTGCGCCCGGGTCGTGCCAACCGGCCCACTCCGCCTCCACCGTGGTCGTCCTGACGGGTAGGGACCACGGATCCTACCGGGAGGCGGAGCGGCGGGGGGAGGGCTCAGGGCGGCCACCGGACGGTGGAGACGCTGCCCGTGCCGGTCCACTGGGGCGACCACGTGGGCGGGAGCTCGTCGTCGGCGGGGCTCGTGTCGGAGGCCGCGTGGTAGGCGCCCGGCTTCGGCGGGGTGAAGGTGAAGGGGCCGCATGCGGACACCTCCTCGGCCGAGTCCAGGGTGATGCGGCACTTGCGGAGGCTGTCGCGGTACTTGACGACGTCTTCGTCGGAGGCCCACACCCACAACGAGACCGGGCCGCCGGTGCCGCTCTCCTCCATGGCCCTGGCGTGCACGACGTACCCGATCCCGTCCCGCTCCAGCCGGATGCAGGGCCTGATCCAGATCTTCGACCGCGGGACCTGCGCGTAGTCGCCGCGGCACCGCCACGGCTTCGGTGCGGCGGAGCCGGGTTCCTCGGAACGGTCGTCCGGGGGCTCGGAGGACCTGACCGGGGAAGGCTGCTGTTCGTCGGGAGAGGGCTCGTTCCTCGCGGAAGGGCCGTTCCCCGCAGGCCTTCGGGAAGGGCCCTCCTCCCGCTCAGCGGAGCCGGGCCGGGGAGAGGGGCCGCCCGCGGTGTTCCGCGTGATCGTCCCGCCGGCCGGAGGCGACGTTCCCGCGGTCACCGCCGCAGGCGTGGCCCCCGGTTCGTCCACCGGCCACCAGAGCGCCGCGGCCCCCAGCGCCGCGAGCGGGAGCACCGCCACCGCGGGCAGCAGGGTCAGCAGACGGGACCGCCGCCGCGAAGCACCCTCCACGCCGCCCCCCTCCCCGGCGGCGAAGTGCACAGGCCCACCGGAACCAGAGAACCTGCTGGGGTCGGTGGGAGCGGCGCTGCCCGGAGGCACGACCCCCGCGTGACCGGAAAGCGCATCGGGAGCGGCGGCACCCGGCAGTGCGGGCTTTGCCGTGGCGGAGGACCTGCTGGGGTCTGTGGGTGCGGCGGTGTTCGGCGGTACGGAGCCGGCGGGGCCGGAGGACGCACCGTGACCGGTGGGTGCGGCGGTGCCGGGGAGCGCGGTGTTTGCGGGGGAGCCGTCGGGGCCCTCCGCGGGGGCGAGGTCCGGGGGCGCGGCTCCCGTCGGGGAGGCGGAGGGGGCAGGAGTTGAGGGGTCCGTGGACGCGCGGGCGGCTGGAGGCGGAGAGGCGGCGGGGGCCGGGGACGTGGTGGGGCGGAGGGCGGCGACGGCTGCGGAGAGGTCGTCGATCATGGAGGTGACGGTGGGAGGAAGCCAGTCGCCGGTGGGTTCTCCGGCGAGGGAGAGGCGGCGCAGGACGGCGGGCGGGGAGGGGCGGGCGGCGGGGTCCTTGTCGAGGCAGGCGGCGATCAGGTCGCGCAGCGTCTCGGGGACGGCGTCCAGTGCCGGTTCTTCGTTCAGGATGCGGTGGACGGAGACGGCGGGGACGGGGGAGTCGAAGGGGCCGCGGCCGCACGCCGCGAAGAACAGGACGCAGCCGAGGGAGAAGACGTCGCTCGCCGGGCCGACCTCGCCTTCGGAGCGGGCCTGCTCGGGGGACATGTAGGAGGGGGTGCCGAGCAGGGCGCCCGTCACGGTCAGCGAGGAGGCGTCGGTGATGTGGGCGATGCCGAAGTCGATGATGCGGGGCCCGTCGGCGGCCAGGATGACGTTGCCGGGTTTGAGGTCGCGGTGCACCAGCCCGCAGGTGTGGACGGCGTTCAGCCCTTCGGCGAGCCCCGCGCCGAGCGCCGCGACCGCGGGTTCGGGCAGCGGGCCGTGGACGGCAACCGCCTCCCGCAGCGAGGGCCCCGGCACGTAGGCCGTGACGAGCCAGGCGGGGTCGGCCTCGGGGTCGGCGTCGACGACGGGCGCGGTGTGGAAGCCGCCCACCCGCCGGATCGCCGCCACCTCGCGGGCGAACCGGACGCGGAACCGCTGGTCGGCCGTCAGCGACCGGTGGATCGTCTTGACCGCGACCATCCGCCCGCCGGGGGAGCGGCCCAGGAACACCTGCCCCATTCCCCCCGCGCCCAGCCGGCCGAGCAGCTCGTACCCGCCGACCCGGCGCGGATCCTCGTCCCGCAGACCCTCCATGCCCCGCCTCCCCGTCGTTCTCCCGGTGACCCCCTGCCCGCCCATCCGATCACTTTGCGCACCACCCCGGATACGACCTGTGGAAAAGCAGCGCAACCACAGCGCAACTCCCGCGCATACCGCCGTCGGCACCGGACCGGAACCACCGCCCACCCGGCCCCCCCGCGGGAGCGCGGCCCGTCCGGCTCGGATTCACGGGAGGGCCCTGGACCCGCCGGCGGTCACGGCCGCCCGCATCGCGACGTCATCGATGCGTAAGGGTCTTGCGGGCATCACGCGCAATAACGTGCTCTTCATGAGAAAGCTGATTTCGGCCCTGGCCGTGACCCTCCTGGCCGTGACCGCGTGCGGAGGCGAGACGGAAGAGAAGGCCCCGATGGAGAGCGCTTCGGCGGCCCCCGCCATGTCGGACGCGCCGACGACGAAGGCGCCGACGACGGGGACGTCCGCCCTGTGGAAGTTCCGGGCGACCTCCCTGGACGGCGAGCCGTTCGACGGGAGCGGACTGGAGGGCAAGCCGGTGGTGTTGTGGTTCTGGGCTCCCTGGTGCCCGACCTGCCAGGGTGAAGGCCCCGCCGTGTCCGCCGCGGCGAAGAAGTACGCCGGCAAGGTGGAGTTCGTGGGCGTGGCCGGGCTCGACAAGAACAAGGAGCAGATGGACGCGTTCGTCTCCCGCACCGGCACGGCGAACTTCGTCCACCTGGACGACCGCACCGGCGCCCTGTACAAGCACTTCAAGGTGAAGACGCAGTCGTCCTACCTGCTGGTGAACCCCGAGGGCGGCACCCATTCGGCCGTGGGTCCGCTCAGCGAGGCCGACCTGTCCGAGCTGATCGACCAGTTCGCCCTGTAGATGGACGATCTCGCCCTCGCGCTGGCCGCCGGACTGGTCGCCGCGTTCAACCCGTGCGGTTTCGCCCTCCTCCCGTCCTACCTGGCACTGCTGCTGGCGGGCCCCGGAGGCCTGTGGCGCGCCCTGCGCCTGTCGGCGGCCATGACGGCGGGTTTCGTCACCGTCTTCGGCACGTTCGGCCTGCTGATCTCCCTGGTGGCGGCCCCGCTCCAGCGCTACCTGCCCTGGGCGACGATCGTCATAGGCGTCGCTCTCGTCCTCCTCGGCGTCTGGCTGCTGGCGGGCAAGGAGCTCCTCGTCCGCGTCCCGCACCTGAAGACGGGAGGCCCCGCGAGCTCCTTCGCCGCCCTCTACGGCTACGGAGCCTCCTACGCGGTGGCCTCCCTCTCCTGCACGGTCGGTCCCTTCCTGGCCGTCACGGGCCTGGCCTCGGGCACCGGAGACATCCTGGACGGCCTGTCCGCCTTCCTCGCCTACGCCCTGGGCATGGGCCTGATAGTCGCCGTCCTCTCCCTCCTCGTGGCCTTCGCCCAGGAAGCAGCCGTCCGGAGACTCCGACGCGTCCTCCCGTACGTCTCGAGGACGAGCGGAGCCCTCCTTCTCGCCGCCGGCCTTTACGTCACGTACTACGGTTGGTACGAGCTACGCGTCCTGGACGGAGCCGCCGCCGACGACCCCGTCATCAGGGCCTTCACCGAGGTCCAAGGCGCCATCACCGGTCACCTCACCGACCTGGGCACCCTCCCGGTCGCCGTCGTCTTCGCCGTCCTGCTCCTGCTCGCCCTGGTCTTTCACAGGGCGAGGCGGTGACGGGAGACGAAGTCCCAGATCACGTCGTTGGCGTCGATGTCGTGGGTCGTTCCGCCCAGGAACGGGCCCAGGAAGGGCAGGCCGCCCGGCCAGTTATGCCCGCCTCCCTTGATCTGGTACAGGATGACGGGAGCGTCGGCGGGGCAGTCCGGGTAGTCGTGGCGGACGACCGTGGTGTTGTCCTTCGGGTCGAGGTCGGGGAGGTCCGTGGCGACGGGAGTGGTGCCGCAGCCGTTGTTGCGGGCCCAGAAGCCGGCGGCGGGCGGCGCGCTGGCGTAGGGGACGATGGAGTCGCCGTCGCCGTGGATGAGGACGATCGGGATGTTCCGGCCGGGCCGGCAGGACGCCTGGTCGCTGAGCTGGCCCGCCACGGGGGCGTAGGCGGCGAAACGGGTGTTGTCGCAGGCCATCTTGCTGGTGAAGAAGCCGCCGTTGCTCATGCCCGAGGCGTAGAGGCGCGCGGGGTCGGCGTTGAAGCGCTCGACGAGGATGTCCTGGAGCCGTTCGACGAAGCCGGGGTCGTCCACGTCGGGGGAGGGCGTTCCGGCCGGGACGCCCTGCCAGCCGCGGCCGTGGTGCTCAGGGGTGATCATGATGAAGCCGCGGGTCTGCGCGTGGTCGGCCATCCGCCCGAAGAACTCCGCCATCCACGGGGCCTCGTACAGGCCCGGGAAGTGGAACAGCACCGGCCTGGGCGTGCCGTCGTAGTCGTCCGGCAACCGCAGGATCGCCCTGCGCTCCTGCCCCGCGTGCGTGATGCGGATGGCATGGTCGCCGGGGTCGGGCATGCGGTCCCGGAGGGTGAAGGCGACGGTCCGGCGGGAGGAGCGCCCCTCCTCCACGACGGTGCCGGTCCCCTCCCACGTCACGGTCCCGTCGACGGGCACCTGGACGCCGCCGACCTTGGCGGAGATCTCGAGGTCCCCGTCCCGGAGCGTGAAGGCGCCCGTCAGCCCGAGCACCCCCCGGCTGATCCGGAGGGAGACGGCGGCGGTCCCGCCGTCCGCGCCGGGCAGCGTTCCCTCACCCTGCACCCGGTCGGTCCGGTATCCGGCGACCGTGTCGGTGACGGCGACGCCGCCCGAGGCGAGTTCCCCTTCCAGCCGGTAGCCGGGGGAACCGGCGACGGTGACGGTGAGATGGTCGTTCGGGGGCGCGGCGGCGTGCGCGGCGCCGCCGAAGGGGAGGGCCGGAGCCACCAGGGCCGTCAGGGACAGGGCGGCGGTCCAGGAGCGTCGAGAACGGGTTTCCACGGGGGTCCTTCCGCTGGGGGGAGTGCGCGGTCGGCACGTCGGCGGTAGGTGATCGAGGAGCGACGTCAACGTAACCCCACCCGCCAGAGGGGTCAACGGCCGTACCGCGCCTTTTGGAACAGGTCCCCGCGGCCGGTTCGCGACGCCGATGCCGTCCGGGCGCCGCCCGGACGGCATCGGGTGGAGCGGTCCCGAGGCGGCGGCCGTCAGTCCCGCGCGTCGGCCATCAGCGTGGACAGGCCCGGCACGGCGGCCTTGCTGACGCCCTGGCCGTACGTCTTGGCGCCCAGGTACATCTGCTGGGTGGTGCTGTTCTGGCCGCCCGCCGACGGCACTCCCGAGCGCCAGTCGGCCAGCGGCCCGAACAGGCCGCAACCGCTGGTGGCGGGCACGGAGAAGGTGTTGTCGGAGATCGACCCGCCGAGGACGTCACCGTCGTAGAGCTTGAGGGACTTCGGGTCGATGATCAGGTTGAGCTTGATCGGGTCCGCGGCGGAGCCGATGCCGCAGGAGCCCGGGAGCAGCAGGTTGGCGACCTTGAGCTGCAGGTTCACGGTCGCCCTCAGGGTGGTGTTGTCCTCGGCCAGCCCCCAGCCGAAGTTGCCCGCGTACTCGGGCGTCGCCTTGAGCTTGAGCACGCTCAGGGAGTCGGTTCCCGGGATGCCGAGCAGGCCGCCCGGCACGGACAGCTGCGGAGCGCGCCACTTGAGCATGGTCTCGGTGACCGCTCCGGTCCGCGGGTCGATGTGCGCCAGGACGGTCATCGTGATCGGCTTGTCGATCGGCTGGTCGATCCTGCCGAAGCGCATGTTGCCCGAGGCCAGGACGAAGACCTCGCAGATGTACTCCGACGGGTCGCCCACGGCCGGCGGAGCGGCGGGGCAGTCGGCGTAGCTGATGTCCACCGGCGCCGGCTCGGCCGACGCGGGAGCGGCCGTCCCGAGCACGGAGGCCGGGACGAACAGCGCCGCGAGCGCGAAGGCGCGGAGCTTGGAGACGACGCTCCGGGAGGACGGGGAACCAGGGTGAGCGAAACGCATGCAGGGTCGCCTTTCCGCGCGGGGGGGGGACGGGGGCGGGTGGGATGAACGATCCGGCGCTCATCGGCCGTGCGCCCGGTCAGCGCAGAGTAGGCAGTGATCTCCCTCACGATCAAGATTACGGACCGGATGAAATCCGGAGCCGAAATCAATACCGGCTCCCACCTTTGGAGATGACCGAAAGATCCGAAGCGGTTACCGGTCGGTAAGCACGCTCGCCGCGGCCCGGGGGAAGCCCTCGGACTGTCTCGATTTCGAAACGGTCCCTAGACTGAGGGCGTGAGCCAGCCGGACGCGACCGCGACGACCAAGCCGGGGCCGGCGACGCGCAGGCGGATGACGCCGGGGCAGCGGCGGGCCCACCTCATCGATGTCGCGTTGCGGGTGTTCGCCGAGAAGGGCTACCGCGACACCTCCATGGGCGACATCGCCCGCGCCGCTGGGGTGAACCGCTCGATCGTCTACGACCGCTTCCCCACCAAGCGGGCGCTCTTCCTCAACCTGCTCCAGGAGCAGCACATCGCCGCGCTCACCGCGATGGGCGCCCCGGTCTCGGCCTGCACCGGGCGGGAGGCCAGGCTCCGCTCGGTCGTCCGCGGCTACCTGGAGTTCGCCGAGCGCCATCCGGCGGCCCGCCGCCTGCTCTTCGACTTCTCCGCCGAGGACGATCCGGAGATCAAGGTGGCCCGCTGGGGCGTCAGCGAGAGCCGCACCCGGGTGCTGACCCTCCTGCTCGGCGAGGACCTGCGCGTCCTCGGCCTGGACCCGGCCTCCCCGGACGCCGCCCTGCACGTGGAGATCCTGCTCTCCGGCCTCGACGGGCTGGCCCAGTGGTGGGACCGCAACCCCGCCGTGCCCCGCGACGAACTGGTCGAGACGGCCCTTCGCGTCTTCTGGACCGGACTGGCCCACGACGACGGCTCCGGCCGCCCGGTCACCGGACCGGAGCGGGGCCGCCGGTCGCGGGGGTGAGCTCGCCGGTGTCCCGCAGGCCCCTGAGGAGCATGCGCAGGACCGCCTCGACGAGGTCGTCGACCGGGGTCTCGGGATGGCGCTCCCACCAGCGGGTGGCGCCGTCCAGGGCGGAGACCATCAGCTCGACGATCACCGGCCCGGCCGTCGTGTCCGCGTCGATGCCCATGTGGGCGAAGTCGGGGCTCAGGAGCCTGCGGATGACCTCGGTGGAGGCGCTGCGCGCCTCCCAGCGCAACCGCTGGACCTCCGAGTCGCCCTCCCGGCTGCGGTCGAACATCAGCCGCCAGGCCGCCGGGTGGTCCAGCGCGTAGTCGAAGTAGGCGGCCACCGCGGCCCGCATCCGGGCCTCGCCCGTGCCCGCCGAGGTGACCTTGGGGCCGACATAGGCGACGGCCGCCTCCGTCTGGTCCTTCAGGACGTCCAGGAACAACGCCTTCTTGGACGGGAAGTAGTCGTACATGCTGCTGCGGGTGATCCCCGCGGCGGCGGCGACGTCGCCCAGCGAGGTGGCCGCGTACCCCTTGGCGGAGAAGACCCGCATGGCCTCCGCCAGAATCACTTCCCTGCGCCCCGACCGCCCCATGCCCCGACCCTATCCCGGCCGTCCGGCGCGGAGCCGCGCAGCGGGGGAGGGGTGGCGAGGGCGGAGACGAAGGCGGCCTCGGCGGCGTGGGCGTCGTCGGGGGTCCACAGGGCCAGGGGGACGGAGCGGAGGCGGCGGCCTTCGGGGGAGAGGAGCTGGCCGGCGAACTTCAGGTTCCACAAGGTCAGGGTGCGGTCGGTGATGGCCAGTTCGGGGACGCGGGCGGCCAGGGACGCCTCGAAGGCCGGGAGGCCGTCGACGGCGCGGAGCCAGACGGTGAGCAGGATGTTGTGGGCGCCCGAGAGGGAGACGCACATGCGGGTCTCGCGGAGGTGGGCGAGGCGGGCGGTGATGGAGGCGGCGTCCTCGGCGGGCGCCGACCCCCAGAGGGTGACCGAGACGGGCCAGCCGGAGTGCGAGCGGCTCACCTCGCAGCGGTAGGCCATCAACCCGTCCCGCTCCAGCCGGGCCAGCCGGCGGCGGGCCGTGGTGGGGCTGAGCCCGGTGCGTTCGGCCAGCGCCGCCGCGCTCTGCCGGACGTCGCGGGCGAGCGCGTGGATGAGCGCGAGGTCGTCGGGGGACAGGGTGCCGTGGCCGGAGAAGGCGGGGGCGGGCGAGGGGCCCGCGGCGGGGAAGGCCAGGCGGTCCAGGCGCCAGCGGCTGCCCTCGGCGTGCAGGATGCTCGCCACGTGGGTGCGGGTGGCGGTGATGCCGGGCACCGCGCCGAGCCGGAAGCCGATGTAGCTGGCGAGCTGGGCCTGGCCGGTGAACGACGCGGTGAGCAGGAGGTCGCGCCCGCCGGTGACGTGCTCGATGGTGAACAGGTGGGGGTCGTCGGCCAGGGCCAGCGCCACCTCGTGGACCCGGCCGGGCGCGCAGTCCAGCTCGATGAAGGTGATCAGCGCGCCCGGCGGCAGCCAGGCCGGGTAGCACGTCAGCCAGGCCAGGCCCGCCTCGGTGAGCCGTGACCAGCGGCGGGCGGCGGTGGACGGGTCGATGCCCAGCTCCGCGCCGATCCGCCGCCACTCGGCACGCGGCTCGCGCTGCAGGGCGGTGACGAGCAGGTAGTCGATCTCGTCGAGGGTGGCTGATTCCTGCAAATGATCTGACAAACCTGCGATATCCCGGCGTTTTTCAGGTCCTAGCTGACTTCCTACGCAGACTACCGCCATGTTCACGCATGACGACGCCGCCGCTCTCGGCGAAGAACTGACCGCGCTGCGCCGCGCCCTCCATCGCGAGCCGGAGGTGGGCCTGCGCCTGCCGCGCACCCAGGAGCGCGTCCTCGCCGCCCTGGAGGGCCTCCCCCTGGAGATCTCCACCGGGAAGGACCTCGGCTCGGTGACGGCCGTGCTGCGCGGCGGCCGTCCGGGCCCGGCCGTCCTGCTGCGCGCCGACATGGACGCGCTTCCCGTCCAGGAGGACACCGGCGTCGACTACGCCTCGCGGATCCCCGGCGCGATGCACGCCTGCGGCCACGACCTGCACGTCGCCGGGCTGGTCGGGGCGGTGCGGCTGCTGGCCGCGCGCCGGGAGGAGCTCGCCGGGGACGTGGTGTTCATGTTCCAGCCCGGAGAGGAGGGCTACGGCGGCGCCAAGATCATGCTCGACGAGGGGCTGCTGGACGCCGCCGGGAGCAAGCCGGTCGCCGCCTACGCGATCCACGTCTTCTCCACCGGGATGCCCGCCGGGTTCGTCGGGACCAGAGGCGGCACGTTCATGGCGTCCAGCGACTCCTTCGACGTCCGCGTCGTCGGCAAGGGCGGGCACGGCTCGTCCCCGCACGCCGCCTGCGACCCGATCCCGCCGCTGTGCGAGATCGTGACGACGCTGCAGACCCGCGTCACCCGTTCCATCAACGCCCTGGACCCGGCCGTCGTCACCGTCGGGAAGCTGCGGGCGGGCACGGCCCGCAACGTGATCCCCGAGGACGCGCGGCTGGAGGCCACGGTCCGCACGTTCTCCGAGGAGACCCGTCAGAACATCCGTGAAGTGGTGCTGGAGACCGTCGAGGGCATCGCCTCGGCGCACCGCGTCAAGGCGGAAGTGGATTACCGGCACGATTACCCTGTCACCGAGAACGCCGTGGACGAGGCGCGGTTCGCCCTCGAGATCGCCGGAGAACTGTTCGAGGGCCGCACGTTCGAGTCGCCCCAGCCGATCCCCGGCTCGGAGGACTTCGCCTACGTCCTGCAGCAGGTCCCCGGCGCGATGCTCTTCCTCAGCGCCTGCCCGCCCGTCCCGAACCCGGCGGAAGCGCCGATCAACCACTCCCCGCAGGCCGTCTTCGACGACTCCGTCCTGCCGAACGCCGCCCTGCTGCTGGCCACCCTGGCCGCACGCCGCCTGGAAGGAGCCACCGCGTGAGCGTCCCCGAGAAGACGTCGGCCGGGTCCATCCGCGCCGTCGTCGGCATCCTCGTCTTCTTCGAGCTGACCAGCGGTTTCCTGCAGACGAGCGTGACCCCGCTGCTGCCCGCCCTCGGCGAGGCCCACGGCCTGGCCGACTCCGACCTCAACTGGATCGCCTCGGTGCAGCTGCTGGCCGCCGCGGTCATGGTCCCGATGTTCGGGCGGCTCGGCGACCTGCACGGCCACCGCCGCATGTTGCGGATCGCGCTCGCGACCATGGCCGTCGGCAGCCTGCTGGTCGCCCTCGCCCCGAACATGGGCGTGCTGCTGTTCGGCCGGGTCCTGCAGGGCGCGTTCGCCGCGCTGCTCCCGCTGGAGATCGCGCTGGTCCGCGACCGGCTGCCCACCGACCTCGCCCGCCGCGCCATCGCCTGGCTGGTCGGCTCGCTCACCCTCGGCGGCCTGATCGGCATGATCGTCATGGGCGCGGCCCAGGAGGCGATCGGGAACGTCGGGACGGCGCTGCTCATCCCGGCCGTCCTGGCCGGGGCGTGCTTCCTGCTGTCCTTCTTCGCCGTGCCCGAGAGCCGGGCCCGCGCCCAGGGCCGCGCCGACTGGCCGGGCCTGGTCCTGCTCGGCCTGGCGATGATCGCCGTCCTGGCCGGGATCTCCCGTGCCGGGGGCTCCGGCTGGACGAGCGCCGCGACCCTGCTGCCGCTGCTGGGCGGCCTGGTCCTGCTCGCCGTCTGGGTGCGGGTCGAGCTGCGCGCGAAGGACGCGCTGGTGGACCTGCGCGCGATGGCCGACCGCCGGGTCGCCCCCTTCTACGGCGTCTCGTTCCTGTTCGGCGTCGTCTTCTTCGGCACCCAGACCCCCGACACCACCTTCCTGGCCGCCGACCCGGCCGAGACCGGCTACGGCTTCGCCCTGACGTCCCTGTCCCTGGCGGCGATCACCCTGCCCGCCGCCGTCGCCGCCGTGGTCGGCGCCGCCGGAACCGCGATGATCGCCGGACGGATCGGCTACCGCCCCGCCCTGGTCGCCTCGTTCGCCCTCATCGCCCTCGGCCTGCTGGGCCACGCCGTCGCCCACGACGCCCTGTGGCAGTTCATCGTCCTCAAGCCCCTCATCGGCCTGGGCACCGGCGTCGCCCTCGGCGCCATGCCCACCGTCATCGTCGAGGGCGCCGACCCGTCCCGCGCCGGCATCGCCACCGCCCTGTACAACAACGTCAAGACCGTCGGCGGCTCCGTGGCGGGCGGCATCGTCGCCTCCATCCTCGCCACCATGGCGCTCGGCACCGTCCCCACCGAGAGCGCCTACGTCGCCGTCTGGCTCCTGTGCTCGGCCTGCTCGGTCGCGGCCTGCGTCCTGGTCCTCCTGGCCCGCCGCACCGAGACGGCCGCCGCCCCGGTCCCCGCGCAGGCGTCCTGACAGGTCCTCCCGAGGGCCCCTGCCCGTCAGGCGGGCAGGGCCCCTCGCGGTGGACGGGCTCAGCGCCCGTCGCCGGGCCGGGGACGCCTGCGGAGGCGGGGCCGGTAGGTGGGGCGGGGGAGGCGGCCCAGGAAGGTGCGGGGCTGCCAGTCGGGGGCGTTGGGGAGGTTCCAGCCGCGCCAGGCGGCCAGGACGCGCAGGACCGCCCCGGCGAGGATGCCCAGGACCGTCCCGGTGAGGGGCGAGCCGAACTCCGTGCCGAGCACCTGGATCGCCGCGACCAGCACCGCGACCGTGGCGTACAGGGCGTTGCCCCCCAGCACCGCCGGGATGCGCTGGAGGAGCAGGTCCCGGCAGGCGCCCCCGCCGACGGCGGTGATCGTGCCGAGCAGGATCGCCGGAACCCACCCCAGCCCGACGGCCAGCGCCTTCTGCGCCCCGACGGTGGCCCACAGGCTGAGCGCGGCGGCGTCGAGCACCGTGAACACCCGGTCCCAGTCCCGCTCGGAGATGTGCAGCACGAACGCCAGCGCGGCCCCGCACAGCGCGGTGGGGATGTAGGCGGAGTTGGTCAGCGCGACCGGCGGCCCGTTCTGCAGCAGCACGTCGCGGATCAGGCCGCCGCCGAGCCCCGAGACCAGCCCGAGCACCACGAACCCGAACAGGTCCAGCCCGTACCGGCGCGCGACGGCCCCGCCGAGCAGCGCGTTCGCGAACACCCCCGCCAGGTCGAGCCCCGTGGTGACCGTCTCGATCCGCACGACGATCATTGTAGGGATCACGTTGCGTGACATTCGGCGAGGGGTCTTCCCGATGTGCGCGGATCCCCTCTTCCCGTTTTTTCTACCACGTGGTAGGTAATGAGGATCTTCGGTGTGCGCGGCTTCCACCCCCCGGTGCCGCGTCGAGTATGAGGAGAACTCCGTGCTCCGTTTCCCCCCGCTGGCGATCCCGGTCGCCGCGGCCTGCGCGCTGGCCGTCGTCCCGTCGGCCTCCGCCTCCGCCGCTCCCGCCCGCCGGACGGTCGAACTCGCCTCCTTCGACGGCGTCGAGATCGTCACCCACTTCTTCCGGGCTCCCGGCCTGCGCAAGGGCGAACGGCGGCCGGTGGTCCTGCTGGGCACCGGCTGGGCCGGGCGGGGCGAGACCGATCCGAAGGCCGAGGACGGTCAGCTCGGCCCGCTGCTGCGCGCCGGTTACAACGTCGTGACGTGGAACCCGCGCGGGTTCGGTTCGGGCGGCGCCGCCCACGTCGACGACCCGCGGGTCGAGGGCCGGGACATGCGGAGGATCATCAACTGGGTCGCGCGGCAGAAGGAGGTGCGGCTCGACCGCAAGGGCGACCCCAGGCTGGGCATGGCGGGCGGCAGCTACGGCGGCGCGATCCAGCTCGTCACCGCGGGCCTGGACCGCAGGGTCGACGCCATCGTCCCGTCGATCGCCTTCAACGACCTGGCCGAGACCCTCTACCCGGACGAGGTGTTCCGGGCGGGATGGGGGGCCATGCTGTGCAGCGGCGGCTTCCTCAACGGCAACAAGCTGGCCCCGCAGGTGCAGAAGGGCTGCCTGACGGGCCTGGCCAGCGGACGGCTGCCCGACGACACCTACCGGTGGTTCCGCGAGCACGGGCCCGACCACCTGGTGCGGCGGATCTCGGTCCCCACCCTGGTGCTGCAGGGGACCGTCGACACGCTGTTCCCGCTGCGGCAGGGCATCGAGGTCCACCGGGCGGTCAAGGCCAACCGGGCGCCGGTGAAGATGATCTGGTTCTGCGGCGGCCACGGGTCGTGCGACACCGATCCCGGCCCCGCGAAGAAGCTGACGAAGGCCACCGTCGCCTGGTTCGACCGGTACCTGAAGGGCGACCGCCGGGTGAGGACCGGACCGGGCTTCGAGTACATCGACCAGCACGGCGTCTACCGCTCCGCGCCCTCCTACCCGATGAAGGCGCTGGGAGAGCTGCGGGCCCAGGCGTCGGGCAGGCTGGAGTTCTCCCGCCGGGACGCCGACATCTACCTCAAGGAAAAGAAGAAGAAGTCCGGCAACGGCATTCCGGAGTACATGGTGGCGGCCCGCCCGCAGGCCAAGGCCGTCGACGTCGCGCTCCCCGCCGTGCAGGCGCCCGCCCAGACGGTCGGCACTCCCCGGGTCACCCTCCGGTACCGCGGCACGGCGAACAAGCCGCGCACCGCCCTGTACGCCCAGCTCGTCGACCGCGGGACCGGCCTGGTCGTCGGCAACCAGGCCACCCCGCTGCCCGTCGTCCTGGACGGCAGGGAGCGCACCGTCACCCGCGACCTGGAGGCCGTCGCCTGGTCCCTGACCCCCGCCAGCCGCCTGGAGCTGCAGATCGTGCCCATCACCGGCCTCTTCGACTGGCAGCGCTCCGCCGGACGCGTCGAGCTCACCGCAGACGTCGCCCTTCCCCTGGTCGAGCCCGGCCCGCGGAGCTGACGGCCCGCGCCCCGGCCGCTCGGAGAGAGGACGGCCGGGGCGCGGCGGTCAGTCCCGCCCGTCCGCGGACACGGCGCGGCGGAGCGCCTCGGTCCAGGGGACCCAGCGCGGCTCCGGCCCGGTCTTCGGCCAGGTCATGCCGGCGCACGTGTAGGCGACGGCCGTCCCGGTGGCGGGCTGGGCGTAGGCCAGGCGGCCGCCGGCGCCCGCGTGGCCGAAGGAGCCGGGACCGAGCATGGGGAGGCCCCTGCGCGGCAGCTCGTAGCCGAGGCCGAACCGGGCCGGATCATCCGACGGCAGGCGGTCGAAGGGCGCGGGCGCGGGAAGGCCGTCGGTCTGCGGGGCGACGGCCCGCGCCACGGCGGCGGGGTCCAGGAGGCGGACGCCGTCCACCTCGCCGATGGTCGCGGCGTACATGCGGGCCAGGGAGCGGGCGTTGGAGACGCCGTTGGCCGCCGGGACCTGCGCGGCGTGCGCCCGGCGGGTGTTGAAGCCGGAGATCGACGCGTCGACGGCCAGGTGGGCGCCGACGGTGGCGCCGACCAGCGGGTCGTCCGGATCGAACCCCCAGCCGGAGAGCAGGGCGACGGCCTCGGCCTCGGTGGTCGGCGGCCGGTCGGAGTGCTGGGGGACGAACCTGTGCTCCTGCTCCTCGGGCAGGCCGATCCACAGGTCCAGGCCCAGCGGCCGGCAGACCAGCTCCGCCACCAGCTCGCCCGGCGTCCGGCCGGCGGCCCGGCGGACGACCTCGCCGACCAGGTGGCCGTAGGTGAAGGTGTGGTACCAGGCGGCGGTGCCCGGCTCCCAGAGCGGGGCCGCCTCCGCCAGCGCGTGCACGCAGGCGTCCCAGTCGAACCAGTCGGGCTCGCCGCCGCGGACGAGACCTGACAGGCCCGACCGGTGGGCGAGCAGGTCCGACACGGTGATCCCCGCCTTGCCGCGCGCGGCGAACTCGGGCCAGTACGCGGCGACCGGGGCGTCCAGGTCCAGCAGGCCCCGCCGGGCGAGCATGTGGACGCACGTGGCGAGCACGCCCTTGGTGACCGACATGACGACGGTCAGCGTGTCGCCGTCGACCGCGCGCCCGGACACCGGGTCGCCGCCGGCCCACAGGTCCACCACGAGCTCGCCGTCCTGGTAGACGGCGAGCTGGGCGGCGCCCCCGTCGTCGCGCTGCCCCAGCGCGAAGCCCTCGCGGACCTCTTCGAAACCGGGCACGGCGGTGCCGTGGATCTCGGCCATGGGAACCCTTCCTCGGGGAGCTCAGCCGCCGTCGGACGGCTTGAGGAGACGCAGGACGTCGGCGACCGGTGTGCGCATGTCGAGGGACCGGTCCGACAACCACTGGAGCTGGATGCCGTCGGCGACGGCCAGCAGCAGGACGGCGAGGCGCTCCGCGGGGATCGGCGAGGCGAACTGCCCTTCGTCCATGGCCTCCTGGACGCGCCGGGCCAGCATCGCGCGCAGCTCCTCGTAGCGCCGGGGGAAGAACTCGGCGGCCGGGTGCCCGTGCTCTCCCGCGCTCGCGGCCAGGGAGACGAACAGCTCCACCAGGCCGGGGGTGCGCATGCCCTCGCGGAGGGTGTCGAGCGAGCCGCCGAGGCCGGTGAGCTCGGCCAGCCGCTCCTTCTCCACCTCGTCGCGCCTGCGGAGGACCTGCACGAGCAGGTCCTCCTTGGACTCGAAGTAGTGCATGACGCCCGGCAGGCTCAGCCCGCACCGGGCGGCGACCTTGCGCAGCGACGTCCCCCGGTACCCCTCCTCGGCGAAGATCTCCAGCGCCGCCTGGAGGATCTCGGCGCGCTTGGTCTCGCCCTTCCGGTAGGGGCCGCGCTTGGTCATGACCCGCACTCTAATGCGTGGCGGTCCCGCGCACCGCGGCCACCAGTTCGGCGACGGTCTCGGGGCTCAGGCCGATGCCGAAGGTGGAGAACTTGATGAGGGGGATGCCGCGGGCGAGGCCGATCAGCGGGGAGTCCTCGCGCGCCAGCCCCGCGGCTCCCGCGCGCTTCAGGTGCTCGCCCAGGACCCTCCTGCCGTCCGGGTGGTCCAGCCACTCGCCGAGCGTGGACATCGGCCCGAGCTCGTCGACCAGGCCGTCGCCGGGCGTGGTGGCCTCGGCGCGCAGCCGGATGTCGCGGGAGGAGGCGCCGATCTCCACGGTGAACGCGCCGGGGTCGACGCGCCAGCAGTGCCGGGACGGGGACCAGCGGGCGAGGTCGCGTCCGGTGAGGGTGAAGGAGACGCGCCGGGACTCCCCGGCCGCCAGCCCCACCTTGGTGAAGCCGCGCAGTTCGTGCCGGGGGCGGGAGGGGGCCTCCTCGGTGAAGGCGGTGTAGAGCTGCACCACCTCGTGCGCGAACCGGTCGCCGGTGTTGGTGACGGTCGCCTCGACGGTCCAGGCGTCATCACCGGTCCCGGTGACCTCGAGGTCGGCGTAGGCGAAGCGGGAGTAGCTCAGCCCGTGGCCGAAGGGGTAGGCGACCTCGACGTCGAGGGTGTCGTAGTGGCGGTAGCCCACATAGCGGCCCTCGCCGTGGACGACGTGCCCGTCGGATCCGGGGAAGTGCAGGTGGGAGGGGGTGTCGGCGAGGCGGAGCGGGATGGTCTCGGTCAGCCGCCCGGACGGGCTGTGGAAGCCCAGGAGCAGGTCGGCCAGCGCGGCACCGCCCGCCTGCCCGGCCAGCCAGCCCTCCAGGATCGCCCCGGCGGAGTCCTGCCAGGACGCGACGTCGACGACGCCGCCGTTGGCCAGCACCACCGCGACCCGGGGGCAGGCGGCCGAGACCGCCCGCAGCACCTCGATCTGGTCGGCGGGCAGCGCGAGCGTGGTGCGGTCGTAGCCCTCGGACTCGGCCCGGTCGGGCAGCCCGAGGAACACCAGGGCGGTGTCGGCCCGGCGGGCCGCGGCGACGGCCTCGGCGAGCAGTTCGGCGTCGGGCGTCCCGTCGAGGGTGAAGCCCGGCGCGAAGGCCAGTTCGGTGGCGGGGCCGACGGCGGCCCGCAGCGCGTCCCAGGAGTTCTCCAGCCGGGTGGGCACGACGTGGGAGCTGCCGTGCCCCTGGTAGCGGGGGGTGCGGGCGAACTCGCCGATGACCGCGACGCGCTGGGCGGCCGCGGGGTCGAGCGGCAGGAGGCCGTCGTCGTTCTTCAGCAGCACGGCCGCCGACCGGGCGGCCTCGCGGGCCAGCTCGTGGTGGGCGTCGACGTCCCAGCCGTCGTGGCGCGGGATGTCCTGGACGCGCCGCACCAGCCGGATGACGCGTTCGGCGGCGGCGTCGACCAGCGCCTCGTCCAGGTCGCCGGCGCGGACCGCCGCGGTGATCCGCTCGTCGGTGCCGGTGGGCGGCATCTCCAGGTCCAGGCCCGCGGCCAGCGAGGCGACCCGGTCGTTGACGGCGCCCCAGTCGGACATCACCAGCCCGTCGAAGCCCCACTCCTCGCGCAGGAGCTCGGTCAGCAGCCACCGGTTCTCGCTCGCGTACACGCCGTTGATCTTGTTGTAGGAGGTCATCACCGCGTACGGCCGCGCCTCGCGCACGATGCGTTCGAACGCCGGCAGGTAGATCTCGCGCAGCGTCCGCTCGTCGACGTCCGCGCTGACGCGCATCCGGTCGGTCTCCTGGTTGTTGACCGCGAAGTGCTTGACGCAGGCGCCGACGCCCAGCGACTGGATCCCGGTGACCAGCGCGGCGCCCATCACCCCGCTGATCAGCGGGTCCTCGGAGAAGTACTCGAAGTTGCGTCCGCACAGGGGGGAGCGCTTGATGTTCACCCCGGGGCCCAGGACGACGTGGACGCCCAGCGCGGAGGCCTCGGCGGCCAGCGCCTCCCCGATCCGGCGGGCCAGCTCCGCGTCCCAGGACGAGCCGAGCGTGACGGCGGGCGGGAAGCAGGTCGCGGGGATGCTGTGGCGCAGTCCGAGCGCGTCGCCCGAGGCGGGGTCCTGCCGGCGGATGCCGTGCGGGCCGTCGGCCAGGACGACCGCGGGCACCCGGTCGCCGACGGCGGCCGTCTCCCACGTGCTGTCGCCCGAGGTCAGGGACGCCTTCTCGGCCAGGGTGAGGTCGCTGGGTGCGGGGAGGTTCATACGTTCGGGCCTCTGGTCGTCACGGGTGGTGGGAAGGCTCCGGCGGCGCGCCGGAGTGGAGGTTGGGGAAGGCCGGCACGTCGCTGAAGTCCAGGCCGAGCCGGGCGAAGAAGGCGACCATGGCGGCGCGCATGTCGACCGCGTCGGGCTCCAGGAGCCACTGGGTCTGCAGGCCGTCCATCTGGGCCAGGAGCATCTGCGCGGTCAGCGCGGGGTCGTAGCCGCCGGGCGGGTCGGTGCGGGCGGCCAGCGCGGTGAAGGCGCGGGTCAGGCGGTCGCGCAGCAGCCGGTACCGCTCGACGAAGTAGCGGTGGGCGGGGTGCTCGGGATCGGCGGCCTCGGCCGAGATCTTGGCGTGGAGGCCGACGAGGCCGGGGGTGTTCATGTTGCGGTGGGCGATGCCGACGAGCTGGGCCAGGAAGTCCCTCGGCTCGGTGTCGGGGTCGAGCCGGAAGATCACGTGGGCGTCCTCGCGGTCGCGCCGCCCCAGCACCTCGATGAGCAGCGCCTCCTTGCCGGGGAAGTGGTGCAGCAGCCCGGCGTGGGTCATCCCGGCCCGGGCGGCGATGTCCCGCAGCGAGACCGCGTGGAAGCCGGAGCCGGAGAACAGCTCGGCGGCGGCGTCCAGGACGCGGGCGCGGGTGCGTTCGCCCTTCGTCGGCTTCGCCGGCTTCGTCGGACTGGTCTGGTCGGTCACGGAGGGCTCCTGAGGTGCTGCTCGGCTCGGTGAGGGTCGCCGTAAGACATTACGACCTTGGTGATCACCCCAGGTCGAGAGCGGAACTTACCACTTGGTAGATTTCATGGCGCAAAACCTACCACGTGGTTAGTTCCGTGTGTATGCTCGCCCAACATCCAGACAGAATCCCCCATTTCCGCCCCTGATCCGGAGTGAGTGACATGCAGAGATCCGCGAAGACCGCCCTGGTCGCCGCCGCCCTCACCACAGCCTTCGCCCTGTCGGGGTGCGCCGACACGAGCGGCGGGTCCGGCGGATCCGACGACACCCTGGACATTGCGACGCTGACCAAGCCGCAGAGCCTGGACCCCAAGGTCGCCAACGGCAGCGCCCTCCCGTTCTTCCAGGCGGTGTACGACACCCTCGTCAAGCGCGAGCCCGACGGCACCTACAGCCCGATGCTCGCCACCGAGTGGGCCTTCGACGAGGCCGGCACCGAGCTCACCCTGACGCTGCGCACCGGCGTGAAGTTCCAGGACGGCACCGCGTTCGACGCCGAGGCGGTCAAGGCCAACCTCGAGCGGTTCAAGAAGGGCGGCGGCGCCGACGCCACCGACCTGGCGGCCGTCACCTCCATCGAGGTCGTCGACGCCACCCACGTCAAGCTCGTCCTCGCCCAGCCCGACCCCGGCCTGCTGTTCTACCTCAGCGACTCCGCCGGGCTGATGGCCAGCCCCGCCGCCTTCGCCAAGGAGGAGGAGCTGAAGACCAAGCCGGTCGGCACCGGCCCCTACCGGCTCGACGCGGCCAAGACCGTCGTCGGCACCAAGTGGGTCTACACCCGCTCGCCCGACTACTGGGGCGAGAAGCCGCCCTACGGCACGGTCACCATGTCCGTCTTCGACAACGAGACGGCCATCGTCAACGGCCTCAAGACCGACCAGATCGACACCGCCCTGCTCCAGGACGTCGGCCAGCAGGTCAGCATGAAGTCCGACCCGAACGTCACCACCACCGACGTGAACTTCGACTTCCAGGGCATCCTGCTGTTCGACCGCGGCGGGAAGGTCACGCCCGCGCTGGGCGACGCCCGCGTCCGGCAGGCCCTCAACCACGCGGTGGACCGCGAGACCATGCTCTCGGCGCTGCGCCAGGGCCGCGGCGAGGTCACCGCCCAGGTGTTCGGGCCCGAGACCGCCGCCTACGACCCCGCGCTGGACACCGCCTACCCGCACGACCCGGAGAAGGCCAAGGCGCTGCTGAAGGAGGCCGGCTACGAGAAGGGCTTCAAGCTGCGCCTGCCGCGGGTCACCGCCATCGTCAACGACGCCCTCGCCGCGTCCCTGAAGTCCGACCTCGAGAAGATCGGCGTCGAACTCGTGTGGGACGCCCCCGACCCCGCCGTGCTCCAGAAGGTCTTCGTGAACAAGGAGTACTCGGGCATGGTCATGAACATGGGGCTGGACACCGTCGACGGGATCGTGCTGCGCACCCTGGTCCTGCCCGGCACCTTCAACATGTTCGGCACCACCGACGACACGGTGAAGAAGCTGGTCGGCTCCGTCCAGGCGAAGCCCGACGCGGCCGAGGCCGACCTGAAGGCGCTCAACGAGCACCTCGTCGAGCAGGGCTGGTACCTGCCCTTCTACCGGATGAGCTACCTGCTGGTGTCCGACAAGGACGTCAAGGCGACGCCGCAGTCGGGCATGGCCGTCCCGTCCATCTACAACTACAGCCCCGCCTGATCCGGACATCATGCTGACGTTCATCGCACGCCGGCTCGCCGCCGGCGTGTTCCTCCTCTTCGTCATCTCCCTGCTGGCGTACCTGCTGCTGTCGATCCCCGACCTCGACGTGGCCCGCCAGCTCCTGGGCAGCGGGGCCGGCCAGGCGGAGGTCGCGGCCAAGAACCACGAGCTCGGCCTGGACCGGCCCGTCCTCGCCCAGTACCTGGACTGGCTCGCGCACGCCCTGCGCGGCGACTTCGGGACCTCCTGGTTCAGCGGCGAGGACGTCACCCAGGCCCTGCGCAACCGGCTGCCGGTCACCGCCAGCCTGATGGTCAGCGTCACCCTCATCACGACCGTCGTCTCGTTCCTGCTCGGCGTCTGGGCCGGGGTGCGGCGCGGCGCCGTCGACCGGTTCGTCCAGGTCCTCGGCGTGGTCGGGTACGCCCTGCCGGGCTTCCTGGTGACGCTGGTGATCGTGCTGGTGTTCGCCGTCCAGCTGCGCTGGTTCCCCGCGATCGGCTACACGGGGCTGACCGAGTCGGCCTCCGGCTGGCTGTCCACCATCGCCCTGCCGGTGCTCTCGCTGTCGATCGGATCGATCGCCGGGGTCTCCCAGCAGGTGCGCGGCTCGGTCATCGAGGTGCTGCGCCAGGACTACGTGCGCACCCTGCGCGCCCGCGGCCTGTCCCCGGCCCGGATCGTGTTCCGGCACGTGCTGCGCAACGCCTCCGCGCCCGCGCTGGCCGTGCTCGGCATGCAGTTCGTCGGCCTGCTCGGCGGCGCGGTGCTGGTCGAGCAGATCTTCGGGCTGCCCGGGATCGGCAGCATGACGGTCAGCTACACCACCCGCGGCGACATCCCCGTGATCATGGCGCTGGTCGTGTTCACCGTCATCGGGGTCGTCCTGATCAACCTGATCGTCGACATCCTCATCGGCTGGCTCAACCCGAAGGCGAGGACCTCATGAGCGGCACACCCGCGCCCCGCAGGGGCGTGCCGGGCAGGCTGCTGCGCCACCCGCTCGGCCTGGTCTCGGCGCTCGTCCTGGGCCTCATCGTCCTGGCCGTGCTGCTCGCACCGGTCCTGGCCGCCCAGGGGCCCGGTGTCTCCGAGCTGCGCGACTCCTTCCGGGGACCGTCCGGCGGGCACCCGTTCGGCTTCGACTCCGCCGGGCGCGACGTGCTGTCCCGGCTGCTGTACGGCGGACGGACCACGCTCGGCGGGGCGGTGCTCTCGGTGGTGGTGGCGCTGACGCTCGGCGTCCCGGCGGGGCTGGCCGCCGGGTACTACGGCCGCTGGTTCGACGGTGTCGCGAGCTGGGTCTCCGACCTCATCATGGCGCTGCCCGCGATGGTCGTCCTGCTGGCCTCCCGCGCGGTGCTCGGCTCCACCGCCTGGGTGCTCATGGTCGTGCTGGGGTTCCTGGTCGCGCCCGCCTTCTTCCGGCTGGTGCGCGGCATCGTGGTCCAGGTGCGGGGTGAGCTGTACGTCGACGCCGCCCGGGTCTCCGGCCTGCGCGACGCCCGGATCATCTCCCGGCACGTCCTCATCGTCGTGCGCGGCCCGATCATCATCCAGATCGCGCTGGTCGCGGGCGTGGCGATCGGGCTGCAGGCGGGCCTGGAGTTCCTCGGCATCGGCAGCGGCGACGGAGCCCCCACCTGGGGCGCCATGCTCAACGAGGCCTTCCAGAACATCCAGCGCGCACCCCTGCTGCTGCTCTGGCCGGGACTGGCGCTCGGGCTGTCCAGCGGTGCGCTCGTCCTGCTGGCGGCCGCGCTGCGCGACGTGCTGGAGGACCGCGGCGGGAGCACCGACCGCGCCGTCCGCCGCACGGCCGAGGCCCCGGTCGCGCCGGAGCCGGCCGCCGGCGACGAGCGCGCCGCCCTGCTGTCGGTGCGCGGCCTGGCCGTGGCCTACACGCTCCCGGACGGGAGCGACCGCGAGGTCGTCCACGGGGTGGACCTGGACGTGCGGCCCGGGGAGGTCGTCGGGCTGGTGGGGGAGTCGGGGTCGGGCAAGACCCAGACCGCCTTCTCCGTCCTGGGGCTCCTGCCCGAAGGCGGACGGGTGTCCCGCGGCAGCGTCCTCATCGAGGGGCAGGAGGTCGTCGGGCTGTCCGAGCGGCGGCACCGCGCCCTGCGCGGAGACGTGGTGGCCTACGTGCCGCAGGAGCCGATGAGCAACCTCGATCCGGCGTTCACCATCGGCGCCCAGCTCGTCGAGCCGATCCGCTGCAAGCTCGGCCTCTCCCGCAAGGAGGCGGCCGCGCGGGCGCTGGAACTGCTGCGGATGGTGGAGATCGCCGACCCCGAGCGGGCGTTCCGCTCCTACCCGCACCAGATCTCCGGCGGCATGGCCCAGCGGGTGCTCATCGCGGGGGCGATGTCGTGCGAGCCGCGGCTGCTCATCGCCGACGAGCCGACCACCGCGCTCGACGTCCGGGTCCAGGCCGAGATCCTGGCACTGCTGCGCAGGCTGCAGCGGGAACGCGACCTCGGGATCCTGCTGGTCACCCACAACCTCGGCGTCGTGGCCGACCTGTGCGACCGCGTCGCCGTCATGCGCGAGGGGCGGATCGTGGAGAGCGGCACGGCCGAGCAGGTCCTGCACGCGCCCGCCGACCCCTACACCCGCGGGCTCCTGGACGCGGTGCTCGACCACGTCCCCGCCCGCCCGGCCTGGCGACCGCGAAAGGCGACGACATGAGCACCCACCAGCCGTACGGATCAGACCGGTCCGGGGGACGACCCCCGGGCCCCCGGGAGCCGGTTCGGCCGCTGCTGGAGGTCGCGGGCCTGGAGGTCTCCTTCGCCGCGCGCCGCCGCACCCGCACCCGGGTGCTGAAGGGCGTCTCCTTCGACATCCGCCCCGCCGAGACCTTCGGCCTGGTCGGGGAGTCGGGATCGGGCAAGACGACGATCGGGCGGGCCGTCCTCGGCCTCGTCCCCGTCCAGGCCGGGACGATCACCTTCGACGGGGAGCGCATCGAGCGCGCCGCCCCGCGCCGGCGCCGCGAGCTCAGCCGCGACCTCCAGGTGATCTTCCAGGACCCGTACACCTCGCTGAATCCGTCCTTCAGCATCGGCGACACCCTGATGGAGCCCCTGATCGCCCAGGGGACCGCCGACCGCGAGGCCAGGGGCAGGGTCGGCGAGCTGCTGGAACGCGTCAGGCTCCCCGCGGACGCCGCCGACCGCCTGCCCCGGGAGTTCTCCGGCGGCCAGCGCCAGCGCGTCGCCATCGCACGGGCCCTGGCGCTGCGTCCGAAGCTCATCGTCTGCGACGAGCCGGTCTCCGCGCTGGACCTCACCACCCAGCACACGGTCCTGGAGCTCCTCCTGGAGATCCAGGAGCAGACGGCCGTCTCCTACCTCTTCGTCTCCCACGACCTGTCGGTCGTCCGCTACATGAGCCATCGCGTCGCGGTGATCCATCAGGGAGAACTCGTGGAGACCGGCGAGGCCGACCAGGTCACCGCCCGCCCCGAGCACCCCTACACCCGGGCCCTCATGTTGTCGGCCCCGGTGGCCGACGTGCACGAGCAGCGCAGGCGCAGGCGGGAGCTCGCCCAGGAGACCGGGGTCTCCTGAGCGGCTCCGCCACCTGACCGCCGGCGAAGGGCGGCCACCCCCGGGTGGCCGCCCTTCGCGCGCTCAGGGCCAGTCGACCTCCGTCGTCGGCATGAAGTCCAGGCCGCGTTCGCGCCACAGGCGGGCCAGGCCGGAGAGGGTCTCGCGGTGGGTCTCCCACGGCTCGGGGGAGCCGGTCCAGGCGGTGCCGGCGAGCGAGGCGAGGCGGGGGAGCAGCAGGAAGGCGAGGTCGTCGAGGCCGTGGAGCGACTCGCCGAAGACGGTCGCCTCGATCCCGGCGATCTGGTGGGGGAGGAGCCCGTAGGAGGCGGGGTCCCAGGCCGCGGTGTGGCGCACGTCGCGCGGGCGGTAGTTGAAGCCCAGCCGCGCGGACCGCTCGCGGTGCTCCTCGGGGACGACCGAGGAGTCGTAGGGGCGGTCCAGGTAGAGGTGGGACTGCGGGGACAGCAGGACGCGGCCTCCGCCGTCGGTGATGCGCTTCAGGTCGTCGTCCGTGGGGGCGAAGAAGCGCTTCAGCGCGACGATGAAGGCCATCGTGTGACCGGCCTTGAGGATGTCCGGGCGGGCGGCGCGCTCCTCCTCGTTCGCCGGGAGGTCCATCATCGGGACGTCCACCCACCACTGGCAGACGTCCTCGGGCGTGGTCCCGGCGCGGGCGGACTCCTGCCAGCCCAGGGGGCGCTTGCCCGCCGCCCGGACGGCCGCCCGGGACGACCGCACCGCTTCGGCGAAGGACTCGCCGTCGATGCCGAAGGCCTCGTCTCCGCCGATGTGGACGTACGGGCCGTCGGTGAGGCGGGCGGTCTCGGTCAGCACTTCGGCGACGAACGCGCGGGAGGCCGGGTCGTGCGGGTCGAGCGGGGGAGTGATGGGCGCGTCGGCCGGCATCCAGGAGGGGCGGGGCATCGTCCCGAGATCCGGGTAGGCGCGCATGACCGCGAAGGTGTGGCCCGGCAGGTCGATCTCCGGGACGATCGTCACGAACCTGGCGGCGGCGTAGTCCTGCAGCTCCCGGTACTGGGCCGCGGTGTAGAAGGCACCCTCCTGCCCCTCGGTGAGGAGGGGGCGGCCGGCCATCTCCAGGCGCCAGCCCTCGTTGTCGGTGAGGTGCAGGTGCAGGACGTTCAGGTGGTGGAGGGCGGCCAGGTCGATCAGGCGGCGCACGTCCTCGACCGGGAGGAAGCGGCGGGCCGGGTCCACCAGCAGGCCGCGCCAGGCGTAGCGCGGGCCGTCCTGCACGCGGCCGCCGCCGGGCTCCCCGTCCGGGGCCGCCGCCATCGCGCGCACCGCGGCGACGGCGGCGCGGAAGACGCCTTCGGGGGTGCGGGCGGTGCAGACGATCTCGTCCGGGGCGAGCAGCAGCTCGTGGTGCTCGTCCGGCCGCTCGTCCCCGCGCGGCGAGATGCCCAGCGTCTCCGGGCCCGTGCCGCATTCGCCCAGGACCAGGCGGATCGTCCCCGGCACCCGGCCGTCCCGCGCCGGCCGGGACAGGTGCGGGGCCAGCAGGGATTCCAGTACTCCGGCGGTGCCGCGCAGCGCGGGCTCCGCGGTGGCGATCTTCCAGGCGCGGGAGAGGGCGCTGCGTCTTTCGGTGCTCATGGCGGGAGTGTACTCTGAAAACCGTTCACTGTACGGTTTTCATTATCCGCAGGCGAGGAGCCGGGCATGCCGGAGCACACGTTCACCTTCCCCGAGGGCTTCCTTTTCGGGGCCTCGACGGCCGCGCACCAGATCGAGGGCAACAACGTCAACAGCGACTGGTGGGCGTTCGAGAACCGCGAGGGCAGCGGGGTGGAGGAGCCGAGCGGGGACGCCGCCGACAGCTACCACCGCTGGCCCGAGGACATGGACCTGCTGCGCGACCTCGGCTTCACCGCCTACCGCTTCAGCGTCGAGTGGGCGCGGATCGAACCCGAGCCCGGTCGCTTCTCCCAGGCGGCGCTGGACCACTACCGCCGGATGATCGACGGCGCGCACGCCCGCGGCCTGGAGCCGGTGGTCACGCTCCACCACTTCACCTCGCCCCGCTGGTTCTCCGCGGCCGGAGGCTGGACGGCGCCCGACGCCGCCCAGCGGTTCACCGCCTACGCCCAGGCCGTCGCCCCCATCCTCGAAGGACGGGTCCGCTACGTCGCGACCATCAACGAGCCCAACATGGTCGCCCTGATGCACACCGCGATCCGCCAAGGCGGCGCGGGCGTCGACTTCAAGCTGCTGGAGCCCGAGGACGCCCTCAGCGAGGGCCTGATCGCCGCCCACCACGCCGCCCGCGACGCCCTGCGCGGCGTCTCCTCGCAGTTCCGCATCGGCTGGACGGTGGCCAACCAGGTCTACCAGCCCGAACCCGGCGCGGAGGAGGTCTGCCGCCGCCACGCCTGGCCGCGCGAGGACCGCTTCCTGGAGGCCGCCCGCGACGACGACTGGATCGGCGTCCAGTCCTACACCCGCACCCGCGTCTCAGCCGACGGACCGCTGCCCGTCCCCGCCGACGCGGAGAAGACCATCACCGGCTGGGAGTACTACCCCGCCTCCCTCGGCGAGGCCGTCCGCCACACCGCCCGCGTCGTGGGCCCGCACGTCCCCATCCTGGTGACCGAGAACGGCATCGCCACCGCCGACGACACCCGCCGCGTCGCCTACACCCACGGCGCCCTGGCAGGCCTGGCCGCCGCCATGTCCGAAGGCGCCGACGTCCGCGGCTACCTGCACTGGAGCGCCCTGGACAACTACGAGTGGGGCTCCTACCGCCCCACCTTCGGCCTCATCGCCGTCGACCGCCGCACCTTCGTCCGCACCCCGAAGCCCTCCGCCCGCTGGCTGGGCGACATCTCCCGCACCCGCACCCTCCCCGCCCTCCCGGAGTGAACGCGGGATCTGCGAGGCGCCTTCCCGGACGCCGCGGAGCAGGGCGGGATCCGGTGGCCCCCAGCTGAGGGGTCAGGGAAGGACTCTGTGGCCCGCCGCCTCCAGTGCGGCGGCGGCGGTCTTCTGCAGGCGTTCGGGGGTGAGGACGAGGTCGCCGTGGAAGGTGGAGACGACGAACACCGGCACGGCCGCCTCGGCCAGCGGGGCGACGGCGGAGGCGAGCAGGCCCGGGGTGTCGAGGTCGTGGCCGGTGGCGTACAGGCCCGTCCAGCGTTCGGCCTCGGCCCACGGGGCGGCGTCCCGCACGACCGTGAGGCCCTCGGGCGCGCGGACCAGGGCGATCCAGTCGTCGTCCTCGGGCAGGGTGGTGTGCGGCAGGTGCTCGATCACGAAGGAGGACGGGACGACCCCCAGGGTCAGTGCGGTCATCCGGCCAGTGTAGGAGCGCCGCGCAGCACGAGGAGCGTGATCTCACTGGGGGCGAGGACGCGGAAGGGCGGGCCCCAGAAGCCGGTGCCGCGGCTGGTGTAGAGCCAGGTGCGGTCGTTGCGGCGGGACAGGCCCGCGACGTGCGGCTGGTCGAGGCGGACCAGGAGGTTGAACGGCCAGATCTGACCGCCGTGGGTGTGGCCGGAGAGCTGCAGGTCGACGCCCGCCTCCTCGGCGGCGGGGATCTGCTTGGGCTGGTGGGCCAGGAGCAGGACCGGCAGGGCGGGGTCGGCTCCGTCGAGGGCGGCCGCCAGGTCGGCGCGGTGGCCGGGGTGGCCGGAGTGGTGGGCGGTGGCGTCGTCGACGCCCGCGACGACGATCCGGTCGCCGCCGCGCTCGACGACGGTGTGGCGGTTGTGCAGGTGCTGCCAGCCGAGGCCGTCCAGGTGGGCGATCCAGCCGAGGGGGTCGCCGTAGTACTCGTGGTTGCCGGTGACGTAGACGCGGGCGGCCCTGGCCTGGACGTCGGCGAGCGGGGCGGCCTGTTCGCGGCGCCGTGCGACGGTGCCGTCGGCGATGTCGCCGGTGTGGCAGACGATGTCCGCGTCGAGGGTGTTCACCACCTCGGTGACCTTGCGCGACCAGGCGGCGCGGTCGGTCGGGCCGTAGTGGGTGTCGGTCAGCAGGACCACGCGGGTGCCGTCCAGGCCGGGGCCGAGCCTGGGCAGGACCACGTCCACCCTCTTGACGCGGGGCACCCGCATCGCCTCGGCGTACCCCCAGGCCAGCAGCGCGGCGGAGACGGCGAGGACGGTGAGGGCGGCGGCCCTTCCGGTCTGCTCGACGCCGGCCACGGCCAGCACGGCCCGCAGCACGTTGCCCAGCACGGACCACGTGAAGAGCACCCAGGCGACCCCGATCAGGGTGTCCCCGGCCACGGACATGCCGTCGTGCCCGCTGCGGTGCCCGAGGAGCTTGAATCCGGGCATCGCGACCGCGGCCACCGCGAACAGCACCGACCCGGCAACGAACCACCCCGTCCCCCACCCGGGGGCCGCCACGAGCGTCCACCAGGGGACACCCCACAGCAGACCCATGACGGTCACCAGCACTGCACCGATCGCCAACGGCCGCAGGAAGTTCGGTCGCGCCGCCGCGTCCACCGCCATGGAACACCTCTTTTCCATCAAGGACGCGCAGAGAACGAACCGTTCCCCCCGTCCGTTCCCATTC
Organism: Actinocorallia populi; assembly: GCF_002995495.1. Lineage (GTDB taxonomy): Bacteria > Actinomycetota > Actinomycetes > Streptosporangiales > Streptosporangiaceae > Actinocorallia > Actinocorallia populi. Next base: position 688,818 of record NZ_PVZV01000003.1, on the reverse strand, counting down.
TCCCCGAGACGAGGGTTTCAGCGGCCCTTCCAGCGCGGTGGCCTCTTCTCCACGAAGGACCGCGGGCCCTCCAGGGCGTCCTCGCTCCACATGCGGCGCTCCTCCCAGACGTAGCGGGTGGCGAAGGCGTCCGCCAGGGGCAGGGCCGAGGAGGTGAGCGCGGCCTCCTTGATCGCGCGTACGGCCAGGGGAGCGCAGGCCAGCAGGTCCTCCAGCCAGGCTTCGACCGCCTTGTCCAGGTCGGCCGCCGGGACGACCTCGTTGACCAGGCCCAGCTCGCAGGCGCGCGACGCGCAGAGGCGGCGGCCGGTGAGGAGGTGGCCGAGCGCGGTGCGGTAGGGCAGCTGGCGGGTCAGCCGGAACACGCCGCCCGCGCCCGCGACGAGCCCCAGCCGCGCCTCGGGGAGGCCGAACTCGGCGTCCTCGGAGGCGACGATGATGTCGCAGGCCAGGGCCAGCTCGAAGCCGCCGCCCAGGGCGTAGCCGCAGACCTTGGCGACGAGCGGCTTGGCGAGGGAGAAACGTTCGGTGAGCCGGGGCCAGCCCGGCCTGCCGCGGCTGCCGAACGTCGCGGGGCGCGCCCGGCCCGCCTCGGTCAGCGCGACGAGCTCCTTGAGGTCCTGGCCGACCGAGAACGCCCGGCCGCCCGCCCCGGACAGCACGCCCACCCACAGGTCGTCGTCCTGCTCGAAGTCGTCCCAGACCTCCGCGAGCTCCTCGTGGGTGCGCAGGTCGAGCGCGTTGAGCACCTCCGGGCGGTTGATGGTCACATACGCGACACGGCCTTCCTTGGCGTACAGGACACGCGACGGCACCGTGCTCACCCCCCGCGGCCGGTGATCGGGACGTCGACCAGGACGGGGCGCCCGGACACGGCGGCCTTGGCCACGGCCTCGGCGACCTGGTCGGCCGAGCCCGCCCGGACGGCGTCGACGCCGAAGAACCGCGCGGCCCCGGTGAAGTCGAGCTCCGGCGGCCGCAGATCCAGGCAGCCGGGCATGCCGCCGCCGAGCCGCCCCCGCCGGTCGAGCGTGTCCTTCAACGTGCGGTACTCGCCGTTGTTCATCACCACGAAGACGGCAGGGACGTCATAGCGGGCGGCGCTCCACAACCCCTGGAGCCCGAACAGCGCGCACCCGTCGCCGAGCACCGCGACGACCGGCCGCGACGGGTCGCCGAGCCGGGAGCCGACGGCCATGCCGATCCCCGAGCCCAGCCCGCCGCCGACCGTGTGGACGTACGAGCGCGGCCGTTCCAGCGGCAGGAGCCGCCGCAGCAGCACCCCGCAGGTGATCGCCTCCTCCACCACCACGGCGTCGGCGGGCAGCCCGGCGACCACGGCGTGCACGGCGGCGAGCGGGTCCATCGGCGCGTCGCCGTAGGCGGCCGCCGCCCGGTCCCGCAACGCGGCGCGGGCGGCGGCGTGCGCCCGCCCGGCCGCCGCGATCCGCTCGGACGCCCGGGGCACCCGGCCGTCGAGGTCCCCGGCGAGCACGGCCAGGGTCTCCCGAACGCCGCCGACCAGACCGAGGACGACGGGGAACACCCGGCCGGGCTCGGCGGGATCGTCGTCGAGCTGGACGACGGAGGTCCCCTCGGGAACCGGCGGACCGGGCTCGTAGTGGTGGGCGGTGAACGCCCGCGTCCCGACGACGAACACCACGTCATACCCGTCCAGAGCGGCGCGGATCGCGGAGTTGCGGGGTTCGAGCGCGGACGCGTACAGCGGGTGCGTGGTCGGGAAGTCGAGCCCGTCGTTCATCGGCTGGTGGAAGACGGTCGCCCCGAGCGCCTCGGCCACCGCGACCAGCTCCGCCAGGGCGTCGTCGCGGCCGACCCCGTCCCCCGCGACGATCGCGGGCCTGGCCGCGCCGGCCAGCAGCGCGGCGGCCTCCCGCCAGCCCGCGGCCGGTCCCGCCCCGCCGAGCCGCGACCGGCCCGGCGGCGGGCCGACCGGCTCGTCCTCCTCCAGCAGGTCCATCGGAACCGACAGCAGGACCGGCCCCGCGGGCGGCCGGACGGCCGCCGCGAACGCCCGCCGCACCAGGACCGGCAGGTCACGCGCGTGCTGCACCTCGACGGCCTGCTTCACCGCGGGCCGCGCCAGCCCGACCAGGTCGCCCGACAGCATGGGGTCGTGCACGAGGTGCCTGCGGTCCTGCTGCCCCGCGGTGACGACGAGGGGGGTACGCGACCGGCTCGCGTTGAGCAGCCCGGTGAGGCCGTTGGCCAGCCCCGCCGCGGCGTGCAGGCTGACGAACGCGGGCCGCCGCGTGGCCCGCGCGTAGCCGTCGGCCATCGCCACGACCGACGCCTCCTGCGCGCCGAGCACGTACGTGAGGTCCGCGGCCCCGGCCAGCGCCTCCACGAACGGCAGCTCGGTGGTGCCGGGATTGCCGAACACCGTCGAGACGCCCTCGTCCCGCAGGACCGAGAGCAGTGCCTCGACCGGCCTCACGAGCGGCCACGGGCCGCGCCGAAGCGGCCCGCCTTGGTGATGACGTCGGGGCTGTACAGGCGCAGCGCCTGTTCGAGCGCGAACTCGGCGGCGTACCGCCGGAAGCTCTCGGCCGGCTCCTCGGCGAGGTTGATCATCCGCCGGTTCGCCACCACGGCCGGGCCGCCCAGCCGCGCCGCCGCCTCCTGGACGGCGGCGCCGACCCGGGACGGGTCGACCACCTCGTCGCAGACCAGCCGGGCCTCGGGCTCGTGCGCCCAGATCTTCCGGCCGCTCAGGATCACCTGCCGGGACAGGCGGCCCCCCGCGAGCGCGGTCAGCCGCAGGTTGGCCATGCCGGGCACGATGCCCTCCTGGGCGGCGGGCAGGCTGAAGTAGGCGTCGGCGGCGGCGATCACGTGGTCGACCGACAGCAGCACCTGCATGCCGCCGCCGATCGCGAAGGAGTCGACGGCCGCCACCCACGGCTTGTCCACGGTCCGGCGGGGCCAGGCGTCCCGGGTGCGCACCCCCCGGACCAGCTTGCCGAGGTGGCCCAGCTCGCGGCGGAGCAGGAAGTCCACGTAGGAGATGCGCCCCGCGTGCAGGTCGACGAGGTTGATCCCCGCGCAGAACACCCGGCGGCCCCGGTGGCGGGGGTGGCTCATCTCCCCGCCGCGCAGCACGCCGACCCTGACGTGGTCGTCGAGCAGCGCCAGGTCGACGGCGGTCTCCAGGTCGTCGACGAGCCGGTCGTCCTCGGCGTTGAGGCGGCGGTGGTTGGTCATCGTGAGATGGGCGGCGCCGTCGAGCCGCTCGAGGTGCAGCGCGCCGAACGCCATCGCGCCGGTGCGGCGCCACTCCTCCAGCAGGGCCAGCGCCCGGGGCGTCGGGTGGAGCATGGACTCCAGGAGGTGGTGGCCCACCCGCTCCGAGCCGAGCATCGCGTGGAAGAAGAACCCCTGGTCGATCTCGAGGCCGTCCTTGTCGGCCTGGGCGAACTCGCGTTCGGCGGCCATCCGCTCCCGGCCGGGGACCAGGCCGGGGAAGGCCTCGGCGGCGGCGAACACCAGCTCCGACAGGCGCGGGCGCTCCCGCATCCCGCCGGTCAGCTCGTCGTAGACGGGCTCGGCGTGCAGCCGGAGGAACGCGTGGCACGCACGCCGCCGGGCGTCGAGGGCCTCTCCCGCCGTGCGCTGCTGGCCGGGATCCCGGTCGGGCCTCGCGGGCAGCGCGTCCAGCAGCGCGTCGACCTCCGCCGAGAAGGCGGCGAGGGCGCGGGCGTCCCGGGCGAGCGATCCCGTGAGGTCCGGGCACGCCCGCCGGTGCCCGGCCTCGACCGGCCCGGCGCTCACAGGACCTGTCCCTTCGCACCGTCGCGCAGCCGGGCGAGGGTGCGCTCGCACGCGGCCAGGTGCATCCCCAGCGCCTCCTCGAAACCGGTCACCGCCGCGTCCTGGACGAGCCTCCGCCGGATGGCCAGCTCGTCCGGCTCCAGCTCGGCGGCGGCCGCGGCCATCCGGGCCGCCGCGCCGTCCAGGTCGGGCGCGAGCTCGTCGAGCAGGCCGGCGTCCAGGGCCCGCTGGGCCGAAAGCGACGTCCCGAACAGGACCATCCGCCGTGCCGCCGTGCCGCCGAGCTGGCTGACGAGCCGGTGCACGGCCATCCCCGCCCAGACGCCGCCGTCCCGCACCGGGAACCCGAACATGGCGTCCGGGGCGCCGATCCGGTAGTCGCAGGTGAGCAGCAGCTCCAGCGCGGGCCCGTGGCACGGGCCGTCCACGACCGCGATCTTCACGCCCGGCGCCCGCTCGAGCCGGCGCAGCGCCTTCTCCCACCTGCCGACCAGGTCGACGCCGACGGCGCCCGGCCAGTCCAGCGGGGTCTGCGCGCCGTGCAGCCGGATCACGGCGGCCGTCCCGCCCGGGGCGTCCTCCACGAGGTCGCAGAACGCCTGTATCTCCTCGACCAGCGCGGGAGAGAGCGGTCGCCCGCCGTCCACGGCCAGCGCGGCGCCGAAAGAGAGGTCTGCCGAAGACATGTCTGCTTCCTCCAGTGACGGTCGGGATCAGAAACGGACGAGCGCGGTCTCCAGCGTGGAACCGGGACCCATCGTCATGAGGACGCCGTAGTCGCCGGGCCGGGTGGCGCCCTCCCGCAGGAGCCGCTCGTAGGAGAAGAGGAACGAGCCGCTCGAGAGGTTGCCGTAGCCGCGCAGCACGCCGGTGGTGTGCCGCAGGTCGTGCCGGGTGAGGCCGAGGTTGACCGCGATGGAGTCGATGACCTTCTTGCCGCCGGAGTGGACCAGCCAGTGCGTGATCCGGCTGCGCCGCAGCCCCGTGCCGCGCAGCAGGTCGCCGACGACCTCCTCGGCGTGCGCCCCGACCACGTAGGGGATCCGGGGGTCGAGGAAGAAGCTGAACTTGCCGTGCGTCTCGTCCCAGTCGTAGCGCATCGCGTCGATCGCGTCGGGGATGATGAGGCTGGCGTACCTGAGGACCTGCGGTCCCTCGCTCCCCGGGCCGAGGCGGACCGCGACGGCGGCGGCGCCGTCGCCGAACAGGCTGTTGACCACCGACGAGCGCATGGTCCCGTCGAAGACGTAGGCGGCCGAGCACGTCTCGACGCACACCATCACCGCGAGGCCGCCGGGATTGGCGGACGCCCACCCGGTGGCGGCGCTGAGCGCGTTGAGCCCGGCGTTGCACCCCATGCCCACGACGTCGAGCCGCCCGCACCGCACGGGGATGCCCAGCTCGCGGATGAGCAGGGCGCTGAACCCCGGCGTGAGCAGTCCGGTCGTGGAGACGCAGACGAGGTAGCCGAGTTCGTCGACGGACGCGCCGATGCGCTTCAGGCAGGTCTGCAGCGCCCGGACGCCCAGCTCGACGCCCTGCTTCTTGTGCTTGGCCAGCAGTTCGCCCTGGCTCTCGGCGCGGAGCCTGCCGTCCGCGCCGACCGAGGGCAGGGCCAGGTGCCTGCGGTCGATCGCGCTGTTGAGGAAGACCGACCGCACCCGCTCGTCCTCGACCCCGAAGAGCTCCAGCAGGCGGGACTGGGTGTAGGAGGTGTCGGGGACGGCGGTGCCCACCCCCAGCAGCGCGGGCCCCGTCCGGGTGGCGGCCCACACCGGGTCGGCCGCCGCGCCGCCGGTCCGGTTCGGATACGTACTGATCGCCATGTCAACCGCCCGTATGTCGGCGCGGGCCGCCGCCCCCGAACATCGTGAGAAGTAGTAGGGATCCTTTCAACGGACCCCGCTCTTCAAACCTGTATCGGCAGGTCAGGGGTGTTTTCGGGGGTGTCGCAGGGCTCAGCGGCCGGGGAGGGTGACCTGCAGGCTCTCGGTGTGCTCGAGGATGAAGGGGGAGACGTGCACCCCGAAGGAGACGCACAGGGCGACGAAGAGGGCGGGGAAGACGAGGCGCTTCTCGGTCCGGTCGCCGGTGCGGAACCACTTGGGCCCGTGCATGGTCTGGGACCAGGGCCAGCCGAGCGGGCAGCCGCCGCGGGTGATCATGTCGCCGCAGATGTGGATGACGACGCCGACGACGATCGCGTACGGCAGCACGGACAGGTCGACGTGGAACCACAGCAGCGCGAACGTGATGGGGATGGGCGCCAGGTCGTCCCAGATCCCCTTGATGTTGAGGGGCCGGATGGCCGCGGCCAGCACCAGCACCAGCACGGCGCCGACGAGCACGACCCCGGCGTCCTGCCCGTACCGGTAGGTGCCCGCGCCGATCGCGGCGGCGGCCAGCGCGCAGGCCATGATCGCGAGGAAGCCGTGCCACGGCCTGCGGTAGGCAGCCCGGCCGCGCCCCTTGGAGAGCATCCCGATGAGCAGCCCCACGACCAGCATCACGCCGGTGATGGTGCAACCCGTCCAGAACGTCACCTCGTCCTGGGTGTAGACGGCCGAGGCGAAGAAGACCACGGCGGCGAGCAGCCCGACGCCGAGCGCCGAGTGCGTCCCGTTGCGGTGCCCGCCCGCGACCTTGCCCACCCCCCAGGCGAACCCCCGCGTCAGCGGCCCGAACGTCCGCGCGACGTGGGAGCCGTGGTGGTCGATGTCGGGCAGCACCGCCGCCCCCGCGCACGCCACCGCCCCGATCAGCACCTGGTCGCCCGGCAGCCCCAGCGGAATCGTTCCCACCGTGAAGAGCGCCGCTCCGGACAGGGCATGCGTACGGCCCATCATCAGACGGACACTCCTTAGAAACTCCAGCGGATCATGTACCCCGATTCTGGCACCGGCCGGACCGAGCAGGAATCGAGAAGCGCCGGGGACAGAACCGTATTTAGCATGAATCGACGAGGCGCACCGGGTCGACGTGTCCCACGACCTCGAAACGACGACGAGAAGGAGAGACGATGAGCAGGGCCGCGAGGACGGACGCGCAGCCGTCTGGGACGCACATCGCCGACAGCCACGACGCGATCCGCGTGCACGGCGCGCGGGTGAACAACCTCAAGGACGTCAGCATCCAGATCCCCAAACGCCGGCTGACGGTGTTCACCGGCGTCTCCGGCTCGGGCAAGAGCTCGCTGGTGTTCAGCACGATCGCCGCGGAGTCGCAGCGGCTGATCAACGAGACCTACAGCGCCTTCGTCCAGGGCTTCATGCCGACGCTGGCACGGCCCGAGGTCGACGTCCTCGAAGGGCTGACGACCGCGATCATCGTCGACCAGCAGCGGATGGGCGCCGACCCGCGCTCCACGGTCGGCACCGCCACCGACGCCAACGCGATGCTGCGCATCCTCTTCAGCCGCCTCGGGCGGCCGCACATCGGCTCGCCCGCCGCGTTCTCCTTCAACACGCCCTCGGTCCGGGCGAGCGGCGCGATCACGGTCGAGCGCGGCGCCAAGAAGGCGGTGAAGGCGACCTTCACCCGCACCGGCGGCATGTGCACGCGCTGCGAGGGCAGGGGCTCGGTCTCCGACATCGACCTGTCCCAGCTGTACGACGACACCAAGTCGCTCGCCGAGGGCGCGTTCACGATCCCCGGCTGGAAGTCGGACAGCTTCTGGACGGTGCGGGTCTACGCCGAGTCGGGCTTCGTCGACCCGCACAAGCCGATCCGCGAGTACACCGAGCAGGAGATGCGGGACTTCCTCCACCACGAGCCGGTCAAGGTGAAGATCGACGGCGTCAACCTGACGTACGAGGGGCTGATCCCGAAGGTCCAGAAGTCCTTCCTCGCCAAGGACAAGGAGGCGCTGCAGCCGCACATCCGGGCGTTCGTGGAGCGCGCGGTGACGTTCACCACCTGCCCCGAATGCGACGGCACCCGGCTCAGCGCCCAGGCGCGGTCGTCGAAGATCAAGGGCGCCGACATCGCCGAGCTGTGCGCGATGGAGATCAGGGACCTGGCCGAGTGGGTGCGCGCCCTGGACGAGCCGTCGGTGGCGCCGCTGCTGGCGTCCCTCGGGGAGACCCTCGACTCGTTCGTGGAGATCGGGCTGGGCTACCTGTCGCTCGACCGGCCCGCGGGGACGCTGTCGGGCGGCGAGGCGCAGCGCGTCAAGATGATCCGCCACCTGGGCTCGTCGCTCACCGACACCACCTACATCTTCGACGAGCCGACGATCGGGCTCCACCCCCACGACATCCAGCGGATGAACGGCCTGCTGCTGCGGCTGCGCAACAAGGGCAACACCGTCCTGGTGGTCGAGCACAAGCCGGAGGTGATCGCGATCGCCGACCACGTCGTCGACCTCGGCCCGCGCGCCGGCACCGCGGGCGGCCAGGTGGTCTTCGAGGGCACCGTCGAGGGGCTGCGGGCCGGCGGCACGCTCACCGGCCGCCACCTCGACGACCGCGCCGCCCTCAAGGAGACGACGCGGAGGCCGACGGGGACCCTGGAGATCCGCGGTGCGAACCGGCACAACCTCCGCGACGTGGACGTCGACATCCCGCTCGGCGTCCTCACCGTCGTCACCGGGGTGGCGGGGTCGGGCAAGAGCTCGCTGATCCACGGCTCGGTGGCGGGCCGGGACGGCGTGGTCTCGGTCGACCAGGCGCCGATCAAGGGCTCGCGGCGGAGCAACCCGGCGACCTACACCGGGCTGCTCGACCCGATCCGCAAGGCGTTCGCGAAGGCCAACGGCGTGAAGCCCGCGCTGTTCAGCGCCAACTCCGAGGGCGCCTGCCCGAACTGCAACGGCGCCGGGGTCGTCTACACCGACCTGGGGATGATGGCCGGTGTCGCCGCCACCTGCGAGGAGTGCGAGGGCAAGCGGTTCGAGGCGTCGGTGCTCGACCACCGACTCGGCGGCCGCGACATCAGCGAGGTGCTCGCGATGTCGGTGGCCGAGGCCGGGGAGTTCTTCGGTGCCGGAGAGGCACGCACGCCGGCCGCGCACCGCGTCCTCGGCCGCCTCGCCGACGTCGGGCTCGGCTACCTCACCATCGGGCAGCCGCTCACGACCCTGTCCGGCGGTGAGCGGCAGCGGCTCAAGCTCGCCACCCACATGGCCGAGCAGGGCGGCGTCTACATCCTCGACGAGCCGACCACCGGCCTGCACCTCGCCGACGTCGAACAGCTGCTCGGCCTGCTCGACCGGCTCGTCGACGCCGGCAAGTCGGTCATCGTCATCGAGCACCACCAGGCCGTCATGGCCCACGCCGACTGGATCATCGACCTCGGTCCCGGCGCCGGCCACGAGGGCGGCCGGATCGTCTTCGAGGGCACCCCCGCCGACCTCGTCGCGGCCCGCTCCACCCTCACCGGTGAGCACCTTGCGGCCTACGTCGGCGCCTGACCTGCGAAGACCGCGGGTCCGTGACACGATTCGGCAGGTGACAAGGAGACCTTCCACGGCGCAGCAGCTGCGTGACCTCGCGCTGCTGCGCCGCGTCCGCGACCGGATCGACCGGGAGTACGCCCGGCCCCTGAACGTCGAGGCGCTCGCCCGGGGCGTGAACATGTCGGCCGGGCACCTGAGCCGCCAGTTCCGGCTCGCCTACGGCGAGTCGCCCTACAGCTACCTGATGACGCGGCGCATCGAGCGCGCGATGGCGCTGCTGCGCCGCGGCGACCTCAGCGTCACCGAGGTCTGCTTCGAGGTCGGCTGCTCGTCGCTGGGCACCTTCAGCACCCGCTTCACCGAACTGGTCGGGATGTCCCCCAGCACCTACCGGCGCCGCGCGGAGCTCGGCACGGCGGGGCTGCCGGCGTGCGTGGCCCGGCAGGTGACCAGGCCGATCAGGAACCGGGAGGCCCCGGGCGCAGGCCCGCCCCCGGCGTGACCGCGGTGATCAGCCGGCCTTCGGGGTGGCGCGCTCGATGATGGTGGCGAGGTCGAGGCCGGGGGGCAGGGTGCCGAAGGCGGCGCCCCAGTCGCCGCCGAGGCGGGAGGCGCAGAAGGCGTCGGCGACGGCGGGGTGGCCGTGGCGGACCAGGAGGGAGCCCTGCAGCACCAGGGCGAGGCGTTCGACGACGCGGCGGGCGCGCAGCTCGAGGGTGGCGGCGTCGGTGAGGGAGTCCTTGATCTGGCGGACGGCGGCGTCGAGGCGGGAGTCGGCGCCGGAGGCCCGCTCGACCTCCGCGAAGAAGGCGGGGACGCTGTTCGGCTCCTTCAGCATGGCGCGCAGGACGTCCAGGGCGGCGACGTTGCCGGAGCCCTCCCAGATGGAGTTGAGGGGGGACTCGCGAAAGAGGCGGGGCATGCCGGAGTCCTCGGCATAGCCGTTGCCGCCCAGGCACTCCAGGGACTCGGCGGCGTGCGACGGCCAGCGCTTGGTGACCCAGTACTTGCCGACGGCTAGGGACAGGCGCTTGAACTCCGTCTCACCGCGGTCGACGGCCCCGGCCAGGCGCATCATGAGGGCCGTGGCGGCCTCGGACTCCACGGCGAGGTCGGCCAGCACGTTCTGCATCAGCGGGTGCTCGTTCAGGGTCCTGCCGAACGTCGTGCGGTGCGCGGCGTGGTGGGCGGCGACCGTCACGCCCTGCCGCATGCCGGCGGCGGCGCCGATGAGGCAGTCCAGGCGCGTCATGTTGACCATCTCGATGATGGTGCGCACGCCGCGGCCCTCGTCGCCGACGCGCCAGGCGTGGGCGCCGTGGTACTCGATCTCGGACGAGGCGTTGGACCTGTTGCCGAGCTTGTCCTTCAGCCGCATGATCTGCAGCGGGTTGAGCGTGCCGTCGGGCAGGACGCGGGGGACGAGGAAGCAGGTCAGGCCGCCGGGAGCCTGCGCCAGGGTGAGGAACACGTCCGACATCGGCGCGGAGGTGAACCACTTGTGCCCGACGAGCAGGTACGTGCCGTCCGGCCGGGGCGCGGCGCTCGTGGTGTTGGCGCGGACGTCGGAGCCGCCCTGCTTCTCCGTCATCGACATGCCCGCGATCAGGCCGCGCTTGCCCAGCGGGGCACGCAGCCCGAAGTCGTACTCCTCGGACGTCAGCAGCGGCTCGTACCTCGCCGCCAGGTCGGGCTGCTGCCGCAGGGCCGGGACGGACGCGTACGTCATCGAGACCGGGCAGCCGTGCCCGGCGTCCACCCGCCAGGTGTAGAACTTCGCGGCCCGCGCGACGTGCGCGCCCGGCCGCGGGTCGCGCCAGGGGCGCCCGTGCAGCCCGTGCTCGACCGCGGTGCGCATCAGGTGGTGCCAGGACGGGTGGAACTCCACCTCGTCGACGCGGTGCCCGTACCGGTCGTGGGTGCGCAGCACCGGCGGGTACTCGTTGGCCAGCCGCCCGTGCTCCTGCGCCTCGGACGTGCCGGCGAGCCGCCCCAGGGCGTGCAGCTCCTCGGCCGCCCAGCCCGCGCCCTCGCGGTGCAGGCCGTCCAGCAGGGCGGGGTCGTCGGCCAGGTCGTGGTCGACCAGCGGGGGAACCTGGTTGAACACCTCGTGCGTCATGTCCCGAACGGTACATGACCCGCCGGTAACCTCCAACGGGTCATGCACCGGTCAGGGGCGGATCAGAGGACGACGGGCAGGGTCTGCGGACCGTTGGAGAAGAACGACTCCACCGGCGTCAGCTTCTGCGCCGGAACGGCGAGAGCGAGCCCGGGGTGGCGGGCGAACAGGGCCTCCAGCGCGATCCGCGTCTCCATCCGGGCCAGGGGGGCGCCCAGGCACAGGTGCGGGCCGCCGCCGAACGCCAGGCTCCTGGCCCGGGTGCGGGTGAGGTCGAAGACCGCGGCGTCGGCGCCGTGCTGCGCCTCGTCCCGCCCGACCCCGCTGTAGGGGGCCAGGACGGCGTCCCCGGCGGGGATCGTGACGCCCTCGACGGTCAGGTCCTCCAGCGGGTAGCGGGCCATGAAGTTGCCGATCGGGGCGTCCCAGCGCAGGGTCTCCTCGACCACGTCCTCCCAGGAGGCCTCGCCGTGCTCGACGAAGGCCAGCTGGACGGGGTGGGTGAGCAGGGCCCGGATCGCGTTGGTGATCAGGTTGAGGGTGGTCTCGTGCCCGGCGGCGAGCATCAGCCACAACGTCCCGGCGAGCTCCTCGTCGCTCAGCGCCTCGGGGTCGGCGGCGCGGGCGGCGATCAGCGCGCTGGTGAGGTCGTCGCCGGGCTCGGCGGTGCGCAGCGCGATCAGGTCGCCCAGCAGCCGGAAGATGTCCGTCTGCACCTGGACGACCTCCTCCGGCGGCGTCGTGGTGCGGAAGATGCTGTCGACGAGCTCCCGCAGCCTGGCGCGCCGTTCGGCGGGCACCCCGGTCAGCTCGCAGATCACCTGCATCGGGACCTCGACGGCGAAGTGCGTCCGCACGTCCACCACGCCGTGCTCGTCGGCGTGCTCGGGCAGCCGGTCCAGCAGCTCGGCGACGAGCTCGGTGACCCGGGGCGCCAGCGCCTGCACCCGGGCGGGGGTGAGGGTCTGGGTGACCAGCCGCCGCAGCCGGTGGTGCTCGGCCCCGTCGGCGGTGACCATGTTGGTGACCGCGACCATGCCGATCAGCGGCCAGCCCTCGGGGATGCGGCCCTGCCTGATCTCGTTCCACCTCCGCCAGTCCTTGCTGACCAGCGGGTTCTTCACCAGGTCGGCGACGAGGTCGTGGCGGGTGACGGCCCAGGCGGGCACGTCCCCGGGCAGCACGATCCGCACGACGGGGCCGAGCTCCCGCATCCGGGCGGCCTCCCCGTGGTGGTCGGCGCCGGTCGGGTCGAGGACGACGACGGGGATCTCAGCGGTCATGGGTTACCTCCGGCGGTGCGTCAGGGGTCGGGAAGGAGACGGGCAGCGAGGCCGGGCAGCGGGTCCACGGCGACGGCGCGAGCGGGATCCCGTCCGCCGGGACGGTCAGGCAGAGCCCCGGCAGCCGGTGCAGGACGGTCTCGACGGCGGTGCGGGTGATCAGCCGGGCGGGGACGCGGCCCGGACACGAGTGCGGGCCCGCCGACCAGGCCAGGTGGGACCGGTTGCCGGGCTCCGCGCCCGGTGCGCCGCCCGCGGCACCGCCGTGGACGCGCGGGTCGTGGTTGGCGGCGGCCAGGCCGAGGACGAGCGCGTCGCCCCGCCGGATCGGCCGCCCGCCCAGCTCGGTGTCGCGCAGCGCGTACCGGGCCGGCATGTTGCACATCGGCGGGTCCCGCCACAGCACCTCGTCGAGCGCCTCGTCGACGCCGAGCCGCCCGCCGCGGACCCTGGCGGCGAACCGCGGGTCGGTGAGCATCAGCCGCAACGACTGGGCGATCCAGGAGATGGTGGTGTGGTAGCCGGCCGAGACCATCACCACCATCGACTGCAGCACCTCGGAGTCGCCGCGCAGGTCGGGGTGGTGCAGCAGCGCGGTGGTCAGGTCGTCCGCCGGAGCGCGCCTCCGGTCGGCCATCGCCTCGCCGAGCAGTTCCTCGAAGCGGCGGTTGCCGTCCTGGGCGTCCTCGGCGGACCCGAACAGGGCCTGCATCGCCACGAGCAGCTCGTGCCCGCGCATGGTGTCCAGGCCGAACAGGTCGGCGATGGCCAGCATCGGGACGATCACCGCGTAGTCGGCGACGAGATCGGCGCGTCCCCGCACGGCGAAGTCGCCGATGAGCAGGCCGCAGATCCGCTCGACGGAGCGGCGCATCCGCCGCTGGTCGATGGAGCCGACCGCGGCGTCCAGCGGGCGGCGCAACCGGCCGTGCGCGGCACCGTCGTAGCCGATGACGTTGTCGCGGAAGAACATCATCGGACCGAGCGGCGAGTCCGGCGGCACGGTTCCGTCCCGCAGCAGCCGCCAGTTGCGGGCGTCCCTGGAGTACAGCCGCTCCCGCCGGGCGATGGTGAGGACCTCGTCGTAGCCCATCACCAGCCACGCGCCGACGCCCGGCTCCAGCTCCACCCACGCGACGTGGCCCTGTTCGGCGCGCAGCCGCGCGAACACCGCCGCCGGGTCGGCGGTCATCGTGGTCTCGGACAGGGAAAGGGTCACGAACGTCCCTCCCGCGTGGCGAGCACGCGCATCGCATGGTCGGTGAGAGTGGTCAGGGCCGCCAGTGACGTGACGCGGTCCGGGGCGACGCAGTCGATGACGGGGACGTGCGCGGGAAGGTCGAGCGCCTCGCGCAGCTCCGCGACGGGGTGGGCGCGCGAGTCGGGGAAGTGGTTGACGGCGACGGCGAACGGCAGCCCCGGCATGTGCTCCAGCTGGTCGAGCACGTCGAAGGCGCCTTCCAGCCGCCGGGTGTCGACCAGGACCAGCACTCCGAGGGCGCCTTCGGCCAGGCCCTCCCACAGGTCCCAGAACCGCCGCTGGCCGGGCGCCCCGTACAGGTAGAGGACGATCCGCCGGCGGAGGGTGATCCGCCCGAAGTCGAGCGCGACCGTGGTGTGGGTCTTGCGGCCGACCCCCGTCAGGTCGTCCACGCCGGTGCTGGCGTCGCTCATGACCTCCTCGGTGGACAGCGGTTCGATCTCGCTGACCGAGCCGATCAGCGTGGTCTTGCCGACGCCGAAGCCGCCCAGGACGAGGATCTTCACCGAACGTTGGACGGTCTCCGGCAGGTAGCGGTGGTCAGTGGAGGTCGCGGAGTCCACTCAGCACCTCCTCCAACAGCGCCAGATCCGGTGCCATGGCGGCGCGCGAACGGGTCTGCAGCCGGCCGGAGTCCATCAGGTCGGACGCCAGGACCTTCACCACGCTGACGGGCAGCGCCAGGTGCGCGGCGGCCTCGGCGACCGACAACAACCCGGAGCACATCCTCAGCAGGGCGATCTCCTGGCGGCTGGCGGTCACCGGCAGCGGTTCCGCGCCGGGCGCGGCGATCAGAAGGGTGTCCACCCCGATCCAGTTGCGGCTCGGCTGAGCCCGGCCCGAGGTGAGCACGTACGGGCGCAGCGGCTGGTCGCGGTAGTGGTCTTCGGTCACGGACCGAGGTCCCCCCGCGGGGGCGTGGCCAGGTTGCTCTCCCCGATCTTGCGCACCTGCACGGCCATCTGCTGGGAGATCAGCGCCGGGTCCACGCCCGCGGTGGTGACGACCGCCAGTTGCGAGCCGCGTCCCGCCGCGCGCAGGAACACGAACCCGCCGTCGATCTCCACGACGACCTGCCGGACCTCGCCGGTGCCGCTGCCGTACCGGCCCGCCAGGCCCCGCCCCAGCGAGTGGAGCCCGGCGCACGCGGCGGCCAGCCGGTCGGCCTCGTCCCGCGGCAGGTTCGCGGAGGCGACCTTCACCAGGCCGTCGGCGCTGAGCACCATCGCGTGCCGCACGTTCGGAACGCCGGTGACCTCGGCGAGCATCCACGCGTCGTCCTGCATCATTCAGTGCACTCCATCCTGGCCTTCGGGTTCGGGTGCCGGGGGATCGGCGAAGAACGCTCCGGCCCAGCGGGCCGCGTCCGCGGGGCTCTGCGCCGCCTGTTCCGGCGCGGCGGGCGGCGCCGGTTCCGGTGCCGGAGCGGGCTGCTCCTCGCGCCGTCGCCGCAGCGGAAGGCCCGAGGCGGTGGTGGCCGCGGATTTCGGAGCGGGCTGGACGGGCCCGCCCGTGAGCGGCGGCTCGGAAGGCGGGGGCGCCTGCCGGGCTCCGGCCGGCTCCAGCGTCCGCACCAGCGGATCGGGGACGAGCACGACGACTCTGACCCCGCCGTACGGGGAGGGCACGAGGTCCACCGTCAGGCCGTGCCTGCGCACGTAGTGGCCGATCACCGCCAGCCCGGTCTGCGGGATCTCGCCGACCCGGCTCAGGCCGACCTTCCGCTCGCCCGAGGCGACCTTCCTGGCCTCTTCCAGGCGGTGGGCGTCCATGCCGACCCCGCCGTCGTCGATCCGCACGACCACGCCGCGCTCCACGGCCTGCACCGCCACCGTCACCATGCTGCTCGGCGGCGAGGACTGGGTGGCGTTGGCCAGCGCCTCGGCCAGCAGGTGGATGAGGGGCTCGACGACCGGCGCGGCGGCGGCGAGGTCGGGGTCGCCCGTCACCTCCACCCGGCGGAACGCCACGATGCGGGCGGCGGCCGAGCGCACCACGTCCACGAACGCCAGCGGCTCCTGCCACTGCTGGCCGGGCCACTCGCCGCACAGCACCGCCAGGCTCTGCGCGTGCCGTCCCTGCTGCGCGGCCTCGTGGTCGATGGACATGCACGATTCGACGACGCCGGGCGCGGCGGAGTGCCGGTCGGCCAGCAGCGACGCGGCGGCCTGCACCCGGTGCGCGGCGGCCTGCGCGCGCCGGGCCAGCGCCACGACCACCAGCCGCAGCGACTCCTCCCGGTCGGCCCCCCGCTTGACGGCGCCCGTCGCCAGGGTGACGGCCTCGTCGAGGAGCTCCACCAGCACCGGGTCGGACGGAGGGCGCGCGGCGGGCGGCAGCTCCGCGCCGTCCAGCACCGCCGGAAGCCGTTCCCGCACCAGTTCGTTCGCGGTGGCGCGCATCCCGGACCACGCCTGCTGCCACTGCCGTTCCCGCTCCGCCGCCCAGGCGCGGTCCGCGGTGTCCTGCCGGTGCGCCAGGACGAGCGTCGCGGCCAGTCCCGCCACCGCCAGCATGCCCGCCGAGGCCAGTGTCAGGAGCGCCCCGTTCGTCGCGAGGACCGCCTGCGCCGCCAGGACGAGCCCCAGCACGGCCGTCGCCCCCCAGAGGAGAGGCCGGGTCCGGCGTGCGGCTGCGGGCGGCGTCGGAACGGAAGACATGGAGGCTCACGATCTCTACGGCTCGGACGGGTCTCTCCGCGCGAGGGCGCCCCGGAGCCCCGAGATCACCCTCTGTCGATGATCAAGGTTATAGAGATCATTCAGCCCTTGGCGGGGGAAGTCGGAATTTTCCTACGTAAATTCCCGAATTGGCGGTGTCGGTTCACGAAAGCCACGCCGCCCGCGAAACCTGGAGCATCCGGCTGGGTCCCGCCGACGCGTCAGACGGCGGCCCGGACCGCCGGGCGGGCGAGCGCGGCGCCGTAGCGCTCGACGACGATCTCGGCGAGCTCGGGCGCCGCGCCGAGCACGGGGGAGACGGCGCGCGCCCCGGCCTCCTCGGCGGCGGAGCGCACCTTGTCGGCGAAGTAGCCGGGTGCCAGGAAGTAGGACGCGACGACGACGCGGGGGGCGCCCGCCGCGTACAGGGCGCGGACGGCCTCGGCCGGGGTGGGGGAGGCCGCCGACGCGTAGGCGGGACGCGCGTCGTACCAGCCGTGGTTGCGCCACGCGCGGGCCGTCGCGGCGATGGTCGCGTTCGCCGAGGGATCGGACGAGCCCGCAGCGACCAGGACGACCGCGGTGTCGGGGGACGGCCGGACGCCCACGTCGGCCAGGCGCCGCTCCAGGGCGTCCAGGAGCAGCGGGTGCGGACCGAGCGTGCCGGTCACCCGGACGTCCAGGACGGGATTGCGCCGGCACGCCTGCGCCAGGACCCCGGGGAGGTCGATCTTGCTGTGGTAGGCCTCGGTGAGCAGCAGCGGCATCACCACCGCCTCGCGCAGCCCGTCCAGCGCCCGGACGGGCGAGGGCGGCGCGTGGTCGAGGTAGGAGGTGCGCACGTCCAGGCCGCGGGCGCGCACCAGGTCCAGGAGGGACTCCACCGTGGCGGTCGCCCGCGGGTCACGCGACCCGTGCGCCACCGCCACGAGAGGAGGCCTTACAGATGGATGCCGCATTCGACCTTGCCCAGACCGGCCCACCGGCCGCTGCGGGGGTCGGCGCCGGGCTCGACGCGGGAGGTGCAGGGCTCGCAGCCGATCGACGGGTAGTCGTCGTAGTGCAGCGGGTTGACCAGCACGCCGTTGTCGGCGACGTAGTTGTCCATCTCCTCGTCCGACCAGTTGAGGATCGGGTTGACCTTCACCATCTCGCGCCTGCGGTCCCACTCCACGACCCGCATCGCCTTGCGCGAGGTGGTCTCCGAACGGCGCACGCCGGTGAACCAGGCCATGTAGCCCTCCAGCGCGCGGCCGAGCGGCTCGACCTTGCGCAGGTGGCAGCACAGGTCGGGGTTGCGCCCGTACAGGCGCGGCCCGAGGTCGCGGTCCTGCTCGGCCACGGTGCGGCTGGGCTGGACGTTGATCACGTTCACCGGGTACACCGCCTCGACGGCGTCCCGGGTGCCGACGGTCTCGGCGAAGTGGTAGCCGGTGTCGACGAACAGCACGTCGACGCCGGGCTTCACCTTGGAGACCAGGTGGATCAGCGCGGCGTCCGACATGGAGGACGTCAGGCAGATCCGGTCGCCGAACGTGGCGGAGGCCCACCGGATGATCTCCAGCGGGGAGGCGTCCTCCAGTGCGTCGGCGGCCGAGTCGACGATGTCCTCCAGCGACAGCGAGGGGCGCGCCGTCTCCGATCGTGCCGTATCCAGCAGAGTCAACGGGGGGCTCCAATCCCGAGGAAAGTCACACGGAACTTGCGGGCACAGGCCCGGCAGTACCAGGTCCCGTCCCCCTCGAAGGGAACTAGGTCTTCGTCTCCGCAGTACGGGCAGTAGAACGGGACGGCGCGCTCGCTCATTCCGCGCCTACTGGAGTTCGGACTCGTCGGCGCGGCCCACCCACTGGGCGAAGGTCTCGCCCTCGGCGCGCTGCTCGTCGTACCTGCGCACGACCCGCTCGACATAGTCGGTGAGGTTGGCCGAGGTGGTCTTCAGGCCGCGGACCTTCTTGCCGAAGGTCTGCCCGAGCTGGCCGCCCAGGTGGATCTGGTAGCCCTCGACCTGGTTGCCGTCCTCGTCGACGACGAGCTGGCCCTTGAGGCCGATGTCGGCGACCTGGACGCGGGCGCAGGAGTTCGGGCAGCCGTTCATGTTGATGGTGAGCGGCTGGTCGAACGTCGGGAGGCGCTTCTCCAGCTCGTCCGTGAGGTCCATCGTGCGCTGCTTGGTCTCGACGATCGCGAGCTTGCAGTACTCGATGCCGGTGCAGGCCATGCTCTGGCGGCGGAAGACCGACGGGCGGACCTGCAGGTCGTGCTTCTCGAGCTCCGCGGCCAGGGCCTCGGTGTTCTCCTGCGGCACGTCCAGAATGATCATCTTCTGCTCGGTGGTCAGCGCGGTGCGGCCCGAGCCGTAGCGCTCGGCCAGGTCGGCGATCGCGTTCAGCTTCTCGCCGTTGACCCGGCCCACCCGCGGGGCGAACCCGACGTAGTAGGCGCCGTCCTTCTGGGGGTGGATGCCGACGTGGTCGCGCTGGGCCTTGGGCGGCGCGGGCGGCGGGCCGTCGGGCAGCTCGTAGCCCAGGTACTCCTTCTGGAGCACGTCGCGGAACTTCTCCGGTCCCCAGTCGCTGATCAGGAACTTGATACGGGCGCGGTGCCGCAGCCGGCGGTAGCCGTAGTCGCGGAAGACCGAGATGACGCCCTTCCAGACCTCGTGCGCCTGCTCGGGGCGGACGAAGACGCCCAGCCGCTTGGCGAACATCGGGTTGGTGGACAGGCCGCCGCCGACGAACAGGTCGTAGCCGACCTGGCCGGCCTCGTTGACCACGCCGACGAAGGAGACGTCGTTGATCTCGTGGACGGTGCAGTGGGAGGCGCAGCCGGAGATCGCGGTCTTGAACTTGCGCGGCAGGTTCGAGAACTCGGGCGAGCCGATGTAGCGCTCGCGGATCTCGTCGGCCTGGGGCGTGGCGTCGAGGATCTCATCCGCGTCGATCCCGGCCAGCGGGCAGTTGAGGAAGGCACGCGGGGAGTCGCCGCAGGCCTCCATGGTGCTCAGGCCGACCTTCTCCAGCGCGTCCCAGATCGCCGGGACGTCCTCGATGGCGATCCAGTGGTACTGGATGTTCTGCCGGTCGGTGATGTCGGCGGTGTTGCGGGCGTACTTGACGGAGATGTCCGCCAGGGTGCGCAGCTGCTCCAGGCTCAGCTGGCGGCCGTCGATGCGCACGCGCATCATGAAGTAGCGGTCGTCCAGCTCCTCCTCGGGGATGGAGCCGGTCTTGCCGCCGTCGATCCCGGGCTTGCGCTGGGTGTACAGCCCGTACCAGCGGAACCGTCCCCGCAGGTCGGCGGGGTCGATCGAGTCGAAGCCGGTCTTGCTGTAGATCTCGACGATGCGGCGGCCCACGTTCAGCGGGTCGTCGTTCTTCTTCGTCTCTTCGTTCTTGTTCAGCGGCTCTCGGTAGCCGAGGGCCCACTGGCCCTCACCTCGCTTGCGGGGTGGCACGGCGCGTCCTCTCCAGAGGGTGAAGCTTGCGGAGGGCAGCGTGGGACCCGGTGCCCGGCTCGGTGGAGAGGCTCGTCGCTGAGCCCGTGAGCGGTCACGCCGGTGTCGCCACGCGCCCGAAGATACGTCGGGGGCGTGGTCAGGGCGTTACCGACAGATGGCGCTGCGGACCCGGAGGAAGTCCACGTGCCGGCGCATCACCAGCAACGGGTCACGGGCAGCAGTCATGGCTCGACTCTGACACGGCGTCGCGGTCCTTGTCCAGTCACGTCCGTCATGTGGACATCCCCGGATCACCCCTGCCTCACCCAGTTGAGGGACTCCTCCTCGACGGGCTCGGCAGGGGGCTGGTGCTGGCAGTCGCACCAGGTCCCGCCCCTGCAGTCCTCGTGATGCCGCTCCCGGCACGCAGCACAGATCATGACTCAGTGTCACCCATCACCGGGGATGCGGTGAACATCCGGGGTGTGGGCAACCTCATATACAGGGAGAAGGTGTCGGGAACCGGACGGGTGGCTCGCCGAGGGTGATCTATCTATTTGGGCAAGGTGGCATGATCCGGGCAGGCAAGGCCCTACGGTGGTCGGCGTGACGACTGCTTCCCCGCAGGTCGCGGAGTCCCCCGCCGGTCCGGCCCCCCGCAGGGCGGCCGCGCTGTGCCGTATGTCGTGGGCGTTGACGAAGGGCACCACCGTCACCGCGTTCAACTACCGGATCACCGGTCTGGCCGCCGAGGCGGCCTTCTGGGCTCTGCTGTCCCTGCCTCCCCTCTTCCTCGGCCTGGTCTCCAGCGTCGGCCACCTGAGCGGACTGCTCGGACCCGACCTGATCAGCGAGATCAGCGGCTGGATCATCGCCAGGTCGCGCACCTTCCTCACCGAGCCCGTGGTGAACAAGGTGGTGCGGCCGCTGGTGGACGACGTGGTGCGGGGCGAGCGGATCGGGGTCATCTCGGTGGGCTTCCTGATCTCCCTGTGGGCCGGATCGCGGGCGCTCAACGTCTACGTCGACACGATCACGATCTCCTACGGCCTGGACGGCGTGCGGGGCTTCATCCGCACCCGGCTGAGGTCCTTCTTCCTGTACGCCGTGGGGCTGGTCGTCGCGGTGGTGGTGATCCCGCTGATGATCGCCGGCCCGGCGCTGGCGCGGGAGACGTTCCCCTCCACCGCCCGGCTGGTCGCGATGCTCTACTGGCCGGTCCTGCTGACCCTGTCGATCCTCTTCCTCAGCCTGCTGTACCACCTGAGCGTCCCGGTGCGCACGGCCTGGTGGCGGGAGCTGCCCGGCGCGGCCGTGGCGGTGGTCTTCTGGATCGGCGGCAGCGTCCTGCTGCGGGTGTACCTGTCGGAGTCGCTGACCGGTGTCTCGGTGAGCGCCTCCCTGGCGGCCCCGATCGCCCTGCTGGCCTGGCTGTACGTGACGGCCTTCGCCGTCCTGGTGGGAGCGTGCCTGAACGCCGAGGTGGACCGGAGGTGGCCCGCCGCCGGGACGTCGCGCGCCCGGGCGGTGGCCCGGATGAAGAACGGCGCGCACTGAGGGGCCCCGGCGGGGGTCGGTAAAGAATCCGAACACGTTTCACTAATCCCGGCAAAGTTCGCGTAACCTCGCGTGCCATGACGGACCCTGCCACTGACGCCCCTATCCGTACGGTCACGGGCCCGCTGCCGATCTCCGCCGTCCAGGGCGGGGTACTCGCCCACGAGCACCTGCGGATGGACCTGCGCTGGCCGGTCGGCGCGGAGTCCGAGCCGCGGCGCTGGCTCGACGAGGAGATCCACGTCTGCGACGAGCTGACCGGGCTGCGCGAGCGCGGGGACCTCGGCCTGGTGGTCGAGCTCACCTGCCTGGGCATGGGGCGCGACGCGCCCGCCCTGGCGCGCATCAGCGCCGCCAGCGGGGTGGCGGTCGTGGCGGGCACCGGCTTCTTCACCGAGCCCTTCCACCCGGCGGGCGCCCGCGGCCTGGACGCCGGCCGGATGGCCGAGCGGCTGGTCGCCGAGATCGGCTTCGGCATGGACGGCACCAGCGTCCTGCCGGGCGTCATCGGCGAGATCGGCTGCTGGGGCGAGCAGCCCACCCCCGCGGAGGAGACCGCGCTGAAGGCCGCCGCCCAGGCCTCCCTGGCCTCGGGGCTGCCCGTGGCCACCTACGGGCGCTCCGGGCCCGCCCAGCTGGAGCTGCTGATGGCGGCGAGCCTGGACCCCGCCAGGGTCGCCGTGGGGCAGCAGAGCCTGTCCGCGGACCCCGGGGCGCACCGCAAGCTCGCCGAGCTGGGCGCCTACGTCTGCTTCGGGCGGCTGGCCGCCACCGGGGAGCAGGCGGTCCGGCCGGTGCTGGAGCTCATCGAGGCCGGGTACGCCGACCGGCTGCTGCTGGGCGGCGGGATCTGCCGGATGGAGCAGATCGCCCACTACGGCGGCCCGGGGTACGGCACCGTCTTCGACGCCTTCGTGCCGGCCCTGCGCGCGCACGGCGTGGACGAGGCGACCCTGGACGCGATCACGCGGAAGAACGCCCTGCGCTGGCTCGCCGGGTAAGTGAATGCTTAACACAAAAGGCCCTCTCGCGAGGGCCTTTTGTGTTTTCTGTTGCGGGAACGCAAACGGCCCCGGGTAACCGGGGCCGTGAACGTTCTTCGAAGTGCCGGGGTCCGGCGGCCGATCGTCAGGCGGCGTTGGCGCGGCGCATGCGGCGGCGACGCTCGGAGGCGCGCTCGTCCTCGTTCAGCCCGCCCCAGGTGCCGTACTTCTCCGGACGGGAGACGGCGTAGTCCAAACAATCCGTGCGGACGGGGCAGCCCATGCAGACCTGCTTCGCCTTGCGCTCGCGGATTTCCCGCTCGGGCTGACGCTCGCCGTCAGGGCCGAAGAAGAGCACAAGGTCTTCCCCCCGGCACGCGGCGGCGTCCTGCCAGCCCCAGCTGGGACGGGGGAGGTTAGCCTGCCGACGTACCTGAGCCATGAAACACCCACCTCAGTTGATTTCTGAGCAATTTCGGACAAAGACGTTGCTAGCGCTCAGTGGCGCTGAAATTTACAACGTCTGGAGTTGCCGCTGTGTTCCCTATGATGGGTAAGCTCGCGGCGCAGCATCCCCGACTGGGGCCTCCGAGAGGTTACACGAGCGCCGCTTCGGTGTGAAGGGTCAGCCCCCGCATTTGGTATGTCTGAACGCTCACATCACACTCTGCCCCGCAGAAACTAGGGCTTTCTACCAGTTCGACGGTACCGGACCAGAGATCACCACCCGCTGTGACCCTGGTCATATAAGGACCGGTTCCCGTGACGGAAGTGACGCGTACCTCGTCGATGCCCATCAGCCCGGTGCGTTCACGGACGAAATGCTCGGCCGCCTGCGCGGGCTCCGGCAGCCCGGCGCGGCCGCGCAACCGGTCGAGGACGACCTCGCCCCGCAGGTAGGCCTCGACCGCCTCCCGCGCGGAGGCCGCGTCGAGGTCCCCGTAGTACAGGGCGTGCGGCATGCAGACCATGTTGGCGGCGAAGCGGTCGCCGCCGACGTGGGTGGTCTCCCAGACCAGCCCGCCGTACCGCTCGGCGAGCCCGCGCGCCAGGGGCGCGCCCGTGCGGGCGCAGCAGGCGTTGCGCTTGCCGTGTGTGCACACCAGGACGACGGGCTCCTCGACGAGCTCTCCGAAGCCGGGGCGCCTGCCGCGGGCGACCGCGGCGAGGTCCAGCCCGGCCAGCTCCGCCGGGTCGGCGACCAGGCGCGTCTCCATCCACGGGCGGTGGCCCGACCAGCCGACGTAGACGCGCGTGGCGGAGGCGGCCGGGCGCCGGCCCGGCCGGCGGATGAGCTGGGGGCGCACCCCGTGCCGCAGCGCCTCGGCGACCAGCGGCAGGTCCATCTTCTCGATCTTGGGCGCCCAGGGGCCCGGGTGCTCCAGCAGCAGCCAGCTGTGCGGCTTGACGGTCGCGCTGGCCAGGCAGGGGCGCTCACCGGTGTGACTGCCGGGGCAGTGCTCACAGGAAGCCGAATGCACCACTGCCGTCACTCCTCCCCCGAAAAACTTAGTTAGGACACCCTAACCTAACTTGGCCTGCCCGGCCAAGGAGGAGTCACACCTCAAAGATCCTGTGATCTATCTCCCGCCTCGGCGGCCGCGGCCGCCACCAGTGCCTTCGCCGCGGGGAGCGCCGCCTCGCGGTCGGCCGCGACCAGGCCGATCCGGGTGCGGCGGTCCACAAGGTCGGCGGCGTCGAGCGCGCCCTCGTGGGCCAGCGCCCAGGCCCACTCGACGGCCAGGAACGGGCGGCCGGGCAGCACCGGCTCCAGCAGGGCGGGGTCGTCCCCGGCGAGCGCGGCCATGAGCGGGGCCTCGGCCCCGTAGCGGCGGGCCAGCCGGAGCGGCACCCGGACGGGAGCGGCCGGAGGGGTGGCCCCGGGCGCCCCGACGAGGGGGATCCCGGCGGTCCGGGAGGGCCCCGCGTCCAGGCCCAGCGCGTCCACCGCGTCCTGCGCCATGCGCCGGTAGGTGGTGAGCTTGCCGCCGACGACCGTCACGACCCCCTCGGGGGAGGTGAGGACGGCATGGCGGCGGGAGATGTCGGCCGTGCGGCCGTCCGCGTTCAGCAGGGGGCGGAGGCCCGCGAACGCGCCCAGCACGTCGGAGCGGCGGACGGTGGTGTCCAGGGCGATGCCGAGCAGGTCCAGCAGGAAGCCGATGTCGCCTTCCGTGGCGGCGGGGACGTCCGGGATCTCGTCGACGGGCTCGTCGGTGAGGCCGACGTAGATGCGCCCGTCGTCCTGGGGGAGGACCAGCGCGAAGCGGTTGAGGCTGCCGGGGACGGGCAGGTGGAGGCCCGCTTTGAGCGTGCCGAGCGCGTTCCCCTCGAGCACGAGATGCGTGCCGCGCGAGGGGCGCAGCTCGATGCCGGGGACCAGGCCGCCCGCCCACACGCCGGCGGCGTTGACGACCTTCCGCGCCCGCAGGTCCTTCACCTCGCCGGTCAGCTCGTCGCGCACCCGCACGCCTTCACCGGTGACCTCGATCGCCCTGCAGCGGGTGAGGATCCGGGCCCCGTGCCCGGCCGCGGTGCGCGCGATCGCGGTGACCAGGCGCGCGTCGTCGCACAACTGCCCGTCCCACGACAACAGCGCGCCGCGCAGCCCGTCCTCCCGCAGCGCCGGCGCCAGCCGCATCGTGTCCGCGTGCGACAACCGCAACGGGCCGGGCAGCACCTTGCGCGGCGTGCGCGCGGCGGTGCGCAGCATGTCCCCGGCACGCAGGCCGACGGCCGCCAGCGCCGCATTGCGGCGTGACATCAGCGGTGTCAGAGGCATCACGAACGGCATCGCGCGGATGAGATGGGGAGCGGTGCGCGTCATGAGGACGCCGCGTTCGACCGCGCTCTCGTAGGCGACGTCGAACTGCCCGGACGCCAGATAGCGCAGACCGCCGTGGACGAGCTTGGAACTCCACCGCGACGTGCCGAACGCCAGGTCCTGCGCGTCGATCGCGGTCACCTTGAGCCCCCGCGACGCGGCGTCGAGTGCGACTCCCGCGCCGGTGACGCCCAGGCCGATCACCAGCACGTCCGCGACGTCGTCGGCGGACGCGGCGAGTTCGCGGGCGCGCCTCGACGCGTTGAGAGAAGTGCTCGGATCGACACGGGCGTTCAATGCGGATTCCCTTCAGAGCCCTCGGGAGTGAGGAACCGGTGGAGCAGGAGGCGGAGTTCTTCGTCGAAACGCTCCGCGGAAAGGTCGCCTTCGCCGAGCATCGTGGGCAGCGACAGGGCGAATCCCTGCACGACCAGCAGCACGGCACGCGCCTGGCGGGCCGGAACGTCCGTGCGGACGCTGCCGTCTTCGTGGCCGCGGACGAGTTCGCGTTCGATGAGCTCCAGGAACGCCTCCTGGCTGGCGCCCGTCCGGGTGAGCAGGTAGGGGAGCAGGAGCTCGGGATCGACCTCCACGATCTTGCGCAGCAGCGGGTGCGCGCGGAAGGCGCCCGTGCCCCGCACCAGGGTGCCGACCAGCCGTTCGCGTGCGTCTCCTGCGCTTTCGGTCATGACGGACTCGGCGAGGGCGAGCCACTCGCGGGTCATCAGGTCCCCGACGATCGTCTGCACGTCCGGCCAGCGGCGGTAGAGCGTCATCCGGGAGACGCCCGCCCTGCGGGCGATGTCGGTGAGCGTGGTGCGGCGGACGCCCACGGCCAGCACGCAGTCGCGGGCCGCGTCGAGGACGGTGTCCTCACCGGTGCGGCCCGGCCGCCGTCCCGCTCGGTGGTTGTGACGAATCGACGTCATGTGTCACAGTGAACCACAAGAGTCCGGAAACCGAAGAATGGGAAGGAACGACGTGCCCGTGGAGATCTCGTGGTCGGGCTGGGGAGATCCCGCCAAGGCCACGCCCCTGTCCGAGTCGATCACCTCGCTGCTGCGCGAGGTGCTCGGAGTCGTGCCGCGGGACGAGCCGCCCGTCGACCTCGCCGCCATCGCGCCGCCCCCGCCCCGGCTGGACGCCGATGTGCTCGCCGCGCTCGGCGAGGTCGCCGAGGTGCGCACGGACGCCGAGACGCGGGTGCGGCACACCGGAGGCAAGTCCACGCCCGACCTGCTGCGCATCCGCCGCGGCGACACCGCCCAGACCCCCGACGCGGTCGTCCTGCCCGAGACCCACGAGGACGTCATGGCCGTCCTGGAGCTGGCCACCGAGCACGGGTTCGCGGTGGTCCCGTTCGGCGGCGGCACCTCGGTCGTCGGCGGACTCGCCCCGCAGGCGCCCGCGTTCGTCGCGCTGGACCTGCGCAGGCTAGACGCGCTCGGTGAGGTCGACGAGACCAGCCGCACCGCCACCCTCCAGGTGGGGCTGCGCGGCCCGCAGGCCGAGGCGCTCCTGGCCGGGCACGGCTACACCATCGGGCACTTCCCGCAGTCCTTCGAATGGGCGAGCATCGGCGGGTTCGCCGCCGCCCGCTCCAGCGGCCAGTCCTCCGCCGGATACGGCAGGTTCGACGAGCTGGTCGTCGGGATGACCGTCGCCACGCCCACCGGCACCCTGGTCCTGGGCCGGGCGCAGAAGTCCGCGGCCGGACCCGACCTGCGCCAGCTCGTCCTCGGCTCCGAGGGCGCGTTCGGCGTCATCACCTCGCTGACCGTGCGGATCCGGCCCGTACCGGAGGTCAAGCTCTACGAGGGCTGGAGCTTCCCCGACTTCGCCGTCGGCGCGGCCGCGCTGCGCAAACTGTCCCAGGACGGCCCGATGCCGACCGTCCTGCGCCTGTCGGACGAGACCGAGACGATGGTCGGCCTCGCCCGCGCCGGGAGCATCGGCGAAGGCGACTCCGGCTGCCTGGCCATCGTCGGCTACGAGGGCGAGCCCGACGAGGTGGCCGCCCGCAGGGACCGCACCCGCGCCGTCCTGGCCGCGCTCGGCGGCACCGACCTGGGCGCCGAGCCGGGCGAGAGCTGGGAGCACGGCCGGTTCGCCGCGCCCTACCTGCGCGACTCGCTGCTGGACGTGGGCGCCTTCGTCGAGACGCTGGAGACCACCACGTTCTGGTCGAACATCCCGGCGCTGTACGAGGCGGTCAAGGCGGCGCTCCCCGGCCACCTCGTGATGTGCCACATCTCCCACGTCTACGCCTCGTCCGCCTCCCTGTACTTCACGGTCGTCTCCGGGCAGATCACCCGGGACGCCGACTGGGACGCGGCCAAGACCGCGGTCAACGAGGCGATCATCGCGGCGGGCGGCTCGATCAGCCACCACCACGGCGTCGGCACCGAGCACCGCGCCGCCTACGCCGAGGAGATCGGCCCGGTGGGCGTGGAGGTCCTGCGCGCCGTGAAACGCGCCCTCGACCCCGCCGGGATCCTCAACCCCGGCATCCTGGTCCCGTGAGGACCTTCACGGCGGTCGTGAACCCGACCGCGGGCGACGCCTCCGCCGCCCGGACGCTCCTGGCGCTCGCCCGCCTGCTGCGCGACGGGGGCGCCGCGCTCCAGGTCGAGTACAGCCGGAGCCTCGCCCACGCCGGGGAGGTCGCCCGCGCCGCGGCCCTGCGCGGCGACACGGTGCTGGGCGTCGGCGGCGACGGCATCGTCGGCGCGGTCGGCGGCGCCCTGGCCGGGCTCGACGCCGAGTACGGCATCGTGCCCGCCGGGCGGGGCAACGACTTCGCCCGCCAGCTCGGGCTGCCCACCGGCGCGCCGGAACTCGCCGAGCTGCTGCTGCACGGCGGCTCGCGCCCGACCGACCTCATCGAGGTCAACGGGCGGCCCGGTCTCGGCAGCGTCTACACGGGCGTGGACGCCCTGGCCAACCTGTACGCCAACGAGACGAGGCTGCTGAAGGGCAAGGCCTCGTACACCTTCGGCGGGGCACGGGCCTTCGTCACCTGGAAACCGGTGACCTACACCGTCACGCTGGACGGCGAACGCCGGGAGCACCGCGCGTACACGGTGGTCGCCGCCAACTCCGGGTACTACGGCTTCAACCGCCACGTCGCCCCCGACGCCTCCGTGGACGACGGCCTGCTGGACGTCGTGATCATCCATCACATGTCCCCCCTGCTGTTCGCCACGGTGATGAACGAGCTGGAGACCGGCGCGCACGTCCGGCGGCCCCAGGTCGAGGTGCTGCGCGGAAAGGAGATCCGCATCGAGGCCTCCCGCGACCTGCCCTACGGCTGCGACGGCGAGCTGCCCGGCCGCCTCCCCGTCACCGCCCGTGTCCTGCCGGGAGCGCTTCGCGTGATCCGGCCGTAGTCTCGAGGTATGCGCACGATCCTGAATCTCATCTGGCTCGGGATCGTTCCTCGGCGCTCAGTATCACGCGGGGATCAACCAGCCCTTCGATTCGCATAGGCGGGAGGAAATCGCACGCAGGAACGGGCACTCGTGCCACCTCCGCAAGCGCCGCGTCGAGCTCGTCCCAAATTCCCTGTGCGACCCACTTGTTGAAGTACTTCGAGGCCGTGTTCGGTGAGCCGTACTCCTCGCGGAGCCTCGGCCAGGAGGCGCCGGTCCGGGCCTTGGCGAAGATGGCGTCCACCGAGCGTCGTACGCGATCGTGTCGGCCGGTGGGGAGCAGGTGGGAGACCCGTGTCCACTGCTCATCCGTCAGGTCGGTTGCCGGAACGTTCACTTCGGCCGCCCTGTACCAGGCTTGCACGGTGCAGGCGCGGCCTCCGGCTCGAACGGGCACCGGTCCCTCGATGAACACCTTCACGTTGAGTAGGCCGAGCACCTCACTCTGATCTTCCAGAGTCATGTCCGCCAGTCGGTGCTGAGCCGGTTCGGCGAGGGCCTTGAGGTTGCGGGCCCGGCGATCGGCTTCCTCGACCTCGGCCAGCCATGCAGCGGCCTCAGCGCGCATTTCCTCCAGTTGTTGCAACTCTTCGTTGAGGACCGACGTCGCGGTGGCGATGGCGTCCGGGGGCTGCTGCTGCTTGGCGGATACCAGGATCACGGCGGTGGTGGAAGCCTTCAGGGCATCGATCTGCCGGTCGAGGCCGGCGATCCGCTCGGCATGCACAGCCTGGTCGCCATGGGACATGCCGACCCATTCGGCGGCCAGCGCTTCCAGCTTGCGCGAGTCGCCGAGGAGGGTGACGATCTCCGACCAGACGCGCTTCTCCACCGCCTCGGCGTCCACGTACGAGCAGTCGCAGACCTCTTGACCAGGCACAGTGGCAGCCTTGCCGCGGCACCGGTAGCTGCGACGACCGTACGAGAGCGACTCATGGCTGATGCCGGTGTACGGAGCCGTGCAGAAGCCGATCAGACGGCCCGTGAGCGGATAGACCGCACGGTTGCGGCTGCTGGACTTCGCCCGCGCGGCGACCTTTCGGCGGAGTGCGGCGGCCTCGTCCTCGGACAGAACGCGCGGCAGCGAGATCGTCACCGACTCGCCCCAGAGCGGCCTGCCGTCCGCATCGGTCCTGGCGTTCGGGCCACGGAAGATCAGTTCGGCATCGAGCACGGCACGGGACATGATTCGATCGCGGAGGTTGGCCGCCGACCAGGGACGTCCCGAACGGCAGGTGATCCCCTCGGCGTTGAGACGGATGGCGCACTGGCGCAGGTTGAGCCCGTCGACCACCACCATGTTGTGGACGCGGCGTACGACAGCCTGCTCGGCTTCGTCGATGACCAAGCGCGAGGCGCCCTTGACGCCCTTCCCTTCGATCCGGTAGCCGTACGGAGGCTTGCCGCCGATGTGCGGCGACCCGGGCCCTTCGGCCTTCTCCTGGAGACCGCCTTGGGTGCGTGAGCGGATGTTCTCCCTTTCGGTCTCGGCGTAGTCGGCCTCCCGGCGCATCTGCACCTGTCCCTCGGGAGTGGTGTTGTCGATGTTCCGGTCGGTGATGGCCACGAAGATCCCCATGTCCTCCAGCGCCCAGACCCAGCGCCAGAAGGCTCGGCCGACACGGCCGATACGGTCGCCCTTCTCCACAACGACGAGGTCGAATCCACCGAGTTTCGCGTCCTCCATCAGCCGATCGAAATCTGGGCGTTCGCCCATCTCCTTGAAGCCTGAGATCCCCTCGTCCTTGTACGTGCCGATGTGCTCCCAGCCCTTGTTCGCGATGTGGCGGCTGTTCCTGCGCGCCTGGCTGGCGATGCCGTAACCGAACCTCTGCTCCTCGGTGCTCACCCGGAGATAGTCCACGGCCCGGAGGGCACGCGGCGTTGTGGTGTGGACGACCGTTTCGGTCGTGCCGCACAGGTGTGTGCTTGTATTCGTCATGTCGGCTCCTGAACAGTCGGCCGGCCCCGGGACGGTTGCAGCCGTCGCCGGGGCATTCAACGTGTGGCGAGAGTAAATGAATTACTCGCGGATTGCCGCAGTTTTATGACGAGCGCGCGGATTTGAAGGCCGTGGGGTCGACCATCAAACGCGAGAGGAATCAGCGCGTATCGCGATATGTTCTAACTCATGGACCAGGTTGAAACGGAACCGGTCGTCGGGTCGATGGGTCGGGTAGTCTCGGTGGTGGAGCCGCACACGGGTGACAGCCGTGTGCGGTCGCGAGACGCTGAGGGCGAGCCGTGGGAGGCCAGTCCATGAAGGTGATCGGTCTTGTGCTCAACGCGCTCTGGCTGCTCTTCTGCGGCATCTGGATGGCCATCGGGTATGTACTGGCCGGAATCATCTGCTGCATCCTTATTTTCACTATTCCATTTGGTGTGGCTTCCTTCCGTATCGCCGGGTATGTGTTGTGGCCGTTCGGGCGAACGGCGGTGAAGAAGCCGGATGCTGGTGCGCCGTCGTTCATCGGGAACGTGATCTGGTTTGTGTTCGCGGGCTGGTGGCTGGTGCTGGGTCATATCGCGACCAGCATTCCGCTGTTCCTGTCGATCATCGGCATCCCGTTCGGCTGGGCGAATCTGAAGATGATCCCGATCTCGCTGATGCCGCTGGGCAGGGAGATCGTGTCCTCGGACGACCCGCGCGGCTTCGGGGTGGGCTGAGCCGAAGGGCTGGACAGCCCTCTTTCGGCCGCGAGAGCATGGCGGCATGTCTGGCTACGCGCTGCCGCGCTCGGGCGAGGTCTTCTTCGACGCACGCGGTGACGGCCGCGCGCTGCGGTTGTCCTGGCACCCCGATGTGGACCTCGTGGTGCTCAGCCTGTGGAACCGCGACACCTGCGCCGCCACCTTCCGCCTGCCGACCGCCGAGCTGGCGGCGTTCATCGAGGTCCTCTCCCAGGGGCTGCCCGGGGCGCCCGTGCCCGCTCCCGCCGCGGCGCCGGACCCGGGCCCGCAGACCGCGCCCGACCTGCTTCCCGAGGGCGAGGAGCACGTCCCGCTGACGGGGCAACACCACCATCCCCGCTGAGTACTTGTCTCCGGGCGCCCCCTCGTGATCGTCTTGGCGGGTGAAGACGTCCCCCCGCAACTCACACCAGTCCACGTCCGGCGCGGGCTGGGGCTGCCGGGAACCCGGAACCTTCGAGGCGCTCGGACCGCAGGCCCCGCTGTCGTGGCTGCGCCCCTCGGTGTTGTGGCGTTCGCGCAACGACGTGATCGCCCGGTGGTTCGGCGACCCGGTGGACGACCTGCGGCGCCGCTGGGTGGGCGCCCCCGGCGACCAGCTGCTGCGCACCGAGGAGGGCGGCTTCTCGTTCCTCCTGCTGGGCGACACCGGCGAGGGCGACCGCTCCCAGTTCGCGGTGGTGCCCCCCGCGCTCAAGGCGGGCGCCGACACCGACTTCATGGTGATCGCCAGCGACGTCATCTACCCGACGGGGAGCATCAACGACTACCCGCACAAGTTCTTCCACGCCTACCAGGGCTACCAGGGGCCCATCTACGCGCTGCCCGGCAACCACGACTGGTACGACGGGCTCGAGGGGTTCATGCGGGTCTTCTGCGACCGGCGCGGCGACGGCTCGCCCGGGGGCTGGTGGAAGGGCCGCATGGGCTTCCTGGCCCGCCGGCTGTGGCGGCGCCCCGACCCCGCGGACGAGGGCGCGCTGGCCGAGGCGCGCAAGCTGCGCCCGGCGCCCGCCCAGCAGGGCGTGCAGCCGGGGCCGTACTGGATGATCGACAGCCCGCACCTGCGGATCGTGGGCATCGACACCGGGATCAGCGGCGGGATCGACCGCGACCAGGGGGAGTGGCTGCGCCGCGTCTCCGCCGACCCCCGGCCCAAGCTGCTGCTCACCGGCAAGCCCCTCTACCGCAACGACCGGTACCAGCCGTGCCCGATCGAGGGCGGCGGCACCGTCGACGAGATCGTCCGCTCGTCGGGCTACGTCGCGGTCATCGGCGGCGACATCCACAACTACCAGCGGTACTCCGTTGAGGTGGAGGCCGGGCGGAGGATCGAGTACCTGGTGGCCGGGGGCTCCGGGGCCTACATGCACGCCACCCACACCATCGGGCGCACCACCGTCGTGCCCGAGGAGGACTTCACCTGCTACCCGCTGCGCGGCGACTCGCTGGTGTTCTACAGCCGCCTGTACGGACGCCGCCTGCGCCGCCTGGGGCTGAAGAGGTTCTTCGACCTCTCCTACCCGGAGGCCGCCGCGGCGATCGCCGACCGCCTCGGCCTGGAGCCGACCCGGGAGGAGGGCAGGCGGGCGAGGGCGACCCGGAGGGCGAGGTTCATCGCGTTCCTGATGGGCGTGCCCAAGGGCGGGCGGGGCGCCCCCCGCAGGTTCCGGCTGCCCGTGGGGGAGGCCTACCGGAAGATCTTCTCCGAGGCCTTCGACGGCGACGACCCGCCCTTCTTCAAGAGCTTCCTGCGCGTCGACGTCACCGCCGACGAACTGCGCATCCGCTGCCTGGGCGTCTCGGGCTGCCGCGAGCACGAGCTCTCCCCGCCGGTCGAGCAGGACCTGCGGATCGGCCTCCGCGACGTGGGAGGGGTCACCTCCCCTACGGTCGCGTAAGGTTGTGTGCATCATGCAGGCTTAACGTCGTGAAAGACATCAAGTCCTATGTCGCGCTCGGCGACAGCTTCACCGAAGGCCTGAACGACCACGACGGCCCGGACCGGTTCCGCGGCTGGGCCGACCGGCTCGCCGGGCACATCGACGCCGTCCAGCCGGGGCTGCGGTACGCCAACCTGGCGATCCGCGGGAAACTGCTGCGCCAGGTCGCCGAAGAGCAGGTGCCGTGCGCCGTGGAGATGGCCCCCGACCTGGTCACCTTCTCCGCGGGCGGCAACGACATGCTGCGTCCGGGCGCCGACCCGGACGTCATCGCCTCCCTGTACCTGGACTGCGTGCGCAGGCTGCGGGCCGCCGGGTCCGAGGTCGTGGTCTTCACCGGTTTCGACCCCAAGCAGCGCGGGATGAACGGGCGCGGGGGCGACGGCAGGTGGCGCGGCAAGGTGGCCACGCTCAACCTGCACATCCGCTCCATCGCCGACCGCTACGACCTGAAGGTCGTCGACCTGTGGTCGATGTCGGTGCTGTCGCACGACGGCGCCTGGCACGAGGACCGGCTGCACCTGACGTCCGAGGGGCACCGCAGGCTCTCCCTGGCGATCGCGGAGATCCTCGGCGTCCCGGTGGAGGGCGACTGGCGCTCCCCGTGGCCGAAGAACCCCCGCAAGTCCTGGCAGGAGTCCACCCGCGAGGACCTCTACTGGGCCAGGAACTACTTCCTGCCGTGGGTGGAGCGCCGCATCAAGGGCCAGTCGTCCGGCGACGGGCGCCTGCCCAAGCGGCCCGAGCTCGACCTGCTGTGACGCCGCGGCGGCGGCGGGCCCGGGAGAGAGGACCCGCCGCCGCACCGGTCAGGGGCGGTTGCGGCCGCGCATCGACTTGTGGATGACCTTCCACTGCCGGGTGCGCTCGGCGCGCAGCCTGGCGTCGGTGCGCGAGGCCGCCCACTCGGCCTCGCGGCGGAGCTTCCGCCAGGAGGCCAGGCGCCGCTCGGGCAGGTCGCCGGACTCGACGGCCGCCAGGACCGCGCAGCCCGGTTCGCCCTCGTGCGCGCAGTCGGCGAACCGGCACTCCCCGGCCAGTTCCTCGACGTCGGAGAAGGCCAGCGCCAGGCCGTCCCCGGCGTCGTGGAGGCCGATCCCGCGCAGGCCCGGCGTGTCGATGATCATCCCGCCGCCGGGCAGGATCAGCAGCTCCCGGTGCACGGTGGTGTGCCGGCCGCGCCCGTCGGCCTCCCGGATCGCCCCGGTCTGCATGAGCTCGGCCCCCGCCAGCGCGTTGACCAGGGTCGACTTGCCCGCTCCCGAGCGGCCGAGCAGCACGGCCGTCTCGCCCGGGGCGGGGCGCAGCGCGTCCAGGCCCTCCCCGGTGCGCGCCGAGACGAGGCGCACCTCGGCGCCCGGAGCGGCGGCGGCGATCCCGTCCAGGAGGCCGTCCGGATCGGCCAGATCGGCCTTGGTGACCACGACGACCGGACGGGCGCCGCTCTCCCACGCCAGGGTGAGCAGCCGTTCGATCCGGCCGAGGTCGGGCTCGGGCAGGGCGGGCTCCACCACGTGGACCACGTCCACGTTGGCGGCCAGCACCTGCCCGTGGGAGTCGCCGGGCCGCACCCCGGCGCGCACGATGCTCGTCCGCCGGGGCAGCACGCCGCGGATCGCGGTGTCGAAGGCGACCCAGTCGCCCACGCAGGGCAGCGCGACGGGGTCATGGGAGGCGGCGCGGGTGAGCGTTCCGCTCCACGGGACGCGGCGCTCGCCGTGCTCGCAGAGCACGTCGCAGGAGCCGCGGTCGACCCGGGAGACCCTCCCGGCGGTGTACCCCGGCTCCAGGGCGGCGGAGAAGGACGCGTCGAAGCCGAGGGAGAAGAGAGAGAAAGCCACTGAGGTGGCGCCTTTCACGAACGGCGCCGGCCTGAGCGTCAGAGGTTCAGGCGGGCGCCTGGGAGACCAGGACCTGGGAACGGCCTGTCACAACGACGGTCTTCATCCGGCCCTGCCTCTCACCTGTGCCGCGTCCCTCGCGGTCCGGCCACGATATCCCCGGAGCGGCGGGGAGGGCGACACATTTAATGTGCCGATCTTGTGGCATGAAAAGAGCTTTCGGTGCATAGTCGGACGATGCTGAAACTGGCTCCGGTGGCTTCCGACCCGTTCACCCTGCGCCGGAGGACCGGGGACCTGGCCGAGGGGGCGGCCAGGCTGGCACGGGACATCGAGGCGGCCCCGGTGGCCCGGGTGCTCGCCGACGCCAACCGCACCGCCGTCCGCCGGGGCCCCACGACGGCCTTCGGGCAGATGGACCCCCGGCCGGTCGACTGGTTCACCCTCGAGGACTCCGACGACGACACCCGCGACTGGTACCCGCAGGGCCTGACCTGCGCCTCGGACGCCGGCCACGGGTCCGGCGCCTTCATCGCGAGCTGGTACTGGAAGCCGGAGCTGGCGACCGAGGAGCGCGGGATCCGGCTGACCTTCCTGGACCCGGAGAACGGGCGGTACCGGCACGTGCTGGCCGTCACCGGGCGGCCGGACGGCGGCTACTCGCCGATCGACATCCACGCCGGGGGCGTCGCCTGGTACCGCGACCACCTGTACGTCGCCGACACCACGCGCGGGCTGCGGGTGTTCGACCTGCGGCAGATCCTCGACCTGCGGTCCGTCCAGGACGGCACCGGCGACCGCAACCGGATCGGCCGCAAGGACGGCGGCTACCACGCCTACGGGTACCGCTACATCCTGCCGCAGTGCGACGCCTGGCGCCCGGCCGTGCTCGGCGCCCGGTTCTCCTTCGCCTCCGTCGACCGCTCCGCCGAGCCCGACCTCCTGGTCGGCGGCGAGTACGTGGACCGGCCCGGCGAGACGGGAAGGCTGGCGCGCTGGCGGCTGGCGTCCGACGGGACGCTGGCGAACCGGGAGGGGACCGCCGAGGCCGAGGACGCCTACCGGCTGCCCGCGGGCAAGATCCAGGGCGCCGTCTCGCACCGGGGCACCTGGTACCTCAGCCAGGCGGGGACCGGGGCGATCCGCGGCAGCCTGCTGGTCGGGCGGGTCGGCGAGGAGCCGGAGGCGCGCGCCTACCCCTTCGGGCCCGAGGACCTCACCGTCCAGCGGTCCGAGGGCCGGCTCTGGAGCATCACCGAGTTCCCCCGCCGCCGCGCCCTGTTCGCCGTCCCCCTCTGACGGAGACCCCGCCCGGAGCGCGGGAATGTCCGCCGCACCCGCCAGAATGAACACATGTTCTACGCGGTGGCGCCCGAGGGGGAGAGGGGCGGGGTCCTGCGGGCGCTGTCCCGGGACGGGCGGCCCGCCGGGGAGCCCGAGCCCGTCCCCGACCTGGCGGCGGCCGTCGCCGAACGGGAGCGGCGGTCGGCCCCGCGCTGGGTGTGGGCGTCCACGGCCCGGATCTACCCCCGGCTGCTGCGCGCCGGGGTGCGGGTGGCCCGCTGCCACGACCTGGAGCTGACCGAGGCGCTGCTGCTGGCGTTCGACGGCCGGCCGGGGGAGTCCAGGTCGGTTCCCGCCGCGCTGGCCCGGCTGCGCGGCCTGCCGCCGCCGGAGGAGTCGCACGAGGAGGAGGGCGAGCAGCAGTCCCTCTTCGGCGGGGCGGTCGAGCCCCTGATCGAGGCGGTCACGCAGGTGTACGGCGCCCAGGCCGCCCGGCTGGAGGGCCGGCTGCGGCTGCTGGCGGCCGCCGAGTCCGCGGGCGGCCTGATCGCCGCGGAGATGAGCCACGAGGGCCTGCCGTGGCGGGCCGACGTGCACGACGAGCTGCTCACCGGCCTGCTGGGGCCGCGACCGTCTCCCGGCCTGCGGCCCCGCCTGCTCCAGGACCTGGCCGACCGCATCGCCGCGGCGTTCGGCCACCCGGTGAATCCCGACTCCCCGCAGCAGCTGGTGAAGGCCTTCGCCGGGGCGGGCTTCCCGGTCGCCTCCACCCGCGCGTACGTGCTGAAGGGCGTCGCCCACCCGGCCGTGCCGCTGGTCCTGGAGTACAAGGAGTTCGCCCGGCTGCACACCGCCCACGGCTGGTCCTGGCTCGACACCTGGGCCAAGGGCGGCCGTTTCCGTCCCGAGTACGTCGTCGGCGGCGTGGTCTCGGGGCGCTGGGCGACCCGGGGCGGCGGCGCGCTCCAGATCCCCAAGGTCCTGCGCCGCGCCGTGGTCGCCGATCCCGGCCACGTCCTGATCGTCGCCGACGCGGCCCAGCTGGAGCCCCGCGTCCTGGCGGCGCTGGCGGGCGACGCGGCCTTCGCCGAGGCCGCCGCCCAGGGCGACCTCTACGCCGCCCTGGCCGAGGTCTTCTCCGACACCCCCGGTGGCCCCTCCGCCCGCGACAAGGCCAAGATCGCCATGCTGTCGGCCATGTACGGCGGCGGCACGGGCGAGGCCGTCCAGCTCCTGACCGTCCTCAAGCAGCGTTTCCCGGCGGCGTTCGAGTACGTGGAGTCGGCCGCCCGCGCGGGGGAGCGGGGCGAGATGGTCCGCTCCCTGCTCGGCCGCACCTGCCCTCCGGCCTCCGCCGAGTACCGCGACCTCATCACCACCGAGGCGGGCCGCGCCGCCGCCGCCTCCCGCGGCCGCTTCACCCGCAACTTCGTCGTCCAGGCCACCGCCGCCGAATGGGCGCTGGCCTTCATGGCGCTCCTGCGCCCCCGCCTGCCCGGCGGCGCCCACCTCGTCTTCTTCCAGCACGACGAGGTCATCGTCCACGCTCCCGAGGGGGAGGCCGAGGCCGTCACCCGCGCCCTGCACGCCGCCGCCGCCGAGGCCGCCCGCCTGCTCTTCGGCTCCACCTCCGTCGTCTTCCCCATGGAGGCCGCCACCGTCCCCTGCTACGCCGACGCCAAGTGAGGCGGCACGCCTGTCTGATCCGTCACGGTCTGGCACGGGGGGAGGCGGGGTAGGACGCGGGCATGGAGGAGAACCAGGAGAGACTCGATGACCTTCCGTCGGAGGAGCTTCACGACCGGGCGGTGAAACTCGCGCTGCACCGGAAGGACGCGGGCTTCTTCTGGCGGCTGCTGAGCGACATCCCCGCCGCGGAGGCCGCGCTCGGCAACATGGAGCGCAGCGAGACCGACCTCATGCGCGTCTTCGGCCTGGTCACCGACTTCTTCGGCGCGGGCGAGGGCGAGCTGGCCGACGCCCTCCGCCCCGTCTACCTGGACTACCTGCGCTCCCCCGGGTGACCCGGGTCAGCGGCGTTCTCGCGCCCTTGGTCCAGGAAGCCAGTCCTCGATGCCGTCCAGGACGCGCTGGAGCCCGTGCTCGAAGTTCTCCTCGGGCGTCATGTGCGGCTGCTCGGCCTCCAGCATCACCCGGTGCATCAGCGGGTACCGTCCGGTGGCCATCAGTGAATGGAAGTGCGGGCCGTGCGCCCGCATCCACTCGTCCTCGGTGCACCCGGCTTCGGCGGCCCGCCGCACGGCGGCCAGTTCACCGCGGACGGCGCCCTCGGCGTAGACGGCCACGAGGTTGACCGCGCGCATCATCTCGTCGATGCCGAGCCCGATGCCGTCGACGATGCCGTAGAGGTACTCGACGTACTCGATGCCGTTGGGGCCGAGGAAGAAGTAGGGGGCGTCGACCTGGACGATCCAGGGATGCCGTAGGGCGCGGGCGCGGATCTGGCGGGCGAGCCAGCTCAGCCCGGTGCGCCAGTCCGGGTGGGCGGGCCGCCCGATCTCCTCGAGGGTGAGGTCGACCATGAGGTCGACGAGGTCGTTCTTGGTCTGCACGTACCGGTAGAGCGACATCGTGCCGGTGCCCAGCTCCGCGGCGAGCCGGCGCATGGTCAGCGCGTCCAGGCCCTCGGCGTCGCAGAGCGCGACGGCGGCGCGGGCGATGCCCTCGAGCGTGAAGGCGGGCCTGGGCCCGCGGGACGACCGGGGCGGCCTGGCCCAGATGATCAGCTTCGCCTGCTCGTCGTTCACCCCGCCATCCTCCCACTTGCGTACATCGTACTCAATTAGTTAGGGTCCGGCTATTACTGCGTACCACGTACCCATTTGGAGGGTCCGATGGAAGACCCGATCGTCGTCGCCGAAGGACTGCACAAGCGGTACGGCGACACCCGCGCGCTCCGGGGCCTGGACCTGGAGGTCGCCAAAGGCTCCGTCTGCGGGGTGCTCGGACCCAACGGCGCGGGCAAGAGCACCGCCGTCCGCATCCTCGCCACCCTCGCCGACCCGACGGAGGGCCGCGCCTCGGTCGCCGGTTTCGACGTCGTCCGGCAGGCGGGGGAGGTACGGCGGCGCATCGGCCTCGCCGGGCAGAGCGCCGCCGTCGACGAGTACCTGACCGGCCGCGAGAACCTGCGCATGTTCGGCAGGTTCCACCACCTGGGCCGCAGGCGGGCGCGGCAGCGGGCCGACGAGCTGCTCGAACGCTTCGGCCTGGCGGACGCCGCGGACAAGCCCGCCTCCGGCTACTCCGGCGGGATGCGCCGCAGGCTCGACCTCATCGCCAGCCTCGTCGTCGATCCCGAGGTCCTCTTCCTGGACGAGCCGACGACCGGCCTGGACCCGCGCAGCCGCGGCGAGATCTGGCAGGCCGTCCGCGACCTGGTCGCGCAGGGCACCACCGTCCTGCTCACCACCCAGTACCTGGACGAGGCGGATCAGCTCGCCGACGACATCGCCGTCATCGACCACGGCCGCGTCATCGCCCGGGACACCCCCGACCGGCTGAAGGCCCAGATCGGCACCCGCCTGGACGTCGTCCTGGCCGATCCCGCGGACGCCGTCCGCGCCGCCGGTCTGCTCACCGTCCGGGCGGGCAGGGGCGAGCCCGACCTCTCGGGGGAGCGGCTGAGCCTCCCGGTCGGCGAGATCACGCTGCCGGAGGCGGTCCGCGAACTGGACGCCGCAGGGATCGCCGCCGTCGACGTCTCCCTGCGCCGCCCCACCCTCGACGAGGTCTTCCTCAAGCTCACCGACCGCCCGAAGGAGACGGTGTGAACACGCTCACCCGGGCCCTCGCCGACGGCCTGACGATGTTCGGCAGACACCTCACACAGCTCAGGCGCCGCCCCGGCGAGCTCGTCGCCGCCCTGCTCTTCCCGGTCCTCATGATCGTGATGTTCGGCTACGTCTTCGGCAGCGCGATCCGGGTGCCCGGCGGCGGGAACTACCGCGAGTACCTCATGCCCGGGCTGTTCGGCATGGTCATCTTCACCGCCGTGATGGCCAACGCCCTGGCGACCGCCACGGACGCCGGCCGCGGGGTCATGGACCGCCTGCGCTCCCTGCCGGTCACCCGCTGGGCCATGCCCTTCGGCCAGTCCGCCGCGGACCTGCTGACCGGCATCCCGGGCCTGGCCGCCCTGGCCGTCTGCGGGCTGGTGGTGGGCTGGCGCCCGCACGAGGGCGCCGCCCCGGCGCTCGCGGCCTTCGCCCTCATGATCCTGATGCGGATGGCCCTGGGCTGGCTCGGCATCTGGCTCGGCCTGGTCATGAAGGACGAGAAGACCGTGGACGCCTTCGCGCCGATCTTCCTCCCGGTGACGATGCTCTCCAACGCCTTCGTCCCGACCGAAGGCATGCCCGCCTGGCTCCGCGTCCTCTGCGAGTGGAACCCGGTCAGCTCCCTGGTGGCGGCCCTGCGGGAGCTGTTCGGCAACCCGGCGGCACCCGCCACCGCCCTGCCCCTCCAGCACCCGGTGGCGGCCACCGTCCTGTGGTCACTCGCGCTGATCGCGGTCTTCATGCCGCTCGCGGTCCACGCCTACACCCACAGGAACCGCTGATCCGCGGGTCCCGCGGCGCCCCGGGGACGGCGGGCGCCGCGGGACCGGCGGGTCACAGGTACTGGCCCATGGGGATCTCGGCGGGCTTGGGCGGGGTCTCCGGCAGGTCCTCGCGCAGCAGGAGCCGGACGGCGGCGTCGTCGGCGACGGCGCCCTCGGCGGTGATCCGGCGGGCCTGCAGGGAGCGGGCCCGGTCCAGGATGTTGCGCACCAGGCGGGCGTTGCCGAAGGACGAGCCGCGGGGGGCCGCCTGGAGGAGGGCGCGGACGTCGTCGGTGACGCCCTCGCCGAGGGTGAAGCCGGCCTGGCCGGCCATGAAGCCGAAGATCTCCACCAGGTCGTCGTCGGCGTAGTCGGGGAAGCCGAGCACCGTCGGGAAGCGCGAGGCGAGGCCCGGGTTGAAGTCCAGGAACCGCAACATCTCGCCCTCGTACCCGGCGACGATCACCACCAGGTCCGAGCGGTGCTCCTCCATCAGCTTAAGCAGCTCGGCGATCGCCTCGTGGCCGTAGTCGCGCGCCGAGTCGTCGGGGGTGAGGGAGTAGGCCTCGTCGATGAACAGCACGCCGCCCAGCGCCCGCTCGACCGCCGCCCGCACCCGCGGCGCGGTGTGGCCGATGTACTCGCCGACCAGGTCGGCCCGGGAGACCTCCACGAGGTGGCCCGACGACAGCAGCCCGAGCTGGGCGTAGACCGCGGCGATCAGCCGGGCGATGGTGGTCTTGGCGGTGCCGGGGTTGCCGGTGAAGACCATGTGCCGGGTGGGGGAGCCGATCGGGATGCCGGCCTCGCGGCGCAGCCGCTCGGCCCGCGCCTCGGCGACCAGCAGGTGCACCTCGTGCTTGACGTGGTCCAGGCCGATCAGCGCGTCCACCTCGGCCAGCGGGTCGCCCGGCAGCTCCACCCGGCCGGTGGCCAGCAGGCTGGAGGGCAGGTCCACCGGCAGGATGAGGTCGAGCGCCTCGGTGTCGTCGACGACGCCGTCCTCCAGGACCCGGCGCGACTGCAGGGCGATGGCCCGGTCGAGCAGCCCCGTCATCAGCCGCGCGTTGGTGTCGCGCGGGCCGCCGCGCAGCAGCGCCCGCACCCGCTCCAGCACGCCCTCGCCCAGCACGAACCCGCTCTCGGCGGCCTTGCCGCGGAACACCTCGACCAGCTGGTCCTCGGTGAGGTCGGGGAAGCGCACCACCTTGGAGAAGGCGCGGGCGAGGTCGGGGTCGCCCTTGAGCATGCCGTTGACGGCGGCGTCGGGGCCCGACAGCACCACCACGAGCTCGTCCTCGTGCGCCTGCAGCGCGGCCATCAGGACGTCGAGGGCCTCGCGGTCGCGCGGGGAGTCGGAGTCGCCGAGGGTGTGCGCGTCGGCGATCACCAGCACGCCGCCCAGCGCCCGCTCGACCACCCGGCGCACCTTCGGGCCGCTCTCGCTGGTGTACTCGCCGACCAGGTCGGACCGGTCGACCTCCAGCAGGTGCCCGGTCGACAGCACCCCCAGTTCGGCGTAGATGCGCCCGAGGATGCGGGCGACCGTGGTCTTGCCGGTGCCGCGGTTGCCGGTGAACACCAGGTGGCGGGGGCGCGACGGTACCGGCATGCCGGCCTCCCGCCGCAGCCGGGCCGCCTTGGCCTCGGCGACCAGCGCGGAGATCTCCCGCTTGACCGGCTCGATGCCCGCGCACGCGGCCAGCTCGGCCAGCGGGTCGGCCGAGCGGGCCGGGTCGCCCGGCACCAGCCGCGCCGGCAGGTCCTTGGCCAGCACCTTGACCGCCCGGGGCGTCCTGGCCCTGGCGGCGGCCGTGCACTGGTCGGCGAGGAACTCCACCAGCCGGGCGTTGCGCAGGTTGAGCACCGGCGCGGTCCGGGCCAGCAGCGCCCCGGCCTTGGCCGCCACCGTCCGGGCGACGTTCAGCTTCCGCGCCTGCACGGCCCGCGCGAACAGCTCGGCGTACTCCTGCTCGCCGAACTCGCTGGTGCGGGCGACCCGCAGCCCCTGCACGAGGCCGGGGTTGGCGGCGAACAGCCGCTCGTCCCCGCCCGGCCGGGCCAGCGCCACCACGTTCAGCCTGGGGCTGCGGGCCGCCAGCCGGCGCAGCTCCTCCACCACGGCGGGCCCGCAGCGCTCGTAGGAGAGGATCTTGTCGAGCCCGTCGACCACCAGCAGCTGCTGGCCGTCCAGGCACTCCTTGACCCGGGCCTGCAGCCACAGCACCGCGTCGGACAGGTGCAGCGAGGCGAAGACCTGGTCGGAGACCCACAGGACGTCGCGGATCCGGCCGGCGTCGGTCAGCGCCTGCTCCAGCACCTCCACGGCGGTGCCCTTGCCGGTGCCCTCGGGCCCGGCGACCAGCAGCCGCACCGGCCCGGAGTCCTTGACCGCCCGGTCCAGGGCGCTCACCAGCTCGGGCTGGCCCAGCAGCACCTGCCCGGCGAGCCCTGACGGCTCCTCGGCCTCCTCCGGCGCGGGCCGGGGGGGAGTCTGGAGCTTCAGCCGCTCGGCCAGCGGGTTGGGTACCAGGCGGCGGCGCCCGAACAGCCGGCGCAGGTCGGCCTGGAACCAGCGGACCGGGGTGTGCATCGCCGGGTGGGCGGCGTTGTCGGGCAGCCCCTGGACGCAGCCGGTGATCCGCACGGCCATGTCCAGCCAGGCCCGGCAGGCGTCGGCCTCGCCCGCCACCAGCAGCCGCGCCAGCCAGCCGCGCAGCTCCACCTGCCACGCCTCGGTCGACCAGGTCTCGCCGACCGTGGTCATCTGCTCCTGGAGGGTGTAGTAGGAGGCGGTGCCGAGCACCACCGCCAGCTCGGCGGGCGGGACGGTCTGCCCGGCCTGCAGCAGGATCTTGGCCAGCGCGGTCTCCACCGGCTCGGTGAAGATCGCGCCGGTGAGCCGCTCGTGGGCGGCGGTGAAGCCCTCGCAGGCCCACTGCAGGTAGCCCACGGCGCCGGCCAGCTCCGGCAGGACGGCCAGCTCCGCGTCGGTGGCGCGGCCGGTCCACAGCTCGCCGAGCTCGCCCATGGGGACGGTGAGGTCGCCCTCCTCGCGCCGCTCGTGCAGGGCGATCAGGGCGCGGCGCCGGGCGTCCAGCGGCTCCAGGCCCTCGAAGACGTCGAGGGACTCGCGGGCCAGCCGGAACATCAGCTCCCGCTTGGCCGGGTCGTTGGCGGCCGGGTCGGACAGCCACAACGAGGGCGGGCGCCAGCGGCCCGACTGGCTGAACCAGGAGGTGGTGTCGCGCACGGGCGGCTCGGGGTTGGCCAGGAAGGCCAGCAGCAGCTCGTAGTCCATGTCGCCGCGGCTGCCGGCCCGCACCGCCGAGGCGCCCATGAGGAAGGTGATCAGGGAGAACAGCTCCGCGCCCAGGACCGAGGTGTTCTCGGCGTAGAAGCTGGTGAGGGGCTGTTTCAGCTCGGTGGCCCGCTCGTCCGCGGCGAACTCCGCCGCCCGCCGCGTCAGTTCCGCGATCAGCCCGTCCGGGACGCGC
Source organism: Actinocorallia populi (assembly GCF_002995495.1). Classification (GTDB taxonomy): domain Bacteria; phylum Actinomycetota; class Actinomycetes; order Streptosporangiales; family Streptosporangiaceae; genus Actinocorallia; species Actinocorallia populi. Next base: position 644,254 of record NZ_PVZV01000003.1, on the reverse strand, counting down.
CAGGGCCCGTGGCCGTAGACGTCGAAGACGGGCTCGTCGGTCAGCAGGATCTCGAGGTGTTCGGGAAGCCGGGGGGAACTCACCGCAACACCTTATGCGGGGGGAAGGCAGGCTCGGGACGCCTTTGTACGGGGCGGTCCGACCGAAATGTCATGATCATTGAGCGCCCTTCCCCCCTCTGGCCGGACCGCCCGCTCGGCTCACCGGTAGGCCGCCGCCTGCAGCCCGTACAGCTCGGCGTAGAGGCCTCCCGCGGCCATGAGGGAGGCGTGGTCGCCCTGCTCGACGACCTTGCCCTGATCCAGCACGTAGACGCGGTCGGCGTGCCGGACGCTGGCCAGCCGGTGGGTGATGAGCAGCACCGTGCGCCCGTCGGCGTGCGCCCTGATCCGCTCGAAGAGGGCGTGCTCGGCGCGGGCGTCCAGCGCCGCCGACGGCTCGTCGCAGATCAGCAGCGGCTCGTCCCGGTAGAAGCCGCGGGCGGCGGCCAGCCGCTGCCACTGCCCGCCGGACAGCTCCGCGCCCCCGTCGAACCGCCGGTCCAGCAGGGTGTCGTAGCCGTGGGCGAGCGTGGCGATCACCTCGTCGGCCCCGGAGGCGGCGATCGCCGCCTCCACCGCCTCGGGCACGTCGGGGCGGCCCATGATGACGTTGTGCCGCGCGGTCATCGGCCAGTGCGTGTGGTCCTGGGCGATGACCGCGATCCGCTCGCGCAGCAACTCCGGGTCCATCCGCCTCGACGGCGTCCCGTCCCAGTGCACCTCGCCGTCGTCGGGGTCGTACAGCCCGGCGAGGATCTTGGCGAGGGTGGTCTTGCCCGAGCCGTTCTCGCCGACCAGCGCGACCACCTCGCCGTGCCGCAGCTCCACGCTCACCCCGTGCAGGCAGGGGGAGTCCGCGCCGGGATAGGTGAAGGTGACGTCCTCGGCGCGGATGAGATCGAACCGCGCGGGCGGCGCGACCAGCTCCCCCGGACGCCGGGGGAGGCGCCGCTCCGCCTCGTCGCAGAAGTGGAGGTAGTCGGCGAAGTACAGGCCGTTCTCGTAGCAGCGGTTGACGGCGTAGACCAGGTTGGCCAGCGAGGTCTTGCCCGTCCGGATGGCCAGGACCGCCGCGCCCGCCACGGCCAGCGGCACCGAGCCCCGCCACAGCAGCCAGCCCAGCGCGGTGTAGACGGCCACCGTGGCCAGGCCCTGCAGCGCGTCGCCCGCCGTCCTGGTGAAGGTCTGCCGCAGGGCGAGGTCGAGTTCGACGTCGCGCTCCCGCGAGGCGAGCTCGTCGTACTGGCGCAGCAGCAGGCCGCGGACGGTGAAGGAGCGCACCTCGGCGGCCTGGTGGCGGTTGGTCATGAGGTCCGACAGGATCCAGCGCCTGCGGCGGCTCGCGGCCAGCGTCAGTTGGGTGTGGTAGCCCATGCGCGCCGCGCGCACCGACGCCCAGCACAGCGGGACCGCGGTGAGCAGCAGCAGCGGCAGCAGCGCCGGGTGCAGCACGCCCAGCACGCCCGCCGCCGCGGCGAGGCCGACCAGGCCGGTGAGGACGTCGATGGTGTGGGCGACCATCATCGGGGCCGCCATCATGCCGCGGCCCTCGGCGCGCTGCAGCTCGTCCAGGAAGTCGGAGTCATCGAGCGCGGCCAGCTCGACGCCGGTGGTGAGCTCCAGCAGCCGGTTCTGCACGGTGCGCTCGATCTGCGGGTCGAGCCGGGACTGCGCCCAGCCCGCGGCGCTCTGCAGCGCGCCCTGCAGGGCGAAGGCCAGGCCCACGAGCACGAGCGAGGGCAGCGCCTCGCGCACCCGGTCGGGCGTGGGGCCCGTGGCGAACAGCGCGTGCAGGACCTCGGTGGTGGCCAGCAGCCCGAACGCGGTGAACACGCCGGCCAGCAGGTTGAGGACGACGGCGGTGAGGGTGTCGCGGCGGCCGGCCCGCCAGGCCAGCCGCATCGACTGGGAGACGAGCGAGGGCAGCCTCCGCGCCACCGTGCCCATCCTGGTCTCGGCGAGCTCGACCGAGTGCGCCACCCAGGGGCGTTCGACGAGCTTGGGGAGGTCGTCCTCCGGGAGTGTCCGGCGTGTCCTGCCTCTGCGCCGGAAGAGACGTGTGAGTCGTGACCACGGGGAGCGCAGCATCACCCTCCTGACCTCTGCTGATGAGTCCGCTCCCGCCAGTGTCACCCTTGGGCACGACGATTTCCGTGTCGTGTCGTACGACAGAGGGTTATCCGGCTGATGCGTCAGGTCGATGCGCGGGCCGTCGCTATCTCGTAGTTTGTCCTCAGCTTGTCGTGCAGGTCCGCCAGCCGGCCTGGCAGCAGGATGGAGAGTGTGAAGATGGCGCACGCGCGTACCGCGGAGTCACCCGCGTACGACGAGGAGCCTCCGAGGCGGCGCCGCCGTCCCGGCAGGCTGCTCGCGATGGTCCTGGTCGTCCTGCTCGTCGGCTCCGTCGCCGCCTACCTCAGCCTCGACGGGCGGCTGCGGAGCGAGGCGGCGCTCGCGGACTACGAGGGCCGCCCCGAGGACACGCCCGGCACCAACTGGCTCATCGTCGGCTCCGACAGCCGCGAGGGGCTGACCGGGGCCGACCGCAGGAAGCTGCGCACGGGCAGCGCCCAGGGCAAGCGCACCGACTCCATCATGCTGCTGCACTACGGGGACGGCGGCACCACGCTGCTGAGCATCCCGCGCGACTCCTACGTCGCGATCCCCGGGTACGGCGAGAACAAGATCAACGCCGCCTACGCCCTCGGCGGCTCGGACCTGCTGGCGCGGACGGTCGAGCAGGCCACCGGGATCCGCGTCGACCACTTCGCCGAGATCGGCTTCGGCGGGTTCGTCGGCGTGGTGGACGCGGTCGGCGGCGTGGACATCTGCGTGAAGAAGCCCATCAGGGACCCCAAGGCCGGGCTGGACCTCAAGGCGGGCTGCCAGGAGCTGAGCGGGGCGCAGGCGCTGGGCTACGTGCGCACCCGCAAGTACGCCAACGGCGATCTGGAGCGCATCAAGAACCAGCGCCAGTTCTTCTCGGCGCTCATCGACAAGGCGACCTCGCCCGCGACGCTGTTCAACCCGTTCCGCAGCGTCCCCCTGGCCTGGAACTCCACCGGGAACTTCACCGTGGACGAGGGGGACTCGCTGTTCGACCTGGGGCGGATGATGCTCGCGATGCGCGACCTTTCGGGTGGCGACGGAAAGACACTGAGTGTGCCTTTCGGGCGTTTTGGCTCCTCCGCCGCGGCGGGGTCCTATGTGGTCTGGGACAAAGCCAAGTCCGAAAAGTTGTTTACGGCCCTCCGAAATGACGAACCCCTGCCCGACGGCATCGAGTGACTTTCTTTACCTTTCGCGGCCCTCCGCCCCGGTGGCGGGGGGAATCACTCTCAGTAACCGAGAGTGCATCCCGAAGGTGTGGTCAGTCATGTTCAAGAAGTGGCTCAAGTGGGGCAGTGTCGCGTTCGTCGCCTGGTACATCGTGAAACAGCCGGACGGGGCGGCCAGTGTGGTCCAGGGGGCGCTCAACGGACTCGGCGGTGCGGCCGACTCCCTTTCGACGTTCATGACGAGCGCCATCCCCTGAGACGGAGAGAACGTGCGAGCCCCGGTTCTTTCAGGCCCGGGGCTCTCCATATGCGCCGTGAAGTCTTACGATGGTGGCGACCGGAGTGGCGATGGGGCCACATGAAAGTCTCTTTGCGGACTGTCGACGGTGGGCACAACTGAATCGGGTCAGTGTGTCACTGCGTACTTTGAGGGACGGCGCCTGATGAATCAAAAGGTCCGCTACGTGGCCATCGCCTTCGTGATCTTCTATCTGATCAGCCAGCCGAGGGCCGCGGCCGACGTGGTGAACAATGCGTTCTCCGCCATCGGGGACGCCGGCAACCAGCTCGGCCTCTTCGTCAGCTCCATAGGCGGCTGACGGCACACGCTTCACGGGGCGGCGACGAGGCCGCCCGGCGAAGGGGCTCACTAGGATCGAAGCATGTCTGTTTTCGATGTGGAGATCGAGTCCCTGCAGGGTGGACCGGCCGATCTGGCCCGGTACCGCGGCAAGGCCGTGCTCGTGGTGAACGTCGCCTCGCAGTGCGGGCTGACCCCGCAGTACACCGGGCTGGAGGAGCTGCAGAAGAAGTACGCCGGGCGCGGGTTCACCGTTCTCGGCGTTCCCTGCAACCAGTTCCTCGGCCAGGAGCCGGGCGACGCCGAGGAGATCCAGCGCTTCTGCTCGACGACCTACGGCGTGACCTTCCCGCTCACCGAGAAGATCGAGGTGAACGGGCCGGGCCGCCATCCGCTCTACCGGCAGCTGGTGGACGTCCCGGACGGCACCGGGCACACCGGCGACATCCGGTGGAACTTCGAGAAGTTCCTCATCGCTCCCGACGGCACCGTCACCCGGTTCGCCCCGCAGACCGAGCCGGACGACCCCGCGCTCGTGTCGGCGGTCGAGGCGGCGCTGCCGGAGTCCTGAACCGCGCTCCGCGCGCTCTTGCCCGTCGTCGCATGATCGGTCTAGATTCACGTCTCATATCGCCGACGAGGGGTGACGAGACATGGGCTGGACGGCCGCCGAGATTCCCGATCTGACCGGCAGGCGGGCCGTCGTCACCGGCGCCAACAGCGGTCTGGGCCTGTACACGGCGCTGGAGCTGGCCCGGCGCGGGGCGCAGGTCGTGCTGGCCTGCCGGGACACCGGACGCGGGCGGGAGGCGGCAGGGCGGATCGCCGCCGCCGTGGGCGACGCCGACCGGGTCTCGACCGCCGAACTCGACCTGGCCGACCTGGTCTCGGTGCGCTCCTTCGCCGCACGGCAGGTGAAGGAGCCGCTGGACCTCCTGGTCAACAACGCCGGCGTGATGGCCGTCCCGCGGGCGACCACGGCCGACGGCTTCGAGATGCAGTTCGGCGTCAACCACCTGGGCCACTTCGCGCTGACGGGGCTGCTGCTGCCCGCGCTGCTGGAGCGGCCGGGCGCGCGGGTCGTCACCGTCTCCAGCTTCGCCTCGTTCATGGGCAGGATCGACTTCGACGACCTGCAGTGGGAGAAGCGCTACTCGCGCTGGGGCGCGTACGGCCGCTCCAAGCTCGCCAACCTGCTGTTCGCCAAGGAGCTCGACCGCCGGTACGAAGGGCTGGACAGTCTGGTCGCCCACCCCGGATACGCGGCGACCAACCTGATGGACTCCTCCGTCCGGCTGGGCGGCAACCCCGTCGAGGCCGCGGCGTACTGGCTCGGCAGCCACACCGTGGCCCTGTCGAGCCCGTTCGCCGCGCTGTCCACGCTGCGCGCCGCCACCGATCCGCGGGCGAAGGGCGGGCAGGTCTACGGCCCCCGCTTCGTCATGCAGGGCCCGCCCGCCGTCGGGCGGCTCAACCCCAAGGGCGACGACGTGGAGCTCGCCCGCCGCCTGTGGGACGTCTCGACCGAGCTGACGGGCGTGGACTATCAGCGGGGCGCGTAGGTCAGGCAGTCCACTTCGTTCTTCACGTAGCCGACGGTGATGCCCTCGGCCTGGCACTCCAGGTCGTGGTTGTGGCGGCAGCCGGCCACCTTGCACGCCCCGACGCGGCCGGTCTCGGTGGCGATGCCGCCCTTGGCCCCGACCTCGACGAACGTGTCGCAGTGCGGGCGCACGGTGTCGCCCACGGTGATGGCACCGGCGTGGCAGGTCCGGTCCCGGTTGTAGGCGCAGGCCTCGGCCTCGCAGGTGGTGATGATCGGCAGATCCATGAGAGAGCCTCCTTAGTCTCTCTCACGCTGCCCGTGCCCCGCGGGGGCAAGCCCGGGCCGCCGCAAAGGTTGGGTGTGGACTCGCTCAGGGTTCGGCGAGCCGCCGGGCGAACAGCAGCAGCGTGCCCATGGGCAGTGCCAGCAGGAGCAGCAGCGCCGACAGCGCCGCGTAGGACAGGGCCGCCACGACCGCGCCCGCGAGCAGGGCGCCGAGCGCCGCGCCGCCGTTCATCAGCAGGTCCGACAGGCCCTGGACGGACGGCCGCAGGTCCACCGGCACGGACTCGGTGAGCAGCGCCGAGCCCGCCACGATCCCGCACGACCAGCCCAGCCCGAGCAGCACCAGCCCGGCCGCGGCCTGCGCCACCGAGCCGGGGGCGGCCGGGCCCGCCACGACCGCGGCCAGCGCCAGCAGGATCTGGCCGCCCAGCAGGACGGGCACGTGCCCGAACTGGTCGGCGCACCAGCCGACCAGGGGCGAGAACGCGTACATGCCGGCGATGTGCAGGCTGATCACCACCCCGACGGCGCCGAGCCCGGCGCCGCCGTGGTCGAGGTGGACCGGCGTCATCGACATCAGCGCCACCATCGCGGTGTGGCTGACCGTGATGGCCATGACCGCCACCCGGGCGCTGGGGGAGCGGCCCAGCACCCGCAGCCCGGTCCGCAGGGAGCGGTCCGGCGGGATCTCCCCGCGGTCGCTGCCCAGGCGGGCCACCTGCAGCGGGTCCGGGCGCAGCCCGACGAAGATCCCCAGCGTGGCGAGGGCGAAGACCGCGGTGGCCAGGAGGTAGATGCCGGCGTGGCCGCCGAGCGCGTCGGTCTTCCCGGCCAGCAGCGGGCCCAGGACCGCGCCTCCGGTGGACGCCCACACCACGATGCTGAGGTCGCGGGCCGCGTGGCCGGGGCGGGAGAGGTCGGTGGCGCTGTAGCGGGCGGCGTACCCGGCGGCGGACGCCCCGCCGAAGAGCAGCAGGCCGGCCAGGAACAGCGGCCAGGACCCGAGGGCGGCCGCGAGGGCGGCCACCAGCGCGCCCAGCGCCCCCATGCCGTAGCCGAAGGTGAGGGCCGCGCGGCGTCCCGTCCCCGCCGAGAGGCGCGCGGCCGGGACGGCGATCAGCGCCGCGCCGAGCACCGCGCTGGTCTGCGCCAGGCCGCCGATCGTGTCGCTGCCCGACATCTCCCTGGCCACCAGGGTGCCGGCGGCCACGCCCAGGCCCACCCCCATGCCGCCCAGCACCTGGCCCGCGGTGAGCACGGTCAGGACCCGGCGCTGCACCGCCGCCCGGTAGGCGCTCTGCCTGGCCGCCCAGGCCTGCCCGGAACCGACGGTCGTCATGTGCGCCCTCTGGATGTACAGAAATGCCGGTTAGGTGCGCGTCAGCATAGTCAGCGGGAACTCCGGGGCGCGAGTGTTCGCCTCCTGTTTTCCGTGCCGGTCCCGTACGGCGGTTCCGCGGTCGTTCCCGGTTGCCAGCCTCACGCCCGTGAAGGTCGCAATCGTGGCGGAATCTTTCCTGCCCCGCGTGAACGGCGTGACCAACTCGGTCTGCCGGATCCTCGATCATCTCGCGGCCCGCGGGCATGAGGCCGTCGTCATCGCCCCCCGCCCAGGCCCCTCCCGCCACGCCGGCGCCCCCGTGGTGCTGGTGCCCGGCGTCTCCCTTCCCGTCTACAAGTCGTTCACCGTCGGAATCCCCGGGCGCAGGGTCGAGCACGCGCTGCGGGACTTCCGGCCCGACCTCGTCCACCTCGCCTCGCCCGTCGTGCTCGGCGCCGCCGGGGCCACCGCCGCTCGCCGCCTGGACCTGCCGTGCGTCGCCGTCTTCCAGACCGACGTGGCGGGCTTCTTCCGCCGGTACGGCTTCCGCGGCACCGACGGGCCGCTGTGGTCGTGGCTCCGGCACGTCCACGCCAAGGCCGACCGCACCCTGGCACCCTCCATGCCCACCCTGCGGGAACTGGCGGAGCAGGGCTTCCCGCGCCTGGCCCTGTGGGGCAGGGGCGTCGACCAGGAGGCCTTCCACCCCCGGCACCGCTGCGAGACCCTGCGCGCCCGGCTCGCCCCGGACGGGGAGCTCCTGATCGGCTACCTGGGGCGCCTGGCACCCGAGAAGCAGGTGGAGCTGCTGGCCGGGATCGGGGAGATCCCCGGCACACGCCTGGTCGTGATCGGGGACGGCCCCTCCGGGCCGCGGCTGCGCTCCCTGCTGCCCCACGCCGTCTTCACCGGCTTCCAGACGGGTCCGGCCCTGTCCGCCCTCCTGGCCTCCCTCGACCTCTTCGTGCACACCGGATCGAACGAGACGTTCTGCCAAGCCCTCCAGGAGGCGCAGGCCTCCGGGCTGCCCGCCGTCGCGCCCGCCGCGGGAGGGCCGCTGGACCTCGTCCAGGCCGGCGTGAACGGCCTGCTGTTCCCGCCCTCGGACGGCGCCGCGCTGCGCGCGGCCGTCACCGCCCTCGTGACGGACGAACCGGCCCGCGCCCGGATGGGGGAGGCGGCCCTGCGCTCGGTCCGCTCCCGCACCTGGGAGGCCGTCTGCGACCAGTTGCTCACCCACTACTCGGAGGTCCTGCATGGCGCTCCGCTCCGCCGCGCGGCATGACGGGGACTTCAGGCTGGTGGTCTCCCTCCACGACGTGGCGCCCGCCACCGCCGGGGAGACCGCCGCCTGGCTGGCCGACCTCGACGCCCTGGCCGTCCCCGCCTCGCTCCTGGTGATCCCGGGAGCGTTCGGGGGCGGCCCCTCCCTGGCCGACGACCCCGCGTTCGCGTCCTGGCTGCGCTCGCTGCCCGGACACGAGCCGTCCCTGCACGGCCTGCACCACGCGGCCGTCCCGGGGGGCCCTCCCTGGCGGCGGGCGGTCGGCCGCGTCATGGCCAGGGGAGCCGGCGAGTTCTGCGCGCTCACCGAGGCCGAGGCGCTGGAACGGCTGACCGCGGGCCTGCGGATCATGCGGGACGCCCGCCTGCCCGTCACCGGCTTCACCCCGCCGGGCTGGCTCGCCTCGCCCGGCACCCGCGCCGCCCTGCGCTCCCTCGGCCTGACCTACTGGACCAGCCAGCTCGCCGTCCACGACCTCACCACCGGGCGCGCGCTGCGCATGCCCGCCCTCTCCCACCGCCCCGGCGGCCGGGGCGAACGCACCGGAGCCCGCCTCATGACCACGGCCTCCCGCGCCTTCTCCCGCACCCGCACGTCCTTCCGCGTCGCCCTCCACCCGGCCGACCTGCAACGTCCCGGGCTGCGCGAGACCACGCTCGCCGCGCTGCGGATCGCGCTCGACGCCGGAGCCCGGCCCCTCACCTACGCCGCCCTGGTGGGCGGGACATGAGGATCGTCCAGCTGGCGAACCTCTACAGCCCCGTCTCGGGCGGCCTGCGGACCGCCGTGGACGCCCTGGGCCGGGGATACGTGCGGGCCGGGCACGAACGGGTCCTGGTCTTCCCCGGGCCGCGCCCGAGCGTGCGGGAGGGCGAGCACGGCACGGTGATCACCGTGCCCGGCCCCTCGGTGGCGCCCGGATACCGGTTCGTGCTCGACCCGCGGCCGGTGCTGCGGGTGCTGGAACGCCTCAAGCCGCAAGTGGTGGAGGTCTCCGACAAGGCCACCCTGACCGTCGCGGCGCGCTGGGGGCGGCGGCACGGGGTGCGCTCGGTCCTGTTCTCCCACGAGCGGCTGGACGCGATCCTCTCGTCGCGGGTGCCGTTCCCGGGCCTGCTGGAGCGGGGCGGCGACCGCTGGAACCGGCGGCTCGCCGGCGCCTTCGACGCCGTCGTGGCCACCTCGGAGTTCTCCGCCGCGGAGTTCCTGCGGGTGGGGGCGGAGAACGTCCACCTCGTCCCGCTCGGCGTGGACCTCCGGACGTTCAGACCCTGCTTCTCCCGTCCCGGCCGTCCGGTGCGGCTGGTCCACCTGTCGCGGCTGTCCCGGGAGAAGCGCCCCGACCTGGCGCTGGCGGCCGTACGGGAACTGCTGCGGCGCGGCGTGGACGTCCGGCTCGACGTGATCGGGGAGGGGAACCTGCGGCGGCCGCTGGCACGGGCCGCCCGGGGGCTGCCGGTGACCTTCCACGGCCATCTGGGATCCCGCGCCGAACTGGCGCGGCTGCTGGGGACCGCGGACGTGGCGCTGGCCACCTGCCCGGTGGAGTCGTTCGGGCTCGCCGTCCTGGAGGCACTGGCCTGCGGGACCCCCGTCGTCACTGCCGACAGCGGCGCAGCCCGGGAGCTGCTCGCCCCCGGCGCGGGCGTGGCCGTCCCCGCCTCCGGGCGGGGCTTCGCCGACGGCGTCGAGCGGATGCTCTCCCGGCCGGTCGCCGACCGGCGGGCCGCCGCGCGCCGCCGCGCCGAGGGCTACCCCTGGAAGGCGGCGGTCGAGGGAATGATCCGCGTACTGTCCGGGGGCGGGGACGGGTATCCCGGGAGCGGCGGTACGCTCAAGCCGTGAGACGGTTTCTGACCCCTGGCTGGCTGGGCATCCACCTCCTCGCCGTGATCCTGTTCTTCAGTTTCCTGTGGTTCGGCTGGTGGCAGTTCGAGCGGGCCTCCAGCGGCAACGCCCGCAGCTGGGGCTACACCTTCGAATGGCCGCTGTTCGCGATCTTCGTGATCGTGATGTGGATCAAGATGATCCGCGACGAACTGAAGGGCGAGGAGCCGGCCGAGCCCGCCGAACCCGTCGTCCCCAAGACCGAAGCCGAACTGATCAAGGAAGCCGAGGCGGAGGACCCGAGCCTGGCGGCCTACAACCGCTACCTGGCCCGGCTCAACTCCCAGCGGCAGTAGAAAGGCGAGAGACTCACGTGGAAGCGGCCATCACCCGGTACCGCATCTTGGCCACCGTCGTCGGCGTCATGCTGATCCTGGTGTGCTTCGTCGGCCTGCCCATCCGTCTCATCACGGGCAACGAGACCCCGTCCGCGATCATCTCGCCGGTCCACGGCCTGCTGTACATGATCTACCTGGTGATCTCCTTCGACCTCTACACCAAGGCCCGGTGGCCGATGAAGAAGTTCCTGGTCATGGTCTCCGCCGGCCTGGTCCCCTTCCTCGCCTTCTTCATCGAGCGCAGGATCGTCGCCGAGGCCCGCGAGGTCTTCGCCGGCCAGTCGGCCGCCAAGGCCTGACCCCCGGCCCTCGAGAAGAGCCGGACCCCTCCCGGGGGTCCGGCTCTCGCTTTCTCCCGCCCGCCCCCGCCCCCGAAAAGGCACAACGCCCGAAAGAGGCGCGGTGCCCGGAGGAGGCACCGAGCCCGGGGAAAGCACCGCGCCTGGAGGGGCACGGCGCCTGGAAGAGGCGCGGCGCCCGGAGGAGGCACGGCGCGTCTGGAAGAGGCGCGGCACCTGGAAAGGCGCAGTGCCTGGAAGAGGCAGGGGTCCGGGGGGCCGGGTGCGGAAGGGCCGGGACGCGGCGGTCAGGCGGTGTCGGGGGAGGCCGCGTCGAGGCGGGCGGAGAGGCGTTTGGGGGCGATGAGCCGGTAGCTGTCCTCCAGGAGCTCGGCGAGCTCCGCCCAGTCCTGGTCGACGTCGAGCCGGGCGCCGACCCAGCCCTTGGAGCCGACGTAGGGCGGCACGAAGAAGCGCCCGGGGTCGGCGGAGACCAGCGCCTCCTGGACGCCGGGGGCCGCCTTGAAGGTGAGGCTCGTCCCGTCCTCGCCGGTCATGGCGAAGAGTTTGTCCCGCACCCGGTAGGAGGGCGCGGTGTGGCCCCCGAAGGGCTTCTCCTCGGCCTCGGGAAAGGCCAGGCAGATCTCGCGCAGGCGGACGGTCACGGAGTCGGCGTTCATGGGTCGCCCTTCGGTCTTCGGTGATGAGCTGCCGGGCGACAGGCTACGGAAGACCGGTGACATCCACGGGGACCGGCGCCCGCGAACCCGCGCGCCGCCCCGGCGGGAGCGCCGGCGGAAGGAGTCGGCGGGACCCCGAGGGAGAACGCCGGTGGAGCAGCCGCGGGAAGCGTTGGCGGGGCTCGGGCGGGCGCCAGGTGCGGGGCGGGGGCGGAAAGGGGAGCCGGCCCGGGTGCGTCGGCACGGCCGGGCCGGCGGAGGGCGCGGCGTCTCGGGGGATACGGGTCCGCCGGGCCCTGTCCTTGGGGTCGCCCGTCCTCGGCGGACCGAGTGCCCGAGGTGTGCTCCCGTCTTCCCGTACCGGTCGTCGGGGACGCGACCGGTACGGGCGGGACGCGCTCGGTCCTGCCGAGGGCGGGCTGCGCAGGTTTTTTGGATTCTCTGGGCCGGATCCTCCCTCTCCTAACGCCGTGTCATCGTCTCGTGACGTTAAGTACCCCATCTTCAGCTCGGGGTAAACACGGATCATCGAACTTTCCTCCGCAGGTCATCGGCAGGGCGCAGATGTCTGCGGACGAGCCCGTGCCAGCGGCGGTGCCGGTGGCGGTAGAGCACCTTCACGGCGGCGGCGACGAGCGGGGTGAGGCGGCCCGCGTCGAACTCGACGGTGTCGCTGTACCGGCAGCGGCCGTCGGTGAGAGGCTCGGCGTGCAGGGTGTGGCGCCAGACCCGGATCGGCCCGCCGTGTTCGCTGGTGCGGATGGTGCGGGTGGCCGCGTCCACCTCGGCGATGTGGATGGTGTGGCGGGAGAACGGGATCAGATGGAACAGCGTGAGCAGGCCGGTCTCCTGATCGCCCTCGCGGAGCGGGGCGCTGCGCCCGGCGAGGGAGGGGACGCCCAGCAGGCCCCGGCAGACGTACAGGAAGGTGGCGGGGTACTGCATCGCCTCCCAGACCCGGTCGGCGTCGGCGGGGAGAACGGTCGTGCGGTGGAAGGTCTTCATGCCTCGAGTGTGGGCGGGCCGCGAGCCGTTGACCACTCGCTTTCACGCAGGTGATCGCGGTGGTGGAAAAGCGGCTCAGGCCCCGTAAAAGCCCAGGTCAGCTGCGTGCGATGGAGACGCGGCAGCGGCTGCTCGACGCGGCTGCTCGCGTTTTCTCCCGGCACGGGTACGCGGCGGGCACCACCAACCGGATCGCGGAGGAGGCCGGGCACTCCATCGGTTCGCTCTACCAGTACTTCCCGAACAAGGACGCGATCCTGGCGGAGCTGGCCGGGGCCCACGCCGAGGAGGGGATCGCGCGGCTCCGGCGGCGGTTCGAGGAGGGCGCGCCGCCGAACTCCCTGGAGGGCAGGCTGCGCATGTGCGTGCGGATCGCCATCGACCTCCACCGCGACGACGCGCCGCTGCACCGGGTGATCTTCGAGGAGGCCCCGAGGACCCCGGAGTTCCTGCGGATGGTCCATGAGGCCGAGGAGGAGTTCCTCGAAGCGCTGCAGGCGCTGCTCGCGGCCGATCCCGAGGTGACCGTCGCGGACGTGCCCATGGCGGCTCGCCTGGTCGTGACGACCGTCGAAGGCGCGGTCCACCGCATCGTCACCCATGACCCTCCCGATGACCTCGAGCGCCTCGAGAACGCCCTGGTCACCATGCTCATGCGCTATCTGACGAACTGAGGCGTGCCCGGCGCCGGACTTCGTTCGGGGGCCGGTGCCGAGACCGAGTGCCCCAACGGTGTTCACAGGCCGTATCGAAGCGGTCACCAGTGCCAGACGAGCGCGCCGCCCTCGGGCGTCCCCTCCCACCGCTCGGCGGCCTCGGCGATGGCCTTGCCGGCCCGCTCCAGCTCGGCGGCGTCCAGTGGCGCGGGCGCGCGTCCGGCGGGGAGGGGCAGTCCCCGCCAGGCGCGGTAAGCCGTGTTGACCTTGATCTCGGCGTCCATGATCCCGTCGCCGCCCCGGCTCAGCGCCTTCTTCATCCCGGTGTCCCCGTTCTGGCGGACGTCGGCGAACGTGGTCCCGTCGATCATCGCCCCCCGCGCGATTGCCCCCCACAGGCCGTCGTCCAGCCCGAGGGCCCGCTCGACGGCGGCGTGCATGAGATCGTGCGGCAGGATGTGCCCCACCCGCACCGCGGGCAGCCGCAGATCCGGCCCCTCCCGGCCGGAGACGCTGATCTCGCACCGGTTCCCGGGCAACCGGATGAATCTGATCTCCATGCCTTCCACCATAGGGACCTCCGGCGGGGGCCCCGGAGGGCGGTCAGGCGTGGCCGCCCACCGTGACCGGGCCCAGGGTCAGGTCCGGTACGGCCTCCAGGACGGCGGCGACGCGTTCCGCCTGGCGGCCGAGCTCGTCGAGCCGGGCGGGGGAGAGGTCGATCAGGGATTCCACGGTGAGGTGAAGGCGGCGGCCCGAGCGGCGCTGATGCCACAGGCCCGCCACGACGCCGTCGACCAGGAGGAGCTGGAAGTTGCCCTTGAGCGCGCGTTCTGCGGCACGGCCGGGGTAGAGGAACTCGGGCGGCTGGTTGCCCACGCGGTAGGCGTAACCGTCGAAGTAGGGGAGAAGACGGATGCCTTCCAGGGGGACGGACGGTACTTCCAGGTCGCCGCGCGACACCCACGCGGAGGCGCCTTCGACCTTCACCTGCTGGAGTTCGTCGCGCAAGGACTCGAAGAGGTCGACGGCCCAGCGCGTCGGGGCGTTCAGCCAGTGCGCGAAACGTTGCGGCGTGGACGGCCCGTACGCATACAAGTAGCGCTTCACCACGTGCGCCAAGGCCGCCTGCGTCTCGGCCGGACGGAAGCCGGGAAGCCACCTTTGCGGACTGGTGTAGGTGACCTTGCGTCCCCTGTTGGGACCGAAACACAGCACTCCACGGATCCCGGCCAGGTGCATGGCCTGCCGCCAACGCGGCCACATGCCCTGGAAGGCGGGCATGACGAGGTCGCCTGCCCAGGGGCCGGTGGCCTCGATCACCGCCGCGCTGAGCTCGTCGATGGTGAGTTCGGCCCCGTCCAGCACCTTCGCGATCGCTGCGATGACCTCCTCGGCCTGCTCGGAGGTCATTCGGATATCAGCGGAGAAGGTACTTGCCGGCACGGGGACCGCCGAGAGAGCCGCCGTCCACAGCGGCAGCTCCTCAGCGGGCAGCAGATGAACGGTGCCGCGCGGCCCGAACGTCTTGATGACGCTGCGCTCGCTCCACAACGCCTTGCGAACGTCGAGACGAGTCGTTCCAGCGGTGCGCAACCCGATGGCCAGCTCGGCCGCTGACATGACCTGCGCGTGCGTGCCGGCCATCGCGGCGACGACGTCAACGGGCCGTACGCCCTCCGCCGGGGCGGCCAGCCCGTGCCGGGCCAGCCTCCGTGCGCACACGTCGGACCACGAGAAACGCGGGACATCAGACATTCGAGGGGTTCCTTCCGGGAGGTTCAGCGGACCTTGGCGAAGAACAGGCGCATGTCGGCGGCGAAGTGATCAGGCTGCTCCATCGCCACGAAGTGGTGTCCGCCGGGGTTGCCCTCCGGCCAGTGAATGATCTTGTTGTGTCGTTCCGCGAGCCTCCGGATGCTGGGGGCTTCGCCGCTGTAGACCCCGGTCGGGACGACCATCTGCCCCTCCGGCCATCCGGTTTCGGTGCTGTCGTACATGAACCAGGACGACGAGCCGAACGTTGCGGTGAACCAGTACAGGCTCACGTTGGTGAGGAGCAGATCGCGGTCGAGCGCCTCCGCGGGTGTCTTCCCGCCGAAGCTGAACTCGTTGAACTTCTGCATCATCCAGGCCAGCGCGGCGACGGGCGAGTCGTGCCAGCCGTAGGCGAACGTCTGAGGCGCCGCGCGGAGCAGGGCGTGGTGGTCCACGCCGGTCATCCAGTCCTGCTGCTGCATCCAGGCGAAGGCGGCGCGCTCGTCCTCGGTCATCTCCGGCAGGTCCTTCTCGGTGGGGAAGCCGAGCCCGGCGATGATGTAGACGCCGACGACGTTCTCCGGTGCGGCCTTGGCGATCTCCGGGGCGATGTACGCGCCGAGGTCTCCGCCCTGGACGCCGTAGCGGCCGTAATCGAGGCGGCGCATCAGCTCCGCCAGCATGCGCCCGACACGGGCGGCGTTCCAGCCCGTCTCGCGCGGCGGCGCGGAGAAGCCGAAGCCCGGGACCGACGGGACGACGACGTGGAACGCCTGGGACGGGTCGCCGCCGTGCGCGGCGGGGTCGGTGAGCCGGCCGATGAGGTCGGTGAACTCCACGAAGGAGTTCGGCCAGCCGTGCAGGAGGACGAGCGGCAGTGCGTCCGGCTCGGCGGAGCGGACGTGCAGGAAGTGCAGGTCCTGGCCCTCGATCTCGGTGAGGAACTGCGGGAAGCCGTTCAGCCGCTCCTCCTGCCGGCGCCAGTCGTACCCGTCGCGCCAGTGGTCGGCGAGCTCCCTGAGGTAGGCGACGGGGACGCCGCGGCTCCAGCCCTCGCCGGGCAGTTCGCGGGACCAGCGGGTGCGGGCCAGCCGGTCGCGCAGGTCGTCCAGGTCCGCCTGGGGGATGTCGATGCGGAAGGGGCGGATCTCGTCGTTCATGGTTCTCCTCGCCGTTCGTGCTGACGTTGTCGACAGTAGGAGTGATCTAGGTCGGCTTCTGTCCTAGATCGGCTTGCATGATGGATTCCATGAACACCACCTCCGCCCGGCTGCTCACGTTGTTGTCCCTCCTGCAGACCCCGCGCGAATGGCCGGGCAGCGAACTGGCCGAACGGCTGGAGGTCAGCCCCCGCACGGTCCGCCGCGACGTCGACCGGCTGCGCGACCTGGGATACCCGGTGCAGGCGACGATGGGAACGACCGGCGGGTACCGGCTCGTCGCGGGCAAGGCCATGCCGCCGCTTCTTCTGGACGACGAGGAGGCGGTGGCGATCGCCGTGGGACTGCGCGCGGCGGCCTCCCATCCGGTGGACGGCATCGACGAGGCGTCGGTACGCGCGCTGGCCAAGCTGGAACAGGTCCTGCCGCCCCGGTTGAGGCACCGCGTCAACACGCTGGGGGCCGCGACCGTGTCGGTGCTCAACGGCGACGAGTCCCGCGTCGACCCGGAGATCCTGGTGGTGCTCGCCGGAGCCACGGCGGCCCAGGAACGGCTCAGATTCGCCTACGAGGCCGCCGACGGCACCCTCACCAGGCGCCTGGTCGAGCCGTGCCGCCTCGTCGCCTCCGGCCGTCACTGGTACCTGCTGGCCTACGACAACGACCGCGACGACTGGCGGGTCTTCCGCACCGACCGCGTCAGCGAACCGCACCCCACCGGCGTCCGGGTACCCTCACGCGTGCCGCCGGACGAGGACGCCGCCGCCTTCGTCACCCGCAAGCTGTACTCGACGGCCCCCACCTACGAGGTCTCGGCGACTCTCCACCTTCCCGCGTCCGAGGCGTCCCGCCGGCTCGGCCTCCCCGCCGACGCCTTCCAGCGGATCGACGAACGCACCTGCCGCCTGCACGGCCCCGCCGACACCCTGGAATGGCTGGCGGCGAAACTGCTCATCCTCGGCTGCCCCTTCGAGGTCCACGACCCTCCGCAACTCCGCACCTACCTCGCCGAACTGTCCTCCCGTGCCGCCCACGCGGCCGCGCCCGTTCCCCACGCCCCTGCGGGGGAAGCCGCGGACAGCGGGTCTTCCGCCCTGCCGCCGGGTGAGAAGTCCGATTTCGGGTGATCGCTGTGAGCGAACGAGGGGAGGGAATGAAACCTCGCTGCGTTTTCTTGAGTGCTAGTGACTCAAGAATCGTGACTGGGGAGTGGAATGAGCGAGAAGCTGACGGTGCCGGTGCTGCCGCTGGACGACGCGGTCGTGCTGCCCGGCATGGTGGTTCCGCTGGAACTGGGCGACGGGGAGGTCCGGGCGGCGATCGAGGCCGCGCGGGCGGCGGGACGGGGCGGCAAGCCCCGGGTGCTGCTGGTGCCCCGGAGCGACGGGAAGTACCCGGCGATCGGCGTGCTCGGCGTGGTGGAGCAGGAAGGGCGGCTGCCCGGCGGGGAGCAAGGGGCCGTGGTGCGGGCCGTCTCGCGGGTGCGGATCGGCACCGGGACGACCGGGCCGGGCGCGGCGCTGTGGGTCGAGGGGACCGTCGTGGAGATCCCCGAGGCCGCCGGCGCGGAGAAGCCCGCCAAGGAGTACAAGGGGCTGGTCCAGGCGATCCTCCAGCACCGGGGCTCCTGGCAGCTCGTGGACATCATCCAGCAGATCGACGACCCCTCGGTCCTGGCCGACCAGGCCGGGTACGCGCCGTACATCACGGTCGAGCAGAAGATCCAGCTGCTGGAGACCGTCGACGTGCTCGAGCGGCTCGACCTCGTGATCGGCTGGGCCCGCGACCACCTGGCCGAGCTGGACGTCGCCGAGACCATCCGCAAGGACGTCCAGGAGGGCATCGACAAGCAGCAGCGCGAGTTCCTGCTCAAGCAGCAGCTGAGGGCCGTCCGCAAGGAGCTCGCCGAGCTCAACGGCGACGCCGAGGGCGATGGCGAGGAGGAGGACTACCGGGCGCGCATCGAGGCCGCGGACCTGCCGGAGAAGGTGGAGAAGGCGGCGCTCAAGGAGGTCGACAAGCTCGAACGCTCCAGCGAGGCCTCACCCGAGGGCGGCTGGATCCGCACCTGGCTCGACACCGTCCTGGAGATGCCGTGGAACGAGCGCACCGAGGACTCCTACGACATCGCGGGCGCACGTGAGGTGCTGGACGCCGACCACGCGGGCCTCGACGACGTCAAGGAACGCATCATCGAGTACCTGGCCGTGCGCAAGCGGCGTGCCGAACGCGGCCTGGGCGCCGTCGGAGGACGCCGTTCCGGTGCCGTTCTGGCCCTCGCGGGTCCGCCCGGAGTCGGCAAGACGTCGCTGGGCGAGTCCATAGCCCGCGCGATGGGGCGTTCGTTCGTGCGCGTGGCGCTCGGCGGCGTGCGCGACGAGGCCGAGATCCGCGGCCACCGCCGCACGTACGTCGGCGCGCTGCCCGGCCGGATCGTGCGCGCCGTCAAGGAGGCCGGCTCGATGAACCCGGTCGTCCTGCTCGACGAGATCGACAAGGTCGGCGCCGACTACCGGGGCGACCCGACGGCCGCGCTGCTGGAGGTGCTCGACCCGGCGCAGAACCACACGTTCCGCGACCACTACCTCGAGGTCGAGCTGGACCTGTCGGACGTGCTGTTCCTGGCGACCGCCAACTCGCTGGAGACCATCCCGGGCCCGCTGCTGGACCGGATGGAGCTGGTGACGCTCGACGGCTACACCGAGGCCGAGAAGGTCGTCATCGCCCGCGACCACCTGCTGCCCCGGCAGCTGGAGAAGGCGGGCCTGGAGGAGGGCGACGTCGTCCTGCCCGAGGAGTCGCTGCGGCTCATCGCCGGCGAGTACACCCGCGAGGCGGGCGTGCGCTCGCTGGAGCGGGCCATCGCCCGCGTGCTGCGCAAGGCCACGGCGAAGGACGCGCTCGGCGAGGCGGAGCTGCCCGTCACCGTCGAGGACCTCGTGCCGTACCTGGGCCGCCCCCGGTTCACCCCGGAGGTCTCCCTGAAGGAGTCCGAGCGGCGCACCGCCGTTCCCGGCGTGGCGACCGGCCTGGCCGTCACGGGCACGGGAGGCGACGTCCTGTACGTCGAGGCGTCTCTGGCCGACGCCGAGACCGGTGACACCGGCGTGACGCTCACCGGCCAGCTCGGCGACGTCATGAAGGAGTCCGCCAGGATCGCCCTGTCCTACCTGCGCTCCCGCGGCGCCGAGCTGGAACTGCCGGTCGGCGACCTGAAGAACCGCGGCGTGCACGTCCACGTCCCCGCGGGCGCCGTCCCCAAGGACGGCCCGTCGGCGGGCGTCACGATGACCACGGCCCTGGCGTCCCTCCTGTCGGGCCGCCCCGTCCGCGCCGACGTCGCCATGACCGGCGAGGTCTCCCTGACGGGCCGCGTCCTGCCCATCGGCGGCGTCAAGCAGAAGCTCCTCGCCGCCCACCGCGCCGGCATCACCACCGTGGTGATCCCCAAGCGCAACGAGCCCGACCTGGACGACGTCCCGGCCGAGGTCCTGTCCGAACTGACCGTCCACGCGGTCACCGACGTCCGGGAGGTCCTCGGGATCGCCCTGGAGGCGGCGACCGCCCGCACCGTCGCGGCCTGACCGCGCCCTGGAACGAAGGAGCCCCGCCCTCGAGGGCGGGGCTCCTTCGTCCGCGGTCAGCAGGGGGAGAGGCGGAAGACGCGGAGCTCCCGGTCGACCTCGGCCTGGTACTTGGTGTAGACGGGCCAGATCTCGTTGAGGCGGGTCCAGATTTCGGCGCGCTCCCCGCCCTCCAGGAGGGTGCCGATCACCTTGTACGTCTTCTTCTCGTACTCGACGGTGGCCTCGGGCGCCTTCAGGAGGTTGCCGGTCCACGCGGGGTGCCTGTCCCGGCCGAAGTTGCTGCCCACGACGATCCAGCCGTCGCCCTCGGGCATGCACAGCAGCGGGGTGATGCGCTCCTGGCCGCTCTTGGCGCCGACGGTGGTCAGGTACAGGGTCGGCACGAGCAACTGGGACAGCATGAGGCGCCCCCCTGTCACTCTGTGCAACATCTGGTCCAGCTTCGGCACGACCCCGGGCCCGAGCCTGCGGAACCACCGGGCACCGGCGACCTTCTGGAAGACCGGCCCGAACACGCGCTGGATCAGGGGCGACTGCGCGGACATGAACCCTCCTGGCGGTACCGGAACGACGAGGAACAAACTAACGCTTGGTAGTAAGCCTGTCATCTCAGCGGTCCGCGCCACCCGAAGCGGCCGGGGTCAGCCGACGACGCAGAGCGTGGAGCCGGTGCGGGACTTGCGGAGGCGCAGCTGGGTGGGGATGCGGGTGCGGAGCTCGGCCACGTGGCTGACGACGCCCACGGCGCGGCCGCCGTCGCGCAGGGAGTCCAGGACGGTCATGACCTCGTCGAGGGTGTCCTCGTCGAGGGTGCCGAAGCCCTCGTCGACGAAGAGG
Organism: Actinocorallia populi; assembly: GCF_002995495.1. Lineage (GTDB taxonomy): Bacteria > Actinomycetota > Actinomycetes > Streptosporangiales > Streptosporangiaceae > Actinocorallia > Actinocorallia populi. The sequence goes on along the minus strand of NZ_PVZV01000003.1, from coordinate 623,732 downwards.
GTGGCGATCTCGGCGCCGCCCGCCTCGGCGGTGACCACGTCGGCCAGGCCCAGGGCGAGGCTGAGGGAGGAGATGAACGACTCGCCGCCCGACAGGGTGGCGGGGTCGCGCTCCTGGCCGGTCCAGCCGTCGATGACGCGCAGGCCGAGGCCGCCTGCGGCGCGCTTGGTGTCGCCCGCCGCCTTGTCGATGGTGTGCTTCAGCAGGTAGCGGCCCGCGGACATGGTGGTGAGGCGCTCGTTGGCGGCGGCGACGACCTGCTCGAGCCGCGCCGCCAGGACGTAGGCGGACAGGCGCATCTGCAGGGTGTTGGGCGGCTGTCCGTTGACCAGGCCCGCCAGCCGGGCGGTGCGCTCGTGGGCGTCGGCGGCGGGCGCCCACTTCGCGAGCTGGGCGCGCAGGCGGGCGTGCAGCTCCGCCAGCCGGGCATGGCGGTGGGCCGAGCGGTCGCGGGCCGAGACCAGGACGGTGTGGGCCTGCTCGGCCCGCGCGGCCGCGGACTCCAGGGCCGCCAGGTCGGGGACGGGACGGGCCGCGGCGGCCGTGAGCTGCGGATCGGACAGCAGGTCCCGGACGGCCGCGGCCTCCGCGTCGTACTCTCCGGCCAGGGACTCCAGCCGGGCCCGGTCGTCGGGGGACAGGCGGGCGCGGGCGGCCTCGTCGGAGGAGGCGAACCCCTCGGCCGTCGCCGCCTCGGCGAGCGCCCTCCCGGCGGCCTCGAGCTCGTCGCGGGCCGTGGCGGCGCGGACGCCCGCCTCGATCGTGCGGGTCAGCAGATCGGCCTCGTCGTTCAGCCGGGCGAGGCGGGCCTGGAGGGAGAAGTCCCCGCCCCGCGCCGCGTCCAGCTCGGCGCGCAGCCGCGCCTCCTCGCCGTCCAGCGCGCTGAGCGCGGCCCTGGTCTCGGCGAGCTCGCGGCCCGCGTCGGAGTGGGCCCGCCGCGCCGACTCCAGCTCGGCCTCGGCGGTCCTGAGCCCGCGTTCGAGGGTCTCGGCGCGGGTGACGGCGCTCCGGGCCGCCTCCAGTGCCGTCCGTGCCTCGTCCAGGCCCTGGGCGAGGGTCTCGACGGGCAGGTCCGAGCGCTGCTGCAGCAGGTCGTGCTCGGCGCGCATGCCGCCGACCCGGCCGCTGAGGTCCTCGCGGGCCCGCTGCGCCGCGTCGGCCTCCTGGGCGGCCCGCAGCTCCTCGTCCTGGGAGGGGACCTCGCCCGAGCCCGCGGCGGGCGCCGGGTGCTCGGCCGAGCCGCAGACCTTGCACGGCTCGCCCGGCACGAGGTCGGCGGCGAGCGCCGCCGCCATCCCGGTCAGCCGCAGCTCCCGCAGCTCCTGCACCCTGTCCCGGGCCTGCTGGGCCCGGTCGACGGCCGTCCGCAGCTCCGCTTCGGCCCGTTGCAGCCCGCGTCCCACCAGGTCGCGCCGCCGCGCGTCCTCCACCGCCTGCTCGGCGTCGTCCACGACCTTGGCGGCCGCCTCGGCGCCCGACGCCTGGATCCGCGCCTCCTGCAGCGCGGCGCGCTGCTCCTCGACCCGGCCCGGCAGCTCCTCCAGCCGGACCCGCAGCCGCTCCTCCTCACCCGTCCAGCGGCTCTCCCGCTCCCGACCTCCGGTCAGCTCCCGCAGCACCTCGCGGTGCCTGGCCTCCTGACCCCGCAACGCCTCCAGCCGTGCCAGCTCGGCCCGCCACACCTGCTCGGCCCGCCGCAGCACCTCCAACGGCGCGTCCTCCGTCAGCGGCGGACACACGTGCCCGTCCTCGACGGCGCCATTTCGACGGCCGTCACCGGGAAGCGCGTCGTCCCCGGGCACGCCGTTACGGGCCATGCCTTCCTGGAGCACGGTGCCGCGGGCCGTGCCGGAGCGCAGGGCGTGGTCCCGGGAGTCCAGGCCTTCGCAGAGGCAGGAGGGCGGAGTGAGGGGTGCGATGCGGCGGCGGAGGACGCCGGACCGCGTCTCGGCCTCGGCGAGGGCCTCGCGGCGCGCGGTGACGGCGCGGCCGTAGGGCAGGACGCGGGTGGCGCGGTCGGCGAGGCCGAGGCGGTCGCCCCAGGCCTTGCGCTCCTCGGTGCGCGAGGCCAGGGCGTCGCGGCGGCGGACGGCCTGGACGTGGCGTTCCTGCAGGGACGCCAGGGTGCGGCCTTCGTCGTGGCGGCGTCGGGCCCCGGCCAGCCGCTCCTCGGATTCGGAGAGCAGGCCGGACGTCACCGTCAGGAGGTCGCTGTGGTGGGCCGTCAGCTCGGTGGCCCAGGGAAGGAGGAGGGCCGCGGAGCCGTCGGGGCGCGGGGCGGCGGTGAGCTCGGCGACGCGGTCGGCGGTCGCGGCGGCCTCCACCCGCAGGGCCTCGGCCTCGCGGTTCGTCCGGGCGCGCTCGTCGGCCAGCCACTTCTCGACGGCGGCGTAGATCTCGGTGGCGAAGAGCTTCTCCAGCACGCGGCGCCGTTCCTCGGCGTTGGCGCGCAGGAAGGCGGCGAACTCGCCCTGCGGCAGCATGGCCACCTGGTTGAACTGGGGGGCCGTCATCCCCAGCAGCCGCTGGACGAGGTCGCCGGCCTCGTCCAGGCGGTTGGTGTGGCCGATCCACTCGCCGCCCGTCCACTCCTCGACGAGGATCTTCGACTGCTCCATGCGGGTGCCCGTGCCGCGCAGCTTCGGCCGCTCCCAGGCGGGGGAGCGGGTGAAGCGGAAACGGCGGCCCCGGATGTCGGCCTCCAGCTCGACCAGGGGCGCGACTCCGGGGGCCGCGTGGTCGCTGCGCAGCAGCTTCACCGCGTTGCGCGCACCCGGGACCTGCCCGTACAGCGCGAAGCACACCGCGTCGAGCACACTCGTCTTACCCGCCCCGGTGGGGCCGTTGATGAGGAAGAGACCGGCCTCGCTGAGCGTCTGGAAGTCGACCTCCTCGGTGCCGGAGAAAGGGCCGAACGCGGTGACCTTCAGCCGGAGCAGCCTCATCGGGACGTCCCCTTCTCTGCGGCGCGGGGCGCCGGGACGCGCACGCGCTCCTCCTGGCGGCAGTGGGTGAAGGCGTCCTCGAGCAGCGCGCGCTCCTCGGGGCGGACCTCCTCGCCGCCGACCTCGTACAGGAAGTCGCAGGCCAGCTCGGCCCCCGAACGTTCCTTGACCCGCTCGGACCAGGTGCGCTCGCCCTCGGCCGCCGCGGCGTCGGGCTCGAACCCCAGGACCAGCGTGTGCGGGAACCGCGCCCGCAACCGCTCCATCGCGCCCGCCGGACGTCTGGCGTCGGTCAGCGTCACCTTCAGCCAGTGCCCCGCGTAGGCCTCGTGACGCGGATCGGACAGCAGTTCGGGGAGGGTTCCCCGCAGTTGCGCGATCGGCCGCGGCACCGGAGCTTCGACGAACGTGACGTCCCGCAGCCCTCCGGCGTCCACGTCCACCAGCCACGAGCCCTTCTTCTGCCGCTCCTCGGAGAAGGAGTAGGCGATCGGCGACCCGGAGTAGCGCACTCCCTCGCGGAGGGTCTGCCGTCCGTGCAGGTGCCCCAGCGCCGTGTAGCCGATGCCGTCGAACACGCTCGCCGGGACCATCGACACCCCGCCGACCGCGATGTTGCGCTCGCTCTCGCTCTCCTCCGGCTCGACGTTCCCCGACGTCACGAACGCGTGCGCCAGCACGACGCGCGCTCCGGGCGTGCCGTCCGCGCGGATCCGTCGCATCGCCTCGGCGAGCGCCGCCGCGTGCGAACGTTCCGCCAGCTGCCACCGGGTCCGTACGAAGTCCGGCTCCAGGTAGGGGATCGGGTAGATCGCCACGTCCTCCACCACGACCGGCTCGCCCACCGACTCCGGATCGGTGCGCACGTGCACCCCGGCGGCGTCGAGCAGCCCGGAGCCCACGCCGAGCCGCACCGCCGAGTCGTGGTTGCCGGAGATGAGCACCACCCGGGTGACCGCGGCGAGCCGCCGCAGCGTGTCGTCGTACAGCCGGACGGCGTCGACCGGAGGCAGCGCCCGGTCGTAGACGTCGCCGGAGACCAGGACGCAGTCGACCCGCTCTGCGCGGACGGTCTCCAGCAGGTGGTCGGCGAACGCGGCCTGCGCGCGCAGGAGGTCCTCCCGGTGGAAGGATCGTCCCAGGTGCCAGTCGGAGGTGTGCAGAAGTCTCATGACACCCAAGACCCTAAGCAACCCCCACTGACAATTTCCGTCCTATGAGGTCTCCGGGGCCCCACCGACACCGGATCGGTATGGACCGCCGTTGTGCGGCGGCACACTCCGCGTCCAGCGGGAATGTGCCGCGGCACCGGGCCGCTTGCGGACCCTGGACCGGCCGGACGGCCCGTGTTGTAGTGAGCGCCGGCTCCGGGAGGTGCGCGATGACCGTCCATGGGCGCGATCGGGAACTGGATCTGCTGGACGAACTGGTGGTCAAGACCAGAGGCGGACACGGCGGAGCGCTCGCCGTCCGGAGCGGGCCGGGTCTCGGACGCAGCACCCTGCTGCGTTGGGCGGCGCGCCGGGCGGGTTCCGGTTTCCGGGTGCTCAGCCTTCCCGGTATCCGGGCGGAGGCGCGTCTGCCCCGCGCGGGCCTGAGCAGGATCCTGCCCGAGGTCCCGGACGATCCCCGCGAGGTCAGGAGCTCCCTGGCCGGACTGGCCGAGGACCGCCCGCTGCTGTGCGTCGCGGACGACGCGCACTGGCTCGACCGCGAGTCCCTGGAAGCACTCGCCTACACCGCGCGCAGGGTGGCGGACACACCGATCCTCATCCTTTTCGCCGCGCACAACGAACACGTTCTCACCCCTGAACGCGACCGTCTGGCCTCCATCCCTTCGCTTTCTCTGCCGCCGCTGGACGACGAGACGAGCCGTAAGGTCCTGCGCGAGTGCACCGAGGACCTGGCCGAGGACCTGGAAGCGATCCTGGTGGAGTTGGCGGGAGGAAATCCCCGTGCGCTCCTGGAATTGGGACGTGCGCTCACTCCGGCCCAGCTCTCCGGTACGGAACCGCCTCCAGCTACTCTTCCGGCCGCCAGTGAACTACGAGCGGTCTACCGCAGGCGCTTCTTCCGGCTGTCGGAGACTGCCCGCCTTCTGCTGCTGATGGCGGTGGTGGACGAACATCTGGACACCGTCACGCTCGCACGTACCGCCGCCTCGGCCGGGCTGGACCTCGCGGAGCTGGAGCCCGCCCGTGCTCTGGGTCTGCTCACCGTCGACGGAGACCACGTGACGGTCCCCAGTCTTCTCATCCGCAGCATCCTGTACGCCGACGCTCCGTTGGCCGAAAGGCAGACCGCGCACCGTCTCTTGGCGGACGTGCTCGACCGTCCAGATCAGAGCGCCCGCCGTATCTGGCATCGCACAGCCGTCACCAGCCGTCCCAGCGACGCCGCCTATCTCCGTGCGGCGGCTCTGAACGCCGAGCCCACGGAGGCCGTCGGCCTGTGGACGCGGGCCGCTGAACTCTCCGGGGAACCCGCGGATCTGCTCGGCGCGGCCGAGGCGTTCTGGCGTTCGGGCGACCCGGTGCGGGCTCGGAGCCTGATCCGCCGTGCCCAAGCCGATCCGGCGGCGCCTCCGGGGGAGACCGAGTTCCTTCTAGGCAAGATCGAGTTGTTCGACGGCATACCCGGACGCGCCCGCGTCCTCTTCCAGACCGCCGCCGAACGCCTGCCTCCCGAACGCAGCCTGGACGCCTTGATCCGTGCGGGAGAGGCCGCCTTCCTGGCCGGGGACATCCTCGCCTACCTGGAACTCGCGGCACAGGCGAAGGACATGCCCGGACCGGAAATCCTCGCCTTGCACTTCGAGGGAACGTCTGCGGCTTTCGCGAACGTCGACTTCACCACTCCGCTGCGGAAGCTGCTCACCCTTCCCGTCAGCTGCCTCGACCACCTCTGGGCCGCCACGGCGGCCATGCTGCTGGGTGACGACACCGCCGCGCATGAACTCGCGAGCCGCGCGGTACGCACCGCTCACGGCTGCCATTCCCCGCTGAAACCCACAGCCCTTCACCTGCTGGCCCAAGCGGATGTGTGGCGCGGACGGTTCGCCGAAGCGACGGCTCGTTCCATGGAAGGACTGGCGCTGGCGAGGACGGTGGGCCAGGGCAACGTGGCCGCCGACCACCTGACCCTGCTCGCGCTGCTCTCGGCCTTGCGCGGGGACAGGGAGAACGCCGAACGCCATGCCGACCAGGCACTCCAGACGGCTTCCGCCCGCGGCCTCAGCCGGCCCGAAGCGTACGTCTCCTGGGCCCGTGCTGCTCTGGACCTGCTCGAAGACCGTCCGGGAGAGGCCGCGGTACGTCTGGAAGTCATGACCGTCCACCCGGTCGTACGGGTGATGACGACCCCGTTGTACGTCGAGGCGGCGGTGCAGTCCGACAGGCGCGAGACAGCCTCGGGAGCCCTGAGCCTCTTCGACCGCTGGGCGGAGACCACCGCAAACCCCGCACGTCTGGCCCTGTCCCGGCGCTGCCACGCGCTGCTGGCCGACAAGGACGAAGCCGCAGAGGAGAACTTCACCGCCGCTCTGGCACTGCACCGGCTGGGAGGCTCCCCGTTCGAGCTGGCTCGCACCCAGCTGCTGTACGGAGCCTGGTTGAGACGTGCGAGACGTCCCAGCGACGCCCGCACCCATCTGCGCCGGGCCCTGCACACCTTCCGTTACTACGAGGCGCCGGGATGGGCCGCGCGCGCCCGCACCGAGCTGCGTGCAGCAGGGGAGAGCAGCACCGGCGCCCACGACGCCGAGCCCGCCGTGGAGCTGACCGCCCAGCAGGAGCAGATCGCCCGCCTGGCCGCGGAAGGCGCCACCAACAGGGAGATCGCGGCTCGTCTGATGCTCAGTCCCCGCACCGTCGAACACCATCTGCGTAACGTCTTCGCCAGGTTGGGGGTGCGTTCCCGGGTCGAGCTGGTCAGATTCTTCTCCTGAACGCCAGGCTTCGAGGGCGCTCCCGCTCAGGAGGGCCCCAGGAGGAGAGATGCTCCGCAGAATCGGTGTCCTGCTCGCCGCGACGGCCGTACTGGCCGCGGTCCCCGCTCCCGCGCGGGCCGCGCGCACCCCGGTCGTCTTCGTCCACGGCTACGACGGCGGCGCCTCCGACTGGACGAAGGCCATGTCGGTCTTCCGCGAGGGCGGTTACAGCGACACCGAACTGTTCGCCTACGAGTACGACTCCCATGGTGACAACCGAATCAACGCCCAGGGCCTGGCGGCCTTTGTGGCCGACGTTCTCGTCCGTACCGGCGCCTCCCAGGTCGACGTCGTCAACCACTCGATGGGCGGGCTCGTCAGCCTCTGGTACCTCGGGCAGCTCGACGGCACGGCCAAGGTCCGCCGCCTCGCGTCGCTCGCGGGCGCCAACCACGGCACCAAGACAGCCGCCGCGTGCCTGATCTACGTCTCGTGCCGGCAGATGTATCCGGAGTCGCCGTTCATCAAGACGATCACCTCGGGAGACGAGACTCCCGGCGCCACCGGTTACGCCACCTGGTATTCGCCCTGCGACGCAGTCATCGTCCCCTACACCAGCACCGCGCTGGACGGCGCGGCCAACAACGAGGTGCGGTGCAGGACGCATCCGGGACTCCTCAGGGCCACCGCCGTTCTCACCGAGATCCGGTCATTCCTGGCGGCCTGACGGGGCGGCGGAGGCCCGGGAGACGTACGCTGGCCCCGTGAGTGCTCGCCCTTATGTCCTGCTCAGCTGCGCCATGTCGGTGGACGGCTACATCGACGACCTGACCGACGAGCGGCTGACGCTCTCGAACGCGGCGGACCTGGACCGGGTGGACGCGGTCCGGGCCACGGTGGACGCGATCATGGTGGGGGCGGGCACCGTGCGCAACGACGACCCGTCGCTGCTGATCAAGTCGGTCTCCCGGCGGATCGAGCGGGCCTCGCGCGGCCTGCCCGAGGACCTCGTCAAGGTCACCGTGACCGGCGGCGGCGACCTGGACCCCCGCTCCCGGTTCTTCACCACCGGGGCCGCGCCCAAGATCGTCTACACCACCGGGGCCGCCGCCGAGGAGCTGGCCGCCCGGCTGGGCGCGGCCGCCACCGTCGTGGACATGGGCGAGCGCGTCGATCCGGCCGCCCTGCTGGCCGACCTGTCGGCGCGGGGGGTGCGGCGGCTCATGGTCGAGGGCGGCGGCGCGCTCCACACCGCCTTCCTCACCGCGGGGCTCGCCGACGAACTGCAGCTGGTGGTCGCCCCGTTCTTCATCGGCGACCCGGGCGCGCCCCGCTTCACCCACCCCGGGGTCTTCCCGCAGAGCCCCCGGCACCCGATGCGGCTGGCCGAGGTCCGCAAGATCGGCGAGGTGGCACTGCTGCGCTACACGAGGGGAAACCCGTGACCACCGACAGAGCACGCCATGACGACCTGCGCTGGCTCGCCCTGGCCTGCGACCTGGCCCGCGCCTGCCCCCCGTCGGACACCGCCTTCTCCGTGGGGGCGGTCGTCGTGGACGCCGAGGGCCGCGAGCTGGCCCGCGGCCACTCCCGCGAGACGGACGAGAAGGTGCACGCCGAGGAGTCCGCGCTGGCCAAGCTCGCGGGGCGGGACCTGACCGGCGCGACGGTCTACAGCTCGCTGGAGCCGTGCGCCCGCAGGCTGTCGCGCCCCGAGCCGTGCGCCCGGCTGATCCTGCGGCGTGGCGTCCGCCGGGTGGTCTTCGCCTGGCGCGAGCCCGTCCTGTTCGTCGAGGGAGACGGGGTGGAGACGCTGGAGGAGGCCGGTGTGGAGGTCGTGGAGCTGCCGGAGCTGGCCGACCGCGCCAGGGAGCCCAACGCGCACCTCATAAATTGAGACCCGGGTCTAGGCTCTTGTATCGACAAGGAAGACGACCTTGTAGACAATCAGAACACGCGTGAGATGCTGACGGAGCAGCCGAGCAAACATTTGGTCGGCCCGCCTCCCGACGTCCACCCCCTGGTTGGAGGAACCCTTGCAGGAGTACAGCCACTTCTTCATCGGCGGAGAGTGGGTCGAGCCCGCGGGCGCGGGCACGATCGACGTCGTCTCGCCGCATACCGAAGAGGTCATCGGCCGGGTGCCCGAGGGCACGAACGCCGACATCGACCGGGCGGTGGCGGCCGCGCGGCAGGCCTTCGACCACGGGCCGTGGCCCCGGATGACACCCGCCGAGCGCGCCGAGGCGCTGGGCCGCCTGTCCGCCATCTACGCGGCCAACTCCCAGCCGATGGCCGACCTCGTGGTGTCGGAGATGGGCTCGCCCGCGTTGTTCGCGGCGTTCGCCCAGTCCGCGATTCCGCAGATGGTGCTGCAGTACTACGTCGATCTCGCCGCCTCCTACACCTGGGAGGAGGAGCGGCAGGGCATGCAGGGCCCGGTGACGGTCACCAAGGAGCCGGTCGGCGTCGTGGCGGCGATCTATCCGTGGAACGTCCCCCAGTTCACGCTGATGCTCAAGCTCGCGCCCGCGCTGCTGGCCGGCTGCACCGTGGTGGCCAAGCCCTCCCCGGAGACCCCGCTGGACGCCTACCTGCTCGCCGAGTGGGTCAAGGAGGCCGGCATCCCCGACGGCGTCGTCAACTTCGTGACCGCCGGACGCGAGGTCGGCGCGCACCTGGTGGCCCACCCCGGCGTCGACAAGGTCTCCTTCACCGGCTCCACCGCGGCCGGACGCCAGATCGGCGAGGTGTGCGGGCGCCAGCTCAAGCGCTGCACCCTGGAACTGGGCGGCAAGTCCGCCGCGATCATCCTCGAGGACGCCGACCTGGCGACCACCATCGAGGGCTTCAAGCTCGCCTCGCTGATGAACAACGGCCAGGCCTGCGCCGCGCAGACCCGCATCCTGGCACCCCGCAGCCGCTACGACGAGGTCGCCGACGCGCTGGCGACCATGGTCGGCGGCCTGGCCGTGGGCGACCCGGCCGACTTCGCCACCGAGATCGGCCCGCTGGTGGCCCGCCGCCAGCAGGAGCGGGTGGAGGACTACATCCGCATCGGCCAGGACGAGGGCGCCAAGCTGCTCGTCGGCGGCCTGGAGCGGCCGTACGACCGCGGCTGGTACGTCGCCCCCACCGTCTTCGGCAACGTCACCAACGACATGCGCATCGCCCGCGAGGAGATCTTCGGCCCCGTCCTGGCGCTCCTGCCGTACGAGGACGAGGAAGACGCGATCCGCATCGCCAACGACAGCGACTACGGCCTGGGCGGCTCGGTGTGGACCGCCGACGTCGAGCACGGCATCGACGTCGCCCGCCGCATCCGCACCGGCAGCTGCGGCGTCAACCTCTACAGCATCGACCCCAACACCCCGTTCGGCGGCTTCAAGAACTCCGGCCTGGGCCGCGAACTCGGCCCCGAGGGCCTGGACGCCTACCTGGAACACAAGTCCATCCCGCGTCCCGCCTGAGCGAACGCGTGAAGAGGGGGCCGGACGCCTGTGTCCGGCCCCCTTTCCGCACGCTCAGAAGCAGGGCTTGCTGAGCGTGTAGTCCTGTGCCGTCGGTCCCACGAACGGCTCCTTGATGACCTTCACCTTCGTGGGGGCGGACTCGTCGGGCTGCGCGATGACGGAGGAGCGCACCACGGCGCTGTTGGGATCGCCCGCGTAGTTGCCGGCGTTCTCCAACATGCCCTCGTAGTCGACGCTCGTCAGCTGCTTGACGGCCTTGAACAGGCCGTCACGGGTGAGTTCGCCGTTGGAGGCGGCCTTCTCCAACGCGGCCTTCAACGGGTACGACCACACCCAGCCCGCCGTGTAGCCGTCGTTGGGCGTCACGCCGCTCAGCGTCTCGCGCATCGCCTTGTGGCCCGGAGTGTCGGTCTGCCACGGCAGCCACGGTGCCGACTGCCAGTACAGCGCCTTCAGCGCGTCCGCCGCAGGGGAGGCGATGAGCCCGGGGTTCCAGGTCGGCCCCGTGCCGATGAAGCGCCCCTTGTAGCCGCGCGCCGCGGCCTGGCCGACGACCGTGGCCGCGTCCGTCGGGCCCGCGGTGAGGATGACGAGGTCGGGCTTGGCCTTGACGATCGCGTCGATGGCACCGCCCTGGTTCTCCTGTCCGGGCGGACTCTCCACACCGGTGAAGGACAGCCCGTGGGCCTCCGCCGCGACCTTCGCCCCCTCCGCGGCGTCCTCGCCGTAGTCGCCCGGCACGTACACGGCCATCACGCTCTTGGGCTTGATGGCCTCCACCGCGTAGTCGACGGCGTTCATCGACTCGATGCAGTACGGCGCGCCGGACTCCAGGATGACATCCTCGAAGTTCCAGCTCGACGTCCAGGACGCGGGCGTGGCGAGCACCTTGTTGGTCTTCATGTCCTCGATGACGGCGGCCGTGGTGGGGGAGCCGAGGCTCTGCGCGAGCGCCAGGACCTTCCCCTTGATCTCCTGGTAGACCTGGTTGTGCGTCTCGGGCGAGTAATGGTTGTCGCGGATGTACTTCGTGACGTCGACGTCGTAGCCGCCGATGCCGCCGTTGTCGTTGACGCGCTTCCAGAACGCCTTCTGCGCGTCGGTGATGGAGACGGCCAGCGCCTTGAACGGGCCGGTGGTCAGGTCGGAGATGACGCCGAGGTAGATGCAGCCGTTGTCCTTGTTCACCGCCTCGGGACAGGCCTCGTCGGTGACGCCGGGGGCCGTCGCCTCGCTCTCGTCGCCGCGTCCGCAGCCGGACAGGACGAGCACGCAGGCGGCCAGGGCCGCGAGGTGCTTCTTCATGGACTCCTCCAGAGGGGGGTGGGTGTCAGTAGGAGAAGGGCCACGCCTTCCAGTAGGCGCGCTGGCGGTTCCACAGGCCGTACATGCCGCGCGGCTCGAAGATGAGGAAGGCGATGATCAGGACGCCGTAGAGGGCGGTGTCCACCTGGTACACGTTGGGGAATTCCTGGGTGTCGGTGCTGATGAACGGCAGGACGGCGGGCAGCTCGCGGGTGAGGCGCGGCAGCAGGGTCAGCGCCATCGCGCCCATGATCGAGCCGGAGATCGTGGCGATCCCGCCGATCTGGACCATGGCGATGTACTGGATGGACATCGCAAGGCCGAAGGACTCCGGGTCCATGTACCCGGCGACGGTGTACAGCAGGGAGCCGGCCACACCCGCGTAGAACGACGAGACGGCGAAGGCCAGCAGCTTGGTGCGGCCCACGTCGATGCCGATGGCCGAGGCCGCCAGGTCGCGGTCGCGCACGGCGACGAAGGCGCGGCCGACCCTGGAACGCACGAGATTGCGGGCCAGGACGGCGAAGACGACCAGCAGGACGAGCATCAGCCAGAACATCTTCTGCTCTTTGGTGAACGTCCCGGGCTCGTCCAGGCGGATGCCGAAGAGCGCCGGCACGGCCGCCGGACGCCCCACCCCGGGCCCGCCGCTCAGCGCATCCCACTCCTTGAGGATGTGCGCGCCCAGGAACACCAGCCCGAGCGTGACGACGGCCAGGTACAAGCCGCGCAGGCGGGTCGCCAGCGGTGCGACGATGACGCCCGCGACGGCCGCCACCAGACCGGAGGCCAGCACCCACACGGGCAGGAAATCGACCCCGAAACCGAGCACCTTGCCATCCGGATCACCGGAAAGAGCCGCCCCCGTGTACGCGCCTATCGCGAGGAAGAACGCGTGGCCGAGAGAGATCTGCCCCGCATACCCGCTGACGATGTTCAGCCCGATCGCGCCTATCGAGGCCACCATCCCGACGGCCAGCAGCTGCAGAAGGTCGTCGGCCACCTGCAACGGGACGAAGGCGGCGGCCACTAGAAGCACCAGCACGGACAGGCGCTTGGCGCGCGTGTCGAGCAGCGCCGTGTCCTGCTTGTAGGACGTGTAGAGCAGCGGCCTGGTCATACTCGCTCCACCTCGCGGGTGCCGAACAACCCGTACGGTCTCAGGAGGAGGACGGCGAGCATCAGCACGTACGGGCTGACGGTCGCGAAGTTCTCGCCCAGCCAGGGCAGGTGGTCGCTCTGGTAGCTGCTGACCAGGGACTCGAACAGGCCGATCGCCAGGCCGCCCGCGACGGCGCCCGCCAGGGAGTCCAGGCCGCCGAGGATGATGGCGGGCAGGGCCTTGAGGGCGATGATCCAGATGTTCTGGTCGATGCTCGTGCCGGCGCCGAACATGATGCCCGCGACCGCCGCCAGGCCTCCGGCCATCGCCCAGCTGACCGCGAAGACGCCGCTGACGCTGACTCCCTGCGCCAGGGCCGCCTCCTGGTCGAAGGACGCCGCGCGCATCGCCAGTCCGAAGCGCGTGTAGCGGAAGAACAGGAACAGTGCCGCCACCATGAGCAGAGCCGCGGCGAACATCGCCAGATAACGCTGCTGGACCTCCACGCCGAGGACGGAGACGGTGTCCAGCTTCCACGGGTCGCCCACCTGGCGCACGTCCAGGCCGATGAAGCCGTTGGCGACCACCCGGATGACGACGTCCAGGCCGAGCGTGATGATGGCTATCGCGAACACCGGACGGCCGACCATCGGCCGTATCGCCACCCGCTCCACGCCCAGAGCCAGCAGGGAGACGGCCAGCACGGACAGCACCGCCGCGGCCCAGAAGCCGACTTCCGCGCTGAGATAAGTGACGATGACGGCGCCCGCCAGCATGAACCCCGGCTGGGCGAAGCTGATGACGCGCATCGATTTGTAGACGATGACGAAGCCGAGGGCGAGCAGCGCGTAGATGGAGCCGTTGCCCAGGCCTCTGGCGATGGCCTGCCAGAATTCGCTCAGGACGTCCTCCCGGGGTAGAGGGTGGCGATGAGGTCGGCGAAGGCGTCCTCCACGGCGCGGCGCTTGACCTTCTGGGTGGCGGTGAGCTCGCCTTCCTCGTGGCCGAGCTCCTTGGGCAGCAGCCGGAAGTCCTTGATCTGCTCGACCCGCGCCAGCCGTTCGTTGACGTTCTCGACGACCTGCCCGATCAGGGTGCGGACCTCCTGCCGCTCGCTGAGGTCGCGGTAGGTGGTGTAGGGGATGCGCCGCCGCCGCGCCCAGTCGCCGACGGTGTCGCCCTCGATGCCGATCAGCGCCGTCAGATAGGGGCGGCGGTCGCCGATGACCAGGGCCTCCTTGACGTAGGGGGAGGCCTTCAGGGAGTTCTCGATCTCGGCGGAGGCCACGTTCTTGCCGCCCGCGGTGATGATGATCTCCTTCTTGCGGCCGGTGATGCGCAGGAAGCCGTCCTCCAGGACGCCGAGGTCGCCGGTGTGGAGCCAGCCGTCCTCGTCGACGGGGGCGGCGTCAGGGAGTCCCCAGTACCCCGCGAAGGTGCCGGGGTGGCGGGTGAGGATCTCGCCGTCCTCGGCGATGCGCAGATCGACGCCCTTGCGGGGTTCGCCGACCGTGCCGAGCCGGACGCGGCCTCTGATGGTGGCGGTGGCCACGCCGGAGTTCTCCGTCATCCCGTAGACCTCGTGCATCGGGATGCCGATGCCTATGAAGAACTTCAGCACCTCCGGGGCGATGGGAGCGGCTCCGGAGGCCGCGTAACGCACATGCCGCATGCCGATGGCGGTACGCAGGGAACGGAAGCAGAGCAGCCATCCGAGCGCGTAGAGCAGACGCGTACCGAGGGTGTGCGCGCCGCCCGTCTCCACGAGTTTCGTGCCTATGCGGTCGGCGACTCGCAACCAGAAGCGCAGGGAGCGGCGTTTCAACCAGGTCGCCTTCCCCGCGCTGATCTCCACGGTGGCGAGGACCTTCTCCCAGATGCGTGGGACGCCGAACAACAGCGTCGGCTGCACCTCGCGGAGGTTGTGCGTCACGGTGTCGATGGACTCGGCGAAGTTGACCTGCACTCCGGCCGTGACGTTCAGCCAGGTGGTGAAGAAGCGTTCGGCGATATGGCAGAGAGGGAGGTAGGAGACGATGAGGTCCTTCTCCGAAGGCAGAGGGTCGATGAAACCGTCTTCCTTGACGAGGGACAGGACGAACTCGACGTTGGCGTGGGTGAGCATCGCGCCCTTGGGCGGACCCGTCGTCCCGGACGTGTAGACGAGCGTGACGACGTCGTCCGGACGGGTCTCCGACATCCGCTGGAGGATCGCGGCGGGAAACTGTTGGCGATGTGCCGCGCCCAGTTCGCAGAACTCGTCCCAGGACATGAGGCGCGGGTCGTCGTAGTGGCCCTGGATACCGCGCGGCTCCAGATAGACGATGTGACGCAGCTCCGGGGCGTCCACCTCCAGTGCCTTGTCGACTTGTTCCTGGTCCTCGGCTATGAGCACGGACGCGCCGCTGTCGGTGAGCAGATGCGCGACCTCCGACACCGGGTTGGTGGGGTAAAGGCCCATCGTGATGCCGCGTACGGCGACCGTTCCGAGGTCGGCGTAGAGCCATTCACGGCGGTTGTCGGCGTGTACGGCCACACGTTCACCCGGTTGCAGGTCCAGTGCGAGCAGGGCGTGGCCGACGATCTGCACCTGTTTCCAGTACCGGGCCCAGGTCACCTCCCGCCAGATCCCCAGCTCCTTCTCGCGGAGAGCGACCCGTCCGGGTTTCTGTTCGGCATGCTGCTTGAGGCGTTCGACGAGGGTCATGAGGTCTCCCCCAGATAGGCCTTGACCACCTCCGGGTGGTCGCGGATGCGCTCGGGAACGTCCAGCGCCAGCCGCACCCCGAAGTCGACGGCGAGGATCCGGTCGGCCAGGTCCATCACCAGGCCCATGTCGTGCTCGACGAGGATCATCGCGACGCCGAGCTCCTGCCGGATGTCGAGGATGAACCGGGCCATGTCCTCGGTCTCCTCCAGGTTCATCCCGGCGACCGGCTCGTCCAGCAGCAGGAGGCGGGGCTCCATCGCCAGCGCGCGGCCCAGCTCGACGCGCTTCTGCACGCCGTAAGGCAGCAGGCCCACGAGCTGGCGCCGCCACTGCTGGAGCTCCAGGAAGTCGATGATCTCCTCGACCGCGGCCCGCGCCCTGACTTCGGCGCTGCGGGCGCGTCCCAGCCACGCCATCGCGGCCAGCGGACCGTAGCGCGTGTGCTGGTGGCGGCCGAGCATGAGGTTGTCGAGCACCGTCAGGCCGGAGAACAACTCGACGTTCTGGAAGGTGCGGGCGATGCCCCTCTCCGCCCTCCGGTGCGGTTTGAGGTCCGTCAGGTCCTCGCCCTGGAAGACGACGGAGCCCCGCTGAGGCCGGTAGACGCCGGAGATGACGTTGAAGATGGAGGTCTTGCCGGCGCCGTTGGGGCCGATGACGGCGAAGAGCTCCCCCTCCGCCACGTCGAAGGAGACGCCGTCGATCGCCTTCACACCCGCGAACGACAGGTGCACGTCCCGGACTTCCAGCACGGTCATGACAACCACCGCTTACGCCGCTTGTAGTGCTTGACGTCGCGGAACGACCTCGCCGCGCCCTCCGCGCCGAGGCCGAGGTAGAACTCCCGGATGTCGTCGTCCTCCAGCAGTTCGGCCGCGGGCCGGTCCATGACGATCCGGCCCGACTCCAGGACGTAGCCGTGGTCGGCGACCGACAGCGCCATGGACGCGTTCTGCTCGACCAGCAGGATCGTCGTCCCCTGGTCGTTGATCTGCGCGATGATCTCCTTGATCTGCTGGACCAGCCGGGGCGCCAGGCCCAGGCTCGGCTCGTCCAGCAGCAGCAGCTCCGGATCGGACATCAGGGCCCGGCCCACCGCGAGCATCTGCTGCTCCCCGCCGGACAGGTAGCCGGCCGTGCGGGAGGCCAGCGCCTTCAGCCGGGGGAAGAGCCCGTAGACCCGCGCCAGGTTGTCACCGAGGGCCCTGGGCGCGGTGTGCGCGCCGATCCGCAGGTTCTCCTCGACGGTCAGCTCCGCGAAGATCCGCCGGCCCTCCATGACCTGGCGGACGCCGCGCCGCACCACCCGCTCGGGGCCGAGTCCGTGGATGGGGCGGCCCCCCAGCTCGACGCCCCCCTTGGTGACGCGCCCGTCGTGCACGTCCAGGAGGCCGGAGACGGCCCGCAGCAGCGTGGTCTTTCCCGCGCCGTTGGCGCCCAGCAGCGCCACCACCCGGTGCCGGGGGACGGTCAGGCTGACGCCGCGCAGGACCAGCGCGACATCGTGATAGACGACCTCGAGATTGCGCACTGAGAGCATCCGCACCACCCAAGTGTTGTGCAGATCACAGTGATTCGGGTTGGTGCGTACGGCAAGAGGCCGGAGGTCGGCTTTTCTGTAATGAAATCAACGGAACGATCCAGACGGGCTTTTGTCTTGATCGTCTGGGTCGGGACTCCGGTTCCGCCGGAGTCCCGACCGTCAGAGGTAGAGGCCGGTGCCGTGCTCCGGGCGCTCGTTGGCGACCGCGTGGAGGTCGCGTTCGCGCATCACGAGGTAGGTGGAGCCCTGCAGCTCCACCTCGAGCTGCTCCTCGGGGTGGAACAGGACGCGGTCGCCGACCTTGACCGTCCGCACGTGGTGCCCGGTGCCGCAGACCTCGCCCCAGGCCAGCTGGTTGGAGGTGTCGGAGGTGGCGGGGATGACGATGCCGCTGCTGCTGGTGCGCTCCGCCTCCCGCTCGGGCTTGATCATTACCCGGTCGTGCAGCATCTGGACTTCGAACTTCGGCTGGGACACGTCAGGGATTCTACCGACTGGACGGGTCAAAGCCGTTTCTCGAGGATGTCCCGGAACGCGGAGACCTCGGTGTAGACACCGGGACGGCCCTCGCGGGCGCAGCCGTCGGCCCAGGAGGCCAGGCCCGCGACCCGGTCCTCCATGCGGGGCTCGGTCTGGCCGCCGAACCGCACCGTGGTCCGCACCCGCACGACCAGCGGGCCGCCGTCGTCGAACCGGCAGGCCGCCGCCTCGCCCGAGCCCGCGCAGGTCATGCCGGAGTCCAGGACGTCCCCGTAGGCCGAACGGCATTCGGACTCGCCGACCAGGGGGACCGCCGCCTTGCGGAGCCTGCTGTTGTTCGGCCTGGCCTCACCGGTGGCGCCCCAGCCGAGGACGAACCCCCGCGAACCGGTGACGCTCCCCAGCTTGACCGGCTTGATCTTCTTCACCTTCTTGGCGAGGGTGAGGACCGCGAGATCGTTGCGCGGGACCTCCAGGCCGTCGAGATCCGTCACCCGGTGGCCGGGGTGGACCCAGATCTTCTTGACGCGGTACGTCGTGCCGTTCTTCTTCTTGACGTCCGTGCGGCCGAACGTCACGTTGAGCCGATCCGGCACGGCCTTGAACTGGCGGGCGCAGCGCGCGACCGTCAGTACCTTGTCGGCGCGCACCAGCACGCCGCCGCACAGATGGCCTCCGGGCCGGAAGAAGCCCGCCTGGGAATGCAACGCGCCCAGCCAGGGATAAGAAGAGGCCTTGACCGCGGTGCCGCCGACGACGGCGGACGCCGGAGCGGCGGTCAGCACCACGGGCAGGGTGAGGAGAGCGATGAGGGGGGTGGCTATTCGCATGAAGATCAGTCGTACCGTCTTCCGGTCCGCGAAGAGAGCCTTCCGACGAGATTGCGCGGCATGAATTTGCTGAGCCCGACGACCGCCTTGTACTGAGGGCCGGGCACGGAGACCTGCACGCCCTTCTTCAGGTCCTTGAGAGCGGCGTCGACCACGTCGTCGGCGTTCAGCCACAACGCCTCGGGGATGCCGGAGGTGTCCATCTTCGCGCGCTCGTGGAACTCCGTGTGCACGAAGCCGGGGCACAGCGCCATCACCTTGACGTTCGGGTCCTTCACGTCCTGGGCGATGGCCTGGCTGAAGCTGACGACCCACGCCTTGGACGCGCCGTACGTCCCCCGCGTGAGGAACGCGGCTACGGAGGAGACGTTGATGATGCCGCCCTTACGGCGGTTGCGCATCCCGGGAAGCGCGGCGTACGTCAGGCGGAGGACGGCTTCGCAGTGCACCTTCAACATGCGCAGCTCCTCCTCCACGGGGACGTCGAGGAAGGTTCCCTGATGGCCGAAGCCCGCGTTGTTCACCAGGAGGTCGACGCCCTGGCGCAACCGCTCCTCCACCGCGGCGATGCCGGCGTCCTCGGCGAGATCGGCGGGGAGGACCTCTACGGCCACGCCGTAGTCCTGTCGAAGGGACTCGGCCGTCTCGTCGAGCCTCTCCCTGTTGCGCGCGACGAGGACCAGATCGAGCCCGTCCTTGGCGATCCTGCGGGCGAAGGCGGCGCCGATGCCCGCCGTCGCCCCGGTGATGAGTGCGGTCGGCATGCGCCTACCTTACGGCTCCGCGATGAAATCCCGAGGGTCAGGACGCCGTGTGGCCCTGCGGTAGGCGAAGGTGAAACCCGGCCAGTTGGTGACCTGTTTGCCGTCCTCCGTCTGGTACCAGCTGTCGCAGTCGGCGTTCCAGACGGTCCTGCGCATGCGTGCCTGGAGGTCTCTGTTGAAGGCGTTCTGCGTCTCCTTCTTCACCTCCAGCACGCCGCCCATCTGCAGGCAGCCGAGGATGTACCGGAACTGGCTCTCCAGCATGTAGACGATGCTGTTGTGGCCCAGATTGGTGTTGGGCCCGTACAGCAGGTACAGGTTCGGGAAGCCGTGGACGGTCAGGCCGAGGTGCGCCTCGGCGCCGTCGGCCCACGCCTTGTCGAGGGTGAGGCCGTCGCGGCCGGTGACGCGCATCGGCGCGAGGAACTCCGACGCGCGGAAACCCGTGCCGAGGACCAGGGTGTCGGCCTCGCGGAACGTGCCGTCGGCGGTGACCACGCCGTTCCGCCTCACCTCCGCGATGGGGTCGGTGACGAGGTCGACGTTCGGCCTCTGCAGGGCGGGCAGGTAGTCGTCGGAGATCAGGGCGCGTTTGCAGCCGAGGGGATGGTCGGGGAGCAGCTTGCGGCGCAGCTCCGGGTCGGCGACCTCCTTGCGCAGGCGCCTGCGGTAGGAGTGCTCGATGGGCTTGAGCAGGGCGGGGTAGCGGACGAACCCGAGGGCACGGGATTCGAGCAGCAGGTAGGTCAGCAGCCGGTCCATGTCCTGCAGCAGGGGGAACGCCGAGCGCAGCCGCAGGGACAGGGGGCCGTGGCGGCGGTCGGGCTTGGGGATGATCCAGGTCGCCGAACGCTGGTAGACGTCCAGGCGGGCGGCCTCGGCGGCCAGGCGCGGCACGAACTGGACGGCGCTGGCCCCGGTGCCGACGACGGCGACCTTCCGGCCCGCGAGGTCGTGGCCGTGGTCCCAGCGGGCGGAGTGGAACATCCTGCCCTCGAAGGAGTCCAGGCCCGGCAGGTCGGGGATCGCCGGGCGGTTGAGCTGGCCGCAGGCGGCGACGAGCACCTCGGCGGCCACGGGGCCGCCGGAGGTCTCCAGCCGCCACCGGCCGTCCTCGAAGGAGGCGGAACGCACCTCGGTGTTCAGCCTCGGCTCGAGGCCGTTCTCGTCCGCGCAGCGGCGCAGGTACTCGAGGATCTCGGGCTGCTCGGCGAACCGGCGGCTCCAGTCGGCCTTGCGCGCGAAGGAGAAGGAGTACAGCGGGGACGGCACGTCGCAGGCCGCCCCCGGATAGGTGTTGTCCCGCCAGGTACCGCCGACCTGCGCGCCCTTGTCCAGCAGCACATGGCTGATCCCCAGCCGTTTCAGCAGGATCGACAGGCCTATCCCGCCGAACCCCGCACCGATGACCGCCACTCGAAAAGTATCCACTTACCCATACTGTGACGGCCCGCACGAACCGTCCAGGGTCGGGCGGGCGCCCGCGGGAGGACGGCCGGGCGCCGTGCCGGGTCAGGTGTCGGGGAACTCGCGGGGGACCAGGACGCGCAGCGCGTTGGGCAGGAGCCGGACGCTGACGGGGGTGCGGGCGCGCAGCTCGCCGTCGACGTCCACGGCCATGGGCGGGTCGGTGGCGACCTCGACGGCGTTGGTGGTGAGGAAGGACGGCTCGGCCAGCGTGCGGAAACGCCCCGTCAGGGCGTGCCGGGCGGTCGCCGACAACAGCCGCAGCCGCACCTGGTCGCCGAGCTGGTAGACGGCCAGGAGCCGGTCGTCGGGGCTGGCGTCCTTGGCGATGACCCGCCCGCTGTGGTGGCTGCCGTTGGCGATGTTCAGCTGGTGGGTGGTCAGCTCGTGCACCGCGCCGCCGATGTCGAGGGTGGCCTTGAACGCCTGGTGCCGCGGGAGCTTCCACAACGCGGTCAGCAGGTAGGAGAAGCGGCCGAGGTAGCGTTTGAGCAGGTGCGGCACGGAGCGGGCGACGTGCACGGACAGGCCCAGGCTGACCATGTTGGCGAACGTCTCCGGCGGCGCGCCGGTCCGCGGGTCGAACTCCCCGAGGTCGACGTCGGCGACCTTGCCGCCGCCGATCACCCCGACCGCGCCCCGCACGTCGAGCGGCAGCCACAGGCCGCGCGCGAAGTTGTTGGTGGTGCCCAGCGGCAGCAGCCCCAGCGCCACGTCCTGGTACGCCAGATGCCGCACCGCCTCCTTGAGCGTGCCGTCCCCGCCGCCGACCACGACGAGGTCGGGCTTGAGCTCCATGGTCCGCTCGAAGACCTCCGGCAGCAGCGCTGGATCGTTCACCGGGTGCAGCTGCACGAACCCGATGCCCTCCCTGAGCAGCAGCCGCAGCGCCTCCGCGTAGCAGCGCCTCCCCCGCCGCGAGCGGGTGTTGACGATCAGGACGGCCCGCCCCCCCGACCGGATCGCCTCCTCCAGTTCGGCCTTGCTACGCATCGAGCGCCCATCCCGTCCAGAAGTACCGGCAGCACCCGGGCCGACACCCCGCGCGCGCATGGCCCCATCCTAGGGAGCCGAGCCCCCTCCCCGCCCCGTCTCCACCCCGCACCCGCCCCCTTCCCCGGTTCCCGCCCCGCCCGACCACCCCTCCGGACGACGACGCGTCCAGGCGGGAGCGCGTTCGGGTGGCGGTGCCCGATCCGGCCGTGAGTCCGGGTGGGGTGCTCCGGTCGGCCACCCCTTCGAACGACGACGCGTTCAGGTGGCGCGTCCGGGTGGCGCGCCGGGCGGCGGCGCGTTCGGGTGGCGCGTTCGAGTGCGGCGCGTTCAGGTGGCGGCATCTCCGTGGGCCGTGTGTCCGGGCGGTGGCGCGTTCGGGTGGCGGTGCCCCGTCCGGCCGTGGGGCCGGGTGGTGGCGACCCGTCCGGCCGGGTGGCGGGGCCGGGGGGTCAGGAGGTGAAGGGGGTCAGGTCGCGGTGTTCCAGGGCGGCGGCGATGAGGTCGGGGAAACGGTCGGGGGTGCAGGCGAAGACGGGGACGCCCAGGGCGGTGAGGGCGGCGGCGTTCTCGTGGTCGTAGGCGGGGGCGCCGTCGTCGGAGAGGGCGAGCAGGGTGATCAGCCGGACGCCGGAGCGGACGAGGGCGGCGGCGCGGCGCAGCATCTCCTCGCGCGGGCCGCCCTCGTACAGGTCGCTGACCAGGACGACGACGGTCTCGGACGGGCGGGAGACGAGGCCCTGGCAGTAGGCGAGGGCGCGGTGGACGTCGGTGCCGCCGCCGAGCTGCGTTCCGAACAACACCTCGACGGGGTCGTGGAGCCGGTCGGTGAGGTCGGCCACGGCCGTGTCGAAGGCGACGAGCGACGTCCGCAGCGCCGGCACCGAGGCGAGGGCCGCGCCGAAGATCCCCGCGTACACCACGGACGGCGCCATGGAGCCGCTCTGGTCCACGCACAGGATCACGTCCCGCCGCACGCCCTGCGTTCCCCGCCCGAACCCCACGAGCCGCTCGGGCACGACGGTGCGCCGCTCCGGCAGGTAGTTGCGGAGGTTGGCGTGCACCGTGCGCCGCCAGTCGACGTCCGCCTGCCGCCGGGGCCGCCGCACCCGCGCCGACCGCTCCAGCGCCCCGCGCACCGCCGACCGGAGCCGCTGCTCCAGCCGCTCCTCCACCTCCCGGACGACCCGCCGCACCACCTCCCGGGCGGTCTCCCGCGCCCGCTCCGGCAGCACGGAGTTCAACGACAGCAGCACGCCGACCAGATGCACGTCCGGCTCCACCGCCTCGAGCATCTCCGGCTCCAGCAGCAGCCGCCCCAGATCCAGCCGCTCGATGGCGTCCTGCTGCAGCACCCGCACCACGGGCCCCGGAAAGTACTCCCTGATGTCCCCCAGCCACCGCGCCACCTGCGGCGCCGACTCCTGCAACCCGCCGCGCCGCCTTCCGGCCTTCTCCCCGTACAGCGCGTCCAGCGCCGCGTCCATCTTCTTGTCGGCCCCCCGCGGCACCACCCCCGCCCCTGCGCTCTCCCCGAGCACCAGCCGCCACCGCCGAGCCCTCTCCGCCTCGCCGCCTTCGGCGGCCGCACGGCCCTCCTCCCCGGAAACGGCGGAAGCGACGCTCCCCCCACCCGAGACGACGTCCCCGGCGGAGAACCCGGCACCCGAGACGTTCGGCCCGGTGCTTTCGGCGGGAGTGCCGGGGTCTTGAGCGTTCGACCCGGTGTTTGCGGTGGGGAGGCCGGGGTCTTGAGTGCTCGGTCCTGTGCTTTCGGCGGGAGTGCCGGGGTCTTGAGCGTTCGACCCGGTGTTTGCGGTGGGGAGGCCGGGGTCTTGAGTGCTCGGTCCTGTGCTTTCGGCGGGAGTGCCGGGGTCTTGAGCGTTCGACCCGGTGTTTGCGGTGGGGAGGCCGGGGTCTTGAGTGCTCGGTCCTGTGCTTTCGGCGGGAGTGCCGGAGTCTTGAGCGTTCGACCCGGTGTTCCCGGTGGGGAGATCGGGATGCTGAGCGCTCGGTCCTGTGCTTTCGGCGGGAGTGCCGGGGCCTTGAGCGTTCGGCCCGGTGTTCTCGGCGGTAGGGCCGGTGGTCCCGGGGTTCGTGGGGGGCTCGTCGGTCACGGGGTCTCCTCGGCGGGGGGTTCGCGGGGGGTGAGGGGGCCGGGCGGGGGGGATCCGGGGCGGAGGGGGAGGAAGGAGAGGACGGTGGCGACGGCGGGGGCGGCACGGGCCGGGTCGAGGTCCTCGGGCGGGGGCGGGGCGGGGGCGGCGAGGTGGTGGAGGCGGGCGGCGAGCGTGCGGCGTTCGGGCGGGGTGTGCGTGGCGAAGGTGCGGCGCAGGAGGGGGAGGACGGCGGTGAAGGTCTCGGCGGGAAGGGCGGCCAGCCAGGAGTCGAGGAGGGCCAGGAGGGCGGCGTCGTGGATGAGCAGGAGGGCGCCGTCGGCGAGGAGGCCCTCCAGCCAGGCGGCGGTGCGGGCGGGCGGGGTGCCCGGGGAGACGGCGCGGGACATGCGGGCGGGCAGGTCGGGGAGGCGGCCCGCGTCGTGCAGGAGGCGGGTGAGGCGGCCCTCCAGCAGGCCGTGCGAGGCCGGGGAGTCGGTGAGGGCGGCCAGGGCGTCCAGCCAGCGGGCGGTGTGCGGTGGCTCGTCGAGGAGGGCGAGGGTCTCGTGGACGGTGGCGACCCGTTCGAGCAGGGTGCGGGCCGCGTCGTCGTCCAGGGACGCCGCGGCGCGGGGGAGGCCGAGGCAGATGCGGACGACCAGGCCGTCCACGACGGTGCGCAGCGGGCCGGTCGGGGTGCCGCGGACGTCGCCGTAACGCAGCGCCCGGACCAGCGGGGGAAGCGCCTCCATGAGCCGGACGGTGTCGCCGTCCGCGGTGGCGCGGTCGGCCAGCGTGCTCATGACGGCGGGCAGCGCCTCGTCCAGCCCGGCCAGAAGGGCGCGTTCCGCCAGCACGGTCAGCTCGGGCAGGCCGCGCGCGTCGGCGGCCTCCGCCTGGATCCGCGCGGCCGCGGCGTCGTGGACGGTGGTCCCCCAGACACCCGCCTCGATCAGCCGGACGTCGAACTCCGGATGCCAGGCGAGCACCCACACCTCCTTGAACGTTCCCTGGGACCGGTTCGAGGCGTCCGCGGCGGGGGAGCCCCAGGCGACGTCCAGGACGCGCAGGCGGTGCAGGAGGCGGCTGCGTTCGAGGTCGACGGGCCTGCGCAGGTCGAAGGCGTCCTGCCGGGGCTCGGCGGACGGTTTCAGGCGCAGACGCTTCTGCTGGGCGAGCAGATCCCGCTGGAGCGGCACCATCGGGGTGGAGTCCGGTACGGATCCGAGCGCCTCGCCCACCACCATGCGGCGCCGGATCAGCTCCAACGGCAGGTCGGCCCCCTCGCACAACACGGCGCGGGTCGCCTCGGTGAGCTCGTCGAGCCCCGCCAGCGGCCGTCCGCGCAGCGCCGCGAGGGCCTCGGCCAGCCGCACCGCCTCGATCACGTGCGCCGACGAGACCGGCAGCCCCTCCTCGCGGAGCAGCCGCGCGCTCTCGGTGAGCCACCGCTCGACCGGACGGTCGGCGGCCTCGAACAGGTGCCGGTACCAGCCCGGTGACCGCACCCCCGCCCCGTAACCGGATTCCCGGGCCAGCCGCCCGTGCGTCCAAGGCACCCACGTCATGGCCACCTTGGTCTTCGGCAGCCCCTTCAACGTCGCGGCGTCCCGCGAGGCGGGAACCTTCGCCCGCAACGCCGGCACATGCCATGCCCCGCACACCACCGCGATCCGCTCGAACCCCTCCCGCACGGCACGCCGCACGGCCTGCCGCATCCAGGCCTCGCGCTGCTCCTCCCGCTCGGATCCGGCCCGTTCCGTCTCCTCCCGCAGCACCTCCATCGCCTCGGCGACGACCCCGAACACGTCCTCCTGCCCCCGCAGCTCGACGACGTCGTCCCACCACCGCTCCGCGTCCGCGTGGCCCGCGGCCTCCGCCAGCACTCCCAGCGGGTCCCGCCGGGCCCGCTCCCACAGCCCTTCGTCCGGCCTTCCTGCTTCTTCGCCGGGCTGCCGCCCTCCAGCGGCTCTTTCCGCAGGCGTCGAACGTTCGGCGGCGTTCCCTGCTCCGCCGTCCGTTTGCGTCGTC
The DNA here is from genome assembly GCF_002995495.1 of Actinocorallia populi. GTDB lineage: Bacteria > Actinomycetota > Actinomycetes > Streptosporangiales > Streptosporangiaceae > Actinocorallia > Actinocorallia populi. The sequence goes on along the minus strand of NZ_PVZV01000003.1, from coordinate 598,065 downwards.
TCGTCCGTCGCGCCGAGCGAAGCCCGCCGGGCACGTTCCGACGGTCCTGCGTCGCTTCCTCCGGGTTCCTTGGTAGAGGCGCCTTTCGCGGTTTCCGGCTCGTGCTGCTCTCCGGGGGCTTCGGGCGGGGCGGCGAGGGTGCAGGCGGCGGGGAGGTCGATGAAGCGGGCGGGGAGGCGGTGGGCGTGGGCGTAGCGCAGGGCGGTCCATTCGGGGGTGAAGGAGGCGAAGGGCCAGAAGGCGGCCCGCTGGGGGGCGGTGAGGGTGTAGGCGAGGAGCGCCACGGGCGGGGTCATGGCGGGGTCGGCGGCGAGGTGCAGGAGGGGGTCGGCTTCGGGAGGGCCCTCGATCAGGACGAGGTCGGGGCGGTAGGCCTCCAGGGCGCGGCGCAGGGCGCGGGCCGAGCCGGGGCCGTGGTGGCGGATGCCGAAGACCTCGACGGTCAAGCGGTCCTCCGGGGGTGAGCGGGGCGGAAGGGAGACGGGAGGCGGGCGGGGCGCGTCAGGGGAGCGTCTCGCGGCAGGCGCGGTAGAAGTCGCGCCAGCCGGGGCGGTCGCGGACGACGGTCTCCAGGTACTCCTGCCAGACGACGCGGTCGGAGACCGGGTCCTGGACGACGGTGCCCTGCAGGCCCGCGGCGAGGTCGGCGGGGCGCAGGACGCCGTCGCCGAAGTGGGCGGCCAGGGCGAGCCCGCCGGTGACGACGGAGATCGCCTCGGCGGTGCTCAGGGTGCCGCTGGGCGTCTTCAGCCGGGTGCGGCCGTCCTCGGTGCGGCCCGAGCGCAGCTCGCGCAGGACGGTGACGACCCGCCGGATCTCCTCCAGCCCCGCCGAGGGCGCGGGGAGCTCCAGTGCGCGGCCCAGCCGGGCGACGCGCCGGGAGACGATGTCGACCTCGTCCTCCAGGGAGGCGGGGACGGGCAGGACCACGGTGTTGAACCGGCGGCGCAGCGCGCTGGACAGCTCGTTGACGCCGCGGTCGCGGTCGTTGGCGGTGGCGATCACGGTGAAGCCCCGGCGGGCCTGGACCTCGGTGTCCAGCTCGGGGACCGGCAGGGTCTTCTCCGACAGGATCGTGATGAGGGCGTCCTGCACGTCCGAGGGGATCCGGGTGAGCTCCTCGACGCGCGCGACCGCGCCCCGCCGCATCGCCCGCATCAGCGGGCCCGGCACCAGCGCCTTCTCGGACGGGCCCTCGGCGAGCAGCCGCGCGTAGTCCCAGCCGTAGCGGATCGCCTCCTCCGGGGTGCCGGCGGTGCCCTGCACCAGCAGCGTCGAGTCGCCGCTGACCGCCGCGGCCAGATGCTCCGACACCCAGGTCTTGGCGGTGCCGGGGACGCCGAGCAGGAGCAGCGCGCGGTCGGTCGCCAAGGTGGCGACGGCGACCTCGATCAGCCTGCGGGGGCCCACGTACTTGGGCGTGACGGCGGTGCCGTCGGGGAGCTCGCCGCCGAGCAGGTACGTCGTGACGGCCCACGGCGACAACCGCCAGCCCGGGGGGCGGGGCCGCTCGTCCAACTCGGCCAGCCTGGCGAGCTCGCCGGCGTACTCCTGCTCGGCGTGCGGGCGCAGGACGCCGGTGGCGGCATCGGGCGTGCCGTCGGTCATCGTCGGTCTCCTCGGGGTTCTCGAGCGGGGTGGCGGGTTCGCGGCGAGGGCGCCTTCAAGGGCTCTCGGCGAGCTCCTGCAGCATGTCGTGCCGGAACCGGAGGGTCTCGGCGAGTTCCACCAGTGGCCACTTGCCGTGCAGTTCGGCCAGGGACAGCAGCCGGGGCGCGGCGGCGGGCGTGAGCCGCTCGTCGGCCAGCCGGCACAGCTGGGAGACGAACCGGGTGGCGTCGGCGTCCGGGAGCACCGACTCCAGCAGGGCCAGGACGGCCTCGGCCAGCGGCCCCGTCCAGGGCGAGGGGAGCCGGGACAACAACCGCAGCAGGTGCGCCTGGTCCTCGGCGGCGCGGACGAGCTCGGCCGCGGCGGCGTCCCGCTCGTCCTCGGGCAGTAGCTCCAGCAGCCCGGCCGGCGCCTCGGCCTCCTCGACGAGCGCCCCGTCGCCGAGCAGGGACCGCGCCCAGTCCGCGGCGCGCTGCCGCAGTGCGGCCCGCGCCCAGCCCAGGTGCACGTCGTGGGCGAGGTCGTCGGCGACGGGCAGCGCCACCAGCTCGCCGGAGGTGAGCCCCGAGGACTCGGTCCAGCTGTCGAGCGGAGTGCGGGCGAGGATCTCGCGCAGCCAGGCGGCGCGCACCCCCGTCCGTGCCGCCGAGGGGGAGAAGGAGCCGGGCGGGTGGAACGGGATGCCGTCGCGCGCCATCGCGTCGTCGTGCTCCTCGGGGAGCTCCACGACGATCCGCGTCCGCCTGCGGGACCGCACGGTGCGCTTCTCCAGCCGCAGCAGCCGCTGGGCGCGTCCGGCCATGCGCCGGGCGTAGGCCGAGCGGGGCAGCCGGGCGAGCAGGTCGGCGGCGTGCTGCCGGACGTCCTTGCCGCGGTCGTCCAGGGAGCGCTCGAGGAACTCCTCGTCGGCCTCCGACAGCCCGTGCTCGAAGACGGCCAGGAACGCCGCGCGGTCGGGCGCGGTCTCGCGGGACCAGCTCTCCAGGAGCTTCTCGCGCGCCGCGCCGGGGTCGTTCAGGCGCAGCGCCGTCAGGTAGGCCACCCGCTGCGCCCGGGTGCCGCCCGCCCAGTCGGCGACGGCCTCGACGGAGGCGGCGGACTCGGTCAGCAGGTAGGCCCAGTCGGAGTTCTGCAGCGCCAGCCACGCTCCCCGCTGCCCGGCCGTCCGCGCGATGAGGGGGCGCACGGCCCGGTCCCCCCGCCCCTTGTCCAGCAGGTCGGGCAGGCTGCGCGCCGGCACCCGGTACCCGCGCGCGGCGGCCTCGCCCAGCCATTCGGGCAGCAGCCGGGGCCGGTCTCCGCCGAGGAGCCGCTCCAGCCGCCTCCCGGCCGCGGCCGGGACCACCGGCAGCGTCTCGGCCGGCGCGGGCGCGACGAGCCTCCCGGCCTCGGCCCTTCCCGGCCGCCGCCCGGCCCGCCGCTGCACGGCCAGCAGCCCGGCCTGGTCCAGCAGCCGTGCGGCCGCGTCCTCCTCCGCCAGCGGCACCTCCTCCAGCTTCGGCGCCGCCTTGCGCTGGGTCCCCAGCAGCGCCGCCGTCACGTGCTCCTCCCACACGCTCACCGTGGACCACCCCCGTCCGAACCCGCCGTCCGGTGCGCCGGGCCCGGGTGCGGGGCGGGGGCCGGGGGCTCGCAGGACAGGGCGGAACGGGAGGGGGAGGCGGACGTCACGCCGGTGTGGAGGCCCACGTCGGTGAGGACCTGCAGGCCGGGGCGGGTGAAGGTGGTGCGGGTACGGGGGGCGGGCCGGGGGCGCGGGGGCGGGGTGGTGGGGGTCACGGGAGGGTCACCAAGCCTTCGGTGGGGTGCCAGGCGGACAGGGGGCGCAGACCGGTGGGGGTCCATTCGCCGGCGAGGGTCAGGGGGGCTCCGCCGGAGAAGGACAGCAGGCGCCACGGGTCGTGGGTCTTCACCGGGAGGGAGTCGCCCGCGGGGTCGACGAGGTGGAGGCCGTCGGAGCGGGCCAGGCGCACCGAGGCCAGGGCGGCGGGCCAGCGGTCGAGCCAGGGGTCCTGGGAGAGGGCGGCGGCGTGGTCGTCGAGGAGGTCCATGACGGTGCTCCCGGGGGGCGGGGCGGGGCGGGGAGGGGCGTGCAGCTCGGCGGCGACGGCCCGCAGGGGCGGGGCGCCGGGGTGGAACGCCAGGGAGGCGTCCACTGCCGTGCCGGGCGGGAGGTCGACGGGTTCCAGGGGGCGGGAGGAGGCGCCGTAGGCCAGGATCAGGGCGGGGCGGCCGGTGGACAGGCCGCGCAGCCAGGTGCGCCGGGTCCGCAGGTCGTCCCGCTCGGACTCGTGGACGCCCAGGACGTACCAGTCGTCGCGGACGCGCGGCCCGGCCAGGACGTCCTCGCGGGCGGCGGTGAAGCCGATCCGGGCGCGGACGGTGGCGCGCAGCCCGGGCGGCAGGCCGTCCTGCCGCTGGTAGGCGCGGACCAGCAGGTGCAGCAGCCCGTACTCCTCCAGCAGCCGGGACGGCCAGCGCTCGCCGCGCCGGGGGACGGCGGCCAGCTCCCGCACCCGGTCGGCCAGGGCCCTGGCCTGCGCGTCCACCAGCCGCCGCGCGGCCTCGTCCCACAACGTGTGCGGGGCGCGCTCGGCACCGGCCAGGCCGCGGGACACCTGGTCGCGCAGCCACTGCGCGAGCTCCGCGACACCCGCGTCGACCATGCGGGCCCGCCGTTCGGCGGTGCGCTCCCTGGCCTGCCTCCGCTTCTCGTCGGCCGCCTGATCCGCTCCGGCGGTTTCCACCGGAAGCTCCGTAGATTCCTCCTGACCTGCGGTGTTCTGAGACGACGCGTCAGGCGCAAGCGCCGGCCCCTGCTCTCTGCTCCATCCGGGGATGCCCGATCGTTCGCTCACATAATCGAATCTAGCGATGCCCCCCGACAAAATCCGCGGCCGTCTATCCTGGCCCCGCCGAAGGGGGGACGATGGGTACGGGGCACGGGCACGGGCACGGTCTGGGGCGGCGGAGGAGGCACGGCGAGCACGGCGAGGAGGTACCGGCCGACCGCGGGCATCTGGTCGCCGCGCTCGCCCTGATCGCCGGTTTCATGGTGGTGGAGGTGGCCGCGGGCCTGGCCTCCGGTTCGCTGGCGCTGCTCACGGACGCGGCGCACCTGCTCACCGACGCCGTCGCGATCGCGCTGGCACTGGTGGCGATGCGGCTCGCCGCGGCGCCGCCCAGGGGCGGCTACACCTACGGCCTCAAACGCGCCGAGATCCTGTCGGCCCAGCTCAACGGGCTCACCCTGGTGCTGCTCGCGCTCTCCTTCGCCTACGAGGGAGCGCGCCGCCTCCTGGACCCGCCCGAGGTCCAGGGCGGCGTGGTGCTGGGCACCGCGCTGGCGGGCGTGGCGGTCAACCTGGCCGCGACCTGGCTGATGAGCCGCGCCGACCGCTCCAGCCTCAACGTCGAGGGCGCCTACCAGCACGTCCTGAACGACCTGCTGGCGTTCCTGGCCACCGCCGCGGCGGGCGGCGTGGTGCTGTTCACCGGCTGGCACCGCGCCGACGCGGTCGCGTCGCTGGTCGTCGCCGTGCTCATGGTGAAGGCGGGCTGGGGCCTGGTGCGGGACGCGGGCCGGGTGCTCATGGAGGCCGCCCCCGCGGGCATGGACCCGGCCGAGATCGGCGGGGCCATGGCCGGCCGCCCCCGCGTCCTGGAGGTGCACGACCTGCACGTCTGGGAGGTGACGTCGGGCTATCCGGCGTTGTCGGCGCACGTCCTGGTGGATCCGGACGGCGACTGCCGCACCGTGCGCCGCGACCTGAGGCGGGTGCTCCGCGAACGCTACGAGATCACCCACACCACGCTGGAGGTCGAGCACACGCGGGAGGAGGGCCCGCACTGCGGCGAGGCCCACGGCCCGCGGCACGTCATGGCGAGGGTCGTGGCGCCCCGCCCGGCCGTCCCCTAGCCGGCGGCGGCCGCCGTCCTCCCGCGCTCCCGTCCGCGCGCCAGCGCCAGCAGCAGCAGCCCGATCACCAGGACGGGGGTGAGCGCCTGCAGGACGATGGTCTCGGGGCGCGGCGGCACCTGGCCGAGCGTCGCCAGCCACACCGCCACCCGGACGACGCGGACCGCGATGACCGTCCAGACGCCGGAGGCGAAGCCCCGCCAGGCCGCGACGATCCCGAACATCGTGATGACCGCCAGCGAGGTGTAGACGAGGGACAGCACGAGGGCCCACTGCTGGCGGAGCTCGGTGACGGAGCCGCTGGAGAGCACCGACAGGGACGCCATGTCGAGCAGTGACGCCAGGAACACCAGCAGCAGCCCCAGGAAGAGGGGCACGGTGCGGCGCAGCGGCCCGCGCCCCGCCCGCCGTCCGGCGGCCCGGACGGGCTCGCCGAGGTCCTCCGTGTGCTCCACCTCGGTGACCGGCGCCCGGTCCGCCACCGGCTCCACCCGGGTCGACGGCTCGTCCGCCACCGTGGCGCCGTCCGGCGGGAACGGCCTCGCCGGCGTGATCTCCGGCCGCTCGCCCAGCAGCCGCCACAGCAGCTCGTCCGCCGTGGGCCGCTCCGCCGGGTCGCGGGCCAGGCAGTCCAGGACGGGGCGGACCAGCTCCTCCGGCAGCCCGCTCACGTCCGGGTTCCCCCCGCGCATCCGGTTCAGCATCGCGTACAGGTCGCCGTTGCCGAACGGGGTGCGCCCGGTCGCCGCGAAGACCATGGTCGAGCCCCAGGCGAACAGGTCGGAGGCCGGTCCCACCACGTACTCGGTGAACTGCTCGGGCGCCATGTAGGCGGGCGTGCCGACCAGCTGCCCCGTCATGGTGTGCCCGACGTTGTCGAGCGCCCGCGCGATACCGAAGTCGATGACGCGCGGACCGTCGGGACCCATGAGCACGTTCGGCGGCTTGAAGTCGCGGTGCACGATCCCGGCCCGGTGGATCGCGGTCAGCGCGGTGGCGGTGCCGACGGCGAGCCGCATCAGCGCCCCGTCCTCGCGCGGCCCCTTCTCGCGCACGAGCTGCTGGAGGGACGGCCCCGGCACGTACTCGCTGACGATGTAGGGCCGGTCGCCGTCGAGGTCGGCGGCGTGGACCTGGGCGGTGCAGAACCCGGCGATCCGCTCGATCGTCGTCAGCTCCCGGACGAACCGCGCCCGCGCGATCGGGTCGTTGCTGAGCCGGGCGTGCAGCAGTTTGACCGCGACGCGGCCTCCGTGGCCCTCGCCGAGGAACACCGTGCCCTGTCCGCCCTCACCGAGCCTGCCGAGCAGCGGGTAGTCGCCGAGCCGTTCGGGATCTCCCGGTTCCAGCGGAAGCACGCGTCCGTCCCCCCATCGAAAACCTCATGGTCATTGTGCACTTTTCTTCTCTATGAGACATCAGACTGGAGAGGAGTACCAATCCCGGACGGGGGCTCGCCATGAGCACGAGGGTCACCAGGACGCGGACGGCCACGGCCGCCCTTTTCCTGCTGCTGATGTCCGTGACGGCCTGCGGGGAGGCCGGAAAGACCATTACCAGGCTCGCGGTCGGCGATCCCGGCCCCGATCCCTACACCCTGGCGGCGAACGCCGACGACGACGAGCGGGTGGACCGCCGCGCCGAGGCGGGCGGTCAGGTCGAGGGCGACGCCCCCGGCCTCTACGGCGGCACCCGCAAGGCCGCCTCCTGCGACAAGACGGCGCTGGTGGAGTTCCTGCAGGCCGGCGCGGAGAAGGCCGAGGCGTGGTCGGGCGTCCTGGGCATCACCCCGGGGGAGATCCCCGGGTTCGTGGCGGGCCTGACCCCCGCGGTGCTGCGCGTCGACACCCTGGTCACCAACCACGGGTACCGGGAGGGGACGGCCACCGCGCTTCCCGCCGTGCTGCAGGCGGGAGTCGCGGTGCTGGTCGACCGCAACGGGGTGCCGGTCGTCAAATGTAATTGCGGTAACCCCCTGACACCGCCCGATAAGGAAATAGACCCGACGGAAAGTGATTTCCGTGGCGCTTCGTGGCCACAGTTCAGTGGCGAGAAAGTGACGGTGATCGAGACCCCCGGACAGGAGGTGGAGAGCCTGACGCTGGTCGACTCCGAGACCGAGACAGCCTTCGAGCGTCCCGTGGGGACCGGTGGAGACCGGGACGGCGCCGCCAAGCCGATCCCGGCCGCCGCCCGCTCCGAGCCGCCGGTGTCCACGAACGGCCAGACCCCCGGCCCCACGACCCCCGGCGGCCTCCCCACGGCACCGGGCGGCCCCGGCACGTCCACCGGCCCCGACCCGTCCGCGGACCCCGGCACGTCCTTCGGGCCGGGCACCCCGACGGCCCCCGGGACCCCGGGGGAGACCTCCTCGGAGTCCCCCTCGCAGGAGCCCGCGGAGACCGAGGCCACCGAGGATCCCTCCCCGGCGACCGGTGCGCAGACTCCGGAAGAGGCCCCGTCCGCGGCCGTCGAGGAGGATCCCGGCCCCACCGCGGAGGCGCCCGAGCCCGGCGGCGGGACGGTGGAGCCCGACCCCGGCCCGGCCGGGCCGGCGCAGACCCAGCAGAGCGGCCAGCAGACCGAGCAGCCGCGGCCCCAGGAGGTCCAGACCGAGCCCCGGCAGACCCAGCAGCCCCGGACCGAGGAGCCCGAGCCCGAGCCCGGTCCGGAGGTCACCGGCGGCTGACCGTCAGGGCGCGGACGTCCACCAGCCGAAGGAGGCGTCGAACGGCTCGGCGGGGAGCAGCAGCTTTCCGCCGAGCAGCAGGGAGGCCAGGGCGACCAGCCCGAAGACGAGGACCCACACCAGCCCCGGCACCCCGGTGAGCTGGGCCAGCTGGTCGGCGTCGGAGCTCGGCGCCTGGCGCAGGGCGCGCAGCCGCTGCAGTTCGATCACCGGCCGCGCGCCCGCCAGCAGCAGGAAGGCGGCTCCGAAGTAGGCGAAGGCGGCCTGCACGTCGGTCGGCGCGAACCAGGAGACCGCGAAGACGATCCCGCCGGTGGTCAGCACCGACACGACGCCGAAGGCGTTGCGGATCAGCACCAGCATCGCGGCCAGCAGCGCCAGCGCGAACCACAGCATGAGGGTGATCCGCCCGACCTCCAGCAGCCAGGCGAAGAACAGTCCCAGCAGCGGCGGCGCGACGTAGCCGGCGAGCGCGGTGAGCACCATGCCCGCCCCGTCGGGCCTGCCCCGGGAGACGGTGACGCCGGAGGTGTCGGAGTGCAGCCGGATGCCGTCGAGCTTGCGTCCGGTGAGCAGCGCCACGAGCGCGTGGCCGCCCTCGTGGGCGATGGTCACCACGTTGCGCGACACCCGCCAGGCGGGTCCGTAGGCCACCAGGAACAGGGCGAGCACGGCCGCGGCCGCCACGATCCACAGATCGGGGTCCGCCTGGGACCCCCACAGATCACTGAACTCCGTCATGTTTCACATTCCGCCCTTCGTGCGCTCAAGGTATGACGCGCGGCGCCGTCCGGGCGTTCAGATCCGGGAGGGGCCCCGGAAGACCTGCCGGGTGTGCCAGTCGATGTTGCGGACGTCGGGCCGCGCGAAACCCGGCTGAGGGGGGCTGGCGGTGCTGCCGTTCAGCTCGTTCACCATCCGCCGGGAGGCCTCGGTGGTGCCGACGAAGTGCCGGGAGACCAGGATCTTGCCGGACGGGACGATGCCCAGCACGCCCTTGTCGAACAACCGGTGGTGCAGCGAGCACAGGCACAGGCAGTTGGTCAGGTCGTCCTGCCCCTCGAAGGCCCACCAGCGCAGCCGCGCCACCTCGAGGCCGATCACGCTGTTGCCGATCCAGCCCTCGTAGCCGCAGAACGCGCACCGGCAGTCGTAGGCGACCAGGATCTTCTGCCGGATCGTGGGGTCGCGTTCGGCGCGGGGCAGGTGGCCCTCCAGGTACCGGGCGACCGAGGCGGTCTGCGCCACCTCGGGCAGGAGCCCGGCCGCCGAGCACAGGTCCAGGTGCAGTCCGGGCTCGAAGTTGGTGTCCAGCAGGATCCGGACGATCTGCGACAGCAGGACGGGGTCGGCCAGCATCTCCTTGGCGAACTCCGGCATCAGCCTGCCGTGCACGTCGCCGGCGACCAGCAGGTCGCGGTCGGGTCCGGGGCTGGGTCGTCCGCCGGCCGCCGCGACCTCCCACAGGCCGTCGGTGGCCAGGTGGTGGAAGGGGTAGGCCGGGCCCGCGGGCTTCGGCGGCCCGAACTCGGCGAAGAGCAGGTCCAGCGCGGGCTCGGCCTCGCGGAAGCGGATCGGTTTGAAGCCCGTGCGCTGCAGCTGCCCGATCGCGTAGAGCAGCAGGAGCGCCTTGTGGGGGTCGCGTTCGCCGCCCCGGGTCCAGCGCCGCAACCTCGTGATGCGCTCCAGCCACTCCATTGGCGAATCGTAAAACTTTTCACGGCTATTGTCCCGGTCCATCAGGTTACAAGTACACACCGGCACCACCGGGTTGACCCGGGGCCGGTCAGTAGTCGGGGCCGCTGTCGGAGCAGTGCGCGGCGGAGGGGAGCGTTCCTCCGGTCAGATAGTCGTCCACGGCGCGGTTCACGCAGGAACCGCGCCCGTAGACCCCGTGCCCCACCGCCTCGTTGACGAGGAGGAACGCGCCGGTGAACCGTTTTGTCACTGCTTCTGCCCATTTCAGGGGAGTGCGTGGATCGCGGGTGTTGTTGAGCAGCAAAATCGGTGCGATATCGCGTGATTCGATGGCTTTCTGGGGTATTGATATGGGTTTCCAGTACGAGCACGCGATGGTCGTGTTGACGTCGGCGAAGACCGGCGAACTCCCCGCCATCCGGGCGATCTGCCGGTCCGTGGACCGCTTCCGGCGGATGTCCTCGGGGGTCTCCAGACAGGTGACCGCCATCCAGGCCGGGATGCTGGAGTCGTAGATCCCGCGCGGGGAGCGTCCCCGCGCGGCGTCGGCGAGCCGCCGGAACGTCCGGCCCTCGCCCCGCGCCGCCTCGGCGAAGGCGCGGCGGCCCTGGCTCCACAGCCGGGGCTCCATCGCCAGCAGGACGGACGCCGTGTGGACGTCGGTGTCGCTCACCTTCCGGCCGTCCGGGCTGCGCAGAGGGCGTTCGTCGGTCCGGCCGAGCAGCCTCCACACGGCCGCGCGCGCCTCCTGGCGGGTGCGGCCCAGCGCGCACCCGTGCCGGACGCAGCTGTCGAGGAACAGGTCGAACTCCTCGTCCAGGGCGCGGAGCTGCCTCTCCTGCACCTCGCCCGCCCAGTACGCCGAGTCGATCACCGAGTCGAGCACCATCCGGCGGACCCTGCCGGGGAAGAGCCCCGCGTAGACCTGGCCGAGCTGCGTCCCGTAGGAGGTCCCGTAGTAGTTCAGCCGGTCGTCGCCCAGCACGGCGCGCAGGACGTCGAGGTCGCGGGCCACGTTCTCGGTGCCCATGTGCGGCAGGATCCAGCCCGCCTTGTCCTGGCACTCCTCGGCGTAGCGGCGCGACATCGTGCGCAGGCGCCGCCGCTCCGCCCGGGTGTCGGGGGTGGAGTCGGTGGCGTGGTAGCGGTCGAGCTGGTCGTCGTCCAGGCACCGGATGCCGTTGCTCCGGCCCACTCCGCGCGGGTCGAAGCCCACGATGTCGTAGCGCTCCCGCACCCCGGGGGTGAAGGAGCCGCGCGCGGAGTGCGCGGCCTTCACGCCGGAGACGCCCGGACCGCCGGGGTTGACCAGCAGCGAACCGAGCCGGGAGCCGGAGGCCTTCAGCCGGGCCACCGCGATCTGCAGCGTCCTGGCCTCCGGGTCCAGGTAGTCCAGCGGAACCTCGACGTCGGCGCAACGGAGGTCCCGGTGCTCCTCGCACGCCCGCCACCGCGGTTTCTGCTGGTAGAAGCGCTCGAGCGCGGCCTCGTCGACGGTGGGGGACGGTTCGGGCAGCGCGGGCGCGGGCCGGGACTGGCAGGCCGCGGTGCCGAGCAGGACGAGCAGGGCCAGCGCCGGGAGCAGGCGGTTCAACGGTGTCTCGCGGCGCGGCAGGCGGCGGTCCCGGCACCCCCGGCGCCGGCGCTGACCAGGCCCATCCGCAGCGCGGTCATGACCGCCTGGGTGCGGTTGGTGACGCCGAGCTTGTCGTAGATGCGGGCGGTGTAGGTCTTGGCGGTGTGCGGGCTGAGGTTCATGTAGTGGCCGATCTCGGCGATCGGCAGGCCCTGCATGAGCAGGTGCAGCGTCTCCCGCTCCCGCGGGGTGAGCAGTTCGCGGTCCCTGCGCCGGCGTTCCAGCGCCTCGACCAGCCCGTCCGCGGTGAACGAGCCGGGTGCGACGGCCGCGTGGCGGATCGCCGCGACCATCTGCGCGACCGGGGCCGAGGCGGTGACGAACGCGCTGGCGCCCGCCTCCATCGCCTGGAACAGCGTGTCCTCGGCCTCGGAGTCGCCGAGCACGACCACGCCGAGCCGCTCGGCGCCGCGCAGCCGCCGGGTCAGCTCGAGCCCGTTCCCGCCGGACAGCGAGACCGCGGTGACCAGGACGTCCGGCCGGTCGGCCTCCACCCGGTCCAGCGCCTCCGCGGCCGACTCCGCGGTGGCGGCGAGTTCCAGGTCGGGCTGCTCGCCGATCAGCCGGGCGAGGCCGAGCCGGCACAACGCGTGGTCGTCGGCCACCACGACACGCACCATCACTGCGGACCTCCCAGGGGTCGGGGCCCATTCTCCGACAAAAGACGCTCAACGCAAGCCACGGGTTTACCTGACACCACTCAGAACAGTCCGGTCATCGGTAGTTGTGAACTGTCGCTAAAGTGATATGGCGCCAGAAGATCATGATCTTTGGCCGATGTCTCTGACAGGTCTCCTTTCGGGTGACATGTCATCCGTTCGGGTGATGGCATAAGACCGAAAGGTGTCTTTCCCCAAAGCCGGACAGTCTCCAAGCTGGGCCTTTGTCGGAGTCCGGGTGGCGACAACGCCCGGGCGGCTTCCGGAAGGAACCCCGAGAATGATCAATCAGGCAGTGATCCTGCTGCAGACGGGCTGTCGCACGCTCCTGGAACGGTGCGACGCGGCCTCGCGCGACCGGGGGGCGACCGCGGTCGAGTACGCGCTCATCGTCTCCCTCATCGCGGTCGCGATCGTCGCGATCGTCGCCACGCTGGGCGAGACCATCGTGGGCATCTTCACGGACGCCAACACCCAGATCAACGACCCGCAGCCGATCGAGGGCGAGGGCGCCGGCTGATCGTGGCACCGTCCGGAGCGAGGGACCGCCGGGGCGACCGGGGCGCCACGGCGGTCGAATACGCCCTGCTGTGCGCGCTCCTGGTGGTCGCCGCCATCGGCGCGGCCAGGGCGCTGGGCGACGGCCTGGACGGGCTCGTCGACCGCAGGGCCGGCCAGGTGAGCGCCGAGGCGACACCGCCGTGACCCAGGCCATCGCAACGATCCCGGCAGGAGGTGAACGTGCGTCCCCCCGAACGTGAGGCCGGAGCCGCCGCGGTGGAGTTCGCGCTGGTCCTGCCGGTGCTGCTGGTCGTCGTCTTCGGCATGATCGACACCGGCCTCTGGCTCAACCAGAAGATCACCGCGACGAACGCGGCGCGCCAGGGCCTGCGCACCTACCTGCTGAGCGAGGGCAACCCCGCCGCGCGTGCGGCGGCCGGGCGCGAGGTCATCGGCCGGCTGCTGGAGCGGGACCTGCCGCCCGGCGCGGTGCGCTTCAGGCCGTGCGCGCCCGTGGACGGCGGCGGGGTGAGCACCGCGGCGGTGGACCTGGGCTACGAGTCCGAGGCGGCCGTGGGCTTCATCCCCGGCTGGGACTCACTGCACATCGGAGGGCGGGCGGAAGCGCCATGCGAGGACTGATGGACCGGCTGCGCGGTGACCGCGGCTCGATGGCCCCGCTGGTCGCCGTCCTGCTCACCGGCGGCATCCTGGTCGGCGCGGCGGCCGTCGTCGTCGACGTCGGGCGGATCTACGCCGAGCGGGAGGAACTGCAGAGCGGCGCCGACGCCGCCGCGCTCGCCGCCGTCACCGCCTGCGCCCGGCAGGCGGGCACCCAGCCGTGCACGCCCGAACTGCTGCTGGCGGCCGCCCGGCCGGTCGCCGAGCGCAACGCCTCCGACGGGGCGGTGGACCTCCTGCCGATGTGCGGGAGGCAGCGCGGCGCCGCCCTGCTCGGAGACTGCCTGCCCGCGCCGGCGAACCTGTCGGGCTGCGTGGGGGACCGGCCCGCCGAAGGCGACTACCTGGAGATCCAGGCCAGCACCCGGCAGGACGACGGCTCGCGGCTGCTGCCCGCGGTCTTCTCCCGCGCCGTGGCGGGGGAACCGGACGGCACCACGGTCGCCGCCTGCGCCCGGGTGGCCTGGGGCGCGGCGCTGCGCGTGCCCGAGGCGTTCAAGATGATGGTCTCGGAGTGCGCCTGGAACACGCTCACCGACAACGGCGCCAGGGTGGCCGCCAAACCCACTCAGTTCCCTTGGAACCCTCCAGAGGAGGACGAGGTCACCCTCTCCCAGCAGGTCCCCGGCTGCGGCGACGACAACCTCGGCTTCTTCATCGGCCCCCAGTGGGTCACCTGCATCGACGAGATGGAGGCCGGCCGCGACTACTACGGCTTCGACCTGGGGAAGCTGGGCGGGGTGATCACGGCGGGGCTGCTGGCCACGGGCTGCCAGCTCCTGGTCGCCGTGGACGACCTCTTCGCGTTCCTGCGCGGGCTGGTCCTCGGGACGACACCCGAACCGCGCATCGTCTACGTCCCCGTCTACGACGGCTCGGAACCGGCCCTGCTGATGTTCGAGCGCTACCACACGGTGGGCCTCGCGCCCTTCGTCATCACCGGGGTGAACCTCACCCTCCTCGGCTTCGGCTTCCGGTACCCGCCCCTGGGCCAGGGGCCGATGCCCTGCACCCCCTCCCCCTGCCTGACCGGGCACTTCGTCAAGGACACGGTCCAGGGCCCGTTCGGCGGGCAGGGGAACTACGGCCTGAGCGGCCTCAAGCTGGCAGGCTGACGAACGGATGAAGGTCGCATGAACCGTCGGCTCCTCTCCATCATCGCCGCGCTGGTGCTGGCGGGCGCGGGAACCCTGGCCGTGCTGGCCTACGCGCGCGCCGCCGACGACCGGGCGGCCGAACGCAGCCGCCCGGTGAGCGTGCTGGTCGCCGCCCGCGCCATCCCCGCCGGGACCGCGGTGTCCGGGCTGCAGAACGGCGGTTACCTGCGGCTGCGCAACTACCCGGCCGGGGCCGTCCCCGACGACGCGCTCTCGCGGCTCACCGAGGAGCACCGGGGGCTGGTGGTCAACACCGCGGTCGGCGAGGGCGCGCTGATCACCCGGTCGCTGATGGAGGAGAAGGAGGCCAGCCAGGCCTTCGCCGTCCCCGAGGGCAGGATCGCGCTCACCGTCGAGATGGGCGAGCCGCAGCGGGTCGCCGGCTACGCCAAGGCCGGCAGCCGCGTGGTCATCTTCATCTCGCTGCGGCAGGTCAAGGCCCGCGGCGGCGCCGAGAGCGCCGAGCAGCGCGTCCGCATCCTCATGTCCGACGTGCCGGTGCTGGCGGTCGGCCCGGCCAGCACCGACGGCACCGAGCAGAATCCCAAGGGCGACCGGTCGCTGGTCACCCTCGCGGTGACCCAGGAGCAGGCCGAGCGGCTGATCCTCGGCGCCACCCAGGGCACCGGGGAGGGCGAGGGCAACGCCCTGTACATGGGCCTGCAGACCGAGACCTCGGAGCTCGACGTCAAGAGCCCCGGCATCAGCAACTTCACCATCGTCAAGTGAAGCGGAGGAGGCATGCCGGTCATCTGTGAACCCGACGATTCCGCGGCGCGGCGGCTGGCCGCGGGTTTCCGCGAGCACGCCCACGTCGTGCGCGCCCTGCGGGCCGTGGACGAGCGGCTGGCCGCCGACCGCGAGGAGCTGGTCGTGGTCATCGGCCCGAACGTCGAACTGGCCGGCGCGATCGCCTTCGCCGCCGCCCGCCGCGCCGACCGCCCCGAGGTCGGGGTGGTGCTGGTGCGCGACCGGGTGGACGTCGGCGTCATGGCCGAGGCGATGCGGGCCGGTGTCCGCGAGGTGGTGCCCGACCGCGACTTCCAGGCGCTGATGGACGCCTGCCGCCGCTGCTGGGAGGTCTCCCGCGGCATCCAGCGGACGGGCCGCCCCGAGGCGCCGCCGTCCCCGGGCCGCGACGGCAGGATCGTCGTCATGTTCGCGGCCAAGGGCGGCTGCGGCAAGACCGTCCTGGCCACCAACCTGGGCGTGGCGCTGGCCGGGCGCGACGGCCTCGAGGTGTGCCTGGTCGACCTGGACCTGGCGTTCGGCGACGTGGCGATCACGTTGCGGCTGAGCCCGCAGCGCACGATCGTGCACGCGGTGCCGATGGCCGGGCGGATGGACGAGACGGGCGTGCAGTCGCTGCTGGTGCGGCACGAGTCGGGGCTGGCGACGGTGCTGGCCCCGGTCTCGCCGGGGGAGTCCGAGCAGATCTCCGGGCCGCTGGTGACCGAGCTGCTCGGCATGCTCAAACGCAGCTTCGACATCGTCGTCGTCGACACCCCGTCCCAGCTCAGCGAGCACGTGCTGGCCGCGATGGACGTCGCCGACCGGCACCTGCTGCCGGTCGTCCCCGAGGTGACCGCGCTCAAGGGCCTGCGGGTCACCCTGGACATGCTCGACCTGCTGGGCTACCCGCCGGGGGCGCGTTCGTTCCTGCTCAACCGCGCCGACATCAAGGCGGGGCTCTCCGTCGCCGACATCGAGAAGGTCATCGGCGCCCGCGCGACCGTGCTCCTGCCCCACAGCCAGGACGTGCCCGCCTCGGTCAACCGCGGCGTCCCCCTGGTGCAGCAGGACCCCGGCCACGCCTTCAGCCAGGCCGTCGGCCGGGTGGCGCTGGCCGTCACCGAGGGGAACGAGGCGGTGCGCGACCCGGCCGGGCGCGGGTTCTTCCGGCGCTCCAGGGCGAGCCGCGGATGAGCACGCTGGGGGAGCGGCTGGCCCGCCTCAACGCCGCGATCAAGGAGGGCGCCGAGCAGGCGGCGCCCCAGCCGGGGGCGGCGCTGGCGGTCTCCCCGCCGGGCCGCACGGGCCGCAGGTCGGGCCGCCCCGTGGACCCGTTCGCCGGGCTCAAGCGCCGGGTGCACCAGTCCCTGGTGGAGGCGCTCGGGCCCAAGCTGTACGACGCCCACCTCAGCCAGGGCGAGCTGGAGCAGCGGGTGCGCGTCACGCTGCAGGAGGTCATCGAGCAGGAGCAGACTCCGCTGACCCTGCTGGACCGCGGCCGGGTGCAGCAGGAGGTGCTCGACGAGATCCTCGGGCTCGGCCCGCTGGAGCCCTACCTCAACGACCCCGAGGTCTCGGAGATCATGGTCAACGGTCCCGGCCAGATCTACGTGGAGCGCGGCGGCAGGCTGCACCTGGCCGAGGGCGCGTTCGCCGGGGAGGGCAGCCTGCGCCGGGTGATCGAGAAGATCGTCTCCCGGGTGGGGCGGCGCATCGACGAGTCGAGCCCGATGGTCGACGCCCGGCTGCCCGACGGCAGCCGGGTCAACGCCGTGGTGCCGCCGGTGGCCGTCGACGGCTCGCTGCTGACCATCCGCAAGTTCTCCAGCGACCCGCTGACCGTGCACGACCTCGTCGGCTTCGGGACGCTGACCCCGCAGGTCGCCGAGCTGCTCGCCGCGTGCGTGCGGGCCCGGCTCAACATCGTCATCAGCGGCGGGACGGGCTCGGGCAAGACGACCACGCTGAACACGATGTCGTCGTTCATCCCCGCCGACGAGCGCATCGTGACCATCGAGGACGCCGCCGAGCTCCAGCTCCGCCAGGAGCACGTGCTCAGGATGGAGGCGCGCCCTGCCAACGTCGAGGGCCGCGGCGAGGTCACCATCCGCGACCTGGTGCGCAACTGCCTGCGGATGCGGCCCGACCGCATCGTCATCGGCGAGGTCCGCGACGGCGCCGCGCTCGACATGCTCCAGGCGATGAACACCGGCCACGACGGCTCGCTCACCACCGTCCACGCCAACGCCCCGCGCGACGTGCTCTCCCGGCTGGAGACGATGGTGCTGATGTCGGGCATGGAGCTGCCGGTCCGCGCGGTGCGCGAGCAGATGGCCTCGGCGATCGACCTCATCGTGCACCAGGCGCGGCTGAAGGACGGCACCCGCCGCATCACCCACGTGACCGAGGTGTCGGGGATGGAGGGCGACATCATCACCCTGCAGGACCTGTTCCTGTTCGACATGCGCGCCGGGGTCGACCAGTCCGGCCGGTTCCAGGGCACGCTGCGCTCCACCGGGCTGCGGCCGCGCTTCCTGAGCAAGCTGAGCGACCTGGGCATCGCCCTGTCCCACGAGACCTTCGGCCACGAGCAGGCGCCGTGGTGAGCCGGGTGGGCGCGGTGCTCCTCGCGGTGCTCCTGGCATGCCCGGCGTTGGGGGCGCGGCCCGCGGCGGCGGCGCCGGAGCGCACCGTGGTGATCGTGCTGGACGACGGGCCCGCGATGACGAAGGCGGGGCTCGGCGCCGCCCGCCGGGGCGTGGCGGGGCTGGTGGCCGCGCTGCCTCCGGACGTCGCGGTCGGGCTGGCGCTGCCGGGGGCGTCCCTGGCACCCGCGACGGACCGGGCGCCCCTGCTGGCGGCGGTCGAGAAGGCCGGGCTGCGCGGGCAGGGACGGGTGCTCGACGCGGTCGCCGGCGGGCTGGCGGCCCTTCCTCCGGACGGGGAGCGGCGGCTGGTGGTCGTCACGGCGGGCCGTGACACCGCGAGCCGGACGGATCCGGCGCGGATGGCGCGGGACGTGGCGCTCAAGGGCGTCGCGGTGGAGCTGTTCGGGGTGGGCGCGTCCGCCGCGAAGTCACCGGTGGTCCGGCGGCTGGCGGCGTCGCCCGGCAGCCGCGTCAGGACGGCCTCGAACGCCGCGCGGCTGGCCTCCCAGATGGCGGAGGCGGGCCGCGACCTGTTCGGGGCGGCTCCGCCCGGGGCGAGGCCCGCGGCCGGTCCCACCGCGGCCTCCGCGGAGCCGGCCGAGCCGCCCGCCGAGCCGTCCGAGGCCGCGCCGGCCGGCGGAGGGACGGGCCCGTCCCTCGGCGCGCTGCTCGGCCTGTGCTTCGTGGTCATCCTGGTCGCGGTCTACCTGCTCGGCGAGGCCTTCTTCGCGCCGCGCTCGGATGTCTCCCACCGGATCGAGGAGTACCGTCCGCGCGCGGGCGGCGGGGGCGGGGAGGGGACGGGTGGCGGCCGGGGCCGCGGTCCCGGCGGCGTCCTCGACGGGCTGCTGGCGCTCAGCGGCCGGCTGGTGCGGGCCAGCGGCCGGACCGAGAAGATCGCGGCCCGGCTGGACGAGGCGGGCTGGTCCCTGGCCCCGCACGAGTGGGGGCTGCTGCGGGGCGTCGCCTGCCTGCTGGCGGTCGTCGGCCTGTGGTCGTTCACCGACAACCTCCCGGTCGCGCTGCTCCTGGGCCTGGCGCTGCCGCTGGGCATCGCCAAGGGGGTGCTGGCGAAGGCGCGCGACCGCAGGGTGCAGGCCTTCGCCGACCAGCTCCCCGACGCGCTGGCGATGATCGCGGGCAGCCTGCGCTCGGGGTTCACCGTGTCGCAGTCGCTGGAGCGCCTCGGCTCCCAGGAGGTGCAGCCGCTGGGCGTCGAGATGGCCCGCGCCCTGGCGCAGACGAAGATCGGCGTCTCCGTCGAGGACGCGCTCGACCAGGCCGCCGACCGCATGGACTGCCCCGACCTGCGCTGGGTGGTGATGACGATCCGGATCCAGCGGGAGGTCGGCGGCAACCTCGCGGACGTCATCGAGACCACGATGGAGACGATGCGCGAGCGCACCCGGCTGCGCCGCCACATCCGGGCGCTGTCGGCCGAGGGCAGGATGTCGGCGCAGGTGCTCATCGCGCTGCCGATCCTGCTCGCCGTCGGGCTGCTGCTCTTTCGGCCCGACTACCTGGCGCCCATGCTCGAGTCCCCGATGGGAGTGCTGATGCTGGTGTTCGGTGCGGCCTCGGTGGCCGTCGGCTGGTTCTGGATCAGCCGCATGATCAAGATCGAGGCCTGACATGGGCGAGGGCGTGCTCTACGGCGGGCTGGCCGGGGTGTTCCTCGGCCTCGTGCTGCTGGTGACGGCCCTGGTCCCGGGCAGGCGGGACGAGGAGAAGGGCGTGTCGGGCGCGGTCCGCGCGATCGAGCGCGACTACGCCGGCCGGGGGCGGGCCCCGGCGGGGGCGGGCGGCGAGTCCTCGCTGATGCGGCGGTTCCGCGCGCTGGCGCTGCGGCTGTCCCCGGCGGGGGTGGCCGGGCGGATGCAGGAGCGGCTGGACCGCGCGGGCAACCCCGGCGGCTGGACGCCCGAGCGCCTGCTGTCGTTCAAGGGCTGCGGGCTGGTCGCCGGGGCGGCGGTCGGCCTGCTGCTGATGCTCCGCACCCCCGGCTACGGGCCGCTGCTGGTGCTGTCCCTGGGCGCCGGCGGCTTCTTCCTGCCCGACGTGCTGCTGTACAACGAGGGCCTGAAGCGGCAGGAGAGCATCGGCCGCACCCTGCCCGACATCCTCGACCTGCTGGTGGTCAGCGTGGAGAGCGGGCTGGGCTTCGACGCGGCGCTGGCCCGGGTGGGCCAGAACACCACCGGGCCGCTCGCCTCCGAACTGGTCCGGGTGATGCAGGAGGTGCAGATCGGCAAGTCCCGCGAGGAGGCGCTGCGGGCCATGTCGCACCGCTCGTCGGTGCCGGAGCTGCGCACGTTCGTCGGCGCGCTGGTGCAGGCCTCGGACCTGGGCATCCCGATCGGCAAGGTGCTGCGCGAGCAGGCCGGCGAGATGCGGACGAAGCGGCGGCAGCGGGCCGAGGAGCGGGCGCAGAAACTGGCGGTGAAGATCACCGTCCCGGTGGTCTTCTGCCTGTTCCCGGCGATCTTCCTGGTGCTGCTGGGCCCGGGGATCATCGCCTACCTGTCCGGCTCGGGCCTGCGGTGAACGCGGGGTCGCGGCGGGATCACGGATGGATCACCGGCGGTGCATTCCCTACCGTTCCGGGCGAATGAAATGTTTAATCTTGAAATTGTCATCGTGGAAGGTGATCGAAGGGGTCCGATGGGTTTCCGGCTGACCGTGGTCGACGGCCGCACGCTCTGCCGTCACGGGCTGGCCGGGGTGGTCGAGCACCACCCCGACCTCGAACTCGTCGGCGAGGCGTCCTCCCTCGCCGAGGGCCGCGCCCAGGTCGCGGCGCACCGGCCGGACGCCGTGGTGCTGGCCGCCGCGCTGCCCGACGGCGACGGGCTCGCGCTGTGCCGGGAGATCCGCGAGCGCCACCCCGGGACCGGCGTGGTGGTGATGGCCTCCTCGGACGGCGACGCGCCGCTGTTCCGCGCCATGGACGCCAAGGCCAGCGCGCACGTCCCCCGCTCGGCCGGGCTGCCCGAGCTGTTGTCGGCCATCCGGCACGCCGCCGTCGCCCCCGCCTCCTTCACCGCCAGCGGCCTGGCCGGCGTGCTGGCCCGGCGCGGCGAGCGCGAGCAGCTGCTCAGCCCGCGCGAGCTGCAGACGCTGCAGCTGATGATGCACGGCCTGTCCATCGCCGAGATGGCCCGCCGCATGCACCTGAGCCACTCGACCGCCAAGACCTACACCGCCCGCATCTACGACAAGCTCGGCGCCGCCAACCGGGCGCAGGCGCTGATGGCCGCGCTGCGCCTGGGCCTGGTCGAGGAACCCGCCGGCCCGGTGGCAAGGCCCGCGGGCCGGGACACGACGAGCCGACCCACAAATCCCACGAAGACCAGACCTTTCGCCGTGGACAGCCACCGCGCCGGGTAAACGAACTGCCAATTCGGCACGCCTCCGCCTGGCCTCTTCCTAGCCTGACCGTCGATTCGGCAGAGTCCAGAGAGGTCACGATGACGGACAGCACAGCCCACAGGCGCCACCGGGAACTGGTGCGGCTCTCGTACCTGATCCTCCCCGGAGGGGGTTCCCAGGAGGCACGGCTGGTCCTGGCACGGCGGATCGTCGAGCGCAACCTCCCCCGCCGCCCCCAGGGACCGCAGGCCCACTCCGAGGCCCGGGTCCGGGTCTTCCGCCAGTCGATGCGCCCGCCGCGGCGGTTGCGGCTGCGGGCCGCGGCGCGGCTGCGCAGGGGGGCCCCGCCGGGGAACGCGGCGCTGGCGGCGCTGACGCCGGAGGAGCGGGTGGCCTACGTGCTGAGCAGGGTGGCCGGGATGCGCCGCCACGTGGTGCGCGAGCTGCTGGCCGACCTCGGCGTCCCCGGCAGCCGGGAGCTGCTGGAGCGGATCGACGCCATGGAGGACCTGCGCGTGGTCGCGCCGGCCGCGGCCGTGCGGGTCGGGCGGCGCCGCCGCTCCGGGCTGCCGGTCCTGGCCGCCTGCGCCGCCACCTGCGTGCTGGTCGGCGTCGCGGTGGTCCAGGAGAGCGACGTGCCCGTGGCGGCCGTCCGCAGCCCCGAGCCCTCCGCCGCGGCGCCCGCTGCGACGCCCGCGCCGGCGCCCCGGCCGGACGAGGTGCGCTACTGGCGGGGCCGGATGCCCGGCGGGGCCGGCACCGGCGAGCTGCTGTGCCGGCACGACCCGCTGCCCGGCGGCGGCTTCGACCGGCAGGGCCTGCTGGTGTGGCGCGGGGAGAGCCTCCCGGCCCGCGACTGCGCCGACGGCAGGACCGGCCTGTGGTGGCGTTCGCCCGCCGGGCGCTGGTTCTACCTGGCCGCGGCCGAGCCGGGCACGGAGCTGTCCGTGACGGACGGGCGCCGCAGGGACGGCCTGTGGACGGTGCGCGGCCCCCGCGGCGAACGGGCGCCGGAGCGCGAGATCCCCCTGCTGAAGGGCTGAGCCCGATGTCAGTCCCCACTTACGCGGCATGGCACACTGTCCTCGTCAGCTGACGAGTCGAGGAGGGTGCGCATGGCCGGTCCGCTGTCCGGAGTGCGAGTGGTCGAGCTGGCCGGGATCGGTCCCGGCCCGTTCGCGGGGATGCTGCTGGCCGATCTGGGGGCCGAGGTGATCCGGATCGACAGGCCGGGCGCCGGCCCCGGGGGGCCCGCCCTGGAGAAGGACATGACCAACCGGTCCAAGCGCTCGGTCGCGGTCGACCTCAAGAGCGAGGGTGGCCGCGAGGTGGTCCTGCGCCTGGTCGAGCAGGCCGACGTGCTGATCGAGGGCTTCCGGCCCGGCGTCACCGAGCGCCTGGGGATCGGCCCCGAGCAGTGCCTGGAGCGCAACCCGCGGCTGGTGTACGGGCGGATGACCGGCTGGGGCCAGGAGGGCCCGCTCAGCCACACCGCGGGCCACGACATCGGCTACATCGCCATCACCGGGGCGCTGCACGCCATCGGCCGGGCCGGCGGCCCGCCGCAGGTGCCGCTGAACCTGCTCGGCGACTTCGCCGGCGGCAGCATGTACCTGATCGTCGGCGTGCTGGCCGCGCTGCTGGAGTCCAAGACCAGCGGCAGGGGGCAGGTCGTCGACGCCGCCATCGTGGACGGCACCGCGCACCTGAGCACCTTCATCCACGCCTTCCTGGCCTCGGGGAGCTGGCAGGACCGGCGCGGCGTCAACACCCTCGACACCGGCGCTCCGTTCTACGACGTGTACGAGACCGCCGACGGCAAGCACATGGCCGTCGGCGCGATCGAGCCGCAGTTCTACGCGGTGCTCCTCGAGCGCCTCGGCGTCTCGCCCGAGGACGCGGGCCACTACGACTTCGCCAACTGGGAGCGCAACCGCGCCCTGTTCGCCGAGCGGTTCAAGACGAAGACCCGCGACGAGTGGGCGGAGATCTTCGTGCCGTCCGACGCGTGCGTCGCACCGGTGCTCAGCATGCTCGAGGCCACCGAGCACCCGTGGAACACCGAGCGCGAGGTGTTCGTCGACACCGGCTACGGGGCCAAGCAGCCCGCTCCGGCGCCGCGCTTCTCCCGTACGCCCGGCGAGATCACCGGACCGCCGTCCCTGCCCGGCCGGGACACCCGCGCGGTGCTGACCGACCTGGGCTTCAAGGACGTGGAGGAGCTCCTGGCGTCCGGGGCGGTCGCCGAACGCTGAGCGGGCGGGCGGGGGGACGATCCGCGGGTTTCAGGTGAGCCTCCGGGGAACCGGCTGTATAACTTTGGGCGTCAGACTCCGGAAAGCCCGATAAGGTCCCGGCGTCGCGCTCCTCGGTCTGGAGGCCTCCGTTGTACACTCCCCCGCCCGCCCCCTCCCCGTACCACCCTCCGGCCCCGCCCGCCCCGCGCCGCCGCAGGCCGCTGGTCCTCGCCCTGGTGGCGCTGCTGGCGGGCATCGCGATCGGGGTGGGCGCCGTGGTGCTGGTGCTGGACCCGTGGGGGAAGGCGGGCTCGTGCGGCCCGGACGGCGTGCGGCTCAACGTCGTGTCGTCGCCGGAGAAGTACGGGGTGATGAAGGACCTCGCGGCCGAGTACGGCGGCCGCACCGTCGACGGCGTCTGCGTCGAGGTCGCGGTGGTCTCCAAGTCGTCCGGCGAGGCGATGACCGCGCTGGCCCGCGGCTGGAACCCGGCAGCCGACGGCTCGGCCCAGCCCGACGTGTGGAGCCCGGCGGCCGGCACCTGGGTCGCGCTGCTGCGCCAGCGCCTCCAGGAGGCGGGCAGGACCGGGATCGTGCCCGACGAGACGCCCGGTGTGGCGGTCTCCCCGCTGGTCATCGCGATGCCCCGGCCGATGGCCGAGGCGATGGGCTGGCCGTCGGCGCAGATCGGCTGGGCCGACATCCTCAAGCTCGCCCGCGACCCCAAGGGCTGGGGCCTGTACGGGCACCCCGAATGGGGCAGGTTCAAGCTCGGCAAGACCAACCCGAACTACTCGACGTCCGGGCTGAACGCCACGGCCGGCGCCTACTTCGCCGCCACCGGCGAGAACGACGGGCTCACCGCCGCGGACCTCGACCGCCCCGACGTGCGCTCCTTCGTCCGCGACGTGGAGAGCAGCATCGTCCACTACGGCGACACCACGCTGACGTTCCTGTCCGGCCTGCAGCGCGCGGACGACGCCGGGCAGGCGCTGAACTACGTGTCGGCCGTCGCCGTCGAGGAGATGTCCGTCCGGTACTACAACCAGGGCAACCCGACGGGCGACCCCGCCGCCGAGGGCGAGCACGCGCCGCCCAAGGTGCCGCTGGTGGCGATCTACCCCAAGGAGGGGTCGATCGTCTCCGACCACCCCTACGTCGCGCTCGAGACCATGGAGCCGCGCAAGCGGGCCCTGGCCACCGACTTCCTGCAGTACCTGCGCGGCACCGGCGCCCAGGAGCGGTTCGCCCGCGACGCCTTCCGCGGCTACGCCAACCGGGTGGCCCCCGCCATCACCCGGGAGAACGGGCTGCTGCCCGACCAGCCCGCCAGGATGATCGCCCCGCCCGCGCCCGACGTGCTGGCCAAGGCGCTGGCCGGCTGGGAGTCGCTGCGCAAGCGCTCCAACGTGTTGTGGGTGGTGGACGTCTCCGGCTCGATGAAGGAGCAGGTGCCCGGCACCGGGCGGACCCGCATGGAGCTGGCGAAGGACTCGCTGGCCTCGGCCATGGACCAGTTCATCGGCGTCGACCGGGTCGGCCTGTGGGAGTTCGCGACCCGGCTCGACGGTGAGCGCGACCACCGGGAGCTGGTGCCGATCGGGCCGGTCTCGCAGAACCGCGAACGGCTGAAGGCCAAGGTCGGCGCCCTGCAGCCGGTGTCCGACACCGGGCTGCACGACACCGCCTTGGCCGCTTTCGAGACGGTCCGCGACCAGCGGGTCAACGGAGCCATCAACTCGGTCGTCCTGCTCACCGACGGGGTCAACGACGACCCCGGCTCGATCTCGCTGGAGACCCTGCTCGGCGGGCTGGACAAGGAGAGCGGCGTCCGCCTGTTCACCGTGGGCTTCTCCAGCGGAGCCGACCACGCGGGCCTCAAGCGGATCGCCGAGGCGACGGACGCCCACTCCTACGACGCCAGCGACGCCGCCGACATCGACGAGGTCATCGCGAACGTGACCGCGAACTTCTAACGGCCGTACGACCGGTGGTCCCGCCGGTCGTCGTGGTGGCCGCGGACCACGTCCAGCGGCGACCAGCGCACCGGGTTCCACTGCTGGTAGTGGCCGTGGTGGCCGTGGTCACGGTCGTCGTGGTCGCGGCCTTCGTGGTGGTCGCGCCCGTGCTCGTGGTGGCCGCGGCCCTCGTGGTGCTCACGGCCCTCGTGGTGCTCCCGGCCGTGCTCGTGGTGGCCACGGGCCTCGTGGTGGTGGTCGCGTCCGTGCTGGTGGTGGCCGCGGTGCTCGTGGGCGTGGTGCTCCGCCTTCGGCTCGGGCGAGGCGGGTGCCTTCTTGTCGGTCCTGAGGTCGGTCTTCTTGACGGCCTTGGCGACCTTGGCGGTCTTGGCCTTCTTCGTGTGCTCAGAAGCCTTCTTGGTGTGCTTCTCGACCGCCTTCTTCGGCTCCTTGGCCGCCGTGTCCTTGTGGCCGGAGCCGTGGAAGGGGACGGTGGTGCACATGATGGGGTCTCCGGCGTCGCCGCCCTTGTCGGTCGGCCTGCTGTGCACGACGACCGCGTTCGCGGTGCCGGGCGTGATCGCCCAGGGGCGGTCGGTGCGGACATGGGCACGGCCGTGTTCGTCGACGGTGAAGTCGAGCCACAGCTCCCGGTCCCGCAGCGAGCCCTTGCCCTTGCGCTGGTAGTGCGCGCCGGCGTCCGTGGGCCTGGGCCCGCACCGGTCGACGTGCACGTGGGCGCCGAAGGTCCGGCCGTACGCGCTGGGCGGGAAGTTCGACGCCTCCAGGGTCACGCCGGTGGAGCGTTCGGTGGCGTGCACGGTCACCGCGGTCAGTACTTCGGAGTAGCTGTCGTCGTAGATGAACGAGGGCCCGAGGGTCCGCGGTTCGGGCCCGGCGGCAGCGGGGGAGGCGGCCAGGGAGACCACCGCCCCCACGCAGGTCAGAGCCGTGGCCGCGCCGCAGAGTGCTTTCATGTTTCTCGCTCCCGGATGAAGATGATCAGGTGTGCGCTACTGATCTCTCCACCGGGCGGCCATGTCAGCACCCGGATACGTCCATCGATTCCCCAAAGACGAAAGGGCCTCCGGCATCGTCGGCGGAGACCCCGTCTATACGGCCCTGATGGTCAGAAGTCGTCGTTGAGACGCGCGATCAGGGCGTTGTACTCGTCCCACAGCTCCTTGGGCAGGTGGTCGCCGAAGGACTCCAGGTGCGCCGGCATGAGGGAGGCCTCGCGCTTCCAGGTCTCCTTGTCGGCCGACAGCAGGACGTCGAGGTCCTTGCCGTCGATCTGCAGGCCCTCGAGGTCGAGCGCGGCGGCGGTCGGGACGTGGCCGATCGCGGTCTTCGTGGCGTCGGACTTGCCCTCGAGGCGCTCCACGATCCACTTGAGGACGCGGCTGTTGTCGCCGAAGCCCGGCCACAGCCACTTGCCGTCCTCGTCCTTGCGGAACCAGTTGACGTAGTAGATGCGCGGCAGCTTCTCAGCGTTTCCGGCGGCGGCAGCGGCAGATCCCATCTTCAGCCAGTGGGCGAAGTAGTCGCCCATGTTGTAGCCGCAGAACGGGAGCATCGCGAACGGGTCGTAGCGCAGCTCGCCGACGGTGCCCTCGGCGGCGGCGGTCTTCTCGGACGCGACGTTCGCGCCGAGGAAGACGCCCTGCTGCCAGTCGAAGGACTCGGTGACCAGCGGGACCGCGGTGGCGCGGCGGCCGCCGAAGAGGATGGCCGAGATCGGCACGCCGTTGGGGTCCTCCCACTCCGGCGCGATGGTCGGGCACTGCCCGGCCGGGGTGGTGAAACGGGCGTTCGGGTGCGCGGCGGGCGTGCCGGACTCGGGGGTCCAGTCGTTGCCCTTCCAGTCGGTCAGGTGCGCGGGCGGCTCGTCGGTCAGGCCCTCCCACCACACGTCGCCGTCGTCGGTGAGGGCGACGTTGGTGAAGATCGAGTTGCCCCACAGGGTCTTGATCGCGTTGCCGTTGGTGGACTCGCCGGTGCCCGGCGCGACGCCGAAGAAGCCGGCCTCCGGGTTGATGGCGTACAGGCGGCCGTCCTCGCCGAAGCGCATCCAGGCGATGTCGTCGCCGACGGTCTCGACCTTCCAGCCGGGGATGGTCGGCTGCAGCATGGCCAGGTTGGTCTTGCCGCAGGCGCTCGGGAACGCGGCGGTGATGTACTTGGCCTCGCCCGACGGCGGGGTGAGCTTGAGGATGAGCATGTGCTCGGCGAACCAGCCCTCGTCGCGGGCCATCGTCGAGGCGATGCGCAGCGCGTAGCACTTCTTGCCCAGCAGCGCGTTGCCGCCGTAGCCGGAGCCGTAGGACCAGATCTCACGGGTCTCGGGGAAGTGCGAGATGTACTTCTCGGTGTTGCACGGCCACGGCACGTCCTGCTGGCCGGGCTCCAGCGGGGCGCCGACGGTGTGGACGGCCTTGACGAACGAGCCGCGCTCCTCGATCAGGCGCAGGGCCTCGGCGCCCATGCGGGTCATGATCTTCATGGAGACGACCACGTACGCCGAGTCGGTGAGCTCGACGCCGAGCTGGGAGATGTTGCCGCCCAGCGGGCCCATGCAGAACGGCACCACGTACAGGGTGCGGCCCTTCATGGAACCGTCGAAGATCTCGCCGAAGGTGGCGCGCATCTCCGCGGGGGCGATCCAGTTGTTGGTCGGCCCCGCGTCCTCCTCCTTCTCGGAGCAGATGTAGGTGCGGTCCTCCACCCGGGCGACGTCGCGCGGGTCGGAGGCGGCGTAGAAGCTGTTCGGGCGCTTCTCAGGGTTGAGCCGCTTGAAGGTTCCCTGCTCCACGAGCAGGTCGGTCAGCCGCCCCCACTCCTCCTCGGAGCCGTCGCACCAAACGACCTTGTCTGGCTTGGTCAACGCGGCGATCTCGCCGACCCAGTCGATCAGTTCCTGGTTGCTGGTAGGTGCCGGTACGAGACCGGGGACCTGGTCAGACACGCCTACTCCTCACACCTCTTCGGGGATGTACGCATCGTGAACGACAACTAGAGGTTTTGGCCAATTGGCCCAGACCAATGCGTTACTTTGCGGAAACATCACCTCACGCAGAAAAATCTCCAGAGTTCTCGTACCGCATCCGCGACGGCGCGGAAGGGTAGCGGTCATCCTGCGTTGTAGCAGGATGAAGAGGGACATACCCATCTTGAGATGCTCCTGCGCCAATGTGGCGCAGATCTCATTGTCCGGACCGGTACCGGCCGGACCTGTCCCCACCTGCGTGGACGGCCGTTCGGCCGCGAAGGCGCCGCCACTTTGTAATGGCAGCCTTCATAAGTAAAGGGCTTTCCCTAAAAAAGTGGTTCCGCCAGAAACGAGAAACGCGGCCCCTTCCCGTACTTCACCGGTCCCGTCAAGAGGGAAACCGTTGTCCTTCCGGGGTTCGAAGCTGGCAGGATGCCGCGCATGAGTCGCCTGCACGTGTTCGACCTGGACGGCACCCTTCTGCGTGACACCACGGCGGGACTGGAGATCGCCCGCCGCCTCGGCTGCCTGGCCGACCTCGAACTGCTGGAGGAGGACTTCGCCCGCGGGCTCCTCGACACGAGGGGGTTCGCCGCCGGCCTGTGCCGCCTGTGGCACGACCTGCAGGAGGCCGTCGTGACCGAGGCGTTCGCGGCGGCCCCGTGGATCGGCGGCATGGCGGAGGTCTTCTCCGACATCGCGCGGCGCGGCGAGCACGCCATCGTCATCACGATGTCGCCGGACTTCTTCGCCCGCGGCCTCCTGGCGCACGGCCTGCGCGAGGTCGTCGCCTCCCGCTTCCCGTCCCTGCCGCTGCGCGAGGCCGCGGACCCCTCCGGCATCCTCACCCCGGCCGACAAGGTCACCGCCGTCGACCGCGTCCTGGCCTCCCTGTCCCTGTCCCGCCACGACTGCGTCGCCTACGGGGACTCCGGCTCGGACATCCCCCTCTTCCAGGCGCTTCCCCACACCGTCGCGGTCAACGCGACGCCCTCCCTGCGCGCCCTCACCACCGAGCACTACGACGGCGACGACCTCCGCGTCCCCTACGAGAGGGCGCGGAGGCGCCTGGACGCGCGGCGCTAACCGGCGGCGGTGGCGGCCGCCGGGGAGGCGCAGGAGCTGCTCCTGCGCCAGGGCCGCGTGGAGGGGGTGCCCGGTGGCGACGGCCCGCTCCAGCCAGCTCACGGCGACGCCGATGTTGCCGGCCCCGGCCTCCAGGGCGCCCAGCTCGACCATCGCCTTGGACGCCTCCTCGGGATGGCCGGCGGCGATGACCTGCTCGTAGCGGTGGCGGAAGGCGGCCAGGCGCTCCAGCTCCGCGGCGGAGAGCTGGACCGTGCGGGGCGGCGGGGTCTTGGGGCGGTGGGCCAGGACCAGCTCGGCGACCTTCTCGGGCAGCCGCCGCTGGGTCAGCCGCCCGGCGGAGGCCAGCACGGTGTGCAGCTCGCGCAGGGTGGGGCGGTGCCCGGGATCCTTGGCCAGGCAGGCGGCGACGGCCTCCCGCAGGGCCGGGTCGGCCAGCGGGGACAGGGCGGGCTTCTCGTGCAGGACGCGGTGCAGTACGGCGGCGGAGGTGTCGGCGCCGAACGGGCTGCCGCCCGCGGCGTGCACCAGCAGGGCGCCCAGCGCGAAGATGTCCCCGGCGGGGCCCGGCTCGTTCTCGCCCCGCAGCAGCTCCGGGGGCAGGAACGGCAGGGTCCCCATGGGGACGCCGAAGGCGCTCCGGCTCCCGGCGTCGAAGAGCCCGGCGAGCCCGAAGTCGACCAGATGGGGGCCGTCCTCGGTGAGGATGACGTTCTTGGGGGTGAGGTCGCGGTGGGCCAGCCCGCTGTCGTGCAGGGTCACCAGGCCCTGGGCCAGGCTGACGCCCAGGCTGCGCACCGTCTCCTGCGGCCAGGGCCCGTGCCGGCCGAGCGCCTCGGTCAGGGAGGGGCCGCGCAGGTGGTCCGAGGCGAACCAGAGCGGGTCGCCGTCGAGCCGGGCGTCCACCAGCGGGGCGAGCTGGGGCCCGGCGACCCGGCGGAGCACCGCGGCCTCCCGGGCGAGTTTCTGCCTGAAGAAGGGGTCGGCGGCGAACACCCGGTGGACGAGCCGCAAGGCCACCTCCCGCCCCTCGGCGGAGCGCCCCTGGAACAGGATGCCCATCCTGCCGTCGCCCAGCCGTCCGTACAGTTCGTACGGTCCGACCTTCCGCGGATCGTCCGCGTGCAGCCGCTCTCTCACCTGCGTTCCGTTCTCCATGCCCGTGTCCAGCAAAGATCCACTATGGGAGTGTGCCGTACAGGACGGACACAATCACTGTCGGGCAGGCAGAAGATCACTCCCCGCCGAAGGAGATTTCGACAGAGCCCAGCGCCTGCCGCCAGAAGCCGGGGCGCTTCTGCCTCCCCGCCAGAGAACGCAGGAGCTCCAGAGCCTCGGGGGCGTACTCCGGATGCTCGCTCTCGGCCGCGGCTCCCAGCCATTCGGCGGCGTCCTCGAGCTCCCCTCGGCCGGCCTGCATGACCCCCAGGGCGAGCATGGCCTGGGGAGCGGTCTCGGGATGGGCGCCGGCGATCGCGCGCAGGTACCACTCGCGGGCGACGTCCGGGCCGCCCTGCTCCTCGGCCAGGGACCCCAGAAGGAACATCCCCTCGGGGGAGGAGTCGGGGTCGTCCAGGTCGACGACCTGGCGGAAGCGGGCGTAGGCGGAGTTGACGTCCCCGCGCCGCCACTCCAGGAGGCCGAGCTGGATCAGGGCGACAGGGGCGAAGGCGGAGTGACCGGTCGCCGCCGCCCGCCCCCACCAGTGCGCAGCGGCGTCGTCGTCGTCCAGCTCCATCCCTACCAGGCCCAGCCCGCACATCGCGATGACGCCCTGCCGGGGATGGCCGGTCGCGACGGCCTGCTGGTACCAGTGGCGTGCGGCGTCGAGATTCCCGCAGTCTTTTTCCAGTTCGCCGAGGGCGACCATCGCCCGGGGGGCTTCTTCGGGGTGGCGGGTGGCGATGGCCTGCTGGTACCAGTGGCGTGCGGCGTCGAGATTCCCGTGCTCTTTTTCCAGTTCGCCGAGGGCGGCGATCGCCTGGGGGGCTTCTTCGGGGTGGCGGGTGGCGATGGCCTGCTGGTACCAGTGGCGTGCGGCGTCGAGGTCTCCCTGGTCCGCCTCGAGGTCGGCCAGGGTGCGTGTCGCCTTGGCGAGGTACTCGGGGTCGCGGGTGCCGATCACCTGCTGGAGCCAGTGGCGGGCGGCCTCGGGGGTGCCCTCTTCGTGCTCCAGGAGGGCCAGGTCCCACAGCGTCGAGCGCGCCTCGTCGGGGCCGCTGAGAGGCAGGGCCCTGGTGTACCAGTGGCGGGCCGCGTCGATGTTCCCGGCCAGCTTCTCCAGCAGGCCCAGTGCGTTCATGGCGACGGGGGCGACGACCTGGTCCCCGTCGGACAGGGCGTGCTGGAACAGGGCGCGGGCCCCGTCCAGGTCGCCGGACCGGAGCCGGGCGAGCCCGTCCTGGAGGAGCTTCGGCCGGGTCTGGCGGACCTCGGGCTGCTGCGCGGCGACCAGTGCGGCCACCTGCTCGGGCAGCCGCTGCCGGGTCAGGGGACCGGCGGAGGACAACACGCCGTGCAGGTCGCGCAGAGAGGGCCGGCGCGCGGGGTCCTTGGCCAGGCACGCCGCGACCGCCTCCCGCAGCGCAGGGGGGACGAGGGACAGGTCGGGCGCCTCGTGCAGGACCCGGTGCAGCACCGCTGAAGGAGGGCCGCCGCCGAACGGGCTGCTGCCGCCCGCTGCGTAGGCCAGGAGGAGGCCCAGGGCGAACAGGTCGCCGGCGGGGCCGGGATCGTGCGGGGGGCGGAAGAGCTCGGGAGGCAGGAACGGGGGCGTGCCCATGGGCGCGCCGATGGCCGTCCGGCTGACGGCGCCGAAGACCCCCATGGTCCCGAAGTCGACGAGGCAGGGGCCGTCCTTGGTGAGGATCACGTTCCGCGGGGTGAGATCGCGGTGCGCGAGGCCGTGCTCGTGCAGTGCCGCCAGTCCTTGGAGGAGGCTCACGCCCAGGCTCCGCACCGTCTCCGCCTCCCACGGCCCGTGCCGGTTGACGGCCTCGGCCAGCGAAGGGCCGGGGAGGTAGGTGGAGGCGAGCCAGAGGGGGCCGTCGAACGAGGCGTCCACCAGCGGCGCGAGGGCGGGGCCGCCGACCCGGCGGAGTGCGGAGGCCTCCCGGGCGAGCCGCTGCCGGAAGGCGGGATCGGCGGCGAACTGCGGGCGCACCACCCGCAGCGCCACCTGCCGTCCGTCCTCGGAACGCCCGTTGAACAGAACGCCCGTCCGCCCTTCTCCCAGACGTCCGTACAACTGGTAGGGACCGGCGCTCTGCGGGTCGTCCGCACGCAACTGCTCTTTCACCTGCACCCCGTTCTCCGCCCGGCGAACGATCACACCAAGGTCTACGAGCCGGGTTTGTTGCATGTGTCACAACCGGGTTCCGGGTGATCCAGTTCACTTCCGCGCACGCCACAAGCGTGATGAGGCTTTTGTCTGTGAAAAACTGGGCGGCATGAGCGAACCCGTTTCCATCGGACTCGTCGGAGCCGGCCCGTGGGCGGGCATGGTGCACGCCCCCGCCATCGCGGGCGGGGCGCACACCAGACTGGCGGGCGTCTGGGCCCGCCGTCCCGAAGCGTCCGCCGAACTGGCCGCGGCGCACGGCTCCTCCTCCTACGAAAGCCTGGAGGAGCTCTTCGACAACTGCGACGCCGTCGCCTTCGCCGTCCCCCCGGACGTCCAGGCGGAGCTGGCGATCCAGGCGGCCAAGGCGGGCAAGGCGCTGCTGCTGGAGAAGCCCCTGGCGATGGACCTGGACGGCGCCCGCGCCCTGGCGGACGCGGTGGGCGAAGCGGGAGTCGTCTCCCAGATGGTCTTCACGCTGCGCTACTCCACCGCCGCCCGGGACTTCCTCGCCCGCGCCGCGTCGCTGGAGCCCTTCGGCGGCTACGGCCAGTTCGTCTCCGCCAACCTCGACGGCGGGCCCTTCGCCACGCCCTGGCGCCTGGAGCGCGGCGCCGTCCTCGACCTGGGCCCCCACATCGTCGACCTCCTGGACGCGGCCCTCGGCCGCGTCGTCTCCGTCAGGGCCCACGGCGACCCGCTGCGCTGGGTCGGCATGCTCCTGGAGCACGAGACGGGCGCCGTCAGCGAGGCCTCGGTCTCCATGGCGGGCCACGGCGACCTCCCGCCCGCCCGGATCGAGGTCTTCGGCCGCCGGGGAACGGAGCTCCTCGACTGGACCCGGCTCGGCGACGACGCGTTCGCCCGCATGATCACCGAGTTCGCCCAGGCCGTCCGCACCGGCGGACCCCACGCCCTGGACGCCGCCCACGGCCTGCGCATCCAGCAGATCCTGGACCAGGTCGAGACCCAGCTGCTCGACTCCCGCCCCTGACGTCCGGCCGGCGGCCCTCAGGCCTTCGGCTGGGTGAAGCGGATGCTGTTGCCGAAGGGGTCGCGCAGGCCGCAGTCGATCCCGTACGGCTGCTCGATGGGTTCCTGGGTGAACTCCACGCCCCGGGCCAGCAGCGTCTCGTACGTCTTGCGGCAGTCGTCCGTGCTGAAGATGAGGTGGCCGCCCATCGCGCCCTTGCTCACCAGTTCACGGACCTGCTGCGCCGTCTCCTCGGACATCGCCGGAGGGCCGGGCTTCTCCAGGAGGATGTGGCGGTCGTCGCCGGGGACGTTGACGGTCAGCCAGCGCATGAAGCCCATGTCGACGTCGGCGCTGACTTCGAGCCCGAGCTTCCCGACGTAGAAGTCGAGGGCCTCGTCCTGGTCGAGGACGTAGATCTGCGAGTGCGTGATGGTGTTGAACATGTCCACCACGTTAGCGGGGGAGCCCCCGCGAAAACTTCTCCGAAACTGCTCACCTGGCAGCCTGTGCGGCGGTCAGGACCTCGGCCGCGACCATGCCATCGTGAAGCACGTCGGCACGTTCACGGCCACCGCTTCCTTCCGGTAGGCCCGCGGTGACCGCCCGACGATGTCGCGGAACGTGCGGCTGAAGGTCCCCAGGCTCCCGAAGCCGACCTCGAAGCAGATGTCCGTCACGCTGCGATCGGTCTCCCGCAGCAGGAACATCGCCCGCTCCACCCGGCGACGCTGCAGATAGCGGTGCGGAGTCTCGCCGAACGTGGCCCGGAACGTCCGCGTGAAATGCGACTCCGACACGTGAGCGATCCGGGCCAGTGCCGGAACGTCCAGCGGCTGCGCATAAGCCCGGTCCATCGCGTCCCGCGCCCGGAGCATCCGCCGGTTGCTCTCCTCCACAGACTGGCTCACGGCCCCATCACACCACGTCTCTCCACCGCCCGCGAGGCACGCGGGAGGGGTCCGGCCGGCCTCCGGTTCAGGGCGGGCTGACCAGCCGGGTCTCGTAGGCGAGGGCGACGGCCTGGGCCCGGTCCCGGAGCCCCATTTTCTGGAGAATCCGCCCGAAATGGGATTTGACGGTGGCCTCGGCGAGGAACAACGCGGCGGCGATCTCGGTGTTGGACCTGCCGAGGGCCACCTGGACCAGCACCTCGCGTTCGCGGGGGGTGAGCGGGCTCAGCCGCTCGGCGGGGTCGCGCCGGGCGGCCGAGCCGTCGGGGATCTGGGAGGCGAGGCTGTCCAGCAGCCGCCGGGTGACACGCGGCGAGAGCACCGCCTCCCCGGCCGCGACCTCGCGGATCGCGGTGAGCAGCTCCTCCGGCCGCGCGTTCTTCAGCAGGAAGCCGGACGCGCCGGCCTTGAGCGCGGCGAAGGCGTACTCGTCCAGGTCGAAGGTGGTCAGCACCAGGATCCTCGCGGAAGGCACGTCCCGCACGATCCGCCGCGTCGCCTCGATCCCGTCGGTCCCGGGCATCCGCACGTCCATCAGTACGACGTCGGGCCGCAGCCGCCGCGCCGCCCGCAGTGCCTCCGCCCCGTCCCGGGCCTCCCCGACCACCTCCGGGTCGGGCTGCGTCTCCAGGACCATCGAGAAGGCCATCCGCAGCAGCGTCTCGTCATCGGCCAGCAGCACCCGGACCGTCACGCGGCGGCCTCCTCGGGGGTCAGGTCCAGGCGGGCCTGGACGCGCCAGCCCCCGCCGGGGAGGAGGCCGGCGGTGAAGGCCCCTCCGTAGGCGGCGATGCGCTCGCGCATGCCGGTCAGGCCCTGGCCGGGGGAGGAGGGGCCGGTCGGGGCGGTGCCGTCGTCGGTCACGGTGACGTCGACGGTGCCGGGGGAGCAGCGGACCGCGACCTCGGCGCGGGTGCCGGAAGGGGCGTGCTTCAACGTGTTGGTGAGGGCCTCCTGGACCAGGCGGTAGACGGTCAGCTGCGCGGTGGCCGGGACGGGGAGGTGGTCGCCGAGCATCTCGAGGCGGGTGGCGAGGCCGGCGGCCCGCATCTGCGCGGCGAGCGCCTCCAGCTGGGCGATGCCGGGCGGCGGGTGCCGTTCGGCGTCCGGCTCGCCGGCCCGCAGGACGCCCAGGGAGCGCCGCATGTCGGTGAGGGCCTGCCGCCCGGTCTCGGAGATCTGGTGCATCACGGCCGTCGCCTTGCCGGGCGCGTGCCGCTGGGCGTAGACGGCGGCGTCGGTGAGCGCGACCATGACGGAGAGGTTGTGCGTGACGATGTCGTGCATCTCCCGCGCGATGCGCGTCCTCTCCTCGGCTGCGGCCAGCCGAGCCCGCTGGTCTCGCTCCCGTTCCAGGCGGACCGCGCGGTCCTCCAGTTCGGCGAGGTGGGCGCGCTTGTCGCGGATGTTGCTTCCGAGGACGGCGGCCGCGGCGGCCATCGCCGTCAGCACGACCACGCAGGCCAGGAAACGCCCGTCCGCCGCCCAGCGCCAGGAGGCCAGCAGGATCCCGGCCTCCAGGACGGCACCGGCTGCGACCGCCCACCGGCGCTCGGACCACGCGGCCACCGTGTAGAGCGCGATGAGCAGGGCCACGTCGGCGGGCAGTTGCGGACCGAGCAGCCACTGCGCCAGTGCGGCGCCGCTGACCAGCAGGAAGACGGTCCGGGGCGCCTTCCGCCGCCATACCAGGGGCAGCACCAGCGCCGTTTGGAGGAGCAGTCCCACGCGTCCCTCCGCGCGGCCCGCGCTGAAGGTCGCCGCGAACAGCAGCGCCGCGAGCAGCCCGTCCTGGACCAGCGGGTCCAGGCTCCGTACGCGTTCCACGAGTGCCGGTCTCACGCGTCCTGACGTTACGGCCCCGCCCGTACGGCCCGCATGCGCCCCTCGTGTGAGATCCCCGCGGGCCGTCTGCTCCTCAGGGAGGAGAAGGTCGGCGCTGCGGGGGAGGCGGGAGCCTTCCCCTTCCGACCGGCGCCGGACGTGCCGGAGCCGCGCGGCTCCGTAGCGTTCCAGCCCACCACCGAGACCAGGAGGCGCCTTGCTCCACCACACCTTCGCCGCACTCACGGGCATCGCGGCCCTACCGGCCACCCTCCTCTCCGCGCCGGCTCTCGACCCCGGCGGACCCCGTTCCGCGCCGGGGCTTCGTCTCCTGGCGGAGCCCAGGCCCGCACCGGAGGCTCGGACGACGTCCGTGTTCGACCTCTCGGGAGAGACCCCGGCGGCACGGCTCGCCCCGAGGCGGCTCGACTGGCACCGCTGCCGTACGGGCCCGGACGATCTGGCCGGACGCGAGCTGGACGCCGCCGGAGCCGCCTGCGCCGAGCTGGAGGTCCCGCTCGACCACCGCCGTCCGGCGGGCCGCCGGATCGAGATCGCGGTGACCAGGTTGAAGGCGACGGGGCAGCGCCGGGGCACGCTCTTCTACAACCCTGGCGGGCCGGGCATACCCGTCATACCGCTCATGCTTCATCTGGCCAAGGCCGTGCCGGCCGTCGCCGCGCGGTACGACCTGGTCGGCATGGACCCCCGCTTCGTGGGCCGCAGCACCCCGCTGAACTGCGGCTGGCCCACCGTGAGCATCGGCGCCGCGGGGCCGTCCCGGCGCACCTTCGACCGGACCGTCGCGACCGCCCGCGAGCTGGCCTCGCGCTGCGCCCCGCACCGGGCCGTCCTCCCGCATGCCTCGACCCGCGAGACCGCCCGCGACATGGACGCCGTACGAGCCGCGCTCGGCGTCCGGAAGATCTCCTACCTGGGCTCCTCGTACGGTACGTACCTGGGCCAGGTGTACGTCCGGATGTTCCCCCGGCGCGTCGACCGTGTCGTCCTGGACAGCGCCCTGGACCCGCGCCGCTACGGCCCCGACCTCACCCGCACGCAGGGCCCTGCCGTCGCCGCGGCGCTCCGCCGCTGGGCGTCCTGGACGGCCCGGCGCGACGGCCGCTTCCACCTCGGCTCGACCACCGCACGGGTCCTGCGCACCGTGGACCGCCTCAACACGTCCGTCGGCCGCGAGCCGGTCCGGGTCGGCCGCCACAGGGTCGACGGCCGGATCCTGCCGCAGCTCCTGTGGAACGTCACCGCCGGGGACGACGCCGGTACGTACGCGAGCTTCGCCGCGGACGTCCGCGTCCTGTGGCGGGCCTCCCGCGGCGCCCGGGTGGGCCCGACACCCGTCCTGGAGCAGACGCTGTCCGGCCTGGCCGCCGCCGACACGGACGGGACGTTCAGCGTCCAGACGGCGATCCTGTGCGCGGACCGCGCGGTGCCACGCGACCCCGAGGTCTACTACCGAGACCTCCAGAAGCACCGCGCGAAGGAGCCCGTCTTCGGCCCGCTGACCCGCGCGATCACCCCCTGCTCGTTCTGGCCCGCCCGCCCCGCCGAACGCCCCACCCGGGTCCGCGGCGGCGTCCCCCTCCTGATGGTCGGCGCCGCCGGCGACCCCGCCGCCACCTACAAGGGCCAGCTCGCCGCGCACCGCGCCCTGGCGGGCTCCCGCCTCGTCACCCTCCGCGGCGCGTTCCGCCACACCGTCTACGCCGGACTCTTCGCCCCGCAGAACGCCTGCATCGACCGCACGGTGAACCGATACCTGCTCAAGGGCGTGCTACCCGCCCGGGACACCGCCTGCCGCACCTCCTGACCCGGCCCGAAGGGCGGGGCAGGTCCCGGGCGGGACCGGGTCTACTCGCAGACGACCCCGTCGCCGTCACGGTCGGAGTACCAGTGGTACTCGGGGTCCCGGCCCTCGTAGTAGGGGCCGTAGCCGTTGGCCTTGGCCTCGGTGCAGGTGCCGTAGCGCGGGTCGGTCGAGGGGGAGGGCTTCGGCGGCGCGGACTCGCTCCAGGAGCGGGCGAGCGCCTTGACGCCCCTGGCGTCGCGGAGGGTCGCGGTGTCCTGGTCGTTGTTCCAGATGTACCAGCCGCGGTTCATGTACAGGTGCGTCGCGTTGTTCCTGCCCTTGCCCGTGTGGATCGTGACGCTCCTGCCGGGCCTCAGCTTGAAGGCCGGGAAGCGGTAGACGTGCCGCTGCGCGTCGCGCAGCGTCCAGTTCTTGAGCTGGACGGCCTTGCGCCCGGTGTTCCTGAGGACGACGTACTCCTTGTTGAGCTGGGAGTTCGCCCGGGTGTCCGCCCCGGGGGCGTCGTACTGGATCTTCGTGAACTTCAGCGTCGGCTTGGCCGCGGCGGCCGCGGCCCCGGAGCTCCCCAGCACCGCCGCGATCATGACGACGGACGTCACAAGAGATCGCATGTTTACTCCTGTTCACAGATATCGTGGGCCCGCCAAATCTAGGCCAGCCACCACCCGATTGGGGGAAATTTCGCGAAATTGGCAGTAGGTGGGGCCTTGGGAGGCGCCTCCTCCACCCGTGCGCCGCGGTCCTCTCAGGGTGGTGAACAGCCCGTATGGAAGGCTGAGGAGATGGTTGCGTCCGTCGATCCGGAGAGTCGGTTGTGAGCAGGCTGCTGATCGTCCACCACACTCCCTCGCCCGCCCTGCAGGAGCTCCTGGAGGCGGCTCGCTCGGGGGCGTCGACCGACGAGGTGAAGGGCGTGGAGGTCGTTACCCGGCCGGCGCTGGGCGCTTCGGTGACGGATGTGCTGGAGGCGGACGCGATTCTGCTGGGGACGCCTGCGAACATCGGGTACATGTCGGGGGCGTTGAAACACTTCTTCGACGTCGTCTACTACCCGTGTCTGGAGGCCAAGCCCCGGCTTCCGTACGGGCTCTACGTGCACGGGAGCAACGACACCGCGGGGGCGGTGCGGGCCGTGGAGTCGATCGCGGGGGCGATGGGGTGGCGGGCGGTGCATCCGCCGGTGTCCGTCACGGGGCCGCTCACCAAGCCCGCGCTGGAGGCGTGCTGGGAGCTGGGGGCGCTGCTGGCGGCCGAGATCGGGGAACTCGCGTGAACCCGAGGGGTCCCGTCGCCGCTCCCGGCCCGCGGTGGTTTACTCCGTCGGTGACCTGCGAGGACACGGGGAGGACGGTATGGAGCCGCTCAGCGAGGTGCAGATGGCCGTGATCGACGCGGCGCTGGTCGAGGAGCTGGTCGATCTGCTCGACCTGCCCGCCGGGGTGATGGAGCGTTACCGGGTGCAGGTGGCGGCGCGTTCGGGGGAGCGGGTCGCCGGCTGATCCGCGGGTTCAGCCGAGGGTGACCGTGACGGGGCTGCCGCTGGCGACCTCGGTGCCGGGGTCCGGCCGCTGGGTGACGACACGGCCGTTCCCGCCGGGCAGCTCCAGGCGCAGGCCGAGCTGGCGGGCGACCTGCTGGGCGCGGCGCCCGTCCACGCCGAGGAGGTAGGGGACCGTCACCCTGTCGTGCGGCCGCTCGTCGCCGGCGCCGCCCGAGACGTAGACCGTGACGGGCATGCCCTCGGCCGCGGGGGAGCCCGCACCGGGGGTGGTGCGCACGACCTCGCCGCGCGGCAGCGACGAGGGGATGCGCACGACCGAGTCGATCGCCAGCCGCCGCTCGGCCAGCGCCGCCGTCGCCTCCGGCAGGCTCCGCCCGGCCACGGACGGCACCGTCCCCGCGGCGTCGGCCCGGCCGGTCGCGCCGCGGTCGGGAGCGCCGCCGACCAGCAGGGTCAGCCCGAGGATCAGGGCCACGCCCAGGCTCATCACCCCGCCGAGCAGCACCATCGAGCGCAGGGACATCGGCGTCGCGGGCTCGGGCGCCGCGACGCCCTCGAGCGCCTCGGCGTCCTCGGGCGCGTCCGCGGGCCTGGGAACGGCGGGTTCCGGAGCGGGGGAGTCCGGTTCGATCTCGGCGGGCATCGCGGTCCTCCCCGGGACGGTCGACGTGGCGGGCGCCTGCACCTTCGCTCAGTGTGACGCCCCGGCACGCGCCGTGGTTCGGGATTCCTCAGATCGGCAGGTACCGCAGTCCGGCCAGCACTCCCGAGAGGGTCAGCAGCGACAGCCCGGCCAGGATCGCCCAGCGTCCGGCCTGGTGGCCGACGGGCACCAGGCCGGGGCCGCGACCCTTGGGCCGCCACGGATCGCGCATCGGCAGCACCGGCGGCACCGCGGCCAGGTCGGGCGGCGGGGCGGGGGCAGGGGAGCCGCGCCCGGCCAGCGGCAGCCCGGTCACCCAGCCGACGAGGGCGGCCAGGTGGGAGGGCGGGGTGTTCAGACCGGAGGGGAAGACCCGCACCTCCTCGGCGAGCTGGTCCAGGGTGCGCAGGGTGTTGCCCAGGCCGAGGGAGTCCAGCCAGGCGCGCGGGTCGGTGTACAGGTCGCGGCCGATCGAGGTGCGCGCCAGCAGGTCGGCCTTGGTGACCACGACGGCCACGCGCCGCTGCCTGCCCTTGTCGGGGCGCGAGCGCAGGTCGTTCAGCACCCGCTGCAGGGTGTCGGAGGGGTCCTCGTCGGACGTCGCGACGGGGACGGCGCGCTCGCCGTCGGTCATCGTCCGGCGGACCTCCGGCAGCGCGAACGGGTCGAGCACGAAGACCAGCGCCTCGCTGTGGTCGAGGTAGCGCAGCGACTCGACCTGCGCGGCGCCGGTGAACAGCTCCCCGGCCGGGTCGAACAGGTACAGGATGCGCGGGCGCCTGCCGGGCAGCTCCACGTCCAGCAT
The DNA here is from genome assembly GCF_002995495.1 of Actinocorallia populi. Classification (GTDB taxonomy): domain Bacteria; phylum Actinomycetota; class Actinomycetes; order Streptosporangiales; family Streptosporangiaceae; genus Actinocorallia; species Actinocorallia populi. The sequence goes on along the minus strand of NZ_PVZV01000003.1, from coordinate 556,628 downwards.
GGTCGCCAGCGGCAGCTCGGGGCCGGTCTTGGCCAGCTGCCCGCCCCGCGCGAACTCCGCGACGGCGCTCGCGTACGCGTGCTGGTGGCGCTGCTCGACGAACGCCAGGGCGCCGTCGATCTCCCGGGTGCGGGCGTGCAGCGCCCGGATCGCCAGGAACATGAAGGTCGTCTTGCCCGCGGCGGGCCCGCCGATGAACGGCACCGGCTCCACCCGCACCCGGCCGATCCGGTCGGGCAGCCGCCCCGAGCAGTGCGGGCAGTAGGCGGTGAGCCGGTAGCGGCCCAGCGGCACCGTCGTGGGCAGGCGCGTCCCGCACTCGCACACGTGCCGGAACGCCCCGGCCGTCGACGGGACGAGCCGATGGTGCCTGCGCCCGCACCGGGGGCAGGCGTAGACGGGCAGCCTGATGCGCCGGTAGCAGCTGGGGTGCGGGCAGGTCTGCAGGATCCGCCCGGAGGCCATGAACAGGCGCTCGACGCCCGCCAGCAGCGCCACGCACACCAGCCAGCCGGTCAGCCCGACCAGCGCGACCACCCCGTACAGCAGGGTCAGCGCGACGCCGAGCAGCGCCAGCGGCACCGCCGCCAGCACGATCCCGCCGCACAGCGCCGCCCAGATCGGGAAGAGGAAGAACCCCCACCAGCCCGACACCATCAGGGAGGTGAGCCGCCGCACCGCCTGGTCGGCGCTCTGGTAGACGCGCGGGCCGACGGTCCCGGCCAGCGCCTGCCAGTCCCGCCAGACCTGGCTGACGAGGTAGTGCCGGTACACCCCGTCCGTCGGCGTCACCGGTGACACCCCGTCGGCGTTGGCCGGCAGCAGCGCCCGGCAGGCGACGGCGTAGTAGTGGATGAACGCGACGGCCGTCACGCCGACGAGGGTGGCCCCGAACAGCGGCGGGAACAGGAGGGCGAATCCCGCGAGCATGATGAGCGCCCAGGCGGCGACGCCCAGCACCCACAGGAACTGCTGCATGCCTACTCCCGGAGCTCTCGCAGGGCCGCGCGGAGTTTCTGATCGTCCCGGAAGTAGGTCTCCAGCTGCAACAGGGTGAACCGTTTTCGCAACTGTTCGCGAACCCAGCCGTCAAGGGGCGTGCCGGGGGCGCGCAGCGCCACGCCGACGAGGTCGAACCGTTCGGAGCGCTGGCGCGCCGTCTCCATCCAGCGGTGGACGAGCAGGTCGCGGACGCGCTCGTCGAGAACGGAGACGAGCGCGGCCCGGAAGGCCGGGGAGCGCGCGGTGAGCGCGTCGGCCACCGCCTGGACCGCCGGGCCCGAGAGCGCGCCGCCGACCCGCTCCAGGGCGTCCGCCGCGGCCCGTGGGTCCCGCTCGCCGGGGACGTCCCGGGCGGTGAGGAGTCCTTCCGCCGCGCTGTTCCCCGGGATAGCCTCGGCCAGGCGGAGCGTCGGCCCGCCCAGGACGCCGTGGCGGGCCGCCAGGGAGCGCAGCATGTGCAGCGCCACCTCGGGCGTCCGGCGCAGGAGGGAGCCTTCGGCGTGCTCGGCGAGCAGGTCGCAGACCTGCCCCGTCAGGACGTCCCGGCGGCGCAGCGCGCCACCGCGCTCGAGCCCGTGGACGATCCCGGTCAGCAGCGTCCCGCGGGCGCCGCCGGTGAGCGTCACGACGGCCGCGACGACGTCGTCGGCGGAGGCGAGCCGCTGCCCGTCCCGCAGGTGGTCGGGGTTGACGAGCGCGAACGCGCCCCGCCCGGTGGTCTCCCGGGTGACCGGGACGCCGAGCCGCTCGGCCACGGCCGTCAGCTCCGCCAGCAGCGGCAGGCTCTCGGCGACGGGCAGCCGCCGGGCGAGTTCCGGCAGGAGCTCCGCCGGGTCCTCCAGGGCGAAGTCGTCCAGCCTGGTCCGCAGCGAGGGCGTCGACAACACCAGGCGGGCGCACCGCTCCCCGGCCGCACGCGCGCGCCCGGCGTCGGGGGAGTGCCGGTTGACGGCCGCGGCGAGCTCGAAGGACAACCCGTCCACGGGCAGCCGCGGCCATACCCACGACGGCAGGCCGGGATGCCGCACGAGCGGCAGGGCGAGTCCCTGCGCCTCCTCGTCCGCCTCCTCCGCACGGCACAGCGCCAGGAGCGCCGCCGCGCCCTCCAGCCCGTCGCCGACCACCTCGGCCAGCTCCGCCAGGCTGTCCAGGCCCTCCAGGTCCAACGCGCGCCACAGCCCTGCGACGGTGCCGGCGTAGCGGCTCGGCTCGTGCCGGGGGGCGGGGCCGTCGAGCAGGTGGGCCTCCTGGTCGGCGCGCAGCGACGCCCACACGTCGGGGGTCGTCCCGGCGAGGCGGTGCGGGCAGGCGGCGGGGTCGGCGGTGTAGGTGGTGAACGACAGCAGCGCCGCCCGCGCGACGGGCAGCGAGTACGACAGGACCGCGATCCAGCGGGCGATCTGCCCGACGTCCGGGGAGACCAGGAAGATCCGCCCGGAGGAGGAGCAGACGGCGTCGACGAGCGCGGCCAGCCTGGCGTACGGGTCGTGGTCGAGACCGGAGAGCCAGCGGCCGAGCGCCTCGGGGTCGAAGGCGTCACCGGGCGGCGGGTACTCCAGGACGGGCAGCTCTTCGAGCGGGGCGTCCGCCCAGAAGGGCGCCCCCCAGAACTCGATCGGGCGCAGCCCCTCCATCTCCGCCGGGTCGGCGACCACGGCGTGCGCCAGGAAGTTGCCGAACCGCCCCGAGTAGTCGCGGCCGAGGTAGCGGGACCGGACGAGCAGCCGCCGTTCCCCCGCGGCGTCGACGACGTCGTAGCCGAACGAGACGGGGAAGCCGGCCAGTTCCTCCTCGCCGGGCGAGGGCGGGGCGTCGGGCGGGGGGCGGTAGCCCAGGTAGGGGGAGACCGCGCCCTCGACGCCCGGCGGCAGGCCGGGGGAGACGGCGGTGAACTGGAAGCCCGAGCGTCGCGCCGTGCGCGCGGAGGTGTAGTGCAGCTGCCAGGCCATCAGCCGTCCAGCATTCCGAACCGGTGCAGGAGCCACAGGAGCGGATCCTCCACGCGGTGCGGGCGCACCCCGCCCGCCGCGACCTTGTCGGCGCTGGGGGCCCCGCCCAGCGCCGACACCCCGAACAGCTGGTACTCGGCGTAGTTCTGGTCCAGGTAGCGGTCGAGGTCGCCCGACCCCCAGCCGTGCAGCAGCGCCCTGACCTCGGCGTCCGCGGCGGCCCTGTCGTCGGCGTCCAGCGCGCCCGCGCGGTGGCGGGCGCGGCGCAGCGCCGACTGGCGGGGCAGCTCCAGCGCGTCGATCTTGGTGAGGACCATCGCGGCCGGGACCCTCAGCCTGTCCTTGGGCGCCAGCCCGTACCGCTGGCGCAGCGGCTCGGTCACCCGCGCCAGCACGTCCAGCGGCTCGCTGTCGGCGGCGCCGCCCGTCAGCTCCAGCGGGTCGGCCAGGAAGATGATCGCGTCGGCGGCCTCCAGGTACTTCAGGTGGAGGTCGCGCACCTCGCGGCTGCGCAGGTCCTCGCCCGCGGTGTCGAACAGCACCAGCGTCAGCGCCTCGGTGCGGCTGGTGAACCTGCCGCGGACCCGCCGGGACAGGGAGAACACCAGCGGCTCGCGCGGCGCCGTCACCGCGCTCGGCGTCATGGGCAGCAGCCGCTGCTGGTCGAACAGGGGGCGGGCGAAGTCGCGCTTGTAGCGTTCGATGGTGCGGTCGTCGCAGGCGACGAGCGAGGTGCCGAGCTCGGTGCCGACCCGGTTGCGCAGCTCGTGCAGCAGCACCGCGACGTAGGTGCTCTTGCCGGCGTTCTTCGCGCCGACCAGCGCGACGATCCTGCCGGGCGTGTCGCAGTAGGCGGGGGCCAGTTCGTGGTGGCACTCGGGGCAGACCCGCCGGCCGCTCTCGCGCCCGCAGTCGGGGCAGGACGCCCGCGCGCCGCGCCCGGCGAACACCGGCGGCAGCACCGCGCCCGCCTGGGTGCCCAGGTAGGCGGCGAGCTCGGCGTCCAGGCGCGGGTCGCAGCCGATGCCGCGCCCGGCCCGCCCCAGGCAGCGGTAGGCGATCTGGGCGCGGCCGAACACCGCGAAGCAGTACGGGCAGGTGACGGTGTCGCGCCCGCGGGCCCGTACCCGGTGGAGTCTCTCGGTTCTCACATCACGCGCCTTGCTGGAGTCTGCGGACGGGCGGGTCGGCGAGTTCGACGTCCGGCCCGGCGAAGCACCGCAACCAGAACGGCCCGGGACGCTTGGGCAGGGGCACCCGCAGGACGGCCTCGTCCGGCAAGTCCGTATTCTCCCAGACCTTCAGCGTTTCGCCGTCGGAGGGATCACGCGGCATGACGCGGCCGTCGCGCACGACCAGCTCCAGCCGTGCCAGCCGCACCGGCCTGTCGCAGGCGAGGCTGACCGCCAGCACCCGTTTCCACGGCGGCCCGGTGACGGCCAGGTCGTACCGGACGACGGTGGGCGCCGCGACGGCGGCGGTGACGGCAGGGCCGGTGAGCACCGTGCCGCCCTGCTCGGCCGTTCCGGCGACGCTGACGCGCACCGGCTCGCCCTCGGGAACGGGCAGGTGCACGCCCCCGCCCGCGGTGTACGCCGCGCGCGAGACACCGATGCGCCTGGCGGGCCCCTCGGCGACCTCGTAGGTGACGGCGACGGCGGCGGCGTCGCCGGGCCAGCCGAAACCGACATCGACCTCGTCGCCCCGGCGCACCACCGTCAGACCGGACGGCGCGGGCAGGTCCACATGGCGGCGGAACGCGCCGATCGCCGCACTCGACCCCGCGACCGTCACCACCAGCAGCACTCCGCTGGACCCCGGCCGCACCACCAGGCCGCGCGCGTGCGGGGTGGACTCGACGCGCTGCGCGGGCAGCTCGCCCACCGGGACCAGCGCGCCCACCGGCCACGGCGGCTCCCGGTCGAGCAGCAGCGCCTCCACCAGGCCGTGCGCGGGGATGGGGAAGCGCAGCAGCAGCCTGTCCTGCGCGTACGGCTCGACGGCGAACTCCGCGACGGCGTCGGGAAGCGCGTGCGGGGTGGCCGAGGCGAGCACGCCGGGTGTCTCGACCTCCGCCACGCCGTCGACGTAGACGGCGTACACCCGGTACCGGTGCGTCGTGCCGTTGCGGACGCCGCGGTCGGTGAAGCCCTCGCGTCCGGCCGGGACGGGCTCGCCGTCGCGCAGCACGGCCACGCGGACGGCCTCCGGGGGGCACTCCCACCGGCCGGTGACCATCCCGTCCCCGGCGGCGAGCTCCACCCGCGCGGGCTCGGGGCGCAACACGACCGGGCCCGCGCACACCGGCTCGGACGTCGCCTCGCCGCGGCGCGCGTATACCGCGTAGAAGAGCGGCACGTTCACCGGCGGCTCGCCGTCCACGGACGCGACGGGCTCGCCGTCGGAGGAGTCGCGCGGCGGGCGGCCGGGCCGTCGGACGACCTCGTGCAGGATCCGGCCCGCCCGGGACGGCGACGGCCGCCACGACAGGCGGACCGACGTGCCGTCCGCCTCGGCCGCCACGTCCGAGGGCGGCAGCGGGGGCAGCCGCCGCTGGTGCTCGCGCAGCCCCGGAAGGTCGGCGGCCAGCCGCAGCGCGTCCTCCAGCCGGTCCCACGCCCCGTCCGCGTCCCCCGCGCCGGTCAGCTCCAGCGCCTCGTCCAGCAGCCGGGACGCCGCCGCCACCCGCTGCCGCGCCTCGACGGCCTCCGGCGGGACCTCGTGCTCGTCCAGGCCCTCGGCGAGCAGCGCGGCGGCGTGCGCGTTCCCCGCTTCCAGCAGTTCGCGCATCCGTCCCGCCGGACCCGCCGGGACGCCGCCCTCCCGGCTGATCGCGAACACCAGCCGCCGCGCCTCGTTCGGCTCGACGCCCAGGCCGCGCACCGCGAAGTCCATCAGCGCCTGGTCGGAGGCGCGCTGCTCGCGCCGCTCACGCAGCCGGGCGATGAAGTCGTAGCCCAGCAGGTCGTGCAGGAGGTCCTCGCGCATCGCGGTGCGCAGCGCGATGAGCACCGTCTCGGCGTGGGTGGTGCTGGTGTCGCGGGGCCGCCGCGCCCACTCGCCGGTCACCCGCTCCAGGGCGCGTGCGGCGCCCGCCGGGTCGATCGGCATGCCGCCCGCCGACACCCCGCCGAACAACCGGATGTTGCCGATCCTGTCGCTGCCCAGCAGGAACGCCAGCATGTGGCGGGCGCCCAGCACCTCCAGCGACTCGCGGGCCTTGCCGTAACCGGGATAGGGCGGGACGGCCGGCAGCGCGTCGGGCTCGTGCACCTCCAGGCCGTCGATCCGCAGCAGCTGCGCCAGCTCCGCCCCCGACACCCCGCCGGCCTTGCCGATGGCCGCGCACTCGGCGGGGGAGAGCACCCGCAGCGGTCCCGCGGCGTCCAGCAGCCGGTTGCGCACCTCGGCCCTGCGCTGGGCGTTGCGCTCGTCACCGCCGCGCAGCCGCTGCCTGAGCGGCCCGAGGTCGCCCTGCTCCGCGGCGGTGAAGACCGGGCCGAGCGCGCGGTGCTCGGCCTCCAGCCGGTCGATGAGCTTGCGGTACTTCAGCTGGCCGCGCGAACGCCGCCAGCACTGGCGGACCTGCTTGACCCGCGCGCCGACCGCCTCGGGCGTGAGCTCCTCGGGCAGGGCGTAGCGCGCCCGCAGGTCCTCGGGCGGCTGGTCCCCGGCCGCCCGTGCGGGTTCCAGCACCCGCTGCTTGTAGTCGTCGTCGAACGACACGCCCTCAGCTCACCTGAACGCGCGAGAGCGCCGCCCTCGAGGCCTCGACGTCGTCCTCCGTCATGCCGCCGACCTCGACCTCCAGGTCCAGGCGCTCGCCGGTCTCCTTCTCCTCGGCCGTGACGTGCAGCAGCCCCGAGGCGTCCAGGGAGAACGTGACGGAGATCGGCCAGCCGGCCTTCTTGCCGGCCGGGACGCGCACCGAGCCGGTGGCGATCTCGTTGTTGTCGGCGGGCTCGGGCGACTCGACCGCGCCGGCCTGCTCCATCACCCGCACGTCCGCGGTGGTCTGGTCGTCGTGCACGGTGAAGAAGTCCGAGGAGCGCCCGGCGGGCAGCTCGTCGTTGGCGTGCACCAGGTGGACGACCTCCTCGGCCTGGGTCTCGCGGTTGAGCACCACGATCCCGAAACCGCGCGAGGCGACGGTCTTGATGCGCCGCGCCGCGATCTGCCGCTGCTGCTCGGCCGACAGGCCCGCGCGGTTGGCCATCTCCTCGGCCTCCTCCCGCGCGCCCTCCGACAGCAGGCGGCGGAAGGTCTCCTCGAAGGCGTACAGGGCGGCGCCCTTGGCGACGGCGAGGTCGGGGTCCTGCAGCCGGGGGGTGAGGCCGAGCTCGGCCTCCAGCCGCGCGGAGACCGCGGGCATCTTGGTGGAGCCGCCGACCAGCACCAGGTCGCCGTAGTCGGTGACGCCCTTGGCGCGGGCGACCTCCATGGTGCGGCCGGTGATCTCCACGGTGCGGTCGAGCAGGTCCTTGGTGATCTCCTCGAAGACCTCGCGGGTGATCTCCAGGGTCGCCACGCGGCCGCCGTGCATCACCCGGACGGTGTGCTGGGTGCGCGCGGTCAGCGCCTTCTTGGCCTCCTCGGCGTCCCGGCGCAGCTGCTGCTCGGTGAGCTTGTCGTCCAGCGGGTCGCCCGCGTCGGGGTGCTCGGCGCGGAACTGCTCGGCCAGGTGCTCCACCAGGCGCGAGTCCCAGTCGGCGCCGCCCAGCTCGTGGTCGCCGTCGGTGCAGACCACCTCGATGTGGCCGCCGCGCAGCGCGATGACGGTGGTGTCGAACGTGCCGCCGCCCAGGTCGTAGACGAGGATCGTGCGGTCGCTCTCGGGGTTGAGCACGCCGTAGGTGACGGCCGCGGCGATCGGCTCGGAGATGACGTCGATGACGTTCAGGCCCGCGATGCGCCCGGCCTTGCGGGTGGCGTCGCGCTCGGCGGCGCCGAAGTAGGCCGGGACCGTGACGACGACGTCGCGGGCGACCTCGCCCGTCACCGTCTGGGCGTCGGTGGCCAGCTTCAGCAGGATGAAGGCCGACAGTTCCTCGGGGTTGTAGTTGAAGCCGTGGATCTCGCGGGGGACGTCGCGGCCCATGTCCCGCTTGATGAGGCTGACCACGTTGTCGGGGTCCAGGACGGCGGTGTCCTTGGCCGTGGCGCCCACGACGACGTTGTCGCCGGACTCGAAGTAGACGACCGAGGGCGTGGTGTCGGTGCCCTCGAGGTTGCGCAGCACGGTCGGCCGCCCGACGTCGTCGATGCTCGCGATGCAGGAGTAGGTCGTGCCCAGGTCGATCCCGTATACCGCCATGCCCTCGGTGCCCTCAGTCTTCCTGATACTTGCCGACACGGACTTGTGCTCTGCGCACGACGAGCTCCCCGCGGGCGAACCCGTCGGCGCACACTTCGACGACCCTGCCGTCGAGCGAGCGGTCGGCGACGGGCTCGGTGCCCAGGGGGCGGTGCCGTGCGGAGTCGTAGGGGTCGCCGAACTCGACCTCGATGAGCTCGACGCCGGTGCGGCCGAGCGCCTCGGCGAGCTCGTCGCCGATCATCTGCAGCAGAGGGGCGACGTGATCGCCTTGCGGCGGTTCCAGTTCAGCGCGGCGGACCAGGTCGTAGAGCCGGTAGAGCGCGCCCCGTACGGGCTCGTGCAGCTGCTGCAGCTCACCGCGGCGCAGGTGCTGGTTCTCCCGGTGCAACCGGTCGATGATCTCTTCGCGGTGCTTGGCCCGCTCGTGCTCGCGCTCCAGTCTCGCCGACAGCCCGAGAAGGGCGTCGCGCAGTTCGGCCGGCGTCACCTCGGACGGCCGGCCTTCTTCTGGAGGACCGGGCTGACTGGACACGTGGAGAAACCCTATAGGTCGGTTGACCCTGGCGATAGGCCATCTTGAGGAAATGACACGATCGGGTAACAGCGCCGAAACGCGCATATGGCAACATAAAGGCACGGAACGTTTACTGGAGGTGCCGATGCTTTTGCGGATCCGGGTCCGTCTCCCCGACCGTCCGGGGTCGCTGGGCAGGGTCGCCCGCACCCTGGGAGCAGCCGGGGCCGACGTGGTCCAGCTGTCCGTCCTGGAGAACGTGGCCGGCCGCGCCCTGGACGACATCACCGTCTCCTGGCCGTCGGGCGTCTCCGCCGACCGCATCACCGCCGGCCTCCAGGCCGTCCCCGGCGTGCGGGTCGAGGGCCTGTGGCCCACCGTCGAACCCCCGGGCCTGCACCCCGACGTCGCCCTCATCGGCCAGCTCGCGGCCCATCCGGGGGAGGGCCTGCGCATCTTCGCCGACGCCCTCCCCGCGATCCTCTCCGCCGACTGGGCGGGCGTCCTGCGCACCGGCCCCGGCAGGCTGGTCCACACCAGCCCCGGCGGCGAGGCCGCCGAGCCTCCGGCCGACCTGGAGCCGCTGCGCTGCCGCGCCTTCCGGTCCCCCGACGGCACCCAGTACGGCCTGGTGCCCTTCGCGTCCGCCGACACCGCCGTCCTGGTGGCCCGCTCCGCCGCGCCGGAGTTCCACCTTTCGGAGATGCTCCGGCTGGAACAACTCGTCCAGGCCGCCGAATCCGTTCTCGGGGATCGGCTTTCTCCTCTGATGTGACGGCTCTCCGGCGGCGCCGGACCCGGTTGGCCGAGATTTCGGCTCCGTTTTGCCTTTCCTTGTTTCAGCCGGTCAAGGCGTGGTCCGGACGGAGATCCAGACGGGTGCCGGTGAAGCCCGCCCGGAGGGCGCGGTCGTGGGTGACCAGGACGAGCGCGCCCCGGTAGGCGGCGAGCGCGGCCTCCAGTTCGGCCACGAGCTTGGGGGAGAGGTGGTTGGTGGGCTCGTCCAGGAGGACGAGGTCGGCCGGGGAGGTCAGCAGGCGGGCCAGGGACAGGCGCTGGAGCTGGCCGGTGGACAGCGCGCCGACCGGAACGTCGAGGGCGTCCGGGCGGAAGAGCCCGAGGGACAGCAGGTGCGCCCGGTGCTCTTCGGGGTGGCCGGGGCGCCCTGCGGCGAAGGCCGCCAGGAGGCTGCGGGACGCGTCGGGAGCGGGCGGCCGCCCCTGGACGGGACGGGCGGCGCGGCCTTCGCGGAGGCCGCCGGAGTCGGCCGGGACTTGCGTGACGCTGGTGCCGGTGTCGGCCGCGTCCTGCGTGATGTGGATGCGGGCGTCGGGCGGGTCCTGGGGGAGGTAGGCGGTGCGGCCCCTGCGGTGGACGGTGCCGGAGTCGGGGGCGAGCTCGCCGGCGAGGAGCTTCAGGAAGGTGCTCTTCCCCGAACCGTTGGGGCCGGTCACCAGGATGCGCTCGCCCGGGGCGACGGTGAAGGCGTCGAGGGACAGCCGACCGGCGACGCGGACGCCGTGCAGGGTGATGAGCGGGCCGTCCGTCGCGCCCCGGGTGAAGGCGCCGGAGAGGCTCAGCGGCTCGGGAGGCTCGGGGACGGGCGACTCCTGGAGGCGGCGGATGCGCTCCCGCGCCTGGCGGACGCGGCTGGAGACCGAGCTCTGGACGCGGCCGCCGGCACGGTCGTAGGCCATCTTGTTGCCGTCCTTGATGTCGCGGCCGTGCGCGACGCGATGCGCGGTGGTGGCGGCGAAGCGCTCCGCCTCGCGCAGCTCCTCGCGCCAGTCGAGCCAGGCCTGGCGGGCGCGCTCCCGGGCCGCGGCCTGCTCGGCGAGGTAGCCGGAGTAGCCGTTGCCGTAGCGGGTGACCGCGCCGTTCTCGACCTCGACGATCGCGGTGGCGACCCGCTCGAGGAACACCCGGTCGTGGGAGACGGCCACGACGGTGCCGCGGTGGGCGCGCAGCCGGTCCTCCAGCCAGGCCAGCGCGGCGGCGTCGAGATGGTTGGTCGGCTCGTCCAGCAGCAGCAGTTCGGGGGACGCCGCGATCAGGCAGGCCAGCCCCAGCCGGGACCGTTCGCCGCCGGACAGGGAGCCGAGCGTCCTGTCCGGCGCCACGTGCCCGAGCCCGAGCGCCTGGAGCGCCGCCCCGGTGCGCGCCTCGGCCTCGTAGCCGCCGCGCAGGTCGTAGACGTCGAGCAGCTCGCCGTACTCGGCCAGCCGCTCCTCCGTCAGGTCCGCCTCCAGTTCGCGCATGCGGCGCTCGATCGCCCTGAGGTCGGCGAGCGCGACGTCCACGGCCTGCCGCACGGTGTACGCGGAGGGCAGCTCCAGCGTCTGGGCGAGATGCCCCACCCCGCCGGAGGCCGAGACGACGACCTCGCCGTCGTCCGGCGTCTCGAACCCGGCGGCGAGCCGGAGCAGGGTCGACTTGCCCGAGCCGTTCTCGCCGACCACGCACACCCGTTCCCCGGGCTTGACGGACAGCGAGACCTGGTCGAGGACGACCCGGCCGGCGTAGGACTTGGAGATTCCGCGGAGGGAGAGCTGAGCGGGCAAAAAAGACCTCTCGTGACGGGGACGGGACGGGGAGGGCCCGGCACGGCGGCCTGCTCCGCACCGGCACCTTCCTAACGCAACCATGTTGCGTTAGTCTGAGCATGCCATGAAGAAGACCGCTAACGCAACCGAGTCGCCTTTGCCCGATGCGGGCACCGTCCGCCCCGGCGGCCGCACCGCCCGCACCCGCGAGGCCGTCCGTCAGGCCACCCTGGCCGAACTGGCCGAGAAGGGCTTCCCCGGCCTGACCGTGGAAGGCGTCGCCACCCGTTCCGGCGTCCACAAGACGACGGTCTACCGCCGCTGGCGCAGCCCCGCCGCCCTGGCCGCCGACGCCCTCGGCCTGGCCGAGGCCGACCCCTGGCCCCTGCCCGACACCGGTTCCCTGGCCGAGGACCTGGAGTCCCTGGCCGCCCAGGTCGTCGAAGGCTTCACCGACCCCCTGACCGGCCCCGTCACCCGAGCCCTCGTCGCGGCCGCCGCCCAGACCCCCGAAGCCGCCCTCGCCCTGCGCTCCTACCTGACCACCCGCCACCGCCAGGCCGCCGCGGTGGTCCACCGCGCCGTCGCCAGAGGCGAACTCCCCGCCGCCACCGACGCCGAGGAACTCGTCCGGGCCACCGTCGCCCCCCTGTACTACCGCCTCTGCATCACCACGGAACCCGTCTCCCCGCAGGACACCGCCCGAGCCGTGACCGCCGCCCTCGCCGCCGCCCGAGCAGGCGCCTTCTCCCGCTGACACCCCGGCCGGAAGCGCTGCCGAAGAGAGGAGATCGGCTAAAAGGTCACAGAACACCAGGAACCGGATGGGCATATCGAGGCCGCACTCCTCTGCCGGTCAGCCTTGGCCGCCGGCGCCCGTCACGAAGGCTCAGGAACCTTTGACGCCTTTGACGAGTCTCCGGAAGCCGCGAGGCGTGAACCGCAGGCGGGCTCCTGCCGGGTTCTTGCTGTCACGGACGAGGACTGCTCCCGCGAGGGTGGCGAGCTCCACGCAGTCACCACCATTGGCGGTGGTGTAGCTGGACTTACGCCACTTCAGAACTAGTGATTCCATCGTTCTTCCATTGTCCTTCGGATGATGTCGCGGGAGTGGCTCGCCGGAAGCGCGAGGGACCGCACCTCGATCAGGGTTCGCGCTATGGAGGCTAGCTCGTCGGGGTCATTGATCGTCAGGCCGCGGATCGCCGACTCGACATAGGCGACCTCGCTTCTGTCCTCCAGGGTGGCGAGGTTGAAGGCTCCGCTGTTCCCCAGGTGTTCTCCCCTGCTCGGGACTATCTGGAGGGCGACGTTGGGAAGCTCGCCCACGGTCAGCAGGTGCTCCAGTTGTTCACGCATGACGGTGGAGTCCCCTGTCGCCCGGTGCAGCGCCACCTCGTCCAAGAGGAGCGAGAAGACAGGGGGAGCCGGCTGCCGTCTCGTGAGGATCTTCTGCCGGTTCAGACGCGCCTCGACCACGTCCGTGCTGCGGAGTATCGCGCTCGCGTAACCGGGTGTCTGGAGAAGGCCGTGGACGAGCAGGGGCTGGTAGGACTGGATCATCACGGCTTCGGCTTCGATGTTGGGCCAGTCGAACCAGGTGGGGAAGGCTGAGTCGAGGACGAGGTCGTCCCACAGTTCCAGGAGCCTGCCGCCGGCTTTGAGCTCGGCGTCCATGGTGGCGGCGAACTCGCGGGTGCAGCGGGTGCGGCCGCTTTCGACCTGGCCGACGTACTGGCTGCTCACCCCCTGTCCTCCGTTGGCGCGGCGTCCGGCGCTCTCCTGGGAGAGGCCGACGGCCTCGCGGTAGCGGCGGAGCTGGCGGCCGAACGCCAGCAGCGTCGGCGAGACGGAGCCTCTCTTGCGCCGGGCGGCCATCCCCTCGTCCTCCCCGTCGGTGAAACCGGCCAGAGGGCGGGGAAACCGCGATGAAAGCGGGAGCGGCCGTCCCCGTCCGGTTGTAAGGCTTTGTCACGTGCTTTGTGACGCACGGTACCGACCCGGTGGCTCACTGGTGTGCGGAACGAGGAATCGACTGCTCGAACGAAGGCCACGCCCATGACCGACGACCGGTGCACCCCTGCGATCGACCACCTGCTCCTGCCCCTGCTCGCCTCTCCCGCCTCCGCGGGCCTGGCGCGCACCCTCGCGGAGCAACGGCTCCGCCGATGGGGCGATCTCGACATCCTGGACGACGCTCTGCTGGTGGTCGCCGAGCTGGTGTCCAACGCGGCCAAAGAGACACCGGGTGAGGAGATACGCCTTGAACTCGTCCGCGACGCTCGCGACGCCATCGTCGCCGTCTGGGACTCCAGCCCCCGGCTGCCCCGCCCGCGGCCTCCGGCCGAACTCAGGCTGGAGGACCTCGACCTTTCGGCGGACTCCTTCGACGACGACGGCGGACGCGGCCTCCTCATCGTCGCCTCTCTCACCAGCCGGAACGGTTGCACTCGCGACCCTCGCGGCGGCAAATGGGTCTGGGCCGCCTTCTCGGGAAGGCGGTGAAGCGGCACCCACCGCGATCTCGCGAGCACCGTGAAGCCGGACGTCGAGGCGAATCCTTCGGGAGGGCGCGGGGTCAGTGGTGGCGGACGGCGTGGGCGGCCTGTTCGGCGATCGTGCGGAGGTGGGCGGCGAGTTCCGGCGGGTCGAGGAGGGTGTAGGGGACGGGGAGGAGGGTGATGCGGTGGGCCAGGTAGCGGGGGGAGTCGGGGGCGGTGTGCAGGAGGCAGGAGGTGTCGTCGACCGGTTCCAGGGTGCCCTGCCAGGCGGGGACCTGAGAGGCGGCACGGTCGAAGGGCACGTGCAGCAGCAGGCGGGCGCGGACGTCGCGGGGCGGCATTGCGCGGGTCACCCAGGTCCGGGTGTCGACGCCTCCGGGTAGCTCGCGGGCGGGGACGCGGACGCCGGTGCGGTGGACCTCGCTGATGCGGTCGGCGCGGAAGGAGCGCCAGGCGGCGCGGTCCTCGTCGTAGGCCACGAGGTACCACAGGCGTTCCACCACGACCAGCCGGTGCGGTTCCACCAGGCGGCGGGTCGGCTCGCTGTGCGGTTTGGCGTAGGCGAAGCGGACCTTCTCGCGGGCGGCGCAGGCGGCGGCCAGGGAGGCGAGGTCGGCGGCCTGGGCGGCGGGGCCGTCCGGGCGCGGCAGGACGACGGCCGCCTCGGACAGCGCGGTGACCCGGTGGCGCAGCCGGGAGGGCAGGACCTGCTCCAGTTTGGCCAGGGCGCGCAGGGAGGCCTCCTCGACGCCGTCGATCGCGGCGGTGGCGGCGGTGCCGAGGCCGACCGCGACGGCGATCGCCTCGTCGTCGTCCAGGAGGAGCGGCGGCATGGCCGTTCCGGAGGTCAGGCGGTAGCCGCCGATGTTGCCCTGGGCGGCGTGGACGGGGTAGCCGAGCCGGCGCAGCCGTTCGACGTCGCGGCGGATCGTGCGGGGGGTGACGCCGAGGCGGTCGGCCAGTTCGGGGCCCGGCCACTCCCGCGGGGTCTGGAGCAGGGACAGCAGGCGCAGCAGCCGGTCGGAGGGATCTCGCATGAATTCCATCCTGCCGTCCTAAGAGGACATTCACTGACCTGTTGGCTTCCTAGTGTTCGGGGTGTCGAACGGAAACGAGCCGCCGGTTCGCGGCGGCGAAGGGAGCACGATGTTGCGAGGGGTCTCCACCGTCAACCTGTGGGCCGACGACGTGGAAGCGGCCGGGAGGTGGTACGCCGAACTGCTGGGCGTCGAGCCGTACTTCAGGAGGCCGGACGACGGCGGGCCGGTGGCCTACTACGAGTTCAGGATCGGCGACCACCAGACCGAGCTCGGCATCGTCGACCGGAGGTACGCGCCGCCGGGAGCGCCCACCGCCCCCGGCGGCGCGGTCCTCCACTGGCACGTCGACGACGTGCAGGCGACCCTGGACCGGCTGCTGTCCCTGGGCGCCGAGCCGTACATGCCGGTCACCGAACGCGGCGAGGGGTTCGTCACCGCCGCGGTGGTCGACCCGTTCGGCAACGTGCTGGGCTTCATGTACAACCGCCACTACCTGGAGGTCCTGGGCCGGTGATGCACTTCGCGGACGCCGCCGAGTGGGAGTCGTGGCTGGCGGCGCATCACGAGGACGAGGGCGGAGCCTGGCTGAAGATCGCCAAGAAGGGCTCGGGCGCGGCCTCGCTCACGATCGTGGAGGCGCTGGAGGTGGCGCTGTGCCACGGCTGGATCGACAGCCACCGCAAGGCCTACGACGACCGTTTCTTCCTGCAGAGGTACTCGCGCCGCCGGAAGGGCAGCCCCTGGTCGCGGGTGAACGTCGAGCGGGTGGAGGCGCTGACCGCCGCGGGACGGATGCGCCCGCCGGGCCTGGCGGAGGTGGCCGCCGCGCAGGCCGACGGCCGCTGGGAGACCGCCTACGCCGCCCAGCGCGACGTCGCCGTCCCGCCCGACCTGGCCGGGGAGCTGGCGGCCCGCCCCAAGTCCGCGGCGCGCTTCGCGGCGCTCGACAAGACGGCGCGCTACCGGTTGATCCTGCCGCTGCTGAAGGCCAGGACGCCCGCCGGGCGTGCGGCCCGGCTGCAGAAGGCGGTCTCCGCCCTGTCGGCGCCCTGAGTCCGGGCGGTGGCCAGGAGACGCCGAAGGCCCGGGGATCCCGGGCCTTCGGCGCGTGCGGTGTGCTCGACGCGCCCGATGTGTGCGGTGCGTCCGGCGTGCCTGGCGTGTGTGGTGTGTCCGACGCGCCCGGAGCGTGTGGTGTGCCCGATGTGCGGTGCGTCTGACGTGTGCGGTGCCAGGCGTGTGCGGTGGGTCAGGCGGTGAGGACGACGGGTTCCTCGTCGGGAGCGGTGGCGGCCGTCGGGGGCCTGCGCAGGGCGGCGGCCAGGAGGGCCAGGCCGAGGAGGGCCCAGGCGGTGAGGACGAGGAGGGGGGTGCGGGCGGCGGCGCCGTCGAAGAAGGTGACGGAGCGCAGGAGGGAGGCGGCGGCGCCGGGCTGGAGGAACTGGCCGAGGGCGCCCCAGGGCTGGGGGAGGAGTTCGGGGCCGGTGGCGGCGCCGGAGAAGGGGTTGCCCAGGAAGAGCAGGGTGAGGGCGCCGGCGCCGATGCCGGGAGGGCCGATGAGGCTGGCCAGGCCGGTGATGGGCGCCGCGGTCGCCAGGGACGCCAGGGCGGCGACGGCGGCGACCTCCAGGTAGGAGCCGGGGGTCAGGGACAACCAGGTCTGGGCGACGAGGGCGGTGAGGAGGCCGCCGGCGGCGGCGAAGACCAGGACGCCCAGGAGCCGGTCGCGGGCGGCGCGGACCAGGAGGGTCAGCGCGGCGGAGGCGGCGATGCCCGACATGACCAGCGGGAGGATCATCGTGGCGAAGCCGGTGCCGCGGGGGTCGTCGGGGTCGGCGGAGACGACGTCCTCGACGGCGGGCGCTGGGGTCCCGGCCTGGGCCGCGGCGAGCTGCACGAGGGCCTGGGAGACCGCCGGGCTGGCGGCGGACGCGGTGAGGACCCTGGGGCCCTGCGGGGTGACGGCGACCGCGCCGTAGACCTCCCGGTCCTCGATCGCCTGGCGGGCGGCGGCCTCGTCGGCGTAGGTACGCACCTCGAAGGCGCCGGGCTGCGCCTGCTCCAGGCGCTGGGTCAGCTGGGTGACGGCGGCCGCGGGACCGGCGACGCCCAGCGGCACGTCACGGGGGGCGGTGTTGGCCGAAGGCCAGGCGAACGCGAGGACCATCAGGGCCTGCACGGCGGCCACGGCCAGGGCGAGGATCAGGGGGTGCGGCCGGGATCTCATGACCGGGCTCCTATAAATCGGACGTTCGTTCTCTTATCTGGGTCCGATGCTACGCCCGTGTGCCCGGTTGTCAAGAACGAGCATCCGTTTTATTTTTGGCCCCATGCCGAAAGTCAGCCCTGAGCACCTGGAGCAGCGCCGTCAGCAGATCATCGAGGCGGCGGTGCGCTGCTTCGCGATCAAGGGCTTCAACGGCACCTCCATGCAGGACATCTTCAAGGAGTCCGGGTTGTCCGCGGGGGCGGTGTACCGCTACTTCCCCGCCAAGGCCGACCTCGTCTCCGAGATCGCCGAGGACAGGCGGTCGGCGGTGCAGTCCGCGCTGCGCGAGATGCTGGGCCGGGAGGAGCTGCCCCCGCTGCCGGAGGTGTTCCACGACTTCCTCGAGATCTTCCTGGCGGAGCTGGAGGGGGGCGGCAAGCTCCAGCTGCTGCCCGAGGTCTGGGCGACGGCCGTGCACGACGAGGCCATCGGCGCGGTCGTCAACGAGATCCTCACGGGCGTCCGCGGGATCTGGACGCAGTTCGCCGTCCGCTACCAGCAGGAGGGGCGCCTTCCCCAGGGCGCCGACCCCGCGGCGGTCGGCACCGTCCTGACCTGCCTCATCCCGGGCTTCGTCGTCCAGCGCCTGGTCCTGGGCGACGTGGACCCCGAGCTCGTCCGCCGCGGCCTGGAAGGCGCTCTCGGCTTCTCCTGACGATGTCCTCCGCGTGCCCTCCCCGGGCCGCCGCGCGCCCGCGTTGTCCACATAGTGATACACATTTCTCAAGACTTGAGACGTCGGGTTAGAGTCGGGCCATGACGGACCAAGAGAAGTACACCCACGGCCACCACGACTCCGTGCTGCGCTCCCACCGCTGGCGCACCGTGGAGAACTCCGCCGCCTACCTGGCCCCGCACCTGGGGCCCGGCGACTTCCTGCTGGACGTCGGCTGCGGTCCCGGCAGCATCACGGTCGACCTGGCCTCGCGGGTGGCGAAGGTCGTCGGCGTCGACCTGGTCGAGGAGGTGCTGGAGGAGGCGCGCAGGCGGGCGGAGGGCGTCGCCGACGTCTCCTTCCATGCCGCCGACGTCTACGAGCTGCCGTTCGAGGACGACACGTTCGACGTCGTGCACGCCCACCAGACGCTGCAGCACGTGGCCGACCCCGTCCGGGCGCTGAGGGAGATGCGCCGGGTGTGCAGGCCGGGCGGGATCGTCGCCGCGCGCGACTCCGACTACGGCGGCAAGGTCTGGTACCCGGCGCTGCCCGAGCTGGCCGAGTGGCTGGCGCTGTACGACCGGTGCGCGCGGGCCAACGGCGGCGAGCCGAACGCCGGTCGGCACCTGCTGGCGTGGGCGCACGAGGCGGGGTTCGAGGACGTGCGGCCGTCGGCCTCGAACTGGTGCCACGCGACGGAGGAGGAGCGCCGCTGGTGGGGGGAGATGTGGCGCGACCGCATCCTGGACTCGAAGATGGCCGAGCAGGCGCTGTCCTCGGGCTACGCGGTCCGCGAGGACCTGGAGCGCATCTCGCGCGGCTGGCAGGCGTTCGCCGACCACCCGGACGGCTGGTTCGCCCTGCTGCACGGGGAGATCTTGTGTAAGGCGTGACTTAGACGTTCTTGTGGACTTGCGGCAAGCTTGTCCCACTATGGGGAATCTGACACTAGAACGAATATCCAAGAGCTACGGAGAGCGGAGGGTCCTCGACGAACTCGGCTTCGAGGTGGGGGAAGGCGAGCTCTTCGGGTTCGTCGGCAGCAACGGAGCCGGCAAGACCACCACGATGCGGATCGTGCTGGGAGTGCTGGCCGCGGACTCGGGAACGGTCCGCTGGGGCGGCACCCCGCTGGACGAGGACGCCCGCCGCGAGATCGGCTACATGCCCGAAGAGCGCGGCCTCTACCCGAAGATGAAGGTGCGCGAGCAGCTCGTCTACCTGGCGCGGCTGCGCGGCAGGTCGGCGCAGGACGCCGACCGGGCGACCGACGAGTGGCTGGAGCGGCTCGGCGTCGCCGAACGCGGCGGCGACGAGGTGCAGAAGCTCAGCCTCGGCAACCAGCAGCGCGTCCAGCTCGCGGCGGCGCTCGTCCACGACCCCAAGATCCTCGTGCTGGACGAGCCCTTCTCCGGCCTGGACCCGGTGGCCGTCGACGTGATGAGCCAGGTGCTGCGCGACAAGAGCGCCGAAGGCGTCCCCGTGGTCTTCTCCAGCCACCAGCTCGACCTCGTCGAACGGCTCTGCGACCGCGTCGGCATCATCCGCGGCGGCCGGATGGTCGCCCTCGGCACCACCGCCGAACTGCAGGAGCAGGGCCAGGCGCAACTGCTCTGCCGGGTGGAGGGAGCGGCGGACGGCTGGGCCGACGCCGTGCCGGGCGTCCTGGCCCGCGAGGGAGACCTGTTCACCCTCGCCCCCGACGCCGACGAGCAGGTCCTGCTGCGCGCCGCGCTGGCGGCCGGGCGCGTCCGCGAGTTCAGCTTGCGGCGCCCGACGCTCACCGAGCTGTTCCGCGACGTCGTGACGGGGGAGAAGGCGTGAACTCGCTGACAGAGGTGCGGCTGATCGCCGTACGGGAGCTCGACCGCCTGCGGTCGAAGATGTTCGTCATCAGCACCGCGGTGATGATGGTCCTCGTGGCAGGCCTCCTGATCGGGCTGAAGCTCCTGGGCGGCTCGGCGACGAAGATCGGATTCGTCGAGGAGGGCTTCGCCGGCCAGGTCACCGCCGTGGCCACGGCGATGAAGCTCGACGTGGAGAAGCAGACCGTCCCCTCGCAGAAGGAGGGCGAGCGGCTGGTCCTGGAGGGCGAACTCGACGCGCTGGTGCTCGACGGCCCGCTGCGCATGGTCGTCAAGGGCGAGCCCGACGAGCAGCTGGAAGCCGCCCTGTCCGCGCTGGGCCAGCAGTCCGCGCTGAACGCCGAGCTGGTCAAGGCGGGAGCCGACCCGGCGCAGGTGAACCAGGCCGTCGCCGGCGCCTCCGTCGAGGTGGTCTCCCTGGAGGGCAGCGACGAGCAGCGCGAGACCCGGCTGGGCCTGGCGATGGCCCTGGCCGTCCTGCTGTTCATCATGCTGCAGACGTCGGGGATCCTGGTCGCGCAGGGCGTGGTCGAGGAGAAGTCCAGCCGGGTGGTGGAACTGCTGCTCAGCTCGGTCCGCCCCTGGCAGCTCATGGCGGGCAAGGTGCTGGGACTCGGCCTCCTCGGCTTCCTCCAGATGGGCCTGGTCGTGGCGGCGGGCGTCGGGGCGCAGCTCGCCACCGGGGCGCTCGACCTGCCGGGCGGCGACCTCACGGGGACCGTCGTGTGGTCGCTGGTCTGGTTCGTCGCCGGGTACACGCTGTACGCGCTGCTCTACGCGGCGGTCGCGGCCACGGTCTCCCGCCAGGAGGACATCGGCGGGGTGAGCGCGCCCATCCAGATCCTGCTGATGGGCGGCTACTTCCTGTGCTTCACGCTGGTGCCGGCCGACCCGGACGGCACCCTCGTCCGCATCCTGTCGTTCGTTCCGGTCTTCGCGCCGCTGCTCATGCCGATCCGCGCCGTCTACGGGGCGCCGCTGTGGGAGCAGCTGGCCTCCATCGGCGTGACCCTGGTGGTGATCGCGGCGCTGGTCTGGCTCGCCGGGCGGATCTACGCCAACTCGGTGCTGCGCACCGGCGGCCGGGTCAGCCTGAAGGAGGCGATGCGCGCCGGCGATTAGCCAGCGCGATGGTGTCGACGTGCCCGAGGGGACCGGACAGGTCGTACAGGACGCAGTGGCCGGAGGCGATGCCGTCCGCCGACAGGTGGCCGCCCGCCTCCAGGCCCAGTACCTCCCCCTCGGGCAGCCGGCCGAGGCTCAGGGTGTAGTCGGCGTTGATGTAGTTCAGCCCGCGGGTGCTCCAGTGCGCCAGCGGGCTGGCCAGGTCGGCGGCGAGCGCGGCCCGCGTGAACGGCGAGAGCTCCTCGCCCTCCACCAGCGGGTGCGTCTCGCGCATCCAGACCCGCCGGCGCTGATCCGCCGACCAGTCGCCGTCGTTCTCGCCGATCCGCCACATCGCGAAGGTCGGCGTGCTCCCGCCGCGGCGCGGGTTGGGCTCGCCCAGCTCGTCGGGCGTCGGCACGTCCCACGGCTCGGCCGTCCAGGCGGTCCCCGGCGGCTGCCCGCCGGGCCTGAGCATGACGCAGCTCGCCCGCGCGACCGTCCCGTCGGGCCCGTCGACGAAGGCGTCCACCACCCGGATCCGCCGCCCGTCCCGCACGACCTCGGTGCGCACGGTCAGCGGCACCAGCCTGCTGTTGCGGTACAGGTCGACGGTCAGCCGCGCCGGCCGCAGCTCCGCCGTGCCGTGCTCGGCCTCGACGGACCGCGCCAGCAGCCCGCCCAGCAGCCGCCCGTGCAGCATGTCGGGCGCCCAGGGGCCGCGGGCGTGCGGGGCGGGCAGGAGAGCGGAGCCGGAACGTGTGAAGAACGGGGGCACGGGGCCATCATGCCCGCCCTCCCGCGGCGCCCCGCGTCCGGGTCCGCCGGAAAGGATCACGGCCTCCGGCACCACCGCGCCGCGGTGCCGGACGACCGTCGAAGACAGACGCTAGTGCGGCCGGGCGCCCGGAAAGATGGCCCGGCTGTGAACTGTCTGTTAAGTCGGAATCAGCCGTAGCGCTTCATCTCGTGGAAGAAGCCCGGGACGGTGTGCAGGTCGCCGGAGGCGGTGACCTGGTCGTAGACGTAGCGGGCGACGGCGAGGTCGAGGACGCCGAGGCCGAAGGGGGAGAAGATGACGGGCCTGTCGGCCGGCGGGGTGGTCCTGCCGGTCAGCACGTCGTAGAGGGTGCCGTCGACGAAGTCGCGGTTGCCGGTCTTCTGCTCGGCCAGGTGCGGGGAGGTGTTGGCCTTCAGGCAGTGGTCGACGTCGTCGACGACGTTGTAGGCCGACAGGATGATCTCGGGGGAGAAGTCGCGCAGCGAGACGTGCAGGACGAGCGGGTTGTGCGCGAGCAGCTCGGGGTCGAGGATGTGCGGCTCGCCCGCGACGGTCGCCAGGACGACGAGGTCGGAGGAGGTGAGCAGGGACTCCACGGTGTCGTGGATGGCGACCCGGCCCTTCTCGGTGCGCTCGAGGTAGCCCTTGAAGCCCTCGGCGTGCTCGCGGGACAGGTCGAAGATGCCCAGCTCGTCGAACTCCAGCCCGTTGCCCGCCAGGTAGGTGTGCAGGTAGCGGGCGATGAGGCCGACGCCGACGAAGCCGACCCTGCGCGGGGTGACGCCGCGCTTGTCCGCCAGGGTGACCGCGGCCAGGGCCGCGGACGCCGCGGTGCGGGCGGCGCTGATGATCGAGCTCTCCAGGCAGGCGAACGGGTAGCCGGTCTCGGTGTCGTTGAGGATCAGCACGGCGCTGGCGCGGGGGATGCCGGCCGCGACGTTGTCGGGGAAGGAGGAGATCCACTTGATGCCGTGCACGTTCACGTCGCCCTTGACACTGGCGGGCAGCGCGATGATCCGGCTGTTGGGGCGGTCGGGGAAGCGCAGGAAGTAGCTGTCGGGGTTGACCGTCTGGGCCTCGCCGTGCAGGCGGTACGCCGCCTCGACCATGTCCGTCAGCTGCTTCTCGCGGCCGTGGAGGGCGTTGTGCACCTGTTCTCCGGAGATGACGGAGAACGAGGGGGCCTGGGTCATGTGACTGCTCCAAACGAGGGGACGACGCAACAGGGGCGGGCGGACCCCCGCGAGGGGGCCCGCCGAAGACGGGGGGCGGGTCACTCGAGGTCGAGCGCCCCGAAGTGCTCGGTGAGCCAGTCTTCCTGGTACAGGGAGTCTAGGTAACGCTCGCCCAGGTCGGGGGAGATCGCCACGGCCACCGGCTCCTCGCCGGGGTACTTCTCGTTCAGCCAGTGCAGGGCGCCGCTGATCACGGTGCCGGTGGAGCCGCCGAAGAGGAAGCCGCGGGCCGCCAGGCGGTGGCAGGTGCGGATGGTGTCGGGCTCGGCGACGTGCACCACGTCGTCGATGTAGGACTCGTCGACCAGCTCGGGCCGGGTGCTGGTGCCCAGGCCGGGGACCATGCGCCGCTCGGGGACGCCGCCGAAGGTGACCGAGCCGACCGCGTCGATCGCCACGATCGTGACGGGCCTGCGGTTCTCCTTGAAATAGCGGGCGCAGCCCATGAGCGTGCCCGTGGTGCCGGCCCCGACGAACAGCACGTCGAGCTCGGGAAAGGCGCGGTCGATGGCCGGCGCGGTGTGGCGGTGGTGGGCCCGCCAGTTGTTCGGATTGGCGTACTGGTTCAGCCAGACATAGCGGTCGCTGGACGCGCACAGTTCCCGCACATGGTTGATGCGGCTCTCCAGATAACCGCCGTTGGCGTCCTTGCGGGTGATGACCCGGACCTCGGCGCCCAGGGCGCGCATGACGCGCTGGGAGGCGGTGTTGCAGCGAGGGTCGGTGACGCAGACGAAGCGGTAGCCCTTGCTGGCGGAGATCGTGGCCAGGGCGATGCCCAGGTTGCCCGACGAGGACTCCACCAGCACGGATCCCGGAGTGAGCACGCCGCTGCGCTCGGCCGCGGCGATCATCTCGGCGGCCGCCTTGAGCTTCACCGAGCCGGCGAAGTTGAACCCCTCGCACTTCAAGTACAGCGGGGAATCGAGTACGGACCGCAGGTCGACGTACAGGTCCTCGACGTTGAACTCTTGCGGAGAGCTGATAATAGGCACGTTGCCCGGCACCCTCTGTATGACAACAACCGACTGACAATTAAAAGGTCAGAGAACCTGGAATCCGCCCGGGTCGCCAGAATACTCCGCCATCTTTATCGAAATCCCGGCCGCGCGCACCTTCAGCCTGAAATTCTCCGAATTTCCCGCACCCCGTCGGCTGAAAGCTGAGGCCGTCCCGGAAACCCCGCTGGCCCTCCGAAGAAACCTGTGGCGTGCTCCCTCTTCCCGGGTGATGAAGTGACCCCTATCACCGTAGCGCTGATTACCGTACAGTAGGGCATCTTGCCCTGCAAGCCCCGTCTATCATCTAAAGCACACATAATCGGCTAATCGCCGGAGGAGCGGATTCGTGACGATCTTGGATGGACTGCTCGAGCAAACCGCTCTGCCAGAGCTCGCCCTCTCCGAAGGGGAGGTCGAGCGCGCGCGGAAGTTCGCCATGAGCCGTGCGCACGAGGTCGACCTGTCCGCCCCGGTGATCACCCGGGTGGAGGGCATCGCCGCAGGCGGGGACCGCCCCGCCGTGCGCGACGAGACCCGCGCGCTGTCCTACGCCGAACTGGCGGTCGAGGCGCGCCGGATCGCCGCGCTGCTGGAGCGCGAGGGGGTGCTCCCCGGCGCGGTCGTGGCGGTCGGCGGTGTACGGAGCGTC
The DNA here is from genome assembly GCF_002995495.1 of Actinocorallia populi. Lineage (GTDB taxonomy): Bacteria > Actinomycetota > Actinomycetes > Streptosporangiales > Streptosporangiaceae > Actinocorallia > Actinocorallia populi. The sequence continues at coordinate 532,200 of NZ_PVZV01000003.1, read as the reverse complement.
ACCGTCATCGCCGCCTTCCTGGCGCTGGAGCTGCTCGGCGCCGTCTACGTCCCCGCGGACGCCAACTGGCCCGCCAGGCGCGTCGCCGGCGTGCTGGAGCAGGCCGGCGCGGTGCTGCTGTTCAACACCGACCCCGGCGAGGTCACCCCCGCCCTGGCGGAGGGCGCGGCCGAGGCCGGCGTGCGGATCGTGCGGGCGCACGAGGCGGCGGCCTGCCCGCCGTGGGAGGGCGAGGCCCGCCTGGAGGGCATCGACCAGCCCCGCTACATGCTCTTCACCTCGGGTTCCACCGGCAAGCCCAAGGGCGCGGTGGTCGAGCACCAGGGCATGATCAACCACATCTACGCCAAGATCGTCGACCTGGGGATGACCGACCGGGACGTGGTCGCCCAGACCGCGCCGCTGGGCTTCGACATCTCCATCTGGCAGATGCTCTGCCCGCTGGTCAACGGCGGCCAGGTGCACGTCGTCGGCGACGAGGTCTCCTACGACCCGGTGGCCTTCGCCGATGTGGTCGACGGGCAGCGGATCACCATCGTGGAGCTGGTGCCCACCATGGTCAGGCTGCTGCTGGACGACCTGGCCGCCCAGGGCGGGACGCGCCTGTCGGGCCTGCGCTGGATGCTGGCCACCGGCGAGGAGCTGCCCACCGAGGTGGCGCGCCGCTGGCTGCTGGAGATGCCGCAGGCGGGGCTGGTGAACGCCTACGGGCCCACCGAGTGCTCCGACGACGTGACCCACCACATCGTCACTCTGGGTGACCTGGAGCTGCTGCGGCTGCCCATCGGCACCCCCGTGATCAACACCGACCTCTACGTCCTGCGCAAGGAGGACGACGACCGGTGGTACGCCTGCGAGCCGGGGGAGACGGGGGAGCTGTTCGTGGGCGGCCACGGCGTGGGCCGCGGCTACCTGGGCGACCACGAGCGCACCCGCGACGCGTTCTTCCGCTCGCCCTTCGGACCCTCCCTGACCAGCCGCCTCTACCGGACGGGCGACGCGGTGAAGGTGCTCCCGAGCGGCGCGCTGCAGTACCTGGGGCGGGTCGACCGGCAGGTGAAGATCGCCGGCGTCCGGATGGAGCTGGGCGAGATCGAGGCCGTGCTCCAGCGGCACCCGAGCGTCGGCGCCGTAGCAGTGGTGGTGCACGACTTCGCCACGGGCCGGTAACGGGCCGGTCGCCATCGGGGGACCGTTGTCACCGGATGCCGGATCGGCCGGTGACGGGACGGTTACACAGCTCGTTTCTTGTCACCTCGGTGAGCAATCCCGCCCGTTAAGTTCCGCTTATGGGAGGATTGCGAAGCATGTTGCAGGCTGGTTGACTGTGACCTCGCTGCGCATAAGTAGCGGATCAGGGGGCTTCACGGCACGGACGGCGACCGTATTCGGGCAATGGCGGCGACCGTACCGGCGTTTGTGAACGGTGTGTTGAAAGGGGCCGGGCATCCGCTTTCTTGATTGGTAACCCGTCACACACAACTGAAATCACCCCGCCATCGCGAAAGCCATTCTTCATGTCGTCTTCAGAGCTTCTTCCGTTGTCGGCCGCGCAGCAGTCGGTTTGGTATGCCCAACAACTGAACCCGGAAACTCCGATCTGCATCGCGCAGTACATCGAGATCGAGGGGGCCTTCGATCCCGAGGTGTTCGCGGAGACGGTCCGGATCGGCGCCCACGAGGGCGAGGCATTGTGGTTCCGCCTGGTGGAGAAAGACGGAATCCCGTACCAGACGATCGACCACGCGCCGCCCGCGGCGCTGCCCCTCATCGATTTCAGCGGGGCGGACGACCCGCGCGCGGCGGCCACCGCCTGGATCGAGGCGGAGGTGCACGGCCCCGTCGACCTGATGGGCGACGAGCTGTACGTCAGCCGCCTCCTGCGGCTCTCCCCCGACCTGCACTGGTGGTTCATGCGCGGCCACCACATCATGATCGACGGCTACTCGGGCGCGTTCCTCAACCGGCGGGGTTCGGAGGTCTACGCGGCGCTGGCGGCCGGCGAGGAGTACGTCCCCCAGCGGCACGGCGACTACCGCGCGCTGCTGGAGGAGGAGGCCGCCTACCGCGAGTCCGAGCGGTACGAGGCCGACCGGGCGTACTGGACGGAGCGCTTCGCCGACCGGCCCGACGTCGTCTCCCTGACCGAGCGGACCGCCGCCCCCACCGACCGGTACCTGCGCCGCACCGTCATGCTCGGCCAGGAGGAGACCCGGCGGCTCGCCGCGGGGGCCCGCGCGCTGCGCACCGCCACCCCGGGCCTGGCCATCGCCGCGTCCGCCGCGCTGGTCGCCAAGACCACCGGCGCCGACGACGTCGTCCTCGGCATCGCGGTCACCGGCCGGGTCACCCGGCTGGCCCGGGAGACGCCCACCCACATGTCCTCGATCCTGCCGCTGCGGGTGCACGTGCGGCCGGAGATGACGATCGAGGAGCTGACCCGGCAGGCGTCCCGCGCCACCGCCCGGCTGCTGCGCCACCAGCGCTACCGGCGCGAGGACCTCATCCGCGACCTCAAGCTGGTCGGCCGGCGCATCCACGGCCCGGTCATCAACATCATGGCCTACGACTACACCGCCGACTGGGGCGGGCTGAAGGCCACCCAGCACCCGCTGAGCAACGGCCCGATCGAGGACCTGGCGATCGCCATCTTCGACGCCGCCGACGGGCGTGGCGCGCGCATCGACTTCGACGCCCACCCCGAGCTCTACACCGAGGCGGAGGTCGAGGCGCACCAGGCGCGCTACCTGCGGCTGCTCAAGGAGATGGCCGAGGTCGACCCGGCCACCCGGCTGTGCGACCTGGACCTGCTGGACGACGGCGAGCGCGACCTGCTGCTGCGCGCCCGCAACGACACCGGCATGGAGGTCGCGCGGACCACCGTCCCCGGGCTGTTCCGCGCCCAGGCGCGGCGCACCCCCGACGCCGTCGCCGTCAGCGACGCCGAGACCTCCTACACCTACCGCGAGCTCGACGAGCGCTCCGACCGGCTGGCGGGCCTGCTGGCCGGGCACGGCGTGCGGCCCTCGGGCGTCGTGGGGATCTCCCTGCCGCGCGGCGTCCACCTGGCCGTCGCGGCCCTGGCCGCCCTCAAGGCGGGCGCCGCCTACCTGCCGATCGACCCGGCCTACCCGGCCGACCGCATCTCCTACATGATCCAGGACGCCGCCCCCGCGGTCGTCCTGGCCGCCGAGAGCGCCCACCTCCCGGACGGCGTGACCGTCCTGGACCCGCGCGACCTGCCCGAGGGGGAGGCCGGCCCGGTCGCGGCCGTCCCGCACCGCCTGGACGCGGCGTACGTCATCTACACCTCCGGCTCCACCGGACGCCCCAAGGGCGTGGTGGTCTCCCACGCCAACGTCGTGGACTTCTGCGCCTGGGCGGCCAGGGACTTCGGGCCCGAGCGGCTGCGCCACGTCCTGTGGTCGACCTCCCTGAACTTCGACGTCTCGGTCTTCGAATGGCTCGCCCCGCTCACCGTCGGCGGGCACGTCGAGGTCGTGCGCGACCTGCTGGAGCTGGCCGAGCGCGGCGGCTGGACGGGCTCCCTCGTCAGCGGCGTGCCCTCGGCGATGGCCGCGGTGCTCTCCCAGGGCGAGCTGGAGCTGAAGGCCGGCGACATCGTGCTGGCCGGGGAGGCGCTGCCGCCGCAGCTCGTGCGCAGGCTGCGCGAGCTGGTGCCCGGCGCCCGGATCTCCAACATCTACGGCCCGACCGAGGCCACCGTCTACACCGTCGGCTGGTACGACGACGGCAACCCCGAGGGGCACGCCCCGATCGGCCGGCCGCTGGCCAACACCCGCGCCTACATCCTGGACGCCGGGCTGCGGCCCGTCCCGGCCGGCGTGCCCGGCGAGCTGTACCTGGCGGGCGACGGCCTGGCCCGCGGCTACCTGGGCCGGCCGGGCCTGACGGCCGAGCGCTTCGTGGCCTGCCCGTTCGGCGACGGCGAGCGCATGTACCGCACCGGCGACCTGGCGCGCTGGAACGCCGCCGGGGACATCGAGTACCTCGGCAGGCTCGACCACCAGGTCAAGGTCCGCGGTTTCCGCATCGAGCCGGGCGAGATCGAGGCGGCGCTGACCGCCCACCCGGAGGTCGCCCAGGCCGCCGTGCTGGCCCGCGAGGACGAACCCGGCCGCACCCGCCTCGTCGGCTACGTCGTGCCGGTGCCCGGCGCCGCCCTGGACACCGCCCGGCTGCGCAGGTTCGTCGCCGGGCGCCTGCCGGAGTACATGGTCCCCGCGGCGGTCCTGGCGCTGGCGGCCTTCCCGCTCAACCCCAACGGCAAGCTCGAGCGCGGGGCGCTGCCCGTCCCCGACTTCACCGCCGGGACGGCGGAGAGCCGCCCGCCGCGCGACCGCACCGAGGAACTGCTGTGCGGGATCTTCGCCGAGGTCCTCGGCGTCCGGCGGGTCGGCATCGACGACGGCTTCTTCGACCTCGGCGGCGACTCGCTGCTGGCCACGCGGGCGGTCGCCCGGATCCGCGCGGCGACCCGCGCGGACGTGTCGATCCGCGCCATGTTCGAGGCGCCGACCGTCGCGGAGCTGGCCGCGCTGGTCTCCCGCGAGGAGGGGACGGCGGGGGAGCGCCCGCGGCTGGCCGCGGTGGACCGGCCCGAGCTGGTGCCGGTCTCCTACGCCCAGCAGCGCCTGTGGTTCCTCCACGAGCTGGAGGGCCCGTCGGCGACCTACAACATGCCGATCCCGCTGCGGTTGTCGGGCAGGCTCGACCTTCCGGCCGTCCAGGCCGCGCTGAACGACGTCGCAGCCCGCCACGAGTCGCTGCGGACGGTCTTCACCACCGTCGACGGCGAGCCGTTCCAGCGGGTCCTGCCGCACGCCGAGGTCCCTTTCGGCATCGTCGACACCGACCCCGAGGACCTGCACGGCGCCCTCTACATGGACGCCACCCGGGGCTTCGACCTGGCCTCGGAGATCCCGGTGCGCGCCCACGTGCACCGCCTCGGCCCCGACGAGCACCTGCTCCTGCTGGTCGTGCACCACATCGCCGCCGACGGCTGGTCGCTGGCGCCGCTGGCGCGTGACGTCATCACCGCCTACGCCTCCCGTTCGGCGGGCCTGGCCCCCGCCTGGGAGCCGCTGCCCGTCCAGTACGGCGACTACGCGCTCTGGCAGCGGGAGCTGTTCGGCTCCGAGGACGACCCGCAGAGCCTGGTGTCGACCCAGATCCGCCACTGGAGCCGGGAGCTGGCCGGGCTGCCCGACCAGCTCGCCCTGCCGGCCGACCGGCCCCGCCCCGACCGCGCCTCCTACCGGGGCGGCCAGGTCTCCTTCGAGATCTCCGAGCGCACCCTGGCGGGCCTGCGGGAGCTGGCCCACTCCAGCCAGGGCAGCCTCTTCATGGTGCTGCAGGCCGGCCTGGCCGCGCTGCTGACCCGCCTGGGGGCGGGCACCGACATCCCGCTCGGCTCGCCCATCGCCGGGCGCACCGAGAGCGCACTGGACGGCCTGGTCGGCGTCTTCGTCAACACCCTCGTCCTGCGCACCGACACCTCCGGCGACCCCACGTTCCGCGAGCTCGTCGGCCGCGTCCGCGAGACGGACCTGGCCGCCTACGCCCACCAGGAGCTGCCGTTCGAGCGGCTGGTGGAGATCCTCAACCCGGCGCGATCCCTGGCCCGGCACCCGCTGTTCCAGGTGATGCTCACCCTCCAGAACAACCCGCCCGCCAAGGTGGAGCTGGACGGCCTGACGGTCTCGGTCGAGCCCGTCGACCCCGGCGTCGCCAAGTTCGACCTGGAGTTCCTGCTGGAGGAGCGCCCCGAGGGCGGCCTGGCCGGCACCCTGGAGTACGCCCGCGACCTGTTCGACGAGCCGAGCGCGGCGGACCTGGCCCGCTGGCTCGGCCAGGTGCTGGAGGCGGCCGTCGCCGACCCCGGCGTGCGGGTCGGCGCGATGGCGCTGCCGGAGGTGGACGAGCGGCTGCTGCGGACGCCCGCCCCGGCCCCCGCGCCCCGCGCGGGTACGCCGTCGGACAAGCGGCTCGTCGCCTACGTGGTGCCCGCGCCCGGCAGGACGATCAGCTCCGAGGAGCTGCGCGCGTTCGTGCAGGAGCACCTGCCCGCCGCCATGGTCCCCTCGGCGATCATGGTGATGAACGAGCTGCCGCTGACGCCCAACGGCAAGGTCGACACCAAGGCGCTGCCCAGGCCGGAGCTGACCCCCCAGAGCACCCCCTACCGGGCCCCCTCCACCGGGCAGGAGCGCGTGCTCTGCCGGATCGTCGGGGAGCTGCTGGGCGTGGAGGAGGTCGGCGTGGACGACGACTTCTTCGCGCTGGGCGGCAACTCGCTGCTGGCCATGCGGGTCGTCGCCAAGGCCCGCGCGGCCTTCGACGTGGAGCTGCCCGTCCGGGTGCTGTTCGAGGACCCGACCGTCGCCGGCCTGGCCGCCCACCTGGCGGACGCCGCCCCGGCCCGTCCCGCGCTCGTCCCCGCGGAGCGCCCGGCGCAGATCCCGCTGTCGTACGCCCAGCAGCGGTTGTGGTTCCTCAACAGGTTCGAGGGGCCCTCGGCCACCTACAACATGCCGCTGGCACTGCGCCTGACCGGTCCGCTGGACCACGCGGCACTCCAGGACGCGCTCGCCGACGTCGTGGCCCGCCACGAGTCGCTGCGGACGATCTTCCCGGACTCCGGCGGCACCCCGCGCCAGCAGATCCTCGCCCCGGCCGCGGCCTGCCCGCGGGTCGAGACCACCGACGTCACCGAGGCCGGGCTGCCCGCGGCGCTCGCCCGGGTCGCCGGCTACCCCTTCGACATCTCGGTGGAGCCGCCGCTGCGCGCCCACCTGCTGCGCCTGTCCGACGACCTGCACATCGCGGTGCTGCTCATGCACCACGTCGCCACCGACGGATGGTCGCTGGCGCCGCTGGCGCGCGACGTCATCACCGCCTACGCCTCCCGCGTCTCCGGCGGCGCGCCGCGGTGGGAGCCGCTGCCCGTCCAGTACGCCGACTACACGCTGTGGCAGCAGGAGCTGTTCGGGTCCGAGGACGACCCGTCCAGCCTGCTGTCCCAGCAGATCGCCTACTGGAGGCAGACGCTCGCCGGGCTGCCCGAGGAGCTGGAGCTGCCCGCGGACCGGCCGCGCCCGGACGAGGCCACCCACCGGGGCGCGACCGTCCGGTTCCAGCTGTCCGCCGACGTCCAGCGCCGCGTCAACGAGCTGGCCTCGCAGACCCAGAGCTCGCCGTTCATGGTCGCGCAGGCCGCCTACGCCGCCCTGCTGTCGCGGCTGGGCGGCGGCGAGGACATCCCGCTCGGCTCGCCGATCGCCGGGCGCACCGACGAGGCACTGGACGACATGGTCGGCATGTTCGTGAACATGCTGGTCCTGCGCACGGACGTCTCCGGCGACCCCACGTTCCGGGAGCTCGTCGGCCGCGTCCGCGAGACGGACCTGGCCGCCTACGCCCACCAGGACCTGCCGTTCGAGCGCCTGGTGGAGGTGCTCAACCCGGTCCGGCACATGGGCCGCCACCCGCTGTTCCAGCACGGCCTCACCTTCCAGAACAACCCCGAGGCCCGCCTGGAGCTCGACGGCTTCACCGCCGAGCCGGAGCCGCTGCACGCCGCCGTGTCCCGGTTCGACACGCTGATCATGCTGACCGAGCGGTTCGGCCCCGGCGGGGAGCCCGCCGGGCTGGACGGCGAGCTGGAGTACGCGCTCGACCTGTACGACCCGCCCACGGCCCGCGCCCTGGTCACCCGGTTCGAGCGGCTGTTCACCGCGCTGCTGGCCGAACCGGACGCCCCCGTCGGCACCGCCCCGCTGCTGGCGGAGGACGAGCGCGCCACCGTCCTTCAGGAGTGGTCGGGCGGCACCGTCGCCCCGGCCGCGCCCGAGGAGCGGCGCACGATCCACGCGGTGTTCGAGGAGCAGGCCGCGCGGACGCCCGACGCGGTGGCCGTCACCTGCGAAGGCGACTCCCTCACCTACCGGGAGCTCAACGAGCGCGCCAACCGGCTCGCCCGCAGGCTCGCCGAGCTGGGCGCCGGACCGGAGCGGTTCGTGGCGCTGAAGCTGCCGCGTTCGGCGGAGCTGGTCGTCGCGGTCCTGGCCGTCCTCAAGACCGGTGCGGCGTACGTGCCGATCGACCCGGACTACCCGGAAGAGCGCATCGCCTACACGCTCGAGGACTCCGCGCCCGTCTTCACCGTCGACGCCGGGCTGCTCGGCTCGCTCGACCCGGCGGCGTACCCGGCCGGGAACCTGGACGTGGAGATGTCGCCGCAGAACCCGGCGTACGTCATCTACACGTCCGGCTCCACGGGCCGCCCCAAGGGCGTCGTGGTCCCGCACCACAACGCCGTCCGGCTGATGACCTCCACCGACCGGTGGTTCGGCTTCGGACCGGACGACGTGTGGACGCTCTTCCACTCGTACGCGTTCGACTTCTCCGTCTGGGAGCTGTGGGGCCCGCTGCTGTACGGCGGCAGGCTCGTCGTCGTGCCGTTCGCGGTCAGCCGCTCCCCCGAGGAGTTCCTCGACCTGCTGGCCCGCGAGCGCGTCACCGTGCTCAACCAGACGCCGTCGGCGTTCTACCAGCTCATGGCCGCCGACGACGGGCGCGACCTGGCGCTGCGCTACGTGGTCTTCGGCGGCGAGGCGCTCGAGCTCAAGCGGCTCGCCGACTGGTACGCGCACGGCCGGGACACCGTCCTGGTGAACATGTACGGCATCACCGAGACGACCGTGCACGTCTCCCACATCGCCCTCGACGAGGTGTACTGCCAGACCGCGCCCGGCTCGGTCATCGGCGCCGCCATCCCCGACCTGAAGGTGTACGTGCTGGACGGGCGGCTCCAGCCCGTCCCGCCCGGCGTGGCCGGCGAGCTGTACGTGGCGGGCGAGGGCCTGGCGCGCGGCTACCACGGGCGGCCCGGCCTGTCGGCGTCCCGGTTCGTCGCCGACCCGTTCGGGGAGCCGGGCTCCCGCATGTACCGCTCGGGCGACCTGGCCCGCTGGCGGCCGGACGGGAACCTGGAGTACCTGGGCCGCGCCGACGACCAGGTCAAGATCCGCGGTTTCCGCATCGAGCTCGGCGAGATCGAGGCGGTGCTCGTCCGGCACGAGCGGATCACCGACGCCGCCGTGACCGTCCGCGAGGACCGGCCCGGCGACAAGCGGCTCGTCGCCTACGTCGTGAGCGCGGACGGCGAACCGGTCGAGACGTCCGAGCTGCGCGCGTTCGCCCACCGCGGCCTGCCCGACCACATGGTCCCCGCCGCGTTCGTCGCCCTGGAGGCGCTGCCGCTCACCGGCAACGGCAAGCTCGACCGCCGCGCCCTGCCCGCCCCGGTCGTGCAGGTCGGCGAGGGCCGCGCCCCGGCGTCCGAGCGCGAGGAGGTCTTCGCCGACCTCTTCGCCGAGGTCCTCGGCCTGGCCGAGCGGCCCGGCACCGAGGACGGCTTCTTCGACCTGGGCGGCGACTCGATCATCGCGATCCAGTTGGTGTCGCGCGCCCGCCAGTCGGGCCTGGTCGTCACCCCGCGCGAGGTCTTCCAGCACCAGACCGTGGCGGCCCTGGCGGAACTGGCCCGCGAGGCCGGCGAGGACGACGCCGTCGAGGCCGAGCCCGAGGGCGCCGGCATCGGGCCCGTCCCCGTCACCCCGATCGTGGCGTGGCTGCGCGAGCGCGGCGGCGTCATGGACGGCTTCCACCAGTCGATGCTGCTGCGCGTCCCCGGCGAGCTGGGCGTCGGCCACCTGACCGCCGCGCTGCAGGCCGTGCTCGACCACCACGACATGCTGCGGCTGCGCCTGGAGGACTGGCAGCCGGTCGTCCAGCCCGTCGGAGCGGTGCGCGCGGACGGCCTCGTCGAGCGCGTGGAGGTCCGCGACGGAGACTTCCAGGCGGCCGTGGACGAGCAGGTCGCGCTGGCGGCCGCCGGGCTGAACCCGGCGGAAGGCGCCATGGCACGGCTCGTCTGGCTCGACGCCGGGCCGGGCGTCCAGGGCCGGCTGCTGGTGGTGCTGCACCACCTCGTCGTGGACGGCGTGTCCTGGCGCATCCTGCTGCCGGACCTCGTCGCGGCGTGGGGCGCGGCCGTCATGGGGCGGGAGCCCGCGCTCGACCCCGTCCCGACGTCCTTCCGCCGCTGGGCGCAGCGCCTCACCGCCGAGGCCGCCGACCCCGCGCGCGCCGGGGAGCTCGACACCTGGATCGACCTCGTCGAGGGCACCAACCCCAAGCTCGCCTCCCGCGCGCTCGACCCGGCCGTGGACACCGCCGCGACGGTCCGCCACCTCGACCTCACCCTGGAGGCCGAGACCACCGAGGCCGTGCTCACCACCGTTCCCGCCGCCTTCCACGGGCGGGTCAACGACGTGCTGCTCACCGGCCTGTCCCTGGCCGCCGCGCACTGGCGCAGGCAGCGCGGCGGGCGCGGCACCGGGCTGCTGGTCGACCTCGAGGGCCACGGCCGCGAGGAGGTCGTCCAGGGCGTCGACCTGTCCCGCACCGTCGGCTGGTTCACCACCATCCACCCGGTCCGCCTCGACCCGGGCCAGGCGGAGTGGACGGAGGTCACCTCCGGCGGCGCCGCCGCGGGCCAGGCCATCAAGCGGGTCAAGGAGCAGCTGCGGCAGGTCCCGGACAACGGCATCGGCTACGGCCTGCTGCGCCACCTCAACGAGGAGACCGCGGAGGAGCTGGCCGACCTGCCGCGGGCGCAGGTGGCGTTCAACTACCTGGGCCGCGTCGGCCAGGACGAGGGCGACTGGAGCCCGGCCCCCGAGCGGCTCCCCTCGGGCGAGGACCCGCGCCTCCCGGCCGCGCACGTCCTGGAGGTCAACGCCGTCACCCGCGACCGCCCCGGCGGTCCCGAGCTGACCGTCACCTGGTCGTGGCCCTCGGCGCTCCTGGCCGAGGCGGAGGTCCGCGCGCTGGGCGAGGCCTGGTTCGAGGCGCTGCGCGGCCTGGTCGCCCACGCCTCGGCCGAGGGCGCGGGCGGATTCACCAGCTCCGACCTCCTGGTCGGGCTGGACCAGTCAGAGATCGACACACTGCAGGCGGCATGGAGGGCGAAGTGACGGCGGGTCGCGATCTGGAGGACATCCTTCCCCTGTCCCCGTTGCAGCAGGGGTTCTTCTTCCACGCCAAATATGACGACCAGGACGTCTACACCGCGCAGCTGGTGCTGGACATGGAGGGGCCGCTGGACGCGGCGGCCCTGCGCCGCGCGGCCGAGACGCTGCTGCGCCGCCACGGCAACCTGCGGGCTGCCTTCACCGACCAGGACGTGAGCCGCCCCGTGCAGGTCGTGCCGCGCGTGGTGGACCTGCCGTGGTCGGAGGTGACGGCGACCGAGGAGGAGGCGCGCGAGCTCATCCTGCGGGAGCGTTCGCACCGGTTCGACCTGATGGAGCCGCCGCTGCTGCGCTTCGTCCTGGTCAAGCTGGGCGAGGAGCGGCACAAGCTGATCTTCGTCAACCACCACATCCTGCTGGACGGCTGGTCCACCCCGGTCCTGGCGACCGAGCTGTTCGCGCTGTACCTGGCCGGCGGCACCGACACCGGGCTGCCCCGCCCGACGCCGTACAAGAACCACCTCAAGTGGCTGGCGGCCCAGGACCGCAAGGCCGCCGAGGCCGCCTGGCAGGAGGCGCTGGCCGGGGTGGACGAGCCCACGCTCGTCGCACCGCAGGCCGCCGACCTGCCCGCCACCGTCCCGCACCGCGTCCTGCTCGAACTGGACGACGCCGCGAGCAGGAAGCTGACCCGCATCGCCCGCCGCAACGGCGTCACCGTCAACACCCTGCTGCAGGCCGCCTGGGGCGTCGTCATCGGCTCCCTGACCGGCCGCGACGACGTGGTGTTCGGCGCCGTGGTCTCCGGCCGGCCCGCCGACCTGCCGGGCGTCGAGCAGATGATCGGCCTGTTCATCAACACCCTGCCTGTCCGGGTGCGCCTGAACCCCTCCGACAGCCTCGCCGAGGTGCTGGAACGGCTCCAGGAGGAGCAGGCCGACCTGCTGGCCCACCACCACCTGGGCCTCACCGAGATCCAGCGGGCCACCGGGCACGGCGTGCTGTTCGACACCATGACGGTGCTGGAGAACTACCCGTTCGACCCGTCCACGATGGACGGCGCCCTGAACGGCCTGCGCCTGACCGGTTTCGAGACGTACGACGCCACGCACTTCCCGCTGACGTTCGTGATCATCCCGGGCGACCGGCTGTCGCTGCGGGTGAACCACCGGCCCGACGTCTTCACCCGGCAGGACGCCGAGCTGCTGCTGGAGCGCGTCCGCCGGTTCCTGGACGCCGTGATCGAGGACGCCGACCAGCCGCTGTCCGCGCTCGACCTGCTCTCCGACGGCGAGCGCTCCCGCCTCGACTCCTGGTCCGGGCCCGCCGTGGAGCCGTCCGCGGCCTCGGTCGTCGATCTGCTCCAGGCGCGCGCCGCGCTGGCCCCGGACGAGACCGCGCTGGTCGCCGCCGACGCGACGCTCACCTACGCCGGGCTGAACGAGCGCGCCAACCGCCTCGCCCACACGCTGATCGCGCGGGGGGTCGGCGCCGAGCAGCGGGTCGCGCTGCGCCTGCCGCGCGGCGCCGACCTGGTCGCGGCGGTCTTCGGCGTGCTGAAGACCGGCGCCGCCTACGTGCCGGTCGACCCCGAGTACCCCGAGGACCGCATCGCCTACATGCTGTCCGACTCCGCGCCCGTCCTGGAGATCACTCCGGAGTGGCTCGCGGAGAACGACATGAGCGGCGCCCCCGCCACCGACCCCGGCACGGCGATCCGCCCCGACGGCGCCGCCTACGTCATCTACACCTCCGGCTCCACCGGCCGGCCCAAGGGCGTCGTCGTGCCGCACCGCGGCCTGGTGAACTACCACGACGGCCACGCCGAGACCTTCTGGAACCCGGTGGCGGCCAAGGCCGGGCGGCGGGTGCGGTTCGCCCACACCGCGTCGTTCTCCTTCGACACCTCCTGGCACGGCCTGCTCGCGATGCTCCACGGCCAGCAGGTCCACATCGTCGACGACGCGACCCGCCGCGACTCCGAGGCGTTCGTCCGCTACGTGGCCGAGCACCGCATCGACCTGGTCAACACCACCCCGTCGCACTTCCAGACGCTGCGCGACCTGGGCGTGCTCGAAGCGGGCGTCTCCACGGTGCTGCTGGGCGGCGAGGCCGTCGGCGAGGCGCTGTGGGACGAGCTGGCGGCGCTGCCCGGCCTGGACGCCCGCAACTTCTACGGGCCCACCGAGGCCTCCATCGACTTCTTCAACGGCCCGCTCGTCCCCGGAGCCAGGCCCAACATCGGCACGGCGTTCCGCAACAGCCGCCCGTACGTGCTGGACGGCGCGCTGCGCCGCGTCCCGGTGGGCGTGCCGGGCGAGCTGTACGTCGCGGGGCCGATCCTGGCCCGCGGCTACCTCGGCCGCCCCGACCTGACCGCCGACCGGTTCGTCGCCTGCCCGTTCGCCGGGCCCGGCGAACGCATGTACCGCACCGGGGACCTGGTGCGGTGGCTGCCCGACGGCACCCTGGAGTACCTCGGCCGCGCCGACGACCAGGTCAAGATCCGCGGTTTCCGGGTGGAGCTCGGCGAGGTCGAGACGGCGCTGGAGCGGCACCCGGCCGTCGTGCAGGCCGCGGTCGTCGTCCGTGAGGACCGGCCCGGCGACAGGCGGCTCGTCGGCTACGTCGTCACCCGCTCCGAGGTCGCCCCCAGGGAGCTGCGCGCGTTCGCCGCCGAGTCCCTGCCGGACTACATGGTCCCGGCCGTCATGCTGCTGCCCGAGCTGCCGCTGACCCCCAACGGCAAGCTCGACCGCAGGGCGCTGCCCGCCCCCGACCTCGCCATGGGCGGCGGACGCGGCCCCCGCACCCCGCAGGAGGAGATCCTCGCCGGCGTCTTCGCCGAGATCCTCGGCGCCGGGAAGGTGGGCGTCGACGACTCCTTCTTCGACCTGGGCGGCGACTCCCTCACCGCGACGCGGCTGATCAGCAAGGTGCGCTCGCTGCTGGGCGTCGAACTGCCGATCCGCGCGCTGTTCGAGTCGCCGACCGTCGCGGGCCTGGCCGCGCGGCTCGACGAGGCGCAGGGCTCGGCGCGCCCCGCGCTCACCCGCGCGGAGCGCCCCGCGAGCGTGCCGCTGTCCTACGCCCAGCAGCGGTTGTGGTTCCTCAACCGCTTCGAGGGCCCCTCGGCCACCTTCAACATGCCGGCGCCGCTGCGGCTGCGCGGCGAACTGGACGTGGACGCGATCCGCGCCGCGCTCGCCGACCTCGTCGCCCGGCACGAACCGCTGCGGACGGTCTTCCCCGACGCCTCGGGCACGCCCCGCCAGCTCGTCCTGGACGCCGCCGTCGCGGTGCCGCGGCTGGAGGTCGTGGACACGACCGAGGCGGCGCTGCCCGCCGAGCTCGCCGCGCTGGCGGGCCGCGGCTTCGACCTGTCGGTCGAACCGCCGTTCCGGGTCGGGCTGCTCCGGCTCGCCGAGGACGACCACGTGCTGGTGCTGGTCCTGCACCACATCGCCAGTGACGGGTGGTCGATGGCGCCGCTGGCCCGCGACGTCGTCCTGGCCTACGACAGCCGCCGCAGGGGCGAGTCGCCCGAGTGGGGGCCGCTGCCGGTCCAGTACGCCGACTACGCGCTCTGGCAGCGCGAGCTGTTCGGTTCCGAGGACGACCCCGAGAGCCTGCTGTCCCGGCAGACCGGGTTCTGGCGGCAGGCCCTCGCGGACCTGCCCGACCAGATCGAGCTGCCCGCCGACCGGCCGCGCCCGGCGCAGTCGTCCTTCCGCGGCTCCACCCTGTCCTTCGAGCTGGACGCCTCCCTGCACCAGGGACTGGTGGAGCTGGCCCGCGAGAGCGGCGCGAGCCTGTTCATGGTCATGCAGGCCGCCTACGCGGCGCTGCTCACCCGGCTGGGCGCCGGCACCGACGTCCCCGTCGGCTCGCCGATCGCCGGACGCACCGACGAGGCGCTGGACGACCTGGTCGGCATGTTCGTGAACATGCTCGTCCTGCGCACCGACACCTCCGGCGACCCGTCCTTCCGCGACCTCGTCGCCCGGGTCCGCGAGACCGACCTGGCCGCCTACGCCCACCAGGACCTGCCGTTCGAGCGGCTCGTCGACGTCCTGAACCCGGCACGGCACATGGGGCGGCACCCGCTGTTCCAGGTGGCGCTGTCCTTCCAGAACAACCCCGAGGCCAAGGCCGAGCTCGACGGGCTCACCGTCGAGGCGCTCGACCTCCCGGGCGGCGCCGCCAAGTACGACCTGTCGCTGTACCTCCAGGAGCGGCACGCCGCCGACGGCTCTCCGGCGGGCATCGACGCGGGCCTGGAGTACGCGCTCGACCTGTTCGACCCGGCGACGGCCGCGGAGCTGGCCGAGAGGCTGCGGCGGTTCCTCGCCGCCGCCGTCGCGGACCCGGACGCGCCGATCAGCGCCGCGGACCTCCTCGACGAGGAGGAGCGCCGCACGATCCTGGAGGAATGGGCCGCGGGCGGCACCGCCCCCGACGCGCCCCGCACGACCATCCACGCGACCGTCGAGGCGCAGGCCGCGCGGACGCCCGACGCGGTGGCCGTCACCTGCGAAGGCGACTCCCTCACCTACCGGGAGCTCAACGAGCGCGCCAACCGGCTGGCCCGGCACCTGATCGCGGCCGGAGCCGCGCCCGAGCGGTTCGTGGCGCTGGCGCTGCCCCGCTCGCTCGACCTCGTCGCCGGAGTCCTGGCCGTCCTCAAGACCGGCGCGGCCTACGTGCCGGTCGACCCGGACTACCCGGCCGACCGCATCGCCTACATGCTGGCGGACTCCGAGCCCGTCCTCACCGTCGACTCCGCGCTGCTGGAGTCGGTGGACCTGGACGCCTACGACCCGGCGAACCCGGACGTGGCGATGTCGCCGGACAACCCGGCGTACGTCATCTACACGTCCGGCTCCACGGGCCGCCCCAAGGGCGTGGTGATCCCGCACCAGAACGTCATCCGGCTGATGGCCTCCACCGACCCCTGGTTCGGCTTCGGACCGGACGACGTGTGGACGCTGTTCCACTCCTACGCGTTCGACTTCTCCGTGTGGGAGCTGTGGGGCCCGCTGATGAACGGCGGGCGCCTGGTCGTCGTGCCGTACCTGGTGTCCCGGTCGCCGGAGGACGTCCTGGAACTCCTGGCGAGGGAGAAGGTCACCGTCCTCAACCAGACGCCGTCGGCGTTCTACCAGCTCATGGCGGCCGACGCCGCGAACCCGGGCAGCGGCCTGAGCCTGCGGTACGTGATCTTCGGCGGTGAGGCGCTGGAGCCCGGCAGGCTGGAGGACTGGTACTCCCGCCACGCCGACGACGCGCCCGTGCTCGTCAACATGTACGGCATCACCGAGACGACCGTGCACGTCTCCCACATCGCGCTCGACCGCGCCCACTGCCAGGAGGCGCCCGGCTCGGTCATCGGAACGGGCATCCCCGACCTGCGGATCTACGTGCTGGACGACCGGCTCCAGCCGGTGCCCGCCGGGACCGTCGGCGAGCTGTACGTCGCGGGCGCGGGCCTGGCGCGCGGGTACCTGGGCCGTCCCGGCCTGTCGGCCTCCCGGTTCGTCGCCGACCCGTTCGGCGCGCCGGGAACCCGCATGTACCGCACCGGCGACCTGGGGCGCTGGCGGCGCGGCGGCGGCCTGGAGTACCTCGGCCGCGCCGACGACCAGGTGCAGCTGCGCGGCTTCCGCATCGAGCTCGGCGAGATCGAGGCGGCGCTCGCCCGCCACCCGGCCGTGACGGACGCGGCGGTGATCGTCCGCGAGGACCGCCCGGGGGACAGGCGCCTGGTCGCCTACACCGTCGGCGCGGCGGGCGAACCCGTCGACCCGGCGGAGCTGCGCAGGTTCGTCAACCGCGACCTGCCCGACTACATGGTCCCCGCGGCCGTCGTCGCCATGGACGCGCTGCCGCTGACCGCCAACGGCAAGCTCGACCGCAGGGCGCTGCCCGCGCCGGACTTCTCCGCCGGCGTCACCGGCCGCGCCCCGCGCACGCCGCAGGAGGAGGCGTTCGCCGTGCTGTTCGCCGAGGTGCTCGGCCTGGAGCGGGTCGGCATCGACGACGGGTTCTTCGACCTGGGCGGCGACTCGATCATCGCGATCCAGCTGGTGTCGCGCGCCCGCCAGTCGGGCCTGGTCGTCACCCCGCGCGAGGTCTTCCAGCACCAGACCGTCGCGGACCTGGCGGCGATCGCCCGCCCGGCGAGCGAGGACACCGTGGAGGCCGAACCCGAGGGCGCGGGCGTCGGGCAGGTCCCCGCCACCCCGATCCTGCGCTGGTTCGAGGAACTGGAGGGGCCGACCTCCTCCTACAGCCAGCGGATGCTGCTGCGCGTCCCGCCGCGCCTGGACGCCGCCGCGCTCACCGCCGCCTACCAGACGCTGCTCGACCACCACGACGTGCTCCGGCTGAAGGCGTCCGGCGGCGGCTACGAGATCCGCGAGAAGGGCTCCCGCACGGCGTCCGTCGACGTCGTGGACATCACCGGGCTGTCCGGCGAGGCGCTGAAGGGCGTCCTGGCCAGGACCGGGGCCGAGGCGCGCGCCGCCCTCGACCCCGCCGCGGGGGAGATGACGCGGCTGCACTGGCTGGACGCGGGCGACGAGCCGGGCCTGCTGCTGCTCACCGCGCACCACCTGGTCGTGGACGGCGTGTCCTGGCGGATCCTGCTGCCGGACCTGGTGACCGCGCTCGGCGGCGTGGAGCTCCAGCCGGTCAACACCTCCTTCCGCCGCTGGGCGCAGCGCCTGACGGCCGAGGCGTCCGAGCCCGCGCGGGTCGCCGAACTGCCCTTCTGGACCGAGGTCACCGCCACCCCCGACCCGGTGCTGGGCTCCCGCCCGCTCGACCCGGCCCGCGACACGTTCGCCACCGCCGGAGAGCTGACCGCCACGCTCGGCGCGGACGTCACCGAGCCGCTGCTGTCCAGCGTCCCGGCCGCCTTCCACGGCAGGGTCAACGACGTGCTGCTGACCGCCCTCGCCCTCGCGGTCGCCGAGTGGCGGGCGCGGCGCGGCAGGGCGGACGGCTCCGCGATCCTGGTGGACCTGGAGGGCCACGGCCGCGAGGAGGTCGTCCCCGGCGTGGACCTGTCCCGCACGGCCGGCTGGTTCACCGCCATCCACCCCGTCCGGCTCGACCCCGGGCAGCTGGCCTGGGGCGAGGTCGGCGCGGGCGGGCCCGCCGTCGGCACCGCGCTCAAGCTCGTCAAGGAGCAGCTGCGCGAGGCCCCCGACAACGGCATCGGCTACGGCCTGCTGCGGTACGTCAACACCGCGACCGCCGCCGAGCTGGCGGGCGCGGGCACCCCCCAGCTGGCGTTCAACTACCTCGGCCGTGTCGCGTCCGAGCAGGACGGCGAGTGGTCGCCGGCCCCGGCGGAGCTGAACCGCGCGCTCGGCGGCGGCCACGACGGCGGGTTGTCCCTCCCGCACGCGCTGGAGGTCAACTGCCACACCGACGACACCCCCGCCGGGCCGCGCCTGAGCGCCACCTGGTCGTGGGCGGGCGGCCTGCTGTCCGAGGCCGAGGTGCGCGAGCTGGCCGACCTGTGGTTCGCCGCGCTCGGCGGCCTGGTCGAGCACGCCGCCCAGGACGGCGCGGGCGGCTTCACCCCGTCCGACATCGATCTGGTGTCGGTCAGCCAGGACGAGCTGGACGAGTTCGCATCGGAACTGGAGGACTGGGACCTTTGAGCGGCAACCTCGAGGACGTCCTGCCGCTGTCGCCGCTGCAGCAGGGCCTGTACTTCCACGCCCTGTTCGACGCGGACGCCGACGTCTACTCCGCGCAGGTCGTGCTGCGCCTGGACGGGCCGCTGGACGTCCCGGCGCTCAGGGCGGCGGCCGAGGCGCTCGTCGCCCGCCACGCCAACCTGCGGGCGGCGTTCCGCCAGCGCAAGCAGGGCGACCCGGTGCAGCTCGTCGCCAGGACCGTCCGGGTCCCGTTCGAGGAGGTCGAGGCGCCCGCGGGCGAGGTCGAGAAGATCGCCGCGCGGGAGCGGGCGCACCGCTGGGACCTGGGCCGCCCCCCGCTGCTGCGGTTCACGCTGGTGTGCTCGGCCCCCGACCTGCACCACCTGGTGTTCACCAACCACCACATCCTGCTGGACGGCTGGTCCACCCCCATCCTGCAGACCGAG
Source organism: Actinocorallia populi (assembly GCF_002995495.1). Taxonomy (GTDB): domain Bacteria; phylum Actinomycetota; class Actinomycetes; order Streptosporangiales; family Streptosporangiaceae; genus Actinocorallia; species Actinocorallia populi. Next base: position 513,021 of record NZ_PVZV01000003.1, on the reverse strand, counting down.
CTGTTCGCCCTCTACCTCACCAGGGGCGACGCGTCGGTGCTGCCGCGCGTCACCCCGTACAAGAACCACCTGGCCTGGGTCGCGCGCCAGGACCGGGCCGCCGCCGAGACGGCCTGGCGGCGCGCGCTGGACGGGGTGGAGGAACCCACCCTGATCCGCCCGCAGCCCCCCGCCGGGGCGACGGACCCCGAGAAGCTCACCCTGACCCTGGACGCGGGGCTCACCGCCGCGCTGACCGCCCGCGCCCGCGCCGAGGGCGTCACCCTCAACACCGTGCTCCAGCTCGCCTGGGGCCTGACGCTGGGCGTGGAGACCGGCCGGACCGACGTGGTGTTCGGCGGCGTCGTGTCCGGACGGCCGCCGGAGCTGGCCGGGGTCGAGCAGATGGTCGGGCTGTTCATCAACACCCTGCCGGTCCGCGTCCGGGTCGCGCCCGGAGACACCCTCGCCGGGGCGCTGCGCCGGGTGCAGGGCGAGCAGGCCGACCTCATGGCCCACCACCACCTGGGGCTCGCCGAGATCCAGGGCCTCACCCGCCTGGGCGCGCTGTTCGACACCGTCACGGTGCTGGAGAACTACCCCTTCGACCCCGACGCCCAGGCCACCGACCTGAACGGGGTGCGGGTCAGCGGGGTGAGCATGCACGACGCCACCCACTACTCGGTCGCGCTGGCCGCGGTGCCGGGCGAGGAGCTGTCGGTGCGGCTGGACTACCGGCCCGACCTGTTCACCCTGGCGGAGGCCGAGCGGCTCGCCGGGCGGCTGCGCGGCGCCCTGACGGCGATCGCGGAGCGGCCCGACCTGCCGGTGGCGCGGCTCGACCTGCTCACCGGCGACGAGCGGGCGCGGGCGCTGGCACTGGGCGGCAGGAGCAGCGGCCGCGAGGCCGGGACCGTCACCGCCCGGTTCGCCGAGGTCGCCGCGCGGCGCCCGGACGCCGTCGCGATCCGCCACGGCGGCGGGTCGATCACCTACGCGGAGCTGGACGAGCGGTCCGGGCGGCTCGCCGGGCACCTGGCCGCCCAGGGCGTCGGGCCCGGGACGCCGGTCGCGATGCTGCTGGAACGCGGCCCGCAGGTCCTGGTCGCCACCCTGGCCGTGCTCAAGGCCGGCGGCTACTACGTGCCGATCCACCACAGCTACCCGGCCGAGCGCCGGGCGTGGGCGCTGCGCGAGGCCGGCGCGCCCGTGCTGCTGCTCGACGAGGCGTTCGCCGACCCCGGCTTCACGCCCGGGGTCCGGACCGTCCGGGTCGACCTGCCGGTGGACGGGCCGGTCGCGCCGCCCGTCCCGGTCGCGCCCGGCGCGCTCGCCTACGCCATCTTCACGTCCGGCTCGACCGGCCTGCCCAAGAGCGTCGGCGTCGCCCACCGCGAGGTCGTCGACTTCGCCACCGACAGCGTGGTCGCGGTCGGCGGCGAGCGGGTGCTGGTGTTCTCCGCGCACGCCTTCGACGCCTCCACCTACGAGATGTGGACGCCCCTGCTGGGCGGCGGCACCGCCGTCATCGCCCCGCCCGGCGACCTCGACACCGCCGGGTTCGCCCGGCTGGCCGAGGAGGAGCGCCTCACGGGCGCGTTCGTCACCACGAGCCTGTTCAACCTCATGGCGGCCGAGCGGCCGGACGCCTTCGCCGGGCTCACCCGCCTGCACACCGGCGGCGAGGCGGGCAACGCCCGCGCCATGCGCGCCGTCCTGGACGCCTGCCCGGGGCTCGAGCTCTTCAACGCCTACGGGCCGACCGAGGCGACCACCTACGTCGCCCTGCAGCCGGTGCGCCCCGTCCTGACCGGGCACGGCGCGCCGCCGCTGGGCGGGCCGCTGGACGACACCCGCCTGTACGTGCTGGACGAGGCGCTGCGCCCGGTGCCCGACGGGACCCCCGGCGAGCTGTACCTCGCGGGCGCGGGCCTGGCCCGCGGCTACCTGAACCGGCCGGGCCTGACCGCCGAGCGGTTCGTCGCCTGCCCGTTCGGCGTGCCGGGCGAGCGCATGTACCGCACCGGCGACCTGGTGCGCCGGCGGGGCGACCTGCTGGAGTACCTGGACCGGGCCGACCAGCAGGTGAAGATCCGCGGCTTCCGGATCGAGCTGGGCGAGATCGAGGCCGCGCTGGGCGCGCACCCCTACGTCGCGCAGGCGGCGGTGCTGGCCCGCCGGGACCGGCCGGGCGAGAAGCGGCTGGTCGCCTACGCGGTGCCGCACGAGGGCTGCGCGCTGGAACCGGACGACCTGCGGCGCTTCCTCGGCGAGAGCCTGCCGTCGTACATGGTCCCGGCCGCCGCCGTGGTGCTGGAGGCCTTCCCCCTCAACGGCAGCGGCAAGCTCGACCGCGCCGCGCTGCCCGCCCCCGACCTGGTGGTCAGCGGGCGCCCGCCGCGCACCCCGCAGGAGGAGGCGCTCTGCGGCCTGTTCGCCGAGGTGCTGGGCCTGCCGCAGGTGTCCGCGGACGTGAGCTTCTTCGACCTCGGCGGCGACAGCATCGCCGCGCTCCGCCTGGCCGCGCGCGCCGGGCAGGAGGGGTTCGAGCTCACCCCCCGCATGGTCTTCACCCGCCAGACCGTCGAAGGGCTGCTGTCGGGGGAGGACGAACCCGAACTCGGCCTGGACGTGCTGCTGCCGATCCGGACGAAGGGCGAGGGCGCCCCGCTGTTCTGCGTGCACCCGGCGTCGGGCCTGTCCTGGCCGTACTTCGCGCTGCTGCCGCACCTGCCGGGACGGCCGCTCTACGGGCTGCAGGCGCGGGCGCTCGGCGAGGCCGGGCACCGGGCGGAGTCGATCCGGGCGATGGCCGAGGACTACGTCGCCGAGATGCGCCGGGTGCGGCCCTTCGGCCCCTACCACCTGCTGGGCTGGTCGCTCGGCGGGCTGGTCGCCTTCGAGGCCGCCCGCGTCCTGGCCGAGGCGGGGGAGGAGGTGGGCCTGCTGTGCCTGCTCGACTCCTTCCACTCCCAGGACCTGGCCGCCGGCGAGCGCGAGGTCGTCCCCGAGCTGCTCCAGTCGATCGGCATCGACGAGAGCATCGCGGGCGATCCGCAGAACCCGGACGTTCCGGCGATCATGGCCGAGCTCCGGGCGCGCGGCGACGCCTTCGCGACCTTGGAGGAGGACCAGCTGCTCGCGGTCTACGGCGCCTACGAGAACGGGCTGCGGATCGTGGACGGCTACGTCCCCGACGGCCCGGTCCCGGCGGACCTGGTCTTCTTCCGGGCGACACGGGGGCTGCGGCCCGACTCGCCGGAGCCCGGGATCTGGGCCCCCTACGTGCGCGGCGTCGAACTGCACGACCTGGACGTCGAACACCACTTCCTGATGGAGCCCGCGGCGGTCGAGCGGATCGCGCAGGTCATATCAGGACATTTGGCAGACTGAACCCACCCATCCCCGGTACGGAAGGACCCCCCGATGGCCACCAACCCGTTCGAGAACGATGAAGCCACCTATGTCGTGCTGATCAACGGCGAGGGACAGTACTCGCTGTGGCCCACCTTCGCCGAGGTGCCGGCGGGCTGGACCGTCGAGAAGACCGCCGACACCCGCCAGGCCTGCCTGGACCACATCAACGAGCACTGGACGGACATGCGGCCCAGGAGCCTCGCCGAGGCCATGGACTCCTGACCTTGGCGCCCCTGGAGACGGAACTGCGCGTCACCGAGTGGACCCTGGAGATGCGCGACCCCGGCGCGCTCCGGCCTGGCCCCCTGCCCTCGGGCGAGCTGGCCTTCAGCCTGGCCGGAGTGCCCTCTGCGGACCTCAACCGCGCCATGTACGCGGCGGTCGGCGCCCCGGTCTGCTGGACCGACCGGTTCTCCTGGACGTTCGAGGACTGGGTCAAGTGGGTGGACCGCCCCGAGCTGGCGACCTGGCTCGCGCTGGCCGAGGGCACCGTCGCCGGCTACTTCGAGCTGGAGGCGCAGCCGGACGGCGACACCGAGATCCACCTCGTCGGGCTGGTGCCGGCGTTCGTCGGCAGGGGCTTCGGCGGCTACCTGGTGGAGCAGTGCGTGCGCCGCGCCTGGCAGCGCGGCAGGCTGTGGGGCCCGGGGCTGGGACCGACCGAGCGCGTCTGGCTGCGCACCAGTACGCTCGACCACCCCAACGCCAAGGCCAACTACCTGCGGCGCGGGTTCACCGTCGCGGCCGAGGACTCCGGCGTCAAACGGGTGCCCGACCCGCGGCTGGCGCCCTGGCCGCTGCCCGGCGACCCCCGCGTCTGCCGGCAGGTGCCGCCGGAGGAACCCGTCGCACAAGAGATCTGAGAGGAACACCGTGAGCTGGCTCCGCTGCCCCGACCCGCGACCCTGGGCGACCACCCGGCTGGTCTGCTTCCCGCACGCGGGCGGCTCGGCCGTCGCCTACCGCACCTGGGGCAAGGCCGCCAGCCCGGCGCTGGAGGTGCACGCCGTGCAGTACCCCGGGCGCGCCGACCGGATCCGCGAGCCGGTGATGACCGACGCCCGGCAGGCCGCCCGGCTGATCGCCGCCGCGCTCGCCCCGCTCACCGACCGGCCGCTGGCCCTGTTCGGCCACAGCATGGGCACCATCCTCGCCTACGAGACGGCGCTGGCGCTGCAGGCCCGCGGGATGCCGCCGGCGCACCTGTTCGTGTCCGGCGCGCCCGCCGTCCACCTGCGCGACGAGAAAGGCAACCCGGCCGACAAGGACGACGACGGGCTCGTCGCCGAACTGGTGAAACTGGGCGGCACCGACGCCGCGGCGCTGGCCGACCCGGAACTGCGCGAACTCGTCCTGCCCTACGTGCGGGCCGACTACCGGCTCATCGGCGCCTACGCCTACAGGCCGGGCGCGCGGCTGACGTCCCCCGTCACCGGGCTGGCCGGGGACGCCGACCCGCACGGCACGGTCGAGAAGGTGGCGCGCTGGGCCGAGCTCACCGACGGGCCGTTCGAGCTGAAGGCCTTCTCCGGCGACCACTTCTACCTCAACGACCGGCAGGAGGAACTGCTGGCCGAGATCCACGGCGCGCTGGGCATCCCCGCCGCCTGATTTGGGCCCTCTCAACCTCTCGATCCCGGCGTACGTTCCGGTCATGGGAGTCGAGATCAGGGTGGAGGGGCTGAAGAAGTCCTTCGGGCGCCAGGTCATCTGGGAGGACGTGACCTTCACGATCCCGGCGGGGCAGATCTCTGCGCTGCTCGGGCCGTCGGGAACGGGCAAGTCCGTCTTCCTCAAGAACCTCATCGGGTTGCTGCGGCCCGACCGGGGCCATGTGTGGGTGGACGGCGTGGACGTCCCCGAACTGCACGAGCGCCGCCTCCACGACCTGCGGCGGCGGTTCGGCGTGCTGTTCCAGGACGGCGCGCTGTTCGGCTCGATGAGCGTGTACGAGAACGTCGCCTTCCCGCTGCGCGAGCACACCAAGCTCAAGGAGCGGCGCATCCGCGAGATCGCCATGTCCAAGATGGAGCTGGTCGGCCTGCTCGGCGCGGAGAACAAGCTGCCCGGCGAGATCTCCGGCGGCATGCGCAAACGCGCAGGGCTGGCCCGCGCGCTGGTGCTCGAACCGGAGGTCCTCCTGGTCGACGAGCCGGACTCCGGGCTCGACCCGGTGCGCACCTCCTATCTCAACCAGCTCTTCGCCGACATCAACGCCGAGACCGGCGCGACCATCCTCATCGTCACCCACGACATCGGCACCGCCCGGGTGCTGCCCGACAACCTCGGGCTGCTTTTCCGGCGCGGTCTCGTGGCGTTCGGGCCGCGGGAGATGATGCTCACCAGCCGGGACCCCGCGGTCACCCAGTTCTTCAACGCCCGCCGGGAGGGCCCGATCGGCATGGCCGAGGAGAAGGACGCCGCCGCGCTCAGCCTGGAGGACTCCACCTGGCGCCCGAACGCCAAGCCCGCGCCGATCCCGCCGCAGATCATGCCGAGCAGCGGCCGGCCCCGGCCGTTCCAGCGGCGCCCCGGCCAGTGGCTGCAGGCGCACGGGCTGCAGGCGCCGCCCGGTTCGTTCATCGACGACCAGGGAAGGGACTGGCTGGTCGACTGGGACCGTCTCACCCATCATTAAGTGGGACATCCTTATTGTTCGAATAGTCCGATAGGCACGTTGATCGCCACGTGGGGCAGGGCGGGTAGCGTACGGTTGGTCCATGAGCGAACCCTCCACGGAGCCGCTGGGGAGCGGCGACCCCGAACGGCTGGGCGACTACCGGTTGCTCGGGCGGCTGGGCCGGGGCGGCATGGGCATCGTCTACCTCGGCCAGGCCCCGGACGGCGGCCGGGTGGCGGTCAAGGTGATCACCCCGGACCTCGCCGACGACGCGCGCTTTCGTGACCGCTTCCGGCGCGAGGTCGACGCGGCCCGGCGGGTGCAGCGCTTCTGCACCGCCGCGGTGCTCGACGCGGAGCTGGAGAGCCCGCCCCTGTACGTCGTCACCCAGTACGTGCCGGGCCCCACCCTGGACCAGGCCGTCCGCGACAACGGCCCGCTGCGCGACGCCGACCTGGAGGGCCTGGCCGTCGGCATGGCGACCGCGCTGTCGGCCATCCACGCCGCCGGCCTGGTGCACCGCGACCTCAAGCCGTCCAACGTGCTGCTGTCGCCGCTCGGCCCCCGCGTGATCGACTTCGGCATCGCCCGCACCGTGGACGGCGAGGGGCAGATCACCCGGACCGGCGCGATGATCGGCACCCCGGCGTTCCTCGCCCCCGAACTGCTGCACCAGGAACCCCTCACCCCGGCCGTGGACGTCTTCTCCTGGGGCTGCGTGGTGGCCTTCGCCGCCAACGGCCGCTCGCCCTTCGAGGCGCCGACCCTCCCGGAGATCATCTACCGGCTCAGCCACGGCGACCCCGTCCTGGACGGCCTCGAGGGACGGCTGCGCACCATCGTCGAGCAGTCCCTCAGCAAGAACCCCCAGCTGCGCCCGACCGTCCCGCAGCTGCTGGCCTACCTCATGGGCCAGCCCGCCGTGGCGCCCGAACAGGCGGCCCAGCGGGTCGAGACCGTCTGGCGGCAGCACGCGCCGTCCGCCACGTTCCAAGGCGCCACGCACCCCCCGCTGACGGACCCGACGATGCGGCCCCAGCCGCTGCAGCAGCCCGCCGCGTCGCAGCACGGCCAGCACCAGGCGCCCCCGCCGCAGCAGACACCGCTGCCCTGGATGCCGCAGCAGCAACCCGCGCAGCCCTTCCAGCAGCCCCCTCCTGCGCAGCCCCAGATCCCCCAGCAGGCCCAGTGGCCCGGCCCCCACACCCCCGGCCCGTCCTGGCAGTCACCGCCGACCGCCCCCGGCGGCGCCCCGCCGGCGGGGAGCGGCGGCAAGGCCCTCCTGTACGGCGCCTTCATCGCGCTGGGCATGGTGGGCGTCCTGCTCGTGGCGCTCCTGGTGGTCCCCGGCAGCCCCCTGTACGTGCTGGGCGGCGAGGAGAAGCGCGAGGAGCCCGCCAAGTCCGTCCCGCCCGCGGCCCTCCACACCATCGTCGGCCCCGAGGACTTCAGCGACCAGTCGTCGGGCTTCCCCACCGACCTGGAAGCCGCCGCCTACGACAACGGCAGATGGCGCCAGAACACCCCCGAGACCTCCACCACCTACTGGGTCTGGCGCAACACCCTCAACGACCCCGACCAGGACCTCCTCCTGTCGGCGAAGATGCAGATCACCGAGGGCAACAAGGCCGCCAGCGCCGGCTTCCTCTGCTTCGGCGACGACACCGAAGGCGACAAGAACAGCAACTACGAACTGCTGGTCGACCGGGACGGCCGCGCCCGCCTCGCCAAGACCACCACCGGCACCCGCACCTTCCTGACCCGGGGCACCGTTCCGCCCCTGGGCGAGGGCGAACACCACATCCAGGCCGTCTGCTCCGTGGAGGGCCAGTCGACCCGCCTCGCCCTCTGGGTCGACGGCGAGCCCGCCTTCGACCACACCGACACCACCTCCCCCTACACAGGCGGCCGCGTCGGCTTCGTCGTCCAACGCGACGACGGCAACTGGCCCGCCACCGTCGCCTACTTCGACGACTACCACCTCACCACCTTCGCCCCCACCCAGCCCTCCACCGAGACCGACTGACCCCTGCGAAAGTGAAGTCCCTCCTTCTCCTGTCGGTCTGCCTCACCCTGGTCCTGACCGTCTCCACCACCTTCTTGAGGTGACCTCGCAGGCCGGGCCCTGACCGGCGGGGCCACGGTCTCGCACGAAGCCGTCCACACCTGTGTCTACGCACTGCCCAAGGACGGGCTCGCCCGCTCGGAGTGATGTCGTCCGGACGCCGTACCGCGCGGCCCACGGCGCAGATCCGATGCCTCCAAGGATGGCCGGATCGTCGGGATGTGCTCGATCCACGACCGTCCGCCGAAGCCCTCGGCGGTCAGGCCCCCGGTCATCGGAAGGGGACGGCACCCTCGGGGAGGGGCAGGTCGGCCGCTGTGACCCTGGTCGACAGCTCGACTCGCTTCTGCCTCATCGGTCCCTGCCCGTGGGAAGGCGGCGGCCGTCGCCGGTCCACGTGGTGATGGCGGACGGCTGCGAGCGGGCGGTATGGGCACGGGGGTCAGGGGCGGGGGCCGGTGATGCCGGTGTGGATGAGGTCGGTGAGGAGGTCGACGGCGGCGTCGGGGGTGAGGCGGGCTTCGGGGGGCTGGTCCAGCCAGAGGGCGGCGTATTCGGAGACGAGGGCCATCATGGCGCGGGCGACCTCCTGCGGGGGGCCGGGGAGGGTGTGGCCGGCGGCGGTGACATGGTCGAGGTGGCCGGCCAGGTCCGCGGCGACGGGGTCCATGAGCTCCCACATGCGGCGGGCGAAGCGGGGGTCGACCATGGCGGCCTGGCGCAGGGCCGTCATCACGGGGCCGTGCGCGGTGGTGAAGGACCAGGAGGAGGCGACGTGCCAGCGGACGGCGGCACGTGAGGTGAAGTCGGGGTCGTGCGCGGGGTCCTCGACGACGCTGCGGTCGCCCGCGTCGAGGATGTCCTGGAGGAGGGCCTCCAGGAGCTCCTCCTTGTCGGCGAAGTGGCTGTAGAACGAGCCCGCCGAGCGGCCCGCCTCCGCGGTGATGTCGGTGATCTTGGCGTTCAGGTAGCCGACGCGCGCGAAGACCCGCACGGCCGCCTCCTTGAGCGCGGCCTCGGTCTGCGCGGCGCGCGCCCTGCGCACCCCGCCCTCCGGTCCTCTGACGGCCACCGCGTACCTCCTCGCTTGCCAGAAAAACTAGCATCCGTCTATGGTGAATCCTGATTCAATGAATTGAGATTCACTGAAGGGGTGTGCATGAAGACCGAAGTGCTGATCGCCGGGGCCGGGCCCACGGGGCTGGTCCTCGCCTGCGAACTGGCCCGCAGGGGCGTCGTCTGCCTGGTCGCCGAACGCGACGCCGAGCCGTTCGCCGGGGCGCGCGGCAAGGGCCTCCAACCCCGCACGCTGGAGGTCTTCGAGGACCTCGGCGTCCTGGAGCGGGTGCTGGAGCTCGGCGGCGCCTACCCGCCGATCCGCGCCGAGATCGACGGCGAGACCGTCTTCACCGGCCACATGGACGAGCCGAAGGAGGCCACCGCCGACGTGCCGTACCCGAACGGCTGGATGCTGCCGCAGTGGCGGACCGGCCTCATCCTGCGCGAGCGCCTCGCCGAGCTGGGCGGTTCCGTGACACCGAACGCCGAACTCGTCTCCTTCACCCAGGACGGCGACGGGGTGACGGCCGTCCTGCGCGTGGACGGCACCGAACGGGAGGTCCGGGCGAAGTACCTGGTCGGCGCCGACGGCGGACGCAGCACCGTGCGCCGTGCTCTGGACGTCGCCTTCGTCGGTGAGACGCACGAGGAGGAACGGGCGCTGCTCGGGGACGTGCGCGCCGAGGGCCTCGACCCGGCGTTCTGGCACATGTGGCCGCAGGGCGGAGGCGGCGAGAACCCCTTCCCGGTGACCCTGTGCCCGCTCGCCGGCACCGACACCTTCCAGCTCGTGCTCCCCTCTCCGCCGGGCACGGCGGCCGAGCCGACGCTGGAGGTCTTCCAGGAGGCCGTGGACCGCGCCGCGGGCCCCGGCCGGATCAAGCTCACCGAACTGGTGTGGTCCTCGGTGTTCCGCCCGAACATCCGGATGGCCGAACGTTTCCGCGTCGGCCGCGTGTTCCTGGCCGGGGACGCCGCACACGTCCATTCCCCTGCGGGCGGGCAGGGCCTCAACACCGGCGTCCAGGACGCCTACAACCTGGGCTGGAAACTCGCCGCCGTGCTGCGGGGAGCCGACGGAGAACTCCTGGACTCCTACGAGGCGGAGCGGCTCCCCGTCGCGGCCGACGTCCTGGGCATCAGCAGCGCCCTGCACCAGAAGCTGCGCGACAAGGCCCCCGACGCCCACCGCCGCGACGACCCGCGGCTGCGCCAGCTCACCCTGGGCTACCCGGCGGGCCCGCTCAGCGTGGAGCGCCGCACGGCACCGACCGAGCCGTACGCCGGGGACCGCGCCCCCGACGCCGTCACAGGGCCCTCCCGTGAACGCCTGTTCCCGCTGATCCACACCGGTACCCCGATGCTCCTGGCCTTCGGCCCGGCCGCCGCCCGAGTGGCGCAGTCCGTCGCCCCCGCCTCCTCCGTCGTGATCGGCTCACCCGCCTTCGCGGACGAGGAGGGAACAGCCCACGCGGCCTACGGCGTCACCCCCGGTGAGAACGCCCTCTTCATCATCCGCCCCGACGGCTACCTCGGCCTCGTCACCGACTCCCCCGACGAAGCCGAGACCACCGCCTACCTCACCCGTCTCAGCCCCCAGACCCAAAACGCCCTCAAAGGATGAGGCCGACGACCGCGCTGCCCCGCCGCCGGTTCTGCCAGTGGCGATGCACTGCAAGCACGCCATCGGCCCTTGAACAGAGCGAAGCCGAGTTCCTTAGCTGTCCAGGCAGACCTTAACGGCATCGGCTTCGAGGGATCGCTCGGTGAAGTCGAAGGGAGGTTACTTCAGGGGAAGAAGGCCGCGTTGGAAGGCGGGTGCGACGGCGGTCGTTGACGCTGAGTGTGGCGTAGAGGCGGAGGATTTCCAGTTCGCGGGTGCTCAGGGGGTGTCGGAGGTGCGGACACGGCCGAGGAGGCGGGTGGCGACCGAGGGGGACGGCTGTTTCCGCCCTCTTCACCGGCGACCGCGTGGGCTTCCTCGTCCAACGCGACGACGGTAACTGGCCCGCTACCTTTGCCTACATTGACGACTGCCACTTCACCACCTTCGCCCCCACCGAAACTGACTGACCTCTCCTCGCATCCGCCAAAGCCGGTTTCTACGACTGAGGTTCCACCCAACGGGGGGAACCTCATACAACGTGTGGAACCTGCGGGAGTCTGCGCTGGAACCCGCCACCACCACGTTCAGCACGACTGCGGCCCGGCGCACCACTGTTGTATACGACGCGGCCAAGCGTCCGGTCACGCAGACCCTACCTGGCGGAGTTTCCACGACCACCGGCTACGACGGCCTGGGCCGAGTGATCGGTCAGACAGGAAACGGTTCGGAGGCCGACACCGCGGAACGATCGTTCGCTTACGACGGTGACAGCCGCATGCTGCGAGCGTCCACCGACAACATCGGGACGTCCGTTCCGGCCACAGAGACGAACTTCACCTATAACGACCGGGGCCAGTTGCTGACCGCTACGGGCTCAGCCGGGAACGGATCCTTCGTCTACGACACGGGCGGGCGGATGACCTCCGCCACCAGTGCTGCGGGCACAGTCGGCTACACCTATGACAACGCCGGCCGTCTCTCGACCCTGAGCGACCCGGCCAGCGGCACCACCCTCACCTACGGCTACGACGTCCAGTCGCAGGTCACGTCGATCGAATATGGTACGTCCAAGACACGTACGTTCGCCTACGACCGCCTGCACCGCCTCACCAGCGACACCCTGAAGATCAACGGAGGCAGCACCCTCGCCTCGGTCAGCTACGGGTATGACGCCAACGGCAACCTGACCTCCAAGAACACCACCGGAGTCACCGGCGCCTCGAATAACACCTACACCTATGACTGGTCCGACAGGCTCACGTCGTGGAACAACGACACCGCTACCACGGCCTATGAGTACGATGCCTCCGGCAACCGCACCAAGGTGGGCTCGAAGACCTTTACCTACGACGCCCGGGACCAGCTGACCTCTGACGGCACCAACTCATACACCTACACGGTCAGAGGTACCCTCCAGAGCAAGAGCGGAGATTCTGGAACGGCGAACTTCACTTCGGATGCCTTCGGCCAACAGATCACCGCATCCTCCCTGAACGGCGGAACGCAGACCTACCACCTTGATGCCTTCGGTCGCACCCTCGAGGCGACCGGCCCGAGCGGGGCGGTCTTCACCTACATCGGTGTGGAGAACAACCTGGCCTCAGACGGCACCACCGCCTACACCCGTACTCCTGACGGCTCCCTGATCGGCTCCAACGCGGTGAACGGAACGGCGGGCGCCGGAGTCCTGGCCTTCACCGACCAGCACGACGACGTGATCGCCTCCTTCACCGGGACCGGCACGGCCTTGACCGGTTCGGTCACTTATGACCCGTTGGGTAACGTCATCGCCGGCAGCGCCCCGCTCAACCTGGGCTACCAGTCGGGCTGGACCGACCCCACCACGGACCAGGTCAACATGTGGTCCCGCTGGTATAACCCCGAAACCGGCCAGTTCCAGAACAAGGACACCGTCGAGATCGACCCCGTCCCAGAGTCGGCCGCCGCCAACCCGTTCTCCTACGTCGCTGGCAACCCCATGATCGGTACCGACGAGGACGGTCACTGCAGCAAGTGGAACCCGGCCTGCGCGGGCAGGCAGCGGGCAGAAGATGCCAAGCGCAAGGCCAAGGCGGCCCAGGAGGCGCGAGCCCGAGCCGAGAAGGAGCGTCGCCAGCGCGCCGCGGCCGCCGCCGCGGCCGCCCGCGAAGCCGTCCGCCGGACTGCGGCCAGAGCTAAGATCCAGCAAGAGCTCCGAGTCCGCGTCGCCGCCGGCCGTCGCATTCTCGACCTCCCTGCCGACTCCGCAGCCAAGGCCAAGCGCAAGAACATCATTTCCACGGGGGTCGCGAAGAAGGTCGACAAGGCCTCAGCCGTTGTCGTCAAGACGGCTTATAAGAAGGCATCGATTTCACGTCCCAAGAAAGCGTTGAGGGCAAGGCGGGACATCTCCGCTGATGCGGCCGACTGCCTGACCACTCTGTCTGACTCACTGCACCGGTACTGCATAGAATCCGTCCGCCTTGCCAAGGCCGTTGAAAAATTCGTGGAAAAGAAGTTTAAGAAAAGCGGTGACGGAACTTTCGGGAACGCCGTTCAGCACGCACTCTGGATGATGGTGATGACGGTCCAGTATTCCGGCAAGATTGCGTCGAAGATCGGTGAGTTGAAAGAGTCCAATGACATGGAAGATGTCCAGTACGGGGATTGCAGAGGAATGGCCCTGGTCCAAATCGACAGGATGAATAATAATCAAGGCGTTAAAATGGGTAACTATATGCGTAAGAAATATGGCACCGAAAAGTTCATTTCATCGGGCGAGATCGAACGCTATTACGATCGCATGATGAAGCTCAAGCCGAAGACGAAGCTCGAGTGCCTCCCTAGGGGTATGAACTGCGGAGTCAAGTGTAAGTACGTGTAGCTTATAGCCGGTTGTCGACCCAGAGGTGGTGCTGCGGCACCACCTCTGGGCTTTGGAGGTGGAAGTGAGATCCATCGTTCTCCTGTCGTGCTGCCTCTTGGTGGTCTTGCTGGGTGCCGGTACCATTGCCGGGTTTCCTGGCTGGATAGAGTTGCCGGTGGTCATTACCTTGATACTGATCTTTCTAGGTTGGCTTTTCTTCGTACTGCGAAAGTGGGTGGGTCGGAGCTTGGATAGGAGATTCGTAGTCCGGTCGTCGGCCTGCTTGCTGGCGGTGCTGTCTGTTTTCGCGGTGGCCCGAACGGGGGTTTTGTTCGAATTGAGGTTTATTCTCTCCAGGGGGGAGCTGGAGAGGGCAGCTGATTCAGTGGTCGCCGTTTCGCCGGACTGCATGGCCGTCGACCTCGACAAGGTGCCGAACGCGCCGGTGGTGAAGGCGGGTTTCTTCGAGGTGCGGTGCATCGAGCGTGGAGAGGGTTTTATGGATCTTTATGTTCTCGCCTACGGGGATCCGAATATCTGGACTTTCCGGTGGTACGAGTCCGGCGGGGAGTTCCGGGGGTTTTGGCTTGACGATCAGTGGTCGCTCTACACTAATTATTCGGGAGTAGGCGGGTTCCTCTACTCTGGCCCTAAATGACGCCTGCTGGAAACCGATGGTGTCGAGAAACGGGCTTGCGGATGATGGAGATGGGCAAAGGGATCGCTATCGGGTGACTGGTACTATGCTGAACCCAGAGGAGACGGCCTTGTCGGTGTGGTCGGCGAGTGTGGCCTTGGGTGTGCCGGATGCGGAGTCCAGGCTGTACATCCCCCGGCTGATGCGCAGCGATGACGGAACCGTACAGAACGGTTTCCAGCATGCTCTCTGGAAGGCTGCCATAATCCGCCGCTTCTCCGGACGACGTCTGGACACTGTCGGATGCGCCGACCGGGCCGAGGAAGAACATCAAGGCCGTCGTGCGCCATTGGTCGGAGGGTGAATGGAGCGAGGTCGCGGCCGACGAGAAGCTGCTCGACATCGACGCTCACGCCGCACACGGTCTCTGGGCGGTCACCGAGGACAAGGTGCTGCACTACGCCGGCGGGCGCTGGACCGACCAGTCCCCGAAGAACGACATCAGACTCACGGCGATCGCGGTCACCGCTTGAAATTCGGATGATGGACAGGAGGGTGTCATTTCCCCGGCCGTCGGTCAGTGGTCGGCCCAGGCCATCCGCCCGGCCTGCGCCCGGAGATCGCGTACATGCTCGGTGAGACACCCGACCGGCACCCCGGTAAGGAGCTCGCGCGTTCGTGTAAGGACCTGAGTCCAGGGGCCGGTTGCGGAAGGCTTCCACCTGGCCGTTCAGGGAATTGGCCGGCTCGCTGATCTGAGACTTGGAGATGCTCTTGATGCCCGGCTGCTCGACCGGCTTGTCGTCCCGTCGCGTGCTCACCCTGAGCAGGTAGGCGGTCGCGACCACCGAGACTAGGGCCTGCTCAGCCCGTCGGCGGCGGTCCAGCAGCCACTCGGGAAAGTAGGAACCCGACCGCGGTTTCGGGATCGTCGGCTCCACCGTCCCCGCCCACGTGTCCTATTCTCGGACCCGGTAGCCGTTGCGGGAACCCACCCGCTCCTGGCTGCGCTCGCCGCTGGTGCGGGGCCGGGATCTCCGCGTCAGTGCTTGGCGAACTGGACGCGGGAGCGCTGGACGGCGTCCGGGCGGATTTTGGCGCCCTTGATGGTCAGGCGCTGGCCGTAGATGTCGGTGATGCGGACGGCCTTGCCGCAGCCGGCGCCCTTGGCGGACAGGAAGTAGTTGTATTCCGTGCGGGGCAGCTTCTTCCAGCCCTTGGCGGTGCGGGCTTCCAGGCGTGCGACGGGGTTGCGGTGGTCGATGGCCTGGATGCCGCACCACCAGCGGGTCGAGCCGGTCTTGTAGCGGACGGCGATCTTGCGGGAGGCCTTCGGGCTGAGCAGGCGCCAGGTGATGGGGATGCGGCCCTTGACAGGGGCGGCGAGCTTGGCGAAAGCGGGCCGGCTGAGGTCGAGTTGGCCGCGGCCGCAGGTGGGGCACTCGTTGGTGACCTTGACGGTGATGGCCCGTCCGTTGGCGCGGACCCGGACGTAGGCGCCGCAGGCTCGGGCCTTCTCGTAGTCGGTGGTGTTCATGGCCGCGATCATCAGGTTGCTCGCGGGGCCGAACATGCACGCGCCGTCGCCGTCGCCGGCGTCGTAGAACGTGGCCACGCCCCGGTAGGTGACACCAGGCTTGATCTTTCCCGCGGCTGCCGCTTTCGCGGCGGCGGGTCGCACCTGGGTGCCGTCCGGCATCACCACCGCCGCCGCCCAGACGAGCAGCGCCGCCGCGATCGCGACCAGGCAGGCACCCATCACGCGTCCACGCCACCGAAGGGTCATGTGCCGGCCTCCATCCAGAGGTTCGAACAGCCGCCCTATAGAGTGCCGCAACTCAGGAGCGTCTGCCGCATCTTTGGCCACAACAGCAGATCCCAAGCCGTCCAGGACGCCGGGGCGCGGTCAGGGGGCCTCGGAGGGGATCCGGGCGGCGATGAGGGCGGCGAGCTGGGCGGCGACCTGCTGGAGGGGCGCGGTGTCGCGGCGGACCTTGGCGAGGAGGAGCGCTCCTTCGACCGAGGCGAGGACGAACGTGGCGAGTTCCTCGGTCTGGTCCTCGGGGACGCCCCGGTCGCGCAGGCTCACGGTGATCAGGTCGATCCAGCGCTGGTAGCCGCCGGCGCAGACCGTGCGGATCTGGTCGCTGTCGGCGGCGACCTCCAGGGCGAGGGTGGCCAGCGGGCAGCTGTCGCGGAAGTCCGACTCCAGCAGGACCGCGCCGAGGAGGTCGGCGATGTCCGATGTGATCGAGCGCGTGTCGCCGGCCTCGGCCAGGACGGCGTCGATGGCGTGCCCCCACTCGTCGGCGGCCTGGGCGGTGGCTTCGACGGCGAGCTGCTCCTTGCCGCCGGGGAAGTGGAAGTACAGGGAGCCCTTGGGGCCTTGGCCTCGGCGAGGATCTGATTGAGGCCGGTGGCGTGGTAGTCCTGCCTCCGGAACAGCGCGGCGGCCGCGGCCAGGATGCGCTTTCGGGTCTCGCCGTGAGGTGCCATCGTTCATCACTCCGTGCGGGCGCGGTCGAACTCGGTGCTGTCGTGGGCGCTGAAGACCTCGACGGCACCGGACCGGGCGAGCTCGTTCAGCCGGTTCAGATTGTGCACCCGGGCGGCGCGGTCGGCTTGGAACATCGTCTGGAAGGCCCTGGTGGCGGGCGGGCACGACGGGCGTTCGGCCATCTGGAGGGGGCTGAAGTAGGCGTCGCCCGCGTGCAGGAGCCACCGCTCGCCGGTGTTCACGGCGACGCCCGCGTGGCCGCGGGTGTGCCCGGCCAGCGGGCCCAGCAGGACTTCAGGCGGCAGCCCGGGCAGGTCGCGAACCGCCGAGAAGCCGTTCCAGGTCTCCCCGCGGGTGGTGTGCTCCACCCAGTCGGGGCCGTGCGCCCACTGGTCGGGAAGGTAGCGGAGGCGTTCCTTGGACGTGGCCGGGCGCAGTGCGGCGTCGAGTTCGGCGGCGTAGACGTGGACCTTCGCGTGCGGGAACTCCGCGAGGCCGCCCGCATGGTCGTAGTCCAGGTGGGTGAGGACGATGTGCCGCACGTCCTCGGCCGCGTGGCCGAGCCGGGTGATCTGCCGGACCGCGGTCTCGGCGGCGTCCAGCCGAGGCCGGATCGTCCAGCGCGCGAACCGGGGCAGGCGCTCGGGCCGGTCGACGTCCCCCAGCCCGTAGCCGGTGTCCACCAGCACGAGTCCGTCACCGGTCTCGATGAGCAGGCAGTGGCAGACCTGCCGCGCGAGCGCGAAAGGACTGCCGCGTCCGGTGACCAGGCGTCAGCCCACGGGCCGCCGCAGCGTTCCGCAGTTCAGGTGATGAACCTTCATGGCAAAGAATATAGAGACTGGTCTACTAACCTTCTAGTCGAGCAGCCTCCGGCTCAGATTCACGCCGGGGGCCGACGGCGCGGCGATCCGGCCGACGCGCTATCGGCCGCCGAGGACCGGGCCGCATCCGTAGAGGGCCGCCAGGTCGATCAGGAGCAGGTCGGTGCGGTGAGCTGCGGCGCGTTGGAGGCCGGGGTGGAAGCCGTGGAGGGAATACAGGGCCAGGGTGGCGTCGGCGGTGTGATGGCCTTGGGCTGCCAGTAGGCCCCGGATGTGTTCGAGGCGGGCGACGTCGTGGGGGCCTCGGGGCTGGATCGTGGCCTTGGCCTCGCCGATGAGGGCGATACGGGCGTGGGCCGTTCGGGGGCGTTCACCGGGGGCCAGGGCCAGGACGTCGACCTCGTGTTTGGTCTTGGCGGCCGGGTCGGGGACGTCGGTGGAGCCGACCACGCCGGTGCGGAGGGTGGTCTCGTCGGGGGCGAAGGCGCGGGTCCAGCGGCGGGCCAGTTCTTCGAAGTGGGAGCCGAGGATCTTGGAGTGGAAGGTGGGGCGGGATTCCTGCCAGGCCTGCCGGGCGCGGTCGTGTTCGATCATGTCCACGAGAGGGAGGGTGATCAGCTGGTTGAAGCGGATCACCGGGTCGGCGACGGTGATCACGGGGTTGCGGGTTTTGAGGAGGTCCTGCTCCTTGCGCAGGTAACCGGTGGATTCCAGGACTTCCAGCGGGGCGGCCACGGCTGAGCGTTGGCGTTCCAGCAGGGCGCCGATCCGAGTCGGGGTGGAGGTGCCTTGGGCCACGGCGGCGAGCAGGTCGTAGTAGAGGGTGCGGTGGGTGATGCGCGGGTCCTCGCGCAGCAGGAACTCCGCCTCGACGCGTGAGTACAGGGCGCGACCGGGGTCCAGGAGCGTGCGTTGGACCCAGTCGTCGAATTCCTCCGTGGTCTGTGGGGCCGCACCGGGGGCGAGCGGCCGGTACCCGGGAGCGCCGCCCAGGCAGGCGTCGACGAGCAGAGCCGTCTCAGGGTCGGCGATCTGCCAGTGGTCGCGGGCGGTGCGGTGGTCGAACGCGGGCAGCCGCAGGTCCAGGACGGCTCGGCCACGTAGCGGTCTGGTGCCTGACAGCAGTTCGTTCATCACGCTCATCGCGGAGCCGCACAGAACGATCCGCCCGCCGGGGGCCTTCCCGGACTGCGAACGGTCGTAGAGCAGTTGCAGCAGCCCGGGTATCTCCGGGGAGTGCCGGAGGAGGTGGGGGAGCTCGTCGATGATCACGAGCGGTGCGCCGGCGGCGCGGTCGACCACGTTCAGGGCGGTGGTCAGCACCTCCTCCCAGCCCTCCAGGCGCAGCGCATGCGCGGGCACACCGACGTGGCGGGCGATCGCTTCGTTGAAACGCCGCAACGTCGGGACGCGGCCTTCCTCCCGGATCGCGGTGAGGTACAGGCCTCCCGCCGCTTCGGTGAGCGTCTCCAGCAGGAACGACTTTCCGTGGCGGCGGCGTCCCGAGACGATCGCCAGCCGCAACTGCGGTGGCGGGTCCTGCACGAATTCCCGCAGCAGCTTCCACTCCCGGTCCCGACCTCTTACTTGTGCCGGTTCGGGCGGTAGCTCCCTCTGCCTCAACCGAGTCCGTTCCTGTCGAAGCCCCTCTGAGCTGTTCGGATCGACCTTAACGGCATCGGCTGCGAGTGAAGGTGAATGAACGCAGGGAGGGTCACTCCAGGGGGAGGAGGCCGCGTTGGAAGGCGGCGGCGACTGCGGCGGCGCGGTCGTTGACGCCGAGTTTGGCGTAGAGGTGGAGGATGTGGGTCTTCACGGTCGCCTCGCTGATGAACAGGCGGGCGGCGGTTTCGCGGTTGTTGTTGCCCTGGGAGATGAGGTGGAGGATCTCCAGTTCGCGGGCGCTCAGGGGGGTGTCGGGGGTGCGGACGCGGCCGAGGAGGCGGGTGGCGACGGAGGGGGAGAGGGCTGTCTCGCCTCGGGCGGCGGCGGTGATGGCGCGGGCGAGTTCGTCGCGTTGGGCGTCCTTGAGGAGGTAGCCGGTGGCTCCGGCCTCGATGGCGGGGAGGACGTCGCGGTCGGTGTCGTAGGTGGTGAGGACGAGGACGCGGGAGGGGATGCCGAGGCGGGTGAGTTCCTTGATGGCGGCGACGCCGTTCATGACGGGCATGCGCAGGTCCATGAGGATCACGTCGGGCTGGAGGGTGCGGGCGAGTTCCACGGCGCGGGCGCCGTTCTCGGCCTCGGCGAGGACCTCGAAGGCAGGGTCGTCGGCGAACATGCCGCGGAGGCCGTCGCGGAAGATGGGGTGGTCGTCGGCGATGAGCAGCCGGATGGGGGCGTCAGGCACGGGGGGTTTCCTCGGGGCGGGCGGGGACGGCGGGGACGATGGCGGAGACCGCGGTGCCGGAGCCGGGTTCGGATTCGAGCTCGAACGTGCCAGCGAGGCGGGCCACCCGGCTGCGCATCGATGTCAGGCCGAAGCCGCCGCCGTCAGGGGAGCGCGACGGGTCGAAGCCCGTGCCGTCGTCGCGCACGTCCAGGCTCACCACGTCGTCGATGTAGGACAGGGTGATGCCCACGCGGGAGGCTCCGGCGTGCTTGGCGATGTTGGTGAGGGCCTCCTGGGCGATGCGCAGGAGGGTGGCCTCGATCTCCGGGTGCAGGGGGCGCTCCGGGCCCGTCGCGGTGAACTCGGCGCGCACGGAGTTCTGCTCCGACCAGCCGTCGGTGAGTTCGGCGAGCGCCTCGGGCAGCGAGGCCGTCTCGAGCTCGCCGGGGACGACGGCGTGGACGGACCTGCGGGCCTCGGCGAGGCTCTCGCGGGCCAGCCGGGTCGCGGTGTCGAGGTGCCGCCGCCGGGCCGCCGGGTCCGTCTCGGCGCGGGCGGCCGCCTGGAGCTGGGTGATGATGCCGGTCAGGCCCTGGGCGAGGGTGTCGTGGATCTCGGCGGCCATGCGCTGGCGCTCGTCGAGCACGCCCGCCTCCCTGGCCTGGACGAGGAGCTGCGCCTGCAGTCCGGCGTTCTCCCGCATCGTCTCCTCCAGCCGCGCGACCATCCGCTTGCGTTCGGCGCTGCGCTCGGCGGTGACGTCGCCGGAGAAGCTGAACAGGCTGACGACGGCGACGATCGCGGCGATGAAGAACAGGTGGGTGAGGATCGCGGACGGGGTGGGGTCGGGGAGCCCGCCGGTGTAGGCGGTGATGCTGATCGCCGCCGTCGCGGTGATCCCGGCGTACCGCCACTTCCCGTTCAGCGTCTGCCAGGAGGAGATGTAGCCGGCGAAGGCGAAGAAGCCCGCGAACCACATGGAGCGGGTGCAGAGCACGGCGATCAGGATCACCAGGCCGGTGACGTGGACCGCCGCGTTCCGGGGGGCGGTCACCGCGGTCCAGGCCGCGGCGAGGACGGCGAGGCCCGACGTGCCGAGGTGGTAGGCCCCCGGCCGCTCGTCGGTGAGCAGGGCCAGCACCAGGGAGATCGCCAGCAGGAGGAACGGGACGGCGGCCATGAGGCGCGCCAGGAGGTTCTCCCACCGGTCCAGGCGCGCGCCCGCCGCCGTCGTCATCGTGTCACTCCCACCGGAAGAACCTGGCCGCGGCGAGGCTGACGACCACCGCGTAGGCCGCCATGACGCCCAGGAGCAGGGGCGCCGGAGACGTCCCGGCCCAGACGTCCTGCAGGGCCTGTCGGAAAGCCCCCAGCGGGGTGTATTTCCCGATCTCGGCCACAATATCGGGCATCTGCCCCACGGGCTGGATGAGTCCCGCGAGAAAGGCCATCGGGAAGTACAGCAGCACGCCGATCCCGTTGGCCGCGCGCCCGTTCGGCGCCAGGGCCGCGATGAGCAGGCCGATGGAGAACATCGCGGCCGTGCCCAGCAGGAAGGCCGCGGCGAGCGCGGCCACCCCGGTCGGCAGGTGCGCGTCCAGGACGGTGCCCGCGACGGCGAGCAGCAGCCCGGCGGCCGCCAGCGCGAGGACGAGCTGCAGGATGAGCTGCACGGCCAGCAGGCTCCCCGGCCGCACCGGGGTGAGGGACAGCCTGCGCAGGATGCCGCGCTCCCGGTAGGAGGCCAGCGTGGTGGGCAGCAGGTACAGGCCCACCAGCCCCACCGCGATCGCCAGCGTCATCGGCAGGAGCAGCGTGTCGCCCGGCTCGATCGAGCCGCCGAAGACGATCAGGATGAAGAGCGGGATGAGGAAGGCGAACATCGAGCCGGGCTCGCGTACCAGGAGCTTGAACTCGACGTTGGTGAGCTTGGCGAGTGCGGTCATGGGGGGTCTCCTCAGAGGTGGAGGGAGCGGCCGGTCAGTGCGACGAAGGCGTCGTCGAGCGTGCGCTTGTCGATGCGCAGGTCGGCGACGGGGACGAGCTCGCGGGCCAGGGCCGAGGTGACGGCGGTGGCGAAGTCGCCCCGACCGGTGACGGTCACCCGCCTGCCGTCGCGGATGACGCCCGCCACTCCGGGCAGGCCGCCGAGCAGGGCGGCGGGGTCGCAGGCGGCGCCGTCCATCAGCGTGAACCGCATCTGGTGCTCGGCGTCGATCCCGTCGATCAGCCCGGCGGGGGTGTCGAGCGCGACGACGCCGCCCCGGTCGAGGACGGCCACGCGGTCGCACAGCTCCTCCACCTCGTCCATGAAGTGGCTGACGAGGACCACGGTGACGCCGGACTCCCGCACCCGCTTGACCAGCTCCCAGGTGGCGCGGCGGGCCTGCGGGTCGAGTCCGGTGGTGAGCTCGTCGAGGAACGCGACCTCCGGGCCGCCCACCAGCGCGAGGGCGATGAACAGCCGCTGCTTCTGGCCGCCCGACAGCTTGCCGAAACGGGCGTTGCGCAGGTCCGTCAGGCCCCAGTCGTCCAGCAGCGCCCGCCAGTCCCTCGGCGCGGCGTAGAAGGAGGCGTACAGGTCGAGCGCCTCCCAGACCTTGATGTTCTCCGGAAGCTGCGTGTGCTGGAGCTGCACCCCGATGCGCTCGTGCAGCACGCGCCCGTCCTTGGCGGGGTCGAGGCCGAGCACCCGGATCGAGCCTCCGTCGGGCTTGCGCAGCCCCTCCATGCACTCGACCGTGGTGGTCTTGCCCGTCCCGTTGGGGCCGAGGATGCCGAAGATCTCGCCCTCCTCGACGGTGAACGAGACGCCGTCCAGGACCGTCCGGTCCCCGTACCGCTTGCTGAGGTTCGCGACCTCGATGACTGCCATGCCTCAATCATGTTTTCCCAGCCCGTTCCGGACATCGACCCGCCGGCCATGATCCGCGCTGGAACCGGCTGACCCGTGCATCAACCGATCGGTGGATGGCGCTGGCGCGAACGGGGAGGTCAGGCGTCGGCGGCGCAGCGGAAGCCGGTGTTGCCGCTGCTGGAGTCCGGGGTGTTGGCGGTGCGGGCGGCGACGCGGTAGCGGTTGCAGTAGGAGTCGTCGCACAGGAAGGAGCCGCCGCGCATGGAGCGGCGGTCGCGGGCCTCGTCGAACCAGCCGTCGCACCACTCCCAGACGTTGCCGACGGTGTTGTACAGGCCGTAGGCGTTGGGGCGGTAGGAGTCGGCGGCGACGGGGCCGGGGACGCCGTCGTGGTGGTCGGGGAAGACGCCCTGGCCCTGCCAGATGTTGCAGCGGCGCTGGCCGCGGGGGAACAGCTCGTCGCCCCAGGGGTAGACGGCCTGGTCGAGACCGCCCCGGGCGGCGAACTCCCACTCGGTCTCGGTGGGCAGCCGCTTGCCGGCCCAGGCGGCGTAGGCCGCGGCGTCGTTCCAGGAGACGTGGACGACGGGGTGCTTCTGGCTGCGCCGGACGTCCGAGCCGGGGCCCTCGGGGGCCCGCCAGCAGGCGCCTTCGACCGCGCGCCACCACGGGGTGCCGTCGGGGGCGGGGGTGTTCGCGGCGACCTCCGGCGGCAGCCGCAGGTGGAAGACGTAGGACCAGCCGAACCGCTCGGCCTCGGTGACGTAGCCCGTCTCCTTGACGAAGCGGGCGAACTGGGCGTTGGTGACCGTGGTGGGATCGATCCGGAAGGGCGCGACCTTCACCTCGCGGACGGGCCCCTCGCCGTCGAACGGGTTGGCCAGCTCGTCCTCGTTGCCCATCCGGAAGACCCCGCCCTCCAGCAGGATCATGCCCTTCAACGGCCGGTCGCCGCGGGCCGGAGGGGCGCTCAGCGCGACGGGCCGGGGCTCGGAGGCCGGGCGGGAGGCGGCGCAGCACGGGGGGACGGAGGACTCGGAAGCCATGATCTCAGGCTATCTCCCGTCCGGAGATGCCCGTCCGGGGCTAACTTTTGCCAGGTGGACTTCGTCTTGCCCGCCGTGCTGGCGGTGCTTCTGGTGGCGGGGGCGGTGCTCCTGCTGGTGCGGCTGCGGCGGCGCGATCTCGGCGGGCCGGTGGAGCGCGCCGCGTTCGAGACCCTGCACAAGGCCTCCCTGGCCGCGCCCGCGCTGCGCGGCGGGCTGACCCGGCAGGGCGCGGAGAAGGCCGGGCGGCACCTGCGGGAGCTGCTGGGCGCGGACGGGCTGGCGATCACCGACCGGGACGAGGTGCTCACCGGGCCGGAGGACGCGCTGGACCTCGCCGCCGAGACCCTGGTCTCGGGCCGCCCCCGGGTGGTGGAGCTGGCCGACGGCCGCGCCGCCGTGGTGGTGCCGCTGACCACCGACGGCGGGGTGGTGGGGTCGCTGGTCGCCTACGGGGAGCAGGCCTCGGCCGGGCTGGTGCGGGCGACCGAGGAGGTGGCCCGCTGGATCGGCACCCAGCTGGAGCTGGCCGAGCTCGACCGCTCCCGCACCCTGCTGGCCGAGGCCGAGGTGCGGGCGCTGCGCGCGCAGATCTCGCCGCACTTCGTCTACAACGCGCTCACCACGATCGCCTCGTTCGTCCGGACGGACCCGGAGCGGGCGCGGGAGCTGCTGCTGGAGTTCGCCGACTTCACCCGCTACTCCTTCCGGCGGCACGGCGACTTCACGACCCTGGCCGAGGAGCTGCACAACATCGACCGCTTCCTCCTGCTGGCGCGCGCCCGGTTCGGCGAGGACCGGCTGCGGGTGACGTTGCGGATCGCGCCGGAGGTGCTGCCGGTGGCCGTCCCGTTCCTGTGCCTGCAGCCGCTGGTGGAGAACGCCGTCCGGCACGGCCTGGAGGGGCGTCCCGGGCCGGGGAGGATCATCCTGCTGGCCGAGGACGCCGGTGCCGAGTGCCGGATCAGCGTGGAGGACGACGGCGTCGGCATGGACCCGGAGGAGATGCGCCGGGTCCTGGCGGGGGAGCGGTCGGGCGAGGTGGGGATCGGCCTGGCCAACGTGGACTCCCGGCTGCGCCAGGTCTACGGGGACGACTACGGGCTGGTGGTCGAGACCGCGGTCGGCGCGGGGACGAAGGTCGGCCTCCGGGTGCCCAAGTACCATCCGGGGGTTTCGGCCGGTTGACAACCAATGTGAGGGTCATCACGCTTTGGGGATGCGTGTGCTGGCAGTCGACGACGAGGCCCCCGCCCTGGACGACCTGGTGTACCTGCTGCGCTCCGATCCCCGGATCAGCGAGGTCAGCGGCGTCCGCGACGGCGCGGCGGCGCTGCGCGCGCTGGACCGCGCCCTGGCCGCGGACCGGCCCTTCGCCGCGGTCTTCCTCGACGTGCGGATGCCGGGCCTGGACGGCATCGTGCTCGGCCGGCTCCTGGCCCAGTTCGCCGCCCCGCCCCGCCTGGTCTACGTGACCGCGCACGAGGAGCACGCCGTCCACGCCTTCGAGGTCCAGGCCGCCGACTACCTCCTCAAACCCGTCCGCCCCGAACGCCTCGCCGAGACCGTCCGGCGCATCACCGACGACACCGCCCCGCCGCCCGACCCCGAGCCGCTGGCCGTCGAGCTGTCCGGAGTCACCCGCTTCGTCCAGCCGGGCGAGGTCCACTACATCGAGGCGCAGGGCGACTACGCCCGCCTGCACACCGCCTCCGGCAGCCACCTCGTCCGCATCCCCCTCGCCGCCCTGGAGGACCGCTGGCGCCAGGCGGGCCTGGTGCGCATCCACCGCAGCCACCTCGTCGCCGTCCGGCACATCACCGAACTCCGCCTCGACAGCGGCCGCTGCACCGTCGTCGTCGCCGGCGCCGAACTCCCCGTCAGCCGCCGCCACACCCGCGAGCTGCGTGACCTCCTCCTCCGGCGGGACCGCCCGTGACCGCCCGGCGGGAGGTTCGGGATACGGCGTGTCCCGGGGCGCGTGCCTGCATGCTGGGCGGGTGGACGCGGTGAGCGAACGGCGGGTGACGGTGACGAGCCCGCGGACGGGGGCCGCGCGGCGCAGGCCCAGCCCGGGGACGCGGGAGATCGACGAGCAGACGCGCCTGGGGGAGGTCTACATGAGCGCGCTGGTGCGGTCGCAGCTGCGGTTGTCGCTGTTCGTGTGCACGCTGCTCGCGCTGCTCGTGGGTGGGCTGCCGTTGTTGCTGCTGCTGGTCCCGCCGCTGCGGGAGGCGCGGCTGCTGGGGCTTCCGCTGCCGTGGCTGCTGCTGGCGGGGGCGGTCTACCCGGTGTTCGCCGGGCTCGGCTGGTGGTACGTGCGCCAGGCCGAGCGCAACGAGAAGGACTTCGAGGACCTGGTGGAGCGCCGGTGAACCTGGCGGCCGTGACGCTGGTCGCGGTGGCGACGCTTCTCGCGGGGTTCTACGGGCTGCGCCTGTCGCGGACGACGTCGGACTTCTACGTGGCGTCCCGGACGGTCTCGCCGCTGGCCAACGCCTCGGCGATCGGCGGCGAGTACCTGTCGGCGGCCTCGTTCCTGGGCGTCGCCGGGCTGGTGCTGGCGGGCGGGGCGGACCTGTTGTGGCTGCCGGTCGGCTGGACCGGCGGCTACCTGGTGCTGCTCGTCCTGGTCTCGGCGCCGCTGCGCAGGTCCGGCGCCTACACGCTGCCGGACTTCGCCGAGGCGCGGCTGGAGTCGATGGCCGTGCGGCGGACGGCGAGCCTGCTGGTGGTGCTCATCGGCTGGCTCTACCTGCTGCCGCAGCTCCAGACGGCCGGACGGGTGCTGGCCGGGATGACCGGCGCGCCGCCCTGGGCGGGCGGCCCGCTGGTGGCCGCGGTCGTCGTCATCGGGGTGCTCGGCGGCGGAATGCGCAGCATCACCCTCGTCCAGGCGTTCCAGTACTGGCTGAAGCTGACCGCGCTGGCCGTCCCGCTGGTGTTCCTGCTGGCGGCCTGGCGGCGCGACGGCGCCCCGGGGATCGACGACCAGGCGTGGCTGCTGCCGGTGACCGGCGACCAGCAGCTCTACTCGACGTACTCGCTGATCCTCGCCACGTTCCTGGGAACCATGGGGCTGCCGCACGTCCTGGTGCGCTTCTACACCAACCCCGACGGGCGGGCCGCCCGCCGCACCACCGCCTTCGTGCTCGTACTGCTCGGCATGTTCTACCTGCTCCCGGCCGTCTACGGGGCGCTCGGCAAGCTGTACGCCGCCGACCTCGCCGACACCGACGGGGTGGTGCTGGAGCTGCCGCGGCGGCTGCTCGGCGGCCTCCTCGGGGAGGCGCTGACGGCACTGCTGACGGCCGGGGCGTTCGCGGCGTTCCTGTCGACCTCCTCGGGCCTGACCGTTTCGGTGGCCGGGGTGATCGGCCAGGACCTGCTGCGCGGCGGGGTGCGCTCGTTCCGCGCGGCGACCGTCCCGGCACTGGGCGTGCCGCTGGTGCTGGCGCTGCTGCTGCCCGCGTCGCTGCCGGTGGCGACCATGGTCGGGATGGCGTTCGCGTTGTCGGCCTCCACCTTCTGCCCGCTGCTGGTGCTGGGCATCTGGTGGCGGGGGCTGACCGCG
The DNA here is from genome assembly GCF_002995495.1 of Actinocorallia populi. Lineage (GTDB taxonomy): Bacteria > Actinomycetota > Actinomycetes > Streptosporangiales > Streptosporangiaceae > Actinocorallia > Actinocorallia populi. The sequence goes on along the minus strand of NZ_PVZV01000003.1, from coordinate 485,663 downwards.
GCCGGGGCGCTGGCGGGCCTGCTCACCGGCGGGGCGCTGACCGGCGCGGCGGTGGTGTGGACGGTCGCCGCCGGGCAGGGGGAGGGCTGGGCGGCGGCGCTGCTGGCCCAGCCGGGCGCCTGGACGGTGCCGCTGACCTTCCTCGTCATGGTCGGTGTCTCCCGGCGCACCGCCCGTCCGGCCGGGGTGGCGCGCACGATGGTGCGGCTGCACACGCCCGAGGGGCTGCGGCTGGACCGGGGGGACTGGCGGCCCCGCCGGGTGTGAGGAACCACCGGGTGTTCGCAAGTACAGCGGCCGGTGCCGTTCAACGCGCCAGATCGACCGTTCGTCGCACGCGGTGGGGGATGAACGCAACTCGGCGGCACCTCGACGATACATGTCTCCTCTGGGCGTGGTCGGGGCTTTACGTTGTGGGCGCACGCCATCTGTTGTGACCCCCGTCACCGTAAGGAGGCCCTGGTGAGTACCTCTCCAGAGGAGATCACCGTCTATGAGGAGGTCAGGGCGCGGCCTGAGTTCGCCGAACTGCGGCGCCGGTTCCGCTCCTTCGTCTTCCCCGTCACCGTCGCCTTTCTCGTCTGGTACCTGCTGTACGTCGTGCTCTCGGGGTGGGCGCGCGGCTTCATGGGGCAGCAGGTGGTCGGCTCGATCAACGTCGCGCTGATCTTCGGGCTGCTGCAGTTCGTCTCGACGTTCGGCCTCGCCTACTGGTACGCCCGGTACGCCGGCTCCAAACTCGACCCGCTGGCCGAACGGCTGCGCGAGGAGGCGGGCCGATGAGCCACGAGACACTGGCGATCTCCCTGTTCCTGCTCTTCGTCGGGCTGACCCTGATCCTGACGGTCCGCGCCTCCCGGCAGACCAAGGACGCCACCGACTTCTACGCCGGAGGGCGCTCCTTCTCCGCCGCCCAGAACGGCCTGGCGATCGGCGGCGACTACATGTCGGCCGCCTCGTTCCTGGGCATCGCCGGGATCATCGCGCTCAGCGGCTACGACGGATTCCTGTACTCGATCGGCTTCCTGGTCGCCTGGCTGGTGGCGCTGCTGCTGGTCGCCGAGCTGATGCGCAACTCCGGCAAGTTCACCATGGCCGACGTGCTGGCCTTCCGGATGAGCCCGCAGCCGGTGCGCACCGCGGCCGGGATCTCCACCATCACGGTGTCGATCTTCTACCTGCTGGCCCAGATGGTCGGCGCGGGCGCGCTGGTGGCGCTGCTGTTCGGCCTGACCGGCGAGGCGGCCAAGGCGCTGACCATCGTCGGCGTCGGCATCCTCATGATCGTCTACGTGGTCGTGGGCGGCATGAAGGGCACCACCTGGGTGCAGATCGTCAAGGCCGTCCTGCTCATGGGCGGCGCCGCGCTGATCACCCTGCTGGTGCTGGGCAAGTACGGCTTCAACCTCTCCAGCCTGCTCAGCGAGGCGGCCCAGCAGAGCGGCAAGGGCGACGCCTTCCTGGAGCCCGGCCTGAAGTACGGCACCGAGGCCCAGGGCCTGGCCGGCAAGCTCGACCTGATCAGCCTCGGCCTGGCGCTGGTGCTGGGCACCGCGGGCCTGCCGCACATTCTCATCCGCTTCTACACCGTGCCGACCGCCCGCGACGCCCGCAAGTCGGTGCTGTGGGGCATCGGGATCATCGGCGTCTTCTACCTGCTCACCCTGGTGCTGGGCTTCGGCGCCGCCGCGCTGGTCGGCTCCAAGGAGATCGCCGAGTCCAACGCCGCGGGCAACACCGCGGCGCCGCTGCTGGCCGAGAAGATCGGCGAACTGATCTTCGGCGACGTCGGCGGCACGATCCTGCTGGCGTTCATCGCCGCGGTCGCCTTCGCCACGATCCTGGCGGTCGTGGCCGGGCTGACCCTGGCGTCCTCCTCGTCGGTCGCGCACGACCTGTACGCCCACGTCATCCGCAAGGGCCAGGCCACCGAGAAGGAGGAGGTGCGCGTCGCCAAGATCTCGGCGTTCGTCATCGGCGCCGTCTCGATCGTCCTCGGCATCTTCGCGCAGAAGCTCAACGTCGCCTTCCTGGTAGCGCTGGCCTTCGCCGTCGCGGCCTCGGGCAACCTCCCGGCGATCCTCTACAGCCTGTTCTGGAAGAAGTTCAACACCGCGGGCGCCGTCTCCGCGATCTACGGCGGCCTCGGCTCCGCGGTCCTGCTGGTGGTCTTCTCCCCGGTGGTCTCCGGCAAGGTCGGCCCCGACGGCAAGAGCCTGTCCCTCTTCCCCGAGGGCGTGGACTTCCACTGGTTCCCGCTGGAGAACCCCGGCCTCGTGTCGATCCCCCTCGGCTTCCTCTTCGGCTACCTGGGCACGGTCCTCAGCAAGGAGTACCGCGCCGACAAGTACACCGAGATGGAGGTCCGCTCCCTGACGGGCATCGGCGCGGAGAAGGCGACGCCCCACTGACCTCCGCCACCCGCTGACCCCTCCGGCCCCGCCGGAGAATCGGGGGAAGCGCGGCCCCGGCCTCTTCCACTCGCGCCCTGGCCGGGGCCGCGCTCTTCGCCGTCGTGCGCTCAGCCCCGGCCGCTTCGGGCCAGGTAGTCGCGGATCAGCTTCTCGGCGGCCGTCCGCGACTGCTCGGGGTCGGTCCCGCCGTTGAGGAAGACCGTGACCCGCAGGTCCTTCGCCCGGGCCGACAGGGTCGTCGCCCCCGCGCTCGGCCGGCCGGAGGGGTCCTTCGGGCCCTCGACGGACAGGAGGTAGGCCTCGTCGCCGAGCCCCGGGTAGGAGGTGCTGCGCCCCTCGTGCAGCTGGAGCATGTCCTGCTGGGCCTGCTGGACGGCGCTCCCGTCCGCCGAGGCCCGGTAGAGCTGCGCCGCGAGGTCGATCGAGCCGCCCGTCGACTCGGACAGGTACTGGCACCGGGTGTTGGACCCGTCGCCGGCGTCGGTGCCGCGCGAGACCTCGCCGAGCAGGGATCCGGCGGTCTGCTCGGTCAGCACGTCGCACGCGCGGACCAGCGACGTGTTCTCCTCGGACGGGTCGTCGCGAAGGAGGAGGAAGGCGGCGACGAGGACGGCGGCCAGTCCCACCGCCACAAAGATCAGCACTCTTCTTCTCATCCAGGTATTCAAGTCCCCTTTCGGGTCTGGGGCGAATTGCGAGGTCTCACTCCGCCGCCCGCGCGGTCGCCCGCGTGTACCGGCCGGCGAGGCGGCGCAGGTGTTCCAGGAGTTCGGGCGGCCCGGTGACGGTGAAGTCCGCGTCGAGCAGGCCCAGGTGCACGCCGAGGGCCTCGACCGTGTCCGCGCCCGTGTGCAGGACGCAGGTGCGTTCGTCGACGCGCTCGACGGTCCCGGCCGCCGGGCCGATCCGCTCGGCGACGGCGTCGGCGGGCGCGTGCACGGTGACCTGTGCCCGGTAGCGCCAGGCGGCGGCGGACACCCGGCTCGACAGGTACGCGGCGACGTCCTCGTCGGGCAGGTCGCGCGGGGTGAAGCGCGGCCCGGTCGGGGTCCGGAGCCGCATGCGGTCGACGCGGAAGGTGCGCCAGTCGGCACGGTCGACGTCCCACGCCAGCAGGTACCAGCGGCGCCCCCAGTTGACCAGCCGGTACGGCTCGACGGCGCGCAGGGCGGTCGCTCCCGCGTGGTCCCGGTAGTCGAACCGGAGCCGTTCGCGGTCGCGGCAGACCGCGGCCAGGTCGGTCAGGACCGAGGGGTCCACGCTGGGGCCGGTGCCGTCGCGGGGGACCGGCACCGTGTAGGCCTGCAGGGCGTTGACCCGGCGCCGCAGCCGGGACGGCAGCACCTGCTCCAGCTTCGCCAGCGCCCGCAGGGACGCCTCCTCGATCCCCGCGATGGCGCCGCCCGTCGCGGTCCGGAGGCCGACCGTGACGGCGACCGCCTCCTCGTCGTCGAGCAGCAGCGGCGGCAGGGCGGCGCCCGCGCCGAGGCGGTAGCCGCCGATGGCGCCGCGGGTGGCCTGCACCGGGTAGCCGAGGGCGCGCAGGCGCTCCACGTCGGCGCGCACGGTCCGCCCGCTGACCCCGAGGCGTTCGGCGAGTTCGGCACCGGTCCAGTCGCGGGGGGACTGCAGGAGGGAGAGCAGCCGCAGGAGGCGTGCAGAGGTTTCCAGCATTCCTCAAGTCTCCCGGTTAATTAGGAGGGAAACCAGCCTAATTGCCTGACAGGGTCGACGACATGAACGAGATCAGCACCTTCCGCATCGACGTCCCGCAGGCCGACCTGGACGAGTTGGCCGGTCGCCTGGCCCGCGTCCGCTGGACCGACGAGCTGCCCGGCGCCGGCGACGACTACGGCGTCTCCCTGGAGTACCTGCGCAGCCTCGTCCAGCGGTGGCGGGACGGCTACGACTGGCGTGCGTGGGAGGCGAAACTCAACGAGCACCCGCAGTTCACCACGACCATCGACGGGCAGAACGTGCACTTCCTGCACGTCCGCTCGCCCGAGCCGGACGCCACCCCTCTGCTGCTCACCCACGGCTGGCCGACCACGGTCGTGGAGTACCTGGACGTGATCGGCCCGCTGAGCGACCCGCGGTCCCACGGCGGCGACCCGGCCGACGCCTTCCACCTCGTGATCCCGTCGGTGCCGGGTTTCGGCTTCTCCGGACCCACCACGGAGCGGGGCTGGAACCGGTACCGGATCGCCAGGGCGTGGGTCGAGCTGATGCGCCGCCTCGGATACGGGCGGTACGGCGCGCACGGCAACGACGGCGGCTCGCTCATCTCGCCCGAAGTGGGCCGCTTCGACCCTGAGCACGTGCTCGGCGTGCACGTCACCCAGGTCTTCTCCTTCCCGTCCGGCGACCCGGCCGAACTGATCGGCATGTCCGAGGAGGACCGGAAGAAGGTCGAGTTCCTCCAGTGGTGGATGGAGAACGGCGGCGTGTACGACAAGCTGCAGTCCACCTCGCCGCAGACCCTGGCGCATGCGCTGGCCGATTCGCCGGTGGGGCTGCTCGGCTGGAACGCGCAGCTGCTCGGCCCGAACCTCGACCCCGACTATGTGCTGACCAACACGATGATCTACTGGCTGACCAACACCGCCGCCTCGGCCGCCCGTCTGTACTACGAGGACGCCCATGCCGCGGACAAACCGACCGGACCCACCACGGTGCCGCTCGGGCTGGCGAACTTCGCCTGGGACTTCCAGTCGATCCGCCCGTTCGCCGACCGCGACCACAAGAACATCGTGTCCTGGAACGTCTACGACCGGGGCAGCCACTTCGCCGCGCACGACGCGCCCGACCTGCTGGTCGATGACATCCGCGGCTTCTTCCGCCTGCTCGGCTGACCCTGCCCGACCGGGTGCGGGCGGCGCTCGCCGTCCGCACCCCGGCCTCCCGGAGCGCACTCATGCAGACACTGACCCGCCGCGCCCTCAACCGCGCCACCCTCGACCGGCAACTGCTCCTGCGCCGCGCCGACCTCACCCCGCTGCAGGCTCTGGAGCACCTCGTGGGCCTGCAGGCGCAGACCCCCCACACCTGGTACGTGGGACTGTGGTCCCGGCTCGCCGGGTTCCGGCCCGAGGACGTCTCGGCGCTGCTCACCGGGCGCAAGGCGGTGCGGATCGCCCTCATGCGCTCGACGATCCACCTCGTCGGGGCGGCCGACGCGCTGGCGCTGCGCCCGCTCGTGCAGCCGGTACTGGACCGCGACCTGTTCGCCAACCACACGCACGGCCGGGCGATGCGCGGGCTGGACACCGGCGAGGTGGTGGCCGAGGGACGGAGGCTGCTCGACGAGCGGCCCCGCACCCCGGCCGAGCTCGGCCGGCTGCTGGCCGAACGGTGGCCCGACCGCGCCCCGGCGAGCCTCGCCTACGCGGTGCGCAACCTGCTGCCGGTCGTCCAGACCCCGCCGCGCGGTGTCTGGGGCACCGGCGGCCGGACCGCCCACGCACCGCTCGAATCGTGGGTCGGCGCGCCGCCGTGCACCGACGGCACGCTCGACGAGATGGTCCTGCGCCATCTCGCCGCGTTCGGCCCGGCGACCGTACGCGACGTGCAGCGCTGGTGCGGCCTCACCCGCCTGGCAGAAGTCCTCGACAGGCTCCGCCCCCGCCTGGTGACGTTCCGCGACGAGAACGGAGCGGAGCTGTTCGACCTTCCCGACGCCCCCCGCCCCGACCCGGAGACCCCCGCCCCCGCCCGCTACCTGTACGACTTCGACAACCTGCTGGTGTCCCACCACGACCGCTCCCGCGTGGTCACCGACGGCCTCCGGCAGCAGAACTTCCCCCCGCACGGCCCGGTCCCCCGCCTGGTGCTCCTCGACGGTTTCACCGCCGCGACCTGGACGTTCACCGAGACCCGGGAGGCCGCCGTACTGACCGTGCGCCCCTTCGCCCCGCTCCCGCCGTCCGACCGCGAGGCCCTGACCACCGAGGGCACGGCCCTGCTGGCCTTCCTCGCCCCCGGGGCCGCCCACGAGATCCGCTTCACCACCCCGGGCGACCTTGAATGACGACGCCTGCGGCCGGGGACGTCGGCGGGTCAGTCCATTCCGCGGCGGCCCGGGGTCCAGAAGGGTTTGACCACGATGTCGCGGCGCGGCCAGCCGCGGTCGTGCAGCAGGTGGCGTTTGACGGCTTGGCAGGTCTTCGCCTCACCGGCGAGGTAGGCGACGGTTCCCGGTGCGAGCCCCTCCAGCGAGGCGACGGCCTCCACCAGCCGTTTCGAGTCGAAGGCGGAAGCCGCGCCGCGTTCGAGCCACGCCACGTCGCCCTCGATCGGGAGGCGGTCGGCGGGGTCGCCCACCTCGACGACGGCCCGTGCCCGCCCGTCGAGCGACCGCGTCATCGCGCCGAACGCCACCGACGCGGTCTCCTCGCCGACGAACAGGTGGCCTGCCGCGCCCTCCCGCACGGTGAACCCGCCTTCAGGCGCCTTGAACATCACCTCGGCGCCCTTTTCCAGCTCACCGGCCCACCGCGCCCCGGGGCCTTCGCCGTGCCCGAACACCCGCAGTTCCAGCGCGTCGCCGTCGTAGTCCCACACCGAATAGGTGCGCAGCAGATCCCGGGCACCCCGCAACGACAGCTCCCCGACCTGCACCCGTACATGACGGCCCGGCTTCCAGTCGAGCCCGCCGACCCCTTCCAGCCGAACGCGCCGCCACCGGCCGCCGACGCTCTCGACCGCGGTGGCGGTTCCCCGCTCCAGCAGCCGCTCCAGCATCCAGTCACCGCGTCTCACCATGGTCCCCTATCGATATATCGGAAGCTATGTTCAGATTATTACTCGACATATCACTCGCCAAGGTGACGTGGATCACAGGGCGAGAGATCGGTGGTCCCAGAAGACGGCGATCAGGAGACGACCGATGCGGAAGGCATTCGCCGAACCAGCCGGGAAGCCGCGCCCATCCCGACCGGAAGGGCCGCGACGGCGGCCTCGGCGGCAGTCGGCACCGCCGGATACGGGACGTACGGAGTGCTGCGCGGACCGAAGGCGAAGGGCGTGACAGTGCCACTGGGGAAGCCGCCGCGATCGGCACACGGCTTCCGCAGCGCGGTCGTCGGCGACGTCCACCTGGGCCCGACCCTGAAACGCGGGTTCGCCGAACGGGTCGCGGCGACGGTGAACACGACGCGGCCGGACCTGATCGCGGTGGTCGGAGACCTGGTCGACCGGGACCCGGCGCGGGCCTCGGTACTGCCGGCCCACCAGCCGGTGTTCATCGACGAAGCCGCGCGCCACGGGGTGGACCTCCAGCTGCCCGGCCACACCCACGGCGGTCGGCCATGGCCGGTGAACTTCGTCGCGGGCCTGGCGAACCCCACGGTCGCAGGCCTGGAACGCCACGGGCACGGCTGTACGTGTCACGCGGCGCGGACGCGGGGGATCGCAGACCCGGGAACGTGGATCACAGACCGAGAGGGATCGGCTCGGCGGGGAGGCCGTCGGTGAGCAGCGTCGTCAGCCGTGCGGCGAAGTCGCGGGGCGAGAACAGCTCGGGGCCCCGATAGGCGGCGATGTCCCGCAGCGGCCACCAGCGGAAGTCGCTGATGCCCTCGGCGGCGAGCTGGTCGGCGGACATCGTGCCGCGGGGCTGGAACGACGGGGTGGGAACGAAGAAGCAGTCGTTGATCACGCCGTCGTAGCCCGCCGTGTGCTCGGCCGAGACGATCCGCTGGTGCCACACGTGCGGCGGGTCCGTCTCGAGGGCCAGCCCGACCTCTTCCCGCAGTTCCCGCCGGAGCGCGGCGAGGGGCGTCTCGCCGGGCTCGACGCCGCCGCCGGGCGTCGTCCACACGAACGTCTCGACCGGGTCCGTGATCGCGAAGCGGCACAACAGGACGCGTTCGTCCTCGTCGAGGAGGATCGCCCGGACCGAGTGCCGCAACCGCAATGTGGACATTCGCGCATGCTAACCACCGGCGACCCGCGTTCGCGCCCCGAACGTCGGGTTTTCAACCCGCCGCATAGGTTGTGCCACTGGGCCCGATCGAGCGGAAGCTTCGGCCCCTCGGGGTCCTTGGAATCCCGGACGGCCACGGCAGGACTCCGCGGTGCCTCGGGACGCCCGCCGGGAGGGCCTCCGCGTCGAAGAGGACCGGCCTTGACGCGTTCCCCCCGGTTCGCGGTCGCTCCAGGTGCTCTTGCGCCAGAGAAGCCCTGCTTCCACGCACTCGGCGGCCCCGCTGCTCTTTCACCGGAAAGGGACGGTGAGACCTCGGGATTTCATGGTTCGGACAATGACGTCTTCGCTCAGGGAACGCGATATTTCCGATCGAACCGTCTCGCCAAGGGGTCGATGAGGACAAGGCCGAGAACACGTGGAAGCCGATTTAAAAGGGTGCAGGGCGCGCCCATGCCGGGATGGACGTCGCTGCCGGGAGGGAGTACCGACAGAACGACGCGGGGTTCACGAAGCACGGCGGGCTGCTCGTTGAGGTCGTCGATGACGGCACGGCCGGGAGGGGCCGGTGCTGCGGGAAGCGCCACGGGAAGCGACGGCAGGGGACTGCGGATCACCGGCAGGCCGACGGGGGAGCGGGGCGTCCGGCGGGAGGGCGGGTGGACGGTGATCCGGACGGGGGTTCCGGGGCCGACCGGTAACGGAGCGCGAGGTGAAAGGACGCCTCCGCGTAACGTCGGCATCAGCGGTTGTGCACCTTCCCCGGTTACTCTCGGTCCATGGGGGCGGTGCGTATTGTGGATCTTCCCGGGGAAGAGCGGCCCGTGCACACGGGATCCTGGGAGCCGTCGCTTCGCGGGCGGCATTTCCTCAGGGAACTGGAGCTGGCCGGGGCGACCGACGAGGTGCTCCGGGAAGCGGGCGGCATGTCCTGGCTCGCGGAGTTCAGGGCGTGCGGGGAGTTCACCGACGCGGGGGCGCGTGAGCTGCGCGGCCTGACGGGGCTGACCGGGCTCGCGCTCGAGTCCCCGTGGCTGGAGGGCAGGTTCGCGCTGCCGGAGGCGGACCTGCGGACGGTCTCGCTGGCCGGTGAACGGCTGGGCGACGGGTCGTTTCGGATGCTGGGTCTGCACCCGGGGATCGAGACGGTACGCCTGGCGGCGGAGGAGGCCGTCGGCACCGGGCTGTGGTGGCTCCCGCCGAAGCTGCGCACGCTCTACCTGCGGTTGCCGCACCTGGTGCCCGAGCACCTCGAAGCGCTCGTCCAGCTGCCCCACCTGAACACCCTGACGTTCTCGGGCGTCGTGCCGACGCTCCGGCTCGTCTCCCAGCTGGTTCGGTACGGCGGCCGGCTCTCCAAGGTGGGTTTCCTCGGCGTCGAGCAGCCTCCGCTGGAGGTCCTCCGCCCGCTCGCCGAAGCCGGTATCAAGGTCAACGCCGCCGCGCCCATGCGGAGGCCCCGCCCCGGTGACATCACTCCGTGAAGACGCCGGGTCCGGGCGGAGAAGGGAAAGCCCGGTCCTGCCCTTTTCAACGACTCCGGTTCCGAAAACGATCGCGCTTGTGCGGAGCCGGTCGTGGAAAGAATCTTCCCGAGCCGATGCCCGGAGATTCGGGTAATGGGGTAAAGGGGAAAAGGATGCCTTTGCGTAACGCGGGGAGCGTCCTGCGCGCGCCCTTGCTGGATACGCTGGATTCCATGGGGGAGATGCGGAGCGTGGATCTCCCGGGGGACGTGGAGCTCGCCTATACGGGGCGCTGGGTGCCGTCCCTGCGGGGTCAGCCGTTCTTCAAGGAGCTGGATCTCACCGAGGTCACCGACGAGATCCTGCACGAGGTGGGCGAGATGCCCTGGCTCACGGTGCTCAAATGCCGCGGCGAGTTCACCGACACCGGCGTGGAGGCGCTGCGCGACCTGTCCGGGCTGATCGACCTCACCCTGGAGTCCCCCCTCCTCCGAGGCGAGTTCGCCCTCCCCGAGGCCGACCTGCGGGTCGTCTCGCTGGCCGGCGACCGGCTGGGGGACAGGTCGTTCCGGATGCTGGGCCTGCACCCCGAGCTCAAGGTCGTCCGCCTGACCGCGGGCGAGGCCGTCGGCACCGGTCTGGGCTGGCTGCCGCCCGGCCTGCGCATGCTCTACCTGAGGCTGCCCCGCCTGGCCCCCGACGCCCTGGACGTCCTGTCCCGGATGCCCTACCTGAGCACCCTGACGTTCGCCGACACCGTCCCCACCCTCCGGCTCGTCTCCCACCTGGTCCGCCACGCCGGCCAGCTCACCCGGGTGGAGTTCCGCGGCGTCGAGCAACCCGCCCCCGACCTCCTGCGCGCCCTCGCCGAAGCGGGCATCCGCGTCAACGCCGACCTCCAGCCCTGACCCCTCGCCCCGGCTTCCCCTTGGTCCCCTCGCCTCGGTCTTCCGCCTCGGCCTCCCGCCTCGGTCTTCCGCATCGGTCTCCCGCTCCGGCTTCCCGCCTCGGCTTTCCACCTGGTCCCTTCGCCTCGGTCTCTCGCCCCGGCTTCCTGCCTCGGCTTCCCCCTGGTCCCCTCGCCTCGGCTTCCCGCCTCCGTCTCCCGTCCAGGGCTTACTGCGTAAAGGCCACGGGCGTTCTCGGCGGGCATCGGCCGGGGTCCGACGGGCCGGTGTCCCGCCGGTCGGTGCCGCCAGGGCATCGCCGGACGGAACCCGGCCACGGCGGACGTTCGGTCGCGCGGGCTCCCCGGCCGGCGGAAGTCCCGCCGGGGGCGCTCCTCAGGCCAGGCCGGTGACGGTGAGGGTCTGGGTGGCGATCTCGCGTTCCTCGTCGGTGGGGACGACGAGGACGGTGACGGGGGAGGCGGGGGCGGAGATCACGCGGGTGTCGCGGGCGGGGGAGGCGTTGGCCCCGGGGTCGGCGAGGATGCCGAGGGGCTCGAGGCCGGCGAGGACCATGGCGCGGGTGCGGGCGTCGTTCTCGCCCACGCCGGCGGTGAAGACGAGGGCGTCGAGGCGGCCCAGGACGGCGTGGTAGGCGCCGATGTACTTGCGGATGCGGCGGGTGTAGACCCGCATGGCCAGGGCGGCCGCCGGGTCGCCGGAGTCGACCAGGGGCCAGATCTCGCGGAGGTCGTTGTGCCCGGCCAGGGCGCGCAGGCCGCTCTCGTGGTTGAGGGCGTGGTCGATCTCGGCGACGGACAGGCCGCGGGTGCGGGCGAGGAAGGCCGCCAGCGCCGGGTCGACGTCGCCGGAGCGGGTGCCCATGACCAGGCCCTCCAGCGGGGTGAGGCCCATGGAGGTGTCGACGCAGCGGCCGCCCTCGACGGCGGAGGCGCTGGCGCCGTTGCCCAGGTGCAGGACGATGGTGTTGAGCTCGCCGTAGGGGCGGCCGAGGAACGCGGCGGCACGGCGGGAGACGTAGGCGTGCGAGGTGCCGTGGAAGCCGTAGCGCCGGACGCCGCCCTCGGTCCACGCCCGGGGGATCGCATAGGTGTAGGCCTCGGGCGGCATCGTCTGGTGGAAGGCGGTGTCGAAGACCGCGACGTGCGGCACGCCGGGGAAGACGGCGCGGGCGGCGCGGACGCCGATGAGGTTCACCGGGTTGTGCAGCGGCGCCATCGGGCTCAGCTCCTCGATGGTCCGCTCCACCGCGTCGTCGATGACCACGGGTTCGGCGTACGCGTCGCCGCCGTGCACCACCCGGTGCCCGACGGCCACGACCTGGCCCAGTTCGGGCCCGGCGGCCTCGAGTTCGGCGATGACCTGCCGCATGCCCTCGGTGTGGTCGGCGACCCGCTCGACGATGCCGCCCGCCGCGGCCTCCCCGGAGGCGGCGTCGACCAGCCGGTACTTGATGGAGGACGAACCGCAGTTGAGGACCAGGACGTAGCGCATCAAACCCCCTGGGCCTGGATCGCGGTGATGGCGACGGTGTTGACGATGTCCTGCACGGTCGCCCCGCGCGACAGGTCGTTGACCGGTTTGCGCAGGCCCTGCAGGACGGGGCCGACGGCGACCGCGCCCGCGCTGCGCTGCACCGCCTTGTAGAGGTTGTTGCCGGTGTCGAGGTTGGGCACGATGAACACGGTGGCGCGGCCCGCGACGGCGCTGTCGGGCATCTTGGCCCGCGCGACGGTCTCGTCGGCCGCCGCGTCGTACTGGATGGGGCCCTCGACGAGCAGGTCGGGCCGCAGTTCGCGGACGATCCCGGTGGCCCGCCGCACCTTGTCCACCTCGGTCCCGCTGCCCGACGTGCCGGTGGAGTAGGACAGCATCGCCACCCGCGGCTCGACGCCGAACACCGCGGCGGTCGCGGCCGACTGGACGGCGATGTCGGCGAGCTGCTCGGCGGTCGGGTCGGGGTTGATCGCGCAGTCCCCGTAGACCAGGACCCTGTCCTCCAAACACATGAAGAACACGCTGGAGACGAGCGTCGCGCCCGGCGCGGTGCGGATGATCTCGAACGCGGGCCGGATGGTGTGCGCGGTGGTGTGCGCCGCCCCGGAGACCATGCCGTCGGCCAGGCCCAGCTGCACCATCAGCGTGCCGAAGTACGACACGTCGGTCACGGTGTCCCGCGCGAGCTCCAGCGAGACGCCCCGGTGCGACCGGACGCGCGCGTACTCGGCGGCGAACCGTTCGCGCAGCTCCCGGTCGTAGGGGCTGACGACCCGGGCGGCCTCGAGGTCGAGGCCGAGTTCGGCGGCGCGCATCCGGATCTCGTCCTGCTCGCCGAGCAGGACGAGGTCGGCCACCCCGCGCCGCAGCAGGATGTCCGAGGCGCGCAGGATGCGCTCGTCCCCGCCTTCGGGCAGGACGATGGTGCGCCGGTCGCCGCGCGCCCGTTCCAGCACGTCGTACTCGAACATCAGCGGGGTCACGGCGGGGGAGCGGGTGACGTGCAGGCGCTCGAGCAGCCGCTCGCCGTCGACGTACTCGGTGAACATCCGCAGCGCCAGGTCGATCTTGTGGGTGCCGGCGGTGCCGAGCCGGCCCTCGGCCCGGCCCAGCCGGGTGGCGCACTCGAAGGTGTCCAGGTCGGTGGCGATCACCGGCAGTTTCGGCGCCATGCCGTCGACCAGTCTGAGCACCGGCTCGGGCAGGTCGAGCCCGCCGGTCATGACGATCCCCGACAGGGCGGGGAAGGTGGCGGCCGAGTGCGCGGCCAGCAGCCCCGGCAGCAGCGCCGCCGCCCGGTCGGACGGGATGATCACCGTCTGGCCCTCGGTGAGGCGCTCCAGGATGTGGGGCAGGGACATGGCGCCGACCGCCAGCCCCGACACCTCGCGCCCGAGCTGCTGGGGGTCGCCCCGGAAGAGGCGGCCGGAGCAGGCGGCCATGAGGTCCCCGACGGTCGGCGCGGACAGCCGGGGCTCCTCGGGGACGACGAAGGTCGGTTCGACGCCCACCGCGGCACGCACCGCCGCGAGGTTCCCGGGGTCGACCCGGCTGACCACCACGCCCAGCAGCGCGGCGTGCTCGGCGGCGAGCTCCTTGGCGGCCAGGGCGACCCCGGCGGCCACCTCGTCGGGCCGCAGCCCGAGCCCGGTGGCCAGCAGCAGCACCGGCGCGCCCAGGTGCGAGGCGAGCACCGCGTTGAACTCGAACTCCGTGGGCGCGCCCACGTCGGTGAAGTCGGTGCCGACGACGATGACCGCGTCGCAGGAGGCGGCCAGCGCGCGGTATCCGGCGACGATGTCGGCCGTCGCCCGCGTCGGGTCGCGGTGCACCTCGTCGTAGGTGACACCGGTGGCGCCGCGCGCGTTGAAGCGGTTCACGACGGTCTCGATGATGGAGTCGACGCGCCCGGACTCCACGACCGGCCGGTACACGCCCAGCCTGCGGACCTTCCCGGACAGGAGCTCGGCCAGCCCGAGGGTGACGGACGCCTTGCGGGTGGCGGCCCCGGTGGCGGCGAGGTAGACGGCGCGGGTCATGGGTCTCCTGTCCGGAGGGGTCATCGGAAACGATCGTAGTTCCGTCAGCCCTACCCGCCGGAACGAGGTGGGGAAAACCCCGGGAGGCGGGGATCACACGCCCTCAGGCGGAGCCCACGAGCCAGACGGGGTCGGCGCCCAGCCAGGTCCCCGGCAGGGCGCGCAGGTCCCAGCGCCGCCCGTCGTGGACGCCCAGCGCTCCCGCGCCGGCCGCGCACAGCGCGCCGGAGGCGGTGGTGGACAGCGCGTTGACGTCCAGGGGGGCGGTGTGGCGGGCCCAGCGGCGTCCCGTCCACTCCAGGAGCGTCCGGCCCGCCGCGGCCCAGGGCCGTCCGTTGCGGATCGCGAGGGCGGTGACGGGCCCCGTCCTGGTCCGGTGCTCCTTCCAGGACCGCCCGTCGAAGGAGAGCAGCAGCCCTTCACGGTCGCGTTCCCCGCCGGCCCAGACGTGCCGGCCGAGTGACGCGACGGCCAGCAGCCGCGCGGGGCGGCCGGGGGTCTGCAGGTGCGTCCAGCCGCCCAGTCCGCGGTGCAGGAGGACGGTGCCCGGGAACCCGTGCCCCGCGGCCCAGTCGCCGTGCACGCCGGTCAGCACGTAGGGGAATCCGGTTCCCGGCGCCTTCTCCTCGACCCATCCGGTGTCGTCGCGGCACAGCAGCAGCGGTGTCTCGGCGCCGGTGAGCCGGTCGAGGGCCCCGCCGACGGCGACGCGTCCCGCCACGCCGGTGAGCATCGCGCCGCTCAGGGCCGGGTCGAAGGCGGGCAGGGGCTCCTTCTCCCAGAGCGTCCCGTTCCAGTGGAGGATGAGCGGTCCTGTGCCGGTGGCTCCCACGGCGTACGGATCGCATACCGCCCGGAGCAGGAAGGCCCCTCCCGGGTCGGGCAGCGGGGTGCGCTGGAAGTCCCGGGTGTCGCGGCGTGCCGCCGCGCCCTTGACCGCCCTGGCCTCCGCCGCGCGGACCGGTCCCCCGACGTTCATGCCGCGAAACCATAGGAAGACGAAAGGGTCATGTCCCCTCACAGCCGTGAAACGATGACCTTTCTGAGCTTCTACCCCGATCATTCATGTACCACTCCGAGACGGATTGTTTCGGTCCGAGGGCGGCCCGCCGCTCCCTGGCCGGGCCCGCCAGCAGGTGTCCCAGCGCCGCCAGCGCCCCGACCGCCCCGCACAATACCCAGTGCAGGTCGCCGAGCCGCTCCAGGGACACCCCGCCCAGGGCGGGCGCCGCGAAAGAGGCGATCGGGAACACCAGGTAGAACACACCCTGATAACGTCCGCGCAGCCGTTCTGGTGCCAGCTCGGCGATGACCTCGGCGTTGGGCGGGGCGGCGAGCATCGACCCGAGCGTCCAGACCAGCGCCGCCGCCAGGTGCAGGGGCACCCGGTCGGCCAGGGCCACCAGCGCGAACCCGCCGCCCAGCAGCAGGTTGGCCAGCGCCAGCACCCGCGCCTTGGGCCGTCCCGCGATGAACCGGGGCACGAGCAGCTGCCCGGCCACGATCAGCGCTCCCGCGCACCCGGTGACCAGCCCGTAGGCCGCGGGGCCGAGGCCGTCCGCGCTCATCGCCAGCGGGAGGATCGTGGAGCTCTGCGTGCTCACGTACGCCAGCAGCAGTGTCAGCCCGACGAAGACGAGGTAGACCCGGTCCGTGAGGACCGCGCCCAGGCCGGAGCCGCGTTCGGCGGGGGAGCGGCCCCCGCGGGCGGCCGGCAGCGTTTCGGGGACCTTCACCGCCAGGAGGAGGAAGGTGGCGAAGGTGGCGGCGGCCTCGACCACGAAGAGGAGGGTGAAGCTCGCCTCGGCCAGCAGCCCGGCCAGGAGCGCGGCGGCGGCCACGCCCAGGTTGTGCGCCCAGAACTGGAGGTTGAACGCGCGCTGCCGGTCGGGGGGCGGCACGACGTCCGTGATCGCGGCGACCAGGGGCGGCCCCGCCATGCTCTGGAAGGCCCCGAGCAGGAACGTCACCGCGGCGATCACCGGAAGCCGGGTGGCGAAGGCGAGGGCGAGCATGAGCCCGGCGGCGAGCAGGTGGCAGGCCAGCAGGGTGCGGCGCCGTCCCCACCGGTCGGCGAGCACCCCGCCCGCCAGCACCCCGACGGCGCCGCCCGCTCCGCTCAGCCCGACGACCAGTCCCGCGGCGGAGGCGTCCAGGCCCCGCCGCTGCACGAGGTAGAGCGACAGGAAGAGCACCCCGAAACCGCCGACGCGGTTGATCAGCATGCCCAGCCAGAGATACCAGTACACGGCGGGCAGCCCGCTCGCGCTCGTCCGACCCTCGGCCCGCACCGGCACCCCTGCTACCTGTAAAGAAACTTTCTAGATAGTAGGGGTGCCGGGTCGGCCGCGGAAGGGCGGGGGGCTCAGAGCGCGAACGACGCCCAGACGGCCTTGCCCCCGGTGGACAGCGGCGCCCAGCTCCACGCCTCGGAGACCGCGGCGACCACCTGCAGGCCCCGGCCGCTCTCGGCGAACTCGTCGGGCTCGCCGAGCACCGGGGGCTCCCCGCTGGGGTCGGTGACGATCACCAGGACGCGGCGCTCCTGGCGCATGAGGATGAGCTGGATCGGGGCGCGGGCGATGCGGTGCCGGCCGGGCAGGCCGTAGCGCAGGGCGTTGGTGACCAGCTCGGAGATCACCACTCCCGCCTCGCACAGGAGGTCCTCCAGCTCCCACTCGGCCAGGGTCTTGCGGGCGAAGTCCCGGGCGATCCTGGGCGAGTCCAGGTTGCTGTTCAACGGGTGCCGGGCGAGCCGGCTGGTGCCGGAGACCGGCGGGGTAGGCCAGTTGCTCGCATGCAGGGTCGGCAGCATCTCGGGCCATCTGCCTTCGTCGGTGCAGAAGAGCCGGCGGCTGTTGATCATGCGAGGAGCCCGCTTAACGGTCATGAAATGTCCTGACGCGGTCCGGTGATGCGCTGCGTGGGTGTCCGCTATCTTTCCCTTCCGAGCCGTGCAGGTGCAAGGGCTTCTGCACGTGCATCGGTCCTTGCAGCGGAAAAAATCATGCTTGGAACGGAGCAAACCATGGGGGATCACGCACAGGGAGCGTTCGCACACGCAGCAGAACCGCTCTGGTTCAAGAGCAGGCACAGCAACCCCAGCGGTAACTGCGTCGAGCTCACTGCGCTGCCGAGCGGGGAGATCGCCATGCGCAACTCCCGGCACCCCGACGGTCCGGTGCTCATCTACACCCGCGCGGAGATCGAGGCGTTCCTCGGCGGCGCCAAGGACGGTGAGTTCGATCACCTCGTCGCCTGAGCGATCGCTCAACCGGCGGCCGTGCCGTCCCGGGGCGCCTGACCAGGGGGCTGACCCGCGGTCACCTGGGGTTACGGAGGGCGGGTCTCGGGGAGCGCATGGCCAAGAGAGGTGCCGCATGGGATACTGATTCGCCCGTTATAGGAAGTCTCATAGGGCCGAGCCGGGAAGGCAGGTCCGCAGGGAGCCCCGAATGGCCCGAGCGGCAGACGCGACCGTGTTGAACATCTCCGCCGCGGCCGGCGGCGGCCCCACCGTGCTGCGCATCCTGCTGGGTGCGCAGCTGCGGCGTCTGAGGGAGGACCAGGGCATCACCCGCGAGCAGGCGGGCTACGCGATCCGCGCCTCGGACTCCAAGATCAGCCGGTTGGAGCTCGGACGGGTCTCCTTCCGCGAGCGCGACGTGGCCGACCTGCTCACCCTCTACGGCGTCCACGACCCCGCCGAGCGGGAGAAGGCGCTCGCGCTGGCCCGCAGGGCCAGCGCCAACGGGTGGTGGCACGACTACAACGACCTGCTCCCCCGCTGGTTCGAGAACTACATCGGCCTGGAGGAGGCGGCCAGCCGCATCCGCGCCTACGAGGTGCAGTTCGTCCCCGGCCTGCTGCAGAGCGAGAGCTATGCCAGGGCGGTCACGCTGCTGGGTCACGGCGGCGCGGCCGTGGAGGACGTCGAGCGCCGGGTCGAGATGCGTATGAAGCGCCAGGAACTGCTGCACTCCGACCACGCGCCCCACCTGTGGGCCGTGGTCGACGAGGCGGTCGTCCGGCGCCCGCTGGGCGGCACGGGGGTGATGCGCGAGCAGCTGCGGCATCTCATCGAGCTGTGCGAGCTGCCCAACGTCACCGTCCAGGTCGTGCCGTTCGCCCGGGGCGGGCACGCGGCGGCCGGCGGGCCCTTCAGCATCCTGCGCTTCGCCGAGCCCGACCTGCCGGACATCGTCTACCTCGAGCAGCTCACCAGCGCCCTGTACCTCGACAAGCGCGAGGACATCGAACGCTACCTCGCGGTCATGGAGCAGCTGTGCGTGGAGGCCGAGCCGGTCACCGCCACCCCGGACCTCCTCAAGCGCATCCACGACACGATGTGAAGTCGGAGCCCGCCGGAACGTCCGGTCTCCAGGTTCCGCCTGGGGCCGGGCGTTCTTTGTTTCCTCCGGCGGCGGACGCGGGCGGGCGGCGAACCTTTAATTCGCGGTGCGAATTCTCTCGCCGCGGGCTCTGATTGTGACCCATCTGACAAAGCCGGGCCGTATTGACCCTCCTCCTCCGCCCGTGGGGCAAGGGCTCTGGCAGCCGCTGTGACCTGGGACACTCCTATCTCGGAACCCCTGTTAAAGTCAGGTGAACACCGGGTGCCCTTCTCGTTCTGGTTTGACAACCAAAGATCCACTCGTCTTCGATGGTTTTTCACATGAACTGTCGGTAAAGCACGGGGGGCGGCCGGCGGGGAGCGGCGGCGCCCCCGCGCGGCCCTCCGGCGGCCGCGGACCCGCCGGCTCCTGCGCGGCGACGCTCCCGGGCCATCGGAGACGGCCGGCGGCGAGAACCGGCGGCCGCCGGCCGGAGAACTGAAGATCATCGCGCGGCAGGGAGAGGTGGCATGACGGCGGTCGCCAGGCTCGGCGAGGCGCAGGCGGAGGTCCCGGAGGCGACGATCGGCGGCGAACACGCCGAACCGGTTCCCGAGGCGCTCTCCGCGCTGCCGCGAAAACGTGCGCTGTTCTCGGTCGACGGCTACTTCCGCGACGGCTGGGACGACCTGCTCGCGGTCGCGTCCGACCCGTGGACGCTGCTGGACCGCCACGCCATGCTGCTGCTCACCCCCGCCGCGGTGGCCGGGCGGCGGCTGGAGGCGGCTTTGGAGTGGCTGCTGGAGCAGGACGCGGTGGTCGTCGCGGCCGAGCCCGTCACGCTCGACCGGCACAGCACCCGCGCGATGTGGTGGTACCGGTGGAACGCCGCCACCAGGCGGCGGCGGGAGCTGACCGAGGCGCTGGCCCGCGCGGGCGACAGCCTGCTGCTGGCGGTGCGGTTGCCCGAGGCGCCGGTCCCGGCGACGCTGCGGCTGAACGATCTCAAGGGCCCGGCCGACCCGGCCCGCCGCGAACCGTGGCAGCTGCGGCACCGGCTGGACGACGGCGGCTCCCCGGTCGATCTCGTGCACACCGCCGACGAGCCCGCCGACCTGGTCCGCGAGTTCGGCATCCTGCTGGACCGCCGCGACCGGCGCCGCGTCTACGCCGACCTGGTCGCGGGGGCCGACCGGGAGGCAGGGACGCGCGCGCTGATCGAGGAGCTGTACCGGCGCAGCCCCGGGCACGACCTGTCCCGCGACCGCGCCCGAAGGCGCAGGGCGCTCGGCGAGCCGGACGAACCCTGGGACTCGGTGGTGCTCGGCGCCGCCGCCGCGGACCCGGCGGCGCCCGGCGGGACCGCGCTGCTCCCCGGCGTCACCGCCGCCCAGTGGGAGCACGCCGCCGCCCGCGGTCCGCGCCCGCTGCGCCGCGAACGCGCCCTCCCCGGCCCCCTGGTGCACAAGGACGGCCTCGGGGAGGTCTTCCTCACCGACCACGTGGCCACCGGCTCCGGAGGCTTCCTGATGGCCGGAGAGCTCCCCGCCGCCCACCGCTTCTACAACGACCTGCCCTCGGCCAGGCTCGACCTCCTGCCCGTCCTGGAGCTGTGCCGCCAGGGCTGCTACGTCGTCGCCCACGGCCACCACGGCGTGCCGCAGGACGCCCGCTTCGTGCTGGAGGAGCTGAGCGGGCGGCTCACCGCGGACCCCGAGGCCGTCCGCGACCGGCGGGTGCGGGTCGAGGCGGACGTCGTCCGGCGGTCCGCCTCCGCGATGGCCCTGGACTACCGGGTCACCGCCCCCGACGGGACCGGGCTGGCCACCGCCCGCGCGTCCTTCTCCTGGCGGGACGAGGCGGGCTGGCGCGGGCTGCGCGCCGCGGGCCGCGCCCGGCACGGGCTCGGCGGGGAGACCGGCGCCCCCGACCGGACCGGCCTGTTCCCCTCCGCCCGCAACGTCGGGCGCACCCATGACGGCAACGTCGTGCTGGCCGACCTGGCGTGGCGGCGCGGCGAGAGCACCGCGCGGGTCGCGGCGGACCCGGCGAACCCGGCGATGTTCGAGCGCCCGCAGGACCATGTCCCGGACATGGTGCTGCTGGAGGCCGCCCGCCAGGCCGCGCTGTGGACCATGTCCCGCCACTTCGGCGTGCCCGCCGGCCGGCTGGCCGTGACCGGCTTCACCACCCGCTTCGCGGCCATGGCGGAGCTGGACGTCCGGCTCGCCTGCACCGCGACGGTCTCCGCCGATCGCGGTGGAAAGGGCGCGGTGGCCGTGAGGTTCGTCCAGGATGGGGTGGAACCGGCGGAGGTGATGGTGGAGGTGGTACGGGCATGAGCGCGCTCGGCGGCAAGGGAGAGAACCTGCGGCGGCTGGCCGGGGCGGGGCTCAGGGTCCCGGCGTGGTCGGCGGTCGGGGTGGAGGTCCTGAGCGGGTTCCGGGAGCGTTCGGGCCTGGATCAGGAGCTGGCGGGCCTGCTGGCCGGCCTCGACCCCGACAACGCCCGGGAGGTCTCGGCACGCGTCGCCAAGGCCTTCTCGGTGACACCGCTGGACGGCCCCGCGCTGACGGCGATCTGGCGCGCCTACGACGCCGTCGGCCAGGGCACCGTCGCGGTGCGCTCCTCGGGCGCCGACGAGGGCCTGCCGAACTTCTCCTTCGCCGGGCAGTACTCCTCGTTCCTGGGCGCGGCCGGGTTCGACGCGGTGGCCGAGCGGGTCAGGGACTGCTGGGCCTCGGCGTACTCGGAGCGGTCCCTGGTCTACCGCTGGCTGCACGACCTGCCCACCGACCGGATCGACCTGGCGGTCGTGCTGCAGGAGCTGGTCCCCGCCGAGGTGAGCGGGGTGATGCACACCGCCGACCCGGTCTCCGGCGACCGCTCCAAGGCCCTCATCAGCTGCGTCTACGGGCTGGGGGAGACGCTGGCGTCCGGCCGGGTCGACGCCGACGTCCTCACCCTGGACCGGCCGAGCCGGGTCGTCGGCGACGCCGTCATCGGGGAGAAGGCCGAGCGGCTCGACGCCGGGCCCGGCGGCACGGGGCTCAGCCCGGTCTCCCCGTTCGCCCGCGAGCGGTTCGCGCTGACCAACGACCAGGTCGGCGAGCTGGGCGACCTCGCGGACGCCGTCGAGGAGGTCTTCGGCGCGCCGCAGGACGTCGAGTGGGCGCTGAGCGACGGCGTCTTCCACGTGCTGCAGAGCCGCCCGATCACCGGCCTGCGCGAGGCCGAGGGCGAGGTGCGGGTGTGGGACAACTCCGCCGTCGCCGAGGCGTTCGGCGAGATCACCGCCCCGCTGACCTTCAGCTTCGCGCGTCACGCCTACGGCCGCGTCTACCGCGACTACGCGCGCCTGCTGGGTGTGCCGCGCCGCGACCTGGAGAAGCTGGACGGGGTGTTCGGCGAGCTGCTGGGCTACTTCGACGGCCGCGTCTACCACAACGTCCTCAACGGGTACAAGATCATCCGGCTGCTGCCGGGGTACGCGCTCAACCGGCGCATGCTCGCCGAGGCGACGGGCGTCAGGGAGGCGGCCGAGGAGCTCGCCGAGGCCCAGCACCCGATCGACTCCCCGCTGCGGGAGCGCCTGGTGCGGCTGCGCGTCGCCCTGCGGTTCCTGTGCATGCTCTTCACCGTCCGCCGGTCGGTCGCGTCCTTCACCGACCGCTTCCAGCGGGCGTACGAGGAGCTCGACGCGGTCGACTACGAGGAGCTGCCCGGCCACGAGGTCGGCCGCGCCTTGCACCGCCTGGAGGAGGACCTCCTGTCGGAGTGGGGCGGCACCGCCGTGCTCGAGAACATGATCATGCTCTCGTACGGCGTGCTCCACGGGCTGAACGCCAGGTGGCTGCCCGACGCCCCCGAATGGCTGGCGCGGGAGGCGGTGAAGGTCGGCGACGACGTCGAGTCCGCGGCGCCCGCGCGGCGGCTCGGCGAGCTGGCCGGGCACCTGGCCGAGCGCCCCGGCCTGGCCGATGAGGTGCGCGAGCGTCCGCCGGGCGAGCTGTGGGAGTGGCTGCGCGAGGCCGAGGGCGAGGACGCCGGGTGGCTGCGCGCCGAACTCGACGGCTTCCTCGCCGCGTTCGGCCACCGCAGCGCCGGCGGACTCAGGCTGGAGGAGCCGGACCTGCACGACGACCCGTCGCTGCTGATGTCCATGCTCAAGGACGCCCTGCTGCTGAGCGGCCTCGCCCCGGCCTCCGGGGAGGAGCACGACGTCGAGGGCTACCTGCGCGAGCACCTGGACGGCCCCCGGCGGTTCGTCTACGACCTGGTGCGCGGCAGGGTGCGCGAGGCGCTGCGCGAACGCGAGCGCGTCCGCTTCGCCCGCTCCCGCGCGTTCGGCATGGCCCGCCGCATGTTCAGGGCCATCGGCAGGGACCTGGCGTCGGTCGGCGCGCTGGGCGACCGCCGCGACGTCTTCCAGCTCAAGCTCGAGGAGATCCGAGCCGCCTACGCCGGGACCATGAACCACCGCGAGCTGCGCCCGCTGGCCGAGCTGCGCAAGACCCAGCAGGCCAAACAGCGGCTCATGCCCGCGCCGCCGCCGAGGTTCCTCACCCGCGGCAGCGTCTACTGGGGCGTGCGGACCGCCGATCCGGCCCCGGCGGGGGAGGGGCGGCGCGGTTGAGGCGGACCGGAGACCGCCCGCCTCAACCCGCGTCGGAGAAGGGCAGGGACCCGGCCGACGCGCGGGCGGCCCACTCGGCGATGCGCAGGCTCAGCGCCTCGGTGGTGGCGACCTCGGCGTGGCCCATCTCGGGCTCCATCCACAGCTCCTTGGGCCGGGTGGCCCGCTCGTAGAGCAGTTCGCCGTGGTCGGGCGGGAAGAACGCGTCGCGGCCGCCGTGGACGATCAGCACCGGGCAGGCGATGTCCCCGACCACCTCGAAGGGCGCGGCGGGCACCGGGTCCCAGCCCCGGGGGGAGACGCGGGTGCGCTTGGCCAGCCGCACGGCGGCGCGGCCCAGCCTGCGCTCGATGGCCCAGTGCACCCGCCGCATGGGCACGGTGTCCCGGTAGTACCAGCGGGCCGGCGAGCTGACCGACACCACCGCGTCGACGCCGCCTATCAGGGCGGCGTGCCGCAGCGCGATCGAGGCGCCCATGGAGAACCCGACGGTGACCACCCTGGCGTGGTGGTCCCTGGCGTGGCGGACGGCCGCCTCGAGGTCGTGGATCTCCCGGTCGCCGACGGTCGAGCGCCCGCCCGAGCGCCCGTGCCCCCGGTAGTCGAGCGTGCAGACCGCGGCGGTGCGGCCCAGCGCCGCGACGATCGGCCGCAGGCCGGGCATCTCCTGGTGGCAGGTGAAGCCGTGCCCGACCACCAGGCACAGCTCCGCGTCGGCGGAGGGGCCCGCCGCGTGGTGGCGGGCGGCGACCCGGACGCCGTCGGACGTGGTGAGAGTGAGGGGAGTGGCGGCCACGCTCCCATTATCGGTCCTGTTCAGGCCGGGTATAAACTCGCACTTCTGACCGCATGGCGGCTGTCCTGATAAAGGGCGGTATCTACCCCGGTCCGACGCTGAAACTGTTGGCGGACCGGGGTGGCCGGGATCCGTCACGACTCGACGACGGAGAACCCGGATCTTGAAGTCCTACCTCGCGCTGCTGCGCACCCCCGGTGCCTGGCGCTTCCTGCTGCCCGCGCTCTGTGCCCGGCTGCCCTTCGCGATGCTGCAGCTGGGCATCCTGCTGCTCGTCCAGTGGGCCACCGGCTCCTACGGCTGGGGCGGCATCGCCTCGGCCGCCTCGGCCGTGGCCCAGGCGCTGCTCGGCCCGTGGACCGGGCGGCTGGCCGACCGGCACGGCCAGGCCAGGGTGCTGGTGCCCCAGGTGCTGGCGCACGCCGTCCTGCTGGCCGTGCTGCTGGTACTGGCCCAGCGGCGGGCCGAACCGCTGCTGCTGGTGGCCGTGGGCTGCCTGGCGGGCGCGACGGTGCCGCAGGTCGGCTCGATGGTCCGGGCCCGCTGGGC
Source organism: Actinocorallia populi (assembly GCF_002995495.1). Lineage (GTDB taxonomy): Bacteria > Actinomycetota > Actinomycetes > Streptosporangiales > Streptosporangiaceae > Actinocorallia > Actinocorallia populi. The sequence goes on along the minus strand of NZ_PVZV01000003.1, from coordinate 461,101 downwards.
GCACCTCCTGCCGCCCCGGCGGGTGGGCACGGCCTTCGCGCTGGAGTCGGTCACCGACGAGCTGACCTTCACCCTGGCCCCCATCGTGCTGCTGACGGTCGCCACCGCCCACAGCCCCGTCTGGGCCCTGGCGCTGGCGCTCGTCCTGGTGCTGGCGGGCACCCTGATGTTCGCCGGCGTCCGGCACGGCGCCCCCGAACCCGGCCCCGCGGCGGCGGGCGCGGCCGGAGCGGTGCTGGGCAGGCGGGGCGTGCCGCTGCTGGCGGTCGCCTTCCTGGCCGTCGGCTCGGTCTTCGGCAGCCTCCAGGTGGGCCTCACCGCGCTGACCGCCGAGCTGGGCAGCCCCGGCTCGGCCGGCACCATCTACGGCACGTTCTCGGCCGGCAGCCTCGTCGGCGGGCTCGTCTACGGGGGGCTGAAGTCCGGGACCCGGCTGCCGTCCCGGCTGACCCTGCTGCTGACCCTGCTGGCCGCCGCGCTCGCCGGACCCGTCCTGGTGCAGTCCCTGGGCCTGATGTACGGGGCGGCGGCACTGACCGGCCTGGTCATCGCCCCCTGCATCATCACCGGGTACACCCTGCTGGACGCGCTGGTGCCGGCCGAGGTGAAGACCGAGGCCTACGCCTGGCTGAACGGGGCGGTGGCGCTGGGCATCGCCCTGGGCGCCGCCCTGTCGGGCCAGCTCGTCGACCGGCTGGGCGCCGCCCCGGCCTTCCTCGTCCCGCCGGCCGTCGTCGCGCTGGCGGCCCTGCTCGTGGGGCTGCGCGGCGCGAGCCTGCGCCCGGACGCCGCCCCGGCGCGCGCCCCGGAAGTCATGGTCTAGACCACTGAGGGAAGTTCTCGGTGAACAGACGGTGATGCCCGGCCGGGAAGGTGCGCGTACCGGCGGGTAACTACCTAGGGTGGAACACGTGAGTCGTCGAGCGAAGATCGTCAGCACCATCGGACCGGCGTGTTCCAGCCGCGAGCAGATCAAGGCCCTCGTGGAGGCCGGGATCGACGTGGCCCGGCTGAACATGAGCCACGGGTCGCACGAGCAGCACGCGCAGGTCTACCACCACCTGCGCGAGGCGGGCGAGGCCACCGGCCGCGCCGTCGGCGTGCTGGCCGACCTGCAGGGCCCCAAGATCCGGCTGGGCCGCTTCCCCGACGGGCCGGTGCGGCTCAACGTGGGCGATGAGTTCACCATCACCACCCAGGACGTCCCCGGCAGCCGCAAGGAGGTCTCCACCACCTACAAGGGCCTGCCCGGCGACGTCTCCTCCGGCGACACCGTGCTCATCGACGACGGGAAGGTCTCCCTGGAGGTCGTCTCGGTCGACGGGCCGCGGGTGCTCACCCGGGTGGTCGTCGGCGGCATGGTCTCCGACAACAAGGGCCTGAACCTGCCCGGCGTGGCCGTCAGCGTCCCCGCCCTCACCGAGAAGGACGAGGCCGACCTGCGCTGGGCGCTGCGCATCGGCGTGGACATGGTGGCGCTGTCGTTCGTGCGCGACGCCGCCGACGCCCAGGAGTGCTTCCGGATCATGGAGGAGGAGGGCGTCCGCGTCCCCCTGATCGCCAAGATCGAGAAGCCGCAGGCGGTGGAGGCGCTCCCCGAGATCGTCGACGCCTTCGACAGCATCATGGTCGCCCGCGGCGACCTGGGCGTGGAGCTGCCGCTGGAGCGGGTGCCGATCGTGCAGAAGCGCGCCATCGAGCTGTGCCGCGAGAAGGCGCACCCGGTGATCGTGGCCACCCAGATGCTGGAGTCGATGATCAGCGCCGCCCGGCCCACCCGGGCCGAGGCCAGCGACGTGGCCAACGCGATCTTCGACGGCGCGGACGCGGTGATGCTCTCGGGCGAGACCGCCGTCGGCCAGTACCCGATCGAGGCCGTCCAGACGATGTCGCGGATCGCGGCGGCGGCCGAGGAGGCCACCCTGGAGGCCGACCCGACCCTCGAGCGGGTGCCCGAGACGGTCGGCGGCGCGATCGCCAGGGCCGCGGCCGAGGTCGGCGCGATCATCGGGGCCACGGCGCTCATCGCCTTCACCATGTCCGGGGAGACCGCCCGCCGGCTGGCCCGCTACCGCAGCCCCATCCCGCTGCTGGCCTTCACCGAGGTCGAGCGCACCCGCAGCCAGCTCTCGCTGACCTGGGGCGTGGAGTCCTTCCTGGTGCCGCACGTGGACCACACCGACGAGATGGTCGCCCAGGTCGAGCAGTCCCTGCTGGAGCTCGGCCGCTTCAGCAAGGGCGACCTCATCGTGATCGTGGCCGGCATGCCGCCGGGGACGGTCGGCTCCACCAACTCGCTGCGCGTGCACCGGCTGGGGGACACGATCGGCGCCTGAGCGCCCGTACGCGCGAGAGCCGCTCACCCGCGGGGGTGGGCGGCTCTTCGTGTCGGTGCCCCAAGTGGGATTCGAACCCACACTGTGCGGTGTTTGAGACCGCCCTCTCTGCCGGTTGGAGTATTGGGGCTCCGCGGCGGGCGTCCGGCCGCCGCCGCGGCCGCCCGCGATGCACGGGGCGGGTCACGGGCAGGCACCAGAGTACCGGTTCCTTGTAGTCTCGTGTGCGTGAGTGAGAGCGCCAAGCGAGTTGTCATCGCGGAAGACGAGGCTTTGATCCGACTCGATCTCAAGGAGATGCTGGAGGAGGACGGTTATCTGGTCGTCGGCGAGGCGGGTGACGGGGAGACCGCGGTCAAGCTCGCCACGGAGCTGCGCCCCGATCTGGTCATCCTGGACGTGAAGATGCCGATCCTGGACGGGATCTCGGCGGCCGAGCGCATCGCCGGGGAGCGCATCGCCCCTGTGATCATGCTCACCGCCTTCTCCCAGCGGGAGCTGGTGGAGCGGGCCCGCGCCGCGGGCGCCATGTCCTACCTGGTCAAGCCGTTCACCAAGGCCGACCTGGTGCCGGCCATCGAGATGGCGGTCTCGCGCTACGACGAGATCCGGCAGCTGGAGTCGGAGGTCACCTCGCTGAAGGACCGGCTGGACACCCGCAAGGTGGTCGACCGGGCCAAGGGCCACCTGCAGGCGCGGCACGGCTGGACCGAGCCGGAGGCGTTCCGCTGGATCCAGAAGACGTCCATGGACCGCCGGCTGACGATGCGGAAGGTCGCCGAGGCGGTTCTGGAAACCACCACATCGGAGGTTAATGCGGACAGCAAACCTGAATAGTGTGCAGGATTTCCTGGGTTAAATGCTGATTTCAGAGGTTTTTCTTTGATTGCGGCAAGGTCACGACTGTGCATCACGATGTCGGGTGATCCCCTCTGGCCTGGTGTTCCAGGGAACCGTTGAGTACGTTTCGGCCAATCGTTCCCATGTGACCGCCAGCATTCAGGCTGCGGTCCGAGAAGGAGACCCGGCATGAAACGTGTACCCCCCAGGATGCGGCTGCTCGCAGTGCTCGGAGCAGCCAGCCTCGCGTTGGCCGCCTGTGGCGACAGCTCGGACTCCGGTTCCGGAGGCGACGTCTCCGAGGTCAGTATCGGCATCATGGGTGACTTCACCGGCGAGAACGCCGGCATCGTCATTCCGATCAGGAACGCGGCGCAGCTCGCGGTCGACGAGTACAACGCGACCAACCCCGAGACCAAGATCAAGCTGATCCCCTACGACAGCCAGGCCAAGCCCGAGCAGGCCGTCGCGCTGGCGAAGAACGCGATCAAGCAGGACAAGATCGCCGGTCTGATCGGCCCGGCGTTCTCGGGCGAGTCCGCCCAGGTCGGCCCGGTGCTGGAGGAGGCGCAGATCCCGAGCGTCTCGGCCTCGGCGACCAACGCCCCCCTGGCCGAGAACGGCTGGAAGTACTGGCACCGCGTCATCTCCGACGACGACGTCCAGGGCGCCGGCATCGGCCAGTTCATCACCACCGGCGTGGGGGCCAAGAAGGTCTTCATCATCGACGACAAGTCCACCTACGGCCAGCCGCTGGCCGCCACGGTGAAGAAGGCCGTCGAAGAGGGCGGCGCCACCACCGAGGGCGACTCGATCGACACGGACGGCGCGGACTTCTCCTCGACCGTCAACAAGGCCAAGGCCTTCGCCCCCGACGCCATCTTCTTCGGCGGTTACTACGCCGAGGGCGGCAAGCTGATCAAGCAGCTGCGCGAGGGCGGCGTCGACGCGACCTTCCTGTCCGCGGACGGTTCGCTCGACCCGGGCCTGGCCAAGGGCGCCGGCGGCGACAACGCCGAGGGCTCGCTCATCGGCTGCCCCTGCCTGATCGACCCCGAGGGCACGGCCGGCGAGGCGAGCAAGAAGTTCGCCGACGCCTACAAGGCCAAGTTCAACGCGCCGACCGCGATCTACGCCGCCGAGGCCTACGACGCGGCCACCGTGTTCATCAAGGCGGTCCAGTCCGGCGCGACCACGCCGGAGGACATCCAGAAGTTCATCGGCACGGTCGACTTCACGGGAGTGAGCAAGCAGATCAAGTTCGAGGCCAACGGCGAGGTGGCGGGCGGCGACGTCTACATCTACAAGGTCACGGGCGAGTCCCTCCCGCTGCTGGGCAACGCCAAGACGGCCAAGCCGTAACGTCCAGCCGCATTCAGGGTCGGGGCGGGAACACGGGCACCACGTGCAGGCATGTGATCACCCGGGTTCCCGCCCTTCTTCGTGAAAGTGACACGCCTTGTTCAACGACCTCATGAACCAGTTCTGGCCCGCCACGGTGGACGGGCTATCGCTCGGCGCGATCTACGCGCTTCTGGCGCTCGGTTACACGATGGTCTACGGGGTGTTGCGCCTGATCAACTTCGCGCACTCCGAGATCTTCATGATCGGCACCTTCGCCTCGCTCGCCGTGGTGAACCTCTTCGGCTTCTCCGGAGTCGGCGGGTTCGCGCTGGTGGGCGTGGTGCTCGTGCTGGCGGTGGCCGGCGCGCTGGCCTCGGGGGCCAGCGCCGTCGCACTGGAGTACCTCGCCTACCGGCCTCTGCGCCGCAAGGGCGCCTCCCGGCTGGCCGCGCTGATCTCCGCGATCGGCGCCTCGCTCTTCCTGCAGCAGCTCTTCGCGCGCGTCCTCATCCCCTGGTGGTTCGACGTGCCCAAGGAGAAGGGCGCGCTCCCGCTGCAGGGCCACTTCGTCGAGCGCGAGGACCTCTTCGCCATCGGCGACTTCGTCGTCCGCAACGACAAGTTCATCGTCTTCGTCGGCGCCATCATCATGATGGTCGCCCTCGACCAGTTCGTGAGCCGCACCAAACTGGGCCGCGGCATCCGGGCCACCGCGCAGGACCCCGAGACCTCGGTCCTCATGGGCGTCAACATCGACCGGATCGTCACCGCGACCTTCGCCATCGGCGGCGCGATGGCCGGTGTGGCGGCGGCCCTGTACATGATGCGGTTCGAGGAGACCGACTTCTTCGTCGGCTTCCTGCTGGGCATCAAGGCGTTCACCGCCGCGGTGCTGGGCGGCATCGGCAACCTGCGCGGCGCGCTGGTCGGCGGTATGGTGCTCGGCCTCATCGAGATGTACGGATCGGTAATGTTCGGCACCGAATGGCAGCACGTGGTGGCCTTCACGGTCCTGGTCCTGGTCCTCATGTTCCGACCCACCGGCATCCTCGGTGAATCCCTTCAGCAGGCGCGAGTATGAGCAGCATTGAGTGGGCCAAGAAGCCCGTACGAAAGATCAGCGAACCCGTCGGCTCCAGGCTGGACGCCCTGCGCCACTGGTGGGCCGTCCAGCGCGGTCCCGTCCGCTGGAGCGTCTACCTGCTCCTCACCGTGGTGGCGTTCCTGCTGCCGCACGAGGACATCGGCTCCTTCATGTCGCCGCACTCCGACTGGCAGGCCATCCTGTTCTACCCGATCGGCGGCTACATCCTGCTGGCCATCGGCCTGAACGTGGTGGTCGGCCAGGCGGGCCTGCTGGACCTGGGCTACGTCGCGTTCTTCGCCGTCGGCGGCTACACGATGGCGATCCTGGGCAAGCAGTACGGCTGGGGCTTCTGGGAGATCATCGCGGTCGGCGTGCTGCTGGCCGCGCTGTCGGGCGTCCTGCTGGGCGCCCCGACCCTGCGGCTGCGCGGCGACTACCTGGCGATCGTGACACTCGGCTTCGGTGAGATCATCCGCATCGCCGCCACCAACACCGACTCCATCGGCGGTCCGAACGGCATCGCGGGCATCCCGCACCCGCCGAACCTGACCGACTGGGAGATCCCCGACACGGCCTTCTTCCAGGCGCTGGACCTGGAGGGCCTCAAACCGTTCACGTACGGCGCGCTCGACACCCGTCCGTACTACTACCTGATGGTCATCGCCATCATCGGCACGATCATCTTCGCCAAGCGGCTGGAGCACAGCCGGGTCGGCCGGTCCTGGGCCGCGATCCGCGAGGACGAGGACGCCGCCGAGCTGATGGGCGTCCCGACCTTCAAGTTCAAGCTGGCGGCGTTCGCGATCGGCGCGGCGTTCGGCGGCCTGGCGGGCGTGCTCTACGGCTCCCAGGCGACCTCGATCATCCCGGAGGACTTCCCGTTCATCCTCTCGGCCACCATCCTGGCCGCGGTGGTGCTGGGCGGGTCGGGCAACATCCCGGGCGTCATGGTCGGCGCGTTCCTCATCGCCTGGATCCCCGAGCGGGTCCGCGGCGTCGGGGAGTACCGCATCCTGGTGTTCGGCGCGGCCCTGGTGATCATGATGGCGCTGCGGCCGGAGGGCCTGCTGCCGTCCCGGCAGCGCAAGGCCGAGCTCAAGGAGGGCACGGGCGGCATGGGCTCACTGGGCGCCGAGGTCGGCGGTCCGGGCGGCGCCCAGGTGGAAGGCGAGGTGTCCAAGTGAAGGGCCTGAACAAGATCGGCGGGGTGGTCAAGCCCGGCGGGGCCAGCAAGTCCGGCAAGTCCGGCAAGGCCGGGGAGCGCTCCTTCGCTCCTCGCGGCGGCCTGCTGGAACTGCACCACGTCGTCATGCGGTTCGGCGGCGTGACCGCGATCAACGGGCTGGACCTGACGATCAACGCGGGTGAGATCTTCGCCGTCATCGGTCCGAACGGCGCCGGGAAGACCACGGTGTTCAACGTGGTCACCGGGGTCTACCAGCCGACGGAGGGCGGAGTGCTCTTCGACGGCAGGCGCATCGACGGCAGCAAGCGGTACCAGGTCACCAAGGCCGGGATCGCGCGGACGTTCCAGAACATCCGCCTGTTCCACAACATGTCGGCGGTCGAGAACGTCATGGTGGGCGCGGACGCCCACCACAGGACCGGTTTCGTCAGCGCGGGCCTGGGCTTCCCCCGGCACCGCAAGGAGGAGCGGGAGGGCCGGGAGACCGCCCGGCGGCTCCTGGACTTCGTCGGCGTCGCCCACCGCGGAGACGAGGCCGCCAAGAACCTCCCGTACGGCGACCAGCGCAGGCTGGAGATCGCACGGGCGCTGGCGACCAGGCCGAAGCTGCTGCTGCTCGACGAACCCGCCGCGGGCATGAACCCGGCGGAGAAGGAGGCGCTGCAGGGGCTCATCCGCAGGATCCGCGACACGGGTGTGACGGTCCTGCTCATCGAGCACGACATGCGTCTGGTCATGGGCATCAGCGACCGGGTGGCGGTACTGGACTTCGGCCAGAAGATCGCCGAAGGGCAGCCGCGCGAGGTGCAGAACAACCCGCGGGTCATCGAGGCGTATTTGGGGGCTCCGGCCGATGCTTCTTGAAATCGAGGACATCCGCGTCCACTACGGAAAGGTCGAGGCGCTCAAGGGCGTCTCGCTCCAGGTCGACGAGGGCGAGATCGTCACTCTCATCGGCGGCAACGGCGCGGGCAAGACCACCACGCTCAAGACGGTCTCCGGCCTGCGCCGGCTCAGCTCGGGCCGGATCCGCTTCGACGGCAGGGACATCTCCAAGGTCCCGGGCCACAAGCGGGTGCGCATCGGAATCGGCCAGTCGCCCGAGGGGCGCGGGGTCTTCCCCGGCATGACGGTCGAGGACAACCTCCTCATGGGCGCCTACGGGCGCAAGGGCCCGGAGATCGCCAAGGACCTGGCCGAGGTGTACACGCTGTTCGAGCGGCTGGCCGAGCGCAAGGGCCAGATGGGCGGCACCATGTCCGGCGGCGAGCAGCAGATGGTGGCGATCGGCCGCGCGCTGATGGCCAGGCCGAAGGTGCTGCTGCTGGACGAGCCGTCCATGGGCCTGGCGCCCAAGCTGGTGCAGCAGATCTTCTCGATCATCGAGGAGATCAACCGGCGGGGCACCACGGTGCTGCTGGTGGAGCAGAACGCCCAGCAGGCGCTGAAGCTCGCCCACCGCGCCTACGTCCTGGAGACCGGCGAGGTGGTGAAGACCGCCCCGGCCGCCGACCTGCTGGACGACCCCCAGGTGCGGGCCGCCTACCTGGGCGGGGATCTGGGCGTGGCAGACGAGAAGGCCGCGCCCCCGGCGGTGCCGGAGCAGAGGGCGGCCCCGGAGGGGGAGGAGACGCAGTCGTAACAGCTGCGGTTTCGACCGTTCCAAGTGCAGATATATCGTGTTCGAGGTTTGGATCTGAGGAGATCCAACAAATATGGAGGAAACATCGTGATTTCCGCTGATGCCCGCCGGCGCGGCCTGGCCGTGGGCGCCGCGCTGCTGATCGGCGCGCTCGGTCTCACCGCCTGCGGCGAGAAGACCGAGGACAGTGCCGAGGGCCCCGCGAAGACCGCCCCCGAGGTCTCCGCCGACACCGCGCTGGCCGCCCAGGTTCCCGAGGACATCAAGGCCGACGGCGTCATCAAGATCGGCGTCGACTCCAGCTACGCCCCCAACGAGTACCTCGACACCGACGGCAAGACCGTCGTCGGCTGGGACGTGGAGCTGTTCGACGCCGTGGCCGCCAAGCTCGGCCTGAAGACCGAGTGGGTGACCAGCAACTTCGACGACATCGTCCCCGGCGTCACCACCTCCGGCAAGTACGAGACCGGCGTCTCCTCCTTCACCATCAACCCCGAGCGCCTCAAGCAGGCGACGATGGTGAGCTACTTCAACGCCGGCACCCAGTGGTTCGCCAAGGCCGGCTCCACGATCGACCCGGACGACGCCTGCGGCAAGAAGATCGCCGTCCAGAAGGCGACCGTCCAGGTCCCCGACATCGAGGCGCGCTCCAAGGCCTGCACGGACGCCGGCAAGCCGGCGATCCAGATCAACCAGTACCAGGGCCAGGACCAGGCCACCTCCGCGGTGGTCTCCGGCAAGGAGGACGCCAGCCTGGCCGACTCCCCGATCGCCGCCTACGCGGTGAAGAAGGCCAGCGGCCTGGCGCTCCTCGGCGACATCTACGACGCCGCCCCCTACGGCTACGTGGTGAAGAAGGACTCGCCGCTGGGCCAGGTGTACGCCGACGCCCTCAAGGCGGTCATCGCCGACGGCACCTACACGAAGATCCTGGAGAACTGGGGCGTGCAGGCAGGCGGGATCACCGACCCGACAGTCGACCCGGCCTCCTGATGGCCCCGCAGCAAGAACCCGCGGAACGGGTGCGGCCTGAGACCATCAAGGCCGTGCCCGTTCGGCACCCCGGCCGCTGGGTCACCGCGGCGGTCCTGCTGGTGCTGGCCGCCCAGTTCGTGCACATGCTCGTCACGAACCCGGCCTTCCAGTGGGCCTACGTCGTGGACAACGCCTTCCGGCCCCCGGTCATCGAAGGCGTGCGCACCTCGCTGATCCTGATGGTCCTGGCCATGATCATCGGCGTGGTGCTGGGCATCGTCCTGGCCGTCATGCGGTTGTCGGACAACCCCATCCTGCGCGGCGTGTCCTGGCTCTACATCTGGGTGTTCCGGGCGCTGCCCCGGCTGGTGCTGGCCATCCTGTTCGGCAACATGGGCGTCCTGTACGCGGAGTTCTCCTTCGGGCTGCCCTTCACCGAGCAGTTCGCCGACCTCCTGGGCGTCGACATCAACGGCACCCTGTTCTCGGTGGACGCCACGACGCTGCTCACCGGCTTCATGGCGGGCCTGCTGGCGCTGGCGCTGTCCGAGGCCGCCTACATGGCCGAGATCGTCCGGGCGGGCCTGCTGTCGGTCGACCCCGGCCAGACCGAGGCGGCCGCCGCCCTGGGCATGTCGAAGCTCCAGATCACCCGGCGGATCGTGCTGCCGCAGGCGATGCGGGTCATCCTGCCGCCCACCGGCAGCGAGACGATCGTGATGCTCAAGGACACCTCGCTGGTGGCCTACGTGCCGGTCACCAACGAGCTGTTCTTCCAGCTCCAGGCGATCGGCAACCGGGAGTTCCAGCCCTTCCCCATGCTCGTCGCCGCCTGCCTGTGGTACCTGGCGCTCACCAGCGTGCTGCTGGTCGGGCAGTACTTCCTGGAGAAGCGCTTCTCCCGCGGTACCGGCGAGCAGAGCGGGGCGAACAGGGCGAAGACGCGGCTGCGGATCATGAAGGGCGCCCAGTGATGACCGATCTCACGAAGAACGCCGATGCCGGGGCGCCCGCCGAGTTCATGGTCGAGGCCGAGGACGTCCACAAGAGCTTCGGCAGGGTCGAGGTCCTCAAGGGCATCGACCTCCAGGTCAAGCCCGGCGAGGTGATGTGCGTCGTCGGGCCGTCCGGCTCGGGCAAGTCCACCTTCCTGCGCTGCGTCAACCACCTGGAGAAGATCAACAGCGGCCGGCTGTGGGTCAACGGCAGGCTCATGGGCTACCGGGAGAAGAACGGCAGGCTCTACGAGCTGCGCGACCGCGAGGTCGCCGCGCAGCGCAGGGACATCGGCATGGTGTTCCAGCGGTTCAACCTCTTCCCGCACATGACCGCGCTGGAGAACGTCATGGAGGCGCCGCTGCGGGTCAAGCGGCGGCCCAAGGCCGAGGTCCGGACCCGTGCCGAGGAGCTCCTCGAGCGGGTCGGCCTGGCCGACAGGATGGGCAACTACCCCTCCCAGCTGTCCGGCGGCCAACAGCAGCGCGTCGCCATCGCCCGCGCCCTGGCCATGGACCCGGCCCTGATGCTCTTCGACGAGCCGACCTCGGCCCTCGACCCGGAGCTGGTCGGCGAGGTCCTGACCGTCATGCAGCAGCTCGCCGCCGACGGGATGACGATGATGGTCGTCACCCACGAGATGGGCTTCGCCCGCGAGGTCGGCGACTCCCTCGTCTTCATGGACGGCGGCGTCATCGTCGAGCAGGGCGACCCGCGCGAGGTCCTGGCCGACCCGAGCCACCCCCGCACCCGGGAGTTCTTCTCCAAGGTCCTGTGACCCTCCACGGCCCCGTTCCCGGCCGCAGGCTCCCGTTCACGGCAACGGGATCTCGGCGGCCGGAGGCGGGGCCGTGGTGTAGGGCGTGCCGCCCAGCAGCACCATCCCGCTCGGCCGGAGCCCGGCCGGGATGTCGTACCACAGGTCGAACTCCAGCCGGACGCCCCCGCCCAGCTCGGGGGAGAGGGGCTGGCGCTTGAGCGTCATGGTCGGCCCGTCGGGGGAGAAGGAGCGGCCGCCGGAGGTCTCCAGCCGCTGCTCGCCGAGGTCCAGCCCGGCGGTGGTGCGGCCCTTGTTCTCCACGAGCAGCCTGACCCGGACGTACTGGCCCCGCCTCGCGTCCACCTCGGCGTGGCTCCCGGTCGTCCGGGCGATCCCGTGGGTCACCCCCAGGACCTGGAAGAGCAGCTCCCCGCTGGGACGGGCGGGGGAGCCGACCGCCCGCTCTCCGTCGCGGACCGGACGCGGCTCCTGCCGGTAGCGCTCCGGCCCCCGCGCCTCCTCCTCCTGTCCGGAGCACCCGGCGAGCCCGCCGCAGCACAGGGCGAGAGCGGCGAGCAGGCGGAGCGGGGAATCCGGGATACGGCTCATCGGCGGCCGATCTGGAGCGGGGCGGGGGACAGGAGCGAAAAAGGGTCTGGAAGCGCCTTTGGGGCCGCACACCTCTTCCCCGAAGGTGCGCGTTATCTACTCAGCGCTTCCAGACCCCCGTACGGTCCACGGTAGCGACCCGCGGCCGTCTCGCGCAAAGTCTCCGGACCACCCGATGCCTGACCGAAACCCCGGAGACTTCGTGCTGCACCAAGATCTCTCCAGCGGGCGGGGACCTGAAACAGCCGACCGGGGAATCGCTGCCGCGGTCCCCGGAATCCGTGGGGAGACGGGTGGGTATCGGGTGGTCTTGCGGTCAGTGCGCGGCGTCGTACCAGGTGCGGCCCGTGCCCATCGCCACGGCCAGCGGGGCGCGCAGCGTGTAGGCGCCGTCCATCTCCCGGCGGACCAGCTCCTGGAGGGCCTCCAGCTCCTCGGAGCAGACCTCGAAGATCAGTTCGTCGTGCACCTGGAGCAGCATCCGCGACCGCAGCCCCGCCTCGCGCAGCGCGGCGTCGATCCGGATCATGGCGACCTTGATGATGTCGGCGGCCGAACCCTGGATGGGCGCGTTCAGCGCCATGCGCTCGGCCATCTCGCGGCGCTGCCGATTGTCGGAGTTGAGGTCCGGCAGGTAGCGGCGGCGGCCCAGGATCGTGGAGGTGTAGCCGTCGCGGCGCGCGTCGGCCACCACCGAGGCCAGGTAGTCGCGCACCCCGCCGAAGACCTCGAAGTAGCCCTCCTTCAACTCCCGCGCCTCACCCGGGGTGATGCGCAGCTGCTGGGACAGGCCGTACTCCGACAGGCCGTAGGCCAGGCCGTAGTTCATCGCCTTGATCTTGCTGCGCAGCTCGGTGCCGATCTGGCCGGGCTCCAGGGCGAAGACCTTGGCGGCGGTGATGGTGTGGAAGTCCGCGCCGGACACGAACGCCTCGATCAGCTCGGTGTCCCCCGACAGGTGCGCCATGATCCGCAGCTCGATCTGGCTGTAGTCGGCGGTCAGCAGGCAGTCGTAGCCCTCCCCGACGGTGAACGCCGCGCGGATCTGGCGGCCCTCCTCGGTGCGGGCCGGGATGTTCTGCACGTTCGGGTCGGTGGACGACAGGCGGCCGGTCGCGGCGACCGTCTGGTTGAAGGTGGTGTGGATCCGGCCGGTCTCGTCGGCCAGCGGGATCAGCGAGTCCACCATCGACTTGAGCTTGGCCACCTCCCGCCAGCGCAGGATGTTCTCCAGCACCGGATGGCCGTTCTTCTCCAGCAGGCCCGTGAGCGCCTCGGAGTCGGTGGTGTAGCCGGTCTTGGTGCGCTTGGTCTTGGGCAGGCCCAGCTCGTCGAAGAGCACCTGCTGCACCTGCTTGGGCGAGCCCAGGTTGAACTCGTGGCCGACCGCGTCGAACGCGCCCTGCTCGACCTGCTTGGCCTGGCCGCCCATGGACGCCGACAGGCCCGCCAGGTGGTCGTGGTCGATGGCGATGCCGGCCCGCTCCATCCGGGCCAGGATGTCCACCAGCGGCAGCTCCAGCTCGTGCAGCAGCCGGTCCGCGCCGCGCTCGGCCAGCTCGGCGTCGAGCGCGTCGGCCAGCTCCAGCACGGCCAGGGCGCGCACCGCCAGGTCCTGGGCGGCGGTGTCCTCGTCGGAGCCGTCCAGGGTGAGCTGGCCGGACTGCTCGGCGCCCTCGCGCAGCTCCTTGTGCAGGAAGCGCAGCACCTGCTCGCCCAGCTCGTAGGAGCGCTGGTCGGGCGCCACCAGGTAGCAGGACAGGGCGGTGTCGCTGGTGACCCCGGCCAGGGTCAGGCCGCGGGCGGCGAACGCCTGGAGGGGGCCCTTGGCGTCGTGCACCGCCTTGGGAGCCGCCTCGTCGGCCAGCCAGGCGGCGAAGGCCTGCTCGTCGGCGGGGTCCAGCAGCGCCGGGTCGAAGTGCACGGCCGCGCCGTCGGCGGCGGCCAGCGCCACCGCGGTCAGCTCGCCGGTGCCGCGGGCCCAGCGCCCCGAGACCGCGATGCCCGTGCGGCCCTTGCGGGCGTGCTCGGCCAGCCACGCGGCGAGCCCGCCCGCCTCCGGGCGGGTCAGCTCGACGGAGAAGCCCTCCCCGGTCTCGGCGGGCTCCTCGCCGCCGGCGTGCGCGGTGAGCGTGGTGAACAGGCGGTCGCGCAGCTCGCCCCGGAACTCCAGGGTGTCCAGCAGCGCCTGGATCTCCTGCCGGTCCCACTCGCCGATGTTCAGCGCCGCCGGGTCGGCCTCCACCGGCGCGTCGCAGTCGAGCTTGTTGAGCTGCTGGTTGCGCAGCACCTGGCCCAGGTGCTCGCGCAGGCTCTCCCCGGCCTTGCCCTTGATCTTGTCGACCTGGGCGACGAGGTTGTCCAGGCCGTCGTGGGCCAGCAGCCACTTGGCGGCGGTCTTGGGCCCCACCCCCGGCACCCCGGGCAGGTTGTCGCTGGTCTCGCCGACGAGGGCGGCCAGCTCCCGGTACCGCTGCGGCGGCACCCCGTACTTGGCGGTGACGGCCTCGGGGTCCATCCGCGCCAGCACCGACACCCCCTTGACCGGGTACAGCACGGTGACACGGTCGTCGACGAGCTGGAAGGCGTCACGGTCCCCGGTGACGATCAGCGTGCGCATGCCCCGCGCCGTGGCCCGCGTGGCCAGCGTGGCGATGAGGTCGTCGGCCTCGTACCCCGCCAGCGACAGGTGGGTGATCTTCAGTGTGTCGAGCATCTCGCAGATCAGCTGCACCTGGCTGCGGAACTCGTCCGGCGTCTTGGCACGCCCCGCCTTGTACTCGTCGTAGGCGGTGTGCCGGAACGTCGGCTCCGACCGGTCGAAGCAGACCGCCACATGGCTCGGCTTCTCGTCCCGCAGCACGTTCACCAGCATCGAGGTGAACCCGAACACGGCGTTGGTGTGCTGCCCCGTGGTCGTGGAGAAGTTCTCCACCGGCAGGGCGTAGAACGCCCGATAGGCCAGCGAGTGCCCATCCAGCAGCAGCAGGGTCTCAGGGGTCGGTTCCGAAGTAGCCACCCCCAGAGCCTAATGCGGTGCACGGACAGTTTCCGGCGTGTTCGGCAGGCCCGAACGCAGCGGGCTCCACGACTTCAAGGGCGCGGGCCCAGAGCCGGGACGTCCCTTTGACCTGACCGCCCGTCCTGTTCCGCTCCGGCCGTGCAGGAGAGGAATGCTTCCGGAGTGCCACTCGAGCGACAGCCGTGAATTTGGCGAAGTATGAGAGAGGTTTTGATGACTCCCTGTGTTTGGACTGTTGCTCATGGCAAGATCTGTGGCCATGAAAACGACCGCTGCCAGTGCGGGGTCTTCGGGCACGCCCGATGATCCCGGCAGCGGAGCGCGCCGGACTCGAGGGGCCAACAAGGCCCCGGCATGGCGGTATGAGGGCCCGGTGTCGGTGATCCGCCTGCCGCTGGCGGTCGACGATCAGGCTGCGGCCCGGTTGGAATCACTGTTCTGGTCGATGTTCTGTGTCAAGCGTGCGTTGCAGAGGAGCACCCGTTCCCGGCTGGCGGAGTTCTGGGCGGGCGGTCGTCGCCGGCAGGACGACGCGGCGAGGTGGCGACGTGAGCTGGGCCTGTCGCGCCGGGACCTGGAGCGGATCGCCTACGCGCATGTGGACGGAGCGGGCTGGCTGAAGCACCACGTGTCCAAGGCGTTGGTCATGCACCAGGCCGACGAGGTGTGGACGGGAGTGGAACGCCACTTGTTCCCCGACGCCTCGGGCCGTCGGGCAGGGCGTCCCAGAGTCGGATCCTGGTGGGAGTACCGACGGATCGCAGGTCGGGCCCGTTCGCACACACGGGCCCGCAAATGGGAGACATTCCGGCTGCACGGTAGCCTGCAAGGTCATCTGGACGCCTACCGCCACCCCGCGCTGCCGGCAGAGACGGCCACTCCGGCGCAAGTGGTGTCTCTGGCACCAGGAACGCCGGTGCTGGCCCAGCCCAGGCGGCTGCGCCCACCCCGGCCTGTCGCCGACCGGCCGGGCAAGTGCTCATGGTGGGACCACGACGGGCCACTGACCGTGGTGTTCGCCGGTGGCCCCGACAGCGAGCGCGGAGAGCTGGCGTTGCCGGTCCGCTTGCCATCGGGTGCGGGCCGCTGGCGATGGCTGCGCCACTTCTTGGGGCGTCCGCAGCTATGGCACAAGATCGACTTGGTGCGCAGGCCCTGTCTGTCGGCTCCTGGCGGGTGGACCTACGAAGCACACCTGATGATCTTGGATGGCGGCTACATCTCCCCGGCCACCCGCGAGCGCAGACGATGTGTCGCCGCACTCGAGCGGGTCGGCGGAGTGGACGTGAACGTCTCCAACCTGTCGATCGTCTCTCTGCCGGTCACCCTGGATCCAGCCGATGGGCCGGTGCTGGCCGACCAGATCGTTCTCACCGAGGTGGAGAAGGCCGCGATAGAGCGGGACCGGCGCACCGTCCGTAGGCGGGCACGAGCCCTCGAGCGCTCTCGGAGGGCTTCGAACAAGGCGCAGTACGAGCTGTCTCGCCGTCAGCGCAAACGCGAACAACGCAGACGGGCCGCTGGACTGCCCACCCGTCATGTCGACCTGCCCAAGGGCTCCCGTCTGGCGGACCGGGCGGGCCGTCCGCGCAACGCGTATCGAAAAGACCGGCTCACCGTCGGCTACCGCAAGCTGCGTACCCTTATCCGTGCCGAGCGGGCGGGACGCACCGAAGCCCAGCGGGCCCGTGCTCGGCAGATGGCCTCCCACCTGGTCGCCGTCCATGGAGTACACCTGACGGTGGAAGCCTGCATCCTCTCCTCCTGGTTCCGGCGATGGGGCAGGGCATGCGCGGCCTTCACGCCCGGGATGCTCACTTCTGCCCTGGCGGTCGAGTGCGCTGCGGCGGGAGGGCGGCTGGGGCGCGCTTCGACGTTCACCACCGCGCTCTCCCAGCACTGCCTATGCGGGCAGAAAGTGAACAAAGCACTCGCCGACCGCATCCATCGTTGTCCCGCCTGCGGACTGACCGGGGACCGTGACCTGGTCTCGGCCGCACTCGGAGCCTTCGTCACCTGGACCGATCAGGCCGACCCCAGGACGGCGTCGGTCGACTTCTCGACTTCCCGGCACGCTCTGGACGTGTTCGGGCTCGGGCTGCAAGGAGCCCTGACCGAGTCAACCGTCACCCGCTCCCGCCCCGCTCGACGGACGCGGGGGAAGAACGGCAGCCGTACCCGGAAGCGGACGGCCTCTGCTCGGTCGCATCCGGAACGCCAGTGGAGCCGACCCCGGACAGGGACCCGCCAGGGACCTCACCGGACAGACGTCATCGGGCCCCGGACTGTTCCGACCTGCGCATCAGGCGCGAAGGAACAGGCCTTAGTCTCGACGTCGGACAGTTTCCGGCGAGTGGCCGGACCTATTGCCAGGAGTTGCGCGGCGTGAACAACGAGCAGCAGGCGGCCTTGAAGCAGGTCGCCAATGGGAACCCGATGGGCGATCTCGCGACGAACATGGGGTTGGAGTTCCTCGAGGCCTCGGCGGAGCGGGTCGTGGGGCGGATGCCGGTGAAGGGCAACACCCAGCCCTACGGGCTGCTGCACGGCGGGGCCTCCTGCGTGCTGGCCGAGACGCTCGGCTCCGTCGGGTCGGCGCTGCACGCGGGGGAGGGGCGGATCGCGGTCGGCGTGGAGATCAACGCCACGCACCACCGGTCGGCGACCGAGGGGTTCGTGACCGGGGTGGCCACGCGTATCCACGGCGGGCGCACGCTGGCGACGTACGAGATCGTCATCTCCGACGAGCAGGACCGGCGGGTCTGCACGGCCCGGCTGACCTGCATGCTGCGGGACGCGCCGCAGGGTTGATCGGGAACGTGCCAGAGGGGCCCGGCGGGCGTCCGCCGGGCCTTGCTCATTTCAGGGTGACGGTGAGGGTCCGCGTTCCGGTGGCGGGGGCCTTGACGGTCAGCAGGCCGGTCTCCTCGTCCCAGGTGCCGGTGCCGCCGGTGACCGTCCCCTCGGACGGGAGCCAGAACTCGGTGGGCGCGGTGACCTTCGGGTCGGCGGTGTAGACGAGCTTCAGCGTCCTGGTCTTCGGGTCCCAGGCGTTGGTGACGGGGGTGCCCGCCACGGCGCGCGGGTAGGGGACGGCCAGCCGCCGGGCGAGCTCGGTCGGCTCGCGGTCCGCGGTCCAGGGGCTCCAGCCGTTGCCGGGGTCGGAGGACCAGTAGACGCGTCCGGCGTGCATCTCGTCGGTGACGCGGGAGACGGCGTCGACGAAGTCCAGGGCGCCGGGCTTGGTGGCGTCCAGGCCGTACTCGCCGAGGACGATCGGGGCGTTCTGGCGGCGGGCGGTGGCGGTGACGGCGTCGCGCCAGGCGTTGAGGGTGCGGTCGATCAGAGTGCGGTTGCTCCCGGTGTAGCCGTTGCCGAGGTCCAGGGGGAGCGGGTAGAGGTGCGGGGCGTAGCCGATCCTGTCGACCGGGTCCTCGATGGGCCGCAGTCCCGAGGCCAGGCCCCAGTTGACGCCGACCGCGCGCGGCTCGACGAAGATCCACTTGTTGCGGTCGACCCTGCGGATCTCGTCGGTGGTCCGCTGGTAGAGGTCGGAGAGGGGGCCGCGCTCGAACGGGAGGCCGGGGAGGCTGCCGCCCCACGGCTCGTTCATCAGGTCGTAGCCCAGGACGGCGGGGTCCTCGGCGAAGCGCCGCGCGACGTGGGCCCAGGCCCTGGCGTAGTGGTCGCGGAGTCCGGGGTGCTCGCCGGTGGTGTTCCAGAAGTGGTCGAACGCCCGCATCGTGCCGGGCTGGACGTAGCCGAGCTCCCACGGGTCCTGGGCGGGGGCGGGCAGCCCGTCGTGCTTCGTCGCCCAGGCGGGCGCGCCGTTGCCGTTGACGGCGGGTCCGTAGATGTCCTGGTGCATGTCGAGCATGACGAGGATGCCGCGTTCGGCGTACCAGCGGACCCAGGTCTCCACCCGGTCGAGGTAGGCCTCGTCGTACCGGCCGGGGGCGGGCTCCAGGCTGCGCCACTGCAGGAGGAAGCGGACGAGGTTGGAGCCGAGCAGTTCGCGTTCGGCGTCGATGAACTTCTCGTCGTAGTCGGTGGGCATGCCGTCGGGCGCGGATTTGGCGCTGCTCTGGGTGTTGAGCCCGTGCAGGATCAGGGAGCGGCCCTGCGCGTCGGTGATGAAGCGCGGGGAGGCGCCGCGCCCGGCGTCGCGGCCCCAGCCGTCGACGGTGTACGCGCCGAGGAGGAGGGACAGGGCGAGGGTTCCGGCGAGGACGAGTCGGCCGCTGCGGCGCATGCCGCCTCCTAATATGAGGTCTATTCATGTTAGGCGAATGTGAGATACCTTACATGAACATGAGCCTTCCTCGCATTGGTCGGGTCACCTGGACGGCGACCGGGGCCACCGCCCTCCTGGCGCTCCTGCTCGGCCTCGACCCCCTGGTGCTCCAGGCCACCGCGGCCGCCGGCCCCCTGGTCGTCCCGTCGGCGGTGGGCGTCCCCTTCGGCCCGCCGGCCCTGCACCTGACGTCCTTCGGCGAACTGGGCACGGCCTACACGCTCACCGAGGGCCTGGCCGCCCTCGTCCTCATCGCCGCGGTCCTGCTGCGGATCCACCGGCGCCCGCACACTCCCGGCCGCACGCTCGCGGCCACCTGGTGGGCCTTCGCCCTGGGTTCGGCCGCCGCCGGGCTGCTCCGCGGGGCCGCCACCGCGCACACCGCCTACGGCGACGCCTCCGCCTACTTCACCTACGCCCTGTTCGGCGCATTCTTCGGCCTGCTCTGGGGCCTGCTCCTCGGCTGGCTCCCCGCCCTGCCCGCGGCCCTCGCGGCCCGCTCCGCACCCGCACCCCGCCCCGCCTGACGCGCAAGGCCCGCCTCTCTTATCCGGCTCTCACATTCGCATCACCCTCGCCTCAGAAGAGCGCAGCAGGCTTCCGCGTCATGAAACCCCTCCTCAAACGCCGGGGCCTCGTGCTCAACGGCACGCTGAGCGTGTTGTTGGCCGGGGGCGTCGGCGTCGCCTGTCTCTCGCTCGGTGGAGATGGGGAAGAACCCGCGACGTCCGCCCGGACGACCACCGTGTCCCGGGGGAGCCTCGTCGAGTCGGTCTCGGCCTCGGGCTCCGTGGAGAGCGCCAAGAGCAGCGCGCTGAGCTTCGGCGGCTCGGGCACCGTGAAGAAGATCTATGTCGCAGTCGGGGACAAGGTCAAGAAGGGCGCCAAGCTGGCCGTCCTCGACCAGACCGAGGCACAGGAGGACCTCGAGGCGGCACAGGCGAACCTGGCGGCCGCCGCGGACGAGGACACCGACAGCGCACAGGGCTACGCCGGTTACGTGCAGGCGCAGAACGCCGTGAAGAGCGCGCAGCGCGCCTTGGACGGCACCGTCATCCACGCGCCCTTCGCCGGGACGATCACCGCGGTCAACGGCTCCGTAGGTGGGCCCGCGGTCTCCTCCGGCACGGAGTCGTCCACCGCGGGGGACTCCTCCGGCGTCAGCGGCTTCATCGAGATCGCCAACCCGTCCAAGCTGAAGATCGAGGGCACCTTCACCGAGTCCGACACCACCAAGCTGAAGGTCGGCCAGAGCGCCACGATCACCTTCAACGCGCTCAGCGGGGTCACCGCGAACGGCAAGGTCACCCAGATCTCCACCGAGCCGACCACCACCGACAACGTGGTCTCCTTCGGCGTCGTCATCACGCTGACCGACAGGCCCGCCAAGGTGCGCATCGGCCAGACCTCCACGGTCACCGTCGAGGTCTCCCGGGCCGAGGACGTCCTGTACGTGCCGTCGGCCGCGGTGAGCACCGCGGGCGGCCAGAGCACCGTCACCGTCCTGGAGGACGGCGAGCCGGTCGTCAAGACGGTCACCACGGGGGTCACCGGCGACTCCGGTGTCGAGATCAAGTCCGGCCTCGAAGAGGGCGACCAGGTCCAGCTGACCACCACTTCCGCCGACACCACCTCCGGCAACGGCGGTTTCCCCCGCAGCGGCAGGGGAGACGGTCCTCCCGGCGGCGGCAACATGGGCGGCGGCTTCCGGGGCGGTGGGCGATGAACGCCCCCGTCCTGGACGTGCGCGCCGTCACGAAGGTCTACGGCGACGGCGGGGCGACCGTCCACGCGCTGAGCGGTGTCACCCTGCGGGTCGACCGCGGCGACTACGTCGCGATCATGGGCCAGTCGGGCTCCGGCAAGTCCACCCTGATGAACATCCTGGGCTGCCTGGACGTCCCGACCGCCGGCCGCTACCTGCTGGACGGCACCGACGTGGGCGTGCTCTCCGAGCACCAGCTGTCGATCCTGCGCAACCGCAGGATCGGCTTCATCTTCCAGTCCTTCAACCTCATCCCCCGGATGAGCGCGCTGGCCAACGTCGAGCTCCCGCTCGCCTACGGCGGCGTCAAGCCCGCCGAGCGGCGGCGGCGCGCGCTGGCGGCGCTGGAACTGGTGGGCCTGTCCGACCGGGTCGGCCACGAGCCCAACGAGCTCTCCGGCGGCCAGCAGCAGCGGGTCGCGGTGGCCCGGGCGCTGGCCACCTCCCCGTCGCTGCTGCTGGCCGACGAGCCGACCGGCAACCTCGACACCGGGTCCACCCGCGACGTGCTCGACATCCTGGACGGGTTGTCGACGTCGGGCCGCACCATCGTGCTGATCACACACGAGGACGAGGTCGCCGCCCGGGCCAAGCGGGTGCTCAAGCTGGTCGACGGCGACATCGTCGAGGACCGCAGGCAGGCGCCCGTCGCGGGCCCGCCGCCGCGGGTCCTGGAGACCGGAGGCGTCCGGTGAGGTTCTACGAGGTCTTCCGCTTCGCCCTGCGCGGGCTGGGCGCCGACAAGCCGCGCAGCGCGCTGACCACCCTGGGCATCCTCATCGGCGTGGCCGCGGTGATCCTGCTGGTCGCGGTCGGCAACGGCTCTTCCCTGCAGATCGCGAACAGCATCTCCTCGCTCGGCGCCGGCACCCTGACGGTCTCCTCGTCCACCACCGGACGCGGCGGCATGCCGGGCCGGGTCGGCGGCCAGTCGACCGGCACCGGGCCGCGCACCCAGGCCAGGCAGCTGACCCTCCAGGACGCCGAGGCGCTGGTCGACCCGCAGAACGCGCCGAACGTCGAGAGCGCCTCCCCGGTGGTGAACACCAACTCGGCGACGACCACCTACGAGGGCGCCAGCCACGACATCAGCCAGTTCGTCGGCACCTATCCCGGCTACTTCAAGGCCTCCAGCAAATCGGTGGCCGCCGGCGCCCTGTTCGACAAGGCGGACGTCGACGCCGCGGCCAAGGTCGTGGTCATCGGCCAGACCGTCGCCGAGGGGCTCTTCGGCCGGGTCGACCCGCTGAACCAGAAGATCAACGTGGACGGCACCTACTTCACCGTCGTGGGGGTGCTGGCGGCGTCCGGTTCGTCCGCCAGCGGTTTCCAGGACGCCGACGACATCGCGATCGCGCCGATCACGGCCGTGCAGGGCACGCTGACCAGCTACGGTTCGCTCAGCCAGATCGTCGTGCAGGCCAGGAGCGCCGACGCCGTCGACGCCGCCCAGGCGGAGATCACCGCAATCTTGAACCAGCGGCACGGGATCACCGGCTCGACCACGGACTTCACCGTCTACAACCAGGCGACGGTCCAGTCCGCGGTGGCCGATTCCAACCAGACCTTCACCGTGCTGCTGGGCGCCGTCGCCGCGATCAGCCTGCTGGTCGGCGGGATCGGCGTCACCAACATCATGCTCGTCACGGTGACCGAGCGGACCCGGGAGATCGGCATCCGCAAGGCGATCGGCGCGCCCAAGGGCGCGATCCTCGGCCAGTTCGTCGTCGAGGCGACGATCCTGTCGCTGCTCGGCGGGGTCCTCGGCGTCGCCGTCGGGCTGGTGGGCAGCCGGTTCGAGATCGTCGGGGTGAAACCGGTGGTCGTGCCGTCGTCGGTCTTCCTGGCCCTCGGCGTGTCGGTGGCCATCGGCCTGTTCTTCGGCAGCTACCCCGCGAACCGGGCTGCCAACCTGCGGCCCATCGAAGCCCTGCGACACCAGTGAGAGACACCTCATGAACACGACGAAGAAGGCACGGCACCGCAACGACCCGGCGGAGACCGTGCTCGACGGCGACCCCTTCGAGGGCGATCTGTCCGCCCGGCTGGCGGACGCGCCCAAGCACGGCAGGCTGCCCGGCCCGACGGTAATCCTCGTCGCCGGCCTGCTCGCCGTCGCGGGATTCATCAGCGGTGTCCAGGCGCACAAGACCTGGGGCGGCCAGGAGTCCGCCTCCGCGGGCGCCGCATTCCCCGGACCGGACCAGAACGGCCGGAGCCAGGGCGGCTTCCCGCAAAGGAGCGGCCCTGGGAACGGCTCGTTCGGCGGGCTCACCTCCGGAACGGTCACCGAGGTCTCGGCCGGGGTCGTCCATCTGAAGACCTCGGACGGCAGGACGGTGCAGGTCAAGACCGGCGGCGACACCGAGATCACGGTGAGCGAGAAGGGCTCGCTCAAGGACCTGAAGCCCGGAACGAGCGTCATGGTGCGGGGCGAGACCGCCGAGGACGGCACGGTCACCGCCTCCAGTGTGACCGAAGGCAGCGACACAGGAGGCTTCGGTGGTATGCGCCCCCGGAACGGAAACTGAGGAGACCCCCACATGAGCAAGATCATGCGTCTGTCCGCCGGCCTCGTCATGGCCGGAACCCTGCTGCTCGCCTCCGCCTGCGGCGGGGACTCCGGGTCCGGCGACGGCGGCACCACCGGCACCGATATGTCGGCCTTCCGGGACTGCCTGAAGAAGCACGGCGTGTCGATGCCCGAGGGCGGCAGGGGCGGCGGCCGCCCGTCCGGCGGGCCCACCGTCCGTTCGTCCGGGGCCCGCACGGACCGCCCCTCGGGTGCTCCCACGGGCCGCCCGTCCGGCGGCCCCAGCATGTCCACGGAGATGCAGGCCGCCATGCAGGCCTGCGCCTCGCTGCGGCCTGAGGCCCCGAGGGTGACCAGGGGCGGCCCGGGAGCGCCGGGCGACGACGGCGGACAGCAGCAGAGCGGCGGCTGAGGAACGATGAAGTCCATCGAGAAGAAGACCGCCATCGCGGGCGGGGTGCTGAGCGTGATGCTCGTCGGAGGGGGTCTTGCGGTCTTCTCCGGCGGCGGCTCGGATCCCGCCCCGGCGGCGGCCGCTCCGAGCGCCCCGGCCCCGGCCGCGCCGGCCTCCTCCGGCGACGGCGTGTCGGCGTCGGGGACGGTGCGGAGCTCCCGGGTGCGCGACCTCGGTTTCACCACGGGCGGCGTCGTCACCGCGCTGAAGGTGAAGGTGGGGAGCAAGGTCGCCAAGGGCGACCTGCTGGGGACCGTCGACCCCACCACCGCCGAGGAGAACCTCGACGCCGCCTACAGTGCCTACGTCGCGGCGCAGAAGAGCTACAAAGAGGTCAAGGAGGGCGGTTCCACGACGGCGAGCACGGCGCAGTCCGGCACCGAGGACACCAAGGGCACGGGCCAGAACGGTCAGGGCGGCGCCGTCCGGACCGTGGCCCGGGCCTACGCCTTGATGGTGGAGGCGAGGAACGCCTACACCAAGGCGCAGCGGGAGGTCGCCGGCACCAAGATCCACGCCCCGTTCGCCGGGATGGTCACCGCGCTGTCGGTGACCGTGGACCAGGAGGTCCGTTCCGGCGGCACCGCCCTCACCCTGACGGACACCGCGAGCCTGCGGGTCGGCGCCGAGTTCAGCGAGGCCGACACCGCTCGCCTGAAGAAGGGCCAGAAAGCTTCGGTCACCTTCGATTCGCTGGGCAAGACGATCAGCGGCCGGGTCCTCTCCGTCTCGCCGGTGCCGGTCGGCTCAACGGAGTCCTCCGCGGGTCCGGGCGGCGGCTTCCAGGCCTCCTCCACCAGCGTGGTGCGCTACGAGGTGCTGGTCTCCCTGAGCGAGATCCCCTCCGGAACGCGGGTCGGGTCCCCGGTCACCGTCGAGGTGAAGGCCGGCTGATCTCTCATCGTCCTCTCATCGGGCGATCAGGATTCCCCCAGACGGCGGCCGGATGCTGCCTGCCATGCCGGAGCAGATGAGTCCGCGGGAAGTGCTGGACGAACCCCCCTTCGAGGACACCCTGGAGGAGGCGCTCGCCGTCCACCCGCCCCGGGCGAAGATCCCCCTGGTCACCCTCTGCCTGGGCGCGGGGGTGGTGGCGGTCGCGGGCTTCATCGGTGGCGTCCATGCCGACCGGCAGTGGGGCGGCGGGGACGCCTCCGCCGCGGCCCCGGGCCGGCCTGGCCCTTCCACCCGCGGCGGCTTCCCCGGCACCCCGGTTCTCCAGGACCAGGGCGGCGGTTTCCCCGGAGCTCCGGGCGGCCGTTTCCCCGGTGGCGGAGAGGCGACGACGGGCACCGTCAGCAAGGTCGCCGGTGCGACCATCGAGGTGAAGACCTCCGACGGGCGGACCGTCGAGGTGAAGGTCGGCGACGGGACACGGGTGACCACCACCCGGGAGGGCACGGTCAAGGACATCGAGCCGGGTGCCGCGGTGACCGTGCGGGGCGACCAGATCACCGTGACGCCCGCGCGTTAGGCGTCCTTGCGGCCGAGGACCGCGGCCATCTGGGTGTGCAGGGGGTGCTCCAGGTCGCCCGCCGGGCCGTCGGGGCGCCAGGCGGTGCAGTGGGTGACGCCGGGCTCCAGGACGGTCAGCCCGTCCATGAAGGACAGGATCTGCTCCGCGCCGCGGAAGTAGGAGCCGCCGAGGCCGGTCTGGAGCACCTTCTTGGCCTCCTCCACGCGCGGGTCGTCGCCCGAGTCGTGCAGGTGCGTCAGCATGATGTGGCTGCCGGGCGCCAGGAACTCGTGCAGGCGCATGACGGTGCCGCGCGGGTCCTGATCGTCGGGCACGTGGTGGATGATCGCGGCGAGGATCAGCCCGACCGGGCGGCTCAGGTCGATGAGCGAGGTGAGGCGCGGGTCGGTGAAGATCTTCTCCGGCTCGTACAGGTCGCCCTGGATGAACGAGGCGACCCCGTCCTCGGTGAGCAGCGCCCGCCCGTGCGCCAGCACGATGGGGTCGTTGTCGACGTAGACGACCTTCGCGTCGGGGTGGGCCTCCGTGGCGTACTGGTGCACGTTGCTGGAGGTCGGGAGCCCGGAGCCGATGTCGACGAACTGGGTGACGCCCAGGCCCGCCAGGTGGCGCACGGCCCTTTCGATGGCGACCCGGTTGCCCTGCGCCACGACGGGCGCCTCGGGCACGAACTGCATCACCAGGTCGGCGACCTCGCGGTCGGAGGCGAAGTTGTCCTTGCCCCCGAGGAAGTAGTCGTAGACCCTGGCGAAGCTCGGCGTGTTGACGTCGATGCCGGGCGGGGCGTGCTCGTCGGCCATGGCGGATTCCTCGCTGGTGCGGAGGGGAAGATCCTGTGGACGTCCCACCTTACGCAGTCGGCATCCCGTGAACCACCGACTTCACAGGAAACATCACACCTCTCGTCGAATAAGTCAGTGACTTCCGGACAAAGGGTGTGATGGAGGAACATCTGCCGCGAAGGTCACTCCTGCTCGTCGGCGCGGTCCTGCTGCTCGCGCGCCTTGCGCCGCTGCTCCTCGACCTTCTCGCGCAGGCCGCGCAGGAAGTCCTCGTCGTCGTCGGGCGGCGTCGGAGCGGCCGGCCGGGGCCGGTCCCGGAGCGCGACGACGCGCGGGCGCCCCGCGATGAGCCAGACGATCGAGCCGAGGTCGGGCAGCACCAGGACGATGAGCAGCCAGAGCGGTTTCGGGAGGTTCCGGCAGTCCTGGGCGTCGGTGGTCACCACATCGAAGATGCAGTAGATCCACAGTGCTACCAGGAGCAGGCTGAAGCCTCCGAAGAGAATCGGCACGGTCGGACCTTTCCATGAAGCTGAGAGGAAAACGGTAGTCGAACTCCGGCACTGGAAACAGCGTCTCTTCCAGCAGGAGGCGAGGGGCATGCGGGTGAGCTGGGCGACGGAGGCGGTCCCGGGGCGGGACTGGCCGAACGAGGATTTCGTGGCCGCCGCGGCGGGCGCGGTGGTGGTGCTCGACGGCTGCAGCCTGCCGCCGGGCACGGACCTGGGCTGCCGACACGGTACCGCCTGGTACGCGCGCACCCTCGGCCTGGAACTGCTCACCCGGCTCCTGGAGAGCCCGCCGGGCAGGCCGGAGGACCGGGGAGAGGGGCTGCGCCCGCTGCTGGCGCGGGCGATCGACTCGGTGGCCGCGCGGCACGTCCGCACCTGCGACCTGGGCCATCCGGCCACCCCCGCGGCGACGGTGGTGGCGCTGCGCGAGGGAGGCGGCACGGTGGAGCACCTGGTGCTGGCGGACTCGACGCTGCTGCTGGACTCCGGGGACAGCCTGGAGGTCGTCTCGGTGCCCAACGCGCGGACGTACGCCGCGGCCGACCTCAGGGCCGCGTCCCACGCCCTCACCGGGGCGCGTCCGGCGGGGGCGCTGCACCGGGCGGCGCTGCTCACCGACGGCGCGGCCCGGCTGGCCGAGCGGTTCCGGCTGCTGGGCTGGCAGGACCTCATGGGCGTGCTCGGCGGCGAGGGCCCCGGAGCGCTCATCCGCCGCACCCGCGAGACCGAGGACGCCGATCCGCACTGCCGGCGCTGGCCGCGCCACAAGCGCCACGACGACGCCACCGCGGCTCTGTGCGTCTTCTGAGGCCCGCACCCGCGGCCTGCCCTGGAGGAGGCCGCTAGGCGCCGGGCGGCGGCGGGTAGCCCGTCACGTACAGCTGGTCCTCGCGGACGAAGCGGAAGCCGAGCTTGGCGGCGACCCTGCGGCTGCCCTGGTTGTCGGGGGAGGTCGACCAGGACGGCCGCCGACCCCGGCTCAGGACGCCCTCGGCGACCCGGGCGGCGCAGGCGGCCGACAGGCCGCGCCCCCGGTGGCCGTCCTCGGTGACGACGCCGAGGTCCTCGTACCGGTCGCCGAGGTAGAAGGGGACGGCGACCGAGACCAGCCTGCCGCCGACGAAGGCGCCCACGGCCAGCCCGGAGGCGGCGGCGCCCGCGTGCCCGCCCCACGTCTCGGTGATCCACTGCAGCTCCGGGGAGAGACCCGCCAGCGCGGGCACGTCGCCGAGCGTCAGGACGCGCAGCTCGGCGGCGACCGTCGGCACCGGACGGGGCGCGCGGTCCAGCTCGTAGATGACGCGGGGCCAGCGGTACAGCGGGCCGGACCGTTCGGCGAGCAGCGGCGCGAAGTCCTCGTCGGTCCGGTAGAAGCCGTGCGGCAGCACGGCCCGGCCGAGCCCGGCCGGGTCGCCGCTCAGGTCGTAGTTGCCGCCCCCGGTCTCGGCCAGCACCGTCCCCGGCTCGACCGGGTCGTCCACCAGGATCCGGCCGTGTCCCGTCCGCAGCACGTGCGGGCCGATCAGCGGTCCGGGCACCTCCGGGCGGAACCAGTCGCGGACCTGCTCGGTCTCCGAAAGCTCGATCACGGTCACACCGTAGACGCCGATCCCCCGCGACGCGCCGGAATAACCGATGATGGGGAGATGTGCAGAAGCATCAAGACGCTGCGGCCGCCGTACACCGAAGAGGTCACCGAGCAGGACGTGCGGGCGGCGGCACTGCAGTATGTGAGGAAGATCTCGGGGTTCCGCGCCCCCGCCGCGCACAACGCCGAGGCCTTCGAGACGGCGGTCGAGGAGGTGGCCCTGGCCACCGCGAAGCTGCTGGCGGAGCTGAAGGTGCGCGGCCGGGCGTAGCGCGCGGGGCAGGAATCTCCGTTTCTCTGGACGTTCTTGAAAGTCTTGTGCGGAAACGGGTAGGAGACCCACGATGGTCACCATGGGTCATGTCTCGGAAGAGCAGTGGTTCCGTACCGAACTGACGGGCCGCGCGGTGTGGAAGCTGCTGGTCAAAGGGCTGCAACTGTATCTCCCGGGTTACACCGTGACCCCGGGCGAGGTGCGGGTCTCCGCCCGCCCCGCGCCGTTCCCGGTGCCCGTCCACGTCGACGGCACGGGTTTCGGGCTGCAGGTGCGCAGGGAGCGGCCGCGGCGGGAGCCCGACCGCGAGATCTTCGTGCGCGGCGAGGGCGGCGGCGTCATCGGCATCGCCATCGCCGGGCCGGTCGCCGCCGTGGGCAGCCGGGTCGTGGACGCCGGCTCGCTCGTTCGCTACGCCCGCAGGCTGACCTACGAGACCCTCTACGACCCCGAGGAGGCCGACTCCGCGGGACCCGCCGTGCGGGCGGCCCGGTCGCTGCAGGACGTGGTGTTCCTCGACCCCGAGAACGGCTTCGGGCTGGGCGTCGAACTCGACCCCGCCACCCGCGTCCCGGTGGCGCGGCTGCTGGTCGGGCTGGAGCCCCGCGCGGGCAACGGCGGGGCGGCCGAGAAGGGCGGCTCGGTGCGCGTCCAGGCCTACCCGGCGGCGGGCCTGCCCGCCCAGGCCGTCAGGTCCCACAGCTGATGCACCGGCAGGCTCCGTAGCCGGGCGGCGGTGCCCGCCGGGTCGGCAGGGAAGTCCTGCCGGTCGAACTCCAGGCTCTGCGCGTGGGTGAGCACCGCGGCCACCAGGGAGTCGGGGGTCCCGGCGGCCACCAGGGGGCCGATCCGCGCCACCGCGCCCGCCGACTCGTGCAGGGCGCGCAGCAGCGCCTTCACCGACGCCTCGTCGCTGGGCAGCCTGCGGCGCAGCGACGGCGAGCCCACGTCCATGGTCAGCGAGATGAGCAGCGCGGTGTAGCCGCCGCCCAGCTCCTCCAGGACCCGCCCGGTCAGGTAGTAGCGGGTGAGGTGCTCCTCGGCGGTCTTGAACCGCACGCTCAGGCCGCTGCCCTCCACGCACCGCTCGTAGACGTCGGCGAGCACGTCGCGCAGCGCGGGGTCGGCGCACATGAGCGAGCCGCCCACCGTGGTGACCGGCTCCGTGCCCGGCTCCAGGGTGGCGGTGATGGCACGGTCGAGCTCGCCGGAGGTGTGCCGCATCAGGTCGGTGACGACGTCCTCGACGTCCTCCAGCGCCCGGGACAGGTCGCGTTGCAGGCCGAGCATCTGGGCGCGGTTGTGCTCCAGGTCGGAGATCCGGGTGAGCGCGGCCTCCACCCGGGCGTCGGGCGCGACCTGGCCCGCGATCGCCGGCACCGCGACGGGGAAGGAGGCGTTCTCCATGTCGGCGAGCCTGCCGCGCAGCTCGGCCAGCGCGTCGCGCTGCTTCTCCAGCTCGTGCAGCCGGATGGCCTGGGCGCGGATGTACTCCTCGGTGCGGTGCAGCAGGGCGGCGAGCTCGTCGATGCGCCCGCCGTGCTGGTTCACCCGCAGGTCCAGGCCGGGCAGCCGCTGCCTGACCTCGCCGAGCTCGTCGTTCAGCTGCCTGCCCGTGCTCTCCAGCGTCTGGTTCTGCCGGCGGACCAGCGAGTGCAGCTCCTTCACCCGGCTGAGGAACGCCTCGGTCTGGTACTTGGCCTGACGGGCGGCGTAAAGCTCCAGGGCCCCGACCACCACGCAGAGCAGGACCAGGGCGATGGTCATGGCGCTCCTCGACCTGTAGGCACTCTTGAGACCTTCTTGATCCTCTCGGCCCCGACTCTAACCCAATTCGGGAAGATTTCCTGGGGAAGAAGGTCCCGCGTTCAACCGCCGGGTGTAGTCGTGCGCGCCCGCCAGGACGGCCGCGTGCACGGCCCGCGCGATCCGCGCCCCCCACACCGACCGGGGGCCGGCGAACGGCTCGGGATCCCCGCCGTCGGGGGCGGCGACGCAGACGGCGTCGCTGGCGGTGCCCGAGCAGTCGTACCCGGCCTCCAGCAGCGCCTGGGTCTTGGCCTCGGTCGCGGTCAGCACCGCGTTGACCAGGGCGGCGTCCTCCAGCGCGACGGGGACGGACACGACGATGTTGATGGTGCCCGGCCGGAACTGCTCGGGCACGGCAGGGGCCAGGACGGGGTCGGGCCTGCCCTCGGGGGCGGCCGCCCAGGTCGGCACCCGCAGCCCCACGGTCGCCGTGGCCGACACGCCCCCGTCGTGCCCTTGGCGGAAGGCGCGCACCTCGGCGGCGGTCAGCAGCCCGACGCCCGGCCCGTCCAGACCGAACCGTGCGGCCAGCTCCCGCAGGTGGGCCAGCGGGTCCATCCGCGCGTAGGCGCCGGGCACCTGGGCGTTGAGCACCCAGCCGGCCGGGCCGATCCCGCCGCCGAGCAGCCCCGAGGAGATCATCCGGCGCGGTCCGGGCCGCCACACCAGCGCGGGGAGCTCGCCGCCGCCCTCCGGGCGCCACACCGTCTGGATTCTCAAGGCCGCTCCAAGGCGAGACGGGGACGTCCGTCCGGGCCGCGCGTCACGCTCACCTTCGCGCCGAAGTGAGCACCGACCAGATCGGCGGTGAGCACCTCGGCGGGCGTCCCGCAGGCCGCGACCCGGCCGCCGGAGACGAGCACGAGCGTGTCGGCGTACTGGGCGGCGGTGCCCAGGTCGTGCAGGGTGGTCAGGACGGTCAGGCCCTCGGTGAGGCGCAGCTCGTCCAGGAGTTCCAGCACCTGCTGCTGGTGGCCCAGGTCCAGCGCGGTGGTCGGCTCGTCCAGCATCAGGATCGGCGCCTGCTGGGCCAGCGCGCGGGCCAGCACCACCCGCTGGCGCTCCCCGCCGGACATGCGGCCCAGGCGCCGCCCGGCGAAGTCCGCGAGGTCGAGCCGCAGGAGCGCCCGTTCGGCGATCTCCCTGTCCTCGGCGCGCTCGCGTCCCAGGTAGGGGATGTAGGGGGAGCGGCCCAGCAGCGTGTAGTCCAGCACGGTCAGGTCCTCGGGCAGCAGCGGGTTCTGCGGGGCGTAGGCGACGGTGCGCGCCCGCTCCCGCCCGCGCAGGCCCTCGCGCCCGTCGAGCCGGATCCGCCCGGTGTGGGGCAGCAGCCCGGCGACCGCCTGGAGCAGCGTCGACTTGCCCGCCCCGTTCGGTCCGATCACCGCGGTCCAGGAGCCCTCCGCGACGTCCAGCCCGACCTCCCGCAGCACGGGACGGCCGTCCCGCACCACGTCCAGACCCGACACGGCGATCACGACGCCCTGCCCCGGGTGGAACGCAGGATCGCCAGGAAGAAGGGGGCGCCGATGAACGCGGTGAGCACGCCCAGCGGCAGCTCGCCCGGCGCCAGCAGGGTGCGGGCCAGCAGGTCGGCCACCACCAGGAAGGCGCCGCCCGCCAGCAGCGACAACGGCAGCAGGATCCGGTAGGAGCCGCCCGCCAGCCGCCGGACCGCGTGCGGCACCACGATGCCCACGAACCCGATGAGCCCGCTGACCGCCACCGCGGAGGCGGTCGCCAGCGACGCGGCGGCCAGCACCACCAGCCGGATCCGGGCGGCGTCCACGCCCAGCGAGGCGGCCTCGTCGTCGCCGACGGCCAGCACGTCCAGCAGCCTGCCGTGCACCAGCAGCACCGCCGTGGAGACCAGCGCATAGGGCAGGATCATGCCCAGGGACTGCCAGGACGCCCCGGCCAGCCCGCCCAGCAGCCAGGAGTAGACCTGCTCCAGCCGGTCCACCCCGGCCTGCTGGACGAAGGTCTGCACCGCCGCCAGGAAAGAGGAGACCGCGACCCCGGCCAGGATCAGGGTGCCCGTGCCGGGCCCGGCGGCCCGGCCCAGCGCGTAGGCCAGGGCCACGCCCCCCAGCGCTCCGGTGAACGCCGCCACCGGCACCCCGTAGGAGGCGGCCACCGGCAGATGGACGATCACCAGGGTTGCGCCGAGCCCCGCCCCGGTCGAGGCGCCCAGCAGGTACGGGTCGGCCAGCGGGTTGCGCAGCACCCCCTGGTAGCCGGCGCCCGCGAGCGCCAGCAGCCCGCCGACGAGGGCGCCCAGCAGCACGCGCGGCAGCCGCAGCTCGGTCAGCAGCGCGTGCTCCATCGGGGACAGCGTGCTGTCCAGGCCGAACACCGCGCGCAGGACCTCGCCGGGCGGCAGGGAGGCCGCGCCCTCCAGGAGGCCGGCCGTCATGGCGGCGAGCAGCACCGCCACCGCGGCGGCCAGCGGGACCGGGCGCAGCCGCCGGGGCCGGGCCTTCACCGCGGCCTCCACGGCCGGCCGGTCCCGCATCGTGCTCAGGCCGCCTGCTCGACGGCCGCGGAGATGTCCTCGATCAGGTCGGGCAGGCGCGGGCCCCACCGGGAGGCGACGTCGTCGTCCAGCGTGAACACGTTGCCGTCCTTCACCGCGGACAGGCCCGACCAGCCGGGCCGCTTCGCGGCGCTGTCCGCCGACTCGCCGGTGCCCTTGGGGTGCGACAGGAAGATCAGCCCCGGGTCGGCCTCCAGCAGGGCCTCCGCGGACAGCTGCGGGTAGCCGCCGCCCTGCTTGTCGGCCGCGTCGGCGATGTTCTCCAGCCCGAACAGGGAGTAGACCTGCCCGACGAACGTCTTGGACGTCACCGTGTACAGGCTCGTGTCCAGCTCGTGGTAATAGGTCAGGCCCGTGCCGTCCGGCGCTGCCTTCACCGCGGCGTCGATGCGCTTCTTCATGTCCGCGACGAGGTCGGCGGCCTGCTTCTCGTGCCCGGTCGCCGCGCCCAGGTCGGTGATCTGGTCGTAGGAGTCGTCGAGCCTCGCGGCGGCCGGTTCGAGCAGGACCGGGATCTTCAGCTTCTCCAGGGCGGCCAGGATGCCGTTCTGGTCGTTGGACAGGACCACGAGGTCCGGCTTGTACCCGGCGACGGCCTCGGCGTTCGGCTGGTAGCTCGACAGCTCGGTGCGCGGCGCCTCTTCGGGGTAGGTGGAGTAGTCGTCGGCCGCCACGACCCGCTCACCCGCGCCGATCGCGAACAGCATCTCGGTCCCGGTGGGGGACAGCGAGACGATGCGCCCGGCGGCGGCGGGCAGGGTGACGGTGCCGTTGGCGGCCTCGATGGTGCGGGAGCCGGTGGCCGGACGGTCCGCGCCGTCCGCGTTCTCGGCGGAGCCTCCGCATCCCGCGGCCAGCGGGACGAGAAGCAGGAGCGCGCCGATGATGCGCCGCATCTTCACAACCTTCCGTAGGGGGTCGCCCGCCGGAGCGGGCGAGCAGGCCCGGAAGGGAACGGCTCACCCTTCTTCCGAGGGCAGGTTCGTCACGCGCGGAAGGCGGCCTGGCTCGGCCCCTCGCGGGGCCACCACAGTTGCGGGACAGCGCCGGAATCTCACCGGACTTCGCTCACGCGCGCGGATGAACCGTACCAGCCTGCGGAAAGCCGTCAGACGGCGACCTTGTAGGACTCCAGATGGGCGAGCACCGACTGGTTGGCCTCCCAGCCGTCCGGGAACTTGATCGGCACCCCCAGGTGGACCGGCCCGGTCGAGGGGTGGGCGTCCAGCAGCTCCGGGATGCCCGCCCGCGCCACCACGAGGCAGGCGTGCCGGTGCCGCGAGGCCAGCACGCACAACCGCCCGGCCTGGAGGTGGAACTCGGTCGCGTCGCGCCGCCCCGACAGCGGGTGCAGCACGACCGTCACGTCGTACTCGCGGCCCTGCAGCCGGTTGGCGGTGTCCACCGTGATGCCGGTGCCCTGCAGCAGCTGCTTGATGGCGGCGACCTGGTCGCGGTGGGCCGCGCCGACCGCGACCCGCTCGGCCGTCACCGGCGACTCCTCCCCGCCGGAGACGGCGACCGCGCCGCGCTGCAGCACCCGGACGGCCAGCGCCGCCGTCGCCGCAACGGCCTCGGAGTCGGTCCTGATGGTGTGCCGCGCGGGCAGCTCGTACAGCCCCCAGCCGGACGCCGCCGCGATGTCCAGCACGTCGTCGTGGGCGCCCATGCCCGTGGCGCCGAAGCGCAGCAGCCTGTCGCCGGGCCCGGTGCCGGCCTCGAAGGGGGTGTAGGGGTAGAAGGCGTCCGACACGACCGGTGCCGCCGACGCCGGCAGCCGCCACGACACCGGCAGCCGGCGGACGGGGAGCTCGGGATTGTGCGCCAGCAGCACCGACACCGCCGACTGGGTCGGGTCCCAGGACTGGCCCGCCCAGCGCTCGGCGTCCACGGTCGAGAACGGGTCGAGCTGCCCCGGGTCGCCCACGAACAGCGCCCGCTCGAACCGGCAGGCGATGCGCAGCAGCGCGTCCGAGCGCATCTGGTACGCCTCGTCGATGATCGCCCACGGCCAGGTGCCCTCGGCGAGGGTGGCCCACTTGGCCGCGGTCGCGATGACGACCGGCACCCCGGCCAGCGCGTCGGACTTCGGGCTGACCAGCACGTTCGGCCGCTTCACCCGGTCGCTGGGCTGGTAGTCCCCGGCCGACAGGCGGCCGATCACCAGCTCGGGGGCCTTGGCGCACAACCGCTCGATGAGGTCGTCGACCTGCTCGTTGGTCTGCGCCACGATCATCAGCCGCTCACCGGCGTCCGTCAGGTGCAGCGTGGCCCGCACCACCAGGGTGGACTTGCCCGCGCCCGGCGGGGAGTCCACGACGACACCGCGGTGCTCGCCGCCGGTCAGGAGCGCCAGCACGTCCGAGACGACCGCGTCGGCCCGCGCGCCGGGCGGCTCAGGCTGACTCATGGCTCATCTCCTCGGCGGTCGTCTCGTTCGGCGGCTCGTAGGCCTCGGGCGGCCCGCCGTGCGTCCAGGGCGTCTCCTCCGGATCGGGCAGGTTGGCCGAAGGCCGGAACTCGTCGGTGAAGGTGGTGAAGCACATCCGGTCGCCGGGCTCGGGGATCGAGCCCGGGTTGGGCTTGCGGGAGTTGCCCATGCCGTTCTCGATGCGCAGCAGGATCTCGCCGTCGGCCACCTCCAGCACCTCGGCCTTCTGGGTGCGGGCGGCGTTGTACACGATCTTGCCGGGCTCCACGCGCAGCCTGTCGTCGGTGGCGATCTGCACCAGCGGGCGGCGCAGCCCCTTCTCGTTGACGTTGTCCGGATCGGTCCACACGACCTCGCCGTGGAACGCCTCGCCCGCCAGCCGGCGCTCGGCCAGCACCAGCGGGTCGTCCAGGGCGCGCTGGACGGCGTACCGGGAGGCCGCCCCCTCCAGCGAGGCCAGCCGCCGCGCGGCGGCGACCGCCCCGTCCCTGCGGGCCTGCGGGGCGCCCTCGGCCAGGGACTCCTCGAAGGTGGTGAAGGACTGGCGGTCGCCCTCGAAGCGCTGCGGGACGCCGGCGGCCTCCGGGAGGGAGCGCAGCAGCTCCACCCCGCGCCACATCAGCTCCCAGGTCGGCTCGAGCTGGGTGGACAGCGCCTTGGCGATGCGCTCGGCGGCGAACTCGCGGGCGGGCCCGTCCTCCTCGGCCAGGTCGTAGGCGGCGATGAGGGGCGCCAGCACCTCGTTGTCGAACGACGGGTCGGTGGCGGGCCCGGCGGGCGGCTGCAGCAGCGGGTCCTCGGCCTCTCGCGCCGCGTCCAGGCCGGTGAGCCCGTCCGGCGGCTCGATCCAGCCGAGCTGCGCGGCGAGGTTGCCGTCCTCCAGCGGGCTCTGCCCTGTCGCCCAGTGCAGGGACAGCAGGTCGGTCATCGCGCACAGGACGCTGGAGCCCGGGTAGTCCGACCGGTCGGCGAACCAGGTCAGCCAGCGGCCCAGCAGCGGCACCTCCTCGGGCACCGGCCACTCGCCGTCGACCTGGCGGAAGCGGGTGGAGCGGCCGGTCAGCCGCAAAAACTCGATGCCGCCCCGGTTGGGCACCAGCAGCTGCGGCGCGTCCAGGAACCGCTGGTAGGTCTCGCCCTTGCGCTCGCCGCGTTTGATCTCCAGCGTCTCGGCCGAGGCCTGGGCGGCGGCGACGGCCCCCATGACCACCCCGGCCAGGTCGGCGAAGAAGGCGAACCGCAGGTCGCGGTTGCGCGGCTGCGGCACCACGAACAGCCGCGGATCGTGCCTGCGGGTGCCCGCCATCACGGCCAGCGGCGCGGCGGCCTCACCGGCCAGCCGCAGCGGGACCAGCACCACCGGGTGCTCGGCCAGCCGGACGTGCCGGACGGTGGCCAGCGGCACCGCCCGCCCGCTCCGCAGCGCCTCCATCCGGGCCAGCGCGCTGAGCAGGCTCATGCGCGCAGCTCCGCCAGGAGCCTGCGGGCCTCGCGCAGCTCCGCGGCGATCTCCTCCAGGTCCTCCGGCGGGGTGAGCGTGCCGTCCGCCAGGGCGAGCGCGTCCTCGATCCGGGTGATCCCGCCGAGCTGGTCGCCGAGCTGGCGCCCCAGCACCTCGGTGGCGCCGCAGGCGCGGGCCTCGGACCGGCAGAAGAAGGCCAGGTCGCAGGTGGACATGCAGGCGGGCGCGTACCGGGCCTGGACGCGGGTGAGCGAGGACTCCAGGCCCTCGTCGAGCTCGAAGGACAGGTCCTCGGGCAGCGCGTCCAGCAGCTCCTCGATGCGGGTCATCCGCCGCAGCTGCCGCCGGATCACGCTCAGCTGCGGCCGCACGTCCACCAGGGTGGCGGTCGGCCGGTTGGAGAAGTTCTCCGGGCAGACCAGCACGACCTCCTCGGCCACCAGGCTCTCGGGCTGCCCCAGCTCGGCCATCATCCGCTGGAGCGCCAGGACGTAGACGGCGGACTGGCGGGCGGCCGCGGCCACCTGCTCGGGGTCGGCGCGCCCGTCGATGACCGGGAACGACTTGATCTCCACCACGTGGAAGCGGTCCTGCAGCCGGAAGGCGATGACGTCGGGCTCCAGGTAGACCAGGTGCCCGCCGACCTCCAGCCGCAGCAGCGGGTGGTCGAACAGGGTGCCCTCGCCCTCGACCGCCCGCTTGAGCAGCTGCTTGGTGCGGGTGTAGCGCACCTCGCGGCTGGCGTTGCCGCCGACCTCCTCCAGGTCGGCGTAGGACGACTCGGGGACGGGCAGCTCCAGCTTGTCGCGCAGCAGCCCGTACAGCTGGGCGCAGCCGTCGTTCTTCACCAGGGCCTCGAAGGCGTTGCCGCGGGTGATGGCGAACTGGGACTGCCCGAACGGCATCCCGTGGCCCAGGTACCGGGCGATCTCCCCCTTGTCGGCGCCGGCGGCGTCCAGCACCGCGCGGCGCGCGCAGCCCGGGTTGGTGGTGAGCGCCGCGATGCTGCGGGCGTCGTGGTTGCGCGGGGGGGCCTCGCCGCGCATGCGGTCGAGCCTGGTGTCGAGCGCTGAAATCGGAGTCATGGACGGTTTCCTTGGGCACGTGCGCCCTGCAGGCGGGCGCCGAAGAGCTGGGTGGCGGGGTCGAGCTCGGCCGCGCGCTCGGCGGCCTCCTGGCGGGAGGCGGTGTCGGCGGCCAGATGGACGTCGAGCTCGGCGTGCGCGGCGGCGCGCACCCCGGCGGGCTCGACGGATCCGCGCGGACCGGTGGCCCGGGGGATCCCGGCGGCGAACCGCCACAGCAGCCGGCGCGCGGCCGGGCCCGGCTCGGCGTCCAGCCGCTCCAGGTGCTCGGTGACGCGCAGCGCGGCGGTGAGGAAGTCCACCCGGGGACTGAGCGGGCCGATCATGCGCCGTGCCGCGGGCCAGGTGCTGAGCGCCAGCAGGCCCCGCGCGGGGGCCAGCAGGTCGGCGGTGAGCGCGGCGCACAGGTAGTACGGGCGGGCGTGCGGGCCCGACCGGAAGGACCGCTCCTCGTCCCGCCGCAGGCTGGTGAGCTGGCCCGAGGCCAGCTCACCGGAGAAGAACGCCTCGTGGACGCCGAGGATGAGCTTGGGCGCGGCGGGCACCTCCAGCAGGTTCAGCGCGTGGTGCACCTGCTCGCGCACCGGGATCACCCGGGACTGCTCGGGCGCGGACGGCGCCATCACGGCGGTGTCCCAGAGCCGCTCGGTGCGGCGCAGTTCGGCGCGCAGCTCCCGGGCGAGCGACCGGTCCCCGTCGGCCACCGCCCGCCTCACCCGTGAGCGCAGTTCGCCGATGCGCCGTTCCAGCTGATCGGGGGAGTCGGACATGGCGCAGACAGTAGCGGATCTTCCCTGGAGTTCCAGGGTTTTCCAGCAATCCCAGGCGTGTCGCGCGTTTTTCCGGAAGACCGTGTGAACGGCCGATGACGGTCGCCTCATTGGTCTGTTCGGCACCTTTAAGTCGAAATAGTTTCACTTCGTGACCCAGCTGAATCGCCGTGAAGCGCTGAAACTCGGCGGCGCGGGCGTCGCGGTGGCCGCTCTCGCCCCGGCCGCCGCGCACGCCGCCCCCACCCCCTACTTCCAGCACGGTGTCGCCTCCGGCGACCCGCTGCCCCAGGCCGTCGTCCTGTGGACGAGGGTGACGCCCACCCCCGAATCCCTGCCCGGAAGCGGAACCGGACCCTCCGCCGAGGTCGGCTGGCAGGTCGCCGAGGACGCGGACTTCACCGCCGTGGTGGCGAGCGGCACCCTCACGACCGGCCCCGAGCGCGACCACACCGTCAAGGTGGACGTGCAGGGACTGCGCCCCGGCACCGGCTACCACTACCGCTTCTCCTACCTGGACGCCCACTCGCCCGCCGGGCGCACCTCCACCGCACCCGCCTCCGGCGCGGACGTCGAGTCGCTGAAGTTCGGCGTCGTCTCCTGCTCGGACTGGGAGGTCGGCTACTTCGGCGCCTACCGGCACCTCGCCGCCCGCGACGACCTGACCGGGGTCATCCATCTCGGCGACTACATCTACGAGTACGCCGCGGCTCCCGCCGTCGACGCCAAGAACGTCCGGCTGCACCAGCCCGCGCACGAGATCATCACCCTCGCCGACTACCGGCAGCGGCACGCCCAGTACAAGACGGATCCGGACCTGCAGGCACTGCACGCGCGCTACCCGTGGATGGTGGTGTGGGACGACCACGAGTCGGCCAACAACGCCTGGGAGGGCGGTGCGCAGAACCACACGCCCGACACCGAAGGCCCGTGGGAGGCGCGCAAGGCCGCGTCACGGCAGGCCTACGACGAGTGGATGCCGGTCCGCTGGGGCCAGGGCGGCGTGCTGCAGCGCTCCCTGCGGTTCGGGAAGCTCGCCGAACTCACCCTGCTCGACCTGCGCAGCCACCGCTCCGAACAGGCGAACGGCCTGGCCGTGGACGACCCCGCCCGCACCCTCACCGGCCGCGCCCAGATGGACTGGCTCAAGCAGACCCTCACCGAGAGCCGGACCCGCTGGCGGCTGCTGGGCAACTCGGTCATGGTCAGCCCGCTGAAACTCGGCGCGGTCACCGCGGAGGTCCTCGGCCCGCTCACCCGGCTGCTGGGCATCCCCCAGGGCGGCCTCGTGCTCAACTCCGACCAGTGGGACGGGTACGCCGCCGACCGGGCCGAACTGCTGGGGCACCTGAGGGAGAACGGCATCACCAACACCGTCTTCCTGACCGGCGACATCCACACGAGCTGGGCCAGCGAGGTCCCGCTGAAGGCCGCGACCTACCCGCGGAGCCCGTCCGTGGCCACCGAGTTCGTGGTGCCGTCGGTGGCCAGCGACAACATCGACGACATGCTCGGCGTCAGGCCGCGCACCGTCTCCCTGGCGGCCGAGACCGCCATCGCCAACACCAACCGCCACGTCCGCTGGACGAACCTGGACTCCCACGGGTACTGCGTCCTGGAGGTCCGCCGCGAACAGGTGCGGATGGACTGGTACTTCCTGGCGGACCGCAAGAAGGCCGACACCTCCGCGCGCAAGGCGGTGTCCTTCACCGGCGTCTCGGGGACGCAGAAGATCAAACGCGTCTGGGGCTGAGCGGGACCGGCCGGACACGGTCACGCCCCGGGTGAGAGACTCGGGGCGTGACGCAGCAGATCAGGAAGAATCTCCGGGTGGCCGCCTACGGGATCTGCGTGGAGGAGGACCGGATCCTGCTCGCCCGGTTCATCGGAGGCGACATCCCCCGGTGGACGCTGCCCGGCGGCGGCCTGGAGCACGGCGAGGACCCGGTGGACGGCGCGCTGCGCGAGCTGACGGAGGAGACCGGCTACACCGGCCGCGTCGTCAGGCTGCTGGGCGTGCACTCCCTGCACATCCCCGACCGCGACTGGGACGGCGAGATCGTCGACCACCAGAGCCTGCGCATCGTCTACGAGGTGCAGCGCACCGGCGGCGAACTGCGGCACGAGGTGGACAACTCCACCGACCGGGCCGAGTGGTTCCGGCTGTCGGACGTCCCCGCGCTGGAGCACGTCGCCCTGGTGGACGTCGGCCTGGGGATGTGGCGGGACGCACGGGGCGGCTGAGGACGGACCCTGGCGGGACGCGCGTTCATGGGATAGAACAGAATGTCGAGTGCCGTCGACCGATCAGGAGCGGTTTTTGCCGGGCGTCCCGGAGCTCAGCAATCCCATGGCGGCCGTCCCCGAACGGCCGTCGGGGCCCGTGCGCGAACTCCCGGCGGTGCAGGCCCGGCGGCTGGCGCTGGAGGCATGGCGCGAGGCGCGGCTGAACAGCCCGTCCGGCAGGGAGCACTTCCTGTCCACCGTCGACTCCTGGCTGGAACGCGGCTGGAGCGTCGCCTACTACGGCACCGGCTCCCGCGTCATGCTCTACAGCTGCGGCGCTCCCGGCGCGTGGCTGCCGTCCTCCCCGCCGCCGCGCCGGATGAACCTCCCCAGGGGCATCGGGCGGCTCGCGGGCGTCTACACCGGCGCGCCCCTCTTTCCGGGGGACAAGGGCGACTACCGCGAACCCGGCGCGGCGGAGCCGCCCGTACGGGGCGCGGACGCGTCCGAGCTCGTCCTCGGCGTCCACGGCGAGGACCTGTACGTGATGTACCGCGACGAGGCGAGCGCCGCGACCGCCCACGTCGGGGCGGCGTTCAGCGCCCGCACCTACGGCGAGGCGCGCGAGCGGGGCCTTGAGGTCGACGACCGCCGCCGCTGCCTGGACTACTACGTCGAGCTCGTCTGCCGCGCGCACGAGGACGTGGACGAGGAGTTCCTGCGCACCCGCTCCACCCAGGACCTGTGGAACGCGGTGCGCCCCGCCGACGACCAGCCGTTCGACGTGACCGAGCACCCCTGCTTCGGCGACGGCGACTGGCGCTCCATGCCCACCGTCCGGGGGCCGTGGGCCGACGCGGCGTTCCGCGAGCTGTTCGGCCCGCTGGAGCGGGACTGGGAGACCGGCAGGGAGCGCATCCCCGCCGAGCACGTCAACGACGTCCTGGCGTACCTGCGCGACCACGACTGGACGGCGGCGCGTGACGACGCGCTCTTCGCGGCCTTCTGGCCCGACGCCTGAGCGTCACTCCGGCTTCGGGCCCTTCCAGACCGTCAGGTCGAGCCGCACCGCGCGCTCGGGCTCGGCGCCGCGGCCGGTGACGGTGAACAGGCCGACCGCGCCCTCGTCGGTGGTGACGCAGAAGCGGACTCCCCGCCTGGCCTGGTCGGCGGTGAGGTCGGCCTTGCTGGGCTCGTCGGTGCCGCCGGGCTCGACGGCCTCGCCGGGCACGGCGGCACGGCACGCCCGGTAGGAGCTCTCGGCGCCGCGGGGCAGCACCGCCAGCCTGCGGTCGGGGGCGGTGAGGATGTTCGCCTGGTGGTAGAGGTCGCCGCCGCCGTCCCGGTAGGCGCCCTCCTTCGGGTGCTCCGGATCGTCGAGCATCACGAGACGGAAGCCGTCGGGGAGCTCGATGCCTTCGTACGAGGCGATCTCCGCGCCCTCGTCGAGGGAGGCGTAGGCGCCCTCGTGGGGGTCGGGCGACGCGTCCGACCCGTACACGCGGATGATGACGAGCAGGGCCAGCCCTGCCGCGACCATCGCGACCAGGCGCAGCCGCTCGAGACTCCATCTCCCGGCGGCGGGTTCGGCCGCCGTTCCGGCGGGGGCCTTGGCGGGCGCCTTGGGCTTGCGGCCGAAGGCCACCCGCGGCCGCGCCGACCCGCGCTGGTCCTTCTTCTCGAACGAGACCGGCGCGTCCTCGGCCTGGGCGGGCCGGGGTGCGAGGAGCAGCCCCTGGACCTCGGCGGAGAGGTCGCGGGCGCCGACGAGGCGCAGCAACTGGGCCATGAGCCGCAGCGCCTGCGCGGCCTCGGCGTCCTGGAAGGGGCGGAACCCCAGCCGGTCGCCGACCGCGATGACGTCCGCGGCCAGCGCGGTGCCCGGCGGCGGGATGATCTCGGCGAAGAACTCCTCCTCGGTGAGGAGGGACAGCAGCAGCCGGGTGTCCTGGAGGTCGTGGCGCACCGGCCTGCCGAGCCGTTCGGCGTCCCGCTCCGCGCGTTCGGCCAGCCAGCCGGGGCCGTACCGGTTGGTCATCTGGCGGTCCACGTACGGACGCAGACCGCGGCCGACCAGTTCGAGCCCGCGCCCGACGCGTTCCTGGTTGCCCGCCACCGGGGCAGCCTAACCGATCAGTTCGTCCGGGTGTTGGGGAGATGGTCGCCCACGTAGCCGACCCACACCTTCCCGGTGGCGCCGCCGGCGTCGTCGTGGAAATGGATGCGCGGCGCGGGGGTGCCGGTCTTGCGCAGCTTGATGTGGGCGGGCATGAACACCTTGCCCGACGGGTCGACCTCGGGCGGCACCGGGAAGGTGCGGGGCGCGGCGAACTTCTCCCGCCCGGACACCGAGTCGGACTCCTTCATCGCCAGCAGCGCCGCGGAGATGACCCGGCGGCCCGCGGCGCCGACCAGGCACCAGTCGCGGAAGCCGCCCTGGAACTCGCCGCCCGAGCGCGCCTTGGCGTAGTCGTCGAGCGCGCACAGCGCGTCCCAGGCCTTGCCCGCCCAGACCCGGCGCAGCCCCGGGTAGGCCAGGTCGAGCAGGCCCGCCTCGTGCGTGGTCTCGCCGATCACCACGTGGGTGAGCGTCTCGGCCGCGTACAGCGCGTCCACCAGCGAGGCGGGCGTCTCCGGCACGGGGTCGGCGGCCGCGGCCCTGCCCGCATCACCGGTCCGCCGGTCGCGGGCGTGCAGGTCGGCCTCCAGCCGCCG
This sequence comes from Actinocorallia populi, assembly GCF_002995495.1. Taxonomy (GTDB): domain Bacteria; phylum Actinomycetota; class Actinomycetes; order Streptosporangiales; family Streptosporangiaceae; genus Actinocorallia; species Actinocorallia populi. The sequence goes on along the minus strand of NZ_PVZV01000003.1, from coordinate 417,591 downwards.
TACCCGTTCGGCCAGCCGCCGCTCCCGCGCGGTGGCCTCCGACAGGTCGCGCTCCAGCCCCGCCTGGTGGCGGCGCAGCCGCTCCACCTCGTCCTCGAGGCGGGCCGTCTCGCTCTCGGCCTCGTCCCGGCGGGAGTCGGCGTGGCGGCGGCCCTCCCTCGCCTCTTTCAGCTCGTGGGTCAGGGTCGCCACATGGCTGCTCATGGTGCGCATCTGGCGCACCAGCTCCTGGGGGTCGGCGGTGATGAGCTCGAGCATGCTCTCCAGCTCGTCGTGCAGTCCCGCGCCGACCGTCCCGGCGACGGTGTCGGCCAGCCCCGCCAGCCGCTCGGCCACCCGGTCGGCGACGGTCTGCGCCAGGAGGTCCAGGTCCAGCGCGGGCTGGGCGGCGGGCGGCGGCGCGGGCGGCCGCTCCGGCGGCGGGCCGGGCTCGGCGGGCCGCGGCCGGGGCACCGCCTCGGCGGCCTGGCCCGCCTCGGCGGACTTGGCCGTGGCCAGCGCCATCATCTTGCGGTAGAGCTCGGAGTCGGCGAAGGGCGGCGGCGCGGGCCGCGGCCGGACGGCCGCCCCGGCGTGCAGCGCCTCCGGCGGGATCTCGCCCTGCAGGATCCGGCCGACCAGCCGGTACGGCTCGCGCAGCTCGTCGGGGAGCTTCTGCGGCGCGGTCTCGCCGATGATGTACCCGGCGGCCAGGTCCAGCGCGGCCTCGCCCCGGTCCCGCAACATCCGGCCGCCCATCACGCGGTGCCGGTCGGGGTAGGTCTCCTCGCCGGGGCGCCAGCCCGCCAGGTAGGTGCGCACCCCGCCGCCGTAGACCGCGCACTCGGCGCCGACGCCGTCGTTGAACCTGTCCTGGGCGCGCAGGTCGGCCAGCCACACCACCTGGGCCGTTCCGGCCACCCGCGCCGCCAGGTAGGCGGCGTTGGCCCGTGCCGCCTGCGGGTGCCTGGCGTCCGCCGACACCACCACGACCGGCACCCGGCGGCGCGGCCTGGCCAGCTCCGCCAGCAGGTGCACCACCCCGTCCTCGTCGGACTCCTCGGCGGCGGCGAAGAGCTGGACCGCCCCGTCGGTGATGCGCTCGGTGGCCAGGTAGACCGGCACGAAGCCCGGCGCGTAGGCCTCCACCGGCGCGCCGGCGTGCTGCTCGACGGTCACCACCGCCCAGCCCGTCATCCGCCCGGAGCTCTGCGCGTACGTCACCCTGGTGCGCAGCCGGGCGTCCAGCAGCACGAAGCGACCGCAACCGGGACGCGCCTCGAGGCAGGCGCGCCGGTCCTGGTGGGTGTACTCCACGTGCGGGCTGATCGGGATCTCCGGGAAACCCTGGCCGGCCAGCCAGGTGCTGAAGGCCCGGCGCAGCCGTTTGCCCAAGGTCGGTCCCGGATCACGCAGAACTGCCTGGTAAAGCCTGATGGTCGGCATCATTCCAGTGACGGGTCGGGGAGCGGATGGCTCCAAAATCCTATGTGCTTTCTCCCCCCGACGCCCCTCTTGGGCAAAGATTGCGCCCTCCGGGTCCGAGTCACGGCCCGCGGAGCCGCCGCGCTCAATAATCTGCGCCCCATGGCCGAGGTACGAGAACCCGAGTTCGGGATCCGGTTGTTCGGATACTCCCGCCGCGAGGTGGACGCGTTCGTCGCCGAGGTGCGCAGGGAGTTGCGGACGCGCTCCGGCGGCACCGGCGACGTCACCGTGATCGGCTCCTCCCCGGTGGGGGAGAGCGCGGTGGCCCGGTTGCTGCGGCTGGCGGGCGAGGCGGCCGAGCAGCGCAGGGAGGAGTCGGTCGAGCAGGCGGAGCTGACCCTGCTCAGTGCCAGGGAACTGGCGGACCGCATGGACGAGGAGGCGCGGGAGAAGGTGCGGGAGGCGGCGATGGAGGCGGACCGGCTGGTCGTCGAGGCGCGCAGGCGGGCGCGGGAGCTGGAGGACCAGGTGGCCGAGACCCTGGAGCGGGAGGTCGCCTCCCGGGTCGGCGAGCTGGCGCAGGCGCACGAGCGGCTGGTCACCGGGCTGGCCGGGGTGCGCGACGCGCTGGAGGAGGTGCTGGCCAAGGACGCCGGGCGGGGCCCGGTCAGCGCGCACACCCTGGTGCCGCGGCAGGGGAGGGGCGAATGATCGCGGACGGCTCGTCCTCCCCGGCGGACCTGGTGATCCTGCCGCTGCTCTTCGTGGTGGCGTTCCTGGCGGTCAGCGCGGTGTGCGCGGTGTGGCGCAGGCTGGCCGTCCGCAGGCGGCCTGCGCGCGAGCCGCAGGAGCGGCGCCCGATGGGCGTCCCCGCAGCGGTCGGCCGGCTGCGCGCGGCGGGGATCGATCCGGACGCGCTGCTGGGGCCGTGGCTGCTGGAGGAGAGGCGGGCCGGGCTGGCGGAACGCTCGAGACATGGTCGTGATCAGGAAAGTACTCTAGAATTCAATTAACCATGCGATAGTGGCGCGGTGGGCGACGAATCAGACGTTCTTCGTGTAGGTGAACTTCCCGGACTTTCATCCTTTCCGGCATTGGCGCGGCTCGGGCTGATGCTGGCGCGCGACCCTTATGAGGGTCTGTGTAGGGTTCAGTCCGAGTATGGGAATATTGCCGGTTTCGGTTGGGGACCGGTGAAATACGTACTGATGTTCGGCCCCGAGGCGAACGCCTTCCTCTTCGCGAACTCGGGCCTGTTCACCGTCCGCGAGGCCTTCGACGTGCTCGTCCCCGTCAACGGGGAGACCGCGCTCATCGCCTCCGACGGCGAGGCGCACAAGCACCGCAGGCGGCTGGTGCAGCCGGCCTTCCACCGCCGCAGGGTCGACGGCTACATCGCGCGGATGGCGGAGAACGCCGACGCCCTCCTCGACACCTGGCGTCCGGGGGAGACCGTCGACGCCTACGCCGCCCTGCGCGAGGTCACCCGCCGCACCACCGTCCAGCTGCTGTTCGGCGACCGGCTCGCCGCCGACGAGGAACTCCTCGGCGGCGAGCTGCAGACCCTCCTGGACGGCATCGACCGCCCCTACAGCCAGCTCGTCGCGCTGCGCTCGGTGCCCAACCCGTTCTGGCGCAGGGTCATCCAGGCCCGCGCGAGCGTGCTCGAGCGGCTCATGCGGGAGATCGCCGACCGCCGCATGGACCCCACCCCCCGCCAGGACGTGCTGGGCCTGCTCCTGGACTCCCGCGACGCCGACGGCGGCGGGCTCACCGACGTCGAACTGCAGGACCAGGCGATCAGCCTCATGGCCGCCGGGTACGAGACCACCAGCGCCGCGCTCGGCTGGGCCGTCCACCTCATGCTCACCACCGAGGGCGTGTGGGAGCGGGCACGGGAGGAGGTGGGCGACGTACCGCTGACGGCGGAGGCCCTGCAGTCCTTCACCTACCTCGGCCGCGTGGTCGACGAGGTGCTCAGGCTCTTCCCGCCGGCCGTGATGAGCGCCCGCAAGGTCGCCGAGGACTTCGTGTTCGAGGGCCACCGGGTGCCCGCCGGGAGCATGCTCCTCTACAGCCCCTACGTCACGCACCGGATGGAATCGGTCTGGCCCGAGGCCGAGGCGTTCCGCCCCGACCGCTGGGACCCCGCATCGCCCCTGCACCGCCCGGCCACGCCCGCCACGTACCTGCCGTTCGGCGGGGGGCAGCACCGCTGCATCGGCTCGGCCATGGCCGTCACCGGCATCAAGGTGTCCCTGGCCAGGCTGCTGGCGCGGACCGGGCTCGAGCACACCGGCGCGCCCGTGACTCCCCGGAGCATCACCGCGATGCGGCCCCGCGACGGGGTCCCGGTCGTGGTGAAGGAGGTGCGGGCGGCCTGAACGCCGTCAGTTCCGGCGCGCGAGGGTGATGCCGTCGCGCACCGGGAGCATCACCGAGGTGACCCGCGGGTCGGCGGCGATCCGGTCGTTGAGCTCCTTGATGACCACGTCCTCCGGGCTCCGCGCCGCGGGGTCGAGCACCCGGCCGCCGCGCAGCACGTTGTCCAGCACCAGCAGGCCGCCCGGCCGCAACCGCGCCAGCAGCTCCTCGTAGTAGACCGGGTAGCCGCCCTTGTCGGCGTCGATGAACCCGAAGTCGAACAGCGGCTCCTCCGGCAGGGCCCGCAGGGTCTCGGCGGCCGGGCCCAGCCGCAGGGCGATGCGGTCGGCGACGCCCGCGCGCTCCCAGTAGCGGCGCGCCACCGCCGTCCACTCCTCGCTGACGTCCAGGGCGAGCAGCTCGCCGTCCGCGGGCAGGCCGCGCGCGATGCAGATCGAGGAGTACCCCGTGAAGACACCCACCTCGACGGCGCGCCGCGCCCCGCTGAGCCGCACCAGCAGGGTCAGCAGCGTCCCCTGGTCGTGGGAGACCTGCATGCCCGCCCTGGCCGGCACCGCCGCGGCGGTCTCCACCGCCAGCTCGCGCAGCACGTCGTCGGCGGGGGTGCAGTGGGCCAGCACGTACTCGCCGACCTGGGGATTCAGCAGATCCATACGGCCGAGCCTACAGGTCGCGCCCCTCACCGCCCGCGAGCCAGGCGTCACGCCGTGCCAGCAGGGACGCGCGCTCCGGCAGCTCGGCCAGCCGCTCCTCGCCGTAGCCGCGCACCCCGTGCAGCAGCCGGTAACCGCGCCCGCGCCGCCCCAGCTCGCTGGAGACGACGGACTTGCCGACCAGCGCCGACAACGCCCGCAGCGTCTCCTCGACGGGGAGCCGCTCGTCGACGCACACCTGTTCCACCGCGTACAGGTCGAACCGGCCTCGGAACACCGACAGGCGCGCCCACAGCAGCCGCTCCCGCTCGGTGCAGGACTCGTGGCTGCGCTCGACGGCGGCGCGGGCGGCGTCCGCCGCCGCCTGGTCGCCGAACCCGGCGAAGTCCCCCAGGGCGTCGAACCGCTCGGCCAGCGCCGCGGCGTCGGTCCCCGGGGGCGCGCTGCAGGCGGCGAGCTCCACCATGAGAGGGACCGCGTCGAGCCGCGCGCACAACCGCCGCACGTCCACCGGGTCCTCTCCGGCGGGACGCGGGCCCGCCAGGGAGGTGAACAACCGGGCCGCGGAGTCCAGGCCCAGCGGGGACAGCGGCAGGACGTGCTCGCCGGTGAGGCCGAACGGCTGCCTGCCGGTGCCCAGCACCCTCAGGCGCGGCGCCGCGCGCAGCAGGGAGCGCACGAACAGGGCGCAGTGCTCCAGCAGCCCGTCGCAGCCGTCGAGCACCAGCAGCAGCCGCCGGTCGGTGAGCTCCACCAGCGAGAAGCCGACGGTCTCGCGCAGCGCGCCCTCCACCGCGCGGGGCACTTCGGAGGCCGAGCGCACCGCGGTCAGGTCGACGCCGACGACACCGTCGGGGAAGTCGTGGACGAGCGAGGCCGCGCTCTCGGCGGCCAGCCGGGACTTGCCGATACCGGGACCGCCGGTGATCGTCACCAGGCGGGCGTCCTCCAGCAGGCGCCGCACCTCGTGCAGCTCCGTGGTGCGCCCGACGAACTCGCCGTCGCGTCCCGGCCGCCGGCCCGGGGCCCGGGGCGCCGCCTCGCGCGCGGCCTCGCGGGCGGGCGCGGGCAGCCGGACGGCCAGCAGCGCCACCGCGCCCCGCCCGGCGTCCCTCAGCAGCCGCTCGCACAGGCCCGACAGCCCGCCGACCCCGGCGAACCCCCCGGTCTCGGTGAGCTTGGGCGGCACGACGGGCGGCAGGCCGACCCCCATGAGGTCGTGGCCGACCAGGGTCAGGCCCCGGGTGCCCAGCAGCATCAGGGAACCGGGACCGGGGCTGAGGAAGCGGGTCGGGTAGGCGGGGTGCCCGGTGCCCAGGGGCGGGGCGGGCGCGGGATCGAGCAGCTCGGCGTGGCCGTCCGGACGGACCAGGACCGAGGTGATCCGGCCGGCCGAGGAGAGCTGCATCTCGCCGGACGCCGGGTCGTACACCGCGTACAGGCAGCCGACGGCGGGGTTCTCGGGAGTGATCCCCTCCTGGCGCACCGCCGCGTCCAGCAGGTCGAGCACCCGGCCGGGCACCGGCTCGGCCAGGACCAGCGCCTGGAGCTGGGCGCGCAGCCGGACCAGCCGGGCGGCGGCCCGCGGCCCGGGGCCGCCCGCGTCCCCGATGACCAGGCCGGTGCGCCCGGCGGGCAGGGTCAGCACGTCGCACCAGTGGCCGTCGAGCGGCTCCTTCAGCCGCGCCGCCACCTCGAGCCCGGGCCGGTGCACCTCCTCCGGCGGCAGGGCCGCGCGCTCCAGCTCGGCGACGACCGCCAGCCTGTCGCGCAGCTCGCGTCCGGCGCCCAGGGCCTGGCCGGTCCAGCGGGCCGTCTCGGCCAGCTCCTCGAGCCGGTGCTCCGGCAGCGGCGCGGCCGACAGGAGCAGGATCGCGCCCACCAGCAGCTCGCCGTCCAGCAGCGGCAGCAGGAGCACCATGCGGGAGCACAGGACCTGGGCCAGCCGCGGCTCGCCCAGGTCCGCGGCGAGCCGCGCGGCGTCCCCGTCGCCGGCAGCCTCCAGGCGCACCGCCTCGCCCCGGACCAGCGCGCGCAGGGTGGGGGCGCCGCGGGCCCAGACGACGGGCTCCTTCTCGGGGAAGAGGGAGACCAGGGCCGGGTCGCCGCCGACGCAGGCGGTGCGCCGCAGCCGCAGCGCCTCCTCGCCGTCGCGCGGGACGCCGGTGAGCACCTGGTCGGTGACGTACATCAGGGCGAAGTCGACCATCGCGGGGGCGGCCAGCTCGGCCAGCCACCGGGTGGGGTCGGAGCTGCGCGCCCCCGTCGTCCGCCTGCGCATCAGGTCGTCGAGTCCAGATCGTGTCATCAGAAGTCCTCACCCATCGCGTAGGCGAAACCCCTTTCCGGATTCAGTGCCCGGCCCGCGGCGAACTCCTGCTCGTAGGCGTGCGCCCCGAGCCGCCCGCGGGCCAGTTCCTCGCACAGGTCGCGGATGCGCCGCAGGTCGGCCGAACCGATCGAGGGCGTTCCGAAGGTGCGCCAGATCTTCTGGCCGAGGCCCAGCAGCCGCGCCCCCCGTTCGGCGTCGCCGCCGAGCGCCGCGGCCAGCGACAGCACGTCCACCACCATGGCGCAGCCGACGGTGTCGCTCAGCTTGGCCTTGAACCGCAGCGCGGCGCGCCCGTACTCCACGGCGGCGGCGGTGTCGCCGCGGCGCACCTCGGCCAGCGCCCGGACGTAGTCGGCGAACGACAACCCCCAGCCGTCCAGGTGCCGCAGGGCCGACGAGCGGCACCGGTCGGACATCGCGACCGCCGCGCCGGTGTCCCCGCGCAGCACCAGCACCAGGGCGTGCAGGAAGTAGGTCATGGTCAGGTCGCCCTGCTCGCCGTTGCGCTCGTACTGCGCCGCGGCGCTCTCCAGCAGCCGCACCGAGGCGGCGAACTCGCCGCGGATCATGGCGGTGGTGGCGGCGACGTAGTCGGCCATGGCCATGGCCGAGGGGTCGCCCTGCCGCCGGGCGTGCCGCAGGCACCGGTCGTGGTAGCGCATGCCCGCCTCGATGTCCCCCTGCGCGGTGGCGAGCCGGGCCACGACCCACAGCACCCTGGTGAGGCCGGGCCCGGGGGCCGGGTCGAGGGCCAGCAGCCGCTCGGCGTACAGGCGCCCCTCCCTGATGTGCCCGCACGGCAGCCAGAACAGGAAGAGGCCGCCGAAGATCTCCAGCCCGGCGGTGTGCTCGGCGGGGCGTTCCAGGCAGAACTCCAGCGCGGCGCGGATGCTGGGCAGCTCGCGCTGCATCCGCTCGCACCACATGATCTCCAGGGGTCCGTGCCACTCGGCGTCGTAGCGCCGGGCCAGCTCCAGGAAGTGGTCGCGGTGCAGCCGCTGCACGTGTTCGCGCTCGCCGAGCTCGGCGAGCCAGCCGGCGCCGTACCCGCGGACCGGCGACGGCAGCCGGTAGCGGGCGCCGTCGCCGAACGGGCCGCCGTACTCCTCGCGCAGCAGGATCGAGGCCTCCACCAGGTTCTTGAGGAGCCGGGGGATCCAGGAGGCGGGCAGCCGCTCGTCGGCGCACACCCGGACGGCGGAGGCGGTGTCGAAGCAGCGCGGGAAGACGGACAGGCGCGCCCACAACAGGCGTTCGGGCGGGCTGAGCAGCTCATGGCTCCAGCCGATCGCCGCGTGCAGGGTCTCGTGCCGGGCCATGCCGCGCTCGCCGCCGGTCAGCAGGGAGAAGCGGCGGGCGAGCCGGTCGGCGAGCTCCTCGGCGGTGAGGGTGCGCAACCAGACCGCGGCCAGCTCGATGGCGAGCGGGATGCCGTCGAGCCGCCGGCACAGCCGGGCGACGGCGGCGGGGGTGGTGCCGGTGAAGGAGAACGCCGGGTCGATCGCCCTGGCCCGGTCGACGAACAGGGCGACGGAGGCGTGGTCCAGCAGGGCGTCGGCGTCCCGCCGGAGCATGACGCCGTCGTGGGCGGTCTCGGCCTCGGGCGGGACGGGCAGCGGCTCGACCACCACGATCTGCTCGCCGGCCGCGCCGAGCGGGCGCCGGCCGGTGGTCAGGACGTGCAGGTCCGGCGCGGCGGACAGCAGCGTCTCGGCCAGTGCCGCGCAGGCGTCGGTCAGGTGCTCGCAGGTGTCCAGGACGAGCAGCAGCGAGCGCTCCGCCAGGAAGTCGGCGAGCACCTCCAGCTGGCGGCGCGGGCCCTGGTCGCGCACGCCCAGGGCGTGGGCGACGGTGTGCGGCAGCAGGTCGGGGTCCTGCAGGCCGGACAGGTCGACCAGCCACACCCCGTCGGGGAAGCGGGAGCCGGCCAGTTCGGCGGCGCGCAGCGCGGTCCTGGTCTTGCCGACGCCGCCGATCCCGGTGACGGTGACCAGCCGGGAGCGGTGGAGCAGGGCGGTGAGGCGGTCCAGTTCCCCGGGGCGGCCGACGAAGCTGGAGATCTCGGCGGGCAGATTGCCGGAACTCCGCTCGGCGGTGTGGGTCATGCGACCTCCCTGGGGGGCACCGTGCCGATCCTAACTCCGAGCCCGCACCGACGGCCGCACTTCCCGGTAAAACGGTTCAGCCCGAGGTCAGCGCGGACTTCCAGGCACGCCCTCCGGCCCTTCCCGCGCCGATTCCCGCCACGTGCGCCGGAGCGGCCTGGGTGTTCTGCGGCTGCAGGAAGGAGAACCGGTACGGGACGCCGGAGACCTCCAGCTTCATGCCGCCGCCGAAGTAGTACCAGGGGAAGCGGACCCGCCCCACCTGTGACAGGGGGACGTCGAAGAGGACCAGGGTGTGGCCCTCGGTGAGCATGTCGGCCAGTCCCGGACGGCCGGTGCGCTGCTCCAGGGTGCGCAGCTGCCCCATGGTGAGCGCGCCCCGCCCGTGTGCCTCGAAGCGCAGCCGGCCGCCTTCCATGCCGAGCACGCCGGCCGCGCTGCCGGTCGAGCCCATGATGAGCCAGGCGAGGGTCTGCAGGTGCCGAGTGTTCACTTCTCTCTCCCCGTTCGGACGACCTGCCGAACTTAGGAGGAGCGCTGTCCCGGCCGACAGGGAGCGATGTCCCGGCCGTCCCGCTCCCGCGGGCTCACAGCTCGCGCAGCAGCCCGTGCAGCGTCTCCCGGGTGCGCTCGGGGCCCTCGGCGACCAGGCACAGCCGCTCCATCGTGGTCAGGTACCCCCGGACCTCTTCCGGCTTGTCCAGGTACAGGGCGCTGTTGAGCTGCTCGAGGTACACCACGTCGGGCAGGCCGGGCTGGGGGAGGCTGAGGATCGTGAAGGGCCCGCCGGCGGCGGGGTGCGCCCCCACGTGGAACGGCACCACGTGCAGGGCGATCCCGGGTTCCGCGGTCAGTTCCAGCAGGTGCTCCAGCTGGCCCCGCATGACCGCGCGCCCGCCGAGCGGGCGGCGCAGCGCCGCCTCGTCCAGCACCGCGCGCAGCCGGGGCCGGTCCGGGGCGGCCAGCAGCCGCTGGCGCTCCAGGCGCAGCCCCACCCGGCGTTCGATCTCGTCGGCGGGCAGGTCCGCGCCGATGGAGACCACCGCGCGGGCGTAGCCCTCGGTCTGCAGGAGCCCGTGCACGAACTGGACCTCGTAGCTGCGGATGACGGACGCCGCCTGCTCCAGCCCGATGTAGGGCTCCAGCCAGCCGGGCATGACGTCCTGGTACCGGTGCCACCAGCCCGGCTCGCCCGCCTGCCGGGCCAGCTCCAGCAGGGACTGGCGCTCGGCGGGATCGGCGACGCCGTAGAGGTCGAGCAGGTCGACCAGGTCCCGCCGCTTGAAGCCGCTGCGGCCCAGCTCCAGCCTGCTGATCTTGGAATGGGTGGCGCGGATCGCGTCGGCGGCGGCCTCCCGGCTGACGCCGCTGCCCTCCCGCAGCCGCCGCAGCCGGGTGCCGACCATCATGCGCAGTGCGGTCGGCCCGGTGCGGGCGGTTCCGGGAGGCGGCGGGCCGGCGGGTCCCGGACGGGCGGGGGACGGCGGTGCGGGCGACATGGTCCCTCCCGGGGGAGAGTGCAGGCGGTCCGCGCCAGTCTCGCATCTTTCGTTAATTCATGACGATCAGGTCGTCGAACTCGCCGTCCTTGGCGCCGCGGACGAACGCCGACAGCTCCGCGACGGTGAAGATCAGGGCGGGACCGGAGGGGTGGCGGGAATTACGCAGCGCTATCCGGGGGCCGGGCAGGGCGGCCACCTCGACGCAGCTGCCCTGGGGATTGCTGTGCCGGCTCTTGCGCCAGTTGGCGGCGTCGATGTCCGGGGCGGGCATGCCGTTGAAAAGCAGGGAGGTCCCCCTTCGCGTTCTCGGCGGGTCGTCACCCGCAGTGACTGCACGTGCATCTGTACTTGTATCTGTTTTATCAGTTGCGCTTGCACGAAGGCCGGACAGCTCGGAAGATAATCACAGGAAACCGTTGGAGTCAGGCTTGATCGCGGCGCGCTTCCGCCCGTTTCGGCGACTGCTCTTCTCCCCCTTCGGAAGGCCAGGGATGGGATACCTCAGCGAAAGCGACCAGCAGGCCGTGATGCTCGCCAGCGAGCTGCAGCGCTCCATGCAGGAGTGGCTGCACAGCAGGGGGGTGCACAACACCTGCAGCGTCTCGCCCTATGTGGACTCCGGCGGCCAGCCCGCCGTCCTCATCAAGATGAACTCCCATGTGGCGCACGCCATGCTCGCCTCCTTCAGGCAGGGGGGCTGACCTCCGCCGGTTCGCCCCGGCGGCCCGCGGTTCCTACCATGCAGGGGTGGTGGACGTTCTCGACGAGCAGGAATGGCGGTCAAGGGCCGCCGCGCACCGGGCGCGCCTGGAGGCGCTGATCGGCGGCTATCTCGCGCTGCGGCGCGAGGGGCGCGCCCATCCCGTCGAGGACTTCCTGTTCACCTACTACGGGCACCGTCCGAGCCGGCTGCTGACCTGGCACCCCGGCGCGGGCGTCGTGCTGGCCGGAGCCCGCGCCGGGGAGCTCGGGCCCGGGTACGCCGACACGCCCGAGGGCGCGGTGCTCGACGCGGCGGAGCTGCTGCCCCGCCGCCTGGCCGCCGTGCGCTGGATCCGCGACCTGCTCGCGGCGATCTCCGCCCGCCCCGCGCACCTGGGCTGCTTCGGCCTCCACGAGTGGGCCATGGTCTACCGGCTCGACCCGGCGGAGGTCCGCCACGCGTCCTGGCCGCTGCGGCTGCCCCCCGAGGACGTCGCGGCGCTGCTGGAGCAGCGCGGGGTGCGGTGCAGCCACTTCGACGCCTTCCGCTTCTTCACCGAGCCCGCCCGCCCGCTCAACGTGCTGAGCCCCTCCCGGGAGAACCGCGGCGAGCTGGAGCAGCCCGGCTGCCTGCACGCCAACATGGACCTCTACAAGTGGGCCTGCAAGCTCTCCCCGCTCGTCCCCGGCGAGCTGGTCGCCGACTGCTTCGCGCTGGCCCGGCGGATCCGCGCCGTCGACATGCGGGCCAGCCCGTACGACCTGAGCGCGCTGGGCTACGAGCCGATCCGCGTCGAGACGCCCGAGGGCCGTGCCGAGTACGCCGCGCACCAGCGCGGCTTCACCGAGGACGCCGCCCCGCTGCGCGCCCGGCTCCTGGCCGCGTGCGACTCCCTGCTGGCGCGGGCCGGCCGCGTCGGGCAGGACGCGGCCGCCGGCCGGTGATTGCGCTGTCCTTGGACGATCATGTGATCCCCCACACCTGACCGCGGGTATGCCGCCATCCCGGTGAGGAGAGGGGGAGGGCATGTCCGAGGTCATCCGCGCCGCCCTGGTCCAGACGAACTGGACGGGCGACAAGGAGTCGATGATCAAGGCGCACGAGGAGTACGCGCGCCAGGCGGCCGAGGAGGGCGCGAAGGCCGTCTGCTTCCAGGAGCTGTTCTACGGCCCGTACTTCTGCCAGGTCCAGGACCCGCGGTACCACGAGTACGCCGAACCGGTACCGGGCCCGACGACCGAACGCTTCCAGGCGCTCGCCGCGGAGCTCGGCCTGGTGATGGTCCTGCCCATGTACGAGCAGGAGCAGCCCGGGATGCTCTACAACACCGCCGCGGTGGTGGACGCCGACGGCTCCTATCTCGGCAAGTACCGCAAGACGCACATCCCGCAGGTGAAGGGCTTCTACGAGAAGTTCTACTTCCGCCCCGGCAATCTCGGCTACCCGGTGTTCGACACGGCCGTAGGGAGGGTCGGCGTCTACATCTGCTACGACCGCCACTTCCCCGAAGGCTGGCGGGCCCTGGGCCTGAACGGCGCGCAGCTCGTCTTCAACCCGTCGGCGACCAGCCGCGGCCTCAGCTCCTACCTGTGGAAGCTGGAGCAGCCCGCCGCCGCCGTGGCCAACGAGTACTTCGTCGGCACCGTCAACCGCGTCGGCGTCGAGGAACTGGGCGACGACGACTTCTACGGCACCTCCTACTTCGCCGACCCCCGGGGAGCGTTCGTCGGCGAGCCCGGTGACGCGAACGAACCCGAACTGGTCGTCCGCGACCTCGACCTGGGGCTGCTGGCCGAGGTCCGCGACCGCTGGGCCTTCTACCGCGACCGCCGCCCCGACGCCTACGGCGACCTGACCGCCCCGTGACGGCGAAGGAGGCGGACGCATGACGGCGATGCTCATCAAGGGCGGCACGGTCGTGGGCCCCGGCGGGGCCTTCGCCGCCGACGTGCTGGTCGACGGCGAGAAGATCGCGGCACTGACGCTCCCTGGCACCGCGCCGGACGTCGCGAGGACCATCGACGCCACCGGCAGGTACGTGATCCCCGGCGGGGTGGACGCCCACACCCACATGGAGCTGCCGTTCGGCGGCACGTCCGCCAGCGACACCTTCGCCACCGGCACGGCGGCCGCCGCGTGGGGAGGCACCACCACCATCATCGACTTCGCCGTGCAGCGCGCCGGCGAGTCCGTCCAGGACGGGCTGGCGGCCTGGCACGCCAAGGCCGAGGGGCAGTGCCACGTCGACTACGCCTTCCACCAGATCATCGGCGGCGTGGACGAGGCGTCCCTGAAGGCGATGGACTCCCTCGTCGCCGACGAGGGGATCACCAGCTTCAAGCTGTTCATGGCCTACCCGGGCGTCTTCTACAGCGACGACGGCCAGATCCTGCGGGCGATGCAGCAGGCCCGCGAGAACGGCGCCGTGATCATGATGCACGCGGAGAACGGCATCGCGATCGACGTCCTGGTCGCCCAGGCGCTGGCGCGCGGCGAGACCACCCCGGTCCACCACGGCCTCACCCGCCCGGCGGCGCTGGAGGCCGAGGCCACCGGCCGGGCCGTCCACCTGGCCGAGGTCGCCCGGGATGTCCCGCTGTACATCGTGCACCTGTCGGCGAGCGGCGCGCTGGAGAAGGTCGCCGAGGCCCGCGACGCCGGCCGCAACGTCTTCGCCGAGACCTGCCCGCAGTACCTCTACCTGACGCTGGAGGACCAGCTGGGGGCGCCGGGCTTCGAGGGCGCCAAGTGGGTGTGCTCCACACCGCTGCGCTCGCGGCACGAGCCGCACGCCCGCGACCTGTGGAAGGGCCTGCGCACCAACGACCTGGCGGTCGTGTCCACCGACCACTGCCCGTTCTGCTTCAAAGACCAGAAGGAGCTCGGCCGGGGCGACTTCTCGAAGATCCCCAACGGGATCGGCGGCGTCGAGCACCGCGTCGACCTGCTCTACCAGGGCGTCGTGGACGGCAGGATCTCGCTCGAACGCTGGGTGGAGACCATCGCCGCCACACCCGCCCGCATGTTCGGCCTCTACCCGCGCAAGGGCGTCATAGCCCCCGGCTCGGACGCCGACATCGTCGTCTACGACCCCGCGGGACGCACCCGCATCAGCGCCGGGACCCACCACATGAACCTCGACCACTCCGCGTGGGAGGGCTTCGAGATCGCCGGCCGGGTCGACACGGTCGTCAGCCGGGGCTCCGTGCTGGTGCGGGACGGCGCTTTCCACGGCCGCAAGGGGCACGGGCGCTACCTGCCCCGCGGCCTGTCCCGGTACCTGATCTGAAGGGAAGCGGATGGACATCGGAGCCGTCTTCCAGCTCGACCCGCCCGCCTCGTCCGTCGTGGACCTGGCGGTCAGGGCCGAGCGGGCGGGGTTCAGCCACGTGTGGAGCTTCGACTCCCACCTCCTGTGGCAGGAGCCCTTCGTGGTCTACAGCCGGATCCTGGCCGGGACCGAGCGCATCAAGGTCGGGACGATGGTCACCAACCCCGGTACCCGGGACTGGTCGGTGACCGCCTCGCACTTCGCCACGCTCAACGAGATGTTCGGCAACCGCACCGTCTGCGGCATCGGACGGGGCGACTCGGCGCTGCGCACCCTCGGCCTCGCGCCCGCGACCGTCGCCGAGCTGCGCGCCTCGGTCCTGGCCATCCGCGACCTGGCCGAGGGCCGCGTCGCCGACGTCCGGGGAAGGAAGGTGCACTTCCCGTGGGTGAAGGACGGCTCGCTGCCGGTCTGGGTCGCCGCCTACGGGCCGCGCGTCCTGGCCCTGGCGGGCGAGGTCGGCGACGGCTTCATCCTGCAGCTCGCCGACCCCGACATCGCCGCCTGGACGATCGGCGTGGTCAAGGCCGCCGCGGAGCGGGCCGGGCGCGACCCCGACGCCCTCACCTTCTGCGCCGCGGCCCCCGCCTACGTGGGCGACGACCTGGCGCACCAGCGCGAGCAGACCCGCTGGTTCGGCGGCATGGTCGGCAACCACGCCGCCGACCTCGTGGCCCGCTACGGCGTCGACGGCTCGGCCGTCCCCCGGGCGCTCACCGACTACGTCGAGGGCCGCAGGGGCTACGACTACGCCGAGCACGGCCGGGCCGGGAACGCCCACACCGGCTACGTGCCCGACGAGATCGTCGACCGGTTCTGCCTCCTGGGCCCGGTGGAGGACCACCTCACCCGGCTGAAGGAGCTGAGCGAGGCGGGCGTCGACCAGTTCGCCGTCTACCTCCAGCACGACGGCAGGGAGCAGACCCTGGCCGCCTACGGCGCGCACGTCATCCCGGAGGCGGCCGGGCTGGGGACCGTCTAACGCCGTCCCGGCCGTCCGGGACGGTCCGGACCGCCGTCCCGGTGGTCCCGGTCGTCCCGGTGGTCGTGGTCGTCCCGGTCGCTCCGGTCGTCCCGGTGGCCCCCGTCGCGCCTGTCGCCGCGGTCGCGGCCGCCGTCCGGCCTGCCGGGAGGCCCGGGATCCCGGGCCGCCATGGCGAGGCAGTAGCCGTACACCTCGTCCGGTCCGCCCGCCGCCCTGACCAGCGCGGCATAGGCCTCGCCTCGGCCGCCGGCCGGATCCGGACGCCGGTGCCGGCCCTCGTCCTCCCGCAGGATCCACCGGCACAGCGCGGCGAAGGAGGAGGCGGGAGGACCGGAAGGGGCGGGACGCGCCGCAGGGCCACCGGTCGCGGGCGCCGCGGAAGGCGCCTTCTTGGGCGTGAGTCCGGGGCCCTTCTCGGCGGGCGCGGGCCTGGGCGCGTCCTGGCGGCCGGGCAGGGGGAGCCCGGCACCGGTGGCCACGGCCACGCCGCCGCCCAGCAGGGTCGCGCAGAGCGCCGCGACGCCGAGCCGGAGGGGGAGCCTCCCGGCCCGAAGGCCCTTCCTCGCGAGGCTCTCGGGGGCCACAGGGGACGGGCCGGCCGCCGCCTCCCGGAACGCGGCCAGCGCCCGGTCCCTGCCTTCCAGTTCGCCCGGGTGCGCCGGAGCGGTGAGGGCGGCCAGCATCCGGTCCAGCGCCTTCGTCTCTTCCCTGCTCATGCCGTGTCCTCCAGCGCCGCCGTGACCCGCCGCGTCACGGGCTCCCCGGAAATCAGCTCCAGTCTCTTCGCCAGGTTGCGCAGCCCCCGGTACGCGGCGGTCCGGACGGCCCCGGCCCGCTTGCCCAGCACCCGTCCGGCGCCCGCCGCGTCGAGCTCGAAGAGCACGCGCAGCACCACCGCCTCGGCCTGGTCGCGGGGCAGCGAGGCGATGAGCCGCACGGCCGCGTCGGTCGACAGCTCGTCCAGGACGAGCTGCTCGGCTCCGTCGGCGTATCCGGCGAACTCCACCAGCCGGTCCAGCGGCACCGGCTCGACCGGCCGCCGCTGCCTGCGGCGCAGCAGATCCATCGCACGGTTGCGGGCGATACGCGCGGTCCAACCACGAAATCCCGCGGAATCTCCGGAGAACTTCCCAAGATCACGAGCGATCTGCAGCCAGGCCTCGGACGCCACGTCCTCGGCCTCGTCCCCGACCAGGGTCCTCAGGTAGCGCAGCAGCCGCGGCTGCACGTCCAGATAGATCCGGTCGAAGGCGTCGACATCACCTCTCTGGGCGCGCAGGACGAGTGCGCCGAGATCGAGGTCCTCCGGTTCCACGGGTCATCAAGCGTCCGGCGGAAGGGATCCGTCACTCGTGTGGAGGGTGATGTGCGCCACCCTCAGGCCCCTCCTCGGCGGAACCGATCAGCGGCAGGCGCAGTTCGAAGCAGGCGCCCCGGGGGCTGTCGGCCAGGACGAGGCTGCCGTCGTGCTCCTCGGCGATCTCCCGGGAGATGGAGAGGCCCAGTCCCGTCCCGCCGGGGTCGCGCTCCTTGCTCTCCTCCAGCCGGACGAACCGTTCGAAGATCTTCTCCCGGTCGGCCTCGGGCACCCCGGCGCCGTCGTCGGTGACGGACAGCAGCGCGGAGTCCCCCTCCCGCTCCACCTTGACCTCGACCTTGGTCTCGGCATGGCGGACGGCGTTGTTCAACAGGTTGGCCAGCAGGCGGGTCAGCCGGATCCGGTTGCCCTCCACCAGCAGTCCGGGCGCGGCCTCCACCCTGATCTGCGGGTGGACCAAGGCCCGTGCGGTCACGAAGTCGCCCAGGTTGATCGGCTCCATCTTCGGGGTGCTGGCCTGCAGCCGCGCGATGGTCAACAGGTCGTCGACGATCGCCGAAAGCCGTTCGGTGGAGGCCAGGGAGGACTCGATCACCTCCCAGGGGTCGGCCTCCTCGCGGTCCATCAAGGCCTCCTCGAGCCGGAGGCTGAGCCCCGCGATCGGGTTGCGCAGCTCGTGGGCGACGTCGGAGGCGAACCGCCGCTGCTCGTTCACCGACTTCTCCAGCCGGGAGAGCGTGTCGTTGGAGGTGTTGGCCAGCGCGGCGAGCTCCTTGGAGGAGGAGGGGACGGGCACCCGCAGGCCCAGGTCGGAAGCGGTGATCTCGGCGATGCGGGACCTGATCTCCTCGACCGGGCGCAGCGTCCTGCCCGTCAGCAGCCAGGCGATCCAGGAGGTGAGCACCAGCAGGGGGAGGCAGAGCAGCAGGAGGGTGAACTCCAGGGTGTGGCCGGTCAGGAGGGGCGGGGCCGTGGTCGCGGTGTAGACGACCGCGGAGTCCGGGCTGGCGTCGGCCCGGACGGCCGAGATCATCAGGCAGTCGTCGTTCCCGCTGCACCGGATGAAGTTGGCGATGCGGTTCTCGGGTGAGGGGCGCCTGTCGCTCAGCGGGCGACCGGCGGTCGCCTCACTCGTTCCCACCACCTCGCCCGAGGCGCTCACCACCTGGATGATGCTCGCGTCGCCCTCCTCGGTGGGGATGCGGGAGGGAACCGTCCCCGTCCGGTAGCGGGCCGCCCAGTTCAGGGAGGTCCGCTGGAGTTCCCCGTAGTGGTCCCGCTGCAGGGAATAGCGGATGAACTGGTCGGCGAACGTGGCCGCGAACAGCAGGAGCAGCCCGGCCAGCACGGTGACCAGCAGGGTGTAGCGCCCCCGAATCGACTTCAGCGTCCGGCCCTCCTCTGCGGATCCCCTCCGATGATACTTAACGTGACATCTCGATTACTCTTGGGGAGGCCTTGCGCGACGGTCTCCCATCTGGGCAAGCTGGATGACCGTTTCAGGGAGGACACGTTGGGCGCACTCGGTCTCATCGAGCGGGACGACACCCATCGGGAGGTCGTGGGTTCGGCCGCCAGGCAGCTGGCCTCGGACATCCCCACGCTCGCCGACCGGCTCCTGGCCCGGATCCGCACGGCCTGCCCCTCCAGTGCCAGGCTGGTGCCCGAGGCCGAGCAGCTGGAGTCGGTACGGCTCGGGCTGACCTACGGGCTGGCCACCATCCCCGAACCGGGCCCGGAGCGGCGCGAGCTGGCCCAGGCCGCGCGCACCGGCCGCCGCCGCGCCGCGCAGGGCGTCCCGCTGGACGAGCTGGTGAAGGCCTACCACCTGTCGGTCCAGCTGGTGTGGGACGAACTGGTGCAGACCGTGCGCGAGGACTCGCCCGGCCGGCTCGACCTCCTCATGCGCAGCAGCATGCACGTCTGGGCGGGCATCGAGCGGCAGGCCGACGCCGCCGCCGAGGCCTACCGGCAGGCCCAGGCCGAGCAGCGCCGCTTCCAGGACGAGCGGGCCCGGCTGCTGCTGGGCCGCCTCCTGGAGGCGGACGAACCCGACCCGGTGCTGGTCGACGCCGTCCGCGACGCCCTGGGCCTGGAGGAGGACGGCGGCTACGCCGTCGCGGTCACCCGCTACGCCCGTCCCGCGCGCGGCGGGATGTTCCGCCACCCGGAGGTCCTGGACGGCTCGCGCGTGGTCTGGTCGCCCGGCGCCGACGGCGACCTCGCGGTGGTCGTCCTGCGCGGCGCGGACACCGGCCGGCTCTCCCGCGCGCTGGAGGCAGAGCTGGAGGGGCCGATCGGGCTCAGCCCGCGGGTGCGCGGCCTGGCCTCGCTCGGCTTCGCCCGCCGGCTGGCCGAGACCGCGCTGGCCGGCCGCCGCCCCGAGGACCGCGGCGTCATCGCCCTGGACGACCACCTGGTGCGCTCCTTCGTGCTGGCCGCGCCCGACCTGGCCGAACTGCTGCGCCGCCAGATCATGTCGGGCGTGCTGGCGCTGCCCGCGCACGAGGCGTCCGCGCTGCTGGACACGCTCGCCTGCTGGCTGGAGGTGGGTTCCACCACCGAGGCGGCACGCCGGCTGTACTGCCACCGCAACACCGTCCTCAACCGCCTGCGCCGGCTGGAGCAGGTCACCTCCCGCAAACTGGACGAGCCGCGCGACGTGGTGCTGCTCGCCCTGGCCCTGGACGCCGTCCGGGCGGGCTGAGCACCGGCTTTTGCCGGATGGTCGCCGACAGTTCGGCATCGTTTGGCCGCCTCCGGCGGGCGGGACGGGTAGGGCTCCGGACAGCGAGGAACGGAGCCCGGCCATGCGGTACCGCGTACAGGACAGGGTCTTCTCGATCGGGGACGACTCCTGGATCGAGGACGAGCAGGGCAGGAGGGCGTTCCTGCTCGACGGCAGGACGCTGCGCGTGCGCCGTACCTACGAGCTGAAGGACGGCACCGGCGAGGTGCTGCTCGTGATCAGGAAGAAGATCATCGCGCTGCGCGAGACCATGGTCGTCGAACGGGACGGCGCCGCCGTCGCCCGGATCCACCGCAAGGTCAAGCTCGTCCGCGACCGGTTCCGCGTCGACCTGGAGGACGGCGGGGAATGGACCGTCACCGGGGACTTCCTCGACAAGGAGTACGAGATCGACCGCGACTCCGACGGCGCCCGCGTCGCCCGGGTCTCCCGCAGGTGGCTGCGCCTGCGCGACACCTACACCGTGGACGTCTCCGACGGGTTCGACGTCCCGCTGGTCCTGGCGGCGGCCGTGGCGGTGGACGCCCTGGCCGGTCCCGACTCCGGGAGTTGAGCACGTCGGCGGCGCGGCGCCTGCGGTGCTGGGCCGAGATGCTGCTGGGGACCGCGGCGTTCGGGTCCTTCTACTTCCTGGTGCCGATGAACCGGCACGAGCTGTCGCAGGGGCCCCCGCTGCTGCGGGCCGTGCTCCTGCTGGCATCCCTGCTCCTGGTCACTTTGCTGCTGGCCGCCCAGGTGCGCCGGAGCCTGCGCCCCGACCGGCTGCCGCTCGAAAGGCTCTCCCCGCTGCTGGGCGCGGTGAACCTGGTGGTGGTGTTCTTCGCCCTGATCTACTACGGCAACGCCGAGGACTTCGCCGGGCTGGAGACCCGGCTGGACGCCCTGTACTTCACGGTGACCACGCTGTGCACCGTCGGGTACGGCGACATCGTCCCGCTCGGGCCGGGCGTGCGGGCCGTGGCGACCATCCAGATGATCTTCGATCTGGTCATCGTCACGACGGCGATCTCGCTCATCGTCAACGCCCGGCCGCAGAGCGGGTGAGGACCCGGGCCCGCGGGCCTCAGGCGCTGCGGGCGGCCTGGAACGCCTCGCGCAGGTGCGTCTCCTGCAGCGGGCTCAGCGAGGTGCGGACGACCTCGCCGCCGTACTCGGAGATCTCCGGCAGCACCCGCTCCGGGGTCTGCTGGACCAGCAGCAGGAACAGCAGCGCGCCCCCGGGCCGCAGCGAGGCCCCCAGTTCCTTGACGAACCGCTCGTCGATGCCGTGCTCGTTCAGCGCGCCCGCGGCCGGACTCGCCCCCGCCTCGAGCACGGCTCCCATCAGCGGGACGAAGAACAGCAGCCCGACCAGGCTGCCCCACAGCAGGCCCCAGGAGGCGCCGATGTCGGCGCCGTGCACCTGGTGGAGCCGCACCGTCCCGTCGCGCCGCTTCTCCACCACCGCGGCGTCGGCCACCTGGAGCAGGTGCTCACGGCGCATGCCGATGAGCCGGTCGCGCACCTTCAGCGCGGTCGCCGCCTCCGGGTAGGCGATCGCGATGAGACTGCCCATGTCATCCCCCGAACGTCCCCGCGGCCGCCCCCCTGCGGCCGGTGATCGTCTCCTACCCGGGCCGGTGTCCGGCAACCGTGCCGCGGCGCCGCCTCAGTGCCCCGACAGCAGGGGCCGGAGCCAGTGCTTGCCCGGGTCGGGGTCGACGAAGAGCGCCAGGGCCAGCGCGCTGAGCGGGACCGCCAGGATCGCCCCGAGCGGGCCGATGACCAGGCTCCACACCACCAGGGAGACCAGGGTCGCGGTGAGGGAGAGGCCCACGGTGTCGCCGGCGTACTTCGGCTGGACCAGCGACTGCAGCACGAAATTGATCACCGAGTAGAGCGCGATCACCCACAGCGCGCTGCCCCAGCCGGACTCCAGCCACGCCAGCAGCGCCGGGGGCACCAGCCCGATGACGAAGCCGACGTTGGGGATGTAGTTGGTGATGAACGACAGCAGGCCCCACACCAGCGGAGCGGGCACCCCCAGCCACATCAGCACGCCGACGTCCAGGACCGCGACGATCACCCCGAACACCGTGGTGACCAGCAGGTAGCGGTAGGTGCCGTGGGCGTACTCGCGCAGCGCCCCCACCAGCTCGGGCCGGTCGGCGGACAGGCGTTCCAGCGTCCGGCTGAAACCCACCGCGTCCAGGCTCATCCCGTAGAGCAGGATGATCACCAGGACCACCGACGACAGGGCGCCCACCAGCCCGTTCATGAACGACTGGATGAGGGGCAGCAGCCGGTTGAGGTCGAGGCCCGACACGAACTTCTGCGCCTCGTTCGGGGTGACCCCGAACCGGGTCAGCAGCGTGATGGCCTCGTTGGCGTTGCGGGTGAGCTCCTCGGTGTAACCGGGGATCAGCGCCGCCAGCCGCGCTCCGGACAGGGCGAGCGCCACCGCCATCGCCAGGAGTCCCGCCAGCACCACGGCCAGGGGGAGCAGCGCGGCCACCAGATAGGGCAGGCCCCGGCGCGTCAGCCGGGTGCGCAGCGGGCTGACCGCGATGGTGAGGACGAGCGCGAGGAAGAACGGGCCCGCGACCGAGGAGACCGCCCGCAGCCCCGCCAGGACGACCACCGCGGCTGCGGAGCCCATCAGCAGGATGTAACCCGGGGCGTACCGGTGGGGCGGGGAGGCGACTGGCATGCCGGTTCCGTTCCCCGGAGCGGGGACGAAAAGAATCCGCCCGGGGCAAAATCTCCCGGGCGGATGGGGTGTCACCTGGAGCGGAAGACGGGATTCGAACCCGCGACCCTCACCTTGGCAAGGTGATGCTCTACCACTGAGCCACTTCCGCTTGCGGGGAGGGACTCCCCGCGGTGTCCTCGGCCGAACGGCCGACGAGCGATGCTCGCCGACCGGTCGGACCGGGCAGTGGACGATACTGGGATTGAACCAGTGACCTCTTCCGTGTCAGGGAAGCGCTCTCCCGCTGAGCTAATCGTCCGTGGAGGTGGAGACGGGATTTGAACCCGTGTACACGGCTTTGCAGGCCGTTGCCTCGCCTCTCGGCCACTCCACCGCGAGGCGATGGCCTCTCCGAGCGGAAGACGGGATTCGAACCCGCGACCCTCACCTTGGCAAGGTGATGCTCTACCACTGAGCCACTTCCGCTTGTCGGCCTCCGGGCTTCCCCGTGGCGACGTTGTTAACCCTACAGGAATTCGGGACTCAGTGCGTACTCGGCGACGCGGGAGCCCCCTGGGCGGGCGGCCTCCCGGGGCCGGGCGGGCCGGCGAAGGCCTGGACGAGGCCGAGCCAGCGGGAGGCGTCCGCCCCCCGCGCGGTCATGGACACGTCGTCCCGGTGGCGGCGGCGCACCGCCAGCAGGCAGAAGTCCAGCGCGGGGCCGGCGACCGTCTGGGAGGCGGTGGCGGGCCCCCAGCGCCACTGGTCACCGGAGGGGGAGTCCAGGACGACGTGGAACGGCTCCTTCGGGGCGGGCAGCCCGTTCACGGAGAAGGCGTAGTCCCTGGCCCGCACGGCGATGTGCGCCACGTGCCGCAGCCGGTGGGTGGGCCGGCGCACCACCCCCAGGGCGTCGGCGACGTCCTGGCCGTGCGCCCAGGTCTCCATGAGCCGGGCGGTGGCCATGCTGGGCGCGGCCATCGGCGGCCCGAACCAGGGCACCCTGCGGCCGGGCGGGACGGCGCGCAGCGCCTCGGCGACCTCGGCCCGGCTCCTGCGCCAGGCCGCCAGCAGCCCGCCCGGCGGGTACGCCGAGGGGTCGGCGCCCCGCTCCACCAGGTCGGGCGCGGAGTGCCGCAGCGACTCCACGAAGGCCCCGGGGTCGGCGGCCGCCAGCGCGGCCTGCCTGTCCGTCCACATCAGGTGGGCGATCTGGTGGGCGATGGTCCAGCCCTCGGCGGGGGTGGGCAGCGCCCACCGCTCCGGCGGCAGGCCGGCGACGAGCGCGTCCAGCTCCTCGCCCTCGGCGGCGAGGTCGGCGAAGATGTCCATCAGGCGGCCTCCTCCTTCTTGCGGGCCCTGCCCAGGGCGTCGCGGACCCACTCCCCGTAGGTGTCGATGGCGGCTTTGGACTCCGGCAGCGCGGAACCGAACATCTGGAAGACGTGCAGCTGCCCGGCCCAGGTCTGCAGCCGCGTGGGGACCCCCGCGGCGGCGAGCCGCTCGGCCATCGTCTCGGAGTCGCAGGCCAGCACCTCGCTGGAGCTGCAGCACAGGTAGGACGGCGGGAGCCCGCGCAGGTCGGCCTGGATGGGGGAGACCTCGGGGTCCAGCGGGTCGAGGTCGCCGAGGATCTCGGCGATGAAGGCGTCCAGCAGCGGCATGAGGCTGACCCGGTCGAGCTCGGCGTTCGGGTGCGCGGACTTCGCGGTCAGGTCCATGTCGAGCATGGGGGACAGGGCGATCAGCCCGGCCGGCTGCGGCAGCCCGTCCTTGCGGGCCAGCAGCGCGGTGGCGAACGTGAGGTAGCCGCCGGCGGAGTCGCCGGACATCACGACGTCCTGCGGCTCCACGCCCTGCTCCAGCAGCCACCTGTAGGCGGCCAGGCAGTCCAGCGCCTCCTCGGCGAAGGTGACCTCGGGCAGCATCCGGTAGGCGACGGACAGCGCGGGGATCCCCGCGGCGGCCGACAGGTGGGCGATCATGCGCCGGTGGGTGTTGAGGCCGCAGGAGATCCAGCCGCCGCCGTGGAAATAGAGGATGATCCGGGAGCGGTCGCGGCCGACCCCCGGCCCGTGCACCCACTCGGCGTGGAAGCCGTCGAGCCGGACGCGCTCGACACGGCTGCCCCTGGGCGGGCGGGCGCGCCGGGCCATCCGGTCCAGGGAGGCGGCGCGGTGGAAGTCGATCGGCCCCTGGGGCACCCGCCGGATCGCGGGCGTCAGGACGGCCCGCACCCCCGCGGCGAGCGCCCTGGCCCGCCAGCTGACATGGGGGTGCCGTTCGATGACCAGGGGGACGGGGTCCATGGGAGGCCTCCTGCGGGCTGGGGGTTGGAACGCTCACCCGATTGTGCGGTGCATCACCGCCTGCACGAAAGCCTTCCCCAGGGGCGGCGGCCCGGATCGGCCGACTGCTCGGCCAGCAAATCGTCCACCAGGCCCGCGACCGTCTTGCGGACCAGGTCGCGCGCCTCGGTGAGCGCGACGACGTCGTCCTCGCACCCGGCCCACTGCGCCGTCTCGATCGGCTCACCGAAGGAGAAGTAGAGGCGCTCGGGGCGCGGGTCCAGGCCGATGACGGGCACGACCAGCTCGTCGCGGCGGCGCAGGACGCGGCGGCTGAGGGCGCGCATCGGCGCCTGCAGGAGGTGCTCGGCGCCGACCAGGAGGGGGAACTGGTCCTCCGCCCCGACCGCGCCGAACGGGATGATCGGGCAGCCCGCCTCGATCGCCATCCGCACGAAGCCGAGCCGCTCCCGCCAGGCCAGCTGGTACTTCTGGCCGTGGAACCGGGTCACCTCGTAGGCGCCGCCGGGGAAGACCAGCACGGTCTGGCCGTCGGCCAGCATCCGCCGGCAGTTCTCGCGGGTGCCGTCGACGCAGCCGCCGACGCGCAGGACGTCCCGCCAGAGCGGCACCCGCCAGTGGACGTGGTCGGCCACCGACCGGATCCACACCCCGCGCCTCGCCCGGATCTCGGCCATCATCACCGGGACGTCCAGCAGCGGCATCACGGTGTGGTTGCCCACCAGCAGGGCGGGCCCCTGCGACGGCACGTTCTCGATGCCGTGGAAGACGGGGGCGTTCAGCGCCCGCACGGGGGCCAGCGCGACGTCCAGTGCCGCCAGCAGGGCGGGGTGGGGCGGGGTCCAGGCGGTGGGGGAGGCCATGCCACCGAGCCTAGGGGGCGTTATTCGACAGGGAATCAACAACGGTCGGGAGCGGTGTGTGGGGTTCGTCACCGGACCTTCACCGGCACGTCGCCCGTTGACCACGGCCCGGGGAACGACGACGATGGCCGGTGTGAGGGAGCGTCTGACGGCACCGTTGCCCAAGAACCTCGTCCGCCTGGGAGACCGGCTGGCGCGCGGAGCGAGCGCGACCGCGCAGAACGTGCTGGAGGTGGCCCGCTTCGGCGGGCTGCGCACGGACGAGGAGGCGTCGCCCTACCAGGTGGTGGCCGAACAGCCCGTCTACCGGCTGCGCCGCTACTTCCCCGACACCCTCGGCGAACGGCCCGCGGTGCTGCTGGTGCCGCCCCTGATGCTCACCGCCGAGATCTACGACATCTCCCCCGCGGCCAGCGCGGTGGCCGTCCTGCACGACCTCGGGCTCGACGCCTGGGTCGTCGACTTCGGCCGGCCCGAGCGGGAGCCGGGCGGCCTGCGCCGCTCGATCGCCGACCACGTGCTGGCCGTCAGCGACGCCATCGACCGCATCAAGGAGATCACCGGCCGGGACGTGCACCTGGGCGGCTACTCCCAGGGCGGCATGTTCGCCTACCAGACGGCCGCCTACCGGCGCAGCGAGGGCGTCGAGTCGCTCGTCACCTTCGGCAGCCCGGCCGACCTGGACGCGGCCAACCCCTTCGGCGTGCCCGGCTGGGTGCCCCGGCGGCCGTTCGTCGACCTGCTCGGCGACCTGCCCGGCCTTCCCGGCCTGTCCATCCCCGGCTGGGTGACCCGCTCGGCGTTCCAGGTGCTCAGCCCCACCAAGTCCGTCCGCAACCGGCTGGAGTTCCTGCTGCAGCTGCACGACCGCGAGGTGCTGGCCCCGCGCGAGCGGCAGCGGCGCTTCATGCAGAGCGAGGGCTGGGCGGCCTGGCCGGGACCCGCCCTCGCCGACTTCCTGCGCCAGTTCGTCGCGCACAACCGCATGCTGCGCGGCGGCTTCGTCATCGGCGACCGGCTGGTGACCCTCGCCGACATCGACTGCCCGGTGCTCGCCTTCGTCGGCGAGGTCGACGAGATCGCCCCGCCGCCCATGGTGCGGGGCATCGTCCGGGCCGCGCCGCGCGCCGAGGTGTACGAGGTGTGCCAGCGCACCGGCCACTTCGGCCTGGTCGCCGGCGCGCACGCGGCGGCGTCCACCTGGCCGGTCGTCGCGGGCTGGGTGCACTGGCGGGCCGGGCAGGGCATGGTGCCGCCGGAGGTCGGCCCGGTGCGGGAGGACGAGTCCGGCAAGGGCCGGATCGCCTACGGCATGGAGCTCGCCGTCCAGGTCGGGGCGGGCGCGCTGCGCTCGGCCGCCGGCACCACCGCCGCCGCGGTCCGGGGCGTCGTGGAGTTCGGGGAGGCCGCCGCCGAGCTGCTGCCCCGCCTGGCCCGCCTGGAGCGCATCGCCGGCGACACCCGCGTGTCGCTGGGGCTGCTGCTGGACGAGAACGCCCGCCGCGCGCCCGGCGACATCTTCTTCCTGTTCGAGGACAGGGCGCACACCCACGCCGCCGCCAAACGCCGCATCGACGGCGTCGTGCGCGGCCTCGTCTCCATCGGGGTCCGCCAGGGCGAGCACATCGGGGTGCTCATGGGCACCAGGCCCAGCGCGCTGGCGCTGGTCGCGGCGCTGAACCGGCTCGGCGCGGTCGCGGTGCTGCTGCGCCCGGACGGCGACCTGGCGCAGGAGCTGGCGCTGGGCCAGGTCACCCGCGTCGTGGCCGACCCCGAGCACGCCAGGCTCGTCGAGGGCGTCGAGGTGCACCTGCTGGGCGGCGGCGAGCGGGAGGCCGGCCAGGCCGACCTGGAGCGCGTCGACCCGCGCGGGGTCGAGCTGCCCGGCTGGTACGAGCCCAACCCCGGGCACGCCGGCGACCTGGCGTTCATCCTGTTCACCGGCTCCGGAGACGGCATCCGGGTCAGCCGGATCACCAACCGGCGCTGGGCGCTGTCGGCCTTCGGCACCGCCTCCTCGGCCGCGCTTTCCCCGGCCGACACCGTCTACAGCCTCGCCCCGCTCTCGCACCCGTCCACGCTGCTGATGAGCCTCGGCGGGGCGATCGCGGGCGGCGCCCGGCTGGCGCTGGCCACCTCCTACGAACCGGCGACGTTCTGGGAGGAGGCGCGCAGGTACGGCGTCACCGTCGTCTCCTACACCTGGACGCTGCTGCACGGGCTGGTCGAGGCGCCGCCGCACCCGGGGGAGCGCCACCACTCGGTCCGGCTGTTCATCGGCTCCGGCATGCCGCGCGGGCTGTGGCGGCGGCTGGAGACGCGGTTCGCGCCCGCCCGCGTCCTGGAGTTCTACGCCTCCAGCTCCGGCGGGGCGGTGCTGGTGAACCTGACCGGCAAGAAGCGGGGCTCGCCCGGCCGTCCGCTGCCGGGCAGCGCCCGCGTGCGCATCGTGCGGTACGACCTCGACCGCGGGCTGATCGTGCCGGGCAAGGACGGGTTCGCCGTCCGCTGCGAACCCGGGGAGACGGGCCTGCTGCTGGCCCGCGGCGGCGGCACCCCCGACCCGCTGCGCGGCGTCTTCGAGCCGGGCGACTCCTGGGTGGCGACGGGCGACCTCTTCCAGCGCGACGAGGACGGCGACTACTGGATGGCCGGACGGACCTCGGAACTCGTCCGCACACCGCGGGGCACGGTGCCGACGGCATCCGTCCGCGACCGCATCGGCGACGTGCCCGGCGTCGACCTGGCCGTGGCCTACGGCATCCCCGCAGGCCGGTTCGAGCTGCTGGCCGCCGCGGTGACGCTGCGCGCGCCGGTCTCCTCGGAGGACTTCACCACGGCCTTCCCCGACGAAGGACCCGACCTCATCCGCGTCGTCGAGGAGATCGAGACCAGCGCGTACGCGCGCCTGCTCACCGGGACGCTGCGCGAGGAGGGGATCCCCGACACGGGGACCGCCTACTTCCGCGACTCCGGCGGGCGCTACCGGCCGCTCACCGACGCCGACCGGGAACGGCTGCGCACGCTGTAGGCGTCAGGCTCCGGGCGCCCTGGCCACCACGAGGGTGTCGATCGCGGCGCGCTCGCCCACCTGGCGGGTGACCCTCTCGGCCCGGACGATCTCGAGTCCCTCCAGGGCTCCGGCGACGGCCTCGGGGGTGTGCAGGACGTCGGGATCCTGGGGGCCGCCGGTGCCGTGCTCGAGGTTCTCCAGGTCGTGCCCGACGAAGAACAGCGTCCCGCCGGGGGCGAGGGCACGGGCCGCGTCCGCCAGCAGAGGGCGCATCGGCTCGGGCGGCAGGTGCAGGTAGGAGACGAGCACCAGGTCCTCCTCGGCCACGGGGAAGGGGTAGCGGGTCAGATCGGCGACCTCCCACTCGACGGCGCCCTCCCGGTCGAGCTCCCGCGCCCGGGAGACCGCCACGGACGAGAAGTCGACCGCCCTGACCCGCCAGCCGCGCGACGCCAGCCAGAGCGCGTTGCGGCCCTCGCCGCAGGCCAGGTCCAGCGCCCGGCCCGGCGGCAGCCCCGCCAGCCCCTCGGCCACGAAACGGTTCGGCTCGACCGACCAGAGCAGCTCTTTCCCGGCGTACTTGCGGTCCCAGTCCCCGGCTTCCATACCTCGATCGTAGGCCTGGCCCCGGGGCGCCCGGCATCCGGAACGTACTCTGAAGCCATGGACTGGAACGGCAGGGAGATCGGCGCCGGGGAGGCCTTCACGGGCCGGGTCTTCGTGGCGGACGACATGACCGAGGTGGCCAACAAGGGCGCCTCCTTCATCGGCTGCACCTTCCGTGACGTGCGGTTCAACGCCTCGGCGCACGGGGACGCGGAGTTCGCGGGCTGCACCTTCGTCAACTGCGACTTCTTCGACGCCACGTTCGAACGGTGCCGGTTCACCGGCAGCAGGTTCGAGGCGTGCCGCTACGGGCTGCTGCGGGCCGAAGGCGGCGACTGGTCGTCGGTGGACCTGGCCAAGGCCGACCTCAGCGGCTGCTCCCTGCGCGGCGTCCGCCTGCGCGAGGCCGAACTGGGCGGTGCCCGCTTCGTCGACGGCGCCGTGCGCGACTGCGACCTGTCCGGCGCCCGCATGGACCGCGCCGTCTTCGACAACTGCGACCTGCGCGGCAGCGACCTGTCGGCCATGGACCCCCGCAGCACCCGCCTCAACGGCGCCGTCATCGACCCCCGCCAGGCCATGGAGCTCGTCGGAGCCCTGGGGCTGCGCATCAGAGACCACTGACGGTGTGGACGCCGCGCCGTCGCCGGCCGTGACCCCGTCCCCGCGCCGCTGGCGCGGCGACCCGTGGGCGATCCTGCTGACGTTGTCCCTGGGCTTCTTCATGACCCTGCTGGACCTGACGATCGTCAACATCGCCCTCCCCAACATGATCGACAGGCTGGGCGCCTCCCTCGACGAGGTGTTGTGGGTCGTCAACGGCTACACCCTCGTCCTGGCGGTCCTGCTGATCACCGCGGGCCGGCTGGGCGACCTGCGCGGCCAGCGGCGGATGTTCATGCTGGGCGTGGCGGTCTTCACCGGCGCCTCGCTGCTGTGCGGCCTGGCGCAGGAACCCTGGCAGCTGATCGCCGCCCGGCTGCTGCAGGGGCTGGGCGCCGCGCTGCTCGTGCCGCAGACCATGGCCCTGATCATCGCGACCTTCCCGGCGGACCGGCGGGGCGCGGCGATGGGGATCTGGGGCGGTGTCGCCGGGCTGGCCACCATCGCGGGGCCGACCGTCGGCGGGGTGCTGGTCAGCCTGCTGGACTGGCGGTGGATCTTCTTCGTCAACGTGCCGATCGGGATCCTGGTCCTGGTGCTGGCCCCAGCGGTCATCCCGGACGTGCGGTACTCGCGGGAGCACCGGCTGGACCTGCCCGGCGTCCTCCTGGCCACCCTCGGGCTGTTCTTCCTGGCCTTCGCCCTCACCGAGGGCGAGCGGTACGGCTGGAACGGCGTGATCCTGGGATCGTTCGCCGCCTCGGCCGCGATCCTGTGCCTGTTCGCCCTCCAGCAGGCGCGGCGCCAGGGCGCCGAGCCCCTCGTGCCGTTCGCGTTGTTCCTGCGGCGGAACTTCACCGTCCTCAGCCTGGTCGGCCTGACGGTGTCCATCGGCATGGTCGGGATGTTCCTGCCGATCTCGCTCTACCTGCAGGCCGTGCTGGGCTACCCGGCGCTGAAGACGGGCCTGCTGCTGGCGCCCTGCTCGGTGATGGGGATGGTGGTGGCGCCGGCCGCGGGACGGCTCTCCGACCGGATCGGGGGCAAGCGCATCCTGATGTTCGGGATGCTGCTGTACGCGCTGGGCCTGACCTGGTTGTCGCTGGTGCTGAGCCTGGACGCCCACTGGACGGTCTTCCTGGCCCCGATGACCGTCGCGGGCCTGGGGACCGGCTGCGTGTTCGCCCCGATGGCCACCGAGGCGATGCGCGAGATCCCGCCCGCCCTTGCGGGGTCGGCCTCCGGGGTGAACAACACCGTCCGCCAGATCGGCTCGGTGCTGGGCGGCACCGTGGCGGGGGCGATCCTGCAGAACCGGATGGCCTCCGAACTGCGCGCCGGGGCGGTGGAACGTTCCGGAGAACTCCCCGGACCGCTGCGCGAGGACTTCGTCGCGCGGCTCGCCCGCGCCGCGGAAGGCGGTCTGGCACCGGGCGCGCAGGACGCGACCGCCGCCGAGGGCGTTCCGCCCCAGGTGGGACTGCTGGCCGAGGAGGTCTTCGGAACGGCCCTCATCGACGCCGTCCGCCCGACCCAGGCCTTCGCCGTCGTGTCGGTCCTCCTGGGCGCCGCCGCCTGCCTCCTGGTCCGCCCCCCGCGCAATGGGGCGCCGCCCCGCGAGACCGCCTCGGGCGGACCGGGCTGACCCCGCGTCCGGCGTGGGTCGGGTCGACCTCGCGTCTGATACGGGCCGGATCGTCCCGCGTCTGACGCGGGTCGGGCTGGCCTCGCACCGAAGTGGCCTGGCCGCTTCCCCATGGCGCGCGGGCGGGGACGGCTCGGGTGATCATGCGGGGTCGGCTGACCTCGCGTCTGGTGCGCGGCCGGGTCTGCCCGGACCTCAGCCGAGGGGCTCCCACCAGCCGTCGGGGTCGGGCGGGCCGTCGACGGTGATCCGCTCGCCGGGGCGGGGGATGGCGACGCGCAGGTCGAGCGCCTTGGCCTCGGCGCGGACCCGGTTCGGCGGGTCGTTCCAGGCGTGGGGGGCCAGCACGAACGTCCCCCAGTGCACCGGGACGAACAGTTCGCCCCGCAGGTCGCGGTGGGCGGCCAGGCCCTCCTCCGGGGTCATGTGGATGTCGGGCCAGGCGGGGCTGTAGGCGCCCACCTGCATGAGGGTGACGTCGAACGGGCCGTGCGCGGCGCCGATCTGGGCGTACCCGGAGAAATAGCCGGAGTCGCCGCTGTAGTAGAGGCGGCGCCGGCCGCCCGCGACCACGAAGGAGCACCACAACGTCGGGTTGCGGGCGAAGGCGCGGCCGGAGAAGTGGTGGGCGGGGGTGGCGGTGACCTTCAGCCCCGCCACGACCGCGGACTCGTCCCAGTCGAGCTCGACGATCCGCGCGGCCGGCACGCCCCAGCGCTCCAGATGGGCGCCGACGCCCAGCGGCACCACGAACGGGGCGGTCTGGGTGCGCAGCAGCGCCCGCACCGAGGGCAGGTCCAGATGGTCGTAGTGGTCGTGCGAGATCGCGATCACGTCGATCCGCGGCAGGCCCTCCACCGGCACCGGCACCTCGTGCACCCGCTGCGGGCCCAGCAGCCGGCTGGGGGAGCAGCGCTCGGAGAAGACCGGGTCGAACAGCACCCTTTTGCCCTCGATGTCCACCAGTGAGGTGCCGTGGCCCAGCCAGCAGACCTCCAGGTCGCCGGGCGGCCCGAAACGCGGGGTCACCACCGGGACGGGCAGCAGCGGCCTGCGCCGCTCCCGGCGCAACATCTCCCGGGCGGCCTGCCGGGTGTCCGGCTGAAGCGTCCCGCCGTCGGAGAGATTGTGGAAGGAACCGTCCCGGTAGTGCGGCGACCGGCGCACCCGGGCCCCCGGATCCAGCGCCCCCAAAGCGAGCGGGACATCGCGGAAGGCCCAGGTGACCGCGGCGGCGGCCACCACGCCGAATCGGATCTTCACGCGCGGTCTCCTCGGAGTCCTGAACCGGTGGTCACACCGAGAACCCTAACCGGATTCCCCCCACTCCATGCGTGAGCCACGACCCCCTTTGCCCCACCCGCCACCTCCACCCGAAAGACCACGGAACACCCGCGCACCGCAGAGCCGCCCCACGGCACTCCTCGAGACGGCCCCGGCCTTCCAGAGGTGGACAGGGCCCTTGGACCCCGAGACCGTTCTCACGTCGCGCTTCGAAGCAGTGCCGATCACCCGGAGGCCCCGGCTGATCACGACGGTGCCCCGGGCGGCGAGTGTTTTGACTTCCGGGCGGTGGCACCGTGCGGTTTCCGGGCATCGGCACCCCCGGCGGTGGGCCTTCCGGCTCCTAGGAGGAGGCCAATCGGCTTTTGGGCGGTGGCATTCACCTGACGGCGGCTGTTCGCTTCTGGGCGGTGGCATCCCTTGGACGTGGGCCGTTCGGCTTGCAGTCGGTGGGTCAACCGGGCGGTGGCCGTTCGGCTCTCGGGCGGTGGGTGGTTCGGCTTCGGGTGGTGGCGGTCAGTCGGTGGACGGGGAGAGGACGCGGGTGTTGCCGAGGATGCGGGTGATCTTGATCTCGATCACCACGCGGTTCGGGTTCTCGCGGGGCGGGTGGTAGCGCTCGGCGTAGCGGCGGACGGCCTCGGCGACGGAATCCGCGTCGCGCAGGACCCGCGCGGTCCCCTCCAGCGTGGCCCAGCGGGAGCGGTCGACCTGGCACACCGCGGCGAGCGCCCCCTCGCGCGCGGCGTTGCGGGCCTTGCGCGAGGCGCCGTCGCAGATGACGCGGGCGATCCCGGACCCGGGGTCGAGCGTCACCCCGACCGGCACCACGTGCGGGGTGCCGTCGGGCCGGATCGTGGTCAGGGTGCACAGGTGCCGCTCCCGCCAGAAGGCGAGCATCTCCGTACCGATCTCCAGCACTGTTTTCTCCTCCATGTTCCGCCGCCGCGAGAGCGGGTCGTCCCAGAAGAACAATCATCCCGCAGGCGGCTTCGGAGACCGCATCTTGATCGGACAGCAGGAGGTGGATCCTGTGCGGGGCCGAACTACGTATCAGCGCGCCCGGCCGCGCGGGCGGCCGAATTCGCCTTGACCGTCGCCACCGAAAGGAGCGCGAGAACCACGCCGATTCCGCACAGCGGGATGATGAGGGCAGCTGGATTCTCGACGTCGCCCAGCGTCAACGCCAGGCCGAGGGCGAATGTGATGGCGCTCGTGATGTAAGCGGTCAGGTAGGTCGCCGTCAGTAGCGGAGTCGCCGCGGCATGACCTGCCTCCCATGCGCTGTCCGAAGACATCGTGGCCTTGGTCCGGATTCCCATCACGGAGTTGCGCTGAACGTTTCCGCTGGTGACCTGGCTCTTCACATGGTGGATCATCACGCCCAGTGCGATCAGCCCTGCACCGGCCGCCAATCCTCCAACCGGATCCATTGTTCCTCCCCTACCAGAACAGACATCACCGCTACCGTCTTGAAGACGCTTCGCGTCTCCGCTCGCTCATGGGGGTCAGGCCACTCCCGGCATGTCCGGCATGTGGATCAGGTCACTCTCGGCATGTCCGATCAGCCGCCCTGCGCGTTTTCCGCAGGTTCCACCATGTGCATGCTCTCGTAACCGTAGCGCGGCTGCCGCTCGGCGGAGGTGCCTGTCCGTGATCTTGATGTGGGTCGGATGGGACCACGACCGCGTGCGACCGGGTGCATCCGGCCACTGCCGGCGAACGGGAGGGCGGCGGCCGAACCGGCTCTTGCCGGCCGCCTTCCCGGGCGCCGGTGTTCCCGTCATCCACAGAATTTGATTCGGTTCGTTGGCGGGGCGGGAACGGCTGCACCATGGGATCCAGGAGACCGCGCCGGGCCCCGGCGCACGCAGAGAACCTGGAGAAGAGGCACCGATGACGGATCACGGTTTCGCGTTCGACCCCGGAGCGGCCCGGCAGGCGCTGGCTCTCCTGCGTCCCGAGGAGACGGAGGACCCCGCCCCCTCCGGACCGCCGGAGGACCCGGCCCACCTGGCGGGCCGCCTGGTGGCGGCGGTGGAGCTGGCCGCCGGATCGGGGGGACGCTGCCGGGACTGGTCCCGCTTCGACGAGGGGTACCGCTCCGTCCTGCCCGAGGGCCAGCGCTCGACCGTGGCGCTCAAACGCCTCATGCGCACCGTCCGCGAGCTGACCGGCCTCCCCGGCGTCGCCGCCCGGGGCGCGGCCACCGGCCTGCTGGCCAGCACCTCGGTCCTCTTCGCCGAGATCCTCATGGCCGACGACCGCACCGAACTCGGTTCGGCCCTGGAGCAGCTCGAGGAGGCCCGCGCCCTCTTCGGGCAGACCGTCACCCAGCTGGACGGGCTCACCGGAATGCTCCGCGACTCCCTCTCCCCGGGTTGACCCGCAGCCGCCCCCACCACCCGCCGACCCCTCACCGCCTGCGATGGACCGGCCGCTGGACACCCCCGGGCGAGGACAGGTCGCTCACCGGTCTGTGACGGACCGGCTGTGCTCGAGGTGAGCCCGAATGCTTCCGGTGGGGGCGGTTCGCTCACTGGTCTGTGATGGACCGGCTGCTCTTGGGGCGAGTCCGAATGCCTCTGGCGGGGGCGGTTCGCTCACCGGTCTGTGATGGATCGGCCGCTTTCGAGGCGGGTCCAGATGTTTTCGGTGAGGGCGGGTCGCTCACTGATCTGTATGGATCGGCTCGCTTCCGATCCCGGTCTCATCCGGGCGGGGAGGGTTCTGCCGGGGGGTCAGGAAGGCTGGGCGGACTGGGCGCGGCGGGCCTCGTACTCCTTGAGGACCTGCTTGCGGGCCTTGGCGGGGAGGCGGTCGACGTAGAGCTTGCCGTTCAGGTGGTCGGTCTCGTGCTGGAAGCAGCGGGCGAGCTGACCGGTGCCGTGCAGGCTGACGGGGTTGCCGTCGAGGTCGAAGCCGTGGCAGTGCACATGGGCGACCCGGGCGACGTCGGCGTAGGGGCCGGGGACGGACAGGCAGCCCTCGGAGTCGTGGTCCAGGACGCGGTCGCGGTCGGGGAACTCGATGGTCGGGTTGACCACCACGCCCTTGTGCTGCCGGCCCTCGTCGTCCTGGCAGTCGTAGACGAAGATCCGCAGGTCGACGCCGATCTGGTTGGCGGCCAGGCCCACCCCGTTCGCCTCGTACATGCTGGCGAACATGTCGTCGGCCAGGTCGCGCAGCGCCTGGTCGAACTCGGTGACCTCCTTGAGCGGCCGGTGCAGGACCGGTTCCCCGATAAGCGTGATCGGCCGCACGTTCCCCGACATTCCGTTCCCTCCGCAGAGACCCGATTCCGCCGTTCATGTTATTGCAGGCCCGGCACCGCCGCCCCACGTCCGGCCCGTATCCGGGGTCATCGTGGAGTTCGGCCTGAGGAAACCGGTACGAACCGTCGGTTCGCGTGCGGTTCCATCTGCTTCCGTGTCACGGCTTCCCGTTCGGCCCCGGTGGGCCGGGGCGGCGGTGCCTTTCGTGCGGTCCGGTGGAGGAGTCAGGGCTGCGGAGTGGTGAAAGGAGGGTGCTCTTCGGCGGCGAGACGGACGGCCTCGGGGACGGAGGGGGCGATGAGGAGTTCGAAGACGCGTTGGGCGACGGCGCGGGCGGGAAGGAGGGGCCCGACCCAGAGGGGGGCGTAGACGCGGCGGGAACGCCAGGCGATGCCGGTCTCCAGGGCGTCGATCCCGGCCTTGAGAGGGGTGACGCCGGTGAAGGTGGAGCCCGCGGTGCGCATGGCGGAGACGGCCCGGGTGTCGAAGCCGCGGTGGGTCATGTCGGTGTCGAGTTCGGCGAAGTAGGCGACGCCCACCTTGGCGCCGGTGGGGCGGAGTTCGACGCGCAGCGTGTCGCCCAGGGCCTCGACGGCCGCCTTGGAGGAGCTGTAGGCGCCCAGCAGCGGGGCGCGGACGGCCGCGGCGAGGGAGGCGACGGCCAGGGCGTAGCCCCGCGGGTGGGAGATGTGCGGTCCGGCGGCGCGCAGGGTGTTGTAGGTGCCGAGGACGTTGACCTGGAACGTCTTCTCCAGCACGGCCGGGTCGCCGGTGAGGACGGGCCACTGGCAGGCGATGCCGGCGTTGGCGACGACGACGTCCAGGCCTCCGGCGGTCTCGACGAGGTCGTCGACGGCGGAGGCCAGCCCCGCGCGGTCGGCGACGTCGGCGGGCAGCCAGGGGGCGTCGCCGCACTCGGCCGCGACCTTGGCCAGCAGCTCCGGTTCCAGGCCGGTGAGCAGGACGCGGGCTCCGCGCTGGTGCAGGCGGCGGGCGAGGGCAGCGCCGATACCGCGGGCCGCGCCGGTGATGAGCACTCGGCGTCCGCGCAGGGAGGGGGTCCGCATTCGCAACATGCGGGTGACGCTAACACCGGCTCTGGCCGGTTCAAAGGCCTAGTTACGGCAGGTTTCACCCTTCGGCGGCGAGGTCGGCGGGCGGCTCGCCCGCCGGCCGGGCCCGGCGCTGCGCCAGTTCGATGCCCTCGTTGAGCCGTGCGAGGGAGTCGGCGAGCACGCGCACGTCGTCGTCGTTCCAGCCGGTGAGGATCCGTTCGAGCCCCCGGGTGAGCCAGGCCCGGTGGCGGTGCAGCCGCGCCAGGCCCTCCGGCGTGGCGCGGAACTTGCGGGCGAGGCCGCCCGCCGGGTCGGCGATGCGCTCGACGAGACCGGACCGCGACATCGCCGCCGTCTGCCGGTTGACGGTGGAGGCGTCGAGCCCGAACGCGTCGGAGAGCTCCCCGATGGACAGCGGCCCGGCCACCTCGATCCGGCTCAGCAGAAGGTAGGCGCTGCGCTCCAGCCGCCCGTCGCCCGGCGGCCGCGTGCAGTCACCGATACCCCCCACGGAGACATGCCGCCCGAGCGCCATCAGCTCCCGCTCGATCCGGCCGATCTCCTCCTCAGCCCTCACCACGTTCCTCCTCTTGCCTCTCTCGAAGGACATGCGCTTCCTCCCGAGCCCCGACCCCTCACAACCCGATCCCCGCAACCCGCCGGGCCGCGGCCCGACAGCCCGCGTTCCGGTCGGCCCGGCATCCCGCGGATCGGCGTCCTGCGGCCCGGAGGCCCCGGTGCCCCTCGGTCCGGCGTCCTGTGGACCGGCGTTCTGCGGATCGGCGTTCTGTGGCCCGGAGGCCCGGGAGCCCCTCGGCCCGATGCGCTGCGGTCCGGTGCTTCACGGCCCGGCCGGGTCGGGGTCTTGCGGTCCGGTGCCTTGCGATCCGATGAGCTGCGGTCCGGTTGGATCGGTGTTCTGCGGCCCGGCGCTCTACCGGCCGGTCGGACCGACGTCCGGTGAACCGGTGCCCTGCCGGCTGCTCGGGTCGGTGTTCTGCGGCGCGTTGTCCTGTGGGGTGGTGGGTTGTGGCTTGGCATCCTGCGGCCTGTTGTTCTGCGGCGCGGTGGTTTGCGGGGTGGTGGGCTGCGGCGTGTTGTTCTGTGGCGCGGTGAGTTGTGGGGTGATGTCCCGGGGAGGCGGGGGTTCGGGGAAGGGCGGTCATGCGGCGGCTTTCACGGGGGGTTCGGCCGGGGTGGGGAGCGGAGGGCGGTGTCGGGGGAGGGCCAGGGCGACCAGGGCCGCCAGCAGTGCGGAGCCGGCGCCGATCGCGAGGCCGGTGCGGAAGCCGGCTTCGGAGGGGATGGGGACGGGGCCGAAGGGCACCGTCATGTGCGCGAGGACGACGCCGACCACCGCGGCGGAGGCCGAGGTGCCGATCGAGCGGGCCAGCGAGTTCAGGCCG
The DNA here is from genome assembly GCF_002995495.1 of Actinocorallia populi. GTDB lineage: Bacteria > Actinomycetota > Actinomycetes > Streptosporangiales > Streptosporangiaceae > Actinocorallia > Actinocorallia populi. The sequence continues at coordinate 379,391 of NZ_PVZV01000003.1, read as the reverse complement.
TTGGCCGCGGCGGTCTCCGTCAGCGGCACCGCGCTCATGATCAGGGCGGGCATGGAGGCGTAGGACAGGCCGATACCCGCGCTGATCAGCATCGTGAAGAGCAACATCTGCCAGGGCGCCTCCATCAGGAACGCGGCCAGGGTGTAGCCGAGGGAGATGACCAGCGCGCCGAGCGTCAGCGCGGTCTTCGCGCCGCGGGCGGCGACGAGCCTGGCCGCGAACGGTGACACCGCCATCATCACCAGACCGCCGGGAGCCATCCACAGGCCGGCCTGGATCATCGACTGCCCCATGCCGTAGCCGGTGCTCTCGGGCAGTTGCAGCACCTGGATGACGACCAGCGACATCGCGTACATGGAGAACCCGATCAGGACGGAGGCCAGGTTGGTGACCAGGATCTGGCGTCCGGCGCTGACCCGCAGGTCGACCAGCGGCGCGGGCGTCCGCAGCTCCCAGCGCCCCCACACCAGGAACACGATCAGGGCGGCGACGAGCAGCCCGAGGACGGTGCCGCTGCTCCAGCCCCAGTCCTGGCCCTTGGTGACGGCGAGCAGCAGGCACACCAGGCCGATGGTGAGCCCGACCGTGCCGGGCAGGTCGAACCTGCTGCGGGCGCGGACGGAGGACTCGGGCACGACCGCCAGCAGCAGCACGCCGATCACCACGCCCCCCGCCGACGACAACCAGAACAGGGCGTGCCAGTCGGTCTTCTGGGCGATGGCCGCGGCCAGGGGGAGCCCCATCGCGCCGCCGACGCCCAGCGAGGAGCTCATCAGCGCCATCGCCGAGCCGAGCCGCTCGGGCGGCAGGACGTCGCGCATCACGCTGATGCCCAGCGAGACGAGGGGCAGGCCGAAACCCTGGAGGGTGCGGCCGGCCACGACCGGGATGAGCGTGCTGCTCAGCGCGCAGATGAGGGAGCCGAGGGTGAGCAGCGCGGTGCACGCCAGCATGAGCCGCCGTTTGCCGTAGAGGTCGCCGAGCCGTCCGAAGACGGGGGTGGCGACCGCGCCGGCCAGCAGGGTCGAGGTGAGCGTCCAGGAGGCGTCGGTGGCGTTGGTGTCCAGGAGGACGGGCAGTTCGCCGATCAGCGGGACGATCAGGGTCTGCATCAGGGAGACCGTGATGCCGGCGCCGGCCAGGACGGCGACGATCGGGCCGCTGCGCGCGGTACGGGGGGAGGGCGAGGACAAAGGTGCTCCAACGGGGGGAGGAAGCGCGTGCGCGCGTTGCGTGGCGCAGGCCCTTCATGTGCATGGTGCACTAGATGTGCATCCTACATATCGGCATTTCCGGGGAAGGCGAAGGCCCGGGGCATCCGTCTTGCGGCAGGTGTTTCCCCGGTCTGGAGGTGAAGGCCGGGATGCCGGAGCGGGTTCCTTCACGTCTGCGAGGACGTGATGCCGAGCCCGGGAAGGCGTCGGGGTCGGAGTCCGCATGAGCGGGCCGGCACCGGCGGTCTTGCGGGGAGGCGAGGCGGCGAGAATGGGGGGGTAACCCTCTTCCGGTCCGCCGGGCACCGCAGAAGCGGAGATAGTTCCTCCGTTTCTGTAGGATGGGCGGCATGGAAACGCCCGTGGCCTCCCGCGCCCCCGACGGAGAGGTCCGCCCCCTGCGGAAGGATGCCGAACGCAACCGCCGGCGTGTCCTGGAAGCCGCCCGGGAGCTGTTCGCCGAACACGGCCTGGACGTGACCCTCGACGACGTCGCCCGGCGCGCCGGGGTGGGCGTCGGCACCGTCTACCGGCGTTTCCCCGGCAAGGAGGACCTCGTCGAGGCGCTGTTCACCGAGGAGATCGACCACCTGGTGGCCAGGGCGGAGCAGGCGCTGGAGGAGACCGACCCCTGGGAGGCCTTCACCGGCTTCCTGGTCCACTGCACCGAGAACATGGCCCGCGACCACGGGCTGCGCGAGGTGATGCTCTCCGACGCCTATGCCTGCGGCCGGCTCGTCCGGATCCGCGACCGGCTCGTCCCCCTGGCCGAGGCGCTCGTCCGCCGCGCCCAGGACGCCGGGGTGCTGCGCGCCGACTTCAGCTCCACCGACATCCCCCTCGTCCAGGAGATGATCGGCTCCATCGGCCTCCTGGCCCAGCGGGTCCGGCCCGAGGTGTGGCGGCGCGGCCTGGCCCTCGTCCTGGACGGCCTGCGTTCCCGCCCCGGCCTCACCCCCCTGGCCGAACCCGCCCTCACCCATGCCGAGCTCGAGCGGATCACCGGGATCACCGGCCCGCCGCAGTGACCGGAGGCCGTCCACAGGGCGGCCGATCGGCCCTTGACCTTGCCTTACCGTGAAACCCCGTCCGTCCCCTGCGTGAAACGAGTCCCACCGTGTCCTGGCTGTCCAAGATCAGTCTCGCGCACCGCAAGCTGGTGATGCTGATCACCCTCGGATTGCTCGCGCTCGGCGCGTACGCGATCCCCACGCTGCAACAGCAGCTGCTGCCGAACATCTCCGTCCCCGCGACCCTCGTGATGGCCCCCTACCCGGGCGCCTCGCCCGAGGTGGTGGAGGAACAGGTCGTCGAGCCGATCGAGAGCGCGGTCAAGAACATCGACGGCCTGGAGTCGATGACGGCGACGTCGCGGCAGGGCATGGCGACCGTGGCGCTGACGTTCGAGTTCGGCACCGGGACGGACACGCTCCTCACGGAGGTCCGCCAGGCCGTCAACCGGGTCTCGGGCAGGCTGCCCGCCGGCGTCACGCCCGAGGTGATGACGTTCTCCACCGACGACCTGCCGACCATGACGCTCGCCGTCACCTCCAGCGGGCAGGGCGGGCTCGACGGGCTCGCCGCCGCGGTCGAGGCGAAGGTGGCGCCGGAGCTGCGGTCCGTGGACGGCGTCAACGAGGTCACCGTCTCCGGCGAGCGCGAGCAGATCGTGCAGATCGTGCCGAACCCGGCCAAGCTCGCCGCGAGCGGTCTGGACGCCTCCGCGATCGGCACCGCGCTGGGCACCGCGGGCCGGACCGTTCCGGGCGGTTCCATCACCTCGGGGGAGCAGAGCCTGAGCGTCCAGATCGGCGGGCCGATCACGTCGGTCCAGCAGATCAAGGACCTGTGGCTGACCGGTTCCAAGACCCCGGTGAAGCTCGGCTCGGTCGCGGCGGTCGCCCTCGCCGACGCCGAGTCCACCTCGTTGACCCGCACCAACGGCAAGGAGAGCCTCGGCCTCTCCCTCATGCTCGAGCGCGACGGCAGCTCCTCGTCGGTCTCCGGGGACGTGCGCGACCTCCTGCCCGGCCTGGAGAAGTCGCTCGGCGCCGGAGCCGAGATCACCATCGTCTCCGACACCGGGCCCGCAGTCAGCGACGCCGTCCTCGGCCTGCTGGAGGAGGGGCTGCTCGGCCTGGTCATGGCGGTCCTGGTGATCGTGCTCTTCCTCCGGTCGGCCCGCTCCACCCTGGTGACCGCGATCTCGATCCCGCTGTCGCTGGTGGTCGCGCTGATCGTGCTGAAGTTCAACGGCTACTCGCTCAACATGCTCACCCTGGGCGGCCTCACCATCGCCGTCGGCCGGGTCGTCGACGACTCGATCGTGGTGCTGGAGAACATCAAGCGCCACCTGGGCTACGGCGAGGAGAAGCGCCAGGCGATCATCGGCGCGGTCCGCGAGGTCGCCGGCGCGGTCACCTCCTCCACGCTGACGACCGTCGCGGTGTTCCTGCCGATCGCGCTGGTGGGCGGCATGGTCGGCGAGCTGTTCGGCTCGTTCTCCATCGCCGTCACCGTGGCGATGATCGCCTCCCTGGTCGTCTCCCTGACGATCATCCCGGTGCTGGCGTACTGGTTCCTGAAGACCCCGGACGTCGGCGCCGACCCCGAGGTGTTCCGCCGCCGCGCCGAGGAGGCCGAGCGCACCGGCCTGCTGCAGCTGGTGTACGTGCCGCTGATCGGCTGGGCCGTCCGGTTCCGCAAGACCGTGCTGGCCGGGGCCGTGCTCGTCCTCGTCCTCACCGGCGTGCTCGCGGCCGGCCTGAAGACCGACTTCCTCGGCGACTCGGGCACCCAGGCGCTGAGCGTCACCCAGACCATGCCGGCGGGCACCGCGCTGAACACCACCGACGCGGCGTCCCGCAAGGTCGAGCTGGTCCTGGAGCGCACCGAGGGCGTGGAGTCCTACCAGGTGGTCGTCGGCTCCCCGGGCGGCATCATGGGCGCGCTGATGAGCGGCGGCTCGAGCGAGGCGACGTACAACGTGGCGCTCGCCGAGGACGCCGACTCCGAGCGGGTCCAGGCCGCGCTGGAGGACGACCTGAAGGCGCTCACGGGCGCCGGTGAGATCAAGGTCGCCGCCAACACCGGCATGGGGGCCAGCGGTCTGGTCGAGGTGCGGGTGGACGCCCCCGACGACGTCTCGCGCGCCGCCGCCGTCAAGCAGCTGCAGGACGCCCTGTCCACGGTGCCGGAGGTCAAGGACGTCAGCAGCGACCTGGCCGAGAGCGTCCCGATGCTCAGCGTCCGCGCCAAGGACTCCGCGGCCCGGATGGGGCTGAGCGACACCGTCCTGGCCCAGGTGGTGGCGCAGGCCGTGCAGGGGAGCACCGTCACGACCGTCAACCTCGAGCGCGGCGAGACCGACGTCGTCGTCCGGGCCTCCGCGGGGGCTCCGGCCTCGGTCGAGGAGCTGAAGGCGCTGCGCGTCCCGGGCGTGCCCGGCGGCGCGGTCCGGCTCTCCCAGGTCGCGACCGTCGCCCAGGTGGACGGCCCGGTCGAGCGCACCCGCCAGGACGGCGAGAGCACCAGCACCGTCACCGCGGTCCCGGTCGGCGACGACCTGGCCAAGGCGTCGCAGGCGATCCAGAAGAAGCTGGACTCCCTGAAGCCCGCGGACGGCGTCACCTACACCCTGGGCGGCGTCACCGCCGACCAGGAGGAGGCCTTCGCCCAGCTGGGGCTGGCCATCGCGGCCGCCATCCTGATCGTCTTCCTGCTGCTGGTCGCGGCCTTCGGCAGCATCCGCCAGACGCTGGTCCTGCTGGTGTCGGTGCCGTTCGCCGCCACCGGCGCGATCATCCTGCTGCTGATCACCGGGGTCCCGATGGGCGTCGCCGCGATGATCGGCATGCTGATGCTCGTGGGCATCGTGGTCACCAACGCGATCGTCCTGGTCGACCTGGTCAACCAGTACCGCGAGCAGGGCATGAGCGTCCAGGACGCCGTCATCGAGGGCGGCCGCCGCCGCCTGCGCCCCATCCTGATGACGGCGCTGGCCACCATCTTCGCCCTGATCCCCATGGCCCTGGGCCTGACCGCCTCCGGCGGTTTCATCTCCCAGCCCCTGGCCGTGGTGGTCATCGGCGGCCTGATCAGCTCCACCGCCCTCACCCTCGTCCTCATCCCGGTCCTCTACACCATGGTCGAGACCCGCCGCGAGGCCCGCCAGGCCCGCAAGGCGGCCCAGGCCGACCAGAAGGCCACAGGCGACGAGGACTCCGAGCCCAGCGAGGACCTCCAGCCCGTGTCCTGACCCGGCGGACGGACGGACCACCCTCCCGTCCCACTCCCACCCAACGGCCCCTGGAAGCGGATCACCCCGCTCCCAGGGGCCGCTCGCCTTCGCCCCATCTCACTGAGAAGACCCGCCCACCCCCACCACCGAAAGAAAAAGAACGAACCCCCCACGACCACCCGCCGACCGGTGACCAGCGTGTGACCCGGCCACGGACGATGGGCGACGCATGACCGTCAAACAGCCGGTCCATGCACGGCGGTCAGCGCACGATCGGCTCGCGGACGGTGACCAGAGCACGACCGGCCTGCGGGAAGGCGCGCCGCGCACCACGGGCCCCGGACGGCGCGCGACGCACGACCACTTCCCGAGCGGTGATCAGTGCACCACCGGTCTCCGGATGGTGGGCGGCGCAAGACCAGCGCACCACCGATCCCCGGGCGATGGGCGGCGCACGACCGGCCCCGGAGGGCGGACGGCGCATGACCACTCGCCGGGCGATGGCCGGACACCACCGGTCTCCGGGTGGTGGGCGGCACATGGCGACCAGTGCAGGTCCGGCGCGTAGAGGAGGGAACGCGCGAGAAGCCCACCGGCGGAAGCGCCTTGCAGAAGGTGTGAAACGCGCGACAGCGCCGCCGCCGGTGAGCGGTCCACGGAAAGCGGGTGACACACGATCAGCTCACGAGCGGTGAACCGTGTGCACGAAACCGTATGAACGCCGTACGGGACACGATCACCGTCCGGGAACTTCGCAGAACGCTCCGTCCGGGAAGTTCGCACCCGTTTCGATACCGAGGAGGCAGCGCACCTGACGGCAGGGGGCGTGGGGGCGGAGCCCCCACGTCGGGGGGCCCGGGGGGTCGTCCCCCCGAAAAACACAGCGGCCCCGCGGGAGATCGAACGGAGTTCGATGACCAGGCGGGGCCGGCTCGTGGACGATACTGGGATTGAACCAGTGACCTCTTCCGTGTCAGGGAAGCGCTCTCCCGCTGAGCTAATCGTCCGGGATGCTGCGAGGTGGAGACGGGATTTGAACCCGTGTACACGGCTTTGCAGGCCGTTGCCTCGCCTCTCGGCCACTCCACCGTGGTTCGGTCTCGCGACCGCTCCGAGCGGAAGACGGGATTCGAACCCGCGACCCTCACCTTGGCAAGGTGATGCTCTACCACTGAGCCACTTCCGCGTGTGCTTTCCGGGGGCTGGCCCCCGTTGGCGACGAGGAAAACCATAGCCAAACTCCGGGCCCGGTGCCAAACCGAATAGCGGGAGGGGCGGGATGCGCGGGGGACGGGAGGGGCGGGAGACTGGGCGGTATGGAAGCGTTCGCCCATGTGGACGGGCTGCTGGCGACCGGGCTGGCCGAGGTCTCCGATGATCTATCGGTGCTCGGGACGCGCGGCTGGTGGGCGGTGGTGGTCACCTACGAGGGGAAGGCGACCTGCGCCAGGTTCGAGCGCGTGCGTCCGGCGCCGCATCCCGACGGGCGGTGGGCGGCGCCGGGGGAGTGGACGAGTTCACTGGACCGGGACTCCTACGAGCGCGGCGTGGCGGAGATCCGGGCCGCGATCGCCGAGGGCTCGGTCTACCAGGCCAACCTGTGCCGGGTGCTGTCGGCGCCGGTCCGCGGTGAGATCGCGGGGCTGGGGCGGCGGCTGGCCGCGGGCAATCCGGCGCCGCACGCGATGACGCTGCGGCTGCCGGACCTGCAGGTGGCCTGCGCGAGCCCGGAGCTGTACCTGGCCAGGGACGGCGAGCTGGTGACGTCCCGGCCGATCAAGGGCACGGGGCGCACCGAGGCCGACCTGCTGCCCAAGGACGAGGCGGAGAACGTCATGATCGTCGATCTCGTCCGCAACGACCTGGGCCGGGTGGCGCGGGCCGGCACGGTCGAGGTGCCCGAGCTGTGCGCCGTGGAGTCCCATCCGGGCCTGGTGCACCTGGTCTCGACGGTGCGGGCCCGCACGTCCGCCGGCTGGCCGGAGCTGATCGCCGCGACGTTCCCGCCGGGGTCGGTGACGGGCGCGCCCAAGTCGTCGGCGCTGGAGCTGATCGAACGCCTGGAGCCGGTGCCGCGCGGCCCGTACTGCGGGGCGGTCGGCTGGGTGGACGCCGACCGCGGCACGGCGGCGCTGGCCGTCGGGATCCGCACCTTCTGGATCGAGGACGGCCTGCTGCGGTTCGGCACGGGGGCGGGCATCACCTGGGGTTCCGATCCCGCGAGAGAATGGCGGGAGACGGAACTGAAGGCGAAGAATCTCCTGGAGGTGGCGGGTGCAGGTCTGGATCAACGGTGAGCTCGGCAGGGACACCGTCAGCGTCTTCGACCACGGCCTCACCGTGGGCGACGGCGTGTTCGAGACGGTCAAGCTGGTGCGGGGCGAGCCCTTCGCGCTGACCCGCCACCTGCGGCGCCTGGCGTTCTCGGCGCGCGGCCTGGGGCTGCCCGAGCCGGACGAGGACTTCGTGCGCGCGGGCGTCGCCGAGGTGCTGGCCGCCGCCGAGCCGTGGGAGCTGGGCCGGCTGCGGATCAGCTACACCGGCGGTCCGGGCCCGCTCGGCTCCGACCGGGGCCCCGACGGCCCCACGATGATCATCATCGCGGGGGAGCAGAAGCCTTTCCCGGCGACCGCCGCGGTCGCCGTGGTGCCCTGGCCGCGCAACGAGCGCGGCCCGCTCACCGGCCTCAAGACGACGTCCTACGCCGACAACGTGCTGGCTCTGGCCTACGCAAAGGAGCGCGGGTCGGGCGAGGCGGTCTTCGGCAACCTCGCCGGGAACCTGTGCGAGGGCACGGGCTCGAACATCTTCCTCGTCCTGGACGGCCGGCTGGTCACCCCGACGCTGGCGAGCGGCTGCCTGGCCGGTGTCACCCGGGCGCTGGTCCTGGAGTGGATCGGCGCCGAGGAGGTTGACGTCCCCCTGGCGGCGCTCACCGGCGCCGAGGAGGCCTTCCTCACGTCCACGACGCGCGACATCCAGCCGATCGGCCTGATCGACGGCAGAGAGCTGCCGGTCGGTCCCGTCACCCGCAAGGCGCGGGAGACCTTCGCCCTTCGTGCCGCGGAAAAGGTCGATCCTTAAGACGAAGTGCGGGTCTTGTTACGTCAAAGGCCTTATTTTGCGATGGCTCCGGGTTCAGACTGGGGAACGTGTACGACTTCGATCTCCTCGTCATCGGTTCGGGGCCGGGCGGCCAGAAGGCCGCCATAGCCGCGGCCAAACTCGGCAGGAAAACGGCGGTCATCGAAAAACCGCACATGCTCGGCGGCGTCTGCATCAATACCGGGACCATCCCCTCCAAGACCCTGCGCGAGGCGGTCCTCTATCTCACCGGCCTCAACCAGCGCGAGCTGTACGGCCAGAGCTACCGCGTCAAGGACGAGATCACCGTCGCCGACCTGGGCCTGCGCACCCGGCACGTGGTCGGCCGCGAGATCCAGGTGATCCGCAGCCAGCTCACCCGCAACCGGGTGACCCTGCTGCAGGGCACCGGCCGCTTCCTGGACGAGCACACGGTCGGGATCCTCGACGGGGGCGAGGAGGAGCGGAAGGTGACCGCCGCGAAGATCGTGATCGCCACCGGCACGACCCCGGCCCGGCCGGGCAGCGTGGAGTTCGACGAGCGCACGGTCATCGACTCCGACGCGATCCTGCACCTGGACCGCGTCCCCGACACCATGGTGGTGGTCGGCGCGGGCGTCATCGGCATCGAGTACGCCTCGATGTTCGCGGCCCTGGGCACCAGGGTCACCGTGGTCGAGCGGCGCGAGCGCATGCTGGAGTTCTGCGATCTGGAGATCGTCGAGGCCCTCAAGTACCACCTGCGCGACCTCGCGGTGACGTTCCGGTTCGGCGAGAGCGTCGCGGCGGTGGAGCGGCGCGCGGGCGGCGCGCTGACGGTCCTGGAGAGCGGCAAGCGCATCCCCGCCGACTGCGTCATGTACTCGGCGGGGCGGCAGGGCAGGACGGCCGAGCTGCACCTGGAGGCCGCCGGGCTGACCGCGGACGCCCGGGGCCGGATCGCGGTGGACGAGGACTACCGGACGGGGGTCCCGCACATCTACGCGGTCGGTGACGTGATCGGCTTCCCGGCGCTGGCGGCGACCTCCATGGAGCAGGGGAGGGTCGCCGCCCAGCACGCCTGCGGCGAGCCGGTGGCGAGCCTGCACGAGCTCCAGCCGATCGGGATCTACACCGTTCCGGAGATCAGCTTCGTGGGCCGCACCGAGGACGATCTGACGCGCGGGCGGGTGCCGTTCGAGGTGGGCGTCTCCCGCTACCGGGAACTGGCCCGCGGCCAGATCATCGGCGACTCGTACGGCATGCTCAAGCTGCTGGTCTCCCCGCAGGACCGCAGGCTCCTGGGCGTGCACGTGTTCGGGACGGGCGCCACCGAGCTGGTGCACATCGGGCAGACCGTCATGGGATGCGGCGGGACGATCGACTACCTGGTCAACGCCGTCTTCAACTACCCGACGCTGGCGGAGTCCTACAAGGTGGCGGCGCTGGACGCGATGAACAAGATGCGGGCGATCTCCAGGCTCACCGGGGAGGCCTGACCCGCGGCGCCCCTCAGGACGACCAGAGCAGGTGCTCGAGCTCGGCGTCCATGTCCACGAACTCCGACTCCCGCCCGGCCGCCACGATGTCGTACGTCTTGTGCAGGAAGTCGGCCATCGGGATCAGCGGGACGTCGAACAGCGCGTCCCCGAACGGCGAGGACAGCGCCAGCTGCAGCGTCCTGTCGTTCTCCCTGCCCGCGGGCCAGACCCTGACGTCGCCGAACCCGGCCCGGCGTTCGATGCCGACCGTCAGCAGCTCTCGGGCGAAGATCCACTCCACGGGGTCCTCGTTGCCGACGTGGAAGGCCATCCTGATGGCGTACGGATCGTCGGCCGCGTATTCGAGCGTGGCCATCAGCGGCACCGTCGAGCGGTCGGGCACGACGAGACGAAGGCCAAGCTCGGCGGAGATGGTGGTGCTGCTGTTCATCGCCATTCCTTCAGCGTCGGGCCCGTGGCGAGCGATCTCGATGAAGACTTCGAGGACTTCGGCTCTTCAACCGATGTCCCCCCGATCTATGACGCGTAACTGCTGGAAGTCGTCAGAACATTCCCAGCACCCGTTTGCGTGAACTCGCGATCAGCGGTGAACGACACGCCGATGACCAGGGCAAACGCGGATGAAAAGGAATCACGATCTTCGGGAGCCGGGTAGGGTTTGACCTCGCCGCTCCCGTGGCGCGGCCCTTTGTGCCCCACCTCGTCCCTTAGAGTAAAACCGTGTCGATGAACCAGGAAAAAGAACTTCGGGAGGGCGGTCGCTACCACCGCTTCCGCGAGGTCATGCGCCAGAATCCCCTGCTCTACACGACCTGGCGGATCGGCGTCTTCACCGTCGGGGCGGTGGTCCTGCTGGCCGGCGTGGTCATGATGGTGATGCCCGGCCCGGGCATGCTCGCCATCGTCGTCGGCCTGGCGATCCTGGCCACCGAGTTCGTCTGGGCCCAGCGCGCCCTCGGCAAGGCCAAGGCCGCCGCCGAGCGCGCCAAGGAGAAGGCGCTCGACCCGCGCACCCGCCGCCGCAACATCATCCTGGCCGTCCTGGCCGGTCTGGTCTGCGCCGCGGCCGTCATCGCCTACCTCTACGTCGTGGGCACCGAGCTGCCCTGGAACGTCGACTGGACCCGCATCAACACGCGCTGACCCGCGCGGGGGCAATCGATGTGCGAACCACCCCCGTTTCGCGCTAATCTATTCGAGGTCGCAGCGCGGGGAACCGCGAAGCGAACGGGCGGGCGATTAGCTCAGTGGGAGAGCGCTTCGTTCACACCGAAGAGGTCACTGGTTCGAACCCAGTATCGCCCACCAGCCCAGAGGCCGGATCCGATCAAGGATCCGGCCTCTTTTCGCATGCGGTGGGACGGGAGAGTGCTGGTGTGGTTTGTGAGGCTTTGGAACGTTTGGTCGATCAGAGGGGCGACGGGTTCTAAGCTGGATGCGCTCAAGACGATGCCGCCGAGGGCGTGCTCGGACCGGGCGGAGACGGGATTCGGCGATGACGGCAGGTGTCTCATGAGTACTACCAGCGTGGAAGGCGTCGCGGAACCGGAGCTGCGGCAGTTGCTCGCGGGGCTGACGGCGGTGCGGGACGGGGACTTCGGGACCCGGCTGCCGAGTGACGGGGACGGGCTGCTGGGGGAGATCGCGCTCGTCTTCAACGGCATGGTCGACCAGTTGTCGCTGTTCACCTCCGAGGTGACGCGCGTCTCCCGCGAGGTCGGCACCGAGGGGAGGCTCGGCGGTCAGGCCGAGGTCCCGGGCGTGTCCGGCACGTGGGCCGACCTCACCGACTCCGTCAACGCCATGGCGGGCAACCTGACCACCCAGGTGCGCTCCATCGCCCAGGTCACGACCGCCGTCGCCGAGGGCGACCTGACGCAGAAGATCACGGTGGACGCCCGGGGCGAGATCCTGGAGCTGAAGAACACCGTCAACACGATGGTCGACCAGCTGTCCTCGTTCGCCGACGAGGTCACCCGGGTGGCGCGCGAGGTGGGCAGCGAGGGCCGCCTGGGCGGCCAGGCGCAGGTACCGGGCGTGGGCGGCACCTGGCGCGACCTGACCGACTCCGTGAACTTCATGGCGGGCAACCTCACCGACCAGGTCCGCAACATCGCCCAGGTGACGACCGCGGTCGCGCGCGGCGACCTGACGCAGAAGATCACGGTGGACGCCCGGGGCGAGATCCTGGAGCTGAAGGAGACCATCAACACGATGGTCGACCAGCTCGGCGCGTTCGCCGACGAGGTCACCCGGGTGGCCCGCGAGGTGGGCACCGAGGGCAAACTCGGCGGCCAGGCGCGGGTCCGCGGCGTGTCCGGCACGTGGAAGGACCTCACCGACAACGTCAACGTGATGGCCTCGAACCTGACCACGCAGGTGCGCTCCATCGCCCAGGTCGCGACGGGCGTGGCCAAGGGCGACCTCTCCCAGAAGATCACCGTCGAGGCCGAGGGCGAGATCGCCGCGCTCGCCGGCGCCATCAACACCATGGTCGACACCCTCTCGGTCTTCGCCGCGGAGGTGACCCGCGTGGCGCGCGAGGTGGGCACCGAGGGCGACCTCGGCGGCCAGGCGCGGGTGCCGAACGTCGCCGGCACGTGGAAGGACCTCACCGACAACGTCAACTCGATGGCGACGAACCTGACCAACCAGGTCCGCAACATCGCCCAGGTCACCACCGCCGTCGCCCAGGGCGACCTGACCCGCAAGATCGACGTCGACGCGCGGGGCGAGATCCTGGAGCTGAAGACGACCATCAACACGATGGTCGACCAGCTGTCCTCGTTCGCCGCGGAGGTGACCCGCGTGGCGCGCGAGGTGGGCAGCGAGGGCCGCCTGGGCGGCCAGGCCGAGGTCGAGGGAGTCTCGGGCACCTGGAAGCGGCTGACGGAGAACGTCAACGAGCTGGCCGGCAACCTCACCCGCCAGGTCCGCGCGATCGCCGAGGTCACCAGCGCCGTGACCCAGGGCGACCTCACCCGCTCCATCACCGTGGAGGCGTCCGGCGAGGTCGCCGAGCTGAAGGACAACATCAACTCGATGGTGCTCTCGCTGCGCGAGAGCACCCGCGCCAACCAGGAGCAGGACTGGCTGAAGTCCAGCCTGGCGTCGATCACCGACCTGATGCAGGGCCGCCGCGACCTGTCCGCCGTCGCCGACCTGATCATGGACGAGCTGGTGCCGCTCGTCTCCGCCCAGTACGGCGCCTTCTACCTCGCCGAGGAGTCCGAGGACGGGCCGGGCCTGCGGCTCATCGCCTCCTACGGGCTGCCCGGCGACCACGGCGCGCCCGAGCGGGTCGGGCTCGGCCAGTCCCTGGTGGGGCAGGCCGCGCGGAGCAGGCGCACCATCGCCGTGGACGACGTGCCCGCCGGGTACCTCGTCTCCTCGGCCGCGGGCGGCGCCGTCCCGGCCAGCCTCATCGTGCTGCCGATCCTCGTGGAGGACCAGGTGCTCGGCGTCATCGAGGTGGCGGCGCTGCACCGGTTCACCGACGTGCAGCGGGCCTTCCTCGACCAGCTGATGGGCACGATCGGCGTCAACGTCAACAGCATCCTGGCCAACGTCCGCACCGACGAGCTGCTGGACGAGTCCCAGCGGCTCACCGCCGAGCTGCAGGCACGCTCCCAGGAGCTGCAGGTCCGCCAGGAGGAGCTGCTGCTGGCCAACGCGGAGCTGGAGGAGAAGGCGGCGCTGCTGGCCAGCCAGAACCGCGACATCGAGACCAAGAACCTGGAGATCGAGCAGGCCCGCCAGGAGCTGGAGGCGCGCGCCCAGCAGCTGGCGCTGGCCTCCAAGTACAAGTCCGAGTTCCTGGCGAACATGAGCCACGAGCTGCGCACCCCGCTCAACAGCCTGCTCATCCTCGCCCAGCTGCTGGCCCAGAACCCCACCCGCAACCTCACCCCCAAGCAGGTGGAGTACGCGGGCGTCATCCACTCGGCCGGCTCGGACCTGCTCCAGCTGATCAACGACATCCTGGACCTGTCGAAGGTCGAGGCCGGCAAGATGGACGTCAACATCGAGCAGGTCTCGCTGAGCCGGGTCGCCGACTACGTGGAGGCGACGTTCCGCCCGCTGGTGGTGCAGAAGAACCTCGACTTCGGGGTCACCAGCGCCCCGGGCGTGCCGGAGGAGATCGTCACCGACGACGCCCGCCTGCGGCAGGTCCTGGGCAACCTGCTGTCGAACGCGGTGAAGTTCACCGAGAGCGGCAGCGTCGAGCTGCGGATCGAACCGGCCTCGGAGAAGGAGCTGCCGCCGGACATGGCGCGGGACGGCGCCGCCGTGGCCTTCCGGGTCACCGACACCGGCATCGGCATCCCCGAGCACCAGCTGGAGACGGTCTTCGGCGCGTTCCAGCAGGCGGACGGCACGACCAGCCGCAAGTACGGCGGCACCGGCCTCGGCCTGTCCATCAGCAGGGAGATCGCCTACCTGCTGCGCGGCGCGATCACCGCGCAGAGCGTGCCCGGCAAGGGCAGCACCTTCACGCTGTACCTGCCGGTGGCGGCCACCGGCCTCGAGCTCTCGGCCGCCGACGAGGAGAAGGCGGCGTGGCCCGCCGCGCCGAGGCTCTCCGCCGCCACCGCCCCGGCGGCGGTCGAGGCGGAGGCGGAGGAGCCCGAGCAGCCGGTCCGCCGGCTGCTGGTGATCGAGGAGCAGCCGCGCGGCCTGCTGACCCTCGTCGCGGAGAGCGCGGTCGCCGAGCTGGCGGGGCGCGACTTCGGCGGGGTCCGGGTGCTCACCGCGGTCAACTCCACCCAGGCGGCGTCGCTGCTGGCGGCCGAGCCCTGCCACTGCGTGGTGCTCGGCCTCGACATGCCGGGAGGGGAGGCGCTGCGCCTGCTCGAGGCCTTCGACGGCGACAGCGCGCTGTCCGGGGTCCCGGTGCTGGTGCACAACAACCGGGGACTGGACCCGGAGGTCCGGCGGACGCTGCACGAACGGTCCCGCAACCGCCCGATCGAGGTGCTGCCGAGCCTGGACGAGCTGCGCGAGCGCATCGCGCTGCACCTCACCGCGGCCGCTCCCGGCGACGTCCTGCCGCTGCTGCCCGCCGAGAGCGAGGGCGAGCAGCCCGAGCCGCCGGCGGGCGAGGGGGGCCTGGCGGGGCGGACGGTCCTGGTCGTCGACGACGACACCCGCAACGTCTTCGCGCTGACCGGGATGCTGGAGCTGCACGGCATGCGGGTCCTGCACGCCGACAACGGCCGCGCGGGCATCGAGACCCTCCAGGCGCACGACGAGATCGAACTCGTCCTGATGGACGTGATGATGCCGGAGATGGACGGCTACACGGCGACCACCGCGATCCGGGAGATGCCCCGGTACGCCGACCTGCCGATCATCACGGTCACCGCCAAGGCGATGCAGGGCGACCGCGAGAAGAGCCTCGCGGCCGGGGCCAGCGACTACGTGACCAAGCCGGTGGACGCCGAGCTGCTCATCGCCTCCATCCAACGCCTGCTGGACCGGTGAGCGGCATGACCACGAATACGTCGCCCGCCCGCCCGCCCGGGCGCCGGACCCTCGACGAGGGGCTCGGCAGGCTGGCCACGACCGTCGAGCGACTGCGCCGGGAGGTGCGGGAGGCGCAGCACTCCACCGGCGGCAGGGCCATCATCGAACTGGCGGCGGGAGTGCTCGCCGAACGGCTGGGCTCCGGTCTCGCCGCGGCGCACCAGCAGCTGGACGTCCTGGCCGAACGCGCGGAGGTCCCGCAGCTGGAGATCGCCGCGGACATCGTGGCGCAGGCGGCCAAGAGCGAGCTCGCCGCCGTCGCCCGCTCCTTCCTGGCCGGGACGAAGGAGGACCCCGAAGACCAGGCCGAGGCCGGGGACCGGATGCGGGCGGCCGAGAGCGCGGCGCTGGCCGCCGACGACACCCAGGCGATGGCGGCCTCGCTGCTGGAGTACGCTCTGGCGCCGCTGGAGGCCGAGGCCGTGGCGGTGTGGGCCGCGGACGCGGACGGCTCGCTGCGGCTGGCCGGGGCCGCCGGGTTCACGCCGCCGGAGGCGCGGCGCTGGCGGCACGTCCCGCCGGCCGTCACGACCCTGGCCCGCCAGGCGCTCGTCGAGCGGCAGCCGGTGTGGTTGGCGGCCGGGCAGCAGTATCCGCCCTCGATCGGCCGTACCGAGCTCGCGCCGGGCGCGCGGGTCGCGGTGCCGGCGGGCACGGGCGGCAGGCTGCTGGGCGTCCTGGAGGTCTGCTGGCCCGGACCGCTGGAGGAGCAGCCTCCGGCGGTGCACCGGCAGCTGGAGTCCCTGGCGGAGCTGTGCGCCTACACCCTCGACCACCTGCCCGCCGGCGAGCAGCAGGGGGTCTCCCCGCTCGCCGACATCGCGGACGCGGTGCTGGACTCGGCCATAGTGCTGCGGCCCGTGCTGGAGGACGACCGGATCGTCGACTTCGTCATCCACCACGCGAACGACAAGTTCGCCGATCTGGCCGGGCGGCCGCGCTCGGCGGTCATGGGCACCCGTTTCCTGGAGTCGTATCCGATGTCGGCCAGAGAGGGCGGGCTGTTCGACCAGGTCGTCTACGTGCACGCCACGGGTGATGCGCTGCGCCAGGTCAGCGCCCCGGTGATCACGCGCGTGGACGACCTGACGGTGTCGGGACCGGCCACCTACAGCATCCTGCGCCAAGGCGAGGACCTGCTGGTGATGTGGCGGCTGCACGACGAGTCCACCCGGCTGGCCGAGCTGCTCCAGCACGCCCAGCGGCTGGGCCGGATCGGCGGCTTCGAGGAGAACCTCCTCACCGGCGAGATCATCTGGAACGACCACCTGTTCGAGCTGCACGGCCTGCCGGTGGAGTCGGGGCCGCTGGCGCTGGCCGAGCTGCCCGCCCGCGTCCACCCGGACGACGCCGCCGCGGTCAGCACGTTCCTGCGCGTGCTGCTGGACCAGGGGCACGCGGCGACCGCGGCGTTCCGGCTCCAGCGTCAGGACGGCTCCTACCGGCACATGCGGATCGCGGCCGAACCCGTCCTGGACGGCGGGGTCAGGCCGATCGTGATCCGCGGCGCCTACCAGGACATCTCCTCCCAGCACTGGACGGAGATCGCGCTGGAGGCCACGCGCGACGAGCTCAACCACACCCAGCAGCAGGCGGCCGAGCAGGCCAAGCTCACGCTCCGCCTCCAGCACGCGATCATGCCGCCGCGCCAGGGCCCGCTGGACACCCCGCGGTTGCGGGTCGGCGTGCGCTACCGGCCCGCGGGCAACGAGCTGCTGGTCGGCGGCGACTGGTACGACGTGCTGTCGCTGCCGACGGGCAAGGTCCTGATCTCCGTCGGCGACGTGGCGGGGCACGGCATCCAGTCGGCCACCGACATGGTGGTGCTGCGCAACGCGCTGCGCGGCCTGTCGGCGACCGGCGCGGGCCCGGCGCAGATGTTGTACTGGCTGAACAACGTCACCGTCCACCTGACCGACAACGTCACCGCCACCGCGGTCTGCGGGGTCTTCGACCCGAAGGACGGGGTGCTGCGCTGGGCGCGGGCGGGCCATCCCCAGCCGATCCTGCTGCGGGACGGGAAGGCCGCGCCGCTCCCGCCGATCGACGGCGTGGTGCTGGGCGTCCTGGAGGACCTGGAGTTCGAGGAGGGCTCGGTGGAGCTGATGCAGGGGGACCGCATCCTGCTGTACACCGACGGTCTCATCGAACGCCGTGACAGCAGCGTCGAGGAGGCGCTGAGCCACCTCCTGGCGATCGCCGCCGCCGGTGACGCCGAGCTCGAGCCCCACCTGGACAACCTGCTGCGCCACGGGGCGTCCGACACCGACGACGACACCTGCGTGGTCGCGCTGGAGGTCAAGCCGTGAGGTGCGGGCCGCCTCCGCCTTCGGGCGGGGCGGCCCGTCAGGCCGGGTGCCCGGCCTCCAGGTGCAGCACCCGCGTCAGCCCCAGGGGCGCGTTCCGCCCCTTCGCCTGGACGTGGAGTGGCTCCACCAGGTAGCCGGTGTGGTCGCCCAGTTCCATCCGGTCCAGGACGCGTCCCACCATCCGGCGCGGCGCGTCCAGCAGCAGCGGCACCCCGCCGGTGTCCTCCTCCCACGCGCACCGCGCGAACTTGTCCATCTCGTCGCCGGTGTTCTCGCCGAACAGCCGCGCCAGGGCGAGCTGTCCGGGGTCGTCCCGCTCCAGGACGTGCACGCCCAGCAGCTCCGCCTTCGCCGCCACCCGGAACGTCCGATTGGTTCGGGACAGGCACACCAGGAACCGCACCGGGTCGATGCTGCACTGGGTCGCGAACCCCACCAGGCAGCCGGCCCGTTCCCCGTCCGCCGACGTGGTCACCAGCAGGACCGGCCCATCGAAACCGGACGTGAACTGATCGATCGGATCATTCCCCATGTTTCGCCTATGCCCGCTGCCGCCGCCGTCTCTCCTCCCGCGGGGCGCCCGCTTCGCGGCCCGGCGCGTCCGCGCATGGACGCGGCCGGCGTTCACAGGTGGTGACGCAGGGGCAGCGCGGCGGGGAAGGGCTCCAGGAGCGTCTGGTCCGCGAGGTAGTGCACGTTCTCGGCGCGGGCGTCGTGCAGCAGCAGCGCGACCGGCACGCTCATCGGGGCGCGTCCGGCCTGGAAGTCCTCGATGGCGCCGGCCAGGCCGTGCCTGCGCTCCGGGCTCAGCCGGTGCCCGAACGGGCCCAGGACGTGCTGCAGCGCGTTGACCTGGCGGCCCCGCGTCGGCCGGACGGCCAGCGCCTCGGTGAACAGCCGCCGGTACTCCTCGGCGAGGGCCCGGCGGTCCGCGGTGCCGGCGCGGGCCACGACGCGGCCGAGCTCCCGGTAGAGGCGCGGGTCGTGCGCCAGGACCTGCAGCTTGTGGCGGCTGTGGAAGTCCACCAGGTCGCGGGGGCGCCACGGCCCGGACAGCAGTTCCCGCAGCCTGGCGTGCGCGAACACCCGTTCCACGAAGTGCTCGCGCAGCACGGGGTCGTTCAGGCGCCCCTCCTCCTCCACCGGGAGGTGGGGGTGGGCGGCGGTGAGCGCCTCGGCGAAGGCGCCCCGGCCGCGGCGGTCGACGGGCTGCCCGTCGGTGCGCTCCCCGGGCAGCCCCGCGCTGTAGCGGGGGACGCCGAACAGCCCGCACGAGGGGGAGCGCGACTTCAGGACGAAGCCGTCGAGGTCCTCGAAGGAGGGCAGGACGCGGCGGGCCGTCTCGGCGAGGGCGGCCGAGTGGTCGGTGTCGCCGTCGCGGTCGACCAGCCGCCCGTCGCTCAGGAGACGGACGGGGCGGCGCGGCGCGCCGAGCCCGAGCTCCATCTCGGGGCAGACGGCCACCCACTCGACCATCCCGGCCAGAGGGCCGAGAGTGAGGAACCTGCAGCGGCTGTGCCCGCCGTTGTAGCGGACGGGCTCGCCGAGCAGGCAGGCGGAGGCGCCGAGCCGGGGACGGGTCTGCGGAGACGGCGTCATGGTTCCTCCCTCCAGAAACCTCTTCAAAATCTATTCATAGTTGCTCGCGCGCGGGAAACGCAAGGCAGAGGCGCAAAGACCGGGCAAACCTCACGAGCTCGACGGGGATCAGCCGGGCAGTCCCAGAACCTCGGCCACGGCCGCCACCGCCTCCGGCAGGGACGCCACGAACCGCACCCCCTCGGGGAGCGGGCGGGGCCAGCCCGGCCCTCCGGCCAGCACGCGCGACGCGGACCGCCCGCCGGGAAGGCGCTCCAGCACCCCGGCGTCCCCCGTGCGGTCCATCTGCGACCACACGAACACCGCTCCGGGGCCGATCCTCTTCATCGCGTCGCCCAGGGCCCGCTCCGGGACGCGGGCACCCAGCATGAGGCCGGGTATCCCCCGCTCGGCCAGGGCCGCGCCCAGCGCGTAGACGGGCAGGCTGTGCTGCTCCTCCGGCGCGCAGGCCAGCAGTACCGGCCGGACCCCGGTCTCCGGCACGGGCGAGGCCGCCTCCGCCAGCGCGGCCAGCGCCGCCCCCGAGAGGAAGTGCTCGATCTCCACCGCCTCGCCCGTCGCGGCGTACCGCTCGCCGACCCCGCGCAGCACCGGGGCGATCAGCTCCTCCCAGGCGCGCACCGCCCCGTCCCGGGCGAGGGCCTCGCGCACCGTCTCCGTGACGGCCGGGCCGTTCAGCGCCATCGCGGCCCGTGCCAGCCCGCGCGTCCGGTCCGGGACCGCGCTCAGCGCCAGCCGGTTGCCCCCGGCCCCGTGCGCCCGCGGGGCGCGCTCCCGCACGCCGGTCCCGCCGAGCGCCACCCGCGCGGCCTCCCCGGGCGGCGCCCCCTGCAGGATCAGCCGGTTCATCACCTCGAGCCGCGCCACGTCGGCCGGGTCGTACCGCCGGTGCGACCCCTGGCTGCGCCGGCTCGGCCCGATCCCGTACCGCCGGTCCCAGGTCCGCAGGGTCGACGGGGACACCCCCAGCCGCCGCGCGACCGCGCCCACGCTCAGCCCCGGTGCCTCCACGGCGTTCCCTCCAGCGACGTGTCCATGGCGCCGGCCCTCCACCCCCGGCAGGGTGGCGGCCGGCGCGGTCCGTTCCGGAGGGCGGACCCCGTCATCCGGGAGCCGGACCGTCCAAAGAGTAGCGGCGCTGGAAGGCGACGGCGGCGACCATGATGGCGGCGGGGACCAGGGTGAAGCCGACGATCAGCGCCGTGAGCGCGGAGTCCGGCTGCGCCACGTGCCGCCCCTCGGTGGTGGAGACGAAACCGCCGACCGCCAGGACGGCCGAGTAGACGTAGGGGCCGATGGCCGTGCCCGTGGCGTCGGTCGCCGTCCACACCCCGGTGTAGGCGCCCGCGCGGGAGGAGCCCCGCGCCTCGGCGGCGGCCACCGCGTCGGGCACCATCGAGAAGGCGAAGAGCTGCAGCCCGGCGAACGCCGAGCCCAGGACGACGATGACCGCGACGGTCGCGGCCACCCCGAGCCGCTCGCCCGCCGACAGTGCCGCCGAGCCGGCGATGAAGGCGCACTGGGAGATCAGGATGCCGCGCTGTTTGCCGATGCGGCGGGAGATCCGCTGCCAGACGGGTCCGGCGATCAGGGCGGGGCCGAGGAACGCGCCCATGAACACCGCGGTGAGGCCGTCGTCCGCGAAGACGTACTCGGTGTAGAAGGGCACTGCGGCCAGGAAGAGGTGCGTGGTGGTGCTGGTGAACAGGTACGACAGCACCAGCATCCGGAAGTCGCGGTCCCGCCAGGCGACCTTGACGTCCTCGAGGAAGGAGCGGCCGTGCGCGTCGGGTTCGCGGAACCCGCACCGGGCGGTGAGCCCGCGCACCCCGCCCAGCGCGACGAGCCCCGTGACCGCCATGCCTGCCCCCAGCACCAGCGCCATCCGCGTGTAGTCGCCGCGCCCGCCCGCCGCGACCATGGCGGGGGCCGCCACGCCCGCCGCGAGCAGGCCCAGGGTGAGGAAGAGCATCCGGAACATGAAGACCCGGGTGCGCTCGTGGTAACCGATCCGCAGATCGGACGGGGTGGTCAGGTAGGGCACCTGGAAGCACGCGAAGAGCACGTTCCCGGCGATGTACCAGGCGCCGACCCACAACGCGGCCGCCGGGCCGGACAACCCCGGCGGGACGGTGAACATCGCCGCCATCGCCACCGCCAGCAGCAGGCCCCAGCGGAGCATGCCGCGCCGGTGCCCGGACCGCCGCGCCCACCGGTCCGACAACGTGCCGAACAGCGGGTGCACGACGGCGTCGATGATCTTCGGCAGCAGCAGCGTCAGGCCGGCGAGGAAGGGGGAGACGCCGAGCGTGTGGGTGAGGAAGTACAGCAGCAGCAGGCCGGGCACGGTGACCCACACGCCCATGCCCAGGGAGCCGGTGGCGTACGTGACGAGGTCGCCGCTCCGGGGCCGTGCCCCGGTGCGCGGCCCGGCGCTCACGCCCCGGTCCCCAGGCGCCGGACGACCCCCGCGGCCGGCCCGGCGCCCTCGAACGCCCCGGAGCGGGCGCGTGCGGCGAGGGTCCGGGAGATGATCCGGTCGGTCACCGCGGGCAGGTGGCGGGCGAGGAAGAACTCCACGGCCCCGCGGGCCGTGGTCGGGAGGTCGCGGTGGACCCGGCGGCTGAGGGCCGCCCGCAGCACCGCGTCCACGACGCCCTCCAGCGGCTCGTAGCGGCTCATGCCCTCCAGCGAGAGGCCCGCCGCGGCGGTGGAGTCGTGGATCGGGCTGCGCACCATCGAGGGGTAGACGCACGTGACGCCGACGTGCGTGCCGATCTCCATGCGCAGCGCGTCCGCGTACGCCACGAGGGCACGCTTGGAGGCCCCGTACGCCGCGGCCAGGGGCAACTGCATGACGGCCATCCGCGAGGACAGCATGACGACCCGTCCGCGCGACGCCACGAGCGCCTCCACGCAAGCGGCCGTGACCCGCCAGACGCCGAGCAGGTTGACGTCGAGCTGGCGGCGCACCTCGGCTCCGGGCGGGATCTCGGCCGGGGCGGGCCCCCCGATGCCGGCGTTGTTGACGAGCAGGTCGAGTCCGCCGAGCCGGCCGACGGCCTCGGCCACCGCTTCGGGCACCCGCTCGTCGTCGGTGAGGTCGCAGGCGAGGACCTCGACGGGGTCGTCCTCGCGGGGGGCGGCGTCCAGGCCTACGACGTGGGCGCCGAGCCCGCTCAGCCGGGCGCAGATCGCCCGTCCGAACGTGCCGGAGGCGCCGGTGACGATGACCCGCAGGCCGCGCGCGTCGCGGCGGCCGCCGTCGAGGAGGGAGCGGGGGAGGATCACGGGGAGGTCTCCTTGCGGCGGGTCGGGGTGAACGGGCGGCCCTGACCGCGCAGGAACCTGTCCCGCCCGGCTCTGATCTCCTTGGGCACGTCAGCGACGTAGGCGTCGAAGTCGATGCGCATGTGAGGGCGCCGGTCCCGGCCCCACCTGCCCGTGGCGTAGCGCAGGGCGCGGGCCACCGCGCGGCGCTGCTCCGGGGGCTCGGGCAGCGCGTAGGAGCCCGAGAGGTAGGCGGCGGCGAGCTTCGCCTGCGCCTCCACGACGGGCAGCGCCGCGCCGGTGGACTGCATCAGGCCGACGAACACCAGGCTCGGGTCCTCCAGGTGGAAGACCCGCTTGTACAGCGGCAGCGCCTCCGGGTCCGCGCCCAGCCAGCGCGCGGACAGGAAGGGGATGCTCACCCGGTAGCCGGTGGCCCAGACGATCACGTCGACGGGGTCGGAGGAGCCGTCGGTGAAGACGACGCGGTCGCCGTCGAGGCGTTCGACGCCGGGCCGCACGACGACCTCGCCGTGGGTGAGCCGGTGCAGGATGGTGTCGCTGATCGTCGGGTGGTTCTGGAAGAGCCCGCCCCGGGGCGCGGGCAGCCCGTAGTCCTGCGGGGCGCCCACGGCGAGCCGGAGCATGGCCTGGGCGAGGCGCTGGCGCAGCCGCCAGGGCAGGACGGACAGGGCTCCGCCGGTGGCGTCCGACGGGCGGCCGAAAAGGTACTTGGGCACGATGTGGACGCCTTGGCGGGCCGACAGCAGGACGGGCCCGCGCGCGACGTACGAGGCGTCCACGGCGATGTCCATCGCGGAGTTGCCCATGCCGACGACCAGGACCCGCCTGTCCCGGAAGGCTTCGGCGTCGCGGTACGCGTGGGCGTGCAGCTGCTCTCCGGCGAACGCGCCCGGGTAGGCGGGTTCCGGCAGGCGGGGGTCCCAGTTGTGCCCGTTGGCCACGACGACGGCGTCGTACCGCTCGGCGCCGCCCGGGTCGGCCGTGACCGTCCAGCCGCCTCCCTCCTCGCGTTCGACGGAGGTGACGGTGCTGCGGAGGCGCAGGAAGGGGGTGAGCGCGAACTTCTCGGCGTAGTCGGCGAGGTATCCGGCGACGCGGTCCGCCGACGGGTAGTCGGGCCAGTCCCGGGGCATCGGGAAGTCGGCGAACTCGGTGCGCCCCTTGCTGGTGTTGAGGTGCAGGGAGGCATAGGCGGGGGAGGGGCCGCCGGGGTCGTCCCGCGCCCACAGCCCGCCGGGCCGGCCGCTCCTCTCGTGGACGGCGACCTCGACGCCCGCGTCCAGCAGGGCCTTGGCGGCGGCGAGGCCTGCCGCTCCGGCGCCGATGACGGCGACGCGGCGGGGAGGGGTCATGGCGCTTCTCCTCGGACGGGGGCGTGCCGAAGCCTACTTATCAGGTAGATCTACTAATGTTTGTAATTCAATCCAATATATGGCCTGATAACGGCGCGGAATATGGGATATGTAACCTGATTTGCCGTGCTGGTTGTGGTGGCCCACAACGCGGGGGCATCATGGCGGAATGCGTTCCCCCGAAGAGTGGACGTCCGTCGCGGGTCTCGTCGAACGGGTCGTCGGCGAGGAGGACCTGCTGCCGTCCGTGGTCGCCGGCGTGCGCACGATGGTGCGGGAGGTCGCCGCGCTGCCGACGGCCGACATGACCGGCCACACCCGCGCCCTGCTCTTCGCCGCGACCCGCGCGCTGGCCGACCGGCGCGGCCCCAGCGAGGCGGAGCTGACCTTCGTGGAGGACCTGGCCGTCACCCGCGCCCGCCAGGGCGTGCCGATCGAGGCGGTGCTGAGGGCGATCCACGTGGCCGAACGCGCGATCTGGGCGCGGGCCCGCGAGACGGCTCCGGCCGCCGGGGTCGCCCCCGACCTCCTGCTGGACGCCCGCGAGCTGTACGACGACTGGGCCGAGGCCGTGCGCTCGCGGCTGATCACCGCGCACCGCGCCGCGCGGGCCGGGCGGGACCCCGGGGCCGGGGAGCGGGACGCGGCGATCCTGCGCCGCCTCCTGGAGGGCGGCTCGGCCGCCGCGCTGGCCGCGGCCGAGGCCGGTCTGCCGACCGCGGGCGGGCTGTGGGCGCTGGCCGCCCGCGCCGACGACCCGAACGCCGCCGCGGCGCTGGAACGGGCGTTGCGCGAGCAGCCCCCGGCGCTGTGCGCCGGAATCGACGGGCTGCTCGCCGCGGTGCTCGCCAGGCCGCCCGCGCCCCGTGCGGGACGGGCGGGCACGACGGCGGGGCTGGCCGGTCCCGCCGAGCCGGAGGAGCTTCCCGCGGCGTGGAGGCTGGCGCTGGACGCGCTGGCCGCCGCCGAGTCGTCGGGCCGCACCGGCGTGGTGCACGTGGCGGAGGTGCCCGCGCTGGTGGCGCTGGCCGGCCGGCCCGATCTCGCCGCCGTGCTGGCGGACCGGCACCGTCCGGCCTGGCACGCCCTGGGCGCCAACGCCGTGCCCGTCGCCCTGGCCGTCTCGGCCTGGCTCGAGGCCGACCGGGACGTCGGGGCGGCGGCGGAAAGGCTGTTCGTCCACCCCAACACCGTGCGCAACCGCGTCCAGCGGTTCACGGACGTCACCGGGGTGGACCCGGCCACCACCTTCGGCGCGGTGGACGCCTGGTGGCTGTGCGGCACCTGGCTGTCCCAGGCGTGACTCAGGGGAAGCGGACGCCGGTGAGCTCCTCGGAGACCGCCCACAGCCTGCCCGCGACGTCCGGGTCGGTGGCGGCCCGCACGGGCCGGACCTCCTTCGGGTGGCGGCCCCGCATCTCCTGGAACCCCGAGGGCCCGTAGAACCTCCCCGACTCGGCGCCGGAGCCGGCGGCGGCGTAGAGCTGGGGGACCGCCCCGTGCGCGGCGGGCTGGGCCAGGAGCAGGTTGGCGGGCTTGCCGAGCAGCGCTATGAGCTTGACGGGGCCCGAGGACTGCAGGTTGGTGGCCGCGTAGCCGGGGTGGGCCAGGAGGCTGAGGACCGGGCTGCCCGCCTTGCGCAGCCTGCGGTCCAGCTCCAGGCCGAACAGGACGTTGGCGAACTTGGACTGGGCGTAGTGCCCGATGGGGGAGTAGGACTTCTCGGCGTTCAGGTCGTCGAAGCGGATGGAGCCGGTGCGGTGCAGGCTGGAGGTGACCGTCACGACGCGGGGCGCGTCCCCCGCCGAGAGCCGGTCCAGCAGCAGGCCGGTGAGGGCGAAGTGCCCCAGGTGGTTGGTGCCGAACTGCAGCTCGAAGCCCTGCGCGGTGCGGCGCAGGGGCGGCATCATGATCCCGGCGTTGTTGACCAGGACGTCGACGCTCTCGACGGCGGCGGCGAACTCGCGGACGGACTCCAGGTCGGCCAGGTCCAGCCGCCGCACCTCCGTGCGGCCCCCCTGGATCCGGGCCTGCGCGGCGCGGCCCCGGTCCAGGTCGCGGCACGCCATGATCACATGGGCGCCCTTCGCGGCCAGGGCGCGGGCGGTCTCCAGACCGAGACCGCTGTTGGCGCCGGTGACCACATAGGTCCGGTCGTTCTGCTGAGGGATGTCATTGACGGTCCACTTTGTCATGGGACACAGCATGCCCGTCGCGGCCGCCGGTGATCAGACCTAACGGTCGGTCTCGCGGCGGGAGTGCGTCCAGGGCGACGCCAGGACGTGGTGGACGGGCAGGGCGGTGTTGAGCTCGTAGACGGCGTCCATCATCGCCTTGACGCGGGGCGGGGTCTCGCGCAGCTCGGCCTCGAAGACGTCGTCCGCGGAGGTGAAGTAGAGCAGGTGGGTGTAGCCGTCGTCGGGGTGGAAGGCCAGGGTGGAGCCGAGCAGGTCCCGGCGGTGCAGGGACATCTCCTTCTCCATGCTGCGCGTCAGGGTGCGCATGAGCGCGGCGTTGCGCACCCTGCCCTGGACGATCTGGACGTAGCCCGCCCGGTCGACGGCGGCGGGGTCGGGCGCGAAGACCTCGACCTCGCGGCAGTTGGTGAAGACCGGTTCGCCGGTCATGCCCTCGCGCAGGTCGGAGAACCAGCGGCGGCGGCCGGGGCGGCCGGACTCCACCCACATCTTCTGCTCGGACTCGAAGCGCTCGGCGGTGAAGAAGACGCCCTCCTCCGTCACCCCGCCGGTGCAGCCCAGCCAGCCGACGGAGGTGGAGCCGAGCCTGTCCGCCCACCGGTAGCTCGCCGCACGCAGGACGCCGGCGTCTCCGGCCGGTGCCTGGATGATCTGGAGGAACATCTTCCGTCTCCTTGTCGAGCGAACGTCACCACCGTACCGACTCGACGAGATCGCCTGATCTTTTTGGACAAGGAATGGTCGATGGTTACTCGTACGGGTTGTCCGGCTTTTCGGTCCGGGTGACGCTCTGGGCGGTGAACTCGTAGACGCCCCGGCCGCCCGCCTCGCCCGCCGGGTGCCAGAGCCCGACGACCTTCACCCAGGAGCCCTTCTCGGGGGCGGGCGCGTCCAGGATCTTGACCTTCAGCGGCATGGCGTCGGCGGCGCAGCAGCTCATCTGGAGGCGGGTGAGGTACCAGGCGCCCCGCTCGCCGGGGGTGGCGAAGCCCTTCAGCTCGAGCCTGCGGTCGGCCAGGGTGACCTGCCCGCCGATCTGCGCCTCGAAGGAGCGGCCCATGAACTCGCCGACCGACATCGGGTACGGGTCGGGGGAGGGCGGCAGCGCGTAGTCGTCCTCCGCGACCTGGATCTTCGGGGGCGCGGCCGCGCGGGACTCGCCGGTGCGCGCGGCGGTGAACACCCCCAGCTCCGGCGGGGCGATGGCGAAGATGGCCAGGACGGGCAGGCACAGCAGCCAGGCCACGCGCGGCCCGCCCGCGCCGTGCCCGTGCCCGTCGTGCCCGGAGTCCGCGTGCTCGTCCGGCCGGTCCCGCCAGTCGCGGCGCATCCCGGCCAGCCCGAGGACGACCAGGACGGCGGCGGCGGCGACCAGCGGCCAGCGCAGCCCCTCCTTGACGAAGTTGACGACCTCCCCGGTGACCAGGGTGATCCACAGGACGGCGCCGCCGACGAGCACCATCAGCAGGTTCTGCATGGCTCTGCTCACAGGAACAAACCTCCCACGAGGGCGCTGACCCCGACCGCCAGGACGAAGGTCAACGGGATGAAGCGGATCGCGAACCGCTTCCCGAACACGCCGGTCTGCAGCGCGATGAGCTTGAGGTCCACCATCGGCCCCACGACCAGGAACGTCAGCTTCGCGGTGGGGGAGAACGCGGTGAGGCTCGCCGCCACGAAGGCGTCGGCCTCCGAGCAGATCGACATCAGCACGGCCAGCACCGCCAGGGTCAGCACCGCCGCCCAGGGCACCCCGGCCAGCCCGTTCACCCAGGAGGCGGGGATCACGACGTTGATGACGGCCGCGGCCATCCCGCCCACCACCAGGAAGCCCCCGGCGTGCATGAAGTCGTGCCGCACCGCCACCCGGAACGCCTCCCAGCGCCCGCCGGAGTGCTCGGGCCGGGCGGGGATCCGCAACCACTCGCCCTTGCCGAAGCGCAACCACACCCAGCCGGCGAGGACCGCCACCACCAGCGAGGCGCCGAACCGGGCCGCCACCATCTCCGGCTGCCCGGGGAAGGCCACGGCCGTGGCCACCATGACGATCGGGTTGATCGCAGGCGCGGCCAGCAGGAACGTCAGCGCCGCCGCGGGCACCACGCCCCGGGCCATCAGGCTCCCGGCCACCGGCACCGAGGCGCACTCGCACCCCGGCAGGACGGCTCCGGCCATCCCCGCGACGGGCACGGCCGCGACCCCCCGCCGCGGCAGCACCCTGCTCCACACCTCCGCCGGCACGAACGCGGTGATCGCGGCCGACAGCACCACCCCGAAGACCAGGAACGGCAGGGCCTGCACGCAGATCGCGATGAAGATCGTCGACCAGGCCTGCACCCCCGCCCAGGTCACCCAGGGAGCCACCCAGATCCGGCCGATCGCCAGCAGCGAGACGATCGAGATGAACCACCAGACCGCGTCGGCCCCCGGTTCGGCCCGCCGCGCCCCCCACTGAGCGGGCGGCACCTCCGCGTCCCGCCGTACCCCCGTCGCCACCCCGACCCCCTTCACGCCGACGACCGGCCATCTTAGTGAAAACAGTTTTCATTTCAAACAGGTGCAGCTCACCGGGGACGCGGTCACCGGCTCCCGGTGGAGGAGGGGACCGGTGTGCGGGCGGGCGGCCGCGACACGGGCGGCGCGGTCAGGACGGCCAGCAGGAGCGCGGCGGACAGCAGGAGGTGGAGGGCGGTGGTGATGGGCGCCTTGGCACGGAGGAGGAGGGCCACCAGAAGGGCGAGGCAGGCCAGGGCGCCGAGCCCGAGGACGAGGATCTGGTCGGCGCGCCCGGTTCCGCCGCCGGACCGGTGGGAATCGGCGCCGCTGGCCAGGCCCGAGGCGATGACGACGAAGAAGGCCGCGACGGCCTCGAGGGCGAGGCCGAGGAGCGCGGTGAGGAGATCGGCCCGCCAGGGCAGCCGGGTCGGGCGCGAAAAAGCGGTGGTGGATTCCATGGATGTCTCGCCGACTCGTCACGTGTCCGGTGTTCCTGCTCACCCTCGGTATCGGCACGAGGGTGAGCCTTTCAAACACCCGAGCGTCACAGAGCCGGGTCGAGGACCACCTTGATGGCGCCGTCGCGCTTCTTCTGGAAGGCCTCGTAGGCCTGGGGGGCGCGGTCCAGCGGGACGCGGTGGGTGGCCAGGTCCAGCACGCCCAGCGGGTCGGACTCGTCGGTGACCAGGGGCATCAGCGGCTCCAGCCAGCGGCGGACGTGCGCCTGGCCCATGCGCAGGGTGACGCCCTTGTCGAAGAGCCGCAGCATCGGCATCGGGTCGGACATGCCGCCGTAGACGCCGGACAGCGAGATGACGCCGCACCGCGCCACCACCTCGATCGCCAGGTGCAGGGCGGCCAGCCGGTCCACCCCCGCGTGGGTCATGAGCGGTGCGGAGACCTTGTCCGGCAGGAAGGCGGTGAAGGCCTGCGCCGCCTTGGCGACGGGGGAGCCGTGCGCCTCCATGCCCACGGCGTCGATCACCGAGTCGGTGCCCCGGCCTCCGGTGAGGTCGCGGACGGCGGAGACGACGTCGGTGTGCCGGAGGTCGATGGTCTCCACGCCGTGCCGGCGGGCCATCTCCAGCCGTTCGGGGACGAGGTCCACGCCGATGACGCGGTAGCCGCGGTGGCGGGCGATGCGCGCGGACATCTGGCCGATGGGGCCGAGCCCGAGGACGGTGACGCTGCCGCCGTCCGGGACCTCGGCGTACTCGACGGCCTGCCAGGAGGTGGGCAGCACGTCCGACAGGAAGAGGAACCGCTCGTCGGGGGTGCCGTGCGGCACCGGGATCGGCCCGAAGTGCGCCTGCGGCACCCGCAGGTACTCGGCCTGGCCGCCCGCGACCTCCCCGTACAGCTTGGTGTAGCCGAAGAGCGCGCCCCCGCTGTCGTACTCGCGGACCTGGGTGGTCTCGCACTGGGCGTAGTACCGGCGGTCGCACATGTGGCACCGGCCGCAGGAGATGTTGAAGGGGATCACCACCCTGTCCCCCGGCCTGATGTGCGTGACCTCGGGCCCGACCTCCTCGACGATGCCCATGGGCTCGTGTCCGAGGATGTCGCCCTCCTGCAGGAACGGCCCCAGCACCTCGTACAGGTGCAGGTCCGAGCCGCAGACGGCGGTGGACGTGACCTTGATGATCGCGTCGTTGGGTTCCTTGATGATCGGGTCCGGCACCTGGTCCACGCGGACGTCGCGACGGCCATGCCAGGTCACTGCCTTCATCATTCCCCCTTGTTATGGTTTGCCCCGTTATGACCTCCTTGCCCGAGGGGTTCGCCATTAACCGCGACAATTCTCGACAATTAGGTGATTTGCCACAGATCACACTCCGCTCGGAACCGCTCCCAGACGCCGCCGCCTGCGCTGGAGGGCGCGCCCGGTGTCGGCGTACCAGCCCAGCACGATGACCAGCGCCAGGCCCACCTCGACCAGGTCGCCGCCGTAGTACATCAGCCGTGCCCCCGCGTGCAGGTCGTCCGCGGCGAAGGCGAGTCCGGGCGGCGGCGCCGCCCACAGGGACTTGGCCAGGACGGCGTGGGCGGCGCTCGCGACGACCAGGGTCCCCGCCCGCAGCGTCAGGGAGTAGCGGTGGCGCATCGGGTCGAGCCGGCACAGGGCGGTGGTGAACAGCATCCCCGCCGCGAACACCCGCAGATGCAGCAGCGCGTGCGCCCAGGGCTGGTCGTGCACGGCCGCCAGCAGCGGCGTCCGGTACATCACCCACAACCCGCCGACGTCGATGAGCGCGGCGACCGGGGGGAACACCAGCACCGCCGCGACCCTCGACTGCACCACGGCCAGCAGCGTCCGCCGCGTGCGGCCGGGCGGCAGCATCCGCAGCAGCAGGGTGACGGGCCGGGCCAGGATGAGCAGCAGCGGCCCGGCCATTCCGATGACCAGGTGCTGGAGCATGTGCGCGGTGAACTCCCCGCCGGGCAGCGGAGCCACGGAGACCGTCGCGACGGCCGCGCCTCCCACCGCGAAGGACAGGTCGCGCGGCCACGGCCAGGCGTCCCCCCGGTGCCTCAGCCGGCTCGCCGCGGCGAGGTAGGCGACCACGACGCCCACCATGGCGAGCGCGGCGGCCCACTGCAGCGCCCAGAGCGGGGAGGGAAGATGGTGACCGTCTCCCATCAGTCGGCCCCGCCTCGCCGCCGCGGCGCTGCAAGGAGCAGCCAGCATCCCGCGGCGAGAAGGAGCACCGCGACGATGTTCCAGGCCCAGTCATAGGGCGCGATGTCGACGTTGTAGCGGATCTGGTGCAGCTGCAGCAGCTTGTGGTTGACGATGCCGTCGTAGAGCTGGAAGGCTCCCGCGCCCAGCAGCACGCCCCCGCCCATGACGCGCTTGTCCAACTCCCCCCGTCGCACGGCGTCCGCCGCCATCACGAGCCCGAGGACCGTGGCGAACCAGCTGAAGGCGTGGAACAGCCCGTCGGAGACCAGACCTATGCTCGAGGTCGACCTGTCGTAGAAGTGGTGCCAGTGCAGCAGCTGGTGGAAGACGGCCTCGTCGACGAACGCGGCCACCCCCACCCCGAACAGGACCCCGGCCCACAGGGACCGCCGGGACGTTGTCTCGCGGGTGCCCGCACCTTTCGTGTGTGTTGCCGAACTCATATGACTCACGGGTCGAATCCCCCGATCCCGGTTGTTCCTCCCGTTTCTTTCATGCCTTCCCGGGGAGAGAGGAGATGAACACGGTGCATTTGTGCTTTTGATGCACCGGTCACGGGGTGGGAACGCGAAACGACCCGGCGGGGGCCGGAAGGGCGGGGACGATGCGGGTAGTGGTCATCGGGGGAACGGGGAACCTGGGAACGAACACGCTGCGGTCGCTCTCCACGGACCCGGAGATCACGCAGCTCATCGGCGTCGCCCGCCGCAGGCCGCGCCTGGAGATCGGCCGCACCCAGTGGATGACCGCCGACATCGCCAGGAGCGACCTGGTGCCGCTGCTGCGCGGCGCCGACGCCGTGGTGCACCTGGCCTGGATCTTCCAGCCGACCCACGACCCCTACACGACCTGGCGCACGAACGTCCTCGGCACCGCCCGGGTGCTTCACGCCGTCGCGGAGGCCGGTGTGCCCGCACTCGTCTACTCCTCCTCGGTAGGCGCCTACTCGCCCGGTCCCAAGGACCGCTTCGTGGGGGAGGACTGGCCCACCCACGGCTGGCCGGAGGCCGCCTACAGCCGGGAGAAAGCCTATGTCGAGCGGCTCCTGGACAACTTCGAGGCGAAGTACCCGCAATGCCGCGTGGTGAGGATGCGTCCCGGGTTCGTCTTCGAGCGCCGCGCCGCGACGGAGCAGCGCAGGATCTTCGCGGGTCCGCTGGTCCCCGGCAGGCTCGTCCGGCCCGAGACCGTGCCGGTCGTCCCGGACATCCCCGATCTGAAGCTGCAGATGCTGCACTCGTCCGACGTGGGAAAGGCCTTCCACCAGGCCGTCACGCGTCCCGTACGCGGCGCCTTCAACCTCGCCGCCTCGCCGGTCGTCGGCGGCGACGAGCTGGCCGCGCTGTTCGGGGCCCGCAAGGTGAAGGTGCCGGCACGGGCGGTCCGGGCGGTCCTGGCGGCCGCGTGGGGCCTGCATCTGGTTCCGGCCTCCCCGCACCTGTTCGACCTGGTGATGCGGCTGCCGCTGATGGACACCGGCCGGGCCCGGGACGAGCTGCGCTGGGTGCCCGAGCACACCTCCATCTACGCGCTGTCGGAGTTCCTCGCGGGGCTCAGGACGGGTGCGGACGAGGACACGCCCGCCCTGTCGAAGGCGTCCAGCGGTCCGCTGCGCGTTCGTGAGTTCCTCTCGGGCGTCGGCCGCACCCCGTGACCCGTGACACCGCCCCGCATGCCTCTTCGAAAGGAGTTCCCATGGCCGTCCCGGTGAAAGAGGGGACGAAGGACCACGTCCGCCGGAACGCCTCCGGCACTGTGCCGCTGAACAGGGCGTCGATCGCCGACACGCTGCGCGTCGGCGCGGTGGTGATGGCACCGGCGATCGCGCGCGGTGTCATCGCGCGCCGTCCCAGGATCGTTGCGCTGGCCGAGGAGATGCAGGCGGACCTCAGGGCGGGGCGCCTGCTGAAGCGGCTGCGCCACCGTTACGGCAAGGGGCCGCTGCATCTGCGGATTCCCGGAAGGTCGTTCGCGCTGCTGCTGACGCCCGAGGACACGCGGCGGGCGCTGACGCAGTCGCCCGAGCCCTTCTCGCTCGACACCTGGGAGAAGCACGCCTCCCTCGCGCACTTCCAGCCGCACGGCGTTCTCATCTCACGGGGAGCGGACCGGGCGGACCGGAGGGCCTTCAACGAGGACGTGCTGGACACCGCCCACCCCCTGCACTGCCTGGCCGACGCGTTCTCCCGAAAGATCGAGGAGGAGGCGGCGGTGCTGCTCCGGTCCGTCGCGGACTCGGGCGAACTGGACTGGGGGAGGTTCCGCGTCGCCTGGTGGCGGGTCATCCGGCGGATCGTGCTGGGAGACGCCGCCCGTGACGACCACCGCGTCAGCGACCTGCTGACCAAGCTGCGCATGAACGCCGACTGGGCGTTCGCCCATCCCCGCCGCCGCGTCCTGCGCGCCCGTTTCCAGCGCCGCCTGGACGCCCACCTGCGGCGGGCGGAGCCGGACAGCCTGGCGGGCCTGGTCGCCACGGCGCCCAAGACGGCGCGCACCGAACCGGCGCAGCAGGTGCCGCAGTGGCTGTTCGCCTACGAGCCCGCGGGCATGGCCGCGTTCCGCACGCTGGCGCTGCTGGCGGCCCACCCCGAGCAGATGCGCAGGGCCCGCCGCGAGGCCGAGGGCGAGACGGCGGAGCTGCCGTTTCTTCGTGCCTGCGTGCAGGAGTCGTTGCGGCTGTGGCCGACCACCATGGCGATCCTGAGGGAGAGCACCGAGGACACGGTCTGGGCGGGCAGGACGATGCCCGCGGGGACGGGAATGCTCATCTTCACCCCGTTCCTGCAGCGGGACGACGAGCTCCTGCCGTTCGCCGACTCCTTCGTGCCGGACATCTGGCTGGACGGCAGGGCGCGGGAGGACTGGTCGATCGTCCCGTTCAGCGCCGGGCCCGGTGAGTGCCCCGGCCGGCAGCTGGTGCTGCTGACGGCGAGCCGGTTCCTGGCGGCGCTGCTGCGGGAGCACGACTTCCGGCAGCGGGCCGGGGTGCGGTTGCGGGCCGACCGCCCGCTGCCGCGCACTTTCGGGCCGTTCCGTCTCCGTTTCAGTGTGATTTGAGTAGATTTTTCTATTTTCTTATGGATAGGGGGTGCATATCGCCTCCGAGGGGTAGTGGATAAAACATGACCAAATATGACGATCTCGGTCATGAACCCGAGGAGACGCACGACAGGGAGTTCGCACCGGTCAACCGCGGCTCGGACGCCCGGGGGCGCACCGTTCCGCCCGTCACCCAGAACGAGGGCGCCGTTCCGCGCAGCGGCACCGGGGTCCCCGGTGAGAGCGCCGAGCAGCAGTACTCCCTGCCTCCCGACGAAGAGGGAGTGCGGGAGGCGGAGGAGCAGGACGCCACGCGGGACCATCCGCGCCGCTGACGCCCGCTCCGGCGGGCCGGGCCCGCGCCGGGACATGAGCCGCACGAACACAAAGATGTGAAAGGTGGTCTTATGAGCGATAAGAGCGACAAGCACGGTCCGAAACTCGACGACGAGATGAGCAGGGAGAGCGAAGGGCTGACGCGCAGCGGCGGTCCCACCCATCCCCAGCCGTGGAACGATCCCGAACCCGTGGACACCGACACCGGACTCGACCCGACGTCCACCCGCCTCGACCGCAGGGGCGCGCCTCCGGGGATGACCCCGCAGGACGTGGAGGAGCGCAGCGCCGTCGCCTCGGTCCTGGCCGGGGTGCAGTACCCGGCGGGGCCCGACGAACTGGCCGACCACGCCGCGCAGTCCGGGGCGACGGACGTGGTGGTGTCCCGGCTGTCCCGCCTGCCCGGCAAGTCCTACGACGGGCTTCCGGACATCGTCCGGGACCTGGGCATCGGCCACGAAGAGCGCCGCACCTGAGCCGAGGAGGGAGACGCCGTTGAGCGAGAGACCGGCACAGAGCCAGGAATACCCCGGTCTGACCGAGAAGATGGAGCCCGAGCCGCGGGACGAGATGCGCGGCTACCGCGGCAGCGGACTGCTGGAAGGCGCCCGCGCCCTGGTGACCGGAGGCGACTCCGGCATCGGACGGGCGGTGTGCGCGGCCTTCGCCAAGGAGGGCGCGGACGTGGCGCTGTCCTACCTGGAGGAGGACGCCGACGCCCGGCACACCGCACGGCTGGTGGAGGCCGAAGGCCGGGCCTGCCACACCTTCGGCGGCGACATGGCGGACGAGCGGCACTGCCGACAGGTCGTCCGGGACGCGGCCGACGCACTGGGCGGGCTGGACGTCCTGGTCCTGCACCACGGCACCCAGACCCCGGCCGACGACGTCCAGAAGATCGACTCGGCGCAGCTGCGCCGCACCGTCGAGGTCAACCTGCTCAGCCTGTTCTGGTGCGTGCAGGAGGCGCTGGAGTTCCTCTCGGAGGGCTCGTCGATCGTCATCACCGGCTCGATCAACGGGCTGCGCGGCAACCCGAGCCTCATCGACTACGCGGCCACCAAGGCCGGGGCGATGAACCTCGCCCAGTCGCTGGCCACGTCGCTGATGGACCGGGGGATCCGGGTGAACTGCGTGGCGCCGGGACCGGTGTGGACGCCGCTCATCCCGGCGACCTTCGAGGCCGAGAAGGTCGCGGACTTCGGTAAGCAGGCGCCGATGGGGCGGGCGGGACAGCCCGACGAGATCGCCCCGTCGTACGTGTTCTTCGCCGCGGACCGCACCTCCTCGTACTACACGGGCCAGACCCTGGTCCCGGCCGGCGGCGAGATCCACCCGGGCTGACCCGAAGGAGGGCCATGAAACAGGAGAAGAGGAGCTTCGCCGACCGCAGGGCCGAGGAAGGGGCCCCGCTCGAGGACGAGGTCCCCGACCTCGCCGAGGAGCACACGCCCGGCCCCACCGACCCGCCCATCGCGCCCGCGGACGGGCCGGGCGGCGAGGACGAGGGGTACGAGCCGCAGACGAGGGTCTGAGGGCTCAGCCCAGCAGCCGGGCCGCGACCGCCAGGTCGCCGACGAACCCGGCGTAGACGGAGTCCCGGTCGGGAGCGCGCAGGACCGCCGACGGGTGGATCGTGGCGACGATCCGTCCGGCCGGCGGTCCCTGCGCGTTCGCCGGGGCGCCGATGGCCTCGAAGGGCGGGCAGTCCAGCGGCACGCCGCGCTGCCTGGTCACGCGGAACGACGGGCCCAGCAGCGCCCTGCCCGCCACGGCCCCCAGCGCGACGACCACCTCGGGGGAGACCGTCTCGAGTTCGGCCACCAGCCACGGCCGGCACGCGTTGATCTCGGTAGCCCCCGGGCTCTGGTGGAACCGCCGCTTCGAGCCCTCCTTGCAGGTGAACTTGAAGTGCTTGACGGCGTTGGTGAGGTAGACGGCGTCCCGCTCGATCCCCGCCTCCGCCAGCGCCCGGCCCAGCAGCCGCCCGGCGGGGCCGACGAACGGTCTCCCCTGCCGGTCCTCCTGGTCGCCGGGCTGCTCCCCGACCAGCATGAGCCGGGCAGCCGCGGGCCCCTCCCCGAACACCGTCCGGGTGGCCCGCTCGTAGAGCGGGCATCCCCGGCAGCCGGCCGCGGCCTCCCGCAGCTCCGACAGATCCGCTTTCCCGGGTACGAACGGCCCGGCGTCCTGAGAAACCCCCATGCTCGGGCCCTACCCAGGATGGGCGCGGACGACCGGATCAGCCCGCCCAGGAGGCGGAGGCCAGCCGGGAGAGCCGGATGACGACCTCCGGATGGCGGGAGGCCAGGTTCCGGCGCTCCCCGGGGTCCTTGTCCAGGTCGTACAACTCGGTCCGCCAGCCGGAGTCCGAACGGGGACGGTCTGGGCCGGGGGCGAAGCGCACCAGTTTCCAGCCGTCCTGCCGCACCGCCTCGGCCATCCGGGTGACGCTGCCGTTCTCGGCCGCGTTCGCCTTCGGGGTGGAGTGGGTCTCGCTCCGGTACCAGTACAGGTGCCGGGCGGGGCCCTGGCCTCGTTCGCCGGTGAGCGTTCCGCGCAGCGAGGTGCCGTCCAGGTACGGCGGGACGGGCGCCCCGGCGAACTCCGCGAGGGTGGGGAACAGGTCGGTGTGCTGGGTGACCCGCGAACTGCGTCCCCGCTTCACCAGACCGGGTCCCCAGGCGATCAGAGGCACCCGGATACCGCCTTCGTAGAGATTGCGCTTGTAACCGCGCAGCCTGCCGTTGGCGTCGAACCGGTCGGGGTCGACGCCGCCCTCCTCGTGCGGTCCGTTGTCGCCGGTCACCAGCACGATCGTCTTGCGTTTGCGGGGCAGCGCGTCCAGCAGGTCGCCCAGGTGGGAGTCCAGCCGGGTGATCTGCGCGGCGTGCCCCCGGTCGGCGCGCGGCCAGGACCTGCTCCTGTACCGCCCGAGGCTCGGCACATCGCTGGGGGAGTGCGGAAGGTTGGGCGTGTAGACGAGCAGGAACGGCCTTTCCCCGGACTCCTTGATGAAGGAGACGGCGCGGTCGCGCAGCAGGTCGGGGGCGTAGCCGCCGTGCCGGCCGTCCTTCAGGCGCACCCGTTTCCCGTCGTGCCAGAGGTGGCCGGGGTAGTAGTCGTGGGCGTGGCGGTGGCCGATGTAGCCGAAGAACTCCCCGAACCCCCGGGCGTTGGGATGGCTGGGCTGCCCGGCCCGTTCGGGCCCGAGCCCCCACTTGCCGAACAGACCGGTGCGGTAGCCGGCGGCGCGCAGCGCCTCGGCGAAGGTGGTGTCCTGCTCGCGCAGCCCGTTGGGCAGTCCCGGGCGGGGGTTCTGGCGGACCCGGGCGTGCCCGGCGTGCAGGCCGGTGTACAGGGAGCAGCGGGAGGGGGCGCAGACCGGCGCGGCGGCGTACGCCTGGGTGAAGCGCAGCCCCTGGCGGGCCATGCGGTCCAGGACGGGCGTCTTGATCTTCTCCTGGCCGTAGGGGCCGAGCGCGCCGTACCCCAGGTCGTCGGCCACGACGAGGACGAGGTCGGGGCGGTCGTCGGCGGTCGCCGGCTCCCGTGCGCGGGCGGGTGCCGATGCCCGGTCCAGCAGCGGGGCCCCGAGGCCGAGGACTGCCGAACCGTGGAGCAGCTGGCGGCGGCTGAGCAAGGTGATCACACTCCGAACACGGACCAAGGGGGGTATGTCCATGATCAGAGAGATTTCCTATTAAGTCAATAGGAATAGTCACCTTAAGGTCAACAACGCTTGACCGTCCCCCCCGACCTCCAGCGGCAGGAGTCGGCGCTTCCCGCGGGGGAGCGCAGGCGGACGGCCGAGCCCGAGTTCCGCCAGGCGTGGGTGCCGCGGTTCCAGTAGACGTGCCCGCCGGTGTCCCGTCCGGAACCGGTGTGGACGCGGACGCTCCGGCCGGGCGGCAGGCGGAGGTCGCCGAAGGTGTAGGTGCGGCCGTCCGCCCCCTGCAGCCGCCAGCCCCGCAGGTTCCGCGCCTGCCGGGAGCGGTTCCTGACCTCCACCCATTCGCCGTTGAGGCTCCGGTTCGTCCGGGCGTCGGTGCCGGGCGCGTCGAAGCGGACCCGTTCGATCCGGACGTCGGGGGCGGAGTCGGGGGTGGAGGCGCCTTTCTCCGGTGCCAGCACGCCGATGACCAGGAAGGCGGTGGCGAGGAAAGGAACGGTGTTCATCCCTCCGAGGGTAGGAACGGCTCCGGGTCCCGGCCATGGCCGCGCCGGGGAGGAAGGGCGGACGTCAGGGTCAGTCAGGTCTTCCGTCAATCGACGATTCGTCGGAGACTTCTGGGCTTTGCGGAGAGGATGTCCTCCTGTGCGGGGGAGAGACTGATCACTCCCGGATTCCGGGGAGATCTCCGGTGGTAGTTACCGGTTGTGGATCTCAACGCGGCGATCGAAGAGCTCTACCGGGTGCCGCCCTCGGAGTTCGTCCAGACCAGGCGCAGGCTCGCCGACGCGGCGCAGGCCGCGGGCGACGAGGCGGTGGCCAAGCGGATCAGGGCGCTGCGGCGGCCGACCGTCTCGGCCTGGGCGGTGAACCTGCTGGTACGAGAGCAGGGCGAACTGGTGGGCGAGCTGCTGGAGCTCGGCGAGGAGATCC
The DNA here is from genome assembly GCF_002995495.1 of Actinocorallia populi. Classification (GTDB taxonomy): domain Bacteria; phylum Actinomycetota; class Actinomycetes; order Streptosporangiales; family Streptosporangiaceae; genus Actinocorallia; species Actinocorallia populi. The sequence goes on along the minus strand of NZ_PVZV01000003.1, from coordinate 339,931 downwards.
GCAGGGGCTGGGCCGGGGGCGAGGACCCCGCCAGGTTCGACCGGGTGCGCAACCTGGCGGTGGCCGAGGCCGTCCGGGTGGCGGGAGTCCTGGTCGAGGCCACCGGCCGCCCGCTGGGCGAGCAGGCCGCCCACGAGGTGGAGGAGACGCTCCAGGCCGCGATCGTCGACGCGGAGGCCGCCGAGGAGGTGCGCTCGGGCCGCCTCACCCACCCCCGCAGCCACGCGGGCTTCGCCGTTCCCGAGGCGCCCGCTCCCGGCGAGGCCGTGCTCGCCGGGAGCGAACAGGAACGCGTCCGCGAGGAGAAGCAGCGCAGGCGCGTCGAGCAGCTGGAGCACCGGGCGGCCGAACTGGCCGGGGAACGCGACGTCCTGCGCCGTGAGGTCGAACACATCGAGCAGGAGGAGGAGCGGCTCCGCCACCGCCTCGACCAGCTCCGCCTCCACCGCTCGGCCGTCCGCCGCCGCCTGGAGGACGCCGAAGCGCAGACCGAGACCGCCCTCGCCCGTGCCGCCGAGGCCCGGTCCGCCCTCGGAGGCACGTCCTGAGGCGAAAGGGAGCGCGGGTATCGTCGCACGGTGATCGAAGTACGGACATGTGACTGGAGCGACCCGGACGGCGAGAGGCTGCGGGCGGCGATGGACGCGGAGATGGGCGAGCTGTACGCCGACCGGGCCAAGGCGGCGACCCCCGTCCTGTGGGAGGCGCTGGCCGTGGACCCGGCCGAGATCGCCTTCGTGGGCGTCGCCACCCGCGACGGCGTCCCCGTCGGGCACGCGGCGCTGCGCTGGCGCGGGCCCGACCTGGAGCTCAAGCGCATGTACGTCACACCGCGGACGCGGGGGAACGGGACCTCCCGCGTGCTGCTCGACTGGGTCGAGCAGACGGCGCGCAAGGCCGGGGCCGTCCGCGTGATCCTCCAGACGGGCGACCGCCAGCCCGCCGCCGTCCGCGTGTACGAGCGCGAGGGCTACGCCCGCATCCCCGTGTTCCCGCCCTACGCGGGCGTTCCGGAGCTCATGTCGATCTGCATGGCCAAGAGCCTCTAGCCCTCCTGCTCCCGGGGCAGCCGCTCGCCGTTGCGCACGCGCTCCAGACCCAGCCAGATGAAGTCCAGCGCCATCGCCTCGGCCCGTTCGCGCTCGGCTTCGGGGTGCTCCAGCCACCAGGAGATCAGCGAGAACAGCGAGCCGTAGATGAGCGGGACCAGCAGCAGCGCCCGGCGCTCGTTGGCCGCCAGCTCCCGGGCGTCGAGCCGCCGCCTGCGCCGCGACAACAACCGGTCGGCGGCGGCCTTGCCGAAGCTCTCCCGCAGCTCCCGCAGCTCCACCCCGACCTCGGGCTTGTCGAGGTGGCGGATGATGACCGACCAGGCGTCGGGCTCGGCGGTGGCGTAGTCGAACAGGGTGGAGACCATGCCCGAGACCCGCTCCAGGGACGAGGCCTGCTCCACCTCGGAGGCGGCCAGCCGCGCGGTCAGGTCGTCGACGATCGCCTGGGCCACCTCGGAGAACAACTGCTCCTTGGACTCGAAGTGCTGGTACAGCAGCGCCTTGGAGACCCCGGCCGCCGCGGCGACGTGCTCCATCTGGGTCAGGTGGAAGCCGCGCCGGCCGAACTCGGCCAGCGCGGCGGCCATCAGCTGCTCCCGCCGGGTGGCGGCGGACAGTCTTCTACTTGCCAAGGTAAGGAGCCAGTTCGGTGCGGGCGACGGAGCGGATGTGCACCTCGTCGGGGCCGTCCGCAAGCCGTAGCGTACGCGCCGCCGCCCACATCCGCGCCAGAGGGGTGTCGGGGGAGACGCCCGCGCCGCCGTGGACCTGGATGGCCTTGTCGAGGACCTCCAGCGCGACGCGCGGCGCGACCACCTTGATCGCGGCGACCTCGGAGCGGGCGGCCTTCACGCCCTGGGTGTCGATCAGCCAGGCGGTCTTGAGGGTGAGCAGCCTCGCCTGCTCGATGGCCATGCGGGACTCGGCGATCCACTGCTGGACCACGCCCTGGCGGGCGATCTCCTTGCCGAACGCCACGCGGGCGGCGGCCCGCTCGCACATCAGCTCCAGGGCCCGCTCGGCCAGGCCGATGGTGCGCATCGCGTGGTGGATGCGGCCGGGCCCCAGCCGGGCCTGGGCGATGGCGAAACCGCCGCCCTCCTGCCCGATGAGGTTGCCCACCGGCACCCGCACGTCCTCCAGCCGGATCTCGCAGTGGCCGTGCTGGTCGTGGTAGCCGAAGACCGACAGGTCGCGCACGATGGTCAGGCCCGGGGCGTCCATCGGCACCAGCACCATCGACTGCTGCAGGTAGGGGTGGCCCTCGGGATCGGTCTTGCCCATGAGGATCATGACCTGGCAGCGCGGGTCGGCGGCGCCGGTCGTCCACCACTTGCGCCCGTTGATGACGTACTCGTCGCCGTCGCGGACGATGGCGGTGGAGATGTTGCGGGCGTCGGAGGAGGCCACGTCCGGCTCGGTCATGCCGAAGCAGGAGCGGATCTCGCCCTCCAGCAGCGGCTTGAGCCAGCGCTCCTTCTGCTCGTCGGTGCCGAACAGGTGCAGCACCTCCATGTTCCCGGTGTCGGGGGCGGCGCAGTTGATCGCCTCGGGCGCCAGCGCGGGGGAGCGGCCGGTGAGCTCGGCCAGCGTGGCGTAGTCGGTGTTGGTCAGGCCGGAGACGTCCGGGAGGAAGAGGTTCCACAGGCCGCGCTTGCGCGCCTCGGTCTTGAGCTCCTCGACGACGGGAGGCAGGTCGTGGGGCCGTCCGGCGGCGGCCAGCTCCGCGCGCTGCGCCTCGTAGACGGGCTCCGCGGGGTAGACGTGGGCGTCCATGAAATCCTGCAACCGGGCCAGATGGTCGGCAGCCCGTTCACTCAGTGAGAAGTCCATACCGGTACCATAACTGACGCGTCAGTTACTTCTAGGGAGGGTCCGTGGAACTCAAGGGAAAGGTCGTCTGGATCACCGGCGGCGCCAACGGCATCGGTGCGGCCACCGCCCGGCGCCTGGCCGGCCTCGGTGCCCTGCCGGCGCTCTCGGACGTGGACGTCGAACGGGGCGAGGCCCTGGCGGCCGAGCTGGACACCCTGTTCGTCCGGTGCGACGTGCGCGAGCACGCCGACAGCGTCCGCGCGGTGCAGGCGGTGGCCGAGCACTTCGGCGGCCTGGACGTGGCGTTCCTCAACGCCGGGGTGAGCACCGGCTGCGACCTCGGCGAGGGCTTCGACCCCGAGGTCTACCGCCGCGCGATGTCCATCAACCTCGACGGCGTCGTGTACGGCGTGAACGCGGCGCTGCCCGCGCTGCGCGCCCGCGGCGGCGGCGACATCGTCCTCACCGGCAGCATGGGCGGCCTGGCGCCGATGCCCTACGAGCCGGTCTACGCGGCGAACAAGGCGGCCGTCGTCGCGCTGGCCCGCTCGCTGGGCCCGGCCTACGCCGAGGAGGGCGTCCGCGTCAACGCGCTGTGCCCGTCCTTCGCCGAGACCCGGATCATCGACCGGATGCGCGACATCCTCGGCGACTTCCCGATCCTGGACGTGGAGACCGTCGTCGACGCGTTCCTGAACCTCCTGGCCTCCGGCGGCACCGGGCAGGCCTGGCCGGTGGTGCCCGGCCGCGAGTTCGAACCGTTCCGCTTCCGGGGTGTTCCCGGACCCCGGGCCTGAGCAGGAGAGAGTCATGAGAGCCATCCAGATCACCGAGTTCGGCGGCCCCGAGGTCCTGCGCCTGGCCGACGTGCCGGCCCCCGTGCCGGGCCCCGGCCAGGTGCTGATCGACGTCACCCGCGCCGGCGTGAACTACGCCGACACCCACCAGGCGGAGAACAGCTACCTGGCGGCCGCGAAACTGCCGATGATCCCCGGCGGCGAGGTCGCCGGGACGGTGGACGGGCGCCGCGTGGTCGCCCTGACCTCCGACGGCGGCGGCTACGCCGAGCAGGCCGTGGCCGAGGCGGGCGCCGTCTACGACATCCCCGACGGGGTGGACGACGCGACCGCGCTCGGCCTCGTCGTCCAGGGCGCGACCGCGTGGCTGCTGCTGCGCAAGAGCGTGCACCTGGAGCCCGGCGAGTCCGTGGTGGTGCACGCCGCGGCGGGCGGCGTCGGCACCCTGGCCGTCCAGCTCGCCAAGGCCTGGGGCGCGGGGCGCGTCATCGCCACCGCCTCCAGTGAGGACAAGCGCAGGCTGGCGCTGGACCTCGGCGCGGACGTGGCGCTGGACCCGGCCGTGCCCGACCTCAAGGCCGCGCTCATCGAGGCCAACGAAGGCAGGCGGGTCGACACCGTGCTGGAGATGACCGGAGGCGAGGTCACCGACCGCTCGCTGGCGGCGCTGGCCCCGTTCGGCAGGCTCGCCTTCTACGGCATGGCGTCCCGTAAGCCGCCGTCCCCGATCCAGGCGCCCTCCCTGCTGCGCCACTCCACCGCCGTGATCGGCATGTGGCTGCCGCACGTCTTCACCCTGCCCGGCGACGTCATGCGCCGCGCGATGACCGAGCTGTTCGAGCTGGCCGCCACGGGCGCGCTGCGCGTCGTCCCCGGCGGCGAGTACGGCCTGTCGGAGGCGCGGGCCGCCCACGAGGCGCTGCGCTCCCGCCGGACCGCCGGCAAGCTCGTGCTCGACCCCTCCCGCTAGCCGCGGCGGGACCTCACCCGGCGATGCCGTTCTCGTAGGAGAAGACGACGGCCTGGGTGCGGTCCCGCAGGCCCAGCTTGCTCAGGACGTTGCCGACGTGGCTCTTGACCGTCTGCTCCGACAGGAACAGCTCCCCGGCGATCTCGGCGTTGGACAGGCCGCGGGAGATCAGCCGCAGGACGTCCAGCTCGCGCGGGGTGAGCACGTCCACCAGGTCGCTGCGCGGCCGCTCGTGCCGCCGCCTGCGGGCGAAGTCGGAGATCAGCCGGCGGGTCACCGACGGCGCCAGCAGCGCCTCGCCGGAGGCCACCACCCGCACGGCGTGGATGAGGTCGCCCGCCGAGGCGTCCTTGAGCAGGAACCCGCTGGCGCCCGCGCCGAGTGCCTCGTAGACGTACTCGTCCAGATCGAACGTGGTCAGGATGAGCACCTTCGTGCCGTCGCCGCCCTTGCCCGCGAGCCGTTCGGTGGCGGCCAGCCCGTCCAGCCGCGGCATCCGGATGTCCATGACGACGACGTCCGGCCGCAGCTCGGTGCAGAGCTCCACCGCCTCCTGCCCGTCCCCGGCCTGCCCCACCACTTCGATGTCCGGAGCGGAGGCCAGCAGTGTGGCGAGCCCGTCCCTGATCATTACTTGATCGTCAGCGATCACCACGCGGATCATGCCCGTCATCATAGGGAAGTTCCGCGATGACGGCCCATCCGTCGTTGCGCCCGCCCGCGAACAGGGTGCCGCCGAGCATGGTGACGCGCTCGCGCATGCCGACCAGGCCGTGCCCGCCGTTGCTGGTGTCGGGCTCGCCGCGCGCCCCGTCGTCGACGACCGAGAGCCGCAGCATGTCCGCGTCGTAGCGCACCTCCACGGCGACCGCGGCTCCGGGGGCGTAGCGGGAGGCGTTGCTCAGCGCCTCCTGGACGATCCGGTAGGCCGACAGGTCCAGCCCCTCGGGCAGGGCACGCGCCGTGCCGACCACGGCCAGCGACACCCGCAGCCCGTCGTGGGAGGCCACCAGTTCGGGCAGCCGTTCCATGCCCGGCTGCGGCACCCGCTCGGCCGTCTCGTCGTCGGCGCGCAGCAGCCCGACCACCCGCCTGGTCTCGGTGAGCGCGGCCCGCGCCTCGTCCCGCAGCAGCACGAAGGTGGTGCGGGCGGCCTCGGGCAGCTCGGGGATCTTGTAGGGGGCGGCCTCGGCCTGCAGCGCGATCACCGACATGTGGTGGGCGACGACGTCGTGCAGCTCGCGGGCGATGCGGGAGCGCTCCTCCAGCACCGCCTGCCGGGCCAGGTCCTGGCGGCGCAGCTCGGCCTGCTCGGCCAGGCTGATCTCCGCCCAGCGCCGGCCGCCGACCGCGTCGCCGAAGACCACCGCCAGCAGCGCCAGGGCGATGAGGATGAGCCCGAACCACTGCTCGAGCCCGTTGAACATGACCGGCAGGATCGCCAGCACGGCGATCATCATGATGCTCACGCCCTGGCTCACCGGCCGGGAGGAGACCGCCGCGACCAGGGCCAGCACCACCAGCATCCCCAGCAGGGAGGTGACCGGCCAGGGCATGAACTCACCGCGGCCCGCGGTGAGGTCGGCCAGCAGCAGCCCCGTGACCATGACCCGCCAGGCGGCCAGCGGCATGAGCGGCGCGACCACCAGGGGCAGGCCCTGCAGCAGGCCCAGCAGCCAGCTCTGGCTGAGGCCCAGCCCGTGCATGTGGTGGTATATCGCGATGCTGCCGCCGGAGAAGCCGATGCCCAGCGCCAGGGCGACGCCCATGATGAGGGCCTTGAGCCACCACCGCTCGATGGAGTAGGGCTGGCGTTCCGGCCCGGAGGGCGCCCGCATCACCGCGTCGAGCACCGAGTCCAGCATGTTCCGGGGAGCTTGTCCGATCACATCGGCGAGGCTAGCCATACCGGGCGTGCCGCGTCCCGCCCCCTGGGGGTGAACTCGCGGGCACCTCTCAGGATGGGGGCGGCCCCGCGCGGGATGCCGGGGCACCTAGCTAAGTATTCCGATTGACTTAATAGGAAATGCGGGCCAGGATGGTTCTCATGACCGTGACCGCGACCGACACCGGGACGCGCGCGCTCAGCGCGCGAGCGCGCTCCCTCGCCGAGGACAGCGCCGAGTGGCTGCACCGGGTCCGCCTGGACCCCCAGGGCCGCTGGTACGAGAGACTGCACGCCGACGCCGACCACGAGGTGTGGATCATCAGCTGGCTGCCGGGCCAGAGCACCGGCTTCCACGACCACGGCGGCTCGGCCGGCGCGTTCGCCGTCGTGCTGGGCGAGCTGGAGGAGGCGGTCCCCGGCGCCGCCCGCACCCTGGAGGGCGGCCAGGTCCGCGGGTTCGGCGGGCACCACGTCCACGACGTCCGCAACGTCTCCGGCGCGCCCGCGGTGAGCGTCCACGTCTACGCGCCGCCGCTGTCCCGGATGAACCGCTACGACCTGGATGAGAACGGCGAACTGGTCACCCTGCGGTCCGAGTCGGCGGAGGAGTGGTGAACCGGCCGCCGGGGGCCAGGTCCATCGACGAGATCCTGGCCGAGGCGCGCTCCCGCCTGGCCCGGCTCACGCCCGCCGAGGCGCACGCCGCGCCGGACGCCCTGCTCGTCGACATCCGGCCCGCCGCGCAGCGCGCGGAGGAGGGCGAGATCGAGGGCGCGCTGATCGTCGAGCGCAACCACCTGGAATGGCGGTTCGACCCGCAGAGCGACGCGCGGCTGCCCGAGGCCGCCGGCTACGGCGTCAGGGTGGTCGTCTTCTGCTCCGAGGGCTACACCTCCAGCCTCGCGGCCGCCGCCCTGCAGGACCTCGGCCTGTCCCGGGCCACCGACGTCGACGGCGGGTTCCGGGCGTGGAAGGCGGCGGGACTGCCCTGCACCGGAGGGGCGAGGCCCGCTTCCGGATGAGACGGGAGACGAGATCGGGTTACACTGTGGGCATGGCAGCCGATTGCGCGATCCGCGAGACGACCACGCCGGGGTTCTCCCCGGCCGTCTGAGCACGCGCGCTGACCATCTGCGACATGCGAAGGGCCCTGGGAGAACTCTCCCAGGGCCCTTTGTGATCATCCGATCGATCCCACGATTCAAGGAGTTCCCGTGTCCGAACTGCGCGTCACCCTCGGCGGAAGCGAGCGAGTGGTGGACGCCGGCACCACGGCGGGGCAGGTGCTGGACGGAGGTCCCCGGATCGTCGCGGCCCGGGTCGGCGGTGAGCTGCGCGACCTGGAGTACGTCGTGCGGGACGGGGACGTCCTCGAGGGCGTCGAGATCGACTCCAAGGACGGCCGCGACATCCTGCGCCACTCCACCGCGCACGTGATGGCCCAGGCCGTCCAGGAGATCTTCCCCGAGGCCAAGCTCGGCATCGGACCGCCGGTCGAGAACGGCTTCTACTACGACTTCGACGTCAAGGAGCCGTTCACCCCCGAGGACCTCAAGCGCATCGAGAAGCGCATGCGCGAGCTCGTCAAGCAGGGCCAGCGCTTCTCCCGCCGGGTCGTCTCCGACGAGGAGGCCCGCGAGGAGCTGTCCGCCGAGCCCTACAAGCTCGAGCTGATCGGCCTCAAGGGCGGCGCGGAGGACGAGGAGTCGGTGGAGGTGGGCGGCGCAGAGCTGACCATCTACGACAACCTCAACGCCAAGACCGGCGAGCTGTGCTGGAAGGACCTCTGCCGCGGCCCGCACCTGCCCACCACCCGCAACATCCCGGCGTTCAAGCTCATGCGCTCCGGCGGCGCGTACTGGCGCGGCAGCGAGAAGAACCCGCAGCTGCAGCGCATCTACGGCACCGCGTGGGAGTCCCGCGAGAAGCAGGACGAGTACCTCAAGATGCTGGAGGAGGCCGAGAAGCGCGACCACCGCAAGCTCGGCGCCGAGCTCGACCTCTTCTCCTTCCCGACCGAGATCGGCTCCGGCCTGCCGGTGTTCCACCCCAAGGGCGGCATCATCCGGCGCGAGCTGGAGAACTACTCGCGGCTGCGGCACGAGCAGGCGGGGTACTCCTTCGTCAACACCCCGCACATCACCAAGGGCCACCTGTACGAGATCTCCGGGCACCTCGGCTGGTACCGCGACGGCATGTTCCCGCCCATGGAGCTGGAGGGGGCGCAGTACTTCCTCAAGCCCATGAACTGCCCCATGCACAACCTGATCTTCGACGCCCGGGGCCGCTCCTACAAGGAGCTGCCGCTGCGGCTGTTCGAGTTCGGCACCGTCTACCGGTACGAGAAGTCCGGCGTCGTGCACGGCCTCACCCGGGTGCGGGGCCTGACCCAGGACGACGCGCACATCTACTGCACCCGCGAGCAGATGCAGGACGAGTTGCACTCGCTGCTGAAGTTCGTGCTGGACCTGCTGCGCGACTACGGCCTGGACGACTTCTACCTGGAGCTGTCCACCCGGGACCCGAAGAAGTCCGTCGGCTCCGACGAGGAGTGGGAGGAGGCCACCGAGATGCTGCGGGTGGCCGCCGAGAACTCCGGACTCGAGCTCACCCCCGACCCGGAGGGCGCCGCCTTCTACGGTCCGAAGATCTCCGTCCAGGCCCGCGACGCGATCGGCCGCACCTGGCAGATGTCCACCATCCAGGTGGACCTCCAGCTGCCGAAGCTGTTCAACCTGGAGTACCAGGCGGCGGACGGCACCCGGCAGCGGCCCATCATGATCCACCGGGCGCTGTTCGGTTCGATCGAGCGGTTCTTCGGCGTCCTGCTGGAGCACTACGCCGGCGCGATGCCGCCGTGGCTGGCCCCGGTCCAGGTCGTGGGCATCCCGATCGCCGACGAGCACGCGCCCTACCTGGAGGAGATCGCGGCGAAGCTGCGCGCCCGCGGCATCCGGGTGGAGGTGGACTCCTCGTCCGACCGCATGCAGAAGAAGATCCGCAACGCCCAGAAGCAGAAGGTCCCCTTCATGCTGCTGGCGGGCGACGACGACGTGTCCAAGGGCGCGGTGTCGTTCCGCTACCGCTCCGGCGAGCAGAACAACGGCGTGCCGGTGGACGAGGCGGTGGCCGAGATCGTGAAGGCGGTCGAGGACCGGATCCAGGTCTGACCGCCGGCCGGAAGGAGCCCCGCGGGGCTCCTTCCGGTGGTCGGAAAAGGGTTGATCTCTGTACGATGCGACGGGTGACGGCCAGCCGCGACGTTCGACCCCCGGTACGGGACCGCCTGCTCGACGCCGCCCGGCGATTGATCGAGACGCGCGGCTGGGCGCAGATGCGCGTCGCCCACATCGCGTCCGAGGCGGGCGTCAGCAGGCAGAGCGCCTACAACGAGTTCGGTTCCAAGGCGGCGCTCGGCGAGGCCCTGGTGATGCGGGAGTTCGAGCGGCACCTGGCCGGGCTCGGCGAGTGCCTGCTGGACCAGCGGGACGACATCGAGGCGGCGGTCGCCGAGGCGGTGCTCTACACCTTCCGCCGGGCGTCGCGCGACACGGTGCTCCACAGCATCCTCACCAGCGCCCGGGTGGGCTGGTCGGCCGAGGGGCTGGTGGCGGTGCTGCGCCGCAGGAAGGTGCCGCCGCTGACCCTGGCGCTGCGGACGGTGACCGACCTGGCGCTGCACCAGCGTCCGGATCTGGACCCCGAGGCGCTCCAGCTGACCGTCGACATGGTCTGCCGGGTGACCGTCAGCTATCTGGTGACGCCCGAGGGCCCGCCGGAGGACTCGGCCCGCCGGATCGCCGCGATGGCGGTCCGGGTCCTGGGCGTCCCCGTGCGGTAGCCTCTATCACTCCCTACCCCCTAGTAACGATTGCGGGTGAGCCGATGCCGCAGAGCCCTCTGGTCCACCGGGTTCTCCGCAGCTCCGGATACTCGCTCACGGCGCTGCTCGTCCTGGCGGCGGTGGGCGTCCTGCTGTGGCCGCTGATGGGCGGCGGCGAGCGGCCCTCCGCGGCTCCCGTCCCGTCCTCCGCGCCGTCCGCGCAGACGGCGCCGAGCGCGGCCCCCGGCACGGCGGAGCAGGGCGAGAACCCGTTCACCGCGATCGACCCCGGCACGGACCGGCGCGAGGAGAAGCAGGGCGACGGGCCCTGCGGGACCAAGGCGGCGTACTACAAGCGGGTCGGCGGCGGCATCGAGGTGACCGTCGTCTACGCGGGGTTCGGCGCGGTGCGGGCGATCGTGGTGCCGGCCAACGGCGAACCCCTGGCGCAGAGCTACACCACCTCCGGCAACCCGACCCCGCACGTCTTCAAGTTCGAGGACGTCTCGCCGCAGGCGATCAAGAAGGTCGGCCTGACGGTGACCAGCGGCACCGGCGGCGAGGAGTGCGAGCTGCAGCGCAAGTAGGCCTCAGCCGGCCTCGCCGGGCATCCGCACGTCCTGCACGGTCACGTCGACCGCGGCGACCCGCATGCCCAGCATCGTGCTGACGTTCTTGGCCACGTTGTTCTTCACCGTCCTGGCCACGTCGATGACGATGCTGCCGTACTCCACGACCAGCGCGACCTCCAGGGAGATCTCGTCGTCGGCGACCAGGGCCCGCACGCCGGGCGCGGCGCGCCCGTCGCCGATGCGCCGGCGCACCTCCTCCATGGTCTCCGAGGCCTCCCGCCTCCCGCCGAGCGCGGCCACCCCGGCGACCTCGAGCGCGGCGAGGGCGGCGATCTTCTCGACCACCTCGTCCTCGATGCGGATCTGCCCCTTGACCGTGGCGCGCCCGGCGGGCTCCGAGGGGACGGCTTCGGGGGCCTGGACGGGGACGGACGGCGGCGGCGGGGGCGCCTGCGCGATCGGCCCCGTGACGGAGCCGCCCGAACCGGGAAGGACCTCGCCGCGCAGCGGAGGCGGCGACGGGAGCGTTCCGGCGGACGGGGATCCGCCGCCCGACAGGCCCGCGGGGGCGGAGGGCGGCGCGGCCGAGGGAGCGGGGAAGAACGGCATCGCCGACCGCGGTTCGGCGCGGTGCTCGCCGCCGGTGCCGTTGGCGGAGTACAGGGGGTCGAGATCGGGCATCGCGGACTCCTCTACTGGCAGCGCCGCTGGGGCGGTGCTCCTGCCATCTTGGCGGAGCAGGGTCGGGATATACCAGACAAAGTTGTTTTTCCTGTTCTTCGTCGCCAAAAGTTAAGTTTGTACGCCCGGTTTCCGGCTCCGCACCCGGCAGGAATATCCTGGGCGGATGCTGAGAGAGGGGCGTGGCCGTGGTGCGGGAGCCGTCTGACAGGTCCTCCGGTCCGGAGGAGCAGGAGGGCGTCGGAGAGCAGGACGGGTTCCAGCGGCTGTGGACCCCGCACCGGATGGCCTACATCAAGGGCGAGAACAAGCCGAGCGGGCCCGGCCGCGACGACGGCTGCCCGTTCTGCGAGATCCCCAAGGGCACCGACGAGGACGGCCTGGTCATCCGCCGCGGCACCGCGGTCTTCGCCGTGCTCAACCTCTACCCGTACAACTCCGGCCACCTCATGGTCTGCCCCTACCGCCACGTGGCCGACTACGCCGAGCTCGACGACGCCGAGGCGCTGGAGCTCGCGCGGTTCACCCAGCGGGCGCTGGCGGCGCTGCGCAAGGCCAGCGGGGCGCACGGCTTCAACGTCGGCATGAACCTCGGCACGGTGGCGGGCGCCGGCATCGCCGCGCACCTGCACCAGCACGTCGTCCCGCGCTGGGGCGGCGACACCAACTTCATGCCGGTGATCGGCCGCACCAAGGTGCTCCCCCAGCTGCTGCGCGACACCCGGGCGCTGCTGGCGGAGTCCTGGCCGGAGGACTGAGCGACCGGGACGACCGGGGGCCGGGGCAGCCACTACGATGGCGGAACCCCTGCTCCCGACTGGTTTGGACGAAGATGCTCAACCGCTTGCGGCCTGCGCTGGCCAAGGTGGTGACCCCGATCGGGAGGACGCTCGCCCGCACCGGTGCCACCCCCAACATGATCACCGTGACGGGCACGCTGGGCGTCGCCGCAGGGGCGCTGGCGTTCTACCCGCGGGGCGAGCTGTTCTGGGGCACCATGGTGATCACTGCCTTTGTTTTCTTCGACATGTTCGACGGCGCCGTCGCCCGGATCACCGGCCGCACCGGCACCTGGGGCGCCTTCCTGGACTCCACCATGGACCGGGTGGGCGACGCCGCGGTGTTCACCGGGCTCATCCTGTGGTTCACCGGAGCGGGCGACGACGCGCCGCTGTCCTGGCTCGCGCTGTACTGCCTGGTCTCGGGCGTCGTCATCTCCTACGCCAAGGCGCGGGCCGAGGGACTGGGCCTCAAGTGCGACGTCGGCATCGCCGAGCGCTCCGAGCGGCTCGTCATCAGCCTGGTCGCGGCGGGCCTGCACGGCCTGGGCGTCCCGTACGCGCTGCACGTCGGCCTGGTCCTGCTGGCCGTGCTGAGCACCGTCACGGTCGCCCAGCGCTTCCACGTGGTCTACCGGCAGGCCTCGGCCGGGCGGGTCGCCTCGTGAGCCGGGCGGGGGACCTGCGGGGCGAGGCCTTCGACGCCCTCTACGCGCTGGGCTGGACGGCCGTCAAGCGCATGCCCGAGGGCGTCGCCCGCCGGATCTTCCGGCGGATCGCCGACCGCACGTGGGCGGGGCGCGGCAAGGGAGTGCGGCAGCTGGAGAAGAACCTCGCCCGGGTGCTCGGCGTTCCCCCGGAGGATCCGCGGGTGCGCCGGCTCAGCCGCGAGGCCATGCGCTCCTACCTGCGCTACTGGCTGGAGAGCTTCCGCCTGCCCGTCATGGGCAGCGAGCGCATCGTCTCGGGGATGGACATCACCGGCTACGAGCAGATCGACAGGGCGATCGGCGAGGGCAGGGGAGTGGTGCTGGCACTGCCGCACATGGGCAACTACGACCACGCGGGGGCATGGCTGGTGCTGCAGGGGCACCCGCTCACCACGGTCAACGAGCGGCTGAAGCCCGAGTCGCTCTTCGAGCGCTTCGTCGCCTACCGCGAGTCCCTGGGCTTCGAGATCCTGCCGCTGACCGGGGCCGACGTCTCGGTCTTCGGCGTGCTGGCGCGGCGGCTGCGCCAGGCCCGGGTGGTATGCCTGGTGGCCGACCGCGACCTGTCCTCCACCGGGATCGAGGTGGACTTCTTCGGCTCGCCGGCCAGCCTGCCCGGCGGGCCCGCCGCGCTGGCCGTCCAGACCGGGGCCGCGCTCCTGCCGGTCACCCTGTGGTACCGGGAGGACGGCTGGGGCGCGCGCGTCCACGAGGAGATCCCCGACCCCGGGGAGGGCGACCGCAAGTCGCGTGTCCGCGCGATGACCCAGTCGCTGGCCGACGCGTTCGCCGAGGGCATCGCCGCCCACCCCGCGGACTGGCACATGCTGCAGCGGGTCTGGGTGGAGGACCTGCCTTGAGGATCGGCATCGTCTGCCCCTACACCTGGGACGTCCCCGGCGGGGTGCAGCAGCACATCCGGGATCTGGCCGAGGCGCTGCTGGCGCTGGGCCACGAGGTGTCGGTGATCGCCCCGGCCGACGACGACGCGCCGCTGGAGCACTACGTCGTGCCGGCGGGCCGGGCGGTGCCGGTGCCCTACAACGGCTCGGTGGCCCGGCTGGCGTTCGGCTTCCTGTCGGCGAGCCGGGTGCGCCGCTGGATCCGCGAGGGCGGCTTCGACGTCCTGCACATCCACGAGCCGGCCGCGCCGAGCCTGGGCCTGCTGGCCTGCTGGGCCGCCGACGGACCGATCGTGGCGACCTTCCACGCCTCCTACGAGCGCTCCCGCGCCGTCACCGTCTCCGCGCCGATCCTGCAGAGCGCGCTGGAGAAGATCACCGGCCGGATCGCGGTGTCGGAGGCGGCCCGCAACACCCTGGTCGAGCATCTGGGCGGCGACGCCGTCCTCATCCCCAACGGGGTGGCCACGGAGAAGTACGCCGCGGCCGAGCCGCTGCCCGGCTGGGGCGGCAAGGACGCCGGGCCGTCCCTGGGCTTCCTCGGCCGCATGGACGAGCCGCGCAAGGGCCTGCAGGTGCTGCTGAAGGCCTTCGAGACCCTCGGCAGGCAGCGTCCGGACCTGCGCCTGCTGGTGGCCGGGCCCGGCGACGCCGGCGACGTGCTGGCCAGGGTCTCGCCCGGGCTGCGCGACCGCGTCGTGCTGCTGGGCCTGGTCAGCGAGGCGGACAAGATCCGCGCCTACCACTCGGTGGACGTCTTCGTCGCGCCGAACCTGGGCGGGGAGAGCTTCGGCATCGTCCTCACCGAGGCGATGTCGTCGGGGGCCCCGATCCTGGCCAGCGACATCGAGGCGTTCCGGCGCGTGCTCCAGGACGGCCGCGCCGGGGCGCTGTTCACCACCGGCGACGCCGAATCCCTGGCCGAGGAGGCCGCCGGGCTGCTGGACGACGCGGCGCGGCGCAAGGAGCTGTCCGAGGCGGCGCGGTCCGCGGTGCGCGCCTACGACTGGTCGACGGTCGCCCGCGACGTGCTGCACGTCTACGAGACGGTCGCGGCCGGCGCGATCGGCGTGGTGGAGTCGGCCCCGTGATGTCCCCGCTGCTGGACCTCCTGGTCGTCCTCCTCGCCCTCTTCCTGGTGAGCACCTACCTGTCCTGGCGGGCCGGGCGGCTGGACCGGCTGCACGCCCGCGTCGACCTGGCGCGCGCCGGCCTGGACGCGGCCCTGGTGCGCCGGGCCGCGGTCTCCCTGGAGCTGGCGGCCTCCCGGCTGCTGGACCCGGCCACCAGCCTGGTGCTGGCCACCGCGGCGCACCAGGCGCGCACCGCCGACCACGAGCGGCGGGAGTTCGCCGAGAGCGACCTGTCGCGGGCGCTGCGGGCGGTGCTGGAGCAGCCCGGCTTCCGGGAGGCGGTGGAGGGGGAGGGCTCCGCGCTGCTGGAGGAGCTGGAGACCGCGGCGCAGAAGGTGGAGTTCGCCCGCCGCTTCTACAACGACGCCGTGGCCACGACCAGGACCGCGCGGCGCAGGCCGCTGGCCCGCGTCCTTCCGCTCGCCGGCCGTGCCCCTTTGCCGGAATTCTTTGAAATTGACGACGTTCCGCCAGAAGTACGGTAATCGTTGTAATTCCGGTATGTTCGTCCGGACGTGTCGTCGGGGCGAGAGGCAACGACTGTGCATCGTGTTTCACGGCGCAGGTTCACCTTCACTCTGGCCGGGGTGGTCTTCGGCGCCGCCGGCTGCTCCTCGGACGGGGGGAGGCCGCAGGGCACCGCCCCTCCCGCGACCGCCCCGCCGCCCGCCCCCACCGCCGAGCCCACGCCCACGGGCCTGGGCTACCACCCGTTCACCGGGGGGCGGAAGGGGCTGCGGAACAAGGTCCTGGCCGTCAAGATCGACAACACCGCGCCCGCCCACCCCCAGGAGGGGCTGCGCTCGGCCGACATCGTCTACGTCGAACAGGTCGAGGGCGGCGAGACCCGGATCATGGCGATCTTCTGCTCGAGGCTCCCGCGGCGGGTCGGGCCCGTCCGCAGCGCCCGGATCTCCGACCTGCACCTGCTCGACCAGTTCCGGCGGCCCGCGCTGGCCTTCTCCGGCGTGCAGTCCAAGATGAAGCCCCTCGTCGTGGAGTCCGACCTCATCGACGTCTCGGAGGACAACGGCGCCGGCGGCTACTACCGCCACGGCAGCGGGCGCTACGCCCCCTACAACCTCTTCGGCGACCCCCGCAGCCTGCTGCGCCAGGCGCGCAGGGCCGGGCGGGCCCGCGACATCGGCTTCCGCTTCGGACCGGCCCCCGAAGGCGGCCGCCCCGTCCGGCAGTTCACCGCCCGCTGGCCCGCCGAGACCATCACCTTCAAGTGGTCGGCCCGCCAGAAGCGCTGGCTGAGCTACCACAACGGCAAGCCCAACACCGCGGCCGAAGGGGGGCAGCTGGGCGGCCGGACGATCGTCGTCCAGTACGTCAGGACCACCCGGTCCCGGTTCCACGACTTCCTGGGCTCCTACACGCCGCTGCTGCACACCACCGGAAAGGGCAGGGCGGTGGTGCTGCGGGACGGCAGGGCCTACGACTGCACCTGGTCGCGTCCCGGCCGGCGCAAGGGCACCGTCTTCACCACCGCGTCGGGCGAGCGGATGACCTTCGCGCCCGGTCAGGTCTGGGTGGTGCTGGTCAACCGCGGCAGGCCCGTCGTTCCGTAAAGGAGCGCCCCCCGCTCCTGACAAGGTGCGGGTCAAGGCAGGTGGGGGGCAGGCAATATCATGGAACCGCCAACCGTCGACCCCGAAGGAACAACCCGTGACTACCACTTCCCCTGCCGACAACACTCCCGCCGTCGGCACCGCACGTGTCAAGCGCGGCATGGCGGAGATGCTCAAGGGCGGGGTGATCATGGACGTGGTCACACCCGAGCAGGCCAAGATCGCCGAGGACGCGGGCGCCGTCGCCGTCATGGCGCTGGAGCGGGTCCCCGCCGACATCCGCGTCGAGGGCGGCGTGTCCCGGATGAGCGACCCCGACATGATCGACGGGATCATCGAGGCGGTCTCCATCCCGGTCATGGCCAAGGCCAGGATCGGCCACTTCGTCGAGGCCCGGGTGCTGCAGGCGCTCGGTGTCGACTACATCGACGAGTCCGAGGTCCTCACCCCCGCCGACTACAGCAACCACATCGACAAGTGGGCCTTCACCGTCCCCTTCGTCTGCGGCGCGACCAACCTCGGCGAGGCGCTGCGCCGCATCACCGAGGGCGCGGCCATGATCCGCTCCAAGGGCGAGGCCGGCACCGGCGACGTCTCCAACGCCACCACCCACATGCGCCAGTTGCGCGACGAGATCCGCCGCCTGTCCTCGCTGCCCGAGGACGAGCTGTACGTCGCGGCCAAGGAGCTGCAGGCCCCCTACGACCTGGTCAAGGAGGTCGCCCAGACCGGCAAGCTCCCGGTGGTGCTGTTCACCGCCGGCGGGATCGCCACCCCGGCCGACGCCGCGATGATGATGCAGCTGGGCGCCGAGGGCGTCTTCGTCGGGTCCGGGATCTTCAAGTCCGGCGACCCGGTCAAGCGCGCCGAGGCCATCGTCAAGGCCACCACCTTCCACGACGACCCCGACGTCATCGCCAAGGTCTCGCGCGGCCTGGGCGAGGCCATGGTCGGCATCAACGTCGGCACCATGTCCGAGGCCGAGAAGTTCGCCGGCCGCGGCTGGTGAGGACGGCCGCCGGTACGGGCGGCCGACGGGCGCGGACCCCTCCCGCGGCCGCCGCCGGAGGGGTTACGCTTGCGGCGGCCGATCAGGGGCGGGCATTCGGCCGGGAGGGGTCGGGCATGGGCTGGTCTGCGGCGCTCGCGTGCGCGAGCATCGGCGATCCGGAGCGGATCTTCCGCCCCGGTCTGGAGAACGACGAGGGCGCGGCGCTGGAGCTGGCACGGCGGCTGTACCCGGCCGCCACCGTGGAGGACACCGGGCGCACCGTCCTGGACTTCGCGTTGTGGCCCTACGACGACGAGCTCTTCATCGGCGTCTACGACGGCGCGCTGCTCGTCTGCGACCGGCGGCTGTGCGGCCTGGACGAGGGGGCGCGCGGCGTCGCGGACGCGATCGCCTCGGTCCTGCCCGGCTCCGGCTGCGGGGTGCTGGTGCTGCACAGCGAGGCGCGGGGCTGCTGGTTCCGCCGCTACGACTCCGGCGCCCTGGTCCGCGAGGTCTACCTGACGGCCGAGGACGGCGTGGTCGTCGACCAGGGCGAGCCGCTGCCGGCCGAGGCGCCCTACCGCAAGGCGATCGAGGCGAGCGAGGCGGACGTGCCGCTGCCCTTCGACCCCGAGGCGTACGGGCTCACCCTGGCCGCCGGCCTGTTCGGGCACGACCTCGCGCTGCGCAGCGGCGACGGCTTCCTCCCCCTGGAACTGCCGGTGCGGCGGTTCCGCCTGACATAGCGGCCGGGGCCTTCCGGAAGATCCCGGATGTTCCCGGGCGTTCTTTTTGAAGTCCCCTCTGAGAGGTCCTGAGTCTTGTCTGTCGTCATCGGTGTGCTGGCCCTGCAGGGCGACGTGCGCGAGCACGCGCGGGCGCTGGAGTCCTGCGGCGCCCGCACCCTGTCCGTCCGCCGCGCCGGGGAGCTGGAGCGGTGCGACGGGCTGGTGATCCCCGGCGGGGAGTCCACCACCATGTGGCGGCTCCTGCGCGCCTTCGACCTGCTGGAACCCCTGCGCAAGAAGATCGAGGCGGGGCTGCCCGCCTACGGCTCGTGCGCCGGCATGATCATGCTGGCCGACCGGATCGTGGACGGCGCGGCGGGCCAGGAGACCATCGGCGGCATCGACATGGTGGTGCGCCGCAACGCCTTCGGCCGCCAGGTGGACTCCAGCGAGACCACGGTCCACTTCGACGGCGCCCCGCTGGAGGCCGTCTTCATCCGGGCGCCCTGGGTCGAGTCGGTCGGGGCGGGCGTGCGGATCCTCGGACGCGTGGAGTCGGGCGATCGCGAAGGTAGGATCGTCGCGGTCCGCCAGGGGCGTCTCATGGCGACCGCCTACCACCCCGAGCTCACCGGGGACCACACCGTGCACCGGTACTTCACCGACCTGGTGCGCCAGTCGAAGGACGAGGAGTAAAAGAGCGCATGTCCGGCCACTCCAAATGGGCGACGACCAAGCACAAGAAGGCGGCCCTGGACGCCAAGCGGGGCAAGCTCTTCGCCAAGCTGATCAAGAACATCGAGGTGGCGGCCAGGGTCGGCGGTCCCGACCCCGACTCCAACCCGACCCTGTTCGACGCGATCTACAAGGCCAAGAAGAACTCGGTCCCCAACGACAACATCGAGCGCGCCCGCAAGCGCGGCGGCGGCCTGGAGGCCGGCGGCGCCGACTGGCAGACGATCATGTACGAGGGCTACGCGCCCGGCGGCGTGGCCGTGCTCATCGAGTGCCTCACCGACAACCGCAACCGCGCCGCCTCGGAGGTGCGCGTGGCGCTGACCCGCAACGGCGGCTCCCTGGCCGACCCGGGCTCGGTGTCCTACATGTTCAACCGCAAGGGCGTCGTGCTGGTGCCGATGGCCGGCACCACCGAGGACGACGTCATGATGGCGGCCCTGGACGCCGGCGCCGAGGAGATCAACGAGGCCGGCGACAACTTCGAGGTGATCTCCGAGGCGGGCGACCTGCTGACCGTCCGCAAGGCCATCCAGGAGGCGGGCCTGGACTACGAGTCGGCCGAGTCCTCCTTCGTGCCCAGCATGCAGGTCGAGCTGGACGCCGAGGGCGCCCGCAAGGTCTTCCGGCTGATCGAGGCGCTGGAGGACAGCGACGACGTGCAGAACGTCTGGGCCAACTTCGACGTCAGCGACGAGGTGCTCGCCGAGCTGAACGAAGAGGACTGAGCCCGCCGCGCCGCCCGTGCCGCCGGCCCGTGCGGCGCGGTAGGGTTCTGGGCGAACTGGTGTTCGGACGACGATCAGGGGTGGGCCGTTGCGGGTGCTGGGAGTGGACCCGGGTCTCACCCGGTGCGGCGTGGGCGTCGTGGAGGGGGTCCCCGGCGCGCCGCTGACCCTGGTGCACGTCGGTGTCATCCGCACCGACGCCGACCTCGAACCCGCCGAGCGGCTGCTGCGCGTCGAGCAGGGCCTGGAGCGGGTGCTGGACGAGTTCGCCCCCGAGGCGGTGGCCGTCGAGCGGGTCTTCGCCCAGCACAACGTCAGCACCGTGATCGGCACCGCGCAGGCCGCGGGCGTGGCGATGCTCTGCGCCGCCCGGCGGGGCCTGCCGGTGGGCACGCACACCCCCAGCGAGGCCAAGGCCGCGATCACCGGCAGCGGCAGGGCCGACAAGGCCCAGGTGGCCCTGATGGTCACCCGGTTGTTGCGGCTGAGCGCCGCGCCCAGGCCCGCGGACGCGGCGGACGCGCTGGCGCTGGCCATCTGTCATGTGTGGCGGGGCGGGGCCCAGGCCCGGATCGCCGCCGCCGTCCGGCGAGGAAGGGGAGCCAGGCGATGATCGCCTTCATCAGCGGCCGGGTGGACTCCGCCGGCGCCGAGGGCGCCGTGGTGGAGGTCGGCGGGGTGGGCCTTTCGGTCCTGTGCACCCCGGACACCGCGGCCGGGCTCGTCCCGGGGGAGCAGGCCAGGCTGGCCACCTCCCTGGTGGTGCGCGAGGAGTCGCTGACCCTCTACGGCTTCGCCGACGACGACCAGCGCACGGTCTTCGAGCTGGTGCAGACCGCCAGCGGGGTCGGGCCCAAGGTCGCGCTGGCGATGCTGGCCACGCACGGGCCGAACGCCATCCGGCGGGCGGTGGCCACCGGCGACGTCCGGGCGCTGACCCTGGTGCCGGGCATCGGCCCCAAGGGCGCCCAGAAGATCATCCTGGAGCTCAAGGACAAGCTGGGCCTGCCGTCCGGCGCCGCCGACGAGCGGGTGCCCCGCCCGCGGGTGCAGCCGTGGCGCGACCAGGTCGCGGCCGGCCTGCAGAACCTGGGCTGGGCCGCCCGCGACGCCGACGCCGCGGTCGCCGCGGTCGCCGACGAGCTGGACGGCGAGCAGGTCCCGCCCGTTCCCGAGCTGCTCAAGGCGGCCCTGCGCAAGCTGAGCCGCCCGTGAACGAGGAGAGGCTCGTCTCGGCCGAGCAGCACATCGACGACCAGGCGATCGACGCCGCGCTGCGGCCGAAGAAACTCGACGACTTCGTGGGCCAGGAGCGGGTGCGCGAGCAGCTGTCCCTGGTCCTGCACAGCGCGCTGCGCCGCGGCCGCACCCCCGACCACGTGCTGCTGTCGGGCGGCCCCGGCCTGGGCAAGACCACCCTGGCCATGATCATCGCCGCCGAGCTGGGCAGGCCGCTGCGGATCACCAGCGGCCCGGCCATCGAGCGCGCCGGCGACCTGGCCGCGGTGCTGTCCACGCTCAGCGAGGGCGAGGTGCTCTTCCTGGACGAGATCCACCGCATGGCCCGCCCCGCCGAGGAGATGCTCTACCTGGCGATGGAGGACTTCCGGGTCGACGTGGTGGTCGGCAAGGGGCCGGGCGCCACCGCGATCCCGCTGGACATCGCGCCCTTCACCCTGGTCGGCGCCACCACCCGGGCCGGCATGCTGCCGGGGCCGCTGCGCGACAGGTTCGGCTTCACCGCCCACATGGACTTCTACGAGCCGGGCGAGCTCGAGGTGATCGTCCGGCGCTCGGCGGGCCTGCTGGGCGTGCGGATCGACGACGAGGCCGCGGCCGAGGTCGCCTTCCGCTCCCGCGGCACCCCCCGCATCGCCAACCGGCTGCTGCGCCGGGTGCGCGACTACGCCGAGGTGCGGGCCGACGGCCTGGTCACCCGGGACCTGGCCCGCGCCGCCCTCGACCTGTACGAGGTGGACGCCCAGGGCCTGGACCGGCTGGACCGCGCGGTGCTGCGCGCCCTGCTGGTCAAGTTCGGCGGCGGTCCGGTGGGCCTGTCCACCCTGGCCGTCAGCGTCGGCGAGGAGTCCGAGACCGTCGAGGTCGTCGCCGAGCCCTTCCTGGTGCGCCGCGGCCTGCTGGCCCGCACCGCCCGCGGCCGCGTCGCCACCCCGGCGGCCTGGGCCCACCTGGGCCTGACCCCCCCTCCGGGCGTGGTCCCGCCCTTCCCCTCCGCCGCGCCCGGCACGGGCACGCTGTTCGACGCGGGCGGGGAAGGCGACTAGTTTGGTGCCGGGTTCCGGGAACTTAGCGGTGGGCTGGGTCGTCACGTCTTTGCCGGTGGGGCTTCCACTCTCTACACTCCGGGACTTGGCGACCGGCAGCCGATCCGGCGTCAACCCGGACAAGAATTAAGAAACAGGACGATATGTCGATTCTCGCAGCAGAGCAGCAGGGTAATGCGCTCGTCTCCTTTCTCCCGCTGATCCTCATCGCGGTGGCGTTCTACTTCTTCCTGATCCGCCCCCAGAAGCGCCGTCAGCAGGAACAGCAGAAGATGCAGCAGAGCCTGCAGCCCGGCACCCGCATCGTGACGGCGGGCGGCATCTACGGCACCGTTCTGGACAACGACGAGGGCGACCTCCTGCTCGAGATCGCCGAGGGCGTCGAGATCCGGGTCCTGGCCCAGGCGGTCATGCGGGTCGTGGAGGACGTCGAGTACGTCGACGAGGACGAGGCGGCCGAGGCCGCCGAGGGGGAGAGCGGCGGCGTGGAGCTGTCCAAGTCCAAGGACGGGGACCAGCCCGCCGAGTCCTCGCAGTCCGTCGACAAGGCCTGAACCGGCCCCCTACGGAAGAATTGACGACCAGTGGCGTCCAAGTCCAACCGACACGTCCCCAATCCGGTCCGCACGCTCGTGGCGCTCTTCGCCGTCCTGGTGCTGCTGGCCGGAGTGATGTTCCTGCAGGGCACGACCACCCCCAAACTCGGCCTCGACCTCGCGGGCGGCACCACCGTCACGATGACGGCGCAGACCGAGAGCGGCGAGAGCGCCCCGGCCGAGCAGATGGACCAGGCCATCAAGATCATCCGTGACCGGGTGAACGGGTCGGGCCTGACCGACGCCGAGGTCACCAAGCAGGGTGACAACGTCATCGTGGTGTCCGTCCCCGGTGACGAGAACGACCAGAAGCAGATCATCGACCTGGTGGGCACCACGGCCCAGCTGCAGTTCCGCCAGGCGCTGGTGACCGGGGTGGGCGCGACCGCGCCCGAGACGCCGACCACCGGCCCGTCCCAGAGCCCGTCGAAGCAGCCGACGGCGAGCCCCTCGGCCGCGCCGAGCGGCACGCCCACGGGCAACAACCGGGCGCTCTCGCGATCCCTGGTCGCCGAGCCGAGCCCCGGCGCCTCGCCCGGATCGACGCCCTCGCCGACGAAGTCCGCGGACTCCGAGGCCGAGGCGGAGCCCGCTCCCACCGACGGCGGAGAGGACTTCTCCAAGGTCAAGGACGAGAAGATCGTCAAGCTCTACCAGGAGACGGTCTGCACGCCGGGCGGCACCAAGGTGCCCGGCGCCGACGACCCGAACGCCCCGTACGTGGTGGCCTGCGAGACCGACGGCTCCTACAAGTACATCCTCGGCCCGACCAAGGTGCACGGCACCGAGGTCGACGAGGCCATGGCCCAGCCGCCCAACGCCCAGCAGGGCCAGACCGGCTGGGAGGTCGCCCTGACCTTCAAGAAGCTGGGCGCCGAGCAGTTCGGCCAGCTCACCAAGGAGGCGGACGCCGCCTACCGGAGCAACCCCTACGCGGCCGAGGCGCAGATCGCGATCGTGCTGGACGGCCAGGTCGTCTCGGCCCCGGCCATCAACCAGGGCGCGATCCTGGGCGGCACCGCCAGCATCTCCGGCGGCACCGACTTCAACCAGACGTACGCCGAGGGCCTGGCGCAGGTGCTCAAGTACGGCGCGCTGCCGCTGAAGTTCCCCGAGGACAAGCGGACCGTCGAGTCGATCTCCTCCTCGCTCGGCGCCGACCAGCTGCGCGGCGGCCTCATCGCCGGCGGTATCGGCCTGGTGCTGGTGGTGCTGTACTGCTTCCTGTACTACCGGGCGCTCGGCCTGGTGGCGGTGCTCAGCCTCGGGATCGCCTCGCTGATCACCTACCTGTCGGTGGTGATCCTGGGCGAGAACCTCGGGTTCCGGCTCTCGCTGCCGCACATCATCGGCCTGATCGTCTCCATCGGCATCACCGCCGACTCGTTCATCGTCTACTTCGAGCGGCTGCGGGACGAGCTCAAGCTCGGCCGCCCGCTGCGCCCCGCGGTCGAGTCGTCCTGGGCCCGGGCGCGGCGCACCGTCATCGTGGCGGACTCGGTGACGTTCCTGGCGGCGCTGGTGCTGTACTTCCTGGCCGTCGGCGGCGTGCGGGGCTTCGCCTTCGCGATGGGCCTGACCACGCTGATCGACGTGATCGTCGTCTTCTTCTTCACCAAGCCGCTGGTCGCCGTGCTGGCCCGGCGTAAGTTCTTCGCGACCGGACACAAGTTGTCGGGGCTGGACTCCATCCGGCTGAACAAGACCACCCCGAACTTCCGCGCGACGAAGCACCAGGAGGCATGATGCCGTTCTCAAGTGCCTTCCGCCGGTTCGTCCGCGGCGACATCGCCGCCGACATCGTCGGCCGCCCGAAGCTGTGGTACTCCATCTCCGCCCTGCTGGTCCTGTTCTCGATCGCGGGCCTGCTGATCCGCGGCCTGAACTTCGGCGTGGAGTTCACCGGCGGCTCGGTCTTCACCATCAAGGCGCCCAACGCCTCGATCGAGCAGGTCCGCGAGTCGGTGGACGGCCAGACCGGCAGCGAGTCGATCGTGCAGAAGGCCGGCGACAACTGGCGGGTCACCACCGGGGAGCTGTCCAGCAACGAGATCGCGCTGGTGGAGCAGCACGTCAGCGACGAGCTGGGCATCCCGGACAAGGAGATCAGCTCCCAGCAGGTGGGCTCCACCTGGGGCGGTGACGTCAGCGAGAAGGCATGGCAGGCGCTGATCGTCTTCATGATCCTGATCGTGATCTACCTGTCGGTGACGTTCGAGTCGCGGATGGCGCTGGCCGCGGTGGTCGCGCTGGTCCACGACCTGATCATCACCGCGGGCATCTACGCCTGGTCGGGATTCCACGTCACCCCGGCGACCCTGCTGGGCTTCCTGACGATCCTGGGGTACTCGCTGTACGACGCCGTGGTCGTGTTCGACATGATCAAGGAGGTCACGAAGCCGCTCAACGAACGGTCGAAGATCACCTACAGCCAGGCCGCCAACCAGGCGCTCAGCAGCACCCTGGTGCGCTCGCTGAACACCACCCTGGTGGCGATCCTGCCGGTGGCCTCGATCCTGTTCATCGGCTCGACCCTGCTGGGCGCCGGCACCCTGAAGGACCTGTCGCTCGCCCTGTTCGTCGGCATGATCGTCGGCACCTACTCCTCGATCTGCGTGGCGACCCCGATGCTGGTGCAGCTCAAGGAGCGCGAGCCCCTGTACCGCACGCTGCGCGAGAACATCGAACGGCGCGAGGCCAGCGCCAAGCGCCAGAAGAAGGCGGGCGCCGCGGACGGCGAGGCGGACGAGGACGACGGGCCCGCGGACGCCCAGGAGCCCCCGGAGGGCGCGGAGCCCGCGAGCGGCGGCACGGGAGTGGCGGTCAAGGTCGTCCAGGCCGGGCCGCGCAACCAGCCCAAGAAGGGCACCCGCGGCCGCAGACGCTCCTGACGACGGTACGGCGCACCGGGAGGTGCACGATCGAGGAGATCGTGCGCCTCCCTTCGTTCATGAGGAAGGAAGAAACACCCCCATGTCCCTGCAGCAGACGATCACCGGTTTGATCCGGGACGTCCCCGACTACCCCAAGCCCGGTGTCCTGTTCAAGGACATCACCCCCCTCCTGCACGACGCCGCCGCCTTCCAGTCGGTGGTCTCGGCCATCGCCGAGCAGGCGGGCCCGGTGGACAAGGTGGCGGGCCTGGAGGCCCGGGGCTTCCTGCTGGCCGCCCCGGTCGCGCTGGAGCTGGGCGCGGGATTCGTCCCGGTGCGGAAATCGGGAAAGCTGCCGTCGGAGACGTACGCTGAGACCTATGATCTGGAGTACGGCACCGCGACGATCGAGGTGCACCGGGACGCCTTCGAGCCCGGTGACCGCGTCCTGATCGTGGACGACGTGCTGGCGACGGGGGGCACCGCGCAGGCGGCCGCCTCGCTGGTCCGCCAGGCGGGTGCCGAGGTGGCCGGGCTCAGCGTGCTGATGGAACTGACCTTCCTGAACGGGCGGGACCGGCTCGCAGATCTTCGTATTCACTCCCTGGTTGCGGTCTGACCCTGACGGGATTTTCGGACAATAAGCCGGAGCCTGCCTATACACTGGGTTTTCACCAGGGAATTGTTCGGCGACGAGGAGGCCGGGTGCCCGGTGAGACGGCTGGTACGGAAACACGTGTGAGCGTGCCCGAAATCGGTACGGGTGTTCAGCCCGAGCCGGAGGCGCGCCAGACGGCACCCGTCCGTGGCACCCCAGGTCCGGGTGAGGCGACGACGGACAGGGTGCGTCCCGTTCCGGCGGGAGCGAGCGCCTCGGCCGCCTCGTCGTCCATCCCCCCGTCCGCGGCCAGGGTGCGCCGCCGCCTCGCCAGGCTGGGCGCCCAACGAGGCCCCACCATGAACCCAGTGCTGGAACCGCTGATCAAGACGGTCCGCAACACCCATCCCAAGGCGGATGTGCGGCTGATCGAGCGGGCCTACGACGTGGCGGCCCACCACCACCGCCACCAGAAGCGCAAGAGCGGCGACCCCTACATCACCCATCCGCTCGCGGTGACGACGATCCTCGCCGAGCTGGGCATGGCGACCGAGACGCTGTGCGCCGCGCTGCTGCACGACACCGTCGAGGACACCGACTACACCCTGGACGAGCTGCGCGCCGACTTCGGCGACGAGATCGCCGCGCTGGTCGACGGGGTCACCAAGCTCGACAAGGTCAAGTACGGGGACGCCGCCGAGGCCGAGACCGTGCGCAAGATGGTCGTGGCGATGGCCAAGGACATCCGGGTCCTGGTGATCAAGCTGGCCGACCGGCTGCACAACATGCGCACCATGCGCTACATGCCCCGCCACAAGCAGGAGAAGAAGGCCCGCGAGACGCTGGAGATCTTCGCCCCGCTGGCGCACCGGATGGGCATGAACACCCTGAAGTGGGAGCTGGAGGACCTGTCCTTCGCCACCCTGTACCCCAAGCGGTTCGAGGAGATCGCCCGGCTGGTCAGCGAGCGGGCGCCGCGCCGCGACGTCTTCCTGCAGGAAGTGATAGAGAACGTCTCGGGCGACCTGCGCGAGGCGCGGATCAAGGCGACCGTCACCGGCCGGCCCAAGCACTACTACTCGATCTACCAGAAGATGATCGCCCGGGACTGCTCGTTCGAGGACATCTACGACCTCGTCGGCATCCGGGTGCTGGTGGACAGCGTCCGCGACTGCTACGCCGCCCTCGGCTCGATCCACGCGCGATGGAACCCGGTCCCCGGCCGGTTCAAGGACTACATCGCGATGCCGAAGTTCAACATGTACCAGTCGCTGCACACCACCGTGATCGGCCCCGAGGGCAAGCCGGTGGAGCTGCAGATCCGCACCTGGGGCATGCACCGGCGCGCCGAGTACGGGGTGGCGGCGCACTGGAAGTACAAAGAGGAGACCGTGGGCGGGCGCAAGGCCGCCGACATGCAGTGGCTGCGCCAGCTGCTGGACTGGCAGAAGGAGACCTCCGACCCCGCGGAGTTCCTGGAGACGCTGCGTTTCGACCTGTCGGTCTCGGAGGTCTTCGTCTTCACCCCCAAGGGCGACGTCATGGCGCTGCCGCAGGGGGCCACCCCGGTCGACTTCGCCTACGCCATCCACACCGAGGTCGGGCACCGCACGATCGGCGCCCGGGTCAACGGGCGGCTGGTGCCGCTGGAGTCCAAGCTGGACAACGGCGACTCGGTGGACATCTTCACCTCCAAGGCGCCCGACGCCGGACCGTCCCGTGACTGGCTGGCCTTCGTCAAGAGCGCCCGCGCCCGCAACAAGATCCGGCACTGGTTCTCCAAGGAGCGCAGGGACAGCGCGATCGAGTCCGGCAAGGAGTCGATCGCCCGCGCGATGCGCAAGCAGAACCTCCCGCTGCAGCGCATGATGTCGGGGGAGTCGCTGGTCTCCCTCGCCGAGGAGCTGCGCTACGGCGACGTGGCGTCCCTGTACGCCGCGGTCGGCGAGAACCACATCTCGGCCCAGACCGTGGTGCAGAAGCTGGTGCAGTCCCTGGGCGGCGTGGACGACACCGAGGAGGACCTGGCCGAGCTGACCATCCCGTCGACCCGCCGCCGGGCGCGCCGCGCCGGTCCCGCGGGCGATCCGGGAGTGGTCGTGGCGGGCGGCGCCGACGTCTGGGTGCGCCTGTCGCGCTGCTGCACCCCGGTGCCCGGCGACGAGATCATCGGGTTCGTCACCCGCGGCAGCGGCGTCTCGGTGCACCGCACCAACTGCGTGAACATCGAGCAGCTCAAGAGCCAGCCCGACCGGCTGATCGACGTGAAGTGGTCGCCGGGCGAGGACTCGGTGTTCCTGGTCGCGATCCACGTCGAGGCGCTGGACCGCCCCCGGCTCCTGTCGGACGTCACCCGCGTCCTGTCGGACCACCACGTCAACATCCTGTCGGCCACGGTCGCCACCACCCGTGACCGGGTGGCGACCAGCCGGTTCACCTTCGAGATGGGCGATCCCAAGCACATGGGCCACGTGCTGAAGGCCGTGCGCAACATAGACGGCGTCTACGACGTCTACCGGGTCCACAACGGCGCCGGCTGACCGGCGCCCCGCCGGAAGAAAGATCGCGAAACCGCCTTCCGGCGGCGCCGAATAGGCGTAATTTGGGCATTGGCCGGATCCGGACGCCGGCGCCCTTCGACCCTTCTGCGCAGGAGTTCGCGACAGTGCAGCCCTCAGAGACCCCCAAGATCGACACGACCGTTCCGCACCAGGCCCGTGTCTGGAACTACTATTTGGGCGGCAAGGACTACTACGAGGCCGACCGGGCCTTCGCCGAGCAGATCCTGCAGGCCTACCCCGGAACCCGGGACGTCGCCCGCCACACCCGCGGCTTCCTCAAGCGGGCGATCACCCACCTGACGGCCGAGGTGGGCATCCGCCAGTTCCTGGACGTCGGCACCGGCCTTCCCACCGCGGGCAACACCCACGAGATCGCCCAGAGCATCGCGCCCGAGTCCCGCATCGTCTACGTCGACAACGACCCGCTGGTCCTGGTGCACGCCCAGGCGCTGCTGACCAGCTCCCCCGAGGGCGTCTGCGACTACCTGGACGCCGACGCCCGCGAGCCGGAGCAGATCCTGGAGAAGGCGGCGAAGACCCTGGACTTCGACAAGCCGGTCGCGCTGAGCGTCCTGGGCGTCCTGGGCATGGTCTGGGACGACCAGGAGGCACGGGACATCCTGCGGCGGCTGCTGGAGCCGCTGGCGCCCGGCAGCTACCTGCTCCTGGAGGACGGCACCAACACCGTCGACGCCGCGGCGGCGGCCGAGGCCGAGAAGATCCGGGACGAGGAGGGTGGCTACCACTACAAGCTGCGCACCCCCGAGCAGATCGCCCTCTTCTTCGAGGGGCTGGAGCTGCTGGAGCCCGGAGTGGTCTCGGTCGCGCACTGGCGTCCCGAGAACAACCCCTGGGGCGTGCCCGAGGAGGTCGACGCCTACTGCGGCGCCGCCCGCAAGAACTGAGTCCGGCGCGGCAGCCGGATGAACGAAAAGGGGCGGGAGCACGGTGTGCTCCCGCCCCTTTCGGGTCCGTCCGATCAGCCCTGCGGCTTGACCGGGGCGTCGATCCCGGCCTCCCTGCGCTGCTGCGCGGTGATCGGGGTGGGCGCCGCGGTGAGCGGGTCGAGGCCGGAGGCGGCCTTGGGGAAGGCGATCACCTCGCGGATGCTCTCGGCGCCGATGAGCAGCGTGACCAGGCGGTCCAGGCCCAGCGCGATGCCGCCGTGCGGGGGCGGCCCGTAGTTGAAGGCCTCCAGCAGGAAGCCGAACTGGGACTGCGCCTCCTCCTCGGGCAGGCCGATCGCGGCGAACGCGCGCTCCTGGACGTCCTTGCGGTGGATGCGGATCGAGCCGCCGCCCAGCTCGGTGCCGTTGAGCACCAGGTCGTAGGCGTTGGACAGGGCCGACCCGGGGTCCTTGTCGAAGGTCTCCAGGCTCTCGGCGGTGGGCGCGGTGAACGGGTGGTGCACCGCGTGCCAGCCGGTCTGCTCGCCCTTGTCGTCCTCGATCGGCTCGAACATCGGGAAGTCCACCACCCACAGGAACTTCCACGCCGACTCGTCGATCAGGCCGCAGCGGCGGCCGATCTCCAGCCGCGCCGCGCCCAGCAGGTCCAGGGCCTTGTGGCGGCGGTCGGCCGCGAAGAAGATCGCGTCGCCCGGAGCGGCGCCGACCGTGGCGGCCAGGCCCGCCAGGTGCTCGGCGGAGAGGTTCTTGGCGACCGGGCCGCGCAGCGAGCCGTCCGGCTCGACCAGCACGTAGGCCAGGCCGCGGGCGCCGCGCGCCTTGGCCCAGTCCTGCCAGGCGTCCAGCTCCTTGCGGGTCTGGGAGGCGCCGCCGGGCATGACGACCGCGCCGACGTGCTCGGCCTGGAAGACGCGGAACTCGGTGCCGCTGAAGTAACCGGTGAGGTCGACCAGCTCCTGGCCGAAGCGCACGTCGGGCTTGTCGGAGCCGTACTTGGCCATGGCCTCGGCGTAGGTCATCCGCGGCAGCGGCAGCGGCACCTCGTAGCCGGCCAGCTCCTTCCAGACCCGGGCCACCAGCGCCTCGCCGACGGCCAGGACGTCCTCCTGGTCGACGAAGGACATCTCGATGTCGACCTGGGTGAACTCCGGCTGCCGGTCGGCGCGGAAGTCCTCGTCCCGGTAGCAGCGGGCGATCTGGTAGTACTTCTCCAGCCCGGCGACCATGAGCAGCTGCTTGAACAGCTGCGGGGACTGCGGCAGCGCGTACCAGTGGCCGGGCTTGAGCCGCACCGGCACCAGGAAGTCGCGCGCGCCCTCGGGGGTGGAGCGGGTCAGCGTCGGGGTCTCCACGTCGACGAAGCCCTGCTCGCGCAGCACCTCGCGGATGAGGAACGTCGCCTCGGAGCGGGCCCGCAGCGCCTTGGCCGAGGACTCCCGGCGGATGTCGAGGTAGCGGTGCCGCAGCCGCGCCTCCTCGTTGACGTTGACGTCGCCCTCGATGGGGAAGGGCAGCGGAGCGGACTCCGAGAGCACCTCGATCTCGTCGGCCACGACCTCGACCGAGCCGGTCGGCAGTTCAGGGTTCTCGTTGCCCTCGGGCCGGATCCGGACCGAGCCGGTGATCTTCACGCAGAACTCCGAGCGCAGGTCGTGCGCGGCGTCCTCCTCGCGGAAGACGACCTGGACGGTGCCGGAGGCGTCGCGCAGGTCGATGAAGGTGACCCCGCCGTGGTCGCGGCGGCGCGCCACCCAGCCGGCCAGCACGACCTGCGTGCCGGCGTGCTCCGCCCGGAGAGAGCCGGCCTCGTGCGTGCGAATCATGAGAGCTTTCCTTTGAGAACGTCGATGATGTCGGTGAGCGGGACGGCGGTCTGGTCGCCGGTGGCCAGGTCCTTGAGCTGCACGGACCCGGCGGCCAGATCTCGCTCGCCGAGGATCAGGGCGTAGGCGGCGCCGGAGCGGTCCGCGCCCTTCATGCCCGCCTTCATGCTGCGCCCGCCGAAGCCCTGGTCGGCGGCGATCCCGGCCCGCCGCAGCCCGGTGACCAGCTTGAAGATCTCGCGGGCGGCCTGGTCGCCCAGCGCCACCCCGTAGACCTGGACGCAGGCGCCGGTCACCGCGGGGACCCGCTCGGCCTCCATCGCCAGGACCGTGCGGTCCAGGCCGAGGCCGAAGCCGATGCCGGGCAGCGGCGGGCCGCCGATGGTCTCCGACAGGCCGTCGTACCGGCCGCCGCCGCCGATGCCCGACTGGGCGCCCAGCAGCGGGTGGTCGAACTCGAACAGGGTGCGGGTGTAGTAGTCCAGGCCGCGCACCAGCCGCGGGTTCTCGGTCCACGGGATCGACAGGTCGGCCAGCAGCTCGCGGACCCGGTCGTAGTGGGCCTTGCAGGCCGCGCACAGGTGGTCGGCGATCAGCGGGGCGTCGCCGAGCTGGGCGATCACCTCGGGCCGCTTGTCGTCCAGGACGCGCAGCGGGTTGAGCTCCACCCGGCGGCGGGTGTCCTCATCGAGGTCCAGGCCGCGCAGGAAGGACTGCAGGGAGGCACGGTAGGCGGGACGGCACTCGGCGTCGCCCAGGGTGTTCAGGTGCAGGGCGGTCCGGCGCAGGCCCAGCTCGCGGTAGTAGTCCCAGGCCAGGGCGATGGTCTCGGCGTCGATCGCCGGGTCCTGCGAGCCCAGGGCCTCCAGGTCGACCTGGTAGAACTGCCGGTACCGGCCGGACTGGGGCTGCTCGTAGCGGAAGACGGGGCCGACGGCCCAGACCTTCACCGGCAGCGCGCCCCGGTGCAGGTTGTGCTCCAGCACCGAGCGCAGCGCCCCCGCGGTGATCTCCGGCCGGAGCGTGATCGAGCGGTCGCCCCGGTCGGTGAAGGTGTACATCTCCTTGTTCACCACGTCGGTGGACTCGCCGACGCCGCGGGCGAACAGCTGGGTGTCCTCGAAGACCGGCAGCTCCAGATAGGAGTAGCCGGCCCGGCCCGCGGCGGCCGCGAAGGCGTCGCGGGCGGCGAGGAACGCCGCCGAGCGCGGCGGAACGTACTCACTGACCCCCTTGGGGGCCTGGAAAGTGCTCATGGAAGATCAGAAGCCTCGTCCGGGGCCTTCGCTGGGAGCTAGATCCGACATGTACGGATTGCTCACGCGCTCACGGCCGATGGTCGTCTGGGGTCCGTGTCCGGGCAGCACCACGGTCTCGTCCGGCAGGGGCAGGCAGACCCGGGCCAGGCTGCGCAGGATGGCCTGGTGGTCGCCGCCCGGCAGGTCGGTGCGGCCGATGGATCCGGCGAACAGCAGGTCGCCGGAGAACATCACCTGCACGTCCTCGAAGGGCGTGCGGAACGTCACCGACCCGGGCGTATGGCCCGGCGCGTGGTCGACGGTCAGCTCCAGCCCCGCCAGTTCCAGCACGGCGCCGTCGCTCAGCTCGCGCACGTCGTCCGGCTCGCTCAGGGTGAGCCCGCCGAACAGCTGGGCGGAGGTCACCCCGAAGCCCTTGGCCGGATCCGAGAGCAGGTCGCGGTCGTCGGGATGGATGAACGCAGGCACGTCGCGCGCCCCGCAGACGGGGGCGACCGACCACACGTGGTCCAGATGGCCGTGCGTGAGGATCACCGCGACCGGCTTGAGCCGGTGCTCGCGCAGGATCTCCTCGACGCCGTCGGTCGCGTCCTGCCCGGGGTCGATGACCACGCACTCCTCGCCCGCGGCCGGCGCCACCACGTAGCAGTTGGTGGCGAAGGAGCCTGCGGGAAACCCGGCGACGAGCACGTTCTGCCTCTCTGTATGCGCCCCTTATGCTGGGGCCGCTTGGATGCACGGAAGGTGATCCCGAGCCTACCGGGGGGTCAGGCCCCTCCGCGAACGAGTTCCGCGTGTCACGCGGGGGAGGCGCGCGGGATCGGAGACCGCTACGATGCCCTGCACTGATCATCATCAGCGTACGGCAAGGGAGAACAGGGGAGGCAGCCGCAGTGGCCGGCAAGGACCGCAAGAAGGAACTCGCGCGCCAGCGCTATGAGCGCCAGCAGGAGCGCCGCGCCGCCGAGGAGGCCGCGGCCAAGCGGCGCAGCGTGATCGGAGCGGCCGTCGCCACGGCGGTGGTGGTCCTGGGCGTCGCCGGCGCCGCCTACGCCATCACCAAGGGCGGCGAGGACGAGCTCGCGGACGACCCGACGGTGGCGGCGCCGACCGCCAAGCCCGGCGAGTGCCTCTACACCGAGCCCGCGAGCGGCGAGAAGGCCGCCAAGGACGTCGGCATGCCCCCCGTCAAGCCCGCCCACGACGGCGACGTGAAGGCCACGGTCAAGACCTCGGTCGGCGAGATGACCTTCACTCTGGACGGCGAGAACGCGCCCTGCACCGTCAACTCCTTCGCCCACCTGGCGGCGGAGAAGTACTTCGACGGCACCGAGTGCCACCGCCTGACCGGCAACGTCCTGCAGTGCGGCGACCCCACGGGGTCGGGCTCGGGCGGTCCGGGGTATGAGTTCGCCAACGAGAACACCGAGGGCGCGAAGTACAAGAAGGGCGTCCTGGCGATGGCGAACGCCGGCCCCGGCACCAACGGGAGCCAGTTCTTCATCGTCTACAAGGACTGGGACGACCTTCCGGCCGACTACAGCATCTTCGGTACGGTCTCCTCGGGCCTCGACAAGGTCGAGGACGTCGCCGAGGCGGGCTCCGAGCCCCCGAGCGACGGCAAGCCCAAGAAGAAGGTTGAAATCAACAGCATCTCGATCGCCAAGAATGAGTGACTCGGGGCGCTAGTGTTTGATAGGCCCGAAAAACACATCCGGCAGTTCGGGCCATGACGCAGGAGGCAAGGGTGTCCAGCGCCACAGATCCGTGGGGCCGTGTCGACGAAGAGGGCACGGTCTACGTGAAGACCGCGGACGGCGAGAGGGTCGTGGGTTCCTGGCAGGCGGGCGCCGCTGAGGAGGCCCTTGCCTACTTCAAGCGCAAGTACGACTCGCTCGCCACCGAGATCGGGCTGCTCGAGCAGCGCATCAGGACCACCGACCTGGCCCCCGCCCAGGCGGCCAGCAGCATCGAGCGGCTGCGCGAGTCGGTCGTGGACGCCAACGCGGTCGGCGACCTCGACTCGCTGCTGCGCCGGCTGGACGCGCTGGGCGAGGTGGCGGGCAAGAAGCGCGAGGAGCTGAAGGTCCAGCGCGACCACGCCCGCTCCGCCGCCAAGGAGGTCAAGGAGCGCATCG
This sequence comes from Actinocorallia populi, assembly GCF_002995495.1. GTDB lineage: Bacteria > Actinomycetota > Actinomycetes > Streptosporangiales > Streptosporangiaceae > Actinocorallia > Actinocorallia populi. The sequence goes on along the minus strand of NZ_PVZV01000003.1, from coordinate 305,012 downwards.
TCGCCGAGGCCGAGCGCCTGGCCACCGAGGAGACCCACTGGAAGAACGGCGGCGAGCGGCTGCGCCAGCTCGTCGAGGAGTGGAAGGCGGCCGAGCGCATCGACCGCGCCACCGAGACGGTGCTGTGGAAGCGGCTGTCGTCGGCGCGCAACGCCTTCACCAAGCGCCGCAAGGCCTACTTCTCCTCCCTGGAGGACCAGCGGGCCGTCGCGCAGGCGGAGAAGGAGCGTCTGGTCGCCGAGGCCGAGGCGATCTCCGGCTCCACCCAGTGGAACGACACCGCCGCGGCCTACCGCGAGCTGATGCGCCGCTGGAAGAACGCCGGGCGCGCCTCGCGTGAGGTCGAGGACGAGCTGTGGGGCCGCTTCAAGGGCGCCCAGGACGTCTTCTTCAACGCCCGCAAGGCCGCCTTCGACGAGCGGGACGCGGAGTTCGCCGGCAACGCCGAGGTCAAGGAGAAGCTGCTGGAGGAGGCCGAGCGCCTCGTTCCGGTGGGCAACGTCCGCCAGACCCGGCAGGCGCTGCGCTCGATCCAGGAGCGCTGGGAGGCCGCGGGCATGGTCCCGCGCGCCGACCGCGACCGGCTCGAGGGCCGGCTGCGCAAGGTCGAGGAGGCCGTCCGCCAGGCCGAGGAGTCCGAGTGGCGGCGCAGCAACCCCGAGGCCAGGGCGCGTGCCGAGGCCACGGTGGCGCAGCTGCGCTCGTCGATCGAGCAGCTGGAGAAGAAGCTGGCCAAGGCCGAGGCGGCGAACAACGCCAAGGGCGTCAAGGACGCCCAGGAGGCGCTGACGGCCCGCCGCGCCTGGCTGGAGGAGGCCGAGCGCACCCTCGCGGAGTTCACCGGCTGACGCCCCGCACGCGGGCGCAGGACCCGCGCGGCCGCGAGGCCGTGCGGGTCCCCCCTTTTCCGGGGGTCCTCAGGCCTCGGGGAAGGCGCTCTCGTCACGGCCGAGGAAGGCCAGCAGCCGGGTGAGCTCGCCCGCGCCGCGCGGCGGGGTCAGCGCCGGGCCGAGCATGCCCTCCTTGCGCATGGTGGTGCCGATCACCTGGGCCGTGGCGGAGGCGCGGTGGACCAGGTCGGCGTCGAGCCGCACCGCCAGCCCGGCGGCGCGGGCCAGGTCCCAGGCGTGGACCAGCAGCTCCAGCACGTAGGTGTCGAGCAGGTCGCGCAGCGGCAGCTCGCCGAACCCGCCGAACGGGATGGGGGTGGCCAGCGCCGCGGGGGTGAGGGCGGCGGCGCAGGCGGCCCTGGCCCGCCGCCAGGCGCCCACCGGGTCGTCCCCGGCGAGCCGGCCGGGATCGTCCGCGGCGTCGGGGGGCTCAGTCCGCCCGATCAGCGCGATGATCTCCAGCTGGCCGCCGATCACATGGCCGAGCAGGTCGCGGGCGCTCCAGGCCTCGCACGGGGACGGCAGGTCCCAGGCGCCCGCCGGAACGCCGACGACGACGCCCTCGAACAGGTCGAGGGCGCGGTCGTATCCGCTGGGCTCCCGAGTCATGAAGGACAACGTCACTCCCGTTCCGGTCGCTCTGTCAACCGCTACGCCGCTTCTGGACTGCGCCGGATAGTGTCACCTTATGGACAGCTTGTTCGACGTCCCCGCGGAGGACGCCCAGCGGGCCAACGAGCCCCTGGCCGTGCGGATGCGCCCCCGCGCCCTGGACGAGGTCGTCGGGCAGGAGCACCTGACCGGCCCCGGCACGCCGATCAGGCAGCTCGTCGAGCGGGACGCGCCGATGTCGCTGGTGCTGTGGGGCCCGCCCGGGACCGGCAAGACCACTCTGGCCACGGTGATCAGCAGGGCCTCCGAGCGCCGCTTCGTGGAGATCTCCGCGGTCTCCGACGGCGTGAAGCAGGTCAGGGAGGCCATCGACCGGGCCAAGCGGGAGCTGGGCATGTCCGGCCGCCACACCCTGCTGTTCGTCGACGAGGTCCACCGCTTCAACAAGGCGCAGCAGGACGCCCTGCTGCCCGCGGTGGAGAACCGCTGGGTCTCGTTCATCGGCGCCACCACCGAGAACCCGTTCTTCTCGGTCAACAGCCCCCTGCTGTCCCGCTCGCTGCTGCTGACCCTCCAGCCCCTGGGCGACGAGCAGGTGCGTGCGGTCCTCAGACGCGCGCTGACGGACGAACGGGGCATCCGGGCGGTACTGACCGGGGAGGCCGAGGACCACCTCGTCAGGCTCGCCGGTGGGGACGCCCGGCGCTCCCTGACCTACCTGGAGGCCGCCGCCCTGGTCGCGGCGGACGGGGAGATCACCGTGGACGTCCTGGAGAAGGCCGTCGACCGGGCGGCGGTGCGCTACGACCGCGACGGCGACCAGCACTACGACGTGATCAGCGCCTTCATCAAGAGCATCAGGGGCAGCGACGTGGACGCCGCCCTGCACTACCTGGCCCGGATGATCGTGGCGGGGGAGGACGCCCGGTTCATCGCCCGGCGGCTGATCGTCCACGCCAGCGAGGACATCGGCATGGCCGACCCCACGGCCCTGCAGACGGCGGTGGCCGCCGCCAAGGCCGTCGAGCACGTCGGCCTGCCCGAGGCGCGGATCAACCTGGCACAGGCGGTGATCCACCTGTCGCTGGCGCCCAAGTCCAACGCCGTGATCACCGCGATCGACGAGGCGATGGCGGACGTGCGCCGGGGCGCCGCGGGCCACGTGCCCGGCCACCTGCGCGACGCCCACTACCGGGGCGCCGAGAAGCTCGGCCACGGCAAGGGCTACCTCTACGCCCACGACCACCCCGGCGGGGTCGTCGCCCAGCAGTACGCCCCCGACGAACTGGTCGACCGGCGCTACTACCGCCCCACCAGGCACGGGGCGGAAACCCGGTGGACCGAGGTGCTGGAGCGTATTAGAACTGTTCTCCGGGGCCGTTAGGCTGGAGACGGCCCGGTGCCCGGCAGCCGGCTCGCCTTCTGAGCAGCCCGCACGCGATAAGGTCCGTGGAACACGGGCTCCGGCCCGATCGCCCCGTGCGGGGGCTCGACGAACTGTGATGGGAAGACCCGGATGCTCACTGGTGGACAGCTCGCAGGTCTCATCATCGCCGTCTTCTGGGCGGTCCTGGTCTCCTTCCTGGTGCTGGTCCTGCTGCGGCTGGCCCGGCTGCTGCGGGAGACCACCGAGCTCGTGGCCGAGCTGGGCGACCAGGCGGCCCCGCTGCTGGAGGAGATGGCCCGCACGGTGGAGCAGGCGGGCGAGCAGCTCGACCGCACCGATGTGATCACCAAGCAGATGGCGGGGGTCACCCAGAACGTCTCGGCGGTCACCACCGTGATGACCTCGGTGGTCAGCGGACCGCTGGTGAAGGCCGCGGCGTTCTCCTACGGGGTGCGCAGGGCGCTCAGCCGCCCGAGCCCCCCGGCACGGCCCCAGCTGCCGGCCCAGCGCAAGGGAGGGCGCAGATGAAACGTCTCTTCTGGCTCACGGTGGGCGCGGGCACCGCCCTGTACGCCCAGCGCAGGGCGATGCGCTTCGCCCGCAGCCTCGCCCCGGAGAACCTCGCGGTCCGCGCCGTGGAGAACGCGGTGAAGACCGGGAGCACCACGGGGGACAGGCTGCGCGAGTTCGCCGACGAGGTGCGGGCCCACATGGCCGAGCGCGAGGCCGAGCTGAACGAGGCCATCCGGCTGGACCAGGAGCCTCCGGTGGACCCCCGGCGGGCCCGGCCGATCCGGATCCTGCAGGCGCGGCCCGTCGAAGCCCGCGAGCTCCGCGCCCTCGACCACAACGACAACCACGACGACATCAAGGACGGAACACATGGAGTCGGCTGAGATCGCCCGCCGATACCTGCGGTACTTCGAGCAGAACGGGCACACCCTCGTGCCCTCGGCGAGCCTCATCGCCGAGGACCCGACGCTGCTGCTGGTGCCCGCCGGCATGGTTCCGTTCAAGCCCTACTTCCTGGCCCAGCGCACCCCGCCGGCCCCGCGGATGGCCAGCTGCCAGAAGTGCGTGCGCACCCCGGACATCGAGGAGGTCGGCAAGACCACCCGGCACGCCACCTTCTTCCAGATGCTGGGCAACTTCTCCATCGGCGACTACTTCAAGGAGCAGGCGATCCCCTTCGCCTGGGACCTGCTGACCAGGTCGCAGTCCGACGGCGGCTTCGGCTTCCCCGAGGACAGGCTCTGGGTCACCGTCCTGCACGACGACGACGAGGCCGCCGAGATCTGGCACAAGAACGTCGGCGTCCCGATGGACCGCATCCAGCGCCGCGGCCTGGCCGACAACTTCTGGCACATGGGCGTGCCCGGCCCCGGCGGCCCCAGCTCGGAGATCTACTACGACCGCGGCCCCGAGTACGGGCGCGAGGGCGGCCCCGAGGCCGACGAGGACCGCTACCTCGAGGTCTGGAACCTGGTCTTCATGCAGTTCCAGCTCGGCGCGGTGCGCAGCAAGGTCGACTTCGACATCGCGGGCGACCTGCCGGCCAAGAACATCGACACCGGCATGGGCCTGGAGCGCATGGCCATCCTGCTGCAGGGCGTCGACAACATCTACGAGACCGACACGATGTGGAAGGTCCTCGACCGCGCGGCGCAGCTGACCGAGACGCGCTACGGCGCCAACGGCAACGACGACGTCTCGCTGCGCGTCGTGGCCGACCACGTGCGCGCGGGCATGATGCTGGTCTCCGACGGCATCATCCCCTCCAACGAGGGCCGCGGCTACGTCCTGCGCCGCATCCTGCGCCGGGCGGTCCGCAAGCTGCGGCTGCTGGGCGGCCAGGAGCGCGGGATGCTGCACGAGCTGACCGCCACCGCGATCGGCGCGATGGGCGAGCAGTACCCCGAGCTCGTCCGCACCGCCGCCAACATCCACACCGTCATCGACGCGGAGGAGGAGAGCTTCTCCCGCACCCTGCGCACCGGTGAGAACATCTTCGACGTCGCGGTGAAGGAGTCCCGGGACTCCGGCCGCGAGGTCGTGGGCGGCGCCGACGCCTTCAAGCTGCACGACACCTACGGCTTCCCGATCGAGCTCACCCTGGAGATGGCGTCCGAGCAGGGCCTGACCGTCGACGAGGAGGGCTTCCGCCGCCTCATGGCCGAGCAGCGCGAGCGGGCCAAGCGCGACGCCAGGGAGAAGAAGACCGGCAACGCCGACGTCTCGGTGCTGGGCGACCTGCTGGAGCAGGCCGGCGGCACCGTCGACTTCCTGGGCTACCGCGACTTCACCGCCGAGGCGCGGGCCGTGGGCCTGCTGGTCAACGGCGCCAACGTCGTGGAGGCGCCCGAGGGCACCGACGTCGAGGTGGTGCTCGACCGCACCCCCTTCTACGCCGAGGGCGGCGGCCAGCTCGCCGACCACGGGGTGATCCGCTTCCTGGGCGGCGCCGAGGTCGAGGTCACCGACGTGCAGTCGCCGCTGACCGGCCTCATCGTGCACCGCGGCCGGGTGCGCTCGGGCGTGGCCCGCTCCGGCGACACCGTGCTGGCCGAGATCGACGTCTCCCGCCGCAACGCCATCTCCCGCTCGCACACCGCCACCCACATGGTCCACAAGGGCTTCCGCGCGGCGCTGGGCGAGTCGGCGGCGCAGGCGGGCTCGGAGAACTCCCCGGGCCGCTTCCGGTTCGACTTCACCGCCGCCGGCGCGGTGCCGCCGTCGGTGCTGCGCGACGTCGAGGACGAGGTCAACGAGGTCCTCATCAACGACCTGGAGGTCAGGGCGTTCACCACCAGCCAGACCGAGGCGGTGGCGATGGGCGCGATGGCGCTGTTCGGCGAGAAGTACGGCGACGAGGTGCGGGTCGTCGAGGTCGGCGACTACTCCCGCGAGCTGTGCGGCGGCACGCACGTGGGCAGCTCGGGCCAGCTCGGCCTGATCAAGCTGATGAGCGAGTCGTCCATCGGAGCCGGGGTGCGCCGCATCGAGGCGCTGGTGGGCATGGACGCCTTCCGCTTCCTGGCCCGCGAGAGCGTGCTGGTCTCCCAGCTCGCCGACCAGGTGAAGGCGCGCCGCGAGGAGCTGCCCGAGCGGATCTCTGGCCTGGTGAGCCGGCTGCGCGAGGCCGAGAAGGACCTGGAGCGGCTGCGCGCCGAGCAGGTGCTGGCCGCCTCGGCGGGGCTGGCGCAGGGCGCCAAGGACGTGAACGGCATCGCGTTCGTGGGGCACCGCGCCCCCGACGGCACCGGCGCGGACGACCTGCGCAGGCTCGCCGTGGACGTGCGCTCCCGGATCCAGGACCGCCCCTGCGTGGTCATGATCACCGGTGTGCCCAAGGACCGTCCGGTCGTGGTCGTCGCGGTCGACGAGCGCGCCCGCGAGCGGGGCCGCAAGGCCGGGAAGCTGGTCTCGCTGGCCGCCAGGACGCTGGGCGGCGGCGGTGGCGGCAAGGACGACCTCGCCCAGGGCGGCGGCGCCGACCCCGCCAAGATCGCCGAGGCGCTGCACGTGGTGGAACACGCGGTGGGCGCCGAGTGAGACAGGGTGTGCGGCTGGCCGTCGACGTGGGCAGCGTCCGGATAGGCGTGGCCCGCAGCGATCCGGCCGGCATCCTGGCCACCCCCCTGGAGACCGTGCGCGCCGGCCGGGGCGATGTCGCGCGGATCCTCGCCCTGGCCGCCGAGTACGAGGCGCTGGAGATCATCGTCGGGCTGCCGACGAACCTGTCCGGCAGGGAGGGGCAGGCGGCGGCCTCGGCTCGGGCCTTCGCCAGGAGATTGGCACTGAAACTCCCCTTGGGTACGGTACGTCTCTATGACGAACGTCTCACGACCGTGACCGCCGCCAGCGGCCTGCGGGCCGGAGGCACCAAGGCCAAGAACCAACGCGGCGTCATCGATCAGGCCGCAGCGGCGGTGTTGCTGCAGGCCGCGCTCGATTCCGAGCGGCTCACCGGCAACCCGCCGGGCGCGCCGGTCAAGGGGAAAGAGTGAGCGGCACCGACTTCTGGGATACGGACAAGACCCGGGACGACAATCCGGTGGTCGGCTCGGGCGGGCGCCGGAGGCAGAAGCAGAAACAGAAGAAGCAGAAGCGCAAGCGCAGGGGGAGCGGCGCGGCCGCGGTGGCCTCCCTGCTCTTCCTCTTCGTGGTGGTCGGCGGCGGAGGCTACTTCGGCTACACCGAGCTGAAGGCCTACATGCAGCCGCCGGACTACACCGGGGAGGGCACCGGCAAGGTCACGGTCGAGGTGAAGGACGGCGACTCCACCTCCGTCATCGCCGGCACCCTGGAGAAGGCCGAGGTGGTCAAGTCCGCCAAGGCGTTCGTCAACGCGGCCGAGGACGCGCCCGAGGTCCAGTCGATCCAGCCCGGCTTCTACGTGATGCGCCTGCGCATGTCGGCCGAGGCGGCGGTGACGCTCATCCTGAGCCCCGAGGCCCGCTCCGGGGTGATCGACGTGCCCGAGGGCCTGTGGGCCTCGGAGATCTACCAGCGGCTGTCGAAGACCACCAAGATCCCGGTCTCGGCGTTCAAGAAGGTCGATCCCCGGAAGCTGGGCCTGCCCGCGGCGGCCAAGGGCGAGGTCGAGGGCTACCTCTTCCCCGGCCGGTACGACCTGCCGCCGGACGCGACGGCCCAGCAGCTGCTGAAGATGATGGTCGACAGGTTCCGCCAGGAGATCAAGAGGGTGAACCTCGCCGAGGGCGCCGAGGAGCAGGGCCGGACGGTCAGCGAGATCATGGTGATCGCCAGCATCGTCCAGGCCGAGGCGGGCAAGCCCGAGGACCAGGCCAAGATCTCCCGGGTCGTCTACAACCGCCTCAAGGCCGACAAGGCCCTGCAGTTCGACACCCCGGTCATGTACGCGCACGGCGAGCGGACCATCGACGTGCGGTACGGGCACCTGGAGATCGACTCCCCCTACAATGTGTACAAGCACCTCGGCCTGCCGCCGGGCCCGATCAGCAATCCAGGACTCGACGCGATCAAGGCCGCGATCGATCCCCAGCCCGGCAAATGGATGTTCTTCGTCGCCACCGACCCGGAGAACCACATCACCGAGTTCGGGGTGACCGAGGAAGACTTCGCCCGGCTGAAGAAGAAGTTCGACAAATGGCTCGAGAAGAACCGCGACTGACCCGCCGCGCCGCCGTGCTCGGCTCGCCGATCCGGCACTCCCTCTCACCCGTCCTGCACCGGGCCGCCTACGCGGCCCTGGGCCTGGAGGAGTGGGCGTACGAGGCGCACGAGTGCGCCGAGGACGGCCTGGCGGGCTTCCTGGCGCGGCCGTGGGCGGGGCTGTCCCTGACGATGCCGCTGAAGCGCACCGCGCTGAAGCTGGCCGACGAGTGCAGCGAGCTGGCGGTGAGGGTCGGCGGAGCCAACACCCTCGTCCCGCGCGACGGCCGTTGGATCGCGGACAACACCGACGTGTACGGCATCGTGACCGCCCTGGCCGAGGGCGGCGTGCACGAACTGGACGAGCTCGTCGTCCTGGGCGGCGGCGCCACCGCGGCGTCCGCGCTCGCCGCGGCGGCCCGGCTCGGCGCGAGCCGGGCGGTCCTGGCCGTCCGGACGCCCGCGCGGGCGGTGGAGACGGCCGAGGTCGGCGAGCGCTTCGGCCTTGGGATGAAGATCGCCACCCTGGAGGAGCTCCCCGCCCTGCTGGACACCGGCCTGGTGGTCTCCACCCTGCCCGGCGAGGGGGCCCTGCCCTTCACCGGCCCGGTGGCCGAGGCGGGCGTCCCGGTCTTCGACGTGGTCTACTCGCCGTGGCCCACCCCGCTGGCGCGGGCCGTCCTGGAACGCGGCGGCACGGTCGTCAGCGGCTACGCGATGCTGCTGCACCAGGCCGTCCGGCAGGTGGAGCTGATGACCGCCCGCACCGACGTGCCGGTGGAGGCCATGCGCGCCGCGGGCGAGGCCGAGCTGGCCCGCCGCCTGCGCGGGGACGGCCCCGCCTGAGGCGTCAGCGCCGGGGCTTGAAGGCCTCCTGGAGGGGGATGAGGGCCATGGGGATGACGAGGCCGACCCAGAAGACCTCGCCCTTCCACCATCCGGCCAGCACCCCTCCGCCGATCAGGGAGCACAGCAGGAGCAGGGCGGCGTACGCCCAGTAGCGTTTGAGGAGGCGGCCGAGCCCGGCCGCCCACAACGCGGGCGCCAGGGAGAAGAGCGGCTTGCGGCGGGCCGTGCCGCGGCGGATGACGACGGCGTCCTTCAGCCAGACGACGAGGTCGTCGGGGCGGAAGAGCGGCTGGCGGTACACGCTCGTGATGGCCTGCAGCGACCACCACAGGCTCCACAACGACGGGCTCTCGCCGGGCGTGATGTCGTCGCCCCAGATGTGCTCGCCGGGGGAGATCCGCAGGATCCGCTCGAGCGCCGGGCCCACCTGCGCCACCGGCGGCCCCTCCGGGTGGTGCAGGAGCGCGGTGAGGGCGAGCGGCAGGCCGTAATGCCACAGGTTGAGCCGCCACGCGCCGCCCTCGGCAGGGGCGACGGTGTAGGTCTCGATCCACTTGTGCGGGTTGGCGGGGTCCATCGCCAGCCGCCGGGTGAGCCACGCGAAGGCCGGCAGGTGGCGGGACAGGTCGGCCGGGCGCAGTTCGGCCAGGGTGATGAGGGCGAAGGCGGTGTGGGTGACGGTCGGGCCGCCCGCGCCGCCGTTGACCCCCCACACGCGGGCGCGGGTCGTCTGGTCGGTGACCCGCTGGTCCAGCAGCCAGCGCACCCCGTGCGCGACGGCATCGGCGTGCGGGTCGAGCTCGTTCAGGGCGCGCAGCGCCAGGCAGGTCAGCCAGACCCGGGAGGGGGCGTCCCGCATCGAGCCCCAGCCGCCGTCGGGATTCTGCTGCCCGATCAGCCAGCGGGTGGCCCGGTGCAGGTCGGGCGCGCCCTCGCGCAGGTCGCAGCGGATGCGGGCCAGGGCCCAGGCGATCCAGCCGGTCGCCTCGACCACGGCCTGGCTGCCGCTGGTGCGGGTGGGCCAGCCGCCGTCCTCCTGCTGGTGTTCGCGCAGGAAGCGCAGCGCCTGGTCGAGCCGGTCGGGCGCCTCGTCGCAGTCGACGAAGCAGGCCAGCGCCAGGGCGGTCGCCGTCGCGCCGGGGGCGCCGCCGAGCTCGTGGTACCAGCCGCCCGAGCCCTGCGGGCCGTCCGGGACGGAGCGGTAGTGGTCGCGCAGGGTCTCGGTGGCGATCGACAGGTGGCGGTGGAGGTCGCGGACGTCGAGGATCAACACGCTCCGCTCCGGCGGCCGGGAGGCCGCCCTCGATGGTGATCGGCTCGGAAGAGATTATCTTTTGCTCTGAACGCGAAGAGTCAAGCGTGCCACTGACTCTCGGCGGCCTACGATGAGGACGCTCATGGCGACACGATGGTTTCCGGATCAGGGGGGCCCGGCGGGGGAGCCGTCCGCGCACGACTGCGTGTTGTGCCCGCCGCTGCGGTTCCGGCTCAACGAGATGGCGGGCCTGCCCCCGGGCGTGCTGGCACGGGACGCCGACTTCTACCTTGCGCCCGACCTCGCCCCGCTCGTCGAGGGGCATCTGCTGCTGGTCAGCGAACGGCACTGGCGGTGCGGCGGGCAGCTGCCGCCCGCGTTGTGGCAGCGCGCCGAAGGCTGGCGGGCCGAGGTCTCCGGCCGTTATGCCCGCGCCTACGGGGATCCCGGCGTCCTGGTCCTGGAGCACGGTCCGGCCTCGCCGGGCGGCGGCGGGGCGTGCGTCGACCACTTCCACTGGCATCTGCTGCCCGACGCGGGCGCGCTGGGCGGCCGGGTGCGCGCCGCGGCGGAGGCGGCCGGCCTCACCGGACGCCCGGCGGGCCACGAGGCGCTGCGCCGCCTGCACGACGAAGGCCGCTCGTACGTGATGGTCGGCGGGCACGCCTACCCGGCCGACGAACTGCCCGGCCAGTTCCTGCGCGGCGCGGTGCTGGGGGAGGGCTCACCGGTCTGGCGCTGGCAGGAGCTGTTCGGGCTGCCGCCCAGCCGCCGCAGGTTCCACGCCACGCTAAAGGCGCTCGCGCGGGGTCAGCGCTGCGACAGCCACCAGTAGAGCTCGCTGGCGGTCAGCCGGTCGCCGAAGCCGGTGCGTTCGGTGACGCCGGACCGGAAACCGGTGGGGTAGCCCAGGCGCAGCCGCCCGCGCCGGTAGGCCAGCGAGTGCTCCATCGCGGTGGGCCCGTCGCGCAGCAGCCACAGGGGGTCGCCCGCGGTGAGGGTGTCGAGGCGCTCGGGCAGGCGTGCCCCGTCCTCCAGCAGCCCGGCGAGGGTGGGCACCTCGGTGATGACGACGTCGGCGAGCTCCAGGGCGGGCAGGACGCCGGGCAGCGCCATCCGGTCGGGCAGGTCGTGCGGCACCAGGTCGAAGGCGACGGGCGTGCCGTGGGCGCGGGCCAGGGCCATGGCCTCCAGCAGCGCGGCGCGGGAACGTTCCTCCAGGAGCGCGTAGCCGTCGGCGACCAGCAGGTCCGAGGAGGCGATGGCCTCGCGTCCGGCGCGGACGTCCTCGGGTGTGGGGCGCGGCCCCCGGTCACTGGCGACGAGCAGGCGGGCGCCGGGGTCGCGGAGCATGACCGAGCAGCCGTTCTGCTGCTCGGGGTCGGCGTGCAGCAGGTCGGTGACGCCCAGGTCGCGCAGGGTCGCGCGGATGACCGGGGTGAAGGAGTCGTCCCCGATGCGGCCGAGGATCCCGATGTGCTTGAAGTGCTCGCGGGCGTTGCGCGCGAAGTTGACGGCCGTGCCCGCGATGAGCGGTCGCAGGGGCGCGTACAGCAGCCGGTCGGCGTCCATGCCGGTGAAGCGCTCGGGGATGCGGGCGCGCAGCTCGACGCGCACGTCGCCCAGGACGGTCAGCGTGAACCTCGGCTCCGGCGGGGCGTCGAGCCAGCGGGCCGGGTTCATGCCAGGTCGGTGCGGAAGTGTTCCATCACGGGTTTGAGGCCGGGGATGACGTCGTAGTCCGCCAGGTCGCGCACCGGCACCCAGGCGGCCTCGCCGAGGTGGTCGTCGGGCACGCGGTGCTCGTCGGTGACGGCGGTCCCGCCGACGGCCCGGCAGGTGCGGGCGACGGCCACCACCCGCACGTCCTCGCCCGGCTCCCCGTCGGGCATCCACCAGTCCCACAGGTGGAAGGGCGGGCCGGGCTCGACCCGCAGCCCGACCTCCTCGTAGACCTCGCGGCGGATGTGCTCGTCGAGGTCGGCGTCCTGGCCGACCTTCAGCCGCCCGCCGGGCACCTCCCAGCAGCCCGGATGGTGCGGGTCGGATCCGGACTTGCGGACCAGCAGCACCCGGTCCCGGTCCACGATGAACGCCTTCTGCGCGAACTGCAGGCGAGGCTCCGGCATCGTCTCCCCCTACCAGGACGGCACCAAGGGTGCCCGCGGTGTCTCCAGGGTAACCGCGACCCGGTCACCCGGCACGTTCCTGGCCGGATCCTGACGCGGCGCCGCCCGCTCCGGCACACGGACGAGGTAAGGCCGCACTGACTTCCGTGGAGTACCTTAACGGTCATACATCCCGCTATTCCGAAAGGACCTCGATGTCCGACCTTCCGTTCGGTCCCGAGGCGGTCGCCGCCATCGCCGCCCACATGAACGGCGACCACGCCGAGGACAACGTGCTCATCTGCCGGGCGCTGGGCGGCGTCGAGGCCGTCAGCGCGGTGAACACCGGCCTGGACGCCGAGGCGATGGTCTTTCGGGCGGTGCTCGCCGACGGTTCCGAGCGCGAGGTCCGCGTGCCCTGGAACGAGCCGCTGAAGGACCGCGTCCAGGTGCGGCACGAGGTGGTGCGCATGTACCAGGAGGCCTGTGCGGTGCTCGGGGTGGCCCCGCGCGGGCACTGACCGCGTCCCGCCGCCGGAGAAGGCCGACCTGTTTTCTTAGGTGAGCCTAAGCTAAGGTACCCCCAATGTGGATCAACTGCTCGAACAGTCCAAACTGCGACAAAGGAGTAGCATCCGAATGACCCTTCCTCCGGGGGAGCCCTTCTCCGCCGTGCTGCGGCAGGCGAGTGTCCAGGACCACGCGGACGCGGAGTCCAACGGCTACATGAGCGACCTCATGGGCGGGAAGCTGCCCCTGTCCGCGTACACCGCGCTGACCGCCCGGCTCCTCCCGGTGTACGCCGCTCTGGAGGAGGCGGCCGAGGCGATGCGGGAGCACCCGGTCGCGGGCCGGTTCGTCTTCGCCGAGCTCGTCCGCAGGCCCGCGCTGGAGGCCGACCTCGCCGAGCTGCTGGGTCCCGACTGGGCCGGCCGGATCGGGGAGTCGCCCGCCGCGCACGCCTACGCCGCCCGCATCCGCGAGGTCGCGTTCACCTCGCCCGGCGGCTTCCTGGCCCACCACTACGTGCGCTACATGGGCGACCTGTCCGGCGGCCAGATCATCGGCCGCCGCGTGGAGCGCGTCTACGGCCTGGAGGGCGGCAGGGGCACCGGCTTCTACCGTTTCGACGGCCTGAAGACCAAGCCCTTCAAGGAGGCCTACCGCCGGCGCGTCGACGAGGCGCCCTTCGACGCGGGGGAGCGGGGGCGGATCATCGACGAGGTGCGGCTCGCCTACCGCCTCAACACCGCCGTCTTCGACGAGCTCGGCGCGGTGGACTGGAGCCGGGCGGCCTGAGGCGTGCCGCGCCCGGCAGGGGGTAGGGGCGTTTGTGGTCACCGGGTCGATAATTGATAGATATCGTGTCAATAGGCCTGGGGGAAAGGGGAAGGAACGTCGCATGGAGCGGGAACGGGAGTACGACGCGGTTCTGTACGGGGCGACCGGTTTCACCGGGGGGCTCACCGCGGAGTACCTCGCCGCGCACGCGGGGAAGACGCGCTGGGCGCTGGCCGGACGCAACCGCGCGAAGCTGGAGGCGGTGCGCGAACGGCTCGGCTCGGACGTCCCGCTGCTGCACGCCGACGCCGACGACCCCGCGTCCCTGGAGGAGATGGCACGGAGCAGCCGGCTCGTCGTCTCCGCCGTCGGGCCCTACCTGAAGTACGGTGAGCCGCTGGTCGAGGCGTGCGCCGAGAACGGCACCGACTACATCGACCTCACCGGCGAGCCCGCGTTCGTCGACCTGATGTACGTGCGCCACCACCACCGCGCGGTGGAGTCGGGGGCGCGCCTGGTGCACGCGTGCGGCTTCGACTCCATCCCGCACGACCTGGGCGTCCTCTTCACCGTCCAGCAGCTGCCCGAGGGCGTGCCGCTGCGCGTCGAGGGGTTCGTCAGCGCCAGCGGCAGCGCCTCGGGCGGCACGATCGCCTCGGCCAAGGGCGTCATCTTCGACCCGCTCACCGGGTTGCGCGCCGCGCGGGCGCGCTCCCGCATGGAGCGGATGCCCGAAGACCGCCGCGCCCGGATCTCCCGCAGCCCCCTGCCGCACACCCGGCTGCGCGGCGGGTTCGCCGTCCCGCTGCCCACCCTCGACCCGCAGGTGGTCGTCCGCAGCGCCCGGGCGCTGGAGCGGTACGGGCCGGACTTCACCTACGGCCACTTCCTCGCGCTGACCAGGGCCGGGCGCCTCGGCGGAGACGGCGGGCTGGGCGAGATGCTGCGGCGGCAGCCGGGTGAGGGGCCCTCGGCGGAGCAGCGGGCGCGCAACTGGTTCCGGGTGCGCTTCCACGGCGAGGGCGGCGGCCGCTCGGTCAACACCGAGGTGGCCGGGGGCGACCCCGGCTACACCGAGACCGCCAAGATGCTCGCGGAGTCCGCGCTGTGCCTCCTGCACGACGACCTGCCGGAGACGGCCGGCCAGGTCACCACGGCGCAGGCCATGGGACAGGCGCTGATCGACCGGCTCCGGCGGGCGGGGCTCACCTTCCGGGTGCTGTGAGGCGTTTCGGGACGCGGACGACGTCCTGCGGCGCCTCCTGGAGCGGCACGCGAACGGTGCGGATCCGGAGGAAGAGGTCCTTGGCCCACTTGTCGAGGACCGGGCTGTAGAGCTTGGCCTCGCCCTCCTTGCGGAAGCTCGTCACCCCGACGATCCGCCCGTAACCGGATTTCCGCATGCCGGCGATGAGCGGGCCGCCGCTGGCCCCGTGGGACATGTTGCACTTCAGCGTGTGGAACCTGCCTCCGGAGAGCGTGACGGGACCCGTCCGGCCCCTGCACATGCGCAGGACGCTGCCGCCTTCGGGGTAGTCCTGGTTGCGGGGGTGGTGCTGGACGGCGTACCCGTAGAGCCGCGACCACAGCCGGGCCTTGCGCTTCACGTCGAAGCGCAGGCTCTGGCCGTTGGTCTTCTTCTGGATGGTGCCCGAGGAGTGCCGGGCCATCGCGACGAAGGCGTAGTCGAAGGCAGGGTCGGCCCGCTCGGTCCACGGCGACCACATCAGCGTCCGGTACCCGTTCCACAACCCGTGCGGGGCGGCCTCCCGGTCCAGGTCGGGCGCGAACACCAGGGACCGGGCGTTCCAGCCGTCGGAAGGGTCCTGGAGGCAGTGCGCCGCGGTGAGCAGGACGCTGCCGTTGCCCTTGCCCCGCCCGGGACGGGCGGTGTTGACGACCGTCCCGGTGCAGGTGGCCACGCGCCCGTCCTCACCGGTGATGTAGAGGCGGCCGATCTGTTTGAGCGGTGCCCTGCGGTGCTTTGCGGCGACCACGGCCTTGGCGATCGGCGGCGGCTTCTTCGGCGCGGCCCTCCTGGTCCGGGCGGGCATGTCGCGCGGGGCCGCCTCCGCCCGGCGCATGCGCTCGGCCGTCCATCCTCCCGGCGCGTCGAGCTCCTGGGAGACCGGTGAGGGGGCGGGCGCCGCCCGGACGGGTGCGGCCAGGCCGACGGCGAGCAGCAGAGCGGTGGGGAGCATCGCCGGACGGACGACGGTATGCAATATTCCTCCGAGACAGAGGGGATTTAGAGAGTTACTTTACATTTCTCCTATCGCCGGTCGCAGGATTACGGTCCAGTAGCGATCGTTGACACCCGCGGGTGGCGTCCGTCACCGTGGAGCCGTTCGTTGGAAGTCAAAAGAACCGAAGTCGGAGGAGACCGAAGATGACCGGACGCAGGATCATCACCGGTGTCGCCGGTGCCGCCGCCTTCGCGGCGCTGACCGGGATGGCCGTGGGCATCGCCGGGGCGAGCACGGCCCGCGGCCACGTCTCGGACTGGACCGACCACGACGTCTTCGCCGACGTCGACGACTGAGGCCGCGGGGCTCAGGCCGTCACCGGGGCCAGCCTTGGGACGATGTTCTCACCGACCCGGTAGGCCTCCTCCAGATGGGGCCAGCCGGACAGGATGAACTCCTCGACGCCGAGTCCCGCGTACTCGCGCAGCAGCGCCGCGACCTCCTCGTAGGAGCCGACGAGCGCGGTGCCCGCGCCTTCGCGCACCAGCCCGACTCCGGCCCACAACCCCGGCGAGACCTCCAGATCCCGGGTGCCGCCGCCGTGCAGATCGGTCATGGCGCGCTGGGCGACGGAGTCGTAGCGGGCGAAGCGCCGCTGCGCCGCCTCGATCCGGGCCGGGTCCATGCCCGCCAGCAGCCGCTCGGCCACCGCCCACGCCTCGGCCGAGGTGTCGCGTGCGATCACGTGCACGCGGAGGCCGACCCGCAGCGTCCGGCCCCGCGCGGCGGCCCGCTCCCTGAGCCGCTCCACCTTGGGGGCGACCGCCGCGGGCGGTTCGCCCCAGGTGAGCGCGACGTCCGCATGCCGGGAGGCGACCCGCTCGGCGGCGGGGGAGGACCCGCCGAAGTACAGCTCCGGCACCCGCTCCAGCGGTTCGGCAAGACCCCCGCCCGCGATCCGGTAGTGCTCCCCCTCGTGGTCGAACGGCACCCCGGTGAAACTCCGCTTCAGCACGTCCAGGAACTCCTCGGTACGGGCGTAGCGGGCGTCGTGGTCGAGGAAGTCGCCGTAGGAGCGCTGCTCGACGGGGTCGCCTCCGGTGACGACGTTGAGCGCCAGCCGCCCGCCGGAGACCTCCTGGAAGGCCTGCGCCTGCTGGGCCAGCAGGGTCGGCAGGGCGAACCCGGGCCGGAACGCCACCAGCATCTGGAGGCGCTCGGTGTGCTGGGCGACCGCCGAGCACACGATCCACGGGTCGGGGCAGCCCGCGCCGACGGGGGTGAGCACCGCCTCGAACCCGGCGTCCTCGGCGGCCCGGGCCACCTGCGACAGGTAGCGCACACTCGCCGGGCGGCCGGATGCCAGACGCCGGTCGGTGTCCATGATGGCGGTGCGGATTCCGTTCCCGTCACCGGTCGTCGGCAGGAACCAGTGGAAGCGCATCGGATGCTCCTTCGGTGCTCAGGCCGCGGCGTCGCGGACGGCCGCGGCGACTTCCTCACGCAGGGCGAGGGAGGACGGACGGGTGCGGGGGCCTGCGGAGCGGGGCGGCGCGGAACGGTCCAGGACGATGCGGCCGGGCCGCCTGCTGAGCACGAGGATCCGCGTCCCCAGGAAGACCGCCTCGTCGACGCTGTGCGTGACGAACAGGACGGTCTTGCCGGTGGCCTGCCAGATCCGCCGGATCTCCTCCTGGAGCCGTTCGCGGGTCAGCGCGTCGAGCGCCGCGAACGGCTCGTCCATGAGCAGGATCGCCGGGTCGGGCGCCAGGGCGCGGGCGATCGCCGCCCGCTGCTGCATCCCGCCGGACAACTCGTACGGGCGGCGCGCGGCGGAGTCCCCCAGCCCGACGAGCTCCAGCAGCCCGGCGGACCTGGCCCGCCGCTCGGCCCTGGGGACTCCGGTCGTGCGCAGGCCGAACTCCACGTTGCGGCGCACGCTCAGCCACGGGAAGAGCCGGGGCTGCTGGAAGACCACGCCCCGGTCGGGGCCCGGTCCGGCGACCGGGGCCCCGTCCACGTGCACCGTGCCTTCGGAGGGCGGGGCGAACCCCGCGACGAGCCGCAGCAGGGTGCTCTTGCCGCAGCCGGAGGGGCCGACGATGACGACGAACTCTCCGGCCTCGATCCGGGCGTCCACCGGGCCGAGGGCGAGGACCCTGTCGCGGCGTCCCCCGTAGGACAGGGAGACGCCGCTCAGCTCCACCGCGGGAGGGGAGGATTCAGCCACCGAACGCCTCGGCGAGCGCGTCAGCGGCCAGCGCCTGCTGGAAGACGGTCAGCTCGGGCACCGCGTCCACGGTCTTCTGCGTCCGCAGGAACTCGGCGGTGCTGCGCAGGGTCTGCGCCAGCGCGCCCGGCGCGGCGGCGGTGCCCAGATGGCCGGCGCCCTGCTGCTCCTCGCCGTCGAGCAGGATGAGCTGGTCGATCTGCCGTCCGGCCTCCTCGGGGGAGAGGCCGAGCTGGCGTCCGACCGCCGCGGACGCGGCGGCCTTGTCCTCGCGGACGAGCTTCACCGCCCGGTCCTGCTGCCGCAGCCAGACGGCCAGCGCCTCGGGGTATCTGTCGGCGAAAGCGGTGCGCACCACCGCGAGGTCGGCGGTCACCCTGCCCTTGGCGGCCAGGTCCCTGCTGGTGACGAGGGTCCTGCCGTCCTTCTGCAGCTCCCCGAGCACCGGCGTCCAGACGTACGCGGCGTCGATGTCGCCGCGCGTCCAGGCCGCCTGGATGTCCTGCGGCTCGAGGTCGACGAGGGTGACGTCGTCCTCCTTCAGACCGGCGTCCTGCAGCGCGGCCAGCAGGCTGTAGTGGGTGGTCGAGGCGAACGGCGCGGCGATCTTCTTGCCCTTGAGCTCGGCCACGGAGCTTGCGTCCCTGGCGACCAGTGCCTCGTTCTCCCCGATGACGTCGAAGATCCACGGCACCTTGTAGGCGATGTCCAGGGGCGCGGACAGCCCGCGGGCCACGGGGCTGCTGCCGGCCAGCCCGATGTCCACCGACCCCGCGAGGATCGCGGTGTTGACGTCGCCGCCCGAGTCGAACCTCGACCAGGTGATCTCGGTGTCGGGCAGCGCCTCCTCCAGCCACCCGCGGTCCTTGACGATGAGGTCGCCGTTGGGGATGAGCTGGTAGGCGATGCGCAGCTCCCGGGGGGTGCCGTCGGCGTTGGCCTCCCCGGAGCCGGAACCGTCCGCGGAGGAGCACGCGGTCAGTCCGAGGAGGAGGGCGGCGGCCGCGGTGAGGGACTTCAGTTTCACGGTGGTGCTTCTTTCGAGGGTGGTGACGGGGGTCAGGCCCGGCCGCGCCACGGCGCGAGCCTGCGTTCGGCGAGCTGCAGGAGGGCGTCGATGAGCAGCCCGGAGGCGCCGATGACCAGCAGCCCGAGCACCACGACGTCCGACTGGTTGTAGCGCTGCGCGTCGCGGATCATGCCGCCGATGCCGGGCACCCCGTTGACGGTCTCGGCGGCCACGACGGTGGTGTAGGCGACGCCGACCGCGACCCGGATGCCGGTCATGAGCTCGGGCAGCGCCGACGGCAGGACGATGAGGAAGGGGATCTGGCGGCGGGTCGCGCCCAGCGAGCGGGCCGCGTGCACGTAGTCCTCGTGCACGCCGCGCACCGCGTCGGCGGTGGCCACCGCGACCGGCGGCAGCGCCGCGACGAACAGCAGCACGACCTTGGGCGTCTCGTCGATGCCGAACCAGATGACGAGCAGGCTGAAGTAGGCAAGGGGAGGCAGCGTGCGCACGAAGGTCACCAGCGGCCCGAGCAGCGCCCGCACCGTGGGGACCAGCCCGATCAGCAGGCCCGCGACGACGCCGCCGAGGACGCCGTAGAGGCTGCCGAGCAGGATGCGCCGCAGGCTGACGCCCAGGTGCTCCCACAACGGGTGCCCGGCGTACCCGTCGGTCCAGGTCTCGACGAGGCTGCTCCAGACCGACTCCGGCTTCGGGACGAAGACCTCGGGCCAGATGCCGGCCGCGGACGCCGCCCACCACAGGGCGAGAAGGGCGAGGACCCCGCCCGCCCGGAGCACGAAGGCGCGTGACACCGCTGTCTCCCTACTAAACCAATCAAACAGGTAGGAAAAGACTGTACGGGTTCGCCGGGCTTCGCACAACCCGGTACGCGAACGGCCCGCGCACCGTGGGGACGGGGCGCGGGCCGTTCGGCGGAACGGGTCAGCGGGTGAACTTCAGCAGGAACTCCACCTGGCCGTCGTCCTCCACCTCGATGCCGGGGAAGCTGGGGTTGTCGATGCCGTAGTC
Organism: Actinocorallia populi; assembly: GCF_002995495.1. Lineage (GTDB taxonomy): Bacteria > Actinomycetota > Actinomycetes > Streptosporangiales > Streptosporangiaceae > Actinocorallia > Actinocorallia populi. Next base: position 285,037 of record NZ_PVZV01000003.1, on the reverse strand, counting down.
GGTGAAGACCACCGGGATCTGGCCGCTGACCTCGAAGGCGTCGGCGGCGGTGCGGGAGGCGGTGACCTCGAAGGAGACCTCCTTGCGCTGGCCCTTGAGGGTCAGCTCGCCGGTCGCCTCGGCCTTGACCTGGGCGCCGACGGCCGGCACGGAGCCGAGCTCGATGGGCCGGGTCAGGGTGAACGTGGACGTCGGGTGGGTGGTGGTGTCCATGATGCGGCCGTTGAACTGGCCGTCCCGCCGCTCCTCGTCGCTCTTGACGCTCGCCATGTCGACGGTGAAGGAGCCCTCGCTCACCGACGCGCCGGAGATCGTCAGGTCGCCGGTGACCTGGCCGGTGCGGCCCACGGCCTCCACGTCCTGGCCGAACAGCACCTCCTTGACCCGGTAGCCCGCCTGGGAGCCGGGGCCGACCTTCCAGGCTCCGTCCGCCGAGGCGGACTCCCCGGTGGCGCCCGTGGTGGTCTCCGTGCTGACGCTCAACTGCTCTGGCGCGTCGTCCGCGATGAACTGGGTGTAGAGGAAGGGCGCCACGACGAACGCCAGAAGCAGGGCGGTCACGCCGCCGATGATCCATACCTTCAGGGAGCGGCTCATTGCGCGGTCTCGTCTCCGTCCGAGCGGGGGATTTACTTGAGCTTTCAAGGAACATCTTGAAGGTTCAAGTATAAGAAGCGGATAAGAGCCGTTCACTTACTCTGCGATAGGTCCTGTCCTATCCGGGGCTTGATTTTCCGCCGGGATCAGCACCAGCGTCGCATCATGACCGCCGAACCCGAAGGAGTTGGACAGGACGGGCGCCGGGGGGATCCGCCGTGGCGTGCCGTGGACGACGTCGATCGGGTCGGCGTCGGGGCCTCCGGTGAAGTTGGCGGTCGGCGGGACGAGTCCGGCGCGGGCGGACAGCAGCGCGAAGACCGCCTCGACCGCCCCGCCCGAGCCCATCAGGTGGCCGGTGACGCCCTTGGTGGCGGTGACCGGGGGAGAGCCGGCGGGAAAGCAGCTCGCGATGGCGCGCGCCTCGGCCCGGTCGTTGTGGAGGGTGGCCGTGGCGTGGGCGTTGACATGGCCGATGTCTCCGGGCGCCAGGCGGGCGTCGTCCAGGGCGGCCCGCATCGTCCGGGCGGCGACCTCCCCGTCCTCCAGCGGCTGCACGATGTGCCCGGCGTCGGCGCCCGCGGCGTAACCGGCGAGCTCGCCGTAGATCCGCGCGCCCCGCGCCTCGGCGAGGTCCGCGCGCTCCAGCACCAGGAAGGCCGCGGCCTCGGCCATGACGAACCCGTCGCGGTCCCTGTCGAAGGGCCGGGACGCCTCGTGCGGGGCGTCGTTGCGCCGGGACAGCGCGCTGATGCGGGCGAAGGCCGCCACCGCGAACGGGGTGAGCATCGCCTCCACCCCGCCGGCGAGCGCGCGGTCGATCCGGCCGTACCGGATGGCCGTCATCGCCTCGCCCAGCGCCACGGCCCCGCTGGCGCAGGCGCAGGCGAAGGTCAGGCAGGGGCCCTGGAGCCCGTGCCGGATCGAGATGCGCGCGGCCGTCGCGTTCGGCATGATCATCGGCACCGAGGCGACCGGCAGGCGCTCGCGCGGGACGGTGCCGAGCTCGGCGGTGTGGGCGATGTGCCCGCCGCCCGTCCCGACGTAGGTGCCGCCGCGCGCCCGCTCGCCGGACGCGGTGAGCGGGCCGTCCAGGCCGGCGTCGGCCCAGGCGTCGGCGGCGGCGGCGACGCCGAGGCGGGTGGGCCGGTCGAGGTGGCGCAGCCGGTGCGGGGGGAAGTACTCCCCGGGAGCGAACCCGCTCACCGGGCAGCCGAAGGTCACCGGGACCCCGGCGTCGAGCAGTTCGGGCAGGTGAACCGCTGTGGACTTACCCGACAGTACCGTCGAGAAGGCGTCCTGGACGGTGCTCCCCGCCGGGCTCTTGACGCCCAGTCCGGTGACGGCGACGCGGTGCATGGGACCTCCCGAATCCGGTTCGGCGTGGAAACGTACCACGTGTTGTGGTTCGCATATTTAGCGGTGGATGACAAAAAACAAGAAGAAGGAGCCCCCTGAGATGTTCGATCCTTATGGCTTCCGTAGGGAGAAGCTCGTCCGCGACCTGATTCCGCAGCTCATGCGGCAGGCCGGAAAGGAGCCCGACATCCGTGTCGCCGAGCGGTCCGCGCGGTGCGGCCTGCTGCTGGCCAAGCTGTACGAGGAGGCCGACGAGTTCGCCGCCGACCCCTCGCCCGGCGAGCTGGCCGACCTGCTGGAGGTGGTGCTGGCGCTGGCCGGCGAGATCGGCTGCGGGGCGGCGGAGCTGGAGCGGGTGCGGGCGGCCAAGGCCGCCGAACGCGGCGGTTTCGCCGAGGGGTACGTGCTGCGGGGGGTGGTGCCCCCGGACCGGCCGGTCGTGCGCAAGGCGCGGGTCCTGCTGCTGGACGGCGCGGACCTGGTGCTGTTCCGCCGGACGCGGCCGGGCGTCCCGACGTACTGGACGACCCCCGGCGGCAGGGTCGAGCCGGACGACCCCGACACGCGGGCGGCGGCGCGGCGGGAGCTGATGGAGGAGCTCGGCGCGACGGCCGGACCGCTGCACGGCGTCTTCACCTACACCGAGCACCGCCCGAAGGCCGACTACGTGCACCGGTTCTTCCTGGGCCGGCTGGAGTCGATGGACCTGTCCCTGCGCTGCGGCCCGGAGTTCGACGATCCGGAACGCGGCGGGTACGAGGTCGACCGGTTCCCGTGCCGGGGGGAGTCCTTCACGGGGCTGCCGCTGTGGCCGGCGCGGCTCCGCGAGTTCCTGGCGGAGGAGGCCGGTTCCCTGCCCCGGATCCTCGGTTGAAAAAGTGATATCACTTTGCTAGGTTCAAGACATCAACAGAAGATGAGGAGAACCGTCATGAGCGAGCACGCGAACCCCCCGGTCCCGCAGGTGCGGGAGCGGATCGCCTTCGGCGCCTCGGGCTGGCCCGTCCTGGGCGGGGTGGTGGCCGGAACGGTCGCCGGCATCGCCGCCTTCGCCGGGGGCGTGGTCATGATCAGCAAAGGTGAGGGGACCGCGTTCGGAGTGGCCCTGATGGTCCTCGGAGGCGTGCTCTTCACCGTGTCCCTGGTCGTCTCGGCCGGGCTCACCGCCGTCGCCCCCGGCGAGGCGCGGGTGCTGCAGCTGCTCGGCCGCTACACCGGCACCGTCCGCACCGACGGGCTGCGCTGGGTCAACCCGCTCACCGAGCGGCGCCGGGTCTCCACCCGGATCCGCAACCACGAGACCGACGTGCTGAAGGTCAACGACCTCGAGGGCAACCCGATCGAGATCTCCGCGGTCGTCGTCTGGCAGGTCAAGGACACCGCCCGCGCGGTCTTCGAGGTCGACGACTTCGTGGAGTTCGTCGCCATCCAGACCGAGACCGCCGTCCGGCACATCGCCAACAGCTACGCCTACGACACCCACGACGGGCCCGGCCTGTCCCTGCGCGACAACGCCGAGGAGATCACCGCCCGCCTCAGCGAGGAGATCGGCGCCCGGGTCGCCGCGGCCGGCGTGGAGATCACCGAGTCCCGGCTCACCCGGCTGGCCTACGCGCCGGAGATCGCCCAGGCGATGCTGCGCCGCCAGCAGGCCACCGCGATCGTCGCCGCCCGCAGCCGCATCGTCGAGGGCGCCGTGGGCATGGTGGAGATGGCGCTGGCCCGGCTGGCCGAGGACGAGATCGTCGAGCTGGACGAGGAGCGCAAGGCCACGATGGTCAGCAACCTCCTGGTCGTGCTGTGCGGGGACAGGGACGCCCAGCCGGTGGTGAACACCGGAACCCTCTACGCGTAGCGAAGCCCATGGCGACCGAACGGAAGAAGCTCCTGCTCCGGCTCGACCCGGCCGTGTACGACGCGCTGGCGCGCTGGGCCGGTGACGAGCTGCGCAGCGCGAACGCGCAGATCGAGTTCCTGCTGCGCCGCGCCCTGGCCGACGCGGGCAGGCTGCCGTCGGGAGTGGGGAAGATGCGGGGCCCGGGCCGTCCCACCCGGGCCACCGCCCGAGACAAGCAACAGCCCGAGAACCCGGAGACACCGGAAGCACGAGAAGAGGAATGACCGTGCAACTGCCCGACACCCTGCCGCAGCGGATCTACCTCCTGGCCCTCGACCCCGACCGCGGCAAGCCCCGGATGGGCGTCCACCTCAACGAACTGGTGCGGGCCGCCGCCCTGTCCGACCTCTACCTGGCCGGGCACCTGGCCGACGAGAAGGGCCGGGCCGTCGTGGCGGTCCGGCACCCCTGCCACGACCCCGTCCTGGAGACGGTGCTGGAGGAGCTGTCGGCCGCCCGGCGCCACAAGTGGCAGTACTGGGTGGGCCGCCGGGGCCGGCAGACGGCGGCGGCCGTCCGCGACCAGCTCGCCGACGGCGGGTGGGTGCGCGTCGAGAAGCACAAGATCCTCGGCCTGTTCCCCAGCCACCGGATCACCCCGCGCGACCCCCGGCTGCACGGGAGGCTGCGCCACCGGGTGACGGCCGCGCTGCGCGACCCGCTGCCCCGGATCGACCCCGCGGACGCGGCCCTCGTCTCGCTCGCCGAGGCCGGGAAGCTGCGCAACGTCCTGGACCGGGGCGCCCGGCGCACCCACAAGCGGCGGCTCGCGGACCTGAACGAGCGCACCGGGCCGCTGCCCAAGGCGCTCAAGAAGGCGATCGCCGCCCAGGACGCGGCCGCCGCGGGTTAGGCCAGCAGTTCGGCGGCCTCCTCCACCTCCACGACGCCCTCGTCGTTCAGGAAGCTCAGGAAGGTCTCCGCCCAGCGGCTGACGTCGTAGTCCACCACGCGCCGCCGCATCGTGCGCATCCTGCGCTGCAGGTCCAGGGGCTCGCCCCGGATCGCGGCCAGCAGGGTGCGCTTCAGCCCGTCCACGTCATAGGGGTTGACCAGGAAGGCGCGGCGCAGCTCGGCCGCCGCCCCGGCGAACTCGCTGAGCACCAGCGCGCCCCGCAGGTCCTTGTGGCAGGCCACGTACTCCTTGGCCACCAGGTTCATGCCGTCCCGCAGCGGGGTGACCACCATGACGTCCGCGGCCAGGTACAGGGCGGCCAGCTCGGCCCGGTCGTAGCTGGTGTGCATGTAGTTGATCACGGGGGCGCCGAGCTGGGCGAACTCCCCGTTGATCCGGCCGACCTGCTGCTCGATGTCGTCCTTGAGCAGCTGGTACTGCTCGACCCGCTCCCGGCTGGGGGTGGCGATCTGCACGAACACCGCCTCGCCCGGCTTGAGCTCGCCGTCGGCCAGCAGCTCCCCGAACGCGTCGAGGCGCTCGGTGATGCCCTTGGTGTAGTCGAGCCGGTCCACGCCGAGCAGGATGCGCTCGGGCTCGCCGAGCTCGGCGCGGATCTCGTCGGCCCGGTGCCGCACCTCGGGCCGGGAGATCAGCTCCTCCAGCTCGGCCACGTCCACCGAGATCGGGAAGGCCCTGGCCTGGATGGAGCGGCCGTCGTACTGGATCCGGCCGCTGTGCGCGCGCACGTCCAGGACGCGGCGGGCCATCCGCACGAAGTTCGCGGCCCCCGAGGGAAGCTGGAAGCCCACGAGGTCGGCGCCGAGCAGGCCCTCGATGATCTCCCTGCGCCAGGGCAGGCGCTGGAAGAGCTCCACCGGCGGGAACGGGATGTGCAGGAAGAAGCCGATCTTGAGGTCGGGGCGCAGCTCGCGGAGCATCTTGGGCACCAGCTGGAGCTGGTAGTCCTGGACCCACACGGTGGCGCCCCGGGCGGCCGCCGCGGCGGTGGCCTCGGCGAAGCGGCGGTTGACCCGGACGTAGGCGTCCCAGGTGCGGCGGTGGTACTCGGGCGGGGCGACGGCGTCGTGGTAGAGCGGCCAGAGGGTGGCGTTGGAGAAGCCCTCGTAGTACAGCTCCACCTCCTCCGCGGACAGGGGGACCGGCACGAGGGACAGGCCGTCGTCGGTGAACGGCTCCACCTCCTCGTCGGCCGACCCCGTCCAGCCGATCCACGCGCCGTCCCTGCCGCGCATCAGGGGCATGATCGCGGTGACCAGGCCACCGGGGCTGCGGCGCCACCCCACTTCGCCCTCCGGGCCCACGAAACGGTCCACGGGCAGGCGGTTCGCCACGACGAGGAAATCACTCACGTTGATCTTCATACCCTGTTTCTGGCGTTTTGCGCATCTTCCACCACATAAGGAACGTGAAGCTCACCACCCGAGTTCACCTGCGGGGATGGTTTCTTCGGTACTTTCGACGTATGAGACTGGGCGTCCTCGACATCGGATCCAACACCGTGCACTTCCTCGTGATGGACGCGCACCAGGGCGGGAGACCGCTCCCCGCCTACTCCCACAAGACCGAGCTGCGCCTCGCCGAGCACCTCGTCGACGGGCACACGCTCTCCGACGAGGGAGCCGAGACCCTCCACCGGCTCGTCGCCGAGGCCCTGGAGATCGCCGAGGACAAGGGAGTCCAGGAGACCCTGGCGTTCGCGACCTCCGCGGTCCGGGAGGCCTCCAACGGCGAAGAGGTCCTCGCGCGGATCAAGTCCGAGCTGCAGACCGACATCGAGGTCCTGTCGGGCATCGACGAGGCCAAACTGACGTTCCTGGCCGTCCGCCGCTGGTTCGGCTGGTCCTCCCACCGCCTGCAGGTCTTCGACATCGGCGGCGGCTCCCTGGAGATCGCGACCGGCACCGACGAGCAGCCGGACGCGGCCTTCTCCCTGCCCCTGGGCGCCGGCCGCCTCACCCGCGACCGCCTCACCATGGACCCCCCCGACCCCGACCAGATCCGCGCCGTCCGCCGCCACGTCCGCACCGAGATCGCCGCCCGCATCGGCTCCATCACCCGCTTCGGCCCCGCCGACCACACCGTGGCGACCTCCAAGACCTTCAAACAGCTCGCCCGCATAGCCGGCGCCGCCCCCAGCGCCGAAGGCCCCTTCGTCCGCCGCGTCCTGACCCGCACCGCCGTGCGCGAATGGTCCGTACGCCTGGCCGAGATGCCCATCTCCCTGCGCATGCAGATCCCCGGCGTCTCCCCCGGCCGAGCCCCCCAGCTCCTCGCCGGCGCCATCGTCGCCGAAGCCGCCATGGACCTCTTCGACATAGAAGAACTGGAGATCTGCCCCTGGGCCCTGCGCGAAGGCGTCATCCTCCGCCGCCTCGACCTCCTCCCCGGCGAACCCCTCTCCTTCTGACCCCGCCCCGATCAACCGATGTGCGCTACCCCCACGACTGCGCTAGAGTTATCCCTGCCGCCAACGCCCCAGAGGGGCCGAAAGCGGAAGGTTTCACGGGACGTGGCGCAGCTTGGTAGCGCACTTGACTGGGGGTCAAGGGGTCGCAGGTTCAAATCCTGTCGTCCCGACTGTAAAACCGCAGGTCAGAGGCCTGATCGCTCACTGAGCGATCAGGCCTCTCGCCTTTGTGACCGTCGTTTGACCGTGGCCCCGAACGTGCCGACCGGTCCTGACCGCTACCCCTCGATCCCAGCCCTGACCAGCGGGTCCACGGTCAACAGGGCTTCGGCAACCGCGGTGTTCAAATGAGCTTCACAGGACCCTGTCGCTTTGGGGGTGACCGTCCGGAGATCTGCTGTCGCAGCGGAAAAAATCTACTTTGTAAGGGTCCGTGGTGAGTAGCCCGATCCCGAATCAACGTGCGAGGCCGTCCCGTTGGACGGCCCAAAGAACCTTGCCCTCTGCCCCAGCTGAGTAGCGGTCACCTGCTGGTCGAAGTCGAAGCATGGTGTCCCCGGCTTCCCAGGCTGACAGCGCGGGTTCGATTTCCGTTATCCGCTCCACGTTTTCCCAGCTCAGGACCCTGTTTCAGGGTCATTGATCTCTTTAAAGATTATTTGCCACCCGTTTGTCGCCGGGATGGGGCACGCTTCGCTGACATCCAGAGCGACGAGCCAGACAGATTGGTATGGCTCGGCAGGGGGCACGATATTGCCTCTGAGAGATCGGAACGATGCAATCTGTCGGATAGCGCTTTGGTGCGCAGGGGCCTCGGATATGGCCCCTCGGCGGAGGGCACTCGGTGGCAGCAGATGTATTCCGACGATCACTCCTGAACATGTGGTGCGCGGCTGGTTGGGGCCGGACGGCACGAGGGCCCGGGCGGCGGCCGAGTTGACATCGCTGTTCTACGATCGCAGAGGCCTGCATTCAGGCCTCGATTACCGGACTTCATGGGAAATCGAAGACGAGTACCCGCCCCGGCAGCTCGCAGCGTCATCAGACCACCAGACGCTGTCCGGAATCTTCGAGGCACCCCAAGTCCCTTCGGGGGTTCAGAGGTCGTCGATGCCGAAGTCCTCGGCGAGGTCGTTCCAGGGGACGGCGAGGATCTGGGGGACCAGGTCGGGGTGGATGTGGGAGGGGCTCGGGTCCTGGAACCAGACGATGAAGAGCTCGGTGGTCAGGTGGTCGAAGTCGGGCGGTACGGGTTTGGAGGTGGCGGGGCCGGTGAACAGTCCCTCGCACTGGAGCGGTGGGAGCACCTCCATGGGGCCGAGGAACTTGTCAGGTCCGTAGCTCCCGGAGGCGCGGGCCCAAGGGGGCGTGAGGCGGGGTGGTTCCACGATGTGGACGGCGCGGGGTGGGTTGCGCTCCTTGAGCTGCTGGAGCTTGCGGTCGTTGATATGGCGGCAGGGTGCGCCCTCGATGAGGCCGCCGTAGGTCCGGGTGACCTTCAGGTCGATCAGTTGCAGCGTCAGTCGTCCGTCCGTGATCTCCGCGATCGGTGGAATGTGCACATCGCCTCCTTTGATCATCCGTCCGCGATCCGTTTGCGGGATGGAATGTGATCGTCTGCTCCGGACCGCCTCCGGCTGGTCCGCGCTGCTACGCCTTGGTCACCGCTGCCGACTGTTTGAACATAGCTGTCTCCGTTCGCAGGGCGGTTGCGATCGGCAGGGTTGTGCCGGTCTTCGTGCTTGAGCGGGTCGGTGTCCCGTTGCTCTTGTGGAGATCAGCAGTCCCTGCGGGCCGTGCTCGATGCATTCCAGGACGCGGACACGTGGTGTGCGACCCAAGCCAGGGAGAGCGGCAGCCCTATGAGTTCGGGGGGATCGCCGGATCGAGGTGGACGGTCGTCGGATTGGGGGACACTGGCTCCAGGGTGGTGCGCGCCGCCACCGTCCTCGGACGCGCTGGGTCAGCTGCCGGCCCGCCCGACGCCTTGGACACCGCGGCGGGCGGTTACCTCGCCCGACTGGTCGCCAAGCGCCTTGGCGACCTTCCGCTGACCGAGGTCGCGGTCGGTGGTAAGACTCTGCGCGGTAGGTGCACCGACGGCACGGCGGTGCATCTGCTCGCTGCTGTCTTGCACCACGACCAGGTCGAGGCCAAGAGCAACGAGATCCCGGTGCTGGGTAAGGGTACGGCCACCGTGAGATCCGCAGGCGGAAGGCCTGCCAGGTTCAGCTCCAGGCCTGCTCTTCTCCCACGCAGCTCGGGAGCTCCAGGACAAATGCCGCCGCACCGGCCGCAGGACCGCAAAGACCGCGATCACCGTCTATGTCGTCACCAGCCTCATCCCGCACGGGGCCAGACCCGCCCAGCTCAAATCATGGAGCATCCTGCATAGGCTGCGCTGAAGTCCCGGCAAGGTCGGCCACCTCGTCAAGGCCCTCCCATCCTGCAAAACCACCGTGCCGCCCAAGCCGCCCAAGGATGAAATGGGTTCATGGGTGCCATTACTGTCTTGTCTCGACTATCGCAAAATCTTTCCGAACATTCGCCTGTTGCTGATGGAATCGAGAAAAATCGGTAGATGGGAGGGGCATCCCGCGTTTGTTGCTTGACCTTGGCTGCGAAAATGGCAAGGGTATGGATTCCGTACCGGATGCCAGCCCCTTGGGGGAGGGCCGTAGTCGCGGGGGTCAGTTCGCTTGCTAGAACGTGCTCGACGGGAGCAATGCCAGGATCTCATCAGGGAGTTGGATATCCCTGACCCGTGGGATTTCGGGGTCTTCTGCGAGCGTCTACAAGAACGGCGTGGTCGTTCTCTAGAAGTTCTTCCCATCCTGCCGGTTCGTACCGGTTTCCCTAATGGGTTGTTTCTGCCATCCGATACTGTCGACCGTATTTACACGGTGGAAGGCATGACTCCCTACCACCGTGAGCACATCGCCTTGCATGAGATCGGGCACTTGCTGTTGGGTCATGAGGAGTGTGGGCTTGATGTCATGGAGCTGGCCCCTATCTTCTTCCCTCATCTTGATCCGGCTCTCGTAAAGATGGTCCTTGGCCGTAGCGAGTACAGCAATCCTCAGGAACAGCAAGTCGAGTACTTCGCGAGCCTCGTAATGGCGCAAGTTGATGAGCGCCGGATGCCTCGAACCGTCGAGGACCCGGACATCGCGGAGGTGCTCGGCCGGCTGGAGGCGAGTTGGGGTCATTCCCCGTGGCAGAGATAGGAGTCCTCATGATCGATGTCGTTTTCTTCACGGTCGCAACCGTAGCCTTCTCTGCTGCCGCGTTGAAGGCACGCGGGCTGCGCAAGGGGCCGTCACGGCCCGGACAACTCGCCTTGTGTTTTCTGCTGACGACACTGGGACTGGCCTTCGTTCTGCTGTCGGATTCCGCGCAGGCGATCGAGAGTCGGATCTTCCCCAACTTGGGGCGCCTGCTGTCCAACGTGTGCACGCTGTTGGCCGCGCTGGGCTTCGTGTCCCATCTGTTGAGCTTGAGTTACCCACCGGATCGGGCCAGGCCGATGATCCGCAGGAAGGCGATCGGTTACGCGGTCGCTATCGCGGTCATGGCGGGGATGTTCCTGAGCAGCCCGGTGCCCGCCAGGGTGGGTGACTTCGGAGGTCTCTACCGGGAGAACCCCGCGCTCGTTATTTATATCGACATCTATGTCGTCCTGTTCGGCAAGGCGATGGTCGACCTCTTGTTCGTCAGCGTCCGGTACGCGCGTTATGCCCGCAGGCTGGTCTTGCGTTTGGGCCTGGGGACCGTCGCTGTCGGCAGCATGGTCATGCTGGCCTACCTTCTGGAGAAAGCGCTCTTCGTCCAGTCGCAGGCGTTCGGGTTCGCCTCGCCTGTGGCTGGCCATGATGCTCCTTGCCCGTCAGTGGTCTCGCCTTTGGGCTGCCTCTTTTCGGTGACGTTCCCCGTAGTGGCTGTGCTGCTCATCGTCGTGGGGATGACGTTGCCGACGTGGGGGCCAGCGCTGGCCGCACCAGTGCGCTTCTCCAAGGACAGACGGCTGTGCCGCAGGCTCGGCCCCTTGTGGCGCATGCTGCACGAGGCGTTTCCTCAGATCGTCATGCTGAGCACCGCGGACCTCGGTCCCCGTTGGAAATTGCAGCGAAGAGTGATCGAGATCCACGACGGGCTGCTCGCACTCACGCCCTACCGGCCCCTGGGACTGAGGGAAGCCATGAACGCGGCAGCAGAACGTGTCGGTCTCAGCGGTAGAGAACGAGTCGCAGCTGTCGAGGCGGCGTTGATCACCTTGGCCCTGGAGGCTTACCGAAGAGGAGTGCCTGCCGAGGCGCACGATGAGCCCACCTCGCTGGGCGGAGGTGCGGCTGATCTGACAGGGGAGGCTTCCTGGCTTGCTGCGATCGCAGAAGCGATGCCCGCAGCGCTCAAACTTCAGGAGCAGGTCCATGTTTGATAAGAACCTCTTCGACGAACCCCTACCTGCTAGGAGAACCCGAGGGCGTTCACGAAGCCCTGCTCGCGCTGCTCCGTTTCTTGGTGCTATCGGCCCAGTTTGAAGGAATGGTGGCGGCGCCATGTTTGGCCCCTGAAGGCGACCAGATCGACTGACGTGACGGTGGCCGAGAACGGCAGACGGCCTGTGAGGTCCCTGTCGACCTGGTCGAGGATGGGATCGGGCTGGTGGATCGCCACGGTCAGGTGCGGGGACGTGTCGGAGTACTTGCCGCCATAGGGAGGGTAATCGGGCCAGCGTGCGGCGACGTCCTCGGTCAAGTGGTTGAACGGGTCGCCGGGCTCAGGAGGTAGATACAGCATCGAGGGCCAGCGTGCGGTGCGGCGGAACTCGGTGGCGAACTCCCGATGGGCGGAGAACATCCGCGTCAGCTCACTGACCACCGTGGCATCGATCTGATCCATATCGAGAAATGGGAAGAGTACGGTGACGTGAGCGTAGACGCCGGCGGCGGCTGAGCGGTCGTAACGGTTCCGCCAACGCCCCACGACGGGTTCGGCCTCGGGGACAGCCACGATCAACGCCGTCATCCCGGTCCGGTAAGAGGTCGGTTCGTCTGCCACGCTGGTGCACTCCACGCCAGGTTGAAGGTCGGTTACGAGAACGAACGGTGTATCCAGGTCCTCCGGACTCCAATTTTCATGTCGATGCTCTGCGTTGGTAGTTTTCAATACGGGCAGCTTTGACGATCAGGTCGGCCACCATCTCCTGTCCTTCGGGTGAGAGTTCGAAGAAAGTGCGGAGCTGGGCGCCTCGGATGCCGGTGTCGCGCAAGGCCGAGAGGAGCTCGATTTGATGTCTGATTTCTTCAGATATGTTCTCCTGGAAGAAATAAGCGGGATTCACTCCGAAAAATTTTGCCAGTCCCTCCAGTACCCGCTTGGTAGGATTGTCGGACTTTCCGGTACGAAGCTTCCATAGAGTGTTGTGCGAAACCTTCTCCCCGGTGAGTCTCTCTATGCCCTCTGCGGCCTCCTGCAATGAGTAGGGGCCTCGGTCGGCTGGATGTACCGTCCTGAAGAGAAGATCGATCCTCTCTGCCAAATCAGACTTGTCATCTGATTTTATTTTCTCTACGGATGACATGCTACTTGTCCTCTGTGTGCTTCCACCTGGAGTCCAGGACCCACATGATGGTCTCCCGGTTGGGTGATTGACAACCTTGCTCGCCCGTTTCTAGCATCTCGATCATCCACATCACCCAAAGGTGATTTCGCTGGATCGATTCTCGCCTCAAGATGATGCGAGCTTGGTGGCGATCGATGGGGGAAACAAGGTGATTCGAGAAAATAGTGCATGGTCGATGTCTACAGCCGACAGAAGTGATGTGCTTCCGCGAAGTAGCGTTCCAGAAGGGGCATTCGATGGCCCCGACGAGATACAGGAGGACGTCACCGGTGCCAGGAGGTCCCTTCTGGCGCATCTCCTCATCGACGGCCTGGAACAGACGCGGGTGGTCATCGACCGGCGAGAGCTGGGGCGTCTGTTCGAGAGACGTCGGGATGACATCGCCTGGGAGGTCTTCTCGCCCCAGCTCCGGGTCTGTGACTTTCTGGAGGACGTGATCGAGTACCTGGAGGCCGAGACGGCAGAAGCCGATGCGAGGCTGAGGGGAGCCGGCAGCGGAAGCCGCTGCACCTGGTGGTTCACGACTCCGGGCGCCGATTTCGATGTGGTTCTCCAGACTCTTCAGCGCGCAAGGGGTCATCACTTCGTCAGTTTGGCGTTCGGGACTTGGCCTTACGGACCAACTGTCTATGTCCTCGAGGCCGCCGTGCGGCCGCATGACCTCGGGCTCTCCCGCGGCCTGTTGTACGGAAGTCCGACGATGACCGAGGAGAAGGCTTTCCGCGTGCTGACCTCATGTCGCATTGACCTTCCCGTCCCGACTGGCGGAGACGGAACGACCCGAGGAGGTGCCTGATTTGGTGGACAGCACGATGGGAGAGCTTCGCAGCGAACTCGGTATCGCGGTGGGCCTGCTCAAGGAGCTGCAGACGATCGCTCGCGCGGAGTTGGAGACTCCGGGCAGCTCGGTTCGGTGGGGGCCGGTGGACCTTGAGGCCACGAACGCACTCGATTCGCTGAGCACGGCACCGGCGTTTCCGAAGGGTACGGAGCAAGAGCGGATGTCCAGAGCCGGATCCAGGGAACTGGTTACCGAGGTGGCGGCTTCGGTGGAGAGAGCCGTGGACCTGGCACAGGATCTCGAGGACAAGCTCGCCTGCCTGGACGCGGCTGTACATGTGAGCCGACTGCAGAGGGCGTTGCTGTAGATGGGAGCGACCTTCGGTGACTTGCTTGCCGTCGCTGACGCCCACTGGGCGGAGACGATGCAGTGGCTCGAGCCGCTGGAGCTGTCATGGCAGGCGGGGGAGCGGTCGACAATTGACGAGCTGGGCCAGACGGCACTGGTGCTGGCGAGGTATGCCGAGCGGGTTGGAACAGGCTTCGGCGCCCAGGAACGAGAGACCGCGGCGGTGCGGAGAGCCCGGCTCTGCGCGGCTTCGCTACGGGAGACCGCTTCGGTCCTTCAAGGGAACGAAGAAAACGCCCCAGAGCGTTGCGAGCTGGCCCGAAGCCTGTTCATGGCCCGTCAGGCGCTCGGTTGCGGGCTGGACCTGCTGTCCGCGCATTTCGAGGTGGGCGAGAGGGGCCTGCGTCCGGCCACTGCTCAGAGCGAGGTCATCTCCAGTCCGTCGAGCAAGGAGTGGTTGCTGACGGCGGTGGACGGTTACGCCGGTCAGCTACTGCGGATCGCCGAGAAAGCTGGCAGAACCGACGCTGTGGCCAAGCTGAGTGAAGCAGTTCGGCACGCAAGGTTCAGGGGAAGCCCGGAGGACCAAGGGCTGCGGGCCATGACCATGCCCGAGCCCAGGGTCGCACCCGAGGTAGATGTCGAGGGTCTTGAGCCGCTTCCTACGCGAGTACCGCTACGAGGAAGCGAAGGACGGGAACGGGCTCTCACCGGGATGCGCGTGAACGTCCAGTGGCTGGAGGCCTCGGGTGTACCCCAGAGCGCGCGGACGTGGAGGTCGCTGGCGACGTCAACGCTGATGACCAGCGAGATCAGCGGACAGACCTTGCGTCTGCTGATGGCACGTTGCCGCCAGCTCGATCTGCCGGAGGCGACGGCCGCCTTGACCGAGGCGGAGATGACGGTCGGAATGCTGACTGACAAGTGGACCGAGATCACCGCCATGTGGAGGGAGGTCTCCTGCGACCGGCGATCCCAGCTGGACCAGATGATGATCGACGCAGGTGAGCTGGTGGTCAGGTTCGGCCGACTGGTGTACGCGGATCGGGAATGGAAACCGAGCGTGAACGCCGTGACCAAGCTGGTCAGACCGCAGGTACTCGCTCCGGAGGCTGTCGATGTGCACATGATCGCGAGGGCGGTGGTGGACGTTATCAAGGCACCCGCCGCGGTGGCATCGAGTGCTTTGATCGGCTTGGAGAGAGGCGGGCCGGCGGGGTTGACCCAGCAAGGCGAGACCCAGATGGGGCTCCGTCACGAACGGCTCCGCGGAGGCTACCTCCAAGCACGGAACGCCGCCGCTGAAGCCCGGCAGGCGCTCGGACGAGCGACACAAGTTCTGGCTTCGTCAGCTGAGCGGCGTCCTGGACGTCTGGCTGCGGAGAGCTTCCCCTTCCAGGCAAAAGAGTCGATTGGCATCGCCGGTTCGGAAACGACCAGAGCACGGGGTAACGGGGTCGGAAAGGGCCCCCGTTTGGCGCCGGGCTGAGCTTTTCCGCAGAGCTCGGCTGCGCCGAGCAAGAGATACACAAGTATGACTTGTGCCTGGACCGGGCGCGGTCCAGCGGTGGAGTGGACCGAGCGCGGTCCCAGAAAAGGAGGTCGTGTTCGCCAGACCAGGAGCACCACGTCGACGCAGTCCACGCCGGGGCGCGGGTCGACGGCGGTTGGTTCAGATGCGATTCAACGAGGAGGAGTACGCGGCGTTCTCCTCGGCCGCCGAACGTCAGGGCTTGTCGAACGGCGCCTATGCGGCGCAGGTGTGCATGGCGCACGTACGGGGCCTGGACTCGGCCGAGCAGGAGGCGATGCGTGACCTGCTGAGAGCGCTCATGCTGACGACAGGCCAGGTCCGGAAAGTCGGTGTGCTGTTCAACCAGGTGGTGGCCAGGCTGAACGCGACGGGCGAGCAGGCCGAACGGTTCGTCGTATACGCGGCGGCGGCTGACCGGACCCTGCGGAGGGTGGACGAGCTGACCGCTCGGGTGAGGACTCACCTGTCGTGGTCGGGAAGGTGATCCGAGGGAAGCGGGTCCAGGGCCTGATCCGCTACGTGTTCGGTCCCGACAACCACGGAAAGCACCACGTCCCGCACGTCATCGCCGGATTCCGCCCGGTCGAGGACTTGGAACCCTCGCATAGGGCTGACGGAAGCCTGGATTTCCAGGTGCTGGACGAGCTGATGACGCAACCACTGGCGCTGCTCGGAGAGCTCGGGCTGAGTAGGCCGGTCTGGCATTACCCGATCCGCGCCCATCCGGACGATCCGATCCTCACGGATGGGCAGTGGGCAGAGATCGCCCGCGAGATCATGCATGCCACCGGCCTGGCCAGGAGAGGGGACGACGACGGCTGCCGCTGGTTCGCCGTCCGGCACGCCGACGACCACATCCACCTGGTGGCGACCCTGGCCAGGCAGGACGGACGTCGACCCGACATCCGCAATGATGCGATCAAAGGACGAGCAGCGCTGCGCCGGATCGAGTGGAAGAACGGCTTCGTGCGGACGGCTTCTGCGGACAAGACCGCGGCGAAGAGACCGACCAGAGGAGAGACGGAGAAAGCAAGCCGCCACCACCGCCCCGAGGCGCCACGGACCTCATTGCGACAGCACGTCATCACCTGCGCCGCCGGCGCACGCAACGAGAAGGAGTTCTTCTCCCGGCTCCACAATGAAGGCATCCTGGTCAAGTTCCGATACAGCCGTCAGAACCCGGAACAGATCACCGGTTACGCCGTCGCCCTCCCAGGCGACACCAGCTGCGACGGCCGACCGATCTACTTCAGCGGCGGACGACTCGCCCCGGACCTGACCTTGCCGAAGCTCAGGTCCCGTTGGTCATCCGCGCCATCCGGACACGATCCGAACGGCCCGGCTCGGTATCCGCTCTCCGGCGCCCAGCTCTCCGTCGGCTCCGCCAAGGCCATACTCCGACGGACCGTCCGAACCTGCGCAGCCGAAGCCACCGGAACCACGGACTTCCTCTACCGCCTCGACCAGGCAGGTCTGCTCCTGCGCGTCCGCCACAGCGAACGGAACCCAGGCCAGATCACCGGCTACGCCGTGACGCTCCCTGGCCACCACGACCGCGACGGCCAGCCGCGCTGGTACAGCGGAGGCCAGCTGGCCGACGACCTCACGCTCCCCAAGTTGACTCGCCTCTTCGGCCAAGCCGAGCAGGAACCCGACTTCACCCACGAGGAGCTCCAAGCGATCTACAACGACGCAGCCCGAGCCGCCGACCACGCCAGCGACCAGATCCGCCGCTGCATCACCCTCAATCCCCAGGCTGCCCGCGACGCCGCCTGGGCCGCTTCCGACGTCCTGCACGTCGCAGCTCGAACCACCGGCAACCCGCATCTGCACCGGGCAGCCCGCGCCTACGACCGTGCAGCCCGGGCCCCGGACAGCCGTACCCCCAAACCCACCAGAGCAGGAGAAGGGCTGCGCACAGCGGCCCGCGTCCTGGCAATGGCCGGCCTTATCCAAGACCGGACGACCGTGGACCTCCTCGTCCTGGTCGCCAGCCTCACCGCTCTCACCGGCACCGTCGCCCAGCTCCGAGCAGCAGAAGGCCGCCGTGCTCAAGCCGAAGCCGCCGCCCGATCGGCCGATCACCTTCGCTACCCCGATGGGACAGGCCCGACCAGGACGTCCGCGACTTACGTCCCGCCCTCCGTGCCCGAGCCCAGGGCGAAAGTCAGTCCTCAGCCCGCCGGTCGGCGACAGCCGCGGCGAGGATGAGCTCATCCATCAGCCACCGCGACTTCGGTGACAGATCGACCAGCGCCCGCAGCACTTCCGGCTTGATCTCCCCGCTGCGCAGCTTGCGCAGCAGCACCTTGAACGTGAGGTCCTCGTCGATGGACGAGGACTCCTCGGCGAACCCGAAATAGCCGATCGGCACCCCGAAAAACGTCGCCAGAGCCGTCAGGGTCTTGAACTGAGGGTTGTCCTGCCGCCCCGTGCGCAGCTTCCACACAGTGGTGGAGGACATGTCCTCACCAGTCCGACTCGATATCGCCTTGGCGATTTCAATGTTGGTGCCCGCAGGCGGTAGTTCGTCCGGCCACGAGTGGTGGATGAGCCACTCGATCTTGTCGGCCAGGCTGACCGACGGCGCCACCGTCTCCGTCACGCTCACTCCCCGAAAATAACGACACGCCGAGCAGTCATTTTTGATTGACAGTCTCACACCTGATCATGCAAAGTTCTGCACGCCAAGAACCTTAGTTGACGAGCTTCTATCTCGTCAGCTTTCGACACTCAGGGGGAGTCGACGGTGGCGTCAGCCGAGAACGATCTGGAAGCGCGGCAGCGCCTGCTGCTCGACCTGCACAGGCACCTGGTGGGCAACGGCCTGCACGTGACGATCCGCAGACCGCACAACGGCATCTGGAAACTCAAAATCAGACGCGGCCTGTGGACCGAGACCGTCATGTGCGCCGGCGCTGAGGGCGTCTACGTCTTCGTCACTCCGCACGGCCGCCTTCTCGGCAGCACCGACGACCTCCACGGAGTCATCGACCTGATCCAGTTCATGGTCAACCGGAGGCAACGGTGACCGTCCCCAAGACGATCCTGTGGTGCCAGATCGCCCTCGTCCCTCTCATCGCGGCACTTGCCGCCCTCGGCGCGGTCGGCTCGTTCGCCACCGTCCGGGACGCCTCCGTGCCGTACTTCGGCGAACAGCTCGCTTGGATAGTCCCCATCGGCCTGGACCTGGGCATCTTCGTCCTACTCGCCTGGGACCTGCTGCTGGAACTGCAGAACCTGGCCTGGCCGATCCTGCGCTGGATCGCTTGGGCGTACATCGGCGGCACCATCACCGTGAACGTCACCGCCGCCGACGGCGACCCCGCAGGCATGATCGCCCACGCGGCCATGCCCGTCCTGTTCATCACCGTGACCGAAGGCGTCCGACACCAGATCCGGCAACGCGCCGGCCTTGCCGCGGGAACCCGCAGGGAGAAGATCCCGGTCTCCCGCTGGGCTCTCGCACCCGCCTCCACCCTGCTGCTCTGGCGACGCATGGTGCTGTGGCAGATCACCTCGTACGCCAAAGGACTGAGCCTGGAGCAAGAGCGACTCGTCGCCGTCTCCAAGCTCCAGCAGTCCCACGGACGGTTCCGCTGGCGTTGGAAGGCACCGCTCTCTGACCGTCTGGCGCTCCGCATCCAGCCCGCTGACGACGTCCACCAGGACGACGACATCGAGGAGCTCGTCACTGCCGCACAGAAGATCCTCACCATTGAGGAGAACAGCGGCGTACAGCTCAGCAACATCAACCTCGGCCGCCGCCTACGAGCCCAGGGCTACTCGGTCGCCAACGACAAGCTCGCCGCCGTCGGCAAAGCCGCCCGAGCCCGGATGGACGGAGCCCAACCCTGAGAGACGACCTCGCCGAACTGCTGGAGGTCATCGCCCAGCAAGAACTCGGCCGCGTACATCGAGGGGAGCTGCCGTGGCCGATCGTCCTCGAACGAGCAGCGGCCTACGGACGATACGGGTTCCTGAACGTCCTGCTGATCGGCGCCCAACGTGAAGCCACGCAGGTCAAGCCCTTCGAGGAATGGCAGCAGGCCGGACGCCGGATCAGGAAGGGAGAGCAAGCGATCCGGATCCTGTCCCAGCAGGGGAGACCACGCCCGGTCTTCGACATCGCGCAGACCAGCGGCCCAGAGCCGGAACCAGACTCTCCGCTCAGCCCGGACCAGGCGTGGGAGAAGCTCCGCCAGGCCGCAGCCGCTCGACGTCTGTACGTCGGCAGAGGCGACCGGTGGACCTACCTCGGTGACCCGCAGCTCCGCGTCATCATCGATCCAAATGCCGACGACACCGAGGCGTCCTTCGCCCTCGCCCACCAGCTCGCTCACAAAATCCTGCACCGAGGCGAGTTCGACGCGCCAGGACGAGCGTGCGCCGGCATCGGCCGCGTCGAAGCCGACGCGGTGGCCTTCCTCATCACCCGCTCTCTTGGCCTCGTGCCCAGCCGGACAGGAGATCTCGGCGTCTCCTCCTGGGCGGGAGCCGACCAGCGGGCAAAGCCTCTCCTGGCCGTCAAGGAAGTCGGATCCCGCATCCTTCGGGCGACTGCTGCTCTCCAGCGGCAACTCCATGAGCAATCGAAGGCCGCATCACGAAGGCCAGTGCCCGCAGAGAAAAAGCTCCTCCCCGAGAAGCAGCCGGAAGCCGTCGATGTAAGTGTGCTCGACGCGCTCGAGGCCGCCCACGAGTTCTTCTGCTCGCAGCTTTCGGCATCGTGGGTTCCGGAGTACTTGGCTGACAGAGGGTTCTCCGCCGAGGTCCAGGCGCAGTGGCAGCCCGGCCACGCTCCCGCAGGCTGGCGAAACCTGTTCAGCACCTTGACAGGCCAAGGCCATGCCCCAGACGTACTCCTCGCAGCCGGCCTCGTCCGTGCCAAGAACGACCGCCTCTACGACGTCTTCCGCGACCGCATCACCCTCCCCGTCCGAGACCTCCAAGGCCGGGTGGTCGGCTTCATCGGCCGAGCCGCTCCCGGCAGCGATGGCCCCAAGTACCTCAACAGCCCGGAGACAGCCCTGTTCAAAAAAGGCCACCTCCTCTACGGCCTCCACGAGGTCAAGTCGAAGCTCGCCTCCGGTGCCCGCCCGGTCATCGTCGAAGGCGCCTTCGACGCCTGGGCCATCAACCTCGCCTCCACTGCACACGCAGCCATAGCCCCCAGCGGCACCGCCTTCACGCCCCGACAACTCGACCTCTTGTCCCAAGCCGTGAACCCCGTGGAAACCGCGCCCCTCGTAGCCCTGGACGGCGATCCCGCCGGCCGTAGGGGAGCAGCCCGAGCCTGGAAGGTGTTGTCGCAGCTCAAAGGAAATGTCGGTGCCGTGTGTTTCCCTGAAGGCCAAGACCCTGCAGAGATCCTGAGCCGCCAAGGACCAGCAGGCATACGCGAAGCACTGAAAGCCGAACGTCCCTTGGCCGAGCTCGCCATCGACGTCGCGATCGAGAGCTCCGCAGCCCCGTCCGCATCGACGGAAGCCCGGCAGACCGCAGCCCGAGCCGCCGCCGAGATCATCGCCCGCCTACCTCCATCCCAGGTCTCCCACCAGGTGGCCCGAGTCTGCGAAGCCCTCCGACTCGACCATCGCGACATGACCGGCTACGTGGTCGCAGCCGTCTCTCCGGCGACCCAAGCCTCAGAGACCTTCCCCTTACTCCCACACCCGACGACCGAAGCACCCTCCCCGCCTTCCCGACCCGTTCACCAGCCGAGAACCCCAAGGAGAACCCCATGACCGAGCAGAACATCGACCCGTTCCAGGAAGCCCTCGCCCAAGGAGGCCAGCGCCTCGTCCAGCTGATCGCCGTCGGCTCCCTCACCACCCGAGGAATCCTCAACTTCCAGGAGAAACGAAGATCCGCCCGACAGGCCAAAGACGAAGCAGCCCAACGAGAAGCCGAAGCGGAGATCGCCGCAGCCTACTCCCAGGCCTACGCCCGCTTTGCCAGAGCTCTGGACCCCCACTGGCTGAAGGAGGCCCCCTTCCTCGAAGTCCTCGAAGCCTGGACCACGGCCGTGCCCTTCGCCAACGACCGCCCGGACGCCGCCCGCGTCGTCACCCGCTGCGAAGAACGCCTACGTGACCTCCACCCCCACGGCATGTCCCACTACGACCGCTTCCGCGAGGCCGGCAACGAACGCACCGACGCCATGCGCGAAGCCCTGCCCTACCTCGCCCGCGACCCGGGCGTCCGCACCGGCCAGCCCGGCAGGCAGCGCCTCGAGCTGACGGCCAACGCGGCAGACCTGGCAGCCGAAAGCTTTCCCTACGACATCACCGAAGCCGTCGCCATCAGCACCCGGCTCGCCGACCCTGGTACATACCGAGGCCCCAGACTCGAGAGATCCCGGCGTCCGATCCGCTGAAAGGAAGCGACCATGCACGACCTGCTCAGCCGAGACGAGGGCATCGCGCTGCTCGTCAGTGCGGTGATCTTCCTCTTCATCGGCCCCACAGTGATCGTGGCACTCCGAAGAGGGGAGGAACTCTCCTACTTCGTGCTCCTGAACGCCCTGGCTTTCATCATGCCCGTGGCCCTGTTGGCTCTCTGGCCAGCCGCTTTCCTCTGGCCGAAGCGCGAGGACGAGCTTGAAAAGCCTCTCGCGAGACCACCGAGACCGCACGTGCCACCGAACCATCTGGGCGATGGAGTAAGGCTCATCCGGTCGAGGAGGCTGCCTGACTGACCAAGCAACACCGGGATGAACCAGCCAACCGAGATCTATGGCAGCGACCGCTGCAAAACCCCCAAGTGCGGCCACTTACTGAGATAGCTGTGAGTAACGGGATGTGGAGCTCACGGTCATTGTCCCTGCCTTTAGTGCTTCGTTCCTTAAAGAGTGGGTAGATCCTATTTAGGTGCCTTTGGTCTCCTTGTGGGAGGAGTGAGGGCGGTGCCGAGGTTGGTGCGGGCTCGTCCGCCGCAGGACGAGCGCGAGGACAGGCGGATCCGTCGGCTGGCCGGGGCCCGGCATGCTCCGGCCGACTGGATCGAACGGGCGCGGATCGTGGTGCTCAGCTGAGACGGGCAAAAGGTCGCAGCGATTGCGGCCGAGGTCGACTGTCACGAGAAAAGGGTGCGGCGGTGGCTGCACCGGTTCAACGCCGACGGCCTGGACGGGCTGGCCGATCGGCCCGGCTGCGGGCGCAAAAGCCGGATCACCGAGGCCGAGCGGTCGGCCATCGTGGCGCTGGCCCGCTCGGTGCCGCCCGGCAAACCGGTCCGAACTCCCAGCGGGGAGCTGGAGGCGTCCGAGGAGGCGGGGCCGGGTGAGTGGACGCTGGACTCCCTCACTCTGGCCGCTCGGCAGGCCGGGATCGAGGTGGCCCGCAGCCAGGTCCGCAGGATCCTGCTGGCCGAAGGGGTGCGGTGGAGGCGCACCCGGACCTGGACCACCAGCAAGGACCCCGAGTTCGCCCCAAAAGGACCCGCATCGTGGAGCTCTATACCAGCCCGCCGGAGGGCTCCACGGTGATCTGCGCCGACGAACTCGGCCCCGTTCTTCCTCGCTCGTTCGCGCCCGCGCCGGGCTGGTCGGCCGACGGGCACCGGATCAAGGAAACTCTGGAGTATGCCCGCGGGCCGGAGAGGACCTGGGTCTACGGCGGGCTGCGCGTGCGGGACGGCCAGGCGGTCACCCTGTGCGCCTCCTCTCGCAACAGCGCCCGCTACCAGGACTTCCTGCAACTGATCGAGGACGCCAACCCCGAAGGTCAGATCATCGTCGTCACCGACAACCTCTCCAGCCACAACAGCAAGAGCACCCGCGAGTGGCTGCAAGACCATCCCCGTATCCGGCAGGTGTTCATCCCTGTGGGTGCCTGCTGGCTCAACCTGCAAGAGGGCTGGTGGCGGATCTTCCGCAAAAAGGCGCTGGCCGGCGTGTCCTTCGCCGATCCTGACGAGATCACCTACGCCACCCGCATCGCCACCGTCCAGCTCAACGCCCACGCCCGGCCTTGGATCTGGGGACGGCCACCGCCCAAACCCCGCATCCACCGCCGCCGCTTCACGTACTGCCTTTAAGGAACGAAGCACTAAGGCAATCTCCGAGACCGGCCACTTCACCCAAGACCGCAGGTGTCTGCGCTGAGGTCGGTACTTCGGCTGACGGGAACGCCGCCCTCGAATTGTTGTCCCAGGCGCTCCGCTGTCTGCGGCCCGACTACCTCAGGTCGCCCCTGAACATCCTCACCCGCTCGCCACGAGTTCCGTGGCGGGCGGCCTCGCCGTCAACGGCCTTTTCTCACATGAGACGGCGCGCTGTTCCGATTGGCCTCTGACGCTGCGACCTCTTGAACACACCAAACCTTCAGGGAACTCTTGGGGCTCTGTCTCATGTGGTTTCGTCCGCCAGCCGTATCGGCTGCGGCCATCCTGACCGTTGCGCGCCCGGTCGGGAGCCTGGCCGTGGCAACGAACGGATGTGGTGCCTCACCCGCGCGAAGCGGCCCGTCCATGGCACCGCAACCTTCGATGATCGCGCTACGTGGCATAGTCTCGTGCATGTCGCCTGCCCCTGTTGAAGAGTCCTGGGTTCGTCTTGAATGCTGGCTTGCAGCGAACGCGCCGGGGAACTTCGCGCGCCTCAACCCGCCGGCTGTGCCGTCCGCGATCGCTGCGGCCGAGGAAGCGCTCGGACGCGTATTCCCCGAGGACCTGAGGAGGGTCCTGCTGCTGCGCAACGGCACCAATACCCACGACCTGTCAGGCAACTACCACCACGGGGCAGGCTTGCTTCCCGAGTTCGGGGAGCTGCTCCCCGTAGAGCGCATCGCGGGTGTCCACGCGATGAGGGTAGAGATCATGCAGGGGCACATGGAGGTCGAGGAAGGGTTCGGGGAGTGGGCGCTGAGTAACTGGTGGCATCCGGACTGGCTGCCGATCGCCGACAGTTCATCGGCTGACGGACTGTTCCTTGATCAGCGGGACGGCGCGGATCAAGGAACCCATTTCATCCTCGGGAGGCCTGAGCGACACGGAGATTCTGCAGGACGGCGATGGCCTTGACGAGGTGTCCGGCCTTGCTGGGGCTGCACCGTAGTTTCCGGAGGATGCGCTAACTCTTGAGCTGGGCGTTCGCTCGTTCTCCAGGTCCGCGGAGCTTGGCGTGGGAGCGGTTCGCCTGCTTCTTGGGATTCGGGCTTGTTCTTGCCCTTGTACGGAGTGATCACGACGGTGGCCTGGGCTCCTTGGTAGGCCTTGTCGGCCAGAGTGAGGATCCCCGCCTTCTCCAACTCGCGCAGGATGCCCCACACCCGCGCGGCCGTCAGGTCATGGGTCCTGCCTGGCTTCGCCCCGGACGTCCACAGGATCGTCCCGTCCGGACCGGCTATCACCTGCGCGTTCATCCCATGCACCCGGTGCTTGCCGGAAAAGTAGGGCCGGTCGGCTTTCACCCGGTCGGTGTGGATGAGCGTCCCGTCCAGGATCAGGTGCGTCAGCCCGTCCTTCCTGGCCTTCCGCAACGATGCCGCGAGCTTCGGGGAACAAGCCGACAGCAGCATCACGACCTCCTCGACGTACCGCCAGGCCGTCGTCGCCGACACCCCGAAACCCGCGCTGATCTCAGCGAACGTCTCGTCCTTGCGCAGGTAGACCAGGACGAGCAGGGCCTGCCGGCCGGGGTTCAGCAGCCGCCACGTCGACCCGATCGCCTTACGACGTCGCCGGATCACTCCGGCGACGTAGTTCAGCGTTGAACGCGATAAATCGACGGCAGCACGGTAGAACAGCACCCACAAGCTCCTGGTTTTGACGGTCTTGGTTGTGGTGATCAACCCGTCTACCAGGAGCTTTTTTACTTCTGAGGACGAACCCCCAACTCGCGATCATGCCGTGACCAGCAGCCCGCCACCCGAGGATGAAATGGGTTCAAGGAACAGTAGGGCATTTCGTTCATGACGACTCAGTCCGGCTGAACCTTTGGCCGTCATTCGCCGCGATGCTTCATGACGTGGCCGATGCCGTGGAGGGCATCCGTGACGTGCCCTCCCTTCGACCGAGCGTCTGGGAAGGTCAGTTCCTCGAATGGCGATGAGCCTCGCGGTAATGAAACCTTCAGTCTCCGATAGTTGCAGGCTGGAACTGGGCGGGGCGAAAGCAGTGCTGCACTGCGGCGCGGATTCCTTCATTCTGTCGTGAAAAGCTTCTCACCTGAGCGCGGCCCGTGCACGGGATATCCGGTTTTCTCCCTAACGCTCAGGCGGATGCGTGCCGCCAGAACAGGCGCGAACTGCTGATGACTCGTCTCGTAGCCAGAACGAAGGGGGCTGTATCACAGCGGATCGCACCAGGATGTCCATTTCGCCTTCCACAAGCCGCAGGGCCCGTGACCTCAGCTCAGCCACCCGGCCGTCTCACCTTACGAAAACGCAACGGCCCTGCCTTTCGGCTAGGGAAGAGTTTGTGGTGAACCACTTCCTATCGAGAGCCTAACGCCTTTTTTCGGAGGTTCCCGTAAACTGCGGGTATCGGCCGATCCAACACCAAACATCCCAACTTGCCGGATCTGCACCGCCGAGAAAATTTCATTGGGCCTGGAGTCTCGACAAAGTCATCAACATTCTATAGAGCCACGAAGCCACCACGTAATAGAAAATCTTCAGTAAGAATCTTCGGAACCTGTTTGTTTTCCGGGCCTGCCGTCAACAACAACAACGATAGAAACGAACAGACAACTTTAAGGGGTGCGCTATGGGACATGGGGCGGACGACGGACATGCGCTGGTGGTGTCCGACGAGAAGGGGAATTACTACTACCTGAGGCCGGAGATCCTCCGGGCGTGCAAGATGGATGAGGCGCAGATCGAGGCCATCAAGGAAACTGCTGCACCCGGGGCGGGCCCGCGGTCGACGAAGGCGTCTCGTGCCGAGGTGGTCGGATCGCTCCGGGTCCAGAACCCGTTGGCCGAGGTGAACCCAGAATTGGCTGCTGGGCTGGGGAACTCGGCGGGGACCAGCATAATGTGCCCCTGGTAGTGGAACGTGTCGTTGACAGTCGGTGGCCAAGGCGCTCCACATGGAGGAACGTCCATGGAGAGCTTGCCGGTGAGCCGCAAGAAAGTGCTTCTGCGGCTTCTCGCACGGCGGGAGGCCCAACGGTTCGGCATCACTCCGACCCTTGAGGAGACCCAGGCCACGCTAGACGGTTTCCGCGAGGCGTTCGGTCTGCTCGGTGCCGTCGAGATGTCTGACTGGTTGGAGTCGCAGCGGTTGACTGCGGAATCCCTCAAGCATGCCATGTACGACTTCACCCTCATTCGACGGCTGGAGGAGTTGCACAGCCAGGAAATCGACCGAGAAGTGGCAGATCATATAAAGGTTAACTCGGCTCGGGAACGGCTCACAAACGGAAGATCATCGGGATCCCGAGAGTCCCGATGGCTGCAGGTTAACGTGGGGCTTTCGCGAGACGGCCGAACAGCAGGTGAAAGCGCGCGGCAGCTGTTCGCCCGGCTCTCCCCCGCGCTCGCAGAATGGCGCGAAATCGGGGCGCTGGAGTTGTTCTTCTTCATGCGTAAGCCACCGGATGTACGGCTCCGCTTCTTCGGTTGTGCAGTGGAATCGGCTGTGCTCCCGGCACTTGCCGAGCTGTTGTCAAAGCTCGCGGAGGAAGGCTTTGTCACCCGGTTCTTCGAAAGCGTTTATGAACCTGAAGTCTCTCTCTTTGGCGGCCGCGCGGCGATGAGCCAGGTACACGCCCATTTTGATGCGGACACCACAACATGGACGGCCTTCGACCAACTCGTCCCGGAGGGCGTGCAGTCACTCTCGGCCGAGACGTTCATGACAGCGGCACTGAACGACCTCTTCCTGCGTACCCTGTCCTGCTCCGCCGAGGTCTGGGACGTCTGGTGCGGGCTCGCGGAGCTGTACCCGGTCACGGACCTGAACTCAGCCATCGAGGGGCCGACGGCCCAACCGATCCTCATCGATTCGTTCCTTCCGCGGGCCTCTGCACGGGAGAGCACGATCCTGCGGGACCGCATGCGGACCAACCAGGAGCTGGCTGACGGTCTGCGCGAGGTCTGGAACCGTGGCGAGCTGCACGGCGGGCTCCGGTCTCTGCTGAGGACGATCGCGGTGTTCGACCTCAACCGGCACGGGTTGAGCGGTGGCCTGCCGACCATGGCCGACAGCATGCGGCAGGGCTGGGACCCCCGGCGCCCCGTAGACCGGGCGGATGACGGTAAGTGTCCTCACCTTCTCTGCGTGCCCATCGGGTCCGCCTGG
Organism: Actinocorallia populi; assembly: GCF_002995495.1. GTDB lineage: Bacteria > Actinomycetota > Actinomycetes > Streptosporangiales > Streptosporangiaceae > Actinocorallia > Actinocorallia populi. The sequence continues at coordinate 257,320 of NZ_PVZV01000003.1, read as the reverse complement.
TAAGGAGGTCAGCCGCATGTCGTGTGTGGACCTGGGTCCGGTGGTCGCCCGTGTGGCCGGCTGGCCGATCGAGACCGTCGCCGAGTTGCACTCTGCTTCTCTGACAGCGCGTCTGGACCAGTGGCTTCAGGCCGAGCAGTCCATTCGTGCGCAGGCAGCAGCCGTTTCCGAGATCCTTTACGCCGTCGTTCCGACGATTTCAGACGCGGCGACCCGTGCCAAGGCGCTGTTGCTCCGGCGTCACGTGCACAACTCCACGTCCCCCCTGCCGGACTGTCTGGTCACGGCTGTGTCCGCGGCCGTCGCGGACCGTCCGGCAGTAGAGCTGATTCGGCGAGAGAGCCGGGCACGGACCGCCCTCGCGGCCAGGCGGCGGGAACTCGAGACGGCCTACGCGTCATCGTTGGCGACTGAACAGGCTGAGCTTTGTCGGATCGCTGAGCAGCCGGCCTTTAGGAAGGCGCTGTTCCTCGCGAGCCCTGTGGCGTTCGACGCAGTGATGAGAGCGGAACGGGACGCCAGCAGGCTGGACAGGAAGCTCGTCGCCACCCTGCACTCCTATGTCATGCGCTCCGTCGGACGCGCCACGCCCAACGGGCTGTGGGCCGGCGTAGCTGTCGAGGCCTCCTGTCATCCGACGAAGGCAGCGACGCCACCCGTTCAGGTGACGCCGGACACCGCACGGGCGCTGTTCACGGTCGACCTGAACCCCTTCAGCCGGGCGCTGCGGGCGCTGGCGTGCCAGAAGCCGTGGCCGATGATGCCTCTTCGACTGCATCCGAAGCTCATGCGGGGAGCTGCTGCGGCGCGGGACGTCCACGGCTGCCTCGGACGGGAATCCGATCGGTCGCAGATGCTCGATGCGACCCTTGTAACCCAGCTGCGGACTCTGTTCGACGCATTGCCCACACGGCTGCTGGAAGAAGTGCGTGACCACCTTCACGCCTGCTCCAATGGCTGGTCCGTTGAGCAAGCGGAGGACGCCGTCCTCCGACTGCTGCGCATCGGCCTCCTGCGTACCGCCGTCGAGTTCCCCGGCACCTACGCTGACGCCTGGACTGCTCTCGACGGTCTGGTGAGCCGGGTGCCCGCCGCCGAACGACCGCATTGGGCGCGTGCGGTGCGCAGGCTCAAGTCGATCTGCGTCGAGCTCACCGGCGACTGCGACGCGATCACCCTCGACGAGCTCCGGACGGCTGCTGCCACCGTCCGGGACTGCGTCAACGTGCTCTTGTTTCGCTACGGGGCCCCGCCCGTACGCGAAGACACTCACGTGCTGACCGTCGACATGCACGCCCCGTTCCAGTTCTCCCTTTCGCCCGACCTGCGTACCCAGATGGTGCACTCGCTGCGTGACTACTGGGACTTCGACTGGTACGGCATGGGTGAACTCGGCGCCGCTATCGATCGGCGACGCTTCTTCGGTAACTTCCGCCCCCACAAGGAAGTGCCCCTGCAGGACTTCGTCCGGCGCCGAGAGGGACTCCGCGCCGAGTGCGCCGATCCCACCGGCCTGAGCGTGTCGACCCACGCCGGCGTCACCGCCGCGTGCTGGGAGGACCTGCTGAGTACAACGGGCGACAGCACGCTCCGGCCGGAAGTGGAGTCGAGGTTCCAGCGGTGGTATGAGGAACTCAGTGGTGTGCACGACGACGAACGGCATCGGCTGCAGTGGCGCTGGCAAGGCCGTCCCACCACACCGCTGCCGCCAGGGTCCGCGCTGCTGCGGTTCGGGCGGGCCGCGCAAGGCTGCGAGATCCGCATCGGTGCCATGGTGTCTGACCCTTTCCTGTTCTACTCCCGCTTCGCGCCACTGCTCACAGGCGGGACCGACCGCCAGGATCCCTGCACCGCATGGTGGCACCGGTCCTTGCGCGGCCTCGGGCCCCTGTCACGACATCTATACTTCGCCGACCTGCCGGTTCGAGGCGCGACCAACCCGAACGCAGCCAGCCGACCGGATGTGTCCCACTGGTTGATCGACCCCCTCGACCCGGCCGACGCGGTGGTGCCGAACGTTCTCATCAGCGTCGACGACACGGGTCTGCCGAGTTTCCGCCTCGCTGGCTGCCGTAGCCTGTTCATGCCTCTGCTGCGGTCCGCCGTCCTGCTAGACGGTACGGATCCGTTCACCGAGTGTCTGCACGATGTGTCGGCCCTCCAGGGGCGGCCGAGTCTGATGGCCCCCCTTCCGAGGTTCGCCGCCGAGAGGGAGCGCTGGCATCACCTCCCCCGGCTGTACCTGGACGAGTCCACCGTCGTCAGCGCGCGTCGCTGGACGCCGCCGACCGGCACCGTCGCAGAACTGGCCCGCGGGCCTGGCCTCGACGCCTTCATTTCCTGGCGGCGCTTCGTACGCCACGCCCGCCTTCCCCGGTACATCTATGCGCGGTACGGGCCCCACCGCACCGAAACACTGCTGTCCACCGACAGCGTGCTGGCCATCGAGCAGCTGTGCCGGGCGCTGGCCGCGCACGGCGGCACGCCACTGTTCCAAGAGGCCTTTCCCTGTCCGGGCGAGTCCTGGTTCCGGGACGCGGCGGGGCGGCACTACGTGGGCGAGTTCGCTGTCGCCTGGCAGGCGGATGCCACGTACTGGCGGCAGCGCCTGGCCGAACCGGCCGCAGCGCGAACCATTCTCGACACGCAGCTGAGGAACGACAATGAAGGCGACACTCATCTTTCCGCCCGCGACGGATCCGCGCGGCCCTCACCTAGCCCTGCCCTGCCTGGCCGCCTCGCTGCGCCGAGCCGACGTGGAGACGGAGCTGCTGGATCTTGACCTCGACGGCATGCTGGCCGTTCTGCGGCCCGACCGTCTGAAGGAGGCGGGCGAGCGGCTGCGTGCCGGAGCCGTGCCTCCTCTGACCTGTGGGCGCGAGGACCTCAGGCGCATGGCCGAGCTGTCGGAGGTGCTGCCCGAGCAGATGGACGACGCCTTGGCTGTCCTCCGGGACCGGGAGAGGTTCTACAACCCCAACGCGTTCAACAGCGCACGTGAGACCGTCTGCAACGGTCTCGATCTGGTATCGGCGGCCTGCCGGTCCGGTGTGCGCTACAACATCGCGCCGATCATCTATGACGTCGAAGGAGTCGACGTCCAGTCGCTGTCCGACCTCATCCGGGCGACATCGGACGACTCCGGCGGTCTGTTCGACGACTACTGGGATACCGACGTCTTCCCGAGGCTCGATGCCCGCAGGCCGGAACTGATCGGCATCACGATCACCAATCGGCAACAGATTGTGCCGGGACTGCGGATGGCGCGCAAGCTGAGACGGCGCGGGCACTTCGTAGTGCTCGGGGGGACCGTCTACACCAAATTCACCGAACAGCTGCGCAGGCTGCCGGAGTTCTTCGACCACTTCGCTGATGGAATCGTCGCATACGAGGGCGATACCGCGCTGGTGGAGCTCGTTCATCAGCTCAACGGACCGCGCGACTTCACCAAGGTTCCCAACTACCTGTACGCACGCAACGGCGTGGTGCACATGACACGGACTCATGTCGAGGACGTGGCCGCTTTGCCGACACCCGATTTCGAGGGTCTTCCGCTACAGCGGTACCTGACTCCGGAGCCGGTCCTGCCGTTCTTCTACGGCAAGGGCTGCTACTTCAATCGATGCAAGTTCTGTGACATTCCCTACATCAACAACATTTCTAGGAAAGCGTACCGCGTCCGCCCGCCGGAATTCGTTGCTGAAGACCTGGTGCGCCTGCACGACCGCTTCGGCGCACGACACTTCGTCTTCACTGACGAGGCTCTGGCCCCGAGGTTGCTGGAGCGTCTGGCCGACGCACTGGAACCCCATCGGCAGCGAGAACTGCGGTTCGTCGGTTACGCCCGGTTGGAGCCTGGCTTCACTCCGGAGCTCTGCCGGAAGCTGGCGGGTATGGGCATGACCAAGTTGTTCTTCGGTCTTGAGTCCGGGACGCAGGAGACCATCGACCACATGGACAAACGCATCAAGATCGATAGGGTCCCCGCGGTACTCAAAAATTGCCGGGACGCCGGAATCCTCTTCCACCTTTTCTCGATCGTGGGCTTTCCGGAGGAAACTGAGGAGAGCGCGTGGGGGACCTACCGGTTCTTCGCGCAGAACGTCTCTGTGATCAATCATCCAGGCAACAGTTTCGACATCCATCCGTTCGGTCTGGAACTGAGGACACGCTATGCCGAGGAGGCCGATGCCCTCGGCGTGCTCGTGCCACCGGAAGCGCTGAACAAGGAGTTCGTGATCGGCGTGGGGGAATGGACGAATAGCCGAGGTTTGAGCCGTGATCGGGTTGAAACTCTGCTAAGCGAGTTCCACCTGCTGCTGCGCAACACCTACCACACCTACCACGCGTCCGCGCAGCAGCTCTGGCCGGCCTTCGAGGAATTTGCGGTCCTGTACGCCGATCGCTACCGGGGGGCGGAGTTCCGTTATCGGACATCACTGCCACCACCCACCGACCGCAGGGACTACCGCCTGCGGTGGAACCCGTCATCGTTGGTGGAGCACTGGAATGGGAACACGGTCATCATCAGTTCGCGGCACGGCCGCGCGGTGCTGGACCGCAGCACCTTCGAACTGCTCGACGGAGTGGATTGGCAGTCGGGCGTGGACATCCTGGCCGAGAGCGGAGGTGGCGGGCACCAGACCCCAGTCACCGCCTTCTTGACCCGACAGAGGATTGGGGAGCTGATCGAGAAGTCCCTGCTGCAGCTCGTGCCGCTACAGGCAGGGCGAGATCTGCAAGGAGACCCCTCATGATCGTTCCGAGGCTCGGTGCCGAGACGCGTCTGTCAGTGGAATACCGCGACGACACGCCGTTCGGGGCACCGATGACGCCGCAACTCGAAACCAACCTCCGCAGTGTTTATCGCACGGTCTTGCAGGCCGTCGAACGGCATGGTCCGGTCGACGTCGTGCGGCATGCGCCAGAACTGCTGCAGGAGGTACGGGCGCAAGAGGGCTACCTACGACTCCTCGACGGACGCACGCTCAGGCACCAGGTGCTGTATCCGGACACTGACCTGGTGAGACCGTCCGCGTTGACTTTCGCCAAGGAGCGGGCGTACTCCGAACTCAGGCTGGAGTTCCATCCGGGGCTCTTGCCCGTGCTTCATGACGTCGTCGCGGCCTTGTCCGGCGATGGTGGTGGCCTTCTGGAGTGCATGCCCCCGGACATCAAGGGCGTCTACGACACCGTGCTGAGGGAACTCGAACAGCGCGACATGCTGGTGCGGGTGCCCGAGCGCGAGAAGGTCGACCGCTCCGTCCGCCGCCAGGGCGATGCGACGTTCGTCGGGCATAACACGGTGGTGGTGCGGTCGGACACCACCCAGGTCGTCATCGATCCCTGGTTCCTGCCGACGGCCGGGCACTACCCGGTCGACTATCAGCCGATGTCGCGCCGGGAGATCGGCCCGGTCGACGCGGTTCTGATCACGCACTCTCACCCGGACCACTTCGACCTCGGTAGCCTGCTGCAGTTCGGCTCACACGTGAAGGTCTTCGTCCCGTACGTCGAGCGAGAGTCCCTGCTCAGCATCGACATGGCGCTTCGCCTGCGGCAGCTGGGTTTCCACGACGTGCGGCAGATGCATTGGTGGCAATCGGAACGGATCGGCGACATCGAGATCACGGCGCTGCCCTTCTACGGTGAACAGCCGACCACGAGCGAACAGCTCTGCCCTGAGGTCACCAATGTCGGCAACGTCTACCTGTGCCGAACTGCGCGCTTCTCATGCGCCGTCCTCGCAGACTCCGGCAGGGACCGCCGAGGGGATGTGCGGGAGGTGGCACGCGAGGCGCACCGGCGTTGGGGTCCGATTGACGTCCTCTTCGCGGGGTATCGGGGATGGTCGCTATACCCGGTCCAGTACCTCAGCTCTTCCGTACGGCGCTATCTGCTGTTCGTGCCGCCGGACCAGTACGACGTCCGGCAGACGATCATGAACTCCACGGCCGAGGCCGTGGACACGGCCGAGAACTGGCACGCTCGGTATCTGGTGCCCTACGCCGACGGTGGGGCGCCGTGGTACTGGGAGGCGGGCCTGGGACCCGCGCTGGATACGGACGGCCGGGAGCTCCAGGAGAGCGTCTACTTCGATCCGTTCCCGGAACGGTGCCTGGAGGAGCTGCGGGTGCGGTCAGCACCGAGTCCCGACACGACAGTCGGATCGCCCGTCGCGCCCCTCCTGCTGAGACCGGGGCAGTCTGTGCACCTGCGCAACGGCATGGCCGGTGTCATCGAAAGCGCGCGCCATCGATGGCCCTGGGACGCCATCTTCCCGACACGACCGGGACAGCCCGACCCGCGGAAGGCTTCCGCTCCGATCCTGTGAAGGGGTATCTCCATGCAGTCACAACACACGCACAGCACCAGTACGGAAGTCGGCACGCCACTCGCACGTGCCATCGAGCGGGGCGTCCGTTTCCTACTCACGGCCCGGTCCCCCGAAGGCACCTGGCGCGATTTCCAGCTCCTGCCCGGTGTGTCAGACAGCTGGGTCACTGCCTATGTCACCTCGTGTCTGCTGTGCGCCCTGCCCGACACGACCGATGCGGCCGGGTCGCGATCCATCCTCGGCGTGTCACGGGACTGGCTGTGCCAGGCCATGCGAGCGGACGGCGGATGGGCGTACAACGACTGCTGTCCCGTCGACAGCGATTCGACCGCGCACGCCGTGCTGTCACTCAGCGAGGGCGGCGTCCCCGTGCCCGATATCTGCTACGAACGGCTCCTCACCTTTCAGAAAGCCGACGGCGGGTTCGCCACCTTTGACCCGCGCACCCGCCACGACGCGTGGGGCATCAGCCATCCCGACGTGACCCCCGTGGTCCTCCGGGCGCTACTGACGCGACTGCCCCTATCTGACTCCCGGATCCAGCGGGGGCTCCGGTACGTGGTGTCACGACTCCAGCCGAGCGGACTGTGGCCCTCGTACTGGTGGACTACGGCCCTGTACAGCACCAGCGTGAACGTGCGGCTCCTGGAGCAGACCGGCACTGCGTACGACAGGAAAAGGATCGGGGCCGCGGTCCAGGCCTTGCCCGTCCAGGATGATCCGTTCAGGTCGGCTCTGGCGGGTGACATCGTCTCCCACGTCTGTTCGGACAGTTCTTCGGCCAGGCTGATCGGTGATGCCCTGGTGCGGTCACAGCACGCGGACGGCAGTTGGCGTGCCCTCACGCCGACACTGCGGGAGACTTACCCCCGCTACACGGAGCCGTGGGCCGTGGACGAATACGTCGGCCTTTCCATCGTCGACCACTGCCATCTCTTCACGACCGCCACGGTATTGCGGTTCCTCGCCGGTCTCCGGCATTGGTGACTGCCGGAGACCGGGACGAATTGTCTTCGTCATCGCAGGATCGAGTGTGAAAGGAGTGCGCCATGCCGAGTGACACCGAGCCGTCGGCATCTGTGAGGCCCCACGGCGAGGGTCGGGTGGAGGACCAGAGTGGCTGTGACCTGCTCCGTCCCGAGACCGTTGAAGCTCCCCCATTGGGCTCGCCCTCCAAAAGCAGCCCCCCGGCGTCAGGCACCGTCTACGATCTCGGGTCCGTCCAATTGCGGCGGCTGTGCGGTGCCACGGGTCTCCACGAGCGGGCAGACCAGATCCTCGCGCTCTTTCGGGAACTGGCAGACCTGTGCGGCGACCGGGATATTGCTTTGCCTCCGCGGTGGTCCGCCGTGGGCGCCGACTGCACGCCGTACGAGTTCTCGCTGGAGATCCGACCGGACCGACTGGGCCTGCGCTTCCTCGTCGAGGCCCAGGCCGACCCGGCATCGCCGCGGACCTACTGGTCGGCCGCGGACAGGCTGAACGAGTGGCTCGCCGAGAAGTGTGGGGTGGACCTCGGCCCGTTCCGCCTCCTCGAGGACCTGTTCGCTCCGTCCGATGACGCCTTGCACGCGGCCACGGCACATGCCGTCGGATTCGGGGTCGACAGCCCACCGCTGTTCAAGCTCTACCTCAACCCTCTGGCTCGGGGCCGGACACGCGCCGCGGTGACGGTTTCCGAAGCCCTCGGCCGCCTCGGATTCGACGCTGTGGTGCCGCCTCTCCTGGCGATGTGCGGCCCCGAGGACGTGTTCAGCCACTTCTCGCTCGACCTCTTCGCCGGGCCGACAGCGAGAGTGAAGATCTACATCAAGCATTTCAACGCGACGCCGACGGAACTCGACGCCCGATGCGCGGCGGTGGATCCGTCCACACGGGGTGAGTGGGCGACCTTTGTCGGAACCGTCCTGGGCGAGCAGAGTTCCCTGTCATTGCGCCCGGTCTACAGCGCCTATCACCTGACCGTGGAGGCTCCCGACCGGCTGCAGCACACCGCTCTGCACTTGCCGATCCAGCCGTACATCGACAACGATCTCATCGCCCACCGCCGCATCAGGAACTTCCTCGTCCGGTGCGGATTGCCGACCGAGGCGTACGCACAGTGCCTGAACGCCCTCGCGAGCCGACCGCTGGAACGCGAACAGGGCATCCACGGTCACGTCTCCTACCAGCGGGTCCAGGGCAGCCCCCGAGTCGCCATCTACTTCGGCTCGCGGGCCTACCACGACCGCCACGGCTGGCTCTCACTGGATCCGCAACGCCGCTGGCCGGAACTCTGCTGGCCATCGCCCGTCCGCGACTGACGGGGTAGGGCTTTCTTAGTGCTTCGTTCCTTAAGACCGTATCTTATGTGGTGATTTTGGCGAGTTTCTTGTAGCAGGTCAGGGCGGCGGCGAGGGTGAGGAAGGCGGTGAATAGGTCGCCGTGGCGCTCGTAGCGGACGGTCAGGCGGCGGTAGCCGAACAGCCACGACAGCGTGCGTTCGATCTTCCACCGGTGGCGGCCGAGGTGTTCTTTGGACTCGATGCCCTTGCGGGCGATGCGCGGGACGATCCCTCGCCTGCGCAGCCAGCGCCGCAGCTCAGCGGACTCATACCCTTTGTCGGCGCGGACCTTGGCCGGGCGGCGGCGCGGCCCGCGTCGGGAGCGGATCGGCGGGATGGCCTCGATGAGCGGTTTGAACAAGCGGATGTCGTGGGTGTTGGCGGCCGAGACGGCCACGACCAGCGGAAGTCCGGCCGCATCTGAGACCACGTGGAGTTTGCTGTCCTTCTTGGCCCGGTCGATCGGACTGGGGCCGGTCAGTGACCCCCTTTTTCGCCCGCACGAAGGCGGCGTCCACGATCGTGCTGCTCCAGTCGACCAGGCGGAGCCGGCCGAGCTCGTCCAGGACCGCCTGGTGCAGCCGCGGCCACAGGTCTTGTTCGGTCCAGAACATGAACCGGCGGTGGGCGGTGGAGGAGGAGACTCCGAACTCGGTCGGTAGGTGCCGCCAGGCGCAGCCGCTGGTCAGCACGTACACGATCGCGGTGAACACCGCCCGGTCGTCCAACGGCGCGGTCCCGCCGCCCTGCCGCCGCTCCGGATAGCGCGGCACGAGCGGCTCCCACAACTCCCACAGCTCATCCGGCACCAACCGCAGACCCAGACTCGACATCAACATGATCCAGGATCATCGCCGTAGATCGCCCGAAAATCCACGTAGGACATGGTCTTAGGGTTGACCGGATGAGCAGGGATCTACGTATTTGCTTCATCGGTGACTCCTTCGTCCAAGGGATCGGTGACCCGGAGTATCGAGGTTGGGTCGGCCGGGTCCTCCAGGCCACCCGCGGCGACGTCACGGCTTTCAACCTGGGCATCAGGCGCAACACCTCCGCCGATGTCCTCCGCCGCTGCTGGGAGGAAGTCGGGTCCCGGACGCTGCCCGGCGCCGACAACCGGCTGGTCGTCTCCTTCGGCAGCAACGACATGATCGAGGAGAACGGCGGAGTCCGCGTCGACCCCGCCCGCTGCTTGGACAACCTGGCGATGATCCTGGACGAGAGCCGGCGCCGGGCCGTCGCCGTCCTGGTGGTAGGTCCCCCACCGGTCATCGTCGCAGGAGAAGAGCATCTGCGACGGACGTCGAAGCTCTCCGAGGAGATGGCCGCCCTCTGCCGGGCACGAAGCGTCCCGTTCATCGCCACCACCCGGGAACTGGCCGACGACCCCGCGTGGACCCGGGAAGTCTTGGCCGGCGACGGTGCCCACCCGGGTAGCAGCGGCTACCAGAAGCTCACGGACATCATCCTCACCGGCCATTGGCATGAATGGATCACGCGCCCGGCTCAATAACCGGCAACCACCAGCACCCAGCATCACCCTCCGGCACATGCGCGGCCAGATAGCTCCCCGCTATCTGGCCGCGAGCCACGAGGCGGCGTCGGTTACTGATAGCTCCCTCGGGTGGTGCCGTGTTCGTCGAGGAAGGCGGTGAGGACCGCCAGGTCGAGTCCGGTGATTCTGGCCAGTGCCTGTTCGATGAGATCGCACGCGGTGGCGTAGGCCAGGGACATTCCGCGGTTGAGAAGGCACAGGTCTTCGGTGTCGTTGTCCTTCCAGCCGTTGGCTTCGGCGTTGAAGCTCGCGGCCAGCGAGGCGAGGTGATCGCGTTTGGCGTACAGCACCTCAAGGATTTCCTCCGGGACCTCGACGTCGGAAGCCGGCAGTCGAGGTCGGTACAGCGAGGTGTCGGCGTGTACCGGGTCGCCGGGGAGCGGCTCGCAGGCGTCGAGCTGGTCGTGGAGGCCGAACTGGTCGCAGAGCTCCCTGACCAGGAAGTCCTGGGAGTCGCTGTAGGCGGCGAGGCTGCCCCACCAGTAATCCTGTTCCTTCTCGTCTGCCTTTTCGATGGCCTTGACGGAGGTCTCGATGCTCTGGCGCAGCGCGGTGTGCGTCTGATGGACCGTGCGGGCCATCGCCCTCAGCGCGGAAGCTTCGCCCAGACTCGCGGGAAGGGCGAGCAGGAGGAGGGGTGGGATCGGCCGCGGATCGTAGGTTCCGGCCGCAGGCGGCTGCTCGCTCACTGCCTCGCCTCCGCCGGGCGTGCAGCAGTGGGGATGCCGGGCAGGTTCCAGGCCGCGTAGACGACTTTCCCTTCGAGGTCGTTGGGGTACCAGCCCCAGCGGTCAGCCAGCGCCTCGATGAGGACTAGGCCGCGTCCGTTCTCGTCCTGCTCGGTGGCAGTCCGCGGCTTGGGCAGTGCAGAGGAAGCGTCGCCGACCTCGATGAGCAGGTGGGTGGAGGTGCGGGACAGGTGGACGGTGAACGTCCCGGTTGCGCGCTCGTGCGGCTTGGAGGTTCGCTCGGCGTCAGCCGCGGCGACGGAGTTGGCGGCCAGTTCGGTGACCACCTGGGTGCAGGGGAGGACGAGGTCGTCCAAGCCCCAGGCGGAGAGACATTTGGCGACCGTGCGCCGGACGAACGGGACCGATACGGCAAGCGCCAGAAGGCACAGGCGTTCGGTCTCGAGCGGTTCCCCGCCTTTGCCGGGGCGGAAGAGGTCAGATGACATGGGCGAAGTCCGTTCTGGAATCGGAATCCAGCCTTGGCGGGTGTTCCGGACGGAAGGTCGGGTGGCGCAGAGCCCGCCCGAGTGGGTTGCGTCATTCAGTGGCTGAAGCACCTGGCTTCGGTGCGTCGAGCCATGGAGCTATCGATTGGACCGGGTCCAATGTCACATCCAAGCGGAGTGGCTGTCAATGGACCTGGTCCATACTTGTTTGGTATGGGTGAGCATGAACGAGTCAGAAGATCGAGGAAGGACGTCCATGGCAGCCCGGTATCAGGAGATCGCCGCCGACCTGCGTGAACGCATCGAGGTCGGTGAATACCCGGTGGGCGGCCGTCTGCCCGGCTACCGGGACCTGGCCCAGACCTACCAGGCGAGCAAGGACGTCATCCGCCGGGCGATCGCCGAACTGGAGACCGAAGGACTCGTCGAGGCCGCCCAGCGCCGGGGCATCATCGTGCGACCGCGCACCCCTCGACGCCGCATCACGCGGGACACCACCGTCAGACGCTCCAGCTCCGGATACGTCTTCCCCGGAGCCAGCACACCCGAGGAACAGTGGCTTCCGGTGATCCCGCCCCGCCGCAGCACGCAACCGGTTCCTGCCGACATCGCCGAACTGCTGGGAGTGGCGTCAGGAGAACCGTTGCTACGTCGCCGCCGGGTGATGGCCCCAGTAGGGGAGCCTCCGTTCGACATCACCGATTCCTGGATCCATCCCCAGGCCCTCGCAGACGCCCCGCAGGCAGGTGAGATCTCCACCGGCCCGGGCGGCTACCTCGACCGGCTGGAGGAAGCCGGCCACGGCCCACTGACCTGGACCGAACGCGTCCGCGCCCGCATGCCCACCGCCGAGGAGGCCCGGCTGCTGGCCATGCCTCGCTCCGGCATGCCGGTACTGGAACTGACCCGCACCGGCATCTCGGCCCGCACCGGCCGTCCCGTGGAGGTCACGGTCGTACTCGTCCCCGCCGACCGGGGAGAGATCACCACGGCGCTGCGACGCGATGACACCGCCTCCTGGCCCGTTCCTCCGGCCGATTCGGCCTGAGCGAGGTCAGGAGGCCGACAGCAGATCCAGGAGCGCGGAGAAGGAATCGGTGAGAGATTCCAGGACGGCTTTGCCCTTGTCGGCCGAGGCAAGGGAGGGTCGACCGACGACGCCGGTGTCGGTATAGCGCGCCAGGCCGGTGGTCAGCATGTGGCGGCGGTTCTCAGCGACGGTGTCGTCTGCTGAAGTGACGGGACCGACGAGGTCGGGGTGGGCATGGAGGAGTAGAGAGGTCTCCAGTTCGCCCGCGTGCATGTCCTCGTAACTGGAAGAAACCAGGTCTGCCGCGTTCCGGGCGTCCTGCCAGTCCTCTCGAGCGGGAAAGAGCGCCATGCGATGGCCGTCGGCGTTGGCCTCCTGGACGACGTTCGACAGGGTGTAATTTCCGCCGTGCCCGTTCACCAGGACGAGTGTCGGAACCCCCGTCCGAGCCAGGGAATGGCGGACGTCCCGGACGATCCGGCTCAGCGTCTCGGAGGAGATGCTGACGGTACCGGCCCACGCATTGTGCTCATGGGAGCAGGAGATCGTGACGGGAGGTAGCTGCAGCACCGGGTAGCTACGGGCGAGCTGGTCCGCGATCAGGCAGGCCACGATCGTGTCCGTGGCCAGAGGGAGGTGTCGGCCGTGCTGTTCGAAGCTGCCGATCGGCAGAAGGGCAATGCCGGACTGCTTGTTCTGGACGTCGAGGGTGGTCGTGGTGGGCAGCAGCTCTTTCACGTTCTCCTCAGTTCGGAGTCGGCCACGGCGCCTTTGCCGCTGCGCGCACTTTACCTCGCACCTCTTCCACGCTCCGGTCCCCCGACCACCGAGACAAACTGGCTTCCAGCGTGTTGAGCTGAGTTCCGACCCTCCACGAGCGGATCGTGTCCACGGCTTGGACGGCCTCCACGGTTACCTGGCAAGCTTGGTCACGTTCGCCTAGGGCCGCGTAAGCCGTGGCCAGGCGGGCCAGCCCCAAAACGCGATCGCGGGCCTGCATGGGATCCAACCCGCGCGAATGGTGTGCTTGCAGGACGGGCAGCGCATCGTGCGCTCGGCCTGCTCGCAGCAGAGACGCCCCGATCTCCATCTCGATGTAGGCCGGGGTGCAGTATCCGGCCCGGTCGGGCTCTTCCTGGCTGAGACTGTCATTGACCTCTGCCAGAGCCAGCTCGACGTCCTGTTGGAACCGGTGCCGGCTGTCCGTATGTGGCAGCAGGGCATGAGCGTGGAGACGCTGGCGCAGGATGACCGCGCGTAGCCGCGGGGTCAGCTGTGGAGCGGTGGCCAGCGCGGCGTTGGCCAAGGTGAGTCCGTGGTCAGGGTCTCCACTTTCGGTGGCTATGTTGCTCTTACGCATCAGGACATAGGCGGTGACCCGGGGATCTCCCAGCTCCAGCGCATAGTCCAGTGCCCGATTAGTCCATTTCGTAGCGCATGTGAAATCGCCGACGTCCTGGAACAGCCAACCGCAGAACTCCACGAATTCAGTGGCGAACACCAGTACACGGGAACGGTCTTCACCAGCGGTCCGGCAGATCTGCTCGACGACGGGGGCATGTGACGTGATCGCGTTGAGCAGCAGGAGCGGACCGAGCATCGCATCGGCCTGGATGTGGGCCGCCAGGATTCCCTGCAGCCCGCTCAGGAGCGTAGTGCCGCCCAGTTCCATCCGGCTGATCTGAGCGGTTGACACGATCATCCGGTCGGGAACGTCGTGCGGATCGCAAGGACGCGAGGAGCTGGACATCACGTGTTCTGGGTGACCGTTCTGTTCCCGGCCGGGGGTGAACCACAAAAGGTTCTTGGGAACGCCCAGAAGCCCCGTCCACTGAGTCAGCCGGGCCAAGTCCCGTACGGCCGGCCCGGACTCGATCCGACTGAGCTGCGGTTGCGAGAGGTGCAGCCAGGAGGCGGCCACGCTCTGTGAGATGGCTCGTCCATGATGAGGGTGCTGACGAAACGCGCGGATGAGCCTGCCCACGTGCTGTGTCTCGACCGCTCGGCGTATGTGGGGATCCTCCCAGAAACGCGCAGGCACATCGGGCGGCGCTTGAAGCGCATCGCGATACCCGCGCCGACAGGATCCGCACAGCTCGCCGCTGTTGTCGCGTGCCAGCCGTGTGTCGCACCGACGGCACGTATGCGCTCCCATGGCCTCATTCACCCAAAGGTCCTGTTCGGCACTGCCGCTTTGATCGATGGGCATCATTTTAGGCCGCTGCCAGGGTGGGGCATCGAAGAATTATGCGTCTTACGCATACCGCTTATGCATGGCGCGCATCGCCGTCGGCCGTCCACTCCCTGATCCTGGAAACGAAGCGGCCGTCGCCTAGCGGATGGGTGGGCAGGCTGTTTTGGAACTTCTGTCTTCTTGGTGGAGCTACGGGAAGGAGTACTCCGATGTCCGGCTCAAACACGCTTCGGGCAGGTGAAGCCGAAGCCCTCGAAGCGCTCAAGAACGAGTTCGGCACCACCCACCGTGTGTGGCGGAGCAAGTCCGAAGGCAGCCGATCAGGCGGTTGGTATGCCACGCTCCGCCGCGCCCCCCACCCCGACGAGGAAGGCCGACTTTTCCTCACGGTGGGTGCGGACACTCACCAGCAGCTCCACGACCTCCTCGTGCAGCAGGCAGAGATCGCCCTGCGGCCGCAAGAGCTTCGCGGGACGTGACGAGGTCCTGACACCCACCCCTGATCACGCCTGAGCAGCGCCTTCACCAGGACAGGAACAAGACGATGAGACGCGATACCGAGCCGTCAATCCAGCTCGGAGAGTTCTTCGCCCAGCTCTCGGTGGCGGGAGTACGGCATGCGGTGCTGCTCGGCGCGGACGGTCTACTGATAGGCCGCTCGTCCCAGACCGAGCAGGACGTCGGGGAGAGAATGGCTGCTGCGTGCTCCGGTTTGTACGCCCTGGGTATGAGCGCAGCCCCTGCCCAGGAGTGGCAGCCCGTCCACCAGATCCTCGTGGACTTCAGCGAGGGATTCTTGCTCACCCGCTCGGTGGACAAGCTCGTGCGCTTGGCAGTGCTTACCGACGGGGGCGCCGACCTGGCCACGATCGCCGAGCTGGCAGAACACCTCACCACCCGGTTCCGTCCCGCCCTGTCGTTGCTGAGCTGAGCAACGTGTCAGCAAGGACGTGGACGCAGCCCGCTGCTGGTGGGCGGTCATCACGACAACCACGAGATCAAGGGAGATCTGTATGACGACGGTCGACAACTTCGCCGATGAGGCGAGCCGTGCCCGCCAAGAGATGGTCGACAAGCTCGTCGCCTCCGGGATGATCACGTTCGACGGTGTGGAGCGTGCTTTCCGGACCGTTCCCCGTGAGGTGTTCATGCCGGAGGGGACCGGTTTGGAGGCTGCTTACAACCCTGATGACGCGGTCGCGGCCAAGACCGACCGGCACGGGCAGATCATCTCTTCGCTGAGTGCTCCGTTCATCCAGGCTCGCATGATCGAGCAGGCCGACCTCGCCTCGGGCATGTCCGTGCTGGAGATCGGCTCCGGGGGCCTCAATGCGGCGTTGATCGCCGAAGTGGTCGGGCTCGGCGGGCGGGTCGTCACCGTCGACATCGACCCCGACATCACCACTAACGCCGGCAAGGCTCTCGACGCCGCCGGATACGGAGGCCAGGTCGAGGTGCTGCTCGCCGATGCCGAACACCCCATCCCCGGTCTGGGCAAGGTGGACGCGGTGATCGTCACCGTTGGCTCCTGGGATGTGCCTCCGGCCTGGATCGACCACCTCAAGCCGGACGGCCGCCTGGTCGTGCCGCTGCGGATGAACAACGTCACCCGCAGCATCGCCTTCCGCCGCGTAGGTGACCATCTGGAGAGCACCTCGCTCGAGGTGTGCGGGTTCGTGCCGATGCAGGGAGACGGCGAGCACCAGGAGCGCGTCTTCGAACTGCCTGACCCTCGCGGCGGGGTCGTCAAGCTCCAGTTCGACGTCATGCCAGAGGAGCTGAGCCCGCTCGACGGTGTCCTGGCCAAGCCCCGCACCGAGCTGTGGTCAGGCGTCGACATCCCGCGCGGTGTCTCTTTCGCCGACCTGCACCTGTGGTTCGCGTCCTTCCTGCCGGGCTTCTGCCGGATCGCCGCAGGCGAGGGCACGGAGCTGGCTGAGGAACGCCGCTGGTTCCCCTTCGGCGCGGTGGCCGACGACGGCTCCTTCGCCTACCTGGCGATCGGTCCGGCTTCTGACGGCGACGGGGATGAGTTCCTCGCACGTGGCTGGGGCAAAGGCGATGCCGGCCCGGCTCTGGTCGCCCAGATCCAGGCCTGGGCCGCCGCCGGACGTCCCCAGCCCGACAGCGTCGCGTTCTGGCCGAACGGCAGCGATCACGACTTCCCCGAGGACGCCGCGGTCCTGGTGAAGCGGCACGGCCTGGTCACGATCTCCTGGCCCTCGGCGCAGTGACGCCGTAGGCCAGGGAAACCCCGAAACCGACCCAAGGAGACAGGAAATGAACGTCCTGACCCCCGACAGCCCGACCGCCGTCCTGGAGGACGACGACTTCG
The DNA here is from genome assembly GCF_002995495.1 of Actinocorallia populi. Classification (GTDB taxonomy): domain Bacteria; phylum Actinomycetota; class Actinomycetes; order Streptosporangiales; family Streptosporangiaceae; genus Actinocorallia; species Actinocorallia populi. Next base: position 240,368 of record NZ_PVZV01000003.1, on the reverse strand, counting down.
TACTGGACATGCGCGTCGTGGAGACCCTGACCCCGCTGATGGGCAACTGCAGCACCAGCGACGGCTGCGGCAGCACCTGCCAGACCAGCGCCTGCAACAGCGGGGTCGCCAACCCCGTCTGACATCCCGCCGCGCTGAACCTATCCGCCGTCCCGCACCTTGTAGTCGGACGGGACGGCGGAGAGCCCTCCACCTTCCGGGAGTTCGATGTGAAGACGTCTCGCTCCGTCCCCCTCGTCCCCTACGCCCATGACGGCGTGATCCTGGTCCGCGCGACCACAGATCCGGGCGGGTTCGATCTCCCCGACCTCGATCCCGCCGACCACCTCGCGCTGGAGACCGACGGACGTGCCTGGCTGATCAAGACGTGGGAACACCCGCAGATCAGGTCTGCGCTCAGCGAGGCCAGCCCCGACCTGGCCGAAGCCCTGGACCGCTGGACGCTCTCCGACGACGCCGCGACCGTCCGTGACGTGCAGCGCGCAATCCTGTCCCTGGCCGGTTACCTGAAGCGGTGGCAGGGCCGCGCCACACCGTTCGGCCTGTTCGCCGGGGTCACCACAGCTCGGAGCGGCCCAACCGCCGTCCGATTCGGCACCGGGCATCGTTCGATCGCCCGAGCGGACGCCGAGTGGCTGACCGACGTCATCACCCGCCTCGATGCGCACCGGCTGCTGCGGTCACGGTTGACGGTCGTCGCCGTCGGCACCGCCACCGTGCGCGACGGCCGTCTCATCGTGCCGCGCCGCACCGCAACCGGCGAACGCCTGCCAGGCCCGCTACGTGACGCAACGGTCCGCTACACCCGCCCAGTTCAAACCGCGCTGGCTGACTCCCGCACACCGATTCCCTTCGCCCAACTGGAAGCCGACCTCCTGCACGCCTATCCGACAGCGTCGCGCGAAGCGATCTGCAACGTGCTGCACGGGCTCATCGACCAAGGCGCGCTCATCACGAACCTGCGACCGGCGATGACGGTCGTTGACGGGCTCACACACCTCATCACCGTTCTGCGCCAAGCGCTCGGTGATGAGGCCGGCCCAGGACTGGACGACGTTGCCGAGCTCCTCGCTCAGCTGGAACACATCGGTGCCGACATTGCCGCACACAACACCGGCGACGCTACGGCAGCCGACTGCGCTATCACGACGATGGCAGGCGTCAACGTCGCCTCACGCCCGTGCCTGGCCCACGACGTTCGGTTGGACGCCGACGTGTCGATCCCCGCCCACGTGCTGGCCGAGGCCGAACGTGCCGCCGGAGTCCTGCTGCGGGTGGTGTCCCAGCCGTTCGGGACCGGTGCATGGCTGGACTACCACACCGAGTTCCGCCACCGATACGGCCCCGGCGCGCTCGTGCCGGTGACCGAGCTGGTGTCGGAGGCCGGGCTCGGCTACCCCTCCGGATTCCTCGGGTCGACGAAAGCCCGCCCCGGCTGGCGGATGATCACCGAACGGGACGTGGCGCTGCTGCGGCTGATCGAACGAGCCCACATGGACCAGGCCGAAGAGATCACCCTGACCGACGCCGACGTCAACGCCCTCACGTTCGGCGACGCCGCCGCGACGGTGCCGCCCGATCGGATCGAGCTGGCCTTCACCCTGCACGCCACCGACACTACGGCGATCGACCGAGGGGAGTACCGGCTGCGCGTGACCGGAGCGCCCGCCGTCCCCACCAGCATGGCCGGACGATTCGGACACCTGCTGGATGACGAGAACCGTGCACGGCTCGCCGTCGGGTACACCGACGCGTCCAGCGAAGCTCTGGCAGTGCAACTCGTCTTCCCGCCACGTCGTCCCCGCAACGAGAACGTCACCCGAACCCCGGCCTACCTCCCGCACATCGTGCCGATCGGCGACCACCCCGACAGCACGGCCGAAACAATGATCGGGATAGAAGACCTGGCGGTCACCGCCGACGCCGAACAGATGTACCTGGTGCAGGCCTCCACCGGCCGGAGGATCACGCCGCGGATCCCGCACGCCCTCGAACTCACGGTGCAGACACCACCGCTCGCGAGGTTCCTGGCCGAGGTCGCCGGTGCCCGTACCGCCGCGTTCAGCCCCTTCGATGTCGGAGCGGCCCGCAACCTGGTCTATATCCCGCGCATCCACTACCAGCGGACGGTCTTGGCACCGGCCCGCTGGGTCCTGGAAGCCGCCGACCTGCCCGAGCTGGAGACGTGGCTGCGCAGATGGAGAGTTCCGGCCCGAGTCGTAGTGAACACTGGAGCACTACGGCTGCCACTCGACCTCGGCCAGCCGCTCGACCGTGCCCTGCTCACAGCCCAACTGAAGAAGACACTCCGCATAGAGCTACTGGAAGACGCGCCCCCAGACGGATTCGGATGGTCGCACGGCCGACCGGTCGAGTTCCTCCTCCCGATGCGCGTCGCCGTGCCCCGTCCCCTGCCGACAACGACGCCACCTGGCAAAACCTACCCGCCGGGTACCGGCCTCGTTCTGGCCGCGCAACTGGCCGGCGACCCGGCCCGATTCGACGACATCCTGACCGGCCACCTACCCGTTTTCTTCTCCGGCCTGGACGGGCTGGTCGACCGATGGTGGACGACCAGGACCCGTGACCTGATCCGGGTCGAAGCCGACCACCACCTGATGGTGATCGTCCGCCTCCACGACCCGGACGGGTGGGCTCCGGCCGCACACGCTTTCGGGGAATTCGCCAAGGCCATGTCCCGAGCCGGTCTACCCAGCCGACTCACGTTCACCTCCTGCCACGAACACCCCGGCCGGTACGGGCACGATGACGCGCTGGACGCCGCCGAGCGGGTGTTCGCCGCGGACACGATCGCAGCCATCGCCCAGCTACAGGCAGCCCAATCCAGCGGAATCCCCCCGCAGGCGTTGGCCGCAGCGTCGATGGCGCACCTGGCCGCCGCATTCGCTCCCGACCCTGTCACCGGCTACCGCGCGCTACTCACCCGGCTACCTCGAGGGAGCGGCCCGATCGACCGCACACTGACCGCTCACGTTCACCGGCTCGCTGACCCCACCGACGGCTACCAGGCTGTCCAAGACCTATCCGACGGGCAAGCACTCGCAGAAGCATGGGCAGCCCGAGACATCGCCCTAACCGACTACCACCGGACGGTATCGAAGCAACGGGAACCCAACAGCGTGCTGCGCAGCCTCCTCCACGAACATCACCGACGAGCCGTCATCATCGACACCGAGGTCGAACGCGACACCGGCAGACTCGCCCGCGCCGCCGCGATGCGACGCCTCGCACTGGACGGAGCCGTCCGGTGAACTCGCAACCCCCGGGCCAGTCCCTCGCCGACGGCGCTGCCGGTCGCGCTCTCCTGCACGTCGAACGCGCGCTGCAGGACGGCGAATGGAGCCAAGCCCAGACCGCCATCCGAGAAGCTGTCGCCGACCCGGTCGACAGCGGCCCGAACGCCGGCCTGTACTACGGCGCCCCCGCCGTGGCATTCGTCCTGACCGCAGCCTCCACCGACGGCCACCCCCGCTACCTCAACGCCAGCCACACCCTGGACGAGTACGTCAGGACAGCGGCCGAGCGAAAGCTCACGCAAGCGACCGAGGCCATACGGACAGGACGATCGGCCATCTTCGCCGACTACGACCTGTTCAAAGGCCTGACCGGCTTCGGAGCGCTCCTGCTGGCCCGCGTCCCAGGCAGCGAAGTGTTCGGCAGCATCCTGACCTACCTCACCTGCTTGACCCGCCCCCGAGTGATCGACGGCCTCCAGGTGCCCGGTTGGTGGGTCGACCACCACCCCGACCCCGCCCTGCCGACTCCAGGAGGCCACGCCAACTTGGGAATGGCACACGGAGCCGCCGGGATTCTCGCGCTGCTCGCCCTCGCCGCCCGCGCCGGACACATTGTCAACGGGCAGCGGGAAGCGATCGAGAGTCTGATCGACTTCTTCGACCGATGGCGCCAAGACTCCTCTGAGGGGCCGTGGTGGCCGCAATGGCTGTCCCGCGACGACCTCCGCGCCGGGCTCCTCATCTCCTACACCCACCCAGGACGGCCGTCCTGGTGCTACGGCGCCGTCGGAATCGCCCGCGCCCTCCAACTCGCCGCTGATGCAAACGGCCAGGAATCCCCCCGAAAGGCCGCCGAGACGGCACTGGCCGCGAACCTGACAGACCACCACCTCGCCCGACTCGACACCCCAGGCCTGTGCCACGGACTCGCTGGCGTCTACCAGACCGCCTACCGAGCAGCCTGTGAAGCCCAGTGCCCCTCCATCGCCGAACGGCTCCCCACCCTCGCCGCCCGCCTGGCCGCTCTACCCGACGGCGACTCGGACGGCATGCTCACCGGCACCGCAGGCATCGACCTGGCCGCCGAGACCGCACGCCGCAACGTTCCTCCTGTTTCGGACTGGGACCGATGCCTGCTGATCACCTGACCTCGCCCACTCGGCTCACCGACGCGGTCCGAGCCGTCCTCGCCGGCACCGACACCGCTTCAGCCGCCGCCAGCTACGGAACTGAGGCCGCCGATCTCGACGACGCCGTCACCATCTATCATGCGGCCGGGACAGCGGCCTTGGAGCAGCGCGCCAGCGACGACTGGTTCCAGGTCCGGGCCGAACTCACCGACTGGACGAAAGCCGAGACTGTCGGCGCCTTCCATCTCGGGCCGCGTCTGGACGAGCTGACCGTGACCGGAGCAATCACCGGATGGTGGTTCCTGCGCAAACACCCTTGCTGGCGGCTCCGGCTCCACCACGCCGACCCTCACTCCGTCACCGAAGTGCTGGACGAACTGACCGCGATCGGGAGGCTCGCCGGATGGCAGCCGAGCCTGTACGAGCCGGAGACCGCCGCGTTCGGTGGGCCGACCGCCATGGGCATCATCCATGACTTGTTCTGCGGCGACACCGCCGGAGTCCTGGACTACCTACGGCAACCCGCCCCAGCGGTAGGCCGACGGGAGATGTCGTTGCTGTTGCTGGGCAACTTGCTCCACGCGGCCGGACTGGACAGCTTCGAGCGAGGCGACGTATTCGCGCGCACCGCCCGCCTTCGTCCGCCACCCGATCCCGCCGCGCTCGCGCCGCTCATCGACAACGTGCGAGCCTTCTTGTCTATCCCCGACCCGACCAGCAATCCGCTGTTTTCGGCCGAAGGCGACGTCGGCCACGCGACCGGATGGCTTGCCGCTTACACCGACGCAGGCCGTCGACTACGCGACGCTGCCGCCCAAGGCCATCTCGAACGCGGTCTGCGCGCCGTGCTCTCCCACATCGTGATCTTCCATTGGAACCGGCTGGGGCTGTCCACTGACCGGCAAGGCATCCTCGCCTCCGCCGCAGCCGCCGCGCTCCTGCCACCGGATTGACCAGGATCAGCACATGCACCTTGAAGCCGCTGCCCTCGCGCTGCGTCACTTCCCCCTGATCGGGTGGGCTAAGCCGGCCTGCCCCACCCTCGCCGAACGCATCGACGAGGTCGCCCGAACCGCTCGCCGCGCCGACACCGATCTCCTCCATGAAGGCGCTCACGCCCTGAACATGGCCGCCCTGATCGCCTCCGACTGCCGCCTGCCCGACCTGGCCACCGACCTGTGCCACCAGCACATCGACGCCTACCGAACCGAGGGGGCGCACTTCACCGTCACCCAGGCCCGCTACCAGCTGGAGCCCGTCATCAACCTCGTACGGCTTCGGCTGCGCGCCGCCGACGGGCAAGCCGCACTCGATCTACTCAACGCCATGTACAAGGCCGCCGTCACGCGCACGGACTTCGACGTCGACGGCCGGACCATCCGGCTGAGCGACCTGACCGGCACCCGGGAGGAATACCGCCGACTGCTGGAATCAGTATGGCTCCAGCTGCTCGGCGACGGCATCCGCGCACTGGTGCTCGCAGGCCGATGGGACGACGCAGCCGCCCACGCCCGCACGCACAACGGCATCGGCACGCGACTCATGGAGGGACGGCAGGCACTGGTGATCGCCCGGCTGCTGGCCGACGACCACGCCCAGGCGCAAGCCGTCCTCGACGACTCCAACCTGATCGACCCGTGGGAGAAGACCGTCGCAAGCTGCCTGGCCGTCCTGTGCACCACACCCGACGTGTGGAACGGAGGCGCGGCTCTCGACCGGATGCTGAAAGCATTCTGGAACGACCGACTCAGGCCCGAGTACATCGTCTTCCACACCCGCGCAGGCCTGACCGTCGCAGCCCTGGTGCAGCCGACCGATCCGAAGGCTGCCGCGCTTGCCCTGGAGCATGTCGTGGACAGGGCTCTGCGGATCGGTGACGGCTACGCCGCCCGCGAGATCCTCCGCCACCACCGAGCTGCTCCTTTCCTACGCCCGGACCGCCAGATCACGTTGAACGCACTGGTGGAGGGTGCAGGCCTCAACTCCGGGGCGATCCCGGATCAGCTGCGCCGCGTGCTCTTGGAGTCGGCAGAGACGGCTGCAGCGGCTGTGCGGTCCGTAGTTGCCACCGCGTCGACGAGCACATGAATGGAAAGTCCCGATGACACGAAGTCATCGCCTATCCAGGATCGAGACCTCGGTTCATCTTCTCCTTCCAGTGATCAGGTGAATGCTGTAGTTCTCGTACCCAGAGCGTTGCCTCCGCTGGTTCGGGATGGGCACGCTGTTCGGTTGAATGGTCTCGTGACGGATGAGCAGGTCGTCGAGGTGCGGCGGCTGATCGACGGGTTGCGGTGGGATCGGCGCCGTCATCCGTACCGTGGGCGTCGGGAGTACGCGGCACGGGCCGGTGAGGTGGCGGCGGAGATCGAGGGGCTGATCGGGCGGGGCCAGGCGGCTCAAGCGGTGCCGTTGGCGCGTCGGGCGGTGGAGCGGATCACTTCGGCGTTGATGTATCTGGACGACTCGCCGGGGATCGTGGGCGATCAAATGCGCGAGCTGATGTTCCTGTACGCGAGGGCATGCACGGCGGCGCCGCCGGACGCGGTGCGGCTCGCGGCATGGCTGGTGAAGATGCAGTTGGACGGGCCGGGCTGGCCGGAGATCCGGCTGGCGGAGTTCAAGAATGCGCTGGGAGAGCGGGGCTTGGCCGAGCTCGCCCGGCTCGTGGAGGAGCGCCGTGCCACCGATGATCCGGGTTCCTGGGCTGTGACCTGGGGCGTGAAGGATCTGCGAGAGCAGTTGGCGGCGGTCTCGGGCGATGTAGACGCGCATGTTGCGGTGCTGGCCGAGGATCTTCGCGGCACCTATCGCTACACCGAGATCGTGAAGGTGCTGCGGGCGGCCGGGCGGGACGATGAGGCCGAGCGGTGGGCGCGTGAGGGGCTGGCGCAGGACGGGGCTGGGCATCAGGCCGATGTGCTGCGGGATCGGCTGGTGGGCCTGTTGTTGGACGGCGGTCGTGGCGATGAGGCGGTTGCGCTGCGCCGTGCGGCGCTGGAACACCGGACACTGCACCGGGACTACGCAGCGCTGCGCAAGACCGCCGAGCAGGCTGACCAATGGCCGCAGGTGAGGGACTGGGCGCTGGACGTCATCCGCGACCGGGCTCGGGCCGACCACCGGTATACGGCCGAGCTGCTGAGCACCTTGATCAGTGAGAATCTGCTGGACGAGGCGTGGCGGCTCGCGGTCGCGCACCCGAAGGAGCTCCACGAGTCGCAGTGGTTCGCTCTGATCGAGTTGTGGGAGGTCGGCCATCCCGCCGAGGTGATCGTGCCCTACCAGGGCTTGATCGAGCGGCGGTTGGAGACGGTCGGTGACAAGTACCGCTACAACAAGGCGGTCAAGTCGATGGTCCGGCTCAGGGAGGCCTACCGGCGCTCAGGGAACGGAGCCGGTTTCTCCGGTTACCTGGCCGGATTGCGGGACCGGCACAAACGCAAGACGTCGTTCATCGCCAAGCTCGACAAGGCCGGACTGCGTCCCTGAGCAGCCTTGTCATCAAGGACACCTTCGGGTTCAGCCCCTACCAGCCGCCGCCGTCTCCGCCATAGTGGATGCGCAGGGTTTCAGCGGCCTCCGCCGTCACCCGGGCAGTGTTTCGGATCTTGAGGGACAGACCTGGATCTTCGATCAGCGGGACGACGGCATCGTGCATCGCTGCGCCGAGAGAGATCAGCGCCGCTGCGATCTTCCCTCGCAAGTTCATGTGTTCATGATCTGGCAGCAGTTCCGCATGCTCCAAGCCCCCGCAGCGGTGGCGCTCGTCGGCAAACAGGCCCGTGATGGAGCGCACTGATGAGTGAGGAGGAGCTCGACGGCGAACTGGAGACGATTTAGGCCATCCACGCTCTGCTGGCGGAGGCCAGCGACGGGGAGGCTCTTACCGCGGACGGCCTGGCGCTCGGGCTCGTCGCTTCGGCGGAAGGTTGGTTCGGCGGCGGCCGGCGGGTTGTGGCGTTGTACGACCTGATGCGGTGCGTGGAGATCCTGATGGCAGAAGGTATGGATGAGGAGGAGGCGGTGGAGTATGTATTCTCCAGAATCCGCATGTCTCATGAGACATGCGGCCACGCCATGGCGGGTGCTCGATGACGTCGGCGCGAGAACTGATCGACTCGTTCGACCCCGAGGAGCGGTTCCTGCTCGCAGACGGCTTCGACGAGGCGCTGATCTTCCCTCGCAAGTTCATCTGTTCAGAGCCGGACGGCCGCAGCACTCGCTGGGTCCAGGTGTCCAACCGCCGCACGTTGGTCAGTCGGGAGGTTGCGGAGAAGGGCCCGCCCTCAACCGGTGGTAGCAATTCCGCTGGTCAGTAGCTCGGCGAAGACTTCTTTGGGCTTGAGGTAGCCGAGGATAGCCCGGGGCCGGTTGTTGAGCTCATCAGCGACGGCCTGCAGATAGTCCGGGTCATTGGTGATCACGGTGCCTTTGGGGAAATACTCCCGCAGCCATCGGTTCGTGTTCTCATTCGTGCCGCGCTCCCAAGGGCTGTGGGGGTGGGCGAAGCAGACGGGAAGTTCGGCTTTGAGGGTGATGGCGGCGTGGTCGGCCATCTCCGAGCCGCAGTCGCAGGTCAGAGACCTGCGCAGAGTGCCGGGAAGATCCTGGACGGAATCGATGACGGCCTCGGAGACCGTGGCGGCGTTGCGGGCGGCCAGCGGGACGAGCACGACGAACCGGGAGACGCGCTCGACCAGGGTTCCCACCGCGGTCTTGCCGTCCTTGCCGATGATCAGGCCGCCTTCCCAGCCGCCTTCCCAGTGGCCGGGGACCTGACGGTCGGCGGCGTCGGCGGGGCGTTCGGTGATCCACCGCATCCCGGCGGTCCGCGGAGCCTTGGCGACGCGGCCGTGGGCGGGCTTGCGGCGGGTGCGGCCCGAGCGCAGGGCCAGTCCCTGACGGGCGAGTTCGCCCTTGGGCAGCGCGTAGATCCAGGCGTAGACCGCTTCATGAGACACGCGAACAGCCTCCTCGCCAGGGTGGTCGATGGGCAAGCGGCCGGCGATCTGCTGTGGCGACCAGCCCTGCTTCAACAGCTCGACCACCACCAGCCGCAGATACGGATCGTCGTCCATCTTGCGCGCCTTGGGCCGTTTGCGATCCGTCGTCGCGGCCCGTTCCGCCCTCGATGCCCGATATTCTGCCCGGCCGCCATGCCGGTCGATCTCCCGCGACACGATGCTTGCACACCGGCCGATCCGTGCCGCGATCTGCTTGTTCTCCAGCCCTTCGGCGATTCCCCGGGAGATCTCCTCCCGATCCTCCAAAGTCAGCATTCGACGCACGACTCCCACAGCAGACCCCCGGCTCGGCTCGCCGAGAGAACTACCAGCCAACAAGATCAATTGCTACGACCGATAGAGGGCAGGGTTTTTCTGGCCGAGGGACCAGCGCAGGACTAGGACCACCTGCCGGAACGGGGTCAGAGTCCGGCTGCCCTTCGGGGTCCCGCGCAGCCGCCGTTCGGCCACCAGAAGCCAGGCAACATACGAACGAGGTCACGGGAGACGTCGAGCGTGGCACGATGGACAATCACGTGGAGCCTTCCGGAAGACGAAGACGAGCTGTGGCGGCCCTCTTCCTACCGGGGCTCCACGTCCCGTTTCCGGCCTTCGACGACCTCTTCCGGAACTCCCGCCCCTTACCCCAGAAATACCAATTGACCGAATTATTCCACTGAGATTAACTTAGTGAACGGTGACGGTCGCACGCTGCGCAATTCGGGTCGCGGTATCTGAACAGCTCTCCCTTTAAGGGTTTCGGGTTGAGAGCTTCGCGGGACATCTCCAAGTAGTGCGATCCAAGCCGCCCTACAGGAGAAACCTCGTCATGGCTCTCGACTCAACCAACCTGCGCGGCGCTCAACGTGACGGGCAGCCCAAGGCTGCAAGCGGCGAGGCTTCGTTTGCGATTTCTGCGCCGTCTCTGGCTCTGCCCAAGGGCGGCGGCGCCATCCGCGGCATCGGCGAGAAGTTCGCCGCCAACCCTGTCACCGGCACCGGCTCAGTGTCGGTGCCCATCGCTACCAGCCCAGGGCGTTCCGGCTTCGGGCCGCAACTCTCCCTGTCCTACGACTCCGGTGCAGGTAACGGGCCGTTCGGTTTCGGGTGGAGCCTGTCGCTGCCATCGATCACGCGCAAGAGCGAGAAAGGCCTGCCACAATATCTCGACGCGGTGGATCCCGATGTCTTCATCCTTTCCGGGACAGAAGACCTGGTGCCGGCTCTCCGGGCCGACGGTACGCGCTTCTGCGACGACACGACCGCGCCCGGGTTCGTCATTCACCGATACCGTCCTCGTATCGAAGGGCTCTTCGCGCGCATTGAGCGCTGGAGTAAGATCGGCTCGCCCGGCGATGTCCATTGGCGCTCGATCTCCAAGGACAACATCCTCACGCTCTATGGTTATGACGCGAATTCGCGCATTGTCGACCCGCTTGACGACAGCCGTATCTTTTCATGGCTGATCTGCGAATCGCGCGATGACAAGGGCAACGGCATTCGCTATCTGTACAAGAAAGAGGATGGAGCCTACCAACCCAGGTCAGGCCAGGCCGATCCGTTCAATCAGGTCCACCAGCGCAACCGGGGCCTTGCCTCCGATTCGCGGCGCACTGCGCAACGATATCTGCAGCGGGTGCTGTACGGAAACCTCAAGCCCTTGCTGGATGCCCAGGGCCGGCGCCCCCGGTACCTGAGCGAGCTGCCTGATCCGCCGTCGGACACCGCCGCCGACTGGCTCTTCGAAGTGCGCTTCGATTACGGAGAGTTGGACGAGGGCAACCCGACGGGCCAGCCGGAGAAGTCCTGGCTCTACCGCCCCGATGCTTTCTCCAGCTACCGCTCGGGTTTCGAGGTGCGTACCTGCCGCCGCTGTGAGCGGGTGCTGATGCTGCACCACATCCCCGATCAGCCGGCGGGCCCGGGTCGGGCGGTGCAGCCCGGCTACCGGGGCGTGGTTCGCAGCACCGAATTCACCTACGACGACGAGATCGACCCCTGTCTTGCCACACGGCCCGTCTACAGCTTCCTGAAGCAGGTGGCGCAAACGGGGTGGACGCAGGAAGGCGGTTCGACCACACATAGCAGCCTGCCGCCGGTGGAATTCGAATACACCGAGCCCCTCGTACAAGAAGTTGTCGAAGAGGTCGATCCGGCGAGCCTGGAGAACATGCCCATCGGCCTGGACGGCAGCACCTACCGCTGGACCGATCTGCACGGCGAAGGCATCCCCGGCATCCTCACCGAGCAGGCAGGCGCCTGGTTCTACAAACGCAACTGGAGCCCGATTCCCCAGACGCAGACCGACGGCAGCAAGGCCGTCAAGGCCTGCTTCGCCCCGCTCGAAGCGGTCGCGCTCAAGCCCAATGCGTCCTTGAACGTCGGCGCCGAGTTCATGGACCTGGCCGGCGACGGCCAACCTGATGTCGTCGTCATGCAAGGACCGACGCCTGGCTTGTATGAACACGATGAGGTCGAGGGCTGGCAGCCCTTCCGCCCCTTTACCTCGCGCCTGAACCGCGACCTGCGCGATCCCAACCTCAAGTTGGTCGATCTCGACGGCGACGGCCATGCTGATGTGCTCATCACCGAAGACGACGCATTGGTCTGGCATGCCTCGCTGGCCGAAGAAGGCTTCGGCCCTGCCCGCCGCGTCGCCCAGGCGCTTGATGAGGAGAAAGGCCCACGCGTCGTCTTCGCCGACGGCACACAGTCGATCTTCCTGGCCGATCTGTCGGGCGACGGCCTCACCGACATCGTCCGCATCCGCAATGGTGAAGTCTGCTACTGGCCCAACCTGGGCTATGGCCGCTTCGGCGCGAAGGTGACGATGGACAACGCGCCATGGTTCGACAACCCCGACCAGTTCGACCACAAGCGCATCCGCCTGGCAGACATCGACGGCAGTGGCACCATCGACATCATCTACCTTCACCGCGATGGCGTGTGCCTGTACTTCAACCAGTCGGGCAACGGCTGGAGCCAGCCTCAGCTGCTCAAGGTGTTCCCGCGCGTCGACGACCTAGTGAGCATCGTGCCCACCGACCTGCTCGGCAACGGCACCGCCTGCCTGATCTGGTCCTCACCGCTGCCAGGCGATGCGCGGCGGCCGATGCGCTACGTGAACCTGATGGGCAGCCGCAAGCCGCATCTGCTGGTCAAGACCATCAACAACCTCGGTGTCGAAACTCGCGTCGACTACGCCCCTTCGACCAAATTCTACCTGCAGGACAAACAGGCCGGGAAACCCTGGATCACGCGCCTGCCGTTTCCGGTACACGTGGTCGAGCGCGTCGAAACCTACGACCACATCAGCCGCAACCGCTTCGTCACCCGCTATACCTACCACCACGGCCACTTCGACGGTGAGGAGCGCGAGTTTCGGGGCTTTGGCATGGTGGAGCAGTGGGACACGGAGCAGTTCGCAGCCCTTGCCGACGGAGCAGTGCCGGCCGACAACATCGACGCCGCCTCACATGTTCCGCCGGTCCACACCAAGACCTGGTTTCACACCGGCGTCTATCTTGGCCGCCAGCATGTCTCCGACTACTTCGCCGGCCTGCTGAATGCCACCGACCAAGGCGAGTACTTCCGCGAACCCGGCCTCACCAATCCGCAGGCACGGGCAATGCTCTTGCCGGACACCGAACTGCCCGAAGGACTCACGCTCGAAGAAGAGCGCGAAGCCTGCCGTGCCCTCAAGGGCTCGATGTTGCGCCAGGAGGTCTATGCCGATGACGCCGACCATCCCGGCGCCACGCAGGAGCAGATCGAGCGTGCCCGCAGGCCCTACACCGTCACCGAGCAAAACTTCACCATCCGCACCTTGCAACCACGGGGTTCCAACCGCCATGCCGTGTTCATTACCCATGCGTGCGAGGCACTCAGCTACCACTACGAGCGCGATCCGATCGATCCACGCATTCAGCACGCGCTGACACTGGAAGCCGACGACTTCGGCAACATCCTCAAACAAGCTGCCATCGGCTACGGCCGCCGCGCCTCGCCGCTGTCGGAGCAATGGGATCGCGATCGGCAGACCACGCGGCTGCTCACCTACACTGAAAACCGCGTCACCAACGCCATCGACTCGCCGGACACTCACCGCAACCCGCTCCCCTGCGAGGCGACTACCTTCGAACTGACCGGCTACCCGGCCACCGGACCGGCCGGCCGCTACCAGGCCTCGGACTTCGTCGAACCCGACCCCGCAGCGCCAGGCCGCCTGCGCCACAAGTTCACCGCCCCGGAAGTCCCGTATGAGGCCACCGCCTCCGGCAACCAACGCTGTCGCCCCATCGAGTCGCTGCGCACGCTCTACCGCCGCGACGACTTGACCGGCCTATTGCCGCTCGGAGAACTGCAACCGCTCGCCCTGCCGGGAGAGAGCTACAAGCTCGCTTTCACCCCCGGTCTGCTCGCCCAGGTCTTCCAGCGTCCGCGCCAGGACCAGGCCCCCGAGCCGCTGCTGCCCGACCCGGCCGCCGTGCTGGGCGGCCAAGCCGGCAACCGGGGAGGCTATCTGCAAAGCCAGGTGCTCAAGACCGACGGACGCTTTCCCGAAGGCGACGCTGACGACCACTGGTGGGTAGCCTCCGGGCAATCGTTCTTCAGCCCGAACCCCGCCGACAACGCGCCCACTGAATCGGCGCAAGCCCAGCAGCACTTCTACCTTCCGCGCCGCTACAGCGACCCCTTCGGTCAGAACGCGTTCGTCGACTTCGACGCCCACGACCTGCTGATGGTCGAAACCCGCGACGCGCTCGGCAACCGCATCATCGTGGACGTCAACGACTACCGCGTGCTGCAGCCGCGCCTGGTCAGCGACCCCAATCGCAACCGGACCGAAGTCACCTTTGACACGCTCGGCATGGTGGTCGGCACCGCCGTGATGGGCAAGCCGCTACCCGCGCCGGCGGAAGGCGACTCACTCGCCGGCTTCGTCCCCAACCTCACCCAAGCCCAGCTCGACGGCTTCTTCGACGCCGCCGATCCACACGCAACGGCCGCGACGCTGCTCAAGGACGCCACCACGCGCATCGTCTACGACCTCGACCGCTTCCAGCGCACACGGCACGCGAATCCAAATGCCCCGGAGCAGTGGCAGCCAGCCTGCGCCGCAACACTCGCCCGCGAAACCCACGTCAACGCCACACTGCCGCCGCAAGGTTTGAAGATCCAGCTCAGCTTCAGCTACTCCGATGGCTTCGGCCGCGAGATCCAGAAGAAGATCCAGGCCGAGCCCGGACCGGTGCCGCAGCGCGACGCTGCGGACAAGATCATCGTAGGTGCCGATGGCCAACCCGTGATGACACCAAAGGACGTGAGTGCGCGCTGGGTCGGCAGCGGATGGACCATCCTCAACAACAAAGGCAAACCGATCCGCCAGTACGAGCCCTTCTTTACCGACACCCACCGTTTCGAGCTGGACGTGCGCATCGGGGTCAGCCCGGTGCTGTTCTACGACCCGGCCGAGCGCGTCATCGCCACGCTGCACCCGAACCACACCTACGAAAAGGTGGTGTTCGACCCCTGGCAGCAGACAACGTACGACGTCAACGACACCTGCGCGCCCCCAGTTCATAAACCCGGCGATCCGCCACCACGCGAGACCGGCGACCCGCGAACCGACCCCGACATCGTCGGCTACGTCAAGGAATACTTCAAGGCCCAGCCGGAGACTTGGCTGACCTGGCACGCCCAGCGCATCGGCAACGCACTGGGCGCCGACGAGCGCAACGCCGCCGAGCGTGCCGCAGACCATGCCGACACGCCCACCACCACCCATTTCGACGTCTTGGGTCGCCCATTCCTCACCGTCGCGCGCAACCGCGTCGTCTGCGCTGGACACGATCTCGACGGCACCGAAGAAAGCTTCACCACCCGCGTCAAACTGAACATCGAAGACAACCAGCGCACCGTGCGCGACGCCATCCAGCACGCTGGCGACCCGCTCGGCCGCATCGTCATGCGCTACGCCTACGACATGCTCGGCAACCGCATCCACCAACTCAGCATGGAGGCCGGCGCGCGCTGGACGCTCAACGACGCGGCCGGCAAGCCCATCCGCGCCTGGGACAGCCGCGGCCACAACTTCGCGACGAAGTACGACGCGCTGCGCCGCCCGATCGAACAATCGGTGCGAGGCACCTTCAGCAACGCCGATCCACTCAAACCCAACTCCGACCCGCGCACACTGAACCGCGACATCCTGGTCGACAAGATCGAATACGGCGAGCCGCCACTCAACGCCATGCCAGCCCAGGAAGCCGAGGCTCAGCGCCTCAACCTACGCACCCGCATCTTCCGGCACTCCGATTCCGCAGGTATCGCCACCAACACACGGCTCGACGCCGGCGGCAACCCGGCCGAGGCCTACGACTTCAAGGGCAACCTGCTGTGCAGCACACGGCAACTGGTCAGCGACTACACCGCCATTCCGGACTGGCTGTTGAACCCTCAACTCGACGCCGAAACGTTCGAGGGCAGCACTCGCTACGACGCGCTCAACCGCCCCATTCAGTCCATCGCCCCGCACAGCAGCCTGACCCGGCCCAGGCACCCGAACAAGTTCAACGTCATCCAGCCCGTGTTCAACGAGGCCAATCTGCTGGAGCGGGTGGACATCTGGTTGGAGCGCGTCGCCGAGCCGGCTGGCCTGCTCGACCCGGCCGTCGTCGCGCCGTCGCCGGTCGGCGTGACCGATATCGACTACGACGCCAAGGGCCAGCGCACCCTCATCGACTACAAGACCCGGGATGCCACGGTCATCCGCACCTCCTACGCCTACGACCGCGAAACCTTTCGGCTGCTGCACCTGTACACGCGTCGGGGCGTGGATCCTGCGACGGCCCAGGGCGCGGCCTTCACCGACGACTGCGAGAACCCGAACCCACCGCCGGCCACCATCGCCGCGCCCGAGCAGCCGACCGCGGGCAAGGGCTGCGGCTTGCAGAACCTGCACTACACCTACGACCCCGCCGGCAACATCACGCACATTCGCGACGACTCGCAGCAGACGATCTACTTCCGTAACCGGCGCGTCGAGCCGAGCAACGACTACATCTACGACGCGCTCTACCGGCTGATTCAGACCGACGGTCGCGAGCATTTGGGCCAGGCGACTGGCGGTGAACGTTTGCCGCCGACTGCCCCAGACGGGTTCAATGCCTTTCACACGCGACTCGACCACCCGGGCGACGGCAACGCCATGGGCACCTACACCGAGCGCTATGTGTATGACGCCGTCGGCAACTTCCTGCAGATGCAGCACCGCGGCAGCGACCCAGCACATCCGGGCTGGACGCGCGCCTACACCTATGCGGAGACCAGCCTGACCGAGCCGGGCAAGCAGAGCAACCGGCTGAGCAGCACGCAGGTGGGCAATGGCGTCGCGGCCGCACCCGAAACCTACCTGCACGACGCCCACGGAAACATGCTGCGGATGCCGCACCTGGGCGGTGGCCTGCCCGGGGCGGGCATGCACTGGGACTACAAGGACCAGTTGCGCCAGGTCGACAAGGGCGGCGGTGGCGCCGTCTTCTACGTCTACGACGCCTCAGGCCAGCGCGTGCGCAAGGTGTGGGAAAAGGCGCCGGGCCTCACGGAAAAGCACATCTACCTGGGCGGATTCGAGATCTTCCGCAAGCACGGCAGCCCCATCAGCGCGAACACCGCCACGCTGGAGCGCGAGACACTGCATCTGATGAACGACAAGCAGCGCATCGCACTGGTGGAAACCCGCACGCTGGACACCGACGGCGACGACCTCGCTTCCGCCCGGCTAATCCGCTACCAGTTGGGCGACCATCTCGGTTCCGCCGCCGTCGAACTGGACGAGCTCGCCAGGATCGTGTCGTACGAGGAGTACACGCCCTACGGCAGCACCTCCTACCAGGCCGTCGCCGCCCAGACCGAGACCCCGAAACGCCATCGGTACACCGGGAGGGAACGCGACGAGGAAAGCGGGCTGGGCCATCACGGCGCCCGCTACTACGCACCCTGGCTCGGGCGGTGGACCAGCACGGACCCGAACCTGTTCGAGGACGGGACGAACCTCTACGCCTACGCGCGCTGCACCCCGACCGTCCTCACCGACCCCTCCGGCAGGCAGACGCCACCACGCCCCGCGCCCTACCGGCCCCTGGTGCTGCCACCGCCACCGCCACCGGAACGTCCCAGGATCAACCTGCAGCGCTACCGCGATCTCGGGATTCCGCTGCCACCGCAAAGTCCCGGTCAGGCGGCCAGACTGCCCGAACTGAAGATCGTGGTCGTTCTCGGTGCGCGCGGTCCACTGGAGACAGCCCAGGGAGAACGCGGTGGCCCGATCGGCCAGGGCTATTTCGTCGGACCCCACTCCCAGCAGCCCAAGCCCCGGCAGGGTACCGAGTCCCACCACGGCATACCGAATGAGCTCGCCCAGCACCTGGTGTGGGGGTTCCGGAAAGGCGCGTCGCCGAGCGTGCTGCTCACCGCGAAAGCGCACAACGCCACCAGGGGCGCGACCAACACTTGGCGGAAGCAACTCGATCCCAAGTACAGGACCGTCGACCCGACCACCAAGGCGATCAGCGTCAAATGGGAGCTCGTCGCCAGGGACAAGGCGATGGTCCGCGACCTCGCTGAGAAGCTGTTCGACGCCGCCGAGGTGCCCAAAGAGGTCCGCCAGGAGTACTACCGGCAGTTCGAGATCTACAAGGAGAACCAGGAGTTCAAACGGCAGGAGCAGGAGTACGACCTGGCCCTGTCCGCATGGAAGATCCAGTACGGACTGGCGTTCGTGCCGTACAAGGCGCCGACCGAATGAGGCACACCGTGAACGAGACCGACGAAGCCGCACTGGTCGCCGCCGCGCGACGGGTGGCCGACCGCCATCGCGCGGAGACCGGCATCGACGCTCTGCGGCTGCGGCCCTCGGCGGTACCCTCGTTCGTCACAGCACTGCTGCCCTACGCCGAGATCCTCGGCGTAGGCGATGACGGAACCCGCGATTCGATCTTCGCCGAAGTCCCGCCCGCGTTCCTCAACCTCGTCCGGGACGCGATCGGCCACGCTCCCGGGTTGTTCGACTGGTACCGGCAGGCGGAGACCACGAAAGCACGGAACACACCGGAGGTCGCCGCCATCGGCTGGATGCTCCGTGGACTGAACCTCGGCTGACATGCCCCGACGAAAATCGACGAACACCCGGGAGCTCTCTCGCCCGGCGAACACTGTCGGTGACATCTCTGCTCTGACGAAGGTCTGGCAGGGGATCCAGTTCGTCCATCGGGCTACCGACAGCGGTGATGTGATGGAGCTTTTCGCGGCCTGACCTGCGCAAACAACTCTCCGCCTCGAACCAGGGCGGAGGGTTGTTCATGTACGGACCAGATCGAGCAAGATCGTTTATCTGGTTTTTCTAAACTTTCTCTACATCTTCTCCTCCTATGGAAGTTTAGAAAAACCAGATAATCCAGATAACAGCAGTCCAAGGCTATGATCATTAATCCTCCGTAGTCATGGGTGAAAGTCGGAGGAGGGGCGAGCCACCGGCTAATCAAGATCAAAAACCACAAGGAGTGACGGCATGCCAGTCCTGTCGCCGGGATTCAACGGGACAATCCGGAAATCCTGGCCGCCGCCTGAGGTTCGGACCTGAGGCCCCGTCGGGTCAGCCCGCCGGATCACGACCCAGCGGACCTGGCAGGGGTCGGAAGTCGGCCAGCACCGCCTGAAACGCCCGATGGTGGCCGCTTTCACAGGTCGAGGATGCACAAGCTGGCCCGTATCCGGCGGGCTGGACTGGGGGTCCAAGGAGACGCCCGCCAGCGCCTGGAGGCCGGCGCCGTCTGGTCGGGGAGCACGGCGGTGAGGTCAGCCAGCAGGACCGCAGCGGCGACGGTGCCCACAGCACCCGGTGGGCTGGCCGTCGGGCACGAGCTCGCACACCGCGGTGGTGAGGCCGCGCCGCTCCAGCACCCTCTCAAGGCCGTAGTCGCGCTGACCGGAGTCTACGTGCTTGGCGAGCTTGAGGGTGTCGAACAAAACGGCGGGCTGGATTCCAGAGCAGCGGCGAGCCAGCAGGCGGGCGTCGACGCGGCCGTGCAGACGCGCGTCCAGCTCCGGCTCGATCTTCTGAAGTTTCGGGGAATCGGCGAGCGCCGCAGTGGTGAGGTCGGGCGAGATCCAGGGTCGACGCGGGATGGGCCTTCCGGGGTTGAGGGTGGTGGAGTATGCGGCTTCGGTGTCCGGCCTCCCAGCCGTGATGGGGGACGACCGCGACCTCCAGAATGGCCTCTCGTCGGCGGCTGGATGGCGTCGCGACCCCAGAGCCTGGACAGGAACGCCAAGGGCACGTCGGGGCGGGCCGGTATCGCCGACAACCCGGACCGGCCGTTGACGCCGACTCTGCCGCGCCGACGAGCATGCCCACGACGGCCACGAGCCCAGCGAGCAGCTTCCCCCTGCAGGACCCCCTGTAGGAGGTTGTGAGGACACCCCTTGCGCTCACGCAGGTGCCCGGAGGGATTGCTGGCGACGCTGGCCCCGCCGCGGCTTCGTCCTTTCAGGTCGTCGATACTCCGCTGCCCCGCGCTGGGTTCGGGTGCCCATGGTTCACCGAACCCCGTGAGCCGTCGAACCGGCCAGCTCCGCTGGGTCCCGCCGTAGCCGACCTTCCTTTCGGACAGCCATCCTCGCAGGTACGGCGCAGAACGCAGGGCGGGGCATGGGATTCGCTAACGCTGGCCACTGCTGTGGTCGCAGCAGCCTGAGAGCGGCCACAGGCTGCCGACGCACTCCCTGGGGCCTTTGGGGGCGCGAACCTCACAGGACCCGCTCAGGAGGGGTCACGTCCTCAAGGCAAGAGCCCAGTAAACCGTTGCTCGGAGCTGTCGCGCTCAGATTTCCAGGGCTGCCCGTGCCTGGACCAAACGCGGTTCAGTCCGGGCGTCGTTGCGTTCTCCTGGCATGTGGCAAAGCGACTGAACATTTGCGTTTTCGGGGGGCTGTGTGGGGTTGTGAGTGGCTAGTTCCCTGTTCGTGGAGGGTTTTGTCCGTTAGGCGAAGGGTGATGGCGGTGCCGGAGCGCAGGGCGTTATGCGCCGTGATCGGTTCGTTCCACGGCGGGTCGGCCGAGCCGCCGGCGGGCACGCCGCCTGACATCCCAAGGGCGGAAGAGCTGAGGTCGGGGATATGAATCGAAATCAACGGGGAGCCACTGCAATGAAAAAGGGCAGCTAGTATGGCCAACTTCATTAATGGGCGGGTGTTCGACGAACGAAGCCGCTGGCCGGTCCCTGGCCTGACGGTCGAGGCGGTGACGAAGCGGAATTCTGAGAGCCTGGGGATCGCACAGACGGACGCCGCTGGCGTGTTCGGGGTGGCAGTGAATCCGCGCCGTTTCAGGGTGCTCGTGGCCAGCGGCGAAAGCGTCGGCTTCCGCGTCACCGGACCGAGCGGTGAGGAGTACACCGTCAGCAACGGGCTGTGGAGTGGACGTGAGCCCGCCGCAGTCGTCTCGGTCGTCGTCCGACCGCCCGAGGCCGAACCGAACGCGGGCGACGGGGTGTTCTCGGTGCAGGGAGTTGTCACGGACGCAGCCGGGGTCGCCGCCGTCGGGCTCGACGTCGAGGCGTGGGACCGGTCCGTCGCGGGCAGGGACCTCCTCGGCACCGCCCCCACCGGCGCCGACGGCCGGTACGTGATCACGTACGACGAGGCCGCGCTCGCTCCACAGCCCGCCGCCGACCTGCTGGTCCGCGTGGTCATCGCCGGTCGCTCCGGACCTGTGCTCGCCGAGAGCGACACGGTGTTCCAGGCTCCGCGGCACGCGATCGTCGACCTCGTCATCGAACGCGCCGACATGCCGGCCGCTCCGGAGTACGGCCGGCTACTCGCGCACGTCAAGCCCCTGCTGGGCGACCGCCGCCTCGGCGACGTCGACGCGGGCGGTGTCGGTTACCTCGCCGGACGTGGCGCCTGGGACGCGCGCGGCGTCGCGATGGCGGCGCGGGCAGAGCAGCTGAGCGCACAGACGCAGATCCCCGCATCGCACTACTACGCCCTGATGCGCGCTGGCCTGCCCGGCGACCTCGATCAGATCTACCGGCTCGACGACAACACGGTCAGGGAGGCCCTCCAGCGGGCCGTGCAGGGGGGTGTCATCTCGGAGGCCGACGACATCGAGCACACCTTGCGGCTGTACCGGGAGGCGGCGCTGGAGAGCTTGCGCACGTTCCGGCCGGAAGGCAAGGTGTCGTCGCTGGGCGACATGCTCAACGTGCGGCTCGACGCTGACCAGCAGGGAATTTTCCTCGACACGTACCGGTCGACGCACAGCGATCCCGACGCACTGTGGTCCTCGCTCGCCGACCGCGGGTTCGACGAGCGAACGATCGGCGCGCTGCGGATCGACGCCGTGCTGGGCGAGATCACGCGGCAGAACGCGCCCGTGGTCGGCCGGCTTGTCGAGCGAATCGGGTTGGGCGACGTCGCCGAGCTTGCCGACCATGGCTTCTACCGTGCGGCGGCGTGGCGCGACGTCGTCGGCGACGACGTGCCCGAGGGGCTCACCGTCGAACAGTACACGTCCGGACTCGCTGCGCAGGTCGCGACCCGTTTTCCCGCACGGGTCACCGCCGACCTTGTTCGCAGCAATACCGTCGCGGTGGCGCCCGAGGCCAAGGACGAGGTCGCCGCGTTCTTCGCGCAGCGCGCTGCGAGCACGTTGCTCGGCGTCGCTCCGGTGCGCACGTGGGACAGCTTTACGGACCTCAGTTCCAGAGCACGGGAAGGTGCGCTCAAGGTGGAGCGGCTGTTCCAGATCAGCCCGTCGAACAATGCGATGGTCACGCTGTCGTCCGTTGGCATCGACTCCGCGCTGCAGATCATGCGGTATTCGCCGACCGGGTTCGTGACGGCGTTCGGGGACAAGTTCCCCAGCACCATGGAGGCCCGACTCACGTACGCGAAGGCGCAGCAGGTGCACACCACCGCGCTCACCATCGCGACCCAATACCTCGCTTACCGCGGAGCGCCGAACGTCTACAGCATCACCGGACGGCTCACTCGGCAAGGGCCGGAGCCGGACCCGGAGATCGTTGCGTCGGCGACCCTCGAGGACTTGTTCAGCAGCATGGACTACTGCTCGTGCGACCATTGCCGTTCGGTGCTGAGCCCCGCGGCGTACCTCGTGGAGCTGCTCGAGTTCGTCGACGTCGCGGACGAGCCGCATACACTCGACAACCCGCTCGATGTGCTCCTCGCCCGCCGCCCGGACCTCCAGCACCTCGGCCTGTCCTGCGAGAACACCAACACCACGCTGCCCTATGTCGACCTCGTCCTGGAGATCCTCGAGCACTGGGTCGTCAACGGCACGCTCGTCGGCTACGAGGGCCACGACACCCTGCCCGACGCCGTGACGGCTGACCTGCTCGCTGATCCGGCCTTCGTCGTTGACACCGCGTACGACACGACGAAGGCCGAGGTGTACCCGGCGCCGCTACCGTTTGACGCCCCGCTCACGCACCTGCGCGCGCTGTTCGAGGTATGGGACACCTCCCTGCCGACCGCGCTCGACGTTTTCGGCACGCCCGCCGACGCGCGGCGTGAGTGGCTCGGCCTCAACGCCACAGAGCTGTCACTGCTCACCGACGTCGGGTTCCACGCACTGCCAGAGCTCTACGGCGAGCCGACCGCGACGACCCTCCCCGCGCTCAACGCGATCGTCGGCAACGCCAAGACGTTCAGCCGACGCACCGACGTCACGTACGTCCAGCTCGCGGACCTGCTGAGGTCGACGTTCGTCAACCCGGGGTCGGTACTGGCACCCCTGCTTGAGGCATTGAAGGTCTCGATCGGGCAGATCCAGCAGCGGTTCGACGGCACGCTGAGCGATAGCGAGTTCACCGACCTGCTCGCGGACGACCTCGACCTAGCGCCGTACGGCGGCGACGTGCTCGCATGGCTCGACGCGCACCAGGATCTCATCATGGGCACGATCACGCTCACGGACCTGACGACGCCGGGCGACGACAGCCACGCGTGCGACTTCGGCATGGTCGAACTCCGGCACCTACTGCCGGACATGACGGCGAACCAGCTCACGGCGATCGACCACCACCGGCTGCTGCGGTTCATCCGATTGTGGAAGAAGCTCGGCTGGAGCATCACGGCGACCGACACCGCGATCGCGGCCTTCCTCGGCGTCGACCCCGCGACGCTCACCACCACGACGATCGACGACGCGTTCGCCACCATGTTGGACCGCCTCGCCGGGTTCCTCCGGCTGGCCTCCCAGCTCGACCTGTCCTCGAAGAAGCGGGACCAGTGGCTCGCACTGTTCGAGCCGGGACTCGACCCTGCGGTCCGGCAGGACCGGCTCGCGCCGCTGGTCAAGCTCGGCACGACCGACCTCGACACCCTGCTCGAACTGTCCGGCATCGACCCGTTCGCGGACGACCTGGGCTCCGCCGCCCCGTCCCTCTCCCAGCTCGTCGACGCCGCCGCACTGCTCAAGGACACGAAGCTCAAGGCCGCCGACGTCGACTTCCTACTGCGGCACGCCGACCCGACCGGCAAGCTCACACCAGCGCCAGCGCAGGTCGAGCGGGACCTGTCAGCCCTGCGCAACGCACTCACCGCCGTAGACGCCGAACTTGCGGTGCCGGCGGCCACGGCCGATCTCGGTGCCGCGGCCGCCCGCATGGCCCTCGTGTACGACGCCGCAGTCGTTGACCAGTTCCTCGCGCTCGTCGCGGGCACCGCGACGTACGCCGTTCCGCTCGTCACCGCCGAGGAGGTACTGCCGGCACCGCTCACCAAGATCGCCCCGGGCGTGCGGATCGACCCGTTCCACAACATCCTGACGTCGACCGGCCCGCTCTCCGCCACGACCCGGACCGCGCTCGGCACCGCGACCGCGGCGCTCACGCTCGCCGACGTCGAGGAGATCACCACCCCGACCGACCTCACGGCCTTCAAGTCCGCGCTCACGACAGCGTTCCAGAGCCTCCAGGACGCAGCCGACGCCGACCTCGACGACCTCGACGACGAGTTCCCCGAACTGAAGGCCCTGTACGACACCGTCGTCACGCTCACGGATCCGGCGGCGCAGGCCGCGGCGATCGTCGTCGGCATCCTCCCGGAACTGCGGACGACCCTGCGCGGCGCAGCCCTGCGTACCGCGCTCGCAACCGTAACGAAGGCCGACGTCGAGGTGCTCGACGCGCTCGCGTCCGACCCCGACGTGCTGCACGCCGACGGCGACCCGAACGCGAGTTTCCTCGACGACTTCATCGGGCTCGAAACGGCGCCGGCGCTCGGCGTGAACGGGACGCATGAGCTACTGCTCGACCCGCCCGCGAGCGCCGACTTCCTGCTCTACGTCGCCGCCCCGGCGGGTACCTCGGTCACTCTCGACATCGACGGCGTGACGGCCATCCCGACGACCCTGACCGACGCCGATGGCGAGCTGCGCAGTGTCACCTCGTTCGCCCTCACCCCAGGCGACCTCGTGCCGGTCACCCTCACACTCGCAGGTCTGCCCGCAGATCAATCGGCGAAGCTGCGCTGGCGCACGAACGCGCTGGCCAAGGCCGCAGTGCCGACGTCCCGGGTATACGACGCCGGCGCGTACAAGCAGGCCGAGCGCACGATGCGGCGCGTGCAGAAGACGGTGCTCGCCACGAAGGCACTCGGGCTCAGCGCGGGCGAGGTCGCGGATCTTGGCGCGGTCCGGACCGTGTCCGCCGGGCTGTGGAACGGGCTCGCCGTCGACGGCACGATCGCGATCGCCGACGTCGTGGCGCAGTGGGCGCGACTCGCATGGGTGCTGTGGTTCGTCCGGCTGAAGAAGGAGCACGAGCCGGAGGAAGACACGTTCCTCGGCATCCTGCGCGAACCGGACGCAGTCGACGCACAGGGCAAACTCGTGGTGGCCGGCGTCATGGAGTGGGCCGAGGCAGACCTCACCGCGGTGCTCGCGGAGTTCGGTCTCACGGTGAACGATCTCGGCGACCTGGCGAACCTGCGCTGGGTAACCGCCGCGCTCGACCTCGTCGCGACGACCCTGCAGCCGGCATCGGATCTCGTTGCGTGGACCGTGCCCAACCCCGACGGCGTCCTCGTGCGGGATGTGCGGGAGACGCTCAAGGAGCGGATGGACCTTGCAGCGTGGCGGGAGTCGATGCAGAGCGTGAGCGACGCGGTGCGCAACGCTCGGCGGGATGCGCTGGTCGCATACATCCTTCACCACGACACTCCGTCGCCCGAGATCCAGACGCCCGACCAGCTGTATGAGTACTTCCTCGTCGACGTCCAGATGGACGCGTGCATGCAGACCTCACGGATCCGGCTCGCGCTGTCGACTGTCCAGCTGTTCGTGCAGCGCTGCCTGCTCAACCTCGAGCCGACAGTGTCGCCGTCGTCGATCAACGCCGACCACTGGGCGTGGATGCGCCGGTACCGGGTGTGGGAAGCGAACCGGAAGGTGTTCCTCTACCCGGAGAACTGGCTGGAGCCCGAGCTGCGGGACGGCAAATCGCCGTTCTTCCGCGACCTTGAGAGCGAACTACTCAAAGCCGACATCACGCAGGACCTCGCGGAGCTCGCGTACCTCCACTACCTGCGCAAACTCGATGACGTCGCGCACCTGGAAATCGCCGGCGCGTTCCTTGAGGAGAAGACCCCAGGAACGACCGACGACGACATCCTGCACGTCATCGGGCGCACGCTCGGCAGCACCCGCGAGCACTGGTACCGCCGGTACGAATACGAGTACTGGACGCCGTGGGAGAAGATCGGGCTCAATATCGAGGGCGACATCGTCGTGCCGGTGGTGTGGAAGAAACGGCTGTTCGTCTTCTGGGTGACCACGCTCGTGCAAGCGCAGGGCCCCGACCCGGAGAAGTCGGCGCAGGACATCTCCGACGAGGCATGGCCGCTCGCCGCCCGGGTAGACGCGACCGTGACGTTGCACCGAGGCGAGTACTACCGCGGCACGTGGCAATCGTCGAAGTCCACTGAGACCTCAACGCCGCTCACCTGGTCGTCGCTTAGCTCGTTCGACCCGCGGCTCATCCGGTGCCGCACCAGGGTGTACACGCCGACGTCGGAGCCGGGTGGTCCCCCGCTGTCGGAGCGCCTGGAGTTCCGGCTGGGCTACCGGGGGGGCGGAAATATTGGCGATTACATCCTCACGTTCACCAGTCTGAACGCACAGCCGTACGTGTCGAGCGAGGAGCCGTTCTGGGTGTACCTCGGCGACCAGGCGTCGATGCTCGAGCTCGGCCGGTCCCCGCTGCCGCAGGTTGATGCGAACCAGTGGACGTACCAGGACAAGGTCTTCACGGTGCGGGTCCAGCAGCCGTCGGAGCCGAGGGACCCGGTGGCGATGACAGTGCTGACGAAGACCGGAAACCTGGTCGATGGCTTCCGGGTCCGGCCGACACTGCAGCACGACGTGAGTAACCCGTGGGAGATGCCGCTGTTCTACACCGACGAGCGGAGCGTGTTCTTCGTGACCGGGGATGAGCAGCTGTACCACGAGGGCAAGTTCCGCTACTACGACGACCTCATCATCGACGGCGGCATGCTCCACCTGCCGCATCTGTACGAGGAACCGGTCAAGCCGAAGATCCCCAAGCCAGGCGCCCCCCTGTTCGACCCGACCTGGGCAATCCAGATCCCCGGCAACACAGTGTTCGTGTTCGACGGGACCACGTTTGACGCCGGCGGCGCCGTCAAGCAGCAGCCGCGGAAAATGTGAGTTGAGGGCGATGGCGAACAAGGTGAACTTCCACGGCACGATCACCGAGCTCCAGACGAAGTACGGTGACCTCGTCTGGGTGTGGGGACGGCAGCGGCGCCGCGTGCAATACGGACTGACCCCCCACTACCACCCGTGGACCGAGGAGCTCATCCGCAAGCTCAACACCGACGGGTTGCCAGCGCTGTTCGACGCGAAGTGGCAGTCGACCCTGGTGACGACGCTGACGCCCGGGTTCTACACGCCGGGCTCGGCGTTCACGGGCGCGTTCCCGAAGGACGTCATCGACGTCTCCGACGACGGACCATACGCGATTTACAACTGGGAGCTGTTCTTCCACGCACCCGTGCTCATCGCGGTCCACTTGTCGAAGAACCAGCGGTTCGAGGAAGCGCAGCGCTGGTTCCATCACGTGTTCGACCCGACGAGCACCGACACCTCGATCGATCCGCCGCAGCGGTTCTGGAAGTTCTTGCGGTTCCGCGAGGAGACGGACCCGGAGTTCCTCACGGAGGTCCTCATCGAGCTGTCGAAGACCGGTGACAGCGAGCTCAAGCGGCGCATGGAGAAGGCCATCCAGGCGTGGCGGGACAAGCCGTTCCAGCCGCACGTCGTCGCGCGCGGGCGGTACCTCGCCTACCAGTACAGCGTGGTGATGAAGTACCTCGACAACCTCATTGCGTGGGGCGACCACCTGTTCCGGCAGGACACGGTCGAGACGCTCAACGAGGCGACGCAGATCTACGTCATGGCGGCGAACCTGCTCGGTCCGAAACCCCAGCGCATCCCGCAGCTGCACAAGCCGGTTAGCCAGACGTACGCGCAGCTCAAGGCCGCGGGTATCGACAAGTTCGGCAACGCGCTCATCGAGCTGGAGAACCAGTTCCCGTTCAACTCCTCGGACGCAGCGAGCGGCGACGCAAGCGCGAGCGGAGCCGACGGCGCGGTGTTCGGCATCGGACGGACGCTGTACTTCTGCATCCCCCAGAACGACAAGCTGCTCGCATACTGGGACGTTGTCGAGGACCGGCTGTTCAAGATCCGGCACTGCATGAACATCGAGGGCATCGTGCGGCAGCTCGCACTGTTCGACCCACCGATCGATCCCGGCGTCCTCGTCAAGGCGGTGGCCGCGGGACTCGACCTGGCGAGCATCGTCAACAACCTCAACCAGCCGGTGTCGTCGATCCGCGGGCCGCTGCTGCTGCAAAAGGCGCAGGAGCTGTGCGCCGAGGTCAAAGGGCTCGGCGGGGCGCTACTGCAGGCGATCGAGAAGGGGGAGCTCGAGCACGCGAGCCTCTTGCGGCAACAGCACGAGCTCAACATCCAGACCCTCACGCAGGACGTGCGGTTCCTGCAGTGGAAGGAGGCCGAGGCGGCGACGACGGCGTTGCTCAAGAGTCGCGGGACGGTGTGGGAGAGGTACCGGCACTACAAGAAGATCCTTGGCACGTCGGACGCGATCATTGACGGGTTGAAGTCGGTGAACCTCATCCGCAATAACCTTACGGAGGAGACGTTCGATGCCGCGTACAAAGCGCTGGTGACGGCGTACGCGGGCGCCCTGTCGCGCGAGGAGTACCGCAAGGAGTCGTCGGTCGGCGGGCTCATGGAGTTCGCCGGCGAGCAGGTCGTGAGCCTGGTCGGTGGCAAGCTCGGCGAGACCCTGCCGCTCAACAAGAACGAGAACGCCGAGCTCAACATCTTCCTGCCGACGTCGGACACCTTCGAGGCCGCCGCGATGGTGCTCAACATCGCGGCGCCGATCCTCGCGCTCATCCCGCAGTTCGCCATGCACGGGACGCCGCTCGGTGTCGGCGGCGCCGCCACATTCGGCGGCGTCGAGTTGTCGGAGGCCGCGAGAGACGGAGCCAAGGGTGCGAAGACGATCTCGGACACGTTCAAGGGCTCCGCTGATCGGGCGTCGAAGATGAGCGGCTACTACCGGCGGGCCGAGGACTACGTGCTCCAGGCGAACTTGGCGACCAGCGAGCTCGAGCAGTACGGGCGGCAGATCATCACCTCGCTCCTGCGCGAGCAGGTCACCAAGCGCGAGTACGAGCACCATCTCGTCCAGATCAAGCAGGCCGCCGAGGCGAAGGAGTTCCTGCGCACCAAGTTCACCAACGAAGACCTGTACATATGGATGCAGGGCGAGCTGTTGAAGACCTTCTACGAAGCCTACAAACTCGCGTTCGACGTCGCAAAGAAGGCCGAGGTCACGCTCAAACGCGAGGTCATGCGGCCTGAGCTTGACGACCAGGACATCATCAAGTTCGGCTACTGGAACGACGGCAAGCGCGGCCTGCTCGCCGGCGAGGCACTCGCCCTCGACCTCAAGCGGCTCGAGATGGCTTACCTCGAGGCGAACAAGCGCGAACTCGAGCTCACCAAGCATGTGTCGCTGGCCCGGCTCGACCCTCGCGCGCTGTTGCGGCTCAAGGCGACCGGGTCATGCGAGGTCGAGGTGCCGGAATGGCTGTTCGACATGGACTGCCCCGGCGTCTACCTGAGGCGACTCAAAACGGTGGCACTCACAATCCCTGCCGTGGCCGGCCCGTATGTCGGCATCCATTGCACATTGTCACTGCTGCGGTCGAGCGTGCGTGTCTTGCCCGAGGAAGGCGAACAGTACGCGCGCAACACCGCTGGCGAGGACACCCGGTTCCGAGACTTCACCGGAGCGATCCAACAAGTCGTCACGAGCACCGCGCAGAACGACAGCGGCCTGTTCGAGACCAATCTGCGGGACGATCGCTACCTGCCGTTCGAGGGTCCCGGAGTGATCAGCATCTGGCGGCTTAACCTGCCGATCGACCTGCCGCAATTCGATGTCGAATCCATTTCTGACGTGGTGCTCCACCTCCGGTACACGGCCCGGCCAGCGAAGCAGTTGGCAGCGCCCGCCCTTGAATACCTCACGAACGAGGTGCTGTCCGAGCCAGAAAATCTCATACAGCTGTTCACGCTAAACTACGACTTCGGGAACGCATGGCACGGCTTTGCGTCCGCGGCCTCTGATGCTGATCGCAAGTTGCACATAGAGGTGACCACGGAAATGTTCCCCTACTGGCTAAAGAAGACGGGTATGGGCGATGCCTTGGTTGCGACGTTCTCAGTGATCGACTTCATCAAGGGAAAGCTTACACTGGCACCCACAGTGCAGGCTTTCACCGGAAATTCCGAGACAGCGTGGACTTTGGACATCACGCAGGGCTCATCGATTTTCCCTTTCCTTAAGAAGCACGCAGCCGCCGGGGCTACGGTACATATGTCGGTGTCGTACTCAGCGGCGTAAACGAGTGCCTCTTTGTTAGAAATGCGGCAATGCCCAACCTGGCCTTCCGCCCAGGGTTCGTGCGTTTACGGGCATCGTCCGCTCATCGGCATGAGCAGATGACGACACCGCCCCTTGATCTGTTCCTGAACTCAAGACCGCCTCCGCCGGCACCGGCGCTCATGCACCGAATCGAGCACACGCTGCACACGTTCGGAGACCTTCCCCTCGTCAGACTGAACGTGCCTGAACACGCTAAGCCTTCAGGGAACTCATCGGGGTAGTCGAGGGCTGGTGGGCCGGCAACCATCGCCGTGCTGTCGCTTTGTACGACTACGGGAAGTGCGTTCAGATCCTCATCGCCGACGGCATGGATGATCTTGAAGCCGAGGAGTGGATGGAGGTGAACGTGACCGCAGCGTACGTCGGTGAGGGAACCCCGGCTTTCGCAACGGTCTACCGGCCACCGAATCTGGCGTCGCTGGACTGGTAGGTGGGTGAGCCGGGAGCAGGCAGATTGCTCCCGGCTCGCCTGCCTACGCCCGTTGCCTCGCTCCGCTCTCGGAGTTACATGTAGTACGCGTAGCGGGTCGCGATTCTGGCGCTGGAAGGTACGTGCTTGAGGATCGCACCGACGCGGTAGGCCGTGCGCAAGGTGAGAGGGTCGCGTTCGTCTAGCTGGGCGTTGTTCCAGTTCATTTTGGACAGGGCGAGGATGTCGGTGGCCGCGATGCGTAGGTCGGTGTTCGGTGATGCGGGTCTGATCAGGAGTGGCTGAGGCACGTACAGACCGGAGTAGGTGCGGAAGTAGGGCACGGATCCGCGCGTGTAGAGCAGGAGTGATCGTTCGTCCAGTTGGACGGTGGTGCCGCGCAGCGGCGGGAGTTGGCCGGTGCGGTAGAGGTGGGGAGCCCCGCGTCGCTGAATCCAGATCATGTCGACGTGGTCGATTTCGCGTTCGTCTGCGGCCTGGTGGAATCCCTCGGTCTCGCCGCTGGTGAAGTTCGAGGACTTGTGGATGACGATGCGGGCTGGCTGATGTCCGTGCGTGCTGCGGTATTCGGCGAGGGCGTCGAGCAGGAGCCGCTTGGCGTCGGCCAGGGCCAAGTGGGGTTGCCGGTCTTTCTTGGAGATCTGCGCGGTGCCGCCGCGGACGACGACTCCGTCGCCTCGCTCGTTGAAGACCTGGGCGACGGCGGTATGCAGTTCTTCGCCCGAGGCCGTGCGGTAGAAACTGATTCCGACGTAGCAGGTGGCGAGGTCGGAGCTGTGGCGTTGCATACGCCAGGGGGTTCCGCCGGCCTTGTAGTACAGGGCGGTGTGCAGGTTCCATGCCCTGGTCGCCTCGTCTTGCAGCGGCCTGGCAGTTTCGCCGTTGTTCTTCGCCTTGATGCCGCTCCAGGTCTCCGTGCGCATGAGCTGTAGCGGGGCGTGCAACCCCAACGCTGCGGCTTTGAGGAGGTCGTGGAAGTCGCCGCCGGCGTCGCGTTCTTCCCGTTCTTCGCCTCCTCCGGCGAGGTAGTCGGGAGGCGGG
Organism: Actinocorallia populi; assembly: GCF_002995495.1. Lineage (GTDB taxonomy): Bacteria > Actinomycetota > Actinomycetes > Streptosporangiales > Streptosporangiaceae > Actinocorallia > Actinocorallia populi. The sequence continues at coordinate 208,412 of NZ_PVZV01000003.1, read as the reverse complement.
CGTTCTTCGCGATCGTTGAGCTCGTCGGGACGGGCGCAGATCACGACGCGACAGCGTCCGGTTTCAGCTAGTGATCTTGCCGCGTCGGCGTAGAGATCGACTGCTTCGGTGGTGGCGGATGCGACGTCGGCGCGAGCGAGCTTGCGCAGCAGCCGCTCGGGGATCTCGCGGACCAGTGCGTCGTCGAAGACGAGTTCGGAGCCGAACTCCGAGTCGGTACTGAACCCGGGGAACGCCTGGTGCAGGTTCTCCTGCCCGGGTTTTGCCTCTTTGGCTTCGATCGGGCTTTGGCAGCGCTGGAGCCATTTCCGGATTCCGTCGATCGACCGCGTCGGACCGACCAGCGCGACCGGGATCTGATGGGGCGCGGTTGGGGAGTCCGCGTCAGCCGGGCCGAAGACGCCGATGCCGTAGCGCGGGTCGATGTGCCGGTTCCCGGCCCGGAACTCCAGTTCGGGCTCGTACAAGACGTGCGCCTTCACAGCTCGTCCCACAATCCCTGCGCCAGACTGCCGACGCTTGACGCCGACGCAGTCTCCTGGGGGATCCAGACCGTCTCATCGATCGCTGCGTCGCAGTCCAGTTCAAGAAGCTGCCCGAAGAGGATCCGTTCGTCCCTGGTGCTGAACAGGGTGTCTTCTCCTTGGAGGAAGTCGGCCCACGCCCGCACCAGCTGGTAGACGGCGTTGTTGCGTTCAAAACGCTTGATCTTAGAGACGTACTCGGCGTCGTAGAGCGAGTCCCGCTGGCCGTCGATGGTGAAGTGGTAAGTGGGGTTGATTTCCAAGTACCACTGGTCACCCCATCGGCGGAAGAACAGCCCGGCGGCGTAGTGCCGGCAGAAGCTGATCTTTGTCTCGTCGTCCTTGCCGAAGTACGGCTGGAAGAAGCTACGGCCTTTGCTGCCGCGGTAACGGCCTCTGATCCGTCGCCGCGAGCGGTCCGGCGTCGCCTGCATGTAGACGATCTTCTTTTTCGCGTGCCAGACAAGATCGGGATGATGAGCAGACCGCAGCGTGTAGTTCAGTAGAGACACGAACCGGCGCAGGAGGTCAGGGTCTTCCGTGTTCGCCCAATCCTGTGTCGGGCTGGAACCGACGGGGCCGTCGCACAGGACGGCGAGGGGTCCGCGGTCCAGGGGCAGTAGGGAGTAGATCCGGCCGGCCGACAGGTGGAAGCCGCCCTCGAAGCTACCGTTGGACCGCATTCGCTCCCAGGCGTCGCCGCGGTCGCGGCATGGGGTCGACGCCCCGTAGATCTGCGGTCCAAAACCCTCGACCGCCAGGAGGTTCGAGACCAGGCTTTCGCTGCCTTCGAGCCGGGGCAGCGGTTCCCCGACTGACACGCCGAGAGCCGACAGCTTGCTGAAGGCGCTGGGATCGAACCGGTCTGCTTCCTTGTCGAAGTCGACGACATGCCGGGCTCTCCGTTCGGGGTCGGCGAACCAGGTGTCGACGCGTTTCCACCACGCCTTGTCGACCCGGAGATCCACACAGATCAGGACGACCGGTCTGCCCAGGCGAAGCCAGTAGTCGATGTGATCGGCCTTGCAGGAGAATCTGAACCCCGCGGCGTTGTCCCCAGCGAATCCCGCCTCGGTGCCTTTCACCTGCGCGACGACGGCGACTCCCGTGACTTCGCGGTCTGCCGCCACGAACTCGATCTGCCCGTCGATCGCGAAGTCGCGCTTGGTGTCGTTCCACACATGCCCGGCGTCGGAGACCGCCTTGTCGACGAACGCCTCACCCCGAAAGCCCGCTCGCTGTTGAACGCTGCGCTTCGGCACCCGATCATCGCCCCGTCATGAAGAAGATCACGCGATTCCCACCTGACCATGCCTGAACGACCTGACTTGCGAACCCTTGCCCACAAGATCGGGTAACCGGCATCCGCGACCCGGACCCGAACCAACCACAGTAGGCCGAGGCACGGACAAAACCAGGCTCAACCGCCAAACGCCGGGGCCGGCTGGAGGTCGCGTCCCCTTGGGGACCGGACAGGGGGCCTGGCTTGGTCCGGTTGCGCCCAGGCAACGGGCTTGGCGCTCCGTCTCGTCGTTGACGATCGACGATACAGCTGGGCTTTCGGGGTGGTCAGGAGTCGGGGAGAGACAGTCTTCAACCATGGGGAGAATACCTGGAGGTGAACGTGACCGCGGCGTACGTCGGTGAGGGAACTCCAGCGTTCGCGACGGTCTACCGGCCACCGAGTCTGACGTCGCTGGACTGGTGAAGAGCGAGCCGGGAGCAGGCGGGCTGCTCCCGGCTCGCTCGCTCCTCCTCACCGACCAGGCTCAGGCCGAAGTGGTGTCCGTGATCTTGGGGGGAAGCTCAGGAACGGTGCGATCTATGCTGGAGGGCCGTTCGGCAGGCCCGCTGAGCTGCGGTAATCCGCCAGTGGCTCCGACCCCACCGTTCGCTGGTCGGTCCCGATATCTCAGGTGGGGCGTCGTGGAGCAGGCGCGAGAACTGCTGCACGGATGGGGGTCAGTGGTAAGCGGCGACGGCGGCGAGGTAGAGGCTGAGGAAGGTGGCTGCAGCGCCTGCTCCGGTGAGGATCGCGTTGGCGCCGTTGGCGCCTGCGGCGCGAGCGAGTAGGCCGGCGGTGATCGCGATGTTGAGTGCGGTGGATAGGGCGAGTAGTAGGGCAAGGATTTCTCGTGGGCTCATCTGGGTGGCTCCCGTTGGCTTCGTGGTGGGTGGCCCCTGGTGAGAGGGCTGGTGGGTGAAGCCGACGCTGGCCGTCCAGGTGGCTGTCCGGCAGGAGTTCGGTCGCAGATCGGACGCATCCGGAGGCAAACGGCCGGTGGGCGTTCTAGGGTCCGGGGCAGGGTGAGATCGCGCTGGCCGGGTGTCCAGGGGGAGGTTGGACACCCGGTATGTGGTCGTGGCGAGTGGGAGGGCGTGTAGGTGGTGGCGGGTCCGGCGGGCGGAAAGCGGGATTTCGCAGCGTTGATTGCTGAGCTGGCTGAGTTCCGGGAGCACCGGTTGGGGCAGCAGCCGTCGGACCGTGCCCTGGCTAGGGAGGCAGGGGTCTCCCCGACGACGGTCGGGGAATGGCTACGCGGTGACCGGTTCCCCCAGGAGTTGGACAAGCTACTGAAGGTGGTGCGGGCCGTCGGGGCGTTGGCTGAGGTGGCACGGTCGCCGGACGAGCGGGCCGCAGGAGCCAAGCTGGTGGACCCGCGCCGGTGGAGGGACGCGTACCGGGCCGAGGCGGCGTGGCGGGCGGATGGGACACGTACCGCGGTGCTGGCCGAGCAGGCCCGGGCGGGGTTGGAACGGTCACGGCCGGGTCGGGTCCTGTCGCAGTTCAACGACCCGTTCGTGTTGGAGGTGCATCGGCCGATCACCCTGGAGCAGGCGGGCGGGTTGCCGCCGCTGCCGCCGTATATACGGCGCGCGCATGACGCTCAACTCGCCCGGGTGGTCGCTCGGGTCGCAGCCGGGCACAGCGCGATCGCGGTGCTGGTGGCCGGGTCGTCGGCGGGCAAGACCCGGGCCTGCTGGGAAGCGCTGCGCCTGCTGCGCGAACGCCCCGAAGAATGGCGGTTGTGGCACCCGTTCGACCCGACCCGGCCTGAGGCTGCGGTGCAGACACTGGACCGGGTGGGGCCGCGGACTGTGGTGTGGCTGAACGAGACGCAGGAGTACCTTGACGGTGAGGCTGGGGAGCGGGTCGCGGCCAAGCTGCGCAGTCTGCTGGCCGATCCGGACCGGGCGCCGGTTTTGGTGCTGGGCACCCTGTGGCCGGACCACCATGCCTCTTTGACCGGATGCTCCGGCTCGCAGGTGCGTCAGGTACTGGACGGCGCGATGATCGAGGTGCCCGAGACCTTTACCGGTTCCGACTTGGCCGCGTTGCAGCAGGCCGCCCAATCGGACGCCCGGTTGGGCCTAGCGGCCGAACGGGCCGAAGGAGGTCAGATAACCCAGTACCTGGCCGGTGGCCCGGCGCTGGTGGACCGGTTCTGCACCGCCCCGTCGGCGGCCAAGGCGGTCATCTGCGCGGCGATGGACGCCCGCCGGATGGGACACAGCAACGCCCTGCCGCTGCCGCTGCTGGAGCAGGCCGCGTTGGCGTACCTGACCGACATCCAGTACGAGCGGCTGAGTGAGGACTGGCTGGAGCAGGCGCTGGCCTACATCTCCGATCCCAAGCCGTGTAAAGGCGCCCGCGGACCGATCACCCGCATCCGCCCCGACCGTCCTGGCCGGGGCCACCGAGACCGGCGGCCAGCCTCGGCCGGGGAGCAAGGCGCGATGTACCGGCTAGCCGATTACCTTGACCAGTACGGTCGCATCACCCGCGCCGATCAGATCCCGCCCATCGGCTTCTGGACCGCTGCAGCCGCTCACGCCAGCCCCTCCGACCAAGCTACGCTCGGGGACTCCGCCTGGGACCGGGGCCTCTACCGCGACGCCGCCCAGCTCCACAAGAACGCGACCACCACCCACGGCAACCCATGGGCTGCTCGTTCGCTCGTCGACCACCTGCACCAACTACACCCCACCGACCAACGACCCGCCACCCATGCCGCCACCCACGTCACGCTCCACGAGCCGTACACCTTGGCAGATCTGCTGAGCACGTTGGGCAAGGCCAACGCCACCGAGCAGATCCGTACTCTTGCCGAGCGGATCGCCGCCCAGGTCCCGCTCGATGACGCTGGCGTCGTGGCCGACCTGCTAAGCGCGTTGCGGAGGGCAGGTGCCACCGACCAGATCCGCGCACTGCTGACCCGTGCCCCTGCCGCCCACGCAGCACTTGATCACCTGTACGGTGCACCGTGGCTGCTAGCGGAGTTGCGGAAGGCCGGCGCTGACGGCCAAGCCCGTGTTCTGGCCGAGCGGATCGCCGCCCAGGCCTCGCTCGATGAGGCTGAGATGGAGACCGTCGAGGATCTGGTGCGGGAACTGCGAGAGACCGGGGCCACCGACCAGGTCAGCACGTTCGCCGAGCGAATCGCCGCCCAGGCCCCGCTCGATGACCCGCAGTATGTGCTGGAGATGATGTCAGCATTGGCGAACGTCGGCGTGGTAGATCATCTCGGGGTGCTGGCGGCCCGCGCCCCGCTCGACAACCCACACATTTTGGACCAACTGCTGGGCGAGTTGCAGCATTCCGGGGCAACCGACCATATCCACGCGCTCCTGGCCCGAGACCCTGCCACCCACACACCGCTCGATCACCCGGACGGCCTGGTGGCACTGCTGTGGGCGTTGCGAGATGCCGGGGCCACCGGCCAGATCCGAGCCCTGCTGGCCCGAGACCCTGCCACCCACACGCAGCTCGACGACCCGGCCGCAGTCGCAATGCTGCTGCTTGCGTTGCGGGAGGTCGGGGCCGCTGGGCAGGTTCATACGCTCTTGGCCCGTAACCCTTTCGCCCACATCAGGCTCGACGCCCCCTACGGGGTGGTGTGGATGCTGGAAGGGTTGCGGTGGGTCGGAGCGACCGACCAGATCCGCGCGCTGGCCGCCCGCGACCCTGCTGCCCATGCCACGCTCGATGACCCGCACGCCGCAGCGAGCATGCTGACCGCTCTTCGGGAGGCTGGTGCCGCCAGCCAGGCTCGCGCGTTCGCCAAGCGAATCGTCTCCCAGGCCCCACTCCACGACCCGAATTACGTAGCGAAGATGGTCCAAAACCCGAACTACATAGCGGATATGCTGACCGCTCTTCGGGAGGCTGGTGCCGCCAGCCAGGCTCGCGCGTTCGCCGAGCGGATCGCCACCCAGGCCTCGCTCGATGACGCGAACCATGTCGCGTGGATGCTGACCGCGCTTCGGGAGGCTGGTGTCGCCGGCCAGGCTCGCGCGTTCGCCGAGCGGATCGCCACCCAGGCCCCGCTCCACGACCCGAATCACATAGCGAAGATGCTGGCAGTGTTGCCGACTGCCGGGGCTCCTGACCAGGTCCATACGCTGCTGACCCGTGACCCTGCCGCTCACGCCGCCCTCCATGATCCGAGCGCCGTGGCTGAGTTGTTGAAGCAGTTGCGACAGGCTAGTGCTCCTGACCAGGTCCGTACGCTGCTGACCCGTGACCCTGCCGCTCACGCCGCCCTCCGTAGTCCGTACGCTGTGGCAGACCTGTTGAAGCAATTGCAAATGGCCAAGGCCGAGAGTCAGGGGGCCAGCGATCAAATGACCGCGCTAGTCGCCCGGTTGCCATCCGCAGGTAGGTTCGACCAGTTCCTGAAGGTTGATGATCACATGGCACGGTATCGGTTCGGGCGGGAACCGGACGGACGTCCTGCCGACCAGTGGGGATGGGACGACCTGGAATGACTGGCCAGCACAGTCCATGATCAATCCGCTGAGACAGTCGGCAACCATGGGGAAAATACCTGGAGTTCAACGTTCTGGGCGCCTACGTCGGGCCGTCTACGCCGGTGTTCGCGGTCTTCTATCGCCAGCCCGTGATCACGAACCCTGCGGACATGTGATCAGTTTTTCCTGCGAGCGCATCCACGTGCGCTGACGATCAGGGGTGCGTTGATCGGGAGCACTGGTCAGGCTCGGACTGCCTCGAGTCCGGGCCTTTGCTCCTCTGCTTGCGCGATAGAGGGCTCTGAGCGGTTGACGGCTCGGCCGCTGCCGGGCCGCGCGCAGCGGGTCAGGGTGGCTGATCGTCTTGGAGCCGGAGGGTGACGACGTTGTCATGGGATGTGCGTGGAGACCGGGGTTGGGCGGTCAGGACGGCGTTGGCCAGGGTCAGGTGAGTCACCAGGTGTTTGAGCTTTTCGAGTTCGGCGTTTTGGTTGGCGATGGTCTTCTTGAGCTTGGTGATGGTCTCGCGTAGTCGGTGTTCGGTCTCTGGGGTCTGCGAGGTCTCTGCGCGTACGCGCTGGTAGAACTCGTTCTTCAGGTCGCTGTGCCGTTTGAGCAGGGCCATGCGGTGCACGCCGGCTTCGGCTGCCAGGGCGACGATGGTCGGGCTGCCGTCGGAGGCAGTGGGTCTGCCCGCCAGGATCCGTCCATGGCCTCACGGATCCGGGTGCGTTCGTCGTGATGCCGCTCGTTCATCCGATGTCCTTCGCAGGCCGGGCGGTGATGTCGTGGGTGTCGGCGAGCTCCCGAAATCTGGTGGCGCTGGTGCGGAGCCGCTCGGCCAGAGGACTCGGTGTGTGGGCGGCTTGCTGGTCGAGGTCGTCGGCTCGTTGCCTGAGTTGGCGGGCGTGGGTGTCGGTGCGGGCGGTGTTGCCGCATCCGGTCTGGCAGGCGTACTGGCGGGGCGCGGTCGCTCCGGGCTTTGGGCTGCACAGCGCGTTGTCGTGTTTGAACGCGCAGATCAGAAACGGATCTGGCACAAACTCCGTGAAGTGGTGACGGAGGGTGGCTGCGGGCGTCGCTCTGGTGATCGCGAGTTGGTAACTCAGGAGGTAGCCGCCTGCTTGCTGCGTGATGATCTGCTCCGTCCGGAATGATCGTCGATTGCTTCGTGAGGTGTTGGTGCGGCGCGTGCTGTCCGGTGAGGAGGTCGCGCGGGTGCGGATCCTGCTCCCGCATCTGGATCGGGTAGAGGTCCAGGACATCCGGGACGAGGGTGGCGAGGTCGTGGTGGCGGCTCGGGTGGCCGGGGCCACGGCGTGCTGCCCGCGGTGTTCGTCGGTGGCCTCCCGGCGGCATAGCCGGTATCGGCGCAGGCTTCAAGACCTGGCCGCGGGAGGCCGGCCGGTCCTGCTCCACCTGGAGATCCGCCGGTTCTTCTGCGACAACACCGGCTGCCCGGCGCGGACGTTCGCAGAGCAGGTCCCTGCGATGACGCGGCGGCATGCGCGGCGGACCCGGCAGCTGGGTGCTGTGCTGCAGGCCGTCGCCCTCGCGCTGGCCGGTCGTGCCGGGCAGCGCCTGGCGGCCCGGTTCGGGCTGGCGATCAGCCGATCCACCCTGATCCGGCTGGTCCGCGCACTGCCCGACCCGCCGATCGGCTCCATCCGGATCCTGGGCGTGGACGACTTCGCCACCCGCCGTGGCCACCGCTACGCAACGATCCTCATCGACATGGACACCCATCGTCCCGTTGACGTCTTGGCCGACCGAACGGCTGAGACCCTCGCCGCCTGGCTGAAGAAGCATCCGGGCATCGAGGTGATCTGCCGGGACCGGGCCGGCGCCTACGCCGACGGCGCGCTCGCAGGGGCCCCGCAGGCCGTTCAATGCGCTGATCGCTGGCACCTCTGGCATAACCTGGCCGAAGCCGTTGAGCGGACCGTCTCCCGCCACCGCTCCTGCCTGCGTGAAGAACGCCCCGAGCCGACCCCGCCCGCCGACACACCGCCCAAGGCGACGTCGTCCTCCCGGTTCGCCGACCGCACACGCGCCAAACACGCCCGGATCCACGAGCTCAAGGACGCCGGGCACAGCCTGCGCGCCATCTCCCGCATGCTCGGCATGACCCGCAACACCGTCACCCGCTTCGCCCGCGCCGCCACGGCGGACGAACTGCTGTGGGGCCAATGGACCACCAAACCCAGCGTCGTCGACGACTTCAAGCCCTACCTGCACCAGCGCTGGAGCGAGGGCGAACGCAACGCCACCCGCCTGCTCCAAGAGATCACCGCCCTCGGCTACCAGGGCAGCTATGCGGCGCTCCGCGACTACCTGCGGCCCCTGCGCACTCCGCAACCGGTCGCGCCACCGGCTCCTTCGGTCCGCAAGACCACCGGCTGGATCACCGCCCATCCCGACCGCCTGGAGGAGGCCCACCGGCTCCAACTGAAGGGAATCCTGGCCCGCTGCCCCCCACTCGCGGCACTCACCGAGCACGTCCGCGCCTTCGCCGTCATCATGACCCAACGCAAAGGCGATGCCCTCGAAAACTGGCTCCAGGCCGTCCGCCGCGACGACCTGCCCGCCCTGCACACCTTCGCCAACGGCATCGAACGCGACCTCGACGCCGTGACCGCAGGCCTCACCCTGCCCTGGAGCTCCGGAGCGGTCGAAGGCCAGGTCAACCGCATCAAAATGCTCAAACGCCAGATGTTCGGGCGTGCCGGCTTCGCACTCCTCCGCAAACGCATTCTCCACCCCAACTGACCATCACCCACCGTCACCGCTTCACGGAGTTTGTGCCAGATCCCGTTCTCACTTACGTAGCCAGTGCACTGACGATCAGGGGCGGTGCACGCCAGACGCGTCGACGGCCACTCCGGCGAAGTCTCTCACCCCTCCTCGTCAACTCTCGCTGACGAGGAGGGGTGCCGGGATTCGTTGGAGTCCCGTCATCCGGCACACGTCCGGACAAGATCAGGAGCTGTCTTGCGGCAGGGAGGTGCTCGGGGCAGCTGCCTGGATGCCTCCTCCGCCGGACGGCCAACGGGCGGCTGGGGCGGAGATCCAGGGCGGATCTCGGTGGGCGGCGTGGTAGTGATCAAGGTTCTGGCCTCGCTGTGGCGGATTCGCGCAGATCGGTCGCCTCGGCTGCGCTGGCCAGGCCATCCCAAGGCTGCCCGGACATCGCGCGGGATGGGGTTGCGTCCCGGAGCACCCACCCCGCACTCGCCACTGGATCCCTTCGATGAGCTGCTCCTTGTCCACTGCGACGGCCGACCCTGCCTTGTACCCGCAGGCAGCAAAGGCTCCTATAACCGCCCGCTGCCCATCGGTCAGGTCGAACTGCCCCGTCACCGCCAGGGCGGCCACGAGGTCTCCGGTACTTCAGGTTCTGCTGGGTCGCTGAACCCTCCACCGGAGACCTCACTCGTAAACGATCGCGACACACCGCCACATCCCAGAGTTCGAGAGATGGCCCAGGGCCTGTCGGTGGATCCTGAGGCCAGACTCTGCCGTTGAGAGGCATCGGGGTCCACGGCACGCGTCTGTCGGCAATCATGGGGAATCGACAGAGACGCCTGAGACGAGGGAGCGGATAGTGGAACACGGATTCCGTGAGGGCCTTTGGCTCGACGGTTGGGACCAGCAGAGCGTCTGGGGCTACGACGAGGGCATGGTGTCCTACTTCGCACAGCTTTGGCGCAACGGGGACAACGGTGACGCCCCCACCATCTGGATCTCAGGCATGAACCCCCGCTACGAGTACCCCGAACGGCTCCTCGGCGCGATCGTCGCAGCCACCCGGGCCCCGGCGCTGGAGGTCTTCCGGGCGATGCAGCGGCCCGATGCCGCCCCCGCCGGGAACTCCCCAGCGCGCAGCCTTCCTCGGCACCCAATCCCCACCAAGGCCGAACTCCAGCGCCAGTACGCCTCCGCCTCCTCCTCCGACGACCCCTACCCCGGCGGCGTGGCCGACGCCCTGGCCTGGCTGCTCGGCATCGGTCAGAGCACGGCGGGTCCCGTCACCGGCCAGCACGCCTCCATCCCCCCGACAGAGGAGGAGATCGACGCCGAACGGTGGGCCGCCTCCGCCGCCGTCCACCAGCGCAGCGACCATCCCCAGTCCTGGTTCGTCGGCGTCGAGGGCACCCTGATGTGGGCGCGCGGCCAGATGGATGAACCGCTGTAGCACCCACCACACGAACAGCGCCCCCGGCGGAAGCTTCTAAGGCCTGTGCGATGTTGTGATCAGCGGGCTGTCTGGAGAAGGTCGTCGATCCAGATGATTGACGGAGGCATGCGAGGTAGCTTTCGGGCGACTTGTCGTAGCGGGTGGCGACGCCTCGCCAGGCCTTCAGCTTGTTGATCAGGCGCTCGACGGTGTTGCGTTCCCGGTAGAGGCCGGAGTCGTGGCCGACGGGCCTGCCGCCTCGGCTGCCCTTGTTCCTGCTGGTTGGCCGCCTGGTCCTTCTTCTCCGGAATGACTGCCTTGATGTGACGTTTGCGCAGGTAGGGGTGGTTAACGTGGGAGGAATACGCCTTGTCGCCGGCGACCGCCTCAGGCCGGGTGCGGGGACGGCCGACGGGCAGGCGGATGCGCACCTTCCTCAAGACGGGGATGAACTGCGGGCTGTCGGCGGCCTGCCCGGCGGTCAGGACGAACGCCAGCGGGCGGCACCTGCGATCGGCGGCCAGATGGACCTTGCTGGTCAGCCCGCCTCGCGAGCGCCCCAGCAGAGCCTGTTTCAGGCGGAGCTTGCGCCGTCGCCGCAGGCGCCGCCGCTCGTCCCGGCCGGGGCCGTCTGCGCTCTCCTGCCCGTCGGCCTCGTGCGCGCCGCCCCCTTTTGCCGGGCCCTGTCCTGCTCGGCGGCAGCTTTCTCCAGAGCGTCCAGGACCTCGGCGTCGATGCGCATCCCGGCCGCCTCCTGATGGGCGCGGGCGGTGCTGGAGTCCACGCTGACCAGGGAGATATCCGTCTCGCCCCGGCGGGCCGCCTCGGAGATCAGGCCTTCCAGCAGGGCGGTGAAGACCCCGGCGTCCCGCCAGACGCGGAAGCGTCCGTAGACGGTCGGCCACGCCCCGAACTCCGCGGGCATCTCCCGCCACTGGGCGCCGGTGCGAAACCGCCAGACCATCCCCTCGAACTGCTTGCGCAGCCGCTCGGGATAAGGGCCGAAAGCACCGATCGGCAGGTAAGGCGCGATGAGCTTCCCCTGCTCGTCGGTGAACTGCCTGCGTCATGTCCGACTTCCTACCGGACCCCACCCCCGGTGCGGGACGGAACCCAGAGATTGATCACAACATCACACAGGCCCTAACGGAGGGCCTGGTGGGCTCGGGCGGCGTGGAGGGCGGCTTCCAGGCAGGCGAGGCGGTCGGCGGGGTTGTGGGATTTGTTGGCTGCCAGGAGGAGGGCCTGGTGGACGGCGAGGGTGAGGGTGATGAGTTGGGCGGCGAACTCCTCATGGTCGGGTAGATCAGCCAGGTAGTCATGTTCGGGCCAGGTGAGAGAAGGAGCGGTGGCCAGGGCGATGGCGGCTTCGTCGGCTTCGAGGATGGCGGCCTGGTAGGCGGGCACATTCGGCTCAGGGCAGAGTTCAGCGAGGGCCAAGGCGGCTCGGCTGACGAGTTCGAGACCGATGTAGGCGGTGGCGACGAGAGTGGAACGGGCTGTGGCCTGCTGCAGTTGACGGGTGACGTGGTCGAGGTGTTCTTTCACGGGGTGGGGCCCTTCGAGGTGGAGTGGGTGGCGGACGGGCTCGGGTGGGGAGCGGTGGGGGAAGGACCGGTCAAGGTGGCGTCGGGTTGGTTCGGGTAGTTCTGCCGAGCCAGGTCGCCGGGGTGAGTGGAGACGACTCGGCGGGCACCGAGGTAGAGCTCGTCTCGGGGGACACCGCTCCAGGTGGAGAGGGTGTCAGCGAGGAGCTTGCAGTTCTTGACGCGTTTGGATGTGGGGTCCTGGATCGCGAGGGCCACTGCCTGGTGGAAGGCCTGCTCCGCAGCGGTGGCGGTGAGCAGGTCGGTGCCTTCGACGGACAAAGTGGGGAAGGCGGAGGCCCTCGCCAGGTCCGTGGGTTTGAGGAGGCGGCGGTAGGGCTTGCCGATGATGCGGACTTCGTAGAGCAGGGTGTCCTGGCCTGAGGAGAGGGCGACGACGACGCCCTGGTGCGGGGTGTAGCGGAGTTTGACCTCGTCGCCGGGCTTGTAATGGGCTTGTTCGGCGATATCGGTTCGGTGCCAGGAGCGGGCTTCGCGGAGAGCGGCTTCGAAGTTGAGTTCGTGTGCGTCGGTGTAGTGGATCAGGTCACGGAGCAGGGTGGCGAGTCTGGCCTGCTGCCACCAAGGGGTATCGGGAGGCTCCGGGATGGAGTCGAGGGACGCTTGGTCGTGGGCGTTCAGGGCGTGGGCGGCGGAGTTCCTGGCGTGCTCGACGGGATTGAAGGCTTCGGTCATGGGCTCACCTGAGGGCCTTGGTCACGAGGCAGGCGTGGTGGGCGGCGGCCAGACATGCGGTGCGGTCGGTGGCGCTGGTCTTGTTCGCTGCCGACATCAGGGTGCGGGCTATCTGGTCGGTCAGAGCGGTGAGGGCGAGGACGAGCGGAACCGGGGCGCCGCCTTCGGCCAGGTAGGTCTCTTCGGGGCGGCTGAGGACGGGGATGGCGAGAAGGTCGCGGATGGCCAGGCCGGCTTCGTCACAGGCGGACAGGTAGGCATGGGAGGTGCCCTCGGGGCTGTGTTCAGCGAGGGCGTGTGCGGCCCGTTCGGCCGCTTCTAGGCCAGTGATGGCGGCGTCGAACTGCTGGGCGAGGCTGCGGGCATCGACGAGGCGGGCGGTGAGTCGGGGCAGTTGGAGCTGCACGGATACCTCCGAGGTGCGTGTGGGAACGGCGCGATCGCCGGTTACTCCAGGTGACGGATGGTTCAAGAATGGTGATCGATGAAGCGCCTGTCAACTTTAATCAACAGTGTTTGGTTCTGTTGACTACTGGCGCTTCCTTGGCTGAGGGCGAGGGAGAACGTTCTTGCCCCTGCCGAGTCGGACGTCTGGACCAGGAGCCGGCGCTGAGTCGAAAGCAGACAGAAAACTTTCCGCAGCGAGCTGGGCCGGAGAGAGAAGCCGGTTTTCGTCGATCGCATCGTGAGCGGTGGCTTCAGCGCAGGCCAGAACCCGTTCAGGGCCACTGCCAGACCACTTTCCGAGCGCTTCGGCAAGGTGCTCACGATCTTGGAGGACGGCCTCGTCCGGCGTTTCGTGGATGAGTTCGTCGTTCCGCACGGCCAAGGCGAGGGCCACGAGCAGCCGCTGGGCTTCGGTGGGCGTGGTCGCGGTCAGGTTAAGACTGGGCACAGGCACGGGCCAGAACGGATCCGCGGGAGAGAGCCGCCTTGTTGGAACCCGCACGAGATGGCCGTCATAGCCAGGGACGCTGAGAAGCCGAAGACCTGTGCCCTTCTCGGTCTTCGCCGTGGCGACGACGATGCCCCGGAGAATGAGGTCTCCTTCGCCGAAGGTGAGTTGGACGAGGCCACCGGGCATGTGGCGCGTGCTCCTCGCCGCCATCAGATGCCGTCCTCGTCGTCCAGCGGCTCCAGTCCGTCATCGGATGGCAGGGGAGTATCGCTGATCTCCCTGAGCAGAGCGATGAGCTCCGCGTCGCTCAGTTCCTCGGTGCACTCCTCGGTTCCCTCCTCGGTGTCTTCGTCGGGAAGACAGGGAGGCTCAGGATCGAACCAGCCTTCGACGGGCGGTTGGAGCCGGGCCCGGTGCGGTTCAAAGTGCTGGGTCTCCGAGCATTGGTAGAAGGGGCCGCGGGGGCCCATGAGGATGGGCATCTGGTGGTCGAGGTGGTCGCGGAACCACAGGCCGATGCCCGTCGCGCCCTGCAGCCGCATCGACTCCCAGGAGTACCAGAGGGCGGAGAGACGGATGATCGCCTCGGCGTGGCGCCACCATTCGGCGCACCACCGGTATTCGCCGCCGAGAGAGCGCCGGTAGACGGGGTTGAACTGGCGGGTCACCCAGTCGGTGAGGTCGCTGTAGCGGGTTTCGAGGCCGTCAAGGGCGGACGGGTGGGCGTCTACGGGCAGGTCTGACTGCATGAATCCTCCAAAAACAGTTCTTCCAGGTCATGGGCGTCGTCCCTTTCTCGCGAGGTTGGGCGAAGAGAATCAGGTGAGGTTGCGCCTGTCCGCATACCGGGCAGCGCCGGCGGAGATGGCCGCCTCGGCTTTCTGGATGCAGACGGTGATGCCATCGGCTTGAAGGCTGCGGTACCAGGGCTTCAAGTGGAGCAGCGCGGGCTTGCCGCCGGTGGCGAGGAGCAATGCTGTGTTCGGCGGAAGGGCCCGGATGGCGGCGGGTTCGAGGATGTCCTGGCGGCGGAGGGAGACCTGCTCACTGGTCCGCCCGTCACCGTAGGTGAGGGAGCTGGTCGGTACGTCGTGCTGGCCGACGAGGGTGGCGAGGTCGCGGACGAGGCGGGGGGAGTCGACGCCGGCACCGATGAGCTTGCGGGTGGTCGCGCCCCAGAGAGCGGCCATGCCGGGTTCGCCCCACACGGTCACGCCCTGCTCGTAGGACTGCAGGATCGTGACGGGGATGATTCCTCGGGAGCCGAGGTGGGAGTAGAGCTCGGGCAGGTCGGCGATGCGGCAGATGTTCGCGGCTTCGTCCAGGACGACGACGAGCGGCGGGTCGAGTCGTCCGCCGGAGCGCTCCGCGCGGCGTTCAGCAGCCCGCATCGTGGCGTCGGTGAGCGCAGCGATCAGGGGAGAAGCTGCGGAGCGGGATTTCGACAGCAGGTAAAGGGTCGTCTCGTCGGTGAAGTCGGATGGGTTGAAGGACGGAAGACCTGGTTGGGGCGTGACCCACGTGATGATCTCCTCGTCGCGAAGGCACTTCGCCGCCGTTCGGGCGGTCTGGTAGATGCCGTCCCGGGTCTCCACCGCGCCGTGCTGCGTTCCCTGCAGAGAAGAGGCCATCAGCTCGAAACCGCTCGCGGACAACAGCTCGATCGGCGTAGGGACACCGGGCTCGTCCAACCAGCGGGCCACCTGGCGAAGGTTCCCGCCCGAGCCCGCTGCGGCGAGGAAGAGCGCCGACAGCAGGTCCTGGGCGGCCGGCCCCCACAGGTCCTTCTTCTGCGGGTCGTCGACGGTGAGCACGAAGTGCCCGGCAAGCCGATGTGCGTCCTCGACGGTGTCGAGACCGTCGAGCGGATTCCACCAGAATCCCTGCCGCTGGTAGGTGATGTGCTGCGGATCGAACAGCCACACCTTCTTACGGAGCGCGGCCGTCGCCGCCCACAGGTCGGCCTTGTTGCTGGTCACGACGACCGGGCCGGGCGCCGACAGGACGTAGGGAATGGCCAGCGCCGTCGTTTTGCCCGAACGAGGAGCCATGAACGCGGTGATCGTGTCCTCCCAGGAGGAGAACAGGACGGGGCCCTTGCCGCGAGGCAGCATCAGCTCACCGAGGAGAAGACCCACCTCACCGGGCTCCAGCCGCTTGTCCCCCGGCAAGGATCGGCGTAGCTGAACGGCCCGAGTCGTCGTCGCGGACACCGTCAAGTTCTCCACTCCCGGATCACGAGCGAGGGCGGCGACGGGATCGTCCGGAGCCGACCACCGGGAGGCCGCGAACGTCCAGCCCCACCAGGTGAGGCCGCTGAGGGCTCCGAACATCACCAGCCAGACGAGGACGACCAGGGCAGTGGGTGTTCCGGGCCAAGCTTGCGCGTAGTCCTGGTGGAGCAGGGCGACGATGAACTCCGCGCCGAAGTTCGCGACGTCACCTCGATAAAGAGAGGCCACCTTGGCCCCCGACCACAGCAGCCACAGCAGGCCGATCGGCGCCCAGCAGGCGAAGAGCACCGTCCAGCCGCCTGTCGCTCCGGTGTGCCAGAACGACGGCTTGGGGCCGAGCGAACGAGTCAACTGGTGGCCCCCTGCAGGATCGCTTGGCCGGTTGAGGCTGTAAATCTGGTTCGCGCGATTCCTCGGAACAACGGGATGATTCCGGCGTGAGCACGAGCCCGGACCACGGTTCCGACATCGGCAAGGCCCTGCGACGGCATGTCTTCGGTACTCCTGCCGACCCTGTTCCAGACCTCATGTCTGAAAACGCCAAAGCCATCCAGCGTTACGTCGTCTGGAAGCGGCGCAAGCCCCGATACCTCAAGCTCCTCGGCGGCCTTCCGGAAGGCGAGAGCCGCTTCAAGGCCGCTCTCGTCCGTGATGCTCGAGAGATCAGCGATGAGGACCTCGATCGGCTGCTCTCCTGCGGATGGCGCCCTCGCCTCACCGCCGCATGGCTGATCGGCATCGACCGCCGTCGGCACTACCGCGAGATCCTTGGCGAGCTTCTCCTGGAGAGCGCAGGCCCGTACGCAGGTAAGGGCTACTGCTTTGCACTCGCGCGCTTCGGCCAATCCGAAGACGCCGAGATCCTCGCCGCTTACCTGGACCGCTATCTCCCCAGGACGGACTGCTACTACGACCAGGGCTCGGCTATGGGGGCGCTCTTGCACCTCGATGAACGGCTGGGCACGCACTACGCCGAGCGTTTCGTCGAGACCGGGTTGTGGCAGTCCTCGGCGTACTCGGACACAGAGCCCGCCGTCTACCACGAAATGATCGCCGACTTCTGCGAGACCGCCGGCAAGATAGCCGACGGTAACGCTTGAGACCGGATGAACGGTGAGAACTTCGGATCGGAAACCCTGACTCACCGGGCGCTCCTGAAGTCTTGCCTCTGCCGACCGGAGTCTGGCCGGATCCGTTGGTCAGTGTCGTATAGCCAGTGCTCCGCCCCTACGAGAGTGAGCTGGACGGGCAGCCCGAGCCGCTCCCCAGTTTTGATCAGGTAGCGGCCGCGGCCGGGATGCCTGGCCCCCGGTTGCCAGGTCTCCGGCGCGGACCAGGACGTGACGAGCTGTTGCTCCGGCTCCGTCAACGGCGTGATCTCGTGGACCCGGGTGAGCTCCCGAGGCGGCAGCCCGGCCAGCACGGTGATCGCGCTTCGGTCGACGAAGCCGCGGGCTTTGGCTCGGTCTTCTTCGGTGGGCAGCGCGTCCAGGTCTGCAAGCGAGTGGGTGATCATGATGCTGGCCATGCCTTTGGCCCTGCTGAGCCGGGTCAGCGCATCGGCGTGTTCGACGAGGCCAGGCGCCCCGCGTAGGGCCCGCCACAGTTCATCCATGACGCCGAAGTAGGAGCGGCGCTGTCCGCCTAGGGCTTCGGCGGCGTCGATGGTGCCGTAGGCGTAGCTCCAGGTGCAGAGCATTGCCGCGGTGAGCAGTTTGTCTCCGGCTGCTCCGATGCGGGAGATGTCGACGCTGATGGCAGGGGCGTCGAGATCCAGCGGTGTGGTCGTGGGCCCGTCGAAGACGCCTGCGAGTGAGCCGTTGCAGAGCAGGTCGAGAGCGAACACCAGATCCCGCACTTCGCGCCGGTAGGCCTGCTCGTTGCGGGCCCGGGCCGCCGACCAGAGTTCGGTGGAGCCTTCTTCGAGCGCGGACAGCACGTCTGGAACGGTCGGCTCTTCTTGGAGCCGTTCGTCGAGTAGGTCGATCACTCGGCCGAGGACGACCTCCTCGGCGTTGGTGATGCGGTCCTCCCGCACCAGGGTGCAGAGCGCGAGCAGCAACGACAGTCGACGTCCGCGGACTTCGGCTCGCAACGCTTCGGCTTTCGTCCCGTTCAGCTTGCGCAGGGCGGAGCCGAGCGGTCCGGAGTCGAGTGGGTTGACGCGGTCGAGGCCCCGCCCGATCTGGATGACCTGGCCGCCGAGGTGCTGGACGAGGTCGGTGTAGTCGGGCTTGGTGTCACCGAGGATGATCGGGATGGTTCCGGTGGCGACGGCTCCGGTGACGAGGCGTTTGATGAGGGTGGACTTGCCGGTGCCGGGCTGTCCGAGAACGAACATGCCGGGGTTGGTGATCAGTCCGGCGCGGCACCAGGCCAGCGGGTCGAGGCAGACGACTTCCCCGTGCAGGAGGTGGCGTCCGACCGGGGTGCCGACGGTGGGGCTTCCGGATCCGGCGACGAAGGGGAAGAGCCCGCAGAGCTGGGTCGTGGTCGCCTGGTATTCCGGTGCTGCGGTGACGTTGGCCGCTCGTCCGCCGAAGCGGTGTGGCCAGCCCCAAGCGGGAGCCAGCGGGTCGGAGGCGGCCAGTTGCTCGATGTTCAGATGGACCTCCGGGTCAGGTCGGTCGGGCAGATGCCGCAGGGCAGGGTGGTGGCGAAGCCTGCGGCTTGGCTGCCCCACAGGATGCGAAGCCGGGTCTTGCTGGAGTCGCTGGCCGATTCCACGTCGGCGACGGCATGGGAGAGCTGTTCGGGATCGGTGACGGTGACCGTCGCATACAGGGAGACCAGGCACAGGCCGGCTCCGGCGGCTTCTTCGGCCGCGGCTTGGCGGGCGCGGGCTGCATCCCAGGCGTCGTGGGCGGTTTCGTCCCGGCCGGTCCGCTGCTTGACCTGGGCGCGGAAGGCGGCGGCGTTGACCTCGTTCTGCAGGGTACGGCTAGCTGTCGCCGAGTCCAAGGCGCGGTATTGCAGGGTGATGCGTTTGGGGTAGGGGCCGGGTGCGACGAGGCGGGTGAGGATATCGGAGTGGACGTTCTGGCGAGGCGGCTCCTGCCAGGCCCAGGTGACGCTCGTGCCGCCGTCGTGCTCGTACTTGTTCGGGTGCTCGACGGCGTGAACGGGACCTGAGTCCGCCCAGCCGAGGAGCTCTGAGGAATCGGGGCGGCTCAGCAGGCGGGTGACTTCGGCGCGCGAATGTGGGTCGAAGGCGGTGCGGATCGTGCCTGCGAGCTGGGCGGCGTTCATCCGTCCGGCCACGGAGACGCCGCAGCCGCCGAGCCGTCCCGCGAGAGAGTCGAGGATCCGGCCGAGTTCGGCGACCGCCTGGGTCAGGTCCTTGGCTTGGGTGCGCTTCGGGTCGAAGGTGACCGAGACGCGGGTGTCGACCTCGGCTGAGGCCGCCGGAGCAGAAGCCACCAGCTGACCCAGGATCTCCTGGGCTGCCCGTGGCGCGTTCGGCTTGATGGATGAGGTGACGACGTCGGAAAGCGTCGCACCTGGCGAAGGCGCGGTCTCGACGGTGACCGTCACCCAGCGTACGGCGGGCATGTGTCCGAGTGAGGCCAGCCAGCCGCCCCAGGAAGCGACCCAGGCGTCGGCCTCGTCACGGTCGGCGAGCCAGGGCGAAGCCGGAGTGACGTTCAAGGTGGCGGTCAGGAATCCGGTTCGCCGATCCCAGATGACGCCGTACCTGCTGCCGTACCCGTCTTCTGCGGACAACAGCGTGAGCGGTGCGAGGACACCGGGGAGCTGGAAGGCACGGGGATGGTCAACGACGATGCCGGCCCGGTAGCGGGTGTAGCCGCGAACGCTGCTCCACCACCAACGGATCCGGGCCAGCAGGAAGGTCGCAACCGGTTGTCCGCCGACGTGGATGAAGCACAACAGGCCGATCAACACGACAGGGAGTGAGAGGTAGAGCAGGACAGTGGGCTTGAGGGAGGCGGCGATGAGGAAGACCAGCGCCGCTCCGAGGGCGAGGAATGTCGTGGTGGTGTCCATCCCCGCCAGACCGAGTCCTCGCCTGCGGCGCCAGCCGCCGTAGGTGCGTATTGAGTCAGACACGGTTGCCTCCCGCTCCCGATGGACCGTTGTCTTCGGCCTGCCTTCGCCAGGTGATGGGAGCGGCTGACGGGAAACGATCGTTGGTGGGCCGCTGCCCGGAGCCGGTGGGTCCGCTGCCGCTCGGTGCCGGTGGAGCCGCTGGCGGTTGGCCTGTGTTGGCTCCTAGCTGCGCGTTGCCCGGTCGTTGCTCGGTGTTCTGGTTTCCACTGCCGGGAGGAGTACTTCCTCCTTGCTGTCCTGTGTCCAAGTTGCCTTCAGCAGCGGTTAGTTGCTGTCGGCCCGGTTGGTCGGCACTCGGTGGCGAGCCTGAGCCCTGCGGTTGGGCGGAGCCCAGCTGCTGGTCGAGGTGTCCCGCATGCTCAGCGGCTCTCGCCACGCCGGAGGCTGCCGCGCCCGCAGCTGCTCCGACCGGACCGAAGCCGCGCGCGGCCCCGATTGCCGTCGCGCCGCCGATGACTGCTCCGAGCAGGCCGCCGCCTCCGCTGCCGCTTGAATCTGCTCCTGTCGTCCAGGTGAAGAACTTCAGCAGGACGGGGAAGGCGACGAGGGCCAGGACGAGCATGGCCAGCCCCATGAGAGTCGTCTGCAGGCTTGTGCTCGTGCCGATCAGGGTGAACGCTGCGGCGTAGACGGCTGCGGCGGCGGCCGGGTAGAAGATCATGGAGAGCATCCAGCCGGTGACCTTCTTCAGCCAGTCCCGTGTGGCCGGGGCGAGCGTGCCGGCCGCGGCCAGGGGCAGTACCCCGGCGAGGATGATGAGCGAGGACTGGCGGAACAGCAGCAGGATCGCCTGGATACCGCCGATGATCAATGCGACGAGCCCGAGGACGAAGGCCAGCACGCCGGGCACGGCTTCGCTGGCCGTCACGATCTGGGTCATCCGTTCGGCGAACGCATCCCCGGTCGAGGTGTTGAGGACCCATTCGGTCCATTCATCCACCCATCGGAGCAGCAGGTTCGGCAGCGTCACCCCGATCGCGGCCACAGTCGCGACCAGGGCCAGTCCGGAGCCGACCCCGATCAGCGGGTCGGCTTTGCGGGTGAGGGCCATCTTGCCCGCGGCCAGGAGCATCGCCAGGACGGCGACGGTGAGCTGCACCGGCTGGAACAGGTTCTGCAGATGGCCGACGGCTTGTTCCCGCTCTAGGTCGGGGGAGTCGATCTGGACCCACCAGGAGGAGGTCTCCTTGAAGAACCAGCCGACGGATTCTTGGAAGGCCCGTCCGACGGCGTCCATGGTGTTGGTCCCGAAGTTCTGGACGCTGTCGGGGATGAGGAAGTCCCGGACCTGTTTCTGGGCTTCTTCCAGCTCTGGGCTGGGTTCGGGCCCGATGCAGGGGAAGTTGAAGATGCTGCACTCCGGTTCGGTGGGCGCCCTCACGCGCTCCCTCCAGTGAACAGCTCGAAGTCCTCCTGGGTGAGGGCGTCGGGTAGTTGGGGCAGCCAGCCGCCGCCGTCGGGGACGACGAGCTTCCAGTCCGAGCCGTCCCACTGGAGATCCAGCTTTGCGGAGTAACGTGTCGTCTCTCCCTCAGGGGAGATCAGCAGCTCGAGGGTCGCCTGCTGCGGGCTGGAGACGAGGAAGCGGTAACCGACAAGCGAGGCGCTGCGGTCGAGGGGTTCTTCCCCTGTCTGTCCGTATTGGTCTCGGACCGCACCCAGCAGGGTGTCGCGGCCGGGGCCGGTGGTCTGGTCGGTGATCGTGGGTTCGTAGATGGAGGGGCCGACCTGGGGGCGGATTCGGGCCGAGATGTGCGTGGCCGCCAGGAGGGCGCCGGCTCTGGAGTGGGAGAACCCGTGGGCCAGTCCCTCGTCGGTCTCGTACGGGCCGTCGGCTTCGGAGTGGGGGAGGACGGCGGAGCGGTAGTCGCTCCACTCCCAGCCGGTCTGGTTGACGGGACCGTGGTCGAAGGCGTCGGGCGGGTCGTTCTTTCCCAAAACGAGCCACAGCACCGTGCCGAACAGCGCGGCGACGAGGACGGCCGGGACGGCGAACTTGCGGGTGGTGTTCATGGGTGGACCTGCTTTCACTTGAAGAAGACGTCGACGATGGAGGCGGCGGTGGCCGCCAGGGACAGGCCGCCCAGGACCCACGGGATGCCGGTGGCGCCGTCGGCGGCGAAGGAAGAGCGGTTCTTGCGGCCGATGGCCATCTGCCCGCCGCAGATCAGCAGCCCTGCGACGCCGCAGACCAGGACGCCCCACTTGCCCCACGCGATGAGCGTGGAGACCTGATCGTCCAGGCCCGGTGGTGCGGACGGCGCGGGGTCGGGGACTTTGACGGGGCTCTCGGTGGGTTCGGGGTCGCCGGGGGCGGCCAGCAGCCGGTATGCGGCCTCATGGATGTGGACGGACAGGCGCAGCATTGTCATCGGCCACCGCCCTGGGCCAGGTAGGTCAGGTGCCGGATCTCCGTCAGCGCCCGCTGGGCGCGTCCGTTGAGCGTGACGTTGCCCGGGTCGTCCAGCAGCCGCAGCTCCCGCAGGTAGGGGAACCGCACGATGCCTCCCACCCGGGCTTCGAGCAGCAGGAACCGCGCGGAGGCGTCCTTGGGTTCTGCGGCGCCGTCACTGACGACGGCCAGGCACGCGACGCGTTCCTCATAGCCGTGCAGGACGGTGACGGCCGTGGTGGCGGCGCGGGTGGCCGACACCGTGTTGCGGCAGACCAGCACCAGCGGCCGGCCCTTGGTGAGCACCGGCGGGGTGCTCGGTTGGTAGCGGTGTGCGAGTGAACCCAGGTCCCAGGACGGCTTGAGGAGCGCGGCGATCGTGGTGCAGCCTGCACCTCCGTGCGCGCCGACGACCACGACCTCCGGGCCGCCGGGTGGCCAGAAGTCGTATCGGTGTCGCTTGTGTCGACCCACTCATGAACCTCCGAAAATTCGTGTCGCTGTGTGGTGTGGCGATGACAGTACGTGTCATACTCACAGAGCGCAAGTAGCGCGACACGAACACGAACAACACAGTGAGACCACTGAGCGCTTGAGCGCGAACACAGAAAGGCAGACCCATGACCACAGGAGACGACCTCGTCCTGACCACCGCGGAGCTGGCCGACCGGATCGGCCTGTCACCCCAGACCGTCCGTCGCATGGCCAATGCCGCGCAGTTGCCCGGTCTGAAGTCGGGGCGGGACTACCGCTTCCTGTGGCCGGCCGTCAAAGCCCACCTGCGCAACCCCGGACACGCCGCAGCCCCCGAGACCGACAACGACCAGGTCCTGTCCACCGCGGAGCTGGCCGACCGGCTGCGCCTGTCAACCCAGACCATCCGCCGCATGGCCCACCACGACCAACTCCCAGCCCTGAAGTCCGGCCGCGACTTCCGCTTCTCCTGGGAGGCCGTCAAAGAACGCCTCTGGCACCCCATCACCCTGGAGGACACCACTGACCAGCCCCAAGGCGCAGGCTTGCGCGCCCAGCGCCGAGCCCGCGACACCAACGCCCTCAACGACTAACCCCGCCGGGCGGCGCCCATGCTGAAACCCGCCCTCGGCGCCGGCGCCGCCCTCCTCGCCCTGCCCGTCCTGACCGTCGTCCTGCTCACCGCCCACAGCCAAGCCGACGGCTCCAACAGCCTCGATGCCGCCGAGCCCACAGACGAGGCCATCAACGACATCCCACCGGCCTACCTGCGCCTCTACCAAGAGGCAGCCCGCCCACCCGGCCTGACCTGGAACGTCCTGGCCGCCATCGGCGACATCGAAACCGACCACGGCCGCAACCCACCCCACTGCATCCCGAACGCGGCCGGAGCCGCCGGCCCCATGCAGTTCCTGGCCATCACCTGGTCCGTCTACGGCATCGACGGCAACCGCGACGGCCGCACCGACCGCTGCGACCCCGCCGACGCCATCCCCGGCGCGGCCAACTACCTCGCAGCCAACGGGGCTGTTAAAGGCGGCAAACACCTCGAACAAGCGCTATGGCACTACAACCACGCCGACTGGTACGTCCGTAAAGTCCTCGACCGGGCCAAGGACTACGCTGCCCCACCCGCCACCGGCGACGGCGCCAAAGTCGTCAAAGCCGCTCTGCGCTGGCTCGGCACCCCCTACTCCTGGGGAGGCGGCGGTCCCTCGGGGCCCACCTACGGCATCCAACACGGCGCCGACATCAAAGGCTTCGACTGCTCCGGCCTCGCCCAACACGCCTGGTCCAAAGCCGGCATCAACCTCCACCGCGTAGCCGCCGACCAGTACAACGACGGACCCCACATCCCACGCGACAAACTCCAGCCCGGCGACCTCGTCTTCTTCGCCACCAACCCCGCCAACCCGCGCACCATCCACCACGTCGGCATCAACATCGGCAAAGGCCGCATGGTCCACGCACCCCACACCGGAGACGTCGTCCGGATCGCCAAATTCGCCGACGTTCCTTACCGAGAACGCGAATACGCCGGTGCCACCCGCCCCGTACACAAGTAGTCCTGACGCTCGCCACACGACGACCCGGAGGCTCGATCCTGCCCAGGTACAGCATCAACAATCTCGGAAACCTACCACCCACGCTCGACATCCCCACAGCCGCCAAAATCCTCGGCCTCTCCCGAACCAAGGCCTATCAACTGGCCAAGGAAGGAAAATTCCCATGCCGAGTTCTGAAAATTGGCTACTCCTACCGAGTCTCCACCCAGAGTCTCCTTCGTCTTCTAGAAGTTGAGACCGCATCCAAGAGTACGTAGCAAACCAGAAACGCTCACCGTCGGATCTGTCTAGATCAATAGGCAGAGGAGCTCCTTGTGTACGCGGAAAACAAACCATACCCATAGTGAAGTGTTCTGTCGGAGAGGGACCATCTCAGCGGTAAAGGACTGACTCTTCAACCTACTGGCGAGCGGGCGTTCTCAGCAGGAACCTTTCCTCGCATACATGTGCAGGGCTGACCCGACCTGGCCAACCTTGTTGTCCCAGCGAGCGGAGCATCCCCGCGCGTGCGGGGCCGACGAGAGGTCCGGCGGGAGGGCACCCGGTGAAGAGGGAGCATTCCCGCGCGTGCGGGGCCGACTGGACACCGAGCTGCGCGGACGCGACCCGGTTCGGAGCATCCCCGCGCGTGCGGGGCCGACATCAGCGGCACCGTCCACATCGTGACGCCGTCCGGAGCATCCCCGCGCGTGCGGGGCCGACTCGCGGCCGAAGACGCTGATCAGGGGTGCGGCCGGAGCATCCCCGCGCGTGCAGGGCCGACATCGCCGACCTGCAGCGAGCGATGGAAGTGGGAGGAGCATCCCCGCGCGTGCGGGGCCGACCGCGCCTTCGGCCTCGAGTACGGGGCGTTCGACGGAGCATCCCCGCGCGTGCGGGGCCGACAACGCCGCGAAGTCGAGCGCGTCCTGCGTGACCGGAGCATTCCCGCGCGTGCGGGGCCGACGCCAGAGCGCGCTCGGAGTCGGCCACCTGCCGGGGAGCATCTCCGCGCGTGCGGGGCCGACGTGCGGCCGGGTCCGGCGAACCAGTCGCAGTAGGGAGCATCCCCGCGCGTGCGGGGCCGACCCGCGTGCCACGCTGGCCGCCATGACCGTGGAAGGAGCATCCCCGCGCGTGCGGGGCCGACGTGCGAGGCGAAGTCCGTGACCAGCACCGAGCAGGAGCATCCCCGCGCGTGCGGGGCCGACGTGCGCTGCAGGTGGGCCACCCGCATGTCCGGTGGAGCATCCCCGCGCGTGCGGGGCCGACTGGTCACGGCCGGGGTGACGCACGGGCCGACGAGGAGCATCCCCGCGCGTGCGGGGCCGACAAGGGCATGTTAGGCGGATAGGGTGCGTCAGACGGAGCATCCCCGCGCGTGCGGGGCCGACGGCCGCTCACTCTCTACGGCCATGAGGCCCTCAGGAGCATCCCCGCGCGTGCGGGGCCGACCTGTAGAGGTGGCCGTGCAGATAGGCGGTCACCGGAGCATCCCCGCGCGTGCGGGGCCGACACTTGCTGACCTGGGTTTTCTTCAGCGATACGGCTGGTTTTTGTTCAGTAGGAATTCTTTGGACTGGGAAGAGGTGGCCTGCATCAGAGGGCGGGACGGGAGGCGGCACGGCGGCGGGCGGAGAGGATGAGGCCGTCGAAGTCGGTGGGGTGCCAGCGGTCTTTGCCGGCGGTGCGGACGGACCAGCCTTGTTCGTTGGTGGAGGGTTCGACGAGGATGGCTTGGCCGTCGCCGATGCGGGTGGCGAGGAGGTTCCAGAGGCGGTCGCGGATGCGGTGGCTGGGGTTGCCGACGAACACGCCGGCGTTGACTTCGATCATCCAGCGGGTGAGGTGGCCGCGGAGGCCTTCGGGGGCGGCGATGAGGACGATGACGGTCATGGGGCGTCGAACTCGGGGCCGATGATCGCCATGTGGTCGTCTCCCATGGTGGGCTGAATGAGGTTCGCGCCGAGGTTGATGGCCAGGTCCGATTCACTGGCCCAGTTGACGCCGCCGGAGACGGAGCCGACGCGTTCGTCCCATAGTTCGTTGGTGTCTTCTTCTGGTGGTTCGGCCCCTTCAGCGGTGAGGAGGGTCTTGATGTCAGAGACGATGCGGTCAAGGAGGCGGGTCTGGGCTATGCGGTCGCGCAGGCCGATGCGGGCGTCACGTTCTTCGGTGAGGCCTTGGGCCACGAGGTCGAAGGCGAGTGGAATGGTGTACTCGGCTTTGTAGAGGTCCGCGATGTCCAGGACGAACGAGATGGCCGAGCCTGTGTGGACGAACCCGAGGCCAGGGCTGGCGCCGATGCCGACGATGACCGCATGACAGATCCCGTATAGAGCGGCGTTCGCCGCCGACAGGAGGCGGTTGAGGTCGTCCCCGGTGGCGAAGGCATCGCCTGCCTTGTACTCCCTGCGACTCCAAGGGACCGATGTCCGTTCGGAGTGCGCTTTGTAGAGCTTGCGGATACGGGCGCCCTCCCGCCCGCGGAGTTGTTGCATCGTGGCTGAGGAGACGTCCTCGCCGGGAAACCGCATGCCGTACATCGCACGGGCCACGGCCAGCCGTTCCTTCGGGCGGGTGACCAGCCAGGCCTGCCGGTGTAGGAGGCCCGCACCCCGGGCAGGGCCCAGACCTGCCGCGTACATGCGGACGCCTTGCTCGCCGACCCAGCACACGGCGGTGCCGGAGTCGGCGAGTAGACGGATGGCGCCGTGTGTGATCCGGGTACCGGGTCCGATGAGCATGACCGCGACCATTGCCGCGGGTACGCGGACCGTCTCCCGTTTGTTGATGACGACGACGGCGTTCTCGTCCCTGTCGATGTGGCTGCGTTCCACGTAGACGCTCGAGACACGGTCTGACACGCGGTGTAGATCGTGTGGGTGGGCCTTCCACCAGATATCGGCCAAGTCAGTGACCGCCTGGGAGAGGAGCGAGGGTGAGAAGCCCGCAACCGTAGGCCTTCGAAGGGCCGATGCCCTCCAGGAGAGCCCGTTCGAGTAGGACGGGATCGGTGACGCGCAGCCGTCCTTCGAAGCTGGCCGTATGGATGACGACGTGGTGGCGCTGACTGCTCTTCGGGAAGGATCGGCGCTGCCTGGCGATGAGCCGGACATCCAGCGCGGGGACGGCTGCGTCGTCAGTGATATCGGCAATTGCGGGGTCGGTTCGCGCGGACGGGATCTCGAAACCGAGGCGCGCAGTTCGGCTGATCAGCCAGCCGAGCTGGGCTGATGCGGTGCGGTGCCCGATGCGAAAGCCCCGGTGCCTTCCGTCGGTGATCTTCTCGTTCTGGGCCTTGGTCGCTTTCTCCGGCCGTTTGGCGTTCTGGACGGGGCTCGCGGTCAGCCGGAAGGCGAACTCCTTGCCCACGGCGAGCCTTTTGAGAAGAGGAGCGTACTCGCGAACGGTCGCGTGCTCCCCGTCGGCGTACGGCCAGCCGGCCGCCTCGATCAGATGCGACCAGTCCGGACGCGACCTCGTGAGCACGAAGAGCATCGGACGGTGGGCGTTGTCGGCGTCGAGCCGCCAGAGGACCCGCTCGGTGTCCGGGGCTCCGGGGATGCAAGCGGCGACCTGCGCGTGCATGATCCGCGGATTGGCCAGCATGCTCCGGCTCTCGGAACGCAGAGGGTTGATACGGATGCGAGAGAGATAAGTCATGGTTCACCAGCCGAGGAGGGCGAACGGATCGTGGCCCCCCTGATCGTCGTCGTTCCGTGTGATCGGGTCACGGTAGTTGGTCGGGATGGACACGTAGGTGTGCCGGACCCGTCGAGTGGTGTAACGCCGATCCAGGGGGTCGAAGGACACCGGTTCGTCGTTCACGACATCATCACCCGCCGGGTCCTCGACCGTCACCGGACGGTCGATGCGGGCGAGCCTTCCACGCTCGCGCGCGAAGGCCCGGCGCGCGGCTCCGCCCGCGTGCCACGGCTCTTCGGTGAGGGCCTCGATGAGGGAACCCGTCCGCATACCCAGCAGGACCGGCTGCGTCGGCGTGCAGGAACGCCGACCGAGGGCCAAGGGGAACGCCGGATGGGTGACGGCGTGCGCCAGCGAGGACAGGATTTCTTCGGGACCAGCGATGGCTGCGACGAACACAGCGTCCTGAAGGTAGAACCGGTATGTGATGTGAGTGCGCTTGGCGGGCGACGTCGGGAGCTGGGTGCCCTTGGCCGATACCCCGACGCGAAGGAGCGGCCGATCCCGGTAGTCGCTGACAGTGTGATAATCCCGCAGCAGGGTGCCCTCCTGGTCGACGCGGACGCCCATGCGGAGGCCGAGCAGGTCGCCGAGCGGGTCCTCACGTCGCTTGCCCGCCGCGGCGGCGAGAAGACCGACCACGCCGGACTTCGTCGGTTCCGCCCGGGTCTCTCGTCGGTTGAACGGAGTTCTCTCTCCCCAGGACTGGAGGGGTCCGGCGAGCCGGAGGAGAAGGACCCGTTCGTCCTGAGACGGCATCACTGAGCCTTCCACGAAGCAGCCAAGGCGTCATCGAGCTGGGACAGCAAGGTGCTGAAGGCGAGATTCTCCCCGAACGCAGCGGTCAGGGACTCATCGTCGAAGGCGTGAGAGGCCCCGGCATAGGCGGGTTCGTCGCCCCACTGCTTGCAAGAGCGGGCGAACTCGGCGGCCAGCCGCTGCGCGGAGACCTGGGCGAAGCCCTTGTCCTCCCTCCCGTTCGCCACCGGGGTCTCGAAGGCGGAGACCAGGTTCACCGGCTGGTCGTCACGGAGAACGACGGCCACGAGGCTGGGACGGGTCCGGTGCGCGAACGAGTTGATGTGTCCGGTCGGCATGGAAAGGGCGAAAGCCTCGGCGAAGAGACCGACGGCCTTGATCGCCTCGTCGACGTTGCCGAGGTTCTCGACGAGCTGGTGAACGCCGACGGTGGCGTGCCGGTAGAGAGTGGCGGAGTTGAAACCGATGCTGCCGATCATCCCGGCGCCCGTCTCGTCCACCTCGTTCTCGTCGTCGACCGCGGTGTAGTAGTCGGCTTCGAGCTCCACAGGGTGCGTGGACAGGGCGTGCGCGACCTGCGTGGCTGCGTCCACGTTCAACGACGGGATGTCGGCGACCATGCGGCCGAACAGCGCGACTCCGATGGTGTGGCCGGTTTTGAGCTGCTCGGAAACGTCGACGCCCTTCACCGCCTCTTTGAGCGCGGCGTCGTCGAGCTGGGCGAGTTCCTTGGCCTGGTCGGCGACGAGGTCGACGATCCCGTCGAGCTGCCGGTACCCGAAGAAGAGGAGATAGGAGGTCTCGTCAGCCTTTTTCTTGGAGGGTTTGATACCGAGAGGCTCCAGCAACGCGGCGGCGATACGGTTGGCCTGCTCGGACTCGATGCTGGTGCGATCCTTCAGCCGCTCGGCGAGCTGCCCGGTGAGCCGCTTAGTGCGAGTCGTCTGGTCGGCCTCGGGGAGCTTTCCGTCGAAGAAGATACGGGTCGCGCGCTTCCACGCTTGCGAGGAGACCCGCGAGCGGCGGACCCCACCGAACTTGGCCTCCTTCGGGTTGCCCTGGTCATCCCGGTTGAGATTCGCGGGGGGAACCGTCTGGATGATGTGGAAGTCGACGTACTGACGCTTGAGCATCGTTGTCTCCGGTGCGGTGGGCTGAGAGTTCAGGAGTTCTCGTCGAAAGAAGGTTTGGCCGGGCTCTGGTAATCGCTCGCCCACTGAATACGGGCGCGGCGGCGGGTGTCCTCCCGGTACCAGTCCCGGACGAGCCACAGAAGGGCGTCGTAATCGAGCGGCTGATCGATCGTCCGGAGAAGGTCGATCAGGCCTCGAAGACGGATGAGGAGCGCATCGGGAGAGGTTGTGGTGGCTGCTGCGTTGACACGCCGGTCCACGGCTTCCGGGGTGAAGTTCTCGCTGTGGCGCAGCACCCGCAGTGCCTTGCCGAGACGGGCTCCGGGCTTGTGCATCGACCTGTCCTTGGACTGCTGGTGCAGCCCGTAAAGGGTGAGGACGGCGTGCTCGGCGTGCTGTTCGACGGAAGCCTCGCCTCGTTTGGCCAACTCGTCGTTCACTTCCGACCGGTAATGCGGCCACAACGCCACGACTTCACCGTATCGACGGCCGAGGCCAGCTCGCATGGCGGCGAGATCCTCGCCCGGTGGGGGACCGAAGGATTCTCCGGTGACGGGGTTGATGCGCCATGATCCATCAGTTTTCACCCGATGCCAGTAACGCTCGGTCTTATCGCTCATCCAGGTTCTCCGGGAGGGTGATGTCGCGTTCCTCAGGGCTCAAGCGCCGCCGAGGGAACGTTGAAGGATGCGGTTGACGCGTCCTCGGAAATGAGAGGTGGCCTGCCCCAGACCGCGCTCCCGCACGTCATCGCCTTCGGCGCCGCGCGGACCGAAGACGGATTCCGGAACCGAGGCGAACACCATTGCGGCGACCTCGTCGGTGACACGGCGGGCGTTCTTTTCCCAAGCGAGGAGAACGTCTTCGATGCGTTCGTCGTCGAGACCGGGAAGGTGGCTCAACACCCGGCGCATCGCAGGGTCGAGCCGATGGAGGACCTGCTCACCGGGACGCTGGCCCTTGTCCCACGGGATGGGCTCCAGCCCGCTGGCGCGGCGCAGGTCCGCCGAGAGATGGTTGACCGCTCGAGCCAACTGCTCGGCTTGCTCGGACATTTCGATCATTGCGCCGTACAGGTCTTGGTCTTCAGCCTGTGTGGCCATCGGCAGGGTGACGAGGTCGTGGTAGAGATGCTCCACGACGGCCGACTGGTTGCCGTAGACCAGGCCGAACGCCTCGACCCGAAGCGGGTAGTCATCCGGGATGGCGTGGCCGCGCATGTCCGCCGCCTGTCTGAGGAGAAGACTCGTCTCGACGGAGCCGCCCTCGACGTTCGCCTGCTCGATCGCAAGGAGGGCGTCCAGCCCGCGCCAGATTGCCTTCCCGGGAACGTGGCGTCGTGGTTTGCGGTCGGCGGGCTTGCTCTTGTTCGCAGGTTTGTCGGATTTCCAGGCGGTATGGGGCTCCCACTCAGGGAGGGTATGCAGCCGGTCGCCCGCAGCCACGATCACCCTACTCACGCGGACTCCTTCAGGAGTCTCCTCCGGGATCAGCCGAATGCGTCGCGATTGGAGCGTCCACAATTCGAGCAGCGTTGTGGGCGTGTACGAGGGATCCCACTCCGGTCGCGCTTCGGGCTTACGCCACTGGGGGATCCCGGTCTTCGATGGGTGCCAGATCGGCAGATTCAGTATGAGTGTCTCGTAGAAGGTCTTTCCGATCGGGACGAGGACGCCGAGCTGTCCCAGCGGCCCCGTTGGATTGCCCGTCGTCTTGCCGGCCTTGGCCTTGGGGTCGTCCTTCGCACCGGTCTTGATGGCGGCCGTGTCCCAGCAGTGCGCGTGCAGCAGCCAGCGGGCGGCCTCGGCCGATGTGAGAGCCGGGGGAGCGGCTTCGGTGCGCGCCGAGAACAACGGCACGTTGTTTCCCGTCGCTTCGGTCGCGACGATCAAGCCGGACCCCTTGGTCTCCCCGCTCAGCGCCTCCAGCCCGCCGACCTGAGCGAACGGCTTGTCTCCGAACAGGGACATCCGATCTGCGTTATCGGCCAGGTACGAGCGGAGCTTGCCCTGTTCCTCCGGCAGGAAGGCTCCGGCCGTGAACCGCTGAGCCCATTCCTCCTCGTCTTTCGGTAGTCCCAACGCATCCGCGACCACCGGCAACAGCACTTGCCGCAACAACGCAGGCGTCTGTGTGGGCAGGTCAACGACCAATTCTCCGAACGAGTCGGCGTTGGTCAGTGCGTCGGCGATGCCCACGGAGATGATTTGGCCACCTTGCATGCTGCGAAGTTGCAGCCAGGGATCCTGTGTCAGGTCGAACGGTTCCATACGCGCCTTCGATATTGGCCGTGTGTCGGAAGGGACGGAGACGCTGAGTACGGCGAAGTCACTGGCGTTCCGCAAGAGCTCGTATGCCGGCCCGGGACGACGTCGTCTGCCCCAGGGTTCAAGGAGTGATCCTCCTCTGTACCGGATTGGACGAAGAAAGGGCTCTCTGTGGCCAGGCGGGATGTCTCACGCGCATGAAGTCCAGGGAGGGATTCCAGCTGTACACAGAGGAATCATCCCACAAGAGCCACTTGAAGACTCAAGATTCAGGATATTTGCTTGTAAGTAGGATCAACGCACTCCAGTTCGAGGTTTGTAGGTTCAACAGGAGACCCCCAGCAGCCATGCTCATGACTGGGCCGTTGTCCAGTGATCTCTGTCGGGGTTGGTGCCTGAGGAGAAGTCTCAGGATGCGCGTCTCGCGTTTGCTCTCGTCGCATGGACGATCGCGAGACGGCTCGTAGGCGTGCTGGGTGGACGTTCCGAGAAGCAGTGAGCCGGGTCGGCCTCGTGAGTGCCCGCGTCACCGGGTGCTATCGCGGTTGATGACGAGACCAAGGGCAGGGTCATAGCGGATGGGGATGCCGTCCAAGACGGTGCGCCCCCGTGCGTCGAGGCATAGGGCGCGGGACTGACGGAGCCAAGGGTCGTCCCGCCAGACGGGCAAGGGTTTGAGCTCTTTCTCGGCGGTGGGAGTGAACCCGGCGGGAAGACGGACAGTCCCGGCCAGGACATCGTCGAGCCGGTCGGTGCGGACTCCTCCGTCCTGGCTCAAGAACCGTCCGTTCATGGTGTGGTAGCCCGATTCGTCCTTACGAAGAAGAATGACCTCGAGACTGGGCTCTCCGTCGCGGACCATCGCCTTGGTGACCTCCTCGCTTCCGGAAGAACCGCCGTAGTGAAGGGAGTCGAGGGTCTTCTTCTCATGGCCGCCGATGCCGGTCAGAACGTACTGCTGGGCGTTCACGGTGCGCTTCCGCCTATCCTCATCCCATTTGCTGCGCGCATCGACTTCGGCGGTCGTCCAGGACTCGGGGACGACGCGATGGTCTTCGTATACGGCAGCGACGAGCGCAGGGACCTGCCCGGGGGCCTGCCATGGGCGGGCAGTGGCCTCCAAGACCAGAGCGGCTGTCCGGAGGAGCGGATAGGCGCCGTAGATGGCTCTGCTGGCCGGGAGGATCCAGGGCGCTCCATCCAGGCGCTCGCTGAAACCGGTGACGACAACGCACGGATCCCGAACGAGGCTGGGGCGTGGAACACCGTTATGCCGGTGGAGTCGGCCGATGCGCTGCAGAAGGAGGTCGATCGGGGCGAGATCAGTGACGAGGAAATCGGCGTCGACATCGAACGATTGCTCCGCGAGCTGCGTCGCGACGAGGATGCGTCGGGGTCTTGGGTGGGACGAGGGACCTAGCCGCTCGAGCGCTTCCTCAGTGCGATCCGCACGGTCGGCGGCATGGAGACGTCCGTGTAGGAGGGCCACCTCGTCAGGGCCAAAATGGGACAGCAGTGCCTGGTAGGTGTCCTGCGCGCGGTCGACGGTATTGCGGATGACGAGGGCGCAACCTCCGCCTCGGAGTCTGTCGGCGAGCAGCTCCGCGACAGCCGAATGCGGATCTCGGCCGGCTCCCTCATGCTCGTCGAGCGCCTCGAGGCGGACTGTCAGATCAGCTCTCCATGATGAACAGTGCTCGACGAAGACCCGCGGTGCATCGTCGACGTAGGCCGCCGTCACGCTCGGGTAGCCGACGGGATCCGGGAGATCGAACTCCGGTGGTTCCTCGCGAGACATGGCACCCGCCAGATAAGAATCCGTCAGTTCCTTCTTCTGTCCTGGAGGAAGAGTCGCCGAGAGCATGACGACGGGGACACCGGCCTGGCCCAACCAACGCAGGCCTTCCTTCAGGAACTCCGACATATAAACGTCGGCAGCGTGAACCTCGTCCAGGACCACCACCTTGCCGACGAGCCCCGCCATCCGCAGCATGACGTGCTTCGTTCTCGTTGCAGCGATCAGGAGCTGATCGACGGTTCCGACGACGAGCGGCGTCAGCAAACCGCGCTTGTGGCCGAGGAACCACTCGGCCGGAGCATGGCGTTCCTGATCGCAACAATCCGCATCCGGCGAAAAACCGTAGAGGGCGTCCTCCTCAATGGCCCCGTAGAGATCATCCGGCGTCTCGCCCGCCGCTTCGAGGAGCGCACGCCACTCCTTGTTGAAGCGGCGCTTCCCGTGCAATAGGGCCACTTGGCTCTCCAGACCGGGGAGGACTTCCGCAGCCCATGCGCGGACCTGGGAGAAGATGGGATCACTTGTCGCCTGCGTCGGCATCCCGATGAAGATGCCGTCTGCTCCGAACTTGGCCGCGAGGATCTCGGCGGCGGCCAAGGCGCTCTTCGTCTTCCCCTCTCCCATGGGAGCCTCGACGATGAGGAGGCCAGGTCTCTCCATCCGGCGGGCGGCCTCCATCACCATGATCTGAGACGCGCGTGGAGCATGACCGAACCGATCCTGGAACGCTTCGGGCCCGGGTATTTCGAGCCTGCCCCAACCGCCGCGCAGACCGAGCTCGCTCCACGCACGTGCGGCACGATCATGAGACGCCTGTAGGGATACAGCGGCAAGATCGTCGATTCCCGAGAAGTGTCGTTCGTCGCTCGCGATCCAGTCGGCCATGATGATGAGCCCGCTGAGCTGCAATTGCACGGCCCGGTTGGGTCTTTTGGCCGGCTGCGCTTCGATCAGGCTCTCGTAACCGAGCTGCAACGTGAACGATTCGACGACAGCCTTCTGAACTTCCCGCCAGGCAGGGCCCTTGCCGTAGAGATGTCCCCGGGCTTTCGGGGGCTCTTTGCATTCCCCGGCTGACGGAACCCGGCCGTGATGTCCGGCTACCAGAGGCCAGATCCATGAAGCCTGTTCTGCAGTCCATCCGGCCTCCCTCAGGACATCCTGGATCAACCGTCCACCGGCTCGATCGTGTCGCCATCGGTGGGTCTGAGCTCCGACCCAGGTAAGCCCGCTGCTCCGTACCCGCTCACCGTTTTCCTCGTCGATCCGCTGGAACGCCGGCGTAGCCTTCCCACAGTCATGGATCCCGCACAACCACGCGAAGAACCGGCGCCCCCGTCCCGTTTCCCCAGCGATCTCGTCCAACATCCCCTTGGTGGACTCGGCCAGATAGCGATCCCATATCAGCTCAGCGACCGCGGCGGTATCCAGAAGATGCGCCAGTAGGAGGTTCGTCCGTCCGCCGCCCTTCTCCGCGGACTTCCCCCACAAGACCCCCAATCTTCGCAGGACATCTGCATCCCATCGCGCCCAAGCCTGACCCGCGCTCATTCGACCCCTCTCCGCCGCCAAGCTAGCCTCAGCCGGTGACAAAATGAGCTTGCCGACCTTTCGTCTGTTCGCCTAACGCGCCTCAACCGAATCCACCTGAATAAAAATCGCTCTCCCCGCCTGCGAACCTCCAGGTCAGCAAGTGTCGGCCCCGCACACGCGGGGATGCTCCCTTCTTCCGCCATGTCCTGGAGCTGCCGCTGTGGTCGGCCCCGCACACGCGGGGATGCTCCGCCGCGCCCGCCGGTGGAGGTCGACGCGCTGATGTCGGCCCCGCACACGCGGGGATGCTCCCTGTCCCAGGAGGCGCTGACGGTCCTGGAGCATGTCGGCCCCGCACACGCGGGGATGCTCCTGTACGGGTGACCCGTACGTATGTCAAGGAGACGTCGGCCCCGCACACGCGGGGATGCTCCGGACAGCAAGTCCCTGCTGACGGAGATCAACCCGTCGGCCCCGCACACGCGGGGATGCTCCTGTACGGATGACCCGTACGTATGTCAAGGAGACGTCGGCCCCGCACACGCGGGGATGCTCCGACCTGTCCGGACGGCTCGAGCGGCTCGAGCAGGTCGGCCCCGCACACGCGGGGATGCTCCGCCCTGGTGATGATCTCCAGAGACGCCAACTGTGTCGGCCCCGCACACGCGGGGATGCTCCCGAGACCCCCTGCCCCACCTGCAAGACCCGGGGGTCGGCCCCGCACACGCGGGGATGCTCCCGGGCGCCAACCACCGGTTGACGATCCAACAGTGTCGGCCCCGCACACGCGGGGATGCTCCCAGCTCACCCGACAGCTCGTAGACACCGCGCACGTCGGCCCCGCACACGCGGGGATGCTCCTATGTCGATCGTCACGCGGTAGCTGCTGGGATCGTCGGCCCCGCACACGCGGGGATGCTCCCCAGATGCACATCTCCTGGCCGCTGATCATGCAGTCGGCCCCGCACACGCGGGGATGCTCCGAGTCGAGGGTGAACTTGGCCATGGGGTGCGGAGTCGGCCCCGCACACGCGGGGATGCTCCGCTGACGTCATCCCGACCAGCATCCGAACCAACGTCGGCCCCGCACACGCGGGGATGCTCCCGGCACGGACTACGTGGGCTTCGCGCTGGACGGGTCGGCCCCGCACACGCGGGGATGCTCCCTCACCCACCTTGGCGAGCTGCTCGTCCGTGGCGTCGGCCCCGCGCACGCGGGGATGCTCCCCGCATCGCGGCGTTCCTCAGCGCGTCCCCGATGTCGGCCCCGCACACGCGGGGATGCTCCGGGCGGTGAGATGGCGGATACCTCCCCGGCGGCGTCGGCCCCGCACACGCGGGGATGCTCCCTACCAGGTTCAGTTCGACACGCACGTCACGAAGTCGGCCCCGCACATGCGGGGATGCTCCGCGCTACGACGGCCCGATCCCGAGAGGTCACGAGTCGGCCCCGCGCACGCGGGGATGCTCCGCCGTACTGGCCGTACCGCCTCACCGCTTTGGCGTCGGCCCCGCACATGCGGGGATGCTCCCGTCTCCCTACGAGCCCCGGGAAAGGAAGGTAAGGGAGGGGTGCCGGGCCGGGGACGGGAGTTTCCGGATCGAGATCCTGATCGGTATGTTCCTAACAGGGTGGTGCTATCAGCGCTGCGGTGGCCTTCTGTGTTGTGCGAGTTGGGCGGGAGATGGGGTCGCTGGATTCGTCTGCTTTCCACGCGTGTCGATGAGGTCGTTAAGCACTGCCCGCACGACTGGCCAGCAGAGCTCGACGGTGTCTCGGTCAGGGGGCGGGCCTGGCATGCGCATCTGGGCTCGGGGGTGGACGAGATTCCGGTACTGGCGAAGGGCCGCGCAGGGGTACTTGGTCACGTCGTTGCCGATCCAGCCGTTCCTTTGAGCGAGAGTCAGCAATTCGTCGAGGGATATCTTGTTCAGGTCTGCTCGGGGTGGCACGCTGACAGGCCTGGTCATCATGGCATCGATCAGAATGCCTTCGATGAGACTGCCGAGCATGATGATCGCCGCGACGTGCGAACCGTTCTCGTAGCAGGTGACGGCTTCGTCCAGGCGGCTCCGAAGGACCGTGCGAAGTTGCGAAGGAGCGATGGCTTTGTCGAGGGCTTCGCGAAGGAGCTCGGGGGCGAATGACGTAGTGGTGTCCGATCCTGGAGAACATTCGACCAGGCGAGGCGCGCCGCCGGCACGGGTCACTTTGTAGCCCTCGTGGACGAGGAAGGCGTTGAGTTCGCGCGTCACGTCGTTGACGGTGGCGGAGGGCTCGCCCAGATATTCCCGGCTATCGGCCAGGCGGAGCAGGACGGCTTCCATTGCTTGGGGG
The DNA here is from genome assembly GCF_002995495.1 of Actinocorallia populi. GTDB lineage: Bacteria > Actinomycetota > Actinomycetes > Streptosporangiales > Streptosporangiaceae > Actinocorallia > Actinocorallia populi. Next base: position 170,532 of record NZ_PVZV01000003.1, on the reverse strand, counting down.
TCGTTACGGCGTTCGCGTAGCCGCGCCAAGATCCAGGAGCGGCGTGGGGTGCCGTCATGCGGTGGAACCGTCGGCCATCCTGCGCGTGTGAGGAATTTCGCGAGATTCGGGCCGGATCTGTAGAGGGGCCCGTCGTCCCCGCAGATGAGGTGGGCGAGTTCTTCCAAGGTGTTGTCGTCGAGGGCGTGCATCATTGTCCTTTCGCGGGATGGATGCCGATGCGGTCGAGAAGTGCCCACAGGGGGCGAAGGGAGACATCGGGGTCGAGGAGGAAGTCACTCTCGCGGAGTCGCCAGAACGTCCATCCGGCGCGGCGGAGGATGCGTTCGCGTAGCAGATCGTCTTGAACCTGCTTGGCGCCGCTGTGCCAATAACGCCCGTCGCATTCCACCGCGAGACGCCCTTTTTCACCGACGATCACGAGGTCGATGCGCATGTTGCGGCCGGCCGGATATTGCGGGACAACCTCGTATCCGCGTTCTCTGATCTTGAGGAAGACCTTCTGCTCGAAGAGCGAGTCGAATTCGGGGTGTTTGGTCTGCGGTTCAACGTGCAGCAGGTGCTGGGGCGTTGTCTCTCGCATCGGGGTGTCGAGCATGTGCTTCAGCAGGGATGCCCTGAGGTCGTCGCTCTTCAGTTGAGTCAGGGTGGTCGAGGCGAAGAGGACCATCTGGTCGCGGGCTCGCGTCGCCGCGACGTTCCAGCGCTGCTGCTCGAAGTCTGCTCCTCCTTGGATCCGCGGTGTGCCGGTGGCGACCATCGACAGGAGGATGACATCGCGCTGATCGCCCTGGAAGTCCGGCGGCGTGCCGACCCTGATTTTGAGCCGTTCGCGTAGAGCCTGGTCGGGGAGATGCTCGTCGAGCAGTTGCTCGATGAGCCTGATGTGGCCGCTGCGCTCGCCTCCCTGCAGGGAGATGATCCCGAATGTCTTCCCGCTGTACGCAGGATCCTCGATCATGGCTTTGAGCTCGGTGACGAGCTTCTCTGCCTCTGGCGGGTTGCGAACGTTCTGGTCGCGTCCCTCTCGATAGCCGTCCGGGACATCCACGACGCGCAGGGGAGGAAGCCGATCCGTGCCGTACTGGCGTAGGGGAGTGAGCGAGCCGTCGTAGAACATGCGCGACGACCAAGCGATGATCTCTGGCATGGACCTGTGGTGGTCGGTCAGCCGTTGTCCACCGGGAAAGCGCACGTTCATCAGCTCGTACAGGTTCGACTTCGGCGTGAGGTCGTGCCGGAACGCTCTGGGTACGTCGGGTAGGTATTCCTCGATCCGTTCGTAGATCGGTTCGAGTTCTCCGCTGACCCGCATCGGCGGCGAACACTGCTTGTCGTCTCCGACGACGATCACCTGGGGCGCCAGCCAGAGGAGGAACGCCGACTCGACGGGGAGCTGGCTGGCCTCATCGATGATGATCACGTCGAACGCGTCAGGCCGCGGATCGATCGTCTCGGCGACCTGACGTACCGGCATGACCCATGCAGGTACCGCATCTCGGGCAAGTCGCATGGCCTCCCGCGCGCCTTGCCGATGCCGACCGGCGTACCGGCCTTTGCCTCGTCCGACCCTCTTCATCTCTCGGGCGAAGGAACGGAGAGCCGAAGCCTCCCGGACGCTCATGCGCTGCAGGCAATGCCACCAGGCTTGTTCGGAGGCCAACTCCGCGGTCGTCTTCATGAGGGCGTCTTCGAGACGGTCCAGCTCCCTCTGCAGCTCGGCTGTGGACTCGACGGATCTGCTGCTCACCGCTGCGGCGGCAGCGGACCAGGCCCAAGCCTCGTCGAGAGTTTCCAGGCGAGAAGTCCAGTCGTCATCCATCGTGGCTGTGGCGAGTCTGTGCGCGAGAGCAGGATGCACGGCGGCCACACGATCGACGAGTTCGCTGCGCCGTTCCGCCAGCCGCTGACTGTGCGCTTGTGTTTTCCAGATCTCGAACGCCGTCGTGTAAGCGGCGAGGTCCCGTCGCTCGACGGCGGTAGTCATCTCTCGGAAGAGAGGGTGGTCGGCATCGGCTATTCGAGCACGAAGCGAGTCGAGATTGCGCCTTGCTCGAGCGGACTTCATGTGGGCGGGAGCGGCTGTAAATCCCTCGACGAGAGCTGGCCAATCCCACGAACCGCTCGCGTGGATGGCGCTGCGATCTGGCAAGTGCTGGTGGAGACTTTCAAGTGCTTCAGCGAAACGGATCAAATGCGCCAGGTCCGCTTCGCGCCCGACGAGGGCTTCGAGGTTCTGTGAAACGTTGTCTGGTGTGTTGGTCTTGACGCCGCTTCGTCTCCACCGATTGCTCAACCCGCTGAGAACTGCAACCGCGCGGAGGGCGGTCGTCAGCATGTCGAAGTCCGCGACGGTAGAAGGCCTCCGGCCATCGACGAAGCACTCGGCCAAGGATCGTTCCGCCATCCGCTGTTCAGGGCTTTTCTTGATCTTTCCTGGGCGTCCTCCCGCTTTGAGGAAACGGCTGTAGGCCTCGGCAGCCGAGGCGGCTTCAGCAGCCCCCGCACCATGTAGTGCCGGAATTTGAAGGTAACGACCGGTCAGCCGCGCCAGCTCCTGTGCATGTGGTGCGGCGGTTCGGGTGGCCTCCCACAGATGCTTCCATGCCGAGACGTCTCCGCCTTGAAGGATCGAAAGCGCCGCTGTGCCTTGCCAGTCGATAGAGGACCATGAGGCGGTGTCTCCTGGGAGGCGAAGGCCCTGCAAAGCGTTGCAGGCAAGCTCCCAGAAGGCGCTTACCGTTCGAAAAGCGCCTTCGTCTAGGGTGCTGAGACGTTCGGCGAGACGTGCTCCGACGCCGCTTGCGGGCAACGTTTGATGAGCCGCCGAGACGAGGGCGGTGAACTCGTCCGGGGTCGGGGGATTGCCGGCTCGTAGTGTAGGCAGCGGCTGATCGTTCTGCGCTGGGGTACGGAGGAGTTGTGCGAGCTCCTGTGCCTCCTGCGAGTTCAAGGGCACCGGTGCTGCGGAGTCCGGCATGATGCCGATCCAGGAATGCGTGCTTGCGGTGTCGGCTACGCGTTCAGCGATGTCGGCGCGACGACCGCGGTAGCCGGGCGCGACCTCACCGAGGTCTGTGGTCTCGGCTTCGATGAGTTCCCACAGCTGCCGGTGTACGAGCGAGATCTCCCTCTTCAACTCGCTGCGCCGATCTGTCAGCATTCGGGCGCGTTCGAGGATCTCTTCTTTGCTGCGCTCGGCGGAGGCGTCAGACAACGCTGTGACTGATCGGGTCAGTTCCTTTCCCCGGTTGCCGCGCTGGTCGTCCAAACGGACGCACAGCCGCTGCAACGGCTTGGGAAGCATGCCGTCGTCGAAGAGGACATTGAGCGCTTTGTCCCGGGCGCTCGTCACGAGCACACGTTTGCCTTCGGCCAGGAGAGCCGACATGAGGTTGGCGATCGTGTGGGTCTTTCCGGTTCCGGGCGGCCCTTCTATGACCAGCACCGTGTCCTTTGACAGCTTGTCGAAGGCCAGACGCTGCTCATCGTTCATCGCCAGCGGGAACAGCGGTTCCTCAGAGAGGAGCCGGGAAGTGCCGGCGGTTCCGCGGGTTGCGCGGTGCCAGGCGAGGCGCTCTTCGGGCTCCATCGGGAACATCAGCTGAGCCCATCCCAAGGGCGCCACTCCTTCAGGATCGCTCAGCGAAGCATGAATGCCTTGGTAGAACTCCGCCAACCGGTTGCTGCTTCGATGCCGGAGTACCAGAGCCGGTGAGAGGGATACCAGGGCATGAGGCCCTCCTGTTTCGGGTGTTGACCAGACCGGCTCGAACTTGCATGGCGTCTCCAACCCGTGGGAAGCCCATTTGTGCAGAAGGGCCTTCGCCTGATCGTCCAGAGGGTCGGAGACCTCGCTGAGGGCTCCTCGCAACGGCTCGACCCGGGAGGCGACGTATCCGTCCTGCTCGGTGAGGAAGTACTGGTCCTCCAAGGCCAGCTCGCCTTCGTCGCGCAGGTGCACGCCCACGCGGCCCGTCTGCTTGTCCACCACAATCTGCACCGGGGCGGTGAGCAAGTGGCGGAATACCTCATCTCCTCGGGGCGAGCGCCAGCAGAGAAGTCCGACACCGAGGATCAGTTCCTGCGTATCGCTATGGAGATCCAGTTGCCGGGCGGCGGCCGCGAGTTCCCGCCGAAGGGTTTCCCGGCTTCGCCTCGCGGCTTCTGGCTCCGCCCAGCGTGACCAGCGGGTGAGCCACTCATCGAACTGTCTCTCGACGGGATCGCCTGGTGCCTCGATCATGGGCACTCCGCCGGAGGCAGGCTCCGGCAACCCGGGTCGCAGCTTTGGAACAGCCGCGGGATCCGACCAGCCACCCTCGATGAGGTCTTCGCACACGGAAGGAGGAGCGGGGGGAGGTTGAGCGGCTTCCAGGTCGAGAGTCAGGAGAAGCCCGTCTCGGTGGAGTGCAGGCGAGGGAACGCCGTGCGGAAGGTCTGCCAACCACCATGACTCCAGACCGCGCACGGTGCGGTTAAGCGGTTCGGCTGCACGCACCAGCTCACCCAGGTAGTTGGCGAGGCCGAGTGAAGAATTTTTGATCTGGGGATCTGACGGGTCCAACCGAACGCCTTTCAAAGGAGGGAGGCCAGCCCTCCAGGATTCGAAAAGCTTTGGCTGTCCACAACCCAGTGGCCCGATTTGGACACAGTGAGTAATGGAACGCTGGCCTGGGGGAAAGGGAGAAGGTTCACTGGTGTTGGGGTGTGCCCGAAGAGTGCGCCGATGCGGTGGTCTCTGCAGAAAGCTCAGCGGGTTTTTGACCTGGTAAAAGACGGTTGGGTGCTGGCGGTGCGGACGGACCAGCCTTGTTCGTTGGTGGAGGGTTCGACGAGGATGGCTTGGCCGTCGCCGATGCGGGTGGCGAGGAGTTCCCAGAGGCGGTCGCGGATACGGTGGCTGGGGTTGCCGACGAACACGCCGGCGTTGACTTCGATCATCCAGCGGGTGAGGTGGCCGCGGAGGCCTTCGGGGGCGGCGATGAGGACGATGACGGTCATGGGGCGTCGAACTCGGGGCCGATGATCGCCATGTGATGGTCTCCCATGGTGGGTTGGATGAAGGCTGTACTGAGGTTGACGGCCATGTCCGATTCGTCGGCCCAATTGACGCTGCCGACGCGTTCGTCCCATAGCTCGTTGGTGTCTTCTGGCGGTTCGGCCCCTTCAGTGGGGAGGAGGGGAGCGTTCCTCTTCTCCGCGGATTTCCCCTACAAGACCCCAATCTCCGCACGACATCCGCATCCCATCCCGTCCATACCTGACCCGCACTCATCCGACCTCCTCTCCCAGGCGCCGCTCCACCTATCCTCAGCTGGTGACAGAATGAGCTCACCAGCCTTTTGTCCGCCCGCCCAACGCGCCTCGACCGAATCCACCTGAATAAAAATCGCTCCCCTCGCCTGCAAACCCCCAGGTCAGCAAGTGTCGGCCCCGCACGCGCGGGGATGTTCCGTGTTGAACGACCCTGAGGCCACGCAGCTGCAGGTCGGCCCCGCACGCGCGGGGATGTTCCCATCGACGCCAGCGACATCGGCTGGGTCCAGGCGTCGGCCCCGCACGCGCGGGGATGTTCCCGTGAACATCGGCGGGATCACGATCAAGCGGGAGTCGGCCCCGCACGCGCGGGGATGTTCCGTGGCTGAGCGGACCGTCGAGGCCGGGGCGTCCGTCGGCCCCGCACGCGCGGGGATGTTCCGGGTTACGAGGTCGGGGGCGGGGCCTTGAGCAGGTCGGCCCCGCACGCGCGGGGATGTTCCGTCCAGGCGACATTACGCCCGTTGCGGCCGATCGTCGGCCCCGCACGCGCGGGGATGTTCCTTCATGGGGCCAAGCCAAGAAAAGGGGCGATTAGTCGGCCCCGCACGCGCGGGGATGTTCCGTACCTGGGCGGGCGCGCGGCCCGAGCTGAGAAGTCGGCCCCGCACGCGCGGGGATGTTCCTCCCACGGGCGGACCCATCGGAAGGCGCCTTCGGTCGGCCCCGCACGCGCGGGGATGTTCCGCGGCCAGCTCAGCCCCGGTGCCGCTGGTCTCCGTCGGCCCCGCACGCGCGGGGATGTTCCCTGCTCACCGCCTACGCGATGGATCCTGAACGCGTCGGCCCCGCACGCGCGGGGATGTTCCGAAGCCGGCGCCGAAGGTCGCGGGGATCGGCGCGTCGGCCCCGCACGCGCGGGGATGTTCCGAACTGCAGCGACTCATCGACGAACAGGCAGGTGTCGGCCCCGCACGCGCGGGGATGTTCCGCGGTTCTCGTTCATCGTTCGGTCCTCTTCTTGGTCGGCCCCGCACGCGCGGGGATGTTCCGGGCGCACCGATGCCCCAGCAGCTCACCGACGAGTCGGCCCCGCACGCGCGGGGATGTTCCCGATTGTGTAGGCCCCCGGCACCTACAGAACCCGTCGGCCCCGCACGCGCGGGGATGTTCCGGTGTCTCCTACTGGTCCGGGTCGGGGAAGAGCGGTCGGCCCCGCACGCGCGGGGATGTTCCGCTGGAGGTCATCGCCGCCGAGGTCGCCGAGTTGTCGGCCCCGCACGCGCGGGGATGTTCCTCCGACCAGGCTGGCCAGGGCGCCGAGGGAGACGTCGGCCCCGCACGCGCGGGGATGTTCCCGAGTTGTAGCTCTCGATCTCGCCGAGCACGTTGTCGGCCCCGCACGCGCGGGGATGTTCCTCTGTTCGTGGAGCGCTCGAGCTGGGCGTGACCGTCGGCCCCGCACGCGCGGGGATGTTCCGAAGGCCGGGCTTCAGCGCTACGGCCGGTACCTGTCGGCCCCGCACGCGCGGGGATGTTCCGATGATGGAGCTGGTCGCCCAGCTCTCCCCCGCGTCGGCCCCGCACGCGCGGGGATGTTCCGCACGCCCTCTGATCCCGACACCAAGGAGAGACGTCGGCCCCGCACGCGCGGGGATGTTCCCTCATGGATGTCCGTCCGCTGGGTGGGGCCGCTGTCGGCCCCGCACGCGCGGGGATGTTCCCGCGGGCTACGAGATCGACGGCGAGACCGTCGAGTCGGCCCCGCACGCGCGGGGATGTTCCCGGGCGCGCCAGTACGCGCGCGGCATCGTGGCGGTCGGCCCCGCACGCGCGGGGATGTTCCCCGTGCCGGGTGGTGGTGTCGACCGTGCCGTCGGTCGGCCCCGCACGCGCGGGGATGTTCCCATCTTCGGGGCGGCGGGCGCCGAGGGCGGCGGGTCGGCTCCGCACGCGCGGGGATGTTCCCTCCCCGAACTCCAGCAGCCGGTGGATTCTGGCGTCGGCCCCGCACGCGCGGGGATGTTCCAGAGGCGCAGCTCGCCTATGAGCAGGCGGTGCAGTCGGCCCCGCACGCGCGGGGATGTTCCCCGGAACTTCTTCCTCAACAGCGCGGAGCCAGGGTTGGTCCCGCACGCGCGGGGATGTTCCGGTCGAGCTTGACAAGCAGAACCAGCCCCAGGGGTCGGCCCCGCACGCGCGGGGATGTTCCCCTGTCCAACGGCGAGTACGTGCTGCCCGCCAAGTCGGCCCCGCACGCGCGGGGATGCTCCGTGTTGCTGGACGGCGGCCTGGCCGTCGGTGAAGTCAACCTTGCGCACGCGGGATGCTTTCCCTCAGATCATCTGTAGAGATGCGCGGTGAGGTTGGCCCTACACGCATGGGGTGCCATATCTGAACCTGCCGGAAACGGGTCCTCTTATCGAGAGCGGGCCCGAGTGCGTGCGAGGGCGTCGAGGGCGGTGTCGTCGGCGTCGGGGAGGGTGTGGAGGTACTTTTCGGTGGTGGAGATGCTGCCGTGTCCGAGGCGTTCTTTGACGACTTGGAGGTCGGCGCCGCCTGCGAGGAGCCAGGAGGCGTGGGCGTGGCGGAGGTCGTGCATTTTGACCTTGAACTCCAGGCCTGAGGCGGTGAGGGCGGGGCGCCAGATGTGGTCGCGGAACCATCGGCGGGGGATGTGTCCGTCGGTGTTCCAGGAGCGTAGGTTGCGTGGGTTGTCTTTGCCGGTGCTGCGGCGCTGGGCGCGGTAGGTGGCGTAGGCGCTTCTGCAGTGTGGGCAGCGGCATTTGCCGGCGGAGTAGGCGCTGAGTGTGCCGTGTCGGTATCGCCGTCCGGCGGCGTTCGGATCGGTCAGGCCCAAAGGTTCTGGCTGTTCGGGTTTTGGCTTCTGGGCTGGTTCTTCGTGCTGGTAGAGGAAGAGCAGGTCGTCGGGCTCTAGTTTCTTGTCCTCGATGTGCTGCTTGAGCTTGGTGGTGATCTGCGGGCTGAGCTTGAAGCGGCGGAACTCGCGGTCTTTGGGGTAGTCCTTGATAAGGAAGCGTTTGCCCTGGGGGTGGTGCTTGGGGTTGATCTCGACGATTGTTCGGCTCACGGTGACGATGCGGCTGAGCAGGTCGAGGTCCTTGACGCGGAGTTCGGTCAGCTCGCCCCAGCGCATGCCGCTCTCGATGGCGGTTTCGGCCAGGAGGCGGGCGTCTTCTGTGGGGAGGGCGAAGTAGAGCTTGTCGAACTCCTCGGGGGTGACGATGCGCAGGGGCTTTTTTGCGATGGTGGGGGTCTTCACGCCTTTGCAGGGGTGGAGGGAGGTGATCTGGTCGTTCAGGGCTGTGGTGAAGATGCCGCTGAGGATCGATTTGTTGAGTCGGATGGTGGTGGGGGAGAGGCCGCGGTCGTGTTGGTCCTTCACCCAGGCGCGTACGTCGCTGGGCATGATTTCGACCATGCGCATGGAGCCGAACCAGGTCATGATGTGCGCGTAGATGGAGTACGTGTAGCCCTCGCGGGTGGTGGCCTCCATGACGTGGTTCGGTAGCCACTCCTTCTCTACGTATCTTCGGAAGGTCTGTTTCTTTCGGGCCGGGTTTCCTGCCTGGCCTTCGGCGACTTTGGCCTCGGCTTTCTGCCAGGCCTTGTCGGCCTCCTTCTTGCTGGCGAAGGTTCCCGCGGAGAGCTCCCTGCCGCGCAGGTCGGTGTAGTAGGCGGTGTACCGGGGCTTGCCGTTCTTGGCGACGCGCTTCCGCGAGAAGCCCATCTTCCCTCCTCAAGATCGTCTGACCGTCGTTTGACCGTGGACTCTGCGCTAGGCCCTGGCATCGGGTGAGACGGTGTGGCAGGGGGATCAGGCGCTCTACCTGCAGTTTCTCGCAGGAGAGGCGGTTGCTCAAGGTGATTGATGAACAGCGGAACGCGACTGGGGGTCAAGGGGTCGCAGGTTCAAATCCTGTCGTCCCGACAGTGAAGCGCAGGTCGAAGGCCTCATCTCCCTCCGGGGAGGTGGGGCCTTCGATCGTTGGTCCGCGGTTCGCCCACGGGGGCGAACGTGATCATCTGCCCTGGGGCGCCTCCGGCTGGTCTGCGCTGCCGTCCCCTCGACCACCGTCGCCGGCTCGTTTGAGCACGGTTGCCTCCGGCTGCAGGGGTGGTTCGCGACCAACGGTGTGGTGCCGGTCTTCGTACTCGAACAAGTTGCGGCCTTGTCGCGTCGGTCCTCGGCTCGGACCGACTTGCGAATCTACGGCGTAAAGGCACCTGCCGGGTGGCGCGTGGCGTTTCAGGTGCGGCCCCTTGACGGAGGGCACCTGGCGGCGGCCGTATCCCTACGATCGCGCCTGAGCGTGTGGTGCGTGGCTGGTCGAGGTCGAAGCACGAGGATCTGGATGGGGGCCGACGGCGAGGCCGAACGCTGGCTGGAGTTGCTGGAGGCGGCCGGTGACGAGAACGGCGATGACCTGGTGGCGGTGCGGGCGGGAACGCAGGGTGGCGGCTTGGAGGGGTTCCATGCCCGGCTCGGCTTCCATCTTCTTGAGGAAGAAGTCCCGCTCGATCTCGATGAGTACTTGGGTCAGTCCTTCGGGGCCTTCGCTGAAGTGGGGGTCAGGTCTTCTTCTGCCGCGACGACCGATGAAGCCGATGCTTGTGGGTGAGGTCTCAGAGGGCGGCCCGTTATTCTGCGGCTGTGCCGGAGCCATTGGAGCGTCCCCTGCTGTTTCTTGATGTTGACGGCCCCCTCATCCCGTTCGGGGCGCCCGTACCGTATCTCGATGGGCGCTCGGACGACCGGATGGTGCCGCGACGGCTGCCGTCGGGGTCGAACCCGCTGCTGGCCAGGATCGATTCCCGGCACGGGGTTCGGTTGTCGGCTCTGCCGTGTGATCTGGTGTGGGCGACGACGTGGATGGCGGAGGCGAACGAGGCGATCAGTCCGTTGCTGGGTCTGCCCGAACTGCCGGTGGTGGACTGGCCGGATTCCGACGAAGAAGGGCCGCTGCACTGGAAGACCCGCGGTCTGGTCGAGTGGGCGGCGGGGCGTCCGTTCGTGTGGGTCGATGACGAGATCACCGATGCCGACCGGGTGTGGGTGTCCGCCCATCATCATGGACGAGCGCTTCTCCACGGAGTCGATGCCCGCTGTGGTCTCACTCGCGCTGACCTCATCGTGATCGCTGACTGGTTGGGACGGCTATAGCCGAGCTGGCCACGGCCGTCATTGCTGAGTGAATCGCCCGGTCGTCTGGAGCTTTGATGTGCCCCGTGCCGGGTGGCTAAGTCTCATAGGCGAGAGCACCGGACGGGGCCGAGGAAGCGGTTCCGCGGCCCCGTTTCTCTGCTCCGGCGGGTCTGCCGCGGATCTGCGCCGGGTGGACGAGCTGCTGGCCGCGGTCGAGGAGAGCGGGCTGCTGGACCTCTCCCGTCCGGTGGGGTTGATGCTCGTCGCGGTGCTGCATTTCGTCTCCGACGAGGAGGACGTCGAGGGCCTCCTGCGCGCTTATCTGGCGCGTCTGGCTCCGGGTTCGGCCATGGCGATCTCGCACATCTCCCCGGGAGGTGCTGATTCCGAGCGGCTGGACGAGGCGGTCGACATCTACTCCGCCGCGACCCCGCCTGGAGTGCATCTGCGTACCGCCGAGCAGGTGACCCGGTTGTTCGACGGCACGACTTTGCTGCCTCCGGGTGTGGTGCCCATCGCCGACTGGCACCCCCGGCGCGGCGACGACACCCGCCCGACCGCGGCCACCGGGGCCTGCTCTGACGCTGTTACGCGCTGCGCCTCGGCGGCCGAAGACGTGAGCTGTCCAGGATCGGTGAAGTCCTTTGACGTTCGAGCCGAGCGCGGACTTCGGAGCCGGCGGTGGTCGGGGATGCCCCGGCGGCTCGGGTGAAGAGAGTCGCTATTCTCCCCAGGTGGCATTTTTCGGGAGTGATGGTGTCATGCCCGAGACCATCGGCCCCTTTCGGATCGTCCGGTTGCTGGGCGAGGGCGGTATGGGGCGGGTCTTCCTCGGGGCCTCGTCCAGCGGCAGGCAGGTCGCGGTCAAGGTGGTGCGGCCCGAGCTGGCCTCGGACGCCGGGTTCCGGCGGCGGTTCAAGGCCGAGGTCGAGGCGGCCATGGCGGTCAGCGGGGCGTTCACGACGCCGGTCGTGGACGCCGATCCCGAGGGGGCGCTGCCGTGGCTGGCGACGGTGTACGTGCCGGGGCCTTCGCTGCAGGCCGAGATCGACGCCCGCGGGCCGATGGCCGAGCCCGAGGTCCGGGTGCTGGGCGCGCGGCTGGCCGAGGCGCTGGCGGCGGTCCACCGTGCGGGGCTCATCCACCGGGACCTCAAACCGTCGAACATCCTGCTCGCCGACGACGGGCCGCGGGTCATCGACTTCGGGATCAGCCGCGCCTCCGAGGGCACCGTGCTCACCGTGACGGGCGGTGTCATCGGGTCGGCCGGGTACATGTCGCCGGAGCAGGTGGCCGGGCACGAGCTGACCCCGGCCAGCGACGTGTTCGCGCTCGGCGCGGTGGTGGTGTTCGCCGCGACGGGGAGGCACGCGTTCGGGACGGGGCCCTTCCAGGTGTTGATGTTCCGCGCCGCCTACGAGCCGCCGCAGCTCGACGGGGTGCCCGAGGGTCTCGCCGAGCTGGTGGCGGCCTGCCTGGAGAAGGATCCGGCGCGGCGTCCTCCCGTCGCAGGGCTTCCCGAACTGTTCGCCGCGGCCGATCGGATCCCGGCCCCCCGCCCCGAGGCGTCCGCCTCGCCGGAGACGGCGCCCGCCGTGCCGCTCCAGCAGCCGCTCTCGGAACCCGTGTCGGTACTTTCCGTGCCGCTTCTGCCCCCGGCTCCGGTTCCGCCCACGCAGGTGTCACCGCCCGCGCTCACCCGCCGCCAGACGTTGCTGGGAGGGGCGGCTCTCGCCCTGACCGGGACGGCGGCCGTCGTCGCCCTGTCGCCCCTGGTCCGGGGGCGCGGGCGGAGCACGGAAGGGGCGAAGCCGTCGGCCGACGCCACGGACAGCGGTCTCCAGCCGGTCTGGGAGGCGTCCGTCGGCGAGGAGTACGGCGAACTCGTGCTCGCGGGCGACGTCGTGCTGTCCATTCACAAGGGTGTGGACGCGCTCTCTCCGGCGGACGGGAAGGAGGTCTGGGAGAGCACCGCTCATGACGCGTTCTACCCGGCGAAGTATCGGGACGGCCGGGTCTATCTGATCGCGGACGGCGAGATCTCCGCGCTGTCCGCGCAGACGGGGGAGGAGCTGTGGATCTCCGAGCTGGACGGCGGTGTGCCCGAGAGCCCGCTCCCCATCGCGCCTTCGCTGCTCGTGGTCCGGGACAAGGAGCAGCGGGCGCACGGGTTCGACCCGGAGACCGGCAGGTGGCGCTGGACGCTCGGGACCGCGGACGAGCCGTTCTACGTGAACGGCGACCCCTGCAAGGGGGTGATGCTGATCGACACCCGCTTTCAGGAGACCGGCAACTCGTACGCGGGCGTCACGATGAGCAGCGGCAGGAAGAAGTGGACGAGGCGCGGCAAACTGCTCGCTCGTTGCACCGACGGAAAGCGGTTCTACGTCCTCGACGAGGACCTGAAGGTACGGGCCCTCGATCCGCTCACCGGTAAGGAGATCTGGAGCAGCCCCAGCGGTATGCCGCTCTACCGTCCCAAGAAGGACGAACCCGATTACTGGCTGAGCTTCGCAGACGGCCTGCTCATCGGCACCTGCAGCACCCCGGGCAGGCTCGCCGTCTTCGACTCCGCCACGGGCCGCCGCCTCTGGAAGCCGAAGCCCATCGATACGGCGACTTTCGCGCTCTCGGGGAGGACGTTCTGCTCCTGCGAGACGAAGTCCCTCCGCGCGATCGATGTCCGGACCGGGAGACCCCTGTGGGAAGTGGAACTCACCGGTTCCGGGAGCAGCGCCCTGGACTTCTCCCTGCGGGAGGGCCTCGGCGGCCAGGTCACCATCGCGAGCAGGGAGGGGCTCCAGGGCCGGGACCTGGCCACAGGGCGCGAAACCTGGTTCTACGCCGCGGAGAAGGACTCCCCCTACGAGTGGAGGGTCCTGCGCGTACCGGGCAGGCTGCTGGCCAAGCACGAACGGGAGGTCTACGCCTTCGACTTTCCCGGCGAGGACGCCACGACCCTCTACTGAGGTCCGGCCGCACCGGCAGGGGACGAGGAGCGCCCTACCGCGGAGGGGTCACGCGCTCGAGCCTGGTCCAGCCGGTCCAGCCGCGTTCCTTCAGCAGTTCGATCAGCCGGCGGGCCGGTGGCACGGTGTCGAACGCCAGCGCGTCCATCAGTCCGGCCAGCGGTGGATCGATGCCGGTGTCGTCGACGTAGTCCTCGCCCTGTTCGTCGGCCAGCCGTGTGATGTAGGCGGCCAGTTCGTCGGCCAGCTCGACCAGCCGCGGGTCGTCGGCGGTCTGGTCGAGGGCCTGGTCCAGGGTGCGGTAGAAGCCGATGAGCTGCGGGTCGGCGAGCTGCTCGTGTTTGCGCGCCATCCACTCCGGGACCCGCTCGGGCGAGTGCGCGGCCAGCAGGATCCAGCCGTCGCGTTCGACCTGGACGATCCGCTCGTCGATTCCGAGCGCCCGCAGCCGGTCGAGGTACCCGACCACGTCCGGGGGCAGCACCAGGTTGTCCCCGGAGGCCAGCCGGGCGATCTGCTCGCGGTGGCGCCGCCGCTGCCGGATCTCCTCCTGCAGCCGCCTGTCGATGTCCGCGATCGCCGCGGCGAACTCCGCCTCGTCGGCTCGGAGCAGCTCCCGTACCCGTGCCAGCGGGACGCCCGCCCCGGCGAGGGTCCGGATCTTGATCAGTTCGATCACGGCGTCGGCGTCGTATCTGCGGTAGCCGGAGTGGTCCCGCTCCGGCTCCGGCAGCAGTCCCTTGACGTGGTAGTGCCGCACCGCACGCACCGTCACCCCGGCGTACGAAGCCAGCTCACCGATGGTCAGCATCGGATCAGTCTCCTACAGGGCGGTCAAGGAGTCACCTGGCCGACCGGTCCTGTGCGCTCCGGATGATCCGGGCGATTTCCGGAGCGCAGGTGAAGACCAGCTGATGGTCGGCGTCGAGCCGAAACGCGGTGATGTGCGGCTGTTCGCGGACAAGCCGTTCAATGCCGGCGCGCCAGTTCTGGTTGAGCCGCTGCGCGTGCCCTCCGGCGCCGTCGCCCGCCATCGAGGTCGACACGATCATGCTGATCGGGCATGCGACCTTCTCGTACCGGTCGAGGATTTCGGCTCGGACCGTGTCGATCTCGACGTTCAGGTCGAGGATCTCCCGGGCGGTGAGCAGCACCTGGCGCGGGGTGCCCCGCTCGGCCTCCTGGCGTGCCGCCATGTCCTCCCACATGGCGCGCAGCTCCGGCAGGAGGGCCTCGGTGACGAACGGCTCGGGCACCGGGTTCGCCCCGTCGACGAGGACGAGCTCGGCGACGGCCCCGGGATGCCCGGCGGCGTAGTGCACGGCGAGGTCCGCGCCCAGCGAGTAGCCCACGAGCACGGGCGCCGTGTCCGGGTCGAGGCGTCGCAGCTCGCCCATCACGGCGGCGAGGTCACCGAGGAACGCCTCGAAGGTGTACCGGTCGGCGGCCGAGGCGAGGCCGTGGCCGCGCAGGTCGAAGGTCACCACGTCGTGGTCTTGCCGCAGCAGCCCGGCCAGCTCGTGCAGGTCGGCCAGCGTCGAGTTCAGCCCGGGGCACAGGACCAGCGTCCGTCCCCGGCCGCCGCGGGACACCGGGATCGAGACGCCGTCATGGTGGATCGTGAAGTGCCGTAGCGCACTGGTCTTCTCGTTCATGCCGACCATGCTGGGCGGTTGACCCTGCGTCAGGGTCAACCGCTGCGGGGACATGACACCGGTGCTCCCGCACCGGCCGGGACGGCCGCGTCACGAAGGTGAACCCGACGCCTTGGCGGATCTCCACCAGGAGACGGGAGCCGGAGGCGTCGTCGGAGCCGCAGGCGAGTGGTGCTCGGAGAACAACCGCGCGACGAGTTCGCCCCGGCTGGAGACCTCCGCTTTGCCGAAGACGGCCTTGAGGTGGTCGCGCACGGTGTGCGGGGAGATGAACAGCGTCGCGGCGATCTCAGCGGTGGACAACCCTCGCGTGACGAGCTGGGCGATCTCCAGCTCGCGCGGCGTCAGGCCGTAGGCCTCGGCGATGAGGACCGCCAGGTCGGCGGCGGCCGCCGGCTCGATGACGAGCGCCACCGGACCGGGCCGCCCGGCGGGACCGCTGAGACAGGAGGCATGGCAGGTCAGCCAGCGGCCGTCGACGGTGCGGATCCGCACTCTCGCGCCGCCTCGATCCCGGCCCCGGGCGACCGCACGCGCCTGCAGCGCTGTGGCGACCACCCAGATCGGCAGCCTCAGCCCCAGCGGAGAGGAGATGGAGGGGCCGCCGGGGAGCCGCGAGAGGTACTGCCGCGCCTCCTCGTTGAGGGAGGTCGGTTCGCCGGAGGGGTCGAAGAGCACCAGTCCGGGTGCGGGCGCGCCGGTCCCGCCGCCGGACGCGGATGGGCGGGCGAACCGGCGCAGCCGCGCGGCCAGCGGGCCGGACAGGCCGGCGAGCAGCGCGGTCTCGGCCGGACCGAACGGGGCGTCACGGCTCATCCGGAACAGGCTCACCACGGCCCACGGCCGGTCGCCGATCCGCAGCACGGCCCGCAGCTCGTCGGCCACGCCCAGATCCGCGAGCAGCCTGCGGAAACGAGCGCTGCGTGCGGGCAGGTCACCGGTGGCCGCACGCAGACCGGCCACCGGGACGGCGGCACGGGCGATGTCCCGAAACGGGATGACGTTCTCCTCCAGGAGTTCGCTTTCCCAGTAGGCGGCGCAGCCTTCGCCGGAGCCGAGGTCCTCCACCAGCATCGGGGCGGTGATGAGGCCGGTCTCCGGGTCGGTCGCCGCCCACACCGCCGAGTCGAACGGCATGAACCGCCGCAGTCCGGCGGACGTGCGGGTGAAGAGGTCGAGGGCGTCGGCGGCACGCTCCGCCCCCGACAGCACCTCGGCGAGACGGCGCGCAACGGGCACGGCGGTACCTCCTGTGCTCTGGACACCGGTCAGCCTGTCCGATCTTCCTCCCCTGCGCCAACCCCCCGATTGGGGGGGACCGTCTCCCGGCGGTCACCGCTCGCGGGGGATGGGGCCCGGCTCCGGCGGCGGCGAGGCTCGAGAAGGCCCCGATCCCCTCGGCGGCGACATGAACACGGAGGAGAACATGGACATCGCGATCATCGGGGCGGGCGCCGCCGCGGTCGGTCTGCTGGACGCGCTGGCGGCCACCGCCGGCGGTCCGGGCGGCATCACCGTCTTCGAGCCGTCACCGCATCTCTGGAGAGGCCGCCCGTACGGCCCTGACCTGGACTCGGTGCGGGTCAACGCACCGCCCGCCATCATGTCGATCCGCCATTCGGACCCCGGGCACTACGCGGCCTGGCTGGGCACGCGCGGCGCCGGCCACCTCGACGAACTGCTGGGGCAACCGCTGGTCCCGCGCGCCCTCTACGGCGAGTACCTGGCGCACACCGGTGAGACGGCGCTGGCCGCCCTGCGCGAAAGCGGCTGGCGCGTGCGCGTCGTCGCCTCCCACGTCACCGGGGCGGCTCGGTCCGGTGACCGCTGGTCGCTGCGGACCGAGGACGGCCGCGGGCACGATGCCGACCACGTGGTCCTGTGCGTGGGCGGCGGGACGCCCCAGGACCACTACGGTCTGGGCCGGGCCGCCGGTTTCACGGCCGATCCGTACCCGCTGGCGCGCACGCTCGACCGGGTTCCGCCCGGCGGCGACATCGCGATCATCGGGAGCGGCCTGACCGCGGTCGACGTCGTGGTGTCGCTCGCCGCGCGCGGGCACACCGGGCGGATCACGCTGCTGTCCCGCAGCGGTGTGCTGCCCCACGTCTGGCAGAGCCCGGCCGACCACCGGCCGCGGCACGTGACCGCCGAACGGGTGGCGGCACTGCACCGCGAGCGCGGCGCCGTCACTCTCGAGGACCTCATCGGGTTGCTGCGCGCCGAAATGGAGGAGGCGGGGGAGGACTTCGAGGACTTCGCGGCCGAACTGCTGGCGACCGAGACAGAGGATCCGGTACGACGATTGCGGAGGCAACTGGCTGCTGTCGGCGACCCCAGGATCGGCCGCCGGGTACTCCAGGAGACAGCGCACACCCTCGGCCCGTACGCGTGGCGGCTGCTGCCCGAGCCTGACCGCGAGCGGCTGCGAAGCCACTTCCGCCTGGCGTCCAGCGTCGCCTCACCGATGATCCCGGTGAACGCCTCGACCATGATGCGCCTGCTGGACTCCGGGCAACTCACCGTCGCCGCGGGCGTCCGCGAGATCGAGGCGGTGGACGGGTCGTTCCGGGCGCACGGCGACGGCGGCGAACTCACCCCCGACATCGTCATCAACGCAGTGAACCCGCCGCCGCGAGCGACACCCCGCGCGGCCGGACGCCTGGTCGCGTCCTTGCGGGCCGAAGGCCTGGCCGAACTCCACCCGTCCGGCGGCCTGGTACCGGCCGTCCCGCGTCTGCACGTGGTCGGCGACTTCGCCGGCGGTGGTCCGTTCCTCACCTCGAGCATCGCAGGCGTCGCCGCCCAAGCCGCACGGACCGCGCAGGCGATCGCCGCCGAACGGGACGCGATGCGGGTCGCCTGACCCGGGTGGCGGGCGGCACCATGCGAATCTGGACCGTGTGCGTCAGAACATCCCGTCCGGGATCTTCGCGGTGTACTCGACCACCGGTGAGGAACATGAGCGCGTCTGGCACGCTCATGTCCCTCACCATCCCGTCCGGCTAGTGCTGAAGCGGATCGGGCGAGGCGGAAACGGATGCAAGGCCCCGGTAGGTCATCGCGCGGGTTCGAGGAGGATCAGGTAGATCGCATTGGGTGCGAGGTCGATGCGCTGGGTGTGGGTTTTGCCGGGGGTGACGGTCTTCTCGTCGACGAGCTGGAGGTCGGCCTTGGCCGGGTCGGTGAAGTAGTTGCTGGTGGTCTGGTCGATTCTGTACGTGCGCTGGCGGACGGGGCCGCGTCTGAGGTCGGCGGGCAGACGGGACATGTCGACGGTGGCCCGGTAGCTGTCGGTGTTGGTGTGCTGCCAGTTCCAGACCATCAGGGAGGCGCCGGTGCGGTCCTTGGAGGCGATGGCGTAGACGCCGTTGTCCTCCTTGAGGCCGCTGGAGGTGGCGGACACCCGGGTGTCCTTCATCTTGGACTGCATCAGCAGCATGTTCCCGTAGGGGGTGAACGTGTCGGTGAGCGGCCCGTCAGGGGCGCGGGTGACCAGCTGGTCCTTGCGTTCTTCGACGCGGTGGCGGACGCACCAGTTGAACATGCGGGTGCCGGGCTGGTCTGCGTACAGGTAGCCGTAGGTGGCCATTCCGGCGGCTTGGCGCAGGTAGTCGTTCTCGGGTTCAGGGTCGTCGAAGGACGGGCCGGGGTAGATGCCGGTCTCGGTGATGAAGGTCGGGAGGTTCCTGGGCAGGCGGCGTTCCTTCAGCCATGCCCGTAGGGTGTCCCGGTCCGAGGCCACCGTGCGCAGGTCCTTGCTGTAGAGCGTGGGGACCTGGTAGTCGTCGTCCCACTTCAGGTAGGAGTGGTAGGACAGGAAGTCCAGGCGCTTGCGGGGGTTCCTGTCGGCGGCGTAGCCGTCCAGGAACGGCTTCAGCCACTTGGGGTCCATGAACATCAGCGACGGACCGCCGACCTGGAGCCGGTCGGAGCGGCGGAGCTTCTTGTTGACGGTGTCGACGGCCTCATAGAACGGCACGTAGAAGCGGTAGAGCTCCCCGGGCTGCAAGGTCGCCTCTTCCGCCGGGCGTCCCTGCCGGCGCGCCAGCCCGTGGAACTGCCAGTCCGGCTCGTTGAACACCTCGACGTGGTCGACGCGGGGGTACTTCTTCTTCAGGTCGCTCAGCATCAGCTCCAGCAGCGGCTTGAGGTCCTTGAAGGGCCGCTTGCCCTCGACGAAGTCCGTCGGGTTGATGTTCACCAGCACCGAGTCGGACACGGTGCTCGCCTGGGTGAGGTAGGCGTCCAGCTTGGAGAAGTCGCACTTGCCGGTGGCCAGGTCGCACTGGTTGAAGATGTTCTCCTCAGCGGATGCGTTGGGGCTGCTCAGCCAGATCCGGTAGATGTCGCCGTGCAGGCCCTGCTCGTTGAGGAACGCGACGTCGTCGGAGCGCTGCTCGGGCCAAGCGGTGACGTTGCCGAAGTTGTTGAGCTTCTCCGGGCGCGGGAGCTCGCCCAGCCCGGAGCCGAAGTCGACCGACACCCTGGCAGGGGACGGGGCGGGCGCGGCCGCCCTGGCGGAGGGCTGGACGCTCATCAGAGCGGTACTCGCCGCCAAGGCACCGAGGGCCAGCATTCCCAGTCCGCGTCGCCGAGCACGCGACCACCCGGCTCTTCGTTCCAACGCCGTCAGATCCGTCATGCGAACACTCCCTTCGGCTGCTCTGTGACCGGCGTCACGGCAGCTCAAAACAGAGTGGCATTACGATTTTCGACAGTCAAGAACATGATTCTCGTAAGTGCATAGTTATGTTTCCGTCAGGGGTGCGGACGGCCGCCTTCGGCTCACTCGGCCAGAGAGGGGACGGCCGAGGCCAGGAAGGCGCGGACGCCGCCTTCCACATCGATGCCGTCGCGGTCGTACAGCCACTGGGTCTGCAGGCCGTTGAGCAGGGAGAGCGTCATGTCCGCCAAGACCGCCGGCGGGATCGGCGAGCACAGCTCGCCGCGCTCGGCCAAAGCGGTGAAGGCGGCGGTGTAGAAGCGGCGGAGCTCGCGGAAGCGGTCGGTGTAGTAGCCGTGGGCGGGATGCACGGGAGAGGTGGCTTCGCCCGTCATGACGCAGTGCAGTTCCACCAGCCCCGGATACGAGGCGTTGTCGGCGCTCACCGCGAGCATCCCGCGCAGTGCCCCCAGCGGATCTCCGGCCGGATCCAGCGCGCCGGCCTGCTCCAGCAGATTTCTGCCCTGTTCGGCCCTGAACTCCAGCACCGCCAGCAGCAGCTCCTCCTTGTGCGGGAAGTGGTGCAGCAACCCGGTGAAGCTGATGCCCGCACGAGCGGCGACGTCCTTCAAGGTCGCACCGTAGAAGCCGGTCGTGGCGAACGCCTCCACGCACGCCTCCAGGATCCGCCGTCGCACCGCGGCCGACTTCGCATACGGACCCCGAACCCCACGAGAGACCACGGACGACTCCAGCCCGACCCGACCGAAACGGAAAGAACAGCGCGAGTCTACGACCGGCCCGGCCTCCCGCTCCGCACCGCGAAGCTCAGAGGCGGTGGACCCGGTAGTGCGGGTCGGGCGGGGTGAGTTCCAGGCCGTTCTCGTCCAGCGCGTTGTGGACCGTGATGCGTCCGTCGTCGAAGACGAAGCTGACGGCGACCATGCCGTGGGCCATGTCCCTGCCCGACCACTCGAGCAGTTCCACGGCGGTCAGGGCCCGGCCGTGCAGAGCGGCCATGCCCGCGCGCTCGTCCTCACGCCACCGCAGGCGGAACTCCAGCTCCGAGTCCGGCCAGATGACGGGGGCCAGCGGGTCGATCTCGTTCCAGGTGATGGACACGTCGCTGAACTTGCTGTGGTCGATCTCGACCTGCGCTCCCTCGAAGGAGAGCAGCACAGGGCAGTCGGCGAACCACGAGTCGTCTTCCAGGTCCCAGACGACCCATACCGAGCTCAGCCGCCGTCCGACCAGGGAACGCAGGCGGTCGGCGTGCATCTCGCTGATCGCGGCGAACCCGCAGAGCCGCGGAGGGCGGTACCCGTTGATGTCGAACGCCACCGGGTCAGCCTAGTGATCAGGTGCCCGGTCGCGTGTCACAGAAGTGCGGGCTGTCTCGTCTCGGGTGGTGAAGACGGGTTCCGCGAAGGGCGGGCCCGCTCACGGGAAGGAGCCGGTCATGGGCGAGCAGGTCACTCACCGGAAGGTCGCGCTGGTCACCGGGGCGAACAAGGGGATCGGCCGCGGGGTCGCCGAGCAACTCGCCGGGCTGGGCATGACGGTGCTGGTCGGTGCCCGGGATCCGCGGCGCGGGGAGGAGGCCGCCGCGGCGCTGCGAGCGGGGGGCGGTGACGTGCACGCGGTCACCCTGGACGTCACCGACCCGGTCACCGTTCGGGAGGCGGCCGAGCAGGTCGAGGAGCGCTTCGGCAGGCTCGACGTGCTGGTCAACAACGCTGGTATCACCGGTTCCGGGCAGGTCTCGCCTGAAGACGCCCATGACCAGGTTCCCAGCTCGGTCGACCTGGACATGGTCCGGGCGGTGTTCGAGACCAACGTCTTCGGGGTGATCGCGGTGACCAACGCGATGCTCCCGCTGTTGCGGCGGTCGCCGGCGCCGCGCGTCGTCAACGTCAGCAGCCATGCCGCGTCGCTGACCATCACCAGCGATCCGGAGGGCCCCTTCGCGGCGCTGCTGCCGTCGGCGGCCTACTCGCCGTCCAAGTCCGCGCTGAACGCGCTGACCGTGCACTACGCCAACGAGCTGAGGAAGGACGGCATCCTCGTCAACGCCGTCGCGCCCGGCTTCGTCGACACGGACAGCAACGCCCACACGGGGTTCCTCACCGTCGCGCAGGGCGCCGCGGTCGTGGTGCGGCTGGCCACGCTCGGCGCGGACGGGCCGACCGCCGGGTTCTTCGGAGAGGAGGGGCCGGTGCCCTGGTGACGGCGGGGCCCAAGGCGGGTTAGATCGGGAAGGTGAGGGTCATGCGGTGTTCATGGCAGGCAGAGGGGTTCGAGGAGCTGCGGCCGCTGCTGTTCTCGATCGCCTACCGGATCCTGGGGAGCGTGAGCGAGGCCGAGGACGCGGTCCAGGAGACCTGGCTGCGCTACCAGGCCACCCCGACGCGGCCCGCGTCGGCCAAGGCCTTCCTCTCGGCCGTGGTCACCCGGATCTCGATCGACGTGCTGCGTTCGGCCCGCGTCCGGCGTGAGGAGTACGCCGGGCCGTGGTTTCCCGAGCCGCTGCTGAGCGATCCCTACGAGGATCCGGAGCGCTCGGCGGAGTTGGCCGACTCGGTGTCGATGGCGGCTCTGCTGTTGTTGGAGCGGTTGAGCCCGCTGGAACGGGCGGTTTTCGTGCTGCGGGAGGTGTTCGGGTTCGGCTTCCCGGAGATCGCGTCGGCTGTGGAACGTTCGGAGGCGGCGTGCCGCCAGCTCGCGGTGCGGGCGCGCCGCCACATGGAGGCGGGCCGGCCGCGGTTCGAGGCAGACCGAAGGGAGCGTGAGGAACTCGCCGGACGCTTCTTCGACGCCTTCCGGGAAGGTGATGTGAACGGGCTGCGGGAGTTGCTGGCCGCCGACATCCACATGGTCGGTGACAGCGGCGGCAAGGCTCCGCGGTTCGCCGGGCGCATCACCGGTCCCGGCGACGTGGTCCGGGCACTCGCCTGGTCGGTCTCGCGGTTCACCCGGATCGGCTGCGCGGTGGAGCCGCACCGGGTGAACGGCCAGCCGGGCGCGATCCTCCGCGACCGGGACGGCAAGGTCCTCAGCATCTGGGTGCTCGAGATCCTCAACGGGCGGATCCAGACGATCCGCACGGTGAACAACCCCGACAAGCTCGGGCACGTGGGCACCGTGGCGGACGCCTGGGCGGCTCTCCATGAGGCGACCCGGACCCGCCTGCACGCGGACTGAACGGGCCGCCCGCCCCCGTCGGCGCCGGAACGCAGGCGAAGGACAGGCTCCGGAAGCGAGGAAAAGCCGACCGGAGCCGTCCCGCCTGCGCTCCGGTCACCTCCGTGTCGGGCTGGAGGCCGTGCCGCGTTCGGAGGCGCCCCCGCTTCCGCCGGTCGTCCGCTCGGCAAGGGCCTCGATCTCAAGGACCGCTTCGTCGGTCGCCGTTTCGGCGGCGATCTCGGCGGCCATGCGCCGGGCTTCGCGCCGGTAGGAGGGGTCGTTGAGGACGCGGTCGACCGCGCGTGCGATCGCGCGGGGCGAGGCGCTCTTGCTCACGGTGACCCCGGCGCCGGTGGATTCGACGTGGTGTGCGACCTCGCCTTGATCTCGCCCCTGTGGGATGCAGACCAGGGGCACTCCGGCGGCCAGGGATTTGACGACCGTCCCGTGACCGGCGTGGGTGATCGTCACCGCGGCGTGCCGCAGCGCCGCGGTGTGCGGTGCCGCCGCGGTGACCAGGACGTTGCCCGGCGCGTTGACGGTCGCCGGATCCACCGCGGGACCTGTCGTCAGCAGAGCGCGCACCGGCAGCGTGCCGAGGGCTTCGGCGATCCGCTCGAGCGGCCGGCGCTGGTTCATGAACGACGAGCTCAGGCTGACCAGCACCAGAGGCGCGTCCCCCTCCGGCAGTTCCAACTCCTGTTTCCCGGCCCAGGCGGGATCGTCGAGCCGCGGTCCGACGTGGCGCACGTGGGTGGGGAAGTTCCGGCCGGGGTGGTCCAGCGCGCGCGGGGAGAGAACGAGGCAGCGGTCGACGCGGTCGAACGCGTCCATGACCGAGTCCACCGGCGGGAGGCCGTTCGCGGTGCGGGCGTTGTTGAGCGCCGGCAGCCCCTTCGCCCACGGTCTGACGGTCATCCCCGTCAGGATCCGGTCGCGGAGGCGTCCGAGCGGCCCCGTGGCGGGCGCGAGCCCCAGGCCGAACGGCGGGCCTCCCGGGGTGGGGAGCGGGTAGAGGGTCGTCACGAGCGAGGCCACCGGGACGTCGGCGGCCTCACCGGCGGTGAGCACGCCGAGCAGCACGTATTCGGTGACCAGCACGTCGGCGGGATGGGCGCGCAGCTCCGCCAGGGCGTCCCGGGCGTAGTCGGCCGCGGGCCCGCAGACGATGCGGTCCCGCAACCGTGCGAATTCACCCAGCGGCGTGCGGGCCTCGAAGTCCTTGATGACGTCCTTGGCCGGGTCGGAGGTGTCGCCCTGGGGCGCGGTCGTCCAGTCGACGAACTCCGCGCCGGTGGCGGTGACCTCGTCGTGCAGCGACCTGTCGGCCAGCACCCGGACGCCGTGGCCGCGTTCGCGCAGCGCGCGGGCGACGGAGAGTGCGGGCGGCACGGCTCCGCCGCCTGCCCACAGCGCGAACAAGAAATTCTTACTCATCGTCTCCCTTTCGAGGGTCGATCGAGATCAGCAGATCGCGCATGGCGCGTTCGGCGGCCTGGCGCGACAGCCCGAGGTCCCGCCGCCACAACTTCCACAGGTAGAGGTCCGTGGCGGCGTAGTGCAGGGCCAGCGCGTGTTCGCGGTCGGGGCCCGGTGCCGGAAGGCGGTCGGCGAAGACCTGTTCCAGCCACGCCCGGTGCTGGACACGCGCGTGGGCGGCCGCGCGCGCCGCCGCCGGAACGCGGTCGATCTGCGCGATCCACAACACGTTGGCATCGCCGTGCTGCTCGTAGTCCTCGAACAGCACGGCCACGATCGCCGCCACGTCGCCGGTCGGCGCCCGCCGGACGTCCGCCGTCTGGGACGCCACCAGATCGGCGACGGCATCGGCGAGCCCGTCCTTGCCGCCGAAGTGGTTGACGATGGTCTGCACCGACACGCCCGCCTCGTCCGCGATGTGCTGCAGCGTGACGTCGTCATTCCACTGCCGCATCCACAGGCCCGCCGCGGCCTCCATGATCCGCGTCCGCGTGGCCTCCACCGCCGCGGCACGGGCACCCATGCGGTACGGGCGCCTCCCCGTATTTTCCATGGAGTGATGATTACATTCAATTGAGTAGATGGTCAAATGAAATCCGTGGGTTCTCCGGGTGCGGGCCTTGCACTCCGGGGGTGCCGCCGTTGCCGCGGCGCGGGTCTCCCGCGGGAGCGGTGTCACGGACACGCCCGTGACACCGGTTATGGTGGTTCCATGCGAGCTGGCACGACCGGACGGAT
The DNA here is from genome assembly GCF_002995495.1 of Actinocorallia populi. GTDB lineage: Bacteria > Actinomycetota > Actinomycetes > Streptosporangiales > Streptosporangiaceae > Actinocorallia > Actinocorallia populi. The sequence goes on along the minus strand of NZ_PVZV01000003.1, from coordinate 145,416 downwards.
GCTGCACGACCCCAAGGGAGGGTCGTTCTGGTTCGACGCCGGCGCCGTCTGCCTGGACTTCGCCCATACGGGCGGCGAAGGCCCGTACGCGGTCTTCGAGGCCCTGCACAAGCCCGCCGACCTGGGCGGATGGCTGGCCCGGCCGCCGCTGGCCGCGAGCGTCACGACCCCCGTGACGGGCCGGGAGCTGGCCGCGGCCAAGGCGCTCCGCCAGGCGGTCTGGGAGGCGGCGCACGCGCGGGCGGCGCACCGCCCCCTTCCCGCCGGCGCGGTCGCGGCCATCAACGGCGCCGCGGCCGCGGCGCCCCTGGTCCCCGAGCTGGCCGCCGACGGCACGACCGCCGGGTGGGCCCCTCCCGTGCGGGCCAGGCAGGCGTTGTCGACGCTGGCACGGGAGATGATCGAACTGCTGTCCGGGCCGCTGGCCGAGCGCATCCGCGAGTGCGCGAGCGAGGACTGCCCGCTGGTGTTCGTCGACTCGTCCCGCCCCGGCGCCCGCCGCTGGTGCTCGATGGAACGCTGCGGCAACCGCCACAAACTCCGCGCCCTGCGCGCCCGGCGCGCCACGGACCGGTGACGGCCGGAACGGTCAGCGGACGCCGGTCGGGCGCGGAGCTCCTCGACGGAGGTGCCGAACGTCTCGAGCACACGGACGCCGGTGAGCGCTCCGTTGAACCGGGCGAAGGAGATGCAAGCCGTCGCGTAGACGAATGCCGTCCGACTACTTCCTCTCCACCGTGAACGGCAGGACGAGCCGGGACGGGTGGGCGGCGTCGCGGTAGATCTTGTGCGTGACGGGGCGGCCCACGGGCAGGTGGAACGCGTCCGGCGGCAGCAGGGCGTTGTGTTCGTCGGCCAGCGGCTCGGCGTTGGACAGCTCTACGACCAGCTTGTGACCGGGCAGGAACGTCGCCGCGAACGGGTAGACGCGCAGCACGTACTCCTCGATCACGCCCGGCTCGACCGGCACCGCGCGGGTGTGCGGGTGGAACGGGTCGCCCTCGGTGGTGCGCTCGGTGTCCAGCTCGCGGTGCGAGGCCTTGAGGTAGGCGGTCGTGATGAGCTGCCGTCTGCCGTTCGGGGCCTCGTCCCACATGCGCAGGATGAAGTTCGTGTCGGGCTGGTCGATCTCCGCGAAGAGGTGCGCGGCGCCCTGGCCGATCATCTCGGTCGGCTCGGTGAACGGAGCCGTGCTCCAGCTCAGGATCTCCACCTTGTCGGTCACCGTCAGGGGCGCCTGGTAGAAGCCGTCGGGGGCGGCGTACTCGGCGCCCATGGGCTCGGGCTCGAAGGAGAGCTTGCGGCGCGGACGCAGGTAGAGAGGCCGGTACTCGACGTCCTTCGGCGGCCACTGCGCGCCGGTGACGGTCTCCCGGGAGCCCTCGACGTGGACGGTGACGGCGGGCTCGTCCATGATCCCGTTGTCGACGCCCTTGATCCAGTACTCGTACCAGCGGAACATCTTGTCGTGCTCTTCGATGAAGGGCCGCGACTGCATCGGCGGGTAGGGGCCGATGTCGAGCTTCTTCGGACCCTTCAGCGCGTTGTAGGCCTCGATGGTGCCGTCCATCGTCCAGCCGCGGCCCTGGTCGATCTGGAGCCAGACCGGGATGTCGATGTTCCTGGCGAGGTTGACCGGGTTGCGCTCCTCGTACCACTCGCCGTCGACCTCGTTCATCACGATGTCGAACCAGGCCTCGTGGTTCTTCGGGTAGTTCAGCACGTGGACGAGGTTCGGCCACGCCGCGACGTCCGGGTCCTTCAGCCGCTCGGCGACCTTCTCCTTGATCTCCGAGGGGGAGTACGTCTCCAGCATGCGGGCCTTCACCCCGTCGGTGAAGGCCCAGCCGGAGTCGCCGCCGCGGCCCTCGCGGGCGGCGCGCGGCATGAACCACATGACGCCGCCGTGGTAGGTGGTCTCGTAGAAGTCGTAGTGGCCGCCGCTGACGAAGATCGACTTGAGGCTCGGCGGCCGCTCGGCCGCGGCCAGCACCTGCATCGAACCGAAGTAGGAGATGCCGATCATGCCGACGTTGCCGTCGCACCACGGCTGCGCCGCGACCCACTCGATGAAGTCGTACGCGTCCTGCCCGAGGGGGACGCCGCCGGCGTTGTAGTTGCCGATGTGCTCGCCCTCGGAGGCACCGGAGCCGCGCAGGTCGCCGATGACGTGGACATAGTCCTCCTTGACGACGCGCGCGATGTCGCCGGCCTCGATGCAGCCGTCCCACATGGGGGAGGGGCGCCGCTGCGGCGGCGTCGTGAGCGCGAGGGCCTGCAGCTCCTTGCCGTACGGGCTGAGCGCCACGAGCGCGGGACGCGGTTTGTCGTCGGTGCCCTGGTAGGCGTCGGCGGCGAGCGTGACGCCGTCGCGCATCGGCACGCGGAGGTCCTTGCGGACGGCGATCTCTTCCAGGCCCGCCTGGATGATGTGGAAGTCGGACATGGATGCCTCCCCTGTCACGGGTTCTGCTTGAAGTGCGTGCGGTAGCCGTGCATCGACGTGAAGAACGGCGACGGCTCGAGGGCGGGATCGGCGGTGTAGCCGACCTCCCGTGCCACCGGGGCGAAGGGGGAGTACGGCGAGTCCGTCTCCAGGAGCCCCGCGCACAGGCAGCCGTGGGCCGCCTTGCCGACCCGGCCCTCGACGTCGAGGCTCTCCCGGAGCGCCTCCGCCGCCTGGCCCGCGTCGAGCACGACGCCGTATGGGGTGCCGTCGCTGCGGCGGTAGGGGTGGCCGAGGTAGAGGTGCCGCGGGCGGATTTCGTCGCGCAGGTACTCCAGGCTCGCGCGGTAGGCGACCGGGTCCTCGAAGCCGGGAAAGCCGTTGGCGGCCCCGTGCACCTGGACGGCGTCGCCGACGAACACCGAGCGCTGCCCGTCGACGACGTAGGCGACCGACCCCGGCGTGTGGCCGGGAATGGAGTGGACAGAGACGTCAACGCCACGGCCGAGGAAGAGAGTCTCGCCGCCCTTGACGAGCAGGGTCGGCTCCATCTCGCCGGAGATGACGGCGTTCGTCGCGGCCGTCACCTTTGCCGCACCCTCGGGGTCATTCAGGTACCGACCCCGCCTGGCGAGATACTCCTCCACATGGGCGCGGCGCGAGCGCAGCAGTGGCGCGTCGGCCTCGTGGATCACGACCTGCGCGCGTCGGCCGGTGAGCTCCCACAGGGCGTGGGCCCCGCCGACGTGGTCGATGTGGCCGTGGGTCAGCAGGATCCAGCGCACGTCCTCGATCCGGCGGCCGATGGCCTCCAGCGCGGGAGCCACGCCCTCGGCGGGCGAGGAGGCGATGCCGGTGTCGACGATGGCCGGCTCCGGCGCGTCGATGAAGAAGCTGTAGAGACCGAACCGGCCCCACGGCGAGAAGAGGGGATGGATTTTCACTGCGGATGCGGACAAGGCTCTCCTTCCGAGCTCCGCGGGGTGGCGGGGGTCAGCGCGCGAGGAAGTCGCGGGTCTCCTCGAAGGCACGGTGGTACTCGGGGATCCACGAGAAGTGCTGCACGAACCCGTGCCCCGCGCCGTCGTACCGGCTGACGGTCGCGGCCACGCCGGCGTCCTGCAGCCTCCGGCCGTACAGCTCCCCCTCGTCCCGCATCGGGTCGAGCTCGCCGGTGATGATCAGCGCGGGCGGCAGCCCGGTGAGGTCCGCCCGCTTGACCGGGGAGACGAGGGGGTCCGCCGGGTCGGCTCCGCTGTCGAGGTAGAAGGCGTTGAACGGCTTCAGCCCCGCCGTCTCGAGCCCGTGGCCGACGGCGTTCTCCCGCAGCGAGGCGTAGCGGTCGACGTCGAAGTCCAGGTCGAGCGACGGGTAGAACATCACCTGGTGGGTGATCCGGTCGAAGCCGTCGTCGTGCGCCATGGCGGCGACCGCGGCGGCGAACGTGCCGCCGGAGCTGTCACCGGCGACGGCCAGCGTCGTGCCGTCCCAGCCCAGGGACTCGCCGTTCGCGGCGGCCCACCGGACGGCGGCGTAGCAGTCCTCGAGGCCGGCGGGGAAGGCGTGCTCGGGCGCCAGCCGGTAGCCGACGGAGACGACCTTGAGCCCGGTCTCCCGGGCCAGGGACCGTGCGACGTGGTCGTGCGTCTCCAGGCTGCCGAGGAAGAACGCCCCGCCGTGGAAGTAGACGAGCAGGCCGTACGCGTCGGCCTCGACCGGCGTGTAGACCCGCACCGGGACCTCGCCGGAGGAGGTCCGCGCGGTGCGGTCCTCGACGGAGTGCAGCGGCAGGCGGTCGGCCACCGGCGGTACCTGGGACTCCTCACCGGCGCGCATCATCTCCGGGTTCAGCGGTCCGGGCGGCGGCGCGGGCATGGCGGCGAGGGCCTTGGCGATTTCAGGGTGCAGCGGCATGGTTCAGGCCTCCTTCGGCTGCTGGGAGGCGGGCTTCTGGCCCGGGAAGACGTCGTCGACCTCGTCCTCGGTCCAGCCCTGGCGGGAGATCCGCTGCAGCTCGTCGGTCACCGGCTTGCGGGCGGCCTGGTAGAGCGCCAGCGCCTCCTTGACCGAACCGGCCTCGGCGAGGGCGTCGGCGAGCGCGCCGGCGTCCAGGATCGCCGAGTTCGCGCCCTGCCCCTGGTGGTGCAGCATCGAGTGGGCGGCGTCGCCCACGAGGACGACGGAGCCGGAGTGCCACACCTCGACCGGGTCGATGTCGTAGACGGCACGGCAGTTGACGGCGTCCATGTCGAGGCCGCGGGTGATGTCCACGATCCGCTCGTCGAAGCCCTCGACGGTCTTGAGCAGGTCGTCCTTGGTGACGCACGGCGCCCAGGTGCCGTCCGGGCACAGCGCGGTGATGTCGAAGGAGACCTGGCCGCGGTGGCGCAGCGGCAGGAGGTAGACCTTCGTGCCCCGGCCGATGTACATCCGCAGGTTGTCGTCGGCGACCATGCCGTGGGCGTCGTCGACGTCGATGACGGCGCGGTAGGCGTGCTCGCCGGAGAAGACAGGCTCCTGATCGGAGAACAGGGCCTTGCGGACCACGGACTTGATGCCGTCGGCGCCCACGACCAGGTCGGCTTCGGCGGTGGCGCCGTTGGCGAAGGCCAGGACGGACCTTTCGCCCCCGTCCTCGATCCGCTCGAGCTTGTGGCCGAGGTGGACCATGCCCTCGGGCAGCACCGAGAGCAGCGCCTCGATGAAGTCGCCGCGGTGGATCAGGTGGGTCCTCTCGCCGAAGGACTCGATCTCCGGCCACGGCTCCCGCATGATCGGGCCGCCGGTGGCGGTGAGGATCTCGAAGTAGTCGCTGGGCGAGCTCACCTTCGTGATCGCGTCGATGACGCCCCACCGGCGGAACCGGTCCATGGTGGACGGCCGCAGGCCGATGCCGGCGCCGACCTCGCGGATGCGGCTCGCCTGCTCGTAGACGTCCACGGTCGCGCCGAGGAGGCTCAGGGCCTTGGCCGCGGCGGCGCCGCCGTATCCCGCGCCGATGACGGCGATGTTCAGGTTCTTCAGGTCTGAGGGCTGCATGGCTCCGGTCCTCGTCAGTTCTCGATCGAAAGGAAGTCGGCGGGGTTGTCGACGAAGATCGTCTTGATGGCCGCCTCGTCGAGACCGGCGGCGCGCAGGTCGGGGATGAGGTCGGTGAAGATGTAGTTGACGGTGTGGCCCTTCACGCCCGGCCAGCCCAGCGGGCTGCAGTTGGCGTCGGCCGAGGCGAGCACCTGCCTGATGCGGCCCTCGCCGCCGCCGATGAACCGCAGGAAGTGCTCGAGGCGCTCCCGGCGCGGACGCGCCCAGAACGGCGGGTCCGGCAGCTCGGTCTCGTAGCCGAAGGTGTCGAAGCCGATCCGGCCGCCCTGCCCGGCGATCCAGGTGTCGCGGGTCCTGTCGGCGTTGACGCCGTCGTCGACGTGCCCGAAGAGCACGCGGTCGAGGGGGAGGCCCTCCTCGTTGAAGATCGCGATCGCGTTCTCGGCGTCGATGGCCAGGTGGGTCAGGATGCCGGCCCCGGTGGCCCTGGCGGCTCGGGCGGCCGCGCGGTAGATGCGCTTGTCCAGGTCGGTCATCCGGCCGCCGCGGCTGACGCCGACCTTGATGATGCCGGCCTTGCCGCCGCTGCCGCCGATGCCGACGGTGATCTCGTGGACGAAGTGCTCGGCGAGGTACTCCACGCTCGCCCGCTCGAAGAAGGGCAGGGCGGTGTCGCCGCCGACGAAGCCGGTGGAGGCGACGATGTGCACGCCGGTCTTCTCCGACAGCGACCGGTAGTAGTCGATGTCGCGGCCGTTGCAGATGCCGGTCGCGTCGACGAACGTGCCGCCGCCGTGCTCGTGGAACTCGCGCAGCTTCGGGACGGTCTCGCCGTACCGCTGCTCGGGCGTCTTCCACCACCTGGTGTCCAGCTCGGAGCCGGGCATGCCGTAGCCGATGTGCTCGTGGACGGCCACGAGACCCAGCTCCTCGGTCGGGATCGGTCCCAGGACCGTGTTCACTCTCGACACAACATTCACCTCAGATAGGCGTTCATGGTTTCGGGGACCGGCCGCCGCCGGTCAGCGCACCGACAGCAGGTCGCGCGGGTTGTCGACGAGGATCCGCCGGACGTCCTCGTCGGCCAGGCCCCGCGCCTTGAGGAGGGGGACGAAGTCCGACAGGACGTGGCTGTACGGCACGTCGTTGCCGGCGTGGCCCTTGGCCACGCCGGTCGCGTCGCTCGAGAGCAGGATCCGGTCGCCGAAACCGGCATCGACGAGCCGGGCCGCCAGGTCCGCCCGCTCCGCGTCGCCGATGTGCCGCCCGTCCTCGGTGCCCACGTGGTCGAGCACGACGTAGGCGCCGCGGCGGGCGACCTCGAGCGGGGCACCGGCCGCGACGGCGTCCTCGCGGTCGAGCCCGCCGACGGCGACGCGGCCGGCCGGCAGCCTCTCGTCCAGGACGACCTCGAGGTCGCGCACGGCGTCGCTCCCGCAGCGGATGGACACCGGGACGTCGGTGGCCAGGGCGGCGCGGGCCGCGCCGCGGAACAGGCTCTCGTCGGTCGCGGTCATGCCCTCGCGGGTCGCGGCGGTGGCCACGAGGCCCGCGGCGCCCCGCCGCTCGACGCGGGGGACCACCATGCCCTCGGTGACCTCCCTGGTGAAGAGGTCGGCGAACTTCTCGGCCGGCCACGGCGTCGGGGGATTGGTCTGCGGTGTCAGGAAGTAGCCGCCGAGTATCTCCTCAGGCCCCTGGCCCGTCGAGGCGACGATGTGCACGCCCGTCGTGCGCGAGAGGGCCTCGTACAACCGCACGTCGCGCCCGTGGAACATGCCGGTGGCGTCGACGACCGTCCCGCCGCCGTGGTCGCGGAAGTCCCGCAGCCTCCCGGCCAGGATCTCGAAGATCTCGGCGCGGTCGATGGTGACGTCGAACGCGTACTCCGCTCCGGGAAGCACCGACAGCAGGGCCTCGTGAACCGCGACGACCCCCAGCTCCCGCGCGGGAACGGGGCCGAGGACGGTGTTGACGGTGCCGCCGGTGGTGTTCCCGGCGGTCTGGGCACCCATCACTGGCACTCCTTTCGGTCTCGGCGAGTGACTGCGGTCACGCCGCGGTGTGAATGGTGTCACCTGAATTTACAGCATGTCAAGCGAGTAGCCTTCGCGTAAATTAAGCTACACGAGTGTACGGAGCAGGACGGGGCCCGGCCTCCGGGAGGTGGGCCCCGACCCGGCGGTTCCCGGGTCACCCGGTGGGGGCGGGCTCCTCGTCGGCCGAGGGCTCTCCGACGCCGGCGCGCCCGGAGTCGGAGAGCCCGAACAGCGTCAGAGCCGCCGCGGCCGCGGCGCACAGGCCGACGACCAGGAACGCGAGGCCGTAGGCGCCGCCGAGCGACTCGAGCGCGAGTGCGCGGAGGCTCTCCGGCATCGGCACCGGCGGCATGTCCGCCCCGGCGCCGGGCACGACCGGCATCGAGTTGACCGCCATGGCGCCGCCCTCCCTGGCGATGCCCCCGGCGATCTCGGCGTACGGCGGCTCGAGGCCGGACTCGCCGATCGCCCTGCCGACACCGGCGCCCAGGTCGTCGTTCGCCCGGCTGACCGCGAACGCGGCGACGAGCACCGGGCCGAGGGCGAAGCCGAAGTCGCGGAGCAGGTTGGTGGTGGCGCTGGCCATGCCGGCGAGGCGCAGCGGAACGGTGTTGATCGCGACGGCCGTGAGCGAGCCGACGGTGAGCGCGAAGCCGACGCCCAGGGCCAGCATGGGGGCGATGAACCGCGTCCAGTCCATGTCGTGGACGTCGAACGTCGAGCACCGGACGCCGCTTGCGGCGATGAGGGCGAAACCGGCGGTGAGCACCCATCGGGGCGAGAAGTTCCGGATCAGGTGGGAGACGAGCGGTGCCAGCACGAAGGCCGGACCCTGGACGAACAGGAACAGCACGCCGATCTTCAGGGCGCTCTGGTGCTGGATCGCGCCGAGCCAGATGCTCATCGAGAAGCAGATCGCCAGGAACGCGAACATGCCGATCACCGTGGCGATCGCGACGACCGCGTAGGAGCGGTTGGCGAAGACGCCGAGCTGCAGCAGCGGGACGTCGGTCCGCAGCTCGATGGCGACGAAGGCGCCCAGGAGCGCCAGGCCCGCGACGAAGGCGCCGATGATCTCGGGGCGGGCGAAGCCGGCCTCGGAGCCCTGCGTGGCGGCGAAGAGGACGGCGATCAGGCCGAGGGCCAGCGTGACCTGGCCGGGGACGTCCAGCCTGCGGCCCTGCGGAGCCGAGGAGTCGGTGGCGAACCGGGTGACGACGACCGAGACGACCGCCGCCGCGATCACCACGAGGTACGACGTCCGCCAGTCGCCCTCGGCGGCCAGCCACCCGCCCATCAGCGGGGAGATCGCCGCACCGATCGACAGGAAGCCCGCCCAGACGGCGATGGCCTTGGAGCGGGCCTCCTGCGACGGGCTGACCGCGGCCAGCATGGCGAGCGAGATCGGGTAGAGGATCGCGGCGCCGAGGCCCGCGACGACCTGCCCGGCCCACAGGACCTCGACCGTCCCGGCGAGGTGGCTGACGAGCGAGCCGGCGGCGGTCAGCAGGGCGCCCGCCTGCAGCAGCCGCCTGCGGCCGAACAGGTCGCCGATCACGCCGGTGGTCAGCTCGAAGACGACCATGGGGATGGCGAAGGCCGCCGTGATCCAGGCCAGTTCGGCGCCGGTGGTCTGGAACTCCTGCTGGAGGGTGCCGTTGAGCGCGCCGGGCAGCGAGTACGCCACCTGCGCGAGGAGGACGGCGAAGCAGCCGGCGACCACCGTGGCGGTGTAGCCCTGCTTGTGCGCAGCGGTCTGCGTCATGGGGGATTTCTTCCTTGTCGATGAGCCGGCGGCCGTTCCGGCCGCCCGGGACCGGCCGCCCGATGTGAGCGCGGTCACCAGTTGGCTGTGCAAGGTGTCACATTATTTGACATGACGTCAAGGATTTGAGCAGTGCGTATCCGAAATGGTCGGAGCGAGAGGAACGCGTCCTCGGTGCCCTATGCTGGCGGCATGGCGAGGCTTCGTGAGGCGCAGAAGGAGATGACGCGCAAGCTGCTGCTCGACGCGGGCCTGGAGCTGTTCGTCTCGAAGGGCTACGCGACGACGAAGGTCGACGACATCGCGTCGGCGGCGGGGACGACGCGGGTGACCTTCTACGCCTACTTCCCCTCCAAAGTCGACCTGATGAAGGCGCTCATCTCGGAGCGGCTCAACACCGTGCTCGGCCGGGTGCCCTCCGCCGAGCACGGCTCGACCGAGCGCGAGCTGGTCGCCGTGGTCGAGGACGGCTCGCGGGAGCGGATCCGCGCGTGGCTCGACTCCACCTCGCGGCGCTGGGACGAGATCCGCCCCTACACCACGACCGCCACCGAGGCCGCGGCCGTCGACCCGGCGATCCGCGCGCTCCTCGACGAGTGGCTGAACGAGGCCATCGGCGACGTCCGGGACGGGCTCGACCGCGCCGGCAGGTTCCCCGCGGGCACCCGCCGCTTCCGCGGCGTCATCGTCATCACCGAGCTCGACCACGTCGCGCGCCACTGGACGCCCGGGACCTGGGGCGTCGAGCGCGACGAGATGCTGGACGTCCTCACCGAGAGCTGGGCCGGCTCGATCGGCCGCCCCTGAGCGCCGGTCCGCGCCACCCGTTCCGGGCCGCGCACGGCCCCGCCGCGCGCTGAACGCTCCCGCGGCCTTTCGGTGTTTCCGGCCGTCTCGGTTAAGATCTGGGGTATCAGACCTGAATCTTGAACACAGCGTTCGTGCTGGTGAAAGATCTTCCGCCCTGTGCCGCGGCCACTGGACCACCGGGTTCGGGCGAAACCTCTTACCTTTGGTATCGGGATGCCGGTAACCCGCGTGCCGTGCTTTCCGGTGTGGGCGCGTTCCGGGTACGTGCCTTCGTGCGAAGATGTTTTCTCCGCTCCGGAGGTTTCCGGAGTGTTTCGCGATTTCGAAGTCTGATGTTTCAGCCGATCACAGAGGCAGGGCAGAGTGTCCAGTGCTAACCGCAAGAGTGCGGGTCTCCCGGACTCGACGGCGCCCGCCGTCCTTCCGGTCACCCGGCTGCGCCCCGCGTACCAGCAGGTCGCCGACCAGCTGCGCGAACTGATCCTCGACGGGTCGCTGGCGCCCGGCGACCGCCTTCCCCCGGAGAGCGAGATCGGGGGGAACTTCGGGGTCAGCCGCAGCACCGTCCGCGAGGCGCTGCGCGTCCTGGCCTCGCAGGGGTTGGTCAAGACCTCGCGGGGCACGACCGGGGGCACCTTCGTCTCCAGCGTCGACCCCGACCAGATCAGCGACTACCTCGAGGCCAGCATCGGGCTGATGTCCGGATCGGCGGCGCTGCCGCTCGCGGCCATCCTGGAGGCGCGGGAGCTGCTGGAGGTGCCGGCCACCGCCCTGGCCGCCCGGCGGCGCGAGCAGCACCACCTCGACGCGCTGCACGCGGCCATGGAGCGGGAGAAGCGGTCGCGGGGCCGCAGCATGAAGTTCCGCGAGCACCAGCACTTCCACGACGTCATCATGCAGGCGACCGGCAACGGCCTGCTGGCGATGATGACCGAGCCGGTGTTCCACGTGCTGCGCACCCGGTTCCTCAAGCCGTCCCCGGTGACCCACGAGGGGTTCTGGGCCATGGTCGACCAGGAGCACGAGGAGATCACCGAGCGCATCGCGGCGGGGGACGGCGAGGGCGCCAGCGAGGCCATGCGCGCCCACCTGACCAACATCCGGGACGCCTACCGCGAGGCGTGAGCGGCCGGCGCGCCGCCGCTCTGGACAATATATGTCTGACTTTATAATATCGGGGGCCGGACGGGGGTTTCGCCGGTCTCTCTACCCGAGGATGGTCCATGTCGCTGCTCACCGATGAGGTCCGCGCGCTCGTCGGCCGGAAGAAGGTCTACACCGCGCCGGAGGAGTTCGGCGCGGCGGCGGGGCGGTACTTCGGCCTCGCGATAGGCGACCACAACCGGCTGTACTCCGATCCGGAGTACGCCCGCGCCCACGGGCTGCGCGGGGTGACGGCGCCGCCGACGCTGATCTGCGAGACCAACCAGTACGCGAACCTGCCGATCCCGCCCGACGGCTACGCCGGCCACGAGTGGGGCATCGAGATCCCGGGGACCCGCAAGGTGCGCGGCGGCAACTCCTACACCTTCCACCGCCGGATCCGCCCGGAGGACGTGGTCACGGCCACCTGGGAGATCACGGACGTGGCGGGGAAGGCGACGCGGTCCGGCGCGGAGATGCTGATCGTCTCCTCGCGGGCGACGTACACCGACCAGGACGGCGGGCTCCTGGCCGAGAACGAGGAGACGATCATCTTCGTGGCGCTGGAGGGCGGGAAATGACGACGCGGACGGACCACCGGGCGGGCGACGCCGTGCCGCCGCTGGAGCGCAGGATCGGGTTGTCGGACATGGTCGCCTACGCGGGCGCGACATGGGACTGGTACCGGCTGCACTACGACCCCGAGTTCGTCAGGGCCGCCCGGGTCCCCGGCCCGGTCGTGGACGGCCAGGTGTTCGGGGCGCTGCTGGTCGAGCAGATCCAGGACTGGCTGGGCCCGCGGTGCTTCGTGCACAAGCTCGACTTCACCTTCAAGGCGCTGGTGTTCGCCGAGGAGACCGTGCGCTGCGAGGGCACGGTGGTGGAGGTGGGGGAGGACCACCTGGTGCTGGAGCAGCGCGTGGTCGTGATCGGCCCGGACGGCGGGGTCGACCGGGTCGCCGCGGCGCCCGCGCGCGCCCGGGTGCTGCTGGGCACGGCCGACGGCCCGGGGGCCTGAGGGCGTCCGCGGGCGCCGGCGCCCGCGGGACGGCCGGTTCCGGCCCGGGGCGGGGAGTGGAAGATCTTGACCCCAATACATCAGACCTTTACTCTGATTTAAACATCAGACTTTTGTGAAGGACTTGCGTTGACTGTGCACGAAGCCGGAATCGGGCGTTATTTCGAGGACTACACCGTCGGGGACGTCTACCAGCACCCCTTCGGCCGGACCATCAACGAGGCGGACAACACCTGGTTCACCCTCCTCACCCTGAACACGAACCAGAACCACTTCAACGCCGACTTCGCCGCCCGCGCCCCCTACGGCAAGGTGATCGTCAACTCCGGGCTGACCGTCGCGCTCGTGCTCGGCCTGTCGGTCGTCGACATGAGCCAGAACGCGCTGCTCAACCTGGGCTGGACCGACATCAGGCTGACCCACCCGGTCTTCGTCGGCGACACCCTGTACGCCGAGTCGATCGTCACCGAGATGCGCGAGTCCAAGTCGCGGCCCTACGCCGGGATCATCACCATGCGGACCCGCGGCCTCAACCAGGACGGCGAGGAGATCGTCTCCTGGGTCCGCTCGGTCATGATCTACAAGCGCGGCGCCGAGCACGACAAGAACTACTTCCCGCAGGCCAAGACCGGGCAGCTCGAGCTCCCCGCCACGGGCGAGCCGGCGTGACCGGACCGCGCATCACCTTCGGTCCCTGGGGCGAGACCCTGGAGGAGCTGGTGGCGGCGGGCCGCGCCGCCGAGGAGGCGGGCGCCACCACCCTGTGGGTGCCCGAACTGCACCGCAGCGCCACGGTCTCCGCAGCGGCGCTGGCCCAGGGCACCTCCACCGCCCGGGTCGGCACCGCCATCGCGCTGGCCTTCACCCGCAGCCCGATGACGACCGCGCTGGAGGCCCTGGACCTGGACGAGCTGTCGGGCGGGCGGTTCGTGCTCGGCCTGGGCAGCGGCGTCAAGCGGCTCAACGAGGACTGGCACAACGCCCGCTGGGGCAGGCCCGTCGCGCACCTGCGCGAGACCGTCGCGGCCGTGCGGCACTTCGTCGCCCACGCCGCCGACGGCGCGCCGATGACGCTGGAGGGCGAGCACGAGCCGATGCGCATCCGCGGCTACCAGCGTCCCTTCCCGCAGGCGCGCCGCGAGATCCCGGTGTACGTGGCGGGCATGGGCCCCGCGATGACGAGACTGGCCGGCGAGATCGGCCAGGGCTGGATCTCGCACGAGCTGTGCTCCCCGGCCTGGCTCACCGAACGCTCCCTGCCGCCGCTCCTGGAGGGCCTGGCGGAGAGCGGCCGGGACCGCTCGGAGCTGGACGTCGTCGTCTCGGCCTGCTGCTCGGTCGACGCCGACCCCGGCGTCGCCCGCCGCCGCTCCGCCGGGACCGCCGGCTTCTACGCCTCGGTGCGCACCTACGCCGACTTCTTCGCCTTCCACGACCTGGCCGAGGACCAGGAGAAGGTCATCGAGGCCTTCCGCGCCGGAGCGGGCGCCGACTACCTGGGGGACGCCGTCTCCTCCCGGATGGTCGACGCCCTGACCCTGACGGGCACCTTCGACCAGGTCGCCGAGCGCATCTCCGCCTACGCGGGCGTCGCCGATTCCATCAAGCTGACCCCGCCCGTCCACGGCGTCGGGCCCGCCGACATCCGGGCCGCGCAGGCACGCATCATCGAACTGATCAGGGAGCTGTCGTGAAGCCGCTGCAGGACGTCCGCATCATCTCCCTGGAGCAGTACGGCGCCGGGCCCTTCGGCTCGCTGCACCTGGCCGACATGGGCGCCGAGATCATCAAGATCGAGGACCCCCGGACCGGCGGCGACGTCGGACGCTACGTCCCGCCGTACGCCCAGGACGAGGACTCGCTGTTCTACGAGACCTTCAACCGCAACAAGAAGTCGATCTCGCTGGACATGTCCACCCCGGCGGGCCGCGCCGTCTTCGAGGACCTGGTGCGCGGCGCGGACGCGGTCTACTCCAACCTGCGCGGCGACGTCCCGGCCAAGCTGAAGATCACCTACGACGACCTCAAGCACCTCAACCCGAAGATCGTCTGCTGCTCGCTCACCGGATTCGGCATGACGGGCCCGCGCGCGAAGCAGCCCGGCTACGACTACATCCTGCAGGGCCTGGCCGGCTGGATGGACCTCACCGGCGAACCCGACGGGCCGCCCACCAAGTCCGGCCTGTCGCTGGTGGACTACTGCGGCGGCTACGTCGCGATCGTCTCGCTGCTGACCGGCCTGCACGCCGCCCGCCGCGACGGCGTCGGCATGGACTGCGACGTCTCCCTGTACGACACCGCGCTCTCGATGCTCACCTACCCGGGCACCTGGCACATGAACGCGGGCTTCACCCCGGCGCGCACCCACCACTCCGCCCACCCCTCCCTGGTGCCCTTCCAGGCGTTCCAGGCCAAGGACGGCTGGATCGTCGTGGGCTGCGCCAAGGAGAAGTTCTGGCAGCGCCTCGTCGAGGTGATCGACCGCCCCGACCTGGGCGCCGACCCCCGCTACGCCACCTTCGCCGACCGGCAGAAGAACGCGGGCACCCTGCTTCCGGAGCTGGAGAAGACCCTCTCCACCCGAACCGTCGAGGAGTGGCTCGCCCCGATGACCGCCGCGTCCATCCCCTGCGGCCCCATCAACGACGTCTCGCAGGCGCTCCAGGAGGAGCACACCCTCGCCCGCGACCTGATCGTCGAGACCGAGCACCCCCGGTACGGCACGCTCAAGAACCTGGCCTCCCCGGTCAAGGTCGGCACGGAACGGCCCGAGTACCGGCGCGCGCCCCAGCGTGGCGAGCACTCCGAGGAGATCCTCCGCGGGCTGCTGGGCTACTCGGGCGAACGCGTCGCCGAACTCGCGGACGAGGGAGCCTTCGGAGCGCGGTCATGACGGCGATCGCCGAGGAACTCGCCGGCTGGGCGCTGGACGTCCGGCCGGACCAGGTGCCCGAGCGGGTGCGGCAGGCCGCGGCCCGCCACCTGCTCGACGCGCTGGGCAACGCGGTGGCGGGGGCCGGGGCGAAGGCCGCGGAGGCGGCGGTGCGCACCGCGCAGGCGATGGGCCCCGGCGACGCGCTCGTCATCGGGCGGTCCGGGCGGGTGTCCCGTCCGGCGGCGGCGCTGGCCAACGGGGTGCTGATCCACGCGCTGGACTTCGACGACACCCATGCGGGCGGGCTCGTCCACGCGTCCGCTCCCGTCGTGCCGGTGGTCCTCGCCGAAGGCGGAGCGGTGAGCGGCGAGGAGGCGCTCACCGCACTTGCGATCGGCCTGGAGACGATCTGCCGTCTCGGAGCGGCCGCACCGCACGGCTTCCACGCCGTGGGTCTGCACGCCACCGCCGCCTGCGGGGTCTTCGCGTCCGCGCTCACCGCCGCACGGCTGCGCGGGCTCTCCGTCGCACAGGCCGTCAACGCGCTGGGCATCGCGGGCAGCCGCGCGTCCGGGCTGCTGGAGTTCCTCAACACCGGCAGCTCCACCAAGCAGCTCCATCCCGGTTTCGCCGCCTCGGACGGGCTCGTCGCCGCCGCGCTCGCGGCCGCGGGAGCCACCGGCCCCTCGACGGTGTTCGAGGGCGAATACGGCCTCTACCGGGCCCTGGCCCGCCGCGACGCGGACCGCCCGGCGATCCTGGACGGACTCGGCGACCGCTGGGAGGCCACCCGCATCACCGTCAAGCCGTACCCGGCCTGCCAGCTGATGCACGCCCAGCTCGACGCCGCCCACGAGGTGCGCGCCGGACTGGGCTCCGCCGACGAGATCCGCGGCCTCGGTGAAGTGGTCGTCGAGGCCCATCCGGACGCCGCGTCGATCGTGTGCGCTCCCGGCAAGGAGACGCCGCGTTCGGCCTACGACGCCAAGTTCAGCCTGCCCTGGAGCGTCGCGGCGATGCTGCTCGACGGCGAGGTGACCGTCGCGACCTACGACCGGATCGACCGCCCCGAGGTGGCGGCCCTGGCCGCGCGGGTGCGCACCGAGGTCGTGGACTTCGGCGGCGTCGCCGCCGACCAGCCCGGCCGCGTCCGCGTCCGGACCGCCGGGGGCCGTACGGTCGCCGCAGAGGTACCGCGCAGCGGCGGCGGCCCCGACGACCCCGGCCTCGACCGGCTCGTCACCGCCAAGGCCCTGGGCAACCTCGGCCCCGGCGGCGAAAAGATCATCGATTCCGTTCTCGGCCTGGCCGACGCGCCGTCCACGGCCGCCCTCATCCGTGCATTGGAGAACCATGAGCTCTGAAACGACACGCCTGTCGTCCGTGGCGGGCACCGTCGAGGACGCCTACGCCGGAGCGTTCGCGGCGCTGGCCGGGGCCGGGCTCGGTCCGGACGACGTGGTGCACGTGGTGGAGTACGCGACCAACGCGGCGCTGGACTCCTACGGGCGGGTCGAGAAGGCCCGCGAGGCCGCCCTGGGCGGGCACCCGGCGCCGGTCGCCACCGTGGGCGTGGAGGGCCTGCCGGAGGGGGGCGCGGAACTGTCGGTCGAGCTGACCGCCTTCCCCGGCGGCGGACGGCTCGTGCAGGCCCACCCTGACGAGGGCTTCCACCGGGGGACCCTGCGGGTCGCCGACGACATCGTCTACCTGCCGAGCATCCACCCGCACGACGGGACGTCCATCGTCTTCGCCGACGACTTCCGCGAGCAGTACCGCTACTGCCTGGAGCGGGCCGGCGAGCTGCTGAAGGCCGCGGGCCTCGGCCTGGACGCGCTGGTGCAGACAACCGACTACACCGCCCAGGCCACCCGCTCGCAGTACCCGCGCTGCGGCCGCCCCCGCAAGGAGCTGCTCGGAGGGACGGGCACCGACGGGCAGCCGGTGCACCCGGGAGCGGCGGGCATCGTCATCGACCAGGCCGTCGTGCCGGGCGCGATGGTCTCGCTGGACGCGATCGCCTCGGCGGCGCCGTTCCGCGCGGTCAACCCGGGCTGGCAGCGCTACCGGACGCTGACGTACAAGCCGGGTCTGGCCACCGAACGCACTCTGTTCATGTCGGGTTTCGGCGCGCTGGAGCCCGCCACCCAGAAGGCCATCTTCGAAGGCGACCTCGCGGCGCAGGCGGAGTACACCTACGCCGCGATCGCGGCGGTGCTGCGCGAGGCCGGGCTGGGCGAGACCCTGCCGTACGGCTCCGTGACGCGGCTGGTGGAGTACATCACCCCCGACGCCGTCGAGCGCTACGACGAGATCGCCGAGATCCGCCGCAAGTACTTCGGCGACACCCCGGCGCTGACGTCCGTGGTGTGCTCGGCGCTGCTGCGGCCGGAGTTCCTCATCGAGGTCGTGCCGACGGCGGTGTTCCCGTCATGACCGTCGCGATCGTCGGGGCGGCCGAGTCCGACCTCGGGGTGACCGGCAAGCCCATCCTCACCCTGCAGGCGCAGGGGATCACCCGGGCGCTGGCCGACGCCGGACTGTCGCTGTCGGACGTGGACGGGCTGGCCACGGCGGGCGTCTCCCGGTTCTCGACCCCGCAGCTGGCGGAGTACCTCGGGCTGGAGCCGTCGTGGTCGGACTCCACGTTCGCCGGAGGCTCGGCGTTCGAGATGTACGTGGCGCGCGCCGCGCAGGCCATCGAGGCCGGTCAGTGCTCCACGGTCGTCATCTCCTACGGCTCCAACCAGCGTTCGGCGCGTTCGCGTTCGCTGGGAGGCGTGCAGGAGTCGCATCTCCCGCAGGCGCAGTTCGAGGACCCTTACGCGCCGCTGTTCCCGCTGTCGTACTACGCCATGGCCGCACAGCGTTACCTGCACTCCTACGGGGGAGGCAGGGAGTGGCTGGCCGAGGTGGCGGTGGTCGCGCGCGAGTGGGCGCTGCTCAACCCCAAGGCGTTCCGCCACGAGGCCGGTCCGCTGACCGTCGAGGAGGTGCTGGCCGCCAAGCCGGTCTCGTCCCCCCTGACGGTCGCCGACTGCTGCCTGGTCACCGACGGCGGAGGCGCGATCGTGCTGACGTCCCTGGAGCGGGCGCGCGACCTGCCGAAGCCGCCGGTGCTCGTGCTGGGCTACGGCGAGTCGACGACCAACGCCTCGATGACGGCCGTCGACGACCTGCTGCGTCCCGGGTCGTTCGCCTCGGGGGAGGCCGCGTTCCGCATGGCGGGGCTCGCCCCGGCGGACGTGGACGTCCTGCAGCTGTACGACTCGTTCACCATCACCGTGCTCCTCACCCTGGAAGGGCTGGGCTTCTGCAAGCCGGGGGAGGCGGGTGGACTGGTCTCGAGCGGACGGGTCCGGCCCGGCGGCGACCTTCCGCTCAACACCTCCGGCGGCGGCCTGTCCTACAACCACCCGGGCATGTTCGGGCTGCTGCTGCTCGTCGAGGCCGTCCGGCAGCTGCGCGGCGAGTGCGGCGCACGGCAGGTCCCCGGCGCGGAGATCGCGCTCGCGCACGGCACGGGCGGGATCTTCTCCACCCACGCGACCGTTCTCCTGGGGGTCGACCGATGAACGAGCTGGAAATCCCCGTCGACGAGGTCACCGGGCCCTGGTGGGAGGCCACCCGCGAGAAGCGGCTGACCGTCCAGCGCTGCCGGGGGTGCGATCGCCTCCAGCACTACCCGCGGGCGCTGTGCACCGGCTGCGGCGGCACCGACCTGGACTTCACCGGCGTCTCGGGCCTGGGCGCCGTCGACTCCTTCACCGTCGTGCACCGCGCCCCCCGGCCCGGCCTGGAGGTCCCCTACGTGGTGGCCCGCGTCCGGCTCGCCGAAGGGCCCCTGCTGCTGACCAACCTCGTGGACGCCGAACCCGGCTCCTGGCGGTGCGACGCGCCCGTGAAGGTCGCCTGGCGCGCCCTGCCCGACGGCCGTCACCTGCCGGTGTTCACCCCCGCTGACTAAGGATCGATCATGGATTTCGCCCTCTCCGAAGAGCAGAAGATGTTCCGCGACACGCTGCGGGACTTCGTCAACAAGGAGATCCGCCCGGTCGCGCAGGAGTGGGAGGCCTCCGGCCGCTACCCCACCGAGATCGTCGAGGGCATGAAGCAGCTCGGCCTGTTCGGCCTGACCGTCCCCGAGGAGTACGGCGGCCTGGGCGTCGACATGGTGTCGTTCGCCCTGGTCTTCGAGGAGATCTCCAAGGGCTGGATGGGGATCGCCGGCATCCTCGGCAGCCACTCCCTGGCCTGCTGGATGATCAACAAGCACGGCACCGAGGAGCAGAAGGCGCGGCTGCTGCCGGACCTGGCGGCCGGGCGCCGCCGCACCGGCATCGGCCTCACCGAGCCGGGCGCGGGCACCGACCTGCAGGGCATCTCCACCACCGCGCGGCTCGAGGGCGACCATTACATCGTCAACGGCAGCAAGACGTGGATCACCAACGCCCGCTACGCCGACCCGCTGCCCGTGCTGGTCAAGACCGACCCGACGGCCGAGCCGGCCCACAAGGGCATGTCGGTGCTCCTCGTCGACGCAGGTACCCCCGGCTTCACCGTCTCCCGGGACCTGCCGAAACTCGGCTACAAGGGCACCGAGTCGTGCGAGATCACCCTCGAGAACGTCCGCGTGCCCAAGGAGAACCTCCTCGGCGGCGTCGAGGGCCGCGGCATGCAGCAGGTCCTCGGCGGCCTGGAGGTCGGCCGCATCAACGTCGCCGCGCGCTCCCTGGGCATCGCGCAGGCCTCCTACGACGAGGCGCTCGGCTACGCCGCCCAGCGCGAGGCGTTCGGCAAGCCGATCCACGACTTCCAGGCCGTCCAGCTCAAGATCGCCGAGATGGCCATCAAGGTCCAGGCCTCCCGCCTGCTCGTCTACTGGGCCGCCGCCCAGGCCGACGCCGGGCACCGCGTCGACATGGAGGCGGGCATGGCCAAGACCTTCGCCTCCGAGGCCGCCATGGAGTGCGCCCTCACCTCGATGCAGGTGCACGGCGGCTACGGCTACTCCAAGGAGTTCGTCGTCGAGCGCCTCTTTCGCGACGCCCCCCTGATGAGCATCGGCGAGGGCACCAACGACATCATGCGCACCGTCATAGCCAAGGCCCTGACCAGCGGCAAGGGAACCATCGGATGACCGCGCGCTCCGCCCTGTACGTTCCCGGCGATGCGGCGGACAAGCTCGCCAAGGCCCTCACCCGGGGTGCCGACGAGCTGATCGTCGATCTCGAGGACGCCGTGCCCCCGTCCGGCAAGGAGGCGGCCAGGGCCACGGTCGCCTCCTGGCTCGGCGGTCTCGCCGGGCCCACGGCCCCGCGCCTGTGGCTGCGGATCAACCCCGGCGAGCAGGGCCGTGAGGACCTGCGCGCCGTGGCCGCCCCCGGCCTGGCCGGAGTCTGCGTCGCCAAGGCCGAGGACCCCGCCGACCTGGCGGCGCTGGACGCCCTGCTGACGCGGCTGGAGGCGGAACGCGGCATCACCGTGCCGCTGCGGCTCATCCCGCTGCTGGAGTCCGGCGAGGCGCTCTTCCGCGCCCGCGAGCTGGCCCGCGCCCCGCGCGTGGTCAGGCTCCAGCTCGGAGAGGCCGACCTGGCCGCCGACCTGGGCGTCACGCCCTCCCCGGACGGCCGCGAACTCCTGTGGGCCCGCTCGCAGACCGTCGCCGCCAGCGCCGCCGCGAAGATCGAGCCGCCCATCGCCCCGGTCAGCACCGACTTCCGCGACCCGGACGCGTTGCGGGAGTCCACACGGGCGCTGCGCCGCCTGGGCTTCTGGGGCCGCGCCTGCATCCACCCCGCCCAGATCCCCGTGGTCCACGAGGTCTTCACCCCCACCGAGGAGGAGACCGCCAGGGCCGAGGACGTCCTCGCCCGCTACGAGGAGGCGCTCGCCGCCGGATCCGGCGTCTGCCTCGACGCCCGAGGCAGGCTCATAGACGAGGCGGTGGTCCGCTCCGCTCGCCGCCTCCTGTCCTGACACTCCCGTCGGGACGGAAGGGGCCCGCCGGTTCACACCGGCGGGCCTCTGGCTTTCCGGAGCATCCCTCTCCGTCGCGAAGCAGTGGCGCGAAGAACGCGAAGAGCCCCCGGCCGACCGGCCGGGGGCTCTTCACGCGGGCGTTCGCCGTTACACGGCCGCCGCGGCGAGGCGGCGGCCGAGCAGCCGCCCGAACGTGATCGCGGGGGTGATCAGCATGCCCGAGCAGAAGCTCTGGCCGCAGGTGGCGGCGGCGCCGATCACCTCGCCGATCGCGTACAGGTGGGGGATCGGGGCGCCGTCGGTACGCCGGACCCTGAGGTCGGAGCCGATGTCGAGACCGGCGAACGTCACCAGCGAGATGGCGTGGTTGCGGATGGCGTAGAAGGGTCCCTGCTTCAGCGGAAGCGGCAGGTGGGTGCGGCCGAAGTCCGGGTCGGATCCGGCCGCGACCGCCTCGTTGTAGCGCGCCGCGGTCGCCGCCAGCCCGGCGGGGTCGATGCCCGCGATCCCGGCCAGCTCCTCCAGCGTCGCGGCCGCGTGGACGCCCGTCCGCTCGTTCGCCCGTGCGCGCAGGTCGTCGGGGGTCCAGCCCACCACCAGGGGGCGGCCGTCCCGCGTGGACTCCAGCATCGCGTCGTCGAACACGGTCCAGAAGGTCATGTCCTCGACGCGGGTGAGCTCCCGCTCCTTGACGTCGATGGAGGGCTCGTCCTCGGCGACCCAGCGCCGGCCCGACCCGTCGACGTAGATCTCCACCGGGGGGCGCTCCGCGGCGATGAGGAGCTGGCGGTCCGACCAGTTGGCCTTCCCGGGGGAGACGGGGTCGGGCAGCCCCCCGAACGTGGGCAGGTAGGAGCCGGTGCCGGCCACGGCGGCGTCCAGCTCGCGGGCGAGCAGGATGCCGTCGCCGGTCGAGGTCGGGTGGGCCGCGGAGACGAGGGGCGCTCCCTCGAGTTCGAGGAACAGCTCCGGCTCGGCCGCGAAGCCCCCGGTGGCCAGCACCACGTCGCGGGCGCGCACCTCCACGTCCTGGCCGCGGCGCAGCACGGTCACCCCGGTGACGGCGCCCCCGTCGTCGGCGGACAGGCCGATGACGGGGGCGTTCTTCCAGACCTCCAGCCTGCCGGTGGCGACGGCCTCGTCGAGCAGCCCCTCGAACACCTCCAGGATCGACACCGCCTCGTCGACCCCGTAGTAGGTGCGCGGCGTCCGGTACGGCTCGTGCCCGTAGATGATGCGCGGGGTCTCGGCGGCGAACTTGAAGCCCCGCTCGTCCAGCCAGTCGATGGTCTCGGCGGCGTTCTCGGCGACGGTGGTGATGAGGTCCTCGCGGGCGGTGCCCTCGCTGATGCGGCGGATGTCGGCCAGGTGGGCCTCGGCCGAGTCGGTGATGCCGCGCTCGGCCTGCCGCCGGGTGCCGGCCGCGGCCATGTGGCCGCCGGAGACGTGCAGGGTGCCGCCGATGCGCTGGTCCTTCTCGACCAGGAGGACCCGGGCTCCGGCGAGCGCCGCCTCGGCGGCGCAGGGAATGCCCGCGGTGCCGGCTCCGACGACCACGAGGTCGTAACTCTCCACGACTGAATCTCCTGTAGTGCTGGGTTTCTCTCGGGCGGGCGCCGCGGTCAGGGCGTGTACCAGCGCTCGGGTTCGACGCCGGGCAGGCGGCGCTCCTCGATCATCGTGAGGCGGCTGAGCGCGCCGTTCTCGAAGTGCTGCCACATGCGGGTGCGGTAGTCGCCGGACATCTCTCGCAGGATCTCGGCGATCGTCATCGTCACTCCGCGGTGTCGTAGTACCAGGGACGGGGGCCCGCCGCCTCCCGGACGAGCAGGGCGCGCCTGCGCAGGAAGCGCCGGACGGAGGGCGGCCCCATGCGGGAGGCGCCGAGCCCGGACATCTTGAAGGAGTTCTTCTCGGCCTCGGGGACCATGCCGGTGAGGCAGACGTCGTTGACGCTGACGCCTCCGGCGTCGATGCGGTGCGCGATCGGCAGCGCCTCCTCCACCGTGCCGGCGAACACCGCGGCGCTGAGGCCGAACTCGGTGTCGTTGGCGAGCGCGACCGCCTCGTCCGGCCCGTCGTAGGCCATCACGGGGATGATCGGTCCGAAGGTCTCCTCGCGCATCAGCCGCATCGAGTGGTCGACGCCGGTCAGCACGGTCGGCCGCAGGTAGGAGCCGCCGTCGATGAGCTCGATCTCGCCGCCGGTCCGGACGCGGGCGCCGCGCGCGACGGCGTCCTCCAGCTGCTCGCGCAGGGTGCCGGCCTGAGCGGCGGTGATGATGGGGCCGATGTCGCCGTCGGCGGGCCCGGGGTGGGCCAGCCGCACCCGTTCGGCCCTGGCGGCCAGGGTCTCGACGAACTCGTCGGCGACGCGGCGGTCCACGTACACCCGCTCGATCGACATGCAGGCGTGCCCGGAGTTGATGGTCGAGCCCCACAGGATGGCGGCCGCGGCGCTGTCGAGGTCGGCGGAGGCGGTCACGACCGCGGGGTCCTTGCCGCCGAGTTCGAGGAAGGCGGGGATGAACCGTTCGGCCGCCGCCCGCGCGACCGCGCGGCCGGTGGGCACGCTGCCGGTGAAGCACACCGCGTCCGCGGCCTCGATCATCGCGGCGCCCGTCGCGCCGTCGCCCTCCACGACCGCGAAGACGTCGCCGAGGCCGGGCGTCTCGGCGACGCACTCGCGCAGCGCCGGGATGAAGCGGGGGGTCATCTCGCTCGGCTTCAGGATGACGGCGGATCCGGCCAGGAGGGCGGGCACCGCGTCGATGAGCGAGAGCTGGAGGGGGAAGTTCCAGGGGGAGATCGCGGCGACGACGGGGTAGGCGACCAGGTCGCCGGTGGTCCGGACGGAGGGGTCGCCCGTGGCGGCGAGGTCCGCGGGAGCGAAGACCGCCGCGGCGAAGCCGGACGCCCGGTCGATCCCGGACAGGACGGCGTCCACCTCGAGGACGGAGACCTGGTGGCGGCCGGTGTCGGCCTCCAGCAGGCGGATGAGCTCGTCCCGCCGCCGCGCGACCGCCTCCTTGAACGCGGCGAGGACGGCGATCCGGTGCTCGACCGGCCGCCCCGCCCAGGAGGGCTGGGCGGCGCGCAGCCGGCCGGCGGTCCCGGCGACCGCGGCGGCGTCCAGCGCGGTGATCTCGTAGTCGGTCCGGCCGGTGCGGGGGTTGCGGACCGCTATCTGCTTCGTCATGCGGGTCTCCTCAGATCAGGCCGTCGGCGGCCAGCCGGTCGATCACGGCGCGCTGCGTCCGCAGGAAGTGCCCGCGGTCGGTCTCCCCGGGCCGCACCGTGTCCGGCGGGTAGAACGACGTGCCGGCGTAGCTCGGCGCGTAGAGCTCGAAACGCTGGCGGGGCAGGAGGTTCATCATCTCCGGCGCCCGCCGCGCCCGGCGCAGCGCGGCCATGTCGAGTTCGGCGTTGGCGGCCATCGACTCGCCCTGCCCCGCCTTGGCCAGGAGGTTGCCCCGGTAGTCGACGATCTGGCTGCCGCCGTCCGCGGACTCCGCGGGCAGCCCCATGCCGTACACGCCCGAGGTGTTGGCGGAGACCACGTACGCGCCGTTCTCCGCGGCGCGGGCCAGCTTGGCGACGTTCTTCGGCGACGACATCGCGCTGCAGACCTCGGAGGAGCCGTGCAGGAACACCTCGGCTCCGCGCATGGCGAGGCAGCGGGCGACCTCGGGGAAGAGGATCTCCTCGGAGGCGACGGCGGCGAGGTTGCCGATCTCGGTGCGGGCCACGGGGAAGAGCGAGTCCTCCCCGTATATCGACAGGTACCGGTCGAGGACGTCGTGCGGCGTCACGGAGAACATGGAGTTGAGCCGCCGGTAGCGCAGGACGGTCCTCCCGCGCGGGTCGAAGACCACCGAGGCCTGGAAGTACAGGCCGGGGAAGTGCTCGTCCAGGTCGTAGGCGTTGACGCACAGGAACAGGCCGGTGTCCCGGCTGAGGTCGGCCAGCCGCGCGTACTCGACGCCGTCCGGGTCGAGGGCGGCCCGGCGGCACCACTCGGGGAGCGGCTCGCCGGTCGGGTGCCCGGTCAGCAGGTATTCGGGGAGCACCACGAGCTTGAGCCCGCCGACGAACCGCTGGGTCGCGGTGACCTGGTCGGCCACCCGGTCGATCGCGGCCCTGATCAGATCGCGGGCGGCCGCGGCGTCGGGCGCCCGGTTGACGGCGTGGCAGGCGCTCTGCAGCGCGACCGCGCGGTAGGCGGTCACCGGTTCGACCTCGTCGTTATGACTCACACGCACCTCTGTTCCACCCACCGAAACACTGTTCCTGGCGACTATAGGAGAGGCCGCGGCGCTTTGGGAAGACCTCTGGTGAAACAGTCAGACCATTGACAGGGAAAGGCCTCCCTCCTAGCTTGGAACGATGTTCCGGCACTCGGAACGGATGGGGTGAGAGGGAGGATGACGTTGTCGCTCGGAGCGATCATCGAAGCGGTCGTCGTGTGCCGGGACGTCGAGGCGTCCGCCGGATTCCACGCCCGCGCGTTCGGCCTCGAAACGGTCGGGCGGGACGGCGCCGAGGTGCTCCTGGGGGCGCCGGGCTCGGCGACCGGCCGCCTGCGGCTGGTGCCCGCCGCGGCGGCGGACGCGGCGGACGCCGAGCCGCCCCGGGTCTGGGACGTCGGCCCCCGGCTGCTCGGCATGTACTCGCGCGACCTGGAGCGCTCCGTCCGGCTGGTGGACGAGGCGGGCGGCCGGTCGCGGGAGCCGGTGACCTACCCCTACGGCTCCGCCTCCCTGAGCGAGGCCGTGGCGCTCGGCAGCGACGGCGTCTGGTGGACGCTTCCGAAGGCGGGTCCCGGCCACCGGCCGAGCCCCGCGCTCGAGGGGGATCCGCAGCGCCTGCACGGCGAGCTGCACACGGCGGTCCTCGTGCCCGCCGACCACGAGGAGGCGCTGCGCTTCTTCACCGGGGCCGGGGGCCTGGAGGTGGCCTTCGACGGGGAGATGAGCGGTGAGCCGTTCGAGCGGATGATCGGGATGCCGCCCGGCGCGAGCCTGCGGCTGTCCTTCCTGGTCTCGGCCGACCAGGCGCCCGCCCGGCTGGAGATCATGTCGTTCACCGGCGTCGAGGCGCGCGACCTGTCCGGGCGGCCGCTCGGGCTGCGCCGGCTGGTCTTCGCCGCCGCCGACCCGGACGCGTCGGAGGCCGCCCTCCTGGCGTGCGGCGGCGTCCGCGTCGGCGACCGCGTCGTGCGCGGTCCCGCCGGCGTGGAGGTCGAGCTGCGCCGCTCCGGGGCGGAGAAGGGATGAGTGACGAAAACATCGGACATTTTGATGTCGTGGTCGTCGGCGCCGGCGCCGGCGGCCTGTGCACGGCCATCGAGGCGGCCGCCGGCGGCGCGAGGGTCCTGCTCGTGGACAAGCGGCGGGAGATCGGCGGCATGCTGCACATCGCCAACGGCGAGTTCAGCGGGGCGGGCACCCGCCGCCAGGCCGCGCACGGCATCGACGACACCCCCGAGGAGCACTTCGCCGAGGTGATGCGGCTGTCCCACGGCAGGGCGGACGAGCGGCTCGCCTGGCAGAGCGTGCGCGCCCAGGGCGAGACGGTCGACTGGCTGGAGGGCCACGGCTTCGCGTTCGACCCCGCGACGCCGGGGCTGGTGCACGGGCACGAGGTCTACTCGGTGCCCCGCACCTACTGGGGAGTGGAGCACGGCCGTTCGGTGATCGCCGTGCTGCGGCGGCTGCTCGGGGAGCACGTCGCCGACGGCTCGGTGACGGTGCGGTTCGGCGTCCGGGTCGAAGGCGCCGTCGTCGAGGGCGGCCGGGTGGCCGGAGTGTCCGGGACGGGACCCGGCGGCGCGGTGACCGCGTACGGCGGCGCCGTCGTCCTGGCCACCGGCGGTTACGACGCCGACCGGGACCTGCGGAACCGGTTCCTGCCGCCGGGGTGCGAGAACGCGCTGATCGCCTGCCTGGACCACGCGACCGGCGACGGCCTCCGCCTGGCGGAGGGGCTGGGAGCCGGCACCGGCGGCGACGGCCACTTCATCCCGGTGATGGGCCTGATCCCCGATCCCGGCAGGCCCGGTTTCGCGGTCGACTACCGCGAGGCGTTCGTCGAGGTCGCCCCCGCCTACCGGACCCCGCACGAGATCTGGGTCAACCGCGACGGCGCGCGTTTCGTCGCGGAGGACACCACCAGCCCCGAGCACCGGGAGCGGGCCCTGCTGCGCCAGCCGGGCATCGAGATGCACGTCGTCTGGGACCGGGCGGTCGCCGAGGCGGCCGAGCCGCTGATCAGGAACGGGGCGGGCGACTGGACGCGCGAGCGCATGCTCGAGGAGCACGCCCGCGGCCGGTGGATCGCCGCCGCCGACACCCTCGAGGAGCTGGCGCGGAAGCTCGGAGTGGACCCGGGAGGGCTCACCGAGACCGTGCGGCGCTACAACGAGGCGGTGGCGGGCGGGCACGACCCCGACCACGGGCGGACGGTCCTGCCCTCGCCGATCTCCGAGGCCCCGTACTACGGGCTCACCTCGATCGGGGCCTCCCTGCTCAGCCGGGACGGCCTGCGGGTGAACGGCGACCTGGCGGTGCTCGACCGGGAGGGCGTCCCGATCGCCGGGCTGTACGCGGTGGGCGAGGTGCTGGGCAACAACGTCTTCGCGGGCGACAACTACGTCGGCGGCATGAGCGTGACGCCCGCGATGACACTCGGGCGCGAACTGGGCCGCGCGCTGGCCGCGGGGCTGGAGGACGCGCATGGGTGACACCGGGCGCGACCCGCTGATCGAGAGCGTCACCTCGGCGGTGGTCGGCGTCACCGACTTCGGCCCCCATCTCGACCTCTTCTGCGGCGAACTCGGTTTCGAGGTCGCGGCCCGGGGCGTGGTGGAGGCGGCCGACGCGGAGCGGCTGTGGGGCGCGGGGCTCGGCGACGTCGAGGCCGTGCTGCTCACGGCGGCGGGCGCGTCGACGGGCCGCGTCCACCTGCTGAAGGCGGACGGCGCGGCGGCCCCGGCAGAGCACCCGCACACCCTGGACGTCGGCCTCGCCGGGCTCAACCTCTACACCCGGGACATCGAGGCCTCGCACGAGCGCCTGGCGGGCGCGGGCCACCCCTGGATCAGCGCGCCCGCCACGTACGAGGTGCCGCTGGGCGGGGCGGTCGTGTCGGTGACGGAGGGCTACTGCCTCGGCCCCGACGGGCTCGGCCTCGTCTTCGTGCAGCCGGCGAACGCCCGGGGCACGCAGGCGTGGCGGACGGACCCGGGGAGGCACTACACGGAGCTGACGTCCGTGGTGGCCCACGTCCCGGACTTCGAGGCGGAACTGGCGTTCTGGGGTCCGGCGGGGCTCGGACTCTCGGCCTGGTACGACGTGACGTTCAGCTCCCCGGGAATCGAGGAGATGGCGGGCCTCCCGGCGGGGACCGTGCTCCGGCTCGCCTTCGTCGCGGGCGCCGGGAGCGGGTCGACGCGCATCGAGCTCACCCGGGTGGAGAGCGGCCACCGGGGGGTGGACCGGCGCGCCGCCCAGCGGCCCGCACGGGGCCTCGGGCACACGGGGTGGTCCGTGCGCACCGGGGACGCCGACGCGGCGGTGCGGCGCGCGAGGGCCACCGGCGGGCGGGTGGTGTGCCCTGCGTTCGACACCTCCACCCCGCTGCACGGCAGGGCGCGGCTCGCCGTGGTGGAGACGCCGAACGGAATCTCGGTGGAGATCTGGCAGCCGTTCTGCCGACCAAAGCGCCGGAGAAGCTCGCGGAAATAAACATCAGACAAATCCTTGACGCTGGGTTGGCAGATTTCTAGGCTGCACGTAACTCCGTTCCGCACCGCGGAATCGACTTCGGGGACGAAGAATTCAGGAGGTAGCAGGTGCGCAGGTCCACAACTCGCTGGGTGTCCGCGATGGCGGTGGGCGCTCTGGCGCTCGCCGGTTGCGCGGGCAAGGAGGAGCGCGCGGGCGACCGGGCCGACGGCGGGACCGCCGGCTGGGTGGAGGGGGCCGGCACCGTAAAGATCGGACTCATCTCGCCGATGACCGGTCCCTACGCGATCCTCGGCATCCTCCAGCAGAACTCGATCCAGGTCGAGATGGACCGGATCAACCAGGCCGGCGGCATCGGCGGGGCCGAGCTGGAACTGGTCGTCCGCGACTCCGGGCTCGACCCGGGCAAGGCCGTGCAGGCCGCCAATGAACTGGCCGGCGACAGCCAGGTCCGCATGGTCGTGGGCCCGTCGCTCTCGGCCTTCTACAACGCGGCCAAGGGCGTCTACGAGCAGAACGCGAAGATCAACTGCCAGCCGGGCGTCGGCACCGGCGACTTCGGCGTGCTGAAGTACGGCTTCCGCTCCCAGGATCCCAACCACATCGGCGTCGAGAAGCTGATGCAGTACTTCAAGAGCAAGGGCGTCAAGTCCATCGGGCTCGTCTACGAGGCGGACGACGCGGGCAAGGCCAACGACGGCTTCATCGCCGAGCTGGCGCCCGAGTACGGCATCGAGTACCTGGGCTTCGAGCAGACCCGCCCCGACGACCAGTCGCACAGGCCGTACGTCGACAAGCTCAAGGACGCCGGCGCGATCATGGTCTCCAGCAACGTCAGCGGCGCCAAGACGATGGCGGCGGCGGGCGAGGCCGGCTACAAGGGCATCCTGGCGGGCACCTCGGGCCTGCAGAACGTCTCCTTCCTCGACGCGGCGGGGGACATGGCGGTCGGCGCGGTGTTCTCGGCGGTGAACGTCCAGTTCAACATCCGCGACAAGGCGAGCTGGAAGCCCGGCTACAAGGCGCACGTCGAGGAGATCGTGAAGAAGTACGGCGTGGTCGAGGGGCCCAGGTCGGGCGCCGAGATGCCCAAGGGGACCGCGATCGCCGCCGACTGCGTCACCGCGTTCGCCGCCGCGGCGGAGAGCGTGCGGTCCCTCGATCCGGACGAGCTCGCGCCGGCGATGGAGAAGCTCGATATCCCGGACACCGAGACGCCGTCCGGCAACCGGATCAAGCCCGCCGACCACGAGTTCTTCCACGTCGAGGACATGCACATCTACCGGTGGGACAAGGACGGCCAGGGTTGGTTCATCACGGACGTCACCCCCGGGTCCTGACCGAGCGGTGCCGGCGGGTCGGCTCCGTGCTGACCGCATTACCTGAGAGGAATCCCCCCATGTCGGTCAAGACTGGATACAAGGTCACGGCGCTGCTCGGCGCCGCACTGCTGCTCACCGCCTGCGCGGGCAAGGAGGAGCGCGCCGGCGTGACGCCGAGGTCCGCGGGCGGCGGCGGATGGAGCGCGGGCATGCCCGTGGTGAAGGTCGGGCTGATCGGCCCGATGACCGGCCCGTTCGCCGTCGCGGGCATCTCCCTGGAGAACTCGGTGAAGGTCGAGATCGACCGGCTGAACGCCGCGGGCGGGCTCGGCGGGGCGAAGCTGGAACTGGTCGTCCGCGACTCCGGGCTCGATCCCGCCAAGGCGGTGCAGGCGGCGAACGAGTTCTCCGGTGACGCGAGCGTCGGCCTGGTGGTGGGGCCGGCGCTGACCGCCTTCTACAACGCGGCCAAGGGCGGCTTCGAGAGCAACAAGAAGATCAACTGCCAGCCCATGGTGGCCACCGGGAGCTTCGCCGACCTCGAGTACGGTTTCCGCGCCCAGGACCCGGTCAGCCTCGACGTCACCAAGATGATCACCCACCTGAAGGCGCGGGGCGTCACCTCGATCGGCGTGGTCTACGAGGGGGACGACGCCGGGAAGAACACCGCCGAGGAGGTGAAGGCGCAGGCGGAGGCGGCGGGCCTGGCCTGGAAGGGGTTCGAGGCCACCAGGCCGGACGACCAGTCGCACCGGCCGTACGTCGACAAGCTCAAGGACGCCGGCGCGATCTGGATCTCCAACTCCGCCAGCGGCGCCAAGACCATGGCCGCGGCGAACGAGGCGGGCTACGAGGGCATGATCGTGGGCGGCTCGGGCGCCCGCAACATCTCGTTCGTGGAGGCCGCGGGCGACGCCGCGGACGGCGCGCTCTTCAGCGCCACCTACTACCCCTACCCGGGCCGGGACGGCAGGGACGCCTGGAGGCCGGGGTACCGGCGGCACATCGAGGACATCGAGCGGCGCTTCGGCAAGAACACCGGTCCCAAGACCGGGGCCGAGTCGCCCAAGGCCGCCGAGATCGCCGCGGACTGCGTCTTCGCCTACACGCGGGCGGCCGAGCAGGCGCGGACCCTGGCCCCGGACGCGGTCGCCGCCGCGCTGGAGAAGATCGACATCCCGGACACCGAGACGCCGTCCGGCAACTCCATCAAGATCGACGAGCACGAGTTCTTCGGCCTGGACGACATCCACGTCTACCAGTGGAAGAAGGACGACAAGGGCTGGCACACGGTCGAGGTCCAGGACTGACCCGTCCGGCGCGCGCCGAAAGGGGCCCGCTCGTCTCCGTGAGGACGAGCGGGCCCCTTCTCGCGTCCGCGGCCTGCGGGGCCGTCACCGCGGCTGGTGGAACTCCAGCACCTCGCCGTCCGGCCCGAAGAAGGACCGGGCGAGCACGGGGCCGTAAGGCGGGAGGTCCAGTTCCACGGCCGGGCACACCGGCGTGCCGCCGAGCCCGGTGACCAGTGCCGCGGTGGCCGCGAGGTCGTCGGTGGCCAGCGAGACGGAGAGGATCCCGAGCCGGGGCGGCACCGCGCGGTCGCGCTGCTGGACCCCTGGGAAGCCGACGTACTGGGCCAGTTCCACCCGGCCGGCGGCCGGGCTCCGCGGCACGTACATGTTGATGTTGCGCAGGCCGGTCCCCGGCGGCAGCCGGAAGAAGGACTCCATGCCCTCGACCAGCTTGTCGTAGAGCTCGACGTAGCCGAGCGCGGCGTAGAAGCCCGCGGAGGCGCGGGCGTCGGAGACGTGGACCGCGACGGTCTGCAGCGCGCTCGGCCGCCCGTCGTAGTCCGCGAGGGGCGAGCCCTCGGCGGGCTCCAGCTGGAAGACGTCGAGGATGTTGCCGTCGGGGTCGTAGGACAGCGAGTCCCAGGCGGCCAGGCCGGCCGACGCCGTCCAGTGGGAGGGCTCGGACTTGGTGCGGCCTCCGGCCTCGCGCAGCCGGGCGACGGCGGCGTGGATGTCGTCCACCCGGATGTTGAGCGCGTAGTGCCCGTAGTCCTGGGCCCGCGAGTAGTCGCCCCAGTAAGGCTCCCCGGGCGCGTCGAACTCCACCAGCCGGAGCAGCCCGGCGGCGGCGCCCTCGGGTCCCAGCACGGCCGTGCGGCCGATGAGGCCGGGAGGCATCCGCCAGAGGAGCTCGGCCTCGCGTCCGGCCACCTCCGCCTCGGCGAGCCGCGTGTAGGCGAACACGTCCCGGTAGAAGGAGCAGGAACGTTCCAGGTCCGCGACGGACACCGTCGCCGCCTGCAGTTCGCTGATCACGGGTGCCACCGCTTCAGGACAGGGGATTGGCGCCCTCGGGCCACCAGTCCCCGGCGCCGTAGGGGTCCTCGAGCGGCTGGGAGCCGTGCTCGTGGACGATGCGCCACTCGCCGCCCTCCCTGCGCACCAGCCAGGTCATCCGCATCCGCAGGCGGCCGGCTTTGCCGTCGCCGACGATGTCGTAGTCGACCACTCCGCAGACCTGGGCGAGGGTGTCGCTCTCGTAGACGAACGGCCCCTCGACCCAGCGGAACGCGGTGATGCCGACCGGCGACGTGAAGTAGGCACGCCACCCCTCGGCGATCCGGTCGCCGCCGTGCGTGGTCCAGCGGGGGCCCTCGACGAAGACGTAGGCGTCGTCGGCGGGGGAGAAGGTGTCCAGGACGCCTTCCAGGTTCTTGTCGATGACGGCGGTGAGCATGGCCTCAGCCGTGCCGAGGGGTGTCCGCATGAGCGCGCCTCCAGCTTCGGGACGTTCCGGGCCCGGGGCGGACCGCGGAAGATCGGTCTGACCTGTGACTTCACGGTCTGATGCGTCAGGATGAGGACGGCCGGGTCACTCGTGCGCGACGCGCACGACCGTCTTGCCGAGGTTCGCCCCGGACATGAGCCCGCGGAAGGCCGCGGGAGCCGACTCGAGGCCCTCGTGGACGTCCTCCAGCAGGCGCAGCCGCCCCTCCGCCAGGAGCCCGCCGACCTCGTGGAGGAAGCGGGGCCGCAGGTCCTCGTGGTCGTAGACGACGAATCCGTACACGATCGCGCGGGTCCGCATCAGGAGCCCTGCGGGCAGCACGGCGGGGGTGCCCACCTCGTTGGAGTTCTCGGGCAGCCCGCACAGCACGACCCGTCCGCCGGGCGCGACCAGTGCCATCACGGCGTCGAGCACCGCGCCGCCGCCCATGTGCAGGTAGCCGTCCACCCCGTCCGGGCAGGCCGCGGCCAGGGCCTCGGTCCAGCGGGGGTCGTGGCGGTCCACGGCCGCCGCGTAGCCGAAGTGCTCGACCGCGATCCGGCACTTCTCCGGCCCGCCGGCGATCGCGACCGCGCGGGCTCCGGCGAGCGCGGCGAGCTGCCCGGCCACGCCGCCGACGCCGCCGGTCGCCGAGGACACCACGACGGTGTCCCCGGCGGCGGGGCGCAACATCCGGGTGACCGTGGAGTAGGCGGTCAGGCCCGGGGTGCCGAGGGCGCCGAGAACGGCGGTGCGCGGCACGCCCTGGGGCACGGACAGCGGGCTCAGGGCGGCGGAGGGGACGGCGGCGTACTCCTGCCAGCCCGTCTCGGCCACGACCCACGCGCCCGAGTCCACGACCCGGGCGATCGCCCTGCCCGGGACCAGGTCGCCGGGAGCGATCGGCGGGTGTCCCAGGTCGCGGCCGGTCAGGGTGCCGCGGACGTAGGGGTCGAGGGAGAGGTCGACCGTGCGGACCAGAACCTCTCCCGGTCCGGGCCGCGGGACCTCGGCCGTCTCCATCCGGAAGTCGTCCTCGCGGGGGACGCCGGAGGGGCGCCCGGCGAGGACGATCCTGCGCTGCGCGGCGGGGAGGGTCATGCGATGCGCTTCTCGTTGATGAGGGTGCGCTTCACGCAGACGCCGTTCTCCAGCCACTGCCAGACGCGGGTCCGGTCGTTGCCGTCGTCGCTGAGGACGATCATCTCGAACAGCCGCTGGTCGACCTCCTCGGCGGAAGCCTTGAAACGCCAGGTGAGGTAGGCGGTGTTCGCGTCCAGGCACCAGGTGACGCCCTCGATGCGCTCGGTGTCGAAGTGCAGGCGCTCCCCGCCGTCGTAGACGCCGGGGAAGGTGTACTCCTCCGTCCGGCCGTCCGCCCACCGGTACCGGTTGACCTGCACGTACCGGTCCGGATGCTCGGCGGGGAACGTGCAGCTCAGGTGGGAGGCGTGGTGGTCGACGACGTTCCCCGCGCGGTCCACGTGGGTGTACGTCCCCTCCCACTCGCCCTCGTGCCTGGCGAGCAGCGGCATGCCTTCGCGGATGTTCACGTGTCGCTCCTTCTCTGCGGGGCCGGGCATCAGGGTCGCACAATGAAACGACGTTCCGCTAGAGGGAATGAAGGGTGGACAAGGCTTGATTCATCAAACATCTGACCTTTAGGCTCCGCGCATGACCACTCTGCGCGCGCGCCTCACTTCCGTCACCGGGGTCTGGGAGGGCGTCTACACCCACCTGACACCCGGCGGCACGGTGCTGGAGACCTACGCCTCCCGGCAGGAGACCCGGTTGGAGGGCGACCTCTGGTACGAGCGGATCGTCTACCTGCGCCCGGACGCCGAGCCGCAGGCGCTCGACTTCCGGGCGAGGTTCGAGGGCGACGACGACCTCGTCTTCGACTCCACCGGCTTCGAGGGGCAGGCCCGGCTCGTGGACGGGCGCTTCCTGCTGTTCCCCTACCGGTGGAAGGCCGAGCCGGGCCTGGAGGTGGTCGAGCTGGTCACCTTCGCCGGCGACGACTACAAGTCGCGGATCTGGAAGACGCTCCGCGACGGGCGGCTGGAGCAGGTCACCGTGGTGGAGGAGCACCGCGTCCACGGCGGAGTGCCGGAGGCCTGGCACTGATGGGGGCGGGCCGCGTCGTCGACCTCGACGCCCCCGGCCTCGCGTGGGCCGACGTGGCCATGCCGGCCTCGTCCGCCCCCGTCCGGCTCGTCCGGCTGCACGCCGACGAGGCCACCGGCTCGTCGGTGTCGCTGGTGCGCTTCCCCCCGGCCTGGACCAGGCCGGGGACGGGCCATTACACCTGCGCCGAGGAGTTCGCGGTGCTCGATGGCCGGATCTCCGTCAGCGGTGTCGACCATCCCGCCGGCACGCACGCCTACCTGCCCGGACTGGCGACCCGGGCGGCCAGCGCCGCGGGTGCGGGCGGCTGCCTGGCCGTCGCCTGGTTCTCCGGGCCCCCGCGCTGGCGGGACGGCGTCGCGGACGGCGCTCCCGCACCCGGCCGGGCGGGAAGGGGCGGCCGTTCGGTACTGCTCGGCTCCCTCGCGGAGCTCCCCGGCCGGCCGGCCGGAGCCGGAGGTCTCGACATGACCTTTCTCGACGCCAGGGCCTGGGCGTACGTCCCGTCCGGCGGACCCCTGCCGGAGCTCCCCGGCCGCGTCCTCGTCCGCCGCTGGGGGCGCGGGGACCGGTGAGGGACCGGGAAGGCCGCAGGGGATCGGGGCGTTTCGCCCCGTCCGGACAGGGCTTCCCAATTTCTTGGAACGGCGTTACTGTCTGCGGAACAAGCATGTGGTGCAGGTCACCAGGGGAAGGCAGGGGCGACGATGATCTACCTCGTCTACCGGATGAAGCTCAGCTTGCGGGCCCGCGGCGACATGCGGGGATTTTGGAACTGGCTGGAGGACCGGGAGCGCTGGTTCTACCGTGACCTTCCGATGGTGCGGGAGGTCCGCTGGTACTACAGCGTGATCGGTGACGTGTACGTCGTGGAGAACTGGGCCGCCTTCGACGACGAGGCGGGCTGGGGCGAGTACCGCTCGGCCCTGGCCGCGATGAAGACCGACGACGCCTGGGAGGCCCAGCGGGTCAGCCAGGACGAGTGGTGGGAATTCCTCAATACAAGAATTGTCACTGATCTTCCGGTGAAGGTGGGATTCCAACACCAAAATGGTTGACACAACGTAGCCGCTTCCGGAGGAAGACATGCCCACGAAGAATCGCAGCGCCGTGCCAGGCGAACCCCCCGTTCGTGAGAACACCGGACAGGTGATCGCCACCGTCGAGCGGGCCGTGGACGTGCTGATGTACTTCGTCGAAACCCCGGCGGCGACACTCGGGGTGACTGAGATAGCCGAAACGCTTGGAATGTCGAAGGCGGCCGTGCACCGGATTCTGTCCTCGTTGCGCGGCCGACATCTCATCGCCCTCGATCCGGTGAGCAGGCGTTATTCGCTGGGAATCGGCGCCATGCGCCTCGGCCTGGCCTACCTGGACCGGCTGGACGTCCGGCATATCGTGGCGCCCGAATTGGTGACGCTCTCCCAGCGCACCGACGAGACGGCCACCCTGTCCCTGCGCACCGGCCGGACCCGGGTCTACGCCGACCAGGTGACCCCCGCCCGCGAGGTCATCATGAGCGTCTCCCTCGGCGTGCCCTACCCCCTGCACGCAGGAGGCTCCTCCAAGGCGTTCCTGGCCTTCCTCGGCGACGAGGAGATCGAGGCTTACCTGTCGGAGGTCCGCCTGGAGCCGTTGACGGACCGCACGATCGACGACGTCCCCAGGCTGCGCGAGGAGCTCGCGGAGATCCGTGAGCGCGGCTGGGCGCAGTCGTTCGCCGAGCGCATGTCGGGCGCGGCCTCCGTGGCCGCCCCCGTCTTCGACCACCACGGCCGGCCCGTGGTGGTCGTCAGCGTCTGCGGGCCGCTGGAGCGGTTCCGCGAGGAGGTCGACGCGTGCGTGGACGCGCTGCTCGACTCCACGCGAA
Organism: Actinocorallia populi; assembly: GCF_002995495.1. Taxonomy (GTDB): domain Bacteria; phylum Actinomycetota; class Actinomycetes; order Streptosporangiales; family Streptosporangiaceae; genus Actinocorallia; species Actinocorallia populi. The sequence goes on along the minus strand of NZ_PVZV01000003.1, from coordinate 108,454 downwards.
GGCTGTCGGCCCAGATGGGATGGGTGGCTCCGGAAGGCGGGTAACGGCCGCCGGGAACGGCCCGGACCGCCTCCCATCCGCGCGGTGCGCGGGTGCGGGGCGACCGGGCCGGTGGCCTGCCCTATCCACACCGACTTTTATCGACAACGGTCGTCCAGCGAGGGCAATGTAAACATCAGACCTATTGACACGGCGAGGACGGGAGCCTAGGTTTCCAATCCTGTTCTGGTATCCGGAACACGATTTGCCCATCTTCGTTTCTCGAAGGAGCAGTGCAGATGAGCCCTGAGGCGATCATCGATGGACTGTTCGCCGGTTCCGTGTACGCTCTGGTCGCCCTCGCCCTGACCATCGTCTTCCAGCCGACTCGGATCATGAACTTCGCGCAGGGGGAGGCCGTGATCCTCGGCGCCGCGGTCGCGTATCAGATCGTCGCGCTCGAGAAGCTGGGCTGGGCCGCGGCCATCGGCATCACGCTCGTCCTCGCCGCGTTCATGGGCCTGCTCATGGAACGCATGATCATGCTGCCGGTCCGGCTGTCCGGCTCGCGTTACGCGTGGATCATCGCGACGCTGGCGGCGGCCCTGATCTTCCAGTCCCTGTTCAACCTCACCTACTTCGACGTGGACGCCCTGCGTCCGCGGCCCGTCGTCGACGGCGGCTTCCAGGTGGCGGGCGTCACCGTGGAGTGGCAGGAGGCGCTGGCGATCGCCGTGGCCCTGGCCGTGATGGCGGGCTACGACCTCTTCCTCCGGCGCTCCGCCTACGGGCGGGCGATCCGGGCCACCGCCCACAACACCGACACCTCGGTCCTCATGGGGATCCCGGTCCAGCGCATCATCGGCCTCTCCTTCGTGATCGGCGCGGTGATCACCGCGATCGCGGGCATGCTCGCCGCACCGGTGATCTTCGTGGCGCCCGCGGCCGGGCTGCTGTTCACCATCAAGGGCTTCACCGCCGCGGTGATCGGCGGCGTCGGCTCCCCGCGCGGCGCGCTCGCCGGCGGAATGATCGTCGGCGTCCTCGACACCGTCGTCCGGAGCATGGTCGGCGGCTCCGTCGGCAACTTCGCGGTGTTCGCGGCGCTCGCCGTGATCCTGGTCGTGTTCCCGTCCGGCCTGTTCGGCAAGCCCATGGAGGCGCACTGATGACAACGGCGGATTCTCCTGTCCCCGGCGCCGGCGACGGCGCGGCGCGGCGGTCGGTGCTCGACTCGCCCGGCTACCACCGCGCCCGGACCGCGGTCCTGGGCGGCCTGGCGGTCATCGCGGTCGCGGTGCTGCTCGCCTGGCCGATGATCACCGACTACTACAGCTACAACGCGGCGTACTACAACGGCCTCGTCGCCTCCGCCGCGATCAGCGCCATCCTGACCATCTCCCTGAACCTCTCCATGGGGTACGGCGGGATGCTGTCCATGATGCACTCGGGACTCCAGCTCGCCGGCGGCTACGCCACCGGCTACCTGGTGGTCCAGGTCAGCGGCTCCTGGCTGCTGGGCCTCGTGGCCTCGGTGGCGGTGGGAACCGTCGTCGCGGTGCTGGTGCTGCTGGTCAGCCTCCGGGCCACCTACCTGTACTTCGGCATGATCACCCTGGCCGCCAACCTGATCGTCATCGAGGTCGGCAGGGAGTGGGAGCCGGTCACCGGCGGCATCGTCGGCATCAGCGGCATCGCCCCCGGGTCCGGCGGTGAGGTCATGTCCAAGACGGCGTTCTACTACGTGGTGCTCGCCTGCCTCGCCCTGATGTACGTGCTGCAGCGCAACCTCGTGCGCAGCGGCGTCGGCCGCGCCTCGATGGCGGTGCGCGAGTCCTCCGACACCGCCTCCGCGATGGGCATCGCGCCCTCCCGCGCCAAGCTCCTGCTCTTCGGCGTCTGCGGCGGCATGGCGGGCCTGTCCGGCGCGCTGTACGCGCTGCAGCTCGGCTTCATCAACCCCGACGTCGGCCTGCTCGACAACGGCATCATCTTCTTCGTCGGCCTGTTCCTCGGCGGCATCTCCACCCTGGTCGGCCCGGTCATCGGCGTCGGCATCATCGCGGTGCTCGTCGAGCTGATCAAGGACCAGGCGCGGTACACCACCCTGGTGCTCGGCCTGCTGCTGCTGGTGTCGATGATGCTGATCCCCCAGGGGCTCGTGGGCAGCTGGAAGGCCTCCCGGCTCGGCCGGGACAGGCTGCCCGAGCTGGAGGACGAGGAGCTCCCCGACGTGGTGCCCGACGTGGTGCCGCGGGTGCGCGACGTCCCCGGGGGGACGGCGGCGCTCGAAGGCGCCGGCATCGTGAAGCACTTCGGCGGGGTGCACGCCCTCGACGGCGTCGACATCCGGATCATGCCCGGCACCGTCCACGGGATCATCGGCCCCAACGGGTCGGGGAAGTCCACGCTCGTCTCCTGCCTGACCCGCTACCACCGCATCGACGCCGGGCGGGTGGAGGTCTTCGGCCAGGAGGCGCCGTCCGCCGCCCACGGCGTCGCGCGCGCGGGGGTGACCCGGGTGTTCCAGGTCCCGCACCTCTTCGAACGGGTCAGCGTCCTGGACAACGTCCTCACCGGCATGCGCATGCAGGAGAGCTACTCCTGGCTCGGCGCGGTCCTGCGGTCGCCCGCCTACCGGCGCCAGGACCGCAGGGAGCGCGAAGAGGCCAGGGAGCTGCTCGCCTTCGCCGGGCTCGCGGGCCGCGCCGACTGGCTGGCGTCCTCCCTGTCGCACGGCCAGAAGCGGCTCCTGGAAGTGGTGCGCGCGGTGGCCAGCAGGCCGAAGGTGCTCATCCTGGACGAGCCGGCCACCGGCCTGACGTCCGAGGAGCTCGACGCCCTCGGACGGCTGTGCCGGGTGCTGCGCGAACGCGGGCTCGCCGTCGTGCTCATCGAGCACAACGTCGACTTCGTCATGGGGCTCTGCGACGAGCTCACCGTCCTGGAGAGCGGCAAGGTGATCGAGCGCGGCGATCCCGAGAGGGTGCGCGGTTCGGCGGCGGTCCTGGAGGCCTACCTCGGACGGCCCGACCTGGTGGAGGAGGAGACATCGTGAGCGCGCTGCTGGAACTGTCCGGGCTGACCGCGGGCTACGGGGGCGTGCGCGCCCTCGACGGGCTCGACCTGCGGGTGGACGAGGGCGAGTTCGTGGTGCTGCTCGGCCCCAACGGGGCGGGCAAGACCACGACGATGAAGACCGTGTCCGGCCTGCTCAAGCCGAGCGCCGGGCAGGTCAGGTTCGCCGGGCGGGACCTGGCGAGGGTGCCGGGCTGGCGCCGGCCCGGACTCGGGCTCGGCCACGTGCCCGAGGGCAGGCAGATCTTCCCCGACCACACGGTCCTGGAGAACCTCGCCCTCGGCGGCTTCCCGACCCGGCGCCGCCGCGCCGAGAGCGAGCGCAGGCGCGGCGAGCTGCTGGAGATCTTCCCGCGGCTCGCCGAGCGGGGCTCCCAGCTCGCGGGCACCCTGTCGGGGGGCGAGGCGCAGATGCTCGCCGTCGCCCGCGCCCTGATGGCCGAGCCCCGGCTCCTCATGCTGGACGAGCCGTCCCTCGGCCTGGCCCCGCTCAAGGTCGCCGAGCTGTTCGGCTACCTCAGGCGGCTGCACGCCGAACGCGGCCTGACCGTCCTGCTCGTGGAGCAGCAGGCCGGCACCGCGCTCCGCCTCGCCGACCGCGGATACGTGCTGGAGCGGGGCAAGGTCGCCGTCGAGGGGACCGCCGCGCAACTGCGGGACGACCCCCGCGTCCAGGCCGCCTACCTCGGCCGCCTCCGGCAGGAGAACGCCTGACCACCCACCCCTGACCCGCCCGCAAAGACGGGCGCGCACCCCCGGCCGCGACCGGAAAGAGGCATGGCGGACGACCGAACGTCGCCCGCCATGCCTTTCGCGTCGAAAGAGGCCCCACGACCACCCCGGCCGAAACCACCCGCCGCCCCGCCCGGCCTCGCTGCCCTCTCCTCCCGCCTCCAGCGTGTCCTGCGGTGGGACCGTCCGCCTGTCTCGCTCCACGGCGTCTGTCGCGCGGTTCGTGATACGGCGTTCTGTCGGTCTTGTGGCGTTCTGGTCGGGGTGGTGGGGGAACGGAAGAGGGGCGGAGGAGCGGGTTCGCTCCTCCGCCCCTGGCGGGCGGTCGGGTCAGCCGAAGGCGGTGGTGCCGGGCTTGACGACGCCGAGGAAGGCGGCGAGGAGGACCAGGAACCAGATGGAGTAGACGTAGGGCAGGCAGGAGCGCACGGAGTGCTTGATCTGCTGCTCGACCTCGGGGCTGGAGCCCTCGCTCACCAGCCTGCCGAAGGCGGGGCCGAAGGGGGCGAGCCGGCGGCGGATCATCACGCCGCACAGGATGCACAGGGCGTACGCGGCGACCTTGGCGGCCAGCCACTTGGGGTTGGTGGTGACGCCGAACGGTTCGGCGCTGAGGAGGACGTAGCCGGAGACGGCGAGCAGCCCGGCGCCCAGGCCGTAGCGGACGATCAGGTCGAGCCGCTGCACCGCCCTGCCGAACGGGGTGGCGCCGCGGGTGTAGTCGTAGACGACCAGGGCCAGCCAGGCCAGCGAGCCGACCCAGGTCAGGGCGACCAGCCAGCCGGGGAAGACGCCGTCGCCGAACGGGCTCAGCGCCATGAGCGTCACGCCGCTGGGCAGGAAGAGCACGAGGCAGATCCGCGGCGCCATGTCCACGGCGTGCATGATCTTGGTCGCGACCGAGCGGGCCGGGACGGGCAGCTCGGAGCGGAGGATGAACCTGCTGGAGTAGAAGACGCCGATGTCGCTGCCGAGCCAGTAGACGAAGAGCACGATGTGCAGCAGGATCGCCAGGCTGTAGGAGTTGAACCCGTGGACGGGCTCCATGGCGGGCGCGGAGAGCGGGATGAGGGGCACGTGAAGCTCCGGAGGGACGGCCGTGGCCGGACCCGTAGGGCCCGGCCACGGTGTTCGCATGGTTCTGGCAGAGGGGGGCGGTTACATGCCGTCGCCGTCCCAGCGCCCGCGCGAGCGGCTGCGGACCGGCAGGGAGGAGATGATGGGCGCCGGGATGTGGTCGCCCGGCTTCCACGCCCGCCCGTGCGCCCAGTTGTGCGCGCCCGGGTCGGTGCGCTCGTCGGCGTGCTCCAGCGACGCGGGGTCCGCGCCCCAGTCCAGCGCCGGGACCTCGTGCTCGTGGTCGTGCGTGTGGTCGTGTCCGTGGTCGTGCGTGTGGCCGTGGTCGTCGGAGTGGCCGCCCTGCAGGCGCGCCGCGTCCATGGCCTTGGCGATGGCCAGGATGCTGCGGTCGACGCCCTGGCCGTGCTGGGTGTAGCGCGCGTCGGGCTGCCCCTGGTCACGCTGGAACTGCCATGCGGCGGTGAGGTCGGCGATGTCCTTCTCGCTGCGCCAGGTGGGGCCCGAGCCGAGGTCGTGGGAGGACTGCGACCAGCGCATGCGGCCGCCTTCCGGCCCGTAGTTGACGGCCTCGCCGCCCCAGCGCAGCCACTCGTTCTGGGTGTACCAGTTCTGCAGTTCGCCGTCGGAGCGCAGCAGCCAGGTCGCGCCGCCCTCCATGGTGGTGAAGTGGCCGTGCTTCACGCGGGCGGGCCGGAAGAAGTAGGTGCCGAGGTCGAGGGTGCCGAAGTTGTACTCCATGTGGCCCTGGGTGGTGTAGGCCTCCTCGTAGCAGGGGTGGTGGGCCAGGCGGTGGTCGGCCCAGCCCTCCTGGGCGTGTACCAGGCGGGTGTAGAAGCCGGTGGCCGGGTCGACGTGCAGGTATTTGATGAACAGGCCGGGCATGGGGCCGGGGTTGGGCACCGCGTCCCACTTCATCGCCCCGCTGTCGATGACGATGACGTCCTCGCGGGCGCCCTCCCAGCGCGGGTGGGCGAGGGAGTCGACGCGGTCGAAGCCGGCGTCGCCGTACTCGCGGTAGTGCAGGAGCCGGGTGCCCTCCGCGAAGGTGATCGCGTCGGTCGGCACGCCCTTCGGCGCGTAGACGTACCCGCCCTTGCCGATCTTCCGGCCGCCGTAGGTCATCGAGCCCTCGAGCACGTAGTACTCGCTGTTGGCGTGGTGGATGCCGGGCCCGCGACCCCAGTCGGTGTGGAAGTCGATCCGCAGGGAGGAGGAGCCGTCCTCCTCGTCCACCGAGAGCCGGCGCTCGCTGGCGCGGCCCTCACCGCCGATGAGCTCGGCGCCGTGCCACACGTAGTCGTCTTCCTGGATCAGCTCGACATGGGGGCGCACTGTGATGTCCTTCCACTGACTCAAAGCTATGTCTTATGCGTTGGAACGCTGTTTCGATGCTTCGAAGGTAATTGTCTGAGGTTTCCAGGTCAAGACTCAGGAGGGATCTGCCCTCACCTTGAGGTCACGTTTGAGGATCTTCCCCGCCGCGTTCCTGGGGAGCGCGTCGACGACCTCCCAGCGCCGGGGCAGCTTGTAGCCCGCCAGACCGGCGCGGCAGTGCTCGGCCAGCTCGGCGAGCAGGCCGGGGCCGTCCTCGCCCCCGCGCGGGACGACATAGGCCACGACCTCCTCGCCCCAGGTCTCGGAGGGCGCGCCGACCACGGCGACCTCGGCCACGGCGGCGTGCCCGGCCAGCACCTCCTCGACCTCGCGCGGGTACACGTTGAGGCCGCCGGAGATGATCATGTCCTTCTTCCGGTCGACGACGTGGACGTAGCCCTCCTCGTCGCGCACCACGATGTCGCCGCAGGTGAGGAAGCCGTCCTCGGTGGTGCACTCCCGAGTGGCGGCCGGGTCGTCGTGGTAGCCGTTCATGAGGAACGGGGAGCGGCTGAACAGCTCGCCCGGCTCGCCCGGACCGACGGGCTCGCCGTCGGGGCCGACGACCCGCAGCTCCGTCATGTACCAGGCGTGGCCGACCGAACCGGGCTTGCGGTGCTGGTCCACCGGGCGGAGGTCGGTGATGATGCCCGCCTCGGTCGAGCCGTACAGCTCGTGCACGCCGCAGTCCGGGAACGCCTCCATGACCCACTGCTTGAGCGCCCAGGGGAGCGCGGCGGCGTTGAAGTAGAGCGTGTCGAGGCTGCTCAGGTCCCGCTCGGCGAGCTTCGCCCCGTCCAGCGCCCGGAGCATCTGCGCGTGCGTCGGCACCAGGAACGCCGACTGGGCGCGGTCCCGCTCCACGAGGCGCAGCAGCGCCTCCGGGTCCCATTTGCGGAGCATCGTCACGGTGCCGCCGGTGTGGACCGGGGCGTAGCCGAAGGCGAACCCGGCGCCGTGGTACATCGGCGCCACCGCGACCGACGTGCGGCCGGTGCCGAGCCCCCACTCCATCGCCGAGAAGTAGAACGTCAGCGCCCGGCTCCGGTGGCTGATCAGCACGCCCTTGGGCCGTCCGGTCGTGCCCGAGGTGTAGGCGACGCAGAACGGGTCGAGCTCGTCCACCCGTACCGCCGGGTCCACCGCCCGCGCTCCGGCGAGCACGTCCTCGTAGGGGCGGCCGGCCTGGCCGCCGTCGATCGACAGGGCGGGGAGCCGCAGCTCCTCGATCGCGTCGCCCACGACGGGGGCGCAGGCGTCGTCGAGGACGACCGCCCCGGCCTGGGAGTGCTCGAGGATGTAGCGCGCCTCGGGCGGGGTGAGGCGGGGGTTGAGCGGCACCATGAGCAGGCCGGCCTTGGCGATCCCGGCGGCGATCTCCGGGTACTCCAGCCGGTTGCCCAGCAGCACCGCGACGCGGTCGCCGGGGGAGAGGCCCCCGGCGAGCAGGGCGGTGGCCAGGCGGTTCGAACGGTCGTCGAGCGCGGCGTAGGTGAGGGCGCGGTCGCCGTCGATCACCGCCGTCGCCAGGGGGGTGGCGCGGGCGAATTCACGCACGCCGCCCGCTATCGACAGGGGTGCGCCTCCACGGAGGACGGGCATGCTTGTTCCTTTCGGAAAGCCGGGTCCGGCACGTCGTACGGGAGCGGTGTCCCGCTGGATCGGAGCGCGGCGGGTCAGCCGAGGGGCTGCCAGAGGGTGACCGAGACGCCGTTGGGGGTGTCCACGCTCGCCGCGGTGGCGCGGCCGTGCCACGGGTCGTCGGTCTCGACCGGGCCGGCGAGCACCCGGCCGCCGGTGCGGCGGACGCTCTCCAGCGCGGCGGCCAGGTCGCGGGTGCGCACCGACCAGCCGCTGTGGCCGAGCGAGCGCGCCGGGCGCTGGGCCGCCCGCCGGTCCACGCGGTGCTCGGCGTCGGCGGAGGTGACCTCGATCCGGGCGGTCTTCTCCCCGGCCAGGAACGCCAGGCGCATCCGGGTGCCGTCCGGCAGCCCGGCGACCTCGTCGAACCCGGGGGAGGAGAACACCACGTCGTACCAGACGTCCATGCCCAGCCCCCGCGGGCCCCAGAAGGCGACCTCGGCGTCGGGGTCGGGGACGTGGCAGACGACCGAGGTGAGCTCGGTGTAGGAGCGTTCCGGGTCGGCGTCCCACGCCTCGGTGCCGCGGACCGCGGCGGGCTGGACGAAGACCACGACGGTCCCGTCCGGCGCCGGGCAGATGCCCTGCGTGACCTCGACCTCGCGCTCGCCCACCGCGACGCCGTAGGTGGTGGGGGCGACGGTCCAGGGGTGCCCGGCGGCGCCGAGCTCGGCGTGCGCGGCCTTGATGTCGCGGGCGTACATGTCGATCCCGACCAGGCCGACGTCGAGGTTGTGCGGGGGCTCGGCCGGCGCGACGGGCTCGGGCACCCGCACGAGGTGGATCCGCCCCGTACCGGAGCCGGCGGCGGCCAGCGCGACCACCTCGAGGTCCGCCGGGCCCGTTCCCCACAGGGCGTCGGCGACCGCCGCGGGCACGGCGCCCTCGGCCGCCACCGCGTAGCCGAGCCGACCGGTGAACAGCTCGAGATGGGGGGCGAAGTCGCTCACTCCGACGATCGCCGCGGTGATGCCCTCGATGAGGGGCCGCTGGGTGTTCTGAGTCATGTTTGTTAAACCTCAGAGTTTTTCGTTCCTGGTGACGGAACACTGTTCCATTGAGACGGGGATCACGCTAGGGTCGCTGCCGCGGCCCTGTCAACGAAAGCCGCCTTCGACCCCAGCGAGCACCTGTGAACAGGGAGGACCGATGCGCGCAGCCATCTCCGGAATGCCGATCATCGCCAAGCACCTCGGCGAATGGCGTGGTGAGTACGTCCACATCGCCGCCGACGGGACCATCGTGGACCGGCACGCGTCCCACCTGTACTGCCGAGTCCCGGAGGACGGAACGTTCGACATCCTCCAGACCAACACCTACACCTGGGCCGACGGCCGGGAGGAGGCCTTCGACTTCGGCGGCCGGCTGGACGGGAACGGCGTCTGCCACTTCGACACCGACCGGATCATCGGCGAGATGAGCCAGGTGGACGACCAGACGATCGTGCTGACCTGGTCGTACAAGAACGACTCGGCCAACTACCTCTACGAGCTGATCCAGCTCTCCCGCGACGGCCTGCACAAATGCCGCACCTGGCAGTGGATGGACGGCGACCGCCTGGTCAAGCGCACCGTCATCAACGAGACCAAGGTCGTCTGAGCTCCTCCCCGGGTTTCACCGCCCGCGCTCCCAGGGCCCCCGCCCGGGGCGCGGCGCGGCGCCCCCGTCCCCGCCCCTCGTGCATCCGCCGTTCCCCGCCGCGGGACCCGCGATGCCCATCACGCAAATGAGGACCCGGGATGCTTCGGTATGTCGGACGTCGGGTCGCCGGCCTCGCGCTGGTCCTGCTCATCGTCCTGACCCTCGTCTTCTTCATGCTCAGAGCCGCCCCCGGCGGTCCGGTCGACGCCTACCTCGGGATGAACCCCACCCCGGAGAAGCGCGCGGAGGTCGAGCACCGCTTCGGCCTCGACCAGCCCATCTGGGTGCAGTACGTCAAGTTCCTGGGCAACCTCCTCTCCGGCGACCTCGGCAACTCGCTCTTCAGCGACCGGCCGGTGAGCGCCATCATCGGAGAGCGGCTGCCCGTCACCCTCGAACTCAGCCTGGCCGCCTTCCTCTTCTGGATCGTGGTCGGCCTTGCCGCCGGCGCGCTGGCCGCCCGCAGGCGCGACTCGTTCACCGACGGGTTCGTCCGCGTGGTCAGCGTCATCGCGCTCTCCATCCCGAGCTTCTGGCTGGCGCTGGTCCTGGTGGCGGTCTTCGGCCTCTTCATCAAGGGGGTCCTGCCGTCGAGCGGCTGGGTGCCGTTCACCGAGGATCCGCTGGGCAACCTGCGCGGAGTGGTGCTGCCGGCGTTCGCCCTGGGGCTGGGCTCCGGCGCGATCATCGCCCGCACCCTGCGCGCGTCCATGATCGAGACCGCGCAGGCCGACTACGTCTCCTTCGCCCGCGCCATGGGCCTGAACGAACGCCGCATCCTGCGCGACATCACGCTGCGCAACGCGATCATCCCCACGGCGACGGTGATCGGGCTCATGCTCGGCGTCTTCGTCAGCGGCACCGTGCTCGTCGAGACCGTGTTCAACATCCCGGGGATCGGCCAGACCATCGTCGGGGCGTTCCGCCAGCAGGACTACCCGCTGGCCATCGCCTGCACGCTGGTCACCGCCTCGGTGTTCCTCATGGCCAACCTGGTCGTCGACCTCCTCTACTTCGTGCTCAACCCCCGGATACGCGCCGGGTTCCTGAACGGGACGGCCCGCTAGACATGGTGATGACCCGAGTGCTCCCCCGGCCGCGGGCCGCGCGCCTGCGTCCGCCGCGGTTGTCCGCGCTGACCTGGACCGGACTGCTCCTGCTGCTGCTGTTCCTCCTGCTGGCCCTGGCGGGGCCGATGTTCGCTGGGGACGCCACGTCCAGGACCGGCGAGACCCTCGCCGGCCCGAGTGCGGCGCACCCGTTCGGCACCGACCACCTCCAGCGCGACCTCTTCGCCCGCACGGCCGAGGGCGCACGGGTGTCGCTGCTGGTGGCGGTGGCCGGCGTCGGATTCGGCCTGGCGGTCGCGGTGCCCGCCGGGCTGGTCGCCGGGTACTTCGGCGGGCGCTGGCCGGACGACGTGATCATGCGGATCCTGGAGGCCCTCCAGGCGCTGCCGCTCTTCGTCTTCGCGCTGTTCGTCATCGGCATCACCGGGACCGGCGACACCGAACTGGGCTTCCTCACCCTCACCTCGACCACGAAGGTCGTCCTGCTGCTGGGCGTCGGGTTCATCCCGTACTTCGCCCGGGTGACCCGGTCGGCGACGCTCGTGGAGGTGCAGGAGGACTACGTGGACTCGCTGCGCGTGATCGGCGTCCCCCGCCGGCGCATCATCGGCGGCGAGATCCTGCCCAACGTGCTCCCGCCCGTCCTGGTCCAGGCGTTCCTGTGGATCGGGGTGGCCATCTTCGCCGAGAGCGCCCTGAGCTTCCTCGGCCTGGGGATCCAACCGCCCCAGCCCAGCCTGGGCAACATCCTCGGCGACGCCACGAGCTACATGCTGCTCGGCGCGTGGTGGTACTCGATCATTCCCGGGCTGGTCATCCTCGTCGCCACGATCGGCTTCAACCTCCTCGGCGACGGGCTCGGCGACGCCCTCGACGCCGACGCCCGCCACTGAGCCACCTCCCCCCGACCCTAAGGAAAACCCGATGACCGCCATCTCCCGCGCCACGATGGACCGCCGCCGCTTCCTCACGATGACCGGCGTGCTCACCGCCGGGGCGCTCGCGCTGACCGCGTGCGGAACGGACGACGCCCCCGCCGCGAAGGGCGCGACGCCCGAGAAGATCACGTTCGGCGTCCTGTCCATCTCCGACTACATGAACCCGCTCGCCAGCACCACCAAGCGGGTGCACTGGGTGCTCGACCCGGTCGTGGAGTCCCTCTACACCTACGACGCCGAGCTGCGCTCGGTCCCGCTGCTGGCCGACGGCGAGCCGGAGGTCTCCGCGGACGGCCTGACCTGGACGATCAAGATCAAGAAGGGCGTCACCCACCACAACGGCGACCCCCTCACCGCCGACGACGTGGTCGCCACGATCGGGTTCGTCAACGACCCCAAGAGCACGAGCGACTGGACCTCGTTCTTCGTGGGCTACGTCAAGGGCGCGAAGGCCGTCGACGCGCAGACCGTGGAGATCGAGCTGACCACGGAGTTCGGCGTGCTGCGCTCCCACCTCACCAACCTGCCCATCGTGCACAAGGACTTCGTCGAGCGCACGGACACCACCATGGGCACCGGCCCCTTCAAGCTGGAGAAGGTGACCCAGGGCAGCGAGGTCTCGCTGACGCGCTACGACGCCTACCACGGGGCCAAGCCCGCCGTCCGCAGCCTGGTCTTCCAGGCGATCCCGGACCCGGCGACCCGGATGGTCAACCTGCGCGAGGGCAAGATCCAGATCATGACGGACGTCGCTCCCGAGAGCGTCGAACTGCTCAAGAAGGACAGCGCCGTCCAGGTGCACGAGGTGGACGCGCCCAGCGACCTCATCACCTACTTCGTGACGAACAAGGCGCCGTTCGACGATGTCAGGGTGCGCCAGGCGCTCGCGCACGCCATGGACCGCAAGGGCGTCCGCGACATCGTCTTCGCCGGGAACGCACAGATCGCCCAGGGCCCGATCGGCCCCTCGGTCGAGGGCCACGACGCCGCGCTGCGGCTCTACGGCGAGGTCCCCGACGCCGCGAAGGCCAAGGCGCTGCTGGCCGAGGCGGGGATGCCGGCGCTGAAGTTCACCCTGATGGTCACCAGCGACACGCTGATGAAGAACATCGGCCAGGTGCTCGCCGAGGGCTGGAAGCAGGCGGGCATCGAATGCACCCTCGAGGTCCTCGACTTCAGCCCGTGGGTGAAGAACTGGGCGACCGGCAAGTACGAGATGGCGATGACGTCGTTCGAGAGCGGTTTCGGCGGCGGCGACACCGCCTTCACGCTGCTCACCACGATGAGCTCCAAGTACCCGCTCAACTTCGGTTACAAGAACGAGGAGGTGGACGGACTGCTCGCCCAGGCCTGGGCGACCTCCGACGACGCGGAGCGGGCCGGGATCTGCAAGAAGATCAACGGTCTCCTCGCCGCCGACGCGATCATGATGCCGCCGGTCCACCCCAAGCTCGTCGTGGCCCAGCGCAAGGAGATCGAGTCCCTCGACGCGAAGATCATGAAGGTCAGCCGTCTCTCGCTCCCCTCGGCGCGGACGTACTGATGCCCGCCGAGCAGAAGACCGCCGGGGCCGTGCCACCGGCCCCGGCGGGGGCTCCGCTGCTGTCCGTGCAGGACCTCGCCGTCACGTTCCGCACCCGCGGCGGCGGGGTGCCCGCGGTACGGGAGGTGTCGTTCGACCTGGCACGGGGCGAGATCCTCGGGCTGGTCGGGGAGTCGGGTTCGGGCAAGAGCACCCTGCTCACGGCGCTGATGCGCATGCTGCCGCGCAACGCCGAGATCACCTCCGGCCGTGTCGGCTTCGGGGACGCCGACCTGGCGTCGCTGAAGGAGGACGGCATGCGGCGGCTGCGCGGCGACCGCATCGGGCTGATCCCGCAGCGGCCGATGACCTCGTTGTCCCCGTCCACCCCCGTCGGCCGCCAGCTGCGCTGGCACCTCGGCGACATCGGCGACGGCGAGCTGAGGGAGCTGCTCACCGGCGTCGGTCTGGGCACCGTGCTCGACCGGCTGGACGGCTACCCCTTCGAGTTCTCCGGCGGGCAGCTCCAGCGGCTGCTCATCGCGGTGGCCGCCCTCGGCAAGCAGCCCGACCTGCTGCTCGCCGACGAGCCGACCACGACGCTCGACGCCACCGTGCAGGCGCAGGTGCTGCGGCTGCTGCTGGAACTGCGCGACCGCACCGGCCTGGCGATGGTGTTCGTCACCCACGACCTCGGGGTGATCTCACAGGTCAGCGACCGGATCGGCGTCATGTACGCGGGACTGCTGGTGGAACTCGCCCCGGCCCGCGCGGTGTTCGAGACGCCCAGGCACCCCTACACGCGGGCACTGCTGGAGGCGGTTCCGGGGCGGGGCCGCAGAGGCGAGCCGCTGCGCACCATCCCCGGCTCGGTCACCGGAGCCAACAGGCTCCCCGGCTGCCCGTTCGCCCCGCGCTGCGCCGCCGTCATCGACCGCTGCCGCGAGGAGCTCCCGGAGGCGCGCCCGGTGGGGGACGCGCTGGTGCGCTGCCACCGGGCGGAGGAGGAGATATGAACGCGGTAACGGTGCAGGACCTGGAGAAGCACTACCGGATCAGGTCCGGCCGCGGCGGGGACCGGGTGGTGCACGCCGTCGACGGCGTCTCGTTCGAGGTGCCCGAGGGCCGCACCCTGTCGATCATCGGCGAGTCGGGCTGCGGCAAGTCCACGATCGCCCGGATGCTGGTCCGGCTGGCCGATCCGACCGGCGGCCGGATCCTCGTCCATGGCCGCGACGGCGTGGACCGGCGCGCGATCCAGCTCGTGTCGCAGAACCCCTGGTCGGCGCTGAACCGGCGCAAGAGCATCCGCCACGCGCTGGAGCAGCCGCTGGCCGTGCACGGGCTGCACCCGGGCCGCGCCGCGCGGGCGGCCCGGGTCCGCGAGCTGCTGGAGCTGGTCGGCCTCACCGAGGAGTACCTCGACCGGAGGCCGGGCGGGGTGAGCGGCGGGGAGCTGCAGCGCGTCACCGTCGCGCGGGCGCTGGCCGTCGAACCGCGGGTCCTCGTCCTGGACGAGCCGACCGCCAGCCTCGACGTCAGCGTCAAGGCGCTGCTGGTCAACCTGCTGCTCGACCTGAAGCAGCGCCTCGGCCTCAGCTACGTGCTCATCACCCACGAGATCGACATCGCCCGGCACCTGGCCGACGACGTCGCGGTCATGTACCTCGGCCGGTTCGTCGAGACGGGCCCGGCCGAGCAGGTGTTCACCGACCCCCGCCACCCGTACACGCGGGCGCTGCTCGCCGCCGTGCCCGGACTCGACCGCAGGCCCGGCGTGCCGCTGACGGGAGAGGTGCCCTCCGCGGTCTCCCCGCCGGCCGGCTGCCGCTTCCACACGCGCTGCCCCCTGGCCGTCGACGCCTGCTCGCGCACGGAACCGGAGCTGCGGCGGGAGGAGGACGGCCGCCTGGTGGCCTGCCTCCGCGCGGACGAACTCCGCTGACCCCCGCCGAACCCACCGACAAGGAGATGTGAACGATGAACCCCGCCATCACCCGGCAGGCCGACGGCCGCTACGCCACGGCGCCGCTGGCCAAGGACGTCTGGACCCTCGGGGTCGTGCAGTCCCGGGTGCACCCGACGCCCGAGCCGTCCGGCATGCGGGCCAACCTCGACCACATGCTGCACCTGATCGACAACTCGTTCCACATCGGGTTCGGCCCCCGCCCCGACCTGCTGCTGTTCCACGAGTTCCCGATCAGCGGCTGGGACCACTGGACCAAGGCCGAGGTGGAGCGCCGCTGCATCGAGATCCCCGGCGAGGAGACCGAGCTGATCTCCGCCAAGGCGCGGGAGTACGGCTGCCACATCGCGTTCGGCGCCTACGTGCGCGACCCCGACTGGCCCGGCCACGTGCTCAGCATCACCACGCTGATCGGCCCGGACGGCGGGATCGTGGCCAAGCACTGGAAGGCGCGCAACGTCAAGGGCATCTTCCAGGGGAAGGAGCTGTTCACCACCACCGTCTACGACGTGCTCGACGAGTACGTCGAGAAGTACGGCAGGGACGCGGTGGTCCCGGTGGCCCGCACCCCGCTGGGCAACATCTCCATGTCCTCCACCCAGCTGGAGCCCGAACTGTTCCGGGCCGCGGCCATCAAGGGCGCCGAGGTCCTCCTGCGCACCGCGAGCGGCAGCTTCTCCGAGATCGACGTCCGCGCCTCCGCCCTGCACAACCGGGTGTACTGCGCGATCGTCAACAACTCGGTGCTCGCCGCCGAGTCCCCCTTCTTCGAGGACACCGGCGCGGGCGGCAGCGCCATCTACGGCCCGGACGGCAACGCCATCGCGACGGCGGACAGCAAGTTCGAGAAGCTCGTCCTCGGCCAGATCCCGATCGCGGGCTTCCGCGCCCACAACCGCCAGCCGGACATCCACTGGGACCTGTACCGGGAGGTCTTCGACGGCTACCGCAGCCGCTTCGAGCCCAACCTCTACACCCCCTACCAGCCCGTGAGCCTGGAGGACGCCGGCGAGTACCTGAAGGACCGCTCCCGCTGGACCTGACCGCACGACCCCCCGACGCGAGGCCCCGCCCGTCCCCGCGGACGGGGCCCACCGGACGTCCCACCCGGCCTTGACGGGACTCCACCCCGGGTCTGACCCTCGGACGGACACCGCTGACCGATCACGGCTCGCCGCTACGGACCAGGAGACGGACATGACCCTTTCTACGCCCCGCGCGCAGAAGCGCTCGACCCGTCGCTCGCGAGCGCCCGGTGCGACGTGTCGTGGATGCGGCTCTCCGCCTGGCTGCCCTGGATGGAGATGGCGCAACGCCCCGGAGGACTGGTCTTCCACTGCAGGGGCACGAAGCTGGACTCCTATGACGACCTACCGGCCGGCGTGCGGGCCTACGCCGAGAAGAACCATCCGGAGTACGCTCACGCGCCCCGGGAGTTCACCTCTCCCAACGACACGAGCTGGACGTACTTCAAGAAGACGCGCAAACCGTCCTGACGGTCACCTGCGGCCCTCTCCTGTCCGCTCTCGCTGAGACCCTCCCGGTCGATCACGCTGGGATGGGTGCGGGTTCGGTCAGGGGCTCGGCCATCCGGGATCGTTCCTCCGGGCGGCGAAGGGGCGGGCGGGTTCGTAGCGGGGGGTGAGGAGGAAGGCCGCCGTCATCAGGGCGAGGCCGGGGGGCAGGAGCCAGGGGGCGGAGAAGGGGTCGCTGGTCGAGCCGAGGCACAGGAGGCCGCTGACCAGCATGAGGTAGGTCTTGGCGACGAGGGTGGCGACGAACAGCACGATGAGCATGCGGCAGCGTTGCAGCGCTATCTGGAGCTGGGCTATGCCGCAGGCCACGGCGAGGAGGAAGAGCCAGGGGAGGGGGCCCGCGAGGGCGGAGGCGGTGAGCCCCTCGGCGGCCTGGAGGCCGAGCGTCAGTTCGGCCAGGCCGATGAGGGTGCCCGCGCTGAGCCCGTAGGCGATGCCGGTCAGCGGTCTGGCGTGCTGGCCCTCCGGCCGGGTGTCGCCGAGCGAGAAGATCAGGATCGGAACGGCGAAGGAGGGCGCGGCCAGCAGGACCAGGAGGGCGTTCGGCACCGGGGGCGGCGTGCCGGGCCCGGCCAGGGCGACCACCATGGCGCCGGCGGTCATCACCGCCAGGTGGCACAGCTCGTTCGTGCTCGTGCGCTCGCCCGAGACGAAGAAGGCCAGGAACATCAGGACGACCAGTCCGCAGAGCAGCGACGGGATGAGGACGGACAGGGAGAGCCGGGGCAGGACGGCGAACTGCAGCGCCACCCCGACCCCCATGACGAGCCCGCCGGCCAGCCACCTCCCGCTGGACAGGACGGTCACGGCGAAGTGGACGGGGCGGGTGCCCCGCAGCGGCGGCATCGCGGTGCCGGCGTTCTTGAACAGGACGAATCCCAGGAAGTACAGGCAGCTGGAGGCGACGGCCATGACCACGGCCGTCTGGGTGTTCACCGGTCCCCTCGGGGAAGCGCCATGGCTGTCGGCTCCTTTCCGGCCCCCGCCCGTGGTGTGCGTCTCTGTCGAGAGCCATTGTTACCCGACGGAGGTGTGGGAGGTAACCCGTTGCTTACTAGCAAAATCCACTTCCTGCCTAGTAGAAGGCGCAGCCCTGCTGAAAATCGCGCACTGCACGGCAAATCACTACTCGACAGCCCTGTCAGATCGTGGAGCGGGCGGGGTGGCGGGCACTCAGGGGAAGGGCGGGAATCCCGCCGCCGAGGCGGCCGCGTGGAGCAGGGGCAGCGTGGTGGCGCTCGTCTGCCGCGGGGTGCCGGGGCAGCCGTGGCGCAACCAGTCCAGGATGCCGCCGAGCAGGATCCCGGCGAGGAGCGCGGCCGAGGAGCCGTGGGGGGATCCGGCCGGGTCGGCGGGGCGGGCCCGCCGGTCGTCGGCGCGGTCGAGGTTGGTGCGGATGGAGGCGGTCAGCCGCTCGTGCATGTGGTTGATCATGTAGGCGCTGCCCCCGGCGCCGAGGAGGGCGCCGTAGAGGCGGGCGTGCTCGGCGACGTGGGAGAAGACCGCGGTCAGGGCGTCGGCGGCGAGTTCCCGGCCGCCGGGTCCGTGGTGGCCGCCGAGGACGGGGGCGACGGCGATCAGCTCGTCGAACATCGCGGCGCAGGCGCTGGCCGCCAGGTCGTCGACGCTCCCGTAGTGCTCGTAGAACGTCGAACGGTTGACGCCGGCCCGCCGGGTGATGTCGAGGACGGAGATCCGCGCCAGGTCGTGCTCCCCGATGAGCTCCAGCAGCGCCGTCTCCAGCGCGGTGCGGGAGCGGTGGACGCGGCGGTCTGGCGGTTGCTGGTGGGGCACCCTTCTACTATAGGTTTCTCCGACACATGCCGGAAAACCGGCATGTGTCGGATTATCCGATGCGGAGCGCCGGTCACCCGGCCCGCACCGGTGGAGCTCATCGCCGAGAGGGTGGACGGACATGGCACGGAACGTGGTAGTGATCATCGGTGCGGGCGGGATGGGGCAGGCCATCGCCCGCCGGCAGGGTCCCGGGGCCCGCGTCCTGGTCGCGGACTTCGACGGGGAACTGCTGGAGTCGGTGACCGGCGGGCTGCGGGGCGAGGGCTACGAGGTGACGCCCGCCGCGGTCGACGTCTCCTCGCCCGATTCGGTCGTCGCGCTGGCCGAGCGTGCCGCGTCGCTGGGGGAGGTCCGCGCGGTGGTGCACACCGCAGGGCTGTCCCCGGTCCAGGCCCCCGTCCCCGCCATCCTGGCGGTCGACCTGCTGGGGGTCGCCCTGGTGCTGGAGGAGTTCGGCAAGGTCGTCGCCTCCGGCGGGGCCGGTGTGGTCATCGCCAGCATGGCCGGGCACTTCCGGCCTCCCGTGTCCGACGAGGACGCGCTGCGGCTGGCCACCGCCCCGGCCCGTGAACTGCTGTCCCTGCCGGTCGCGGAGGCTTCCCGCTTCTCCGCTCCCGGCGAGGCCTACAGCTTCGCCAAGTACGCCAACCTGCTGCGCGTCCGGGGCGCCAGCCCCGTCTGGGGAGAGCGGGGCGCCCGGGTCAACTCCATCAGCCCCGGTGTCATCGCCACCCCCATGGGCCAGGCCGAGCTGAGCGGCGAGAGCGGCGCCGGGATGCGGATGATGATCGACGCCTCCAACGCCAAGCGCGTGGGCGCCCCCGCCGACATCGCCGCGGCCGCCGACTTCCTGCTCGGCCCGTCCTCCGGTTTCGTCTCCGGAACCGACCTGCTCGTCGACGGCGGCGTCGTCGCGGCGGTCCGCACGGGCCGCCTCGGCTGAACCCGTCCCGGAGGGCCCCGCGCACCGCACCGGGAGGCCGTGCGGTGCGCGGCGGCGCATTAAAAGTCAGTCTTGACTGTTTGTTTTCCCGGGTGGCACGATGCGCCCATGTCACCCACCGCACCGAGCCGCGTCCCGCAGGGTGAGCGCTCCCAGGCCATGCGGCAGCGGCTGCTCGACGCCACCGTCGAGTGCCTCGTCGAACGCGGCTGGAGCGGCACCTCCACCGTGCTGGTCTCCGAACGGGCCGGGGTCAGCCGCGGCGCGCAGCTGCACCACTTCCCGACCAAGAACCACCTGGTGCTCGCCGCCGTCGAGCACCTGTGGGAGTCCCGGGGCGCGGCGTACCGCGCCGCCCTCGCGGAGCTCCCCGCGGGGCCGGACCGGATCCGCCGGATCATGCACGTGCTCGGCGAGCACTTCTCCAGCGACCTCTACGTGGCGGCCCTCGAACTGTGGGTGGCGGCCCGCAGCGACGAGTCCCTCCACACCGCCGTCGTCCGGCTGGAGCACAAGATCGGCGGCGGCGCCCACCGGCTGACCGTCGAGGCGCTCGGGGTCGACGAGTCCGTGCCCGGCGTGCGCGAGCTCGTCCAGGCCACCCTCGACCTCGTCCGCGGGCTGGGCCTGGCCAACACCCTGACCGACGACTCCGCCCGGCGGCGCCGCGTCCTCGACCGCTGGGCGATCACGCTCGGCCGGGCGCTGGAGGAGCTGCGATGACCGGCCGTTACCGCGTCGGCAACTGCTCGGGCTTCTACGGCGACCGCCTGTCGGCGATGCGGGAGATGCTGGAGGGCGGCCCGCTCGACGTGCTCACCGGCGACTACCTCGCCGAGCTGACCATGCTCATCCTCGGCAGGGACACGCTGAGGTCGCCCGACCTGGGCTACGCCCGCACGTTCGTGCGGCAGATGGAGGACTGCCTCGGCCTGGCGCTCGAACGGGGCGTGAAGATCGTCAGCAATGCGGGCGGCCTCAACCCCGCGGCCCTCGCCGGCCGGCTGCGCGAGGTCGCCGCGGGGCTGGGCCTCGATCCGGCGATCGCGCACGTCGAGGGCGACGACGTCAGGCACCTCGGCTTCGAGGGCGCGCTGACCGCCAACGCCTACCTCGGCGCCTTCGGCATCGCCGCGGCGCTGCGCGAGGGCGCCGACATCGTGGTCACCGGCCGCGTCACCGACGCCTCGCTCGTCGTCGGCCCGGCGATCGCGCGCTTCGGGTGGACGCGGACCTCCTACGACGAGCTGGCGGGAGCGGTCGTCGCGGGCCACATCATCGAGTGCGGCACCCAGGCCACCGGCGGCAACTTCTCCGGCTTCCGCGCGCTCGCCGAACAGGGCGCCGACCTGCGCCGGCCGCTCGGCTTCCCGATCGCCGAGCTCGCCGCGGACGGTTCGAGCGTCATCACCAAGCACGAGGGCACCGGCGGCGCGGCCACCGTCGACACCGTCACCGCCCAGCTGGTCTACGAGATCCAGTCGGCGCACTACCTCAACCCCGACGTCACCGCGCTGCTCGACACCGTGCGGCTCACCCGGGAGGGCCGTGACCGGGTGCTCGTCTCGGGGACGAGGGGGGCTCCGCCGCCGGAGCGGCTCAAGGTCTGCCTCAACGAGCTCGGCGGCTGGCGCAACACCGTGGAGTTCGTGCTCACCGGACTCGACCTCGACGCCAAGGAGGAATGGGTCCGCGAGCAGCTCACGCCCCGGCTGACCGCCTCCTCGGTCACCTGGACGCGCGGCGGCCGCCCCGCCCTCGACGCCGACACCGAGGAAGGCGCGTCCACCCTGCTGCGCTGCACCGTGATGGACGCCGCGCAGGAGCCGGTGGGCAGGGAGTTCACCGCCGCCGCGGTCGAGCTGGCCCTGGCCTCCTACCCCGGCTTCACCATGACCGGACCGCCCCCGTCGCCCTCGCCCTACGGCATCTACCGTCCCGAGTACGCCGACCGCTCGGCCGTCCGGCACACGGTCGTCCACGCCGACGGGTCGCGCGAGGTGATCCCCGACCCGTCCGCGTTCGGGCCCGCCGACGTGAGCGGCGCCGGGCGCCGCCCCGCGTCGCCCGCCGCGGCCCCGGACGTCCCGACCCGCCGGATGCCGCTCGGCACCTTCGTGCACGCCCGGTCCGGCGACAAGGGCGGCGACGCCAACCTCGGCCTGTGGGTGGCCGACGACGGATCCCCCTCGCGCGAGCGGCGGACCGCCTGGCTCATCGAGCTGATGAGCCCCGACAAGGTCCGCGAACTCGTCCCCGAGGCCGCGGACAAGGACGTCGACGTGTACGCGCTGCCCGGCCTCGGCGCCGTGAACGTGCTGGTCCGCGGCCTGCTCGGCCGGGGCGTCGCGGCGTCGACCCGCTTCGACCCGCAGGCCAAGGCCCTGGGGGAGTGGGTGCGCTCCCGCATCGTGGACATCAGAGAGGACCTCCTGTGAACCCGGAACGGCAAGCGCTCTTCGACCTCGGCGCGGAGTTCGTCCGCCGCGAGGTCGCCCCCCGCCTGCAGCGGTGGGAGGACGCCGGCGAGATCCCCCGCCCGCTGCACCTGGCCGCGGCCAAGCAGGGCGTTCTCGGCGTCGGCTTCACCGAGGAGGTCGGCGGCGAGGGCGGCACGCTCGCCGACAAGGTGGCGCTCGACGAGGGGATGCTCTCCGAGGGCGCGTCCTCGGGGCTGATGGCGGCCCTGTTCACCCACGGCATCGCGCTTCCCCACATCGCCGCCCACGGCTCGCCCGAACTCGTCGACCGCTACGTCCGCCCGACGCTGGCGGGAGAGATGATCGGCGCGCTCGGCATCACCGAACCCGGTGGCGGTTCCGACGTCGGCGGCCTGCGCGCCACCGCGGTGCGCGACGGCGACCACTACGTCGTCAACGGGTCCAAGACGTTCATCACCTCCGGCGTGCGCGCGGACTTCGTCACCACCGCGGTCCGCACCGGCGGTCCCGGCTCCGGTGGCGTCAGCCTGCTGGTCATCGACAAGGACACCCCCGGCTTCACCGTCGACCGTTCGCTGGCCAAGATGGGCTGGCACTGCTCCGACACCGCCGAGCTGTCCTTCGTGGACGTGCGCGTCCCCGTGGCCAACCTGGTCGGCGAGGAGAACGCCGGGTTCCTGTACATCGCCGAGCAGTTCGTCGTGGAGCGGATCGGTCTCGCCGTGCACGCCTACGGCATCGCCGCCCGTTCGCTCGCGCTCGCCGCCGAGTACTGCCGGCAGCGCCAGACCTTCGGCGAGCCGCTGGTCAGGCGTCAGGTCGTGCGCCACAAGCTGGTCGAGATGCACCGGCAGGTGGAGGTCGCCAAGGCCTACACGCACGCGGTCGTCGAGAGGTACACGGCCGCGGGCTCCAGCGCCGAGGTCATCGCCGAGGCCTGCCTGGCCAAGCAGACCGCCGTCGAGTGCGCGACGTACGTGTGCGACCAGGCCGTCCAGCTGCACGGCGGAACGGGCTACATGCACGGGACCGAGGTGGAGCGGCACTACCGCGACGCCCGGATCCTGCCCATCGGAGGGGGCGCGACCGAAGTGCTCACCGACCTCGCCGCCAAGCTGCTGGGATACACCTCATGACCGGCGCGGTGGAGCCGCCGTCGCGGCGGGAGACGATGCTGGCCAAGCTCGCCGAACTCGACGCCGAGCACGCCAAGGCCGTCGCGGGCGGCGGCGAGAAGTACGCGGCCCGCCACCGCGGGCGCGGCAAGCTCTTGCCCCGCGAGCGGATCGAGCTGCTGGTCGACGAGGGCTCGGCGTTCCTCGAACTCTCCCCGCTGGCCGGGTGGGGCTCGGACTTCACCGTCGGTGCCAGCGTGGTCTGCGGCATCGGCGTGGTCGAGGGCGTGGAATGCGTGATCACCGCCAACGACCCGACCGTGAAGGGCGGGGCCTCCAACCCGTGGACGCTGCGCAAGCTCTTCCGGGCCGCGCAGATCGCCGAGGAGAACGGGCTCCCCACGATCTCGCTGGTCGAGTCCGGCGGCGCGGACCTGCCCACGCAGAAGGAGATCTTCATCCCCGGCGGCAGGCTGTTCCGCGACCTCACCCGCGCCAGCGCCCGCAAGCAGCCGACGGTCGCGCTGGTCTTCGGCAACTCCACCGCCGGAGGCGCCTACGTGCCGGGCCTGTCGGACTACACCGTGATGGTCAGGAACCAGGCCAAGGTCTTCCTGGCCGGCCCGCCTCTGGTGAAGATGGCCACCGGTGAGGAGTCCGACGACGAGACCCTCGGCGGCGCCGAGATGCACGCCCGCACCTCCGGCCTCGCCGACTACCTCGCCGAGGACGAGCACGACGCCATCAGGATCGGCCGCCGCATCGTGGCGCGGCTCAACCGGCGCAAGGCACGGCCCGAGCCCGCGGGGTACGCCGAGCCCGCCGAAGACCCCGAGACCCTGCTCGACCTGATCCCGACCGACCTGAAGGAGCCGTTCGACCCGCGCGACGTCATCGTCTGCATCGTCGACGGCACGGGCCCCGGCAACGAGGTGCCGTTCGACGAGTTCAAGCCGCTCTACGGCTCCTCGCTGGTCACCGGCTGGGCGCGGATCCACGGCCGCCCGGTCGGCATCCTCGCCAACGCCCAGGGCGTCTTGTTCAGCGAGGAGGCGCAGAAGGCCGCGCAGTTCATCCAGCTGGCCAACCAGTCCGGCACCCCGCTGCTGTTCCTCCACAACACCACCGGCTACATGGTCGGGGCGAAGTACGAGCAGGGCGGGATCATCAAGCACGGCGCGGCGATGATCAACGCCGTCTCCAACTCGAAGGTGCCGCACCTGTCGGTGCTGATCGGCGCGTCGTACGGCGCCGGCAACTACGGCATGAACGGCCGCGCCTACGACCCGAGGTTCCTGTTCACCTGGCCGAACGCCAAGTCGGCGGTCATGGGCCCGCAGCAGCTGGCGGGCGTGCTCTCGATCGTCTCGCGCGCCGCGGCCGAGTCCAGGGGCCTGCCCTTCGACGAGGAGGCCGACGCCGGGATGCGGGAGATGGTCGAGGCGATGGTCGAGGAGCAGAGCCTCCCGTTCGTGCTCTCCGGAATGCTGTACGACGACGGGATCATCGACCCGCGCGACACCCGCACCGTCCTGGGCATCTGCCTGTCCGTCATCGACACCGAGCCCTACGAGGGCACCACGCGCTACGGCGTCTTCCGGATGTGAGGCCGCGATGACCATCACCCGTCTCCTCGTCGCCAACCGCGGCGAGATCGCCCGACGTGTCTTCCGCACGTGCCGCACGCTCGGCATCCGGACCGTCGCGGTGCACTCCGACGCCGACGCCGCGATGCCGTTCGCCGCCGAAGCCGACCTCGCCGTACTTCTGCCGGGTGACGCGCCGTCGGAGACCTACCTCGACGCCGACCGCGTCCTCGCGGCCGCCGTCAGCAGCGGCGCCGACGCGGTCCACCCCGGCTACGGCTTCCTTTCCGAGAACGCCGACTTCGCCCGCGCCGTCATCAAGAGCGGTCTCGTCTGGATCGGCCCGACGCCCCAGGCGATGGACGCGATGGCCACCAAGGTGGAGGCCAAGCGGCTCATGCACGCCGCGGGCGTCCCCGTGCTGGCCGAGCTCGATCCGTCGGCCATCACCGAGGCCGACCTGCCCGTCCTCGTCAAGGCGAGCAGCGGCGGGGGAGGCCGCGGAATGCGGGTCGTCCGCACGATGGCAGGCCTGGCGGAGAGCGTCCGGCTGGCGTCGAGCGAGGCGGCCGGCGCCTTCGGCGACCCGACGGTCTTCTGCGAGCCGTACGTCGAACGCGGCCGCCACGTCGAGGTGCAGATCCTCGGCGACACCCACGGGACGGTCGTGGTCCTCGGCGACCGGGACTGCTCGTTGCAGCGGCGGCACCAGAAGGTCGTCGAGGAGGCGCCCGCTCCCGGGCTCGCCGACACCGTCCGCGCGGCGCTGCACGAGGCGGCCCGTACCGCCGGTGAGGCGATCGGGTACGTCGGCGCGGGCACCGTCGAATTCCTCCTCGACGGCGACCGGTTCTTCTTCCTGGAGATGAACACGCGCCTTCAGGTCGAGCACCCCGTGACCGAATGCGTGACCGGCCTCGACCTCGTCGCACTGCAGATCGCGGTGGCGGAGGGCGCGGCGCTGGGCGGCCTGCTCCCCGCGAACACTTCGGAGCCCCGCGGCCACGCCGTCGAGGTGCGGCTCTATGCCGAGGACCCCGCCCAGGACTACCAGCCGCAGAGCGGGACGCTCACCGCGCTCGACGTTCCCGGTGTCACGGCGTGCTTCGACAATCCTCCGGCGTACGGCCTTCGCCTGGACAGCGGCGTCGAGGCGGGCTCGGAGATCGGCACCTTCTACGACGCCATGGTCGCCAAGGTCGTCGCTTGGGCTCCCGACCGGGAACAGGCCCTGCGCCGCCTGGCCGGAGCGCTCGAACGGGCGACCGTCCACGGCGTCCACACGAACCGCGACCTGCTGGTGAACCTGCTGCGCGACCCGGTCTTCGTCGCGGGGGACATGCACACGACGTACCTCGACGGTGCCGATCTCGGTGAGCTCACCCGTAACGGGTACGACGAGCAGGGGCTGCGGCTGGCCGGTCTGGCCGCGGTGGCGGCCGACACGGAGGCCCGGCGGGGCCGCTCACCCGTCCAACGCGGTGTCCCCGCGGGCTGGCGCAACGTGGTCTCGCAGCCGCAGCGCACCGTCTTCGACCGGCTGACCGTCGAATGGCACGGCGGGC
The DNA here is from genome assembly GCF_002995495.1 of Actinocorallia populi. GTDB lineage: Bacteria > Actinomycetota > Actinomycetes > Streptosporangiales > Streptosporangiaceae > Actinocorallia > Actinocorallia populi. Next base: position 82,451 of record NZ_PVZV01000003.1, on the reverse strand, counting down.
GCGACGGCTACACGTCGGCGGACGGCGCGATCCGCGTGGTCGAAGTACGGGGCACCACGGTGGTCCTGGAGCACGGCGGCGTCCGTCTGCCGTTCACCGTGAACATCCGAGGGGACCGGTACGAGGTCGACTCCGTCCTCGGCCATCTGGCGCTGGTCAGGCGACCGCGCTTCACCGACCCCGCCGCCCGGGTGGCGGCCGGATCGCTGCTGGCGCCGATGCCCGGCAGCGTCGTCGCGGTACGGGCCCTGGCCGGCGACACCGTGCGCGCCGGCCAGGTCATCCTCGTGCTCGAGGCGATGAAGATGCAGCACAACGTCACAGCGCCCGCCGACGGCGTGGTGGCCGCGATCGAAGTACAGGCGGGGCAGCAGGTCGCCGCAGGGGACGTGCTGGCACGAGTCGAGGAGGACGCATGACGACGATGTTCACCGAACCTGAAGAGCGGCTCGCACTGCGCGAGGCGGTGCGCAGGCTCGCCGCCTCCTACGGCCGCGAGTACATCGAGGCCAAGTCGCGATCCGGAGGGAAGACCACCGAGCTCTGGCAGGACATGGGCCGCCACGGCTACCTCGGGGTCTCCATCCCCGAGGAGTACGGCGGCGGAGGCGGCGGCATCGCGGACCTGTCGGCCGTCCTGGAGGAGGCCGCCGCGGCCGGGGCGCCGCTGCTGCTCATGGTGGTGTCGCCCGCGATCGTCGGCACGATCATCGCGCGGTGCGGCACCGAGGAGCAGAAGCGGCAGTGGCTGCCCGGCATCGCCGACGGGTCCACCACCGCGGCGTTCGCGATCACCGAGCCCGACGCCGGTTCCAACGCCCACCAGATCACCACGACCGCCCGGCGCGACGGTGACAGGTGGCTGCTCACCGGCCGCAAGACCTACATCTCCGGCGTCGACGAGGCGCAGACGGTGCTCGTGGTGGCCCGCACCGAGGACGCGCGGACGGGCAAGCTCAAGCCCGCCCTGTTCCTGGTGCCCACCGACGCTCCCGGCCTGGAGTACCAGCACATCCCGATGGACATCGTCTCGCCCGAGAAGCAGTTCAACCTGTTCCTCGACGAGGTGAGCCTGCCCGCCGAGGCCCTCGTCGGCCACGAGGACGCCGGGCTCGGCCAGCTCTTCGCCGGGCTCAACCCCGAGCGCATCATGGGCGCGGCCTTCTCCATCGGCATGGCGCGCTACGCGCTGGACAAGGCCGTCGAGTACGCCAAGACGCGCCAGGTGTGGAAGGACGTCATCGGCACCCACCAGGCCGTCGCGCACCCCCTGGCGAAGATCAAGATCGAGCTGGAGCAGGCGAAGCTGCTGACCCAGAAGGCCGCGGCGCTGTACGACGCCGGAGACGACTTCGCGGCGGGGGAGTACGCCAACATGGCCAAGTACGCCGCCGGGGAACTCGCCTGCAACGCCACCGACGTCGCCGTGCACACCCACGGCGGCAACGGGCTCGCCTCCGAGTACGGCCTGGGCACGATCCTGCTGGCCGCCCGGCTCGGCCGCATCGCGCCCGTCTCACGCGAGATGATCCTCAACTTCGTGGCCATGCACACCCTCGGCCTGCCCAAGAGCTACTGACCGGCGGCCCGGAAAGGAATCCCATGCCCGACGAGCTCGTGCACTACTCCGCCGCCGACGCGGTCGCCACGGTGGTGCTGGACAGCCCGCACAACCGCAACGCCCTCTCCCGACAGCTCGTCTCGGAGTTGTCCGAGGCCCTGGACCGCGCCGAGGCCGACCCCGGCGTCCGCGTCGTGGTCATCCGGCAGGAGGGCCCGGTGTTCTGCTCGGGCGCGGACCTGTCGGAGGCCGCGGGCGGGAGCATGGAGGAGGGCGCCCGCGGCCTGATCGCCCTGCTGCGCCGGATCACCACGCTCGACAAGCCCGTCGTGGCGCGGGTCTCCGGAGCCGTCCGCGCCGGCGGCATCGGCATCGTCGGCGCCTGCGACATCGTCGTCGCCGCCCACGACGCGACGTTCGCGCTGACCGAGGTCCGCCTGGGCCTGGCCCCCGCGGTCATCTCCCTGGTGCTGCTGCCGCGCATGTCCTCCCGGTCGGCCGCCATGACGTTCCTTTCCGGTTCCCTCTTCACCGGAACGGAGGCCGCGGACAACGGCCTGGTCACCCGGGCGGTCATGGAGGAGGATCTCGACACCGAGATCGCCGGACTCTGCGCCTCCCTCGCGAAGGGCCACCCCCAGGGCCTGCGCGAGACCAAGAAGCTGCTCAACAAGGAGCTCATCGAACACATCGACACCGGCGCCGACGAGACGGCCGCCCTCTCGGCCCGCCTGTTCGCCTCCGACGGCGCCCGCGAGGCCATGCTCGCCTTCCTCGACCGCAGGAAACCCCGCTGACCGACCGCCGTTCCCCGGCCCGCGGCCGGGGAACGGCCCAGCACCGTGCCGGCTCGACTTCTCCTTACCCAGAGTATCCGAAGGGTCACGATTTGCTATAGGCGGGGCAAGGGGGCTCTCGTGATCGTCGAGGTTCCGGACCTGGGGCGTCGCGGAAGGTAACGGGTGACGATCAGAACGTCGTGTTCTGACAAAGGGAGGGTCCATGCCCCACGCCGACATCCGCACCCCGCAGACCTCGATCTCCGGCTCCCGGGAGGCGCTGACCGACGGCGTCAAGATGATCGTCCACGATGTGACCGGCGGCTACCTGTTCACCGACAACTACAACGACAACATCGGCGAGGCCATCCAGATCTGGAACGAGGACGCCCTGCGGACCGACGTGGCCGTGGCCGGGCACCGCTGGTACATCGCGGCCGACGACGCGGGCACCTACCGGATCGAAAGCGGCCACCGCCGCCACGTCCTGACCGCCTCCACCGTTCCCAACGACCACCCGCGGCTGCGGGAGCGCAGCGCCGCCCTGCAGGAGCAGCAGCGCTGGCATCTCGTGCCCTCCCTGGGGACGGGCGGCAGCTACGTGATCGTGCCGGTGATGTTCCCCCGCTACGCGCTCGGTCCGTACTTCGGCATACAGACCGGTGACGTCTACGTCAAGCCCACCCGGATGTGGCTGGACGAGCCGGCCATCGGCCACATCTGGCGGATCGGCGACGCCCCCGAGGCGTGAGCGGCCCCGCCCCGTGCCCGCGCCTCAGGAAGGACGACCATGACCGCTTACGTCAAACCCCGCTTCCGCCTGCCAGGCCGGGAGGACGGCCCGCCGCCCGCGCCCCCGGAAGCCGTGGAGATCCAGCAGGTCCGGGCGGTGATCTGGACGGCCGACGCCCTCCACGCCGACAGCCGCAGCCGCCTGTACCTGGGCCTGGCCGGACGCGAGTTCGTCCTGCACATCGATGAGAACGACCTCGCGCGAGGCGCCCGCACCACCTTCGTGCTCGGCGAAGAGGCCAACGTCCAGGAGCCCGACGGCAACGATCCGCGCACCCCGCCCTTCGCCTGGCGGAACGGGGAGCACCCGGTCTACCTCCGGCTGGAGACCCGGGGCGAGGAACCCGCCTGGTTGCTGGAGTGGGCCCGTGTCGAGATCCGCTTCACCACCGGCCAGGCCGTCTGCCACGAGCAGCCGGCCCTGTTCGGCCTGCAGGAGGGCCGCCGGCTGTGGCTCGGCGACGCCACGGGGAAGACCGTCCACCTGTCCCGCTCCACCGAGCTCCGGCCGCTCGCCGCCGACGATCCGGCGGAGCCCGCCCCGGCGCCGTCCTGACCGCCTCCACGGCCTCGGAACCTTCCTGACCCCCCTCGGGCCCCGCCGCTTCACCGCGCGGCGGCGGGGCCCGCCCGACGGTGCCGCTGCGGCGAACTTACTTTGTCAAGGCGGGGGCTTATATGGCCGACCAGGCGAACCGGTGAGCCTCCTCCCCGCTGCCTGGCCATCCTCGCGAGGTGGTCCGGCGTGGTGGGCGACCTGGAGGAGGGGGTTGAAGATCACCCCTGCCCGTGCGGGTTCGGTGCCACTTGTTGATCACTGGGACTCCGACAGATGTCGGAGAACAATACCCTGGAGGCATGGCCACTCAACACGCCCCCAGCCGTCGCGCCCGCCAGACCCGCACGGTGTTGCAGGCCGCGGCGCTGGAACTCATCGCCGAGCGGAGCCTGTCGCAGGTCTCGGTCTCCGACGTCACCAAGCGCGCCGACGTCAACCGCTCGACGTTCTACGAGCACTACTCCGACGTCCCCGAGCTGGCCGCCGAGGCGTGCGCCGCGATGTTCGACGAGCTCATCGCGGCGATCCCCGCCCTGGGGTCCGGTCGCGCCCCCGGCGGGGAGCGCGGGGCGCGTGCGGAGCTCGCGGGGCTTTTCGCCCGCATCGGCGGGCACGCCGCCGTCTACCGCTCCCTGCTGGGCCCCGAGGGCGGCGCCCAGGTGATCGACCACCTGCGCCGGCGGCTCACCGCCGCCGTCCACGCAGGCCTCGCGGGGCCCGGCGACGGCGCGGGGGGCCAGGGGGAGCCGGGGGACGCGGGGGAGTCCCCGCACGACCCGGTGGCGGCCGCCGTCGCCGGAGCCATCCTGGGCGCCGCCCTCGACTGGCTGGGCCGCGGGTGCCCGGACACCCCCGAGCAGCTCGGCGCGGCCGTGTGGCCGCAGCTCGCCGCGGCCGTACCGTCCGGCCAGCCGGCACTGTCCGATCGGACAGCCAGGTCGGCGAGCGCCTCGCGGTCCGCCGCGGCGCTGCGCGCCCAGCTCCTGGAGACCTCCCTGCGGCTCTTCGTCGCCCACGGCTACCGGGGCACGTCGCTGCAGGAGATCGCCACCGAGGCGGGGTGCTCCAAGGCCGCGGTGCTGTACCACTTCGCCGGCAAGGGGGCCATCCTCACCGAGCTGCTGGCCCCGGCGACCCAGGCCGCGGTCGGGCTGGTCGAGCGGCTCTCGGGCATCCCCGACGGCGACGGGGTGGCCGAGGCGGCCGTCGAGGGCGTCGCCGACCTCGCCCTGCGGTTCCGGCGCGAGATCTCGCTTCTGCTGTCGGACGTGCCCGAGGGCGCCAAGAGCCTGGAGGGCGAACGCGACCTCCGCCGGGGGGAGCCCCTGGTGACCTCGCTGGGAGACCTCCTGGTGAACGCGCTGGCCGGCCGGTCCGCCCGGCCGCGCGACCGCCTGCGCGCCCAGATGGCGTTCGGCGCGATCATCCTGTCCAGCGCGGGAGCCGACGACCTGGGCCTCACGCGGGAGGAGATGCGCGAGGAGCTGGTCCGGGGCGCCTTCCAGGTGCTCGGCCGCTCGCGGGAGTGACGGGGGCGCCCGGGGAAGGATGGACGGTGTGCAGCCGTTGACGACATTCGGACACGGCACCGCGGGGCGGGAGGAGCTGGCCGCCCTCCTCCGCGGTGCCGGGGTGCGGCGCGTGGTGGACGTGCGCACCGCGCCCGGCAGCCGGCGCAATCCGGACGTGCACCGCGACGCCCTGCGGGAGTGGCTGCCCGAGGAGGGGATCGCTTACCGGTGGGAGCGGCGGCTCGGCGGCTTCCGGCGGCCCGCGCCGGACTCGCCCGACACGTTCTGGCGGAACACCTCCTTCCGCGGCTACGCCGGGCACACCCGCAGCCCGGACTTCCTGGCCGCCATGGACGACCTGCTGGCCGAGGCCGCGGAGACCCGGACCGCCGTGATGTGCAGCGAGTCGGTGTGGTGGCGCTGCCACCGCAGGCTCATCGCCGACTTCGCGGTCCTGGCCCGCGGCAGGCCCGCACTGCACCTGGCCCATGACGGCCGGCTCACCGAACACCCGCTGACACCCGGAGCCCGGCTGCGCGAGGACGGCCTGCTCGTCTACGACGGAGAATGACGGACGCCGACCTCGAAGGACGTGGGGAGGGCCGGGGTCGTCGGCTTCGGTGGGGAAGCCGGGCGTACCGTGGACGGCGACCGAGAGAGGGGTGGTGCGGGTGAGGACCGGTGAAGAGGCGTTGACGGCGGTGGAGGTCGTCCTGCGGGAGGCGGTGCCGCAGGACGTTCCCGCGGTGGTGGCGCTGGTGGAGTCGGCTTATCGCGGGGATGCCAGCAGGGCGGGCTGGACGTCGGAGGCGGACCTGCTCGACGGGGGGCGGACCGACGCGGCGGCCGTGCTGGAGATCATCGAGACGCCGGGCAGCCGGGTGCTGCTGGTCGAGCGGGGCGGCGTGCCGGTGGCCTGCTGCCAGCTGGAACAGCAGGGCGATATCGCTTATTTCGGCATGTTCGCCGTCAGTCCCACCCTGCAGGGCGCCGGCCTGGGGCATGCCGTCCTGGCCGCGGCCGAGCGCGAGGCCCGCGCCGGCTGGGGCGCCCGCGAGATGCAGATGACGGTGATCTCCCTCCGCGCCGAGCTCGTCGCCTGGTACGAGCGCCGCGGCTACCGCCGGACCGGAGAGCGCCGCCCCTTCCCCCACGACAACGAGCGCTTCGGCATCCCCCGCCGTCCCGACCTGGAGTTCATCGTCCTCAGCAAGCCGCTCCTCAGGACGCAGGAAGACCTCCCGCCGGTCCCGGCGCGACCCTCCCGGTGACCTCGACGCGAAGCCCGGCGCCCGCCGTGCGGACGCCGGGCCTGCACGCGGTCAGCGGACGCCGGCCGGCTCCGAGGGCTCCGGAACGCCGGACACGTCGACGGAGTCCAGGGGGATCGGGGTGAACATCGGCGGCTCCTCCTCGGGGGTCAGGGCCGTCGGGCCGTAGATCCAGTCGGTGAAGGAGTAGTCGAGGGTGTCGCGGGCCCGCAGGAGCACGTTGCGCCGCAGCCGCGCGACGCCGTCGAGGTGCCACAGCTCGCCCCAGGCGCGGGCCGTCTCCACCACCCGGCGGCAGTGCTCGGGGCGGACCGCCTCGTACGCCGCGAGCGCGCCCCGCCAGTCGACCGAACCGTCCGCGCCGCGGCGCGCCGCGACGTGCCGGGCGAGCACCCAGCCGTCCTCGACGGCCATGATCGCGCCCTGCGCCATGTACTGCAGCGGCGGGTGGGCGGCGTCGCCGAGCAGCACGATGTTCCCGTCGACCCAGGTCATGACCGGGTCGCGGTCGAACATCCGCCACCACCGGTCGCGCCACATCAGCGGGATGCCCGCCCGGACGTCCGGGCAGGTGGCGGCGAAGGCGGCGTCGAGCTCGTCGGGCGTCCCCCAGTCGGCCTCGCCCGCGAGGGCCTTGGGCGACTCGAAGACCGCGACCTGGTTGAGCATCTCGCCGCCGCGCAGCCCGTAGTGGACGAAGTGGCAGCGCGGCCCGACGTGGACCGAGACCTCGCCGAGGTCGACGTCGCGGCCCGCCTGCTCGATGGGGACCGCGGCCCGGTAGGCGACGTAGGAGGAGCTGACCGGCTCGTCCTCGACCAGGAGCCCGCGCGCGACCGAGTGCAGGCCGTCGGCGGCGATGACGATCCGTGCGGCGTCGGCGCGGCCGTCCGCCAGCAGCACCCGGGCGCCGGACGCGGTGTTCGCGTAGCCGGTGACCCGGGCGTCGGTGACCAGGTCGACTCCCGCGCGCCGGCAGGCGCGCAGGAAGATGCCGTGCAGGTCGCTGCGGTGGATGACCATGTACGGGAAGCCGTACTCGCGTTCCAGGTCGACCAGGTCCAGCCGGGTCAGCTCGCTGCCGTCGACGGCGTCGCGCATCACCATGCTCTTCGGCAGCACGCCGAGGCTCTTGGCCTCCTCGAGCAGGCCGTAGTCGTGCAGGATCCGGGTGCAGTTGGGCGCGATCTGCAGGCCCGCGCCGACCTCGCCGAACTCGCGGGCCTGCTCCAGCACGCGCACCCGCAGGCCCTCGCGGGCCAGGGCGAAGGCCGCGCTCAGGCCGCCGATGCCGCCTCCGACGATCAGGACGTCGACGGGGTTCGCGGAGGTGGGTGTGCTCACGTCGTTCTCCTCGGTGCCGTGGACGCTCACAACCACGCCGGCAGTGCCGGAGCGGGGGAGCCGTCGGTCGCGGTCAGGGCGTGCGGGCGGCCGGCGAGATACGCCGCGACCTCCGCGAGCGGGCCGGTGACCGCGGTGGTGTCGCCTTCCCCGGGCAGTTCCCAGCCGTCGCCGGTGTCGGCGGCGGTGAGGACGACCGCGGGTCCGGGGGCGTTGCGGCGCTTGCCCGTGATGTCGTCGGCCAGGGCGGTCAGGAACCCGGCGGGCAGGTCGGCGAAGGAGACGCCTGCGGCCAGGTCGACGGCGTGCACGCAGACCTCGCGTGCACGCAGCCACGGGATCTCGGTCGCGGGGACCGTGCGCCCCTGGGCGGTGACCACCTCGGCGTCCCACTGCGCGGAGCTCAGGGCGACGGTGCCCGCGGTGAGCCGGTCCGCGGACCCGTGCAGCCAGGCGGCCAGCTCGGCGGCCGGCTTGACGGAGCCGGCCTCGATGTCGGCGTTGCGCTGCTCCATCGAGGAGTACATCGGGGTCTCTTCGCCGGTGGCGGCCCAGCGCACCAGGTTGCCCAGCGCGTCGGCGTTCGCCGCCACGTGCGCGACCAGGTGCTTGCGGGTCCAGCCGGGGAGCCCGGACGGGGCGAGGTACTGCTCTTCGCCCCATCCGGCGGCGGCGTCGAGGAACAGCCTGGTTCCCGTCGCGCTCCAGCTGAGTGCGTCTTCGAAGGTGCGGCGCATCAGGCCGCGTCCTCGGCCACGGTGTTCTCGAGCCGGCCGATGCCCTGGATCTCGGTGACGACGCGCTCGCCGCCGGTCAGGTAGCGCTTGGGGTCGCGGGCGTGGCCGACGCCGCCCGGGGTGCCGGTCGCGATGATGTCGCCGGGATTGAGCCGCACGACGGTCGAGACGTACTCCACCAGCGCGACCGGGTCGAAGAGCAGGTCGCCGGTGTTGTCGTGCTGCATGACCTCGCCGTCGACGCTGAGCCTGACCTCCAGCTCGGGGCGCACGCCGCCGGGCAGCTCGTCGGGGGTGACGACGTAGGGGCCGACGGGGGTGGAGGAGTCCCACATCTTGCCCTGCAGCCACTCGCGGGTGCGGAACTGCCAGTCCCGGCAGGTGATGTCGTTGAGGACGGTGAACCCGGCGATCGCGGCCTCGGCCTCGGCGCCCCTGGCGCGGCGGACGGGCCTGCCGATCACGACGGCGAGCTCGACCTCCCAGTCGAACGCCTCGGTCTCGGCGGGGCGGGCGATGTCGTCGGCGGCGCCGATGAGGCAGTCGGCGAACTTCGCGAACAGGGTGGGGTGCTGCGGCAGGTCGCGCCCCATCTCCTGGATGTGGTTCTTGTAGTTCAGGCCCACGCAGACGACCTTCGAGGGCGCCGGGACGACCGGGGCGAAGTCCGCGCCCTCGGCGGGGTAGGTCCCGGCGGTGGCGGCGTCGGCGGCCGCGGCCTGCTCGGCCCAGCCGTCCCGGGAGAGGAACTCGCCGAGGTCGGCGGCGCCGAGGTCGACCAGCCGGTCGCCGTCGAGCCGTACGGCCCGGGTCGAGCCGTTGACGCGGAGGGTGGCGAGCTTCATCGGGTGGTCCCTTCGTGGTGGGTGCGGTGGAGCCGGAGGGCTTCGAAGACCGGGGAGTCGCTGAACCGGAACAGGTCCAGCGCGCCCGAGTCGGAGTCGGTGGAGCCGGCCTCGGACCGGGCCGAGAAGGGCTCCCAGGACGGGACGACGAACAGGTCGCCGCGGGCGACCGACCAGGTGCGGTCCCCGACGGTGACGGTGCCGGAGCCGTCGAAGACCTGGTAGACCGACGATCCGGTCTCGCGGACCGGGGTGGTCTGCGCGCCGCGGACGACGCGGTGCATCTCGACGCGGAGGGTGGGCAGGACGTCGGCGCCGGTGGCCGGGTCGGTGTAGCGGACGGCGGCGTGGCCGGGTTCGACGGTGCCGCCGAAGCCCTCGGACTCCAGGGAGAGCTGGTCGGCCAGGGCGCGGTCGGTGAACTCCCACTTGTAGGACAGCAGGGGGGTGCCGGGGGAGAGCTCGCCGACGGACAGCGGGCGCAGCCCCGGGTGGGCCCACAGCCGCTCGGAGCGGGAGCGCTCGGGCGTGATCCGCTCGGCGTCGCTGATCTCGTCGCGGCCGAACTCGAAGAACTGCGCCTCGGTGAGGTACTGGAACGGGATGTCGAGGCCGTCGATCCAGGCCATCGGCCGGCCGGTCGCGTTGTGGTGGGCGTGCCGGTTCCAGCCGGCCTGCGGCAGGAAGTCGCCGCGGCGCATCGGGACGGCGTCGCCGTTCACGACCGTCCACACGCCCTCGCCCTCGACGACGAAGCGGAAGGCGTGCTGGGTGTGGCGGTGCTCGGGGGCGTCCTCGCCGGGCATCAGGTACTGGATCGCCGCCCACAGCGTGGGCGTCGCGAACGGCCTGCCGCCCAGGCCCGGGTTCGCCAGCGCGATCGCCCGCCGCTCCCCGCCGCGGCCGACCGGGACGAGGTCGCCGGCCTGCGCGGCGAGCCGGCGCAGGTTCTCCCAGCGCCACAGGTGCGGCACCGCGCGCGAACGGGGATGCGCCGGCATCAGGTCGCCGATCTCCGTCCACAGCGGCACCAGCAGTTCCCGCTCGAAGCCGCGGTAGAGGTCTTCGAGCGCGGGGGTGGCGTCGGGCTGGCCCGGCGCGTCGATCGCACGGAGCCGCACCGGCGACTCTGGCGTGGTCACAGGGGTGCTCATGCGGCTAGTGTGGCTGCTGTCTCACTATGGAGAACTGATAATTCTGCTGTGCAGAATCGAGGGATCGTGGACAAACCGCTGAAGAACCCGCCCGCCTACCTGGTCAACAGCGTGGACCACGCGTTGCGGATCGCCGCGATGCTGCAGCTGGAGGGCGAGCTGACCGTCTCGGAGGTCGCCGAGCGGCTGGGCGTGGCCCGCTCCACCGCGCACCGGCTGCTCGCGATGCTGGTGTACCGGGACTTCGCGGTCCAGGACGAGCGGCGCCTCTACCGGGCGGGCCCGGTCCTGGAGCTCGCCGCCCACTCGCCCTCGGCCGCGTCCCGGCTGCGGGCGGCGGCCCTGCCGCACCTGCACCGGCTGGTCGGCGTGCTCGACGAGTCCGCGAACCTGGCGGTGCGCACCGGCGACACGGTCCGGTTCATCGCCAGCGTCGAATGCTCCCAGAGCCTGCGGGTCGGCTCCCGCGAGGGCATGGTCTTCCCCGCGCACCGCACCACCGCCGGGCTCCTGCTGCTGGCCGAGATCCCCGGCGCGGAGCTGGAGGGCGTCTACCCGGCCGAACGGTACGCCGACCGCCCCGCCGACCGGCCGGACCTGGTCCGCCTGCGCGCCGAGCTGGCCCGGGTGCGGCGCAACGGTTTCGTGCTCAACCAGGGCCGCTCGGAGCGCGGCGTGGTGGCGCTCGGCGTACCGGTCCGGGCCCCGGACAGAACCGCGCTCGCGGGCCTGTCGGTGTCGATGCCCAGCGGACGCTACGACCGGCACCGGCTGCCGTCGCTGGTCGACACCCTCTCCCGCGCCGCCGCCGCCATCGAGGCCGATCTCGCCCGCTCCGCCTGAACCGGCGGGGCGGACGGCCTCGCCCGCCGGGCGGCGTCCGGGCGCGGCCGCTTCGCTTCGTCCGTTCTGCCTGAACCGGCGGGTGGACGGTTCTCCCGCCGGGCGGCGCTCGGGGCGCGGCCGCTTCGACGGAGGCCCGGGAAGGTCGTGCGTGGCGTGCTCTCAGGCGGTGGCGAGTGCGGCGAAGGCGCGGTCCAGGAGGGCGGCGAGGTCCTCGGCGCCGTCGGAGGCCGTCCAGTGGGTGACGGCGATGCTGAGGCAGTCGAGGGCGGCGGCGGCGCGGACGGAGGCGGCCAGCGGGTCGGGCCGGGGGGAGCGGTCGGCCAGGGCCAGGGCCAGGGCGGGCAGCCAGCTCGCCTGCTTCTCGAGCTGGCGGTTGCGCAGGGCGGGGCTCTCCTGGATGAGGCGGGTGATGGTGAGGGTGCCGGACGGGTCGGCGCGGTAGGCCTCGAGGAAGGGGTCGAGGCAGCGGCGCAGGGCGGTCCAGTCGCTCTCGCCACAGGGCCGTGCCCGGAGGGCGGCGGCGGCCTGGCCGCCCAGGTCGTCCATGGCGCCGAGGACGGCCTCCTCCTTGCTGCCGAAGTAGCGCAGGAAGGTGCTGCGGGAGACGCCGGCGGCCACGGCGACGTCGTTGAGGGTGACCCGGTCGAAGCCCTCGCGGCGGAACAGCTCGATGGCCGCGCGGGCCAGCTCGGACCGGATGGCCGTACGGGCGATGTCCCTGGTCGTCGTCACGCGCGTCGAGTCTTCCACCGGTGGATGTTACCAAGTGCGGTATCCGGTCTTGGGTCTGGAATGCCATTGCTAGGCTGACACTCAGTTTCATGACCGGTATGTGATTTCATGCCCGGGACGGCATTCCGTTCGGGCCGAGGACAGAAGGAGCCGAAGGATGTCCACCGCCGAGGTGTCGAACAGTTCGCTCGCGGAGCTCGTCTCCCTGCGGGGCCGGCGCGCGGTCGTGACGGGAGGGGCGCGCGGTCTCGGCAAGGCGATCGCGTCGCGGCTGGCCGAGGCGGGAGCCGATCTGGTGATCGGCGACATCGAGGAGGGGCTCGCCGCGTCCACGGCCGGGGAGCTCGCCGAACGGTACGGGGTTCGGGCGCTCAGCACCGCCATGGACGTCACCGACGCGGCGTCCGTGGCGGACGTCGCGGCTCGTGCGGCCGCCGAGCTGGGCGGTCTCGAGATCTGGGTGAACAACGCGGGTGTCTTCCCCGCGGTCCCCCTCCTGGAGATGAGCGAGGAGACCTGGGATCAGGTCTTCGCGGTGAACGCGCGCGGCACCTTCGTCGGCGCGCGCGAGGCGGCGCGGCAGATGGCGGCGGGCGGGAAGGGCGGCGTGATCGTGAACGTCGTGTCGACCGCCGGTTTCCGCGGCAGCGCGCCCGGCCTGGCGGCCTATGTCGGCTCCAAGCACGCGGTCCGCGGCCTCACCCGCGAGATGGCACTCGAGCTCGCGCCGCTGGGCATCCGGGTGCTCGGCGTGGCGCCGAGCTTCGTCCCCACCGAGGGCAACATGCTGGCGGCGGTCGCCGCCGGGGTCGACCCGGACGACATGCCGCCGACCGACCTCATGTTCACCGCGCCGATCGGCAGGGGCGGGGTCCCGGACGACATCGCGCGTATCGTGCTGTTCTGCGCATCCGACATGTCGGCCTTCATGACGGGGAGCACGCTCCTCGCCGACGGCGGCACCATGGCCTGACCCCGCGGGCGCGCGGCCCTCGCGCCACCGGCCGCCGCGCCGGAGGGACTCGCGGGCGGGGGTCCTCGGGCCCGGACGCCGCCGGCCGCGCGTCAGCCGGGCAGGGCGGGGACGGCGACGGTCAGGAAGCCGGTCATGGCGATGACGGGCAGGGCCGGAAGCCAGGTGTAGGCGGGGCCGGTGGACAGGGCGAACTCGAGGAGGACGGCCAGCAGGAGGGCGTGCGCGGCGAGGGCGAGCAGCCACTGGCGGCGGGTGGCGCGGCGGATCGGGCGGGTGAGGACGGCGGCGGTGAGCGCGGCCAGGAGCAGGGCCGCGGACAGTTCGTGCCAGCGGCCGTCGGCGGCGTACGCGCCGCCGGACGCCCGGACCAGCGGATAGACCGCCGACAGCGCGAGCAGGACGGCGAGCAGGGCGTGCAGGCGCAGCGCGGTCAGCACCAGCCGGGTTCGAGGTTCAGGTCGCATAGGTCCAGCGTCGGGGTCGGGATCGGGAGAGGCGGCGGAGAGACCAGGGGGTCGTAGGAGGGGAGGATCCGCGCCGGGTCGGTGAGGACGGGGGTGACCTGGGGGCGGAGCGGCACGGGGTCGGGCCCGCCCTTGACCGCCAGGCCGAGCCCGACGGCCAGGCCGGCGAGGGCCGCGGCGACCAGGACCGCCTCGAGGGCGTGGACCGCCCGGCGGGGGGCGGGACCGGGCGCGGCCACCAGCGGGGAGTCCAGCCGGGCGGCCGCGCCCGCGCGTCTGCGGGGGTCGGCGGACAGCAGCCCCATGACGGCCCCGACCAGGCGCGGCGGCCCGTGCGGCCGGGAGGGCCGGTCGGTGAGCGGGGCGGTCAGCGATGCCAGCGGCGTGTCGCGGGCGAAAGGCGCACGGCCGGTCAGCGCCGCGTACAGGAGGGCGCCGAGCGAGAACAGGTCCGACGCCGGCTCGGGCGGCAGGTCGGCGTGGCGGAGCCGCTCGGGGGCGATGTAGCCGGGCGTCCCGATCGGGTACCCGGTGGCGGTCAGGCGTTCCTGGCCGTCGAGGCTGGCGATGCCGAAGTCGGTGAGCACGACGCGGCCGTCGGTGCGGACGAAGACGTTGCCGGGCTTGACGTCCCGGTGCACGATGCCCTGGTCGTGGGCGTGGCGCAGGGCGCGCAGCACGGCCCGGCCGATCTCGGCGACCCGGTGCGGGGGCAGCCGCCCGTTCCGTTCGATCAGCTCGTCCAGCGGCGTGCCGTCGAGGAACTCCATCACGATCCACGGCCGGTCTCCCCACATCAGGACGTCGTGGACGCGGACGATCTCCGGGTGCTGGAGCCGGGCCATCGCCCGCGCCTCGCGCAGCGCCCGTTCGGTGCCGACCCGCTCGTACATCTCCTTGACCGCGACCTCGCGGCGGGCGACGTCGTCGAAGGCCCGCCAGACGCGGCCCATCCCGCCCCCGCCGATCACCTCGCGCAACTCGTACCGGCCCGCGATCCGCATCATCGCCGTACCTTCCGCACCGCAGCCCACAACCGTTCCGGATAGACGCCGTAACCGCCCTCGTCGAGGCGGACGGAGACGACCAGCGCGCCGTCGCGGAACACGGCCTCCCCGCCGTCCGCGGTCCGGAAGGCCGCGTCACCGAGGCCGGACAGCGGTGCCTCACCCTGGTTCTTCGCCCGCTCCCGGCGGATCGCGGTGAATTCCATGCGGGCGCTGCGGGGGTTGGGGAGGTCCCACCAGTACACCCGCAACGTCCGGCCGTCGTCGAGCGTCCACGTGCAGACCGAGCCGGGGTCGCGTGATCGCGTTCCGGGCAGGCCCGCGGCGACCGCGCACACGTCCAGGCCGCGGTAGCGGGTGTCGAGCGGTATCCGGTCGCCCAGCAGGAATCCCAGCGCGAGCAAGGCCACCGCCGCGAGCCAGGCGTACTCCCAGCGGGTGTCGGGCAGCCAGGAGATCCGCTCCCACCATGAGACGGGTTCTCCGGCCGCCCGCCGCAGCGCCGTCTCGACCGCCGCCGCTCCGGGCCGGTCGGCGGGGTCCTTGCGCAGCAGCCTCAGGAACGGCCCGCGGAGCGGGCCCGCCCGCCGGGGCCGGGCGGGCCTGTCCAGCACGGTGGCCGCGAGCGTCGCGGCCTCGGTGGCGCGCAGGAAGGGGTCGCGGCCCTCGACCGCCGCGTACAGGGTCGCGCCCAGCGCGAACAGGTCGCCGGCCGGGCCGTGGACGCCGCCGGACAGGCGTTCCGGCGGGACGAACCCCGGTGAACCGGCGAAGGCGCCGGTGCGGGTCAGGCCCTCCCCGCCGTCGATCGCGGCGATCCCGAAGTCGGTCAGCACCACCCGCCCGTCGTCGGCCAGCAGCACGTTGCCCGGGGTGACGTCGCGGTGCACGATCCCGGCGGCGTGCGCCGCGGTCAGCGCCGACAGCACGGCCAGCCCGATCCGGGCGGCCTCGCGGGGGTCCACCGGCAGGGCCTCGCGCAGCGAACGGCCCTCGATGAGCTCCATCACGATCCACGGGCTGCCGTCGACCTCCAGCACGTCGTGCACGCCGACGATCGACGCGTGCGGCACGGCCGCCGCCGCCCGCGCCTCGCCGACGGCCCGGCGGCACAACACCATGCGCTCCCCGTCCGGGATCCCTTCGGGGAACCGGACCTGCTTCACCGCCACGATCCGGTCCAGGACGCGGTCGTGAGCGCGCCACACCCGCCCCATCCCGCCCTCGCCGATCAGCCGTACGAGGTCGTACCTGTCCGCCGGAACAGTCATCGTGGACCGATCGTAATTCGGTACTTATGATGCCGCCATGGAGAAGCGTGCCCGCTTTGCGATGCTGGCCGTGATCATCGTTTTCGCCTGGCTTTCCCTGCGACTGCACTGGGCCTTCGACGACCTGTGGCACTACGGCTACGACCGGACGGCGCTGGACAAGGCGTCCATCTGGCTGGCCGCGGTCACGGCGGCCCTCTACGTCGGCGTCACCGCCCTGCTCTGGCTGCGCCTCGACCAGGCGGGCACCGCCGCCCGGATCGCCGCCGTCCCCGCCGCGCTCGCCTCGGCCCACACCCTGTACACGGCCGCCGCCCACAACTCCAAGATCGGCTTCCCCGCCGGCTCCCTCGCCTTCCTCGGAGCCCTCGCCCTGTTCGCCGCCGTCGCCGCCGCCCTCCGACTGCCCCGCCTCGACCTGGCGGAATGACCCGTCATCCCCGCCCTTCGGGACCCGGCCGCGGGGAACGGGGCCGGTCGGGAAAGGCGGCGGCGCGGCGGACGTGGTGCCTGCGGTGGTCGACGGCCCGGAGGCGGCTCGCGCTCGGGTCGGCGCCCTGCGGATAAGGACCGGTTCGCCAGGGGCAGGCGCAGGATGAGGCGGGCGCCGGGGGAGCCGTCGGGGTGGTCGGCGGCGTGCAGGGTGCCCCCGTGGGCCTGGGCGATCTGGCGGGAGATCGGCAGCCCGAGGCCGGTTCCGTCGGGGTCGCTGCGCTGGGCGTCGGACCGGCGGTAGAAGCGCCGGAAGACGGCTTCCTTCTCGTCGTCGGGGATGCCGGGGCCGTCGTCCCTCACTTCCAGGACGGCCTGGCCGCCGTCGGCTCTGAGGGACACCTCCACCCGGGTGCGCGCGTGGCGGCGGGCGTTGGCCAGCAGGTTGTTCACCAGGCGGCCGAGCCGGACGGGGGAGCCCTGCACGACGATCCCCGGGTCCAGGCTCGTGGCGAGGGTGGTCTTGGCGGTGACCTGGGCCAGTTCGCCCCTGATCAGGCGGGCGAGGTCGACCGGCCGGGTCTCGGCGGGGGATCCGGCCTCCAGGCGGGCCAGGTCCAGCAGGTCGCTGACGATGTCGCCGAGGCGCTCGGCGTCGCGCAGGGCGGTCAGCATGATCTCGTGCGGGTCGGCCTCGGAGTCGTCGAGAGCCTCCTGCAGGCGCAGCTGCAGGCCGGTGAGGGGGCCGCGCAGGTCGTGGGAGGTGTCGGCGACGGCCTCGCGCTGCTGCTGCACCGCCTGCCGGAGGGCTTCGGAATTCTGGCGCTCCTGGACCTGGGAGTCGCGGAGCCGCTGGTTGATCTCGTGCAGCTGGTTCGTCTGGGAGAACAGGTGCGCCTCGACCGCCGCGAGATGCGTCAGGGTGCTGCTCGCGGAGGGCTGGAGGCTGCCGCCGTCCGTCCTCTGGACGAAAGAGGTCACTTCCTGGGGCTGGGCGATGACCCCGCGAACCGTGCCCTCGGAGTCCAGCAGCGGCGCATGGACCACATTCCAGTACCGCTCTTCGAATTTCCCCGGTGCGCTGGGGTCCTCCACGTCGTAGCGCTGCAGCATCATGAGGTCGATCTCGCCCGAGGCGGCCTTCTCCAGCGAGGAGCGCAAGGCCTCCACCTCTTCCTGAGAGGGGCCGCCGGGGAACACGTCGAAGACGTATCTTCCGATGAGGTCCTCGCGCGGGCGGCTCAGCAGCCGTTCGTAGGCGCGGTTCGCCGCGAGGAACACGAGGTCCGTCGACATCAGAGCCAGTGGACCCGGCACGGAGTCGAACAGGCTCTCGAAATCGACCTCGGTCATCTGCGCCCCCCCGACCCCGGTTTCGGGTCCTACCGGTACAACCACCTTCCGCCGTTACCGATTCCACCGCCTGTTCCGGACGGGCGGACGGCGTGCCCCACGGAGTCGTCGAGATCGCCCGGAAGGTCCGCGGAGGCCGAGGCCGATGCCGATGCCGATGATCGTGATCTCCGCGCCGCCGGGGCGGGCGGTTGGCAGGACAAGCTTCACCGGGGAGACATCCGTCCGCTGTCGGGGCGTTCCGCCGGCAAGGGACGTTGGCGGCATGCGAAGCCTTGTGATGGCCCCCCTCCTCGTGGCGGGAATGCTGGTGGTGCCCGGAACCGCGGCTCAGGCGGCGCAGTGCCGGGGCGGTTCCGACTTCGACGGCGACGGCAGGCGGGATCTCGCGACGGGAGCGCCCTCGGCGGCGGCCGGCGGGCAGGCCCGTGCCGGGCAGGTGGGAATCCTGTACGGGGACGGGCGGCAGGAGTGGCTGGTCCCGGCGGACGCGCGGCGCGGGGGCGGTTTCGGGGCCGCGCTGGCCGTCGGGGACCTCGACGGCGACCGCTGCGCCGACCTCGCGGTGGGGGCTCCGGGCACGGAAACGGTCGAGGTGTACCTGGGAGCAGAAGGCGGGTTGCGGCGGGGGCCGGTGCTGCGGCTGCCCTCGCCCGGCGGCGACCAGTTCGGCACGGCCCTCGTCGCGGCCGATCTGGACGGGGACCGCGACCTCGAACTCGCCGCGGGGGCGCCGGGACGCAGGGGCGGGGGAGCGGTCGCGGTTTTCGGGCTGCGCGCCGACGGGCTGAAGGGGCGCAAGGTCTTCACCGCCTCCATCGGGCGGAAGGGCAGGCGCAAGGCGCAGACGGACGCGTTCGGGGCGGTCCTCGCCGCCGGGAACTTCGACGGCAGGGGGCGCGACGAGCTCGCGGTCGGCCTGCCCGGCGACGGGCACCGGGGCGAGGGCTCGGTGACGATCCTGGACGCCGTCCGCTCCACGGGCCGCAACATCTCCCAGGCGGGCAGGCTGCGCGGCTCCCCCGAACGCAACGACGGGTTCGGCAGCGCCCTCGCGGCCGCCGACTTCGACGCCGACGGGCGGGACGACCTGGCGGTCGGCGTTCCCGGCGAGGCGCTCACCGACAAGAACCGGGGCTTCGGCGAGGGCGCCGTCCACGTCCTGTACGGGCCGTCCTTCAAGGAGGAGGGCCCGATGTGGAACCGGCTCACCGGAGGCCTGGCCGGGAACGCCCGCCGCAACGACCTGTTCGGCGCGGCCCTGGCGGCGGGCGACCTGAACGGGGACGGGACCGCCGACCTCGCGGTCGGCATCCCCGGTTCCGGCTCCGTCCAGATCCTCCGGGGCCGCAGACGGCACGGCCTGACCGCGCGCAAGGCGGAACTCGTCACCTCCGGCCTCGGCGCCGCGGCCCACTACGGCAACGCGCTGAAGATCGCCGGCGGCGTCCTGACGGTCGGGGCCCCCGGCGACGGCGGTTTCACCGGCGGCGTCTACCGGAGCCGCACCAGGCTCCCGCTCGAAGGCCGGGGTCTGACCGGCTTCTCCTTCGGCTGAGGCCGCCCCCTCCCGGAGAACCGAAGACGCCCCGGCGAGGCCGGGGCGTCGGGCTTTCCGCCGGGTGGTTCAGCGGGCCAGGGAGCGGGCGCCGTCCGGGACGGTGAAGCGGGCGGCGCGGCGGGCGGGGGCGCCGCGCCGCGAGACGTACTCCAGGGTGTGGAAGTCGGCGGTGAGGGCCTCGGGGGCGAGCCTGCCGAGGACGTAGCCGCGGCGCTGGTCGACGAAGGCGAAGTGCGGGTTCTCCGCCAGGAGGGCGGCGTTGACGCCCCGGTCGCGGTAGCCGTCGCCGTCGCTGGCGATCGAGGTGGCGACGAGTTCGACGCCGATGCGGGCGGAGGACGGGTCGTCGAAGTCGCGGAGCAGGTCGCCGGCGAAGGCGGTGTGGACGTCGCCGGTGAGGACGACGGGGTTGCGTGCGCCCGAGCGCTGGACGGCGTCGAAAAGGCGGTCGCGTTCGGCGGTGTAGCCGTCCCAGGAGTCCATGCCGGACTTGACGGCGGGGCCGAGCGCGAAGTCCCGCTGGGCGAGGAAGATCTGCTGGCCGAGGACGTCCCACCGGGCGCCCGAGGCGCGCAGGCCGGACTCCAGCCACTTCAGCTGCCGGGAGCCGAGGACCCGGTGCGACGGGTTCGTCCGCGAGTCGCAGCCGGTCCGCAGCCAGTCGTCGCAGGGCTGGTCGGTGCGGTACTGGCGGGTGTCGAGCAGGTGGAAGGAGGCGAGCGCGCCCCACGAGAGCCTGCGGAACAACTGCATCGTCGTCCCGGACGGGCGGGACGACGCGCGCAGCGGCATGTTCTCGTAATAGGCGCGCATCGCGGCCCTCTTGCGTGCGGTGAACCCCGGGACGCCCGAGCCGGGATTGCCCCCGGCCCAGTTGTCCTCCAGTTCGTGGTCGTCCCAGATGACGGCCCAGGGCGCGGCGGCGTGCGCGGCGCGCAGGTCGGGGTCGCTCTTGTACTGGGCGTGCCGCCGCCGGTAGTCGGTGAGCGTCTGGCACTTGCCGCCGGTGTGCCTGCGCACGACGCCGTTCGAGCCGCCGTACGAGCCGGGCGCGTACTCGTACATGTAGTCGCCGAGGTGCAGGACCAGGTCGGGGTCCTGCTCGGCCATCCGCCGGTAGGCGGTGAAGTACCCGTGCTCGTAGTGCGAGCAGGACGCCGCCGCGAACGTCATCGGCGTCAGCGCGCCGCGCGCCGGGGCGGTGCGCGTCCGGCCGGCGGGGGACAGGTGGCCCCGGGCGCGGAACCGGTAGAAGTACTCCCGCCCCGGCTGGAGCCCGCGCGGCTCGACGTGCACCGCGAACCCGCCGGAGGCCCGCGCGGTGGCCGTCCCCTGCCGGACGATCCGCCGGAACCGTTCGTCGGAGGCGATCTGCCACCGCACCTCGACGCTCCCGGAACCCATCCCGCCGAGGCCGTCTTCGGCGAGCGGGCGGGGTGCGAGCCTCGTCCACAGCACCATCCCGTCCGGCCGGGGGTCGCCGGAGGCGATCCCCAGCCGGAACGGGTCGGGCGCGGCCGCCGACGCGGGGCCGGTGGGCCCGCAGACCAGTCCCAGGGCGCTCAGTCCACCCGCCGCAATGACGCCTCTTCGCGTTGTCTCCACGGTGCCAGTGCAGATGACCGGCACGAACGCCGGGTGAAGCCAGGCTGAGCACCCGGCGGACCTCAGCGGACAGGTCGCGGGGCCGCGGACCCTCCGGAGGCTCGGACGGCGCGGACGGCGGTCAGGCGGCCTGCGGGGCCGTGGCCTCGGCGAGGCGGGTGATGACGTCGGTGAGGCGCTCGA
Source organism: Actinocorallia populi (assembly GCF_002995495.1). GTDB lineage: Bacteria > Actinomycetota > Actinomycetes > Streptosporangiales > Streptosporangiaceae > Actinocorallia > Actinocorallia populi. The sequence continues at coordinate 61,468 of NZ_PVZV01000003.1, read as the reverse complement.
CGACCTCGGGGTCGTCGCCGGGGTGGATGTCGGCGAAGCGCTCCACCGAGCCGGGGATGGACAGGGTGATGTCCTCCAGCGGGGTCGCGCCCGCGATCCGCACGGCCTTGCGCGCCTCGTCGTGGGCCCAGACGCCGCCGTACTGGCCGTAGGCGGTGCCGATCACGGCGACGGGCTTTCCGGTCAGCGCACCGGCCCCGAACGGGCGGGACAGCCAGTCGATCGCGTTCTTCAGCACGGCGGGCATCGTGCCGTTGTACTCGGGCGTGAACAGCACGAGCGTGTCCGCCTCCGCGGCGGCCCGGCGCAGGCGCGCGGCGGCGTCGGGCAGGAGGCCCTCGCGGTCGATGTCCTCGTTGTAGAAGGGCAGGTCGCCCAGCCCCTCGTACACGCTGATCTCGGTGCCCTCGGGGGAGAGCCGGGCGGCGAGGTGGGCGAGCTGGAGGTTGTGCGAGCCGGCGCGGAGGCTGCCGACGAGGGCGAGGACACGGACGGACATGGGGAGACTCCTTGGTGGCAAGTTAAGCGGGACGCGTCCCGTTTCTCGTGACACTATAACCGGGACGCGTCCCGGTTATTCCGCGGGCGCTAGTCTCTCCGTATGAGCGCCACCCCTCCGCCCTCGGCGTCCCCCCTTTCCGCGATCGTGCGGCGGGAGGCCGTCCTCGCCCCGGTCGGCGGCCCGTCCCGGCTGAGGGCGGACGCGGCGCGCAACCGCACCCGCCTGCTGGAGGAGGCCGCCCGCCTGCTGGAGGAGGGCGGCGTGGCGAGCATCACCATGGAGGCCGTCGCGGCCGCCGCCCAGGTCGGCAAGGGCACCGTCTCCCGGCGCTTCGGCAACCGCATGGGCCTGCTGCATGCCCTGCTGGACCACCACGAGCGGCGGCTCCAGGGGGCGTTCATCTCCGGCCCGCCCCCGCTGGGCCCCGGCGCCCCTCCCGTCGAGCGGCTGAAGGCCTTCGGGCCCGCCGTGCTGCGCCACGAGCTCGACCGGCACGACCTGTACGCCGCCATCAACGCGGACCTGGTCCACCGCTACACCGGGCCCGTCCACGGCGCGCGGTTCGTCCATGTCGCCCTGCTGCTGCGCCAGGCGGGGGCCGGCGGTGACGTCGAGCTGCTCGGCCAGACCCTGCTGGGATACCTCGACACCGTGCTCGTCCACCACCTGCTCAGCGAGCGCGGCATGACCCTCGAGCGCCTGGAGGACGGCTGGCGGGACCTGGTCGACCGCCTCACCGCGCCGGGGCGGTCCCCGGGGCCGGAGGCCGCCCCGGCGGAAAACTAGACCGGCTGGTATCTTTTTTCCGTACCACCGGCCGCAGGACCGCGGAGGCAGACCCGTGACCGAGATCTCCGGCCCGCCGCGTCCGGCGCCCCCGGCGGCCGCCCCCCTGACCCACCGCCAGATCGTCGAGGTCGTGCTCGGCCTGGTGGCGATGCTCTTCACGGCGATGGTCAGCTCGAGCATCGTGAGCACCGCGCTGCCGACGATCATCGGCGACCTCGGCGGCTCCCAGCGCGCCTACACCTGGGTGTTCACCGCCACGCTGCTGGCGATGACCGTCACCGTGCCGCTGTGGGCCAAGCTCTCCGACCTCTACGACAAGAAGCGCGTCCTGCAGCTGGCGGGAGTGGTCTTCCTGCTCGGCTCGCTGTGGGCCGGGCTCGCCCGCGACGTGCCCGAACTGCTGGCGGCCCGCGCGCTGCAGGGGCTGGGCGTGGGCGGGCTGACGGCGCTGACCCAGTCGGTCATGGCCGCGATCATCTCGCCGCGCGAACGCGGCCGCTACAACGGCTACCTGGCCTCGGCCATGGCCGTGTCGACGGTCTCGGGGCCGCTGATCGGCGGCCTCCTGGTGGACACGGCGGGCTGGCGCTGGTGCTTCTTCGCCATCCTCCCGTTCTCGGTGGCCGGGCTCGCGCTGATCCAGCGCTTCCTGCGGCTGGAGCCGCTGCACCGCGAGGCGCGCGTCGACGGGTGGGGCGCGCTGTTCATCTCGGTCGCGGCGGCCCTGCCGCTGGTGTGGGTGTCGTTCGCGGGCGAGGACTTCCCCTGGGTGTCGGGCGCCTCCGCGCTGTTCCTGTCCGGGACGCTGGCCGCCCTGGTGCTCGCGGTGCTCGTCGAGCGCCGCCACCCCGAGCCCGTGGTCCCGCCGCGCGTCATCCTGGAACGCACCACACTGCTGGCCGTCCTCGCGAGTGTCGCCGTCGGCGTCTCGCAGTTCGGCGGGCCGGTCTTCCTCAGCCAGTACTTCCAGATCGCCCGCGGGTTCTCGCCGACCGCCGCGGGCCTGCTCATGCTGCCGGCGATCGTGGGCAACCTGCTCGGCTCGACCGTCTCCGGAAGGCTCATCACCAGGACGGGAGCCTGGAAGCGGTACCTGCTGGCCGGGGCGGCGCTGCTGGTCGCGGGCCTGGCCCTGATGGGCACCCTGGACCACACGACGCCCGTCTGGCTCGCGGGCGCCTACATGGTGCTCATGGGCCTGGGCACCGGCGTGCTGCTGCAGAACCTGGTGCTCGTCGTGCAGAACACCGTCGACCTCCCCGACGTCGGCGCGGCCGGCGGCGTCGTCTCCTTCTTCCGGTCCCTGGGCGGCACCATGGGCATCACGGTGCTCGGCGCGATCCTGGCCGTCCAGGTCGCCGACCGGACCCGCGAGGGGCTGGCCGCCGCGGATCTCACCGGACAGGCCGGGCCGGACGGCTTCGACCTGTCCGGCCTGTCCGGGCCCGCCCTGTCCGTCGTGCGCGACGCCCACGCCGACGCCATCGGCGTGGTCTTCCTGGCCGGCGCGGCGCTGGGCCTGGTGACCCTGCTGGCCGTCTGGCTGATCCCCGAACGGGAGCTGCGCACGACCGTCGCCAGGCCCGGCGGTCAGAGCCGGTAGAGCTTGCGGGCGTTCTCGCCGAGGATCTTGCGGCGCGCGGTGTCGGAGAGGGGCTTCATGGTCTCCTTCGCCCGCTCGACGGGGTCGGGGTACAGGCACGTCGGGTGCGGGAAGTCGGTCTCGAAGAGGATGTTGTCCTCGCCGACGGAGTCCACCAGGGAAGCCAGCTTGCCCCGGTTGGTCTCGAACCAGTAGGTGGCGTAGATGTTGCTGCGGAAGAACTCCGAAGGCAGTTTGCCGAGTTTGGCCAGGTCGCTGGGCGCGTTCTCGGCCATCTCGTAGTCCAGGGCCTCGAGGATGAAGGGCACCCAGCCGCAGCCGCTCTCCACCGAGACCACCTTGAGGTCGGGGTGGCGGCTGAAGATGCCGGAGACGAGCAGGTTGGCCACGACGCGGGCGTTGCCGATGAACAGCAGCGTGCCGCCGATGGCCAGCCGGGTGCTCGGCGGGTGGGACGCCCAGGGGTACTTGCCGTAGAAGGTCATGCCGGTGACGCTGGCGCCGATGTGGAAGTGCACCGGCAGCCGGGCCTCGGTGCAGGCCTCCCAGAACGGGTCCCACTCCCGGCTGGCCAGGTCGGGGCCGCCCAGGTCCTGGGGGTCGGAGGTCATGTTGACGCCGCGCGCGCCCAGCGCGGCCACCCGCCCGGCCTCGCGGACGCACTCCTGGACGCTCCAGGCCGGCATCAGGGGCAGGGGCAGCAGCCGGTTGCCGGAGTCCCGCTGGATCTGGGCCTGCCGGTCGTTGTAGAGCTCGAAGGTCAGGCGGCGGAGCTTCTCGTCGGTGACCTGGGCCAGGCCCTGGCCGCCGAGGCCGATCGTGCTGGGGAAGACGACCTGGGCGTCGATGCCGCAGTCGTCCATCACCTGGAGGCGGGCGTCCGGGTCGTAGGCGCCCTCGTGGATCTGGTCGATGGTCCAGGTGTGCAGCGCGATCTCCGACTCCTCCTTGGAGCCGTCGCGCGCCACGACGCCCCCGGCGCTGAACCTGCCGGAAGGAACGCCGTCGAAGACCCACATGAGCTGGCCGTCGACCTCGCGCACCTGGGGCACCCGGTCGCGGTACTCGGGAGGGGCGAGGCTGGTGAACAGGTCGGGGCGTTCGCACCAGTGGGAGTCGGCGTCCACTACAAAGTCTGTCTCCGTCATGTACACGAAAGTAAGGTTCTCCGCCTGTAAGAAGCAAGTGTTCACTCTCAAACATCGGCATTCCTTGTAGAGTGAGCGATTACTTGTTAGCCTCTGGCCGTGGATAGGGAAGCCCTGGAGCGCGGTCTCGCACGCCGGTTGCTGGACCACATCGAGCACCGCACGACCGATCTCGCCGACGACGTGATGGAGCTGCCGACCGACGTCTACTCGAGGGCGCGCCACGAGGAGGAGTCCGAGGTCCTGTTCCGCGACCTGCCGCTGGTCCTGTGCCTTTCGGGCGCCCTGCCGGCCCCGCGGACCTACCGGACCGTGGACCTGATGGGCACGCCGGTCCTGCTGACCCGCGACGGGGACGGGAAGGTCCGCGCGCTGGTGAACGCCTGCCGCCACCGCGGCGTGCGCGTCGTCGACGGCGCGGGCGAGGGCACCAGGTTCACCTGCCCCTTCCACGCCTGGACCTACGGCGTCAGGGGCGACCTGCTGCGCATGCCCGCCGCGCGCGCGTTCGAGGGCATGTGCAAGGAGGACAAGGGGCTCGTCGAGCTGCCGGTGGCCGAGGGGTACGGGCTGATCATCGGCCGCCTGCGGCCCGGCCCCGCCCCCGACGTCGACGCCTTCCTCGGCCCCGGCCTCGCGGACGAGCTCGCCATGTTCGACTTCGCGGACTGGCGGATCCACGGCGAGCCGCACGTCCACCGGGTCCGGGCGAACTGGAAGGTCACACTCGACACCTTCCGCGAGAACTACCACTTCGACTTCCTGCACAGCAAGACGCTGGCCACCTACGCCCACGGCGGCGTGCTGACCTTCGACCCGTTCGGGCGCCACCTGCGCAACTGCTCGGCGCTGCGTTCCATCGACGCGTTGAAGGACGTCCCGGAGCAGGAGTGGGGCGACGTGGCGCAGCACTTCAGCTACCAGTACGCGCTCTTCCCCAACACCAACCTGACCCTGGACAGCCGGCACATCGAGCTGTGGCAGATCGTGCCCGTCGACGAGAGAACCTCCGAGGTGCTGCACACCTCCTACTTCCGGCCCGGCCTCAGCGAGGCGGAGCTGGCCAAGGCCACGGAGATGGCGCCCTGGATCTGCGAGACGGTCGTGGACGGGGAGGACTTCTGGGTCGCCGGGCGCACCGAGCCCGGCGTCCGGACGGGCCTGCTCGACACGGTCGTCTTCGGCCGCAACGAACCGGCGCCCCAGCACCTGCACCGGGGGTTCGAAGCCGCCCTCCGGGAGGCGCGGGAGCACCGCTGAACGCGCGGCCGGCCCGTCCGGCCGCGCGCCCCTGCCGGTCAGTCCGTGTCGATCCACACGGACTTGACGTCGAGGTACTCGTCCAGCGCGTGCTGCCCCATCTCGCGGCCCCAGCCGCTCATCTTGTAGCCGCCGAACGGGACGGCGGGGTCCATGAGCAGCATCGAGTTCACCCAGACCGTCCCGGCCCGCAGTTCGCGCGCCATCCGGTGCGCCTTGCCCACGTCGCGCGTCCAGACGCCCCCGGCGAGCCCGTAGGAGGTGTCGTTCGCCCGGGTGACGGCCTCCTCGGGGGTGTCGAACGGCAGCACGCACGCGACCGGCCCGAAGATCTCCTCCCGGGCTATTCGCATGGTGTCCTGCACGTCGGCGAAGACGGTGGGCTGCACGAAGTAGCCGTTCGCCAGCTCCCCGGTCTCGATCCGGCGGCCGCCGAAGGCGGTGCGCACGCCCTCCTTGGGCCCCAGGTCCAGGTACCCGGCGACGCGGTCGAGCTGCTCGGCCGACACCAGCGGCCCGATCTTGGTCTGCGGGTCCATGCTGTCGCCGACCTTGAGCTTCTCGGCGAACCGCGAGACCCCTTCGACGAACTCGTCGTAGACGGGCCGCTCCACGTAGATGCGGGTGCCCGCGCAGCACACCTGGCCCGAGTTGTAGAACACGCCCATGGCCGCTCCGGGGACGGCGCGCGACAGGTCGGCGTCGGCGAACACGATGTCGGGCGACTTGCCGCCGAGCTCCAGGGACAGCCGCTTCAGGTTGCCTGCGGAGGCGCGGACGATCTCCTGGCCCACCGCGGTGGACCCCGTGAAGGCCACCTTGTCGACGCCCGGATGCGCGACGAGGGCCGCGCCGGCCTCCTCGCCGAAACCGGTCAGGACGTTCACGACGCCGTCGGGGACACCGGCCTCGGCCAGCAGTTCGCCCAGGCGAACGGCGACGAGGCCCGCCTCCTCGGCGGGCTTGAGCACCATCGTGCAGCCGGTGGCGAGCACCGGCGCGATCTTCCAGACGGCGTTGCTGACGGGGCGGTTCCAGGGGACGATCGCGGCGACGACGCCCATCGGCTCCTTGAGCGTGTAGCTGAAGACCGAGCCCGGCACCGAGTTGGGGATGGTCTCTCCGTGGATCTTCGTCGCCCACCCGGCGAAGTAGCGCAGGATCTCCGCCTCCCAGGCGGGGGTCCTGCCGGAGCGCGGCCGCCCGATCGGCAGGCCCATGTCGAGCGACTCCAGGTGCCGGAGCTCGTCGTAGTGCTCGTCCACCACGTCGGCGAGCGCGAGCAGGAGCGCCTGGCGCTCGCGCGGCTTCGCGCGGCTCCACGGCCCCTCGAAGGCCTCCCGGGCCGCCGCGACCGCGCGGCCGGCGTCGCGGGCGTCCGCGCGGGCCAGCTCGGCGATCACCTCGCCGTTCGACGGGTTGACGCTCGGGAACGTCCTGCCGGACGCGGCGTCCACCCAGCGGCCGCCGATCAGCAACCGCCGGGGGCGGCCGTCGAGGAGGGCGGACGTGTCGGTGCGGGGAGGTGCCGGCATGGAAGCTCCTTCGGGCGGTACACGGGCGGGCCGGTAGATGAAAGAACGCTCACTTACTAAATACAGCCTCGAACCGCCCGGCGCCAGAGCTCAGGGCGGCAGGCGAGCAGAGGCTCTAGAAAGTGATTACTCACCCTGTTACGTTGTGCCCATGGAGAAGCCCACCCCGAACGCCGACTCCATGTCCGACGAGTGGTGCCGGCGGCACTTCGACCACCTCTCCCCGGAACTGGCCGCGACGATGCCCGCGACCATGGCCCGCATGCGCGAGCTGTGCCCCGTGGCGCGCAGCGAGGAGCACGGCGGGTTCTGGGTCGTGAGCACCTACGACGAGGCGCTCGCCGTCGCCCAGGACTGGGAGGTGTTCAGCTCCGCGCACGGCCTGGGCATCTCCAGCGCCCCGACGGTCATCCGCAACCTCCCCGTCCAGGCGGACCCGCCGGAGCAGCGGATCTACAAGCGCCTCATCAACCCCTTCTTCACCCCCGCCGCCGTCGCCCCGTGGGAGCAGGCGACCCGGGAGCTGGCCGGCCGCCTCATCGACGAGTTCGTCGAGTCGGGCTCCTGCGAGTTCATGGACGCCTTCGCCCGGCCGTTCCCCAGCCTCACCTTCTTCCAGCTCGCCATCAACGCCCCGGCCGAGGACCTGGAGAAGGTCGCGTACCTGGCCTCCAAGTCCTCCACGCCCGACGACCCCGAAGCGCGCGAGTGCTGGCGGGGCCTGTACGAGTGGATCAGGGACTTCACCCGGCGGCGGCGCGCCGAACCCCCGCGCGGCGACGTCGTCGACGCCGTGGTGCACGCGGAGATCGACGGCCGCCCGATCACCGAGGAGGAGGTGATCGGCACCGTCCAGCTGCTCATCCTCGGCGGCCTGGAGACGACCGCCGGCACCCTCGGGCAGATGCTGGAGCGGTTCTGCGCCCATCCCGAGATCCCCGCCCGGCTGCGCGCCCGGCCCGAGCTGATCCCGTCCGCCGTCACGGAGCTGCTCCGGCTCGACGGCTCGTTCGTCGCCGTCGGCCGCACCGCCGTGCGGGACGCCGAGCTCGGCGGGCGGCAGGTCAAGGCGGGGGACAAGGTGCTGATCCACTGGGCCTCGGCCAACCGGGACGCCGCCGAGTTCGCGGACGCCGACGCCTTCGACCCGGACCGCGAGCGCAACCGGCACCTGGCCTTCGGCGCGGGCCCGCACCGCTGCGCCGGGTCGAACCTCGCCCGCCTCAACCTCAGGGTGGCCCTGGAGGAGCTGCTCGGCCGCCTGGACGGCATCAGGCTCCAGGAGGGCGCGACCGTGGAGTACCACCGCGGCCTGACCCGCTCGCCCGACACCCTGCCGATCACCTTCACCCCCGGACCGCGCCGCTTCCCGAAAGCGGTGTGACGCCATGGCCGAACGCACGCTCCTGACGAACGCCCGCGTCCTGACCTGCTCCGGCGGCCCGCACGAGAAGCCGCTCGAGGCCGACGTCCTCATCGAGGGCGAGCGCGTCGCCGCGGTCGCGCCCGGGATCGGGACGGACTCCGCCCGGATCGTCGACCTGCGCGGCGCCACCGTCCTGCCCGGCCTCGGCGACGCGCACGTGCACCTCAGCTGGCCGCTGGACTTCGTGTTCGACCACGCCGCCGTGGCGGCCGCCGACCCCGGCCCGCACATGCTCGACGTCGCCGCGGTGACCCGCACGTTCCTGGAGTCCGGCTACACCACCGTCATCGGCGCCGGAACCACCCAGCCGCTCGACGACCTGCACGCCAAGGACGCGATCGACCGGGGGCTCGTCCCCGGGCCGCGCATCGTCCCCAGCGGGCCGATGATCGCCGAGGTCGACGGCCTCGGCGGCGACGGCGAGATGATGGAGGTCGCCTCCGACGCCGAGAGCCTGCGCGAGATCGTCGCCCGCCAGTGCGACCTGGGCGTGCGCGCGCTCAAGCTGTTCATCTCCGGCGACGGGGTCGTGCCGGAGTTCCCGTCCGACGACGTCTACATGAACGACGAGATGCTCTCGGCCGCCGTGGAGGAGGCCGACAGGCACGGCGCGTTCCTCACCGTCCACGCGCGGGGGTCGGCGAGCGTGGCGATGGCGGCGCGCACCGGCGTGCGGATCGTCCACCACGCGTGCTTCCTCGACGACGCGGCGCTCAAGGCCCTGGAGGCACGGCGCGACGACATCTGGGTGTGCCCCGGCCTGCACTACCTGTACGCGATGGTCAGCGGCCACGCCGAGCCGTACGGCATGACGCCCGAGCGGATCGAGGCGGCGGGATACCCGCTGGAGCTGCGCTCCCAGATCGAGGGGATGCACCGGCTGAGAGAGTCCGGGATCAAGATCCTCTCCGGCGGCGACTTCGGGCACCAGTGGACGCGCCACGGCACCTACGCCGCGGAACTGCAGCGGTACGTCGAGCTCGCGGGCATGACCCCGGTCGAGGCGATCCACACCGCCACCCGGAACACGGGGCCGGCCGCGGGGCTCGACACCGGGCAGGTCCGCGAAGGCCTCCTCGCGGACCTCCTCGTCGTCGACGGCGACCCGAGCGCGGACGTGTCGGTGCTGCTCGACCCCGCGCTGCGGCGGGCCGTCATGAAGGGCGGGAAGTTCGCGTACGTCAACCCGGAGGTCTATCCGTGACGGCCGAGGTGCTGTCGGGGGTCGACACGCTCGTCCGCCTGCTGGTCCTGCGGCGGCACCTCGACGAGAGGGACGGGCTGAGGACGGCCACGATGGTCTCCGGATACCCGGGCTCGCCGCTGGGCGGCTTCGACCTGGCCCTCGACCGGTTGGGCGACGCGCTCGCCGAGAACCGGATCGTCCACCGCCCCGGCCTCAATGAGGAGCTCGCCGCCGCCGTCGTCTGGGGCAGCCAGATGGGCGCGGTCGTGGACTACGACGGCGTCGACGGCGTCGCGGGCGCCTGGTACGGCAAGGGGCCCGGCCTCGACCGCAGCGGGGACGCGGTCAAGCACGCGAACGCGATGGGCGCGGGGCCGAACGGCGGCGTCGTCATGTTCTGCGGCGACGACCCGGCGTCGAAGTCGTCCACGCTGGCCTGCGACAGCCAGTACACCTTCGAGGACATGTGCGTCCCCGTGCTCGTTCCCGGTGACCAGCAGGACGTGCTCGACCTCGGGGTGCACGCCTTCCGCCTCTCCCGGTACGCGGGAACGTGGGCGGGAATGAAGATCGTCACCGCGGTCGCCGACGGGATCGGGACCGTCGACCTCGATCCCGGGCGGCACGCCCCGCGCGATCCCGAGGGCGTCGTCATCGACGGGGAACCGTGGCGCCACCGGCCTCTGGGGAGGATCGGGCCGCATGCCGTGCCCGGACAGGAGGCGCTGGTGTCGGAGCACCGGCTGCGCGCCGCCCGCGCCTACGCGCGCCACAACGGGCTCGACCGCGTGACGGGGGCCGGGCCGGGCGCGCGTCTGGGGGTGGTGTGCGCGGGGCGGACGTACTTCGACGTGCTCCAGGCGCTCACTGACCTCGGGACGTCACCGGAAGCGGCCGGCGTGCGGATCCTGCGGCTCGGCATGACCTACCCGCTGGTCGAGGAGACCGTCCTGGAGTTCGCGGCCTCCGTTGAGGAACTCGCCGTCGTCGAGGAGAAGCGGCCGTTCGTCGAGACGCAGTTGCGGAGCATCCTGCACGAGGCGGGGAGTCCGGTTCCCGCGAACGGGAAGCGGGACAGGGCGGGGAGGCCGCTCACGTCGTCCGCCGGTGAACTGGATCCGTCCTCGGTGGCGAAGGTCCTTGCGCGGCTTCTCCCCGGGCTCGCCCGCCCGGAGGAGCCGCGGCGGGCCCGGCTGCCGCTGCTGCCCGTCGCTTCTCGCGCTCCGGGCTACTGCAGTGGGTGCCCGCACAACCGCTCGACCGTCCTGCCGGACGGGGCGCTGGCGGGCGGGGGAGTGGGCTGCCACGGGATCATGTACTTCGAGGCGCGCCACCAGGGCACGCGGAGCCTGCCGCCGACGCCGATGGGCGCCGAGGGCGTGCCGTGGATCGGTCTGTCGCCGTTCGTCGCCGAACCGCACCTCATCCAGAACCTCGGCGACGGCACGCTCAGCCACTCCGGGACCCTCGCCATCCGGGCGAGCGTGGCCGCCGGAGCGGACATCACCTTCAAGATCCTCTACAACGCGGCCGTGGCCATGACCGGCGGCCAGGACGTCACCGGGCTGATGGACGTCCCGGCGATGACCCGAGCCCTGGAGGCCGAGGGCGTCGGGAGGATCGTCGTGTGCGCGGAGGATCCCGAGCGGTACGGACGGCGGGCGCGCTGGGCGCGGAGCGTGGAGGTGCTGGGCCGCGACCGGCTCGACGAGGCCCAGGAGCGGCTGCGGTCGGTGCCGGGCGTCACGGTGATCATTTACGACCAGCGGTGCGCGGCGGAGGCCCGGCGGCTGCGCAAACGCGGCTTGTTGCCCGAGCCACCGCGACGGGTGGTCATCAACGAGGCGGTGTGCGAGGGATGCGGGGACTGCGGCACCAAGAGCAACTGCCTGTCGGTGCTGCCGGTCGAGACGGAGTTCGGCGACAAACGGCAGATCCACGACCCGTCCTGCAACCGCGATTACACCTGCCTCGAAGGCGACTGCCCTTCGTTCGTGACCCTGAAGCCGAAGAAACGCGGACGGCGCAGATCGCGGAAGCGGACCGAGGTACGGCCGACACCGCCGACCGGCACGCTCCCCGAGCCTCGCACGCCCGCCATCGACGGCCGGTACGGCGTCTACTTCACGGGCATCGGCGGCACGGGCGTCATCACCGCGAACCGGCTCATCGCCTCCTCCGCCGAGTCCGCGGGGCTGGCGGTCGGCGGCATGGACCAGACCGGGCTCTCCCAGAAGGCCGGCGCGGTCGTCTCCCACCTCCACCTGGCCATCGACCTGGATGCCCTGGGCGCGGCGGCCGTCGGCTCCGGCGGGGCCGACCTCTACCTGTCCGGCGACATCCTGCAGGCCGCCGCCGCGAACCACCTCGCGAAGGTCCGCCCCGGCCGCACGGTCGCCGTCATCGACTCCCGGCTCACCCCCACCGCGGCCATGCTGCAGAGCGGCCTCGCCCCGCCCGGTCTCGCGGACCTCGAAAAGGAGATCACCGAACGCGTCGGCAAGGAGAACACCGCCTTCGTCGACTCGCGGCGCATCGCCGAGAACGTCTTCGCCGACCACCTGCTCGCGAACGTCGTGCTGCTCGGCGCGGCGTTCCAGCTCGGCGGCCTGCCGGTCCCGTTCGCCGAACTCGAGAAGGCGATGAGGAGAGGCCGCGCGGCTGAGGCCAACCTGGCGGCGTTCGCCTGGGGGCGCTGGGCGGCACACGACCCGGCGGCCGTCGAAGCCGCTTTGGACGGGGCCGGGAGCGTGAGCACCCTCTTCGACCCTTCACCCGGCGCACTCGCGGCGGCCGCCCCGCTGCTGGACGGCAGGGACCTGCCGGACGAACTGCGCGACGTCCTCGTCCGGCGGGCCGCGCAGGCCGTCGACTACCAGGACACGGCGAGGGCCGCCCGGTTCCTCGACCTGGTGGAGCGCGCGGCGGCGCACGACGGCGCCGACCGCGGCTGGGCGCTCACCCGGGCCGTGGCCGAGGCATGGTTCAGGCTCCTCACCTACAAGGACGAGTACGAGGTGGCCCGCCTGCACCTGAAGGCCGACTACGACCGGATCGCGAGCGACCTCGGCATCGAGGGCCCGTACACGGTGACGTTCCACCTCCACCCGCCCACCCTGCGCCGTCTGGGGATGAAGCGGAAACTGCCGATGGGCAGACCGTACGAGCTGGCATTTCGCGTACTGCGCCGGATGAGGCGCCTCCGGGGAACACCCTTGGACGTCTTCGGCCTGGACCCGGACCGGCGCCTCGAACGGGCGCTCATCGCGGAGTACGAGCGGCTGGTCGGCGAGAGCCTCCGGGCAGGACTGCCGTACGACACGCTCGTGGAGCTCGCGTCGTCCGTCATGCCGGTCAGGGGCTACGCCGGGATCAAGGAGCAGGCCGCGGCCGCCTGGCGGGCACGGGCCGCCGCACTCACCGGACCGCCCGCATGATCAAAGGGATCCGGTTCGTCACCAGGCGTGCGGGCGCCACGCCCGGGGAACTCGCGCAGGTCTGGCCGACCGCGGTCGCGGCGGTCGCACAGGCGCCGCCGGACGTCCGACCCTCCCGCATCGTGCTGTGCACGACCCTGCCCGGCCTCCCCGACCCCGTCCATGACGGGGTCGAGATCGGCTGGTTCGCCGACGCGGACCACCTGCGCAGGTTCCGGGGCTGGGTCGGCACGCCCAGAGGAGGGGCGGTGCTGAGCCGGCTCGACCGGGTCGTCGACTCCGACGCGAGCCCGGTGGTCGTCGCGGAGGAGGCGGTGCTGCGCGGCGCCGCATGGCTGGACCGGCGGTGGCGGGCGGGCGGCGTGCGGTTCAAGCACATGGCCGTCGCCGTCCGGGCCGCGGACCTGACCTCCGCCGAGTTCTCCGCCCGCTGGCGCGACCACGCGGGCCGGGTCCGCGGACCGGGCGCGGAGAGGCAGACGCCCATCCCCGAGGCGGTGCGCGGCCAGGCCTACGTGCAGAGCCACCCGTACGTGCGCAAGGCGGGCGAGTGGGCCTACGACGCGGTCAACGAGGTCTACTTCGACGACCTCGCAGGACTGCGGACCCGCATCGCCTGGTTCGCCGAGAACGTCCCCGACGGCGCGGACCCCGGCCTCTTCGGCCGGTCCGCGTTCCTCGCCGTCCGGGAAGAGGTCGTCCCGCTTCCATAACGCCGACAAGGAGGTCGCCCATGCCGAAGGGCATCATGGTCGTCCAGTCCAGCCCGTCCGATCCCTCGCGGGAGGACGAGTACAACGCCTGGTACACCGACACCCACCTGCCCGAGGTCCTCGCGGTCCCGGGCTTCGTCTCAGCCCGCCGCTACAAGGTGCTCGGCGGAGGCCCGGAAGGCCACACCTACCTGGCCGTCTACGAGCTGGAAGCCGACGACCTCACCGCCCCCGTCAAGGAGCTCCGCGCCCGGGGCACGAGCAAGAACGACCTGCCTCCGCTGGGTCCGCCCCCGATCGCGACCATCTACGAACTCCTCGACTGAACCCGGCCGGGCGAACGCAGGGCGGCCTTCGCGGTGGTGAGGAGTTCGGGGGTGTCGGGCTTCCCGGAAGCACCACAGCGCGATGAAAAGCCTTCGCCGTCCGGAGCCGGATGGCGTTAGTTTCGCTGGATGAGTGAAGATCTCCTGGCGGCCTATGACGAGCATCTGCGGGGGGCGGGCCTGCCCTCCCCCGGGGCCCGGACCGAACGGGACGGGCCGGTGCTGAGGGTCGTGGGGGAGCACCGGGGGCTCGTCATCGGTCCGAGAGACCTGTCCGGCCACGACGTCGACGCCCTCATCGCCGCGCAGACCGCTTTCTTCGGGGCGCGCGGTGAGGCCGTGGAGTGGAAGACCCACGGGCACGACCTGCCCGGCGACCTGCCCGAACGGTTGCGGGCCGCGGGGTTCGTCGCCGAGCCCGTCGAGACGGTCATGATCGGGCGGATCTCCGGTCTTGCGACCGCGCCGCCCGCCCTGGACGGCGTGGTGGTCCGCCGGGTCGGCGGTGAGGCGATCCCGGCGATCGTGGAGCTGGAGTCGCGGGTGTGGGGGCACGACTGCTCCTTCGTCGGCGACCGTCTGGCCGGGAACCTGGCCGCGGCCCCCGACCGGCTGGCGATCTTCACGGCGGAGGCCGCCGGCCGGGTCGTCGCGGCGGGCTGGATGGCGTTGCGCGAGGACGGCACCTTCGCGTCCCTGTGGGGCGGATCGACACTGCGGGAGTGGCGGGGCCGCGGCGTCTACCGGGCGCTCGTGGCCGCCCGGGCCGGACTGGCCGCCGAGCGCGGCTACCGGTACCTGCAGGTCGACGCCTCGGGGGACAGCCGCCCCATCCTGGAACGCCTCGGCTTCGAGGCCGTCACCACCACGACCCCCCACGTCTGGTCGCCGCCGGCCGGATCGGCCAGGCCACCTTGGTGAGCAGGTCGGCCTCGGCGGTCACGGCGGGGTCGTTGAGGTAGATCTCCCGGGGCGGACCGGCGATCTCGTGCCCCTGCTCGGTGATCCAGCCGGTCAGGCTGTGATAGGCGGGAGCGATCCCGGCATGGGGGCCCTGGTGGACGGTGACCGCGGCGGTGGTCTCGGCCATCTCGCCGACCTGCACCGAAGAGGTCGCGGCGATGGGGGCTCCGATCGGTATGCACACCTCGATCTCTCCGGCGTTGTCCGCGTCGATGACGTCGTGGAACACGAGGAAGGGGGCGTCGACCGGGTGCCGACCGGCCTGTGTGAGAGCCCCGATGAGGGTGCCGAAGCCGTCGGCGACGGCTGCGCCGGTGCCGGCGAGATCGGTGTGGCGACGTACCGAGGCCACGGTCCGCGTGGGGAGGACTTCGACAGTGATCGTGTGGTTCATGAGGTTCTCCTCGCCGTTGATCAATCGGGTGATGACGGCCAGCATGTGGTCGTGGCGGTCACGTTCGGCCTGGAGGCGTTGCCGGTGCGCGGACAGCAGGGCGGTGACGTCCGCCGGGGACGCGGCCAGTACCCGCCTGATCTCCTCTATCGGCATGTCGAGTGCCCGCAGCCTGCGGATCGATTCCGCCTCGCCCGCCTGGCCGAGCGCGTAGTAGCGGTAACCGCTGGAGGCGTCGACCTTCGTCGGCCGCAACAGGCCCAGCTCGTCGTAGAGGCGCAATGCCCTGACCGACAGCCGGGTCATGGCCGAGAACATCCCGATCGGCACAAGCCGTTCCATCGCCGACTCCCGTCATCATCTGGTTCGTCCACGGTCATGTCTCACGCGGGGTGAGAGTCAACCGGATCGAGCGGTGAGAATCCTCTTCTCTTTGGGTGTTAATCCATTTCCGTGAGGGAAGAAGCCACTTCGACTCGGGGGAACGATCGGGAGCAAGTGGCAAGCAGGAGGTTCCATGCCGAAGGGCATCATGGTCGTGCACTCCCGTCCGTCCGATCCCTCGCGGGAGGACGAGTACAACGAGTGGTACGGCACCGCGCACCTGCCCGAGGTCTGCGAGGTGCCGGGGATCGTCGGCGCGCGCCGGTACAGGGTGGTCGACGGGAGCGACCCGTCCCGGCACGCCTACCTGGCCGTCTACGAGCTCGAAGCCGACGATCTGAACTCGCCGCTCCAGGAGCTTCGCGCCCGTTCCGCCTCCGGCCGGATCGGGATGAGCGACGTCCTCCAGCTCGACCCGCCGCCGTCGATCGCGCTCTACGAACTCCTGGAGTGAAGCCGGGGCGGGCTCAGGCCGGGTGCAGCTCCGGGGGGAGGCCGATGCTGCGGGGTTCCAGGAAGCTCCGGAGGCCTTCGGGGCCGAGTTCGCGGCCCAGGCCGGACTCCCTGAAGCCGCCGAAGGGAACGTGGGGGAACGGCGGGTAGTGGCCGTTGACGGCGATGCTTCCGGTGCGCAGGCGGCGGGCGACCCGCAGGGCGCGGGCGGGGTCGGCGGACCAGACGCCGCCCGCCAGGCCGTAGGGGGAGTCGTCGGCGATGCGGACGGCGTCGTCCTCGTCGTCGTAGGGGATGAGGCAGAGCACCGGGCCGAAGATCTCCTCGCGGGCCACGCGCATGGAGTTGTCCACGTCGGCCAGGACCGTGGGTTCGACGTACCAGCCTCGGGGGAGGTGCCCGGGGCGGCGGCCGCCCGCCGCGATCCGGGCGCCCGCCTCGCGGGCCAGGGCGATGTAGCCCTCGACGCGGGTGCGCTGGCGTTCGGCGACGAGCGGGCCGACCACGGTCGCCGGGTCGCGGGGGTCGCCGACGGGGACGGAGGCCGCCGCCGCGGCGGCGGCCTCGACGGCCTCGGCGTAGCGGGAGCGGGGCAGCAGGACCCTGGTGTGGGCGCCGCAGACCTGGCCCGACAGGTGCATGGCTCCGGCGACGAGCGCCGGGACGACCGCGGCGATGTCGGTGTCGTCGAGGACGACGGACGCGGACTTGCCGCCGAGCTCCAGGGAGACCCGTTTGACCTGCTCGCCGCACAGGCTCATGATCCGCTTGCCCGCCGCCGTCGAACCGGTGAACGCGATCTTGTCGGTGCCGGGGTGGCGCACCAGGTGCTCGCCGGCCTCGCGTCCGCCGGGGAGCAGGTTGACCACGCCGTCCGGGACTCCCGCCTCGGCGAGGGCCTCGGCCAGGACGTACCCGCTGAGCGGGGCCTCGGGCGGCGGCTTGACGACGACGCTGCATCCGGCGGCCAGCGCCGGTGCGGTCTTCCAGGCGGCGAGCGTCACGGGCGCGTTCCACGGGACGATCACCGCAGCGACTCCGACGGGTTCGCCGGTCACCAGACCGGCGCGGTCTCCGGCGGCCACCTCGCGTTCGAACTCGTAGGTGCGGATGAGGTCGGCGTAGTAGTCGAAAAGGGGAGCGACCATCCCGGTCTGGGCGCGGGGCGCCTGGCTGACGGCGCAGCCCATCTCGTCGACGGTGATGCCCGCGATGTCGGCTTCGCGCTTGCGCAGGATGACGGCGGCCCGCTTGAGGACGTCGGCGCGCTCGTCCGGCGTCATGCGGGGCCACGGTCCCGTGTCGAACGCCGTGCGCGCCGCGTCCACCGCGCGGTCGGCGTCGGCGGCGACGGCGACGGGCACCTCGCCGACGACCTCCTCGGTGGACGGGGAGACGACGCCGAGGCGGTCGCCGCCCGCGGGCGCCGTCCAGGAGCCCCCGATGAAGAACTCCCGCCGGTACATGAGCCGGTCGTCCACGTGCCCTCCCGCGATCAGGATCCGGAGCCTAGCTTGGTGAGTGAACGCCCGCTATTGTAGGCCAAAAGTAGGTGAGTACTCACTTGTTAGTGGAGAGCCGATGGATCTGCTGCTGCGCGGGGCCTCGCTGGTCGACGGGACGGGGGCACCGGCCCGGCCCGCCGACGTCGCCGTCGAAGGGGACCGCATCACCGCGGTGCGCGACCCCGGCGAACTCGTCCCGGGACCGGGCACCGAGGTCGTCGACCTGGACGGGCTCGTGCTGGCGCCCGGCTTCATCGACGTCCACACCCACTACGACGCGCAGATCCTCTGGGACGCCGACCTCACGCCCTCCAGCTGGCACGGCGTGACCAGCGTCGTCATGGGCAACTGCGGCTTCGGCGTCGCCCCCACGCTCCCGGAGCACCGCGAGATCATCGTCCGCACGCTGGAGAACGTCGAAGGCATGTCGATGGAGGCGCTCGACGCCGGCATCGACTGGTGCTTCGAGACCTTCCCCGAGTACCTGGCCGCCATCGACGCGCGGCGCAAGCGCCTCAACGTCGGCGCCTTCCTCGGCCACACCCCGCTGCGCCTGTTCGTGACCGGGGGAGAGGAGCGCCCCGCCACGGCGGAGGAGGTCGAGACCATGAAGGGCCTCGTGCGCGAGGCCCTGGAAGCCGGGGCGATCGGCTTCTCGACCTCGCGGCAGCCCGCCCACCAGGGCGCCTTCGGCCGTCCGGTGCCCAGCCGCTTCGCCGAGACCGACGAGGTGGAGGCGATCGCCTCGGTCATGGGCTCGCTCGGCAAGGGCGTCCTGCAGGTGTCGATCGGCCCGGGGATGTTCATCGACCAGTTCTCCGAGATCGCCACCCGCCACGGCATCCCCGTCACCTGGACCGCACTGGTGGCGCGCGCCGACAAGCCCGGCGCCGCGCTGCGCGCGGTGGAGCGCGGCGCGGCCCTGCCCGGCGAGGTCTACCCGCAGATCGCCTGCCGCCCGATCGTCATGCAGATCGGCATGGCCGACCCCGTCCCGCTCGCCGAGATCGACGAGTGGAAGGAGGCACTGGCCCTGCCCCGCGCCGAACGGGCCGGCCTCTACCGGGACGCCGCGTGGCGGGAGCGCGCCCGCGAGGCGACGCTCAAGGCCTGGAGCCACCGCTGGCCCAAGACCAGCGTCGAGGAGACGGGCATCCACCACGACGCGGTCGGCGTCCCCCTCGACCGGCTGGCCGGGGAGCGGGGCACCACGCCCTTCGACCTGATGCTCGACCTCGCCCTGTCCGACGGCATGGCCACCCGCTTCCGTATCGTCCTGGACAACGACGGCGACGACGAGGTCGGCCGGCTCCTGGCCGACAAGCGCACCCTGCTGGGCCTCTCCGACGCCGGAGCGCACGCCACCCAGCTGTGCGACGCCTGCTACTCCACCCACCTGCTCGGACACTGGGTGCGCGAACGCGGCGCGCTCAGCCTGGAGGACGCCGTCTGGCGGCTGACCGGCCACCCCCACCAGGCGTTCCGCATCGCCGGGCGCGGCCTGGTCAGGGAGGGCTTCCACGCCGACCTCGTCGCGTTCGACCCCGCGACCGTCGGCACCACCCCCGTCGAACGCGTCCACGACCAGCCCGGCGGCGCCGACCGCCTCGTCGTGCGCAGCACCGGCGTCGAGCACATGTGGGTCAACGGAGTGGCCACCCGGACCGGCGGCGAGGAGATCGCCGACGTCGCCCCGGGCCGCCTCGTCCGCGGCTGAGACAGAACCGGCACCACCCGCCCCGAAGAGGAGACCCCCATGGCCGACGACGTCTACTACGACCCATATGACGTCGGGATCGACGCCGACCCGTACCCGGTGTACCGGAGGCTGCGGGAGGAGGCGCCCCTGTACTACAACGAGAAGCACGGCTTCTACGCGGTCAGCCGGTTCGACGACGCCGAGGCGGGCCTGAACGACACGAGGACCTTCATCTCGGGCCGGGGCGCGATCCTCGAGCTGATCAAGGCGGACATGGAGTTCCCGCCCGGCGTGATCATCTTCGAGGACCCGCCGCTGCACACCGTCCACCGCAAACTGCTCTCCGGCATCTTCACCCCCCGCAAGGTGCTCGCCCTGGAGCCGAAGATCCGCGACTTCTGCGCCCGCAGCCTGGACCGCCTGACCGGAGCCGACGGCTTCGACTTCATCGCCGACCTCGGCGCCCAGGTCCCCATGCGCACGATCGGCATGCTCCTGGGCATCCCCGAGGCCGACCAGGAGGCCATCCGCGACCGGGTCGACGACAACCTCCGCACCGAGGAGGGCAAGCCCATGGAACTCGACCTCGACTTCCTGGCGGGCGAGGCCTTCGGCCAGTACATCGACTGGCGCGCCGACAACCCCTCCGACGACATCATGACCGACCTGCTCCAGGCCGAGTTCGAGGACGAGACCGGTACCCGCCGAAGGCTGACCCGCGAGGAGATCCTCACCTACGTCACCGTGGTCGCCGGCGCCGGCAACGAGACCACCAACCGCCTCATCGGCTGGACCGGCAAGGTCCTGGCCGACCACCCCGCCCAGCGCCGCGAACTCGCCGCCGACCCCGCCCTCATCCCGGCCGCCATCGAGGAGCTCCTGCGCTACGAGCCCCCCGCCCACCACATGGCCCGCTACATGACCCGGGACGTGGAACTCCACGGCCAGGTCGTCCCCGCGGGCAGCTCCATGCTCTTCCTGACCGGCTCCGCCAACCGCGACGACCGCCGCTTCCCCGACGGCGACACCTTCGACATCCACCGCAGACCCGGCCAGACCCTCACCTTCGGCAAGGGCGCCCACTTCTGCCTCGGCGCCGCCCTCGCCCGCCTCGAGGGCCGCATAGTCCTGGAGGAGATCCTCAAGCGCTTCCCCGAATGGGAGGTCGACACCGCCGCCGCCGAACTCGCCCCCACCTCCACCGTCCGAGGCTGGGCAACCCTCCCGGTCCGCCTCCCCTGAACCGTTCGAAGGAAAGGCTCTCGAGAAGCCTGCCCTTCTTTCAGGAACGTGTGAGGACGGGCTCGCAGGTAAGCGGACTTACCCGTGGCGGCGGCCTGTCCTGACCGCGTGCAGGAAGGCTCGAAAAGCGGTTCTTTCGAACGCGTGCATGTGTGTGGAAGGGTTTTTGGAGTCGCGTACGCCGATCTTGCCGGACAGCTCTGCGACCTCTACGCAGTTGCCCCCCTCGTGGCTGCTGCGGCTGCTCTTGCGCCACTGCGGCTCAGAGCTCTGCCTCATAGTTCCTCCAACACGGTCCTGATCAAGACAAGGGAGTCGCTTTCCCGTAGGGCGTAGCCTTGAATCAGGTCAAACGTTACGGCGAATCCAGCCTTTCGGTCGTCTGCTCTGCGGCGGTCGAGGGTTCGTTGACCATCTGCATGATCGTTTGGATCGTGTCCGGGGTCTGGAACAGGCCGTTCAGAAGCAGTCCGCAGAACAGCTTGATGGATTCGGCTCCCGGCTCTCGCTCGCGGTACTCGGGGAATCCGGGCAGCAGGATCGGCGCATGGCCGGTGTCGCTGAGGTGCCCCCACAGCCGGACGAATGTTCCGCCTTCTCCGAAAATCGTGCTCCGCATGACCGGCCCCTCCTGGGAGCCCCTGTCATGGGCTCTGCCGCCACTTCGCGGGCGGTCGTGAAAGAAGCAGAAGTCGAGGTGCGCGACGGCCGATACACCTTGGACCAAGGGTAAAGGAAAATATTGCCGGTTGTGGACTTTTTGCCGGACCTTGTTCCCTTCCGGTTTGGCGGGGGCGGAAGATTGCGCGGTGTCCATACGGCGTCGGATCGTCATCGTTCTGTCGGTGGTGGCCATAGGGCTGTCGGTGACTGGGTTCGGCACGCTGGTCGTATACCTGGGCCTGGAAACGGCGGACCAGCTCGGCAGCGTGGTGGGTGCTTTCATGGGAACGGCCGGTCTGGTCGTGGCGGCGGTGGGCCTGTCGCAGGCGCAGCGTTCTCAGCGGGAGATCGCCGGTGTCAGGGGTGAACAACTGCTCGGGCCGGCCCAAGCGGCGCAGATCGCCTCCGCCATCCCCGTGCGGATACGGCACGGCCTTCCCTCCGACCTCATGGACTTCGTCGACCGGGAAGAAGAACTGGCGCGGATAGAAGGCAGCCCACGGCATACGGGTTCCGGCCCGCCCGCCGTCTGCACGATCAGTGGAATGGCGGGAGTCGGCAAGACCGTGCTCGCGGTGCGGGCCGCACACCGGATCGCGGGTGCGCACCCGGACGGCAGGTATTTCCTCAACCTGCACGCATGTAGCACGGATCGACCGCCGGTAACAGTGGAACGAGCGCTGGAGGCGCTGTTGGGCGCGCTGGGCATCCCGGCCCGGCAGATTCCCGAGACTCTGGAGGAGCGGGCTTCGCTGTGGCGCTCGGAGACCGCGGATTCCCGGATCCTGCTTCTTCTCGACAACGCCGCCGATGCCGACCAGGTGCTGGCTCTCCTTCCCTCCGGCCCGAGCACGGTGATCGTCACAAGCCGCCGCCGCATGGTCGTGGACGGGGGCTGCACCATAGTGCTGGGTACTTTCGACGACCGCGACGCCATCAGGCTCCTGACCCGGTCCACGGACCGGGAACGAGTGGCGGGCGCCGCAAACGAACTGCAGGACATCGCCTCTCGTTGCGGTCACCTGCCTTTGGCTCTGCGGCTCGTCGCCAGGCAGTTCGTCCTCCACCCCGCCTGGAGCGTCCAGGATCTGCTCGCAGAGCTGACTGCCGACCGATTTGGGCGTGAAGCGGTGCTAATGGGGCATGAAGTGCTGATGTCTGCTTTCGACCTTTCATATGAATCGCTCGATCAGGAGCAGAGACGTTTCCTGCGCAGGCTGGCGCTTCACCCCGACCATGACTTCGGAGTCCATGCCGCCGCCGCGCTCGACGGTGCGACGGTCGCCGAGGCCGCCGGGCGGCTGGACGCTCTCGTCGACCAGAACCTGCTCGAAGAACCCATGTACCGGCGCTACCAACTGCACGACCTCGTACGGGAGTACGCGAGGCACCGCGCGGGCGAGGACACACCCGGCGAGATCATCGCAGCCAGGAACCGGCTCATCGATTACTACACGGTGATGACGATCCGGGTCGACAGGATCATCAACCTTCTCGGCTTCCGGGACATGGAGGACGCGGTCGATATGAGTCCGGCGGTCCTGCCGTCGTTCTCCGACCACACGGAGGCCGTCGCATGGTTGGAGAACGAGCGGCCCACCGTGCACGCCTGCGTGGAACTTGCGGTGAACGCCGGTGAAGGAGCACGCGCCGCCCGTCTGGCCCGCGCCATGGCCTACTTCCTGCGGCTCAAGGGATACTGGACCGACGCAGCGGAACTGTGTCACAGAGCGGCGCGATGGTGCGATGAACTCGGGGACCGAGCCTGCGGCGCCGACATGAGGTTCCTCGAGGGCGACATCGCCCGGCTCACCTGCGACCACGAGAAGGCGTTGACGCTCTATCAGCAGGCGTTGAACATCTACAGGGAACTCGACGACGCGCACCACGAGGCGAGAGTCCTGCACTCCATCGGTGATCTGGAGCGCATGCAGCTGCGCTATGGCACCGCCATAGACATCTACGAGCAGGCCCTCGCCTCCTACCAGGGCGCGGGCAACCGCCTCGCAGAGGCACGCGCCAGGCACAGCATCGCGGACACGCACCGTCTCTCCGGCCGCGGGCCGGAAGCCGTGGACCATTACCAGGCCGTCCTTCCGGTCTACCGCGAACTGGGTGACGCGGTGGGTGAAGCACGCGTGCTGCACGGTATCGCGGACGTTCGGGTCATGTCCGGTCTCGGAGCTCGAGCTCTAGAGGATCTGCAAGGGATTCTTCTTACCTACCGCGAGCTGGGAGACCGGCTGGGGGAGGCCGACGCGCTGTACAGCTTGGGAGTCGCGTACGTAGAGACCGGCCAGGAGTCCACGGCTCTTTCCCATCTGGAGAACTGCCTGGACGTGTACAGAACGCTCGGAGACAAGCGCAAGGAAGCCGATACCGAAAGAGCTCTGGGAGACCTCTCCCTCGAGCTCGGCCGGCGGGACGAAGGAGTCCTTCATCTGCGGCGTGCCCTCGTTCTGCTGGAGGACGTCGCTTCGCCCCTGGCCGCAGAAGTGCGCTCGCGAATCGACCAGGCAGAGGGACCGCCTTGAGCGTGCGCCGTCCGGATGAGAGACATCGGTCGACTGTTCGGCGTCGATCGCTGCTTCTCCCGCGGCCATCGGCGGAAGCGCCATGTCAGAACCCCTGAACGGTTCGAGTTTCGCTTGATGACACGCCACCAGGAGTCCTTGCCCTTGGCCATGCATTGCTTCGCGGAAGTCGCGAAACGGGAGAACGGCAAAGAGAAAAGGGCCCGTTCTTGGCAAACGGGCCTGATCGCCCTCAGGTGAATCGGCGGAACGGTGAACTATCCGGTCTGAAATTATCCTTTCGTTGTGTGTCGGCTGAAGGGTGGACATGTCGCGGATCCGCTGTGTTCTGATGGTCATGCTGCTGGCGTTGGGAACGCCTGCCGGTCCGAGCACACCGTTCTTCCGGCGGCGAGCGAACGCGAAAGGAAGGCGCTCGCCGCCTTCCACGGCTGGACGGGGAACCGTACGAGCACCCGCCAGGAGCAGAGGACCGAGGTGCGCGACGAGCACAGGACGCTGAAGAGCCGGGAGACGACCGGGCTGATGGACTACCGCGCCAGGATCGGCCGGATCACCGGGACCAGCGCCGACCGCGGCGGCGACGGCACCCTGCGGACCTCACGGATCGAGACCGTCCTGAACGGCGACGACCAGTACACCCCGACCATCCGCCTGACTCCCGGCAGCCGTGGCGGGTCCTGGACGCCGTGGAATGGATCACCTGGACGAGCTACGAGCGCGCGCTCACCTACGTCCACGACGAAGGCACGACCACCGTGCGCGGACGTCCCGCCGGCAGGTTCACCGGCCTGGTCGACATGTTCCGCAAGCAGACCATCGCCCGCATGCCGGACCCCCACTGCCCCGCCGCCACCCTCGTGATCGACCTGTACCTCGACGAGACCACCGGCACCCTGCTCCGCTATGACCTGCGCCCCCTCCACACCGGCCCCACCACACGCGTCGCAGCCGGACTGACGTCCGACACCCTCATCACCTACACCGACTTCGGCGTTCCCGTCCCCGCCCCTGTGATCCCCGACCCCGCCACCGTCCAGCCCCGTTTCGACCCGAAACCCGGGACCGGGATCACCATGAGCGCCGACACCACCGTCCCGCCCGGCTGCTGACCGTTCGGAAAGAGCCGGCAGACCACCGCCCGCCCGCACCCTGGTCGCGACGAACCCGACCCGCGACCAGAGGACCCGCACACGAACCGGCAGTGGGAAACGCTCCGCACCCTCCACCCGTCCTGGCTGATCCGCCCCACGACACAGGGCACCGCCCTCATCGCCACCCGCCTCGGCCGCTCCCACCTCACCCCCGAGGAACTGACCGCGGGCCCGGCCATGACCCTCATCGAGGACACCTGCGAACTCCTCGCCGAAGCCCTGGCCGCCCAGACCGAGATCGAGGAGGCCCTGTGACCTCCCTGGGCGTCATCGGCACCGTCCTCCTGATCGCCGTCCTCGTCGCCGCACTCCATGACCTCTACTGCTCCGGCCGCCACCGCTGACCACACCGCCCGGAAGGCCGCACCTCCCAAGCACGGGCCGGGCGTTGTCAGAGGAGGCGGTTACCGTGCTGACCGTGAGATCACCTGACGAACTCGAGGCCGTCGACTGGGCGGCGCACTGGCACGCGTACGGCGACGCGGGCGGCGTTCCGGATCTGCTTCGAGAGCTGTACACCGGTGATCCGGGGCGCTACGACAAGGCCCTCGACGAGCTGGAATCCGCCCTTCTGCATCAGGGATCGGTCTATCCGGCCACCGTTGAGGCCGTGCCCTTCCTGGTGCATGTCGCCGTGCACGTTCCGTACCGGCGGGCGGAGGTGCTGGGGATGCTTGCGGGAGCGGCCGGGGAAGGCGAGCCTGCGTGCGGCGGATACGAGGAGATGGGGCGTGCTCTGGTGGGGTCCGCCATGCCGGCACTGTTGCCGTTCCTGCACGACGATGACGCCGACGTTCGGCGCGCCGTCATCCGCCTCGCGTCGATGACGGCCGGTGATGCCGTGCCGATCGTGCTGGAGTCGTTGGCTGGTCGGTACGCGGCGGATCCGGTGGCCGAGATCCGTGCGGATGTGCTGCTGGCGCTGACCTGCCTCGGCTTCTACCCAGAGGTCGGCCGCCTCCTGCACGAGGCCTTGGACGACCCGTCGCCCGCCGTACGCGCTGTGGCGGCGCTGACGCTGCTGGAGAAGGAGGGCGCACCGCATACCCCGGCGCTCGTGGAGGTCTTGGCCGAGGCGGGAAGCCATTCCGGAACGGTGTGGGATCGGGGGCCGTTCCCCGGGCTCGGCTTCATCCGGGACCGCATGGACGAGGTGCTCGACGAAGACCCCGACAGCACGCTGGCGGTGGCACGCCGGTGGATAGACGAAGGCGATCACGACGGCTGCGGCTCCGACATGGCCGGGCGGCTCGCCGCCATGTGGCGGGACCGGGAGGACGAGGCCGTGGAACTCCTCGGCCTGGCCCTGGAACGGAGGGCGGATTCGCGGACACTGAAGACGCTGGCGCGCTGGACACCGCGCACCGTCCGGCCACCGCGCACCGCGCTGGCCGACGTCCTGCTCGCGTACTCCCGCAGCGAGGACGGGGAAGCGGCTCACGTGGCCCAGTTCGCCCTCGGCGGTTTGGGCGACGAGCGCCTGCTCACCGAAGTGCCCGCCCCGCGCCCCGCCGCACTGGCCGTCCTCGCCGCCCGTACCGGCCGGCTCGATCACCAGCGGATCGCCCTCCGCGCGGCCGTCCCCGGCGCGCACGTGCCGTGGAGCCCGATCTGGGAGGGAGACCAGCTGGACGCGGTCCTGGCCGTGCTCACGCCTGAAGCGGTCGCCGTGCTGCTGCCCGAGCTCAAGGAACTGCTGCGCGCCCGCCGCGTCTCCGCCCGGACCGTCAGACGATTCGGCGGCTGGGGCGTGGTGGACGCCGAACTCGCCGTACTGCTCGGCGAGATCGCCCGGGACGGTGCCGAGGAACTCGCGGTCGCCGCGGCGGTCGCGGCGGCCCGCTCGGGCGGGCCCGTGGAACCGGCCATCGTTCTGCTGGAGGAGCGGCTGGCCCTCTCCACGAATCACCGGTTCCTGGAGGACACCGCGCTTCTCGGTCCCGCCGGAGCACCCCTCCTGCCACGTGTCGAAAGGTTCCTCGGTCATTCCTACGAGTGGGCTCGCCTGCACGCCGCCGACGCGCACCGCAGGATCACCGGCGACCCACACGCCTGTGCCGTCCCGGTCCTGACCGGGTTGGCCGGTCCCTCGCCGGTCGGCATACGTGCGCTGGAGGGGCTGCTGGAGACCGAGGTTGTTTCCGAGGGAATCCGCCCCCATCTCGATGAGTGGGCGCATTCCCGGCGTCGCACCGTCGAAGACGAACCGTGTTTCTCGACCTCCCTCGTCCCCGACGACGATCGTCTTCGTGCTCTCTCACTGGCGTTGCTCGGACTCTCGTAAGCCTGGGGAGCGCCTTCGGAGTCAGCCTCGGACCGGGGGTTCCAGGTTGTAGAGCTTTGTCGCCGTGTGCTGGAGGACCTTGCCGATGGTGTCCTCCGGGAGGCCGCCGAGGGCGGTTTCCATGACGTCGCGGGGGCTGGGGGACTCGGAGGCGGGGCCGGGGGAGAGGCTGGTGGCGTGGGGGAAGTCGGTCTCGAACATGAGGTTGTCGCCGAGCTGGTCGATGACGGAGCGGACGGACTGGCGTTCGAACCAGAACATGCCGTAGATCTGGCGCTTCATGTACTCGCTGGGCAGGAGGCGGTCGGGGTAGTCCTTGTGGGCGCCGACGTTCAGCCACTGCCAGTCCATGGTCTCGCTGAAGAACGGGAGCCAGCCGGCGCCGTTCTCGACGGAGACGAACTTCAGGTCCGGGTAGCGGTGGCAGACGCCGGTCAGGACCACTTCGGCGATGTTCTGGGCGTTGCCGAGCAGGACGAGGGAGCTCTCGCGGGTGAAGTCCTCCTTCTTGGACTGGTCGACGGCGCCCTTGAGGTCCTCGTCGCTGGCGAGGAAGCCGACGTGGAAGTTCATGCTGAGGTTCATCTCCTGGGCCTGGCCCAGCAGCGGCTCCCAGTAGTCGTCGATGAGGCGGGGGAGGCCGACCTTGTCGTAGCGGGCGGCGAACAGGACGCCCTTGTGGCCCATCTCGTGGGCGCGCTTCATCTCGGCGACGGACTCGTCGATGTCCCAGAACGGGAGCATCATCATGGGGATGAGGCGCTTGGGGTCGGCGGAGCAGAACTCGGTGACCCAGTCGTTGTAGGCCTTGACGCACAGGGTCGCCAGTTCGCGCGGCATCTGGTTGAGGAACCGGTGGCTGTGGAAGCCGACGATGTTCGGATACATCACCTGGTAGTGGACGCCCACCCGGTCGTTGTAGGCCAGGCGCTCCTTGGGGTCGATCGCGGCGGGCAGCGCCTCCGACAGGCGCTTGGGGTGCGATGGGGGGAACTCGGCCCAGCCCGCCTGGGCGAAGGCGCCCACGCCGTACAGCTTGTGGTCGCCGATGTACCAGACGTCCTCCTGCCGCCGCTCGTGGAACCGCACGTGCGGGACGAGGTCGCCCCACCTGGACGTCGGGATGCGGGACGTCCACAGGTCGGCGGGTTCGATGATGTGGGAGTCGACGTCGGCGACCGCGTAACGCTCGCACAGCGCGGTCTCGGTCGCGTCCTGGTCGGCCATGCGCGGGGGCTCCTTCTGCGTCCGACTAAGAGAGTGTGTGCTCACTTACATTAGGCTCGAGGCTGCGCGCGCGCAACGGGTCAGGCCTGCGGGTCGGGGACGCCGCGCAGATGCGGGGCCATCATCAGCGGTGTCACGCTGAGCACCCCGGAGTCCACCGGCAGGACGGCACCCGTGATCCACCGCGCCTCGTCGCTCGCCAGGAAGGCGGCGGCCCAGCCGACGTCCCAGCCGTCGCCGGGCGTCCCCAGCAGGCCCGCCTCGCTGCGCATCGTGTTCATGAACTCCGCGCGCGGGCCCGGCGCGGAGACCGACATGACCATCGGCGTGGTGATGTGCCCGGGTGCGACGGCGTTGACCCGGACGCCCTGGCGGCCGTGCGCGTACGCCATGTCGACGGTCATGGCGATCAGACCGCCCTTGGCCGCCGAGTAGGCGACCGTGCCGTCGCCGCGCAGGGCCGAGATCGACGAGATGTTGACGATCGAGCCCGCCCCCTGGGCGGCCATCACCGGCACGGCGTGCTTGGAGGCCAGGAACGCGGTGCGCAGGTTGATGTCGAAAGCCCGGTCCCAGTCCTCCTCGGAGGTGTCGACGACCGTCCCCAGCGCGGCGCGGCCGATGTTGTTGACCAGGATGTCGACCGTCCCGAACGCCTCGACGGCCACGGCGACCATCTCCTCGCAGTCGGCGGACAGGGAGACGTCGCCGGAGAAGACCTCGGCCCGGCCGCCCTCCGCCTCGATGAGCTTGCGCGTCTCCTCGGCGCGCTCGGCGTACAGGTCGACGAGCAGCACGCTCGCGCCCTCCCGGGCCAGCACGACCGCCGTCGCCTTCCCCGTGCCGATCCCCGGGCCGGGCGTCGAACCCGCCCCCGTCACGATCGCGGCCTTGCCCTCGACCCGGCCTCTGCGCTCCACCATGGAATCCCTTTCGCTCGTGTGATGAGTCCTGCTACCAGCGCGTCAGCAGCGCCGCGCCCGCCTCGATGCCGCCGACGCTGGTCACCGCGGCGACCTCGGCGCCCTCGACCTGCCTCGCGCCCGCCTCGCCGCGCAACTGCCGCACCGCCTCGGCGGTGTGCCCGAAGGCCGCGTGCAGGCGGCCGCCGGACAGCTGGCCGCCCCAGGTGTTGAGCGGCAGCTCTCCACCGAGGGAGATGCGCTTGCCGCCCTCCACGAAAGCCCCGGCCTCGCCCGGCCCGCAGAAGCCCATGGCCTCCAGCCACCAGACGGCCTCGATGGTGAAACCGTCGTAGAGCTGGGCGGTGTCCACGTCACCGGGACGCAGGTCGGTGCGCGCCCACATCGCCGCCGCCGCGCCGTACCCGACCCGCCCCATGTCCTCCCACTGCTCCCATGACGGACGCCCCTCCACGACTCCGGCCATCGCCTCGACGCGGACGGGGGCGCGCAGGTCGGGCGCGGTCTCGGCCGCGGAGACGACGACGGCGGTGGCCCCGTCGGCGGGCACGTCGCAGTCGTACAGGCACATCGGCGTCGAGATCATGCGCGCGGCGAGGTAGTCCTCGACGGACAGCGGCGACCGGTAGACGGCGTCCGGGTTGAGGGCGGCGTGCGCCCGCTGCGTCACCGGGATCCAAGCGAGCTGCTCGCGGGTGACCCCGTACTCGTGCATGTAGCGGGTGGCGTAGGGGGCGATCTGGCAGACGGGCGACAGCATGCCGACGGGCAGCAGCCAGGCCAGCGGACCCTCCGCGACGGGCTTGGTCGACCCGTATGCCGGACGGCCGCCGGCGTTGCGGGCGGCGCTGCCCTCCTTCACCGTCCGCCAGATGACGGCGTGGCGGGCCTGCCCGGTGGCCACCGCCTGCGCGGGGCCGTAGAAGGGCAGCGCCATGCCCTCGTTGAGGCCCTGCCGCCAGGTCGTCGTGATCCGCAGCGCGTCCTGGACCTCGTAGAGGTTGCCGTTGGCGTAACCGGGCAGGTTGGCCGCGCCGCCGCCGGGGAACATGGCGAGGCCGTCGATGTCGTCGACGGCCAGACCCGCGTCGGCGACCGCCGCGAGGACGGCGTCGAGCGTGAGCTGGAAGCCGGACCGGTCGACCTGGCGGCCGATCGCGGACTGGCCGACACCGGAGATCACGACCCGGCGTTCGAAGAGGTCGGTGCCCAAGAGGGGAGTCTCCGTTCAGCTCGCGGCGATGAAGCTGGGGACGGCGAAGCCGCCGGGGCCCGGCTCGAAGCCGATCTCGACGGCCATGCCGACGGCGGCGTCCTCGGGCGGGCAGCCCCGCAGCCGTCCGGCCACCCGCACGCCGGGACGGCCGGGGAACTCCACGAGGACGACGGCGTAGGGCACCTCGAGGCCGGGGAGCCAGCGCTGGTGGTTGACGGTGAGGCTGTAGACCTCGCCGCGGCCGGTGACCTCGCGGAACCCGGTGTCCCTGGACCGGCACGAGCGGCAGATCCCGCGCGGCGGGAACGACTCGGCGCCGCAGGCCGGGCAGTGCTCGACGAGCAGGCGGCCCTCCCGCGCCGCGGTCCAGAACGGCTCGGTCTCCTCGGTGACGGCGGGCGGTATCCCGGTCGTCGCGTCCATGTACGTTCGGCCTCCGGTGGGGGAGAATGTCATTCTCTTACTACTACATAAAAAAGTGAGCGTTTGCTATCTTCGGGTCGGTGCGGCCGGAGCGGACCGGACGCCGGGAGGCCTAAGGAGACGCGGTGCCAGGCGATCGCATCACCCTCGGGGCGGCGGCGATCCCCGAACCCGACCGCGACTGGCTGGCGGCGGTCGAGCGGCTCCCGGTCGCG
Organism: Actinocorallia populi; assembly: GCF_002995495.1. Classification (GTDB taxonomy): domain Bacteria; phylum Actinomycetota; class Actinomycetes; order Streptosporangiales; family Streptosporangiaceae; genus Actinocorallia; species Actinocorallia populi. Next base: position 30,264 of record NZ_PVZV01000003.1, on the reverse strand, counting down.
TCGGTCTGGCAGGGCGGCCACGTCCTGCCGCCGAGCGGGACCGGCGAGGCGATCACCCGGCTCGCCCTGCTGACCGCCTGGACCGAGCGGGTGCGGGTGGGCACCGCCGTCCTCCTCCTGCCCCTCTACCAGCCGGTGCTCGCCGCCAAGCAGCTCGCCGACCTCGACTCCCGCTCCGGCGGCCGGGTCACCGTGGGCGTGGGCGTCGGCGGGGAGTTCCGCCACGAGTTCGAGGCCGTCGGCGTGCCCGTGAGCGAGCGCGGCGCCCGCACCGACGAGGGGATGGCGATCCTGCGCAAGCTCTGGAAAGGCGGCCCGGTAAGCCACCACGGCAGGTTCCACTCCTTCGACGACCTGGAACTACGCCCGGTGCGCCCGCCGGGAGCACCGGCATCCGCGATGCGACCGGGCGGCCCGCCGCTCGTCGTCTCCGGCCGCAAGGCACCCGCCATGCGCCGTGCCGCCCGCCTCGGCGACGGCTGGATGCCCTACCTCGTCTCCCCGGACGCCTACGCCCGCTCCGTGCAGACCATCGAGGAGGAGGCGCGCACGGTCGGCCGGGACCTGGCGGACTTCGCATGGATGGCGTACGTCTACTGCTCCATCCGCGCCGACGGCGACCGGGCCCGCGACGACGTCGTCGGCTTCCTCGGCTCCGCCTACGGCGACAAGCCCGGTGCCATGCTCGACAGGATCGCCCCCGCCGGCACTCCCGAGGAGGTGGCCGCGCGCCTCCAGGCCTACGTCGACGCGGGCGCCCGGCACATCGTCATCTCCCCGGCGGCCCACGAGAACACCCTCGAAGTCGTCAGGCTCGCCGCCGAAGAGGTCCTCCCGCGCCTGTCCGTCCCCGCTTCGGTGAGGTGATGTCGTGAACGCTCCTTCCGCCGCACGCCCGTGTACGGGACTGTCCGTCGTCGAGGTGGCCGCCGGTGTCAGCGACCTGGGACTCGGTCTCGCCGGGGGAGTGCCGGGCCTGCTGCTCGCCGACCTCGGCGCCCGGGTGACGCGCGTGACGGGCACGCGTCCCGCGCCCATCGACGCCGACGTGCCCTGGGGCCGGGCCTGGCACCGCGACAAGCGGATCGTCGCCACCGACGACCCGGACGAGATCCTCGCGCTGCTGCGCACAGCCGACGTGGCGCTGGTCTACGGCCCGGAGGAACTCGTGGAACGGCGCGGCCTGGGCTACCGCGACCTGGCGGAGGCGAACCCGACGCTGGTGTACGCGCGGTGCCGGTCCGGCCGTACGGCCAAGGGCACGACGGCCGACTACGGGCTCCTGGTCGAGGCCGCCGCCGGATTCTGCACCCAGCTCGACGGGCACCGGCCGGGCCCGGTCTTCGTCGACGTGCGGGCGCCCGGCATCGGCGCGGCGTCCCTGCTGACGGTCTCGGTGCTCGGGCTGCTGCGACGGCGTGTGCTGAAGGGCGAGGGCGGCTGGGCCGAGACCTCCCTGTACGACGGGATGCTCGCCACGCTCGGCTGCATGATCGGCCGGTCGGAGCGGGCGGCACCCGAGATCGAGGGGTACTGGGAGAAGGGCTCCACCTTCCCCAACTTCCTCTACCGCTGCGCCGACGGCGAGCTCGTCCAGGTGTGGTTCGGCGGCAAGGGCATGTACGCCGCGCTCATCGGGGTGCTCGGGGACGAGCCCAGCGAGGAGGGCTACTACACCGACCAGATGACCGGGAGGCTCGGCGTCCGCGCCGAGCGGTGGGTCTCCCTGTTCGCGAAGAAGCCACGCGACGCGTGGATCGCCGAGCTCCGCGAGGCCGGAGTGGCGTGCGAGCCGGTCTTCGGCCCCGGCGAGGCGCTGGCGGACCCGCACCTGAAGGAGATCGGGCTGGCCGTCGACCGCACCGACGGCAAGCACCACGACACCGTCCTCGGCTCACCGATCTCCCTCACCTCCCTCAGCGAGGAGAAGCCCGCCGGGCGCCGGACGACCGGCGGAGAGCGGGGACTGCTGTCGGGTCTGCGCGTCGCCGACTTCTCGGCGTTCGTCGCGGGCCCGCTGGCCGCCGAGGTCCTCGCCGACCTCGGCGCGGACGTCGTCAAGATCGAACCGCCCGGAGGCGAGGCCATGCGGGCCGCCGCCTACGCCATCGCGGCGTGCCAGCGCGGCAAACGCAGCCTGGCTCTCGACATCGGAGCACCCGAGGCGCGGCCCGTGGTGGAGAAGCTGCTGGCGTGGGCCGACGTCGTGGTGCACAACTTCCGGGTCGGCGTGGCCGAACGGCTGGGCATCGGCGCGCAGGACGTCGCCCGGCTGAACCCGGGCGCGGTGTACTGCCACGCCAGCGCCTTCGGCGACACCGGCCCCCGCGCCCGCCTCCCCGCCAACGACGCGCTCATGCAGGCCGTCACCGGGTTCGAGCGGGCGGTCGGCGGTGAGGGCAACGACCCGATCGCCGCCACCTGGATCCCCGTCGACATGGCGGGCGGGTGGACGGCGGCGGCGGGCATCATGGCCGGGCTGTACGCCAGAGCCGCCGACGGCCGGGGCCGCCGCGTGGTGACGAGCCTGCTCGGAGCCGGGATGCTGACGCACAGCGGCGTCTTCATCAGGGACGGCGAGCCGGTGCCCGGCCCCGGGCTCGACGCGGAGCAGACGGGATACGGACCCGGCTACCGCATCTACGAAGCCGGTGACGGCGCCTGGTTCGCGCTGGTCGTCCCGGACGCGGACGGCTGGCGGCGGCTGGGGTCGGAGGTCGGCGAACTCCCGGAGACGTACGCGCCGCTGCGCGGCGGAGCCGCCGACGCCGCCGCCCGCGAGGCGGAAGCCGTCCTGGAGGCGGCCTTCGCCGCCGAGCCCGCGGCCGTGTGGACCGACCGGCTGCGCGGTCTCGGCCTGCTCGTCGAGCCCATCGAGCCCCTGGACCGCGACGGGTTCCGCCGGACGGTCCTCGACGATCCCGTGAACCGCCGGATCGGCCGGGTCATCGCCTACGAGACCGCGGACTGGGGCCGCTTCGAACAGATCGGTCCGCTCCTGCGCTACGGACCCGGCCCGGCGGAAGGCCCGAGGCCGATGCTTCCGCGCGTCGGCGAGCACACCGTGGAGGTCCTCGCCGAACTGGGCCTGTCCCGCTGGGAGACCGAGGCGATACTGGCGGCCAAGGCCGCCCGGCAACTGGACGAGGAGCGGCCGTGAACGGGGCGAAGGACGCGGCCGGGCTGGTCCGCGAGATGAACGGCCGCTTCACGGCCGGCGATCTCGAGGCGGCCTTCGCCCTGCTGCACCCGGACTTCCGCATCCAGCAGCCCGCCTCGCTGCCGCACGGCGGCTGGCACCACGGCCGTGCGGGCATGGCCGAGATGGGCGTGCTCTTCGCCCGCCACTGGGACCGCACGATCACCGGCCCCCGCGTCCTGGACGGCGGCGAGCAGGCCGTCCAGGTCACCACCCAGACCTGGACGGCCAAGGCCACGGGCCGCTCGGCCACGGTCGACGTCGTCGAGCTGTTCACCGCCGCCGACGGCCTCATCCGGGAGATCCGGGTGTTCCAGCAGGACACCCACGCCCTGCTGGCCACCCTGGACGGGCCGCCGCGTTCTTGACAGGCGGACGGGCACGATGGACCATAGTAAATGGTTACTCACTTACTTAATTCGATCTCGGCAGTGGACGGTCCGGAGGTTGCACGGCGATGGATTACCCGTTGATCGATGCCGATGGGCACTACTACGAGCCCGACGACTGCTTCACCCGCCACATCGAGCCGCGTTTCCGGGACGAGACGGTGCGGGTCAGGCGGGGGCCCGACGGGCTCGGCCGGATCTTCCTGCGGGAGGGGCGCACGTTCATGAGCGTGATGCCGGGGGACCACGCCTCGGCCCCCGGCGCGCTGCAGGGCCTGTTCGTGGGCGGGGTGTCCGACGGGTTCACCCACCGCGAGGTCATCAACGCCCGGGACCACCCGGAGTTCACCGAGCGGGGCGCCCGCCTGGCGCTGATGGACGAGCAGGGCGTCGAGGCGACCGTCATGCTCCCCACCATGGGCGTCGCCGTGGAGAACGACATGCGCGACGACGTCGAGCTGACGTATGCGAGCCTGCGCGCGTTCAACCGCTGGCTGGAGGAGGACTGGGGCTACGGGGACGACGGACGGATCTTCGCGGTGCCCATGCTCTCGCTCCTGGACGTCGAGCATGCCGTGGCCGAGCTGCTCCGGGTGATCGGCGCGGGCGCGCGCCTGGTCCACCTGTGCCCGGGACCGACCGGCGGCAGGTCGCCCGCGGACCCGGTCTTCGACCCGTTCTGGGACACGGTGTCCCAGGCCGGGATCCCGGTCGTCTTCCACGTCTCCAACAGCGGCTACCAGCACTTCTACGGCAGGCTGTGGTCGGAGGACCCCGCCAACCCCTCGCACCGGCAGTCCCCGCTGCAGTGGGCGCTGTGCAACACCGAGCGCCCGCTGGTGGACACCCTCACCGCGCTGGCGCTGCACAACCTCTTCGGCCGCCACCCCGAGGTGAAGATCCTCTCCATCGAGAACGGGTCGAACTGGCTGAGGCACCTGATGAAGACCGTCGACAAGGCGGCGGCGCTGGGACGGCGCGGCCCCATGATCGGCGGACGGCTCCCGGACCGCCCCAGCGAGGCGCTGGCCGAGCACCTGTGGATCTGCCCGTTCCCCGAGGACGACGTGCACGAGCTCCTCGGGCTCATCGGGCCCGACCACGTCCTGTTCGGCTCGGACTACCCCCACCCCGAAGGGCTCCGGGAGCCGCGCGACTACGTTCCCCGGCTGGACGGCTGCCCGCCGGAGGTCGCGCGCAAGGTGCTGCGCGGCAACACCGCCGGGCTGCTCGGGCTGCGCGACCACTCCCCGGTGGGGGCGTGACGTGAAAGTGGCCATCGCCTACGAGGCGGGCGCACCGCCCGTGGTGGAGGACCTGCCCGTACCGGCCGTCGGCCCGCGGGACGTCCTGGTGCGGATCGCCGCGAGCGGCATCTGCCACACCGACCTCAACGTGCTCGAAGGCAGGTCGGCGCTGCCGCTGCCGATCGCGCTGGGCCACGAGGGCTGCGGGACCGTCGAGGAGGTCGGCCCCGAGGTGCGGCGCGCCAGGGTCGGAGACCGCGTCCTGGCGTCGGTGGCTCCCGCCTGCGGCACCTGCTGGCAGTGCGTCAACGGCATGTCCAACCAGTGCGAGCTCAACCCGCTGGTGAAGGCGGCGCCGCGCTTCGACCTCCCGGACGGCGGGCGGGCCGCCGCGGTCTGCGGCTGCGGGACGTTCGCCGAGGCGATGGTCGTCCACGAGGCCTCGGTCGTCCCCGTCGAGACCGACCTGCCCGACGAGCAGCTCGCCCTCCTCGGCTGCGGCGTCACCACGGGCCTGGGCGCGGTGTTCAACACCGCCGCCGTCACCCCGGGCTCCAGCGTCGCGGTGATCGGCTGCGGCGGGGTCGGGCAGGCGGCGGTCCAGGGCGCCCGCATCGCCGGAGCCGCGGTCATCATCGCCGTCGACCCCGCGCCCGGACGGCGGGAGGCGGCCCTCCTGGCCGGCGCGACCCACGCCGTCGACCCGGCCGGGGGCGACCCGGTGGCGCGGGTGCGGGAACTGACCGGCGGCCGGGGCGCCGACTACACCTTCGAGGCGGTCGGCCGCCCCGAGCTCATGGTCCAGGCCTTCGAGATGGCGCGCGGCCACGGCACGGTGACGCTGGTCGGCATGCCCCCGGTCGGCTCGGTCCTGGCGATCCCCGCGATCCAGGCGGTGTTCTCGGGCAAACGGCTGGCCGGCTCCGCCCTCGGCGGCGCCCAGATCCTGCGCGACTTCCCGCGGTTCATCCGCCTCGCCGAGTCCGGACGGCTGGACCTCGGCTCGATGGTCTCCCAGCGCGTCGGGCTCGACGAGATCGCCCGCGGCATCGACCTGGTGTCCCGCGCCGAAGGCGTCCGCACCGTCGTCATCTGACAACCAGCGAACCTGAGAAGAGGCCGCCATGCCCGATTCCGACCTGCCCGACGCGCTGCGGGCGTTCCGCCTCGACGGCCGGGTGGCCGTGGTGACCGGGGCGTCCTCGGGCCTGGGCGAGGCCATGGCCCGGGCGCTGGCCTCGGCCGGGGCGCGGGTCGCGGTCGTGGCACGCCGCCGCGACCGCCTGGTGAAGCTCGCCGAGCAGATCGGGGGGCTGGCGGTCGGCTGCGACCTGCTCGACCCCGGCCAGGTGGACGAGGTGGTGCCCGCCGTCGCCGCGGAGCTGGGCGGTCCGGAGATCCTGGTGAACGCCGCCGGCATGATCTTCAGCCGCGAACGGGCCGAGCACGAGTCCCCCGAGGACATCCGCCGCACCCTGGACCTCAACCTGGTCGCCCCGTTCCGCCTGGCCCAGGCGGCCTTCCCGCACATGGCCGCCGCAGGCCGCGGCGCGATCGTCAACGTCTCCTCGATCAGCGGGCACGTCGGCGTCCCCGGCATCCCCCAGGCCTCCTACGCCGCCGCCAAGCTGGGGCTGTCCGGGCTCACCTCCGAGCTGGCCGTCCAGTGGGCGCGCCACTCCATCCGCGTGAACACGCTCGCCCCGGGCTTCTTCCGCAGCGAGATCACCGACGGGATGTACGAGGACGAGCGCTCCCTGGCCTGGTTGCGCCGCAACACGCCGCTGCCCGCCGAGGGGGTCCCGGAGGACTTCGCCGGAGCCGTCCTGTGGCTCGCCGGCGACGCGGGCCGCTACGTGACGGGCCAGACGATCGTCGTCGACGGGGGCTGGACCGCCCGCTGAGGCGGCGGCTCAGATCCGGGTGCCGCGGGCGGACCGCACGGCCTGGCGGGCGCCGGCGGAGGAGGCGTTCACGACGCCGTCGTCGAAGTGGTCCAGCAGCAGCCGCTGGGTCGCGGCGAGGTGGGAGCGGTACACCCGCTCGGCCTCCGGCGCGCGGCCCGCGGCGATCTCGTCGAGGATGCGCCGGTGGACGCGGACGGCGCTCTCCGCCTCGGCGGGGGAGGGGTACTCGCCGCGCCGGGTGAGGACCTCCGCCCAGGACTCCTCCTGCGCCGACCACAGGGCGACCAGGCTGCTGACCATGTAGCGGACCGTGGCGTTCGGGGTGAACGAGACGAGGAGGTCGTGGAACTCCCGGGCGGTGCGGGTGAAGGCCACGCCGTCCGCGACGAGGGCGGCGGACGCCTCGACGTTGGCGGCGAGCGCGGGCACGACCTCCTCGAGGCGGTCCTGTCGGCGCGCGCACTCGGCGGCGCACATCGGCTCCAGCATCCGCAGGCCCTCGGCGAGGTCGCGCAGCGTGACCCGGCCGCCCTGCAGGACGAGGCCGAGGTGGTAGGCGGCCGACGCCTCGTCGGGGCGGTGCGCCTCGGCCCCGCCGACGCTGCCGCGCCGTACCGTCACCAGCCCCTCCGTCTCCAGGATCCGCAGCGCCTCCCGGATCGAGGGGTAGCTGACGCCGAACTCCTGCACCAGCTGCTCCTGGGTGGGCAGCCGGTAGCCGTCCTCACCGGCCAGGATGCGGGTGCGCAGCTCGGCCGCGACGGTCTCGGCGATGCGGCGCTGGGGCACGCGGCGGGGGCGGGCGGTGGTCACGCGGTCGGTTTCCTGCACGGCTCGGGAGTCATGCGCGGATTCTACCGGCCGGGCAGATACACAGCAAGAATTGAAATCCTTATAAGGATTACTTACCTTCTCTTCATGGACTTCACGATGGGCGCGGCCGCCACGGAGCTCCGCGGCGAGCTGCGAGGCCTGGTGGCGCAGCACGTCCCTCCGGAGTACCTGGGGGCGTTCACCGACGATCCGGCGGATCTGGAGACCGCGCAGGAGTTCTGCCGGATCCTGGCCGAACGGGGCCTGCTCTGCCCGGCCTGGCCCGAGGAGTACGGCGGGCGCGGCGCCTCGGTGTGGGAGCAGACCGCCGTCCGCGAGGAGATGTGGGCGGCGCACGAGCCGCGCGGCGCCCAGTACATGGGGGTCAACTGGGTCGGGCCGACGATCATGCGGCACGGCACCGGCGAGCAGCGGCGCAGGCACCTCCCGCCGATCGCCCGCGGGGAGGTGATCTGGTGCCAGGGCTTCAGCGAGCCCGACGCGGGCTCCGACCTGGCGTCGCTGCGCACGGCCGCCCGGCGCGACGGCGGGGGCTGGCTGGTCTCCGGGCAGAAGGTCTGGACGTCCTACGCCACCATGGCGCAGTGGTGCTTCCTGCTGGCCCGCACCTCCCGGGGCGAGCGCAGGCAGCAAGGGCTGACGATCTTCCTCGTGCCGATGGACGACCCCGCCGTCGAGGTCCGCCCGCTCGGCTGCCTGATGGGCCCCCACCACCTCAACGAGGTCTTCTTCGACGATCTGAGGGTCACCGAGGCGGACGTCCTCGGCACGGTCGACCAGGGCTGGAAGGTCGTCCAGGAGGTCCTGGCCTTCGAACGCGTCGGCATCGCGCGGTACGCCCGCTGCGAGCACCTCCTCCAGGCCGCGCCGGAGGTCCTGGGCGACGCCTGGGAGAGGCTGCCCGGAGAGCTGCGCGTGCGGTGGGCGCGGATGCTGGTGCACTGCCGCCGCGCCCGGCTGCTGGCCTACCGGGTGGTGGCGCTGCAGGACGAGGGCCGGGTGAGGCCGGGCGACGCCGCGGCGTACCGGATCGCGGTCACCCGGCTCGACCAGGAGAGCGCCGAGGTGCTCATGGACATCGCCGCCTCGGTCCCGAGGGAGGGCGAGGCCGCGCGCCGGTTCCGCGCCGAGGTGGCCGACCACTGGCGCTACTCGCACGCCTCCACCGTCGCCTCGGGGAGCATCGACGTCCAGCGGATCCTGCTGGCCCGCGCACTGCTGGGAGCCTCATGAACATCGACCTGAGCCCGGAGGCCGCCGAGTACGGGCGGGAGGCGCTGCGCGCGCTGGAGGCGGCGGGCGGCGACAGGCTCGTCCAGCGGGCCGAGGAGGCGCCCTGGAGCCGCGAGAAGGTCCTCGCCCCCGTCCTGCGCGAGATCGGCGCGTGGGAGCTCGCGCCCCGCGAGGACGCCGACGACCTGGAGGCCGCTGCGGCGCTGTGCCGGAGCGCCGGCTACTGGGCGGTCGCCTACCCGGTGGCCGAACGCCTCGCACGTCCCGCCGGCCTCGACGCCGACGGCCTGCTCGTCGTCGACGACACCGCTCCCGAGGCCGCGGTGGCCGGACTCGGCCTGCGCTGGGCGGCGGTGACGGCGGACGGCCGGCGCAGCGACGCCGTCGCCCGGCCGCCGGACGCGCCGCCGCGCACCTCGGCCTTCGTCACGGGACTCGACCTGCGGCCGATCGACGAGGACGGCGCGCGGGACGTGGCACTCGGCCTCGTCCTGCCCTGCTGGACGCTCCTGGGCATGCTCGACCGGGCGATCGACCTCACCCGCGCGCACGTGCTCGTCCGGAGGCAGTTCGGCAAGCCGCTCGCCGAGCAGCAGGGCGTCCAGTTCCAGCTGACCGACGCCGAGGTCGAGCGCAGCGGGGTGGAGATGCTCGCCAGGTACACGCTCTGGAGCGTCCAGGCCGGCCTTCCCGAGGCGCTCGACGACGCCCTCGCCCTGCGGCTGGCGGCCGTCGAGGCGGCCGAGGCGGTGTTCCGCACCGCGCACCTGCTGCACGGCGCCGTCGGATTCTGCGACGAGACGGCCCTCTCCTGGGTGTCCCGCTACAGCCAGCCGTTGCGGCGGCTGCCGTGGGGACCGTCCGCGACCCGCGACAGGCTGACCCGGCAGATCGGGCGGCGCGGCCTGACCGGGCTGTTCCGCGACACGGAGGTGACGGCGTGAAGTACGACGACCTGCCCGAGGAGCTCGCCGTCGAGGCCGACGGGCCGATCCGCACCCTCGTCATCAACCGGCCCACGGAACTCAACGCCGTCAACCGGCCGCTGCACTGGGCGCTCGCCAACGTCTGGCGGCTGCTGTCCCAGGACCGCGAGGCCAGGGTGGTCGTCCTCACCGGCGCGGGCCGGGCGTTCAGCGCGGGCGGCGACCTGGGGTGGATCACCTCCTTCCTCGACGACCCGGCCGCCCGCGACGAGAGCCTGCGCGAGGGCGCGCAGATCATCGAGGAGATGCTCCGCTTCCCGCTGCCGGTGATCGCCGCCGTCAACGGCCCGGCGGTGGGCCTCGGCTGCAGCCTGGCGGTGCTCTGCGACATCGTGCTGATGTCCGAGACCGCGCACCTGGCCGACCCGCACGTCAGCGTGGGCCTGGTGGCGGGGGACGGCGGCGCCGCCTTCTGGCCGCTGCTCACTCCGATCCTGCGTTCGCGCGAGTACCTCTACACCGGCGCGCGCATCCCCGCGGCCACCGCCGTCGAACTGGGCCTCGCCTCCCGCACCGTCCCGCCGGAGGAGCTGCCCGAACAGGCGCGGACGCTGGCCCTGCGCCTCGCCGAGCAGCCCGCCGAGGCGCTCCAGGGCACCAAGCGGGTGACCAACACGTACCTGTCGCAGGCGCTGAGCGGCGCGATGCAGGCGGGTTTCGCGGCCGAAGCCGTCACCATGCGGTCCGCCGAGCACCGGGAGCGGCTGCTGGCCCTGGCGAAGAAGGCGCGGCCATGACGGGCGCGGCCCTGGACCTCCCGGATTTCCGGGCCCACGTGCGCGACTGGTGCCGGACGCACATCCCGGACGGCTGGCGCCGGGCGCAGACGGGGGTCCCGGACGAGGAGTTCGTCGCCTTCCAGAAGGAGTGGTTCCAGGAGCTGCGCCGCGCGGGTTTCGCGGTCCCGCACTGGCCTGCGGAATGGGGCGGCGGGATGCCCGTCGCACGGCAGGCCGTGCTCTACCAGGAGCTCGCCGCCCATGACGCGCCCCGGCTGGTCCTGGCGTTCGTCTCGATCCACCACGCGGCGTCCACGCTGCTGGCCGCGGGCACCCGGGAGCAGCGCGAGCGGCACCTCCCGGCGATCCTCGACGGCGAGATCTGGGTCCAGGGCTTCTCCGAGCCCGACGCGGGATCCGACCTGGCGGCGCTCAGGACGACCGCCCGCAGGGAGGGCGGCTCCTACGTCGTCAACGGGCAGAAGGTGTGGGCGAGCGGCGCCGCGCACGCCGACTGGTGCCTGCTGCTGGCCCGCACGGACCCGGACGCCCCCAAGCGGCGCGGCATCTCCTACTTCCTGATGGACATGCGCACACCCGGCGTCGACGTGCGCCCCATCCGCCAGGCGACGGGCGAGTCGCACTTCTGCGAGATCTTCCTGGACGACGCCGTCATCCCGGCGGGGTGCCGCATCGGGCCGGAGAACGACGGCTGGCGGGTGGCGCAGGAGACGCTGGGAGCCGAACGCGGCATGACCATGCTGGAGCTGGCCGAGCGGCTGGGCAACGGCGGTTTCCGGTGGCTCGTGGAGCTGTGCGGCAGGCCGGGCCCGGGAGGGGCGCGCCCGGTCGACGACGCGCGGGTGCAGGACCGGCTGGCCGTGCTCGAGACCGAGCTCACCGGCCTGCGGGCGCTGTGCGCGGAGCTGGTGGAGAACGACAGCCCCGGTCCCGCGGACGCCTCGATCGTGAAGCTGTACTACAGCGAGCTGCTGCAGCGGATGACGGACTTCGGCGCCGAGGTCGCGGGGCTCGCCGCCCATGCCGAGCTGCGCAAACCGCTGTCGAGCGGATGGGAGTCGGGGGCCTGGGTCCTGGACTTCATCGGCTCGTGGGAGTGGACGATCCCGGGCGGGAGCAGCGAGATCCAGCGCTCCATCATCGGGGAGCGCGGCCTCGGCCTCCCCCGCGAACCGAAGGGGAGCCGATGACCGCCGACCTCACCGGGTTCCACGAGGAGCTGCGCGTCCTCGCCCGCGGCCTGCTCGGCAAGGCCGCCTCCGGGGCCGCGCCCGACTGGCGGTCGATCGCCCGCTCCGGGTGGCTCGGCCTCGAGGCGCCCGAGCCGCTGGACGGCGCGGACGCGACCTTCGCCGAGGTCGCCGTCGTCCTGCGGGAGGCGGGCCGCGCGGCGGCGCGCGGCCCGTACCCGGCGGTGGCGGCCCTCGGAGTGGGAGCGCTCGGCCTGCTGGAGCCCTCTCCCGGCCGGGACCGCCTGTTCCGGGAGACCGTGGCCGGAGCCGCAGTCCCGGTGACGGCGCTGGAGGGGGAGGCCGTCGAGGGTGTGCCGTTCCGCCTCGAACGGACCGGGCGCGGCCTGCTCCTGCACGGCACGGCCGCCTTCGTGCCCGGGGCGCCCGTCGCCGACCGGCTCCTCCTCCCGGCTCTCGGCCCGGACGGGACGCCCGTGGTGGTGGAGGCGGGACCGGACGCCCCCGGGCTGGAGGTCACCGAGCAGCCGGTCGTCGACGAGACGCGCCGGTTCGGTCTCGTCACCGCGCGCGGCGTCGAAGCCGGGCCGGACGCGGTGTGGCGCTTTCGCGGCGACCCGGAGGCGTCCGTCCGCCGGTTGCACGAACGGGCCGCCATCGCCGTGGCCTGCGACAGCCTCGGGTTGAGCGAGGCGATGCTGGAGGCGACGGTCGCCTATGCCGGTGTGCGGGAGCAGTTCGGCCGGGCGATCGGTTCCTTCCAGGCGGTGAAGCACGCGTGCGCCGACATGCTCGTGCAGGTGAAGGTGAGCGGGAAGCTCGTCGAGGGAGCGGTGCGCGGCCAGGTCGACGGCGGGCGGGGCACGGGCGTCGCGGCGTCCATGGCCAAGTCCCACGCCTGCGCGGCCGCGGTGGAGGTCGCGGGCAAGGCGATGCAGCTGCACGGAGGCATGGGCTACACGTGGGAGAGCGGCATCCACGTCTACCTGAAGCGCGCCGTGCTCAACCGTTCGCTGTCCGGCTCGCCCGCTGCGCACCGCAGGCGTCTGGCCGGGAGATATCCCGCCTTCGGCCTGGGAGCGGGCGAACGCCTGAGCTAGTATGTGAGCGTTCGCTTTCTTATTCCTTCGCCGGTACCGGTCCCCGGCTCGCCGGCGGGAGCAGTCGGGAGTCCCCACATGGCGTTCAGCTGGTTCATCTCCGTCGACGACCACCTCATCGAGCCCGCCGGGCTGTGGCAGGAGCGGCTGCCCGCGCGGTGGCGCGACACCGGACCCCGGATCGTGCGGGACGGGGCCTCGGAGTTCTGGGTGTACGAGGACCGCCAGATCGTCACCACCGGCCTCAACGCCGTGGCGGGCAAGCGGAAGGAGGAGTTCTCGCCCGAGCCGATCACCTACGACGAGATGCGGCCCGGCTGCTACGACCCCGCCGCCCGGGTGGCGGACATGAACCAGGGGAGGGTGCTGGCGTCGATGCTCTTCCCGTCCTTCCCCCGCTACTGCGGCCAGGTCTTCCACGAGGCCAGGGACAAGGAGCTCGCGCTCCTGTGCGTGCGCGCCTGGAACGACTTCATCCTCGAGGACTTCGCCGCGGCCCACCCGGGCCGGTTCATCCCGATGATGATCATCCCGCTCTGGGACCCGGTCGCCGCCGCCGCCGAGATCGAGCGGACCGCCGCCCTCGGCGCCAGGTCGATCGCCTTCTCGGAGAACCCGACCAAGCTCGGGCTGCCCTCCGTCCACACCGGCGCCTGGGACCCGGTCTGGCGGGCCTGCGACGAGACCGGCATGGTCGTGTCGATGCACGTGGGCTCCTCGTCGAACCTGCTGCGCACCTCCGACGACATGCCGACGCTGGCCTTCATGGCCTACTCGGCGGCGGTCAACCAGGCGGGCACCCTGCTGGACTGGCTTTTCAGCGGCATCTTCCCCCGGTTCGCCAACCTGAAGATCGCCCTGTCGGAGGGCTCGATCGGCTGGATCCCCTACTTCCTGGAGCGGGCCGAGCAGGTCGTCGACAAGCAGAAGCACTGGGCGTCCCGCTTCGACATCGACATGAACGCCGCGCACGACCGCGGCGAGCAGAAGGGCGCGGCGAGCTTCGACCTGGACACCGACATCCGGCAGCTGTTCAAGGACCACGTCTACGGCACGTTCATCGAGGACCAGGCGGGCCTGCGGCTGCTGGACGTCATCGGCGAGGACAACGTGATGCTCGAGTGCGACTACCCGCACTCCGACTCCACCTGGCCCGACACCGTCGAGATGGCCGGCAAGTGGCTCGGGCACCTGCCCGAGGACGTCCAGCACAAGATCACCGTCGGCAACGCGGCACGGGTCTACGGCTTCACCCCGGCCGACCCGGCCACGATCAGGGTCGCCTGAACCGCGCACGCCGCGGCCCGCCCTCCGGAAGGAGGGCGGGCCGCGGCGGTTCAGCGCACGGTGATGGCGCGCTCGGGGCAGTTGAGAGCCGCCTTGCGCGCGTTCTCCTCGAACCCGGCGGGGACCTCGGCGGTCAGGACGACCCCGTGGCCCTCCTCGTCGAGGTCGAACACCTCGGGGGAGATCTCCCAGCAGCGGGCGTGTCCCTGGCAGCGGTCCGGATCGACGGTGGCCTTCACGGGCTGTCCTCCTTGTCGCGGGCGGTTCAGAACGTGGACGAGAGGGCCCACGGGCCCTCCGGGAAGGGGCGGCCGAGCAGGTCCATGCTGTAGGAGATCCGCCCGGTCACCGTGCCGGGATCGGCGCCGCACAGCACGAGGGCGGCGTCCGCCATGGCGCCGTCGTCCTCGACCGGGGTGTTGTCGGGGGTGTGCGGGGAGACCACGGCCACGCCCGGCGTCATCACGAGCCCGGACGTCCCGAGGGCGTTGACGCTCACCCCCGTGCCGTGCACCTCCGCGGCGAGCCCGGTCGTGAGGCGGTCGAGCGCCGCCTTGCACATCCCGTACGGCACGCAGCCGTCGGACGCCCAGTCGGGGTAGGGCGGACCCGCCGGGTGCCGCGCCTGCTTGGAGGTGATGTTGAGGATCCAGCCGCGGCCGCGTTCCATCATCCCGGGCACCGCGAGCTGGCACAGCCGGAACGGGGCGTGGACCATCATCTGGAACATCAGCGCGTAGCGGCGGGGCCGGATGTCCAGGGCGGGCCCGTAGAAGTTGACGCCGGCGTTGTTCACCAGCGTGTCCGCCGGGCCCAAGAGCTCCTCGGCCCGGGTCACGACCGTCTCGACCTGCTCGGGCACGGTGAGGTCGGCGGGCACCGCCTCGACCCGGCCGCCCCGTGCCCTGATGCCCTCCATCACCTCCTCCAGGGAGCCGGGCAGCGCGGACGAGCCCCGCGTGACCGTCCGCGCCACCAGGGCTATCGCCGCCCCCTCGGCCGCCATGCGCTCGGCGATGTGCCGTCCGATACCGCGGCTCGCGCCGGTGACGATCGCCACGCGGCCGTCCATCGATCCCACAGAGAACTCCTGAGCTGAGCCGGAGGCTGGACCGGCCAGCCTAGCAAAGTGAATGCATACTCTCTTATTTTCCCAGGAGTGGCGCGTTATTGTAAGTGAGTACCCGCTTTTTTAGCTTCCCGTGCTGCCGGAAGGACCTTGACCATGCATGACATCGTGATCCGCCACGGCGAGGTGGTCGACGGGACGGGCGCGCCCCCGAGACGGGCCGACGTCGCCGTGGACGGCGACCGGATCACCGCCGTGGGCGAGGTCGGGGAGCGGGGCAGGCGCGAGATCGACGCCGCCGGCAGGCTGGTGACGCCCGGCTTCATCGACGTGCACACCCACCTCGACGCCCAGCTGTTCTGGGACCCGGACGCCACTCCCTCCTGCCACCACGGCGTCACCACGGTGGTGATGGGCAACTGCGGCGTCACCTTCGCGCCGGTCCGCCCCGGCCGGGAGGGCTACCTCGCCGCGATGATGGAGTCGGTCGAGGACATCCCCGCCGACACGATCATGGCCGGTCTCGACTGGGACTGGGAGACCTACGGCGAGTACCTGAAGTCCCTGGGCCGCCGCGAGCTCGGCGTGAACGCGGGCGGCCTGATCGGGCACTGCGCCCTGCGCCACTACGTGATGGGCGAGCGGAGCCTGGAGGAGGCGCCCGCCACGGACGACGACATCGCGGCCATGGCCGCGATCGTGGGGGAGGCCGTCGGCGACGGCGCGCTGGGCTTCTCGACGTCCCGCAGCTTCATGCACACCGTCCCCGACGGCCGCCCGGTGCCCGGCACGTACGCGCTGCCCGCCGAGCTCGCCGCCATCGCGCAGGCCATGGCCGCGCGCGGCCGCGGCACCTTCCAGGTGGTGCCGCGCATCGGCGAGCGCGACGGCGCCGACCGCCGCAACTCCGTCTCCGAGATGGCGTGGATGGAGGAGGTGAGCCGGGCCTCGGGCCGCCCCCTGGCCTTCTCCATCATGCAGAGCGACCGCCGCCCCGGCCTGTGGTCCTGGGTGATGGAGGAGACCGCCGCCGCCCGCTCCCGCGGCGCCGACATCCGCCCCATGACCGCGGTGCGCGGCAGCGCCATCGTCTACGGGCTGGTCGGCCGCACCCCCTACGACGCCCTCCCCGCCTGGGCCGGGCTGATGGGCATGCCCTTCGCCGACCGGCTGGCCGCGCTGTCCGACGAGGGGCTGCGGTCCCGCCTGGCCGAGGAGGCCGGGCGGCCGTCGGAGCTGTCGGGCCCGCTGGCGCCCAAGGACCCCGCCAAGATCTACCTCATGCCCCCCGGCTCGGCCGACTACGACGTGAGCGCGCGCAACAGCCTCGCCGCCGAGGCCGCACGGCGCGGCACGAGCCCCGCCGAGGCCTTCCTCGCCTACACCCTGGAGACCCGGGGGCTGGGCCTGCTGTACTACCCCGTCCTCAACCAGGACCTGGACGCCGTGGCCCAAATGATCACGAATCCCGACGTCGTGATCGGCGTGGCCGACGCCGGAGCCCATGTGGCGCTGACGATGGACGCGGGCAACTCCACCTACTTCCTCAAGCACTGGGTCAGGGAGGAGGGGCTGCTGGACGTGGGCAGGGCCGTCAGGAAGCTGACACTGGAGGCCGCCGACCTGTGGGGCATCGCCGACCGCGGCGTCCTGACCCCCGGAGCCTACGCCGACGTCAACGTGCTGGACCTGGAGGGCCTCCACCTCGACACCCCGCGGATGCTCGCCGACTTCCCCCTGGGGGCGAACCGCTTCACCCAGCGCGCCCGGGGCTACGACTACACCCTCGTCAACGGGGCGGTGCTGGTCGACCACGACGAGCTGACCGGAGCGCGGGCCGGCCGGCTGGTCACCCCGTCCTGAGCCGCGGCGGGGGCGGGCCCGGAACGGCCGGTCCGCCCCCGCGCCGGGCTTCCGGGCGGCGGGCACGGCGAGGGCGGATCATGCCTCGTGCGGGGGCAGGACGTCCTCCGCCCATTTCTGCAGGGCGGGGGCGAGCAGGGGCCAGCGCACGAACAGGCCTGGCGCCTCGCCGGACGTGCGCGCCGCCTGCCGCTCGTGCCATTCCCCGTCCCCCCACGGCGGTTCGGCGAGCCGGGCGTCCGGAAGCGTCCGCGCCACCTGCTCGGACGTCTCACGCCGGTGGTGGATGTCGCTCGCGCCGCTGCGGAACACCAGCGCGGGGACGTCGAGGGCGCGGGCGTCCGCGTTCGGCAGGCCGGGGACCAGCATCTCGTCCGAGGGGCAGTGCACGGCCAGCCAGCGTTCCATCGTCGCGATGAACCGGCGCGGGTCCTGGTCGAGGAACCGCTGCCGGTTCGCGGGGTTCCTGGCGATGACCTCGGCCCACTCCGGCAGCGCGGCGACCGCTTCCATGCCGCCCCTCCACGCCGCCTGGACCGATCCGGCGCAGTAGTGGAGGCCGACGGACAGCAGCCCGAAGACGCCGCCGCTGATCCACCACAGGGCGAGGCCCGCGGCGGCGTCGCGGTGGCGGGCCGCGGTCAGCAGCGACACGCGGGAGCCTCCCGAGCCGCCCGCGATCACGGCGGGCGCCATGTCCAGCCGCTCCAGCAGCCCGGCCAGGACGTCGGCCTGCATCGCCGACTCGGAGTCCCCGTCGAAGCACACGTCCGACTCCCCGGTGTTGGGGCGGTCCCAGACGAGCACCCGGTTGCCGTGCTCGGCCAGCGCCACCGCCAGTTCCCGCAGGCCCGGGGTGTCCCTGCCGTCCCGCCCGCCCGGCGTGAGCACCCAGGGGCGTCCTTCGCCGATCACCTCGTAGCCGACCCTCAGGCCGTTCACCCTTGCCGTCGCCATGCCCCGAAGTTACTATCCGAACGGATGTGAGGGAATACTTACTTACTTATTCGACGGGAGTGGACGATGAGCCATGAGGCGGTGATCGTCTCGGGCGCGCGGACCGCGGTCGGGACCGCGTTCCGGGGTTCGCTGGCCGGCGTCGACGCGCTGGAGCTCGGCACGAGGGCGGTGGCCGAGGCCGTGCGGCGCTCGGGCGTGCCGCCCGAGCTCTTCGACGACGTCATCATGGGCGAGTCCCTCTACGGCGGCGGCGCCATCGGCCGCTACGCGGCGATCGAGGCGGGGCTGGTGAACGCCCCCGGCCTCGCGCACAACCGGCACTGCGCCTCGGGCCTGGCCACCCTGCAGAGCGCCGCGGCGTCGGTCATCGCGGGCATGGACCGGGTCGTCGTCGCGGGCGGCGTGCAGTCCAGCTCGACGATGCCCAGGGTGAACCGGCGCGTCCCGGGCACCGACGACTGGGAGGAGGACTGGCTGGCGCCCAGCCACCGCGAGACCCCCGACGCGCCGATCCGGGACATGACCATCACGGTGGGGTGGAACGCCGCGGTGAAGGCCGGTATCAGCCGGGAGGACATGGACGCCTGGGCGCTGCGCTCCCATCGGCGCGCCGTCGCCGGAATCGACGGCGGAAGCTTCACCGAGGAGATCTTCCCCCTCGAGGTCGTCCGCCGCGACGGGACCGCCTTCACCTTCGAGGTCGACGAGCACCCCAGGCGGGGCTCGACGCCGGAGAAGCTCGCCTCGCTGAAGCCGCTGCACCCGGAGATCAAGGGATTCGGCATCACCGCGGGGAACTCGGCCGGAGTGAACGACGGCGCGGCGGCGGTGGTCGTCACCGACCGGGCGTTCGCCGAGGCGTCGGGCCTGGAGCCGCTGGCGGCCGTGCGGGCCTGGGCCTCGGTCGGCGTGCCGCCGGGCGAGACGGGCCTGGCCCCGCAGCTGGCCATCCCCAAGGCGCTCGACCGCGCCGGACTGTCGGTGGGAGACGTCGACCTCTGGGAGATCAACGAGGCGTTCGCCTCGGTGAGCATCGCCGCCACCCGGGCGCTCGGCCTCGACGAGGACACCGTGAACGTCCTGGGCAGCGGCTGCAGCCTGGGACACCCCGTCGCGATGACCGGCACCCGGATGGTCCTCACCCTCGTGCACGAACTGCGCCGCCGCGGCGGCGGCGTCGCCGTGGCCGCGATGTGCGCGGGCGGCGGGATGGGCACCGCCCTGGTCCTCGACGTGCCCGCACCCGCGTAGCGGGAGACCGGCTCCCGGGACGGGAAAGGGGGGCGAGGCACGAGCCTCGCCCCCCTTCGCGGCGTCACTGGCGCCGGCGCGCCGGTTCCAGCGGCGGGAAGAAGCCCTTGACCGTGCCGTCGCTGATCAGGGTCATCGCGCGGTGCCGGTCGAAACCCTTGCCGTGATGGCTCTCCAGCGCCATGACGAGCGCGATGCCCATCACCGCGCGGGCCGAGATGTCCGGGGACTCGAACGGGTAGCCGTACCTGTGCTCGACCTCGCGCCAGGCCTCGGCGAGGCGGTCCATGGCCACCATGAAGTTCTCCTGGTAGAACCGCCGGGCCACCTGCGGGTCGCCGAAGAGCACCAGGCCCAGCAGCGGGAGGATCTCCTCCAGCGTCGAGATGAGCTGCCGGTAGAGGCCGGTCATCGCCTTCAGCTGCCGTTCGGGGGTGAGCGGCTGGTCCAGGTCGACGGCCGCGGTCGCGGCGACGAGGTCGTCCACGGCCTGCTTGAGCGGCTCCACCACGGCCTCGAAGAACAGCTGGTCCTTGCTCTCGAAGTGGCGGTAGATCACGCCCTCGCTGATGCCGCTGTGCTCGGCGATCACCTTGATCGTCGTGCCGTTCATGTCACCGGTCTCGATGAACGCGCGCCTCGCGGCGGCCAGGATCGAGCTCTTGCGGGCCTCGGCGGTGAGCCGCCGCCGTCGCGGCGCGTTCTCGGCGGGCCGTGACGTCTCCTCCGCGGGAGGGGAAGGGGCTACCGGCTTGGTCATGAGCTTCTCCTGGCGGCCAGTCCTCCACAGGAGGTGAGTGGGCACATACTTTCATCGTAGTAGGTGCGGTGACGTGGTCCAGGCCGCGCCCGTCCCGCACCGCGTCACCCGATGATCTCAGATCGGCCCGTCATCTGCGGTGGTTCATGAGGTCCAGTGCGTCGTCGGCGGCGGTGAGGACGGTGCCGGGGGTGGCGTGGTGGGTGCGGGCGAGTTCGGTGATGAGGCGGGCGTCTTTTTGGAGGAGTGGTCCGGCGACGGGTGCCATGCGGTCGAGGGTGCCTCCGGCGGCGGTGACGCGGGTGAGGGCGAAGCTGGTGCCGGTGCCGTGGGTGATGGCTTGGGCGAGTGCGGTGGTGTCGATGCCGAGTTGTCTGCCGAGTGCGAGGGTGCTGGCGGCGGTGGCGAGGTGGGCGGTGAACAGGAGGTTGTTGAGGAGTTTGGTGAGTTGTGCGCTGCCCAGTGCTCCGGTGTGGATGATGGGTGAGGCGTAGGTGGCGAAGACGGGGCGGCAGAGTTCGACGGCTTCGGTGTCGCCCCCGGCCAGGACGAGCAGGCGTCCTTCGGCGGCGGCGCCGCCTCCGCCGCTGACGGGTGCGTCCACGAGGCGGATGCCCTGTTTCCCGGCGGGTTCGGCGAGCTTGCGGCAGGTGTCGGGGTGGACGGTGCTGTGGATGGCGATGACGCCGCCGGACCGCAGCCCGTCCAGTACGCCGTTCTTGCCGGTGAGGACTTCTTCGACGTCGGTGTCGTTGACGACGCAGACGCAGACGATGTCGCATGCGGCGGCCAGTTCGGCGGGGGTACCGGCCGTTTTGGCGGGGGTGTCGGTGAAGGCTTCGAGGGTGGCGGCCCGTCGTGCCCACAGGGTGGTGTCGTAACCGGCGTCGATGATCCGGCGGGCCATGGGAGCGCCTTGGCTGCCCAGGCCGATGAACCCGACGTGCATCGGTCCTTCTTTCTCGAAGAGGCGGGCGAGCGGAGCGGCGCCGGAAAGCGGACGTCTCGGCTTCCTCCGCTCGGGGGCGCCGGAAAGCGGCGAGGAGTCCCGCGGCGGCGATGAGGGCAAGGCAGGCGGTGTCCGCCGGACGGCACGCCGTCCGGCGGACCGCTCGCTAACCGGCGATCTCGGCCCGCTTCTTGCGGACGGTGACGGGTTCGGCGAGGCGCTGCTCGTCGCAGACCTTCTGGAGCTTGCCGAGGGTCTCCTCGAGGCCGGGGCCGAGCCGGGGGCCCGGAGTGAAGGTGGCGGGCAGGTAGCGCATGCCGTTGATGACGGAGATCGTGTCGTAGTGCACGGTTCCCTCGGGGTCGCACACGTAGTCCGGCATGCGGTCGAGGACCTGGAGGATCATCCGCTTGAACAGCGTGCGTGCCACATTCGAGCCGATGCAGCGGTGGATGCCGAGGCCGAAGCTGGCGTGCCGGTTGCCCTCGCGGTCCATCTTGACCTGGTCGGGTTCTTCGAAGACGGCGGGGTCGCGGTTGGCCATCGCCCACGACAACCAGAGGCGGTCGCCCTCCTTGAACCGCACCCCCGCGACCTCGCAGTCGGCGGAGATGGTGCGTCCGTCGCCGACGGCGGGGGTGTAGAAGCGCAGGAACTCCTCGGTGGCCGAGTCCAGGAGGGTGTCGCGCTCACGGCTGAGCCGCTCACGCTCCGCCGGGTTCTCCGACAGCCACTCGATGGCGTGGGAGCTGAGCGCGGTGGTGGTGTCGAACCCGCCGCCGATGAGCAGCCCGAGCACTCCCATCAGCTCCATGTCGGGCGCCTTCTGCCCGTTGATGTCGGCGTTGATGAGCGCGTTGACCAGGCCGGGTCGGGGGTTCTCCTTGATGTGGGCGAACTGCTTGAACAGCTCCATGCCCATCTGCATGTGGAGCTGGCCGACCCGCTCGATGTCGGGGGAGTCCAAAGGCGTGTAGATGGCGGCGTGCGCCGGTTCGCAGTAGACCGTCCAGTCCTTGATGGGGATGCCCATCATGGCCAGCGTGAACGCCGCCGGGACGATGTTGACGAGGTCTTCGACGAAGTCGATGCGCCCGGACTCGATCCTGTCGTCGATGCAGGCGCGCACCAGTTCGTCGATCCACGGGATCCACCGGCTGATGGCCGCAGGCGACAGATAAGGATTGAGAGCCTGGCGGTAGTAGCGCTGCTCGGGTGGGTCCATTTCCAGGAATCCGCCGCGGCGGCCTTTTCCGCGTGCGGGTGCGGGGATGGAGATGCCCTGGTAGCCGCGTCGCTCGTTGTTGACGTCGTGGTCGTTGGACAAGAACTCCGCGGAGCGGGCGGCGAGTTCGAACACCTCGCGGTTGCCGGCGGCGACCCAGTGTCCGCCGTGGGTGTCGGTCCAGGCGATGGGGCACTTGGCGTGCATCTCGTGGGTGATGTCTTCGAAGCGTTCGCGGTAGTCGGGCGCGTGCCGGTCGAAGTGGTACTTGATCTTCTTGCGTTCCTCGTCGCCGATCGCGTCTTGCGTGCTCACGCTGTGCCCTCCACGGAGATCGCCCGCTCGGGGCAGGACCTGACGGCGCTGACCACCTGGGACTCCAGGCCGGCCGGGACCTCCGGGCTCACCGGAGAGGAGTGCCCGTCGACGTCGTCCAGCTCGAAGACGTCGGGGGCCTTCATGGCGCAGAGGGTGTGGCCCTGGCAGAGTGCCTGGTCGACCTTGACCTTCATGGTTCCTCCTGCGGATCAGACGTGGAAGTCGTGCCACTTGAGGTAGCCGCCCGCGTCGACCCGCAGCTGCATGCCGGTGACGTAGCGGGCCTCGTCGGAGGCGAGGAACAGGATGGCGTTGCTGATGTCCACCGCTTCGATGTAGGGGATCGGCATGGCCTGCTGCACGCGGAAGGCCGGCTCGGCGTCCTCGCGCTTGGGGTCCGCCAGGTCGGGGCGGAAGGAGCGGTACATGGGCTTGCTCTGCAGCATCTGGGTGTTGACGTTGGTCGGGTGCACGACGTTGGCCCGGATCGAGCGGGGGGCGAGCTGCCGCCCCAGCTCGTGCATGTAGTCCGACAGGGCGCGCTTGGCCCAGGCGTAGCCGCTGCCGCCGGGGTTGGTGCCGGGGTTCTGCACCATGCCCTGGCTCATGAGCGCGGCGGCGGAGGCGACCGCGATGACCGAGGCGCCCTCGGACAGGTGCGGGAGGGACGCCTGGACCGCGTTGATGGAGCCGAGCAGGTTGACGTTGACGACGTCGGTCCAGGCCTGCAGCGGGGGGTTGCCGTGCAGCGGGGCGATGCCGGCCTGCGCGACGACGACGTCGACCTTGCCGAGCTCGGCGATGCCCCGCTCCAGGGCGTCGCGGAGCTGGGCGGCCTCGCGGACGTCGGCCTGGGCGGTCACGATGCGCCGGCCCTGCGCCTCGACCAGGCGCGCGGTCTCCTTGAGGTCGTCCGGGCTCGCCATCGGGTAGTCGACGGTCTCGTAGTCCTGGCAGAGGTCGACCGCGATGATGTCGGCGCCCTCCTCGGCCAGCCGGACGGCGTGGCTGCGGCCTTGACCGCGCGCCGCTCCGGTGATGAATGCGACCTTTCCCTCAACGCGTCCCATGGTGGCTCCTTCGCTCGGGGCGGGTGGGCTGGCGGGTACTCCGGGCGCCGGGGGGCTGCCGGCCGCCCGTCTGCTTGAATATGGCGATATTCGTTTACGAAATCTCCAATTCCGAACGAGAGAACCTTACTCTCAACAGGAGGGGAATACCAGTCTTGATGAGTGTTCACTTACTTATTTAGGGTGGTTCCCGACCCATGGACGAGGAGGACCGGTGGGAACACAGGAAAGGCGCGCGAAGCTGCTCGTGGACGGGCGGCTCCTCGAGACCGGCAAGACGTTCGCATCGCTCGACCCCGCGACCGGGAAGGTGGTCGGGTACGCGCCCGACGCCACGGTCGCCGAGGCCGAGGCCGCCGTCGAGGCCGCGCGCCGCGCCTTCGACACGACGGGCTGGGCGAACGACGTGGAGCTGCGCGTCCGCTGCCTCGAGCAGTTCCACCAGGCGCTGGTCGAGCACAAGGAGGAGCTGCGCGAGCTGACGATCGCCGAGGCCGGCGCCCCGCGGATGATCACGTACGGCACCCAGCTCGACGAGCCGATCGAGATCGTCCGCTACTACGCGGACCTGCTGCGGACCTACCCGATGACCGAGGAGCTCGGCGAGATCGAGGCACGGGGCAGGCGCCACCGGCGCTGGGTGGAGAAGGAGGCCGCGGGCGTCGTCGCGGCGATCACCCCGTACAACTACCCGGTCCAGATCGCGCTGGCGAAGCTGGCGCCCGCGCTCGCCGCCGGCTGCACCGTCGTGCTGAAGGGCGCGCCGGACACCCCCCTCATCACGCAGGCGCTGGGCGAGCTGATCGCCGAGCACACCGACATCCCGCCCGGCGTGGTCAACGTCCTGTCGTCGACCGACGTGGCCGTGGGCGAGGTGCTCACCACCCACCCCGGCGTGGACATGGTCACCTTCACCGGCTCGACCGCCACCGGCCGGCGCATCATGGCGGCCGCGGGGCAGACGGTGAAGAAGGTGTTCCTGGAACTCGGCGGCAAGTCGGCGATGATCGTGCTCGACGACGCCGACCTCGGCCTGTGCGCGATGGCCGCCGCCTTCACGATCTGCAGCCACGCGGGCCAGGGCTGCGCGATCACCTCCCGGGTGCTCGTCCCGCGGGCGCACCACGACGCGTTCGTCGAGCAGACCGCCGCCATGCTGGCCGGGGTGAAGTACGGCGACCCCGCCGACCCGGCCACCTACATGGGGCCGCTCATCAGCGAGGCGCAGCGCGACAAGGTGCACGGCATGGTCCTGCGCGCCGTCGAGGCGGGGGCCACGCTGGTGACCGGCGGCGAGAAGGTCGACCCCGGCTACTTCTACCGGCCGACCCTGCTGACCAGTGTCGACCCGGCGAGCGAGATCGCCCAGGAGGAGGTCTTCGGGCCGGTGCTCGTGGTCATCGCCTACGACGACGAGGACGAGGCGGTGCGCATCGCCAACGACTCGATATACGGCCTTTCCGGCGGGGTCTTCAGCGCCGACGACGAGCGCGCCGTCGCGGTGGCCCGCCGCGTCCGCGCCGGGACGCTGAGCATCAACGGCGGCTACTACTTCGGCGGCGACGCGTCCTTCGGCGGGTACAAGCAGTCGGGCATCGGCCGCGAGGGCGGTGTCCCGGGCTTCGAGGAGTTCCTGGAGCGCAAGACCCTCGCGACGGTGGTCGGATGACGGGCGGGCCGCTCGAGGGCATCCGGGTCCTCGAAGTGGCGATGTACGGGTTCGTCCCTTCGGCGGGCGGGGTGCTCGCCGACTGGGGAGCGGACGTCGTCAAGGTCGAGCACGCCGTCCACGGAGACCCGCAGCGCGGGCTCCGCCAGACCGGCAGGATGCGGGTCGAGGGCGATCCCAACCCCAACTTCGAGCACGCCAACCGCGGCAAGCGCAGCATCGGCCTCGACATCTCCGCCCCGGAGGGCCGCGAGGTCCTCTACGAGCTCGCCAAGCGGTCCGACGTGTTCCTGACCAGCTTCCTGCCCGGACACCGCGGCAGGTTCGGCATCGACGTCGATGACATCCGCGCGGTGAACCCGAAGATCATCTATGCCCGGGGCAGCGCGCTGGGTCCCCGCGGCCCGGAGGCCGCCCGCGGCGGTTACGACATGACGGCCTTCTGGTCGCGGGCCGGGACCGCCGCCAGCATCACCCCGCCGGACGTCGACGGGGTGATCGGCCCGCCGGGGCCCGCCTACGGCGACACCATCTCCGGCACGAACCTCGCCGGGGGCATCGCGGCGGCGCTGGTCCGGCTCGGGCGCACCGGCGAGCCGTCCGTCGTGGACGTCTCCCTGCTCGGCAGCGGCCTGTGGTCGCTGGGCCACGGCGTCGCGCTGTCGGCCCACCTCGGCGAGCCGATGGAGGCGCCCGAGACAGGGGCCCACGGCTCAACGGCCAACCCCCTCGTCGGGCTCTACCGCACGTCCGACGGGAGGTACCTGTCGCTCGTCATGCTGCAGGCCGCCAAGTTCTGGGCCGACGTCTGCCGCCACCTCGACCGGCCCGACCTGATCGACGATCCGCGCTTCGCCACCGGCGAGCTGATCGCGGCCAACACCGAGCAGGCCGTCGAGATCCTCAGGGAGGTGATCGCCACCCGCACGCTGGCCGAGTGGGCCGAGCGCCTCGCCACCCTGTCCGGGCCCTGGGCGCCGGTGCAGGACTCCCTGCAGGTGATCGACGACGCGCAGGTCCGGGCGAACGAGTACATGGTCCGGGCGGGCGGGCTGAAGCTGGCCGCGAGCCCCGTGCAGTTCGACGTCCGCGGCCACGAGCCGGCCCCGGCCCCGGGTTTCGCGGCCCAGACCGAGGAGGTCCTCCTGGAGTCCGGCCTCACCTGGGAACGCATCATCGAGCTCAAGACGACCGGCGCCGTCACCTGAGCGACATGGCATGTCCGACCGATCCGCAGACCTCATGAAGGAGACCCCCATGCCGTCACGCGAGCTGCCCTATCCGCTGTTCGACGCGGACAACCACCTGTACGAGCCCCAGGAGGCGCTGACCAAGTACCTCCCGGAGAAGTACAAGAACGCGATCAAGTACGTGCAGGTCGACGGCCGCACGAAGATCGCCGTGCGCGGCCACATCAGCGAGTACATCCCCAACCCCACCTTCGAGGTGGTCGCCCGGCCCGGCGCGATGGAGGAGTACTTCCGCGTCGGCAACCCCGAGGGCAAGGACCGCCGGCAGATCTTCGGCGAGCCGATGCGGTCCATCCCGGCCTTCCGCGAACCCGAACCGCGCCTGAAGCTCATGGACGAGCTGGGCATCCAGCAGACGCTGATGTTCCCGACGCTGGCCAGCCTCATCGAAGAGCGGATGAAGGACGACCTGGAGATGACCCACGCGGTCATCCACGCGCTCAACCAGTGGCTTCTGGAGACCTGGACCTTCAACTACCAGGACCGCATCTTCACCACCCCGGTCATCACCCTGCCGATCCTCGACAAGGCGATCGAGGAGCTCGACTGGGTCGTGGCGAACGGCGCCCGCGCGATCCTGGTGCGCCCCGCCCCCGTCCCCGGGTACAAGGGCAGCCGCTCGTTCGGCCTGCCGGAGTTCGACCCGTTCTGGCAGCGGGTCGTCGACCACGGCATCCTGGTCGGGCTGCACTCCTCCGACAGCGGCTACAGCCGCTACATCAGCGACTGGGAGGGCGTCAGCAACGAGATGCTGCCGTTCAAGCCCAACGCCTTCCGCATGATCTTCGAGTGGCGGCCGATCCAGGACACCGTGGCCGCGCTGGCCATCCACGGCGCCCTGTCGCGGTTCCCCGACCTGAAGATCGCCGTGATCGAGAACGGCGCCTCCTGGGTGGGGCCGCTGCTGGACCAGCTCGCCGGCATCTACAAGAAGATGCCGCAGGAGTTCACCGAGGACCCGGTGGTCGCGGTCAAGCGCAACATCCACGTCAGCCCCTTCTGGGAGGACGACATGGCCAGGCTGTCCGACCTCATCGGCGTGGAGCGGGTGCTGTTCGGCTCCGACTACCCCCACCCCGAGGGCCTGGCCGACCCGATCACCTACGTCGACGAGCTCGAGGGCCTCAGCGAGGAGCACAAGGCGCTGATCATGGGCGGGAACCTGGCCAGGCTGATCGCGAAATGAGGCGGGGCGCCGTCCCTGAGGGACCGCCTCGTAGGGAAAGGGCTGGGAGACCGTGTGTGAGGGAAGTCGGGAATGATCTTTGAATTCGACGAGGACCAGCGCCTGTGGCAGGCGACGGTCCGCGAGGCCGTCGCCAAGGAGTGCCCGCCCGCGCTGGTCCGCGGGGTCGTGGACGAGGGCGTCGACCCCGGGCCGCTCTGGAGGGCCTACGTCCGGCACGGCTGGACCGAGTTGACCGGTTCCGGTGAGGCGGTGGAGTTGGCGATCGTGCTGGAGGAGCTGGGCCGGGCGACCGATCCCACCCCCTACCTGGCGACGATGACGCAGTTCGCCCCGTTCTTCCCGGAGGCCGTGGAGAAGGGCGTGTCCGGGACCGCCGTGTTCGAGGGCGTCACCGCCCGCCGCGACGGAGACGGATGGACGCTGGACGGGACCGCCCGCCATGTCCTGGACGGCGACCGCGCCGACCGGCTGGCCGTCGTCACCGGCGAGGGCGTCTTCACCGTCCCCGCCGCGCGGGTCACCGCCACCCGCGAGCAGGTCTTCGATCCGCTCCTGCACGTCGCGGAGGTCTCTTTCACCGGCGTCCGGGTCACCGCCGACGACCGGAGCGCGGCGGATCTGGAGGGGGCTCGGCATCGGGCGCTCGCCGGTCTGGCCCTGACCATGGTCGGCGCCTGCCAGCGCATCCTGGACCTGACACTGGAGCACGTGCGCACCCGGCACCAGTTCGGCGTGCCCATCGGCTCGTTCCAAGCGGTCAAGCACAAGGCCGCCGACATGCATGTGGCGATCGAGCGGGCGCGGGCGCTGGCGTATTACGCGGCGCTGACGATCGCCGCCGACGACCCGCGCCGCCGTCTGGCCGCCTCGATGGCCAAGGCCGCCGCGGGCGAGTGCCAGTCCCTGGTGTTCCAGAGCGGCTTCCAGCTGTTCGGGGGGATGGGTTACACGTGGGAGAACGATCTGCAGTTCGCGCTCAAGCGGGCCAAGGCGGGTGAGCTGCTGCTCGGCGGCGCCGCGGAGCACCGGGCGCTGATCGCCGAGGAGTACGCATGAAGCTGACGTTCGATCCCGATGTCGAGGCCTTCCGCGCCGAGTTCGCGGCGTTCCTCGCCGAGCACGCGCCCGCGGCGGAAGAGGCCGCGGAGCGGCCCCGCTCCAGCTCGCACATCCCCGAGTGGGCGAGGCGCTGGCAGCGGCTGCTGTTCGAGGAGGGCTGGCTGCTGCCGGCCAACCCGCCGGAGTTCGGCGGCCGGAACGCGAGCCTGCTCCAGCAGTACGTGCACCTGGAGGAGCTGGCCAAGCGGAAGATCTATCACAGCTTCAACCCGCAGGGCCTGGGCATCATCGCGGCCTCGCTGCTTTCGTTCGGCACCGAGGAGCAGAAGCACCGCTGGGCCGTCCCGATCCTGCGCGCGGAGATCACCGCCGCGCTGGGCATGAGCGAACCCGGCGCGGGTTCGGACCTGGCCTCCCTGCGCACCCGTGCCGACCTTCAGGGCGACCACTTCGTGGTGAACGGGCAGAAGGTCTGGACGTCCGGCGCCCACGACGCCGACTTCATCCTCGCCTTCGTGCGCACCGACCCGGACGCGCCCAAGCACAAGGGCATCAGCGTGCTGATCGTCCCGACGGACCTGCCCGGGGTGAACCGCCGCCCGTTCGGTTCCCTGGTCGGCCCCGACGACCTGGACTTCAACGAGGTCTTCTTCGAGGACGTCAAGGTGCCGGCCGAGAACCTCGTCGGCGCGCTGAACGACGGATGGCGGGTCGCCAACGGCTCCCTCGGCCACGAGCGCAACATGTTGTGGCTGCACTTCGCCACCCGTTTGGAGGAGCAGATCCGCGACTTCCAACCGGCGACCGTGCTCGATCGCGACTGGTACGCCACGCTCGTCATGGACGCCCAGGCGCTGCGCCTGATGGGTTCGGCCGCCCTGGCGCGGGCGTCGCGGGGCGAGCAGGACGTCGCCGCGTTGTCGGTGCTCAAGCTGTTCGGTTCCGAGGCGACGCAGAAGGCGGCGGAACGGATGCTGGACGCCCACGGTGCCGAAGGCCTGTACCCCACGCCCACGGGCCCGCAGGCCCCGCTGAACCTCGACGTGTTCATCACCGGCTGGTTCGAGCGTTACGCACGGAGCTTCGGCGGCACGATCGCCGGAGGCACCTCCGAGATCCAGCGCACGGTCATCGCCGAGCGGGTGCTCGGCCTGCCCCGAGGATGAGGAGCCTGACTTGTACATCGACTACGAGGTCGCCGACGGGATCGCGACCATCACCCTCAACCGCCCCGAGGCGGCCAACGCCCAGAACAAGGAGCTGCTCGACGAGCTGGACGCCGCCTGGACGAAGGCGGCGCAGGACGAGGACGCCAAGGTCATCGTGCTGAGAGCGGAGGGCAGGCACTTCTCCGCGGGACACGACCTGAGAAGCGGCGCCACGCGGCCCGAGAAGATCACCCTGGAGTGGATCTACCGGGAGGAGTCGCGCCGGTATCTGGAGTACTCGCTGCGCTGGCGCAACGTGCCCAAGCCGTCGATCGCCGCGGTCCAGGGCCGCTGCATCGCGGGCGGCCTGCT
>NZ_PVZV01000002.1 GCF_002995495.1 Actinocorallia populi | reverse complement strand
ACTTTTAGCACGCTGTTGAGTTCTCAAGAAACGGACTCGCTCTTTCGTCCACCCTCGCGGGCTTCCTCCGGAGCAACTCGTTTAACTTATCAGGCTCTTTCTGCCTGTCAAATCCGCTCTTCCGGGACAATTCCCTTTTGATTGGATTCTACAGTTCGTTTCGCGCCTTTTGGCGTTTCCCTCTCTGCGACCCCTCTAACTTAGCAGTTCCGATTCAGTGCTTCGCACCGAATCCGATTGACTCTGCCGAGCCGGTGGGGGTTCCCCGGGGCCGGCCGCTTCCGCGTCCCGCTCCCCCGTGGGGTAGGTAGAACATTACGACCGCCGGGAGGCAACGTCAAATCAGCGCTTCTGGAGCGCGAACCCCGTGTTCAGGCGGTCTCTCTGTACGGGGATTGATGCCCCTCTTCACCCGCACCAAACCTTTTGTGACCTGGATCTCCCGATTTTTTGCTCTCCATACGAAAAGTCCCCTTCGGAGAACCCTCCGAAGGGGACTTTTCGCAGCTCAGCAGCGGTTCGTCAGCCGACGACGATGCTTCCGAGGTTGCGCTTGCCGCGGCGCAGCACGAGGAAGCGGCCGTGCAGCAGGTCGCCGGCGGCGGGGGCGGCGTCCTCGGCCTCCACCTTGGTGTTGTTGAGGTAGGCGCCGCCCTGGGCGATCGTCCTGCGCGCCTCGGACTTGCTCTTGCACAGTCCGACCTCCACCAGGAGGTCCACCACGGGCGGCAGTTCCCCGGCAGGGACGGTGCCCTGCGGCGCCTCGGCCAGGGCCGCGGCGAGGGTGCGTTCGTCGAGGGAGTCGAGTCCGCCCTGCCCGAACAGCGCGGCCGAGGCCGCGATCACCTTCTCCGTCTCGTCCGCGCCGTGGACGAGGGTCGTCAGCTCCGTGGCGAGGGCACGCTGGCCGATGCGCGCGGCGGGGCTGTCCGCCGACCGCTTCTCCAGATCCTCGATCTCCTCGCGGCTCCGGAAGCTGAAGGTGCGCAGGAGCTTGCCGATCTCGCCGTCCTCGACGTTCACCCAGTACTGGAAGAACGCGTACGGGGACGTCAGCTCGGGGTCGAGCCAGATCGCCCCGCCGGCGGTCTTGCCGTACTTGGTGCCGTCGGGCTTGGTGAGCAGCGGCGTCGAGATGGCGTGCACATGGTTTCCGGTGACCCTGCGGATGAGGTCGGCGCCCGCGGTGAGGTTGCCCCACTGGTCGCTGCCGCCGCTCTGCAGGACGCAGCCGTGGCGGCGGTGCAGCTCCAGGAAGTCCATGCTCTGCAGGAGCTGGTAGGAGAACTCCGTGTACGACAGCCCGCTCTCCAGCCGGGACGCCACGACCTCGCGGGCGAGCATCTTGTTGACCGGGAAGTGCTTGCCGACGTCCCGCAGGAAGTCGATCACCGACATGGGGCCGGTCCAGTCGAGGTTGTTGACGATCTGGACGGCGTTCTCGCCCTCGGCGGACAGGAAGCGCGACACCTGCGCCCGGATGCGCTCGACCCAGCCGGCGACGACCTCGGTGGAGTTGAGCTGGCGTTCGCTGGAACGCCCGCTCGGGTCGCCGATCAGGCCGGTCGCGCCGCCCACCAGCGCCAGGGGCCTGTGCCCGGCGTCCTGGATGCGCCGCATGGTCAGCAGCTGGACGAGGTTGCCGACGTGGAGGCTGGGCGCCGTCGGGTCGAACCCGCAGTAATACGTGACGGGCCCCGCCGAGAGGGCCGCGCGCAGCGTCTCCTCGTCGGTGGTCTGGGCCAGCAGGCCACGCCACTGCAGTTCGTCCACGATGTCGGTCACGGTCGTCCCACTTCTCGAAAACGGATGACGCCCCAAGGTTGCCTCAAGTGACGCTTCCAGCGGTAATCGATAATCCCGGCCGGACCGGAGCGCCTGCCCGGAGGCGTGCGTCAGACCCCGGGAGCCGGGGGCTTGCGCCGGTTCCGGGGGATGTGCCTGCGGTAGGGGGAGACGCTCGGGTCGCCTTCCACCCAGAAGCGCCACGGCGTGTCGTGCGCCGACGAGACACCGGTGCGCGGGCCGCTGCGGACGAGTTCGCCGGGAACCGGGGCGCCCTCGTAGATCATCAACTCGCCGGGGACGCAGACGTCCGCGCCGTTGAGCTCACGGGCGATCCCCAGGGCCTGGCACAGCCGCGCGGGGCCGCGGGCGAGGTCGCGGTCGGGGGAGCCGTTCCGCCGGGCGCGGGCCAGCTCGACCCCCTCGATGATCTGTCCGGCGCGCAGCAGGACCGCCGAGGCGGTGCCGTCGGGACCGCAGACGAGGTTCACGCAGAAGTGCATCCCGTACGTGAAGTACACGTAGGCGTGGCCCGGCTCGCCGAACATGACCGCGTTCCGCGCCGTCCTGCCCCGGTAGCAGTGGGAGGCCGGATCGAGTTCGCCCGCGTAGGCCTCCACCTCGGTCAGCCGGACGGCCACCGTCCCCTCCGGCGTGGTACGGCTCAGCACCCGTCCGAGCAGGCCGGTCGCGACCTCCGGCACGGGCCGGTCGAAGAACCCCCGGTCCAGGGGCGTGCGCGTCGTGCTCTCGGTCACTTCTCATTCCTCCCCGGAGAACCGTTCCCAGGCCGACTGGCGGGTGGTGCCCAGGGCCGCGCCGATCCGCGCCCAGGTCACCCCGCGCCGGCGCAGTTCCCGCACCCACAGCCGCAGCTCGGCCTCGACCTGGTCGACGACCGCCGAGATCCGCGGGATCCGGTCGAGCATCTGCTCGTCCGTCAGCGTCTCCCAGCCCGGAAAGCGGGGCGGCGCGGGCTCCCCCCGGTACTCGTCGACGATCTTGCCCGCCAGGTCGACGCACTGGTCGCAGATCCGCACTCCCGGCCCGGAGACCAGCTTGCGCACCCGGGACTCCTCCCGGTCGCAGAACGAGCACCGCGCGGGTTCCTCCAACGCGTCCAGTGTCTCCACCACGCCCTCCATCCGTCAGGCTCCACCTGACAAGAGAGTAGGACGTCAGGGAAGCCCTGACAAACGGCCTCCCGAAACGGGCCGCGATCCCGGCCGTGGACGTCACCGCCCGCACACCGTGATCAGCAGGTGGAGTGGAACAGGCCCGCGACCGGATGGATCTCCGCGAGCGCGTTGTACAGGGAGACGGCCTGCCTCGTTTCGGCGAGGTGGACTTCGACGCCGGACTCCTCCAGGAGCCGGAGGGTCTCGGGCATCGTCTGCAGGCGCAGGTCCATGCCCCGGCTCAGTACCACGACGGTGGCGCCGTGGTCCAGGAGCTCGCGGACCTCCCCGGCGCGGACGCCCGGCTCGTGCCTGGTGCCGTGCTCGTCCCAGTCCCAGGTGCGGCCTCCGCCGGGAAAGAGCTTCCAGTCCTTGCCGGAGCCGAGACCCTCGACGTCGATCCAGCCCCATGAGACATGGGTGATGCGGGGGGAGGGTTGCACGGGCGGTCTCCCGGTGGCCGAGGGGAATGCGTGCGGGCCGGATCCTGGGGATCCGGCCCGCACGGGGGTGGTCAGGACTCCGAGGCCCAGGAGGCCGCGGCGTCGGCGGAGGCGCGCAGGTTCTCGATCTGCTCCTGGACGCGTTCGGGGGCGGTGCCGCCGTAGGCCTTGCGGGAGGCGATGGCGCCGGGGACGTTGAGGACCTCGCGGACGTCCGGGGTGAGGTGCGGGGAGACCTTGGCGAGCTCGGCGTCGGTGAGGTCGCCGAAGTCCTTGTCGTTGACCTGGCACCACACGACCAGGTGGCCGACGACCTCGTGGGCGTCGCGGAAGACCACGCCGCGGCGGACCAGCAGTTCGGCCAGGTCGGTGGCGAGGGCGAAGCCCTGGGGCGCCAGCTCCTCCAGGCGCTCGGTGTTGACGCGCATGGTGGCGATCAGGCCGGACATCGCGGGCAGCACCAGCAGGAGGGTCTCGACGGCGTCGAAGGCGCCCTCCTTGTCCTCCTGGAGGTCGCGGTTGTAGGTCAACGGCAGGCCCTTGAGGGTGGTGAGCAGGCCCACCAGGGAGCCGATGATCCGGCCGGCCTTGCCGCGGGCCAGCTCGGCCACATCGGGGTTCTTCTTCTGCGGCATGATCGACGACCCGGTGGCGTAGGTGTCGTCCATCTCGATCCAGCGGAACTCCTGGGAGGCCCACAGGCAGACCTCCTCGCCGATGCGCGAGAGGTGCACGCCCGCCAGCGCGGCGGCGAAGAGGAACTCGGCGACGAAGTCGCGGTCGCTGACGGCGTCCATGGAGTTGGCCGCGGCGGCGGTGAAGCCGAGCTCCTCGGCGACGGCCTGCGGGTCCAGCGGCAGGGAGGAGCCGGCCAGGGCGCCCGAGCCCAGCGGGGAGATCGCGGCGCGCTTGTCCCAGTCCTGGAAGCGCTCGATGTCGCGGCTGATCGCGTGGACGTGCGCGAGCAGCTGGTGGGAGAAGAGCACGGGCTGGGCGTGCTGCAGGTGGGTCATGCCGGGGCAGGCGACGCCCATGTTGGCCTCGGCCTGGCCGATCAGGGAGGTCTGCAGCTCCACCAGCCGGGAGACGATCCGGCGGACGTGGTCGCGCAGGTACAGGCGCAGGTCGGTGGCGACCTGGTCGTTGCGGGAGCGGCCGGCGCGCAGCTTGCCGCCCAGGGAGCCCAGGCGCTCCAGCAGGCCGCGCTCCAGCGCGGTGTGCACGTCCTCGTCGGCCACGGTGGGCCGGAACTCGCCGGACGCGCAGGCCTGCTCCAGGTCGTCGATGGCCCCCAGCATGCGGGTGAGCTCGTCGTCGTCCAGCAGGCCCGCGCGGTTGAGCACGCGGGCGTGGGCGCGCGACCCCATCAGGTCGTACGGCGCGAGCCGCCAGTCGAACTGGACGCTCACGGACAGGCGTGCCAGCGCGTCCGACGGCCCGCCTTCGAACCGTCCGCCCCACAACCGGGTCGGTGCCTTGCTCACAGTGATCCCAATCTCCGATAAGTCAGTGGCAGCGGACCGTGCGGCCCGCGTCGAAAACAGTTGTACCGCCCCGGGGCGGCGCCCCGGGGCCGCGCCGAGAATCTCAGGCGCCGGTACGGCGGTCCCGCACCGAAGCGATCTTGCTCGGCAGGCTCCACAGGTCGACGAAGCCCTTGGCCAGGCTCTGGTCGAAGGTGTCGCCGGTGTCGTACGTCGCCAGATCGTAGTCGTACAGCGAGGAGCCGCTGCGCCGGCCGGTCACCACGGCGCGCCCGCCGTGCAGGGTCAGCCGCACGTCGCCGTTCACGTGCTGCTGCGCCTCGGCGATGAAGGACTCCAGCGCCGTCTTCAGCGGGGAGAACCACAGGCCGTCGTAGACGAGCTCGCCCCAGCGCTGGTCGACCGAGCGCTTGAACCGGGCGAGGTCGCGCTCGACGGTGACGTTCTCCAGCTCCTGGTGGGCGGCGAGCAGCGCGATGGCGGCCGGCGCCTCGTAGACCTCGCGGGACTTGATGCCCACGAGGCGGTCCTCGACCATGTCGAGCCGGCCGACGCCCTGGGCGCCCGCCCGCTTGTTGAGCTCGTCGATGATCTGGAACGGGGTGAGCGGGCGGCCGTCGATCGCGGTGGGCACGCCGTTCTCGAAGGTGATGATCAGCTCGTCGGCCTCACGCGGGGTCGCCGGGTCGGCGGTGTAGGCGTAGAGGTCCTCGATCGGCGCGTTCCAGATGTCCTCCAGGAAGCCGGTCTCCACGGCGCGGCCCCACAGGTTCTGGTCGATGGAGTACGGGTTCTTCTCCGAGACCTCGATCGGCAGGCCCTTCTCCTGGGCGAAGGCGATGGCCTTGTCGCGGGTCCAGGCGTAGTCGCGGGCCGGGGCGACGCACTTGAGGTCGGGGTTGAGCGCCATGAGGCCGGCCTCGAACCGGACCTGGTCGTTGCCCTTGCCGGTGCAGCCGTGCGCGACGTAGGTGCCGTTGAACCGGGCCGCGGCGGCGGCGAGGTGCTTGACGATCAGCGGCCGGGACAGCGCCGAGACCAGCGGGTAGCGGTCCATGTAGAGGGCGTTGGCCCGGATCGCCGGGAAGCAGAAGTCCCGGGCGAACTCCTCCTTGGCGTCCTCGACGACGGACTCGACCGCACCGCAGTCCAGTGCCCGCTGGCGGATCTGCTCCATGTCCTCGCCGCCCTGACCGCAGTCCAGGGCCACGGCGATGACCTCGGCGCCCATCTTCTCGGCCAGGAAGGGGATGGCGACCGAAGTGTCCAGGCCCCCGGAGTACGCCAGTACGACGCGCTCAGTCATATGTCTTCGTCCTTTTCTCGTTCTCGGAGTAGATCAGGTCAAGGGGTGGGTCTCGGGGCCCGGGGACCCCTGACTTCGTCGCTCGGTGAGCCGCAGCAGCCGCGCCGCGAGCTCCTCCCCGCCGAGCGGGTCGCGGGAGATGACCAGGATGGAGTCGTCTCCCGCGACGGTGCCGAGGATCTGCGGCCACTCGGCGTGGTCGATGGCCGAGGCGAGGTACTGCGCGGCGCCGGCGGGCGTGCGCACGATCACCAGGTTGGCGGACGCCTCGGCCGAGACCAGCAGCTCCTGGGCCAGCCGCGCCAGCCGGGAGTCGAAGGTCTCGGTGCTGCCGGTGCGGGCCAGCTTGATCCGTTCGCCGCCCTCCCCGGGCACCGCGTAGATCAGGCTGCCGTCGTCGGCCCGCAGGCGGACCGCCCCGATCTCCACCAGATCGCGCGACAGCGTCGCCTGGGTGACCTCCATGCCCTCCTGCCGCAGCAGGCGGGCCAGTTCGCCCTGCGAGTGCACGTTGTGCCGGGACAGCAGTTCCAGCACCCGCGCCTGCCGGGCGGCCTTGGTCATCGGGGTCGTCACGGTTCTCTTATCTCTCCAGCAGCCAGGTGAGCAGTGCCTTCTGGGCGTGCAGCCGGTTCTCCGCCTCGTCCCACACCAGGCTGTGCGGGCCGTCCAGCACGGAGGCGGCGATCTCCTTGTCCCGGTAGGCGGGCAGGCAGTGCAGGACGGAGACGTCCGGCTTGGCCAGCGCCACCAGGTCCTCGGTGAGGGCGTACGGGACGTAGACCGAGGGGTCCACGCCCTCCTGACCCATCGAGACCCAGGTGTCGGTGGCCAGGACGTCCGCGCCCGCGGCCGCCTGCCGGGCGTCGGTCGTCACCTCGACCGAGCCGCCGGTGGTCTTGGCGATCTCCTCGGCCCGGTGCCACACGCCGCGGTCCGGCAGGTGCCCCTCGGGAGCGGCGATCCGCACGTGCATCCCGGCGGTCGTGCCGCCGA
Source organism: Actinocorallia populi (assembly GCF_002995495.1). Classification (GTDB taxonomy): domain Bacteria; phylum Actinomycetota; class Actinomycetes; order Streptosporangiales; family Streptosporangiaceae; genus Actinocorallia; species Actinocorallia populi. Next base: position 1,293,930 of record NZ_PVZV01000002.1, on the reverse strand, counting down.
GCAGGTAGGAGTGCGCCATGTTGTTGGCCCCGTCGCCGAAGTAGGCGAGCGTGACCCCGTCCAGTTTACCCTTCGCCTCCTGGATCGTCTGGAGATCGGCGAGGATCTGGCAGGGGTGGAACTCGTCGGTGAGCGCGTTGACCACCGGGACCGAGGAGTTGCGGGCCATCTCCTCGATGCGCTCCTGGCCGAAGGTGCGCCAGACGATCGCCGCGCAGACCCGCTCCAGCACCCGGGCGGTGTCGGCGATGCTCTCGCCGCGGCCGAGCTGGCTGGACCCGGCGTCGAGCACCAGCGGGTTGCCGCCGAGCTCGGCGATCCCCGCGGTGAACGACACCCGGGTGCGGGTGGAGTGCTTGTCGAAGAGCACCGCCACCGACTTCGGGCCCGCCAGCGGCTTGGCGCCGTAGCGGTCGGCCTTCATCCGGGCGGCCAGGGCCAGCACCTCGGCCTGCTCGGCCGTGGTCAGGTCGTCGTCGCGCAGGAAATGGCGGGTCATGGGGCCACCTCGTCGAGGATCGCGGGCAGGGCGTCGAGGAAGCGCTGGGCCTCCTCGGAGGTCATGGTCAGGGCGGGGGCGAGCCGGATCGCGTCGGGCTGGACGTTGTTGACCAGGAACCCGGCCCGCTGCGCGGCGTCGCGGAAGGCGGCGGAGACCGGCTCGGCCAGCACGATCGCCAGCCACAGGCCGCGGCCGCGCACGCCGGCGAGCAGCCGGTGGTCCAGCGCCTCGACGCCGGCTGACAACTGCTCGCCGATCTTGACGGCGTGCGCCATCAGCCCGTCGCGCTCGATGGTGTCCAGGACGGCCAGGGCCGCGGACGCCGACAGGGGGTTGCCGCCGAAGGTGCAGCCGTGGTCGCCGAGGGCGAAGAGGTCGGCGGCCGCGCCGATGCCGACGCACGCGCCGATCGGGACGCCGCCGCCCAGGCCCTTGGCCAGGGTGATGATGTCGGGCCGCACGCCCTCGTGCTGGTGGGCGAACCAGGTGCCGGTCCGGCCGACGCCGCTCTGGATCTCGTCCAGGACGAGCAGCGCGCCGGTGGCGTCGCAGATCTCGCGGGCGGCGCTCAGGTAGCCGTCGGGGGCGGGCACGACGCCCGCCTCGCCCTGGGCGGGCTCCAGGAAGACCGCGGCGCAGCCGTCCGTCACGGCCTCCCGCAGGGCCCCGGCGTCGCCGTAGGGCACGAAGCGCACGTCCGCGCCGTAGGGCTCGAAGGGCTCGCGGATGGCCTTCTTGCCGGTGAGGGCCAGCGCGCCCATCGTCCGGCCGTGGAAGCCGTTCTCGGTGGCCACCAGGTACTTGCCGGCGCCCGCGTGCTTGCGGACCATCTTGAAGGCGGCCTCGTTGGCCTCGGTGCCGGAGTTGCAGAAGTAGACCTTGCCGGGCAGGTCCAGCAGCTCCAGCAGCCGCGTGGCCAGCCGCACCTCGGGCCCGGTGGTCAGCAGCGGGGACACGTGCGCGATCTTGGCCATCTGCCCGCTCACCGCCTCCACCAGCGCCGGGTGGGCGTGGCCGAGGGCCGAGACCGCGATCCCGGCGAACATGTCGAGGTAGGCGTTGCCGTCCACGTCCCAGACGGTGCTGCCCCGGCCGTGGGAGAGCATCAGCGGCGGCAGGGGCCGGTTGGGCATGAAGGCCGTCTTGAAGTCGTCCTGCCAGCTCATGACGGCACCACCATCGTCCCGATCCCTTCGTCCGTGAAGACCTCCAGCAGCAGCGAGTGCGGCACCCGCCCGTCCAGCACGTGCGCCTGCGGCACGCCGTTGCTGACCGCGTGCAGGCAGGCGCCCATCTTGGGCACCATGCCCGACGAGAGCGTCGGCATGAGCTCCTCCAGCTCGGCCGCGGTCAGCTGGTGGATCACCTCGTCGCTGTCGGGCCAGTCGGCGTACAGGCCCTCCACGTCGGTGAGGACGATCAGCTTGGCGGCGCCCAGCTCCGAGGCGAGCGCGGCGGCCGCGGTGTCGGCGTTGACGTTGTAGATCTCGCCGTTCTCACCGCGGGCCACGCTCGAGATCACCGGGATGCGCCCGTCGGAGATCAGGCTCTGCACCGCTCCGGCGTCGACCTTGACGATCTCGCCGACCTGGCCGATGTCGACCGGCTCGCCGTCCACGATCGCGTGCAGCTTCTGCGCGGTGAACAGGTGGGCGTCCTCGCCCGACATGCCGACCGCGTACGGGCCGTGGGCGTTGAGCAGCCCGACGACCTCGCGGTTGACCTGCCCGGTGAGCACCATGCGCACCACGTCCATCGCCTCGGGCGTGGTGACCCGCAGCCCCGCGGTGAAGTGCGACTCGATGCCGAACCGCTCCAGCGCCGCGTTGATCTGCGGCCCGCCGCCGTGCACGACCACCGGGCGCAGCCCGGCCAGCCGCAGGAAGACGATGTCGTTGGCGAAGGACTCGCGCAGCGTGTCCTCGGTCATGGCGTTGCCGCCGTACTTGACCACGACGATCGCGTCGTGGAACCGCTCGAGCCAGGGCAGCGCCTCGATGAGCACCGCCGCCTTGTCCATCGCGCTGCGCCGGTTCACGAGCTGTACTCCGAGTTCTCCCGGACGTACTCCACGGTCAGGTCGGTCGTCCAGACCGTCGCGGAGTGCCTGCCCGCCGACAGGTCCACGGTGATGGACACGTCGCGGGGCCGCAGGTCGACCTTGGAGCGGTCCTCGCCGACCGAGCCGCCGCGGCACACCCAGACGCCGTTGATCGCCACGTTGAGCCGGTCGGGCTCGAACACCGCGTCGGTGGTGCCGACCGCCGACAGGACCCTGCCCCAGTTGGGGTCCTCGCCGGTGATGGCGCACTTGAGCAGGTTGTTGCGGGCGATGGACTTGCCGACGGTGACGGCGTCGGCGACGCTGTCGGCGCCGACGACCTCGATCGCGATCGCCTTGGAGGCGCCTTCGGCGTCCACCAGGAGCTGGCGGGTCAGGTCGAGGCAGACCTCGGTGAGCAGGGCGGTGAAGGCCTCCTCGCCGGGAACGGTGCCGGTGGCGCCGCTGGCCATGAGCAGGACGGTGTCGTTGGTGGACATGCAGCCGTCGGCGTCGAGCCGGTCGAACGACTGCGCGGTCGCGGCGCGCAGCGACCGGTCGAGCGCCTCGGCGGGCAGGTCGGCGTCGGTGGTCAGCACCACCAGCATGGTCGCCAGGGAGGGGGCGAGCATGCCCGCGCCCTTGGCCATGCCGCCGATCATGTAGCCGCCCTCGCCGCGGCGGAAGGCGATCTTGGCGACGGAGTCGGTGGTGCGGATGGCGTCGGCGGCGGCCATGCCGCCGTCGCGGGTGAGCTCGGCCGCGGCCGTCTCCACTCCGGACAGCAGTTCGTCCATCGGCAGGCGGATGCCGATCAGGCCGGTGGAGCACACCGCGACCTCGCCGGCGGAGTCCCCCAGGACGGCGGCGACCTTCTCGGCGGTGGCGTGGGTGTCCTGGAAGCCGGGGGATCCGGTGCAGGCGTTGGCGCCGCCGGAGTTGAGGACGACCGCGTGCACCCGGCCGCCGGAGACGACCTGCTCGCTCCACAGCACCGGGGCCGCCTTCACGCGGTTGGCGGTGAACACCGCGGCGGCGGCGCGCGAGGGTCCGTCGTTGACGACCAGTGCCAGGTCTCGGTTGCCGTTGTCCTTGATGCCCGCTGCTATGCCGGAGGCCCGGAAGCCCAGTGGTGCTGTGACGCTCATGTGCCCTCTTCTTCTCTTCGCGACGGGAGGTTTCAGGGTGCGACGGCGAGGGTGCCCAGACCCAGGTCCTCGGGCATGCCGAGGGCCAGGTTGGCCGACTGGACCGCCCCTCCCGCGGTGCCCTTGGTGAGGTTGTCGATGGCGGCCGTGATCACGATGCGCCCGGCGCGTTCGTCCAGGGCGACCTGCATCAGCGCGGTGTTGGCGCCGAGCGTCATCGCCGTGGACGGCCACATGCCCTCGGGCAGCACGTCCACGAAGGGCTCGGCGTCGTAGGCGGCGAGGTAGGCCTCCCGCAGGGCGGCGTAGGTGGTGCCGGGCCTGGCCCTGACGGTGCAGGTGGCCAGGATGCCGCGGCTCATGGGGGCGAGGAGGGGGGTGAAGGAGACGGTGACGGGCTCGCCCGCGACGGCCGTCAGGTTCTGGACGATCTCCGGGGTGTGCCGGTGCACGCCGCCGACGCCGTAGGCCGAGACCGCGCCCATGACCTCGCTGCCCAGCAGGTTGACCTTGGGCGTCCTGCCCGCCCCCGAGGTGCCGGAGGCGGCGACGACGACCACGTCGGGCTCGGCGAGCCCGGCGGCGAAGGCCGGGACGAGCGCCAGCGTCGAGACCGTCGGGTAGCAGCCGGGCACCGCGATGCGCCTGGCACCGGCCAGCGCCTCCCGCTGGCCGGGCAGCTCCGGCAGCCCATAAGGCCAGGTGCCGGCGTGCGGGCTGCCGTAGAAGTGCTCCCAGTCGGCGGGGTCGTCGAGCCGGAAGTCGGCGCCGCAGTCCACGACCAGCACGTCCTCGCCCAGTTCGGCGGCGAGCGGGCCCGACGCGCCGTGCGGCAGCGCGAGGAACACCACGTCATGACCCTCGAGGGTCTGCGGGGTAGTCTCGGCCAGGACGCGGCCGGACAGCGAGCGGAGGTGGGGCTGAAGGGTGCCGAGAGCGGCTCCGGCGTTGCTCCCCGCCGTCAGCGTGCCGATCTCGAAACCCGGGTGACCGGCCAGGATGCGCAGCAGTTCCCCGCCCGCGTAACCGCTCGCTCCCGCCACCGCAACCCGGTAACCCATGACACTCCTCAGCTTGACTAAGAAAAAGTATGCATCCAATCGGATGAGTATTCAAGTTCGATCTCCGAACCCCGCGCCGCACGAGCATGGGAGGATTCGGACGACCCATGCAACCTTCCGGTCCCGGCGGGTGTCTTTGGAGGGGAGGGACGACGTGATGCGGGGCGGCGGCGGCCAGTTCGAGGACTTCGTGGCCAACAGGTTCCCGGCGCTCTTCCGTTACGCGTACGTCCTCACCGGCAACCAGCACGACGCCGAGGACCTCGTCCAGGAGGCGCTCACCCGCACGGGTGTGGCCTGGGGACGGGTGCGGCGCAAGGACGACCCGGAGGGCTATGTGCGCACCACCATGGCGCGCATCATGGCCAACCGCTGGCGCAGGCCCCGGCTGGAGCATCTGGTCGAGGGCGTTCCCGAGCACGCGGCCGACGACCCGGAGATCGACCGGGTCCACGAGATGGACGGGCTGGACGCGGCGCTGGCCGCCCTGCCGCCGCGGATGCGCGCGGTGCTCGTCCTGCGCTACTTCGAACAACTGAGTGAGGAAGAGACGGCGCGGGTGCTGGGATGCTCCCGCGGAACGGTGAAGAGCCAGGCCTCCCGGGCGCTGGCCAAGCTCCGCGCCAGCATGCTGCCCCAGGAAGCCGAGCAGGCACTGATGGAGGACCGACGTGGAAGATCTTGAGCGGCTCGTCGCCGGAAGGCTGCGCGCTCTCGACGACGCGGCGCCCTCCGCCGAGGCGCCTCCCGCCCTCCTCGCCCGGGTCGGCCACCAGGTGAAGGCGCGGCGCAGGCGGCGCCGGATCACGCAGTCCGCGGCCGGCCTGTCGCTGGCCGCCGCCGTCGCGGTGGTCGCCCCTCCCCTCCTGGACTCTGGCGACCCCTCCCCCACCGACCCGTCGGTGCTGGCCGCCTCCGAACCCGCCGACCGGCGGTCCGGCTCGGCCCTGCCCTCCTCGCCCCGGCCCGGCGCGGCCGGCGGCCTCCCCCGCGACCTGCCCAGCGGCAAGGTCCTCAACGCCTTCGGGATCACCTCCGACGGGGCGGTCCTGGGCACCGGCGTGGGCCCGCGGGGGCGCAGCGACGGCGTGTTGTGGCGGGCCGACGTGAGCGGCCTGCTCACCGTCCCCGCCCCGGTCGCCGAGCCCGAGGGCATGTACGGGGCCTCGGGCAGCCGGAACATGACGATCTGGGCCCAGCGCGAGGGCGGCGGCTACCAGCTGATGTGCCGCTCCGGCGAGGGCGAGCCCGTCCGGCTCGGCGCCGGGGGGATCGCCCGGCGCGGCGGCGCCGCCTTCCACGCCGACCGCGACGTGGCCGTCTGGACGGACAAGGCCGACGGCACCGTCTGGGCCGCGCACGGCTGCGACGCCGAACCCGAGCGCCTGGCCAGCGGGTACGCCGCGGGCTTCGCCTACCCCCACGCCTACGTCCTGAGCACCGACGGCCGGGGCAGGCCCACCGGCGAGGTCCAGCGCGTGCAGGTCGAGACCGGCGCCCGCCAGACCCGCGAGCTGCCGCGCGGGCACCTGTCCCCCGACGCGCTCTACGCGGCGGGCTCCGGCACCTTCTCCGTGGCCTCCGGGCGCACCCTCACCGTCTACGACACCGAGACGTGGCAGGCCCGCGAGGTGCCCGAGCCGCTCCCCCGCGGGGAGAAGGCGGCCCTGACCGCCGGGGACGGACTGGTCGTCTACACCGCCCAGAACCGTGACGCCGACCGGGCCCTGGTCTACGAGACCGGGAGCGGGCAGGCGCGGGTGCGCGACGGCGAGGCCTACGCCAAGGGCGAGTGGCTGCTCACCCGCGAGGGCGAGGCCTACCGGCTGACCAGCACCCCCTGAGATCCACGGAACCGAACGCGGAACGGCCCGCACGCCTGGTCAGGCGTGCGGGCCGTTCCGTCCTCGTGCGGCCGGATCAGCCCCGCAGGGACGCGCCGGTCAGCTCGGCGGCCCGAGCCACGGCCGCGTCGCGGGCCGCGGTGGCCTCCTCGGCCTTCAGCGTCCGGTCCGCGGCGCGGAACCGCAGCGCGTAGGCCAGGGACTTGCGGCCCTCGCCCACCTGGTCGCCGGTGTAGACGTCGAACAGCCGCAGCGACTCCAGCAGCCCGCCCGCGCCCTCCCGCAGCGCCGCCTCGACCTCGGCGGCCGGCACGGAGTCCGCCACGACCAGCGCCACGTCCTGCGTCGCCACCGGGTAGGTGGACACGTGCGGCGCGACCGGGGCGTACTCGGCGTCGAGCCGGTCCAGCTCCAGTTCCAGCGCGGCGGTGCGCGGCGGCAGCCCGTAGGCCTTCAGCACCCGCGGGTGCAGCTCCCCCGCGTGGCCGACCAGGACGTCGCCCGCGTACAGGGCGGCGCAGCGGCCGGGGTGCCAGGGGGCGTGCCGGTCCGCGACGACCCGCAGGTCGGCCCCGGCCTGCGCGGCGATCACCCGGGCGGCCTGGATCGCGTCCTGCCAGCCGCCCGCGCGGCCCCCGCCCCACCAGCCGGAGCGCTCGGCCTCGCCGGCCACCAGCACCGCCACGCGCCGCGGCTGGCGGGGCAGGGCGGCGTCGATCGCGGCGAGCTGGTCGGCGGTCGGCGCCCGGTCCACCGGGTAGACCGGGACCCTGCCCGTGCCCTCCTCGGGCCGGAAGACCAGGCCCGTCTCGAACAACGCCAGGTCGGCCTGGCCCCGCCCGAGGTTGCGGGCCGCGGTGCGGAACAGGCCGGGCAGCAGCGTGGTGCGCAGCAGCGGCTCGTCCTCCGACAGCGGGTTGGCCAGGCGCAGCGCGCGGCGCCGGGCGTCGTCGGCGGGCAGCTGGAGGCCGTCCCAGTCCTTCTCCGAGACGAACGGGTAGCTGAGCGTCTCGGTGTACCCGGTGGCGGCCAGGACCCTGCCGACCCGGCGGAGCAGCCGCTGGCGCGGCGTCAGGCCACGGCCCGCCGACGGGCGCGGCGCCCGCTCGGGGATCGCGTCGTAGCCCTCGAGGCGGATGACCTCCTCGGCCAGGTCGTTGGGGTCGGTGAGGTCGGGCCGCCACGAGGCGGGCGTCACCGTGATCTCCTCGTCCCCGGTCACGGTGCAGCCGACCTGCTCCAGCCGCCGCACGACGGTCTCGCGGGAGTAGGACACGCCCGCGACCCGCGACGGGTGCGACACCGGGATGGTGATCGTCGCCGGCTCGACCGGGGAGTCCACGACCGTGGCGCCCGGCACGACCTCGGCGCCGCCCAGCTCGGCCAGCATCCGCACCGCCCGCAGCGACGCGCGCAGCGGCAGCTCCCGGTCCACGCCCCGCTCGAAGCGGTAGGACGCCTCGCTGTGCAGCCTGTGGCGGCGGACCGTGCGGGCGATGGCGACCGGGTCGAAGTGCGCGGCCTCGATCACCACCTCGGTGCTGGCGTCGCCGATCTCGCTGTGCAGGCCGCCCATGGCGCCGGCGATGGACAGGGGGCCCGACTCGTCGGTGATCAGCAGGTCCTCGGCGTCGAGGGTGCGCTTGACGTGGTCGAGCGTCTCCAGGCTCTCGCCCGCCGCCGCCCGCCGGACGGTGACCGTCCCGGTGAGCTTGGCGGCGTCGAAGGCGTGCAGCGGCTGGCCGAGCTCGAGCATCAGGTAGTTGGTGATGTCGACGGCCAGCGAGACCGGGCGCATCCCCGCCCGGTGCAGGCGGGTGCGCATCCACAGCGGCGACGGCGCGGCGGGGTCGAAACCGCTCACCCTGCGCAGCACGAGGCGGTCGCAGGCGGCCGGGTCGGCGACCGCGGCCGGGTAGGAGGGCCCCTCGTCGGCGAGCTCGACGTCCGCCGGGTCGCGGAACTCCACGCCGTAGGCGATCGCGGCCTCCCGCGCCACGCCCCTGATCGACAGGCAGTAGCCGCGGTCGGGGGTGACGGCGATGTCCAGCACGTCGTCGCGCAGATCCAGCAGCTCGACAGCGTCCAGGCCGACCTCGGTGTCCTCGGGCAGGATGAGGATGCCGTCGTGGTCGTCGCCGATGCCCAGCTCGCGCAGCGAGCAGATCATGCCCTCCGACAGCCTGCCGTAGGTCTTGCGGGCGCCGACGGCGAAACCGCCCGGCAGCACCGCGCCCGGCAGCACCACGACCACCACGTCGCCGACAGCGAAGTTGCGCGCGCCGCAGATGAGGTTCTGCGGCTCGGCGTTGCCGACGTCGACCTGGCACCAGCGGATCGGCTTCTTGAACTCGGTGAGCTCCTCGATCGCCAGGACCCGGCCGGTGACGATCGGCCCGGTGATGTCGGCGGTCTCGACCGTCTCGACCTCCAGGCCCGCCGCGATCAGCGCGGCGGCGAGCTCGCGGCCGGTCACATCGGCGGGCAGCGCCGCGTACTCACGCAGCCACGAAAGCGGGGCCCGCATCAGATCTCCATCCCGAACGGGAGGGCGAAACGCACATCGCCCTCGACCATGTCATGCATGTCCTCGACCCCGTGCCGGAACATCAGGGTCCGCTCGACGCCCAGGCCGAAGGCCCAGCCGCTGTAGCGCTCGGTGTCCACCCCGGCCGCCCGCAGCACCCGCGGGTTGACCATGCCGCAGCCGCCGATCTCGATCCAGCCCTCCGACGAGCAGGTGCGGCAGGGCGCGTCGGCGTTGCCGACGGACTCGCCGTGGCAGACGAAGCACTGCATGTCCACCTCGGCGGACGGCTCGGTGAACGGGAAGAACGACGGGCGCAGCCGGACCGGCAGCGGGTCGCCGAACAGGCCGTTCACGAACGCGGCGATCGCGCCCTTCAGGTCGGCCATCGTCAGGCCCTCGTCCACCGCCAGGCCCTCCAGCTGGTGGAAGACCGGGCTGTGGGTGGCGTCCAGCTCGTCGGTGCGGAACGTCCTGCCGGGGGCGACCACGTACACCGGCAGCTCGCGCGACAGCAGCGCCCGCACCTGCACCGGCGAGGTGTGGGTGCGCAGGACCATCCCGGAGTCCTCGGACTCGACGAAGAAGGTGTCCTGCATGGCGCGCGCCGGGTGGTCCGGCGGGAAGTTCAGCGCGTCGAAGTTGAACCACTCGGCCTCGATCTCGGGGCCCTCGGCGATCTCGAAGCCCATCGAGACGAACACGTCGGCCATGCGCTCGGCCATCGTGGTCAGCGGGTGCCGCGCCCCGGGCAGCGCCCGGTCCCACGGCAGCGTGACGTCCACGGTCTCCTCGACCAGGACCCGCTCGTCGCGCTCGGCCTCCAGCTCCTCCTGGCGGGCCTTCAGCGCCTGGCCGACGGCGCCGCGCGCGGAACCTACCCGCTTGCCGGCGTCGGCCTTGGCGTGCGGCGGCAGCGCGCCGATCTCCCGGTTGGCCAGCGCCAGCGGGGACCTGTCCCCCGCGTGCGCGAGCCGCACCTCCTTGAGCTCCTCCAGCGACGAGGCCGCCCCGATCGCTTTCAGGGCCTCCTCGCGATGCCTCTCCAGCGCCTCCGGCGCCAGCGCCGCGACCTCGACGGGGTCGTACGACTTGTTGGGTGCAGACATAAGTGATCAAGACTCCTGTTAATGGCCCCGCCTCCGGCGTGGCGGGCGATCCGGGCCCCGAAGTCCCCGTCTTCCTTCAGATCTTCATCGCCTGGCGGCGATCAGGATCCTCAGTCCAGACGGGGACGCCCGGACCGCGACGGTTGCTCGTTCCACGGAGTTGTGTGGAAAGCACTGTCAGGGGTGGCGTCTGGAAGAAAATACCGTCTGGGTCGGCCCGCCGGGCGTCTCAGGCGTGAGACGGGGTTCCGGCGGGCACGGTAAATCGGAACTCGGCGCCGCCCCCGGGGGCGCGCTGCACGATGATCGTTCCGCCGTGGGCCTCCACGAGGCCCTTCACGATGTAGAGGCCGAGACCGGTGCCCCGGCGGCGGTTGCCCCGCCAGAACTGGCGGAAGACGCGGTGGGCGGCCTCGGGGGGGATGCCCTCGCCCTCGTCGCGTACCGACACGACGGCTCCCTCCCTCCCGGTGTCCGGCTCCACCACGATCGTGACAGTACCAGCGCCGTGACGCACGGCGTTTTCTACCAAGTTACCGAGAATCTGCGCGATCTTGTCCGGGTCCAGCCACAACTCCGGCAGCGGGCCGCGCACGTCCAGGCGGAACCTGTCCTCCGGGTCGCCCGCCGCCACCCTGCCCGCGATCGCCGCGCGGGCCTGGCCGGCCAGGTCGACCGGCTGGCGGCGCATCTCCAGCCGGCCCGCCTCGATGCGGGAGACGTCCAGCAGCTCGGTGATCAGGCGGGTGACGCGGTCGGCGTCGGCGTTGACCGTCTCCAGCATGACGAGCTTCTGGTCGTCGTTGAAGCGGTGCCACCGGGCCAGCAGCGTGGCGGTGAAGCCCTTCACGCTGGTCAGCGGCGAGCGCAGCTCGTGGGCGACGGTGGAGACGAGGTCGGCGCGGTCGCGCTCCTGGCGGGCGCGCGCCTCGGCGTCGCGCAGCGACACGTGGAAGCGCCGGACGCGGTGCCGGGAGTCGCGCAGGTAGGAGGCGGTCACCAGCACCTCGCGGCCGCCCGCCAGGAAGAGGCTCCGCTCGGGGTGGCGGGTGCGGATGCGCAGGCCGCCGTACGGGTCCGTGCACTTCCACCAGTCGCGCCCGCCGGCGTCGTGCAGGGGCAGGACGTCCCAGGCGGCGCGGTCCAGGACCTGGGCGCGGCGCAGGCCGGTGAGGCGCTCGGCCATCCGGTTGAAGGAGACCACCCGGCCCGCGGCGTCGGCGACGAGCAGCCCGTCGGGCAGCTCGTCGCCGTAGGAGGGCGCGCTGCGCGGTTCGGGCACCAGCGTGCCCGGCTCCGCTCCCTGCCCTTCCGCGCCCATTGGCCCCCTCCCAACGGCCCGATGACACAGAGCCTAGCGTCAGGCAGGGGGGTCTGGGGAGCGCGAAACCCCTTACGCGAAAGGGATTGACGGTATCCCTGCGGAGCCGGGCGAGGCTAACGTCCGAGCGGGTGCGGACCCGCCTGCGCGACCGCGTCCTCGACCCGCTCGCAGAGCGGGAAACGGCGGTCGAGACCGGTGATCTGGAAGAGCCGGCGCTGCGGAGGGCGCACCCCCGCCAGCCACACGCCTCCCCCGCGCGCCCGTACCCGGTTGGCCAGCGCGACCAGCGCGTTGAGCCCTGAGGCGTCGCAGAAGAGGACCTGTTCGAAGTCGATGACGATCGACTCGAAACCCGCTTCGGTGACCGCGAGCAGATGGTCCCGGAGCGTCAGCGCGGACCGGAGGTCGATCTCCCCGGCCACCGTCACCACGGCGGTGTCGCCGTGCAGGGCCGCCAGCTCGACGCGCAGGTCACGCTCGTCCGCCGCCTCCGGGCAGCGGATCGGGCCGGTGCGCATCGGCTCGGACCTCGATCGGCGGAGCATGAACTCCCTTTCCTCGGGTGACATGGCACGCCCGTCCGCCGCCGGACGGCGGCGAGGACGGGCCTCATGGTCATCTTGGCAGCCGCAGGGATAAGGACAGCGCAAGCCCGATGTCCTTAAACGGCCAGAGAAAAGCGGCAACCCCGCCGACTTGACCGCGCGGTCAGGACTTATCTGACCGTTCGCTGCGCGCGCGCCGAAGCGTACAGGCACACGGCCGCCGCGGTCGCCAGATTAAGGCTCTCGGCCTTGCCGTGGATGGGTACGCGGATCACGTCGTCGGCCAGTGCCCGCACCTCTTCGGGCAGGCCCCAGGCCTCGTTGCCGAACACCCAGGCCGTCGGGCGGCTCAGCGAGCCGTCGTCGGCCGCGTCGTCCAGGGTGCGGCTCCCCGACCCGTCCGCGGCCAGCACGGTCAGGCCCGCCTCCCGGAGCGCGGGGATCAGCGTGTCGTAGCGGGGGCCGGTCACCACCGGGAGGTGGAAGAGGCTGCCGGCCGAGGCACGGACGCATTTGCCGTTGTAGGGGTCCACGGACGCGTCGGTGAAGACCACCGCGTCGGCGCCGGCGGCGTCGGAGGCGCGCAGCACCGTCCCGGCGTTGCCTGGGTCGCGTACGTGGGACAGGACCGTCACCAGCCGGGGGGCGCCGCGCAGGGCGCCGTCCAGGGGGACGTCGAGGAAGGCGCAGACCGCCAGCAGCCCCTGGGGCGTCACGGTCTGGGCCAGTTCGGCCATCACCTCGCCGCTCACCCGCAGCACCGGGACCCCGGCCCGCTCGGCCGCGGCGATCAGCTCGGCGTGCCGCTGCGCGGCCTCGGCCGTCGCGTACAGCTCCACCAGCCCCCCTTCGAGGGCCAGTGCCTCCCGGACCGCCTGCGGACCCTCGGCGAGGAACCGCCGGTCCTGCTGCCGGAAGGACCTTTTGGCGAGCCTGCGAGCGGACTTCACCCGCGGGGAGCGGATACTGGTCAGCTCGAGGCTCGCCATCTGCCGCGTCCTCAGGCCTTGGCCGACTCGGCCGGGAGGGCCTTCTTGGCGACCTCGACCAGCGCCGCGAAGGCGGCGGCGTCGTTCACCGCGAGCTCGGCCAGCATGCGCCGGTCGACCTCGACCTCGGCGGCCTTGAGGCCCTGGATGAACCGGTTGTAGGTCATGCCGTTGAGGCGGACCGCGGCGTTGATGCGCTGGATCCACAGCCGGCGGAACTGGCCCTTGCGGTCCTTGCGGTCCCGGAAGGCGTAGGTCATCGAGTGGAGCTGCTGCTCCTTGGCCTTGCGGTACAGGCGGGACCGCTGGCCGCGGTAGCCGCTCGAACGCTCCAGAACGACCCGGCGCTTCTTGGCGGCGTTGACCGCCCTCTTCACGCGTGCCACGTCTCACAACTCCTTCGTGGGGGCCGGGGTGCTTCTCGACCGCCGGCCGGTCGTACTTGTCGGTCGGACGGCTACTACTTGCGCAGCAGCTTCTTGATCATGGGGGTGTCGGCGGCGGAGACCACCGCGTTGCCGTCCAGGCGGCGGGTGCGCTTGGTCGGCTTGTGCTCGAGCAGGTGGTTCTTGTTCGCGCGGCGGCGCACCACCTTGCCGGAGCCGGTCAGCTTGAAGCGCTTCTTGGCGCCACTGTGGGTCTTGGTCTTCGGCATGGCGGCCGTCTCCTTCGATATCTGGGCGTGGCTGACCGGGCGTGCGGGGGAATGCACGCCTGGGCCAGCACAGGTGCGTACATCCTGAAACCGGGTCCCCGCGTGAGGGGGACCCGGTCAGGCGGGTCTCACTCGGAGCGGGGCTCCTCGGCCGGCGGGGCCTCGTCGACGGGCGCGGCCTCCTCGACCTCGGCCTCGGCCTCGAGTCCGGCCTCGTCCTCGGCGGGGCGCTCACCGCGCGCGGCGTTGCGCTGGGCCCGCGCCTCGGCCTGCTCGGCCTTGGCCTCGGCCTTCTTCTTGTGCGGCCCGATCACCATGATCATGTTCCGGCCGTCCTGCTTGGCGTTCGACTCCACGAACCCGAGCTCGCTGACGTCCTGGGCGAGGCGCTGCAGCAGCCGGAAGCCGAGCTCCGGCCGGGACTGCTCGCGACCACGGAACATGATCGTCACCTTGACCTTGTCCCCGCCCTTGAGGAACCGCACCACGTGACCCTTCTTGGTCTCGTAGTCGTGCGGGTCGATCTTCGGGCGGAGCTTGATCTCCTTGATGATCGTGTGCGCCTGGTTGCGCCGCGCCTCACGCGCCTTCATCGCGGACTCGTACTTGAACTTGCCGTAGTCCATGAGCTTGGCCACGGGAGGCCGCGCGGTGGGCGCGACTTCGACCAGGTCGAGGTCGGACTCACGGGCAAGATCGAGCGCCTTGGCGATGGGGACGATGCCCACCTGCTCGCCGTTGGGCCCGACGAGCCGGACTTCCGGCACGCGAATGCGGTCGTTGATGCGCGGTTCGGTGAAACGCGTTTCGGCGCTGATGGGACCTCCCTGGGGCCTTTCATGTCCTTGAACCTGTCGTACCCCGGACTCCCAGACGAAGAAAGCCCCGCACGACGCGCATGCGAGGCCACCACCGGTCAGCCCCTGCGGGTACACCTACCAAGGTATCCCCTGCAAAGGGCTGTTCAACGCCCGAACGGCGCTGGACCGGGACCCATCGGCCCGAAGGCCGAATCAGGTGGGAGCAGGCTCCACTTGCGCGCCCGGGGCTTACATACGCCCCAGGCCGGTCAGCTACTTAGCTTAGCAGCTCTCGGTAAGCGTTGAGAACACACCGCTCACCTTCTGCCATCGTGGACGCCGCCTAGCGACGCTTGCCGCGGTCCTTGCGCTTCTCGCGGATCTTCATGGTCACCGAGATGGGGCTGCCCTCGAAGCCGAACTCCTCGCGGATGCGGCGCTCGATGAAGCGGCGGTAGCCGGGCTCGAGGAAGCCGCTGGTGAACAGGACGAACCGCGGGGGGCGGGTGCCCGCCTGGGTGGCGAACAGGACGCGGGGCTGCTTGCCGCCGCGGATGGGGTGGGGGTGGGAGGAGACCAGGTCGGTGAAGAACTGGTTGAGCTTGCCGGTGGGGACGCGGTGGCCCCAGCTCTCCAGGGCGGTGTCGATGGCCGGGACGAGCTTCTCGACGTGGCGGCCCGTGCGGGCGGAGATGTTGACGCGGGGCGCCCAGCGGGCGCCGACGAGCTGGCGTTCGATCTCGCGGTCGAGGTAGTAGCGGCGCTCCTCGTCGACCAGGTCCCACTTGTTGTAGGCCAGGACGAGGGCACGGCCGGCCTCGATCACGTTGTTGACGATGCGCAGGTCCTGCTCGGCCAGGGGCTCGCCGGCGTCGACGAGCACGACGGCGACCTCCGAGCGCTCCAGCGCCGACTGGGTGCGCAGGATGGCGTAGAAGTCGGCGCCCTGGTTCTCGCGGTGGCGCTTGCGGATCCCGGCCGTGTCGATGAAGCGCCAGGTCCGGCCGCCGAGTTCGATCAGCTCGTCGACGGGGTCGCGGGTGGTGCCGGCCACCGAGTCGACGACGGCGCGGTTCTCCCGCGCCAGCTTGTTGAGCAGGCTCGACTTGCCGACGTTGGGGCGGCCCATGAGGGCCACCCGGCGCGGGCCGCCGGGCGCCTCGCCGAGCCGCTCGCGCGGGGCGGGCTCGGGCAGGGTCTCCAGGACCCGGTCCAGGAGGTCGCCGCTGGAGCGGCCGTGCAGCGCCGAGACGGGCATCGGCTCGCCGATGCCCAGGCTCCACAGCGCGGCGGCCTCCATCTCGGCACGGGTGTCGTCGGCCTTGTTGGCGGCCAGCACGACCGGCTTCTTGGAGCGGCGCAGGATCTCCACGACGGCCTCGTCGAGGTCGGTGGCGCCGATGGTGGCGTCCACCACGAAGAGCACGACGTCGGCGAGCTCGACCGCGAGCCTGGCCTGCTCGGCGATGGAGGCGGCCAGGCCGCTGGAGTCGGGCAGCCAGCCGCCGGTGTCCACGAGGGTGAACTCGCGGCCGTTCCAGGAGGCGGGGTAGGAGACCCGGTCGCGGGTCACACCCGGCACGTCCTCGACCACCGCCTCGCGGCGGCCGATGATCCGGTTGACCAGGGTGGACTTGCCCACGTTGGGGCGGCCGACGACCGCCACCACCGGCAGCCTCGCCGGCTCGGCGGCCTCGGCCTCCTCGTCGTGGAACTCGTACTCCGCCGGGTCGAACTCGTCCGGGTCGAAGGTCTCGAACTCTTCTTCCGCGGCGAACTCTTCGCGCTGGTTCATGATGTGTCCATTCGGTGCGTCCCGCCGGCACCGGAGGACGTGTCAACCGGTGGCGGCGCGCTCTTTCACGAGCCGTACGACCGCGTCGACCACCTCGTCGAGCCCCAGCTCGGTCGAGTCGATCTCCACGGCGTCGTCGGCCTTGGTCAGGGGGGAGGCGGTGCGGGTGGAGTCCAGCCGGTCCCGCCGGGCCTGGTCGGCCAGGGTGGCCTCGACCGAGACGGCCGGGTCGGCGATCTCCCTGGCGCGGCGCAGGGCCCTGGCCTCCTCGCTGGCGGTGAGGAAGACCTTGAC
Organism: Actinocorallia populi; assembly: GCF_002995495.1. Lineage (GTDB taxonomy): Bacteria > Actinomycetota > Actinomycetes > Streptosporangiales > Streptosporangiaceae > Actinocorallia > Actinocorallia populi. The sequence goes on along the minus strand of NZ_PVZV01000002.1, from coordinate 1,277,296 downwards.
GGGCGCGTCCGGTGCGACCACGGTGCCGATGTCGCGGCCCTCGGCCACGATCCCCCCGTCGGCCATGATCTCACGCTGCGCCGCCACCAGGAACGCCCGGACCTCGGGGACCCTGCTGACCGCGCTGACCGCGCCCGTGACCGCCTGGCCGCGGATCGGCCCGGAGACGTCCCGGCCGTCCACCGAGATCCCGGGAGCGTCCGGGTCGGTGCTCATCTCGATGCGCACCTCGCCCGTACGGGCCGCGACCGCCGCCGCGTCCTCGACGTCGACGCCCTGTTCCAGCATCCACCAGGTGATGGCCCGGTACATGGCGCCGGTGTCCAGATAACGGTACCCGAGACGGCGGGCCACTCCCTTGGCCGCGCTCGACTTGCCGGACCCGGACGGGCCGTCCATGGCGATGATCAGTGTCATGTCTTCTTCGACTTTCAGGGGAGAACGGGCACGGACCAGCCGCGGTCGCGCAGCGCGGCGGCGAGGGTCTCGGCGGTCTCGGGCTGTACCGAGAGTTCCGCCACACCCACCGGCAGGCCCGGCGAGTGCTCGATCGAGACGTCCTCGATGTTGACCCCGGCGTGGCCGGCCGCCTCGAAGATCCGGGCGAGCTCGCCGGGCCGGTCGGAGATGACCACCTGCACGTGCGCGTACCGCGAGGGGCGGCCGCCGTGCTTGCCGGGGATCCGGGCGCGCCCGGTGTTGCCCCTGGCCAGCAGGTCGCCGACCTTCTGCATGATCACTTCGGCGACGTCGGGGCCGGCCGAGGAGGTGGCCCGCAACATCGCGGCGGCCAGGGCGAGGTCGCCGGCGACCGCGTCGAGCACCTCGGCGACCGGCGCGGCGTTCGCGGTGAGGATGTCCAGCCACAGGGCGGGATCGCTGGCCGCGATCCGGGTGACGTCGCGCACGCCCTGGCCCGCGAGGTCCAGCGCCGCGGGCGGGGCCTCCGCCAGCCGGGCGGCCACGGCGGCGGCCACCACGTGCGGGCCGTGGGAGACCAGGGCGACGGCCTGGTCGTGCTCGATCGGGTCGATGTGGTGCAGTTCGGCGCCGCAGGCCCGCACCAGGGCCTCCACGGCCCCGACCGCCTCGGCCGAGGCCGCCTCGGTGGGGCACAGCGCCCAGGGGCGGCCCAGGAAGAGGTCGGCGCGGGCGGCGGCGGGGCCGGACCGCTCACGGCCCGCCAGCGGATGCCCGGGGACGTAGCCGCGCAGGTCGCAGCCGAGTTCCACGGCGTCCAGGACGGGCCGGACCTTCACGCTGGCCACGTCGGTGTAGACGCGGGCCAGGCCGCGCTTCTGCGCCTCCAGCAGGGTGCGGCCCACCGCCGCCGGGGGGACGGCGAGGACCGCCACGTCCACCGGCTCGACCGGCTCGTCGGGGAGCACGGCGCCGGCCCCCAGCTCCACCGCCAGGGCCAGGACGGCCGGATCGCGGTCGCTCAGCAGGACCTCGGTGCCGCGCTCGCGCAGGGCGAGCGCCACGGAGGTGCCGATGAGGCCGGTGCCGACCACTGCGACGCGTGGGATTTCCGTCACGGGAGGACCCTACCGGGATTCATGAGGCGTCACTGGGCGATGTCGAGGCGCAGCACGGTGGCGCCGCGCAGGTAGACGTGCTGCATCTGCGAGCGCGGCCGGTCGGTCTCGATGTGGGCCATGAGCCGGATCACCCGGGGCAGCGCGTGCGGGACGTCCAGCTCGCTGGCGCACATCAGCGGCACGTCGGTGAAGCCGAGTTTGCGGGCGGCCAGGGCGGGGAACTCGGCGGTGATGTCCGGGGTCGCGGTGAACAGCACGCTGATCACGTCGTCGGTGGACAGCTCGTTGCGGGCCATCACCTCGGCGACGAGCTCGGCGGTCGCCTCCAGGACCTGCTCCCGGTCGTCGGAATCCACCTGGATGGCCCCCCGCAGGGCACGTACAGCCACTGTCTCTCCTCCTGATCTCACAAGCCCACGGCTTTGTACAGCGCCGCGACTTCCTTCTCGGTCAGCGCGCGCACCCCGCCCGGCTTGAGCCTGCCGAGGGCGATCGGTCCGAAACCCGTACGGGCCAGCTTCCGCACCGGGAAGCCCGCCTTGGCCAGCAGCCGCCGGACGATGTGCTTGCGGCCCTCGTGCAGGGTGACCTCGACCAGCGCGCGCCTGCCCGACTGCTCGAGCAGCTTGAAGCCGTCGACCTTGACGATGCCGTCCTCCAGGTCGACGCCGCCCCGCAGCCGCCGCCCCAGGTCGCGCGGGATGGGCCCCGGCACGTCCGCCAGGTAGGTCTTGGGGACGCCGAACGAGGGGTGCATCAGCCGGTGCGCCAGCTCGCCGTCGTTGGTCAGCAGCAGGAGGCCCTCGGTGTCGGTGTCGAGCCGGCCCACGTGGTAGATCCGCTCGGTGAGGTCCTCGACGAAGTCGATCAGGGTGCGGGTGCCCTTGCCGGGCGCCATCGTGCTCTCCACCCCGACCGGCTTGTTGACCGCGTAGTAGCGCAGTTCGTGCCAGGTCGCGATGGCGCGCCCGTCGACCTGGATCTCGTCGCGCCGCGGGTCGACCCGCTCGCCGAACCAGCTGACCACCCGGCCGTTCACCGTCACGCGGCCCGCGGAGATGATCTGCTCGCAGGCGCGGCGGGAGCCGATCCCGGCGTCGGCCAGGACCTTCTGCAGGCGGACGCCCTGCTCGTCCTGCTGACCGGTGGTGGTGCTCATGCGGAGACGTCCTCGATGTCGTTGATCTCGTCGGGCAGGTAGGGCGCCAGTTCGGGCAGCTCCTCCAGGGAGTCCAGCCCCAGGCGCTCCAGGAAGTAGGCGGTGGTGCGGTAGAGGGTGGCCTGGGACTCGGTGTCCCGGCCCGCCTCCTCGATCAGGCCGCGCAGGGTCAGGGTGCGCATCACCCCGTCGCTGTTGACGCCGCGGACCGCCGAGACCCGGGCGCGGCTCACCGGCTGCCGGTAGGCCACCACGGCGAGGGTCTCCAGCGCGGCCTGGGTGAGCCGGCTCTGCTGGCCCTCGGTGACGAAGCGCTCGACCACGGGCGCGCAGGCCTCGCTGGTGTAGTAGCGCCAGCCCCCGGCGACACGGCGCAGCTCGAAGCCGCGGCCCTGGGCGCGGTACTCGGCGGCCAGCTCCTGCAGCGCCGCGGTGACGCGGACGACGGGCTCCTCCAGCAGCTGGGCCAGGACGATCTCGGTGATCGGCTCGTCGACCACCAGCAGGACGGCTTCGAGGGACGCCTTCAGCGACGGTTCCTCACCCATCACGGTCCTCCCGTCCCCTCGTCCGTGTCTCCTGCTCGGGCCGCGGGGCCCCGGCGAACTCGTCCGCCAGTTCGATCTCGCCCTCCTCGCTGCCCGTCCACCCGACGTGCAGCTCGCCCAGGGGTTCGATCTGGTCGAACGACACCGCCCGCTCGCGGTAGAGGGTCAGCAGCGCCAGGAACCGGGCGACGATCTCGTGGACGCCCGCGCAGTCGGAGGTCAGCGCGCGGAAGGTGGCCTTCCTGAGCTTGCGCAGCCTCTCCACGAGGATAGCGCCCTGTTCCTCCACACTGGCCTGCGGCGTGTACATATGACCCACCGAGACGCCGGGCGGGGCGGGCCTGGGCTGGAAGACCCGGGCGGCCAGCCGGGCGAACTCCTCGGGCCCCAGGCCCAGCAGCACCTCGGGCAGCAGGTTGGCGAACCGCGGCTCCATGGGCACCGTCCGGGGGAAGCGCCTGGCCTCGACGGCCATGAGCCCGGCGAAGAAGGTGCTGACCTCCTTGTAGGCCCGGTACTGCAGCAGGCGGGCGAACAGCAGGTCCCGCGCCTCCAGCAGCGCCAGGTCCTCCTCGTCGTCGACCTCCCCGGACGGCAGCAGCCGCGCCGCCTTGAGGTCCAGCAGCGTGGCGGCCACCAGCAGGAAGTGGCTGGCCTGGTCGAGGTCCCATTCGGGCCCGTGCGAGCGGATGTAGGCGATGAACTCGTCGGTGACCCGGTGCAGGGACACCTCGGTGATGTCCAGCTTGTGCTTGGCGATCAGTCCGAGCAGCAGGTCGAACGGCCCCGAGAAGACGTCCAGGTGCACCTGGAAGCCCTGGGCCTGTTCTTCTCGCACCTGCTGTTCCGCCACGTCGGAAGCCTAAGGGACGGACGGCCGCGGCGAAGCGGGGAACGGCCGTTCCCTCCCCGCGGGCACGAGGGGCGGCTCCGGGCCGGAACCCGCCTCAGCCGAGTTCCTTCCAGCGCTGGATGACTTCCTTGGCCAGCTCGCGGTAGTGGTTGGCGCCCATGGAGGAGGGGTCGAAGGTGGTGATCGGCTCGCCCATGACGGTGGCGTCGGGGAAGCGCACCGTGCGGTTGATCACGGTGTGGAAGACCTGGTCGCCGAAGGCCTGGACGATGCGCTGGAGCACCTCGCGGGTGTGCAGGGTCCGCGAGTCGTACATGGTGCCCAGGAAGCCGTCGATCTCCAGCGAGGGGTTGATGCGCTGCTGGACCTTCTCGATGGTCTCCATCAGCAGGGCGACGCCGCGCATGGCGAAGTACTCGCACTCCAGGGGCACGACGACGCCCTGCGCGGCGGCGAGCGCGTTGATCGTCAGCAGGCCCAGGGACGGCTGGCAGTCGATGAGGATGTAGTCGTAGTGCTCGACCGCGGCCTTGAGCTCGCCCGAGAGGATGTACTCGCGGCCGACCTCGTGCACCAGCTGGACCTCCGCGCCGGAGAGGTCGATGTTGCTGGGCAGCAGGTGCATGCCCTCCACCGACGTCTCCAGGAGGATGTCCTCCCAGTCGGTGTCGGCCTCGAGCAGCATGTTGTGGACGGTGACGTCCAGCTGGCGGGGGTCTCCCTGGCCGAGGCCGACCGACAGGGCGCCCTGCGGGTCGAAGTCCACCAGCAGCACCCGGCGGCCCTGCTCGGCCAGCGCGGCGCCCAGGTTGATGGTGGTCGTGGTCTTGCCCACGCCGCCCTTCTGGTTGCAGATGGCGACGATCCGCGCCGGACCGTGTTCGGCGAGGGGTTCCGGGTCGGGAAACGTGGGGACTGGACGTCTTGTCGGACCCAGCGCGCCTCCGGGCTCGGTGGCGATCGCTGCTGAGAGCACGCTTTCCGCGCCTGCGTCAGGCATGTTGATCCTCCCCGACGGCGAGGAGATACCGTCGATGCGGGGACTCTAAGCGGGACTGGACGCAACGGCAACACGACACACGGCCCTGGCGCGTGTTCACGCACGTGCGCGGGGGTGCGCTGTGGCGTACACCTCACGCAGTAGCCGGACCGTCACAAGCGTGTAGACCTGTGTCGTCGTGACCGAGGCGTGCCCGAGGAGTTCCTGCACCACTCTAACGTCCGCGCCCCGCTCCAGGAGGTGGGTCGCGAAGGAATGTCGCAGAGTGTGCGGGGAGACGTCCGTCAGCCCGGCGCGTTCGGCCGCGGCGCCCAGCACCATCCAGGCGCCCTGGCGGGACAGCCGGCCGCCCCGCGCGTTGAGGAACAGTGCGGGCGTGCCCTTCCCCGCCCCGGCCAGCAGGGGGCGGGCCCGCACGAGGTAGGCCTCCAGCGCCCGCCCCGCGTAGCCGCCGATCGGGACGATCCGCACCTTGCTCCCCTTGCCGGAGACCCGGACGAACCCCTCGTCCAGCTCGACGTCGTCCAGGTCGAGGCCGACCGCCTCGGAGATCCGCGCGCCCGAGCCGTACAGCAGCTCCAGCAGCGCCCGGTCGCGCAGACCCCGTGCCGAGCCGTCCCCCGCCGCGTCCAGCAGCCGTTCCACGTCCCCCAGGGAGATCGCCTTGGGCAGCCGGCGCGGCGCGGCGGGCGGGCGCACCTCGCGGGAGGGGTCGGCGGCGACCAGCCCCTCCCGGAGCGCGAACCGGTGCAGGCCGCGGACGGCCACCACCGCGCGGGCCGCCGAGCCCGCCGACAGCGGGGAGCGCCCGTCGCCGCCCTCCCTGAGGGAGGCCAGGAACCCCTGCACGTCCCGTTCGCCGACGGCGGCCAGGTCCAGGACGCCCCTGGCCTCCAGATGCTCCCGGTAGCGGCGCAGGTCCCGCCGGTAGGAGCTGAGCGTGTTCGCGGCCAGCCCGCGCTCGACCGCGAGGTGCCCCAGATAGGCGCCGACCGCGGTTTCGAGTGTGCTCATGACGGGCCGAGCCTAGGCTTCGGCGGCCTCTTTGTCGCGCAGGTCCCCGAATCCCCGGGCCCGCGCCGCGTGCAGCGCCAGGATCGCCGAGACGGCCAGGGCGTTGTGGATCCGCCCGGCCAGCACCTTGGCCACCGCCTCCTCCAGCGGCACCCACACCACCGGCATGTCGGCCTCCTCGTGCACCCGGACGAAGTCGATCTCCTCGTCGGGCACCCGCTCGAGGTCGCGGGCGAGGAACACCCGCACCCGCTCGTCGCTCATGCCGGGGGTCTGGAAGGTGTCCAGCAGCGTGTGCCAGGTGGCGGCCCGGTATCCGGCCTCCTCCAGCAGCTCGCGCTCGGCGGTGCGCCACAGCGGCTCGCCCGCCACGTCCCGCAGCCCCGCGGGGACCTCCCACAGCAGGTGGCCGACCGGGTGGCGGTACTGGCGCAGCAGCAGGACCCGGCCCTCGTCGTCCAGGGCGATCGTGCCGACCGCGCCGAGGTGCTCCACGTACTCGCGGCGGACGGCCTCCATGCCGTCGCCGTTCGGCATGAGCACCTCGTCCTCGCGGACGTTGATGATCCTCCCCCGGAAGAGCTCGGCCGAGCCGGTGACCCGCCACCGCTCCGCGACGTCCCGCACCTCCGGACCCCCCTCGGGCGCCGTCGGGGCGCCCGTCACTTCCGGTTCGCCAGGGCCGCGGCGACCAGGCCCGCGAAGAGCGGGTGGGCGCGGGTGGGCCGGGAGCGGAACTCCGGATGCGCCTGGGTGGCGACGAAGAACGGGTGCGTCTCGCGGGGCAGCTCGATGTACTCCACCAGCCGGCCGTCCGGGGACAGGCCGCTGAACACCAGGCCGGCCTTCTCCAGGTCGGCGCGGTAGGCGTTGTTGACCTCGAAGCGGTGGCGGTGGCGCTCCACGGCCCGTGCGGCGCCGTACATCTCGCGCACCAGGGAGCCCTCGGCCAGGTCGGCCGGGTACAGGCCCAGGCGCATGGTGCCGCCCAGGTCGCGCTCGCCGGAGAGCACGTCGAGCTGGTCGGCCATGGTCGAGATCACCGGGTGGTCGGTCTTCTCGTCGAACTCGGTGCTGTCGGCGTCGGCGATCCCGGCGAGGTCGCGGGCCACCTCGATGACCATGCACTGCAGGCCCAGGCACAGGCCCAGGACGGGCACCGCGTTCTCGCGGGCGTGGCGGATCGCGCCGAGCTTGCCCTCGATGCCGCGCACCCCGAAGCCGCCGGGGATCAGCACGCCGTCGACGCCGGCCAGGTGGGCGCGGGCGCCCTCGGGCGTCTGGCAGTCGTCGGACTTCACCCAGCGGATCTTGACCTTGGCGTCGTTGGCGAAACCGCCGTGGCGCAGCGCCTCGGTGACCGACAGGTAGGCGTCGGGCAGGTCGATGTACTTGCCCACCAGGGCGATCTCGACCTCGTGGGCGGGCTCGTGGACGCGGCGCAGCAGGTCGTCCCACACCCCCCAGTCCACGTCGCGGAACGGCAGGTCCAGGCGGCGCACCACGTAGGCGTCCAGGCCCTCGGAGTGCAGCACCTTGGGGATGTCGTAGATCGAGGCGGCGTCGACGGCCGAGACCACGGCCTCGGCGTCCACGTCGCACATGAGGCTGATCTTGTTCTTGATGCTGTCGGACACCGGGCGGTCGCTGCGCAGCACGATCGCGTCCGGCTGGATGCCGATGTTGCGCAGCGCGGCCACCGAGTGCTGGGTCGGCTTGGTCTTCAGCTCGCCGGACGGGCCGATGTAGGGCAGCAGCGACACGTGCAGGTAGAACACGTTGTCGCGGCCGATCTCGTGCCGGATCTGGCGGACCGCCTCCAGGAACGGCAGCGACTCGATGTCGCCGACGGTGCCGCCGACCTCGGTGATCACCACGTCGATGTCCGGGCCGGCCATGCCGCGGATGCGGTCCTTGATCTCGTTGGTGATGTGCGGGATCACCTGGACGGTGTCGCCGAGGTACTCCCCGCGCCGCTCCTTGGCGATCACGTTGGAGTACACCTGGCCGGTGGTCACGTTGGCGCTGCCGTGCAGCTCGGTGTCGAGGAAGCGCTCGTAGTGGCCGATGTCGAGGTCGGTCTCGGCGCCGTCGTCGGTGACGAAGACCTCACCGTGCTGGAACGGGTTCATCGTGCCGGGGTCCACGTTGAGGTACGGGTCCAGCTTCTGCATGGTGACCCGCAACCCGCGCAGTGTCAGCAGGCGTCCGAGGCTGGAGGCGGTGAGGCCCTTGCCCAGGCTGGAGGCGACACCCCCGGTGACGAAGAGGTGCTTGGTGGCGCGCGTTTTGCCGGAATCTGCGATGCGCAAGGGCTGTCTCCCGTGGTCGTCGTGCGGCGGCGGGCCGCTTGAGCAAGCCGCCCTGTCCACGGGGTACCAGGATAACAGCAGCTCAGTATCCGTTCGCCGCGAACCGATCACCCGGCGTTCACCGGGCCTTCTCCCGGTTCAGCCCGGGTAGCCGTTGCGGCTGGAGTCGGTCATGGTCGCCCCCGTCACGCCCGCCTCGCTCAGCGCGGCGTGGTTGTGCAGCGGCGAGGACGGCATGATGATCCGCAGCTGGCGGGTGAGCTCGTCGATCAGGCTGCGCGCCTGGTCGGCGGCGTTGCGGGCGGCGTCGCGCTCCTGCGACAGGGCGCCGAGCTGGGCGCGCTGCTCGGTGACGGCCTCGGCGAGCTGGTCCACCCAGGCGTCCCGCTCCTTGATCTTCTCCAGGGCGGCGTCCCGCTCGGTGGCGATCTGGCGGACCGCCGCCATCGCGCCGTCCCGCTCCCGGGTGAGCTGCTCGGTGCGCGAGCGCGCCAGCGTCGCCTCGGACTCGGCACGGGCCTTGTCCTGGGCGGCGGCCTCCCGGGCCGCCTCGGCGGCCTTGGACTGTTCCACGGCCTGCTGAGCGGTCTCCACGGCGCTCTGCCGCTCGGCCTCGGCCACCTCGCTCCGGCGGCGGGCCTCCTCGGCCTGGCGGTTGGCGTCCGCGGCCTGGCGGGTGGCGTCGGCGGCCTGGCGGCGGGCCTCGTCGGCCTCCTTGGCGGCGTTGCCCGCGGCCACCTGGAGGGCCTGGGCGGTGTTCTCGGCGTCGCCGAGCGCCGCGCGCACCGAGGCCAGCTCGGTGCGGACGGTCTCCACCGCGCGGGTCAGCTCGGAGATGCGCTCCTCGGCGGCGCGCCGGGCGTTGGAGGTCTCCTCCAGGGAGCGCAGCGCCTCGTCCCTGGCCGCCTGCACGTTGTCGTGCTGGGTGACCAGCTGGCGCATCGCCGCCTCGGTCTCGCCGACCCGGCGCTCGGCCTGCTCGGCCCGGGTGCGGGTGCGCTGCACCTCGCTCCAGGCGGTGGCCGCGTCCCGCTGGGACTTCTCCTTCTCGGCCTGGACGGCGGCGAGCTGGTTGGCGGCCTCGGCCTGCACGTCGGTGATGCGCCGCTCCCCCATCGACAGCGCCTCGCCGAGCAGCTCGGCCATCTGCTTGAGCTTGTCGACGAGGTCCCAGCCGGGCAGGGTGTGCTGTTCCTCACCCTGCTGGGCTCCGGACGGCGCGGCGAGCGGCTGCGGGCCGTGGTTCAGGAGTTCACGGGGCGACTGCGCCGGCGAAGGCGACCATGACAAGCCACCGGGCTGTGCGGTGCGCTGGCCGCCTGATCCGCTGAGGTCACTCACGGTAAAGACTCCATCAGGGGGTTCATCACGACGTCATTGAGGAAACTCTATTGCCGACGTGGGGGAAAGTCTCCCCCGTCCCGCAAGACGGGCACCGTCTCCCTGTGCTCCTCCAGCTGACAGAATGTCAGAACATGGAGCTGCGCAGTCTGTACCCGCCGATCGAACCGTACGACTCAGGCCTGCTCGAGGTCGGGGACGGTAACCGGATTTACTGGGAGGTGTGCGGCAATCCACAAGGCAAGCCTGTGGTGATGGTACATGGCGGGCCGGGCGGGGGCTGCGTCCCCGACCACCGCCGGCAGTTCGACCCCGCGCGCTACCGGATCGTCCTGCTCGACCAGCGCAACTGCGGCCGCAGCCTGCCGCACGCCGCCGACCCGTCGGTCTCCCTGGAGCACAACACCACCTGGCACCTGGTGGCCGACCTGGAGCTGCTGCGCGAGCACCTGGGGATCGGGCGCTGGCAGGTCTTCGGGGGCTCCTGGGGCAGCACCCTGTCCCTGGCCTACGCGGTGACCCACCCGGAGCGGGTGAGCGAGCTGGTGCTGCGCGGGATCTTCATGCTCCGCCCGTTCGAGCTGTTCTGGTTCTACGAGTACGGGGCGTCCCTGCTCTTCCCCGACCTGTGGGAGCGCTACCTGGAGCCGATCCCCGAGGAGGAGCGGGAGAACCTCATCGAGGCGTTCGCCGTCCGGCTCGAGGACCCGGACCCGGCCGTCCACCTGCCCGCCGCGCGCGCCTGGTCCACCTGGGAGGGCGGGACGGTCAGCCTGCGCCCCGACCCGGAGCTGGTCGGCCACTTCGCCCAGCCGGAGTACGCACTGGCCTTCGCGCGGATCGAGAACCACTACTTCAGGAACGCCGGGTTCTTCGCCTCCGACGAGTGGCTGCTGGAGAACATCGACCGGATCCGGCACATCCCCGCGGTGATCGTCCAGGGCCGGTACGACGTGTGCACGCCCATGGCCACCGCGTGGGACCTGCACAAGGCCTGGCCCGAGGCGGAGTTCCACATCGTGGACGACGCCGGGCACGCCTTCGACGAGCCGGGGATCCTGCACCGCCTGATCATCGCGACCGACACGTTCGCCACTCTTTGAGTGTTTTGCCAGGTTTTTAACCCCCCAGGCGGTCACCGGAACATCACCGCACGTTGAACTCACGGAATCGCGGCGTACCTCCGGAACGGCGACAACTGAGACGTCCCATCACCTTCCTTCAGGGAGACCCCCGAAGATGGAACGTCGCACCTTCATGCGCGCCAGCGTGCTCGCCGCCGGAACCGCCGCCTTCTCCGGCTCGCTGATGCGCGGGGCGCTCGCCGCCCCCGCGCAGATCGGCGCCGGCCCCTACGGGGCGCTGCTGGCGGCCGACGCCAACGGCATCCGGCTGCCGGCCGGCTTCACCAGCCAGGTCGTCGCCCGGACCGGCCAGGCGGTGGCCGGCACGTCCTACGTCTGGCACCGCGCCCCCGACGGCGGAGCCTGCTTCGCCGACGGGAGCGGCTGGATCTACGTGTCCAACTCCGAGGCGGCCGGCTCCTCCGGCGGCGGCGCCTCCATGATCCGCTTCAACTCCGCCGGGACGCCGGTCTCGGCGTCGCGCATCCTCGGCGGGACCGACAACAACTGCGCGGGCGGCAAGACGCCGTGGAACACCTGGTTGTCCTGCGAGGAGGTCAGCCTGGGCCGGGTCTGGGAGACGTACCCCTTCGGCGGCGCGGCCGTGGCCCGGCCGGCGATGGGCCGGTTCAAGCACGAGGCGGCCGCGGCCGACCCCGTCCGCAAGGTGGTCTACCTGACGGAGGACGAGAGCAACGGGCGCTTCTACCGCTTCGTCCCGACCACCTGGGGGAACCTGTCGGCGGGCACCCTGCAGGTGCTGGTGGCGGGCTCGGGCACGTCCGGCTCGTTCAGCTGGGCGAACGTGCCGGACCCGGACGGCTCGCCGACGGCCACCCGCAGCCAGGTGCCGGGCTCCAAGTCCTTCAACGGCGGCGAGGGCTGCTGGTACGCCAACGACACGGTCTGGATCACCACCAAGGGCGACAACCGGGTCTGGCAGTTCAACCTCGGCGACGACACCTTCGAGCTGGCCTACGACGACAGCCTCGTCACGGGCGGATCGGCGCCGCTGACCGGGGTGGACAACATCACCGGCTCCTCCTACGGCGACCTGTACGTCGCCGAGGACGGCGGGAACATGGAGATCAACGTCATCACGCCCGACGACAAGGTGGCGCCGTTCCTGCGGGTGACGGGCCAGAGCTCCTCGGAGCTGTGCGGGCCGGCGTTCAACCCGGCGGGGAACCGGCTGTACTTCTCCTCACAGCGCGGGACGTCGGGATCCTCCACCGGCGGCATCACCTACTGCGTGACGGGCCCGTTCCGCACCTGAGCCCGGCCGCGGGCGAAGAGCAGGAAAACGACGAGGCCCTCTCAGCCTCACGGCTGAGAGGGCCCCTCGCACGTTTGCGTGGATCAGATCCCGCGGACGTTCTCCGCCTGCGGGCCCTTCGGACCCTGGGTGATGTCGAACTCCACCCGCTGGGCCTCCTCCAGGTTGCGGTAACCGCTGCCCTGGATGGCACTGAAGTGGACGAAGACGTCCGGGCCGCCCTCATCCTGAGAGATGAAGCCGAAGCCCTTCTCACCGTTGAACCACTTGACGGTGCCCTGCGCCATACTGCACTCCTGGGTTGTAACTCCGGGCCCACACTTCGCGAACCCGCGGCCGCCGCGAGAGTCCCCCCGTAAATGAAGAAAGCCCGCGGAAGTGACCTCCGCAGGCAATCGAACACTCGATCAGCGAAAGAACAGCTACGACCACTGCTCAAGGTAGCACACTGAGGACTCCCGGTGTCCATCTGGGAACGATCAATCCCGGCCCTTCTTTACCGAATGCCATTCGGTATGCTGCGGGCAACGCACAATCGGGAGGTATCGGGTGGGAGCGGCGATCGCCGGTCTCGGGATGACCGAGCTGGGCAAGGTGTACGGACGCAGTCCGCGCCGGCTGGCCGCGGACGCGGTCCGGCTGGCCGTGACCGATGCGGGCCTGGAACTGAAGGATCTGGACGGACTGCTGGTCAGCCACGGCCTGGGCGGCTCCCCCGGCATCGAGCTCGCCCAGACGCTGGGACTGCGCGACCTGCGCGTGCTCAGCCTGATGCACGCCTTCGGCGCCACCGCGGGCGCGATGGTCGCCCACGCGGCGATGCTCGTCCAGAGCGGGGCGGCCGACACGGTCGCCTGCGTCTTCGCCGACGCGCCGCTGAAGCCCGAGCAGTCCTCGGGGGCCGCCTACGACCGGTCGGCCCGCGAGTACTACGGCTACGGCGGGATGACGGCCTCGCAGGGCTTCCGCAGCGTCAACGCCTACTACGCGCTGGCCGCCCGGCGGCACATGGCGCGCTACGGCACCACCAGCGAGCAGCTGGGCGCGATCGCCGTCTCCACCCGGCAGTGGGCGACCATGAACCCGCTGGCCCAGATGCGCGACCCGATCACGATCGAGGACCACCAGAACTCGCGCTGGGTCGTGGAGCCGCTGCACCTGCTGGACTGCTGCCTGGTCTCCAACGGGGCCGTCGCGGTGGTCGTCACCCGCGCCGACCGCGCGGCCGACCTCGCCCAGCCCCCGGTGCACGTCCTGGGCTGGGGCCAGGGCCACCCGGGGCACGCCATGGAGCGGGGCAGCGGGTTCGGGCTGACCACCGGCGCGGCGGTCTCCGGCCCGACCGCGATGAAGATGGCGGGGATCACCGTCTCGGACGTCGACCAGTGCCAGATCTACGACTGCTACACCATCACCACCCTGCTGACCCTGGAGGACTACGGGTTCTGCGCCAAGGGCGAGGGCGGGGCGCTGGCCGCCTCCGGGGCGCTGGGCCCGGGCGGGCGGCTGCCGACCAACACCGGCGGCGGCCAGCTGTCGGGCTACTACATGTGGGGCATGACCCCGGTCTCCGAGGCGGTCGTCCAGGCGCGCGGCCAGGGCGGCGAACGCCAGGCCGAGCGCAACGAGGTGGTCCTCGTCAGCGGCAACGGCGGCATCCTCGACCACCACAGCACCCTCATCCTCAGCCCCACCCGGCCGGGTGCGGGCGCGCGAGCAGGACGGTGAACACGATGGCCATCAGGCGGGACGGACGCACCGACGCGTTCTTCGACGGGGCCCTGCGGGGCGAGCTGGTCGTCCGCAGGTGCGGCGAGTGCGGCAGGTGGTACGCGCCGGACGCCACGGGCTGCGCCGGCTGCGGCGCGCAGCGGCTGGAGTGGGCGGCGGCCGAGGGCACGGGCACGCTGGTGAGCTGGGCGGCGGTGCACGGCCGCGGAGGCGGCCCCGCCTCCCCCATCGGGCTGGTGGAGCTCGCCGAGGGGCCGTGGCTGCACGCCGCCCTGGCGGGCGTGGACGCGCCCGCCGAGGGGCTGGCGCTCAGGGCGCGGTTCACCCCCCAGGAGGAGGGCGAGCCGCTGCTGGAGTTCGTCCCGGCCTGAGACCCGCCGTGGAGCGCCCCCGTCCCCGCCTCGCGCGGTACGGGGGCGCTCGGTTTCTCCGGGGGCGCGGGCCACCGAACCGAATGAGATTCGGTATTGTCGCGGATATGAAGACCGACGTCTGTGACCTGCTCGGGATCGAGTTCCCGCTGTTCGCGTTCAGCCACTGCCGTGACGTGGTCGCGGCCGTCACCAACGCCGGGGGGCTCGGCGTCCTGGGCGCCGTCGCCTACACCCCCGAGCGCCTGGAGGAGGAGCTCGCCTGGATCGACCGCGAGGTCGGCGGCCGCCCCTACGGCGTGGACGTCCTGGTGCCCGCCAAGATCGACTCCTCGGCGCGCGAGGGCGGCGACCCGATCGCGGCGATACCCGCGCAGCACTGGGAGTTCCTCGTCCGCCTGTTCGAGAAGTACGGCGTCCCGGTGCCGGACCTCGCCGGCGAGAACGCCGCCAGGGCCGCGCGGAGCGGCGCGCGGGGCGTCACCGGGGCCGGTGCCACGGAGCTGATCGACGTCTCGCTGGCCCACCCGATCAGGCTCATCGCCAGCGCGCTGGGCACGCCCCCGCCGCTCATGGTGGACAAGGCCAAGGCCGCCGGGGTGCCGGTGGCGGCGCTGGTGGGCACCGTCGAGCACGCGCGGCGCCAGGTGGCCGCCGGGGTGGACATCATCGTCGCCCAGGGCGGCGAGGCCGGCGGGCACACCGGCGAGATCTCCACCATGGTGCTGACGCCGCAGGTCGTCGACGCGGTCGCCCCGATCCCGGTGCTGGCCGCCGGCGGCATCGCCTCCGGCCGGCAGATCGCCGCGGCACTGGCGCTGGGCGCGTCCGGGGTGTGGACCGGCTCGGTGTGGCTGACCACCGAGGAGGCCGAGACCCCGCAGACGGTCAAGCAGAAGATGCTCCAGGCCACCGCCCGCGACACGATCCGCTCGCGCTCGCGCACCGGCAAGCCCGCCCGGCAGCTGGTGTCGGCGTGGACGCGGGAGTGGGAGGGCCCCGACTCGCCCGGCTCGCTGCCCATGCCGCTGCAGATGATCGTCGCCGAGGCGGCCATGCGGCACCTGGCCAAGCACGCCGAGACCGGCAACGAGGGCGCGCAGCAGCTGGTCAACTACTTCGTCGGCCAGTGCGTGGGCATGATGAACAGCATCAAGCCCGCCAGGCAGGTCGTCTACGACATGATCGAGGAGTACGCCGACTCCGTGGAGCGGCTCTCGGCCCTGTCGTCCGCCGGGGACTGAGGCCCTAGTGCCACTGGTTGATCTGGCGGCCCGGCCCCTGCCTCACCTGCCGGGTCACCAGTTCGGCCAGGGCCGTGTAGCCCGCGGCGTTCGGGTGGTAGCTGTGGAACTCCGCCTTGAAGGCGCTGAGATCGACGTCCAGGCCGTTCACGTAGGGGGCGCCCGTGCCCACCTCGTGGCCGGTGAAGGCGCTGTAGACGTCGATGAACTCCACCGAGCCGGGTGCGCCGCCCTGCGCCAGCTCCCGGTCCGCGGTCCGGGCGACCTCGTGGACCAGGTCGTTCAGCTCCTTGCCCTTGGCGTTCAGCCAGCGCTGGTCGGCGACGCCGAGGTTGTCCAGCGCGGAGCCCTCCCGCTCGCCGAACAGCCGGGGATAGCCGAGCAGGATGATGCGGGCGCGGGGCGAGCGCTCCCGCAGGCTCCCCACGATCCGGGTCAGCTCCCCGCGGAGGACGGGCTTGCGGGTCTCCAGCCCGGCGTCCTGCTCCTGGCAGGCTCCCGACCAGGGGAGGCTGAGGATGCAGCCCGCGAGGACCTTGGTGAAGCCCAGGTCGTTGCCGCCGATGCTGAGGGTGATCAGGCTGGTGCCCGCGTCGGCGTGCTCCACCTGGGGCGGCTCGCCCGCCCTGGCGGAGAAGAAGTGCTCGGTGCGGGCGCCCGCGCAGGCGAAGAACCTGGTCCCTCCGGCGAACTCGAACGTTCTGGAGACGGCGTGCACGTAGCTGCGGGACGTCCGGTGGCAGCGGTTCTCGGGCGACAGGTCGTCCGGGAGGGCGTAGGCGCCCTCTCCCGAGGAGAAGGAGTCCCCCAGCGCCACGTACGCGCCCTGGGAGGCGACCTCCAGCGGGGTGAGCGGCCGCCTGCCCGGAACGGCGGCGGCCGGCAGAGGGGGCGGCCCGGAGGGGCCTGCGCAGCCGATGCCGAACATCCGGCAGCGCGCCTGCTCGGAGAGGAGCGGCACGCCCAGGCCGACGAGCACCACGGCGAGCAGAGCCAGGGCGAGCAGCCCGCGCGCTCCCCCTCGGGCCCAGGTCCTCATGCCCACCCCCCGCAGGCGTCATCCGGCTTCCTTCCGACCTTAAAGGAGGGCCCCCGCTTCCAGATACCGACCATCAGGTATCCGGCGGTACATCTCCCACCACCCCTCACGACAGCTGTTTTTCATCACAGGAGGTGATGTAGGGAGAAAAATTCTCCTCCTGAGCGATAAATCCTCGATATTTCGGTGGAACTTCCTGACACCGGGGGCATGCCCCTGTAACACTGTGGGCCACCGCACGGTGACAGAGAACACGCGTGCCCGCGCCCGTCCCCCTGAAGGCGGTGTAGTGACCCTCACGGAGAGCGATCTCTCACGGCGGCTCGACGAGATCCACGCCGCCGCCCTCGGTGTGTTCCACGACATCTCCGACCGCAGGCCCACCCACGAGGAGGTCGCCGCGCTAGCGGACGTCGACTGCGCGGCGCTGCGCCGCCGCTGGCCGCTCCTCGACGAGCTGCTGGTGGAGGCCCTCGCCGCTCTGCTCCCGCCGCCCGAGGACCCGGGCGACCTGGGCGGCCTGCGCGCCGAACTGCGCCCGCTCGTGGTGCACCTGGCGCGCGAGTACTCCGAGCACGGCGAGCTCCTGGTGCGCACGACGGCCCGGCTGCCGGCCTCCCCCGCCCTGGACAGGGCCTTCCGGCAGCGCTTCCTCTACCCGCGCGTCGAGTGCGTCCGGCACATCTTCGGCCGCGCCGTCCTGCGCGGGGAACTGCGCCCCGACGCCGACCCCCGCCTCGTCTTCTCCCTCGTCCCGGCCCTGCTGAGCTACCGCACCATGCTCCGCGACCCGGCCCCCGAGCCCTCCCTGGCCGACCGCCTCCTGGACACCGTCCTCCTGCCCCTCCTGCTCCTCCGCTGAGCCCGGCCGCCACTCGCTCCCGCCCCCTCCCGGGAGCAGTCGACCCCGCCCCCTTCCAGGGCCACCGGAGGCCCGCACGGGGCAAGAACTCCGCCCGGCCGGAAAGCCCGCACGGGCAAGACCTCCACCCGGCCGTAGAGCCCGCACGAGGCAAGGCCTCCACCGGCCGTAGGGCCTGCCCGAGGCGAGACCTCCACCCAACCGAAAAATCCGCACGGGCGAGGCGCCCATCCGGCCGGAAAGTCGCGCGGGCGAGGCCTCCGCCCGGCCGTAGAGTCCGCACGGGGCGAGGCTCCGGTCAAGGCGCCGGAGCGTCCGGGGCGGTGAATCCGCCGGGGCGGTGAACCTTCCCGGGCCGCGGACCGTCCGATGGGGGACGTGGAGCGCGCCGCGAACCCCGCCGAACGGCCGGGCACGGGAGGATCATGTTCGCTTTCCTGACGGGCCTGGGGCTGGCCGGAGCGGCCGGGCTCAACGCCTACATCCCGATCCTGGTGGTCGGGCTGCTGGGCCGGTACACCGGGCTGGTGGTCCTGCCCGCGGAGTTCTCCTGGATGGGGAACGGCTGGGTGCTGGCGGGGCTCTCGGTGCTGCTGGCCGCCGAGATGGTGCTGGACAAGGTGCCGCTGGTCGACTCGGTCAACGACGCCGTCATGACGCTGGTGCGCCCCGCGGCGGGCGGCGCGGCGGCGGCCGCCACGGCCGCGGCGGCCGACCTCGACGCCGGGCTCGGCACCGGCCTGGCCCCGCTCCAGGAGCACACGTGGCTGAGCTGGGTGCCGGGCGTCCTCATGGCGCTGGCCGTGCACGTGCTCAAGACCGTGGTGCGCCCGATCGCCAACACCGGCACCGCCGGCACGGCCGCCCCCGTGCTCAGCACCGCCGAGGACGGCCTCTCCCTCGGCCTCAGCCTCCTCGCCGTCCTGGCCCCCGCCCTGGTCCTCCTGCTGCTCCCGGCCCTCCTGTACACCGCCTTCCGCCTGCTGCGCCGCGCCCGCCGCCGCAAGCGGGCTCCCGCCCCCGGCTGACCCGGGGCCGCGCGCCGACGGCGGCACCACCCCGTGGAGCGGCGGCCCGCGCGTCCGGGCCGACGGACCCGCGCCGGTGCCGCCCGGCCGGTACCGGCAACGGGCCTGGATACCGGGCACGGCGGTCTCCCGCAGGCACGGCGCCGCCGCCCAGCCGCCGATCCGGTGGATCGGCGGACCTGCGCGTCCGTACCGGCGGACCCCCGCCGGTACGGCCCGGCCGGTACCGGCAACGGGCCCGAGTACCGGGCACGGCGGTCTCCCGCAGGCGCGACGGCGGTGCCGCCACGGACCCGGCCGCCGATCCGGTGGATCGGCGGACCCGCGCGCCGGGTCGACGGCCCGCGCCGCTGGACGGGTCCCGGTCATGGGACGGGCGTCCCGGTCACGGGACGGGCCGTGCGGGCGGCGGGTCAGCCGATGCCGGCCTCCTTGAGGTCGCGGAGTTCGCGCTTGAGTTCCTTGATCTCGTCGCGGAGGCGGGCGGCGAGCTCGAACTGGAGGTCCTTGGCGGCCTGGTGCATCTGCTCGGTGAGGGACAGGACGAGGTCCTCCAGCTCTTCGCGGGGGCGGTCGGTGACCAGGTCGGCGGTGTGGCCGCCGACGGCGCGGCTGCCGAAGCCGGGGACGGGGGCCTTGCCGCGGGACTGGGACCGGCCGGAGCCGCCGAGGTAGGTCTCGGTGTCCTCGTCCTCGCGGACGATGGAGTCGAGGATGTCGGCGATCTTCTTGCGCAGGGCGCGGGGCTCGATGCCGTGCTCGGCGTTGTAGGCCTGCTGCTTGGCGCGGCGGCGGTCGGTCTCGCCGATCGCCCGCTCCATCGACGGGGTGATCTTGTCGGCGTACATGTGCACCTGGCCCGAGACGTTGCGGGCGGCGCGGCCGATGGTCTGGATCAGGGAGGTCTCCGAGCGCAGGAACCCCTCCTTGTCGGCGTCCAGGATCGCCACCAGGGAGACCTCCGGCAGGTCCAGGCCCTCGCGCAGCAGGTTGATGCCGACCAGCACGTCGAACTCGCCCTGGCGCAGCTCGCGCAGCAGCTCGATGCGGCGCAGGGTGTCGACCTCGCTGTGCAGGTAGCGCACCCGGATGCCCAGCTCCAGCAGGTAGTCGGTGAGGTCCTCGGCCATCTTCTTGGTCAGGGTGGTCACCAGGACGCGCTCGGCGCGCTCGGTGCGCAGCCGGATCTCGTGGACGAGGTCGTCGATCTGGCCCTTGGTGGGCTTGACGACGATCTCGGGGTCGACCAGGCCGGTCGGCCGGATCACCTGCTCGACCACGTCGCCCTGCACCCGGCCGAGCTCGTACGGGCCGGGCGTGGCCGACAGGTAGACCGTCTGGCCGATGCGCTGGAGGAACTCCTCCCACTTCAGCGGCCGGTTGTCCAGCGCGGACGGCAGCCGGAAGCCGTGGTCGACCAGCTGGCGCTTGCGGGAGGCGTCGCCCTCGTACATCGCGCCGATCTGCGGGACCGTCTGGTGCGACTCGTCGAGCACCAGCAGGAAGTCGTCGGGGAAGAAGTCCAGCAGGGTGTGCGGGGCCGAGCCCGCCTCCCGGCCGTCCATGTGCCGCGAGTAGTTCTCGATGCCCGAGCAGGTGCCGATCTGGCGCATCATCTCCAGGTCGTAGGTGGTGCGCATGCGCAGCCGCTGCGCCTCCAGCAGCCTGCCCTGGCCCTCCAGCTCCGCCAGCCGCTCGGCCAGCTCGGCCTCGATCCCGGCCGTCGCCCGTGCCATGAGCTCCTCGCCCACGCCGTAGTGGGTGGCGGGCAGGATGTGCAGCGCCTCGTGCTCGGAGAGCACCTCGCCGGTGAGCGGGTGCAGGGTGGAGAGCTTGTCGATCTCGTCGCCGAACATCTCGATCCGCACGGCCAGCTCCTGGTACTGCGGGATCACCTCGATGGTGTCGCCGCGCACCCGGAAGGTGCCCCGGGTGAACGCCAGGTCGTTGCGGGCGTACTGGATGTCCACCAGGCGGCGCAGCAGGAGGTCGCGGTCGATCTCCATGCCGGTCTCGAGCTTGATCATCTGCCGGACGTACTCCTCGGGCGTGCCGAGGCCGTAGATGCAGGAGACCGACGCCACCACCACGACGTCCCGCCGGGTCACCAGGGACGAGGTCGCCGAGTGCCGCAGCCGCTCGACCTCGGAGTTGATCGAGGAGTCCTTCTCGATGTAGGTGTCGGTCTGGGGGACGTACGCCTCCGGCTGGTAGTAGTCGTAGTAGGAGACGAAGTACTCCACCGCGTTGTTCGGCAGCATCTCGCGCAGCTCGTTGGCGAACTGCGCGGCGATCGTCTTGTTCGGCAGCATGACCAGAGTCGGCCGCTGCACCTGCTCGATCAGCCACGCGACGGTGGCCGTCTTGCCGGTACCGGTGGCGCCCAGCAGGACCGAGTCCTTGTCGCCGCGCCGGATCCGCTCGGACAGCGCCGCGATCGCCGCGGGCTGGTCACCCGCGGGCGTCATCTCCGTGACGACCTCGAACGGCTTTTCGATCCGCTGAAGGTCGAGTTCCTGGCGCACGTGCCCTCCCCTGACTGCCATCACCCCCACCGTACGGCCCGGCACCGACAAACCCGTCCCGTCCGTCCGGGGCGCGGCTCCCGGACCCCCGAGGGGCGCGGCCGAAGACGCCGGGACCGGCGGCCCCCAAGGGCCGCCGGTCCCCAGAACGCGCAGGATCACCGCTTCCTTCCCCGGCCGGGTCCGGGGGGCTCGTCACTGCGGTCCACGCCCGGCCGCGTGCCCGTGCCCGTGCCCGTGCTCATGCCGGGGCCCGTGGTCTCCAGGCGCTCGACCTCGATCCGCTCGCGGCGGACCTCGTCCCTGATCACCCGCTCCTCGGGCACCTGCTTGACGTTCAGGCGGACCCGCTCCACCGCGTGGATCTCCTTGACCGCGAACGCCTCCTGCCCGCGCAGGACGACCTCGACGGAGTCCTCGCCGATGTCGGCGATCCCCTCCGTGGCGGGGAGCCGCTCCAGTTCGAACTCCTCGTGCATGAGCCGGACCCGCTCCTCCACCGGAACGACGTCCACGTACTTGTGCAGCCGCACGCGGCCCATCTCGATCTCCTCGGTCTGGAAGGAGATGCGCTCCTCGCAGCGGGTCAGCGCCAGTTCCTGCGGGTGCCCCGGCCGCCCGGCCTCCGGCGTCCGCTCGCGCCCCAGGCCCGCCGCGCCCGCGGCCCCGGACGTCACCCCGGCCGCCCCGGCGGACTCCCGCCGCTCCCCGGCGACGCCTGCCGTGCCGGCCGTGCCCGCGGCGGCCGCCGCCGCGGCGGCGCTGGTGCGGCCCGTCCCGCTGGAGGGGGTGGTGGTCGTCGTGCGCGTCCCCGTCCCGGGCTCCATCCCGTAGTGGGCGCGCAGCTGCGACTCCTGCTCGGGGGTGATGTGCCGGTCCACGGTGAGGTCCGGCGAGTCCTTCACCTTGGTCTTGTCGTAGGGGACGGTCAGGTCCTTGCCGGACAGCGTGCTGCCGACGAGCGGGACGAAGCGGTCCTTGCCGCCCAGCAGCCCTCCCGTCCGCACCCTCGCCCATTCCTGGGCGCCCGTCACGTCGTCGAAGAAGATCTGCTCGATGGTGCCCAGTTCCTCGCCGTCGGGTCCGGTCATGCGGGCGCCGAGCAGTTTCTTGATGTCCATGGGTGTGCTCATGACGTTTTCTCCAGAGATTGCGTGATCGACCCGGTCAGCCCGCATTGACAATGGTCCACTGCTCGCTCCCATTGCTGCGCAGCCTTACCGAACTCACCGCGGAGCCGGCCGGGACCTGGAAGACATAGGCGCCTTTGACGCTCCTTCCGGCGGGGATCGCCTGTTTCACCGCGTTCCCGCCCGGCAGCAGGGCGCCGGCCTCCCCGTTCCCCGTGTAGTAGGTGTTCCCGGAGGTGTGGACGCGCTGGTAACCGGGTGTCGCGTAGCAGTCCTCCGTCCCCGAGTTCGTCAGCGTCGTGTCGACCACGACGAAGGCCCGTCCGGACGGCGCCTGCTGGTACCGGCCCGTGCTCCCCTCCGGGAGCCGCGAGACCGGGGGATGCAGTTCGGTGCCGCGGAAGTCCAGGTCGCAGCCCGGGGCGGTGGTGGAGGTCCCGACCGGGGCGACGGGCCGCACCACGGTGGCGGGCGGTCCGGTGACGGTCACGGTCGGCTTGCTCCCGACCCCCTGGTCGCGGTTCATGCCGGCGATCCCCAGGCCGCCCAGCAGCAGCCCGGCGGCCGGGACCAGCAGCCAGGCGGGGTTGAACCCCCGCCTGGGCGGGCCCCCCTCCGCGGTGGACCCGGACGCCTCCTCGGACGCGGCGCGGTCCTGGCCGGGCTCGCGCCCGGTGCCACCCCCCTCGTTCCAGGAACCCTTCTCGGCCACGTCACCGCTCCTTCATCGGATCTCCACTCATCGACACGCTAAGTCCGGTCATTCCCTGACAGAAAGAGCGCAGCGCGTCATATGCCCATTTCTTGGTGAATTCTTAAAAGCTGGAAATACAGGACTTTCCACTGACCGGCGCGTCGCCGCCCGTCCTTTTCCCCGACCCGCCCCGCGGCGGCCCTGGCCACCCGGTTCGGCGCGGTTTACCATGACCTCACCGCCGACAGGTACGGGGATGACCTTGGCACGCTTCGCTCTCTGGCTCCTGCGGAACGCCGACGCCGCGATCGCGCTGGTCATCGCGGTGGTCGTGGCGGTCTTCGGGCTCAGCGACGATCCCGACCTGAACAAGGTCGCCAGCGCCACCCTGCTCGTCCTGGGCCTGCTGGCCGCGAGCATCCTGCGCGACCGCTACCGGCGCGACCCGGTCGAGGACGAGGTCCGCGGCTCCCTGCGCGCCCTGGAGTCGCTGCCCGCGCGCCTGGAGCGCCTCGACGGCTTCGAGCGGCTGATCCGGCTCACCCGGCACTCGCTCGACGAGTCCTCGGCCGTGCGGGCGATCAGCGGCGACGAGGTCGGCCCCGTGCTGGCCGAGGCGCGCCTGGGCACCGACCGGTGGATCTTCAAGGGCGGGACGGGCACCTACATCCGCGCGGTCACCCTGCCCGGCTGCGTCGCCGACGCCAAGCGCGAACGGCGCGCCCTGCTCTTCCGGCTGGAGATCATCGACCCGTCGGACGAGGACGTCTGCGACGCCTACGCGCGCTTTCGCAGGGCCGGCGCCCCCGCCGGGGGCGGGCAGGAGGCCTGGACCCTGGAGCGCACCCGCAAGGAGTCCTACGCCACCATCCTCGCCGCCTGCTACCACCGCGACCGCTACCGGCTCCTGGACATCGACATCGGGCTGTCCCGCACGATGACCACCTTCCGCTGGGACCTGTCCTCCTCCTGCGTGGTCATCACCCGGGAGGACCCCACCGCGCCCGCGCTGCGCGTCGACAAGGGCAAGTTCTACTACGACTGGTGCTACACCGAACTGCTCAACAGCCTGGACCAGGCCCGCCGGGTGCCGATCGAGCAGGCGCGCGCCGCCCGGCTGTCGGACGAGCCGACGGTCGAGGAGATCCGCCGCCTGTTCCAGGCGCTTGACCTCGCCCTGCCCCGCTCGTTCTCCGACCGGGACGTCGCCGACATCGCCCGCCGCGCCCTGCGGCCCGTCGACCCGTACGCGCTGCCCGAAGGGCCGCGGGCTGGATGAGACGATGCGCTACGGGGAGCTGCACCGGCGGCTGCGGGAGGGCTCCGGCTCACGGGAGGTGGCCGGCTGGGCCGCGCGGACGCTGAGCCGGGTCGCCTCCGGCTCCCTCGACGTGGCGGGCGTGCTGCACCCGCTGGGCTTCCTGTGCCTGCCGGTCGAGCGCAGCGGCCGCACCGGCGTCTGCCTCCACCTGTGGTCGCCGGAGCTGCCGCCGCCCGCCTCCACCACCTCCGCCTGGCACTGCCACAGCTGGAGCCTGCTCAGCCTGCTGCTCTACGGCCGCCTGGGCAACGAACTGGGCGAGCTCGGCGAACCCGAGGAGGGAACCGGGATGCGGGTCTTCGAGGTGCTCAGCCGCGACGGCGTCGACGAGCTGCGCGCCACCCCGCGCACCGTCCGCGTGTCCCCCGTCGACGGCGGCACCTACACGCGGGGCGACGTCTACACTCTGCCCGCCGGGGTCTTCCACCGGACCGTGGTCGCCGGAGAGGCGGCGACGGTGGCGCTGGGCGCCGAACACCCCGGCCTGCGCGACCTGTCCCTGGGCCCGCTCGGGCTGGGCGGCCACCGGGTGCGGCGCCGCCGGCAGGGCGCGGGGCGCACCGCCCGCCTGGCCCGCCGCGCCGCCGAACTGCTCCAGGAGGACTGATGATCGATCTCACGCGGGCCAGGTCGGTGGCGGTGGCCGCCGCGGAGGAGGCGGGCGCGGTGCTGGCGCCGGGGGCGCGCTTCTCCGTCCAGGCCAAGGGTCACGACGACCTGGTCACCGATCTCGACCACCGGGCCGAGGGGATCATCCTGGGCCGGCTGCGGGACGCCTTCCCCGACCACGCCGTGCTGGCCGAGGAGTCCGGCCGCAGCGGCGACGGCGACGCCCTGTGGGTGGTGGACCCGCTGGACGGCACGCACAACCTCGCCATCGGCCTGCCCGCCTACTCGGTGGGCATCGCCCTGTGCCTGGACGGCGCGCCCGTGCTGGGGGTGGTGCACGACCCGGTCACCCGCCTGACCTGGTCGGCGGTCCGCGGCGACGGGCCGCGCGGCCCCGGCGACGTGCCGCTGGCGACCGAGCCGGACCGCCCGGGTTCGGCGCCGATCGTCTCCTACGTCCAGGGCTACCCGGTCGGGCGCACCGACCCGACGGCCCTGGCCTACAAGCACGTGCTGGGCGCCCGGTCGCGGCGGCTGCTGCAGTTGTGGTCGCCCCAGCTCACCTGGATCATGCTGGCGCGCGGCGTCATCGACGCGGTGATCGGCTACCGGACCGGCGCGGTGGACCTGCCCGCGGGGGCCCTCATCGCCACCGAGGCCGGAGCCGTCCTCACCGCGCTGGACGGCGGCCCGTTCGAGTTGTCGATGGAGCACACCGAGTACAGCTTCATCGCCGCCCGCCCCGGGCGCGTCGCCCCGCTGGTGGCGCTGCTGGCCGAGGCGTCCGCCCTGGAGCTGCCGCCGCTCAGCTGACCAGCAGCGCCGCCACGACCGCGGGCAGCGCCAGCGCCGCCAGCGCGGTGCCGTGCAGCATGAACCTCCGCAGCGGGACGCGCAGGTCGTGGCGCCTGCACCACTCGAACCACAGCAGCGTCGCCAGCGACGCCCAGGGCGTGATCAGCGGCCCGACGTTCGTGCCCGCCAGCAGCGCCAGCAGCTGGTCGCCGTTCTCCACCGGGACGACGGCCTCGCCCGCGGTGTAGGCGGGCAGGTTGTTGATGAGGTTGGACAGCGCCGCGCCGGTCAGCGCCGCGCGGAACGCCCCGCCCGCTCCGTCGTCGGTGCCGATCAGCGCGGTCATCACCGTGTCCAGGCCGTGCAGGACCAGCGCGGGGATGACGAGGAACAGGCCTGTGACGAAGACCAGCAGCTGCCACGGGACCAGCGAGGGCCGCAGGGACCGGGGGCTGCGCAGCGCGAAGGCGGCCAGGGCGATGACGGCGGCGGCCGTCGCGGCGTACTCCACGTGCACCCCGGCCATCACCAGGACGATGAAGAGGAGGCAGGCGCAGGAGGTGGCGGTGAACAGCACGGTGTCGCCGATCCTCAGCGGAACGGGCGGCTCGTACCTGTCGGCTCCGCGCGCGCCGCGCCGCCAGTAGAACGCCCACAGCAGCGCCATCGTCACCGCGATCGCCACCAGCTGCGGCAGCCACATGCGCGCGGCGAACTCCCAGGGGGTGAGCGCGACGCGGTCGGCGGCCAGCAGGTTCGTCAGGTTCGACACCGGCAGCAGCAGGCTCGCGGTGTTGGCCAGCCACACGGTGGTCATCGCCAGGGGCAGCGCCCGGATGCCCGTCCGGATCGCCAGCGCGAGCATGACGGGCGTCAGCAGGACCGCGGTCGTGTCGAGGTTGAGGAAGGCGGTCGTCAGCGAGGCGAACGCCGTGCACAGCAGGAACAGCGCCGCGTAGCTGCCCCGGCCGAAGGTGGCCAGCCGGTCGGCGATGACGTCGAAGACGCCCGCCTCCTTCGTCAGCTCCACCAGGATGATCACGCTGACGAGGAAGAGCAGCAGCGGGGCTATCCGGCGCAGGCTCTCCCCCGCGGCCTCGGCCGGAAGAACCCCGGTGAGCACGCAGAGCACGCCCAGCAGGAGCAGGCCGAACCGGATCAGGTCCAAGGTCGACACTCGGCTCACCGGGGCATGATCCCACACACGCACGCCCATGTTTCCGCGCGCGGCGCCGCGCCGTCCGGACGCGCCCCCTGTGTCACGGGACTGTGCTTCGCGGGGAGGGTTCTGGATACTTGACGGCGTGACGGGGCCGCAGACTGAGATTTTCGTTTCGTACTCGCCCGCCGACGAACGCTGGGCGTCGTGGATCGCCTGGGAGCTGGAGGCCGCGGGCTACCGGACGATGCTGCAGGCCTGGGACTTCGTCCCCGGCACCAACTTCATCGACTTCATGGACCGGGGGGTCAGCGAGGCGGCGGTCGTCATCGCCGTCCTGTCGCGCAACTACATGCGCTCCCGCTACGGCCGGATGGAGTGGCAGGCCGCGCTGCGCGCCAGCCCCGACGACCCGTCGGCCAAGCTCGTGACC
This sequence comes from Actinocorallia populi, assembly GCF_002995495.1. GTDB lineage: Bacteria > Actinomycetota > Actinomycetes > Streptosporangiales > Streptosporangiaceae > Actinocorallia > Actinocorallia populi. The sequence goes on along the minus strand of NZ_PVZV01000002.1, from coordinate 1,250,187 downwards.
GTCCGGCTGGAGGACTGCGAGCTCGAAGGGCTCCTGGCGACCATCACCTACGTCGACCTCGTCGGCGTCACCGACGAGGACGCCGCGCGGGACCTGCTGCTCACCCGGGTGCGCGAGGCCCTCGCCGGGCGGGCCAAGCCCGAGGACCGGCCGCCCTCCCCGTTCCCGCCGGCCGCGCCGCCCGTCCCCGCACCAGCGCCGGGCGGCGGGCGGCAGGCGCGGCGCGCCCCGGCCGTCCAGCCGGCCTACCCGCCCGAGGCCTCCGGCGGGGAGCCGCGCCGGCAGGAGGTCTCGATCCTGCACCTGGCCGGCCCGAGGTTCGGGTGGTCGCTGGCCGACGAGCCGTTCGACGCCGCGAGCCTGCAGGCGCGGATCTGGGCCGAGCTCACCGAGCTGAACGTGCGGCCCGACCTGCTGGTGGTCAGCGGCGACCTCACCGAGTCCGGCAGCCGCCGCGAGTGCGCCGCGGCCGCCGACTTCCTCACCGGGCTGCGCACCCTGCTGAGCCTGGAACCGCACCGGGTCGTGCTGGTGCCCGGTGCGCGCGACGTCACCAAGGCGGCCTGCCGCGCCTACTTCAACTCCTGCGAGGCCGACGACGAGGAGCCCGAACCGCCCTACTGGCCCAAGTGGCGGCACTTCGGCTCCCTGTTCTCCGAGCTGTACCGGGGCGTGGACCACGCGGTGTTCGACAGCGCCCAGCCCTGGACCCTCTTCCCGGTGCCCGAGCTGCGGGTGGTCGTCGCCGGGCTCAACACCACGATGGCGCTCAGCCACCGCGACGACGACCGGTACGGGATGATCGGCCCCTCCCAGGCCGCCTGGTTCGCCGAGCGGCTGCGTGCCTTCGGCCCCGGCTGGCTGCGGCTGGGGGTGGTGCACCACAGCCCGCTGGAGGGCGACCCCGACCGGCTGCGGGACGCCGACCTGCTGGACCGGCTCGTCGCGCCCGGCCTCGACCTGGTGCTGCACGGCCGGCAGGGCGAGCGCGGGGAGACCGCGTCGGGCACCCTGTGCCTGCCCGCCCTCGCGCCGGGCCGCCACCAGGTGCTGACCGTGGACTCCGGCGGGCTGACCCTGCTGCGGCCCGGAGCCGGGCCCGAACGCGTCGACCGCGCCGGGATCTTCCACCCCGAACCGCCCGCCCCCGCCGTCCCGGCGCCGCGCGAGGCGCCCGACGGCCGCCCCGCCGACCCGCTCACCCTGCTGCTCGAGCAGATCACCGAGGCCTGCGAGACCCGCTTCCCCGGGGCCAGGACCAGGCCGGTGGCGGCCGAGCCGCCGCACCTCCTGGTCTCCCGGCTGGAGGACGGCTTCGTCCGGCAGTTCCGGATCGGCGCGCACGTCGGGGAGGTCGGCGAGGCGGAGGTGGCGGCCTTCCTGCGGCAGGTGCACGCCGGGGGCGACGCGCACGGCTCGGAACTGGTGTTCCTCGGCCCGCCGCCGCCCCGGTCGCTGCGGGAGGACGCGCTGCGGCGCGGGGTGCGGCTGCGCAGCCTGACGGAGTTCCAGGGATTGCTGGACCTGTCGTCGTACGTGACCGGGCAGGCCCTCCGGCTGGCCGGCGACCGGCTCTACCCGCCCGACCTGTACGTGCCGCAGCGGTACCGGGAACTGGACGGCGACTCCGCGGCCGTGCGGGACGACCTCACCGGCGCCATGCTCGACCTGCTCGCCGCCGACCACGGCAGGTTCGTGCTGCTGCTCGGCGACTTCGGCCGCGGCAAGACCTTCGCGCTGCGGGAGCTGGCCCGGCGCATCCCCGGCGAGCTCCCCCACCTCATCCCGATCCTCATCGAGCTCCGCAGGCTCGACAAGGCGCACTCGGTGGACGCGCTGGTCGCCGCGCACCTGGCCGCGCACGGCGAGGACCTCATCGACCTGCGCGCCTTCCACTACATGCTGCGCCAGGGCCGCATCGTCCTGCTCTTCGACGGCTTCGACGAACTGGTCACCCGGGTCACCTACGAGCGGGCGGCCGACCACCTGGAGGCCCTGCTGGCCGCGGCCGAGGGCAAGGCCAAGATCGTGGTGGCGTCGCGGACCCAGCACTTCAAGTCCCACGCCCAGGTGTTCACCGTGCTCGGCGAGCGGGTCGGGACGCTGCCGGGCCGGCGGGTGCTCGGCATCGCCGACTTCACCCCCGCGCAGATCCGTGCCTTCCTCGTCAACCGGTACGGGAACGCGGCCGCCGCCGACCGGCGCATGGCGATGCTGCGCGGCGTGGAGGACCTGCTCGGCCTGGCGCAGAACCCGCGCATGCTCGGTTTCATCGCCGACCTGCCCGAGGAGCGCCTGCACGCGGTCGCCCTGGCCCGGCACGCCATCAGCCCCGCCGACCTCTACCAGGAGATCCTCGCCTCCTGGCTGCGGCACGAGGAGGAGCGGGTGCGCGGCGTCCCCGGCGCCCCCGCCGGGCTGTCCCTGGACGAGCTGTGGCGGGCGGCGCGGATCCTGGCGCTGCGCCTGTGGGAGACCGGCGAGACCTACCTGCGGGTGGACGACCTGACCGAGGTCGCCGCTGCCCTCACCGACCTGGCCGACGGCACGGCCGGCATGTCGCAGGGCCAGACGGCGCACGCCGTCGGCGCCGGAAGCCTCCTGATGCGCACGGACGAGGGCCTGTTCGGGTTCATCCACGGCTCGGTGGCCGAGTGGCTGGTGGCCCGGCACATCGCCGACGAGCTCTCCGGCGGGGTGGAACCCGCCGCGCTGGCCCGCAGGCCGCTGTCCCAGCTGACCGTCGACTTCCTGTGCGACCTGGCGGGCAGCCGCGTCTGCCAGGCGTGGACGGCGCGGGTCCTGCGGGACGCCGAGGCGGGCGACGTGCGCCGCGCCAACGCCATCAAGATCACCACCAGGCTGCGCACCCCGGCGCGCACCGACCTGCGCGGCGCCCGGCTGCGGGGCGAGGACCTGTCCTACCGCGACCTCAGCGAGGTGGACCTGACCGGGGCCGACCTCACCGACGTCCAGCTGGTGGGCGCCGACCTCAGCCGGGCGGTGCTGCGCGGCGCCCGGTTGTGCGGGGCGCGGCTGGACGAGGCGCGGCTGGCCGGTGCCGACCTGACCGGGGCCGACCTCTCCCGCGCCCGGCTGGTGCGCGCCGACCTGCGCGACGCGGTGCTGGGCGGCAGCCGCTGGACCCGCGCCGCCGTGATCGAGACCGCGGGCGCCGCGACCCGCCGGGCAGAGCTGCGCGGCGCGGCGCTGGTGCCCGGCAGCGACGTCGAGGCGCAGTTCTCCCCCTCGGCTATCGGCGTCCCCTACGGCTTCCACTTCCAGTCCAGCAGGCTGCCCTCCCCCGCCGCCTACAGCCCGGACGGCGCCACCGTCGCGCTCGGCGGCGAGGACGGAGCCGTCCTGCTGTGCGACTCGCGCACCGGGCTGCCGCTGCGCACCCTGCAGGGGCACCGCGACCGCGCCTACGCCGTCCTGTACGCCGGGGAGGACCTCCTGGTCACCGGAGCCGCCGACGGCACGCTCCGGTTGTGGGACACCGCCACGGGACGGCAGCGGCACGCCGTCGACGTCCATCCCGACGGGGTGTGGCCGGTCGTCGCCGACGCCGGGGGCGCCCTCGTCGCGGCGGGGGACGCCACCGGGACCGTCCGCATCTGGCGCACCGCCTCGATGGAGCCGCACGCCTCCCTCCCCGGGCACGCCGCGCCCGTCTACACCTGCGCCTTCAGCCCGGACGGCCGGTTCGTCGTCACCGGCGACGCCGCCGGGACGGTCCGCGTGTGGTCCGGCGACGGCGGGCTCCTGCACACCATGGAGGGCGAGGGCGCCGTCTTCCGGCTGATCTTCTCCGCGGACGGTCTGCTCATCACCGGCGACGAACTCGGCCGGATCCGGGTGTGGGACCCGCCCTCCGGCGCGCTGCTGCGCGAGCTGACCGGCCACACCGGCCGGGTCTACGCGCTGGACGCGCGGGACGGGCTGCTGGTCTCCGGCGACACCGAGGGCTCCGTCCGGGTGTGGGACCTCACCGGGCGGTACGCGCCCCGGTCGCTCGCCGGCCACACCGGCGCGATCTACCGCGCCGCCTTCGACCCCGGGGGCAGCCGCGTGGTCACCTCCGACAGCGACGGCGCCGTGCGGCTGTGGAACCTGGAACGCGCGGGCGGCGAGCCCGGCCCGGACTTCGGCCGGCTGCTGCACTCCCTGCCGGGCCACCGGGGCGCGGTCTGGCCGCCGGTCTTCCGTCCGGACGGTGCCCAGGTGACGACCGTCAGCAACGACGGGACGGCACGCCTGTGGGACACCGCCACCGGCGTCTGCAGGCACACCCTGCGCGGCCACGGCAGGCGCATCACCTCCGTGCAGTTCAGCCCGGACGGGACGATGCTGGCCACCGCGGGCAACGACGGGGTGGTGCGGATCTGGGATCCGGCCACCGGCGTGCGCGTCCACGAGCTCGCAGGCGTCTCCGACCGGCTCACCTCCGCGACGTTCAGCCCGGTCGGAGGCAGGCTGGGCACCGCCACCAACGACGGCGGCGTCCACCTGTGGCAGGCCGCCGGAGGCGCCTTCGAACGGGAGCTGTCGGTCGAGACCGACCACGTGTGGGCGCAGGCGTTCAGTCCCGACGGCACGATCCTGGCGACCGCCAACGACGACGACAGCGTGCGGTTGTGGTACCACACGACCGGCCGGCAGGTCGTCAACCTCGCCGACCACCGCGGCCGGGTGCGCTGCATCGACTTCTCCCCCGACGGCTCCCTCATCGCCACCGGCTGCGACGACCGGCTGGTGCGGATCTGGGACCCCGGCACCGGCGCGCTGGTCTCCACCCTCGCGGGCCACGGCGACCGCGTCTACAAGGTCCGGTTCGACCGCACGGGCACCCTGCTGGCCAGCGCGAGCAACGACGGCACCGCCCGGATCTGGGACCCGTCCTCCGCCACCGCCCTCCACCTGCTGCAGGGGCACTCCGGGCGGTTGTGGAGCACCGCCTTCTCCCCCGACGGGCGCCTGCTGGCCACCGCGGGCGACGACACCGTGATCCGGTTGTGGGAGACCGGCACCGGACGGCTCGTGCAGACCCTGCGCGGGCACACCCGGCGGATCTGGTCGATCGACTTCTCCCCCGACGGGCGGCTGCTGGCCGGGGGCGGCGACGACGGCTCGGTCATCCTGTGGCGGACGGGCGACGAGGGCGCCGCACGGCACTGCACCCTGCTGGGCCTGGCGGAGGGCTGGGCGGCCGTCACCCCCGACGGGCGCTACAAGTACGCGGGCGACGTCGCCGGGCAGTTCTGGTGGGCGGCGGGATTGTGCCGGTTCGAGCCCGGCGAGCTCGACGAGCACCTCCCCTCGATCCGGCGGATCCCCCTGGAGGAGCCCCTGAACGGGGATTTCTCCGGCTGACCCGCCCGGCGTGCTGGCGGCCCTTCACCGGATTGCCCTACGGTGGTCACCGCCCGCCCACGCCGGCTTCACCGTGCGGGCGCACGGTGGAGGGGTCATGACCCTCAGGGGAGGACCATCCGCATGCCGCGGCCTCGCGCCTTGTTCCCGTTGACCGCACTCGCCGTCTGCGCCCCGCTCGTCCTCGCCGGTCCGGCCGCGGCCGACCGCGAACGCAGGGCCTGGGCCCATGTGGAGATCATCGCGCACCGCGGCGCCTCGGCCCACGCCCCGGAGAACACCCTGGCGGCGTTCCGGCTGGCCGGGCGGATGGGCGCCGACCTCATCGAGCTGGACGTCCGGCAGACCAGGGACGGGCACCTGGTCGTCGTCCACGACCGCACCCTCGCCCGCACCACCGACGTGGAGCGGCGTTTTCCCCGGCTCAAGCCGTGGCGGGTGAGCGACCTGACGCTCAAGCAGATCAAGAGCCTGGACGCCGGGTCGTGGTTCGGGCGCCGGTACCGGGGCGAGCGGGTGCCCACGCTCGCCGAGACGCTGCGCGTCGTCAAGGCCGCCCGGCTCAAGGCGCTGGTGGAGCTGAAGAACCCCGAGGAGTACCCGGGCGTCACCAGGCGGTTCGTCTCCCAGGTGAAGGACGACTCCTACTGGACGAGCTACGAGCGGCTCACCGTGCAGAGCTTCTCCTGGCGTTACGTCAGGGCCGTCAACGACGCGCTGCCCGCCGTCCGGGGAACGGTCCTCGGCCGCCCCGACTCCTTCGAGCTGCTCGGGGTCCGCTGGTACGCCGAGGCCGTCCACCCCGCCAAGGGGACCGTCACCGCCGAGTACGTCAGGGACGCCCACCAGCGCTGGCTGGACATCTACGCCTACACCGTCAACGACGAGGAGACCATGCTGCGCCTCCTGCGGTACGGCGTGGACGGCATCACCACCGACCGGCCCGACCTGCTGCGGGAACTGCGCCAGGAGAGTTGAGCACGGAGGGTCGAGCGCGGAGCCGGGACCGCTCAGGAGCGCTGCTTCTGCAGGTCCTCCCACAACTCCTCGACCTGCGCGGCGAGCCCGGCCAGCGTGCCGGAGTTGTCGATCACCCGGTCGGCGATGGCCAGCCGCTGCTCCCGGGTGGCCTGGGCGGCGATGCGCTTGCGCGCCTCCTGCTCGCTCATGCCGCGCAGATCGGTGAGCCGCGCCAGCTGGGTCTCCACCGGGGCGTCCACCACGACCACCAGGTCGTACAGCGGCTTGAGCGCGTTCTCGGCCAGCAGCGGGACGTCGAAGAGCAGCACCGCGTCCTCGGGCGCCGCGTCCTGGAGCTCGGCGCTGCGCGCCCCGATCAGCGGATGGGTGATCGCGTTCAGCCTGGCGAGCTTCTCGGGGTCGGAGAAGACGATCGAACCGAGCTTCTCGCGGTTCAGCGTGCCCTCCGCGGTCAGGATGTCGGCCCCGAACTCCTCGACGATCCGCGCCAGCCCCTCGGTGCCGGGCTCCACGACCTCCCGGGCCAGCGCGTCGGAGTCGATGAGCACCGCTCCCGCCGCCGCCAGCCGCCGCGAGACCTCGCTCTTGCCCGACCCGATGCCCCCGGTCAGCCCCACCCGCAGCCTGCTCACGATCCCGGCCTCCCTGATCTCGTCGCGCGTCCCTGCGCACCCTAGCCGAGAGGCTTGCGCAGGTGCACCAGGACCAGGTGGTCCGAGACCCGCTCGCGGCGGAACTCGGCGTAGCCCAGCCGGCGGTACAGGCGCAGGTTGGCCTGCGAGAGGTGGCCGGTGAACAGCAGCAGGGCCCTGGCGCGGCCGGCGACCTCGGCCTCGACCGCCTTCATCAGGGCGCTCCCCAGGCCCCTGCCCTGCAGGTCGGGGGCGACCACCAGGCGGCCGACCAGGCAGGTCTCCTCCTGGATCCGGGCCCGGACCGCGCCGACGACGCGGGTGCCCTCCACCGCCTTCAGCACCACGGTGGAGGGGTCGTCGAACAGCGCGCGCACCTGCTCGGGCGGCTCCACCAGCGGGGCCAGGAACGGATCGCCGTACAGCTGGGCCTCGCTCACGTAGGCGGCCCGCTGCAGGGTGAGGATCTCCCCCGCGTCCCGCGCCTCGGCCCGGCCGATCATCAACCCGCCTCGGCGGTGACGGCGACCATGCCGTCCCGCGGGCTGACCGCCTTGGAGAACACCAGGTCGTCGGTGCAGAACACGCCCTGCGAACCGGAGTCCAGGGCCCCGGCGGCCCGGCGCAGGCCGGTGCCGTTCAACGGCTCCAGGCCGGCGCCGTCCAGCGCGACGCCCATGTCCCCGGCGACGATCGTCCGGGGGGCGCGGCTCCAGGCCCGCACCAGCTCCGACAGCTCGGCCCGCCGGTGGGCGGCCTTCTCCTCGCCGGGAGCCAGCCGGGTCGTCCACACGTCCACGGTGCCGTCGCCGGTCCTGAGCCGCGCCCAGAGGTAGCCGCGGATCTGCTCGCCGCTGAAGACCCTGCCCCCGCCGGAGGACTCGACCTTCAAGGAGGTGAGGATCGCGTTGCCGTACTGCGAGTCGGCCGCCGGACCCCACACCAGCGCCATGTCGAGCCGCCGCGACAACCACACGCCCAGGTCCGCGGTGCCCGAGGCGGTCGCGCCCCGGCCCACGTCCTGCAGCGCCACCACGTTGGCCTTCTGCGCCTCGATCTCCACGGCGACGCGCTCGGGGTCGAGCTTGCCGTCGTGCATCGCCTGGCGGATGTTGTAGGAGACCACCCGCAGCCGCGTCTCGCCGGTGTCGGACCGCGCCTCGCCGCCCGACATCGCGAACACCGCGGTCGGGACGGCCAGCACCAGGCACGCGCCGAGCGCGGCCACCGCCCGCTGCGGGGCGCGGGCGGGCAGCGGGCCGCCCCGGGAGGCCGCGATCGAGGCCAGCAGCCCGATGAGGATGCCCGCGCAGGCGCTGAGCGCGTTGTTGGGGAACGGCAGCGGATGCGCCGGGTTCAGCGTGTACGGGACGAGGATCGCCAGCAGCGCGAACCCGCCGAGGGCCGCGCCGACGTCCACCCGCCAGATCGGTCCGCCGTCCCCGGCCCGGCGCAGCGGCGCGCGGCAGGCCACGGCCAGCAGCCAGGCGGCCAGCACCTGGGCGGGCACGATCGCGAAGATGACGATCCTGCCCTCCAGCGCGTAGGTCCCGGCCACGGCGCCGGCGCACAGGCCCAGCACGGTGCCGCCCAGCACGCACACCCCGCCGGGCACCGCGCGGACCGCCAGGCCCGAGGCGAGGAACGCCAGCGCGAGCGCCTGCCCGGCCAGCACCGCCAGGTGCGCCATGGTCAGCGACAGCCAGCCGGAGGAGGCGACGAACGCGGGGCTGGAGAGCACCAGCACCTGCAGGGCCAGGAAGGGCCCCAGGGCGGCGGCGCCCATGGCGTCGCGCCAGGAGATGCCCGGCGGCGGGACCACGCCCGAGGACAGCTCGCGCACCAGCGCGGCGACGCCCACCCCGACCAGGACCAGGCAGACGGCCCAGGCCGCGGGCCCGCTCTGCCATGCCGCGTCCCAGGTGCCGAAGAGCATGCGCAGGCTGGTGTCGACCGCGAGGCCGGCGGTCGCGGCGATGGCGAAGCCCACGCCCGACAGGCCGCGGGCGCTCTCGTACAGCGCGGGCAGCGCCAGCAGGCCCAGCGCCGTGGCCACCACGGCCAGGTCCAGCACCGGCCCCAGCCCCTGGGCCACCAGCCGGGACAGCAGCAGCCCGCCGATGCCCAGGGCGGTCAGCACCCGGGGTCCCAGCAGTGGCCGCAGCACCGGCGCCAGGAACGGCACGAGCGCCACCGGCAGCGCCACCGCCAGCGCCGTTCCGACGGACAGCTCCACGAAGACGGGGAGGGAGTAGCGGAGGGTTTGGGCGAGCAGGGCGACGGTGACGCCGATGAGTGTCAGCCGCGCGGCGCCCCCGGGGACCAGTGAGGGCCCCGCCGGCGGTCCGGCAGGGCCCTCGCTGTAGGTGCCTTTGTCAGTCGTGACCACCCGAAGATGGTATCGGCTGAGGGGACCGGCTCACCCCCGCATGAACGGAAGCGGGCCGGTCATCGCTCACTGACCGCCCGAGAGCTTCTCGCGCAGCGCGGCGAGCGCCTCGTCGGTGGCCAGGGCGCCACCCGTCGGCTCCTCGGAGCCGCCGGTGTAGGTCGTCTGACCGCCTTCGCCGCCCGCGGCCTCGGCGTCGGCCTTGCGGGCCTCGTCGATCTGCTTGCGGTGGGCGTCGAAGCGCTGGCGGGCCTCGGCGTACTGCCGCTCCCAGGTCTCGCGCTGGGCGTCGTAGCCCTCGAGCCACTCGCCCGTCTCCGGGTCGAAGCCCTCGGGGTACTTGTAGTTGCCCTCGGCGTCGTACTCGGCCGGCATGCCGTAGAGGGTGGGGTCGAACTCCTCGTCGGTGATCTCCATGGCGCCCTCGTTCGCCTGCTTCAGCGAGAGGCTGATGCGACGGCGGTCGAGGTCGATGTCGATGATCTTGACGAAGATCTCGTCGCCCACCTGGACGACCTGCTCGGGGATCTCCACGTGGCGCTCGGCCAGCTCGGAGATGTGCACCAGGCCCTCGATGCCCTCCTCGACCCGGACGAACGCGCCGAACGGCACCAGCTTGGTGACGCGGCCCGGCACGACCTGGCCGATCTGGTGGGTGCGGGCGAACTGCTGCCACGGGTCTTCCTGGGTCGCCTTGAGCGACAGGGAGACGCGCTCGCGCTCCATGTCGACGTCCAGGACCTCGACCGTGACCTCCTGGCCGACCTCGACGACCTCGGAGGGGTGGTCGATGTGCTTCCAGGACAGCTCGGAGACGTGGACCAGACCGTCGACGCCGCCCAGGTCCACGAAGGCACCGAAGTTGACGATCGAGGACACGACGCCCTTGCGGACCTGGCCCTTCTGCAGGGTGTTGAGGAACGTCTGGCGGACCTCGGACTGGGTCTGCTCGAGCCAGGCGCGGCGGGACAGGACCACGTTGTTGCGGTTCTTGTCCAGCTCGATGATCTTGGCTTCGAGCTCCTTGCCGACATACGGCTGCAGGTCGCGGACCCGGCGCATCTCCACCAGGGAGGCCGGGAGGAAGCCGCGGAGGCCGATGTCGAGGATGAGACCACCCTTGACGACCTCGATGACCGTACCGGTGACGATCCCGTCCTCGTCCTTGATCTTCTCGATCGTGCCCCAGGCGCGCTCGTACTGCGCGCGCTTCTTGGACAGGATCAGGCGACCCTCCTTGTCCTCCTTCTGGAGGACCAGGGCCTCGACCTCGTCACCGACGGAGACGACCTCGTTGGGGTCGACGTCGTGCTTGATCGAGAGTTCGCGGGACGGGATGACGCCCTCGGTCTTGTAACCGATGTCGAGCAAGACCTCGTCTCGGTCGACCTTGACGACGACGCCTTCGACGATGTCGCCGTCATTGAAGTATTTGATGGTCAGATCGATCGCGGCGAGGAAGTCCTCCGCCGAGCCGATGTCGTTGACCGCTACCTGCGGGGTGGTCGAGGTGGCTTCGGTGCTGCTCGTCATGTGTGGGCTGGCTCCGGATACGGACATGAGTCGGTCTGCGAAGCGCGAGGGCCGATTTCGTCCCTGCCAAGACCGGAGAGGAAGCCTGAGCTCCCGGAAAGACCGATGTCGACCAGATCGAGCGTGCGCCTGCTCCGTCCGAGGCACCGCAGGCCCACAGCGCAGCGATCAGCATATGAGATGAGGGGGCCCCAGGTCAATCGGGACGAGCCGAGACCCCCCGGAACCTAGTAGACCCGGGCCCTGTCGGCGTACTGCGGGGCCAGCTGGGAGATGGATCCCGACGGGGCCGTCACCGCCGCGGGATCACCATCAGATGTGTACCTGTTGTCAGGATTTTTGTCCAGTGTTTCCAACCACGCGGTGGAGCAGAACTTGTCGCATCCGTCCTTCTTGACCTTGTCCTCGGAGCGGATGCGGGAGATCTTGGTGTTGTCGAACTCCTTGGAGAAGACCGACACCGAGGGGTTCCAGCCGGCCAGGAAGACGCCCTGGAACTGCCAGGTGTCGCCCTTGGAGACGAAGGCGTTGTCCTTGGCCCTGGTCCGCGGGGTGTTGCCGAACGGATAGGCGAAGGTGACCGAGGGCGAGCCGGAGACCTTCTTCACGACCTCCTCGGCCTTGGCGATCTCCGACTCCACCTTGGCCGTGGGCATGCCCGCCAGGTTGGGGTGGGTGTAGGTGTGGTTGGCGATCTCGAAGCCGCGCTGGACCAGCCAGGAGACGCCGGCGTTGGCCTCCTCGCCGAGCTGGAACGGGTCCTTGTTGACGAAGAACGTCGCCACCGGGCGGAACGCGGGGTACTTGGCGTGCATCTCCATCAGGATCGCCACGGCCGTGTCGGGCGCCGGGTTGCCCGCGGCGTCGAGCGCGAACTGGGTGGGGTTGCCGTCGTCGAAGGTGAGCACCACCGGGTGGGCGCCGGCCGGGATGTCGATGCGGCCCTGCACGAACTCGGCGGCGGTGACCGGCACGTAGTTGCCCTTGGCCAGCCGCTCGAGCTCGGCGCGCAGCTCGCCGGGGGTGCGGTCGATCTCCGAGCCGCCCTTGGCCAGGATGCGGTGGTACATGATCACCGGAACCTGGCCGAGCTCGTTGGCCTTGACCTGCGCGGCCTGCGCGCCGGCGGGCTGCGGGGGCGGCGGCGGCGTGGAGGGCGCCGCGGACGGCGTGCCGCCGGGCGACGCCGAGGCGGTCGGCCCGCCCGAGACGGCCGCCGGCACGGCCTCGGTGCCCTGGACGGCCGGCTTGACGACGGTCGTCCGGTCGCCGTCGTCGTCGGGCGGCAGCAGAAGACCGAACAGCAGCGCGGCGCCGATGACCAGGACGGCGAACTTGTGAAGTGTGGGCACTGGATCTCCTGCGAGAGACGGGAGCAACAGCCTAGAGCCGGTTCCTCTGACCGTCCCGTACCCCGGAGATCATCGTGTGTCCCACCTTCCGGGTCAACGCGTTCCGGACGATCCGCCCGGCAGGGTGAGCCGGGCGGCCGTCCCGCCGCCCGGGGCGTTCTCCAGCCACACCGTCCCGCCCGCCTCCTGGACGACCTGGGCGACGATCGACAGGCCCAGTCCCGAGCCGGGCAGGCTGCGGGCCGAGGGCGAGCGCCAGAAGCGCTCGAAGACGTGCGTCAGGTCCTCCTCGGGGATGCCGGGGCCCTCGTCCCGGACGGTCAGCTCGCCCTTCTCCAGCACGACCTCGACGGTCCCGCCGGGCGGGCTGAACTTCACCGCGTTGTCGCAGAGGTTGACCACGGCCCGCTCCAGGGCGTCGGGGTGGCCCTGGACGTACCAGGGCTCCAGCCGGGCCGTCACGTTCAGACCGGGGCCGCGCAGCCGCGCCCGCTCCACCGCGTGGCCCACCACCTCGTGGAAGGCCACCTCCTCGTTCTGGCGGGTCTGGGCCGCGGGGCTGCCCAGCTGCAGCAGGTCGCCGACGAGGGTGGTCAGCTCGCGCATCTGGGCGCGCAGGCTGGCCAGCATGCCGCTCTTGGTCTCGGGGGGCAGCTCCCGGCCGCTCTCCTCGCTTCTGATCAGCAGGTCGATGTTGGTCTTCATGCTGGTCAGGGGGGTGCGCAGCTCGTGCCCGGCGTCGGCGATGAGGGCGCGCTGGCGCTCCCGCGAGGCCTCCAGCGCGGCGGTCATGGCGTTGAAGGAGCGGCTGAGGCGGGTGATCTCGTCGGCGCCCCGCTCGGGGATGCGCACCGACAGGTCCTCGGTCCTGGCGACCTCCTCGACGGCCTCGGCCAGCCGGTCGACCGGCCGCAGCGAGGCGCGGGCGGTGAGCAGCCCCGCCGCGGCCGAGACCCCCACGCCCAGCAGGGAGACGAGCGCCAGCGTGATCGCCAGGCCGTTCAGGGGCTCGGTGACCCGCTCCAGCGGCAGCGCCGTCATCAGCGCGCCCCGCTCGCCGGTGCCCCGGACCGAGAACGAGACGGTGTAGATCCGCACGTCGATCTCCCGCCCCGTGTAGTCGGTGCCGGTGCCGGTGTAGAGGACCTCCCGCAGGCCGCCGCCCGCCACCGCCTCGTCGGTCGGGGTGACCGGCATGACACCCTGGTCGGGGATGGTGCAGCGGGTCCCGTCCCGCCGGACCACCTGCTGCAGCTCCTCCCGGGGCGGCGGCCGCTCCGACCGGCGCCTGCTCCCCGCGGTCGGCTCCGAGGTGCAGTTGGTCAGCGCGTTGTAGGTGACGTTCTCCAGGAAGGGCCCCCCGGGCACCCTGCCGCTCAGCTGGCGGTCCAGTTCCGAGTACAGCTCCTGGCGGACCAGGAACCAGCTGGCCGTCGCGCAGACGGCCACGGCGACGGCGACGGCCGCGGCGATCAGCAGCGCCAGCCTCCCGCGCAGGGTGAGGCGTCTCATGAGGCGGCGCGCAGCGCGTACCCGACGCCCCGCACGGTGTGGACCAGCCGGGGGAGGCCGCCGAGCTCGGTCTTGCGGCGCAGGTACATCACGTACACGTCCAGGGAGTTGGACGCCGGTTCGAAGTCGAAGCCCCAGACGGTCTCCAGGATCTGCTCGCGGGTGAGGACCTGGCGCGGGTGGTGCAGGAACATCTCGAGCAGCATGTACTCGGTGCGGGTCAGCTCCAGGGGGCGTCCGTCGCGGGTGACCTCGCGGGTGAGGGTGTTCATGCGCAGCCCGGCGAACTCCAGGACCTCCTCCGGTTCCCGCGGCCCCGCCCCGGCGGAGTAGGCGCTGCGGCGCAGCAGGGCGCGGATGCGGGCCAGCAGCTCGTCCAGCTCGAACGGCTTGACGAGGTAGTCGTCGGCCCCGGCGTCCAGGCCGGTGACCCGGTCGCCGACCATGTCGCGGGCGGTGAGCATGAGCACCGGCACCCTCTCCCCCTGGGTGCGCAGCCTGCGGCAGGCGGTCAGCCCGTCCATGCGCGGCATCAGCACGTCCAGCACGATCAGGTCGGGCCGCAGTTTCTCGGCCCGCTCCAGCGCCTCGACCCCGTCGGAGGCCTCGCCGACCCGGTACCCCTCGAAGACCAGGCTGCTGGAGAGCGCCTGGCGCACCGCGGGCTCGTCGTCGACGACCAGGATGTGGGCGCGTGCCTCTTCGGGTTCGCTCATGTCCCCACGGTAACCAGCGCGCACACCGCCGTGGCCGTGCGGAGGACCTTCTCAGCGGGCTCTCATGGACTTCTCAGCCACCGGCCTCACGCCCAGGCCCGCCACCAGGAGCAGGCACAGCAGCGGCACCGCGTCGCCGAGCCTGGTGTAGAGCGTCCGCGTCCCGGCGCCGGGCGGCCGGAGGGCCGCGGTGGCCGCTCCCCGCCGGTCGGTGTCGAGCCATGCCAGGCGCCGCCCCCGGGAGTCGAAGGCGGCGGAGACGCCGGTGAGCGCCGCCTGGACCACCGGGCGGCCCGTCTCGGCGGCGCGCACCGCGGCCAGGGCGGCGTGCTGGGGCGGCGCCCAGCTCTCCTGGAAGGTGGAGGTGGAGGACTGGATGACGATCACCCGCGCGCCGCCGTCCACCGCTGCCCTGCCCAGGTCGGGGAAGGCGGACTCGAAGCAGATGACGGGGGCGACCGGCATGCCCCGCACGTCCAGGACGGCGCTGCCGGTACCGGGTACGCGGTCCTCGGAGGCGGCTCTGCTGATCTTCGTCAGCCAGCCGAAGGCGGGGCGCAGCGGGATGTACTCCCCGAAGGGCACCAGCCGGGTCTTGACGTACCTGCCGCGCTCGACGCCGTCGACGAGCAGCACCGAGGACTTGGAGATCCGGCCCCGCGCGTCGCGGGCGTCCTCGTTGACCAGCAGGGTGCCCAGGGGCGCCAGCCGCCCGCGCAGCCCGGGAGCCCGGCTCAGGTCGGTGCCCACGCTGCTCTCGCCCCACACGACCAGGTCGGCCCCGGTGATCCCGGCGGTGATCCGCTCCCCCGCCGCGAACCGCTCGGCGGGGTCGTCGACCACGCCGGGCTGGACGAGCGCCGCCCGCCACTCCCGTCCCTGCTCGCCCCCGCCGCCCGCCCACCAGGCCGCGGGGAGGGCGAGCGCGACGGCCGGCAGGACGAGCAGGACCCTGCGGTCGAACCGGGACAACGCCAGGGCCAGTGCCGTGTTGACCAGGACGAGGGCGAACGACACCAGCCACACCCCGCCGACGGACGCCAGAGCCAGCACCTCCGGAGAGCGCCACTGGCTCGTCCCGTACAGCGCCCACGGGCCGCCGAACCCGTGCCAGGAGCGCAGGTACTCGGCGGCCACCCACCCGGCGGGCAGGACGAGCAGGGCCTCCCATCCCCGGCAGGCACGGGCGGCCGCGCCCCACAGGGCCCAGGGCGCGCCGAAGACGGCGGCCACCGCCAGGAGGCCGGGGCCGATGCTGGGGGCCGTCCAGGAGAGCGCGGCCAGCAGGTACCCGGTGCCGAAGCACCAGCCCCGGCGCAGCGCCTGCCGCGAGGACGGCGCCGCGCGGAGCAGCAGCAGTCCCGGCACCAGTGCCGCCCACGCCAGCCACCCCAGGTCCGGCCGGGGAAAGGCCAGCACCGGCAGCGCGCCCGCCAGCAGGGACCAGATCACCCGTCCAGTCAATGCGCACGGCCGCCATCGGGCAAGTGCCCCGCGACGGCCACCGGTCCGGCCGCGCCTCAGGGCCCGGGGCCCCTCCCGCACGGGCACCGCCGAGCGGGACCCGACCCCGCCTCGTACCCGGGGCGCCTCCCGCACGGACACGGCGAAGCGAGGTCCGGCCGCGCCTCCGGGCCCGGGGCGCCGCCCGCACGGCCGGGCGGGGTCGGCCGCCGCCGTTTCGGGGCCCGGAGGGCGGGTCAGTCGTGGGCGCCGGGCCAGGGGCCGAGGGGGCGGGCCCAGACCGTCTCGACGGCGGTGCGGGTGTCGTAGACGTCGAAGCCCCGCTTGAGGTAGTTGGGCAGGGCGGCGGGGCCGTCCAGGGAGCAGGTGTGCAGCCAGACGCGCCGGGTGGGGGGCAGGTCCCAGCGGTCGGCCAGGTCCCAGGCGCGGGCGGCGGCCGCGGTGAGCAGGTGGCCGCCGATGCCCCGGCCGGCGAAGGCGGGCAGCAGCCCGAAGCAGACCAGCTCGACCTCGCCCGCGCCGCCGGCGGGGTGCAGTTCGGCGTAGCCGGCGGGGGTGCCGCGGTCCCAGGCCAGCCAGGTCTCGACCCCGGGGCGCGCCAGCCACTCGGCCCAGTCCCGGTGGGACCAGGGCAGCCGGTCCGTCCACAGGTGGTCGCCGCCGACCGCCAGGTAGAGGTAGCGGCTGAGTTCGGGGCTGGGCACCTCGGCCCGCACCACCTCCACCGGCGCGGGCCTGGCCGGGACCAGCCGCTCGGGGGAGGTCTGCTCCAGGTACCAGGTGGTCACCTCGGTCTGCCGGGTCTCCATGGGAGGCGATCCTAGGGGTTTCCCGGCCGCGGCGGCAGGGCCGGTCCGCACCTGGTCTCCGCAGCTAGAATGGGTCGATGACACCCTCCAGCGGCGCTTCCCGTGACGGCGGCGACGACCGTTTCGTCACTGGTAGTCACGATCTCCCCATTCCTCCGGCGCTCGCCGAGTTCTTCAAGCACGGCTGGGCCGACACGAACGTCTCCCCGCCGCCGCTTCCGGCCGCCGTCTACGCCGCCAAGCGCCGGGCCGCGGTGTCCGCCCGGTTCCCCGGCGAGCGGCTCGTGGTGCCCGCGGGCGGGCTGAAGGTGCGCAGCAACGACTGCGACTACGCGTTCCGGCCGCACACGGCGTTCGCGCACCTGACGGGCGAGACCGCCACCGAGGCGGTGCCCGAGGCGGTGCTGGTGCTGGAGCCGACGCCGTCCGGCCACGAGGCGGTCCTGTTCACCCACCCGCGCTCTCCCCGCGACGGCAGCGCCCTGGGCGCGCAGTTCTACCGGGACCGCAGGCACGGCGAGCTGTGGGTGGGCCGCCGCCGCACCCTCGCCGAGACCGAGGACGCCTTCGGGCTGGCCGCCGCCGATCTGGAGACCCTTCAGTCGCGGCTGGGCGGCGGGGTGCCCACCCGGGTGGTGCGCGACGTCGACCCGGCCGTCGACGCGATGGTCGGCCCGCACGCCGACGACGGCGCCGACCGGGAGCTGCACGCGGCGCTGGCCGAGCTGCGCCTGGTCAAGGACGAGTGGGAGGCCGCCCAGCTCGCCGCCGCGGTCGGCCACACCATCACCGGGTTCACCGACGTGGTCGCCGAACTGCCGTACGCCTCGCGGCTGGCCCGCGGGGAGCGCTGGGTCGAGGGCGTCTTCAACCGCCGCGCCCGCCTGGAGGGCAACGGCCCCGGCTACGAGACGATCGCCGCCGCGGGGGCGCACGCCTGCGTGCTGCACTGGATCCGCAACGACGGGCCGGTCCCCGAGGGCAGCCTCCTGCTGCTGGACGCCGGCGTCGAGGTCGACTCCTTCTACACCGCCGACATCACCCGCACCCTGCCCGTCGGCGGCCGGTTCACCGACGCCCAGCGGCGCGTCTACGACCTGGTGTACGCCGCCCAGGAGGCCGGGATCGCCGCGGTGAGGCCCGGCGCGCGGTTCCGCGACTTCCACCAGGCCGCGATGCGCGTGATCGCCGAGGGCCTGGACGACTGGGGCCTGCTCCCCGGCGGCGCCGAGGCGGCCCTGGACCCCGAGTCCGGCCTGTACCGCCGCTACACCCTGTGCAGCTCGGGCCACATGCTCGGCATGGACGTGCACGACTGCGCCAAGGCCCGCGCGGAGACCTATCTGGACGGCGTCCTGGAGGCCGGCCAGGTCCTCACCGTCGAGCCGGGCCTCTACCTCCAGCCCGACGACCTCACCCTCCCCGAGGAGCTGCGCGGCATCGGCGTCCGCATCGAGGACGACCTCCTGGTCACCGAGGACGGCGCCGTCAACCTGTCGGCCTCCCTCCCCCGGCGGGCCGACGAGATCGAGACCTGGATGGCCGGCCTCACGGGCTGACCCGCGCGGGGCCGCCCTTCAGACCAGGAGGTCGCCCCTGAGGACGGTGACGGCCTGGCCGGTCAGCAGGACCCTGTCGCCGCGGACGGCGACCCCCACGAGCCCCTCGCGCTCGGACAGCTGGCGGCCCGTGAGGGCCGTCCTGTCCAGGCGCTCGGCCCAGTAGGGGGCGAGCATGCAGTGGGCGGAGCCCGTCACCGGGTCCTCGTCGATGCCCACGGCGGGGGCGAAGAAGCGGGAGACGAAGTCCTCGGTGGCGGTGTCCTCGGCCGGCGCCGTCACGCAGACGCCGCGGGCGTCGATCGTGGCCAGGAGGGCGAGGTCGGGGTTGAGGCGGCGCACCGTCGCGGCGTCGGGGACGACCGCCAGGACGTCGTTCTGGGCGTTGTGCGCCACCCATTCGGGTTCGACGCCCAGGCCGGCGGCCAGGCCCGCGGGGGGCTCCGCCATCCGGGCGGCGGGCACGGCGGGGAAGTCCAGCTCCAGGCCCCGCCCGGTGCTCCGCACGGTGAGCAGGCCGCTCCTGGTGTGGAACTCGGCCGCCTCGTCCCCGGCCACGATGCCCTCGGTGAACAGGACGTGCGCGGTGGCGAGCGTCGCGTGGCCGCACAACCGCACCTCCACGGCGGGCGTGAACCAGCGCAGCTCGAAGCCGCCCGTCTCCAGCGGGCGGACGAAAGCCGTCTCCGAGTGCCGCATCTCGGCGGCCACGCGCTGCATCCAGCTCTCTGACGGAGCCACCGCGGGCCCCTCCAGCAGGCACACCCCGGCGGGGTTGCCGCGGAACGGCTGGTCGGTGAAGGCGTCCACGACGAAGATCCGCATGTCACCACCCTAAGCCGGGAAGCCCGCCACAGCACGACACCCTGCCGCCCTCCGGCACCCGCCGCCCGCGACCGGTCACCGAAAGCACATCAGGACGCGCCGTCCGCGGACCGCCAGAGCACGCTCTCCACCGCACAACACGCTGAGGCACGCCATCCTAGAAACCGCCCGAACACACGAATCGCCGTGGAGAACGCGCCAGGGCACGCCGCCCTGCGAACCGCCCGGGTACGCGAGCCGCCGTGGAGAACGCGCCGGGGCGCGTCCCCGAGAGGGGACGCGCCCTGGTGTCGTGCGGGACTGCGTGTGATCAGGCGATGGGGCGGGCGGTCGGGGGGATCGGGTAGGGCAGGGCGGTCTCGCCCTGCAGGTCCCGGTCCACGCGGGAGGCGGCCGCACGGCCCTCGGCGATCGCCCAGACGATCAGGGACTGGCCGCGGCCCATGTCGCCGGCCACGTAGACGCCGTCGACGGAGGAGCGGTAGTCCAGGTCGCGGACCACGTTGCCGCGGCCGTCCAGCTCGACGCCGAGCTGCTCGAGCAGCCCCTCCTTCTGCGGGCCGAGGAAGCCCATGGACAGGGTGACCAGCTCGGCCGGGATCTCCCGCTCGGTGCCCTCGATCGGCTTGAAGCCGGTCTCGGGGCCCTCGACGTCCACCAGGCGCAGCGCCTTGACGTCGCCGTTCTCGTCGCCGACGAAGCCCAGGGTGTTCACCGCGTAGACCCGGGGGCCTCCGGCGGCGTCCAGCTCCTCGTGGGCGCTCTCGACCTTGAACAGCATCGGGTAGGTCGGCCAGGGCTGGTGGCCCGGCCGGGCCTCCGGCGGCCGCGGCATGATCTCCAGCTGGGTGACCGAGGCCGCCCCCTGGCGCAGCGCGGTGCCGATGCAGTCGGCGCCGGTGTCGCCGCCGCCGATGACCACGACGTGCTTGCCCTCGGCGGTGATGGTCGGCTCGGCCAGCACGCCCTCGGCGACCTGGTTGGCGACCGGCAGGTACTCCATCGCCTGGTAGACGCCCTTGAGCTCGCGCCCGGGCACGTTCAGGTCGCGCCACGCGGTGGCGCCGCCCGCCAGGACGACCGCGTCGTACCCGGCGCGCAGCTCCTCGGCCGTGACGTCCACGCCGACGTTGACGCCGGTCTTGAAGACCGTGCCCTCGGCGCGCATCTGGTCCAGCCGCCGCTCGACGTGCCGCTTCTCCATCTTGAACTCGGGGATGCCGCGGCGCAGCAGGCCGCCCGCGACCTCCGCGCGCTCGTAGACGACCACGTCGTGGCCGGCGCGGGTGAGCTGCTGGGCGGCGGCCAGGCCCGCGGGCCCGGAACCGACGACCGCGACCTTCTTGCCGGTCTTGACGGCCGGGGGCTGCGGCTTGACCCAGCCCTCCTGCCAGGCGCGGTCGATCAGCTCGGCCTCGACCCGCTTGATCGTCACCGGGTCCTGGTTGATGCCCAGGACGCAGGCGGTCTCGCACGGCGCCGGGCACAGCTTGCCGGTGAACTCCGGGAAGTTGTTGGTGGCGTGCAGGCGCTCGATGCCGCCGTGCCAGTCCTGCTTGTAGACCAGGTCGTTCCACTCGGGGATGAGGTTGCCCAGCGGGCAGCCCTGGTGGCAGAACGGGATGCCGCAGTCCATGCACCGGCTGGCCTGGCGCTCCAGGACCGGCTTCTGGAAGTCCTCGTAGACCTCCTTCCAGTCACGGATCCGCACGTCCACCGGACGCCGGGCCGGCAGCTCACGCCGCGTGACCTTCAAAAACCCCTTCGGGTCAGCCATCGAGGTACCTCCTATCCCTGAGCCGCGGCCATGACGGCCTCGTCGACGTCGCGTCCTTCGGCTTCGGCAGCGGCCATGGCCGCCAGCACCCGCTTGTAGTCACGCGGCATGATCTTGCTGAAGCGCTCCACCGCCGAATCCCACTCGGAGAGCAGCTTCGCGGCGACCGTGGAGCCGGTCTCCTCGGCGTGCCTGGCCACCAGGCCGCGCACGAACGCGCGGTCGTCGCCGGTGAGCGTCTCGACCTCCACCATCTCGGGGTTGACCCGCTGCGCGTTGAGGTCGAGCACGTAGGCGATGCCGCCGGACATGCCCGCCGCCACGTTGCGGCCGGTCCGGCCGAGGATGACGACGCGGCCGCCGGTCATGTACTCCAGCGCGTGGTCGCCCACGCCCTCCACGACCGCGGTGGCGCCGGAGTTGCGGACGCAGAAGCGCTCGCCCACCAGGCCGCGCAGGAAGACCTCGCCGGACGTCGCGCCGTACAGCAGCACGTTGCCCGCGATGATCTGCTCCTCGGCGGCGAACGTCGCCGTCGGGTCGGGCCGCACGCTGATCCGGCCGCCGGACAGGCCCTTGCCCAGGTAGTCGTTGGAGTCGCCGACCAGGCGCAGGGTGATGCCCCGGGGCACGAAGGCGCCGAAGGAGTTGCCGGCCGAGCCGGTGAAGGTGACGTCGATGGTGTCGTCGGGCAGGCCCTCGCCGCCCCACTTCTTGGTCAGCTCGTGGCCGAGCATGGTGCCGACGGTCCGGTTGACGTTGCGGATCGGCAGTTCCAGCTTCACCTTGTCGCCGAACGCGATCGCGCCCTCGGCGAGCTGGATCAGCGTGTTGTCCAGCGCCTTCTCCAGGCCGTGGTCCTGGGCGGTCGTGCAGCGCAGCGCGGCGCCCTCGGGCAGCTCGGGCTTGTGGAAGACCGGCGTCAGGTCCAGGCCGGCGGCCTTCCAGTGCTCGACCGCCGCGCGGGTCTCCAGCACCTCGACCTGGCCGATGGCCTCGTCGAGGCTGCGGAAGCCCAGCTCGGCCAGGAGCTCGCGCACCTCCTGGGCGATGAACTCGAAGAAGTTCACCACGAACTCGGGCTTGCCCGAGAAGCGCTCGCGCAGCACCGGGTTCTGGGTGGCCACGCCCACCGGGCAGGTGTCCAGGTGGCAGACCCGCATCATGACGCAGCCGGAGACGATCAGCGGCGCGGTCGCGAAGCCGTACTCCTCGGCGCCCAGCAGGGCGGCGATGACCACGTC
Source organism: Actinocorallia populi (assembly GCF_002995495.1). Classification (GTDB taxonomy): domain Bacteria; phylum Actinomycetota; class Actinomycetes; order Streptosporangiales; family Streptosporangiaceae; genus Actinocorallia; species Actinocorallia populi. Next base: position 1,228,021 of record NZ_PVZV01000002.1, on the reverse strand, counting down.
GCGGCCGGTCTTCATCTGGCCGTCGGTCTGCACCACGATCCGGTCGCGCAGGCCGTTGAGCAGCAGGGTCTGCTGGGTCTCGGCCAGGCCCAGCTCCCAGGGGGAGCCGGCGTGCTTGAGCGAGGTGAGCGGGGAGGCGCCGGTGCCGCCGTCGTGCCCGGAGATCAGGACGACGTCGGCGTGCGCCTTGGACACGCCCGCCGCGACCGTGCCGACGCCGACCTCCGAGACGAGCTTCACGTGCACGCGGGCCCGGGGGTTGGCGTTCTTCAGGTCGTGGATGAGCTGGGCGAGGTCCTCGATCGAGTAGATGTCGTGGTGCGGCGGCGGCGAGATGAGGCCGACGCCCGGCGTGGAGTGCCGGGTCTTGGCCACCCACGGGTAGACCTTGTGGCCGGGCAGCTGCCCGCCCTCGCCGGGCTTGGCGCCCTGGGCCATCTTGATCTGGATGTCGTCGGCGTTGGTCAGGTACTCGGCGGTGACGCCGAACCGGCCGGACGCGACCTGCTTGATCGCCGAGCGGCGGGAGTCGCCGTTGGCGTCGGGGGTGAACCGCGCCGGGTCCTCGCCGCCCTCACCGGTGTTGGACTTGGCGCCCAGCCGGTTCATGGCGATCGCGAGGGTCTCGTGCGCCTCGGCGGAGATGGAGCCGTAGGACATCGCACCGGTGGAGAACCGCTTGACGATCTCGCTGACCGGCTCGACCTCCTCGACCGGGATCGAGGGGCGGCCCGGCTTGAAGGAGAACAGCCCGCGCAGGGTCATCAGCCTGGCGGACTGGTCGTCCACCAGCGAGGTGTACTCCTTGAAGATCTCGTAGCGCCGCGTCCGCGTGGCGTGCTGCAGCTTGAAGACCGTCTGCGGGTCGAACAGGTGCGGCTCGCCCTCGCGGCGCCACTGGTACTCGCCGCCGACCTCGAGGGTGCGGTGCGGGGTCTCGTTGCCGCCGGCCGGGTAGGCGCGGGCGTGCCGCCTGGCGACCTCGTCGGCGATCACGTCGAAGCCGTTGCCGCCGAGCTTGGAGACGGTGCCGGTGAACGCGTAGTCGATCACCTCGGCGCCCAGGCCGATGGACTCGAAGATCTGCGCGCCGGTGTAGGACGCGACGGTCGAGACGCCGATCTTGGACATGACCTTCAGGATGCCCTTGCCGTACGCCTTGACCGCGTTGTGCACCGCCTTGTCCGCGGCGGCCTCCAGGTCCTCGCCCAGCGCGGGCAGCTCGCCGCGGCGGGCCAGGTCCTGCACGGTCTCCAGCGCCAGGTACGGGTTGACGGCCGAGGCGCCGTAGCCGACGAGCAGCGCCATGTGGTGGCACTCGCGGGCCTCGCCGGTCTCGATGACCAGGCCGACCTGGGTGCGGGTCTTCTCCCGGATCAGGTGGTGGTGCACCGCGCCGGTGAGCAGCAGCGAGGGGATCGCCGCCAGCGAGGAGTCGGCGCCGCGGTCGGACAGCACGATGACGCGCGCGCCGGCCGCGATGGAGCGCGACACCTCCGAGCAGATCTCGTCCAGGCGGGCGCGCAGCGCGGCGCCGCCTCCGGCGACCTTGTACAGGCCGTGCACGACGTGGGCCTGCAGGTGCGGCAGGGATCCCTCGTCGTTGATGTGGATGATCTTGGCCAGCTCGTCGTTGTCCAGGATCGGGGTGGGCAGCACCAGCCGCTTGCAGGAGTCCGGGCCCGGCGCCAGCAGGTTGCCTTCGGGGCCGAGGGTGGACTGCAGCGAAGTGATCATCTCTTCGCGGATGGCGTCCAGCGGCGGGTTGGTGACCTGCGCGAACAGCTGCTTGAAGTAGTCGAACAGCAGGCGCGGCTTCTCCGACAGGGCGGCGACGGGCGTGTCGGTGCCCATGGAGCCGATCGGCTCGGCGCCGGTCCTGGCCATGGGGGCCAGGATGACGCGCAGCTCCTCGTTGGTGTAGCCGAAGGTCTGCTGGCGCTTGACCAGCGTCTCGTGCGTGGGGATCTCGCGCTCGCGGCGCGGCAGCTCCTCGAAGCGCACCAGGCCCTCGTCCAGCCACTGCTGGTAGGGCTGCTCGGCGGCGAGGGAGGCCTTGACCTCGTCGTCCTCGACGATCCGGCCGGCCTCGGTGTCGACCACGAAGATCTTGCCGGGCTGGAGGCGGCCCTTGCGGACCACCTTCGACGGCTCGATGTCCAGCACGCCGGACTCCGAGGAGAGCACGACCAGGCCGTCGTCGGTCACCCAGTAGCGGCCGGGGCGCAGGCCGTTGCGGTCCAGGACCGCGCCGACGACGGTGCCGTCGGTGAACGAGACCGACGCGGGGCCGTCCCAGGCCTCCATCAGGGTGGAGTGGAACTCGTAGAAGGCCCGGCGGGCCGGGTCCATCTCGGTGTGGTTCTCCCACGCCTCGGGGATCATCATCAGCACCGCGTGCGGCAGCGAGCGGCCGCCCAGGTGCAGCAGCTCCAGCGCCTCGTCGAAGGACGCGGTGTCGGAGGCCTCGATGTCGATGACCGGGAAGATCCGGGAGATGTCGCCGGGCAGCACGTCGGAGGCGAGCAGCGCCTCGCGGGCGCGCATCCAGTTCCGGTTGCCCTTGACCGTGTTGATCTCGCCGTTGTGGGCGAGGTAGCGGTACGGGTGGGCCAGCTCCCAGGCCGGGAAGGTGTTGGTGGAGAACCGCGAGTGCACCAGCGCGATCGCGGTGTCGTAGCGGCGGTCCGACAGGTCGGGGTAGAAGGGCTCGAGCTGCGGGGTCGTCAGCATGCCCTTGTAGACGATCGTGCGGCTGGACAGGCTCGGGAAGTACACCCGTACGTCCTGCTCGATGCGCTCGCGGGCGCAGAACACCACGCGGTCCAGCTCGATGCCGGTGGCCCCGGCGAACGGGCCGTCCTCGGCCGCGCCCACGAAGAGCTGCCCGAAGTGCGGCATCACCCGGCGGGCGGCCGGGCCGCAGAAGTCCGGGTCGGTCGGCGGCTCGCGCCAGCCCAGGACGGTCAGGCCCTCCTCGGCCATGACGGCGTGGACGTGCGCGACCGCGGCGGCGCGTTCGGCCTCCTCCGCCGGCAGGAACGCCAGGCCCGCGGCGTAGGCGCCGGCCTCGGGCAGCGGGAAGTCCACGACCTCGCGGAAGAACGCGTCGGGGATCTGCGTGAGGATGCCCACGCCGTCGCCGTCGTCGGGCTCCGCGCCGACCGCGCCGCGGTGGTCGAGGTTGCGCAGGACGGTCAGGGCGTGTTCCACGATCCCGTGGCTCTTGCGCCCGTGCAGATCGGCCACCATGCCGACGCCGCAGGCGTCGTGCTCGTTGGCCGGGTCGTAGAGACCCTGCGCTTCAGGCTGACCAGGTGTGAGGGCAGCAGCCGCCATCAACCCTCCCGTTCGTTCACTCACTGTCAACTGACCAGTGCAGTTCGGGACGGCGTTGGCCCTGCTGCGAAGTATTACCTAGAGGTTACATCACTGTCCGGAACGTGCCCGACTGACCGGGTTGACGAAATTTTCATGGATTTCATGATCCTCTGCCGAGCCGGCCGGTAGCTGTCATCATCGATCAGCTCCTGGGCACGCCGTTCCCCGGCCTCGATCAGCGAACACGACCGAGACCGTTCCGTATGCTTACCCCATGATAGCGGGACAAACCAGACCCGCCAGGTCTAGACCTGTCTGTTAACGGGTGATCAACCTCACCGTTCACCCAGGTTTCGGCAGGTTCACCCCGCGGCACGTGCGTAGATCCCCTCCGCCTTGGCCGCCGTCACCACCAGTGACAGCAGGGGGCCGCTGGTGCCCTCCCCCTTTCCGTCGGCGCGGTCGGCCCACGTGATCAGCGCGTAGTGGCCCATCGCCAGACCCCGGGCGAGGCTGAACCCTTCACCGAACCCTTTCGGAGACTTATCCGGAAGTTTTACGAAACCTCCTGAGCCGGCGCCGAACGCCTCGACCGCGCGGTCCGCCGCGTCCTCGTCCCCCAGGTTGTACACCGCGACGAGGACCCGGAAGCCCTTCTTCTCGTCGGTGTACAGGCCCCGCACCGCCTGGGTGCAGCCCCCGTCCTGCAGGACCTCGCCCAGGCCCCGGCCCCAGACCGCCTTGCCGCAGTCGTCGTCCAGCACCGACAGGCGCAGCGCGGGCTCGGCGCCGGACACCTCGTCCTTCAGCGTGTCCTTCTTGGGGAACATCTCCTCGGCCGACAGCGGCGCGGAGTCCTCCTCCCGGGTGGCGATCTCCGCGAACACCTCGGTCGACGGCGAGGAGGAGTAGCTGTCGGGCGCCAGCCCCGTCACGACGGGACGGCTCATGGGGACCTTCGCCTCGGCCTGCCGCCGTTCGGTCTTCTCCTTGGGCCACATCACCGCCAGCACCAGGATGAGCACCACCACCAGGACGCCGCCCACCCCTGCCGCGGCGAAGAACACCTGCGACCGGTCCTTCTTCTTGCGGCCCTGGGCGCCGGGAGGCCGCTTCGGCTGCTGACGGGGCGCTTCCGGCCGCCCCTCCTGCGGGCCCGTCATTGCGGATCGAGCTGGACCAGCCTGCCCCAGGCGAAGTCCTCGGGCTTCTGGACCGCCAGGCTGCTGTCGATCAGCTCGTTCATGGCCTGGGGCTGCGCGCCGTCGGCCAGCCCCACCCAGCTCATGATCACGTAGTGGCCGATGGCCTGGGAGTAGGCGGCGGTGAAGCCGCTGCCGAAGTCCTGCACGCCCGGGATGGGCAGCGGCCGGACGAAACCGCCCTGCAGCGACGGGTCGAGGCTGTTGAGCACCTGCTGGGCGCTCTTGGCGTCCACCATGTTGATCGCGGCGAACACGCCCGCGTACTTCTTGTCCTTGGACAGGTAGGCGCCCCTGGCCATCTGGCTGCACTCCCCGCGCCGCAGCGTCTGCAGGAGGAGGTCGCCCCAGGCGCCCCGCACGCAGTTGGCGGAGACCTCGCTCTTGACCAGGGTGAAGGCGTACTCGCGGTAGGAGACCTCCTTGGCCTCGCCGAACACCTCGCCCTCGGTGAAGGCGCGGATGTCCGCGGAGCGCTGCCCCAGCGCCGCGCTCTCCTGGCTGGGGGTCTGCGGCACGTACACGTCCGGCAGGTGGCTGCCCGGCGGGACCTCGACCTCGCCGTCGTCCTTCTGGACCACGTACCACACCGCGCCGCCGACGATCAGCAGCAGCGCCAGCAGCGCGCCGACCAGGATCCTGCCCTTGGGCGGCTCCGCCTCGTTCTCCGGCCAGAAGCCGTCCTCGCCCGCGCCTTTGGGCTTGTTGCGGGACCGGGCCTGTGAACTCATGCCGCCTGCCGTCTCCTCCATGCGAATCCGTCGCGGGTGAGCCTATAGCCCGCTGACCCCGATCAGGACGCCTATGCCGTAGGTGAGGAGGGCGGCCGCCGCCCCGAACGACAGCTGGCGCAGGCCGCTGAACCACCACGAGCGGGCGGTGACCTTGGAGACCAGCATCCCGGCCGAGAACAGCCCCAGGGCCGCGACCAGCGCGGCGGGCCACAGCTCCACGGTGCCCAGCAGGTAGGGCAGCACCGGCAGGATCGCGCCGATGCTGAAGGACGCGAACGAGGAGAAGGCCGCCAGCCACGGCGAGGGCAGCTCGCCCGGCACCACGCCCAGCTCCTCGCGGGCGTGCACCTCCAGCGCCTCCGCGGGGTCGCGGTGCAGGGCGGCGGCGACCTCGGCGGCCAGTTCCGGGCTGAGGCCGCGCTCCTCGTACCGCGCGGCCAGCTCGGCCCGCTCGGCGGCCGGATGGGTCTCCAGCTCCCGGCGCTCCACCTCGATCTCGGCCTCGGCCAGCTCCGACTGGGAGGCCACCGAGACGTACTCGCCGACGCCCATCGAGAACGCGCCCGAGGCCAGGCCGGCCAGCCCCGCCAGAACGATCACCTGGCGGGGCGCCTGGCCGCCGGCCAGGCCCGCGATCAGGGCGAAGTTGGAGACCAGCCCGTCCATCACCCCGAACACCGCGGGCCGCAGCCAGCCGCCCTGCACGTCCCGGTGATGGTGGCGTTCGGGCGGCCGCCCGCGGCCCAGGTCGGACGGACTCACGCCTCGCCCTTGGCCGTCTTCACCGCCGTCTCGCCGTCACCGGGCTCGGCGGGCTCGGGCACGTCCTCGTCCCGCACCCGCGCGTCCTCGTCCTCGTCGGGCGCCGCGGCCCCGTCCTCCGCCCGGGAGCCCCCGGCCTCCTCCGCGACGGGAACCTCCGCCACCACGGGCTCAGGCTTCACCGCGGACTCGGGCTCCGCCACCGGCTCGGCCTCCGCCACGGACTCGGGCTCCACCGCGGACTCGGGCTCCGCCACCGGCTCGGCCTCCGCCACGGACTCGGGCTCCACCGCGGACTCGGCTTCCGCCACCGGCTCAGCCTCGACCACCGGCTCAGGCTCCACCACCGGCTCGGCCTCCGCCACCGGCTCAGCCTCCAACACGGGCGCAGGCTCCACCACCGGCTCGGCCTCCGCCACCGGCTCGGCCTCCAGCACGGGCTCGGGGGCCTTCTCCGCCGGGGCGGGCTCCCGCACGGTCTCGGTCTCCGGTTCCGCGGGCACGGCGGGCTTCGCCTCGTCCGCGTCCTCGGTGAGCGGCACGGCGGCCGCCGGGACCGGTTCCTTCCCGCCGTCCGCGGGCTCGGCGGCGCCGTCCTCGGGCACGGGGCGCAGGGTGAGCGGCTCCGGCACCTGGGCCTTGCCGCGGTTGAGGTAGAGGTAGGCCGCGGCGGCGAGGAAGAGGACGATCGCGGTGTAGTCGTTGAGGCGCAGGCCGAAGAACTCGTGCGCGGGGTCGATCCGCAGCGCCTCGATCCAGCCGCGGCCCAGCGTGTAGCCGGCGACGTACAGCGCGAACGAGCGGCCGTGGTTGAGGTTGAAGCGGCCGCCGGCCCAGATGACGACGATCGCCAGGGCCAGGCACCACAACGACTCGTACAGGAACGTCGGGTGGTAGGTGCCGACCGTCTCGTACTGGGGCAGCACCGCCCCGAACTCGTCCTTCGGCCGGTGCGCGAAGTCGATCTCCACCGCCCACGGCAGGTCCGTCGGCTTGCCGTACAGCTCCTGGTTCCACCAGTTGCCCCAGCGGCCGATCGCCTGGGCGAGCGCGATGCCGGGGGCGACGGCGTCGGCGAACGGGGCCAGCCGCACGTTCATGCGGCGGCAGCCGATCCAGGCGCCGACCGCGCCGAGCGCCACCGCGCCCCAGATGCCGAGCCCGCCGTTCCACACCTTCAGGGCGTCGAGCGGGTCGCGCCCGTCGCCGAAGTACATCTGGTGGTCGGTGATCACGTGGTAGAGCCGGCCGCCGACCAGGCCGAACGGCACGGCCCACACGGCCACGTCGACCACGGTGCCGGGGCGGCCGCCCTTGGCGGTCCAGCGCTTCTCCCCCAGCCAGACCGCGACGACGACACCGATAATGATCATCAGCGCGTAGGCCCGCAGCGGGAAGGGCCCGAGCTGCCAGACGCCCTGCGAGGGGCTGGGAATCGAGGCGAGGTGCATGACCGCTGACGTTACCGCGTTCGAGGCCCTTCTCGTGCCATCGAGGACAACGAGCCGGTCACCTCCGAGAAGGTGACCGGCTCGCCGTGAACTTCCCCTTACCGGGGCGCTGCCGCGGGATTACTTCGCGGCGGCGACCGCCTTCTCCAGGTCGCCCGGAGAGAAGGCCGCGTCGGTGATGTTCTCGCCGTCGAGCTTGACGGTGGGGGTGGACTCGACCTGCGCGGTGTTCAGCGCGTACTCGGTCATCGCGGTCACCTGTGCGTTCTTCTGGCCGTCCTTGACGCAGCTCTCGAACTCCGCGCCGGTGATCCCGGCCTCGCCCGCCCAGTCGATCAGGTCGTCGTTCTCGAAGCCGACCGAGCCCTCCCGGGGCTGGTTGGCGAAGATCCTGTCGTGGAAGGGCACCCACTTGTCGGCGGGGGCGCACAGCGCGGCGTTGGCGGCCCGCTCGGAGTTGGACTTCAGCGGATCCTGGCTGAACAACCGGAACGGCCGGAAGACGACCTTGACCTTGCCCTCGGCGGCCAGCCGCTTGATCGTGTCACCGCTGGTGTCCTCGAGGTTCTTGCAGGCCGGGCACTGGAAGTCCTCGTAGATCTCCAGGACCGGGGCGGTCACCCCCGCCTTGGCCATGACGATCGAGCCGTCGGCCTCGCGGGTGGTGGGCGCGATCGCCCCGGCGTACTCCTCGCTCTTGTCCTTGCCGGAGTTCACCAGGATCACCAGGCCGACCACGGCCACGATCAGCACCAGCGCGCCGCCGATCGCGGTGAGCATGCGCTTGCGCCTGTCCCGCTGCGCCTCGATCCTGCGCTGCTCGGCCAGTCTCTCCCGCGCGGACCTGTCCCGCGTGGCCTTGCCCATCGGTTCCCCTTTCGAACCCGTCACTCGTCTACAGCCCCAGGCGGCGGTCCACCGACAGCCGTCCCGGGGGGAACACCGCGATCCAGACGGCCAGCGCGAGATAGCCGAGGTCCCGCATGATCTCCTGCGGGTACTTCGTCTCCCCCTCCGCGACGGCCCCGCCGCCACCGAAGCAGCCGCAGTCGATGTTCAGGCCGCGGGCCCACACCGAGGCTATGCCCGCGATGAAAACGGCCATCAGCAGGGCGGAGATCACGGCGCTGAAGCGGGTGACGAAGCCCGCCAGCAGCAGCAGCGCCAGCACCATCTCCAGGACCGGCAGGCCGTAGCCGACCGCCCCCGCCAGCCCCTCGGGCAGCAGTTCGTAGGCCTCCACGGCCTGGCGCTGCAGCGCGGGGGGCTCGGTGAACTTCACCCAGCCCGCCCAGAACAGCACGCCGGCCAGCGCCACGCGGGCGGCCGACGTCGTCCACTGGATCCAGGCGCGGGAGGCGAGCCCCCGCTCCTCGTGTTCCTCGTGCTCTTCGAACTCTTCGTGCTCTTCGTGTCCGGAGGTCTCGTGCGCTTCGACCGCCATGGTCCTCACCCGATTCTCGTCTTCGCCCGGAGCAGACTAGGCCGGGGCCCGTAAGGCCGCCGTCAGTCGCCTTCGGTGATGCGGCGGACACCGAACGTCGAGGATAGCGGCAAGAACGCCGGTGACCGGAACGATTCCGGTCACCGGCGTCCGCGGCTTTCACCGGCCGGCGCGCACGCCTTCGGCCAGTTCGGCGGCGAGCTCGTGCACGGCCTTGAGCCCGGCGGCCTGCGAGGGCGCGTCCAGGAGCCGCTTGATGAAGGCGGAGCCGACGATGACGCCGTCGGCGAACCCGGCGACCTCGGCCGCCTGCGCGCCGGTGCTGACGCCCAGGCCCAGCCCGACGGGCAGGTCGGTGTGCGCCTTGGTGCGGGCCACCAGCCCGGCCGCGCCGGTGTCGATGGCGCTGCGGGCGCCGGTGACCCCCATGAGGGAGGCGGCGTAGACGAAGCCCCGGCAGACCGAGGTGATCTTCTCGATGCGCTCCTCGGTGGAGCTCAGCGCGACCAGGAACACCTTGTCGAGATCGAGGGAGTCGGCCGTCTCCAGCCACTCCCGCCCTTCCTCGGGGGTGAGGTCCGGGGTGATCAGGCCCGCCCCGCCGGCGTTCTTCAGCTCGGCGGCGAACCGCTCGACGCCGTAGCGGTCGACCGGGTTCCAGTAGGTCATGACCAGGGTCTGCGCGCCGGTGGAGGCCACGGCCTCGACCGTGCGGAAGACGTCCGCCAGGCGGGCCCCGCCGGTCAGCGAGCGGTGCACCGCGTCCTGGATGGTGGGGCCGTCCATCAGCGGGTCGGTGTAGGGCAGGCCGATCTCGATGACGTCGCAGCCGCCGGCGACCATGGCCTTGGCGGCCTCGACGGCGCCGTCGACGGACGGGAAGCCGGCCGGCAGGTAGCCGACCAGGGCCGCGCGGTTCTCGGCGGCGGCCTTCTCGAAGGCGATGGAGACGCTCACTTGCCCTCCTCCGGCATCAGGCCGAAGTAGGCGGCCGCGGTGTGCATGTCCTTGTCGCCGCGGCCCGAGAGGCTGACGACGATGGCCGCGTCCGGGCCGAGCTCCCGGCCGACCTTGAGCGCGCCGGCCAGGGCGTGCGAGGACTCGATCGCCGGGATGATGCCCTCGGTGCGGCACAGCAGCGCGAAGGCCTCCATGGCCTCGGCGTCGGTGATCGCGCGGTAGGTGGCGCGGCCGGTGTCGTTCAGCCACGAGTGCTCGGGGCCGACGCCCGGGTAGTCCAGGCCCGCGGAGATCGAGTGGGACTCCACGGTCTGGCCCTCCTCGTCCTGCAGGAGGTAGGTGCGCATGCCGTGGATGACGCCGACGGAGCCCTTGGTGATGGTCGCGGCGTGCCGGTCGGTCTCCACGCCCTCGCCCGCGGCCTCGAAGCCGTACAGCCGCACGCCCTCGTCCGGGATGAACTCGTGGAAGATGCCGATGGCGTTGGAGCCGCCGCCCACGCAGGCCACGACCGCGTCGGGCAGGCGGCCGAGCAGGTCGAGCGCCTGCTGCCGGGCCTCGACGCCCATGACGCGCACGAAGTCGCGGACCATCATCGGGAACGGGTGCGGGCCCATCACGGTGCCGATGACGTAGTGGGTGTGCTCGACGGTGGAGACCCAGTCGCGGAACGCCTCGTTGACGGCGTCCTTGAGGGTGCGGCTGCCGTTCTTGACCGGCACGACCTCGGCGCCGAGCATGCGCATGCGGGCGACGTTCAGCGCCTGGCGCTGGGTGTCGACCTCGCCCATGTAGACGGTGCACTCCAGGCCGAGCAGGGCCGCGGCGGTGGCGGTGGCCACGCCGTGCTGGCCGGCGCCGGTCTCGGCGATCACCCGCCGCTTGCCCATGCGCCGGGTCATCAGCGCCTGGCCCAGCACGTTGTTGATCTTGTGCGAGCCGGTGTGGTTGAGGTCCTCGCGCTTGAGCAGGATGCGGGCGCCGCCCGCGTGCTCGGCGAAGCGCTTCGCCTCGGTCAGCAGGCTCGGCCGGCCCGCGTAGTTGGTCAGCAGGTCCTGGAACTCCGCCTGGAATCCCGGGTCCTGCCGTGCCTTGTCGTACTCGGTCTCGAGCTGGTCGAGAGCCGCCATCAGGGCCTCGGGGGCGAACCGCCCGCCGAAGCGCCCGAACCGCCCCGCCGCGTCAGGCAGGGCACTTTCGATGGTCATGGGTCTTCCTGTCGATGGTGTAGGGGATGTTCAGCCGGAACGCCGACCCCTGCGCCATCGTTCGCGCGGTGCGCGTCCGGTGCGGGTCATGCCCCGATCTTATTTGCCCTGGCGCAGCGCCGGGTGCGTCCCGGCCGCGACCAGGTCGGCGACCGCGGTGCGCGGGTTCCTGCCGGTGACGAGGCTCTCCCCGACCAGCACGGCGTCCGCGCCGGCGGTGGCGTAGGCCAGGAGGTCGTGCGGTCCCCGTACCCCGGATTCGGCGATCTTGATCACCCCGTCGGGGATCAGCGGCGCGAGCCGCGCGAAGGTGCCGCGTTCGACCTCGAGGGTCTTGAGGTTGCGGGCGTTGACGCCGATCACCTTGGCCCCGGCGGCGACGGCCCGCGCCACCTCCTCCTCGGTGTGCACCTCCACCAGCGGGGTCAGCCCGATCGACTCGGCACGCTCGATCAGCGAGACCAGGGCCTCCTGCTCCAGCGCCGCCACGATGAGCAGCGCGAGGTCGGCCCCGTGGGCGCGCGCCTCCCACAGCTGGTAGGCGGTGACGATGAAGTCCTTGCGCAGCACGCAGATGTCGACGTTGGCACGGACGGCCGCCAGGTCCTCCAGGCTGCCGCCGAACCGGCGGCCCTCGGTCAGCACGCTGATGACCTTCGCGCCGCCCGCCTCGTAGTCGCGGGCGAGCGCTGCCGGGTCGGCGATCGCGGCCAGCGCGCCCTTGGAGGGGCTGCTGCGCTTGACCTCGGCGATCACCGAGACCCCGTCGGAGCCCAGCGCGCGCAGCGCGTCCCGCGGCGGCGCGGCCGAGGCGGCCCGCTCCTTGAGGTCCTCCAGCGAAACGGTCTTCTGCCGTTCCGCGAGATCCGCGAGTACTCCGTCGATGATCTCGTCGAGAACGCTCACGGTTGTCCCCTCATCACGGTGCCCTGTCCGTACCCGATGGTAGCCGCCCGCCGCTCCCGGCGGGCACGAGCCCCACACTCTACGGGGCCAGCACCCGCCCCTGCGGCAGGTTCCTGAGCACCCAGAAAACCAAGATCGACCCGGTCAGCGCAACGATCGCCACCCTGCTTCCGAGCCTGGTCCGCACCGGTACGCCCCGCCAGGACGCCACCGTCCACAGTCCCCACAGGTATCCCCCGACCGGCAGCAGCAGAAAAACCAGCGCGTTCTTCGAGAACGCCTCCGCGAGCCGCCCGTGGGCCAGCTCGTACGTCATCCGCAATCCGCCGCACCCCGGGCAGGACAGCCCCGTCACCGCCAGGAAGGGGCACACCGGGTAGTGCCCGGCCTCGTACGGGCTGACCATCCCCACGAAGGCCGCTCCAGCGGCGCCCGCGGCCAGCACTCCCAGCGGCGCGGCCATCCGCCGCCACCGCCCCTCGGCCCGTCCCGACACAGCTGTCACGCACCAAAACTACCCCTCGGGCCCCCGCGGAACCCGGGAAGGGGATCAGCCCGCCACGTAGCCGACGCCGCGGACCGTGCGGATGGGGCTGGCGGGCCCCAGTTTCCCGCGCAGCTGGGCTATGTGGACGTCCACCGTGCGCACCCCCGCGTTGGCGCCCGCGGGCCAGGAGGAGGCCAGGAGCTGCTCGCGGGTGAAGACCCGGCCGGGGTGGCGCAGGAGGTGGGCGAGGAGGTCGAACTCGGTGGCGGTCAGGGGGGTGGGGGCGCCGCCGATGTGCACGGTGCGGGTCTGGGGGTCCAGGGTGAGCCCGCCGGCGTGCAGGACGTCGGCGGCGGTGTCGTCGGCGCGGGCCCGCAGGGCGTCGGCGATGGCGGCCAGCAGGGTGCGCGGGCCGAAGGGCCGGGGGATGGTGTGGTTCTTGGCGGGGGCGCGTCCGGGCGGGGCGGCGGCGGTGGGGCCGGGCGGGACGACGCTGATGACGGGCGCGGGCTTGGCGGCGTCGGTGACGCGGCGCTGCAGGTCGGTGGCGGTCAGCGGCGGGGGGAGTTCGGAGAGGTCCAGGACGACCACGTCGGGACGCGTCTCGGCGAGCGCGGCCAGGACGCGGGTGCGGTCCGGCTCGACGACGACGTGGTAGCCCTCGCGGGTCAGGTAGAGCCGCTGGAGGGCGGCGACATCGGGGTCGTGCTCGACGACGAGGACGGTGCCGCCGGACTCGGGGGTGCCGATCTCAGTGCTCCTCGGGGTCGGCGGCGGTGGGGTCCTCGCCGCGGTCCAGGGACTTCCACAGGGCGGCGGGGTCGTCGGCCCGCGCCCGTCCGCCGGCCTTGGCCCCGCGGTCGTAGCGCGCCGACATGCCGGGCCAGTGGCGGCCCCGGACGGCGGTGAGCAGGCCCGCCAGGACGGTCAGCACACCGCCGGCGGCCGACCACGCCGGCCATGCCGTCGTCGTGACGGTGTGGGGGTCGGCGGCGTTGAAGAGCGCGGAGACGTCCGCGGCGGCCTTCGCGACCGAGGAGGCGTCGGCGGCGGTCAGGGACAGCACGCAGACGGCCGCGCCCAGAAGGGCCAGCACCGTTCCCACGGCGATCCTGGCGCGGCCGCGGGTGGCCGCCAGAGCCGCCAGGGCGGCCAGGGACGCCCAGCCGAGCGCCCCGGTGGCGGTGAGGGCCTCTCCTGCCACCTGGAGGTTCTCGGCGCCCTGTGCGGCCGGGTCGACCGTCGCCCAGGTGCGGCCGGAGGCGTAGACGACCAGGGAGGCGCCCGCCGCGCAGACCCCCGCGGCCAGGAGCGCCTCCCGGCCGCGGGAGGCGGGTCTCGGGCCGGCCTCCCGCGCGGGCGCGGTCATTCCGAGCGGCTCCCCACCAGGGCCCCGAGGTCGTCGGCGTCCCAGCAGGTGCGGTCGCCGGTGTGGCAGGCCGCGCCGACCTGGTCGACCTGGACCAGCAGGGCGTCGCCGTCGCAGTCGAGGGCGGCGGACTTCACCCACTGGGAGTGCCCGGAGGTCTCGCCCTTGACCCAGTACTCCTTGCGGCTGCGCGACCAGAACGTGCAGCGGCCGGTGGTGAGGGTGCGGTGCAGCGCCTCGTCGTCCATCCAGCCCATCATGAGCACCTCGCGGGTGTCGTGCTGCTGGACGATCGCGGGGACGAGGCCCTCCTCGTTCCGCTTCAGGCGGGCGGCGATCTTCGGGTCGAGTGCTGTGGAGTTCGGGGCCGCGGGCCCTTGCGCTGACATGCCCTCCATTCTGCCGCCTCCAAGCCGCCGGACCGCACCGGGACCTGCACATGTGACAAGCCCGCCCCGCGGCGGCGGGGCGGGCTTGTCAGGATGTATCCGGACGAGGGGGTACTTACAGGGGGCGGACCTGGTCGGCCTGCGGCCCCCGGGTGCCCTGGGTCACCTCGAACTCGACGCGCTGCGCCTCGTCCAGGCTGCGGTAGCCGGAGCTCTGGATCGCCGAGTAGTGGACGAAGACGTCGGGTCCTCCGCCGTCCACGGCGATGAAGCCGTAGCCCTTCTCGGCGTTGAACCACTTCACGGTGCCCTGCTGGGGCATGGTCTTTCTCCTTGCGGCAAAACACGGCGCCACACCTCGTGGCCCCACCACGGCCTACACGGGGAGCCTTCGCCCCCGGGTACCGTCCCCGGGAAAGCCAAAACGCCCGCTGTCATCGTCCGCGCGGGCGCTTTACCACCGGTAAACACTTGAACGAACCACGACTGCAACCGCCGAGGGGAGAATAGCACCGCCCGACCAAGATCCGCGAGGGTGAAAACCCCTGCTTAGTAAGGGATTTCACCCCCACCACCGACATCGGGGACAAGACCATAAATCCGCAGCGTATCCGGACGGACACCAGTCGAATCGATCGTCCGCCCCCCTGCGGGAAGCACCCCCGGTCACACGGCGCTCACGGCACGGCCTCAGGTCCGCATCAGGATGTTCACGGGACGGCATCGGCGGCAGGTCACATTCCCCGCTGAGCCGTCCAGGAGGCGTGCAGATCGGCGTACACGCCCGGCACCGCCACGAGCTCGGCGTGCGGGCCGCGCTGCACGATCCGGCCCCGGTCGAACACCAGCACCTCGTCGGCGGCCTGGGCCGTGGACAGCCGGTGCGCGATCGAGACGGCGGTGCGGCCCCGGGTGACCCCGTCGAGCGCCCGCTGCAGCCGCACCTCGGTGGCCGGGTCGACCGCGGAGGTCGCCTCGTCCAGCACCAGCAGGTCCGGGTCGGCCAGGTAGGCGCGGGCCAGCGCGACCAGCTGGCGCTCGCCCGCCGACAGCGACTCGCCGCGCTGCCCGACCGGGGTGTCCAGGCCCTTGGGCAGGCCCTCCAGCCAGTCGCCCAGGCCCAGCTCCCCCAGCGCCGCCGCGATCTCCTCGTCGGTGGCCCCGAGGCGCCCGTAGCGGATGTTCTCCGCCAGCGTGGCGTCGAAGAGGAAGCCGTCCTGCGGGACGATCACGACGCGCTCGCGCAGCGAGGAGAAGGCGATCTCGCGCAGCGGCACCCCGTTGATCCGCACGGTGCCCGAGACCGGGTCCATCAGCCGGGTGAGCAGCTTGGCGAACGTCGTCTTGCCCGAGCCGGTCTCCCCCACCACCGCGACGCGGGCGCGGGGCTCGATCCGCGCGTCCACGCCGTGCAGCACCGTCGGGCCCGACGGGTAGCCGAAGACGACGCCCTCGAAGTCCACCGCGACCGGGCCGCGCTCCAGCGTCCGCCCGGACTCCCCCGGGTCGGCGACGTCCGGCTCGGTGTCCAGCACCCCCAGCACCCGGCGCCAGCCCGCCACCGCGTTCTGCGCCTCGTTGAGGATCTCGGTGGCGGTCTGCATCGGGCTCACGAACAGGGTGACCAGGAACATGAACGCCACCAGCTCGCCGGCGCTGAGCGTGCCGCCCACGCCCAGCAGCACCCCGCAGACGACCACGGCCGCGGTGGCGACGGCCGCGACGACCTCGCTCAGCGGGAACGTCATCGCCACCAGCGCCTGCGCCCTGGTCTGCGCCCGCTTGCTCTGCTCGACCGCCCTGTCCACCCGCTCGGCGGTCCGGGCCTCGGCCGCGTACGCCTTGATCACCGAGGCGCCGACCACGGCCTCGCCCACCACCGACAGCAGGTCGCCCATGCGCTCGCGCACCACCAGGTACGCCCGGGAGATCCTCCGCTGGAAGAAGCGCAGCCCCACCGCCAGCGGGATGAACGACGCCCACACCAGCAGGGTCAGCTGCCAGGAGTAGACGGCCATCAGGCCGGTCACCACCACCACCTCGGCGGTGGAGACCAGCAGCATCAGCCCGCCCCACTGCATGAACTGGCTGATCTGGTCGACGTCGGCGGTGACCCTGGAGACCAGCGCCCCGCGCCGCTCGCTGCTCTGGGTGAGCATCGACAGGTCGTGCACGTGCCGGAAGGCCCGCACCCGCAGGGACGCCAGCCCCGTCTCGGTGCTGCGGTAGAGCCGCACGTTCATCAGGTAGGCGGCGACGCCGGTGAGCAGGACGGCCACCACGCACACGGCCACCGCGTTGCGGACGTAGCCCAGGTCGGGGCCGCCCGGCGCGCCCAGGCCGTGGTCGATCACCTGCTGCACCGCGACCGGGATCACCACCCGGCCCGCGGTGGCCGCCACCGCCAGCGCCAGCGTGAGCGCCAGCCCGCGCCGGAACTCCGGCGTCATCCGCAGCCCGCGCCGCGCCGTGGCCAGGGCGCCCTCGTGCAGTACCGCCTCGTTCAACATCGTCATGCCGTCACGTCCTCGTCCGCTGCCTGCCCGGCCTTCTCCGCCTTCTCCGCCTGTTCCGCCTGCTGCTCCTGCTCGGCCTGCTCGTAGGCGTTGACGAGGTCGCGGTAGCCGGGGGAACGCTCCAGCAGATCGGCGTGGGCGCCCCGGCCGGCGACACGGCCCCGGTCGAGGTGCACGACCTCGTCGGCCAGGGCGATGGTGGCCTTGCGGTAGGCGATCACCACCACGCTGGAGCGGGTGTCGCGCAGGCCGCGCAGGATGCGGGCCTCGACCCGCGGGTCGACGCTGGAGGTGGCGTCGTCCAGGACCAGGAGGCGGGGGCGGCGGGCCAGGGCGCGCGCCAGCGCCAGGCGCTGGCGCTGGCCGCCGGACAGGGTGGCGCCGCGCTCGCCGATCCGGGTGTCCAGGCCGTCGGGCAGCCCGGAGACGAAGCCGTCGGCCTGGGCCAGGCGCAGCGCCGCCCACAGCTCCTCGTCGGGCACGTCGCGGCCCAGCAGCAGGTTGCCGCGCACCGTGTCGTCGAACAGGAACGTCTCCTGGGGCACCAGGGAGACCGCGCCGGCCACCTGGCCGGGCGCCAGCTCCCGCACGTCCACGCCGTCGACCAGGACGGCGCCCGCGCCGGGGTCGACCAGCCGGACGAGCAGCGCGGCCAGGGTGGACTTGCCCGAGCCGGTGGAGCCCACGATCGCCACGGTGCGGCCGGGGGCGACGGTGAAGTCCACCCCGTCCAGCACCGCGGCGCCCTGCCCGGCGTCCTCGCCGTAGCCGTACCGCACGTCCTTGACCTCGAGCCCGGCCGCCCCGGCGGTGCCCAGCGCGGCTTCGCCGTACGGCAGCGAGCCCTCGGCGTCCAGGACGGCGCGCACCCGCTCCCAGCCGACGACGCTGCGCGGCAGCTCGGCCAGCACCCAGCCCAGCGCCCGGATCGGCCAGGCCAGCAGGGTGAACAGGTAGCTGACCTGGACCAGCTCGCCGTAGTCGATCGCCCCGGCGTCCAGCCGGACCGCGCCGACCAGCAGCACGGCCAGCACGCCCAGCCGGGGCAGCGTCTCCATCACCGGGTCGAACAGCCCGCGGATCTTCCCGACCTCGATGTTGGTGTCGCGCAGCAGGCGGGCCTGCGTGGCGAACCGCTCGGTCTCGGCGTCCTCCCGGCCGAGGGTCTTGACCACCAGGCCGCCCTCGAAGCTCTCGTGGGCGACCTCGCTGACCTGGGCCCGCAGCTGCTGGGCCCGGGCCGCCTTGGGCCCCAGGCGCCGCTGGTAGACGTAGTTGAGCACGGCGACGGCGGGGAAGATCAGGAAGCCGATCAGCGCCAGCGGCAGGTCGACCAGCAGGATCGCCACGGCCGCGGTCACCAGCATGAAGACCACCCCGACCGCCATCGGCATCGGCGCGATGGGCGCCCACACCGCCTCGACGTCGGCGCCCGCGTTGGACAGCAGCTGGCCGGTGGGGTGCCGCTGGTGCCAGGCCAGCGGCAGCTCCAGGTACCTGCGGGTCACCTCGCGCCGGTAGGCGGCCTGCATCCGGTACTGCATGAGCCCGGCCCAGAACCGCCGCCCGGCCACGCCCACGGCCTTGAGCACCGCCACCCCGACGACCGCGGCCGCCGCGGCGGCCAGCGCGCCCGCGGTGGTGTCGCCCCGCTCGAACGCGGGAAGGATGGTCTCCTGGGTCACCCATCCCAGCACCCAGGCGCTGGCCACCGTCGTGCCCCCGTACAGGGCGCTGGCGAGCACCGAGAGGGTGAACACGAAGGGTTCGGCGCGGATGGCCACGCCGAGCACGCGCAACCCCGCGCGCAGGATTTGGGGATCGACCCGCTCCGGCACGAAATATCTCCCACTGTGAACGACATCGACCCCCATGCCTACCATCGGGGGCCGCCAGTTATTCCCGTATCAAAAGGCACTTGCCCCCGCCGTCCTCGCCTGCGCATGCTGGCTGGGTGGATGCCAACGTAATTCACCCCGTCACCACGCTGCATGGACAGCTTCAACGCGGCCTCGGTCGGGCCGCGCGGCGCGCCGCCGAGATCCGGGGCTCAGGCGAGTTCGTCTATGACTGCATCCGCAGGGATCCACGCTGGGACCGCCAGATCGAGTCGCGCAGCCTCTACTACGCCCGGTTGCTCGTGGACCTGGAGCTGCCGGTCCATCCGGTCGTGGAACACCTGTTCGCACCCGAGGACGAGACCTCGGGCGACGACTGGCGCGTCTCCCTGGCCATCGACGTCCTGGCCGACCTCGTGCGGCTGAGCAGGCGCGAGGCCGCCACCCCGCTGCGGCGCTACGCCCAGGAGGGCGCGCAGTGGTTCGAGGCGCTGGACGCCCTGGTCTCCCTGGGCGATCCGGCGCTCGTGCACGGCCTGGGACCGGTCGCCGCCGCCCGCTGCGACGAGGACGACCTGCACTGGCTCGTCGACGATCCCGGCAACCCGGTCATCCGGCAGTGGGCCTCGGAGCACACCGTGATCGCCGACGCGGTGCGGGCACGCCGTTCCAGCCCGCCCCCGCACCCCCGGGAGCAGCACCGCCCCACCGGCTCGGACGTCGAGCTGGCCGCGCTGGTCCACCAGCGCTCCGACGCCTCCGTCGAGGCCATCCTGGAGCTGGGCCGCCGCCGCAGCCCCGCGCTGCTCGACCTGGCCGAGGAGATCCTGCCCGAGCGCCCCAGCCGCTGGCGCGGCGTCATCTGCCGGGCGCTGCGCGAGTACGGCGCCGAGGCGCTGCCCAGGGCGAGGGCCTGGGCGGGCGGCGTGCCCGGCTGCGCCGAGGTCGGCATCGACATACTGGCCAGACACGGCACCGCCAGGGACGTGCCGATCCTGCTGGGCGACCTGTCGGAGGCGTTGTCGGCCGGGAGCTGGGGCGCGGCGGCCAGTCCGGTGGAGGGGCTGGGCAGGCTGCGCGCGGGCGCCGCCGTCCCGCTGCTGAAGGAGGCCTGGTCGGCCACCGAGTACGCCTACCTGCGGCCCCGGCTGCTCACCGCGCTGCTGCGCACCGCCCCGCACACCGCCGAGGTCTACGCCACCGAGGCGCTGTGGGACTGTGAGGACGACGCCCGCCGCATCGGGGCCTCCACCGCGCCGCTCACCGAGGACAACCGGCTGCGGCTGCGCCGGCTGGCCGCCTGCGCCGCGGAGGAGCCGGGCGTGGTCTCGGCAGCCGTGGACCGGACGGAGCCCTGACGCCCGGGGCGCGGAGAACCCCCGGAAATCGTCGTCAGGTGTCGGCCGGGAGGCGCCTCCTCCTCCCCTGGGGAGGCCCGAAGTGGTCCCGCAGGGCGATGTCCGGGCCGCCTTCCCGCCCCTAGACTGCTCCCATGATCTCCTCGAAGACCCGCCTTCTCCTCGCCACCCCCCTGCTCGCGCTGGCCCTGGCCGCGACCTCGGCGTGCAGCAGCGAGAACGCCGACTGCGACATCGCCGCGGGCAAGTGCACCGTGACCTTCGACCGCGGCGTCAACGCCAAGGCCGAGGTCCTGGGCGTCAACGCCGAGTTCGTCTCCGCCACCGACACCAGCGCCACCCTGAAGATCGGCGGCCAGGAGCTCACCGTCCCGCTGGACAGCGAGCAGTCCTCCGGGGAGTTCGACGTCCGGGTGCAGTCCATCACCCAGGAGCAGGTCATCATCGAGATCACGACGAACGTCGGCGGATGACCCGCCGGGAGGGCCGCCGCGCGACCGCGGCGGCCGGCGGCCGGGCGGCGGCCTCACCGCCGCCCCCGCCCCGGGCACGCCTCAGCGCACCGGGTGCCCGGCTTCCCTGATCGCGCCCTTGACCTCGGAGATCTTCAGGTCCCCGAAGTGGAAGACCGAGGCGGCCAGCACCGCGTCCGCGCCCGCGGCCACCGCCGGGGCGAAGTGCTCCAGCGCGCCCGCGCCGCCGCTGGCGATCACCGGCACGGAGACCACCTCGCGGACCCGGGCCAGCATCTCCAGGTCGAAGCCGTTCTTGGTGCCGTCGGCGTCCATGGAGTTGAGCAGGATCTCCCCCACCCCGAGCTCCTCGGCCTCGCGCGACCACGTGATCGCGTCGATGCCGGTGCCCTTGCGCCCGCCGTGGGTGGTCACCTCGAACCCCGACGGGGTGTCCCCGCCGCGCCGCGCGTCCACCGACAACACGATGCACTGCGAGCCGTACCGGTGGGCGGCCTCGCGCAGGAACTCCGGACGGGCGATCGCCGCGGTGTTGATCGACACCTTGTCGGCGCCGGCCCGCAGCAGTCTGTCGACGTCCTCGACGCTGCGGACGCCGCCGCCCACGGTCAGCGGGATGAAGACCTGCTCGGCGGTGCGCCGCACCA
The DNA here is from genome assembly GCF_002995495.1 of Actinocorallia populi. Classification (GTDB taxonomy): domain Bacteria; phylum Actinomycetota; class Actinomycetes; order Streptosporangiales; family Streptosporangiaceae; genus Actinocorallia; species Actinocorallia populi. The sequence goes on along the minus strand of NZ_PVZV01000002.1, from coordinate 1,206,956 downwards.
CGTCGTAGGTGGTCGAGCGGTCCCCGGACGAGGCGGTGATGTCCAGGAAGGTCAGCTCGTCGGCGCCCTCGGCGTCGTAGCGGCGGGCCAGCTCGACCGGGTCGCCCGCGTCGCGCAGGTTCTGGAAGTTGACACCCTTGACGACCCGGCCCGCGTCGACGTCCAGGCAGGGGATCACTCGGATGGCCACGGTCATGCGATCACTTCTCCCGCGTAGGCGTCGACCTCGACCTCGACCAGCATGCGCGGGTCGATCAGGCCGGCCACCAGCAGGAGGCTGGAGGCGGGCCTGACGTCGCCGAACAGGGAGCCGTGGGCGCGCCCCACGGCCTCCACGTGCTCGGCGCCCGTCACGTACATGCGCGTCCGCACCACGTCCTTGGGCGACAGGCCCAGGCGCTCCAGCGACCACAGCGCGATCTGGAAGGCGGTGCGGGCCTGTTCGTAGGCGTCGCCCACGTGGACGACCTCGCCGTCGACGACCGAGGTGCAGCCGGCGACGAAGGCCATGTCGCCCGCCAGCACCGCGCGGGAGTAGCCGAACGTCTCCTCCCAGGGGCCGCCGGACGAAATCCGTTCGATCATCGAACGGTCTCCAGGGCCTCTTGCAGGGTGAAGGCCTGGGCGTACAGCGCCTTGCCGACGATCGCGCCCTCGACGCCCTCGGGCACCAGGGCCGCCAGGGCCCGCAGGTCCGCCAGGGAGGAGACGCCGCCGGAGGCGACGACCGGCTTGTCGGTGCGGCGGCAGACCTCGCGCAGCAGCTCGACGTTCGGGCCGCGCAGGGTGCCGTCCTTGGTGACGTCGGTGACCACGTAGCGCGGGCAGCCGTCCTCCTCCAGGCGGGCGAGCACCTCCCAGAGGTCGCCGCCCTCCTGGGTCCAGCCGCGGGCGGCCAGGGTGGTGCCCCGCACGTCCAGGCCGACGGCGATGCGGTCGCCGAACTCGGCGATGATCTTGCGGCACCACTCGGGGTTCTCCAGCGCGGCGGTGCCGATGTTCACCCGGGCGCAGCCGGTGTCCAGGGCGGCGCGCAGGGAGTCGTCGTCGCGGATACCGCCGGACAGCTCGACCTTGACGTCCAGCCGGCCGGTCATCTCGCGCAGCAGTTCACGGTTGGAGCCGCGGCCGAAGGCGGCGTCCAGGTCGACCAGGTGGATCCACTCGGCGCCGGCGCTCTGCCAGGCCAGCGCGGCGTCGAGGGGGTCGCCGTAGGAGGTCTCGGAGCCGGCCTCGCCCTGCACCAGGCGCACGGCCTGGCCATCGGCGACGTCAACGGCGGGAAGCAGCGTCAGGGTCATGGCCCACCACCCTACCGGCCGGGTTCTGACCGGCGGAAACACGACATCCCCGCACTCGCGGTTACCCGCCGGTCGTGTCCCGGATCACACCGGCCCGTCAGGCGGCCGGCCGGTAGCGCCGGTCCCGGGTGGTGCTGCCGACGTAGCGCAGCAGGGTCCGCAGCGCCGTCCGGTTCACCCGGTCGGGCACCGCCTCCCATCCCCGGCAGATCGCCTGGCACCGCACCGCGAAGACGAGCCTGTCCGTGGCGCTCCAGGGGATGCCGAAGCGCTCCCGGACGATCTCCGGCAGGCAGCCGAGGGCGGACGACCTGGCGGAGGGCTCGGCCATCAGGGACGCGGCCCTGCCGATCAGCGCGGGCGCGTCCGGCAGCACCGAGACGCCCCGCCCGTGCAGCGCGATGTCCAGCGCCCGGTCCGCGGCGGGGTTGTGGTCCAGCTCCTCGGCGCAGATGCGGTGGAACTTCGTGCGGAACGCGGCGTAGTCCTGCGGGACGGGCTTCATGCTCATCCCGTACCGCTCGTACCACTGGACCGTCTCGGCGTAGAGGCGCTCCTCCTCGTCGGCCGAGAGGGCCTGCGGGTGGAACAGCTCCACCGACCGGAAGATCTCCCAGGTGAAGGTGGCGTGCGCCCACCAGAACGTCTCGGGCTCCAGCGCGTGGTAGCGCCTGCCCCGTTCGACGCCCTTCATCCCCGCGTGGAGGTCACGGACGCCCCGCGCCCGCGCGGCGGCGTCCGACTCGAAGATCGTTGCCCAGATCTGCGGGACCGACCGGTAGATCCGCCCGAACGGATCGGAGAAGAAGTCCGAGTGGTCGGCGACCCCCGCGCCCAAGGGGGGATACAGCAGCTGCATCAGCCCCGCGCTGCTCCCGGGGATGAGGGCCCTGAAATCCCCCGCGTACCTCCGCAACAACGAACCGGATCCGTCCACGTGCGACCTCCACCCAAGCAAGTGCTCACTTGCACAGTACCGGAGTTGAGACAAAGAGAAAAGACTGTCTCAGTGTTGCGCCGTCAGCGCCGGTCGAAGAGCACGAAGACCCCGATTGGGAACACCAGCGCGCAGACCACCAGCACCCCGAACCGTGCCATCAGCGACAATCCGAGCAACCAGGCCGCTCCCTGGATCCCCGCGAACACCGCCGCGGCGGCCGCTCCCCGCCTGCGCCTCCTGCGCGCGGCAGGACCGGGCGCCGCCTTCGGCAACCGCTTCCGCACCGCCCCCCACCGCGCCCGCCACCGTGCCGCCCGCGCCGCCCTGACCCGCTGCGCCTCGGCCTGCCGGACCGCCTCGGCCTCCCGCTCGGCCCGCCGCCGAGCCCGCTCCTTGCTCACCGTCCGAGTATCCAGCCCCGCACGCGCACTCCCGACGCACCGGACGCGAGTACCTCACTCCAGGCCCGCGGGCCGCCTACCGACGCGCCGCCCGACGAGGTCGCCTCCCGCCTCTCACGCCCTGGAGGCGGCCCTCCGCTGAGACGGCCCCTGCTGGAGCAGGCCGTCCAGGCCGATCCGGCCCGGCCCATCCGGCTCGCCGCCCCCTTCCACGCCTTGGACGGCGCGACGCCCGTCCCTCTTGGCGAGGGACGGGCGTCGCGGAGGCGGGACGGGGCGCGCCCCGGATCACAGGGTGCCGAGCCAGTTCCTCAGGAGCTGGGCGCCTGCGTCGCCGGACTTCTCGGGGTGGAACTGGGTGGCGCTGAGGGGGCCGTTCTCGACGGCCGCCACGAAGCGGTCGCCGTGCTCGGCCCAGGTGACCAGGGGCGGCTGGAGGGCGCTGTCCACCAGCTCCCAGGTGCGCACGCCGTAGGAGTGCACGAAGTAGAAGCGGGTCTCGGCGTCGAGACCGGCGAAGAGGACCGACTCCTCGGGTGCCTCGACGGTGTTCCAGCCCATGTGCGGCAGGACGGGCGCGTCCAGGCGCTCGACGGTGCCGGGCCACTCGCCGCAGCCCTCGGTGGTGATGCCGTGCTCGACGCCCTTGCCGAAGAGGATCTGCATGCCGACGCAGATGCCCAGGACGGGACGCCCCCCGGCCAGGCGGCGGCCGATGATCCGCTCGCCCTTGACCGACTGCAGGCCCTGCATGCAGGCGGCGAAGGCGCCGACGCCGGGGACGACGAGCCCGTCGGCGTTCAGCGCCTCGTCGAAGTCGGAGGTGACCGCGACGTCCGCGCCCGCGCGGGCGACGGCGCGCTCGGCCGACCTGAGATTGCCCGAACCGTAGTCCAGGACGACGACCTTCTTCACTACATCCTCCCCAGACCCGCGACGAACGCCAGCACGGCCAGCACCCCCACCACGACCGCCGCGCCCTTCAGCCCCTGCCTGAGGAAGCTGTACACCCCGGTCAGGAAGAACAGGGTGAGCGCGAACATGAACAGCGCGAACGGCGTGAAGGTCAGGCCGAACAGCTCGATCCCGCCCTTCTCCTCGGCCGCCAGCAGCACCGGCCCCACCGGCGGGAGCACGCCGAGCATCACAGGGCGCCCTTGGTGGAGGGGATCCCGTGCACCCGGGGGTCGAGCTCGGAGGCGTAGCGCAGCGCCCGCGCCAGCGCCTTGAACTGCGCCTCGACGATGTGGTGGGCGTTGCGCCCGTAGGGGACGTGGACGTGCAGGGCGACCTCGGCGTTGGCCACGAACGACTCGAAGATGTGCCGGGTCATCGTGGTGTCGTACTCCGAGCCGATCATCGGGGCCATGCCCGCGGGCTCGGAGTGCACCAGGTACGGGCGGCCGGACAGGTCGACCGTCACCTGGGCGAGGGACTCGTCCAGCGGGATCGAGGCGTCGGCGAACCGGCGGATGCCGCGCTTGTCGCCCAGCGCCTGCTTGAACGCCTGGCCCAGCGCGATCGAGGTGTCCTCGATGGTGTGGTGGCTGTCGATGTGCAGGTCGCCGTCGGTCCGGACGGTCAGGTCGAACGAGCCGTGCTTGCCCAGCTGGTCCAGCATGTGGTCGAAGAAGCCGACACCGGTCGACACCTCGACCCTGCCCGTGCCGTCCAGGTCGATCTCGACGAGGACCTTGGTCTCCTTGGTGCCCCGCTCCACGCGGCCGACACGGCTCACACTGACTCCTTCAAAGCATTGCGGAAAGCTGCCATCTCCTGCGGCGTCCCCACCGTAACCCGCAGCCAGGACGGGGGGCCCACCACCCGGATGAGCACGCCGTGGTCGAGCATCCGCCGCCACACGGCGTCCCGGTCGGAGAACTCCCCGAACAGCACGAAGTTCGCGTCGGAGTCGGCGACCCTGAACCCCTCGTCGCGCAGCCACCCGACCGTGGCGTCGCGCTCCCGGCGCAGCGCGTCGACGTAGCCGAGCAGCTCACCGGAGAAGGACAGCGCGGTGCGCGCGACCGCCTGGGTGACCGTCGACAGGTGGTAGGGCATCCGGACCAGCAGCAGCGCCTCCAGCACCGCCGGGTCGGCCGCCAGGTAGCCCAGGCGCGCGCCGGCGAGGGCGAACGCCTTGGACATCGTACGGGTGACGATCAGCCGCGGGTTGCCGGGCAGCAGTTCCAGCGCCGAGGGCGTGCCCGCCCGCCGGAACTCCCCGTAGGCCTCGTCGACCACCACCATGCCGGGCGCGACGTCCAGCACCGCCTTGATCGCCCCGTGGTCCAGCGCGGTGCCGGTCGGGTTGTTGGGCGAGGTGAGGAACACCACGTCGGGCCGGTGCTCGGTGATCGCGGCGATGGCCCGGTCGGCCTCCAGGCCGAAGTCCTCGGACCGGAAGGCGTTGATCCAGCGGGTGTTGGCCACCTTGGTGATGGTCGGGTGCATCGAGTAGGACGGCTCGAAGCCCAGGGCGCTGCGCCCCGGGCCGCCGAAGGCCTGCAGGATCTGCAGGATGATCTCGTTGGAGCCGTTGGCCGCCCACACCCGGGAGGCGTCCAGGCGCGTCCCGGACTCGGCGTTCAGGTACGCCGCCAGGTCGGCGCGCAGCGCCGTGGCGTCGCGGTCGGGGTAGCGGTTGAGCTCGCCCGCGGCCGCGGCGACCGACTCGCCCAGGGCCCGCACCAGCTCCGGCGACGGGCCGTAGGGGTTCTCGTTGGTGTTGAGCTGGACCGGGACGTCCAGCTGCGGCGCCCCGTAGGGCTTGTCGCCGCGCAGGTCGTCGCGCAGCGGCAGGTCTTCGAGCGAGGTCATGAGGGGATCTCCCAGCCGAAGCGGGCCTTGAGGGCGGCGCCGTGCGCGGGCAGGTCCTCGGACTCGGCGAGCGCCACGACCATGGCCGTGGCCTCGGCCAGGGCGGCGCGGTCGTAGTCGACCACATGGATGCCGCGCAGGAACGACTGCACCGACAGGCCGGAGGAGTGGCAGGCGCAGCCGCCGGTCGGCAGCACGTGGTTGGAGCCGGCGAGGTAGTCGCCCAGGGAGACCGGGGAGTGGTCGCCCACGAAGACCGCGCCGGCGTTGCGCACCCGGGCGGCGACGGCGGCGGCGTCCGCGGTGTGGATCTCCAGGTGCTCGGCGGCGTAGGCGTCGACCACGGCCAGCCCGTCGTCCAGCGACGAGACGAGGATGACCGCCGACTGGCGGCCCGCCAGCGCCTCGGTGACCCGCTCGCGGTGCTTGGTGCGCGCGACCTGCCCGGCCAGTTCGGCGATGACCGCCTCGGCGAGGTCCGGGGAGTCGGTGACCAGCACGGACGCGGCGATGGTGTCGTGCTCGGCCTGGCTGATCAGGTCGGCGGCGACGTAGGCGGGGTTGGCGGTGGCGTCCGCCAGGATCGCGATCTCGGTGGGGCCGGCCTCGGCGTCGATGCCGACGACGCCGCGCAGGTACCGCTTGGCGGCGGCCACCCAGATCGAGCCGGGGCCGGTGATCAGGTCGACCCGCGGGCACTCCTGGGTGCCGTAGGCGAACATCGCCAGGCTCTGGGCCCCGCCCGCGGCGTAGACCTCGTCCACGCCCAGCAGCGCGCAGGCGGCCAGGATGGACGGGTGCGGCAGCCCGCCGAACTCCTTCTGGGCGGGCGAGGTGACGGCCAGCGAGCGCACCCCGGCCTCCTGGGCGGGGACCACGTTCATGACCACGCTGGAGGGGTAGACGGCCTTGCCGCCCGGCACGTACAGGCCGACCCTCTCGACCGGCACCCACCGCTCGGTGACGGTGCCGCCGGGCACCACCCGGGTGGTGACGTCGGTGCGGCGCTGGGCCCGGTGCACGATCCGGGTGCGCCGGATCGCCTCCTCCAGCGCGGCGCGCACCGCCGGGTCGAGGCTCTCCAGGGCGTCGTGGATCGCCTGGACGGGCACCCGCGTGGTGGTCAGCTCGACGCCGTCGAAGTCCCGCGTGTAGCGCAGCACCGCCGCGACGCCGTGATGCCGCACGTCCTCACAGATCGGCCGCACCTTCTCCAGGGCGGCCTCGACGTCGAAGTCGGCTCGGGGCATCACGGAGCGCAGGTCTTCCGGCAGGGAGCCGCGCAGGTCGATTCGGGAAATCACGCAGCTCAGTCTACGGAAGGCCGGGCCCGGCGCCGCAATCGAGTTTCGGGGGCCGGGACGGCCTTTGCGACGATCCCTGACACTTCACCCGCGGATCCTCTACACCCGCAGGCTCGCCTCCCAGTTCTTGAGCCTGCCGTGCTCGTCGAAGATCGCCCGGGCGGTGCCGCCGCCGGGCAGCCGCGCCTCGGTCACCGCCCCTGTCTGGCGGAAGGGCACCCGGTGGTGGGACAGGAGGCGGGTCAGGGTCAGCCGGGGGTCGCGCGGGAAGAGCGCCACCGCGCTCATCAGCAGCGCGGGCACCGGGATCGGGTCGAAGGCGGCCTCGGGCACCTGCGGGTCGTCGACCTGGAGGTAGGCCGAGCCCCCGTCGTAGCCGGCGCCGATGTAGCCGGACCCCGCCAGCGCCCCGGACGCGACCAGCGCGATCGGCTCGCCGCCGTGCGCGGCGGGCCCCCGGTACCAGGACAGGTCGAGCTCGGGGGTGGTGAACTCGGGGATGGCCAGCCGCTCGCCCAGCTCCCGCACCGCCAGGGTCGGCACGACCGCGGGATGGTCGGGTCCGAACTGCCGGTTGGCCCAGCCCCACAGCCAGGTGCGCTCGTCCGCCGCGTAGCTGCCCAGCAGCCCCACCCGGACGGTGACCCCGCCGCTGGTGTAGGTGCGGGCCCCGAGGTCGGCGCTCCAGTCGGCGCGGGGCAGGTATCCCGCCAGCGTCTCCTGCCGCTGCAGGGCGATGGCGGACAGCGCGGCACCCAGGCGTTCGAACGCCGAGCTGAATCCTGACATGACCGGAACACTACCCGGGGCCGCCGACTTTGCGCTCCCTTCACCAAGGCACCCGTTCCGCCGCGTTACGCTGCGAGAGATCGGCTTTCCGCAGGCGTACAGGAGCGTGGGTTGTGAGGCGGCAGGTATGGGTCTGGGGGGCCGCCACCGGCGTGCTCGCCCTGCTTGGCCTCCCCGCGGGGCTGCTGTGGTCCCGGCTCGCCGAACGGCCCGAGTACGTGGTCGTCCGCGGGCGCGCCTACCCGGCCGACTCCGAGTCCGAGGTGCTCATCAGCGCCGACGGCAAGCTGGCCCTGATCTGCGTGGTGCTGGGGCTGCTGGCGGGCGCCGTGGCCTACTGGCGGGCCGGGCGCGCCGGCGAGGTCCCGCTCGTGCTCGGCCTGTGCACCGGCGGCCTGCTCGGCTCCCTGCTCGCCTGGTGGCTGGGCCACCGGTTCGGCCTGGACGGCTTCGAGCACGCCCTGGCGACCGCCGCGGACGGCACCCGGGTGCTCGGCCCGCTGGACCTGGGCGCGACGGCCGTGGTGACGCTCCAGCCGCTGGTCTCGGTGATCGTCTTCGGCATGCTGGAGGCGCTGGACGCCGCCGGGCGGCTACGCCCCGCCTATCACGGCGGTCCGGGCGCCGGTGAGCCGCAGCAGGTCGGCCGGGGCGAGTTCGATCTGCAGCCCGCGCCGCCCGGCGGAGACGTAGACCGTCGGGAAGTCTGAGACGCTCGCGTCCACCACCGTGGGCAGCCGCCTGCGCTGCCCCAGCGGGCTGATCCCGCCCACCACGTACCCGGTGGCCCGCTCGGCGTCGGCGGGCGCGGCCATCTGGGCGCGCTTGCCGCCCGCGGCCGCGGCGAGCGCCTTGAGGTCCAGCCGCCCCGACACCGGCACCACCCCGACGGTCAGCTTCCCGTCCACCTCGGCCAGCAGCGTCTTGAAGAGCCGCTCCGGCGGGACGCCCAGCGCCGCCGCGGCGGCCTCGCCGTAGGACTCCGCGGCGGGATCCACCTCGTACGGGTGAAGCGTGAAGGCGATCCCGGCCTTCCCCGCCGCGACGGTGGCCGGGGTGCCTCCGGCCCTGCCCGCGCCCTTCACCGTCTTCGCCATGCGCCCCGTCCTCCCTCGGTCCGTCGACGACACCGACCTTAGCCCCCGCGGGGGAAGGTCACAGGACGCCGAGGTTCCGCGGGAAGGGCGGCGGGGAAGGGGGGATGGCATGACGGAAGCGCCGCAGAAACTCCTGGTGATCGGTTTCGACGATCCGCTGAAGGCGAGCGAGTTCATGCTCACCGCGCTGCGGATGCAGAAGAACGGGCAGCTGCGCCTGCACGACGCGGTGTTCATCGAGCGGGACGCCGACGGGAGCTCGACCGTACGGGAGACCCAGGACTTCACCCCCGGCCGCGGCGCGCTGGGCGCGGGCATGTGGGGGCTGCTGCTGGGCACCCTGCTGGGCGGGCCGATCGGCGGGCTCGTCGGCGGCGCCGCCGGTGCCGGCGGCGGTGCGCTGCTGGGAAAGCTCATCGACACCGGGATCAAGGACGACAAGATCGCCGGACTGCGGGAGGCGGTTCCGCCGGGCCGCACGGCGCTGGCGCTGCTGATCAGCCGGCTGTCGCTGGCCGACCTGCAGAACGAGCTCACCCGGTTCCCCGGGGCGCGGTTCGTGGAGTCGGATCTGTACGACGCCGCGATCCACGCCGTCCGGGTGAGCCTGGGCGAGATCGAGGACTGAGCCGGGGCTCAGGACTCGGCGGCCACGATGTCCAGGGCCTTGCTCAGGTCCTCGGGGTAGGGGCTGGTGAACTCGACGTACTCGTCGGTCGACGGGTGCATGAAGCCCAGGCGGACGGCGTGCAGCCACTGCCGGGTGACGCCCAGGCGGGCCGCCAGGGTCGGGTCGGCGCCGTAGAGCATGTCCCCCACGCACGGGTGGCGCAGCGCCGACATGTGCACCCGGATCTGGTGGGTGCGGCCGGTCTCCAGGGTGATGTCCAGCAGCGACGCCGCCCGGAACGCCTCGATCGTGTCGTAGTGGGTGACCGAGGGGCGGCCGCCCGCGACCACCGCGAACCTGCCGCTGCCCGAGGGGTGCCGGTCGATGGGGGCGTCGACCGTGCCGCGGAACGGGTCGGGGTGGCCCTGGACCAGGGCGTGGTAGCGCTTGGTGACCTCCCGTTCCCGGAAGGCGTTCTTCAGCCGGGAGTAGGCCAGCTCGCTCTTGGCCACCACCATGCAGCCGGTGGTGTTGGCGTCCAGCCGGTGCACGATGCCCTGGCGCTCGGCCGCGCCGCTGGTGGCCACGGTGTGCCCGGCGCCCAGCAGGCCGCCGATGACCGTGGGCCCGGTCCAGCCGGTGGTGGGGTGGGCCGCGACGCCCACGGGCTTGTTCACCACGATGATGTGGTCGTCCTCGTAGAGGATCGTCATGCCCGGGACCGCCTCGGGCACCGCGACGGGCGCGGCGGGCGGCGGCGGGAGGACCACCTCGAGCCAGGCGCCGGCGGTGACCCTGTCGGACTTCGCGGCGGGCCGCCCGTCCAGCAGGACGTCCCCGGCGGCGATCACCTCGGCGGCGCGGGTGCGGGACAACCCGAAGAGGCGGGCCAGCGCGGCGTCCGCCCGTTCGCCCTCCAGGCCCTCGGGGACGAAGAGGCTGCGGTGGTCGCTCACGCGGAGTCCTCCCCTTCGGCCTTCGCGCCGGTGTCCGTGGTGCCGTCGAGCTGCCGGCCGCGCGCGGCCAGGACGACGGCCAGGACGCCGCCGCAGACGATGGCGGAGTCGGCCAGGTTGAACACCGGCCAGTTGGGCCACTCGATCCAGTCGACCACATGGCCCTGGAACCCGCCGGGCGCCCGGAGGATGCGGTCGGCCAGGTTGCCCAGCGCCCCGCCGAGCAGCAGGCCGAGGCTGATCGCCCAGGGCGTGCTGCGCAGGTCGCGGGCGGTGCGCACGATGGCGATCACCACTCCGATGGCGATGATGGTGAACACCCACGTCATGCCGGTGCCGATGGAGAAGGCGGCGCCGCTGTTGCGGGTGACCCGCAGCGTGGTCAGCCCGCCCAGCAGCTCGATCGGGCGTTGCCCCTCCAGCCGCGCCACCACCAGGATCTTGGTGACCTGGTCGGCCAGCAGCGCCACCGCGGCCACCGCGGCCAGGAGGGCGACACGACGGGGCCGGGGCCCCGTCTCCTGTTCGGAGACGGCCCCGGCTCCGTCCGACTCGTTCTGGATCTCGCTCAGCGTCGTTCCTCGCGTTGTTTGCACTTCACACACAGCGTGGCACGCGGGAAGGCCTGGAGTCGTGCCTTGCCGATGGCCTTGCCGCATTCCTCACAGACACCATAGGTGCCCGCCTCTATTCGCGCGATCGCGCGCTCGTTCTGGCGCAGCAGATCACGGGAGTTGTTGGTCAGCGCCAGCTCGTGCTCGCGCTCGTAGGTCTTGGCGCCCGCGTCGGCCTGGTCGTCGCCCGCGCCCTCGCCGAGGTCGGTGCCCTCGGCGGCCTGGGTGCGCGCGGCGTCGATCTCCGCGGCGAGCTCCTCTATCTCGGCGGTCAGCCTGGTCCGCACCGCCGACAGCTCCTCGGCCGTCCAGCGTTCCTCTCCCTCGCGGACCGGGAGCTCCCCTGCCTTCCTGGCCGCCTTGGCCTCCTGGGCCTGCTGGGCCTGCTGGGCCACGCTTGCGGTGCCGGCCATGTCGGTCCCCCTAGCGCTGATCTTGTTCTCGACTGGCAGTGCGGGCAGCATAGGTCTCCCTCCGGGGTGCGGCAAACAACGCCGTCTGGTCACCACCCGCATATGCCCCACACCCCAGCGTCACGAACCACGCAGTCGATCGAGCTTGAGTGTGAGCAGAGTCACATCTCCGTCAACCTCGATCAGCTTGTCCCGGCTCGTGGCGCCCGAGAGCAGCCGCACGTCGCGCCGCCGCACCCCCAGGGCCTCTGCGACCGCCTCCAGCGCCGCCTCCGTGGCCCTGCCCTCCACCGCGCGGGCGGCGACCCTGACGACCAGCGCGTCACCGCGGCTCCCGCCGACCTTCGTCCTGCTCGCCCCCGGCCCCACCCGGATCGCCACCCTGATCGCCATTCCTTCACCCTCCCATGACGCACTTCTGACCGGAATTCCCGTCGAACACCCGCCCGCGCGCCCCGTACAATCGGGGCAGTCCACGGCAAGGCAGTGATGAGGCCATCACCTCGGAGCCGCCGGAAGAACGGCCCCCGCGCCCAGTAGAACCGGCAGCCGAGACGACAACGAAGCGGGCCGTCCCCACCACGGGCGGCCAAGAAGGGTGGTACCGCGGTCCGCGCGCCGGATCGTCCCTTCAAGACCGGTCCCGTCGTCTTGGAGGTCTCGCCGCCGTGTCCTTCCGTCCCCTTCCCGCGCAGGTCGATCTGCCGGCCCTCGAACGTGACCTCCTGCGCCGCTGGCAGGACGAGAAGATCTTCCAGCGGTCGCTCGAGCGCAACGCCGACGGCCCCCGCTGGGTCTTCTACGAAGGACCCCCCACCGCCAACGGCATGCCCGGCGTGCACCACGTCGAGGCCCGCGTCTTCAAGGACGTCTTCCCCCGGTTCAAGACCATGCAGGGCTACCACGTGCCCCGCAAGGCCGGCTGGGACTGCCACGGGCTGCCCGTCGAGGTGGCCGTGGAGAAGGAGCTCGGCCTGTCGGGCAAGCCGCAGATCGAGGCCTACGGCATCGCCGAGTTCAACGAGCGGTGCCGCGCGTCGGTCATGCGCCACACCGACGCCTTCGAGGAGCTCACCGAGCGCATGGGCTACTGGGTCGACCTCCAGCAGGCCTACCGCACCATGGACCCCTCCTACATCGAGTCCGTCTGGTGGTCGCTGAAGGTCATCTGGGAGAAGGACCTCCTCTTCCGCGACCACCGCATCACCCCGTACTGCCCGCGCTGCGGCACCGGCCTGTCCGACCACGAGCTGGGCCAGCCCGGCGGCTACGAGACGGTCACCAGCCCGTCGGTGTACGTGCGCATGCCGGTCACGTCCGGCCGCTTCGAGGGCGCCGACCTGCTCATCTGGACCACCACCCCCTGGACGCTGGTGTCCAACACCGCGGTGGCCGTCCACCCCGGCGTCACCTACGTCGTCGCCGAGAAGGACGGCGAGAAGCCGGTCATCGTCGCCGAGCCGCTGATGGAGAGCGCGCTGGGCGAGGGCTGGACCGCCCGCGAGTCCTTCCCCGGCTCCGAGCTGGAGCACACCCCCTACAGCCGCCCGTTCGAGCTGGTCGAGGTGCCCGGCGCGCACTTCGTGCTGCTCGCCGAGTACGTCACCGTCGAGGACGGCACCGGCCTGGTCCACCAGGCGCCCGCCTTCGGCGCCGACGACCTGCAGACCTGCAAGCGCTACGGGCTGCCGGTCGTCAACCCGATCGGCCCGGACGGCCGCTTCCTCCAGGACGTCCCGATGGTCGGCGGCGTGCTGTTCAAGGAGGCAGACGAGGCCCTGACCGCCGACCTGCGCGAGCGCGGCCTGCTCTTCCGCGGCGCGCACTTCGAGCACAGCTACCCGCACTGCTGGCGCTGCCACTCGGCGCTGCTGTACTACGCGCTGCCCTCCTGGTACATCCGCACCACCGCGATCAAGGACAAGCTGCTCCGCGAGAACGAGGGAACCAACTGGTTCCCCGAGACGATCAAGGAGGGCCGGTTCGGCGAGTGGCTGCGCAACAACGTCGACTGGTCGCTGTCGCGCTCCCGCTACTGGGGCACCCCGCTGCCGCTGTGGTTGTGCGAGGACGAGCACGTCACCTGCGTCGGCTCGCTCAAGGAGCTGTCGGAGCTGGCCGGTGAGGACCACTCCGGGCTCGACCCGCACCGGCCGTTCGTCGACGACGTGACCTTCCCCTGCCCGGTCTGCGCCAAGACCGCCACCCGCGTGCCCGACGTCATCGACGCCTGGTACGACTCGGGCTCCATGCCGTTCGCCCAGCACGGCACGCCCTACCACAACCAGGAGGAGTTCGAGAAGGCCTACCCGGCGCAGTTCATCTGCGAGGCCACCGACCAGACCCGCGGCTGGTTCTACTCCCTGATGGCCGTCGGCACCCTGGTGTTCGACAGGTCCTCCTACGAGAACGTGCTCTGCCTCGGGCTGATCCTGGCCGAGGACGGCCGCAAGATGTCCAAGCACCTGGGCAACGTGCTGAAGCCGATGCCGCTGATGGACCAGCACGGCGCCGACGCCCTGCGCTGGTTCATGGCCTGCTCCGGCTCGCCGTGGGCGGCGCGGCGCGTCGGCCACGGGGTGCTGGAGGAGATCGTCCGCAAGGTCCTGCTGACCTACTGGAACACCGCCTCCTTCTTCATCCTGTACGCCAACGCCGCCGCGGCGCAGGGCAACGCCTGGACGCCCGAGCGGCTCGGCGAGGCGCCCGCGCCCGCCGACCGCCCGCTGCTGGACCGCTGGGCGCTGGCCGAGCTGCACCGCACGGTCGCCGAGGTCACCGAGGCCATGGAGGTCTTCGACACCCAGGCCGCCGGACGCCGCCTCGGCGAGTTCGTCGACGACCTGTCCAACTGGTACGTGCGCCGGTCCCGCCGCCGGTTCTGGGAGGGCCCGACCACGCCGGAGAACGCCTCGGCGTTCGCGACCCTGTACCAGTGCCTGGAGACGCTGACCCGGCTCATGGCCCCGCTGGTGCCGTTCGTCACCGACCACGTCTGGGACGTGATCCGGTCCGAGGGCTCCCCCGAGTCGGTGCACCTGGCGACCTGGCCCGAGGTCGACCCCTCGCTGCTGGACGCCGGGCTGACCGCGCAGATGGCGCTGGTGCGGCGGCTGGTCGACCTGGGCCGCGCCGCGCGCACCTCCTCGGCCGTGCGCATCCGCCAGCCGCTGGGCCGCGCCCTGGTCGGCGCGCCCGGCTGGGCCACCCTGCCCGAGCAGCTGCGCGCCCAGATCGCCGAGGAGCTGAACGTCGGCTCCTTCGAGGAGCTGTCGTCCATCGGCGGCGACCTGGTCGAGTACGAGGTCAAGCCCAACTTCCGCGAGCTGGGCAAGCGCTTCGGCAAGCAGACGCCCCTGGTGGCCAGGGCCGTCACCGCCGCGGACGCCGCCGCGCTCGTCGCCGGGCTGCGCTCGGCCGGCTCGTTCGGCGTCGAGGTCGCCGAGGTCGGCGCGGTCGGCCTCGGGCCCGACGACGTGATCGTCACCGAGCGGCCCCGGTCCGGCTGGGCGGTGGAGTCCGCCGCGGGCGAGACCCTCGCGCTCGACCTGGAGATCACGCCGGAGCTGCGCCGGGCGGGCCTGGCCCGCGAGGCCGTCCGGATGATCCAGGACGCGCGCAAGCAGTCCGGCCTGGACGTCACCGACCGCATCTCCCTGGCCTGGTCGGCCGCCGACCCGGAGATGGCCGAGGCGCTGCGCGAGCACGGCGCGGAGGTCGGCGCCGAGGTCCTCGCCGCCTCCTTCACCGAGTCGCAGGGCGGCGCCGAGCCCACCCACCATGAGGCCGACCTGGGTCTGTCCTTCGTGCTGAAGAAGGCCTGACGTCGGCGCCGGGCGGGCCCGCACCGGGGTGGGGGCCCGCCCGGCGTACCGGGACTCAGGGGTTTTCTCAGGGTCTTCTCCGGGTCGTCCCGGATGGAAGAAGACCTGTGCCTTTGTCATAGTGGAAGCGTGGAGCTAGAGAACATCCCCCAGCTGAGAGCCTCGGACGCCGACCGCGACAGAGTGGCGGAGGTCCTCGGAGAGGCGCTCTCCGAGGGCCGGCTGACCCCTGAGGAACACTCCGAGCGCTTGGACCACCTCTACGCCGCCAAGACCTACGCCGAGCTCGAACCGCTCACCAGCGACCTGCCCCGGCCGCGGGTCTCCCTGACCAAGGAGTCCGCCGCCCTCCCCCCGCCGGTGCGCGGCTCCGACACCATCCACTGCCTCTTCAGCGCCGCCGAGCGCAAGGGCCGCTGGCTCGTCGATCCCCTGACCACGGTGAACTGCTACTTCGGCGGTGTCGAACTGGACTTCCGCACCGCCGTCCTCACCCAGCGCGAGGTCGTGGTCGACGTCAGCTGCGCCTTCGGCGGCGTCGACATCACCGTCCCTCCGGGCGTCCGCGTCGAGAACGGGATCACGGCGGTCCTCGGGGGCGTCGACACCCCCGAGGAGGAGACGCTCGACCCGCAGGCCCCCGTCATCCGCCTCACCGGCCACGTCCTCCTCGGCGGGGTCACCGTCAAACGCAAGCTCACCCGCGAGCAGCGCCGCGAGCAGCGCGCCGCCCGCCGGGCCGCCCGCCGGTCGGGCTACTCCGGCTGACCCTCCCCGTCCGCGCGGACGGGTGCCCTACGACGAGAAGAAGCCCGTGCCTCCAAGGCACGGGCTTCTTCTCGTCCAGGCGGGTCAGACCGCCGGCTCCCGGTCGGGCTGGCAGACCAGGCAGGGGGTGCAGCCGCGTTCTTCGGCGGTGGCGCGCGAAAGGGTCTCCAGGTCCTCGTCCTCCTCGCCGATGTCCTCGATGAGGGCGCAGTCGGGGCGGTGGTAGCGCTTGGTGCCGCTGAGGATGCGCACGACGGGGGCGCCGGGGCCCTCCTCGGACTCGCGGGAACCGGGGACGACCGGGCCGCCGGTGAGGGACTCCTCGGCCGGAGCGCCGGCCTGGGGAGCCGGGGCCGCCGCGGGCTCGGCCCGCTCGGGCTCCGCCGGGGCGTGCTCCGCGGCGGGCCGGACCGGCTCGGACAGCACGGAGTCCGACAGCGTGGAGGTGGCGGACGGAGCCTCCGGCAGCGGGTCGCCCTGCTCGGGGGCGGCGTCGCCGGACTCGGCGCGGAAGGGGTCGGCGGCCGGGGACGACCAGGAGTCGCCGCTCTGGCGGGGCTCCAGCGGGGACGGGCCGGTGTAGGG
Organism: Actinocorallia populi; assembly: GCF_002995495.1. Lineage (GTDB taxonomy): Bacteria > Actinomycetota > Actinomycetes > Streptosporangiales > Streptosporangiaceae > Actinocorallia > Actinocorallia populi. The sequence goes on along the minus strand of NZ_PVZV01000002.1, from coordinate 1,190,534 downwards.
GGCGTCGGGCACCGGGTAGGCGGGGTCGAGCGGGTCGATCGGCTCGGCCGTCAGCGCCTTGGGGTCCCAGTCGGTGACCGTGTCGGCCGCCGGGGGGCCGGAGGGGTCGGGCGACCACTCGGGGGCGCCGGCCGTCGGGTGGGCGCCGGACCCCTCCGGCGGGAGGCCGGCGTCGGGCTCGTAGGAGGGGACCGCCTGGTAGGAGGCCGCCTCGTAGGACTCGTAGGAGGGGATCTCGTAGGAGGAGGTCGGGGAGGCGGGGGCCTCGAAGGACCGGGTCGGCTCGAAGCGCCCGCCGCCCTCGCCGCGGGGCTCCTCGACGCCGATCCGGGGCTCGGTGCTCAGGCCGTCCTCGGGGTCGGCGTCCGCGTCGCCCGCCGCGACCGCGGTGGCGCGCGCCGCCAACGCGGTGTCGGGCAGGCAGGCGGTGCAGGGGCTGAACCCCTCCTCCTGGGCCTCGACGTAGGTGAGCTCCTCGACCTGCCGTCCGGCGAGCTGCCGGCAGGTGTCGAGGTGGTAGCGCTTGCGGCCGGGCACGACGTGGACGAGCGCGTCGTCCGGCACCTGCGCGGCCGGCGTCGGGAAGGCCTGCGGCAGGCCGTCTTCGGGCTCGGGGACCGCGGCGGCCTCCTCGGCCCTGGCGGCGGCCCGCCTCGCCGCCCGGCCCGCGGGCCGGGACTTGGGGACGGCCGGACGGGACGGACCCGTCCCGAACAGCTCCTTGCGCCGGATGAGCACCCCGATGGCCAGGCAGAGGAACGAGACGATGCTGACAGCGATCGAGACGTAGATCAGCTGCAGGCCGTTCAGGCCCAGCACCCCCTGCTCCTCCGTGATGATGCCCGCCACCAGCAGGGCGATCGCCACGATGACCAGCAGGCCACTCAGGATGATCACAAGGACTCCCTCTCCCGGTACCCGGCGTTTCGACCGCTCCCCGCAGCCCGGCGAGGTTACGGCGGAGTCAGCACCCTATCGCCTGCGGGCCCGTCGGCACGTCAGGCGGGAAACCCGTGTCCACGCCAGAACGCGCGCCCACCGGCGCGCCACCCGCGACCGGACACGCGCTGAGCCGCGTCAGGCGACCCACGGCGGAACGCACACGAAGGTGCGCCATCCGAGACCGGACGCGCACTGAGGCACATCACACCACCCGCAGCGGAACGCACCCCGAAGTCGCGCCGTTCAAGGCCGGGCGCGCTGAGGTGCGTCAGGCGACCCACAGCAGAACGCACGCCCGAAGGCGTGCCGTCCAAGACCGGGCACACGCCGAAGCGCGTCAGGCGACCCACGGCGGAACGCACACGAAGGTGCGCCATCCGAGACCGGGCGCGCGCTGAGACCCGTCAGGCGACCGAGGGGGGGACGTGCCTGCCGCCCGTTGCCGGGCGTCGCACGGACCGAGGTAGGGCGTGCGCCTTGCGGCGCGCGGCCGAACACGTACCGGCGCGCATCACACGACCCACAGCAGAACGCACGCCCGAGGGCGTGCTCTTCGTGACTGGACACGTGCTGAGGCGTGCCGTACGGCCGACGGGGGAAGTACGCCTGAGGGCATGCCGCCCGTTGCCGGGCGCGCACTGGTGCGCGTTGCGCGATCCGCTGCAGAACGTCCGGCCGGCGGCGCACTGCGGGATCCGCCAAAGGGCGGCATCCTGCGCGGGTACGCTCGTCCGGTTGCCTTCGGGTCAGCGGCGGTCGTGCGGCGGTGCCTCGACGGCGGCGTGGAAGGCTCCGGTGCCACCGTGCTGGGCGGGCTCGGCCGGGGGCGGGAACGGGGTGGGGCCGGTGGAGACCTGGGCGGGCTGGCCGGCGGTGTGGGCGGCCACCGGAACCGGCTGGGGACCGGTGATCGTCGGGCTGGAGAAGCCCGTCTCGACGGCGCCGACCTCGATCTCGCGCAGCTGGCCCTCCAGGTAGGCCTTGAGCCTGCTGCGGTACTCGCGCTCGAAGGCGCGCAGGTCGTCGACCTTGCGCTCCAGCTCCTCGCGCTGGGTCACCAGGGAGCCCATCACCTGGCGGTGGCGCTCCTGGGCGTCGCGGTCGAGCTGCTCGGCGCGCGAACGCGCCTCGGAGACGATCTGGTCGGCCTGGCGGCGCGCCTTGCCCAGGATGTCCTCGGCCTCGCGGCGGGCGCGGCCCAGGGTCTCGTCCGCCTCGCGGCGGGCGTCGGCGATCGCCTGGTCGGCGGTCTGCTGGGCCAGGGCCAGGACCCGGGCCGCGGTGTCCATGTTGTCCTCGGTGCTGGGCCGCTGCTGGATGCGCTCCTCGTGCGCCAGGCCCATGCCGATCGGCTCGGGCTGCTGGACGGGCTCGTGCCGCACGGGCTCGGGCATCGGGGGCGCCAGATCCTGCTTGGGCTCCACGATGGGGGCGGCCATGGCGGGGACCTTGCCGCGGAGGCACTCGGCCAGCTTGGCCCGCAGCTCCTCGTTCTCCTGGATCAGGCGGTCGAGCTCGGCCTCGACCTCGTCGAGAAAGGCGTCGACCTCTTCCTCGTCGTATCCCGGCCTAAGCCGGGTCGTGCTGAACTGCTTGTTCCGCACATCCGCGGGTGTCAGCGGCATGGTGGTCTCCTTGGCGCGCTTGGAGTCTGTCCCTGCAGGACGGTATCCGATCAAAGCTCCCGGACGAAGACGATCATGCTGTCAACCCCCCGACCACCCGGATGAGGATCAGGACGATCAGGAAGAGCACCATGAAGCTCAGATCGAGACTCACGTTACCCAATCGCAACGGTTTGAAGATACGTCTCAGGCGAACGAGGATGGGCTCTGTGACCGTCCAGATGGGTTCTGCGAACACCAGAACGATCCCCTTGGGCCGCCAGGGCTGCCTCGACGTGCTCTCCGCATACATCTTGAGGTAGTCCAGGATCAGCCTGCCGATCAGGATCAGCAGGAACAGATACAGCACCACCGTCAGGATGGCTCCAACGACTGTCACGGACACTCTCGCATGTGGCTATCAGCTTTGGTTGAAGAATCCGCGTTCTGCCATCCGCGCCTTGTCTTCGGCGGTCACCTCGACATTGGCGGGGGAGAGCAAGAACACTCTGTTCGTAACACGCTCGATGCTCCCGTGGAGCCCGAACACGAGACCTGCCGCGAAATCGACGAGCCGTTTGGCGTCGCTGTCGACCATCTCCGTCAGATTCATGATCACCGGGGTTCCCTCACGGAAGTGTTCCCCGATGGTACGCGCTTCGTTGTACGTCCTAGGATGAAGAGTAGTTATACGCGCCAAATCAGATACAGCGGGCTCCCGCCGCTCCTGTGCCGGCACGGGCGGGCCCGTGGCGATCTGGGTGGGCTGGTGGTCCTCCTCGGCCCGGCCACGACGATGTGGCTGCTGGGACGTGTTGTCCGTCTCCGACTCGTCGTATTCTTCGTCGTAGACGTCGTAGTCGTCGTAGCGGTCGTCCTCGACGAGGCCGAGGTAGACCGCCATCTTGCGCATCGCGCTGGCCACTGGGCCCCTCCGATCCGAAATCCCGTCCAGGATGTCCCGTTCAACCCGACTCGCGGGTGACGTCCGCTACTTACTCGCGGACATTACCCGACGATTGCCCGCCTACCTCCGAGCAACGCCGTACCGATCCGCACGTGTGTCGCGCCACAGGCGATCGCCTCCTTCAGGTCGCCGCTCATGCCCGCCGAGATGATCCCGGCGTCCGAGTGGACGGTTCTCACCTTCTCGGCGTATCCGGCCAGCCGTTCGAACGCCGGAGCCGGATCGGCGCCCAGCGGCGCGACCGCCATGATGCCACCGAGACGCAGCCCGGGGGCGGTGGTTATCCGGTCGGCCAGTGCCAAGAGATCTTCAGGTTCTACCCCGCTCCGCCCCGACGAACCGGGCGGATCTAGCGAAACCTGTACCAAACAGGTCACTTCCCGACCCTGTTTCACGGCCTCCCGGGAGATCGCCTCGACCAGGCGCGGCCGGTCCACCGAGTGCACGAACTTCGCGTACCGCACGACCGAGGCGACCTTGTTGGTCTGCAGCGCGCCGACGAAATGCCAGACGAGGGGGAGATCACCGCAGGCGGCCGCCTTGGGGGCGGCCTCCTGGTCGCGGTTCTCCCCCACGTCGGTGACGCCGAGGCCCGACAGCAGCCGGACGTCGGAGGCGGGGAACGTCTTGGTGACCGCGACCAGGGTGACCTCGCCGGGGTCCCGCCCGGCCTGCCGGCAGGCGAGCGCGACACGCTCGCGGACATCCCGCAGGTTGGCCGCGAGCTCCTCTTCGCGCGTCACCGTTACTTCAGGAAGTCGGGGACGTCGAGGGGGTCGTCGTCATCGAAGACGACGGGGCGCCGCCGGGTGGGCTCTCCTCCGGTGAACCGGTCGAAACGAGTCACCGCGGGCGGTTCTGCTCCCGGCCGCGGCACCTTAGGGTGCGCCTGCTCCGGCTCCTCCTGGGCGGCGGGCTCGGCGGGCCCGGCCTCGGCGGCCGCCTCGACGGGTTCGGGCGCGGGTTCGGGGACCCTGGGCTCGGGCGGCGGCGGTGGCGCCGCCACCGGTTTGGCCGCCGCCTCGGTCACCGTGGGCCGGGACGGCGGCGGTGGCAGCCGCTCCTCCTCCGGTTCCGAGACCGCCGGCTGGAGCTCGTCGAAGCCCGCGGCGATGACCGTCACCCGCACCTCGTCGCCGAGCGCGTCGTCGATGACCGCGCCGAAGATGATGTTGGCGTCCATGGCGGCGGCGTTGGACACCAGCTGCGCCGCCTCGTTGATCTCGAACAGGCCGAGGTCGGACCCGCCGGAGATCGACAGCAGCACCCCGTGGGCGCCGTCGATGCTGGCCTCCAGCAGCGGGCTGGAGATGGCCATCTCCGCCGCCGCGACGGAGCGGTCGTCGCCGCGCGCCGAGCCGATGCCCATGAGCGCCGAGCCCGCACCGGACATGACCGACTTGACGTCGGCGAAGTCCAGGTTGATCAGGCCCGGGGTGGTGATGAGGTCGGTGATGCCCTGCACACCGGAGAGCAGCACCTGGTCGGCCGCCTTGAAGGCGTCCAGCACGCTGACCTGCCGGTCGGAGATCGACAGCAGCCGGTCGTTGGGGATGACGATGAGGGTGTCGACCTCGTCGCGCAGGGTCTCGATGCCGGCCTCGGCCTGCATCGCCCGGCGCTTGCCCTCGAAGCTGAAGGGGCGGGTGACCACGCCGATGGTCAGCGCGCCCAGGGTCCGCGCGATGTTCGCCACGACCGGGGCGCCGCCGGTGCCGGTGCCGCCGCCCTCGCCCGCGGTGACGAAGACCATGTCGGCCCCCTTGAGGACCTCCTCGATCTCCTCGCGGTGGTCCTCGGCGGCCTTGCGGCCGACCTCGGGGTTGGCTCCGGCGCCCAGTCCCCTGGTGAGTTCGCGGCCGACGTCGAGCTTGACGTCGGCGTCACTCATCAGGAGCGCCTGCGCGTCCGTATTGATCGCGATGAACTCGACGCCTTTGAGCCCCTCTTCGATCATCCGGTTGACGGCATTGACACCGCCGCCGCCGATACCGACGACTTTGATGACCGCTAGGTAGTTCTGCGGTGCTGCCACGAGGAGGGGCCTTTCCGCTAGCCTGTCTGTTCCCGATAAACCTTGACCCTCAAGTTGAGGCTTACAGTTATGTCAACCTGAGGACTTCGTAGGACAGTAGGGCTGCCCCCCATCAGGGTCAACTAACGAAGGCCGAAGGGAATCGGCGTGTCGCAGTGACGCTGACTCACCCTGATTCGCGGTAATTGCCGATCATCTGGTAGTGACCACTTCCGGAGCGCTGACATCAATGGTGCGCGCGGCCCGGCCCGCCTTGGTCGCCAGCAATGCCGTCAGCAGCCGGTGCTTCTCGTCGGCGCGTCCGGCCGCGCCCCAGACCACGTTGAGACCGCTTTCCAGCCGCAGGACCACCGAGTGGGCGCTCAGCGCCTCAATTGTCACCAATTTCGACTTCCAGCGCCGGGGCAGTTCCCGCAGCACCGCCAGCCCCTCCCGGGTGGAAGGGTCGCCCGCGCCCGGCGCGGCCACCACGAGAAGCGGCAGGTGGGAGGGCCTTGCGGGCGAGGTGAGAACTGTCACACCGAAACGGTCGACGTGCTGGAACAGCCCGTTCTGCTCGACCGTCGCGATCGGCGTGCGCTCCCGCACGGCGATGACCAGGGTGGTGGGCCAGCTGCGCGTCACCGAGACCGACTCCACCTCGCGGACCCCCCGCACCCGGCGCTCGATCGCCTCCGCGTCCAGCCGCGCCATCGGCGTGCCCAGCGGCACCTGCGCGGTCTCCAGCAGCCGGTCGCGCTCCAGCAGGGAGGTCCCGCGCACCGCCACCTCGCGCACCACCAGCAGTTTGGAGCCGAGCACCACCCAGACCGCGGTGCCCAGCAGCGCCGTGATGAGCAGCGCGACGAACAGCGCCTTCCAGCGCGCGCGCCGGGGGCGTCCGGGGACCTCACCGGGCTCGGAGTCGGGACCTCCCCCGGACGGCGGCGACTGTGTGGTGGCCATGGTGCCGATGATGTCCTCTCCCCCGCCCCGCCGGACCTTGACACGCCCGGCGGACCGGGACGCGGGTCAGGAGAGCAGGGACAGGATGCGCGGACCGAGCGTGGTGACGTCGCCCGCGCCGGCGGTGATCACGACGTCGCCGGGCCCGGCGAGCTCGGCGACCCGCTCGGCGGCGGTGGCGAAGTCCGGCAGGTAGTGCACCTGGGGGCCGTCCGGCACCGCGTCGGCGATCAGCCGCCCGGTCACGCCGGGCTCGGGGTCCTCGCGTGCGCCGTAGACGTCCAGGACCACCGCGACGTCGGCGGCGCCCAGCGCCGCGCCGAACTCCGCGGCGAAGAACCGGGTGCGGCTGTACAGGTGGGGCTGAAAGACCACCACGATCCGGGAGGCGCCGCTCTCCCTGACGTAGTCGCGGGTCGCCGACAGGTCGGCGGTCAGCTCGGTCGGGTGGTGGGCGTAGCTGTCGAAGACCTGAACGCCGCCCGCCTCGCCCTTCAGCTCCAGCCGGCGGCGCGCCCCGCCGAAGGCGGCGAGCCCCTTGACCACCCGGGCCTCGTCGGCGCCCAGCGCCCGCGCGACCGCCACGACGGCCGCCGCGTTGAGCGCGTTGTGCCGCCCGGGGACGGCCAGCTCCACGGTGCCCGCCCCGGACAGCTCGAACGTCGAGCCGAGGCCGCGCGGGGTGAAGGCCGTGACCCGCACGTCGGCGTCCTCGGCCTCGCCGTAGCCCAGCACCCGCGGCGCCCCCGCCGCCAGTTCCCGCACCACCGGGTCGTCGATCCCGGCGACCAGCACCCCACCGGGCTCGATGCGCTCGATGAACCGGGCGAAGTTCGCCTTGACCTCCTCGAACCCCCCGTAGTTGTCCAGGTGGTCGGCCTCGATGTTGGTGATGACCGCGACCCGCGGGGAGTACATGAGGAACGAGCCGTCGCTCTCGTCGGCCTCGGCGGCGAACACGTCGCCGGTGCCCTCCGCGGCGCCCAGCCCCGTGGTGACCAGCTGGCCGCCGATGCAGTAGGACGGGTCGAGGCCCGCGTGCTGCAGCGCGACCGTGAGCATCGAGGTGGTCGTGGTCTTGCCGTGGGTGCCCGCGACGGCCACCGCCCGCCGCCCCGCCATGAGGGAGGCCAGCGCGGCGGCACGGTGCAGGATCCGCAGCCCCCGCTCCCGCGCGGCGGCCAGCTCGGGGTTGTCCTGGCGGATCGCGGTGGAGACCACCACGGTGTCGGCGTCGCCCAGGTGCGCGGCGTCGTGGCCGACGAAGACCTTCGCGCCCATCCCGGCGAGCTGCTCCAGCAGTTCCGAGTCCCGGGCGTCGCTGCCGGAGACCGTCATGCCGCGGCCCAGCATGATCCGCGCGATGCCGGACATGCCGGCGCCGCCGATCGCGATGAAGTGCACCCTGCCCAGCCGGTCGGCGGGAACGACGTCCACAGGGCTGACGAGGCTCACTGCCCTCCCCCTCTCCTGGCCCGGACGACCTCGAAGACCAGCTGCGCGAGCTTGACGTCCGCGTCCCGGTGGCCCATGCGCGCGGCGGCCTCGGACATGCGGGCGACGGAGTCGGCGTCGCGCAGGATCGGTATCACGTTGTGCACGATCCACTCGGGGGTCAGCGCCCCGTCGTCGACCATGAGGCCGCCGCCCGCGTCCACGATCGGGCGGGCGTTCAGCGCCTGCTCCCCGTTGCCGATCGGCAGCGGCACGTACGCCGCGGGCAGGCCCACCGCCGACAGCTCGGCGCAGGTCATCGCGCCCGCCCGGCACATGGCCAGGTCCGCCGCGGCGTAGGCGAGGTCCATCCGGTCGCAGTAGGGGATCGTGACGTACTGCGGCTCGCCCGGACGCCCCGGAGGCGCCTCCTCGGTGTTCTTCTTGCCGACGATGTGCAGCACCTGCACCCCGGCGGAGCGGAACGCCGGGGCCGCGGCCACCGCCGCCCGGTTGAGGGAGCGGGCGCCCTGGGAGCCGCCGAAGACCAGCAGGGTCGGCAGGTCGGCGTCGAGCCCGAAGTAGCTGCGGGCCTTGTCGCCGATGGCCAGCCGGTCGAGCTGGGCGATCTGCTGGCGGATCGGGATCCCGATGAACCTGGCGTGCGGCAGCGGCGACTCGTGGTGGGAGACCGCGACGTTCTCGGTGAAGCGCGCGCCGAGCTTGTTGGCCAGGCCCGGCTTGGGGTTGGCCTCGTGCACGATGATCGGGACGTGCCTGCGGCGCGCGGCCAGGTAGGCCGGGGTGGCCACGTACCCGCCGAAGCCGACCAGGACGTCGGCGCCGACCCGGTCCAGGACGCCCGCAGCGGTGTTGATCGCGCCGTTCAGCCGGCCCGGCACGGCCAGCAGCCGGGGGGTGAGCGTGCGCGGCAGCGGGACCGGGGGGATGAGCGCGAGCTCGTAGCCGCGCTGCGGGACCAGGGTGGTCTCCAGCCCGCGCTCGGTGCCCAGGCAGGTGATCTGCACGGACGGGTCCATGCGCCGCAACGCGTCGGCGAGGGCGAGCGCCGGCTCGATGTGCCCGGCTGTGCCGCCGCCGGCGAGGACAACCCTCATGACACGACAACCTTTCTGCGGAGATTCTCGGATCCCGGTACGGGGGGGTTCATCTGGGTCCCAGACCCAGCCAGCTTAGGACGCGCGCGAGCGGTCCGGGGCCACGCGCGGCCAGCGCCTGGCGGGCGCCCGGTTCCCGCTTGGCGAACGCCAGCAGGACGCCCAGCGCGATCAGCGTGGGGATCAGCGCCGATCCCCCGTAGGAGACCAGCGGCAGCGGGATGCCGGTGATCGGTAGGACGCGGATGACCGCGCCGATGTTCACGATCGCCTGGACCACGACCCAGATGGTGATGCCGGTGGCGGCCAGCCGCATGAACGGGTCGCGCACCCGCCGGGCGACCCGCAGCCCGGCGTAGGCCAGCAGCCCGAACAGGCTGATCACGATGAGGGTGCCGACCAGGCCGAGCTCCTCGCCCAGGACCGCGAAGATGAAGTCGGTGTCGCCGTGCGGCAGGTACTGCCACTTGGCCCTGCCCTCGCCCAGGCCCTCGCCGAACCAGCCGCCCGAGCCCAGCATGTACAGGCCCTGGTTGCTCTGGTAGTTGGCGCCCAGCGGGTCGCCGGTGGGGTCGATGAAGCCGGTGAGCCGCTTCATCCGGTAGGGCTCGACCACGATGAGGATGGACGCGAGCAGCAGCACCAGGCCCAGGACCCCGATGAACAGCCGCATCGGCGCGCCGATCACCCACAGCAGCGCCAGGAAGATGACGAAGACGACCAGGGTGGTGCCCAGGTCGTCGCCGAGCATGACCAGCAGGACGATGAGGCCGGTGCCGGGCAGCAGCGGGATGAGCAGCTGCTTCCAGTCCGTCAGCATCCGCAGCTTCTCCTTGCGGGCCAGCAGGTCCGCGCCCCACAGCACCAGGCCGAGCTTGGCCGGTTCGGACGGCTGCAGCTGCAGGCCGCCGCCGAAGCTCAGCCAGCGGGTCGCCCCGCCCGCGCTCTGGCCCAGGCCCGGCACGAGCACCAGGGCGAGGCCGAGGATGGCCAGCAGCATGATCGGATAGGCCAGCACCCGGAAGGTGCGCACCGGCAGCATCGCGGTGATCGCCATCAGGGGCAGGCCCAGCGCCACCCAGGTCGCCTGCTTCTGCAGCAGCGTGAACGCCGAGCCGGTGCTCTTGAGCTGGGTCACCGAGGACGCCGACAGCACCATCGTCAGGCCCAGGGCCAGCAGCAGCAGGGTGCAGCCGATGACCAGGTAGTAGGAGGTGAGCGGGCGGTCCAGCAGGCTGAGCACGTTGGCCGTCTGGACCCGCAGGCCCGTCCTGGCGCGTTCCGGCTCGGCTCCGCCGGTCGAGGCGGCCGTCACGGGTCCGGCTTCTCCCCACTCGCCGGGGGCCCGGCGGGATCGGGGGCCGCGGCGGAGACCAGCCGCTCCACCGCGGCGGCGAACGCGTCACCGCGCGCCTTGTAGTCGGCGAACATGTCCATGGAGGCCGCCGCGGGGGCCAGCAGCACGGTGTCGCCCGGCCGTGCCAGCCGGGCCGCCTGTTGCACCACGAGATCCATCGCACCAGTGTCGGTCTCGGCGACCTCGACCACGGGGACGTCCGGCGCGTGTCGCCGCAGCGCCTCGGCGATCCGCTCCCGGTCGGCGCCGAGCAGGACGGCGCCGCGCAGCCGGGGCGCGGCCGCGGCGACGAGGTCGTCGACGTCGGCGCCCTTGAGCAGCCCGCCCGCGATCCACACGACGCGCTCGTAGGCGGCCAGGGAGGCGGCGGCGGCGTGCGGGTTGGTGGCCTTGGAGTCGTCCACGTAGTCCGCCCCGCCGGCGGACGCCACGAACGCGATCCGGTGCGGGTCGGGCCGGAAGGCCCGCAGCCCCTCGCGGACCGCTGCGCAGGGCACGCCGAAGGCGCGGGCCAGGGCGGCGGCGGCCAGGGCGTTGGCCACGTTGTGCGGGGCGAACGGGACGACGTCCTTCAGCTCGGCCAGCTCCTCGGCCGACCGCGCCGGGTCGGCGACGGTGGCGCGGTCGACCAGGAGGTCCTCGACCACGCCGAACTGGCCGGGGGCCGGCATGCGCAGGGTGAACCCGTGGGCGTCCGGCCCGGCCAGCGCGGCCGCCGTCTCGTCGTCGGCGTTGCAGACGCGGACCGTGCCCGGCCCGTAGATCTTGCCCTTGGCCGCGGCGTACGCGTCCAGGGAGCCGTGCCAGTCCAGGTGGTCGGGCGCGACGTTGAGGACCGCCGCGGCGTACGGCGCCAGGGTGGAGGACCAGTGCAGCTGGTAGCTGGACAGCTCGACGGCCAGCACGTCGTGCCCGGCCAGCACCGCCTCCACGATGGGCTCGCCCACGTTGCCGACGGCCACCGCGTCGTGCCCGGCGGCCCGCAGGATGGCGGTGAGCATCCGGACCGCGGTGGTCTTGCCGTTGGTGCCGGTCAGCGCCAGCCAGGGCGCGGCGCCCTCGGCCGGGCGCAGCCGCCAGGCCAGCTCCACCTCGCCGATGACCTCCACGTTCCGGGCGGCGGCCGCCGCCAGCAGCGGCGTGGACGGCTTCCAGCCCGGGGAGGTGACGACCAGCTCGGTGCCCTCGGGGAGGCTCTCGCCGTCGCCGAGGCGGACCGCCACGCCCGCGGCCCGCAGCTCGTCGACGCCCTCGACGCCCTCGGTCCGGGCGTCCACCGCGGTGACGACCGCGCCGCGTCCGGCCAGCACCCGCGCGGCGGCCCGGCCGGACACGCCCAGCCCGGCCACCGTGATGCGAACGTCCTCGAACCCCATTACTTGGGCACCCACTCCAGGTAGAACAGGCCGACGCCGGAGGCGACGCACAGCCCGCAGATGAGCCAGAACCGCACCACGATCGTGGTCTCGGCCCAGCCCGACAGTTCGAAGTGGTGCTGCAGCGGAGCCATCTTGAACAGGCGTCTGGGCTGGTCGAACAGTTTACCGCTGATCTTGAACCAGCCCACCTGCAGGATCACCGACATGGTGATCAGCACGATCATGCCGCCGAGGATGGCCAGCAGGATCTGGGTGCGGGTGGTGATGGCCAGGCCGACCAGCACGCCGCCCAGGGCCAGCGAGCCGGTGTCGCCCATGAAGATCTTGGCGGGCGGGGCGTTCCACCACAGGAAGCCGAAGCAGGCGCCCAGCACCGCGGCGGCGACCACCGCGAGGTCCAGCGGGTCGCGCACCGCGTAGCAGTTCGGGACCATCACCTGCGCGCAGCTCTGCCGGAACTGCCAGTTGCCGATGATCACGTAGGCGGCCAGGATCAGGCCCACGGTGCCCGAGGCCAGGCCGTCCAGGCCGTCGGTGAGGTTCACGCCGTTGGAGACGCCCTGGATGAGGATCAGCGCCCACAGCACGAACAGGTACGGGCCGATGTTGGGCCCGAAGTCGCGCAGGAACGAGAAGTGGGTGTCCGCCGGGGTCACCTGCATCGCGTTGGGGAACTGCAGGCAGGCCACCGCGAAGACGACGCCGACGATGACGATGCCGGTGGCCTTGGCGCGGCTGCGCAGGCCGAGGCTGCGCTGCTTGAAGACCTTGATGTAGTCGTCGACGAAGCCGACGACGCCCAGGCCCGTCATCAGGAACAGCACCAGCCCGCCGGAGACCGTCGGGATCGTCCAGGTGATCAGGTGCGCCGCGGCGTAGCCCACCAGCGAACCGATGACGATCACGGTGCCGCCCATGGTGGGGGTGCCGCGCTTGCTCTGGTGGGTGCTGACGCCGTCCTCGCGGATCATCTGGCCGTAGCCGAGGCGCACCACCAGCCGAATCCACAGGGGGGTGCCGAGCAGGCCGATGATCAGTGCGATCCCGCTCGCCAGGATTACGTTGGTCACGCCTCAGCCTCCGCGGGGGCGTCCGTCAGCAGTGCCCTGGCCACCCGCTCCAGTCCGGCGACGCGCGAGCCCTTCACGAGCACCACGTCCCCCGGCCCGAGCCGGTCGCCCAGCACGGCCACCGCCGTACCGACATCGTCCACCTGTACGCACTCTCCGTTCCATGTCCCCACCTGCTCGGCGCCCTTCAGCAAGGGCGCCGCGGCCGGGCCGACCGCGATGAGACCGGTGACACCGCTCCGCGCGGCATGTTGTCCGATCTTCTCGTGTTCCGCAACGGAAGAGGGCCCCAACTCGGCCATGTGACCGAGCACGGCATAGGTCCGCCGCCCTCGGGACATCGCGGACAGGGCGTCGAGCGCGGCGCGCATCGACTCGGGATTGGCGTTGTAGGCGTCGTTGACGACCGTCAGGCCGTCCGCCCTGTGGTCGACCTCCATCCGCCAGCGGCTGACCGGCACGGCCCGTGACAGCGCCGCGGCGACGTCCTCCAGCCGCATCCCGGCCCGCAGTGCCACCGCGGCGGCGGCCAGCGCGTTGGAGACGGCGTGCGCGCCGTGCAGCCGCAGCTCCACCCGTGCGCGGCCCCCGGGGCCCGCCAGGGTGAACCGGGCGCGGCCGTCGGCGTCGAAGGTCTCCTCCTCGGCCCTGACCTCGGCGTCCGGGGAGCGCCCGAACAGCACCACGCGCGCGGCCGTGCGCTCGGCCATGGCGCGCACCAGCGGGTCGTCGGCGTTCAGCACCGCCGTCCCGGCGGGCTCCAGCGCCTCGACCAGCTCGCCCTTGGCCCGCGCGACGGCCTCGCGGCCGCCGAACTCGCCCAGGTGCGCGGTGCCGACGTTGAGCACCACGCCGATGTGCGGCGGGGCGATCCGCGTCAGGTACGCGATGTGACCGACCCCACGCGCGCTCTTCTCCAGCACCAGGAAGCGGGTGCCCTCGTCGGCCCGCAGGACGGTCAGCGGATGGCCGATCTCGTTGTTGAGCGAGCCCTCCGGCGCGATGGTGGGACCGGCCTCGGCCAGGACGTGGCCGATGAGGTCCTTGGTGGAGGTCTTGCCGGAGGAACCGGTGATCCCGATCACGGTGGTCCGCGGCAGCCGCTCCAGCACACCCCGGGCCAGCCGGCCCAGGGCGCCCACGACGTCGTCGACCTCGTGGGCGTCCCGGCTCGGGCCCGCCACGACGACGGGGACGCCCGGCAGCGGGCGCGCGCCCAGCACGCCCGCCGCGCCGCCCGCCGCCGCGGCCGCGGCGAAGTCGTGGCCGTCCACCCGCTCGCCGGGCAGCGCGACGAACAGCGCGCCGGGCCCGGCCAGGCGGGAGTCGATGACGACGGGGCCGCTCACCCGGGCGTCGGCGCCGTGCAGCGCCCCCCCGGTCAGCGCGGCGATCTCGGACAGGGAAAGCTCGATCACCGGCACTCCCGGATGGCCTTGGCGAGGACCTCTCGGTCGTCGAACGGGGTCACCTGACCCGCGGTGTACTGGCCGCGCTCGTGGCCCTTGCCCGCGACCACCAGGACGTCGCCGCGGCCCGAGCGGGCGACGGCCAGCGCGATCGCCGCCGCGCGGTCGGGCTCCACCACGATGTGGGCGCGCTCGGCCGTGGGCACCCGCAGGGCGCCCTCCAGCATCGCGGTCAGGATCGCCAGGGAGTCCTCCGAGCGCGGGTTGTCGTCGGTGAAGACCGCCAGATCGGCCAGCCGAGCCGCGGCCTCGCCCATGAGCGGGCGCTTGCCCCTGTCGCGGTCGCCGCCGCAGCCCAGCACGACGACCAGCTCGCCCTCGGTGACCGGGCGCAGCGTGGTGAGCACCGCCTCGACCGCGCCCGGCTTGTGCGCGTAGTCGACGAGCGCGACGAACTCCTGGCCCTCGTCCACGCGCTCCATCCGGCCGGGCACGCCCGGCATCCGGCCGACGCCCTCGACCGCGCGCTGCAGCGGGATGCCGGCCTCGACCAGGGCGACGATCGCGCCGAGTGCGTTGGCGACGTTGAACGGCCCGGCCAGCCGCACCTGCGCGACCGCCTCGATGCCGCCGGGGCCCACGATCCGGAACGAGCTGCCCTCCGGGCCCAGCCTGACCTCCTCGGCCCGCCAGTCGGCGCCCCGGTCCCCGCCCGGCGAGAACGTGGTGAAGGGCACGCCGGCGATCCCGGTGAGCCTGCGCCCGTGGGGGTCGTCGGTGTTGATGACGCCGATCCTGCTGTACGCGGGGGTGAACAGCTTCGCCTTGGCGGCGAAGTAGTCGTCCATCGTCGGGTGGTAGTCGAGGTGGTCCTGCGACAGGTTGGTGAACAGCGCCACGTCGAAGACCGCGCCGCCGACCCTGTTCTGCTCCAGCGCGTGGCTGGAGACCTCCATCGCGATCGCCTCCACCCCGCGTTCGAGGGCGGTGGCGAAGGTCGCGTGCAGGTCGGTGGACTCGGGGGTGGTCAGCGCGGACGGCAGGCGCTCTCCCGCCAGGCGGGTCTCCACCGTGCCGATCACCCCGGTGGGCAGTCCCGCGCCGGCCAGACCCGCCTCGAGGATGTAGGCGGTGGTCGTCTTGCCGCTGGTGCCGGTGACGCCCAGCAGCAGGAGCTGCCCCGCCGGGTCGCCGTAGACGTAGGCGGCGGCCTCGCCCAGCACCGGGCGGACGGCCTCGACGACCAGGACGGGCAGGCCCGTCTCCTCGGCCGCCTCGCGGCCCTGGGCGTCGGTCAGGATGGCGGCCGCCCCGGCCTCGGCGGCCTGCGCGGCGAACTGCGCCCCGTGGAAGCGCGCGCCCGGAAGCGCGGCGTACAGATCACCCGGCCCGACCTGCCGGGAATCGTGGGTGATCCCGGAGACCTCGCCTTCGAACGGCCCGGACACCCCGAGCCGCTCTGCGAGGCCCGACAGCGGCCGAGCGGGGTTGCTCGAAGGACGCATCTACTGGCTCTCTCGTACGGACATGCTCTGTCTGACGCCGGCGCGGAGACCTCGGTTGGGCCTCCGTCAGTCGACGAACATCTTCAGGGTCGGCGCCGCCGTCCCCGTGGGGGCCACCTTGCGGGTCTTCAGGGCGAACTCCATCACTTCCTTGAAGACCGGCGCGGCCACCTCGCCACCGTAGTATCCCTTCCTGGGGTCCTGCAGCACGACCTGGACAATGAGCTGGGGATCGTCGGCCGGAGCCATTCCCACGAAGGACGCGGTGTACCCGTCGTAGCGGCCCTTGGACTCCACGTAGCGGTCGGCGGTGCCGGTCTTGCCCGCCACCCGGTAGCCGGGGATGCGCGACGCCGGGGCGGTGCCCTCGTCGGTCGTCGCCCCCTCCAGCATGCGGATCAGCTGGTGCGCGGTGTCCTCGCTGATGACCCGGCGGCTCTTGGGCGCCTCGGCGGGTGTGAAGTTCCCCTCACCGTCCAGGGTGCCGGAGATCAGCGTGGGGGTGACCCGGACGCCGCCGTTGGCGATGGTCGCGTAGACGCTGGCCATCTGCAGGGCGTTCACCGAGATGGTCTGCCCGTAGGAGATCGGGTACCGGTCGGTGCCGCTCCACTTGTCCGGCGTGCTGAACAGGCCGGGCGTCTCCCCCGGCAGGCCCACGCCCGTGCTCGTGCCGAAACCGAACGCCGTCATGTAGGAGTACAGCTTCTCGTCGGTGAGGTTCTCCGAGGCCAGGATGGTGCCGACGTTGCTCGACTTGGCGAGGATGCCGCCGAACGTGAGGCCCTTCCAGGTCTTGTGGGGGTGGGAGTCCTCGAACCTGGTCCTGTACTTCCAGATGTGGTCCGGGACGTTGAAGGGCGTCTCCGGGGTGACCAGGCCCTCCTCCAGCAGCGCGGCGGCGGTGATGACCTTGCCGGTGCTGCCGGGCTCGAACGCCTCCCCCACCACGCGGTTGCTGCGCTCGGACGCGCTGGCCTTGGAGTACTCGTTGGGGTCGAAGCTCGGGTAGGAGGCCATCGCCACGACCTTGCCGTCCGGGGTGAGCACCACCACGGTGCCGGACTCGGCCTTGTGCTTGCGGACCGCGGCGGCGATCGCCTCCTCGGCCTTCCACTGGACGTCCTGGCTCAGCGTCAGCCGCAGGCCCTTGCCGGGCACCGGCTCCTTGATCTGGCCCTCGCCCATCGGGATGTGCTGGCCGTCGGGGCTGATCTCCACCCGCTGCCAGCCGGACTCGCCCTTGAGCAGCTTGTCGTGGGAGTACTCCAGCCCGCCGCCGCCGTCGCCGTCCTGGTTGACGAAGCCGATGACGTTCGCGGCGACCCCGTCGGCCGGGTAGGAGCGGCGCGACTCCGGCACGGTGCCCACGCCCCGGTAGCCCAGCGACAACACGAGCTCGGCCCGCTCGGGCGGCACCCGGTGGGCGAGCGGCACGTACTCGGTGCCCTTCTTCTCCAGGCTCTTCAGCACGAAGCCGACGTCCAGTCCGAGCATGGAGGCGAGCCGTGCCGCGACCTCGGTCTTCTTCTCCGGCTCCACGCGGGTCGGGTCGACGAAGATGCCGCGGGCGTCCTGGGTGAGCGCCAGCGGGTTGCCGTCGGCGTCGGTGATGCCGCCCCGCACGGCGGGCAGGTCGATCCGCTGCAGCCGCTGGTCCATGGCGGCCTGGGCGTACTTCTCGGAGTTGATGCCCTGCAGCTGCACCAGGCGGCCCGCGAACAGGGACAGCACGAAGGCGATCACCAGCAGCGCGGCGTTGAGCCGGCGCATCGGGTCCTTCAACCGCATCGACGTGCGCGGCGCGGGACGGCGGGGCGGGCGGCGCGGCGGGGCGGCGGGGCCGGCGGACCGCTCCCCCCCGGCCCGCGTCCCGGCGCGCGGCGCCGCCGTGCGCCGGGACGCGGGCCGGGGGGGCAGGGTGCCCGAGCCGGAGCGGCGGCCCGCCTGGGTCCCGCGCGACGGCGGCACCGGGCCGCGCGGGCCGCGGCGGCCCGGTGGCTGCGCACCGCCGGGGGTGCGCGGTCGGTCGGTCACGGGGTCCTCTCGGGCCTGGTCTGCTCGGGCTGCTCGGGCCGTGCGGCGTCGGCGGCACCGGTCCAGCCGGGGATGCCGTCGCCGGGGACGATCGCGCCCGGCACCCCGATGATCCCGGTCGCGGCGGCGGCAGCGGCGGCGGCCGACGGGACCGGCCGCTTCTTCCCACCGGTTACCCGACCGTTATCGGGATCGACGAAAGCGAGCTCCCTGGGCTGTACCATCCCTTGATTACGAGCCTTGAGTTCCAGCCTGAGCGGCGCCTCCTCCCGTGCGATCTCCTCGATCAGCGTCTGCTTCTGCTGGGTGAGCCGGTGCTCGCTGTCCTCCAGCGCGCTCAAGGTATAGGCGTCACGGGCCAGCACGGTGTTGAGCACCAGCAGACCGACCAGCGCCCCTCCCAACAGGCAGAGGATGAGCAACACGAACGGTGCACGAGGACGTCCCGAGGACGGCTGCGGCCTGGGCCGGGGCCGCTTCTGAGCCTGCCCCCGCTCGGCGGGTTCGGCCGCCGGCCGCGCCCTGCCCGGCTTCAGCGTGCGCTTTTCGGGCGTACGCGTCTTCGGCGTGCGCTCTTTCGTCCTGCTCGCGCGCGGCTCGGCGGGCCCGGCCCTACGGCCGGCCCGTGGTCGCCTCACCTTCGGTTCCTTCGCCTTGGTCTTCGGCTCCTTGGCCTTGACCGGGGGCTCCTCCGGCGGTTCCTTCCCGCCGCCCTTCCCGCGGTCCGGCCGGGTGTCGCTCTGGGGGCCGGGCCCGGCGGACCGCCGCCGGGGTCGTGCGACGGTCTTGCGCTCGATCGTCGTCATGTGTCCTCCCGAACCCGTTCCGCCGCGCGGAACCGGACGGATGCCGCTCGCGGATTGCTGCTGATCTCCTCTTCGGAAGCCTGCTCGCTCCCCCGGGTGAGCAGGCGGAACCTCGGCTCGAACTCCGGCAGCGACACCGGAAGCCCCGCCGGGGTGTGGTCGGTGGTGCGCTCGGCCAGGACCCGCTTGGTGATCCTGTCCTCCAGGGAGTGGTAGGACAGCACGGCGACCCGGCCGCCCACCGCGAGCGCGTCCAGGGCCGCGGGCAGCGCCCGCTCCCAGACCTTCAGCTCGCTGTTGACCTCGATGCGCAACGCCTGGAAGGTGCGCTTGGCGGGGTTGCCGCCGCTCCGGCGGGTGGCCGCCGGGATGGCCGTGCGCACCAGCTCGGCCAGCCGGAGGGTGCCGGTGAACGGCTCCTTGGCCCGCTCGCGCGCGATCGCCGAGGCGACGCGCTGGGCGAAGCGCTCCTCCCCGTACTCGCGCAGGATCCGCGCCAGGTCCGCCGGCGGATAGGTGTTCACCACGTCCGCGGCGGTCATGCCCCTGGTCTGGTCCATGCGCATGTCCAGCGGAGCGTCATAGGAATAGGCGAACCCGCGCTCGGGTTCGTCCAGCTGGGGCGAGGAGACGCCCAGGTCGAACAGGACCGCGTCGACGCGGTCCAGGCCCAGCCTCGCCAGCACCCCGGGGAGCTCGTCGTAGACCGCGTGCACCAGCGTCGCCCGGTCGCCGAAGGGCGCCAGGCGCGCGCCCGCGCGCTCCAGCGCCACGGGGTCGCGGTCGAGGCCGAGCAGGCGGATCTCGGGGTAGGCCTCGAGCATGGCGGCGGCGTGGCCGCCCATGCCGAGCGTGCCGTCGACGTACAGGGCCCCCGGTTTGCCCACGGCGGGACCCAGCGTCGACAGTACGCGGTCGAGCAGGACCGGAACGTGTCCGGACTCATTCATGGTTTTGTCTACCCCCACTGCAGCCGACCGCTCGCGGTCGATCGGACATGCGACCCGCGGGCTCGTCCGGCCAGGTCCCCAACCGCTGCCCTGAGGAAGGGCCACCTGGCGCCGGGGAAGCTGCGCCAGCTGGCGGAGAGAGCGGGTGGAGACCTGGCCGGGCGTGGGCCCTGCGGGGTCGTACTAGAGAATTCCGGGCAGCACCTCCTCCGACAGGTCGGAGAAGGACTCCTCCTCCTGGGCCAGATAGGCCTCCCAGGAGGGCGCGTCCCAGATCTCAAGGCGGGAGTTGGCCCCGATGACCGCGCAGTCGCGCTCCAGTCCGGCGTAGGCGCGCAGCGCCGCCGGGACCGTGATGCGGCCGCTCTTGTCGGGGACCTCGTCGGAGGCGCTGGCGAAGAAGACCCGGCTGTAGGCGCGGACGGACCTGGCGGTGACGGGTGCCGTGGCCAGCGCCTCGGTGATGCGCTCGAACTCCGCCATGGGGAAGACGTACAGGCAGCGTTCCTGGCCCTTCGTGATCACCAGTCCCCCAGACAGCTCCTCGCGGTACTTGGCCGGCAGGAACAGTCGTCCTTTGTCGTCGAGGCGAAGTGGGTGTGTTCCGAGGAACACAGGAGCCACCCCCTCGCGCCATTGGACGCCCGTCAACAGCTCGAGAATGCATGTGGAGACCCTTCCCCCACAGCGCCCCACTGTACTCCACTCTTCCCCACCGTCAACTGTGAAAACCTGTGTTCCTGGAGACATGGAGATGTGAAATTGCCTGCTCAGCATGGGTGGGGCGGAGTGGGGCGGCGGCGGGGCCCCGGGACGCGAGCGGCGGGCGCATCCGGGGGATGACTGTGGGATGTCCGAAACATGACCGATGACGCACTTAGCGGCGTACTGTCGGTAACGCCGGGAAGGTTATCCGGCTGCTTATTGTCGAGAAGAGCGACGAACCACGGATAATGCTCCAACCGCATCAGCGCGTGAAGAGCAATACATTTGGCCCTGGAACAAGGGCGGACTCAGGGCGGAGACTTCGTGGCAGTGGGTGTGCAGGGCGAGGCCGGCGTCGGACGCGGCTTCGGCGGGGTCGCGGGCAGGGCGGGAAAGATCCGGGCGACCGTCGAGTCCGTCATCGAGGGCAAGTCCGAGGCGGTGCGGCTGGCGCTGATCGTCATGCTCGCCGAGGGGCACCTCCTCATCGAGGACGTGCCGGGCGTGGGCAAGACCATGCTCGCCAAGACGCTCGCCCGCGCCATCGACGGCACGGTGCGCCGGGTGCAGTTCACCCCCGACCTGCTGCCCAGCGACATCACCGGCGTCGGCGTCTACCAGCAGGACCGGCGGGCGTTCGAGTTCGTGCCCGGACCGGTCTTCGCCAACCTCCTCATCGGCGACGAGATCAACCGCGCCTCCCCCAAGACCCAGTCGGCGCTGCTGGAGTGCATGGAGGAGCGCCAGGTGACGGTGGACGGCACCACCTACCCGCTGGAGCGCCCGTTCATGGTGATCGCCACCCAGAACCCGGTCGAGATGGAGGGCACGTACCCGCTGCCCGAGGCACAGCGCGACCGGTTCACCGCGCGGATCTCCATGGGCTACCCCAGCCCCAACGCCGAGCTGGACATGCTCGACAGCCACAGCCGCACCTCCCCTCTGGACGCCATCACGCCCGCCGCGACCGTCGCGGACGTGCGCTCGCTCATCGAGGAGGTGCGCGCCGTGCACACCTCCCCCGCGGTCAAGCAGTACGCCGTCGACCTGGTCAACGCCACCCGCGCCCACCCGGAGCTGCGCCTGGGCGCCTCCCCGCGGGCCACCCTGCAGCTGGTGCGCGCCGCGCGGGCCCGCGCGGCGCTGGAGGAGCGCGAGTACGTGCTCCCCGACGACCTGCAGGCGCTGGCCGTCCCGGTGCTGGCGCACCGGCTGCTGACCACCGCCGAGGCCCAGGTCGAACGGCGGCGCCCGGAGCAGATCGTGAGCGAGCTGGTGGCCCGGCTGCCCGTACGGGGCTGACCGTGCGGCTGGTGAAGGTGGCGCTGGACGCGCTCACCACCCGGGGGCGGTCGTTCATGGCGGCCGGGCTGACCGCGGTGGTGTGCGCGTTCCTGCTCGGCGAGCAGGACCTGCTGCGGGCCGGGATGCTGGTGCTGGTCCTGCCGCTGTTCGCGGTGTTCGCCGTCTCGCGCACCCGCTACCGGCTGGCCTGCGCGCGGCGGCTCGGGCCCTCCCGGCTGCCCGTCGGCCACGAGGCCAGGGCGGACCTGCGGCTGGAGAACGTCTCGCGGCTGCCGACGGGGCTGCTGCTGGTGGAGGACCGGGTGCCCTACACCCTGGGCGGCCGCGCCAGGTTCGTGCTCGACCGGATCGAGCCGCTGGGCTCCCGGGAGCTGAGCTACCGGCTGCGCTCGGACGTGCGGGGCCGGTTCAAGATCGGGCCGCTGACCGTCCGGCTGGCCGACCCGTTCGGCCTGGTGGAGCTGGCCCGCTCCTTCAGCCTCACCGACACCCTGACCGTCACCCCGCTCACCGTCGAGCTGCCGCCCGGGCGCGTCCCCGGCGCCTGGCACGGCGAGGGGCAGAACCTCGCCCGCGCCCTGTCCGCCGCGGGCGAGGACGACGTGGTGCCGCGGGAGTACCGGCGCGGCGACGACCCGCGCCGGGTCCACTGGCGCTCCACCGCCCGCTACGGCGAGCTGATGGTCCGGCGCGAGGAGCAGCAGTGGCAGAGCCGCGCCGTCCTGCTGCTGGACACCCGGCGCGGCGCGCACACCGGGGAGGGTCCGGGCTCCTCCTTCGAGCAGGCGGTGTCGGTCGCCGCCTCGGTGGGCGCCCACCTGGCCCGCGAGGGGCTGCCGCTGCGCCTGGTCACCGACGCGGGCCGCGGCGCCGACCTCCCCGCCGGTTCGGGACCCGCCGCGGGCGGGGAGCTGCTGGACGTGCTCGCCGTCATCGGGCAGGGCGACGGCACGGCCCTGCTGCCGGGACTCGCCGCGGTGCGCGGCTCCGGGGGGCGCGACGGCGAGGCGCTGATCGTCGGGGTCTTCGGGCGGCTGACCTCCGAGGAGGCCGGGGCGGTCGCCTCCGCCCGGCGCGGCACCGCGATCGGCGTCGCGGTGCTGCTGGGCCAGCCGGGGGCGCCCTACGACGCCGCCGGCTTCCTGCGCCGCGCCGGCTGGCGGGTGCTGGTCCTGTCCTCGGTCACCGAACTGCCCGCCGCCTGGGCGGGCGTGCAGGGAGCACCGGATGAGTAACGGCAAGGAGCGGTCCGCATGAACGAGCCGGGTGTCAGGCCGGGGCTGAGCGCGCTCGCGGCCCTGGCGACGCTCCTGGGCGCCACCAGCCTCTACCCGCTCTTCCAGGACCGCAGCTGGATCGCCCCCGTCACGGGCGCCGTCGTGGTGGTGACGGTGACCGCGATGGTCTCCCGGCGGCTGCGGCTGGCCCCGGCGCTCGACCTGCTGGCCGGCCCCGCCGTCCTGCTGCTGTACGTGACGGCGCTGTACGCGGGCTCCTCGGCCCTCCTGTGGCTGATCCCCACCCCCGGCTCCCTGTCGGTGCTCGCCGACGTGCTGCGCGGGGGCTGGAACACCGCCGAGACCTACGCGGCGCCGCTGCCGGTCGGCGACGGGGTGCGGCTGCTGGCCGTCCTGGGCGTCGGGCTGGTCGCGGTGACCGTGGACCTGCTGGCCGTCCGGCTGCACCGGGCCGCGCCCGCCGGGCTGCCGCTGCTGGCCATGTACAGCGTCCCGGCCGCGGTGCGGTCCGAGAGCGTGCACTGGCTGACGTTCGCGGCGGGCTCCGCCGGATACCTGGCCCTGCTGGTCGCCGACGCGCGCACCAGGGTGACGGGCTGGGGCCGCCCGGTGTTCACCCCGCGCCCCGACCAGGAGGCGCCCGGCGCGCGGCCGACGGGTTCGGCGGGCAGGCGGGTCGGCCTCGCCGCGATCGCGGCGTCCGTCGCGGTGCCCGCCCTGCTGCCGGGCACCTCCGGGTTGTTCGGGCTGGGCGAGCGGGACGGCGGCGGCTCGACCACCATCACCACCGCCGACCCCCTGGTCGACCTCAAGCGCAAGCTCACCCGGCTGAGCAACGAGGAGGTCCTGCGCTACCGGACCACCTCCGGCGACCCCGACTACCTGCGCATCTACGCGCTCGACCGGTTCGACGGCAACCGCTGGACCTACTCCCCCCTGGTCGCCGGGTCGGCTCCGCTCATCCGGGAGGACCGGGAGCTGCCCGCCGTGCCCGGCCTGTCGGCGGCCGCGACCGAGGACGGCGCCACCGAGATCACGGTCGGCGACAAGGTCAGGGACATGAAGTTCCTGGCGCTGCCCTACGCGCCGCGCCGGGTGCGGATCGAGGGCGACGACTGGCGGGCCGACCGCCAGTCCCTGATGGTCTTCTCCACCGGCGACGACGCCGACGGCATGACGTACTCGGTGGACAGCCGCCGCGCCCTGCCCACCACCGGGCAGCTGCGCGAGTCCGGGTTCCACGCCATGCCCCCGGAGTACACCCGGCTGCCGGACGGGCTGCCCGAGGAGCTGTCCGAGCTGACCTGGAAGGTCACCGCCAAGGGCGCCACGCCGTTCGACCGGGCGGTGCTGCTGCAGCGCTGGTTCCACCGGGAGTTCACCTACTCGCTGGAGCCCGCGCCGCCGAGCCGGATGTCGGACCTGATGGCCTTCCTGCGCGACCGCGAGGGCTACTGCGAGCAGTTCGCCGCGACGATGGCGCTGATGACCCGGGAGCTGGGCATCCCCTCCCGCGTGGTCGTCGGGTACGCGCCCGGCACGCGCCAGGCCGACGGGAGCCACCTCGTCCGCCAGCGGGACGCCCACGCCTGGCCGGAGCTGTACTTCGAGGGCGCCGGCTGGGTGCGGTTCGAGCCCACGCCCTCGGGGACGGGCGCGCCCGCCTCGGTGGGCATCCCCGACTACACCCGCCAGGAGTCCCGCCGGAAGGAGCCGGAGGACGCCCGTCCCACCGCCCCCTCGACGCCCACCACCGCGCCCGCCCCCGGGCCCACGCCCGGGGCCGAGGGGCAGCCGCAGGCCGCGCAGGACCAGAAGACCGAGGCCGCCTCGGACGGGGGGTCCCCCCTGCCCGTCGGCTGGATCCTCGGCGGGCTGGCGGCGGCGCTCCTGGTCGCGGCGCCCCGCCTGGTGCGGGAGGCCGCCCGGCGGCGGCGCTGGGCGGGGGCCGGCGATCCCGCGGCGGCCGCCACCGCGGCCTGGTCCCAGCTGCGGGCCGACACCCTCGACCACGGGCTGGGCTGGCATCCGGCGGAGTCGCCGCGCGGAGTGCTGCGCCGGCTGGGGCCCGCGCTGGGCACCGAGGTGGCCGAGCCCCTGGCCCGGATCACCCTGGCCAGCGAGCTGTCGCGCTACGCCCCGCCCGGCCATCCCCAGCGGGCCACCGCCGCGAGCCTGCGCGCCGACACCGCGACGGTGCGCTCGGCGCTGGCCGCCTCCTCCTCCCCGCCCGCCCGCTGGCGGGCCCGGCTGTTCCCGCCCTCGTCCCTGGACGTCCTGCGCCGCGCCGCCGCCCGGCTGAAGGGCCTGGCGCGGTCGCGGCGCGGCGGAGGCGACTGATCCGGCCGCATCCGCGCCCGTCCTGCCGCGGACACGGTGAAGGGGGCCGCACCCCCGACGGGATGCGGCCCCCTTCACACGCCGTGGAGGCGGGGCGTCAGGATCCTTCTTCGGTCCTGCGGCGCCACCGCTCCTCGAGCCGGTTCATGAAGCCGGACTGCTGCCGTCCGCCGCGCGGTGCGCGGCCGCCGGGCGTGCCGCCGGTCTCGTACTCGCCGCCGATTCCGGTCATGCGCTTCCAGCTGGACAGGGCCCACACGCCGCTGGCGAGCATGAGCAGGAACCCGGCCACGCTGATCGCGACGCTGAGGGTGCCCTGGCTGACCACCAGGCCCGCCATGAGCACCGCGATGCCCACCACCAGCCCGAGGGCGGCCTTGATGACCTGGCGCTTGTAGTGGCTCTGCGGATTGGTGGTGCGAACGGCATGCGCGAACTTCGGGTCTTCCGCGTACAGTTCGCGCTCGATCTGCTCGAGCAGACGTTGCTCGTGCTCAGAGAGCGGCACGGTGCCTCCCAACGACTGCCCCGTGGATCAGGTGCCTGGTGCTCCTTAGCCGGACGGGGACCTGGCTAACGGTGATATGCCCAGAATACGAGTCCGGACGACCTGAGTGAAGAAAACCGTCGCGGTGAGACCACAAGCTATTCATCCGCGGTCCTTCTCATCGGTGTTCCACCGCCTCCCTGGCCACCGGAGTCCCGCCCGTCCCCGCGCGGGGCGCTCGGTGGCCGGATCAGGGCCGCGGGGCGGATCGCCCCCCGGCCGAACCTGCGCGCAGCCTCGTCGATCGCCTGCTCGGCCTCCCGCCAGCCGTGCTCCGGTTCGTCCAGAGCCAGCTGCCGGGTCTCCGGGCCGGCGCCGGCCAGATTCTCGACCCTGACGCCTATCAACCGCAGTGGTACCCGCTCCAGTCCCGAGGCCTCGTAGAGCTCGCGCGCTGTGATGTAGATCACACGTGAGACATCCGTCGCTTCGGGAAGGGTTCGGGACCGGGTGATCGTCGAGAAGTCCGGCTCCCTGAGTTTGATGCTCACGGTGCGTCCCCGGTTCCCCCCTGCCCGTAGCCGGGCGCCCACCTTCTCGGCCAGCCCGAGCAGCTCCCGGTGCACCCTCTCGGGCTCGGCGACGTCGACCTCGAAGGTCTCCTCGGCGCCCACGCTCTTGTCGGGGCCGTCGGGGCGCACCTGGCGCGGGTCGCGGCCCCAGGCCAGCTCGTGCAGGTGAGTGCCCTGGGCGGCGCCCAGATGGCGCCTGAGCGTCTCGGAGGGGATGCGGGCCAGCTCCCCCACCGTGCGCAGCCCCAGCCTCCTCAGCCGCTCCTCCGTGCGCTCGCCCACCCCCCACAGCGCGGCCACCGGCAGCGGGTGCAGGAACTCCAGGACGCCCTGCGCGGGCACCACGAGCAGGCCGTCGGGCTTGCAGCGGGTGGAGGCCAGCTTGGCCAGGAACTTCGTGGGCGCCACCCCCACCGAGCAGGTCAGGCCCAGCTCGCCCGCCACGCGCCGCCGGATCGCGGCGGCGATCTCGGCAGGGCGGCCGAACAGCCCGCGCGCGCCCGCCACGTCCAGGAACGCCTCGTCCAGGGCGAGCGGCTCCACCAGCGGGGTGAACGAGCGGAAGATCTCCATGACCCGGCGGGAGGCGGCCGAGTACTTGCCGTGGGCCGGCTCCAGCACCACCGCGTGCGGGCACGCCCGCAGCGCCCGGCTCATCGGCATCGCCGAGTGCACCCCGAACCGGCGCGCCTCGTAGGAGGCCGCGGCGACCACGCCCCGGCCGCCCAGACCGCCGACCAGGACCGGCCTGCCCCGCAGCTCGGGGCGCTCCAGCAGCTCCACGGACACGAAGAACGCGTCCATGTCCACGTGCAGGATCGGGCATCCGGTGTCGTCGGCGGGCGGGCCCGGCTGGGGGCCGGGGCGGTCCAGCTGCTGCTTGCGCGACATCAGGCCGGGCGCCGCGCGAACAGGTGCAGCCGGGCCGCCAGCGAGCGCAGCACCGGATGGACGGCCGCGGCGGCCTCCAGGGCGCGCAGGGACTCGGCGGCGTGCGGGTCGGCCTCGGCGTGGCCGCCGGGCACCAGATCGGCGAAGATCCGCACCCCGTGCACCTCGGGCTCGGCCAGCCCCGCCCCGGCGGCCAGCTCCAGCAGGGACTCGGGAGTGAACCGGCGCGGCCCGTCACCGCCCGCGGGGGCCGCGGCGAGCAGCTCGCGGGCCTCCTCGAAGTGGCCGGCCACGGCCCGCTGCACCACGGCCGCCAGCGCCCCGGGCACCAGCAGGCTCAGGCCTCCCCCGGGCCGCAGCGCCGCGACGAGCGCGCCCACGGCGGCGCCGAGGTCCTCGACGTACTGCAGCACGCTGTGGCACAACACGAGATCGGCGGACCGCGCGCCGACGACGTCCTGGAGCCCGGCGGCCTCGCCCTGCAGGGCGCGCACCCGCACCCCCGCCTCGGCGGCCCGGCGCTCCAGGGTGGCCAGCGCGTCGGGACTGGGGTCCACGACCGTCACCCGGTGGCCGAGAGCGGCCAGCGGGACGGCCAGATGGCCGGTGCCCCCGCCGACGTCGACCACGTCCAGCGGCCCGGCCTCCAGCAGCGGAGCCAGGAGCTCCCGCACGGCGGCGCGGCCGCCCTGCCCGGCGGTCCTGCCGCCCTGACTGCGCACTCCCTCGTCCACGGTCATGCCCCCAGCCTAGCCAGACCGGACGACAGGCCGTCCGGAAAGACGGGACCGTGTTCCCGGAAGGGCACGGCCGCGGGCGGGGGGCACGGCACGCGAGGCCCGCCCCCGCGGGGACGGGCCTCGCCCGTCACAGCGTCAGGCTGGGCTTGAGGTCCTGCAACCGGGAGAGCAGGCCGTTGACGAACTTCGGCGACTCCTCCGTGGAGAAGTCGGTGGCCAGCCCCACGGCCTCGCTGAGGGCGACCCCGTCGGGGACGTCGTCGGCCCACAGCAGCTCGAAGGCGCCGATGCGCAGCACCGTCAGATCCACCGCCGGCATGCGGTCCAGCGTCCAGCCGACCGCGTAGGTGGCCAGCAGCTCGTCGATGCGCTCGCGGTGCCGGTCCACCCCCTCGATCAGCCGGACGGCGTGGCCGTGCTCGGCGAGTTCCTCACCCTTGGGCTTGCCGCGGTGCAGCAGCACCTCACCGGGGGAGATGCCCCGCTGCTGCGCCTCGAAGAGGATCTCGAAGGCGTAGCGGCGGGCCTTGGTGCGTGCGGCCATCAGGCGCGGCCGAGGTAGTCGCCGGTCCGGGTGTCGACCTTGATCTTCTCGCCGGTGGTGATGAACAGCGGCACCTTGATCTCCGCGCCCGTCTCCAGGGTGGCGGGCTTGGTGCCGCCGGTGGAGCGGTCGCCCTGCAGGCCCGGGTCGGTGTGCTTGACGACGATCTCGACGGTCACCGGCAGCTCGACGTAGAGCACCTGGCCCTCGTGCATCGCCAGCATCGCCTGGCCGTTGTCCAGCAGGAAGTCGGCGGCCTTGCCCAGGACCGCCGGCGGGACGTTCAGCATCTCGTAGGACTGGGTGTCCATGAAGACGTAGTCTTCGCCGTCCTTGTAGGAGAACTGCATGTCGCGCTTGTCGACGGTGGCGGTCTCCACCTTGGTGCCCGCGTTGAAGGTCTTGTCGACGATCTTGCCGGACTTGACGTGCTTGATCTTGGTGCGGACGAAGGCGGGGCCCTTGCCCGGCTTGACGTGCTGGAACTCCACGACCGACCACAGCTCGCCGTTGTCGAGCTTGAGTACCATGCCGTTCTTAAGATCGTTCGTCGTCGCCACTCGAATCGTCTTTCCGTCGCGGTCCCCGCCCACGATGTGGGCGGTCCCTGGCTTGATGGTCTGAAGGAGCTCCGGGCCGTCCGCCCTGACCCCGCGTTCGAGGGGAACTCGATCCGCCATTTTACTGGGTCGCCGACCCCCACTCCGGCACGGCGGAGATCCGGGGCCGATCGTGACGGCCGCTCCCCGCGGGGAGCGGCCGTCGCGGGCCCGGCGAAGCGCGGGGCCCCGCGGCCGCCCGAGGACGGCCGCGGGGCCCGGACACGGGGATCAGACGTCCGCCGCGAGCTCCTTGATGCGCTCGATGAGCTTGAGCTTGGACTTGTGGTCGGCGGCGATGGGGGTGATGTTCAAGGTGGTGACGCCCGCCTCCTTGAAGGCCGCAAGGCGCTCCTTGACCCAGGACTCGGGGCCGATGAGGGACATGTTGCGCACGAGCTCGGCGGGGACCTTCTCGGCAGCCTCGTTCTTCTTGCCGGCCAGGTAGAGGTCCTGGATCTCTTCGGCCTCCTTCTCCCACCCGTAGCGGCGGCAGAGGGAGTTGTAGAAGTTCTTGCCCTTGGCGCCCATGCCGCCGATGTACAGGGCGGCCATGGGGCGGCCGAAGTCGAGGTAGCCCTCGACGTCGTCGCCGATGGCCAGCGGGGCCTGGGCGACGATGTCCAGGGTGCCCAGGGACGGGTCGCGCCTGGCCTCGCCCCTGGCCAGGGCGTCGCCCCACACGTCCCCGGCCTTCTCCGGCAGGAAGAAGATCGGCTGCCAGCCGTCGGCGATCTCGGCGGTCAGCTCGACGTTCTTCTCGCCGATCGCGGCGACCTGGATCGGGATGTCGGGGCGCACCGGGTGGTTGATGATCTTCAGGGCCTTGCCGAGGCCGGTGCCCTTGGCCGGGTCCAGCGGCAGCTCGTAGTACTTGCCGTGGTGCTCCAGCGGCGCCTCGCGCTTCCACACCTTGCGGCAGATCTCGATGACCTCGCGGGTGCGGCCCAGCGGCGCGTGGTAGGGCACGCCGTGGAAGCCCTCGATCACCTGCGGGCCGGACGCGCCGAGGCCCAGGGTGAAGCGGCCGTCGGAGACGTAGTCCAGGCCCGCGGCGGTCATCGCCATCAGGGTGGGCGTGCGGGAGTAGATGTTGAGGATCCCGGCGGCGATCTCCACCCGCTCGGTCCTGGCCGCGATGTAGCCCATCTGGCTCACGCCGTCGAAGCTGTAGGCCTCGGCGACGTAGACGATGTCCAGCCCGGCCTTCTCGTACTCGACCAGCTCGGCGACGCTCTCCTTGAAGCCGCCGGCGTAGCCGAGGGGCATTCCGATCCGCATGGCTTGCGCTCCTCGATGTCAGTGGGTCAGACGTACCGAATCAGACTCAGTATGCCAATCGTCAGATTCACTACGGTACCGGGAGTGCCGACTCGCCGGAGAGCACCTGGATGGCGGGCCGGTACATGGTGCGGCGGATCGCGCCGAACGTCCGGCCGTCCTTGCCCGCCAGGGCCGCGGCCAGCTCGATCGCCGTGCGCACCACCTCCTCCTCGGGCGCCGTCCGGTGCACGATGCCCGCCTCCAGCGCCTCGGGCGCGGTGTAGCGGCGGCCGGTCAGCATGGCGTCGTGCGCGGCCGCGGTGGAGAGCTTGGCCTGCACCAGCGCGGCCATCCCCGGGGTGAACGGGATGTTGATGTCCACTTCCGGCAGGCAGAACCAGCCGCGGTCCCGGCGCATCACGGCGAAGTCGTGGCTGAGGGCGAGCATGCCCCCGCCGGCGAAGGCGTGGCCGTTGACGGCCGCGACGGACGGGATGTTCTGCTTGAGGAACCGCGCGTACAGGGCGTGGATCTCCCCTATGTACCAGTTGCTCTTCTCCCCGTTGGCGCTCAGCCAGTCCAGGTCGAGGCCGTTGGAGTAGTACTTGCCCTCGCCGGTGGTGACCACCGCCCCGGCCTCGCCCTCCACCTCGTCCAGCGCCTTGTTCACCCCCTCGAGGAACTCGGGGGTGAACCGGTTCTCGCCGTTCTGGAAGCGGAAGACGAAGACACCGGAACCGGCGTTCTCGATCTTGATCATCTTTTCTCTCCGAAGGTCGTGCGGGAAACTCAGACGGCGGCGGTGAGCGCCGCGTACTCGGCGTCGGTGAGGGTGATGCGGGCCGCCTCGGTGTTCTCCTCCAGGTGGGCGACCCTGGAGGTGCCCGGGATGGGGAGCATGACCGGGGAGCGGCGCAGCAGCCAGGCCAGGGCCAGCTGGGACGGCGTCGCCCCGTGCTCGCGGGAGAAGGCGTCCAGCGGCCCGCCGGGCCGGGCGAGCCGGCCGGTGGCGATGGGGAACCAGGGGATGAAGGCGATCCCCTCCCGCTCGCAGTACTCCAGGACGTCCTCGGCGTCCCGGCGGGCGAGGTTGTAGAGGTTCTGGACCGAGACGATCTCGGCGATCCCGCGCGCCTCCTCCAGCTGGGCGACCGTCACCTCCGACAGGCCGATGTGCCGGATCTTGCCCTCCTCCTGCAGCTTCACCAGCTCGCCGAGCTGGTCGGCGAGCGGCACCTGGGCGTCGATGCGGTGCAGCTGGTAGAGGTCGATGCGCTCCACTCCCAGGTGGCGCAGGCTCAGCTCGGTCTGCTGGCGCAGGTACTCGGGCCGGCCGACGGGCCGCCAGTCGTCCGGCCCCGAGCGGGTGAGCCCGCCCTTGGTGGCGATGACGAGGCCGTCGGCGTAGGGGTGCAGCGCCCGCCTGATCAGCCGCTCGCTGACGAACGGCCCGTAGGAGTCGGCGGTGTCGATGAAGTTCACGCCGAGCTCGACGGCGCGGCGCAGGACCCGGACCGCCTCGTCGGGGTCCTGCGGCTCGCCCCAGACGCCTTTGCCGGTCAGCTGCATGGCGCCGTAGCCGAGCCGGTTGACGGTCAGGTCGCCGCCGATCGGGAAGGTCCCCGAGGCGTCGGCGGGGCGGGAGAGGGCGGTGGTCATCACGGTTCCTTTTCCTGGAGGACGTCGAACCTCATCTTGCCCCTACCCCGGTGAGGGGAGACCGCCGGACATCGCCTTCCACGCCGCACCGTTTATGATGTACGTCATAATAGACGGGTGAGTGCGAAAGAGCGCATGGTGCGCAGTGCCGCGTACCTCTTCCGGGAGCGCGGCTACAGCGGGACGGGCTTCCGGGACGTGATCGCGCACAGCGGCGCCCCGCGCGGCTCGATCTACCACCATTTCCCCGGCGGCAAGGTGCAGCTCGCCGTCGAGGCCATGCGCTACGCGGGGGACTTCGTCGCGGCGGGCACCGAGTCGGCCATCCAGGAGGGGGACGCCGTCGCCGCGGTGCACGCCTTCATCGGCTGGTGGCGCCGCGTCCTGATCAAGAGCGACTTCCAGGCGGGCTGCCCGATCGCGGCGGTCACCGTCGAGTCCCACGAGGAGGCCCCGCAGCTCGCCCAGGCCGCCGCCCACGCCTTCCGCCGCTGGAAGGAGGCGCTGGCCGCCGGACTGGTGGCGGGCGGCTGCTCCGCCGAACGCGCCGCGAGCCTGTCCACCCTCATCGTCTCCTCCGTCGAGGGCGCCACCATCCTGTGCCGCGCCGCCCGCGACGCCTCCGCCCTCGACCAGGTCGCCGTCGAACTCGAAGCCGTCGTGGACAACGCCCTGAGGACCACGGACTGAGCCCTGAGCCCCGCCTCACGCACCACCGCGGGTCGGGGACACCAGTCCCCTCTCGTAGGCGAGGATGACCAGGTGGACGCGGTCGCGTGCGTCCAGCTTGGCGAGCAGCCGTGTCACGTACGCCTTGACGGTGGAGACGCTGATCACGAGCCGGTCCGCGATCTCGTGGTTGGTCAGCCCGGTGCCGACCAGGGTCAGCACCTCGCGCTCCCGGTCGGTGACGGCCTTCGTCGTCCGGTGCCGCAGGACCGGGGGCGGCCCGGGGCTCCGGGCGAACCGCTCGATCAGACGGCGCGTGACGCCCGGCGCGATCAGGCCGTCGCCGGCGGCGATCACCCGGATCGCCGTGAGGATCTCCGGCAGCGCCATGTCCTTGACCAGGAAGCCGGACGCGCCGGAGCGGAGGGCGCCGTAGACGTTGTCGTCGTCGTCGAACGTGGTCAGGACGACCACGCGCGGGCTCCCGGGGTCGGCCGTGATGATCCGGGTGGCCTCGATGCCGTCCATGCCGGGCATGCGGATGTCCATGACCACCACGTCGGGACGCAGCTCACGGGCGAGCCGGACGGCCTCGCCCCCCGTTCCCGTCTCGCCGGCGACCCGGAGGCCGGGGTCCTCGGCGATGACCATGCGCAGGCCCGCCCGCACCAGCGGCTGGTCGTCGACCAGGACGACCCGTATCGTCAACGCGACCTCACCGGCAGCCGGGCCGCGACGCGGAACCCGCCCTCGGGACGCGGACCCGCGGTGAAGTCGCCGTGCAGGAGGCCGACGCGCTCGCGCATCCCGACGATGCCGTGGCCTCCGCCGAGCCCGGTGCCGCCCCGGCCGGAGTCCACCACCTCGATGGCCAGCTCGTCGTCCCGCTGCTCGATGGAGACCCGGCAGCTGCGGGCGCCGGCATGGCGCACCACGTTGGTCACCGCCTCCTGCACGATGCGGAACGCCGACAGGTCGATCTCGGCGGGCAGCGGGTCGCGCCGCCCCCGTCGGCGCACGTCGACGCGGACGCCGGCGGCCTCCGTCGTCACGGCGAGGCGTTCGAGGTCGGCCAGGCCGGGCGCCGGGGAATCCGGCACCGTATCGGCCTGGCGGAGCGCGCCGAGCATCCGCCGCAGGCCCGCGAGGGTCTCCCGGCTCGCGTGCTCGATCGTGCCCAGTGCCTCGCGGGCCGCGGCGGGCCGGGTGTCGATGACCATCTTGGCCGCGCCTGCCTGGATGGCGATGACGCCGATGCTGTGCGCCACCGAGTCGTGCAGCTCGCGGGCGATCCGGAGCCGTTCGGCCGTGACCGCCTGGACGTGCGCCATCCGGGCGTGGTCTCGGCTCTGCCGGATCCAGCCTCCCGCCAGCCAGGCGATGACGGCGCTCAGCGCGACGCTCGACTGCGTCGAGGTGCCGATGGGGAAGCCGAGCATCAACCGGATGGCGGAGTGGCCGACCAGGACGGCGAGCGCCATCGCCACCGCGATGATCGAGGTCCGGCGGGAACGGGTGGCCGCGATGCGGCCGAGGGCGATGCCGGCGGCCAGGAACTGCGGGAACGTGATCTCGGTCGAGTTCAGCGCCATCGCCGTGAACACGGACCCGGCCAGGAACAGCGCCAGGGCGGGCAGCGGCCGACGGCCCAGCAGGAGAGCGCCGCCCAGCACCAGGACGGTGGCCGCCACGACGAACGGCGCGTCACCGGACGACAGGTGGCCGAGCCCTTCGGGACGAAAACGCGGCACCTCGCCCGGAAGCCTGACACTGATGGCCGTTTCATAGGCCATGGCGGCCGACCAGGCCAGGGCCGTCCACGTTCCGGGCGGCAGGCGCCTGAGCGACGAGGCGTTCATGCCGCGATCGTAGGACGGCGGGTCCGTCGGGCGCATCGGACCGCGGGCTTACGCCCACGGTCCAACGCAGGACTGGACGACGGCCCGATGCGGCGCGGGCGCCGCCTCCTGCACCGTTGGCCACATGATCGAAGCCAGGGAGCTGACCAAGCGCCACGGCCGCACCACGGCCGTGAACGCGCTGAGTTTCACCGTACGTCCCGGGGTCGTCACCGGCTTCCTCGGCCCGAACGGCGCGGGCAAGACCACCACGTTGCGCATGGCCCTCGGCCTGAACGAACCCACCCGGGGAAGTGTGACCATCGGCGGCCGTCCGTTCCGGGAACGGCCGCGCGGGCTGCGCCATGTCGGCGCGCTGCTCGACGCGGGCGACGTCCAAGGCGGGCGCAGCGCGCTGGCGCACCTGTCGGCGCTGGCCCGGAGCAACGCCGTCCCGCGTCGCCGGGTGAGCGAGGTGCTGGAGGAGGTGGGCCTGGCGAGTGCGGCGCGGCGCCGTGTCGGCGGGTTCTCGCTGGGGATGAAGCAGCGGCTCGGGATCGCCGCCGCGCTGCTCGGCGACCCGCCGGTGCTGCTGTTCGACGAGCCGCTGAACGGGCTGGACCCCGAGGGCGTGCTGTGGGTGCGCGGGCTGTTGCGCCGGCTGGCCGCCGAGGGCCGCACCGTGTTCGTCTCCAGCCACCTGATGTCCGAGATGGAGCACACCGCCGACCGGCTGGTCGTCATCGGCCGCGGCGAGCTGATCGCCTCCGAGTCCCTGGCCGAGTTCGCGGCCCGCGGTACCCGGCGGAGCGTGGCCGTCCGGACGTCCGATCCCGCCGCGCTGGCGGCCGTCGTGGCCGCCGAGGGCGGCGTGATGGAGCGGGAGGACGACGGGTCGTACACGGTGACCGGGCTCGGCGCGGACCGTGTCAGCGAGCTCGCCTTCGAGCGGCGCGTCCTGCTGCACGAGGTCACCGCCCGGAGCTCGTCGCTGGAACAGGCCTTCATGGAGCTCACCGCCGACAGCGCCGAATACCGGACAGGGGAATCCCGATGAGCACGACGACACCGGCGGCGGCCGAACCCCGCGCCCGGTTCGGCGACCTGCTGGCCGCCGAGTGGATCAAGATGCGGTCGCTCCGCTCGTCCTACGCCGTCCTCGCGGCCGGAGCGCTGGTGCCCATCGGGATCTGCGTGAACTCCGCCCGGTCCAACGTCCACCTCATCGAGCGCAGCGCGAACCCGGACCAGCGCACGGCGATCGACCCCCTGCACGCCGCGTTCGTCCCCGAGGCGTTCCAGATCCTCATGGTCGTCGCCGCCGTCGTGGGCGCCGCCACGATCTTCGGCGAGTACGCCGGCGGAATGATCCGTACGACGTTCGCGGCGGTTCCGGCCCGCCGTTCGGTGGTCGCCGCCAAGGTCGTCGTGGTGGCGGCGGTCATGCTCGCCTACGGCGCGGTCGTCGCCACCGCCTCGTTCGGCGTGACGCAGGCGATCTACGACTCGGTGCGGATCGGGCTGCCGGTCACCGCGCCCGGCGCGTTCCGCGCCGTCGCGGGGTCCGCGCTCCTGGCCCCGGTCGCCGCCCTGGTCGGCATGGCGCTGGGCGCCCTCGTCCGGAACGCCGCCGGCACCGTCGTCGCGATCGTCGGCGTGCTCCTGCTGCTCCCCCGGCTCTTCGAGGGCGAGACGTACCGCTGGGTCAAGGAGATCGGCAACGCGATGCCCGTCAGCGCCTGGACGGCCCTGGTGGAGAATCCCGCGCGGAGCCTGCAGCCCGAAGGGCCGGTCCGCTGGGTGAGCAGGTACCCGGTGACGGTCACCGAGGCCTGGATCGTCTTCGGGGCCTGGGCGCTGGTCGCGGTGGCGGTCGCGGTGGCGGCCGTCCGCCGGCGGGACGTCTGAGGGGCGCCGGGCGGGCGCCGGTCAGAGCAGCTCGGCCAGGGCCCGCAGGGCCAGGACGTAGGAGCGCAGGCCGAAACCGGCGATGGTGCCGGTGGCCACGGACGCCACGACCGAGGTGTGGCGGAACTCCTCGCGGGCCGCCGGGTTGGAGATGTGCACCTCGATCAGCGGGGCGGTGCGCTGGGCGAGGGCGTCGTGCAGGGCGTAGGAGTAGTGGGTGAAGGCCGCCGGGTTGAGCACGATCGGGGTGCGCTCGTCGGCGGCGCGGTGCACCCAGCCGACCAGCTCGGCCTCGTCGTTCGTCTGGCGGACCTCGACGTCCAGGCCCAGCTCCCGGCCGGTCGCGCGGCAGAGCTCCGCCAGGTCGTCGAAGGTGTCGGCGCCGTAGATCTCCGGCTCGCGGGTGCCCAGGCGGCGCAGGTTGGGGCCGTTGAGGACCAGGACCTTCTTCACCGGTTCCTCCGGGTTCACCGCGCCACCTCGGCGTAGGCGGCGCGCAGCAGCTCCTCCGAGGGGCCGGCGAGGCGGCCGCAGGAGGCCAGGTCGTCCAGGACGACGAAGCGCAGGGTGGCGCCGCGGGTCTTCTTGTCGACGTTCATGGTGGCGCGCAGCTCGTCCCAGGCCTCAAGGCGGTAGGACGTCGGCAGGCCGACCGAGGAGAAGACCGCGCGGTGGCGCTCCACCAGCTTGTCGTCGATGCGGCCGTCCAGGCGGGCGAGCTCGGCGGCGAAGACGCAGCCGATCGCGACCGCGTGGCCGTGCCGGAAGCGGTAGTCCTCGCTCTTCTCGATGGCGTGGGCGAGGGTGTGGCCGTAGTTGAGGATCTCGCGCAGGCCCGACTCCTTCAGGTCGGCGCCGACGACGTCGGCCTTGACCTGGACCGCGCGTTCGACCAGCTCGCGGGTGTGCGGCCCGTCGGGGCGCGCCGCGCCCTCGGGGTCGGCCTCGACGAGCTCGAGGATGCGCGGGTCCCGGATGAACCCCGCCTTGATCGTCTCGGCGAGGCCGGAGATGTAGTCCTCGCGCGGGACCGTCATCAGCGTCGCCAGGTCGCACAGCACCCCGGCGGGCGGGGCGAAGGCGCCGACGAGGTTCTTGCCCTCGGCGATGTTGATGCCGGTCTTGCCGCCGACGGCCGCGTCGACCATCGCCAGCAGCGTGGTCGGCACCAGCACGCAGCGCACGCCGCGCAGCCAGGAGGCGGCGGCGAACCCGGCGAGGTCGGTGGTCGCCCCGCCGCCGACGCCGACGACGGCGTCCGAGCGGGTGACGCCCAGCTCCGCGAAGGACGACCACAGCCCGGCCAGCGTCGT
The DNA here is from genome assembly GCF_002995495.1 of Actinocorallia populi. GTDB lineage: Bacteria > Actinomycetota > Actinomycetes > Streptosporangiales > Streptosporangiaceae > Actinocorallia > Actinocorallia populi. Next base: position 1,152,905 of record NZ_PVZV01000002.1, on the reverse strand, counting down.
GACGTCCTTGGCCGCCTCGCCGTCGGGCACCGGCACCAGGTGCGTCAGGTACCCGGCCTGCTCGAGCGCGCCGGCGACGGGCCGGGCGATCTGCGGCAGGTTCGCCGAGTAGACCACCGCGACGGTGCGGGCGCGCTCGCCCACCAGCGCGGGCAGCTCGCCGAGGATCCCGGTGCCGATCACCACGTCGTAGGGCTCGTCGCCGCCGACGGTGATCCGGCTGACCTCGCTCATCAGGACTCCTTCAGGGCCGCCGCCAGCTCGGCGACGACCTCCTCCTCGGAACGCTCGGTGGTGTCGGCGGTGATCTTCGCCAGCCGACGGTAGATCGGCAGCCGCTCCTCCAGCAGCCTGCGCAGCTGGGAGCGGGGGTTGAGCACCAGCAGGGGGCGCGCGGAGTTCAGCCCGACGCGCTTGACCGCCTCGCTCAACGAGACCTCGAGGTAGACCACGGTGTGGCCGGCCAGCAGCTCCTGCGTCTCGGCGGCCAGGACCGCGCCGCCGCCCAGGGCCAGGACGCCGTCGTGTCCGGCCAGCGCCTCGCGCACCGCCTCGCGCTCCAGGGCGCGGAAGTACTGCTCGCCGTCGTCGATGAAGATCTCGCTGATCGGCTTGCCCGCCTTGGCCTCGACGTCGGCGTCGGTGTCGCGGAACTCCACGCCGAGCGCCTCGGCCAGGGCCGTGCCGATGGTGGTCTTGCCGCTGCCGGGCGGCCCGACGAGCACCGCGCGGGGGCTCACTTGACCACCAGGGACTGCAGGTAGGCGCGCGCGTTGCGGGCGGTCTCCTCGACGTTGTCGCCGCCGAACTTCTCCAGGACGGCGTCGGCCAGCACCAGCGCGACCATCGCCTCGGCCACCACGCCCGCGGCGGGCACCGCGGTGACGTCGCTGCGCTGGTTGATCGCCTTGGCGGCCTCCCCGGTCAGCACGTCGACGGTGTCGAGCTGGCGCGGCACGGTGGAGATCGGCTTCATCGCGGCGCGGACCCGCAGGACCTCGCCGTTGGTCATGCCGCCCTCGATGCCGCCGGCGCGGTTGGTGCGCCGCCGCACGCCCTCGGGGGTGTTCTCGATCTCGTCGTGGGCGCGGGTGCCGGGGCGGCGCGCGGTCTCGAACCCGTCGCCGACCGCGACGCCCTTGATCGCCTGGATGCCCATGAGGATGCCGGCGAGGCGGGAGTCCAGGCGCCGGTCCCAGTGCACGTAGCTGCCCAGGCCCGGCGGCAGCCCGTAGGCCAGCACCTCGACCACGCCGCCGAGGGTGTCGCCGGCCTTCTTCAGGTCGTCGACGTGCGCGACCATCGCCGCGTCCGTGGCGGCGTGGAAGCAGCGCGCCGGGGTGGCGTCGATCGCCGCGAGGTCCTCGGGGCCCGGCAGCGGGGCGTCCTCGGGCACGGCGACCTCGCCGAGCTCCACCACGTGGCTGAGCACCTCGACGCCCAGCGCCTGGCGCAGGAACGCCCTGGCGACCTCGCCGAGCGCGACGCGGGCCGCGGTCTCGCGGGCGCTGGCGCGCTCCAGCACCGGCCGGGCGTCGTCGAAGCCGTACTTCTGGATGCCCGAGAGGTCGGCGTGGCCGGGCCGGGGGCGCGACAGGGGCGCGTTGCGCGCCTGGGCGGCCAGCACCTCCGGGTCCACCGGGTCGGCGGCCATGACCGTCTCCCACTTGGGCCACTCGGAGTTGCCGACCTCGATCGCGACCGGCCCGCCGAGGGTCGACCCGTGCCGGATCCCCCCGACGATCGTGACCTTGTCCTGCTCGAACTTCATCCGGGCCCCGCGGCCGTGGCCCAGCCGGCGGCGGCGCAGCCCCTCGGCGATGTCGGCCGAGGTCACCCGCACTCCGGCGGGCATGCCCTCCACGATCGCGACAAGGGCGGGGCCGTGCGACTCACCCGCGGTCAACCAGCGCAACATGCCCGCAATTCTTTCACCTCGCCGCCACCGGACGGACCGCGTGTCCGAAAGATGAGACGCGGCGCGGCGCGCTCAGCCGTGCAGCAGCACCGCGGCCAGCGTCCCGGCCAGCATGAACGGCCCGAACGGGAAGGACGAGCCGCGCCCGGCGCGCCGGGTGGCCAGCAGCGCCGCGCCCCACAGCCCGCCGAGCACGTGGATCGCCACGACCCCGGTGACGAACGCCTCCGCCCCCAGCCAGCCCAGCGCCAGGCCGAGCGACGGCGCCAGCTTCACGTCGCCCAGGCCGATCTGTGAGGGGGCGATGAACCACAGCACCCCGTAGACCAGCAGAAGCGCCCCCATCCCGTACAGCGCGCCGGTGAGGGAGCCGTCCTGCCCCGTCGCGGCCGCCAGGCCCAGCAGGGCGAGCAGGACCGGCAGGAGCGGGAGGGTCAGCGGGTCGGGCAGGCGCAGCAGTTCGGCGTCGATGAAGGCCAGGCACGTGCCGGCCAGGCCCAGGACGGCGAACGCGGCGAGGTCGGGGCGCGGTCCCAGCCGCCAGGCCAGCAGCGCCAGGACGGCGAGCGCGACCAGGGCGACCGGCGCGGGCCGCCGCCGGACGGGGTCGAACCAGGGGTCCCGGGGGGTGGTCGGGGTCACCCCGGTGACCCTACCGGCGGGCGACCGCCAGTTCGACGCCTCCCACGATCCTGCCGCGCAGCACGTCGGCGAGCCGGTCGCCGACCCTTCGTACGGCGGCCTGCTCGTCCATGCCGGGGTCCACGCTGAAGCGCACGGACAGTTCGGCGCCGTCGCCGGGGCCGACCCTGACCCCGGTGATCCCGGCCTCCATGCCGAACGCGGCCTCGATCGCGGCGAGCACCTCGGGGTCCTGGTGCGGCGGCGGCACCGGGCGCCCCTCGGCCATCAGGTGCAGGCGCACCCCGTCGACCGCGAACGGGACCGGGCCCGCGACGTCCAGGACGAGCGCCTCGGCCTTCTCGTCCAGCGCGGTCCGGCAGGCGTCGACGGCGCGGACCGGCACCGGCCGGGCGTCCGCGCGCCACAGCTGGAGGGTCTTGAGCGAGGTGAAGCCGAGCACGCCGCGCCGCCCGTCCGCGCCCGTGATGGTCGGCAGCGCCATCTCGCTCTCCTTCTCCCGGCGCAGCCCGTCGACGGTCTCCTCGGTGGTCAGGAGCGCCACGATGGGGACCAGGATCCTGCTGCGGGAGAGCGCGTCGAGCACGGCGTGCTCGCCGCCCTGCCCGGCGGCGTAGGCGGTGAGCGCGGCGACCAGGCCCGGGTCGGCGCTCCCGTCGTCGTCGGGGAACTGGGGTTTGATGAGAGACGGTCCAGCCACGTGTCGAAGGGTATAACCATTCACAGGCCGTGCCGCAGCCGCTCCACCGCCTCGTCGATGATCTCGTCCCGCTTGCAGAAGGCGAAACGGACATACCGTCGGCCTCGCGCGGGGTCGGCGTAGAACACCTGGGTGGGGATGCAGACGACGCCCGCCAGGCCGGGCAGGGCGCGGGCGAGCTCCTCGCCGTCCCGGCGGCCCAGCGGGCTCACGTCGGCCTGCACGAAGTAGGTGCCCTGGGGCCGGTGGACGGTGAAGCCGGCCGACTCCAGCCCGGCGGAGAGCCGGTCGCGTTTGGCCTGCAGCGACCTGCGCAGCCCCTCCACCTGATCGAGCTCGTGCCGCAGGCCGTGGGCGACGGCGAGCTGCCAGGGGGCGGCTCCCACATAGGTGAGGAACTGCTTGACCGTCCTGACGGCCCGGATGTACGGCTCGGGCGCGCAGACCCAGCCGGTCTTCCACCCGGTGACGGAGAACGTCTTGCCCGCCGAGGAGATCGTCACGGTGCGCTCCCGCATCCCCGGGAAGGACGCCAGCGGCAGGTGGACGGCGTCGTCGAAGGTCAGATATTCGTACACCTCGTCGGTGACCGCCGTCAGGCCGTGCTCGACGCAGACCGCCGCGACGGTGCGCAGCTCCGCCTCGGTGAAGACCGTCCCGCAGGGGTTGTGCGGGGAGTTGACGAGAACGATCTTCGTCCGGGGCGTCACGGCCGCGCGCAGCTCGGCGGGGTCGAAGGTGAAGCGGCCCGCCTCCGGACGCAGGGTGACGGGGACGATCCGCGCCCCCGCCAGCGCGACCGTCGCGGCGTAGGAGTCGTAGAACGGCTCGAAGGCGATCACCTCGTCGCCGGGCTCGGTGAGCGCGAGGACTGCCGAGGCGATCGCCTCGGTGGCGCCCACCGTGACGAGGACCTCGGTGTCGGGGTCGTAGGCCTGGCCGTAGCGGGCGAGGCGCTGGGCCGCCACGGCCTGCCGCAGCTCGGGGACGCCGATGCCCGGCGGGTACTGGTTGCCCCCGTCCCGGATCGCCTCGACGGCGCGTTCCAGCACGCCCGCGGGCCCGTCCTCGTCGGGGAAGCCCTGTCCCAGGTTGATCGCCCCGGTCGCGACGGCCAGCGCGGACATCTCCGCGAAGATCGTCGTCCCGAAGCCCCGCATCCGCTCCACCAGTGGATCTCTCACGGGATCACCCTAATCGGCTGCCCCTTCCGGGCCCCGCGACGAGGAGGGCAGACTGGCCTCATGCGGATCGCGTTGTGTCAGATCGAGGTCGGGGACGAGCCGGAGGCCAACCTGGCCGCGGTTCGCGAGGCGCTGGCGCGGGCGGAGGGCGCCGACCTGGCCGTCTTCCCCGAAGCCGTGATGGTCCGGTTCGGCAACGACCCGCGCGAGGCGGCCGAACCGCTGGACGGCCCGTTCGTCACCGCGCTGCGCGAGGCGGCGCGCGAGCACGGCACCGCGCTGGTCGCCGGGGTCTTCGAGACCTCCCCCGACGGGCGCGCCTTCAACACCACCGTGGTGGTCGACTCCTCGGGCGCCCTGGCCGGCTCCTACCGGAAGATCCACCTGTTCGACGCGTTCGCGTTCGCCGAGTCGCGCACGATCGCGCCGGGCGGCGAGCCGGCGGTCGTGGAGGTCGGCGGCGTCCGGCTCGGCCTGATCACCTGCTACGACGTGCGCTTCCCCGAACTGGCCCGCGCCCTGGTCGACCAGGGCGCGCACCTGCTGGTGGTGACCGCGGCCTGGGCGCAGGGCGTCTTCAAGGAGGAGCACTGGACGACCCTGGTCCGCGCCCGCGCGATCGAGAACACGATCTGGACGGCCGCCGTGGGCAAGGCCCCCGACCGCGACGACCCGCCGCGCGGCGGGCGCACCGGGGTGGGCCGCAGCATGCTGGTCGACCCGATGGGCGCCGTCACCGCCGACCTGGGCCCCTTCCCCGCCGTCCGGGTGCTCCCGGTGGACCTGACGCTGACCGGCGAGGTCCGCCGCGTCCTGCCGTCCCTGGAGCACCGCCGCCTCTAGCCGGGCGGCCGGGTCGGCCGGGTCAGCCGGTACGGGCGAAGCGGGCGGTGCGCGCGGACGCGCGGTCGCCCTCGGGCAGGGCGCAGGCGGCCAGCACGGCCGTCTCCAGCTCTGCGGCCAGGGCGAAGGGCTGCTCGGAGACGATCCAGTCGACGATGCCGCGGTCCAGCAGGTCGGCGGCGCGCACGCCCTGGGACTCGGCGAGCTCGGCGGCCCGGTCCGGCGTGCGGTGCACGATGACGGACGCGCCCTCGGGCGGCAGCGGGGACAACCAGGCGTGCTCGGCGCACAGCACCCGGTCGGCGGGCAGCAGGGCCAGCGCCGCGCCGCCCGCGCCCTCGCCCAGCAGCAGGCAGACGGTCGCGGTCTCCAGGGTGACGAGGTCGGCCAGGCAGCGGGCGATCTCCCCGGCCAGGCCGCCGTTCTCGGCGTCGGCCGACAGTACGGCGCCGGGCGTGTCGACCACGGTGACCAGCGGCAGGCCCAGCTCGGCGGCCAGGCGCATGCCGCGCCGCGCGACGCGCAGCCCGGCGGGTCCGATGGGGTGGCCGGTGCGCTGGCTGTGCCGGTCCTGCGCCACGACCACGCAGCGGGCGGCGCCGAAACGGGCCAGGGCCAGCAGCAGCCCCGGGTCGTTCTCGCCCGCGCCGGTGCCCGACAGGAGGCTGACGTCGGCGGCCTCGGCCAGCAGCTCCCGCACTCCCGTCCGGCCGTCCCCGCGGGTGTGCAGGACCGACTCCCACGCCCCCGGCGGCTCCCCCATGGGCCGGGCGTAGCGGTACAGGGGCGGGAACGGCGTGCGGGGCGGCATCAGGACGTTCAGCGCCCGCGCGGCGACCGCGCGCAGGTCGCCGGGCGGGACGACGGCGTCCACCAGGCCGCGCGCGGCGAGGTTCTCGGCCCGCTGCACGCCCTGGGGGAACTTCTCGCCGTACAGGCCCTCGTAGACGCGGGGCCCGAGGAAGCCGATGAGCGCGCCGGGCTCGGCGGCCGTCACGTGGCCCAGCGACCCCCAGGAGGCCAGGACGCCGCCGGTGGTGGGATGGCGCAGGTAGACCAGGTAGGGCAGGCGGGACTTGCGGTGGGCCATGACGGCGGCGGTGATCCGCGCCATCTGCACGAACGCGAAGGTCCCCTCCTGCATGCGGGTGCCGCCGGAGGACGGCGCGGCCAGCAGCGGCAGCCCCTCGCGGGTGGCGCGCTCGACCGCGGCGACGATCCGGTCTGCGGTGGCCGCGCCGATCGACCCGGCCAGGAAGCCGAACTCGCTGACGACCAGCGCGACGCGCCGCCCCTCCAGCAGTCCCTCGCCGGTGAGGACCGCCTCGTCGGCGCCCGAACGTTCGCGGGCGGCGGCCAGCTCGTCCTCGTAGCCGGGCGGCTGCCGGGGCGGGGTGTCCCAGGAGCGCCAGCTGCCCGGGTCGAGCGTCAGGTCGATGAGCCGACGCGCGGTTCCGCGATCTTCCACACGCCCGATTCAACCATCCGGCCCGTTCGTCCGGTCCGCCGGGTCTGCCGGGTCCGCCGGGCCGGTCAGGGCCGCGGGAGCAGCTTCTTCTGGACCTTGCCGAGCGCGTTGCGCGGCAGCGCGTCGACGAGGCGGACGGTGCGCGGACGCTTGTGGACCGACAGCCCGCCGGCCACGAAGTCGATCAGCTCCCGTTCGGTGACCGCCTCGGCGGCCACGACGAACGCCGTCACCTGCTCGCCCAGGTCCGGGTGCGGAGTGCCGATCACGGCGGCCTCCCGGACGGCGGGGTGCGACAGCAGCGCCGCCTCGATCTCGCCCGCGCCGATGCGGTAGCCGCCGCTCTTGATCAGGTCGGTGGAGGCGCGGCCGACGATCCGGTGCCAGCCGTCGGGGCCGATCGTCGCGATGTCCCCGGTGCGGAACCAGCCGTCGCGCAGCGCCTCGGCGGTGGCCTCGGGCCGGTTCAGGTAGCCGTTGAAGACCGTCGGGGTGCGCACGAGCAGCTCGCCGGGGCTCTCCCCGTCGTGCGGGACGGGGCCGCCGTCCTCGGCGACGAGCCGGGTCCGCACCCCGTGCAGCGGCAGGCCGACCTGGCCGGGGCGGCGCTCCCCGTCGTGGCGGGCGCTGACGGTGATGAGCGTCTCGGTCATGCCGTACCGCTCGACGGCGCGGTGCCCCGACATCGCCTCCAGCGCCTCGAAGACGGGGGCGGGCAGCCCCGCGCTGCCGGAGACGAGCAGGCGCGCGCCGCGCAGCTCCCTCGCCGCGCCGGACTCCACCATGCGCGACCAGACCGTGGGGACGCCGAAGTACAGGGTGCCTCCGGCCGCCGCGTACGCCTCGGGAGTCGGGCGCCCGGTGTGCACGAGGGCCGAGCCGGTGCGCAGCGCGCCCAGCACGCCCAGCACGAGGCCGTGGACGTGGAAGAGCGGCAGGCCGTGCACGAGGGTGTCCTCGGCCGTCCAGCCCCAAGCCTCGGCGAGCGCGTCCAGGTCGGCGGCGATCGCGTCACGGGAGATCATCACGCCCTTGGGGGCGCCGGTCGTGCCGCTGGTGTAGAGGATCAATGCGGTCGCGTCGCCCGGCGGCTCGGGGAAGGACGCCGAGTACGCCGAGGCGCCGCCGGGGACCGGGACGGCGGGGAGCCCGGACTCGCCCTCGCCGACGAGCATCTCGGCGCCGGAGTCCCCGAGGATGTGGTCGCGCTCGGCCGGGCCCGAGTCCGGCGGCACGGGGACCACGGGCACCCCGCACAGCAGCCCGGCGACCACCGCGATCACGGTGTCGAGCGTCGCGGTGGCGTTCACGGCCACCGCGCGGGCGCCGTAGATGTGTCCGGCGACGGCCGCGGCGCGGGAGATCAGCGCCTCCCTGGAGATCTCCTCCCCCGCGACGCGCAGGGGTCGTCCCTCCGGTCCGCCCAGCAGTGTCATGCCCTCACTCCTTCGTGCCCTCCGGACCAGAAGTATCGCCCGTTCCGGACACGGGAGAGAATCGAGGGGTGCGAGTGGTGGCGGTGGACGGGCCCAGCGCGGCGGGCAAGTCGACGTACGCCGCGCGGCTCGCCGTCGCCCTGGACGCCCCGCTGCTGGGCACCGACGAGTTCCCGGTTCCCTGGGACGGCCCGGTGCTGGCCTGGTGGCCGCGCGTCAGGCCGCTGCTGGAGTCGCTGCGCCGGGGGGAGCCCGCCGTCTACCGGCCGTACGACTGGCGTGCCGGGACGTACGGGCCGCCGCGCGTCCTGCGCCCGTCGCCGCTGCTGGTCCTCGAAGGGGTGGGCGCGGCCTGGCGGGGCGGGCCCGCCGACCTCCGGATCTGGGTGGACGCCCCCTACGAGGTGCGCCGCCGCCGCGCCGCCGGGCGGGACGGCGCGGAAGGGACGGCCGCCTGGGAGGAGTGGTCGCTCCGGGAGGCGGCGCACTTCACCCTGGACGGCACCCGGGACCGCGCCGACCTGATCGTCGACTCCGCCGATCCCGCCGGGGTCTCAGCCGATCCTGCCCGCGACCTCGTCCAGCGCGGCGGACAGGACCTCGACGGGCTGGGCTCCTGAGACCGCCCACTGGCCCTCGAAGAGGAAGAACGGCACCCCGCTGATCCCCAGCGCCCTGGCCTCCTCCAGCGAGGCCCCGATCTCGGGCATGCCCTCGTTGGAGGCGAACATCTCGCGCACCCGCCCGCCGGGCAGTCCCGCCTCGGCGGCCAGCGCGGCGAGCGTCTCCTCCTCCGACACGTCCAGGCCCTCGGCGTGGTGGGCGCGGAAGAGCCGGGAGACCACCGCGTCCTGCAGGCCGGGCTCGCCGGACGCCCCGGCCAGCCACACCACCCGGTGCGCCGGGATGCTGTTGACGCGCCGCGTGCGCTCCGGCTCGTACGGCAGCCCCTCGGCCGCCGTCAGCGCGCGCATCTGCGCGTGGGCCGAGGCGACCTTGTCCGCACCGCCGAACTTCTCCACCAGCCACTCGTCGGCCGGGCCGCCGTCGCGCACCGGCGCCGACGGGTCGAGCTGGAAGGGGCGCCAGCCCACCTCCACCCCGCCGTCGTGGCCCTCCAGCGCGGTCCGCATGCGGGCCTGGCCGAGGTAGCACCAGGGACAGACGATGTCGGAAAAGATGTCGATCTTCACGGAGGAGACAACTGCCGGACAGGCGGGTAAATTCCCGGTCCGCTTTCCCCGCTCCCCCGGCGGCCCGTCCGCGGCCGCTGGTAGACCCGATGACGTGATCGAAGCGCGCGGACTGAGCAAGCGGTACGGGGACAGGACGGCGGTCGACCGGCTGGACTTCACGGTGCGGCCGGGGGTCGTCACCGGCTTCCTCGGCCCCAACGGCGCGGGCAAGAGCACCACGATGCGGCTGATCCTCGGCCTGGACCGGCCCACCGGGGGCACCGCGCTGATCGACGGGAGGCGCTACCGCGACCTGCGCGCGCCGCTGCGCCGGGTCGGCGCGCTGCTCGACGCCAAGGCCGTGCACGGCGGGCGCAGCGCCCGCGACCACCTGCGCTGCCTGGCCGAGGCCAACGCCATCCCCGCGGCCCGGGTCGGCGAGGTGCTGGAGCTGGTCGGCCTCGCCGCCGTCGCCGACCGCCCGTGCCGCGGCTTCTCCCTGGGCATGGGCCAGCGGCTGGGCATCGCCGCGGCCCTGCTGGGCGACCCCGCCGTGCTCGTCTTCGACGAGCCGGTCAACGGGCTCGACCCCGAGGGCGTGCGGTGGATCCGCACCCTCATGCGTGCCCTGGCCGCCGAGGGCAGGACGGTCTTCGTCTCCAGCCACCTCATGTCGGAGATGGCGCTGACCGCCGAACACCTCCTGGTCATCGGCAGGGGGCGCATCCTGGCCGACACCGGGATGCGGCAGTTCATCGAGACCCACTCCGAGCTCGGCCTGCGGGTGCGCACCCCGCGTCCGGACGTGCTCTGCCCGCTGCTGGTCCGGCGCGGCCTGCGGGTCGAGGGCGAGGGCGACGGCGCCTTCCGGGTGCGCGGCGCGTCCGCCGCCGCGGTGGGCGAGCTGGCGGCGCGGGCCGGCGTGGCGCTGCACGAGCTGAGCCCGGTCCGCGCCTCCCTGGAGGAGGCGTTCCTGCGGCTGACCGGCCAGAGCGTCGAGTACCGGGCGGACGTCCCGCTGGAGGCCGCGTGATGCGGACCGCACCGGCGACGGCGCCCGCCAAGGCCCTGCCCCGCCGCCGCCCCGCCTTCCGCCACATGGTGGCCTCGGAGTGGGTCAAACTGAGGTCGGTCCGCTCCACGTACTGGACGGTCCTGGCCGCCGTCGCCGTCTCCATCGGCCTCAGCGGCCTGCTGTCCCTGGCGGTCGCCACGAGCTGGGACGAACTCCCCGAACGCGACAGGGCGCTGTTCGACCCCACCTCCTACGCGATGTTCGGCACCAACGCCGGCCTGCTCGTCCTGGCGGCGCTGGGCGTCCTGACGGTGACCTCCGAGTACGCCACCGGCACGATCCGCGCCTCGCTCACCGCCGTGCCCGACCGCACCCGCTTCCTGGCCGCCAAGGCGCTCGTGCTGTGCGCGGTCGCCTTCACCGCGGCCCAGGTCTCGGCGTTCGCCAGCTTCCTGCTCGGCCAGGCCTTCTTCGCCGCCCGCGGCCTGGACGTCTCCCTGGGCGAGGAGGGAGTCCTGCGCGCCGTCTCCGGCTGCGGCCTCTACCTCACCCTGGTCACCCTGCTCGCCTTCGGCGTCGGCGTCCTGCTCCGCCGCACCGCCGCCGCCCTCACCCTCATCGTCGGCGTCATGTTCGTCCTCCCCCTCGTCGCGGCCTTCCTGCCCGGCGAAGGGGGCATGGCGGTCCGCCGCCTCATCCCCACCCAGGCCGGCTCCGCCATCACCGTCGTCACCCCCAACGACGCCTACCTGTCCCCGCCGGCCGGCCTCCTCGTCTTCTGCTGCTACCTCGCCGCCGTCCTCATCCCCGCCCATCTGCGCTTCCTGAGGCAGGACGCCTAAGGCCTGTTTCGAAATCGAAACAGTCCGGTGCCCGGTAACGTCTGTCCGGTGGGACCCCTGGAGGCCCCCGGTCGGGGTCGGCGCTTCTGGCATTCCGGATGCGGCCGAGCAGAGGCCGCCCCTGCACGGGGGCGGCTGCCGCCTCGCTCCCTGCCGCCCGTTGGGGTCGGTCGGGGGCGGGTGGCGGTTGACTCGGCCAGGGCTCCTTGCAGCCCGAGCCCGAACACGCCCAACGCGTGCCGGGAAGCATCAAAGTCGACTGAAGCCGTGCGCGGGTCGGCTGGAGCGGTCCAGACCACGAACGCACCCAGCGCGGCCGAGACCAGGTCGCGGTCGGCATCCAGTCCGCAGGCGGGGCAGTGGTGCATCCGCTGCCCCAAGGGTTTTGGTGTTCTCTGGCCGCACAGGCAGTACTGGGACAGGGCGGTGGTGACCGTGGCCGCCCGCCCCAGCCGACCTCCGGACGCGGCGCATTCGGCGGCCAGCGCCGCCCTCAGCATGCCGGGAGTGAACACTGCGCACGCCCGTCCCCACAGCCGGAACCAGGAGCTGACCGGCCCGTCTTCGACGGTCAGCCGCACCCCGTGGGCGGCGGTGAGCCGCTCGGCCGCCTTCCGGGCACGAGCATGTTTGGCTTCGGTGCGTCCAGCCTGTTCAGCGCGGGTGCGGGTGCGCCCGGTAGGCACCGGTGAGCCGGTCCCTGCGATACGAGACCAGGGGACGGCCTGCCGCATTGGCCAGCCGCGGCCCCTTGGGCAGATCGACATGTCGTTCGGGCAGTCCGGCGGCCTGCCTGCGCTGCTGTCGTCTGCGCTGGCGGCGCGAGAGCTCGTACCGCGCTTTGTTCGCGGCTCGCCGTGAGCGCTCCAGCGCCCGGGCCCGCCTGCGGATAGTGTGCCATTGGCGCTCCGCGGCGGCATGCTCCAGGTCGGTGAGGACGATCTGCTCGGCCAGCACGGGCCCATCAGCCGGTTGCAGGGTGACGGGCAGGGAGACGATGGACAGATTGCCCACGTTGACGTCCACCCTGCCGGCCCGCTCCAGTGCGGCGGCCTGCCGTCTGCGCTCGCGGGTGTCCGGGGAGGTGTATCCGCCGTCCAGGACCATCAGATGCGCCTCGTACACCCACCCGCCCGGCATCGAGGGGTGGGACCTGCGCACCAGGTCGATCTTGTGCCACAGCTCAGGTCGGTTCAGGAAGTGGCACAGCCACTCCCACCGTCCGGCTCCTTGGGGTAGCCGTACCGGCAGCACGATCTCCCCGCGTCGGCTGTCGGGGCCGCCGGTGAACACCACCGTCAGCGGACCGTCGTACTCCCACCACGAACCTGTCCGGGGACGCCCGGCACGCTTCCCGGAAGCATCAAAAAAACAGGTGCCGTTCCACCCCCGCCCACACCTCATCGGCCTGGTGCAACGCCAGCGCCTTCGACGCGTGGTGGCGCAACCAGCCGGAGGCGTCCAGATGCCGATATGCCGCCCGCTCCAGCGCCGGGCGCGTCAGACCCACTTCCCGTCGCCAGGCCGCCTCGTCCGCTTCCCGGCGGCGCCTGCCCGCCCAGAACGCCTCCGTCCGGGAGCGGGCATCGCGCTGCACCGCTCGCTTGAGATGGAACATCGCGGAGAACAACGACTCCAGACGCGCCGCGGACTGCTCGTCGACCGTCAGCGGCAGGCGGATCACCGAGACGGGACCGTCCCACCGCCACGCCGGAGCCTTGTTCGCATCCCGCGCACCACCAGCAGAGGCACCGGGCACATCCGGTGGCCCCGGCTTGGAAGTGGCCGTCTGCATGAGCCCAGATCTTGCCATGCGCAATCGGTGAAATACATAGAGTCACTAAAATTCTTGCCACCATCGGCAAAGCCCACGCCGGAACTCGGCCTCGATCTGTCCGCCGGTCCGCCTGCGGCCCTAGTAATCTCGGACGGGTCCGCAAGATTTCTAAGGAGCCTGAAGACATGGCGCTTGAACGCCCTGAGATCGACTTTCCGGAGGGGCCGCCGCCCGCGAACCTCGAGATCACCGATCTGGTGGTCGGGGACGGCGAGGAGGCGGTCCGCGGGCAGCAGGTGACGGTGCACTACGTGGGCGTGGCGTACTCCACCGGCGATGAGTTCGACTCCTCCTGGAACCGGGGCGAGCCGTTCTCCTTCCCGCTCGGCGGCGGCCGGGTCATCAAGGGCTGGGACATGGGGGTCGCCGGCATGAAGGTCGGCGGGCGGCGCAAGCTCGTCATCCCGCCGCACCTGGGCTACGGGCAGCGCGGCGCGGGACCCTCGATCAAGCCGAACGAGACCCTGATCTTCGTCGTGGACCTGCTCGCCGTGTAGGGAGACGTCCGTGGGAAGGGGGCCCGCCGGTCGGCGGGCCCCCTTCTTTCCGTTTTCGGCCGGGCTCAGCCCAGGACCGACTCGTCCAGGGCGCCGCAGGCGATGCCGCGGCGCAGCCGCTCCAGCAGGTGCGGCGGGGCGGCGGGGGCGGCCTTGACCTTGCCGACGGTGGCCTCCACCCCGGTGAGGTGGAAGTCGAACAGGGCGGCGTAGCGGGCCGTCAGGTGGGCGGGGTGCAGGTCCCAGCTCTGGTAGAAGCCGTGGGCCAGGGAGTGCCGGACGCCCGCGGCGTGCGCCTGCCAGCAGGCGGTGATCTCGTCGCTGCCCTCGTCGCGGGGGACGAGGTGCGACGGGCCGTCCGCCAGGCGGATGCCGCGGCCGGAGACGGACGTCTGCAGGATGTGCCGGGCGAAGTCGCAGACCGGGTGGTCCAGGCGCTGCTCCTCGTGCGGCAGCCCCAGCGCCGCGGTGTAGGAGGCCGCGCCGAAGTGCACGGTGCCGATCCTGCCCTGGCCGGCGGTGAGGATGCGCCGGACGCCCAGGCCGCCGCGGTGGTCGGCCAGCGCCTCGGGCAGGTCGACCTGGATCTCGAAGTGCAGCACCCCGTTCGGCAGCCCGAGCGCCGCCTCCAGCCGGTCGAGGTACTCGGTGAACACCGCGACCTGCTCGGCGGCCATCACGTCGGGCAGGGTGATGGTGAAGCCGCCGGGCAGCCGGCCGAGCCGGTCGCGCAGCGAGGTGAGGAAGCCGTCGAGGGTGCGCATCGCCCGCTCGTGCCCGCCGCCGGAGAACGACTTGACGCGCACGCCCCAGAAGTGCGGGAGCTGCTGGGCGTTGTAGGAGGTGGCGACGGCCTCGACGACCTGCGCGACGTGGGCGTCCTCCTCGTCGTCGCCGCGCGTGCCGTACCCGTCGGCGAAGTCGACGCGCAGGTCCTCGATCGGCTCGCGGGCGAGCTTGGCGGCGACCCGCGAGCGGATCGCCCCGGCCAGCGACGGGTCGAGGTCGAAGGTGGTGCCGAAGGAGCCGTCCCCCGGCGTGTGCTTGTTGAGCAGGCGCAGCGCTCGCTCCCCCCAGTCCGCCGCGGTGGTGCGGGAGAACTGGTCGGCCGGGACGAACACGGTGTGGACGGGTTGGCGGCCCCCGCTGGAGCCGGGGAACTGGCTGGCGAGGTCGGCGGCCAGGGCGTTCGCCCGCTCGGCCAGGTCGTCGGTCTTCGACAGGCTGAGGTTCACAGGGAAATGATCCCCCAAGATCCGGAGAATGTGTCACCCGGTTTGAGGGTGATGAGGTCGACACCGGTGTTGAATGCGTTGGGCGGACAGGTCATTGGCTCGGCGGCCAGTCCGGTCCGCATGGTTTCGCCGGGAAGGTCGTCCGCGGTGTAGAGCTGGAGCCACGGATGGTTCTCATCGGCCCACAGCCCGACGGTGCGGCCGCCGCCGCTGAGCCCGACCCACACCCGGCCGTCGGCGTGGGGCAGCCCGGTGAAGGCGGTGTCGATGCGGCGGTCGCCGAAGCGCCCGCCCGCGGTCAGGTCGTAGCGGGTGCCGGCGACGGGGACGGGCGCGCCGGAGGGGATGAGCCGGTCGTTGACGGGCTGGTAGTGGGTGGCGCCGAACGTGACGGTGCACTCGTCCAGCGGCAGCCCCACGGTGAGGTAGGGGTGGGCGCTCTGCCCGTAGGGGGCGTTGCGGGTGCCGGAGTTGGTCGCCGAGAGCGTGGCGGTCAGCCCCCGTTCGGCGTGCACGGCGTAGGTGACGCTCAGGTCGAGCAGGTAGGGGTAGCCGGGGCGGCCGAGCAGCCGGTGGCGCAGGGTCACGCTGGAGCGCCCCTGCTCGGCGGGCCGCCAGGACTCCCAGCGCACCAGGCCGTGGATCGCGCAGTCGCGTTCGGGCTCGGTCACGGGCGTACGCTGCTCGACGCCCTCGAAGACGTAGACACCGCGGTCGATCCGGTTGGGCCAGGGCGCGAGGATCTGGCCGAGGGCCGCGGGGACCACGTCGTCGGGGTCGTGCTCCAGGACGAGGGGCCGCCCGTCGAGGGTGAGGGAGCGCAGCGTCGCGCCCTGCTCGGTGACGACCGCCTGGTAAGGCCCGTCGGTGATGGTGTGCTGGATGCCGGTGAGCGTCATGCCGCCATTGTCGCGGACCGCCTCACGGCCAAGATCCCTGAGGGCTGACACAGTTCCCTGCCCGCCTCGTGGACAATCCCCTATCCCTCCTCCGCGGCGCCCTCCTCCGCGGCGGGGCGCCCCGGCAGGACCGGCACCGACCACGCCTCGCCGGGCGCCGCGGAGACCACGGGGGTCGCCAGCCGGCGCGCCGCCTCCCGCAGCAGCGCGGAGACCTCCGGCGGCGGGGGCTCGGCGGCGATCACCACGGTCTGCACGCGCGGGTCCTCGTCCAGGGCGACCAGCGCCTGGAGGGTGGAGCGCCCGCACACCGCGGACGACAGGTCGCGGGCGCCCACCGGCAGCACCCGCCCGCCCTCCCCGGCGCGGGCCAGCAGGCCCAGCACCCGCCCGGTCGCCGCCGCGCCGACCGCCACCACGCCGAACCGGCCGGGGGGCAGGCCGCCCGGCGCGGCGCACGGGCCCAGCACCAGCCGGCCGCGGCCGGCCGCCTCGTCCTTGAGCGCGATCTCCTCGGCGAGGGTGAGGTCCTCACCGGGCAGCAGCACGTCGCGGCCCCGCCGCAGCGCCGCGACCGCCTCGCGGAAGGCGTGCGGCCCGGCGACCGGGACCGGCTCGTTCACGCAGAGGCCAGCCGGGAGGGGGCGCGGCCCAGCGCCAGCACCGCCCGGCAGCCCGCGAGCATCCCCCAGGCCATGTCGGCTCCGGAGTAGCGGCTGGAGGACACCAGCCGGCGTACGGCCGGGGCGAGCGCCTCGCGTCCGGCCAGGCCGCGCAGCACCGCCGCCGCCTCGCCGCTGGGCTGGCCCGCCGCCGCGCAGTGCAGCAGGGACGCCGACAGCGAGGTCGTGCGGGTGTCGGCGTCGGTGGTGACCGCGGCGCCGAGCCAGTCGGCCAGCCACACCGAGCGCGAGCCGCCTGCCGTCACCTCGCCCAGCAGCCGCAGCGACAGCAGCAGGCCCGAGATCACGTCGTCGCCGCTGGGGGTGAGGCCGGGCCCGAGCCCGACGATGCGTTCGGCCGCCTGCACCGCCCGCGCCAGGTCGCCCGCCGCGCAGCCGTCGGCCAGCGCGGCGGGGCCGGGGTGGCCGGACAGCCCGCAGGCGCGCGGGTCCAGCGCCGCCTCCAGCAGCATCGCCCCGTGCCGCAGCCTGGCCTCGGACAGCGGGCCGAGCACCGGGCGGGGGTCCCACCAGCGCCGCACCCTGACGCGCAGGCCGCCCGCCTCGGCGTGCCCGTCGCCGATCCAGCCGGTGTCGCCCTCGCGCACCCCGTGGAAGGGCTGCCGCCCGGTCCCGGGCACCACGATGGAGTTGGCGGGGCGCACGCCGTCCGGCCCCACCAGCGCGACGACGCGGGGCTCCGCGCCACCGTTGAGCCGCAGGTAGGCGGCCGCGGGGAAGACCGCGATCACCCTTGCCTGCCTGCGGGGGCGCTCCAGCGCCTCGCGCACCGCCAGCCCGGCCGCTCCGGGCACCGGGGCGCGGAACGGTTCGGGCCCGTGATCCGGCGCGACCGGCTGGGGCCCCCTGAGAGAGCTCTCGCTCCGTTCGATCACCGGGTCCCCTCCGTTTTTTCGGATTTGCACGGACGTTAACCGTATGACCAAGATCGCCGTATGGAGAAAGTTGCCAAGGATACTTGCCGTTCTTCGTCTTTCTTGTGAGGGTTATCGCGCGATGGACAACCGAACCGACCTCTGGACCCGGCGTACCGGCGAGAAACACGCCCTCCCGCCCCGGCTCCGCCTGGCCAGCACCGGCACCCTCACCTACGGCCTGCCCGTGGGCGAGGTCCTCGGCGTCTCCACCCTCGCCGACGCCGAGCTCGTCGCCGGCGCCTCCGGGCTCGACCGGGTGGTGCAGCGCCTCAACGTGATGGAGGTGCCCGACGTCCTGGCCTGGGTCAAGCCCAACGAGCTGCTGCTGACCACCGGCTACCCGCTGCGCAACCGCCCCGCCGCGCTCGGCCACCTGGTGACCGGGCTGAACGAGCGCGGCGTCGCGGCGCTGGCCGTCAAACCCGGCGCCTACCTCGACGAGCTGCCCGCCGAGATGCTCGCCCGCGCCGACCGGCTCGGCTTCCCCCTCATCCAACTGCCCGAGCACGTCGGCTTCGACGACATCCTCAACCAGGTGCTCACCGACATCCTCAACCGGCAGGCGGCGATCCTGGCCCGCACCGAGGAGGTGCACCGGGCGCTGGTCCAGATCGTCCTGTGCGGCGGCGGGCTGCGCGAGGTGACCGAGGAGCTCGCGGCGCTGCTGGGCGGCGCGGTCCTCACCCTCGACGGCGACCAGCGCGTCCTGGCGCGGGCGGGCGACCCGGAGGTGCTGCGCGCGCTGGAGGACTGGCTGGACGGGCGGCCCGCGCCGGGCCTGCACGGCGACCGGGTCGTGGTGCCGGTCGCCGCGGGCGGCTTCGGCCACGGGCTCATCGCCGCGCACTTTCCCGGCGGCGACCTCAGCGACACCGAGGTCGGCATCCTGGAGCGCGCCGCCACGGTCGCGGCGCTGGTCATCACCAAGCAGCAGGCCGTCGCGGCGGTGGAGAGCAAGTACCGCGCCGACTTCCTGCGCGACGTGCTCGCCGGGCGCGCCGGGGACCGCGACCGGGTCGTGGCGCACTGCGCGGGTTTCGGCTGGGACCTCGACCGGCCGGTGGCGGTGGTCGTCGCCGCGCTGGACCTGGACGCCGGCCGCTCGGAGGACGCCGACGACGGCACCGCCAAGCTGGCGCAGGAGCGGCTCGCCGCGGCCTGGGAGGCGGCGGTGCGGCGCAGGGACCGGTCTGCCGCGGTCGCCGCCTTCGCCCACGAGGCCGTCGCCGTCATCGGCCTGCCCGCGATCGGCGACCTGCCGGACCTGGTCGGCGGGCTGGTCCGCGAGGTCTCCGCGGCGGAGTCACTGGTGTTCTCCACCGGCGTCAGCCGCCCTGCCGAGACGCCCGACGCGCTGCCCCGCGCCTACGACCAGGCGGTCAAGGCGGTGCGGGTCGGCAGGCAGATGCACGGCCCCGGCGAGACCGCGCACTTCGACGCGCTGGGCGTCTACCGGCTGCTCAGCCTGGTCGAGGACGCCGCCGAGCTGCACGCCTTCGTCCGCGAGACGCTGGGCGAGCTCGCCGACGACACCGACCCGGAGGCGGCCGACCTGCGCCGCACGCTGCAGGTGCTGCTGGAGACCAACCTGAACGTCGCCGAGACGGCGCGCAGGCTGCACTTCCACTACAACACGCTGCGCTACCGCATCGGCAAGCTGGAGCGGCTGGTCGGCCCCTTCACCGAGGACCCGCACCTGCAGCTGAACCTCAACCTCGCCCTGCGGGTGCTGCGCATGCGCGGGATATGACTCAGCCCGGCGCGTCGCCGCCCAGGGACTGCGGCAGGTAGTTCTCGACCGCGGCGGGCTTGAAGCCCTGCTCGCGGATCCAGCCGAGGATCGTGCGCATCTGCCCGGCGAGCCCCTTGCGGTAGTGCATGAGGATGATGTCGCCGGGCTTGAAGCCCTGGCCGCCGTCCCCGCGCACGAACGCGTCACGCACGCCCTGCGGGGAGGTCGTGCCGTTGTAGAACTCCGCCGACCACAGCAGCACCGACTTCATGCCGCATTCCTTGACCACCTGCAGCGTCGTGGGGTTGTAGCTGCCGAACGGCGGGCGGAAGACGGTCGGGCGGCGGCCGTACTGGCCCTCGATCGCGTCCGAGGCGGCGCAGATCTCCTGGCGCTGGCCCTCGGGCCCGAGCAGCGCGAGGTTCTTGTGGTTGACGCTGTGGTTCTCCATGCGCGAGCCCGCGTTCTTCAGCGCCCAGAAGTACGGCCCGTGCTGCGGGATGTAGACCGAGGTCAGGAAGGTCATGATGGGGACCTTCTCCTTGCGCACGATCTCGACGAACTCCGCGTCGTACTCGTAGCCGTCGTCGATCGTCAGGAAGACGACCTTCTCCTGGGTCTCGATCCGGCTGATGACCGGCGGCAGCCCGTCGGCGGACGGCTGCGGCGCCGTCCAGGAGCCCGCGGCGGGCCTGGGCCACGCCTGGTCGGCGAACGCCGCGCGGTACCGCGCCCGCATCTCCTCGACGTCGGGACCGCCGACCGCCTGGGCCCGTACCGTGGGCCAGACTCCGGCGGCCACCGCAAGGACAGCCGCCACCGCACTGGAGAGGAGGGGGAAACCACCGCGCATGGCGAACAATCTCGCACACCCTGGTGATCGCTGGCGAATCCGGCGCGCCACGGCCGCCGGGGAATCCCACCACCGGCCGCCCCGGCCCGTTATCGTCGGGGAATGATGAGGATCGCGGCGGTACTGCTGGCCGTGGACGAGGGCGCCGTGGCCCCCGTCGACGGCGAGCGCAGGGTCGACCGGGACGTCAGGGCGCTGCGCGAGGGCGGTTGCGGCCCGATCGTGGTGGTCACCGGGCAGGTGCCGATCGAGCTGCTGGGCGGCCTGGTCGTGTCCGACCCGCGCTGGCGGGACGGCCCCGGCTCGAGCGTCCGGACGGGCCTGGCCGCGCTGCCCCCGCGCACCGACCGCGCCGTCCTGGCCCGCACCGGGGCGCCGGACCTCACGCCGGGCGCCGTCAGGCAGGTGATCGCGGCCGGCGCGCGCCCGCCCGCCGACCTCGACCGCCCCGCCGGCCTGGCCTTCCTCGCCCTGCACGCCGGGCGCGCGGAGCACATGTCTTGATTACCGATTGACTTAGTAGGAATTCATAGGGCATCCTGGAACCGTGCTGCGTGAAGACTCTTTCCGCGAACAGCAGGTCCACGACACCGTCCGGCGGGACCCGGGCGGTGACGTCGAGATGTGCTGGGAGTCCCTGCGGGGCTCCGGCCACCACACGCCCGCCGAGCGGTTCTTCGTCCGCAGCCACAGCGGGGTGCCCCGGATCGACCCCCGCACCTGGTCGCTGCGGCTGCACGGCGACGGCCTGCGCGGCGGTCCCGTGGAGTTCGACCTCGAGGACCTGCGCGCGCTGCCCCGGCGCTCGATGACCGCGTTCATCGAGTGCGCCGGCAACGGCCGCAGCCTCTACACCATCCAGCAGAACCAGCGCGTGGAGGGCACCCCCTGGGGCCTGGGCGCGATCGGCGTCGCCCACTGGACGGGCGTCCCGCTGGCGGTGGTGCTGGAGCGGGCCGGGATCCGCGCGGACGCCGTCGACCTGCTGCCCCGCGGCCTCGACCGCCCCTACGTCAGGCACGGGGTGGACTACGGTCCCGTCCGCAGGCCGCTGCCGGTCTCCAAGGCGATGAAGGACGTGCTGGTCGCCTACGAGATGAACGGCCACCCGCTGCGCCCCGAGCACGGCCACCCGGCGCGCCTGGTCGTGCCCGACTGGGTGGGCGTGGCCTCGATCAAATGGCTCGGCGACGTCGAGGTCTCCACCGGCCCGCTGCACTCCCCCTGGGACACCGACTTCTACCGGCTGTTCGGGCTCGGCCACCCGCCCGAGGGCAGCGCCCCGCTGACCACCGTGCCGGTCAAGAGCGCCTTCGAGCTCTCCCCCGGCGCCCGGGTCTGCCTGGAGCACGAGTACCTCCTGACGGGCCGCTCCTGGTCGGGCAACGGCGCGATCCGCTCGGTCGAGGTGAGCACCGACGGCGGCGGCCGGTGGCTCCCCGCCCGCATGGTCGGCCCCCGCCACCGGCACACCTGGGCCCAGTGGGAGTTCCCCTGGCGCCCCGAGCGGCGCGGCCGCGTCGAGCTCATGGCCCGCGCCACCGACGAGACGGGCGTGACCCAGTCCCTGGGCGCCCCCTACAACACCAAGGGCTACGTCTTCGGCGCCGTCGTCCGCCACCCGGTCACGGTCGTCTAGCCGCAGCCGACGCCCGTACCGCGATCGCGGCCGGCCGCCCCGCCGGCGAACCGCGGGCGTGGAGGAGCCCTCTGCCGCGCCGCGCCGGTGGCACCCGGCCCTGCCGCTGTACCGAACGCCACCGCCGGCACTCCGCCGTGCGGTCGTTCGCCGTCCCCGCACCTCGCCACCGCCGACGATCCGCCGTGCGGTCCGTTCGCCGTCCCCGCGCCTCGTCATCGCCCTTCCCCTCCGCGTCGGGAGGTGCGTTCCCGTGCGCCGCGGCCCGCCTCCCCTTCACCCATCATGTTGAACGATGGTACAACTAGTACGTTCGTTCAACTAGATCGGGGAGCGGGATGGAAACGCGATCGTCGTCACGGGCCGGGATGCGGGAGTGGGCGGGCTTCGCGGTGCTCGCGTTGCCGACCATGCTCCTGGGACTCGACGTGACGGTGCTGTACCTCGTCGTTCCGAGCCTGGCCGCGGACCTGCACCCGACCGCGACGGAGACGTTGTGGATCATGGACGTCTACGGGTTCCTCATCGCGGGGCTGCTGATCGCCATGGGGACGCTGGGCGACCGGATCGGGCGCCGGCGCCTGCTGATGATCGGCATGGCCGCGTTCGGCGCCGCGTCGGTCCTCGCGGCGTTCGCCACCAGCGCCCTGTGGCTGATCTTGGCGCGGGCGCTGCTGGGCGCGGCCGGAGCGACGCTGATGCCCTCCACGTTGTCCCTGATCGGCAACATGTTCACCGACGCCCGGCAGCGGGCGTCGGCGATCGGCGCGTGGGCCACGATGTTCGCGCTCGGGATGGCGGCCGGACCGGTCGTGGGCGGGGCCCTGGTCGACGGTTTCTGGTGGGGCGCGGCCTTCCTGGTCGCGGTGCCCGTCAGCGTGCTCGTGCTGGCCGCCGCGCCGGTGCTGCTGCCGGAGTTCCGGACCGGTGCCGGCCGGCTCGACCTGTGGAGCGTCGGCCTGTCCCTGGCGGCGATGCTCCCGATCATCTATGCGATCAAGCATGTCGCCGCGCACGGCGTCGACGTCCCGGCATCGGCCGCCGTCCTGCTCGGCGGCGGCTCGGCCGTCGCGTTCGTCCGCCGCCAGCTGCGCCTGAAGGAGCCGCTGCTGGACATCAGGCTCTTCGCCGACCGGGCCTTCTCCGCCGCGCTGGGGGTCCTGCTGATCGGCCTTGTCGGTTTCGGCGGGATGATGTTCCTGGTCACCCAGCACCTGCAGCTCGTCGCGGGCCTCTCGCCCGTCGCGGCCGGCCTGTGGATGGGGCCGCCGGCACTGGCCATGCTGATCGGGGGCGTCGGCGCCCCCCTGATCGCCTCTCGCGTCCCGCCGGGGACCGTCATGGCCTCCGCCCTCGCGCTGTCCCTCGTCGGATACGCCTTCCTCGCCCTGGCCGGGACCGGCGGCAGGCTGAGCGTGGTCACCGGGTTCGCGTTCCTGTACCTCGGCCTCGGTGTCATCGCCGCGCTGGGGACCGACCTCGTCGTGGGCGCGGCGCCGCCGGAGAGGTCCGGGTCGGCCGCCGCGCTCTCGGAGACCGTGCAGGAGCTCGGGGTCGCGGTCGGGATCGTGGTCCTGGGAAGCCTCACCACGGCGATCTACCGCGAGGCGGTCCAGGCCCTGCCCGGCCTGCCCCGGTCCGTGGCCGAGCCCTACGGCGACAGCCTCTCCGGGGCGGTGTCCGTGGCGGACCGGCTGCCGGCCGGGGCTCTCCGGCAGGCGCAGGACGCGTTCACCGGCGGGCTCAACACCGCCGCGATCGCCGCGGGCGTCGCGATCGCCGGAGCGTCGGTCGCCTGCTTCAGGATGCTGCGCCACATCCGCCCGATCGGTGACGCCGCCCCCGGGCCGGAGCCGGTAGCCTCGACCTGCGGGAGCGTCGACGATCGGTGAGGACGATGGCGGATGAGCAGGGCACGGCCGACGGCCGCAGGCTGCGCGGCCAACGCCGCCGCGCCCAGATCATCGAGGCCACGCTCACGATCGTCCGCCGCGACGGCGCCGCCGGGGTGACCCACCGGACCGTCGCCAAGGAGGCGGGGATCACCACCAGCCTGACCCTCTACTACTTCGCCACGCTCGACGACCTGCTGGTCGCCGCCCTGACCAGCATCACCGACACCTACACCCGCCGTATCCGCCGGCTCATCGACACCTCGGACGACCCTCTCGGCGGACTCGCCCGGCTCATCGCCGAGTCCGGGGGGCCGGGCCGTGAGCGCGCGCTCGCCGAACGCGAGTTGTCGACCCTGGCGGCCCGCCGCCCCGCCCTGCGCCCCGCGGCGCAGGGCTGGCGCGACAACGTCGCCGAGCTCGCCAGGACGCAGACGGACGACCCCGACGCCGTCGAGGCCTTCATCGCGCTCTGCGACGGGCTGTGCACCTCGATCCTCCTCGACGACCGCGAGGCCGACCCGGAACACGTCCGGGCGGTCCTCGGCAGGGCGCTGCTGAAGACCGGTCGGTAGCCCCCGCGTTCAGCCCTGCGGGGGCAGGTCCTCGTCGGGCTCCTCGGCCTCGTGGACCTGGTGCCTGGGGTTGCGCATGCTCCAGAAGAGGAAGCACAGGCCGAACGCGAGCATGGCCAGGCCCACCCACAGGTTGACGTCCACGCCCTCGGCCTTGGCGCGCGCGGCCGGGCTGTCGACGAGGCCGGTGATCGTCAGGATCACGCCGTATATCGAGAAGAGGCCGCCGATGACGACGCGGATGTCGAGCAGGCTGGCCAGCAGGCCGGTGAGCAGGCGTTGCATCGCGGTCTCCTACCAGAAGGGGATGTAGCAGGCCAGGGACAGTGCCAGCGCGCCCAGGCCGAGCTTGACGGGCGAGCGGTACCACTTCTCGTCGCCGGCGTGGAAGTCGTCGGGCCGGTCGCTGGGCAGGCCCCGCACCAGGCCCCTCAGCTCCTCGTCGGACTTGGCGGTCCCCCTCGTCGCCAGGCTGACCGCGACGGAGACCACCACGTCCACCGTGAACGCGATGCCCGCGCCCCAGAAACTGGCGTTGAGCTCCGTGCCGTAGGCCTCCTCCAGCGGTCCGAGCAGGTACAGCAGGTAGGACGTGACGCCGGCCAGCGTGCCCAGCAGCAGCCCCCAGAAGCCCGCCCAGGGCGTCATCCTCCGCCAGACGAGGCCGACGATGAAGGTGGCGAACAGCGGCGCGTTGAAGAACGAGAACAGCTGCTGCATGTAGGCCATGATGTTGCTGTACTGGGCGGCGATGAACGCCGTCATGATGCCGCCGACCACGGCCACGACCGTCATCCACCGGCCGGTCGTCACGTAGTAGGCGTCGGGGCGGCCCTTGCGCAGGTGGCCCCTCCAGATGTCGTAGGTGAACACCGTGTTGAAGCCGGACACGTTCGCCGCCATGCCGGCCATGAACGAGGCGAGCAGGCCGGTGAGCGCCACGCCCAGCACCCCGCTCGGCAGCAGGTCGCCCATGAGCATCGGGATCGCGTTGTTGTAGTCGGCGCCGGGCTGGCGCAGCGCGGGGAACACCACCAGCGCGACCATGCCGGGCACGACCGTGAGCACCGGGATGACGATCTTCGGGAAGGCCGCGACGATCGGGGTGAGCCGTGCCGCGGTGTTGTTCTTGGCCGAAAGCCCGCGCTGGACCTCGGCGAAGTTGGTGGTCCAGTAGCCGAACGACAGCACGAAGCCCAGCCCCAGCAGGATGCCGAGCCAGGTGGCCTGCATCGGGTTGTTCTCCGAGCCGGTGTCGGCCCAGGTGTGCAGGCCCGGCTCGCCCAGCGGCGAGGCCCTGATCCGCTCGGCCAGCCCGCCGGGCCCGCCGACCTTGATCAGCGCGAGCACGACCAGCGGGACCAGCCCCGCGACGATCACGAAGAACTGCAGCACCTCGTTGTAGATCGCCGAGGACAGGCCGCCCAGCGTGATGTAGGCCAGCACGAACACCGCCGCGACCACCACCGAGACCGGCAGCGGCCAGCCCACCAGCGCCCGCATCACCAGCGCCAGCGCGTACAGGTTGATGCCGGCGATGAGGATCTGCGCGATCGCGAAGGTCACCGCGTTGAGCAGCTGGGTCTCGGAGTTGAACCGGCGGCGCAGGAACTCCGGCACGCTGTGCACGCCCGAGCGGTAGTAGAACGGCATCATCACGATGCCGAGGAAGACCATCGCCGGGACCGCGCCGATCCAGTAGTAGTGCGTGGTCATCAGGCCGTACTGGGCGCCGTTGGCCGCCATCCCGAGGATCTCGGTGGCGCCCAGGTTGGCCGACAGGAACGCCAGGCCCGTGATCCAGGCCGGCAGCGAGCGCCCGGACAGGAAGAAGTCGACGCTGGAGCGGATCGTCAGCCGCGCGGCGAAGCCGATCCCGAGCACGGTCGCGAAGTAGATCGCGAGAATCAGGTAGTCCAGGGCGGTGACGTCGAGCCTGAGGTCGTCGCCCGGCGCGGCGGGAAGGATCACGCGCCTGGCATTCCCGCCGCGGCGGCGGATCAGCGCGTGCGGGCGCTGATTTTGCCCCGATCAGTGAGGTTCTTGGGCCTCACCGCGCTGGGCGATCAGCTCGCGGATCTCCGCGATGGCCGACCAGGCCGCCGCCTTCTCCGATCCCTGGATGCCGACGACGCCCTTGGAGGTGCCGTCGGCCAGGTCCAGGTAGGGCCAGGGCGCGCCCGGCTCGTAGGACAGGCCCACCACCTCGGCCCAGGCGTAGCGGTGGGTGCGCAGCGGGTTGACCACGGTCAGGCCGTGCTCGTCCGCGGTGACGCGCGACCGGGCGACCATCGCGAGGATGGCCGCCACGAGTGCGCCGAACAGGACGATGCCGATCCTGTCGACCAGCTTGAAGGTGTCCGCGATCATGAAGGCGAGCCAGAGCATGAGCGCCATGATCATGGCCGCCATCGCGAAGGCCGTCACCCGGGTGCGCCGGGGCCGCCAGGTCCTGCCGGTCATCGTCCGCCCCGCTAGTCGATGATCTTCGAGATCGGGATCTCGAGGATGTCGCGGCCGCCCGCGGCCTTGACGTTGGGGATGAGCTCGTTGATGCCGGTCTTGGCCACCACGCTCTCGACCGCGAACATCTCGCCGCCGGCCAGCGGGGTGACCGTCGGGGACGCCAGCGAGGGCACCACGTTCAGCACGTCCTGCAGCTGGCCCTGCGGCACGTTCAGCTTGATCAGCACGTTGCCGCGGGCCCGGATGACGCCCTGCAGCAGCAGCGCGATGTCCTCCATCGCGGCGCGCTTGGCGGGGTCCTCGTAGGCCTCGCGGTTGGCGACCAGCTCGGTGTAGCTGACCAGCAGGGTGTCCAGGATGCGCAGGCCGTTCTTGCGCAGCGACGAGCCTGTCTCGGTAAGGTCGACGATCACGTCCACGATGTCGGGGACCTTGGCCTCGGTGGCGCCGTAGGACGGCACGACCTTGGCCTTGACGCCGTGCCGGGCCAGGAAGCGGTCGGTCAGCGCGGGGAACTCGGTGGAGATGCGCACCCCGTCCGGCAGGTCGGAGACCTTCTGCCAGGGGGCGTCCTGGGGCACCGCCATGATGACGCGCACCGGGTTGGAGGTGGCCTTGGAGTACTTCAGCTCGCCGAGGGACACCACGTCGGAGTCGGTCTCGGAGATCCAGTCGCGGCCGGTGACGCCCAGGTCGAACAGGCCCTGCTCGAGGTAGGTCGGGATCTCCTGCGGGCGCAGCACCCGGACCTTGTCGATGCGCGGGTCCTCGATGGACGCGCGGTAGTCGCGGTCGCTGGCGCGCCGGATCGTCAGGTCGGCGGCGTTGAACAGCTCGAAGGTCGCCTTTTCCAGCGAGCCCTTGGGAAGCACGAGCGAGAGCACGGTGATGCCTTTCAGTGATGGCCGGTGGCGGCGCTATCGGGACTTCTCGGGTGGACGGTCAGGAGCGTCGATGCTCCCCGTCATGCCCGGCATGGATCCCGTGACGCGGTCCTCGCAGGTCGATCACCGTGTCGAGCGCGGTCACCATCGCCTCCCTGCCTCGCTGAACGCGTATGACGTGCCCGCCGTGTTGCGGGCACGCCACTCTACCGCGCCCGGTGGTCAGACCTCGCTCCGTCGCAGTTCACGGAGGGTCAAAGCGGCGTCCAGCGCCGCCACCACCGATTCCCAGCCCTTGTCCTCGGCGCTGCCGGGCAGTCCCGCGCGGTCCTCGGCCTGCTTCAGGTTCTCGCAGGTCAGCACCCCGTTGCCGACGGGGGTCGCCTCGTCCAGGGCGATCCTGGTCAGGCCCGCGGTCACCGAGTCGCAGACGTAGTCGAAGTGAGCGGTCTCACCCCTGACCACGCAGCCCAGCGCCACCACCGCGTGGTGGGTGCGGGCCAGCTGCTGGGCCACGACCGGCAGCTCCAGCGCGCCGGCCACCCGCACGGCCGTCGGCTGGGCGCCGCAGGCCTTGGCCGCCTCGACCGCGCGGGCCAGCAGCCGGTCGGTGATCGGGCCGTGCCAGCGGGCCGCGACGATCCCGATCGTGAGGCCGCCGGCCTCGACGGTGCCGTCCTGGGGACGTCCTTCTCCGCTCATCACAGCCCCTCGATCTGGTGTCCGAGCCGGTCGCGCTTGACCGTCAGGTACCGGCGGTTGTGCTCGGTGACGTGCACCGGCATCGCGGCCCGGCCCGTCAGCTCGACGCCGAAGGCGGTCAGCGCCTCCACCTTGGCCGGGTTGTTGGTCAGCAGGCGCACCGACTCCACGCCCAGGTCGGCCAGGATGTGGGCGGCGTTGGTGTAGTCGCGGGCGTCCACCGGGTGGCCGAGCTCGACGTTGGCGTCCACGGTGTCGGCGCCGCCGTCCTGCAGCGCGTAGGCCTTGAGCTTGGCGATCAGGCCGATGCCGCGGCCCTCCTGGCCGCGCAGGTAGACCACCACGCCCCGGCCCGCCAGCACGATCTCGGCCATGGCCGCGTCCAGCTGGGCGCCGCAGTCGCAGCGGTCGGAGTGCAGCACGTCGCCGGTGAGGCACTCGGAGTGCACCCGCACCAGGACGTCCGCGCCGTCGCCCAGGTCGCCGTAGACCAGCGCGATGTGCTCGCCGCCGTCGACGGAGCTGGTGTAGCCGAACGCGCGCCACTGGCCGAACCGGTTGGGGATGACGGTCTCGGCGTCGCGGGAGACCAGGCGCTCGGTGCGCTTGCGGTAGGCCACCAGCTGCTCGATGGAGACCAGCTTGAGGTCGTGCTCCTTGGCGAAGACCTCCAGCTGGGGCAGCCGGGCCATGGTGCCGTCGTCGTTGACGATCTCGCACAGCACCCCGGCGGGGCGGCAGCCGGCCAGCCTGGCCAGGTCGATGGTGGCCTCGGTGTGGCCGCGGCGCACCAGCACGCCGCCCTCGCGGGCGCGCAGCGGCACCACGTGGCCGGGGCGGCGCAGGTCGGACGGCACGGTGGCCGGGTCGGCCAGCAGCCGGATGGTGTGGGCGCGGTCGGCGGCCGAGATGCCGGTGCTCACTCCCTCGCTGGCGTCCACGCTGACGGTGTAGGCGGTGCCGCGCACGTCCTGGTTGGTGTGGTGCATGGGCGGCAGCTGCAGCCGGAGGCAGTCGGACTCGGTGAGGGGGGCGCAGATGTAGCCGGAGGTGTAGCGGACGGTGAAGGCCATCAGCTCGGGGGTGGCGTGCTCGGCCGCGAAGACGAGGTCTCCCTCGTTCTCGCGGTTCTCGTCGTCGACCACGACGACGGGACGGCCCGCGGCGATGTCGGCGATCGCCTCTTCGATGGTGCTGAAAACGCTCACTGCCGCGCTCCGATCATGCGCTCGACGTACTTGGCGACGACGTCCACCTCGAGGTTGACCGGCTCGCCCGGGCCCTTGCGGCCCAGCGTGGTCAGCTCGAGGGTGGTGGGGATGAGGCTGATGGTGAAGGAGTCCGCGGCGGCCTCCACCACGGTGAGGCTGACGCCGTCGACCGTGATCGAGCCCTTCTCCACCACGTAGCGGCCGAGCGTCTCGGGCAGGGAGATCCGCACGATCTCCCACTTGTCCGACGGGACGCGTTCGACGATGACGCCGACCCCGTCCACGTGGCCCTGGACGAGGTGGCCGCCGAGCCTGTCCTGCAGGCGCACCGGCCGCTCCAGGTTGACCCGGGAACCGGGCTCCAGGGCGCCGAGCGAGCTGCGCTCCAGCGTCTCGCGCATCACGTCCGCGGTGAACGTGTCGTCCTTGAGGTCCACGACGGTCAGGCAGACGCCGTTGACCGCGATGGACGAGCCGTGCGCGGCGTCCGAGACCACCAGCGGGCCCCTGATCCGCAGGACGGCCGACTCCGGCCCGTCCGTCTTACCGATGATCTCGCCGAGTTCTTCGACGATTCCGGTGAACACTCCCCTGTCCTCCCTGTTCTGGCGGGGAGCTCCGGGGGTGAGGAAAACCGCACTCCGCCCATACGGGCAGGGTGGGGCTCGCGCGCTGCCTCCCATCCGGACTGTCACCGTCGGTACCGGAATTTCACCGGCTCAACCGGCCGATGGCTTCGGCCGGGTCGCGGACTTTCACCGCCGGCTCGGAATTTCACCGACCCCGGAGCACGCTGTGTGACTACCGGGCCACCGCCCAGTTGGCGATGACCCTACTTCATGTTGCGAGTCTCATGACTCTGCAACAAGTTTGCCATGTCGACTGTTCCGGCGAAAAGCCGGGGTCTCACCCTCAGCCCCTGCCGAAGCCGATCGGGCGCTCGGGGCGGACGGTCTTGTCGGCCAGGGCGCGCAGCTCGCGCACCGCCTTGTCCGGGTCGTCGGCGCCGTAGACGGCGCTGCCGGCCACGAAGACGTCGGCGCCGGCCTCGGCGGCGCGCTCGATCGTCTCGGCGGAGACGCCGCCGTCGACCTGCAGCCACAGGTCGAGGTCGCGGCCCTTGATCATCTCGCGGGCGCGGCGGATCTTGGGCAGCACCACGTCCAGGAACTTCTGGCCGCCGAAGCCGGGCTCGACCGTCATCAGCAGCAGCATGTCGAGCTCGCCGAGGATGTCCTCATACGACTCGACCGGGGTCGCCGGGTTCAGCGCCAGCGAGGCGCGGGCGCCCGCCGCGCGGATCATCCGCAGCGTGCGCACCGGGGCCTTGGCGGCCTCGGCGTGGATGGTGACGCTGCCCGCGCCGGCCTCGGCGTAGGCCGGCGCCCAGCGGTCGGGATCGGCGATCATGAGGTGGCAGTCGACCGGGATGCGGCTGTGCTTCAGGATCGACTCGACGATCGGCAGCCCCAGGGTGAGGTTGGGGACGAAGTGGTTGTCCATCACGTCGACGTGCACCCAGTCGGCGGCGTCGGAGACGGCCTCGATGTCACGCGCCAGGTGGGCGAAGTCGGCGGAGAGGATGCTCGGAGAGATCTGTGTTCCCATGATGCCCCGAGTCTAGGGTTCGGGCAGATCGGAGCGTTCACCCGGACGGGGGAGACGCCGGTGCGCCTTGTCCTCCCCCATGGCCGGCTCCGCCCGGCGGAAGACCGCCGGAGCGCCCAGGACCGCCCACAGGCCCGCCGCCGCGGCCAGGGCGAAGAGGGCGGGTGCGTAGGGTGTGCCGAAATTCACCAGGGCCAGGTGGGCGCCCCCGAGCACGGCGAGCGGGCCCGCGCCGATCAGGAGGCGCAGGACGGCGCGGCCCGGTCCGGCCGCCGGCGCCAGCGGCGGCAGGCCCGCCCGCGGGACCAGGCCCAGCAGGCAGCCCGCCAGGAAGCCGGCGCCCGTGGCGGCGTTGTCGGAGGAGATCCGCAGCTCGCTTCCCCCCTCCCGCAGGACGGCCTCGGTCCACGTCCGCGGGAAGGCGTCGTCGGCCAGGCCGCGGGCCGCCAGGAACGTCGCCGCCAGCAGGATCAGCGGCGGCGTGACCGCGGTGATCAGCCGCACGGCCCGGGTCTGCGCGCGCCACCAGCGGCCCAGCCGCCGCTCCCAGGCCATCGCCCCGGCCAGCAGCGCCAGGCCGATCGCCCAGCCGGCCAGGATCTGGCCCGGGGAGTGCACGCCCAGCGAGTAGCGCGACCAGCCGATGCCCAGCGCCAGCAGGGCCGCCGCCGTCCAGGCCGCGCGGCGCCCCAGCGTCCAGGCCAGCACGCCCCACACCACGACGGCGTTCTGCGCGTGGCCCGAGGGCATGCCGAACGACTCCACGGAGGCGCCGGGGTCGATCGACGGATCGGTCCAGTACGGCCGGGGCTCGGCCGTCCACAACTTGACGAGCTCGTTCAGCGTCCCGCTGATCATCAGCATCACCAGGCCCCGCACGCCCATGAGGGGGCTGACGCACCAGGAGAGGACGAGCAGGAACGGGACGTAGAACCCCGCACTTCCGATCGCCGAGAGTATCTGGTCCATCACTCATGATCGCATCGGCCGGGCGGTGCTCCGGACGCCCCCCGGCTCAGGAGGTGCGGCGCAGCAGGGCCAGGAACATCGCGTCGGTGCCGTGGCGGTGCGGCCAGAACTGGGCGTACGGGCCGGCGCCCAGACCGGACAGGCGCGGCGCCACCTGCGACAGGACGTCCACGGAGTCCAGCCGCTGGACGTCCTGGCGGGAGCGCAGCACGTCGTCGACGACCACCCTCGTCTCCGCCAGGTGCGGGGAGCACGTGACATACGCCACGACGCCTCCGGGGCGGACGGAGTCCAGGGCGGTGCGCAGCAGCTCGCGCTGGAGCGGGCCCAGCTCGGCGACGTTCTGCGGAGACCGCCGCCACCGGGCCTCCGGGCGGCGCCGCAGCGCGCCCAGGCCGGTGCACGGGACGTCCACCAGCACCCGGTCGAAGCTTCCGGGCTCCCAGGCGGGGCGGGTGCCGTCGGCGACGAGCACGGCCGTGCCGGGCGAGACCACCTTGCGCACCAGCTCGGCGCGGTGCGGCTGCACGTCGCAGGCCACCAGGCGTGCGTCCCGCTGCCCGGCCAGGCCCGACAGCAGCGCGGCCTTGCCCCCCGGGCCCGCGCACAGGTCCAGCCAGCGCGCGTCGGCGCCCTCGACGGGGACCGCGGCCAGCGCCAGCGCCACCAGCTGGCTGCCCTCGTCCTGCACCCCGGCCCGGCCCTCGCGGACGGCGGCGAGCTCGCCGGGATCGCCCTCGGGCAGGTAGGCGGCGTACGGGGAGTACGCGGCGGGGCCCGCGCCCAGCTCGTAGAGCTCCTCGACCGAGGCACGGCCCGGACGTGCCACCAGGGTGACGCCGGGACGCTCGTTGTCGGCGGCCAGGAGCTCCTCGATCTCGTCCCCGCCCACGGCGTCGCGCAGCGCGGAGACCACCCACTTGGGGTGGCTGTAGGTGACCGACAGGCGGCCCAGCTCGTCCTCGGGCGCGATGATCACCAGCCAGCTCGGCAGGTCCCGGCTCGTCACCCGCCGCAGCACCGCGTTGGCGAACTTCGCCTGCCCCGGCCCCGCCACCGACCGCACGAGGTCGACCGTGGTGGAGACCGCCGCGTGCGCCGGGATCCGCGTCCGCATCAGCTGGTGCACGCCCAGGCGCAGCAGGTCCCGCAGCGGCGCGTCGATCTGCGCCACCGGCCGGTCGCTGCACAGGTCGAGGATCGCGTCGTACGTCCCGCGTCCCCGCAGCGTCCCGTACGTCAGCTCCGTCGCCAGCGCCGCGTCGCGTCCGGACAGCCCGCGCTCGCGCAGCACCCTGGGCAGCAGGAGGTTGGCGTACGCGTCCCGCGTCTCCACCGCCCGCAGCACGTCGTAGGCGGCCTTGCGCACCGCGTCGCCGGGCGTCCTGCGCTGGGCCTGCCGCGCCGGCCTCCGGTTGTCGTGGCCCCGGTTCCGGTGCGTGCTCCGCCGCCGCTGCTCAGGCATTCCCTCTTCCTCTCAGTACAAGACCGCCTGAACCCGCGCCGGACGGCTCCCGGCCGCCCCACCGCTCAAGCATTCGTTCGTCTTCTTCACCGCTTCGCACCCTCCCCGCCCTGCCCGCCGGGCGGCGCGCCCCCGCCGGGCAGGCCTCGAGGCCTGCCGGGCGGGAGGGCCGGAGGTCACTGGAGACGGTCCTCCGGGGTGAGGCGGAGGCCGCGCGCCCAGTCCACGGCGCGCATGCGCTTCTTGCCGGGGGGCTGGACCTCGCCCAGGGCCACCGGATGGGTGGCGGTCCCGGCGAGGACCTCGGTCTTGGTGGTCTTCAGCTCGCCGGGGGCCAGCGGGCCCGCGCCGACGGCCAGGCGGACGGGGCCGAGCTTGAGGCGTTCGCCGCGGAACGTCGTCCAGGGGCCCGGGGCCGGGGTGCAGGCGCGGCAGAGGCGGTCGACCCGCATCGCGGGCGCCGTCCAGTCGACGCGGGCGTCCTCGGGGGTGAGCTTGGCCGCGTGGGAGACGCCCTCCTCCGGCTGGGGGACGGGGCTCAGGGCGCCGGCCTCCAGACCGTCCATGGTGTCGCGCAGCAGCCGGGCGCCCGCGTGCGCGAGGCGCTCCAGCAGGGCGCCGCTGGTGTCGTCGGGGCGGATCGGCTCGGTGAGGTGGCCGAAGACCGGTCCGGTGTCCAGGCCCTCCTCGATGAGGAAGGTCATCGCGCCGGTGATCTCGTCCCCGGCGAGCACGGCCCGCTGGACGGGGGCGGCGCCGCGCCAGGCCGGCAGCAGCGAGAAGTGCAGGTTGACCCAGCCCAGCCGCGGGATGTCCAGGGCCGCCTTGCGCAGGATCGCGCCGTAGGCGACGACCGGGCAGCAGTCGGGCGCCAGCTCCGCCAGCCGCTCCAGGAAGGCCGGGTCGTCGGCCTTGGCGGGCTTGAGCACCTCGACGCCGTGGGCCTCGGCCAGCTCGGCGACCGGGCCGGCCACCAGGCGCCGGCCGCGCCCCGCGGGGGCGTCCGGGCGGGTGACGACGGCGGCGACCTCGTGGTGGGAGTCCAGCAGCGCCTGCAGCGACGGCACCGCCGTCTCGGGCGTTCCGGCGAAGACCAGTCTCATCTCAGATCGCCCGCCCGAACGTGCGGTGCGGCGAGTCCCTGACCACCGGCGCGGGCTCGCCGAACCACTCGGCCTCCCGCACCGCCCGCATCGCGAGCTTGCGCTGCTCGGGGTCCATCCGGTCGATGAACAAGATGCCGTCGAGGTGGTCGGTCTCGTGCTGGACGCAGCGCGCCAGCAGCTCGGTGCCCTCCACCGTGACCGGCTCGCCGTGCATGTTGAAGCCCCTGGCCACCGCCCGGTAGGCGCGCGGCGTCGGGAACGACAGGCCCGGCAGGGACAGGCAGCCCTCCTCGCCGTCCTGCTGCTCCTCGCTGAGGTCCAGGGACGGGTTCACCAGGTGCCCGAGCCGGTCGTCCACGTAGTAGGTGAACACCCGCAGGCCCACGCCCAGCTGCGGCGCGGCCAGCCCCGCGCCCGGCGCGTCGATCATGGTGTCGGTGAGGTCCTTGACCAGCTGCCGCAGCTCCTTGTCGAAGTCCTTGACGGGCTCCGCAGGCGTCCGCAGCACCGGGTCACCGAACAAACGTATCGGCTTGACCGCCAAAGCCATCTCCTCAGGCAGAAGGTTCTCCGGATCAAGCCCAGTCTACGAGCGTCACCGGGCCGCTCCGGCCCTGCGCGGGAGCGGCCCGCCCCCGCTCGGCGGGGACGGGCCGTGCTCCGGCGCGGAGGCTACTTGGAACGGGCCTTGAAGGCGGCCTTGCGGGCGAGCTTGGCCAGCTCCTTGTCGTGGTGGTGCTCGCCGACGGCCTCCAGGACCTCCCCGACGTGCGGGTGGTCCAGCCGCCAGACGTTCTCGATCAGCGCGGTGAGGTCGGCGTCGACCTCGCTGTCGGCCAGCGCGACCTGGACGGCGTCGTGCGGGCCGACCGCCTCGATCATCCCGGCGAGGGTGTCGACGAACATCCACTGGAGGTCGTCCTCGGACGGGGCGGTCTCCTCGTCGCCGTGGGTGTTCAGCCAGATCGCCGCGTACGGGCGGGTCTCGCGGGCCCCCAGGGCGGCGCGGATCAGCGGCTCGGCGTCCTGGCCGACCTGCTGCAGCACGACGGCCGCGATGTTGCGCTGGGCCGGCAGGCCCTCGCGCATCAGCTCCAGCAGGCCGTCGGCGGCCTCGGCCGCCGAGCGCGCCGCCAGCCACAGGCCGATCTCCTGCTCCGCGGTGTCCTCGCGGTGGTGCACCAGGCCGCCCACCAGCTCCTCCGCCGAGCCCTCGGCGAGGTCGCCGATGAGCGGGGCGGTGTAGCCGTCGGCCAGCAGCAGCTCCCGGACCGCGTGGACGCCCAGCGGGGTGAGGGCGGTCTCGCCCTCGCCGTCCGGGGTCAGCGCGCCCCAGCGGGCCAGGCCGTCCAGCTCCAGGCGCAGCGCCTGCGGCAGGCCCTGGGCGAGGGTCGGGGCGTCGGCGATCTCGTAGCTGTCCTGCACGTGCTCGACCAGCCCGCTGACCAGCTCGCCGAACGGGGCCGCCGTGCCGTGCTCGTACAGGTGCAGCAGCACGCTGGGCAGCTCGCCCTGGCAGACCTCCAGCGGGCTGAGCGCGGCGTCCTCGGGGAACTCGCGGGTGACGACGCCGTCGAACAGCGCGACCCACAGGGCCAGCACGGCCTCGTCCTCGCCGGTCTCCGGCGCCTGCGCGCCGCGGGCGCGGCCGCCGTCGACCTCGATGAGGTCGGCGTGCCGCGCGGCGTCCCAGAGGCGCTCCAGATCCGGGTGCTCGCCGTCCTCGCCGGGCAGGCCGAGGGCCGCCGCGGCGGCCTTCACGTCGTCCTCGGTGAGCCGGTCCTCCTCCAGCGCGCGCCCGTCCGCCCAGGAGGCCAGCTCGAGCGCGCCGGTGAGCAGCGCGGACGCGCGGGCGGCGGCGGCCAGCTCGGCGCGGGGCGCCAGCCGGACGGGCGGCACCACGTTGTCGGCGGCGAACTGCCGCATGGTGCGCTCGAGCTTCTCCTCGTCGGAGAGCGCCTCGAACTCGCGCGCCCATGCCTCGACGGCCGCCTCGTCGTCGGGGTCCACCCCGTCGGCGGCCATCATCCGCAGGAACAGCTCGGCGGCGTTCCCGTCGTTCTCGGCCGACGCCTCCAGCGCCTCGGTGAACTCGGGCCCGACGGTGTCGAGCACGCCCTCCAGCTCGCGCACCCGCGCCCCGTCCAGCTCGCCGCCCTCGGCGAGGTAGGCCACCAGGTCGCGCGCGGCGCCCAGCACGGCCGGCCCGTCGTCGGGCCCGGCCACCACGTTCTCGGGGAAGTCCTCCAGCAGGATCTCCCGCAGCAGTTCCCCGTCCAGCTCAGCGGTCCGGTTCAGGTCGGCCAGCTCCACCAGGATCCGCGCCCCGTGCAGGTCGGCGCCTCCCCGCGTGGCGGCCCACGCCTCGAACCCTTCGACCGTCGTCTCCACCCACTTCTCAGCCACCGTCGTACCCTATGCCCCTCCCCGCCGTCCCTCGCGCCAGAACGCGAGGACCGCTCTCCCGGAACCTCCCCCGCCGCCCTCCGTTCCCGGATCCGTCACCCGGCCGTTCCGGAGGGCGCCGCCGCCTTCGGGCGGGCGGCGGTCAGAGGAGTTCGAGGGGGTCGATCTCGACGCGGACGGGATCGGAGGACCTGCGGGCGCTGCGGACGCCCTGTGCGGCCTTCAACGCCCTGGAGAGGGCCGGGGCCGCCGGGAAGGGGACGCGGAGGAGGGCGCGCTCGCGGCCGTCGGGGAGCGGGACGGGGCCGAGGACCTCGGCCTCCGGGGGGAGGGGGAGGGACAGGAAGTCGCGGAGCGCCTCGGGCGTGCCAGTGAGGGAGGCCATGCGGACCGTCGGAGGGAAACGCAGCTCGGCGCGCTCGGCGAGTTCGCGCTCGGCGAAGGTGACGGGGTCCCAGCGGACGGCGGCCTGCACGACGGGCAGGGCGGAGTCGGCGACGAGGACGACGCGGCCGTGCGGGCGGACGAGGGCGGCGGCGTTCAGCCAGCGGCGCAGCGCCTCCTCGTTGGCGCGCAGGTCGGCCCGGCCCAGCAGCGCCCAGCCGTCGAGCAGGAGGGCTGCGGCGTAGCCCTCCTCGGCGACCGGCTCGGCCCCCGGGGTGGAGACGACGAGTTCGGGCCTGCCTCCGACGGACGGCAGGACGCCGTCCCGTCCCGAGGTGCGCACGGTCACGCCGGGGAAGGCGCGGCCCAGCTCCTCGGCCGTCCGTCCGGCGCCGACGACGATCGCGCGGACCTGGACGTCGCCGCAGGTCGCGCACCTCCAGTCGCCCGCGAGCCTGCCGCACCACAGGCAGTTCGGGACGGAGTGCGAGGACGCCAGCGCCAGCGGCCCCGCGCACGCCGTGCACCGGGCGGGCTCCCGGCACCGGCGGCAGGCCAGCGCGGGCAGGTAGCCGCGCCGGGGCACCTGCACCAGCACGGGCCCGTCGGCGAGCGCCTCCCGCGCGGTGCGGAACGCCAGCGCGGGCAGCCGCGCCGTCCGCGCCGCCTCGTCCCGGGCCAGCTCCGCGTCGTCCCCCGCGGGCCGGATGCGCGGCATCCACTGCCGCACCGTCTCCCGCGCCGCCACCAGCCCGTGCGCCCACCCCTCGGCGACGAGCCGCGTCGTGTCGGCCGTCCGGCTGATCCCCCCGAACAGCACCGCGGCCCCAGCCCTGTGCGCCCGCAGCGCCAGCACCTCCCGCGCGTGCGCGTAAGGCGCGTGCGGCTCGGCGTGCACGTCGTCCCCGTCGTCCCACAGCACCACGAGCCCGAGCTCCCGCACCGGCGCGAACACCGCGGCCCGCGTCCCCACCACGACCCGCGCCTCCCCCCGCAGCACCCGCAGCCACTCCCGGTACCGCTTCTCCGGCCCGACCTCCGCCGTCAACACCACCCAGGCGGCCCCCACCTCCGAGGCAGGAACCGGCTCCTCCGCACCGGTGGCCGAGGCAGCCGCCCCGGAGGCCCGAACAGCCGCCGCACCATCCATGCCCGAGCCCGAGGCGGCACCCGTCTCCCCCGAAACGGTGTTCGCAGAGGCGGCCACACCGGAACCCGAGGTAGCACCCGGCTCTCCCGAAACGGGAACCGGCTCCTTTGCGCCTGGGTCCGCAGGGACGGCCGTACCCGAGCCCGAGACGGCGTCCGGCTCCTCCGGAGTGGAAACCGGCTCCCCCGTGCCGGGGTCCGGGGCGGGGGGGTGGGTGAGCTCCCGGGCGAGGGCGGTTTCGATGCGGGCGGCTTCGCGGCCGTCGGCGACGACGATGAGGGTGCCGCGGCCGGAGGCGAGGGCGGCGCGGGCGGCGCGGGCGACGGCGGCGGGCCAGTCGGGGCCGGGGAGGGCCGTCCAGACGGCGCGGGGGGAGCGGCCCTCGGCGAGGGCCGCCAGGAAGGACGGGCCCGCGGGGTAGTCGGCCCAGGGGCCGGGGTCGGCCGGGGCGGGGACGCAGGACGGGCCGGGGACGGACGGCCGCTTCTCCGCGCGGGCGTGGCGGGGCGGGATCGCCAGGCGCAGGACGTCGGAGAGGGTGCCGGCGTAGCGGTCGGCGAGCTCGCGGGCGAGAGCGGCGGTCTCGGGGGTCAGGACGGCCTCCGGCGAGGTCACCCGCTCCAGGAACAGCAGCCGCCCCCCGTGCTCGCTCCCGGCGACCCGCTCCAGCAGGTAGCCGTCCACGAGCTGCCCCGCGAACCGCACCCGCACGCGGCAGCCCGGCACCGCCTCGGCGTCCAGCCGCGCGGGCACCAGGTAGTCGAACGGCCGGTCCAGATGCGCCAGCGGGATGTCGACGGCCACCCGCGCGACGGGCAGCTCGGCCGCCGCGTCCGGCACCCCCTTGCGCCGCGCCGGCCCCCGCCCGGCCCCGCCGGCACGCGCCTTCTCCGGCACTCCCGGAACGACCTCCAGCCCCGGGATCAAGCCGTCCTCACTCACCCCACACACCTATCACCCGTCGGCCGTCCCCCGAGCCCGCCGCGCCTCCCTGTGGACCGCCGGCACCCGACCACGCAGGCCCCGGGCGGCCGCCCCGACCGCGCAACGACCGGACCCCGCACACGGCGACGGCCGCGTCCGAAGGGGCTGCTCATCTCCGGCGTCCGCCCGCGCGTCTCCGGCGTCCGCCCGCGCGCGGTGACGGGCATCCCTCAGGAGGCACGGTCATGCCGGGCGGCGGCCGCCTGTACGCGGCGACGGCCCGCTCCCGAAGGGGCGGGCCGTCGGGGCGGGGGTTACAGGCCGGCGGCGGCGCGGAGGGCGTCGGCGCGGTCGGTGCGCTCCCAGGAGAAGTCGGGCAGCTCGCGGCCGAAGTGGCCGTAGGCGGCGGTCTGGGAGTAGATCGGGCGCAGGAGGTCGAGGTCGCGGACGATGGCCGCAGGGCGGAGGTCGAAGACCTCCAGGACGGCCTGCTGGAGCTTCTCGATGGCGACCTTCTCGGTGCCGAAGCCCTCGACGAAGACGCCGACGGGCTGGGCCTTGCCGATGGCGTAGGCGACCTGGACCTCGGCGCGGTCGGCGAGGCCGGCGGCGACGATGTTCTTGGCGACCCAGCGCATGGCGTAGGCGGCGGAGCGGTCGACCTTGGACGGGTCCTTG
Organism: Actinocorallia populi; assembly: GCF_002995495.1. Taxonomy (GTDB): domain Bacteria; phylum Actinomycetota; class Actinomycetes; order Streptosporangiales; family Streptosporangiaceae; genus Actinocorallia; species Actinocorallia populi. The sequence goes on along the minus strand of NZ_PVZV01000002.1, from coordinate 1,112,970 downwards.
CCGGAGAAGGCGCCGCCGCCGTGGCGGGCGTAACCGCCGTAGGTGTCGACGATGATCTTGCGGCCGGTCAGGCCGGCGTCGCCCATCGGACCGCCGATCTCGAAGCGGCCGGTCGGGTTGACCAGCAGCCGGTAGCCGTCGGTGTCGAGCTCGAACTCGGCGAGCACCGGGTCGACCACGAGCTCCTTGATGTCGGGGGTCAGCAGCTCCTTGAGGGAGATGTCGGGGGCGTGCTGGGAGGAGACCACGACGGTGTCGAGGCGGACGGCCCTGGCGCCGTCGTACTCGATGGTGACCTGGGTCTTGCCGTCCGGGCGCAGGTAGGCGACCTGGCCCTCCTTGCGCACCTGCGACAGCCGCTGGGCGAGGCGGTGCGCGATGGTGATCGGCAGCGGCATGAGCTGCGCGGTCTCGTTGGTGGCGTAGCCGAACATCAGGCCCTGGTCGCCGGCGCCCTGGCGGTCGAGGTCGTCGCCGGCCTGCTCCTCGCGCGACTCGTAGGCGTCGTCGACGCCCTGGGCGATGTCGGGCGACTGGGCGCCGATGGAGACCGACACGCCGCAGGAGTGGCCGTCGAAGCCCTTGGCCGAGGAGTCGTAGCCGATCTCGAGGATCTTCTCGCGGATGACACCGGGGATGTCCACGTAGGTCTCGGTGGTGACCTCGCCGGCCACGTGCACCTGACCGGTGGTGATCATGGTCTCGACGGCGACCCGGCTCTTCGGGTCGTCCTTGAGCATGGAATCGAGGATCGCGTCACTGATCTGGTCCGCGATCTTGTCCGGGTGGCCCTCGGTGACCGATTCAGAGGTGAAGAGGCGACGGGACACTACGTGAACTCCTTGCAGCGGCTGCTGACTCACCAGTAGCAGATGGTTGGCGGTGCTCCGGGCGGACCGTCACGGCAAGGCCGGCCCGGACCGAAGGGCAGTCTAGTCACACGGCGCGGGATCGGCATGGCCGGGCGACGGACGACCGCGGCGGAGCGGGGGTCGGCCGCCGCCGCGCGGGCGTCCCTCAGCCGAGCAGGGCCGCGATCTCGTCCCAGACGACGGCGGCGAGCGCCTCCTTGGTGCCGCGCGGGATCTCCCGCTCGCTCCCGGAGGCCGACAGCACCACCCCGGCGTTGTCGGGGGCGCCGAAGGTGAGGTCCTCCCCCACCTGGTTGACCACGAGCAGGTCGCAGCCCTTGCGCGCGAGCTTGGCCCGCCCGTGCGCCAGGACGTCGTCGGTCTCGGCGGCGAAGCCCGCGATCACCTGGCCGGGCGCGCGGCGCCCGACGAGCTCGGCGAGGATGTCGGGGTTCTGCACCAGCTCGATCCGCGGGACGTCCGTCTCGTCCTTCTTCTTGATCTTCGACGTGGCCGATGTCACGGGCCGGAAGTCGGCGACGGCCGCGGCCATCACCACCGCGTCGGCCGAGGCGGCGGCGGCCAGGACGGCGGCGCGCATCTCCAGCGCGGAGCCGACGCGCTCGACGCGCACGCCCGCCGGGTCGGGCAGCGCGGTGTTGGCCGCCACGAGCGTGACCTCGGCCCCCCGGGCCGCGGCGACCTTGGCCAGGGCGTACCCCTGCAGCCCGGACGAGCGGTTGCCGATGAAGCGCACCGGGTCGATGGGCTCGCGGGTGCCCCCGGCCGAGACGACGACGTGCCGTCCCGCGAGGTCCCGCGGGGCTCCGGCCAGGACGCGCAGCGCCACCTCGAACAGCTCCGCGGCATCGGGCAGCCGCCCGCGCCCGGTGTCCTTGCCGGTCAGCCGCCCGGAGGCGGGCTCGACGACGATGTCGCCGCGCTCGCGCAGCGTCGCCACGTTGGCCCGGGTCGCCGGGTGCTCCCACATCTCGGTGTGCATGGCGGGGGCGAACACCACCGGGCACCGCGCGGTGAGCAGGGTGTTGGTCAGCAGGTCGTCGGCCAGGCCGTGCGCGGCCCTGGCCAGGAGGTCGGCCGTGGCCGGCGCGACGAACACGAGGTCGGCCTGCTGGCCGATGCGCACGTGCGGCACGTCGGCGACGCCGTCCCAGACGGAGGTGGCCACGGGCTGGCCGGACAGCGCGGCCCAGGTCGGCTCGCCGACGAAGCGCAGCGCGTCCGCGGTGGGCACGACCTTGACGGAGTGCCCGGACTCGGTGAGCCGCCGCAGCAGCTCGCACACCTTGTACGAGGCGATCCCGGCGCCGACGCCCAGGACGACTCGCGGCTTGTCCTGCTCGGCCACGGCGGGAGTGCTCAGCCCTCGGTGGGCTCGGTGTGCAGGAGACCCTCGCGCACCTCGCGCAGCGCGATGGACAGGGGCTTCTCCTGGACCTGGGTCTCCACCAGCGGCCCGACGTACTCCAGCAGGCCCTCGCCGAGCTGGGCGTAGTAGGCGTTGATCTGCCGGGCCCGCTTGGCCGCGATGCTCACCAGGCCGTACTTGGTGTCGACGACCTCCAGGAGTTCGTCGATCGACGGGTTGGTGATGCCTTCGCTGTTGGCTGCCACTCTGACGCCTTTCCGCATGCTCAAGTGCTCAATGGGTTCCGAGTGCTCAATGGTCAGCCATCAAGCCTAGCAGCTCGTCGCAGACGCCCTGCACGGAATGGTTGACGAGGGTGAGGTCGAACTCCTTCTCGGCGGCCAGCTCGACGCGGGCCGCCTCCAGCCGGCGCTCGATCACGTCCGGCGGCTCGGTGCCGCGGCCGGTGAGGCGGCGCACCAGCTCGTCCCAGCTGGGCGGGGCGAGGAAGACCAGCAGCGCCTCGGGCATGGTCTCGCGCACCTGGCGGGCGCCCTGCAGGTCGATCTCCAGCAGCGTGGGCACCCCGGCGGCCAGCCGCTCCTCGACGGGGCGGCGCGGCGTCCCGTAGCGGTTGCCCGCGAACTCCGCCCATTCCAGCAGCTCGCCGGAGGCGACCAGGCGGTCGAAGCCGGCGTCGTCGGTGAAGTGGTACTGCACCCCGTCCGTCTCGCCCGGCCGGGGCCTGCGCGTCGTCACCGAGACCGAGAGCCACACCTGGGGGTGGTGCTCGCGGAGCCGTGCCACGACGGTGCTCTTGCCGACGCCGGAGGGTCCGGACAGGACCGTGAGCCGGCGGGACGGGCCCGGCGGGGTCTCGGGGGCCGCGGAGGAGGCCGCGGATTCAGTGGTGTCCATCGCGGTTCAGGTTTATCACGGTGGAACACCCTGCCGGGTCAGGACCTGGCGGCCCGACCCGGCGGGATGGGGCGGCCCGCTACTTGAGGCCGCCGCCGAACTCGCGCTCCAGGGAGGCGCGCTGGTTGGCGCCCAGGCCCCGCACCCGGCGGGACTCGGCGATACCCAGACGCTCCATGATCTGCTTGGCGCGAACCTTGCCCACGCCGGGAAGCGATTCCAACAGGGCCGAGACCTTCATCTTCCCGACGATGTCATCGGTCTGTCCCGCTTTGAGAACCTCGGAGAGGGAGATTCCCCCGTGCTTGAGCTTGTTCTTGACCTCAGCGCGCTCACGGCGGGCCAGAGCGGCCTTTTCCAGGGCCGCGGCACGCTGTTCGGGGGTTAGGGGCGGAAGAGCCACGCCGGTCACCTCGCGTTTTCCACTCGACGGAGTCGGACGCCCCGGAAACTAGCGACTTACCCCCCGATAAAGCAACGTGATCGGCAGTTTATCCCGCCAGAAATTCACGAAATTCTCTATCAGCAATCGAGTCGTCACGCTCCGTTGATCACGGAGGCTCCCCGCCCCGGCTGCCTGGTCTTTCTTCAGCCCTGCCCGCGCAGGCTCGCGGCGAGCTCCGCGGCGGCCGCCGCGGGGTCCGCGGCACGGGTGACGGGCCGTCCGACCACGAGCAGGTCGGCGCCCGCGGCGAGGGCCTCCCGGGGGGTCGCGACGCGCGTCTGGTCGTCCCCGGCGGCCCCGCGCGGCCGGACTCCGGGGGTGACGAGGTCGATGCCGGGGCCGACCTCCGCGCGGATCGCGGCGACCTCGTGGGCCGAGCAGACCAGGGCGCGCGCCCCCGCGCCCACGGCCAGCGCGGCGAGCCTGCGCGCGGCGTCCCGGGCGGGCCCGGCCAGGCCGACGGCCGCCAGGTCGCCCTCGCCCAGCGAGGTGAGCACGGTGACCGCCGTGATCTTCGTCTCGGGCGCGGCGGCGACCGCGGCCTTGACCATGTCGGCGCCGCCGGAGGCGTGCACCGTCAGGTAGTGCGGGGCGAGCCCGGCCACGGCCGCGGCGGCCGCCCCCACGGTGGCGGGGATGTCGTGCAGCTTCAGGTCGAGGAAGATGCTCTCGCCGCCCGCGGCGCGCACCCGCGACACGACCTCGGACCCGTACCGCAGGTAGAGCTCCAGGCCCACCTTGAGGGTGCTGACGTGCGGGCTCACCTGCCCGGCCCACCGTGCGGCGACGGCCAGGTCGTCGGTGTCCAGCGCGATCGCGACGGGTGCGGGGGTCATCTCAGCTCCTTGATCGGTTCCTGGGGGCCGCGCACGATCTGCGGGGGCAGCGCGGCGGTGGCGCGGTGCGCCAGCCCGACGGCGTCGGCCAGCCGGGTGATGCCGTGGGCGGTGAGGGCCTCCTCCAGCTCCCTGGTGATCCGCTGGGGGGCCGAGGGGTCGTGCAGGAGGGTCGTGCCCACGGAGACGGCGCTGGCGCCCGCCACGACGAACTCCAGGGCGTCGCGCCCGGTGGCCACGCCCCCGCCGCCGACGATCGGTATTTCCGGCAGGGCGGCGTGCACCTGATAGACGCAGCGCAGCGCGACGGGCCGCAGGGCCGGTCCGGAAAGGCCGCCCGAAACCCCGGTGAGGGCGGGACGCAATGTGTGCGGGTCAATGGCCAGACCGGACATGGTGTTGATGAGGGAGAGGCCCGTCGTACCCGCATCCGCACAGGCAAGGGCAATTGTGGCGATATCGGTTACGTCTGGCGAAAGCTTCGTCAATACCGGGGTATCCCGATGAATTGCACCGCGCACGACCCGCACCACCTCCGCCGCGGCGGAGGGGGAGGCCGCGAACATGCGCCCCCGGTCCTCGGCATTGGGGCAGGCCACGTTCACCTCGACCGCGGCGACGGCCGACGCCTGCGGTGACTCCGCCAGCCGCCGCGCCACCTCCCCGAACTCGCCCAGGGTGTTGCCGCCGACCGAGACGACCACCCTGACGTCCTGTCCGGAAAGCCACGGCAGCTCCCTGGCGAGGAAGGCGTCGACGCCCGGCCCCGGCAGGCCCATGGCGTTCAGCACCCCGCTGGGCGTCTCGGCGATGCGCGGTGTCGGCCGGCCCGCCCGCGGCTGCAGCATCACCGAGCAGGTGATGAAGGCCCCGAGCCGTGCCAGATCGGTGAACTGCGCCAGCTCCCTGCCGGTGCCCCCGCACCCGGAGGCGGACAGCACCGGGTTGGGCAGGGTGACGGCGCCGATCCGGGTACTCAGGTCCAAGACGATCCTCCGTCGCGCGCGCGGGCGGCCCGGCGGGCCTGGGACAGGGTCACGGCGCCGGCTCCAGCGGCGTCTGCGGGGCGCGGGGGCCGCCCAGGGCGTCCAGCGGGATGGTGCCCAGGTCCGACCAGCGCACGCGCTCTCCGCGCAGCACGGGCCCCTCCGTGCACGCGCGCGCCATGCGGGTGTGCCCGTCGTCGCCGATCACCGGCAGCACGCACGACAGGCAGGTGCCGATCCCGCAGGCGGCCGTGTCGGCCAGCCACTCCCCCACGCTCACCTGGCAGGGGATGCCCAGCGCCGCGGAGACCGAGGCGACCGAGCCCAGCAGCGCGGTGGGCCCCGCGGCGTAGACCACGTCGGCGGACGTCTCCTCGATGACGCGCGGCAGCACGTCCGGGATGGTGCCCGCCACGCCCAGCGAGCCGTCGCGGGTCACCACGGTGGCGCTCTCCCCGATGCGCTGGGCGCTGCGGGCGCCGAAGACCTCGTGGGCGCGCGGCGCGCCGAGCACGAAGTGCACCTGGCAGTCGCGCCTGCGCAGCGCGTCGGCCAGCGAGAACAGCCCGGACGAACCGTGCGCGCCGCCCACCAGCAGGCAGGACGCCGGGTCGCGGGGCAGCGGGAACGGCCTGCCCAGCGGCCCCAGGACGTCGAGGGAGTCCCGGGAGCGGCGCCCGGCCAGCCACTCGCCGCCCGGGTCGCCCGCCTCGAAGACGAACTCCACGGTGCCGCCGTAGTCGGACTTCACCTCGTAGATCGGGAAGCAGCGGCGGGCCAGGAGCGAGGTGTGCTCCCCGCCCACCGCGACGGCCAGGAACTGGCCGGGGCGGAACCGCTCGGCGACCGCGGGGGCCACCAGGGTCATCGCGTGATAGGCCGCCACCTGCCGGACCGTGAGCACGGTGCCGGGTGACTGGACTGGTCCCTCGGCGGAGATGGCGGCCTACCTCTCTGTCGTCTTGCCTACCGGGCTGCCCGCTCGCCGCGCAGGCGCCGGGCGTGCTCCTGGAGCGAGCGCACCCCGATGTCGCCCCGGGACACGGCCTCGATCCCCTGGACGGCCGCCGCGAGCCCCTGCACCGTGGTGACGCAGGGCACGCCGCGCACCACCGCGGCGGTGCGGATCTCGTAGCCGTCCAGCCGTGGCCCGGGCTGTCCGGGGCCACCGAACGGAGTATTGACGATGAGGTCCACTTCGCCGTCGAGGACGCGCCGCACGACGGTCGGTTCGCCGTCGGGGCCGGGGCCGTCGCTGTGCTTGCGGACCACCTTGGCATGAACGCCGTTGCGGCGCAGCACCTCGGCGGTGCCCGAGGTGGCCAGGATCTCGAAGCCCAGGTCGGCCAGGCGCTTCACCGGGAAGATCATGTGGCGCTTGTCGCGGTTGGCCACCGAGACGAACACCCTTCCCTTGATCGGAAGCGAGCCGTAGGCGGCCGCCTGCGACTTGGCGTAGGCGGTGCCGAAGACCTCGTCGATGCCCATGACCTCGCCGGTGGAGCGCATCTCCGGGCCCAGGACGGTGTCGACGCCCTGGCCCTGGGCGTTGCGGAACCGGTTGAAGGGCAGCACCGCCTCCTTGACCGCGATCGGCGCGTCCAGCGGCAGCGTCCCGCCGTCGCCGGCGGCCGGCAGCAGGCCCTCGGCGCGCAGCTGCGCGATCGTGGCGCCCATCATGACCCGCGCGGCGGCCTTGGCCAGCGGCACGGCCGTGGCCTTGGACACGAACGGGACGGTGCGCGAGGCGCGCGGGTTGGCCTCCAGCACGTACAGGACGCCCGCGGACAGCGCGTACTGCACGTTCATCAGGCCCCGCACGCCGATGCCCCGCGCCAGGCGCAGCGTCGACTCGCGGATGCGCTTGATGTCCTCGCGGCCCAGCGTGATCGGCGGCAGCGCGCACGCCGAGTCGCCGGAGTGGATGCCGGCCTCCTCGATGTGCTCCATGACGCCGCCGAGGTAGAGCTCGGTGCCGTCGAAGAGGGCGTCCACGTCGATCTCGATGGCCTCGTCGAGGAAGCGGTCGACCAGCACCGGCCGGTCGTGGCTGACCTCGGTGGCGGTGGACATGTAGGCGACCAGCCCGGCGTCGTCGTAGACGATCTCCATGCCGCGCCCGCCCAGCACGTAGGAGGGGCGGACCAGCACCGGGTAGCCGATCTCGTTGGCGATCGCCACGGCCTCCTCGGCGGAGGTGGCGGTGCCGTGCTTGGGCGCGGGCAGCTCCGCGCGGGCCAGCACGTGGCCGAACGCGCCGCGGTCCTCGGCCAGGTGGATGCTCTCGGGGCTGGTGCCCACGATCGGCACGCCCGCGTCCTTGAGCCGCTGCGCCAGGCCCAGCGGGGTCTGCCCGCCGAGCTGGACGATCACGCCCGCGACCACGCCGGTGCGCTGCTCGGCGTACACGACCTCCAGCACGTCCTCCAGGGTGAGCGGCTCGAAGTACAGCCGGTCGGAGGTGTCGTAGTCGGTGGAGACCGTCTCGGGGTTGCAGTTGACCATGACGGTCTCGTAGCCGGCCTCGGACAGCGTGAAGGAGGCGTGGACGCAGGAGTAGTCGAACTCCACGCCCTGGCCGATGCGATTAGGCCCCGAGCCGAGGATGAGGACCTTGGGCCTGGAGCCGACCGGGACCTCGGTCTCCTCGTCGTAGGAGGAGTACAGGTACGGGGTCTGGGCGGCGAACTCCGCGGCGCAGGTGTCGACCGTCAGGTAGACCGGCCGCACGCCCAGGGCGTGGCGGACCTCCCGGACGACCTCCTCCGACAGGCTGCGCAGCTGGCCGATCTGGGCGTCGGAGAAGCCGTGCCGCTTGGCGGCCAGCAGCTTGTCGGCGGTCAGCGCGTCGTCCGACAGGCGGATGTCGGCGGCGACCTCGTTGATCGCGACGATCTGGTCGAGGAACCACGGGTCGATGCCGGTGATCGCGTAGACCTGCTCGATGCCCGCGCCCGCCAGCAGCGCCTGCTGGACCTCGTGCAGCCGCCCGTCGTGCGGGACGCGGATGCGCTCGAGCAGCTCCTCCAGCGGCGGCGGGGCGGTGTCCCAGGAGAAGGAGGTGCCCTTCTGCTCAAGGGAGCGCAGCGCCTTCTGCAGCGCCTCGGGGAAGGACCGGCCGATGGCCATGGCCTCGCCCACGGACTTCATGTGGGTGGTCAGGCGGGGGTCGGCGCCGGGGAACTTCTCGAACGCGAACCGCGGCACCTTGACCACGACGTAGTCGAGGGTCGGCTCGAACGACGCCGGGGTGACCTTGGTGATGTCGTTGGGGATCTCGTCCAGGGTGTAGCCGATCGCCAGCTTGGCCGCGATCTTGGCGATCGGGAAGCCGGTCGCCTTGGAGGCCAGCGCCGAGGAGCGGGAGACCCGCGGGTTCATCTCGATGACGATCATGCGCCCGGTGGACGGGTGCACCGCGAACTGGATGTTGCAGCCGCCGGTGTCCACGCCGACCTTGCGGATGACGGCGATCGCCACGTCCCGCATGTGCTGGTACTCGCGGTCGGTGAGCGTCATCGCCGGGGCGACGGTGATGGAGTCGCCGGTGTGCACGCCCATCGGGTCGAGGTTCTCGATGGAGCAGACGACCACGACGTTGTCGTTGCGGTCGCGCATCAGCTCCAGCTCGTACTCCTTCCAGCCGAGGATGGACTCCTCCAGGAGCACCTCGCTGGTCGGGGAGGCGGCCAGGCCCGCGCCGGCGATCTGGCGCAGCTCCGCCTCGTCGTGGGCGAAGCCGGAGCCGAGGCCGCCCATGGTGAAGGACGGCCGGACCACGACCGGGTAGCCGAGCTGCTCGGTGGCGGCCAGCACCTCGTCCATGGTGTGGCAGATGACGCTGCGGGCGACCTCCGCGCCGATCTCCTCGACGATGCCCTTGAAGATCTCGCGGTTCTCGCCGCGCTGGATGGCGTCGAAGTTCGCGCCGATCAGCTCGACGCCGTAGCGCTCGAGCACGCCCGCCTCGTGCAGGGCGACGGCGCAGTTGAGCGCGGTCTGCCCGCCCAGGGTGGGCAGGAGCGCGTCGGGCCGCTCCTTGGCGATGATCTTCTCGACGGTCTCGCGATTGATCGGCTCGACGTAGGTGGCGTCGGCGAACTCCGGGTCGGTCATGATGGTCGCCGGGTTGCTGTTGACCAGGATGACCCGCAGGCCCTCGGCCTTGAGCACCCGGCAGGCCTGGGTGCCGGAGTAGTCGAACTCGCAGGCCTGGCCGATGACGATCGGCCCGGAGCCGATGATGAGTACGGACTTCAGATCCTCGCGCCCGGGCATCAGGCACCTTCCCCAGGGTCGGTCGAACGGTGGTGCTGCATGAGGGCGCAGAACTGGTCGAACAGCATGGTCGAATCATGCGGTCCGGCCGCGGCCTCGGGGTGGTACTGGACGGAGAAGGCCGGGCGGTCCAGCAGCCGCAGGCCCTCGACGCAGCCGTCGTTGAGGTTGACGTGCGAGACCTCTGCGCGCCCGAAGGGCGTCTCGAACGGTCCGTCCAGGGGCGCCTCCACGGCGAACCCGTGGTTGTGCGCGGAGATCTCGACGCGGCCGGTGCGGCGGTCCTGCACCGGCTGGTTCACACCGCGGTGGCCGAACCGCAGCTTGTAGGTGCCCAGGCCCAGGGCCCGGCCGAAGATCTGGTTGCCGAAGCAGATGCCGAAGGTCGGCTTGCCCGACGCCAGGACGCCGCGCATCGCCGCGACGGGGCCGTCGGCCGTGGCGGGGTCGCCGGGGCCGTTGGAGAAGAACACCCCGTCGGGGTTCAGCGCCAGGATCTGCTCGGCGGTCGCGGTGGCGGGCAGGACCGTCACCTCGCAGCCGCGCTCGGCCATCCGGTAGGGCGTCATCGCCTTGATGCCCAGGTCGACCGCGGCGACCCGGAAGCGGGTCTCGCCGCGGGCGGGGACGGTGTAGGGCTCCTTGGTCGCCACCTCGGCGGCCAGGTCCGAGCCGGCCATGCCGGGGCTGACCAGCACCCGCGACAGCAGGGCGCGCGGGTCGGCCTCCACCGAGGAGATGCCGGCGCGCATCGCGCCGCGGTCGCGCAGGTGGCGGGTCAGGGCGCGGGTGCCGGGCATCGCGATGCCGACCACGCCGTGGTTCTTCAGCTCCTGGTCCAGGGAGCGCTGCGCGCGCCAGTTGGAGGCCACCCGGGCGGGCTGGCGCACCACGTAGCCGGCGACCTGGACGCGCCCGGACTCGGGGTCGAGGTCGTTGACACCGGTGTTGCCGATGTGCGGCGCGGTCATCGCGACGATCTGGCGGTGGTAGGACGGGTCGGTGAGCGTCTCCTGGTAACCGGTCATCCCGGTGTTGAAGACCACCTCACCGAAGGTCTCGCCTTCCGCGCCGAACGACTCGCCGCGGAACACGCGGCCGTCTTCCAGGACGAGTATGGCCTGGGTCATACGAGTTTTCCTTCCAGCACGGTGGGGCGGCCCCGCAGGAACGTGGCGACCACCCGACCTGGCAGTTCTAGGCCGGCGTAAGGGGTGTTCCGGCTCTTGGAGGCGAAGGACGACGCGTCGACCTGCGCCCGGTACTCGGGGTCGTAGAGGGTGATGTTGGCCGGGGACCCCGGCTCCAGCGGGCGGCCCTGGCCCTCGAGCCGCCCGATCTCCGCGGGCCGGGCGGACATGCGGTCGGCGACCTGGGCCCAGTCCAGCAGGCCGGTGTCGACCATGGCGGCCTGCACGACCGGCAGCGCCGTCTCCAGGCCGATCATGCCCATCGCGGCGTCGGCCCACTCGGTCTCCTTGTCCTCCACGGCGTGGGGGGCGTGGTCGGTGGCGACGCAGTCGATGGTGCCGTCGGCCAGGCCCGCGCGGACGGCGTCCACGTCGGCCCGGGTGCGCAGCGGCGGGTTGACCTTGTAGAGGGGGTCGTAGGAGCGCCCGGCCGGGGAGCGCTCGCAGCAGGCGTCGGTGAGGAAGAGGTGGTGCGGGGTCACCTCGGCCGTGACGTTCCAGCCCTTGCCCTTGGCCCAGCGGATCAGCTCGACCGACCCGGCCGTCGAGACATGGCAGACGTGCAGGCGCGACCCCACATGCCCGGCGAGCAGGCAGTCGCGGGCGATGATCGCCTCCTCGGCCACGGCGGGCCAGCCGCGCAGGCCGAGCCGGTCGGAGACCTCGCCCTCGTTCATCTGGGCGCCCTCGGTGAGGCGGGGCTCCTGGGCGTGCTGGGCCACGACGCCGTCGAAGGCCTTCACGTACTCCAGCGCCCGGCGCATGATCACCGCGTCGGAGACGCAGTGGCCGTCGTCAGAGAAGACCCGCACGTTCGCCGCGGAGTCGGCCATCGCGCCGAGCTCGGCGAGCCTCTTGCCGGCGATGCCCTCGGTGACCGCGCCGACCGGGTGCACGTCGCAGTAGCCGTGCTCGCGGCCCAGCCGCCAGACCTGCTCGACGACGCCGGCGGTGTCGGCGACGGGATCGGTGTTGGCCATGGCGTGGACCGCGGTGAACCCGCCCTTGGCGGCGGCCTGGGTGCCGGTGAGGACCGTCTCGTTGTCCTCGCGGCCCGGCTCGCGCAGGTGGGTGTGCAGGTCCACCAGGCCCGGCAGGGCGATCAGCCCGGCGGCCTCCACGGTCTGCGCGCCCTCGGCCGCCAGGCCGGTGCCGACCTCGGCGATCCGGCCGTCGCGCACCAGGATGTCGCGGGGCTCGCCGCCCAGGATCCGGGCGTTCTTGATGAGAAAGGTGCTCACTGGGTCCTCTGCTTCTCGCTCGCTGCTCACTCGCCGGCCCCGATCGCGGGCTCTGATCCGCCCAGCAGCAGGTACAGGACGGCCATGCGCACGCTGACGCCGTTGCCGACCTGCTCGACGATGGTGGACCGGGTGGAGTCGGCCACCTCGGCGGCGATCTCCACACCCCGGTTCATCGGGCCGGGGTGCATGACGATGGCGTGTTCGGGCAGGTGCGCGTACCGGTCGGCCGACAGGCCGTAGCGGCGGCTGTACTCGCGGACCGTGGGGAAGTAGGCGGCGTTCATGCGCTCGCGCTGGACGCGCAGCATCATGACCGCGTCGCTCTTGGGCAGGGTGCCGTCCAGGTCGTAGGAGACCTCGCAGGGCCAGGTGCCCACCGAGACCGGCAGCAGCGTCGGCGGGGCCACCAGGGTGACCTGGGCGCCCAGCGTGGACAGCAGCAGCACGTTGGAGCGCGCCACCCGGCTGTGCAGCACGTCGCCCACGATGGTGATCCTGCGCCCGTCCAGGTCGCCCAGGTGGCGGCGCATGGTGAAGGCGTCCAGCAGGGCCTGGGTGGGGTGCTCGTGGGTGCCGTCGCCGGCGTTGACCACGTTGCCGTTGACCCAGTCGGCCAGCCGGTAGGGCGCGCCGGACGCGCCGTGCCGGATGACGACGCCGTCGGCGCCCATCGCCTCCAGGGTCAGGGCGGTGTCCTTGAGGGACTCGCCCTTGGAGACGCTGGAGCCCTTGGCGGAGAAGTTGATCACGTCCGCGGACAGGCGCTTGGCGGCGGCCTCGAAGGAGATGCGGGTGCGGGTGGAGTCCTCGAAGAAGAGGTTGACCACGGTCCGGCCGCGCAGCGTCGGCAGCTTCTTGACCGAGCGGCTGGAGACGCGGGCCAGCTCCTCGGCGGTGTCGAGGACCAGCAGCGCGTCGTCCCTGGACAGGTCGGCCGCGGAGATCAGGTGGCGTTTCACTTGCCGTCATCCCCCTTGGGGTCCGTCTTGGGGCCCAGCAGGACCGCGTCGCGTCCGTCCACGTCGCCGAGCAGGACCTTGACGGTCTCCTTCAGCGAGGTGGGGAGGTTCTTGCCGACGTAGTCGGCGCGGATCGGCAGCTCGCGGTGGCCCCGGTCGACCAGGACCGCGAGCTGGACGGCGCGGGGCCTGCCGAGGTCGTTGAGGGCGTCCAGGGCCGCGCGGATGGTGCGGCCGGAGAAGAGCACGTCGTCGACGAGGACCACGACCTTGTCGTCGATGCCGTCGCCGGGGAGCTCGGTGCGGCCGATCGCGCGGGCCGGCTTCATGCGCAGATCGTCACGGTACATCGTCACGTCGAGCGATCCGCAGGGGATCTTCAGCCCCTCCACCTCCTCGAGGCGGCGGCACAGCATGCGGGCGAGGTTCACGCCCCGCGTCTGCACGCCCAGCAGGACGACGTCCGAGCCGCCCTTGGTGCGTTCGAGGATCTCGTGCGCGATCCGGGTCAGGGCCCGGCGGATCTCCGGGGCCTCCAGAACCGCCTTGTACTGCGGTTGCTCCTGATTTCGGGCAGCGCTCACCGCCGTCAACCTCCTTTCCCGCCTCACGGGACGGGCCTTAAAGGACGTGATGCCTTCTTTACGGTATCAGCCCCCTTACCCGGTTCCGCGCGTACCCGCCGGGTTCATAAGAGCAGGTGAGAGGGCTCACACCCGGCCCCGGGACGGGCGGGAACGCCCTTGGGGGCGGGTCCGTTCACCCTGCGGAGGGTCAGCCTGCGGTGACAGGTTCGACCTGATTTTTCCGAACAGCTTGACCTTTGGCCGTCTCCGTTTTACCGTCACTGTCCGTAACCATACTCAGGGTGGTCATCCGATCTCATCGGAACCCCGGTCCGCCCTGTGACAACGTCCGTCGAGAAAATGAGCCTGGGGGGCCGCAAAGATGCCGTCTGAATACGCGAAGGCTCTGGGCGCGAGACTTCGCGCCATCCGCACCCAGCAGGGCCTGTCCCTGCACGGCGTGGAGGAGAAGTCCCGCGGCCGCTGGAAGGCCGTCGTCGTTGGTTCGTACGAGCGGGGCGACCGCGCCGTCACCGTTCAGAAGCTGAACGAGCTCGCCGAGTTCTACGGCGTGCCCGTCAACGAGTTGCTCCCCGGCGGCGCCGCGCCGAGCCCCCTGGGCCCGACGCCGAAGCTCGTCATCGATCTGGAGCGCCTCGCCCAGCTTCCGAAGGACAAGGCCGGTCCCCTCGCCCGGTACGCAGCGACGATCCAGTCCCAGCGTGGCGACTACAACGGGAAGGTCCTGTCGATCCGGCAGGAGGACCTGAGGTCGCTGGCAGTGATCTACGACAAGTCCCCGGCCGAGCTGACCGAGGAACTGATCAACTGGGGCGTGCTCGACCCGGAGGCGCGCCGCGCCGTCGAGAGCTTCTGAGCCGCTCCCGGTTCCACCCGGGTTCGCCGAAGGCCCGGTCCCCGTCCGCGGGGGCCGGGCCTTCGGCTTCGCGGCGGGCCGCCGCTCAGAAGGCCGCGGGCGGGCCGTCGGGCTGCTCCGCCCGCGGCTCGTCCGGGACCGCGGGGCGGCGGGGCGCCAGGAGCGCGACGGCCAGGATGGCCAGCGCCAGGGCGCCGCAGACGGCGAAGGCCAGCACGAAACCGGGCCGGGCGAGGGCGTAGGCGGCCACGAGGATCGCCGTCAGCTGGGTGCCCAGGCCCGCGCCTACCGTGCGCAGCAGGGTGTTGACGCCGGTCGCCACGCCCGTCTGGGAGACCGGGACGGCCGACACGACGAGGGTGGCCACCGCCGCGTACGCCATGCCGAGGCCGGCGCCGCGCAGCACGTTGGTGAGCAGGAGCTGCCACAGCTCGGCGTGCCACAGGACCAGGACCCCGTAGCCGGCCGCGGTGAGCGCCGCGCCCGCCGCCAGGACGGCGCGGGCGCCGAACCGCCGGTCGAGCCTGCCGTTGACCAGGCCCATGAGCGTCATCGCGACGCTCGCGGGCAGCGCGACCATCGCGGTGTCGGTGGCGGTGCCGCCGAACCCGAAACCGTCCTTCTCCGGCATCTGGATCAGCAGGGGGAAGAGCACGCCCGACGCCATCAGGCAGAAGCCCGCCAGCAGCGAGCCGAGGTTGGCCGTCCAGACGCCGCGCAGGCGCATCAGCCTCAGGTCCAGCAGCGGGTCGGGCACCGTGGCCTCGACGTACGCCCAGACCGCGGCGCCCGCGGCCGCGCCCGCCAGCAGGCCCAGCACGGGAGCGGACGTCCAGCCCCACGAGGAGCCCTGGGTCAGGGCGGTGAGGGCGGCGGTGAGCCAGCCGCCGAAGAGCAGCGCCCCCCACCAGTCGACGCCCTTCCCCGGCTCCCCCGGGACCGGGGGCAGCGCCCGCCGCGCCAGGAACGTTCCAGGCAGCAGGATGACCGCGGGCACCCAGACCAGCCACCGCCACCCGAGGTGGTCGATCACCGGCCCCGCGATCACCCATGACACCACCCCGCCGAGCCCGAGCATCGCCGACATCAGCCCGATGGCCGACGCCGCCCGCTCCGCCGGGTGGCCCTTCCGGATGATCGTGTAGGCCAGCGGGAACACCCCGCTGCCGACCCCCGCCAGCACCCGCCCCGCCAGCAGCACCGGCAGGCCGTTCGCCAGCGCCGACACGACCTGCCCCGCGATCCCGACCGCCAGCACCCACAGCAGCACCCTGCGCGCCCCCAGGAGGTCGCCCAGCCGTCCCGCGACCGGCGTGGCCACCGAGGCGCTCAGCACCATCCCCGTGACGCTCCACGCGGCCCCCGCCGCGCTCGTCCCCATCTCCGCCTGCAGAGCGGGCAACGCCGGCGTCATCACGGCCATCGGCAGCGAGTACGCCATCACCCCCAGGAACGCCAGCAGCGGCACCACCGACCGCCCACCCGCCCCAAATGACCCCATAGCCGGATCAGACTGCCATAGCCCCCACCGCTCCCCGGCGGCGGCGGGGCCCGCCCGGCGTGAAGGGGCGTCCTCACGCCGGGCCCCGTGGTCACCGGCGGTCCGGAGGAACGCGAGGTGCCGGGAACCTCCGCCCTCCGCCGCCCGTGGCCGGTGACGCGGGCGAGGCGGAGGCGTACGGGCTCAGCGGCCCCGGCGCCGACGGCGGTAGTAGGCCGCCGTGACCACCGCGAGCAGCGGGCCCCAGGCCAGCAGCGGCATGTAGCAGGCGGTCATCAGCCAGTAGCGGATGCCGTCGGGGGAACCGGCCGCGCCCATGTTGTCCGCATCGTTCCAGCTGAAGGCACCGGTGAATGTGATGAGGGTGACGAAGGCCGCGCCGAGGAACGCGGGGATCACCACGGCCGGTACGGGAATCCTTCGGCCGCCCAGGAACGGTGCCCACCGGGGGACCTCCTCGCCCCACCTGTGGACCAGGCCCAGGGTGAGCAGCCCGAGCGCCTCGGCGAGCAGGCTGAGTCCGATCAGGTAGGGGGTTCCTTCGCCGGGGAAGTTCTCCGGGCCGAGGACCTCATCGGTGAATCCGGAGTCCCAGCCCAGGGCGACGGCGATACGCCACAGTCCGGACGGCACCAGGGTCAGTGCGGCGGCGTGCGCCGCCAGGCGGACGGAACGGGAGACCTGCGGGGCGGCCGGCGCGGGAGCCTCTCGCGTCAGGAGGTCAGTCACGGCGGGTCGCCGCCTCGGGAGTCTTCGTGATCTCGGCGTGGACCACCTTGAAGCCGCCCTCGACCACCGTCGTGAACGGTGCGGGGGCCATGCACGTGCCGGCCTGCGGCCGCACGGGGTGGCCGTTCTCGTCGACGTGGCCGGGGTCGACGTTCACCACGCCCCAGGAGAAGCCGAGCCGGTCCGGCTCGCCCCTGCCGCCCTGCTGGACGCTGATGCCCAGCCTGGCTCCGGCCTTCTCGATGTTCGACCTCGTCACGATCGCGGTCAGGGTCGCCGTCCGCCCGCTGGTCACCAGGCAGTCCACCTCGGCCTCCGCCCACCCCGCCTCACCGCCCCGGGGAGTGTGGGAGAACTCCAGCGTGCCCCGGGCGTCGGTGGAGAGCCCCACCGGGGCGTCGGGGAGCACCGGCCGGGTGAACGGCGTCTGCTCGGCGTGGACGGTGAAGCGGATGTCGTCGTCGGCCGACTCGATGTAGGAGATGCGCGCCTGCCCGTGGACGCTCGCGGTCTTCGCCGGTTTCTTCCAGGTGGACGCGGACTCGGCCGGGGTCGCCGGAGCCGGTCCGGCGGTGACCAGCCCGGCGAGGACGGCGACGGCCGTGGCACCGATCGTGATGTTGCGCATGATGAACTCCCGTGTGGGGGAAGGGGGCATTCGCCGTGTTCGGCGGAACGGTTCAAGCTTCGTCCCGGCACCCCCTGCGATCCCATCCGCCGATCGGCACAAAGTTCGCGCCGCCGCCCGGCGCGCCTCTGCCGTTCGGCGGAGAGCCCCGCCGGATCGCCGCCCTTACGCTGATCGGCATGTGGGAATCGAACGGCCCGGCCGTCGGCGCGCTCGGCGCTCTGCCGACGCTCGCGGCCGCGGGCGCACTGGTGTGGGCCGTCGCCCGCCCCCGTGCCGAGGTCCGTCAACGGCTCGGCCGCCTCGCCCTCCCGGCCACGGTCTGCGCGGTGCTCTCCCTGGTCACCAGCTTCACCCTGCCGGCGGCCGGTGTCCACGCCGTCTGGAAGCTGGCGGAGGCCTTCGTCCTCCTGCTCCTCCTGGCCGCGGTCACCCGCTGGTCGCCGCTGCGCGCGCTCAGGCCGGCCCTCCCGACGACCGCCCTCGCGGTGGTCCTCTGGCCCCTTCCGCTGGTGACGGGCGAGTCCGTCCTGGAAGGCATCGGCATCGTCGCCTTCTGGCTGCTTCCCGTGGCCGCCGCGGTGGCCGCGGGCGCCTACCCCCGCCGCCAGGAGCGCCGTCGCCGCCATGCCGTGGCCGAGGCCCGCAGCGCCCAGCGGCTGCAGCTGTCGCGCGACCTGCACGACTTCGTCGCCCATGACATCAGCGGGATCGTCGTCCAGGCCCAGGCGGCCCGCTTCGTGGCCGCCACCGACCCCTCCCAGGCGATGCTCGCCCTGGAACGCATCGAAAAGGCGGGCCTGAACGCCCTGGCCTCGATGGACCGGACCGTGCGGATGCTGCACGGCCCGGAGGCCCACGCCGCCGAGCCGCTCCCCGGCTTGTCCCGGCTGCCGTCCCTGGTGGCGGACTTCACCTCCGCGGGAACCACCGAGGTGCGTCTGGACATGCCTCCCCGGGCCGCGGAGGCGCTCTCCCGCGAAGCGGGCGCGGCCGCGTACCGCATCATCGTCGAGGCGCTGACCAACATCCGGCGGCACTCCCCCGACGCCCCCCGCGCCACCGTCGCGCTCATCCCCACGGCCACCACCGTGGAAATCCGGGTCACCAACGAGCGCGGCACCCGACCCGTCCCGCCCCGCCGCCGCGCCTCCCGGGGCGGCCTCGGCCTCCCCGCCCTGGCCGAGCACGCCAGGTCACTCGGCGGAACCCTCTCGGCGGGGCCGTACGGCGACGGCGGCTGGCGGCTCACCGCCGTTCTGCCGGCCGCGCTCCTGGAGGAGACACCATGACGAAGGCCCCCGGTCCGACCCGCATCCTCATCGCCGACGACCAGGACGACGTCCGCAGCGGCTTCCGCCTGATCCTCGGCTCCCAGCCGGACATGACCGTGGTCGGCGAAGCCGCGGACGGCCTCACCGCCGTCCGCCTCGCCCGCACCCTGAGCCCGGACGTGGTCCTCGCCGACATCCGCATGCCGGGCCTGGACGGACTCGAACTCACCCGCCGCCTCGCCGGCCCCGACGTGCCCGACCCGGTGCGCGTCCTCGTCGTCACCACCTTCGACCACGACGACTACGTGCGCACGGCACTGCGCGACGGCGCCTGCGGGTTCCTGCTCAAGCGCTCGGGCCCCGGGCTGCTGATCGAGGGCGTCAGAGCGGCGATGGCCGGGGACGTCCTCATCAGCCCCCAGATCACCGTCCGCCTGCTCCAGGCCCTCGTCCCCGCGCCGGCGGCGTCTCCCGGCCCCGCATCCCTCACCGTCCGGGAGCGGGAGGTCGCCCGCCTGGTCGCCGAGGGCCTCACCAACGCCGAGATCGGCGGGCGGCTCTTCATCTCGGCGGGCACCGCCAAGACCCACGTCGCGAACGTCCAGGCGAAGCTGAAGGCCCGCAACCGTGTGGGCATCGCCGCCTGGGCCTGGGAGAACGGCCTGGCCGGTCCGATCGCGCGGGAGTAGACCCGGCCGCACCGTCCTCGGTGCGGCGATCGGCGGGTGTCGCGCAGTGTGGAGACCACGGCGCCGCCCTGACCCGCGAGCCGCCCGAGGCCCCGCCGGTCGGCCGGGGGCCGTCAGCCGGTCATGGGGAGGGACTGCTGGGTGGGGATGCCGAGGGTGTCCTCCACCAGGGTGACGAAGAGGTTGGCGTCGTGCAGGAGGGTGTCGGCCTCGGCGAAGGTGGTGGCGGCGGGGAGGCCCGCCTCGGCGGCGGCGCGCTTGTCGGCGCCGGCGGCGAAGAAGACGGCCCATTCGGCGAGGATGGGCTCGGCCGCGGCCAGGCGCTCCCAGGCGGTGCGGGGGCGGCCGCGGCGGGCGGGGGCCGCGGTCTCCCTGGCGGCCAGGACGGCGGCGGCGGCGTGGAGCGCGGCCACGTGGGCCCGGGAGTAGCGGATGTTGGAGTGGGTGGACTCGGCCGCGTCCGCCAGGTGCTGACGGGCCAGACGCAGCTTGTACTGGGCCGTCGAGACCGTCCGGGGGGACGGGCGGCCGGGGGGCATGGGGTGCACGGTCATTGCGTGGCCTCCTTTCGCCAGGCGTGGCCGACCGGCCTCACCTGGGACGATCACTCGCGTCCGCACGCCGGAGCGTCCGGCCCGGGCGAGGGGCTTCCCCTCCCCCCGGCCCGGGCCGGTGCGGACCGGCGGTGCGCCGCCTCCGGTCCACCCGTGCTCCAGTGCGGGCCGCGAGTCCCACACCATGTCGAACATCGGTTCGACATGCCCCCAGTAAACCTGACCGCTCATCCATCGTCAATACGTTCGATCAGCGTGTTCGAGAACCACCCGAACCCCAGGTCGACCAGGTACTTCCGAGGAGAACACACGGGTCTGACAAAACTGGTCACGCGGGCACGGGAGAGCGTCCTCCGGAGCGCGCGAGAGAACCTGAGGCGAGCAGATACTGCGCCGCCATATACGTCAGCATCACCGCCAATCCGTGCATGGGGAGTTCCATATCGGCGATGCGGAAGGCGATGAGCGAGTCCGAGACCAGGAACAACGCGCCGCCGACACCCGTCCTCAGCCCGTGTGCGGCCGAGACCACGGCGGTCGCCGTCAGCAGAAGCGAGTACACCGCCACCGGAATCTGCAAGTCGCCGAGTCCGGGCCACAGAAGAACGACGAGCACCGCCCACAGGACGGCATAAACGCCGACGATCATCCACCGTCGGCGCCCGGCCGCCGCGAAAGAACGCGCGAAGAACGTGACGTAGCAAACATGTGCCGCCGCGAAGAACACCATCCCGACGATGAAGAACCCGTCGAATTCCAGTGCCACGTCTCCCCCGGTCGACAGCAGCAGGCCCGCGACCATGAGCCGCGCCCCGCCCTGCCGGTGCAGCCACCAGGCGAGCACCGGCATCAGCAGCGCCTTCGTCGTGAAAGCCGCGACAGGGATCTCGAAGGCGAGCGCCAGGAGGTGCGCGGCGCCCAATACGAGGAACAGGATGCGCGCCATCTCATTCACCGTCCTTCGCGGAGGGCCGCCAGCCGGGTCCGGCGAACACGTATCCGAGCCGTCCGCACCAGTCGGTCGCCGACATGACGTTCCGCGCGATCGACGCGTACTCGTGGAAGACGACGCGCAGCGGGTTCAACGTGTCGACGTTCTTCGTCAGCCCGTAGACGACCCGTTCCGCCTCGGGGGCGAACGTCCCGGGACGGCACCGCCTCGAGCGCCGGGAGCAGCACCGATGCGGGAGGGCCGACAGGACGGCGTCGGACAGATCACTCATGGCCGGATGTTAGGGGTCGTCCTTCGGCGCGTCGATAGGCTTGCCCCCGTGCATCCCAACGTCGAACGGGTCGCCGCCGTCCTGGCCTCCGCGGGCGCCGCGGGCCGGATCGTGGAGCTCGCCGAGCCCGCCCCCACCGCCCAGGCCGCCGCCGACCTCCTCGGCTGCGAGGTGGGCGCCATCGCCAACAGCCTCGTCTTCGACGCCGACGGCTCCCCCCTGCTCGTCCTGACCAGCGGCGCCCACCGCGTGGACGTGAAGCACATCGCCTCGGTCGCCGGGGCCGCCAAGGTCAGGCGCGCCACCCCCGAGTTCGTCCGCGCGGCCACCGGCCAGCCCATCGGCGGCGTCGCCCCCGTCGGCCACCCCGCCCCGCTGCGCACCCTCGTCGACACCTGGCTCGCCCGGCACCCCGTCGTCTGGGCGGCGGGCGGCCACCCCCACACCGTCTTCCCCACCACCTACGGCGAACTCCTCAGCCTCACCGCGGGCACCGCCACCGACGTCGCCTGATCCCGCCCGGCAGCGCATCGCCCGCCGGGCCGGGCTCCGGCCCGGCGGGCCTTCCCGCCCCCTGCGCACCACTACGAACGGCGTCTGCCCGGACTCCGCGCCACGGCAGCACACGGCCCCTTCCCCGCGGGCCGACCCGAACGGCGTCGACCGGGGCTCCGCACGCCCGGCCACGGGAGCACACGGCCACCCGCTTCTGCGAACCGACCCGCACCACACCAGCCCGACCTCCGCACGCCCGGGTCACAGCAGCGCACGGCCCACCCATTTCTGCGAACCGACCCGGACCACGCCAGCCCGACCTCCGCACGCCCGGTCACGGGAGCGCGCGGCCTTTCGCCGCCGGTGATGGGGTGTGCGGGTCCGGGGCGGCCGGAGGAGGGGGTGTCAGGAAGGGGCGTGCATGATGGCCGCCCAGGTCTTGCGGCCGACGATGCCGTCGGCGGTGAGGCCGTGCGCGCTCTGGAACGCCTTCACCGCGGCGGCCGTCTCCGGCCCGTACCGGCTGTCCGGCTCCACGCCCACCGCGTGCTGCACCCGCACGACGTCCTCGCCGTGCATCGGCGGTTGCGTGAGCTTCAGGACGCGGCCCGGCAGCGGTGCGCCCGGCCGGGGCGCGCCGGCCTCCACCCAGGCGAGCAGCTGCGCGCCCGGGCAGGTGGTGGAGGCGAGCTGCCCGTGGCCCCTGAGGTGGAGCGTCCGGTCGGCCTTCTGGCACGCCAGGTCGTACATGTCCCGGATCGAGGTCTTCGCCTCGTCGGTGGCGTCGCCCTCGTCGCCGATGAAGCAGACCCCGATGCCGCTGACGTTGTGGTCCTTGGCGTGGGCGCCGACGACGAGCCATCCCCGGCCCTCGTAGACCTCGCCGTCCCTGCCGACCAGGAAGTTGTAGCCGATGTCGTCCCAGCCGCGGCCCTCGGGCGGATCCGTCATGTGGAAGGACTGGATGGACTTCGGGGTCTGCGTGGTCGGGCCCTCGGAGTAGTGGACGACGAACTCGGTGCGCTTCGGCCAGGTGGTGAGGGTCCTGGCCCTGGGCGGGGCCGCGCCCCACCGGCCGCGGGAAATGATCTCCATGGGACGCGCCTCCTCGTCACCGGCGTTCCGCCGCGGGCCCCCGCGCACGGCCTGGTCCTCGGCGCGAAACCGCGCCATGGTGTTCCTGCGCCGGCGACCGGGCGTCCAAACCGGCATGATCATCGCGTACCCGTGGAGACCGTCAGACGGTGCGGGAGGCGTTGAGGCGGGCGGACATGGCGGGGACGCCCCAGTTCTTCTCCTGGGCGCGGGAGGCGCCGTGCAGCTTGTTGACGAGTTGGTACGGGTCCTTGACGAGGTCGTAGTACTCGCGGAAGAGGACCTTTCCGCTGCCGACGGGGGTGCCGGACCTGTCGGTGGCGAGGTCGTAGTACTCGGTGTACTGCTCGGCCTTGGTCACGTAGGACGCCCACGAGTGGGGGCCGCGGGGGTCTACTCCGCGTTTCCAGAACTCCACGAGCAGGTGGTCGCGCGCCCCCCTGCGCAGGAGCGACCGGCCGTCCTGGGGGGTGGGGGGCCGGATCCCGGCGGCGTCCAGCACGGTCGCCGAGATGTCGATGTTGGCGACGAGCCGGCGGTCCCTGGTCCCGGAGGCGAGGCCGCCCGCGGGCCAGGACAGGAAGAACGGCACCTCGATGGCCGGGCGGTAGGGCACCGACTTCCGGGCCCAGCCGTGGTCGGCCCAGAGGAAGCCGTTGTCACCGATGAAGATCACGAGGGTGTCCTCGAGCTGCCCGGTGGCCACCAGTTCGTCGCGGAGCGCCTGCACGGCGTCGTCGACCGACAGGAGCGTGCGCATCTGCTCGCGGCGGATGGTCCGGCCGCGAGCGCGGGAGACCCGGGCGTCGCGCAGGTAAGGAGGCTTGTCGCTCTTGTCGGTCTCGTTGACGGAGGGGCGGCCCGCCCAGGCGGGCACGCGCGCGTCCGCGTAGCGCTCCTCCGGGGTGAAGGGTGCGTGGGAGGCGTACGGGGCCACGTAGGCGAACCAGGGCCTCGGGTCGGTCGCGCCCCGCCGGATGAAGTCGCGCGCGAAGTCGCGGATCCGGTGCGTCGTGTGGCCGGGGAGCACCGCGATCCGCCCGTTGTGGTTGAACCGGCCGTCGACGTAGCCGACGGGGCTGAGCAGCGCGTAGTCCTCGAAGTGCTCCGGCGGGCTGGCGATCCGCCACTCGTTGAGGTACTTGCCGAACATGCCGTTGCGGTAGCCCGCGTCCCTGAGGTGCCGCTGGAACGTGGTGCTCTGGTCGAGCCTCAGCTTCTGGTGGTTGTCGCGGACCCCGTGGTTGTGGGCGTAGCGGCCCGAGAAGATGGAGGCCCTCGACGGGGTGCACAGCGGTGTGGTCACGTGCGCGTTCGTGAACTCCACGCCCCCGCCGGCCAGCCACCTGCGCGTCCTGCGCAGCGCCCACGCCGCGTGCTTGGGATGGTCGTCGGTGACGATCACCAGCACGTTCGGCCGCCTCCGCGCCCGCTGCGCCCTGTGCACTTCGAGGGCGGGCCGCACCTCTGCCCGCACCTCCCCGACCTGCCGGGCCCCGGGCATGCAGCCCGCGCCGACCGCCGCGACGGCGGTCGCCCCCGCGAGGAATCCGCGCCTGCCCAGCCGCATCTCCATGCCCAAAAGGTCACCTCTTTCTTCCGCCGCGCGAGCTCTCAGCGCAGGGCCGCGCGTACAGAATGCTCCAAAGGCGAAGAAACGACCAGAGGGTAATTCCACTTTTCAGGTATAGATTATGTAAATAGCCCGTGCCGGGCAGACCTGCCCGCAGTGCGCGGTCAGCGCGATCCGGACGTTCCCCGGCATACGGCATCGACGACCGGAGCCGGGCCCTTCCGCTCCCATCCCTGCCCACGGGAGCCCGCGGAGCACCCGGGTGCCGGCCGGAGCAGGCGGGAAGAGGCGGCCGGACGGCGGACCGCTTCCGGCCGGGCCGCCGCCCTCGGCCGCGGACGAGGGCCCGCCGGGTCAGGTCCGGGCCGCCGGCGGGCGGAGCGTCATCGCGGACTCGCCAGGAAGAGGGCGTACACCCATTTGCCGCCGGGGGTGCGGGTCACTCCGCAGTCCGCCGCGAGGGCGGCGACCAGGGGCAGGCCCCAGCCGCCGAACGTGTGGTCGTCGGGGAGCGCGTCGATGTCCTCGAGGGCGAGTTCGGGGCGCCGCGCGGCCGGCAGCCCCCGGCACGTGTCCCAGGCGCCGATCCACACCGTTCGGGTGCCCGGGTCGAGCCGGGCGCGGAACACGACCTCGGCGGCGGGGGCGGCGTCGCAGGCGTTGCTCACGAGTTCGACCGCCGAGAGCAGGATGTCCTCGGCGAGGTCCGCGGCGACGCGCCATGACGCGAGCCGCGGGCGCAGCAGGGACCGGACGGCGGCCGGGACGTCGGGGGCGGGCCGCATGGTGAGGTTCAATTCGAGGCCCGCGGCGCTCCGCCGGAGTCCGGCCGGTGCCGCTTTTGCGTTGTCCGTGGTTTCTTGCGACATTGTTACCCCGTTCTCGTTGCCCTTGCGGAAGACGTGAGCGGGACGATCCTGAAGGCCTCCACCATGGGTGACCAGGCGGGCATGAGAATGGCTTATACGCGATGCTGAAAGATATCTGACCATCCCTTAGCCTCGGCCCGTGGAGTTTCGAGAACTGCCCGAGGCGACCCGGGCGATCATGCACGAGCGCGGCTGGACGCAGGCCCGGCTCGGCGAGTCCTGGGGGCGCACCCAGGCCTGGGTGTCCCTGGTGGCGGGCGGGAAACAAGATGTCGGATTCAACCGACTTTCCCGGCTACTCGCGCGGGTAGGCTATGAAGTGGTCATACGACGCAAAATCGATGAGGCCGAAGTGAAACGACGCGCATTCCTTACCGGCATGGCGACCGTGACCCTCATTCCCAGCGCCGACGGCAACCCCTACCGCGACCCGGATTATGTGGGCGCCATCGCCGAAAAAGTCAACAGATCCCTTTACGAATCAGGCGGCCTCACCGGTTTCCAGAATGCCTCCCGGCATCTGCGCCGGGTCCAGAACGCCGTCGCGGGAAGCAGGGACACCCGGCTGCTCGGGTCGGCGTCCGCACTCGCCCGGCAGGTCTCCCTGGTCCAGTACGACGCCCGCCGCCTCCCCCAGGCCCAGGAGGCCGGAAAGCTCGCCGTGGCGTTCGCCCGGGCGGGCCAGGACCACGACGCCCGGGTCGGCGCGCTCAACGAGCTCGCGATGTTCTACGCCTACCAGGGCGACGGCCGACGCGGAGAGTGGTACGCCCGGCAGGCCCTGGCCCTCCCGGAGATCTCTCCGGCCTGGGAGGCGCGGGCCTCCCTTCAGCTCGGCAGAGCCCTCGGACTCCTCGGAGAAAAACGCCACTCGGCGATGTCCCTGGACAGAGCACGAGAGGTCGGAACCGACCTCACCGACTTCCAGTACGCGGACCTCATCGGAGGCGTGGGCGTCGCCCTCTACGACCAGGGCTCGTGGAAAGCCGCGCACGACGCGCTCCACGAGGCGGTGGAACGCATCTCCCCCCTGTCGCCCCTGCTCGGCGCCAACTACCTGGCCCGCCAGGTGCAGGCCGCCTTCCAGGCGTCCGAACCACTGCTCGCCGCCGAGCTCACGACCACCCTGACCCGCGTCGCCCCGCTGGTCTCCTCAGCCCGCCTGGACGGCTACCTCACCGAGGTCATGACCCTCTCGACCCCGTGGCGCGACGTACCGGAGGTCAAGGACACCCGCGAGCAGATACGCGCCCTCCTGACGTGACCGCACCCGACCGCGCCCGTCGGTACGTGACGCGGTCAGCACGGGACACGATCCACCCGAGACACGGACGGTGCGAGACGCGGTCAACCCGAGACACGAACAGCGCGGGACACGGACTGGGCAGGACGCGGTCAACCCGAGACACGGACGGCACGGAACGCGGACGGTGCGGGAGGCGGTCAGGTGAGGGCGCGGGTCATCCAGTCGGCCAGGCGGGGCAGCCAGTCGGGGCGGGCGTTGCCGAGGAGGTGGTCGCCGTGCGGGATGTTCAGGTATGCGCCGTGCGGGGCCGTTGCGGCGAGTCGTTCCCCGTTCTCGACGCCGGGGATGTCGTCTCGGCCGCCGTCGACGACGAGGAGCGGCACGGTGATGCGCGGGGCCAGGGCGGAGAGGTCGACACGGCGGGTGAAGGCGCGGGCGGCCTCGGCACCGCCTGCGCGCCGGATGAGGATGTCCCGCACGGGCTCGGGCAGCTCGCTCCAGGTCAGGCGGAAGGGCCCGCTGACGGTGGCGGCCGCTGCCACGCGCGGCTCCAGGGCGGCGGTCTCCGCCGCGTAGTAGCCGCCGAGACTGAGGCCGACGACTCCCGCGCGGTTCACGTTGAGCGCGTCCAGGACGCGGCCTACGACCCGGTGGTAGTCGGCCCGGACGGTCGTCGTGGCGGCCAAGGAGTCCTGCCCGGGGCCGTCCATCGCGAACACCGCCAGTCCGCGTGCCAGCAGAGCCGACGCCACGTCGAGGAATTCCTCTTTGGCCGAGTCCATGCCGGGGACGATGACCACCGTGGCCGGGGCGTCGGCGGGGCCGCGCAGCCAGCCTGTGAACTCCTCTCCTTCGACGCGCTGGGAATCCGGTTCCAGCAGCGCCAGTGCTCGCCCGAAAGCGGAATCCGCTTCTTTCGCGGCCTGTCCCGCCTCGGCGTAAGGAGCCAGCGTGGCCGCGTGGAACCACCGGGCCGCCGCCATCAGGTGTTCGCCTTCCGACACCGAGGACCAGGCGTCTGCCGCGCGGGCGAGGTGGCCGCGCGCCGCTTCGACACAGGCGGGTCCCCATTCGTCGACGGATTCCAGGGCGCCGGTGACGCGCTGGTACTCGTGCGGATCGAGTCCTATGCCGGTGGCCCGCGTCCATTGGGAGGCTGCGAACTCGGCTCCCCCGTTCATCGGCCTGCTCCCGTCGTGAGGACCGCGTTGCCGCGGATTCGGCGCTCCCGCAGGTCGGTCAGGACGTTCGCGGTCTCGGCCCAGTCGGCGACCCGTCCGATCTCCGGATGCAGCCGGCCATCCGACACCAGGCGTACGAGGGTCGCCAGGTCCGCGCCGTAAGGTTCGCCCGCGTAGTGGAAGTGCTGGATCGTGACGCGTTCCGGCCCGCTCAGCAGTTCGAAGAAGTCGAGAGTCGCCGGTGTGCGGCTCGCCTGGCCGAACCAGACGACCAGGCCGCCGGGGCGCGCCTTCGCGGTGGCCGCCGCCAGCCGAGACCCGCCCGTGGACTCCAGGACGACGTCGAACGGCCCTTCCGCCTGTTCCACCTCGTGCACTACGGCAGCCGCGCCCAGTTCGGTGAGCCGCGTGCCGCGTTCCGGTGTGGCCGTCACCGCCGTCACTTCGGCCCCGGCCGCGGCGGCGAGTTCGGTGAAGTAGTGGCCGACGCCGCCTGAGGCACCGGTCAGCAGTATCCGTCTGCCGGCCAAGGCTCCGGTCGTCCGGAGGAGCCGCAGCGCGGTGATCCCGGCCAGGGGCAGGGCCGCCGCCTGCACGTTGCCGACGCTGTCGGGGAGGGGCGCCAGCGCACCGGTCGGGACGGCGGCGTACTCCGCCCATCCGCTGTGCGGCAGATGCCCGACCACGCGGGTGCCCGCACCGGGACCGGATCCGTCGGCGGCCGCCCGCACGACCAGGCCGGACACGTCCTTGCCGGGGAGGAAACCAGGCCGCGGCCGCTCGAGGAGGAAGGTCTCGCCCCGGTTCGGCGAGAACGCCTCGACCTTCACCAGGGCCTCGCCGGATTCCGGAACCGGCTGGGGCGCGTCGGCGGGCTCCACCGGGCGCGCGGGGTCCCCCGTGGGGATCAGTCTTCGCATGCGGCACAGGCAATCCCACCGGGTGTTCCGCGGTCCAACAGCCGTCCGGAAGATCCGACAACCGATGGTTGTCGCTTATGGTGAGGAGCGTGGATCTCGACCTCGGGCAGGTGCGCGCCTTCGTCCTCGCCGCCGAGGAACTGCACTTCGGCCGTGCCGCCGAGCGGCTGGCCCTGTCCCAGCAGGCGCTCTCCAAGCGGATCGCCCGGCTGGAGTCGCTGCTCGGCGTGCGCCTGCTGGAGCGCGGCGGTCAGGGCGTCCGGCCGACCGAGGACGGCCGGCGGTTCCTCGGACCGGCCCGCCTCGCCCTGGCCGCGGGCGACGCGGCGACGGCCGCGGTGGCGCGCCGGGACCGTCCGCTGCGGGTGGACGTCTGGGGGCATCTGTTCGCGCCCATGCGCACGCTCGCGAAGGTCGCCGGGCCCGCGCTGGAGCCGGGGCACGGACGCGACCTGCCCGCGGTCGCGGCGGCGATCCTGCACGGCGACATCGACGCCGGTTTCGGCCGGGTCCATCCACCGCTGCCGGACGGGCTCACGCACCGGCTCGTCCGCCTCGAACCCGTCGACGCCGTGCTGAGCCGGGACCACCCGCTGGCCGCCGCGGCGGAGTTGCGGCCGGAGCAGTTGCGCGACGGGATCCTGTGGGCGCCCGCGGCGCTGGACCGCCTCGACTTCCTGCACCGCTTCGCGGACGGTTTCGGCATCTCCGGCAGGGCCGAGGGCGCCAACCTCGGGCTCGCCCACTTCCTCGCCGAGCTCACCGCGGACACCCGCCGTTTCACACTGCTCCCCGCCGACCTGCCGCTCCCCCGGTCCGCGGGACTGCGCTCGATACCCCTGGTCCGCCCCACGCCGCTCTACGCCTGGTCGCTGCTGTGGCGCTCCGAAGCGGCGCACCCCGGCCTCGACCCCCTCATCGCCTCCTGTGCCGCCGAGGCCCGCCGAAGCCGGTGGCTCGAGTACGACCCGTCCCGCGACTGGCTCCCCCACCCCGGCGACCCGTTCTGACCCGAACGGCCGCCGGAGGGCCGGGAATGTCGGTGCGGTCGTGCACACTGGGGCCCGTGGACGGTGAGTTCTTCGATCAGGTGCGCGATGTGGTGCGGGGCGCGGTTCCGCGGGCTCTCGGCGAGCCTCGGATCCGGGTGCGGCACAACGGGATCAAGGTCTGGTTCGGCGAGGCGGTGCGGGAGCATTACGAGGCCCAGTTGATCCGCCCGGACGGCGTCCCCGGCGCCGAGGGCTTCGCACTCGAGGTCGGGTTCCACGCCGAGTACGGCAAGGCCGAGGAGAACGACGCGGTCCTGGCCAGGCTGCGGGCCCGCGAGCCGCAATGGCGCGCCGAGCTCGGCGACGACCCCGTGGCGGGCGACTTCCTGGGCCACAGGTCCTGGCGCCGCCTCTCGGAGACCTGGCCCGACCCCGCCGACACCGGCCCCGACCTGGTCTTCGAGGTCGGCGTCCGGCTCGCCGACTACATCCGCGCCATCGAACCCCTCCGCTCCTGATCCCCGCACCCGCACCGGGCATGCCCGCCCGGCGAACGCGTCCGCCTTCGCCGGGATCCGGTGGGACGCACGGGGCGTGACTCTTTCCGCGCGGGCGCCGTTTCTCCCGTGTCCGGTGACCGCCTCCGGCGGCTGTCAACCTATGTTGACACACACTCCATGTCAACATAGGTTGACAGCCATGGGACACCTCGACACGCGCCGGCTCCTGCTCATGTGCGGGGTCCTGGCCGGACCGCTGTTCACCGTCGCCTACCTCATCGAAGGCGCCACTCGCGCCGACTACAGCGCCCTCCGCCACCCGGTCAGCTCGCTGGCCCTGGGCGAGCACGGCTGGACGCAGACGACCGCCTTCCTCGTGACCGGGCTCCTGACGGTCGCGTTCGCCGCCGGGATACGACGGACGCCGAAACCGGTCGGCGGCCCGGTCTTCGGTCCCCTGCTCGTCGGCGTGTGGGGCGTGGGCCTGCTGGGCGCGGGCCTCTTCCGTGCCGACCCGATCAGCGGCTACCCTCCGAGCACGCCCGCCCGCGTCGACTACACGACACTGGGCGCCCTGCACGACGCGTTCTCACTCGCCGGTTTCGCCGGGCTGACCGCGGCCTTCTTCGTCTTCACGCGCCGTTTCCTCCGCGCGGGCTCGCCGTGGCGCGCCGCCGTCTCCGCGATGGCGGGCGTGGAGACGCTGGTCGCCTATGGCGGCCTGCTGCAGCGCGGTGCGGTCACCGTCGGCCTGGGCTGGCTGACCTGGATCGGTCTTCAACTGCTGCGTGGTCGGGGAGCGCGGGGCGGGTCGCCGGGCGCATGGCCAGGACCAGTACGGCCAGTCCGGCGAAGATGGCCGCGGCCATGACGCCGGTGGCGTGCAGGGCGGTGGTGAACGCCGCTCTCGCGGTGTGCAGCAGTTCCGCGCTCTGGTCGGCGGGGAGGTGCCGGGCGGCGGCGACCGCGCCGGCCAGGGAGTCGGACGTGCCGTCCGTCCGGCTGCGGTAGACCGCGGCGGCCGCCGCGCCGAGCAGCGCGAAGCCGAGCGAGCCGCCGAGGTAGTTGCCGGTCTCCGACATCGACGCCGCCGAACCGGCGCGTTCCGGCGGCACGGATCCGACGACCAGTCCGGTGCCCAGCGCGAACAGCGGTCCGGTGCCCAGCGCCAGTACGGTGATGCCGGTCATCACCAGCGGCAGGGCGTGCTCGCCGTCGGCGGCCGCCAGCAGCAGGCCGCCCAGCGCCGACACCGCCAGCCCGCCCGCGATCGCGAGCGCCGGCTCCGTCCGCCGGGCCAGCGCCGGCGCGGTCATGGTGCCGGCCGCCACGCCCAGGCCCATGGGCGCGAACAGCATCGCCGACGCGAACGGCGAGAAGCCCAGCACGTCCTGCAGGTACTGGGTCACCAGCAGGCCCGTCCCGGCCATGGCGATGCCGGCGAAGACCAGCGCGACGATCACGGCCGTGAACGGGCGGTTGCGCAGCAGCCGCAGGTCCAGCAGCGGCGTCTCCAGCCGCAGTTGCCGCCGTACGAAAAGCACTCCGATGGCCGCGCCGACGACGAGGACCGCCGCCGGGACGGCCCGCGCGTCCTCGATGGCCAGTTGCTTGACCCCGTACACCATCAGGAGCACCGCCGCCAGCGACGAACCGACGCTGACCGGGTCCAGCCGTCCGGCCCGGTCGCCGCGGAACTCCGGCAGCAGGACGGGCCCGGCGAGCACCAGCAGCACCATCGCCGGTACCGCCGCCAGGAAGATCGATCCCCACCAGAAGTGCTGGAGCAGGAATCCGGCGAGGACGGGCCCGAGCGCGCCGCCGGTGAACTGGCAGGCCGCCCAGATCGCGATGGCCTTCCCGCGCCGCCGCTCGTCGCGGAACATGCCGGTGATCAGGGCGAGGGTGGCCGGTGCCAGGGTCGCGCCCGCGACGCCCAGCAGCGCACGCGCGACGATCAGCGTCAGCGGGTCCGCCGCGAAGGCGGCCACCGCCGACAGCACCGCGAACGCCGCCGCACCGGCGACCAGCAGCCGCCGGTGGCCGATCCGGTCGGCGAGCGTGCCCATCGTGATGACCATGCCGGCCACCAGGAATCCGTACCCGTCGCTGATCCACAACTGCTGCACGCCGGTGGCGCCCAGGTCGGCGCTCAGCCGCGGGAGCGCCAGGAGCAGCGCCGTCGTGTCCATCGCGACGAGGAAGGTCGGCAGCATGAGGAGGGCCGCGCCCAGCCATGCCCGGTCGATGCGCATATCCGAAGCTCTCTTTCTCTCGGTTCCGCCGGTCGGTCGGAGCGGACGGGGGCTTCTTGACACCGGTGCCGGAAACGTTCGTGCGAAAGTTCCGGCGGAGGATGTCAAGACGGCGGCGGCGGTTCCGACAGACCGGTCGAAGGGCCCGGCCAGGGCCCTCGGATCACGAGGAGTACGAGATGCAGTTCCTGATCGGCATGCACATCAACCCGGCCGTGCTGGACGCGCTGACCGACGAGGAGAAGGCGGCGATCGGCGAGGGCCACGGCGCGTTCATCCAGGCGCTGAAGGAGTCCGGCGAGCTGATCACCACGCAGGCGCTGGCCGACCCGTCGCAGGCCGCCGTGGTGTCGGTGCGCAACGGCCAGCCGGTGGTGACCGACGGCCCGTTCCTGGAGTCCAAGGAGTACCTGGGCGGCTTCTACCTGATCGACTGCGAGAACAGGGAGCGGGCGATCGAGCTGGCGGCGCGGATTCCCGACGCCGCGATCGAGGGCCTGGGGATCGAGGTGCGGCAGGTGATGTTCGCCGACGGACAATTGGAGGCATGACGGCTTCGGACATCGAGGACCTGCTGCGTGAGCTCACGCCGCGGGTCCTCGGCATGCTGGTACGGCGGCACGGCCGGTTCGAGGAGTGCGAGGACGCCGTGCAGGAGGCCGTCCTCGCCGCCGCCGTGCAGTGGCCCGCCGAGGGCGTGCCCGCCAACCCGCACGGCTGGCTGGTCGCCGTCGCGTCCCGGCGGCTCATCGACCAGGTGCGCAGCGACCACGCGCGCCGCCGCCGGGAGTCGGCGACGGCCGCCGAGCCGGCGCCCGAGGTGCCGGACACCGACGACACGCTCGTCCTGCTGTTCCTGTGCTGCCATCCGACGCTGACCCCGGCCTCCCAGACCGCGTTGACGCTGCGGGCGGTCGGCGGCCTGACCACCGCCGAGATCGCCCGCGCGTTCCTGGTGCCGGAGGGCACGATGGCGGCCAGGATCAGCCGGGCCAAGCAGCGCATCCGGGCAGCGGGCAGCTCGTTCGCCATGCCGGACGGCGCCGAGCGCGAGGAACGGCTCCGGGTCGTCCTGCACGTGCTCTACCTGATCTTCAACGAGGGCTACACCGCCTCCTCGGGCAGCGAACTGCACCGCGCCGAGCTCGCACACGAGGCGATCAGGCTGACCCGGACGGTGCACGCGCAGCTGCCCGAGGACGGCGAGGTGACCGGGCTGCTCGCGCTGATGCTGCTGACCCACGCCCGCCGCGAGGCGCGGACGACGCCGGCCGGCGACCTGGTGCCGCTGGACGAGCAGGACCGTACGAGGTGGGACCGCGAGCTGCTCGACGAGGGCGCCGCGCTGGTCAGGTCGTCGCTGGCCCGCCCGTCGCTGGGGCCGTACCGGCTGCAGGCCGCCATCGCCGCCACGCACGCCGACGCGGCCAAGGCCGAGGAGACCAACTGGCCGCAGGTGCACGCCCTCTACCTGATCCTGGAGCGGATCGCGCCCAACCCGATGGTCACCCTCAACCGGGCGATCGCGCTCGCCGAGGTCGAGGGCCCGGCGGCCGGGCTGGCCCTGCTGTCGGCCTTGGACGGCGACGAGCGGATGGCCGGGCACCACCGGCTGCTGTCCGTACGCGCGCACCTGCTGGAGAAGACCGGCGACACGGCCGGAGCGTACGAGCTCTACCGGCGCGCCGCGAAGGCCACCGCCAGCCTCGCCGAGCAGCGCTACCTGGAGTTCCGGGCCGGCCGGGTACGGGCGTAGGCGCCGCTTCGCCCCGCGCCGCGGGGAAGCCGCCCTCGAGCGGTCGCCCACCGCACCGGACGCGGGGCCGTTGAGCGACGGGCGTGCCCCTACGTCCGGAACGTCCGGCGGTAGGTGTCCGGCGGTACGCCGACCGTGCGGTGGAAGTGGCGGCGCAGTGTCGTGGCCGTGCCCATGCCCGCGGCCGAGGCGATGGCCTCGACGCTCTCGTCCGTGGTCTCCAGCAGTTCCTGCGCGCGGCGGATCCGCTGCGCCTGCAGCCACTGCAGCGGGGTGGTGCCGGTCACCGAGCGGAAGTGGCGGGCCAGGTGGCGCGAGCTCATGCTCGCCCGGCGGGCCAGGTCCTCCACGGTGAGCGGCTGGTCCAGCCGCCGCATCGCCCAGGGGAGCAGTTCGGCCAGCGGGTGGCCGTCGCGGGCGGGCACCGGCGTGGTGACGAACTGGGCCTGGCCGCCCTCCCGGTGGGGCGGCACGACCAGGCGGCGGGCGACCACGTTGGCGACCGCCGAGCCGTGGTCGCGGCGGACCAGGTGCAGGCACAGGTCCATCGCCGCGGCCTTGCCCGCGGAGGTGAGCACGCTGCCGTTGTCGACGTAGAGCACGTCCGGGTCGACCTCCACCAGGGGGTGGCGCGCGGCCAGCTCCCCGGTGTGGGCCCAGTGCGTGGTCGCGCGCAGCCCGTCCAGCAGGCCGGCGGCGGCGAGCACGAACACGCCCGTGCACAGGGAGACCACCCGCGCGCCCGACTCGTGGGCCGCGCGCACCGCCTCGACCAGGTCGGCCGGCGGGTCCTCGTCGACGTCCGCCAGGGCGGGGACGATCACGGTGTCGGCGTCCGCCAGCCGGTCGAGGCCGCCGTCCGGCTCCAGCAGGAACCGGTCGACCCGGACGGCGCGCGTGCCGCACACGCTGACGTCGTACCAGGGGCCCGGCAGGGCGGCCGGGGCGGAGCCGAAGACCTCGCAGGCCAGTGCCAGTTCGAAGTGCAGCATCCCGTCGGTGGCGGCGATCGCGACGGAACGCGGGAAAGAGCCCATGTCGGAAATTGTACGGGTCATGTCGTTCCGGACACTGGGCGCCGACGGCCGGAAAAGACAGGATCATCCCCGTGAAGCACTTCGAGTACACGGGAGCGGGCATGGAATCGGGTCGTGGCGTGGCGGTGTTCGGCGCGTACGGGCACACCGGGCGGTTCGTGGTCGCGGAGCTGCGCGGGCGCGGACACGTCCCGCTGCTCCTCGGCCGCGACCGGGAAAGGCTGCTGGCGCAGGCCCAGCCGGGGGACGAGGTGCGGCAGGCGTCGGTGGACGACCCCGCGTCGCTCGACCGCGCGCTGGACGGCGCGGCAGCCGTGATCAACTGCGCCGGGCCCTTCGCCACGACCGCCGCGCCGCTGATCGAGGCGGCACTGCGCGCCGGCATCCCGTACGTCGACGTGGCGGCCGAGATCGAGGCGAACCTCGACACGTTCGCGCACTTCGCCGAACGCGCCCGCGCCGCGGGCACCGTCGTGGTCCCGGCGATGGCCTTCTACGGCGGCCTCGGCGACCTGCTGGCCACCGCCGCGATGAACGACTGGACGGCGGCGGACGAGGTGCACATCGCCTACGGCCTGAGCAGCTGGCACCCCACTTCCGGGACCCTCGCCTCGGGCGCGGTCTCGGGACAGCGGCGCGGCGGCCGCCGCGTCCGCTACACCGGCGGACGGCTGGAGTACCACGACGACGCCCTGCCGACCCTCGAGTGGGACTTCCCGGCCCCGCTCGGCCCCCAGAAGGTCATCGGGGAGTTCACCATGGCCGACGTCGTCACCGTCCCCAGCCACCTGGCCGTCCCGGAAGTGCGCACCTACATGGCCGCCAAGGCCGCCGCGGACCTGTCCGCCCCCGACGCCTCCGCCCCGACCCCCGTCGACGAGCACGGCCGCTCCGCGCAGACCTTCGTCGTCGACGTCCTCGTCCGCTCCGGCGACGCGGAGCGCCGCCTGGTCGCCACCGGCCAGGACATCTACGCCATCAGCGCCCCGCTGGCGGTGGAGGCCGTCGACCGCATCCTCACCGGCCGCGCCAGGACCACCGGCGTCGCCTCCGCAGGCGCGGCCTTCGACGCCCCCGACTTCCTCCGCGCCCTGTCCCCGCACCTCTCCCTGCACACCCCGCCCGCCACACGCACGACCCCCGGCTAGATCCGGACCGCGAGGTCGGCGGGCTCACCGCGGCGAACGCTCGCGGAACACAACGGACGTTACGGACCCGGGTCACTGTCCGCCGGTGTTGCTAGCTTGCGCGCATGACTTTGCTGCGAGGGGTCGACGGCGACATGTCCTGGAGCGACTGGTCGATGCTGTCAGTCGGTGACGTCGAACACCGGTCGGGTGCCCGGGCTCCGGACGATGCCGGAGACGAGTTCCTCGGCCGATACGCCGGGTACTCCGACGGGCGGGGGCTCACTGGAACGATCGCCCGGGCCGGTGAGGGATGGTTGCAGGGTGCAGGCTCGTGGCGTCGTACCGCGGTGCGGCTCGAACTGCACACCGCAGTGCCTGCTATCGAAGACGAGCCCTGGTGCGAAGCGGTCGAGACTCCTTATGTGAGCCGGACCGGCTCCATCGCCTTGTACGGGCCCGACGACCTGAAATTCGAACTGGACGGGTTCGGGACGTACCGGGTCCGAGTGTTGTTGCGGCGTGAGGACGAGTGGAATCGGTGGTGTCTGCGGTTCTGGCGGACGTCCGGGCCGGTCGAGCCGCCGCGATGGCTCGCCAGGAGCGCGTCTGCGATCGTCCTCGTGCCCGCTGACTGGCGGAAAGTGCTTCCCGGACGCGTCTGGTGGCTGTACCAGATGGTGCGGATGGAAGCGGCCGGCACCGACGCCCCGATCAGTCTGGAGCGCGCGGCCGTCCGGTACGTCTCCTTTCCCTGGCCTCGGCACAGGGAACTGGAGGAGGGCTGGCTGGAAGCCGATCTGTGGACGGTGCCCGAACCACTGCCCACCGGCCACGCGGACCTCGACCGGAAGAACAGGCATGAGTGGCGCGAAGCAACAGGCCGCACCGCCAAGAAGAAGAACAAATGGCGCAGGCTGTCCGAACGTCTCGGTGTGCCGCTGCCCGCGAACCTGCGCGAGTCCTTCACGCTGCTCGTCGCCGCCGGACTGCTGCACGCAGACGCGGAGGGGTATCGCGTCGCCGCTACTCCCCCGACGGCGGGAGACATCCTGGGCCTGTCCCCCAAGAAGCGCGCCAAGTACGCCAAACGCCGCCACCACGTCGGCCACCTGAGCCTGGCCGGGGACGTCCACGCCCTCGCCGCGTGGAGTCCGGGACACGCCATCACCGGAACCGCAGCAGAATTCGCCGAACGTCTTCTGATCAGCATCGAGGACTTCCATTCCGTCCTTCCCCATGTCCGGGAAGAAGAATTCACCACGATGCGAACAGGCCCGGACGACCCGATCACCCTCACCGCACGCAGCCGCCGTAAGGACCGCGAGGACCGCAGGTACCGCCGTGGCGACGACGCGGACGAACACGACCCGTTCGATGACGAAGACGCCGAGCTCCTGCAGGCGCTGGACGCCCAGCAGGCCTGGCACGAGTGGCCCGCCGACGACGCAACGCTCCCACCCATCCCGGATTGGGCCGAACATGAGGATTCCGACCCGGAAGGAGGATGGGAGGACCGGCTCGCCGAAGCCAAGGAGTTCTTCGAGCGGCAAGACTCCGAAGAGCAGTGGAAGACACCCAGACGGGAGTACCCCGAGGCAGGGGCCGAGGAGTTCGGCTCGGCCGACCCGCCCAAGGCCGGATTGTTCCGATGCGACGGCCGAGTGATCGTCTGGCGGGGAGGCGAACCGCAGACCCTCGGCCGGACCGTTCGCCGCGATCTCACCCCGAAAGGCAGCTTCCTGCGGGACGGACCCGACATCGCGCTCGAGACACCGTACGGCATCGTCCTGGCGGCGTTCGACAAAAATGACTTCGAGGACTGGTGGCAGGCCCGGCTCGTCCAGCAGGACGGCACGGTCTGCGGACTCGGCGGCGGGATCCGGACGCTGCAGCGCAGCTGCGACGGCCGCAACATGGCGATCAGCACCCAAGACGACGAGGTCCGGCTGGTCGACCTCGCGGATGGAAGCACCCAGACGATGCCGGGGCTGGAGAACGACCGCCGGCCTGAGGCGATTGGAATTTTCGCGGGGCAGGTCTACGTCAACCGCTCCTCGGCCACCAAGCGGCCTTATCCGCAGACATGGCGGTGGCGGCCGGGACAGGCGCCCGAACAACTCGACGTCCTGCTGCAGTGGGTCGATCCGGTCACCGGCACGGCCCTGGCCGCCCGCAAGGACGGGAGGCTGCTCATCGCGGCCGACGGCACCACGCGCCGGTTGCCGATCGACCCGTCGGCCAGGCTCGCTCCGGGCGGGCGGCTGCTGTACACGATGCGCCGCGACCCGCATGCCCTGACGTTCTTCGACGTCCACGACCTGGGACGGAACCCGCGGATCGTGCGGCTGCCACCCGACTGCGACCCCAGGTACTTCGGCGGACCCGACATGGTCTGGGAGGACACCCGGCACCTCCTGATCCCGAGCACCGACCTCTCGGGAGCGCCGCGGCCGTCCTACCGGCTGGACGTGCAGACCGGGCGGCTCGAGCGCCTCCCGGTCTATGGGAGGCAGGACGACATCCCGCTCTTCGTCCAGCCGGTGTTCTGAAAGGGCCGTGATCCCGGCAGGCGGAACGCGCGTTACTTTACCTTCCGGAAGGCAAAGTAACCGGCATGGGAGTGAACACAAGGCAGCGCATCCTGGAGGGTGCGCTGGAGGTGCTGCGCGCCGAGGGCGGCGCGACGATCACCCTGGACGCCGCCGCGCGGCAGGCCGGGGTGACCAAGCCGGGGTTGATGTACCACTTCGCCACCAAGGAAGCACTGATGGTGGGAGTGGTGGAGTACGTCGCGGAGCGGTGGGAGCGGCTGATGCTCGACCGGCTGGGGCTGCCGTTGGAGGAGGCTTCGCCGCGCCGGCGGATCCGCGCCTACGTGCAGGTCGCCCTGTCCGAGCGGTTCGACCGCGCGGACTTCGCGATCTGCGCCGACGCCCTGTACCGCGATGCCCTCGCCGAGGCGTGGGCCCGCCATCTGGCCCCCTGGTTCCTGCTTCCCGACGACCTGCCCGAGGAGGAGCGCGGGAGGCTGACGGCCGCCCGGCTCATGGCCGACGGCTACTGGACGGCCGCGGCCACCGGGGTCTTCCCCGTTCCCGAAAGCGACCGCGCGCAGATCCTCGCGGTCGCCGACCGACTTCTGAAAGACGAGACCCCCTGATGAAGAAATGGCTGCCGCTGCTGGCGGCGATCCTCCTCGAGGTGGCCGCCACGCTGTCGCTGCGAGCCGCCTTGGACGCCCCCGCCTGGTACGTCGTGGTCGCCATCGGCTACCTCGGCGCGTTCGCGTCACTGAGCTCGGGGCTGCGCGCGGGTCTGGGCATCGGCGTCGCCTACGGCGTCTGGGCCGCGTCCGGCGTCGCCCTCACCGCGGTCCTGGCCACCGCCATCTTCGGCGACCCGCTCACCGTCACCATGGGCCTGGGCATCGTCCTGGTCATCGCCGGGGTCCTGTGCGTCGAACTCGGCTCCCAGCACGCCCCCCGTCCCGAGGAAGGAGAGCGCGCGTGACCTGGCTGTTCCTGCTCGGAGCGATCCTCACCGAGGTCACCGCCACCCTGTCCCTGCGCACGGCCTCCCAGCCCGGCGCCCGCAGGGCCTGGTTCCTGGTCGTCGCCGCCGGCTACCTCGCCGCCTTCGCCTTCCTCACTCTCGCCCTCAGCGGCGGCATGGCCCTCGGCGTCGCCTACGGCGTCTGGGCGGCCTCCGGCGTCGCCCTCACCGCCCTGGCCTCGCGCGCCCTGTTCGGCGAGCCCCTCACCAAGGTCATGAGCCTCGGCATCGGCATCATCATCGCCGGCGTCCTGCTCATCGAACTCGGCGCCTCCCACTGACCCTGGGGCGTCCGCGCGACGAAGCCGACCACAAGGGCGCCGGCCCGCCTCGCCCGAGCGATCAGGGGCGGGTGGCGGCGAGGACGAGGTCGACCATCCTGTCGATCTCGTCCTCGCTGGAGGGGCGGCCCAGCATCAGGGGCCCCAGGAACAGGGGGGAGACCAGCATGGTCACGACCGTTCCGGGGGCGTGGGCGTCACCGGCCTCGCCGCGGGCCACGGCGCGGGCGACCATCTGCCGCCAGGCGTCGAGGACGGGCCGGTACTGGTCGATGACCAGGGCGTTGAAGTCCGGGTGGCGGCGGCCGGCCATGATGCCCGACATCGCCAGGTCGACGGGGTCGGCGGCGAACGCGGCCACCAGATGCGCGAAGGCGCGCACGTCGGACTCCCAGGAGCCGGTGTCGGGGGGTTCGACCTTGCGGACGTGCAGGGAGAGCGCCTCGACGAGGAGGTCGTCGTGCTCCGGCCACCAGCGGTAGAGGGTGCGGCGGCTGACCCCGGCCCGTTCGGCGACCTCGACCGTGGTGAAGGCGACCTTCCCCTCCGCCAGGAACGCCAGGACTGCTTCGCCCACGGCGCGGCGCACCCGTTCGCTGCGACCGCCGCTCCTGGTGCGGACACGGGCGGGAGCCGGGTCGGCCCGCGCCTCGTCCGGAGGGCGCCGGTCCTTCGGCCTCGACGCGCTCACCC
Organism: Actinocorallia populi; assembly: GCF_002995495.1. Taxonomy (GTDB): domain Bacteria; phylum Actinomycetota; class Actinomycetes; order Streptosporangiales; family Streptosporangiaceae; genus Actinocorallia; species Actinocorallia populi. The sequence goes on along the minus strand of NZ_PVZV01000002.1, from coordinate 1,072,278 downwards.
CGCCTCGCCTCCTCCGTCTCCGGGCGGCCGGGCCGGGCTCCGCGCCTGCCGGGTCCCGCCAGTTTAGGGCCGGAACGGCGTCCGCCGACGAGAGTCGCGGCCACTTCCCAGGCCAATGACACCAACTCTTAACAACACACCATGGATACTTTAGCCGTTCGAGATGCGATGATCCCGCAACGGCCGAGGACACCGTGTCCCCGGTCGCATCCCGTGTCACCGAACGAGGAGAACGACCGTGCAGGACCGGTACGACGTCATCGTGGTGGGGGCCGGGCCGATCGGCTCGGCCACGGCCCGCCACCTCGCCGACGGCGGGCACTCGACCCTGGTGGTCGGGCCCGCCGAGCCCGCCGGGTTCGCCGACCACCGCGGGGTCTGGGCCGGCCACTACGACGAGGGCCGCCTCGCCCACGTGCTGGAGGTCCCCCTCATGACCTCCATGCTCGCGATGCGCTCGATCCGCCGGTTCCCGGAACTGCGCGAGCGCACCGGCGTCGAGTTCACCGTCCCGACCCACTCGTTGTCGGTCATGCCGCGGGAGACGCCCGGCGGCTCCTCCTCGGACTGGTTCGACCGGGACCTCCTGGCCCGGAACGCCCGCGACCTGGGCGTCGAGGTCGACGAGCTGGACGAGGACGCGCTGTGCGCCGCCTACCCCGCCCTCAGCTTCGAACCGGGGCATGTGGCACTGGTCCAGCGCGACGCCTTCATCCTCAACCCCCGACGCCTGGTGGAGGCCGAACTCGCCGCGGCCACCGCGGCCGGGGCCGTGCTGGTGCGCGACGAGGTCGTCCGCACCGGGAAGACGGACGGCGGCGTCCTGGTGACGGCCGCTTCGGGCGCCTCGTGGCGGGCCGGGCAAGTCGTCCTGGCCACCGGCGCCGCCAGCAACGCCACCGGCCTGCTGCCCCGTCCGCTGCTGATGCCGAGCTTCGGGGCGACCGTCGTCCTCGTCGAGGTGGACGGGCCGGACGCGGTCGACATGCCCGCCGTCATGTACCTCAAGTACCGCGACGGGCGTTCGCTCTTCGGCGGCATCGTCATGTCCCCGCGGCCCTACCCCGACGGCAGGTGGTACGTGAAGCTGGCCGGCGGGAGCCTGCTGGCCAACCCGCTGGACACCGCGGAGGAGATCGCCGCCTGGGTCCGCACCGGCGGCCGGCGGGAGGACGTCGACGAGGCGCTCGCCGTCCTGCACGACCTGCTGCCCGGCCGGGAGTTCGGCCCCGCGCGGACCCGGCCCTGCATGGTCTCCGCCACCCCGACCGAACGCCCCTACATCGACCGGGTCGACGAGACGGCGGTCATCGCCGTCGAGGGCGAGCGCGGTGCCATGGCCGCCGACGAGATCGGGCGGCTGACCGCCGAGCTGGCCGTCCACGGGCGGTGGCGGGACACCATCCCCCACGAGGTGTTCCAGGCCCGCTGGGCCGAACCGGGCTGGACCACCGCCGGATGGCTCGCCGCCCGGCGCTGAACCCGTCCACCCCGCGATCGAGAGAACCGGAGAAACCATGGGGAACGAGCAGGTGCCCGTCACCCCCGACGGATGCAGGAGATGTACGACGAGGGGAAGCGCTCACGGGCGCTCACGCCGGTCGCCACGCGAAGCAGGACATGGCGGCTCGGTAGCCTGCGGACATGATCGTGTTCCGCGAGGCCGGGCCCGACGACTTCGAAGAAGTTCTACGGCTCTACCGGCAGTTGCAACCGAATGATCCGATCCTGAGTGACGGGTCCGACGCGACCGCGTACACGCGGATCCTGGAGTCGCCGGGCCTGCACCTGTTCGTCCTCGAAGCCGACGGCGCCATCGCGGCCACGGCGTACCTGAACGTGATCCCGAACCTCACCAGATCCGCATCGCCGTACGCGGTGATCGAGAACGTCGTCGTCGACGAGGCCCTGCGGGGCACGGGCCTGGGCAAGCAGATCATGTCCCGCACGCTGCGCGCCGCATGGGACGCGGGATGCTACAAGGCGATGCTGATGACGGGCTCCCGCAGACCGGGCGTCCACGCCTTCTACCGGTCCTGCGGATTCTCCCCCGACGCCAAAACGGCATACCTGGCCCGACCGCCCTCCTAGCCGCCCGAACCGAACCTCGGGCGTGTGCCGCCGGGCGCTACGCCCTCCCTCATCTGCGAGAACGAAGAAGAGGAACCCGACGATCTGCCCCTGAGCCATACCGAAGAAAGAAAAAACACAAAGACCACCGACGACGGCGAAACTGTGGACGACCCAACTCGCCGTGATCAGTTTCGCGGTCAGCTCCGGATTGGTCCGCCGGAACACCGTCGCGAGCGCGGAGGTGACGATGCCGGGCAAGGCCAGGAAGCACCACAGCACGGCAAGAAGGACACCCGAGATCAGCGCGAGGGCGGCGGAGCCGACGCCGGGTATGGACCGAGCCCGCCTTCCGAAGACGTGCTCGTGGACATGCGAATCCCGCGGGGGGTGACTCACCTGGAACCCTCTCGATCACGGGCGGCGAAGAGGGAAGGAATCCCTCTACCGCTCACCGGGCGGACCGTCGTTCTTTGCACGCGAACCAGGCCGTCGCACCCCACAGCAGCCCCCAGACCAGAAAGAAGGGGGTCCACAGCACCAGGTGCCATCTGCTCACGCGCTGGACCTCCTGCGCGCTCATGCCCCCAGTCGCCGACAGCAGTCCGACGGATCCCAGAACGTTGAGAACCAGTTTCGGGACGCTGTACAGCAGCAGCACGCCCGAGGCCGCCCAGGCGGGAACCGACAGCGCCCACCAGGGTGCCCTCCTGCCCCACGGACGGACGAACCCCAGCGCCACGACCGACCCGACCAGAGCCACGGCGACCGTGGCCCCGTTCACGACCGCGAACCCCGTCGAACGCCACACGTGCTCCGGGAAACCCAACGTCGTGCGAAGCGCCTTCCCTCCCGCCGCCCAGTACGCCTTGAGGACCGCGTACCCGAACGTCCACGCACAAGTCCAGTACGCGGCCCGTGCCAGCCGTCGTGAAACCCCGCTCACCAGAACCTCCGAACGCGATCAATACCCGAGTATGCGAGGAGACCGGCGAGCACTTCAAGATCAACAGGAATGCCGCAGGTACGGCGGCATGAAATACCCGCCGCGCAAAGGGCTCCTGAAATCGACAGCCCCCATGGACGCCGACGGCTGCTTCGAAGCCTCGAAAACGTGCGGAAAGGCGCGAGAGCCAGGTGCGTCTCTTCGGCCGATCTCGACGACGGCTCGGTGGGGACGCGGGGTCATCCGCCGGTCGGGACCGCCGCCGCGGTCGGATCTTCGGCGACCACTCCGGCGGCGATGACCTCTTCGATCACCCGGTCGAGCTTCGTCTTGGCCTGGACCATTTCGTCGATGTGGGCGGCGATGCGGTCACGTTCGGCCAGGAGCTTGTCGAACATCTGCTGCGTCGCCCGTCCCGTGGTCACACACGGCAGAAACCCGACGATCGTCTTGCTCGGCAGTCCGGCGGCGTAGAGCTGCTGGATGAACCGCACCCGATCCACCGCCTCCTCCGGGTAGTCGCGCTGCCCTCCGGACGTCCGCGACGACTCCAGGAGCCGCTGCTCCTCGTAGTAGCGCAGGGCGCGAACACTCACGCCCGAGCGTTTGGCGAGCTCTCCGATACGCATGGCACAAGATTCTTTCCGCTTCGACTTGCATCTCACGTCAACGTCAGGTTTTAGCGTAGCAGTGTGCGAGCGACAAGCCGCACGTCACCGCCCGTGAAAGGACAGAACATGAACATCTCCGGATCGACCGCACTGGTGACCGGCGCGAACCGCGGCATCGGCCGCCACTTCGCCGAGCAGCTGCTGCAGCGGGGAGCCGCCAAGGTCTACGCGACCGCACGCCGCCCCGAGAGCGTCGACATCCCGGGCGTGGAGGTGCTGCGGCTCGACATCACCGACCCGGCGTCGGTGGAGGCCGCGGCCGCAGCGGCCCAGGACGTCACCCTCCTGGTCAACAACGCCGGCATCTCCACCCTCACGAACCTGGTCACCGGCGACCTCGACTCCATCCGCCTCGAGATGGACACGCACTACTACGGCACCCTCGACGTCGTCCGCGCCTTCGCCCCCGTCCTGGCCGCCAACGGCGGCGGAGCGATCCTCAACGTCCTGTCCGCGCTGTCCTGGTTCTCCTACAACGGGACCAACTCCTACAGCGCGGCGAAGGCCGCCGAGTGGAGCCTGACCAACGGCATCCGCCTCGAACTCGCCGACCAGGGAACCCTCGTCACCGGCCTGCACCTGGGAGCCGCCGACACCGACATCGCCGCCCACTACGACGGCGAGAAGATCGACCCCGCCCACGCCGCCCGCACCGGACTCGACGGCATCGAAGCAGGCGCGTTCGAAGTGCTCGCCGACGACTGGAGCGCCCACGTCAAGGCCTCCCTGGCAGCCGACCCGAGCCTGTTCTACACCGAGGTGAAGCCCACCGCCTGACAACTCCCCCATGGCCCCCTCAGCACGAACGGCCACAACACCCACCGCCGAATCCGTGCACGGCGACGAGAACGACCGAACCCCTGGTGCAAACACCCCAAGGCCGCCGTTGTGGTGGAGCTCCCGCCGTATCGCGTCGTAAGGCCCGCACGACCGCAGGCATCCACACCGCGTCCGGCGGCGGGGCGAAGCTGCGGGCGGCTCGGTGGATCCGGTGCAGCAGCGCGCCGACCTCGTGCATGCTCCGCTCCGCGTCGGGCCACACGGACGTGGCGTGGACCGTCCCTTCCAGCCAGGTCAGCGTCTCATCGCCCGACCCGTCGAAGCCCGCCCCGACCACGCGCGGCGCGGCCTGGAACCCCTCGGCCTCCAGGTGCCGCAGGAACGCGTGCACGGTGGACGTCCACGGCTGCGCCGGATGGGTGACCACCGCACCGTGGCGCCGCGTGGGGTTGGGGCGACCGAGGTCGGTGACGCGGTCGTAGTCATGACCCATACGGCGAACCTAGGCTCTCCGGCCACGGCGACCAACCGCATTTTCCCCGCGGCCGTCCAAGCCGAGGAGGCCCTCACCGGCACACGCCACGCGTTGTGCATAAAACCCGTCGGAGGCGGGTGGGGGTCAGGGGGAGGGGGTCGGGTGGGGTTGGTCGTCGTGGTTTGCGACGGCGTGGCCGGAGCCTCGGCCGGAGGCGCGGGCCACTATCAGGCCGGCGCGGATGCAAATGGCGGTCTCGGTGCGGTCGTCGGCTGTCGGTAGGCCGAGGGCGGCGGGGACCTGGGCACCGTCGTCCACCACGACGCGTGGCCATGGGAGGTCTTCGGCGGCGAATACCCGGCGCAGGCAGCCGACGAGGTCGGCGATGCGGAGTCTGGTCAGCCTTCCGGTTTCGGCGGGGTCGTCCGTCACGAGGACGAACGTCACCGGGTCTCCGGGGCGGGCCGAGCGCACTGCTTCCTGGGCTGCGGAGAGGCGTCCGGCGCCCAGGACGACGACCAGGCCGTCGTCTCCGAGGTCGACGGGGCGGCCGGTGATCTCGTCGTGGAGTCCGCGCGGTGGCGTCCACCGGTCCGCTGCGGGCCGGGCGGGGTCGATGAAGGGCAGGTGCGCCGGCTCTGTGCTTTCGGTGAGGGTGATGTCGGCGAGGTGTTCGGCGGCGCGGGCCAGGTCGAACGGGTCGCCTACTCCGGGCGCGTTCTCCGCGAGGTGGGCGGCGCCGTGCAGGAGGGTCTGCGCGAGGCCCGCCAGCCGGACGGTCCGTGCGCGGGGCGCGCGGCGCGGTTCGAGCGCCAGCGCGAGCAGGAGCGCCTCGAATCTGACGAGTTCGGCCAGTGCGGTGCGGGCCGGGGCGGTGTCGAGGACGCCGGTCAGCGAGCGCAGCCGGAGGTGTCCTTTGCCGGGGGTGTCGTCCACGAGCGGCAGCCGTTCGAGCCAGACCCGGGCGAACGCGCCGAGCGCCGCGGCGACGGAGCCGGGCGAGCGTTCGGGGGCGCGGGCCGAGTCGCGGGCCTGTTCGGCGGCGTCGGCGAGCACCGCGAGGTAGAGCGCGCGCTTGCCGGTGAAGTTGGAGTAGACCGCGCCCCTGGTCAGGTCGGCCCGTTCGGCGATCCGGTCGACCTTGGCGTCGGCGTAGCCGTGCTCGGCGAACTCGTGCCGGGCCGCGACCAGCACCGCCGCGCGGGTCCGCTCCTGCTGTTCGGCACGGGTCAGCCTCGCCATCGGTTCTCCTTCCGCTCCGCCCGTGCCATGATACAAACAACATCCAGATGTTGGCGTCATCTGAAAACAGTGAACATCGGAGTTGAACATGACCGACCACGGACTGGAGGTCGACGCGCTGAGCAGGAGCTTCGGCCGGACGGCGGCGCTGGACGGGGTGAGCCTGTCCGTCGCCCGCGGGCGGGTCCTCGGGCTGCTCGGCCCGAACGGCGCGGGCAAGACCACCCTCGTCCGCGTCCTGGCCACCCTCCTGCGCCCCGACGCGGGCACGGCGCGCGTCGCCGGGCTCGACGTCCGGCGCGACCGGGCCGAGGTGCGCAGGCGCATCGCCCTGTCCGGGCAGCACACGAGCGTGGACGACGAGCTCTCCGGCCGGTCCAACCTCGTCATGATCGGCGGGCTGCTCGACCTCGGCCGCCACGGCGCCGCCCGGCGGGCCGGCGAACTGCTGTCCCGGTTCGGGCTGGAGGAGGCGGCGGACCGGCCCGCCGCCACCTACTCGGGCGGGATGCGCCGCCGCCTCGACCTCGCCGCCGCCCTCGTCGGCGAACCCGAGGTGATCTTCCTCGACGAGCCGTCGGTCGGCCTCGACCCCGCCAGACGCGACGAGCTCTGGCAGACCATCCGCAAGCTCACCCGGGACGGCGTCACGGTCCTGCTCACCACGCAGTACCTCGAGGAGGCCGACGCCCTCGCCGACGAGATCGCCGTCCTCGACCACGGACGGGTGATCGCCTCCGGCACGCCCGCCGACCTCAAGCACCGGGTCGGCGGCCACACGGTCGTCCTGCGCCCCGCCGACACCGGCGACCTCGACCGCGCGGCGGCGATCCTCGCCCGGGTCACGGGACGCGAGCCCGACCGGACCCGCCGCCACGAGCTCGTCGCGCCCGTCACCGGGGACACCGCGTTCTTCGAGATCGCCGCCCTCCTCCGGGAGCACGGCGTCGCCGTCGGCGAGTTCGCGTTCCGCCTTCCCAGCCTCGACGAGGTCTTCCTCTCCCTGACCGGAGCCCCCACCCGTGACGCCGAGGAGGCGGCATGACCACGACCCTCCCCCGCGCGGCCCGTCCCCGGCGGTTCGCCGTCCTCCGGCACAGCGGCATCCTCGCCCGGCGCAGCCTCGCCAAGTCCGCCCGCAACCCGGGCCCGATCGTGAACGGCGTCATCACTCCCGCGCTGTTCATGGTCCTGTTCCTGTACCTGTTCGGCCGTCCCGTCGCGGGCTCCACCGCCGAGTACCTCCGGTACCTCTTCCCCGGAATCCTCGTCATGGGCGCGGGACTCGCCGGGATGATCTCCACCGGGGCTGCGATCAACCTCGACCTGAAGAACGGCGTCACCGACAGGTTCCGCAGCCTGCCGATCAGCCGGACGGCGCCGCTGCTGGGCTCCGTGCTGGCCGACATCCTCCGGTACGCGATAGCCGTGGCCGTCCTGTTCGTTCTCGGAGTGCTTCTCGGCTTCCGCCCGCAGGGAGGAGCACTCGCCGCGGTGGGGGCGGCCGGGCTCGCCGTCCTGTTCGGGTTCTGCCTCAGCTGGGTCACCGTCTACCTCGGCGTGCTCGTCAAGAGCGCCGAGGCCGTGCTGGCGTTCGGCTTCCTCGCCTTCCTGCCGCTGCAACTCGGCAGCAGCCTCGCCGCGCCGACCGACACCCTGCCCGGATGGCTGAGGGCCTGGGCCGACGTCAACCCCGTCACCCATGTCATGGACGCCTGCCGCGCGCTGCTCAACGGGACGCCCGACGGCGGGAGCACCGGCCTCGCCCTTCTGTGGTCGGGCCTGCTGTTCGCCGTCTTCTGCCCGCTGGCGGTCCGCGCCTACGGGCGTCAGGAATGACGGCACCCGGCCCGGCCGTCCCTCGATCAGCTGATCTCCCATGTCGTCGCGGGGAACCCGTCCGAGACCGCCCGCGCACTGGACGACGTCGGCGCACTTCGTCCAGAACGCGCACGATCGCGACGGTCCTCAGCGTCTCCGAACAGGCGGCGCCCAGAAGCTTCGTCCCACCGAGCCCCGAAGGAAACCGCACATGAACCGAACACCGACCCGTCAGACGGACCCACGCCTGCTGGTCCTGCACGCGTTGCGCTGCGCGGGCGCGTGCGGGCTCGCGCGCCTCCGCGCGGTGACCGGCCTGGACGCGACCCGGCTTGACTTCGTCCTCATCGACCACACGGTGGACGGGCTCACCGCCCGGGTGTCCGACGACCCGCCCTGCTGGCGGCTCACCGACGCCGGGCGCGCCGAACACGCCCGGCTGATCGCCGACGAGCTCACGGCGGCCGGGGCCCGCGCGTCCGTGGAGGCGGCCTTCGACAGGTTCCTCGTGCTCAATCCGGAGCTCCTCGACCTCTGCACGGCCTGGCAGCTCCGCGCCGTCGACGGCGTCATGACCGCCAACGACCACGGCGACACGGCCTACGACGCGCGCGTCCTCGACCGGTTCGCCGACCTCGACCGGCGCGCCGCGGCCGTCTGCGCCGAACTGTCCGCGGTCCTGCCCCGCTTCGCCCGCTACCGCGTCAGGCTCGCCGAAGCACTCGACCGCGCCGCCTCGGGCGCGCTGGAGTACGTGACCGACAGCACCACGTCGTATCACACGGTATGGGCCGAGTGGCACGAAGACCTTCTCCTCACCCTCGGGAAGAGCCGATGAGGTGGATCCGCGTGATCTCCTCGCGCGTCGAGGAGACCGCCGAGGACCTGGGCGGCAAGGCGCTCGGCCTCGTCCTTCTGCACCGCCTCGGGCTGCGGGTGCCGGACGGCTTCGTCGTCACCGCGCAGGCGTGCCACGTCTTCCTGCGGGAGGGACGGCTCCCCGAAGACCTCCGCGACGAGTTCGCGACGGCCGTCACCGACCTCGAACACCGCACCGGCCGTGTCTTCGGCGCACGGGAAAGGCCTTTGGCGGTCTCGGTCCGCTCCGGCGCGCCCGTGTCGATGCCCGGCATGCTCACCACGATCCTCAACCTCGGCCTCACCCCCGAAGCCCCTGAGGCTCCCGAGGCCGCGCCCGGCGAACGCTCTGCCGCCGCGGATTCGCGCCTCCGCCCGCTCGAACGCGCCGTCGAGGCGGTGTTCGCGTCGTGGAACGCGCCGCGCGCACGGACGTACCGCGTGTTGAACGACATCCCGGAGGACCTCGGCACGGCTGTGATCGTGCAGGCGATGGTGTTCGGGAACAAGGACGCGCGCAGCGGCAGCGGCGTCGCGTTCAGCCGCGATCCCAACACCGGGGAGAACGTGCCGTTCGGCGAGGTCCTGTTCGAACGCCAGGGAACGGACGTCGTCTCCGGCGGAGCGACGACCCGGCCGCTGCACGAACTCGCCGAACGGGAACCCGCCGTGTGGGCGGAACTGTGCGACGCGCTGCGCCGGATCGAACGGCACTACCGCGATGCCTGCTACGTCGAGTTCACCTACGAAGCCGGGGAACTGTGGTTCCTCCAGGTCCGGCCGGGCCGGTTCGGCGGAGCGGCGGCCGTCCGCCTGGCCGTCGAACTCGTCGACGAAGGGGTCATCGAACGACGTGAGGCACTGCTGAGGGTGTCGCCGCGGCATCTCCAGCACGCCCGCACGCCGCGCCTGGACTCGGCGGAGGCCGAAATCCTCGCCAGAGGGATCGGCGCGTGCCCCGGCGTCGCGTCCGGGCGGGTCGTGACCAGCTCGGACGAGGCAGCACGCATGGCAGCGGCAGGTGTTCCGGTCATCCTGGTGCGCCCGGAGACCTCCCCCGACGACATGCGCGGCCTCGCCGTCGCCACCGGGATCGTCACCGCACGTGGCGGTCCGGCCAGCCACGCCGCCGTCGTCGCCCGCTCCATGGGCAAACCCGCGGTCGTCGGCGTCGGCGGCCTGGCCTTCGACGCCGCGAACGGCTCAGCGACGATCGCCGACCGTCTTCTCACCCCCGACACCGTCCTCACCATCGACGGAACCAGCGGTGACGTCGCCGCAGGCACCCCCCGAGTCCTCCTCTCCCCCGCCGGCACCCACCTCCAGCGCTTCCTCTCCTGGTCCGAATCCGTGACCGGCACGACCACCGGACCCGCAGGCCCCACGGCGTAAGCGCGTTCGCGGAGACTGAAGCCGGCCGTCGTGGAATCACAGGAAGGAGGCAGGTGATGGCCACCCGGCATGTGCATCTGGTCAGGCACGGAGCGGCGGACCCGTTCGGCGCGCTGACCAACGTCGGCAGGAGGCAGTCGGAGCTGATCGGGCGGCGGTTGGCCGCTCTGCCGATCGACGCGGTGTGGCATTCGCCCCTCCCCCGAGCCGTGGAGTCGGCACAGATCGTGGGCGCGTGCTTTCCGGACGTGGCCGTGCGAGAGGCGGCCGAACTGGTGGAACACGTGCCGTACCCGCCGCCCGCGCGGGCGGGATCCTTCGACGGGCACGACACGGAGACACGAGGGCACGCCGATGCCCTGACCGGCAGGTTCGCGTGCCCCGCCGCAACCGAGACCCACGAAATCCTGGTCACCCACGCCTGTCAGGTGGCGTGGCTGGTCCGGCACGCCCTCGACGCGCCGCCGGAGCGGTGGCTCGGCCTGGACTGCGGGAACGCGGCGTTGACGACCATCGAGTACCGCGACGGCGTGCCACCGACGCTCCTGCTCTACAACGACATGGGCCACCTACCGCCCGAGCTGCGCTGGACGGGCTTCCCGGCCGGCGCACGACCGTGAGAAGCGGCGATCTCCAGCGGCCCGGCGACCGGTCGAACCGCGGTTACGGAACCCTGGACATGGCTCGCGTATCGGCCCTGGGACCGGCCGGTACGAAGGATGAGGGCCGTCTCAAGAGCACAGCGCGGTGCGGCGGGCCGTGCCGGACGAGCGCCCTTCGAGGTGGTCGCCGCTACCTGGGCTCCTGGATGGTGCGTTTGAAGTCGGGGCACTCCACGAGGGGTTCGTGTGTGCAGGTCGAAGCGTGGTGGAGGCTGTCACGCATGCGAACGAGCCGGGCGATGTCCTCCTCCAGTCCCCTGGCCTTGTCCGCCATCCGGGCGCGCAGTTCCACGTCGCCGGGGGTCGCCCGCAGGAATCCGGAGATCTCGGCGATGGTGAACCCCGCGCCCCGGGCGCAGGAGATGAGCGCGAGGCGGTCGAGGACGTCGGGCCGGTAGGTCCGGCGCAGCCCGTTGCGTCCAGCCGGGGAGATCAGGCCACGCCTCTCGTAGAACCGCAGCGCCGACGCGGCCAGTCCGGACCGCTCGGCCACCTCGGAGATGTCCAGCAGCTTCTCGCCCACCACTCCTCCTTGACTTGAACCGCGGTTCAAGTAACAGGCTAGCCGCCATGCAGATCCACCACCTCAACTGCGGGTCCGTCCGGCAGATCGAAGCCACCTACCAGGGCCCTGCTCCCGCGCACGCCGTCAACCACTGCCTGCTGGTCGAGACCGACTCCGCGGGGCTTGTCCTCATCGAAACCGGCCTCGGCCTGGCCGACGTGCGCGACCCCGACGCCACCCTCGGCGCCGACTGGGTCCAGATGGCCCAGCCCGTGCTGGACGAGCGGGAGACCGCCGTACGCCAGATCGCCGAGCTGGGCTACTCCCCCGGCGACGTGCGCCACGTCATCGTGACCCACCTCGACGTCGACCACTGCGGCGGCCTGCCCGACTTCCCCACCGCCCGCGTCCACGTCCTGGCCGCCGAATTGGAGGCGGCCACCGGCCAGGCGCCCAGCTTCCGCTACCGCCCGGCGCACTGGGCGCACGGCCCGGACTGGGCGGCCTACACCACCGGCTCCGGCGAGGACTGGTTCGGTTTCACCTCCCTGCAGCCCGAGGGGCTCGGCCCGCAGTTCCGCCTCGTCCCGCTCGGAGGCCACACCGCCGGCCACACCGGAGTCGCCGTGCACGACGGCGACCGCTGGCTCCTGCACTGCGGCGACGCCTACTACTACCACCGGGAACTCGACGACGACCCGCACCCTCACCCGCTCCTGGACCTCGTGCAGACCGGCTCGGAGACCCACCACGACCTCAGGCTCGGCACCCAGGCCCGGCTGCGCGAGCTCGTCCGCCGGCACGGCGACCAGGTCTCGCTCTTCAGCGCCCACGACCCCTGGGAACTCGCCCGCTACCGGGACCCGAAGATCGGCGGGTTATGCGAACCCGGTTCCGGTCTCCTGACACGCGGTCGCCGGGTCGCACGGTGAGGATGCCCTCTCGAGCCGTGCGGCCCAGCGCACGGGAACCGACGGACTCCGCTCCGAGAGGCGTCGAAACGGCCTTCGTCCAGGAAGGGGGACGTCCTGAGGCTCGCCCGGCCTACAACAGGAAGTCTCCGCTCGCCACTGCGTCCGCCACGGCCTGAAGCGTGTCAGCGGGTGAGTGGCGGCTGGTGTCGATCACATGGCCCTCCAGGTCGTCCAGGTTCGCGAACTGGTCCCAGAGCAGCAGGATCGGCTCCTCGTCGACCAGCGCGTCCGGACCGGTGCGCGCCTGCGCACGGCTCAGGGTCTCCTGACGGCCGGGCCGAAGCACCAGGTAGTGAAGCGGCGAACCGGGGTGCTCCTGGAGGCCCTTCCTGTAGTGGCCGAGCATCCACGGCCCCACGATCCCGTCGACCACCACCGTGTATCCGCCTTCGGCGTACGTGTAGGCCGCATTCACGATCGCGCGGACCACGGTCTGGTTCTGCTCGTCGGACTCAGGCAGGTAAGGCTGGATCGCCCCGGTCACGATGTAGTGCCAGAAGTCGTCGGTGTGCAGGTGCACGGCCTTGCCGAACATGCCGGCCAGCGCGCGGGCGGTGGTGGACTTGCCCGCTCCCGGCGGCCCGGACACAACGATGACGCTGCCTCGCATGCCGCGAGGCTATCGTCCTCGGAGCAAGGGCCAGGAGACCTGCGTTCGCCGGTACGCGCCGACCGGCGCGCGACGGGCGCGGATGCTAACCTTCCATCCCCTACCGTCCGGAAGTTCATGGAACGGGTCGAACGAACCGGCAGGCCGTCTGATCAGCTCTGCGGGTTCGTGCCCCGGCGTGCGAATGGCAGGTACGGCTCGATGGACGCGGCGGAGTCGGCGGAAGCCCGTATCGAGGATGCCGACCACATCCTGGTCGCGCCTTCGGCGTTGCAGGGCGATGACTTGATCAGGGACTTCTTCGGATCCGTGATCACACCGGAGGACCTTGCTTCCGGTGCGCCCGACCTCGCGCAGAAGACCGTCTACCTGTGCGGCGACGTATCCGGGATCAGCGGCCTCCGACTGCACGCGGCGGCCCGGGTGTTCGTCGTCCGGGAGTTGTCTCACGGTTACCACGAGGACGGCGACGTACCTTGGCCCCTTGTCGACCTCGGCCGGGTTCCCATCCGCGTACACGGTGTCGGCGTGTACTACCGCCGCTTTTTCGGCCTCGGCACCGATCAGTTCAGGCAGATCCGCGCGGAGCACACTTTCCAGTCCCTGACAGAGTCCACCAAGCCTGGAACAGCCCATCGCAGCGGAATCTATCTGACGCCCGTCACACGGAACGGCGACGAACTGCATTTCCGCCTGCTCCGGTGCTCCACGAATCTCTCGGGGCCGACCGAGAGTTTCCGCCCGACCGACACGCGCATCGTCGAGGCGCTGAACCGCGAGGCCGCCACCGTCTTCCGGAACCAGGCGCCGCTCAACCACGTCCTCGCCCAGATCTACCACAACACCCCTGCCACGGCCGGGCGCAAGCAGTCCAAGGCCAAGATCTCGGCCCATGCCGACAAGACCAAGGACATGCCCGTCAACGGCATCATGGCCTTCTGCACCTTCTATGACCGGCTCGACAAACTGCAGCCCCTGGCCGAAGACGCCTTCGACCACGGCGTGAAGAGTGCCAGCGGGCTGACCAGACTCCACTTCCGCCTCAAGGAACCGGCCGGGGAACGCGACGGGGCCGCGCTCCCCCCGCAGTTCACCCTGACCCTCTATCCCGGCTCCGTGTTCTTCATGCCGCTGTCCACCAACCGCCTGTACACGCACGAAATCCGGCCCTCGACGCTGGACGCCGAGTCGCTCCCGATCCGTCTGGGATACGTGGTGCGCTGTTCGAACGCCGAAGCCGTCCACAAGAACGGCCACACGTTCCTCAAAGTGCACGAGGACTTGGTGAAGCTGGAGCCGCCGACACCGGCGGGCATGGACGAGCTGCGCAGGCTGTACGCCGAGGAGAACAGGACCTCGTCCTTCATCGATTACGGCGAGGAGTTCGTCTTCAGCATGAACACGGGAGACTACGTTGCCCCCCGGGACTAGGTTCTCGGACGGGATCCTCTCGTTCGCGCTGCCGACCGAGGAGGACCTCTTCGCTGAGCTGTCCGCGTCGGTTCGCTGGGAAGACGTGGGAAAAGGCCGGCGCGGCGCCGTGCTCACCAAGGTCGACGAGACGGGCGGTGTGCCTCTCGTACGCACCACCACTCGATACGGCGACCCGGCGCAGCGTTTCCGGGCGGTGCACGAACGGCTGGCGCAGCGGATCCAGGAACGTGCGGCGCTTCCGGTCGGCTTCGACAACGCGCTCATCGAGAGCTACACGAGCGCCTACAAAACCATGGGCGGCCATTCCGACCAGGCCCTCGACCTGGCCGACGGGTCGTTCATCGCCGTCTTCTCCTGCTACCGGGACCCCGGAGCGGGCCCGACGAGAAAGCTGATCTTCGAATCGAAGGGGTCCGACGGCGAGAGCTTCGAGATCCCCCTCGCCCACAACGGTGTCGTCGCGTTCTCCGTCGCGTCGAATCGGCGGCTCAGACACAGGATCGTGCTGGACAGGACCGTCCAGACGCCGGACAACCCATGGCTGGGCGTGACCTTTCGAACGTCGAAGACCCTCATTCGGTTTCGCGACGGACATGCGTACCTCCCGCAGGGCGCGCGCCTCACGTCCGCCGACGATGAGCAGAGGCACGAGTTCTACCGGCTACGGCGCCGCGAGAACAGCGAAACGGACTTCGTCTACCCCCCGCTGACGTACACCGTCAGCGACAGCGATCTGATGCCGCCCGTCTGACCTCGGTCGTCCACGGGCAGACCGTCGTCCTTGAGGCGTCTTCGTGGTAGGCGACGTCCCTCAACCATCGGCCAATAATCCCATCGATCTCGACGAATTACACGAAAAGAGCGACCTAGAAGGCGAAAACCAACGGCGGGCGGGCCGATATATGAATGCCCTATACACGATGCCGACAGACATCCGACCATCACTTAGCCTGACCCCCGTGGAATTTCGAGAACTGCCCGAAGCCACCAAGGCGATCATGCGGGAGCGCGGATGGACGCAGGCCCAGCTGGGCGAATCCTGGGGGCATACACAGGCGTGGGTGTCCACAGTGGCGGGAGGGAAACAAGATATCGGATTCAACCGACTTTCCCGACTGCTCGCGCGGGTAGGCTACGAGGTGGTCATACGACGCAAAATCGATGAGGCCGAAATGAAACGACGCGCGTTCCTCACCAATGTGGCGACCGTGACCCTCATCCCCAGCGCCGACGGCAACCCCTACCGCGACCCGGACTATGTGGAACTGCTCGCCGGCAGGGCCCACAAATCCCTCTACGGATCAGGCGGCCGTACCGGGTTCCAGGACGCGGCCCGGCATCTCCGCCGCCTGCAGCACGCCGTCGCGGCCGGCAAGGACACCCGGCTTTGCAGCGCGGCGTCCGAACTGGCCCGGAAGGTCTCACTCATCCAGTACGACGCCCGCCGCCTCCCCCAGGCCCAGGAGGCCGGAAAGCTCGCCGTGGCGTTCGCCCGGGCGGGCCAGGACCGCGACAAGCAGGTCAGCGCGCTCAACGAGCTCGCGATGTTCCACTCCTACCAGGGCGACGGCCGACGCGGGGAGTGGTACGCCCGGCAGGCCCTGACGGTCCCCGGCATCTCTCCGGCCTGCGAAGCACGCGCCTCCATGTCTCTCGGCCGGGCTCTCGGACTGCTCGGAGAGAAGCGGCATTCCGCCATGTCCCTCGGCAGGGCACGGGAAATCGGAACCGATCTATCCGACTTCGACCGTGCGAACCTGACCGGGAACGTGGGCGTCGCCCTCTACGAGCAAGGTGATGCAAAGGCAGCGCAGGCCACGCTTCACGAGGCCGTGAAGATCGTCCTTCCCGCGTCCCCCTGGCTCGGAGCCAATCTCCTCGCCCGCCAGGTGCAGGCCGCCTTCCAGGCGTCCGAACCACTGCTCGCCGCCGAACTCGCGACCACCCTGACCCGCGTCGCCCCGCTGGTCTCCTCGGCCCGCCTGGACGGCTACCTCACCGAGATCATGACCCTCTCGACCCCGTGGCGCGACGTACCGGAGGTCAAGGACATGCGCGAACGACTCCGCACCCTGCTGGCATGACCGAACCCGGAGTCCGGGCCGCCCCGCCCGCCGCGATACGCACTCGACCACCGCAAGCCGCTCGTCCTGCGGGCAGCCGTACCCGCGCAACGGCCTGACCTCCAGGCCGCGATCCCTCGCGAACCGGCCCTCCGGCCGACCGCTTCGAGGAGGCGTGCCGCGAGGGCGGGGAAGGCGCGGGCGGCGGTCTCACCGTCCGATGGCGTACGAGGACGTCAACGGTCTCGGCACGGCGGCGTTCGAGACCCCACGAAAAGGATGATCATAAAGAAGTCGCCCCCGGGCCCGAAGCGGAGGTCGCTGCGCCGCTGCTCGAGTCGCCGGCGTCGTTCTCCCTGCCGGCGACGCCGGCTTCGGTCAGGGCGTGGAGCGTGCGAGGTTGAGCACGATGACGCTGATCTCCTTCTCCTCGATCCGGTACATGACGCGATACCGGCCCACGCGCAACCGCCGATAGGCGGGCCCGTAGGGGGAGGAGTCGTCAGGGCGGGGATCGGCGGCCAGCGTCTCGATCGCCGCCCGCAGCTCGCCCGCCCCCTCCGGATCCCGCTCGCGGAAGTCCCGCAAGGTCCGCGCGGCGGAGAGCGTCCAGATGATCGCGTAGATCACTCGGTGAACCCCGCCAGACGCAGGGCTTCCTCATGACTGACGTACTGCTCGGCTCCGGTGGCCACACGCAACTCGTGCTGGGCCAGAGCGAGCGCGTCCTCCAGGTCCTCCAGCTCGCTCACCGCCACGATCGCGGCGACGCGCTCGCCGTGCTCGGTCAGGAAGATCCGGTCGCGGCGCGCGGAGGCCTGCCGGGCGAGCTGGCCGAGCCTGCCGCGGGCCTCCGTGATCGACAAGGTTTCACTCATGCACAATACATTACACTTGTGTACAGTCGGCGGCAAGCCTCAGGGCATGCCGCCGCATGAGCCGATCTGATCGTCAGACTCAAGGAAGTACGGTCAAGCCCACGACCGGAGACTCCCTCGGGGCCGAAGCGGCAGAGGTGCGTCGGAGCCGGTGGGCGATCCGTGCTCCCCTGCCCCTGTCCGACGGGGCTGGGCCACCGCTTCGAGGAGGCGTGCCGCAAGGGCGGGGAAGGCGCGGGCGGCGGTCTCACCGTCGGATGGCGTACTCCGTGAACACGCCGCAGGTCCGGAAACCGAGGCGGCGGTAGACGGGTTCGCCGTCCGGGGAGGCCTGCAGGACCAGGGTGCGGTGGCCCTCGTCGTACGCGGTGCGCATGGCCGCCAGGGTCATGGCGCCGCCGTACCCGCGACGGCGGTCGGCCGCCATGGTCGCGATGTTGTAGATCCCGGCGACTCCGCCGTGGAGGAAGACCTCGGCGGAGCAGACCGGGCGGCCGTCGACGTGGCCGACCAGGTAGCGGGCGGCGCAGTCGGGGGCCAGGGCCCGCTCGGCGGCGTCGGCGAAGAAGCGGCGCACGGTGGCGGCGGGCGGGTCCCAGAGCGCGGCCAGGACGGTCGCGTAGTCGGCGAGTTGTCGGAGGGTCGTGACGGGGCGGATTTCCAGGCCCTCGATGCGCGGTACCTCCGGGGGCGCGGACAGGTGCATCGACATGCCTTGCTCGGTCTCGGACGCCTGGAGACCGGCGTCCTCCAGGAGCGCGGCGAGATCCGCCGGTGTGGAGGCGGGCCCCACCCACCAGGAGAAAGGCCGCCGGGTGGCGGCCAGGGTCCGGATGGTCTCCGCGATCCGGGCCGGTGCGGTCTCCGCGGTGAGACGCGCCGCCGCGACGATGTTGAAGGTGTCGTCGTCCAGCCCGCTGTCGGCGATCAGGAGGTCCTCCGTCTCCGTGACGGTCGCGCCCTCCCTCTTGCGGTGCAGGTGGCAGGCGTGCTCGGCGAGGTTGCGTTCCATTCCGGCCAGCAGGTCCGCGTCGCCGCCGGGGTGTTCCACTTCGTTCATAGTGGTTCATCGCACCATGCCCGCTCGCGGACCGCACTCTGATTTCCTACCGCCCGCCTGCCCGTGGACGACCGTCCGGGCCGGCTCGCCCACCGCCCGGCGTCTGACGGCCGCCGTTCCGGCAGCGTTCCTCTTGAAGCGAGTTGCCGGCCTGCGGTGACAAGCGCGGTGTCAGCAGTGAGAAGTTCTCTACAGAACTGGTGGCCATCGCGGCCGAGCGGTACCGCGCATGGCTACAGGAGCAGGAGCAGGAGCAGCAGGAGGCGAGATGAAGCCGGACGACTCCGCGCTTGCGGAGATCTTCGACGAGCCCGGCGAGATCGAGGAGATCGAACGGCGGGCGGCCCGGCGGCTGGTCGGACTGCGGCTGGGTGAAATCCGCAAGCGCCTCGGATTGACGCAGCGCGAAGTGGCCGAACGCATGGGCGTGAGCCAGCGGCGGGTGTCGGCCATCGAAACAGGGACTCTGGACGTGGTCCGGGTGTCGACCCTGGCGTCCTACGCCGAAGCGCTGGGCGGCGCCTTGGACATCGCCATCGAGATAGACGGCCGGCACCTCAAGATCGCCTGAGCCGGATTCCGGCGCGGCCGTTCCGGGCGGTGGGCGAAGGCCCGGGTCCACCCGTGCCCGCCGTGGACGGGAGGGGGCAGAGTTAGAGTCGAAGTATGGAGATCTGGCACAACCCGAAATGTTCCAAAAGTCGGGCGGCGCGGGAGGCACTCGCCCACGCGGGACGGGAGGTCCGGGAGCGGCGGTATCTGGAGGACACGCCGACCGCGGCGGAGATCGAGAATGTGCTCGGCAAACTGGGGCTCGAGCCCTGGGACATCACGCGGATCGACGACCCGCTCGCCAAGGAGCTGAAGCTGCGGGACGCCGAACGGGACCGGAAGTTGTGGGTGGAGACGCTGGCCACGCATCCTTCGCTCATCCAGCGGCCGATCGTCATCACCGACGACGGGCGGGCGTACGTGGCGCGGGACGAGCAGTCCATCGAGCAGGCGCTTTCCTGAGTCCGAGAGGGCCGGGGCGTTCCGCCGGGTGAACCGGCGCGGCGCTTCCGGCCTTTTCCTTTTTCTGGAAATCTCACTCTCCGTCTGCACATGGCAGACGTATCCGGAAGACCTGTGATACACAAAAATCACGAGAGGTATCCGGGAACGGGGAGTGCCGATGAGCATGCGGTCAGGTCCGGCCAGCCGCGACCCGAACTTTCGCGGGATCGATCCGGCCGCGCTGGGGCAGGTCGTCCAGCAGCTCCAGCGGGCCGCCGGGGACATCGAGCAGTGGCTGCGCGCCAATCCGGCGCCGGCGGGGGTGTCGGCCGCCGGGTACCAGCAGGCGCGGGCCGTCCAGCAGTGGGTCACCGACCAGCTCGGCATGCTGACGCGGCGGCGGAGCCTCGCACTGGCGCAACGGGAGGAACCGGACGTCAACGCTCCGCCGTCCCCCGAACTGGGGCGCGACACCAGGCCTACCGCCCCGGACGAGAACGACACCAACGCCTTCACCGAGGCCAACGGGCAGACGCCGGGGAACACCGTCAATCCCGCGCCCGCCGCCCCCGCCGGGGAGAACGACGACAGGCCCCCGCAGGCGACGCCCGTGGGCAGCGGCGACGGCGGGGCGGGGCAGGAGGACCAGCCCGTCATCAAACCTGTCGAGAACGACGTTCCGGCGGAACCGGCCGTTCCTCCCGGCAGCGGCTCCGATCTGGGCGGCTTCGCCAGTACCGGCGAGGCGGTGAAGGTCGCCGTCACCGACGCGTACGCCACCAGCACCGCGTTCCAGGGCGGCACCCCGGTCACGACCGGGGTCTGGAAGAACCTCACCGCGCACGCGAAGGACCCGGAGTACACGGCCGCCTACTACGAGCGGCTCGGGCCGGAGGGCGTCGCCAAACTGATCGACGCCGCCGAGGGCGACAAGGCGAGACTGGACGCGATCACCCAGTCCATCGCCACGGCGAACAACCAGTTCCACATGGACTCCCAGTGGGTGGCGGCGCTCCTGGGCGAGGCCGACAAGCTCGGCAACCGCGCCGAGGTGCTCCAGGTGCTCCAGTCCACCCCGCTGGCGCCCCGCCTGGACGACGTCGTGACGGTCGCCGGCCCCGCGAAACTCACCACCGCGGCGAAAGTGAGCTGACCATGGGCATGCCTGCCGCTCCCCCGCCCCCGGGGAGCGTTCCCCCGCCTTACACCCCGGCCACGGCACCACCGGGGAGCGTTCCCAACCCGGCCTACCGCGAGCTGTTCCAGCGCTACAGCGCTGCCTACGAAAGCATCGATCAGATGCGGGATGCGTTCAATCCTGCGGTGCGAACCTTCAACGCGACAGACGCTTGGCTTGGCCCAGAGGCTCGTACATGGAATGACGGCTTGCTCAAGGGGCAGAAGGACATACGGAAAGCATCTGACGCGATCCTCTGGGGCATATACGAAAAACTCACCGCTACCGAACGAAGCTTGCCAACCGGTTGACCGCAGGCGAGCGTCCGGGCTTAGTCTGGGGTGGGTGAGAGAGCCCGCTCTTCGTGAGATCGATGTCAAGACCTTCCGGCGCATGCTCACCGCCCTGATCGAGGTGTACATCGCCGCGATGAACCCGCCGAGGAGCCAGCTCCCCGGACGTCAGGCGATCATGCAGCGGCACGCGAACCATCCCGGTTTCCGGGCCTTCGTCGTGGAGCGCCGCCGTGCCCTGGGCAGTACGGTCGTCGGCTTCATCTACGGGTTCCACGGCTCGGCCGGGCAGTGGTGGCACGACGTCGTCACATCCGAGCTGTACGCCAGAAACGGCCGTGATTACGCCGAGCATTGGCTCGGCGATTCCTACGAAGTGGCCGAACTTCACGTCCACCCCGACTACCAGGGCATGGGACTGGGCCGGAGGCTTCTGGACACCCTGTGCGAGGGCCGCCCCGAGAGCACGGTCGTGCTCTCCACGCTGGACCGGAGGCCGGAGACCCCGGCTCACCGGCTCTACCGGTCCGTCGGATTCGCCGATCTGCTCAGTTCTTTCGAGTTCCCCGGCGGCGGCCCGCCCTACGCGGTGATGGGCGCTCCGCTCCCCCTCGTCAGAGTTCCGCTCACCGAAAGCTCCAAGCCGCAGTGAAGAGCCTCCCCAAGTCCTTCGTTCAGCGGCCTCCGGCTCCGGTGGTGGTGGCCCTAGAAACCGGCGGCTGACGCGGCCTTCGCGCCCAGCAGGCCGAAGACCTCACGCGTCGCGGTCGAACGGTTCATCGTGATGAAGTGGATGCCGGGTGCGTCGGCGTCCAGCAACTCCTGGCAGAGTTCCGCGCAGTGCTCGATTCCCAGCTGTCGCAGCGCCTCCGGGTCGTCCGCCACGGCGTGGAACCGCTCGGCCAACTCGGGCGGGAAGGGCGCACCGGAGAGCTGCTCGGAGCGTTCGATCGTGCTGAGCTTGGTCACGGGCATGATCCCCGGCAGGATCGGGATGTCACAGCCCTGCGCCGCCACCCGGTCCCTCAGCCGGAAGTAGTCCTCGGCCTTGAAGAACATCTGGGTGATCGCGTAGTCGGCACCGGCCCTGCACTTCTCCACGAAGCGACGGGTGTCGGTCTCGATGTCAGGGGAACGCGGGTGCTTGTAGGGGAAGGCCGCGACACCCACGCAGAAGTCGCCGCAGGCCCTGATCATCCGCACCAGTTCCTCGGCGTACTCCAGGCCTTCGGGATGGCGGACCCACTCGCCCATGGGGTTGCCGGGCGGGTCTCCCCTCAGAGCCAGGAGGTTGGTCACGCCCACAGAGGCGAACCGGCCGATCAGCTGGCGGATCTCGGCGACCGAGTGGTCCACCGCTGTGAAATGCGCCACAGGGGTGAGCGTGGTGTCGGTCACGACCCGCTCCACGATCTCCACCGTGGTGTCGCGGGTCGACCCTCCGGCCCCGTAGGTCACCGAGACGAACGTGGGCCGGAGCGCCTCCAGCTCACGGATGCTCCGCCACAGGTTGATCGCTCCCTGCTCCGTCTTCGGTGGGAGAAACTCGAAAGAGAAGGACTTCTCGCCCGTGGCGAGGAGCTCACGGATGGAGGGGCGCGCGGAGGTCATGGGAGAACATTACCGACCCCGTGCGCGACATGAGATGGCCGGGAGCAGAGAAACAACAGAACACCCAAAGGTACAGAAATCGATCGTTCGCCATTAGGCTGGCGCGCATGACTTCGAGCCGTGTCCGCAAAGAGGTCGATGAGGCCCTTTACGCCTTCGTTGATCGGCAGCGTCCCGTTCTGCTCGCGATCACCGAGGACCTCGCTCCCCTGCTCGGGGCCCTGGACTCCCTGTTGTCCGGTGGGAAGCGCCTGCGTCCGGCCTTCTGCTACTGGGGCTGGCGCGGAGCGGGCGGCGCGGACCGCCCGGAGGCCCTGACGGCCGCCGCCTCCCTGGAGCTCCTCCAGGCCAGCGCCCTGATCCACGACGACGTCATGGACGGCAGCGACACCCGGCGCGGCCAGCCGGCGGCCCACCGCAAGTTCGAGGCCATGCACCGCAGTGAGGGCTGGCCCGGCGGAGCCGAGGCCTTCGGCACCGGCGCCGCGATCCTGCTCGGCGACCTCGCCCTGTCCTGGTGCGGCGAGATGTTCGACAGCAGCGGCCTCCCCCAGGAGGCGCTGAGCGCCGGGCGCCCGATCTACGACATCATGCGCTCCGAGGTCATGTGCGGCCAGTACCTCGACATGCTCGAGCAGGCGCGCGGCACCGGCGACGTCGAGTCCGCCCTGCGGGTGGTCAAGTACAAGAGCGCCAAGTACACGATCGAGCGTCCGCTCCACCTGGGCGCGGCCATGGCCGGGGCCTCCCAGGAGCACCTCGACGCGCTGTCCGCCTACGGCCTGCCCCTGGGCGCGGCCTTCCAGCTCCGCGACGACGTCCTCGGTGTCTTCGGCGACCCGGCTGAGACGGGCAAGCCCGCCGGTGACGACCTCCGCGAGGGCAAGCGCACCGCGCTGATCGCCCTGGCCTACCAGGAGGCCGACGCAACTCAGCGTGAAGTCCTCGACGAGCACCTCGGTGACCCCGCGCTCGACCTCGAAGGGGTGGAGAGGCTGCGCGCGATCCTCGTGGAGACCAAGGCGCTGGAAAGCTGCGAATCCCTCATCGAGGACTTCGCTTCTGAGGCGTACAAGGCCCTCGGCGAGGTTCAGATCACCGACGAGGCTCGCGTTGCTCTCACCGACCTCACCGTCGCCGCCACTGCCCGCCGCGTCTGAGTTCAGTCAAGGAACACGGGTCACCTCTACTGCCTGGCCCGGAAAGTCAGCGACAACCTCACCGGCCAATCCCCTAAGGCGCTCTCGCAGCATTTCTTGGCTTGCGGCCATAACATGCCCTTTCGATTCCTTATAAAGAATCACTTTCACGCCAACGTTTCCAACGAGCGCTTCTATCCCCATAATCTCATAGTCGCTACCAGCAGAATCTGGATTCGCTCCAGAAGGGGTCGGCCCTTCTCTACTCATATAAGAGAATGATCGGTCACCCAGGCCAAGGTCTCTAGATACCACCTGCGAGTAGGGGCTCTCTTCAACGTCGTCCAAGCCCAGTTGGAAGATGCGTTCAGCCTCTTCAAGCGCTCCCGCATAAGGCTCCACCCCAACAGCAGACAAGCGGATATGCAGCCCTCGCCCCCCTGCGTATATGTCACAGGAACTCAATCGGGCGGTTTCTCTACTCGGAACCGGAATTTTAGCCCCTGGCACGAGGCCCTGCACGCTGGCCAGATCCAAGAGCTGACAGCTCTTCGGAACGCGCGCATACAGAACCGACGGCCTTACGGTAACCGAAGGCGCCTTCTCCGCCCCTTCCTCCTTCTCGGCATCAGTCGCAGAATAAATCTGAGAAAAGAAAACGGACGCCCCAAAAGCAAACAAAACCGGGATCAACAAAAATATATGCTTGGATCGCCGCTTCTCCGAACGCACAGAGGCAGATTCGGTTACCTCATGCAGAGAACTCTTCGGCGAGACCAAGCGCAGATAGAGACTCCCCGGTTCCCCTCCGTTGCGTCCTGAACGTCCTTGGTGCGGAAAGCAGAGGGTCGCACCCGGTTCCGTGCCGGGAGGAAGCTCGAGGGTGACGCGGCGGGGGCCCGGGAGGGTGAGGGTCACCGAGGTCGCGCCGGGGTCGTGCGGGTGGTCCAGGTGCAGGTCCGCACCGCGCGCGGGTGCGAGGGGCGCGAGGCGGGACAGCAGGTCTTCGGCCGTGGGCCGGTCGGCGGGGTCGGGGGCGAAGGCGGCGTCCAGGAGGTCGCGCAGCTCCTGGGAGACGTCCTCGGCGGAGAAAAGGACGCGGGCGAGGGCCGCGGGCGGCAGGGCCGACCACTGGGCGTCGCGGCCGGTGGCGGCGTGGGTGACCGTCGCGGCCCACGAGTAGACGTCCCCCGCGGGCCCGGCGCGTCCTTCCGCGACGAGTTCGGGCGCCATGTAGGCGGGTGTGCCGCTGGCGCGGCCGTGGCGGGTGAGGCGGGTCTCGTCGAGGGCGTGGCTGATGCCGAAGTCGATGACGACGGGTGAGCCGTCGTCCAGCATGACGTTGGCGGGTTTCAGGTCGCGGTGCAGGTACCCGGCGCGGTGCACGCTCGCCAGGGCGCGGGCGAGGCCGTCGGCGAGCCGCCAGAGCGTGGCGGGCGGCAGCGGGCCCTCGTCGGCGACGACGTCCTTCAGCGAGCGGCCCTGGACGTAGCGGGTGGCCAGATACGGCGGGTCGGCGTCCAGGTCGTGGCCGACGAGTTCGGCCAGGTGGTCGCCGCGCACCCGGGCGAGGGCCTCGGCCTCGCGGCGCATCCGGACGCGCAGGGCGGGGCGGTCCAGCAGGTCGGCGCGGATCGTCTTGACCGCCAGGAGCGTGCCGTCGGGGGCGCGGGCCAGGTACACCTCGCCCATCCCGCCGGAGCCGAGATGCTCCAGCGGTCGGTACGGGCCGAGCCGCCGGGGGAGTTCCATGGTCGTGCCAGATTATGGCGCGGGCGGGCGCCGCCGGTAGTCCCGGCCGCCGGGACCCCGACCAAGCAAGTGCTTCCTTATAACCCTATGCTCGGTGGCCGAGTCCGTTTCGGGATCGGGTGACCGCAATCGAGGAGTGAGCGCATGGCCGGTCGGGTGTTCGTGGTCGGGGTCGGGATGACCAAGTTCGAGAAGCCGGGTTCCCGGGACTGGGAGTACCCGGACATGGCCAAGGAGGCCGTGGGCAAGGCCCTGGCGGACGCGGGGATCGCCTACGACAAGGTCGAGCAGGCCTACGCCGGTTCGATGTACGGCTCGATGGGCCAGCGCGCCCTGTACGAGACGGGGATGACCGGCATCCCGGTGATGACGGTCGCCAACGCCTGCGCGACGGGCTCGTCCGCGCTGTTCCTGGCGCGCAACGCGATCCGCGGCGGCCTGGCCGACTGCACGCTCGCCCTGGGCATGGAGAAGATGCAGAAGGGCTCGCTGGGCGCGGGCATGGAGAACTCCAAGGTCACCATCATCGACCACCACCTGCGGGCGATGGTCGAGGGCCGCGGCGGCTGGGAGGCCGCGGCGCCGATGCCGCAGATGTTCGGCAACGCCGGCCGCGAGCACATGGAGAAGTACGGCTCCAAGCTCGAGCACTTCGCGTGGATCGGGTGGAAGAACCACAAGCACTCCACCAACAACCCCTACGCCCAGTTCCAGGACGAGTACACCCTGGAGCAGATCCAGAACGCTCCGATGATCTTCGAGCCGCTGACCAAGCTGCAGTGCTCCCCCACCTCCGACGGCGCCGCCGCCGCGATCGTGGCGAGCGAGCGGTTCGTCGACGAGCACGACCTGTGGGACCGGGCGATCGAGATCGCCGGCCAGTACATCTCCACCGACACCCCCGACAGCTTCGAGGACAAGTCCTCCATCAACGTGGTCGGCTTCGGCTGCTCCCAGCGGGCGGCGAAGAAGGCCATGGACGAGGCCGAGGTCTCCATCGACGACGTCGACGTCATCGAGCTGCACGACTGCTTCAGCGCCAACGAGCTCATCACCTACGAGGCGCTGGGCATGGCCGGGATCGGCGAGGCGCACAAGCTCATCGACGCCCAGGCCACCACCTACGGCGGCAAGTGGGTCGTCAACCCCTCCGGCGGCCTCATCTCCAAGGGCCACCCGCTGGGCGCGACCGGCATCGCCCAGTGCGCCGAGCTGACCTGGCAGCTGCGCGGCAAGGCCGACGCCCGCCAGGTCGAGGGCGCGCAGGTCGCCCTGCAGCACAACATCGGCCTCGGCAGCGCCTGCGCCGTCGCGGTCTACAAGCGGCCCGTCCGCTGACCCCGTCTTCCCGCGCGGCCCGGACTCTCTCCCCCGGGCCGCGCGGGAACCTCCGTCGCGCGGTACGCGTCATACGGGACGTCCCCCGCCACCGGACCCGAGACGAAGGTGACGTGTGGACGCCCAGAAACTTCCCCTGAAAACGCGGAACCCGCATTTCCAGGAGGTCCTGACCGCCTGCCGGAGCGATGACCCGCGGCAGGCCATGGCCGCGATCGACGCCCTGAGCAACGAGGACGATCCCGCGCTCGAGCCGTTCCTGCGCGCGTTGTTCCCCCGGTGGCGGCACGACCCGGCCGTCCTGGAGGTCCTGCTCGACACCTACGAGTTCTTCGCGGTGTTCGAGGCCGCCGACGAGGTCATCGTCTTCCTCCGCCATCCCCACCCGGGGGTGGTCGTCGGCGCGGTGGCGGTACTCGATTCCATCGACGACGCCCGGCTGGGCGAGCGGGTGCTGGAGGAGTACCTGTGGATCCTGCGGAACCAGGTCCCCGAGGCGGCGGCGGGCATCCTGTACTCGCTGGCCCACATGCACATGTGGCGCGGTTTCAACCCCGTCACCCGCGAGCGCGTCATCGCCGTGCTGACGGACCTGCTGGAGCATCCGGCGCGCCAGGTGCGGCTCGAGGCCGCCGAGAGGCTGGTGTGGTCCTTCGACCCGCAGCCGCAGATCGACGCCCTGCTGCCGCGCCTGCTGGACTCCCCCGATCCGGCGGTCTGCGGGAGCGCGCTGTCCCGGCTGGTCTCCCTCGGCGACCAGGCCGCGCTCGGTCGGATGCTGGAGATCCTGCGCGGCCCCGACCCGGAGGAGGAGTTCGTCGCGAAGGTCGGGAGGGTCGGGACGTGGAGTGACTCCAGGAAGGTGAAACGCGTCCTGCGCAAGGAGCTGAAGAGGCTCCACGAGCAGGGCTGGGCGGCCCGGGAGCCGGAGAAGCGCACCGAGACCCTCGAGAGGGTCCGGCGGAACTTCAAGCGGGACTGGCTGGGCTGGTTGTGGTGGTGACGCTCTCCAGCAGGGTCGCCGCCAGCCTCCGTACGGCGTCCTCCAGTTCCCGGGGCTCCCGGACGGTGAAACGGCCTCCGAGCCCTGCCAGCATGACCGCCATGCCGTCCAGGGAGTCCGCACGGGTCTGTAGGAGCGTTCCCCCCTCGACCGCGGACAACTGGCCCATCGACGGCGGGATACGTCTCCTCAGCTCTTCCAGAGGCGCGTGCAGGACCACTTCGACCTGATGCGTGTAGGGCACGTTCGCCAGTGACCGCGTGACGTGCTGGACGGGGTCGGCGTCCGAGGGGATCTCGTAGGTGGCCGTCCCGGGGGTCACCGCGAGGACCCTGTCCACCCGGAAGGTGCGCGTCTCGGCCGAGCGGTGGTCGTGCCCCGTCACGTACCAGCGGCCGGAATGGAACACGATCCCGTAGGCGTCAAGTTCGCGTTCCGTCTCCGCGCCCTGGTGCGAGCGGTACCGCAGCATCACGCGCCGCCGCCCCCGTACGGCCGCGGCCAGGCCGAGCACCTTGTCCGCGTCCGGGGTGACCGCCTGCCGTTCGGCGAGCGTGAACCCGAGGGTCTCGCGCAGCGCCTCCACCCGCTCGCCCAGCGCGGTGGGGAGCACCCGGCTCACCTTGGCGAGCGCGGCCTCCGCCGCCGTCGCCGCCAGGCCGAGCCGCCGCGCGGCCAGCAGGCCGAGCACCGTCGCCGTCGCCTCGTCGTCGTTCAGCATCAGCGGCGGCAGCTTGAAGCCGGGCATCAGCCGGTAGCCGCCGTACCTGCCGCGTTCGGCGATGACCGGGATGCCCAGTTCGTCGAGCCGACGCGCGTACCGCCGGACGGTCCGCTCGTCCACGCCGAGCCGCTCGGCCAGGTCGGCCCCGCCCATCCGGTGGTGCGCCTGGAGCAGTTCCAGCATGGTCAGCACCCGGGTCGTGGGATGTGACACGGAACACACCTCTTTTCCGGACAGGTTCTGTCCGGTAATGACCTTACCTTCGGTTCAGCGCCTGAAGGCAGGGCGGCGAAAACCAAGGAAGAGGTTGTAAAAGATGGCGACTTACGTTCTGGTCCCCGGTTTCTGGCTCGGCGCGTGGGCGTGGGACGCGGTCGCGGCGGAGCTGCGCGGGCAGGGCCACGAGGTCCTGCCGGTCACGCTCACCGGCCTGGCCGAGCGCGCGTCGGAGGCCTCCCCCGAGGTCGGCGTGGACACCCACGCCCAGGACATCCTGGACGTCATCGGCGACCGGAGCGGCGTCGTGCTCGTCGGCCACAGCGGCGCGTCGCTGCCGGTCACCGCGGTGGCCGACCGCATCCCCGAGCGGCTGGCCCGCGTCGTGTACGTCGACACCGCGCCGCTCCCGTCGGGCATGGCGCAGATCGACTTCCAGGAGCCGGAGGAGCAGGCCGCGGTCCGGGCGGCGGTGGGCGACGGCTTCACCATCCCGGTGCCGGACTTCGCGGACGCCGGGTTCACCGGCGAGCAGCGCGCGCACGTCCTCGCGCACGCCACCCCCGAGCCGTTCGGCGCGGCGACGCAGCCCCTCGTCCGCCCCGAGGAGCGGCCCGCGCTGCCCAAGACGATGATCTGCTGCACGATCCCGCTCGCCGCCGTCCGGTCCATGATCGGCACCGCGCCGGTGTTCGCGGAGCTGGCGGGCCCGGAGTGGACCTTCCTGGAGCTGCCCACCGGGCACTGGCCGATGATCACCGAGCCTGCGCGACTCGCCGCCATGTGCTAAATCTGAAGTGTGTTCACTATCAGGCCGACGAACAGATCCGAACTCGCCCGGGTGGCGGCGCTCGACGAGCACCGGGACACCCTGCGCAGCGTCACCTGGAGCGGCGAGACCGGGCGCGCCTGGCACGAGCAGGTCTTCGAGGACCCCGCGCAGGAGCACCTCGTCGCGGAGATCCGCAACCAGACCGTGGGGTTCGCGATCCTGGGCGGGGTCGGCTCCCCCCGGATAGAGCTGCGGCGCGTCGCCCTGTCCCACGAGTGGCGGGGCGACGGGCTGGCCCGCATGCTCCTGCGGGCCCTGCTGGACCGCGCCTACGCCAGGCACTCCGCCCAGCAGGTCTGGCTGCACGTGCGCTCGACGGACGAGCCGGTGCTGACGTTCTACACCCAGGAGGGGTTCGCCCCCTCCGACGACCGGCCGGCCATCCACCTGGCCCCCGACGGCAGCACCGCCACCCTGACGGCGCTGACGCACCGGCGCTGAGGCCTCAGCCGCTGATCATCAGCCCCAGGACGAAGCCGAGCGTCATCACCGCGCCCAGCGCGATCATCATGCTCGACCGGTAGCGCGGCACCTTCGCCGCCTTGCGGACCGGGGGCGCGGCCTCCGCCCGCAGGAACCGGGCGACCTCCGCCGCGGTCGGCCGGGCGGCGGGCTCCTTGTCCAGGCAGCGGGCGACCAGGCCGCGCAGGCTGCCGCGCAGCGCGCCCAGGTCCGGTTCCCGGTCGGTGATGCGGCGCATGACCGCGGCGTTGGTGCCGCCGCCGAAGGGCGGGCGCCCGGTGGCGGCGTAGACCATGGTCGCGCCCCAGGAGAAGACGTCGGACTTGGGCCCCACCGGCAGGTCCTCGATCTGCTCGGGGGACATGTAGGCGGGGGTGCCCACGGGGTGGGAGGTCATCGGGGTGTCGCCGTCCAGCATCCGGGCCACCCCGAAGTCGATCACCTTGGCGCCGCGCGGCCCGAGCATCACGTTGCCGGGCTTGAAGTCCCGGTGCACGATCTCGGCCTTGTGGATCGCGGTGAGCGCGGCGGCGGTGCGCAGCGCCGTCTTGTGCAGCTCGGCCCCGCGCAGCGGCCCGTCGGCGGCCACGGCCTCCTGGAGGGTGCGGCCGCGCACGTACTCGCTGACGATGAAGGGGCGGTCCCCGGTGACGCGGGCGTCCAGGATGCGGGCGACCTGCGGGGCCTGCACCCGGCGCGCGGCGGCCGCCTCCTTGGTGAAGCGCGAGCGCGCCCTGGTCCCCGCGGCGGCGCCGCCCTTGATGAGCTTGATCGTCACCACCGCGCCCTCGCGGTCGCGGGCCAGGTAGACCACGCCCTGGCCGCCCTCGCCGAGCCGCCCGGTCAGCACGTAGCCGCCCACGCGGCTGGGGTCGCCGGGGCGCAGGGGCGTGTCGGGCCTGTTCTGTACCTGTTTGGTCTGCACCTGCGCACACTCCGGCCTGAGGGATAGGGCGGAATGCATACATATCAGCATTCCGCCCTGTCTCTCAGGCGTTCGGGATCACCAGTGCGGAGGCACGTCCTCACTCAGCCTGTCGTCGTTGCCGGCGTCCTCCCGCCAGTCCCAGCCCGAGTCCTGCTCGTCGGACGTGCGGTCGGGCAGCAGGGGGCGCTCCGGCGGCCGGGCGCCCGGTGGCTTGGAGTCCATGCCTCCCATTATCGCCCGCGCAGACGGTCGGCCAGCTCCCGCGCGGCCCGGCCCGGGTCGGGCGCCTCGGTCAGCGCCCGGACCACCACCGCCCTGGTGGCGCCGGCGGCCAGCACCTGGTCGAGGTTGCCCGCGTCGATCCCGCCGATGGCGAACCAGGGCCGGGTGGCGCCCACCGCCGAGGAGACCGGCTCCAGGCCCGCCGCCGGACGGCCGGGCTTGGTGGCCGTGGGCCACACCGGGCCCACCACGAAGTAGTCCACGCCCGGCTCCACGGCGGCCGCGGCCGCCTGCTCCACCGAGTGGGTGGAGCGGCCGACGAGGATGTCCTCGCCGACGATGTGCCGGGCCACCTCCACCGGCAGGTCGTCCTGGCCCAGGTGCAGCACGTCGGCCTTCACCGCGAACGCCACGTCGGCGCGGTCGTTGACCGCCAGCAGCGCGCCGTGCCGGTCGCAGGCCTCGCGGAACACCCCCAGCGTCTCGATCTCGTGCCGCGCCTCCATGCCCTTCTCCCGGAGCTGGACGATGTCCACCCCGCCGGCCAGGACGGCGTCGAGGAACTCGGGGAGATCGCCGCGGGCGGACCGGGAGTCGGTGCACAGGTAGAGGCGGGCGGCGTCCAGGCGGCGGCGCAGGGCCACCGCCCGGTCGGTCGTCAGCAGGGACATCAGAAGGCCAGCGCCTGGGCCCTGCGGCGGATCTCGGTGCCCCGGTTCTCGCGGAGCGCCTGGATCGGGGTGCCGGGCAGGGTGTCGTCGGCGGTGAACAGCCAGCGCAGCGCGGCGGTGACGTCATACCCCGCGTCCGACAGCAGGGTCAGGGTGCCGGGCAGTCCCTTGACCACCTGCCCCTGGTCCAGGAAGGCGGCCGGGACCTGCGGGCCGCCCCCCTCCTGCCGGTAGGCGGCCAGCAGCTTGCCCTCCTTGACCCACTGCTTCACCCTGCCCGCCGGGAGTCCCGCCTCCTGGGCCGCTCGGGTCAGAGTGAGCCATTCGCCCACCAGGGCATCAAGTTCCGGATCGATGTCAACGTGCGTCTTCGTCACGTTTCCGTGTCTACCATCTCGCGGGGACTACGAAACAGCCAGAACCGCGTTCCGCACGGGTACCGAGGGGTCTGTGAGCCGCTCCGCGTCCACCGGGGCGCCCGCGGCCAGCAGCCTTCGCGACTGCATGAAGTCGCGCGGCGAGGCCACCGTCAGGACGGCCTGCAGCAGGTCGCCGGTGAGCCAGAACACGGCCCAGGACCTGTCGTTCTCCGGATCGCCCCGGAAGACCATCCGCTCGGCCTCCTGGTGGTACCCGGCGTACTGCACCATCCGGCCGAACTGCTCGGACCAGAAGTACGGCGGGTCGTCGTA
Source organism: Actinocorallia populi (assembly GCF_002995495.1). Classification (GTDB taxonomy): domain Bacteria; phylum Actinomycetota; class Actinomycetes; order Streptosporangiales; family Streptosporangiaceae; genus Actinocorallia; species Actinocorallia populi. The sequence continues at coordinate 1,039,781 of NZ_PVZV01000002.1, read as the reverse complement.
GACGGCCTCCTGGCCCAGCAGCGTGGCCGCCGCCACCTCCGGGGCGTTGAGCGCCGCGTCCCAGTGCTCCACCCGCAGCCGCCTGCCGTAGCGGTGGGACCACCAGGCCGCGCAGTCGCCGACCGCGACGATCTCCGGCCGGGAGGTGCGCAGCGAGGCGTCCACCACCACGCCGTTCGCCGTCTCCAGGCCGCTCACCCAGTCCAGCGAGGGCCGCACGCCGATGCCGACGACCACCGCGTCGGCCGGCAGGAACTCGCCGTCCACCAGCGCGACCCCGCCCTCCTCGATCGAGGAGACCTTGACCCCGCAGCGCAGCGAGACGCCCGCCTCGGCGTACCAGGGGACGGTCAGCGCGCCCAGCTCGGGCCCGAGCGCGACGGCCAGCGGCGCGGGCGCGGCCTCCAGCACGGTCACCTCGCAGCCCAGCTTCGCCGCCGTCGTGGCGGCCTCCGCGCCGATCCAGCCCGCGCCGACGATCACCACGCGGGCGCCGGGGACCAGCAGCGAGCGCAGCTCCAGCGCGTCGTCGATGGTGCGGATCACGTGCTGGCGGCCCGGACCCGGCAGCCGGACGGTCTCCGCGCCGGTGGCGATCACCAGGCCGTCGTACGGCAGCTCGCCCGCGGTGGTCTCCAGGACGCGGTCCTGCACGCGCAGCCCGGTCGCGCGGTGCCCCAGCAGCAGCTCGCAGTCGAGCGTGTCCCAGGACGCGTCGACCGTGGTGTCGTCGCGCTCCCCGGCCAGGACGGCCTTCGACAGCGGCGGACGGTCGTAGGGGCGGTGCGGCTCCGCGCCGACCAGGGTGAGCCGCCCGCCGAAGCCCTTGGCCCGCAGCGCTTCCACGGCGCGCACGCCGGCCAGGCCGCCCCCGACCACGATCACGCGTTCCATTCGGTCCTCCGAGATGCCGGTTCTCCTGGCAGGACACCCTAACTTCCACTCCGGTCCCGCCCAGGCGCAGGATGCCCTGATATCCGATCAGCACTGCTCAGGGCATACGCTGGCCCCGTAAGAAGCGCGGGAGCCCGGTACGGGCTGAGAGGGGAGCGCGTCTCCCGACCGCCAGAACCTGATCCGGGTCATGCCGGCGAAGGGAGCGACACTTGATCGTGGTCATCGGCGCGGGGGCCATCGGCCTCGGCATCGCCTGGCGGGCGTCCCAGCGCGGACTGCCGGTCACCCTGGTGGACCCCGAGCCCGGAGGCGGCGCCAGCCACGTGGCCGCCGGGATGCTGACACCCGTCGGAGAGCTGCAGTACGGCGAGGAGCAGCAGCTCCGCCTCGGCCTGGACTCCCGCGACCGCTACCCGGAGTTCGCCGCGGAGCTCGCCGAACGCACCGGGATCGACATCGGCTACCGCAAGGAGGGCAACCTCTCGGTCGCCTACGACACCGACGACCTGGCCTTCCTCACCGACCAGCACCGCTTCCAGGAGTCGCTGGGGCTGCGCACCGAGCTGCTCACCGGACGGGAGTGCCGCAGGCTGGAGCCGATGCTCGCGCCGTCCGTGCGGGGCGGCATCCTCGCCCCCGACGACGGCTCCGTCGACCCCAGGCGGGTGGTGCGGGCCCTGCTCGCCGCCTGCGAGGACGTCCCGATCGTGCGGCGGCGGGTCCGCGAGATCGTCGTCGAGGGCGGCGCGGTGCGCGGCGTGCGGCTGGAGGACGGGGACGTCCTGGCCGCCGAACGCGTCGTCGTGGCGGCCGGGAGCTGGTCGGCGGAGCTGGCGGACCTGCCCGTCCGCCCGGTGAAGGGCCAGATCCTGCGGCTGCACAGCCCCTATCCCTTCCTCACCCGCGCCACCCGCGGCCTGGTGCGCGGCTTCTCGATGTACCTGGTGCCGCGCCCGGACGGCGAGCTGGTCGTCGGCGCCACCCAGGAGGAGCTGGGCTTCGACTCCCGGGTCACCGCGGGCGGCCTGTGGGAGCTGCTGCGCGACGCCCGCACGCTCTTCCCCGGCGTCACCGAGCTGGAGTTCAAGGAGGTCAGCGCCTCCTTCCGGCCCGGCTCCCCCGACAACTCCCCGATCCTCGGCTTCGCGGGCCCCGACGGCCTGCTGGCGGCCACCGGCCACTTCCGCAACGGCATCCTGCTCACCCCCCTGACCGCCGACGCCGTCGCGGACCTGCTGGAGGGCAAGGAGCCGCCCGAGGCGATCCGACCGTTCGGCGCCGCCCGATTCGCCCCCACCGGAGACAGCAGATGAGAGTGACGATCAACGGCCAGGAACAGGACCTGCCCGAGGACGCGACCGTCGAGACGGCCGTGACGCGCTTCACCGCGGCCGGACGCGGCGTCGCGGTGGCGGTGAACGACGAGGTGGTGCCGCGCGCGGACTGGGCCGCGACCCCCGTCAGGAACGCCGACCGGGTGGAGATCCTCACCGCGGTCCAGGGAGGCTGAGATGGACATGACCAACATGACCGACACGGCCGACCCGCTGGTGATCGCGGGCCGCGAGTTCGGCTCCCGGCTGGTCATGGGCACCGGGGGCGCGCCCAGCCTGCACGTGCTGGAGGAGGCGCTGCTGGCCTCCGGCACCGAGCTGACCACGGTGGCCATGCGCCGCATCGACCCCGCGATGAAGGGGTCGGTGCTGGAGGTGCTGGACCGGCACGGCATCGGGGTGCTGCCCAACACCGCGGGCTGCTTCACCTCCGGCGAGGCGGTCCTCACCGCCCGGCTGGCCCGCGAGGCGCTGGGCACCTCCTGGGTGAAGCTGGAGGTCATCGCCGACGAGCACACCCTGCTGCCCGACCCGGTCGAGCTGCTGGACGCCGCCGAGCGCCTGGTGGCCGAGGGGTTCACGGTGCTGCCCTACACCAGCGACGACCCGGTGCTGGCCCGGCGGCTGGAGCAGGCCGGCTGCGCGGCGGTGATGCCGCTCGGCTCGCCCATCGGCTCGGGCATGGGCATCCGCAACCCGCACAACATCGAGCTGATCGTCGAGCGGGCGGGCGTGCCGGTGATCCTGGACGCCGGGATCGGCACGGCCAGCGACGCGGCCCTGGCGATGGAACTGGGCTGCGACGCGGTCCTGCTGGCCACCGCCGTCACCCGCGCGCAGCGCCCGGCGCTGATGGCCGGCGCGATGCGCCGCGCCGTCGAGGCGGGCCGCGCGGCGCGGCTGGCGGGGCGCATCCCCGTGCGGCGGCTGGCCCGGGCGTCCTCGCCTTTCGAGGGTCTGGCCACCGCCGGATCCTGACCTGCCGGGTCGCCCCCGCCAGGGCCCTGGGCGGCCGTTCCGCACGACTGTCACGGTTGCGGAACGGCCGCGAGGTAGTCCCTCAGAGCGATGGGGAGTAGTCCGTTTCGCCCGTAGACTGCCCGGGTGGACGCGACAGCTGTAGACCCTCTCGTCGGGCAGGTACTCGACGAGCGCTACCGCGTCGACGCCAAGGTCGCACGCGGTGGCATGGCCACCGTCTACGTGGGCCACGACCTCAAGCTGAACCGCGTGATCGCGCTCAAGGTGATGCACCCCCACCTGGCGCAGGACGACGAGTTCGTCCGCAGGTTCATGGGCGAGGCCAAGTCCGCGGCGGCGCTGTCCCACCCGAACGTGGTGGCGGTGTACGACCAGGGCACCCACGGCGCGCACACCTACCTGACCATGGAGTACCTGCCCGGCCGCACCCTGCGCGACCTCCTGGACGAGCGGGGCAGGCTGCCGGCCGGCGACGCGCTGGAGATCATGGCGCCGGTCCTGGCCGCGCTGGGCGCCGCGCACCGGGCCGGCCTCATCCACCGCGACATCAAGCCCGAGAACGTGCTGCTGAGCGTCGACGGGCAGGTCAAGGTGGCCGACTTCGGCCTGGCCCGCGCCGAGACCGACAGCAAGCAGACCAAGACCGGCATGATCATCGGCACGGTCGCCTACATGGCGCCCGAGCAGGTGGTCACCGGCCGGTCCGACACCCGTACCGACGTGTACGCGGCGGGCATCCTGCTGTTCGAGCTGCTCACCGGCCGCCAGCCGCACGTCGGCGAGACCCCGCTCCAGGTGGCCTGGCGGCACGTCAACGAGCAGATCCCGCTGCCGTCCCAGCTGGTGCCCGGTATCCCGCCGCGGATCGACGCGCTGGTGATCTCGGCGACCAGCAAGGACCCGGCGGGCCGCCCGGCCGACGCCGACCACTTCCACGCGCTGCTGACCGACGCCTCCCTGGAGCTCCCCGCCGCCCCCGCGGCCCCGCCCTCCCCCGACAACGCCACCTCCGTGCTGGGGGTGCCGGGCCTGCCCGGCCCCGGCGGCTCGCTGCCGGACGTCGCGCCGGACGGCCGCACCAGCGTGCTGCCGAGCGTGCACCCCACGCTGCCGCCCGGCGGGCACACCGGTGGGCATCCCGGTGGGCATACCACTGTCATGCCGCGCGCCATGGTCCCCGACGAGCCTCCTCGCGAACAGGTCATGCTGTTCGACCGGATCCTGCACTTCATCACCGGCAAGTTCGTGCTGGTGACCCTGGGCGTCATCGCGTCCATGGTGATCGGCTGGGCGACCTGGTACCAGGTGTCGGGCAAGTACGACCACGTGCCGAAGGTCATCGGGCTGAGCCAGGCCGACGCCGTGGAGGCGCTGCGGGCCGAGGGCATCACCTACGCGATCGCCGACGAGAAGGAGTACTCCGAGACGGCGCGCAAGGGCACCGTCGCCGAGGTCAGCCCCGGGGTGGGCAGCAAGGTCGACCCCGGCGAGACCGTCACCCTGGTGCTCTCCCAGGGCCTCACGCCCCGCAAGATCCCGGACGTGACGGGGCAGACCGCCGAGCAGGCGCGCGCCACGCTCAAGGACTTCGTGACGCTCACCGAGGAGAAGAAGCCCGGCGCCGCCGCCGAGGGCATGGCCCTGGGCACCAACCCCAAGGCCGGCACCGAGCACGCCAGGGACGAGCCGGTCGTGCTGCTCATCAGCAGCGGCCTGGCCATGCCGAACCTGTCCGGCAAGTCGAAGGAAGAGGCGTACGCCCAGCTCGAGACGCTCAAGGGCCAGCTGAACGGCGACCTGCCGATCTACGAGCAGACGCAGACCGACCCGGCCAAGGAGAACGGCGCCATCCTGTGGCAGAACCCGGCGCCGGGCACCCTGCTCAAGCCGGGCGACGCCGTCACCCTGGGCGTCAACAAGAAGGAGGACTGCTTCCTTTCGGCCATCAACCCGTTCTGCGACGACGGCCCGGACGACAAGGGCAACGTCAAGGTCCCCCTGGTCCTGGGGCGTGCGGTCGACGACGCCGTCAAGAAGCTGCAGGAGCGCGGCCTCCAGGTCGACGTGCAGCACCGCGTGAACAGCGGCCGGGTCATCGACCAGCAGCCCGGCGGCGGCCAGCGCGTCCCCCCGGGCTCGACGGTCACCGTCTACGACTGACGTTGTCGGCCGCGCCCGTTACCCTGGCCCCATCATGACCACACAGAAGAGCCCCATCGGGGCGCATGTGCCGGTGGCCGGGGGGTTGGGCACCGGAGGCCTGAAGTACGCGGCGGAGATCGGTGCCGAGGCCGTCCAGGTCTTCGTCAGCAACCCCCGCGGGTGGGCGCTGACCGCGGGCAGGCCCGCGGAGGACGCCCTGCTGCGGGAGTCGGTGCTGCCCGTCTACGTGCACGCCTCCTACCTGGTGAACTTCGGCTCCCCCAACGCCGACACCCTGGAGAAGTCGCTGGAGTCGGTGGCGCACGCGCTGGAGCGCGGCACCGCGATCGGCGCCAAGGGGGTGGTGGTGCACACCGGTTCCGCGGTGACCCAGCCGGTGGAGGCGGCGATGGCGCAGATCCACGAGCGGGTGCTGCCGCTGCTGAGGGCTCTGCCCGAGAACGCGCCGAGCCTGCTGCTGGAGCCGATGGCCGGGCAGGGCGCGATGCTGTGCGCCACCGTCGACCAGCTCGGCCCCTACTTCGAGGCGCTGGACCACCACCCCAAGCTCGGCGTCTGCCTGGACACCTGCCACGCCTTCGCCGCCGGGCACGACCTGACCGCGGAGGGGGGCGTCACCCGCACCCTCGACGCGCTGGTCGAGACCGTCGGCGCCGGCAGGCTGCAGCTGATCCACGCCAACGACTCCAAGGACGTGTGCGGCTCCCGCAAGGACCGGCACGAGAACATCGGCGCCGGGCACATCGGCGAGCAGCCGTTCGCCGACCTGATGGCCCACCCGGCCGTGGCGGGAGTCCCCCTGATCATCGAGACCCCGGGCCGTTCCGCCGAGCCCCACAAGACCGACATCGACACGCTGAAGCGGCTGCGGGGCTGACCGCCCTTCGCGAACCGGCGGCATTCACGAAGCCGGTGCGATCGCGAGGCCGAAGCGATCGCGAAGCCTGGAGCGTTCGCAGCGCCAGGGCGTTCGTGAAGCCTGGGCGATCGCGGGGCCAGGACGATCGCGGGGCTTGGAGCGTTCGCGGGGCCGGGACGATCGCGGGGCTTGGAGCGATCGTGAAGCCTGAGCGATCGCGAGGCTTGGAGCGATCGGGGCCGGGACGAAAGAGGACCTTCTCGGGATGAGCGGTGAGTCCCGAGAAGGCCCGAAAACGCCCAGGCGCCGAGACGGACAACCCCCCGACTGTCCGCTCGGCGCCTGAGCCATCACCGTCGGATCCCACCCCCCCGGTACGGGATCCGGCGGCTGTGACCCTCCTGTCCCGGGGCGTGAACCCCGGTCCTGAGGAGGACCTCCAGAATCGCCTTGCTGAAGAGAACAATAGGCAGGCGGGCGCTCCGGGGGCAGACTCCGGCGACCCTCCCGCGACCAACGGTCAGTAGCCGTCGATGTACGTAGCGTGAGGGTCGGGTGAACGGCCGATCATGCGCGACGAACGGTCGGGGCCGGTCCGGTCGGCGGCGGGACCGGCGTTCCGGTCGGACTTGAAACCGCGCACGAGCAGGTCCCTGACCCGGCGGGTGTGCCTGCGGCTCACCGCCAGCACCGCTCCGCCCACCCGCACCGAGGCACGGCCCTCGTCGAAGAGCAGCTCCTCGATGTGCGCGGACGACACCAGCGTGCTGCGGTGGATGCGGATGAACCCCGCGCCCTCCCACCGCCGCGCCAGCACGGTCAGCGGGATGCGGACCAGGTAGCCCGCGCCCTCGCCGACCGTGTGCAGGCGGACGTAGTCGCCGTGCGCCTCCACGTGGGTGACCGCCGAGCGGCTGACCATGCGGGTGCGGCCGCCGAGCTCCACCGGGATCACCTCGTCCGGCGCGGCCTCGTCCCCGCCGCGCCGCACCGCCCGCTCCACCCGGCGGACCGCCTCGGCCAGCCGCTCGGGCCGCACCGGTTTCAGGAGGTAGTCCACCGCGCCGAGGTCGAAGGCGGCGACGGCGCCGTCCGCGTGGGCGGTCACGAAGACCACGACGGGCGGCTCGGCGAACCCCGCCAGCAGCCGGGTGAAGTCGAAGCCGTCCAGGCCGGGCATGCGCACGTCGAGGAACACCGCGTCCAGCCGGTCTCCGCCGGCCAGCACGCGGCTCAGCCCGCGCAGCGCCTCCGCCGGGTCGCAGGCCCCGGCCACCCGGTCGATCCGGGGGTCGGCGCGCAGCAGGCGGATCAGTTCGTCGAGGGCGGGCGGTTCGTCATCGACCGCGAGGACACGAAGCATGGGAGGACCCTCCCGCGCTCACGCTGTGCACGCAATCACTTTCACCAGGTGACTATGCCGCGCCCGCCCGCGCCGCCCGTCACTCCTGGTAGGAGTAGCGCTGCTCCAGCCACGGATCGGCGGTGTTGTGGTAGCCGCGCTCCTCCCAGAAGCCGCGGCGGTCGCCGACGAGGTACTCGATGCCTCTCGCCCACTTCACGCTCTTCCAGCCGTACAGGTGCGAGACGACCGCCCGGACGGGGAATCCGTGGTCGGCGGTGAGCGGCTCGCCGTTGTGGTGGGTGGCGAACAGCGTCCCCTCGTCGGCCAGGTCGCTCAGCCTGATGTTGGCGCTGTAGCCGTACTCGGCCCAGAGCATGACGTGGGTGACGTCGGGGTGGGGGGGCGCCAGCTCCAGCAGCGCGCGGCCCGTCACGCCCTCCCAGAGGTTGTCCGGGATCGTGAACTTGGTGACGCAGTGGAAGTCGGCGACCACCTGGGCGCGCGGGAGCTTCTGGAACTCGTCCCAGTCCCAGCGGGCCTCCGCTCCCCCGGCGGTGGGTCCGAAGACCCGGAAGTCCCACCGCTCCGGGCGGAAGCGCGGCACGGGCCCGTAGTGCAGCACCGGGAATCCCCGGGGCACGTACTGCCCCGGCGGCAAGGGTTTCTGTGGAGGGGTCATGTTCCCGCCCATCCTGCCATCCTTCGGACCCGGGCCGGATTCCAGCCCCCGCGTTCCACCCCGGTGTGCGGGGACGGCGCGAGGATGCCTTACCCTGGTCCTCATGCGCAGCGTCGTTTACTTCTTTTGGTATGGCGAGCCCGGACGGGTGATCGTCAGCCGCACGCTGCGCTGACCTGCTTCACACCAGAGCCCCGGGCCGCCTCTTCGGCCCGGGGCTCTTTCGCGTCCTCGAACCTCTTCCGCCCTTCCCAGCCTCTTCCAAGGAGACCAGCATGGTCGTCGTCATGACCGCCGAAGCCACCGAGTCCGACCTCGACAACGTCGTCTCGCTCGTCGAGTCGGCGGGCGGCGAGGCCTTCGTCAGCCGCGGGGTCAACCGCACCATCGTCGGCCTGGTCGGCGACGCCGAGCGCTTCGAGGCGCTCAACCTCGGCGGCCAGCGCGGCGTCGTCGAGGTGGTGCGGATCAGCGCCCCCTACAAGCTGGTGAGCCGCGAGCACCACGCGGAGCGCTCGACCGTGCACGTCGGCGGCGTGCCGATCGGCCCCGGCGCCATGACCCTGATCGCCGGCCCCTGCGCGGTGGAGACCCCCGAGCAGACCCTCGAGGCCGCCCGCATGGCGCAGTCGGCCGGCGCCACCCTGCTGCGCGGCGGCGCCTTCAAGCCCCGCACCTCCCCGTACGCCTTCCAGGGCCTGGGCGAGGAGGGGCTGCGCATCCTGGCGGACGTGCGGGCCGAGACCGGCATGCCGGTCGTGACCGAGGTGGTGGACGCGCGCGACGTGGAACTGGTCGCCCGGTACGCCGACATGCTGCAGATCGGCACCCGCAACACCCAGAACTTCGCGCTGCTGCAGGCGGTCGGCGAGGCCGGCAAGCCCGTCATGATCAAGCGCGGCATGAGCGGGACCATCGAGGAGTGGCTGATGTCGGCCGAGTACGTCGCCCAGCGCGGCAACCTCGACGTCGTCCTGTGCGAGCGCGGCATCCGCACCTTCGAGAAGGCCACCCGCAACACCCTGGACATCTCCGCGGTCCCGGTGGCCCAGCGGTTGTCGCACCTGCCGGTGATCGTGGACCCGTCCCACTCCGGCGGCCACCGCGACCTGGTGCTCCCGCTCACCCGCGCGGCCATCGCGATCGGCGCCGACGGCGTCATCATCGACGTGCACCCGCACCCCGAGACCGCGCTGTGCGACGGCCCCCAGGCGCTGGTCCGGGAGGACCTCGCCGAGCTGGCCGAGCTGGTGCGCGCGCTGCCCCCGGTGGTGGGCCGCTCGCTCACCGTCCCCGCCGCGGCCGTCCCGGCCTGAGGCGGCCACGGCCTGAGGTGGCCCGGCGGCCGGGCGTGCGGATCTCCGCGCGCCCGGCCGTCAGAGTATAAGGATCTTTATCCCGGGTTGAGGATTTTCCTCCGAGGCCGTCCGGAAAGCGGAACCGTATCGGCGATCCGGCGCGAATCGGCGAAAGTACGGTAGGGGCAGGGGACCATGTGGGGCATGCCCCATGAGGACGAGGCTCTGGAACAAGGGCTACACGAGCTGACCACCACCGATGACCCGGTGCGGGCGCTCGTCGCGCACGACGCCCGGCGGGCCCGGCGGGAGTACCCGCTGACCGTCCTGGCCGGTCCCATGTTCGGGGTCGCCGAGGAACTCGGCGGGGACTGGCGCGTGATCACCCTGGGGGAGGCCACCCCCCAGTGCTCCCGCGACGACCTGGCCGGCCACCTGCGGCTGGAGGCGCGCGCGGCCGCCGAGCCCGAGCCCTACCTGGCCGCGGCCCGCGTGCTGGACTGGGAGCGCTACGACGAGCTCGTCGTGGCGGGCCGCCGGTTCCGGATCATCCGCGTGGAGCAGATCCTGCGGCTGAACCTCAGCGGCGAACCCGAACCGCCGCGCCCCACCGACCCCGACCCGCGCACCGCCCCGGCCCCGCGGTACGAGACGCTCGGCCCCTCCGGCCGGGCGGGCCACCCGGAGGCCGAGTGCGCCGAGCTCGCCGTGCGCTTCGCCGAGGCCGTCGAGCAGCCCGGGGCGCCGAACGAGCAGGCCAGGTCAGACGCCCGGCGGGCGGCGCGCTCGCACCCGGTGCCCATCCCCATGCTCCCGGCCTTCTCCGTCGCCGAGTACCTGCACGACGGGTGGCGGTCGTCGACCGCCGCCTGCCCCACCCCGCAGCGGGCCCGCGAGGCCCTCGCCGAGTACCTCCAGCAGGTCGCCCCCGTGGTGGAACGCGTGGACGAGCCCACCCGCACCGCCTACGACCGGGCGGCGGCCCGCCTGCTCGCCGGCAGGCTGGACGCGCTGGAGGTGTGCGGGCGGCGCTTCCGCATCATCCGCGTGGAGAAGGCCGCCCGGTTCGGCGAGGACGGCCCCGAGCCGCCCCGCCCGTCGGACTTCGACCCCGACCCGCCCGTCGAGGTGCTCGCCCTGCGGCTCCGCGCCGAAGGGGTCATCGAGGACTGAGCCGGCGCGGCGGTCAGTCCGTGCCGTAGACCGGGCGGTGCTCCTGCACCGAGTCGGCCAGCTGCTCGGCCAGCTCCTCGGCGTCCAGCCGCTTCTCGATCTGCCGCAGGTCGGCGATGCGCGCCGCGGTCTCGGGCCGGCGCGGGGCCAGCATCGAGCAGCAGTCCTCGTCGGGCAGCTCGGAGATGGCCAGGGTGGCGTTGCGGCGCGCCTGGTCCATGATCTCGATCTTGTCCATGCCGACCAGCGGGCGCAGGATCGGCAGGTCCACCGCGTCGTCCAGCGCCGTCATGTTGACCAGGGTCTGGCTGGCCACCTGGCCCAGGGCGTCACCGGTGATGAGCGCGCCGGCGCGGCGCCGCTCGGCCACGATCTCGGCGGTCTTGAGCATCAGCCGCCGCTGGGCGACGATCGCCAGCCGGTCCTCGCCCGCGGACTTGATCTGCTGCTGCGCCTTGCCGAACGGCACCACGTACAGCCGCGAGTCGCCCTGGAACTTGTCGAGCTCGCGCACCAGCGCGTACGCCTTGTAGATCGACTCGGGGCCGGTGAAGGGCATGCCGGAGAAGTGCAGGTAGTCCACCCGCAGGCCGCGGCGCATCATCCGGTAGGCGGCGACCGGGGAGTCGATACCACCGGACATCAGCACCAGACCGCGCCCGCTGGAGCCCACCGGCAGCCCGCCCTGGCCGGGCGCGCCGTCGGTGTAGACGAACACCTCGTCGCGGTCGACCTCGATGGAGACGGTGATGTCGGGGTTCTTCAGGTCGACCGGCAGACCGAACTTGACGTTGATGGCCGAGCCGACCGAGATCCCGATCTGCGAGGAGGTGATCGGGAAGCGCTTGTCGCGGCGGCGCGGGCGCACCGCGAAGCTGCCGCCGCGGGCCGTCATCGGGTGCTGGGCCACCGCCTCCAGCGCGGCCGCGGTCATCGACTCGACGTCCTTGGGCACCCGCCGCGTGCGGTGCACGATGACGATGCCCATGACGTCCTCCAGCCGCTTGGCGACCTTCTCGACGTCCTCGGCCAGGCCGCTGCCGGCCCGGATGATGATCACACCGGAGCGCTGCCAGAGGTCGACGCCGACCCCCGTGGAGGCGAGCGCCTTGCGGATGTTGCTCTGCAGCCGCTGCTCGAACTGATGGCGGTTCTTGCCCTTCAGGACGATCTCGCCGAGCTTCAGCAGCACACACGGCTCACCGGCGGCGGGCGCCAGGGGCATGATTCAGACCTCCGTCAGACGTTGCGGGAACCGTCTTTCAGTGTCGCCCATTCCGGAGAGCACTTCGACCGGTTATCGGAGATCGTCCTCAACCGGAGAAGACCTCGGCCTCGGCGTACCGCTCGGGCGGCACGGTCTTGAGGGTGCCGACCGCCTCCGCCAGGGGCACCCGTGTGATCTCCGTCCCGCGCAGCGCCACCATGGTGCCGTAGGCCCCGGCGCGGACGGCGTCGGCGGCGTGCAGCCCGAACCGGGTGGCCAGCACCCGGTCGAACGCGGTGGGCGTCCCGCCGCGCTGGAGGTGGCCCAGGACGACCGAGCGCGCCTCGCGGCCGGTGCGCCGCTCCAGCTCCCCGGCGAGCCGCTCCCCGACGCCGCCGAGCCGCACGTGCCCGAAGGCGTCGCGCTCGCCCGTCTGCAGCTCCAGCGAGCCCTCGGCGGGGCGGGCGCCCTCGGAGACGACGAGGACCGCCGCGCGCGACGCCCGGAACCGCGCCTCGACGTGGGAGGTGACCTCCGCCATGTCGAACGGCTTCTCCGGCACCAGGACGGCGTCGGCGCCCGCGGCCAGGCCGGTGTGCAGCGCGATCCACCCGGCGTGCCTGCCCATCACCTCCACGACCACCGCCCTGTGGTGGCTCTCGGCGGTGGTGCGCAGCCGGTCGGCGGCCTCGGTGGCGATGGAGACGGCCGTGTCGAAGCCGAAGGTCTGGTCGGTGCCGCTGAGGTCGTTGTCGATGGTCTTGGGCACGCCCACGACCGGCACGCCCGCCTCGTGCAGGGCGTTCGCCACGCCCAGGGTGTCCTCGCCGCCGATCGCGATCAGGGCGTCCAGTCCCAGGTCCGCCAGGTTCCGGCGGATGCGGGCGACCCCGTCGTCCTCCTTCAGCGGGTTGGTGCGGGAGGAGCCGAGGATCGTGCCGCCGAGCGGAAGGATGTCCCCGACGGCCGCCGCGTCCAAAGGGAAGGCGTCGCGTTCGAGGGGGCCGCGCCAGCCGTCGCGAAAGCCCGTGAACTCGTCGCCGTGCTCCTTCACCCCCCGGAACACCGCCGCCCGGATCGCCGCGTTGAGTCCCGGGCAGTCGCCTCCCCCGGTGAGCACCCCGATGCGCATGCAGCCCCCTTCACGGTCCGTGAGCCCGCCCGAGGGCTCCCATCCGACCTAACCACTCCGTACTCGGAGTACCCGCACCCGGCCCCACAGCCCCAGGACGAGCCCTCCCGGCGCCCGGCGCACCACCGGCCCCCGGCGCCTCCGCGGCTCGTCTGCATGGCGCCATCGCGCCTCCAGGACGGCCAGGTCGGTCGCCGCGCCGTCGTCCAGCAGCGAGCGGTGCGCGCGGGCGAACTCCCAGCCGTCCCGCTCGGCGCCCCTCGTGGGCCTGCCTTCGGCCCACGCGCAGAACTCCGTGCGGTAGGGCAGCAGCGACGGCCAGACGCGCACGACCTCCCCGAACCTCTTGTTGCGCAGCGCGCGGGCGGCCGCGCCGACCCGCGCCGCGTCGAAACCCTCGGGCAGCCGCGCCCCGGCCACCAGGGCGCGGACCAGCTCCTCCTGCCGCCGGGCGAGCTCCGCCAGCCCTGGCTCCTCCAAGCCGGACTCCGTCGGGCCGGACTCCTCCGAGCCGAGCTCCCCTGGACCGAACTTCTCCGGACCGGACTCCTCTGGGCCGGACTCCGCCAGACCGGATTCCGCCGGGCCGGGTTCCTTCGGGCCGGTCATGTGATCCGCGCCAGCCCGGCCGCGTCGGCGATCGCGTCCAGTTCGGCCCGCAGTGCGGCGGCGGGCGGGTAGTTGCCGTCGCGCTCCAGCAGGTATCCCAGGCCGGCGGTGGTGCGCCGCCCGGCCTCGCCGACCAGCGCGAGCACCTCCTCGGGCAGCGCGTGGGTGTGGGTGTCGTGGTAGTACCCGTCGTGTTCGCCGCCGCCCGCCACATGGCAGTAGGCGACGCGGTCGAGCGGGAAGGACTCCAGCTCCTTCACCGGGTCCCGCCCCCTGTTGCGCGCGTTGGCGTAGACGTTGGCCACGTCCAGCAGGAGCAGCGCGCCGGTCCGGTCGAGCAGCTCGGTGAGGAAGTCGCCCTCGGTGTACTCGTCGTCGGGCCAGTCGAAGAGCGCCGCGATCGGCTCGACGGCCAGCGGCACGTCCAGCTCCGCGCGGGTGAGGCGGATGTTGCGGGTCAGCGCGTCCAGCGCCGCGCGGCTGCGGGGCACCGGCAGCAGGTGCCCCGCCTCCAGGCCTCCGGCACGCACGAACGCCACGTGCTCGCTGACCAGCGGCGCGCCCAGCAGCTCGGCGCAGTGCGCCAGATGGGCGACCCGTTCGGGCTCGACCGGAGCGGCGCCGCCCAGTGACAGCCGCACGCCGTGCGGGACGATCCGCGCGCCCCGGTCGCGCAGCTCCAGCAGCGCGGGATCGGGGCGGTGCAGGGTCTCGGCGATCACCTCGGCGAAGCCGGAGCCGGCCAGTCCCGGCAGGTCCGCGGCGAACCGCGCGAGCGGGGGCCGCCAGCCGAGCCCCACCCCGGGAGAGGTCATCCGCCGCATCCCCCGCAACCGCCGCAGCCGCCTCCCCCGCCGCCGCCGTCCCCGCCGTCGCCACCGCCTCCGCCGTCACCGCCGCCGGAGCCGGTCTGGCCGAGGCGCTGCTGGATCTCGGCCTCCTCGGCGAACTGGGGGTCCATGGCCACCAGCGCGCCGACGCCGAACAGCGCCACGCCCAGCGCCGCCGCCTCGGGGCCGTGGGACCGCCAGTCGGGGGAGGCGGTCGGCTGCAGCTCCGGGTGGCGGGTCCGGGCCTCGAGCAGCACGCCGTCCACGGCCCGGGTCTTCTCGGGGACGTACAGCATGAACGCCAGCACTGCCGCGGCGACCACGAGCAGCGCGATCAGGTAGCCGACCGGCTTCCCGTTCTGCAGGCCCGCCGCCATCCGCGCCAGGCCCACCAGCAGTACGAACAGCAGCGGCAGCGCGGAGATCCGCACGACCCGCCGGTCCTCGGGGCCGAGCAGCAGCCCCTCGGCGCGCAGGCCGTCGCGCAGCTCGTCCAGGCGCGGCCGCAGGAGGGAGTGGTCGGCCAGCTCCCCGGTCCGCACGGCCCGGCCCGCCGCCTTCAGGACCGCCTGGTCCAGCGGGGAGCGCGCCGCCACCGGGGTGCCCTCGGCCCGCAGGGAGCCGCCCGGCCGCGCGGTGACCGACCCGGACATCCGCAGCGCCGCCAGGACGGACGCGACGACCAGCCGGGCGCCGCCCTGCAGGTAGGCCAGTTCGTAGGGGTGCAGTTCGCGGGAGGGGGCCCGGCCCGCCCGCAGCCGGCGGCGCATCGCCAGTCCCAGCAGCCATGCCGCCGCGGCCACCAGGGCGAACACTCCAAGGAAGGCAGGCCCGTTGATTCCCCACGTGGTCGTCGAGTCCGTCATCTGACTCTCCCTCGTTCTCCCGGGCATCGCCCGGTCTCGACCAGATAGATGCAGGAGGAGGCGGCCGGGTTCCGGCGGAGGGGACTATTCGCCGTCGAGACCCTTCTCGATCGCATAACGCACCAGCTCCACCCGGTTGTGGAGCTGGAGTTTGCCCAGGGTGTTCTGCACGTGGTTCTGGACCGTGCGGTGGGAGAGGACGAGGCGCTCGGCGATCTGCTTGTAGGTCAGGCCCTTGGCGACCAGGCGCAGGATCTCGGTCTCGCGGTCGGTCAGGCGCGGGGCGTCGGGCTCGGGGGCCGGCGCGGCGGCGAGCCTGCGGTACTCGCCCAGCACCAGCCCGGCCAGGCCGGGGGTGAAGACCGCGTCGCCCTGCGCGGTGCGCGCCACGGCGTCCAGGAACTCCTCGCGGGCCGCTGACTTGAGCAGGTAGCCGGTGGCGCCCGCCTTCACCGCCTCCAGGACGTCGGCCTGCTCCCCGCTGGCCGACAGCACCAGCACCCGCACCGACGGGTCGGCGGCCACCAGCGAGCGGGCGACCTGCACCCCGCTGATGTCGGGCAGCTGCAGGTCCACGACCGCCACCTGCGGCCGGGCCGCCGCGGCGATCCGCACCGCCTTGCGCCCCTCGCCCGCCGTGGCCACCACCTCGTACCCGGCCTCGGCCAGGTCGCGCGCCACGGCCTCGCGCCACATCGGATGGTCGTCGACCACCATCACCCGGATCCCCGTCATCGTCCTCTCCTCACCGGGCTCCGGCCCGTACGCGCGGGCCCTCTCGTCCCGCACCGCCCATCATGCACCCCGCCCGCGTCAGCGCGGACGGGGGACGATCAGCTCCAGCTCGGTGCCGGCGCCGGGCGAGGAGAAGATCTCGACGGTGCCGCCCAGGTCGCGGACACGGCCCTTGATCGACCGGGCCAGGCCCATGCGGCCGCCCTTCGCCGCGGCCTCCATCCGCCCTTCGGGGATGCCGGGCCCGTCGTCGCGGACGCTGACCGTCACCGTCTCCCCGTCGTCCTCCACCAGGACCCACGCCCGCGCGTCCGGACCGCAGTGGCGGGAGACGTTGTCGAGGGCGGCGCCCACCGCCGCCGCCAGCTCGGCCGCGGCGTGGCCGGGCAGGCGCACCGGTGTCGCCGGGGCGGAGACCTGCACCGAGGACGAGGCGTAGCGGTCCAGCAGGTCGCGCAGGTCGCGCTCGCCGCCGGGCTCCTCCTCGCCCGCCGGGCGGGAGATCAGCGCGCGCAGCGCCACCTCCTGCTCCCCCGCCAGCCTGCCCAGCTCGGCGGCCTCGCCGCCCAGCTCCGTCCCCCGCCGCCGCACCAGCGCCAGCACCTGCAGCACCGAGTCGTGCAGGTCGCGGGCGAGCCGTTCGCGCTCCCTGGTCGCGGTCTCCAGCGCCACCGCGCGCGCCAGGCGCTCCTGGCTGTAGCGGGCCAGCCTGCCCAGGTAGCCGACCACCACCCCGCCCATCAGCAGCAGCACCAGGCCGTTGAGGGTGGTCTGCTGGAACTCCCCGCCGTACAGCCAGCGCAGCAGCATGTCGGGGATGCCCACGAGCAGCGCCGCCGCGGCACCCCAGCGCACGCCGCCGAGCAGCGCCCACACCAGGACCGGGATCGCCACCCAGCTGGCCGTCAGGTTGGGCCGCCCGTCGGCCAGGTGCTGCGCGGTCTCCACCAGCCCGGTGGCCAGCAGGCACCCCGTGGACACGACGAGGTCGAGACCGGCCAGGACCGGCCCCGCCCCGCCCCCGGCGTAGGCCCGGACGGTGAAGGCCGTCCACGCCACCATGACGGCCAGCACGATCCAGCCGCCCGCCGGATGCAGGTAGGACTGGTGGTTGGAGGCGATCAGGACCGCCGCGTAGAGGCAGGCGACGATCCGGAAGACCGCCAGGGCCCGCCAGAGGGCAGCCTCGACGTTCACTCCTCGTCGTCGTCCCTGCGCACGACCGCCTTGCCGGCGAGCTCGGCCTTGACCTCGGCGGCGTAGCGGTCGACGTACTCCTGGCCGGACAGCTCCCTGATCGCCATCATGATCTTGTCGGTGATCAGGCGGAGCACCTCGCGGTCGTCCTCCCGGCCGTAGTACTGCGAGAAGTCCATCGGCTCGCCGAAGCGCACGCCGGGCCGTCCGGGCAGGCCGCGGACGCGCGGCCGCGAGCCCGCGGGCATCAGCTCGAAGGTGTGCATCATCGCCATCGGGATCACCGGCACCCTGCCCTGCAGGGCCAGCCGCGCCACCCCGGTCTTGCCCTTGAACAGCCGGTTGTCCGGCACCCGGGTGCCCTCGGGGTAGATGCCCAGCAGCTTGCCCTCGCGCAGCACGCGCAGCCCGGTGGCCAGGGCCTCCTCGCTGGCCTTGCCGCCGGTGCGGTCGATCGGGATCACCCCGACGCCGCTGAAGAACATCCGGCTGAGCGCGCCCTTGACGCCCTTGCCGGTGAAGTAGTCGCGCTTGCCGAGGAAGACGATCCTGCGGCGCAGCGGCCAGGGGCCGAAGAAGTGGTCGGCGAACGAGAGGTGGTTGCTGGCCAGGATGACCGGGCCCTCCTCCGGCACGTTCTCCATGCCGTCGTTCTTCGGCCGCCAGATCAGCACCAGGAGCGGCCCCACGATCGCCTTGACCACCCACCAGAACATCGTGACCGCCTCTTCTCCGTGACCTTTGACCCGTACCCGACGATGAAAGTGGGAGACATCTTCGCACGGGATCGGTCAGACGGAACGATCGCGCCCCCTTGCCCCCCGTGGGACGATTCGCACCGTAGGCTCAACGCATGATGGTCGCCGGAGTCCTGAGGGGTTGAGGGAAGTGAACCGCCGCGAGAACGGGCTGTCAGCGGACGCCTACGCGCCCCTGATCGACCTGGTCCCCGAACTCGCCGACCGACTGCTCACCGTGCTGCGCGAGGCGGGCATCGCCGCGTACGCGCTGCCGGGGGGCGGTGATGGTCCCGACGTCCTGGACCATGTGCACGTCGACGCCGAGCACAAGGGCGAGGCCGAACGGCTGCTGCACGTCAGCGTGCTGCGGGACCGGGTGGCGCCGCCCCCCGAACGCGACGAGGACGCGATCTTCGCGGAGATCGTGGCCGGTTTCGGCGAGACGCCCACCGACGTGTCGTGGCCCGACGAGGAGAACCTCGGCCCCGCCGACGCCGGCGACGACCTGCAGGACGGCTCCGGCCGGCTGCCGACCGCCCGTGTCGTCTACTACTCCGAGGGCCCGGTGGGTCCGGTCAAGGAGGACGGGGACTTCCCCGAGCCGGACGAGGAGGGGCACTACGAGCCGCCGCCTCCCCCGCCGCTGCCGACCGGCGACCCGGCCAGCAGGCTCGCCTGGCTGTGCCTGGTCGGCGGGCCGCTCTACATCCTGGCCACGGTGGTCTTCCGCTGGTCCGCGCCGGGCTGGGCCGCGTTCCTGGCGGTGGCCGCCTTCATCGGCGGCTTCGTCATCCTGGTGCTGCGCATGGGCGACGAGCCCAGGGACGGCGACGACGACGGCGCGGTCATCTGAGCCCGCGCGGCACGGCAGGGAACCGCTTCACCGCGCCACTTTGAGGTAGGCCTTCTCGACGGTCACCGGCACGGTGCCGAAGTTCTCCACCTCGGCGCGGTAGCGCCGCTTCTCGTCCATCCAGACCAGCCCCGAGAGGGTGTACTCCACGCGGGTGCCGTTGCCGACCTTGTCCTCGCCCAGCGCGTCCTTGGTCCGGGTGTCCTTGTCCCGCTCGTACTCGGTGATGGTGAGCTTGAGCTTCTCGCCGTCGGCCTGGCCGTCGGCGATGACGGTCAGGGTGGCCAGGTGGTAGGCCGACTCCTTGGGCAGCCAGTCGGCGTGGGCGCCGTCCTTGTGAACCTTGTCCGGGTCGTTCCATTCCTTGTCGAACACCAGCGACTGCCGCCTGCCCGGCGCCACCGTGACGGACGCGCCGCGGCCCAGGTTGATCAGGATCTTCACGGGTCTGCCCTCTCCGCCTTTACCTAAGTTTCGGACTTTAGCGGCACCTGCCCGGCAAATCAGGGGAACACACGCTCTTGTGCTGAATATCCACAGTGAGATCTCCAGCACCCACGGTGACCGGGAGCGGTCCCCCGGGTGAGGGTCAGGGCAGCACGATCCTGGCCAGCACCGGACAGTGGTCCGTGGCCTGCGGAAAGTCGCCCGCCGGGTCGGGGGGCACGCCGCAGCCCAGGACGCGCAGCGACCGGTCGGCGAACACCGCGTCGATCCGGCGCCGGGGCGCCCGCGCGGGAAAGGTCGGCGCGCCGCCTTCGGGCGCGACCGCGTACGCGTCCTGGAACCCGCCGGCCAGCAGCCGCCAGGTGGAACCGCCGGAGGTCTCGTTGACGTCCCCGGCCAGCACGACCGGCTCGGGGCAGGCGGCCAGCAGCCGGAGGATCTCCATCCCGTGCCGCAACCGCGCGCCGGGCGCCAGGTCCAGATGGGTGGAGGCCACGGCCAGCGGCCGGCCGTCCACCCGGACCCGGGCCAGGGCCAGCGCCCTGCGGTGCAGCGGCGGCGACCACGACAGCAGCCGGTACTCGGCCGACAGCAGCCGCACCCGCGGGCCGCCGAGCACCGCGAGCCCCGCCCGCCTGCGGCTCGCCAGCACCGCCATCCCGCACGCGGCCGCCAGCGCGTCGCGCCGCGCCCGCCAGCGGCCGAAGCGGGGCACCTCCTGCAGGCACAGCACGTCGGGGGCGCAGGCGCGCACCACCCGGGCCACCGCCTCCGGATCGTCCCGCAACGACCTCAGGTTGTAGCTCAGGACCGCGACCCGCACACCCTCCGGCCCGCCGCCGTCCGAGACGGACGGATCATGGGACCGCGTGCCGCGCGGGACCGGCTCACTGCCGGGCGAGGTCGGCCGCACCGACGATGCCCGCGTCCGGACCGAGCTCGGCGACGCGCACGTCGGCGAGCCTGCGGTGGCCGTGCCCGGTCACCGCGTTGGCGAACGCCTTCTTGATCGGCTCCAGCAGCAGGTCGGCCACCGCCGACAGGCCGCCGCCGATGATGAACGCGCCGGGGTCCAGGGTGGCGGCGAGGTCGGCCATGCCCTGGCCGGTCCACTCGGCCACCGACTGGAAGCACTCCAGCGCCGCCGGGTCCCCCTCGCGCGCGGCCTGGGACACCGCCAGACCGGTGATCACCTCGGGCGAGCCGCCGCTGAGCTCGATCATGCGGGCCGCCCAGCCCGGGTTCACCCGGGCCAGGTCGCGCGCCTCGTGGGCGAGCGCGTTGCCCGAGGCGTACTGCTCCCAGCAGCCGCGGTTGCCGCAGCCGCAGCGCCGCCCGTCCGGGACCACCCGGATGTGCCCGAACTCCGCGCCGATGCCGTAGCGGCCCCGGTAGAGCCGGCCGTCGACGATGATGCCCCCGCCGATCCCGGTGCCCAGCGTGATGCAGACCAGGTACCGCTCGCCGCGGCCCGCGCCGAACCGCGCCTCGCCCCAGGCCATGGCGTTGGCGTCGTTCTCCACCACCACGGGCAGGCCCACCCGCTGCTCGACCTTGTCCTTGATCGGCTCGTCCCGCCAGGCGAGGTTGGGAGCGAACAGCACGACCGAGCGGCTCTCGTCCACGAAGCCCGCCGCGCCCAGGCCGACCGCGACCACGTCGCGGTGCTCGGCCTTGAGCCGGCCGACCAGGTCGGCGATGGCCCCCGCGGTCTCCTCCGGGTCGGTGGAGGGCGTGGGCCTGCGCAGCTTCTCCAGGATCCGCCCCTGCTCGTCGACCACCCCGGCGGCGACCTTGGTCCCCCCCACGTCCACACCGATGGTCAGCGACATCGCCGCCCCTCCCCTTCCAGCCGGGCGGTCCTCGCACCCGGGTCGTACGGTCAGCCGATGTCCAGCGGGTCTTCCCCGCCGGTCCCGGAGCCCCCTCCTCGGGGCTCCCGGTCCGCCCGTCCCGTCCCGTCCCCGGGGCGCGTCTCGCGGGAGCGTTCGTACCCGGCGAGGACGTCCTGGAAGGCGGCGAAAAGGGACTGGCCTGCGTCGACCACGTGGCCGAGGACATCGGGACCGGAGGCCTTGGCGGCCTCCATCGTCCGGCAGACCGGGCACCCGTGCGGGCAGACGCCGGCGGGACGCTCCTCGCGGACCGCCTCGCTCCACACGTCGCCCCGGCCGCGGTCGTCGGACATCCGCCGGCGGACCGCATCGAGGAGCTTGAACGCCTCGTCGAGCGCGTGGCCAGGCTGATCGGTCATTCGTTCCACTCACCTCATGGTCGGCCGGTAACCGTATCGTGTCCGCCCGGTTACCGGCAGGTATCGGTCTAGCCCGCCGGTCATTTCTCGACCTGGCGTTTCAACCCCTTCAACGCAGCGTCAATGATAATTTTCTCCGCTTTGCGCCTGAACATGCCGATCATCGGGATCTTGACGTCCACGGCCAGCTCGTAGACGACCTCGGTGCCCCCGCCGACCCCGGTCAGGGTGTAGCTGCCGTTCATGCCGCTCACCACCGCGCCGGCCTCGGCCAGGTCCCAGCGCAGCTCGTCGTCCCCCGACCAGTGGCAGCGCACGGTGTAGGTGTCGCTGATCGGACCGGACGCCAGCGTCATCCGCACCAGCTCGGGGCGCCCGTCGGGGTGGGCGCTCAGCACCTGCGCGGACTTGATCCCGTCCGCCCAGTCGGGATAGGACGGGTAGTCGGCGATGACCTCCATGATCGCCGCCTTGTCCGCCTTGATGGTGATGCTGGAGCTGGTCCGGTCGGCCATCGCGTCCCCTTCGTGTGGTCCTACAGCCGGAGACTACTCTTCCAGCCGCAGGACATAGGGCGTGCCCGAGGAGCGGAAGTGCCCCACGTTCACGCACTCGGTGCGGCCGATCCGCATCCGGCGCGCCAGCGGCTGGTGGACGTGCCCGAACAGCGCGTACCGCGGCTGCGTCTTCTCGATCGCCTGCAGCAGCGCCTCGCTGCCGCGCTCGAACCGGCGGGCGACGGTGTCGTAGAGCAGTTCGGGCACTGCGGGAGGGATGTGGCAGCACAGCACGTCCACCTCGCCCACGGCGTCGACCTTGGCGGCGTACTCGTCGTCGTCGATCTCATAAGGGGTGCGGTAGCGGGTGCGCAGGCCCCCACCGATAAACCCGAAGCGCAGCCCGCCGATCTCCGCGGTCTGGCCGTCCAGGACGGTGTGCCCCTCACGCGCGTACTCCGGCCACAGCGCGGGCACGTCGACGTTGCCGTACGTCAGGTAGGCCGGGACGGGCATCGCGGCGAACAGCTCGGCGTACTGGCGGCGGACCGCGGCCTCGATGTGCGGCCAGGTGTCGCCCTCCAGGGTGGCCCACATCTCCTGGGAGAAGCGCCGGGACTCCTCGTAGTGCCGTCCGGCGCGCAGCGCCACGTAGCGGTCGGCGGCCTCCCTGCCGAAGAGCTCGGCGAAGAGCCCCTGCCCGTGGTCCTCGTAGTCGATGAAGAGGATCAGGTCGCCCAGGCAGATCAGCGCGTCGGCGCCCTCCCCGGCCCGGGCGAGCGCGTCCGCCCTGCCGTGGACGTCACTCACCACATGGATCCGCATGGTTCCAACATAACCGCGGGCTCCCGGGGGAGATATCCTTTGACGGTGTTTTGCCTGGTGGAGAGGGTCGTTCACACTGGCCCTACCCACCGGTAGCAAAATCGCGGTACCGTCGATCAGCCCCACGTCCCGCACATGTGAAGGACCAAGTCAGTGCGCGAGTTCACCGTTCCCGCCCTGGTGGAAGTGCCCGACTCCGCGACGACGACCGACACGGTCTTCGAACGCGCCGCGCGCAACCCCGGCCAGATCGCCTTCCGCAAGCCCGGTGCGTCCGGCTGGGATCCCGTCTCCATCGGCGCCTTCAGGGACGAGGTGGTACGCCTGGCCAAGGGCCTGATCGCGCTGGGCGTGCAGCCCGGCGACCGGCTGGGCCTGCTGTCTCGCACCCGCTACGAGTGGACGGTGGCGGACTACGCGATCTGGACCGCGGGGGCGGTCACCGTCCCGATCTACGAGACCTCCTCGGTGGAGCAGATCTCCTGGATCCTCTCCGACTCCGGCGCCGTGGGGATCTTCACCGAGACCGCCGCGCACGCCGCGTCCGCCCGGGAGGCCGGGGCCGAGCGGGCCTGGGTGATCGACGAGGGCGGCCTGGCCGAGCTCGCCGCCGCAGGCGAGACCGTGACCGACGAGCAGCTGGAGGAGCGGCGCACGTCCCGGCGCGGAAGCGACCTGGCCACGCTGATCTACACCTCCGGCACCACCGGCCGGCCCAAGGGCTGCGAGCTGACCCACGCCAACTTCACCGAGCTGTGCCGCAACGGCAAGGTCGGCGAGCTCGACGCGATCCTGGGCGCCACCGGCGGCTCCACCCTGCTGTTCCTGCCGCTGGCCCACGTCTTCGCCCGGCTGATCCAGGTGCTGGTCATCGAGTCCGGCGTGGTGCTGGGCCACAGCCCCGACATCAAGAACCTGCTGGAGGACCTCGGCTCGTTCCGGCCGTCCTTCCTGCTGGCCGTGCCCCGGGTCTTCGAGAAGGTCTACAACGGCGCCGAGCAGAAGGCCATCGCCGGCGGCAAGGGCAAGATCTTCGCCAAGGCCGCGGACACCGCGATCGCCTACAGCAGGGCGCTGGACTCCGGCGGCCCGGCGCTGGGCCTGAAGCTCAAGCACGCGGTCTTCGACAAGCTGGTCTACGGCAAGCTGCGCGACGCCGTGGGCGGCAACGTCACCCACGCGGTCTCCGGCGGCGCGGCCCTGGGCGACCGGCTCGGCCACTTCTTCCGCGGGGTGGGCATCACCATCCTGGAGGGCTACGGGCTGACCGAGACCACCGCCCCCGCCACCGTGAACACCCCGCGCCACATGCGCATCGGCACGGTCGGCCGCCCGCTTCCGGGCACCTCGGTGCGCATCGCCGAGGACGGCGAGGTCCTCATCAAGGGCGTGGGCGTGCTGCGCGGCTACTGGAACAACGAGGCCGCGAGCAAGGAGGCGCTGGAGGACGGCTGGTTCCGCACCGGCGACCTGGGCTCCCTGGACGCCGACGGGTTCCTGGCCATCACCGGGCGCAAGAAGGAGATCCTGGTCACCGCGGGCGGCAAGAACGTCGCGCCGGCCCCGCTGGAGGACCGGGTGCGGGCGCACCCGCTGGTCAGCCAGTGCCTGGTGGTCGGCGACGGGCGCAAGTTCGTCGCGGCGCTGGTCACCCTGGACGCCGAGGCGGCCGGCCCCTGGCAGGAGGTCAACGGGCTGGGCGGCGTGCCGTTCGAGAAGCTGCGCGAGCACCCGAAGGTCAAGGAGGAGATCGCCAAGGCGGTCGACGGGGCCAACCTGTCGGTCTCGCGGGCCGAGCAGATCCGCGAGTTCCGCATCCTGCCGGACGACTTCACCGTGGAGAACGGGTACCTCACCCCGTCGCTGAAGGTCAAGCGCCACCTGGTGGTGCGGGACTTCGCGGCGCAGATCGAGGACATCTACGGCTGAGCCGCCCTGCCGGGCCATGACACACGATCTACCTTTTCGGAGTTCTGTCCTGATTTGCCAGAGGTAAGACTGGGGCCATCCGGAGCAACGCGCTCCGGACACCCCGTTCCTCGGACAAGGGAGGTCGACACCGCGATGGCCCGGCTCTCACGCAACAAGATCGAAGAAGGCGCGCAGGCCGAGAAGCGCCGCTCCGTGAAGAACAAGATCAAGCGCCAGCCGCAGCCGCCGGTCAGGACCGGCAGGCACGAGGCGGCCAAGAAGTCCCTTCCCCTGCGCCGCGGCAAGGGCCGCTGAGCGAAGGCCGCCGAACGGGACCGCCGAGTCCGGGCCCGGCCGGAGGAGACCGGCGGAGCGCCGGAGGCACTCAGCCTCCGGCGCTTCGGGTCTGCGGGCGCAGCAGGGCGTCCAGCCGCGCGGCCTGCCGCTCCCAGGTCCACTCCCGCTCCACCCAGGAGCGCCCCTTGGCGCCCAGCTCCCCCGCCCTGGCCGGATCGGCCAGCAGCCCGGCGACCTCCGCCGCCACCGCCGCCACCGACCTCCCCGGCACCACGACCCCGGTCTCCCCGGGCAGCACGGCGTCCGGGGCTCCCCCCGAGTCGCCCGCCACCACCGGCAGCCCGGTGGCCGAGGCCTCCAGGTAGACGATCCCCAGGCCCTCGACGTCCAGGCCGCGCCGCCGCGTCCGGCAGGGCATCGTGAACACGTCGCCCGCGTCGTAGTGCGCGGGCAGCTCCTCCCACGGCACCGAACCGGTGAACACCACCGAGGAGCGCACGCCCATCGCGTCCGCCAGACCCTCCAGCTCCGCGCGGTAGGGGCCTCCCCCGACCAGCAGCAGCGCCGCGTCCGGCACCTCCTCCAGCACCCGGGGCCAGGCGCGGATCAGGTTGTCCTGCCCCTTGCGCGGCACCAGCCGGGAGACGCACACCGCCACCGGCCTGCCCTCCAGGCCGTGCCTGCGCCGGATCTCCGCGCCGCCCGCGCCCCGGCGGAAGAGCCGCTCGTCGACGCCCGGCGCCAGCCGCTCCATCCGCCCCGCCGCGTCCGGCGACAACACCGCCGCCATCCGGGAGCGGGTGTACTCGCCGAGGTAGGTGAGCACGTCCAGGCCGTCGCCGATGCGGCGCAGCAGCCCGCGCGCGACGGGCAGCTGCGCCCAGGCCGCCTCGTGCCCGTGGGTGATGCCCACCATCCGCTCCACGCCCTGCCTGCGCAGGCCGGGGGCCAGCAGCCCCAGCGGGGCCGAGGCGCCGAACAGCACCGAGTCGCACCCGTGGGAGCGGACGATCTGCGCGGCCCGCCGCGCCACGGACGGCACCGGGAGCATCAGCGAGGTCGGGTGCCGCACGACCTCGAACGGCTGCACGGCGTCGAAGGCCGCGGCGCCCTTCCAGGCCGGCGCGTACACCACCACCGAGCCCTCCGGGCGGCGCAGCGCGAGGTTGTGCACGAACTGCTGGATCCCTCCGGCCCGCGGCGGGAAGTCATTGGTCAGGATCAGGGTCTTCATCGTGCTTCGCGGCATGGTGCGACCCTCCGGGGGGAGGAGAACGCCGCTTCCTTTCTCCAGTCGTGGACGGCCGGGCTCCGGGGGATCATCCCAGCTCACCGCGCAGGTACTCGCGCCAGGCGCCGGTCAGGTCCTCGACGCCCAGGACGTCGCGCAGGGCGTCCCGCTCGGACCTGCGCCCCGCCTCGCGGTAGAGCCGCAGCAGCCTGTCCTCACCGTAGCGCCCGGCGACCATCCGGCAGGCCATCCAGGCCTCCTGGTAGGCCTGGCTGAGCCGTGGGGCGCCGGTCGCGAAGTCCTCGCGGGACGGTAGTCCGTCGGGCAGCTCGCCCCGCGCGACCTCCTCGGCCAGCTCCCGGGCGGCCACCGCGGGCGGGGTGCCGGTGGCGCGATAGGCGACATGGTCGGCGAAGCCCTCCACCAGCCACATCGGGGTGCGCTCGTCTCCGGCGCTCTCCATCGCCACATGGGTCAGCTCGTGGGTGAGCACCACCCGGCGCCCCAGCGGGTTGAGCCGGGGCCACCCCTCGGGGGAGACGAGGATCCTGGCCTGGCCGGGGCTCCCGTCGGCGTTGCGGGTGGCGGTGGCCGCCGCGGCGATGCCCTCGAACGAGCGGCCCCCCGCCAGCTCCTCGGCGCGGTCGGCGTCGCCGGGCAGCAGCGCCACGGCGCGGCGGGCCCAGCCGGAGCCGACCACGGCGGTGACCGCGGGGACGCAGCGGTCGAGCCGGTCGGCCACCTGCTCCAGCGGACCCCGGCCCACCACCAGGCAGGACTCGCCCCGGACGGCCCTGACGTCGGGGTCCGTCCAGGACTCGGGGGCGTCCTCGCGGTCCCCGCCGTCCCCGGTGACCAGCCAGCCGCCGCCCGCCCTGCCCAGCTCCAGGTAGGTGGTGAGCACCACGTCGCCGGTGTCGAAGTCCCGGTAGCGGTAGGCCAGGCGCAGTGTCGCCAGTGTGCCCTCGAGGCGCTCGACGCTCTCGCGCCAGGACCCGAACGGCAGCCGGGACAGCGCGGTGAACAGCTCCTCCTGGCGGGCGCGGAAACCCGGCTCGTCGGGGTGGACCGTGGCCAGGAACCCCTCGGCGTCGCGTTCCAGCACCGCGCGGGAACGGGCTTCGAGCAGGGCGTCCACCGCCGCGCGCCCCGGCCCGGCGGCAGGCCGCGCGGGTCCGCGCGGCGGCTCGGACCGGCAGCCCGCCAGCCCGAGCAGCCCGGCCGTCCCGGCCAGCAGGAACCCCCGCCGCCCGCACACCGCGTGTGCGGAAAGGGCGAAGGGCCCCGGCGCGTCGGCTTCCATGGGGTGCGATCCTATGACCGCACGGGAAGCCGGCGCACCGGGGCCCTCGGAGGGTTCGGGGAGCGGGGGTCGCTCGGACCGGTGGATCAGCCCGCGTACTCGGGGTAGCCGTAGCCCACGATCTGGGAGGGCTTGCGGTCGCGCTCCAGCACCGCGTTGCCGGTGTTGCCCTCGATGGTCTTGACGGTGTCGCCGTCCACGTCGGTCACGATGCCCACGTGCACGATGCTGTCCAGGTCCTTCTCACCCTGCCAGTTGAAGAAGACGATGGCGCCCTTCTTCGGGGTGGTGCCCCAGCGGTCCTGCTCCTTGAACCACTTCGCGTGCGCGATGGTCCAGGCGTCCTGGCCGACGGTCTCCTCCATGCCGGTCTCCTCGGCGACCCAGGAGACGAACATGTTGCACCAGGCGGCGTTCAGATAGGCGTTGCGGCTGCCGCCGTCGCGCTCGACGGTCTCGGCGGCGCGCTCGGTCTTGGCGTACCACTCCTGGAACTTGGTCTTGCCCGAGCCGTCCTCGCGGATGCCCAGCTGGGTCTTGGCCTTCTTGATGAAGTCGTCGGCGCTCGCGCCCTTGCCGACCTGCTTCTCAACGTCCGCGTCGAGGTCGGCGCGGACCTCGCCGCGCTGCTCCTGCTCGCGGGCGGTGTCCTTCTTGGCGGTGGTCAGGCCGTCCAGGACCAGGCCGGTGTGCAGGGCCGCCGCGTTCACGGTGGCGGACTTGCCGGCGACCGCGCTGTCGGCGGGGAGGGTGTTGGCGTCGGCGGCCACCGCAAAGGTGGTGGCGAGGGTGCTTCCGGCGAGCAGACCGCCCGCGATCTTGGCGGTCAGGGAGAAGTTCTTGCGGTGACGACCGTTCATGCTGCTGCTCAACTCCTGTTTCCATGCCGCCTACCGGGTTAGCTGACGGGTTCGGGCCTGGAATAGCCCTACGACGTTCGTCGATTCACCCCGGCCGGTCGATGTCGACCGGCGATTGGTTCCCCGGCTCCGCGTGATGCGGACTCGGCGGGAGGACGGTCCCCCTGGAGGAGGACCAGTCCCGCGTACTTGCTTCTGTCGGATGTTCCTGCCGTGGGCGGCGTTCGTGCCGCCTAGTAGGGCCGGACGGCCCCGTTGAAGTTCTGCTTGCGGTACCTGTCGAGGAGTACCTGCCGGACATGGTCACCGGTGCGCGGCGAGTGGATCATGTGGATCCGGTCGCCCTTCACCTTGGAGACGATGCCGACGTGGCTGCGGGCTCCGTAGAAGAACACCAGGTCGCCAGGGGCGAGGTCCTTCCACTTGACCTTGTTGCCGACACCGCTGTAGATGGCCCCGGTGGTGCGCGGCAGCTTCACGCCCGCCTTGCGGTAGGCGTAGCCCACCAGCCCGGAGCAGTCGAAGGAGTTCGGGCCGGCCGCACCGTACACGTACGGGCTGCCTTTCTTCCTCTTCGCCCACTTCAGGGCCTTCTGCGCCACCTGCTGGCGCTGGGACCAGGACTTCTTCTTCTTGACCTTCTTGGTCTTCTGCACCGACGCCACGCTGACCGCCGCTTCCGCGGGGGCCGGCGCCGCCACCGCGGGGGTCAGGACCGCGGCCGCCGCGAGCAGGCCGGTGGCCAGCTGCGTACGTCGTACAGAGGACAGGCGGATGCCAAGATTGCGAGACAGGGGAATCTCCTTCTTCCTGACGCCTACCGGGTTAGCTGACGGGTTCGGACAGGAAGGTTCGTCCTACGGACGGCTGCTTGCCGCAGCCGGCCGATTCACCCCGCCGGGCGCATGGCTCACACCCTTTGGGGGTGGTGTGGGGTGCGCTCGGATTGGGTCCCCGGCTCCGCGTTGACACGCGGACTCGGCGTTGCCTCCTCGGCGAAGGGGCGCGATGGGGCCCCGGGCGGGGCGCCGTGGGCCCCGGCATTCGACCGGAAGGACGCGGATGGACTTGTGATGCCGACTCGAAGAATCGCTGTCCTACGCTTCACTGCGCGGCTCGGGTGTCTGCTACGACACCGGCTCTCGGATCAGTTGGTCGGCCAAGATCACACATGATGACGCCTGGTGGACGCCACCGGTTCGCAACGTTCGGATAACGTCGCTCTTCATCGAAGGTATCAAAGAAACCACGAAAGGCAAATGCCCCGCAAAGTAAGGAAAGACCAGGTGAAGCGGGGTTTACAGCCGAGGTGACACAGGTCTCACCCACGGTGACAGGCTCCTGACCTGCGTCAGACCCGTGTTACAGGAGGGTTTCGCGGGGGTCTCGAGACCCCCGCGCACCCCCGCGCGGCCCCGCCTACGGGCGGCCGCCGCCCACGAAACGGTCGCGGTAGTAGCCGCTCGTGACGCTCACGATCTCCACGTTCCGGCCGGTGCGCGGCGCGTGGATCATGTTGCCGCCGCCCACGTACATGCCGACGTGGCCCAGGCCGCTGAAGAAGATCAGGTCGCCCGGCTGCAGGTTGTCGTAGGAGACCCGCTTGGCGGAGGTCAAGGAGTACTGCGCGGCGGCGTTGTGCGGCAGGGAGACCCCCGCCGCGCCCCAGGCGCGCATGGTCAGCCCGGAGCAGTCGAAGCCCGCGGGACCCGCGCCGCCGTAGATATAGGGCTTGCCGAGCTGCTTGTAGGCGTACTCCAGGGCGGTCTTGGCCGAGCCGGTGGCCGGGCCCTTGTAGTCGCCGCCCTGGGGGGCCGTGGTGGGGGAGGACTCCCCGCCGAGGCGCCGCACCAGGGCCCGCTGCTTGGTGATCGCCTTCTCGATGACGTTCTTCTGCTGCCTGAGGTCCTTGGCCTTGGCGTCGACCTTGTCGAAGGCCTCCTGGGCGTGGCCCTTCTCGCGCTCCATGCGCTGGGCGGCGTAGAGGAACTCCTTGATCTTGTCGCCGCGGCTCTGCGAGACGTGCGAGAAGATCGAGACCTGGTCCAGCACGGACTGCGGGTCGCCCGAGGACAGCAGCGCCGAGATGTCGCTCACGTCGCCGGTCTTGTAGGCGTCGGCGGCCATCTGCACCACGCCCCGCCGGGCGTTCTCGTAGGCGGTGGTCTCCCGGGTCGCGGCCTTCTTGGCCGAGTCCAGCTTCCGCTTGGCGATCTTGAGTTCGCCGTTGACCTTGTTGAACCTGTCGACCAGCTGCTCGACCTGCTGGTCGAGCTTCTCGAGCTTCTTCTGCGCCTCGGCCCTGGTGGGCTCTGCGGGCACCGCCAGCGCGGTCCCGGGGACACCCCAGGAGACGGCGAGGGCCAGGCAGACGGCCATGCGGCGGAGGTGGGGGCGGGCACTGGCCACGGTTGGCGGACGACCCTTCTCAGGAGTTCTCTTGTCAGGCGTTGACCTTAGTGAAGGCAGGGGTCTTCCTCAACCGAAACCCCAGTAAATACGGCGTTTTTCGTTAATCTCGTGTGTTTCGCATACAGAACGCGTCGATACGCCGTTCAGAAGCGGCCCAGGCGCTTGAGCAGCAGCCCCGCGGTCGCCGTCCTGCCGCCCGCGCGCCGCGCCGACGCCGCCACCTCCTGGTCGGAGGAGACCACCACGAACGGCCGGCCCGGCGGCTCGGCGCGCACCAGCTCGGCGATCAGCTCGTCCGCGATCTGGCCGGGCCGGCTG
This sequence comes from Actinocorallia populi, assembly GCF_002995495.1. Classification (GTDB taxonomy): domain Bacteria; phylum Actinomycetota; class Actinomycetes; order Streptosporangiales; family Streptosporangiaceae; genus Actinocorallia; species Actinocorallia populi. The sequence continues at coordinate 1,008,528 of NZ_PVZV01000002.1, read as the reverse complement.
AAGAGCACCCGCACCCCGCGCGGCGCCTGCACCGCCACCGGACCGTCCAGCGAGGCCCCGTCGAACACGACGGTGATCTCCGCCTGGGTCTGGGAGTACAGGCCGCCCAGTCCGTTCACCAGCCGGGCGCGCTGGTCGGCCAGCGGCAGCTCGCCGTAGCCGGTCTTGGTGACGTTGTAGCCGTCGACGATGAGGTGCACCTGCGGGAGCGTGAGCAGCTCGGAGAACTGCTGGGGGTCGTTCTCCGACAGGGAGCGGCCGGGCGGGGCGCCGGCCACCGCCTCCGCGCCGCTCACGTGGTCGGCGGGCCTGGCGATCACCGCCGGGAGGTTCAGCTCCCTGCGCACCCCCTGCGCGGCGTCCACCAGCGTGTCGAGCAGCAGCCGGAGCCGGATGTCGGCCAGGCTGCGGCCCTCCCGCGCGGCCTTGCGGCCCGCCTCCAGCGCCGTCTCGGCCGACAGCAGCCGGCCGCGCAGCGCCCTGTTCTCCTTCTCCAGGCCGCCCAGCGCGCTCAGGTGCTCCTGGTGCTCGGCCGTCCTGGCCCGCTCCAGCTCCGCCAGCCGATCGACGGCCGCCCTCGCCTGCCGCCGCTCCTCGTGGATCTTGCGCCGCAGGTCGGCGATCTCGCCCCTGGCCTCCTTGAGGTCGCCGCGCAGCCGGTCCAGCTCCCCGCCGCGGGTCGCCTGGGCCGCCGCCAGCTGCTCCTTCAGCTCGGCCACCGTGCGGGCCGTCTCGGCCTCGCGGGAGGCCTCCCGCGAGCGCTCCAGCTCGGCGCGCGCCGTCTCCACATAGGACGTCCAGCCCCGGGGCCGCAGCAGGTAGGCCAGCGCGGCCAGCCGCACCGGATCGGCGGCCGGGGGCGGCTGGCCCGCCTCCAGCGCGGCCACCAGCTCCGGCTGCTCCTCGCGCAGGGGCATCGTCACCCTGGCCCGGAAGTCGGGATTGCGCTCCAGCTGCGCGGCGATCGGCACGGCGCCCTGCCGGGCGCGGCTCTGCGGGCGGAACTTCGCCACCTGCCGCAGGGGCACCGGGACCTCGTCCGCGGGAAGCGAGCCGAGCACCTCCGCCGCCGCCTCGACCACATGCTGGCGCACCGCTTCGGGAAGCGGCCGGCTGAGGCTTTCGTCCGAGGTGATCGCTCTGCTCCCTTCCGTGTGTACAGATTTTGTCACACGGAGCGCCTACGGTGCCGACCATGCGTTCCGTTCAAGGCAGCCTCGACGATCTCGGCACCCCCCTCAGCGAGGTGACCTTCGTCGTGGTCGACCTGGAGACCACCGGCGGGTCGCCCGCCTCGTGCGGCATCACCGAGATCGGCGCGGTCAAGGTCCGCGGCGGCGAGATCATCGGCGAGCTGGGCACCCTGGTCGACTGCGGGCTGGCGATCCCGCCCCACATCACCGTCCTCACCGGGATCACCCAGGCGATGGTGGCCGGCGCGCCCCCGGTCGCCGAGGTCGTCCCCACCTTCCTGGAGTTCGCCCGCGGGTGCGTCCTGGTCGCCCACAACGCGCCCTTCGACACCGGCTTCCTCAAGGCGGCCTGCGCCCGGCTGAACCACCCCTGGCCGGCCTTCCCCGTGCTGGACACCGTCGACCTCGCCCGGCGCGTCCTCACCCGGGAGGAGGTGCCCAACCGCAAGCTCGAGACGCTCGCCCGGTTCTTCGGCACCGCGGTCAGGCCCAACCACCGCGCGCTGGCCGACGCCCGCGCCACCGTGGACGTGCTGTACGGACTGCTCGAGCGGCTCGGCTCCTACGGCGTCACCTCCCTGGAGGAGGCCAAGGGCTTCGCCCGCGCCCCCACCCCCCAGCAGCAGGCCAAGCGCCACCTGGCCGACGGGGTGCCGTCCGGGCCCGGCGTCTACTTCTTCGAGGACGGCCGGGGCGACATCCTCTACATCGGCAAGAGCGGCGACCTGCGCACCCGGGTCCGCTCGTACTTCACCGCCGGGGAGACCCGCAAGCGCGTCCGCGAGATGGTCGGCATCGCCGAGCGGGTGCGCACCATCCCCTGCGCCACCGGCCTGGAGGCCGAGATCCGCGAGCTGCGGCTCATCGCCGAGCACAAGCCCCGCTACAACCGGCGCTCCAAGTTCCCCGAGCGCGCCCTGTGGCTGAAGCTCACCGACGAGGCCTTCCCCCGGCTGTCGGTGGTGCGCGAATGCCGCGACGACGGCTGCGCCTACATCGGTCCCTTCGCGTCCAGGCCGGCCGCCGAGGAGGCGCGCGAGGCGCTGCGCGAGGCCACCGTGCTGCGCCACTGCGACCAGCCGCTCACCCCCCGCCGCGTCGCCGAGGGCAAGGCGTACTCCTGCGCCCTGGTCGAGCTCGGCCGGTGCGGCGCCCCCTGCGAGGGGCGCGAGGACACCGAGGGGTACGCGCGGCACGTCCGGGCGGCCCGCACGATGATGTCCGAGAACGCGGAGCCCGTCGTGGAGGCGGTGCGGACCAGGATCGAACGGCTCTCCGCCGAGCTGCGCTACGAGGAGGCCGCCGTCCAGCGCGACCGGCTCGCCGCCTTCCTGCGGGCCGCGGGCCGCGCCCAGCGGCTGGACGCCCTGGCCGCCCTGGCCCAGCTGGTGGTGGCCCGGCCCGGCTTCGACGGCGGCTGGGAGCTGGCCGTCGTGCGGTACGGCAGGCTCGCCGGCGCGAGCGTCATCCCCGCCCACGCCACCGCCTACGGGCCCTACGTCGAGGCCTGCACGGCCGCCGCGCAGACGGTCCTGCCCGAGCCCGGACGCCGCCACGCCGCCTCCCCCGCCGAGATGGAGTGCCTGCTGCGCTGGATGGACTCCCCCGGCGTCCGGCTGGTGCTGGTGGACGGGACGTGGAGCTGCCCCGCGGGCGGCGCGGAGGGCCTGCGGGAGTGGATAGAGGGTGCTTATCAGGAGCCGAAGCCCTACGCTGGCCGTCGTGGCGATGCCCCTGTATGACAACCAGCCGACCCGGCGGGCCCCGCTCGTCACCTACGCGCTCATCGCGCTGAACTTCCTGTTCTTCCTGCTGACGCCGATGGCGACCTTCGGCAACGACTACGCGAGCCAGCGCGAGCAGGTGTGCGACCAGGCGGTCTTCGTCCGCGAGTACGGCGCCATCCCGCAGGAGCTGACCGACAACGAGCCGATCCCCATTCCCGGGGCGGTGGCCGCCGTCTGCGAGCTCTCCGGCGACCAGACGCCCGACAAGAACCCCTTCCTGTCCGCCTTCAGCTCGATGTTCCTGCACGGCGGCTGGCTGCACCTGCTCGGCAACATGATCTACCTGTTCGTCTTCGGGCAGGCCACCGAGGACAGGCTGGGCAGGCTGCGCTTCCTGCTCTTCTACCTGGGCTGCGGCCTGGCCGCCGCCTACGGCTTCGCCATCACCTACCCCGACTCCACGGTGCCCCTCGTCGGCGCTTCCGGCGCCGTGGCGGGCGTCCTGGGCTCCCACCTGGCGATGTACCCGCGCTCGCGCACCATCGCCCTGGTCTCCGGCCTCGTGCCCTTCCGGCTGCCCGCCTGGGTGCTGCTCGGCCAGTTCTTCGTGCTGCAGTGGCTCAGCCTCGGCGAGAGCGACGGCGTCGCCTACGTCGCCCACATCTACGGCTTCGTCGCCGGGGCCCTGCTGGGCCTGCTGGCCCGCTCCCCCCGCGCCGCCCGCCGCGCCGCCGCCCTCCCCGGCCGCCGTTAGGCTCGAAGGACCGCGAAGACGCCGCAAGAGGAGGATCCCGCCTTGATAACCGCCATCGTGCTCATCCAGACCGAAGTGGACCAGGTCAACGAGGTCGCCGAGCAGGTCGTGAAGCTGGAGGGCATCAGCGAGGTCTACTCCATCACCGGCGACCACGACCTCCTGGCCATGGTGCGGGTCCGCCACCACGACGAGCTCGCCGAGGTCATCCCCGGCCGGATCAGCAAGGTCCCCGGCGTGGTGCACACCGACACCCACATCGCCTTCCGCACCTACTCGCGGCACGACCTGGACGCGATGTTCTCCCTCGGCCTGCCCGAGGAGTAGCCGCCGCCCCGCCCCCCGGCGGACGGACGAGAAGGAGCCCGCCACCTTGCCGGTGGCGGGCTCCTTCTCATTCGGTCGTGTGGCAACCGTTGCTCAGCGGGTGAGCTCCTTGCGGGACTCGTCCTCGACGAGCTCCTGCTCGTGGTGCTCGTGCGGCCTGCCGTCTCCCTCGATCGGGATCGTGTCGGCGTTCCACCACATGTTGAGGCGGGTGCGCAGGTGGCCCATCGGGCCCTTGGAGCCCTTGGCCGGCACCCCGTTGGCGTCCACCGCCGGCAGCGGCGGGCGCGGCTCCTCCTTGGAGGTGATCTTCGCGATCTCGGCGGCCGAGGGGGTCTTGTGGACCTCCTCGAACTTGCCCTCGGGGCTCATCGTGATGATGCCCGCCTCGTAGCCGTGCGCCATGGTCGCGGCGTCGCTGCGCTGGAGGCCCAGGCAGATCCGCTTGGTGATCATGAACGCCAGGATCGGGCCGACGAAGATGGCGATCCGGAAGAACCAGGTCGTCGCGTACAGCGACACGTGGAACCGCTCGGAGATGATGTCGTTTCCGCCGGCCAGCCAGAGCAGGCCGTAGAAGGTGACCGCCATCATGCCGACCGCGGTGCGCGTCGGCGCGTTGCGCGGGCGGTCGTTGACGTGGTGGTTGCGGTGGTCGCCGGTGACCCAGCGCTCCAGCGCCGGCCAGACCGCCGCGCCCGTCATGACGATGCCGAGCGGCACCAGCGCCGGGATGAGCACGCTGAGGCTGAGCGTGTGGCCGAAGAGCACGATCTCCCACGGCGGCATGATCCGCAGCGACCCCTCGAGGAAGCCCATGTAGAAGTCCGGCTGGGAACCGGACGAGATCGCCGACGGGTCGTACGGGCCGTACAGCCAGATCGGGTTGATCTGGGCGAAGGCGCCCAGCAGGGCGATCACCGCGAAGGTGAACAGGAAGTAGGCGCCGCTCTTGGCCAGGAAGACCGGGTAGAACGGGTAGCCCGTCACCTTCTGCTCGGTGCCGCCGGTGCCCGGCATCTGGGTGTGCTTCTGGTGCCACATGATCATCATGTGCGCGGTGACCAGCGCCAGGATGATGCCCGGGATCAGCAGGATGTGCAGGGTGAACATCCTGGGGATGATGTCCTGGCCGGGGAACTCCCCGCCGAACAGGAACATGTACCCGTAGGTGCCCACCACCGGGATGGACTCCAGCACGCCCTGCGTGATGCGCAGACCGGCGCCCGACAGCAGGTCGTCCGGCAGCGAGTAGCCGAACAGGCCCTCGAGCAGGGCCAGCGTGAACAGGCCCAGGCCGATGAACCAGTTGAACTCACGCGGCTTGCGGTAGGCGCCGGTGAAGAACACCCGGAGCATGTGCGCCATCAGGGAGGCGATGAACAGCAGCGCCGCCCAGTGGTGCATCTGCCGCATGAGCAGGCCGCCGCGGACGTCGAAGGTGATGTCCAGGGACGAGGCGTAGGCCTCGGACATCATCACGCCTTCCAGCGGCCCGTAGGAGCCGTGGTAGTGCACTTCCAGCATGCTCGGCTTGAACCAGAGCGTGAGGAAGACACCGGTCAGCAGCAGGATGACGAACGAGTAGAGCGCGATCTCGCCCAGCAGGAACGACCAGTGGTCGGGGAAGACCTTCTTGATGTTGCGCTTGAGGAAGTTCGACGAACCCAGCCGGTCGTCGATGTGGTTCAGCGGTCCGGAGACCGACTTGGGCAGTGATGTGTCAGCCATGGTCACCCACGCTCCCAGTAACTCGGCCCGATGGGCTCGGGGAAGTCTCCGGTCGCGATCAGGTAGCCCTCTTCGTCCACGGCGAGCGGCAGCTGCGGCAGCGGCCGTGCCGCCGGGCCGAAGATGACCTTGGCGCCGTCGGTGGCGTCGAAGGTCGACTGGTGGCACGGGCACAGGATGTGGTGCGTGGTCTGCTCGTACAGGGCCGCGGGGCAGCCGACGTGCGTGCAGATCTTGGAGTACGCGATGATCCCGTTGACCGTCCAGTTCTCCTGGCCCTTGACCGGCTTGATCTTGTCGGGCTCGATGTTGATCAGGATGGTCGACGCCTTGGCGATCTGGGTCAGGGCGTCGTGCCCCAGGTCGTAGATGCCCTCGGGCAGCACCGTGATCATGCCGCCGGGCGTGTTGAAGTCGGCGGCCTTCAGCGGGGCCGAGGCCTCGGGACCGCTGTCGACGATGAGCCGCACGCCGGGCTTGCCGGCCTCCTTGGCCTTGGCCACGGCCTTGGCCCAGTAGGTGTGGCGCAGCCGCTTCTCCGGCAGCGGACCGAGGTCGCGCAGCAGGAACAGCGGGGCCAGGCCCAGCGGGGCGGCGGCCAGCAGCAGGGTGCGGCGCAGCAGCGGCCGCTTGCCCAGGCCGCTGTCCAGCGCGCCCTGCTTGATGTCCGCGGCGAGCGAGGAGCGGGTCTCCTCGTCGGTGGCCATGTCGTAGCGGGCCTGCTCGATCGGGACGCTGGTCATCAGCCGGCGCATCCACAGGGTGACGCCGACGCCCATCGCCAGGAAGGAGAGCGCCATCAGGCCGCCGAGCCAGAAGTTGCTCTCCCTGGTCCGCTCCAGGCCGTGCATGCCGCCGTTGCGGCCGCTCCAGCCGATGAAGTAGACCATGAAGCCGACGCTCGCGGCGAAGGCCAGCAGGAAGAACAGGGCGACGATCCGCTCGTCCTTCTTGGCCTTGCGCTCGTCGAGCTCGGCGCCCGGCTTGTACTCCTCGGTGTCGCCTCCGCCGGACGCCAGCAGGGCGCCGGACTTCACGGGGGGCGGCGTGCCGATGACGCGCTCGGGCCCCGCGCCCGTGGTCTCGTTGGTTTCGTCGCTCATGACTTCTTCAGCTTCTTCGGCTTCTTGGCGGTGATCCACATCGCGCAGAGGACGAGCAGGCCGATGCCCACCAGCCAGGCGACCAGGCCCTCGGAGACCGGGCCGATCCGGCCCAGGCCGTTGCCGCCGGGGTTGGGCTCGGCGCGCACGGTCTCGATGAAGGCGATGATCGAGGCCTTGTCGTGCGGGGTCAGCGTGGTGTCGTTGAAGACCGGCATGGCCTGCGGGCCGGTGAGCATGGCCTCGTAGATCTGGACCGGCGTGGTGTCATGCAGGTTCGGCGCGTACTTGCCGCCGGTCAGGGCGCCGCCCTGGCCGGTGAAGTTGTGGCACTGCGCGCAGTTGGTGCGCCAGAGCTTGCCGCCCAGCGCCACGTCGCCGCCCTCGGGGACCACGGGCACGCCCGGTCCGCCGCCCAGCGACTGGATGTAGGCGGCGACGGCCTCGACGTTCTCGGAGTCGTCGAACGGGGCCACGACGTCCTTGCGCGGCACCTGGGCGCCGTAGGTCATCGCCGGCATGCGGCCGGTGGTGATCTGGAAGTCGACCGAGGCCGCTCCGACGCCGATCAGGCTGGGGGCGAGCTGGTTGCCCCCCTCGCTCTTGGTGCCCTCGGCGTTGAGACCGTGGCAGCTGGCGCAGTTCTGGTTGTACAGTTCCCGGCCCTTGGCCAGGTCCTGCGCTTGGGCCTGCGTGCCGTCGGCCTCTGCCCGGTCGGTCGCGGGCGAGAAGCCGGCGTAGATGACGCCGATCGCCATGAGGGCGGCGAGCATGACTGCGTAGCCGGCCCACGAGCGACGGCGCCATGCGGTGAACCTAGTCACGGATGGTCCCCGTTATCTGATCAGGTAGATGGTCGCGAACAGGCCGATCCAGACCACGTCCACGAAGTGCCAGTAGTACGAAACGACGATCGCACTCGTCGCCTGCTCATGTGTCCAGCGCTTCGCGGCGTACGTGCGTCCCAGAACCAGCAGGAACGCGATCAGGCCTCCGGTCACGTGCATGCCGTGGAAGCCGGTGGTCAGGTAGAAGACCGACCCGTAGGCGTCCGACGCGAGGGTCGTCCCGTGGTGGATCAGCTCCCGGTACTCGATGAGCTGACCGATCACGAAGTAGAGGCCCAGGACGAAGGAGATCGCGAACCAGAAGCGCATCTTCCGACGACGCACGTCGTCGGGCAGACCGTGCTTCTCGACGGCGAACACGCCCATCTGGCACGTCACCGAGGAGATGACGAGGACGACCGTGTTGAACAGCGCGAACGGCAGGTTCAACTCGGTCTGGGGCCATTCCCCGCCGGCGCCCAGGGTCACCGACCGGATGGTGAAGTACATCGCGAACAACGCCGCGAAGAACATGAGCTCGGACGACAACCAGACGATCGTCCCCACATTGACGAGGTTGGGACGATTCTCCCGCTCGCCAAGCAGTGTTGTATTAGTCGCGGATGCAGTTGCCACGGGCAGCATTATTACGCCACCCGGCCGGGACCCCGCACAGACCCCCCTGTTAGAGACCGATTCTTGGGTCACGATTGGAACTTCACCGCCTTCCCCTACGTTCCGCCAGGTAGGCCTACCACACCCTGTGTATCGGATTTATCACGATCCGTAATAACGTTCCGGGCACCTGCCCGCCCGCCCCGCCGTCCCGCGGCCGGGCACCTTGGTCGACCCGTGCGGAAGCGGTAGCCTCTCGGGCATGAGCGCCACCCAGCCCGCCGAAACCCCGGCCCCCCCGCTGAAGGTCCTCGTCTACGGCGACGACGCCAGTGTCCGCGAGCAGCTCCGGCTGGCCATCGGCCGCCGCCCCGCGGCGGACCTGCCCCCTGTGGAGTACGTGGAGTGCGCCACCCAGCCGGCGGTGGTGCGCCTGCTGGACGAGGGCGGCTTCGACCTGGTCGTGCTGGACGCCGAGGCGCAGCCCGCCGGCGGGCTCGGCGTGTGCCGCCAGGCCAAGGACGAGGTCTACGACTGCCCCCCGATGCTGGCGCTCATCGCCCGCCAGGACGACGGCTGGCTGGCCACCTGGTCGCGCGCCGACGCCGTGCTCGTCCAGCCGCTGGACCCGATGGCCGCCGCCAAGGCCGCGGCCTCCCTGCTGCGCAAGCGGCTCGAAGACCGACTGCCCGTCCTTTAGACACGACCTGAAGAGAGGTCTCCCGTGGCTGCCCGTACGACCTGGCCCTTCCTGCTCAACGCCCTGCTCGACGGGCGGACGCTGACCGCCGAGGAGGCGCAGTGGGCGATGAGCCGGATCATGGCGGGCGAGGCCACCGACGCCCAGATGGCGGGCTTCGCCATCGCGCTGCGCGCCAAGGGCGAGACGGTCGGCGAGATCTCGGGCATCGCCGCGGGCATGCTGGCCGCCGGCACCCCGCTGGAACCGCCCGTGGAGGGTGTCGTCGACCTGGTGGGCACCGGGGGTGACCGTCACCACACCGTCAACTTCTCCACGATGGCCGCCATCGTGGCCGCCGGGGCCGGCGTCCGCATCGCCAAGCACGGCAACCGCGCCGCCTCCTCGGCCTGCGGCACCGCCGACGTGCTCGAGGCGCTGGGCGTGGTGATCGACCTGCCGCCGGAGAAGACCTCACGGGTGCTGGCCGAGGCCGGGATCGCCTTCCTCTTCGCCCCGCTCTACCACCCCGCGATGCGCTACGCCGGCGGGGTGCGCAAGGAGCTGGGCACGCCCACCTTCTTCAACTTCCTCGGCCCGCTGACCAACCCGGCCCGGCCGCGCGCGATGGCCGTCGGGGTGTTCCACCCCAGCATGGCGCCGGTCGTCGCCGGCGTCTTCGCCGACCGCGGCTGCTCGGCGCTGGTCTTCCGCGGCGAGGACGGCCTGGACGAGCTGAGCACCACCGGCCCGTCGGCGGTGTGGTGCGTGCGGGACGGCGGGGTGGAGGAGACGGTCTTCGACCCGGCGGAGCTGGGCGTCCCCAGATCCACGCTGGAGGAGCTGCGCGGCGCGGACGCGCAGTACAACGCCGGGGTGGTGCGCCGGGTCCTGGACGGCGAGAGCGGCCCCGTGCGGGACATGGTGCGGCTGAACGCCGCCGCCGCCCTGGTCGCCGCCGAGGGCGCCCCGTCGGCCGACGGCCTCGTGCCGGCGCTCAAGGGCGCCTACGAACGGGCCGGCGAGTCCATCGACTCGGGCGCGGCCCGTTCCCTGCTGGAGCGCTGGGTGGAGGTCTCGCAGCGGCTCAGGGACTCCTGAGCTCCTGACGTCCCTCCTGGACGCCTGGGGAGCCCGCCGCCTCCCTGGCTCCCGCCGGCTGCGCCGAGCCCGCCAGCGTGCCGGTGGTGAAGCCCTGGGCCTTGCTGCCCTCGAGCCACTGCTTCCAGTTCAGCTGCCAGTAGCCCCAGCCGTTCTCCGGCTCGAGTTCGCGGTCCGTGCCGGTGACCGTCATCGGGTCGCCGCGGTGGCTGATGTTGTGGAACCACTTCCCGTCGGCCGGGGAGAGGTTGATGCAGCCGTGGCTGACGTTGGCGCGGCCCTGGGAGCCCACCGACCAGGGCGCGCTGTGCAGGTACTCGCCGCTGCTGGAGATCCGGACCGTCCAGTTGACGTTCTGCCGGTAGTAGCCGGGCTGGCCCGGTCCGATACCGGGTGACGTCATGACGGTCATGTACTCCTTCTCCATGGTCAGGTGAACGCCGCTCGTGGTGGTGTACTTGCGCACCCCGCCCTTGCCCATGCTGGCGGGCATCGTGCGCACCGTCTTGCCGTTGCGCTTGACCACGACCCTGTACTTGCGGGCGTCGCCGAAGCTCTCGATGCGCTCGCCGACGTTGAACTCCAGGTCGACGTTCTTGGCGCCGTAGTGCCCGCCGGCGATCGGCACCCCGGTCAGGTGGCCGAGCACCCGGACCTTGGTGTAGGCGGGCCAGTACTCCTTGGGGCGGAAGATGACGTTCCGGTCGTCGAACCAGCGCCAGGCGCCCTCGACCGGCTTGGAGCTGCGCACCTCCAGCGCCCGCTCCACCGCCTCCTTGTCGGTGACCTCGCGGTCGAAGCCGATCTTGATCGCCATGCCGACCCCGACGGTCTCCCTGGGCTCGGGGAACAGCACCGTGCCCTCCACGGTCTGCCGGGGCCGGGTGGTGGTGAAGGACCCGTCCCCCGTCTGCATCTGGCCGTCGGTGCCCAGCACCGCGGCCTTCACGCGGTACCTGCCGCCGGGCGCCAGGGGGTAGCGGGACGTCCAGGTGGAGGCGTCGTCGGCCAGGACCCCCTCGACGGCGGCGCCCTGGGCGTCCTGGACGCTGACGTTCTGGAGCGTTCCCTCCCTGGCCCGCACGACGATGGGGGTGTCGGGCTTCACCGCGGTGTTCACCGGCGAGATCACGACCCCGGCCCGCGGAGGGAGCTGTTCCTCCTGCGAGCAGCCGACCAAGAGCGGGGCGAGGAGCAGACCCGCGGCTCCCGCCCTCGTCACAGCGCGGTAGACCGGCACCGAACCTCCTGTTGTCATCCCGTTCCGGACTCCCGAAGGCCCCATGGCCCCCGAAGATCACCGAGAAGCGGACGAACACCGCTTCTGTGCTCTTGGCTACCCGCGCGGACCGGCAGGGGAAACCTCACCCGGTGAGCATCCCATAACAGAATGCGATTATGCCGAAGGCCGGTGCGCTCCCGCTCGGGAGCACACCGGCCTTCGGTGAATCGTCAGGCGTTCCGGCTCACGCCTCCACGTACTGACCGCGGTAGTACTCGAAGACGAAGCCGATCACGGCCATGATGATGCAGGTGACGGACAGCAGCACCAGCCACCAGCCGAACACCAGGCCCAGGCAGATGCCCGCGGCCGACAGGGCCACGAACAGCGGCCACCAGCTGTGCGGGCTGAACTCGCCCACCTTGCCGGCGAGCTCGGAGATCTCGCCCAGCTTGTCGTCCTCGGGCAGCTCGCCGCCCTTGAGCTTCTCCAGCCGGTTGACCGTGAAGTGGATGTAGAAGGCGATCATGAAGGCGAGGCCGACGGACATCGCCAGGGCGGTGGTGCCCGTCCAGTCACCGGAGAAGATCCAGTAGACGATGTCGGTGATCAGGAAGAAGATCCCGCAACCGTAGAACATGTAAGCCTGGATGCGCATGGGGTCAGCCCTCCAGCTTCTTCGTCTTCGTCGCGACGCCGCTGCCGATCATCTCCGCCGCACGGTGCGCCTCGGCGGCGTGGTGCAGGTCGAAGGCCGGACGCTCGGAGCGGATCCGCGGGATCGAGTTGAAGTTGTGCCGCGGCGGCGGGCAGGACGTCGCCCACTCCAGGGAGCCGCCGTAGCCCCACGGGTCGTCGACCGTGACCTTCTTGCCCTTCTTCCACGTGATGTACAGGTTGTAGAAGAACGGCAGCATCGAGGCGCCCAGCAGGAACGAGAAGACCGTGGACAGCTCGTTCAGGCCGGTGAACTCCGCGGCGTAGTCGGCGTAGCGGCGGGGCATGCCCTCGGCGCCCAGCCAGTGCTGCACCAGGAAGGTGCCGTGGAAGCCGATGAACAGGACCCAGAAGTGGATCTTGCCCCAGGTGTCGTTGAGCATCTTGCCGGTGAACTTGGGCCACCAGAAGTAGAAGCCCGCGAACATCGCGAAGACGACCGTGCCGAAGACCACGTAGTGGAAGTGCGCCACCACGAAGTAGGAGTCCGACAGCTGGAAGTCCATCGGAGGCGAGGCCAGGATGACGCCGGTCAGGCCGCCGAAGAGGAAGGTGACCATGAAGCCCAGCGAGAAGAGCATCGGGCTCTCGAAGGTGAGGTGCCCTCGCCAGATCGTGCCGATCCAGTTGAAGAACTTCACACCCGTTGGAACCGCGATCAGGAACGTCATGAACGAGAAGAAGGGTAGGAGTACCTGCCCCGTCACGAACATGTGGTGCGCCCACACGGTGATCGACAGGCCGGCGATCGCGATGGTCGCGCCGACCAGGCCGATGTAGCCGAAGACCGGCTTGCGGCTGAACACCGGGAGGATCTCGGTCACGATGCCGAAGAACGGCAGCGCGATGATGTAGACCTCCGGGTGGCCGAAGAACCAGAACAGGTGCTGCCAGAGGATCGCGCCGCCGTGGGCGGAGTCGAACACGTGCGCGCCGAACTTGCGGTCGGCGAACAGCGCCAGCAGCGCCGCGGCCAGGACCGGGAAGGCCAGCAGGACCAGGATCGAGGTCAGCAGGATGTTCCAGGTGAAGATCGACATCCGGAACATCGTCATGCCCGGTGCGCGCATGCACAGGATCGTGGTGATGAAGTTGACCGCGCCCAGGATCGTGCCCAGACCCGACAGGGACAGGCCGATCACCCACAGGTCGCCGCCGAAGCCCGGCGTGCGGACGGAGTCCGACAGCGGGGTGTAGGCGAACCAGCCGAAGCTGGCGGCGCCGTCGGGGGTGAGGAACGCGGCGAGCACGATCAGGCTGCCGAACAGGAAGAACCAGAACGCCAGCATGTTCATGCGCGGGAACGCCACGTCGGGCGAGCCGATCTGCAGCGGCATGATCACGTTGGCGAAGCCCGCGAACAGCGGGGTCGCGAACATCAGCAGCATCACCGTGCCGTGCATGGTGAACAGCTGGTTGAACTGCTCGTTGCTGACCACCTGCATGCCGGGCTTGAACAGCTCGGTCCGGATCACCAACGCCATCACGCCTCCGATGAGGAAGAACGCGAAGGAGGTGATGAGGTACATGTAGCCGATGACCTTGTGGTCGGTCGACGTCATCCAGTTGACGATCAGCCGGCCCTTGCTGGTGCGGGGGCCCGCCGCGGGGGTGAGCGCGGGGCTCTCTGAGATCGCGGTCACTGCGCGCCTCCGGACTTCTGCTGCGCCACGAAGTCGTTGAACTCGGCCTGCGAGACGACCTTCACCTGGAAGAGCATCCGGCTGTGGTCGACGCCGCAGAATTCGGCGCAGCGGCCTTCGTACGTGCCGATCTTCGTCGGTCGCAGCTCGAACTTGTTCACGTATCCGGGAACGACGTCCTTCTTGTAGATGAAGGCGGGAACCCAGAAGGAGTGGATGACGTTGTCCGACTTGAGGTTGAAGCGGATGGACTTGTCCACGGGGACGACCAGGACCGGCTTCTCACCCTGGGCGGTGCCGCCCGGGGCGTCGGGCGACGTCGGGGTGCCGACGATGCTGATGGGGGAGCCGTCCGCCTTCTTGAAGGCGTCGCCGAGGTAGTCGAACTGCCAGCTCCACTGGTAGCCGATCACGTCGACCGTGACGTCCGGCTTGTCGCTCAGCTTCGTGACGTACGCCTCGTCACGGGCGGTGTAGAAGAACAGCACGCCGATGATGACGAACGGCACGGCGGTGTAGAGCATCTCGACCGGGAGGTTGTAGCGCACCTGCAGCGGAAGGCCTTCGGTGCCCTTGCGCTTGCGGTGGAACAGCACCGCCCAGATGATCAGGCCCCACACGATCACGCCGATCACGATCGCCGCGATCCACGAGCCCTGCCAGAGCGAGAGCATGCGTTCGCCCTGCTCGCTGGCGGGGTCGGGATACCCAAGGCGCTTCAGCTCTTCAGCGTCGCAGGCGGTGGCGGCCATCGCCAGCAAAGCCAGCGCGGTCGCGCTTCTCAGCGCTCGGCGGCCACGCACTGGCGTACGCCGCTCCCTAGAGCGGGTCGGACTCACGGATTGCCTTCCCCACAGATGAAGCCCGGGGCCATCCCCGGGCGGCTGCATTCAAATAGATCCTCGTTTGGTGGACACATTAGCGCGGGTGTCCTGGGAGTCCCCCTCGGGACCCCCGTTAATGTCGTACTGTGCCTTACTTCGACGCTGCCTCTACCGAACCGCTACACCCGGCGGCCCGATCCGCGCTGCTGGCGGCGTTCGAGACGGGATGGGCGGACCCGGCGCGCCTGTACGGCTCCGGACGACGGGCCAGAATGCTACTGGATGAGGCGAGGGCCCGGACCGCGGCCTCCCTGGGGGTCAGGCCGGACGAGCTGAGCTTCACCGCGTCGGGCACCCAGGCCGTGCACCTGGCGGTGCTGGGCGCGCTGGCCGCCCGCCGCCGGGTGGGGCGCCATCTGGTGGTGGGCGCGGTGGAGCACTCCAGCGTCCTGCACGCCGCGGAACTGCACGAACGGGAGGGCGGGACGGTCACCACCGTGCCGGTGGACCGCCACGGCCGGGTCGACCCGGCGGAGTTCGCCGCCGCGCTGCGCCCCGGCACCGCGCTGGCCTGCCTGCAGTCGGCCAACCACGAGGTGGGCACGGTGCAGCCGGTCGAGGAGGCCGCCGAGGCGTGCCGCGCGGCCGGGGTGCCTTTGTTCGTCGACGCCGCCCAGTCCGCGGGACGGGTGCCGCTCCCCGGCGGCTGGTCCCTGCTGGCCGCCAGCGCCCACAAGTTCGGCGGCCCGCCCGGCACCGGCCTGCTGGTGATCAGGAAGGGCACCCGCTGGCGGTCCCCGCTGCCCTCCGACGAGCGGGAGGGCGGGCGGGTGCCCGGTTTCCCGAACGTGCCGGCCGCCCTGGCCACGGCCGCGGCGCTGGAGGCCCACTCCGCCGAGTTCGCCGCCGACGCGCCCCGGCTGCGGGAGCTGGTCGACCGCATCCGCACCCGGCTGCCCGAACTGGTGGCCGACGTGCAGATCGTGGGCGATCCGGTGCGAAGACTCCCCCACCTGGTGACCTTTTCCTTCCTCTATGTGGAAGGAGAGGCCATCATCACCGAACTGGACCGGCTGGGTTTCGAGGTTTCGTCCGGTAGTTCGTGCACGGCCGATACGCTTCGACCGAGCCATGTGCTGGAGGCCATGGGAGTGATCACCCATGGCAACGTCCGGGTATCGCTGCCCCGTGGCGCGACCACCGCGGACGTCGACCGGTTCCTCGCCGTCCTGCCCGACGCGGTGACCCGGTTGCGCAAGAGCGCGGGCGTCACCTGACGCCCGCCACGCCGAGAAGGGAAGCGTGATCCATGGGCTTCCGCCGCCGCGGCACCCGCAGGCAGCCCCCCGCGCCGCCGGCCCCGCCCGCGCCCCCGCCCGTGCCGGCCGGTCCCCCGGCCGCCCTGGTCCTGGACGCGCTGGGCCGCAAGTGCCCCATTCCGATCATCATGCTGGCCGAACGCATCCGCGACGTGCCGCTCGGCCAGGTCATCGCGGTCCAGGCCGACGACGTCGCGGCCCGCACCGACATCCCCGCCTGGTGCCGGATGAAGTCGCAGACGTTCGTGCGCGAGGAGGCCCTCCCCCAGGGGGGGTGGGCCTTCCACGTCCGCCGTGATTACTGAAGAGACCCGTGATTACTGAAGAGACCCCTGCTACCTGAGGTGGGCGGCGACCTCGTCGGCGGCCGCGGAACCGTAGGCCTGGCCCATGCGGGTCAGCAGGGTCTCGCGCTCCAGCCGGTACTCCTGGCCGCCGGCGGTCTCCAGCGCGTGCGCGGCGACGAGGTTGCCCAGCTGGGCGGCGCGCTCCAGGTCCAGGCCCCAGGCGACCGCGGCCAGGAAGCCGGCGCGGAAGGCGTCGCCCACCCCGGTCGGCTCGACCTTGCGGACCTCGGGCGCGGCCGGGACGTGCAGGCCGGGCTCGCCCTTGCGGTCGATCACCACGCCCTTGGGGCCCAGGGTGGTGACCCGGATCTCGACCTGGTCGAGGATCTCGGCGTCCGACCAGCCGGACTTCTGCTCGCAGAGCGCCTTCTCGTACTCGTTGGTGAACAGGTAGGCGGCGCCGCCGATGAGGCTGCGCACCTCCGCGCCGTCCATGCGGGCGAGCTGCTGGGAGGGGTCGGCCGCGAACGCCACGCCGCGGGCGCGGCACTCCTCGGTGTGGCGGACCATCGCCTCGGGGTCGTTGGGGCTGACGACCACCAGGTCGATCTCGCCGAGCGGGGCCAGCTCGATGTTGCGGGCCTCGCTCATCGCCCCCGCGTAGAAGGAGGCCATCTGGTTGTGGTCGGCGTCGGTGGTGCACATGAACCGGGCGGTGTGCCGCAGTTCGGAGATGTGCACGCCGGAGCAGTCCACCCCGTGGCGCTCCAGCCAGGCGCGGTAGTCGGCGAAGTCGGTGCCGACCGCGCCGACCAGCAGCGGGCTCAGGCCCAGGCAGCCGAGGCCGAAGGAGATGTTCGCCGCGATGCCGCCGCGCCGGATCTCCAGCTCGTCCACCAGGAAGGAGAGCGAGACCTGCTGGAGCTGGTCGGGCAGCAGCTGGTCGGAGAACCTTCCGGGGAAGGTCATCAGGTGGTCGGTCGCGATGGAGCCTGTCACGGCGATGCGCACGGTGGTGGCTCTCCTTCATGCAGGGGTGAACGGAAAAAGGGCCTGATCAGATTACTCTGTCAGGCCCTCGGGGAGCTGAGAAGCCCCTAGGAGAAGCTGTCGCCGCAGGCGCACGAACCCGTGGCGTTGGGGTTGTCGATCGTGAAGCCCTGCTTCTCGATCGTGTCGACGAAGTCGACGGTGGCCCCGCCCAGGTAGGGGCCGCTCATGCGGTCGGTCACCACGGTGACGCCGTCGAAGTCGTAGGTGATGTCGCCGTCGAGCTGCCGCTCGTCGAAGAACAGCTGGTAGATCAGCCCGGAGCAGCCGCCCGGCTGCACCGCCACGCGCAGCGCCAGGTCGTCGCGGCCTTCCTGCTCCAGCAGGGCCTTGACCTTCTGCGCGGCGGCGTCGGTGAGGATGATCCCCTGCTGAGTGCTGGTCTCCGTCATATCTATGTACTCCCAGTAGCGGGGCCGAGGAATTGCCAACAGTCACAACGTACCTGCCGACGTGGTTCTTCCCCTGCCGGCGGGGTTTTTCTCATGGTGCCACAGGACCCCCCGGGCACCGACCCCGACTACGCGTGATGTGTCCGGTATGTGGTTACATGGGAATCGTCACTCCGACGATAAGTACCCCCAGCCAGTCCCCGTGCGCGGGAAGGAGCCCCCGTGGCGACCACAACCGATCTCCCCCTGCTGTTCCTCGGGCAGGACGCGGACCCCCACAGCGAACGGGGCGTGCAGTGCCCCGGCGAGCTGCCCCCCGCCTCCGACCCGCAGCTGGTGGCCAGGGCCGCGGCGGCCAAGGCCGCCCTCGGCGACAAGGTCTTCGTGCTGGGCCACCACTACCAGCGCGACGAGGTGATCCAGTTCGCCGACGTCACCGGCGACTCCTTCAAACTGGCCCGCGACGCCGCCGCCCGGCCGCAGGCCCCCTACATCGTCTTCTGCGGCGTGCACTTCATGGCCGAGTCCGCCGACATCCTCACCGGCGACGACCAGCGGGTCGTCCTGCCGGACCTGGCCGCGGGCTGCTCGATGGCCGACATGGCCACCTTCGACCAGGTCGAGGACTGCTGGGACACCCTGGCCGACCTCGGGATCGCCGACCGGGTCGTCCCCGTCACCTACATGAACTCCTCGGCCGACATCAAGGCGTTCGTGGGCCGCCGCGGCGGCGTGGTGTGCACCTCCTCCAACGCCAAGCGGGCCCTGGAGTGGGCCTTCGAGCAGGGCGAGCAGGTCCTCTTCCTGCCCGACCAGCACCTCGGCCGCAACACCGCGGTCCTGGAGCTGGGGTTGTCCCTGGAGGACTGCGTGGTCTACAACCCGCACCGGCCGGGCGGCGGGCTCACCGACGAGCAGCTGCGCAACGCCAAGATGATCCTGTGGAAGGGCCACTGCTCCGTGCACGGCCGCTTCAGCCTCGCGTCGGTGGAGGACGTGCGCGCGCGGGTGCCCGGCGTCAACGTGCTGGTCCACCCCGAGTGCCGGCACGAGGTCGTCACCGCCGCCGACCTCATCGGCTCCACCGAGTACATCATCAAGACCCTGGACGCCGCCGAGCCCGGCAGCTCCTGGGCGATCGGCACCGAGCTCAACCTGGTCAAGCGGCTGGCCGCCGCGCACCCGGACAAGAACGTCATGTTCCTCGACAAGACGGTCTGCTTCTGCTCCACCATGAACCGCATCGACCTGCCCCACCTGGTCTGGGCCCTGGAGTCCCTCGTCCGCGGCGAGGTCCCCAACCAGATCACGGTCGACCCCGAGACCACCCGCCACGCCAAGGCCGCCCTGGACCGGATGCTGGCCCTGCCGTGACGGCGGCCGCGACCCCGTCGCGGCGGCGATTCGGGCCTTAGGGCCCGAATCGCAACGGTTTCCGGTGGCTCGGCGCGCCGGGGAGGACACGCTCCCGGAGGCCCGCGAAGGGAACGGGCGGCGGGATCAGCTTCCCTGTTCGGGCCACTGCTTCTGCTGCTGGGGCTGCGGGGCGGGCTGCTGCTGGGGCTGGGCGGGGCCGGCGTCCAGCGGCTTGGGCGCCTCGCCGCCCTGGCCGAGCTCGGCCTTGAGCCGCTCCAGCTCCAGCTCCACCCCGGTGGTGGCGTTCATCCGGTTGAGCTCGGCCTGGATGTCGTCGCGCGGACCGGAGTAGTCCTCCAGCGCGCCGGACTCCAGCAGCTCGTCGATCGCCCCGGCCCTGGCCTGCAGCTGCGCGGTCCTGTCCTCGGCGCGCTGGATCGCCAGGCCCACGTCGCCCATCTCCTCGGAGATGCCGCTGAACGCCTCGCTGATGCGGGTCTGCGCCTCGGCCGCGGTGTAGGTCGCCTTGATCGTCTCCTTGCGGGTGCGGAAGGCGTCCACCTTGGCCTGCAGCCGCTGCGCCGCCAGCGTGAGCTTCTCCTCCTCGCCCTGCAGCTGCCCGTACTGCGCGCGCAGGTCCGTCAACTGGGAGTCGAGGCCGGCGCGGCGCTCCAGCGCTGCCCTGGCCAGGTCCTCCCGGCCCACCTGCAACGCCTGGCGCCCCTGGTCGGTGAGCTTGTTGTGCTCCTTCTCCAACCTCGTGATCTGCAGTTCGAGGCGCTTGCGCGAGGTGGCCACGTCGGCCACGCCCCGCCGCACCTTCTGCAGCATCTCAAGCTGGCGCTGGTAGGAGTAGTCCAGGGTCTCCCGCGGATCCTCGAGACGGTCCAGCGCATTGTTGGCCTTGGACTTGAAGATCATCGACATTCGCTTCATCACGCTCATCGCGCGCGGACGTCCCTTCGATACGGGGTCGCTAAACCCGAGCCAGCCACGGATGGGCTCTTATCACCCTACGTTGTTGACGCACGGCCCGACCATGAGGTTCCTTGCCGGTATCGCCATCAAATATCCTTCTTCCGTGTTCCGACGTGGCAGCGACTCCTCAGACACCTCCTCCTCCGCCGAGACCGCCGAGGCGCGGCCCCTCAAGGAAGGAGGCAAGGGCCGTCCCACTCCCAAACGCAGCGAGGCCGAGAAGGTCCGCCGCAACCGGCTGGTGACCGCGCCCAAGGACCGCAAGGAGGCCTACCGGCAGGTCCGCGCCCGCCAGGCCCAGCAGCGGGCCAAGGTGCGCGAGGGCATGGCCAAGGGCGACACCCGCTACCTGCCCAAGCGGGACCAGGGCCCGGTGCGCGAGTTCGCCCGCGACTACGTCGACTCGCGGCGGACCTTCGGCTCCCACCTCATGCTGATCATGTTCGTCGTCGTGCTGGTGAGCTTCGTGCAGACCCCGCTGACCCAGCTGCTGTTCGTGATCATCCCGCCGGTGCTGCTGTTCGTGGTCCTCACCGAGAGCCTGCTGATCTCCCAGAAGATCAAGAAGCTGGCCGCCGCGCGCTTCCCGAACGAGCAGCTCAAGGGCGTCGGCCTGTACGCCGCGACCCGCTCCCTGCAGATGCGCCGCCTGCGCATCCCCACCCCGCGCTACGGGCCCGGGGACAAGGACAAGATCTGACGAGGCGACCCGGCCCCGCGCGAGCCTAGGATCGGGATCATGGAATTCCGATACCTGGGCCGCAGCGGCCTGAAAATCTCTGAGATCGCCTACGGGAACTGGATCACCCACGGATCCCAGGTCGAGGAGGACACCGCGGTCGCCTGCGTGCACGCCGCGCTCGACGAGGGCATCACCACCTTCGACACCGCCGACGTCTACGCCGGCACCCGCGCCGAGACCGTCCTGGGGCGCGCGTTGAAGGGGCAGCGCCGGGAGTCCCTGGAGATCTTCACCAAGGTCTACTGGCCGACCGGCCCCGGGCCCAACGACCGCGGCCTGTCGCGCAAGCACATCATGGAGTCGATCAACGGCTCGCTGAGCCGGCTCGGCACCGACTACGTCGACCTCTACCAGGCCCACCGCTTCGACCACGAGACCCCGCTCGAGGAGACCATGCGGGCGTTCGAGGACGTCGTGCGCCAGGGCAAGGCGCTGTACATCGGGGTCTCGGAGTGGCGGGCCGAGGAGATCGCCGCCGCGTTGAAGATCGCCGAGGAGCGCGGCTTCGACCGCATCATCTCCAGCCAGCCGCAGTACTCGATGCTGCACCGGGTGATCGAGGCCGAGGTCGTGCCGCTGTGCGAGCGCGAGGGCATCGGGCAGATCGTCTGGTCGCCGATCGCGCAGGGCGTGCTGACCGGCAAGTACCTGCCGGGCCAGGCGCCGCCGCCCGGCTCGCGCGCCACCGACGACAAGAGCGGCGCGGACTTCGTCAAGACCTGGATGCGCGACGAGATCCTCGACCGCGTGCAGGGCCTGCGGCCGATCGCGCAGGAGGCCGGGCTGAGCATGGCGCAGCTCGCGGTGGCCTGGGTGCTGCAGAACCCGAACGTGTCCGCGGCGATCATCGGCGCGTCCCGCCCCGAGCAGATCCGCGACAACGTGAAGGCCAGCGGGGTGCGGCTGGAGAAGGAGCTGCTCGCGCGCGTCGACGAGGTGCTGGGCGACGCGGTCGTCCGCGACCCCGCGCACACGCAGTCGCCCGCCACCCGCCCGTAACGAACGGGAGCAGGTCGTCCCCCTCGGGGACCGGCGCTCAGTCCAGGGAGAGCGGCATCGGGCCGTACACGACGCGGTCGTCGTCCAGCAGGCGCACCCGGGCGACGCCCGCATCGGCCAGCAGGCGCCAGTTCTCGCCCAGCCAGCTCTCGGCGTCGGACTGGGTGGTCTGGTAATCGGGCTGATCAAAGGGCGCGGGCAGAACGCTCGCCGGGATCTCCGTCCCGTCCGCCTTCTCGTAACGCCACGTCCACGCCATGTCCCGCCAGACCCCCTCGACTTCGTGCCCGCTACCGCTCCGGGGATGTGTCCCACTGGGATCATGCCACGTGTTCGGCGCCGTATAGTGCGCTGCGCCATGCGAATCGAGATCGAGGGCGACGCCTCCGCGCTGGGCTGGCCCGCCCCCGGCTGCTCCTGCGCCTCCTGCTCGCCGTTGCGCCGGCGGGGGGAGAGCCGCGCTCCGCTGCGCGTCCTGGTCGACGGGCGGCCGCTGGACCAGTGGGAATCGGTCGCCGTCCCCGGCGGTCTGGACGTGCGGACGGACGCGGGAGGGCGGCTGCTCTACGGCCACCGCGCGGCGTGTCCGGAACCGGCTGCCGGGGCCGTCTACGACGCCGTCCTGCTGGACCTGCTGGAGCGCCCCGAGCAGCTGGCGGTGCTGCGGCGGTCGGGGGCGGTGGCCGAGCACACCCGGATCCACGCCGTCCACGTCGACCACCGGGTGCGGGACGCGGCCGAACTGCGGCGGCGGCTGGGGTTCTGGCGGGCGCCCGTCGCCGGGCCGCACCGGACGCTGCTGCTCGGCGGCTCGCGTTCGGGCAAGTCCGCCGAGGCCGAACTGAGGCTGGCCGCCCACCCCGAGGTGACCTATCTGGCCACCGGGCCCCGCCCGGACGGTTCCGACCCCGAGTGGGCGGCGCGGGTGGGCGCGCACCGGACGCGCAGGCCGTCCTGGTGGCGGACGGTGGAGTCCGACGCGCTCGCCGGGGTGCTGCGCGAGGCGACCGGCGCGGTGCTGGTGGACGGCCTGGGCACCTGGCTGGCCGCCGTCATGGACCGCACGGGCGCCTGGGAGGACGCCGACGCCGTCCGCCCCCTCCTGGCCGAGGCCGTGGCGGCGTGGCGCGGCACGCGGGCCGTCGTGGTGGCGGTCTCCGACGAGGTGGGGCTCTCGCTCGTGCCGGAGAACCGGGCGGGGCGGCTGTTCCGCGACCTGCTCGGCGAGCTGAACCAGCGGCTGGCCGCCGAGTCCGAGGACGCCGCGCTCGTGGTGGCGGGCCGCCCCCTGCCGCTGTGGCCCTGACGGTAGCCTCGCTGCCCGTGCCCCTTCCCCCCTCCCTGCGGTTGTCCTTCGGCCTGCTCAGCGTCCTTCCCGTCGGCTTCGTCGAGGCCGACCGCCGGACGTTCGGCGCGGCCATGGCCTGGGCCCCGCTGGTCGGCGCGGTGCTCGGGGGCTGCCAGGCGCTGGCGTTCGTCCTGCTGGAGCGGGCCGGGGCGGGCGCCCTCCTGGCCGCGGTGCTCGCGGTGGGGCTGGGCGCGGTGCTCACCCGCGCGCTGCACCTGGACGGGCTCGCCGACGTCGCCGACGGCCTGGGCAGCGGCAGGCCCGCCGCCGAGGCCCTGGCGGTGATGAAGCGCTCCGACATCGGGCCGTTCGGCGTTGTGACACTCGTGTTCACCCTGCTGGCGCAGGTCGCCGCGGTCGCCTCGGCCGGGCATCCGGCGGCGGCGCTGGTCCTGGCCGGGGCGACCGGGCGGCTGGCGCTGGTGTGGGC
This sequence comes from Actinocorallia populi, assembly GCF_002995495.1. Lineage (GTDB taxonomy): Bacteria > Actinomycetota > Actinomycetes > Streptosporangiales > Streptosporangiaceae > Actinocorallia > Actinocorallia populi. The sequence continues at coordinate 985,164 of NZ_PVZV01000002.1, read as the reverse complement.
CTGCTCCCCCGGCGTGCCCGCGGCCCGGCCGGACGGGCTGGGCGCGCTGGTCGCCGGGACGGTGCCGGCGCGCGTTCCGGCGGCCTGGACCGGGGCGCTGCTCCTGGCCGCCGCCGGGACCGCCGCGTGGCGGGCGGGCCCGGCCGCGGAGTCCCTGGTCCTCGCCGCCGCGGTGCCCGTCGCGCTGGGCGCCGCCGCGCTGCTGCGCCGCCACCTGGTCCGGCGGTTCGGCGGGGTCACCGGGGACGTGCTGGGCGCCCTGGCGGAGCTCGCCGGAACCGTGGTCCTGGTCGTCGCCACCCTGGGGTAAAGACCGACAAATCCCAACGATTTTCCGGGTTCTCGCACCCTCCCCGATCGGGGCAAGGCTCGATCGAAACGGGGGAAACAGGTTCCGGGGGCGAGTAAGGTCGAGAGGCGTGACGACGAATCTCAGTATCAGCCAGACCGATCCCGCCTCCCTCGACGTGGACGCCCTCGTCATAGGCGTGGGCCCCGAGGCCGTCCCGGCCGCCGGCTCGCAGGGCGTGGACGGCGCGCTGGACGGGCGCCTGGCCGAGGCGCTCAAGGCCGTCGGCGCCACCGGCAAGGCCGGTGAGGTGGTCAAGCTCCCGACCCTCGGCGCGCTGCCGGCCAAGGTGATCGTGGCCGCCGGGCTGGGCGAGGACCCCGGGCCCGAGGCGCTGCGCCGGGCCGCCGGAGCCGCCGTGCGCGCCCTGGCCGGCACCGCCCGCGTCGCGCTCGCGCTGCCCGCCGACACCCCCGAGCGCGCCTCCGCCGTGGCCACCGGCGCGCTGCTGGGCAACTACTCCTTCGGCCGCTACCGCACCGACGCGCAGCCCGAACCGGTGGGCGAGCTCGTGCTCGTCACCGACCTGGACGCCACCACCCTGGCCGAGCGGGCCGAGGCGGTCACCGGCGCGGTCCGCCTGGCGCGCGACCTGGTCAACACCCCGCCCTCCCACCTCACGCCCGAGGACCTGGCCGGCGTGGCCGAGAACGTCGCCCGCGAGCACGGCCTCGACCTGGAGGTCCTCGACGAGAAGGCGCTGGTGGACGGCGGCTACGGCGGCCTCGTCGGCGTCGGCCAGGGCTCGGTGAACCCGCCGCGGCTGGTCCGCCTGGGCTACCGCCACCCGCAGGCCGACAAGACCGTGGTCTTCGTCGGCAAGGGCATCACCTTCGACACCGGCGGCATCTCGATCAAGCCCGCCGAGGGCATGGACTGGATGAAGTCCGACATGGGCGGCGCGGCGGCCGTGCTCGGCGCGCTGCAGGCCGTCGCCGCGCTCAAGCCGAAGGTCAACGTGGTCGGCTACCTGGCCATCGCCGAGAACATGCCGTCGGGCACCGCGCAGCGGCCCTCCGACGTCATCACCATCTACGGCGGCAAGACCGTCGAGGTCCTCAACACCGACGCCGAGGGCCGGCTCGTCATGGCCGACGCCATCGTGCGCTCCGCCCAGGACTCCCCCGACCTGCTCGTCGACGTCGCCACGCTGACCGGCGCCGCGCTGGTCGCCCTGGGCGTGCGCACGACCGCCGTCATGGCCAACTCCGACGAGGTGCGCGAGAAGGTCGTCCAGGCCGCGGAGCGCTCCGGCGAGAACGCCTGGGGCATGCCGCTGCCCGAGGAGCTGCGCAAGGGCTTCGACTCCCAGGTCGCCGACCTCGCCAACATCAGCGGCGAGCGGTGGGGCGGCATGCTCGCCGCGGGCGTCTTCCTCAAGGAGTTCGTGCCCGACGGCGTGCGCTGGGCGCACCTGGACATCGCCGGCCCCGCCTACAACAAGGGCGAGCCCTACGGCTACACCCCCAAGGGCGGCACCGGTGCCGCGACCCGCGCGCTGGTGCAGATCGCCGAGGACGTCGCCGACGGGCTCCTGTGACCTGAGTCAAAGCCGTATGCGGCTCTTACCGCTCAGTACAAATGAAAAGATGGCCCTACCTGGCATTTCTCCGGGTGCCTACCGGGGCCGGAGAAACGAGTATCCACATGAAGGAGCGTCCGGTGACGAACAAGGGCCCGTACGACCTCGTCGTGCTCGGCGGCGGGAGCGGCGGCTACGCCTGCGCGCTGCGCGCGTCGGAACTGGGCATGCGCGTCGTCCTGATCGAGAAGGACCCCGACCTCGGGGGCACCTGCCTGAACCGGGGCTGCATCCCGACCAAGGCCCTGCTGCACGCGGCGGAGGTGGCCGACGAGATCAAGGAGGCCTCCTCCTACGGCATCAAGGCCAGCTTCGAGGGCATCGACGTGCCCGGGGTGCAGGCATACAAGAACAAGATCGTCTCCACCACGGTCAAGGGCCTCACCGGCCTGATCAAGTCCAAGGGCATCGAGATCGTCAACGGCGCGGGACGGCTGGTCTCCCCGACCGCCGTGGCCGTCGGCGACGACGTCTACGAGGGCGACCACGTGGTGCTGGCCACCGGCTCGGCCCCCCGCTCGCTGCCCGGCCTGGAGATCGACGGCGACAAGGTCATCTCCAGCGACCACGCCCTGGAGCTCGACCACGTCCCGGCCTCCGCGGTCATCCTGGGCGGCGGCGTCATCGGCGTCGAGTTCGCCTCCGTCTGGCGCTCCTTCGGCGCCGAGGTGACCATCGTCGAGGGGCTGCCGCACCTGCTGCCGCTGGAGGAGGAGTCCTCCTCCAAGCGCCTGGAGCGCGCCTTCCGCAAGCGCGGCATCAAGTTCGAGCTCGGCGCCCGCTTCTCCGGTGTGAAGACCACCGACGCGGGCGTGTCGGTCTCCCTGGAGAACGGCAAGACCATCGACGCCGAGCTGCTGCTGGTGGCCGTCGGCCGCGGCCCGGTCTCCCAGGGCCTGGGCTTCGAGGAGAACGGGGTGCGCACCGAGCGCGGCTTCGTGACCGTCGACGAGTACTGCACCACCTCCGTGCCGACCGTCTCCGCGGTGGGCGACCTGATCCCGACCCTGCAGCTGGCCCACGTCGGCTTCGCCGAGGGCATCCTGGTCGCCGAGAAGGTGGCGGGGCTCAACCCCACCCCCATCGACTACGACGGGGTCCCCCGCATCACCTACTCCAACCCCGAGGTCGCCTCCGTGGGCATCACCTCCGCCAAGGCGCGCGAACTCGGCCTGGAGATCAACGAGATCACCTACGACCTCGCGGGCAACCCCAAGAGCAAGATCCTGGGCACCCAGGGCGAGGTCAAGATGATCGCCGAGAAAGACGGTCCGATCCTCGGCGTCCACATGGTGGGCGCGCGGGTCGGCGAGCTGGTCACCGAAGGCCAGCTGCTCTACAACTGGGAGGCCCTGCCGGCCGAGGTGGCGCAGCTCATCCACGCGCACCCCACCCAGTCCGAGGCGGTCGGCGAGGCAGCACTCGCCCTCGCCGGCAAGCCCTTGCACGTCCACGGCTGACGACAGACAGCCCACGAAGAGGAGTCGCTGAGAACCATGCCGGTCTCCGTCACCATGCCCCAGCTCGGAGAGAGCGTCACCGAGGGCACCGTCACCCGCTGGCTGAAGAAGGAGGGTGAGCACGTCGAGGTCGACGAGCCGCTCCTCGAGGTGTCGACCGACAAGGTCGACACCGAGATCCCCTCTCCCGCCGCGGGCATCCTGAGCAGCATCACCGTCGCCGAGGACGAGACCGTCGAGGTGGGCGCCGAGCTGGCGGTCATCTCCGGCGCGGACGAGGCTCCGGCCCCGGCCGCCCCGGCCCCGGCCGCCCCCGAGCCGGAACCCGAGCCCGAGCCGCAGGCGCCCGCGCCGCAGGCCGCCGCCCCGGCCCCGTCGTCCTGGCCGCCGGCCGCACCCGCGGCGGCGCCGACCCCGCCGCCCGCACCCGCGCCCGCGGCTCCCCAGCCGCAGGCTCAGGCGCCGGCTCCGGCCGCCGCCCCGCAGACCGCTCCGGCCGAGGCCGAGGGCGCCTACGTGACGCCGCTGGTCCGCAAGATGGCCGCCGAGCTGGGCGTCGACCTGTCCGCGGTGAAGGGCACCGGTGTCGGTGGCCGCATCCGCAAGCAGGACGTCCAGGACGCCGCCAAGGCCAAGGCCGCCGCGGCTCCCGCTCCGGCCGCCGCGCCCGTGCAGGCGCCTGCGGCTCCGGCGGCTCCGGCCGCGCCCGCCCCGGTGCCGGCCGCGGCCGCGGCCAAGCGCGGCACCACCGAGAAGATGAGCCGCATGCGCCAGACCATCGCCCGGCGCATGATGGAGTCCCTGCAGACCTCCGCCCAGCTCACCACGGTCGTCGAGGCCGACATCACCAAGATCGCCCGGTTGCGCGACCGCGCCAAGGCCGACTTCCAGGCCCGCGAGGGCGTCAAGTTGTCGTTCCTGCCGTTCTTCGCCCTCGCCGCCGTCGAGGCGCTGAAGGTGCACCCGGTCGTCAACGCGGTCCTCGACACCGAGAACAACGAGATCGTCTACCACGAGGTCGAGCACCTGGGCATCGCGGTGGACGCCGAGCGCGGCCTGTCCGTGCCGGTGATCAAGGACGCCGGCGAGCTCAACCTCGCCGGGCTCGCCCGCAAGATCTCCGACCTCGCCGAGCGCACCCGCACCGGCAACGTCAGCCCCGACGAGCTGGGCGGCGGCACCTTCACCGTCACCAACACCGGCAGCCGCGGCGCGCTGTTCGACACGCCGATCATCAACCAGCCCCAGGTCGCCATCCTGGGCACCGGTTCGGTCGTCAAGCGCCCCGTCGTCGTCAACGACCCGGCCCTGGGCGAGGTCATCGCCATCCGGTCCATGGTCTACCTGTCCCTGACCTACGACCACCGGCTGGTGGACGGCGCCGACGCCGCCCGCTTCCTCACCACGGTCAAGCACCGTCTCGAGGAAGGCCACTTCGAGTCCGAGCTCGGCCTCTGAGCAAGGCCTCCCCGTAGGCTGACGGCATGCGAGCGATCATCTCGGGTGCCTCAGGTCTGATCGGTGAAGCCCTCGCCGCGCGTCTGCGCGGCGAGGGCTTCGACGTTCTGCGGCTGGTGCGCCGCGCGCCCGCGCACCCCGACGAGGCCTTCTGGGATCCCGCCGCGGGCGAGGTCGACCGTACGGCGCTGGAGGGCGCGGACGCGGTCGTGCACCTGGCGGGCGCCGGTATCGGCGACCGGCCCTGGACGGAGTCCTACAGGCGCGAGATCCGCGACAGCCGCATCGGGGGCACGCGGCTGCTGGCCGAAGCCCTGGCCGGGCTGGACTCGCCGCCGCCCGTCCTCGTCAGCGGCTCCGCGATCGGCTTCTACGGCGACACCGGAGCGGCCGAGGCCACCGAGTCGGCGCCCAGGGGCACCGGCTTCCTGGCGGACCTGGTGGCCGACTGGGAGGCCGCCGCCGCCCCGGCCGCCGCCGCCGGGATCCGGGTGGTCCATCCCCGCACCGGCATCGTCCTGTCCCGCCGCGGCGGGATCCTCGGTAAGACGCTGCCGCTGTTCCGGGCGGGCGCGGGCGGCAGGCTCGGCGACGGCCGCCAGTGGATGAGCTGGATCACCCTGCGGGACGAGGTCGCCGCCCTGGGCCACCTCATCGCCTCCGACCTGTCCGGGCCGGTGAACCTCACCGCTCCCTCCCCGGTCACCAACGCCGGCTACACCCGGGAGCTGGCCCGCGTCCTGCGCCGTCCAGCGGTCCTGCCCGTCCCCGCTCCCCTGCTGAAGCTCGTCCTGCGCGGGTTCGCCGCCGAGGGGCCCCTGATCAGCCAGCGGGTCCTGCCCGCCCGGCTCCTGGAGTCCGGGTTCGCCTTCGCCGACCCGGACCTGCCCGCGGCGCTGCGGGCCGTCCTGGGGAGATGAGCGCCGCCCCCGGCCGGGGAGGGCCGGGGGCGGGGTGCCGGGGGGAGGACACCGTCACATGGTCAGGAACCCGCCTGCCCGGCGTACTCGTCGCGCAGGACGCGCTTGAGCAGCTTGCCCGTGGGGTGGCGGGGCAGCTCGTCGCGGAAGTCGATGCTCTTCGGGCACTTGTAGTGGGCGAGGTTGTCGCGGCAGTGGGCGATGAGCTCGGCGGCCAGCTCCTCGCCCGCGTCGTCCATCGACATCGGCTGGACGACGGCCTTGACCTGCTCGCCCATCTCCGGGTCGGGGATGCCGAAGACCGCGACATCGGCGACCTTGGGGTGCACCGCCAGGAGGTTCTCGGCCTCCTGGGGGTAGATGTTGACTCCGCCGCTGATGATCATGTGGGACTGGCGGTCGGTGAGGTAGAGGAACCCGTCGGCGTCGACGTGGCCGATGTCGCCGAGGGTGGTCCAGCCGCGGCCCTTGGGGTCGCGCGAGGACTCGGTCTTCTCGGGGTCGCCGTGGTAGACGAACTGCGGGCCCTTGTCGAAGTACAGGACGCCGGTCTCGCCGACGGGCAGTTCCTCGCCCGCCTCGTCCAGCACGTGGATCTCGCCGAGCACGGGCCTGCCGACGGTGCCCGGGTGCGCCAGCCAGTCCTCGCTGTTGACGTACATGAAGCAGTTGCCCTCGGTGCCGGCGTAGTACTCGTGGACGACCGGGCCCCACCACTCGATCATCTGCCGCTTGACCGGGATCGGGCAGGGCGCCGCGGCGTGGACGGCGAACTTCAGGCTGGAGACGTCGTAGGAGGCGCGGACCTCCTCGGGGAGCTTGAGCAGCCGGATGAACATCGTCGGCACCCACTGGCTGTGGGTCACCCCGTGCTCCTGGATGAGCGACAGCGCCTTCTCCGGGTCGAACTTCTCCATGACGACGACGGTGGCGCCGAAGCGCTGGAACGTCATCGTGTAGCGCAGCGGCGCCGCGTGGTAGAGCGGGGCGGGCGAGAGGTAGACGGAGTGCTCGTCGGGCGCGAAGAGGAACTGGATGAGGTGGAACAGCACGCCCGGGGTGCCGAACGGCTGGAAGTCGATGACCGGCTTGATGCCCTTGGGCCGCCCGGTGGTGCCCGAGGAGTAGAGCATGTCCATGCCCTCGACCTGCTCGTCCAGCGGGGCCGCCGAGGCGGCGGCCACGGTGTCCTCGTAGGAGGTGAAGCCCGCGGTGGCGCCGTCCAGCATGAGCCTGAGGACGAGGCGCTCGTTGCCCTCGGTGATCTGCCCGGCGACGCCGGCCAGGGAGGCGGCGGTGACGAACGCCCTGGCCTCGCAGTTGCCGACGATGTAGCCGGCCTCGTCGGCGGTGAGCCGGGTGCTGATGGCCGTGTAGTAGAGGCCGGAGCGCTGCGCGGCCCAGGCCACGGCGAAGAACTCCCACCGGTTCTCGAGCATGAACGCGATGTGCTCTCCGGGACGGAGCCCCGCTTCGTGGAAGACCCGGGCGAGGCGGTTGGACGCCTCGTCGAGCTCCCGGTACGTGACGGTCCGGCCGGAGCCCGACATGATCACGGCCGGCTTGTCCGGGAACCGCCCGGCCATCGTCCCAAGATCCATAGCGCTACCTCGACGTTGAAGCGATGTTACGTTTTCCGCATTGTGTTACACCCCCTGGCGCCAGGGGAAGAGGAAAACCGAATTTGATTCGGTGAAGGAGCGCAGATGCTGGACGAGATCACCCGGGAGGAGTCTCCCGAGCACCACCCGACGACGGCCCGGATCCTGCGCGCCGCCCTCGAGGAGTTCCTGGACAAGGGCATCCGCCGGGCCAAACTGGAGGAGATAGCCCGCCGCGCCGGCGTCTCCCGCGTCACCGTCCACCGCCGCTACCCCGGCAAGCAGGACCTGGTGACCGCCGTCCTCATCGAGGAGGCCCGCGACCTGTACGCCCGCGGCCGCGTCGTCGCCCGCGCCGAGAAGACCCTCCCCGACAAGATCGCCGCGGCCTTCGTCTTCATCTTCGACTACGCCCGCCACGGCCGCCTGAAGCCCCTCCTGCTCTCCGACCCGGGCCCCTTCCTCCCCGCCTTCACCACCCGCGGCGAGCCCCTCATCGTCCTTCTCCGCGCCTACTACCTGGAACTCATGCGCGACGCCGGGGTCCACCACCCCGCCATGGAGGTCTCCGCCGACGTCCTGGCCCGCACCGTCGTCTCCTACTGCCTCTCCCCCAGCGCCGTCGTCGACCTCCGCGACCCCGCCAACGCCGCCGACTTCGCCCGCCACCACCTCGCCCCCATCCTCCAGACCGGCCCCTGACCACCCCCGCCGCCGGAACTACAAAGCGAGGCCGCCTGTCCAGAGGCAGGAGAAAACGGGTCGGCGTTTCGGCACTCCCGTGAGAAGAGAACCACCGCGGCCCGAGGCGATGATGCCCGCATGATCAAATTGAGAATCGCGATGGGAGCCGCCCTGCTGGGCCTGCTGTCGACCGCCGCCCCCGCTTCCGCCGAGGAACCGGCGGAGGTCACCTGGACCGAGGAGAAGCCCGCCTTCACCTGGTCGCGCAGCGGCCTGCTGGACACCGCCGCCGTCGGCGAGGACGTCTGGACCGCCGGATACCAGGGGGCGGTGTCGGTCGGAGACGCCTTTCTCAGCTTCCCGCTCGTGAACGCCAAGCCCGTCGTGCAGCGTTACTCCGCGGGCAAGTGGAAGAGCTTCGACCTGCCCGGACCGGTCTACGGGAGCATGGAGCAGCTGGCGGCCGGCGGCCCCGAGAACGTCTGGGTACGCGGCATCTCCTACACCAGGCTGGGAACCGACCTGGCCCCCTACCTGGCCCGCTGGGACGGCTCGGCCTGGACCCGGGTCCTCCTGCCCGAAGGCGTCGCGGTCCATGACATCGCCGTCGCGTCCGATGCCACGTTCGTGATCGAATCCTCCACCGAAAAGCTCCACACCTACGCCGACGGGCAGTGGACCGCCGACTCCCGGTTCTCCTCCGTCCGGAACATCGTCTCCCACCCCACCGGAGGAACCTGGATCGAGGCGGTGGAGAACGACCGCCTCGTGGCCGCCCGCTGGGCAGGAGGGACCTGGCAGGAGCTCCCCCTCCCCGACGGGGTCGCCTCCCTCACCGAGCTCTACCCGCTGGCGCCCGGCTACCTGCTGGCCTACACCGACCAGAAGCGCTACGCCCGCTGGGACGGCTCCGCCTGGGCCCCGGTCGGGCCCGCCGACCTGGCCGCCCCCTACGCCGACAAGGCCGCCCTGTCCCCCGCCGGCACCCCCTGGCTGACGCGGTACTACGCCCCCGCGCTGTCCAACCCCACCGCCACGGTCTCCTGGCTCGACGGATCCGCCTGGGCCACCACCTGGAACCCGCTGCCCGCGCACTCCCACCTCAAGATCCGCGGCATCACCGCCACCTCCGGCAAGATCTGGGTCGTCGGCCACGGCGAGAAGAACCCGGCCGTCGCCACCACGACCTCCTGACCCGCCGCCCCGAAACCGAAGGAGCGGGACGGGCCTGGGCCCGTCCCGCTCCTTCCGCCCCGATCAGACGTCGAAGTACAGCTCGAACTCGTGCGGGTGGGGGCGGAGGCGGATGGGGTCGAGTTCGTTCTCGCGCTTGTAGGCGATCCAGGTGTCGATGAGGTCCTCGGTGAAGACGCCGCCTTCGAGGAGGAAGGCGTGGTCGGCCTCGAGGGCCTGCAGGACGGCCTCCAGGGAGCCGGGGACCTGCGGGATGTTGCGGGCCTCCTCGGGCGGGAGCTCGTAGAGGTCCTTGTCGACGGGCTCGATCGGCTCGATCTTGTTCTTGATGCCGTCGAGGCCGGCCATGAGCATCGCGGCGAAGGCCAGGTAGGGGTTGCACGACGGGTCCGGGACGCGGAACTCGATGCGCTTGGCCTTGGGGTTGGTGCCGGTGATCGGGATGCGGATGCAGGCGCTGCGGTTGCGCTGGCTGTAGACCAGGTTCACCGGGGCCTCGTAGCCGGGGACCAGGCGGTGGTAGCTGTTGACCGTCGGGTTGGTGAAGGCCAGCAGGGCCGGGGCGTGCTTGAGCAGGCCGCCGATGTAGAAGCGCGCCGTGTCCGACAGGCCCGCGTAGCCGACCTCGTCGTAGAACAGCGGGCTGCCGTCCTTCCACAACGACTGGTGGCAGTGCATGCCCGAGCCGTTGTCGCCGAAGATCGGCTTGGGCATGAACGTGACGGCCTTGCCGTGCTCGCGGGCCACGTTCTTCACCACGTACTTGTAGAGCATCAGCTGGTCGGCCGAGTGCAGCAGCGTCGAGAACCGGATGTCGATCTCGGACTGGCCCGCGGTGCCCACCTCGTGGTGCTGCATCTCGACCTCGATGCCCACCTGCATGAGCTGCTTGGACATCTCCGAGCGCAGGTCGGTGTAGTGGTCCATCGGGGGCACCGGGAAGTAGCCGCCCTTGTAGGGGGGCTTGGCGCCGAGGTTGCCGCCCTCCTCCTTGCGCCCGGTGTTCCAGGCTCCCTCGATCGAGTCCAGGAAGTAGAAGCCCTCGTTGGCGGCGGTCTTGAACCGGACGTCGTCGAAGATGTAGAACTCCGCCTCGGGACCGAAGAAGGCGGTGTCGGCGATGCCCGTGCCGATCAGGTAGTCCTGCGCCTTCTTGGCGATGTTGCGCGGGTCGCGGCTGTAGGGCTCGCCGGTCAGCGGGTCGTGGACGAAGAAGGTCAGGTTCAGCGTCTTGTGCTGGCGGAACGGGTCCACGACCGCGGTGGTCGGGTCGGGCAGCAGCAGCATGTCCGACTCGTGGATCTCCTGGAAGCCGCGGATCGAGGAGCCGTCGAACATCAGCCCGTCGCTGAAGACGTTCTCGCCGAAGTTCGAGGCGGGAAAGGTGAAGTGCTGCACGGTGCCGGGCAGGTCGACGAAGCGGACGTCGACGAACTCCACACCTTCGTCACGGATATAGGACAGGACTTCCTCGGCGCTGTTGAACATCCGGCCTCCCTGGGCGTTTCCAACGATCATCGACTCTAGGTCGCGGCCGTATCCGGCTCGTTTCCGATGTGTTGCGGGGCGGTAACCGGGTCCGGCCTAAGTCCTACCTTGCCGGACGCGGGGCGCGGCAACCCCTCTGGCCACTGCCGGTACGTTTGAGGGGTGAGCGGTAACGAGAACAAAGCCCGCTGGACCGGGACGTGGTTGAGCGGGGCGCGGGCGGCGGGAGCCGACCTGGGGTATCCGGGAGAGCAGCTCGGGCTGCCCCGCACGGGCCGCGGCTCCGCCGGCAGCTACGCGCGGCGGCTGGTGGCGCTGCTGGTCGACTGGTTCCTGTGCACGCTGATCTCCGGCGGCCTGGCCAACGCCTTCGACTGGTCGGACCAGGCCAAGAACCTGACGACCCTGCTGATCTTCGGCCTGCAGGCCTGGGTGCTGGTGGGCTTCACCGGCACCACGCTGGGCAAGGCCGTCGCGGGGCTGCACGTGGTGCGGCTCGACGGCCGGCCGGTCGGCCCGGTGTGGTCGCTGGCCCGCATGGTGCTGCTGCTCCTGGTGGTGCCCGCCCTGCTGTGGGACCGCGACCACCGCGGCCTGCACGACCGGGCCGCCGACACGATCGTCATCGAGAGCCGCTGACCCCGGCGACGCGAAAGCCCGCGGAGGGGTCTCCGCGGGCTTCCTCACGGCCGTGCCGTCAGCGGGAGCGGGGCCGGGGGGCCTTGGGCATCCGCACGTTGCGCGGCATCGGGCCGCCGGGCATGCCGGGCTTGGCCGGCAGCGCGCGCATCCGGTCGTTCAGGTCGTTGAGCTGGGCCTTGTTGAGGTTGCGGGGCAGCTTCATCACCTTGCCCTGCAGCTTGGAGAGCGGGATCTGGCCCTCCTCGTCGCCCACCTGGAAGTCGTAGATCGGCACCGAGGCGGCGAGCCGCGAGATCTTCTTCTTCTCCGCGCCGAGCAGTCCCGCCACCCGGGAGGAGGGGCCCTCGGAGACCAGGATGATGCCGGGCCGGCCGACCACCCGGTGCACCACGTCCATGTTGCGGTTGCCCGCCACCGCCGGGGTCACCACCCAGTTGCCCCGCATGGTGTCGAGCACGCCGAAGGCGGCGCCGATCTGGCCCTCCATCAGCTTGTACTGGGTCTTCTGGGCCAGCTGCCCGAAGACCACCATGCCCACGATGATCGCCGCCATGATCCCCAGCGGGATCATGAACCACAGGCTGCTGATGAAGAAGCCGAGGACCACGAACAGCGCCAGCGTGCCCAGCGCCGAGGCGAAGACGATCGGGAGCGCCTTCGGGTTGGACCGGTGGACCATCTGGGCCACCATGCGGATCTGCCGGAAGCGCCCGGGCTTGTCGTTCTCTGCCATGTCGCTCATTCTAGTGATCGGCGCGCGCCTCGACCGCCTGGCGGTACAGCCGGCCCGCGCGGTAGCTGGAGCGCACCAGCGGTCCGGACATGACTCCGGCGAAGCCGATCTCGCCGGCCTCCTCCTGGAGCTCGACGAACTCCTGCGGCTTGACCCAGCGCTCCACGGGGTGGTGGCGCGGGGTGGGGCGCAGGTACTGGGTGATGGTGATCAGCTCGCAGCCGGCCTCGTGCAGGTCGGTCAGCGCCTGGGAGATCTCCTCGCGGATCTCGCCCATGCCCAGGATGAGGTTGGACTTGGTGACGAGGCCGGCCCGGCGGGCCTGGGTGATCACGTCCAGGGAGCGCTCGTAGCGGAACGCCGGGCGGATGCGCTTGAAGATCCGCGGCACCGTCTCCAGGTTGTGCGCGAACACCTCGGGCGCGGCGTCGAAGACCTGGCCGAGCAGGTCGGGCCGCCCGTTGAAGTCCGGGGCCAGCAGCTCGACGCCGCAGCCGGGGACCCGCTCGTGGATCTGCCGCACGGTCTCGGCGTACAGCCAGGCGCCCTGGTCGGGCAGGTCGTCGCGGGCCACACCGGTGACGGTGGCGTACTTCAGGCCCATGGTCGCCACGGAGTCGGCCACCCGGGCGGGCTCGCCGGTGTCGTACTCGGCGGGCCTGCCGGTGTCGATCTGGCAGAAGTCGCAGCGCCGGGTGCACTGGTCGCCGCCGATGAGGAAGGTGGCCTCGCGGTCCTCCCAGCATTCGAAGATGTTGGGGCAGCCGGCTTCCTGGCAGACGGTGTGCAGGCCCTCGCCCTTGACCAGCTCGGTGAGCTCCCGGTACTGGGGGCCCATCTTGAGCTTGGTCTTGATCCACGACGGTTTGCGTTCGATGGGGACTTCGGCGTTGCGCACTTCCAGCCGCAGCAGCTTCCGCCCCTCTGGGGCTACAGCACTCACATGGCTAGGGTACGTCCCAGATCGGCGTTCTTCATCCGCAGCGGAGGCACCCCCCATGATCGTCTCTACCATGAACGACCTGCCCGGATACCGGGTGACCGAGGTGATCGGCGATGTGTTCGGGCTCACGGTCATGGTCCGCAGCGGCGCGTCGAGCATCGAGGCGGGCCTCAAGACGCTGCTGGGGGGCGAACCCCGCGGTATGGCCAAGGAGCTGCACGACTTCCGCCTGCAGGCGCGCAGGCGGCTGGTCAGGGCCGCCGAGGAGGCGGGCGCGGACGCCGTCCTGGCCGTCCGCTACGAGTCCCATGACCTGCGCGATGTGGGGACGGAGATCTGCGCGTACGGCACCGCGGTACGTGTCCAGAAGGTGGACTGAGGGATAGAAAAGTACAGTCTGTATAACAATCGGGTGGTCCATGCAGGCCGATTCCCGGTTTTGGCTCCCGCGCGCGAAGCGATCTCTCTAGGGTGACTCGCTGTTGCCAAACGAGTCGCACATGAACAAATGAGAGGAACAGCCGTGGCGCTGGCCATGACCTATCTGAGGCTGCCGGTGGAGGGCGGTGCCGACCCGGGCCAGGTGGCGCGGCAGGTGTTCGGTTCCCCCGACTGGCGCAAGGCCCACCCCGGAAGGGTGCTCGACCTGGCCGGTAACTGGCAGGGGCTGCACTACCTGATCACCGGGGACCCCTGGGAGGGACGCTCCCCCGAAGCCGACATCGTGTGCGGCGGCCGCCTGCTCACCGAGGACGGCGCCGACGCGCTGGGGTTCGACGTCATCTTCCTCTCCCAGGAGCGGGTGAAGATCGCCGCCGACCACCTGGCCCACACGCCCTTCCCCTCGCGCCGCTTCGACCTCGCCGCGATGGCGATGGCGGACGTCCAGGGCGTGTCGAGCTGGACCGACGCCGCCCGGGACAACCTGTTCAAACCGAGCTACCACACCCTGGGCCGGTTCTTCTCCGACGCCGCCGCCCACGGAGAGACGATCTTCAAGACGATGGGGTGAGGCCCTACGGCTGCGCGAGCGTGCGGTGCGCCGTCTCGGTCGCGCCCAGCCGCGCCGCGAGGTGCTTCTCCACCAGCGGGAGCACCTCGCGGACCCCCACCGGGCGGCCCAGCTCGCGGGTGAGCGAGGTGGAGGAGGTGTCCTTGAGGCCGCAGGGCACGATCTTGTCGAACCAGCCCAGGTCGCAGTCGCAGTTGATCTGCACCCCGTGCATGGTCACCCCCTGGGAGACCCGCAGCCCGACGGAGACCAGCTTGCGGTCCGGGTTCACCCCGTCGACCAGCCAGACGCCGCTGCGCCCCTCGACCCGCACCCCGGTCAGGCCGAAGTCCGCCATGACCCCGATCATGGCCTCCTCGAGCAGCCGCACGAACGCCACCACGTCGATCGGGTCGGCAAGCCGCACGATCGGGTAGAACGTCAGCTGCCCCGGGCCGTGCCAGGTGATCTTCCCGCCGCGGTCGACGTCGATCACCGGGGCCCCCGGGTCGCCCATCGGACGGTCCAGCGGCTCGGTGCGCTTGCCCGCGGTGTAGACCGGCTCGTGCTCCAGCAGGATCACCGTGTCGTCGATCTCGCCGGCGACCCGGCGCTCGTGGGTGCGCCGCTGCAGGGCCCACCCCTCCTCGTAGGGAACCGCCTGGTCACCGAAGCCCGCATGCACGAAAATCACACTGCAGAGCCTACTTGAGCTGGCGCGGCTCGATGGGCGTCTCCTTCGCCCCGCCCGAGCCGTCGCCCTCGATCCGCCACGCCCGCGCGTGCGGCCGGTACGACACCGCCTGGACGAACTCGGTGCCCACGTAGTGCAGGCCGACCCCCTCGTCGGCGGCGTAGCCGTCGGGCAGCTCGCCCGAGCCGACCGAGGCCTGCAGCAGCGGGCGCCGCTGCGGGTCGCTGTCGTAGTGCACGCCGCAGGAGTAGGGCAGCAGGCCGAGGCCGTCCCGCAGCGGGCGCAGCTCGGGCCCGAAGGAGTCGGTGTTGCCGCCGGAGTGCCAGCACAACGCGCCGGCGCTCTGCCCGGCCAGCACCACGCCCGCCCGCCAGACCTCCTCGAAGACCTCGGCCAGGCCGTGCGCCCGCCACAGCGCCAGCAGGTTCACCACGCTGCCGCCGAAGACGTAGACGAGGTCCTGGGCGAGCAGGTGGCCGCGCACGTCCTCGAGGTTGGGCATGGGGAACAGCGCGAGATGGCTGACCTCGGCGTCCATCCGGTTGAAGGCGTCGTAGGCCAGCGCCAGCCGCTCGGCCGGGTCGCCGGTGGCGGTGGCCAGGAAGCAGACGCGGGGGCGGTCCTGCCCGGTGAGGTCGAAGGCGTAGCGCAGCAGCGGGCTGGGCTCGAGCCCGTACCTGGCGTTGGGCAGGAAGCTCCCGCCGCCGATGGCGAGGATGTGCGGCTGTCCGTCGGTGCTCACATGCACTCCTTGGGATCGGTGAGGACCTTGCAGAGTCACCGTACGACCACGCACAGCCGCGGTTGGCGTTTTCCCCGATTCTGTGGATCGTTCGGCGCGCGTCCCTGAGCCGTCCCCGACCCGGGGGTGAGGGTGGACTACGCCGAAAGTCTGAGGCGAAGACCATCCAGCATGGTGATCTCAAAAAGCTTAAATTCCGCCAAAGTTAATCCATGCTCCAGATCGCCCCACCTCCCCCCAAACTCCAGGGAGTCCCGGTCACGGGCGGCGGCGCGGACGTCCGGCCGGTGATCCCGGCGGTCCGCACGCCGCCCGTGTGGCGCGAGCTCCTGCTGATCGCCTTCTTCTACGCCGCCTACATGGCCACCCGGGTCATCCTCGACGACCCCGACGGTCCCCAAGCGGCGTTCCGCAACGCCCTGCGGATCCTGGACTGGGAGCGGGCCGCGGGCCTGGACGTGGAGCTGGGCCTCAACCGGATGCTGCTGGAACACCAGTGGCTGGCCACGGCCGCCAACCTCTTCTACCTCAGCGCCCACTTCGTGGTGACGATCGGCGTCGTCGCCTGGCTCTACCGCAGCCGCCCCCTGCACTACGCGTGGCTGCGCACCGGCATCATGGCCGCCACCGGGCTGGCGCTGATCGGCTTCTGGCTCTTCCCGCTGGCGCCGCCGCGGTTCCTGCCCGAGCACGGCTTCGTCGACCCGGTCGTCTTCTTCGACACCCCCGGCCTGTACTCCTCCGGCGCCTCGACGGCGATGTCCAACCAGTACGCCGCGATGCCGTCGATGCACGCGGGCTGGGCGCTGTGGTGCGGCATCGCGCTGGCGCTGCTGGGCCGGGCCTGGTGGGTGCGGACGCTGGGCGTGCTCTACCCGGTGGTGACCGTGCTGGTCATCATGGCGACGGCCAACCACTACGTCCTGGACGCGGTGGCCGGCGCCGCGGTGATCCTGCTGGCGACCGGCGCCTCCTGGCTGGTCCACCTCAGGCGGCGGGGCGGCCGGGCCCCGGTGTGACGGTCGCGGGGGCGACGCCTCAGGGCACCCGGGCCACGGCGCAGAGCATCGAGACGTCCTCGACCGCGGGCCGCTGCTCGGGCGGAACGTCGGGACGCCAGTCGACGACGGAGGTGATCCCCGGTTCGACGAGGTCGAGCCCCTCGAAGAACCGGGCGAACTCCCGGGTGGTCCGCATCTGGAAGGTCACGCCGCTCTTCTTGTCGGCCTCGGTGACCTCGGCCCCCCGCTCCGGGGAGAGGTAGTCGAGGGTCGCGTGCGTCATGACGATGTGGCTGCCGGGGGCGAGGACCTCGCGCAGCCTGCCCAGCAGCCCGTAGGCGTCCTCTTCTTCGGTGATGAAGTGCATGGTCGCGACCAGGATCAGCGCCGTCGGCCGCGACAGGTCCAGCGTCTCGGCGAGTTCGGGGGCGCCCAGGATCTTCTCGGGCTCGCGCAGGTCCGCGTCCACGTACGCGGTCGCGCCCTCGGGAGAGCTGTTCAGCAGCGCGCGGGCGTGCACCAGCACGATCGGGTCGTTGTCGACGTAGACCACCCGTGACTCCGGGGCGACGCCCTGGGCGATCTCGTGCACGTTGCCCGCGGACGGAAGCCCCGCGCCGATGTCGAGGAACTGCCTGATCCCCGCCTCGGCGGCCAGGTAGCGCACCGCCCGCTGCAGGAACCTGCGGTTCTCCAGCGCGGAGAGCCTGATGGTGGGGAAGGCCGACGCGAGGATCTCGGCCGACTCCCGGTCCACGGCGAAGTTGTCCTTGCCGCCGAGCCAGTAGTTGTACCGGCGCGCGGGGTGCGCCCTGGTCGGGTCGATTCCCCGTGGGACACGTTCAGCGCTCACGGAACCTCATTGTGCCCCACGAATCCCTGACATCCCGAAATTTTCACGACATGATCGTCTTGGTGGCCATAAACAACGTGAAAGGTGCGGCGATGGAGCTGCGTTACAGCCCGTTCGACTTCACGGTCCACGAGGACCCGTACCCGTTCTACGCGCGGCTGCGGGAAGAGGCGCCCGTCTACCACAACGAGAAGGACGGGTTCTGGGCGCTGTCCCGGCACGCCGACGTCCTGGCGGCGTTCCGCGACGACCGGCGCTTCTCCAGCAGGAACGGGATCCGGATCGAGGAGCCCTTCTGGGGCCCCCAGGCCGAGCAGTTCTTCTCCTTCATCGCCATGGACCCGCCGAAGCACACCCGGATGCGCGGGCTGGTCAACAAGGCGTTCACCCCCCGCCGCATCGCCGCCCTCGAACCGCGGCTGCTGGAGATCGCCCGCTCCCACCTGGAGCCGCTGCTGGAGGGCGACGAGTTCGACCTGATCGACTTCGCCCAGAAGTTCCCCATCGACGTCATCTCCGAGCTGGTCGGCGTGCCCGAGTCCGACCGCGCGAAGGTCCGCGACCTCGGCTTCGCCATCATGCACGCCCCGGAGGAGGGCGACGGCCAGATGCACGAGGGCTCGACCGACGCCATGGGCGCGCTGATCGGCTACTACGCGCAGCTGACCGCCGAACGCGCCGAGCGGCCCCAGGACGACCTGCTGTCGGGGCTGCTCCAGGCCGCCGAGAACGAGGACCGGCTCACCCCCGAGGAGATCATCGGGATCCTGATCCTCCTGATCGGCGCGGGCAGCGAGACCACGATGCTGCTGCTGGGCAACGCCTGGCACGCCGCGTGGAAGCACCCCGCCGAGCGCCAGCGCGCCTTCGCCGGCCGGATCGAGGACTGGATCGAGGAGACCCTGCGCTACGACGCGGTCTCCCAGTCGTCGCCCCGCACCACCACCGAGGACGTCGAACTCCACGGGGTGACGATCCCCGCCGGCGCCAAGGTCCTGCTGCTGAGCGGCGCGGCCAACCGCGACCCGCGGGCCTTCTCCGACCCCGACCGGTTCGACCTCGACCGCGAAGCCCGCCAGCACCTCACCTTCGGCAACGGCCGCCACCACTGCCTGGGCGCGAACCTGGCCCGGCTGGAGGCCCGGCTGGCCCTGAAGGAGCTGACGGCGGTCGTCGCCGACTACGAGATCGACGAGGCCGCCGCCGAGCGGGTGCACACCTCCATCAACCGCGGCTTCCTCTCGCTGCCCACCAAGGTGACCGCCCGCCGCTGACGGCCGTCCCCGGGCACGGCTCGAGACCGTGCCCGGGTCGGCTCACCGCGTCCCGTAGAAGACGCGCTCGGTGACCTCGCGGGCGTGCCGGGCGTGCCTGCGCCAGTCCTCCAGCAGGTCGCCGCTGCCGGAGTAGCCCAGCAGCCCGCTGACCGCCGTGCGCTCCCGGTGGTGGTCGGTCGGCAGCAGGTCCGACGCCCGGCCGCGCACCAGCATCACCGCGTCGCGGATCTGGGTGGCCAGGCACCAGGCGGCCACCAGCGTCCGGGCGTCCTCGGCCCGCAGCAGCGAGTAGTCCACCGCCGCCTCCAGCGCGGCGAGCGTGCGGGTGGTGCGCAGTTCGGGCACCTCGAACGCGTGGCGCAGCTGCAGCAGCTGCGCCACCCACTCCACGTCCGACAGGCCGCCTGGGCCGAGCTTCAGGTGCAGCCTGCGGTCGACGCCGCGCGGCAGCCGCTCGGCCTCCATCCGCGCCTTGAGCCGGCGGATGTCCTGCACTTCCTGCTCGCCGACGCCGCCCTCGGGCCAGCGGATCGGGTTGATGACCTGGGCGAACCGCGCGCACAGCCCCGCGTCCCCGATGACGGGGTCGGCGCGCAGCAGCGCCTGGCTCTCCCACGGCGACGACCAGCGCCGGTAGTAGGCGGCGTAGGACGACAGGCTGCGCACCAGCGGACCCGACTTGCCCTCCGGGCGGAGGTTGGGGTCGATGCCCAGCGGCGGCTCGGGCGCCGGCAGCGCCAGCAGCCTGCGCAGCTCCTCCACGACGGCGTGCGCCGCCCGGTGCGCCTGGCGGTCCTCGGCGCCCTCCACCGGCTCGTAGACGAACATGACGTCGGCGTCGCTGCCGTAGTTCATCTCGCGCCCGCCGAACCGGCCCATCGCCACGATCGCCAGCCGGGCCGGGAGCGGCTCCCCCCGCTCGGTCTCGACCTTGTTGACGGCCGCGGTGAGCGCCGCCTCCAGGGTGACGGCGGTGATGTCGCTGAGCGCCTCGCTGACCGTCCGCACGTCGGCCAGGTCCAGCAGGTCTGCGGCCGAGACGCGGAACAGCTCCCGCCGCCGGATGGCCCGGACCGCCGCGACGGCGTGCTCGGCCTTCTCCCGGTCGCCGTGCCTGCCCACCACCGCCAGCATCTCGGCGCGCAGGTCCGCCACGGGGCGGGGGGCGAGCTCGGCGTCGTCGCCCAGGATCTTCACCGCGTCGGGGGCGCGCAGCAGCAGGTCGGTGACGTAGGCGCTGGAGGCCAGCAGCCGCGCCATCCGCTCGGCCACCGTCACGTCGTCGCGCAGCAGCCGCAGGTACCAGGGAGTGGCGCCGAGCGCGTCGCTGACCCGGCGGAATCCCAGCAGCCCCGCGTCCGGATCGGGCGCGTCGGCGAACCAGCCGAGCATCACCGGCAGCAGCGTGCGCTGGATCGCCGCCCGCCGCGACACTCCGCGGGTGAGCGCCTCGATGTGGCGCAGCGCCCCGGCCGGGTCGTTGTAGCCCAGCGCCAGCAGCCGGGCCCGCGCCGCCTCCGGGGTGAGCCTGGCCTCCTCGCCCGGCAGGTTGGCCACCGCCCGCAGCAGCGGCCGGTAGAAGAGCTTCTCGTGGATGCGCCGCACGCCCCGCGCGTGCCTGCGCCACAACTCGGTGAACCGCTCGGCGGGGTCTCCCGTCAGCCCCAGCGCCCGGCCCAGCCGGCGCAGCCCCGCCTCGTCGGCGGGCACCAGGTGGGTGCGGCGCAGGTGGTGCAGCTGGATGAGGTGCTCGGTGCGGCGCAGGAAGCGGTACGCCTCCTCCAGCGCGGCGGCGTCGTCCCGCCCCACGTACCCGCCCTCCGACAGCGCGGCCAGGGCGTCCAGGGTGTTGGGGCTGTGCAGCTGGGCGTCCGTCCGGCCGTGGACCATCTGCAGGAGCTGCACGGCGAACTCCACGTCGCGCAGTCCGCCCGGACCGAGCTTGAGCTGCCGCTCGACCTCGCCGTGCCGCTCCCTCAGGTGCTCCTCGACCCTGCGGCGCATCGCCTGCACGTCCGCGACGAAGTCCTCCCCCGCCGCGGCCTTCCACACCATCGGGGACAGGGCGTCGAGGTAGGCCCGCCCCAGCTCCGGGTCGCCTGCCACCGGGCGCGCCTTGAGCAGCGCCTGGAACTCCCAGGTCTTGGCCCAGCGCTCGTAGTAGGCGCGGTGGCTGGCCAGGGTGCGCACCA
This sequence comes from Actinocorallia populi, assembly GCF_002995495.1. Taxonomy (GTDB): domain Bacteria; phylum Actinomycetota; class Actinomycetes; order Streptosporangiales; family Streptosporangiaceae; genus Actinocorallia; species Actinocorallia populi. Next base: position 964,360 of record NZ_PVZV01000002.1, on the reverse strand, counting down.
GCGGGCCCGACTTGCCCTCCGGGCGGAGGTTGGGGTCGACCTCCCACAGGGAGCCCTCGGGGGTGACGGCCGAACACGCCCGCATCATCGCCGAGGCCAGCCTGGTGGCCGCGCGCAGCGCCTCCTCCTCCCTGTCCTCGGCGCCCTCGGCGGGCTCCGCGACGAAGATGACGTCCACGTCGGAGACGTAGTTGAGCTCGCGCCCGCCGGACTTGCCCATGCCGATGACGGCCAGGCGGCACAGCACGTGCTCGGGGACCTGGGCGCGGGCGACGGCCAGCCCCGCCTCCAGCGCGGCGTCGGCCAGGACGGCCAGTTCCTCGGCCACCTCCCGCACGTCCGCCTCGCCGGTGAGGTCGCGGCCGGCCAGGTTCAGCAGCCTGCCCCGGTAGGCGGTCCGCAGCGCGTCCAGCGCGTCGGGCAGTCCCACGGGCAGCGTGTCGGCGGGGTCGGCGCCCACCGCGGCGAGCAGTTCGGCGCGCAGCAGCCCTGGAGCAGGCCTTTCGGGCGGTCCGGTGAGAACGTTCCACTGCCCGGGGTGGCGCGCCAGGTGGTCGCCCAGGGCCGTGCTGACGCCCAGGACGGCCAGGAGCCTGCCGGCGAAGAGGGGGTCGTCCGCCATCCGGCGGGGGAAAGCGGAATCGGCCTCGACCAGCCGGAGGAGTCCGCTCAGGGCCAGGTCGGGATCCGCGGTCCCGCCCAGGGCGTCGAGCAGCGGATCGTCGAGTGGAACAGGGGAAGTGGAGAGGGCCCTCTCAGCCGCGGACGCGTCGCTGAAACCCAGCCTCGCGAGCCTTGCGGTGAGGGAGGTACGGCGTTCACTCACACCTGTCAAACTAACCGTCCAGGGACCACTGGGAATGGATCAAGGTGGGCAAGGTCTCCGGAACGTTACAGACCTCACCTCAAAGCTACGCCGACGCGGCGGCGCGGTGAAGGCGCCGACGTGTCGGGCATGGGACTGTAGCGCCCGCTCTCCACCAGCCAGTCCAGCTGGGCGCGGGGCACCGACAGGAGCGCGCGGACCACCCGGCCCGCCCGCTCCCGGTCCTCCTCGGCCAGTTCCCGCCAGGCCGCCTCCTCGACGAGCCTTTCGGCCGCCTCGGCCATCCGCGCCAGCCCGCCCTCGATGCGCTCGCCGACCCAGGCGATCGCCGCCAGCGGTTCCAACTCCAGCTCCCGCACCGCCAGGGCGACGTAGTTGAAGGAGTTGCCCAGGCCGCTCTCGTGCGGGTAGGAGGCGACGTCGTTGCACCAGGCGGTCACGTCGTTGACGCCGTCGAAGAGGCGCTGCCAGGAGCGGGTGCGCACCACCGCGTCGGGGATCTCCACGCCCAGGACCGGCTCGGCCAGGTCCAGCATGAACGGGCCGTTGGTGCGGCGGCGCAGCCGCGGGTAGTCCGCCAGGCAGGGCGGCGTCCTGGTGCGGCGGCCCACCGCCTCGTCCGCGCAGCCCTGGCGGTGCCAGCCCAGGTGGATGCGGAACCGGCGGCGCCAGTCCCCGCCCATCTCCCGCGACGACTCCCGCCACAGCTCGGCCAGCGCGATCTCCAGCGGGCCCGCCCCGGCGCGGGGCGTCCCCCGGCGCACCGCCCGCGCCATCTCCTCGTACAGGGCGTCCACCTCGGTCGCCGAGCAGCCGAACGGGGTCTCGTCGCGCAGGTCGTCGAAGGCGAACAACCACAGCAGCCACCGCGAGAACAGGGCGGCCCGCTCGGCCGGGACGTCCGGGAAGACCCGGCAGGCCAATCGCTCGAACCGGCCGCGGCCCAGCCGCGAGGTGTCGGCGTCGCCGACCACCAGCCCCCGGGACCTGGCCCAGGAGGCGGTCTCCTCCCCGATCGTCCACAGGTCCCGGTGGACCGCGCAGGGCTCGGCGAGGGAGGGGACCCGCCAGGTCAGCGGCAGCAGCAGCTCGGAGGTCAGCATGCGCTCACGTTAGGTGAGCGCCGCCGCGGCCCCCGGGTCCTGCGGGTCAAAGTCCGGTCATGATGGGTTCCACCCGGGCGGCGGCGCCGTGGCCCGGCACCCAGGTGCAGGCGCCGCCCACCGCCACGACCCGGCCGGTGTCCAGCACCCGGCGGATCGCCTTGCCCACCTTCTTGAGGGAGGGCCCTCCCGGCGCGGGGTACAGCAGGCCGGGCAGCTCGTCGGCGTCGACCACGTCGAAGTCCACGTGCAGGTAGATCGGCCCGTCCGGCAGGACCGGCTCGTCCACGTCGGCCACCTGGCAGCGGGTGATCTCGGCGGCGGCGAGGTACTCGGCCTCCGGCGGGTCCAGGTCGCGCGCGTCCACCAGGGTGACCTGCCGCTCGGGCACCGGCACCAGGCCGAGCAGGTCGGCGATCACCTCGGGGTTGGCGCCCACCAGCAGCCGCAGCGGCATGCCCCCCAGATAACCGGAGGTGGTGCTCTGCGGGGTGTGCACGTCCCCGTGGGCGTCGAACCAGACGATGGAGGGGCTGACCCCCGCGCGCTGCAGACCCGCCACGACGGCCAGGGAGGTGGTGCAGTCGCCGGAGACGACGACCGGCCGGTCCCCCTCCCCCACCAGTTTCGCCACCGAGTCGGCCACCGTGTCGTAGAGCACCGCCATCCGCCGCCAGTGCCCGCCCTCGGGGAGCAGCAGCGTGATGGTCTCGTCGGCCTCGACCGGCGCCTCGAAGTCCGGCAGCCGCTCGTCGAGGTGATAGGGCACACAGATAACGCTCACTGGATGAAGGTATCCCGGAACTGTGGGATCGTTCGAGGACTTCGACCCTGGACGGGCCACTACGCGGATCGCACCCGGCGGGTAGGTTTGTAACGCCGGGGAAACACCCGCGGTGCAGACTGGGAGCAAGGCCCGGTGTGGCGGCGCTGAGCAGCCAAGACCCCGGTTCACCGGCTCGTAAGGAGAATGGCATTGGACCGTCAGCAGGAGTTCGTGCTCCGGACCCTCGAAGAGCGGGACATCCGGTTCATCAGGCTCTGGTTCACCGATGTCCTGGGCTTCCTGAAGTCCGTGGCGGTCGCCCCCGCCGAACTGGAGGGCGCCTTCGCCGAGGGCATCGGGTTCGACGGCTCCTCGATCCAGGGCTTCGCCCGGGTCCATGAGGCCGACATGCTGGCCAAGCCGGACCCCTCCACCTTCCAGGTCCTGCCGTGGCGGGCCGAGGCGCCCGGTGTCGCCCGCATGTTCTGCGACATCCTGATGCCGGACGGCACCCCCTCCTTCGCCGACCCCCGGTACGTGCTCAAGCGCACCCTGGGCAAGGCCGCCGACCTCGGGTTCACCTTCTACACCCACCCCGAGGTGGAGTTCTTCCTGTTCAAGGGCCTGCCCCAGGACGGCGCGGCGCCCGAGCCCGTCGACCAGGCCGGCTACTTCGACCACACGCCGCACTCCACGGCGCACGACTTCCGCCGCAACGCGATCACCATGCTGGAGTCGATGGGCATCTCGGTGGAGTACAGCCACCACGAGGGCGCCCCCGGCCAGCAGGAGATCGACCTGCGGTACGCCGACGCGCTGACCACGGCCGACAACATCATGACCTTCCGCCTGGTCATGAAGGAGGTCGCGCTGGAGCAGGGCGTGTGGGCCTCGTTCATGCCCAAGCCGTTCACCGAGTACCCCGGCTCGGGCATGCACACCCACATGTCCCTGTTCGAGGGCGACCGCAACGCGTTCTACGAGCCGGGCGCGGAGTACCAGCTCTCCAAGACCGGCCGCGCCTTCATCGCGGGCCTGCTGCGGCACGCGCCGGAGATCACCGCCGTCTGCAACCAGTGGGTCAACTCCTACAAGCGCCTGTGGGGCGGCCCCGGCTACGACGCCGGGCAGGGCGGCGAGGCCCCGTCGTACGTCTGCTGGGGCCACAACAACCGCTCGGCGTTGATCCGCGTGCCCATGTACAAGCCGACCAAGGGCCACTCCACCCGTATCGAGTTCCGGTCGCTGGACAGCGCCTGCAACCCCTACCTGGCCTTCGCGGCCGTCCTGGGCGCCGGCCTGAAGGGCATCGAGGAGGGCTACGAGCTGCCGCCGGGCGCCGAGGACGACGTGTGGGCGCTGACCCCGGCCGAGCGCCGGGTGCTGGGCATCCAGCCGCTGCCGCAGTCGCTGGACGAGGCGATCCGCACCATGGAGCGCTCGGAGCTGCTCGCGGACGTCCTGGGCGAGCACGTGTTCGACTTCTTCCTGCGCAACAAGCGCGCGGAGTGGGAGGACTACCGCCGCCAGGTGACCGAATACGAGCGCAAGCGCTACATCGAGGTGCTCTGATCCTGAGGCGACGGAGAGTGGTCCAGGCCACTCTCCTCGCCCGGATCGATCCGCGGGCTCTGATCTAGGCTGTTCGCATGGCCCGTCTACGCATCGCTCTCGCCCAGGTCAATCCCACCGTCGGCGATCTCGCAGGGAACGCCGGGCTCGTCGTCGAAGGCGCGCGGCGCGCGCTGGCGGCGGGCGCCGATCTGGCGGCCTTCCCCGAGATGGTGCTGACCGGCTACCCGGTGGAGGACCTGGCGCTGCGCGGCTCGTTCGTCGCCGCCTCCCGCGCCGCCCTGACCGACCTGGCCGCGCGGCTCGCCGCCGAGGGGCTGGGCGGGCTGCCGGTGGTCGTCGGCTACCTCGACCGCCGGGAGGCCGCGGCCGCGGGGCAGCCCGCGGGCGCTCCCGAGAACTCGCTGGCCTGGCTGCACCGCGGCGAGGTGCTGCTGCGCTCGGCCAAGCACCACCTGCCCAACTACGGGGTCTTCGACGAGTTCCGCTACTTCGTGCCGGGCGACCGGCTGCCGGTCGTGCGGATCGCCGGGGTGGACGTCGCCTCGGCCATCTGCGAGGACCTCTGGCAGGACGGCGGGCCCGTCAGCGCCACCGCCAAGGCCCGCGCCGGGCTGCTGCTGGTGATCAACGGCTCGCCCTACGAGCGCAGCAAGGACGACCAGCGGCTGGAGCTGTGCGCCCGGCGCGCCCGCGAGGCCGGCTGCACGCTGGCCTACGTCAACATGGTCGGCGGCCAGGACGAGCTGGTCTTCGAGGGCGACTCCCTGATCGTCGACGCGTCCGGGGAGCTGCTGGCCCGCGCGCCGCAGTTCGCCGAGGACCTCCTGATCGCCGACCTCGACCTGCCCGAGGCCGACCCCGCCCGCGGCGAGGGCTCCTTCCCGCTGGACGCCGGGGACGGCACCGTGATCACCGTCGAGCGCCGCCTCGTCTCCGACGGGCCCCGCCGGGACGGCCCCGCCGAGGCAGCGCCGCTCGCCGAGCCGCTCGCGGACGCCGCCGAGATCTACGGCGCCCTGGTCACCGGCGTGCGCGACTACGTGCGCAAGAACGGCTTCGGCTCGGTGATCCTCGGCCTGTCCGGCGGCATCGACTCGGCGCTGGTGGCGACCATCGCCGCCGACGCGCTGGGCCCCGAGAAGGTCCACGTGGTGCTCATGCCCTCGCGCTACTCCAGCGGCCACTCGGTGACCGACTCCGAGGAGCTGGTCAAGCGCCAGGGCCTGAACGCCCGCACGGTGCCGATCCGCGACCTGGTCGACTCCTACGAGCGGGAGCTGGAGCTGACCGGCCTGGCCGCCGAGAACCTCCAGGCCCGCGTCCGCGGCAACATCCTGATGGGCCTGTCCAACCAGCACGGCCACCTGGTGCTGACCACCGGCAACAAGAGCGAGCTCGCCGTCGGGTACTCCACCCTCTACGGCGACAGCGCCGGCGGCTTCGCCCCCATCAAGGACCTCACCAAGACCCTGGTGTGGGAGGTGTCGCGCTGGCGCAACACCCAGGCCGGGCCCGGCCCGTTCCTGGCCGCGCTCGGCCCCGAGCCGATCCCGGTGGCGATCATCGACAAGGAGCCGTCGGCCGAGCTGCGCCCCGACCAGCGCGACACCGACTCCCTGCCGCCCTACGACCAGCTCGACCGCCTGCTGGACGACTACGTCGAACGCGACCTGGGCCACGACGAGCTGGTCGCGGCCGGCCACGACCCGGCCCTGGTCGAGCGCGTCATCCTGCTGGTCGACCGCGCCGAGTACAAGCGGCGCCAGTACCCGCCGGGCCCGAAGATCACCGCCAAGAACTTCGGCCGCGACCGCCGCCTGCCCATCACGTCCCGCTGGCGCGAAAAGCACTGACCGCCTGTCTGTTCCGGAGGATGCGGCCTGAGTACGATCAGGCCGCACCACCCTCCGAACGGACGGAACCCCCCTTGACCACCCCGCCCGAATGGCAGGGCGACCCCGCAGGGCAGTCCCCTGCCGGTCAGCTCCAGCCGACCTTCCTCCCCCCGGACGACCCGTACGGGCAGCCCGGCCGATACCCCTCTCCCGAGAGGTACTCCCCGCCCGCCCACCGCCCGGCCGTTCACCGCCCGGCCGCCGGCCCGTACGGTCCGTACGACCTGCACCGCTACGCCGAACCGCCCTGGGGGCCGCCGGACGCGCCGCCGGGATACTTCGCCGTGGCCCATCTCGGCAAGCGGTTCCTGGCCAGGACCATCGACATCGCCGCCTCCGTCTCCCTGTCCGTATGCCTGGTCGTCCCGATCGTGCTGGCCTTCCGGAGGCAGGATCCCGCCACGCAGGAGGCCATGGTGCACCTGGTCGTCGCGGCCTTTTTCCTGATCGTCTTCGGCGGCTACTTCCTCTACGACGGCGTCCAGCACGCGCTGTGGTCGCGGACCCTGGGCAAGCGCCTCATGCACCTGCGGGTGGCGTCCGCCGACGCCCCCCACCTCCCGTTGGCCGGAGGGAAGGCCTTCGCCCGCGCGGCCCTCTACCCGGCGGGCTTCACCTTCGTGGGCATGCTGCCGTTGATCGGCCTGATCAGCCTGCTGAACGACTTCTCACCGCTGTGGGACCAGCCCAGGCGCCAGGCCTGGCACGACAAGATGGCCGGCACCGTCGTGCTGAACGACCGGCGGCCCTGAGTCTCGCTCAGTCGCGGGGCAGCCGGGGCAGGGGGAACTCGTCGGTGTGGTGGTTCTGGCCGGGCCACTCCTCGGTGAAGGCCGTGCCGTCGGGGTCGGTGCCGGGGATCGGCAGGTCGCACCAGACGACCTTGCCCAGGGCTGTGCGGCGGGTGCCCCAGCGGCGGGCGAACTCGCTGACCACCAGCAGGCCGCGGCCGCCCTCGTCGTCGTCGGCGGCGCGGCGCAGCCGCGGCAGCGCGGCCGAGCGGTCCATCACCTCGATGACCAGGGTGCGCTCGCGCAGCAGCCGCAGCTCCAGCGCGCCGGGCGAGTAGCGCACCGCGTTGGTGACCAGCTCGGACGCCAGGAGCTCGGCGGTGTAGGACAGCTCCGCCAGGCCCCACTCCTCCAGCTGGGCGCGCACCAGGCCGCGGGCGCGGCGCACCGCGGCCGGGTCGTTGGGCAGCGTCCAGGACTCGTGGGTGCCGGACGGCAGTTGCCGCAGCCGGGCGATGAGCAGCGCGATGTCGTCGCGGTGGTGGTCGTCGTAGACGCCCGCCAGGCAGGCCTTGGCCAGGTCCTCCATCGGGCGCTGCAGCGCGGAGGCGTCGAAGATGCCGCGCAGCCGGGCCAGGCCGTCGTCGATGTCGCGGCCCCGGCTCTCGACGAGGCCGTCGGTGTAGATGACGAACATGCTGCCGTCCTCGACGGCGTACTCCCGGCTCTCGATGGGGTTGCCGCCGACCACGCCCAGCGGCGGGGCGTCGGGCAGGTCGAGGTACTCGGTGGTGCCGTCGGCGCGCAGCAGCAGCGGCGGCAGGTGCCCGGCCGAGGCGATCTCCAGCAGCCCGGTGGTGGCGTCGTACACCCCGTAGACGCAGGTGGCGAAGTGCGGCTCCTGCTCGCCCAGCTCGGTCATCAGCTCGTGCAGGATGTGCAGGGCGTCGGCCGGCGGGTAGTCGAGGTTGGCCAGCGTGTGCAGCGCGGTGCGCAGCCTGCCCATGGTGACCGCGGCCTTGACGCCGTGGCCCGCCACGTCGCCGACGATCAGCGCGACCCGGCCGCCGGGCAGCGCGATCGACTCGTACCAGTCGCCGCCGACCTCGACCAGCTTGCTGCCGGGCAGGTAGCGGTGGCGCACCTCGACCGAGGACGGGTGCGACAGCCGGTTGGGCAGCAGGCTGCGCTGCAGGGTGAGGGCGGTGGCGCGCTCCCGGCTGAACCGGCGGGCGTTGTCGATGACGATGGCGGCGCGGGAGGCGAACTCCATGCCGATCTCGACGTCGTAGGCGTCGAACCGGCGGAAGCCCGCGGTCCTGGTGCAGATCATCATCCCGAGCAGGGAGTCCTGGGCGATCAGCGGCAGCATCACCATCGAGACGTCGTCCAGCAGCTCCCCGACCGGGGCGCGGCGCCAGGAGGCGGCGATCTCGGCGGCCCGCTCGGTGGTGATCTGCTTCAGGTGCACCGCCTCCCGCCGGTCCAGGCACTCCCGGTAGGGGGTGTCGGGCGGGTAGACCAGCACCTCGCCGGTGGGGAACGTCGAGGCCCAGTCCAGGTCGTGGCTGTCGGTGGCCAGCGCGATGCGGCGCAGCACCGCCGAGCCGCCGGCCTCGCCGGGCGACTCGTCGGCGGCGACCAGGCTCTCCAGAACCACGATGGCCGCGACGTTGCAGTAGTGCGGGACCACCACGTCGGCCAGCTCGCGGGCGCACTGGTCGAGGTCGAGGTTGGCGCCGAAGCGGGTGAGCGGGTCGTCGAAGAGGGCGCGGCGCACCTGCACCGGGTCCTGGAAGCGCTCGGCCGAGGGCAGCGCGACCCGGACGTGCACCAGCGCGGCGAGGTCTCCCCCGCCGACCATCGGCTGGAGGGTCACCACCGCCTCGCCGGGCCCGCGCATCCGCCAGACGGCGGTGCGCTCCTGCCCCTCGGCGACCGCCCGCAGGACGCCCTCGAGCTGCTCGGCGCCCTCCTCGATCAGCGCGGCCAGCGGGGTGCCCAGCAGCTCGCCGGGCTCGGTGGCCAGCACCGCCGCCGCGTTCCGCCCCGACTGGACGATCACGCCGCCGGCGTCGATGCCGAGGACGAGGGTCCTGGACGCCGAATCCGGAAGGGACGCCGTGGCCCTTCGCGCCATCGCGGTTCTCACGTGTGCCGCTCCCGCCGCCGTCCGCCTTCCAAGTCCTGGGGCCAAGTATGGAGCACCGGAGCGTTTCGTGCGTGGTTAGTCGGTCAAGACCGCCCGTCGCGGGCGTGTTCGGGGTGTTGCGGAGCCGGTTCCCCGGAGTGGTCCCGCCTGGTGAGATCTACTTCACTTTCGGACAAAAAGTGGGGAATGGGGCCTCTTCCCCTGCCGTTGAGATGGTGGGATCATCGATCCCGTCCGGGTACGCCGAAGGGGCGCCTCGAGACTGGAGGTAGATCAAGCATGTCCACAACGCAGGACCGGTCGACCATGCTCTATGGCGGCCAGGGAACCCGGCGGATCACCGTACGCGACATCGCCGCGGCCAAGGCGCGCGGCGAGAAGTGGCCGATGCTCACCGCCTACGACGCGCTCACCGCGCGGATCTTCGACGAGGCGGGCATCCCCGTGCTGCTCGTCGGCGACTCCGCCGCCATGGTCGTCTACGGGTACGACTCCACCGTCCCGGTGACGGTCGACGACCTCATCCCCCTCACCGCCGCCGTCGTGCGCGGCTCCAAGCGCGCTCTGGTCGTCGCCGACCTGCCGTTCGGCTCCTACCAGGCCTCGGTGGAGCAGGGCCTGACCACCGCCACCCGCTTCCTGAAGGAGACCGGGGCGCACGCGGTCAAGCTGGAGGGCGGCCGCCGCGTCCTGCCGCAGGCCGAGGCCATGGTCGCGGCCGGCATCCCGGTCATGGGCCACCTCGGGCTGACCCCGCAGTCGGTCAACGTCTTCGGCGGCTACCGGGTCCAGGGCCGCGGCGAGGCCGGCGAGCAGCTGCTGCAGGACGCCAAGGCGCTGGAGGCCGCGGGCGCCTTCGCCGTGGTGCTCGAGTGCGTGCCCGAGGACCTGGCCGCGCGGGTCACCGCCTCCCTGTCGATCCCGACCATCGGCATCGGCGCCGGAGCGGGGACCGACGCCCAGGTGCTGGTCTGGCAGGACATGGCCGGGCTGGTCCCGCACACCGCCAAGTTCGTGAAGAAGTACGCCGCGGTCGGCGACCTGCTCTCCCAGGCCGCCCGCGAGTACGCCGAGGAGGTCGTCGGCGGGGCCTTCCCGGCGGCGGAGCACTCCTACCACTGACCCCCTCCCGCCCCTGGAGGAGAAACGGAACGGCCCCCGGCGCTCGCCGGGGGCCGTTTCCGCCTGCGGGGAGGTCACACGTCGGTGAGGCGGATGCCCGCGTGGGCCTTGTAGCGGCGGTTGATCGAGATGAGGTTGGCGGTGAACGCCTCCACCTGGTGGGCGTTGCGCAGCCGTCCGCCGTAGACGCCGCGGACGCCGGAGATCTGGGCGGCCAGCGCCTGCACGAGGTCGGTCGCCTCGCGGTCGTCGCCCAGCACCAGCACGTCCAGGTCGATCGTGTCGACCTGCGGGTCCAGCAGCAGCACGGCCGACACGTGGTGGAAGGCGGCCACGACCCGGCTCTCGGTGAGGATGGCCTCGGCCTGCTGGGCGGCGCTGCCCTCCTCGACCGGCAGCGCGTAGGCGCCCTTCTTGTCGAAGCCCATCGGGTTCACGCAGTCCACCACGATCTTCCCGGCCAGCTCGGACCTCAGCGCCTGGAGGGTCGCCTGGTGCCCGCCCCAGGGCACCGCGATGATCACGATGTCGGACTCGGTGGCGCAGGCGGCGTTGTCCAGGCCGCGCAGCCCCTTGTCGGCGCCGCCGAGCTCGTCCGCCGCCTCCTGGGCGCGGTCGGCCGCGCGGGAGCCGATGATCACCTGGTGCCCGGCGAGGGCGAACCGGCGCGCCAGGCCCTTGCCCTGGTCACCGGTGCCGCCCAGGATGCCGATGGTCAGGCCGCTCACGTCAGGGAGATCACTCATGGGGCCGATCCTGCCAGGTGGGCCGGAACCCGGTTCCATCGGCCCCGCCCGTGGCGATCCGCGGGCGGCTCCGCGCCGTTTGCGTCAGGATGGAGCGATGGACGCCGGTCAAGTGACACTGCTGCGCGAGCTCCTGTCCTCCACCGAGCTGATGGCCGACACCCGCAGGTTCGCCCGCGCCCTGCGCTCCTCGGCGCGCGAGGACCTGCTGCTGCTGGGCACCCCGCGGGAGGAGCCCTGGCATCTGGCCGCCCATCTGGACGAGGAGAGCCGCTTCGTCCCCCGGCTGAAGCCGACCCTGGTGCGCTGGAACCCCCCGCCTGGGGCGCCGGCGCACCTGGCGGTCGGCCTGGAGCGGCTGGCCGACGCGCGGCGCGGCGAGGCGTTGTTCGTGGTCGCGCCCGAAAGCGCGCCCGACCCGCTGCTGGAGCGGGTCGACGACGCGCGGCGCTCGGGCGCGGTGATCCTCACCATGGACGGCGGGGACCGGGAGCTGACGGGCCTGGCGCACGAGACGCTGACCGTGCGGTCCGGCGGCCTGGTCACCTTCGACCAGGCGCAGCACCTGGTGAGCGCCTCGGCGGCGGAGGAGAGCCCCCGGCGGGGGCTGCGCGAGCGGCTCGCGCGGCTGCTGGACGCCGTCAGCGGCCCTCAGGTGTCCTGAGCGTCCCACTGCTCGTTGCGCTCCTGCGCGGTGGTCAGGGCGAACCTGGCCTCCTCCTCGCTGTCGTAGGGACCCATGCGAACGCCGTCGGGGCAGCCGGGCCCCTCCTCCACCCGCATGTGCCGCAGGCAGAAAAACCAGTGTCCCTCATCAGCCATGATCAGCCCTCCTGTCCGAATTCCTGCCCTGATTCGGGCATCTAAACTCTCTTCCCATGACGACGACGTATCTCACGCCCGGCAAGGTCTCGCCTCCGCGCAAGGTCCCCTCGAACATCGAGCGGCCCGAGTACGTCGGGAAGAAGTCCCCCAAGACCGGTGAGCCCGACGTCAAGACGCCCGAGATCATCGAGGCCATGCGGGTGGCCGGCCGGATCGCCGGGCAGGCCCTGGCCGAGGTCGGCCGCGCCGTCCGCCCGGGGATCACCACCGACGAGCTCGACCGGATCGGCCACGAGTTCCTCCTCGACCACGGCGCCTACCCCTCCACCCTGGGGTACCGCGGCTTCCCCAAGTCGCTGTGCACCTCGATCAACGAGGTGATCTGCCACGGCATCCCCGATGACACCGTCCTGCGTGACGGCGACATCGTCAACGTCGACATCACCGCCTTCATCGGCGGCGTCCACGGCGACACCGACGCCACGTTCCTCGTCGGCGACGTGAACGAGGAGTCCCGCCTGCTGGTGGAGCGCACCCGCGAGGCCATGATGCGCGGCATCAAGGCGGTGCGCCCCGGCCGCGCCGTCAACGTCGTCGGCCGGGTGATCGAGGCCTACGCCCGCCGGTTCGGCTACGGGGTGGTGCGCGACTTCACCGGCCACGGCATCGGCACCACGTTCCACTCCGGGCTGATCATCCCGCACTACGACGACCCGCACGCCACCACGGTCATGGAGGCGGGCATGACCTTCACCATCGAGCCGATGCTCACCCTGGGCACCCACGACTACGACATGTGGGACGACGGCTGGACCGTGGTCACCAAGGACCGCAGGCGCACCGCCCAGTTCGAGCACACGCTCCTGGTCACCGAGTCGGGCGCCGAGATCCTCACCTTGCCCTGAGGGCACACCCTCCTGTCCCGGCGGGGGCGCCGGCCTGGCCATCAGGCGGGCAATCCATGACAAACGGCGCGGCGGGCATGGTCACGGCCGGACCGGCGGGCGATAATCCGCCCGTGCTGAACTTCGAGGTGCGTGCCGCATGATGGGTCCCACACACGCGCTGTCGGGCGCGGCGGCCTGGCTGGCCGCCGTGCCGCTGCTGCAGAGCGCCGAGCTGATGCAGGGCCACGCGGTGCAGCTGTCCGCCGGGCAGATCGCCGCGGGGACGGTGGTGTGCGCCGGGGCGGCGATGCTGCCCGACATCGACCACCACGACGGCACCATCGCCAACACCTTCGGCGTCCTGACGAAGGTGCTGTGCCGGGCCGTCGGCAAGGTCTCCGGCGGGCACCGGCAGGCCACCCACTCGATCCTGTTCGCGCTGGGCGCCGGGTACGGGGCCCACTGGCTGGCCGCCCACCAGGAGCCGGTCTGGTGGGCGCTGCTCTTCCTGCTGGTGGGGCTCGGGCTGCGCGGCCTGGGCATCCGGATCGGCGCCAACGACGCCTACACCGGCGTGCTCAACGCGCTGGCCGCGGCGGCGCTGGTCTTCTGGATGCACGACCTCGACATGCTGTGGGCGGGCTACGCCGTCGCGCTGGGCTGCCTGATGCACCTGGCGGGCGACTGCTGCACGCCGCGCGGCTGCCCCGTGCTGTGGCCCGCGCCCTGGCGGCTGGCCGTGCCGTTGGTCCCGCGGACGAACGGCAGGATGGAGAAGTGGGTGATCACTCCGGTCCTCACCCTGGGGGTGGTGATCCTGGCCGTTCGCACCGCGGTGGGCGACGAGGTCGCGAACTGGCTGGAGAACGGGGTCTGAGCCCCCGGCCGCCGCGTCAGTCCTTGAGCGTCACCGTGTGGAGGGAGACGTCCACCTTCTGGGCCTCGTCGGAGCAGCTGCACTGGCCGCACCCCGGCAGGGTATGCATTTCCTCACCCTTCCTTCCCTTGTACTGCGCTGCGTCGATTCGAGCGTACGCCGCCTGACCTGGGCGAGTCTGTGTCTCCGGCGCGCCGATTCCCCGCGGGAAGGGAAGTCTCTCCTCCCCGTCGGCGCGCGGGAGCCGTCTAAGGCGCCGCGGGCGGGGAAGGGAACGTCTCGTGGGGAGACGAGAGTTCTGTGCGGCGGTCCTGGCCGCCGTGCTGCTGGCCGGATGCTCGGGAGGCGGCGGCGACCAGCGCGCCACGACGGCCGGGACCACCGCCCCGCCCGCCGGGGACACCTCCGCCCTGACGGGGCTGGAGGACGCCTACGTCCGCATCGTGGCCTCCGTGCTGCCGTCCGTCGTCCAGATCAACACCGACCAGGGCGAGGGGTCGGGCGTCGTCTACGACGGCGAGGGGCACATCGTCACCAACGCGCACGTGGTGGCGGGGGCGCGCAGCCTGGAGGTGGTGCCCTCCAGCGGTGGCAGCCCGCAGCGCGCCCGGCTGGTCGGCGCCTTCGAGGCCGGGGACCTGGCCGTGGTGAAGGTGGAGGGCGCGAACCTGCGCCCGGCGAGGTTCGGCGACTCCACCGGGCTGAAGGTCGGGCAGATCGTCCTGGCCATGGGCAGCCCGCTGGGCCTGTCGGGCAGCGTCACCAACGGCATCATCTCGGCGACCGGCCGGACGGTGACCTCCCAGCGGCAGGGCGCCTTCCCCGGCGCGACCATCTCCGACGCGGTGCAGACCAGCGCGGCCATCAACCCCGGCAACAGCGGGGGCGCGCTGGTCACGCTGGACGGCGAGGTCGTCGGCATCCCCACCCTGGCCGCGGGCACCGGTTCGGGCGACCTGGCGGCCGGCATCGGCTTCGCCATCCCCGGCGACACCGTGCGCACCATCGTGCCCCAGCTGATCTCCTCCGGACGGGTCACCAACACCGGGCGGGCCGCGCTGAACGTCACGATCGCCCAGACCTTCGACAACGCCACCGGGGAGCCCGGCGGCGTCGCGATCGTCTCGGTGGGCGAGGGCGGCGCCGCCGCCGAGGCGGGCCTGCGCGAGGGCGACGTCATCGTGGAGATCGCCGGGCGGGCGACCCCGACCACCACCGCGCTCGCCGAGGTGCTGGCCGACCTGAAGGTGGGCCAGACCGTGCCGGTGAAGGTGCGGCGGGACGGCCGGGAGCAGACCGTCCAGGTGAAACTGGGCGAACTACCTGGAGATTGATTTTTCGCACAAAAACCCCGAACACCCGCACAAGCAGGGACGTCAGTGAATAATGCGCTGATCGCCTGCGAAGGGAACATGATGTTCGGGGTGGTACGACCCTGCCGGCACGGTATGTGCACGACGCTGTTCAAGGACTGGATGGCCCACCTGTGCGGGTTGTGCCTCACCCTGCGCGATGAGCACGGGCACCGCGCCCGGCTGGTGACCAACTACGACGGCCTGCTGGTCTCGGTGCTCACCGAGGCGCAGTCCGCCGCCGCGTCCCCGCGCCGCAGGGCCGGCGCGTGCGCGCTGCGCGGCTTCAAGGGCGCCGACGTGGTGGCCGCGCGGGCCGAGGGAGCGCGGCTGGCCGCCGCGGTCTCCCTGCTGCTGGCGGCGGGCAAGACCCGCGACCACATCGCCGACGGGGACGGCCCCTACGCCCGCAGGCCGGTCGCCGCGGCCGCCGCCCGGATGGCCGACCGCTGGGACGCCGCGGGCGGCGCCGCCGGCGCGGGCCTCGGCTTCGAGGCGGCCGTGCTGCGCGACGCCGTGGCCCGCCAGACCGTCCTGGAAGGCACCCCCGGCCGAACCCTGCTGGAGCTGCTGGAACCGACCGAGACCGCCGTCGCGGCGGCCTTCGCGCACACCGCGGTGCTGGCGGGCCGTCCGGGCAACGCCGAGCCCCTGGCCGAGGCCGGCCGCTTCTTCGGCAGGCTCGCCCACCTGCTCGACGCCGTGGAGGACCTCCCCGCCGACCACTCCGCCGGGGTCTTCAACCCCCTGACGGCCACCGACACCCCGCTGCGCGAGGCGCGGCGGCTGTGCGACGCGTCCCTGCACGGGCTGCGCCTGGCCCTGGCCGACGCCGAGTTCGAGAACCGCTCGCTGGTGAAGGCCCTGCTGGAGCGGGAGACCCGCAAGGCCGTGGACCGGACGTTCCAGGGCCACCCGTACGCGGTCTTCGACGAGCCCGCGGCCGCCGCCCGCGGCGGTCTTCCCGTCCTGCCGGTCGTGGGCCAGTACCCCCCGCCGGGGCAGTACCCTCCGGGGCACTACCCGCCGCCCGGGCAGGTGCCTCCCGGCCACCGGCCGCCCAAGAGGCGTCCGGGCGGGCCGGAGCTGTGCCTGGCCGGTGCGGCGGTCGGCTGCACCTGCGGCCTGTGGCGGCCGGAGTGGAGCGAGTACCACGACGCGTCCTGCACCGACCGGTGCGTCTGCAGCCGCTGCGATGACTGCAGCGGCTGCGGGGACTGCTGCGGTGGCTGCGGGGACTGCTGCAGCTGCTGCGGGGACGGCGGCTGCTGCGACTGCAACTGCAGTTGCGACTGCTGACCCCCCTTCGGGGCGGGCGGGCGCCGACCGCGCCGAAGGGTCAATAAGGTGGAAGGGTCTCCAGCCCCGACCCGAGAAGATCATGAACCTTCCTGTTCGCCGCCTCGGCCCGCTCACCGCGCTGGCCGCGCTGCTGCTGCTGCTCTTCGCCGCCCCCGCCTCCGCGCACACCGCGCTCACCGGCAGCGACCCGGCCGACGGGGCCGAGGTCGCCGCCCCGTCCCAGGTGACGCTGACCTTCAACGAGAACGTGCGCTCGGCCCGGATCATCGTCCGGCCGGAGAACTCCGAGGCCGAGGTGCAGCGGGGCGCCGCCCGGCTGGACGGCGCGAAGGCCGTCCAGCGGATCAAGGGCACCCTGCCGAACGGGAAGTACACGATCGGGTACCGGGTGATCTCCGCCGACGGGCACCCGGTCACCGGAGTGCTGTCCTTCACCGTCACCGGCCCGCCCGCCGAGGGCGGCACCGAGCCCACCGAGGCCGGTAGCGCCCCGGCCCCCGCGCAGAGCGCTCCCGCCGAGCCCGCCGAGGCCGAGGGCGGCGCCACCCGCTGGATCATGGTCGGCGCCGGACTGGCCGCCGGAGCGGGCCTCGGACTGCTGTTCACGATGCGACGGCGCCGGTGATACGCCAGGTGGCCAAGGCCGCGGCGCTCGCGGTCGCCGCGACCGTCGCGGGCCTGATCGCCGCGCTCTACGCCGGCGGCGCGATCGCCGAACGGGTGATCCCCGGCATCAGCGACGCCGGGACCCTGGTGCGGTGGGGCCTTCCGGTGGCCCGCACCACGATGGAGATCGCCTCGGCGCTGACCGTGGGCTGCCTGCTCATGGCGATCGTGCTGCTCCCCCTGATCAAGGACGGGCTCACCTCGGCCGCCCAGCGCTACCTGCGGGCGGCCTCCTGGTGCGCGGCCGCCTGGGCCGCCGCCGCGGGCTCCGTCCTGGTGCTGACCGTCGCGGAGATCCTCGGCCTGCCGGTCACCGGGCTGCTGCGCGGCCACGAGCTGTCCAGCTACGCCGGGCAGATCCCCGAGGGCACCGCGCTGCTGATGGTCATCCTGATGTCGGTGATGGTGGCGCTGCTGTCGCGCACCGTCTCCACCCCGGCCGCCGGCCTGGGCCTGCTGGCGCTGTCCCTGGTGGCGCTGCTGCCGCCCGCGCTGACCGGCCACTCGGCCTCCTCCCCCAACCACTCGGTCGCGATCGTCGGGCTCGCCCTGCACCTGCTGGCCGTGGTGCCCTGGGTGGGCGGTCTGGCCGTCCTGGTCTGGCACGCGCTCAGCAAGGGCAGGCTGCTGGACACCGCCGTCGGCCGGTTCAGCAGGCTGGCCGTCTGGTGCCTGGTCGTGACGGGCCTGTCCGGGCTGGCCAACACCGTCTCCCGGCTGCCCGACCCGCTGCAGCTGTTCACCACCGACTACGGCCGGATCATCCTGGCGAAGATCGTGCTGATCGCCGTCCTCGGCTGGTTCGGCTGGCGGCACCGGGAGCACACGATCCCGGCCATCGCCGCGGGCAGGCCGCTGGCGTTCACCCGGCTCGCCGTCGTCGAGACCGCGATCATGGGCGCGACCATGGGCGTGGCGGTCGCGCTCGCCCAGACCGCGCCCCCGCCGACGGCGACCGGCTCGGTGAGCACGGTGGAGGCGCTGATCGGCTACGAGATGCCGGCGCCGGTCACCGTGGCCAGGCTCGCCTCGCTGTGGCGGTTCGACCTCTTCTTCGTGGTGCTGGTGCTGGTGCTGGGCGGCGTTTACCTGGCCGGGGTGCTGCGGCTGCGCCGCCGCGGCGACGCCTGGCCGTGGGGCCGCGTCGTCGCCTGGTTCACCGGCCTCCTGTCGATCGTCGCCGTCACCCTCACCGGCGTCGCCACCTACGCCCCGGTCCTGTTCAGCGTGCACATGGCCCAGCACATGACGCTCGCCATGCTCACTCCGATCTTCCTGGTGCTGGGCGCGCCGACGACCCTGGCGCTGCGCGCCCTCAAACCCGCCGAGGTGCGCGGCGACCGGGGTCCGCGCGAGTGGCTGACCGCCTTCCTGGGCAGCCGGTTCACCAAGGTCCTGGCGCACCCGGTGACCGCCGGGCTGATCTTCATCGGCAGCACCTACGCGCTGTACTTCAGCCCCGCGTTCGAGTGGATGATGCGCAACCACCTCGGGCACATCGGCATGATGATGCACTTCGTGCTCAGCGGCTACCTCTTCTACTGGGTGATCATCGGCGTGGACCCCTCCCCGCACAAGGTCCCCCATGTGGGGCGGCTGCTGCTGCTGTTCGTCACCATGCCGTTCCACGCGTTCTTCGGCATCGCGCTGATGAACATGGGCAAGCCGCTGGCCGCCGAGTGGTACGAGGCCGTCCAGCCGCCGTGGGGCGTCACGCCCGTGCACGACCTGCAGACGGGCGGCGCCATCGCCTGGGGGTTCGGCGAGATCCCCACCTTCATCGTGCTCATCGCGATCGTCGTCCAGTGGGCCGTCTCCGACCAGCGGCTCTCCCGCCGCTCCGACCGCAAGGCCGACCGCGACGAGGACGCCGAGCTCGCCCGCTACAACGCGATGCTCTCCCAGCTCGGCGACTCCGACCCTGCCGACTCCCCCGCCAGGCCCGCGCCGACCGACGCCGGCTAGCGCGGCTGGATGAAGCCGCTCTCGTAGGCGAAGATCACCGCCTGGGTGCGGTCCCTGGCGCCCAGCTTGGCCAGCAGGTTGCCCACGTGCGTCTTGACGGTCTGCGGGCTGACGACCAGGGACCCGGCGATCTCGGAGTTGGACAGGCCGGAGGCCATCAGGCGCAGCACCTCGGCCTCGCGCTCGGTCAGCCGGTCGTGCCAGCCGGCCCGCTCGGGGGCGGGCTGGGCGTGCTCGGCGGCCAGCGCCCTGATCGCCGCGGGGAAGAGCAGGATGTCCCCCTGCACCACCATCCGGACGGCCTGCAGGATCTCCTCGGGCCGGGAGCGCTTGAGCAGGAAGCCGTTCGCCCCGGCCCGCAGGGCGTCGTAGACGTAGTCGTCGTTCTCGAAGGTGGTGACCACCAGGATCCGGGGCGGGTCCGGGACCTTCGCCAGGAGGTCGCGGGTGGCCTGGATGCCGTCGACCCTCGGCATCCGCACGTCCATGAGCACCACCTGGGGCCGCAGGCGCAGCGCCTCGACCAGCGCCTCCGCCCCGTCGGCGGCCTCGCCGACCACCTCCAGGTCCGGTTCGGCGGCCACGATGGCCCGCAGCCCCGCACGGATCAGCCGCTCGTCGTCGACGATCAGCACCGAGATCATGTACTCCCCTTCGGGATCGGGATGGAGGCGCGCAGCCGCCAGCGGTCCCGGTCGGCTTCGGCGCTCAGCGTGCCGCGCAGGACGTGGACGCGCTCGCCCAGCCCCGCCAGCCCCCGGCCTCCGGTGCCTCCGCCGTGGGTGCGCGCGCCCATCGGGTTGCTCAGTTCCAGGTCGAGCCCGCACGGGCCGATGGCCAGCCGCAGTTCGACCGGCACGCGTCCGGCGTGCTTGGCCACGTTGGTCAGCCCCTCCTGGACGATGCGGTAGGCCTCCCGGGAGACCGCCGCGGGCAGCCGGTCCAGGTCCCCCGTGCGGCGCAGGTCGATCTCCAGGCCGGTCTTGCCCAGCAGGTCCTCCAGGTCGTGCAGGGTCCGCTGGGGGGTGCGCTTGCCGCCGCCCTCCTCCTCGCGCAGGAGGCCGAGGACGTGGTCGAGGTCCTCCAGCGCGGTCCGCGCGCTCTCCTCGATCGCCTGGAGCGCCTGCCGGGCGAACTCCGTGTCCCGTTCCAGCACGCGGGCGGCCGCGGCGGACTGCACGGTGACGATGCTGAGCGCGTGCCCGACCGAGTCGTGCAGCTCGCGGGCGAGGCGGGTGCGCTCGGCCTGCGCGTCGGCCCGCCGCTCGGCCGCGGCGATCCGCTCCTCGGGTGAGGGTCCCAGCGCCCAGGCCGCCCCCTTGACGGCCAGGCTGCCCAGGAGGGCCATCCCGTAGACCAGGACCAGCAGCGGCACGATTCCCAGCGGGATCACCCACATGCCCTCCCAGCCCTGCGGGACCCCGGACATCTGCGGGATCTCGGACTTCGGGCCGCTGGGGGCCCGTGCGGCGAAGGGCCGGGTGAAGACCCAGCCGCACAGGAGGGGGACGAGCACGCTGAGGGCGCCGACCGCACCGCCGACGGCCACGTGGACGGTGAACCAGACGGCGGCGCGCAGCCTGGCCGGCCAGCGGGTGTCCTGGCCGGGCTGCTCCGGCGCGCCCAGCATCTCCAGGGAGATGGAGCACTCCAGGCGGCGGACCACCGGCATCAGGCCGGTCACGAACAACCCGGCCGCCAGCACGGCGAAGAACGTCCCCATCGGCAGCAGGGCCGACCCGCCTGCCTCGTCCACCGTGCCGCCCACGACCATCGCCATGAACAGGTAGGGGAAGGAGACCATCCCGCCGAGGATCATGAACGCCCAGCGCCGCCACGTCACCCCGGAGTACAGGGGGCGGAGCGGGGATCCGGGCATGCCCTCATTCTCTCAGCCGACCGGACCCGGGGGCCTCCACCCCAGGTCCCGTCCACATATCCCCCCAGCGCGGGAGTGACGGAGGAGACAGGACACGGTTCTATAAATAAAGCACCACCCGGGCTAAGGTGATCGGGAGGTTAAAAGTGTCAGTGACTGACGATAGCGTGCGAACATGAGCGGTCAGGAAGATCAGACGGGGCTGCGGCCCTGCGAGCCCGCGGACCACCCGCGGACGCCCGGCGCGCGCCGGGACGTGCCGCGCGGTGACCGGACCCCGGGCCCTGTCTCGTCCTTCATCCGCTTCGTCCTGTGCGGCGGCGGCGTCACCCTGCTCTCCAGCTGGGCGCTCATCCTGCTGGACGCCACCATGAGCCTGGTCCTGGCCAACGCGCTGGTGACAGCCCTGGGCACCCTCCTGGTCAACGAGCTGCACGGCCGCGTCTCCTTCAAGAGCGACCGGCGCGGCTGGCGCATGCACGGCGAGTCGGCGCTCACCGCGCTCGGCGCCTACCTGGTCACCACCGGGGCCATGCTGGCCCTGCACCACCTCGACACCGACCCGGCCGCCCTGCTCGAGCAGGGCGTCTACCTCGTCGCCTCGGGCGTCGCCGGCACCTGCCGCTTCCTGGTGCTGCGGCTCGTCGTCTTCGGCCGGACGGACCGCGGGCGCCGCGACGGCCGCAACACGGTGGTCCTGGCGGCCTGACCGGCTCCGCCCACCGCCCCGGACGCGAAAGGGCCCCGGCCGCATGCGGCCGGGGCCCGTCCGTCTCCAGGATGATCCCCTCCTCCCGAAGGAGGAGCCGGCGCCTAGAGGCCGACGCAGGCCAGCGCCCGGCGGTAGGCGTCGCGCCGGTGGGTCTCCTCGCCGGTCTCGCCCATCAGCTCGGCCAGGTCGAACCAGGCCTGGGCCGCGTCGCGGGTCGACTCCATCTCCTCCAGGTGGGTGGCGGCCCTGGTCAGCACCTCCAGCGCCTCGTTCCGGCGGCCCAGCCGCACGTACGCCTCGCCCAGCACCGTCAGCGCCCAGGCCGAGGTGCGCCGCGGCGCGCCGCCCAGCAGGTCCAGCGCCTGCTGTGCCAGCTCGACGGCCTCGGCCGGGCGGCCCAGGAGCGTCTCGGCGCGGGCCAGCTCGGTCAGGCACCAGGCGGTGTCCACCTCGCCCGCGGCGTTGCCCTCGATCTCCTTGCGCGCCTTGAGCAGGATCTCCCTGCCGCGGGCCGCCTCGGACGGGCGGGCGCGCAGCAGCAGCGAGGCGTAGGCCAGCTTCAGCCGGGACAGGTTGCGCGGGTCCTCGTCCTCGCCCAGCAGGCTCAGCGCGCGTTCGGCCAGGGAGACGCCCCGCTCGTACTCGCCGCGCATCTCGGCCACGTACGCGGCCTCCCAGTAGGCGGCGATCCTGGCCTGCACGGTGCCGATCCGCTCGGCCCGCACCACCAGGTCGTCGGCGAGCTGCCCGGCCCGCACGAGGTCGCCGCGCTCGATGCAGCAGCCCAGCAGGGTGGCGCCCAGGTGGACGGCGGCGTCGGTGTACTCGCCTCCGGCCACCGACAGGCGGCGCAGCGCGTCCTCGGCGACCTGGACGCCCGCGCTGGTGTCGCCGCGTTCGCGCAGGCAGCGGCTGAGCGCGACGTGGGTGCGGGTCCAGTGGTCGCGGTCGTACTCCAGGGACGAGCCCGCGGCGATCTCCCGCAGCGCGGCGATGGCCTCCTCCAGCTCGCCCGCGGCCTCCAGCGCCAGCGCGTGGCCCCACCGGGCCTGGCGCAGCATCTCGGGCAGGGCCAGGGCGTCGGAGTGGGCGAGGACCTCGGCGAAGCGGTCGCGGGCCTCGGCCGCCGCGCCGTTCTGCAGCGCGATCTCGGCATACTCCAGGGTGACGCGCAGCTCGTCGACGATGTCCTCGCTGACGCCGCTGACCAGGTAGGTGGGCGAGCAGTTGAGCTTGCGCGCGAGCAGGTCGATCACGCTGGGGGCGGGCACCCGCTTGTCGCTCTCGATCAGGGAGATATAGCTGTCGGAGAGCTCGGGGAAGGCCAGCTGGGCCTGGCTTATGCCCAGTTTGATACGGAGGTCTCTGATCCGGTCTCCCAGAGTCTCTTGACTCACTGACACCCGCTCCTTTTAACTTGGAGTCATGCCCCGCTTGCACAGAGTCATTACATTTATGGTGATACTGGGAACTTTCGGGATCCCGGCATCCGCGCCTGCCGCCCACGCCGCTCCGCCCGCGGGAGCAGGGCCACGTGTGCATTGTTGTTGATTCTGGCCGAGAGAAGCATCACATCGCGCGCAGTGCTAGGAAAAAGTCCACTCTGTCCTCCAAAGTCGACAGGTCACGGCCGGTCAGCTCCTCGATCCGCCGGATGCGGTAGCGCAACGTGTTGACATGGAGGTGCAGCCGCCCGGCGCACCGGCTCCAGGAGCCGGAGTTGTCGAGGAACGCCGCCAGCGTCCGCACGAGGTCGGAGTGGTGCTCGGCGTCGTACTCCTGCAGCGGCCCCAGCAGCCGGTCCCGGAACGAGCGCCGCACCCCGTCCGGCACGGTCGCCAGCAGCAGCGCGTGGGAGTGGATCTCGTCGCTGGTCACCACGTGGGCCCGCCCGGCGCGGCGGGCCGCCGCCAGCCGCCGGGTGTGCCGGGCCTCCTCCACCGCGCCGCGCAGCAGCGCGGGGCCGGGCGCCGGGCCGCTGACGCCGACGGTCAGCCGCTCGCGCGCCAGCGCGGTCTCCAGCAGCGCCACCGCCGCGCGCAGCCGCTCGACCAGGCCGGGGTCCTCGTCGGTGACGACGGTCACCGCCTCGTCCGCCAGCGCGGTCACCGCCGCGGCCTCGGGCATCAGCTCGCGCAGCACCGCCACGGCATCGCCCGGTTCGGCGTCGCCCGGCTCGCCGAACGCGCAGGCCACCGCGACGAACCGGCGCTCGGGGTCCAGGCCGCAGGCGCGCATCCGGGCCGCGACCTCGCTCGGCTCGGCCACGGCCGGGTCCAGCAGCGCGTTCAGCAGCCGCCGCTCCACCCGGTGCCCCTCGGCCAGGCGCGCCCGCTCCAGCGCGGTGAGCGCGGCCAGCTCGTAGGCCGACTCGCGGCTCTCCTCCGGCACGTCGACCAGCGCGCCCTCGCAGACCAGGAACCACCCGGCCACCCGGTGCGCGGCCCGGCTGTTGACCGGCAGCAGCGTGAAGGAGGCGCCGCCGGGCAGCTCCACCACGTGCGGCAGCCGGTCGGCCGACAGGTACTCGGCGGCCAGCCGCGCGGCGTCGGGCAGCTCGCGCCCGGGTCCCACGACCACCCGCCCGGTCGGCGAGACCACCCAGCACGCCCGGCCCAGCTCGGCCCGGGTGAGCTCGAAGATCCGGGCCAGCCCGGTGCCCTCGGCCACCGAGGAGATCAGCCTGCGGTGCCGGCCCAGCACGGTGGCCAGCCCCGCCGCCCGCTCGGCGGTGAGCCGGCGGGTGACCACCTCGCTGATGGTGCCGAACGACGCCTCCCGCGGCACCTCGACCAGCGGGAGGCCGGCGCGCTCGCACGCCTCCCTGACCCGTTCGGGCACCTCGTCCTGCACCGAGAGCCCCACGCCCAGCGCGGTGGCCCCGGCGTCGACCAGCTCGTCGACCAGCGCCTCGGGGCGCTCGCGCAGCTGCGGCCCGATCAGCCCGGTGAGCACCAGCTCGTTGCCCGACAGGTAGCGGCCGGTCTCCGCCAGCTCGGTCAGGTAGACCCACCGGATGGGCCGGTCCAGCGCGTGCTCGCCGGACAGCAGCCGCAGCCCCAGCTCGCCCATGCCCAGAAGATCCCGGAGTTTCACCCTCCCAGGCTAGTGGCGGAGGTTTGGAGGATCATCCGAATCCGGCAGGATGGGGACATGAGTCTCACCCTGCGCGTCGTCGATTCCGTGCGCGGCCGCCCGGCCGCCGAACTGCCCGTCCGCCTCGACCGCTACGACGGGAACACCTGGCAGGCGGTGGACGAGGGGGTGACCGGCGGCGCGGGGGAGCTCGCGTTCGCGGTGGCCGAGGCCGGGCTCTACCGGGCGCGCGCGGCCATCGGTCAGTACTTCACTACGAAATTTCCGGAAATTCAGATCATCTTTGAGTTCACCCCCGGTGACCGCGTCGAACTCCAGGTCACCCCCGCCGGGTACTCGGCCTGCCTGGTCACGCCATAATCTCCGTGGACCGATTACGGAAATCGGTCAACGGACTTATGAAAGGACCGTAATGGCGGGGAACTCGGTGCTGGAGCGGCGTTTCGCCCTGGCGGAACGGCGGACCACCGTGGGCCGCGAATTCCGCGGCGGCATCACCACCTTCGTGGCGATGGCCTACATCCTGCTGTTGAATCCGATCATTCTCGGCGGGTCGGCCGACGTCACCGGGGCCCAGCTGTCCATCCCGCAGCTCACCGCGATGACCGCGCTGTCGGCGGCGATCGCCACCGTCCTCATGGGCCTGGTCGGCAACGTCCCCATGGCGGTCGCCTCGGGCCTGGGCATCAACGCCGTGGTGGCCTACCAGGCCGCGCCCCAGATGACCTGGGCGCAGGCGATGGGCCTGGTGGTGCTGGAGGGCGTGATCATCGTGCTGCTCGCCGTCACCGGCGTACGGCAGATGATCATGGATTCCATCCCGCTGGCGCTCAAGTACGCCATCACCGCGGGCATCGGCGCCTTCATCGCCCTCATCGGCCTGGTCGACGCCGGGTTCGTCAGCTCCGGCGAGGGCACCGTGCTCACCCTCGGGCAGGGCGGGCTGCTGCGCGGCTGGCCCATCGTGGTCTTCGTCGTGACCCTGCTGCTGATGTTCGTGCTGCACGCGCGCCGGGTCCCCGGCGCCATCCTCATCAGCATCGTGGCGGGCGCCGTCCTGGCCGTGGTGATCAACTCCGTGGCCGACATCCCCGACGCGCAGTGGGGCCTGGTGGTGCCGCACCTGCCCGACCAGCTGCTGGCCGTGCCCGACCTGTCGCTGTTCGGGCAGGTCGACATCTTCGGCGGCTTCGCCCAGGCGGGCGTCGTGACCGCGCTGGTCGTCCTGTTCACCCTGGTGCTTTCGGGCTTCTTCGACGCCATGGGCACCATCGTGGGCCTCAGCGAGGAGGCCGGCACCGCCGACGAGAAGGGCCAGGTGCCGGGCCTGGGCCGCATCCTCACCGTCGACGGCGTCTCCGCCGCGCTGGGCGGGCTCACCAGCTCCTCGGCCAACACCGTCTTCGTCGAGTCCGCCGCCGGCATCGGCGAGGGCGCCCGCACCGGCCTGGCCAACCTGGTCACCGGCGGCCTGTTCGCGCTCACGCTGTTCTTCACCCCGCTGGCCTCGGTGGTCCCCGCCCAGGCCGCGGCGCCCGCGCTGGTGATCGTCGGCGCGATGATGATGGCCCAGGTGGCGAAGATCGACTGGTCCGACCCCGAGATGCTCGTCCCCGCCTTCGTCACCATCGTGATGATGCCCTTCACCTACTCGATCACCACCGGCATCGGCGCCGGCGTCATCGCCTACACCGTGGTGCGCACCGCGCTGGGCCGCCGCGCCGGCTGGCTGCTGTGGGTCATCACCGCGGTCTTCGCCGTCTTCTTCGCGCTCGACCCCCTGCAG
Source organism: Actinocorallia populi (assembly GCF_002995495.1). Classification (GTDB taxonomy): domain Bacteria; phylum Actinomycetota; class Actinomycetes; order Streptosporangiales; family Streptosporangiaceae; genus Actinocorallia; species Actinocorallia populi. The sequence continues at coordinate 938,097 of NZ_PVZV01000002.1, read as the reverse complement.
CGGCTGCTCGGCCTCTGAACCGGGTGGGAACGGCTGCCCGGGGCCTCGGCAAGTGGCCCCGGGTAGCCGTTTACATATCGGCTGGGCCACTCTCACCTGCGGGCGCGCCCGGGTGGGTTTGAATGGGTGCCATCCCCTGCGAATCACGGCCAGAAAGGCATGTGGTGGCCTCACCCACCGGGCACGTCCTCATCTCCCCGGACAAGTTCAAAGGCTCGCTCAGCGCCTCCGAGGCGGCCGCCAGCCTGGCGGCCGGGCTGGCCCGGCACCGGCCGGGCGTCCCGCTGGTGACGCTGCCCGTCGCGGACGGCGGCGACGGCACGGTCGAGGCCGCCGTCGCCGCCGGGTTCGAACGCCGCACGGCCCGGGTCGCGGGCCCGACGGGAGAGCCGGTCGAGGCCTGCTACGCCGTCCGCGGCGACACCGCCGTGGTGGAGCTGGCCGAGGCCTCCGGGCTGCACCTGCTGCCGGGCGGGCGGCTCCAGCCGCTGACCGCCTCCAGCCTCGGCGCGGGCCTGCTCCTGCTGGCCGCCGCCCGGGGCGGGGCCCGCCGGATCGTGCTGGGCCTGGGCGGCAGCGCCTGCACCGACGGCGGCGCCGGGCTCGTCCAGGCGCTGGGCGCCCGGCTGCTGGACGCGGGCGGCAACCGGCTGCCGCCCGGCGGGGCGGCGCTGCGCCGGCTGCACACGCTGGACCTGCGCGGGTTCAACGACCTGGGCAACGTGGAGATCGTCGTCGCCTCCGACGTCGACAACCCGCTGCTGGGCCGGGAGGGCGCCGCCGCCGTCTACGGGCCGCAGAAGGGCGCCGACCGGGAGGGCGTGAAGACGCTGGAGGCCGGGCTGCGCCGCTGGGCCGACCTGGTCGAGGCCGCCTCGCGCCGGCCCGCCAGGGACCGCCCCGGCGCGGGCGCGGCCGGCGGTGTCGGCTTCGCCGCACTGGCCCTCCTCGGCGCCCGTGTCGAACCGGGCATCGCCTACCTGCTGGACCTGCTCGGCTTCACCGGGCGGCTGGCCGGAGCCCGGCTGGTGATCACCGGGGAGGGCTCGTTGGACGCCCAGACCCTGCGCGGCAAGGCCCCGGTGGGCGTGGCCCGCGCCGCCGCCCGGGCGGGCGTCCCGGTGGTGGCCGTCTGCGGCCGCAGGTCGCTCACCGGCGAGCAGCTGCGCCGGGCCAGGATCAGCGCCGCCTACCCGCTCACCGATCTGGAGCCCGACGTGGAACGCTGCATCAGCGCCGCGGGCCCGCTGCTGGAGCGGCTCACCTTCGCCATCGCCGAGGAGTGGTTGTGAGCGGGAACGGGAACCCTCACCCCAGGCGCGGCCGGCCGGCCGGCTCCGGTTGACACGGTGTCGCCGAAGCCGCGCGGAGCCGTACACGGTGCGGCCGGCGGCGGCACGGGCCGTGCCGGGCCCCGAGGGGACGGGGCGGCGTCCGGTGCTCCCGGGAGGCGATGCGGTGAAGATCGGCATTCCACGCGAGGTCAAGGCCGACGAGGGCCGGGTGGCCCTTCCCCCCGCCGGGGTGCACGAGCTCTCCCGGGCGGGCCACGAGGTGTTCGTCGAGCGCGGCGCGGGCGCGGGCTCGTCCCTGCCCGACGACGAGTACGCGCGGGCGGGCGCGAAGCTGCTGGACTCCGCCGACGAGGTCTGGGCCGAGGGCGAGCTGGTCCTCAAGGTCAAGGAGCCGGTGGCCGCGGAGTACCACCGGATGCGCCGGGGCCAGGTGCTCTTCACCTGCCTGCACCTGGCCGCCTCCCGCGTGTGCACCGGCGCGCTGCTGGAGGCCGGTGTCACCGCGATCGCCTATGAGACGGTGCAGACGCCCGGCGGGGCGCTGCCGCTGCTGGCACCGATGTCGGAGGTGGCGGGGCGGCTGGCCGCGCAGGCCGGAGCGCACCACCTGCTGAGCTTCAACGGGGGGCGCGGGGTGCTGCTCGGCGGCGTCCCCGGGGTGCCCCCGGCCGAGGTGCTGGTGCTGGGCGGCGGGGTCGCCGGCCTGAACGCGGCGCGGATCGCCGCCGGGATGGGCGCCCTGGTGACCGTCGTGGACGTGGACGTCGAGCGGCTCCGCCTGATCGAGTCCCGGTACGGGGCTCGGATCCGGACCCTGGCCTCCAGCGCCTACGCGGTGGAGCGGCAGGCCGTCCGTTCGGACCTGGTGATCGGCGCGGTGCTCGTCCCCGGCGCCAAGGCGCCGACCGTGGTCTCCCACGAGCTGGTCGGCCGGATGCCGCCGGGTTCGGTGCTGGTGGACGTCTCCATCGACCAGGGCGGCTGCTTCGAGGACTCCCGCCCCACCACCCACACCGACCCGACGTACCGGGTGCACGAGTCGCTCTTCTACTGCGTCGCCAACATCCCGGGCTCGGTCCCCCGCACCTCGACGTACGCGCTGTCCAACGTCACGCTGCCCTACGCGCTGGCCCTGGCGGACAGGGGATGGGCGGAGGCGCTGCGCGCGGACCCGGCACTGGCGCGCGGCCTGAACACGCACGCCGGGCGGCTCGCCCACGCCGGGGTCGCCCGCGCGCACGGGCTGCCCTTCACCCCGGTCGCGGATCTTCTGGACGGGCCCGCCGTCCCGTAACGTGTCCCCCATGGGGGAACTGCTGATCCTGCGCCACGGGGAGACCGAGTGGAGCCGGGTGCGCAAGCACACCGGCCGGACCGACCTCCCGCTCACGCCGCGCGGGGAGGAGGAGGCCGCGGCCCTGGCCGCCCGGGTGGCCGCGCGCCACGTCGTCCGCGCCTTCTGCTCCCCCGCGCTGCGCGCCCGCGCCACCGCCCGGCTGGTCGGCCTCGGTGACGCCGAGCCGCTGGAGGACCTGTGGGAGTGGGACTACGGCGGGTACGAGGGCCGCACCACCGCCGAGATCCGCGAGGAGACGCCCGGCTGGTCGGTCTGGACGCACGAGATCGTCCCCGGCAGGACGCCGGGCGAGAGCGTCCAGGCGGTGGGCGGGCGCTGCGACCGGGTGATCGCCGCGGCCCGCCCCCACCTGGAGCACGGCGACGTGGCGCTGGTGGCCCACGGGCACGTGCTGCGCGTCCTGGCGGCCCGCTGGCTGGGGCTGCCCGCCGACCACGGCAGGCTGTTCGCCCTGCGGACGGGCACCACCTGCACGCTGGGCTTCGAGCACGGCCGCGAGGTCTTCACCTCCTGGAACGTCCCGCCCGGCGCGTAGCGCCGCGCGGTTCAGACGACCTGGTAGCCGGCCTCCTCGACGGCCTTGCGGATCTCGTCGTCGGTGAAGCCCTCGCCGCTGACGACGACCCTGCCGCTCTGGAGGTCCACGTCCACGCCGGTGACGCCGGAGAGTTCGCCGATCTCCTCGGTGACGGAGGCCTTGCAGTGGCCGCAGGTCATACCCTGGACGGTGTAAGTGCGCTCGGACACGGTACTCCTCCTGATAGGGATACCCCGTAGGGGTATGTCGACAGGAACAGATCATACCCCCTGGGGGTTGGTACTCTGGTCACCACCCCGCCCGGCGATTGTGAGGCCCGCCATGACCACCCGCGGCTACACCGCGACCAAGGACCAACTGCAGACACGGCTGCGCCGGATCGAGGGCCAGGTGCGCGGCATCGAGCGCATGGTCGAGGAGGACCGCTACTGCATCGACGTGCTCACCCAGATCAGCGCGATCCAGGCCGCCCTGGACAAGGTCGCCCTCGGCCTGCTGGACGGCCACGTCCGGCACTGCGTCACCAAGAGCGCGCAGGAGGGCAAGAGCGCGGAGATGTCCGAGGAGCTGATGGCCGCCGTCGGCAGGCTCATGCGGCGCGGCTGAGCGCCTCGGTCTGCTCGCGGGCGCGCCGGGCCTCCGGCGGGTAGCGCAGCGAGGCCGGCACCAGCCGGGTCGTGCGGTGCAGCGCCCTGAGCACCGTGGTCGCGGCCAGGTCGGACGTCGGCAGGCCCGGCAGCCCGTACATCCGCCGCGCCCAGCGCGGCAGCGTCGTGACCACCAGCGCGGCCAGCGGCGGCGCGATCGGTTTCAGCGCCGCCGCGTAGGGCATGGGCACCGGCGGGTTCAGCAGGCGCCGCAGGCCCTCCTTCGCCTCGTGGCAGGCGTACAGGTGCGGCCGCATCGCCCGGTAGTAGTCGGCCATCTCCTCGACCGAGCCCGGCACGTCCGCCGGGTCGAGCCCGACGACCTCGGCGGAGCGGCGCTGCTCGTCCACGAAGCGGTCGCAGTCGGCCGGGGTCAGCCCGACGCCGGCGCGGCGCGCGACGTCCAGGTAGGAGTCGACCTCGCCCAGGTGCACCCACAGCAGGTTCTCGGGGTCGTCCACCGGGAAGACCTCGCCCGTCCGCTGGTCGATCCCGCTCAGTCTGGAATGCAGCCTGCGCACCCGGCGGCCGACGCGTTCGACCTCCTGCGAGCTCCCCCAGGTGCGCACGCTCACGAACTCGATCGTGCGCCCCAGCCTCGCCCAGGCGGCCTCGGAGTCCATCAGCGCGGAGTTCTGCGCCGTCCCCCACATCGAGTGCGGATGCAGCGCCTGCAGCAGCAGCGCCCGGAACCCGCCGATCATGAGCACGGGCTCGCCCATGATCCGCCAGGTCACCGTTCCGGGCCCGAACAGCCCGTGATCCCGCGCGGCGTCATGGTCCATGGCGACTCCTCGGTCAGCGGCGCCCCCTGGTCCGATATGTCGCCGCGCCGCGGCGACACCAAACGGGTGTTAGTCCAAAATCTCCAGTTCGTCCTCTTCGATCGCCGGTTCGGCGGTCTGCTCGCTCACCCAGCCGAGGTAGTCGGCACTGCCGGCCACCACCGGAGTCGCGATGATCTCCGGAGTCTCGTAGGAGTGCTGCTCGTTGATCAGACCGGCCAGCTCCTCGAAGCGGTCGGCCGTCGTCTTGAACAGCACCATCCACTCCTCGGCGGTCTCGATCTCGTCCTCCCACCAGTAGGTGCTGGAGATCGGCCCGAGCACCTGCGCGCACGCCGCCAGCCTCTCGGACACCGCCACGGCGGCCAGCTCGGCCGCCTCGGCCCGCTCGTCGGTCGTGGTGGTCACCTGCACGTAAGCCTGCGCCATCAAGGGCTCCTTCCCCGCCACAGATGATCGTAGCCGCTGGACATCCTCCTCGGCCCGGGTTATGTTGTTCTCATATCGAGTATTACTCAGTTTGAGAACGTCCAGTCGGTGAACGGACGGGGAAGAGCAGGTGGCCGGATGACCGAAGAGGAGTTCCTCGCGGAGTACGATCCGCGCGGCTACGACCCGATCGCGGTGACGGTGGACGTCGTGGCCCTCACCATCCGCGACGGCGTGCTGCACGTCCTGCTGATCCGGCGGGCCGCGCCGCCCTTCACCGGGCAGTGGGCGCTGCCCGGCGGGTTCGTGCGCGCCGTCGAGGGCGAGGAGGACCTCCAGGAGGCCGCCGCCCGGGAGCTCGCCGAAGAGACCGGGCTCACCGTCCGGGCGCTGGGCCGCGTCCACCTCGAGCAGCTCGGCACCTACGGAAGGCCGGGGCGCGACCCCCGCATGCGCGTGATCTCGGTGGCGTACCTGGCGTTCGGACCCGAAATGCCCGACCCGCACGCCGGCAGCGACGCGGCCGACGCCTCCTGGGTGCCGGTGGAGTCCCTCCGGCTGACCGCGGCCGCCTCCCAGGCTCCCGGGACCACCCGGAAACTCGCCTTCGACCACTCCCGGATCCTCGCCGACGGGCTGGAGCGGGCCCGCGCCAAGCTCGAATACACCCCGCTGGCCACCGCCTTCCTCGGAGAGGCCTTCACCATCCCGGAGCTGCGCGCGGTCTACGAGTCGGTCTGGGGCGAGCCGCTGCACGCCGGCAACTTCCACCGCAAGGTGCTGTCGGTCCCCGGTTTCGTCGAGGGCACCGGCGACACCACCCCGACCGGCGGGCGGCGCGGCGGCCCTCGCGCCCGGCTCTACCGCGCCGGCGACGCCCGCCTGCTGCACCCTGCGCTGCTGCGGCCCAGCAGCGAGGACGACCTGCGATAGGAGCTCGGATGAACAGGGACGCCGTGCTGGCGCTGCTCGACCGTCCCGCCACGGAGATCTTCGGCCCGGACCCGGCCGAGGCCGTGCGGGTCTACCACCGGATGGCCCGCCTCCTGCACCCGGACACCGGGATGGACGGCGCGGCCTTCACCCGGCTGACCGCCAAGTGGCGCGCGTACGGCCGCGGGGAGAGCACGACCATCACCACCAAGAAGCACGTCTACGAGGTGGGGCCGAAGCTGGCCAGAGGCGATCTGGCCGACCTGTTCGAGGTCACCCTCGACGGCGGCCCCGCCGTCCTCAAGCTCCCCCGGAACGCGGCCGACAACGACCTGCTCGAACGCGAGGCCGTCGCGTTGCGGCAGCTGCGCGCGAACGGAGATCCCCGGTTCCTGCCGTACGTACCGGAACTCGTGGAAAGCCTGCGCTACGAAGGTCGCAGCGGCCACATCCTCGTCCGGCTGGAGGGCTTCCACACGCTCGCCGAAGTGCACGATGCCCGGCCGGACGGAGTGGATCCGCGGGACGCCGCCTGGATGTGGCGCAGGCTGCTCGTCGCACTCGGCTTCGCCCACCGGGCGGGCGTCCTGCACGGCGCGGTACTGCCCGAACACGTGATGATCCACCCGGAGCAGCACGGCCTCGTACTGGTCGACTGGTGCTACTCGGTGCCCGCCACCGTCGATTCCGGCGGACGGGTGCCGGCGCTGGTGAGCGGCAGGGCGTCCTGGTATCCGCCGGAGGTGCCGGGACGCGAACCCGCCTCCCCCGCCACCGACCTGTTCCTGGCCACCCGCTGCATGACCTACCTGATGGGCCCGAAGATCCCGGACCCGCTGCGGAACTTCGCGCGCGGCTGCACTCTCTCCGCGCAGAAGAAGCGCCCCTCGAACGCCTGGCGTCTCCTCACGGAGCTGGACGAGCTCCTGGAGCGCCTGTACGGGCCACGCACCTTCCGCCCTTTCAAGCTCTGAACCCCTCGCGACACAAGGAGAACCCCATGGGAAGCGGCACCTGGTCCACCGACGTCTACGCCGCCGCGGCGAACTACCGCAGGGCCACCGGAGCGAGCGCCTTCGCCCACTCCGACAGCGGCGCCCGGCACGTCCACCCCGCCCTCGACCCGCACGGCGTGACCGTCCGGGAGAGCCGCGACAACGACGAGCACCCCGAGTCGCTGGCGATCGCGGTGCTGTTCGACGTCACCGGCTCGATGCGCAACGTCCCGCGCGCCCTGCAGACCAAGCTGCCCGAGCTGCTCGGCCTGATCCTGCGCAAGGGCTACGTCACCGACCCGCACATCCTGTTCGGCGCGATCGGCGACGCCACCTGCGACCGCGCCCCGCTGCAGGTCGGGCAGTTCGAGTCCGACAACCGCATGGACGACGACCTGGGCCGCATCCTGCTGGAGGGCGGTGGCGGCGGCCAGATGACCGAGTCCTACGAGCTGGCGATGTACTTCATGGCCCGGCACACCTCGATGGACTGCTGGGAGAAGCGCGGCAAGCGCGGATACCTCTTCCTCATGGGCGACGAGCTCGCCTACTCCAAGGTCAAGAAGGCCGAGGTGAAGAAGATCATCGGTGACGACCTGGAGCGGGACATCCCCATCGCCGACCTCGTGGCGGAGCTGAAGGAGCGCTTCGACGTCTACTACTTCATCCCCACCGGGACGTTCCACGCCGAGGACCCGAAGCTGCTGGAGTTCTGGCGCGGCCTCCTGGGCCAGAACGTCATCCGCCTGGACGACCTCGACGCCGTCTGCGAGACCATCGCCCTGACCATCGGCCTCGCCGAGGACGCGATCGATCTGGACGAGGGCCTGGAGCACCTGGAAGAGGTCGGTTCGAACGCCGGCGAGGTCGTCTCCCGCGCCCTGGCGCCGCTGCGGCGCGGCTCCCTGGCCAAGGCGAGCACCCCGCTGGACCTGTCGGACGACCTGCCGCGCGGCACCACCCGGCTGTGACAGGGCTCGAACGACCGCAGCGGAGCGAGGATCGGTCGAGCCCTCGCGGGGGTTCGGGGGACGTCCCCCGGCATTGCATCGTCGTCGATCTGGGCTTCGGCGACTCCGGCAAGGGCACCGTCGTGGACCGCCTGTGCGCTCAGGGGTCCGCCCGGACGGTCGTGCGGTTCAACGGCGGAGCCCAGGCCGCGCACAACGTGGTGACGACCGACGGCCGTCACCACACGTTCGCGCAGTTCGGGTCCGGCACGTTCACCCCGGGCGTCCGGACCCACCTGTCGCGCTTCATGCTGGTCGATCCCCTGGCCCTGGCCGCCGAGGCCGCGCACCTGCGTTCCCTCGGCGTGCCGGACGCCCTCGACCGGCTGACGGTGGACGCCTCTGCCCTGCTGACGACCCCGTACCACCGTGCCGTCAACCGCGCACGCGAGTTGGCACGCGGCGACGGCCGCCACGGCTCGTGCGGGATGGGCATCGGAGAGACCGCCTCCTACGCGCTCGAACACCCCGAGGCGCCCCGTGCGGGCGACTGCCACTCCCCCGCACGGCTGCGCAGGCTCCTGCGCCAGGTCCGCGACTGGGCGCTCTCCCTCTTTCCCACCCTGGACGTACCGCCGGTCGACGACTGCGCCGAAGCGTTCCTGGCCTTCGGCTCAGCCGTCCAGATCGTGCGCGAGGACTTCCTGCGGGGTCTCCTTCGGGACGCTCCCGCCGTCTTCGAAGGCGCCCAGGGCGTCCTGCTGGACGAGTGGCACGGCTTCCACCCGTACACGACCTGGTCCACCACCACGTTCGCCAACGCCGTGGAACTCCTGGAAGGCTCGGACGCGCTCCGCCTGGGCGTCGTCCGCAAGTACCTCACCCGGCACGGTCCCGGTCCTTTCGTCACCGAGGACTCCGGACTCGACCTCCCCGAACCGCACAACGCCCACGGCACGTGGCAGGGATCCTTCCGCGTCGGCCACTTCGACGCCGTCGCGATCCGCTACGCGCTGGAGGCGGCGGGCGGTGTGGACGGCCTGGCCGTCACCCACCTGGACGCCCCGCCGGTACGCATGTGCGGCTCCTACGACACCTTGGAGCGGATTCCCGTCCACGCGCGGGACCTGGACGCCCAGGAGCAGCTCACCCGACGCCTGACGGGAATGCGTCCCGTCTACGACGGGTGGGTGACCGGCCCGGCCGACATCGGCCGGGCGCTGCGCACACCGATCCTGCTGGAGTCCTACGGGTCGACTTCCGCCGACAAGAAGGGGCCGCTGACAACTGTCTTCGACCGGTCTCAGGCCTCGGTCTCTGCCCGCAGGAGCGGTGTGCTGACCTCCGAGTAGCGCTCCCGAACGTGGGGAGCGGGTTCGGCTTCGTACCGTTCCTCCTTCGCCGACGTCCACTCCGGGGGCTCGGGGGTGTCCGCGAGAAGCCAGGCGGCCTGGCGGGCGGCGCCCGTGGCGACGTACTCGCCCGGTTCGGGGACGAGGACGGGGCGGCCGAAGACGGACGGGGCGATGCGGCGGACCGCCTCGGAGCGGGCGCCGCCCCCGATGAGGAGGACGCGTTCCGGCTCGAGCCCGAGGGCGTCGACGGCGTCGGCCAGGTGGCACAGGAGGCCCTCGACGGCGGCGCGTGCCAGGTGGGCGGGCGTGGAGGTGGCCAGGCGCAGACCGTGCAGGGAACCGGTGGCCTCAGGGAGGTTGGGGGTGCGTTCTCCTTCCAGGTACGGCAGGAACACCAGCCCGTCGGAGCCCGGAGGGGCGCTCAGGGCGAGTTCGGAGAGCCGGTCCAGACCCACTCCGAGAAGTTCCGCGGCGGCGTCCAGGACGCGGGCGGCGTTGAGGGTGCAGACCAGGGGGAGGTAGCGGCCGGTGGCGTCGGCGAAGCCTGCGACCTTGCCCGAGGCGTCGGCGCTGGGCGCCTCCGCGACGGCGAAGGCCGTTCCGGACGTGCCGATCGAGACGACGACGTCGCCAGGGCGGCCGCCCACGCCGAGCATGGCGGCCATGTTGTCGCCGGTGCCGGGGGCGACGGGCAGCCCGTTCCACTCCCCCGCCCGTTCCCGCGGGCCGAGCACCCGCGGCAGCTCCGGGACCGCGCCGAAGGCGTCCCGCAGGATGTCGTGGCGGTACTCGCCGGTGACGGGCGACCAGTAGCCGGTGCCCGACGCGTCGCCCCGGTCGGTGGTCAGGCCGCCCGTGAGACGGCCCGTCAGCCAGTCGTGGGGCAGGCAGACCGCGGCGGTGCGGCGGGCGGCGTCCGGCTCGTGCTCGGCCAGCCAGCGCAGCTTGGAGACGGTGAAGGACGCGACGGGCACGCTGCCGACGGCCTCGGCCCACCAGCGGGGGCCCCGCTCGGCCACCAGGCCGGCGGCGGCCCCGGCCGAGCGGGTGTCGTTCCACAGCAGCGCGTCGCGGACGACCTCGCCGCGCTCGTCCAGGCAGACCATGCCGTGCTGCTGGGCGGCGATGGCCAGGGCGGCGACGTCCGCCAGCCCGCCCGCCGCCTCGGCGGCCCGCTCGAAGGCGTCCCGCCAGGCCGCGGGGGCGACCTCGGTGCCGGGCGGGTGCGGGGCGGCGCCCTCGCGGACGAGCGCGCCGGTCGCCGCGTCCCGCACCACCACCTTGCAGCTCTGGGTGGAGGAGTCCACCCCGGCGACGAGGGTCATCCCCGCACTCCCATGAGGTGCTCGAGGGCGAGCTGGTTGACCCGGGTGTAGGCGCTGTCGCGCAGGGCGGCGGCGTCCGGGTCGAACTCCTCGGCCAGCAGGTCGGCGATGCTCTCGTCCGCGGCGAGCGCCGGCAGGGCCAGTTCGGGCGCGCGGGAGGCGGCCAGCGCCTCGACGACCTCGGGGTCGGCGCGGAACGCGGCGGCCTTCTCCTTGAGGATCAGGTAGGTGCGCATGTTGGCGGCGGCGGACGGCCACACGTCCATGTCGGTGCGCAGCGGCTTGTAGTCGAAGTGGCGGGGGCCGTCGTAGCCGCCGGACTCCAGCAGGTCGACGAGGAAGAAGGCGTCCTTGAGGTCGCCGTGCCCGAAGATCAGGTCCTGGTCGTAGCGGGGCCCGTGCTGGCCGTTGAGGTCGATGTGGAAGAGCTTGCCCTGCCACAGCGCCTGGGCGATGCCGTGGGTGAAGTTCAGGCCCGCCATCTGCTCGTGGCCGACCTCGGGGTTGACGCCGACGAGCTCGGGGCGCTCCAGCTCGTTGATGAACGCCAGCGCGTGGCCGATGGTCGGCAGGAGGATGTCGCCGCGCGGCTCGTTCGGCTTGGGCTCCAGCGCGAACCGCAGGTCGTAGCCCTGCTCGACGACGTAGGAGGTCAGGAGGTCCAGGCCCTCCTTGTAGCGGTCGAGCGCGACCCGGACGTCCTTGGCGGCGACGGACTCGGCGCCCTCGCGGCCGCCCCAGCACACGTAGGTGGTCGCGCCCAGCTCCACGGCGAGGTCGATGTTGCGGATGACCTTGCGCAGCGCGTACCGGCGGATGTCGCGGTCGTTGCTGGTGAACGCGCCGTCCTTGAAGACGGGGTGGGTGAACAGGTTCGTGGTCGCCATCGGCACCTTGAGGCCGGTCTCGGCCAGGGCGCGCTTGAAGTTCTCGACCGCCTTGCCGCGGTCGGACTCGACGGCCAGCAGGTCGTCGTCGTGGAAGGTGACGCCGTAGGCGCCCAGCTCGGCGAGGCGGTGCAGGGCCTCGGCCGGGTCCAGCGGGGGCCGGGTCGCGTCGCCGAAGGGGTCGCGCGCCTGCCAGCCGACGGTCCACAGGCCGAAGGTGAAGCGGTCTTCGGGCTTGGGGGTGTAGGCGTTCATCTCTGGGGTCCCTCTCGAGCCGCGGCCGGTACGCCGGTGGCGCCGTCCTGATTTAATCCATAATATGAACTAAATACGACCACAGGGAGATGGCATCGTCAAGACCGTGAACCAACCGGTACGCCACGGGGCGATGCGCGCCCGCAACCTCGGCCTGGTCCTGGGCGAGGTCGCCGGGAGCGGCCCGCTGACCCGCGCCGCGCTGGCCGAGCTCACCGGGCTGACCAAGACCACGGTCTCCAGCCTGGTCGCCGACCTGCTCGCCGCCGGGCTGGTCGCCGAGGCGCCGGCCGTCCGCGGCGGGGAGCGCGGCAGGCCCGGCACCGAGGTGCGGCTGAGCGGCGAACGGGTCGCCGCGCTCGGCCTGGAGGTCAACGTCGGCTCCCTGACGGCCTGCGTGGTCGACCTGACCCGCGCCGTCCGGGCGCGGCGCACCGTCCGCACCGACAACCGCTCCGGCGACCCCGGCCGGGTGCTGGCCGCGCTGGACCGCCTGGCCGGCGAGGCGCTGGCCGAGGTGCCGTCCCTGCGGATCGCCGGGACGGTCCTGGCCGTGCCCGGGACGGTCGGGGACGGGCTGATCCACCACGCGCCCCATCTCGGCTGGCGGAACGTCGACGTCGCGGCCCTCCCGTCCGGCCGCCCCCTGGCGGTGGAGAACGAGGCCAACCTCGCGGCCCTGGGCGAGCTGGAGTTCGGCGGCGCGCCCCGGGACTTCCTCTACGTCTCCGGCGAGACCGGCATCGGCGCGGGCATCGTCCGCGACGGCGGGCTCCTGCGCGGCGCGTCGGGCCTGGCGGGCGAGCTGGGCCACGTGGTCGTCGCCGACGGCGGGCCTGCCTGCCGGTGCGGGAGCCGGGGCTGCCTGGAGGTGTACGCGGGGCAGGACGTCCTGCCCTCCCCCGGCGCCCTGGCCGCGGGCGATCCGGAGGCCGCGGCGGCGTGCGGGCGGGCCGGGCGCGCCCTGGGCCTGGCCCTGGCCTCGGCGGTGAACCTCCTCGACCCCGGCACGATCGTGCTCGGCGGCTGCTACGTGCCGCTCTTCCCCTGGCTCGCCCCGCACGTCGCGGCCGTCCTGGCCGGACGGCTCGGCGCGCTGCGCCCCGCGCCCCCCGCGCTCGCCCCCTCCGCGACCGGCCCGGACGCCGCGGTGCTGGGCGCCGCGGGCCGCGCGCTGCGCCGGGTCCTGAGCGACCCGGCCGCCCACCTGTGACGATCTCCGAGATCCGTGCCCGAAAAGCGAACCGTTTTCCCCTTTGTGGAGTCAGAAGTCGTGGATGGTCCCCCGCCCTGACCCCCCGGAGCAAGACATGTTCAAACGCCTCCTCCCCCTCGCGCTGGCCGCCGTCGTGGCCACCACCGCGGGCTGCGGGTTCCAGGTGGGCGACGTCGGGACCCCGCTCACGAACGCGCCCACCATGAAGCCCGGCCCCAACACCGGGGCGCCCAACGCCGGAGACCCGCCCCCCGCCCCCGTGCAGACCGCCCCGCCCGCTCCCGGCGCGCACTTCTCCGACGCCGACGTCACCAAGGAGATCGGCGACGCCGTCCAGGTCATCGACACCTACTGGAGCACCCACTGGTCGGAGTTCTTCACCGGCTCCTACACCCCGCCGCGCGTCGTGGGCGCCTACCAGGCCGACGACCCCCACCGCCCCTCCTGCGGCGGTCAGCTCGCCGAGGCGTTCAACGCCTACTACTGCATCCCCGAGGACTACATCGCCTGGGACTTCCAGCTGATGCGCGAGGGCTACGCCCAGGGCGACGCCTGGATCTACCTGGTCATCGCGCACGAGTGGGCGCACGCCGTCCAGAACCGGCTCCAGGTGAACCTGGTCGCCGAGGCCAACGAGCTCCAGGCCGACTGCCTGGCCGGCGCGGTCCTGTGGGGCGCCAAGAACGACGGCGTCCTGGAGTGGGAGGAGGGCGACACCACCGAGATCGGCACCGCGCTGTCGGCCTTCGGCGACGACTACGCGTGGACCGACCCGACCGCCCACGGCGACGCCATCCAGCGCGTCACCGCCTTCGGCCAGGGCCGCACCGAGGGCGTCCGCGGCTGCCTCGCCCAGGACTGACGCCCCGGACGCGGCCGCCGCGGATCACAGGTCGCGCAGGACGCGGTCCAGGAACTGCGGGGTCTGCTCGGGGCGCAGGGCGTACGTGCCGATCTCGTCGACGAGCTGGCGGTAGCGCAGGACGTCGACGGCGCGGTCGGGGTAGGTGCCGTCGTTGTGGCGCTCCAGGAAGACCACGTCGGGGAGGTCGCCCGCGGGCAGCCGCAGGAGGGTGATCGGGGTGCCGCTGGCGGCGTGCACGCCGTGGGAGAACGGCAGGATCTGGATCCGCACGTTCGGGCGGGAGGACAGCTCGACCAGGTGGTCGAACTGGGCGCGCATCAGCGCCCTGCCGCCCGCCGGACGGCGCAGCGCGGCCTCGTCCAGGACCACCCACAGGCGCGCGCCGCCCGGACGGGTCAGCACCTCCTGGCGGTGCAGGCGCAGCTCCAGCCGCCGGGCCAGGCGCTCCCGGGTCTCGCCCTGGTGGCGGCGGGCCAGCTCGGCCCTGGCGTAGTCGGGGGTCTGCAGCAGGTCGTGGACCGCGCGGATCTCGTAGCCGCGGATGACGCTGGCGGCCTGCTCCAGGCCGAGGCAGGGCTCGAACCACAACGGGACCAGGTCGCTGTAGGGCTGCCACCAGCCGGGCAGGCCGGACTGGCGGCCCAGCTCCAGCAGGACGGCGCGATCGGCCTCCTCGACGACCCCGTACAGCTCCAGGAGGTCCTCGAGGTCGCGGGGCTTGAACTTGTGGCGGCCCAGCTCCATCCGGCTGATCTTCGACTCGGAGCCGCGGATGACGTCGGCCGCGGCCTCCCGGGTGATGCTCCGCGCCTCCCGGAGCCGGCGCAGCTGGGCGCCGAGGATCATCCGGGGCGCGGTGGGGCCGGCCCGCCACTCGCCGGCGAGCGCGGCCGTGCCCGCGGCCGCGCTCGCGAGGTCAGTCGTCATCGTGCCGCCCCTTCGTCTCCATCAGGTGTGTCTCCATGATGGGGCGTTCCAGAGCGCGGATCCAGCGAGGGGGGCCCAATGATGGCGCATCGATACCGACGCGGTCACGGCCTGCGACCGGCCCCGCACGGGGCGGGACCGCCGGGCGCCTTTCCCGCCGCCCGGTCGGGGACCGGGGCGGCGCGCCCCTGCTCCGCCGGAAATTCACGCGAGATCCCAGAAAATCACCCGCCTTGTCATGATCAGTTACCGCATGTCACCGGAAAGCATTTTTCCCCTTTCGTGAATATTCACGGAATGACCGGTTCGTTGTGCGACATGAATTCACCGACGGCGTCGAAATGCTCCGAACAATCGACGTGACGGCTTATCATCAACGAGTCAAGTTCCGATGCAGGACGCGATCCCGAAGGAATGCCCCCCATGCGTCGCATGTTCCCGGCCTCTCTCATGGCGGTCGCTCTCACCGCTCTCACCATGCCCGCCGTCCTGGCCGACGACCCCGACGGGTACATCGTGGTGCTGAAGAAGGGCGCCGACGCCGTCTCGATCGCCCAGGAGCATTCCGGGAAGCACTCGACGAAACTCCTGCACACCTACAACCACGCCCTGCACGGATACGCGGCCTCCATGACGGCCGCCGCGGCCCGGCAGATCTCCGACGACCCGCGGGTGATGTTCGTCCAGACCGACCAGCGCGTCCGGCTGGAGGCGCAGGTCGTCTCCACCGGCATCGCCCGCGTCGGCACCCCGGCCAGCCCCACCGCCGACCTCGACTCCGTGGACGAGCGCGTCGACGTCGACGTCGCCGTGGTCGACACCGGGATCCAGGCCGACCACCCCGACCTCAACGTGCACGCCCCCGGCGCGAAGAACTGCGCCGGCGGGGTGGGGGCCGCCGACGGCAACGGCCACGGCACCCATGTGGCGGGCACGATCGGCGCCCTCGACAACAGGCAGGGCGTGGTGGGCGTGGCGCCGGGCGTGCGGCTGTGGTCCGTCCGGGTGCTCGACGACTCCGGCAACGGCTCCTTCTCGTCGATCATCTGCGGCGTCGACCACGTCACCGCCAACGCCGACGAGATCGAGGTCGCCAACCTGAGCCTCGGCGCCACCGGCACCGACGACGGCGACTGCGGCAACACCAACCGCGACGCCCTGCACCAGGCGGTGTGCGCCTCGGTGGCCGCCGGCGTCACCTACGCGGTGGCCGCGGGCAACTCCTCCGTCGACTCCGCCAAGCGGGTGCCCGCCGCCTACGACGAGGTGATCACCGTCAGCGCGCTGGCGGACTTCGACGGCGAGCCCGGCGGCAAGGCCGCGTCCACCTGCGTCGCCGACGACGACGACACCCTGGCGAACTTCTCCAACCACGGCCGCGACGTCGATCTCATCGCACCCGGCCTGTGCATCCGCTCCACCTGGATCAAGGGCGGCTACCAGGTCAGCTCGGGCACCTCCATGGCCGCGCCGCACGTCGCGGGGGCCGCCGCCCTCTACAAGGCCGCCCACCCCTCGGCCACCCCGTCGGCCGTCCGGAACGCCCTGATCACCGCCGGGGGCACCGACTGGAACGCCGGCGACGATCCCGACGGGGTCAAGGAACCCCTGCTCAACGTGCGGGGTTTCTGACCTGGAGCCGAGCGTTCCGCCCGTTGGGTCTAGACAAGTCCAAGTTTTCAGGCATATGACAGTAAATGGGCCCTTGACGGCCGATTTGCCTGCTCTCTGACGTGCGAGGGGATGGATATCCTTGACTGGTAACATCATCCGTCTCCAGACCGGACCCGAGCCTCCCGCCGGGACCGCCGCAGAGCGAAGGGAAGAAGCAGCCGTGACCGACCAGTCGCCCGCCTCCGTGAACGAGGAGATCGAGACGCCCGTCGCCGCCGACGACGAAGTGGCCGCCGCCCTCGCCAACTGGCCGGTCAACACCGCCAACCCGCGGCGCACCCAGATCTGACACGGCCCCGTGCCGACGGTGGTCCCCGGCCCTCCCGCGAAGGAGGCCCGGGGATCGCTCTTTTCCGGCCGCCCCGCGGCGTCCCCGCGGGTGCGCCCGCCCGGCCCGCCGCGGACGGGCGGCGGGGATCAGGACGCGGCGGCCGCGGTGTAGCCGGCCACCAGGGCGTCGGCCACCCGGGCGACGACCTCGTCCGCCGGGAGGAAGGACGGGTGGTGCAGGCCGGGCGCCGACGGGTCGGTGCCGGTGCCGACGAAGAGCATGAGGCCGCGGGTGCGGTGGCAGTAGTGCGAGAAGTCGTCGGCGCCGTAGGAGCGGAAGGCCCGGTCGACCGGGATGCCGAAGCCGTTGAGCACCCCGGTGGCGCGCTCGGCGAGGCCCGGGTCGTTGCGCAGGACCGGTTCCAGGGGGTGGATGCGGGTCTCGGCGGCGCAGCCGAAGGCCGCGGCGGTGTGCGCGGCGGTCTCGGTGATGATCCGGGTCGCCTCGGCGCGGTCCTCGTCCCGCATGACCCGGACGGTGCCGCGCGCGACCGCGGTGTCGGGGACGACGTTGGGGGCGCTGCCGCCGCTGATGTGCCCCACGGTGCAGGACGCGCCGAGCACGGGGTCGAACCGCCGGGACGCCAGGTGCTGGAGGGCCACCACGACCTGGCACACGGCCAGGACGGGGTCGCGGGTCAGGTGCGGGTAGCCGGCGTGGCCGCCCACCCCGGTGACCGTGATCTCGAACTCGTCGGCGGCCGCGTTGACCGGTCCGGGGACGGCGCTGACGTGCCCGTCGGGCAGCCGCGGCTGGACGTGCGCGCCGACCACCGCCAGGGCGCCCTCCAGGACGCCCGAGCGCACCACGTCCTCGGCCCCGGACGGGTGGGTCTCCTCGCGGGGCTGCAGCAGGGCGAGCATCGGCACGTCCACGCCGATCCGGGCGGCGGCGCGGCAGACGGCGACGAGCGCGGCGAGGTGCACGTCGTGGCCGCAGGCGTGCATGGCCGCGCCGGTCGAGCTCCAGGGCACGCCGGTCCGCTCGGTCAGCGGCAGGGCGTCGAGTTCGGCGCGCAGCACCACGCCCGGCCCCGCCCCGCCGACGCGCAGCAGGCGGCCGGTACCGGCCACGCGCTCGCCCTGCCCGGCGTCCAGGGCCGCCACGACCATGCGGGCGGTGTCCTCCTCCCGGCCGGAGACGCGGGGGTCGGCGTGCAGCCGGTGCCGCAGTTCGACGGCCGCGGGGATCTCGTCGGCGACGGCCGCGCGGAGTTTACGGGCAAGGATGTCGTCCGGCTCGGAGGGCATGCGCCCTTTTTACTGCACCTTAGAGGTACTTTCACCCCTTCTTGGGCTCTCTGGCGGCCCTCAGCCGGTGCCTCCGGTCTCGGCGAGCAGCACCGCCACGACCTCGCGCAACGAACCCGAACGGGCGTAGACGGCGCGCTGCCGGGTCGCGCAGTCGCCCCTGCCCAGCAGGGCCTCGGCGAGCCCGGAGACCAGCTCCCAGTCCCCCGCCTCCTCCAGGAACGGCCGCAGCCCCGCCAGCAGCCCCCGGACGACCTCGCCCGCGGGCTCCGGACGGCCCGTGGCCGGATCGATCAGCGTCCCGCCGAGCCCGGACCTGGCGGCGCGCCAGGTCGCCGAGCGCAGCAGCTCCCCGCGCACCGGCCGGAAGCCGCCCTCCTCCGCGCACTCCCGCCGGACCAGGGCGCGAAACAGCCCGGCCAGCAGCACGACGTCGTCCACCCGCGGGCAGGCGTCGCAGATCCGCAGCTCCAGCGTGGGCAGGTGGCAGGACGGGCGGACGTCGAAGTAGACCATGCCCGGATCGAGGATCGTCCCCTGCTCCACCAGCTCGGCCACCAGCGCCTCGTACTCGGCGGCGCCGGCGAAGGGCCCCGGCGGCCCCGCGGTCGGCCAGCGCTGCCACAACACGGAGCGGTAGCTGGCGTAGCCGGTGTCGGCCTCGCGCCAGAACGGCGAGCCGGCGCTGAGCGCGAGGAAGACCGGCAGCCACGGCGCCAGCCGCTGCAGCACCCGCGCCGCCAGATCGCGGTCCGGCACGTCCACGTGCACCTGGGCCCCGCAGATCAGCTGCTCCCCGGCCAGGCGCCGGTAGAGGTCGTGCATGCGCCGGAAGCGCGGCAGCGGCGGGACGACGGGGTCCGCCAGGTCGAACAGCGGCGCCGTGCCCGAGGCCAGCACGCCCAGGCCCTGCTCCCCGGCCGTGCCGATGAGCGCCTTCCGGGTGGCCGTCAGGTCCTCGGCGAGATCCTCCAGCCGCGCCCAGGGAGCGCTGTGCGCCTCGATCGTGGCCTCCTGGAGCTCGGCGCTGTACCTGTCTCCGGGCAGCGCCTCGAGCAGCGCCGGGGAGGCGGACGTCAACCGGCCGCTGTCCAGCGCGACGATGTGGAATTCCTCCTCCACCCCGACCAGCAGTTCCCGCGAAGTGTTCACCGTCCCCCCGTCACGCTCTACACTCTCTTATCGGGTCCCCGGCCTCTCCCCGCCGGCCCCGTACGAGACCAGGGGCGGTAGCTCAGCCGGTCAGAGCAGCGGACTCATAATCCGCCGGTCGTGGGTTCGAGCCCCACCCGCCCCACTCTCTCTCCCACCTGCCTGCCTACCCGATTCGACCGGGTTTCAGCCCTGCCGGAGCCTGCGCCGGGGCGCCGGATCCGCCCTCCCGTGGCGGGTCGGTCACCAAGCGCGGATCGAGCCCGGGTCGGCTGCGGGTATTCCTCTGCACTGGTCGGCATCCCCGTCGTTTCCCGCTGGGGACAACGCGGTAGATCGACCCTGTGAACGTGATCGCACGGCGGGTGCTTCAGTTGCACGACGACGACGGGGACGGGATCCGGGACGTGGTGATCTCCATCGGCCAGCCCTACCGCGACCCGGAGGGGCAGGGCGAGTGGATCTGCCCCTACGAGATCGAGGGCCTGGGCGAGTGGGACGGCCGGTACCAGGTCGCCGGAGAGGACTCCGTCCAGGCGCTCCAGCTGGTCCACGGGGTGGTCTGGGGGGTGCTGACCGGTTCGGAGCGCAGCCACCTGCTGCGCCTGTGGGGTGAGCCGGACCTGGGGTTCCCCTCCCCCTTCCAGCGCATCCGGGTGCTGCACGAGGCCTCCTCCGACAGCGCCTACATCGCGCTGGCCGGGGTCTTCGACCAGGCGCAGGAGGCGGTCGAGCAGATCGAGGTCGGCGACCGGCACGGCGAGCTCGCCGCCGTCCTGGACTTCGCCCGCTCGGGCGAGCTGCTGGGCATCGAGCTCTTCCGGGCGGGCCGCCGGCTGCCCGAGGGGCTGCGCACCCGCCCCGTCGTGCAGGGCCCCTGAATCACCCCGTGGGGGGACGCGCCGCTCCCGTCGTCCCCCTGGAGGCCGAACGAGAAGTCGGCGTGCGAGGTCTGTCCACTCCTGCGCCGAACTGGCTAGGCTCACCGCCATGTCCCGACTTCGCACCCTCCTGGCGGCGCTGCTCACCGTCGCGCTGATGTCCGGCTGCTCCTCGGAGGAGGACTCCGGCGGCCCGCTCCCCGACGGCCAGGCCCTGCTGCGGGAGTCCGCCGCGGCCATGAAGGACGTCACCAGCGTCGGGTTCGCCCTGACCACGGAGGGCGAGCCCGCGGGGCTGCCGGTCAAGGCGATGAACGGGGAGCTGCTGCGCAACGGCGACGCGCAGGGCGACGTGACCGCCGTGCAGATGGGGCTGACGATCGAGGCCAAGTTCGTCCTGGTGGGCCCCGACCTGTACTTCAACCTCGCGGGCGGTTACCAGAAGACCGGCAAGTCCATGATCACCAGCATTCTCGACCCGTCCGCCATCCTCGACCCCGAGCGCGGCATCCCGCTCATGCTCTCCCAGGCCACCGGTGCGAAGACCGAGGCGCGCGAGGACGGCACCGTCCGGATCGCGGCCTCCCTGCCCGGCACCGCCGTCGCCGGGCTCGGCGTCAAGACCGCCCAGACGCTCCAGGGCACGGTGTGGATCAACGAGGACGACAAGCGGCTCACCAAGGTCCTGATGAACCTGGAAGGCGGGTCGGCGACCCTGACCCTCGCCGACTTCAACGCGAATCCGGCGATCGAGGCGCCGAAGCAGTGACCGTGCGCAGCCGCCGCAGCCTGGCGATCGGGGCCGGCGGGGCCATCGTCCTGCTGGCCTCGCTCGACGCCTACGTCATCGTCACCGTGCTCACCGAGATGGCCAAGGACCTCGGCGTCCCCGCCAACCGTCCCGAGCGCATCACCCCCATCATCACCGGGTTCCTGCTCGGCTACGTGGCGGCGATGCCGCTGCTGGGCCAGCTGTCGGACCGCTTCGGCCGCCGCGCGGTGCTGCACGCCTGCCTGCTGGCGTTCGCGATCGGCTCGGCCGTCACGGCGTTCGCCGACCAGTTCCCGCTGCTGGTGGCCGGACGGGTCGTGCAGGGCGTGGCGGGCGGCGCGCTGCTGCCGATCACGATGGCGCTGGCGAGCGACCTGTGGGCCGAGCGCGACCGCCCGGTCGTGCTCGGCGTGGTGGGCGCCGTGCAGGAGCTGGGCAGCGTCCTCGGCCCGCTGTACGGGGCGGGGCTGGCCGCGCTGATCGGCTGGCGCGGGATCTTCTGGGTGAACGTGCCGCTGGTGCTCGCGGCCATGGCCGCGGTCCACTTCGCCGTCCCGTCCGGCCGGGGCGCCGCGCGGCCGGGCCGGGTGGACGTACCGGGCGGGCTGCTGCTGGCCGGCGGGCTCGGGCTGCTGGTCCTCGGCACCTACAACGAGGAGCCGGAGAACGGCGTGCTGCCGCCCGGCGGGGCGCAGATGATCGCGGCGGGCGTGGTGCTGCTCGTCCTGTTCGGGTGGTGGGAGTCGCGGACGAGCGCGCGGCTGCTGGACCTGAGCGGGGTGCGCAAGAGCCCCGTGTTCGCCGTCCTGGCGGTCAGCCTGCTGTCGGGGGCGGCGCTGATGGTCACCCTGGTGGACGTCCAGCTGATCGCCACGACCCTGCTGGAGCGCACCCCGTCCGAGGGCGCGTTCCTGCTGTCGCGGTTCCTCGTCGCGCTGGCGCTCGCCGCCGTCCTCGGCGGGTTCGTCGCCCACCGGTACGGCGAGCGGTGGCCGCTGGTGGCCGGAATGGCGCTGGCCGCCCTGGGGTACCTGCTGGTCTCCGGATGGCCGCTGGACCCGACGTCCGCCTCCTACGGGCCGCTGCCGCGCATGGACGTGGACCTGGTGCTGGCCGGCGCCGGGCTGGGCCTGGCGATCGCCCCGGTCTCCTCGGCGATCCTGCGGCTGGTGCCCGCCGGGCAGCACGGGGTGGCCTCGGCCGCCGTCGTGGTCGCCCGCATGATGGGGATGCTGTTGGGTATCTCTGCCCTGTCGGCTTACGGTTTCCACCGTTTGCAGTCATTGACGGCCGGGTTGACGGTCCCGCTGCCTTTCGGGAATCCGAATTTCAAGGCCGAGTTCGAGGTGTACCAGGTGGGGCTGAAAGAGGCACTGCACACCGAGTACCGCGAGATCTTCCTGATCACCTCGATCCTCTGCCTGCTCGGCGCGGTGGTGGCCGCGGGCGTCCGGAGACCCCCTTGCGACCTGCCGCATCCGGCCAAGGAGCTCGCTGTCTGATTCCTGCCATTCCGTTGTCAGGGTCCTACGGTGGGTGATTACTTCTAGTCCTGGCCGTATGTAGCTGTCTCGCTACGTTCCTTACCCGTCCTACGGCCAAGGAGGGAAAGACCATCGTGCAACGGATGAGCGGGCTGGACGCCAGCTTCTACCTGATCGAGGACGAGAACACGCCACTGCACGTGGCCGCCGCGATCATCCTGGAGGGGCCCGCACCCGCCTACGGCGACCTCGTCAGGCTCGTCGCCGCCAAGCTGCCCGCCGTGGAGCGCTACCGGCAGCGGGTCCGCTCCGTCCCCCTGCATCTGGGCCGTCCCGTCTGGGTGGACGACCCGCACTTCCAGATCCTCTACCACGTGCGCCACACCGCCGTCCCCGCGCCGGGCGGCACCGACCAGCTGCGCAACCTCGCGGGCCGGATCATCGCCCAGCGCCTGGACCCCCACAAGCCCCTGTGGGAGCTGTGGCTGGTCGAGGGCCTGGAGGGCGGCCGGTGGGCGCTCATCGGCAAGGTCCACCACTGCATGGTCGACGGCGTGGCGGGCATGGACCTCATCGCCTCGATGTTCGACCTCGACCCCGACGCCCCGCAGGCCGTGCCGCCCGCCGCGGAGTGGGTGCCGCGCCACGGCCCGTCCCGGCTGCGGCTGCTCGGCGAGGCCCTGGTCGACAACACGCTGCAGCCCCTGCGGCTGGTGGGGTCGTTGCCGCGGCTGGCCGCCTCGCTGCCCCGCGCCCCGCGCCTGCTCGACTACGCGGGCGGCGTCGCGCGCCAGGCGTCCCGGTTCACCCGCAGGTCCGCCAGCGTGCTCAACGGGCCGATCGGGCCGCACCGGCGCTGGCCGTGGGTGAGCGTCCCGCTGGACGACGCGCAGAAGATCCGCAAGAGGTACGGCGGCACCGTCAACGACGTCGTGCTGGCCTCGGTCACCCGGGGCTTTCGCGACCAGCTGGCCGGCCGGGGCGTGCTCACCTCCGACATGGTCGTGCGCTCGGGGGTGCCGGTGTCGGTGCGCACCGAGGAGGAGCGGGGGGCGCTCAACAACCGGGTGTCGGCCATCTTCGTCAACCTGCCGGTCGGCGTGGCCGACCCGCTCGAGCGCTACCTGCTGATCCGCGAGCAGACCGAGGACCTCAAGGCCACCGGCCAGGAGACCGTCGGCGCCAAGCTCACCCGCGTCACCGACGCGGCCGTGGCCCCGGCGCTGCTGGCGCTGGGCGCCCGCATCCCCGTCCGCCTGTTCAACCCGGTCGTGCAGACGATCACCACCAACGTGCCGGGACCGGGCTTCCCGCTGTACGTCCTCGGCCGCCGGATCGAGGACCTCTTCCCCTACGTGCCGCTGACCGGCGGCATCCAGGTGGGGACCGCGGTCTTCAGCTACAACGGCAAGCTGAGCTTCGGGGTGAGCGCCGACTTCGACGGGCAGCCCGACATCGAGGTGTTCGCCGCGGGCATCCGCGCCGGGTTCGACGAACTGCTCCACACCCGCAAGCGGCCGCGGCCGGTGCGCGCGGGGAGATGACGCTCAGCGCCTCTGCGTCCTGGCCAGGAACTCGCGGGTGCGCGGCTCCCTCGGATCGGTGAAGACCTGCTCCGGCGAGCCGCGCTCCAGCAGCACTCCCCCGTCCAGGAAGCACACGGTGTCGGCGATGTCGCGGGCGAAGGACATCTCGTGGGTGGCCAGGATCATCGTCATGCCCTGCTCCTTGAGCTCCCGGACGATGTCGAGCACCTCCCCGACGAGTTCGGGGTCGAGCGCCGAGGTGACCTCGTCCAGCAGCAGCACCTGGGGGCGGACGGCCAGCGCCCGGACGATCGCCACCCGCTGCTGCTGGCCGCCCGACAGCCGGTCGGGGTACTCCCCCGCCTTGTCGGCCAACCCGAAGCGGCCCAGCAGTTCCAGCGCCTCCGCCCGCGCCTGCCTCCGGTCCTTCCCGTGCACCTTGACGGGGGCCAGGACGACGTTCTGCAGGACCGTCATGTGCGGGAAGAGGTTGAACTGCTGGAACACCATGCCGACCTTCCGGCGGACGGCGTCCTCGTCGGCGTCCACGGCGGTGAGTTCCAGGCCGTCCAGGAAGACCGCCCCGTCGTCGACCGTCTCCAGGAGGTTCACGCAGCGCAGCAGCGTGGACTTGCCGGAGCCGGACCCCCCGATGAGGCAGACCACCTCGTGCGGGTCCACCTCCAGGTCCACCCCGCGCAGGACGGGACGGCCCCGGTAGCTCTTCCACAGGCCTTCGATCTGCAGCAGCGGCATCAGCGGCCTCCGGGAGCGCGGCGGCTTTCGGCCCGTGCGGCCAGCCAGTCGGTGAACCGCGCCATCGGCACGGTCAGCAGCACGAACAGCAGGGCGGCCGCGAGGTAGGGCGTGTAGTTGAAGGTCTTGGAGGAGTGGATCTGCGCCTGCCGCAGCGCCTCGACGACGCCGAGCACGGAGACCAGCGCGGTGTCCTTCTGCAGGGACGCGAAGTCGTTCAGCAGCGGCGGGACGACCCGGCGCACGGCCTGCGGCAGCACCACGTGGCGCAGCGACTGCATCTGGGAGAGGCCGAGCGAACGGGCCGCCGCGCGCTGGCTGGGGTGGATCGAGTCGATGCCCGAGCGGAACACCTCGGCGACGTAGGCGCCGTAGGACAGGATCAGGGCGAAGACGCCCAGGACCATCGGGTCGTCGGGCACCCCCTGCAGGTTGAGCGCGGGGACGCCGAACCCGACCAGGAAGACCAGCAGGATCGTCGGGATGCCGCGGAAGACGTCGGTGTAGAGCACGGCCAGCGCCCGCAGCGGGAAGAACGCCGGGGTCTTCACGCCGCGGACCAGTGCCACCGCGAGGCCGACCGCCAGGATGACCGGCTCGGCGATGAGGAAGATCTTGACGTTCGTCCAGAACCCCGCCAGCACGTCGGGGAACGCCTCGGTGAAGTGCGGCCAGGAGAAGAAGGTCTCCCGCACCCTGGGCCAGCCGGGCGAGGCGGTCAGCCCGACCGCCAGCAGGCCCAGCACCACCGCGGTGGACACCCCGGCGACCACGCCGGAGGTCACCGCCCTGCGGCGGCGCCGGGCCTCCCTGGCCAGCTGGCGTTCGCTCTTGACCCAGCCCGTCTCGGATGAGGACTTCACTTCAGGACGGGGGCCCCGGCCGCGTCCGACAGCCACTGGTCGGTGATCTGCTGCAGCTTCCCGCCGGACTTCAGCTCGCCGATCGCCTGGTTCAGGCAGGTGACGAGGGGGTTGCCCTTCTCCAGCAGCAGGCCGAACTGCTCGTCCTCGCCGGAGGCGGCGAGCTGACCGACGATCTTGGAGCCCTCGATCTGGGCGGCGGTCACGTAGAAGGCGGTGGGCAGGTCGACGACGACGGCGTCCACCTGCCCGTTCTTCAGCGCGTTGACCACGTCGATCTGGGTGTTGAAGACGCTCGGCTGGGTCGCCGGCCGGAGCTGCTCCTGCACCGCGGTCAGCGAGGTGGTGCCGACCTGCACGCCGATCTTGGCGTCCTTCAGCTGCTCCTTGGTGGTGGCCCCGGCGAACTTCCCGTCACCCAGGGTGACCACGCCCTGGGCCACGGTGTAGTAGCCGTCGGAGAAGGTCACGGCCTTCTGGCGCTCGGGGGTGATGGAGATCTGGTTGATGTCGAAGTCGAAGTCCTTGTCGCCGGGGGCGTAGGACTGCTCGAAGCCGACCTTCGTCCAGACGACCTCATCCTCGGCGAAACCGAGCCGCTCGGCGACGGCGTAGGCCACCGCGCCCTCGAAGCCCTCGCCGTTGCCCGGGTCGTCGCCCTTGAACCACGGCTCGAAGGCGGGGGTGTCGGTGGCGATGGTCAGCTTGCCCGCGGTCTTCACCGGGAGCTTGTCCTTGGCGCAGTTCGCGGCGGACGCGGACGGAGCGGCCTCGGTGTCGGTGTTGTCCGCCGGAGCGCAGGCCGAGGCGGCCAGGACGGCGGCCACGGCGGGCAGGACGAGGAGACGGCGCAGCAAGACGACCTCCGGCCTTTCTTTTGCTTTCACGTAAAACAGGGGGGAAACAGGGAAAAAGTCTAACTTCATCGGATGGCGCGCAGGGTCACGGTCCGGCCCGCGGCCAGCCCGAACCGCGCCGCCGCCGAACCCAGGTTGACGCCCAGGGCCAGCCGGCCGGAGGAGTCGGCGAACACCAGGGGCTCGCCCTCGGGGACCGCGCCGAACGTCGCCGCCCAGCGCACCCGGACCCCGGCGAACTCCAGCTCCGCGCCGTACTCCAGCCGGCCGAAGGCGGCGGCCAGGTCCCGCGGTGACGCGCCGAGGACCAGGCTGCCGAAGTCGTCGGCGTACAGCACGGTCGCGCCCAGCTCGCCCTCCCCCAGGACCGGTTCCGGGATCTCCAGGGGGCTCGGCCGCAGCGCCGGGCCGAACTCGCCGAGGGGGACGCCGTTGGCCAGGTGGGCGGCGGCGGGGGCGAAGAGGTCGCGGCCGTGGAAGGTGCTGGAGAGGGCGGGCAGCCGCAGCTCCGGGTTGTCCAGGATCCGCGCCTCGGCCACTCCCCCGAGGGCCTCGGCGGCGGGGGCGAGCAGCCCGTTGTCCGGACCGACGAGGAAGTCCCCCCTCCCGGTGCGCACGGCGATCGGGTGCCGGGGGGTGCCGACGCCAGGGTCCACCACGGCCAGGTGGACCCCGACCGGCAGGTGGGGCAGCGCCTGCTCCAGCAGCAGCGCGCCCTCGACGACCGCGTACTTGCCCACCTCGTCGCTGAGCACCTGCACGCGGGCGGACGGCGCGATACGGGCGACGACCCCGGCGCAGATGCCGGTGTAGGCGGCGCCGAAGTCGGTGGTGATGCTGAGGTAGGGATGCGTACCGGGGGGCGGTGTCACGGAAGGGCCTTCAGATCGGCGGAGACGGGGAGATCGATCCGGCAACGCTACCAAATCCCTGGTCAGAACCCTTCCGCGACCGTCGTTTCAGCGGTTCTTCAGGGTGTTGATGAGCGCCGCGCCCCGCGCGGCGTCGTCCACGCTGATGGCGAACCTGCCGCCGCCGGGGTACTCCAGCACCAGGCACTCCCCGCCGCGCAGCATCAGCGTGGTGCGCGGCGGCAGCCCGCGCAGGCCCCAGCCGCCGACCTGCATGGGCTTCAGGTCCTCGGTCCTGGCCGCGGCGATCGCCTGCAGCGCCTTGCGCCAGACCGGGAACGACCAGGGGCCGTAGGCGACGGCCACGCCGCGCTCGCTCACCTGCACCCGGACGGTGCCGACCAGCGCTCCGGCGACGCCGATGACCAGCAGGACCGGGGCGGCCGCCCCGCCCGGACCGCCGGTCAGCAGCATGGCCGCGCCCACGACGAGGGACAGGGAGCTCAGGGCGAGCAGCAGCGGGTTGGTGCAGCGCGAGACCCACACCGCGTGCTCGCCGGGGGGCAGGTCCAGGGTCTCGACCGGACCGGCGGGCAGGCCGTCCCGCCGCGGGGAGAGCCTCAGGGCCAGCCAGCCGGCCAGCAGCGGCAGCACCAGCGCCAGCGCCGCCGTCCACCAGGCCAGGGACCGGGCGTCCTGCCAGTCCGCCCGGTCGAGGTTCGCCCAGACGCCCATGCCCTGCAACACCACCGCCAGGACGCCCGTGCCCGCGGCGATCGGCGGATGGTGCCGGGCGGCCGCGGCCCCGACGAGCCAGACCGCGAACGGCAGCGCCAGCATCACCGCCCTGGGCAGGGAGCCGTCGGGCTCGCCGGCGGCGTTCCAGTGCGAGGCCATCGGGTCCGGCAGGCGCCCCCACCACACG
This sequence comes from Actinocorallia populi, assembly GCF_002995495.1. Taxonomy (GTDB): domain Bacteria; phylum Actinomycetota; class Actinomycetes; order Streptosporangiales; family Streptosporangiaceae; genus Actinocorallia; species Actinocorallia populi. The sequence goes on along the minus strand of NZ_PVZV01000002.1, from coordinate 910,016 downwards.
GCGGGCAGGAGGGCCAGGACCAGCGCCGTCGGAACGCTCCACGCCAGAAATCTCTTCACATCGCCTCGATCATCGCTATCAGGTCCGCGCGGGTGTGCCCCGCCCTCTCGGCGTCGCGGATCAGTTCTCGTATTCGGTCGATGAGCTCGCCTCTGCGGCCCGCCCCGGGGATCACCCGGATGCCGCGGCCGCGCCGGAACTCCAGCAGCCCCTCGTCGCGCAGCTCGCGCAGGGCGCGCAGCACGGTGTTGGAGTTGACGTGGAAGGCCGCCGCCAGATCGCGGGCGGTGGGCAGCCGTTCGGGGGCGCTCCCGTCCGCGATGGCGCGGCGCAGCGCCCCGGCCACCTGTTCGTGCAGGGGGCGCGGGTCGTCCGCTTCCAGACTCAGCAACATGGTGCTAATGGTACTAGCACCATTGGCGTCATCACACGCCGGGGCCGTCCTCGGGGAGCATGCGGCGCGCGGCCATCAGGTCCAGCAGCAGCGCGGCCGTCCAGCTGTAGTCGTGGCTGCCGCGGCCCGAGCCGTCGAACGGGTCGAAGAACTCCCGGAACCCCGACTGGCGGGCCAGACGGAGCGTCCCGCCGTAGAGCAGGTCGGCGATCGCGTCGAAGCCCTGCTGCAGGGCTCCCGCCCACAACAACCAGTTGGTGTTGGCCCAGGTGGGGCCGCGCCAGTAGGCGGCGCGGTCGAAGGCCGAGGCCTGCAGGTCGCAGGTCGGCACCGGGTAGCCCGCCGCCCCGGCGAAGCGCGCGGACAGCAGCAGGTCGGCCAGCCGGCGCGCCATCGGCGCGGGCAGCTCCGGATCGAGCAGCGGGACCAGGGAGGCGATCGTGGCGATCCTGATCCGCCTGCCCGACCTGAGGTCCAGCGGATGGAAGCAGCGCTGCTCGTCGTCCCACAGGCGGCGGATCAGCGCCGTGTGGATGCGTTGGGCGTCCTCCCGGTGCGGGACGGGATCGGCGCCCACCAGCGCGGCGATCTCGGCCAGCGCGTGGGTGGAGGCCAGGTAGACCGTGTTGAACAGCGGGTCCTCGACCAGGAACGGGTGCTCGTGCCGCAGGTAGCCCTCGTCGTACCCGGAGTCCCGGTAGGCGGTGACGAGCCAGACGTAGCGCTCGTGGTCGACGCCCGCGGGCTGGGAGCGCGGGGCGGCAAGGCGCGCGTAGGCGGTGGGGGGCGGCTGGGCCGCCGCGAGCGGCCGGTCCCAGGTGGGGCTGTTGTCCAGCCCCGACTCCCAGGGGTGGCAGATCGCGGCCAGGCCCTCGCCGCCGGCGTCGCGGACGCGGGCGAGGTACCTGTGCTGGGCCACCAGCCGGGGGTAGGCCCAGCACAGGAAGTCGCGGCTGCGCGCGCCGTCGGAGGCGGCGGCGTGCATCCGCAGCGCCGTGAAGGCGTGCAGCGGAGGCTGCGTGATCGCCGACGTCTCGACCGGCCGGGGGGCCTGCGGCCTGTCGCGGCTGAGCCACAACTCGGGGCCGGGGAAATAGCCCTTCCGGACGAGGTCGGCGTTGAACACGATGTGCGGGACCATCCCGTCGGCCCACTGGGCCTCCAGCAGCGCGGCCAGCTCCCGTTCGGCCCGCTCGGGACGGCACCGGGCCAGCCCGATGCAGGTGAAGGCCGAGTCCCAGCTCCACTGGTGCGGGTACAGACCGGGCGACGGCGTCGTCGCGGTCCCCGTCCAGTTGGCGTCCAGCACCCGAATGGCCGCCCGCCAGAGCGCGGACTCGTCTCCGGTCAGTCGCGGGCTCATCACCCCAGCCTGACCCCGCGATCGTGTTCTGACCAGTCTTCCGATCAGGTGATCAGCACTTCCTCTTCCCGGTCCCGGTGCAGCCGGTCGTTGACCTTCTGCTTCGCGGAACCGGCGACGGCCCCGGCCTTCTGGGCGCCGCTGCTCGCCGCCATCGTCGCCTGCTCGCGCACGCTCTCCGCGGCCGACTGCACCGACGGGTGCGCCCACACGTCCTGCGCCGTCTTCTTGATCTGCTCGTACCGCTCGCGCCCGGCGCGCGACCCCAGCACGTACCCGACGGCCGCACCGGTGAGGAACATCAACTGCTTCATCCGGAGATCACTCCCTTTCAGTCGTCTCCACCATCCCCCCGTACCCGCCCAGCCGTTAACGATGCACGAGCACCCGCCAAGATGCGCTAATGTAGACGCGCTGGCAGGGACCGAGGCCCCCGCCGGAAGCGATCCCGCGTAGCTCAATTGGCAGAGCAGCCGGCTGTTAACCGGCAGGTTATTGGTTCGAGTCCAATCGCGGGAGCCGACGAAAACGCAGCTCAGGCCCTGTTCCCGAATTTCGGGAACAGGGCCTGAGGCGTTTTCCGGGGTGTTCGGGAATTCCTCGTGGAGGTTCGGGCTCCCGGCGATCGGGGGCCGGCGGGCAGTGGCCCATCTCACGGCGGGGACGCCCGGGAATCCAGGGGCGGATGGGGCGGGAGAGGGGCGCTTGGAGGCCGGTTCGGGGGCGGCTGGGGGAATTCGTGGTGGGCGTGATCACCTGGCGGTAGGTTGGGGGCATGTCGCGCCTGCCTCGTCCCGTACGTGAACTGCTCCGGTTGGAGCGTGGTGAGAAGGTGCTCGCGCACGCGGGTACGCGCGGGGGATCGGTGGTGGTGGCCACCGGGCACGCCCTGCACGTGCCGGACGGGGGCGGGGGGTTCACCCGGGTGCCCTGGGAGAGGGTGCTGCGGGCCTCCTGGCAAGGGGACCGGCTGCACGTGTGGGGGGACGACGCCGAGTACCAGGTGCGGCTGGTGGAGGCCGGGTCGGTGCCCGAGGTGGTGCAGGAGCGGGTGACGTCGACCGTGGTGGTCAGCCGGCACTTCGACCTGGGGGACGGCGGGGTGCGGATCGTGGGGCGGCGCCCCACGCACGAGCGGCCCTCCCCCGCCCGGGAGGAGCTGATGTGGGCGATGGTCTTCGACTCCGGCGTCGACTCCGACGACCCGGGGGTGCGGGCCAAGGCCGAACAGCTGCTGCAGGCCGTGCGGCGGCAGGTCGGGCTCTAGCGGGGCCTCAGGCGGGCGGCCCGGGGCGGACCCGCCAGGCGCCCGTCTCGGGGATGAAGGACGGGGCCAGGGCGCGGGCCAGGAGCCAGGAGACGATCTCCTCGCCGGCCAGGACGCCGGGCCCCGCGGTGACGGCCGTCCCGGTGTGGGACCGCTCGTGGAGCTCGCCGTGCGCCGGGCGGATCGCGGCGTCCGCCGCCTCGATGAGCTCGGCGTCCAGCAGGGAGTCGCCGGCCGCCAGCAGGTGGGAGGCGCCCGTCCGGTGGGCGATCTCCGCCGCCGCGGCCGACTTGGTGAGCGGGACGGGCAGGCAGTAGACCTTGCGGCCCTGCAGCGAGACCTTCCAGCCGCGCGCGGCGCACCAGGCCGCCAGTTCCTCCACCCAGCCGTCGGGCAGGCGGTCGCGTTCCACGACCGTGTAGACGAACATGTCCGAGGCCGTCCGCACGCTCAGGGTGAAGTCTCCGCTGCGGGCCTGCACGTGGTCGAGCACCTCGACGACGGGCGCGCACCCGGCGGTCTTCTTGCGCACGGACGCCGACCAGGAGGTGTCCTCCTCGCCGTCGACGAGCAGGAATCCGCCGTTCGCGCAGATCGCGTGGGACGGCGGGGGGCCGGGCAGGCGCACCCGTGCGTACTGCTCGGGCGTGCGGGTCGTGGTCGGGACGAGCACCGCCGTCCGCGCGAGGAGCTCCAGGCTCGTCGCGGCGGCCGAGGTGACGAACGACAGCGGGCGGGCCTGGTACAGCTCGACGCACAGCAGCCGCGGCAGCTCCGCGTCGGGCCCCGTCAGCGCCAGGGCGCCGGCGGAGTAGATGAGCGTGCGGTCCAGGTCCACACAGGCCACGACGGTCACGAGGCTCCTCTGGGCTTGATGAGCCCCACGCACGCGTAGGGCAGGTCGCCGTCCACTTCCTCCACGGGCACGCCGCGCTCCGCGGCCAGCATGCGGACGTGCGCGAGGTCGTCGCGGGCGTCCGCGCGGGCCAGGACGCGCCAGGGGACGCGCCGCAACAGCACCCTGGTGGTCTCCCCCACGCCGGGTTTGACGAGGTTCACGTCGCCGATCCCGTACTCCTCGCTGATCCGGCTCACGGCCTCCCAGCCGGACCAGTCGGGCTCCTCCACGGACGGGCTCTCGGGCACCTCCACGGACGGGAAGTACGCGCACACCGTGTCGAGGAAGAGATGGGAGACGTCGGAGTAGGCCAGGTCCTTGTAGAACTTCGCGCCGTGGAAGTCCGCCGGGCCGATGAGATCGCGGTTGAGGACCGTCCGGCTGATCAGCCCGGACACCGTGGAGTTCAGGCACGCCGACGGGATGAGGAAGTCCTCGCGCGTCCCGTGGATCCGCACGCACCGCCCCGGGTCGGCGAGCACGGCCAGTTCCGGGGAGAAGCCGCCGGGCAGGGCCGCCACGGCCGCGGACAGCTCGCGGGTGATGGCGCCCTTGCCCGTCCAGCCGTCGACGAACATCACGTTCCGCGGGTCGTGGTGGCGCGCCAGGTAGTCCATCGCGACGGCGTCGATGCCGCGCCCCCGCACGATGCTCACCGCGTAGTGCGGCAGGTCGAGCCCGTGGGCGTGGGCGGCCCACCGCCGGGCCAGGACGCCGACCGGCGTGCCGGCGCGGGCCAGCGAGACCAGCACCGCGTCCGGGCCGCGCTCCGCCAGGATCCGCTCGGTGATCATCGCGACGGCCTGGGCGATCCGCGCGGCGGAGTCCTCCAGCGCGGTGTGGAAGAGCATCTGGTACTCGGGCGAGGGCTGGTACTCGATCGGCAGGGACTCGGCGTAGTGCGCCGCGCCCGACTGGATCGCCTCCTCGCGCTCCTCGGTCGGCGCCTCCAGCTCCACGTCCGACAGGTCGGTCAGCAGCCAGGCGACGTCCTCGGGCCGGTAGCTGCCGAAACCCGGTCCCCGCAGCGGGTGCGCGCTCACGACGGCACCACCGCCACCAGCGCCTCGGCGCCCAGCCTCCGCACCCCGCGCAGCAGGCCGTGCTCCAGCGCGGGGGTGTCCCCGGCCTCGTCCACCACCACGACGACCGCGTCGAAGCCCTGGTCGACGTTGTAGGCGTAGCGCTCCCCCGGCCCGTCCGCGGGATCGTCGTGCGCGGGGAAGACCAGCCTGTTCCGAATGGCGTAGGCGGGGTCGTCGACGGTGAGCACGGGCGAGCGGGTCGTCGTCGAGTACCGCACGTCGGTGTCCTCCAGCAGGTCGGCGAGGGCTTCGGCGAGCCGCAGCGGGGCGTACATCAGTTCCTCGAAGCCCAGGACGAGCACCCTGCGGGCCTCGCCGGGCAGCGCCGCCGCCAGGCGGGCGGCCATTCCCGGAAGCTCCTTCTCCAGCTGGGCGCGGTGCTCGGGCAGGAAGCCGTGGCGGCCGCCGTCGGGCACCCCCGCGGGCCAGCCCAGCGGCACCCGCCGCAGGCCGCCCGGCACGCGCTCAGGGGCGTCCGCGCGGGCCATCTCCCGCTCGACCCGGGCGACGAGCTCCTGCCCCGCCTCCAGGACGCCCGGGGGCAGCCCGACCCGGCCTGTGACCAGCGCCACGACGTCCACGCGGGCGTCGAGCTCCCGTTCGAGCCCCGCCATCGCGGCGCGGTCGGCCTCGTCGCGCAGGTCCGTCAGCGTCGCCACCACGTAGTGCCGCCGTGATCTCACCGCGTGCAGCGCCCGCAGCGTGTTGCGCACCGTCTTGCCGGTCGAGAGCTCGTCGTCCACCAGCACCAGCGGCCCGTCGGACTCCAGGAGCCCGGCGGGCACCGGCAGCAGCAGATGGCTCGTGGCGTGGCTGTGCTCCTCCTCGAAGCCGCCGTAGGGCGTCACCTCCGCCACCGGGCGCCGGGTGGAGTGCAGGTACACCGCCTCCCCCAGGCCGTCGGCGACGCCGTGGCCCAGCGCCGTCGCGGTCTCGGCGTATCCCACGACCACGGCGCCCAGCACGCGCCGGTGCGCCGTCACGAGGTCGCGCAGCCCGGCCGCCGCGCCGGGCTCGCCGCGCAGCGCCGCCTCGGCGAACGCCCCGGCCTTCTCCCCCGGCCCGGCCGGACCCGGCTGCAGGGCGTCGGCGACCAGCCTGCCCAGCAGCAGCGCGCTGCCGTGGACCAGGCGCGGATCGGTGGGGACGTGCTTGCCCAGGACGGTGGAGACCAGCAGGTGCGCCCGGCGGGGGTTGCGGCGGACGGCCAGCCCGACCAGTCCGGGCAGGGTGAGCCCCACCTCGGAGTGCCCGTCGGCCAGCGCGAGGCCCAGCCGGGACGTGACCCACTCACCGGGCCAGGGCGCCGTCACCGGCCCACCGGATTCATCGTCTCTGCTCCCACGGTCGCCTCCAGCAGGTCCACGAAACCGACGTCCGGGGCGGCCACCCCGAACACCTCGGCACGGCGCAGCAGCCGCTCGGCCCAGGCCCGGTGCGGCTTGGCCTCGTTCATCTTGTTGGCGTAGCTGGAGGCCATCGCGCCGCCTCCCGCCACGCCGAGGATGTCGGTGGCGTCGCTGTACTCCTCGTGCGTGACCACCGACAGGGCGTGCACGGCGCCCACGTGGCTGGGGTGGATCACGGTCTTGCCGGTCAGCCCGTTGGCCTTGTCCAGGGTGACCTCGCGGATCAGCCCGTCGAGGTCGGCGGTGAGCAGCCTGCGGCGCAGCGCGGCGGCGTCCTGCTCGTCGAAGGGCGAGGACCTCAGCTGCGGCTTGAACATGCGTTCGCCGGCCGAGAAGTACTCCCAGACCGGCCCGGTGACCACGTGCCCCGTCTCGTCGGCGCGGCCGAAGACGTTGACGACGTCGGAGATCAGCCCGGCCACCAGCTTGATGTCGTAGATCGTCAGCTCGCGGGGGCGGCGCAGCCCGTAGGCGGCGCACAGGTCGGTGCCGCCCAGCCGGACGGCCAGGATCTTCTCCCGGTGCTGGGCCAGCAGCACCGCGATCTCGTGCAGGACTGTCCTGCGGCTCTCCCGGTGCAGCGCGTCGCGGGTCTCGATCACCGGCATGCCCAGCAGCCGCACGCCGCTCAGCTCGGCGGCCTCGGCCAGCACGTCCAGGTAGCGTTTGCCGCCGACCGCCTCGAACTTGGGCAGGACGAACCCGCTGAGCAGGGCGGTGACGGGGCCGAGCCGCCGGACCAGGCGGGTGATCTGGTCGGGTTCGCGGACCCGGACGAACAATAGCGGCGCCCGCGCCGGATCGATCCGGCGCAACTGGGCGACGAGGTTGTCCTCCGCCCGCGCCACGTCCTCGTCGGAGATGGCGTCCTCCAGGCAGAGGACCATGCTGCGCACCCCCCGCACGGCGCGCCCGACGACATCGTCGGCGAGCGTCTCGCGGGTGGCGGGACTGTATAGGGTCGCGCCGAGCGCCACCGCCAGCACGTCCGGATCCGACTCCCTGCCGAACTCGCGGGGCTGTCGGTGGAACAGTTCCGCGCGGCGCGCGGCGTCGATGTGATCGAAGTGACGCACGGCTCGGCTGCCTTTCCGTTCGCTCTGGCCGCACAACGTAGAGACCACAGTCGCAGTTCCGCCTTCGCGGGTTGACAACCGAAATTCTACCCAGACGGTTATTAACCGTCCGAAAACTCTGTTGGTACGGCGTGAAAAACAGGTGTCCGGAAAAGGGAGGGCCCCGGCCGGATCCGGCCGGGGCCCGCGCACGTTCCGGCGCGTCCGCAGGAGGGACCGGGTCAGACCCGGCTGGACTCCGACTTCAGCTCTCCGGGCTCCTCCTCTTCCCGCTCCTCCTGCGGCTTCTTGCGGACGATCGAGCTGATGAGGGCGGCGATGATCAGGCCCGCGCCCAGCCCGCCGGTGATCCACTCCGGCACGTGGTGGCCGATGCTGATCACCATGCAGGTCGCCAGCGCGCCGATGGCCCAGTGCGCGCCGTGCTCCAGGAAGCGGTACTCCTGCAGGGTTCCCTGGCGGACCAGGAAGACGGTGATCGACCGGATGTACATGGCGCCGATGCCCAGGCCGATCGCGATGATGACCGGGTCGGTGCTGATCGCGAACGCGCCGATCACGCCGTCGAAGGAGAACGAGGCGTCCAGGACCTCCAGGTAGAGGAAGAGGAAGAACGCCGCCTTGCCGGTGGCCACGACCAGCCCGCTCGGGCCCCGCTGGACCTGGTCGCCGGACAGGTTGTCCACCTGCTCGTCGATCTCGTCGGTCTTGTCGAACAGCTGGCCCAGCCCGTTGACCAGGAGGTAGACGACCATGCCCAGCAGACCCGAGATCAGCACGTTGGTGCGGTGGGCGTCGTCGGCCAGCCAGGTGGCCGCGGCGGCGAGCGTGCCGCCGGCGATCACCACGGAGAGCTGGTCGAGCTTGCCGATGCGCGCCAGCGGGCGCTCCAGCCACGGCAGCCAGTGCGCCGAGCGCTCCTCGAAGATCCAGTCGAGGAACAGCATCAGCAGGAACATTCCGCCGAACCCCGCGATCATGGGGTAGGCGTACTCCATGCTCTCCTTGTAGCGCTCGTTGTCGTTGAGCGCCATGTTGATCGCTTCGATCGGTCCCATGTTGGCGGTGACCGCGACGATCACCACCGGGAAGACCAGCCGCATGCCGAACACCGCGATCGCGATGCCGACCGTGAGGAAGATCTTCTGCCAGAACGGGCTCATCCGCTCCAGCACCTTGGCGTTGACCACGGCGTTGTCGAAGGAGAGGGAGATCTCCAGGACGGCCAGGACGGCCACCAGGAGGAAGGCCTGGGTCGATCCATAGAAGAACGCGGCCACGAGGCCCGCGATGGTGACGGCGAACGACCAGCCGAACGTGCGCAAAATCATGATGTCTTCAGTGTCCTCGGGTCCGCCGGCGCGTGGACGCGCCGGCGGACCCCGTCAGGGGGCGTCAGCCGACGTTGACCCCGAAATCCTGGGCTATTCCGTGCAGTCCCGAGGCGTAGCCCTGGCCGATGGCCCGGAACTTCCACTCCGAGTTGTAGCGATAGAGCTCGCCGAAGACCATCGCGGTCTCGGTGGAGGCGTCCTCGGTGAGGTCGTACCGGGCGAGTTCCGAGCCGTCGGCCCGGTTCAGCACCCGGATGAACGCGTTGCGCACCTGGCCGAAGGCCTGACCGCGGTTCACCGCGTCGTAGATGGACACGGGGAAGACCACGCGGTCCACGCGCGGGTCCATCCCGGCGAGATCGACGTTGATCGCCTCGTCGTCGCCCTCCCCCTCACCGGTGAGGTTGTCGCCGGTGTGCTCGACGGTCCCGTCCGGGCTGGTGAGGTTGTTGAAGAAGACGAAGTGCTGGTCAGAGAGTACCTTGCCGTCGGCGCCCAGCAGCAGCGCCGAAGCGTCGAGGTCGAAGTCCGAGCCGGTGGTGACCCGGACGTCCCAGCCCAGACCGACGGTGACCGCGGTCAGGTTGGGGGCTGCCTTGCTCAGTGAGACGTTCCCGCCCTTGGACAGGCTGACGCCCATGACTCTCCCTCTCGGTCCGCTGTGTGCAGTGGTGTCAGACGCTGACGCCGAAGTCCTGCGCGATGCCCTGCAGGCCCGAGGCGTATCCCTGGCCGACCGCGCGGAACTTCCACTCCGCGCCGTTCCGGTAGAGCTCGCCGAAGATCATGGCGGTCTCGGTGGAGGCGTCCTCGGTGAGGTCGTACCGGGCGATCTCCGTGCCGCCGGCCGCGTTCAGCACGCGGATGAACGCGTTGCGCACCTGGCCGAAGCTCTGGCCGCGGTTGGCGCCGTCGTAGATCGAGACGGGGAAGACGATGCGCTCGGCGTTCGGCGGCAGGCCCACCAGGTCGACCTTGACCTGCTCGTCGTCGCCCTCGCCCGCGCCGGTGAGGTTGTCACCGGTGTGCTCGACCGCGCCGTCCGGCGTCTTGAGGTTGTTGAAGAACACGAAGTGGCCGTCGGAGAGCACCTTGCCGGCCGCGTCCACCACGATGGCCGAGGCGTCGAGGTCGAAGTCCGTGCCGGTGGTCGTGCGGACGTCCCAGCCCAGACCGACGATCACGGACGTCAGGCCCGGGGCCTCCTTGCTCAGCGAGACGTTGCCGCCCTTGCTCAGACTGACCGGCATCCTTGCCTCCAGAAATGTGTAGGGATCGTTCGGAGAACCATGCCCCACGGGGGACCGCACGACACGATTCGCCCTGACAGACGTGCGAGCGATGCTATCGGTTCCACCTGATCACCCAAGGTCATGCCAGATTTGCCTGCACGCCGTGAAGTGATTGGCTGTGAACCAGGGCAGAACGGTTGTGGAGGAGGTCCGGTGTACCGATCCGGTGATTCCCGCCGCCGCGGCCGCGGGGACCAGCGCGCGGCCGAGTCCCGCGCCGCCGCCCTCGCCGCCAAGGCCGAGGCCGCGCAGGCCTTCTACGAGATGGACCAGGCGCAGAAGCACCTCGCCGGGCGGCTGTCGCTGCTGGAGGACCTGGACCGCGGGGCCGCCGGCCGGCTGCGGCCGCGGGCCGGGCGGGCCGACGCCGGGGCGAACACCGCCGCCTTGGACTACATCACCGCGGTCGACTCCCACGACCTGGACTCCGAGGACCGCTCGTCCGCCGACTACGCGGTGGCCCGCGCGGCACTGGCCGCGGCCACCGCCGCGCTGAAGCGGTCCGCCTCCGAGCTGGACGGCGCCACCGCGGCGGTCGACTCCGAGCTGGCCCGGCTGGAAGGCGGGCTGGAGCGTCTCGCGCCCCGGCTGAGGGCGGCCCGGGAGGCCTTCCAGACGGCCCAGGAGGCCGTCTCGGCGGCGGAGGGCGCGGGGATGCGCACCGAGGAGGTCGCCGCCGACCTGGCCGCTCTCCAGGCCCTCCTGGCCGAGCTGACCGCGCCCGGCCTGGGCGGGCTGGGCCTCCAGGGGGCGACGGCCCGCGCCGAGGAGGTGGCGGCCCGCGCCTCGGCGCTGGCCGAGGAGGCCCGGAACCTGGCCGTGGCGGTGCAGAAGACCCGCAACGACCTGGCCAGCGTGCGGACGCGGGTGCAGATGGCCGCGGGCAGGCGCGAACGCGTCGACGAGGCGATGAGCGTCCTGCGGCGCCGCTACTCGGCCGCCTGCTGGCAGGACCTCCAGGGCGCCCCGAACGCCATCTCCCAGGCGCTCGAGCGCGCGCTCGAGCGGATCGCCGAGACCGAGCGCGCCGCCGCGGGGCAGGAGTGGCGGGACGTCGCCCGGAGCCTGGCCGCGGCCCGTACCGAGCTCAAGGACGCCGAGCGCCGCGCCCGCGCGGTCACCGGCCGGGTGGAGGAGCTGGCGGAGGCCGAACGCGACCCGGACCGGCCGCTGGAGCAGGCCCGCTTCACCGTCCGGGACGCCCAGCGCCTGGCCGTGGCCGCGCCGGGAGGGCCCGATCCCCGGCACGCCCGGGCCCTGGACGCGCTGGCCGAGCGCCTGGAACGGGCCCCTGGCCTGCTCCAGGGGCCGCATCCGGACTACTGGGGCTATCTGCGGGAGCTGCGCGCGATCTCCACCGGCGCCCGCGACGTGGTCGAGATCATCCGCGAGGAGCGCTCCCGCTGAGGAGGGTCAGCGGCCGGGGACCTGCACGGTGAGGTTCCGGCCGACCATCGGCATGCCCCCCGCGGGGGTGGAGGGCGGCGGGGTGACCGGCGGGGGCGCGGACTGCGCCACCTGGTGGTCGCGGCCGGCGCCCCCCGTGGCCTGCTCCACCAGCACCGCGGTGCCGTAGGCGTAGACCTCGAACGAGCCGTCCCCGATCGCGCAGTTGGCGAAGCGCATGCCCAGCACGGCGTTGCAGCCGTACCGCTCGGCGTCGGCCTTGAGCCGTTCGATCGCCTCCCGACGCGCTCCACTGAGCCCGCCGTGCGCGATCCCCGCTCCGGACACTGCGCCACGGACGTACCGGACCTCATACCCCGGAATGGTGTCGGTAGTTACGATCAGCATGAAGCCACCGTAGACGACGTTCCGCCCCGGTGGGCGCGAACGCCCGCCGGGGCGGACCGGGGCACGGGACCGACTGCGGACAGGCGCGTCAGTCCAGGTACTCGCGCAACATCTGCGCGCGGGACGGGTGGCGGAGCTTGGCGAGGGTCTTGGACTCGATCTGGCGGATGCGCTCGCGGGTGACGCCGAACTCCCGGCCGACCTCCTCGAGCGTCCGGGGGTGTCCGTCGGCCAGCCCGAAGCGCAGCTGGATGATGCGCTGCTCGCGCTCGGACAGGGTGGACAGGATGTCCTCGAGCTGGTCCTGGAGCAGGATGAACGCCGCCGCCTCGATCGGCACGACCGCGTCGGCGTCCTCGATGAAGTCGCCGAGGTCGGAGTCCTCCTCGCCGATCGGCGACTGCAGCGACACCGGCTCCTGGGCGATCCGCTGGATCTCCACGACCCGGTCGGCGCTCAGCCCCATCTCCAGCCCGATCTCCTCGGGCAGCGGCTCGCGCCCGAGGTCCTGGTGCAGCTGGCGCTGCACCCTGATCAGCTTGTTGATGGTCTCCACCATGTGCACCGGGATGCGGATGGTCCGCGCCTGGTCGGCGATCGCACGGGTGATCGCCTGCCGGATCCACCAGGTGGCGTAGGTGGAGAACTTGTACCCCTTCGTGTAGTCGAATTTCTCGACCGCCCGGATCAGCCCGAGATTTCCCTCCTGGATGAGGTCCAGGAAGAGCATCCCGCGGCCCACGTAGCGTTTGGCGATGGACACCACCAGCCGCAGGTTGGCCTCGATCAGGCGCTGTTTGGCGCGCGCCCCGTCGCGGGCGAGCTGCTGGAGGTCGAGCCGTTCGGGAACGGCGAGAACGGCGGCGCCGGCCACCTTCTCCTCCGCGAACAGGCCCGCCTCGATGGACTTGGCGAGTTCTACTTCGTCTTCCGCCGTCAGCAGCGGGACACGGCCGATCTCGCGCAGATAGATCCGGACCAGGTCGCTGGTGGCGGCCGCCCTCCTGCCGGAGTCCCCTTCCCCCGCCCGCTGGACCTCCTCGACGTCGGCGCGCGACTCGAGGACCTCCACCCCCTGCTCGGCGAGGATGCGGGCGACGCGCTCCAGCGCGTCGGCCGGCAGTTCAGAACGGTCAAGGGCGGCGGCGACGTCGTCGACGGTGACGCCTCCGCGTTCCCTTCCACGTGCGACGAGGTCGGCCATCTGCTCGGCCGACGGTGCCTCGCTCGGCATCATTACCAAAGGGCCCACATGGACAGTGTGCTTCAGAACACACTGAAATAGCAGGCCCTAATTCACTGACGCGCGGTCACAACTCCGATACCCCCTGGTCCCGGAGATGCCGTCTGCGCTGCTCAAGTGCCACCAGGTCACCGAAAAGGCGGTTGTACTCCTCAGCCTCGGAGACCGGATTCAGCCTCCCGAGTTTGGACTTCAGCGCGGTGATCCGCCTTGTGAGCTGCAGTTCCATGAAACGGGCGAGAAGTGCCTGGGAATAAGCGTCGTCCGAAACCGCCCCGGCCTTGGGCGACTCCACCCCGAAGCGGGTCAGCAGCGACCTGACCTCCTCGCTCGGCGCCAGTTCCCGCAGCCGCGCCGACCACTCCAGCGGCGCGCCGGCCCCCGACACCCCGCCGCCGGCCAGGATCACCTCGTGCACGGCCCGGTGCTCGGGCGCCGAGAACGCGTCGGCGGGCAGCGTGTCGTAGACCGGGCCGAGCGAGGCCGGGCGCTGCAGCGCCATCTTCAGCAGCTCGCGCTCGAGCTCGGCGGACGGGTCGTTCGGGTCGGCCCGGGGGCGGGCCGCCCGGGGCGCGGGGCCGCCGCCGCCCTTCATGTGCTCGTTGACACGGCGCAGCACCAGCCGCTCGTCCATGATCCCGAGCCACCGGTCGAGGTTGACCGCGTACCGCTTGCGGATCCCGGCGTCCCTGATGCCCGCGATGATCGGCGCGACCGCGTCGAGCGCCCGCATCTGCCCCTCGACGTGGTCGAGGTCGAAGCTCTCGATCCGGCTGCGGATGGCGAACTCGAACAACGGCACCCGGGAGGCCACCAGGTCGCGCACGGCCGCGTCGCCGTGCTTGATCCGCAGGTCGCACGGGTCGAGCCCGTCGGGCTGGACGGCGACGAACGTCTGGCCGCCGAACTTGTGGTCGGCCGCGAAGGCGCGCAGCGCGGCCTTCTGCCCGGCCGCGTCGCCGTCGAAGGTGAAGATCACCTCGCCGCGGCCCTCGTCCTGGTCCATGAGCATCCGGCGCAGCGCCTTGATGTGCTCGTCGCCGAAGGCGGTGCCGCAGGTGGCGATGGCGGTGGTCTCCCCCGCCAGATGGCAGGCCATGACGTCGGTGTACCCCTCGACGATCACCGCCTTCTTCGCCCGGCCGATCTCCCGCTTGGCCAGGTCGAGCCCGTAGAGGACGGAGCTCTTGTGGTAGATCGGCGTCTCGGGGGTGTTGAGGTACTTGGGGCCGTCGTCCGAGTCGAGCAGTTTGCGTGCGCCGAACCCGATCACGTCGCCCGAGACGTCACGGATGGGCCAGACCAGCCTGCCCCGGAACCTGTCGCGCGGCCCGCGCCGCCCCTCGACGCACAGGCCGCCCTCGACCAGCTCGCGGTCGGTGAAGCCGCGGGAGCGCAGGTGCCGTACCAGCGCCTCCCACTCGTTGGGGGCGTAGCCGATGCCGAAGTGCGCCGCGTCGGCGGCCCGGAAGCCGCGCTCCATGAGGAACCTGCGGCCGGGTTCGGCCTGCGGCGTGCCCAGCTGGGCGGCGTAGAACTCCGCCGCCTCCCGGTGCGCCTCGACCAGCCGCGCCCGCTGCCCGGTCTCCTTGCGCGGGACGTACCCGCCCTCCTCGTACCGCAGCTGGATCCCGGCCTTGGCCGCCAGCCGCTCCACGGCCTCGGCGAAGCTCAGGTGCTCGATCTCCTGGACGAACTTGATGACGTCGCCGCCCACCCCGCAGCCGTGGCAGAAGTAGAGGCCGCGGCTGGGCGTCACGTTGAACGAGGGGGTCTTCTCGTCGTGGAAGGGGCACAGCCCCTTGAGGTTGCCGCCTCCGGCACTGACGAGCTGGAGGTGGTCGCCGATCACGGAGTCGATCTGCGACCTCTCCCGCACCAACGCGATGTCTTCCTGTCGGATGCGGCCTGCCATGCTCGCGAGTCTAACGACCGCCGACGGCCCCTTCGGTCGCGACCGCCTCCCCGGCGGGCACGTCCGCCGGGACGGCCTCCCCGGGGGCGTCCAGGGGCGCGTCCACCACCTCGGCGGCCTCGGCCAGCGTCTCCTCGGCCCGCGCCCTCTCGCGGCGCCGGCGCACCAGGGAGGCCGTCCAGAAGGCCAGCGCGCAGGAGGCCAGCGTGTAGACGACGCCCGCCAGGATGTCGAAGACGTAGTGCTCGCCCATGTAGACGATCCCGATCCACAGGGAGACGGGGTAGACCGCCGCCCACCAGACGCGCCGCCACCCGAACGTCCTGGCCAGGAAGATCAGGATCACCAGCGGGTAGGAGGCGTGCAGGGACGGCACGGCGGCGACGAGGTTGGGGGAGAGCCTGCTGTAGAGGGTGTCGGGGTCGGCGATCCCCACGGCCTGCCAGATGTCGTGGGAGACCCGGTGGATCCGCGGGATGTACTGGTAGTCCGACGACATCCACGGCGGGGCGGCGGGGAAGGCGACGTAGGTGACGAAGGCCGCGAAGGACAGGCCCATGATCGCCCCGACGAAGACCCAGTACAGCTGCGGCCGCCGTTTCCACACCAGCAGCGCGACGACCAGCGGCATCACGAAGTGCGCGGTGTAGAGCAGGTAGAAGTAGAAGTCGTACCAGCGCAGCTCCCCGTCCCACATGTGGCGCTGCAGCCACTGCGTCGGCAGCTCCTCTCCGCCCGTCATCCACATGTCGAAGCGCGCCATCGGCATGTAGTGGACGGTGGGGTTGAGATCGTCCGCCAGCCCGCTCAGCACGAAGTAGAGCAGGAACAGCACCAGGAACGGCGCCAGGTACCGCAGGAACGCCCTCGACCCGACCCCCGCCACCAGCAGGGCCACCAGCCACAGCGTGTCGGGCGGCCAGGTCGGATGGCGGGAGATGGCCACCGCGCACAGGACGAGCACGGCGACGATCCGGACGGCGGTGACCCGGGAGAGCCCGCCGAGGGAACTGCGCAACCACATCCGGGCGATGTTAGTGGGGAAAGGTCCCATAGCTCGTTATATTCCCCTGCGAAACCAGCAAGTCACACAAAGTAACAATCTACTCACAAACACCCCGGAAGCCCTTGTTTGACTGAACATGCTCAGTGAGTATGCTCAGTGAATATGAACAAGCGCGAGGAGAGCAAACGACGCACCCGGACGGCGCTGCTCGAGGCCGCCCGGACGGTGATCCGGGACAGGGGCCTTCCCGCCGCGACCGCGCGGGACGTGGCGGCGGAGGCCGGGGTGGCGGTGGGGACGGTGTTCGTGCACTTCCCGACCATGGGCGCGCTGGCCGAGACCCTCGTCGACGAGACGGTCGAGAAGGCGCTCGTGCGGGCCGGGGTGATCCCCGGCGCGGACGCCCCGCCCCCCGGCGGCGCAGGGGCCGGAGCGGTCGAGCGGCTGGTCGAGGTGAGCGCGGCGCTGTACGACGCCTACGGCGCCGATCCCGAGCTCTCCCGGCAGGTCCTGGCCGGGTCGCTGTTCCAGCACGCCCCGGGCGGGCCCGCGGCCGAACGGCTGCGCGCCTTCCAGGAGTGGGTCGTCCGGCGGCTCGCCGAGGGGCGGGCCGCGGGCGAGATCGCCGACCTCGACCCCGAGGAGGCGTTCCTGGGGTTCTTCTCGCTCTACTTCGGGGTGCTCGTGGCCGGGCTGAGCGGCCGCCTCGACCGTCCGGCGCAGCTGCGGACGCTGCGCTCGTCGTTGACGCGCCTGCTGGGCGCGGAAGGAGACCGCAGCCGATGGACATCCTGATCGCAGGAGCGGGGATCGGCGGCCTCACCGCCGCGACCGCACTGGGACGAGCCGGGCACACGGTCACGCTCGTGGAGCGCTCACCCGGGTTCGAGGCGGCCGGCGCGGGCATCGTGCTGGCGCCCAACGCCCTTCGCATCCTGGCCTCTCTCGGCGTCGAACTCGACGGCCTGGGCCTTCGGCTCGCCCGCAACGAGGTGCGCACCGCCGCAGGCGCCCCCCTGACGGTCCTCGACCTGGCGACGATGGAGGAGGACTTCGGGCCGACCCGCTCCTTCGCCCGAGCCGACCTGCACCAGGCCCTCGTCCGAGCACTCCCCTCGAACGTCGCGACCGTCCTCGGCCACCCCCTGCGAACCGTGGAGGAGCGCCAGAACGGCGCCATCGCGGACTGGGGACAGGGCCCCGAGCGTTTCGACGTGGTCGTCGGCGCGGACGGCCTGCGCTCCGCGACGCGAGAGGCCCTCTACGGCCCCGCACCGCTGCGCTACAGCGGCACGACGTGCTGGCGCGGCGTCACCGCCTTCGACTGCGGAGACACCGCGATCGAGGCGTGGGGCGGCCGCGCCCGCGTCGGCGTGGTCCCCCTGACGGGCGGCCGCACGTACTACTTCCTCGTCCTGGCCGCCCCGCCCCGCGCCCCCGCCCCCTCCTGGCCCCGGGGCTTCCGCGCGGCTTTCGCCGGCTTCGGCGGCGTCCCCGGCGCGCTCCTGTCCGTCCTGGCCGACGCCCCGCCCCTGCACCACGACCTGTCCGAGCTCGACCGCCCCCTCTGGGGCCGTGGCCGGATCCTGCTCCTCGGCGACGCCGCCCACGCCATGACCCCCAACCAGGGCCAGGGCGCCGCCATGGCCGTCGAAGACGCCGTGGCCCTGGCCCTCGCGCTGCGCCCCGGCGCGGACGGCGCCGCCGACCGCTACCGCGGCGCCCGCCACGCCCGCGTCCGCAACGTCCAGCTGGCCTCCCGCCGCATAGGCCGCGTCGCCCACTGGCACCGCTCCCCCCTCCCCCGGCTCCGCGACACCGCCCTGCGCCTCGCCCCTCCCTCCGCCGCCGCCCGCGCCCTGAGGAACCTCGTCCGCCCCGGCCTGACCCTGGCGGACGCCCTCCCCTTCGAAGCCGCCGACCCGGACTGAACCCGCGGACCCCGCCCCTCACCACACCCGTTAATTCGCAGTTAAATCGGCAAATCAAACGAATTAATCGGCGGTAAGTGGGGTTAGCGTCGCGTCGTGCTGATCTCTCCTCACGAGCAGGAACGCCTGCTCATTCATGTGGCCGCGCAGGTGGCGCGGGAGCGCCGGGCGCGGGGGCTGCTGCTCAACCACCCCGAAGCGACCGCGCTGATCGCGGTGCACGTGCTGGAAGGAGCGCGGGACGGGCGGAGCGTCGTGGAGCTCATGGAGTCCGGACGGGGCGTGCTGGGTCGCGAGGACGTCATGGAGGGCGTTCCGGAGCTGCTCGACTCGGTGCAGATCGAGGCCACGTTCCCGGACGGCACCAAGCTCGTCACCGTCCACAGGCCGATCCCGTGAACGGGGGGAGCGCGGACGGGTTCGCACCGGGGCAGATCGTCGTGGGCGAGGGGGCGGTCGAGCTGAACCCGGGACGGGAGCGGCTGACGCTGGCCGTCGAGAACACCGGGGACCGGCCCGTGCAGGTCGGGTCGCACTACCACTTCGCGCAGGCCAACCCGGCACTGAACTTCGACCGGGCGGCGGCGCGGGGGTACCGGCTGGACGTGCCGGCGGGGACCGCCGTGCGGTTCGAGCCCGGCATGGTGCGGGACGTCGGGCTCGTACGGCTGGCGGGGGCGCGGGTCGTACCCGGGCTGCGCCTCGAAGGAGGGCTCGATGGCTGAGATCTCGCGCGGGCGCTACGCCGCGCTGTACGGGCCGACGGCCGGGGACCGCGTCCGGCTGGCCGACACCGACCTGTTCATCGAGGTCACCGAGGACCTGGCGCGCGGCGCGGGAGCCGGGGACGAGGCGGTCTTCGGCGGCGGCAAGGTGATCCGCGAGTCGATGGGGCAGGCCCGCGCCACCCGCGCCGAGGGCGCGCCGGACCTGGTGATCACCGGTGTGGTGGTCCTCGACCACTGGGGGATCGTCAAGGCCGACGTCGGGGTGCGGGACGGGCGGATCGTCGCCCTCGGCAAGGCCGGCAACCCCGACATCATGGACGGAGTGCATCCGGACCTGGTGATCGGGCCGTCCACCGAGATCCTGGCGGGGAACGGGAAGATCCTCACCGCGGGGGCGGTCGACTCCCACGTGCACTTCATCTGCCCGCAGCTCATCGAGGAGGCACTCGGCGCGGGCGTCACCACGCTCATCGGCGGCGGCACCGGCCCGGCCGAGGGCACCAAGGCCACCACCGTCACCGGCGCCTGGTACCTGCACCGGATGCTGGAGTCGCTGGACGCCTGGCCGGTGAACGTCGCGCTGCTCGGCAAGGGCAACACCGTCTCCGAGGCCGCCCTGTGGGAGCAGCTCGAGGCCGGGGCGTCCGGCTTCAAACTGCACGAGGACTGGGGCACCACACCCGCGGCGATCGACGCCTGCCTGCGGGTCTGCGACGCCTCGGGCGTGCAGGCCGCGCTGCACTCCGACACCCTCAACGAGGCCGGGTACGTCGAGTCGACGCTCGGCGCGGTCGCCGGGCGCTCCATCCACGCCTACCACACCGAGGGCGCGGGCGGCGGGCACGCGCCCGACATCATCACCGTGGCCGCGCACCCCAACGTGCTGCCCTCGTCGACCAACCCGACCCGGCCGCACACCGTCAACACCCTCGACGAGCACCTCGACATGCTGATGGTCTGCCACCACCTCAGCCCGGCGGTGCCCGAGGACCTGGCGTTCGCCGAGTCCCGGATCAGGCCGACGACGATGGCCGCCGAGGACGTCCTGCACGACCTGGGCGCCATCTCGATCATCGGCTCGGACTCCCAGGCGATGGGCCGCATCGGCGAGACCGTCCTGCGCACCTGGCAGACCGCGCACGTCATGAAGGCCCGGCGCGGCGCGCTGGAGGGCCCCGCCGACAACCTCCGGGCCCGCCGCTACGTCGCCAAGTACACGATCAATCCGGCGATCGCGCACGGCCTGGACGGCGAGGTCGGCTCGGTCGAGACCGGCAAGCTCGCCGACCTGGTGCTGTGGGACCCGCGCTTCTTCGGGGTGCGGCCCTGCGTCGTGCTCAAGGGCGGGATGATCGCCTGGGCCCAGATGGGCGACGCCAACGCCTCGATCCCCACCCCGCAGCCGGTGCTGCCGCGCCCCATGTTCGGCGCGTCCCCGACCGCCGCCGCGGCGACGTCGGTGCACTTCGTGTCGGAGGCGGCGATCGAGGACGGCCTGGCGGCGAAGATCGACGTGCGGCGCCGGCTCGTGCCGGTGAAGAGCACGCGCGCGACCGGCAAGGCCGACATGCCGCTCAATGACGCGCTGCCGCGCATCGAGGTCGACCCGGACAGCTTCACCGTCCGGATCGACGGCGAGGTGATCGAGCCGGCTCCGGCCGAGCGGCTGCCCATGGCCCAGCGGTACTTCCTGTTCTGATGCGCGCGCACCTGCTGATGCTGGCGGACTCCCGGCTGCCCGCCGGGGGCCATGCCCACTCGGGCGGCCTGGAGCCCGCCGTCACCGCGGGGGCCGTGGCGTCGGTCGCGGACCTGGCGGACTTCCTGCACGGCAGGCTGCACACCGCGGGGCTGGTGGCGTCCGCGCTGGCCGCCGCCGCCTGCGCGCACGCCCCCGGCGGTGCGGACTGGTCCGGACTGGACGCCGAGGCCGACGCGCGCACGCCGTCGCCCGCGCAGCGCACGGCCTCCCGCGCGCAGGGCAAGTCCCTGCTGCGGGCGGCGCGCGCGACCTGGCCCCACCCGGTGCTGGACGGGCTGCGGGTGCCCGTCCCGGCCGGCGCTCCGCGCGCCCCGCACCACCCGCTGGTGCTCGGCGCCGCCGCGCACGCGATCGGGTGCGCGCCGCTCGACGCGGCGTCCGTCGCGGCCTACGGCGCGGTGACCGGCCCGGCGTCGGCGGCGGTGCGGCTGCTCGGCCTCGACCCGATGGCCGTGCAGCGGGCCCTGGCGGAACTGGCGGGGGACGTGGACGAGGTCGCGCGGGAGGCGGCCGCGCACGCGGAGAAGGACTGGGCGGAGCTGCCCGCGGTCTCGGCGCCCGCGCTGGACCTGTGGGCGGAGGAGCACCTGCGGGCCGACCTGCGGCTGTTCGAGTCTTGAACACGAAAGAGGGAGATCACAACGATGGGCGGATACCACGGTCCGGACCGGCACCACGCCGCGCCGAAGCCCGGACGGCCGATGCGGCTGGGCATCGGCGGGCCGGTCGGCAGCGGCAAGACCGCGCTGACGGCCGCCCTGTGCAAGGTGCTGAAGGACGAGCTGGACCTCGCCGTCGTCACCAACGACATCTACACCACCGAGGACGCCGACTTCCTGCGCCGCAACGCGGTGCTCGACGACGAGCGGATCATGGCGGTGCGCACCGGCTGCTGCCCGCACACCGCGATCCGCGACGACATCTCGGCCAACCTCGACGCCGTGGAGGACCTGGAGGAGCGGCACGGGAACCTGGAGCTGGTCATCGTGGAGAGCGGCGGCGACAACCTCACCGCGACGTTCAGCCAGGGCCTGGTCGACCTCCAGATCTTCGTGCTGGACGTGTCCGGCGGCGACAAGGTGCCGCGCAAGGGCGGTCCCGGCGTCACCGCCAGCGACCTGCTCGTCATCAACAAGACCGACCTGGCCCCGCTCGTCGGCGCGGACCTGGGCGTCATGGACCGCGACTCGGCGAAGGTGCGCGAGGGGCGCCCGGTGATCTTCAGCTCGATCCGCGAGGAGCCGGACGTGCCGAAGATCGCCGACTGGGTCCGCACCTCCGTCCACGCGTTCCTGCACCACTGACCCGCCGCGTGCGGCACCGGCCACGGTGCCGCACGCGCTTCCCACCCGAGGAGAGCGCCGATGGGACGCGGCTACACAGCCCACGCCGCCGTCACGGCAGAGCCCGGCCCGCACGGCCGCACCCGCCTCACCCGCCTGCGCTCCGACGGCCCCCTGGCCCTGCGCGAGACCCCCGACGGGGTCTACCTGGTGGGCGCGGCCGCCGGCCCCCTGGGCGGTGACCGCCTCCACCTGGACATCCGGGTCGCCGAGGGCGCCTGCCTGACGATCCGCTCCGCGGCGACGACCCTGGCGATGCCCGGCGACGGCGAGTCCACCTACACCGTCACCGCCGAGGTCGACGGCCACCTGGACTTCGCCCCCGAACCGACCGTCGCCGTCCGCGGCTGCCGCCACCGCGCCCTCGCCCGCGTGGCCCTGGGCCCGTCCGGCACCCTGCGCTGGCGGGAAGAGCTGGTCCTGGGCCGCCATGACGAGGAACCCGGCCTCCACACCGGCCGCGTCGACATCACCCGAGCGGGCCTCCCCGTCCTGCGCCACGAACTCCGCGCCGACCCCGCCTCCCGAAGCCGGGCCGTCCTGGGCACCGCCAAGGCCGTCGGCTCCCTCATCCGCACGGGCCCCTCCGTCACCCGCGCCGAACCGGGCCTGGCACTCCTCCCCCTGGCCTCCGGCGGCACCCTCGCCAACGCCGCCGCCCCCGACTCAGCGGCGTTGCGGCGGCTGCTGCTGCGCGCCGAGGAGGCGCTGGAGCCGGTCAGCTCGGGATGAGCTGGGCCAGGGGGCGGCGCGGTTCGGTCAGGGCGTCCGGGTCCACCGGGACGCCGGAGCGGATGAGGGACTGGAGGGTGCCGGTGGCGCCCGGGGTGTTGACGCTCAGGGCCGCGGTGAGCCGGCCGGCCGACAGCCAGAAGACCAGGTAGGAGCCTGCGGAGATGTCGCCTCTGACCAGGACCCGGTCGTAGGAGCCGGGCTCGGCACGGCCGGAGAACTCCATGGCCTGCTCGTACTGGTGGGTGAAGCGGTACGGCAGCCGGTCGTGGACGACGTCCCGGCCGAGCATCGAGCGCGCGGCGGCCGCCCCGCCGTCGATCGCGTTGGCCCAGTGCTCGACGCGCAGGTGGCGGCGGTACAGCGGGTGGTAGAAGCGGGCCACGTCCCCGGCGGCGAACACGTCCGGGTCCTCGGTGCGCAGCGCCGAGTCGACCACCACGCCGTCGTCGGTCCGCAGGCCCGCGGCGCGGGCGAGGCCGTCCCGCGGGGCGCCGCCGACGGCCAGGACCACCAGGTCCGCGGGCAGCTCGGCGCCGCGCGAGGTGACGACGTGGCCGACCTCTCCCTCGCCCCCCTCGCCCCTGATCGCGAACAGGCCGTCCTCGAAGAGGCACTCCACGCCCTTGCCACGGTGCAGATCGGCGAAGATCCTCCCCGCCTCGGGGCCGAGCGTCCCGTACAGCGGGGTCGCCTCGGCCTCCACGACGGCGACGCGGTTGCCGTACCGGCGGGCCGCGGCGGCGGCCTCGAGGCCGATCCAGCCCGCCCCCACCACGACCACCCGCCGGTCCCCCCGGCTCAGCAGGCCGTGCAGGGCGCGGGCGTCGTCGATGGTCCGCAGGGTGTGCACGCCGGCCAGGCCCGTGCCGGGCACCCGCGTCCTGCGGGGCGAGGAGCCCGTGGCCAGCAGCAGCCTGTCGTAGCGCAGCCGGCTGCCGTCGGACAGGCCCACCCTGTGCTCGCGGCGGTCCAGCGCGGTGGCGGCCGTGTCGATCATCAGGGTGATGTCGCGGTCGCGGTACCAGGACTCCTCGTGCAGGCGTGCCGACTCCGGATCCGCCCGGCCCAGCAGCACCTCCTTGCTCAGCGGCGGCCGCGCGTAGGGGGGACCGGGCTCCTCGCCGACCAGCAGGACGCTGCCGGTGAAGCCCTCCTCCCGCAGCGTCTCCGCGGCCTTCGCGCCGGCCGCGCCGGCGCCGACGATCACATGGGATTCGAGCGCGGGCATAAGGACCTCCCCCGTCCGTGCGCCTCCTCCCTCCTTCTTATGACCCGGCGGGCGGGGTGTCCAATCGCCGCCGGATCAGGCCGCCAGCAGGGAGTGCCAGGCCAGGGCGCTGGTGTCGGTGAGGGAGGCGACCTGGTCGACCACGACGCGCAGGCGGGCGGAGTCGTCGGCGGCGTCGGCGTAGGCCCAGCGGAACAGGGGGTCCAGCGTCCCGGGCGCGCCCGCCGCGATCGCCTCGGCCAGCTCGGCGATCACCTCGCGCTGGCGGGCCCGGTTGTGCTCGTAGCTGACCCACACGTAGTGCGCGGTGATCGCCTTGAGCAGCGCCACCTCCTGGCGCACCTGGCCGGGGACGATCAGGTCGGCGGTGTACCGGGTCAGCGGGCCCGGCCCGTAGGCGTCCCTGGTGGCCTCCTCGGCGCCCAGGCAGAACCGGCCGATCAGCCAGCTGGTGAGGTTCTTCAGCGCCGCGTAGCTGCTGGCGGTGTTGTCGATCATCCGCGGCCAGAACGGCTGGGCCAGCAATACCTCGAAGCGCTCCTCCAGCTCGGCCAGGTCGGCGGGGCCGTACAGCTTGGCCGCCACCTCGCACACGTCGCGGCGCAGCGCCGGGTCGGCCAGCATGCCCAGGTCGACCGTGCCGGTGACCAGGGCGTCCTCCAGGTCGTGCACGGAGTAGGCCACGTCGTCCGACCAGTCCATGACCTGGGCCTCGAAGCAGGCGCGGCCCTCGGGGGCGTCCCGCCTGACCCACAGCGCCACCTCGAGGTCGTCGTCGTAGACGCCGTACTTGGCGGGGTTGTCGCGCTTGCGCCAGGGGTACTTCATGGTGGCGTCCAGCGCCGCCCGGGTGAGGTTGAGCCCGACGCTGCGCCCGTCGGCGGCGAAGGACTTGTGCTCCAGGCGGGTGAGCAGCCGCAGGCTCTGCGCGTTGCCCTCGAACCCGCCGCACGCGGTGGCGAAGAGGTCCAGCGCCTTCTCGCCGTTGTGCCCGAACGGGGGGTGGCCCAGGTCGTGCGCCAGGCAGGCGGTCTCCACCAGGTCCGGGTCGCAGCCCAGGGACTTGCCCAGTTCCCGGCCGACCTGGCCGCACTCCAGGGAGTGGGTCAGCCGGGTGCGCTGGAAGTCGTTCTGGCCGGGGTCGCCGACCTGGGTCTTGGACGAGAGCCGCCGCAGGGCCGCGCTGTGCAGCACCCGGGCGCGGTCCCGCTCGAACGCCGTCCGGTCACGCCGCTTGGGCGGCTCGTCCGCCCAGCGTTCGATGTCCTGTGAGGAGTAGCCGTTCATCTCCAGAGGATAGGACTCCCAGGTGAGGCGTTCGTGACTTTCACATGGTGTGTCGGCTGCGGCCGAGCAACACGTAGTAGAGATACCCGCCCGTCTCGCGGACTATCGAGTGGAGCTGGGTGTCCCGCGTCTGCACGCTGGGGCCGCTGCGGGTGGGCGAGGAGACCGCGTCGATCCCGTTGTCCCCGGCCATCTTGTTCGACCGCAGGCTGTGCCACGGGTCGGTGACCACGACCCCGCTCCCCCAGCCGCGGTCCCGGTAGACCCCGCCGACCGCGATCATGCTCTGCAGGGTGTCCCGGCCGGTCTCCACCGCCACGACGTCCGCCGCCGGCGCCCCCAGCCGGACCAGGAAGTCGCGGCCCGCGGCGGCCTCGGTGACCCGGTCGCCCGCCTGCTTGCCGCCCACCGTGACGATCTTCGGGGCGACGCCCTCCCGGTAGAGCGTGTAGGCGTGCCGCAGCCGCGCCTCGAAGTAGGGCGAGGGCCGCCCGTCGTACTGCGCGGCGCCCAGCACGATGATCGCGTCCGACTTCGGGCGCTCGTCCTGCCGGGCCTCGTACCAGACCCGCCAGCCCACGACCAGCGGGGTGAGCACGCACACCGCGACCACCACGAACAGCAGCCGCCCGGTCCACACCAGCGGGCGCGGCAGCCGTCGCCCGCGTTTCCCGGCCGCCCGGCGCCCTGCCCCCTCGTCCCCGTTTTCGTCCTGGATCTGTGGCTCATCCATGTCCGTCACCATCGTGGCACTCACGATAGGTCAGACGAGCCGGGAGATCAGCGGGTTCGGCCCGACGCGCGATGTGGCGCGCGCCGGGCCGGATCCCGTTCGGGGACGGATCAGCGGCTGTCGCTGCCGTCGGTCTCCACCGCCGCTCGGCCCGCCTCCAGCCGGGCCACGGGTACCCGGAACGGCGAGCAGGACACGTAGTCCAGGCCCACCTCGTGGAAGAAGTGCACCGACTCGGGGTCGCCGCCGTGCTCGCCGCAGACGCCGAGCTTGAGGTCCGGACGGGTCCTGCGGCCCTCCTCGACGGCGATGCGCACCAGGCGGCCCACGCCCTCGCGGTCCAGCGTCTCGAACGGGGAGACGCCGAAGACGCCCAGCTCCAGGTAGCGGCTGAAGAACGAGGCCTCGACGTCGTCGCGGGAGAAGCCCCACGTGGTCTGGGTGAGGTCGTTGGTGCCGAAGGAGAAGAACTCCGCGCCCTCGGCGATCTGGCCGGCGGTCAGCGCCGCCCGCGGCAGCTCGATCATGGTGCCGATCAGCGCCTTCACCTCGCCGCCCACCGACGCGAGCACCTCTTCGGCCTCTTCCCTGGCGTGTTCGAGTTCCTGAATGGAGCCCACGAGGGGGATCATGATCTCAGGACGGGGGTCACCCCCCTCGGACAGCCGCTGGGCCGCCGCCTCCGCGATGGCCCGAACCTGCATCGCGAACAGGCCGGGAATCACCAGACCCAGCCTCACCCCACGCAGACCGAGCATAGGGTTCTGTTCGTGAAGGCGGTGGACCGCCTCCAGCAGCCTGCGATCCTTGTCGGACGCGTCGGCCCCGGCGAGGGCCACCTTGACCGAAAGCTCCGTCAGATCCGGGAGGAACTCGTGCAGCGGCGGGTCGATCAGCCGGATCGTGACGGGCTGCCCGTCCATGGCCTGGAGGATGCCGTGGAAGTCCTCCTTCTGCAGCGGGGCGAGCGCCTCCAGCGCCGCCTCGCGCCCGGCGTCGGAGGTGGCCAGGATCAGGTCCTCCACCAGCTGCCGCCGGTCGCCGAGGAACATGTGCTCAGTGCGGCACAGGCCGATGCCCGTGGCGCCGAAGCGGCGTGCCCGCGCGGCGTCCTCGGGGGTGTCGGCGTTGGCGCGCACCGCGAGGCGCGCCGCGGTGTCGGCGTGCGTCATCAGCCGGTGCACCGACTGGACGAGCTCGTCGCCGTCGGCGGGGGCGAGCTCGCCCTCGAAGTAGCGCACCACCGGGGAGGGGCTGACGGGCACCTCGCCCAGGTAGACGTCGCCGGTCGTGCCGTCGATGGAGATCACGTCGCCCTCCTCGACGACCACCTCCCCCGCCTTCATGCGGCGGGCCTTGACGTCGACGTCGAGGTCCTCGGCGCCGCAGACGCAGGTCTTGCCCATGCCGCGGGCCACGACGGCCGCGTGCGAGGTCTTGCCGCCGCGCGAGGTGAGGATGCCCTCGGCGGCGATCATGCCGGTGAGGTCGTCGGGGTTGGTCTCCCGGCGCACCAGGATGGTCCTCTCGCCGCGGGCCGCGGCCTCGACCGCCGCCTCGGAGGAGAAGACGGCCCTGCCCACGGCGGCGCCGGGCGAGGCGTTCATGCCCTTGGCGATCTTCGTCTTGGCGGCTCCGGCGTCGAAGCGCGGGAACATCAGCTGGGCGAGCTGGTCGCCGTTGACCCGGTGGATCGCCTCGTCGAGGTCGATCAGGCCCTGGTCGGCCAGCTGGCAGGCGATGCGGAACGCCGCGGCGGCGGTGCGCTTGCCCACCCGGGTCTGCAGCATCCACAGCTTGCCGCGCTCGACCGTGAACTCGATGTCGCACAGGTCGAGGTAGTGGTTCTCCAGCGTCTCCATGATCTCGAGCAGCTGGTCGTAGACCGGCTTGTTGATCCGCTCGAGGTCGGCCAGCGGCACCGTGTTGCGGATGCCGGCCACCACGTCCTCGCCCTGGGCGTTCTGCAGGTAGTCGCCGTAGACGCCCTGCTGGCCGCTGGCGGGGTCGCGGGTGAAGGCCACGCCGGTGCCCGAGTCCATGCCCAGGTTGCCGAAGACCATGGAGCAGACGTTCACCGCGGTGCCCAGCTCGGCGGGGATGCGCTCCTGGCGGCGGTAGAGGACGGCACGGTCGGAGTTCCAGGAGTCGAACACCGCCTTGATCGCCAGGTCCATCTGCTCGCGCGGGTCGGTCGGGAACTCCCGGCCCGCTCGCTCGCGCACGATGCCCTTGAAGGTGCCGACCAGCTTCTGGAAGTCGTCCGCGCCCAGGTCCAGGTCGTCCGTGGTGCCCTTGGCGTGCTTGAGCTCCTCCAGCGCCTCCTCGAACAGCTCGCCGTCCACGCCGAGGACGGTCTTGCCGAACATCTGGATCAGGCGCCGGTAGGAGTCCCAGGCGAAGCGCTCGTTGCCGGCCTGCGCGGCGAGGCCCGCCACGGACTCGTCGTTCAGCCCGATGTTCAACACGGTGTCCATCATTCCCGGCATGGAGAATTTGGCACCGGAACGTACGCTGACCAGAAGCGGATCGTCCGCCTGGCCGAGCCGCTTGCCCATGGTGCTCTCGAGCGCGGTCAGGTGCTCGGTGATCTCCTCGGCCAGACCTGCCGGGACCGCCCCCTCGGTCAGGTAGTGCCGGCACGCCTGCGTGGTGATGGTGAACCCCGGAGGTACCGGAAGTCCCAAATTTGTCATCTCGGAAAGATTCGCACCTTTTCCGCCCAGCAGATCTTTGAGGTCTTTGTTGCCCTCTGTGAAGTCGTAAACGAACTTCGGCACGGCCAGCTCCCTTCCACCCTTTGGGCGTGGACTGTACCCGTTGCCCAGTTCAGGCCCCGTCGCCCCATTCAACCAGAGAGCAAACTCGCTGGTCAGGGCGGGTTCCGTGGTCTATTCCAATAGTCTTGTTCCGATAACTTTGCGTTCTTTTCACAGTGGATTGGAGCGTGCTAGCCCGTGAAAACCGGGGAAGCAAGGTATGAGGGGGGTGAGGCCGTGCGACGTCGTGGGGCCCTGGGGCCTGGCAGTGAACCGTTCTCTCCGATCGCGGACTTCGGGTTCCTGTCGGACTGCGAGACCACGGCGCTGATGGCGCCGAACGGCAACGTGGAGTGGCTGTGCCTGCCCTCGATGGACTCGCCGAGCGTCTTCGGCTCGATCCTGGACCGTGACGCCGGCTACTTCCGGATCGGTCCGGCGGGGGTCGAGGTGCCGGCGGCGCAGCGCTACATCCCCGGGACGATGGTGATGGAGACCACCTGGTGGACCAGGGGCGGCTGGCTGGTGGTGACGGACGCCCTGCTCATGGGGCCCTGGCACCATGAAACGGAACGGTCCCGCTCCTACCGGCGCGCGCCCACCGACTACGACGCCGACCACGTCCTGCTGCGGATGGTCAAGTGCGTCAACGGGAACGTCCAGGTGCGCATGGACTGCATGCCGGTGTTCGACTACGGCAAGCTCCCCGCCCAGTGGCAGTACACCGGGCAGGGCTACCACGAGGCGCTGGCCACCGGGGCGGGGCACGACCTCGACCTGCACCTGACCAGCGACATGAACGTCGGCTTCGAGGGCTCGCTGGCCACCGCCCGCACCCTCCTCAAGGAGGGCGAGTCCCGGTTCGTGGCGTTGTCGTGGAGCTCCCACGGCGCCCCGCAGAACCTCAAGGAGGCCCAGAAGCGCCTGCGCTGGACCATCCACCACTGGCAGCACTGGCTGGACCGGGGCGACTTCCCCGACCACCCGTGGCGCTCCTACCTGCAGCGCAGCGCCCTCACCCTCAAGGGCCTGACCTACGCCAACACCGGCGCGGTGGCCGCGGCGGCGACGACCTCGCTGCCCGAGGCCCCCGGCGGGGACCGCAACTGGGACTACCGCTACACCTGGATCCGCGACTCCACGATGACGCTGTGGGCGTTCTACACCCTCGGCTACGACTGGGAGGCCAACGACTTCTTCCACTTCATCACCGACGTGGCCGAGGAGTCCGACGGCAGGCTCCAGATCATGTACGGGATCGACGGGAGGTCGGAGCTGCCGGAGTCCACGCTGGACCATCTGAGCGGGTACGACAACGCCAAACCCGTCCGGATCGGCAACGGCGCCTACACCCAGGCCCAGCACGACGTCTGGGGCGCGATCATCAGCTCGATCTACCTGTTCGTGCGCAAGCGCGACAGGCTGGACGACCGGCTGTGGAAGATCGTGGTGACCCAGGTCGAGGAGGCGCTGCTGCACTGGCGCGAGCCGGACTGCGGCATGTGGGAGGTCCGCGGCGCTCCCCAGCACTTCACCTCCTCCAAGGTCTTCTGCTGGGTGGCCGCCGACCGCGGCGCCCGGCTGGCCCGGCTGCGCGGCGCCGACGAGGCGGCCCGCGCCGAGCGCTGGCAGGCCGCGGCCGACGAGATCCGCGACGACGTGCTGGCCAACGCCGTGGACGAGCGTGGCGTGTTCACCGCCCACTACGGCTCCAAGTCCCTGGACGCCTCGGTCCTGCTGATCCCGATCCTGGGGTTCCTGCCGGCCGAGGACAAGCGGGTCCGCGAGACGGTCCTGGCGATCGCCGAGGAGCTCACCGAGGACGACCTGGTGCTGCGCTACCGGGCGGAGGAGACCGACGACGGGTTCGCCTCGGAGGAGGGGACCTTCACGATCTGCTCGTTCTGGCTGGTGTCGGCGCTGGTGACCATCGGCGAGACCGAACGCGCCAAGACCCTCTGCCACAAGCTGCTGTCGTACGCCTCGCAGCTGCAGCTGTACGCCGAGGAGATCGACGCGCACACCGGCCGCCACCTGGGCAACTTCCCCCAGGCCTTCACCCATCTGGCGCTCATCAACGCCGTGATGCAGGTCATCGGGATCGAGCGCGGCCAGCGCCTGTTCCCCTTCGCCTGATCCGCCGGCCCGGCCGGGCCGGCACGACCGGGGCCATGGCACCGTTTGCGCGGTGCCATGGCCCTTGTTCATGTCCGGCACCATGTGATGCAAAACACCTTACGGGTGTCTCATTCCGGACAAATCACTACTTACAAGTCCATATTGACGGCTTTAAAGTAACCACTTACTTTCGCTGTGACACCCCCACAGCGAAGGGACCTCGCATGTCCGTCCTCAAACGCCTCGCCGCTCTCACCGGCCTCACGACGGTGGCCGCGATGGCGCTGGCCGTTCCGGCGTCCGCGACCACGGTGAGCAGCACCACCTTCCGCGCCACGATCCTGGAGCCGCTGACCGTGACGGTCACCCTCCTCGGCTCGCCCACCACGGCCAGCTGCCCCAGCGGGACGATGTCCGGCACCCTCAACACCGACGGCACCGGCCTGTCGGTCACCTCGGCGAGCATCGGCGCCTGCAGCGGCTCCGTCAGCGCGACGGTCACCCCGGAGAACCTGCCGTGGTCCGGCGGCAACGTCGTCTACACCAACGACGGCATCCGCGACCGCGAGGGCACCGTCACCATGGCCGGATTCCGGGTGAAGGCGGTCGTGAACGTCCTCGGCGGCATCACCTGCATCTACGGCGGTGCCCTGACCGGCGACGCCTACAACGGCGCCAACCCGAACCGCCCCGTCGCCTCGAGCACCCACGCCCAGGCCAAGGCGACCAACGTGACCGTGAACAAGATCAACTCCGGCAGCAACTTCTTCTGCCCGGGCAGCGCCTCGGTCTCCGGCGTCCTGGAGCTGACCGACGGCAGCGGCAACCTGATCACCGCCGGCCCCTGATCCCCGCGGGGCCGTGAACCGGTCCCGAGACGCGGGCCCGTCTCCGCCCACCCGACATGGGCGGAGACGGGCCCGCCGTTTTCAGCGTAGACGAGAGACTGATCTTCACCCCACCTCGCCGGGCCCATCGAAGCACCTTTCACCAGGCCGAGCAGTGTTGCATGTCACAAACCGGCCACTCAGCGCGACAGAACGCGCCTTCCCCCGGCACTCAGACGGCCGCGTATTTTACTCGCCGTTTTTATCAGGGGATGACAACCAGGTGACGCATGTCACAAAGCGGCCATTTCATGAATCAGTCGGATATTGACGCACCATCGGCGTCTGCTTACCTTCACGGTGGCATTGCAACCAGACAAAGGAGATGTCAATGTCGCGTATCCGACAACTGGCGGCACTCACGGGAGCCGCGGCCCTCGCGCTCACCGCGGTAGGCGCCCCCGCCCACGCGGGCACCACCGAGATCCGCAAGGTGGCCGGCAACACCCTCTACAGCGGCAGCGCCAAGGCCACCCTCATCCAGAACCTGGTGGTCAACGGCGGCGGCACCACGACCTGCACCTCCGCGAGCCTGAACGGCACCATCGACTCCGACGGCAACCCGCTGAGCATCACCTCGGCCAGCATCGGAGGCTGCTCGGGCACCGCGTCGTCCATCACCTTCCTGAACATGCCCTGGGCCGGGAGCGTCACCTACGCGCCCGTCGCGGGCGGCAGGGACGGCACCGTCGCCCTCAACGGCTTCACGGTGCGGGCGACCGTCTTCGGCGTGCAGTGCACCTACGGCGGCAACGTCGTGGCGAACGGGTTCAACGGGTCCAACGCCAACCGCCCGGTCCCGTCCAACGGCCAGGCCCAGGTCAACATGGCAGGCATCACGGTCAACAAGACCTCGGGCATCTTCCTCTGCCCGAGCAGCGCCTCCATCACCCAGGGCGTCTTCGCGCTCACGACCGCGAGCGACGAGTCCCTCTACGTCACCGGCACCTACCCCTAGGCCGACCGGCGGTCCCGAGGTATGAGGCAGGCCTGCTTCCGCCCATTGGAGCTGGGCGGAAGCAGGCCTGCCGCGTTCCAGGCTAGCCGACGCCCGCCGGCCCGCCTCCGGTCAGGAGCGGGCGGCGCAGTCGGGGCAGGTGCCGAAGACCTCCACGGTGTGGGTCATGTCGGTGAAGCCGTGCTCGGCGCCGACGGCGTCCGCCCACCTCTCCACCGCCGGGCCCTCCACCTCGACGGTCCGGCCGCAGGAGCGGCAGACCAGGTGGTGGTGGTGATCCTCGGTGGTGCAGGCGCGGTAGACCGCCTCGCCCTCGGCGGTGCGCAGCACGTCCACCTCGCCGGTCTCCGACATCGCCTGAAGAGCCCGGTACACCGTGGTCAGGCCGATCTTCGAGCCCTCCGCGCGCAGCACCGCGTAGATGTCCTGGGCGCTGCGGAAGCCCTCGCCGGAGGCCAGGGCTCGGCGTACCGCCTCGCGTCTGGCGGTCGTCATGACGTCTCCTCACTCACGGGTCCGCCCCCAGACATTACAGGGCCCGCGAGGGACGGAGCGTGGCGGCGCCGGACCAGGAACCCGCCGGCGGCGGACAGGACGAAGATCGCCAACGCCACCATGACGATCGCGGGCCCCGGGGAGATGTTCACCTCCCCCACGCTGAACTGGTACGACCCGGCCAGGCCGCCGACCGCGGCGAGCATGCCGAAGAGCATGGCCAGCAACGCCGTCGCCCGAAAGCCCCGGGTCAGCTGCTGGGCCGCCGCGACCGGCACCACCATGAGCGCGCTGACCAGCAGCAGCCCCACGACCCGCATCGCCACCACGATGGTGAGCGCGGCGATGACGGCCAGCATCATGCTCAGCAGGCCGGTCCGCAGCCCCGCGGCCCGCGCGACCTCCTCGTCCTGGCACAGGACGAACAGCTCGCGGCGCAGCAGCACCAGGACGCCCAGCACCGCCGCCACGAGCAGGGCGATGACCAGCAGGTCCTGCTCGGAGACGCTGCTGATCGAGCCGAACAGGTAGGACAGGAGGCTGGAGGTGCTGCCGCCGGGCGCGAAGTTGGTGACCAGCACCCCGCCGGCCAGCCCCCCGTAGAACAGCAGCGCCAGCGCCACGTCCCCGCCGGTGCGGCCGCGGGTGCGCAGCAGCTCGATGCAGATCGCGCCGAGCACCGAGACGACGATCGCGCCCAGCAGCGGCGAGGTGCTGGTGACCAGGCCGAGCGCGACGCCGGTCAGCGCGATGTGGCCGATGCCGTCGCCCAGCAGGGCCAGCCGCCGCTGCACGATGAAGGTGCCGACGGCCGGGGCGGCCAGGCCGATGAGCAGCGCCGCCAGCAGCGCCCGCTGCATGAAGTCGTAGGCGAGCAAGGGTTCAGTGCCTTCCCGTCTTGCCCACCAGGGCCCGCCACAACGAGACGGGCTCGGGTTCGGCGTGCGGGTGGACGTGGTCGTGGCCGGGCAGGGCGCACTCGCCCGAGGGCTCGGGCGGCGCGCCCCGGTGCACGATCCTGCCGTGCTCCAGCACCACGCTGTGGGTGATCAGCGGCTCGAGCGGCCCGAGCTCGTGCAGGACCAGCACGATCGTGTGGCCCTGCCCGACCAGCAGGGACAGCGTGTCGGCCAGCGCCCGCTGGTTCTCGGCGTCCACGCCGGCCAGCGGCTCGTCCATGACGAGCACGTCGGGCTCGCCGGCCAGGGCGCGGGCGATGAGCACCCGCTGCTGCTGGCCGCCCGACAGCCGCGAGACGCTCTGCCCGGCCAGGTGGTCGACGCCCAGCGCGGCCATGGCCCGCCCGACGGCGGCGCGGTCGGCCCGAGAGGCGGGCCGCAGGCGGGACTGGCGGGCGATCCGCCCGGAGGAGACGATCTCCCGGACCGTCGCGGGCACCCCCCCGCCGACGCTCAGCCGCTGCGGCACGTAACCGATCCTGGCCCAGTCGCGGAACCGGGCGGAGCCGAAGACGGACCGCCGCCCCGAGGCCAGGGGCACCAGCCCCAGCAGGGCCCGCACCAGGGTGGACTTGCCCGACCCGTTGGGTCCCATCAGCGCGACGACCTCGCCGGGGCAGATCCGCAGGTCGATCCCGTGCAGGATCTCCCTGCCGTCCAGCCTGACATGCCCGTCTTGCAGCTCGAAAACGGCATCCATCATGGTTTCCATTGTCACTCAGGAACAGACCAGCGCGTCCTTCAGTGCCGCCAGGTTGCGGCGCTGAACCGACAGGTAGTCATCACCCGACCCCTCCTTCACACCCTCCAGGGGGTCCAGGACCGCGGTCTTCACGCCCGCCCCGTCGGCCAGCGTCTGCGCGAGCCGGGGGCTCACCAGCGTCTCGGTGAACACGGTGGTGACGCCGAGCTCCTTGATCCGGTCGCTCAGCTCGGCCATGCGCCGGGGCGAGGGCTCGGAGTCGGGGTCGATCCCGGCGATGGCCACCTGCTCGAGCCCGTACCGGTCGGCCAGGTAGGAGAACGCCGCGTGCGAGGTCACGATGGTCTTCTGCTCGCAGCGGGCCAGGCCGTCCTCGAACTCCCCGTCCAGCGCGCCGAGCTCTCCGGCGACCTTCTGGGCGTTCGCGCGGTAGTCCGCGGCGTGGGCGGGGTCGGCCTCGGCCAGCCGCTCGCCGAGACCGGTCGCCGCGGCGGCCATCCGGGAGGGGTCGAGCCACAGGTGCGGATCGTGCTCGCCCTCGTGCTCGTGCGCCTCCTCGGCGTGCTCGCCCTCCCCCTCGTGGGCGTGCTCGTCGGCGTGGGCGTGCTCGTCGGCGGGGATCAGCTCCACCAGCGAGGACACGTCCAGGGAGCGGTCTGCGGCGTGCTGGGCGACGGCGTCGTCCACGGCGGGCTGGAGGCCCTTGACGTACACGGCGAGGTCGGTCTCGGTGATCTCGGCCACCTGCCGGGGCGACAGCTCCAGGTCGTGCGGCTCGGTGCCCGGCTTGGTGAGCACGGCGACCTCGGCGTTCGCGCCGCCGACCCGCTCGGCCAGCCAGGCGACCGGATAGAAGGAGGCCGTGATCTCCGTCTTCCCGTCCGCACCGGAGGAGGAGCCGCCGTTCCCGCAGGCCGCGGTGGCCAGCATCACTACGGACAAAGCACTAGAAATCAGGACGCTTCTCTTCATACTTCGATGATGGCTAAAATGAAAATGATTGTCAAAACCGATGAGATCATCCGGACGGCCGCACCACGCGCACCTGCCAGGATGGCCCTGTGATCGCCATTACCCGCTACCGCGTCCCCGAAGGCTCCCCTGCCGAGCAGTTCCAGGCCGAGCTCGCCCCCGTCCTCACCGCGCTGGAGGCCTCGCCCGGCTTCCGTTACGGGAGGATCGGGCGCTGTGTCGACGATCCCGAACTCTGGGCGCTGGTCACCGAATGGGACGGTGCGGGCTACTACCGCCGCGCCCTGGGCGCTTACGAGGTCCGCATGGCTTTCATCCCCCTGTCCGCCCTGGCCGTCGACGAGCCGGGCGCCTACGAAGTGGTCAAGCCGGGGTAAAGCTTTCCATGGGCCGTTTGCCCCGGCACCGGCGTGGTGATCAACGCCTCACCGATCACCGGAAAGGACGTCGATGCCCCGAGCCTTCCTCGCCCTCGGACTGCTCAGCCTCGCGATCATCCTGCCCTGCGCCTCGGCCGGCGCGGTGTCCCTCCCCGCGGGACCCGACCCCGCCGACCCCGCCGAGCGCGCCGTCTCACCGCCGCGCGGCCACCAGCAGGTCTGGGCCTCCGGACACGGCTTCGACACCTGCGCCGCCCCGTCCCTGCGCGCCATGCGGGCCTGGCGGAACGCCTACTCGATCGCCAACATCTACATCGGCGGCGCCGCCCGCGGCTGCGCCCAGCCGCACCTGACCCGCGAATGGGTGGTGTCGACGCGGCGGATGGGCTACCGGCTGATCCCCACCTACGTGGGCCCGCAGGCGCCCTGCACCCGCTTCCGCCACCGGTTCACCGGCCGGCACGCCTTCGAGCGCGGCCTGGAGGAGGCCGAGCGGGCGGTGGCGGACGCGCAGCGGCTCGGCATCCCCGAGGGGCAGCCGATCTACTACGACATGGAGGCCTACCGCAGCCGCGACCTCTCCTGCCGCGACGCGGTCCTGGCCTTCCTGGACGCCTGGTCGATCCATCTGGACGAGCTCGGCTACCTGCCCGGCGTCTACAGCAGCGCCGCCAGCGGCATCCGCGACCTGGCGGAGGCCGAGGGGATCACCCGCCCGTACGCCGTCTGGTACGCCCGCTGGGACGGCGAGCCCGAGCCGTACGGCGACCGGCACGTGCCCGACGACCTCTGGTACGACCACCAGCGGATCAAGCAGTACCGCGGAGGCCACTTCGAGGAGCACGGCGGGGTCCGCATGAAGGTCGACAGCAACATCGTCGACGGCCCCGTCTACTGAGCCCCCGCGCTCGCCCGGGAGCCGCCGCGACGGCTCCCGGGCTCCGGCTCAGGCCTCCAGGACCAGACGCGTGCAGCCCTTGGCCGCGCGCGACACGCAGATCATCATCGTGCCGTCGGCGGCCTGCTCCGCGGGGGTGAGGATCGAGTCGCGGTGGTCGGCCGACCCGGCCAGGATCCGCGTCTCGCAGGTGCCGCACGTCCCCTCCTTGCAGGAGGACAGCGCGGTGACGCCGTTCTCCTCCGCGACCTGGAGGATCGACCTGCCCGCCGGCACCTCGGCCTGGACGCCCGACCGGGCGAACTCCACCTGGAACGCCTCGTCCGGCTCCTCGCGCACCACCTTTCTGGGCGCGAACCGCTCGGTGTGCAGCGTGCCCTCCGGCCAGTGCGCCAAAGCGTCCTCGACCGCCCGCAGCAGCGGCTCCGGACCGCACGCGTAGACGAGCGCGCCGGTCCGGACCTCGGCGAAGACACCCGGCAGGTCCGGATGGCCGAACTCGTCCTGCGGGACCGGCCTCACCCTGTCGCCGTACTGCGCCAGCTCGTCGAGGAACGCCATCGACGCGCGGGTGCGGCCGCCGTAGTGCAGCTCCCACTCGGCGCCCTCGGCCTCGGCCTTCTCGATCATCGGGAGGATCGGGGTGATCCCGATGCCGCCCGCGACGAAGACGTACCGCGGGGAGGGCACGAGCCTGAAGTTGTTGCGGGGCCAGCCCAGGCGGACCCGCGCGCCGACCTCGAACGTGTCGTGGATCGCCTGCGAGCCGCCGCGCCCGCCGGTCTCGCGCAGCACGCCCAGCCGCCACTCGTCCGGCCGCG
Source organism: Actinocorallia populi (assembly GCF_002995495.1). Taxonomy (GTDB): domain Bacteria; phylum Actinomycetota; class Actinomycetes; order Streptosporangiales; family Streptosporangiaceae; genus Actinocorallia; species Actinocorallia populi. The sequence continues at coordinate 872,243 of NZ_PVZV01000002.1, read as the reverse complement.
ACGGCGACGAGGACAGGGAGTACTGCCGCACCAGGACGCCGCCGCCCACCGGCACGCGGACGTCGACGTGCGCGCCGGGCTCCCAGTCCGGCAGGGCGTCGCCGTCGGGGTGGGCGAAGCGCAGCGCGACGACGCCTTCGGCGGCCTCCTCCCTGGCGACCAGCACGAGGTCCATCTCGCGCTTGACGCGCCTCTTCTGGCGCTCGACGTCGGCGACGTCCCAGACCACGGGCAGGGACAGGCGCACCGGCAGCAGCGCCATCCTGGCGAAGTCGAGCGGGACCTCGCCGGCGGGGCGCAGGGAGGGCAGCCGCTCGAAGAGCACCCGCAGCCCGGTCGCGCCCTGCACACGGGCGAGCTCCTGGCCGAGGCAGGTGTGCCGGCCCGCGGTGAAGGCCAGGTGCCCGGCCGGGTCCTCGCGGTGGATGTCGAACTCGAAAGGACGCTCGACGTGGGCGGGGTCGGTGTTCGCGCTCGCGAGCGAGACCCAGATCATGTCGCCCCGGGAGATCTTCACACCGGAGATCTCCATGTCGCGCGTCGCCTTGCGGGAGGCGAAGGGCGACGACGGGCGGCGGCGGATGGTCTCCTCGAAGACGTTCGCCCACAGCGCCGGGTCCTCGAGCGCCTCCTCGATGTACTCGCGCCTGGTGTCGAGGAACAGCACGGCGTTCGCCATCGCCTGCGCGGTGGTGTCGGCGCCGGCGAGAGCGAACTCGCAGACGTGCAGCGCCACCTGCGGGATGGTCAGGACATAAGCGCCGTCCTCGGTCTTCTGCGTCGCCATGTCGCTGATGAAGTCGTCGCCGGGGTTCTCGCGGCGCTCGGCGACCACGGCCTGCAGCCGGGCGAAGGACGCCGCGAACCGCTCCCACACCTCATCGAAGATCTCCTGCGGCATCTGCTCCTGCGCGGAGGAGAGCACGCGGCCCATGTCGCCGCGCAGCCTGCGCATCATGGCGTCGTGCTCCCAACCCAGGCCCAGATGGGCCAGCAGGGTCTGGGTGGTCAGCTCGAGGCAGTACTCCTCCATGAGGTCGGCGGAGCCCCGGTCCTCGATCTTGTCGAGGATGCGGTGGGCTCGCTCCTCGATCTGCGGGCGCAGCGCCTCCATGCGGTCCCTGGTGAACCCGCGCAGTGCCGCGTTGCGGTGGACCGTGTGCAGGTCGGGATCCGTGCCCACGATCATCTCCGACATCAGGCCCTGCGGGACGACGTCGCGGTGCTTCTCGGGGACCTCGATCGTCGCGGTGTTGCCGGAAGAGGAGAACTCCCTCCAGTCCCCCAGCACGCGCAGCACGTCCTCGCGCCGGGTGACGATCCACGCGTTGAGCCACGGGTACCAGAACACCGGATGCTCCTCGCGCACCTTGGCGAAGTGCAGGGACGGGTCGCGGTAGTAGTCGTCGCTCATGGCGTCGAAGCCGTGCGCGACGGGGCAGCGGCCGGCCTCCGCCGGGCGCGTCGGGGTCTCGGTCATCGTCGACTCCGGATTCTCACAGGGCCGCGGCCACGGCCATGGTCGAGAGCTTCTGGAAGCGGGCGACGTTCTCGCTCTCCTCCATCACTCCGGCGGACAGGAACACGAAGGTGAGGTCGCGTTCCGGGTCGACCCAGAACAGCGACGATCCGGCGCCGTAGTTGCCGTGCGTGCGCGGCGACGTGAACGGGCCGAAGAAGCCGGGCGCGGTGCCCGTGCCGGACAGCGAGAACCCGAGCCCGAAGTTGCCGCGGGGGATCTCCCAGCCGCGGGCGACGGCCATCTGGGCGTACAGGTCGTTCGGCATGTCGCCGGTCTGCGGGGTCGTGGCCTGGTCGACGACCGCCGGAGCCAGCACCCACCGCCCGTCGTGGAGGCCGCGGCGGCGGATCATCTCGGCGAACGTGAGGACGTCGCGGGCGGTGGAGACGGAGCCCACCCACGGCATCTCGGCGTCCTCGGTGATGTGCTCGTTGAGGCACTCGATGTCGCCGGGCTGCAGGAAACCGCCTTCGGGCAGGTACGCCTTGAGCGGCACGGCCCGGTCGCGCAGCCCCGCCGGCAGGCCGAACGAGGTCTCGTCCATGCCCAGCGGGTCGAAGACCAGCTCGCGGGCCAGGTCGCGGAACGACGCCGCGCCGTAGGCGCGGCGCACCATCTCGCCCATGAGCGCGTGGTTGATCGCCGGCGCGTAGTTGAGGTTCTCGCCCGGCTCGAACAGCACGTCCACCTCCGACAGCGCCCGGATCACGTCCGCCAGGACGCCGAAGCGCTCGGGCCCCAGCCCCGGGTTGGGCGTCGGCGGCATGCCGGAGCGGTGGGTGAGCAGGTGGACGAGGCTGATCCGGTCCTTGCGGAGCATGTGGAACGGGTCGGTCCCCAGGAACTCCGGGATCAGGTCCACGACGCGTGTGGACAGGGCCAGCCTGCCCTCGCCGATCGCGCGCAGCGCCATCGCGTTGGTGAACGCCTTGGTGAGGGAGAGCACGCGGAACACCGCGTCCGTCCCGAGCTCGCGGCCGGTGGCGCGCTCGTGCCAGCCGAGCACGGTGTCCGCGACGACGTCGCCGCCGCGGGCGAGGATCATGTGGACGCCGTCGTAGGCGCCGGCGGCGATGTCCCTCCTGATCTCGGCGGCGAGCCGTTCGAGGGCGCAGCGGTCGACGTCCGGGCGGGAGACGACGTCGGGGGCGGCGGCCTGCGCGACGGGGACGGCGGTGGTGTCGGGGGTCATGGTCGTCGTGCCTCTCACTGCATCACGAGCCCGCCCGAGGGCGAGATCGTCTGGCCGGTGTAGTACGAGCCCTCCTCGCCGGCGAGGAACAGGACCGTCTTGGCGATCTCCTCCGGCGTGGCGGTGCGGCGGATCGGCTGGAGGCCGACGAGGAAGTCGATGAACTCGTCGTCGCTCTGGCGGAAGAGCGGGGTGTCGATGGCTCCCGGGGCGAGCGCGTTGACGCGGATGCCGAACGGGGCCAGCTCGACGGCGCCCTCGCGGGTGAGGCCGAGCACGGCGGCCTTGGAGGCCGGGTAGTAGGGCGGCATCGCCACGCCCATCAGCGCCGCGGCCGAGGAGAAGTTGACGACGGCGCCGCCCCCGTTCCTCTTCAGCAGCGGTACGGCGGCCCGCATGGTGAAGAACGTGCCGTAGAGATTGATCTTCATGACGCGGTCGAAGTCGTCGTCGGTGACGTGCTCGATGAACTCGGGATCGTGGCGGCGCCCCTGCTTCATCGCGAGGAACCCCTTGTAGTTCTCCTCGTTGAGCGCCTCGAGGGCGGCCCGGTTCGGGGCGTTGACGCCTGCCGCGTTGACGAGCGTGCCCAGCCGGCCGTGGTCGGCCTCCACCCGGGCGAAGGCCTCGCCGACGGCGCCGCTGTCGGCGATGTCGAAGGCGAGCGGAACGGCGCGCTCCATGCCCTCGAACGCGGCCTCCAGCGCCTCGGCGGAGATGTCCGCGCCGTACACGGCGGCGCCTTCCCCGTGGAACGCACGGGCCACGGCGAGACCCATGCCAGACGCCGCTCCGGTGACGAAAACGACGTGATCAGCGAACTTCATCGCTCCTCCTCGCAACCTCCCCGGCGCGACCACCGGGGTGTAAGCAGCGTCTCATATTCGCTTGACGGGTGTCTAGTGAAAGTTCACTTAACGGACACGAGAGGGCACGCCACGGAGAGATCGAAGGTCAAGGGAGCGTGCTCTACCTGGGGGAACGCAGACAAGACCGCCGCACGGCAGCGGCTCAAGCAAGGAAATTCACTGGACGGGCGTCCAGTCGATCGGTCGCGGCAGGGCCGGCGTCTCAGGCCGGGTAGTCCACGTCGCCCCGCAGGGCGTGGGCGAGGGCGTCGGCGAGTTCGGGCACGATCGCCTCGAAGAAGCCCGGACGGTCGCGCAGGACTCCGAAATAGAACGAGCGCTCGACCGTCATCACCAGCGCGACGAGCCTCGCCCGCGCGCGCTCGGCCGGGAGGCCCTGCGCCACGAGGCGGTCGACGACGGCCGCCATCGCGCCGACCAGCCGGTCGTAGAGGGCGAACCACTCGTCCGCGACGGCCTCCTCGCTCGCGAGCGCCTGCTCCATGGAGATGAACTCCATGCGGTACCGCCGCCACATGGCGGCCTGCTCGCGCAGCCACTCCTCGGCGGCCGCGGGGCCGGGCTCGATGCCGGCCAGCCGCGCGTACGCGCCGACGATCTCCGGCTCCACGCCGCGCATGAGCTCGACGACGATCTCGGCCTTGGACCGGAAGTGCAGGTAGAACGTGGCCCGGGAGACCTTGGCCGCACGCGCGATGGCGTCCGCCGTCGTCGCCGGGTAGCCCTGCGCGACGAACAGCCCGCGCGCGGCATAGATCAGCGCGGCGCGCGTGCGCCGCTTCTGTTCGGCGCGCGACACGGGAGCAGTCTTCTCCGACACCAGGAGGCCCTTCCAGCCGATGTCCGGCCACCTTATCGGGGCCCGCGAGAGCCCACATGTCACCAGATGCGACAGGCCGAACACCCGGGGTCGCCCAAGTCTTCTCCAGTCTCCGGCAATCTCCGGCGACACACGGCCTGGAGGGTCTGCTTCCCCGGGCCCCCGGACTTCGGGACAGGGCCTAGACTCACAAGCGTCAATTACCGGGGTTCCTGCTGGAGACATACTCATGGCCCGCCGTTCCGATGTGATGGAAAAGATCGTCTCGCTCTCCCAGAAGAGAGGCATCGTCTTCCCTTCGAGCGAGATCTACGGCGGACTGCGCGCCTCCTGGGACTACGGCCCGCTGGGCATCGAGCTGAAGAACAACGTCAAGCGCCAGTGGTGGAAGGCCATGGTCCAGGGCCGGGAGGACGTCGTCGGCCTCGACTCCTGCGTCATCCTCAACCGCGAGGTGTGGGAGGCCAGCGGCCACGTCGAGACCTTCACCGACCCGCTGACCGAGTGCCAGAACTGCCACAAGCGCTACCGCGCCGACCACCTCGAAGAGGCGTACGAGGAGAAGCACGGCCGCCCGCCGGCGAACGGCCTGGCCGACCTCACGTGCGTGAACTGCGGCACCAAGGGCGCGTTCACCGAGCCCAGGCAGTTCAGCGGCCTGCTCAAGACCTACCTCGGCCCGATCGAGGACGCCTCCGGCCTGGCCTACCTGCGGCCGGAGACCGCCCAGGGCATCTTCATCAACTACAAGAACGTGGAGCAGGCGGCCCGCCGCAAGATCCCGTTCGGCATCGGCCAGATCGGCAAGTCGTTCCGCAACGAGATCACGCCCGGCAACTTCATCTTCCGGACCCGCGAGTTCGAGCAGATGGAGATGGAGTTCTTCGTCCAGCCGGGCACCGACGAGGAGTGGCACCAGTACTGGATCGACACCCGCATGGCCTGGTACCGGGACCTGGGCATCCGCGAGGAGAACCTGCGCTTCTACGAGCACGCCAAGGACAAGCTCAGCCACTACTCCAAGCGGACCGTCGACATCGAGTACCGGTTCGGCTTCCAGGGTTCGGAGTGGGGTGAGCTGGAGGGCATCGCCAACCGCACCGACTTCGACCTGAACGCCCACTCCAAGGCCTCGGGCAAGGAGCTCAACTTCTTCGACCAGGCCACCGGCGAGCGCTACACGCCGTACGTGATCGAGCCCGCGGCCGGTGTCGACCGCGCCATGCTGACCTTCCTCATGGACGCCTACACCGAGGACCAGGCGCCCAACGCCAAGGGCCAGATGGAGACCCGCTACAGCCTGCGCCTCGACCCGCGCCTGGCGCCGGTCAAGGTCGCGGTGCTGCCGCTGTCCCGCAACGCCGACCTCTCCCCCAAGGCCCGCGACCTGGCCTCGGCCCTGCGCCGGCACTGGAACGTGGAGTTCGACGACGCCGGCGCGATCGGCCGCCGCTACCGCCGCCAGGACGAGATCGGCACCCCGTTCTGCATCACCGTCGACTTCGACACCCTGGAGGACCAGGCGGTCACCGTCCGCGAGCGCGACAGCATGAAGCAGGAGCGCATCGCCCTGGACCGGGTGGAGTCCTTCCTCGCCGCCCAGCTCATCGGCTGCTGACCCGAGGGACCTCCGCGACTTCGGGACATGGGAGAAGCCCCGGCTCTCGCCGGGGCTTCTCCCATGTCCCTGATGTGTCCCTGGTCTCGGGGGTCTTTGAGGCCAGCCGGGGTCAGCTGCCGAAGGGCCGCGGGGCGCCCTTCTTGCCCGCGCCCTTGCCCCACTCGATGACCTCGTACTTCACGCCCTTGAGGTGGCCGGCGGGGACGCCGGCGGTGTACTTGGTCTTGGGCTTCTTGCCGTCGTACAGGTACCGGAACGTGTAGGTGTCGAGGTCGAGCATGACACCGCGGTGGGAGGGCTCACCCGGACCGCGGTCGCCGACGAAGCCGGTGACGGAGCGGCCGTTGTAGGTGACCTTCACCTTGGTGTGCAGCGGCCAGGACGGGGAGGCGAACAGGCCCTTCTGCATGGGCTTGCCGCCCGCGGGGGCGCCGGTGTCGCCGTTGATGCCCGAGCCGTCGTCCCAGAAGTAGGACGCGGTGGTGGTGCCGGAGTACAGGGCCTTGGCCTTCTTCTCGGCCGCTTCCTTCTTGGTCTCCTCGGCCTGCGCGGTGTCGGCCTTGCGCTCGGCCGTGGCGGCCTGCGTGGTGGCGGCGGAGGAGGGGGCGCTCTGCCGGGGGGCGGCGACGGTGTTGGACGCCGAGGTGATCTCGCCGGAGTTGGCGACGACGCCGGTGGACAGGGCGGCCAGGGCGGTGGCGCCGGCCAGGGACAGGGTGAGGGCACGCTTCTGCAACGCGGTTCCTTTGCTCGGTGGACAGGACGCCCCTGCACGGCTTCGCGCTTCGCGCTGGGACGCCGTCGGGACCGGCACTCGAGGTGGTCGTGCTCGCAGGGCGACGACGCGGTGCCTAAGCGATCTCGAATCGCTTCCTTGGAGGCGGGGAAGAGGCTGGCATTGCCTTCCCGTTGCCTGGATTGCCCCCAGTTAACCATAAGTGTCAAGAACGCCCCAAACGGAGGGTCACGGCCGGTATGCAAGGAGGCCTGTAACCCTTACGTGATAGGCGATCCAGCCGATGGTAAAGACTGAAAAGCGACGTAAGATCAGGTCATGGCAACTACCCGTACCGCCGCCGCGCACTGGGAGGGCCCGCTCTTCGGCGGGCAGGGCACCGTCTCCCTGGAGTCCTCGAAGCTGGGCACGTTCGAGGTCACCTGGCCCTCGCGGGCCGAGTCCCCCGACGGGCGCACCAGCCCCGAGGAGCTCATCGCCGCGGCCCACTCCACCTGCTTCTCCATGGCGCTCTCCAACGGCCTGGCCCAGGCCGGCAGCCCGCCGTCCCGCCTGGACACCCGCGCCGACGTGACGTTCCAGCCCGGCGAGGGCATCACCGGCATCCACCTGACCGTCGAGGGGTCGGTGCCGGGGATGAGCGCCGAGCAGTTCGCCGAGGCCGCCCGCAACGCCAAGGAGGGCTGCCCGGTGAGCCAGGCGCTGAAGGGTGTGAAGATCACTCTCGACGCCTCACTGGCCTGACGGAGATCACTCGATGACAGCGCCATGACAGGAGTCGTCAGAAAGGTAAAGAAAAAAGCCGCCTCCGGCCGGAGGCGGCTTTTACGTTCAAAACGCGTCAGAGGGTCGGCAGCTTCTGGCCCAGATCACCGGTCGAGCTGACCAGGCTGCAGGTGATCCGGTTGGGGCCGGTGCTGCTCCATCCCGCGGACAGCGGGAAGAACGCCGACACCGTGAAGTCCGGGTCTTTCTGCTGCAGCCTCTTGAAGGCCCCGTCGTAGCGGCCGGCCCAGAGCTTGGCCTGGTCGCTGCACTTGTCGAGGAACTGCGAGGCCACCGGGTAGGTGCTGCTGCTCATCGTGGTCTCGCTGATCACCTGGGCGTTGTGGCGCTCGGTGCAGGGGATCGCGTCGATGCTGCGGACCGTCTCGGTGGTGTCCACGCTGGAGATCGCGTTGTGATAGCAGTCACCGACCTGCAGCTTCAGCGGGTCCATGTTCCCCGGGTCGGCGATCTCGCCGTTGGTGGTCCGGTCGGGGCTGTCGATCGACTCGATGCCCTCCTCCGCGAGGTTGCCGACGACCCTGATGCCCAGGACGACCGCCACCACCACGACCGCGCCGAGGCACCCGGCCAGCGGCCCCTTGTTCTTCCTGGGAGCCGGCGGCGGCGGGGCGAAGACCCCGCCCGGCTGCTGCGGCGGGGCCCCGTGGAACGGCGGCGGGGTCTGCGGGTACCCCTGCGCCGGCGGGTATCCCTGGCCCGGAGGGTATCCCGGAGCCGGCGGGGGGCCCGGCTGGTAGGGCGGTTGCCCCTGGGGGCCGTACTGCGGGGGGTAGCTCATGAAGCCGCACCCTACAAGGGACTCATGACACTTCCCACTCAGTACCCCGCCAAACCGGGCTCTTCCCTTAGATGATCGGTACCGGGTTGGGGATGGCGCCGCCGTAGCGGCGGTCGCGGCTGGCGTAGACCTCGCAGGCGTGCCACAGGTGGCGGCGGTCGAAGTCCGGCCAGAGGGTGTCCTGGAACACCATCTCGGCGTAGGCCGACTGCCACAGCAGGAAGTTGGACGTGCGCTGCTCCCCCGACGGGCGCAGGAAGAGGTCGACGTCGGGCACCTGCGGCTGGTAGAGGTACTTGGCGATCGTCTTCTCGGTGATCTTCTCCGGGTTCACCTTCCCGGCCTTGACGTCCCGCGCGATGCCGGCCATCGCGTCCGCCAGTTCGGCGCGGCCGCCGTAGTTGACGCAGAACTGCAGGGTCAGCACGTCGTTGCGGGCGGTCAGCTTCTCGGCGTCCTCCAGCTCCTTGATCACCGAGCGCCACAGCCGCGGCTTGCGGCCCGCCCACACCACGCGGACGCCCATCTCGTGCATCTGGTCGCGGCGCCGCCGGATCACGTCACGGTTGAAGCCCATGAGGAAGCGCACCTCCTCGGGCGAGCGCCGCCAGTTCTCGGTGGAGAACGCGTACGCCGACAGGTAGGGGATGCCGAGCTCGACCGCGCCCTCGATCACGTCGAAGAGCGAGAACTCCCCCCTCTTGTGCCCCTCGGTGCGCGGCAGGCCGCGCTCCTTGGCCCAGCGCCCGTTGCCGTCCATGACCATGGCGACGTGCCGGGGGATCAGCTCACGGGGCAGTTCCGGCGGCCTGGCCCCGCTGGGGTGCGGCTCCGGTGGGCGGAACTTCACTCTTGCTCCTCTCGACATGGCGCAGTGAGCGGATCCCGTGCTCGAGATGCCACTGCAGGTAGGCGGCCACCAGGCCGCTGCACTCCACACGGTTGCGGTCCTGGCTGGCGTCCGCGACGTCCCACTCGCCGCGCAGCAGCGCCAGCATCAGCGTGAACGTCTCGGGGGCGGGGGTGGCCGAGCCCGGCACCCGGCAGGCCAGGCAGATCGCGCCGCCCGCCGCGACGGCGAAGCCGCGGATGCCGGCCCGCCCTCCGCAGCGGGCGCACTCGTCCAGCGCGGGCGCCCAGCCCGCCACCGACAACGAGCGCAACATGAAGGCGTCCAGCACCAGCCGCGGCTCGTGGGTCCGCTCGCAGAGGGTGCGCAGGCCCCCGACCAGCAGCAGGAACTGCCGCAACGACGGCTCCCGCTCCTCGCCGACGAGCTTCTCGGCGGCCTCCAGCATGGCCACCCCCGCGGTGTAGCGCGGGTAGTCGGCCACCAGCGGCTCGCCGTACGGGCGCAGCGTCTCGGCCTGGGTGATCATGTCGAGCGAGCGGCGTTCGTACAGCTGCAGGTCCACGTGGGTGAACGGCTCCAGCCGGGCGCCGAACTTCGACCTGGTCTTGCGGACGCCCTTGGCGACCGCCCGGATCTTCCCGGTGCGCCGGGTGAGCACGGTGATGATCCGGTCCGCCTCACCCAGCTTCTGGGTGCGCAGCACGATGCCCTCGTCGCGGTAGACCGTCACCCCCCCATTGTCCCGCATGCCCCGGCGTGCGACGGCGGTCGGAGAACCCTGGCGCCGAGGTACTACAACTCCGATACCGAGAGTGACACGATGAGCGCCATGAGATGCACGATCGTTCCTCCGCACCTGCTCCAGCGGGTCGTGGAGCGCACCGCCGACCCGCGGACGCGCGCCCGGGCCATCCGCACGCTCACCCTGGACGCCTCCAACCGCGCGGAGCGGGAGCTGGTGCCCGCGCAGCGGTCGGGGAACGGCCGGCGCGACGAGCCGCGGCGCGTGGTCAAGGACGCCGGGCGGCGCGAGGAGCTGCCCGGCACGACCGTCCGCGGCGAGGGCGACGGCCCCACCGGAGACGCGGCCGCCGACGAGGCCTACGACTGGCTGGGCGTGACGTTCCGCTTCCTGGAGGACGTCTACGACCACAACTCGATCGACAACGACGGGATGGAGATGGTCTCCACCGTCCACTACGGGGTCGCCTACGACAACGCCTTCTGGAACGGCGAGCAGATGGTCTACGGCGACGGGGACGGGCGGCTGTTCCTGTCCTTCACCGGGCCGCTGGACGTCACCGCCCACGAACTGGCCCACGGCGTCACCCAGCACACCGCCGACCTCGCCTACTACGGCCAGTCCGGCGCGCTCAACGAGTCGGTGTCCGACGTCGTCGGGGCGATGGTCAAGCAGTTCCACCTGGGCCAGAGCGCCGAGGAGGCCGACTGGCTGATCGGCGAGGGACTGTTCGGGCCGGACGTCCGGGGGGTGGCACTGCGCTCCATGAAGGAGCCCGGCACCGCCTACGACGACCCGGAGCTCGGCAAGGACCCGCAGCCCGGCCACATGGACGACTACGTGCGCACCCACCGGGACAACGGGGGCGTCCACATCAACTCCGGCATCCCCAACAAGGCGTTCCACCTGCTGGCCGTCGGGCTGGGCGGGCGCTCCTGGGAGCGCGCCGGGCAGATCTGGTACGACACGCTCACCAGCGGGCTGATCTATCCCGACACGGACTTCAGCGGTTTCGCGGCGGCCACCGCCAAGCTCGCGGGCGCCCGCTACGGCGAGGCGAGCACCGAGCAGCAGGCGGTACGGGCGGCCTGGGCCGGGGTAGGCCTCAGCGCATGAGGGTGAGCGTGGTGCGGTCGGGCGGGTTCGCCGGGGTCGAGCGGCGGGCGGAGGCCGACACCGCCGAGGACCCGGCGCTGGAGGCCCTGGTCTCCCGGAGCGACCTGGACTCGCTCCCGCCCCGGCGCGAGCGGCGCGGGGGCGGCGACCGCTTCGTCTACGAGATCGACCTCGACGGCCGGACGGTGACCGTCGGGGAGTCCCAGCTGACCGAGCCGCTGCGCGAGCTCGTCGGCCATCTGTTCCGGAGTTGAGAGAAGGCCGCCCGGGACCGGGCGGCGCCTGCCGCGTCCCGGGGAGCACTCCCCGGGACGTCGTGCTCCCGGCCCCCGGCCGGCGGGTTCACCCCACCTTCACGGGCTCTTCGGTGTGACGCTCCCGAAAGACCCAGCGCTTGTACCCCCAGTAGCGGAATATCGTCGCCAGGCCGATGCCCAGCAGCAGCGCGCCGTTCGACGTCCACTTGCCGTCGAACCCCATCAGGTGGGCCAGCCACAGCACGGCCTCGGTTATCACGAAGCCGACGCCGTTGAGAACGAAGAAAAGAACGTACTCCCGGGCCATCCCGGTCTCGTCGCTCTCGCGAAATGTCCAGTAACGGTTAGCTACATAACCCACACTGGTGGAGACGATCATGGCCAGGGCATTCGAGGTCAGTGACTCGATCTCCAGACCGTAGCGCAGCAGGTTGTACAAGGCGACGTTGACCGCCACGCACAACACTCCGACACTGCCGAATCGGGCCAGCTCACCGATCAACTTCCGGTAACGACGCACCCGCACGATGCTAGAGCAAAACTCTCATACACCGGCAATACACCTCAGGACCTGCTCGCATCAGATACCCTCCTGTCCCATATAGCAAACTATTGCGCGACGTATACCGAAATCTCACAGGAATCTGAGGCATGGCGGAGGCATTGCTGCTGGTCACGGCGACTTCACTCGTCCTGATCGGCGCATTCGGTCTCACCGTATGGGCCCGACCGGTCCGCCCGGCCGAGACCCTGGTCACCTTCCTGACCTTCGCCCTGGCCGGGATCATGCTGCTGACCATCGTGGTCGGCGCGCTGCTGCGCTACTACCAGCCGATCCCGCTCGCCTGCGGCGCCGGCGTGCTGGCGGGCGTGGGCCTGCTGTGCGCCTCCGTCGAGCTGCGCCGCCATCCCGGTGTCTTCGGCAGGCGCCTGAAGGTCTGGACCCGCCGCTCCCTGCGCGGCTGGGCCGGCCATCCCCTGGCCGCCGTCCTCGGCCTGGTCGCGCTCACCGTCTACGCGCTGCGGGGCTGGCTGGGCGTACGGCTGCCGCCCACCGACTGGGACGGCCTGATGTACCACCTGGTCGCGCCCGCGCAGTGGGCGCAGACCGGAGCGGTGGACCGCTCCAGGGAGATCATCTGGTCCGACACCTACCCGATGGGCGTGGAGTCGCTGGCCGGCTGGCCGATGGTCTTCCTCAAGTCGGCCGACTACGGCGTGCCCTTCCTGCTGGCCGGCTACCCGCTGGCCGCCGTCGCGATCGCCGGGCTCGCCCGGCGGCTGGGCGCCCGGCGCGGCTTCGCGGTCCTGGCCGGGCTCGCCTTCCTGCTCACGCCCGCCGTCTTCGCCCAGGCCCACACCTACTACGTGGACGTGCAGAGCGCGGCGTTCGGCCTGGCCGCCCTGTACGTCCTGGCGGTGCTGCCCGGCGCGGCCCGCCTGTCGGCCCGGCCGGGACCGGTGGTGACCCGCAAGATGCTGGTGCTGGGCACCGCCCTGGGCGCCGCCGCCGGGTCCAAGAGCAGCAACCTGGCGGTCCTGGGCGCGGTGGGCGTGGCCGCCGTGGTCGTCGTGGGGTACGTGGCCAGGCGCCACCGCCTGGGGTTCGCGCCGTTCGTGCGCTCGGCCCCCGCCCTGGTGCTGCCGGTCGTGGCCGTCGGCGCCTACTGGTACCTGCGGACCTGGCTGAACTACGACAACCCCTTCTACCCCATCACGATGATCGGCTTCGAGGGGCGCGGGACCGTCCAGGAGCTCGTCATGGGCACGAACGTCCCCGCCGAGATCCGCGCCATGACCCTGCCGGAGCAGTTGTGGGCCTCGTGGAGCAGCCCGTTCACCGATTTCAGCACCCCCATCTACGACATCCGGCTGGGCGGCCTGGGCACGCTCTGGCTCGTCTTCGTCCTGCCCTTCTCCGTGCTGGGCATCCTGCTGTGGCTGAAACTCTTCCGGCACCGCCTGGGGGCCGGGGCGGGGATGCTGCTCCTGCTGGGCGTGGCCGTCTCCTTCGGTCCCAGCCCCGCTCCCTGGTGGGGCCGGTACGTGCTGCTCGGCTACGGCTGCCTGCTGGCCTTCTGCGTCCTGCTGATGAGCAGGCTCAGCCGGGCGCGCAGCGGTCTCGCCCGCGCCTGTGACGGGGGCCTCCAGTTCGCCCTGGCCGCCTGCACGATCATGGCCGCGGTCCTCGGCCACGTGTACGTCCCCATCAACAGCGGGGAGGCCGCGGACGAGGCGATGGTGGCCGAGCACGGCGGGACGCCGCTGAACCGGCTGCTGTCGCTGAGCATGGCCCCCGACCGGTTCTCCCGGGTCTGGCCGTGGACGGAGTTCCGCGCCCTGGAGCAGCTGCCGGACGGCAGCGTCATCGCCCTGGCCGAAGGCAACGTGCAGAGCCTGATCATGCCGCTGCGCGGGCCCCGCCTCGAACGCAACCTGGTGGTCGTCGAACCGCCCCGCGACATCCCGCATCTCGTCGGGCGGCTGCACGACCAGAAGGCCGAATACGTCCTGCTCGATCGCTCCCAGGTATGGGACGACGTCCGTGAGGAGATCGACGACAGCCCCTTCTTCACCTTTGTCACCCCTCTGGGGGGCATCGCTCCCCGGTACGGCGCGCCCCCCCTTGGCCGGCTGTACCGCCTCAATCCAGATACCCGGCGCTGAACCCACAGAAAAGGATCCCGTTGTGGGCCACCTCCCCCTGATAGGACAGACCGACCGGCCGCTCCCCCCTCCCCCGCTCCCCCGCCGCCCCTCCCTCGGGCAGGGGCTGCTGCGCACCGCGCGCCCCAAACAGTGGGCCAAGAACGTCCTCGTGGTCGCCGCCCCCGTGGCCGGCGGCCGTATCTTCGAACTCGACGTGGCGGGCCGGACCCTGCTGGTCTTCGTGCTCTTCAGCATGGCCGCCTCGGGCATCTACTTCCTCAACGACGCCCTGGACGTCAAGGCCGACCGGGCCCACCCCGTCAAGTGCAACCGCCCGATCGCGGCCGGTGTCGTCCCCCTCAAGGCCGCCTACGGGCTGGGCATCGGGCTCTCCCTCGTGCCGCCCCTGCTGGCGCTGCTCCTGCTGAACGGCTCGACCGCGCTGGTGCTGCTGGTCTACTCGGTGGTCCAGGTCCTCTACTGCGTGCACCTCAAGCACGTGGCGGTGATGGACATCGCGGTCGTGGCCTCCGGCTTCCTGCTGCGCGGCATCGCGGGCGGCGCGGCCACCCAGGTCGCGCCCTCCCAGTGGTTCCTCATCACCGTCGGCTTCGGCTCGCTGTTCGTGGTCGCCGCCAAGCGCTCCTCCGAACTGGCCGCGCTGGGCGACCAGGCCCAGCACACCCGCAAGCTGCTCAGCGAGTACAGCGAGAGCTACCTGCGCTTCGTCTGGCAGGGCGCCGCGGCCCTGATGACCCTGTCGTACTGCCTGTGGGCGCTGGAGTCCGACGACCCCGACACCGCCGCATGGCGGATGATCTCCATCGTGCCGATGACCCTGGCCGTCCTGCGGTACGCGCTGGTGGTCGACCGCGGCGAGGGCGGCGCGCCCGAGGACGTCCTGCTGGGCGACCGGGTGATCCTCTCCCTCGGCGCCCTGTGGGGCGTCTCCTACGGCATCTCACTCCTGGGCTGAGGCCCCGGACGCGCGAAGGCCCCCGACGGCGAGATCATCGCCTGCGGGGGCCTTCGCGTCCCGGGCCCTACCTCGCGGCGCGGTTCACCGCGGACAGCACGGCCTTCAGGGACGCGGTGACGATGTTGGCGTCCACCCCGGCGCCCCACAGGGTCTTTCCCTCGACCTGGCACTCGACGTAGGCGGCGGCCTTGGCGTCGCCGCCGGAGCTCATCGCGTGCTCGTGGTAGTCCAGCACCTTGACCTCGACGCCCACCGGGGCCAGCGCGTCCACGAAGGCGCTGATCGGCCCGTTGCCGATGCCCTGGATCTCCCGGATCTCACCGTCGACGCGGACGTCGCAGTTGATGAGGTCCTTCTCGTCGACCCGCGAGGAGGTGCGGTGGGCCAGCAGCCCGATGCGCGGGCCGCCCGACAGGTACTCCCGCTCGAAGATCCGCCACATCTCCTCGGCGGTGACCTCGCCGCCCTCGCCGTCGGTGCGCTCCTGCACCACCCGCGAGAAGTCGATCTGCAGCTTGCGCGGCAGGTCCAGGGAGTGCTCGGTCTTCATGATGTAGGCCACGCCGCCCTTGCCGGACTGGCTGTTGACCCGGATGACCGCCTCGTAGGTGCGGCCCACGTCCTTGGGGTCGATCGGCAGGTAGGGCACCTGCCAGGTGAACTCCCCGACCGGCACGCCCGCCGCGGCGGCGTCGCGCTCCAAATGGTCGAAGCCCTTCTTGATGGCGTCCTGGTGGGAGCCGGAGAAGGCGGTGTAGACCAGGTCGCCGCCGTAGGGGTGGCGCTCGTGCACCGGCAGCTGGTTGCAGTACTCGACGGTGCGGCGGATCTCGTCGATGTCGGAGAAGTCGATCTGCGGGTCGACGCCCTGCGTGAACAGGTTCAGGCCCAGGGTGACCAGGCAGACGTTGCCGGTGCGCTCGCCGTTGCCGAACAGGCAGCCCTCGATGCGGTCGGCGCCGGCCAGGTAGCCCAGCTCGGCGGCGGCCACCGCGGTGCCCCGGTCGTTGTGCGGGTGCAGCGACAGGACGATGGAGTCGCGGTGCTCCAGGTGCCGGTTCATCCACTCGATCTGGTCGGCGTAGATGTTCGGGGTCGCCATCTCCACCGTGGCCGGCAGGTTGATGATCACCTTGCGCTCGGGGGTGGGCCGCCACACCTCGTTGACGGCGTTGCAGACCTCGACCGCGTACTCCAGCTCGGTGCCGGTGAACGACTCCGGCGAGTACTCGAAGAAGATCTCGGTGTCGGTCTCGGCGGCCAGCTTCCTGCACAGCTCGGCGCCCTCGACCGCGATGGCGGTGATGCCGTCCCTGTCCTGGCCGAAGACCACCCGGCGCTGCAGCGTGGAGGTGGAGTTGTACAGGTGGACGATCGCCTGCTTCGACCCCTCCAGCGCCTCGAAGGTGCGCTGGATCAGCTCGGGCCGCGCCTGGGTCAGCACCTGGATCACCACGTCGTCGGGGATCCGGCCCTCGTCGATGATCTGGCGGACGAAGTCGAAGTCGGTCTGGCTGGCCGCCGGGAAGCCGACCTCGATCTCCTTGTAGCCCATCCGCACCAGCAGCTCGAACATCTTCAGCTTGCGCGGGCCGTCCATCGGGTCGATCAGGGCCTGGTTGCCGTCGCGCAGGTCCACCGCGCACCAGCGCGGCGCCTGGGTGATCACCTTGTCGGGCCAGGTACGGTCGCTCAGCCTGACCGGCTGGAAGGGCTGGTACCTGCCGAAGGGCATGCCGCTGGGATTCTGGTCGTTCATGGGATTCCCCTGCTCCTGGATTCCTGTGTGAGTGGTCCGGCTCGCGGCCGACAGGCGACACTCAGCACCGCGACGAGGAAGCCGGCCTTTTAGGCCTCGTCGCGGCCGCTAAGGAGGAGCAGGCCATACAGCATGGTGGAAACGTAGCAGATTCCTCGTGCGTTAACGAAACGCGGAAGCTGTGATCCACCCGTCTTCCGCAGGTGAGATGTGCTTCTATGGGGGCTTTCGGGGAGAGGAAAGACGCATTGAAGAGCCTGCTGGGGGTACTGACCGGAGCCGCGCTGCTCTCGTCGCTGGTGACGGTGCCGGGCGCGCAGGCGCGGGCGCTCGAGGAGCGCTGCAACACCGGCGAGCCCGGATTCGTCGAGGGCGGCTACGCGGTCCAGGCCAACAGGTGGAACTCCCACGGTGAGATCTGCGTCACCTTCGGCGAGGGCACCTCCTGGACGGTCAGCCGCAGCACCCTGGACTGGAGCACGCTGCAGAACGGCGCGCCGCCCGGCGCCTACCCCAACATCGGCACGTCCATCGCCGAGGAGCGGCTGCCGCTGCGCGTGGACGCGCCGCAGGACATCCGCACCACCTGGGACATCACCCCGGCCGAAGGCGACTACAACGCCTCCTACGACATCTGGTACCACCCCGACCAGGCGGCCTGCCGCTCCACCACGCCCCACATCGTCGCCAACGGCGGGGCCCTGGAGATCATGATCTGGCTGACCAGCCCGGGCATCGACCCGTCCCCCGAGTGGAAGGTCGCCGACGGCGTCACGGTGGGCGACCGGGTCTACGACCTGTACCGGTTCACCGGGCCCACCGGCCAGGTCGGCCTCATCTACGACATGCGCGAGTCGACGAACCGGATCGAGGACTTCGCCCTCAAGCCGTTCGCCGACGACGCCGTCGCCCGCGGGTTCCAGAGCCGGGAGGCCTACCTGTGCAGGGTGCAGGCCGGCTTCGAGGTGACCCGCAACGGCACGGGCCTGCGCACCAACGAGTTCGCCCTGGACGTCGGCCCGGCCGCGCCGGCGCCGTCGGCCTCCGAGCCCGCGCCCACCGCCGCGCCGCGCGAGGAGGAGGAGTCCGCCGGGCCGATCCGCTTCCTGCTGCTGGGCCTGCCCGTCCTCGTCGGGATCGGCGCGGCCGCCTGGTGGTGGCGGCGGCGCGCCGCCCGGCCCTAGCGCCTCAGCCCACGTGGACCCACTGGGCGGGCGAGGGGACGCCCGACCCGGTGGTGACCGAGAGCATGTACCAGCCGGGGGGCGCCATGTTCGGGCGCTTGTCCATCTGGAGGCGGTACCTGCCGCCGCCCAGCGCCTTCACCGGCACGTTGACCAGGCGCTGGTTGGGGTCGGAGGAGTGGGTCACCGCGACCGGGCGGAGCAGGGACGCCCTGGTGATCTTCGCGTCGGTGGTGATGACCGGCCGGGAGCCGTAGGACCAGCCCTTGGGCACCGCGGTGATCCGCGGCCGCGCGCCGCCCTCCTTGTACAGGTACGGCGGGTGGTAGATCGAGATGCGGGTGTCGAAGTAGCTGTCCCCGTCGGCGGCGGGGTAGTCGGGGTTGCTGCCCGCGGCCAGGACCCTGCCGTCGTCCAGCAGGACGGCGGTGTTGTGGTAGGTGCGCGACACCGGGTCGGCGGCGACCGGCTTCCACCTCATCTGGGCCGCCGTCTTGTTCTTCGGGTCGAGGATCGACGCCTCGTGCACGTGCTCCGTCCGGGCCATCTGGGAGCCGCCGGTCTCGAAGACGGTGCCGTCGGCCAGGATGACCGCCGACACGTACGTCTTGCCCGCCTGGGCGGGCTGCGGGGCGAACTGCGGCGCCTGGACCGGGCCCGCGTTGACCTGGCCGTTCGGCAGGTTCGGGCCCGCCTGGAAGCGCGGGTTCGCCTGCTTGAGGTTGATGACGTCGGTGTAGCGGAGCGCGTACTCGCCGGTGGTGAAGTTCTTGCCGCCGATGACCATGACCCGCTGGTCCTGCGCCGGGGGCAGCAGCAGGCCCGCCGACATGTCGCGGGCCTCGGGCCTGCGCAGCCCGCCGTTGTTCGGCAGCGCGCCCCAGGCGCCGGTGCCGGGGTCGAGGAAGCCGGGACCGCGCAGGTCTCCGTTCGCGTACACCGGGTGGCCGAAGACGCTGCTGCCGTTGTAGAACAGGCGTCCGTCCTGGGCGAGGACCAGCGACGGGTAGGTGGCCCAGTTGATGTTCGGCTGGGCGACCTCGTTGGCGTTCAGCCAGCGCCCCTGCCTCCAGGAGTAGCGCTCGGCGACCGGCGAGATGAGGTTCCCGCCCTGCGCGTTGCGCTGGGCCGCGTAGCCGCCGACGGAGTAGACGTCGCCGTTGCCCAGCGCCGTCGCCGACGGGTACCAGTGGCCGTCGATGAGGTCGTTGGCCTTGACGTAGCGGTTGGTCCGGGGATCGAAGATGTAGGACTTCTTCGACCCGATCCAGCCCATCGTCTCCTGGCCCCCGGCGTACTGCGCGTACTCCTCGGTGCCGCTGACCACCAGCACCCTGCCGTCGGGGAGCTGCACGTGCCCGGCGCAGAACATGTCGTACGGCGTCGGGATGTTCCTGAAGGTGTTGTTCTTCGGGTTGTACAGCCACGTCCGGAACTCGCCGCGGCCGAAGCGCTTGTCACCGTTGCCCGAGCCCGCGATGAGCAGGACCTTGCCGTTGTGCAGCATCACGCTGTGGATCGCGCGCACGCCCCCGTTGCCGAAGTCGTTCACGACCCAGTGGCCCTTGGTGCACTCCGAGCCCACGCAGCGGGCCTTGCCGCTGGCCGCCTTGAACTTGTAGTTGTCGGTCACCAGCGTGCCGACGTCCTCCAGGACCATCGCGAACCGCACGGCCTTGGTGCCCTTGGGCACGATCGGGGTGCGCGCCACCGCGAGGCGGTACTTCTTGGAGGCCGGCAGGTACGGCTGGGCATGCCACTTCACCCACTTGCCGTTGGCCTTCTGCCGGAAGAGCGTCACCGCGGCCTTGCCGGAGGTGCTCTTGTAGGACAGCTCGAGGTCGTAGCGGCGGCCCGGCTGCACCTTGAGCGCGCACCCCGCCGTCTGCACGACCGCCTTGGAGCCGCTGTTCCGCTGGGTGACGTTGACCGAGACGGCGCGCCTGCCGCCCCTCCCGTCGTTCACCACCTTGACGGTCCCGGTGTTCTTCCCCGTGGTGAAACGGGTCCAGCAGGAGGGAAAACCTCCCGAGACCTTCTCAAAACCCGGGTTCTGCACCTTGCCGGTCGGCGCGGCCATGGCCGACGACGCCAGGCCGGGCACGACCGTCACGCCGACGACGGACGCGCACAGGACGGCGGTCGCCCGGGAACGGGGGAACAAAAACGTCATGCGGCATGGATACCTCATCCGAAAAACAAGTCGGACACCCCAGATAACCGTTTGATCTCAATTCAGGTGCACCCACTGCGCGGGTGAGGGAACGCCGCTCTTCGTGGTGACGAACAGCATGTACCAGCCGGGCGGCGCCATGGCCGGGCGCCTGTCCATCTGAAGGCGGTACCTGCCGCCGCCCAGCGGGCTCACCGGCAGCCGGACCAGCCGCTGGTTGGGGTCGGAGGAGTGGGTCACCGCGACCGGACGCACCAGTGCCGCCCCGGTGATCGCGGTGTCGGTGGTGATGACCGGTCGGGAGCCGTAGGACCAGCCCTTGGGCACCGCGGTGATCCGCGGCCGCGCGCCGCCCTCCTTGTACAGGTACGGCGGGTGGTAGATCGAGATGCGGGTGTCGAAGTAGCTCTCGCCGTCCGGGCCCGCGTTGCCGGGGTTGCTGCCCGCGGCCAGCACCCGGCCGTCCGGGAGCAGGACGGCGGTGTTGTGGTAGGTCCGCGACACCGGGTCCGCGGCGACCGGTCTCCACTTCATGCGGGAGGGCGCCTTGCCCTCGGGGTCGAGGATCGAGGCCTCGTGGACGTGCTCCAGGCGCACCCGCTGGGAGCCTCCGGTCTCCAGGACGGTGCCGTCGGGCAGGATCACCGCCGACACGTACGTCTTGCCTGCCTTGGCGGGCTGCGGCCTGAAACGCTGCATGCCCTCCTTCACCCCGCCCATGTTGACCCGGCCGCGCGGCAGGTCCGGGCCCGCCTCGTACCGGGCGTCCGCTCCCTTCTTCAGGTCGATGACGTCGGTCCGGCGGATCGCGTACTTGCCGGTGGCGGAGAAGTCCTTGCCGCCGGCGACCATGACCCGCTGGTCCTGCGCCGGGGGCAGCAGCAGGCTGGCCGACATGTCGCGCGCCTCGGGCTGCCGCAGTCCCCCGTCGTCCGCCAGCGGAAGCCAGCCGCCGGTGTCCGGATCGAGGAAGCCCGGACCGCGCAGCGAGCCGTCGGCGTTCAGCGGGTGGCCGAAGACGCTGGTGCCGCTGTAGAAGAGATGGCCGTTGCCCGCGAGGATCAGGGACGGGTAGGTGGCCCAGTTGATGCCGGGCTGGGCGATCTCGGCCTCGTCCAGCCAGCGGCCCTCCCGCCACGAGAAGCGTTCGGCGACCGTCGAGACCCGGTTGGCGCCGTTCTCGGTGAGGGTCGCCGCGTAGCCTCCCGCGGCATAGACGTCGCCGTTGGCCAGCGCCGTCGCCGACGGGTACCAGTGGCCGTCGTTCAGGTCGTTGACCCTGGTGTAGCGCTCGGTCCGCGGATCGAAGACGTAGGACTTGCGCGACCCGGTCCAGCCGGTGGCCGTCCGCCCCTCCTCGTTCCTGGCGTACGCGGCGGTGCCGCTGACCACGAGCACCCGGCCGTCCGGCAGCTGCACGTGGCCGGCGCAGAACATGTCGTACGGCGTCGGGACGCTCTTGAACGTGTTGTTCCCCGGGTCGTAGACCTTCGTGACGAACCGGCCTTTCTTGAAGCGTTTGGAGCTGTTGCCGGAACCGGCGATGAGCAGGACCTTGCCGCTGTGCAGCAGCACGCTGTGGATCGCGCGCACGCCCCCGTCGCCGAAGCCGTGCACGGTCCAGTGGCCCTTGGCGCACTCGGGGCCGGTGCAGCGGGCCCTCCCCCGGGCCGGCCGCATCCCGTGGTCGTCGGTGACCAGCGTCCCCCTGCCCTCCAGGCCGATCCCGACCCGGACCTCCCGGATGCCCTCCGGCACGACGGGCGTGCGCAGGGACGCCGCCCTGTCCTTCTTCGAACCCGGCAGGAGGGGGAAGGAGTGCCAGCGCACCCACCGGTCGCCCTTCCGGCGCAGCAGCACGACCCGGACCTTTCCCGAGGTGCTCCGGTAGGACAGTCCCAGGTCGTAGCGCCCGCCCGGTCGCACCTTGACGGCGCAGTCCGGTTTCTGGACGGCGGCCAGGACCCCGCGGACGTGCCGGGTGACCTTCACCTCCACCGCGCGCCCGCCCCGCCGGTCCACCGCCCGCACCCGGCCCTTGGCGCCCCCGGCGGCCAGCCGGGTCCAGCACGCGGGGAACCCGCCGGAGAGCCGTTCGAAGCCGGGGTTCTGGACGCGCGCCGCGGGTTCGGACAGGGCCGGGTCGGCCGACCCCGGCAGGATCGCCGTCCCCAGCAGGGACGCGCCCAGCACGACGGATGTCCTGGAGCGTCGGAATTTCATCGCCTACTCTCCCAACACGGTCAGTCATCGCAAGCGACCTTGTTTAACTACTGATCCCAACCATGCGGGCTAAAACTCATTACCGCCAGAGAACCGGACTCCGACCTTGCATGCGGAATAAAAAAAGCGCCATTCATGCTTAATGCATGAATGGCGCAGTAGGTCAATTAATGACCGTTTTGCCGTGTTTCAGCCGAGGTGAATCCACTTCGAGGCGGAGGGGATGCCGGAGCCGTCCACGATGTTGAGCATGTACCAGCCGGGGGGCGCCATGTTGGGGTTCTTGGTCACGCCCAGCTGGTACCGGCCGCCGCCCAGCGACCTGACCGGCAGGTCCACCGACCGCTGGTTGGGGTCGGAGGAGTGGGTCACCGCGACCGGGCGGATCAGGGAGGCTCGGACCACCCTGCTGTCGGCCTTGATCACCGGCTTGGAGCCGTAGCTCCAGCCCAGCTTCTTGCCGCCCCGCTTGGGCAGCGCGGTGATCTTCGGCCGGCCGGCGTTGTCCTTGTACATGTACGGCGGGTAGTAGATGGAGATGCGGGTGTCGTAGTAGCTGTCACCGTCCGCGCCCAGGTTGCCGGGGTTGCTGCCGGCCGTCAGGACCCGGCCGTCGTCCAGCAGGACCGCCGTGCTGTGGTAGGTGCGCGACACCGGGTCGGCCGCGACCTTCTTCCACTTCATCTGGGACGGCTTCTTGTTGCGCGGGTTGAGGATCGACGCCTCGTGCACGTGCTCGAAGCGCGCGGTCTGCGAACCGCCGGTCTCGAAGACGGTGCCGTCGGGCAGGATCACCGCCGACACGTACGTCTTGCCGGAGTTGCCCTGCTGCGGCACGAACTGCTGGTTGGCGGGCTCCATGCCGCCGACGTTCACCGGACCCTGGTTGAGGTTCGGACCCGGCTGGAAGCGGGCCTTCAGCTTGCGCTTCAGGTCGATGACGTCGGTGTCGCGGATGGCGTTCTGGCCGGCCTCGGGGTCGTTGGGGTCGCCCGAGAAGTTCTTGCCGCCGATGACCATGACCCGCTGGTCCTGCGCCGGGGGCAGCAGCAGGGAGGCCGACATGTCACGCGACTTGGGCTTGCGCAGCCCGCCGTTGTTCCCGAGCGCGCGCCAGGCCCCGGTGTTGGGGTTGAGGAAGCCGGGACCGCGCAGGTCGCCGTTGCCGTACACCGGGTGGCCGAAGACGCTGCTGCCGTTGTAGAACAGCTGGCCGCCGCCGGTGAGGATCAGCGACGGGTAGGTGGCCCAGTTGATGTTCGGCTGGGCGACCTCGTTGGCGTTCAGCCAGCGCCCCTGCCTCCAGGAGAAGCGCTCGGCCACCAGCGAGATCTTGTTGCCGCCCTGCGCGGTGCGCTCGGCCGCGTAGCCGCCGACGGAGTAGACGTCGCCGTTGCCCAGCGCCGTCGCCGACGGGTACCAGTGGCCGTCGATGAGGTCGTTGGCCGGCTGGTACTGCTCGGTCTTGGGGTTGAAGATGTAGGACTTCTTCGACCCGATCCAGCCCAGCGTCTCCTGGCCGGCGGCGTTGTACTGCGCGTACTCCTCGGTGCCGCTCATGACGAGCACCCGGCCGTCGGGGAGCTGCACGTGGCCGGCGCAGAACATGTCGTACGGCGTCGGGATGCTCTTGAACTTGTTGTTCTTCGGGTTGTACAGCCAGGTCACGAACTCACCGCGGTTGAAGCGGTTGTTGCCGTTGCCGGAGCCCGCGATGAGCAGGACCTTGCCGTTGTGCAGCATCACGCTGTGGATCGCGCGCACGCCCCCGTTGCCGAAGTCGTTCACGACCCAGTGGCCCTTGGTGCACTCCGAACCCACGCAGCGGGCCTTGCCGCTGGCCGCCTTGAACTTGTAGTTGTCGGTCACCAGGCGGCCGACGTCGGCCAGCCCCATGGCGAACCGCACGGCCTTGGTGCCCTTGGGCACGGCCGGGGTGCGCGCCACCGCCAGGCGGAACTTCCTGGAGGCCGGCAGGTAGGGCATGTACTTCCACTTCACCCACTTGCCGTTGGCCTTCTGCCGGAAGAGCATCACGGCGACCTTGCCGGAGGTGCTCTTGTAGGACAGCTCGAGGTCGTAGCGGCGGCCCTGCTGCACCTTGAGCGCGCAGCCCGCCGTCTGCACCACGGCCTTGGCACCGCTGGCGTACTGGGTCACGTTCACCGCGACGCCGCGCTTGCTGCGGCCGTCGTTCACCGGGTCGATGGTGCCGGCGTTGTTACCGGTGGTGAAACGGGTCCAACAGGAGGGGAAACCTCCCTTGGCCTTCTCGAAACCCGGGTTCTGCACCTTCCCGGTCGGCGCGGCCATGGCCGACGAGGCCAGACCCGGAAGGACGGTCGCTCCCATAACGGAGGCGCACAGTACCGCTGCGGCCTTGGAGCGCTGGAACTTCATTGGTGGAAACCCCCAACCAAACGTTCAGTTGTCGCAAGCCATCTTGTTTTTGTCCGGGTCCAATCCGTGCCGGTCGCGGCCGGGGACGGGCAGGTGGTCGAAGCCGCGCTGCTTGAGCCAGGCGCACTTCTCCTTCTGCGTGTCGACCGCGGAGGGGAAGGACCAGGGAACGCATATGGTGGCGCCGTAGGCGTGATCGCATCCGTCGACGTTCTCGGGCACCGCGAGGGTGTCGGTGGCGTCGTCGACGCCGGGCGAAGGCGCGGAGGAGGAAGAGGAGGAGGGCTGCGCGGCAGGGGTCGTCATGTCGACCTCGGGGGCGAGCGGCTCGGGTTCGGCGGTCTCGGTCTCCCCCGGGAGCCTCTCGGCCGGCACCTCCTCGACCTTCACCGTCTTCTTGGCGTCGGCGGACTTGTCGTCATCGCCTCCGCCGCGGAACAGGACGACGCCGCCGACGATGGCGGCCACGGCCAGGACTCCCGCGGCGACGAACGCGATGATCTTGTTGCGTGTCAAAACTCATCACCCGACATGGAACGGGGCGGCAGCGGACGGCATCCGCGCCTAGCGGACGACGAAGGGCATGTACCGGCCCACGGCTCGACCTTCGGACCGGTCAGCACGCTGACCTGCTGCTCGCCGACACCGGAGAACACAGCCGGCTACCCCCTTCGATCTGCCGTGGATCCCAAACGACGCTCCATGCCCTTCAGAACCAAAAAGCGCCACGCCGCTTAGATGCGCGAAGTGGGCCCAAGGTTGTCGTGAACGGGCAAATATTATGATCCGACCCCAGAATGTGACGCCAGTCACCATCCTGAGCACTACGTGGGATACGTAGGCGTTCGGCGCAAGAGCCGCACCCGGGAAGACCCTGGTGCCGGATTTATCAATGAAACGGATGTTACCAGCGGCTCAACGACAGGCTGTAGAACGTGTCCCGAATGCAACAGATCACGGCGAGGACACGAATTCGTCAAATCCCTCGTCAGGCCGCTGAGGCGATCAGCAGGGCACCGCCGCGCGGAAACCCAGACCGTTCCCGGTGACCCGCAGCGGACCGCCCTGGTGCGGGATGAAGAGCGCCTCGCCGCTGCGCAGCCGCTCGCGGCACGCGCCGCGCTCCACCGTCAGCTCGCCCTCCAGGCACAGCAGCGCTCCCGGCCCCGGCTCGGCCGCCTCCACCGCCGGAGCGGGCCGCAACCGGGTCAGCTGGAACTGGGTGACCGGCGCCGGGTAGAGGTCCTCTCCCCCGGCCATCGGCACCGGGGAGACCAGTTCCGGCAGGCCCGGGGTGAAGTCGGTGACGGTGAGCAGCTCGGGCAGGTCGATGTGCTTGGGGGTCAGGCCGCCGCGCAGCACGTTGTCGGAACTGGCCATGATCTCCACGCCCGTGCCCCGCAGGTAGGCGTGGATGGTGCGGGGCCTGGCGAACAGCGCCTGGCCGGGCCGCAGCACGACCCGGTTGAGCAGCAGCGCGGTGACCACGCCGGGGTCCTGGGGATAGCGGCGGGCCAGCAGCTCCATCCAGCCGCCGCCCGCGAGCACCTCGCCGACGAGGTCGGCGCGGTCGTGCGCGGGCCAGTTCGACAACAGCTCCAGCGCCTCGCGCGGGCCGCCGGACTCCGCCACCCGCGCCACCTCGGCCAGCCGGGGGCCGCCCAGCGCGCGCAGCCCCTCGGCCGCCGCCGCGACCGGGCGGAACCCGCACAGCGCCTCGAAGTCGGTGACCGCGTAGACGAGCTCCGGCTTCGGCCAGTCGTCGTGGTAGCAGCGCTTGGGGTCGCCCGCGGGGAGCCCGCACGACTCCTCCCGCGCGAACCCCTCGGCCGCCTGCCCGCCGTCCGGGTGCACCTGCAGGGACAGCGGGGCGTCGACCGCCAGCACCTTCAGCAGGAAGGGCAGGCGGTCGACTCCGGGACCGAGCATCCGGAGCGGGTCACGGTCGATGCGCTCCAGCAGCGAGCCCTCCCCGGCGATCCGGGACGGATCGCCGGGGTGCGCGCCGATCCACAGTTCGGCCTCCGGACCGGCGCTGGGCGCCGGCCTGCCGAGCAGCCCCGCCAGGACGTCGCGAGAACCCCAGTCGTAGGTCCGTATCGGGTTGTCCAGCCGCAGCAGCTCGGTCATGTGGTCATTCTCTCTCGATCGTCAGGAGCGACCGAAAGAGTACTTGGTGACGAGGGAGCGGAACGTCTTCAGCGACGACTTGTTGGCTTCCAGACGGTAATCCGCCTTCTCGGTCTTCCTCTTGTCCATGTTGAACCAGATGAGACCGATGATGTCCTTACGCTTAGCGACCGTCTTGACCAGTTCCGTGATCTTCTTGTCACGGCCCGGACCCGTCTGGACGCCCGTCTCGGCGATGAGGATCGGCTTCTTGGAGAACTTCTTGATCTGCTTGATCGTCGGCTCGAAGATCCACTTGAAGGTCGGGGTCTTCTGGTTCTTGCGGTAGTAGCCGATCACGCCCACCCAGTCGACGTAGGCGTTGCCCGGGTAGTACTGCTTGAGCTTGACCTTCGGCATCGGGTAGACGACGTTCGGCGTCCACAGCCACTTGACGTCGGTGGCGCCCTCCTCCTCGAAGAGGTCGTGCATGTGGCGCCACGCCTTCACGAACGTCGCGGGCTTGGTGTTCTTGGTGCCCCAGTCGTACCAGTAGCCGTTCATCTCGTGCGCGAAGCTGATCGAGATCGGGACCCCGGCGGCCTTGACCTGCTGGGCGTAGGTGCGGATGACGTCGTCGCTCTCGCCGTCGGCGATCGCCTCGATCGTGCCGACGCCGTGCGGCTCGATCTCCAGCTGCGGCAGCGCGCCGGCCTTCCACGCCGCCTTCGCCCAGTCCGCCGGGAAGCCCGAGGGCCAGGCGTGGAAGAACTTGGCGATGTTCGGCTTGCGCCCCACCCTCTTCTTGAAGAGGTTCGCCTGCGGGCCCGGCTTGTTCTTGTACTTGCCCTCGACATAGATGCCGAGGTAGTCGCGCTTGGGCGCGCGGGCCGTCTCGGTGTCCTGCCCGCCGGTCCTTCCCGGCGGGTGCGCTTCCGTGGCCTGCGCGGCGGGCGTCGTGGCGGGGGCGCTCACCGGGCCCTCACTCGACGAGCACCCGGTGACGAGCGCGAGCGGCAACGCCGTTGCCGCGAGATACCGGAACTTCATCAGGCCTCCAGGCCGATCGGGTGGGCTGGTCGGGGGCGGGGGTCTGGTGGGGGGATCCGGGGCCGCTGCCCCTAGGAGCGGGGGTCCTTCGCGCCGAGCCTGCCGCGGACGCCCCATCGGGTCACCCGCCACATCGCCTCGGCCACGATGTTGCCGTTCATCTTGCTGACGCCGAGCTCGCGCTCGACGAAGTTGATCGGGACCTCCACGACGTGCAGGCCGGCACGGACGGCCCGCAACGCCATGTCGATCTGGAAGCAGTACCCGCGGGAGTCGACCTCGTCGAGACCGATCTTCTCCAGCGCGGTGCTGCGGAACGCACGATAGCCAGCGGTGGCGTCGTGCAGGGGGATGCCGAGCATGAGCCTGGCGTAGGTGTTGCCGCCGCGAGAGAGCACCTCGCGGGACATCGGCCAGTTGTGCACCTTGCCGCCGCGCACCCACCGCGAACCGATGGCCAGGTCCGCGTCACGCAGCGCCGCCAGGAGCAGGGACAGTTCCTCGGGCCGGTGAGAGCCGTCGGCGTCCATCTCCACGATGACGTCATAACCGCGGTCCAGGGCCCAGCGGAACCCGGCGATGTACGCCGCGCCCAGCCCGTCCTTGGCCGTGCGGTGCAGCACGTGCACCTGCCCGTCCTCGGCCGCCAGTGAGTCGGCCAGGTCCCCGGTGCCGTCCGGGCTGTTGTCGTCGACGACCAGCACGTCGGCATCGGGCGTCGCCGCCCTGACCCGCTGCACGATCAGCGGGAGGTTGAGCCGCTCGTTGTAGGTCGGGATCACCACGACCACGCGTCCGAGCGGTTCGGGGGCGCTCATGCCTGCCCTCCTCACCTGGCGAGAGTTACTTGTGGGTCCTGGCGTTGTACTTCATCTTCTGCGGCGTCCTGGGGTGGAAGCCGAAGGCCGCCTTGTGGATGTACTTCTTGAAGGCGCGGGTCGACGCGGCGTTCCGGTCGATGCGGAAGTCTATCTCCGTCGGCTTGTTGTAGCTGAACCACAGGAAGCCGATGACGTCCGAACGCTTCGCCACGTTGTAGAGGAAGTTGTAGATGTCCTTGGGACGGTTGTAGTTGTCCATGCCCATCTCGGGAATGAAGATCGGCTTGTTGGAGATCTTCTTGAGCGCGCGGATGGTCGGCATGAAGACCTCGTTGAAGGTGCGGTACCAGCCCTTCTCGCCGTAGTAGTAGCCCACCGTGCCGAGCCAGTCCACGTAGGAGTTGCCGGGGTAGAACTGCTTCAGGCCCACCTGCGGCCGGGCGCCGACCTGGTTGGTCTGCCAGAGCCAGATGGCGTTCGTGGCGCCCTCGGCCTTGAAGATGTCGTGCATGCGGCGCCAGGCGGCCCGGAAGTCGCTCGGCTTGTTCTTCACCTGGCAGGCGTTGGACTCCGGCTTGGACCTCGTCCCGCAGTAGCCCCAGGCGTACCAGTCGCCGTTCATCTCGTGCCACGGGCTGAAGACGACCGGCACGTTGGCCTGGCGGATGCCCTGGGCCAGGGCGCGGATGAACTCGTCGTGCTCGCCCCCCGCCACCTGGGCGATGGTCGCCGCGTTGGGGTCGGTCATCTCGAGCTCGTACTGCGGGATCGCGCCCTGCGCCCAGATCTGCTGCGCCCAGTTGGGGTCGAAGCCGTTGCCCCAGTTGTAGAAGCTCTTGATCATGTTCGGCTGCATGCCGACCTTGCGGCCCAGCGCCCTGCGGTCCGCGATCTGGTTGCGCGCCTGGTCGGTGAAGACGCCGAAGATCTCCCGCCGGGGGTAGATCAGCTTGTTGACGTTGTAGGCGCCGGGGGCGTTGTAGCGCTTGAAGTTCTTCGGCGGCTTCATGTTGTAGACGACCTTGCCGCCGCTGGTGCCGACCGGGGCGGCGGGGCGGGCGGTGCGCGAGGAGGTGGTGTCGTCCTCCATCTGGCCCGCCGGGCCGGTGACCGGCTCGGACGCGGGGGGCTCCGCCTCGGGACCGGCGGGCTCGGCCTGGACGGCCATCGGCTCGGGGGGGACTTCTTCGGTGTAGACGTCCCGGCCGCTGGCCTCCGTGTCGATGACGATCGGGGCCTTCTTCTCGGGGGCGGCCTGGGGGGCGCCGCCCGACGCGCATCCGGCGGCCAGGACCGCGGGGAGCGCCAGGGCTATGAGGGGTCTGATGGGCTTCATGTCAGCGAATGCTCCAGGTGGGGGGTATAGCAGTTACTGGCCCGGCTTGGACGTCACGGGCGCCAGATTCTTGATCCAGATCTGGTGGGTGTGGATGTCCCAGCCGAGCTGGAAGGGGACGCCGGTCAGCATGCGGTACCGGCCTTCCTTCGCGAGCTGGTCGAGCACCGCCTGCTCCTCGTCGGAGCGGGTGGGGGTCTCGATGACGACCAGGTCGTATGTCCCCTTCCGCAGCGCCGCCTCCAGGCCGGTGGCGCCGTTCATGGGTTTGTCGGCGATGGCCGTCCACTGGGACGACTCGTAGTTCTCCATGTGGAAGCTGAAGGTGCGGGGGTCGGAGGCCAGGTAGCTGCCCTTGTCCGCCACCTCGCCGTCCAGCACCTTGGCGATGTTCTCGTAGTCGGGCCACAGCTTGTACTCGTACTCCGACTGGGCCATGCCCAGGGCGAGCAGCGCGACCGCCGCCATGATGCCGATCTGCGGGAAGCGGAAGTGCGCGCCGATCATGCGCACCAGGCCGACGCCGACGATCGCGGCGGCCAGCAGCGCGCCGAAGGCCAGGCCGGGCCGCCACAACGTGCCGGAGACCGGGGTCGCCATGAGCAGGAGCGGCGACAGCAGCGCCGGCAGCAGGAACGCCGTGCACAGCAGCAGGCGCCACACCGGGCTGGGGTCGGGGCTCGCGCCGTTCGGGACCTCGCCCATGCGGGCCCTGCGCACGTACATGACCATGCCGAAGATCCCGAAGGCCAGGAACAGGCCGAGCCAGTTGAACCAGCCGCGGAACAGCTCCGTCAGCTCCGGCGTCTCCGGCGTCGTCAGGCCCGAGGTGGCCACCATGTAGTAGACGGCCGAGATCAGGAAGGCGACGCCCAGCGACGCGGCCCGCACCATCGCCTGCGCGACCGAGGTGTGGCGCAACGACACCAGCACCACCAGCAGCAGGACCGACGGCAGGTAGAACAGCGCCGCGTACTTGACGACCACGGCCAGCAGCGCCACCGGCCCGGCGGCGATCGCCGGCCAGAGCGGGCCGCTGCGGCTGAGCACCACCAGCCAGACGGCGCCGGCCAGCAGCAGGAGGGACAATGCGTCCTCGGTGGCCAGCGCGCCCAGCACCAGGGTCGGCGCGGCGACGCTGAAGGCGCCCGCGGCGCTCAGGCCCACCCGCTCGTTGAACAGGCGGGTGCTCCAGGAGTACAGCAGCCCGGTGGCGCAGACCATGAAGATCATGCTGAGGAACCGCACGCCGCCCAGGCCGAGCGCGCCGTACATGACGTCCGCGACCGCCGGGTACAGGCCCGAGCCGGTGAAGAACTCACCGGTGCGGAAGTCCGGGAGGGTCTGCAGCTCGCCCGGGGAGGCGGAGTTGGTCAGCCGGAACGACAGCAGCCCCTGCAGGAGCAGCAGGCCCATCAGGACGAACCGGCTCAGCCAGGCGCGGCGCGCGCTGTTGCCCGGCGCCCACGCGATCGGGGGGGCCGTGGGGATGTGGTAGGGGGCCGCGCGGACGTTCGACCGGTACTTGTTGGGCTCCTCCTGCTGCTTCTGCCTCCGCGGCGGCTGGGGACGGCCCCGGTCCGGGCGTATGTCGAAACTCGTCTCAGTTGTCATCGATCAGCTGCTTAGGGTCAAAGCCGAGGTGGTTACCGTACTTCGGGGTCTGGAGTATCTGCTTGTACTTCTTGAGTGCGGCAGGCTGTGACTCGACCCGGAAATCTACGACTTCCCCGAACTCTTCCTTCTTGACGTCGAACCAGACGAACCCCACGATGTCGCCCTTCCTCAGGAAGGGCAGGGTCTTCTTCTCGAAGAGGATCCCGGCGAAGAGGTTCACCACGTCGTCCGCCTTGCGCAGGGTGGCGGTGGAACCCGTCTCAGCGATGACGACCGGCTTCTTGGTGAAGCTCCTGAGGTCTCTCAGAAGATCCCCGAAGACGTTCTGGAAGATCTTGGAGTCCTTCTTGGTCGGGGGGTTCGGCTCGTTCATGTAGCCGCTGATGCCGATCCAGTCGACGTACTCGTCACCCGGGTAGAAGTCCTTCATGGCCGGCATGCCCGGGCTCTGGGCCGTGTTCGGGCTCCACACCCAGATCACGTTGCCCGCGCCGACCTCGGTGAAGATGTCGTGGATGTGCCGCCAGGCGGCGGCGAAGTCCTCGGCGGTGTTCTCCTTGGACTCGCCCTGGCAGGCGATGCCGATGTCCTCTTCGTCCCTGGGCTTCTCGTTGGGCTTGCCCGCGTTGATGTGCGTGCCGCCCCTGCTGCAGAAGCCCCACGGGTACCACCAGCCGTTCATCTCGTGGCCCCAGGAGTAGGCCAGCGGGATGTTGGACTCCTTGACCTCGATGGCGTACGACCTGATGTCGTCGTCGTACTTGCCGTCGATGTAGTCCTTGAGGGTCCCCTCCATCGGCTCGACGTCGGCGAAGGGCAGCGCTCCGGCCTCCCAGACGCGCTTGTTCTCCTTCTCCTTGAAGTCCGAGCCGACCTCCTCGAAGTACTTCAGGAGGTTGTGCGGCTTGCCGACCTTCTCGCCGAACTCGTTCATCCGCTCGATGCCCGAGTCGATCGTGTTGTCGTAGGCGAGGCCGAGGTACTCGTTCTCCGGATGGATCAGCTTCCGGATGTCGACCGGGTCGACCGCCTTGAGTTCCCCGACCTTCTCGGCCGCGTGGTAGGCGTCCCGGTCCAGTGCGGGGTCGCCGCACGCGGCCAGCGCGAGGGCGCCGGCCAGCGTGAAAGCGGCGACCCGCAGGCCGCGAGAGAGAGTCATCAGTCTTCGTCCGCTTTCAGGAATTCACGGGGCTCCACGAGCACCCGGCCCACCACGACCGCGTAGAACAGCGCGGTGCTCAGTGCCATGGCCACGTCCGGGGGATACATGGTAGCCATGCGCCAGCAGGACAGGCCGACCCAGATGATGGAGCACCCGCCGCTCCAGACGGCGTAGGCGATGATGACGCGGCGCATCTTGTTCTTCTTGACGCCGCTGGAGCCGGACGGCTTCCAGCCCATCTCGCGGCCGCGGACCATGTCCCACAGGGCGAACACGTGGGCCCAGCCCTGCATCATGCCCACGGCCCAGGCCTCGAGCCGGAACGGCGCGCGGTGCCAGGCCGGGAAGATGATCGTCGCGTAGATGAGGCTGGGCAGCAGCCACACCATGTGCTTGAGGTTCATCAGGTCCGGGGCGCCGATCAGCATCATGATCGGCAGGATCGGCGCGACGAAGGTGAACAGCGCGGTGTGCAGGTAGTACAGCATGCCCGCGGAGAACGAGATCTTCGTCGAGACCGGCAGCGGGGCCTTCCAGAACTTCTTCGCGCCCAGCAGCGAGAAGGAGCCCATGCACCAGCGGTACTGCTGGTTGTGGAACGCGCCGGGGTTGTCCGGGCAGACGCCCGCCGACAGCGCGATCGGCACGTACTTGGTGCCCCAGCCCAGGACCTGGAGGTCGTAGCCGGTGTGGATGTCCTCGGAGTGCTCGATGAGCGTGGTGCCGTTGTTGTCGTTCAGGGCGGCGCGGCGGTACACCGCGCAGCTGCCGACGCAGATCGAGCCGTTGCGGCGCTGCCGCGACACCTGGACCGAACGGTAGAAGAGCTCCTGCGAGGCGCCCGCGCCGCGCTCCACCCAGGTCTGGTGGTCCAGGACCCGGAAGAACTGCGGGGTCTGCACGATGCCGACGTCCGGCTCGTCGTACATGACCGGCAGGACCTCGTCGAGGATGTCGTGCCGGGGCGCGAAGTCGGCGTCCAGCAGCAGGATGAAGTCGCCGTCGGAGCTGTGGAAGCCGAACTGCAGGTTGCCGGCCTTCTTGTACCAGCCCTGGTTGGGCCGCGAGCCGTAGCGGAACCCGAAGTCGGCGGCCATCGCCGCCAGCTCGGGGCTGGCCCCGTCGTCCAGGACGTAGGGGACGACCTTGCCGGGGTAGTGCTCGACGACCCTGCGCACGGCGGTCCACGTGTTGTGGATCACCTCGATCGGCTCGCCGCAGACCGGCAGGAAGACGTCGACGCTGGGGTAGACGTCCGGCTTCCAGTTGTCGACGATCTTCTTGTGGTGCTTGAGGTCGAAGTTCTTGCTGAACAGGTCGATCCGCAGCGACAGCACGTAGTTGAGCACCGTGAAGAACAGGAACGGTGCGGCGAGCCACAGCGCGCTGATCGAGACGAACTTGACCGCGGTGATCGCCAGGAAGATGAAGCTGACCAGCGAACCGACGTTCATGACCCACAGGTGCCGGGCGACGTAGGAGTACTTCTCCTCGTCGTTCGGCGGCTGCGGCAGCAGCGGGGACGGGTCGGGGATCGGGGGGACCGGCCGGAGCCGGCGGCCGCGCGGCTGGGGCCGCCGCGGCATCGGCGGCAGGTCCTCCATGGTGCGCAGCGTGTCGCCGCCCACGGGGCCCGGAGGCACGGGGCGGCGCGGCGGCCGGGGACCCGGGGTCCGGGGCCGGGGCGCCTGGCCCACCCGCATCCCGGCCGGCGGCTGCGCCGGGGGCCGGGCGGGCCGCTGGGCGGCCATCGGTTGGGGCTGGGGCTGGGGCGGGGGCGGGGCAACGGGTCTTCCCTGCCGGGGGACGGCTGGCGGTACAGGCGGACGCATCTGCCGGGTCACGGCCTGGGGCTGGGCAGCCTGCGGGGCACCGTCAGTGAGCCACTCGTAGTCCGGCCCACCCGGCGAGGTCGACGATGATGTCGACATGTCGGTCACAGAGCGCCTCTCCACGAACACGAAAAGCGGCACACGCCGCACGAAACGGTCTAGACCCTATATGACCCACGTTGCCCAGAAGTTACTTTCGGCGCGATTGATAGGGCTCTAAGTGGATAGAGATGGAAGGTCCGTTACGGTGCGTCAACCCCCCTCCCGGGGGTACGTGACGGCGATCACTCTAACACCTCCGAACTTTTCGACCTCGTGGTGAATCCAACGGTCATGGGTCTGTCTGCGCCCTGGTGACGGGGTCCGCGGCCCTGTCAGAGGAATGGCCGCGCACCATTGAAAAGCAACTGCTCCCCCCGTTGTTTGATCTTCCGCGTCCCATTGTTGAAGACAAGTGGATGTGTCAACTCGCGTCAACTACTTGTCGCGAGTCGGCAGAGGTCACAGCTTCACCAAGTTACACAGAGTGAGACAAGTAGCGCCAAAGACGGATGTTCCGCTAGGTTCTGCTATCCATCATCGTGTCCAAAAAGACAGGTCCAAGGGGACAGCCTCGTGCATGCAATCACCCGACGTGGCGCGATCTCGACCGTCGCCCTCTCCAGCCTGGTCACCGTGCTGCGCCCCGGATCGGCCTCCGCCGCCGCCCCCGCAGACGGCGGCGCCGCGGTGGTGGGCGAACAGATGGTGCGCGAGCGCACTCTGGACATCACCATCAACACCCCGTCCATCCCGTTCATGCAGCCCAAGGCGCGCATCCTGCTGCCCCGCGGCTGGAGCAAGAACGCCGGGCGCACCTGGCCGACCCTCTACGTCTACGGCGGCGGAGGCGAGGGCGACTACCAGGGCTGGGACGTCATGACCGACATCCGCGACCTCGCGGCCAAGTGGGACGTGATCGTGGTCATGCCCGAAGGCGGCGTCAGCGCGGGGTTCACCGACTGGTACAACGGCGGCAAGGGCGGCCCGCCCAAGTGGGAGACCTTCCACACCCAGGAGGTCGTCCAG
The DNA here is from genome assembly GCF_002995495.1 of Actinocorallia populi. Taxonomy (GTDB): domain Bacteria; phylum Actinomycetota; class Actinomycetes; order Streptosporangiales; family Streptosporangiaceae; genus Actinocorallia; species Actinocorallia populi. The sequence goes on along the minus strand of NZ_PVZV01000002.1, from coordinate 836,586 downwards.
CTGATGGAGCGCAACTACCGCGCCGGCAAGTCCCGCGCGGTCATGGGCATCTCCTCCGGCGGCCAGGGCGCGATCACCTACGCCGCGCGCCACCGCGGCCTCTTCCGCTACGCGGCCTCCTACAGCGGCATCCTGCACATGACCAAGCCCGGCGTCTCCACGCTGATGGCCCTGGCCGACATGACCTCCAGCGTCGAGACCAGCCCCGAGATCAAGTGGGGCGACCCGGTCCGCAACCGCGACAACTGGCTGATGCACGACCCGTACTACCTGGCGGGCAACCTGCGCGGCACCGGCCTGTACATCTCCTCCGGCACCACGGGCAAGGCCGGGCCGCTGGACGCCAAGTTCGCGGACGTGCTCGAGCAGCAGGGCAACGTGGCGGGGGCGCTGCAGTACCAGGTGGTCGGCGGCGTCGGCGAGCAGATCTGCGGCGTCACCTCCCGGTCGATGGTCGACCGGCTCCGGGCGATGAAGATCCCGGTGACCGCCCACCTGTACGGCGACGGCATGCACAACTGGGCCTACTGGAACCGCGAGTACAAGCTGGCCTGGCCGCTGATCATGAAGTCGCTGAAGGCCCGCGCGTACTGAACGGCGCGCGAGGGGCGGCACCGGCCCGGCCGGTGCCGCCCCTTCGCCTTCCGGCGGCTCACACGGCCAGCATGCGGCTCACCTTCTCGTCGCGCAGGTCCCCCGCCTCGCCCGCGTGCACCACGTGCCCGCCCTCGAGGATGACGAACCGGTCGGCCAGGCGCAGCGCCAGCTCCAGGTACTGCTCCACCAGGAGGATCGCCAGCCCTGTGCCGTGCAGGCGCTCGATCGCCTCCTCGATCTCCAGCACGATGTTGGGCTGGATGCCCTCGGTCGGCTCGTCCAGGATCAGCATCTTCGGCCGCGTCACCAGCGCCCTGGCGATCGCGAGCTGCTGCTGCTGGCCGCCGGACAGGAACCCCGCCCGCCGCTTGAGCAGCGGCACCAGCCGCGGGAAGGCCTCCAGCGCCTCGTCCACCGCCGCCCTGTCCCGGTGGCCGGAGGCCTCCAGGGTGACCTGGAGGTTCTCGGCGACCGTGAGCTGCGGGAAGGTCTCGTGGCCCTGGGGGACGTAGCCCATGCCCAGCTTGACCCGCTCGTAGGTCCTCAGCCGGGTGACGTCCCGCCCCTCGAACTCCACGGTGCCGGCGCCCGCGCCGAGCACCCCCATGATCGTGTTCAGCAGGGTGGTCTTGCCGACCCCGTTGCGGCCCATCACGCACATCAGCTGCCCGGCGCCGACCTCGAGGTCCACGCCGAAGAGCACCCTGGCGCGGCCGTAGGCCGCCTCGAGCCCGCTCACCTTCAGCATCAGGCGGCCTCCTCCTTCTTGCGGCCCAGGTAGACCTCCTGGACCCTCGGGTCGGCCTGGACCGCCGCGACGTCGCCCTCCACCAGGACCGAGCCCTCGTGCAGGACGGTGACGGTCGAGGCGTAGCGGCGCAGGAACTCCATGTCGTGCTCGATGACGATCACGGTGTGGTCCCGGGCGATCTCGGTGAGGAGCTCGCCGGTGCGCTCCCGCTCGTCCTTGCTCATGCCCGCCACCGGCTCGTCCAGCAGGAGCAGCCGGGGCCCCTGGGCGATGAGCATGCCGATCTCCAGCCACTGGCGCTGGCCGTGCGAGAGGATCCCCGCCGGACGGTCCGCCAGGTCCTGCAGGCCGATCGTCTCCAGCGCGGCCGCCACCTCGGCGGCGACGCCCCTGCGGCGGCGCAGCAGGCTCGGCAGGGGGCGGCGGAAGCTGGCGGCCAGGTCCAGGTTCTCCAGGACCGACAGCTCCTCGAACACCACCGAGGTCTGGAACGTGCGGCCGATGCCCAGCCGGACGATCTGGTGCTCCTTGCGGCCGGCCAGCGAGGCGCCCGCGAAGGTCACCGTCCCCGACGTCGGCCGGGTCAGGCCGGTGATCACGTCGATCAGCGTGGTCTTGCCCGCGCCGTTGGGGCCGATGAGGAAGCGCAGCTCCCCCTCCCCCACGGTCAGGTCCACCCCGTCGATCGCCTTGAAGCCGTCGAAGACGACCATCAGGTCCCTGATCTCCAGCAGGCCGCCCCCCTGCTCCGCCCGTCCTTCGGGGTGCCCGCTCATACCGCGACCTCCTCTTTGACCGGGGCCGGCGGCGCGGCGGGCGCGCCGGCGGAGCGCCGCCGGGCCAGCAGGTCGCCGGCCTGGCGCGCCAGGCCGGCGATGCCCTTGGGCGCCAGCATGATCACCAGGATGAACAGCCCGCCCTGCAGGTAGGTCCAGCCCTCGGGCCAGTTCTCCGACAGGGAGGTGTGCGCCCAGTTCATCAGGACGCCGCCGAGGACCGCCCCGGCCAGCGAGAAGCGCCCGCCGATGGCCACCGCGACGAGCAGCTCGATCGAGGGCACCACGCCCAGCAGCGCGGGCGAGATGATCCCGACGACCGGCACGTACAGCGCCCCGGCGATGCCCGCCATGGCCGCCGACACCGCGAAGGTGACCGTCTTGACCGTGGCGGGGTTGTAGCCGAGGAAGCGCACCCGGTCCTCGCCGTCCCGGATGGCCACCAGCAGCCGGCCGAAACGGCTGCGCACCAGCTGGCGGGCGAGCAGGTAAAGCGCGCCCAGCACCGCCACGACCGTGAAGTAGAAGGCGCGCTGGGCGCTCTCGTCCTCGGGGTCCATGCCGAACACGTCGTAGAAGTTGGTCAGCCCGTTGGTGCCGCCGGTGAGGCCCTGCTGGCCGACCAGCCAGATCACGAACGCGGCGGCCAGCGCCTGGCTGAGGATGGCGAAGTAGGCGCCGCGCACCCGCTGGCGGAAGACCAGCAGGCCCAGCACCGAGGCGACCGCGACCGGCAGCACCACCACCATGGCCAGCGCGAAGAACGGGCTGCGGAACGGCTCCCACAGCGCGGGCAGCTCCTCGACGCCGCTCCAGACCATGAAGTCCGGCAGGCCCTCGGCCCCGGCGTCGTTCAGCTTGAGGTACATGCCCATGGAGTAGCCGCCGAGCCCGAAGAACACGCCCTGCCCGAGGGTCATCATGCCGCCCTGGCCCCAGGCCAGCCCGATGCCCAGCGCGGCTATCGCGAAGCACAGGTACTTGGCCAGCAGGCCGAGGCGGAACGGGTCGAGGGCGGCCGGGGCGATCGCGAGCAGCAGCAGCGCGACCGAGGCGAACAGCACGTGGCCGCGGTACCTTCCGGTCAGCAGGGCCCTGCCCCGCGTCAGGGCGCTCATGTCAGCGCCCGGGAGCGCAGGACGAACATGCCCTGCGGACGGAACTGCAGGAAGGCCACGATCGCGGCGAACACCACGACCTTGGCGAAGCTGGCGTCGGTCCAGAACTCCACGAAGGAGTTGAGCAGGCCCAGCGCCAGCGCGGCCAGCACGGCGCCGCGCAGCCGGCCGAGGCCGCCCGCGACGACGACCAGGAAGGCGTCGACGATGTAGTTAGTGCCCAGCGTCGGACCGATCGGGCCGATGAGGGTCAGCGCGACGCCCGCGACGCCGGCCAGGCCGGAGCCGATGAAGAAGGTGAGCTGGTCCACCCGTTCGGTGACCACCCCCGAGCAGGCGGCCAGCTCCCGGTTCTGCATGACCGCGCGCATCCGGCGGCCCTGCCTGGAGCGGTTCATGTAGCCCCAGATCGCGGCCACGCAGGCGACGGCCAGGGCCATGATGAACAGGCGGGTGTAGGGGATGGTCATCCCGGCGAGCTCGAGCCGGCCGTCGAGCCATCCCGGCGCCGTCACGTTGACGTTGGGCGCGCCGAACAGGTCGCGGGCGAGCTGCTGCAGCACCAGGCTCACGCCCCAGGTGAGCAGCAGGGTGTCCAGCGGCCGTCCGTAGAACCGGCGGATGGCCAGCCGTTCCAGGACCAGGCCCATGAGCCCGGCCACGCCGAAGGCCACCGGCAGGGCCAGCAGGACCGCCTGGCCGGCGGCGAGGTCCTGCAGCAGGTAGGCGGTGTAGGCCCCGGCCATGATGAACTCGCCGTGGGCCATGTTGATCACGCCCATCTGGCCGAAGGTGAAGGTCAGGCCCAGCGCGATGAGCAGCAGCGCGCCCGCGATGCTGAGCCCGACGGGCAGTTGGTCGAGCATCTCCCCTCCTTTCTTTGCCGTGCGGGGGGCCGCCCCGCGCCCGTGCGCGGGGCGGCCGCAGGCCGCGACGCCGGTGGCGTCAGGACAGGCCCTGGGCCCAGGGGTAGGACTTGAGGTAGGGGTCCGGCTTGATCGGCTCCTCGGAGCTCCACACCTCCTTGATCAGGCCGTCGGGCTGGATCACGCCGATCCGGGCGGTCTTGTGGACGTGCTGGTTCTCGCCGTCGATGGTGACCAGGCCCTCGGGCAGCTTCAGCTCGACCCCGGCGGACGCCTTCTTGACCGCCTCGACCTCGGTGGTCCCTGCCTTCTTCACCGACTCCGCCCACAGGTGGACGGCGTTGTAACCGGCCTCCATCGGGTCGGAGGTCACCTTGTCCGCGCCGTACTTGGCCTTGTACGCCTCGACGAAGGCCTTGTTCTCCGGGGTGTCGGTGGTCTGGTAGTAGTTCCACGCCACCGGGTGGCCCGCGACGTTCTCGACGCCGATGCCGCCCACTTCCTCCTCGGCGATGCTCACCGAGAGGACAGGCAGTTTCTCCGCCGTTCCGCCGGCGGCCTTGAACTGCTTGAAGAAGGCGACGTTGCTGTCGCCGTTCAGGGTGTTGAAGACCGCGTCGGGCCCGGCCGACATGACCTTGTTGACCAGCGTCCCGTACTCGGTGTGGCCGAGCGGGGTGTACTCCTCGCCGACCACCTCCATGCCGTTGGCCGCGGCGTAGGCCTTGATGATCTTGTTGGCGGTGCGCGGGAAGACGTAGTCGCTGCCGACCAGGAAGATCTTCTTCTTGCCCTGGTCCTTCAGGTAGTCCAGGCCGGGGATGATCTGCTGGTTGGTGGTGGCGCCGGTGTAGTAGATGTAGGGCGAGGACTCCAGCCCCTCGTACTGCACCGGGTACCACAGCAGCGCCTTCTCGGCCTCGAAGACCGGGAGCATGGCCTTGCGGCTGGCCGAGGTCCAGCCGCCGAACACGGTGGCGACCTCGTCCCTCTTGATGAGCTTGCGCGCCTTCTCGGCGAAGGTCGGCCAGTCCGAGGCGCCGTCCTCCACCACCGGTTCGATCTTCTTGCCGAGCAGCCCTCCCGCGGCGTTGATCTCCTCGATCGCCATGAGCTCGGAATTCTTGACGGTGACCTCGCTGATGGCCATGGTGCCGCTCAGCGAGTGGAGGATGCCCACCTTGATGGTGTCGCCGCCGGCGGTGCTTTCGGCCTGCTCGCCCTCACCGCAGGCGGTGAGCACCAGTGCCGCGGCGGTGGCCATGACGGCCATTTTCCGCCAGTGGGAAATACGCAACTTGCTTCTCCTCGCGAAGGTCCCCGCTTCGTTGGTCGTCCAACAAAATGCGGGAACCTTATTTCCGGGGAGACGTTCGCGTGTTAATTGCGCATTACCGAAGTACCACCGTGTGAACAAACGGTGAACCCGCCATGCGCCGGCTTGCGCCCGACGGCGGCGCGGGCGGGCGGAACGCGGGGGCCGGCCGGCTCAGACGATGAGGGAGAGGCGGTTCACCGTGCCGTCGAGGGCCTCGAACTCGCTGATGTCGACGGCCGTGACGCGCCAGCCGTCCGCGCGCAGCAGCGCCGCGGTGCGGGGGGCGCTGGCGGCCAGGAGGAGGTGGTCCCCGCCCAGCGCCACCATCCCGGCGCCGGACGGCTCGGGCGCCACGCGCAGCCCGGGGAGGCCGGAGGTGTCGATGAGGTCGGGGACGCCCAGCAGCGAGCCGTCCGGCAGCACGGCCATCGCCGACCGCAGGTGCGGGGCGCCCAGCACCTTGACCACGACCACGCGGCGGGCGGGCAGCAGCGGCGGCAGCAGGCACAGCGCCTCGTCGTCCGTGCGGGCTGACCGCCCCATGTAGAGGGCGTCGGCCGTCTGCAGGACGTCGCCGCCCTCCATGACGCACGCGCCGTCCAGGGTGAGGACCTCCAGGCCCAGCTCCCCGAGCGCCTCGGCGGTGCCGGACACCTCGGCGGCGCGTCCGGGCTCGCCGGGGCTGGCTAGGACCGCCCGGTCCCCGCACACCACGGCGGTGTCCTCGACGAACACCGTGTCGGGGCGGTCGCCGGCGGGCTCCAGCCGGCGGATCGCGAAACCCGCCTCGGCCAGGGCGTCGACATAGGCCCCGTGCTGGACGCGGGCCCGCCTCGGTCCGGGTTCCCGGACCAGGGCGGTCCTCATCGCGTCGCGCCCTCGGCCACCAGGATCACGCCCAGCGCGTGGGCGGCGCTCATGCCCAGGGACCCGGCCACCCGGCGCAGCTCCCGGCGCTCCTCCTCGCTCAGCGGGCCGTCGGCCAGGGCCACCCGGACCACCTGGGTGAGGAACCACTCCTTGGCCTCGACGGCCAGGTGGGCGCCGGCCCGCGCGATCTCCTCGCGGTGGAAGGCCTCCGGCAGCTGCAGGTCCTCGGCCAGCTCGTCGCTGGTGTAGGCCTCCTCGCCGTAGCCGCGCACGGCGTCCACGGAGCGGATCCTGGCCGGGACGCCGGCGGGGTCGCCGGACCGCAGCACCAGGCAGCAGGCGGCGCGCATGGCGGCGGGCAGCGCCGCGGCCATGGCGGCGGCGGTGGGCTGGCGCAGCACCGAGACGTTGAACCGGGTGCGGCAGGAGCGGCATTCGACCGCTTCGCCGAGACCCTTGAGGGGTACGACGGGCAGGAAGAAGAGGGTCACCCAGCGCTTGCCGCGGCGGCGCCGGTACCGGCGGTCCCCGCCGCAGGACGGGCAGTGGAAAGTGCCCTCGCCCATCGTACGGAAGCAGACCGTCAGACCGAAGACCAGAAACACCGGCTTCCCCTTCCGAAGGGTTGAAAAGTCAACATACCGACCTCCCGGGGTCCGTGGGGACGGTATGGAGAGAAGACGCTAGCGGGGGCAAACGCGACCTTCTACCCTTCAACCCATGACTCCGCCATACACGCCGGGTTCCGGCGAGCAAGGGTATCCGCGCACCGCCCCTGCTTCCGCCACCCCGGCCCGCCGCGTGCTGGCGGCGGTGAGCCTCCTGGCCTCGGCCGCGGTGGCCGTCGCGCCCTTCCTGCCGTGGGTCTGGGTCTCCCAGAAGGCGTTCCTGCTGATCCCCGCCCAGTCGCGGAGCTGGACGGCCATGGACGAGCTGCCCGAGACGAGCAGCGCTCCTGGCTACCTGGCCCTGGCCGCCGGGGTGATCGGCCTCGCGCTGGCGCTGGCCGCCCTGGCCACCGGCCGCAAGCCCCTCGGGCTGGCCGCGCTGGCCCCCGGCGTCCTGGGCGCGGCCGCCTGCCTGCTCTTCGTCCGGGAGGTGCAGTCCTACCAGGACCAGGTGCAGAGCGACCTCATCGCCCAGCTGGCCCAGGCCGTGCTGGACATCCGGGGCGGGCTGGCCGCCGGCTGGTTCCTTGCCCTGGGCGGCTCGGTGGTGCTGCTGGCCTGCGGTGCCGGACATCTGTTGCGAAAGGTATAGCGGCTACCCTTTCCCCGATTCCCCATGCTCACGAACCCCACGCTCTCCGCGTTCCGCTCCCGCCTCGGCCCGCCCGCGCTCACCGCCCTGGTGGCCCTCGCCGTCGCCTGCTGGGGGCTGACCGCGCCCTCCTTCTGGCGGGACGAGGCGGTCACCGCCGACCTGACCGGGCGCACCGTGCCCCAGCTGCTGCGGGTCCTCGGCGAGATCGACGCCGTCCACGGCTTCTACTACCTGCTCATGTGGCCGGTCACCACGGTGTTCGGCGTCTCCGAGCTCACCCTGCGGCTGCCCTCGGCGCTGGCCGCCGCCGCGGCGGCCGGGCTCACCACCGCGCTCGGGCGGCGGCTCGCCACCACCCGGCTCGGGATCACCGCCGGGCTGCTGGTCGCCGTCTCCCCCTTCCTCAGCCGCTACGCCCAGGAGGCGCGGCAGTACGCCATGGTCGCCGCGCTGGCCGTGCTCGCCACCTGGCTGCTGGTGCGGGCCGAGGACCGCAGGGGCTGGGCCTGGTACGCGGTGTCGGTGGTGCTGCTGGGCTACACCCACCTGTTCGCGCTGCTCCTCCTGCCCGCCCACGTGATCGCCCGCCGGGACGCCCTGCGCGCCTGGGCCGCGGCCGCGGGCGCGGCGCTCGTCCCGCTGCTGGCGCTGGTGGTCTTCGCCCAGACCCAGCGCTACCAGGTCAGCTGGATCGAGCCGGTCACCGCCAAGGGCATGGTGCGGCTGGCCCAGGCGCTGGGCTGGGGCCCCTTCCTGCTGGCCCCCGCCGTCCTGCTGCTGGCCCTGGCCCTGTGGCGGTACCGGCCCGCCTCGCCCCTGCTGCGGGTCGCGCTGCCCTGGCTCGTGCTGCCCCCGGTGCTGCTGGTCGGGGTCTCCCTCGTGGGCAGCCCCTACTACGTGCAGCGGTACCTGCTCTACTGCGTCCCGGCCGCCGCGCTGCTCGTCGCCGCCGGGCTGGAGACCCTCTCCTGGAAGCTGGCGGTGCCGCTGGTCGTGGCCGCCGCGGCGGCGACCGTCCCGGTCCACCTGGACCAGCGCCGCCAGGACGGGCGGGTCGACGACCTGCGCGCCCTGGCCGAGATCGTCGCCGAGCACAAGCGGCCCGGCGACGCCATCCTGTTCACCGACGTGCGCATGCGGCCCGCCCTGTCGGTCTACCCCTCGGCCTACCGGGGCCTGGACGACGTCATGCGCCGCGCCACCCCGGTCGCCGCCGGCGACCTCAAGGGCAGGGAGGTCTCCCGCGCCGGGTACGCCGAGGCGCTGGCCGGGACCGACCGGGTCTGGCTGCTGGCCAACCGCGTCCCGTTCCTGCCCGGCTCCGACTGGACGGCCGGGGCCAAGCGGCGCGTCCTGCGGGAGGCGGGCTTCGAGGAGGCCCGCGACTGGCGCTACAAGGGGGGCAGGGTCCTGCTCTACCGGCGCGCCCCGAGCGCCGGGGGGCCGGTGGACGTGCTGCCCAAGCGGGCGGCGCAGTCCGACCTGGCGGGCTGAGCCTCAGTCGTAGAAGCCGAGCCGCCGCAGCTGCTTGGGGTTGCGCTGCCAGTCCTTGGCCACGCTGACCTGCAGGTTGAGGTAGACGCGGGTGCCCAGCATCGCCTCGATCTGCCGGCGGGCGCGGGTGCCGACCTCGCGCAGCCGCGCGCCCTTGCGGCCGATGAGGATCGCCTTCTGGCTGGGCCGCTCGACGAACACATGGGCGTAGATGTCGGTGAGGTCCTCGCGGCCGGGCCGCAGGCCCATCTCGTCGACGACCACCGCGATGGAGTGGGGCACCTCCTGCTCCACGCCCTCCAGGGCCGCCTCGCGGACGAACTCGGCGACCAGGATCTGCTCCGGCTCGTCGGTGAGGTCGCCCTCGGGGTACAGCGGCGGGCCCTCGGGAAGGTGGCCGACCAGCAGGTCGGCGACCACGTCGAGCTGGTACGAGCCGGTCCCCGCGGCTCCGGGTGCCGGTTCGGCCGGTCCCCGCCCGGCTCCCGCGGGCCGGTCCGGCCTCTCCGGGGTGCGGCCGGAGCCCCTGCCCTGCTCGGCCTGCCCCCGCCTCGGCCCGCCCGCCTGGCCGCCGCGGCCCTGGCCGGTCTGCGCGCCGAGACCGCCGACCGCCGAGACCGGCACGATGTCCGCCCAGTCGCCCAGCGCGTCCACGGCCATGAGCTGCTCGGCCAGCTGCTGCGGGCCCACCTTGTCGGCCTTGGTGACGATCGCGACGACCGGCGTGCCCTTCACCTGGGCCAGCTCCCGCGCGATGTAGCGGTCGCCGTCGCCGACCTTCTCGTCGGCCGGGACGCAGAACCCGATCACGTCGACCTCGGTGAGGGTGCCGCGGACCAGGCTGTCCAGCCGCTCCCCCAGCAGGGTGCGCGGCCGGTGCAGGCCCGGCGTGTCGACGATCACCAGCTGCGCGGACGGCCGGTGCACGATGCCGCGGATCGCCCGCCGCGTGGTCTGCGGCCGGTTGCTGGTGATGGCCACCTTGGTGCCCACCAGAGCGTTCATCAGGGTGGACTTGCCGACGTTGGGCCGTCCGACGAAACAGGCGAATCCGGATCTGAACTCTGGCGTGGTCACCTTCCGATTCTCCCGTACCCGCGGACCTGACCCGACCGCCGTGCGCCGGACCCCGGTGCGGGCCCGGCGTCCGGACCGTCACAGGGTGGTGTGCACCACTCCGTCGGCGCCCGCCACCAGGACCGGGGCCGCGGGGCCCAGGTCGCGGACGGCGGCGATGTCCGGCAGTTCCCCGGCGGTGACGACCACCGCGGCCTCCAGGCCCTCGGCGCCGCTGGCCACCGCCATCGCGACGGCGACCTGCAGCGCGGTCAGGTCCAGGTGGGGCAGCGCCACCGTGGTGGCGGTGTAGGTGCGGCCGGTCTCGTCCCGCACCGCGGCGCCCTCCGGGGCGCCGTTGCGGGCGCGGGAGGACCGGGCCAGCTTGATGAGCTTGTCGTCCTCGGGATTCACGGGTTCAGCTTAGAGGCTCCGGGCAGCCTGGCCGCTGCCCGGGCCGCCGCCGCGGCCGCCGCGCTCGGGGCGCCCGGCCCGACGACGCCGGGCTGGGCCACGGTCAGGAACGCGTCGCCGTTGCGGTGCATGATCAGCTCGTAGCTCAGCTCGCGGCCGGAGCCGGCCTGCGCGGCGAAGCGCACCGCCAGGGTGTCGGCGGGAGGCAGGCCCGGCGCCTTCAGCGGGGTCCGGGGGAGGTTCAGCTGGACGCCGCCCACCTTGGCGCGCAGCACGGTGCATCCGGCCGCCGCCCGGCGGGCCGCCTCCAGCGTCAGCCCTGCCCGTTTCGAACCGGCGTCGAAGACCTGCTGGGTGAGCGTCACCCCGGGATCGAGCCGGTAGAAGGCCGTCCCCCTGCGGGGCACGTCGCGCAGGCCGTGCCCGTCCGCCAGGGCCAGCAGCCTCCGGCAGGGCGGGTCGTGCGCGAGCACCCCGCGGAAGGCCGGCTGGGCCTGGGCGGGCAGGTGGTCTCCCGGCACGTCCTGCGACGTGAGGACGGCGGCGGCCAGCCCGGCCGGGAACTCCGCCCTCTCCGGCGCGTCCCGCCCGCACCCGGCGGCCACGGCCCCTGCGGCGGCCGTGGCCGCCGCGGCGGCGAACAGGGCTCCGCGAACGATGCGCCTCATGGGAATCCCCCGAATCCTCCCGATGGCGAAGAAGATCGTTCCCGGGAGGAGGCGCGTCAATCCTGCGGCTCGTCACTCCGCGCCGGAAGACTCCCGGTGCGGCAGCCGCTCGACCAGGACGGTGCCGATGCGGTTGCGCCGCCCTGCCAGGCTCTCGGCCGTCAGCCGCAGCCCCGCCACCTCGGCGGTGGAGCCGGCGATCGCCACCCGGCCCAGCGCGTGCGCCAGCAGCCCGCCGACGGTCTCCACGTCCTCGACGTCGATCTCCACGTCGCACAGCTCGGCGAGCTCCTCCACGCCCATCCGGGCGGTGACCCGCAGCCCGCCGTCGGGCAGCGTCTCCACCCGGGGCAGCTCGTTGTCGTACTCGTCGGTGATCTCCCCGACGATCTCCTCGAGGATGTCCTCGATGGTGACCAGTCCCGCCGTCCCGCCGTACTCGTCGATCACGATCGCCACGTGGATCTGCCGTGCCTGCATCTCGCGCAGCAGGTCGTCGATCGGCTTGGAGTCCGGCACGTACGTCGCCGGGCGCATCAGCTCGCCGACCCGCGCCGTCTCCTGCGCCGGGGTCTCGTGCAGCCGCCGCACGACGTCCTTGAGGTAGGCCACGCCCACCACGTCGTCCTCGTTCTCGCCCGTCACCGGGATGCGGGAGAACCCCGAGCGCAACGACAGCGACAGGCACTGGCGCAAGGTCTTGTCGCGCTCGATGAACACGATGTCGGTGCGCGGCACCATGACCTCGCGGACCAGGGTGTCGCCCAGCTCGAACACCGAGTGGATCATCTCCCGCTCGTCCGGCTCGATCAGCCTGCGCTGCTCGGCCAGGTCGACCAGGTCGCGCAGCTCGGCCTCGGTGGCGAACGGGCCCTCGCGAAAGCCCTTGCCGGGCGTCAGGGCGTTGCCCAGCAGGATCAGCACCCGCGGCAGCGGGCCCAGCACCCGCACCAGCGGGTGCATGACCAGCGCGCCGACCAGCGCCACCCGGCCCGCGTGCTGGATGGCCAGGGTGCGCGGGCCGACCCCCACCACGATGTAGCTGGCCAGGATCATGATCACCGCGGCGGTGACGTAGGCGCGCCACGTCTCGTCCAGCCAGCCGATGCACAGGTCCGCCACGATCACCGTGGCGGCCAGCTCGCACGAGGTGCGCAGCAGCAGGAGCAGGTTGACGTAGCGGGCCGGGTCGGCCACCACCTCCGACAGGCGGGGGGAGTCCAGCTCGGCGACCCGGACCCGGGACACCCGGGTCAGCGCGGTCTCCATGCCGGCGAACAGGCCGGCCAGGACGACCAGCGCGACCGAGGTCCCGATCATCCACAGCTGGGTGGTGCTCAGCGCGACTCCCGCCAGCTCTCCAGCAGCCTGGCCTGCAGGCCGAACATCTCGGCGTGCTCTTCCGGCTCGGCGTGGTCATAGCCCAGCAGGTGCAGGATGCCGTGGGTGCACAGCAGCTCCAGCTCGTCCTGCGTGCCGTGGCCGGCCTGGCGTGCCTGGCGCTCGGCCACCGCCGGGCACAGCACCACGTCGCCCAGCAGGCCCGGATCGGCCTCGCCGTCCTCCGAGCCGCCCGACAGGTGGCCGGGGCGCAGCTCGTCCATCGGGAAGGCCAGCACGTCCGTCGGCTTGTCCTCGCCCATCCACTTGAGGTTGAGCTCCCGCATCGCCTCCTCGTCCACCAGCAGCAGCGACAGCTCCGCCAGCGGGTGGATCTGCATGCCGTCCAGCACGTGCCGGGCCACCCGGACCAGGGTCTCCTCGTCGGCGGGGGCGCCGGACTCGTTGAGGACCTCGATGCTCATCTTCGCCCCCGTTCGCGCCGCGCGGGGCGCTGGTCGGCGGGTTGGTCGGCGTCGTAGCGCTCGTAGGCGTCGACGATGTCGGTGACCAGCCGGTGGCGCACCACGTCGGTGCTGCTCAGCCGGCAGAAGTAGATGTCGTCGACGTCCTTCAGGATGTCCTGGACGACCGCCAGGCCGCTGCGCGAGCCCGACGGGAGGTCCACCTGCGTCACGTCGCCGGTGACCACGATCTTGGAGGCGAAGCCCAGCCGGGTGAGGAACATCTTCATCTGCTCGGGCGACGTGTTCTGCGCCTCGTCCAGGATGATGAAGGAGTCGTTCAGCGTCCGGCCGCGCATGTAGGCCAGCGGGGCCACCTCGATCGTCCCGGCCTGCATCAGCTGCGGGATCGAGCCCGGGTCGACCATGTCGTGCAGGGCGTCGTACAGCGGGCGCAGGTACGGGTCGATCTTCTCGTAGAGCGTGCCGGGCAGGAAGCCCAGCCGCTCGCCGGCCTCGACCGCCGGGCGGGTGAGGATGATCCGGTTGACCTTCTTCTCCTGCAGCGCCTTCACGGCCTTGGCCATCGCCAGGTAGGTCTTGCCGGTGCCGGCGGGGCCGATGCCGAAGACGACCGTGTGCTGGTCGATCGCGTCGACGTAGCGCTTCTGGTTGACGGTCTTGGGGCGGATCGTGCGGCCGCGGGAGGAGAGGATGTCGTGGCTGAGGACCTCCGCGGGCCGGGCGGAGGCCCGCAGCATCGACACGCTGCGCTCCACCGACTCGGGGGTCAGCGTCGCGCCCCTGCGCAGCAGGGTCACCATCTCGCCGAAGAGCTTGGCCACCAGTTCCGGCTCGGAGCCGCCGGTGACGGTGATCTCGTTGCCGCGGACGTGGATGTCGCTGTTGAAGGCCCGCTCGATCACGGCCAGCAGCTCGTCGCGGGACCCGAGCAGCGCCACCATCGACTGCTCGTCGGGCACCACGATCTTGATCTGGGAGCGCGCACCGTTCTGGGTGGAATTCTGTGATTCGGTCATCTGCCGGCCTGAAACGGCCACTGAGCCCCTCTGATCTGCGGATCCTTTGTTCCCTGAGGCCCATGGTACCGAGGGCGGTGCATGATCGCCGACCCCTTTTTCAGCCGGGCGGCCAGTTGAGACCGCGGCCGCCCAGGACGTGGGCGTGCACGTGGAAGACCGTCTGGCCGGCGCCCGCGCCGGTATTGAAGATCACCCGGTACCCCGTGCCGGCGACCCCCTCGTCCTCGGCCACCCGCCCCGCCTCGGCCGCCAGCTCCGCCAGCGCCTCCGGATCGGCCGACAGCGCCGCGAAATTCTCGTGGTGGTCCTTGGGGACCACCAGGACGTGCACCGGGGCCTGCGGGTTGATGTCGCGGAAGGCCAGCGTGCGCTCGCCCTCCCTGACCACCTCCGCGGGGACCTCACCGGCAATGATCTTGCAGAACAGACAGTCCACGTCGCCTCCGTCCGAGTCTTCAGGGGCATGCTATCGAGATCTTGGAGCCCTCCGATGCCGCACTCGCACGCGCGGCGGGGCCCGCTCTGGTTATGGTGGCCTGGCGGCGTGAACCCCCCTGCCCGTCGGCGCGAGGGGGTTGCGCCCGGTTCTTTCGCGACGGGGTCGCCCCGCTCCCGGCGGTCCCCCGACCGCCCGGAGGGGGGTGGAGGAGTGACCGGGGCTGGACGATCAGATGCGGTGGGGTAAACCGGAGGACGAAGGCGCACGTCCCAACGACGTGACCGAGACCCTCCTGGTGGCGCCGTCCGCGATGGCGGCGTGGGACGCCGACCGGGCGGTGACGGAGCTGTACGGCAGCCAGTACCGCCCCCTGGTCCGGCTGGCGACGCTGCTCGTCCGCGACCAGGCGACCGCCGAGGAGGTCGTGCAGGACGCCTTCGTGGCCATGCACGGCGCCTTCCGCCGGCTGCGCGACCCCGACAAGGCGCTCTCGTACCTGCGCCAGTCCGTGGTCAACCGCGCCCGTTCGGTGCTGCGGCACCGCGCGGTGGTGGAGAAGTACGCGCCCAAGGGGCTGCCGGACGTGCAGAGCGCCGAGACCGGCGCCATCATCGAGCTGGAGCGGGCCGCCGTGATCAAGGCTTTGCACACCCTGCCCACCCGGCAGCGGGAGGCGCTGGTGCTGCGTTACTACGCCGACCTGTCCGAAGCGCAGATCGCCGACGCCATGGGCATCAGCCGCGGCGCGGTGAAGAGCCACACGGCGCGCGGGATGGCCGCGCTCCGCAACGTCCTGGAGCAGCAATCTTGACCCCCGGCGACTTCCACGCCGACCGCCTCCGCGGGGCCCTGCACGCGGAGGCCGAACAGGTCGTGCCCGCGCCCGACGGGCTGCAGCGCATCAGGGAGCGCACCGCCGCGGCGCGCCGCCCGGGCCTGTGGTCGCGGTTCACCGGCGGCTGGAAGGGCCCGCTGCTGGCGGGCGCCGCCGCGGTCACCATGGCCGCCGTGGCCGTGACCGCCTCCCCCGCGGCCATCGACCGCATCACCTCGGTCGGCAGCCCCCGCGAGACCGGCGGGGAACCCCTGCCCAAGTCCGCCCCGTCCACCCCGGCCACGACCCCACCCACCGGCTCCTCAGCGGCTCCCGGCAGCCGTCCCGCCGTCCCGGCCTCCCCCGAGTGCCCGCCCGGCACCTCTTCCGGCCGGGCTCCCGCACCGCCCTCCCCCGGCCGCGGCACCCCCACCGGCGGCACCCCCACGCCGTCCGCCCCGCCTTCGGCCACCCCGACCGCCTCGACCGCGCCGCCCACGCCTCCGGCCACGGCCACGCCCGACCCGTCCCCCACGACCGCCTTCTCCGAGGGCGCCGCGGCCCCCGACTGCCCCGGGACCGCCGCCCCGTCCACCGCGCCGCCCGCAGCCCCCTCGGCCGCCGCCGAGCCCACCCCGCCCGCCGACCGCGGCGCCCGCCCGTCCCCCACCCCGACGCCCTCGAGCGCCCCCGCCTCCCCCGCCGTCCCGCCCGGCCCCACCGGCGGCCTCCCCACGCTCCCCACCCCGAGCACCACCGTCCCGCCGCCGAACTGACCGAGGATCAGGGCACCCCTGGCCCGGCCTCCGGGCCCCGGGGTCACCAGCGGCCGGTGCGGGCCATCAGGACCGAGGCCGCGGCGACGCCTGCGGTGGAGGTGCGCAGGACCGTCGGGCCCAGGAGCACGGGCCGGGCGCCCGCGCGGGTGAAGACCTCCAGCTCCTCGGGGCTGACGCCGCCCTCGGGCCCCACCACCAGCACGATCTCGCCGACTCCTTCGACGGGGACGGCGCTGAGCGGCTCGGCGGCCTCCTCGTGCAGGACCAGCGCCAGCTCCGCGCGCTCCAGCAGCTCCGCCACCCGCGCCGTGGCGGCCAGGTCGGCCACCACCGGGAAGCGGCTGCGGCGGGACTGCTTGGCCGCCTCCCGTGCCGCGTTGCGCCACCGCCCGAGCGCCTTCTCCCGCCGCTCGGGCCGCCACTGCGTGATCGACCGGCTCGCCGACCACGGCACGATCCCGTCCACCCCGGCCTCGGTCATCACCTCCACGGCCAGCTCCCCCCGCTCCCCCTTGGGCAGCGCCTGCACCACCGTGATCCGCGGCGAGGGCGGCGGCTCGTCCCGGCGCTCGAGCACCTCCAGCTCCAGCCGGTCACGCCCGGCCGACACCACCGAGCACAGCCCCCGGCCCCCCTCGCCGTCGGTGAGCACGACCTCCTCCCCCACCCGGAGCCGCTGCACCGTCGCCGCGTGCCGCCCTTCGGCGCCCTCCAGCACCACCCTGCCGCCCGCGCCCGCCAGCACATCTCTGTCCACCACGAAAACCGGAGCACTCACCCCTCCATCCTCCCAGCCGCCGCTCCTTCGCCCGGTCCCCTGGGGAAAACCCCCGGTCACCCCGTTCGGAGAGCCCGTGGAGCCTTTTGCCCCGCTGTCCGTCGCGGTCGGCACCAGCAGCTCCTGCGAGCGGCGCGGCGGGAGCCGAAACGGAACAGGGCCGCCCGCGGGAGCGGGCGGCCCTGTCAGGGGTCGTGGTAGCCGTCGTGGTAGGCGTCGGCGACCTCGGCTCTTCAGCCGTTGAAGGCGTCCCGGAGGCGGGAGAAGAAGCCCTGCTGGCCCGGGGCGAACTTGCCGGGGGGGCGCTCCTCGCCGCGCAGGCGGGCCAGCTCGCGCAGGAGCTCCTCCTGGGCGGGGTCGAGCTTGGCCGGGGTCTCGACGTTGACGTGGATCATCAGGTCGCCCCGGCCGCTGGCGTTGAGGTGCTGGGCGCCCCTGCCGTACAGGGGGATCACCTGGCCGGACTGGGTGCCGGGCCGGATGTCGACGTCCTCGGGGCCGTCGAGGGTCTCGATGACGACCGAGGTGCCCAGGGCGGCCGCGGTCATCGGGATCTGCACGGTGCAGTGCAGGTCGTCGCCCTCCCGCTCGAAGATCGCGTGGGGGCGTTCGACGATCTCCAGGAAGAGGTCGCCGGGCGGGCCCCCGCCGGGGCCGACCTCGCCCTCGCCGGCGAGCTGGATGTGGGTGCCGTGCTCGACGCCCGCGGGGATCTTGACCTTGATCGTGCGCTGGGTGCGCACCCGCCCGTCGCCCGCGCACTCCGGGCAGGGGTTGCGGATCACGCTGCCGTAGCCGCCGCACTGGGGGCACGGCCGGGACGTCATGACCTGGCCGAGGAAGCTCCGCTGGACCTGCTGGATCTCGCCCCGGCCGTGGCACATCTCGCACGTGTCGGGGTGGCTGCCCGCGGCGGCCCCCGAGCCGGTGCAGGCCCCGCAGACCGTCGCGGTGTCGATGGTCAGCTCGCGGGTGGTGCCGAACGCCGTCTCCGCCAGGTCCAGCTCGACCCGCAGGGTGGCGTTGCGGCCCCGGCGGGCGCGCGAACGCGGCCCGCGGGCGCTGGCCGTCCCGAAGAGGGTGTCCATGATGTCGCTGAACGGGAAGCCCGCCCCGAAGCCGGCGCCCCCGCCGCCCATCGAGGAGCCGAACGGGTCGGCGCCCAGGTCGTGCATCTCCCGTTTCTTGGGGTCCGACAGCACCTCGTAGGCCTGCGTGACCTCCTTGAACTTCTCCTGGCTCTCGGCGTCGGGATTGACGTCCGGGTGGAGTTCACGGGCGAGCCGGCGGTATGCCTTCTTGATCTCGTCCGGGGTGGCGTTGCGGCTCACCCCGAGGGTGGCGTAGTAGTCGCGCACTACGATCCCGCCAGAATCTGACCGACGTAACGTGCCACAGCGCGTACCGCTCCCATCGTTCCTGGGTAGTCCATTCGGGTGGGTCCGAGAACCCCGAGCCGGGCCAGTGCCTGCCCGTCCATGCCGTAGCCCGCGGCGACCACGGACGCGGAATGCAGCCCCTCGAGCTGGTTCTCGGCGCCGATCCGCACCGTCAGGGTAGCCGGGTCCCCGGCCTCCCCGAGCAGGCGCATCAGCACCACCTGTTCTTCCAGTGCCTCCAGCACGTCCCGGAGGCCCTGCGAGAAGCCGCCGAGCGCGAGGTTGGCCGCGCCCGCGAAGACGATCTTCTCTTCGTTCCGTTCGACCAGGGTCTCCAGCAGGACCGACAGCACCGCCACGGCCACCGGCCGGTCCTCGGCGGGCACCCGGTCGGGCAGGTCGGCCACGGCCAGCGGGACCTCGCCGAACGAGCGCCCGTCCAGGCACGCGTTCAGCAGCGCCCGCAACTGCGCCACGGAGTCCTCGGCGAGCTCGCCGGAGGTCTCCACGAGCCGCTGCTCGACCCGCCCGGTGTCGGTGATCAGGATGAGCAGCAGCCGCCCCGCCGCCACCGGGACCAGCTCGATGTGCCGGACCGAGGAGCGGATCAGCGACGGGTACTGCACCACGGCGACCTGCCTGGTCAGCTGCGCCAGCAGCCGGACCGTGCGCGAGACCACCTCGTCCAGGTCGTAGGCGCCGCCCAGGAAGGTCTCGATGGCCCGGCGCTCCGCCGCCGACAGCGGCTTGATCGTCGAAAGCCTGTCGACGAACAGCCGGTAGCCCTTGTCCGTGGGGATGCGGCCGGCGCTGGTGTGGGGCTGGGTGATGTACCCCTGCTCCTCCAGGACGGCCATGTCGTTGCGCACAGTGGCCGGTGAGACGCCCAGGGCGTGGCGTTCGGCCAGTGCCTTGGAGCCCACCGGCTCGTTGGTGGAGACGTAGTCCTCGACGATGGCGCGAAGGATGGCCAGCTTGCGATCGTCCAGCAACGCGCTCACCTCCTGCTTGGCACTCCCAGTCTATGAGTGCCAAGTGTACGGTCCCGGCGGGCGAAGTCGATGTGCGAGAGTCTGGACATGTCCTGGGAAGAACTGGCGGACCGGTGTTTCCGTCGGAGGTACGGCGGATTCGACGTGAACGTGGGTGTGGTCACCGGACGCCGGGGCGCGGTGCTGATCGACACCCGGGCCTCGGTCCCCGAGGGTCTTGAGCTGCGGGAACAGCTGCGTGAGCTGGGCTGCGAGGAGCCCCTCGCGATCGTCAACACCCACGGCCACTTCGACCACTGCTTCGGCAACGCCGCCTTCGACGGCCCGTTCTGGGGCCATCCCGATCTGCCGGGATACCTGGAGCACGAGGCCTGGCGCACCATGGCCGAGGACGACCCCGACTGGGCGGCCCGGGTCGGGGGCACCCCGGTGACCGCCCCGACCCGGCTGGTCGGCGGCACCGCGCTGATCGACCTCGGCGACCGGGTCGTGGAGCTGCACCACCTCGGCCGCGGCCACACCGGCCACGACCTGGTCGTGCGGGTGCCCGACTGCGGCCTGGTCTTCGCCGGCGACCTGGTGGAGGAGTCGGGGCCGCCCTGCTACGGCTCCGACAGCTTCCCCCTGGACTGGCCGATCACCCTGACCCGGCTGCTGGAGCTGGGCCCCGGACTCCTCGTCCCCGGCCACGGCTCCCCCGTCGGCGCGGAGTTCGCCGAACGCCAGCGGGACGCGGTCGCGGCGGTCGCGCACGGCATCCGGGAGACCTACGACGCCGGCCTCGACCCGTTGAAGGCGCTGGCCGACGGGACGTGGCCCTACGATCCGACCCTTCTGCTGCACGCGGTACGTCGCGGGCACCTCCAGCTGGCCGCCTCGGGTTAGGGTCTTGGGCGTGCGCAGCAAGGACTATGGCGAAGACATACTCGCCGGGAACTGGCGCCTGCCCCGCAAGGGCCAGATCCCCGAGATCCCGGCCGAACGCGACCTGGTCGTGGAGGACCCCGACAGCGGCTTCTGCGGCGCGGTCGTGGCCTGCGGCAAGGACGAGGTCACCCTGGAGGACAGGTTCGGCAAGCGCCGGGTCTTCCCGCTGGCGGTGGCGGGATTCCTGCTCGACGGCAGGCCCGTCACCCTCGTGCGGCCGGGGCCGCGGCGGACGGGCCCGGCGATCAGCGCGTCCGGGTCGGTCTACGTGCGCGACCACCGGGCCCGGGTGGCGCTGGAGAGCCGGATCTACGTCGAGGGCGTGCACGACGCCGAGCTCGTCGAGAAGATCTGGGGGCACGACCTGCGGGTCGAGGGCGTGGCCGTGGAGTACCTGGAGGGCGTCGACGAGCTGCCGCTGATCGTCGAGGAGTTCGAGCCGGGTCCCGGGCGCAGGCTCGGCGTCCTGGTCGACCACCTCGTGCCCGGCTCCAAGGAGTCGCGGATCGCCGCGCGGATCACCAGCCCGCACGTGCTGGTGTGCGGGCACCCCTTCATCGACGTCTGGCAGGCGGTGAAGCCCCGCGCGCTGGGCATCCGCGCCTGGCCGGAGGTCCCCAAGGGCTTCGACTGGAAGGAAGGGGTCTGCGCCCGCCTTGGCTGGCCCGGCGACACCGGTGCAGCATGGAGGAGAATCCTGGGCGCCGTCCGTTCTTATGCCGATCTGGAACCGGAGCTGCTCGGGCGCGTCGAAGAACTGATTGACTTCGTCACCGCCAAGGAGTGACCGCCTTGCCTCGCCACCCCCGCCAACCGCGTCCCACTCCCACCGTCCGCCTCCCGGACGGGTACGCCGCCGGCTCGCACGGCGGCCCCACCACCCCGGACGAGCGCCAGTGGGCGCTCACCGCCTACATCGGCCAGTTCCTGTTGTGGGCGCTCCCGCCGCTGTACGTCTACCTGAGCAAGAAGAACCGGTCGGCCTACGCCCGCCACCACGGCCGCCAGGCGCTCAACCTCGCCCTCACCACCGGGATCGTCTTCGGTGTCTCGGTCTTCCTCTACCAGTGGGCCGACTTCTTCCTGTGGATCGGCGCCGGATGGGTGACACTGGCGATGTGCCTGGTGGTCTTCAGCGCCACCAAGGTCAACCGGGGCGACTGGCACCGGCTGCCCGTCCTCCTGGTGTGGCCGATCATCAAGTGAGGTCGCGGACGACGGCGTCCGCGAGCAGCCTGCCCTCCAGGGTGAGCACGGCCCTGCCGTCCCGGCGGACCAGCAGGCCGCGCTCCTCCTGCTCGCGGACCGCCCGGCCGTCCAGCAGCTCCAGCGGGCAGCCGGTGCGCAGCCGCAGCTCCAGCAGGACGCGCTCCAGCCGCCGGGTGTCGTCGTCGAGCACCTCGCGGGCGTGCGCGGGGGTGATCCCCTGCGCCAGCCGCTGCGCGTAGGCGGCGGGGTGCTTGACGTTCCACCAGCGGGTGCCGCCGACATGGGCGTGCGCGCCCGGTCCGGCGCCCCACCAGTCGGCTCCCTGCCAGTAGAGCAGGTTGTGGCGGCACTCCCCGCCGGGCAGCGCCCAGTTGGACAGTTCGTACCAGCTCAGCCCGGCCTTCTCGAAGAGCTCGTCGGCGATGAGGTAGCGGTCGGCCATGGCGTCGTCGTCGGGCTCGGCGAGCTCGCCGCGGGCGACCCGGGCGGCGAGCTTCGTACCCTCCTCGACGATCAGGGCGTAGGCGGAGATGTGGTCGGGACCCGCGGCCAGCGCCTGCTCGACGGACTCGCGCCAGTCGTCGTCGCTCTCGCCCGGGGCACCGTAGATCAGGTCGAGGTTGACGTGCCGGAATCCGGCTTCCCTGGCCTGGGCGACCACCAGCGGGACCCGTGCGGGGGTGTGCGTGCGGTCCAGCGCTTTCAGGACGTGGTCCTTGGCGCTCTGCATCCCGTAGGAGATCCGGGTGAATCCGGCTTCCAGAAGGCCCGTGAGGGAGGCGGAGGTGACGGTCTCCGGGTTGGCCTCGGTGGTCACCTCGGCGCCTTCGACGATGCCGAACTCGTCGCGGATCGCCTGTAGGACGCGTCCGAGGTCCTCCGGCGGCAACAGGGTCGGGGTGCCGCCGCCGACGAACACCGTCTGGACGGGTGCCTCGGCCTCTCCCAGGACCCTCCGGGCAAGACGGATCTCGGAGATCACCGTGTCGGCGTAGGAGTCGCGGGACGCTCCGGGGCCGAGTTCCGTGGCCGTGTAGGTGTTGAAATCGCAGTAGCCGCACCGCGTCACGCAGAACGGGACGTGGACGTAGAACCCGAAGGGGCGGTCGCCGAATCCCTCCAGGGACGCTTCGGGCAGCCGCCCGTCGGCGGGCATGGGGTCCCCTTCGGGGAGGATCGACGGCATGCCTCCAGTGTTACAGGCGCCGCGGACCTCCCCGAACGGCTCAGACGTGGTCGTAGTCCACGAGCCTCTGCGGTGCCGTCTGCTTCGCCGAGACGGCGGGCAGGACCCGTAGCGTGCCGGGAGTGCCGGGCTTCTGGTCCAGCCGGACCACCCGGCCCGGGTAGGTGCGCTGGGCGATCTCCACGTCCCGCTCGTCCCAGCGGCCGTAGAAGACGGGGCTGCCGTTCTCCAGCTCCACCTTCTCCGCGCCGGTCGGCCAGCGCCGGGTGAAGGAGTCGATCTCGAAGACCTCCTGCGGTCCCGGCAGGTTCGGGCCGTTCTCGTGCGCCATGTACGCTCCCTCGACCGGGCCGCGCCACGGGGGGAGCCCGCTGAAGAGGCGGTCCGGCCGGATGTCGATCTTGAATGGTTCGGTGAGCCGCACCGACTCGCCCATGCCCACCGCCGCCTGCTCGAGCAGCCGGCCCTCGCGCAGCGCGTGGACGTGCACGCGCACCCCGTCGGGGGTCGGGTCGACGACCCAGTAGCAGGGCACCCCGTGCCCGGCGTACAGCTCCCGTTTGGCGCCCAGGTCCCGGGCACGGGAGGCGTCCGAGGCCACCTCCACGACCAGGAGCGGGGCGCCCTCCACGAACCCCTCGCGGTCCTGCGCCTCGCAGTAGACCATGAGGTCGGCGTGGATCCAGGTGCCGTCGCCCAGCCTGGCGACGGCGGACGTTCTGGTCCTCATGTCGCCGTACTCGGCGATCATCAGCGGTGCCAGGAGATCCGCCACGAGGATCTGGTGCAAGAGTGTGTGACCCACGACGCTCAGTTTCCACCACAGAACATGCGGTCACCGGCTTTTCATGACACCGTGAAGACTCGATCTGATTACAGAGGTCAGCCCTTGACGGTGGTGAGCAGCACGACCGAGTCGGTGAGCGCGTTCAGGCCGTGCCGCTCGTGCGGGATCGGCGCCAGCTCGCCCTCGCCCAGCTCGGTGTCGCCCATCGCGGAGGTGAGGACGATCCGGCCCGAGATCACCTGAAGGCTCGCGGCGTGCGGGGAGTTGTGCTCGTCCAGGCGGGATCCGGCGGTCAACGCGATCACGGTCTGCCGCAGCGGCCCTTCGTGCAGGAACAGGTGGGCGCTCCGCCCGTTCTTGTCAGCCTTCGCCTGGGTCAGATGGCGCTCGGCGAGTGTTCTGAGATCCGTCATGATCTACAGATTCCCGGACGGGCGGACCGGAATCCTCCCCGAGCGCCCCTGGCCGGTGTTTCAGCTCACCATCGGAAGGGCCAGCCACTGCGGATAGCGGTACCACTCGCCGCGGCTCGCCGCCACCCCGGCCAGGATCAGGAAGATGATCTCCAGGGCCGCCAGCGGCAGGAACAGCAGGAGGCCGATCCCGAAGGTGATCACGGACAGGAACAGCCCCGCCATCATGTAGACGAAGCCGGTGATCGCGAAGTTGATCCCCTGGGCCGAGTGCCAGCGGATGTACTGCGACCGGTCCTTGTAGAGCAGGTAGGTGAGCAGCGGCGCGAAGACGCCCAGGATCAGCTGCCCGAGGTGCGCGGCCATCGCGTAGGTCCGCTCGTCGCCCGGAGCCACCGGCGGGCCGGTCTGCACGAAGGCCTGCGGCGGGGCGAAGGGCGGCTGCTGCTGCCCGTAGGGCGGCTGGTGTCCATAGGGCTGCTGCCCGTAGGGCTGCTGATGGCCGTAGGGGTTTCCGTAGGGGTCCGACATGCCTGGACTCGTCTTTCGTCATGCTGGCGGGGGCTCTCCTTCCCCGCTCTGACGCCGCCCCCACCCGGAAGGTTCCCAGCCCTGCTCGCCCGCGAGCGCGGGCGAGCAGGCTAAGGCGCTACTTCTTCGGCTTGTCGGCGGAGGAGCCGGTGGAGAGGGCGGCGACGAAGGCCTCCTGGGGCACGTCCACGCGCCCGATGGTCTTCATCTTCTTCTTGCCCTCCTTCTGCTTCTCCAGGAGCTTGCGCTTGCGCGAGATGTCGCCGCCGTAGCACTTGGCCAGGACGTCCTTGCGGATGGCGCGGATGTTCTCGCGGGCGATGACCCGGGCGCCGATCGCGGCCTGGATCGGCACCTCGTACTGCTGCCGGGGGATGAGCTCCTTGAGCTTGGTGGTCATCATCAGGCCGTACTCGCGCGCCTTGTCGGCGTGCACGATCTGGCTGAAGGCGTCCACCGACTCGCCCTGCAGCAGGATGTCGACCTTGACGAGCTTGGACTCCTGCTCGCCCGAGGGCTCGTAGTCGAGGCTGGCGTAACCGCGGGTGCGGGACTTCAGCTGGTCGAAGAAGTCGAAGATGATCTCGCCCAGGGGCAGGGTGTACTTGATCTCCACCCGGTCCTCGGACAGGTAGTCCATGCCGTGCAGCACGCCGCGGCGGCCCTGGCACAGCTCCATGATCGTGCCGATGAACTCCGACGGGGTGAGCACCGTGGCCCGGACCACCGGCTCGTACACCCGGGCGATCTTGCCGTCCGCGGGGTACTCGCTGGGGTTGGTGACGATGTGCTCCTGGCCGTTCTCCATCTCCACCCGGTAGATGACGCTCGGGGCGGTGGAGATCAGCGCCAGGTTGAACTCGCGCTCCAGCCGCTCCCGGACGATCTCCATGTGGAGCAGGCCGAGGAACCCGCAGCGGTAGCCGAAGCCCAGCGCCAGCGACGTCTCCGGCTCGTACACCAGCGCGGCGTCGTTCAGCCGCAGCTTGTCCAGGGCGTCGCGCAGCAGCGGGTAGTCGTCGCCGTCGATCGGGTAGAGGCCCGAGTAGACCATCGGCTTGGGGTTGTCGTACCCGCCGAGCGCCTCGGGCGACGGCCGGGACGCCATGGTGACGGTGTCGCCGACCCGGGCCTGGCGCACGTCCTTCACGCCGGAGATCAGGTAGCCCACCTCGCCGACGCCCAGGCCCTCGGTCGAGATCGGCTCGGGGGAGATCACCCCGACCTCGAGGGTGTCGTGGGCCGAGCCCGTCGACATCATGAGGGACTTCTCGCGGCGCGTGATGCGGCCGTCGACGACCCGGACGTAGGTGACCACGCCGCGGTAGGTGTCGTAGACCGAGTCGAAGATCAGCGCGCGGGCGGGGGCGTCCGCGTCGCCCACCGGGGCCGGGACCTCCGCGACGATCTTGTCGAGCAGCTCGGACACGCCCACGCCCGTCTTGCCCGAGACGCGCAGCACGTCCGACGGGTCGCAGCCGATCAGCCCGGAGATCTCCTCGGCGACCTTCTCCGGCTGGGCCGCCGGCAGGTCGATCTTGTTGAGGACCGGGATGATGTGGAGGTCGGCCTCCATCGCCATGTACAGGTTGGCCAGCGTCTGCGCCTCGATGCCCTGGGCGGCGTCCACCAGCAGGATCGCGCCCTCGCAGGCGGCCAGCGAGCGGGAGACCTCGTAGGAGAAGTCCACGTGGCCCGGGGTGTCGATCATGTTGAGCACATGGTCTTTCCAGGGCAGGCGGACGGCCTGAGACTTGATGGTGATGCCGCGCTCGCGCTCGATGTCCATCCTGTCCAGGTACTGGGCGCGCATGGAGCGGTCGTCGACGACCCCGGTCAGCTGCAGCATGCGGTCGGCCAGGGTGGACTTGCCGTGGTCGATGTGCGCGATGATGCAGAAGTTGCGGATCACCGCGGGATCGGTGTGGTTCGGTACGGGCGGCACGCGGATCCTAGGTTGACGTGGAGGACTTCCATCTACCATGGTCCCATGACCCGGTCGATGCTCTGGTCCGGGTTGGGGGTAGGCGCCCGTCCTTGGTAGTCTGCTTCCTTGCGTGTGGGCGCGTGTGTCTCCGTGCCCGCAGATCCGACCGGCTGCCGGATCTCCGCGCCCCATCCGTAACGTTGACTTCAATTGAGGCTTCCTTCAGTGGCGAACATCAAGTCCCAGATCAAGCGGAACAAGCAGAACGAGAAGGCGCGCCTGCGCAACAAGGCGGTCAAGACCGAGCTCAAGTCCGCCATCCGCAAGTTCCGCGAGGCGGCCGCCGGCGGTGACGCCGACAAGACCAACGAGGCACTGCGTCACGCCAGCCGCAAGCTGGACAAGGCCGTCAGCAAGGGCGTCATCCACAAGAACCAGGCCGCGAACCGCAAGTCCGCGATCGCCAAGCAGGCCGCCGCCCTCGGCAAGTAGTCCTTCCGGCGCCAGGCCCGCCACCGGTCCTCCGGCAAGGGCCCGCCGCGAGAACGAAAAGAAGCCGCGACGTCATGGACGTCGCGGCTTCTTTTATCTCCTGGCCTTCTCCGGCCGCCCCTCCTACGATCCGCCCCATGGACCAGAAAAGACGGGTGAAGGTCTCGAGGTACCTCTCCCGGCATCTCCGCCACGAGCCGGAGCGGCTCGGCATCGTCCTCGACCCCGCCGGCTGGACCGACGTCGCCGCCCTCCTCGCCGCCTGCCGCGCGCGTGGCCTCCCCCTCACCCTCGAGGAGCTCCACGAGGTCGTCGAGACCAACGACAAGCGGCGCTTCGCCTTCTCCGAGGACGGCCTGCGCCTGCGCGCCAACCAGGGCCACACCGTCGAGGTCGACCTGGACCTCCCGGTGACCGCGCCCCCTCCCGTCCTCTACCACGGGACCGTCGCCCGTTTCCTCCCCCTCATCCGCCGTGAGGGCCTGCGCCCCATGACTCGCCACGACGTCCACCTCTCCCCCGACCTCGAGACCGCCCGCAAGGTCGGCTCCCGCCGCGGCGTCCCCGTCGTCCTCACCGTCGACGCCGCCGCCATGGCCGCCGCCGGCCACGCCTTCCGCGTCACCGCGAACGGCGTCTGGCTCGCCCCCGCCGTCCCGCCCGCCTACCTGGCCTTCCCCGCCTGAACCCCGCTTCGAGACCACGGACGACACCCGCCCGAGCCCGATCGACGACGTCCCGAACCACCGGCCTCGCGAACAGACCACCCCACGACCACAGGAGCGGGGCACCCGGCGACCGCAAGAGCAGGACATCCGGCCCCGCAAGAGCGGAACACCCGGCAACCGCAGGAGCGGAACACCCGGCAACCGCAAGAGCAGGACGTCCGGCAACCGCGGGAGCGGAACACCCGGCAACCGCAAGAGCAGGACGTCCGGCAACCACAGGAGCGGAACACACCGGCAACCGCAGGAGCGGGGCATCCGGCGACCGCGGGAGCGGAACGCCGACGACCGCGGAAGCAGGATGTCCGACGACCGCAGGAACAGGGCAGCCGAAGAGAAGAGGTACCGGCAGGACATTTGAAGCGGGTCGGCGCGGACGCGGCATTCGAGGCGGCGTCGCACGCCTGACCGGCCGAAGCGACCAACGACCAACGACCAACGACCAACGACCAACGACCGGCTACCGGCTACCGGCTACCGGGCGACGATCTCCCCTGCGGCCTCGGTGGTGGAGCCGGACGCGTGCCTCGGCGGGGGAGCCTCTGTGCGGCTCCGGTCGAGCGAGGTGTCAGGGCAGACCGATGGCGCGCTCCACATCGATCCAGGTGGGAGTGGGGATCACCCAGTCCGGGGCCTCCTCCTCCTGAGGTCCGAACAAATACCGGTAGGGCACCAGTTCCCGGATCGCCCGGTGCACGTCCATCCGGTCGTCGATCATGTGCGTGATCCCCAGCTCCGCGCAGTGGATCGCCTTGTCCTCCCGCTTCCTGCAGTACCGCACGTTCGCCCGCGAGATCCCCGTCTTGCCGTAGAAATCGTGGTGTTCCAGCCACGCCAGCGACAGCGGCTCCCCCTCCTCGCTCACCCGCGAGATCACCCAGGCCCGCCCGCCGAAACGTTCCACCAGCCGGGGCAGCACCTCGAACGCCCCCTCGATCAGCGGCATCTGCCGCGGATCATCCAGAAAAACCCTCCCTTGGGCGTTCCGGTTGGCCCCTACCACCACACGTCCCAGGTCAACACCAAGTCTCGCCTCTGCCATGCCCCTACCCTCTCCACCAACTCCCCCACCCGCAACCCGTTCCCCCAACCGCTCCCCGGCACCGTCCAGGAGTGACGCCGTGATCAGCGCGCCTGCCCCACCGATCCTGGACGGACGGGCCCCGCTTCCACACCCCTCGGACGCGCGAACCACATCCGTGGATCCGCCCGAGCAGAGTGAGTTCCCGCACGCCCTGGTCCGCCCTGCCGGCCCCGGACGGTCCGACGCCCCGTGCCATCACTCCGATGGTGCGGGAACAGACCGCCCGAAGCCGGACCTCCGCACCGAACGGATCTCCACACAGCCGGTGGCGATACCGCGGATTTTTGAGCGAAAGCGGCAGTCGGGGAAGGTCGCCTGAAGCCGGACCTCCGCGACGGACAAGCCTTCAGCAGCTGACGGGATACCGCGGAACCCCGGCGAAAACAACATTCGGGAACAGGCTGTCCGGAGCCGGATGCTTGTGACGGGCGGGCCTTCAGACGGTTGGTGAGAGCGCCCCGGATCCCCTGGCGGAAGCGGCATTCGGGGCCGTGGCTCTCCGGGCGCGGGAGTCGGTGGAACGCGGGTCCTCCGGCGCGGTCGTCTTCGCCTTGAGGAGTTCGGCGCGGCAGGCGGGTCAGGGCATGCCGCGACGGCGAGACGGACGAACGGTCAGCGGGGGGTTCGGGCGGCGACGATCTCCTTGATCGCCTTCTCCAGGGCGTAGGAGGCGTCGGCGGCGCCGCCCTTGACGGCCTGGTCGGTCTCGGCGACGACGATGAGGGCGCGGGCGATGCCGTCGGGGGTCCAGCCGCGGATCTGCTTCTGGAGGCGCTCGATCTTCCAGGGAGGCATGCCGAGTTCCTTGGCCAGGGCGAAGCTCTTGCCGCGGGCGCCGCTGACCTTGGCCAGGCCGCGGATGCCCTGGGCCAGGGCGCTGTTGATGAGCACGGCGGCGACGCCGGTGGCCAGGGCCCAGCGCAGCTGCTCCAGCGCCTCGCCGAGCCTGCCCTCCACGGCCAGGTCCGCGACGGTGAAACCGCTGACGTCCGCCCTGCCCCGGTGGTAGCGGGCGACGGCCGCGTCGTTGATCTTCCCGCCGGTGTCGGCGACCAGCTGGCTGCAGGCCGCCGCCAGCTCCCGCAGGTCGTTGCCGACGGCGTCCAGGAGCTGCTGGGCGGCGCCCGCGCTGATCGTGCCGCCGAGCCGCCGGATCTCCGCGCGCAGGAAGTCCAGCCGCTCCCCCGGCTTGGTGATCTTCGGGCAGGCGATCTTCCGCGCTCCCGCCTTGGTCCACGCCTCCAGCAGCGCCTTCCCCTTGACGCCCCCGGCGTGCACCAGGACGAACACGATGTCGTCCGCCGGGTTCTTCACGTACGCGGTGACCTCGGCGGCCAGGTCCTTTCCGAGGTCCTGCGCCCCCCGCAGCACCAGCACCTTTCCGCCGCCGAACAACGAGGGCGAGGTCAGTTCCACCAGCCGCCCCGGCTCCAGCGTCGAAGGTGTCAGATCGACCACCTCGGTGCCGGGGTCGCCCCGCCGCGCCTCCTGCACGACCTCCGCCACCGCCCGCTCGGCCAGCAGCTCCTCGTCCCCCACCACCAACGTCACCACATCCACCCCCCCAGCATGGCACGCCCGCTCCCCCGCCCCACCCGTCTTCCTCCCGCCTTCACC
Source organism: Actinocorallia populi (assembly GCF_002995495.1). Classification (GTDB taxonomy): domain Bacteria; phylum Actinomycetota; class Actinomycetes; order Streptosporangiales; family Streptosporangiaceae; genus Actinocorallia; species Actinocorallia populi. Next base: position 806,489 of record NZ_PVZV01000002.1, on the reverse strand, counting down.
TTCCTCCCGCCTTCCCCCCGTCCGCCGTCCCTGCGGCCCGGGGGCGTGTTCAGGAGCGGGTGACGATTTCGAGTCCGCCGCTCGGGGCGGTCACCGCGATGTCTCCGTGCCGGTCCGTTCGGTAGACGCGGATTCCGCGCAGCATTCCCAGGAGCCGCTCCGAGGGGTGGCCGTAGTCGTTGTCCCGGCCCACGGAGATCAGGGCCGCCCGCGGTCGGCCCTCGGTGAGGAAGGCCGGCTCCTGGCGCGCGCTCCCGTGGTGGGGGACCTTCAGCACGTCCACCTGGGGCACCAGGCCTCGCAACGCCCGCTGCCCCTCCTCCTCCAGGTCGCCTCCCAGCAGCACGGTCAGCCCGTCCCACCGGGCCACCAGCACCAGGCTCACGTTGTTGACCTCCGTTCCCCCCGCTCCTTCCAGTACCTCCCGCCCGCTCCGCGGCGCCAGCACCTCGATCTCCACTTCTCCCGCCCGCAGCCTCTCCCCGGCCGCCGCTCCCGTCACCCGCACCCGGCCCTTCCCCGATCGCCGGACCGCCTCGGGTGCCGGGAACCGGGCGGCGGGGCGGAGGCCTGCGGCGTGAAGGGCGCGGAGCTGGGGATCGGCGGGAGTGAGCGGGGTGTGGACGAGGGTGGAGAGGGTGCGGTTCCGGGTGATGCCGGGGAGGCCTGCCAGGTGGTCGGCGTGGGGGTGGGTGATGAACAGGAGGGGGACGGCGCGGACGGACAGGCGGGAGAGGCAGCGGTCGACCAGAACGGGGTCGGGTCCCGCGTCGACGACGACGGCCTGGCCGGGGGCCGCGTGGAGGACCAGGGCGTCGCCCTGCCCCACGTCGCAGGCGACGAGACGCCAGTCGCGGGGAGGCCAGGAGGGGGCGGTGAAGCGGAAGGTGACGGCGGCCAGCGCCAGACCGGCGAGGGCCGCGGCGGTGAGCCTGCGGAAGGAGCGGTTGCGGACGGCCACGGCCAGGGCGGCGGTGAGGGCGGTCAGGAGGAGGGCGCCGAGCAGGCCCTGATGCCAGGGGATCGTGCCGTGCGGGACCGCGGCGAAAGCGCGGGCGACCGTGATGACCCAGCCCGCGGCCCAGCCGGCGGGGCGGACTGTCAGGGTCGCGAGGTCGGGGAAGAACGGGGCGACGGCCGCCGTGAGGAAGCCGCAGACCGTCGCGACGGCGATGGCGGGGGCGGCCAGCACGTTGGCGGGGACGGCGACGAGGCTGACCGTGCCCGCCAGCAGGACCAGGATCGGGCCGACGGCGGCCTGCGCCGCGAGGGGGACGGCCGTCGCCTCGGCCAGCCGGCGGGACAGGCCCGCGCCCGCCAGCCGGTCCCGCCAGCGGGGGGCCAGGAGCAGCAGCCCTGAGGTGGCCGTCACCGACAGGGCGAACCCGTAGGAGCGGGCCAGTCCTGGGTCGGCCAGGACCAGCACGATGACCGCCGCCGCCAGTGCGGGCACTCCCTGGCGTTCCCGGCCCGTGCAGACGGCCGCCAACCCGATGAGGCCCATGACGGTCGCGCGCAGCACGCTGGGTTCCATCCCCACCACGAGGACGAAGCCCAGCACCACTCCCCCGGCGAGCACCGCTCCCGCGCGGTTGCCCAGCCCCGCCCTGCGTCCCGTCCACAGCACCACCACGACCAGGATCGAGAAGTTCGCCCCGCTGACGACCAGGCAGTGCACCAGCCCCGCCCGTACGAACTCCTCTTTCAGCTCCGCGTCGATCCCCGCGGTGTCGCCCAGCACCATGGCGGGCACGACCCCCCGCGCGCCCGGTTCCAGACCCCGCACCGCCTCTCGCAGCGCGTCACGTACTTGCGTCGCCGCGCGCTGGGCGGACCCGGCCTCTTGGACCACCTCGGGGTCACCGCGCGCCAGCACCACCGCCCCCAGCAGCTCCCCCCGCTCGGGCACCGCCAGCCTTCCCCGCGTCCGGATCCGCTGCCCGCTCTCCGCCTCCCGCCACTTCCCCTGCCGCGCCAGCACCACCACCGGTGTCCGCACCCGCACCCCGCCGCCGACCCCTGCCCAGACCGCCCGCCCCTCGACCACCACCACCCCCTTGCCCGTCACCCTCCCCTCGGACTTCACCACGACCTCCACCACCGTGCTCGCCCCCCGCTCCGCCGCCGCCCGCACCGCCCCTCCCCGCACCGACTCCACCCGCAGCCCCGTGCCCACCGCCGAAGCCGCCCCCAGAACCAGCACGACCCCCACCAGCCCTCGCCCCACCCCGCCTCTCCCCCGCACTCCGATCCGCCGACCCGCTCCCCCCGGCCCACACCCCGAACACCCCTGCCCACCACCCGACGCGCAATCCACCGCCCCCGACCCACCACGACCGCGCACAAGCCGCACGCCCCGCTCACCTACGCGACCAAGCCAACGTCCCGAGCGCTCCTGCTCACCGCCCGACGACGCACAAGTCGCCGCCCCCAACCCACCACGACCACTGCGGGTGGAGCGGGTGCTCTGCTCTTTCGCGCAGCCAGGCCGCTGCGGCGGCTGTTCCTGCGCAGCACCGGACGTCGTGCGGGCCGTTCCTTTCGCCGGGGCGCCGTGATGTGCTCCTTCCGGGCGGTTCGCGAGGTGGGGGAAAGGGCGGTTCTGCTGTGCCGTATGGCGGGGCTGCTGTTCCGTGTCCGTGTTCTGGGCGCTGTCCGGTGTGCCGGGGACGGGGGTGGCCTCGGGGTGGTGTGGGAGCGGTGTCCCTTCTCCCGGGGAGCGGCGGGTGGTCGGCGGCCGGATGAGCAGGAGCAGGCCGGGGAGTCCGCAGAGGGCGGCTGCCACGTAGGCGAGGACGGGTGGGGCGGGCAGGAGGAGGAAGGCCGCCGACCAGACGGCCAGGGCGGGGGCGACCAGGCGGAGGTCGACGGGCGGGGGCGGCGGGTCATCCGGTGACATGGACTTTGTCCTTCAGGTCGGCGAAGCGGCGTTCGCCTATGCCGGTGACGTCCTGGAGCTGGTCGACGGTGCGGAAGGAGCCGTGTTCGGCGCGGTGGTCGAGGATGCGCTGGGCCAGGACGGGGCCCACTCCGGGGAGCTGCTGGAGTTGGTCGAGGGTCGCGGTGTTGAGGTCCACGGGGGCGGTGGGGGCCGCCGGGGCGGAGGCGCCGGGGGCGGAGAGGGCCGGCGGGAGGACGGGCGCCTCGGAGCCCACGATGACCTGTTCGCCGTCGGTGAGCTTGCGGGCCAGGTTGACGGCGCCGACCTTGCCGTTCTTGCGCAGGCCTCCCGCGGCGTTGAGCGCGTCGGCGACGCGGGATCCCGCCGGGAGGGTCACGATGCCGGGCGTCCGGACGTCGCCGGTGACATGGACCACCAGCGGGTCTGCCGACGGTGTGGTGGTGGGCGCCGCCACGGGGTGTGCCTGCAGGGTCGTGGCGGACGCCGGCTCGGGTGGCGTGGAGGCCAGGGGGACGGGCTGGGGTTCGGGGCGGCTCGCCCACAGCAGGACCCCGGAGGCCAACGCGGCGAGGACCGCGACGACGGCCAGCGCCCGTCCTCCGGTGATGCCGGGATCCCAGCGCTCCAGCACGCCCCCGATGCCGCCCCGCGCCCGAAGGGAAGAAGCCCCCCGCGCCGAGAGGGGCGATCGGCGACGCTCCTCCTCCCACGGCACCCCTTCCGGCGAGAGGCGCCGTGGCAGGGGCTCCCCGCCTCGGTGAGCGGAACGCACCTCCCCGGACACGGGTGGACGTCCGGCCACCGGTTCCCCACCGCCCAGGCCTTCTTCCAGCAGGCGGCGCCGTTCATCGCCGAACGGCGCCGAAGCGGGCAGGCGTCGTCCGTCGTCCCACGGCGGCCTCTCCCCCGAAAGGCTCCGCTCCCCTTCCGCGTTCAATGGAGAAACCCCTGACGAAAGCTGCCACGGCTCACCGTCGCCCCACGGAGCACCTTCCGACGGGAGGTTCCGCGACGCGGCGTCTTCCTCCCAGACGACGGAACGCGTCTCCTCCGGACGGGATCGGAAGGACCTGGGCGGTTGCGGACCCGCTCGTAAAAACGCGGCAGGAGGGTCGTCCGGGTGTGCGCCGGAGGGGCTCGGCGCGGGAAACCGGTGTTCCCCGGTGTCGGCACGTCTGCTCATGACCCCGACGCTAGACACCCTCCGCATCCGGAAAATCACCGAACACGATTCTGTGGATGGCCAGGTGAGAACACGGCACCGGCCGGCCGAGCCGCAGGACGAGCGGCCGTCCGCAGCCGCGAACGCCGCCGAAGCGGCTCAGAGAGGACTTACCGCCACACCGAGCGTGCCGGGGCCGACGTGGGCGCCGATGACGGGGCCGACCTCGGTGACGTGGAGGGTGCGCAGGTTGGGGATCTTGTCGCGGAGGCGGTTGGCCATGCTCTCGGCGCGGGCGCCGGCGGCGACGTGCTGCACGGCGATGTCGACCTCCGCGTCACCGGCGCGGGCCAGGACGAGTTCCTCCATGCGGGAGAGGGCGCGTGAGGAGGTGCGGACCTTCTCCAGGGGGGCGATCCGGCCCTCGGAGAGGTGGAGCAGCGGCTTGACGCGCAGAGCCGTGCCGAGGAAGCCCGCGGCGGCCCCGATGCGGCCTCCGCGCCGCAGGTACTCCAGGGTGTCGACGTAGAAGAGCGTGCTGCTCTGCTCGGCGCGGCGGCGGGTGACGGCCTCGACCTCGTCCAGCGAGGCGCCCTCCGCGGCGGCCAGCGCGCCGGAGACGGCGGCGAAGCCGAGTGCCATGCCGATGGTGCGGCTGTCGACGACCCGGACGGGGACGGACGCCTCCTCCGCGGCGATGTGCGCGCATTCCAGGCTGCCGGACATCGTGCCCGACAGGTGGACGGAGACGATGGAGGTCGCTCCGGTGCCGGCCGCCGCCTTATAGGCCTGGGCGAAACGTTCCGGCGAGGGGCGGGAGGTGGACACCGGCTGCCATGCGCGCATGGCCTCCGCCAGGTCGTCCGTGGTGACGAAACCGTCGTCGTAGGCGGCGCCCCCGATGATCACCTGGAGCGGGACCACCTCCAGGTCGTGCCGCGTGATCAGCTCGGGAGGCAGATGAGCGGAAGAATCCGTGACTATCGCAACACCCATGCCCGCACCGTACCCAGAAAGCGTTAACCCCTCGTCACGTCAACGTGACCGAGGCGCTGCCGATTCCGGTCCTCCGCAATGAATCCGAAGCATGAGACGCCGTGCTCGCGGGGACCTGCCCGCACGTCCGCGGGAACTGCGCGCCGAGCCCGTGGGAACGCAACGGAACGCCCGGACGAACACGGCTCCAGGACATGACGAACGTCCCGGGAACGGCGGGACGAAGACCCGCATGGACGGGCCCTGCGGCGGGGTTCAGGCCTGGACGGGGGTGCCGCCGCGCCAGACGCGCAGGGCGCGCAGCCCGTACGCCCAGGCGAAGGCGCCCTCGTGGTCGGCGTCCCACAGGACGATGTCGGCGTACATGCCGCGGGAGAGGGTGCCTCGGTCGGAGACGCGCAGGGCGGCGGCGCCGCCGATGGTGGCGGCGCGCAGGGCCTCGGTGACGCTCATGCCGAACATCGCGACGGCCAGGCCGACGACCAGCGGCATGGAGGTGATGCCGCACTCGCCGGGGTTGTGGTCGGTGCCGAGGGCGACGGTGACGCCGCGGTCGAGCATGGCCCGCACCGGCGGCTTGCGGCCGCCGCGCAGGGCGCTGCCGGGGCAGACGGTGGCGGTGACGCCGGCGTGCGCGAGCGCCTTGATGTCCTCGTCGGAGGCCTCGGTGAGCAGGTCGGCCGAGGCGCAGCCGGTCTCGGCGGCGACCTGGGCGGCTCCGCTGCGGTCGGACATGCAGGCGTGGATGCGCGGTTTCAGACCGACCTGGCGGCCCGTGTGGAGCATGATGCGCGCCTCGTCGGCGGTGAAGTGCCCCTCGTCGCAGTAGACGTCGACGCTGTCGGCGCCGGCCGCGGCGGCGTCGGCCGTCCACTGCCGGACGGCCTCCACGTAGTCGCGGCGGCGGCCGAAGTACTCCGGAGGCAGCACGTTGGCGGCCAGGAGGGTGGCGTGGATGCGCGGCATGGCGGGCTCGTTCTCCAGCGAGCGCAGCATGCGGATGTCGGCGAGCTCGCCGTCCCTGGTGAGGTGGAAGCCGGTCTTGGCCTCGACGGTGGTGGTGCCCGACAGCACCCACGAGCGCAGCCGCTCGCGCACGCTGTTGCACAGCGTCCAGGGGTCGGTGCCGCGGGTGACGGTGACGGTGGAGCCGACGCCGCCGCCCGCCGAGGCGATCTCCTGCGGGCTGGCCCCGCTGGTGCGCATCGCCAGTTCGGCCCAGCGGTTGCCGGCGTAGACGGGGTGGGAGTGGGCGTCGATGAGCCCGGGGGTGACGAGTCCGCCGCCGAGGTTCTCCACGTGGTCGACGTCGACGATGTCGTCGATGACGCCCGGCACGCTGGAGGGGAGGTCGGATGCCTGTCCGGCCCACACGATGCGGTCCTTGTGGATGAGGATCGCGGCATTGCTGCAGACATCGGTGCCCGTCCAGAGCCGTCCGATGTTCGTCAGCAGGCGCACCGTCATGGCTGGGTCACCGAACCGTCCGCTGAGAGGGATCGACCGGACGTCAAGAGCCACCTGCTCTCGTTCGTGCCGTCCGACTGGATGCCGGGTGGCGGGTTACCGACCGGTGCTCGGCTGAGCACCGGGAGCGACGAGACCGGAGATATCGGTTTCGTCACGGTAGTGCACGTCAGGCCCGCCATACAACCTCTTGACAACAAACGTGGCACGGTCCGGGAAAGTTCCTCACGACCATAGGGCGAACGGGCCCGCGACGGGGCCCGAACGCGCTACATGTAGCCCTTTAGTGACCCGATGGAGCCACTTCGAAGCCCTCCAGCTCCACCGCGAGCGCCATCGGCACCCGGGCGAGGAGTTCGGTGCCCTCGTCGCGGTGCTCGGTCTTGAGCACCTCGCCCTCGGCGTGCACGCGGGCGGCCAGCGCCGCCTGCGCGTAGGGCACCAGCACGTGCACCCGGCGGTCGAACTCCGGCAGCTCCGCCTCGACCTGCTCCATCAGCTCGGTGAGGCCCGCGCCGGTGCGCGCCGAGACCACGACGCTGCGCGGGTGCGCGCGCCGCAGCCGGGAGACGACCATGGGGTCGGCCGCGTCGGCCTTGTTGATCACGATCAGCTCGGGGACGTCCGCGGCCTCCACCTCGGCGATCACCTGGCGGACCGCGGCGATCTGCGCCTCCGGCTCGGGGTCGGAGCCGTCCACCACGTGCAGGATCAGGTCGGCCTCGGCGACCTCCTCCAGGGAGGAGCGGAACGCCTCGACGAGCTGGTGCGGCAGGTGCCGGACGAACCCCACGGTGTCGGTCAGCGTGAACGGCCTGCCCGAGGGCGTGGCCGCCTTGCGCACGGTCGGGTCCAGGGTGGCGAACAGCGCGTTCTCCACCAGCACCCCCGCCCCGGTCAGCCGGTTGAGCAGCGAGGACTTGCCGGCGTTGGTGTAGCCGGCGATCGCCACCGACGGCACCTGCCGGGCGCGGCGCGTGGCGCGCTTGGTCACCCGCGACTTGGACATCTCGGCGATCTCGCGGCGCAGCTTGGCCATCCGGGTGCGGATGCGCCGCCGGTCCAGCTCGATCTTGGTCTCACCGGGGCCGCGGCCGCCGATGCCCACGCCGCCGGCCGCCCGGCCGCCGACCTGCCGGGACAGGTTGCCGCCCCAGCCGCGCAGGCGGGGCAGCAGGTACTCCAGCTGGGCCAGCTCGACCTGGGCCTTGCCCTCGCGGGACTTGGCGTGCTGGGCGAAGATGTCGAGGATCAGCGCGGTGCGGTCGATGACCTTGACCTTGCAGATCTCCTCGAGCGTGCGCAGCTGCGAGGGCGCGAGCTCGCCGTCGGCGATGACGGTGTCGGCGCCGGTGGCCAGCACCGTGTCCGCCAGCTCCTCGGCCTTGCCCGAGCCGATGTAGGTGGCCGGGTCGGCCTTGGCACGCCGCTGGATCAGGCCCTCGAGCACCTCGGAGCCGGCCGTCTCGGCCAGCAGGGCCAGCTCGCGCAGCGAGTTCTCGGCCTGCTCGAGCGTGCCCTCGGTCCAGACGCCCACCAGCACGACCCGTTCCAGCCGCAGGGCGCGGTACTCGACCTCGGTGATGTCCCGCAGCTCGGTGGACAGGCCGCCCACCCGCCGCAGGGCGTGCCGGTCGGCGAGGTCGTACTCCCCGGTGGTCTCGTGGTCGTCGAACGGGCGCGAATCGAACTCAGTCATGTTCCTCCTGGCTGTACCAACACCGGACAGCTGCGGGTTCTTCCGCTTCCAGCCTGCCACGCGCGGCCCGGAAAGTTCACCTGGGTTTCCCCACCCCCGCTTTGGAGCACGCCTCCTGGAAGAGCTAGTCTTTTCATTACTCAGAAGTAAGTTTTCACCTGGTGAAAAAGGAAGGTCCCGATCATGGGCGTTGAGGTCACCGGACCCACCAACGAGCGCTTCGACGAGATCCTCACCCCCGAGGCCCTGCAGTTCGTCGGCTCCCTGCAGCGCGAGTTCGGCGAGCGCCGCCTGGAGCTGCTGGCCAGGCGCGCCGAGCGCCAGGAGGCGATCGACCAGGGCGGCACCCTGGACTTCCTCCCGGAGACCGCGGGCGTCCGCGCCGACGACACCTGGCGTGTCGCCGAGCCCGCCCCCGGCCTGGAGGACCGCCGGGTCGAGATCACCGGCCCCACCGACCGGAAGATGACGATCAACGCCCTGAACTCCGGGGCCAAGGTGTGGCTGGCCGACCTCGAGGACGCCAACACCCCCCTGTGGGACAACATGATCGAGGGCCAGCTCAGCCTGCGCGACGCCCTCGACCGCACGATCGACTTCACCGACGCCAAGAGCGGCAAGACCTACGCCCTCAAGCCCGACGAGGAGCTCGCCACCATCGTCGTGCGCCCCCGCGGCTGGCACATGGACGAGAAGCACGTCACCGTCGACGGCAAGGTGATGTCGGGGTCGCTGTTCGACTTCGGCATGTACTTCTTCCACAGCGCCCGCCGCCAGCTGGCCAAGGGCAAGGGCCCGTACTTCTACCTGCCGAAGATGGAGTCGCACCTGGAGGCACGCCTCTGGAACGACGTCTTCAACTTCGCCCAGGACGCCCTGGAGATCCCGCGCGGCACCATCCGCGCCACCGTCCTGATCGAGACGATCCCGGCCGCGTTCGAGATGGAGGAGATCCTCTACGAGCTGCGCGACCACTCCGCGGGCCTGAACGCCGGCCGCTGGGACTACCTGTTCTCGGTCATCAAGAAGTTCCGTTCCCGCGGCGAGAAGTTCCTCCTGCCCGAGCGCAACGCCATCACGATGACCGCGCCGTTCATGCGCGCCTACACCGAGCTGCTCGTGCGCACCTGCCACAAGCGCGGCGCGCACGCCATCGGCGGCATGGCCGCGTTCATCCCGTCCCGCAAGGACGAGGACGTCAACCGCGTCGCGTTCGAGAAGGTCCGCGCGGACAAGACCCGCGAGGCCGGCGACGGCTTCGACGGCTCCTGGGTCGCCCACCCCGACCTGGTCCCGGTCTGCCGCGAGATCTTCGACGGCGTGCTGGGCGACAAGCCCAACCAGCGCGACCGCCTGCGCGAGGAGGTCCGGGTCTCGGCCGCCGACCTGCTGTCGGTCGACAAGACCCCGGGCGAGATCACCGAGGCGGGCCTGCGCAACAACATCGACGTGGCGCTGCGCTACCTGGCCGCGTGGCTGAACGGCTCGGGCGCGGTGGCGATCCACAACCTGATGGAGGACGCGGCGACCGCCGAGATCTCCCGCTCGCAGGTCTGGCAGTGGATCTACAACGGCGTCAAGCTGCCCGACGGCACCGTCATCACCCGGGAGCTGGTCGGCACGCTGCTCGACGAGGAGCTGGCCAAGATCCAGGAGGAGATGGGCGACGCCTACAATTCCGAGCGGTACAACGAGGCGGTGGCCCTCTTCAAGGAGGTCACCCTCGCCGACGAGTACAGCGAGTTCCTCACCACCCCGGCCTACGTCCGCTTCCCGTAGTGCCGAGAAGGGAGAGCCGATGCTCCGGAGGCTGGCCGAGCGTTTCCGCGACCGGCTGGGGCCGGAATCCGTCATCGATGATCCCGTCCGACTGCGCACGTACGAGTGCGACGGGCTGACGTACCACCGGGCCTCCCCCGGCCTGGTGGTACTGCCCGGGTCGGCGGAGGAGGTCGCCTTCGTCGTGCGCGAGTGCGTGGAGGCGGGCGTTCCCTACGTCGCGCGCGGCAGCGGCACCGGCCTGTCCGGCGGTGCCCTGCCGCGTACCGACGGCGTCCTGGTCGTCACCTCGCGGATGCGCCGCATCCTGGAGGTCGACCCGGACAACCAGCGGGCCGTGGTGGAGCCGGGCGTCATCAACCTGGACGTCAGCAAGGCGGTGCGCCCGCACGGCTACTACTACGCGCCCGACCCGTCGAGCCAGCAGATCTGCTCCATCGGCGGGAACGTCGCGGAGAACTCCGGCGGCGCGCACTGCCTGAAGTACGGGTTCACCGCCAACCACGTGCTGGCCTGCGAGATCGTCACCCCCGAGGGCGAGATCACCACCCTGGGCGACGGGCCGGGCTACGACCTGCTGGGCGCGTTCATCGGCGCCGAGGGCACCCTCGGCATCACCACGAAGATCACGGTACGGCTCACCCGGATCCCCCAGGCCGTGGAGACGCTGCTGGCCGCGTTCCCCTCGGTGGAGACGGCGGGCGCCGCGGTCAGCGCGATCATCGGCGCGGGCATCGTCCCGGCCGCGGTCGAGATGATGGACGCCCTGGCGATCGAGGCGGCCGAGGCGGCGGTGGCCTGCGGCTACCCGGCGGACGCCGCGGCGGTGCTCATCGTCGAGCTCGACGGCCCCGAGACCGAGGTCGCCTCGCAGTTCGCCCGGGTGCGGCTGCTGTGCGAGGAGGCGGGCGCGTTCGAGCAGCGCGTGGCCCGCGACGACGCCGACCGCGCCCTCATCTGGAAGGGCCGCAGGTCGGCGTTCGCCGCCGTCGGCCGCATCTCCCCCGCCTACATCGTCCAGGACGGCGTCATCCCCCGCACGGCCCTGCCGGAGGTCCTGGCCGACATCGACCGCCTGTCCCGCGAGTCGGGCGTCCGCGTCGCCAACGTCTTCCACGCCGGGGACGGCAACCTCCACCCGCTCGTGCTGTTCGACGACGCCGAGGAGGGCGCGGGCGAGCGCGCCGAGCTGGTCTCGGGCGCGATCCTCGACCTGTGCATCGCGCACGGCGGCTCCATCACGGGCGAGCACGGCGTCGGCGTGGACAAGGCGCGGTACCTGCCCCGCATGTTCACCGAGGCCGACCTCGACACCATGCAGATGGTCCGCTGCGCGTTCGACCCGCCGAATCTGTGCAACCCCGGCAAGGTCTTCCCCACCCCCCGCCTGTGCGGCGAGATCCCGCGCGTCCGCAAGGGCTCCCCCGACGGAGAGCTGTTCTGATGTTCGACTCCCGCCCGGTCACCGACGAGGACGCCGTCCTGGGCGTCCGCCCCAGGTACGTGGTCGAGCCGTCGACGGTCGCGGAGGCCGCGGCCGTCATGCGGGTCGCGCACGAGGAGGGCCTGACGGTCGTCCCGCGCGGCAACGGCACCCGCGTCCATTGGGGCGCCGCGCCGCGCGCCTGCGACGTCGTCATCGACACCCGCAAGCTCGACAGGGTGGTCGAGCACGCCGCCGGCGACCTCGTCGTGACGGTCGAGGCGGGCCTGCCCGTGCGGTCTCTCCAGGACGTCCTGCGCACGACGGGCCAGCAGCTCGCGCTGGACTCGCCGTTCCCCTCCACCGTCGGCGGCCTGGTCGCGACGGCTGCCGCGGGCCCCCGGCGGCTCCTGTACGGCACGGCGCGCGACCTCCTCATCGGCATCACGGTGGTCCGCGCGGACGGCACCATCGTGAAGTCCGGCGGCAAGGTCGTGAAGAACGTCGCCGGGTACGACCTCGGCAAGCTCTACACCGGCTCGTTCGGCACGCTGGGACTCATCGTCAAGGCGTCCTTCCGGCTGCATCCTCTCCCCGAGCAGCAGATGTACGTCGCGACGGATGGCCGCGATCCCGCACGCCGCGTACGCGCGCTTCTGCACAGTCATCTCGTCCCCAGCGCGATCGAGGTGGACGGCGACGGCACGGTGGCCGCGCTGTTCGAGGGGACGGCGGCGCGATCCCGCGCAGAGGAGGCCGTGGCGCTGCTCGGCGCGGGTGCCACGGCCGCCGGGGCGCCGCCCGCGTGGTGGGGCCGCTACCCCGACGGCGACGTGCTGCTGGAGGTCCAGGGCAAGCCCACGGACCTCACCGGCCTCCTGACGGTCCGGGACGCGTGGCTGCGCGGTTCTGCAGGCTCCGGCGTCTGGTTCCTCGGGACCTCCGCCGAGGCCGCACCCCGCGTGGTCGCCAAGCTGCGCGAGCACCTGCCCACCGTCGTCCGCCACGCGCCCCTGGAGCTGCACGAGACGCTCGACCTCTGGGGCCCCACGCCCGCCCTGTCGCTCATGCGCAGGGTGAAGGACCAGTTCGATCCGGACCACCGGCTCTCCCCCGGTCGCTTCATCGGAGGTATCTGAAGTGGGCGACGACCTCGGCAAGCTGCTCGGAGACTGCGTCCATTGCGGTTTCTGCCTCCCGACGTGCCCCACGTACGTGTTGTGGGGCGAGGAGATGGACTCTCCGCGCGGCCGTATCCACCTCATGCAGCAGCACCACGACGGGACTCCGCTGACACCCGAGATGGCCGGGCACTTCGACGCGTGCCTGGGCTGCCTTGCCTGCGTGACGTCCTGCCCGTCGGGAGTGCAGTACGACAAGCTCATCGAGTCCACCCGCGAGGAGGTCGAGCGCGTCCACCCGCGGACCCGCGCCGAGCAGGCGCTCCGTGAGACCGTCTTCGCACTCTTCCCCTATCCGGCCCGCCTGCGCGCCCTGCGCGGCCCGCTGCGGCTCTACCAAGGGAGCGGTCTGAGCAGGCTCCTCCGACCCGTCCTGGAGCGGCTCAGCCCCTCCCTGGCGGCGATGGAGCGCCTCACTCCCCCGCTGGGCCGCGCCTACCGGCTGCCTGAGCGCGTCCCGGCGCGCGGCGGGCGGCGCGCGACCGTCGGCATGCTCACCGGCTGCGTCCAGCGCGAGTTCTTCCCGCAGGTCAACTCCGCGACCGCACGCGTGCTGGCGCTGGAGGGCTGCGACGTCCTCATCCCCAAGGGGCAGGGGTGCTGCGGCGCGCTGTCCCTGCACTCGGGGCGTGCCGAGGAGGCCAAGGCGTTCGCCCGCGCGACCATCGTCGCCTTCGAGTCGGCGGACGCCGTCGTCGTGAACTCCGCGGGCTGCGGTTCGGCGATGAAGGACTACGCCGCGCTGCTGGCCGACGAACCGGAGTGGGCGGGCCGTGCCGAGGCGCTCAGCGCCAAGACGAAGGACTTCAGCGAGTTCCTCGCCGCGCTCGGCCCGCGCGCCGAACGGCATCCGCTGGAGCTCACCGCCGCCTACCACGACGCCTGCCACCTCGCCCACGGCCAGGGCGTGCGGGCGCAGCCGCGCTCCCTGCTGGCGGGCATCCCCGGCCTGGAGCTGCGTGAGATCGCCGATCCGGACGTCTGCTGCGGTTCGGCCGGCACCTACAACCTGTTCCAGCCGGAGGCGGCCGGCGAGCTCGGCGACCGCAAGGCCGCGAACGTCGCCGCGACGGGCGCGAGCCTGCTGGTGGCGGCCAATCCGGGCTGCACCCTGCAGATCGCCACGGCGCTGCGCCGCCGGGGTCACGAGCCGGCGGTGGCGCATCCCGCGCAGGTCCTCGACGCCTCGCTGCGCGGCCTGGGCCCGGGTGTTCTGGGCGTGTCCGGAGAAGGCGGCCCCGGCCCCTCCCGCTGATGGCCTGTGCCCCCTCCCACCACCCTGGGGTGTTTTATCCCCGATTGTTCCAATATGCTGCCCCGACGATCCGCACCGACCCTGGGGAACACCGTTGTCAGGCACGCACCGCGCGACCTCCGGCAGGTCCAGAAGGAAGAAGAACTCCGGGAAGGCCCTTCCCGCGATCCTGGCCGCCGTCGTGGCCGTGATCGCCATCGGCGTGGTGGTGTTCCTCGTCCGTCCGGGCGGGGAGGAGGAGGGCGCCGCGGGCCGCGACGTCCCCGCCGCGGCGAAGGTCCCCCGGACCGGGACGCAGCTGAAGTTCACCAGCACCGAGGACTTCGACTACTCCATGGGCGCGATCCGGACCGGCCTGGACTCCGGCCGCGCCTACGCCGAGTACCTGGTCACCAACGACAGCGGCCGGACCGCCCCGTTCGAGGCGCCCGCCCAGCTCTACCTGCCCGCGGCCGACGCGGGCACCGACAGGTGCGCCCCTCAGGCGGGTGTCTCCGAGGGCATGTGCAACCCGCCCACCGAGTCGCAGATCGTGGGCGTCGTCGGCGACGCGCAGCCCTCGCCCGACGGGGTCGACCAGTACATGCCCGCCGGGGCGTCCTTCATCGTCCGCGTGAGCACCGAGCAGCCCGTCGCGCAGAGCGCCCGGCCCGACGCCATCAGGCTCTACATCTGGGACGTCCGCTTCGTCACGAACCGGATCGCTCAGCCGCTCCCCCTGCCGTAACGCCCGATGTCCTCGTACCGCAGGTGCCGCAGCCCCCTGGCGCCCACGTTGACGAGGTCGCGGTCGAGCACCACCAGCTGGGGCCGCTGGTAGAGCGGGATCACCGCCGCCTGCTCCCACAGCAGCTCGTCGGCCCTGCCCACGAGCACGGCCCCGCGCTCGGCGTCCAGCTCCCGCGCCGCCCGCGCCAGCAGCCCGTCCAGCCGCGCGCTGCCCGCCCCGGTGAAGTTCTGCCCGCCGCCGCGGACGAAGACCGACGCCATGTCCGCCACCGGGAAGGGCGTGCCCAGCCAGGAGAACGACACCAGGTCGAAGTCCCCGCGCAGCACGTGGCCGCTGATCAGCTCGTTCTGCGGCACCGACCGCAGGCTCACCCGGAAGCCGGCCCGCGCGAGCATCGCCTGGACCAGCTCGGCCTCCTCCCGGTGGGCGGGGTTGCCCGCGGGGACCACGTACTCCAGCGCGGGCTCCGCCCCTGCCAGCAGCGCCCGCGCCGAGCCGAGGTCGGGCGCGGGCGCCAGGTCGCGGTAGCCGGAGCGCCCCAGGGTCAGGAAGTGGCTGCCCAGCGTCTCGACCGGGCTGTCGAGCTGCTCCAGCGCGGCCCTGGCCAGCAGCCCGCGGTCCAGTGCCAGCAGCAGGGCCCGCCGGACGGACGGGTCGGCCAGCGGGCCGCGCCGCGCGTTCAGCGTCAGGTGGCGCCAGTCCGGGCCCGCCGCGCGCCGCACCTCGGCCCAGGGCAGCGCCGCGCCGCGCCGGTAGGCGCCCGGGTCGTCGCCCGCCTCCAGGAGGTCGAGCTCGCGGTTGGCGAAGGCGCCCGCCCGCGCCGCGGGAGCCAGCGCGCGGAAGCGGATCTCGTCCAGCTTCGCCTGGCCGCCCCACCACGCCGGGTCCCGCACCAGCGTGACGGTCTGCCCCGCCTCGTCCAGCGCGCCCACCTTGAACGGCCCCGCAGTGACCGGGATCCGCCCGCGCCACCCCTCGTTGAACGACTCCGGATCGCTGTTCGTCTCCGCCGGGTACAGCGGGCTGAACAACGCCTTCCAGTCGGCGAACGGCTCGCGGAACGCCACCAGGACCTCGGTGTCGCTCCGTCCTCTGCGCACCGAGGCGATCTGCCGGTACCCCGTGTCGGTCGCGGCCCGAAACCGCCCGTCCCGTCCCGACAGGGCCCTGGCCTGCGCTGCGAAGTCGCGGTAGCCCAGCGGCCTGCCGTCGGACCAGCGGGCCCGCGGGTTCACCCGGTAGCGGACGACCTGGCCCGGTCCCTCCAGGACCCGCGCGCTCAGCAGGTAGTCCGGGTGCGGGCGCACCTCGCCCCGCTCGTCGGAGACCATGGTGAACGGCATCAGCCCCCGCAGCACCAGCTCGGAGACCCCGTCCATCCCGTTCACCTGGTTGAAGTTCCACTGCCCCGGGAACGACGGCAGCGGCCAGCGCAGCACTCCCCCGTCCCGGACGTGCTCGCGGGGCGTCAGGCGCAGGTCCGCCAGGGCCGGCGGCCCGCTCGGGATGCGCGGCTGCGGAGCGGCGCAGGCCCCGGCCGCCAGCGGGAACACGGCGAGGACGGCCTTCCAGGCGTGCGTCCTCACGGCCGGACCCGTCCGTCCCGCAGGACGAGGATCCGGTCGGCCAGCTCCGCCAGCACGTCCTCGTCGTGGGAGACCAGCAGGCAGGCCAGCCCCGTCCTCTCCCGCAGCCCGGCCAGCAGCGCCGCGATCCCCGCCTTGGCCCGCGCGTCCAGCGCCGACACCGGCTCGTCGGCCAGCAGCAGCCGGGGCGAGCAGGCCAGCGCCCTGGCGATCGCCACTCGCTGGCGCTGGCCGCCGGAGAGCGCCCGCGGGTACCGTCTCGCCATTTCCGCGGGCAGTTCCACCTCCGCCAGCAGCTCCTCCACCCGGCCCTTCACCGGCAGCCCGTGCACCCGCAGCGGTTCCGCCACGATCCGTCCCACCGTCATGCACGGGTCCAGCGACGCCCACGGGTCCTGGAACACCGGCTGGACCAGCCGCCTCGACTCCCGTCGGCCCGCCCGCGACAGTCCCGCCACGTCCTGCCCGCAGACCTCGATCCGGCCCTCCTGCGGCCGCTCCAGCCGCAGCACCTCCCGCAGCAGCGTGGTCTTCCCCGCCCCCGAGGTACCCGTCAGCCCGACGATCTCGCCCGCCCCGACCACCAGCTCCACTCCGTCCAGCACCCGGCTTCCGCCTCGCAGGCACCCCAATCCCCGCACTGTCAGCACCGCCTCCCGCACCCGCGCCTCCTCCTGGGACGCGCCCTTCCGCCGCGGTCGCGTCCCGAGCGGCGGAGCGCCGGTCAGCCGGCCCTCGTGCAGGGTCAGCACCCGCGTGGCCCTCCGGCGGACCGCCTCGAGGTCGTGGGAGATCAGCAGAAGACCCGTCCCGTTCTCCGCGCACAGTTCCTGGAGGAGGTCGAGGACCTGGTCACGGGTACGGGGGTCGAGGGAGGCCGTGGGCTCGTCGGCGACCAGGACCGCGGGGCGGTGGGCCATCGCCATCGCGATGAGGACGCGTTGGCGCATTCCCCCCGACAGCTCGCCGGGATAGGCGCGGTGGCGCCCGTGCGGGATCCCGACGGACTCCAGGAGCCGCGCTGCGCGCTCCCGGGAGCCCCTGCGGGCCCCGTGCGCCCGCACCGCCTCGGTGACCTGCGCGCCCACGGTGAACGCGGGACTCAACGCGGCCAGGGGGTCCTGGAAGACCATCGCGATGTCGCGGCCCCTGATCCGGGACCAGTCGCGTTCGCGCAGGCCCGTCAGAGGGCGGCCACGGAGCCTGATCTCGCCTTCGGCGCGGGCGCCGCGGGGCAGCAGGCCCAGGAGCGCCAGGGCCGTCGCGGACTTGCCGGCGCCCGAGGCCCCCGTCAGCGCGACGGTCTCGCCCGGCTCCACGTCGAAGGACACCCCGCGCAGGACCCGGCGTCCGCCGAAGGCCACGTTCAGGCCGCGCACCCGCAGGCCGGTCACCGGTCGGCGTCCATCGCGCGGTGCAGGCCGTCGCCCAGGAGGTTGACGGCCAGCACGATCAGGGTCAGCAGCACGGCGGGAGGAAGGAACAACCAGGGGTAGACGGTGGCCGCGGAGGTGCCGTCGGCGATGAGGATGCCCAGGGACACGTCCGGCGGGCGCACGCCGAAGCCGAGGAAGGCCAGGCCGCTCTCGCCCATGATCGCCACGCCGACGTTCACGGCCGCGTCCGCGCTCAGCAGCCCCGCCAGGTTGGGCAGCAGGTGGCGCAGCACGACGCGGCGGCGGGACGCGCCCGTATAGAAGGCGGCAAGGACGAACTCGCGTTCGGCGAGGGCGCGGGTCTGGGCCCGCACGGTCCGCGCGGTCAACGGCCACAGGAAGGCCGCCAGCAGCAGCACGACCGTGCCCCATGAGGCCCCCTCGGGTGCCAGGACGGCCACCAGCAGCACGCCCGGCAGCACCAGCAGGAGGTCTGCGGTGCCCATGAGCAGCCGGTCGGCCGGCCCGCCGACCAGGCCGGCGAAGGCGCCCACGAGGGCGGCGATCGCGGTGGCCAGCAGTCCGGCGGACAGGCCGACCGCCAGCGAGCGGCGCATGCCCCGCAGGCTGAGGGCGAACATGTCGCGGCCGGTGCCGGTGGTGCCGAACCAGTGCCGTGCCGACGGCGGTTCGCGCAGGGCGCTCAGGTCCAGGGCGCGCCAGTCCCTGCCGAGGGCTCCGGCCAGCGCCAGCGACACCAGCACCGCGAGCAGCACGCCGCCGCAGAACGCGGCCCTGTCGCGGACCAGCCGCCGCAGCGGCCCGCCCTCCGAAGGGCGGGTCGGCCGGGGCCGCAGCAGACGGCGGAGGCGGCGGGGACTCGGCTGCAGAGAGTGCGTGAGGCCCGTCATGTACGGCTCCCTGGGAGAAGGAGGCGGTGTGCGGCCCCGGCCAGGACGGTGGCGGTGGGCACGAGCAGCGCCGCCACCGCGACGCAGGCGGCGACCGGGTGGGGGTCGGCCTCGCGCAGCGAGTCCAGCAGCCAGGCACCCATCCCGTGCCTGCCGTAGGCCTGCTCGACGAAGGCCGCACCGAGCAGCAGCAGGCCCAGGTCGTAGGCGAAGAAGGTGCTGGTGGGCACGAGAGCGGTGCGCAGGCCGTGCTTGAGGAGGGCGTGGTGCCGCCGGAGGCCGCGGGCGCGCGCCGCCCTGACGTGCTCGGCCTCCAGGACGTCGCGCATCAGCGCCCGCTGGTAGCGGCTGTAGAGGGCCGCCTGGAGCAGTGCCACCGTCGCGGTCGGCAGGACCAGGTGCCGCAACCGGGAGGTGAGGTCCGTGCCCTCGCCGACCCATTGGAAGAAGTGGCCGCCCATCGCGGCGTTGGCGTGCTGTGCTCCCAGTTGCAGCAGGACCGCGAGCACGAAGACGGGCGTGGCCAGCAGGACGTGGGACAGCACCGTCAGCGCCTTGTCCGGCCCCGGATGCAGCACCGACAGGGCGCCGAGCAGCACTCCGAGGGCCGCGCCCAGGACCGCGCCGGGCAGCAGCAGGAGCAGGCTCGTCCCAAGCCTCCGGGGCAGTTCGTCGCTGACGGGGGTGCCGTGCAGGGTGCGTCCGAAGTCGCCGCGCACCGCTCCGGAGGCCCAGGTGAGGTAGCGGACGTGCAGCGGGGTGCGGTCGTTGAGGTTCAGCGCGGTCAGCTCGGCCTCGATCGCCGGCTGCGGGGGCCGGGGCCGCGCCGCCTCCAGCCGGGCGCGCGGGTCCAGAGCCGCTCCGGCCAGCAGGTAGCCGAGGCTGGCCGCCAGCGCCGCCAGCACCAGTGCGGACGAGCAGCGGCGGACGAGCAGGACGAGCATCACCGCTCCCGTCGCGGACAACAGAGAGCAAGTGAGATATCACGATGCGCGATGCGGCTCGGTGCGTTCGCCCGTCCCGGTATGGATGAAGGGAAGACGAAGGGCCGGTCGGTCGTCCCCCGCCAAGAGTATGACCGCCGGCCCTTCTGGTCCGCCGCTCGTTCCGGGGCTCCCGACCCGGTGGCGTGCGTACCCCCTTACACAGGAGAAATTACGGGTCCGAAGATCCCGCCGCTAAGGGACAGCGGTCCCGACTTCGGCGGGTCTCCCCCGGGGGACATCTCCGGACGCCCGCCCCTTCACCGGGAGAGCGCCGCCGCGTGCGCCTTCGCCATGAGTGCCGCGAGCTCCTCGCTCTCGGCCTTGTCGAGCACGGAGAACGCCTGCTGGGCGAGCCGGTCGGTGACCAGCTCGGCCTCCTGCCAGCGGTCCCGCTGCTCGTCGGTGACCTCGGCCAGCTCCGACTCCGGCCACCCGTAGAGCAGGGCCTGGTCACGGGCCCCGAACATGGGCGAACCGCCGATCAGGACGGCCTGCACCGGAGCCAGCCCGGCGGCCCGGACCGCCAGGAAGTGCAGCCCGCCGCGGAACTCCCGCAGGGTGTGCACGAGCTGCATGACCAGGGCGCGCGCGTCGTCGGCGAGCGGCATGGCCCGCCATCCGGCGAACAGGGGCGCTCCGGTGGCGTCCCCGTGGCGCACGACGGCCAGCAGCAGCTCGGACAGCCGCTCGGACCCGTCGAAGGAGGCGAGCTTGCGCCGGCCGAACTCGTGGCAGGCGTGCAGGTAGCCCTCCGCGGCCTGGGCGGCGGGCATCTCGACCGACTCCCAGGCCTCCCGGACCGCCTGCGGGTGGAAGAAGCCCACCGCCGAGGTCACCACGTCGGCGTCGACGTCGCCGAGCACGCCGCAGCGGCCCTTCATGTACGGGCCGATGAAGCCCGGAACCCCCGTGCCCTCCCCGAAGGCCCTGGCCTCCCGGGAGAACATGAACGCTCCGCCGAGCTCCTGGATGTGGCCTTTGACGCTCCAGGCCGTCGTCGCGGGTCGCGTCACGACCCCTCCTCTCCAAACCGAATACGATTCGAAAAGCAGGCTATGACAAACGTCAGATCGAGGAAACCCCGGTGCCGCCCGCGCACAGCTCCAGCGCGCGCTCCAGCAGGTCGGGCGCGTCGTAGGGCAGCCAGTGGATGCGCGGGTCGCGGCGGAACCACGACTCCTGGCGCCGGGCGAACCGCCGGGTCGCCCTGACCGTCTCCTCCCTGGCCTGCTCCTGGCTCCACTCGCCCGCCAGGAAGCGCAGCACCTGGGCGTAGCCGAGCGCGGCCGAGGCGGTGCGGCCCTCGCGCAGGCCGGCCTTCTCCAGCGCCTCGACCTCCGCGACGAACCCCGCCTCCCACATGCGGTCGACCCGCAGCGCGATGCGCTCGTCGAGCTCGGGACGGGGCACCAGCAGGCCCAGCTGCACCGTCTCGGGGTCCCGGTAGCGGTGCTGGGGCAGGCTGGCGGTGAAGGGCCGCCCGGTCAGCTCCATGACCTCCAGGGCCCGCACGATCCGCCGCCCGTTGCTCGGCAGGATCGCCCGTGCCGCCTGCGGGTCGGCCTCCCGCAGCCGGGCGAACAACTCACTCGGACCCCGCTCGGCCAGTTCGGCCTCGAGCCGGGCCCTGATCTCCGGGTCCGTGCCGGGGAACTCCAGGTCGTCCAGCGCCGCGCGCACGTAGAGCCCCGACCCGCCGACCAGGACGGGCACCCGGCCCCTGGACCGGATCTGCGCGACCGCCCCGTGCGCCGCCCGCTGGTACTCGGCGACGCTGGCGGGCTCGGTGACGTCCCAGACGTCCAGCAGGTGGTGGGGCACCCCGCGCCGTTCGGCGACGGTCAGCTTGGCGGTGCCGATGTCCATGCCCCGGTAGAGCTGCATGGAGTCGGTGTTGACCGCCTCACCGCCCAGGCGCAGCGCCAGATCGACGGCCAGGTCCGACTTGCCCGCCGCGGTGGGTCCGACGACAGAGATCACGTTCACGAATTATCGGTTTCCGCAGATAGGGGTGGTGGCAGGTTCGTGGGTAGGTACAGGTGAGATCGGCGGACGCCAACGGACGGCGCCGCCCGAACCAGTATCGGGGGAACGAGGATGAGCATCGTCCAGAAGTTCATGGACCTGCTGGGCAAGCACGGCGACAAGGCGGGCCCCGCCATCGACAAGGCGGGCGACATGATCGACCGCCGGACGGGGAACAAGTACCGGGGCCAGGTGGACGAGGCGCAGCGGCGGGCCAAGGAGGCCGCGGCCCAGCAGGCCCGGCGGCAGGGCCAGCAGCCGCCCAGGTAGCGCCCGTCCGGCCGGCTACGTCCAGGCCGCCACGAAGTAGCCGACGCCGTAGGGGGCCTCGTCGGCCAGCAGCTCGCCGCGCAGCCGGCCGGACCCGGCCTGCGCCGCGCCGGCCAGGACCTGCCACGCCGCCCGCCCGGCCGCCATCAGCTCCCCCGACGCCACGGGGTCGAGCCGGCCGAGCGCGGCGGCGTCGGCGTGTTCCAGGGCCCGCGCCACCTCGCGGTCGTAGGGGCCGGCCCGCTCGTCCAGGTAGCCGGGGGCCTTCTCGTCCCGGCAGGCCGAGCCGTCGCCCATGACCAGCAGCGCCACGTCGTCCCGTGCCAGCTCGCGGCCCAGCTCCAGGCAGTCGGCGGGCGCGGCGTCGAACGCCACCTCCTGGAAGCGTGCGGCCCGCGCCCCGCCCAGCAGCCAGCGCCCCACCGTCAGGGACAGCGGCAGCACCGGCTCGCCGGGACCCACCTGGAGGTCGAGGCCGTAGGGGCGGAACGTGCCCGCCGCCGACGGGCCGAAGGCGCGCGTCTCGGGGCCGCCGCCCACCACCACGAGCTCGTCCGCCGCCAGCAGCGGCGCGATCGCCCGGCGGCAGGCCTCGCGCAGCCCCGCCAGCTCGTCCGCGGCCGCTCCGGCCAGCTCGGGCACGAGCAGGGGCGGGTGCGGGCACACCGCGGCGCCGATCAGCACGCGCGCCCCCTCACGGGCAGGTGGAGCAGCCGGAGGCAGCCGGAGCGGGCGCCGGAGCGCCGATCTTCGGCATGCCCAGCGAGACCGCGCCGCCCTGCTGCGGCGCCTCCTGGCGGGCCTGCCAGGCGTCCCCGGCCCGGGTGCGCCGGACGGACCGCACGGGCGCGTCGGCCAGCAGGTGGTGCGGGGCGGCGTAGGTGACCTCGACCGTCACCAGGTCGCCGGGGCGCACCTCCTGCTCGGGGCGCTGGAAGTGCACCAGCCGGTTGTCGGGGGCGCGCCCGGACAGGCGCCGCGTGGCGCCGTCCTTGCTGCCCTCGCCCTCGGCCACCAGCAGCTCCAGGGTGCGGCCGACCTGCTTCTTGTTCTCGTCCCAGGAGATCTGCTCCTGCAGCTCGACCAGCCGCTCGTAGCGGGCCTGGACGACCTCCTTGGGCACCTGGTCCGCCATGGTCGCCGCCGGGGTGCCGGGGCGCTTGGAGTACTGGAAGGTGAACGCCGAGGAGAACCGCGCCTCGCGCACCACGTGCAGGGTCTGCTCGAAGTCCTCCTCGGTCTCGCCGGGGAAGCCCACGATGATGTCGGTGGTGATCGCCGCGTCCGGGATCGACGCCCGGACCCGCTCGATGATGCCCAGGTAGCGCTCCTGGCGGTAGGAGCGGCGCATCGCGCGCAGCACCGCGTCCGAGCCGGACTGCAGCGGCATGTGCAGCGAGGGCATGACGTTGGGGGTCTCGGCCATCGCCGCGATCACGTCGTCGGTGAAGTCCTTGGGGTGCGGGGAGGTGAAGCGCACCCGCTCCAGGCCGTCGATCCCGCCGCAGGCGCGCAGCAGCTTGGCGAACGCCGCCTTGTCGCCGAACTCCGAGCCGTAGGCGTTGACGTTCTGGCCCAGCAGCGTCACCTCGAGCACGCCTTCGGCGACCAGCGCCTCGACCTCGGCGAGGATCTCGCCGGGCCGGCGGTCCTTCTCCTTGCCGCGCAGGGAGGGCACGATGCAGAACGTGCAGGTGTTGTTGCAGCCGACCGAGACCGACACCCAGGCGGCGTAGGGGGACTCGCGGCGGGTCGGCAGCGTCGAGGGGAAGACCGACAGGGACTCCTCGATCTCGACCTGCGCCTCCTGCCGGACGCGCGCCCGCTCCAGCAGCACCGGCAGCGCGCCGATGTTGTGGGTGCCGAACACCACGTCCACCCAGGGCGCCCGCTTGACGATCGTGTCGCGGTCCTTCTGGGCCAGGCAGCCGCCCACCGCGATCTGCAGGCCGTTCTCGGCCTGCCTGCGCAGGTGGCCGAGGTTGCCGTACAGCCGGTTGTCGGCGTTCTCCCGCACCGCGCAGGTGTTGAAGACGATGACGTCGGGCTCTTCGTCCGCCTTGACGTACCCGGCTGACTCCAGCAGCCCGGCCAGGCGCTCGGAGTCGTGGACGTTCATCTGGCAGCCGTACGTGCGGATCTCGTAGGTGCGAGGCGCCTCGGCGGAGGGAGCGGGATTCATGACGTTCATGGCGCTCCCAGCGTACCCGTGCGCGCCCGCCCCGCAGGCCCCGCGAGAGCCGGTGACAGAACACCAAAAAGCGCGAAAGCCCCTACAAAATTGCGAGACCTCGCGCGATGACATTCCCGTGATCAGATAGATATCGGCGATACCTTCCCGTGATCCGTATCCGCCACGTAGCGTCCTGGGTTATGAAGTACAGCGGCGAGCCGCTCGTGGTGCTGGAGAACGTCAACAAGTACTTCGGCGATCTGCACGTGCTCAAGGACATCGACCTCGCGGTGGGCCGCGGCG
The DNA here is from genome assembly GCF_002995495.1 of Actinocorallia populi. Taxonomy (GTDB): domain Bacteria; phylum Actinomycetota; class Actinomycetes; order Streptosporangiales; family Streptosporangiaceae; genus Actinocorallia; species Actinocorallia populi. Next base: position 782,265 of record NZ_PVZV01000002.1, on the reverse strand, counting down.
AGGTGGTCGTGGTGATCGGCCCGTCGGGGGGCGGCAAGTCCACCCTCTGCCGGACGATCAACCGCCTGGAGACCATCGACTCCGGGAAGATCACCCTCGACGGGCTGCCCCTGCCCCAGGAGGGCAGGGCCCTGGCCCGGCTGCGCTCCGAGGTCGGCATGGTCTTCCAGTCCTTCAACCTCTTCGCGCACAAGACGATCCTGCAGAACGTCACCCTCGGCCCGGTCAAGGTGCGCAAGGTCCCCAAGGCGCAGGCGGAGCAGGAGGCCATGGCGCTGCTGGAGCGCGTCGGCATCGCCTCGCAGGCCGGCAAGTACCCCGCCCAGCTGTCGGGCGGCCAGCAGCAGCGCGCCGCCATCGCGCGGGCGCTGGCGATGCGGCCCAAGCTCATGCTCTTCGACGAGCCCACCTCCGCGCTGGACCCCGAGATGGTCGCCGAGGTGCTGGAGGTCATGACCGACCTGGCCCGCGAGGGCATGACCATGATCGTCGTCACCCACGAGATGGGCTTCGCCCGCAGCGCCGCCCGCCGCGTGGTCTTCATGGCCGACGGCCAGATCGTCGAAGAGAGCACCCCCGAGGAGTTCTTCACCGAGCCCCGCACCGAGCGGGCCCGTGACTTCCTCTCCAAGATCCTGAGGCATTAAGAGGACCCACGAAAGGATCCACCCCCCATGCGCCGTATCGTCCTGGCCCTGGCCGCCCTCGCTCTGGGCTCCACCGCGCTGACCGCCTGCGGCGGTGACGCAGGTGGTTCCGACAGCCTTGTGGACAAGGCGAAGAACGACAAGAAGCTGACGGTCGGCGTGAAGATCGACCAGCCGGGGCTGGGTGTCAAGAAGCCCGACGGCACCATGGAGGGCTTCGACGTCGACGTCGCCCGCTACATCGCCGAGAAGCTGGGCGTCCCCGAGAGCGGCATCACCTGGAAGGAGACCATCTCCGCCAACCGCGAGCCGTTCATCCAGCAGGGCCAGGTCGACTTCGTCGTCGCCACCTACTCGATCCTGGACGAGCGCAAGGAGAAGGTGACCTTCGCCGGCCCCTACATCGTGGCCCACCAGGACATCATGGTCCGCAGCGACGAGAGCTCCGTCACCAAGGTCGAGGACCTCAAGGACAAGCTGATCTGCCAGGCGTCCGGCTCCAACTCCTACAAGCGCATCACCGACCCCGCCCCCGACGGCCAGGGCATCAAGGCCAAGCTCGTCCCGGCCGGCTCCTACAGCGAGTGCGTGGCCAAGCTCAAGGGCGGGACGCTCGACGCCGTGACCACCGACGACCTGATCCTGGCGGGCTTCGCCGCCCAGAACCCCAGCGACTACAAGATCCTCGGCACCCCCTTCACCGACGAGAAGTACGGCGTCGGCATGAAGAAGGGCGACACCGCGAGCTGCGAGGCGGTCAACGACGCCATCGCCGAGATGTACAAGGACGGCACCGCCGCCCAGCTGCTGAAGAAGTGGTTCGGCCAGACGCAGGGCCTGCAGCTGCCCACCGAGGCGCCCGCCTTCGAGGGCTGCGCCTGACGTACGGCGCCCAGGGAACGAGAACCGCGGGATAGAGGACGATGTCAGCGCTGATCGAGAACTTCGACGCCATCATCGCCGGTTTCTGGTCGACGATCAGGCTGGCCGCGATGAGCGCCGTGCTCTCCCTGTTGCTGGGCACCCTGCTGGTCGCGCTGCGGGTCTCGCCGGTCCCGGTGCTGCGCGGGATGGGGACGCTCTACGTCACCATCCTGCGCAACACCCCGCTCACCCTGGTGCTGCTGTTCTGCGCGCTGGGCATCAGCAACACCCTGCAGCTGAACTTCGACGTCGAGGACCCTGCCTTCAACGGCTACTGGCTGGCCGTCCTCGGGCTGACCGCCTACACGTCGACCTTCGTCTGCGAGACGCTGCGCGCGGGCGTCAACACCGTGCCGATGGGCCAGGCCGAGGCCTCCCGCGCCATCGGGCTGACGTTCGCCCAGTCGATGCGGATGGTGATCCTGCCGCAGGCCTTCCGCGCGGTCATCGCCCCGCTGGGCAGCGTGCTCATCGCCCTGATCAAGAACACCACCGTCGTCATCGTCGCCGGTTACGCGGAAGCTGCGTTCGTCATGAAGGACATGCTCTACGAAAGTGCCGGAACGGTCGTCATGGTGTTCCTCGGGTTCGCCGCGGGCTACATGATCCTCACCCTTCCGGTCGGCTACCTCACCGGCTGGCTGGCCCGGCGGCTGGCGGTGCGCCGATGAGCACGGGAGTGCTGTTCGACGCGCCCGGCCCGCGGGCCAGGCTGCGCCACAACGTGCTGACCCTGGTCGGCCTGCTGGCGGCGCTGCTGGCCGCCTGGTTCGTCTGGGCGCGCTTCTCGGCGGCCGGCCAGTGGGACGCCGAGCTGTGGAAGCCCTTCCTGGACCCCGAGGTGTGGACGGGGCTGATCCTGCCGGGCCTGTGGGGCACCCTGTCGGCCGCCGCCGTCTCGGCGGTGCTGGCCCTGCTGTTCGGGGTGGTCTTCGGCCTCGGGCGGCTGTCGGACCACTGGTGGCTGCGGCTCCCGTCCGGCGGGATCGTGGAGTTCTTCCGGTCCGTCCCCGTCCTGATCATGATCTTCTTCGCCCAGGCCGGGGCGTTCGCGATCTTCGGCTACGTCATGCCCGCCTTCTGGGCGGTGGTGATCGGCCTCACCCTCTACAACGGCTCGGTCCTGGCCGAGGTGTTCCGCTCCGGCGTCCACTCGGTCGCGCGCGGGCAGTCCGAGGCCGCGTACGCGCTGGGCCTGCGCAAGGGCGGCGTCATGCGGCTGATCCTGCTGCCGCAGGCCGTCACCGCGATGCTCCCCGCGATCGTCAGCCAGATGATCGTGCTGCTCAAGGACACCGCGCTGGGCTACATCATCGCCTACGAGGACCTGCTGAACGCGGGTTTCCGCGTCGTCCCGGCCAACTACGGCAACATCATCCCCGCGGCGATCGTCGTGGCGGCCGTCTACATCGCCCTCAACCTGGTGCTGGGATGGTTCGCCACCTGGCTCGAAGGACGGGGCCGGCGCAGCCGCCGGAGCGCCGCCACTCCGATGAAGGCCGACCCGGTCGTCGGAGTGCCCCCGCTCGGCGCCTGACCTTGTTACTTTCAGAGCTCAAGTGTCCGTTCTTGGCTCCAATCGGCCTCGTCATGCGGGACGATTCCGGTATGACCGCTCGCGTTGCCCCCTACGGTTCCTGGCCTTCCCCCATCTCCGCCGCCGACGTCGCCCGCAACCGGCTGAGACTGAGCTTCCCGACCGCGCAGGGCGACGACGTCTGGTGGCAGGAGACGCGGCCGGACGAAGGGGGCCGGACCACGGTCGTTCTCAACGGGCGCGAGATCCTCCCCTCGCCCTGGAACGCCCGCAGCCGGGTGCACGAGTACGGCGGCAAGTCCTATCTGCCGACGTCGCGCGGGCTCGTCTTCACCAACTACGCCGACCAGCGGCTGTACCTGCTGGTGCCGCGCGACGCGCGCCCCCGCCCGCTGACGCCCGAGCCGGCGATCCCCGGGGGGCTGCGGTACGCCGACTTCGTGCTCTCCCCGGACGGTTCCGAGGTCTGGTGCGTCTGCGAGGGTCATGTGGCCGCGCCCGCCGCCGAGGGGGAGGCGTCGGGCACGCCGGGGGTGCGGCGCGCCATCGTGGGGATCCCCCTGGACGGGCGGGCGGCCAACGACCCGGGTGCGATCAACGAGCTGGTCACCGGCAACGACTTCTACGCCTCCCCGACGCCCTCGCCGTCCGGCGGCCATCTGGCGTGGGTGCAGTGGAACCACCCGCGCATGCCGTGGGACGGCACCGAGCTGCGCGTCGGGGTGATCCAGGACGGCAAGGTCGTCTCCCCCCGCACGGTCAAGGGGGGCATGTCCGAGTCGGTGCTGGCGCCCCTGTGGGCCGACGACCGCAGCCTGTACGTCGCCTCGGACTGGCCCGGCTGGTGGAACATCTACCAGGTCGGCCTGTACGGGGAGTCCCCGCAGGCGCTCTACCCGGCCGAGGAGGAGTTCGCGGGCCCGCTGTGGCAGCTGGGCGGCATGCCGTACGCGCTGATGGGCGACGGGCGGCTCGTGGTCATGCACGGCCAGGGCGCGCAGCGGCTCAGCCTGTACGACCCCGACACGCTCGAACTGGAGCCGCTGGACCTGCCCTACACCGACTGGCAGATGTGCCTGTCGGCGGACGGCTCCACGTTCGTGGGCATCGGATCCTCCCCAACGCTGCCCGCGTCCGTGGTGAAGGTCTCCCAGGGCCGGGTGGCGGTGCTGCGCCGCGAACTCGAGCGGACGCCCGACGAGGCGTACCTGCCCGCGCCGCGCGTCGAGCGGTTCGAGGGCCAGTTCGGACGGCCGGTGCACGCCTACGTCTTCGAGCCCGCCAACCCGGCCGCGCTCGGCCCCCAGGACGAGCTGCCGCCGTACGTGGTGTTCGTCCACGGCGGTCCCACCGGACGCGCCATGGGCACGTTCAGCCTGGAGCGCGCCTACTTCACCAGCCGCGGCATCGGCGTCGTGGAGGTCGACTACGGCGGCTCCACCGGCTACGGCCGCGCCTACCGCGAGCGGCTGCGCCGCCAGTGGGGCGTGGTGGACGTCGAGGACGCCACCGCGGTCGCCGCCGAACTGGTCAGGACCGGCCGGGCGCACCCCGACCGGCTCGCCGTCCGCGGGGCCAGCGCCGGCGGGTGGACCGCCCTGGCCGCCGTCACCTCCGGCGACGTCTTCAAGGCGGGCACGTCCTACTACGGCGTCAGCGACGCGATGATGCTGCTGAAGGAGACCCACGACTTCGAGTCCCGTTACCCGTTCGGCCTGATCGGCCCGGTCCCCGGCTACGAGCGCGCCTACGAGGAGCGGTCGCCGCTGCACCGCGCCGACCGCACCTCCTGCCCCGTGCTGCTGCTGCAGGGCCTGGAGGACCCGGTGGTGCCCCCGGCGCAGTCCGAGCGGTTCGCCAGGGCGCTGGCCGACAACAAGGTCCCGCACGCCTACCTCACCTTCCAGGGCGAGTCGCACGGGTTCCGGCGGGCCGAGACCGTGCAGGCCTGCCTGGAGGCCGAGCTGTCCTTCTACGGGCAGACCCTCGGGTTCTCCCCGCAGGGCGTGCCCGCGCTGAAGCTGAGCGAGGGCGAGGCGCCTCCGGCGGTCTGAGCGCGGTTCAGCGCGCGTACTCGGTGGCCCGGGACTCCCGGACCACCGTGACGCGGATCTGCCCGGGATAGGTCAGCTCGTCCTCGACCTGCTTGGCGATGTCGCGGGCGATGACCTGCGCCTGGATGTCGTCCACCGCGCCGGGCTTGACCATGACCCGGATCTCCCGCCCCGCCTGCATGGCGAAGACCTTCTCGACGCCCTCGTGGGTGTCCTTGGCGATGCGCTCCAGCTGCTCGAGGCGCTGGACGTAGGCCTCCAGCGACTCGCGGCGCGCGCCGGGCCGCCCCCCGGAGATCGCGTCGGCGGCCTGGGTCAGGACGGCCTCCACGGTGCGTACTTCGACCTCGTTGTGGTGGGCCTCGATGGCGTGGACGACGTCCTCGTGCTCGCCGTGGCGGCGCGCCACCTCGGCGCCCACCAGGGCGTGGCTGCCCTCCACCTCGTGGGTGAGCGCCTTGCCGATGTCGTGCAGGAGCGTTCCGCGTTTGGCGATGTCCACCGGGAGCCTGAGCTCGGCGGCCATGAGCCCGGCCAGGTGCGCCGACTCCACCAGGTGCTTGAGCACGTTCTGCCCGTAGGAGGTGCGGTAGCGCAGCCTGCCCAGCAGGGCGATCAGCTCGGGGTGCATCTCGGTGATGCCCACCTCCACCAGCGCGTCCTCGCCCGCCCTGACGCACAGGGTCTCCACCTCGGCGAGGCTGTGCTCGTAGACCTCCTCGATGCGGTGCGGGTGGATGCGCCCGTCCAGGACGAGCTGCTCCAGGGTGAGCCGGGCGACCTCGCGGCGCACCGGGTCGAAGCAGCTGAGCAGCACCGCCTCGGGCGTGTCGTCGATGATGAGGTTGACCCCGGTGACCGACTCGAAGGTGCGGATGTTGCGGCCCTCGCGGCCGATGATCCGGCCCTTCATCTCCTCGTGCGGCAGGTGCAGCACCGAGACGACCGACTCGGTCGTCTGCTCGCTGGCCACCCGCTGCACAGCCATCGTGACGATCTTGCGGGCGCGTGCCTCGCCCTCCTCGCGGGCCCGGCTCTCCAGCTCCCGGACGGTCAGCGCCGCCTCGCGCTTGGCCTGGTCGCGGATCTGCGCGACCAGCTCGCCCCTGGCCTGCTCGGCGGTCAGCCCCGCCACCCGTTCCAGGGCCCGGCCGTGCTCCCGCTCGGCGTCGCCCAGGACGGCCTCGCGGGCGTCCAGCGCGGCGGACCGCTCGTCCAGCCCGGACCGCCGCTCCTCCAGCCGCTCGGCCTCCTGGTCCAGCCGCCGCTCCCGCTCGGCGAGTCGGCGCGCCCGGCGTTCGAGGTCCTCCAGCCGCTCCCGCGTCTCCTCACGGAACGCGCGGGCCTGCTCCTCGACCTGTTCGCGGGCTTCCGCCGCCTGGTCGCGCGCCTCCTCGCGCAACCGCGCGGCGGCCTCCTCGCCCTCGCGCAGCGCCTGCTCGCGCAGGCTCCGCAGCTCGGCCTCGGCCGCCTTCCCGAGCGCGGGGCGGCGCGCCACCAGCACGGCCAGCAGGACCAGGCTGACGAGCAGCGCCGCCCCCAATACGACGCTCACCATGGCGCAGCCCCCTCCTTACGGCCCTGTCAGCCGCCCGGGATTAACGAGCAAGTAAAGACTTTGCCATCTGGATGTACCACACGAAGGCCATCCGTAAAGCAAAGTGTCCCCGCCCCACCCGGCGGCTGGCACACTGGGCCGGTGAGGTTGACGGCTTTCTGGACCAGGATGAACCAGCATTTCGGCGAGGGCTACGCCGAGAGCATCGCCAAGGATCAGGTGATCGCCGAGCTCGGCGGCCGCACCGTCGAGCAGGCGTTCGCCGACGGGGCCGACACCAGGTCCGTCTGGAAGGCGGTCTGCGCGGCGTTCGACGTGCCCGAGCGGCTCAGATGACGGCCAGCGCGGTCACCAGGCCGATCATCACGTAGGTGACCGCCAGCATCCAGGTGCCCGGCTGCAGGTGCTCCTCGTGGCACAGGTCCTTGATCTTCAGCCCGATGAGCAGGTTGAAGACGATCATCGCCACGATCTGCGCGACGATGCCCACCACCCCGTAGACGGCGGTGGCGATCAGGCCCTCGGTCAGCGCGGCGTCCGTGGCGTAGATGGACGCCGACACGATCACGCCCACCGCGGCCATGCCCGCCGCGGCCAGCAGCGTGGCGTTCGGGTTGCGGTCGTGCCGGATCACCGACACCAGGCGGCCCGGGGTGGCCAGGTCCACGGCGTAGAAGCCGAGCACGAACAGGATGAGGCCGACGCCCGCGTAGGCGAGGATGGCGACGACGTTGTCTCCCAGGACCTCGCCGAAGGCGCTGTCGAGAGCGAGAGGCATGGGGGCTCCTTAGGAAGGGATGTCTCTACCGGGGGATCCGGTGCGGGATGAACGAGGACGTGTCGTCTGTGATGAGGCCCGACGTCTCCCGGATGCCCAGGCCCGCGGACTCGTCCGCGACCATCCAGGCGCCCAGGACGGGGTGCTGGCCGTCGAACTCCGGCAGCGGCACGAACTCCTGGAAGACGAAGCCCTCGGCGCCGTACCGGCCGCCGGTCTCCTGGCTGAGGCCGGGCGCGGTGATGGACATGCTCGCGCCCTCACGGCCCAGCAGGGGCTTCTTGATGTGGGAGGTCAGGTCGCCGGGGGTGTTCAGGTAGGCCGGCAGCAGGTTGGGGTGGCCGGGGAAGAGCTCCCAGAGCAGGACCAGCAGCCCCTTGTTGGACAGGAGCATCTTCCACATCGGCTCGATCCAGTCGGCCTCGTCGACGAAGGCGCCGAACGGCTCGCCGACGATCCACTCCCACGGGTAGAGCTTGCAGAGCGTCTTGATCTGCTCGCCTTCGAGGTCGCGGTAGTCCTCGCCGTCCCAGCCGATGGACTCCATCGTGACGGGGACGCACGCGCGGCCCGCCTGCTCGGCCGTCTCCAGCAGGTACGAGACCGTCATGACCTCCTCGCCCGACAGGTCCGCCTCGGTCCAGGCGAAGTGGACGGGGCCCTCCCGCAGCGGCAGCTCCTTCCAGCGCTCGACCAGGCGCTCGTGGATGGAGTTCCACTGGTCGTCCTCGGGGAAGACGTCCTCCTTCCAGTACCACTGGATGATGGAGCTCTCCACCAGGGACGTGGGGGTGTCGGCGTTGTACTCCAGCAGCTTGGCCGGGCCCAGGCCGTCGTAGCGCAGGTCGAAGCGGCCGTACACGTGCGGGTCTCGGCGCCGCCAGGACTCCTCGATCAGCGGGACCAGGCGCTCGTCGATGCCGAGCACCTCGTAGCGCCCCGTCCTCACCACGTGCTCCGCGGCCTGGAGGCACATGCGGTGCAGCTCCTCGACCACCTCCTCCAGATGGAGGACCTCGTCCATCTCCAGCACGTAGTGCACGGACTCGTCCCAGTAGGGACGGGTCAGGTTCTCCGGATGGGCCGTGCGGTGGTAGGCCAGCCCCTGCGACTCGATCGTCGACGCCCAGCCGTCGCGCGGCCGGGACCTCTCTCTTCGCACCGGTCAGCCGCCGCTGCTGGAACCGCTGCCGAACCCGCCGCGCTGCAGCACGCGCCCCGACTTCGTCTTGATCTCGCCCTTGCGCGGCTTGAGCGTGGTGCCGTTGTAGATGTAACCGGTGCCGGTGGCGGTGCCCCCGTAGTACCAGAAGTAGCGTCCGCCGTTGCCGCCCGAGTCGCAGTCTCGGTCGCTCACGGCCTTGTACTGGCCGCCGCTGTAGCTGTAGCCGTCCACGCAGTCCGCGGTGTAGGAGTTGCCGCCGCAGGCGGCGAGGGACATCGACAGGGTGCCGAGCATGCCTACCTTGACCGCTCGGGAACTCATACGACGTCGGGGCATGGGGGGTCCCTCCGTTGAAACGATGCGCACGCATTGTAGGGGTACCGACCGTCCGTGAACAGCGATACACCGCTCTGAGACCCCCGCGGGCTCCGTTCGGTTCCCTCTCAGGCGGGATCGGGCAGGTGAAAGTAGAGGTCGCCCACGTCGGCGCCGGCCGGCAGCTCGCTCACCTGGCCGTCCCCCACCTCGACCACCCGCCACCCGCCGTCCCGCAGGCGGGCCAGGTCGGTGGTGACGAAGCGGCACCCCAGGGCGCGGACCGCGGGCCGGATCTGGTCGAGGACGGGCAGGCAGTCGGCGTCCGGGGTGTCGGGATGGGGGCCGATGAGGACGGGCTCGCCGTCGATCCACCAGACGCGCGCCTCGGCGGTCTCGTAGTCCTCGAAGCGGCGCACGACCACGCCGCCCGCGAGGAACTCGCCCTGCAGCTCCACCATGCGCTCGACGGTGCGGTGCAGGCGCTCGGCGTCGGCCAGGTCGGGCACGTAGCAGGCCTCGTCCCACTCGTGCTTGCGGGACTTCACGTAGTCCTTGACCACCCCGGGACCCGGGCCCAGCTCCCGCACCGCCTCGGCCAGCAGCCGCGGCGGGGGCGTCTCGCCCGGCACCAGCGGCAGCCAGACGCTCGGCGGGGTGACGCCGGCGAAGGTCTCGTACCAGCCGGGGAGCTCGTGGGCGCGGCGGTAGCCGTCCGGCGGGGTCATGAGGTGGCCGCCCCGGTCGGCCAGCGCCTTGGCCATCGCGTGGTACTCCGCGGCCGTCACCATCCAGCCGCGGTACCACAGGCCGCCCACGCCGCGCGGGACGCGGCGGACCGCCTCGGCCGCCTCGCCGCGCCGCAGCAGGTCGTGGTCGAGCAGCGCCAGAGCGCCGCCCGTGGCCCGGACGGTCTCCGCCTCACGGGCGAAGTGCGGATCCACGCGCCGAGGGTCGAGGGGATCGGCGCAGAACAGAACGGTCAGGGTCATGCCGGCCCCCGCTTGATCGCCTGAGCGCAAGGGTACGTCGCCGGGTCCTTACCGCGCAGCCTGATTCCCCCGCCGGTTCCGGACGGCTCGGCGAGCCCGGCCCCGATCGAATTTATGTTCGGTAGAGTGGCGGTGTCACGAGGGCCGCTTTTTTGTCAGTGGGCTCGCGTAGCTTCGGTCCCGAGATGGCGAATCCGAAAAAGAACACGACGACCCGACAGGGGCAGACCATGGCAGCTAACGACCGCGAGAAGGCGCTCGAGACCGCCCTCGCCCAGATCGAACGCCAGTTCGGCAAGGGCTCGATCATGCGCCTCGGCGACGAGGTGCGCGCGCCCATGGAGGTGATCCCCACCGGGGCCATCTCCCTCGACATCGCACTCGGCATCGGCGGGTTGCCCCGCGGCCGGGTCGTGGAGGTCTACGGGCCGGAGTCCTCCGGTAAGACGACCGTGGCGCTGCACGCGGTCGCCAGCATCCAGCGGATGGGCGGCATCGCCGCCTTCGTCGACGCCGAGCACGCGCTCGACCCCGACTACGCCGAGAAGCTCGGCGTGGACACCAAGGCCCTGCTGGTCTCCCAGCCCGACACCGGCGAGCAGGCGCTGGAGATCACCGACATGCTGATCCGCTCCGGCGCGGTCGACCTGGTGGTCATCGACTCGGTGGCGGCGCTGGTGCCCCGCGCCGAGATCGAGGGCGACATGGGCGACAGCCACGTCGGCCTGCAGGCCCGCCTGATGTCGCAGGCGCTGCGCAAGCTGACCGGCGCGATCAACCAGACCAAGACCACGGCGATCTTCATCAACCAGCTGCGGGAGAAGGTCGGCGTCATGTTCGGCTCTCCCGAGACCACCACCGGCGGCCGGGCGCTGAAGTTCTACTCCTCCGTCCGCCTCGACGTGCGCCGCATCGAGACCCTCAAGGACGGCACCGAGGCCGTGGGCAACCGGGTCCGCGTCAAGGTCGTGAAGAACAAGATGGCCCCGCCCTTCAAGGTCGCCGACTTCGACCTGCTGTACGGCGTCGGCATCAGCCGCGAGGGCGGCCTGATCGACCTCGGCGTCGAGCACGGCTTCGTCCGCAAGTCCGGCGCCTGGTACACCTACGAGGGCGACCAGCTCGGCCAGGGCAAGGAGAACGCGCGCAACTACCTGCGCAACCACCCCGAGACCTCCGACGAGATCGAGAAGAAGATCAAGGAGAAGCTCGGCATCGGCCCCCGCGTCGACGCCCCGGCCGAGCCCGCCGCGGCTCCCGCGGGCCCGCCCTCGGCGGCCGAGCCCGCCGCCGCCGCGGCGGCCCCGGCTCCGGCCGCCCGGCGCACCCGCACCGCCTCGGCCCCCAAGCCCGGCGACTGAGGCCTCGGCACCGCCCGGTGACCGACGCCTCCGGGGCGGGCGCCCCCGCGCCCGCCCCCGGCCCGAGGGTCGGACGGTCAGCCGCTCCCGGCTCAGCGGAGCCGGACGGCGAGGCATGCCCGGCGAGAACGAGAGCCGTCGGCCGTCACCGGTTCAGCGGAGCCTGGTGGTCTGCCGTCCCGGCCCGAGAGGCCGCGGTCAGCCGCTCCCGGTTCGGCGGAGCCGAACGGTGGGCTGTTCCCGGTCCCCTGGTTCGGCATGCGGGCCCGCCGGTGTTCCCCACCGCCCGGCGGGAGACCGTCGCCGAGGCGATCATGACCGCCGTGCGGCCGGAACCGCGTGGCCCCGCCGGTGGGCCTGGCCGTCCCGCGGCCGTGGCCGTCCGTGGGGAGGCCGTTTTCCGGAGTACTCGAGTTTCCGCAGTGTCCGAGCGGTTCGCAGGAGAAGAGGAGACTCATATGGCCGGTCGTCCGCGTAGTCGTGCACGGAGGGCGGAAGGCGCCGGGGAGGGCGGGGAGGGTACCGCCCCGCGGCCGCCCGCCGACCCCGAGGCCGCAGCACGGGAGGTCTGCCTGCGGCTGCTGGCGCTCTCGCCCAAGACCCGGGCGCAGCTCGCCGAGGCGCTGGCCCGCAAGGACATCCCCGACGAGGTCTCCGAGCAGGTGCTGGGACGCTTCACCGAGGTCGGCCTGATCGACGACGAGGCCTTCGCGCAGGCCTGGGTGCGCTCCCGCCACACCGGCAAGGGCCTGGCGCCGCGCGCGCTCTCGGCCGAGCTGCGCCGCCGCGGCGTCGCCGACGAGACGATCAAGGAAGCGGTCGCCGAGCTCCAGCCCGAGGACCTCGAGGAGGCCGCCCGCGACCTGGTGTCCCGCAAGCTCCACACGATGCGCTCCCTCGACCACGAAAAGCGCGTCCGCCGCCTCGTCGGCATGCTCGCCCGCAAGGGCTACTCCCCCGGCCTGGCGTACCGCGTCGTCAAGGACGTCCTGGCCGACGCCTCCGCCGACACCGACGAACCCGACTTCTCCGACGACTGACCCGCCTCCGCCCGGACGCCGGCGGACTCCTGCTGACGCGGCCTCATCGACAATCGCCTCGTTGACGATGCCCTCCGGCCTTCGGCGGCCCCCCCGCATGCGCCTCCGGCCCGCCGAAGCCTGCGGCATGCCGTGCCACGGTGGCCGCCTCGGCAAGCGGAGCTCTACCAGGCCGCGAAAAGCACGCCGTGATGTCACGGTGATCTCTTCGACGACCCGTTGGCGGTGCCGCCGCGCGCCTTCGGCTTACCGGGGCCTGCGGAGCCTGTGGCCTCTTCACCATGCCTTCTTCGCCGGGGGCGGATCCGCCCCGGCTGCCCGACCCCATGGGACAGGTGGAGGTTCTGTCGGTGGGGAGAGGCACCATGGGAAGGGTGATGGAAGAGTTCTCAGCGGCGACGCGGGAGTGGTTCGGCGGGACGTTCGGAGAGCCGACGGCCGCTCAGGCGGGCGCGTGGCAGGCGATCGCACGGGGAGAGCACACGCTGGTGGTGGCTCCCACCGGCTCGGGCAAGACGCTCGCGGCGTTCCTGTGGTCGCTGGACAGGCTGGCCGCCGCACCGCCCGCCGAGCCGGAGCGCCGCTGCCGCGTCCTGTACGTCTCGCCGCTGAAGGCGCTGGCCGTGGACGTCGAGCGCAATCTCCGCGCGCCCTTGGCCGGCATCCGCGCGGCCTCCCGCCGGCTGGGCCTGCCGGAACCGGAGATCCAGGTCGGCGTGCGCTCCGGCGACACCCCCGCCGCCGAGCGGCGGCGGCTGGCCGTCCGGCCGCCCGACATCCTGATCACCACTCCCGAGTCGCTCTTCCTCATGCTGACGTCCCGGGCCAGGGAGTCGCTCCGCGGCGTCGAGACGGTGATCGTCGACGAGGTCCACGCCGTCGCCGCCACCAAACGCGGCGCCCATCTGGCCCTGTCCCTGGAGCGCCTCGACGCCCTGCTGCCCGCACCCGCCCGGCGCGTCGGCCTGTCCGCCACCGTCCGCCCCCTGGACGAGGTCGCCGCGTTCCTCGGCGGCGCCTCCCCCGTCACCGTCGTGCAGCCCCCCGCGGCCAAGACCTTCGACCTGCGCGTCACCGTCCCCGTCCCGGACCCGGCGGCGGACCTCCCCGACACCCCCGACCCGCGCCGCCGCTCCCTGTGGCCCCACGTCGAGGAGGGCGTCCTGGCCCTCATCGCCTCCCACCGCTCCACCCTCGTCTTCGCCAACAGCCGCCGCCTCGCCGAACGCCTCTGCACCCGCCTCAACGAACTCGCCGCCGAACACCTCCACGGCCCCCTCCCCGACGCCCCCGCCCCCGCCCTCCTCATGGGCCAGTCCGGCTCCTCCCGCCCCCTCCCGCCCGACCTGGCCGCCGACTGGGCCGCCCTCCGGGTCCCGCCCGAGCCCGCATCGGAGGAGAAGCAGCCCGAGACCGGGCGGCCTTCCCAAGACCAGACACCAGCCCCAGCCCAAGACGGAAAAGCAGCCCAAGCGCACCCCAGACCCGCCCCAGGAGAGAAGCGGCCCGAGACCAGGCGGCCGCCCGAAAATCAGACGCCGAGCCCCGCCCAGGACGGAAAAGCAGCCCGGCCGCACCACAGACCCGCCCCAGGAGAGAAGCGGCCCGAGACCGGGCGGTCGCCCGGGGACCGGACGCCGATCCTGTCGAGGGCGGGCGAGGGCGGGGTGGTGGTCCGGGCGCACCACGGGTCGGTGTCGAAGGAGGAGCGGGCGGAGATCGAGGGGGCGCTCAAGGAGGGGCGGCTGCCGGCGGTGGTGGCGACGTCCAGCCTGGAGCTGGGGATCGACATGGGGGCGATCGACCTGGTGGTCCAGGTGGAGTCGCCGCCGTCGGTGGCGAGCGGGCTGCAGCGGGTGGGGCGGGCCGGGCACCAGGTGGGCGCGGTGTCCCGCGGCGTGGTCTTCCCCACGCACCAGGGCGATCTCGTGCAGGCCGCGGTGGTGGCCGAGCGGATGCGGGCGGGGCTGATCGAGGCGCTGCGGTACCCGCGCAACCCCCTGGACGTGCTGGCGCAGCAGATCATCGCCATGACGGCGATGGACGAGTGGCACGTCGACGAGCTGGAGCGGGTGGTCCGGCGGGCCGCGCCGTTCGCGGACCTGCCCCGCTCCCTCTACGAGGCGACGCTCGACATGCTGGCGGGCCGCTATCCGGGCGAGGAGTTCGGGGAGTTGCGGCCCCGGCTGGTGTGGGACCGCCGGAACGGGATGTTGCGGGCGCGCCGGGGCGCACAGCGGCTCGCCGTGATCAGCGGCGGGACGATCCCCGACCGCGGCCTGTTCGGGATCTTCCTGGCCGGGGAGCACTCCTCGCGGGTCGGCGAGCTGGACGAGGAGATGGTCTACGAGTCCCGGGTCGGCGACGTGTTCGTGCTCGGCGCCAGCTCGTGGCGGATCGAGGAGATCACCTCCGACCGGGTGCTGGTCTCCCCCGCGGCGGGGCGGGCGGGCAGGCTGCCGTTCTGGCACGGCGACTCCCCCGGGCGCCCCGCCGAGCTGGGCCGCGCCCTGGGCGCCTTCGTCCGCGAGCTCGGCGCGCTCGACGACGAGCGGGCGCTGGAGCGCGCGGCGGCGGCCGGGCTCGACGCGAACGCCGCGGACGGCCTGCTCTCCCATCTGGCCGGGCAGCGGGCGGCCACGGGCCGCGTCCCCGACGACCGCACCCTGGTCGTCGAACGTTTCCGCGACGAGCTGGGCGACTGGCGGCTCGTCGTCCACTCCCCCTACGGAGCACCCGTCCACGCGCCCTGGGCCCTGGTGATCGCGGCGCGGCTGCGGGCGCGTTTCGGCCTCGACGCCCAGGCCATGCACGCCGACGACGGGATCGTCCTGCGCGTTCCCGACACCGACGGCCTCCCGCCCTCGGCGGAGCTGTGCGTGTTCGACCCGGAGGAGATCGAGCGGCTCGTCGTCGCCGAGCTCGGCTCGTCCGCGCTGTTCGCCTCCCGGTTCCGCGAGTGCGCGGCCCGCTCCCTGCTGCTCCCGCGGCACCGTCCGGGCCGCCGGATGCCGCTGTGGCAGCAGCGCCAGCGCGCCTCCCAGCTGCTGAGCGTCGCCGCGAAGTACCCGAACTTCCCGATCGTCCTGGAAACGGTCCGCGAGTGCCTCCAGGACGTCTTCGACGTGCCCGGCCTCGTCTCCCTGATGCGCGACATGTCCACCGGCGCCGTCCACGTCGCCGAGGTGGAGACACCCACCGCCTCCCCCTACGCCCGGTCGCTCCTGCTCCGCTACGTCGCTGCCTTCATGTACGAGGGCGACTCCCCCCTCGCCGAACGCAGGGCCCAGGCCCTCACCCTGGACCCGTCCCTCCTCGCCGAGCTCCTCGGCCACAGCGACCTGCGCGAGCTCCTGGACCCCGACGTCCTGGCCCGCACCGAAGCCGACCTCCAGCGCCTCACCCCCTCCCGCCGCGCCACCGATCCCGACACCCTGACCGACCTCCTCCGCGCCCTCGGCCCCCTGACC
The DNA here is from genome assembly GCF_002995495.1 of Actinocorallia populi. Lineage (GTDB taxonomy): Bacteria > Actinomycetota > Actinomycetes > Streptosporangiales > Streptosporangiaceae > Actinocorallia > Actinocorallia populi. The sequence continues at coordinate 766,424 of NZ_PVZV01000002.1, read as the reverse complement.
CGGCCGGAGATCCAGGCCCGCACCCTCGCCCCGGCCTCCCCCCAGGCCGAACCGGCCCCGGACACCGCACAGCCGACACACCCGTCGAGCACGGACCACGACCGAACGCCTCCCGTCCCGCCCTCAACGACCGGAAGACCGGACCCCCCGGAAAACGGACCGAACAACAGCCCGATCAAGGCGGACACCGGCCTGACCGAGGCGGATGCCAGTCCGACCGAGGCGGACACCAGCCCAACCAAGGCAGACACCAGCCCGGTCGGGGCAGACACCAGCCCAACCGAGGCGGACACCAGCCCAACCAAGGCAGACACCAGCCCGGTCGGGGCAGACACCAGCCCAACCGAGGCAGACACCAGCCCGATCAGGGCAGACACCAGCCCGATCAGGGCGGGCACCGGCCCGGTGGGGGCGGATTCGGGCGGCGCGCGGGTGGTGTTGCCGCGAGGTGCGGTTTTCCGGGGGGAATCCGCGGTCGGTGAGTGGTTGGCGGCTTTGGAGGACGAGCGGCGGGTGATCCGGGTTCGGGTGGGGGAGGTCGAGCGCTGGGCCGCGGTCGAGGACGCCGCCCGGATTCGGGACGCGCTGGGGGTCTCGTTGCCTTCGGGGGTTCCCGAGCCCTTTCTGACGGGTGGCGGCGACGATCCCCTGGGGGACCTCCTCTCCCGGTACGCCCGTACGCACGGGCCTTTCACCACGGCGGACGCCGCGGTCCGGCTCGGGCTGGGCGCCGCCGTGGTGCGGGAGGTCCTGGCGCGGCTTCCGTCCGTCATCGAGGGCGAGTTCACACCGGGACGTACCGGTCCGGAATGGGTGGATTCTGAGGTGCTTCGCCTGCTCCGGCGGCGTTCCCTGGCCCGGCTTCGCGCCGAGGTCGAGCCCTCCCCGCCGGAGGCGCTCGCCCGGCTCCTTCCCCGCTGGCAGGGGGTCGGGGCCCTTCGCGGGGGCTCCGACGCCCTCTACGAGGCCGTCGAGCGCCTCCAGGGCGTCCCCCTGCCGGTCTCGGCGCTGGAGAGCCTCATCCTCCCGTCCCGCGTCCCCGGTTATGCGCCCGCCCTTCTGGACGAGCTGACCGCCTCCGGCGAGGTCCTCTGGGTGGGTCGCGGCGCCCTTCCCAACGGTGGCGGACGCGTCTCCCTCCATCCCGCCGACACCGCGTCCCTGCTCATTCCCCCGGCCGCCGAGCTCCCGCCGGGCCCTCGTGCCCCCCTCCACCAGGCACTCCTGTCCGTTCTCTCCGACGGGTCCGCCCTCTTCTTCCCCGCCCTCGCCGAACGCGTCCGTTCCGTCCTGGGATCTGCCGCTCCTGCTCCCGTGGCGGCCGTCCCGCCGGCGGGCGGCGCCGGACCGGCGGACCGGGAGCTCCTGGAAGCGTTGTGGGAGCTCGTGTGGGCCGGCCGGGTGACCAATGACACGTTGGGCCCGGTGCGGGCGGCTGCCGGGACGGGGCGTCCGGCGCCCCGGGCCCGGGTGGTGCGCAGGGGGCGGCCGGTCCTGCCCGTGCGGACCGTTCCGCCTGCGGCGGCGGGACGGTGGTGGCTGGTCCCCGCACCGGACGACGACCCCACGCGACGGGCGCACGCGCTGAGCGAGGTGCTTCTGCAGCGGTACGGGATCGTCCTCCGCGGGGCCGTCGCGGCCGAGCGGGTGCCGGGCGGGTTCGCCGGGCTCTATCCGGTGCTGCGGGCTCAGGAGGAGGGCGGGCACTGCCGGCGCGGGTATTTCGTCGCGGGGCTGGGAGCCGCGCAGTTCGCGCTGCCCGAGGCCGTCGACCTGCTGCGCTCCCTGCGGGCCTCTCCGGAAGGAGAGGAAGCGGGAGTCGTGCTGGCCGCGGAGGATCCGGCCAACCCGTACGGGGCGGCACTCGGCTGGCCGGAGGGCCGGGGCGGGCACCGGCCCGGTCGGAAGGCGGGGGCGTTCGTGGTCCTGGTGGACGGCGCGCTGACGTTCTACGCCGAACGCGGAGGCAGGACCCTGCTGACCTGGAACGAGGACGGCTGGCGAGCCGGGACGCGGGCACTGGTGCGCGCCGTGCGGGAGGGCGTGCTCGACCAGGTCACCGTGGAACGCGCCGACGGCGAGCCGGTCACGGGCTCGCCCCTGGGCCGCCTCCTGGAGGAGGCCGGTTTCCACCCGACGCCCCGGGGGGTGCGGCTGCGGCGTTGAGGCCGGGGCACGGCTCCTCCGCAGGGTGGTCGTCCCCAGGGCGGAGGGCGTCCCGGCGGGATCGTTCTCGCGGGCGATGAGTTCCCCGCCGGCACGTGGAACAGTGGAGGCCATCACGGGGTTGGTTCTGATGAACCGCCCGTCGACCGGGAGCCGCCCATGACCTCGACCGCCCGTTGGGCCATCGCCCAGCGACGCAAGCGCCTGGTGATCAGCCAGACCCTGCGTGACCGCGCCCAGACCGATCCCCGCCGTTCGCCCGCCACGAAGGACGAGGCCTCCGAGAGCTGAGCCGGGCCCCGCACACCGGGGCCCGAGCACACCGCCTCCGGCCGCGAAACCCATCCCGGAACGCGTCCCCACCCCGCACGAGGACCTTCGACCGCCCCGCGCCGCAGACCTTCCACGCGACCGCGGGCGTCGATCCGCGAACCCGCATCCTCACGCGAAGACCCTCACCGCCCCACCCGCAGAACCTGAAGCCCCGCAGGCGGCGAGGCCGTCCGCGACGCCGACTGCCACACACAAAGATCTGCACTACCGGGTCCGCTCTACGTGGTTTCCCGGGCTGCGAGGCCGTCCGCGGTGCCGACGGCTGCATGCAAGGACCCGCGTTGCCGGGCCCGCTCGCCATGGTTTCCCGGGAGGCGAGGCCGGACGGCGGTGCCGACGGCTGCGCGCAAGACCCCGCGTTGCCGGGTCCGCTGACCGTGGGTCTCGCGGCCGCGGGGGTCAGTCCGTGGTGCTGGAGAAGACCTCTTCCCTGGTCAGGGTGAGGGCGGTGTGGAGGGCGCCCTGGAGGACGGGGTCGGTGGTGAGGGCTCCGGGGATGAGGCGGGGGCGGGTGGGGCACAGGCGGGCCACGGAGCGTTCGACGCGTTCGGCCAGGGCGGGGCCGCCGGCGGTGCCGAGGGAGCCGGACAGGACGATCAGGCCGGGGTCCAGGACGGTGGTGACGGCGGCGGCGCCCAGGGCCAGGCGGGCGGCCAGGGCGTCCAGGAAGGGCGAGGCGCCGGGCGCGGCGGGGTCGGCGGACGCCCGGCGTACGGCCTCCTCCAGCGGGAGGCCCGCGTAGCCGTGGGAGCTCGCCAGGTCTCCGAGCGCATCGGCGCCGGCCAGGGCGCCGAAGCCTCCCGCCAGGGTGGGGGCGCCGTGGGCGCGGGACTCGGTGACGGTGCCGGGCAGGGGTACGCCGGGCACGGGGAGGTAGCCGAGTTCGCCGGCGCCGCCGGAGACGCCGCGGTGCAGGCGCCCGTCGATCATGATGGCCAGCCCGATGCCGCGGTCGATCCACAGGAGGGCGAAGTCCCCCGCGTCGCGGGCGGCCCCGTGGGCGTGCTCGGCGACGGCCACCAGGTTCACGTCGTTCTCGATGACCACCCGGGTGTCGAGGTCGCGGCTCAGCCGCGCGGCCGCGCCTTCGTGCCACGAGGAGAGGTCGAACGCGAAGCGCACGTCACCGGTGCGGGGGTCCACCAGCCCGGGGGTGCCGATCACCAGGGTCCGCAGCCGCGCCGCCTTCGCCGCGCGGCACGCCCCGGCCACCGCCTTGCGGATCACTTCGACGGGGTCGTCGGACTCGGAGAACGCCACGGTGATCCGCGCGCCGACCGTTCCCGTGATGTCGGCGACCCCCGCGATCACCTCCTGCGGCCCCATCTCGAGCCCGGCGACGTAGGCGCTGGCGGGCACCACGCCGTAGACCGCGGCGTTGGGCCCGCGCCCTCCGGCCCGCTCGCCGACCATCTCCACCAGGCCGCGCTGCTCCAGCCGGGCCAGCAGCTGGGAGGCCGTCACCTTGGACAGCCCCGTGCGCGCCCCGATCTGCGCCCGCGTCAGGGGCCCTTCGTCGATCAGCAGCTCCAGAGCCGCCTTGTCGTTGAGTTCGCGCAGCAGGCGGGGGGTGCCCGGACGTCTCGCCATGTTCCGGCACTCTAGGGGGTCCGGGGGCGCCGGGGCGGCCACTCCCCGCGCCGGGAGATCCGCGTCACGGGAAAAGTGCCGGGTCTCCGGCCGGGATCGGCCATGGACCGGTACAAAGGCCAGCGGGTCGACTTAACCGGGACGTCCTATCGGGGTGGTGGTGAAAGCGGTCCCCGGGGAGAGGGATACTTACAGCATGCGTCTGTCTGCCAGGGTTGATTACGCGCTGCGTGCGGCCGCCGAGCTCGCCTCCGCCGCCGAGGCTTCCACGGGGGGGCACCCGGTGACGGCGGTGCAGCTCGCCGAAGCCCAGCAGATCCCACCGAAGTTCCTGGAGAACATCCTCGGCCAGCTGCGCCGGTCGGGGATCATCCGCAGCCAGCGGGGCCCCGACGGGGGCTACTGGCTGGCCCGCTCCGCCGACGAGATCTCGCTCGCCGACATCATCAGGGCCATCGACGGCCCGCTGCTGGGCGTCCGTGGCGAGCGCCCCGAGGACGTCGGCTACGCCGGCGCGGCCCGCTCCCTGCAGGAGGTCTGGATCGCGCTGCGCGCCAGCGAGCGCGCCATCCTGGAGCTGGTCACCCTCTCGCACATCGCCCGCGGCGAGCTGCCCGAGTCGGTGCAGCAGCTCACCGAGGACCCCAAGGCGTGGACCAAGCCGGTCTTCTTCGCCTGAGCCCCGGTGTCCCGGACGGCGCCGTCCGGGACGCGGGCGGGCCTTTCACGGGCCGGTACATGAAAAAGCCGCGCCCCGGTGTGCGGGGCGCGGAAGCCGGATCTCTCCGGGTGCGGTGCGGACCTCTGGCCGAGGAGTCAGCGCTGGACGGAGAACATCCAGTGGTGCTCCTCCAGCTGCGCGGTGATCGAGATCAGCAGGTCCTGGGTGACCTGATCGGCCTCGACGGCGTCGATGCGCTCGCGGAAGCGGGCGATCGTGCCGGCCAGGGCGTCCACGATGGCGTGGATCACCTTGTCCTCCGGCAGCCAGCCGGGCTCCAGGGTCGGCAGCGAGGTCTCGTGCGCGACGGTCTGCACCCGGCCGTCCGGGTTGACGCCGATCATCACGGCGCGCTCGGCGACCGAGTCCGAGGCGGCGCGGACCGTGGTGGTGAGCTCGTCCAACTGCTCGTGGACGCTCTTGAACGTACGGCCTGTCACGTTCCAGTGCGCCTGCTTGGCGGTCAGGGACAGATCGATCAGGTCGACCAGGGAGCCCTGCAGGGCCTGTCCGACGACAGTGCGGACCTCATCGGTGAGCGGGCTCTTCACAACGGCCATGGCGGATCCTCCCGTGTCACATCTCAGTTCGGCGGCTCTCGCGTCACTTCTCTGTAACAAATGGGATAACCCATCTCATCCCCTCCCAACCCTGTACGGGTTGTGGAAAGGGTCACGCCGCGACCATGTCCCCCCGGAAGGCGTCACCGGCGATCGCTTCGGGCGAGTCGGGTACCGGTGAGGCCGGGATGGTCTCGGAGATGCGCTCACGCTGCGGAGCGCCGGCCATGACCGGCTCGGCCTGCAGTTCGGCGAGCGCCAGCAGATCGGAGACTTCTCGTAGTACATGGGACAACGGCACACCCAGCGCCTTGCAGATCGCCGCGAGCAGCTCGGAAGACGCTTCCTTCTGCCCTCGTTCCACCTCTGAAAGGTATCCCAGCGACACCCTGGCCGCGGCGGACACCTCACGGAGGGTGCGACCCTGGCGCAGCCGGAGCTGCCGCAGAACGTCCCCCAGCAGCTGGCGAAGCAGGACCATCGCTCGCTCCCTCCCCATCGTGCGGACCATCTGACCTGTTCCCACCGTACCCGTCTCCACCGTGGGCTTGGCAGAGCCGGGAAATCGTGTTCGCTGCGAACGTAACGCTGCAATCAGGTCAAACCTTCCCGATCTTCTTGATCCTCTTCCCATTGGCGGACCATTGCAACCCCCAAAATCTCGTGTCGTAGCAGGTCCAAGGCCTGTACAACGGTCATGCGCCGGATATTGGCGCGTGCCTGGGTGAGGTCCGGGGGCAGCGGCAGGACCGGGGTGAAGGACCTGCTTCCTTCCGGCCCAGAAATGCCGATATGTACAGTTCCGACCGGCTTTCCATCCTGGGAACCCGGTCCGGCCACCCCGGTGACGCCCAACCCGTAGAAGGCCCCCAGGCGCTCCCTGGCGCCCTCGGCCATCTGGACGGCGACTTGCGGGTCGACCGCGCCCCGCTCCTCCAGGAGACTCGCTGAGACCCCGAGAAGCTCGTGCTTCAACCGTGTCTCGTAGGCGGTCACCCCGCCCGCGAAGGTCTCCGAGGAGCCCGGCACGTACGTCAGTTCGGCTCCCAGCAGCCCTCCGGTGAGGCTCTCGGCCACCGCGACGGTGCGCTCGCGCGCCGCCAGCAGCTCGTGCACCACCGACGCCAGCGACTGCTCGCCCGTCCCGTACATGACGGTGCCCAGCAGCTCCCTGGCCATGAGCACCGCCTTGTCCAGCGCCGAGGAGGTGTCCGCGGTGAGGCGCACCGCGACCTCCGAGGGCGAGGGGAGGAAGGCCAGCGAGACCTCCTCCAGCGCCTCCACCGGGGCCAGCCTGGTCGCCAGCACCGTCTCCCAGACCCCGGCCGTGCGCAGCGTCAGGACGGCCGGGGCCGCGTCGCCGTCGGCCAGCTCCGGCAGCACCGACACCGCCATGATCGCCTGCATCTCGCTCGGCACGCCCGGCAGCGCGTAGACCGTCCCGCCCGGCAGCTCCATCCGCAGCCCGGGCGCCGTCCCCGCGGGGTTGGGCAGCATGGTCGCGCCCTCGGGGACGTCGGCCATCCGCAACGACATCGGCCGCAGCCGCAGGCCGCTGCGCTCGACACGGTCGCGGATCAGCCCGGCCAGCGTCTCGTCGCGCACCAGCGGCACTTGGGCCAGGGCGGCCAGGGCGTCCCTGGTGCGGTCGTCGGAGGTCGGGCCGAGCCCCCCGGTGACGATCACCACGTCCGCGGCGGCCAGCGCGGCCGTGAGGGCGCCGGTGATCGCCTCCAGCGTGTCGCCCACGACGGTGCTGCGGCCCACCTCCACGCCCGCGGCGGTCAGCTCCCTGCCCAGCCATGCCGCGTTGCCGTTGACGATGTCGCCGATGAGGATCTCGTCCCCGACGGTCAGTAGTTCGGCTCGCACGGCTCTCAGCCTAGTGCCGCCCGGCGCCGTCCGTTCAGGTACTCCGCGCCCGAGACGATGGTCGCCGCCACCGCGGCGCCCATGAGGATCCCGTTGAGCGGGTCGAGGCGGACCGGCAGCAGGTAGACGAAGATCGCCAGCATCTGCAGGGCCGCCTTGTACTTGCCCAGCCGCTCGGCCGCCACCACCACGTTGCGGCGCAGCAGCACCAGCCGGTGCACGGTCACCGGGATCTCCCGCAGCAGGATGACCACGGTGGCCCACCAGGTGAGCTCGCCGTTCAGCGACAACCCGACCAGCGCCGCCCCGGTGAGCAGCTTGTCGGCGATCGGGTCGACGATCTTGCCGAAGGTGGTGACCTCGGCGCGGCTGCGCGCGATCCGCCCGTCGGCCAGGTCGGTGAAGGCCGCCACCACGAACAGCAGCAGCGCCGTCAGCCGCCAGCCGTCCCCCTCCCCCAGCACGAGGATGAGGAAGAAGGGCGGGACGAGCGCGATGCGCAGCACCGTCAGCACGTTGGCGGGGTTGAGGTTCGACGCCTGCCGTGCCTGCTCGGCTGTCACCGAGCCGGCCCCGTCGCCTCGCCGACCAGGTCGACGCCCTCGCTCTCGACGATCTCGGCCTCGACCAGCGCGCCCGCCGCAAGGCCCGCCCCGCGCACGAGGGTGCAGCCGTCGACCTCGGGCGCCTGGTGGAAGCCGCGGCCCTCCCAGAGGCCGGGCTCCAGCTCCCGCTCCACCAGGACGGTCATCGCGGTGCCGACGCGCTCCTCGGCGCGCTGGGCGGTGAGCTCCTCGGCCAGCTCGGAGACCTCGGCCAGCCGCCGGTCCACCTCGTCCTGGTCGACCTTGCCGTCCAGGTCCGCCGCCTCGGTGCCGTCCTCGTCGGAGTAGCCGAAGACGCCGATCGCGTCCAGCCGGGCGGCCTCCAGGAAGCCGGTGAGCTCGGCCAGCTGCCCCTCGGTCTCGCCGGGGAAGCCGACGATGAAGTTCGAGCGCACGCCCGCCTCGGGGGCCAGCGTCCGGATGCGCTCCAGCAGGTCGAGGAAGCGCGCCGGGTCGCCGAAGCGGCGCATCCGGCGCAGCACCGGCCCGCTGGCGTGCTGGAAGGACAGGTCGAAGTAGGGCGTGACACCGGGGGTGCCGGCGATGGTCTCGATGAGGGACGGGCGCAGCTCGGCCGGCTGCAGGTAGCTGACCCGCACCACGTCCATGACCTCGGCCAGCTGCGGCAGCAGCTTCTCCAGCAGGCGCAGGTCGCCCAGGTCCTTGCCGTAGGAGGTGGAGTTCTCGCTGACCAGGACGATCTCGCGCACGTCGTGCCGGGCCAGCCACTCGGCCTCGGCCAGCACGTCCTCGGGCCTGCGGGAGACGTAGGAGCCGCGGAAGGCGGGGATCGCGCAGAAGGAGCAGCGCCGGTCGCAGCCGGACGCCAGTTTCAGCGGCGCCACGGGGCCGCCGCCCAGGCGCTTGCGCAGCACCTGGGGCCCGGAGGCGGGCGCCAGGCCCTCGGGCAGGTCCTGGATGCCGTGGCCCGGCACGTGGACGTGCCCGGCGGAGCGGTCCACGGGGGTGATCGGCAGCAGCGTGCGGCGGTCCCTGGGCTTGTGCGCGGAGTGCGCGCGCCCGGCCAGGACGTCGTCCAGCCGCTCGCCGATCCGGCCGTAGTCGTCGAACCCGAGCACCGAGTCCGCCTCGGGCAGGGCCTCGGCCAGCTCGGCGCCGTACCGTTCGGCCATGCACCCGGCGGCCACCACCTTGGCGCCGGTGTCGTGCGCGGCGAGCAGGGTGTCGATCGAGTCCTTCTTCGCGGCCTCGATGAACCCGCAGGTGTTGACGAGGACGACGTCGGCGCCTTCGGAGCCGTCCTGCAGCTTCCAGCCGGACGCCTCCAACCTGGCGGCGAGCTCTTCTGAGTCTGTCTCGTTGCGCGCGCAACCGAGAGTGACCAGGGACACGGTACGGGACTCGGGCATGGTCTAACGGTAGTGGGAGCCGGGCCCAGCCCAGGACCCGGCCGCCCGGAAGATCGGCTCAGACCGGCTCGCTGCTGCCCGGAACGAACGTCAGGCGCAGTACCTGGCCGTCCTCGCCGGGCACCCCGAGCTCCTTGCCGTTGACGGTGAGCACCACGCCGGCGGCGTTGCCGATCAGCACCCGCATGCGCTTGGCGGCCCGCCACTCGCGCTGCTGGCCCTTGGGGACCATCGCGCTGAACAACACCTTGCCCGCGGCGTCGCGGACGTTGACCCAGCTCTGCTCGGTGGCGCGGACCGCCACCACGACCTCGTCCGCGCCGATGGCCTGGGCGGGCGGCTGCTGGGGGTTCTGGCCCAGGGCGTGGGCGTCGCCGTGGCCGGGCGTGGCGGTCGCGGTGGCGGGCGCGGCCGTGATCGCCGGGGTGCGCGCCGCCGGGGCGGGCTTGCGCTCGTCCTCGCCGCTGAAGACCTGGAAGACGCCGTAGATCAGCACCAGGACGAGCGTGCCGGCCATCGCCGCGCTCCAGTTCGGGGTGCGCCGCTCCCGGAACCGCAGGGGCTGCTCGGGCTCGAAGGCCGTGGCGACGGCCAGCGCCCCGGGCGCGCCGCCATGATTCTCGTCATACTCGCGTATCAACGGGTCGGAGTCGACGCCGAGCATCTTGGCGATGCTGCGGATGTGGCCGCGCGCGTAGAAGTTGCCGCCGCACAGCGAGTAGTCGTCCTGCTCGATCCGTCGGATCACCGTCTCGCGGATGCGGGTGCGCTCGCTGACCTGCTTCGTGGTGAGTCCTGACTCGCGGCGCGCCTGCGCCAGGGTCTCACCAATGCTCATGAAAGCCTCCGCCGCCATATCGTTGGAGCCAAGTCTAGAAAACGGGTTCTTCTCCGGCGATACGCAACGCCGATGAGTTGATCACGAATTGAGCGCGCCCAGGACCTCTGGCAGGTCTTCCGGCTTGACCAGGACGTCCCGGGCCTTCGAGCCCTCGGAGGGACCCACGATGTTCCTGCTCTCCATCAGGTCCATCAAACGTCCCGCCTTGGCGAAACCGACCCTGAGTTTGCGCTGCAGCATCGAGGTCGACCCGAACTGGGTGGAGACGACCAGTTCGATCGCCTGCATCAGCAGTTCGAGGTCGTCGCCGATCTCCTCGTCGACCTCCTTGCGCGGCGCGGCCTCGCCCTGGACCTCCTCGGTGTACCGCGCCTCCATCTGCGTCTTGCAGTGGTCGACGATCCCCGCGATCTCCTTCTCGGAGACGTAGGCGTTCTGCAGCCGCATCGGCTTGGAGGCGCCCATCGGCAGGAACAGCGCGTCGCCCTGCCCGACCAGCTTCTCGGCACCGGGCTGGTCGAGGATCACCCGGCTGTCGGCCAGCGACGAGGTCGCGAACGCCAGCCGCGAGGGCACGTTCGCCTTGATGAGGCCCGTGACGACGTCCACCGACGGCCGCTGCGTGGCCAGCACCAGATGGATGCCCGCGGCACGGGCCAGCTGCGTGATCCGCACGACGTGGTCCTCCACGTCGCGCGGGGCGACCATCATCAGGTCGGCCAGCTCGTCCACGATCACCAGCAGGTACGGATACGGCGTGTAGACGCGCTCGCTGCCCGGCGGAGCGGTGACCTTGCCCGCACGGACCGCCTTGTTGAAGTCGTCGATGTGCCGGAACCCCGACGCCGCCAGATCGTCGTAACGGCGGTCCATCTCGCCGACGACCCAGCCCAGCGCCTCGGCCGCCTTCTTCGGATTGGTGATGATCGGCGTGATCAGATGCGGGATGCCCGCGTACGACGACAGCTCCACCCGCTTGGGGTCGACCAGGATCAACCGCACCTCATCCGGCGTGGCCCGCATGAGGATCGAGGTGATCAGGCCGTTGATGCACGTCGACTTGCCCGCGCCCGTGGCACCCGCGATGAGGATGTGCGGCATCTTCGCCAGGTTCGCCACCACCGTGCGGCCCTCGACGTCCTTGCCCAATCCCACCAGCATCGGATGCCCGTCGGTCTGGGCCACCTGGGAGCGCAGCACGTCCCCCAGCGACACCAGGTCCTTGTCGGTGTTGGGGATCTCCACCCCGATCGCGGACTTGCCCGGGATCGGGGAGATGATCCGCACATCCTGGCTCTTGACCGCGTACGAGATGTTCTTGGACAGCGCGATGACCTTCTCGACCTTGACCGCCGGACCCAGCTCGATCTCGTAGCGGGTGATCGTCGGCCCCCGGGTGAACCCGGTCACCTGGGCGTCCACGTCGAACTGCTCCAGCACCCCGGTGAGCGCGTCGACGACCGTGTCGTTGGCCTTGGTGCGCGGTTTGAGGGCCGAGCCGGGCCGCAGCAGCCCGGGGGCGGGCAGCTCGTAGACCCCGTCGCCGGACTCCAGCGGCAGCTGCTCGGCACGGCGCGGCGCGGGGGTGGGGTCGGGAACGGCCGGGACGTCGGGTTCGGTCGGGGCGGCCGCGGCCGCCGCCTCCGCGTCCTCCAGGACGGGCGGCGCGGGCTCGCCGAAGAGGTCGTCGGCGAGTTCGCGGGTGCGCTCGGGGGGCTCGACCACCGGGGTGTCGTAGGGCCGGGTGTGCTCCCCGACGGAGAACTCCTCCTCGCCGGGTTCGGCCGGGGCGGGGCGCTGCTTCTTTTTCTTCTTCGGCTTGTCGCCCTTGTCAGCCTTGTCGCTCTTGCCGCCTTCGGCGGACCCCTCGGGCTCGCCGGTCTCGGGCCGCTCCTTGAGCATCGTCAGGTGCAGCAGCTCCTGGCACCGGTCCGGGATGCGGTGCACCGGCGTCTTGGTCACCACGAGCAGCCCGAAGAACGCCACGAGCAGCAGCAGCGGCACCGCCACCCACGCCGAGAGGATGATCTCCAGCGGGGCGGAGACCAGCCAGCCCAGCACCCCGCCCGCGTCCCGCACCAGGGCCATCTCCGAGCGCGGGGAGGGCGTGCCCAGCGCGATGTGCACGATCCCCGCGATGCCCAGGAACAGCGCACTGGAGCCGATCGCGATCCGGCCGGTGTCGTCGTGGCGCTCGGGGTAGCGCAGCACGCCCCAGGCCAGGAGCACCAGGCAGATCGGCAGCACCATGGCGAACCTGCCGAGCCCGCCGCGCACCACCATCTCCAGCGCCCGGGTGAACCAGCCGTTCGGCGTCCACCACAGCACCGAGGCCAGCACGATCGCCACGCCGAGCAGGGTCAGGCCGAGACCGTCGCGGCGGTGCTCCTCGTCCAGGTCGCGCGCGCCGTCGCCGTAGGCGCGGAACACCGATCCGACGCCGCGGGCGAAGAGCATCCACAGCCCGCCGAACATCCGGAAGAACCCCAGGAACATCGTGCTGATCGGATCGGGCCCGGACCGCCGCGCGGGCGGCCGCCTGCGGGCGGGGGCGGGTTTCCTCGGGGCGGGACGACGCTGCGCGGAGCCTTTGGAGGGACGCTTGGAAGCCCCGCCACGCGAGGAGTTCCGGGTACCTCCGGACGCACGTGAGGCCATGCCGTCGAGCGTAACCCGAGGCACAAGAGCAACCAAGAACAAAACGGACGGGCGTGTCGTCCGGGATATCAGGGTTTCAGCTAGATCATGAAGTGCTTCGCGTGCCGGCGCAGCCCCTCGGGGTCCAGCAGCACGGTCCGCCGCCAGCTGTTGCGGATGAGGTCCTGCTCCCGCCAGGCGCGCATGGCCCGCGCGACCGTCTCGCGGGAGACGTCCACGCAGCTGCCCAGCTCGGTCTGCGACAGCGGCGGCAGCGCGATCCCGCCCTCGGGGTCGGGCAGGCCGCTCTGCTCGGCCAGCCGCAGCAGGAACAACGCGAGGCGACCGGCCCCCACGTGGCTGCCCAGCGACAGGATGCGCTCGTCGGACTGGGCCAGCCGGCGGCTGAGGGTCTGGTAGACCTTCGGCCAGGCGTCGGGGTTGTCGTTGAGGAAGGCGCGGAACCGCTGGCGCGGCACCACCAGGGCGGACAGCTGGTGCAGGGCGGTGACGGTGGCCGTCCGGGGCGAGTCGGTGATCAGGCCGGTCTCCCCCAGCAGCTCGCCGGGGCCGCGTACGGCGATCACCCGCTCCCTGCCCTCGCTGTCGCCGACGCAGATCTTGGTCCAGCCCCGCTCCAGGATGAGCACCTGCTCCGGGGGCTCCCCCTGCAGGCACAGGTGGTCGCCCTTGCGGTAGCGGCGGCTGCGGCCGCCGCGCGCCAGGGTCTCACGGGCGGCGGGGTCGAGGCTGCTCCAGAAGGTTTCGCGCGGGCCCTTCGAGGCGGGGGTCATATTCCTTCAGACGAGGGAAAGAACGGCGGGGATCCAATTATCCGCAAAACTGAAATTTTCTAAAGGGCCAATCCGACCGTCAGCAGCGCGCCGAAGGCCAGTTGCAGCCGTCCCGTCTCCCCCAGCACCTCGATCAGGCCGGGTCCATGCGCGCCTTCCAGCACCCGCCGGGACGGGCGGATCGACAGCGGCGCGGCCAGCAGCGCCAGCAGCGCCCACGGCCGGCCGACGGCCAGCCCGAGCACGAGGGTGAACGGGATCGCCAGGCACAGGGTGTAGAGCACCCGCGAGAGCACGTCGCCCAGCACCACCGCCAGGGTGCGCTTGCCGGTCATCGCGTCGGTGTCCAGGTCGCGGATGTTGTTGACGACCAGCATCGCGCAGGCCAGCAGCCCGACCGGGACGGCGGCCGCCCAGGCCGTCCAGGGCAGCCTCTCGAGCTGGACGTAGACCGTGCCGAGCACCGCCACGAGCCCGAAGAACACGAAGACCGACAGCTCGCCCAGCGCCCGGTAGCCGTACGGGCGCGAGCCGCCGGTGTAGCCCCAGGCCGCGGCGATCGCGGCGGCCCCGATCAGCAGGAGCCACCAGGTGGTGGCGGCCGCCAGCACCAGGCCTGCCGCGCCGGCCAGCGCGAAGCAGGCCAGCGCCGCGGCCAGCACCTGCCGGGGCTGCTTGGCGCCCGAGCCCACCAGCCGCATCGGCCCGACCCGGTCGGCGTCGGTGCCCTTGACCCCGTCGCTGTAGTCGTTGGCGTAGTTCACCCCGACCTGCAGGATCAGCGCCACGAACAGCGCCAGCCCCGCCCGCCACCAGACCGGGTGCCCCTCGCCCACGGCCAGCCCGGTCCCCACGGCGACGGGCACGACGGCGGCGGGCAGCGTCCGGGGCCGCGCCCCGGCGATCCAAAGCTTCATATCTCTCTTTTGCGCAGGCGGAGGGTCATGATCAATCCGACCGCGAGGATAGCGGCGGTCACCAGGGCGGCGCGGCCGGTCGCCACCGCGAGGCTCTCCACCGCGGCGGCCGTCAGGGACGGGTCGAGGTCCGCCACCGCAGATCCGATGCTGTGCTGCAGCTCCCGGGCGGCGGCCTCGTCCCCGGAACGTTCCCGCATGACGTGGCCGAGACTGGTCGCGAAGACCGTCCCGATCAGCGCGATGCCCAGGGCGCTGCCGACCTGGCGGGCGGTGGACTGGGTGCCGGACGCCTGGCCCGCGCTGGCCTGCGGCACCTCCGACAGGGACACGCTGGTCAGCTGCGCCGAGGTCAGGCCGAGGCCCAGCCCGTACAGGAGCATCCAGGGTGCCAGCGCGAACCCGGTCGTGCTCGCGTGCACGGTCAGGCCGATCGCCAGGACGGCGGCGACCTCGGCGGCCATGCCGTACTGCACGACCCGGTGCGCGCCGATCCGCGGCGACAGCCGGGAGGCCAGCCCGCCGGAGAGGAACGAGCCGAGGGCCAGCGGGAGGATCGCCACGCAGATCTGCAGCGGGGAGTCCCCGTGCGCGCCCTGCAGGAACAGCGGCAGCACGAACAGCAGGCCCAGTTCGCCGACGCTGATGAGCGAGGCGGCGAGGCTGCCGCGCCGGAAGCTGGCGATGCGGAACAATCCGAAATCGAGCATCACCGACAGGCCTGCGCGGGCCCTGCGGCGCTCCACCACCACCAGGGCGGCCAGCAGCAGCACTCCGGCGGCGAGCACCAGCGGCACCGGGGACAGGCGCAGGCCCGCCGAGACCGGCCAGCCTGCGAAGTCCCCGGCGGGGCTCCACCAGCCGTAGGCCTGGCCCTCGATCAGTGCGAAGACCAGCGCGCCCAGGCCGAGCGCCGACAGCGCGCCGCCGGCCCAGTCCAGGCCGCCGCGCTCCTCGCCGGGCTCCCTGGTCTCCGCGACGTAGCGGCGCGCGCCCGCGATCAGCAGCACGCCCAGTGGCAGGTTGATCAGGAACGCCCAGCGCCACCCCTGCCAGGTGGCCAGCCAGCCGCCCAGCAGCGGGCCGACCGCGGCCATGCCGCCGATCATGGAGCCCCAGACGCCGAAGGCCACGGCCCTGTCCCTGCCGTGGAACAGCGCGTTGACCGTGGAGAGGGTGGCGGGCATGATCATCGCGGCGCCGACGCCCTGCAGCGCCCTCGCCGCGATCAGCGAGCCGCTCCCGGCGGCCAGGGCGGCGCCCATGCTGGCCACCACGAACAATCCGGTGCCCAGCAGGAGCATCCGGCGCCGGCCGAACCGGTCGGCCAGCCGCCCGAACGAGATCAGCAGGGCCGCGAACACCAGCGAGTAGATCGAGGTGACCCACTCCGCCTGGGTGGCACGCAGCCCCAGCTCGTCCACCATGCCGGGCAGCAGGACGCTGACGATGGTGGCGTCCACGATGATCAACGACACCGCGAGGCTGACCACGGCCAGCCCGAGCCACCGCCTCCGGCCCGGCTCGGCGGCCGGTTCCGCCGGGGCGTCGGCCGTCACGGGCGCAGTCATAGGCATCCTGGGAACGAAAAGGGGAGGGAGGACCGTCGGCAAGCCTAAACCCGCTCCTTCCAGCGTCGGCACGCCCCCCTGCCTCAGGCGGGGGCCGGCTCCCCCCGCGGCGCCGGCTCCGGTTCCCCCGCCCCGCGGGCCCGCTGGGTCCAGGCCACGCACCCCAGGACGGCCAGCGCGGCCAGCCCGGTCACCGCGTCCAGGTGCTCGCCCAGGAAGAGGGCGGACCAGCCGAGGGTGAGCAGCGGCTGGACGAGCTGGACCTGCCCGCCACGGGCGATCCCGGCCCCGGCCAGGCCCGCGTACCAGGCGAAGAAGCCCAGGAACATCGAGAAGAACGACACGTACCCGAACCCGGCGAGGCTCTCCGCGGTCCAGGACGGCTGCGTGTCGACCAGCAGCCAGGCCGTGACCGGGACGGTCAGCGGCGTGTACAGCACCAGGGCCCAGCAGATCACCTGCCAGGCCGGCATCTCCCTGGCCGTGCGGCCGCCCTCGGCGTAACCGAGCCCGCACAGCACCAGGCCGCCCAGCAGCAGCAGGTCGGCGGTGGTGAGGCCGCCCCCGCCCTGCACGAGCGTGAACAGCGTGACGCACGCGGCGCCGCTGCCCGCCGCCGTCCAGAAGGCGCGGGACGGCCGCTCCCCCGCGCGGAGCGTCGCCATGATCGCGGTCATGGCGGGCAGCAGCCCGATGACCACCGCGCAGTGCGAGGCGCTCGAGCCGTGGGAGAGGGCGAGGGTCGAGAGCACCGGGAAGGCGACGACGACGCCCAGGCCGACGATCAGCGACGCCCTCCAGTTCCGCGGCGGGGCGGCGCGGGCCCACAGCAGCGCGCCCGCCGCCGGGACCGCGGCCAGCGCGGCCCTGCCGACTCCGATGAGCATCGGGTCCAGGCCGCGCAGGGCCAGCACGGTGGCCGGGAGGGTGAAGGAGAACACCAGGGTGCCCAGAAAGGCGAGGAGGAGCGCTATTCGCCGGTTTCCAGTAGCGCTATCGTTATCTCTCATGAACAAGGATAGCAGTATCGCCTTGCTCGCCCAGCGACTCAGGGCCGATGCCCAGCGTCTTTCGCCAGGTGAGCGCTTGCCGTCCAGCCGGGCGCTGACCGAGCGCTACCGCGTCAGTCCCGTCACCGTTTCCCGTGCCCTGGCTCTGCTCACCGCCGAGGGCGTGGTGGTCACCCGCCCCGGCAGCGGCACCTTCGTCAGCGAGCACGCCGCGCGCCGCGCCCCCGCCCGCCCCGCGGACTTCAGCTGGCAGTCGGTGGCGCTCGGCGAGGGCCCGGGCGGCACCGAGACCCTGGCCGCCCTGCTCACCCCGCCCCCGGCCGACGCGATAGCGCTGTCCGGCGGCTACCTGCCCCTGGCTCTGCAGCCGCTGCGGGCGCTGGCCGCCGCCAGCGCCCGCGCAGCACGCCGTCCCTACGCCTGGCAGGCGCCGCCGCTGGCCGGGCTGCCGGAGCTGCGCGCCTGGTTCGCCGCGCCGGTCGGAGCCGAGCCGTCGGACGTGCTGGTCGCCGGCGGCGGGCAGGCCGCCCTGTCGATCACGCTGCGCGCCGTCCTGCGGCCCGGCGAGCCGCTGCTGGTGGAGTCCCCCACCTACCAGGGCGCGATCACCGCGGCGCGGGCCGCCGGACTGCGCCCGGTGCCGGTGCCCATGGACCGGCACGGGGTGCGGCCCGACCTGCTCGCCGAGGCCTTCGCCCGCACCGGCGCCCGCGCCTTCTACTGCCAGCCGACCTTCCACAACCCCACCGGCACCGTGCTGGCCCCCGGACGCCGCGCCCCGGTCCTGGCGGCCGCGCGGGCCGCCGGCGCCTTCGTCATCGAGGACGACTTCGCCCGGCACCTCGCCCTGGCCGCCCCGCCGCCCCCGCTGGCGGCCGACGACGCGCACGGCACCGTGGTGCACCTGGCCTCCCTCACCAAGGCCACCGTCCCGTCCCTGCGGATCGCCGGGATCACCGCGCGGGGGCCCGTGGGCGAACGGCTGCGCGCCTGCCAGCTGGTGGACTCGTACTACCCGGCCAGGCCGCTCCAGGAGACCGCGCTGGAGCTGGTGACCTCCCCGGCCTGGCCCCGGCACCTGCGTGCCGTCTCCGCCGAGCTGCGCGCCCGCAGGGACGCCCTGGCGCTGGCCCTGGCCGTCCACCTGCCGGAGGCCGTGCCCGACACCCTGCCCGGGGGCGGCATGCACATGTGGGTCGGGCTCCCCCGCGGCACCGACGACGTCGCGCTCGCCGACGCCGCCCGCGCCCACGGGGTGACCGTCGGCGCCGGGCGGCCCTACTACCCGGCCGAGCCGCCCGCGCCGCGCCTGCGCCTGAGCTACAACGCCACGCCGACCGCCGAGGACCTCGCCGAGGGGGTGCGCAGGCTGGCGCGCGCCCTGCGGTCCCTGCCGTCCTGGGACGCCTCCTGAGGGGGTAGCGTTGCCGCCCATGGCGGATGTCGGCGTCAGAGACGCCACCCTCAGCGACACGGCGGCGGTGGCCGAGATCCAGGTCCTGGCCTGGAAGGCCGCCTACCGGCCCTTCATGCCCGCGGAGACGCTGGCCGAGATGACCGCGTCGGCCGAGCCCTGGCGGGAGCGCTGGACCGAGGCCGTCACCGCCCCGCCCTCCCCCCGCCACCGGCTCCTGGTCGCGGTGGCCGACGGCCTCGTCACCGGGTTCGCCGCGTTCGCGCCCGCCTCCGACCCCGACCTCGACCCCGCGGCGGACGCCGAGCTGGTCACCCTGGCCGTCGACCCGGCCCGCGCCCGCGAGGGCCACGGCAGCCGGCTGCTGGCCGCGGTGGTCGACCTGCTGCGCGAGCACTCCTTCAGCACGGCCGTCACCTGGGTCTTCAGCCAGGACACCGCGCTGCGCTCCTTCCTGGAGCCGGCCGGGTGGGAGCCCGACGGCGCGCGGCGCACCCTGGCGCTGGAACGGCCGGTGGAGATGGTCCGCATGCACACCTCGCTGGTCTGAGAAGTCGGGAGGTAAGCAGAATCACTCCGTTCGGCCACCCGCTTTGTCACGTTCCCTTTTTCCCGTCTCCGCAGGTGGGAAGGGGATTGCCGAACCGCCCCCGAAGCGGTGAGCATCAGGGGACCCCGGTTGTGGTGCGCAGAGAGGACGAATGAAGATGGAGAACGCACGGCGGACGCTGGCCGACCTGCACGCGGAGTTCTCCGGCTGGCGCATCGGCCGGGGCGGATCCGGCCACTGGTGGGCCGTGCGGGGCAACGAGCTGGTGCGCACCCCGCATCTGGCGGAGCTGCGGGCCAGGCTGGCCGAGCTGGCCGAGCCCCTCTCCTGACCGCTCGGGCGAAGAAACCCAGAAACCGCGTAACACGGGATTCGCCGGTCGCGATGACGGAATGACGCCATTTCGATCCCCGTACCCCCGAGCGCGGATCGGAATGGCGTCTCGGCTCCCTGCCCCCGATCGGGGCGGGACACGCCCTCCGGCACCCGTGGAATGCCCATGGACGGGTACGGTTCGGTGCATGGCACCCAGCACTACATCCGACGCGCCGTTCGGCCGGTTGCTCACCGCGATGGTCACCCCCATGCTCGCCGACGGCTCCGTCGACTACGACGGAGCGGCGCGTCTGGCCGCCCACCTGGTGGACGAGCAGCGCCACGACGGCCTGGTGATCAACGGCACCACCGGCGAGTCCCCCACCACCACCGACGGTGAGAAGGAGCGCGTCCTGCGCGCCGTCGTCGAGGCCGTGGGCGACCGCGCGTCCGTCGTGTTCGGCGCCGGCAGCAACGACACCAGGCACAGCATCGAGCTGGCCCTGATGGCCGAGCGGGCGGGGGCGCACGGTCTGCTGACCGTCTGCCCCTACTACAACAAGCCTCCGCAGGAGGGCGTCTACCGCCACATGACGGCGATCGCCGACGCCACCGCCCTGCCCGTGATGCTCTACGACATCCCCGGCCGCGCGGGCATCCCGATCGAGACCGACACCCTGCTGCGCCTGGCCGAACACCCCCGGATCGTCGCGGTCAAGGACGCCAAGGGCGACCTGTTCGCCGCCTCCCGGGTGATGGCCGCCACCGGCCTGGTGTTCTACTCCGGCGACGACGTGCTCAACCTCGCCTGGCTCTCCCAGGGCGCCGCCGGGTTCGTCAGCGTGGTGGGGCACGTCGCCGGGTCCGACCTCCATGAGATGATTGACCTCTATAGGTCCGGTGACGTCACCGGAGCGCTGGCCGTACACCGCCGGCTGCTCCCCGTCGTCACCGCGATCATGACCAGGACCCAGGGGGTCATCGCGACCAAGGCGGCGCTGAACCTGCTGGGGCGGCCCGGCGGCACCGTGCGAGCCCCGCTGGTGGACGCAACGCCGGAGTTCGCGGCGCAACTGCGCGAAGACTTGATCACGGGGGGTATCAAAGTGGAGGCCACTGAGTGATTCGTACCGAGGGTGCCCTATGAGCCACCCGCATCCCGAGCTGGGCCCGCCTCCGGCGCTGCCTTCGGGCGGCCTGCGCATCGTCGCGCTGGGCGGGCTCGGCGAGATCGGCCGCAACATGGCCGTGTTCGAGTACGAGGGACGGCTGCTGATCGTCGACTGCGGAGTGCTCTTCCCCGAGGAGGAGCAACCCGGCGTCGACCTCATCCTGCCGGACTTCGAGTACATCCGTGACCGCCTCGACGACGTCGAGGCGATCATCCTCACCCACGGGCACGAGGACCACATCGGCGCGGTCCCGTACCTGCTGCGCGAGCGCGGGGACATCCCGCTGGCCGGTTCCCGGCTGACGCTGGCGCTGATCGAGGCCAAGCTGTCGGAGCACCGGATCAAACCGGTGCTGCAGATGGTCTCCGACGGCGAGCGGCGCTCGTTCGGGCCGTTCGACTGCGAGTTCCTCGCGGTCAACCACTCCATCCCGGACGCGATGGCCGTGGCGATCCGCACGCCCGCGGGGCTGGTGGTGCACACCGGCGACTTCAAGATGGACCAGCTCCCGCTGGACGGCCGGCTGACCGACCTGCCGGGCTTCGCCCGGCTGGGCGCCGAGGGCATCGACCTGCTGATGTCGGACTCCACCAACGCCGAGGTGCCGGGGTTCGTCACCAGCGAGCGCAACATCTCCGCCGCGGTGGACGACGTCTTCCGCAACGCCCAGGAGCGGATCATCGTGGCGTGCTTCGCCTCGCACATCCACCGGGTGCAGCAGGTGCTGGACGCCGCCGTCAAGGCGGGCCGCAAGGTCGCCTTCGTGGGCCGCTCGATGGTGCGCAACATGGGCGTGGCC
Organism: Actinocorallia populi; assembly: GCF_002995495.1. Lineage (GTDB taxonomy): Bacteria > Actinomycetota > Actinomycetes > Streptosporangiales > Streptosporangiaceae > Actinocorallia > Actinocorallia populi. Next base: position 745,187 of record NZ_PVZV01000002.1, on the reverse strand, counting down.
AAGGAGCTCGGCTACCTCGACGTGCCGGACGGCCTGCTGGTCGATCCCAGGTCCCTGGACGAGCTGCCGCCGGAGCGGGTGGTGCTGGTCTGCACCGGCTCCCAGGGCGAGCCGATGTCGGCGCTGTCGCGGATGGCCAACCGCGACCACCACCAGATCCGCATCACCGAGCGGGACACGGTGATGCTGGCCTCCTCGCTGATCCCCGGCAACGAGAACTCGGTGTACCGGGTGATCAACGGGCTGACCCGCTGGGGCGCCCGGGTGGTGCACAAGGGCAACGCCCTGGTGCACGTGTCGGGCCACTCCTCGGCCGGTGAGCTGCTCATGCTGCTCAACCTCACCAAGCCGTCGAACTTCATGCCGGTGCACGGCGAGTGGCGGCATCTGAGGGCGCACGCCAAGCTGGCGTCGCTGACCGGGGTCCCCGACGAGAACATCGTCATCGCCGAGGACGGCGTGGTGGTCGACCTCATCGACGGGCACGCCCAGATCGCCGGCTCGGTCCCCGCCGGGTACGTCTACGTGGACGGCTCCAGCGTCGGGGAGATCACCGAGGCCTCCCTGAAGGACCGGCGCATCCTGGGCGAGGAGGGCTTCGTCTCGGTCGTCGTGGTCGTCGACTCCACCACGGGCAAGGTCCTGGCCGGGCCGGAGATCCACGCCCGCGGCGCGGGCATCGGCGACGAGGACTTCAACGAGGTCATCGGCCGGATCAACGCCACGCTCACCGAGGCCGCCGCCGACGGCATCGCCGACCCGCACCAGCTGCGCCAGCGCATGCGCCGCACCCTGGGCAAGTGGGTGGCCGACAGCTACCGCCGACGGCCGATGATCATCCCGGTGGTCATCGAGGCCTGAACCCCGCGGCGCCCGGCCCCGCCGGGCGCCGCGCGGACGCCTCTACCAGTCGATCTCGGGCAGGCCCGCGTCGGCCAGCGCCTTGTTGACGGCGCCGAACGGCCTGGTCCCGAAGAACGAGCGCGCGCTCAGCGGGCTGGGGTGCGCCGACTCGTGGACCACGTGCTGCGGCGCGGTGACCAGCGCCGCCTTCTTGCGGGCGTAGGCGCCCCACAGCACGAAGACGACGCGCTCCTCCTTGGCGTTCAGCGCCCGGATCGCCGCGTCGGTGAACTGCTCCCAGCCCTTCTTGGCGTGCGAGCCCGCCTCGCCCGCCCGCACCGTCAGCACCGCGTTGAGCAGCAGCACGCCCTGATCGGCCCAGCGGCTCAGATCGCCGCTCGCGGGGGGCGTCACGCCCAGGTCCGCGGCGAGCTCCTTGTAGATGTTGCGCAGCGACGGCGGGATCTTGACGCCCTCCCGGACGCTGAAGCTCATCCCGTGCGCCTGCCCCGGACCGTGGTAGGGGTCCTGCCCGAGGATGAGCACCCGCGCGTCGGCGTACGGCGTGCGGTGGAAGGCGGCGAAGAGGTCCTCCCGGGGCGGGTAGACCGTCTGGTTCTCGTACTCCTCGGCCACGAAGGAGCCGAGCGCCGCCGTCGCCAGGGGGTCGAGGTCCAGGGCGGCGCGCCAGTCGGGGGGAAGCTGCTCGGTCAAATCCATGCGCCCACCCTAACGACCGGCGCCGACACTTCCGGCGGAATCATGGACGCCGCTTGACCCGGCTATGGTGTCGATCATGCGTGTTCTGGCTGCCGCCCTCCTGATCGTCCCCCTCGCGGCCGGCTGCGCGAACGGCGGCGACGGGCCGGTCACCCTGCGGGTCCTGGCGGACTCCTCGCTCACCGAGGTCATGTCCGACCTCACCGCCGTCTACCGGCAGTCCCACCCGCACCTGCGGTTCCGGTTGCGGCTGGACGGCTCCCAGATCCTCACCGGCGAGCTCGACGAGGGCGACGTGGTCATCACCGCGGACACCGCCTCGCTGCGGTCCCCCGACGAGGACCTGGAGCCCGCCAGGACCGTGGCGCGCAACTCCCTGACCATCGCCGTCGCCCCCGGCAACCCGCTGCGCGTGCGGGGCCTGGCCCGGCTGGCCGACCGGCGGATGAAGGTGGTCTTCGGCCCCTCCACCGGACCGCTGGGCCGCTACTCCCAGGAGGTGCTGAGCCGGGCGGGGGTGAGCGTCAAGCCCCGGTCGGAGGAGGGCAGCGCCCGCGCCGTGCTGGGCCTGGTGCGCAGCGGCCAGGCCGACGCCGGGCTGGTCTACATCACCGACATGAAGTCGGCGGGGGCGGCCGCCAGCAGCGTGGCCATCCCCGCCGCGCAGAACGTCGGCGTCGTGTACCCGGCCGCCGCCGTCAGCGAGTCGCCCCGCCTGGAGGACGCCACGGCGTTCGTGGACTGGCTGGCCTCCGCCGAGGCCACCAGCCTGTTCAACAAGTACGGCTTCCAGTCGCCCTGAGCCCGCGGCCCGGACGGCCCTCAGGGCAGCTCGGAGGGCAGCCCGCCCGCGCACAGGGTCTGGCAGTCCTCGGCCTCCCGCAGCGCCCTCAGGATCTTCTCGGGGGGCTGCGCGTAGACCTCCGGGTAGTCGATCTCGCCCTGCTCCGGATCGGCGTGGTAGGCCAGGACGTCCTCCTCCGCGGAGAACCAGGTGCGCAGGCCCGGCCTGTCGCCGCGCGGGTCGAGCCGGACCCAGCGGTCCTCGCCCACCTCGACGGCGACCAGCCCGTGCAGGACGAACCCGCCCTGCCCGTCCGTCAGCCTCTGGTAGCACAACCCCGCCCGGACGCCCGCCAGGCGCAGCAGCGCCACGTACAGGATGCTCTTGGCGTAGCACAGGCCGGTGCCCTGCTCCAGGACCTCCGAGGCCCGCCACGGCGTGCGCGGGTCGTTCGCGTCCGTCGAGTGGGTGATCTCGTCGCGGACGAAGTCGAACGCCGCCTGCGCGTAGGCGAGGTCACCGTCGGGGAAGCGGGAGCTGAGCTCCTGGATCGCCGGGTGGTCGAAGTCGACGGCCTCGGAGGCTCCCAGGAAGTCCCAGGGCTCCCCTACGAAGATCACAGGCCCAGCAGGGGTTCGAGACCGAGCACCAGGTCCTCGGGCAGGTCCGCCACCTTGCGCACGCCCAGCAGGACGCCGGGCATGAAGGACTCGCGGTTCATCGAGTCGTGCCGGATGGTGAAGGTCTCGCCGTGCCCGCCCAGCAGCACCTCCTGGTGGGCGATGAGCCCGGACAGGCGCACCGAGTGGATCCGCACGTCCTCGACGGCCGCGCCGCGCGCCCCGTCCAGCTCGCTGACGGTGGCGTCAGGGGAGGCCGGCACCCCGGCCTCTCGCCGGGCCTGCGCGATCAGCTCGGCCGTCCGGTAGGCGGTGCCGCTGGGCGCGTCCGCCTTGTTCGGGTGGTGCAGCTCGACGATCTCGACGGACTCGAAGAACGGTGCGGCCTTCTGCGCGAAGTGCATCATCAGCACCGCGCCGACGCCGAAGTTGGGCGCGATCAGCACCTTGGCGCCCGGGGTCTCGCGCTGCAGCGCCCGCACCCGCCCGACCCGCTCGGGGTCGAAGCCGCTCGTGCCGACGACGGCGTGGATCCCGTGCCCGACGAGGAAGCGGAGGTTGTCCATCACCACCCCCGGGTGGGTGAAGTCCACCACGACCGACGCCTGCTTCAGCGCGTCCAGGGGGTCGCCCTGGTCGACCACGGCGACGAGCTCCATGTCCGCGGCGTCCTCGACGGCCCGGCAGACCTCCGCGCCCATCCGGCCCCGCCCGCCCAGCACTCCGACCTTGATCACAACAATCCTCCCGACGTCTACGCCGGAGAAGCCTATCGCGGAAGAAAAACGTGAGACTTCTTCACACAACCCCCCTGGACAGGGCACACTACGAAGAGGACCGGGTCACGCGCCGACCCGGTCCTCTTCACGTTCCCCCGCGCGCCCGCGGCGCGCTCAGACGGTGAACTCCCGGCCCTCGAACGGGCCGATGACCGTCAGCGTCGGCCGCTGCTCCAGCAGCTCCCGCGCCAGGGCGTTGACCTCGTCCAGGCCCACCGCGTCGATCCTGGCCAGCACCTCGTCCACCGACAGCAGCGAGTCGTACACCAGCTCGCTCTTGCCGATCCGGCTCATCCGCGAACCGGTGTCCTCCAGGCCCAGCACGGTCGAGCCGCGCAGCTGGCCCTTGCCCCGCTCGAGCTCCTCGGCGCTCAGCCCCCGCGCGGCGGCCTTGGCGAACTCCTGGCGGCAGATCTCGAGCACCTCGTCGACCTTGGCGGGCTGGCAGCCCGCGTACAGGCCGAACGAGCCGGTGTCGCAGTGCTGGGAGGTGTAGCTGTACACCGAGTAGGCCAGGCCGCGCTTCTCCCGGATCTCCTGGAACAGCCGGGAGGACATGCCGCCGCCGAACGCCGCGTTGAACACGCCCAGCGCGAACCGGCGGTCGTCGTGGCGGGCCAGCGCCGGCACGCCCAGCACCAGGTGGGCCTGCTCGGTGTCGTCGGCGATCACCCGGGCGCCGCCGCCCAGCGCGGGCGTGGGTTCCCCGCCGACCCGCGGCCGGGCGGGGCGCTCCGCACCGCTCAGATGCCCCTCGAACGCCCGGCCCACCAGCTCCACGACCCGGTGGTGGTCGACGTTGCCCGCCACCGCCACCACCAGGTTCGGCGGGCGGTAGTGCGCGTGGTAGTAGCGGGCGATGCCGTCGCGGCGCAGCGCGTTGATGGTGTCGACGGTGCCCAGGATCGGGCGGCCCAGCGGCGCGTCCCCGTACATCGCGATCGCGAACTCGTCGTGGATGAGATCGGACGGGTCGTCGTCCCGCATCGAGATCTCCTCCAGGATGACCCCGCGCTCGGCCTCCACGTCGGCCTCCTCGATCAGCGAGGAGGTGACCATGTCGGAGACGACGTCCACCGCCAGCGGCAGGTCGGCGTCGAGCACCCGCGCGTAGTAGCAGGTGTACTCCTTGGCCGTGAAGGCGTTGAGGTCGCCGCCCACGGCGTCCATCGCCGCCGAGATGTCCAGGGCGCTGCGCCGGGGCGTGCCCTTGAACAGCAGGTGCTCCAGGTAGTGGGTGGCGCCCGCGTCGGCCAGGTCCTCGTCCCGCGAGCCGATCCCGGCCCAGATCCCGAAGGCGACCGAGCGCACCGTCGGCATGGTCTCGGTGACCACCCGCAACCCGCCCGGCAGCACGGTGCGCCGTACGGTCCCCGCTCCGTCGATCCCCGGATGGAGCACCACGGTGCTCCCCGGTTCCTGCTCCGCCGCGGCGATCGCGGGCGCTCCCGACATGGTCACTGGATCTCTCTCTTCACGTCTCGTCGCGGTCGGCGTGCTGAGGTGACGGCCGGCCGGACGCGCCCTCGCGGGGCGCGTCCGGCCGGCCGGACGCTCAGGAGTTGCGGTCCCCGCCGCGGTCCCCGCGGTCGGCGGCCGGGCGCCGGGTCCGGGTGCGGCGCGGCCGGTCGGCGCGCGAGTCGTCGCCCTGCGCGCCCTCGCCCGCGGGGGCCTCGCCGTCGCCGCCCTCGGCGCCGGCGGCGGCCTCCTTCTCGATGACCTCGACCGGCACCAGCGAGAGCTTGCCGCGCTGGTCGATCTCGGTCACCTCGACCTGGATCTTCTCGCCGACCTTGATGAAGTCCTCGACGTTCTCGATCCGCACCCCGCCGTGGAGCTTGCGCAGCTGCGAGACGTGCAGCAGGCCGTCCTTGCCCGGCATGAGGGAGACGAACGCGCCGAAGGTCGTGGTCTTGACCACGGTGCCCAGGTAGCGCTCGCCGATCTCCGGCATGTGCGGGTTGGCGATCGAGTTGATCGCCTGGCGCGCGGCCTCGGCGGAGGGGCCGTTGGTGGCGCCGACGTAGATCGTGCCGTCGTCCTCGATCGTGATCTCGGCACCGGTGTCCGCCTGGATCGAGTTGATCATCTTGCCCTTCGGGCCGATGACCTCGCCGATCTTGTCGACCGGGACCTTGATGGTGATGATCCGCGGCGCGTACTCGCTCATCTCGCCGGCGCCCTCGATGGCGTCCTGCATGACGTCCAGGATCGCCAGCCGGGCCCCGCGGGCCTGGCGCAGCGCGGCGGCCAGCACCTCGGCGGGGATGCCGTCGAGCTTGGTGTCGAGCTGGAGCGCGGTGATGAGCTCCTTGGTGCCGGCGACCTTGAAGTCCATGTCGCCGAACGCGTCCTCGGCGCCGAGGATGTCGGTGAGGGTGACGTACTCGCCGCCCTCGTGGATGAGGCCCATCGCGATGCCCGCGACCGGCGCCTTCAGCGGCACGCCCGCGTCCAGCAGCGACATCGTGGACGCGCAGACCGAGCCCATCGAGGTCGAGCCGTTGGAGCCCAGCGCCTCCGACACCTGGCGGATGGCGTAGGGGAACTCCTCGCGGGTGGGCAGCACCGGCAGCAGCGCCCGCTCGGCCAGCGCGCCGTGGCCGATCTCGCGGCGCTTGGGCGAGCCGACCCGGCCGGTCTCACCGACCGAGTAGGGCGGGAAGTTGTAGTTGTGCATGTAGCGCTTGGTGCGCTCGGGGTTGAGCGTGTCGATCGTCTGCTCCATGCGGAGCATGTTCAGCGTGGTGATGCCCAGGATCTGGGTCTCGCCGCGCTCGAACAGCGCCGAGCCGTGCACGCGCGGGACCACGTGGGCCTCGGCCGACAGCTGGCGGATGTCCTTGACGCCGCGGCCGTCGATGCGCACCCCGTCGCGGGTGATCCGCTCGCGGATGAGCTTCTTGGTGAGCGCGCGCAGGGCCGCGGGGATCTCCTTCTCCCGGCCCTCGAACCGCTCGGCGAGCTTGTCGGCGGTCTCGGTCTGGATCTGGGAGAGGCGCTCCTCGCGCTCCTGCTTGCCGGCGATGGTCAGCGCCTGGGCCAGCTCCTCGGCGGCCGCGGCGGTCACGGCCTCCAGCGCGTCGTCCTCGTAGTCCAGGAAGACCGGGTAGTCGGCCGTCTCCTTGGCCGCGACGCGGGCCAGCTCGGACTGGGCGCGGCACAGCTCCTTGATGAACGGCTTGGCGGCGTCCAGGCCCTGGGCGACGCTCTCCTCGGTCGGGCCGACGGCGCCCTCGGCCACCAGGCCGAGCGTGCCGGTGGTGGACTCGGCCTCCACCATCATGATCGCGACATCGCCGTCGGGCAGCGTGCGACCCGCCACGACCATGTCGAAGGTCGCGCGCTCCAGCTCGGTGTGGGTGGGGAAGGCCACCCACTGGCCGTCGATCAGGGCGACGCGCACGCCGCCGATCGGGCCGGAGAACGGCAGGCCCGCGAGCTGGGTGGACATGGAGGCGGCGTTGATGGCCGCCACGTCGTACAGGTGGTCGGGGTTCAGCGACATGACCGTCACCACGACCTGGATCTCGTTGCGCAGGCCCTTGACGAAGGACGGGCGCAGCGGACGGTCGATGAGCCGGCAGGTCAGGACCGCGTCCTCGGACGGGCGGCCCTCGCGGCGGAAGAACGAGCCGGGGATGCGGCCCGCGGCGTACATCCGCTCCTCGACGTCGACCGTCAGCGGGAAGAAGTCCAGGTTCTCCTTGGGCCGCTTGGACGCGGTGGTCGCCGACAGGATCATGGTGTCGTCGTCCAGGTAGACCACGGCCGATCCGGCGGCCTGGCGGGCGAGGCGGCCGGTCTCGAACCGGACCTTGCGGACGCCGAACGGGCCGTTGTCGATGACGGCTTCGGAGCTGTGCGCTCCGTCGATGCGAATGGCATCGGACACGGGAAACCTCCAGGTTCCGTAGTTCCCCGCTCCCGCATCTCTCGCTCGAGATCCCTGCCGGTCTTCGATCGAAGCCCGCGGATCGCCGTGATCCGGTGGCCACTACCGAGGACCGGCCCTCGAAGGCCTGAGGAGGCGTTCGCGGGCTTGATTTTTTCCGTGATGCGGCGAGGGGAGTGATCCTCGGCATGGATCACTCCCCCGTGCATCGGCTAGCGGCGCAGACCGAGGCGCTCGATCAGCCGGCGGTAGCGGCTGATGTCCTTGTTCTGCAGGTACTTCAGCAGCCGGCGGCGGCGGCCGACCAGCAGGAGCAGGCCGCGGCGGCTGTGGTGGTCGTGCTTGTGCGACTTGAGGTGCTCGGTCAGATCGTTGATCCGCCGGGTCAGCAGCGCGACCTGGACTTCCGGGGATCCGGTGTCACCCTCAGTGGTCGCATACTCGGCGATGATCTGGTTCTTGACGGCGGTGTCCAGGGACACGTGACTCCTTCGATTTATGCTCGACACCCGCAGCCGCAGCCGCAGAGTGCGTTCTGTGAAACGTGCCGGATCCCTGCGGACCCCGGCACATGCCCGCCACCATGAGGGAGCAGCGGGCAGCGCACCGGGACGAAAATCCCGATGACTACTTACCGTATCACGGCGATTCTAGACCCGCGTCATCTCGTGCGCGCGCTCCACATCGCGCCGCATCTCGGCGATGAGGTCGTCGATGGAGTCGAACTTGACCATGCCCCGGATCCTGCCGACGAAGTCGACGGCGACGTGCTCGCCGTACAGGTCGAGGTCGTCCCGGCCCAGCGCGTAGGCCTCGACCGTGCGGGTGACGCCCTCGAAGGTGGGGTTGGTGCCCACGGAGATCGCGGCGGGCCAGCGGGAGCCGGGGTAGCGCTCGGAGTCGCAGACCAGGTGGCCCGCGTAGACGCCGTCGGCGGGGATGGCCGTGCCCGGCAGCGACTCCACGTTGGCGGTGGGGAAGCCCAGCGCCCTGCCGCGCTGGTGCCCGCGCACCACGACGCCCTCGACCCGGTGCGGGCGGCCCAGCAGGCGCGCGGCCTCCTCGACCGCGCCCTCGGCCAGCCTGGCCCGGATCGCGGTGGAGGAGATCGTGTCGCCGTCGGCCACCAGCGGCACGCCCTCGGCGGTGAAGTCGTACTTCTCGCCCAGCTCGCGCAGGAGGGCGACGTCGCCCTTGGCGCGGTGGCCGAAGCGGAAGTCCTCCCCCACGATCACCCGGGCGGCGTGCAGCCGGTCCACCAGGACGGACTGGACGAACTCGTCCGGGCCCATCCGGGACAGCTCCAGGGTGAAGGGCAGCACCATGATGGCGTCCGCGCCCACCTCGGCCAGCAGTTCGGGCCGGCGCGCGCCCGACGACAGCAGCGGCGGGTGGCTGCCCGGCCGCACCACCTCGTCCGGGTGCGGGTCGAAAGTGATCACCACGCAGGGGAGTCCCAGTTCGGCGGCGAGCTCGGCGGCCCGGCCGATGACCCTCTGGTGGCCGCGGTGCACCCCGTCGAACACCCCGATGGTGACGACCGACCTGCCCCAGTCCCGGGGCACCTCATCAAGGCCGTACCAACGCCGCACCTGCCCGCTCCCTAACTCCGTGGGCCCGTCCATCGTCCCGTTCTGCACAAGACTGCCATGCCCGGGAAGGGAGCGCGCACGCCGCACCCCCCGTTGCACTGACTCTACTGGTCGGTAACAGCAGGAGGCACAGCGGGCCGCGCCCCTCAGGCGCGGTAGACCACCAGCGAGACCGCGATGTACTGGCACACGTAGGCCGCCAGCGTGAACGCGTGGAACACCTCGTGGAAACCGAACCACCGGGGCGAGGGGTCGGGCCGCTTCATGGCGTAGACCACGCCGCCCGCGCTGTAGAGCGCCCCGCCCGCGATGATCAGGGAGGTGGCGAGCACTCCGGCCCCGGTGAAGAACTGGGGCAGCGCCAGCACCGCCATCCAGCCCAGGCCGATGTAGCAGGCGGTCGACAGCCAGCGGGGCGAGGACAGCCAGCAGGTCTTGAAGACCACGCCGGCCAGGGCGCCCGCCCAGACTGCGGTGAGGATGACGGTCCGGGCGGCGCCCTCCAGCGCCAGCAGCGCGAACGGCGTGTACGTGCCGGCGATGATCAGGAAGATGTTCGCGTGGTCGAACCGCCGCATCGCCGCGGTGCCCTTGGGCCCGAACTGGTTGCGGTGGTAGGTCGCCGAGATCCCGAACAGCAGCCCCGAGGTGACGGCGTACACCGCCGCGCCGGCCCGCGCCTGCAGGGTCGGCCCGAAGGTCACCAGGACCAGCCCGCCGATCAGCGCGGCGGGGAAGGCACCCAGGTGCAGCCAACCGCGCAGGCGCGGCTTCAGGGGCGTTTCGATGACACGTTCCAGCGTCGAGACCATACTTCCTCCACACCAAGACCTACGTATCCGTAGGTTACGGTATCGTAGGTTGCTGCCGGAACGTGATGATATTCACCCCCGATCCCCCTTCAGGGGACGAACACCGCGAGCGGCCTCGCCTGCCCCTTCTGCTCCTCCACCAGCGAGAGCAGCGTGCCGTCCGGGCCGAACACCCCGATCGGGCCGCCGCCGATGCCCAGGGCGCGCAACCGGCCGCCGTGGGCCACCAGACGCGCCTCCTCCTCGGTGACGTCGCGGCGCGGGAAGGCCGCGGACACCGCCTCGGCCATGGGCAGGATCGTGCACTCCTCGGCCAGCTGCTCCAGGGTGCGCGCCTGCGCCAGCCCGTAGGGGCCCACCGCGGTGCGGCGCAGCGCGGTCAGGTGGCCGCCCACGCCCAGCGCCTCGCCCAGGTCGCGGGCGAGCGAGCGGATGTAGGTGCCCGACGAGCACGTCACCGAGACGTCCACGTCGACGACCCCACCGGACCGGCGCACCCCCCGCACGTCGAAGCCGTGGACGGTCACCGGCCTGGCCTTCAGGGCGACCTCCTCGCCCTGGCGCGCCCGCTTGTAGGCACGCTCCCCGTTCACCTTGATCGCGCTGACCTGGGGCGGGACCTGCATGATCTCACCGGTGAACGCCTCGACCGCCGCGGCGACCCGCTCGTCCGCCAGGTGCCCGGCCGGGGTCGCCCCGGTGGGCTCCCCCTCGGCGTCGTCGGTGCTGGTGGTCTCGCCCAGCCGGATCACGCCGTCGTAGACCTTGGTGGTCAGCGCCAGATGCCCCAGCAGCCGCGTCGCCTTCTCCACCCCGACCACCAGCACCCCGGTGGCCATCGGGTCGAGGGTGCCGGCGTGGCCGACCCTGCGGGTGCCCGCCAGGCGGCGCATCCGGGCCACGACGTCGTGGGACGTCCACCCGGCGGGCTTGTCGACGATCACCAGACCGGACACCGGACTCACGACTCGTCCTCGTCGCTCTCTTCGTCCTCTTCGTCCTCGTCGCTCTCGGCCTTGTAGGGATTGGCGTCACCGGCGTGCCGGGCGCCCACCGCCTTGGCCGCCACCTCGGCGTCCTGCTCCTTGGCCTTGGCCAGCAGCTCCTCGATGTGGTGGGCGTTCTCCATGACGCCGTCCAGCTCGAAGACCAGGGACGGGGTGTGCCGGACGCCGGTCTTGCGGCCGACCTCCGAGCGGATGACGCCCTTGGCGCTCTCCAGCGCCGCGGCGGTCCCCGCCCTCTCCTCGTCCGTGCCGTACACCGTGTAGAACACGGTGGCGTCCCGAAGATCGTTGGTGATCTTGGCGTCCGTGATCGTCACGAACCCCAGCCGGGGATCCTTGATCCGCCGCTCCAGCATCTCCGCCACGATCTGCTGAATCCGGTCGGCGAGCTTGCGCGCCCGCGCCGCATCCACCATGGCTACTCCTCGTCGTCATAGATCCGCTGCCGTGCCGACAGCAGTTCGATCTCCGGGCGACCGGCCACCAGCCGCTCGCACTTCTCCAGGACCTCCTGGCAGTTTCCCGCGGACGCGGAGACCACGGCGACGCCGATCTCCGCCCTGCGGTAGAGGTCGTGGCCGCCCGTCTCGGCGACCGCGACCGCGGGGAAGCGTCTGAGCACCTCCGCGATGATGGGCCGCACGACCCCCCGCTTCTCCTTCAGGGAATGCACGTCACCCAGCATCAGGTCAAGGGTCAACGCTCCCACGAACAAGGGCCACCTCCCTGTACTCAAAACAGGGGCGCCCCGGAATCGCATTCCGGAGCGCCCCTTGGCCTGCCTTCTAGGCGCGCGGCTTCTCGCGCATCTCGAAGGTCTCGATGATGTCGTCCAGCTTCACGTCCTGGTAACCGATGCCGATACCGCACTCGAAGCCCTCGCGGACCTCGGTGACGTCGTCCTTCTCCCGGCGGAGCGAGGAGACGGTGAGGTTGTCGGCGACCACCACGCCCTGCCGGACCAGCCGCGCCTTGCTGTTGCGGTTGACCGTGCCGGACTGGACCATGCAACCGGCGATGTTGCCGATCTTCGGCACCTTGAAGACCGCGCGGACCTGGGCGGTGCCCAGCTGCGCCTCTTCGAACTCGGGCTTGAGCATGCCCTTGAGGGCCGCCTCGACCTCTTCGATCGCCTGGTAGATGACCGAGTAGTAGCGGATGTCCACGCCCTCGCGGTCCGCCATCTCCTGCGCGTTGCGCTCGGGACGGACGTTGAAGCCGATGATGACCGCGCCCTCGGACGCCACCGCGAGGTTGACGTCGTTCTGCGTGATCGCGCCGACGCCGCGGCGGATGATCCGCAGGTTGACCTCGTCGCCCACGTCGATCTTGAGCAGCGAGTCCTCCAGGGCCTCCACCGAACCGGAGACGTCGCCCTTGAGGATGAGCAGCAGCTCCTGGCGCTCGCCCTTCTCCAGCTCCTTGAAGAGGTCCTCCAGGGAGTGCTTGGGACGGCTCTTGAGCAGCTCGGCGTTGCGCTTGCGCGCCGCCCGCTTGTCGGCGATCTGGCGCGCCATCCGGTCGTCCTCGACGACCAGGAAGCTGTCGCCGGCGCCGGGCACCGCGGTCAGGCCGAGCACGAGGACCGGGCGGGAGGGCGCGGCCTCCTGCACGTTCTCGCCGTTCTCGTCGAGCATGGCCCGCACGCGGCCGTGCGCGCCGCCGGCGACGATGGAGTCGCCGACCCGCAGCGTGCCGCGCTGCACCAGGACCGTGGCCACGGGACCGCGGCCCTTGTCCAGGTGCGCCTCGATCGCGACGCCCTGGGCGTCCTGGTCGGGGTTGGCCCGCAGGTCGAGCTCGGCGTCGGCGGACAGCACGATCGCCTCGAGCAGCCCGTCGATGTTCAGGCCCTGCTTGGCCGAGACGTCGACGAACATGGTCTGGCCGCCGAACTCCTCGGCCACCAGCCCGTACTCGGTGAGCTGGGCGCGCACCTTGGTCGGGTCCGCACCCTCCTTGTCGATCTTGTTGACCGCCACGACGATCGGCACGCCGGCCGCCGTCGCGTGGTCGATCGCCTCGGTGGTCTGCGGCTTGACGCCGTCGTCGGCGGCCACGACCAGCACCACCAGGTCGGTGGTGTCGGCACCGCGGGCACGCATGGCCGAGAAGGCCTCGTGACCGGGGGTGTCGATGAAGGTGATCTTGCGCTCCGCGCCGTCGACCTCCGTCGTCACCTGGTAGGCGCCGATGTGCTGGGTGATGCCGCCGGCCTCGCCCGCGACCACGTTGGCGTTGCGGATGGCGTCCAGCAGCTTGGTCTTACCGTGGTCGACGTGACCCATGACGGTGACGACCGGGGGCCGCGCGACCAGCAGGTCCTCGCCGCCCTCGTCCTCGCCGAACTCCAGGTCGAAGGACTCCAGCAGCTCGCGGTCCTCGTCCTCGGGGCTGACGACCTGGACGTTGAAGTCCAGCTCCGCGCCGAGCAGCTGCAGCGACTCCTCGGTGACCGACTGGGTGGCGGTCACCATCTCGCCGAGGTGCATCATGATCGCCACGAGCGACGCCGGGTTGGCGCCGATCTTCTCGGCGAAGTCGGTCAGCGACGCGCCCTGGGCGAGCCGGATGACCTTGCCGTTGCCGCGCGGGGCGTTGACGCCGCCGATCGCCGGCGCCTGCATGTTGTCGAACTCTTGACGCCGCTGCTTCTTGGACTTGCGGCCGCGGGCCGGACGCCCGCCGGGACGCCCGAAGGCGCCCGCCGTGCCACCGCGGCCACGGCCGCCGGGACCCGGACGGCCGGCGAAGCCGCCGGGACGACCGCCACCGCCGCCACCGGGGCCACCGCCGCCGGGACGGGCGAAGCCGCCACCGCCGCCGGGACGGCCACCGCCGCCGCCGGGACGGGCGAAGCCGCCGCCACCGCCGCCGCCGCCGGGACGGCCGCCGCCGCCACCGCCACCGGGACGCGGGCCGCCGCCACCGCCGCCGGGACCGCCGGGACGGCCGGTGCCCTGCGGGGGACGGGAGGGCATGTTCATCGGGCTGGGACGCGGGCCGCCGGGACGCGGCGGCATGCCGCCGGGCGAGGCCGGACGCGGACCGCCGGGACGGTCACCGCCGCCGGGGCCCGGACGGGCTCCGGCCGGACGCGGCGCCGAGGGGCGCGGACCGCCCGGACGCTCGCCGCCGCCGCCCTGCGCGCCGGGTCCCGGACGAGGGCCGGGACGCGGGCCGGGCTTGGGCGCGCCCATGCCGGTGTTGGTGGAGCTGAAGGGGTTGTTGCCCGGACGCGGACCGCCCGGACGACCGCCGCCACCGGAACGCTGGCCCTGGCCCTGGCCCTGGGCCGGACGCGGACCGGGCTTGGGACCCGGGGTCGGCCGCGGACCCGGCCGGGGGCCGGAGCCGGCGCCGGGAGTCGGCGGAGCCTGCTGCGGCGCCGGGGGAACCGGCGGGCGCGGGGCGGCCGGCGGGGCCGGCGGGGCCTGCGGGGGCCGCGGCGCCTGGGGCGCCTGCGGAGCCGCCGCGGCGGGGACCTCGGGCACCGGCGGACGCGGGCCCGGCTTGGGCGCCGCGGGACCGGGCCGCGGGCCCGGCCTGGGGGCCGCCGCCTGAGCGGGGCCCGGCTTCGGGGCCGCGGGGCCCGGCCGGGGGCCGGGACGCGGCGCTGCGGGACGGGGGCCGCCCTTGGGGCCCCCTGCGGGAGACTTACCGAACGCTTCGGTGAGTCGACGTACTACGGGCGCCTCGATGGTCGAGGACGCCGACCGGACGAACTCGCCCATCTCCTGGAGCTTGGCCATGACGACCTTGCTCTCGACACCGAACTCCTTGGCGAGTTCGTACACCCGGACCTTGGCCACTGCACTCCCAATCTGGCCCGGGGCGTGTCTCCGGGCCGTCGCTAACCAGTCATCGCGTACTGCTCATCGAGCGCTCATAGCAATCTCGACCTGCTTCCGACTAGATCTCTTACTCATTCGATGCTGCCTCGCAGATACCGCAGCAGACCAGAAGTATCGGGCATAGCTCCCAAGCGCAAGGCCCGGGAGAAGGCCCGACGGCGAATCGCCTGCTCCAGACATCCGAGATCGTGGTGCAACCAGGCACCACGCCCCGGAAGCCGCTTGTCGGGATCGGGGAGGAGCGCGCCCTCCACCGCCACGACGCGCAACAAGTCAGCTCGGGCCGCACGGACCCGGCAGCCCACGCACATGCGCTGCGGGGCCGAGTGGCCACCACCCACCAGTCTACCCCGCCGAAGCCTCGGCGGGGTCGGCGGTCCCGTCCCCCGGCCCCGAGGGGGTGTCCGGACGGATGTCGATCCGCCAACCGGTGAGGCGAGCGGCGAGGCGGGCGTTCTGCCCTTCTTTGCCGATCGCCAGCGAGAGCTGGTAGTCCGGGACGATCACCCGCGCCACCCGCTGCTCCGCGTCGACGACCTCGACACTGTTAACCCGCGCCGGCGACAGGGCATTCCCGACGAACGCCGCCGGGTCCTCCGACCAGTCGACGATGTCGATCTTCTCGCCGTGCAACTCGGTCATGACGTTGCGCACCCGGCTGCCCAGCGGGCCGATGCAGGCGCCCTTGGCGTTCACCCCGGGCTTGCGCGACCGCACCGCGATCTTGGTGCGGTGGCCGGCCTCGCGGGCGACCGCGGCGATCTCGACGGTGCCGTCGGCGATCTCCGGGACCTCCAGCGCGAACAGCTTGCGCACCAGGTTCGGGTGGGTGCGGCTGAGCATCACCGACGGGCCGCGGTGGCCCTTGCGGACCTGGACCACGTAGGCCTTGATCCGCTCGCCGTGGTCGTAGGACTCGGTCGGGACCTGCTCCTGCGGCGGCAGCACCGCCTCGAGCCTGCCCAGGTCGACCTGGACGTTGCGCGGGTCCTTGCCCTGCTGGATCACGCCGGCGACGATGTCGCCCTCGCGCCCGGCGTACTCGCCGAAGGTCAGCTCGTCCTCGGCGTCCCGCAGCTTCTGCAGGATGACCTGCTTGGCGGTGGTCGCCGCGATCCGGCTGAAGTCCTCCGGTGTGTCGTCGTACTCGCGGGCGACGGCGCCCTCGCCCTCCTCGCCCTCCTCGGCGGTCTCGGTGGCCCACACCGTCACATGGCCGTTCGCCCTGTCCAGCTCCACCCGGGCCTTCGGCGCGGCGCCCTCGGTGCGGTGGTAGGCGATCAGCAGGGCGTCCTCGATCGCCCTGACCACGACCTCGAAGGAGATGTCCTTCTCCCGTTCGAGGCTACGCAAAACGTTGATGTCAATGTCCATGAGGCTCCCCGTCCCCACCTTCCTCTTCGTCGTGGAGCAGGTCCTCTGCCTCGATCCGGCGGAACTCCACCTGCACCCGGCCCGGACCCGCGGCCGGCAGCGGATAGGCCCGCTCCCCGCCCGCCACGTCCAGCCGGATCTCTTCCTCGTCCGCGCCGAGCACCCGCCCCTGCACCTCGACGCCCTCCGCGGTGGTGAACTTCACCAGCCGCCCCACCGCCCTGCGCCAGTGGCGCGGCTGGGTGAGCGGGCGGTCCACGCCCGGTGAGGTGACCTCGAGCACATACGGGCTGCCGCCCAGGACGTCCGTCTCGTCGAGCGCCGCCGAGACCGCGCGGCTGATCACCGCGATGGCGTCCAGATCGACGCCGCCGTCGGCGTCGACGACCACTCGGACCACCCGACGCCTGCCCGCCTGTGAGACGGCGATGTCCTCCAGATCGTAGCCGGACGCCTCGATCACCGGCGTCAGCAGCTCGACCAGCGAGGCCCTCTGGCGGTCCCCCCGCACGCTTCCATCTCGCGCTGCCGCACTCACGGGACCTCCCTATTGGCTCTTTCGGGCGCTATACCTACGCTCTGACCAGACAAGACTATCGACAGCCCGACCCCAGGGTGTGTATTCGCGCACTCCGACCCCCTGTGTGGGATGCTGTTCGCCGCCTTCAGAGCGATCTTTCGAAGGAGTCCGCTTGCCCGTCCCCGTCTCCCGCCGCGCCGTGCTGGGCGGTGCGGCCGGGCTCGTCTGCCTGGCGGGCTGTGCGGAGCCCGCCCCGCGGGACCTCACGCCCGGACCCGAGGTGGCCGTCCTGCTCGGCGCGATCGCGGACGAGGAGCGCCTGATCTCCCTCTACGAGCAGGTCACCACCGCCTACTCCGGTCTGTCCAGCGCGTTCACCGACGCTTTGCGCGACCATCGGGAGCATCTGGCGGTCCTGCGCCGCCACTACGTCCCGGGCACCGGCGGCGCCACCGCCACCCCGGCGGTCTCGGGCACCGCCTTCACCCCGCCGTCGAGCGCCGCGGAGGCGGTGCCGGCGGTGCGCGCCGCCGAGAAGGCCGCGGCCGCCGCCCGGATCGCGGACATGGCCGCCGCGCCCGCCGGGCTGGCGCAGCTGCTGGCCAGCATCGGCGCCTGCGAGGCGGGCCACGCCACCGCGCTGGGGATGGCATGAGCGATCTGGATCTCCTGCAGACGGTCCTGGCCGCCGAGCACCGGGCGGTCTACGGCTACGGGCTGGCCGGGGCCCGCCAGAGCGGCACGGCGCGGCAGCAGAGCACGGCCCTGTGGCAGGCCCACCGCACCCGCCGCGACCGGGTCGTCTCGCTCATCCGCGGGCGGGACGGCGAACCGGTGGCCGCCGAGGCCTCCTACCGGCTGCCCGACGGCGCTCCCGCCCAGCTCGCGGTCGGTCTGGAGGAGGCGCTGCTCGAGGCCTACCTGGGCCTGGCCGGGGCCGCGGACCCGGCGCTGCGCGAGTTCGCCGCCCGCGCCATGCAGGAGGCGATGACACGCCGGGTGCGCTGGGCGCGCACCAGCCCGCCCAGCCCCTTCCCCGGCCTGCCGGAGGGGCGGCGCACCCCCGGCCCCGGCGCGGGCCCCTGAGCCGGCTCAGGGCTTGCGCGCGACGATCACGTCGCGGACGATCGCCTGGTCGACGCGGTGCCGGAACTTCAGGTACGGCCCCTCGTCGAGGGGTTCGAGGCCGGCCGAGGCCAGTGCCTTCACCGCCTCCTCCCTGCCGGTGACGAAGGTGTTCCAGGAGATGCCGACGGCCCCTCCCTGCCGCAGCAGCCGCACCCAGCCCGGCAGGGCGCCGGTGAGCAGCTCCAGCGGGCTGCGGGTCAGCGCCTCGCGGGTGCGGGCGCCGTGCTGGACGCCGTAGGGGGCGTCGGTGACGATCACGTCGAAGGACTCCGCGGCGAAGAAGTCCGCGGCCCGGAGGGTGTCGGCGTTGATGACGGCGAGCCTGCGCCTGTCGCCGGCCTTGTACTCCTCCTTCGACAGGCCGTAGGAGACGTCGAACCTGCGGCCCACGAGCCTGCGGTCCCGCCGGACGGGCGAGGTCTCCGCGGTGTGCTTGAGCCGCTTGCGCTTCAGCCAGGTGCGCAGGAAGCCCGCGTAGGCATCGAAGTCCTTGCCGTCGATGTCCACGCCGTCGGCGTCGTAGCCGTACATCATCGCCTGGTTGAGGGTCGTGCCCCGGCCGCACATGGGGTCCAGGACCCGCAGCCTGCGGTCGGTCATGTGCGGCCCGGAGTCCGAGGACCACAGGGTGACGTTCAGCAGCAGCTTGGTGAAGTACTCGTTGGTCTTCCCCGCGTACTTCTGGATGGTGAGCAGGTCGTCGTCGAGCCTGTCCAGCGGGCTCAGCTCCACCGGGTGCAGGGCCGTGCCCTCCCCCAGGCGGAACAGCGCGTAGAGGGAGGACAGGTTCGAGAGGAAGGCGACGTCGCGCGCGGACAGGTCGTCGGCGGAGAACGTCAGGTAGGGGACGCCGCCGATGGTCCGGCTCGCCACGTCCCTCACCCTGCCGCCCAGGACGGCCCGGTCGAGGACCTCCAGCTCCGCCTCCATGAGGGCGACCGACGACTCGGCGTACACCCGGTTGGCGGACGGCCGGATGAGGATCCCGAAACGCTGCGTGTTCACCGGAGAATTCTAAGGAGTCCGGCTCCCGTCCCGGACGGCCACGAGCCCGCCGACCACGCCGATGTAGGCGGTCCCGTCGGGGCCGAGGTTGATCGGCGCCCAGTTGTTGTCGAAGTACTTGCCGGTACCGGTCAGGACCTTGTAGACGGTCCGCCCCGTGTGGAAGTCGATCGCCGTCAGGTACCACGCGTCGACGCGGTCCTCGCGCGGCTCCTTGGTGTAGGCGTAGACGAGGCCGGCCGCGACGCTGGCCTTGGCGACGGTGGAGGGGCTGCGCTCCTTGCTCGTCCAGACCGTCCGGCAGCCGTCCTCCGTGACGTCCACCCGGCTCATCCCGCCCACGGAGGAGCCGCCGGCGGGCAGCTTGAGGAAGTTGGCGTAGCCGGAGTTGTTCTCCACCACGAGGCTGCGCCCGAAGCCGATCAGCGAGTTGTCGGTGGCCGAGGCGCCGTCCTCGAACACCGGGACCCTGCAGACGAGCCCGCCGTCGTCCGCCCGGTGGACCTGCACGTTCATGCGGGGCTCGGCGTTGTCGGTGATGGCCACGTACTCGCCGTCCAGGAAGGTCGGGGTGGTGCCGGATCCCTGGTCGAGCTGGCCGGACTTGCGGCCGGTCCCGCGGTCGTAGGTCCTGCGCCAGAGGATCTCCGGCCGGCCCCGCGCGTCGGCCTTGAGCTGGTAGAGGGCGTGGTTGCTGACGATGGAGACGCCGTCCCGGCTGGCCGCGAAGGAGTTCTGGATCTCCTCGCCGTCGAGCCTGATCACCTCGACCCGTCCGGTGTCCGGGTCGAGGGTGCCGATGCGGCCCTGGCGGGTGACCCACCAGATGAGGCCCTTCCAGTCGGGCTGCACCGAGGTGATCGGGTCGCACTCCCCCTGCGGCTTGGGCTTGCGCCAGGTCGGGCAGGAGTGCGGGACGTGCGCGCCGAGGTCCCAGTCGTCGGTGACCTGGAAGCTCCACCTGCCGTTCTTCTTCACGTGCGCGAAGCGGCGGACGTGGAAGGCGGAGTCGGCGAGGACCGCGCGGTCCTGGGAGTCGAGGTAGAAGTACGCGCCTCCGGAGGTGTCCGACATGATCTTGTCGAAGTCCAGTCCGGTCACCGCCGTGACGGTGGAGGGCCGGGGCGGCAGTTCGTGGACGGCCAGGTCCTCGAGGGTCACGGGGTCGATCAGGCGCAGCGTGAACGTGCTCGCCCTGGTGCACTGGGCCACGAGCAGCCCGGTGCTCCTCGCGTGGTTGACCGTGGAGCACAGGCCCGGCAGGCCGTAGGCCTTGGCGTCGGAGAGCACCTGCGGGTCCCGGCCCAGGGGGCCGAGGAAGGGGTAGGTGTCGGAGGCGTAGCTGTCCGCGTGCATGGCCGCGTGGCCGGGCGCGGCCATGTGGGGGTTGGCCGGGACCGGGTCGCCCGCGATGGGGCGGGGCACCGCCGGAGCGCCCACGTAGGCGGGCACCTTGTCCCCGCCCGGCCCGCCGGGCACCGGTCCCGCGGCCTGCGCCGCGGCGGTCGGCGAGCACAGCGCCAGCACGGCGGCGACGCCCCCCGTCCAGATCTTCCTCCGGGTCGGTCTCATCATCCCGTCCTCCCTCCCCCCGAACACGATCGGCTGCACCGTCCGCCCCACGGGGCGCGCACGGTGCTGCCAATCTAACAAGCGATCGCTTGGTTGCAAGGGGTCGGCGGGGAGGGGCCGAGAAGGGCCGTTGAAACGCGGTGTTCCACCACTCCGCGCGTTCCGCGCTCGTGGAACACCGCCTCTCACTTCACGTGACGGGACTCGCCGCGAGTACTTGCGCGACCCTGTCCGCGGCGGTGGAGACGTCGTCGGCCGCCGAGATGCGCTCGGCCCACGACCACCAGAACCACCAGCCGTCCACACCGCGCTCCGCGAGGATGTTCTCCGTCAGAGCCGACGCTTCCGGATTCATCACGTGCAGGCAGGGCGCCGTGCCGAGCGGCATGGTCAGCCTCACCCTCAGACCGCGCCCGACGAGTTCGTCGCCGAGCCGTTCCAGATAATCGATCCGCGTCTGCATGGACTGCAGGGGCGCGGTCGTCCCCGTGTCGTCAGGCATTCCCGTTGCTCACTTTCGCAGGGTTCGCGTGGCCCGACGGGATTCACACTTCCCGCCCGTCCCGGCCCCCGCAAGGGGCAGCACCGGATCTAGTTCGACGACTGCCCTTATGGACTAGATCGCAATGCCGTCCCTTGGCAATCGGGATAGATTTTCCGCTAGCCGACGATGAGAGGTATGGACGATGTCGCAGGACCCGTACACCACCCGGCGGGACTTCGCCCTGCCGGGTCAGCCTTCGCCCGAGGGAGCGGAGGGCGGGCAGGACGGGTCCGACGTGACGCCGCCCCTGGGCGCCGCCTATCCCGAGCAGCGTCCGCCCGCCATCGACTTCGCGCAGACCGTGCGCGACCCCGCGCCCTCCGGGGGCGAGGAGACGATGCTGGACCGCACACGGCCCGTGCCGATGCCGCAGCGCGAGGACCCGCCCGCAGGGAGCGAGCAGCGCGACGTCCCCGTCGCCCCGGTCCCCGCCGCGCCGCAGCAGCCGCCCCAGCCCCCTCAGCAGCCGTTCCAGGCCCCGCAGGGCCACCCGCAGCCGCAGGCCCACCCGCAGCAGGGTTTCCCGCCCCAGGGGTACGCTCCGCCGCCCGCGCCCTCCGCGCCGGCGGGCGGCGCCTGGCACCGGCAGCACTACGCCATCGGCGTCTTCCTGGTGCTGTACGGGCTGACCAACCTCGCCACCGGCCTGCTGGGCTTCGGCAACCGCAAGCTGGAGGCCGCCGTCTACTTCGGCGACGGGCTCGCCACGCCGGTCCTCATCGCCGTCAAGTGCGCGGAGGCGCTGCTGCTGGCCGTCACCGCGGCGGGGCTCGTGCGCAGGCGGGACCTGTGGTTCCTGCCCGCCCTGCTGGCCTGGGTGGCCGGTTTCGCCGTGCTGTGCGTTCTCGACATCGTCAAGGGCGAGTTCCTCACGCTGGCCGAGCACGCCGTCTACACGCTGGTCTTCGGCTTCCTGCTGTTCCTGTCCTACGCGCTCAGCACCAAGGTGCGCGCCACCCGGGCGCAGGCCCCCGGAGCGCCGGGGCAGCAGGCTCCCCCGGCGGCGCCCGGCGCCCCCGCCCCCGCGGGAGCGCCGCAGCAGGGCGGCCCGCCGCCCGCGGGCCTGTCGCGCACCCAGGAGATCGCGCTCAACACGCTCAACCGCTGGCAGCGTCCGGGCGGCCGGTGACCAGCCAGGCCACCGCGGTCATCGTGCCGGGCGCGACCTCGGTGTACCCCGCGTCGCGGATGCGCACCGCCGCGCGCGCGACGGCCTCGCGCCACGGCACGTCCGCCAGGTGCACCGGCGCGCCGTTCTCCAGCCAGGCCTCGCGTTCGGCCGCTCCGAGCGAACGGTAGAGCAGGTGCGCGGCGTGCCCGGACTGGGCGGCGGCCTTGCCGGTGCTCATCCCCGCCTCGGGGTTGAGCACGACCGCCGCGTACGTCCCCTCGGGCGCGGCCATCTCGCCGTGCTCCAGATCGGTGCCCGCCACCTGGAGCCTGGCGACGGCCGCGGGCACCTCGGTCACCGGTCCCGGCGCGAACGCGCGGGCCTCGGCCCCCCGCCAGGAGACGGTGACGCCGGGCAGCCCCTGGGCGTCCTTCCAGCGCGCTCCCCTGGCCCGCCGCACGACCTTGCGGATCCGCCCGTCCTCCCAGCGCCGCACCTCCTCGGCGAAGCGCGGATCGGCCAGCAGCCGCACGACGGCGCAGGCCGCGGCCGCGCAGGCCGCCTCGTGCGCGGGCGGCTCGGACTTCTCGACCCGGACGGCCAGCTGCAGCGCCCAGGGCGCCTCGTCCACAGGGTCGTCGTGCACGATGGGCGGATGCTCGATCATGGATGAAAAGGCTAGGCCAGAACGGGGAGGACGCGGTGCAGCCGGTTTCGTCGCGGGAGGTCTACCGCAACCAGTGGATGAGCCTGCGGGAGGACGAGATCACGCACCCGGACGGCTCACCGGGGCTGTACTCGGTGGTGGACAAGCCCACGGCCGCCTGCGTCATCCCGTACGAGGACGGCGGCTTCCACCTCATCGAGCAGTACCGGTACCCGCTGCGCCGCCGGTCGTGGGAGTTCGTGCAGGGCACCTGGCCCGGCGACGGCCCGCCCGGCGAGGAGCTGGCCCGCGCGGAGCTGGCCGAGGAGACGGGGCTGCGCGCCGCCTCGCTCGTGCCGCTGGGGCGGGTGGCCATCGCCCCGGGACTGACCAGCCAGGAGTGCGACGTCTTCCTGGCCACCGGCCTGTCCCGGGGTCCGCTGGCCCGCGAGCACACCGAGCAGGGGATGGAGCAGCGCTGGTTCTCGCGCGGGGAGTTCGAGAAGCTGGTCCGTGCGGGAAGGGTCTTCGACTCCGTCACGATCGCCGCGTACGGCATGTTCCTGCTCTCCGGCGAGAAGCTCTGAATCGTCCGTGATATTCCCCGTGCCCACCGGGTAGGCCAACGGTCGGAACCGGTGGCGCGACCGGAGCGGAGCGGGCTGTGACTCTCACGCGAACGATCCCCGGCACGGGGACGTACTTCGTCGGCATCGACATGCCTCCCGGCAGGTACCGCTGCGACGACGGGCGGGGCGGCTGGTGGGTGCTGTTCCAGGGCGAGGCGGGCGCCCGTCCGGTGGGCGCCTGGCCGCTGGACCCGGGCCCGGCGGAGGTGGACATCGCCCCCGGTGACTTCGCGTTCGAGACGCACGTGCCGTCCTCCTGGACGCTGGTGGCGGCCACGGGCGAGGCGCCCGGCACGCCGCGCCCGGTGGCGGACCCGACGCTGCGCACCGAGCTGGACTCGGTGGTGGCCCGGCGCGGCCCGCTGCTGCGGATCGCACCGGCCGCGGCGGTCTGCGCGGGCACCGCGGCGATCCTGCCGCTGGGCGGCTTCTGGCCCTGGCTGGCCCTGCCTCTGGCGGTGGCGGCCTTCGGTTCGCGGCGGCTGCTGGACGACGTGCGCCGCGCCCGCGCGCTGGACGACCGCGCCGACCGCTACCTGGTGCCCGAGGACTTCGACGCCGAGGCCGCGGCGCTGCTGGTGCGCGTCCAGCGCGCCGTCGAGCAGGTGCGCGGCGCCCAGGTGGTGCGCGACGGCGTGCTGGAGGGCATCGACGCGGAGGTGGAGCTGCCCCGCCAGGAGTGGGAGATCGCCCAGGTGCTGGCCCGCCACTCCCGGTTGCGCCGCGACGCCGAAGCGCTGCGCCTGGCCGCCGCGTCCGAGCTTCTCGAACTGCAGGAGACGCAGCGCGAGAAGCTGCGGATATCGGTCGAAGCCGTCACCCGCAGGGTCGAGGCGCTGGAGCGCTACGCCCGCAGCACGCTGGAGGCCGACGCCGCCCACCGCGCCTGCCGCGTCCTGGAGGAGCTGGCCGGCCGCGACCGGGAGTACGACGAGCTGCTCGCCGACACCGTGCGGGACGAGCTGGCGATCCCGGCCATCGAGCGCCTCGCCGCGCAGAGCGACGAGCTGCTGGCGAGCCTGCGGCACCGGCTCGACGAGGCGGCCGAGGCCGCCCGTGACACGCTCCCGCCGCGCGGGTGAGGACCGGATGGGCCTTTGAGCCCAGCGCCCTGAACGCTCACCGGCCGGTGCGGATCATCTCTGACGCGCCGCAAGGCCCCGCTGAGTCGCGAGACGGAGTGACCCGCCCGGAACCGCGGCTCCCGGTGTCTGTTTCGTTCAAGACCCCCGGGGCTGCGGCGGTCTAACGTTGCGGCATGAAGCCGCAACTCGATCTCATCGGCCTCGTGGTCGCCGACATGGCCGCCTCGCTGGCCTTCTACCGTGCCCTGGGCCTGGACATACCGGCGGAGGCCGACGCCGCCCCGCACGTGGAGACGGCCCTGCCCGGCGGGCTCCGCCTCGCCTGGGACCGGGTGGACGTGATCAGGAGCTTCCACCCGGACTGGACCGCCCCGAGCGGGTCGGCCCGTGTCTCTCTCGCGTTCCTGTGCGACGGCCCGGCCGAGGTGGACGCGGTGTACGCGCGTATGGCCGCCGCCGGACACGGGGGCCTGGAGCCGTGGGACGCCCCCTGGGGGCAGCGCTACGCCGTGCTCCACGACCCCGACGGCAACGCCGTCGACCTGTTCAGCCCGTCGGCCTGAACGCCGAGGGCGGGACGCCGGTCAGCGCCTTCACCTCGCGGGCGAGATGGGCCTGGTCGGCGTACCCCGCCCGGAAGGCCGCCTCGGCCTGCGGCGTCCCCGCCTCGATCAGGGAGACCGCCCGGGTCATGCGCCGGATGCGGGCCAGGGTCTTCAGCCCGTAGCCGAAGGCGTCCAGGCAGCGCCGGTGCAGCTGCCGCTCGCTCAGTCCCGCCCGCACGGCGGTCAGACTCACCGGCTCCCCCGCGTCGAGCCCGGCCAGCGCCGCGCCGACCACCGGATCCGCCGGTCCCGCTTCGGCCAGCCGCGCGGCGGCCGCGTCCGCCAGCACGCGGCCGGGGGCGTTCGCTCCGGCGAGCCGCTCGGCCAGCTCGCGGGCCCGCGCCCCGCCCCACACGTCCGACAGGGGGACCTGCCGGTCGGTGAACTCCCGCGCCGGAACGCCCAGGACGCTCGGGCCCGTACCGGAGGCCAGCCGCAGCCCGATGTAGATCTGCCCCGCCCCGCTTCCCTGCCGGGGGCCGGTGTCCGGTCCGGCGACGATCACCTCGCCGCCCGTCCAGATCAGGTCGAGGCAGCCGTCGGGCAGCACCCGGTAGGGGCCCGACGGCAGCCGGTTGCGCCAGAGCGTTCCGCGGGCCTCCGGCGCCGCACGTTCGGTGTACACCTCTGCAGTCTGCCCCGGTCAGCCGGGCTCGCGGACCACCGGCCACCCGTCCGAACGCGCCCCTGCGGCCGTCGCGGTCAGCTGGACTCGCGGACCACCAGCCGGGTGTCCAGGATGATCACCGGGGACTCCGGTTCCCGGCCCTGGATGCGGGCGACCAGCAGCTCGGCCATCGCCCTGCCCATCTCCTCCACCGGCTGGTGCACCGTGGTGAGCGGCGGTTCGGTGTGGCGGGC
This sequence comes from Actinocorallia populi, assembly GCF_002995495.1. Classification (GTDB taxonomy): domain Bacteria; phylum Actinomycetota; class Actinomycetes; order Streptosporangiales; family Streptosporangiaceae; genus Actinocorallia; species Actinocorallia populi. The sequence continues at coordinate 719,201 of NZ_PVZV01000002.1, read as the reverse complement.
CATCTGCGAGTCGTCGAAGCCGACCACCGCCACGTCGCCGGGGACGGTGCGGCCCGACGCGCGCAGGACGCGCATCGCGCCGATCGCCATCGGGTCCGAGGCGGCGTACACCGCGTCGAGCTCCGGGTCGCGCTCCAGCAGGTCGCGCATGGCGGCCGCGCCGCTCTCCTCGGAGAAGTCGCCGGGGGCGACCAGGTCGGGGCCCGGGTTGAGCTCGCGGTAGCCGCGCAGGCGGTCCACGCCCACCTGCATGTCCTGCGGTCCGGCGATCGCCGCGATCCGCCGCCGCCCCCGGTCGACCAGGTGCTGGACGGCCTGCCGCGCGCCGCCCCTGTTGTCGGCGTCCACGCAGGCCACCGGGGTGCGGCCGAGCGGCGAGCCGGCCGTCACCGTCGGCAGGCCGCGCTCCTCCAGCCGCCGGGGCAGCGGGTCGTCGCCGTGCAGCGACAGCAGCAGCGCCCCGTCCACGTGGTGGCCGGTCAGGTAGTGCTCCAGCCGCTCGTGCTCGGCCGGGGTCTGGGCCATCGCCAGCAGCAGCTGCAGGCCGGTCTCCGACAGGCCCGCGCTGATGCCGCGGATGATCCCGGCGAAGAACGGCTCGCCCCAGACCCGTTCCTCCGACTCGGAGACGACCAGCGCGACGGTGTCGGTCCGCCTGGTCACCAGCGTCCTGGCCGCGGGGTTGGGGACGTACCCCAGTTCCTCGATCGCCCTGAGCACCGCCTCGCGGGAGTGCTCGCTGACCTTGGGTGAGCCGTTGATGACCCGGGAGACGGTGCCGCGCCCCACTCCTGCGCGCGCGGCCACCGCCTCGAGGGTCGGACGCTGTTCAGTCACGGCAGACCATTTTGCCGTGCCACCCGGCCGTACCAGCGGGCGCTGCTCTTGGGCGTGCGCCTCTGGGTCTCGTAGTCGACGTGGACGAGGCCGAAGCGCTTGCCGTAGCCCCAGCCCCACTCGAAGTTGTCCATCAGGGACCAGGCGAAATAGCCCTTCAGCGGCACGCCGTCGGCGATCGCGTCGCGGCAGGCGGCCAGGTGTGCCTCGATGTAGGCGATGCGCTCGGGGTCGTCGACCTCGCCGTCCACCATGGTGTCGACGTACGCCGCGCCGTTCTCGGTGATGTAGAGCGGCACGGGCGGGTACTCCTTGGCGACCCAGGTGAGGATCTCGTGCAGGCCGCCGGGGTCGACCTCCCAGCCCATGTCCGTCACGGGGCGCCCGCCGTGCACGAACGACACGTGCGAGGCGCCGGGCCAGGGCGAGTCCGAGGCGAACGGGGACGTGGCGACCATGCCGCCGTCGCTGTTCGCGCTGACGGTGTGGCGGGAGTAGTAGTTGACGCCGAGGAAGTCGAGCGGGCCTCCGATCAGCTCCATGTCCCCGGCCTGGATCACCTCCTCGAACCCGAACGGCGCGAGGTCCTGCAGGACGTCGGCCGGGTAGGTGCCGCGCAGCAGCGCGTCCAGGAAGAAGCGGTTCTGCAGCCCGTCGATGCGGCGTGCGGCGTCCAGGTCGAGCTCGTCGTCGCTCGCCGGCGAGACCGCGTACAGGTTCGGCGCGGCTCCGGCCATCCCGCCGCCGCCGCGCAGGACGGGCGCGGCCAGGCCGTGCGCGAGCAGCAGGTGGTGGGCGGCGCGGACCGACAGCTCCGGCGAGCGCAGGCCCGGCGCGTGGTCGCCGGAGGCGTAGCCGAGGAAGGCCGCGCACCACGGCTCGTTCACGGTGAACCAGTGCTTGACGCGGTCGCCGAGCGCCTCGTGGACGGCCGCCGCGTAGTCGGCGAACCGGTAGGCGGTGTCGCGGGCGGGCCAGCCTCCGGCGTCCTGCAGCTTCTGCGGCAGGTCCCAGTGGTAGAGGGTGGCGTACGGGGTGATGCCCGCCTCGAGGAGGCTGTCTGCCAGCCTGCGGTAGAAGTCCAGTCCGCGCTGGTTGACCTCGCCGCCGCCGTCGGGCATGACCCGCGGCCAGGAGATCGAGAAGCGGTAGGCGCCGTAGCCCAGCGAGGACATGAGCGCCACGTCCTCGGCGTAGCGGTTGTAGTGGTCGTTGGCGACGTCGCCGTGCTCGCCGTTCATCACCCTGCCCGGCGTGTGGGCGAAGGTGTCCCAGATGGACGTGCCGCGCCCGTCGGCCGTGACGGAGCCCTCGATCTGGTAGCCCGACGTGGCGGTCCCCCAGGTGAAGTCCTCCGGAAACCCCCGAGTGGTCATGCCTTCACGGCTCCTTCCATGATGCCGCCGATGATCTGGCGGCCGAAGAGAACGAAGATGGCGATCAGCGGGACCGTCGCCAGCGCCGTTCCGGTGAACACGAGCGTGTAGTCCTGGAAGTACGCGCTGTTCAGCGCGGAGATGGACAGCTGGACGGTCGGGTTGGACTGCGTCAGCACGGCCATCGGCCAGATGAACTCGTTCCAGGTCTGCATGAAGGTGAACAGCGCCAGCACCGCGACGGCCGGGCGCATCGCCGGCAGCACGACGCTCCAGTAGATGCGCAGCGTGGAGCATCCGTCGACGCGCGCGGCCTCGATGAGCTCGTCGGGCACCGCCTGGATGGCGTACTGGCGCATCAGGAACACCCCGAAGGCGTTCACCAGGAACGGCATGATGACGGCCTTGAGCTCGCCGACCCAGCCGAACTTCACCATCATCATGTAGAGCGGGATGATGCCCATCTGCTGGAGCGGCACCATCATGGTGATCAGGACGGTCAGCAGCAGCCCGTCGCGGCCGCGGAACCGCAGCTTGGCGAAGGCGAAGCCGGCGAGGCTGCTGAGGATGACGACCGACAGCGTCACGGTCGTGGCGACGATCGCGGAGTTGATCATGCCCTGGACGAAGTTGGCGTCCTCGGTGGCGAACAGCCGCTCCAGGTTGGCGCCGAGGTTGCCGCCCGGCAGCATCGGCGGCGGGATCATGCCGACGACGTCGTTGGACCGCGTCGCGACGACGAACATCCAGTAGATCGGGAACGCCGACAGGATCAGCGTCACGACGAGCGTCGCGCGGGTGAGCACGTTGGCCTTCACTTGTCGCCCCCGATCCGCCGGGTGAACACGAAGCTGAAGAAGCACACCAGCAGGATCATCATGAACAGCATCCAGGCGACCGCCGAGGCGTATCCGTACTCGAAGTGCCGGAACGCGCTCTCGTACATGTACATGGCGACGGTCTGGAACTGGCCGAGCGAGCCGCCTCCGACGTCGCCCTGGGCGAACATCACCGGCTCGGTGAACAGCGACAGGCCGCCGATGGTGGAGGTGATCGTGGTGAAGACGATCGCGGGCTTGAGCATGGGGATGGTGATCTGCCAGAACTGGCGGCGCGCGGAGGCGCCGTCGATCGAGGCGGCCTCGTAGAGGTCGCGCGGGATGGCCTGCATGGCGGCCAGGTAGATGAGGGCGTTGTAGCCGGTCCAGCGCCAGTCGACCATGACGGAGATGGCCGTCCAGGAGCTCCACTTGTCGGCCGTCCAGTCCAGGCCGTCGGTGCGCAGCAGCCAGTTGACGAAGCCGTAGTCGCGGGCGAACAGCTGGCCGAAGACGACGGCCACCGCGACGACCGAGGTGACCATCGGGACGAGGACGCCCAGCCGGTAGAGCAGGCGGAGGCGCATGCGCTTGTTGAGGGCGTTGGCCAGCATCAGCGCGAGGATGAGCTGCGGGATGGTCGCCAGGACGAACATGCCGACCGTGTTGAGGACCGAGTTCCAGAACTCGCCGTCCTGGAGGAGCTCGGTGTAGTTCTCCAGGCCGATCCACTTGCGGTCGCCGGCCAGCTCCCAGTCGTGCAGGGACACCCAGACGGTGAAGCCCAGCGGGAACAGGCCGAAGATGGAGAAGAGGATGAAATACGGGGAGACCAGCAGGTAGGGGACGGCCTTGAGGTCGAACCAGGTCGACCACCGGGACCTGGGCGCCTTCTCGGCCGGCGGCGCGGGAGAAGCGGCGGAGCGCTTGCGCACGTCGAGCATGGGACTTGAGCCTTTCGAGGGCGGGGGCGGCGCCGCCGCTGCGGCGCCGCCTCGCGGAGTCGTCTATTCGGCCTTGTCCCGGCCGTCCTCGATGGCCTTCTGCCACGCCTCACCGGCGTCGAGCTTGTCCTGGCCGAGCGCGACCAGGATGTCCTCGAACACGGTGCGCACGTCGACGTTCTTCACGCCGAGCTGGACCGGCTGCAGCGACGTCGCGGTGGTGGCGAAGATCTCGCCGACCGGGGCGTCGTTGAAGTAGTCGTTCTTGGCGTCCTTGACCTGCGGGTCGGCCAGCGCCTCGGGGGAGGTCGGCAGCGCGTTGACCGCCTTGAACGCGGTGATCTGCGACTTGGCGCTGGTCAGGAACTTGGCCAGGTCGGCCGCTTCCTTCGGGTGCTCGGACTGCTTGGGCACGGCCAGGAACGAGCCGCCCCAGTTGCCGCCGCCGCCGGGCACCGCCGCGACGTCCCACTTGTCGTCGTAGGTGTCACCGGAGTTCTCCTTGATCACGCCGAGCATCCAGGCCGGGCAGGCCATGGTGGCGAAGGAGTCCTTCTTGAAGCCGGTCTGCCACTGCGGGGTGAAGCTCTTCAGGCCCGCCGACAGCTGGTCCTGGTCCAGGCCCGCGACGAAGTCGAACGCCGACTTCACCGCCGGGTTGGTGTCCGCGATGTACTTCTCGGAGGCGTCGAAGTAGGTGACGTTGCCGTTCTTCGGGGCCTCCTGGGACAGGACGGCGTTGAAGAGCGTGGTCAGGCCGTCCACGAACTTGGTGTCCGGGACCTTCTCCTGGAACTTCTTGCCGGTGTCGACGTAGGCCTGCCACGTCGGCCACAGCTGCCCGACCTCCTCGCGGTCGGTGGGCAGGCCCGCCTTCTCGAACAGGTCGGTGCGGTAGCACATGGCCAGGCCGCCGACGTCGGTGCCCAGCGCCATCAGCGACTTGCCGTCCAGGCTCTGGCCGAGGCTCCACTTCCACGGCAGGAAGTCGTCCTTGAGCTCGGCGCCGCCGTACTGGTTGAGGTCGGCGAACTTGTCGGACTGGCCGCGCAGGTTGGTCAGCACGCCCTCCTCGAGCGCGACGACGTCGCCGGCGCCGCTGCCGGTCTCCAGGTACTTCAGGAGGTTGGGCACGTAGACCTTCTCGTGCTCCTTCTCGTTGCGGTGCTCGATCGTGATGCCGGGGTTGTCCTTCTCGTACTGCTCGAAGAGCTCCTCGTAGCCGAAGCTGCCGAAGGTGTCGACGGTCAGGGTGATCTTCCCGGAGTCGGCGGAGTCGTCGGACGAGCAGGCGGAACCGGCGGCGAGCACGCCGGCCAGGACGGCCGCGATCGCAGTGGATCGGCGGGTGAACTTCATGGTCGTTCCTCCCAGGACGGGGTGGGGAGAAGCGGACTCTTCGTCGAGTCCTCGGGGGGTGTGGGAGCGCTCCCACGCATCACAGCCCCGGGCGTACCGGCCCGTCAAGCCCCCGAAACACAACCGTTACATGAACTTCTGCGGAAAGCTCTACGGAAAAGAGACCAAGCAAGCGCTTGCGTGTGAAAGTTTTTCGGGTTAGCTTTCCTGACATGCCGCCGGGAGCACTCCCCCCATCCGGGCTCCCGGCTCCGGACCCGCTGCCGGGCGGGAGGGATCGCGCCCCCTCCCGTCCGGCAGCGTCGGAACGCCGGAGTTGGAACGCGGCAAACCGGGGCACGACACCCCGGACGAAAAAGAACGGCGGGCATGCCTCGCCGACCGGCACGGTACCCGGGCCGGTCGGCGAGGAGGGTGCTCCGGCACGCGTCGGCGTGCGCGGGCCCCTAGTGGATGTGGATGCCGTCGAGCAGGACGCCGACGTAGTGGTCGGTCAGCGTCTCGGCGTCGAAGCCGCCGTCGGTGTGGAACCAGCGGACGGCGACCCAGATCGTGTCGCGGATCATCCGGTAGGTGAGCCGGGGATGCAGGTCGGCCCGGAAGAGGCCGGCGGTCTGGCCGTTCCGGATGGCCGTGACCCACATCTCCTCGACGTCCTCCTCGGCCTTGAAGAGGTAGTCGAAGCGCTCGAGGCCCTTGAGGTAGTTCCAGTCGTTCTGCAGCACCGTGATGGCCGCGCGGTGCGGCTCCAGGGTGCCGAAGGCGATGCGCACCAGGGCGGCGAGCACCTTCTCGGGGCCGCCGTCCTCCTCGATCGCCGCGCGGTTGGCGGCCATCAGTTCGGTGAAGAAGTTCGACAGGATCTCGTCCACGATCGACTCCTTGGAGTCGAAGTGGTGGTAGAGGCTGCCGGACAGGATTCCGGCCTCGTCGGCGATCTCGCGGACGGTGGTGGCCTGGAACCCCTTCTTGGCGAACAGTTCCGCCGCCAGCCTGACCAGATGGTCGCGGCGTTCGGAAGCCGGGCCCGAGGCGCCCCTGGCGCGGCGTCGGCCGCCCTCGCGGGCCCTGGCCCGTCCGCTGTTCGTCGTGGTAGTCACCCCTTTATTATGCGCCCCCGCCCAACCGCTTGCTCAGTCACCCAGGTTGTCATCTCGTCAAATTATGAGCAAGCGCTTGTTACAAACGATTAACCGGGCAGCCGGTACTGCACTCTGGCCAGGCTCGCGGCGATCGGCGTGACGCACCTGTCGATGAACTCCCGGTGCGCGGGGTGGTCGCGGTATGTGACGAAGTCGTCATGGTCGGCGAAGTCCGCCACCAGCACGAAGTCCTGGTTCCCCGGATTGATGCCCGCCCCGTACTCGTAGCGCCTGATCTGCGGAATCCGGTCCGGCAGCTCCGCCAGGCCCGCCGGCACCGCCGCCTTCTGCTCCTGGGTGGCCTCGGGCTTCCAGGTGAACATCACCACGTGTCTGATCATGCATCCAGCCTAGGACGCGGGTCAGATGCGGCGGTAGGTCGCGGTGACGGTGGCGGGGGCCGCGGGGTCGGACAGGACGGCGGTGAGCTTCAGGGTCCTGCCCGAGCAGGCGAAGGCGGGGCGGGCGGGGACGAGCGGGTCCACGTTGCCGTTGCGGTAGTGCCTGGCGAGCTTGACCGTGCGCAACGAGATCGTGTTGAAAAGGGATTTCACGGTGGCGTCGCCGGTCGCCGACCCGCGTTTGATCGACAAGGTTCCCTTCCTACCGCCCTTCAGGGACGACTTGAAGTGGAGCTTCTTCTTGTAGACGCTGGTCAGGGTGTATTCGTCGCCGTTGTCATTTCCCTCGGCGACGACCTCCCGGGCCTTGGTGAAATCGTAGGAGAGCGTCTTCTTCGTGATAGAGAGGCGGGTGCCCTCGCCCCCCTTGGCGCTGATCCGGACGTCCTGGCCGGCGGCCGCCATCCGGTACCGGGTGAGTTTCCAGTCGTCGGTGACGCAGGCCTTGGCCGAGGCCGGGGCGGACAGGGCCAGAACGGCTCCCGCGGCCAGCGCGGCGGCCGGCAGCAGGCGGGCCGGGGTGGCGGGCAAGTCGACCTCCTCCGTGGAGCGGCGGATGATCGTCAAACGTATCCGCCATCCGTGAAGGAACATCGGATTTCAGGAGAATTCCAGCGTGCCGCCCGGCGGGGGCGCGGGTGGCGGCGTCCGCGCCCCCGCCCGACCCCCGCCGGGAGGATCAGACGCGCCGGTAGACCAGCGCCACGTCGATGGTGCCGGCGCCGTCGGCCTCCATCGTGAGCTTGAGGGTCTTGGCGGTGCAGGTGAAGTCGGCGTAGACCGGGACGAGCGGATCCGTCTCGGCCTTGCGGTAGTTCTTGACGAGGCTGTAGGAGCCCAGCGGAACCCCCATGTTGGTGTCGCTCACCTTGGCGTCGCCGGTGGCGCTCCGCGCCTTGAGGGACAGGGAGCCCTTCCTGCCGCCCGTCAGGACGGACTTCGCCTTGAGGGTCCCGCGGTAGACGCTCACCAGGTCGTAGGCGTCGCCCGCGACGCTGCCCTTGGTGACGACCCTCTTGGAGCCGTTGAAGTCGTAGCGGACGGACTTCTTGGCGACCGTCAGCCGGATGCCCTCACCGCCCTTGGCGCTGGCCGTGTACCCCTCGTCCCGCTGGCCCATCTTGTACTGGGCGAGCTTCCACTTGCCCACGGCGCAGGGCTTCGCGGGCGCCGCCGAGGCCGCCGCGGGAAGGGCGAGGGCGGCGCCGGCCGCCAGGGCGGCGGCCAGCGCCGCCCGGGTGGATACTGCGAACAAAGTCGACCTCCATACCGGAATGATCGACAAAAGTACAGGAAGCGGAACGAACAGGGACGGGACCGTTGTCCTGTCCCCGCCGGGCGCGCGGAGCGCCCGATCTCAGCGGCGCCGGTAGGTCGTCACGATCGTGCCGGTGCCGCTGTCGTCCGTGCTCGTGGTCCGGAACGTGACGGTCTTGGCATTGCACGTGTAGGAGCTGCGGAGCGGGGCGACGGGCTCCCAGCTTCCCTCTCGGTACACGTTCTGCACGAGGCTGTAGCTCATGACGAAGGCGCCGTTCCTGGAGATGGCGGCCCTGGCGCCGCCCTTGGCGCTCTTGGGCTTGAGCGCGAGGGAGCCCTTCCTGGCTCCCTTCAGGGTGGACTCCAGCATCAGGCGCTTGCTGTAGGTCGTCTTCATGTCGTACTTCTCACCGTCCGAGATGCCCTTGACGGCGAGCGGCCTGGAACCGTTGAAGTCGTAGGTCACGGACTTCTTCGCGACCGTCAGGCCGATGCCCTGGCCGCCCCGGGCCTTGGTGCTCAACCCGGGCCCCTTGGCGTCGAGGGTGTACTTGGTGAGCTTCCACTTGCCGAGCAGGCAGGGCTTGGCCGCGGCGGAGGCGGAGGCGGGGAGCGCGAGGACCGCGGCGGCCAGCGCGGCCGCGAGGGCGACGGGTGCCAGAGCGGCGGACGACGTGCGGGGGGATGCAGCGAACAAGGTCGACCTCCGTGCAGGGATGATCGACAAAAGTACAAGAGGGCGGGGCGGCGGCGGGTGCCGCCGCCGCCCCGGACCGGTCAGGCGCGCCGGTACTCGATCTTCACCGTGCTGGTGCCGAAGAAGTCGCGCTTCTTGGCCTGCAGCAGCAGGGTGCGCCCGTTGCAGCGGAAGTCCGCGCGGTGCGGGATGAGCGCCACCCATTCCCCGCGGCGGTAGGTCTCCACGATGCTGTACTTGGCGAGCAGCTTCTTCTCCGGCTTGAGCTGGCCGAGCAGTCCGTTGGCGTCGCCGCGCGCGCTGCCGGGCCTGGTGGTCAGCACGCCCGAGCGCGCGCCCCGGAACTTCGACTTCAGCGACAGCCTGCCCCGGTAGCTGGACCACAGCCCGACCTCCTCGCCGGAGCGGGTGCCCTTGGTGATGGCCGGCTTGGAGCGGTTGAAGTCGTAGACGGCGCCGTTCTTGCCCACGCGCAGCCGGGTGCCCTGGCCGCCGGTGGTGTGGAGTGAGACGTCCTTGCCCTTCATGGTCATCACGTACTTGGTCAGCGTCCAGTTCCCCATCAGGCAGGAGCCTCTGCCGGGTGCGGCGGCGGCGGAACCGGGAAGGGCGGCGACCGCTCCCGCGGTCAGGACCGCGGCCACCGTGAAACGGGCGTAATTGACGAACACTGTCGACCTCCTGGGTTGATTGGTCGACCAAATTACAAGGAAAGGCTGCAGAGCCGGGTGGAATCTCCAGTTGTTTTTAAGGTATCCCCGCCGTCACCGCCCGGATCTATTCCCATTAATAACGAAAATTGCGGATGCAAGGGAAATAGCACCACCATTACCATCCATGCACATCATTGATGGACCATCCCCTCCCCGGAGCCCTCCGGGAGTCCGGCGGCTGCCATGATGTGACCGATCTTTCCTATGGGTTTCTGGTGCTTTGTGGAGGAATGATGGGATCTGACCAGGTAGTGCAGGGGCACTGCGATCCGGCGTTCCGCGGCGTCCGCGAGGCCTTCGAGGCGCAGTTCGCCCAGGGCCGCAACCTCGGCGCGAGCGTCGCGGTGTTCGCCGGCGGGCGGCCGGTCGTCGACCTGTGGGGCGGGATCGCCGACGCGCGGACCGGCCGCGCCTGGGAGCACGACACCCCCTGCCTGGCCTTCTCGTGCACCAAGGCCGTGACCGCCGCCGCCGCGCTGCTGCTGGCCGAACGCGGCGAGGTGGCGCTGGACCGCCCGGTGACCGACTGGTGGCCGGAGTTCGGCGCGCACGGCAAGGAGGGCGTCACCGGCGAGCACCTGCTCACCCACCGGGCGGGGCTGCCCGCCTTCGACCGGCCGGTCAGCGCCGAGGAGGCGGCCGACCCCGCCGCGATGGCCGGCCTGCTGGCGGGCCAGGCGCCGGAGTGGGCGCCGGACGACGGGCACGGCTACCACGCGCTCACCTACGGCTGGCTGGCCGGGGAGATCGTGCGGCGCACGGCGGGGATGCCGGTCGGGGAGTTCGTCCGGCGCGAGTTCACCCCCGGGCTGTGGATCGGCACCCCGCCGGAGGTCATGGCCAGGGCCGCGAGGCTCTCCGCGACGGGCCGCCCCCCGGCCGGGGCCGCCGACCCGCAGGCCGGCGAGCACTCGGGGGCCGACCTCCTGACCCGCCTGGCCGAGGCCTACCTCGATCCGGAGTCCCTGCTCAACCGCGCCCTGCACAACCCGTCCGCCTCCTACAACAAGCCGGTCGTGCTGCGGGGCGGCTGGCCCGCGGCGGGCATGGTCGCCACCGCCCGCGACCTGGCCGCCTTCTACGACGCGCTGATCGGCGGGCGGATCCTGCGGAAGGAGACGCTGGCGGAGGGCGTCCGGGAACGGGTGCGCGGCGCGGACAAGGTCCTGCTCGTGGAGAGCGCCTTCGGGCTCGGCTTCATGCGTCCCGCCATGACGTTCATGACGCCCTCCGCGGGCAGGAGCACCGCGTTCGGCCACACGGGGGCGGGCGGCGGCATCGGGCTCGGCGACCCGGAGAAGGGGCTGGCCGTGGCTTTCATCCCCAACCAGATGGGCGGCGGCATGGCCGGGGACCGGCGCTCCTACGAACTGGTCAAGGCGGCCTACGCGGCCGCGGCCTGACCCCCGCGCCCTTGTCCCACCAACCAAGCGCACGTTAGTTTGGGCGGCGATGGACGCCGGGAGCCGAAGACGCGAGCCGCGCGGCCGCTCCCCGCTGGACGGCTTCGAAAACCAGCGGGACGACGGCCGCGCGGCCCTCGTGGAGGGGGAGGCGAACCGCGCCGGTCACGCCTCCCGTTCAGTGGAGAGGACGCGCGCCCGCGCCCTCCGGATGCCTGTCCGGAAGGTGACATCCGGCGCACCTCTCGCGCGCCCCTCCCCCGAGGGGCGGTCGGCCGACGGCCACCAACGGTCACTGGGAGCAGCTCATGGGTCAGCTTGACGGGAAGGTCGCCCTCATCACCGGCGGCGCACGCGGCATGGGCAAGGCCCACGTCCGGCGGTTCGTCGCCGAGGGGGCGCGGGTCGTCTTCGGCGACCTGCTGGAGGAGGAGGGCGCGAAGCTGGCCGGCGAGTTCGACGGCGAGGCGTTGTTCGTCCGGATGGACGTGACGCGGCCCGAGGACTGGCAGGCCGCGGTGCGGCTGGCCGTGGACTCCTTCGGCAGGCTGGACGTGCTGGTCAACAACGCGGGCGTCATCCGCGTGAAGAACATCGAGGACATGGAGGTGGCCGAGTTCCAGGCCACCGTCAACGTCAACCTGACCGGCCAGTGGCTGGGCATCAAGTCGGTCATCCCGGCCATGAAGGCGGCGGGCGGCGGCTCCATCATCAACGTCAGCTCGACCGAGGGCTTCGTCTCGGCCGCCGGGTTCTCCGCCTACAGCGCCGGGAAGTTCGGCATCCGCGGCGTCACCAAGTCCGCGGCGCGCGAACTCGGCCCGTACGGCATCCGCGTCAACAGCGTCCACCCGGGCGGGATCTTCACCGCGATGTCCCTGGACCCCGAGGTCGTCGAGCGCAGCGCGGACAGCGCCGACGCCTTCATGAAGGCGCTGCCGCTGGGGCGGCTGGGCAAGACGCACGAGGTGTCGGGTCTGATGGTCTTCCTGGCGAGCGACGACTCGTCCTACTGCTCGGGCAGCGAGATCCTGGTCGACGGCGGCATGATCACCGGGCCTGGCTTCTGAAGCAGCGGGCTGTCGAAGACCCTCCCTGCCAGCCAGACCAGCAGCGCCTGGAACAGGCCGGCCGAGGTCATGGCGAGCAGGAAGACGTCGCGGCTCTCCGGAAGCGGGAGCATCAATGGCAGGAGCCCGGCCGGGAGGCTCGCGAGCAGCAGCCAGATGCCCTCCAGGCCGGGGTCCGCGCCGGGCGCCTGGTGCAGCCGGTGGGCCAGGCCGAGGATCAGCGCCGCGTACAGGAGCGCGGCGGGTGTGGCGAGCTTGACCATGGTCCGAGGCAACCAGCCGGGCGCCCCTGCGGCATCCGTCAAAGTACTCAGATTTCGTGATCCGAGTACTCGGTTACCCTCCCTCCCATGGACATCAAGGACCTGCACCCCTGGCCCTCCTCCGAGCAGGAGGCCCAGGCCCTGCAGGAGCGGCTGCGCGGGCTGGTCCGGCAGGAGCCGGGGCCCGCCGCGGTCCGCACCGTCGCGGGCCTCGACGTCGCCTACGCCGACGACCGGGTGGCCGCGGCGGTCGTCGTCCTGGACGCCGCGACGCTGCGGCCCGTCGAGACCGCCGTCGCCGTCGAGCGGCCGTCCTTCCCCTACGTCCCCGGGCTGTTCGCCTTCCGGGAGCTGCCGGCCCTGCTGTCGGCGCTGCGGAGGCTGGACACCGTGCCGGACCTGCTCGTCTGCGACGGCCACGGGCGCGCCCACTTCCGCAGGTTCGGGCTCGCCTGCCACCTGGGGCTGCTCACCGGGCTGCCCGCGATGGGCGTCGGCAAGACGTTCCTCGTCGGTGAGCACGTGGAGCCGGGACGAGAGCGCGGCGCCTTCACCGACCTCGTCCACGAGGGCGAGGTCGTCGGGCGCACCGTGCGGACGCAGACGGGCGTCAAGCCCGTCTACGTCTCGGTGGGCCACCGCACCGACCTCGAGGCGGCGACCCGCCACGTCCTGGCGCTCAGCCCGTCCTACCGGCTGCCCGAGACGACGCGGCAGGCCGACCGCCTGTCGCGCGAGGCGCTCAGAGCGCCGGGAAGCGGTCCTGCCAGCGCTCCGCCTCCTGCAGCTGCGCCGCCAGGGAGATGAGCCCGGCCTCCTCGCCGTCGTGGCCCAGGAGCTGCGCGCCGATCGGCAGGCCGTCGCGGCCGAACCCCGCGGGCACGCTCATGCCCGGCCAGCCCAGGACGTTCCACGGCCAGGCCAGCGGGCACAGCGCGGCGACGCCCGACTGCGTCCGCTGGTAGCCCGCGCCGTCGAACGCGCCGACCTTCGACGGATGCTGCGCGGTGGTCGGGGTGAGCACCACGTCGGCGTACCGGAAGACGGATCCGGCGCGGCGGCGCAGGTAGGGGTCCATGCGCCGCGCCAGGGGCAGCAGCCGCCGTCCCACGGTCCGGCCGATCCGCGCCTCCACCTCGGTGCGCGCCTCGGGCCGCGCGCCCGGGATGGAATCGAGCCAGTCGGCGACGCCCGACGTGCCGCGCGGGACGAGGCCGAGCGCGACGGGCCCGTAGTCGGGGTCGGCGGGGAACACCTTGTGGCCGAGGTCGGTGAGCAGCCGCGCCATGCGCTCGACCGCCCGGCGGATCTCGGGATCGATCCTGCCGGGGACGCCGAGGGCGGTCTTGAACGAGACGGCGACGCGCAGCCTTCCGGGGTCCCGCCGGGCCGCCTCGGCGAACGGGGTGCGCGGCGGGTCGAGCCGGTGGACGTCCTGCGGGTGGCTGCCGGTGAGGACGTCCAGCAGCAGCGCGGCGTCCTCGACCGTGCGGGCCAGCGGGCCCCAGACCGTCAGTCCGTTGAACGGGTCGGTGTGCGGGTATCCCGAGACGCGGCCGCGCTGGGGCTTGATGCCGACGAGGTTGGTCCAGGCGGCGGGGATGCGGATGGAGCCGGCGCCGTCGGAGCCGACGGCCGCCGGGACCATGCCCGCCGCGACCGCCGCGGACGAGCCGCCGGACGAGCCGCCGGGGGTGAAGCCGAGCTTCCAGGGGTTGCGCGCGGCGCCGTAGCCGGGCGACTCGCTGAACGGCCACAGGCCGATCTCGCACGTGCGCGTCTTGCCGACGATGATCGCGCCGGCCTCGCGCAGCCTGCGCACCTGCTCGGCGTCCCGCGCCGCCGGCGCGTGGTCGCCCCGCACCGCGAACGGCGTCGTCTCGCCGCGCACGTCGGTGTCGTCCTTGACCGCGACGGGCACGCCCAGCAGCGGCAGCCGCTCCCCCGCCGCCAGCCGCCGGTCGGCCTCGGCCGCCTCGGCGCGGGCCGCCTCGTACCGCACGACCCGGAAGGCGCCCACCCTCCCGTCCACCTCGTCGATCCGGGCGAGCGAGGCCTCGACCAGCTCCTTGGCGCTCACCTTCCCCGCCGCCGCCAGCTCCGCCTGCTCCGCCAGTCCCTTGTACGCGAGTCCGCCCACCGTCTCCCTCTCTCGTTCGTTCGAACGAACGATAGGCTGGAGACCTCCTCCTTGGGAAGACGGGTCCTCATGAACGAAGCACGCGAGCGCATCCTCGACGCCGCCCTGCGGCTCATCGGCGAGCGCGGCGTCGGCGGTCTCAGCAACCGCGCCGTCGCCGCCGCGGCCGGGGTCTCCCTGGGCACCCTGACCTACCACTTCGGCTCGCAGACGGACCTGCTGCGCGAGTGCCTCGACCGCTTCGTCGACCGCGAGCTCGACCGCATCACCCGGACCGCGCTCGCCCTGGCCGACGACGTCCGCTCCCCCGGGCAGGCCGCCGACGAGGCCGAGCGCGCCATCGTCGCCTTCACCAACGAGCCCGAGCAGATAGCCAACCTCGAACTCCACCTGCAGGCGGCCCGCGACCCCGCGCTGCGGCCCGCGGCCGAGCGCTCCCTGGCCGCCTACGACCGCCTGGCGACGTCGATCCTCACCGCACTGGGCGTCCCCGAGCCCGAACGCCACGCCCCCACGGTCGTCACCCTCCTGTACGGCCTGGCCGTGCGCCGTCTCGCCACCGGCGACTCCGCGGCCACCGGCACGGCCGAGGCCCTGCGCACCGTCCTCGCCGGCGTCCTCGCCGAGGCCGCGCGGCCCGCCTGAGGCCTTCCGGACAGGCGGAAGGCCGCGGGCACCCGGCCCGCGGCCCTCGCCGCCGCTCCTATTCGGGCCCGCCGCCGGCCCCGCGCTTGCCGCCCGCCCGCGCGTAGACGCGATGGACGAACTCGGCGAGCTGGGCGTCGGGCAGGTTCCGCGCCAGGTCTGCCTCGCTGATCATGCCGACCATGCGGTTGTCCTTGATGACCGGCAGGCGCTTGACCTGGTGCTTCTCCATCACGTCCAGCGCCTCCTGGACGGTGGTGTCCGGCGAGACCGAGTACAGCCCGGAGGAGAGGTCCCCCGCGGTCACCCGGGACGGGTCGTGCCCTGCCGCGATGCACTTCACGACGATGTCGCGGTCGGTGATGATGCCCTCGAACCGCTGGTCCGAGCCGATGATCGGCAGTGCGCCGACCCCCTCCTCGCGCATGAGCTGGGCCGCCCGGTCCAGCGTCTCGTGCGCCGGGATGGTGCAGCAGCTCTCCGTGCTCATCAGGTCGCGGACGTGGTCCTGCATCTTCGTCGTCATGGTCTCCCCCCGAGAACAGTCGTGACACGCAGGGAGAGCACTACCCCCGAGAATCTTTACAAAAACACACAAATCACCCAAACCCCACCCTTGTCCGAAAAGTAGCGGCGCATGGTTTTAGAATGATGTTCTAAAACCACCGGAGATCCCAGGAGCGCCGATGTCGGGTACCCGTACCCACCCGATCTTCACCGTCCAGCCGCGCGAGCCGGTGAGCGAGCGGCGGATCGAGTACCTGTCGCGGCTCGCGGCCCGGGTGCGGGAGCTGAACGAGGCGGCCGTCCTGACCGACCTGCCCGAGGAGGAGCTCGCCGAGGTCACCGCGCAGGTGGAGGCGCTGACCGCCCGGCTCGGCGCGGTCCGCCGCACCGCGCCGCCCGTCGTCGACGTCGAGGGCGGCGGCATCATGCGGCAGCTGGCCGGACCCGTCAACGGCGCGCTCAACCCCATCGCCCCGCCCTGCGACGTGCGGTTCCTCCCGGACGGCTCGGTGCGCTCGGAGTTCACCCTCAACTCCGTCTACGAGGGACCTCCCGGCATGGTCCACGGCGGCGTCAGCGCCATGATCCTGGACCAGCTGCTCGGCATGGCCGCCGACAGCAACGGCACCCCCGGCCTGACCGCCTCCCTGGAACTGCTCTACCGCCGACCCACCATGCTCGGCGAGCCGCTCGTCGCCGAGGCGCGGATCGACCGCGTGGAGGGCCGCAGGGCCCACGCCGCCGGCCGGATCCTCAACTCCGCCGGCAAGCCCACGATCGAGGCCACCGCGATGTTCGTCATGCCCCTGTGAGGAACTCCCGGTAGGAGTCCAGGACGGGCAGCACCTCGTCCCGGGTGCCGCCCCGCACCCGCAGGACGACCTCTTCGATGCCCAGGGCTTGGTAGTACTCCAGTTTGGCGTGGGTGGGCAGGGTGCCGAACGGGATGACGGACAGCGTCGAGGGGTCCCGTCCCGCCTTTTCGCAGGCCGCCTCCAGCCGGGGCCGCGCCTCGCGGATGCCCGCCCCGCCGATCGGCAGCCAGCCGTCTCCGTACTCGGCGATCGCCTCGAAGAGCCTCGGTCCGCCCGCCCCGCCGAGCAGCACCGGCACCTCCGCCTTGGGCCACGCCCAGCTCGGCTCGAACGCCACGTGCTCCCCGTCGAACGAGGCCACCTCGTCCCGCCACAACGCGCGCATGGCCAGGATGTGCTCGCGCGCCCGCTCGCGCCGCTCCGGCCACACGACCCCGTGGTCGGCGCCCTCCTCCACGTTCCAGCCGAACCCCACGCCCAGCGCGAACCGGCCCCGCGCCACATGCTGGAGCGACGCCACGGCCTTGGCCGTCACCAGCGGCTCGCGCTGGGCCGGCAGAAGGACGCCCGTCCCCAGCGTGATCGTGCTCGTCACCGCCGCCGCGGCCGCCAGCACCACCAGGGGGTCCAGCGTCCGCGCGTACTCCTCCGGCAGCGTCGTGTCCCCCGACGTCCCCGTCAGGCGCCCGTCCCCCGTCCCCGACGCCTCCTTGGTCGCCGGTCCGGGCGTCCGGCGCGACACCGGGATGTGCGTGTGCTCGGGCAGGTAGAGCGAGGAGAAGCCCCGCTCCTCCGCCGCGACCGCCAGCTCGTGCACCGCCACCGTCCTGTCGGTGGCGAACATCGTGATCCCCAGCCGCATGAGGCCCTCCCAACGATCTTGACGCCGTTCCGGCGAGCCGAAATCATACGGCCGCACCATCGACCCCCCTTTGTCCGGAAGGCCCTTCCGTTGGCCCCCCAGCTCAAACGAGCCCTCATCGGCGGCGCAGCCGCCCTCTCCCTCGCCCTCGCCGGTGGTCACGCGATCACCCGCATCGACGGAGCCCCCGCCACCATCCAGAACATCGCCCATCTCAGGGCCGCGCCCGAGCTCGCCGGGCTGAAACTCACCAAGCGCAAGATGATCGGCGGAAAGAAGGCCCACGGCACCGTCACCCTCACCTCCGCCGCGCCCATGGGCGGCGTGAAGGTGCGGCTCGCCGCCAAGAGCCCCCGATACATCAAGGTCCCGAAGTCGGTGAAGGTCCCGGCGGGCAAGAAGCTCGTGCGCTTCCCCATCAGGACCGCCCGCATCGCCCGGGTCGGCACCGGCGTGGTCGCCGCCGGGCTGGGCGGCGAGGTCGTCAAGCGCAGGCTGACGCTCACCCCTCGCCACTACCTCACCCGGCTCGCCCTCGACGACTACGCCGTCCAGGGCGGCACCGCCACCGGGGGCACCGTCGCGCTGAACAAGGCGGCCCCCGCCGGGGGCGTGCGCGTCACACTGGCCAGCGGCAACGCCAAGGCCCAGGTCAAGGGCCAGGTGAAGATCCCGGCGGGCCGCAAGGCCGCCCACTTCGCGATCCTGACCCAGGGCGTCGCCGCCGACACGGAGATCAAGATCGCCGCCAGGTACGGGCAGACCCTCGCCCGGGGCATCGTCCTCACCCCCGGCCAGGCCGAGGTCGTCCACGTGCCGACGAAGTTCACCCTGCACTTCGACGAGTTCGTCGACTCCTCCAAGGCCCGGACGCTGGAGGCGCACATCGACATCAACCTGCCCGCGCCCAAGGGCGGCCTCACCCTGCAGGTGACGTCCGACCAGCCGGGCCTGCTCGAACTCGCCGGCGGCGGCCGGGTCACCGTCCCCGAAGGCCAGACGGCGGCGCCGTTCTACATCGGCTTCAAGCAGGTGGCCGTGGTCACCCCGTTCCGGTTCACCACCACCCACAACGGCGTGACGGTGCAGTCCATCGTGCGCAACCTCGCCCCCGGGGGCTGAGGGGGCGCCCGGCGGAACCCGCCACCGGGAAAACGATCTTTACCGAACCACCCCGTCCGGCCGTGCGTCGGACGGGGTGCCCGTCCGCACCCCGGCGGTCCCTGCGCTCGGCGAGGACGCGGACGTCCGAGCCGCGAACGGGGTCTGCGCTCCAGCAAAAAGGGGAAGATCATCCTCGCTTACCAGTTGAGAACGACCTGACAGTTTGGTCCGGAAAGGATGTAGATAACCATGAAGAAGATGCATATCCCTCTGGCCGCCTCGGCCGTTCTGCTCGCCCCCCTGGTCGTGTCCGCCCCCGCGGAGGCCGCGGGCACGATCTGCTCCGTGAAGGTCAAGGCCCCGAAGTTCCAGAAGGTCATCGACGTCCAGCCCGGCGGCGTGCGTCCCGTGTCGGCGAAGCGGCCGTACGGCGCGCTCGCGGGGCGCTGGGCCAAGTACAAGAAGGCCGAGTACAACGACGGCTACTACAAGCCCTATGGGAAGAAGCGGACGCGTGCCTTCGCCAAGAAGGCGACGATCTGCGTCTTCCACACCGACTCCCAGGGTCGGATCGCCATGCGTAAGACCGGTCTGAAGGGACTGCGCAAGGCCGTGGACAAGCCGAAGATGAACCCGCAGTGGGGGCTGCGCTTCGACGGGCGGGGAAAGATCACCCTCGCTTACCAGGTCTACCACCCCTGACGGATAGCCTGGGCGCGTGTTGCCTGTAGTCAAAGCCACCCGGTACGTCCTGCCACTGCGTGAAGGCGGCTCCCTGCCCGGCCTGGTGGAGGCCGCCGACCTGGGCACCTACGTCGCCAAGTTCACCGGAGCCGGTCAGGGGCGCAAGGCCCTGGTCGCCGAGATCCTCGCCGGCGCCCTGGCGCGGGAGCTCGGCTTCCGCACCCCCGACCAGGTCGTCCTGGACTTCGATCCGGTGATGGCCAGGCACGAACCGGACGAGGAGGTGCAGGACCTCCTCGACGCCAGCCCCGGCTGGAACCTGGGCGTGGACTTCCTGCCCGGCTCGCTCGGCTACGACCCGCTCGGCTGGACGCCGGACGCCGGCTTCGCCAGCCGCGTGTTGTGGTTCGACGCCTTCATCGGCAACGTCGACCGCAGCTGGCGCAACCCCAACATGCTGGTCTGGCACGGGGACGTCTGGCTCATCGACCACGGGGCGAGCCTGTACTTCCACCACGCCTGGGCCAGCGCCGCCAAGCTGGTGCACCGGCCCTACGACGTGGACGACCACGTCTTCAAGCCCTACGCCAAGGACCTCCGGGGCGCCGAGGCCGAGCTGCTGCCCCGCATCACCGAGGAGCTGCTGCGCGGGATCACCGCGCTGGTGCCCGAGCGCTGGCTCGAGGGCGAGCCGGGTTTCGCCTCGGCGCGGGACGTCCGCGAGGCGTACGTGACCCAGCTGCTCGCCCGCGCCGCCGCCCCGAGGAGCTGGCTGCAGTGAACCAGGTCGAACCCTCCCCCTATATGGCAGAACCTGTGGAACACCCTGAACTGGACCTCTACGAGTACGCGCTGCTGCGCCTCATCCCCGATCTCGAACGCGGCGAATCACTCAATGTCGGCGTGGTCGTCTTCTGCCGCAAGCGTGACTACCTGCGGGTTCGCATCTCGGCGGACGAAAGCAGGTTGCGCTCGTTCTCACCGGGAATGAACCTGGAGCAGCTGCGCCGGGCGCTGAACGGAATCGCCGCCCACTGCGCGGGCGACGACCACGCCGGTGGAGAATCGCTCGGGCGGCGGTTCCGCTGGCTCACCGCGCCGCGCAGCACGATCGTCCAGGCCGGCCCCGTGCATCCCGGCCTCACCGGCGATCCCGACGAGACCCTCACGCGCCTCTTCGAGAGGCTGGTCCGGACGTGAGGTCCGCCCCCCACGAGGAGGAGACATGACCAAGAACATCGGCGTCACCGGTGCGACCGGTTCGGTGGGCGCGGAGACGGTCCGCCTCCTGGTCAAGGAGGGCCACGCCCCCCGCCTGATCGTCCGCGACGCCTCCCGCGCGCCCGAACTGCCCGACGCCCGGGTGGCCCCCGTCACCGGGGGATACGCCGACACCGAGGGCATGCGCGAGGCGTTCGACGGGCTGGACGCCGTCCTCCTGGTGTCGGCCAGGGAGTCCGCGGACCGGGTGGCCGAGCACCGCTCCGCCGTGGACGCCGCGGTGGCGGCGGGCGTGCGCCACCTGGTGTACCTGTCGTTCCTGTCGGCGGCCGAGCACGCCACGTTCACGTTCGCGCGCGACCACTGGGCCACCGAGGAGTACGTCAAGGCCTCCGGGCTGGACTTCACCTTCCTGCGGCCCAGCCTCTACCAGGACGTGCTGCCCCATCTCGTGCAGGACGGCGCGATCCGCGGCCCGGCCGGGAACGGCCGCTGCGCCTGGGTCGCGCGCACCGACGTCGCGGCCGTCGCCGCCGCGATCCTGCCGCACGCGGCGCTGCACCGGGGCCGCCGGTACGACGTGACGGGCCCGCAGCCCCTCACCATGGCGCAGACGGCCGAGATGATGGGCGTCGGGTACGTCCCCGAGACGGTGGAGGAGGCCTACGCCTCCCGGGCCCGCTACGGCGCCCCCGACTGGGAGGTGGCCGGCTGGGTCACGTCCTACGAGGCCATCGCCACCGGCGAGATGGACATCGTCAGCCCCACCGTCCAGCGCGCCACCGGCTACCCCGCCACCAGCCTCCAGCAGTTCCTCAACTCGCTCGGATGAGCGGACCGTCCGGGCGGCGGGCCGGACCGGCCCGCCGCCCGGCTCACAGGTCGCGGTGCTGGAAGGAGACCGCCGCCAGGCCGAGGACGAGGGCGACCCACAGGGCGGTCCAGGCCAGGTAGGCGGTGGTGGGCATCGACTCGCTCAGGAACGGGTGGCCCTCGAACGCGGCGCCGAACTGCGCGGGCAGTGTCGGGTCCTGGAAGGCGTTCATGGCTCCGCGCCACAGGCCGTCGCTCGGCAGCAGCACCCTGGAGACGGTGCCGACCCGCGCCACGCCGCCGTTGCCGAGCGCCTCGCCGACCACGCCGACCACGCCCGCGATCCAGGTGGCGCCGAAGAGGCCGACCGCGACGACGCCCGACGCCATCGGGGAGATGGCGGTGGACAGCAGGAGTCCCAGGGTGAGCAGCACCGTGGTCTGCGCGGCGAGCAGCGCCAGGCCGGTCACCGGTTCCGGCGGCCAGTAGCCCGACGTGGTCCGGACGATGAGGAACTGGGCGAGCCCGGCCGCGGTCACGAAGCCGCCGCCGAAGGCCACCAGGCCCAGCCACTTGCCCAGCAGCACCGCCGAGCGGCGGACCGGGCGGGCCAGGACCGCCAGCACGATCCCCGACTCGGCCTCGCCCGCCAGGGTGGGTCCGGCGAGGAACGCCGTGCCGAGCGCGGCGATGAGGCTCATGCCGAACATCACCAGGTTGAGGACCATGGCGGCCGCCAGCCTCGCCTCCCCGCTGGTGAGCCCGCCGAACTCCGAGTCGATCCGGGAGAACCCCCAGGCGCTGAGCGCGAGCAGCAGGACCGTCAGCACGGCGAGCGAGCGCAGCACCCGGCGGCGCGCGGCCTCCTGGAGGGTCAGGACGGCGACGGTGAGGACGGTGCGGACGGTCATGGGCGCTCCTCGACGGGGCTGGCGGGACCGGTGCGGAGGATGTCCAGCAGCCGTTCCTCGAGGCTGATCCGCACGGGTTCGACGGCGTGGACGCGCACCCCGAGGCCGACCAGGTCCGCCACGAGGCCCGGAACGTCGCCGGTGTCATGGTCCGGGGGGAGCGTGACGGTGAACGTGTCGCCGCTGCGGGTGAGCCGGCCGGCGGCGGCCAGCCGGGCCTCCGCCCGTTCGCCCACCCCGTCGAGCCGCAGCCGCAGTTCGCGCCGGCCGAGCAGTTCCGGGAGGGTGCCGGACGCCGCGACCCTGCCCTTGTCGAGGATGACGACCCGGTCGCAGACCCGCTCGACCTCGCCGATGAGGTGCGAGTTGAGCAGGACGGCGACCCCGCGGGCCCTGAGGGACAGCAGCAGGTCGCGGACGTCGGCCCGGCCGATCGGGTCCAGGGCGCTCGTCGGCTCGTCGAGGACGACCAGTTCTGGGCGCGCCACCAGCGCGACGGCCAGCCCGAGGCGCTGCTGCATGCCCTTGGAGAAGCCGCCCACCCGGTCGCCTGCGCGGTCGGCGAGGCTGACGGACGCCAGGCACTCGCGCCGCTCCCCCTCCGGCACCTCGGCGCCCGAGAGCCGGACGTGCAGGGCCAGCACCTCGGCGGCGGTGAGCCACGGCTGGTACCGGAAGAGCTCGGGCAGGTAGCCGACGCGGGCCCGGGACCGCGGATCGCGTGCGGGCCGCCCGAGCAGCAGCACCTCCCCGGCGTCGGGCCGGACGAGGCCGAGCAGCATCTTGATGACGCTGGTCTTGCCGGCTCCGTTGGGGCCGAGCAGGCCCATCACCTCGCCGCGCCCGACGGTGAGGGAGACGCCGTCGACCGCGGTCCGCCGCCGGTAGCTCTTGCGCAGGCCCGAGCACCACACCGCCGGGGAGGGGGCAAGCCCGGCGGTGTGGTGCTCCGCGTCGCCGGTGACGTGCCGGGAGGCGGGGCCGGTCACCGCTCCCACCTCAGTCCGCGGGCCACCGACAGCACCTCGTCGGCGCTCAGCGAGCCGACCACCCCGGTGACGACGCCGCCGTCCACCCAGAGCACCCCCGCCATCACGCCGTCCCGCGTGGTGAGCACCGTGGCGGGCACCCCGTTGACGTCGGTGGCGGAGCTCTTCTGCTTCCAGGCCTTCACGACCAGGGGCAGCGTCGTCCCGTCGCCGGAGAAGCCGCGCAGTTGCGACGCGACGGACTCCGGCAGGCCGGGCAGGGAGAGCAGGTAGTCGCGGGCGGTCCCGAACGGGACGCCCGAGGAGTAGGCGCGGGGCGCGACCACGCGGGCCACCATCAGGGCCGGCACGCCGCGCGCCTCCGTCCAGACCGCGGCGAGGCCGGGACCGGCGGTCAACCGGAACCGGCTGCCGTCGAGGCCCGGGGGCGGTGGCGGCAGCGGCAGCCCGGCCGCCGCGGCGGTCTTCGCCGCCTTGCGCACCGAGAAGGTGAACGTCGCGCTCACCTGGTCGCCGACCTGGAACTCCGGTTCCCCCGTCACGCCGCGGGGCAGTTCGCCCACCCGGGGGACGGGCAGTCCGGTGATCTCCCGCGCGGCGTCGGCGCCGGCGACCCTGCGCCGGTTCGCCTCCTTCCTCACCTCGGCCTCGCCGTAGGCGGACAGGTCGGGCAGCCGCAGCAGGTCGGCCTGGCTGATCACGACCGGGGCGACCTTCTCGGCGCGGAAGACCTGCAGCCAGTCCGCGGCGGCCGCGGCGCCGACTCCGGTCAGGAGCGCGACGGCACCGGCGACGGCGACCACCGGGCGGCGCAGCACCGCGCGCCACCGGGGACCGCGTCCGGTCGCGGCCGGACGGAGCGGCTCGCCGGCGCCGACCTCGCGGGACAGGCGGCGCCACCCTTCCTCGACGTCGGCGGCGACCTCGAAGCGCAGCGCCGCCCCGGCGGCCTCCGCGTCCTCCCGGACCGCCGCCAGCCCGGACGAGCACGCCCGGCACCCCGCGATGTGCTCACGATCGGCGTCGGCGACGCCGGACGGCTCGTCCAGGAGCCGGCGCAGCGTGCCGTCAGTCGGATGACGCATGACGGTTCAACTCCTTGCGTAGGGCGGACTCGGCGCGTCGCACGGTGGTGCCCACGCTGCCGGGGGACAGGCCGAGGGCGGCCGCCACCTCGGCGTAGCTCAGGCCGCTGTGCCGCAGGACCAGGGCGACGGCCTGCCTGCGGGGCAGCCGCGCCAGCGCCGCCCGCACGAGGCGGCGCTCGTCGCGGGTGACGACCGCGTCGGCGACGTCCGGGGAGACGGGGTCGCCGCCGTCGGCGGCCTCCTCCCGGAAGGCGCGGCGGCGGCCGGAGCGGAGGTGGTTCAGCGCGGTGTGCGCCGCGGCGACGGACAACCATCCCGCCGCCTCCCCCGCCGGCACCGAGGAGCGCCCGAACGCCAGGAACACCTCCTGTGCCACGTCCTCGGCCTCGTCCCGGGACCCGAGCACCCGGGCCGCGACCGCGACGACCCGCGGGTAGGCGGCCCGGAACACCTGTTCGAGGTCGGGCCGGACGGCCCTTCGGCCTGAAGGAGTCGGCACGGCCACGGCGTCCTTCCGTTCGGCTCGCCCGCCCGGACGGCGGCGGCCGCCGGGGAGCGGCCCCGCCGGCGCGACGGCTGTCGGCGCGGTCCCGCCGCGTCCTACGAGCTCCACATCTTCCACACCTTCAGAGCACCGCCGGAGCCCCGGATGTGACAACCGCCGCCGGAACGCTCCGGCCGGGGCCCCTACCCCCCGCCCTGCCTCCGCCCCCAGTACCGCACCGCGTAGGCCGCCCCGAGCAGCACGCCGAATCCGATGAACCAGGCAAGGACATCCGGTTCCTCCCACCGGAAGATCCCCACGAACAGCGAGACCATCGACGCCCAGAAGAGCGCCGCCACCACCCCTCTGACCATCCCGTCACTCATATCCCCTACATATCCCTTTGCTCCACCGGGAAAGCCCCGTGGCCGGACCAGGCGGGCCCGCCGTGCGCCTTCCGGGGCGCGCATGCGTCCCGCGCCGGAGCCCGGCGGCGAGAACGACCTGCTCAATCCCACAAACGCACCGCCGCGAAGCGCTCCCCCGACCCGTTCCCGCGGGCCCTCGGCCGGACGCGACTGAAAGACGCTTTGGACGTTTTCTACAACTGGAGCCGCGTAGCGTGCGCTGTCTCCGACATGGCGCCGCCGGGCCTGAGGCGGGAAGGTGAACACTGCCGGGGAGATCGTGCCCCGGCGTACCTCGTTGGTCTGCAGAAGGGCTCGTTCGCGTGTTCAGTCGCATTGCCATCGTCAACCGTGGTGAAGCCGCCATGCGGCTCATCCATGCCGTACGGGACATTGCCGCGGAGACCGGGACACGGATCGAGACCGTCGCCCTGCACACCGACGTCGACCGCACGGCAGCCTTCGTCCGCGAGGCGGACCTGGCCTACGACCTCGGGCCCGCGTCCGCGCGCCCCTACCTCGACCTGAAGGCGCTGGAGCGCGCGCTGGTCGCGACCGGCGCCGACGCCGCGTGGGTCGGCTGGGGCTTCGTCGCCGAGGATCCGGCGTTCGCGGAGCTGTGCGAGGAGATCGGCGTCGCCTTCGTCGGGCCGAGCCCGGAGGCCATGCGCAGGCTCGGCGACAAGATCGGCGCGAAGCTGATCGCCGAGGAGGTCGGCGTGCCGGTCGCGCCGTGGAGCCGCGGCGCGGTCGAGACCCTGGACGCGGCCATCGCGGCGGCCGCCGACATCGGCTACCCGCTGATGCTCAAGGCGACCGCGGGCGGCGGCGGGCGCGGCATCCGCGTGGTCACGAACGAGGCCGAGCTCGCCGACGCCTACGAGCGCACCAGCCAGGAGGCCGCGCGGGCGTTCGGCAGCGGCGTGGTGTTCCTGGAGCGCCTGGTCACCGGAGCCCGGCACGTCGAGGTCCAGGTGATCGCCGACGGCGAGACCGCGTGGGCGCTCGGCGTCCGCGACTGCTCGGTGCAGCGGCGCAACCAGAAGGTCATCGAGGAGTCCGCGTCGCCGGTGCTCGACGCCGCGCAGACCGCCGAGCTCAAGACGTCGGCCGAGCGGCTGGCCGTCGCGGTCGGCTACCGCGGCGCGGCGACCGTGGAGTTCCTCTACCACCCGGGTGAGCGGCTGTTCGCGTTCCTGGAGGTCAACACCCGCCTGCAGGTCGAGCACCCGATCACCGAGGCGACCACCGGGTTCGACCTGGTCAAGGCGCAGCTGCACGTGGCGTCCGGCGGCCGGCTCGAGGGCGCGCCGCCGGCCGAGCGCGGGCACGCCGTCGAGGCGCGGCTGAACGCCGAGGACCCCGACCGCGACTTCGCCCCCTCCCCCGGCCGCATCGCCCGGCTGGACCTGCCCGCGGGCCCCGGCATCCGCGTGGACACCGGCGTCGGCGAGGGCGACACGATCCCCGCCGACTTCGACTCGATGATCGCGAAGATCATCGCCTACGGCCGCGACCGCGACGAGGCGCTGGCCAGGCTGCGCCGCGCGATGGCCGAGACCACCGTGGTCATCGAGGGCGGCACCACGAACAAGAGCTTCGTGCTCGACCTGCTCGACCGGCCCGAGGTCATCGACGCCAGCGCCGACACCGGCTGGATCGACCGCGTCCGCGACGAGGGCGGGCTCGTCGCGCACCGGCACTCCGCCGTCGCGCTGGCCGCCGCCGCCATCGAGGCCTACGAGGAGGAGGAGCAGGCCGAGCGGCAGCGGCTGCTGTCCACCGCGTCCGGCGGGCGCCCGCAGGTGCAGCACGAGAGCGGCCGGCCGCTGGACCTCAAGCTGCGCGGCGCGGGCTACCGCGTGCGCGTCGCGCGGGTCGGCCCGCACCGCTTCCGCGTCGGTGTCGAGGCCGGCGAGGACGTGCGCACCGCCGACGTCGAGCTGGAGCGCTTCGACCGGCACACCGGGCGGATCTCCGTCAACGGCGCCCGGTACCGCCTGCTCACCGGCACGCACGGCCCGGTCCACCTGGTCGAGGTGGACGGCGTGACGCACCGGGTCAGCCGCGACGAGGGCGGCGTCGTGCGCTCCCCCGCGCCCGCGCTGGTCGTCGCCACCCCGCTGGAGGTCGGCGCCGAGGTCGAGGCGGGCGCGCCGGTGCTGGTGCTGGAGAGCATGAAGATGGAGACGGTGCTGCGGGCGCCGTTCAAGGCGCGGCTGAAGGAATGCGCCGTGTCCGTGGGCAGCCAGGTGGAGACCGGCGCGCCGCTGCTGCGGCTGGAGCCGCTCGCCGACGGCGACGAGGCCGAGGCCGCCTCGTCCGCCGGGGCCGTCGAACTGGACCTGCCCGCCGAGCCCGCGACGGTCCCGGCGGCGGAGCGCGCCACGCGCGGCCGGGAGAACCTGCGCAGCCTGCTGCTGGGCTTCGACGTCGACCCGCACGACGAGCGCCGGGTCCTCGACGGCTACCTCGCCGCGCGGCGGGCGTCCGCCGAGGACGGCCACCGGACGCTGGCCGGAGAGCTCGAACTCGTCGGGGTGTTCGCCGACCTCGCCGAGCTGAGCCGCAACCGGCCGACGGACGAGGACGGCGCCAGCGGCCACCTGCACAGCGCCCGCGAGTACTTCCACACCTACCTGCAGAGCCTCGACGTCGAGCGGGCCGGGCTGCCGGAGGCGTTCCAGGCCAGGCTCGCCAAGGCCCTCGGGCACTACGGCGTCACCGACCTGGAGCGTTCGCCCGAGCTCGAGGCCGCGGTGTTCCGGATCTTCCTCGCCCAGCAGCGCGCGTCCGCCGACGCCGCGGTCGTCACGGCGCTGCTGCGCGCGTGGCTGCAGGAGCCGACGCCGGACGCGCTGCTGCACGAGCCCGCCGGTCTCGCGCTGGAGCGGCTGGTGGCCGCGACGCAGGTCCGCTTCCCCGCGATCGCCGACCTCGCGCGCGGGGTGCTGTTCACCTGGTTCGGCCAGCCGCTGCTGCGCCGCAACCGCGCCCGCGTCTACGCCGACGTCCGCAGGCACCTGCGCCACCTGGACGCGAACCCGGACTCGCCGGACCGCGCCGAGCGCATCGCCGAGATGGTGCGCAGCACCGAGCCGCTGGTGCGGCTGCTCGGCCAGCGGCTCGTCCGGCACGACCGCGACAACGCCGTGATGCTGGAGGTGCTGACCCGCCGCTACTACGGCAACAAGGGCCTCACCGGCGTCCGCACCCGCGAGGCCGCGGGCTGCGCGTTCACGGTCGCCGAGCGCGAGGGCTCGCACCTGGTCTCCGCCGCGGTGCGCTTCGAGGCGCTGGGCGG
The DNA here is from genome assembly GCF_002995495.1 of Actinocorallia populi. Lineage (GTDB taxonomy): Bacteria > Actinomycetota > Actinomycetes > Streptosporangiales > Streptosporangiaceae > Actinocorallia > Actinocorallia populi. The sequence goes on along the minus strand of NZ_PVZV01000002.1, from coordinate 690,944 downwards.
CGCGCTGCGCGGCCTCGCGGAGCTGGCGGGCGGCGGGGACGCCGTCGACGCCGACATCTACCTCTCCTGGGAGGGGCAGCCGGAGGACTTCGACGCGATGGCGTCCGCGCTGCAGGAGGTCGTCAGCGCCCACCCGCTGCCCGAGCAGGTCCGCAGGCTCACCGCGACCGTCGCGGGCAGCCACGGCGCGGTGATGCACCACCACTTCACGTTCCGCCCGTCGGCCTCCGGCATGGCCGAGGAGCGGCTGATCCGCGGCCTGCACCCCCACATCGCGCAGCGGATGCAGCTGGAGCGGCTGCGCGGGTTCGACCTCACCCGCCTGCCGTCGCTGGACGAGGAGGTCTACCTCTTCCGGGGCGTGGCGCGCGAGAACCCGTCGGACGACCGCCTCGTCGCGTTCGCGCAGGTGCGGGACCTGACCGCGCTGCGCGAGCAGGACAGCAGGCTGCTGTCCCTGCCGACCGCCGAGTACACCGTCGCCGCCTGCCTCGACTCGATCCGCCGCGCGCAGTCGCGGCGGCCGTCCAAGACGCGCTTCAACACCAACCGCGTCGTGGTCTACGTCTGGCCGCCGAGCGACCTGTCCCGCGCGGAGCTGGAGATGCTCGCCGAGCGCATCCTGCCGCGGACCGCGGGCGCCGGCGTGGAGGAGATCCTGTTCATCGCGCGGGAGCGCGACCCGCGGACCGGCGAGCTCGACAAGATCTCCATGCGGATCGCCTTCGACGCCGCCGGCGGCGTCGAGCTGACCTTCGGCGAGCCGCCGACCGAGCCGGTCGAGCCGCTCGACGCCTACCGGCTGAAGGTGCTGCGCGCCGCCGGGCGCAACACGGTCTACCCGTACGAGCTGACCGGCCTGCTCGGCGACTTCACCGAGTACGACCTCGACGACGCCCACGCGCTGGTGCCGGTCGACCGGCCCAAGGGGAGGAACTCCGCGGCGATCGTCGCGGGCGTGGTCTCCACGCCGACCGCCCTGCACCCGCAGGGCGTCACCCGGGTCGTGCTGCTCGGCGACCCGACGAAGTCGCTCGGCGCGCTGTCGGAGCCGGAGTGCCGCCGCGTGATCGCGGCGCTGGACCTCGCCGAGCGCATGCGGGTGCCGCTGGAGTGGTACGCGCTGTCCTCCGGCGCCCGCATCTCCATGGAGTCGGGCACCGAGAACATGGACTGGGTGGCCGCGGCGCTCAAGCGGATCGTGGAGTTCACCCAGGACGGCGGCGAGATCAACGTCGTGGTCGCGGGCATCAACGTCGGCGCGCAGCCGTACTGGAACGCCGAGGCGACGATGCTCATGCACACCAAGGGCATCCTGGTGATGACGCCGGACTCGGCGATGGTGCTCACCGGCAAGCAGTCGCTCGACTTCTCCGGCGGCGTGTCGGCCGAGGACAACTTCGGCATCGGCGGCTACGACCGGGTGATGGGCCCGAACGGGCAGGCGCAGTACTGGGCGCCCGACCTGGCCGCCGCGCGGGACGTGCTGATGTCGCACTACGCCCACTCCTACATCGCGCCGGGCGAGGAGGCGCCGCGCCGGGCTCCGACCACCGACCCCGCCGACCGCGACGTCTCCGGCTTCCCGCACGCGGTGGAGGGCAGCGACTTCGCCACCGTCGGCGAGATCTTCTCCGCCGCGGCCAACCCGGACCGCAAGAAGCCGTTCGACATCCGGACCGTGATGCGGGCGCTGTCCGACCAGGACCACCCGGTGCTGGAGCGCTGGGCGGGCATGGCCGACGCCGAGACCGCGGTGGTGCAGGACGTGCACCTGGGCGGCATCCCGGTGTGCCTGCTGGGCATCGAGTCGAAGTCGGTGCAGCGGCGCGGCTTCCCGCCCACCGACGGCCCGGACGCCTACACCGCGGGCACGCTGTTCCCGCGCTCGTCGAAGAAGGCGGCGCGGGCGATCAACGCGGCCAGCGGCAACCGGCCGCTGGTGGTGCTGGCGAACCTGTCGGGCTTCGACGGCTCGCCGGAGTCGATGCGCGGCCTGCAGCTGGAGTACGGCGCCGAGATCGGCCGCGCGATCGTGAACTTCCGCGGCCCCATCGTGTTCTGCGTGATCTCGCGGTACCACGGCGGCGCGTTCGTGGTGTTCTCCAAGGCGCTGAACCCGAACATGACCGTGCTGGCGCTGGAGGGCTCGTTCGCCTCGGTGCTCGGCGGCGCTCCCGCCGCCGCAGTGGTGTTCTCCGGTGACGTGGGCGCCCGCACCGCCTCCGACCCGCGCGTGCGGGAGCTGGAGGCCCGGCTGGCGGCCGCCTCCGGCCCCGAGCGCGCCACGCTGCTCGCGGAACTCAACGAGCTCCGCACGTCGGTCCGCGCGGAGAAGATCGGCGAGGTGGCCGCGGAGTTCGACGGCATTCACGACATCCGCCGCGCCGTCGAGGTCGGCTCCGTCGACGCCGTCATCAGTGCCGCGGAGATGCGCCCCCGCATCATCGAGGCCATCGAGTCCCGCCTGGGCTGATCCCGCGACGAGGCCCGGCGGCATCCCTACGGGGTGCCGCCGGGCCTCGTCCGTTCCCGGGCTCCGCCCGGCCGACGTGTTCTTCACCTTCTCCGGTGGGTCCGGTGACCGGCCAGGGGGCAGGGCGACACAATGAGAGAGACGCCGCGCGCCCTGCTGTTCGATGTCGACGGGACCCTGGTCGACAGCAACTACCTGCACGCGGTGACGTGGTGGCAGGCCTTCCGGCAGGCCGGGCACGACGTGCCGACGGCGGCGATCCACCGCTCGATCGGCATGGGCTCGTCGCTTCTGGTGAACTCCCTGCTCCCCGGTGACCGCGACAGGGACCGGGACGCCGTCATCAAGGCCTCCCACACCGCGCTCTACGCGACGTACTGGTCGCGCCTCCAGCCGTTGGAGGGCGCCGCCGACCTGCTGCGGGCCTGCAAGAGCCGCGGCCTGCGCGTGGTGCTGGCCAGTTCCGCCGACGAGGCCGAGTTCACCCACCTCCTGCGGGCCCTGGACGCCGACGACGCCATCGACGCCTCGACCTTCAGCGGCGACGTCGAGCACGCCAAGCCCGCCCCCGACCTCGTCCAGGTGGCCCTGGAGAAGGCCGAGGTGCCCCCGGAGCAGGCCCTGTTCGTCGGCGACACCGTCTGGGACGTCCAGGCCGCCGCGAGGGCCGGTGTCCCCTGCCTGGCGGTCCTCAGCGGCGGCATCGGCCGCGACGAGCTGAAGGACGCCGGTGCCATCGCCGTCTACGACGGCCCCGCCGACCTCCTGGCCCGCCTGGACACCGCCCTCAACACCCGGTGAACGGGCCCGGGGAGCCGCCGCGAACGTTCGGCATCGACAGCCCTGACCCGCCCCGAGCCGTCACCGGGACTTCCCGGAGTGGTCGGCGGCCAGCGGAGCCAGTTCGCGCCACTGCGCTAGCGGTGAGGCGGCCGGATCTGCGGTCAGGGCCTGGAGGCAGACGTGGTCGGCGCCCGCATCGAAGTGCTCCCGGACTCGCTCGTCGATCGCCTCGAGGTCTCCGCGGACGACGATGGCGTCCACGAGCCGGTCGCTCGGCCCGCCACCGGGACCGCCGAAGAAGTCGTCCTCGCCGAAGCCGAGCCGTTCCAGATTGGCGCGCTGGTGCGGAGCCAGGTCCGTGTAGCCCGCGACGTGGGCGCGCGCGGTCCGGCGCGCCCGGTCGGGGTCGCCGTCCAGGACGACCGCCTGCTCCACGCCGAGGAAGGCCCCGGGACCCATGATCCGCCTGGCCCGCGCGGTGTGCTCGACCGGGACAAAGTAGGGATGGGCGCCCCACGTCCGCTCCGCCGCCAGCTCCAGCATCCTCGGCCCGAGCGCCGCCAGCACCCGGCGGGGCGCGGGGTCGGGAACGGGCCCGTGGGCGGGCACCGCGTCCATGGCGTCCAGGTAGGCGCGCATGGTCGCCACCGGACGGCCCATGACCGGCACGGCGTAGCCGTCGACCTGCATGGGCCGGTCGTCGACCCGGTGCCCGCCGAGGCCGAGCAGGTAGCGGCCGGGGAACGCCTCGCCCAGCGCCCGTTCGGCGGTCGCCATCGCGATCGGATTCCGGAAGGCGATGTTGGCGATGCCCGCCGCGACGGTGATCCGCCGCGTCGCGCCCAGCAGCAGCCAGGCCTGGCCGACGGTGTCGCGGCCGAACGCCTCCCCGAACCAGATCGCCCCGTAGCCCAGTTCCTCGAGCTCGGCGGCCGCCTCACGGACACGCGCCGCCGGCCACCCGTCGAACGCGAAGGTCCAGATCCCCACGCGCCCCGGCTTCCCTGACTTCTCCCGCGCCATCACAAGCCTCCCGTCACTTCCGGAGAACCTCTCCGCTTACCGCCGGAATAATACGGAGAACCTCTCCGTTTGGCTACCCGGCCCCCTTGGCCGGAGGATGGAAAGGTGACAGCCGACGGCCGGACACCCCCGGTACCAGGGCCCCAGCGACGCGCCGACGCACGCCGCAACCGTGAACGCCTCCTCGCAGCCGCCCGCGAGACCTTCGCCGAAGAGGGCCCCGACGCCTCCCTCAACGAGATCGCCCGCCGCGCCGGCGTGGGCCCCGGCACCCTCTACCGCCACTTCCCCACCCGCCAGGCCCTCCAGGCCGCAGTACTCGCCGACCGCATCGACCGACTGCGCGCCCAGGCCGACGGCCTCTCCACCACCTCTTCCCCCGACGAAGCACTCGCCACCTGGCTCCGCGCGTTCCTGGCACACGCGCGCGGCGACCACGGCCTGACCGGATCCCTCCTCACCACGTCCCTCGACCCGGGCTTCGACTGCCACAAAGCCATCCAGGAGGCCGCCGAGAACGTCCTCTCCCGTGCCCAGCAGGCGGGCACGGCACGCCCGGACGTCTCAGCGGACGACCTGATCCGGCTCGCAGTCGGCATCGCCCTGTCCACCGGAGAGCACCACACCGATCCCACCCAGCCCGACCGGCTGCTCGCCCTCGTCCTGGACGCCGTACGCACCCGCCCCGACCGGGAGCCGTCGGCGGAACCCCCGCCCTGAGGCGCCCGCGTCCGCCCCGGCAGGCGCAGGACGCCCTGCCCGTCGCAGGGAGGGTTTCTTTTTTTCCCGCGGTTCCCGGGTGAACGGGCCGGCTTCTGCGCGGGCGGGTCAGTCGAGGTGGTGAAGGCGCGGATGTTGCCGTTCTTGTCCTGGCCGGTGACCAGGAGGCCGCCGGGGAGGGGGAAAACGGAATTTCCGCCTCCTGGACAAGCGGATTCGTTCTGTAAGCCGCGCTCCTCCTCACCTGAGCAGGTGAGCGGCGCCTCCTCCCCGCAGCGGAGACGTTTCCCTCCCGGTGGGGAGGAAATTGTGCCCCACAATTCCTACGATCGCCATCATGGTCGATTCCGTTCGCGAACGAAGGTGGCCCGCATACGCGTTGGCGGTTCTGTTCCTCGGTTATGCCGTGGGGAAGGCCGCTTTCGCGCTGCAGGCCCGGCTCGGGTTTCCGGGCGGGCCGCCGGTGTCGGCGGCCGAGAGCGAGAACTACTTCCTGGACGCGGCCGCCGCGCAGTGGCTCGCGTGCGCGTCCGGCGTGCTGGGCGCGTGCGTCGTCCTGGCCGCGGTCACGGCGGCGGGGCGCAGGGTGCCGAGGACGTTGATGCTGCTCGTGCTGGCCGGGATGCTGGCGGCCGTCGGAGGCGGTGCGGGGATCATGGTCGTGGACGGGTTCGTCGGCATCGGCGTGGGCTGGCGGTGGTACCACGGGATCCTCGGCCTCCTGGTGATCGGGCTGCTCCTGGAGACGGTCCGGTCCTACGCGGTGGCGACGAGACGTGCCGCGGGCTGACCGGGCGCGGGCGGGCGCCTACGGGGCCGCGGTGTGCGCCGCGGCGTACGGGTCGATGAAGCTCGCCCAGGCGCTGGGGGCCGGCGCGCTGGCCGACAAGGACCCGCTGCCCCCGCACCTGCGCGAGATGCTGCTCGACCGCCATCCCCTGTTCGTGGCGAGCCACTGGCTGCTGGCCGGGGCCGCGGCCGCGGGCGTCCTCGTCGCGCTGGCCGCCGTGCGTCCCTGGGGCGCGCGCCTGCCCCGCAGGCCGCTGCGCGTGATCGCCTGGACGCTGGGCGTCTTCATGATCGTCCGGGCGGTCGGGACCCCGGAGACCGGCCTGATCGGCGACTCGCTGCTGCTGGCCGGAGCCCGCGACGCTCCGGCCGGGCACGCCGGACTCGCGTTCATGCTGGCGCGCTGGGACCTTCTGCTGTGGTCGCCGTTCTTCCTGGTCTGGGGCGTCTGCTGGACGGTGACCGGGTGGCGGCTGGGCCGGCGCGACCCGGCCATGGAGTCTCGATGAACGGCGCTTCACGTTCGGCGAACGGACTGGACACAGTGGCGGGAGGGTTTTCCACACTGTCCAGGGGGCGATGAGGGGCCGCGGGGTTAGCGTGGTGGGTATGGACGTGACTCCTTTCTGGGTGGCCGGGAAGGCCACCACCGGTGGCGAGCAGATGAGCGTGACCCATCCCTATGACGGGCGGGAGGTGGGGGTCGTCTCCGTGCCGTCCGAGGAGCAGGTCGAAGAGGCGATCGCCGCGGCGTACGCGGTGCGGAAGGAGGCGGCCCGGCTGCCTCTGCACGTGCGGGCGGAGGCGTTGGCGCACGTGTCCCGGCGGCTCGAGGAGCGCAAGGAGGAGCTGGCGCGGCTGATCACCGGGGAGAACGGGAAGCCGCTGCTGTGGGCTCGGGCCGAGGTGGGGCGGGCCGTCTCGGTGTTCCGGTTCGCGGCCGAGGAGACGCGGCGGTGGAGCGGGCAGGTGCAGCGGCTCGACACCGATCCGGGCGGGGCCGGGCGGATGGCCTACACCGCCCGGGCGCCCTACGGGGCGGTACTGGCGATCACGCCGTTCAACTTCCCGCTGAACCTGACGGCGCACAAGGTGGCCCCGGCGATCGCGGTGGGGGCGCCGGTCGTCGTGAAGCCGGCGCCCGCCACGCCGCTGTCGGCGCTGGTGCTCGGGGAGCTGCTGGCCGAGACCGGCCTCCCCGAGGGCATGTTCTCCGTCCTTCCCGTGCCGAACGAGCGGGCGTCGGCGCTCGTGCGGGACGAGCGGCTGCCGATCGTCTCCTTCACCGGGTCGGGGCCCGTCGGGTGGTCGATCAAGGACTCCGCGCCGCGCAAGCACGTGGTGCTGGAGCTCGGCGGGAACGCGGCCGCCGTCGTCTGCCCGGACGCCGACCTCGACTGGGCGGCGCAGCGGATCGCGCTGTTCTCCAACTACCAGGCGGGGCAGTCCTGCATCGCGGTGCAGCGCGTCTACGCCGTGGGCGACGCCTACGACGCGCTGCTGCCCAAGGTGGTCGCGGCGGTCGAGGGCCTCGTCACGGGCGACCCGTGGAAGGACGAGACGCAGGTCGGCCCGATGATCAGCGAGGAGGCCGCCCGGCGCGTCGAGAGCTGGGTCGCTGCGTCCGGCGGCAGGGTGCTGGCCGGCGGGACGCGGGACGGCGCCGCGTACGCGCCCACGGTGCTGACCGGGGTCGCGCCGGACTCCGAGATCGCCTGCGAGGAGGTGTTCGGGCCGGTCCTGTTCGTCGAGCGGGTCGCCGACGTCGACGAGGCCTTCGCGAAGGTCAACGGCTCCCGGTACGGCCTGCAGGCGGGCGTTTTCACCCGCAGCCTCGACACCGCGTTCCAGGCCCAGCGCGACCTCGAGGTCGGCGGCGTGATCATCGGGGACGTCCCCTCCTACCGCGCCGACCAGATGCCCTACGGCGGCGTGAAGGACTCCGGCGTCGGCCGCGAGGGCGTCGCCAGCACCATGGCCGACTTCACCTACGAGAAGGCGATGGTCCTGACCGGCCTGCCGCTCTAGCCCTTCTCGGCGCGGGTGTAGAGGCGGCGGACGGCGTCGCCGAAGTAGGGGCCGTACATGACGCGTTCCTCGTCGGCGTACTTGAAGCTGCTGACCGAGACGATCGTGCCGGTTCCCGTGCGGGGGTCGAAGCCGTTCATCCAGGGGCCTCCGCTGGAGCCCTGGGTGAGGTCGCACCGCAGGCCCTGCGCCTTGGTCTCGCCGTACGGGTCGTCGGACGGGCGGCCGCTGCAGTACGCCAGCCGCCGCCCGTCGTACTTGTCGTACGACGGGTAGCCGAAGGTGAACACCTGCTCGCCGCGCGGCCGCCCGAAGGCGATCTCGTTGAACCCCACGACGTCGGCCACATGCCTGCCGCCGGAGGGGGCGAGCACGACCATCGCGACGTCGTAGCCGTCGTCCGCGCCGGTCGACCACTGGTCGGGGACGAACATGCGGCGGGCGGTGAAGCCGCCGTGCGGGCCTCCGCCGTCCTGGTAGGCCGGGACGAACACCCAGTTCTCGGCCCACGCGCCGCTGCCGTTCTTGGCGCAGTGCCCGGAGGTGACGACGAGGTCGCGGTTGCTGCTGCGGACGGTGGCCGCCGAGCACAGGAAGTCCTGCCCGTCCATGCTGAAGAACACCCGCCCGACGGTGCCCAGCGCCGAGCCGGGCCACAGCGCGCCGGCGCTGGCGGCGTCCGGGAGGGCACGCGCGACCCGGCCGCGCGCGGGCACCTGCCGCGCGGAGGCCCTGCGGTCGGCCGTCCAGTAGCGCAGCACCCGCTGCTGCTGGATCTGCCCGGCGGGCAGGTCCCGGAAGACGACCATGTCCGCGGGAGGCTGGACGCTCGCCCCGGTGAGCGCCACCGGGGAGAGTCCGACCAGGCCCGCCAGAAGGCGTGCGATCCAGCTGTCCGTGACCATGGTGCAGAAGTCTGCATCACACGAAGTGATGTCGTGGCTACTTTTGGTGAACTTGCATCTCCCCGGCGTGCCCCGGACACAATGGGCGCCGTGACAGAAGCCGCGGTGGTGACAGACGCAACAGAGATCGTCGTGCTCGGTTCTACGGGCTCGATCGGTACCCAGGCCCTGGACATGGTCGCCCGCAACCCGCGGCGCTTCCGCGTCCGCGCGCTGGCCGCGGGCGGCGGCCGGGTCGACCTGCTGGCGAAGCAGGCCCTGGAGTTCCAGCCGGACGTGGTGGCCGTCGCCAAGGCGACCGCCGCGCAGGACCTCCAGCTCGCCTTCTACGCCGAGGCGAGCAAGCGCGGCTACGCCAGGGGTGAGTTCCGCATCCCCAAGATCCTCGCCGGTCCCGAGGCGGTGGCCGAGGTCGCCGCGCACCCTTGCGACGTGGTGCTGAACGGCGTGACGGGCGCGCTCGGCCTGGCCTCGACGCTGGCCGCCCTCGACGCGGGGCGCACCCTGGCGCTGGCCAACAAGGAGTCGCTGATCGTCGGCGGCCCGCTGGTGAAGGCCAAGGCCAAGCCGGGCCAGATCGTCCCGGTGGACTCCGAGCACTCGGCACTGGCCCAGTGCCTGGTGGGCGGAACGCACGCGGAGGTGCGGCGGCTGGTGCTGACGGCCAGCGGCGGCCCGTTCCGCGGCCGCTCGCGCGCCGAACTGGCGGAGGTCACCGTCGCGGACGCGCTGAACCACCCGACCTGGGACATGGGCCCGGTGATCACGGTGAACTCCGCGACGCTGGTGAACAAGGGCCTGGAGGTCATCGAGGCGCACCTGCTGTTCGACATCCCCTTCGACCGCATCGCGGTGATGGTGCACCCGCAGTCGGTGATCCACTCGATGGTGGAGTTCGTGGACGGCTCCACGCTGGCGCAGGCGAGCCCGCCGGACATGCGGCTGCCGATCGCGCTGGGCCTGACCTGGCCGGAGCGGGTCGAGCGCGCCGACTACGGCATCGACTGGACGAAGGCGCACACGTGGGAGCTGTTCCCGCTGGACGACGAGGCGTTCCCGGCCGTGCAGCTCGCCCGGGAGGTGGGCGAGCGGGGCGGCACCGCACCCGCGGTTTATAACGCCGCTAACGAAGAGTGCGTTGAAGCTTTCCTCTCCGGCACCATTACATTTCCCGCCATTGTGGATACTGTGGCCGATGTCGTCTCGACACACCAGACAATCCGGACGCCGACGCTTGAAGACGTGCTCGCGGCTGATCAGTGGGCACGGGAGAGCACCCGGCAACGACTGACACAATAGGAACATGAGCGTCGAACTCGGTCTGCCGAAGATCCGTCCCCAGGCTCCCCAGCTCGCCCCCCGTCGCAAGTCGCGTCAGATCATGGTGGGCTCCGTGCCGGTGGGCGGCGACGCCCCCGTGTCCGTGCAGTCCATGACCACGACGCTCACCTCCGACGTGAACTCCACGCTGCAGCAGATCGCGGAGCTGACGGCCGCGGGCTGCCAGATCGTCCGCGTCGCCTGCCCCTCGCAGGACGACGCGGACGCGCTGCCGCAGATCGCCAGGAAGTCACCGATCCCGGTGATCGCCGACATCCACTTCCAGCCCAAGTACGTGTTCGCCGCCATCGACGCGGGCTGCGCGGCCGTACGGGTCAACCCGGGCAACATCAAGAAGTTCGACGACAAGATCGGCGAGATCGCCAAGGCCGCCGCCGGCGCCGGGGTCCCGATCCGCATCGGCGTCAACGCCGGCTCCCTGGACAAGCGCCTGCTGGAGAAGTACGGCAAGGCCACGCCCGAGGCGCTGGTGGAGTCCGCGCTGTGGGAGTGCTCGCTGTTCGAGGAGCACGGCTTCCAGGACATCAAGATCTCGGTCAAGCACAACGACCCGGTCGTGATGATCGAGGCCTACCGGCAGCTGGCCGCCCGCTGCGACTACCCGCTGCACCTGGGCGTCACCGAGGCCGGACCCGCCTTCCAGGGCACCATCAAGTCGGCGGTCGCCTTCGGCGCGCTGCTGTCCCAGGGCATCGGCGACACCATCCGCGTCTCCCTGTCGGCCCCGCCGGTGGAGGAGATCAAGGTCGGCTCCCAGATCCTGGAGTCCCTCGGCCTGCGCGAGCGCGGCCTGGAGATCGTCTCCTGCCCGTCCTGCGGCCGGGCCCAGGTGGACGTCTACACGCTGGCCGAGCGGGTCACCGCGGGCCTGCAGGGCTTCCCCGTCCCGCTGCGGGTGGCCGTCATGGGCTGCGTCGTCAACGGCCCCGGCGAGGCCCGCGAGGCCGACCTGGGCGTGGCCTCCGGCAACGGCAAGGGCCAGATCTTCGTCAAGGGCGAGGTCATCAAGACCGTCCCCGAGGACCAGATCGTGGAGACCCTCATCGAGGAGGCCCTGCGCATCGCCGAGGAGATGGGCGTCGAGGTCGACCTCGACGACGACGGCGGTCCGGGCGTCCAGGTCGTCACCGCCCCCTGACTCCTCGGCCACCCCTGGCATCCCTGTCCGCCCTTGCTTCGCAATAGGCTTGTCGGGGAGTGGACGGCCCTGCTGCGCCCGTCGGCGGCCACCGGCGGGCATGCGGGGGATCGCGAGGGGATGGACGGATCCATGCGCATGCTGGGGTCGCTCCCGGTACGGGTCCTGGACGACCGGTACCGGGACGAGGTCTTGGCGATACTCGACGCCGAGCCGCTCAGCAACGTCTTCGTCAGCGCCCGCGTGCACCAGGCGGGGCTGGAGCCCGGCAGGCTCGGCGCGCAGATGTGGGGCTACTGGCGGGACGGCCGCCTGGAGTCGCTGTGCTACGCCGGCGCCAACCTGATCCCGGTCCGGGCCGGGCCCGACGCCCTGCGCGCCTTCGCCGACCGCGCCCGCGTCCAGGGCCGCCGGTGCAGCTCCATCGTGGGGCCCGTGCACGCCGTCCGCGAGCTGTGGGGGCTGCTGGAGCCCTACTGGGGCCCGGCCCGCGCGGTCCGGGCGCTGCAGCCGGTGATGGCCACGTCCCGGCCGAGCGACTTCCCCGCCGACCCGTACGTGCGCCGGGTCCGCATGGAGGACTTCGACGTCGTCTACCCCGCCTGCGTGGCGATGTTCACCGAGGAGGTCGGGGTCTCCCCCAACGCCGGCGACGGCGGCGTGCTGTACCGGGCGCGGGTGGCGGAGCTGATCAGGGCGGGCCGCTCCTTCGCCCGCATCGAGGGCGGCCGGGTGCTCTTCAAGGCCGAGATCGGCGCGGTCACCCCGCACGCCTGCCAGATCCAGGGCGTCTGGGTGCACCCGGAGGCCCGCGGCCGCGGCCTGTCGGAGTTCGGCATGGCCTCCGTCGTCCAGATGTCGCTGCGCGACGTCGCGCCAGCCGTCTCCCTGTACGTCAACGACTTCAACGTCCGCGCCCGCGCCGCCTACCGCCGCGTCGGCTTCACCGAGATCGACCAGTTCATGAGCGTCCTGTTCTGACCGGCGCCCCCGGAACCGCCCGGCGGCGGCCCTCGAAAACGGCGCCCCTTCGAACCGGCGCCACCCGAAGCCGCCCCGGCGGCGGGTCTGCGGGGACGGCGTGGTCCTGCGGACGGGTGCCGGGCGGGTTCGGCGGCGGGTCTCAGAAGGGGGCGTTCCGGGTGAGTGTCAGGGCGATCCAGAGTTCCGCGCGGGTTCCGGCGTCCTCCAGGTCGCGGTCGAGGAGCTGGGAGATCTTGCGCGTCCGGTGGCGCAGGGTGTGCCGGTGCACGCCCAGGGCGCGTGCCGCCGGGTCGCCCTGGCCGCCGGCCTCCAGGTAGGCCCGCAGCGAGTCGCGCAGCGTCCCGTCCAGCGGGGCGAGCAGCCGTTCGGCCATCTCCACGGCGTCCGGCCGGTCCAGCAGCCCGAGCAGGCCCCGCACGGGCAGTTCGGCGTACCGGCGGACCCCCGAGGCCGGGCGGGCCCGTTCGGCCTCGGCCAGCGAGCGCGGGACGTCCGCGAGCCGCGCCGGGTCCCCCACGCCCACCGGCCCGTACGGTTCCACCAGGGCGATGACCTGGTCGACCAGCGGGTCGGAGACGATCAGCACGCAGCCGTCGGGTTGCGGCACCGCCAGGCAGCGTTCCCACAGCGGGTCGTTCTCCAGCGCCCGGGCCGCCCCGGCCCCGCACAGCAGGACCCGCAGCGGGTACGGCGGTTCGGCCACCTCCCGGCCCAGCAGCAGCCCGCCCAGCGCCGCCCGCAGCCGGGCGTCTCCGCGCGGCGCCTCGGAACCGAGGGTGAGCAGGGAGACCGCGGCGCCCACGATGGTGTGCGCGTAGGGCGTCAGAGGCCGCGCCGCCCCCACGGCCAGGTAGCCGCGGGGCCGTCCCAGGCCGATCTGCTGGACCACGATCGGGCCGGGCAGCGCCAGGCTGGCCGCGCCGCCCCGCAGCCTGGGCAGCTCGGCGACGACCTCCGCCAGCCGCCGCCCCGCCTCCGGCTCGGGCACCGCGTGCCGCGGCTCGCCGTCGGGGCCGAGCAGCAGCGCCCAGCCCTGAAGCTCCCTGGCCAGCCGGGAGACCAGCGCCTCGGAGCCGCGCAGCGCCGCCCTGACCAGTTCCCGCTGGGCCTGGAAGCCGCGGGTGACGTCCTCGTACTGGGCGGCGGCCAGCTTCCGGGAGACCGCCTCGCCGATCGCCACGAACGGGGTGGGCCGGGGCACCTCCAGCAGCGGCAGCCCCTGCTCCTCGGCGGCCTCGACCAGCTCGGGCGGCACCTCGGCGTGGCCGAGCCCCACCCCGAAGCCCAGCCCGGCCACCCCGCGCTCCGTCAGCCGGGCGACGTAGCGCGCGCACTCCCCGGGCACGGCCAGCCGCATGCCGGTCGTCAGCACCAGCTCGCCGCCCTCCAGGAAGGGCGTGGGGTCGGGCAGCTCGCTCACCGCCACCCAGCGGACCGGGACGTCCAGCGCCGCGGTCGTGCGCGGCCGCAGGCCGAGCCGGGGCAGTGCCACCACCGAGGCGAGGGTCGGGAACATGACACTGTGTCCAATCGGAAGCCGCGGGTTGTCCAGGATGTCAGCGTCTCAGGCGCGGCCGCCCGTCCTATCGTCGGGGTATGAGCAGCTCGAACGGCGGCCCGTCCCTGCCGCAGCAACGCAAGATCGTCACCGAGATCCCCGGGCCCCGCTCCCGGGAGCTCCAGGAGCGCCGGAAGGCGGCGGTGGCCCCCGGGGTCGGCTCGACCCTGCCGGTCTACACCGTCGCGGCGGGCGGCGGGGTCATCCTCGACGCCGACGGCAACAGCCTGATCGACTTCGGCTCCGGCATCGCGGTGACCGGCGTGGGCAACGCCCATCCGGAGGTCGTGCGCCGGGTCCGGGAGCAGGTGGCGGCCTTCACCCACACCTGCTTCATGGTCACGCCCTACGAGTCGTACGTCGCAGTGTGCGAGAGGCTGAACGAGCTGACGCCCGGCGACCACGAGAAGCGCACGATCCTGGTGAACTCCGGCGCGGAGGCCGTCGAGAACGCGGTGAAGATCGCCCGGTACGCCACCCGCCGCCCCGCCGTCGTGGTCTTCGACCACGGCTACCACGGGCGCACGCTGCTGACGATGACGCTGACCAGCAAGAACATGCCCTACAAGGAGGGGTTCGGCCCGTACGCCCCCGAGGTGTACCGGATGCCGATGGCCTACCCTTTCCGGTCCGAGCTGGACGGCCCGGCCACCGCCGCGCAGGCGATCGACCGGATCACCACCCAGATCGGCGTGCACAACGTGGCGGCGGTCCTGGTCGAGCCGATCCTCGGCGAGGGCGGCTTCATCGAGCCGTCCCCCGGCTTCCTGCCGGCGATCGAGGCGTTCGCCAGGGCCAACGGCATCGTCTTCATCGCCGACGAGATCCAGACGGGCTTCGGACGTACCGGGCACCTGTTCGCCAGCGAGCACGAGGGGATCGTCCCCGACCTCATCACCACCGCCAAGGGCATCGCGGGCGGCCTGCCGCTGGCCGCCGTCACCGGCCGGGCCGAGCTGATGGACGCGGTGCACGGCGGGGGGCTCGGCGGCACCTACGGCGGCAACCCGCTCGCCTGCGAGGCGGCGCTGGCGGTCTTCGAGGCGATGGAGGCCGAGGACCTCGCCGGGCGGGCCCGGCGGATCGGCGAGGTCATGCTGCCCCGGCTGCGGGCGATGGCCGAACGCCTCCCGCAGATCGGCGACGTGCGGGGGCGCGGCGCGATGACCGCGATCGAGCTGGTCGTGCCGGGGACGAAGACGCCCGATCCGGGGGCCGCCGCGGCGCTGGCGCGGGCCTGCCACGAGCGGGGCCTGCTGGTGCTCACCGCGGGCACCTACGGCAACGTCCTGCGCTTCCTTCCGCCGCTGGTGATTCCTGAACACCTGTTGCTGGAGGGGCTGGACCTTCTGGAAGAGGCGTTTCAGTAGTTAAGGGCGGCTCGGCGACTTTGCCAGGGTTTGAGCCCGACGTTTCCCCCTACTCAGACAACAGGGCATACAAAGGAAGAGAACCGAGGAACGGTCCACCGAGCATCTGGGAGGTGAGCAATGAGCCGAAAGATCCCACTGGTCCCCGGCGCCGGCGCTCTCGCCCGCATGTCGGGCGGCTCAGGGGTGTTCGTGCACGCCATGGTCGGCGTACCCGCCCTGCCGTTCTCCCTTCGGGGGCCGTTCACGGTTCCGAGGTGGTGAGTAGAACCTCACTGGATACAGCGGGGCCCCGGGCTTTCGGGGGGTTGGCCCGGGGACCCCGCTCCCATGAAAGGACGCGACAAGGGCGATCGCCCGCTCACGCGTCCGCGAGGCGGGCCTGACTGGGGGCGGTCGGGCCCGCTTTCGTCATGTCCGGACACACCGCGCGGGAACCGCGGCACCGGGCCCCGATGGATCAGCCGAGCGAGGACCAGGCCTCGGTCCAGTCCGACCAGCCGGCGCATTCGGGGTCCTTCTCGCACCCGGCGTCCGGGGTGCGGGCGAACACCAGCCGGTCGATGTAGGCGCGGTCGCCCACGTGGTGGGCGGTGCAGAAACCCGCCCGCAGCAGCCCGCAGGCACGGCTGTCGGCCGGGGCGACCCCGCGCCACTCGGCGATCTGCTTCTGCACCTCGGGGGTGCCCACCCAGTTCAGCCACTGGTACATGCAGTTGGGGTTGCGGGCGCGGGAGGCGACCGTCCAGGCGGTGTACCAGCCGGTGACGCCCTCCTTGGGCGCGGCCACGGCGATGGGCCTGCCGCCCCGGGCCAGCACGTCCAGCTCGTACGCGCCGCCCATGCCGACCACGGCGTCGCCGACGGAGAACGCCTCGACCGCCTGGGTGGCGTCCTCGGTCACCCGCAGCACGTTCGGGCGCTGCTCCCGCAGCAGTTCGGCGACGGCCTCCAGCTGCTCGACGGTCAGCTCGTAGGGGTCCCGGATCTTCAGCGAGCGCTTGCGGTGCTTGAGGTAGAGCGCGGCCGACGCGATGGTGTGCGGGCTGTCCCGCCAGACGATGCGCTTGTGGTGCGGCTTGCTCTCCCGCGGATCGAACACCGCGCCCCAGGAGGCCGGCTGCGCCTTGCCCGTCTCGAACAGCAGCAGGTCCGCGCCCCAGGCGGCCGGCACCCCGTACGTCTGGTCCCCGCGCTCGACCAGGTCGCGCAGCCGCGCGTCGAGGGACTTGTAGGAGTCGAGCAGCCTGGTGTTCACCGGGGCGAGCCGCCCGCCGTCGACGAGCCTGCCGAACGCCTCGGACGGCACCAGCGCGCCGTCGTAGAAGCCGCCGGACATGCGGTCGTGGATCTCCTTGGCGGTGGCGGCGGTGCGGACCGTCACCTGGCATCCGGAGCGCTCCTCGAACGGGGCCACCCAGTCCACGCCCCGGTCCTCGAAGCCCTCCTCGGCGTAGCCGGGCAGGGTCAGCAGGTGCAGGGCGCCCTCGGGGGCGCCGGCCGTCCGCAGGGGTTCGGCGCTGCCGCCGGGCGTCTCCTGCGTGCTGCACGCCGACAGGACCAGGCCCGTGCACAGGGCTGTACAGACCGCCAGCATCGCCCGAAGTCGCCTCATGAACGGGCAGCTTACTGATGAAGACCCCGGAAAGCGGCGGGGGTTGCCTGGCGGGGCATTCTCACGGAGGAACGTGATGGAGGGTGAATGTCGCGCCTGTTCGCTTTCCGGGGTCTCATGCCGCGGGCGGATGGGGCCGGGCCGGGGAACAGCGGGTCACCTTGCAGGGTCACCCGGCCATGCCGCCAGCGGCACCCGCCGGACCGGGGGCGCGCCGAGCCGGAGGATGCTCGACGGGTCCCGGTACGCCGGGGGTTCGGATTGGATCTCCTCGATGTGTGCGATGAGCCTGGGCAGGTCGGCCGCCTCGACGAAGTCGCCGATGTCGCGCTCCCTGGGGGGCAGCGCCCACCAGCTGCGGGTCGCGGAGCCGTACCAGATGGTCCAGTGGGGATAGCGGCCGGCGAGGAAGGACAACTCGGTGGAGTGGTCTTCCGGCGCCATGTCGCACCCCCTTCGGGTCATTCCGAGTGTGTCCAGTGAAACAATTCGGGTCAAGTCATGTAGAAATATTCCCAATTCCTTGTATGCCGACGAAAACCGGTAACAGGAAAATAACGGATACAAAACCCTTCCCCTGGGACCGTTCTCCACCGGGATTCGTCAGCGGCGCCGCGCGCCCGCCGCCCATGCGATCTTCTTGTCGCGCCCCCGCCGCCCCGGCGGTCCCGCAGGGCCTCCCGCCGTGGCGCACGTCATATCGACGGGACGCCGCGGTTGATGTTGAGTGAAACCGTGGTGAAGCAGAGTGTCCTGTCGCTGCACGAGGCGGCGGGAATTCCTCCGGTCCCGTTGGAGATTCGCGGCAAGTCCGGTCTTCTTTCCTCCGCCTTCCGGGTGGACACCCTGGCCGCCGCGAGCATCGGCGCGGCGAGCGGGGCCGCGGCGGTCTACTGGGAGCTGCGGGGCGGGCCGCGCGCCCGCGTCGAACTCGACCTCGGCCACGCCGAGCTGGCCTTTCTCTCCGAGCGCCTGTTCAAGATCGCCGGCAACGAGCTGGAGTTGTGGGCCGACCTCTCCGGCGACTACCGCACCCGCGACGGCTGGGTGCGGCTGCACTGCAACTTCCCCGCCCACCGCGCCGCGGCGGTCCGCGCGCTCGGCGGGGCGCCCGACCGCGACGCGGTGACGGCGGCCTGCCTGGAGCGCACCTCCCTGGAGGTCGAGGAGTCGGTGCTCGCCGAAGGCGGCGCGGCCGCGGCGCTGCGGCCCCGGGACGAGTGGGCCGCCTTCCCGCACGGGCCGCTGGTCGGGCTGGAACGCCTCTCCGACGGGCCCGTCGTGCGGAGTGGTGCCGCCGCCCGGCCGCTGGAAGGCGTGCGGGTCCTCGACCTCACGCGCGTCATCGCCGGCCCCGTCGCCACCCGCATGCTGGCCGCTTACGGCGCCGACGTGCTGCGGATCGGCGCCGCGCACGTGCCGGAGGTGCCCGGCCTGGTCCTGGACATGGGCTTCGGGAAACGTTCCTGCCATCTGGACCTGCGCACCGAGCACGGCCGCGCCTGCCTGCGCGAACTCGTCGCCACCGCCGACGTCCTGGTGCAGGGCTACCGGCCGGGGGCGCTGGCCGCCCTCGGGTTCGGGCCCGAGCGGCTGCGCGAGCTGAACCCGTCGCTGGTGAGCGTGGACGTCTCGGCGTACGAGCCGGGCAGCCCCTGGTACGAGCGGCGCGGCTTCGACAGCCTGGTGCAGCTGGCCACGGGCCTGGCGTACGCGGGCGAGGACCGCCCGGTCCCGCTGCCCGCGCAGGCGCTCGACCACGCCACCGGCTACCTCGCGGCGTTCGCCGCGATCGCGGGGCTCGTCCACCGCGCCACGACCGGCGGCTCCTGGCACGCCCGGTCGTCCCTGGCGGGCACGGCACGCTGGCTGGACTCCCTGGGGCGGCGGGAGCCCGCCGCCGCCACCCCGCCTCCCGACGACAGGATCGCCGCCGTCGACACCCCGCACGGGGTGCTCACCTTCGTCCTGCCGCCGGGGCGGGTCTCCGGGCAGGCCCCCCGGTGGGATTCGCCTCCGCCGCTGGACGGTTCTTCCCCGCCTGTCTGGCTATGACGTTTTCACGGTGAGAAAACCTGACGTCAAAGGCAGACCGGGGCTCTGCAATTTGACATTCCCGGTAAATGAAACCATTCAAAACACGTTTTCAGCGGTGTTCGCGGCGTACCGAACGCAGGGCCATCAGGGCGACGTGCAGCGAGGTGCACATTTCGGCGTCGTCCAGGTCCACGCCCAGGACGCGCTCGATCCGGTGCAGCCGCTCGTACAGGGCGGGACGGGAGAGGTGGGCGTGCTGGGCGGCCGCCGCCTTGTTGCGGCCGCGGTCCAGGTAGACCGTCAGCACGCGGACGAGGTCGCCTCCGCTGCGGGCGTCGTGCTCCAGGAGCGGGCCGAGCTCGCGCTCCACGAACGTCTGGAGGCGGGCGTCGTCGCGCAGCAGGTGCAGCAGACCGTGCAGCCGCAGGTCGGGCAGGCGGTGGAAGAGCCGGTCGTCCCGGCCGTGGGCTGCCACGTCGGCGACCTGCTCGGCCTCCAGGAAGGAGCGGCGCACGTCCCGCAGCGAGTCCACGACGGAGCCCGCCGCCATCACGGGGGCGGGTGAGCCGGCCGAGGCGCGCAGGCGCCGGGCCATGTCGGTGAGCGCGCGCTCGACGTCCGCGCGGTGCGGCAGCGAGGCCAGCACCCCCACCCGCGCCTGCGGGGAGCCCTCGTCCAGCAGGCCGACCAGTGCGGACAGGCCGGCTTCGCGGGCCGCGGCGGCGACGGCCTCGGCCAGCTCCGCGGACGGCTCCTGCGCGCCGGACGCGCGCACCACCACGCCGAGCAGCCTGCGCCCGGACAGTCGCACGCCCAGGGCGCGGGCGCGCGCCGCGGCCTCCTGCGGGTCGGAGTGGGCGCCGGCGAGGATGCCGCTGATCAGCGTCCCGTGGGCCTGGCGCTCCAGCGAGGCCTCGTGCCGGTCCAGCAGGCGGCCCAGCGCCAGCGTCGTGGCGGCCCGTTCGATCAGGACGGTCTCGCGCGGGGTCGGCGGGACGTCCAGCGGGATGATCAGGCGGCCCCAGTCCTCGCCCCGGGCGCCGACCGTCGTCACCAGCCAGCCGGACGTCCCGTCGTAGCCGGTCCGCCCGTCCGGGCGCACCGCGCGCGAACGGCTCTCCCAGGAGCCGAGCAGGCGCGCCGGCTCGTCGTCCGCCGGGTCCGCGGCCAGCACCTGGTGGGCGAGGTTCTCCAGGACGGCGGGACGCCCGGCGAGCCGGGCGACCTGGCGCACCACCTCGGCGGGGGCGGCGCCCTCCACGCTGAGCTGGGTGAAGATCTCGTGCAGCCGTTCGGACGCGCGCAGCTCGGCGAGCTGGGCGTCCAGGATGCGGGCGTGCACGGCCTCGGTCACGTCCACGAAGGGGATCTCGCGGCGCAGCACGACCAGCGGCAGGCCCAGCCCCTCCGCGGCCCGGACCAGGGAGCCGGGGAGTTCGCCGGTGTAGCGGCGGCCCAGCTCGACCATGAGGCCGCTGACGCCCACCCCCGCGAGGGCGGCGGCGTACCCGCGCAGCCGGGACGCCTCCTCGGGGAAGGCGATCCCGGTGGTCAGCACCAGCTCCCCGCCGCGCAGCAGCGGGGCGATGTCGGAGATCTCCGCGACGTGCACCCAGCGGACCGGGGAGTCCAGGCGGTCGGCGCCGGCCACCACGCGGGGCAGTCCGCGGCGCACCGGTTCCAGCTCCAGCACTTCGGCCAAGGTAGGCAGCACCTACGACATTCTATGACACTGTGTTAAAGACTGGGCGAGTGATGTTAACAGGTTGTCAAACCCGTCCCCGTGGGTAGGCAGTCCGGCATGGGACAGGAATGGGAGAACACCGGTCACGCCCTCGTCCGGGAGTTCGTCTTCTCGGACTTCGCCGGGGCCATGGCCTTCGTCAACCGCGTCGCGCAGATCGCCGAGGAGCAGGGCCACCACCCGGACATCGCGATCCGCTGGAACAAGGTCACCCTGACCCTGTCCACGCACACCTCCGGCGGGCTCACCGACAAGGACTTCCGGCTGGCCGAGGCCGTGGACGGTCTGTAAGAAGACGCCGCCCTTCCCCGACACTCTGCCCCTGTCCCGCCGTCCGCCGACCCGGAAAGTGTGAGTACATGTCGGAACTTCTCACCCGTCACCGGGCCGTCATGCCGCGGTGGATGGCGCTCTACTACGAACAGCCCGTCGAGATCACCGGGGGCAAGGGCAACCGGGTCTTCGACGGCGCGGGCGACTCCTACCTCGACTTCTTCGCCGGCATCCTCACCAACATGATCGGCTACGACGTGGCCGAGGTGCGCGAGGCCGTCGAACGGCAGCTCGCCACCGGCGTCGTGCACACCTCGACGGTCTACCTGCTGCGCGGGCAGGTCGAACTGGCGGAGAAGATAGCCCGGCTGTCGGGCATCCCGGACGCCAAGGTGTTCTTCACCAACTCCGGCACCGAGGCCAACGAGGCGGCGCTGCTGCTGGCGACGTACGAGCGGCGCAGCAACCAGGTCCTGGCGATGCGGCAGAGCTACCACGGCAAGTCGTTCGGCGCGACGGCGGTCACGTCCAACCGCGCCTGGAAGAACAACGGGCTGACCCCGTTCAACACGGTGTTCCTGCACGGCGCCGACAAGCACCTCCCGCAGTTCGCGGGCCTGTCGGACGCCGACTACATCAGGGTCTGCGTCGAGGACCTGCGCCACACGCTCGCCACCGCCACCGGCGGCGACGTCGCCGCCCTGATCGCCGAGCCGATCCAGGGCGTCGGCGGCTTCACCATGGCTCCCGACGGCCTGTTCGCCGCGTACAAGGAGGTCCTGGACGAGCACGGCATCCTGTTCATCTCCGACGAGGTCCAGACGGGTTGGGGACGCACCGGGCAGAGCTTCTTCGGCATCCGGAACCACGGTGTGACACCCGACGCGATGACGTTCGCCAAGGGCCTCGGCAACGGGTTCGCCGTCGGCGGCGTCGTCGCGCGCGGCGACCTCATGGACGCCCCCCACGCCGTCGGCCTGTCGACCTTCGGCGGCAACCCGGTCTCCATGGCCGCCGCCAACGCCACGCTGGACTACGTGCTCTCGCATGATCTGCAGGCCAACGCCGCGGCGCAGGGCTCGTTCCTCATTTCCGGGCTGCGCGAGGCCGCGTCCCGCTTCCCGTTCGTCGGGGACGTGCGCGGCAAGGGGCTGATGTTCGCGCTCGAACTGGTGGACCCCGAGACGGGGGCTCCGTCTCCTTCGCTGGCCGCCCGCATGATGGAGGAGACCAGGCGTCGGGGGCTCCTGGCCGGCAAGGGCGGGCTCTATGGCAACGTCGTGCGCATGGCCCCGCCGCTGACCCTCACTTCGGAAGAGGCCGCCGAAGGCCTGCAGATCCTCGTCGACTCCCTGGAAGCGATCGCATCATGACCGAGCACGTGACGCACTGGATCAACGGCAAGCCCTGGACGGGCGCGGCTTCGCGTCAGGGCGACATCTACAACCCCGCGACGGGCGCCGTCTCGGGGACGGTGGACTTCGCCTCCACCGCGGACGTCGACGAGGCGGTCGCGGCAGCGAAGGCGGCGTTCCCCGCGTGGCGGGACGCCTCGTTGTCGAAGCGGGCGCAGGTGCTCTTCAGGTTCCGGGAGCTGCTCGTCCGGGACGCGCAGGAGATCGCGCGGCTGATCTCGGCCGAGCACGGGAAGGTCGTCTCCGACGCGGCCGGCGAGGTGGCGCGGGGGCTGGAGGTCGTGGAGTTCGCCTGCGGCATCCCGCACCTGCTCAAGGGCGGCTTCTCGGAGAACGTCTCCACGAAGGTGGACGCGTATTCGATCCTCCAGCCGCTGGGCGTGGTCGCGGGCATCACGCCGTTCAACTTCCCGGCGATGGTGCCGATGTGGATGTTCCCCGTCGCGATCGCCTGCGGGAACACGTTCGTGCTCAAGCCGTCGGAGAAGGACCCGTCCGCCTCCCTGAAGATCGCCGAGCTGTGGGCCGAGGCGGGGCTGCCGGACGGGGTGTTCAACGTCGTGCACGGCGACAAGGTCGCGGTGGACGCGCTGCTGGAGCACCGGGACGTCAAGGCGGTGTCGTTCGTCGGGTCCACTCCGATCGCGCGGTACATCTACGAGACGGCCGCGCGCAACGGGAAGCGCGTGCAGGCGCTCGGCGGGGCGAAGAACCACATGGTGGTGCTGCCGGACGCCGATCTGGACCTGGCCGCGGACGCCGCCGTCAACGCCGGGTTCGGCTCGGCGGGCGAGCGGTGCATGGCCATCTCGGTGCTGGTCGCCGTCGAGCCCGTCGCGGACGCCCTCCTGGAGAAGATCAAGGAGCGGGTGTCGCGGCTCGTGACGGGTCCCGGCGACGACCCCGCCTCGGAGATGGGGCCGCTGGTGACCCGCGAGCACCGCGACAAGGTCGCCTCGTACCTGACGTCGTCGGTGGAGCAGGGCGCGACCCTGATCGTGGACGGCCGCGAAGGGCTGCCGTCGGGTGGCGGCTTCTGGCTGCGCCCCACGATCATCGACGATGTCACGCCCGACATGGACTGCTACCGGGACGAGATCTTCGGCCCCGTCCTGTCGGTCGTCCGGGTGGGGACGTTCGACGAGGCCATGGCCCTGCTCGACGCCAACCCGTACGGGAACGGCACCGCCGTCTTCACCAACGACGGCGGCGCCGCCCGCCGCTTCCAGAACGAGGTGGAGGTGGGGATGGTCGGCATCAACGTGCCGATCCCCGTGCCGATGGCGTACTACAGCTTCGGCGGCTGGAAGGCCAGCCTCTTCGGCGACAGCCACGCCCACGGCATCGAGGGCGTGCACTTCTACACCCGCACCAAGGCGGTCACCTCGCGCTGGCTCGACCCGTCCCACGGCGGCGTGAACCTGGGCTTCCCGACCAACGGCTGACCGTCACCGTCCGGCCTCCTCCGCCGCCGCGGGGGAGGCCGGTCTCCTTTCCAGCTCCACCCACACCGTCGTGCCCGTCTCCCGGCACACCGCTCCCCACCTTCGCGAGAGGCCGTCGACGAGCAGCAGGCCTCTCCCCTCCTCGTCGTCCTCTCCCGCTTCCCTGACCCGCAGCCCCCGCCCCGGCCCCGAGTCGCCCACCTCGATCCGCACGACGTCCTCGCCCACCGAGACCGCCAGGCCGAAACCGCCCTCGCCGCCATGCGCGACGGCATTGGCCGCCAGCTCGGTGACGACGAGCGACGCCTCCCAGTCCTCGATGCCCTCCTGTTCGAGCAGCCCTCGCGCATACCGCCGAGCCGCCGTCACCGCCCATTCCCCACCCTCGAACTCCACGATCCCCAGCACGGCCAACGCCCCCATCACGCCTCCCGGCTTCCCCGCTTCGGCTCCCCCCGAGCGGCTCCCGCCAGAATGGCGACGGGACGGCGCCGCCGTCCTCACCTGCGGACCCGTCGCCGGATATCCCTTCTGGAAATTTCCGCTCCCGCTGATTTCCGCCGCCGCCCTGGACGGGCGGCAGCACAATGGAGCCACGCGATCACAGGGAGCGCTCGATGGCAGAAACCCCGCAGAACGAACGTGCCCGGCGGCTGGGCGTGGAGCTCCGCGCCATCCGCAGGGAGCAGAACCTCACGATCGCCACCGCCGCGCGGAAGGTGAAACGCTCCCTCGCCTCCCTGAGCCGCATCGAGAACGGCCAGGTCCACCTTCCCGAACGCGACCTGATGGCCCTTCTGACGCTCTACGGCATCGACGACCCCCTCCACCGGTCCCGCCTCTTCAGCTCTGCCGTGAAGCCGAGTCAGGCTGGTGGGAGAAATACAAAGACGGACAGAGTTCTTTCGAGACCATCAGCTTCGAAGCCAGCGCCGGAAAGATCTACACCTACGAGCAGATGGTCGTCCCCGGCCTGTTCCAGACCCGTGGTTACATCGAAGCCCTGTTCCGGACGTTGACGCCCCCGCTCGGCACAGCGGCCTTTCGCAGAGCCGTGCAGGTCCGGCTGAACCGGCAACTGGTGCTCTGCCCTCCGGCCCCCACCCCGGTCCACGCCCTCATGTCCGAAGCCGCCCTCCACAACAGAGTGGGGAACGACGAGACCATGCGCGCTCAGCTCACCCGGCTGCTCGCCATCTGCGATTTGGAGCACGTCAAGCTTCAGGTGCTCCCCTTCAGCAGAGGCGCTCACGCGGCGACCGCCAGCTCCTTTCTCATGTTCGACCTCCCTCAGATGGGCGACGTCCGCCTCGTCTATGTGGACCTCATCCGAGCCCATTGCATCCACGATGAAACCGACGTCAACGCATATAACCTGGCATTCACGCACCTGGCTTCGGCAGCGCTTCCGGAAGCCGATTCACGAGACCTCATCCAGACGACGGCATCCAGCTACTGAGCCGAGGAGACCGACCATGCCCTCTCCCGCCCCACCGGCCCTCCTTTGGCGCAAGAGCTCCCGCTCCGGCTCGGACCCCACCAGCAACTGCGTCGAGCTGGCCGCCATCCAGCCCGCCATCGCCGTCCGCGACTCCAAGCACCCCGACGGTCCCGCGCTCCGCCTGTCCCCCACGGCTTTCCGCTCCCTGCTCCAGGCCCTCCAGGGCCCCTGAGCACGGCGGTCCCGGGCGGCTCATAGAGTGCGAGCATGCACAACGTCGTCGACAAGATCGCTTGGATCCACCTGGAGCAGGGCAAAGTCCTCGGCGCCCGCTCACACGGCAAGGACGCCTACTACCTCCCGGGCGGCAAACGCGAACCCGGCGAGAGCGACCTCGACACCCTCGTCCGGGAGATCGACGAGGAGCTCGCCGTCACGATCGACCCCGCCACCGCCGCCCTCCTGGGCACCTTCCAGGCCCAGGCCCACGGCCGCCCCGACGGCGTCACCGTCCGGATGACCTGCTACACCGCAGACCACCGCGGAACCCCCACACCCTGCAACGAGATCGCCGAGGTCGTCTGGCTCACCCACGCCGACCGCTCCCGCGTCTCCCCCGTCAACCAGGTCATCTTCGACCACCTCCACCGAGCCGGCCTGCTCCACTGACCGGTACCGCCGGATCCCGACGGCATCGAGGCGGCCTCATCGCCGGACTCCTCTGGAAGCCGGTCGGTGGACGCGGTCCTGTCGGACCCGGGGAATAGCGTGCCGCCATGGCCGAAGCAGTCCCCACGGGTTTCGATGAGTTCGCGGCGGCGCCGGGCGCGGCGCGGCGCGGCGACGTCCTGACGATCAGCGGACGGGTGGTGGCCGAAGGCTCCGCGGCCGGGCCCGGGATGGTGCGGGTCGAGTTCGACGCCGGCGAAGGCCCCGGATACCGGACCGCTGGCACGATCGACGCCGACGGGCGGTTCAGCGTCGGCGCCCTCGCCCTCGAAACAGGCGAGTGGAGCGCCCGCTACGAGCAGAGGGACGAGCAGCGATACGCCGCGTGCCGGTCGGAAGCCGTGCGAGTCGAGGTACGGGCCCAGGGCGAACCGCTCCCCGGCGGCACATCGATCAAACTGGTCCGCACCGATTTCACCGCCCCCGACGGCTGGGCATCGCTCATGACGGCCATCCAGCGCGAATGGTACGGATCAAGTGCCAACGTCGAGATCATCGACGATCCGGAGTTCTCCGGACTGACCTCCCGAGAACCGATGGGCCGCCTGCCCGGCGGCTTCCCGCCGGAGATGCTGGTCATCGCGGACACCCGCGCCCTGACCACCAGGGGCCACGAACTCCTCGGCCTCGACCTGCGCGACGAGCCGGGCCGCCCGATGCGCTTCACGGCCGGCGTCCTCGTCGAGATCCAGGTCGTCCATGCCCCGCACCAAGCCGGGTCGGGGCACCGTGTCGTCGGAGTACACCGGCGACCCGCCCGCGGACTCGACCGGCCGGGCGAAGACGGGCGGACCGCTGCAACCGGGCCGGTGTTCCATTGCCCGCAACCGGGTTCTCCCGCCGGGCACCAGGGGGTCGGAACGCGGGGCGTCCGCACTCGCGTAGGGCGCCACGGGGGCCGGAACCGTGAGGCGGAGTCCGGCGGCGCGCCCGAGGCGTCGGACCTCAGGCTCGGTAGTGGTCGAGGAACATCGCCACGCCGCCGGTGATGAGGCGGTCGGTGGTCTGCTCGTCGATGGGGGTGCCGTAGGTGGAGTGGACGAGGTGGGGGTAGAGGACCAGCGAGTAGAACTGGATGATCGCCAGGTCGATGTCCGGGATGTTCAGGACGCCCAGATCGATCCGGCGCTGCAGGGCCTCCGCGAAGATCGGGGTGAAGTGGCCGGGGCCGTTCTCCTGCCAGGCGCGGCCGAGGTCGGGGAAGCGGCGCCGTTCGTAGGTGACGAGCGCGCGCAGCCTGAGGACCTCCGGCCTGGTCATGCCCTGCACCCAGGCACGGGCGGTCGCGATGAAGACGTCGCGGATGTCGTCGTCGCGCCGCAGGCACTCCTCGGCGTAGGCCAGCGACTCGCCCAGGGCGCTCCTGAGGGCGTCCCCGATCACGGCCGTGAAGAGGTCCTCCTTGCGTGCGAAGTGGTTATAGACGGTCACCTTCGAGACGCCCGCCTCGGCGGCGATGGCGTCCATACCCGCCTCGAACCCGTCCCGCAGGAACGCCTGCCGGGCGGCCGCGATGATGGCGGCGCGCTTCCGCTCCGCCCGCTCGCCCGTGGGCACCCGTCCCGCACTCACGCCTTCAGCATACGGCGAAATGAACTGTACCGTTGCGTACATATGTACTGAACTGTATATTTCAGTTGCTCTGGCCGCCCTCCTCGCGGCCGGCCCGTTGTGAGGAAATGGACAGTGACATCTCTGCATAAGGTCTCCTTCCCCGGCGCGGACGCGGCCCTGACCGGCAATCTCTTCCTGCCCGACGGTGACGCGCCGGCGCCCGGCATCGTGGTCGCCGGGACCTGGACCAGCGTCAAGGAGCTGATGGCCGACCGGTACGCCGAACGCCTCGCCGACCGCGGATACGCCGCGCTGTCGTTCGACTTCACCGGTTTCGGCGAGTCCGGCGGCGAGCCCCGGGACGTCGAGTCGCCGGAGCTGAAGATCCGCGACATCCGCGACGCCGTGACGTTCCTGGCGGAGCACCCGTCCGTGGACGGTGCTCGGCTCGGAGCGCTGGGGGTGTGCGCGGCCGCGATGTACATGAGCGCCAACGCCGCCGACGACCCCCGCGTCCGCGCCCTGGCGCTGGTGGCGCCCTGGCTGCACGACGCGAGACTCTGCGCGGAGAACTACGGCGGAGACGAGGGCGTCGCCGCCAAGATCGCCGACGCGGAGAAGGCACACGCCAGGTACCGCGAGACGGGAGAGGTCGAGTACGTGCCGATGGTCAGCGGCAGCGACCCGCGCGCCGCCCTGCCCATGGACGTCGACTTCTACCTCAATCCCGCCCGCGGCGGCATCCCCGCGTGGCCCAACCGGTTCGCCGTCATGGCCTGGCAGGAGTGGCTGACCTTCGACTCCATCGCCCTGGCGCCCCGGATCACCGTCCCGACCGTGCTCGTGCACAGCGAGGACGCCGCCATCCCCGACGGAGCCCGCCGTTTCCACGACGCGCTGGCCGGGCCCCGGGACTTCGTCTGGACGGACGGCGACCAGTTCGACTTCTACGACCAGGAGCCCCAGGTCACCTTCGCCGCCGACACCGTGGCGGCCCACTTCGCCGCCGCCTTCTGACCGCCCGTTCCCACCGACGAAAGGGGCTTCCATGTCCGCCCTGGAGATCATCGAGACCTGCACGCGCATGGCGTGGCACGCCGACCACCGCGAGTGGGACCGCCTCGAGGCCGTGTTCGCCGACAAGGTCACCCTCGACTACACCAGCCTCCACGGCGGTGAGCCCGCCGTGCTGACCCCGCGCCAGATCGCCGACGCCTGGTCGGGCGCGCTCGGCGGATTCGACGCCACCCAGCACCTGATCACCAACCATCTCGTCGACGTCGACGGCGACCGCGCCGTCTGCACCGCCGCCTTCCAGGCGACCCACCGCCTGGCCGATCCGCACGGCTCCCCGCTGTGGACGCTCGGCGGCGACTACCGCTTCGACCTCGTCCGCACCGCCGCCGGATGGCGGATCACCGGCGTCGTCATGACCGCCACCTGGGCCGACGGCAACCAGAACCTCCCCGCCCTCGCCGCCGCCCGCGCCTGACGCCGTTCCACGCGGCCGGCTCGATCGCGGACGCTCCCGGCTCCGCGTTCGAGCCGTCCCCGGCCGCGGCGTCCATGCCCCGCGCCGAGCCGGTCCCGTCTCCGGTGACGCCGCTCGCCCGGACGGCCCGGGAGCGTTCCGCGTGGGGACGCCTCCTCGTGGGCTCCGAAGACGCAGGGCGTCACTCCACCGGGAAGGTGGTGCCGGGGGCGGCGTAGTCGATGGGGCCGTCGAAACGGGTCGAGGCACGGGACACCGCCTGCCGGGGGGTGAGGAAAGGTCCGACGTGGGTGACGATCAGCCGTTTCGCCCCGGCTGAGCGGGCGGTGTCGCCGGCGTCCTCCGGAGTGTGGTGGACCTGCTCCTCCGCGGCCGGGGCCCGGTCGCTCTCGGCCTCGCACAGCAGCACGTCGCATCCGTCGGCCAGGTCCGTCAGCGCGGGGCAGGGAGCCGTGTCCCCGGAGTACACCAGCGACCGGTCCTCGGTCTCGACGCGCAGGGCGAAGGCGGGCATGCCGTGCCGCACCGACCGGCTGGTCAGCGTGAGCGCGCCCGCCCGCGCCCGGTGCCCGTCGTGGAGTTCCCCGACGGCGAAGGCCGATTCGATCGGGCTGCGGGTGGCGGTGTTGGTGAGGAAGTGGGCGAGGCGGTCGGCGATGCCCGGCGGACCGTACAGGGGGATCGGCGCGGTGAGCCGGATGTCGGCGTAGAGCGCGGCGTAGTAGGCGGTGAGCAGGTCCGCACTGTGATCGGCGTGCAGGTGCGAGATCCAGATCGCGTCCAGCTCGTCCAACCGGACATGCCGTTGCAGTCGGGCCAGCGTCCCGCTGCCCGCGTCCACCCACACGCGGGTGTCCCCGCCGGACACCAGGTAGCCGGAACAGGGGTTGTCCACGCTCGCGTAGGGGGTCGCGCTGCCCAGGACGGTGAGACGGAGAAGGTCACTGGTCATCCGGAAACCTTAGGAGACGTGGTCCGCGTCTCCTCCCGAAGGCCCGCCTTGGGGAAGGGCCGGGCACGGGAAGGCCCGGACCTCGGGGTCCGGGCCGCGGGCACAGGGGCGGAGGACTCCCCCTAGCGGGGCGGATCCTCCTCGTCCGTCTCCCTGCCCTTCAGGGGATCTCCCTGACGGGTGCCGCCCTCCGGGCCGGGAGCCTCGGCGGCGTACCCCTCGGCGGCGCTCCCGGTACCGGGGATCACGCGGGGGCGGGGCCGCTCCTCCAGGCCCGAGTGCGCGCCGGGCCCGCGGTCGGCCGGGTCGCCCTCCGGGACGATCCGGCTCTTGCCCTGGCGCTCCTCCCCCTGGGCTCCCCTGCCCTCTTCGTGCCTGCCCTGCTCCTGCCCTTCACGTCCCGTGTCGGTCATGGCCTCTCCTCCCTCGTCGTCCCCCGGCCCCGGGCCGGTTCCTGCGGTACGGGCCGCCATGGCGTGGTGGCGGGAGATCGGTGCGAACGGGCAGTATGCCGTTTGTGGTGTTCTGGTCCATGATCTAGCCATCTGCCCAGATAGACCCCGCCTACACCCGGCCTGGAAAGACTTCATCCCCAGCTACCCGAGACTTGCTCTCCACCGGGCGAGGACATCCGAGGCGAACACAGCACTCGTGGCACGGGTCTGGAGCCGGATCCGTGACAGGCGCGCTCAAAGAGCCCAGTATGTGTGCCAGTGTTCGACGATCTCGGCGGCGATGTCGCCGACGGTCCTGCCGCTCGTGTCGATTCTCAGTGTTTCGAGCTCGGATGTCCTGCCGGCGATCTCGTCGAGCTGCGCCAGCGTCCGCTGCCACTGTTCCTGCGCTCCCGTTCCGATCTCGCGTCTGTGGACGCGGGCCTGGAGGGTGGAGGCGTCGGCCATGAGCCGGACGAAGACGATTCTCGCCCTGGGAATGGCCTGGCGGATCCAGTCGAGCGGACCGGAGAGGTCGACGAAGACTCCGGTGAGGATCAGCCGGGTGTGTCCGAGGGCCTCGTAATTGGTCCACAACGCCTGGAGGTTGCGCCGGGAGAGCTCGGCGGTGCCCAGTCCCGGCGGCGGCCAGGGGTGTACGCGGTCCAGTTCGTCGGTGTCGATCAGGGCGTGTGCGATGTCGGCCTGTGCGAGCCGCCGCGACACCTCGTAGGCGGTCGAGGACTTTCCCACTCCCGCGGGACCGCAGATCAGGACGACCGTCACATTCACCACACTGGAGATCCTGGCAGACGGCTCTCGTGAACATGTGGCGGCCACGGTCGGCGTGTCCGGCCGTGGCCGCCATCGGCGATGTCGGCGGGCTTCGCCGGGTCGCTGGTCCGGCCGACGCCGTCCCTCGGCGAGGTGGAACGGCGGTGGCGCAGCGGTGACCGGCGGCCCGTCGTGCCGGCCAGCTCACACCGCGGACTCGGGTGTTCGGCGTGAGTCCGGTTGTGACTCGAAGACCTGGGCGTTCGCGGGGAGGCCCGGTTCGCCTTCGCCGGGTTTCGGGAGGCCGTAGCGGGGCGCGACGGCGTCTTCTCGCACCGTGGCGCCCTTCCAGCGGAAGGGGACGCCTGCGGCCTCCTGCGGGCGGGGGCGGTCCATGAGCTGGAAGTGCAGGTGCGGCTCGGACGTGTTGCCGGTGTTGCCGACCTCGCCGAGTACCCGCCCGGCCTGGACGCGGTCGCCCGGCCGTACGCGCAGCGAGCCGCGCCGGAGGTGGGCGTAGGCCGAGTACACGCCGTCGCCGTGGTCGAGGACCACGAGGTTGCCGAAGATGAGACGCCAGCCGCCGGCCTGGCGCACGACGCCTTCGAGCAGCATGTACAGGAAGCCGGACCAGGTGTTGCGGGCGCGGTGGTCGCGTTGCCGGTCGGTCGCCGCGACCACCCTGCCGTCGGCGACGGCGTGGATCGGCGCTCCGAAGGCCGGGAAGCTCTCGGGGGCGTCCGGTATGCCCCAGCCGAAGCGGGGTCTGGGGTGGTCGCCGCCCGCCGCCGTGACGTTCGACGGGATCAGGACGTCGATGGCGTACGTCTGGCCGCAGCCGCGGGTGCCGTGCGCGGGGACCTTCGAGCCGGGGCTGTTGAGCGCCAGCCATGTTCCGGACACGGGGGCGGCCACCGTCACGGGCTCGCGTGCGCGGTCCCAGGGCGGGCGTACGTATGCCAGGGCGAGCACGCCGAGGAAGACCCAGTACCACCAGCCGGGGAGGTCCAGCAGCAGGAGCGCCGTGACCCCCGCGAGGAAGACCTTGATGTACACGTCGCTCCAGCGGGCCACCCAGCGGCGTTTCCTTCCCTTGGCCGGGCCCGCGCCGCTCATCGCCGCCCTCCCACGATCGCCGTCAGCAGCGGCACCACCCGTTCGGCGGGCACCTCGTGGTGGCCGCCGTCGCGCACGCGCAGCCAGCCGGCCGTCACGAGCTGGCGCAGGTGGTGGTAGACCTGCCCGGTCGTGCCCATTCCCTCGAGCTCGGCCAGCTCACGGGCCGTGCCGCGCCCGCGCAGCACCTCCCGCAGCAGACGCAGCCGCACCGGATGGCCGAGCGCGGCGAACACGTCCGCCAGAGCCTCCCACTCGTCGGCGAGGAGGTCGTCGGTGCCCGCGCCGAGCTGCCAACCGGCCGTGCGGCCGTCGGGCAGCGTCACATCACCGACGATCATCACCGCGCCCGGGGCGGGCTCGCGCTCGCGCAGCCCTTCCAGGGCCCAGAAGAGGTCCGCTGGAACGGCGCCCTCCGCCCCCGGCTCCGGCACGTTCACGCGCCCGCGCCGCTTCTGCGCGGCGAGCAGCCCCGCGAGCGCCTCCTCGACCGCGCTCAGGCGCTCCTCGACCGTCGGCCCGCCACCGCTGTCCCAACCCTCTTCTTCTGCCACGGTACGAGATTACGTAATTTCGATATCGTTGACAAGCGCCCCGCACCCGTGATCACGAGACAGGCCGCGAGAAGCCGCGAACCGGCGCCTCCAGATCGGTCCGGATGCGCTCCGGAATCTCGCGGCGGGCGTCGCCCGGCCTCCCCGCCGCCCCTCGGCTCACTACCCGCACCCCATCCGTGCAGGTGGCCGCCGACGAGGGCGGCCACCTGCACAATGCGGGCTCACCCGCGCGCATCGGTCGGCACGGGCTTCACCGAAGCGCCGAGGACGGCCCGCTCAGGCGGCGAGGAAGGCGGCCAGGCCGTCGAGGAGCATGTTGCTGCCCTGCTCGGCATCGTCGCGCTCGGCGGCGGTGTCGAGGGTCTGGGACAGGGTCACCCTGGTGCCCTCGCCGTCGGCGGCCAGGTCCAGGCGCATCAGCACGGGCTCGTCGCGGCCGGGCACGTTCATGCCCATGACCAGGCGCTCGCCCTCCACCACCTCGGTGTAGCCCCCGCCCAGCGGGACGCGGACGCCGCCGGGGATGACCATCACCGAGCTCCACTCGCCGCCGGGGCGCACGTCCATGACGACCTCCTCGGCGCTGGCCCACTTGCCGTAGTCCTCCGCGACGGTCCAGGCCTTCCAGACCTGCTCGACCGGGACGTTCAGGGTGCGGGTGATGGCGTACTCGAAACCGTTGACACCGGCCATGACGACTCTCCTTGAGAAGGGCCCCGGGGGGCTGTTCGACTGAGACCAATCTATAGTCACGATTCTTGATAGTCAAGGATCGTGACCATATTCCGGAGAGGCGAACCTGGCCGGATCGTGACACCGGCACCCCGCGGGCCGCTCCCGGGCGGCCTCGCGCCTAAGATCACCCCCCGAAGGAGGGTCCATGTGACGGCCACCGTTCCCCCGCGCACGTCGAGCTCCCTGTTGTGGGCCGTGCTGATCCCGGCGGCCTGCCTGATGGGCGCGGTCGTCGGCCTGTGCCTCTGGTACGCGGGAGGCCTCTTCATCGGGATGCTCGCCACCGCCACCGCGGCCACCGTGGCCGGCATCGCCTGGAACCGGGCGGGAGCCGCGGCCGTCGCGGGCACCGCCGCCCTGTGCCTCATGATCTTCTCGGGTCCCGTCCTGCACGAGACCTACGCCGCGGCCTTCGGCGAGCGGACCGAGGTCCTGGTGGTCGAGGTCCGGGAGATCCCGCGCACCGAGAGCGCGGACTTCTCCTGCCGGGTCGCCGACGCCTCAGGCGCGGCCCGGAGCCTGGACCGCACGCAGAACTGCCGCGGCCAGTTCGAGGCCGGGCAGCGGGCGGTCCTGCTCGAGGACCCGCTCGGCGCCCTTGATCCGTGGATCTCCGCCACGGACGACCACGGTGTCGACGTCGTCGGCCCGGGAGCCGTCTGCGGCCTGCTCGCCGTTACCGCCACCGCGCTGTTCTACGCCGGGATGCGGCGGCGACCGAGCCGCAGGCACGGCCCTTCGTGATGGTCCGAGGCGTGATCGCGGCGCATCGCGCTCGGTTTAGGTTGGGGGTGTGCGTGCCGCCCGTCTGATCTCCGTGGTGTTGCTGCTCCAGTCGCGCGGGTCGATGACCGCCGCCGAGCTGGCCGGGGAGCTGGAGGTGTCCGAGCGGACGGTGTACCGGGACATGCTGGCGCTGGCCGAGGCGGGGATTCCGGTTTATGCCGACCAGGGGCGTCATGGTGGGTATCGGCTGGTCGGCGGGTTCCGTACGCGGTTGACGGGGATCACGAAGGACGAGGCGGAGGCGTTGTTCCTGGCGGGACTGGACGGGCCGGCCGACCAGATGGGGCTGGCCGACGTGGTGGCCTCGACGCGGTTGAAGCTGCTCGCCGCGCTGCCCGAGCCGCTGCGGGAGGCTCCGGGGCGGACGAGCCGGAGGTTCCATCTGGACATTCCCGGCTGGTGGACCGATGCCGAGCCGCCGCCGCTGCTCATCGAGCTGGCCCGTGCCGTCTGGGCGGACCGTGAGATCGAGATCGTCTACCGCGAGAACGCCAGGACGGTGCGGCCCTACGGGCTCGTTCTCAAAGGCGGCGTCTGGTACCTGGTGGCGACCGTGCGGGAGCGGTTCCGGACCTACCGGGTGAACAGGATCACCTCCCTGCGGGAGACGGGCGCCGTGTTCACGCGGGACGAGTCGTTCGACCTGGCCGGGATGTGGGCGGAGTCGTCGGCACGGTTCGTGGCGTCCATGTTCCGGGACGAGATCACCGTCCGGCTCGGCCCCGACGCGATGCGGTCGCTGCGCCGCGTGGCCGAGCCGCCCGCCGTGGAGCGGGCCCGCGCGGCGGCCGGGGAGCCCGACGGGCAGGGGTGGGTCGTCACCGTCCTGCCCGTCGAGAACCTGGATGTCGCCTTCGACCAGCTGCTCCGGCTCGGACCGGAGGCCGAGGTGCTGGAGCCCCCCGAGCTCCGCGCCCGCCTGAAGGACTCGGCCGAACGGCTGGCGGCGCTGTATCAGCGGTAGCCGGTGACGTCCGCGGGCTTGCCCGCGTCCTGGACCTCCACGATGTACCGCCACGCGTCGGGGCGGCTGCCGTCCACGTCGGTGAAACCGTAGACCTGTGCGAGCTGCCCGCTGGACAGCGACTGCCCGTTCCACCGGGACCGCTCGGGGTCGGTCGCGAGCGCGGCCACCGCGCGTCCCACGAACAGCGGGGTCTCGGAGATGGCGAAGTGGGGTTCTTTCGCCAGCGCGTCGCGCCAGGTCTCCTCGGTGACGCCGAAGTGATCCAGCATGAGCTCCGACCGCAGCCAGCCGGGGGTCAGCGACACCGCGGTCGCCCCGAGCGGCGCCAGCTCCTCGCCCTGGGCGAAGCCGAGCCGGTTCACCGACACCTTCGCCAGGTCGTAGAACAGGGAGATGCGGTAGTGGCCGGTGTTGTACTCCGTCGTCCCGTCCGTCATCTCCACCACCAGCCCGCCGGGGTTCCTGACGAGCAGCGGCAGGGCGTAGTGGCTGGTGATGATGTGGGTGTCGACCGCCAGCCGCAGGATGCGCATCCCGTCGTCCAGGGAGTGCTCCCACATCTTGGCGTCCCAGTCGGTCAGCAGTTCGCCGCCCCAGATGTCGTTCACCAGGACGTCGAGCCGCCCCTGTTCGGCGTCGATCCGCTCGACCAGCGCCCGGACCTGCTCGCGTTCCAGATGGTCCACCACGACCGGGATGCCGCGTCCGCCCGCCGCGGTGACGAGCTCGGCGGTCTCCTCGACCGTCTCGGGCCGGTCCATCTCCGACCGCCTGCCGCCGCCGCTCCGGCCGGTCACGTAGACGGTCGCGCCGATCTCCCCCAGCGCGACGGCCACGCCGCGTCCCGCGCCCCGGGTGGCTCCCGCCACCAATGCGATGATCTGTTCACTCATGGTTCTACCCTCACCGGAAAACCTGCCAGGGAGTGTCAGCCTTTCGCGACGGGATTCCGCGGCGGTCAGTCGAGGCCGAGCTCGCCCATCCTGCTCCAGCCGTCCGCGCCCTCGATCGTGGTGCTGACGATCTCGGGCGCCCGCTGGACGAGGGGGCGCATCGTCTCCATGGCCGCGCGGAAGTGGTCGGAGTTCACGTGGGCCGCGCCCGCGTCGTCCTGGAACGCCTCGACCAGTACGTAGGTGTCGGGGTCCTCGACGCTGCGCGACCACTCGAACCAGAGGTTGCCGGGCTCCGCGCGGGTGGCCCGGGTGAACGCCTCGACGTGCGACGGCCAGGCGTCCGCGTGCTCGGGCTTCACGGGGAATTTCACGACGATGAAGATCATACGTACAGCCTACGGGCGCGGAACCGCAGGTGACGGGCGCACCGGCCGCCTCCACGGCGCCGTACCGCTTCTCGCAACCTTCCGGATACCTAAGCCTGATATGACAGGTTGCGGCCTGAATGTCTTTTTCAATGAGGAGAGCGCGTGCGGCGTTTCGCGGCCGATGTCGACTGGTGGGTGCTCCTGCCGCTGGCCATCGTGTGGCTGCCCGTGGTGACGGACTCCCCGTGGAGCTGGCACTCGGTCGTGTGGCCGCTGGCCTCCCTCGCGGTGATCCTGTTCTTCCGCTGGTCGCGTTCCCGGCCCTCCGCCCGCAACGCGTCCTCCTGGGCGGTGGCGGCGCTGGTCGCCACGGGGGCCGTCCAGGTCGCGGCCGGGATCGCCGCGGGCGTGCTGTCGACGGTCGGCGGCGTCCCGTCGCGGTTCGATCTGCCCTGGGGCCTCATGTGGGCGACCAGCGGAGTCCGGGGCGAAGGGGTCGGCTACGAGGTGGGAAACGGTTTCACCCTCACCCCGTTCCTGACCGCCCTCACCGTGGGGATCCTGCGGTTCACGTTCGCGTACCGGCGCCTGAAGGGCTCCTCGGCGGCCGCGCCGGAGAACGCCCGCTGAGCGACCTCAGGCCTCCGGTTCTGCCCGCGCTCCGGTCAAGGAACGGCCCAGAAGGGCGCCCTCTGCGACACCGGACGGCTAGTTTCGGACCGGAAGGGGGACGAGTCCATGAACGCAGGCGCCGGCACCGCGATCGTGCTGTTCACCCGCGACCTGCGCGTCCACGACAACCCCGCTCTGCACGCCGCCCAGGAGAGCGCCGAACACGTCGTGCCGCTGTTCGTCTACGACGAGGCGATCCTGGCCGGGCCGATGGCGGTGCCCAACCGGCTGCGCTTCCTCGCCGACAGCCTGACCGACCTGCGCCGCAGCCTGCGCGCCGCGGGAGGCGACCTCCTCGTCCGCCGCGGCGACCCCGCCGCCGCCGTCGCCGAACTGGCCGCCCGCACCGGAGCCCGCTCCCTCCACCTGGCCGAAGACCACTCCGCCCACGCACGGCGCCGCCTGGACGCCCTCCGCCGCCTGCCCCTGCACGTCACCGCCACGCCCGGCCTCACCATCGTCCCGCCCGGCCGCCTCACCCCCGCCAAAGGTGACCACTACCAGGTCTTCACCCCCTACTGGCGGGCCTGGAGCGCCGCGCCTCTGCGCCCCGTCCTGCCGCCGCCCGCGCGGATCACGCTCCCCGAAGGACTCGACCCCGGCCTCCTCCCCGAGCCCGCCGCGAGCGCCTCCCCCGCCCTGATGCCCGGCGGGGAGGAGCAGGGACGCCGCCGCCTGCGGGAATGGATCGCCCACGGGCTGCACGACTACGCGAGCGAACGCGACATCCTCGCCCACGACGGCACCTCGCGGCTCAGCGCCCACCTGCGCTTCGGCACCCTCTCGCCCAGGGAGGTCCTCCAGCGCACCGCCGACGACGAGGCCTTCACCCGCCAGCTGGCCTGGCGCGACTTCCACTACCAGGTCGCCGCCGCCTTCCCCGACCTCGCCTGGCGCGACTACCGGCCCCGCCCCCGCACCGTCCACGACGACCCCCACGCCCTGCAGGCCTGGGAGAACGCCGCCACCGGCGTGCCCGTCGTCGACGCGGCCCTGCGCCAGCTGCACCACGAGGGCTTCATGCACAACCGCGCCCGCATGATCACCGCGTCGTTCCTCACCCGCACCCTGCACCTCGACTGGCGGCACGGCTACCGGCACTTCCGCCGCTGGCTGGCCGACGGCGACATCCCCAACAACGCCGCGAACTGGCAGCGGCTGGCCGGAACGGGCAACGACCCGCGTCCCCGCACCCTCAGCCCGCTGCGCCAGGCCGCCCGGTTCGACCCCGACGGCGCCTACGTGCGGCGCTGGCTGCCGGAGCTGCGGGCCCTGGAGGGCGCCGCGGTCCACCGGCCGTGGCAGGCCCCGCCGGAGCTGCGCCGCACCCTGGACTACCCGCCGCCCCTGCTGGACCCCGGCCCCTGAGCCCCGCGGCGTCCGGTCAGAAGAGAGGGGGTTCCACCGGGTGGCGGAGGGTCTCGGAGAGCCAGTCGAAGGCCTGCTGGGTGAAGCGGGAGCGGTTCCACAGCTCGCAGTGGCCGGCCGCGCCCTCGGCGCGGGTGAAGGCCTTGAGGGTCTTGGGGCAGCGGAGCCGGGCGAAGAAGGTGCCGGCGCGGGCCGAGAGGAGGTCGGACTCGGTGGTGGCGACGAAGGTGGGGCAGGCGATGTCGTCGACGACCTCGGAGATGTTGTAGCGGGCCAGGTCCAGCAGGTACTCGGCGGGCGAGCCCGCGCCGTGGATCCACTGGCCGCGCTGGACCAGCTCCCAGTGGTGGATCCGGTCGGCCAGCGCCTCCTCCAGGTAGGGCGCCAGGACGTCCGGGTCGAGGTCGGGCAGCGCCTCCTTGAGCTCGGCGGGGATGGACATGGCCTCGCGCAGCAGTTCGAGCTGGTCCCACTGGCCGGGGTCGACGACCAGCGCCTTCACCCTCGGGTCGCCCGCGGCGCCGCGGGCGGCGAAGTAGCCGCCGAGGCTCCAGCCCATGACGGCCAGCCGCTCGGGGTCGACCTCCGGGTAGGTCAGGAGCCGCTTGATGATCGGCCCCAGCACGTGCTCCCAGTCGGGCCGCAGGGTCAGTCCGTGCTCGATGAGGGTGCGCCCCTGGCCCGGCCCGTCCATCAGCAGGCAGTGGTATCCGCGTTTCAACGCCGGGATCGCGTGGGACCAGTACATTTCGTGGAGATTGGAGTCATAACCATTGACCGCGATCACGGTGGGGCGGACCTCGTCCTTGGCCGCGAGGCAGAGGTATCCGTGCAACTCGACGCCCTCGTAGTCGACCTCGGTGGGCCGCAGCCGCCGCAGCGCGGCCATGCGCTCGAAGGCCTCGCACTCCTTGCGGAAGGTCTCGGTCAGGCGCAGGTCCACCGGGTACCCGAAGAGCGGGAAGTTGGCGACCCGGTAGTAGGTGGAAGCCCGGTGGTAGGCCTCGGCCGCGCTGACGGCATGCCCCTTCTCGTCGCTGCGCCCGCCCCATTCGGCGACCATGTCGGCGGTGGCCGTCCACTCCCGGTGCCAGCTGTCGGCGTCCCCCTCGGTGATCCGGGAGGCGGCGAGGGCGCATTCGCCGTACTCGGCGCCACCGCCCGTCATGGTCATCAGCGCGCGGTCGGCGAACCTCTGGAACAGCCGGTCCTCGAAAAGGCGCATATTCCATGCGTACCCGGTCGAAACACCCCCAAGCAAATACCCCCCGGCCGAACAATCATCCGCTAGGCGTGGACGGCGATCGAAACGCCGCTCGAGAGAAGGGAGCACCGACGATGGGCGTGCAGTGGGTGGCCGCGCACCGGGCCGCGATGGTCAGCCCCTACGGCGGTCTGAGCTTCACCGG
The DNA here is from genome assembly GCF_002995495.1 of Actinocorallia populi. Taxonomy (GTDB): domain Bacteria; phylum Actinomycetota; class Actinomycetes; order Streptosporangiales; family Streptosporangiaceae; genus Actinocorallia; species Actinocorallia populi. The sequence continues at coordinate 651,050 of NZ_PVZV01000002.1, read as the reverse complement.
ACCGCCCGGCGGTTTCGCCGGGCGCACCGTGCGGCAGGTCGTCCACCTGCACCGGGGCGGCCCGCGGCTGCGGGTGTGGCTGAGCAACCAGTTCGGCGACGGCCCGCTGCGCGTCGGCGAGGCCCGGGTGGGCCGCCACCTGGGCGGCGGCCGGGTGGCGGACGAGCAGGCGAGGCTGACCTTCGGCGGCTCCAAGACGGTGGAGATCGTGGCGGGGACGGAGGTGGTCAGCGACCTCACCGAACTCGCCGTCCCCGACGACGCCGAGCTCGCCGTCAGCCTTTACATAGTAGAGGACGGCGGGTCCGCCACCCACCACCCCGAGGCCCTGCAGACCGGCTACGTCACCGCCGGGAACACCGCCGCCGACCTGCGGGCCCGGCCCGCCGAGGAGATCACCTCCCTCCACTGGATCAAGGGGGTGGACCTCCGCCGGGAACGCTCCCCCGGCGAGCCGCTCGTGGCCGCGTTCGGCGACTCCCTCACCGACGGCTCGGGCACCACGCCCGACGCCCACCAGCGCTACCCCGACCACCTGTCCCGCCGCCTCGGCCTGCCCGTCCTCAACCTCGGCATCGGCGGCAACCGCCTGCTGTGCAACGGGTTCGGGCCCGCCGGGCTGCTGCGCTTCCAGCCGGACGTGCTGGCCGTGCCCGGACTCACCCACGTGATCATCGCCCTGGGGATCAACGACCTGGGCCTGTCGGCGGCGGCCGGCCGCCCCCTCTGCCGCGCCGACGACCTGATCTCGGGTCTGACCACCCTGGCCCGCCTGGCCCGGGAGGCCGGCGTGGTGCCGATCGGCGCGACCCTGCCGCCGTACGCGGGGGCGGCCTTCCCCGGCTACCACTGCCGGGAGGGCGACCGGGTCCGCGCGGCCGTCAACGACTGGATCCGCACCACCTCCGAGTACCGCGCCTGCCTGGACGTGGACGCGGCCGTGCGCGACCCGCGGGACCCCTCGCGCTTCCACCCGGACCTGCACTGCGGCGACGGCCTGCACCCCAACGACGCCGGTGCCCGCGCCATGGCCCACGCCGTCGACCTGGAGGCGTTCCTGCTCGACCGCTGACAAGCCGCCGCCAGAAATTCGACAAATTTCGCATTTCGCAATGAATCCCAGGGCGTTAGGGTCCTGCCGGTCCCCACCAGAGAGACCTCTCGAGGAGTGTGGTGCCGGTGCTGCAGCGACGTGATCTCCTGCGGGCAGCGACGGTCTCCGCCGCAGCCGGCGGCGTCCTGCTCGCCGCGGCCCCCGCCGGGGCCGCGGCCAGGGTCGTCGCCGAGCGGAGGCTGGGCCCCCGGGTCCGCGACCTGACGATCGCCTCGCCCGCGATGCGGCGGAACATGAAGGCGCGCGTCATCCTGCCCAGGGGGTGGAACCGCAGGCGGAGGTGGCCGCTCCTGTGGCTCCTGCACGGCGGCAACGACGACTACCGGGCCTGGACGCGCGAGTCCGAGATCGTGCGGATGAGCGCCGCGCACCGGATGATGGTCGTCATGCCCGAGGGAGGCTCCGGGGGCGGCTACACCGACTGGATGGTCGGCCCGCAGTGGGAGACCTTCCACCTGGAGGAGCTGCGCGGCATCCTGATGAGCCGGTACGGCGCGTCCCGGCGGCAGGCGGTCGCGGGATTGTCGGCCGGGGGCTACGGGGCGCTGATCTACTCCGCCCGGCACCCCGGCATGTTCGCGTTCACCGGCAGCTTCAGCGGCTACGGCGCCACCCTGCTGCCCGGCGCCCCCGAGGTGCTGCTGACCGGCATCCCCGGCTCGGGCGCCGAGAAGTTCCTCATGTGGGGGCAGCCGCAGCTCAACCGGGACGTCTGGGAGGAGCACGACCCGCTCACCCAGGCGCACCGGCTCCGCGGCACGCGGCTCTACGTCTCCTGCGCCCGCAACGGGGTGAAGGGGCCGCTGGACCCCGAGACCGCCCACGCCGCCGATCCGGCCGAGGCCTTCTGCCTCTACACGACACGGCCACTGGTGGCCAGGCTGCGCCGGCTGAAGATCCCGGTCACCGCCGACCTCTACCCCAGGGGCACCCACACCTGGCCTTACTTCCGGCGCGGCCTGCGCCGCTCCTGGCCCATGATCATCCGGGCACTGAAGGCCTGAGCAGGGCTTCTCCGCGTTCCCATCCGGCACGAACCGGCACCCGGGGGTGGCCTCAACACCAAACTGGCTGATACCTATATGCCTCAGGGCGAATTATGGAGAGCCAGGACAAGGTGGGGCGTCTTAACTGCACGCGGCCCGGTTGCAGCGGTACCGTGGCCGACGGCTACTGCCTGGAGTGCGGGCTGGCTCCGGCGGCGCCCGACGGCTTCACCCACCCCGACCCCGGCCTCCCGCGCACCGGCTCCCAGCGCCCCGCCGCCTGGAGCACCACCGCCCGCAGCACCGGCGCCTCGTCCGGCGGCAGGTCGCGGCGCGGCCTGCTCGGCGCGGGCCTGGTCGAGGTGCCGCCCGTGCCCTACAAGGACCCCGCGCAGGCCGTGCTGGCCGACCCGGTCGTCGCCGAGCGCAAACGGTACTGCCGCTGCGGCGAGGCGGTCGGGCGCGGCCGCGACGGCCGGCCCGGCCGGCCCGAGGGCTTCTGCTCCCGCTGCGGCTCGGCCTACTCCTTCCTGCCCAAGCTGCGCCCCGGCGACCTCGTCGGCGGCCAGTACGAGGTGCTCGGCTGCCTGACCCACGGCGGCCTCGGCTGGATCTACCTGGCCCGCGACCGCAACGTCAGCGACCGCTGGGTGGTGCTCAAGGGCCTGCTGGACAGCGAGGACCCCGAGGCGGGCGCGGTCGCCGCCGCCGAGAAGGCCTTCCTGGCCGAGGTCGAGCACCCCAACATCGTGCGGATCTACAACTTCGTCCAGCACCCCGACCCGCGCACCCTGCGCAACCACGGCTACATCGTCATGGAGTACGTCGGCGGCCATCCGCTCAAGGACGTCCTGGCCGAGCACCGGCGCGAGCACGGCCAGGACGCCGCCCTGCCGCTCGGCCAGGCCATCGCCTACGCCCTGGAGGTACTGCGGGCCATGGGCTACCTGCACGGCCTGGGCCTGCTGTACTGCGACTTCAAGCCCGACAACGCCATCCAGTCCGAGGAGCAGCTCAAGCTCATCGACCTCGGCGGCGTGCGGCGCATGGACGACACCGAGTCCGCGATCTACGGGACGGTCGGCTACCAGGCGCCCGAGATCGGCGGGATGGGCCCCTCCGTCGCCTCCGACCTGTACACCGTCGGCCGCGCCCTGGCCGTGCTCAGCTTCCCCTTCCACGGCCACACCGGCAAGTACGTGGCGAGCCTGCCGCCCCGCGAGCAGGTCCCGGTGCTGCGCGAGCACGAGTCCTACGACCGGTTCCTGCGCCGCGCCACCGCCCGCGACCCCTACGCCCGCTTCCAGGACGCCCAGGAGATGGCCGAGCAGCTCACCGGGGTGCTGCGCGAGGTGCTCTCCGCGCAGGACGGCAGGCCGCGCCCCGCGCCCTCGGCGCTGTTCGGGCCCGGCCGGCGCGTCCCCACCGAACGGCTCACCCCCCGGGACGCCCTGCTGGCACTGCCCATCCCGCAGCCCCGCGCCTCGGACGCCTCGGCCGGGTTCCTGGCGTCGCTGACCGTCGGCGACCCGCACGCCCTGCTCACCGCGCTGGCCTCCGCCCCCGCCGACTCCCCCGACGTGCGGCTGCACCGGGCGCTGGCCCACCTGGAGCTCGACGACCACGCGGCGGCCCGCCGCGTCCTGGCCGGGATACGCGAGGACTGGCGGGCCGAGTGGTACCGGGCGGTGTCCGCGCTGGGCGCCGGGGAGCTGCGCGAGGCGCGCCACCGGTTCGACGACCTGTACGACCTCGCCCCCGGCGAGGCCGCGCCCAAGCTCGCCCTCGGCTTCTGCCACGAGCTGCTCGGCCGCCTGCCCGACGCCGAGCACCACTACCAGACCGTGTGGCGCACCGACCAGACGTACGTGAGCGCCGCCTTCGGCCTGTCCCGGGTGCGCCTGGCGGCCGGGGACCGGGCCGGCGCCATCGCCGCGCTCGACTCCGTCCCGCCGTCCTCCAGCCACTTCCCCGGCGCCCGCGTCGCCGCGGTCCACGCGATCGCCGTCGGCCGGGAACCTGGGGATCTGTCTGAACGTGAACTGATTGATGCCAGCAGACGTCTCAGCCGACTGGGCCTCGACGCCGAACGCCACGCCCGGCTGTCCGTCGAGGTCCTGCGCTCGGCGCTGGACTGGGTGCTGGCCGGCCGTACGTCCGACGCCCGGGTCCTGGGCGTCCCGCTCGACGAGGAGGAGCTCCGCCGCGGTCTCGAACGCGCCTACCGCACCCTGGCCCGGCTCGCCGACGATCCCGGCGAGCGCCACGCCCTGGTCACCCTGGCCAACGCCATCCGTCCCAGAACCCTGTTCTGACGTTCCAACCCCCGAAGCGAACGGACTCCGATGCCCTGCCCCTCCTGCTCCGCCCCGGTCTTCGCCGGCGACCTGTTCTGCGAGGCCTGCGGCCACCGGCTGAGCCCTGCGGCGCGGCCGGCGGCCGAGACGGTCCACCACCGGGAGATCGACCTGGGCGACGACGCCGCCGCGGTGAGCGACCGGGGGCTGCGGCACAGCACCAACCAGGACGGCATGGCGCTGTCCCCGATCCCCGGCGGCCTGGCCGCGGTGCTCTCCGACGGCGTCTCGGCCTCCCCCCGGCCCGAGGAGGCCTCCGGCACCGCGGTGGAGACCGGCATCTCCGTCCTGACCCGGGAGCTGGAGGCCGGCGCCGACCCGCGCGACGCCACCCGCACCGCCGCGCTGGCCGCCGCCAAGGCCGTGGCGGGCCTGGCCGCCGACCCCTCCTCGGCGCCCGCCTGCACCTACGTCTCGGCGGTCACCGGCGAGCTGGACGGCCGCCCCGTCATCACCATCGGCTGGATCGGGGACAGCCGCGCCTACTGGATCGGCGCCACCGGTGACGAGCTGCTCACCGAGGACGACTCCTGGGCCGAGCACGTCATCGCGCACGGCATGATGAGCCGGGAGGAGGCCTACGCCGACCGCAGGGCCCACATGCTGGTCGGCTGGATGGGCGCGGACGCCCGCGAGATCGACGTGCACGTGCGGGTCTACGCGCCCGAGGTCCCCGGTGTGCTGGTGGTGTGCACCGACGGGCTGTGGAACTACATGGCCTCGCCGCTGGCGCTGGCCGCCGCGCTGGCCGACCCGCTGGCCGACCCGGTCTCCGGGCCGCTCACCGGGCGCCGCGGCCGGCGCACCCCGCTGTCGGTCGCCCGCGAGCTGGTGCGCACCGCGCTGTCGGGCGGCGGCCACGACAACATCACCGTCGCGATCATCCCGGTCGAAGGGGACGGACTCGAACTATGACCATCAGGACCCCGTTCACCGTGTCCGTGGACCAGAACCGCTACCTGCCCGACGGCGGGACGGACCTCCACGCGATCATCTCCGTCACCGGGACGGGCGACCCCTTCGAGCCCGCCGAGGACGTGCGCCTGCGGGTCGCGGTGCCGCGCGGGGTCGTCCTGCGCTCCCTCAAGCAAGTCCTGCCGGCCGAGGAGGACCTCTCCGCGCGCGCCGTCGAGGACGCCCCGCGCTCCTTCGACCACTCCACCGGCCGCTGGGGCCGCCGCGAGACCCGCGAGTACCACCTGCGCCTGCGGGTGCCCGTCCAGGACGTCGGCCAGCGGATGCGCGCGGCACGGCTCACGGTCCTGCTCGGCGGGGAGGCGCTGGGCGCCGCCGACGTGTTCGCCGAGTGGACCGACGACCGCACCCGGTGCACCCGGATCGACGCCCGCGTCGCCCACTACACCGGGCAGAGCGAACTGGCCGCGCGCATCCAGGCGGGCCTGGCCGCCCAGCAGGCCGGGGACGCCGGCACCGCCGCCGCCGAGCTGGAGAGCGCCGTCCAGCTCGCCCGCGCCCAGGGCAACGTCCCGCTGGCCACGATGCTCAGCCGCGTCATCGAGGGCGACGAGACCACCTGCACCTTCCGGCTGCGCCGCGGCGCGGCCCCCGCCCCGCCTCCCGTGCCCGCGTCCTCCCCCGCGCGCTCCGGGCCCTGCCCCGAGTGCGCGCTGCCGGGCGAAGGCCGCTTCTGCGAGGGCTGCGGCCACGACTTCGCCACCGGCGTGCCCGGCCCCAGGCCCGCGGCTCCGGAGGACTTCCGCTCCCGCTGGTACGTGGTGATCAGCACCGATCCGGAGTACCACCGGCGGATCCTGGCCGAGAGCGGACCCGACGCGGGCCGGCTGCCGGCCCCGCAGGGCAGGCCGGGGCTCAGCAGCCCCCTCACCGGCGGCCGCGTGCTGCTGGGGCGGCGCAGCACGCTGCGCGGCACCGTCCCCGACATCGACCTGGCCGTGCCCACCCGCGACCCCGCGGTCTCGCGCACCCACGCCGTCCTGATCTCCCGCGACGGCCGCTGGTGCCTGGTCGACCCCGGCTCGGCCAACGGCACCCGGCTGAACGCCGGCAGCGCCCCGGTCGCCGTGGGCGCCGAGATCCCGCTCCACGAGGGCGACCGCATCCACGTCGGCGCCTGGACCACCCTCGAGCTGCGCAGAGAGTCCCTGTCGTGATCAGCAAGGTGGCCGGGGCGCTCCGGGCGCTCCGGCGGACGGCCGGGCGCTCCGCGCTGCCCCGGACGGTGCCCGGCCACCTGCGCGGCTGGGCCGCCGCGGCGCTGCTGGCCGTCATCGCCCTGGTCGCGGCGGTCTCCACCGGCCTGGAGGACGCCCGCCAGGGCCTGCGGCTGGTCGGCGAGGACGCCGGGCCGCAGGTGGTGCACACCGGCCACCTGTACTTCGCGCTCAGCGACATGGACGCCCAGCTCGCCGGGCTGCTGCTCATCGGCGCCGAGCACGACCTCGGCGCCGGCCGCGACCGCGCCCAGGAGCGGTACCGGGCCAGGCGGGGCGAGGCCCACCGGGCGCTGCTGCAGGCCTACGAGATCGCCGGGACGGACCGGGCGAGCCGCCGCACCGTCCGGGATGTGCTGAACGGCCTCGGCAGGTACGAGCAGCTCGCCTCCCGCGCCCTCCTCCTCAACGACCAGTCCGGGCATCCGGCCGGGCCGCCGCCGCAGAACGTGCTGGGGGTCTACCGGCGGGCCACCGACCTGATGCGCCAGGACATCCTGCCCAAGGCCTACAACCTCACCCTGGAGAACGCCAGCGTCGTGCGGCGCGCCTACGTCGACGAGCGCTCGCACGTCCTGCGCTCCCGCGTCGCCGTCGGCGTCACCGCGCTGGTGCTGCTGGCGGTGCTGGCCGGGCTCCAGGTCTACCTCGCCTACCGGTTCCGGCGCCTGCTCAGCCCGGCGCTGGCCGCGGCCACCGCGCTCACGCTGGTGCTGGGGGGCTGGGCGCTGCTCGTGCTGGGCAGCACCTCCTCGCACCTGCGCATGGCCAAGGAGGAGGGCTTCGACCCCACCCTCGCCTTCACCCGCGCCCGCGCGATCAGCAACACCGCCGCCGCCGACCAGACCCGCTTCCTGCTCGACCCGCGGCGCGCCGACACCTACGCCCAGGTCTACTTCGACACCTCCCAGGCCATCGCCTACCGGGAGTCCGGCAACCTCGCCGACTACTACCGGCGGCTCGCCGAGGCCCCGCCCGAGCTGGGGTTCCTCGGCGGCGTCCCGCAGGGGTCCGAGGTGCTCATCCGCTACCGGGCCTTCCAGGAGCAGGACGAGCGGATGCGCGGCCTGGTGCGCCGCGGCGACGAGCGGGAGGCCATCGCCCTGCGCACCGGCCTGATGACCGAGACCTTCACCGCCTACGACCAGGAGCTGAGCCGGCTCGTCGCGCACCGCAACGCCGACTTCGAACGGGAGGTCGCGGCCGGCGCCGCCGCCCTCGACGGCTGGAACCGGGGCCTGCCCGCGGCGGGGATCGTCCTGGCCGCGCTCATCGTCCTGGGCGTGTGGCCCAGACTCGCGGAGTACCGTTGACCACCAGCATGCCCGGACGCCTCCTGTCCCTCCTCCTGGCCACCGTCCTCCTGCTGTCCCTGGCCGTCGCGTGCGGCGCCGACCGCTCCCCGGGGGTGGAGGGCAGGAAGGTGCTCCGGATCGGGGTGAAGTACGACCAGCCGGGCATCGGGTTGCGGTCCCACGGCTCCTTCCTGGGCTTCGACGTGGACGTCGCCTCCTACGTCGCCGAGCGTCTCGGCGCCGAGCGCGTGGAGTTCGTCGGGCTCACCTCCGGGCAGCGCGAGGAGTTCCTGATCGGGCGGAAGGTCGACCTGGTGGTGGCCAGCTACTCCATCACCCCGCTGCGCAAGACCCTGGTCAACTTCGCCGGGCCCTACTACGTCGCCCACCAGGACATCATGGTCCGCGGGGGCGAAAGGGACATCCTCGGCCCGCGGGACCTGGCGGGCCGCAAACTGTGCAAGAGCGAGGGCTCCAACTCCTGGAAGCGGGTCGTGGAGGAGCTGGGCATCGAGGCCGAACTCGTCGACGCGGCGACGTACGGCGAGTGCGTCCAGCTCCTCCTCGACGGCGGGCTCGACGCCGTCACCACCGACGACCTGATCCTGGCGGGCTTCGCCCTGCGGCGGCCCGGCGCCTTCCGGATGGTCAACGCCAGGTTCACCGACGAGAAGTACGGCATCGGCCTGCGCAAGGACGACGTCAGCGGGTGCGAGGCGGTCAACCGCGCCGTCACCCGGATGTACCAGGACGGGACGGCGGCGCGGCTGCTCGCCAAGTGGTTCGGGCCGACCGGGCTGAAGACCACCACCACCGTCCCGCAGTTCGAGGGCTGCGGCTGATCGGCCCTAGCGGGCCGCCCTCATCTTCATGGCGTGCTGCACCAGGGTGATGAGCACCTCCTTGGAGGACTCCTTCCTGCGGGCGTCGCACAGCAGCACCGGGATGCCCGGACCGATCTGCAGCGCCTGCTTGACCTCGTCCGCCTCGTACCGCTGCGCCCCCTCGAAGCAGTTGACCGCCACGATGAACGGGGTGCCGCGGCGCTCGAAGTAGTCGATCGCCGGGAAGCAGTCGGCCAGCCGCCGGGTGTCGGCCAGCACCACCGCGCCGAGCGCGCCGAGCGCCACCTCGTCCCACATGAACCAGAAGCGCTCCTGGCCGGGGGTGCCGAACAGGTAGAGGACGAACTCGTCGCCGAAGGTGATCCGGCCGAAGTCCATCGCCACCGTGGTGGTCCGCTTGGTCTCCACGCCCTCGATGTCGTCGACGCCCACCCCCCGGTCGGTGAGCACCTCCTCGGTGCGCAGCGGCTCGGTCTCCGAGACCGCCCCGACCAGGGTCGTCTTGCCCGCGCCGAACCCGCCCGCCACCAGGATCTTGATCGCGGTGGGCATCCGGCGGCGCGTCCCGGCGGCGCTAGAGGGCGCGGAGGCCATCGATCACCGCCTGGTACATCCTGAGGTCCTGCATGTCGATCTCCGGTTGGGGTTCCTGGACGGTGACGAGGCCCTTGTCGAGCAGGTCTCCCAGCAGCACCCGCACCGTGCCGGTCGGCAGGTCCAGATGCGCGGTGATCTCGGCCACCGACATCAGCGTCTGGCAGAGGCGGATGATCGCCAGGTGCTCGGGGCCCAGGCCGATCGCCACCGACGGAGCCGGGCCCGTCGCCTCCACCAGGGTGATCAGGTCGAACTCGCCGCGGACCGGCTGGAGCCGGCCGCTCGTCATCACGTACGGCCTGACCAACGGGCCGGCGCTCTCGTCCAGCCAGCGCTCGTTCTCAGGTTCCTGAGGCGGGTAGGTCACGCCGACTCCGTCACCCGTGCCGGGGTGGAGAGATGGTGGCCCAGCTTGGTGACCATCATGGCCATCTCGTAGGCGATGAGGCCGACGTCGGCGTCCTCGCTGCTGAGCACCGCCAGGCAGGCGCCCTGCCCGGCGACGGTGACCAGCAGGAAGGCCGACCGCATCTCGATGATGGTCTGGCGGACGGCGCCGCCGCCGAACCGCTCGCCCGCGCCCTTGGCGAGGCTCTGGATGCCCGCGGCGACCGCCGAGAGGTGCTCGGCGTCGTCCCTGCCGATGCCCTGCGACTGCGCCATCAGCAGACCGTCCGCGGACAGCACGATCGCGTGTTCCGCCTCGTTGACCCGCTTGACCAGGTCATCGAGCAACCACGCCAGGTCGGCGCCTGCTCCTGTCTTCTGCATCACTCGGTCTCACTCTCGACGGAGGCTGCCCTGCCGCGCAGGGTGCCGCTCTGGAAGGCTCCCACGATCCTGCGGATCTCCTCGGGCGAACGGCCGGGATCCTCACCGGCCGGCTCGTCCTCGCCGACCGGCTCGTCCCGCAGCGGCGGGGCGAGGCTGGCCTGGGGAACGCGGACCGGCAGGCCCGAGGGCGTGAGCTCGGTCTCCTCGGAGGCCGGTCCGGCCGTGGACGGGTTCTCCCGCACCGGCAGCGGCGCGGAGGCCGGGGCGGTCGGCGTTTCTTCGGGTGGTGACGGGACCAGGACGGGCGTGAAGCGCTCCCCGCTCCGGGGGTCCGTCGAGTCGGTGACTTCCGGCATGGTCGCCCCGACGACCGTCAGAGACTGCTGCGACGGCGCGCCGGACTCTCCTTCCTCCAGCAGTTCCCGCGGGATGATGACCACCGCGGTCGTTCCCTTGTAGGGCGAACGCTTGAGCGTCACCTGCACGCCGTACCGCTCGGCGAGCTTGCCGACCACGTAGAGGCCGAGCTGCACCGAGCTGGAGAGGTTGAACTCCGGCGGGTCGGCGATCTTCCTGTTGATGGCGGCGAGGTTCTCGTCCGACATGCCCAGGCCGCGGTCCTCGATCTCCAGGGCGTAGCCGGAGGCCACCATGTGGCCGGAGATCTGCGCGTAGGTGTACGGCGGCGAGAACGACACCGCGTTCTCGATCAGCTCCGCCAGGAGGTGGGCGATGTCGGCGACGGCACGGCCGACGAGGTGGACCTCGTCGATCGGCATGACGGTCACCCGGGTGTAGTCCTCGACCTCGGCGACGGCCGAGCGGACCACGTCGACCATGGGGACGGGCCGGCGCCAGCCGCGGGCCGGGGTCGCGCCGGAGAGGATGATGAGGTTCTCGGCGTTGCGCCGCATCCGGGTCGCCAGGTGGTCGAGCCGGAACAGGTCCTCCAGCTCCTCGGTGTCGATCTCCCGGCGCTCCATCTGGTCCAGCAGCGTCAGCTGCCGGTGCACCAGCGCCTGGGAGCGCCGCGCGAGGCTCAGCAGGATGTCGCGGATGCCGCGCCGCAGCTCGGCCTGCTCGACCGCGGTGCGGATCGCGGTCTTCTGCACCGCGTTGAACGCCTGGCCCACCTTGCCGATGTCGTCGTCGCCGAACTCCAGCGGCGGCGCCTCGGCCTCGACGTCCACCTGCTCGCCGTGGCCGAGCCGCTCCACGACGTTCGGCAGCCGCACGTCCGACAGCTCGTGCGCGGCGTCCTTCAAGCGTTCCAGCTGCCGCACCAGGTGGCGGGCGGTGGTGACGGACAGGATCACCGAGGCGACGACGGAGAGGAAGCCCAGACCGCCGGCCAGCGCCAGCCGGATGATGACTCCCGTCGCGATCGGGGTGGCGGCCTCGACGAGCTGGTCGCCGGCGTCCCACGTGATGTCCTGCGACTCCGCCAGCCAGGCGGTGGTGGCGTTGTTCCAAGCGGCGAAGGAGACCGTCTGGATGGGCTTGCGATGGTTGTTGCCCATCATCGCCAGCAGGCGGTCCTCCAGGGCCGTCACCGTGGCCAGGGACTCGCTCTTCTCGTGCCTCTCGACCGTTTCCGGGGCGAACTCGGCGAGCCTCTCGAGCACTTCGGCCCTCGCGTGGCGCTGGACGCCGAGCAACCGGTGGAAGTCGGCGTAGGAGGCGTTGGTGAAGCGCCCTGCGACCAGCACTCCGGAGACCAGCGCGTCCTCCTGGGAGAACAGCTCGTTGTACTGGTTGAGCTCGACCAGGGTCCGGGTCCTGGCGGCGAAGTCGTCGTCGTCGAGGGTCGCCAGGCCCTCGTACACCAGGCCCATCGAGCCGATCGCCTCGGTGTAGAGCGAACGGGCCCAGTCGGGCGACCTGCCGTCGGGGGCGTCGAACCAGGCGCGGGCCTTGTCCAGGTCCTCGAGCGCCGTGAAGGACTGCGCGAGCAGCTCCTCCAGGGCGTCGTCCGCGGCCAGCTTCGTCATGGTCGAACGGGCGTCCCGCAGGTAGGCCGCCCTCTTGCGGTCGGTGCTCGTCCGCTGGTCGCGCAGGGCGTCGGCGTTCGCCTGCGTCCGGTCGCCGGCGAGCACCATGGACAGCAGGCGCTCCTTCTGGAGGTCGACGATGAGGACGTCTCCCGGCTGGGCGATCCCCTTGTCGAGCTGGTTGACCCATAGGAGGTTCACACCCTCGCGGAGCGTGACCCAGGCGGCGAAAACCCACAACGCGGTCAGCGAGAGCAGCAGGGCCGTGATTTTGGTCCGCACACTGGAATTGCGGAGGCGCATTACAGCCGCTCCATCGCATCAATAGACAAGAAGGCCGTTGAACTCTAGCAACGTGCCGTTAACAGTGCCGTATCAAGCGGTTCCGGACATCTCTGGCAGAACCGCCGTCAACAGACGGGAGAACGATAGCAACCTAGCGAACAACCCACCAAAATACCGGCAAGATTCCTACATCTCCCCAGCCTCCGCAAAAACAATGCGTTCCGGAGTATAAGGATAATCCTAAGTGACCAGTGTGCCGCCGAGCTGCACCTGAGCGAGGTGGGAGGCGGCCAGCACAGCGGCCCGGACGATCGCGACGGGGAGGTACAGGTCCTTGTCGTGCCAGAGCGCCGGCGGCTCGTCGTCCGCGGCGCCCGCCAGGAAGCCGGCTCCCGCCCGCACCTGCTCGACCGCGTCCTCCGGATCGCCGGCGAGCAGCAGGACGTGCAGGGCGTAGGCGCTCTCCTCCGCGGTTCCGCCCCACACGCCCCAGGAGCCGTCAGGGCGCTGGGTGTCGCGCACCCAGCGCAGGGCCGCACGGACCGAGTCCGCCGACTCCTCGCCCCCGAACTCCGCCAGGGCCAGGGCCGTCGCCATCGTCGCGTAGTAGGGCGAGGCGTGCCAGCGGTCCGTCCAGGAGCCGTCGGCCCGCTGCACCTCCCGCAGCCAGGCCGCGACCTTGGCCGCGGTGGCCTCGTGCCCGGCACCGGGCTCCAGCCGCGCGTGCTGGCCGAACACCTCCAGCACGTGGGCGTTGGTGGTCACCGAACGCCCCTGCTCGCCACCGGGCCACGTGCGGAAGTTGGTCTCCGTCTCGTACCCGGTGAGCGGGTCGGGCGCCACGCGCCTGCCCAGCAGCGTCAGGGCGTAGAGGACCGCGGAGGTGGTGTCGGCGTCCGGGGGCAGTCCGGGACCGGTGGCCACGCCGTCCGGGCCCAGCGGCGCGGACAGGCTCAGCAGCAGCTCCGGGTGGGGGTCGAAGGCCAGCCCCGCCCTGCTCAGCAGGGTCAGCACCCAGGACCGTTCGAAGACGGTGATCGGCAGTCCGCAGGCCACCGGACCGCCGTGCTGGCGGGCGGCGGTCTCCAGGAAGCGCCGGGAGGGATCGGACGGCGGGGGCTCCGTCCCGCCCAGCCAGGCGGCGGTCGCGGCGGGCGCCGCGCCCACCCCGCCCATGTTCTCCACCGGGACCCCGGGCAGCCCGGCCGCGGCGGGACCGATGATCTCGAGCGCGTGCCACATCTTCTGCGGCAGCGGCCCGCCCTGCTTCGCGGCGGCCATGACCAGGTCCAGGGTGCCGTCGTCGAGCGCCGCGGGCGCCGGCAGCGCCCCGGGCAGACGGGAGTCGATCGAACGGATCAGCGAGGCCGATATCAGTTCGATCGCCGGGGTGTCCGGGAGCTGCGGCGGCGCGGCCAGCAGCGGGCGCATCCGGTCCAGGCCGCGGTGGGCGGCGGCCGCCGCCTCGGCCGATCCCTCGGCCAGCAGCGCGTCGATCGCGCTGAGCGAGGGCACCAGGAGGTAGCCCGGTTCACCGTCCGGTCCCCAGCCTCCGTCGGGCCGCTGCGTGCGCAGCAGGAAGGCGACCCGTTCGGCGTGCCCGGCCAGCCAGGGGGTGAAGGCCACCAGCCGCCCGGTCTCGTATACCGACGGCGAGACCTGGCCCCAGGGCTCGGCGAGCAGCCCGTCCACCAGTTCCTGGGCCCGGCGGTCGACATCGCGGATCAAAATTCGACACCCCAGTAGTCGGTGACACCGTAGAAACCGCTGCAGAACTCCATCTGCCGGCGCATGTAGCCGCCGTGCTCCGGCGGGAGCGGCTCCAGCAGCCGCACCGCCTCCGCGGACAGCTCGGCGACCTTCCGCTCGACGGCCGGCCGGTCCACCCCCAGCAGCAGCGCGTTGAGGTCGCCCCACTGCAGGTCGCGCTCGTAGGTGCCCAGATCGTTGAGCAGCCGGATCACCTGCTGGACGGCCCGGCTGGCCTTGCGGACCTCCGCGGGCTCACCGGACGCGCCGTTGGCGATCCAGTGCGCGAAGAAGACGAAGGCGAATCCGAGGTTGTCGGCGTTGTCCAGGTACTCCTCGAGGGAGGGGCGCGGCCCGCGGCTCTTCCAGCGCCACTCCAGCGCCATCCCGTCGAGCATGTCCTGGAGCTCCTCCCGCCAGATCGTGCGCAGGGCGGGATCCGGCGGAAGGTCGTCGCGGAGTTCGGCGAGGAAGGCGGTGAGCTCGTCCTCCGGCTCCGCCCCGTCGGCCACCGAGGCCACCCGGGCCAGCAGCGCGCCGACCTCCTCCTCGCTCTGCGCCTGGTAGTCCACGAGCCAGTCCAGCCCGAACGCCCACAGGCAGGTCTTGTTGGCCGCGGTGAGCTGGTCGGCGTCGTACCAGGGGCCGCTGAAGGCAGCCGCCTGGGCCAGCGTGCCGAACAGCGCCGGGTCGAACTCCGGCTTGTCGTAGAGGCCGGGGTACTTCTGCGCCCAGGCGCGCATCCGGCGTTGCGACTGGCCTCCGACGGCCGCCGCCGCTCCGCAGCTCCGGGCGTTGAGCAGGTCGTTCACCACATGTCCTCGTGTCGTTCGGGCTCAGCGGGCGGGCCGCACGACCATCTCGACCTTCTCCAGCGGCTTGATGGTGGCCCCCACCACCCGCGTGGGTTCGGTCGGCGTCACGTTCACCAGGCGGAACCTGCTGAACAGCCCCGCCAGCAGCAGCAGCGCCTCCGTCGCGAAGAGGTGGTTGCCGATGCACAGGTGGCCGCCGGCCCCGAAGGGGAAGTAGGAGTACCGGTTCGGGGCCGGCGCGCCCGGGGCGAACCGCTCGGGGTCGAACTCCAGGGGCCGGTCCCAGTACTTCTCGCTCCGGTGGCTGATGAACGGGCTGATCAGGATGTCGGCGCCCCGGGGGATGCGCACCCCGTCGATCACGTCCTCGTCCACCGCGACCCGGCTGAACAGCCAGCCCACCGGCATGTAGCGCAGGAGCTCGTCGATGACCTGCTTGGTGTAGACCAGGCGGGGAAGGTGCTCGGGGCTCATCTCGTCGGCCCCGATGACCTCGTCGATCTCGGCGGTCAGCTTCGCGTAGACCTCCGGGTGCCGGGCCAGGATCGGCATCAGCCAGACCATCGCCGAGACCGTGCTCTCGCTCGCCGCGCCGTAGACCCCGGAGAAGTTGTCACGCAGCCACTTGGGCGAGGGCGGGCCGCCGTCCGGGCCGGGGGCTCCCAGGAACAGGGTGAGCAGGTCGTCGTCGCCCTCCTGCGGCTCGGCCGCCGCCACCTCGTACATGTGCTTGTCGAAGACCCTGATGGCCTCGGCGAACACGCGGTCCTTGGGCCGGGGGACCCATTCGGGCAGGAACGGGGTGACCACCCGGGGGATCATGGACGGGATGAGGGTGTTGGTCGCCGCGGTCAGTTCGTCCGCCTGCTCGCGACCGATCCGCTGGCCGAAGATGAGGCCGACGACGGCCTTGGTCACGATGGAGGCCATCAGGTCCTCGACGTCCACCGGGGTGCCCGTGCGGGCCGGCTCCTCCAGCGCGTCCAGCCCCTCTTTGACGAAGCCCGCGATCCGCGACTGGATGAGCTTGATGTGCCGCGCCGTGAACATCGGCTGCATGATCCGGCGGCTGTGGACCCAGGTCTGGCCGTCGTCCGCGCCGAGGATGCCGTCACCGAACAGGTCCTTCAGCGGAGAGTAGAAGATGCCGCCGCGGGCGTAGTTGGCCTGGTTGCCCCGCAGGATGTGCTGGACATGGTCCGGCGCGGTGATCAGATACGGCCTGCAGACCTTTGCGTCAAGGCGGACGATCTCGCCGTCCGCCTGGCGGCCCCATTCCGCGAATGAGTTCAACGGGTCTCGAAGAAGGCTCGGAATGTCTCGGTAAATAGGCAGACTGCGCGCCTTTACAGCCGACCTCGCGGGAGTACTCAGGGCCATCGGTCCGACGCCTCTTCTCACCAGTTTCATCCAGGGAACACCCGAACCTGGATCAGATCAGACAAATCCGACAACTTGCAAGTCTTCCATGATCCACTTTACAGATCAAGAGTGTACGAAGCCGACACAACAGACAAGCCATTGTGACGCATGGCACATGGATACGCTGGGTAATAAACGCATAACTATCTGCGACAAACCTTTCTCGAAATAACCCTCCGTGATCGGCCGGTCATCGGAGGATGCTTACGCGAATGAAACATGAATGGCCTACCCCGCGGTATTTCTTTGCCAGAGTTGACGCGAAGATCTGTTGTAGTGGAAAGGGCTGCCGATGATGCCGAGTGCGCTCGCCCCGCCGGACGGGGTCACGGGGACGCTGGACGAGACGAGGCGGTGGATGCGTCCGGCCATGCAGGAGGCCGTGGAGCGGCTGCATCCCGTTCCCCGGCTGATCTCCGGATTCACCCTCGGCTGGCCGACGGACGGCGGCCGCCCCCGGACGGGCACCGGGGGCAAGGGCGTCCGGCCCGCGCTGGCCGGACTGGCGGCCGCCTCCGCCGGCGGTCGCGCCGAGGACGCCGCACCGGGCGCGGCGGCCGTGGAGTTCGTCCACGCCTTCTCGCTGGTGCACGACGACATCATGGACGGCGACGAGCTGCGTCGGCACCGGCAGACCGCGTGGAAGGCCTACGGCATCGGGCCCGCGGTCCTGGCCGGGGACGGGCTGCTGGCCCTGGCTCTGGACACCCTCGCCCAAAGCGGCAACACCGCCGCGTTGCTCCGGCTGACGTCCGTGCTGGTGGAGCTCGTCAACGGGCAGGCGGCCGACACCGATTTCGAGGGCCGGCCCTGGAGCGGTCCCGGCGCGGTGACCGTGGAGGAGTACCGCGCGATGGCCGTCGGCAAGACCGGGTCGCTGCTGGGATGCGCGGCGTCGGTCGGGTGGCTGCTGGGCGGCGGCGACCGCGAGGGCGCGGAGAGGATGGACCGGATGGGCCGCCATCTGGGGCTGGCGTTCCAGGCGGTGGACGATCTGCTGGGCATCTGGGGCGAGCCCGAGGTCACCGGCAAGGCCGTCCACAACGACCTGCGCCGGGGGAAGAAGAGCCTGCCGGTCGTCGCGGCGCTGCGGTCGGGGGACGAGGAGCTGGTGCGGCTGCTGGAGGCGCGTCCGGCGAAGGAGGACGAGGCGCTCAGGGCGGCACTGCTGATCGAACGGGCCGGGGGCAGGGCGTACGCCGAGCAGACGGCCGAGCGGGAGACGGCGGCGGCGCTGGCGATCATCGAGGAGATCGGCGGGCCCCGCCGCGACGATCTGGCGGCACTGGCCCGGTACGTGGTCGCGCGGCGCGTCTAGCGCGTCCGAAAGGGACGGAGGGCCTCAGAGCGCCTTGAGGTCCTCCAGGACCCGCTGGAGGAGCGCCTGGTCGGCCTGCACCATGCGGCGGCCGGGCTTGCGCACCTCCAGCAGGTCCAGATGGCAGAGCTCTCCGGCGAGCACCTTCACCACGCCCAGCGGCAGGTCGAGGTCCGACGCCAGGTCCGCGACCGCCGCCGGCTGCCAGCACAGGGCCAGCAGGTGCGACTCCTCCCGGGAGAGCCGCCTGTCGTGCGGCGGCTCCCTCCCGGTCGCGCACAGCAGCGTCACCAGATCGAGCGCGATGCCCCGGGGCCGGGTACGGCCCCGGACCACCGCGTAGGACCGGACTATCGGTCCCGCCTCGTCATCGACCCAGCGCTCGTCAAATCTGCCCATCGCCGGCTCCCGGCTGCCTCGGCGCCGCCGAGAGCAGCCTGCGCACCCGCTTGACCAGCATCGACATCTCGTATGCGACCAGTCCCGCGTTCGCGCCGGCCTCGCTCAGCACCGCCAGGCAGCTCCCGCTGCCGGCCGCGGCCACGAAGAACAGGCCGGTGTCCAGCTCGACGATCGTCTGCCGGACCTCGCCCTCGCCGAAGTGCACCCGGGTCCCCCCGGCCAGGCTGTGCAGCCCGGAGGCCAGGGCCGCCAGGTGGTCGCCCTCCTCCCGGCTCACCGCCTGGGAGCTGCCCATCACCAGCCCGTCCCGGGACAGGACGATGGCCTTGCGCACTTCGCCGACCCGGTTGACCAGGTCGTCCAGCAGCCAGCTCAGTTCGGTTGCCGCACGGGTGTTGCTCATGATCCGTATCCGTCCTCGTCGTTCTCGTTCCGGGCCCGCTGCCAGCCCGCCTGCAGCGAACTGAACAGGTCACGGCTGATCTCGGGGTCGCGATCGTCCGGCTCGGGGTGCTCGGCCGGAGGCGCCGACAAGGGGCCTTGGCGCAGCTGCGGGGCCAGGCTGTTCTGCCTGACGCGCCGGGGCAGCCCGCCTTCCTCGCGCGGCGGGACGACGCTCGACGCCGTGCCCGCCGGGGCGAGGCTCGTGGGGACGGGGGCGGGGGACCGCTTCGGGGGCGCGGCGGGAGAGGGCGGCGGCACCGGCCAGGGACCGGATTCCGCCGGCGTCGACGTGGGGCGGCGCGCCTCGATCGAGGGCTGCTCGTCCCCGATCGCCGACTCCGGCACGATCAGCGAGTGCGGCATCACCACGACCGCGCTGACCCCTCCGTACGCCGACGGCTGCAGCGTCACCTTGATGCCGTGCCGTGCCGCCAGCCGCGAGACCACGAACAGGCCGAGCCGGTCGGTGTCGGCCAGGTCGAACTCGGGCGCCTTGGCCAGGCGCTCGTTGAGCTCGGCGAACTCCGCCGGGGTGAGGCCCACGCCGCGGTCGACGATCTCCACGGCGAACCCGTTGCCCACGACCTCGCCGTGCACCAGCACCTCGGTGGGCGGCGGGGAGTAGGCGGTGGCGTTCTCGATGAGCTCGGCCAGCAGGTGGATGACGTCGGTGACGGCGGCTCCGGTGAGCGCCACCGGGGAGGCCGACACCGCCTCGACCCGCGTGTAGTCCTCGACCTCGGCGACCGCGCCGCGCAGCACGTCCGACATGTGCACCGGCTTGCTCCAGGAGCGGCCGGGCGCGGAGCCCGACAGGATGATGAGGCCCTCGGCGTGCCGCCGCATGCGGGTGGTGAGGTGGTCGAGCTGGAACAGGTCGTTGAGGGTGTCGGGGTCGGGCGCCTTGCGCTCCAGCGCGTCCAGCATGCGCAGCTGCCGGTGCAGCAGCGACTGGCTGCGCCAGGCCAGGTTGAGGAAGACGCGGCTGATGCCCTTGCGCAGGTGCGCCTCGCCGACCGCGGTCTGCATGGCGGTGTTCTGCACCCGGTTGAACGCGTCGGCCACCCGGGCGACCTCGGTGGTGCGGGCGCCGATGTCCAGCGGCGGCACCTCCCTGGCCACGTCGACGGTCTCGCCGCGCCGCAGCCTGCCGACGACCCAGGGCAGCCGCTGCTCGGCCAGCTCCCGCGCGGCGTTCTGCAGCTGCCCGATCTCCCTGGTGAGGCCGCGGACGAGCGTCACGGACAGCGCGATGGACACGGCGACCGCCAGGAGCCCGGCGCCGGCCGCGACGGACAGCCGCCAGATGACCCGGTCGCCGATCGGCTCGGCGTCGCCCTTGAGGATCGCGCCGGCCTTGTTGACGTTGGTCTCCCACAGCTTGAGGAGCTGCTCGACCGTGCCCGGCCACTGCTGCGCGAGCGAGGCGGGCAGCCGTCCGGAGTCGCCGTCGGCCGCCCCCTGGACCGCCCTCTCCAGCTGGCCGAGGGTCGCGTAGTGGGGGGAGTTGACGACCTCGGCCATGAGGGGCGCCACCTCCGCCCCCAGGTTCTCCCGCGACATCCGGGTCATCTGCTGCTGCCCGGCCACGAGGATGGCGAAGGTCCGGAACTGGTCCTTGGTCAGCCGTCCGTCGCCCGCGAGGGCGGCGCTGACCATGGTGTCCTCCTGCATGACGAACTCGCGGGCGTAGGTGTAGGAGATGAGCGCGTCGCTCTTGCGGTAGAGCTCGACGTCGTCGGCCAGGACCAGCGATTCGAAGACGCCGAGCGAGGCGCCGATCGACTGGGTGTAGGCGGCGGCGACCGCGGCGGCGTCGATCTTCCGGTTGTCGACGTTCCCGCGCAGCTCGGTGAGGCCGTCGAGCCGGGTGCTGAAGTCGTCGATGAGCCTCGAGGTCCGCTCGCCGACCGCGTCGCGCATCTCCTCGGTGAGCGCCTTCTCGCGGTAGGAGTTCAGGTGCTTGTCCACCTCGCCGCGCACCATGACGAGCTGCTGGTAGAGCTGGCCGTCGGTGCCCTGCTCGCTCGCGACGTGGACGGCGCTCAGCTTCCGCTCGTACTGCAGTGTCCCCATCAGGGACGCCGCGGACAGGCCGATACCCTCGTACGCGGTGTCGATCCGGAACTTGCCCCGGGCGTCGGGGAAGGTGAGGGAGAGCGCGAAACCCCACAGGCCCACGAGCGAGAGCAGCGGGATGATCAGCAGCAGGGCGATCCGGGCCCGGATGCTGCGCATCCGGGGCTTGAGCAGAGCCATGGCAACCTGCGCAATCCTGTTATAGCCGTCACCCGTCGTTCGGAAAGCTCATGTTGCACTTCAGGCGCATCGCAGGTCAACCTGCCTCAAACTCAACAAACCCGTCAGCAGAAGTCAACGTTTGGTGTACATGTAACCCAACCGCCGGACTGTGACGATCCTCTGGCGGTATCCTCCCAGCTTGCTCCGAAGCCGGTGGATGTGCACATCCACCGTCCGCAGCGAACCCGCGTCGGTGTGCCCCCACACGGCGCGCAGGAGCTGGCCCCTGGAGTGGACCCGGCCAGGACTGGCCGTCAGGTGGGCCAGCAGTTCGAACTCCTGGTAGGTGAGCGGGACCGCGCGCCCGTCCGCCCGCACGGCGCGGGCCACCGGGTCGACGGACAGGCCGTCGCCGTCGTGCGGCGGCAGCGGCAGCGGGGGCGCCCCGTTCCCGGTGTCCAGGTCCACGAGATGACCGACGACGACCAGCGCGGTGCGGGTGCCTTCCATGGGGACGACGCCGAGCAGCCGCCCCTCGCCCGGGGCGAGGCCCTCGACCTTGGCGGCGAATGTGGTGGAATCCATGACGCCATATTACCCACCTAGTTGGTCGAGTTTATAGATTTAATGCGCGGCCGAACCCGGCGCCGCGGGACGGGGGCGGCGGGCCGCTCGTGTGCGATGCTGAAAGGCGTGCGCTTCAACCAGGCGATGGTCATCCGGGAACGAACCAGGGCCCGCGTGTTCCGCAAGTACCTCATGGCGAACGAAGGCAACGTCATCGCGGTGCGCCGCCATCCGGCCGTGCTGCTGCGCTACTTCTGCGAGACGCTCGGCGGCCTCATCGTCGCCGGCGCCCTCACCGGCTGGCTCGGCGGCGGCGCCGCGGCCGCCGTCATCTGGATCGCCTGGCTCCTCGTACTGGGCCGGCTGCTGTGGAAACTGCTCACCTGGACGGTGGAGTTCTTCATCGTCACCGACCTCCGCCTGATGTACATCCGCGGGCTCGTCGCCCGCCGCGTCGGCATGATCCCGCGCGGCAAGGTCACCGACATCAAGATGGAGCGCACCGTGCTCGGCGAGATCCTGGACTACGGCACCTTCATCATGGAGAGCGCCGGAGACGACCAGGCGTTCCGGGAGGTGACCTTCATGCCCTACCCCGAGCAGCTCTACTACGAGGTCTCCTCCGCGATCTTCTCCGCCGAGAGCATCGACGACTGACCGCCTCCGGGGGTCCCTAGACTGGCCGGGGTCAGCCTCCCCCGAGCTCAGGAGTCCCCCGTGTTCCGCGCCCGCGCCCTCGTCCCCGTCGTCGCGTTGTCCCTGTTCGCCGCAGCCTGCGGCGGCGAGGAGAAGGAGGCCGCCCCGTCGGCCCCGTCCTCGGCCGCCCCGTCGGCGACGGCGTCCGAGACCGCCGCGGCCCCCGGGACCCCGAGCGAGCCCGCCTTCGACGGGACGCTGATCAAGGTGGACGTCAACGGGAACAAGGTCGCGCCCCGCCCGTCCACCCACAAGATCACCAAGGGTGACAGGGTCCGCATCGAGGTCACCAGTGACAAGCCCGACGAACTCCATGTCCACGGCTACGACAACACCGCCGACCTGAAGGCCGGCGAGACCGCGGTGATCGAGTTCACCGCCGACCAGAGCGGCCGGTTCGAGGTGGAGACCCACGACTCCGGGCTGCTGCTGTTCAACCTCGAGGTCTCCTGATGGTCCTCGCCCACGGGATCGGCGGCCGCCAGGACCTGCCGATCCCCCTGTCGTTCCTGCTGGCCGGGGCGGCGCTGGCCGTGCTGGTCTCCTTCATGGCGGTGGGCGTGCTGTGGCGCGACTCCCGCTTCGACGGCGGGAGGGGGCGGCCCGTCCCCGCCGGGCTGCAGTCCTTCGCCGACGCGGCGGCCACCCGGTTCGTCCTGCGGCTGGCCGGCGTGGTCCTGGCCGTCCTGACCGCCGCCGCCGCGCTGTTCGGCGCGGGGGGCGCGGCCAACCCCGCCCCCTGGACGGTCTACGTCCTGTTCTGGGTCGGCCTGGTGCCGCTGTCGCTGCTGTTCGGCCCGGTCTGGAAGCTGCTGAACCCGCTGCGGGCCGTGCACGCGGGCCTCTCCCTGATCAGCGGGGGCAGGCCGCTGGCGCAGCTGCCGCCCTGGCTGGGCTACTGGCCCGCCGCCGTCGGCCTGTTCGCCTTCACCTGGCTGGAGCTCATCCCGCCCGACCGCGAGGAGGGGTGGGCGCTGCTCACCTGGTTCGCGGTGTACGCGGTCGTCATGACCGTCGGCTCGCTGGTCTTCGGCGCGGAGTTCTTCGACAAGGGCGACCCGTTCGAGGTCTACTCCGGGCTCATCGGCCGGCTCGCGCCGCTGGGCCGCCGCCCCGACGGCCGCCTGGTGCTGCGCAACCCGTTCGACGGGCTGGCCGGTCTGAAGGCCGCGCCGGGACTGGTCGCGGTCGTGTGCGTGATGCTCGGCTCCACCGCCTACGACGGGTTCTCCCGCTCCCCCTGGTGGGCCGGGCAGGTGCAGTCGGGTCCGCTGCCGCGCGTGCTGATGGGCACGCTGGGGCTGGCCGCGCTGGTGGCGCTGGTGGCGCTCACCTACTGGCTGTGCACCCGGATGATCGGCCCGGACGCCCCGGGCGCGCTGGCGCCGTCGCTGATCCCCATCGCGATCGGGTACCTGGTAGCGCACTACTTCACGCTCCTGGTCTTCGGCGGCCAGCAGGCGATGAAGTTGTGGACCGACCCGTTCGTCACCCAGGCCGACTACCTCGGCACCCGCGACTGGGTGATCGACTACGAACTCCTCGGCGACACCGCCCAGGCCGTCATCCGGGCCGGAGCCGTGGTGATCGGGCACGTCCTGGGCGTGTTCGCCGCGCACGACCGCGCCGTCGAGCTGCTGCCCAGGAACCGGGCCCTGACCGGGCAGCTTCCCCTGCTGCTGCTGATGGTCTTCTTCACCGTCGGCGGCTTGGCCCTGCTGTTCGCCACCTGAGACCGGACGGCGCCGGGCGGCCCCCGCCCGGCGCCCGTCTCCCGTCTCAGCTGTCGAAACCCAGCCCGAACCGGTCCAGGGTGCGCAACCACAGGTTGCGCCTGCCCTGGTTGGCGTCGGCCCGTGCGATGGACCAGCGGGTCAGCTGGATCGCCCCGAAGCGCAGCGGCTCGGGCGGGAAAGGCAGCGGCCTGCCGGTCACCATCTCCAGCCGCAGCCGCTCGGCCTGCTCCCGGGTCACCGGCCCCACCCCCAGGTGGTCGAGCATGACCTGGGCGCCGAACCGGGCGGCGCCCACGCCCAGCCCGGTGTAGCCGACGGCGTAGGCGAGCCGGCCGCCCATCGCCTTTCCGTAGAAGGCGCAGAACCTGCTGCAGGTGTCGATCACCCCGCCCCAGCTGTGGGTGAAGGACACGCCTTCGAGCTGCGGATAGGTGGTGAAGAAGTGCCTCGACAGGCGCGCGAACGTCTCCGGGCGGGACTCCAGCTCCGCGCGGATCCCGTTGCGGAAGTGGTAGATCGCGTCGTAGCCGCCCCACAGGATGCGGTTGTCGGCCGTCAGCCGGTAGTAGTGGAACTGGTTGGCCGCGTCCGACAGGCCCTGCCTGTTGCGCCAGCCCAGTTCGTCCAGCTGGGCCTGCGACAGGGGCTCGGTCATGAGGGCGTAGTCGTAGACGGGTACCAGGTAGTGCTTGAGCCGCTTAAGAAGCGGCGGGAAGGCCCCGGTGCCCAGCGCGACCTTGCGTGCCTTGATGCGACCGTAGGGTGTCCGCAGGAGGACCCCCAGGCGCTCGCTCTCCATCGAGGTGACGGGGGTGCGCTCGTAGATCCGGACGCCCAGCGCGGCGCAGGCCTCCCGCAGGCCCCACGCGAGCCGGGCCGGGTGGAGCATGGCGGCACCCTCCACGTCCCAGAGCCCGCCCAGGTAGGTGGGCGAGTCCACCTCCGCGCGCATCTCGTCCCGGTCGAGCAGCCGCATGTCGTGGCCCAACGCGGTGCCGTACCGGCCCTCCCGCGCCAGTTCGGGCAGCTGCCACCGCTCGGTGGCGACCTTCAGCTCGCCGGTGAACTCGAAGTCGCAGTCGATTCCGTACTGCGCGACGGTGGCGGCGATCCCCGCCAGGTTCTCCTTGCCGAGCCGCTCCAGCGTCCTGATCTGGCGCGGCCAGCGTTCCATCCCGTTCCACAGACCGTGGGTGAGGGAGGCGGCGCAGAAGCCGCCGTTGCGGCCGGAGGCCGCCTCCCCCGCTAGGTCCGCGTCGACCAGCACCACGTCCAGTGCCGGGTCGCGTTCCTTGGCCAGCAGCGCGGTCCACAGACCGGTGTAGCCGCCCCCGATGACGGCCAGGTCGCAGGCGGTCGTCTCCACCAGCGAGGGACAGGGCTCGGGACGAGCCGGATCTTGCAGCCAGAACGGTGTCGGCTCCGCCTCGGCGAGAGCCTTGAGCGCGTTCACTATTTCCTTCTTCTGTGTCCCCTGGGCCCCGCCCGGGGTCCGTGCCACGGTTGCGACGGATCCTTCCCCGGACGGGACTAGGGCCACGTGTCAGGTCTTCCTGCGGCGTGCTGCGACCACGTTGACGATCGCGATCAGGACGCCGATGGCGAAGATCAACGTGCCCATCACGTTGACCTGGGGCGGGGTTCCGGTGCGGGTGGACCCCCACACCCACAGCGGGAACGTCACGGTGGTCCCGCTGGTGAAGTTGGTGATGACGAAGTCGTCGATGGACAGGGCGAAGGCCAGCAGCGCGCCGGCGAGCACCCCCGGCATGATCATCGGCAGGGTGACCAGGCGGAAGGTCTCCCAGCGCGTCGCGCCGAGGTCGGCGGCCGCCTCCTCCAGGGCCGGATCGAGGCCCGCCGCCCTGGCCCGCACCGTCACCGCCACGAACGCGATGGAGAACATCACGTGCGCGGCCACCACGGTCCCGATGCCGCGCGGGACGTTCAGGGTGACGAACATCGACAGCAGCGACGCGCCCATCACCAGCTCCGGAGAGGAGATCGCGGCGAACAGCACGACGTTCGACAGACCCTTGCCCCGGAAGCGGTAGCGGCCCAGCGCCAGGCCGATCAGCGTGCCCAGGACCGTGGTGACGGCGGTGCTCAGCACCGCGATGAACAGCGAGTTGACCAGCGCCTGGGTGAGGTCGGGCTTCTCGAACAGGCGGGCGTACCACTTGAGCGTGAAGCCCTCCCAGACGAAGTTCTGCCTGGTGGTCGTGTCGTTGAAGCCGAACAGGATCATCACCGCGATCGGCAGGACCAGCCAGCCGACCAGGATCCAGGTGTAGACCTGCAGGCCCCTGCCGCGCCGCGCGCTCATCGCTTCGCCGCCTCGAGCACGTCCTCGGTGCCCAGAGCCCTGGCGTACAGGAAGATGCCTGCGAGCAGGATCGCCATCATCGTGAACGACAGCGCCGAGGCCGTCGGGTAGTCGTTGTTGACGAAGTACTCCGTCCAGATGACGTTGCCGATCATCACGTTGTCCGGGCCGCCCAGCACGTCGGCGTTGACGTAGTCGGCGGAGACCGGCACGAACGTCATGACCACCCCGGCGAACACCCCCGGCAGCGACAGCGGCAGGACCACCCGCAGGAACGTCTGCGTCCGGGAGGCGTAGAGGTCCTGCGCCGCCTCGACCACCCGGGGGTCGAGGCGCTCCAGCGCCACGTAGATGGGCAGCACCATGAACGGCAGGAAGTTGTACGTCAGGCCTGCGATCACCGCGAAGGTGGTGCCCAGGACGTGGAAGCCGTCCGGCAGCACCCCCCATCCCTTCAGCGTGCCGAGCACGATCCCGTTGTCGGCGAGCACGAACTTCCAGGACACCGTCCGCAGGATGAACGACACGAAGAACGGCAGCAGCAACAGCAGCAGGTACACCGACTTGCGGCTGCCCGCGCGGAACGCGATCCAGGCCGCGGCCGGGTAGGCCAGCAGCAGGCAGGCGGTGGTCGCCAGCAGGCCGTACCAGAGCGACCGGACGAACTTGTCGCCGTACAGCTCCAGCCCTTCGGTGTAGTTCTGCCAGCGGAACACCTGCTCGAAGCCCTCGATGATGTTCCCTGTCATCAGGGAGAACGACACCATCAGCACCAGCGGAACGGCGAAGAACGCCAGCAGCCACAACCCGCCGGGCAGGACCATGAGGTAGGGGGTGAGCCTGCTGCGCACTACGAGCCCTGCACGATCGGCGTGAAGATCTTCTGGTACTGCTCCTTCTCCGCCTGGTCGAGGGTCCGGTAGCGGCGCAGCTTGGCCAGGTCCGCCTCACCGGGGTAGACCAGCGGGCTGCTCAGGAACTCCTCCAGCTCCTCCTTCGCCTCACCGGTGGCGGCGTCTGCCTTGCGCCTCAGGACGTCCTTGGTGCCGGGGACGGGCGTGATGTAGGTGATGAACTCCGTCAGCGGCGCGTTGACCGCCGGGTCGCACAGGTAGTCGATCATCTTCAGCGCGGACACCGGGTTCTCGGCGGTCCTGGGGATGCACAGGTTGTCGGTCCAGATCGTGCCGCCCTCCTCGGGGATCACGAACTCGACCTCGGGTCCGGCCAGGCTGTAGGCGTCGCCGGACCAGGCCATCGTCACCCACACGTCGCCCTTGGTGACGGCCTCGATGTAGTCCTGGTAGTAGTACTTGCGCACCAGCGGGCGCTGCTCGCGCAGCTTGGCGGCGGCCTTCTCCCAGTCCGCGGGCGTGGACTTCTCCGGGTCGACGCCGATGAGGAACAGCCCTGCGCTGCCCAGCTCCTGGCTGTCGCCCATCATGCCGATCTTGCCCTTGTACTTCGGGTTCAGCAGGTCGGACCAGCTGGTGATGGGCTCCTTGACGTACTTGGTGTTGTACGCGATGCCCGTGATGCCCGACATGTAGGGGACCGTAAAGGTGTTGCCCGGGTCGAAGGCGGGGTCCTTGAACGGCTCGCCCACATGGGCGGCGAAGTTCGGCAGCCGGGAGTGGTCCAGCGGGGCCAGGTAGCCCAGCTGGCGGCACTGCTCCAGCTGGATGCCGTTGGTCATCACCATGAGGTCGAAGCCGATGGACTGCCCGGCGCGCAGCGGCTCGTTGATCTTCCCGAACCACTCCGAGGTCTCGTTGATGACCTCCTTGTACTCCACCCGGATGCCGGTGGCCTCGGTGAAGTTCTCCAGGGTGGCCCGGTCGTCCTCGATGTAGCCGACCCAGCTGGCCCAGCTCAGCTCGCCCGTCTCGGACCTGCCCGCCCAGAACTCCTCGACCTCGGAGCCGGTGACGTTCTCCTGCCCGCCCTGGCCGCCGACGCCGCAGGCCGCGGCCGCCAGCCCGAGGCCGCCCAGGCCCATCAGGCGCAGGAAGTCGCGGCGGTGGGTCAGGCCGCGCCCGAGGAGGGGGTCGTGCTTCATTCGGTCAGGCTCCAATCGCGTAAGAGTGCCGCGGTTCCCACGACAGCCACACGCTGTCCCCCCGTACGGCGATGTCATTGGCGTTGTTCGCGTTCTGGACGAACACGACGACGTCCGCACCGGTCGAGGTGCGGACGTTGTAGTTGGTGGCCGTCCCCAGGTAGATCACCTCGGTGACCGTGCCCCGCAGCACGCTGCCCGGTCCCGGTGGCCGCTCGACGCCCAGGTCGATCTTCTCCGGCCGGACCGTCACCTCCAGCTCCCGGCCGGCGGCGGCCCCGGCGGGGACGACGATCCGCTCCTCGGGCCCCAGGGCGATGACCGCGTGCTCCCCGGACCGCTCGGTGACCGCCCCGGACAGGAGGTTGGAGGTCCCGATGAACCCCGCCACGAACCGGGTGCCGGGCCGCTCGTAGACCTCCCGCGGGGTGCCCAGCTGCTCCACCCGGCCGTCGTTCATGACGGCGATCCGGTCCGACAGGGTCAGTGCCTCGCCCTGGTCGTGGGTGACGAACACGAAGGTGATGCCGACCTCGCGCTGGATGCGCTTGAGCTCGACCTGCATGCTCTGGCGCAGCTTGAGGTCCAGGGCCGCCAGCGGCTCGTCCAGCAGCAGGGCGCGGGGGTCGTTGACCAGTGCCCGTGCCAGCGCCACCCGCTGCTGCTGGCCGCCCGACAGCTCGGACGGCCGGCGCCTCTCCCGCCCGGTGAGGCCGACGACCTCGAGCATCTCCCCGACCCTGCGGGTGATCTCCCGCTTGTCGGCCTTCTTCCTGCGCCGGAGCCCGAAGGCGACGTTCTCCGCCACGCTCAGGTGCGGGAACAGCGCGTAGGACTGGAACACCATGTTCACGTCCCGCCTGTTCGGCGGCACGCCCACCACGTCCTGCCCGTGCAGGAGGATCCGGCCCGACGTGGGTTCGTCGAAGCCCGCGACCATCCGCATGGTCGTGGTCTTGCCGCACCCGGAGGGCCCTAGAAGGGAGAAGAACTCCCCTTCGCCGATGCTCAGGTCGACGCCTTTGACGGCTTGGACGGTCTCGCCGTGCGACGTGAACTCCTTCACGACGCCGGCGAGCTCGATGGCGGGGGTATCCGTCATTGACTTGTGTCCTTCGGGGGTTGCGCGGAGCCCGGCGGGGCGGTCGGGGGCCGTCCCACCGGGCCGGTGGAGCTGCGGGCGTCAGGCGCCCAGGTAGTGCATGACGTGCTTGATCCGGGTGTAATCCTCGAAACCGTACATCGACAGGTCTTTGCCGTATCCCGAGTGCTTGAAGCCGCCATGCGGCATTTCGGACACAAAGGGTATGTGGGTATTGACCCACACCGCTCCGAAGTCCAGCCGCCGGGTCATCCGCATCGCCCTGCCGTGGTCCTTCGTCCAGACCGACGCCGAAAGACCGTACTTGACGCCGTTGGCCCAGCGCACCGCGAGGTCCTCGTCGGAGAACGGCTGCACGGTCATGACCGGGCCGAAGATCTCCTCCTGGACGTGCTCGTCGTCCTGGCGCACGCCCGAGATGACGGTCGGGGCGAAGAAGTAGCCCTTCTCCCCCACCCGGGAGCCGCCGGTCTCGACCGTGGCGTGGCCGGGCACCCGGTCCAGGAAGCCCTGGACGCGGGCGAGCTGGTCCGCGTTGTTGACCGGGCCGTAGTAGGCGTCCGGGTCGTCCGGGCCCGCGGTCTTCAGCCCTGCGGCGGCCTCGGCCAGCGCGGCGGTGAAGTCCGCGGCGATGCGCTCGTGCACCAGGACGCGGGTGGCCGCGGTGCAGTCCTGGCCCGCGTTGAACAGGCCGGCGCCCGCGATGCCCTCGGCCGCGGCGGCGATGTCTGCGTCGTCGAACACCACCACCGGCGCCTTGCCGCCTAGCTCCAGGTGCACCTTCTTCAGGTCGCGGGCGGCCGAGGTTGCGACCTCCCTGCCCGCCCGCACCGAGCCGGTGATCGACACCATCTGCGGGACCGGGTGCTCCACCAGCGCGCGGCCCGTGTCGCGGTCGCCGGTGACGACGTTGAACACGCCGGGCGGCAGGAACTCCGCGGCGATCTCGGCCAGCATCAGCGTGGTGACCGGGGTGGTGTCCGACGGCTTGAGCACCACGGTGTTGCCCGCCGCCAGCGCGGGGGCGAACTTCCACACCGCCATCATCATCGGGTAGTTCCACGGCGTGACCTGGGCGCAGACCCCGATCGGCTCGCGGCGGACCGAGGAGGTGTGGTCGGCCAGGTACTCGCCGGTGGACCTGCCCTCCAGGATGCGGGCGGCCCCTGCGAAGAAGCGGATGTTGTCCACCATGGGAGGCAGCTCCTCCTCCCTGGTGAGCTGCAGCGGCTTGCCGGTGTTGCGGCACTCGGCCGCGACGAGCTCCTCGCCGCGCGCCTCGATCGCGTCGGCGAACCTCAGCAGGGCCAGGCTGCGGTCCTTGGGCGTGGCGTCCCGCCACCCCTCGAAGGCCTCGGCCGCCGCCGCGCAGGCCGCCTCGACGTCCGCCGCGCCCGACACCGGCGCCTGCGCGTAGACCTCTGCGGTACTGGGGTCCACGACGTCGGAGACCCCTCCGTCCCTGGCGTCGACGTACTTCCCGTTCACGAAGTTGCGCAAGAGTTCCTTGCCGGTCATCCTCGACCTCCGCCGTGTTCCGTGTCGACCTGACTGTTGCAGAGCATAACCCCGCAAACAATAGATTCCGTTGTTACAAACACGTTTCTCGACGGAATCACTTGCAAAACTGCCATCCGGTGAGCTGATGTCGCAGCTAGGAACGGTTCAATGGCAGGGCCGCGAGGTTCTGCGGCTTCCGTACCCAAGGCGACCCGGAAAGATGTCCCCCATGAGCGAGCCCGCCCGGCGCGTCCATCTGGACGAGACCTCCAAGCGCATCATCGAGCAGCTGCAGCAGGACGGCCGGCGCTCCTACGCGGCCATCGGCAAGGCCGTCGGGCTGTCGGAGGCGGCGGTGCGCCAGCGCGTCCAGCGGCTGCTGGACGCCGGGGTCATGCAGATCGTCGGGGTCACCGACCCCATGATGCTGGGCTTCTCCCGGCAGACGATGATCGGCATCAAGTGCCGAGGCGACCTGGAGAAGGCGGCCGACGAGCTGGCCGCCATGCCGGAGATCGACTACGTCGTGATCACGGCGGGCTCCTTCGACCTGCTGGTCGAGCTGGTCGCCGAGACCGACGAGCAGCTGCTGGAGATCCTCGGCCGGATCCGCGCCGTCCCCGCCGTCGTCAGCACCGAGAGCTTCGTCTACCTCAAGCTCAGGAAGCAGACCTACTCCTGGGGAACGCGCTGAGACGCCTACAGGGCCGCCCTGATCCGCTCGGCGTGCGCGGCGGCCTCCTCGTCTGAGTCGTAGGCGTGGCGGGGCCAGAAGAAGCCCTTGAGGCCGTCTCCGCGGTCGCGCGGCACCACGTGGACGTGCAGGTGCGGCACGCTCTGGCTGACCTTGTTGTTCATCGCCACGAACGTCCCCGCTGCGCCCGTGCCCCGCTGCACCGCCCCCGCCAGCCGCTGCGCCAGCGTGAACAGCGGGCCCAGCAGCTCGGGCGGCACGTCCGTCAGCGTCTCGTGGTGCCGCCTGGGCACCAGCAGCACATGGCCCTTGATCAGCGGGCGCGTGTCCAGGAAGGCGACGCCCTCCGGCTCGTCCAGCACGCGGTGGGCGGCCGTACGCCCGGAGACGATCTCGCAGAACACGCACCCGTCCATGGCGGCCAGCCTAACCGGGTGCGCTGCCCGCCTGCCGGAGGTGGTCGAGCGCGGCGGCCAGCTCGTCCAGGAAGCGGTCGACCTCGACCTCGTTGTAGCCCGCGCCCAGGAACGCCGAGCCGAACACGCACTTGCGGATGTCGTCGGCGTGGACCGGAGGCGCCTGGCCGAGCAGGCCCGCCGTCACCCGGTCCAGGAGCTCGTCGACGTCCCGCTCCCGGTAGCCCGGCCGCAGCCGCGTGGTGGAGAACTGCGCCTGCTCGATCCACCGGACCAGCCAGGGCACCTGGCCCGCGACCGTCTCGGTGTAGGGCTCGCCGCCGCCCCGCTCCCGGTGCTCCAGCTCCCTGGCGTACTCCAGCAGGGCGCCGTCCACCGCGTGCGGGTCATACCCCCGCACCACGACGCTCAGCTTCGTCGCCCGCAGCTCGTCCGCAGTGATCGGGGGCACCGGCGCGTCGGTGCGGCCCAGCGCCGCCTCGATCCGCAGCAGCAGGGCGTCGACCTCGCTGGTGAAGTAGCCGCGCAGCACTCGGGGGAACCGTGCCACCTGGAGGACCTCCTCGGTCAGGTCTTCACGGCGGCGGCCAGCTGGCCGCAGGCGCCGTCGATCTCCCTCCCCCGGGTGTCGCGGACGGTCACTGCCACCCCGTGCCCGGCCAGCCGCCGTACGAACTCGCGCTCGTCCTCGGGACGCGACGCCGTCCACTTCGATCCCGGTGTGGGGTTCAACGGGATCAGATTGACGTGAACGAGCTTGCCTTTCAAGAGCCTGCCCAGCAGATCGGCCCGCCAGGCCTGGTCGTTGACGTCCTTGATCAGCGCGTACTCGATGGAGACCCGCCTGCCCGACTCGCGCGCGTAGCCCCAGGCCGCGTCCAGCACCTCGCGCACCTTCCAGCGGGTGTTGATCGGCACGAGGGTGTCGCGCAGCTCGTCGTCGGGGGCGTGCAGGGAGACCGCCAGGCGCACCGAGAGGCCCTCCGCGGTGAGCTTCTCGATCGCCGGGACCAGCCCGACCGTCGAGACCGTCACACCGCGCTGGGAGATGCCCAGCCCCGCCGGGGCCGGCTCGGTGATGCGCCGGACCGCGCCCAGCACCGCCTTGTAGTTGGCCAGGGGCTCGCCCATGCCCATGAAGACGATGTTGCTGACCCGGCCCGGACCGCCGGTGATCCGGCCCTGGTTGAGCGCCCGCTGCCCGGCCGCGACCTGCTCGACGATCTCGGCGGTCGACAGGTTGCGGGTCAGGCCCGCCTGGCCGGTGGCGCAGAACGGGCAGTTCATGCCGCACCCGGCCTGGGAGGAGACGCACATCGTCACCCGGTCGGGGTAGCGCATCAGGACGGACTCGAACAGGACGCCGTCGAAGGCCTTCCACACCGTCTTGTGGGTGCTGCCGCCGTCGCAGGCCAGGTCCCGCACAGGGGTGAGCAGGCGCGGCAGCAGCTCGGGGACCAGCTTCTCGCGCAGCGCCTTGGAGAGGTCCGGCATGTCGGCCGGGTCGTCGACGAGGCGGTCGAAGTAGTGGCGGGACAGCTGGTCGGCGCGGAACGGCTTCTCGCCCAGCGCCGCGACGGCCTCCCGCCGCTCGGCGACCGTCAGGTCGGCCAGGTGGCGGGGCGGCTTGGCCCGCCGGGGCCCGGCGAAGACGAGCCGTCCGGGCGCGGGCGGTGCTGGCGGGGTGTTCTCTTGCGACATGCTTCCAGTCTCGCTCACCCGAAGGAGTGGAACGCCTGCAGCAGGATCCACACCACCGGGACGGTGATCAGCAGGGAGTCCAGCCGGTCCATCACCCCGCCGTGGCCGGGCAGCAGGGTGCCCAGGTCCTTGATGCCCAGGTCGCGCTTGATCATCGACTCGACGAGGTCGCCGAGGGTGGCCGTCAGCACCACGCAGGCGCCCAGCAGCACGCCCTGCCACCAGTGCAGCTCCAGCAGCCAGGACAGCAGCCAGGCGCCGACCGCCATGCACGTCAGCGCCGAACCGGCGAAGCCCTCCCAGGTCTTCTTCGGGCTGATCCTCGGGGCGATCTTGTGCTTGCCCAGGTAGGCGCCGACGAAGAAGCCGCCGATGTCACTGGCGACCGTCACCGCGATGAACACCACGATCTGGTGCGCGCCGTTCTCCGGCACCAGCAGCAGCATCGCGAAGCCCACCAGGAACGGCAGGTAGACGGCGGTGAACACACCGGCGGTGACGTCTCGGACGTAGCCGTCGGCGCCGTCCTTCATCCGCCAGATCAGCAGGACGAGGACGGTCAGCGCCAGGGTGATGACCAGGCCGCCGGGGCCGTGGAAGAACGCGAGGGGGAGCATCGCGGCCCCGCCGATCGCCAGGGGGAGCATCGGGATCCTGATCCCCCGGCTGGCGAAGCCCGAGTTCAGTTCCCACAACGCCACCCCGCCGAAGACCAGCACGACCACGATGAAGGACTGCCGTACCGTATAAAGCGAGACCAGGACCAGCGTGGCCAGTCCCAGTCCCACTCCCACGGCCACCGGAACGTTGCGCCCCGGATTGCGTCTGGCCGTGGGCTCTGTCGACTGGGCCATCAGACTTCGAGCAGCTCTGCCTTCTTGTGCTCGAGCAGTGCGTCGACGGAGGCCACGTACTTCTTGGTCGCCTCGTCGAGCTCCTTCTCGGCACGCCGTACCTCGTCCTCGCCGGCCTCGCCGTCCTTGACGAGCTTGTCGAGGGTGTCGTTGGCCTTGCGGCGGATGTTGCGGATCGAGATCTTGGCGTCCTCGGCCTTGCCGCCCGCGATCTTGATGTACTCCCGGCGGCGCTCCTCCGACAGCTCGGGGAAGATCACCCGGATGATCGATCCGTCGTTGCCCGGGTTCACCCCCAGGTCGCTGTTGCGGATCGCCTTCTCGATGGCGGCCATCGAGCTCTTGTCGAACGGCTGGATGACCACCATGCGCGGCTCGGGCAGGTGGAAGGAGGCGAGCTGGTTCACCGGGGTCAACGCGCCGTAGTACTCCACCATGATCCTGTTGAACATGGCGGGGGTGACCCGGCCGGTGCGGATACCGGTGAAGTCCTCCTTGGCGACCGCGACCGCCTTCTCCATCTTCTCCTCTGCCTCGAGGAGGATGTCATCGATCACTGCACTGGCTCCCGTCTAGTTCTCTGCCGGGCTGACGAGGGTGCCGATCTTCTCGCCCCGCACCGCCCGCACGATGTTGCCCTCGCCCATCAGGTCGAAGACCACGATGGGCAGGCCGTTGTCCATGCACAGGCTGATGGCGGTGGCGTCCATGACCTTCAGACCACGTCGCAGGACCTCACCGTAGTCCAAACGGTCGAAACGCACAGCGTCCGGGTTCTTACGGGGATCGGCGTCGTAGACTCCGTCCACCTGGGTGCCCTTGAGGACGGCGTCCGCGCCGATCTCCAGGGCCCGCTGGGCGGCGCAGGTGTCGGTGGAGAAGAACGGCTGGCCCAGGCCCGCGCCGAAGATCACGACGCGGCCCTTCTCCAGGTGGCGCACGGCGCGGCGCGGAATGTAGGCCTCGGCCACCTGGGCCATGGTGATGGCCGTCTGCACCCTGGTGTCCACGCCGAGGCGCTCCAGGAAGTCCTGCAGCGCCAGGCAGTTGACCACGGTGGAGAGCATGCCCATGTAGTCGCCGCGGGCCCGGTCCATGCCGCGCTCGGACAGCTGCGCGCCGCGGAACATGTTGCCGCCGCCGCAGACCACGGAGACCTGGATGCCGTCGTCGACGGCGACCTTGATCGCCTCGGCCACGTGCTGCACGACCACCGGGTCGATGCCGAGCGGCTGGCCGCCGGCGAACGCCTCGCCGGACAGTTTCAGCAGCACCCGCTTCCAGCCATGCTTGGAGGCCGTCGCTGTGTCATTCTGATGGTTTTCCGGCACGGCGACGGCCTCCTCGGTGTTGCTTCACGTTCTACCTTAGGTTTCCCCCGGCTAAGGAGAAAGCGGATCACTCCCCGAAAGGAGGTGCTGCTCAGGCCTGGCCGACCTTGAAGCGGACGAACCGCTCGACCTTGACGCCCGCCTCGTCCAGAAGCTTGGCGATGGTCTTCTTGTTGTCCTTGACGAAGGCCTGCTCCAGCAGGACGAAGTCACGCAGGTAGGCGTTGACCCGGCCCTCGACGATCTTGGCGATCGCGGCCTCGGGCTTGCCCTCCTCGCGGGTCTTGGTCTCGGCCAGCGCCCGCTCCTTCTCGATCACGTCGGCCGGGATCTCGTCGAAGGTGAGGTACTTGGGTGCCATCGCCGCGATCTGCTGGGCGATGTCCTTGGCGATCTCCGGGTTGGCCTTGTCCAGCTGGACCAGCACACCGGTGGCCGGCGGCAGCTGGGGGTCGGACTTGTGCAGGTAGCTGGCCACGTACGCGCCGGTGAAGTGCACGAAGCGGCGCAGCTCCAGCTTCTCGCCGATGGTGGCGGAGTTCTCCTGGATCAGGGCCTGGACGGTCTTGCCCGGCTCGATCTCCGCGGCCAGCAGGGCCGGCACGTCCGCGAGGCCGGACTCGGCGGCGAACTTGGTGATCTTGTCGGCGAGGGAGATGAAGCCCTCGTTCTTGGCGACGAAGTCCGTCTCGCAGTTGAGCTCGAGCAGGGTGCCGTCGCCCTCGCCCTGGAAGTACTCGGCGACCAGGCCGTTGCCGGCGGTGCGCTCGGCGCGCTTGCCGACGTCCTTGGCGCCCTTGAGGCGCAGGATCTCTACGGCCTTGTCGAAGTCGCCCTCGGCCTCGGTGAGGGCGTTCTTGCAGTCCATCATGCCGGAGCCGGTGAGCTCACGGAGCCGCTTGACGTCGGCGGCGGTGACGTTCGCCATGGTTCTCGAATCCCTTTTTTGGTGCGCTGTCTGCTCTGGACCGAGCGCGGTCCCGTGCGGGACCGCGCTCGATGAGGACTTACTCGGCGGCAGGGGCCTCGGCAGGAGCCTCGGCGGCGGCCTCGGGGGCCTCGGGGGCCTCCGCGGCCTCGGCGGGCGCCTCGGCGGCGGCTTCGGCGGGAGCCTCGGCCGCAGCGGCCTCGGCGGGGGCCTCGTCCTTCTTGCCCTCGAGCAGCTCGCGCTCCCACTCGGCCAGCGGCTCGGCGACCTCGGCCGCCTTGTCCGCGCCGGCGCCGCCGCCGGAGCGCACCAGCAGGCCGTCGGCCGCGGCGTCGGCGACCACGCGGGTGAGGATGCTGACGGCGCGGATGGCGTCGTCGTTACCCGGGATCGGGTAGTCGACCTCGTCGGGGTCGCAGTTGGTGTCGAGGATCGCGACGACCGGGATGTTCAGCTTCTTAGCCTCGCTGATCGCGATGTGTTCCTTCTTGGTGTCCACGATCCACACGGCGGAGGGGACCTTCGCCATGTCGCGGATACCGCCGAGGGTCTTCTCCAGCTTGTCCTTCTCGCGCTTGAGACCCAGCAGCTCCTTCTTCGTCATGCCGGAGCCGGCCACGTCGTCGAAGTCCAGGAGCTCGAGCTCCTTGAGGCGCTGCAGCCGCTTGTGGACGGTGGAGAAGTTGGTGAGCATGCCGCCCAGCCAGCGCTGGTTGACGTACGGCATCCCGACACGGGTCGCCTGCTCGGCGATGGCCTCCTGCGCCTGCTTCTTGGTGCCGACGAACAGGATCGTGCCGCCGTGCGCGACGGTCGCCTTGATGAACTCGTAGGCGCGGTCGATGTGCCCGAGCGACTGCTCGAGGTCGATGATGTAGATGCCGTTGCGCTCGGTGAGGATGAAGCGCTTCATCTTCGGGTTCCAGCGACGCGTCTGGTGGCCGAAGTGCACGCCGCTCTCGAGCAGCTGTCGCATGGTGACGACGGGAGCCATGGCCCGTACTCCTTCTTCTGTTCGGTTCGCCTGTCACGTCCGGACGCGCCCCGCTGCCCCGTCGTTCCTGACGATGCAGACCTGGGAGACGCGCCCCGCCTGAGCGGCCGGCGGACGCTGAGAATTCGGGCGGCTGGACAGAGTCCACCCGCACCGTCCCCCCAGTTTAGGGGAACGCGCCCGCCGACCACGAATCGAAGACGAACCCGGCCATCCCCAGAACCCCGCTCGGCCCCTCCTCCGCACCCCCGCGCGACCACGCTGGCGCCATGATCCTCCTTCTCCCCCTCCTCCTGCCCACGCCGCCGCCCGTCCCGCTCACCCTCCCCCCGCCCGCCGCACCGCCCGTTGCGTCGTCCGCCCCACCGCTTCCGTGGAGGTGGCCGCTGCCCCCGCCCGTCCGCGTCGTCCGCCCCTTCGCCCCGCCCGCCGCCCCCTGGCTCCCCGGCCACCGCGGCGTCGACCTGGCCGCCCGTCCCGGCCAGGCCGTCCGGGCCCCCGCCCCCGGCCGGGTGGCCTTCGCCCGCGATCTGGCGGGCCGAGGTGTGATCACCCTCACCCACGGCCCCCTGCGCACCACCTACGAACCCGTCCTCCCCGCGGTCTCCCCCGGCACCGCGGTCACCACCGGCACCGTCATCGGCACCGTCCAGGCCGCCCGCTCCCACTGCCGCCCCGCCGCCTGCCTCCACTGGGGCCTGCGCCGCTCCGACACCTACCTCGACCCCCTGGCCCTCCTCTCCCCGCCGGAGATCCGCCTCCTCCCCCGCTGGCCCCCTTCCTGACCCCCGCTCCGGCCCTCCCCGCGACCCGATCACGCCCACCGGGCCCGCGGGACCGCCCGGCGCCGAACCGGCAGACCAGAAGGCCACAGGCAACGGCCGACAGGCCGACAGGCCGGGGGTGACGGTCGGCAGAATGACGGGCCGATGGGCCAACGGGGACAGCGGGGTGCGTTTTCGGGTGGTTTTTCCGTTCGGGGCGGGAGCGGATCTTCGGGGGTCCGCGCGGGTAACGTTGCCGACGTGGACGGGCTGGGATTGGCGGAGTTCGAACGGCATCTGCGGCTGGAGCGCGGCCTGGCGGCCCACACCGTCCGCGCCTATCTGAGCGATCTGGGCGACCTGGAGGCCCACGCCCTGGCCAGGGGGCTGGCCACGCCCGCGGACCTGCACGTCGACCTGCTGCGCGACTGGCTGGCCCGCCTGCACGACTCAGGGCTGGCCAGATCCACGCTGGCCCGCCGCACGGCCTCCGCCCGCACCTACACGGCCTGGGCCCACCGGCGGGGGCTCCTGGCCCAGGACCCCGGGCCGCTGCTGGGCGTCCCCCGCGCCTCGCGCCCGCTGCCCCGCATCCTCCGCCAGGAGCAGGCCGCCGAGCTCCTGGACGCCCCGCGCGAGTCCTCACCCGAGTCTCTGCGCGACCTGGCCGTCCTGGAGGTCCTCTACGCCACCGCCATCAGGGTCAGCGAACTGTGCGCGCTGGACGTCGACGATCTGGACGAGGAGACGAGGACCGTCCGCGTCCTCGGCAAGGGCGACAAGGAGCGCACCGTCCCGATAGGAGAGCCCGCCCTCCAGGCCACCCGCGCCTGGCTGTCCGCCCGCTCCGCCTGGGCCGTCCCGGCCGGCGGTCCGGCCCTCTTCCTGGGCGTCCGCGGCTCCCGCCTCCACCCCAACACGGCCCGCCGCATAGTGCACCGCGCCCTCCGGCGGGCGGGCCTCCCCGACCTCACCCCCCACGGCCTCCGCCACACCGCCGCCACCCACCTCCTGGAAGGCGGCGCCGACCTCCGGACCGTCCAGGACCTCCTGGGCCACGCCTCCCTCCACACCACCCAGCTCTACACCCACCTCTCCCCCGCCCACCTCAAAGCCGCCCACGCCCAAGCCCACCCCCGGGCCTGAACCCGCCCGTCAGTCCTCCTCTTCCGGGCAGGAGGGCACTTCCCGGCCGTTCACCTCGTGGCGGGCCGCGTAGACGGTGAATTTCCCCTCGTCGTCCACCACGACCCGGCACGCGACCGGATGCCCGGCCAGGCGGTGGATGGGAGTGCCGACCCGAAGGAACGGGGCCGTCCCGTCGGGGTAGGACGCGGTGGGACGATCGGCGTCCGAATGCGACGAGAGCCGGCAGGTGACCCTGCCCACCTCCTCCCCGACCTGCGAACGTCCGACCCGTTCCGGATCCTCGAAGACGGTGCTGTGATACGTACGCCCGTCGAAGCGCAGGAACGGCGTCCAGTCGACGATCGAGTCGCGGTCCTCCCCCGGACAACCGGTGTCGCTCCCGGCTCGCGGGACGAACCAGAAAGCGGCCAACGCCCCCAGCACCAGGACCGCACCGGTGACGGCGACGCCGATTCGAGAAGTCCTCATACATACGAGACGGGCGGCGCAGGCTCCCCCGTTGCACCATCACGGCCCGCTCCCCGTACCGCCGAACCCGCTACGCCCACCGCCTGAAGAACCCTCCGAACCCCTGGCCACGCAACGGAACAGGCCCTCAAGCGCCTCCGGCAAACGGTCCGACCAGGGCCGAACAGGCAGAACCTCCCTCGAATGGCGCGCTTTCCGATCCGGCGCCCGGCACTTCGCCACTCGTTATCCACAGAATTCAGTTCGGTCACTTTCCGTGCTCGCCGATGCCCCAGGGTGATGACCGGAGGTGATGGCGATGAACGCCGGACACGAGCTTGGACGCCGCGGAGAGGACGCTGCGGCGCGGTACCTGGAGGGCCTGGGATGGCAGGTCGTCGAACGCAACTGGAGGTGTGCCGAGGGGGAGCTGGACATCGTGGCTCATGACGGGCTGCGGCATGTGGTCTGCGAGGTGAAGACGCGGCGCAGCCGTGCCTACGGGGATCCCGCCGAGGCGATCACGATCTCCAAGGCGCTGCGCCTGCGCAGGCTGGCGGGACGCTGGGCCAGGGAGCACGGGGTGCGCACGTCGTCGGTGCGGATCGACCTGATCGGCCTGGTCGGCGGCGGGACCGGCGGCTTCACCGTCGACCATCTGAAGGAGGTGGCGTGATGGCCCTCGCCCGGACCCGTTCGGTCGCCCTCATGGGAGTGACGGGCCACCTCGTGGACGTGGAGGCCGCCATCACCAGCGGAACCCCCGGCCTGCACCTGGTCGGCCTGCCCGACACCGCCCTCAGCGAGGCCCGCGACAGGGTACGCGCGGCGATCATGCACTCGAACGAGGAATGGCCGGTACGCCACACGACCGTGGCGCTGGGGCCCGCGGGCCTGCCCAAGGCGGGGGCGGGCTTCGACGTGGCGATCGCCGTCGCGATCCTGGCGGCGGCCGGAGAGCTGGCCCTCTCCTGCTGCGCCGACCTCGTCATGCTCGGCGAGCTCGGCCTGGACGGGCGCATCCGGCCCGTTCCCGGGGTGCTGCCCGCCGTGCTGGGCGCCGTCGAGGCGGGCTGCCGCACCGTCGTCGTGCCCCTGGCCAACCAGGTCGAGGCCGAACTCGTCCCCGACGTCAAGGTCATCGCCGTCGGCAGCCTCCGCGCCCTGCTGTGCCATCTGCGCCACGAGCCCCCGCCCCTGGAGCCCGACGAACCCGTCGAACGCCTCGTCCCCGCGGTGGCCGAACCCGCCCGTTCCCGGCGCGGCTCCCTCGACCTGGCCGACGTACGGGGCCAGGCGGAGGCCCGCCGCGCCCTGGAGATCAGCGCCGCGGGCGGCCACCACCTCTTCCTGCTCGGCCCGCCGGGCTGCGGCAAGACGATGCTCGCCGAGCGGCTGCCCACCCTGCTCCCGCCGCTGGACCGCAAGATGGCGCTGGAGGTGACGGCCATCCACTCGATCGCCGGTACCCTCCCGCCGGGCCGTCCGCTGATCGACCAGCCCCCTTTCCACTCCCCGCACCACACCGCCTCCCGGGCCGCCGTCATCGGCGGCGGATCCAGCCGCCGGGTCACCCCCGGCTCGATCAGCCTCGCCCACAACGGTGTGCTGTTCATGGACGAGGCACCCGAGTACCCCAGCGGCGTCCTGGACTCCCTGCGCCAACCCATGGAGTCGGGCGAGGTCTGCATCGACCGCAGCGGCGTCAGCACCCGCTTCCCCGCCATGTTCACCCTGATCATGGCGGCCAACCCGTGCCCCTGCGCAGCGGCCAAGGTCCTGCAGTGCCGCTGCACCCCGTCCGTCCGCACCCGCTACCTGGCCAAGATCTCCGGCCCCCTCCTGGACCGCATCGACATCAAGCTCGAACTCAGCCCCGCCACCCGCGCCGAACTCCGCTACGACCTGGAGAACGCCGAGTCCAGCACCACGGTCGCCGCCCGCGTCCAGGAGGCCCGCGACCGCGCCCTCACCCGCATGTCCGGCCTCCCCTGGCGCAGCAACAGCGAGATCCCCGGCCCCGAACTCCGCCGCCGCTTCCCCGTCTCCCCCGAGGCCCTGGCCCCCCTGGAACGCGCCCTCCAGGAGGGCTCGCTCAGCGCCCGCGGCATGGACCGCGCCCTGCGCACCGCCTGGACCCTCGCCGACCTCGGCGCCCGCGACACCCCCGCCCCCTGGGACACCGCCGAGGCCCTCGACCTCTGGCGAGGCAACCGCTCCTGACCTGAATCCCGTCCCGCAGACCACGACCTGCAAGCCACAGCCCACAGACCGAAGGTTGCGGACCACAGGCCACGGACCACGGACCGAAACTGCAGACCACGGACCGAAGGCCGCAAGCCACGGTTCACGGACCACAGGCACAGGCCAGACCACAGACCACGGACCGCAGGCCTCGGGCTCACGGACCACGAACTGCAGGCACAGGCCGAACCACGGACTACGAGCCGCAAGCCACGACCACGGACTACGAGCCCCAGGCCACGGGTCCCGGGCCGCGGGTCACGGGCGCGGGCCACGGGCCACGGGCCACGGGCCACGGACCGAAGGCTGCGGACCGAAGGCTGCGGGCCACGGGCCACCGGCGAGGTGAACGGGCGGAGAGATGGAGGGCGAGAGGGCGGGAGAGAGAGGGCGGGAGCCGGGGTGAGGGAGGACGGGAGCCGGGGTGAGGGAGGACGGGAGCCGGGGTGAGGGAGGAAGGCAGTGGAGTTTTCGAGTTCTGTGGAGGAAGAGATGGATGGACGGGGAGAGATGGGCGGGCAGGGGGAGATCCGGTGCGGGGTGAGCGCGGAGGGGATGGCTCGGGCCTGGCTGAGCGGGGTGTGCGAGCCGGGGGACGAGGCGGCCTGGCGGCTGGTGGCGCGGCTCGGGGCGGAGGGGACCGTGGCGGCGATCCGGCGGGGGCGGGTGCCGGACGGGTCGGGGGTCACCGAGAAGAAGCTCACCGGCTGGCGGGCGCGGGCGGAGTCGTTCGATCTGGACGGGGTGCTGTTCCTGGGGGAGAAGGTCGGGGGGCGCATCCTGTGCCCGGGGGATCCGGGATGGCCGACCACGCTCGACCAGCTCGGTGAGAGCGCGCCGCTCATGTTGTGGGTGCGCGGCCGCGGAGACCTGCGCCAGTTGTGCCTGCGGTCCGTGGCGGTGGTGGGCGCCCGCGCCGCCTCCCCCTACGGACGGCGGATCGCCGCCGAGCTGGGCGCCGAGCTGGCCGAACGGGGTTGGACGGTCGTCAGCGGCGGCGCGCTGGGCATCGACGGAGAGGCCCACCGGGGCGCCCTGGCCGCCGACGGCGTCACCGTCGCCGTGCTGGCCAACGGTGTGGACGTCCCCTATCCCCCGCGCCATGAGGGCCTGTTCGCCGAGATGGCACGCACCGGCCTTCTCGTCAGCGAGTGGCCTTTGGCCTCCCACCCGACCCGTCCCCGTTTCCTCGTCCGCAACCGGGTGATCGCCGCCCTGACGAAGGGCACCGTCGTGGTCGAGGCCGATCTGCGCAGCGGCGCCCTCAACACCGCCCACCGCGCCCGTGACCTGGGCCGCCATCTCATGGCCTTCCCCGGCCCGGTCACCTCGGTCATGTCCCGGGGCTGCCACGGGCTCCTGCGCGCCGTTCCCCCCGCCGCCCGCCTGGTCACCTGCACCGACGACGTCATCGAGGAGGTCGGCCTGATCGGTGAGGGCCTCGACCGTCCCGACGGCACTCCCGTCCTTCCCCGCGACCACCTGGACCCCGACTCCCGCGCCGTCCTGGAAGCCGTCCCCGCCGCGCCCGCCGGAGCCCCCACCCACGCCATAGCCGCCTCCGCCGCCGTCGACCTCTCCACCGCCCGCAGCCGCCTCTCCCTCCTGGCCGCCACCGGCTTCATCGACCGCACCCGCACCGGCTGGCGCCTCCGCCCCACCCCCGGCCCGCCCTCCCCTCCCCAGAACCCGCCCCGTCCCCGGACTTCCCCCGAGCCCGCCCCACCCGCTGGCCCTCCCTCGTGAACCCGCCTATCCCTGGCCGCCCCGCCCCCGTTTTCTTCTTCGGAAACTCCGCCACATACCGCTTAGATCACCCGCCCGCAGACCTCTATCGCATCTACCTGTCGAAAAAGACGCTTCCCGCCCGCTGCCAAGAACCAGCCCTGAGCGCGACCCCCTCTACGCGCCTACTCGAAAAAGCCAGCCACATATCCACCCAGGGAAACGAGCCCGCCACTTAGACGAAGGCGAATACCGCGTTCACTGATAACGATGCGTCGATGTCACACCATTTATGGCAACACGCACCGCCGACCACGTCAGGCAACGCATCGCGCCACCAGCGACAGCATGCCGATGCCACAACCGATTACGGCATCACGACCACTGCCGACGGCACTCTGATCGCGCGAGTTGTCGCGGCAGCGGGGCGGCAGTGAGCGTGGTCGTGTGAAGTGCGATGAGGAATGCCGAAGAGGGTGGAGCCGCAAGGGCATGGCCCGGAG
Organism: Actinocorallia populi; assembly: GCF_002995495.1. GTDB lineage: Bacteria > Actinomycetota > Actinomycetes > Streptosporangiales > Streptosporangiaceae > Actinocorallia > Actinocorallia populi. Next base: position 606,487 of record NZ_PVZV01000002.1, on the reverse strand, counting down.
GAAAAGATCAAAAGAGTGAAGCCAAGAGCGTGATCGGAGGGGCGTGGCGGGAGAGGGCGGGGCCACGCGGGCGTGGGCGAAGGCAGGAAGGCTCAAGGGCGTGACCGGAAGCGGGAGCCGGAGGAGAAGAACCACAAGAAGGTGACAGGAGGGACGTGACAGGAGGGACGCGGCGGGAGGACGGCCTGGGGGGAGTGGCCGAGAAGTGACAGGGTGAGGGGTGGGTCAGGGGCGGCCCAGGGCTCGGTACTCCCAGCCTGCGGAGCGCCAGAGGGCTGCGTCGAGGGCGTGGCGGCCGTCGACGATGCGGGGGCGGCGGACCACCCGGGCCATGGTGGCGGGGTCGATCTCCCGGAACTCGGACCATTCGGTGAGGAGGACGACGACATCGGCGTCGCGGGCCACGTCGAGGGCGCTCTCGCCGTAGCGGAGTTCGGGGTAGGCGAGGCGGGCGTTGTCCAGGGCGGCGGGGTCGTAGACGCGGACGTGGGCGCCGAGGCCGTGCATGGTGCGGGCCACGTCGAGGGCCGGAGCGTCGCGGATGTCGTCGGAGTTGGGTTTGAAGGCGGCGCCGAGGCAGGCGATGCGGGCGCCGTCGAGGCGGCCGCCGAGCAGTTCGCGGACGAGGTCGACGGTGCGGGAGCGGCGCCGGCGGTTGATGGCGTCGACCTCGCGCAGGAACGAGACGGCCTGGCCCACGCCGATCTCCTCGGCGCGGTGGGCGAAGGCGCGGATGTCCTTGGGCAGGCAGCCGCCGCCGAAGCCGAGGCCGGGGTGCAGGAAGCGCCCGCCGATCCGGTCGTCGTAGGCGAGGGCCTTGGCGAGGTCGCGGACGTCGGCGCCGGTGGCCTCGCAGACCTCGGCCATCGCGTTGATGTAGGAGATCTTCGTGGCGAGGAAGGAGTTCGCCGCCACCTTGACGAGCTCGGCGGTCGCCAGGTCGGTGTCCACGACGGGTGTGCCGATGTCGAGGATCGGCCGGAAGGCCGCCGCGAGCCGTTCCCGCGCCCACGCGGAGGTCGTGCCGAACACCAGCCGGTCGGGGCGCAGCGTGTCGTCGACCGCGAATCCCTCGCGCAGGAACTCGGGGTTCCAGGCCAGCTCGACCTCCTCGCCGGCGGGCGCCTTCTCCCGGACCATCGTGGTCAGCCGCTGCGCGGTCCCCACGGGCACCGTCGACTTGCCGACGACGAGGACCTTGCGGGTGAGGTGCGCCGCCAGGTCGCCGAACGCCGCGTCGACGTACCGCAGGTCGCAGGCGTCCGAGCCGGGCTCCTGGGGGGTGCCCACGCAGATGAAGTGCACGTCGCCGAACTCGGCGGCCTCCCGGTAGGAGGTGGTGAACCGCAGCCGGCCTGAGTCCAGCGCCTTGGCGAGCAGTTCGGGCAGCCCCGGCTCGAAGAACGGCACCTCTCCCGAGGCCAGCCGTTCGATCTTCCGTGCGTCCACGTCCAGGCCGAGTACCTCATAGCCCAGCGAGGCCATGCAGACGGCGTGGGTCGCGCCCAGGTACCCGGTGCCGATGACGGTGAGCCTGGGCAGCTCCGAAACGTCCATTACCACTACTCCTAAGGTTTTCCGCACCTGAGCTCCCGACTCAGGAACAACCGTCTTTCCTGATGAGCGGACCGCTGGTGACCAGGTCGTCACAGGCGGTCGTGTTCCCCTCTGCGGTGCCGTTGATGCCGACACCTGCCGACCCGCCGAGATCGATGTCGCCGCAGAACACGCTTCCGGTCCCCCGACCCTCGACGCTCCGGTGCGCCTGGAAACCGTCCTCGTCGGTTCCGCCATCGCAGTCGCCCTGGACGAGGCGGCCGTTGCCCTTCACGCCGGCCCACGAGGCGTTGCGCTCGGCCCTCCGCGGCACCGGCCCGCCGGAGATGTCGCCGATGACGCGTCCGCCCATGGTGCCCTCTGCGATGCCGACGGCTTCGGCGGTCGGGCGGACGACATCGCCGCGCACGGTGTCGTCACCACGGTCCGTCCTCCCGCCGGGAACCGCACATCGATCTCTCCGGCCATGTCAGTCCCGTTCCGTCCCCGCAGACGCCCCGACGGCTCCGCCACAGGCCTCGCCAGAGGCGGAGAGCACCCTCACCCGACCGTTCACCGACCGTCCTCCCGCCCTTTCCCGCGTCCTGCGACCGGTGCCCCGGCCGGAACTCCTCCCTTGCGCCCGAAAGGAAACCACAACCCACAGAAAATTCCGACTCTGCCCCTGTTCTGCACCCCGGGCCCCCTCACAGCGGTCCTCGGGAACCGCAGATCACCGACGAACGGCGGACCGGCCCTCCCCTGCTGCCCGTAGCGAATCGCCCCGAACGCCACCACGCTCGGGTGAAGATCCGCTTGCGCGGTGGCGGAGGCCGCGTCGATCGCAGGAGCGTCGGCACAGGACCTGCCAGCCGCTTTCTCGTGGTCCGGATCCGGTGCGGGTGGGCCGAGTCCGCCGCCCGGCAGGGGCCATGTCCCGGGGCCACCCGGCCGAGGCGTCACCACGACCGCCCGACAGGGACCGCATCCCAAGACCACCCAGCCGAGGCATCGCCACGACCGCCCGGTGACAAGGCCCGGCACTGCCCAGCCGAGGCATCGCCACCTCCACCCGACAGGGACCGCATCCCAAGACCACCCAGCCGAGGCATCGCCACGACCGCCCGGTGGCACTGCCCGGCACTGCCCGGCCCGCGGGCTCGGCGGACACGCCCCTCGGCAGGGTGGAGGAGCGGGTGGGAGCAGGCTGCCGGAAGCGTTCCGGGGCGGCTCCAGCACACTCGACGAGGCGGCAGGGGGTTCAGGAGGCGAAGAGGGATCGCGGTCCCCCGCAGGGATCACCACCGATCACCGTGACACGGGCCGACCGCTCCGGCGGCCTTTCTGCCCAAGAACCCGCATACGCCCAAAAATTCGCGAACGCCCGAGAACTCGCGAACACTCGAAAGCCCGCGTACGCCCGAGAACCCCGTGCGAAGCAGCCCGTTCGCAGGTCTTGATCAAGATGGGTCATGAAAAAGGGAGCCGACGCCCGAATCGTTGGCCAGATCGTTACTTCTGTGCTTCTTTCCACCGACCGAAGGGAATACGAATCACGCATTCGACGAAGCGGCGAAACCGGTCGGTGATCGGCGGGGGATGCCGGGCCCGGGGTGGGAGCGTTCGGGCCCGGGCGAGATCACGCGTTCCGGGAGAGCCGGCATCAGCTGGGAAGCTGAAGATCGGGCTTCGCCAGCTCCTCCACGTTCACATCGTGGAAGGTCACGACCCGAACGTTTTTCACGAAACGTGCCGGGCGGTACATGTCCCAGACCCAGGCGTCCTGCATGCTCACCTCGAAGTAGACCTCGCCGTTGTCCAGGCTGCGCACCTGCAGGTCCACCGCGTTGGTGAGGTAGAAGCGGCGTTCGGTTTCGACCACGTAGGTGAAGAGCCCGACGACGTCCCGGTACTCGCGATAGAGCTGGAGCTCCATCTCGGTCTCGTACTTCTCCAGGTCCTCAGCGCTCATCGTCCCCTCCCACCTCTTCATTCTTCCCCACCGGCGCGCCCCGCCCCGCGTCCCGCCGCGCATCCGGCCTCGAAACCACGTTCGAGAACGAGAACCGGTGCTCCGGACAGGGGCCGTGCAGGCCGAGCGCGGCCATGTGTTCCGGGGTGTTGTACCCCTTGTGGACGTCGAATCCGTATACAGGATGGGTGAGATGCAGCCCGGTCATGATCCTGTCCCTGGTGACCTTGGCCACCACCGAGGCCGCCGCGATACAGGCCACCGCCCGGTCCCCCTTGATCACCGCCAGGCTCGGCGCCTCCAGGCCCGGCACCCGGAAGCCGTCGCTGAGCACGTACGACGGACGTACGGGTAGCGCCGCCAGCGCCCGGCGCATTCCCGTGATGTTGCTGCGGTGCAGCCCCACCCGGTCGATCTCGGCGCTGGGGACGACCAGCACCGACCACACCGCACGGGCGGTGATCTCCTCGTAGAGCGCCTCACGGCGGGCCGGGGTGAGCAGCTTGGAGTCCGCCAGACCCGCTATCCGGACCCCGTCCAGGATCACGGCGGCCACCACCAGCGGCCCCGCGCACGCGCCGCGCCCCGCCTCGTCCACCCCCGCCACGCGGCGGAAGCCGCCGTGCGCCAGGGCCCTCTCATAGCCGTACATCCCGGCGTCCCGGCGCGGCGTGAACCGCAGCGGGCGCCTGGCCTCCGAGATCAACGGAACCTCCGGAACCGCCGTGACCACCTCGGGTACCGGTAGTGAAGGCTGTGCATACCCGGAACCATACGCCCACCGCAGGACATCCGCCCAACGCCTTGTGGACGGCCGCTCCCGGCCCTCAGATCCGGTCTCAGGGGCGCTGCCTGCGGCGCAACCAGAACACCGGGGCCGCACCCGCCAGCCCCAGCACCACCGGCACCGCGCCCAGCGCGGCACCGCCCAGCCCCGGCTGCCGGAAGGTGGCCGGGATCTCCAGCACCCGCCAGTGCGAGACCGGCCAGATCACCACGAAGGCCCGCCCCACCACGCTCTCCAGGGGGATGGTGCCGCTGCCGCTGTCGGCCTGGTGGCCCCGGGAGTCCCAGGAGACCTCGCGGTGGTCCCCCATCACCCACAACCGCCCGGGAGGCACCACGACGTCGAACTTCAGCGCCGACGGGACGTCCTGCTCGCCCGTCTCCGGGTCGGCGTAGAGGTAGGAGGTCTCGTCCAGGGGGATCCCGTTCACCGTGACCCGCCCCGTGGCCGCCTCGCAGCAGACCACGTGGTCGCCGGGCAGGCCGATCACCCGCTTGATGTAGTCCTTCTCGCCGGCGACGAGCCCGAAGGCCGTCCCCACCGCCCGCAGGCCCCGCATCACCGGGTTGGACGATCCGGTCTCCGCGGGCGCCGGATCCCAGCTGTCCAGGCCGCTGAAGACCACGATGTCGCCGCGCTCGATGTCGCGCAGGTGGTAGACGAGCTTGTTGACCAGCACCCGGTCGCCGACCCGCAGGGTGTTCTCCATCGACGCCGACGGGATGTAGAAGGCCTGCACCACGAACGTCTTGATCACCAACGCCAGGACCAGCGCCACCCCGATCAGGACCGGCAGTTCGCGCCAGAAGGAGCCCTGGCCGTCCCGGGAGCGCTTGCGCCGCCCCTGCTCCGGGGATCCGGCCTCCTCGGCGGGCGCGGTGGATTCGGGCTCGCCGGATGCCGGCCCCTCGGTCTCGGAACGCACTTCTCTCCGCTCCTCCGCGGGCACGGGCCTGTCGGCCCCGCCGCCGGGCCGTCCGCCCTCTTCGTCACTCATCAGGCCACGAGCCTAGCGCCGCCCGCCCCCGGACGAAGATCGAGGAAGTGCCCGGAGTCCACCAGAAGATCACCAAGAACGGACGAACGCCCGGTCCCAGGGGACCGGGCGTTCGCCGGAGTGCGAGGGGAGGCTCAGAACTCGCGCTTCTCCTTGATGCGGGCGGCCTTGCCCCGCAGGTTGCGCAGGTAGTAGAGCTTGGCGCGGCGCACGTCACCGCGGATGACGACCTCGAGCTTCTCGATGGCCGGCAGGTTCAGCGGGAAGGTCCGCTCCACGCCGTAGCCGCCCTTGCTGACCTTGCGGACGGTGAAGGTCTCGCGGGCGCCGCCGCCCTGACGGCGGATCACGACGCCTTCGAAGACCTGGATACGGCTGACCTTGCCCTCGGTGATCCGCACGTGCACCTTGACGGTGTCACCGGGGCGGAAGCTCGGCAGGTCCGACCGCAGCGCGGCCTTCTCGATCTCCTGGATCAGGGTGTGCATGTTTCCTCGCTGTGGATTCGCCCGTGCCGAGAGAGGCCCCGGGTTGCATCGGTGGGGGCGTCAGGCAGGGAAGTGAGTAGCCGCGCTTCGCAAGCGCAGACGCTCTAGTCTGCCACAGGATCGGGATGCTCGGCCAAATCGAGCGACTCCAGCAGCCTGCGGTCATGTTTGTCCAGGTCCGCCCGGTCCAGCCCGGCCAGCAGGTCGGGGCGCCGCTCGGCGGTGCGCCGCAGCGCCTCGTCCCGCCGCCAGCGCGCGATCCTTCCGTGGTGGCCCGACGTCAGCACCGCCGGCACCTCCAGGCCCCGCCATGCGGGCGGCTTGGTGTAGACGGGCCCCTCCACCAGGCGCTCCATCCGGCCGGGGGCGAAGGAGTCGTCGCTCACCGACTCGGCGTTGCCCAGCACCCCGGGCACCAGCCTGCTGATCGCTTCGATCATGACGAGCACCGCGACCTCCCCGCCGGCCAGCACGTAGTCGCCGATGCTCAGCTCGTCGACCTCGACCACCGAGGAGTAGTGCGCCATGACGCGCGAGTCGATGCCCTCGTAGCGGCCGCAGGCGAAGACCAGGTGGGAGGCGTCCGCCAGCTCGCCGGCGACCTTCTGGGTGAACGGGCGCCCCGACGGGGTGGGCACCACCAGCCGGGCCTGCGGCGTCAGGACGTCGTCCAGCGCCTGGCCCCACGGCTCGGGCCGCATGACCATGCCGGGGCCGCCGCCGTACGGGGTGTCGTCCACGGTCCGGTGCCGGTCGTAGGCCCAGTCGCGCAGGTCGTGGACGCCGAAGGAGAGCAGCCCCCGGTCGCGGGCCTTGCCCAGCAGGGAGGCCGACAGCGGAGTGAAGTACTCCGGGAAGATCGAGATGATGTCGAAGCGCATGGGGCCCGTCAGTCGAAGAGGCCCTCGGGCGGGTCGACCACCAGCCGGCCGCCCTCAACGTCCACTTCGGGCACGATCGCCGACACGAAGGGCACCAGCCTGTCCCCGTGCTCGGTGTCGACCACCAGCAGCTCCTGCGCGTGGTGCAGCACCTCCGAGACGGTGCCGATCCGCTCGCCCGCGGTGGTGACGACCTCGAGCCCGACGAGCTGCTGGTCGTGGAAGGTGTCCGGATCGGACGAAGGAAGGATCTCCGAGGAGTCGATCACCAGCCAGGTGCCGCGCAGCTCCTCGGCGCGGTTGCGGTCAGAGACTCCCGCGAAACGGACGACGAGCCTCCCGCTGTGCCAGCGGGCGGTGTCGACCGTCAGCGGACCGGCCGCCGCGGGATCCGTGGCGAGCGCCGCCCCCGGCGCGAACCGGGTTTCAACGTCGTCGGTGCGCACGTCGACGGTGACGTCGCCGCGGATCCCGTGCGGTTTGCCGATCCGGCCCACTACCAGTTGCACCGGTCAGCGGACCTCGTTGACGTCGAGCAGGTCCACCCGGACATAGCGGCCGCCCGAGAGGGCGCCCATGACCGTGCGGAGGGCCTTGGCGGTCCGCCCGCTACGGCCGATGACCTTGCCGAGGTCCTCGGGGTGCACGCGCACCTCCAGGACCCGGCCGCCGCGGATCCGCTTGGCGTGGACCCGGACATCGTCGGGGTTCTCGACGATGCCGCGCACCAAGTGCTCGAGCGCTTCTTCGAGCACTTAGGCCTCGCTCGCGGCTTCGGTGTCGTCGGCCTTGGGCTCGGCCTTCTTCTTCGCCTTCGGCGTGGTGGCCTCGCCGCCGTCGAGGTTCGCGGCCTCCTTGGCGGCGGCGGCGAAGACCTCGGCGCGGTCCGGCTTGGGAGCGGCCGTCTTCAGGGTGCCCTCGGCACCGGGCTCGCCCTTGAACTTCTGCCAGTCACCGGTGATCTTGAACAGCCTCTGGACGGACTCGGTCGGCTGCGCGCCGACGCCGAGCCAGTACTGCACCCGCTCGGAGTCCACCTCGATCAGCGAGGGCTCCTGCTTCGGGTGGTACTTGCCGATCTCCTCGATCGCCCGACCGTCACGCTTGGTGCGGGCGTCGGCGACGACGATGCGGTACTGCGCGCCACGGATCTTGCCGAGACGCTTGAGCTTGATCTTGACAGCCACGGGTGTGGTAACTCCGGTTTCAGTAACAGGAGAACAGCGCCGGACCTGAGTGGGGACCGGACCGGGCTGCTCGGATGGACTCCGGGCGTCAGAGCGAGAGAGGGCGCCTCACGTACCGGGTTTCCAGTGGACCATTGTGCCAGATCCCCGTGACTACTCCGTCACGCCGCTCCGCCGTTCCGCCGGATGCGGCTCAGCGCTTCTTGCCCAGATCGCCCAGGTCGGGCAACTGGAAGCCCGGCGGAAGCTGGCCGGGCAGGCCGCCGCCGAACGCCGGGGGCAGGCCGCCGGGCTCCTGCTGCTGCTGCTCCGGCTCGCCCTTGGCCGCCGGGCCCAGGGCGCGCTTGCGCGGGTCGCCCGAGCGCTGCTTGCCCTTCTTGGACTTGACCTGCTTGGCGGCCTTGCGCCGGGTGCCGGGCATCCCGGGGATGCCCATGCCCCCCGCCATGGCCTTCATCATCTTCTGCGCCTGGAAGAACCGGGTGACCAGGGAGCTGACCTCGCCGACCGAGACCCCGGAGCCCTTGGCGATGCGGGCCCGGCGGGATCCGTTGATCATCTTCGGCTCCGCGCGCTCCGCCGGGGTCATCGAGCGGATGATCGCCGCCACCCGGTCGAGGTCCTTGTCGTCGATCTGGTTCACCTGCTGCCGCATCTGCCCCATACCGGGCAGCATGCCGAGCAGGTTCCCGATCGGGCCCATCTTGCGGATCATCATCATCTGGTCGAGGAAGTCCTCGAGCGTGAAGTCCTCGCCCGACGCGAGCTTGCCGGCCATCCTGGCCGTCTGCTCCTCGTCGAACGTGCGCTGGGCCTGCTCGATCAGGGTGAGGATGTCGCCCATGTCCAGGATCCGGCCGGCCATCCGGTCGGGGTGGAACAGGTCGAAGTCCTCGAGCTTCTCACCGGTGGAGGCGAACATGATCGGCTTGCCGGTGATCTCGCGCACCGACAGCGCCGCACCGCCCCGGGCGTCGCCGTCCAGCTTGGTGAGCACGACGCCGTCGAAGCCGACGCCGTCCATGAAGGCCTGGGCGGTGTTCACCGCGTCCTGGCCGACCATGGCGTCGACGACGAACAGCACCTCTTCGGGCTCGGTGGCCCGGCGGATGTCGACGGCCTGCTGCATCATCTCGGCGTCGACGCCCAGGCGTCCCGCGGTGTCGATGATCACCACGTCGTGCTGGGCGCGCTTGGCCTCGGCGATGGAGGACTGCGCGACGCGCACCGGGTCGCCCACGCCGTTGCCCGGCTCGGGCGCGTACACCGCGACCCCGGCCCGCTCGCCCATCACCTGCAGCTGCTGCACGGCGTTGGGGCGCTGGAGGTCGCAGGCCACCAGGAGCGGGGTGTGGCCCTCCTCCTTCAGCCAGCGGGCCAGCTTGCCCGCCAGGGTGGTCTTGCCCGCGCCCTGGAGGCCGGCGAGCATGATCACGGTCGGCGCGGTCTTGGCGAAGCGGATGCGCCGGGTCTCACCGCCCAGGATGGCGATGAGCTCGTCATTGACGATCTTGACGACCTGCTGGGCGGGGTTGAGCGCCTGGGACACCTCGGCGCCGCGCGCCCGCTCCTTGATGCGGGAGATGAACTCCTTGACCACCGGGAGCGCCACGTCCGCCTCGAGCAGCGCGACCCGGATCTCCCGCGCGGTGGCGTTGATGTCGGCCTCGGACAACCTGCCCTTGCTGCGCAGGTTGGTGAAGACCGAGGTCAACCGATCGGAGAGATTCTCGAACACTGGCCCGTCCTAGCCCGACGCTTGATGCGAACGATCCAAGCCTATCCGCCGCGCGCGGCACGTCGCGCGCCCCGAGCCCGCCGGGCTCCGGCTATTCGTCCTCGGCCCCGGCGGGAACGGGCGGCGCCGGGCGCAGCGAGGCGGTGAGGACCAGCGGGGCGAGCAGCGCGCCCACCGACAGGGCGGCCGAGAAAGTGCTCCAGTCCAACTCCGGCCTTCCTTCCAGAACCGCTTCCGCCGTACGGACCCCCGGGAGGAACGGGAAACGGGGGGCGGGAGAAACGGTGACGACGAGCAGGTCGCGATCACTCTGGACTTATCGGACGGCCAGGGAGAAGGCACCCAATGGCCTTCTCCCTTACGGAAGGTGAATAAAAGACCAATAACGCCGATTCCGGCCGGTCAGCCGAGCGCGGCGAGAATCCCCTCCCGCACCTCGCCCAGCAGCCCCGGATCGGAGACCGGAAGCCCCTCCCCGTCCACCGCGTAGAAGACGTCCACCGCCTCGGAACCCAGCGTGTCCACCTTCGCGGCCCTGATGTGCAGCCCGAGCTCGCCGAAGACCCGCCCGATCCGCCACAGCAGCCCCGGCCGGTCCGGCGCGCGGACCTCCACCACCGTCGCGGTGTGCGAGGCCTCCTCCACGACGACCACCTTCGGCGGCGCCACCGGCACGCCCCGCCTGCCCCGCACGGCCGCGGCACGCTTCTCCAGCCGGTCGGCGACGTCCATCCGCCCGGCCAGCACCCGGCGCAGGTCCGCCTCGATCGCGGCCGGGTCGGGCGGGCTGCCGAACTCCGGCTCCGCGGTGAACTCGATCACCGCGTTGCCGCCGCCGTGCGAGAACGTCCGCGCCGTCCGCAGCACCAGCCGGTGCAGCGCCAGCACTCCGGCGGCCTGCCACAACAATCCCTGGCGGTCGGCCGCCACGACGGTGACGGTCAGCGCTCCCCCGGTGTGCCTGGCCCACGAGCCGCGCACCGCCGTACCGCTCACCCGCACGGCCACCCCGTCGTGCCGGGCCAGGGCCAGCTGCCCCGCGGTCGGCTCGGGGGTGCGCGGCGGCGCGTCGCCGCGCAGCAGGACACCGGTGCGCCGCACCAGCTCGTCGATCAGCCGCGCCTTCCAGCCGCCCCAGGCCGCGGGCCCGGTGGCGCCTGCGTCGGCGACGGCGACGGCGTGCAGCAGCTCCAGCACCACCGGCGAGCCGACGGCGTCCGCCACCGTCTGAAGCGTCAGCGGATCGTCCAGGTCGCGCCGGGTGGCGGTGTCGGGCAGCAGCAGGTGGTGCAGGACCACCCGCTCCAGGATCTCCACGTCCTCGGGCGGGAAGCCGAGGCGCTCCGCGAGGGGGCGGGTGTACTCCGCGCCCACCACCGAGTGGTCGCGGCCCGAACCGTCCTTGCCGATGTCGTGCAGGAGCGCGCCCACCAGCAGGAGGTCGGGCCGGGCCACCTCGCGGGTGAGGGCGGCGGCGCGGGCGGCGGCCTCCACCAGGTGCCGGTCGACGGTGTACTTGTGGACGGCGTTGCGCTGCGGCCTGTTGCGCACCCGCGTCCAGTCGGGGATCATCCGGACCACCAGCCCGGCCTGGTCGAGCGCCTCCCACGCGCCGATCGCCGCGGGACCGGCGCCCAGCAGCGACACCAGCGCGGTGCGCGCCCGCTCCGGCCAGGGCACGGGCAGCTCCGTGAAGGACTTCGCGAGCCGGTCCACCGTCGCGGGCGCCAGCGGAAGCCCCGCGCGCGCCGCCGCGGCGGCGGCTCTCAGCGGCAGGGACGGGTCGGTCAGGTCCGCGTCACGGGCCAGAACGGCCTCTCCCGCGAACTCCACGAACCCGTCCGCCAGCGGACGGCGCTCGCTCCTGCTCTGCGAGGTGCCGTGCCGCTCGACATGCCGCCAGACGTGCTCACCGGCGTAGGTGATCGTCCGGGCGCATTCGGCGACCGTCCCGAGCAGATCGTAGGCGTCCTCCATCCCCAGGTGGGCGGCGACCGCGTCCTGCTCCTGGAGCAGGAGCCGGTCGTTCGCACGGCCGGTGACCGCGTGCAGGGCGTGCCGAATCTCCAGCAGCCGGCCGTAGGCGGTCCGTACGCGGGGGCCCGGCGGCGGCACGACCCAGGTCGCCACGACCGCCTCCATCACGTGGAGGTCCCGCAGCCCCCCGTGGGAGTCCTTCAGGTCGCCCTCCAGCAGGAAGGCCAGCTCCCCCAACCGCTCCCAGCGCTCCCGCGTCAGCTGCGCCAGCTCCGGCAGGCGCCGCTTCGCCGCGGCGCGCCAGTCGGCCAGGACGGCGCTGCGCAGCCCTTCGGCGAGCTTCGGATCGCCCGCGATCAGCCGGGTGCGCAGCAGGCCCATCACCGCCTTGAGGTCCTGCGCCGCGACGCCGCGCGCCTCCGGGACGGTGCGGACGGAGTGGTCGAGCCGCAGGCCGCGGTCCCAGACCGGGTACCAGAGCTTCTCCGCGAACTCTGCGATGTCGGGCTTGTCTTCGTGCAGCAGCACCAGGTCCAGGTCCCCGCCGGGGGTCAGGTCGCCCCGGCCGAAACTGCCGACGGCCAGCAGCGCCACCCCCGGCTCGTCCCCCACCAGACCGGCCAGCCAGCCGTCCAGCTCGGCGACCCGGGCCGCGCGCTCGTCCGCGAAACTTCGCAAATCCCTACCTCCAGAACAGAGTAAGGGGCGTCCCGGATCTGCTCCGGAACGCCCCTGCGCTCTCCCCCGAACCCGCCGCCCCGCCTACAGGGCGTCGGCTCCGGTCTCTCCGGTCCGCACGCGGACGACCGTCTCGACAGAAGTCGCCCAGACCTTGCCGTCGCCGATCTTGCCGGTCTGCGCGGCCTTCACGACCACGTCGACGACCTCGTCGAGGTCCTCGTCCTCGACCAGGACCTCCAGCCGGATCTTCGGCACGACGTCGACCTTGTACTCGGCGCCGCGGTAGACCTCGGTGTGGCCCTTCTGGCGGCCGAAGCCGCTGGCCTCGCTCACCGTCATGCCCTTGACCCCGAAGGTCTCCAGGGCTGCCTTCACATCGTCGAGTTTGAACGGCTTGATGATCGCGGTGATGAGCTTCATGCGTCGGCCTCGACCTTCTTGATGTCCCCGGCGATCGGAGCGGCGGTCGGACCACCCAGGCCACCGGTGCTGGAGGTGTTCAGATCATAGGCGCTCTCCGCGTGCTCGGCGATGTCGATGCCCGTGGCCTCGGCCTCCTCGTCGACCCGGAAGCCCATCGTCATGTCGAGCACCTTGCCCAGGATGAAGGTCACGATGAAGGAGTACGCCATCGTCGCGCCGATCGCCGCGGCCTGCTTGCCCAGGAGGACGGCGCTGCCGTCCGACAGGAGGCTCGCCGCCGGGACGGTGCCGGCCAGCGAACCGAAGACGCCGATCGCCAGGGCGCCGATGATGCCGCCGACCAGGTGGACGCCGACCACGTCGAGCGAGTCGTCGTAGCCGAGCCGGTACTTCAGGCCGACCGCGACGGCGCAGACGGCGCCGGCGACGAGGCCCAGGACCAGCGCGCCGAGCGGGGTCATGCTGGCGGCGGCCGGCGTGATGGCGACCAGGCCCGCCACGATGCCCGAGGCGATGCCCAGCGTGGTGGCGGCGCCGTCCCGCAGCTTCTCCACCATGATCCACGCGAACCCTGCCGCACCGGTGGCGACGAGGGTGTTGACGAACGCCAGGGCCGCGGACTCGTTGGCGGCCAGGGCGGAACCGCCGTTGAAGCCGAACCAGCCGAACCACAGCAGACCGGCGCCCAGCAGGACGAACGGCAGGTTGTGCGGCCGCATCGGCTCCTTCGGCCAGCCCTTGCGCCGGCCCAGGACCAGCGCGAGCGCCAGCGCGGCGCAACCGGCGTTGATGTGGACGACCGTGCCGCCCGCGAAGTCGATGGCGCCCAGCTTGAAGATCCAGCCCTCGGCGTGCCACACCCAGTGGCAGATCGGCAGGTAGACCAGGGTGAGCCAGAGCGGGACGAACACGCACCAGGTCATGAACTTGGTGCGGTCCGCGACGGCGCCGCTGATCAGCGCGACGGTGATGATGGCGAAGGTCGCCTGGAAGGCGACGAAGGCCAGCGACGGGTAGCCCTCGCCCTCGGCCTCGAGGCCGACCAGGCCGAGCGCGTCGAGGCCGCCGAAGAAGGCCGGCACGCCGCCCTCGCCGAAGGCCACCGAGTAGCCCCAGAGCACCCAGACCATGCTGACGATGCTCATGCTGACGAAGCTCATCATCATCATGTTGAGCACCGACTTGGCCCGGCTCATGCCTCCGTAGAAGAAGGCCAGGCCCGGCGTCATCAGAAGGACGAGCGCGGCGCTCGTCAAAATCCAGGCTGTATTGCCGCTGTCGATTTCCATCTCGGAGAGCGCCCTCCTTGTGCGGGTTTTCCGTTCGCGAGAAGGCTCTTCCCCGGCGGTTTCACCAGAGGTGCACAGATGTTTCCGACGTGTGAAACATGCCTGGACGATGTTTCTCCGGTGTTTCACCGATCGCATCGTTCCAATGGGGCGGCGGCGCGCCGCCGCGGTGGACCGGAGGCTCCGGACACGCGGAGGCGGCCGACCGCTGCGCGGTCGGCCGCCCGTGGTGAGCCTGGTCTAGTGGTGTTCGCCCGGGGTGTGCCCGGGGCCGGTGGGACGGGTGGTGGAGGTGGAGCCGGTGTCCCGGGTGGAACCGGTGTCCCGGGTGGAGCCCTGGTGGGTGCCGGGTTCGACCCATTCCATTCCGGGGACGGCCTCGGCGGGGCCGGACTCCCTGGCGTTCAGGTAGCCCCAGACCGAAACGGCGGTCAGGGCGATGCTGGCGGCCATGGCGAGGTACCAGCCGGTTTCCAGGCCCGCACCCGCCCTGACCAGCCCCAGCGCCTGGCCGGTGCCGAGGATGGCGGGGAGGTCGAGGGCGTCGCGGAAGCGGAAGCCGTAGACGAGCGCGGCGAGGAACGACAGGCCCCCGCAGACCGCGGAGGCCACGAGCAGGGTGCGCCGGTCCATCTCCCTCCAGTAGAGGGCGGCCAGGGCGCACGCTCCGGCCACCAGCGCCAGGACCAGGGTGATCCTGCCCTCCCAGACGCGGACGCCGCTGAGTGTCGCCGCGCTGAAGAACGTGACGCCCACCCAGGGCAGCAGGGTGGCGAGGATCAGCACTCCCGCCGCCGCCGCGGCCCCCCGGGACGCCAGTTCGGAGGAGCGTTCCTCGGTACTCAGCGGCGGCAGTTCGCCGATCTCGGCCGATGTCCCCTCGGCCGTCGCCCCGTGCGCTCTCCTGGTGCGTGTGGCCATGGTCAACCCCCGATCCGTGGCACCTGCGGACAGCCCTGGGCGGTCGCCGGCACCGCGGACGGCCGCCTTCTTCTCACGGAACCACAGAACGCCCGCCCCAAGGTCAGGACGAAGTCTGGTTTATCCCAAAATGGCGTCCACAAAGGCCTCGGGGTCGAACGGCGCGAGGTCGTCCGGGCCCTCGCCCAGCCCCACCAGCTTGACCGGCACCCCCAGCTCGCGCTGCACGGAGATGACGATGCCGCCCTTGGCCGTGCCGTCGAGCTTGGTCAGCGCAATGCCGGTGACGTTCACCACCTCGGCGAACACCCGCGCCTGGGTGAGCCCGTTCTGGCCGGTGGTCGCGTCCAGCACCAGCAGCACCTCGTCCACCGACGCCTGCTTCTCGATCACCCGCTTGACCTTGCCCAGCTCGTCCATCAGGCCGGTCTTGGTGTGCAGGCGGCCCGCGGTGTCGATGATCACGGTGTCCACGCCGTCCTGGATGCCCTGCTTGACCGCCTCGAAGGCGACGCTGGCCGGGTCCGAGCCCTCCGGGCCCCGCACGACCCGCGCGCCGACCCGCTCGCCCCAGGTGGTCAGCTGCTCGGCCGCCGCCGCGCGGAAGGTGTCGGCGGCGCCCAGCAGCACCTGCTTGCCGTCACCGACCAGCACCCGCGACAACTTGCCGGTGGTGGTGGTCTTGCCGGTGCCGTTGACGCCGACGACCATCACCACGGCCGGGTGGCCGCCGTGCGCGTCCACGTGCAGGGCCCGCTGCATGTCGGGGCCGATCTGGGCGACGAGCTGCTCGCGCAGCAGCGAGCGCACCTGGTCGGAGGAGAGCTGGCCGGTGACCTTCACCCTGGTGCGCAGCTCGTCCACGATCATCCGGGACGGGGCGACGCCGACGTCGGCGCTGATCAGCAGGTCCTCGATCTCGTCCCAGTCCTCGTCGGTGAGCGAGTCGCGGGCCAGCAGGTTCAGCAGGCCCTGGCCGAGGGTGCTCTGCGAGCGGGCGAGCCGGGCGCGCAGCCGCTGCAGCCGGCCGGCGGACGGGGGCGGCAGCTCGATCTCCGGCGCCGCCGGGGCCTCGGCCACCGGCGCCCGTTCGGCCGGCGGGGCGACCACCGCCTCTTCTTCGGCCGGCGGCGCCGGTCTGGTGATCGTCGGGGTTTCCGGCGGCGCCTCCACCGTGCCGGACCCCGACCGGGATCTCAGCAGGGCGACCATTCCGCCCACGGCCAAGACGACGAAAAGCGCGATACCGAGAATCAGATATTCCATAGCCCGTCCAGTCTCGCAGACTCCACCCGACGGCTGATTGATCCCCGTCCCCGAGCCGTTCCACCGCCCCGGAGGCCAGAACCGCGGAAACTCAGGCCGGTTCGGGCTCGCGCAGCCGCTGGCTGATCACCTGGCTCACCCCGTCGCCGCGCATGCTCACCCCGTACAGCGCGTCGGCGCCCTCCATGGTGCGCTTCTGGTGGGTGATGATGATCAGCTGCGAGGACTCCCTGAGCTCCTCGAACACCTTGATCAGCCGCTGGGTGTTGGTGTCGTCCAGCGCCGCCTCGACCTCGTCCAGCACGTAGAACGGGCTGGGCCGCGCCTTGAACACCGCCACCAGGAACGCCACGGCCACCAGGGAGCGCTCGCCTCCGGACAGCAGCGACAGGCGCTTGACCTTCTTGCCCGGCGGGCGGGCGGCGACCTCGATGCCGGTGGCCAGGAGGTCCTCGGGGTCGGTGAGCGACAAGGAGCCCTCCCCGCCGGGGAAGAGCCGGCCGAAGATCCCCGAGAAGTGCTCGGCGGTGTCGGCGTACGCGGCGGCGAAGACCTCCTGCACCCGCCGGTCGACGTCCTTGACGATGTCGAAGAGGTCCTTGCGGGTCTTTCTGAGGTCCTCCAGCTGCGCGGTGAGGAAGGCGTGGCGCTCCTCCAGCGCCGCGAACTCCTCCAGGGCCAGCGGGTTGACCTTGCCCAGCTGCGTCATCTGGCGTTCGGCTGCCCTGGCCCGCTTCTCCTGGACGGCGCGGTCGAAGGGCTCGGGCGAGTCCTCCGGGTCCTGCGGGGGCACCGGCTGGTCGGGGCCGTACTCGACGACCAGCCCCGCCACCTCCATGCCGTACTCCTCCAGCGCCCTAGTCTCCAGCTGCTCCAGCCGCAGGCGCTGCTCGGCGCGGGCCACCTCGCTGCCGTGCACGACGTTGACCAGCCGCTCCAGCTGCGTGCCGTACTCGCGGACCCGGCCGCGGACGACCTTGAGCTCCTCCTCGCGCTCGGCGCGCCGCCGTTCGGCCTCCTCGCGCTCGGCCACCGCGACGGCCAGGGAGTGCTCGATCCGCTCCAGCGCGGCCGCCGCGCCCTGCCGCACCGCCTGCGCCACGCGGGCCTGCCGCTCCCGCCTGCGCCGCCGCTCCACGGCCTGGGCGCGCTCGCGGCGCTCGGCGTCCGCCTGCTTCTCCAGCGCGGCGGCCCGGCCCGAGATCGCGTTGACCCGTTCCTCCGCGGTGCGCACCGCCAGCCGCGCGTCCATCTCCAGGCCGCGCAGCTCCTCCACCCGTTCGGCGAGCTCGTCGCGGATCTCGGTGTCGGGCTCGTCCTCGGGTTCGGCCGCGGACTCGGCCTCGTACCGCTCCTGGAGCGCGGCCAGCGCCTCGGCGTCCCGGTCGCGGTGCTCTCCGGCGTCGGCGACGCTGCGGGCGAGCCGTTCGGCCTCCTGGCGGGCGGCCTG
The DNA here is from genome assembly GCF_002995495.1 of Actinocorallia populi. Classification (GTDB taxonomy): domain Bacteria; phylum Actinomycetota; class Actinomycetes; order Streptosporangiales; family Streptosporangiaceae; genus Actinocorallia; species Actinocorallia populi. The sequence continues at coordinate 588,894 of NZ_PVZV01000002.1, read as the reverse complement.
GGCGGCCGCCTGCAGCCGCGCCTCCTGCTTGGCCTCCTGGGCCGCCGCGGCGTCGGCCTCGCGCAACCGCGCCCTGAGGCGGTCCAGCTCGGACTGGGCCCGGCCCACTCCCGACTGGGCCTGGTTGACCCCGGACTGCGCTGCCTCCAGCAGGCCCTGCGCGTCGTTCTCGGCCTCGCCGGCCTCCTCCAGGGCGGCGGCCGTCAGCTCGGCCTCCTCCCCTGCCCGCACCAGCGCCTCGCGCGCCTCCTCCAGCGTGGCGCGCATCTGCAGCAGCCCCTGGCCTCCCGTGCCGCCGCCGCGCGCCCAGTACGCCCCCAGGACCTGGCCGTCCGCGGTCACCGCGCGCAGGCGCGGCTCGGCGCGGACGATCTCGTGCGCCCGCTCCAGCCCGTCCACCACGACGACGCCGTCGAGCAGGGCGGTGATCGCCGGGCGGAGGCGGTCGGGGACCGTCACCAGCTCCGCCGCCCAGACGCTGCCGTCCGTGCGGGCGGGCCGCGCCGGCGGGTCGGCCTGGCCGGGCGCCGCGCCGATGACGAGCCCGGCGGCGGCCTTGTGCTCGGCGAGGAAGGCCAGCGCCTCGGCCGCGGTGTCGAGCGAGGCGACCGAGACGGCCTCGGTGAGCGCGCCGAGCGCGGCGGCGATCGCCGTCTCGGCGCCGGGCCTGACCGCGAGTTCGGCGGCCAGGGTGCCGAGGACCCCCTTCATCCCCGAGCCCAGCAGCGCCTCGCCGCCGTCGGCGGCCGAGCCGAGGCTGAGCTCCAGCGCCTCGATGCGCGCCTGCAGCGCGGTGAGCTCCTTCTGCGCGCGCTGGTCGGCGGCGCGGGCGGCCGTCACCTGCTCGCGGGCCGACTTCAACGCCCGCTGCGGCTCCTCGACCGCGGCACGGGCCTGGCCCACCCGCTCCTTGGCGGTGTCCAGCGCCTCCTCGGCCAGTTCCAGTTCCTCGGCCAGCCGGGGATCGACGGCGGCCTGCGCCTGGAACGCCTCGGCCTCGGCCTGCGCCGCCTCCGCCCGGTCCTCGGCGGCCGACCGCGCCTCGGCGAGCCTGCCGATCTCGGCCTCGGCGGCCTGCAGGCGGCTGCGCAGCGACTCCAGCCGCCCGCGCCGGGCGGCCAGCGCGTCCCTGCGCTCGGCGGCGGCCTTGGCCAGCTGCTGGAGCCTGCGGTCCTCCCCGGCCAGCGCCGACTCGGCTCCCGCGCGTTCGGCGACCGCCTTCTCCAGGCGTTCGCGGGCGTCCTCCAGGCGCTCCTCCAGCACCTCCTCCTGGGCGCGGACCTCCTCGGCCTCGCGCTCCAGCTCCTCCGGGTCGCGCCCGAAACGTTCGTCCTGGCCGGAGTCGGCGGCGTTGCGGTGCCGCTCGGCCGCCAGGTCCGCCACGCCGCGCAGCCGCTCCTTCAACGACGACAGCCTGAACCAGGTCTCCTGGGCGGCGGCCAGGACCGGGGCCGCGGCGGCGGACTCGGCGTCCAGCTCCTCCTCGCGGGCCTGGGCGGCGGCCAGCGCCTGCTCCACCTCGGCCCGGCGGCGCCGGACGGACTCCTCGTCGGCGGCCTCGCGCTCCAGCTTCTCGCGCAGCGTCACCAGGTCGTCGGCGAGCAGCCGCAGCCTGGCGTCGCGCAGCTCGGCCTGGATCACCGCGGCCTTGCGGGCGATCTCGGCCTGGCGGCCCAGCGGCTTGAGCTGGCGGCGCAGCTCGGCGGTGAGGTCCTGCACCCGGGTGAGGTTGGCCTCCATGGCGCTGAGCTTGCGCAGCGCCTTCTCCTTGCGCTTGCGGTGCTTCAGGACGCCCGCGGCCTCCTCGACGATGGCGCGGCGGCCCTCGGGGCCGGCGTTGAGCACCTGGTCGAGCTGGCCCTGACCGATGATCACGTGCATCTCGCGGCCGATGCCCGAGTCCGACAACAGCTCCTGCACGTCCAGCAGGCGGCACGGGTCGCCGTTGATGGCGTACTCGCTGGAGCCGGAGCGGAACATCAGCCGACTGATCGTCACCTCGGAGTAGTCGATCGGCAGGGCGCCGTCGGAGTTGTCGATCGTCAGCAGCACCTCGGCCCGGCCGAGCGGGGCCCGGTTGGCGGTGCCGGCGAAGATGACGTCCTCCATCTTGCCGCCGCGCAGCGACTTGGCGCCCTGCTCGCCCATGACCCAGGCGAGGGCGTCCACGACGTTGGACTTGCCCGAGCCGTTGGGGCCGACCACGCAGGTGATGCCCGGCTCGAAGCGCAGCGTCGTGGAGGAGGCGAAGGACTTGAACCCGCGCAGGGTGAGGTTCTTCAGGTACACGCGCGGCGGGTCCCCCTCACGGTGCCGGTGGCGAAGTGACACAGCAGCTTAGCGCCGCTGGTCGGCCCCGTGTGCGGGGTCGGCGCACCCGGGGACGGCGGCCGCGGGGGGAGGGCGGCGCGGTGAAATGACAAAAGGGACGCCGCGGTCGACGTCCCTGTTCTGTCAGCACCCGACTTCGCGGGTGCGAACCGGCGTCTCAGGTGAGCGCGGGTTCGCGGTCCTTCACGGAGTGCACCACCTCGGACGAGGAGAGTGCTTCGTTCTCTTCCTGGAGCCTGACAAGCTCGGCTTCCAGATCCCGTACGCGCCGCTGGAGACGTCGCATCTCCGCGACCATCCGGGGGTCGGGACCGCCGACGTGGCCGAGTAGAGCCTTCGCCATGATTGAGGGTCCTCCACGCTGAGTAACCAGCAGAGATCACACTGTACCCTCGGGAATGCGAGGGCCGTGTCTATCCATTCATCTCAGGTGTTCCGGCCGGTGCGCCGGTCAAGCTGGACATCACAGACCAGTAACAACCTTGTCCTACAGAGTTTAGCAGGTCGCGGACGGAATACCCACCCGGTCATCTCTCAACGAAGCCGACTTTGCCCCCACGAGCCCCACTCCACAACTCCGTCACACCCGTCACATGTCCCGGAGTCCCCGCAGAGCGCAGCAGTTCGAGCAGGTTCTCGCAGGCCGGACGCCCTCCCTCGGCGACGACCTCCACCCTGCCGTCCCGCAGATTCGAGGCCGACCCGACCAGGCCCAGTTCCAGCGCGCGCGCCCGTGTCCACCACCGGAAGCCCACGTCCTGGACCCGGCCCCGCACCCAGGCGGTGAGCCGCACCTGCGGCTCGGAGGCCGGATCGAGGGCCCCGAGGCCGCCGCCCGGGGAAATCGGCTCAGTGGGCATTTCTTGGCCTCGGCTGGCAGCGCGGGCAACTGAACGAAGAACGATTCATGAAAACCTCCCGCAGGATCGCCGTTCCGCAACGGCCGCACGGTTCGTCGCGCCGGCCGTAGGCGTTCAGGGAACGTGCGAAATATCCGCTTTCACCGTTCACATTCACGTACAGGCTGTCGAAGGAGGTGCCGCCGGCCTGCAGCGCCTCGCCCATGACCTCCCGCGCCGACCGCAGGAGCAGGCGCGCCTGCGCCGCGGTCAGCCGCTCGGTGGGCCGCTCCCCGTGCAGCCCCGCCCGCCACAGCGCCTCGTCGGCGTAGATGTTGCCGACCCCGCTGATCAGCGACTGGTCGAGCAGGGCGCGCTTGACGCCCGTCCGCCTGCGCCGGAGCGCCGTGACGAAGGCCTCGTCGTCGAACACCGGCTCGAACGGGTCGGCCGCGATATGGCCGATCACGTCGGGCACGCCCGCCTCGCCGCCGCGCGGGTCGGGCACCAGGGGGCAGACCATCAGGTGGCCGAACGTGCGCTGGTCGACGAACCGCAGGTCGGTGCCGCCGTCGGCGAACGCCAGGCGCGCCCGCAGGTGCCGCTGCGGCGCGGCGGAGGCCTCCCCCACCAGCAGCTGGCCGCTCATGCCCAGATGGGTCAGGACCGCGGCCTCCCCGAAGGGCAGCCACAGGTACTTGCCGCGCCGCCGGGGCTCGCCCAGGGTGCGTCCGGCGATCCGTGCCGCGAAGTCGGCCGCGCCGGGCAGGTGGCGGCGCACCGCGCGCGGGTGCAGCACCTCCACGGAGGCGACCGTCCGGCCCGCGACCCAGCGGGCCACCCCGGCCCGGACGACCTCGACCTCGGGAAGCTCAGGCATCCGCGGTCTCGCCGCGCCCTCCGGCACGGTCACCGAGGCCCGCGCGGATCTCCGTCCAGGCCGCCTCGGCCGCCTTCTGCTCGGCCTCCTTCTTGCTGCGGCCCCTGCCCTCGCCGTAGGTGCGGCCGCCGACCCGCACGCAGGCGCGGAAGTTCTTCTGGTGGTCGGGGCCGCTCTCGGTCACCAGGTACTCCGGCACGCCCAGGCCCTCGTCGGCGGTGAGCTCCTGCAGGGAGGTCTTCCAGTCCAGTCCCGCGCCGAGGCTGGAGGAGTGCTCGATCAGGTCGTCGAAGAGCCGGTGCACCAGCGCCGAGGCCTCCTCGAGGCCCTTGTCCAGGTAGACCGCGCCGATCACCGCCTCCAGCGTGTCGGCCAGGATGGAGGCCTTCTCCCGGCCCCCGGTGCCCTCCTCGCCCCGGCCGAGGCGGATGTGGGCGCCCAGGTCCAGCAGCGAGCGGGCGACGCCGGCCAGCGCCTTCATGTTGACGACCGCCGCGCGCAGCTTGGCCAGCTGGCCCTCGGGCAGGTCTGGGTGGTTGCGGTACAGGGTGTCGGTGACGACCAGGCCGAGCACCGAGTCGCCGAGGAACTCCAGGCGCTCGTTGGTGGGCAGCCCGCCGTTCTCGTAGGCGAACGAGCGGTGGGTCAGCGCCCGCTCCAGCAGCTGCGGGTCGAGCGTCAGCCCGATGCGGGCCTCGAGTTCGGAAGTGGGGACGGTCATGCCTCGCTCCTCGGGTGATGGCGGAGGAGGGCGCCGGTACCGGAAGACGAGGTGCGCGCCGGGGGCGGCGGCCCGCTCGCGCGGGGCCTGCTCGCCACGTGGTTCCGGCGTGCACCACGGCCTCGGGTGCTCCCGCCCTCGATGAGACCGGGGGACGGCCCCGTGTCATGCACGGAACCGACCCCCGGACTCACATTTCAGGCTGTCAGGCCGTCGTCTCGACGACCTGGCGCTTGTTGTAGGTGCCGCAGGTGCCGCACGCCACGTGCGGCAGCTTCTGGTCGCGGCACTGCGGGCACTCGACCAGCGCGATGCGCGGCGCCTTCCACTGGGACCGGCGGTGCCGGGTGTTGCTGCGGGACTTCTTCCGCTTCGGGACGGCCACTTGTCAGCCCTCCTGGCTTTCTTCTCGTGGTTCGACAAGGCCCTGCAATGCCGCCCACCGGGGGTCGGCGACGTCGTGTGAGTGATCGGGACCGACATCGGCCAGCCGTTCACCGCACTCCGCGCAGAGGCCGGGACAATCGTCCTGGCACAGGGGGGACAGAGGCAGTGCGAGCACCACCGCGTCCCTGAGCACCGGCTCGAGATCGAAGAGATCCCCTTCCAGACGGCGTTCGTCTTCGTCGGCCTCCGCCGCTGAGCGGGTGTCGTCGTAGACGAACAGTTCCTGGAACTCGATCTCCATCGTGAAGGAGATCTCGTCCAGGCAGCGCGCGCACTCACCCGTGATGGGCAAGAGCGCCGTGCCCGAGACGAGCACGCCCTCCATCACCGATTCGAGCCGCAGATCCAGCTCGAGTTCGGCGTCCTTGGGAACGCCGACCATCTCGACGCCGAGACCCTCCGGTGCCGGGGCGGTGATCCGCTGCTCCTTCATCGATCCCGGACGGCGGCCCAGCGCTCTGACATCGACGACGAGCGGGGCCTTGGGATCAAGACTGGACAGGGTTCCCCCTTCGTGCACGGTTGGATCGCCACGTCAGGCATGGCCGACCACCAAGGATACCGAAGCCCGGGTGCTATCCCAACTCGCCCGCCGTCGCGGCCGAGACGATCAGGCGTCCTTGAGCCGTTCGATCAGCCGGTCGTGCACCAGCTGGGGCACCAGGCCGGTCACGTCGCCGCCCCACTGCACGACCTCCTTGATCAGGCTCGAGGAGAGGAAGGCGTACAGCGGGTTGGTCGCCATGAAGAGGGTCTCCACCTCCGACATGCGGTGGTTCATCTGGGCGATCTGCAGCTCGTAGTCGTAGTCGGTGACCGCCCGCAGCCCCCGCACGATCGCGGGGATGTCGTGCTGCCTGCAGTAGTCGACGGTGAGGCCGCGGAAGGCGTCCACCTTCACGTTGCCGTAGTCCCTGGTGACCTCGCGGATCAGGTCGAGCCGCTCCTCCACCGTGAACAGGCTCTTCTTGGCCAGGTTGATGGACACCATCACCACCACCTCGTCGTAGAGACGCGAGGCCCTGCTGATGATGTCCAGATGGCCATTGGTCACCGGGTCGAAGGAGCCCGGACAGACGACACGGCGCACGACGATCATTCCCTTCCGGCTTGAACGGCGAGACCGTACCAAATCGGGTTCATCCGCCGGACGGCGCCCTCGCCGTCACAGGTATGACCCGTAGTAGAAGACCGCGTCGCCGTACCTGCGGTCCCGCTCGGCGGTGTACCCCTCGGGCCACACCAGGGTCCTTCCCCGGCTCGCCCGTTCCACCGCGACCAGCGCGTCCCCCGCCAGCCACCCGTTGTCCCGCAGCGCCTCCAGCAGCGCGGTGACCGTCTCGTCCGGCACCGTGTAGGGCGGGTCGGCGAAGACGAGGTCGTAGGGCTCCGCGGGGCGCTCCGCCGTCACCCGCTCGGCCCGGTCGACGACCAGTTCGGCGCCCGGCAGCCCCAGCGCCGCGATGTTCTCCCTGATCGCCCGGGCGGCCTTGGGTGCCGACTCCACCAGCAGGGCGTGCTCCGCGCCGCGCGACAGCGCCTCCAGGCCCACCGCGCCGGAGCCGGCGTAGAAGTCGGCGACCCGCGCGCCCTCCAGGGAGCCCAGCAGCGAGCCCACGCTGGAGAACAGGCCCTCGCGGGCCCGGTCGGCGGTCGGCCTGGTGTCGCGCCCCTCCGGCGTCGCCAGCCTCCTGCCCTTCGCCACCCCGGCGATCACCCGTGTCATGCCTCCATTCTCACGCCTTCTCCAGGTACTCGGCGCGGTCCTCGTCCAGGAGCTCGGCCAGGCCCTCGGCGAGCGCGGGGTGGGCCGACAGGTCCGGGTCGGCGGCGGTCAGCGCGGCGGCCTCCTCGCGGGCGCGGGCGATGAGCTTCTCGTCGTACAGCAGGGTGAGCAGGCGGAGGCTGGAGCCGCGGCCGGACTGCGCGGCGCCCAGCACGTCGCCCTCGCGGCGCTGCTCCAGGTCGAGGCGGGAGAGCTCGAAGCCGTCCGTGGTGGCGGCCACCGCCTCCAGCCGGACGCGCGAGGCGCTCTCCGGCGGGGCGTCGGTGACCAGCAGGCACAGGCCCGGCAGGCTCCCCCGGCCGACCCGGCCGCGCAGCTGGTGCAGCTGGGAGACGCCGAACCTGTCCGCGTCCATGATCATCATCACGGTGGCGTTGGGCACGTCCACGCCCACCTCGATCACCGTGGTGGCCAGCAGGACGTCCAGCTCCCCCGCGGCGAACCGGCGCATCACCGCGTCCTTGTCGTCGGGGTGCAGCCGCCCGTGCAGGACGCCGACGCGCAGGCCCGCCAGCAGCTCCCCCTCCAGCATCGGCAGGAGGTCCAGGACGGCCAGCGGCGGGCGGGCGCCCTCCTGCGGCTGCGGGGAGCCCTCCTCCCCCGCCGCGGAGTCGCCCTCGCCGATGCGGGAGCACACGATGTAGGCCTGCCGCCCCTGATCGGCCTCCTCCCGGATCTTCTCCCAGGCCCGCTTCAGGAAGGCCGGCTTCTCCGGCGGCACGACGTGGGTGGCGATCGGGGCCCGTCCGGCGGGCAGCTGGCGCAGCACCGAGGTCTCCAGGTCGCCGAAGACCGTCATGGCGACCGTGCGCGGGATGGGCGTGGCGGTCATGACGAGCACGTGCGGGCGGCCCCCCGCGACCTTCTCGCGCAGCGCGTCGCGCTGCTCGACGCCGAAGCGGTGCTGCTCGTCGACCACGACCAGGCCGAGGTCGGCGAACTGCACGTGCTCCTGGATCAGCGCGTGCGTGCCCACGATGATCCCGGCCTCGCCGGAGGCGGCCTCCAGCAGCGCGGCCCGCTTGACCTTGGCGCCCTGGGAGCCGGTGAGCAGCGCCACCCGGGTGGCGTGCTCTGCCCCCCCGAGCCGGCCCGCCTCGGCCAGCGGCCCCAGCATCGCGGTGATCGAGCGGTAGTGCTGCTGGGCCAGCACCTCGGTGGGGGCGAGCAGCGCGGCCTGCCCGCCGCCGTCGACGACCTGCAGCATCGCCCGCAGCGCCACGATCGTCTTGCCCGCGCCCACGTCGCCCTGGAGCAGCCGGTGCATCGGGTGGGCGAGGGCGAGGTCGGCGGAGATCTCCTCGCCCACGGCGAGCTGGCCGTCGGTGAGGGTGAAGGGCAGCGCCGCGTCGAACGCCGCCAGCAGCCCCCCGGGCCGCACGGGCCGCGGCGCGGCGGGCAGCGCGGACGCCGCGTGCCGCCGCCGCGCCAGGGCGAGCTGGACGTAGAAGGCCTCGTCCCACTTCAGCCGGCGCCGGGCGGCGGCCAGCTCCTCGTCGTCGCGGGGGCGGTGGATCCGCTCCAGCGCGTCGGTCAGCGAGATCAGGCGGTGGCGGGCCAGCAGCTCGGGCGGCATCGGGTCGGGCACCTCCAGGCCGCCGGGGCCCAGCGCCTGGTCGACCGCCCTCTTGATCTTCCAGGAGGCGAGCTCCTTGGTCGCCGGGTAGAGCGGGATCGGCCGGCTGGCGTACTCCTCGACCGTCTCGGTGGAGGCCTGTCCCGGCAGGACCTCGAAGTCGGGGTGGTTGAGCTGGACCCTGCCCCGGTAGCTGCCGACCCGGCCCGCGATCATCGCCAGGGTGCCCTGCTGGAGCTCCTTGTCGGCACGGTGGACGCCGGTGCCGAAGAAGCTCAGCTGGAGCGTGTTGCCGGTGGCGTCCTGCACCGTGACCTCGAACACCTGGTAGGGCTTGCGCTGGAGCCTGCGCAGCTCGCGCCGCACCACCCGGCCCACGATCGTCACGTCCTCGCCGTCGGCGAGCGAGGCGAGGTCGGTCAGCTCGCCGTGCCGGATGTACCGGCGGGGATAGTGGCGCAGGAGGTCGCCCACGGTGCGCATCTCCCACTTGGCCGCCAGGATCTTGGCGGTCTTGTCTCCGATCACCCCGGCCAGTGCGCCGCTGAGATTCACCACGCGCCCCATTACAGCCGATCCCGCCGACATCCGGTCCGCGGCCGGGCGGGAGCGGGCGGCGCGGCGGTGAGGCAGCCCACGTCCGGCGGGGCGAACCGGTGGTGCGATACGCCCATCGCAACACCATGTGCCCCGGCACAATGGTAAAGATCACTCGGGGCACTTGCTTATTTCGGTAAAACCGGGCAATCCTTAAGTAAGTGCCCGGAAACCCCCCACAATGAAGTGGAGATCTTCCATGGTCACTCTGACCTCTACCGACTGCCTGCGCGAGCTCGCCGACCGGCTGACCGACCGCGGTCTGCGCGTCCGGATCGACCAGCCCATCGGCCGTCCGCGGGCGCTCTACGTCAGCAACCCCGGTGTCCCCGGATCCACCGAGAGCGTCTTCCTGAAGGACCAGGCCCTCTGGTGGTCCTGGGGCGACCTGCTCGCCGCCGCCAGCAACCTCGACACCGCCGTCGCGGGCATCTGCCGGGTCCTGGGCGTGCACGCGCCCTCCCTGAACTGAACCCTCCCGGCCGGGTCCCCGCCCGGCCGTCCCGGGACCCCGCCCGCGATGAGCCTTCCTCCTCCCCCTGAGGCTCACCGCGGGCGGGGTCTCCCCTTTCCCGCCTACTCCACGCCGAACAGCACCGGGTAGAGCACCTGGCCCCCGTCGTAGACGGTCAGCTCCACGTCGGGCCGCCGGACCCGCAGCTCCTCGGCCACCTCGGCCACGAGCCCCGGCGGCTCCCCCGCCCCGGTGACCACCGTCACCAGCTCCCCGCCGCCCGACAGCATGCGGCCCAGCAGCTCCCTGGCGACCCCGCCGGGCTCCGAGCCGATCATCACCACGTCGCCCTCCAGCAGGCCCAGCACGTCGCCGGGCTGGCAGATGCCCACGCTGGTCATCGCCTCCTCCGCGGCGATCTGGAGCGCGCCGAACCGGGTGGCGCGGGCGGTGCCCGCCATCGCGATGACGTCCTCGTCGAAGTGGCGCAGCGGATCGTGCACGGCCAGCGCGGCCAGCCCCTGCACCGAGGCCCGCGTCGGGATCACCGCGATCTTGACGCCGCTGTCGCGGGCCCGCGTCGCCGCGGCCTCGGCCAGGCCCAGCACCTCCGGCTCGTTGGGCAGCACCGCCACCTCGTCGCCGGCCAGCAGGATCGCCTCCACCAGGACCGCCAGCTGCGGCAGGCCGCCCGGCGGGCGCCGCACCACCGACGCGCCCGCCTCCTCGAACAGGGCGGCCAGCCCGTCCGCCGCGGTCACGGCCACCACGCCGCGGCCGGTGTGCGGGGGCCGCGGCGCCGGGGCCGTGCCCAGGTGGGTCACCCTGATGCGGTAGGCGCGGCCCGCCGCCAGGCCCGCCTCGATCGCCGCGCCCGCGTCGTCCACGTGGACGTGCACGTTCCACAACCCGTCGCCGCCGACCACCACCAGCGAGTCGCCGAGCCCGTCGAGGGCGGCGCGCAGCTCGGGGATCCGCTCGTCCTCGGTCTCCAGCAGGTAGATGACCTCGTACCCGTAGTCCTTCTCCTGCGGGCGCACGATGACGGCGTTCTTGCTCTCGTCGCGGGCGGGGATCTCGTAGCGCTCGGGGAACTCCTCGGTCACCACCGCGGCGAGCGCGTCCAGCAGCACGCACAGGCCCGCCCCGCCCGCGTCCACCACGCCCCGCTCGGCCAGCACGTCCAGCTGGCCCGTGGTCTCGCGCAGCGCCCTGCGCGCCCCGCGCGCCGCCGACCGCGCCACCTCCGCCACCGTCGCACCGCCCGCCGCCTCCGAGGCCGCCCGCAGGACGGTGAGCATGGTGCCCTCCACCGGATGGGCCACCGCGGCCCTGGCCAGTTCCGTCGCGTACGCCAGCGCCTCCTCCAGCAGGAGCCCGTCGCTCCTGCTCCCGGCGCCCAGGATCTCCGCGAGGCTGCGCAGGATCTGGCTGACGATCACTCCGGAGTTGCCCCGCGCGCCCATCAGCGCGCCCCGGCTCAGCGCCCGCCACACCTGCGGCAGCGGGGCGTCCGGCGGCAGCCCGGCCACGCCCTCGGCCGCCGCCAGGACGGTCAGGTGCAGGTTGGTGCCGGTGTCCGCGTCGGGCACGGGGAAGACGTTCAGCGCGTCGATCTCCCGCCTGGTCCGCCCCAGCGCCTCGGCGGACAGCTCCACCCAGCGCCGGACCGCCGACGCGTCCAGAATGTCGAGCACCAGCACCTCCTAGGCTTCAGAGCGTATTCCGCCCGTCGGCGACTTGTTCGTCACCACCCGCACGTCTTCTCCGGATCTGCTCTGGCGCCGATTCGCCTCCCGGGCGCGGGTCGGCTAACCTTGGGGGGCGTCCCCTGCGTGGGGACCTTTTCATGTCTTTCCGTGTGACCGCCCCAGCACCGCCGTGTGCTCCGGGCCGTCCGAGTTCTCGACTGTTTGGAGTTACCGTGGCTGCCAACTGCGAAGTGTGCGGCAAGGGCCCCGGCTTCGGTATGAGCGTGTCCCACTCGCACCGTCGCACCCCGCGCCGCTGGAACCCCAACATCCAGCGCGTCCGCGCGGTCATCAGCGGCACGACCAAGCGCGTGAACGTCTGCACGTCCTGCCTGAAGGCCGGCAAGATCCAGCGCCCCCTGGCCCGCTAGGACCCCCACCCTCCGAGGTGCTTCGCAAGACCCGGTCGCCGTCATGGCGTGCCGGGTCTTCGTCGTCCCTCAGCCGGCGCCCTCCGGCTCCGCGCCGCAACCGTGCCGCAGCAGCCACTCCAGGAGGCTCCGCCGGCACTCGCCCGCGCCCCGGGTGAGTTCGACGCTCCCGGTGCCCGCCCGCACCCGCACCGCCCGCCCCTCGCCGGCCGCCAGCCAGCGGCACACCCCCTCGGCCAGGGCCGCGGCGGCGGAGCCGGAGCACAGCGGGACGGCCAGCGCGCCGCTGGCCATGGCCTCTCCCGGACCGCCCGGCGGGGGCAGCAGGGACACGAAGTCCGCCGCGACGCCCCGCTCCCACAGCTCCCGGCGCAGCCTCCGGGCCAGCTCGTCCCTGCGGAACGGATCGGCGTCCGGCTCGGACACCTCGATCAGGGCCACCTGCGCCATCGCCCACCCCCCTCCCACACGCCTTCTTACTGCATGTCAATGAGAAGGACGCCGAGAATCGGGGGAATGGGTGCGGTCCTGAGATCTCAGTTTGAAAAATTCAGCGGATTTTTCGCCAGGAATTTCAACACAACCGAGGAAACCCGAAAAAGAGCGGAACGGTCAACGGCCCCGCGTCCGCCAGCCGTGGTCGACCGGGCCGATCCCCGAGCCCAGCGGGAAACCGGCGGCCAGCGCCCCGGTGACGTAGTCCTTGGCCGCGGCCACCGCCTCGGGGACGGTGTCGCCCAGCGCCAGCCGCGAGGCGATCGCCGAGGCCAGCGTGCAGCCCGTGCCGTGGGTGTGCCGGTTGTCGTGGCGCGGCGCCGTGTAGGTGTGGACCTCGTCACCGTCGTAGAGCAGGTCCACCGGGCTGCCGGACAGGTGCCCGCCCTTGACCAGCACCCACTCGGGCCCGAACTCCTTGACCGCCTCGGCGGCGCGCCGCTGGTCCCGCTCGGACTCCACCTTCACCCCGGTGAGGAGCTCGACCTCCCACAGGTTCGGCGTGACGACCGTCGCGACGGGCAGCAGGGCGTGCCGCACCGCGTCGACGGCCTCCTCGGCCAGCAGGCGGTCGCCGTGCTTGCTGACGCCCACCGGGTCGACGACCAGCGGCGCCGGGTACCGCGCGAGCCGTGCCGCGACGACCTCCACCAGCGCGCCGGAGGCGAGCATGCCCGTCTTGACGGCCTGCGTCCCGATGTCGGACAGCACCGAGTCCAGCTGCGCCTCGACCGCCTCGGGCGGCAGCTCCCAGTAGCCCTGCACGCCCAGCGAGTTCTGCGCGGTCACCGCGCAGACGACGCTCATGCCGTGCACGCCCAGGGCGAGCATGGTCTTGAGGTCCGCCTGGATGCCGGCGCCGCCGCCGGAGTCGGAGCCGGCGACGGTCAGCACGCGGGGAGGGGCGATGGCCATGGACAGACCATATCGAACCGGGAGAGAAGCCTCAGGAGCAGTCGTAACCGTTGACCTTGCAGACCGACGGCTTGGACCAGGCGCCCTCGGCGGTGAAGGTCACCTTGACGCTCTGGCGGCCTTCGAGCGCGCCGAGGCCGTCGAGCCAGGTGGTGCCGCCGTTCTTGCTGGTCGTCCGGAGGCCGGCGCCCTCGGCCGCGACGATGACGGCGTTGGGGATGCGGAAGGACAGCTTCCAGTCCTTGGCCGTCCGGGAGGTGTTGCGCACGACGGCCACGGCGGTGAAGCCGCCGGAGATCATCTCGCCCAGCCGGATCTCCACCCGCAGCGGCCGCTGCGACACCGTCCGGGTGGACTGCCGGGGCAGCGACGCCTCCGACGGCCCGGCCACGACCTGCGGCCCGGCGGTCTCCGGCTGCCCGCTCCCCTCCTCCCGGAGGTCGGCGAGGCCGTCGCAGCCCGCGCACGCCGCGGAGTCCTGCCCCGAGGGCGCGCCTCCCGCGAAGTTCAGCGAGATCTGCCGGGTGCTGAAGGCCGCCGCGATGACGCCGACCGCGACGACCCCCGCCAGGAGGGGCATCAGCGGAGTGCGGCCCAACCAGGCCAGGCGTTGGGGTGCGGCGACCGGGGGCGCTCCGTCCGAAGGGGCCTCTTGTCCACTCGCCCTGTCCCAGAACTTGGTGTGTCGTCCCATCCCATCCTCTTCGTTCTTGGGATGTATACCAAAGCCCGCCCAAGTCCGCCTACCGGATGAGTAAGTCAAGCCCCTTAAAAGACTCTTATTAACAGAGATGCGATCAATCGGGAACGCCAAAGTGATCCCACCCGCCGCGCTCCACCGGACGGCCGTCCACCGTCACGCCCGCGCCCCCGACCACCTCGCCGACCACCCGCCAGGACGGCGGCAGCACGCGGTCCGGGGGAAACGTCCCGGCGAACGCGTGGTCGTCCCCCCCGGTCAGCGCGTCCCGCAGCGCCACCCCCTCGTCCAACGGCACCAGGGCCGAGGCCAGGACGAGCCCCACCCCGCTTCCCCGCGCCAGGTGCCCCAGGTCCTGCACGAGCCCGTCCGAGACGTCCAGCAGCGCCGTGGCGCCGAGCGAACGGGCCTCCTCCCCCGCGGTGTAGGGCGGCTCAGGACGCCGGTGCGCGGCGGTGAACCGCTCGGGCACCCCCGCCGCCCCGCTCAGTCCCGCCAGGCCCGTGGCGGCCCATCCGAGCCTGCCGCGCACCGCCACCACGTCGCCGGGCCGCGCGCCCGTCCGGGTCAGCGGCGGCCGCCCGCCCAGGTCGCCGAGCGCGGTGACGGCCACCGTGACGGCCTCCGCGCGCACCGTGTCCCCGCCGACGATCGAGGCGCCCACCAGAGCGCACTCGTCCCGCAGCCCGTCGCCGAACTCCTCGGCCCAGGCCACGTCCAGGGTCGGCGGGGCGCCGAAGCCCACCAGCAGCGCCGTCGGCCGCGCGCCCATCGCCACGACGTCGGCGAGGTTCTGCGCCGCGGCCTTGCGGCCCACGTCGTAGGCGCTCGACCAGTCGGTGCGAAAGTGGCGGCCCTCCACCAGCAGGTCCATGGTCGCCGCGTAGCGCCCGTCCGGGGCCCGCACCACCGCGGCGTCGTCCCCCGGCCCCAGCTCCACCAGCGGCCCCTGCGGGAAACGCCCGGTGAGCCTGGCGATCAGACCGAACTCGCCGGCCTCCGAGATCTCGATGACGTCCCTCCCCTGAACTTCTCCGCCGGGTCAGGGTACGGTGACGATCAGTCGTCTTTGCTCCCACCCCTACCGGGAAGACCGCGATGGTGCAGGCGTATATCTTGATCCAGACCGAGGTCGGCAGGGCCGCCGAGGTGGCCGGGGCGGTCGGCGCGCTCCCCGGTGTCGTCCAGGCGGACGACGTCACCGGCCCCTACGACGTGATCGTCAAGGCGGCGGCGCCCAACATGGACGATCTGGGCAGGCTCGTCGCCGCCGAGATCCAGACGGTGCCCGGAATCACCCGTACCCTGACCTGTCCTATCGTGCACCTGTGAGACGACCGCTGAAACGAGGCGCCCTTCTCGGCTCCGCTACCGCCGCGATCCTGGCGGCCACCGCCTGCTCCGGCGGGCCCGTCCGGGTCGCGGAGCCCACCCCCGACCCCGCGGCCGCGCAGGCCTGCCGGGAGCTGCGGCTCCCCGCCGAGGTCGACGGGCTGCAGCGCCGCGAGACCGACCCCGAGACGCCCTACGTCGCGGTCTGGGGCAGCCCCCCGCTCGCGCTGCGCTGCGGGGTGCCGCGCCCGTCCGACCCGGACTCCGGCCTCATCGAGCGCGTCGTGGCCATCGACGGCCTCGAGTGGCTCCCCGAGGAGTCCGACCAGCCGCGCGTGTGGACGCTGGTGGGCCGCGCCGCCTACGTCGAGGTCACGATCCCGCCCAAGTACGCCCCCGCGGGCTCTCCCCCCGGCGAGCTCCTCACCGAGTTCACCCCCGCCCTCGACAAGCTCCCGAAGAAGCCCGAAGGCCAGTACTAGACCGGCATCAGCAGCGGGCCGGTGACGTGGAAGCGCTCGACGCCGCGTTTGGTGAGGTTGACGCGCAGGTCGATCCAGCCGTCCAGGGCGGTGCAGCCGCGGCCGAAGTGCAGGTCTCCGGCGGAGAGCTTGGCTCCGCGCACCCGGACGGGCAGCACGATCCGCGACCCCGCGCCCAGCCGCGCCTCGGCGCAGGAGCCGACCGGCGGGTCCGCGCTCCCCGGCGCGCACCCGATGACCCCCGGATGGGCCTCCGGGACGGTGACGCCGTCCAGGCGGCCGACGCCCAGGACGTCCACCACGACCACGTCGCCCGGTTCGGCCCCGACCACCGCGACCGGGCCGCACAGCAGCGCCTCCCGGGCGCCCTGCTGCCCCTGGCACTCCAACCGCACCGAGCCGCCCGAGATGACCTCGGCGACGGCCGGGATCTCCGGATGCCAGCGGGTGTGTCCCAGCACTGTCCGGGAGCCGTACGACAGGGGCACGAAGGGTCCTCTCGTTCTCGTGCGGGGGAACAGCCGTCCTGAGAGATGGTGCACCGGACGCTTTTCCACCCTGTTTCCCGACCTTTTCCCACAAGTAATCGTCGTCTCACCATCCGAGATCACCTTTTCGGTGCAACGCCGGGTGCCGCCGGTCCCGTCCTGGAAGCATGCGACCCATGCGACGTGCTTTCACCGCTCTGCTCGGTGCCTCGGTGCTCCTGGCCGGCTGCCAGAGCGCTCCGGATCGCTCCTCCCAGTCCGGAGAGGCCCCTCCGATGCGGCTGGTCTCCTACTCCGGCTGCGACGAGCTGCTGGAGTCGCTGCGCGCCTCCGCCGCCGCCCGGGTCGGCCCGTTCGGTTTCGACCCGGGGTACGGGCTCTTCAGCCGCGACATGGCGGAGGCCGCCGGTCCGGCGCAGAAGAGCCTCGCCACCGCGAACGCCGCACCGCACTCGGGCACGAACGTGCACGAGGCCGGCGTGGACGAGCCCGACCTGGTGAAGACGGACGGCTCGCGCGTCTACACCGTCGCCGAAGGCCGCCTCCAGATCGTCGACGCGGCGACCCGCAAGGTCGTGCACCGGCTGAAGCTTCCCGAGGAGTTCCAGGGCTCGGCCGACCTCCTCATCAGCGGCGACCGCGCGCTGGTGATGCAGACCGGCTTCCCCTACCTCGCGCGTCCCGCCGCGGGCATCATGCCGGCGGGATCCGGTGCACTGAACGTCCTGTACGTGGATCTGGCCGAACCGAAGATCCTCGGCCGCCTGAAGGCGGAAGGCACGCTGGTGGACGCGAGGCAGGTCGGCTCGGTGGCGCGGCTCGTCATGCGTACCTCCCCCGACATCGACTTCCCGGACCTGGACTGGGGCCTTCCCGGCAAGCCGGAGCGCAAGGAGAAGCAGGCAGAGAAGCGCAACCGGGCGCTGGTGCGGAAGGCGCCACTGGAGGCCTTCCAGCCGCGCTACGACATCACGGTCGACGGGAGGCGGACCACCCACCGCGTGCCCTGCGAGCGCATCAGCCACCCGCAGGACGGCGCGGACTCCAAAGAGATCAACATGCTCACCGTCCTCACCGTGGACCTCACCAGGGGGTTCGGCGACGGCACTCCCGTCTCGGTGGTGGCCGACGGCGACACCGTCTACGGCACCGGGCGGAGCCTGTACGTGACGGGCTCGGCCTGGCAGAGGCCCGTCACCCGGATCCACCGGTTCGAGGTCGGCGACGGGCCCCCGCGCTACGCCGCCTCGGGCCAGGTGCGCGGGAGGCTGCTCAACCAGTACTCGATGTCGGAGCACGAGGGGCATCTGCGCGTCGCCGTCACCGACGATGACGAGAAGGTGAGCACCGTCCACGTGCTCGACGCCGACGGCGGCCCACTGCTGCGGGAGGTCGGCTCCCTGACGGGGCTGGGCCGGGGCGAGCAGATCTACGCGGTGCGGTTCGCGGGGACCCGCGGCTACGTGGTGACCTTCCGCCAGGTGGACCCCCTGTACGTCCTCGACCTCTCCCACCCGAGGCGGCCGAGGTCCCTGGGGGAGCTGAAGATCACCGGTTACTCCGCCTACCTGCACCCCACCGCCGCGGGGCGGCTGCTGGGCGTGGGCCGCGAGGCGAACGCCAAGGGACAGGCCCTGGGCGCCCAGATCTCGCTCTTCGACGTGACGGGCGCGCCCCGGCGCCTCTCCCGCCTCCACCTGCCGAAGATCTACGACACGCAGGTCGCCTACGACCAGCACGCCTTCCTCCACTGGCCGCGGACCGGCCTGACCGTCCTGCCCGACACCAACGGCAAGGCCCTCGTCCTGACCGTCAAGGACGACTCCATCACCCGCAGAGGCTCGGTGGGCCACCCCGGCGACGGCCACATCCAGCGCTCCCTCGTCATCGGCGACGCCCTGTGGACGATCTCCCACGCCGGCGTGAAGGTCAACGACGCCGCCACGCTCACCCAGCGCTCATGGACCCCCTGGAGGCGCTGACCCCGCGCGGCGCCGGGACGTGGACCCCCACCCGGCGCCGCCGCCCGAAGGCGGTAGGGCTCAGCGCAGGCCGACGGGGCGGCGCAGGGCCGTCTGGATCAGGCGGTCCACCAGGGACGGGTAGTCGACGCCGGTGGCCGCCCACATCTGGGGGAACGCCGAGGTCGGGGTGAAGCCGGGCATGGTGTTGATCTCGTTGAGCACCAGTTCGTGCCCGGGGGTGACGAAGAAGTCGACGCGGGCCAGGCCCTCGCAGCCCAGGGCGTCGAACGCCCGGACGGCGGTCTCGCGCAGGCGCTCGACGACCTCGGGCGGCAGGCCGGCCGGGATCTCCAGCCGGGAGGTCCCGTCCAGGTACTTGGTCTCGAAGTCGTAGAAGTCGTGCCGCCCGAGCATGACGATCTCGGCGGGCAGGCTCGCCTCGTTCGGGCCGTCCGCCACGCCCTCCAGCACCCCGCACTCCACCTCGAGGCCCTCGATCCCGGCCTCGACGATCAGCTTGGGGTCGTGCTCGCGGGCCGCCTCGATCGCCGGGACGAGGTCCTGCTCGCGGGTGACCCGGGAGATGCCCATGCTGGACCCGGCGCGGGCGGGCTTGACGAACACCGGCCAGCCGAGCTGCTTGATCTCGTCGAGCTTGCGCTCGCGCTCCAGCCGCCACTCGCGGTCGGTGACGATCACGTACGGGCCCACCGGCAGCCCCTGGGCCTGCCAGATCAGCTTCATGAACGCCTTGTCCATGCCGGCGGCGCTGGCCAGGACGCCCGCGCCGACGTACCGCACCCCGGCCAGCTCCAGCAGCCCCTGGATGGTGCCGTCCTCGCCGTACGGGCCGTGCAGCAGCGGCAGCACCACGTCGACCCCGTCGAGGGTGCGCTGCAGGTCCAGCTCCTCGGCGTCGCCGGGCACCTCGGGGAGCGTGCCGTCGGCGATGGCCAGGCTCCGCTCGCCGGGGACGCGCACCCAGCGCCCGTCGCGGGTGATGCCGACCGGCAGGACCTCGTAGCGGTCGCGGTCGATCGCGGCCAGCACGCCGCCCGCGGTGACGCAGGAGATCGCGTGTTCTGAACTACGGCCGCCGAACACCACGGCCACTCTGATCTTCTCGGGCATGATGCCTGACCCTACCGGCGGTCGGCCCGGGTCCCTCCCTCTCGCCCGAGCTATACCCCGTACCGCTCGGGTTTGGGCGAGCGCGTCATGAGTTTGAGGTAGGCCTCCTCGATGGGCACCCCGTCGTGCATGACCGCCGCCACCACCTCGGTGATCGGCATCTCCACGAAGTGCTTCCGGGCCAGGATCAGCACCGGCCGGGAGGACTTGACGCCCTCGGCGGTCTGCTTGGTCACCGCGATGACCTCCTCCAGGGTCATGCCCCGGCCGAGGTTCTCGCCGAACGTGCGGTTGCGCGAGTAGGGCGAACTGCAGGTCGCGACCAGGTCGCCGAGCCCGGCGAGCCCGGCGAAGGTCGGCTCCTGCGCGCCCAGCGCCACGCCCAGCCGGGTGATCTCGGCCAGGCCGCGGGTCATCAGCAGCGCCTTGGTGCTGTCGCCGAAGCCCAGGCCCGTGGCGATGCCGACGCACAGGGCGATGACGTTCTTGACCGCGCCGGCCAGCTCGCAGCCGACCACGTCGGTGCTGGTGTAGACCCGGAAGTAGGGCGTCATGCAGGTGGCCTGGAGCCGCTGCGCGGTCTCCTCGTCGGCGCAGGCCGCCACCGCCGCGCCCGGCTCGCCGCGGGCGATCTCCATCGCGAGGTTGGGCCCGCAGACCACGCCGATGCGCTCGGGCCCGGCGCCCAGCACCTCGGCGATCACCTCGGACATGCGCAGGGTGGTGCCGGACTCGATGCCCTTCATCAGGCTGACCAGCACCGCGTCGGACGGGATGTGCGGCGCCCAGGTCGCCAGGTTCTCCCGCAGGGTCTGGGCGGGCACCGCCAGGCAGACGAACTCGGCGCCCGCCAGCGCCTCGGCCAGGTCGGTGGTCGCCCGCAGCCCCTCGGGCAGCCGCACCTCCGGCAGGTACTCGCTGTTGGCGTGCCGCTCGTTGACGTCCTGCACCACCTCGGCCCTGCGGCCCCACAGCACGACCTCGCAGCCGGCGTCCACCAGGACCTTCGCGAAGACCGTCCCCCAGGACCCCGCGCCCATCACCGCAACCCGTGTCACGTCTGTCTACGCTCCCTCGCACCTACGGTTCCGGACGGACTTCCCTGTGATGGACATGCAGCTCCGGGGGCGGCTTCTGCCCGCGCAACTCGCCCAGCAGCTCCGCGATCGCCCGCATGATGTCGTCCGACGCCGCTCTGAGCGTATCGGCGTCCGGGGGGCGCCCCGTATGGACGGTCAGGTCCAAAGGCTCGCCGGCGAGCACGCTCATCGTCTTGCGCGGCAGCGGGCGCAGCCGCGAGCTGCGGTATCGCAGCAGGTCCTGCGCCCCCCAGTGGGCGATCGGGACGACCGGCGCCCCCGTCTCCAGGGCCAGCCGGGCGGCTCCGGTCCTGGCGGTCATCGGCCACAGGTCCGGGTCGCGGGTGCAGGTCCCCTCGGGGTAGAAGACCAGGCACTCCCCCGCGGCCAGCGCCTCGCGCGCGCCGTCGTAGGCGGCCGCGGCCTCGCCGGTGGCGCGGGCGACGGGGATCTGCCCGATCAGCTCCAGCAGCCGCCCGAGGAGCGGCACCCGGAACAGCACGTCCTTGGCGAGGAAGACGGGGAACCGCCCCGCCTCGTAGACGTAGTGGCCCAGGGCCAGCGGGTCGGCCTCCGACAGGTGGTTGGCCACCAGGATCACCCCGCCGGAGGCGGGTATCCGGTGCCGGCCGTGCCAGTCGCGGCGCAGCAGGAGGAACAGCAGGGGCCTCAGGAGAACGAGCGTGAACAGGCGCCACCCTCGGGAATACCGGTAGCTCATGAGGGAGGACACCCCCTTACGGCGGTCTGGCGGACGGACGGGGACCGCAACACAATAATCTCGCCCTTGATGTCAAAGAACCTCTGGTCAATGATCGTTCCGGTGAAGCGGCTGGAGCTGGGCAAGTCCCGGCTGGCGGCCGCCGCCGGGGCGTACCGGAGCGAGCTCGCCCTGGCCGTCGCGACGGACACCGTGGACGCGGCGCTGCGCTGCCCGGCGGTGGGCGCCGTGGTGGTCGTGACCGCAGATCCGCTGGCCGCCGGCAGGCTCGGCGGGCTGGGCGCGCTGGTCGTCCCGGAGGGCCCCGCGCCGGGTCTGAACGAGGCGCTGCGGCGGGGCGCGGAGCACGCCGGGCCGCTGGGCCTGGGCGTCGCCGCGCTGCAGGCGGACCTCCCGGCGCTGCGGCCCGCGGAGCTGCACGCCGTGCTGGCCGAGGCCGAGCTCCTCCCCCGCGCCTTCCTCCCCGACCGCGCCGGGATCGGCACGGTGCTCTACAGCGCCCGCCCCGGCGAGGTGTTCGCCCCGGCCTTCGGCGGGGCCTCCCGCGCCCGCCACCTGGCCCTGGGCGTGCCGGAGCTCGCTCCCGGGCCGGTCCCCAGCGTGCGGACGGACGTCGACACCCTGGCCGACCTGCGGGCCGCTCTGGAGCTGGGCGTCGGGCCGCACACCGCGGCGGTCGCCGAGCGGATCCTGGCGGCGCTTCCCCGTTGAGGCGGCCGGGTAGGCTGCCGGGCATGCAGGCCACCGTGAAGGACTTCGACCCCGCCGGACGCTCGGGCAGCGTGCTGCTCGACGACGGGAGCGAGCTGCCGTTCGACGCCGCGGCCTTCGACGCGGGCGGGCTGCGGTTGTTGCGGTTCGGCCAGCGGGTCAACCTCGCCTGGGACGGCGAGCGCGTCACCGCGCTCACCCTCTCGACGCTCCCCCTGCCCTAAGGTCTGTTTCAAAGTCGCTGAAACAGTCCGGTGCCCGATGGCGTCTGTCCGGCGGGGTCCCTTGCGGGCCCCTGTCCGGGGTCGGCGCCACTGGCGTTCCGGAATCGGCCGGGCAGAGGCCGCTCGCAGGTGAGAGCGGCCGCCTTCCTGCCCTTCCCCCGTCAGTGCGGGATGGGGTCGATGAAGGTTGACCCGGCCGGGGCTCCTTGCAGCCCCACCACAAACCTTACACAGGGTGTTCATTTAAGCGCAAGGAGTCGCCAAAGTTCTTCCGCAGAGAACTTTGAAACAGGCCCGAGGACCGCGCCGCCTCGTGGCAGCGTCCGCGAGGGCGCTCCGGCGGACGCCCGGGAAAGGGAACGCCCGCACGCGGAACGTGCGGGCGCTCTTCCGGCGGGCGGGTGTTACTTGCCCGCGACCAGGTTCTTGAAGTCGGCCCCGGCCTTGAACTTGGGCACCGAGGTCGCGGGGACCTCGATCGTCTTGCCGGTCGCGGGATTCCGCGCGGTACGGGCGGGGCGGTCCGCCTTCTCGAACGAACCGAATCCCGTGATGGCCACCTTCTCGCCCTTGGCCACCGTCGCCTGGATCGTGTCGAGGACCGCGTCCACGGCTTCGGCGGCCTCCTTCTTGCTGCCGCTCAGCCGTTCGGCGATCGCGTCGACCAGCTCACGCTTGTTCATAGGGTTTGCTCCTCCGGTTACCCCGTTGCGCCCCCGAAACTAAGGGCATCCAGGCAGGCGCACAATCACCCCGTGGCGAGTTTTCCCATGTCATGGCCGAAACCATCGAGAGAAATCACCGGTTCTATTGGGATTCGTTGGGAATTGCCCGGGGCGTGCTCACTCCGGTTCGACGCCCCGGTCCAGCTCGTCGAGGAAGACCGCCAGCCGCCGCGCGGCCAGTTCCTGGTCCCGCTTGGCCAGGTCGGTGATCGCCAGCAGGTGGCGGTGCAGCCGCATCCGCGCCTGGCGCGGCAGCACCGAGATCCGCTCGTGGGCCGCCCGCAGCCGGGCGGCCAGCAGCGTCAGCTCCGGGTCCTCCCAGGCCGGGCCCGACGGCCAGATCTCACTCACGCCCATGCCGTCATTGTCGCAGTGCGGCGATCATCGGCCCCGCGCCGCCCCCTGCGCAACGGCCGCGGAACGCGACGCGCACCCCGCGGAAAGGTGCTTCCGCGGGGTGCGCGCCCGTGATGCAGGCCCGGCCCGGCTCGTGGCCCGGGGGACCGTTCTCGGCCCTGGTGCGGGCCGGGTCTACTGGGTGACCGGCAGCCAGGACGCCCGGGTGGCCTCGAAGGCCTCGATGTCCTCGGCGTGCCGCAGGGTCAGGCCGATGTCGTCCAGACCCTCCATCAGCCGCCAGCGGGTGTAGTCGTCCAGGTCGAAGGAGGCGGTGAGGCCGCCGGAGCGCACCTCGCGCCTCTCCAGGTCGACGGTGATCTCGGTGGCCGGGTCCTTCTCCACCGCGTCCTGCAGCTCACCGACGGTCTTCTCGTCCAGGATGACGGGCAGCAGGCCCATCTTGGTGGAGTTGTTGCGGAAGATGTCGCCGAACCGGGAGGCGATGACCACCCGGAAGCCGTACTGCTGCAGCGCCCAGACGGCGTGCTCGCGGGAGGAGCCGGTGCCGAAGTCCGGGCCCGAGACCAGGACGGTGGCGCCCTCGTAGGCCGGGTTGTTCAGCACGAACTCCGGGTCCTCGCGCCAGGCGGAGAACAGGCCCTTCTCGAAGCCGGTACGGGAGACCTGCTTCAGCCACACCGCCGGGATGATCTGGTCGGTGTCGACGTTGCTGCGCCGCAGCGGCACCGCACGACCCGTGTGAACCGTGAACTTTTCCATCAGAAGTCCTCCTTACAGGTCGGCGGGAGCGGCCAGGCGGCCCTTGACGGCGGTGGCCGCGGCGACGGCGGGCGACACCAGGTGGGTGCGGCCGCCGGGGCCCTGCCTGCCTTCGAAGTTGCGGTTGGAGGTCGAGGCGCTGCGCTCGCCCGGGGTCAGCTTGTCGGGGTTCATCGCCAGGCACATCGAGCAGCCGGCCTCGCGCCACTCCGCGCCCGCCTCGACGAAGACCTTGTCCAGGCCCTCGGCCTCGGCCTCCTTCTTCACCTGGACCGAGCCGGGGACGATCAGCGCGCGCACGCCGTCGGCGACCTTGCGGCCCTTGAGCACCTCGGCGACGGCCCGCAGGTCCTCCAGGCGGCCGTTGGTGCACGAGCCCACGAAGACCGTGTCGACCGCGACCTCGCGCAGCGGGGTGCCGGCCTGCAGGCCCATGTACTCCAGGGCGCGCTCGGCGGCCTGCTTCTGGATCGGGTCCTCGAAGTCCTCGGGCGAGGGCACGGTCGCGCCCAGCGGCACGCCCTGGCCGGGGTTGGTGCCCCAGGTGACGAACGGGGTCAGGGTGGAGGCGTCGATGACGACCTCCTTGTCGAAGACCGCGTCGTCGTCGGTGCGCAGGGTCTTCCAGTACTCGACGGCCTTGTCCCAGTCCGCGCCCTGGGGCGCGTGGGGGCGGCCCTTGAGGTAGGCGAAGGTGGTCTCGTCGGGGGCGATCATGCCGGCGCGGGCGCCCGCCTCGATGGACATGTTGCAGACCGTCATGCGGCCTTCCATCGACAGGGAGCGCACGGCCTCGCCGCGGTACTCGATGATGTAGCCCTGGCCGCCGCCGGTGCCGATCTCGGCGATGACCGCCAGGACCAGGTCCTTGGCGGTGACGCCCGGCGGCAGCGCGCCCTCGACGGTGACGGCCATCATCTTCGGCTTGACCTGCGGCAGCGTCTGGGTGGCCAGCACGTGCTCGACCTCGGAGGTGCCGATGCCGTGGGCGAGCGCGCCGAACGCGCCGTGGGTGGAGGTGTGGGAGTCGCCGCACACCACCGTCATGCCGGGCTGGGTCAGGCCCAGCTGCGGGCCGATGACGTGCACGATGCCCTGGCCGGCGTCGCCCATGGGGTGCAGGCGCAGGCCGAACTCGGCGGCGTTCTTGCGCAGCGTCTCGACCTGGGTGCGCGAGACCAGGTCGGCGATCGGCAGGTGGATGTTCTGGGTGGGGACGTTGTGGTCCTCGGTGGCGATGGTCAGGTCCGGGCGGCGGACCTTGCGGCCGGTGAGGCGCAGCCCGTCGAACGCCTGGGGCGAGGTGACCTCGTGGACCAGGTGCAGGTCGATGTAGAGAAGGTCCGGCTCGCCCTCCACGTGACGCACGACGTGTGCGTCGTAAACCTTCTCGGCCAGTGTGCGGCCCATCGTTCCCACCTCTCCGTCGAGTCCGGCTGCGTTCGCTGCGACCCTTCCAGGTCACCCCGAGTTGCGTCTCAAGTATCGAGACGGCAATATCGAGGTATGGACAACTCTAGCGGAGTCGGCGTACTGGATAAAGCGGTTCTGGTCCTCAACGCCCTGGAAGCCGGCCCCGCGTCGCTCGCCCAGCTGGTCAGCGCGACCGGCCTGGCCCGCCCCACCGCCCACCGGCTGGCCGTCGCGCTGGAGCACCACCGCATCGTCCACCGCGACACGCAGGGCCGGTTCATCCTCGGCCCCCGGCTGGCCGAGCTGGCCGTGGCGGCCGGCGAGGACCGGCTGCTGGCCATCGCCCAGCCCGTCCTGACCCAGCTGCGCGACCTCACCGGCGAGTCGGCCCAGCTCTACCGCAGGCAGGGCGACGTGCGGGTGTGCGTCGCCGCGGCGGAACGCTCCAGCGGCCTGCGCGACACCGTGCCGGTGGGCGCCGCGCTGCCCATGACCGCGGGCTCGGCCGCGCAGATCCTGCTCGCCTGGGAGGAGCCCGACCGGCTGCACCGGGGGCTGCGCGGCGCCAAGTTCACCGCCGCGGCCCTGGCCTCGGTGCGCCGCCGCAACTGGGCGCAGTCGGTGGGCGAGCGCGAGCCGGGGGTGGGCTCGGTCTCGGCCCCGGTGCGCGGCAGCGGCGGCCGGGTCATCGCCGCCATCTCGGTCTCCGGCCCGCTGGAGCGGCTCAGCCGCTCCCCCGGCCGGGTGCACGCGGCCCCCGTCGTCGCCGCCGCGGAGCGGATCAGCGAGGCGATGCGGCGCGGCGCCCAGGCCTAGGGCGGGCGTGACCCCCGGCACATTGACTGGCCGTCCAATAGGTGGGACGCTCCGGCGCAGACGATATGCGATGAGCGTTCGATAATTGGAGGCCCCCGTGGAACCCGTCGTCGAGATGCGGAAGGGCATCAGTCTCCGGGCCCGGCTGTTCGTGCGCTTCCTGCGGCTGACCCTCCGGCCGCTGATGCTCCACGCGCCCTTCACCCCGCGCGTCCTGCGCTACATGTACCTGGTCGACGCGCTGGCGTTCTTCTTCGTCTCGCCGCGCGGGACCAGGAAGCAGAAGGTGGCCTTCGACGGGTTCAAGGCCGAGCTGGTCTGCGGGCCGGGGGTCAAGGGCGCCGACCGGATCATCCTCTACTTCCACGGCGGCGGCTTCATGGTCGCGGGCCTGAACACCCACCGCCGGCTGGTCTCGCGGATCTCCGCCGCGGCGGGCGCCCCGGCGCTGTCGGTGGCCTACCGCCAGCTCCCGGAGGCCAACCTCGCCGGCAGCGTGGACGACTGCGTCACCGCCTACCGCCACCTCCTGGACCGGGGCTACCGGCCCGAGCAGATCATCGTCGCGGGCGACTCCGCCGGGGGCTTCCTGTCCCTGGCCGCCCCGCTGAAGGCGATCAGTGAAGGGCTGCCCGCGCCCGGCGGCATCGTCGCGATCTCACCGCTGACCGACCTGGACGACGCCGCCAAGCTCGCGCACGAGAACCTGAGGCTGGACGCCTTCATCCCCGGCACCAGGCTGGGCGTGCTGCGCGAGCTGGTCCTGCGCGACATGGTGCCCGACCCGCTGCACTCCCCCGTCAACGGCGCCCTGGCCGACCTCCCGCCCGTCCTCATCCACGCGGGTTCGACCGAGATCCTGCGGGCGGACGCCGAGCTCATGGCCGAGCGCCTGGCCGCCGCGGGCGTCCCGGCGACGCTGACGCTCTGGGACCGCCAGCCGCACGTCTTCCAGATCTTCGCCGACCTCTGCCCCGAGGGTCTCGCGTCCATCGCCGAGATCGGCGCCTTCGTCCGCGCCCTCCCCCGCTCCCGCGAGGCGTCCGAGGCCGAGGTGGCCTGACGTGCCGGGGGCGGCCCCCGGCCGCCCCCCGCGGCCGCCCGTGCTCAGAGCGCCGTGATCCGGATCTTGCTCTGCTTGTGGGGGTTCTTCTCCCAGTCGTACATGAACCTGGCCTGGAGGCCGTGCTTGGCGGCCAGGTCGACCAGGGTCTCGGTGCGGTAGTAGAAGTCCTCGCGCAGCACCTGGTGCTCGGCCAGCTCGGTGCGGTCGAAGGTGAAGTCGAAGAACCCCTCCGGGCTCAGGATGCGGCCGACGTGCGCGAAGCACTCCTCGACGATCTCCAGCGGGGTGTGGGAGAAGACGCTGTGCGCGTGCACGACGTCGAAGTGCGCGTCGGGCAGCCAGCCGAAGGTGAGGTCCTTGACCAGGTGCAGGTTCGGCAGCTTGTCCTGCAGCTCGTAGCGGATGACGGTGTCGTTGGCGGCCAGCAGGATGTCGGGCGAGATGTCGAGGCCGTAGTAGTTGCCTGCGTCCAGGTGCTCGATGATGCGCCAGCCGGCGCGCAGGTTGCCGCAGCCGATCTCCAGCACCCGGTGGTGCGGCTCCAGGCCGTGCGACACCAGGTACTCGAACTGCAGGAGGCCGTTGCGCAGCCAGCTCTCCTCGGTCGGGCTGCCGACCGCCTTGTACGGGCTCTTCTCGGTGACGTCCGACCGCATGACCTCGCGGTAGTAGGCCACATGGTCCGGTGCGCCCGCGCGCAGGATGAGGTCGCGGGCGTACCGGCTCACGTAAGGGCGGATCCGGTCGGGATTCCGGATCGCGTACTGGATCTGGTACAGCAGGCTGGAACGCTGACGGCGCGTGTAGGTCATGCAGAATTCGTACACCCTGCGTGACGCGAGCGCCACTAAGCGTTCACTATGCGTAGAGGGCGTCGATCTCCGCGGTGTACTTCTCGGCGATCGGGCGGCGCCGCAGCTTCATGGTCGGGGTCAGCTCCTCGCCGCCCGGCTCCCAGTAGGACGGCAGGATCGTGAACTTCTTGATCTGCTCGACCCGCGAGAGCCTGGCGTTGGCGGCGTCGACGCCGGCCTGGACCTCCTCCAGCACGCGGGCGTCCTTGGCCAGGACGGCGGGATCGGCCTCCAGCCCGTACTTCGCCGCCACCAGGGCCGCCGCGTCGGGGTCGAGGCAGAGCAGCGCCACGTTGTAGGGCCTGGCCTCGCCGATGACGACGATGCCGCCGAGCAGCGGGGAGTTCGCCCGGATGGTGTTCTCGATGTTCGACGGCGACATGTTCTTGCCGGCCGCGTTGATCATGATCTCTTTCTTGCGGTCGACGATGGTGACGTACCCGTCGCCGTCGATCGTGGCGATGTCGCCGGTGTGCAGCCAGCCGTCGGCGTCGATGGTCTCGGCGGTCTTCTGCGGGTCGTTGCGGTAGCCCTTCATGACCCACGGGCCGCGGACGAGCAGCTCGCCGTCCTCACCGAGCTTCACCTCCATGCCGTCCAGCGGGACGCCGACGGTGCCGACCTTGACCTTGCCGACCGGGTTGCAGGTGGCCACCGAGGTCACCTCGGTCATGCCCCAGCCCTCGACGATGTTCAGGCCCATCGCCAGGAAGAACTCCAGGGTCTCCTTGGGGATGGCGGCCGCGCCGGAGAAGGCGTAGCGCATCCGGTCCAGGCCCAGCAGCGCGCGGATGTTGGCGAAGACGACCTCGTCGACGAACTCGTACTCCGCCAGCAGCTGCTCGGGCACCTCCTCGCCGGCCTGCTCCAGGGCGACCTTGCGCAGGCCCACCTCGAAGGCGCCCTCGACGGCCTTGCGCTTGTCCTCCTCGGCGCCGGCCAGCATCGCCTGGATGCCGTTCTTCATCTTCTCCCACACGCGCGGGACCGCGACCCAGACGTCGGGGTGGACCTCGGTGAGCGCGCCGAGGATCCCGGTCATGTCCGCGACGCAGGTCACGACCGTGCCCTGCCACATGTGCATCCAGTGGCTGCCCATGCGGTCCACGGCGTGCGCGGCCGGCAGGTAGGAGGTGACGTTGTCGCCCCGGCGGACGGGGTAGCCCTTCTGGAAGGCCTCGATGTTGGCCAGCACCGTCCGGTGGGTGACCTCGACGCCCTTGGGCGGGCCGGTGGTGCCGGAGGTGTAGATGAGGGTGACGACGCTCTCGGGGTCGACGGCCTTCCAGGCGGCCTCGAAGTCGAACTCGTCGTCGGTCTCCAGCGAGCCGAGGTCCGCCACGTCGATCAGGTGGTCGGTCGAGGCGGCGCCGCCCTCGGTGATCCTGCCGATGAACTGCTCCTCGGCCACCACGACCTTCGGCCCGGCGTGGCCGATGATGTAGGCGATCTGCTCGGGCGAGCTGGTGTTGTAGACCGAGAACGGGATCGCGCCCAGGTGCAGGGCGGCGCTGTCCACGAAGTGGAACTCGGGCCGGTTGGTCAGCATCATCGCGACCCGGTCGCCGGCCCGCACCCCCAGCCTGCGCAGGGCCCGTGCGGTCCGTTCGACCTCGGCGGCGTACTGGGTCCACGTGTAGACGGCGGCGTCACCGGGAGTGCGCAGCGCGACCGCGTCCGGCAACGCGTCCGCGGTCCGGTGGAACGCCTCGACCAGGGTCCTGGGAGTGGGGGACATGCTCGCTCCTGCGGTTGGAGTTTCTCTGCTACTGGATGAGAGAGCGTGCGGCGGCGTAGTCCGCCTTGCCGTTGGGCAGGCGCAGGCCGTCCTCGGTCCGGATGAAGCTCTTGGGCACCTTGTAGCGGGCCAGGCGGGCGGCGCAGGCCTGCCTGAGGTGCTCGTCGCTCAGCTCCTCGGCGAGCCGGACGACGGCGACGATCTCGGTCCCCCAGCGCTCGCTGGGACGGCCCAGCACCAGCGCCTCGGCCACGCCGGGGACGGCCCGCACGACCGCCTCGACCTCCTCGGCGAAGACCTTCTCGCCGCCGGTGTTGATGGTCATGGAGTCGCGGCCGTGCATCTCGACGAACCCGTCGGCGCGCAGCCTGGCCCGGTCGCCGGGGATGACGCAGCGGTAGTCGCCGATCCGCACGAAGGTCGCCGTCGTCTTCTTCGGGTCGCCCAGGTAGCCCAGCGGGATGGACCCGCCCTTGGCCAGCCAGCCCAGCTCGTCCTCGCCCGGTTCCAGTTTCCGGGTGCGGTCCTGGCTGAGCACCGCGGCCCCGGGGGTCGGCAGGAAGGGGGTGTCGGCGCCGCCCGTCCGGGTGATCTGGAAGCCGCTCTCGGAGGAGCCGACGATGTCGATGATGCGGGTGCCGGGCAGCAGTTCGGCCAGCCGCGCCTTGGTGACGGGGTTGATCGCGGCGCCGGAGTTGACGATCTGGCGCAGCCGGGGCAGCTCCCGCGGCCTGCTCTCCAGCTCGGCCACCAGCGGGCGGACGAAGGCGTCGCCGATGACGGGCATCCGGGAGACGCCCTCCCGTTCCAGGAGGTCCACGGCGCTCGCGATGTCGAGCCGGTCGACGACGTCGGGCAGCAGCACGGTCGCGCCGCCCAGCCAGCCGCCGAGCGAGACCCAGGTGCCCGAGCCGTGCATCATCGGCGGCAGCACCAGCACCTTGGCGGTCTTGCGCGCCTCGGCCGCCTCGACGGCCTCCGCCACGGAGGCGTAGGGGTCTCCGTCGCGGCGGCGCAGGCCCAGCGGTCCGTCGACCAGGTCGGCGATGCGCCACAGCACGCCCTTGGGCATGCCGGTCGTGCCGCCGGTGTAGAGGATGTGCAGGTCGTCGCCGCTCGGGGTGACGGGAGGCGGCTCGGCGGAGGCGGCGGCGAGCGCCT
Organism: Actinocorallia populi; assembly: GCF_002995495.1. Lineage (GTDB taxonomy): Bacteria > Actinomycetota > Actinomycetes > Streptosporangiales > Streptosporangiaceae > Actinocorallia > Actinocorallia populi. Next base: position 558,007 of record NZ_PVZV01000002.1, on the reverse strand, counting down.
CCTCGTAGTCCAGCGCGCCCGGCAGCAGGGCGTTGCCGGAGTCGTCGGCGACCTGCAGCAGCAGGGGCCTCGTGGCCAGCTTCGGCAGGACCTCGGCCAGGGTCGGCGCGTAGGTCGCGTGGTAGAGGATCGCCTTCGGCCCGGCGTCGGCGAACAGGTACTCCAGCTCGTCGCCGACGTAGCGGTAGTTGACGTTGAAGGGCGCCACGCGCGCCCGGTGCGCGCCGACCAGGCCCTCCAGGTAGGCCTGGCTGTTGTGCAGGTACAGGGCGAGGTGGTCGTGGTGGGACTCCCACGCCTCGCCCGGCTCGCCGTTGCGGCCGAGGCCGTGGTCGTGCAGGACGCGGGCGAGCGCCCGCACTCTCCCTGAGATCTCCCCGAACGTCCACCGGCGGCCGCGCCAGACGAGCGCGTCCCGGTCGGGGACGGCCTCGGCGATCGCTTCGAAGACAGTGGCCAGGTCAAGCTGCGGGGTCATCCCGGAGTCCTCCTTGTCGCGCCTGGGCGACAGTAAACCATTACTTACCTCCCAGGCGGTACGCGAGGGTCATCCTCCTGTGACCGACACCACCCCTGTCAAGGCCGCCGGCGGTCCGAACCTTGCGCGAGCCGCGGCCGCCCGCCGTCCCAGGAGCCCCGGCAGGGCGGCGGCGCGGCGGGAGGCCGCCCCGCCAGAGAGGTCGCCCGCGCCGCAGGAGAGCGCCGGGGTCAGCGCCATGACGGTCATGGTTCCCGGAGCAGGCCGGCGAGGATCTCGCAGCCGCGCCGCAGCCCCGCGGGGGCGACCGAGCCGTAGCCCACCATCAGCCCGTGCACGGAAGGCTCGCCCCGGGTGTAGCGGGTGAGGTCCTCCAGCAGCACGCCGCGCGAGGCGGCCTTCGCCTTGATCTCGGCCGTGCGGGCGGCGCCGAGCGGCAGGAGGACGTGCAGGCCCGCGGTGTCGCCGACCGCCCACTCCCCCAGGTGCTCCATGACCAGCGCACGGCGGCGCGCGTACTCCAGGCGCATCCGGCGCAGGTGCCGGTCCAGGTCGCCGTTCTCCAGCAGGACCGCCGTCGTGTACTGGACGGTCCCGCCGGTGCGGTCGACCAGCCTGCGGCGCAGGGCCGCCAGCCGGGTCGCCAGTTCGGGCGTCGCGACGATCCAGCCGATGCCCAGGTCGGGCGTCAGCGTCTTGGACAGCGTCCCCAGCAGGATGACGCGTTCGGGGTCCAGGCCGTGCAGCGCCGGGAGCGGCGCCACGTCGTAGCGGAACTCCGCGTCGTAGTCGTCCTCCACGATCTGCGTCCCGGTGGCGCGCGCCCAGGCCAGCAGCCGCTCCCGCCGCGCGATCGGCAGCCGGCCGCCCAGCGGGTACTGGTGCGCCGGAGTGGTGTAGAGCAGCCGCAGCCCGTCGGGCAGCCGGTCGACGACGACGCCCTCGTGGTCGACCGGGCAGGGCACCACCTCGGCTCCCCTGGCCTGCAGGATGTTGCGGGCGCGCTCGTAGCCGGGGTCCTCCACGCCCGCGCGCCCGCCCGCGGCCAGCAGCGCGGCGACGAGGTCGAGCCCGTGGCCGGTGCCGCGGGTGATCACGAGGTTCTCCGGGCGCACCACCATGCCGCGGGCCCGGCGCAGGTGGCCGGCGAGGACCTCGCGCAGCCACGGCAGGCCCCGCGGGTCGGGGTCGTCGTCCGGCGGGTGCTCGGCGGCCGCCCGGCGCCAGGCGCGTTTCCAGGCCGCGCGGTCCACGTCGTGCACCCAGGGTGCGCCGGGGCGCAGGTCCAGCAGGCCGGCCGCCCGCGCCTCGGTCCGCGAGACGAAGCCTCCGCCGACCGGGGGATCCTCACGCGGCGGGCGTCGCGGGACGGCGTGTCCGGATTTCTCGACATGGACGACGAACGTGCCGGAGCCGTGCCTGCCCTCCAGCCAGCCCTCGGCGTAGAGCTGCTGGTAGGCCTCGGTGACGACGGTGCGGCTGAGCCCGAGTTCGGCGGCGAGCGCGCGGCTGGAGGGCATCCGCTCACCGGGGGTGAGCACCCCGGCGCGCATCAGCTCGCGCAGCGCGCGGGAGAGCTGGACGTTCAGCGCCTCGGACGCGTCGCGGTCGAGGTGCAGGGGCAGGTCGGCGCGGGGGCGTGGCAAAAGTGGTCTTCCGTTTCTCGGGTGAAGTGGCCATGGTGGCAGTGCCACTTCCGTTCCACTCTAGGAGCATGCTCTCCACCACTGAACGCACCCGTGTCCGGCGGGGCAAGAACCGCGCCAGGACCGACCGGGACGACCTGTACGACGTGCTCGACGCCGGGATGATCTGCCATCTCGGCGTCGTCGTGGACGGCGCGCCGCGGGTCGTGCCCACCGCCTACGCGCGCGTCGGCGACACCCTCTACCTGCACGGATCCACCGGGGCGCGCTCGCTGCGCGCGGAGGGCGAGGTCTGCGTGACCGTCACCCTCCTGGACGGCATCGTCCTGGCCCGCTCGGCCATGCACCACTCGGTGAACTACCGCTCCGCGATGGTCTACGGCACGCCCCGTCCCGTCACCGACCCGGACGAGCACATGGCCGCGCTCGAGGCCGTCACCGAGCAGCTCGCCCCCGGCCAGTGGGACGTCGTGCGGCGCCCGAACCGCAAGGAGATCGCCGCCACGGCCGTGCTGGCCCTCGGCCTGGACGAGGCCTCGGTGAAGATCCGCGACGCTCCCCCGGTCGACGACGAGGAGGACTACGCGCTGCCCGTCTGGGCGGGGGTGCTGCCCGTCCGCACCGTCTTCGGCACGCCCGAGCCCGACCCCCGGCTCGACCCGCCGCGTCCCGTGCCCGCCCACATCCATGGACGTTCTACGCGATCTTCTGCAAGATAGGGCGTATGGGACCGGATGATCTCACCGAGACCGAACTCCGGCTCTACGCCGCGGTGGCCGACGGGCGCCCGGTCGACCTCACCGGGGCCGCGGACCGCGAGGTGCGCGCCTCGGCCCTCACCCTCCTGCTGCACGATCCGCCCCCGCCCGACGGCGTGCCGGGACTGCGGCTGCGCGGGGCGCGCGTCACCGGCAGGCTGCGGCTGCGCGGCACCGTCATCGACCACCCCCTCGTCTTCACCGAGTGCGAGTTCGACGAACCGCCGCAGCTCATGGAGTCGATCACCCGGACCCTGCGGTTCACGCGCTGCCGGATGCCCGGCCTCGGCCTGGCCCGGCTGCGCCTGGACGGGGCGCTCTCCCTCAAGGATTCCGTGATCACCGGCCGGGTGGACCTGGACCACGCCCAGATCGACGGCGAGCTCCACCTGTCCGGCGCCACGCTGAGCGCCGGTCCGGCGGGCGACGCCCTGCACGCCGAGGGCCTGCAGGTCACCGGCGTCGCCTGCTTCGACCGGGGGTTCACCTCGACGGGCGGCGTACGTCTGCCCCACGCCCGGTTCGGCAGCATGCTGCGCTTCTCCGACGCGGTGATCAGCACCACCGGGCAGTGGGGCGCGCTGACCCTCGACAACTCCCACATCGCGGGGAGCCTCACGCTGCGCTCGGCCTCCGTCTCCAACCCGGGCGGCGTCGCGATCGCGGCGGGCGGCCTGCGGTCCGACGGGGCGCTCTGGCTCAACCACGGGTTCAGCGCCGTGGGCGAGGTGCGGTTCATCGGCGCCACGCTGCACGCGCCCCTCACCATGTCCGACGCGTCGCTCAAGGACGCCTCCCTCAACCTCGAGGCCGCTTCCGTGAGCAGCCTGCACGCCCCCGGGATCGTCGTCGAGGGCGGGCAGATCCGGCTCGTCAATGCCCGCCTCACCGGCGATCTGGAGCTCTCCGGCGCCCGGGTGACGGCGGCGCAGGACGGCATCGCGCTGGCCGCCGACGGCATGACCGCCACGACGGCCCGCCTCGACGGCCTCACCGCGCAGGGCCGCGTCTCCCTGCGCAACGGCGGCGTCGGCGAGATCGACCTCACCCGCGCCAGGCTGGAGGCCGGTCCCGACGGCCACGCCCTGCGCGCCGACCGCCTGCGCTCCGGCGGCCTGACCGCCGATTTCCTGCATGCCGAAGGCCGCGTCCTGCTGCGCGGAGCCGCCTTCACCGGCGACGTCCAGATGGGCGACTGCCGCCTCGTCCCCTCCCCCGACGGCCAGTCCCTGATCGCCGACAACATGGAGGCCGTCAACGTTCTCCTCCCCCGCCTCCACGCCGGGGGCCTCGTCTCCCTGGTCAGCACCCGCGTCACCGGCGACCTCGATCTCGCCGGGGCCCGCCTCGACGCCCGGGACCGGGCGCTCGACGCCCTCAGCCTCACCGCGGGCGGCGTCCAGGCCCGGCGGCTGCACGCCGAAGGCCACGTCGCCTTCGACAACGCCCGGATCACCCAGGAACTCGACATCGCCGACGCGCGGCTCGGCACGTCCCTCAGCGCCGCCGGGCTCACCGCGGGCGGCGTCCTGGCCCGCGGGCTGGAGGCGGGAGGCCCGGTCGTCTTCGACGACGCGCAGCTCACCCGGGAGCTGGAGCTGAAGGACACGAAGCTGGGCGCGGACGGGGACGGGCTTTCCCTGTCCGCCGACGGGCTGGCGGCCGGAGAACTCGCCGCCGACGGGCTGGCCGCCGCGGGGCGGGTGTCGCTGCTGGGCGTCCAGATCGCCGGGGACGTGCTGCTGGCCGGAGCGCGGGTCGGCGCCGACGACCAGGGCCGGGCCGTGTCGGCGGCCGGCCTGCACGCGGTGCACTTCATCGCCGACGGAGCCGAGTTCGAGGGCCGCGTCTCGTTGCGCGGCGCCCAGGTGGCCGGGGACTTCCGGCTGATCGGGGCGCGGGTCTCCTGCGATCTCGGCGGGATGGCGCTGCTGTGCAACGGGCTGGGCGCCGGGCAGGTGCTGCTCAACCGGCTGCACGCGCGGGGCCGCATCGCCATGCGCAACGCCCAGATCACCGCCGACCTGTCCGCCGAGGAGGCCGTCCTCGTCTGCGACGCCGAAGGCCGCGCGTTCAGCGGCGAGGGGCTGACCGCGGTCAACGCCCGCATGGCGCGGCTGCGGGCCCAAGGGAAGGTGTCGCTGCGCGGCTCCCACTTCTCCGGCGTCATCGAACTCGCCGACGCCCACCTCACCGCGGCCGGAACGGACCCGGCGCTGCTGGCCAGCTGGGTGACCGCGGGCGGGCTGCTGCTGAACGGCCTCACCGCCACGGGGCGGATCGTTCTGCGCGGCAGCCAGGTCAACGGCCAGACCTACCTGGACGGGGCCCGGCTGACCGGAGACGGGGAGAACGCGATCGTCGCCGACGGCCTGCACACCCGCACCCTGCGGCTGCACGGCGCCCGCTTCGAAGGGGAGGTCAACCTGCGCGTCGCCCAGATCACCGACCAGCTCTTCGCCCGGGAGGCGGAGTTCGTCAACCCCGGCGGGGTGGCACTGCGGCTGTCGCGCGCCGAGGTCGTCGGTGACGTCTTCCTGGAGCGGACGGCCTTCACCGGAACGCTGCGCGTCGCCGAGGCCCGCATCGGCCGGACCCTCCAGCTCCGCGAAACCGTCCACGAGCAGCCGGACGGGCGCGTGCTGGAGGCCAAGGGCCTGCAGGCGGGCCGCCTGGTGCTGAAGCCCGCCCGGCTGGCGGGGACCGTCCAGCTCAGCCACGCCCGCCTCGGCATCCTGGAGGACGACCCGTCGCGCTGGCCCGAGGCGATGGAGCTGGACGGCCTGGTCTACGAGGCGCTGGAGCCCCGGACCGACCCGCAGGCGCGGCTGGACTGGCTGAGCCGCGACCCGCGCGGCTTCCAGCCCCAGCCGTACGAGCAGCTCGCCGCCCACTACACCGCCCTGGGCCAGCAGCACCACGCCCAGACCGTCCTGCTGGCCCGTGAACGCCGCCAGGGCCGCGGAGCCTCCGGCGCCGGCCGGATCTGGAGCCGCCTCCAGGACGTCACCGTCGGCTACGGCTACCAGCCGGCCCGCGCCGCCGCCTGGCTCGCCCTCCTCGTGGCGATCGGCTCGGTGGTGTTCTCGGTCTCCGAGCCGCGCCCCATCAAGAAGGACGAGCACCCCGACTTCAACCCCGTCATGTACACCGTCGACCTCCTCCTGCCGATCGTGGACCTCGGCCAGGAGCGGGCCTTCAACCCCGTCGACCTCCACCAGTGGTTCTCCTACCTGCTGGTGGCCGCGGGCTGGATCCTGGCGACGACCATCGCCGCGGGCGCCGCCAGGACCATCGGCCGCCGCTGACGCCGCTCAGCCTTCGAGCCGCGCCAGCTCCGGCGGGAGGCTCCCGGAGTGCACGACGGTCAGGCGCCTTGTCGCACGGGTGATGGCGACGTACAGGTCGTGGCCTCCGTTCGGGGACTCGCCGAGCATGCCTTCGGGATCGACGAGCACGACGGAGTCGAACTCCAGGCCCTTGGACTCGGTCGCCGTCAGGATCACGACGGGCTGGTCGAGGGCTTCGGGAGTCACCTCCGACGGGGTTTCGGGGAGGGCTGCGATCGCCTCCTTCCGGCGGGTGCGGGAGGTGATGACGGCGAGGCGGCCTTCACCGATCGTTTCCAGCTCGGCTTCGACCAGGGCGGGGAGGGCGTCCAGGGCGTCCATCCGGACGGCTCGGGGCGGGTCCCCCTCCTCGCGTACCGAGCGGGGTGCCTTGGCGCCGGGGTCGACGCTCGCCAGGACGTCCTCGGCCACCGCCATGATCGCGCCGGGTGTCCGGTAGTTGACCAGCAGGCGCAGCTCCCGCCAGCGGTCCTCCACGAACGGCTCCAGCATCTCCCCCCAGTCGCGGGCGCCTGCCGCGCTGCCCGTCTGGGCCAGGTCGCCGACGACCGTCATGGACTTGGCGGGCACCCGGCGCATCACCACGCGCCACGCCATGGAGGAGAGCTCCTGCGCCTCGTCCACGATGACGTGTCCGTACGCCCACTCACGGTCGGCGAGCCTTTCGGCGGCCGTGACGGGCCCGCGATCCTCCCGCTGGCGTTCGGCGAGCATCGCGGCGTCCACCTCCGTGATCCCGGAGATCTGCAGAACACCCCGCGCGTAGCGCTCCTCCTCGCGGCGGCGCTGCTCTTCACGACGTTCTGCGGCCTTGTCCGCGCTGTCGTCCACGCCCAGCAGCTCGGCCGCCTCGTCGAGCAGAGGAACGTCCGCGACCGTCCAGGGGGCGCCTGGTTCCCTTCGCAGCTCCGGGCAGCCGATGTGGTCTAGGGCCTCGGGGTCGGCGTACAGGTCGGTGAGGAAACGTTCCGGGGTGAGCTCGGGCCAGAGGGATTCGATGAGCCTCCGCACCTCCGGGTCCTCCCAGAGGGTCTCCTTGGCCAGCTCCAGGTCGTGGTCCTCGCGCAGGCGGGAGGGCTCTTCGAGCAGTTCCTGCAGCTCCTTGCTCAGCCCGCCTTCCGCCAGAAGCTGCTGCAACGGCTCGTCGGTCTCGCGTTCCATCCGTTCCAGCTGGTCCTCGGCGAGCGCCGCGAGAACGTCGTGGACGAACACGCGCCGCTGGATGTTGTGCGGCGCACGAACGTTACGGGCGTGCTCGCGCGCCCGCAGTGCGGCCTCCCGGGTGAGCGTGGCGGGCATCCCGTCGGCTTCGACCGTCACGTCCTCTTCCGGGACTCGCTGCCTCGCCTTCAGGGCTTCTTCCAACCGTTCGGCCATCCGCCCGTCGCCCTTGACGGCCTCGACCTCCGGGGTGTCCGCGGCCGTGGCATGGATGCCCGGATACAGCGACCCCAGCGTGCACAACGCCACGTCGGTCTCGCCCAGCCCCGGCAGGACCCGCTCGATGTACCGCAGGAACGTCGGATTAGGCCCCACGATGAGCACCCCGCGCCGGCTCAGCGTCTCCCGGTACGTGTAGAGCAGGAAGGCCGCCCGGTGCAGCGCCGCGACGGTCTTCCCCGTCCCCGGCCCTCCCTGCACCACCAGGATCCCCTGGAACCCGGCCCGCACGACCTCGTCCTGCTCCGCCTGGATCGTCGCGACGACATCGCTCATCCGCCCCGTACGGCCCCGCCGGAGGCTGGAGAGCAGCGCGGCCTCACCGACCAGGTTCGCCTTGTCCCCCGGCTTCATCGCCTCCAGATCGAACACCTCGTCGTCCAGGTCGACGACCTTCCGCCCCCGCGTGTGCAGGTGCCGCCGCCGCACGAGATCCCCCGGGTCGGCGACCGTGGCGGTGTAGAACGGCCGCGCCGCGGGAGCCCGCCAGTCGATCAGCGCGGGCTCCCCCTCCTCGTCCCGGAGCCCGATCCGCCCGATGTAGAGCGTGTCGTCCCTGCCGTCGATCCGCCCGAAACACAATCCGTGCTCCACCGCCGCGTACTGCGCCAGCCGCTTCTCCCGCTCATGGACGGCCGTCTCCCGGTCCACCCGCTGCTGGAACCCTCCGCCGCCACCGGCCTCGATCCGCGCCGACCCCTCGGCCCTCGCCCGCGCCGCGTCCAGCAACCCGTACAGCCACGTGACTTTCCTCTGCTCTTCCTCTAGGGCATGGATGGGCATGTGTGATATACTCCTGGTGAGAGGAAGACTCTGCCTTCTCGCAGAGTGTCGAACGACCACGGGTATATCGGTTGTTCCCCGTCCGGCGTTTCATCTTTCCCCTCTCTTCTTCACCACTCTTTCTCCGGCACTCGGCGAAGCCGTGCCGTGCGGCCCATGGCCACGGGCTCTCGCCGTGGGCGCGCGAGGAGCACCGGCCGCGAACCCGCAGAGGCCGAGATCGCACGACGCCTGCCTCGCCATGGTCGGACGACCCTTTGCCAGGCCCGGTGAGAGGCCATCGACAGGCAGAGCCACCGTGGCCTTCCCGTACGTGTCGGCCGGCAGAGCGGCGGCGCAGGCCGGTTTCAAAACGGCACGCGGATGCGTGCGCCCTCACACCACCCTTCGCGCCCTGCCAACGCTCGACGCGGCCTCCGCGCCGACCCTGCCGCAGCGGCTTGCCAGCACCCTTCAACTGCTTTAGCATCACTAAAGTAGTTACATGGAAGGGAAGAGGATATGCACGACGAAAACGAGGGTCGGGCGGCTCGGACGGCACTGGCGGAGGCGGAACGGGTACGCGGCCGGGCCGTACGGTCGGGCCGCTGGTTCAGCGGATACCTCGCGGCGCTCGGCGTGGGCGCGATCGCGTGGATCACGCTGCTGGAGGCGGTGTGGCCCGACGGCGCCGCCCGCACCTACACGGCCGCCGGAGGGGCGCTGGCGTTCCTCCTGGCCTCCCTGTGGGCCGAGCGGCGCAGGGTCTTCCCCGCGGGCGCCTCCCGGCGGTTCATGATCTCCGCGATCGTCTGGTTCACCCTGTACCTGCTGGTCATCGGCCCGATGGTCCGCTGGAAGATGGAGACCTCCCTGCCCGGCTGGATCGCCGCGGCCACCGTCATGGCCCTGCCGTTCTTCGCCGCCGCCGCCCGGACGGCCCGCCGGTCATGACCACCCACCCCCGCCACCGGCTGGACACCGTCATCCACACCCCGGCCCGCTTCTCCATCATGGCGCTCCTGGCCTCGGTGGAACGCGCGGAGTTCCGGTTCGTCCGCGACACCGTCCAGATCAGCGACTCGGCCCTGTCCCAGCACCTCACCACCCTGGAGAAGGCCGGCTACATCACCATCCGCAAGGCCCAGACCGGCAGGCGCACCACCACCTGGCTGTCCTCGACCCCCGACGGCAGAGACGCCTTCACCCGGCACCTCGCGACCCTCAACCAGATCGCCTCCCAGCCGGGCACCCCCGCCGACCCTCCTACGCCTTGAAGCGCGCACCGGCCGGGCGGCGCTGGCGCAAGGTCGGCACCTGGGCCACCCTCCCCGACGGCGGCCACCGGATATGCGCCGCCTGCCGAACCCCGGTGCGCTCGTACCGCTACCGCTTCCACCCGGCCGCATCAGACCTGTACGAACGATGCATCGGACTCTCCTGGTGCTCCCCCTGCCGCGTCTACACCGGCGCGATGGTCCACGTGCCCCGCGACAAGACACTCGACGACGCCCTGGCCGACCTCGGCCAGGACCAGCGTGAGCGCCTCGAACGCAGCGAGGTCCGACTCATCGCCTACCTCGACGGCCGTATCGACCACCCTGACCGAATTCACGAACAGTGACCTCCGCCAGTTCCTCGGCATCGGCACGGGAATCCCCTGGTTCGGCGGCGGGCCGGCCTTGTCCGGGCCGCGTCAGTCCAAATCCTTCACGAACACCACGAGCAGCAGCGCGAGTGATGTGGCCGTGCCGATCACGCAGACCAGGGAGCCGAACACCATGTCGCGCAGCGTGCGCCGCTGCACTTCCCGTTCGCTCCCCGCGCCGATCAGGTAGGGGTTCTTCGCAGCGATCTCCCGCTCCAGGCCCTCCAGCTTGTTCACCGGAGGAAAAGGACGTTCCACGACCGTTCGCCGGCCGTCGAACGTCACCCGTCCGCACACGTAGAGCAGGTCTCCCGGAGAAAGCGTCCACTCCTGATAGCGGCGCCGTTTCTCGACGCCGCCGTCGTTCTTCACCGAAAAGCTCAGCCCCCGCTCCTCCTCGGCCGTCAGCCTCCGGTCGAAGGACCTCCCGGATCCCCTCACCTGCTCCCATTCCGAGTCATGCGGTACGACCACGCCCACCCCGGTCGCGTCCTCCAGCAGGAACGTGCCTTTCGACGTCTCCTGCAGGATCTGCTTCTTGCCCATGAGCCCTGTCCGCTCCGTGACGACCACCCGGTACCAGACACACGGGTTCCCCGAGAAAGGCGCCCGCAGTTCTCCGTCCGCCCCCGCCCGCACCTTCCCCTCCACAGCGCAGACCACCGATCCCGGTCCGCGGCTCCCCGCCTCCCCGAGCCCCTGCCTCCTCCGCTGCCGCATCACCCGGTGTTCTTCCCAACGCGCCCACGCCACGACGAAGCCCACCAGCGCCGCGAACGCGCCGGCAAAGAAAAGCATGGTCCCAGCCATGACCAACAAACCCGACGGCATCTCGGCCTCCCGCGACTCGGCGTCCCACCATCGTCACGGCCCTCCCTCCCGCCCACCAGGGACACCCGTCCCCCCTACCGGGGATTCCTCCAGCCGGATCGGCCCGGCCACCGTCCACGGACCGGCCACGCAGCCGCATCCCTGATGCGTCCGATGCCCGGACGAGATGCGATGTCCGCCCTGCCGACGGGCGCCAAGAGCCCCTCATTCGACGCGCCCATGCGATCACGCAACAATTCAAGCGAATCATCGGATCCACAGGACGACAATTCTTCCTCTCACCGGGAATGGCCGCCCGACCGCGCCGCGGCGGGCTCAAAACCGGTTCCGGGCACCACGGCGGCAGGCCATCGACGTGATCACCCGTCTATAGGATCGTGGTGTTCCCGCCCGCCGGTGACGGATCCGAAGACGTGCGGTGAGCGCGGTGAGGAGGCGTCCGTGAAGGGCGATCGACGGTAAGGCCTGCGAAAAGAGGACCGATGAACACGACGGGTCTGGTCAAGGCGATGGTGGGTTCTCTTGTCTTCGGAGTGGTTTTCGGGGCCGCGACCGCGGGGGCCAACGCCCTCTCGAACCGATTCGCGGATCTGGAAAGTACGAGTTATACGACCAGCGGCTGGTCGTACGCGGAAATCCTCGCTGTGGTGATGGACTCGGGATGGGCGTGGGCAGGGTTGGCGGTCGCCGCCGGCTGGCTGGTGACCCGCGCCGAGAACGGCGCTCCCCTGGCACCGGCCCGGGGCGCCGCGGCCGGGGTCCTCTCCCTGCTGGCGGCCGTGGCGGCCTACGCGTTCGGGGAGACGATCGCCGGCGGCGGCGCCCTGACCTCCTTCGTCGGGAACGAGCAGCTCGTGTGGTGGGTCGCCGGTCTCCTTTTCGGGGCGCCGCTGGGCGCCGTGGGCGCCTGCGCCCACCGGGCGGGGGTGATCGGTCTCCTCGCGCGGCTGACCGTGCCGGTCGGCGCCGCCGTGCAGATGGCCCTGATCCCGCCGGGCAGGAACGAGGTGATCACGGCCATCGGCCAGTGGGTCGTGGGGGTCGCGGCCGCCGCGGGCATCGTCTTCGTCGTCGTCCGCTTCCTCCTCTCGCTGCGGCGCCCGTCCGAGCCGGCCGGTGCCCAGGCGGCGTAGCGCGTTCTGTCCCCGGTGAAGACGCACCCGCCACGGGCCGGGTGCGTGCTCTCCGGATCCGCCGCCCGCCGGTCCTCCTCGGGGTTGGCGAGGAGGACCGGCGGGTCAGCCGATCATGTCGAGGAGCAGGCGGGCGGCCTTGGCGGCGCCGTCGGTGCGGATCTCGCCGGCCAGGCCGGACGCGCGTGAGCGGGTCTTGGGGGCGAGGGCCGTTTCGAGGGCGGTGGACAGGGTCTCGGCGGTCGGGGTGGGGTTGTCGAGGGCCGCGCCGATGCCCAGCTCGGTGACGCGGCGGCCCCAGTACGGCTGGTCGACCAGCTGGGGGACCAGCACCTGGGGGGTTCCGGCGAGGGCGGCCTTCGTGGTCGTGCCCGCGCCGCCGTGGTGGACGACGGCGGCCACGCGGCCGAACAGCGCCTGGTGGTTGGCCTCGCCGACGAGGAAGCAGTCGTCTCCGTCGTCGATCAGGCCCAGGTCGGCCCAGCCCCGCGAGACGACGGCGCGGCGGCCGTGGTCGCGGACCGCTTCGATGGCGGCTCGGGCCGTGTCGTTCGAGGTGTTCATGGACATGCTGCCGAAACCCACGTACACCGGCGGCGTTCCGGCGTCCAGGAAGGCCATCAGCTCGGGCGGGAGCGGGCGGTCGTCGGGGGCGATCCACGCGCCGGTCTGCACGACGCCGAGGTCGGCCGGCTCCTGCCAGGCGGCCAGGGTCGGATCTGCGGCCAGCAGCGGCCGGTCCGTGAAGACGTGGTCGCGGACGCTCTCCATCGGGGGCAGCCCCACCGACACCCGGTGGGCGTTCAGCGGCCCGCCGAACACGATGTTCATGTTCTCGCGGTCCAGCTCCCACAACACCCGGTTGTCGGTGACGTCCCGGGGAAGCGGCCGTCCCGGATACGAGAACGGCGGGTGGTGCGGTGACGGCAGGATCCACGGGTAGTAGGCCGCGAGCACGTAAGGGACACCCTTCTGGTCGGCGACCGCCCGCGCGGCGGCCGCGGCGGGCATCAGGCCGGTCGCCACCACCAGATCGCACCCCTCGTCGGCAGCCGCGGCGACCGCCTCGTACTGCGTGGCGACCAGCTCCGCCACGACCTCCTGGAACCCGCCTGCCGGACGCGACCTCGCCCGATTCACGAACTCACGCATCGGCGCCCCCGCCGGCACCAGCGTCACTCCGGCCTCGGCCGACCGCCTGACGAACTCCTCGTCCGGCGGCGCGCACACCCGCGCCTCCGCTCCGAGCTCCCGCAACCGCACCGCGAGCGCCACCAACGGCTCGACGTCCCCCCGCGACCCGCAAACAGACAGCAGAACACGCATTCCGCGCCCCCCTTTTTCCCAGATTCGGCGTTCGGCCTGCGATTCTGCTTCAGCCCCCGGGTCTTGTGGCAAGCCCCCCTGTGCGCTATAGCTTGAAAGTGGAAGGACGTCCCTCTTCTTTCGGATGCCCTTTCCACCATCCTCGGCATGGAGCAGGCTCTACCCGCCGTCCGGCCGGTCAGAAGGCGGTGGTGAGGAAGTCGTCCGCGATGCGCAGCAGCACTTCGGGCGCCGGAGCGGGGAAGGCGAGAAGAGCCGCGGTCAGGCAGACCGGCCAAGGAGCGGTGGGAAGCTCCTGGAAGAGGAAGTCGCGGACGGGGCCCGGCGCGGGCGCTCGGGACAGGATCTCGAGCTTGGACCGCGGGGCTTCGATGGACGGGATGAGGGCGCGGGCACGGGAGGCGAAGGGTCCGGCAGGCGCGGTCCTCGCCAGTTCCGTCCAGGCGAGCGCCTGCTGGTAGGGGTCGTCGATGACGGGAGCGGTGAGCTCGGCCTCCCGGAGGGCCTCGCGGGCCGTCCGCTGCTCGCCGGCGATCCGCGCGGAGTGGGCCACCTCCAGTGAACCCAGGAAACGCATGTAGGGATCGGGCGTCTCCGCGAGGAGGGTGCGGGCGTCCTCCAGCAGGAGCGCGGCCATGTCCCGGTCACCCGCTGCGGCGGCGGCCTCCGCCAGTTCCGTCAGCAGCAGGGCCCGGTCCTCGGGATAGCCGACGTTGCGCGCCTCCGAACGGTCGATGCAGGTGAAGGCGTATGCCGGGTCGCCGAGGGCCACCGCCGCCCTCGCCAGTCCGGCCAGGACCCAGGCCGCCCGTTCCGGGTCGATGATCGACGGGAGCAGGGCCTCGGCGTACTCGGCGAGGGCGCGGGACCGGCGGGAGTCGCGAGGGGCCAGGAGCGCGGCCAGTTCGGCGGCCGGCGAAGCGGCACGGTCCTCGGCGGGCAGGTGCCAGATGAGGCCCTCCGCCTCGTCGGCGAGCAGGGCGACGCCGTCCGGCGCGGTGGCCCTCATCAGCTTCAGGAACTCCGCCGTCCGCCGGTCCTCGTCGGGGTTGGCGAGGACGAGCTCCCGGGCCTTGGCGCGGTCGCCGCCCTCGACCGCGGCACGTGCCAGTTCCGCCAGGGCCATATCCCGGCCGTGGAAGAAGTCGGACAGGGCGATGGCCTTTCCCCGGTCGAGAAGCGCGCGGCCCCGGTCGGAGTCCGCGGGCAGCACCGCAACGGCCAGCCGGGCCAGCGCGCACACCCGCGTGTAGAGCTCGGCGTCACCGTCCCTGGCAACGGCCTCGCGGAGCAGCCCCGGCAGTTCCCGTTCGGTGATCTCCACGTGTTCCGCTCCCGTCCCCTGACCGTCAGACCGAACGCATCATGGCCGCCCTCGCGCGGTACCGGGGAGCGGCCCCGGCCGGATCAGACCGGGCAGGAGGTCGCGGTGATCTTGATGGCGGGGGTGAACTCGTACTCGGTGGCGAACGTGATGGTCTCGCCCTGGGTCAGCAGGCCCTGGCAGCTGGGCGTGCCGTCCTGCTTGTTGCCCACCAGGACCTCCGCCTTCGTGGTCTTCAGGGTGGAGGTGGCGTTGGTGTAGGTCATTCCCTTGGCCTTGATGATGAAGAGGCAGCGGTTGGAGCCGGGGGTGTAGAAGGTGAAGAACGAGGGATGGGTCTGGTCGAACGTGGTCGTCCCCGTCGCGGCGGCGAACTTGGTGGCGTTGAAGTAGTGGAACGCCGAGGAACCGCCCAGCTGCCCGTTCCACGCGCTGCCGTCACCACCCGTGCAGGCGTTCGCACTGGCCCACGTGAACTGGCCCAGGCCGGGGCCGGCGTCACTGGTGACGGATCTGCTGGGCATGGTGCCCAGGGCGTCGACGCTCTGGCAGGTGAAGAGCGTTCGGCCGGCGCTGTTCTTCACCGTCAGCGGACCCGACTCCGCGGTGAAGGAACCGTCGGCATTGGGATTGGCCACCGTCCAGGTCGTGGCCGCGGCCAGTGCCGGAGCGGCCTGGCCTCCCAGGGCGAGAACCGAGGCCGCGGCCAGCACCGACGTCGTCTTCTTGAGCATTTCCATCACTCTCCCGCCCGCCTTCGCGGGCTGTCGTCGATCAGGCCTTTCCTGCCGAAAAACTAGATCACGAAGAGATGAAAAGAAAGAGCAGAATTCCACGCGGCCGCAGAATATCTGCGATATACCCAAAAAGTATCCAGCCCTTCCTGGCGACATACCCGAACCGCCGTCCGGCCGCTCGGGAAGGGAATTCGCCGCTGTTCTCCGGGTGGCGGCCCCGTCACGTTCGGCGCCTCACCGGGCCGCCGGGCGGGAGAGGGCGAAGCCGATCCCGGCGATCAGGACCCAGACCGGGCCGGTGTATCCCGCCGTGTACTGGAGGGGTGAGATCCCGGCGACGAGGGTGAGGCCGCCGATCAGGGCGCTCGTCCAGCCGAGCCACAGCGGTACCGCGCGGTACCTGAGGGACGCGGCGGCGACGGCCACGCCCGTGATGCCCGCACCGACCCACAACCACGGGATCGTGCCGACCCAGTGGGCGCCGATCAGGGCGAACTCCGGGGCGAGGTCGCCCCTGGGGGAGATCAGCCCGAAGTACAGCTCGGTGTTCAGGCCGCTGCCGAGCAGGGTCGCCACCGCCGTCAGGACCAGGCCCATGGCCGCCACGGCGGGCAGCAGGCTGTCACCGGGAACGGCGGGGCGCAGGCGCCGCCACAGTCCCGCCGCGAACACCGGCAGCAGCACCGTCGCGGCCATCAGGGCCGTGTGCAGGGCCAGCAGCGAGTCTGCCTGCGCGAGGAGCGCCTGGTCGACGGCGCTCACGTCACCGGCGGACTCCTCGTCGTAGGCCGCGGTGATGCCGCCGCTCACCTGCACCGCGACCACTCCGGCGAGTCCGGCGGCCGCCCCCGCCCAGGCCCACAGCGGACCCGCCGTCCGCGTCCCGCTCTGCGCCGTCCCGGCAGCGTTCATGGTTTCCCCTCTCCTCGCGGCTTTCCTGAGCCACCGCCACGGTGCCGCCCCCGGTGTCCCGGCCGCCAGTGACGGTCCGCCCCCCGGCACGGGACGACGTCCCGGGCCCCCGGATATTGACAGTCAGTGCCCATTTACTAGAGGGTCCTGATCAGCACAGGGCCGGGGGCCTTCCGCGTTCCCCGGCCGAAGGAGCAGGAGGGCACATGGACGCCGAGCGGTTGCGGTCGCTGTTCGATCTGACGGGCAGGGTCGCCGTCGTCACCGGAGGGACCCGCGGCATCGGGCGGGCGATCGCCGAGGGGTTCGTCGCCGCCGGGGCGAGCGTCGTCGTGGCCAGCCGCAAGCCCGAGGCCTGCGCCGAGACCGAGGCGCACCTGAAGGCAATGGGCGGGTCCGCGCTCGGCGTCCCCACCCACCTGGGCGACCTCGACTCCCTCGACGCCCTCGTGACACGCACCACCGACACCTTCGGCGGGATCGACGTCCTGGTCAACAACGCCGCCAACGCCCTCGCGCTGCCGCTGGGCTCCCTGACTCCGGAGGCGTTCGCCAAGTCCCAGGACGTCAACGTCCGCGGCCCGGTCTTCCTGGTGCAGCGGGCGCTGGAGCATCTCACCGCGAGCCCGCACGCCTCGGTCATCAACGTCGTCTCCGCGGGCGCGTTCATGTTCTCCCCCTACGTCTCCATGTACGCCGCGGGCAAGGCCGCCATGGTGGCCTACACCCGTTCCATGGCCGCGGAGTTCGCCCCCCGCGGGATCCGCGTCAACGCCCTGGCCCCCGGCTCCGTCGACACCGACATGGTCCGCAACAACCCGCCCGAGTTCCAGGAGCACATGGCCCAGGCCAGCCTCCAGAAGCGCATCGCGGATCCGGACGAGATGGTCGGCCCGGCGCTGTTCCTCGCCTCGGAGGCCGCCAGTTTCGTCACCGGCCAGGTCCTCCACGCCGACGGCGGCCTCGTCACCCGCTGACCTCCCGCCCCAGAACGAAGGAAGACCCATGCTGACCAACGGCGACGCCTATCTGCGCGACACCCCCGCCTCGGGGAAGACGGTGCGTGTGGAGGAGCCCGCGCCCGGCGTCCGGCTGCTCACCCTGGACCGGCCGGAACGGCTCAACGCGATGTCCGGCGAGCTCATCAAGGACCTGCACGCCGCGCTCGACGCCGTCGCCCTGGACGACTCCTGCCGCGTCGTCGTCCTCACCGGCGCGGGACGCGCCTTCTGCGCGGGCCTGGACCTGCACGACCCGCCGCGACGCGACACCTCCGAACCGGCCTCGCCGGAAGAGATCGCCTGGCGCAAGAGCCCCCAGGCGGGCATGCACGTCCAGCAGGCCATCGCCTCGCTCGTCCCCAAGCTCCGCAACCTGCGCCAGCCCGTCATCTCCGCCGTCAACGGACCCGCCTCCGGCGGCGGCCTCGCCCTCGCCCTGGCCAGCGACATCCGCGTCGCCTCCACCACGGCGAAGTTCAACGCCGCGTTCGTCCGCATCGGCCTGTCCGGCTGCGACATCGGCGTCAGCTGGCTGCTCCCCCGGCTCATCGGCGCCGGGCTCTCCCACGAGCTCCTGCTCACCGGCCGGTTCGTCGAAGCCGACGAGGCCCTGCGCATCGGCCTGGTCAACCGCGTCGTCCAAGAGGGCGAGGCCGTCGCATCCGCCCTGGAGACCGCCGCCCTCATCTGCGCCAACAGCCCCATGGGCGTGTGGATGACCAAGGAGGTCGCCTGGAGCCAGCTGGAGATCCCCAGCCTCCAGGCCGGCATCGACCTGGAGAACCGCACCCAGATCCTCACCTCCTACACCCGCGACATGACCGAGCAGATCACGTCCTTCCTGGAGCGCCGCCCCGCGAACTACACCGACTCCTGACGAGAGCGCCGCGGGGTGAAACCGGGCCTTGACACATAGAGACCGATCGGTTTCTATCTTGGCATGGGCTATGACGTCATCATTCGCGGCGCGCGCTGGTTCGACGGGACGGGCGGGCCCTCGGCCGTCCGGGACCTGGGGTTGAAGGACGGCCGGGTGGCCGCCGTCTCGGCGGCCGGGCTCGACGGGGACGGGGCCGAGATCGTCGACGCCGTCGGCAAGTGGGTGATGCCGGGCTTCCTGGACATCCACACCCACTACGACGCGGAGGTCCTGACCGAGCCGGGACTCGGGGAGTCGGTGCGGCACGGGGTGACGACGGTGGTCTTCGGATCCTGCTCGCTGAGCACCGTGCACGTGGACCCGCTGGACGCCGCCGACCTGTTCAGCCGCGTGGAGGCCGTGCCGCGCGAGCACGTCCTGGCCACGCTGGAGGAGAAGAAGACCTGGACCAGCGCCCGCGAGTACATCGAGGCGCTGGAAGGCCTGGCCCTCGGCCCGAACGTCGCGGCGTTCCTCGGCCACTCCGACCTGCGGGCGGCGGTGATGGGGCTGGGCCGGGCCACGGACGAGGGGGCCAGGCCGTCCGACGGCGAGATCCGCAGGATGGAGCTGCTCCTGGTGGACGCCCTCCGCGCCGGGATGCTCGGCATGTCGGAGATGCACAACCCCTGGGACAAGCTCGACGGCGACCGGTACCGCTCCCGCACCCTGCCCTCGACGTACGCCGGCCGCGCCGAACGCCGCCGCCTGTACCGGATCCTGCGCAGCTCGGGCCGCGTCCTGCAGTCGGTGCCGAACCTCTCCCTGCCCGTCGCGCTGATCCCCGCGCTGTGGTCGGCGATCGGCTGGGGGAAGGACAAGCCGCTGCGCACCAGCTACCTCACCGCCGCCGACGTCAAGGCCAACCCGCTGATCATGCACGTCATGGGCCCCGTCGCCCGGCTGGTGAACCGGCTCGGCGCGGACTTCCGCTGGCAGCACCTGCCCGTCCCGTTCCAGGTGCACGCCGACGGCATCGACCTAGTGGTCTTCGAGGAGTTCGGCGCGGGCGCCGCCGCCCTGCACCTGAAGGACCAGGTCGAGCGCAACGTGCTGCTCCAGGACGAGTCCTACCGCCGCCGGTTCCGCCGCGAGTACGAGAACAGGTTCACGCCCCGCGTCTGGCACCGCGACTTCCACGACGCCCACATCGTCGGCTGCCCCGACGGATCCGTCGTCGGCAGGACCTTCGGCCAGGTCGGGGACGAGCGCGGCATCCACCCCGTCGACGCCTTCCTCGACCTCGTCGTCGAGCACGGCACGAAGATCCGCTGGCACACCACGATCTCCAACCACCGGCCCAGGGCGCTGAACAGGCTCAGCTCCCTGCCCGAGGTGCAGATGGGCTTCTCCGACGCCGGAGCCCACCTGCGCAACATGGCGTTCTACAACTTCCCGCTGCGCCTCCTGCGCCGCGCCCACCACGAGGGGTTCATGACGATCGAGCGCGCCGTGCACCGCCTCACCGGCGAGCTGGCCTCCTGGTACGGGCTCGACGCCGGGCACCTGCGCGAGGGCGACCGCGCCGACCTCGTCATCGTCGACCCCGACCGCCTCGGCCCGGAACTCGACGAGACGCACGAGGCGCCCGTGGAGTCGTTCGGCGGCATGATGCGCATGGTCAACCGCAACGACGCCACCGTGGTCGCCGCCTACGTCGCGGGCAACCGCGTCTTCGGCGGCGGTGAGTACGCGCCCGACCTGGGGCGCCGCCGCACCGGCCGCTTCCTGCGGGTCGGCGAGGCGCCCGGCACCGTGGACCCGCGCACCCTGGGGGGCCGGGACGCTACCCTGGCCTGAGTGAGCACGGAACAGCCGCCCCCGAAACGCCGGACCCAGCGCGAACGCAGGGAGGCGACCGTCGCCCGCCTCGTCGACGCGACGATCGCCTCCATCGCCCGGACCGGCTACGCCGGCACCTCCGTGGGCGAGGTCTGCGCGCGTTCCGGCATCTCCAAGGGCGGGCTGTTCCGCCATTTCGACTCCCGGCTCGCGCTCGTCGTCGCCGCCGCCGAGGAGGTCGCCCGCCGCCACCTGGCCCTGGCCCGCCGCCGCCTGGCCGCCGCTCCCCCGGGCGACCTGCGCGCCGCCCTGGCCCTCATGCGCGAACGCCACCGCGACGACGAGAACGCCGTCTGGTTCGAGCTCATGGTCGCCGCCCGCGCCGACGCCGACCTCCGCGCCCGGCTCGCCCCCGTGGCCTGCGACTTCTTCGCGGAGATCACCGGGCTCGCCCGCGAGGTCCCCGCCCTGGCCCCCCTGCCCGACGAGGCCCTCCACCTGCTCGTCTCCTCCGTCCGCAACCTCTTCGACGGCGAGGCCATCTCCCGCACCGTCGCCCCCGACCCCGCGGTCGAGGACGCCCGCCTCGACCTCCTGGCCGACTACGCCGACTTCCTCATCGCCCGCCACACCGCGGCTCCCCGGCGTGCGGAGCGGGAGCCGGACTCCGAAGCGGCGGGGACGGGCCGCCCGCGGTGAGGGCGGCGCCGCCCCCGGTCACGCCTCGGGGTCGCCCCGCGTCCCGGCCTCGGCGAGCCGTTCGTGCAGGCGCCGCCGGATCTCCTCGGGGGTGTAGGCGCGGCGGCGGCGTTCGGAGCGGACGATGACGGCGCCGGTGGCGGCGACGCCCGCCAGACCCGCCAGGCCTAGAACTTTCCACCAGTTCATACGCTTCATCCGCTTAGGCTACGAGATATGACGGCCATCAGCCTGGAGAGAGCACTCGAACTCACCCGGACCGGCGACATCTGGGTCTTCCGCGGCCGGTCGCCCGCCGACCGGGCGATCCAGACGCTGACCAACAGCCCCGTCAACCACGTCGGCATATCCCTGGTCGTCGACGACCTGCCGCCGCTGATGTGGCACGCCGAGCTGGGCAGGTCGCTCCCCGACCTGTGGTCGGGCACCCAGCACCGCGGCGTCCAGCTCCACGACATGCACGACGCCGTCTGCCAGTGGGCGGCCCGCTACGGCCAGCGCGCCTGGCTGCGCCAGCTCGACCGTCCCGTCACCCGCGAGATGGAGGACGGGGCGCTGAGGATGATCGCCCGCCTGGACGGCACGCCCTTCCCCTCCACCGCCCGCCTCACCACCCGCTGGTTCAAGGGCCGCGTCCCGTTCCTCAGGGAGAAGCAGGCGCTGGAGAGCGCCTACTGCGCCGAGGTCGTCGCCCTCACCTACGGCGCGATGGGCCTGCTCCCCAAGCGGCGGCGCCCCAACTGGTACGACCCGGGCCGCTTCTGGAGCGGCGACTCCCTCGACCTCGCCGACGGCTACGAGCTCGGCGACGAGATCGCCGTGGACGTCCCGGTCACCGCCGGACGCCGTTAGGACGGGCGCCGCAAGGAGCCGCGCGGAACGAGAGCCGCGGCCACCCCGATGGCGGCCGCGGCTCTCGGCGTAGGCGTTCGGACACCGGCGGGTGCCGGCCCGGCGTCAGCGGACGGCCGGGGCCGTCCGGCCGCTCTCGGTGCGGGGGAACAGGTGGCGGAGGATGTCGATGATGGTGACGACTCCGGCGACCCGGTCGCCCTCGGTGACGAGGGCCAGCTGGGTGCTGGTCTCGCGCATCTGGGTGAGGGCGGTGTAGACGGGGGTCTCCACCGGCATGCGGTGGGCCGGACGGGTCAGGTGGGAGATGTCCCCGGTCTCCGGTTCGTTGAGGGTGTCGCGGACGTGGACGACGCCCCACGCGGTGCCCGGATCGGTCACCAGGATGCGCAGGTGGCCCGAGGCCCGGCTGGCTGCCTGGACGTCGGCGACGGTGGCGCCCTTGGGCACGGTGGTGGGCTTGGCGTCCGGCCGCAGCAGGTCGCCCAGCCGCAGGTCCTGCAGGTCCAGGGCGCCCGAGAGCTGCGCGGAGTACCGGCTGTCGAGCGCGCCGACGTTGGCGGAGTGCTCCACCAGGTGCCGCAGCGCCTCCGGGTCCTGCCCGGCCGCGACCTGGTCGGCGGCCTCGACGCCGACCTTGCGCAGGCACCGGTTGGCGCCTTCGTTCAGCGCGCGCAGCAGCGGCCTGGTCAGCCACATGAAGCCGCGCATCGGCAGCGCCAGGAGCGTCGCCGACTTCTCGGGATGCGCGATCGCCCACGACTTGGGCGCCATCTCCCCGACGACCAGGTGCAGGAACGTCACGATGATCAGGGCGAGCACGAAGCCCGCCACGTCGGCCGACCAGGGCGCCAGGCCCCAGGAGGTGAACAGGGGCGTGAGCCAGTGGTGCACCGCGGGCTTGGTGATCGCGCCGAGCGCCAGGGTGCAGACGGTGATGCCCAGCTGCGCCCCGGCCAGCAGCACGGTCAGCTCCGAGGCGCTGCGCAGCGCGGCGCGCGCCGACCTGCTGGTGTGCGCGGCGTCCTCCAGCCGGTGCCGCTTGGCCGCGATCAGCGCGAACTCCACGGCGACGAAGAAGGCGCTCAGCGCGATGATCAGTACCGTCACCACCAGGACGGTCCACGGGTTCTCCATCAGCGCTCCTCCTCCCCCAGGGCGTCCCGGTCGACGTCCCGGCCGATCTCCAGCCGGATGGACGACGGCACGTGGTTGTCGATCTCCAGCACCTCGACGCGGACGAACCGGCGCGGCGGCTCGTCGCTGTGGGCCAGGTCGGCGGGGTCGGCGGGCAGTTCGATCTCCAGTTCCGTGCCGGGTTCGGGCAGCGCCCCGTAGGAGGCGATCACCAGCCCGGCGATGGTCTCGTAGTCGCCCTCGGGCAGCCGGTGGTCGATGGTGCGCTCGACCTCGTCGATGTGGAAGGTGCCCGGGATGATCCAGGCCTCCCCGTCGGCGGTGGCCGTGGGCTCCTCCTCGTCCGCGTCGTGCTCGTCGGTGATCTCGCCGACCAGTTCCTCGGCGAGGTCCTCCAGGGTGAGGATCCCGGCGAAGCCGCCGAACTCGTCGACGACGCAGGCCAGCTGCACCCGGTGCTCGATCAGCTCGTCCAGCACCGCGGGCAGGGTCATCAGCGTCGGCACGACGACCGGCGGCTTCATGATCGTCGACACGGGGCGGGACGGGTCGGCCGCGGCCAGCACCTCGTCGAGGTCGACCACGCCGGTGATCCGCTCCTCGGCGTCCAGCACGGGGTAGCGGGAGTGCCCGGCGCCCATCTCGCGCCGCACCTCGCCGATCGGCGTGTCGTGGTCGACGGTGCCGACCTGGGAGCGCGGGATCATGGCGTGCTCGACGTCCCGCTGCGGGAAGTCCAGGATGCGGTCGAGCAGGATCGACAGGTCCGGCGGCAGGTCGCCGCTGCGGCGCGAGTCGGCCACGATGTGCGCCAGGTCCCGTTCGGTGGCCGAGTGCTCCACGTCGTGGACGGGCTCGATGCGCAACATCCGGAGCAGGAGGTTGGACGACTGGTCGAACACCCAGATCAACCAGCCGAACAGCTTCAGGTAGATCAGCGTCGAGCGCGCCAGCCGCAGGGCCACGGGCTCGGGCCGGGAGATCGCGAGGTTCTTGGGGAACAGCTCGCCGAACAGCATCTGCACCAGCGTGGAGAAGGCCAGTGCCAGCACGGTCCCGATGGCGACGCCGGTGCCCGCGGGCACGCCCGCGCCGCCGAGGATGTCCCCGAACGCCTCGCCGATCAGCGGTTCGGCGACGTAGCCGACGAGCAGTCCGGTGACGGTGATGCCCAGCTGCGCCCCCGACAGCATGAAGGAGGTGCGCCGCGTCACCTTCAGGGCGCGGGACGCGGCGCCGTCGCCGCCTCCCGCACGGGCGTTCAGCCGGGAGCGGTCCACGGCCATGTAGGCGAATTCCTGGGCGACGAAGTAACCCGTCAGCGCGGTGATGGCGAGCACCACGGCCACGCCCAGCACAAGGGAGAGCGCGGTGATCACCGGTTCCCCTTCCGCGGTTCAGTGGCGAGGGAGGCGGTGCCGGTAGATAGGTCGCAGTCCATGTGTCTCTCTGGTCGGTCAGGTCTCTGCTACAACGCCGGATGACCTGGTCGGGTTCCCAAAATACTACTTTTGTAATTCGGGACCTCCGGAGCCCCATCCGGTGATCTTCCCCGCCGGAGCGGGTAACTCTCCGACGACATGGCGACGAGAAACGAGACGAAGGCCGGCGGAGGCGCGCTGCGGGAGCAGCTGTCGGCCCCCCTGCGCCGTTTCCTGGCCACCGAGGCGGGAAGCGCGGGGCTCCTGCTCGCCGCCGCGCTCCTGGCCCTGCTGTGGGCCAACTCACCCTGGTCGCACCTGTACGAGTCCCTCTGGCGGCTGGAGGCGTCCCTGTCCTTCGGTGGCGCCACGCTGGCGATGGACCTCGAGCACTGGGTGAACGACGGCCTGATGGCGGTCTTCTTCTTCGTCGTCGGCCTGGAGGTGCGGCACGAGTTCTCCGTCGGGGAGCTGACCGAGCCCCGCCGCGTCGCCGTCCCCATGCTGGCGGCGTTCGGCGGCATCGTCATCCCCGCCCTGATCTACCTGGCGTTCAACCCCTCGGGCGAGGCCGCCGGAGGCTGGGGCGTGGTCATCGGCACCGACACCGCGTTCATGCTGGGCGCCCTGGCCCTGGTCGGCCCCCGGTTCTCCACCCAGCTGCGGATCTTCCTGCTGGTCTTCAGCGTCATCGACGACATCGTGGCGGTGGGCGTGATCGGGCTGGTCTACTCCGACGCGCTGCACCCCCCGGCCCTGGTGGCCATGGTGGTCATGTGCGGGGTGCTCTGGCTGCTGAGCCGCCTCGGGGTCTGGCGCAGCACCCCGTACGTGCTGGCCGGGGCCGGGCTGTGGCTGGCCACCCACGAGGCGGGCCTGCACGGTTCCATCGCGGGCATGCTGGGCGGGCTGCTCATCGCCGCGCACGAGCCGGCCCGCGCCGCCGTCGAACGGGCCGCCCGCTCCTTCCGCGCCTTCTGGCAGTCGCCCCGGGTCGAGGTGGGCCGCACGGCGCGCGAGGGGCTGCAGCAGGCGGTGTCGATCAACGAGCGGCTGCAGCTGCGGCTGCACCCCTGGTCCGGCTACGTGATCGTCCCGCTGTTCGCGCTGGCCAACGCCGGTGTCGACCTGCGCGGCGGCGTCCTGGCCGAGGCGCTCGCCTCCCCGCTCACCTGGGGCGTGGTCTGCGCCCTGGTCCTGGGCAAGCTGATCGGCGTGGGGGGCACCTCCCTGCTGGCCTTCCGGCTCGGCGCCGGACGGCCGCCCCAGGGTGTCGGCAGGGGCCACGTGCTGGGCGGTGCCGCCCTGTCCGGCATCGGGTTCACCGTCTCCCTGCTGATCGCCGGGCTCGCCTTCGACGACCGGATCATGCAGGACGAGGCGGTCGTCGGCGTCCTCATCGCCGCGGTGCTGGCCACGACGCTCGGCTGGCTGCTGTTCCAGGTCTCCGCGCGGTTCCTCGGCGAGGGGGACGCCGACCTGCCGCGGTTCCTCGACCCTCCCGTCGACCCGGACACCGACCAGATCCGGGGCCGCGTCGACGCGCCCCTGACCCTCGTGGAGTACGGCGACTTCGAGTGCCCCTTCTGCGCCAAGGCCACGGGCGTCACCCGGGAGCTGCACAGACGCCTCGGATCCGACCTGCGGTACGTCTTCCGGCACCTGCCCTTGGCCGACGTGCACCCCCACGCCGAGCTCGCCGCCCGCGCGGCCGTCGCCGCCGGGTTCCAGGACCGCTTCTGGGAGATGCACGACCTGATGTTCGCCCACCAGGACGAACTGGAATTCGAGGACCTCGCGGGCTATGCCGCCGAGCTCGGCCTGGACGTCGAGCGCTTCCTGCGGGACCTGGACGACGAGTGCACCGACGCACGCGTCCGCGCCGACATCTCCAGCGCGGAGGCGAGCGGCGCCCGCGGCACCCCGACCTTCTTCATCGGCGACCGCCGCCACACCGGCCCCTTCGACGCCGAGACCCTCCTCCGCGCCCTGGAGGAGTCCCGCGCCCCCTGACGCGCCGCCCCGTCACGGGGACGCGCGGGCCATGGCAACCTGGTGCCCGTGACGTCCGATGGAAGGAAGGCCGCACAGCGGCTCGCGGGCAGGCCCCGCGCGACCTCGCGGGCCGCGCTGGAGCGGCTGGCCTTCGAGCTGTTCTCCCGGCAGGGGTTCGACGGGACCACCGTGGACGACATCGCGGCCGCGGCCGGGATCGGGCGCCGCACGTTCTTCCGCTACTTCGCCTCCAAGAACGACCTGGTGTGGGGCGACTTCGAGGACCAGCTGCGCAAGCTGCGCGAACTGCTGGACGGGTCGGACCCGCGGGCGCCGATGATGGACGCGGTGCGCCGGGCCGTCGTGGAGTTCAACCGGTTCGACCCGGCGGACGTGCCCTGGCACCGGCAGCGCATGCGGCTCATCCTCGAGGTGCCGACCCTGCAGGCCGACGCGACCCTGCGCTACGCCTCGTGGCGGGCCGCCGTCACCGCGTTCGTGGCCGGGCGCACCGGCCTCCCGGCCACGGCGATGGTCCCGCGGCTGGTCGGCAACGTCGTCCTCACCGCCGCCATCACCGCCTACGAGCACTGGCTGTCCTGCGCCGGGGAGACGGCCCTGGCCGACCTGATGGACGAGGCCATCCACCAGGTGGCGGCCGGGCTGTCGGCGACGCTCGACGGCGCGGGCGTCAGCGGTTGAGCGCGCCGAGGTCGACCTTCATCTCGGCGCCGGTGATGAACTTGCCCTCGTCGGAGGCGAGGAAGGCCACCATGTTGGCGATGTCCTCCGGCTCGACCATCTGGTAGGGCAGCGTCGGCATGAAGATGGGGCCGAGCATGGGGGACTTCTCGATGAAGTCCGTCATGCTGCCGTCCGACATGCCCGAACGGACGCCGTGCGGGTGGATCGTGTTGACCCGGATGTCGTACTCGCCCAGCTCGTTGGCGAGGACCTTGGCCAGGCCGACGACGCCGTGCTTGGAGCTGGCGTAGTGGGCGAGGAAGGGCAGTCCCTTCAGGCCCGCGACCGAGCTGATGAGGATGACCGAGCCGCCCTGCCCCTGCTCGATGAGCGTGGGGACGCTCGCCTTGACGGTCTTCCACGCCCCGGTGAGGTTGACGTCGATCATGTCCTGCCACTGCTCTTCGGTGAGCTCCCAGGTGCGGCCGTAGTTCACGATCCCCGCGTTGGCGACCACGACGTCCAGCCGGCCGAACAGCTCGACGCCCTCCTTGACGACGGCCTCCAGCGCGGCCAGGTCGCGGACGTCGGCCTTGCGCGCCAGGATCCGCCGACCCTGCTCCTCCACGAGCTTGACGGTCTCGGCCAGCTCGTCCTGCGTCGCGGGCTCGTACCTGACGTACCGGCTGGCGGACTCGACGAGGTCCACCGCGATGATGTCCGCGCCCTCGGCGGCGAGCCGGACGGCCTCCGCCCTGCCCTGCCCGCGTGCGGCACCTGTGATGAACGCGACCTTGCCCGTCAGACGACCCATGGTTCCCACCTCTCGCTGGTTGTGCACGAGCCATGATGGCACCGGGTGTCATAAACAACAAGAGCAGGGAGGACACCCTCTGAAATGGCGAAAGCCCCCTCCCGAAAAACGGGAGAGGGCTTTCGTTCCGGTACCTCCGAGCGGATTCGAACCGCCGCTACCGCCTTGAGAGGGCGGCGTCCTGGGCCACTAGACGACGGAGGCAAGCTATGGAGTTGTGAGGAAAAGTACCTCCGAGCGGATTCGAACCGCCGCTACCGCCTTGAGAGGGCGGCGTCCTGGGCCACTAGACGACGGAGGCAGGACCGGTCTCACCCGAATGGCATCCGGGGGGCCTTGCTGGGGTACCAGGACTCGAACCTAGAATAACTGAACCAGAATCAGTCGTGTTGCCGATTACACCATACCCCATTGCGCTTCGGGTCTGTCCCTTTCGGGCTGTTCCCTGGCGACCTCGGAAAGCTTACAGGACTTCCGGGGCACTAGCCAAAACGATTGCCCGAAGCGCCGGACTCCCCCGCCCGCGGCGGTCTCAGTCGCGCGCGACGACGCGGTTGCGCAGTTCGCCGATGCCCTCGATCTGCACGCTCACCGTGTCGCCGATCTCCAGCGGGCCGACGCCCTCCGGCGTGCCGGTGAGGATGACGTCGCCGGGCAGCAGCGTCATCACCTGGCTGACATGGGCGATGAGGTGGGGGATGTCGTGGATCATCGCGGAGGTGCGGGAGACCTGGCGCACCTCGCCGTTGACCAGGGTCTCGATGCCCAGGTCGGCGGGGTCGAGCACGGTCTCGATCCACGGGCCCAGCGGGCAGAAGGTGTCGAAGCCCTTGGCCCTGGTCCACTGGCCGTCCCTGCGCTGCAGGTCGCGGGCGGTCACGTCGTTGGCGCACGTGTAACCGAAGATCACCTCCTGGGCGCGGGCGACGGGCACCTCGCGGCACAGCCGGCCGATGACGACGGCGAGCTCGCCCTCGTAGTCGACGCGCTGGGAGAGCTTCTCGGGGTACCGGATCACATCGTTCGACCCGACCACGGACGTGGAGGGCTTCATGAAGAACAGCGGCTCCTCGGGCGCCTCCGAACCCATCTCGCGGGCGTGCTCGGCGTAGTTCTTGCCGATCGCGATCACCTTGCTGGGCAGGATCGGCGCCAGCAGGCGCACGTCCTCCAGCCGGTGCCTGGCCCCCGTGAACCGGATCTCGCCCAGGAACGGGTGGCCCGAGACCTCCGCGATCTCCTCGCCTTCGACGACCCCGAAGGACACTTCCTCACCTGCGGAAAACCTTGCTATACGCACGATCTCAGCCTCTCACACCGGCGCCTCCCGCTCAGAGACCGCAGGCCGCCGGTGGTCCGGTCCGCGAGGACGGCGACCCGAACGGACCCGCACCGACACCCTCGCTCAGAAACCGCAGGCCGCCCCGTTCACGGTGCACCCCTGCGGCCGGGACGGGGTCCCCGCCCCGCCGAACCGCACGTTCACCCACGCCCCCGCCGCGACCGGCGTGCTGTCCTCGTTCCCCGTGACGACCACCTTCCCGTCCTCACGCGGCCGGAAGTCACCGCCCCACACGTTCCTGATCGAGGCCCCCGGATAGCCGAACGACAACGTCCAGGCCGGCAGCGGCGCGCCCGTGGCGTTGACGAGCCTCACCTCGCCCTCGAAGTACCCCTCCGCCGTCTCGACCGTCCGGTACGTCACCTCGATCCCCTGCGAGGTCGTCCCGGAGAGCACCGGCCAGCCGCCCGCGGCCTCCGGACCCGCCGGGTCCGCGGGACTCCCGGGGGCCGCGGGGTCCGCAGGACTTCCAGGACCCGCCGTGCTCCCGGGATCCGACGGGTTTCCAGGGACCGCAGGGTCTCCCGGCTCCACGGGATCACCAGGGCCCGCAGGACCCCCCGCAACCGCAGGGCTCCCGGGAGCCGAGGAATTCCCGGGACCCGTCGTCTCCGCCGGACCCGCCTGCTGCGACGGCCCGCCGGGACCGTCCGTCCCGTTCCCCGGCGCCGCCTGCCCCGGGGCCGCCGGGGACGTCCCGGTCTGCCGCACCTTTCCGTCGCTTCCGGACGGCCACACCGCCACCGCCGCCAGCACCACGACCAGCGCCCCCACCAGCACGACCGCCACCAGCAGCGCCATCCGCCGCCGATGGGCCCCCGCGGGAGGCGCGGCGGGCCGCTCGTCGGCCGGCGCGGCGGGCGGCACCGCGAACGCCGCGTCCACCACGGGCTGCGGCCCGGTGACCTCACCCGGCCCCGTCACGTCCCCCGGCGGCGCTCCGGCGGGCTCCCCCGGCGCGGACGGGACGGGCTTCGGGGCGCCGAACACCACGTCCGGCAGCGGCCTGGCGGACAGGGTGAGCGACGCGGGCGGCCACCGCTCCGCCTCCGGCTCCCCCGCCCCGGGCCGCCTCGCGGCACCCGCCTGCTCTTCCTCCGCGTCCAAGTCGTTCCTCTCCACCGGCACGAACGATCTCTCGTTTCGGACGTCGCGATCCGGCCCCCGGTTCACCCCGATCCGATGACCCCGGGTGACCCGTCTCAGACTAACCGCGTCCTCTCCCCGAACTCCGCCCGTCCACAACCCCTTCTCTCCCACCCGCACCTCTGCGGTGGGACGCCGCTCCCGCGGACCGGCTCCCCGGCCGGACGGCCGGAGGCGACCGTCCGGCCGTCCGGCGGTCCCCGCGGACCTCCCCGCCGCCGGGGCGGGGTGAAGGTCATCCGCCCCCGGGCCCCAGTACCGTGGGAGACCTGTGGCCGACCTGATCGACGTCAGGTCCCGATGGAGGAGGCGATGACGATTTCGGTCGTGAAGATCAACGCGCTGACCGTGCCCGAGGGCATGGGCCCCGAGCTGGAGAAGCGCTTCGCCGCGCGGGCCGGGCTGGTCGAGGGCTCGGAGGGCTTCGAGGGCTTCGAGCTGCTGCGCCCGGTGGACGGCACCGACAAGTACCTGGTCTACACCCGCTGGAGCAGCGAGGAGGCGTTCCAGGCCTGGACCAAGAGCCAGGCGTTCGCGCAGGGGCACGCCAAGGCCGCCGCCGACGCCCAGCCGGGCCAGGGACACGGCCACGGGCACGGCCACGGCGGTCCGGCCGCGTCCGGGGCGGAGCTGTGGGGCTTCGAGGTGATCCAGAGGGTCGAGCCCGAGTAGACGGTGAAAGGCCCGCGCCCCCTCGTCCTGATACGAGGGGGCGCGGGCCTTCTCACGCGCGCAGGCCGTCGAACTCCAGATGGCGTTCCAGGTACTCCAGCACGTACGGGCAGCGGGGCACGACCTTCAGGCCGCGGGCGCGGATGTCCTCCAGCGCGCCGCGGACCAGCGCGCCGCCCAGGTTGTGGCCCTCGAACCCGGCGGAGATCTCCGTCGTCCAGAACACGACGTGGTCGCCCCGGCGGGTGTAGGTGGAGAAGCCCGCCAGGGCGCCCTCGTCGGTGAAGATCTCGTACCGGGACGCGGCGCTGTTGTCGGTGATCCGAGGCATCACCCCTGGTCTACCCGGTCAGGAGGCGTCGTACCCGGCGCGCAGCAGGCAGTAGGTGACGGCCTCCTCCAGGGCCTGCCAGGACGCGGCGATGATGTTCTCGCCGACCCCGACGGTGCCCCACTCGGCCTTGCCGTCGGAGGAGTCGATGAGCACCCGGGTGATCGCGTCGGTGCCGTGCGAGCCCTCCAGGATGCGGACCTTGAAGTCCACCAGCTCCAGGTTGGCCAGCTCGGGGT
Source organism: Actinocorallia populi (assembly GCF_002995495.1). Lineage (GTDB taxonomy): Bacteria > Actinomycetota > Actinomycetes > Streptosporangiales > Streptosporangiaceae > Actinocorallia > Actinocorallia populi. The sequence goes on along the minus strand of NZ_PVZV01000002.1, from coordinate 526,628 downwards.
AGAGCCGCTCCAGCGCCACCCGCAGCGCGGTGTCCAGGGCGTTGACCGGGCCGTTGCCCTCGCCGGTGGCGATGATCCGCTCGCCCTTGGCGTGCACCTTGACGGTCGCCTCGCTGATCTGGACGCCGTCGGGGCGCTGCTCGACGATGACCCGCCAGGACTCGACGGTGAAGTAGGAGGTGCGGGCTCCGGCGAGCTCCTCGCGCAGCAGCAGCTCGAAGGAGGCGTCGGCCGCCTCGAAGGTGTAGCCGCGGGACTCCAGGTCCTTGACCCGGGAGACGACCTCGGCCGCCTTCTGGCCGGACAGGTCGTAGCCCAGCTCCTTGCCCTTGAGCTCGACCGAGGCCCGCCCCGACATGGACGAGACCAGCATCCGCATGTCGTTGCCGACGACCATCGGGTCGATGTGCTGGTAGAGGTCGGGGTCGACCTTGATGGCCGAGGCGTGCAGTCCCGCCTTGTGCGCGAACGCCGAGTGGCCGACGTAGGGGGTCTGCGAGCTGAGCGTCACGTTGGTGACCTCGGAGACGGCGTGCGCGATCCGTGTCATCTCGGCGAGCTGCTCGTCGGCGACGACCCGCATGCCGCGCTTGAGCTGGAGGTTGCCGATGACGGTGAACAGGTTCGCGTTGCCCGACCGCTCGCCGTACCCGTTGGCGCAGCCCTGGACGTGCGTGGCGCCGGCCCGCACCGCGGCCAGCGAGTTGGCCACCGCGCAGCCGGAGTCGTCGTGGCAGTGGATGCCGACCCGGGCGCCGAGGTCGACGACCTCGTGCACGACGTCGGCGAGCTCGTCCGGCAGCATCCCGCCGTTGGTGTCGCACAGCGCGACGACGTCGGCCCCCGCCTCGGCGGCGGCCCGGACGACCTCCAGCGCGTAGGCGCGGTTGGCCTTGAACCCGTCGAAGAAGTGCTCGGCATCGACGAAAACGCGCTGGCCCTCCGCGCGAAGGTGGGAGACGGTGTCGCGGATCATCGCGAGGTTCTCTTCCAGCGTCGTGCGGAGGGCCAGCTCCACGTGCCGGTCGTGGCTTTTGGCCACCAGGGTGACGACCGGGGCACGTGATTCGCGCAGGGCGGCCACCTGAGGGTCGTCGGCGGCCTTCAGGCCGGCCCGGCGGGTCGCGCCGAACGCGGCCAGCTGCGCGTGCTTCAGGTCCAGCTCGGTCCGGGCCAGCCTGAAGAACTCGGTGTCCTTGGGGTTGGCGCCGGGCCAGCCGCCCTCGATGAAGCCCACGCCCAGCGAGTCCAGGTGCCGGGCGAGGACCAGCTTGTCCTGAACGCTGAGGTTCAGGCCCTCCTGCTGTGACCCGTCCCGCAGGGTGGTGTCGTAGACGTGGAAACCGTCGCTCATGGAGATGCCCCTTTGCGAAGAGCCCGGCGAAACAAAAAGACCCCCCACGGACGTGAGAGGTCTGCGCGCCGGCGATGCCCTTTAGCCGACGCGCCGTCTGATAATGATCAGGCCGGTGCTCATAACAGGCTCAGTGTGCCACACCCGCGATACGTCCGTCACATGCCGGTCACGTGATCTGGGACACGAAAAACGGCGGGCGGGGCGCGAGGTACGGCGAGCGGCACCGGCTCGCGGGCCGGCGCCGCGAAGGACGCCGGACGGGTCCGGCGGAGGCGGACCGGGAGCTCCCGGCCCGCCTCCGCACCGCGGACCGACGCCTCAGGCGAGCCCGGTGATCCAGCCGTAGGGGTCGGGGCGCTGCCCGTACTGGATGCCGACGAGTTCCTCGCGCAGCCGCATGGTGACGGGGCCGCCCTGCTCGGGGATGGTGAACTCGCCCTCTTCGCCCTTGACGCGGCCGACGGGGGTGATCACGGCGGCGGTGCCGCAGGCGAAGACCTCGGTGAGCGCGCCGGAGGCCACGTCGTCGCGCCACTGCTCGACGCTGATCGGCTCCTCGGAGACCGGGACGCCGAGTTCGGGGGCGAGCTTGAGCAGGGAGTCGCGGGTGATGCCGGGGAGGATGGTGCCGGTGGTCGGCGGGGTGACCAGGCGCGCGTCGGGGCCGGAGCCGTAGACGAAGAAGAGGTTCATGCCGCCCATCTCCTCCACCCAGCGGTGCTCGGCGGCGTCCAGCCAGACGACCTGGTCGCAGCCCTTGGCGACGGCCTCCTGCTGGGCGACGAACGCCGCGGCGTAGTTGCCGCCGCACTTGGCGAACCCGGTGCCGCCGGGGGCCGCCCGGGTGTAGTCGCGCGACAGCCAGACCGAGACCGGCTTGACCGCGCCGGAGAAGTAGGAGGCCGACGGCGAGGCGATCACGCAGAAGAGGTACCTGGCCGAGGGGTAGTTGACGCCCATGCCCGTCTCGGTGGCGATGATGAACGGCCGCAGGTAGAGGCTGTGGCCCTCACGGGTGGGCACCCAGTCGCGGTCGGCGTCGCACAACAGCTCCAGCGCCTTGACGAAGGTCTCCTCGGGCAGCCGGGGCATGGCCATCCGGTCGCAGGAGGTGTTGAAGCGCGCCGCGTTGGCCTGGGGGCGGAAGCTGACGATCGCGCCGTCCGGCTGGCGGTAGGCCTTGAGCCCCTCGAAGAGCTCCTGACCGTAGTGGAAGACCTTGGTGGCCGGGTCGAGGGACAGCGGCCCGTACGGCCGCAGCCGCGCGTCGTGCCAGCCCCGCTCCCTGTCCCACTCGATCGTGATCATGTGCTCGGTGAAGTTCAGCCCGAAGCCGGGGTCGGCCAGCACGGCCTCCCGCTCCTGCGCGCTCTTGCGCCGCTCAACGAGCTGGATCTCGAATTCGATCATGTCTGTACCTCTCCCGGATCACCGGTAAAGACCCTACCGGCTTCTTTCCATTGTGTGCTCTAACTCACGTTGCGGCGACGCGGTGCACACAAAAAACGGGCACGCCGCGTCGGTTCGCGGCGCACCCGTCACTCACCGGGGTGGCTGCCGCCCTACCCGGCTACTCGCTTTGCTATGTCGTCGCCGACCTGCTGGGTCGCGCGCGGGCCGGTGCGCTCGGTCAGATCGGCGCCGACCGCCTTCTCGATCTTGCGGGCCGCCTCGGGCAGGCCGAGGTGGTCCAGCAGCATGGCGACCGACAGGATGGTGGCCGTCGGGTCGGCCTTGGACTGGCCCGCGATGTCGGGGGCGCTGCCGTGGACCGGCTCGAACATCGACGGCACCGAGCGGTCGGGGTTGACGTTGCCGGAGGCGGCCAGGCCGATGCCGCCGGCGATCGCCGCGCCGATGTCGGTGATGATGTCGCCGAACAGGTTGTCGGTGACCACGACGTCGAACCGCTGCGGGTTGTTCACGAAGAACATGGTGGCGGCGTCGACGTGGACGTAGTCGGTGGCGACGTCGGGGAACTCGGCCGCGACCTTCTTCAGGGTGCGCTGCCACAGGTCGCCGGCGAAGGTCAGCACGTTGTCCTTGTGGACGAGCGTGAGCTTCTTGCGCGGGCGCGTGGCGGCGATCTGGAAGGCGTAGCGGATGACGCGCTCGGCGCCGAAGGCGGTGTTGACGCTCTCCTGGGTGGCGACCTCGTGCGGGGTGCCCTTGCGCAGCACGCCGCCGACCCCGGTGTAGGGGCCCTCGGTGCCCTCCCGGACGACGATCATGTCGATGTCGTCGGGGGTGACGTCGGCCAGCGGGGACTTCACGCCGGGGAGCAGCTTGACCGGACGCAGGTTCACGTAGTGGTCGAGCTCGAAGCGCAGCCGCAGCAGCAGGCCGCGCTCCAGCGTCCCGGAGGGCACGGTCGGGTCGCCGATGGCGCCCAGCAGGATGGCCTCCTGTCCGCGGATCTCCTCGATCACGGACTCGGGCAGCACCTCGCCGGTGCGGTGCCAGCGCGCGGCGCCCAGGTCGTAGGCGGTCTTCTCGATCGCCAGGTCGTACTGACCGGCGATCACGTCAAGGACTTTGAGACCCTCGGCCACGACCTCGGGGCCGATACCGTCACCTGCGATGACGCCGAGTCGGATGTTGCGGGAAGCCATGGGGGCATCGTAGTGCATCCGTCTCACACATCGGGCATCCATCTCACATGTCAGGACGAAAGCGGTGGATCACGGCTCGGGCGCCAGCAGCACGGCCAGCCGCTCGGGCCCGGAGACGCCGAGCTTGGCGCAGATCTCCACCAGCTGGTCGGCGACCGTGCGGACCGGCAGGGACATCAGCTCGGAGATCGCCGCCTCGGACGCGCCGCCGGCGACCAGCTCGGCGATCTCGTACTGGATCCGGGTGAGGTCGGGCACCGCGGCGGTGCGCAGCGCCGGGGTGCGCACCTGGTCGCAGCGCTGCACCATCACCCAGGCGCGGGTGCCGGCCGCGGCGGCCTGCTGCTTGTCCCAGTGCACCTCGGCGGCCTGGGCGGCGGCCTCGGCCGCGTGCAGGGTCATGCCCAGCCCCTCGAACTCGAAGGACACTCCGATCAGCCCGGACCAGTCGCCGGTCGCGGCGGCCTCGGCGTGCCGGGCGCACAGCGCGGCCAGATCGCCCTCGGAGTCCTCGGCGAGCCGGCCCAGCCGGTCGGCGACCACCCCGGCCGCGCCCAGCCGCACCACGTCGTGCAGCGCCGCCACCGCGTACGGGCGCAGCTCCAGCGCCTCGGCGGCGGCCGCGGCGTCCAGCAGCCCGTGCACCGCGGCGCCGACCGCGCCCTGGGCGACCAGCAGCCACGGCCGGGCCAGCGCCACCGGGAACCACAACGCCCGCATCGTCGGCAGGGCCCGCCGGTCGGCCTCGGCCAGCGCGTCGCGGGCGGTGGCCAGGTCCCCGGCGAGGGCGGCGGCGTGCGCCAGCTCGCCCAGGCACGGTCCGGCGAACAGCGAGTGGCCCCGGCTCAGCAGCCGGGCGCCGTCCCAGCCCTCGCGCAGCGCCGCGTGGATCTGGCCGCGGGCCCGCAGCACCCGCGCCTGCGCGGCGGCGTGCGCGACGGGGTCGGCGGCGGGGGCGCCCTCCTCCCCGGCGGCGTCCAGGTCGCCGACCGACAGCCACACCCCGGCGCGGGCGAACTCCAGCAGCGGGACGCACTCGGGCGCCCGCGGGAGCCAGGCGTCCAGCTCGCGCAGCCCGGCGCGGACCTTGTCCAGCGCCGCGGCGGCCTGGCCGGTCAGCGCGGCGGTGACGGCCTGGACGGCGGCGATCCGCGCGTCGGACGCGGGCCGGGCGCCGCCGGTCGAGGCGGCGTCGTCGGCCAGGTCCAGCGCCTGGCGGCAGTCGGCCCGGTGCAGCGCGAACTCGGCGCGCTGGGCCAGGACCCGGCGGCGCTCGGCGGGCCGCGAGACCGTCTCCAGCGCGATGCCCAGCACCCGGTCGGCGTCCTCGGCCAGGCCGAGCCCGTAGGCGAGGTTGGCGGCCCTGGCCCGCGCGAAGGTCGCCCTGGCCCGGTCCTCGGGCCGGCGCGGGGCCGTGGCCAGCAGCTCCTCGGCCTCCCCGGCGCGGCCGAGCGCGGCCAGCAGCGCGGCCTGGGCCAGCGCCTCCTCCAGGGAGGCCGCCTTCTCGCCGGTGCGCGCGGGCGGGTCCTGCCAGTGGCCGTCGGAGAACGCCCCGGTGGAGCGGCCGACGCGCACCAGTTCGTACAGCAGGCGCAGGTCGCCCTGCGCCGCCTCGGCCAGGTAGGCGGCGGTCGGCTCGTCGACCTCCTCGAACAGGGTCACGTCGGTGAGCGGCGCCAGCACCACCGGGACGGGGGTGAGTGCGGCCAGCGGCTCGGGCAGGCACTCCCCCGCCGCCAGCAGCCGCATCCGGCCGGTCCCGGCCAGCGCGTGCAGCAGCAGGGCCGAGCGCTCGTCGAGCTCGTGCACGTCGTCGGCCACCAGGAGGAAGTCGCCGGGACCTGCCTTGGCCAGGACGGCCTCCACCGCCGCCGCCGTCTCCCGTACCGGGGTGCGGATCGGCAGCAGATGGGCGAAGGCCCCGAACGGCACGGCGGGCGCCTGCCCGGCCCGCGCCTCCAGGACCGGCAGCCCGCCCGCGCCTTCAAGGGCGACCTCGGCGAGCAGCCGGCTCTTGCCCGAGCCGGGGGCGCCGCTGACCAGCGCTCCGGGTCCGCGCCGGTCCAGGAGCGCTTCCCTGATGGCGGACGCCTCGGCGTCCCGCCCGGCGAATGGCCATGCCGTTCCCACACCAGGAGCGTAGATTCCCCACCGCGTCACGACCAGCCCTCAACTTTCCGCTGTCTCTTCGGGTCCACGCCCTGCACCGGCTCCGACGGCTTCGGATCTTCTGACGCCCGTCCCGCGGCAGCGGTTCGGATTTCCCGACCCTAGGGCTTGCAACTCTCCTTTTCGATCACCGACAAACCCTTCGACACGCTCTCAGACCAGCTCATCGACCTGCCTTTTCCCAGGTCAGAGCTTTTACTGGTCCTGCCATCGGCCGATCCCGGCGGCCAGGACGAACTGCTTGAGCCGTTCCACATGGGCGCGCGTACGGAATCCGGAGGCCCCGGGGTCGTCCGCCACCCAGAACAATCGTATTTCTCCCTCGGAGAGCCCTTTTCTTCCCCTGCGCAGAAAACCTGGCAATTCCTGAGCCAATGGCCCCTTGTGCCACAAATGCAACCCCTGGAACGGCCGCCCCGGCACCGGGACCAGCCCGAAGGCGATGATCTGCTCGGCCGGGACGAGGAGCTCGCCGTTGAACGTCACGCCCCGGACCGACAACACCAGCTCGCGCCGGAAGAACCGCCCGGCCCAGGAGGCCTGCATCAGCGAGAACTCCGCGGGCCCCTCGCTCACCGGCCCCGCCCCTCGTAACGCGCGTTGATCTCGGCCTCCACGGCCTCGCCCTCGGCGGCCAGCCGCTCCATATCCTCCTCGGAGAGCTCCTCCATCCGCTCCGCGGTCTTCATCACCAGCGGAGTCACCTCCCGGTCGAACACCTGCGTACCGGTGGCCTGGCGCAACGTGGCTCGGCCGGCGAGCACGTCGTCCATCAGCTTGCGGAAGGCGGGGTCCTGGCTGTTCTCGCGCAGCGTCCGCAACGAGTCGCGCAGGATCTTGGCCTTGGCGACGTCACCGCGGGTGAAGCCCAGCAGGGGGTCGTCGTCGTTCACGCGTTCACCGCCGGGTGGTCGTAGCCCGATCCGGGCAGCCGCTGGGTCTCCATCCCGTTCATCCCGCCCATGTAGCCGGCGATGACGCCGCTGAAGCCCGTCACCGCCGTCCAGGCGGCCCCGTGCGTCACCAGGATCTGCTTCCAGATCTTGATGGCCCGGCTGATCCGCCAGGCGATGACCCCCAGCGCGATCGTCGGGCCGATCAGCGCGCTGAACGTCGAGCTGGCCGCGCCCGCCGCCGCGACGACCGCGATGTACAGCAGTTCGTCCGCGAGCAGTTCGAGCAGGCTCACGATGCTCTTGGCCATCCCCCACATGCCGTAGGCGAGCGACTGGCACTGCGACCCGGCGTTCCTGGTCGGCGACACCAGGGTCTGGACCTGCTGCTCGAAGTCGTCGAAGTAGGCGTCGCAGGCGTCGGCCGCGTTCCCCTTCCAGCTCGCGAACATCTTGTCCGCCTCGGTGTCCAGGGCGCGGGCGTAGACGGTGTGGAACTCCGAGAGGTTCTCCAGCGCCGCTCCCGCCTTGGAGAGCTTCTCCCAGTCCCCGGCGAGCTCCTTGGCGATCCACTCGGCCGGGTTGACGCCGCAGACCTTGCCCATCGCCCACAGGAACCAGTGGCTGGGGCTGATGTAGTCGGCGCAGGACAGGAACATGTCGGCGACCTTGGGGATGGGGTCCTTGGGCGCCGGCTCGGTGAGCCTGGCGCCCGGAAGCTCGGATAGCCCTGCCGCCGGGTTCGCCGGGGGCGGCTCGGGCGTGACCTCGGTCCGCGCCATCACCCGGTCCATCTCGCGGATCGCCGCGAGGTCGGCCTTGCGGTACATGTCGGCGGTGTTGGCCAGCTCGGTGGAGCAGGCGGTGCCGAGCTGCTCCAGCCTGGTGAGCGTGTTCAGGATCGTGGTCCGCAGCTGCTCCACCTGGCCCGCCGCGGTGAAGAACATCCTGGCGTCGCCCGCCGTGATGTCCAGGTGGTTCTGCACATAGGTCTTCGCCGTCGTGGTGTCGGTGGACAGGGCCTTCATATCGGCGCCGAAGTTCGCAATGGCCGACGGTTTCACTTCGAAACTCATGAACCTGCCTTTCGCTCCGCGTCCCCGAGAGCGCCTCACTCTAGTGAGTCGATCACGGACCTCTCCGGAGATCACCGAGAAAAGGGAAGGACCGGAGCAAAAGGAAACACCCTCCCGGCGAAGCCGGAAGGGTGTCCGTGTACTGGCTGCGTTCAGCCTACCCGTGCGGGTGCCGTGAGGCGCCTCAGTCGGCGAGCTCGATCTGGCGGACCAGGCCGGCGCCGATCTCGGCGGCGATGGTCTCCAGGTCGTCCTGGGCGATCGCCGAGTCGACGGTCAGCACGGTCAGCGCCTTGCCGCCCTTGGCGTCGCGGCCGACCTGCATGCCCGCGATGTTGACGCCGCGGTCGCCCAGCAGCTTGCCGATGACGCCGATGACGCCCGGCTTGTCGACGTAGCCCAGGACCGCCATGTGCGGGGCGGGGGTGAGCTCCACGTCGAAGCCGTTGATCTCCACGACGCGCTCCAGGTGGCGCGGGCCCGACAGGGTGCCGGAGACCGAGATGACCTCGCCGTCGGCCATGGTGCCCTTGACGGTGATGACGTTGCGCCACACCGGGGACTCCTCGCTGGTGGTCAGCGAGACCTCGACGCCGCGCTCGCCGGCGAGCAGCGGCGCGTTGACGAAGGTCACCGACTCCTCGACGACCCCGCTGAAGACGCCCTTGAGCGCGGCGAGCTCCAGCACCTTGACGTCGTGGGCGGTGATCTCGCCGCGGACGATCACGTCCAGGCGCACCGGAACGCCCTGGGCCAGGGAGGTGAAGATGCGGCCGAGCTTCTCGGTCAGCGGCAGGCCCGGCTTGAGGTCCTCGGCCACGGCGCCGCCCTGGACGTTGACGGCGTCCGGCACGAACTCGCCCGACAGGGCCAGCTTCACCGACTTGGCGACCTGGGTGCCGGCCTTCTCCTGCGCCTCGTGGGTGGAGGCGCCCAGGTGCGGGGTGATGACCACGTTGTCGTGCTTGAACAGCGGGCTGTCGGTGCACGGCTCGCTGGAGAACACGTCCAGGCCGGCGCCGGCGACGCGGCCCTCGGTCAGCGCCAGGTCGAGCGCCGCCTCGTCCACGATGCCGCCGCGCGCGGCGTTGATGATGCGCACCTCGGGCTTGACCAGGCGCAGCTCGCGGTCGCCGATGAGACCCAGGGTCTCCTTGGTCTTGGGCAGGTGGACGGTGATGAAGTCCGACTGCTGCAGCAGCTCGTCCAGGGAGACCAGGCGCACGCCGAGCTGGGCGGCGCGGGCGGCCTGGATGTAGGGGTCGTAGGCGATGATCTCCATGTCGAACCCGGCGAGCCGCTGGGCCGCCAGGACGCCGATGCGGCCCAGGCCCAGCACGCCGACGGTCTTGCCCTGCAGCTCGACGCCGGTGTACTTGGAGCGCTTCCACTCGCCCTGCTTGAGCGCGGCGTGGCCCTGCGGAACGTTCCGGGCGGTGGCCAGCAGCAGCGCGATGGCGTGCTCGGCGGCGGTGACGATGTTGGAGGTCGGCGCGTTGACGACCATAACGCCGGCCTTGGTGGCCGCCTCGACGTCGACGTTGTCGAGGCCGACGCCGGCGCGGGCCACGACCCGCAGCCGCTTGGCGTGCTCGAACACCTCGGCGTTGGCCTTGGTGGCGGAACGGATGATCAGAGCGTCGACGTCGGCGACCGCCGGGAGGAGGGCGTCACGGTCGGCACCGTCCACGTACCTGACCTCGAAGTCGTTTTCCAGGACGGCGATACCGGCCGGGGACAGCTCTTCGGCGACGAGGACGACTGGCTTACTCAACGTGGGGTTCCTTGGGGTGAGAGGTCTCTGCAGGTTGGAGGCCGCCACGCCCTCGTGCCGCGCCCGCGTCAAAGTCTATCCCCGCCGGGGGCTCACGCCTGACCTCCACGCCAGAACCGCCAGGAACGACGGGGTCTCACCGCCTCGCGGGGCCCGTACGCGATCCGCAGCCCCTCGTCGAGATCGAAGGACGCACCCTCGCGTTCCGGGGGGAGCCGGAACCCCTCGGCCAGGTGGGTGCCGAACGGCGCCGACCTGCGCAGACCCAGCGTCCGCACCTCGACGTGGACCGTCCAGGAGCCGCGCTCGGGCAGGTCCAGCAGCGCCTCGAATCCGTCGCCGTCGGGCTCGGTCTCGACCGGCAGCTCCTGCCTGCCGTCGCTCGCGAGCAGCCGGACCATCGGATCTTTTGCTTGGATTCGGGCGATTCTCGCCCATCCCCTGACCTTCAGCAGCCCCTTGCTCCAGGCCATCGACTCCAGGCGGTGCTCGACGCCGACCTCGGCGGTGATGTCGGCGTCCTGGCGGGGCACCCCGCGCAGGTAGGGGTAGACCGCGTAGACCCGGCCGCCGACGACGACCGCGCCCTCCCTGCGCCCGGCGGCCTCGTCCGCGATGAGCCGCTCCAGCTCGTCGAAGAGCTCGTTCTCGATGCAGAAGGCGCGCAGCCGCTCCCGCTCGGGGAGCTCCTGGCGCAGGTCGGCGGTGAGCAGACCGCAGAGCATGCCCTTGGTCGCCGTCACCACCTGCCGCCGCACGGGCTGCTCCACCTGGAGGAACCGCTGGTCGTAGACGCGTAGGAGGTCGCGCGTGAGGCTGAGAACGGGCTTACGGGTGGGTGTGGTCACTTCTGCGGGCTCCCCGGGACTTTCCAGATCCCTGAACCGTATTGCCGCGGACACCCGCAACACCGGAGCGACACGGACCGAAAATCGAGAGTCCTTGCGGCGTGCATACTCGGTATGCATACTCAGTATGCATGTCCATCCGCCACAGCCTGCTGGCCCTGCTCTCCCGCGGGCCCCGCTACGGCTACCAGCTGCGCTCGGAGTTCGAGGCGGCGACCGGCAGCACCTGGCCGCTCAACATCGGCCAGGTCTACTCCACCCTCGGCCGCCTGGAGCGCGACGGCCTCGTCCTCGGCGGGGGCCAGGACGAGGAGGGCCGCTCGGTCTACACCCTCACCGAGAAGGGCGCCGCCGAGGTCCGCGACTGGTTCGCCACCCCCCTCACCCGCACCGAGCGGCCCCGCGACGAACTCGCGGTCAAACTCGCGCTCGCCCTGACCAGCCCCGGCGTCGACGTCCGCGCCGTGGTCCAGGCCCAGCGCTCGGCCACCCTGCGCGCCATGCGCGACCTGACCCGCCTCAAGTCCTCCGCCGAGGGACCGGCCTGGCCCCTGGTCCTGGACTCGATGATCTTCCAGGCGGAGGCCGAGATCCGCTGGCTCGACCACTGCGAGGCCTCCCTGCTGCACGCCGCTCCGCCCGCCCCGGCGCCCGCCGCCGCACCCCCCGTAGACGAGGAGACCGATGAGCGTGCTCGAACTCGATGACGTCCACCGCGAGCACGGCAGCGGGGCTGGCCTCGTCCAGGCCCTGCGCGGCCTGTCCCTGACCGTCCTGCCCGGCGAGTTCGTCGCCGTGATGGGCCCCTCCGGCTCCGGCAAGTCCACGCTGCTCAACCTGGCGGGCGGGCTGATCACCCCCACCCGGGGCAGGGTCGTCGTCTCCGGGACCGACCTGACGGGCATGGACGTCTCGGCGCGGGCAGCGCTGCGCCGCCGCGCCGTCGGCTACGTCTTCCAGGAGCTCAACCTGATCCCGTCGCTCACCGCCGCGGAGAACGTCATGCTCCCCCGCGAGCTGGACGGCGTGCGCACCCGCAGGGCCCGCGCCGACGCCATGTCCGCGCTGGCCGAGGTCGGGCTCGTCGGCGAGGCGGGCCGCTTCCCCGAAGAGCTGTCCGGCGGCCAGCGCCAGCGCGTGGCCATCGCCCGCGCCCTGGTCGGCGAACGGCGGCTGATCCTGGCCGACGAACCCGCCGGAGCCCTGGACTCCCGGGGCGGCGAGGAGATCATGCGGGTGCTGCGCGCCCGCTGCGACGCCGGCGCGGCGTGTCTGATGGTCACCCATGAGTCCCGGCACGCGGCCTGGGCCGACCGCGTGGTCTTCCTGCGCGACGGCCTGGCCGTCGACTCCACCGAGCCCGCCCCCGGACCCGAGATCCTTCTGGAGAACAGATGAACGGCCTGCGCGCGGCGCTGCGCCTCGCCTGGCGCGACGCCCTGAACTCCCGGCCGCGCTCCGCCCTGATCATCGCGATGATCGCCCTCCCGGTCGCCGCCTTCACCGCCCTCCCGCTGCTCCTGGGCACTTCCCGGCTCGTGGGAGGGGGCGCCGCGGGAACCGCGGTGAACGCGCTGATCATCGCGATGGTGGTGCTGGAGACGGTCCTGCTGGCCGGTCCCGCCTTCGCCGTGGGGCTGCGCCGCCAGCGCCGGCTGCTGGCACTGGTCTCGGCCGCCGGCGGCTCCCCCGGCCAGCTGCGGGCCGTGGTGCTCTGCTCGGGCCTGCTGCTCGGCGGTCTGGGCGGGCTGGTCGGCACCGGCTTCGGCCTCCTCTTCGGCTGGGCGGGACGGCTGGTCCTGGCCGAGACCCGCCCCCGGGGGGACCTCGCGCCCTGGGAGACACCCTGGCTCTGGATGGCCGCCATCGTCCTCACCGCCGTGCTGAGCGGGCTGGCCGCCGCCTACGCCCCCGCACGCCAGGCGTCCCGCACGGACACCGCCGAGGTCCTCTCCGGGCACCGGAACGCGCCGTCGCCCCGGCGCGGCCTGCCGGTCCTGGGGGTGCTCCTGATCGCCGCGGGCGGCGCGGTGATCCCGCTGGGCATGGACGACCTGCGCGAGTTCAGCGCGGCGATCGGCGCGGCGCTGCTCATCATCGGCTTCGTCCTGGCCACCCCCGCCGTCATCGCGCTGACCGCCCGGCTCGCCGACCGGCTGCCGCTGCCGCTGCGCCTGGCCGTCCGCGACGCCGACCGCAACCGGGTGCGCACCGCGCCCGCCATCGCCGCGATCATGGCGGTCACGGCCGCGCTGACCGCCCTGGCGATCGGCGGTGCCAGCGACTTCGACCAGGAGCGGGTCGAATACCGGCCGCGGCTGCAGGCGGGCCAGACCACCGTCAAGCCGCTGGTCTCGGAGGAGCAGGCCCAGCGGGTGGAGGCCGCCGTGCAGCGGATGCTGCCCTCCCGCAGCACCGCCCGCGTCGGGTACATGCCCTATGAGCCCCCTGGCTCCCGGCAGGGGCACGCGATAGTCGAAGGGTACGGAGTGGGAACGCTCCTGTGGATGCTGTGCGGAAAGGAGGCCTGCGACCTCTCCCGGTTCCATCCCGGCCCCCGCGGTGACAACCAGGTCATCACCGACTCGGCGGGGGCACGGCTGCTGCTGGGCCGTGACGATCCGGCCGTCACCGAAGCGCTGGACGAAGGCAAGGTCGTCGTCTTCGCCACCGGCGCGGTACGAGACGGTCAGGCGGCTTTCACCGCCGACCAGTACGACGGCATCGAGAGAGAAGAACGCACCGTGCAGCTGCCCGCTGTGCAGGTGCAGCCCTTTGAAGGCGTTCCCGGTGTGTTGATCCCGCCGAAGGCCCTCGAAGAGGCCGAGCTGGAATCCGCGCCCTTCGCGCTGGTCGTCGACGCCCCCCTCGGCGAGAAGGAGCAGAGTCGGCTCACCGCGGAGATCGAGCAGATCAGCGGAGGCCTGGAGGTGTACACCGAGCGCGGCTTCAACGAGTCGTTCGCCCTGCCGCTGCTGATACTGGGCGTCATGGCCGCCGTGCTGGTGCTGGCCGGGGCGCTGATCGCCACCGGGCTCGCCGCCGCCGACTCCCGGCCGGACCTGGCGACGCTCACCGCCGTCGGCGCGCGGCCCGTCACCCGCCGCCTGCTCCTCATGGCGCAGACCGGCTACATCGCGGTCCTCGGCTGCGCGCTGGGCCTGCTGGCGGGCGCCGGTCCGGGCATCGCGGTGGCCTATCCACTGACCACCACCGGATCGAATGAGGGCGTCCCCTCCCACGGAGTGATCATCGACATACCGTGGCTGTTCCTGCTCGCCGTGCTCGCCGGCGTCCCCCTGGTGGCGTCCGCGGTGACCGCCCTGTCCGTGCGCGGCGAAGAGACCCTGCCCGAACGCGCCGCCACCTGACCACGGCGGCCGTCCGAACCGGGGCCGCTCCCGTCACCGACCTGTCTCCGGACGAGATCGGTGACGGGAGCGGCCCCGGCTTTTCTCGTCGCCCTCCCTGCAGCCGCTCCTCGGTATGTTCGTGGCCGTGCACGGGCGGAGGCGCTCCCGGAACCACCACGCGGCGACGGAAGACCATCGCCGGAGCCCCGCCCCCCAAGGCCGCCCTCTCCCGCCTTCCGCCCCCCGAAGGATGATCATGAACGTGCTCGGCCTGGTCTGCGTCCTCGGCGGCCTGGCTGCCGTCTTCTTCAATGCCGGCCCGGTGGTGGATGCCGGTCAGGTGCTCGGCATGCTCTTCGGGCTGCTCCTCCTCTTCCTCGGTTTCATCATGATCACCCCTGCGGCCGTGGCCGTCGCCGGGAAGACCGCACGGCGGCTGCCGCCCGCCCCGCGGCTCGCCGTCCGGGACGCCGCCCGCAACCGGGGCCGGACCGTCCCCGCCGTCGCGGTGGTCCTCTCGGCGACTGCGGGCTTCACCGCCGTCACCATCGCCGGGATCAGCGAGATGCGGCACGACGCGCTGCACTCCCGCCTCTACCCGATGGGGAGCACGATCGTCGGAGGGCTGACCTCCCGGACCGCTCCCGAGGTCCGGGCGGTGATCGAGCGGGAACTGCCGGGCGTCCCCACCGCGCAGGCCGATGGGTTCGACGAGTACCTGCAGAAGACGGACCAGAGCCTCTTGAGCCCCGTCGAGGGCTACACCCTGTGCATGAGCGGCCCGTGCGGCCTCAAGGGCGGGATGCACGACCAGGTTCTGATCGCGGATCCGAAGACGGCACGGATCCTGGTCGGGGACGACCCTGCGGTCGCCTCGGCCCTGGCCGAGGGCAAGGTCGTGGTCTTCCGCCCGGGCGTCGTGCGGGACGGTCTGGCCCGCTTCGAGCTCACCCGGTTCCATGAGGAGGACCCACCGGAGATCGTGCGGACCTTCGACCTCCCCGCCGTACGGGCCACCACGGGCCTGCGCGGCGTCCCCACCGCGATCTTCCCTCCGGAGGCGGCGGCCCGCACCGGGCTGAAGACCGGCCCCGGCGCGCTGCTGATCGGCACTCCGGTCAGCGTGGAGCAGTCCGGGAGGTTGAAGCGCGAGATGACGGAAATCCGCGACGACACCTCTTACCTCTACACCGAGCGGGGTGCGGAGGAGACCCGCCTCTCCACCGAGTTGCTCGTGTCCGGCGCCGCGGCCCTGCTGCTGGTGCTCGGCGCGGCCCTGGCCGCGGCCCGGCCGGCGGCCGCCGGCGCCCGCCCCGGTCTGGACGTCCTGGCCGCCGCCGGCGCGAAACCCGGCGTCCGGCGCCTGTTCCCGATGTACCAGGCCGGCTTCGTCTGTCTCCTCGGCTGCGCCTTGGGCGTCCTCGCCGGCAGCGCCTCGGGCATCGCCGTGGCCATCACCCTCACCGACCTGCCTCCGGGCGAGGCCATGGACGGGAGCGACCCCGGCCCGCTCGTCGCCCTCCCCTGGCAGCTGTTCCTCGGCACGCTCGTGGCCGTCCCGCTGCCGGCCGCCCTGATCGCGGGACTCTTCCCCGTCCGCCCGAAAGACGACCGCCCGCTCACCCACCGGGGGTGAACGGGCGGTCGAGAGGCCGCGACGGTCAGTCGTTCAGCCAGGCGAACATGGGGCGGAGCTTGCCGCCGACCTGCTCGATCGGGTGGGCGCCCAGGTCCTCGCGGTACTTGAGGTGGTTGGGCTGGCCCGCGTCGAACTCCTCGACGAGTTCCTTGACGAACTGGCCGGACTGGATCTCGGCCAGGATCTTCTTCATCTCGGCCTTGGTGTCGGCGGTGATGACGCGCGGGCCGCGGGTGTAGCCGCCGAACTCGGCGGTGTCGGACACCGACCAGTACATCTTCTGGATGCCGCCCTCGTAGATGAGGTCGACGATCAGCTTGAGCTCGTGGAGGCACTCGAAGTAGGCGACCTCGGGCTGGTAGCCGGCCTCGACCAGCACCTCGAAACCGGTCTTGATCAACTCGGCGGTGCCACCGCACAGGACGGCCTGCTCACCGAACAGGTCGGTCTCGGCCTCCTCCTTGAAGGTGGTCTTGATGCCGCCGGCGCGCAGGCCGCCGATGCCCTTGGCGTAGGACAGGGCCAGCGCCCAGGCGCTGCCGGACTCGTCCTTCTCCACCGCCACGATGACCGGGACGCCGCGGCCGGCCTCGAACTGGCGGCGCACCAGGTGGCCGGGGCCCTTGGGGGCGACCATGGCCACGTCGACGCCCGCCGGGGGCTCGATCAGGCCGAAGCGGATGTTCAGGCCGTGGCCGAAGAACAGCGCGTCGCCCTCGGCGAGCTCGGGCAGGATGTCGTTCTCGTAGATGCCGCGCTGCAGGTGGTCCGGCGCCAGGATCATGATGAGGTTGGCCTCGGCGGCCGCCTCGCGCGGGGTGACGACGCGCAGGCCGTCGGCCTCGGCCTTGGCCCGGGACTTGGAGCCCTCGGGGAGGCCGACCCGGACGTCGACGCCCGAGTCGCGCAGGGACAGGGCGTGCGCGTGTCCCTGGGAGCCGTAGCCGATCACGGCGACGCTGCGACCCTGGATGATGCTCAGGTCCGCGTCGTTGTCATAGAACATCTCAGCCATGGTGGGGCTGTCTGCCTTTCTGGTGGTTACGCGCTGCGCGATTCGAGCGCGCGCAGCGAACGGTCGGTGATCGAGCGGGCGCCGC
This sequence comes from Actinocorallia populi, assembly GCF_002995495.1. GTDB lineage: Bacteria > Actinomycetota > Actinomycetes > Streptosporangiales > Streptosporangiaceae > Actinocorallia > Actinocorallia populi. The sequence continues at coordinate 509,807 of NZ_PVZV01000002.1, read as the reverse complement.
GGCCGACCGCGATCGCACCCGACTGGACCAGTTCCTTGATGCCGTACGGCTCGAGGCAACGGTACAGCGCGTCGAGCTTGTCGCGGTTGCCGGTGGCCTCGATCGTGACCGCGTCGGGCGCCACGTCGACGACCTTGGCGCGGAACAGCTGCACGACCTCCAGGACCTGCGAGCGCACGTCCGGGCCGGCCGTCACCTTGATCAGCACCAGCTCCCGCTGCACCGAGGCGGCCGGGTCCAGCTCGACGATCTTCAGCACGTTGATCAGCTTGTTGAGCTGCTTGGTGACCTGCTCCAGCGGCAGCTCCTGCTGCACGTCGACGACGATCGTCATCCGGGAGATCTCCGGGTGCTCGGTCGGGCCGACGGCCAGCGAGTCGATGTTGAACCCGCGCCGGGCGAAAAGGCCCGCTATGCGGACCAGGACCCCGGGCTTGTTCTCGACAAGGACGGAGAGGGTGTGACGGCTCATCAGTCTTCGTGCTCCCACTTCGGCGCCAGATCGCGCGCGTACTTGATCTCGTCGTTGCTCGATCCTGCGGCGACCATCGGCCAGACCATCGCGTCGTCGTGGACGACGAAGTCGATGACCACGGGCCGGTCGTCGATCTCCATCGCCTTCTCGATCGCCGCGTCGACCTCGCCGGCCGACTCCACCCGCATGCCCTCGCACCCGTAGGCGTCGGCCAGCTTCACGAAGTCGGGGATGCGCTTGGAGTGCAGCTTGGTGTTGGAGTAGCGGCCGTCGTAGAAGAGGGTCTGCCACTGGCGGACCATCCCCAGGTTGCCGTTGTTGATCAGGGCGACCTTGATCGGGATGCCCTCGATCGCGCAGGTGACCAGCTCCTGGTTGGTCATCTGGAAGCAGCCGTCGCCGTCGATCGCCCAGACCGTCTTGCCGGGGGCGCCGACCTTGGCGCCCATCGCGGCCGGGACCGCGTAGCCCATGGTGCCCGCGCCGCCGGAGTTGAGGAACTGGCCGGGGTTCTCGTAGGAGATGAACTGAGAGGCCCACATCTGGTGCTGGCCGACGCCCGCGCAGTACAGCGCGTCCGGGCCGACGATCTCGCCGAGCCGCTCGATGACGTACTGCGGGGCCAGCTCGCCGTTCTCCGGCGTGTCGTAGCCGAGCGCGTACGTGCTCTTCCAGGCGTTGAGCTGCTGCCACCAGGCGGTGTAGTCGCCGATCCGGCCGGCCGCGTGCTCGGTCTGGACCGCCACGATCAGGTCGGCGAGCACCTCGCGGGCGTCGCCGACGATCGGGACGTCCGCCTGCCGGTTCTTGGAGATCTCCGCCGGGTCGATGTCGGCGTGGACGATCGCCGCGTGCGGCGCGAAGGAGTTCAGGTCGCCGGTGACCCGGTCGTCGAACCGGGCGCCCAGCGCGACGATGAGGTCGGACTTCTGCAGCGCGCCGACCGCGCCGACCGTGCCGTGCATGCCCGGCATGCCCATGTGCAGGGGGTGGCTGTCGGGGAAGGCGCCGCGGGCCATCAGCGTGGTGACGACCGGCGCGCCGGTCAGCTCGGCCAGCACCCGCAGCTCGGCCGCCGCGCGGGCCTTGATGACGCCGCCGCCGACGTACAGCACGGGCCGCTTGGCGCCGACGATCATCCGGGCCGCCTCGCGGACCTGCTTGGAGTGCGGGCGGGTGACCGGACGGTAGCCCGGCAGGCGCATCTCCTCGGGCCAGGCGAAGTCGAACGTGGCCTGCATCGCGTCCTTGGCCACGTCGACCAGGACCGGTCCCGGACGGCCGGTGCCGGCGATGTGGAAGGCCTCCAGGATGGTGCGGCCGATGTCGCGGGGGTCGGTCACCAGGAAGTTGTGCTTGGTGATCGGCAGCGTGATCCCGGAGATGTCGGCCTCCTGGAACGCGTCCGTCCCGATGAAGCGGGAGGCCACCTGCCCGGTGATCGCGACCATCGGCACGGAGTCCATGTAGGCGTCCGCGATCGGCGTCACCAGGTTGGTCGCGCCCGGCCCCGAGGTCGCCATGCAGACGCCCACCCGGCCCGTCGCCTGGGCGTACCCCTGCGCGGCGTGCCCGGCGCCCTGCTCGTGGCGCACCAGGATGTGACGCAGCTTCTGCGAGTCGTACAGGGGGTCGTAGGCCGGAAGGATCGCCCCTCCCGGAATCCCGAACACCGTGTCGACGCCGACGTTCTCCAGGGCCCGGACCAGCGCCTGGGCCCCGGTCATCTGCTCGGTCATCTTGCTACTTCCTTGGAAGGGAGGGAGAGGGTCACGGATGGTTCTCGCCTGAGCCCACCGTGATGAGGCCAACAAAAAACCCCTCGCGCCACCAATGGGGCGATCGAGGGGAGCGCGCAAGCCTCAGAACTCGGTCAGGCCGCGCGCCTGCCGAGTACTACGAGAAGAAGGTTGCCGTTCTGCACGCCACTACTGTCCCCGATGACCCGCCCTCAGGTCAAATCCTCGTTGCCGATGTCTCACAGTCTGAGATATGGCCTGTTCAGCCCGCCTGCGCCCGCACGGGCACGTTCTCGTTGCCGGCGCGGGGCCTGATCTCGGCGTCGATCCGGTCGGCCGGCATGGGCCTGGCCACCAGGAAGCCCTGGCCGCGCGCGCAGCCCATCTCGCGCAGCCGCTCCAGCTGGTCGGGGCACTCGATGCCCTCGGCCACCACGGTCAGCCCCAGCTCCGCGCCGAGCCGCACGATCGTGCGGGTGAGCAGGGTGAGGGTCTCGTCCCGGCCCACCCCCGAGACGAAGGACGGGTCGATCTTCAGCACGTCCACCGGGAGCTGGCCCAGATAGGCCAGCGAGGCGTAGCCGGTGCCGAAGTCGTCGATGGCCAGCCGGACCCCGAGGTCGCGCAGCGCCGACAGCCGCGCCAGGTGCTGCTCGTCGCCCTGGAAGTGCTCGACCAGCACCTCCTCCTTCACCTCCAGGGTGAGGGCGTGCGGCGGCAGGCCGCTCTCGGCGAGCGCCTCGGAGACCGTCTCGGCGAACTTGGGCGCGGCGATCTGCCGGGCGGTGAGGTTGACCGACAGGCCGATCTGCCAGCCCTCCGTGCGCCAGCGGGCCGCCTCCCGGCAGGCCTCCCCCAGCATCCAGGCGCCCAGCGGGACGATCAGGCCGGACTCCTCGGCCGCGCCGATGAACTCCTCCGGCGGCACCGCCACGTCCTCGCGCCGCCAGCGCAGCAGGGCCTCCACGCCGGTGACCCGGCCGCCCTCCAGCTCCACCACCGGCTGGAACTCCACGGTGAACTCCCGCTCGGCCAGCGCCCGCTGCAGGTCGCTGCCGAGCTCCAGGCGGCGGACCACGGCCGCGTGCATCTGGGTGGCGAACACCTCGACCCGGCCGCCGCCGAGCTCCTTGGCCCGGGTCATGGCCAGGTCGCCGTTGCGGATCAGGGAGGCCGAACCCGTCTCGTCCAGGGCGTGCACCTCGGCGGTGGAGGCCAGCGCCTCGTCGGCGAAGGCCACCCCGACGCTGGCGCTGAGCACGATGCCGCGCTCGCCCACCCGGTAGGGGTCGTCGGAGAGCGCGCGCAGCAGCCGTTCGGCCAGGTCCACCACGGTCTGGGCGTCGGCGGCGGTCTCCACCAGGACCGCGAACTCGTCGCCGCCCCAGCGCGCCACCGTGTCGTCGGCCGGCACTCCGGCCCGCAACCGCCGCGCGGCCTGGGCCAGCACCTGGTCGCCCGCGGCGTGCCCGGCCGAGTCGTTCACCGCGGTGAAGCCGTCCAGGTCGACGAAGACCACGGCGGTGACGGGGTTGCGGCGGGAGAGCACCTGGCGGGTGCGCTCCTCCAGGTAGGCGCGGTTGGGCAGGCCGGTCAGGCCGTCGTGGAAGGTCAGGTGGGTGACCTGGCGCTTGAGCGCCGCCTCCTCCGACAGGTCGCGGGTGGTGACCAGCAGGCTGCCGGGGGCGTAGCGGGAGAACGTCGACTCGGTCGGCAGCCAGGTGCCGTCGGTGGTGCGCAGCCGGCAGCGCAGCCGCAGCGGCCCCCCGCGGGTGGCGAAGCACTCGCCCAGCGCCTCCTCGACGGCGGGGCGGTCCTCGGGGTGCAGGAAGTCCTGCAGCGGGTGGCCCAGCAGCCCGTCCAGGGCGTGCGAGGAGCTCCACTGGTCGCCCGCGCTCATGTAGTGCACGGCGCCGGTCTCGTCGCAGATCAGGACGAGGTCGTCGACGCTCTCGGCCAGGGCGCGGAAGTGTTCCTCGGCGGCGCGCACCTCGCCGCGCAGCCTGTCGTTCTCGCGCAGCAGGTCGGTGAGGCGGGCGATGAGGACGAGCAGCGCCGACCCGGTGACCACGAGCACGACCGGCTCGATCGGCTCGCCGCCGGTGAGGGTGTGCCCGGCCACGAACATCGCCGCGGCCCCGGCCAGCAGCGCGGGGGCGAAACCGGGGCCGACCATGCGCCCGCGCAGCTCGCCCCGGCGGGATCCTCCGCCCAGCCAGGGGGCCGCGCCCAGCAGCAGCACGCCGCCGAAGCGCAGGGCCTCGCCCAGGCCGCTCGCCTCGCCGCCGTCCATCCGCACCGCGGTGCTCGTCACGTCGCCCGCGGTCAGCACCAGCAGCGCCAGGTAGGCGGTGACGGCGGTGGGCCTGCGCCCGCGCGCGGCGCCCAGCACGAACGGCAGCAGCGCGCAGAGCAGCCCGATGTCCAGCAGCGGGTAGCGCAGTTCGAGGAGGAAGTGGGCCGGGGAGTCGCCGGTCTCGCGGAACAGCCGCCCGAAGATGGAGTCCCAGCCGATCACGAACAGCGCGGCGCCGCACACGTAGGTGTCGGCGGCGTACATGAGCCATTTACGGGCGGTGCGCGGCATCCTCGTCGGCGCGATGAAGCCCATGGCCATGGGCAGGAACGCCGCGAGGTAGAACAGGTCGCCCAGGGACGTCACCATCGTGACGTCCAGGACGATGCGGGAGATCGCGCTGGTCGCCGCGCCCACGCTCCAGCAGGCGGCAGCGGCCGCGAACCAGCGCCAGGACTCGGCGCCGGGCCTGATCCGGGAGGCGTACAGCAGGCTCGCGCAGGTGGCGGCGCCCGCCCCGGCGACGAACCAGTCGCTGGTCCAGCCCAGCAGTGCGCACACGGCGTACAGGACGCCCAGCAGTGACACCAGGCCCAGCGGCACGGCCTGCGCCGGAGGCCGGTGCCGCTCCTTCTCGCCTGTCATCTTCGCTCGTGCTCCTGGTTCACTGAGCCTGTCGGCGAGGATCCGGCCCCCACCCTCGGGCTCGACGGCTGGCTGCGTCCGCGCCCGGACCGCGTCCGGGCACCATGAGGTCGGGGATCTCGTCGTGCTCCTCAATGTACGTTCCGTAGGTCACGGAGCGATTGAGGGTCAGCCCCCATCCGGCGACAAACTCTCACGGCCAGTAATCACCGCTGGGCAACGCGTACGCCGGATTGCCGATCTGTGATCCGACAGACACCCCGGTACAGCCGAAGGGACAGCACACGATCACTGTCCGCAGTCTCCGCCTCCCCGCCCCTCCCGCACGCCTCCCCGACCCCGAAAACCCCCTGCGGCACGGGCGTGCCGAGGGGGCGGGACGACTGCGGAGCGGACCGCCCCGCGGAACGGGCGGGGTGACCGCGGAGCGGATCCGGCCGCCCCGCGAAGGGGCGGCCGGGGCGGGTCAGGACTGGCCGAGGCGCTCGAGGATGATCTCCCGGGCGCGGGCGGCGTCGGCCTGGCCGCGGCTGGCCTTCATGACGGCGCCCACCAGGGCGCCGGCGGCGGCGACCTTGCCGTCGCGGACCTTCTGGGCGGCGTCGGCGTTGTCGGCGATCACCTTGTCGACGATGGCGACCAGCTCGCCCTCGTCGGAGACGACCTTGAGGCCGCGGGCGGCGACGACCTCGTCGGGGGTGCCCTCCCCGGCCAGCACGCCCTCGAACACCTTGCGGGCGAGCTTGTCGTTGAGCTCGCCGGCGTCGACGAGCGCCTGGATGCGGGCGACCTGCCCGGCGGTGACCGGCAGCGCGGACAGCTCGACGCCCTGGGCGGTGGCGGTGCGCGACAGCTCGTTCATCCACCACTTGCGGGCGGCGGCGGGCGAGGCGCCCGCGGTGATCGTCTCCTCGATGAGGTCGAGCGCGCCGGCGTTGATCACGTCGCGCAGCTCCTCGTCGCTGAGCGACCAGGCGGCCTTGACGCGGACGCGGCGCGCGGCCGGGAGCTCGGGCAGCGCCGCCCGGATCTCCTCGACCCACGCGCGGGCCGGGGCGACCGGAACGAGGTCGGGCTCGGGGAAGTAGCGGTAGTCCTGCGCGTCCGACTTGGACCGGCCCGGGCTGGTCGTGCCGGTGTTCTCGTGGAAGTGGCGGGTCTCCTGCAGGACCGCCTGCCCGGCGTCCAGCACGGCGGCCTGCCGCTCGATCTCGTGGCGGACCGAGCGCTCGACGCTGCGCAGCGAGTTGACGTTCTTGGTCTCGGTGCGGGTGCCCCACTCGGAGGCGTCCTTCGGCATGAGCGAGACGTTGACGTCGCAGCGCATGGAGCCCTCCTCCATGCGCACGTCCGAGGCGCCCAGCGCGCGCACGAGCTCGCGCAGCTCGGTGGCGTAGGCGCGGGCGACCAGCGGCGCCATCTCCCCGGTGGCCTCGATCGGCTTGGTGACGATCTCGATCAGGGGGATGCCGGCCCTGTTGTAGTCCACCAGCGAGTGCGAGGCGCCGTGGATGCGGCCGGTCGCGCCGCCCACGTGCGTGGACTTGCCGGTGTCCTCCTCCAGGTGGGCGCGCTCGATGCCGATGCGGTACGTCTCGCCCTCGACCTCGACGTCCAGGTACCCGTCGAAGCAGATCGGCTCGTCGTACTGGGAGATCTGGAAGTCCTTCGGCATGTCCGGGTAGAAGTAGTTCTTCCGGGCGAAGCGGCACCAGTCGGCGATCGAGCAGTTCAGCGCGAGCCCGATCCGGATCGCGTACTCGATGGCCTTCTCGTTCACGACCGGCAGCGAACCGGGCATGCCCAGGCAGACCGGGCACACGTGCGTGTTGGGCGCGCCGCCGAACTCCGTCGGGCAGCCGCAGAACATCTTGGAGGCGGTGCCCAGCTCGATGTGGGTCTCGATGCCCAGCACCGGCGCGTATCTGGCCAGGGCCTCGTCAAAGGGAACAAGCGTCGTCACAGCGCGGGAGCCTTTCCAAGCAGCGGGCCGCCCCAGCGGGCCTCCAGGGCCTGCTCCACGGCGGCGCCGACCCGGTAGCAGCGGTCGTCGGCCAGGACCGGGGCCATGATCTGCAGGCCGACCGGCAGGCCGTCCTCGTCGGCCAGGCCGCACGGGACGGAGATGGCCGCGTTGCCCGCCATGTTCGACGGGATGGTGCACAGGTCGGCCAGGTACATGGCCATCGGGTCGTCGGCGCGCTCGCCGATCGGGAAGGCCGTGGTCGGGGTGGTCGGCGAGACGAGCACGTCGACCTGCCCGAAGGCCGCCTCGAAGTCGCGGGAGATCAGCGTGCGCACCTGCTGGGCCTTGCCGTAGTAGGCGTCGTAGTAGCCCGAGGACAGCGCGTAGGTGCCCAGGATGATGCGGCGCTTGACCTCCGGTCCGAAGCCGGCGGCGCGGGTGAGGGCCATGACCTCCTCGGCCGAGCGGGTGCCGTCGTCGCCGACGCGCAGGCCGTAGCGCATCGCGTCGAACCGGGCCAGGTTGGAGGAGGCCTCGGACGGGGCGATGAGGTAGTAGGAGGACAGCGCGTAGGTGAACGCCGGGCAGGAGACCTCGACGACCTTGGCGCCCAGCGACTCCAGCAGCTCGACCGTCTCGTTGAAGCGGTTCAGCACGCCCTGCTGGTAGCCGTCGCCGGCGAACTCCTTGACGACGCCCACGCGCAGCCCTGCCACGTCGGCCTGGCGGGCGGCCTCGACGACCGGCGGGACCGGCTCGCGGACCGAGGTGGAGTCGCGCGGGTCGTGGCCGGAGAACGCCTCGTGCAGCAGCGCCGCGTCCAGCACGTTGCGGGCGAACGGGCCGGGGGTGTCCAGCGAGGAGGCGAACGCCACCACGCCGTAGCGGGAGGAACCGCCGTAGGTGGGCTTCATGCCGACCAGGCCGGTGACGGCGGCGGGCTGGCGGATCGAGCCGCCGGTGTCGGTGCCGGTGGCCAGGGGCGCCTCGTAGGCGGCGACCGCCGCCGAGGAGCCGCCGGACGAGCCGCCGGGGATGCGGGAGAGGTCCCACGGGTTGCTGGTGGGCCCGTAGGCGCTGTTCTCGGTGGAGGAGCCCATCGCGAACTCGTCCATGTTGGTCTTGCCCAGGATCACCAGGCCGGCCTCGCGCAGCCGGGTGGTGATGGTGGCGTCGTACGGCGGCACCCAGCCCTCGAGGATCTTCGAGGCGCAGGTGGTGGGCATGTCCCGGGTGGTGAACACGTCCTTGTGCGCGACCGGCACCCCGGCCAGCGGCCCGAGCTCCTCGCCGGCGGCGCGCCGGGCGTCCACGGCCCGCGCCTGCTCCAGCGCGCTCTCGGCGGCCACGTGCAGGAAGGCGTTGACCTTGCCCTCGACCTGCTCGATGCGCTCCAGGTGGGCTCGGGCGACCTCGACGGCGGTGGTCTCGCCGGCGGCGATCAGCGCGCCGAGCTCGGCTGCTGTCTTGTGGATCATCTAGTCCTCCTCCTCCAGGATCCGCGGGACCCGGAAGCGCTCTTCCTCGGCGGCCGGAGCCCCCGAGAGCGCCTCGGCGCTGCTCAGCGACGGCCGGACCTCGTCGGGCCGGAAGACGTTGGTGATCGGCAGGGCGTGGGTGGTCGGCGGGATGTCCTCGGCCGCCACCTCCTGCACCCGCGCGACCGCGGAGACGATCGCGTCCAGCTGGACGGCGAGGTTGTCGAGTTCCTCCTCGCCGAGGGCCAGCCGGGAGAGCCGGGCGAGGTGCGCGACCTCGTCACGGGTGATGGACATAGGAGAGCCGTTTCCAAAGAGATCGACTGGGATGCTCCTCCATCCTATGGCCAACGCGTCTTCCGCCCGACCTCCGTCCACAGGCACGGCGCCCGCCCGGCGGCACGCCATCCAATGACTGACGCGCACCACACCCGCCGGATGATCCGCTGGCGCGACGCTCCTCGGCGGCGGTCCGGCGCGCCGGACGGCCCGCGGGGGCGGGTGCTTCAGGTCACCGGTTCGGGGGCGCGGCGCAGCCTGCCGCGCAGCCACTCGGTGGCCGCGGAGCTCTCCATGGGGCGGCCGAAGTGCCAGCCCTGGCCGGTGTCGCAGCCCATCTCGCGCAGGCTCGCGGCGATCTCGGCGTTCTCCACTCCCTCGGCCACCGAGCGCAGCCCCAGGGTGCGCACCAGCTCCACGATCGAGCGGACGATCACCGCGTCCTCCGCCGACTCGGTCAGCCGCCGGATGAACGAGGCGTCGATCTTGACCTCCCGCACCGGCAGGCGCTTGAGCCTGACCAGCGAGGAGTAGCCGGTGCCGAAGTCGTCGAGGCTGAGCGGGATGCCCAGGTCGGCCAGGGTGCGCACGGTCTCGGAGGCGTACGCCGACTCGTTCATCAGGATCCGCTCGGTGATCTCCAGCCCGAAGGCCTCGGGCGGCAGGTCGCGGGCGAGCAGTTCGGCGGTGATCGTCTCGGCGAGCTGGCCGTCCAGCAGGTCGCGCCCGGAGACGTTGACGGTCACCGGGGCGCGCAGCCCGGCCCGCCACCAGGCGTGCGACTGGGCCAGGGCCTCGCGCACCACGTAGAGGGTGATCGACTTCATGAGGTAGGTCTGCTCGGCCAGCGGCAGGAACTCCTCGGGCCCGATCAGCCCCCGGTCGGGGTGGCGCCAGCGCAGCAGGCCCTCCATCCCGGCCAGCCGCCCGTCGCGCAGCCCGATCTTGGGCTGGTAGTGCAGCTCCAGCTCCCGCCGGTCGATGCCGCGGCGCAGGTCGCCGAGCAGGCCCAGCCGGGCGGGCGAGTTGCGGTCGCTGGCCGGGCTGTAGGTCTCCACGCCCGAGCGGCTCTCCTTGGCCACGTACATGGCGACGTCGGCGCGCTGCAGCAGCAGCTCGAAGTCGGGGGCGTGGTCGGGGCAGAGCGCGATCCCGACGCTGCCCTCCAGGTCGAAGGTCATGCCGTCCAGGCGCACCGGCTCGCTGAGCGCGGCGCGCAGCCGCACCGCCACCTCGCGGGCGGCGGGCACGTCCCGCACGGACGGCAGCAGCACGGCGAACTCGTCGCCGCCCAGCCGCGCCACCAGGTCGCCGGGGCGGACGCTGTGCGTCAGGCGGTGGGCGATGATCTGCAGCAGCCGGTCGCCGGTGGCGTGGCCCAGGGTGTCGTTGACCTCTTTGAAACGGTCCAGGTCGATGAGGAAGAGGCCCACCTTGCGGCTGCGGTCCCCGCGGTCGCCGCGCTGGCGGGCGGCGGCCAGCGCCTCCGCGGAGCGGGCGATGAGCAGTTTGCGGTTGGGCAGGCCGGTGAGCCCGTCGTGCAGCGCCTGGTACTCCCGCCGGACCGAGGCCGAGGCGGTGAGGTAGACGGCGGTGAACGGCAGCACGATCAGCGGGACGAACGCCGGCGAGCGGTCCATCGCCACCACCACGATCGGCGCCAGGCCGAGCAGCGCCAGGTGGGCCAGCACCTGGTAGCCCAGGTCCCAGCGCAGCACCCGCGGCAGGGACACCCGCTCGTGCAGCGCCACCGCCCCGCCGACCAGGACGTCGTTGACGGCGAAGTACGCCATCCCGGCCAGCATCACCGGGCCCAGGTCGGCGCCGGTGGGCACCCAGAGGTCGTCGGGGGCGGCCGAGAGGCCGAACCCCCACAGGACGGCGCCCGCGGCGCTCTGCGCCAGCGCGAACTGCGCCACGTTGAAGGCGGTGCGGTGCGGGGACTGGCGCCGGAAGACGCCGCGGATCACCAGCGCGACGGCCTGCAGCGCGATGGAGAGCGGCAGCCCCGCGTACAGCAGCGCGGCGAAGGTGAACGTGGTGGAGGTGGTGGCGCTGTTGTCCTCGGTCGCGCCGGGGGTGATGATCGGCTTCAGCTCGCCGAAGACGATGAAGGCGCCCAGCAGCCAGAACACCGGGTTGGCCAGGCCCGCCTCGAGATCGCAGGTGGTCAGCCCGGTCAGCGCCGCGGCCAGCACGACGGCCCCGACCGCGGTGACCGCGCTCAGGTAGATCCACAGGGGCGAACCGGTCCGGGGCCGAGTGTCCCGGGTGTTGTTCGGGTCCTTCATTCAGCTTCCTCAGGGGCACACCGGATTGAGGGTTCAAACAGGTGCTCATGAGGAGGGTAAGGCTTGAACTCAGCTTTACGAAACCGGATGCGTACGTTCTGTTACAGATTGACCGTTAGCGATATCACCTTTTGGGGGATATCGACACCGCTTCCTACACTTCCCAGAGCGATCTCGTTCACTCCCCGTTCAGCGTTACGCCCCTGGCCACATCCGGCCCCTGCTCCAGCAGGACCCGGAACCCCGCCTCGTCCAGGACCGGAACGCCCAGCTCGACCGCCTTGTCGTGCTTGGAACCGGCATTCTCGCCCACCACCACGAACGATGTCTTCTTCGACACCGAGCCCGCCGCGCGCCCGCCGAGGCTCTGGATCGCCTCCTTGGCCGAGTCGCGGCTGAAGCCCTCCAGCGAACCCGTCACCACGATGCTCAGGCCCGCCAGCGGCCGGGGGCTGTCCTCGGCGTCGGCGTCCTCCAGCCGGACGCCCGCCTCCCGCCACTTGCGCACGATCTCGCGGTGCCAGTCCACCTGCCACCAGTCGATGATCGACCTGGCGATGGTCGGGCCGACGCCGTCGACGGCCGTCAGCTCCTCCTCGGTGGCGCTGAAGATCCGGTCGAAGGAGCGCATCTCCCGGGCGAGGTCCTGGGCGGCGCGCGGCCCCACGTGCCGGATGGACAGCGCCACCAGCCACCGCCACAGCGGCTTGGTCTTGATCTCCTCCAGCTGGGCCATGAGGCTCTCGACCACCTTCTTGGGGCTGCCGTTGGCATTGGCGAAGAAGGTGACCACCTTCTCCTCGCCCGTCCTGGGGTCGATCTTCGGGGTGCCGGACTCGGCGTCCAGCACCATGCTGCGGATCGGCAGGAGCTGCTCGACGGTCAGGTGGAACAGGTCGCCCTCGTCCTTGACCGGGGCGTCCAGCGGCTCCAGCGGCTGGGTGAGCGCGGTCGCGCCCACGTAGCCCAGCGCCCTGATGTCCAGCACCCTGCGGCTGGCCATGAAGTAGATGCGCTCGCGCAGCTGCCCCGGGCAGAACCGGGTGTTGGGGCAGCGGATGTCCTTGTCGCCCTCCTTGGCGTAGGCCAGCTCGGTGTGGCACTCCGGGCAGTGCACGGGCATCTGGAACTCGCGCTCACCGCCGTCCCGCAGCTCCACGACCGGGCCGACGATCTCCGGGATGACGTCGCCGGCCTTGCGCAGCACCACGGTGTCGCCGATCATCACCCCCTTGCGCACCACCTCGAACGCGTTGTGCAGGGTGGCCCGCTCCACCTCGGACCCGCCCACCCAGGCCGGCTCCATCAGGCCCCACGGGGTGATCCGGCCGGTGCGGCCGACCCCGACCTTGATGTCGAGCAGCCTGGTGCGCACCTCCTCCGGCGGGTACTTGAAGGCGATCGCCCAGCGCGGGGCGCGGCTGGTGGAGCCCAGCCGCCGCTGGGTGGCCCGGTCGTTGACCTTCACGACCACGCCGTCGATCTCGTACGCCGGGTCGTGCCGGTGCTCGCCGTAGTGGGCGATGTACTCCTTGACGCCCGCCACGTCGGGGACCACCCGGTACAGGCCGCTGACCGGCAGCCCCCAGGCCTGGAACAGCTCGTAGGTCTCGCTCTGGCTCGCCGGTACCCGCGGGCCGCCCTCCCAGGCGCCGTAACCGTGGACGATCATGTCCAGCGGGCGCTGCCTGGTGACCCTGGGGTCCTTCTGGCGCAGCGCGCCCGAGGCGGTGTTGCGCGGGTTGCGAAAGGGCGTCTCCCCCTCGGCCGCCAGCCGCTCGTTGAGCTTCTTGAAGGTCTCGACCGTCATGAAGACCTCGCCGCGGATCTCCACCAGGTCGGGCACGTCGTCGCCGGCGAGCCTGGTGGGGATCGAGGCGATCGTCTTGATGTTGTTGGTGACGTCCTCGCCCTGGACGCCGTCCCCGCGGGTCACCCCGCGCACCAGCTCGCCCTTCTCGTAGGTCAGCGCGATCGCCAGCCCGTCGATCTTCAGCTCGCACAGGTAGCCGCCGGCCGGGACGCCGCCGATCCCCGCCTCCAGGCGCTCGGCCCAGACGTCGAGCTCCGCGAAGTCCATCGCGTTGTCCAGGCTCTGCATCCGCTCCAGATGCCGCACCGTCGTGAAGTCCGTGATGATCGCGCTGCCGACCGTCCGGGTCGGCGAGTCGGGGGTGACCAGCTCGGGGTAGGTCTCCTCCAGCTCCTGCAGCTCGCGCAGCCTCAGGTCGTACTCGATGTCGCTGAGCACCGGCTCGTCCAGGACGTAGTAGCGGTAGTTGGCGTCCCGCAGCTCGCGCACCAGCTCGGCATGCCGCTCCACGCTGCTCAACTCTCCCGACCTCCCGATTCGCTCCGGACCGACACCCCCATCTTCCCGCCTGGCACCGACACTTTCCGAGCCCCTCACTCCGGGGTTTCGGCCAGTGTCCGGGCCGCCTTGGCGCAGTGGGCGAGCACTTGCCGGACGTACCCGGGCGAAGCCCCCGCCAGCCCGCAGGCGGGCGTGACCACGACCTGCCCGGCCATGCCGCCCGGGGCGAACCCCAGCCGCCGCCACAGTTCCCGGACGGATCGGACGGACCTCGCGGGCTCCGGCAGCGGGGCGTCCACGCCGGGCACCACCCCGAAGAAGAACGCCACGCCGTCCTCGATCGCCTCGCCGATGACCTCGTCGCCCCTGACGGGGATCGCCGAGGTCTCCACCGACAGGCCCCGCGCGCCCGCCCCCAGCAGCACCCGGAACGGGACGTCCCGGGCGCAGCAGTGCACGATCGGGAAGGCGTCCGTCGCCGCCAGGACCTTGCGCAGGCCCTCCTGCACGACCGGCGCGGCCACCGAGCGCAGGGTGCGAAAGCCGCTGGCCGTCGGCACCCTCCCGGCGAGGACGGCCGGCAGCGAGGGCTCGTCCACCTGCAGCAGGATCTCCGCCCGCGGCAGCCGCCTTCGCACCTCGGCCACGTGCTCCCGGACGCCCTCGGCCAGCGACTCGATGATGTCGCGGACGGCCCCGGCGTCGCGCAGCGCCCGCTCCCCGCCGGGCAGCTCGATCGAGGCGGCCAGCGTCCACGGTCCGCAGACCTGGAGTTTGACCGGCCCCTCGGGTGCCTGCTCCTCCAGCAGGTCCAGGTCCCGGCGCAGGTGGTCCAGGGCACGCCGCAGATCGATGCCGGGCCGGTCGCCGAAGCGCCAGCCGGACGGCTGCAGGTGCACCGGGAGCTCCACCAGGAACGCCGCGCCGCGGCCGACCAGGTCGGCTCCGGGGCCGCGCGCGGGCAGTTCGGGCAGATGGGGCAGGGACAGCTCGCCGAACACGACGCCGGCGGTCTCGGCCGCGTCCGTCCCCGGATACGACCCCACCCCCGTCGCGCTCGCCTCAGGCCAGGGAAAACTCACAGGGCCCATTCTGCCGGGTGCGGGCAGTGCCCTATCCTGCGCGGCATGCCCGCGCGTCCGTTGGTCCGTCCGTTGGTCGCGGCCTGCCTCGCCCTGACGGCGGCCTGCGGAGGGTACTCCCCTCCCGGTTCCCGCTCGCTCCGCGTGCTGCCGCGCCCCGACGCGTGCGGGGAGCTCCCCCGCGCGGCCGTCGAGAAGGCGCTGGACGGCCCGGTCGGGAAGTGCACCGCCGACGCCCAGGAGGAGACGCACGGGGTGCGCTTCCAGGTCTCCCCGAAGAGGAGGCCCGCGGCTCTCGTCGTCTCCTACCAGCGGCGGTACGCGCCGAAGACGGGCCTGGACCTGTGGGAGGTCCACGGCTTCGTCGAAGGCGAGAAGACCCTGCTCATCGGCGTGGGCGAAGGCGCCCTCTTCGACCCCGTCGCGGCCACCGTGCTGGCCGTCTCCGAGCACCTGCTCGTCACGGTGGGCGTCCAGTCGGCCGTGAAGATCCCGCGGGAGGGGCTCCCCGACCGGCTGCTGCCCGTCCTGGAGGCGGCGCTCGACCTGGGCGAGGAGGCGGTCGGCGCGACCGCGCCGCCGGAAGCCCCTTTCAGCCCTCGTCCCGGTTCTTAGCGGTTTTCCGGAGTTTCTCCGGACAAGAGAATGTGACGTGGGTTACTCTCCTGGAACGGTCCCGCAGGCGTTGCGAAGGGGTTCCTCAAGAGTGATGACCATCCTCGGTCTGGTCGCGGGCGCGCTCACCACCGGCTGCTGGCTTCCGCAGCTGCTGCGGACCTGGCGGACCCGGTCCACCGACGACTTCTCCTGGGTCTACCTGGCCCTGCTGACCTGCGGGGTCGGCCTGTGGCTGGCCTACGGGCTGGCGCGCGGCGACGCCGCGATCGCCGTGGCCAACGCCCTGACCCTGCTCGCCCTGCTGGCCATCGCGGCCTTCAAGACGTGGTCCCCGGCGCGGGCTCAGGCCACCGGCGCCGCGGACGAGATCGTCGCCGATCCCAGCACGGTGTCGCCGTCGTAGAGCACCGCCGCCTGGCCGGGCGCCACGCCCTGGGCGGGGGTCAGCAGCCGCAGCCGCAGCACGCCGTCCTCGACGGCCGGCTCGCAGTCGTGGACGGCGCCGTGGGCCCGCAACTGCACCTGGCAGCGCGCGGGCAGCGGCCCGTCCAGGCCGACCAGCCGCTCCCCCAGGATCTCCCCGACGTCCAGCGCCTCGCGCGGCCCGACCCGCACCGTGTTGGTGACCGGTGAGATGTCGAGCACGTAGCGCGGCCTGCCGTCCGGCGCCGGGGTGCCGATCCGCAGTCCCTTGCGCTGGCCGACGGTGAAGCCGTACGCGCCCTCGTGCTCGCCCACGGTCCGTCCCGTCTCGTCGACGATCGGGCCCTTCTCGGCGCCCAGCCGCCCGGCCAGGAACGCCCGGGTGTCGCCGTCGGCGATGAAGCAGATGTCGTGGCTGTCGGGCTTGTCGGCCACCTGCAGCCCGCGCCGCGCCGCCTCCAGCCGGATGTCGGCCTTGGTGGTGCCGCCCAGCGGGAAGATCGCGTGCCGCAGCTGCTCGCGGGTGCACACCGCCAGCACGTACGACTGGTCCTTGCCCCCGTCCACGCCGCGCCGCAGCACGCCGTCCGCCACCTGGGCGTAGTGGCCGGTGCAGACCGCGTCGAAGCCCAGGGCCAGCGCCCGGTCGAGCAGCGCGGCGAACTTGATCTTCTCGTTGCAGCGCAGGCACGGGTTGGGCGTGCGGCCCGCCGCGTACTCGGCGACGAAGTCCTCGACCACGTCCTGGTCGAAGCGCTCGGCCAGGTCCCACACGTAGAAGGGGATGCCGATCACGTCGGCGGCGCGGCGGGCGTCCCGGGAGTCCTCGACGGTGCAGCAGCCGCGCGCGCCCGTCCGGTAGGACTTCGGATTGGCGGACAGGGCCATGTGCACGCCGGTGACGTCGTGCCCGGCTTCGGCCACCCGGGCGGCGGCCACTGCGGAGTCGACGCCGCCGGACATGGCGGCGAGCACGCGAAGAGTCATGGTCCCGCCAGGATATCCGGCGGCGCCTCCCCTCGGTGCCGCCCGGAGGCCGTAGCATGGTCGGCGATATGGGCATCTTCAAGCGATCGCGCGGCGGCGCCTCCGCGTCCGCCGCCATCAGCGCGTTCTGGGAGCAGTGGCCGGACCTGCGGGAGCGGCTCGAGAACGCGGGCGAGACCGTTCCCGACGAGCTGCGGGAGCGGCTCGACGGGCTGGTCAGGGCCATCCATCCGGAGCTGGCGTGGGAACTCGACGCCGAGCGGCGCGTCCTCACCCTCACCGGGGGCGGCCTGGCCGAGCCCCGCGGCGCGGCCGAGCGCTGGCGCAAGAAGCGGCCCAAGCGCGACCCGTGGACGTTCCACGCCGCCCGCCAGGCCGACCTCGACCGGCTCACCGGCCGGCTCGCGTTCGGCGACCACGAGTTCGACCTCTCCTACGTCAAGCTCGGCATGCGCGTCGACTCCGCCCGCGCCCGCGTCGACATCTCCGCCTACCACCCCGACTTCCTGTTCGTGGACGAGGACGTCCGGCTGCAGGTCGCCTTCCGGGTGCTGGACCTCGCCCTGGGCGAGGACGACGTGGCCCGCTGGATCGGCGCGGTCTCCATCGCCGTCGAGCCGCCCATCGACTCCCTGCCCCCCAACCTCCTGGCCTCGGTCGTGGAGCAGATAGCAGAGCCTTTTAAGCAGGGGGCGTGGCTCACGGGCGAAGGCCGCACCCCCCGAGGCCACCCCGCCCACCTGGCGGTCCGCTTCCCGCTGCACCGCCAGGACCACCCGCTGTGCGACGTCCACGTCGCCGTCTCCCTGCCGTACGCGCACAGCAACCCCGACCTCCTGCCGGTCGAACCCTCCGCCTCGGCTCTCCGCCGCGCCGAAGCGGACCTGGAGTCCCTGGCCGGCGCCGTCCTCGCCCTGCGCGAGACCGGCGACGGGCGCCGCGTCCTGCACTTCTACGCCGACCCCGACTCCGGCGCCCTGCCCGCCCTCGACCAGTTCGCCGCCGCCTGGCCCGAGGGCCGCGCCAGGGTCGAGTCCCGCCCCGATCCCGCCTGGCAGTCCCTCGCCCCCTACCGCCGCTGACGTCCCGCGGGGTCCGGCGATGCCCACGTCCTCACCCGCCCCGGACGGTGATCCGGCCGCCGACTGGGACCGCTTCGACTCCGCGTTCTACCTCCGGCACAACTACGCCGAGGCCAGGAAGGACGACCTCCGCTTCGCCTCCGCCGCGGGGGACTTCTTCCTGGCGCGGCTGCGCGGGCGCACCGGGCTGCGCGGCGTCGACGTCGGGTCCGGCACCAACCTCTACCCGGCGCTGACCATGCTGCCCTTCTGCGCGGAGATCGCCCTCGTCGAGTACTCCGCGGCCAACCGCAGGTGGCTGGAAGCGGAGGTCCCCGGCTACTCCCCGGTCTGGGACCCCTTCTGGGCGGAGCTGCGCCCCAAGGACGGCTACCGCGAGATCGCCGATCCCGCCCGGCTGCTGGCCGCACGCGCGCGGGTCGAGTCCGGCAGCGTCTTCGAGCTGCCCCGCGAGCGGTGGGAGCTGGGCACGATGTTCTTCGTCGCCGAATCCATCTCCGCCGACGAGGCGGACTTCCGCGCCGCCCTGCTCCGCTTCCTCGCCGGCCTCGTCCCCGGCGCCCCGTTCGCGGCGGCCTTCATGGAGAACTCCCAGGGGTACCTCGTCGGCGACCTGTTCTTCCCCGCCGTCCCCGTCACCGAGGCCGACCTGCGCGCCTGCCTCGCCGGTCTCGTGGAGGACGACCTGGTCCTCACCCGCGAGAGCCCCGGCGAGGCCCCCCTCCGCCAGGGGTACACCGGCATGATCCTGGCCTGCGGCCGCAAACGCGAGGCCCCGGACGGACGGCGGCCCGGCGGCCGGTCCTGAGTCTTGTGGCGAAAGACACAAAGTGCAGGGTCTGTTTCCCCAGAAAGCACGGCCATATCGCCGCGATATTGACAGGTGTTTTGGATTTAACGACAGTGGAGAATATCCACGAGCCGGAGACATGACCGGCTTACCCCGGAAAAGGGGGTCGGCAGACGTGAACGCTCCGCCTCCCGACGCGCCGCGTTTCCAGCCGCCCGGGATCCTGCTGAAGATCCTGGTCGCCGTGTTCAGCGGTGGTGTCGCCTTCGCGCTCACCTCGGTGGCCACCGAGGGGGACGGCTCCGGCGGGCTGCTGTGGGAACTGCTCATCTCGGTGTTCATCGGCGGGGTCACGCTGGTCGTCCAGTTCATGATGGACTTCGACCTGCGGGTGCGCACCATGGACGCGCGGCAGAGCGACCACCACGCCCGGCTCGACGAGCGGATGCGGCAGGGGTTCTCCCAGATCAACGAGGCGACCGAGCTGTTCGGGCTGGTGGAGGCCTCGGCGCTGCGCACCGACCAGGTCATCCGGCTGGTGCGCTACTCCACCGAGATCAAGGAGACGACCGTGCCGATCGTGCACCGGTTCGCCGAGACGGAGATCAACCGCCTGTCGCTCTTCCTCAAGGAGCTCAGCGACGGCGGCAGCGTGTCCTACGAGGGCGAGGACCGGGACTGGCTGCTGGCGCTGACCCAGAACGTCCAGCGCGGCCTGGACGCCACCAGCCTCGGCACGGTCGACGCGGGCGGCCGCGGCTTCGACCGCGGCTTCTGGCACACCGATCTGGGCCAGCGCTATCTGGACCTGCAGCGGGAGGCCGTGCAGAAGCGCGGGGTCCACATCCGGCGGGTCTTCATCATCGACCGCAGCGACCTGGCCGACGACCCGCTCTTCCTGCGGATGTGCCGGCTGCAGCGGGAGGCCGGCATCGAGGTCAGGCTGTTCGACCCGACCACGGCCGTGGGCATCCCCCGCAGCACGATGTTCGACTTCGTCGTCTTCGACGGCGACATCAGCTACGAGTCGACCCCCACCTCCCGCCTCTCCGAGGACGAGCGGCCCGTCATCGTCAACACCCGCCTGGTGCTCCAGGCGGACCGGGTCAGGGAGCGGGTGCGCGGCTTCAACGCGCTGTGGGACTCGGCCCGGCCGGTCGACCCCTGAGGCGCTCAGGTGAGGCCGGCGCGGCGGGCGCGCTCGACGGCCGCGGGCAGGGCCTCGGTCAGGGGGGCGAGGTCGGCGGAGGTGGAGGTGTGGCCGAGGGAGAAGCGCAGGCTGCCGCGCGCCTGCTCGGAGGACAGGCCCATGGCGAGCAGGACGTGGCTGGGCTGGGCGACCCCGGCCGAGCACGCCGAGCCGGTCGAGCAGGCGATGCCCTGGGCGTCCAGGAGCATCAGGAGCGCGTCGCCCTCGCAGCCGGGGAAGGAGAAGTGGGCGTTGCCGGGCAGGCGGTCGACCGGGTCGCCGTTGAGGACCGCGTCGGGAACGGCGGCGCGGACGCGGGCGATCAGCTCGTCGCGCAGGGCCGACAGGCGGCGGGCGGACTCCTCGCGGCGGGACACGGCGGCCTCCACCGCGGCGGCGAAACCGGCGATGGCGGGGGTGTCGAGGGTGCCGGAGCGCACGTCGCGCTCCTGGCCGCCGCCGTGCAGGACGGGGATGGGGTCCACGCCCCTGGCCAGCAGGAGGGCGCCCACGCCCAGCGGGCCGCCGAGCTTGTGCGCGCTGATCGTCAGCGCGTCGGGGGCCGGCCCCCCGCCGCCGTCCAGGCGCACGTCCAGGACGCCGGCCGCCTGCACCGCGTCGGAGTGGAACGGAACACCGCGGGCGCGGGCGAGCCCGGCGAGCTCGGCGACGGGCTGGACGGTGCCGACCTCGTTGTTCGCCCACATCACGGTGACCAGGGCGGTGTCGTCGGTGAGCGCCTCGGCGAGGGTCTCGGGCAGGATGCGGCCGCGGCCGTCGGGCGGCAGCAGCACCACCTCGGCGCCCTCGTGCTCGGCCAGCCAGTGCACGGCGTCCAGCACCGCGTGGTGCTCGACGGCACCGGCGATGACGCGGCGGCGCCCCTCGGCGCGGCCCTTCCAGTACAGGCCCTTGACCGCCAGGTTGTCGGACTCGGTGCCGCCGCTGGTGAAGACCACCTCGGAGGGGCGGGCGCCGAACGCCGCGGCGATGATCTCGCGGGACTCCTCGACGACCTGGCGGGCCCGGCGGCCGGGGGCGTGCAGCGACGAGGGGTTGCCCACCCTGCCGAGCTGCCCGGTCATCGCGGCGACGGCCTCGGGGAGCATCGGCGTCGTCGCCGCATGGTCGAGATACGGCACGGCGCTTCCCTCCTCCTCCAGAGTCGTCCAATCCTACTCGCTGCCCGGGCCGGCTGCGGAGGAGCCGGTTTGCGACTGTACCGTCCGGACGGTACAGTCGAGTCGCCATGAAACGTGACGCCCTCCTCGACGCCGCCGAGTCCGTGCTGCTGGAGCACGGCACCCAGGCGTTGACGCTGAACGCCGTCGCCGAGCGCGCCGGGGTCAGCAAGGGCGGGCTGCTGTACCACTTCCCCACCAAGGAGGCGCTGGTCACGGCCCTGGTCGACCGGGTGATCGCCGAGTTCGACGCCCTGGTCGAGCAGTACGACCAGGGTTCGTTCACCCGCGCCTTCGTCGAGGCCACCTTCGCCATCATCGCGGCCCCCGAGGGGGAGCGCAGCGAACGCCGCTGGGCGGCGATCACCGCCGCCGCCGCGACGCCCGAACTGGCCGCGCCGCTGCGCGCGGCCATGGACCGCTGGCACCGCAGGGATGACGCCGAGGACGCCGACCCGCTGACCGCGATGGTCGTCCGCCTGGCCGCGGAGGGCCTGTGGGAGGTCGTCGCCCACGGCTCGGGCCGGTTCTCCCCCGAGCAGTACACCGCGCTGCGACGACGCCTCCTCGACCTGCTCGACTGACCCTCCGGCCTGATCCCGGCCCCGGAGGCCGTGGACCGGCCGCTCGATCCGGCCCCTCCGAACCCCGGCCGCCCCGCGCCCCTTCGCGGACGGCGGATCCAGCGGCCCCGGACGCCGGGCCGGTCCCCGGACGCCTCTCCACCCACCACCTGTCCTCTTCTTTCGCCCGGCGGGCGTGCGCCGCCGGACGCGTCTGTGTGCAAGGAGTGTTCGATCATGCTGTTCCGCGCCCGTACGGGCACGTTCCTGACCTTCGCCGCGGCCGGTCTGATGACCGGCGTGTGGGTCGTGCGGATGCCCGCGCTGAAGGAGCGGTTCGCCCTGGACGCGGGCGGCGTCGGCGTCGTCCTGCTGGTGTGGGGCGTCGCCGCCGTCGTCGCCATGCAGGGCCTGCGCGTGGTCATCTCCCGGTTCGGGAGCCGCCCCGCCCTGCGGGTCGCCGCCCCGCTGACCGCGCTCTCGGTCGCGCTGGTGGCCCTCGCCCCGTCCCACCCGCTCCTGCTGGCGGGCGTCGCCCTGTTCGGCATGGCCTTCGGCGTGACGGACGTCGCGATGAACGCCCAGGCGTCGGTGGTCGAACGGGCGCACGGCCGCCCGCTGATGAGCGGGATGCACGCGGGCTGGTGCGCGGGCGCCATGACCGGCGGGCTGCTGGGTTCGGGCACCGCCGCGCTCGGCTGGTCGTTCACCGCGTCGCTGCTGCTCGCCGGGCTGGCGGCGCTGCCGCTGATGGCGCTGCTGGGCCGCACCTACCTGCCCGACCCCCCGGCCCTCCAGGACGCCTCCGGCGGCCGCCGGAGGCGCCTGCCGCTGCTGGTCTACCTGCTGGGCGCCCTGACGTTCCTGGCGTTCATGACCGAAGGCGCCATCGCCGACTGGAGCGGCCTGTTCCTGCACGACGACCTGCACGCGAGCCAGGCCCTGGCCGCCCTGGGCTACCCGCTGTTCGAGGCCGCCATGCTCTGCGGCCGCCTCTTCGGCGACCGCCTGCGCGTCCTGCTGGGCACCCGCGCCCTCCTCACCTGGGCGGGCACGGGCACCGCCGCGGGCATGGCGGTGGTGCTGCTGGCGCCCGGCCTCCCCGTGGCGCTGGCCGGCTTCTTCCTCACCGGCCTGGCGGTCTGCACGATCGTCCCGACGATGTTGTCGCTGGCCGGCACCGCCGCCCCCGGCCGCTCCGCCGCGTCCGTCGCCCAGGTCGGCGCGATGGGCTACGGCGGCCTGCTGCTCGGCCCCGTCGCCGTCAGCGCCGTCGCCGAGGCGTCCTCCGTCCGCGCGGGCCTGTGGCCGGTCGTCGCCCTGTCCGCCGTCATCGCGGTCTCCGCCCGCTTCCTCCCCCTGCGCGAGGGCGCCGACCTCGCCGCGGCCCCCGCCCCCGAGCGCCGCCCCGAGCCCCTCGCGGCCTGACCGCCCGCGGAGCGCTCCACCGGAGACGACGGACGCCCCCGAGCAGGGCTCGGGGGCGTCCGGACGGATCGGCAGGCGTCACTTGCGCTTGGTGATCTCCTCGGTCAGCTGCGGGACGACCTGGAAGAGGTCGCCCACGACGCCGAAGTCGACGAGCTCGAAGATCGGGGCCTCGGGGTCCTTGTTGACGGCCACGATGGTCTTCGAGGTCTGCATGCCGGCCCGGTGCTGGATCGCGCCGGAGATGCCGGCGGCGACGTACAGCTGCGGGGAGACCGTCTTGCCGGTCTGGCCGACCTGGAACTGGTGCGGGTACCAGCCGGCGTCGGTCGCGGCGCGGGAGGCGCCGACGGCCGCGCCGAGGGTGTCGGCCAGGCCCTCGATGACCTTGAAGTTCTCCGCGCCGCCCACGCCGCGGCCGCCGGAGACGACGATCGAGGCCTCGGTCAGGTCGGGGCGCTCGCCCTTCTCCTGCACGACGCGCTCGGTGATCTTCGCGCCCTTGGCGGCGTCGGACAGCGCCACCGAGACCTGCTCGACGGCCGGGGAGCCGGGAGCGGCCTCCAGCGCGATCGCGTTCGGGCGGACCGCGATGACCGGGGTGCCCTTGACGACCTTGGCGTGCGCGATGACCGAGCCGCCGAAGACGGAGTGCTCGGCGACCAGGTCGGGGGTCACGCCCACGACGTCGGTCAGCACACCGGAGTCCAGGCGCACCGCCAGGCGGCCCGCGATCTCCTTGCCCTCGCCGGTGGCGGCGACCAGGACGGCGCCGGCGCCGGCGGCGAGCTGCTGGAGCACCTCGACCTTGGGAGCCACCACGTACTCGGTGAGCTCGGAGTCGGCGGCGACGTAGACCTTGGCCGGGCCGTACTCGGCGATCTTGTCGGCGACGGCCTCGTAGCCGGGGCCGATCCAGACGGCGGAGGCCTCACCCAGGCTGCGCGCCAGGGTGAGCAGCTCGAACGATACCTTCTTGACCTCGCCTTCGGCGTGGTCGATGAGGACGAGAATCTCTGCCATGTCCCTATCCCCCTTACACGAACTTCTTGCTGGCGAGGAAGTCGGCGATCTTCACGCCGCCGTCACCCTCGTCGGTGACGATCTGGCCCTTGGCGCGCGCCGGGGCGTCGGCGTGGTCGACCACGGACGAGTAGGCGTTGGCGACGCCCACCTTGTCGGCCTCGATCCCGGCGTCCGCGATGGACAGGGACTCGACCGGCTTCTTCTTGGCCGCCATGATGCCCTTGAAGGACGGGTAGCGCGGCTCGTTGATCTTCTCGACCACGGAGACGACGGCGGGCAGCGAGGCCTCGATCTTGTCGAAACCGGTGTCGGTCTGGCGCTGCGCGGCGATCGCGGTGCCGTTGATCTCGACCTTGTTGGCCATGGTGACCTGCGGCCAGCCCAGGCGCTCCGACAGCATCGCGGCCATCACGCCGGTGCGGGCGTCGGTGGACTCCGAACCGAGGATGACCAGGTCGGCGCCGATCCGGGTGACGAGCTGCTGCAGCGCGTAGGAGGTCTGCAGGGCGTCCGAGCCGACGAGCGCGTCGTCGACCAGGTGGACCGCCTTGTCCGCGCCCATGGCGAGGGCCTTGCGGATCGACTCGGTGGCCTTGTCCGGACCCATGGTCAGGACGGTCACCTCACCGCCGTGCGCCTCCTTGATGAGCAGCGCCTCCTCGATGGCGTACTCGTCCAGTTCGTTGATGACGCCGTCCGCCGCAGCGCGGTCGAGGGTGTTGTCATCGGACTTCAACTTACGCGGGCTCTCCGTGTCGGGAACCTGCTTCACGCATACGACGATGTTCATGGCCGCTGGCCGACCTCCCTGCACTCATCTCATCAGGCTGATGCTGGATCACAGCCTGCCAAATAGCCGAAACCGGTTCTGACCCGGGTCCGGGTCAAGCCTTACCCCGCATGTTACTCACCGGTAGCACCAGCCCTGAACCCAGGGGTGGGCCACCCGGCTGTTTCGGTACCCGCGGTGACACGGATCACCCGCCGAAGCGGACGATCCATCCCTTCACCGTGCTGCGCGCGTCGTCCAGCCAGCGAGCGAACCCCTCCAACGCGCCCAGGTCGGGGTCCTGGCCGAGGACGAGGAGCAGCAGGACGGCGACACCCGCGCCCAGGCACAGTACCGCGATCATCGCAGCTTCCTGCCGCGGCAGGAAAGCGCCCCAGATCCGGGCGGTCTGCCGCCGGGGCGCGGTGCCGCCCGGACCGAAGATCTGCAGGACGACCGCCAGCAGCGCGCCGAAGGTCAGCGCCTGGGCCGCCGGACGCCCGCCGCCGACGAGCGCGAGCGCCAGCACCAGGCCGGCGCCCAGGCTGATCGGGACGACCATCGCGCTGGTCATCAGCGCGCCCGGCAGTTGCAGCGGGGAGCGCAGCAGCGTCCCCACGAAGTCGCTCGCCCGCTCGCCGCGCCGGACCCGGCGCGACTCCAGGCCGCGGGCGGCCTTGTCCCCCGCGCGCAGCACGAGCACCGTGACGAGCACGACGCACAGCCCGACGACCGGGGTGGCCCAGGTGAGTCCCAGCGCGGCGGCCAGCAGCAGGAGGCTCAGCACCTTGTACAGGCCGTAGGGCTTGGGCCGGTCGTCCGCGCGGGTGGAGCGCTCGTTCTCGCGCCCGTCGCCCTGCGCGTCCTGCGGCCGCGGGTGGTGGGGCTGCGGGTGGTGGGGCTGCGGGTGACGCGGCTGGGGCTGGTGGGGCTGCGACCACGGCAGCGGCCCGGACGGCCGCCGCCCGTCGTTCACCGTCGGGACGTCCGAGGGCGCGCCCGCGTACAGGGCGCCGCCCGAAGGGCCGTAGGGCGGGCGCCGGGGCGGGTCGTTCACCGTGGCGTGCGGCTGGGCGCCCGAGCCGCGTCCCGGCTGGTAGAGGTCCTGGTACGGGTCGGGCGGCGGGGCCACCGGGGGGAGCATCCCCATGAAGTCGCTCGGCTGCGGCAGCGGCGACCTGCCCGACGTTCCCGGCACGCCCCGCATCTCGCGCACGTCCTGCGGCGGGGAGACGGGCGGGAAGGCGCGCGTCGGGGGGTCGTCGGCGATCGTGCCGTGGTCGATCATCGTCATCTCGAGGTCGAGCCGCCCGCACAGGTGCGCCAGGTCCCTGGCGGTGGGCCGCTCGGCCGGGTGCTGGGCCATCGCCGCCCGCAGCACGGGCAGCAGCGGCGCGGGCACCCCGGTGAGGTCCGGCTGCCCCTGGAGGATCTTGGAGAAGATCTGCTCGAAGGTGCCGCCGCCGAACGGGGGCCGCCCGGTGGCCGCGTAGATGATGGTGCCCGCCCAGGCGTGCACGTCGGCGGGCGCGCGGAAGTCCTCGCCGCTGAGGATCTCCGGCGACAGGTAGCCGGGCGTGCCGATGACCATGCCGGCCGAGGTCAGCCGGGTGGCGTCCACCGACTGGGCGATGCCGAAGTCGATGAGGACGGGGTCGCCGTTCTCGGCGAACATGACGTTGCCGGGCTTGAGGTCGCGGTGCACGATGCCGGCCGCGTGGATGGCCGCGAGCGCCTCGGCGAGGCCCTCGGCCAGCCGCTTGAGCGCGTCGCCGCCCAGCGGACCCTGCTCGGTGACCTGCTTCTCCAGCGTCGGTCCCGGCACGTACTGGGTGACGATGTAGGGCGGGTCGGCGGTGACGTCGGCGTCGACGATCTGCGCGACGAAGGGACTGCGCACCCGGCGCATGGTGTCGACCTCGCGGGCCAGCCGCCGCAGCGCGATGGCGTCGCCGGTGCCGCCGCGCAGCAGTTTGACAGCCACGGACCGCCCCATCGGGTCGGTGCCGCGGCGCACGACGCCCATGCCGCCCTCGCCGAGCACCTCGGCGAGCCGGTACGGGCCGATGCTCTCCCCGGACGTGGCACTACCCCAATCCTGATATTTCGTCGCGGCCAACCCTACCCCCGAACCGTATGCGGGGCGTGGCGCAGACCTTCGGCCCCGATCCCGTCTTCAGTAAGACGCGGGAACCGGGGCCGTTGGTTTCAACGTGAGCGAATTATCGCGAATTGTGGGAAACGTCGAAGAAGATCATCCCGATCAGGCGCGGGCGGCGATCCGGGCGCGGCGCGCCTCGCGGCGCTCCTCGAACTTCTTGGCGGCGGCGTCCAGGGTCGCCAGGAACTCCGACAGCTCGGTGCGGGCCTTCTCGCCCTCGCCGTCCAGGCCCTCCATCTCGAAGACCTTCCACTTGCGCAGCACCGGCATGAGCACGTCGTCGTGGTGCAGGCGCAGGTCGTAGATGCCGGCGTTGGCGATGGCCACGGACTTGCGCAGGAATCCGTCGATCGTGTAGCCGGGCATCTGGAAGCCCTTGACCACCTCGAGGACCGCCTTCATCGCCTCGTTCGGGACGACCTCGAAGGCGGCGCCGATGAGGTTCCGGTAGAAGATCATGTGCAGGTTCTCGTCGGCCGCCACGCGCTGCATCATCTGCTCGCACAGCGCGTCGCCCGAGGCCTTGCCGGTGTTGCGGTGCGAGACGCGGGTCGCCAGCTCCTGGAAGGAGACGTAGGCCAGGCCGTGCAGCATCTTGTCGCCGTGGTCGGGCTCGTAGCCGATCTCCATGTGCTGCATGCGCGCGCGCTCCAGCACCACCGGGTCGATGGCCCGGGTGACGGTGAGGAAGTCGCGGATGACGATGCCGTGCCGGTTCTCCTCGGCGGTCCAGCGGTGCACCCACTGGCCCCAGGCGCCCTCCTTGCCCATGATGCGGGCGATGGCGGCGTGGTAGCCGGGCAGGTTGTCCTCGGTCAGCAGGTTGACCAGCAGCGCCTCGCGCGACTCCGGGGAGACCTTGGAGTCCTCGGGCGACCAGTCCTCACCGCCCAGGAAGGCGAAGTCGCGGCCCTGGCCCCACGGGACGTACTCGTGGGGGAACCACTCCTTGGCCATCGACAGATGCCGGTTGAGTTCCTTCTCGACGACTCCGTCGAGTTCGTGCAGCACCTTGATGTCAATAGCTTCCGGCATACCAAGACCTTTCCGGATTTATGGGATCGGCGCGGCCGAGGGGACTCCGCTGCGAGGGACACCATGCCGTGTCCCCTGTGACGCCTGTACCCATGCTAGATGCGGACGCCAAGTACAGATATGCGCAAGTGCTACAAGTGATCCGAGCATGCTTTGGGGAGAGCTCACAAGAAGCGGGCCGCCTCTTTATGCATCGGCACTTCCATGGGTGCGAACGGCCGTGTTCCACACCGCCGTCGAGACCGTGCGCAGCACACCCCTTGGCGCGATCTTCATCGCGGGCAGCAGAAGCCTGTACCGAACACCGGGGACGCACAGGGCGTGGTTCCGCCGGACGGCCTCCAGGCCGGCCCGCGCGACGGTGTCGCGGGCCATCCACATGAGGTTCGTCGGCTGGTCGTCCTCGGTGCGGGTGAAACCGGGGCACAACGCCGTCACGTGCACGCCCGCGGGCTTCAGCTCGGCGTGCAGGCTCTCGGTGAAGGACAGGACGAACGCCTTGGTCGCCCCGTAGACGGCGCTTCCCGGCGAAGGCGCGTAAGCCGCCACGGACGCGACGTTCAGCACCCCGCCCCTCCCCCGCTCGGCCATGGACGGCACCGCCGCGTGCGTCAACCGCGTCAGCGCCGTCACGTTGAGGCCCACCTCCCTGGCCCGGTCGGCGTACGAGAGCGTGTGGAAGGCGCCGAACGCCCCGTACCCGGCGTTGTTGACCAGCAGGTCCGTTCCGGGGACGCGCCCGGCCACCCGCTCCAGGCCGTCCGCCGAGGTGAGGTCGGCCGCCAGCGCCTCCGCCCGCACCCCGAACCGCCCGGACAGCTCCGCCGCGAGCCGCTCCAGCAGGTCCCCGCGCCGCGCGACCAGCACGAGATCCGTCCCCTGGGCCGCCAGGGAGCGCGCGATGCTCTCGCCGATCCCGCTGGACGCGCCCGTCACCACCGCATCACGCCACATGGCCCTGCACACTAGGCCGAAAAGGAGCGGCCCGGGAGTGTCGGACGCTGCTGGTAGCTTCGGGGAATGCTCGTCGCCCACGCCACCTGGCACGGAGGCGCGCTGTGCCTGTGGGCCGAGCACGACGGGCCGCGTGCGGACGGCGGGGCCGGCGTCCACCCCTTCGCCACCCGGGACTTCACCGGGACGTCGTACGAGCCGCTGCTGCGCGGTGCCGCCCGGATCACCCTGGAGCTGCTGCTGCCCGGCACCGGCGGGCGCCCGCTGCCGTCGGGCGAGCTGGGTCCCGAGCCGTTCGACGGCGAGCCCGTGCTCGCCCCGTGGCGGGTGCCGGCGCTGGTGCTGGAGCCGTTCCCGGCGATGGAGCTGCTGCGCACCGCCGAGGACAGGGCGGACGTGGTCCCCGGCACCGACCTGCGCTTCCTCGGGCTGGTCGCCGCCGACGCCGCGGCGCTGGCCGCTTCCGGCCGGGTGCTGCCCGCGCTGCGCGAGGAGGACGGCGACCTGCTGGCCTGCTGGCGTCCGGTGCTCGACCCCGCCAGGTTCGCGCGGCTCGCCGCGGCGATGCCCCCGGCCTGCCGCGCCGTGGCGCCCGGACGGCCCGCGGCCGAGGTGCTCGCCGAGGCGCTGGACGGGCTCGCCGACACCGCGGTGCGGGGCGCGGTGCCGCACCCCCTGCTGCCGCCGCGCACCGGCAGGACACCCGAGCACGTCCCGCTGGCCGAGCGCTGGCTGGAGGCGCTCACCGGCCCGGACCCGCTGGTCGCCCGCGAACCCGGCGACGACCCGGCGGAGCTGCGCGCCGAACTCGACGCCTGGTACCGGGCCGCGCGGCCCGCCCACGGCCCGCTGCGGCTGACCTTCCGGCTGGTCGAACCCAGGGCGCCCGAACCGGAGCCCGGCGAACCGGAGTCCCTCGCCTCCCCGCGAGGCCCGGAGCCCCGCCGGAGTCCGCCGGTCCCGCAGGACGCACCGGGCCTGGAGGCCCCGCGGGACCCGTGGGCCCTGCCGGAAGCGGAACCGCCGGCCCGTCCGCCGGGCCCGTCCGCCGAGCAGCCGTGGCGGGTGGAGTTCCTGCTGCAGGGCACCGACGATCCGAGCCTGCTGGTGCCCGCCGCCCGGATCTGGAGCGGCGACGCCCTGCTGGAGGGGGCGGAGGAGACGCTGCTGGCCGGACTCGGCCGGGCGCTGCGGCTCTTCCCCGAGCTGAGCCGCGCCCTGGACACCGCCGTCCCCGCCGAACTGGTCCTGGACACCGCAGGCGCGTTCCGCTTCCTGCGGACCGCCGCGCCGCTGCTGGCCGCCGCCGACTTCGGGGTGCTGCTGCCCACGTGGGCGGGCCGCTCCCGGCTCGGCCTGAAGCTCAGGACCGCCGAGGCGGACGGCGCCGAAGAGGGCGGCGCGGCCAGAAGCTCGGGTTTCGGCCTGGGCGACCTGGTGGAGTTCCGCTGGGAGCTGGCCGTCGGCGAGGAGTCCCTCGACGAGGACGACCTGGCCGAGCTGGCCCGCCTCAAGGCCCCCCTGGTCCGGCTGCGCGGCCAGTGGGTGGAGCTCGGCGAGGAGCAGCTGGAGTCCGCCCTGGAGTTCCTGCGCTCGGGCCGGGCCGGGACGATGACCGCGGGCCAGGCGATCCGCGCCGTCATCCACGCGGGCGAGCGGTCGCTGCCGCTGGTCGCGGTGGAGGCGCACGGGCCCCTGGGCGACCTGCTGTCGGGCGAGGCCGACCGCCGCCTCACCCCCGTCGCCACGCCCGCGGGCATCGAGGCCGTCCTGCGCCCCTACCAGGAGCGCGGCCTGGCCTGGCTGTCCTTCATGGAGGGGCTCGGCCTGGGCGCCCTGCTCGCCGACGACATGGGCCTCGGCAAGACGCTGACCGTGCTGTCCCACCTCGTCCACGCCGGCGCGAACGGCGCGGGCGGGCCGACACTGGCCGTCGTGCCGATGTCCCTGGTGGGCAACTGGCAGCGGGAGGCCGCCCGGTTCGCGCCCAAGCTGCGGCTGTACGTCCACCACGGCGCCAAGCGCCACCGCGAGGAGGACCTCGTCCGCGCGGCGGAGGCGGCCGACCTGGTGCTCACCACCTACGGGACCGCCGCGCGGGACGCGGGGCAGCTGTCGAAGGTCGCGTGGGCCCGCCTCGTCTGCGACGAGGCGCAGGCGCTGAAGAACAGCGGGACGAGGCAGGCCAGGGCGGTGCGGTCCATCCCGGCGCGGAGCCGGATCGCGCTGACGGGGACGCCGGTGGAGAACCACCTCACCGAACTGTGGTCGATCATGGAGTTCGCCAATCCGGGGCTGCTGGGGCCGCGGGAGTCCTTCCGCGAGCGGTTCGCCGTGCCGATCGAGGCCGAGGGGGACGAGCGGGCGGCGGCCGACCTCAAGCGCGCCACGCGGCCGTTCATCCTGCGGCGGCTCAAGACCGACCGGAGCATCATCACCGACCTGCCCGACAAGCAGGAGATGAAGGTCTACTGCAACCTCACCGTGGAGCAGGCGTCGCTGTACCAGGCGACGGTCGAGGACATGCTGGAGCAGATCGCCGAGGCCGACGCCCGGCAGCGGCGCGGCCTCGTCCTGGCGGCCATGGCGAAGCTGAAGCAGGTCTGCGACCACCCGGCGCTGCTGCTGAAGGACGGCTCCCGGCTGCAGGGCCGCTCGGGCAAGCTCGAGGAGCTGGAACGCCTGTGCGCCGAGATCCTCGACCGCGGCGAGAAGGTGCTGGTGTTCACCCAGTACGCCTCCTTCGGCTCGATGCTCCAGCCCTACCTGGCCGCGCGGCTCGACCGCCCCGTCCTGTGGCTGCACGGCGGCACTACCAAGGAGCAGCGGGACGAGCTCGTGCAGCGGTTCCAGACCGAGGAGACGCCCTCGGTGTTCCTGCTGTCGCTCAAGGCCGCGGGCACCGGGCTGACGCTGACCGCGGCCAACCACGTCGTGCACTTCGACCGCTGGTGGAACCCGGCCGTGGAGGACCAGGCCACCGACCGGGCGTTCCGCATCGGGCAGACCCGCGACGTGCAGGTCCGCAAGTTCGTCTGCGTCGGCACCATGGAGGAGCGGGTGGACGAGATGATCGAGCGCAAGAAGGCGCTCGCGGAGTCGATCGTCGGCACGGGCGAGGAGTGGCTGACCGGCCTGTCGGTGGCCGAGCTGCGCGACGTGCTGCGGCTGTCCCCGGACGCGGTGAGCGCCTGATGGGCGGCGACTACTTCGCGGCGGCCAGACCCCTGCGGGTGCGGGGCGGGCCGGGGTCCGCGCTGCTGCGGGAGCCTCCGGGCAGGTGGGCGCGCCGGTTCGTCGGCGCGCTGGAGTCCTTCCTCGACGTCGAGCGGCTGCACCGGGGCCGCGCGTCCGCCGAGCGCGGGCAGGTGCTGCGGCTGGACGTCCGCCCCTACGAGGTGACGGCGTTCGTCGCCAACGCCGCGGACGAGCCGTACGAGGTGACGCTGGGACTCACCGCGATCGAGGGCTGGGAGGAGATCGAGGGCGAGCTGGCGCGCCGCGCGGTGTTCCGGGCCCGGCTGCTCGCCGGTGAGCTGCCCCCGGACGTCGAGCGCGTCTTCGCCGACTGCGGGGTGGGCCTGTTCCCCGAGGCCGCCGAGGAGCTGCACCTGATGTGCGGCTGCGCCGACTGGATCGACCCGTGCCTCCACGCCGCGGCCGCGCTGCACTTCCTGGCCCGCGCGTTCGACGACGACCCGTTCCTCGTCCTGGCCTGGAACGGGCGCACCCGCGACGAGCTGCTCACCGCGCTGCGCCGCCGCCCCGTGGAGTCCGAGCTCCCCCCGGTGGTGGAGAGCCCGCTGCGGGCCGCGGACTTCTGGGCGCCCCCGGACGGGCTCGCCGCCCTGAAGGACCGCACGGGGCACCCGCCCGCGCCGCCCGGCCTGCTGCTGCGCCTGCTCGACCCGCCCGCCGTGAAGATCAGGCGCCGTGCCCTGGTGGACGTGCTGGAACCCGCCTACCGCGCCCTGGCCGGAGGGGACGGGGAGCCTCCGGAGTGATTTCTCCGGCCGGCACGCAACGTCCGGGACGGTCCGGCGGGTAGTCGTCGGCGGAGCCCGGCCGCAACCCCCGGAGCCGGGCTCGGAACGAGGGAGACCAGCCGATGGCGAAGCCGCCGGAACCCGCGGGCGGATGCGACCGCCCCGAGTTCGGGACGTACGTGGCGGAGCGGTCACCGCGACTGCTGCGCACCGCGTTCCTGCTGTGCCGTGACTGGGGCACCGCCGAGGACCTGGTGCAGACCGCGCTGACCAAGGCGTGGCTGGCCTGGTCGAGGGTGGGCGACGACCCGGACCCGTACGTGTACCGGATCCTGGTCAACACCCACCATTCCTGGTGGCGGCGGCGCTGGCGGGGCGAGGTGCCCACCGGCGAGCTGCCCGAGCTGCCGCTTCCCGAAGGCCAGGGGATCGAGGACAGGGATGTGCTGTGGAAGGCCCTCGGCGGGCTCGGCCGGCGCGAGCGCGCCGCGATCGTGCTCCGGTATTTCTGCGACCTGGAACATGCCGTGATCGCCCGGATCCTCGGCTGCTCGCCGGTCACCGTCCGCAGCCAGATCAGCAGGGCGCTGGCCAAACTCCGCGTCGACCCGACGCTCCGCGACTGCCTCCCGGCCCCGGCCGCGTTCCAGAACCAGGGGGTCTGACCATGACTTTCACGGAAAAGGACCTGCGGGCCATGCTCGAAGACAACAGCTCCAACCCTCCCCCGGCCGACGACCTCACCGCCACCGTCCAGGCCCGCGGCCGCCGCGTCCGCCGCCGCCGTCAGGCCGCCGGCACGATCGCCGCCGCCGCCCTCGTCGCCCTCGGCTTCACCGTCGTCCCCTCCCTGGGCGCCGACGACTCCCCCGGCACGGAGGTGCTCGCCTCCACCTCGGCGACCTCTCCGGCCGCCCGCCCCGACGTCGACCTGTCGCTGCTGAAGAAGCTGAAGAAGGACTCGGTCGCGTTCGCCTTCACCACCTCCATGGGGGTGGAGACCGCCTCCCCCGAGGAGAGCGGAGAGCCCTCCCTGCTGCTGGGGACGCTCGAAGAGCGGGGAGTCGACTATGCGATGACCACCAAACCGCGTGGGAACAGCATCATCGGGACCGTCGAAGGCTTCTCCTTGAACCCGGACGCCTTCCCCAAGATGTTCGGCGGAGCAAACAAGAAGCAGCAGCACGGAATCCGGATGAAGATCCGGCTGGGCGCCCAGCTCGACGACTCGGCCGAGTTCCAGAAGCGAGGCCTGCGCGAAGGCGAGACGGTCGACGTCCATGTCGGCTACACCGCACCCGGCTCGGACCCGACGGACGTTCTCGCCCAAGCGGTGCCGAAGGGCACCCGAGTGCTGGCCTTCGAGGCGAATCCGCTCTGGTTGTCCGGGATCTCCGGCCCTGAGGAGACCCGCAATGCCCTCAGCGTCATCCTGGAGGACGCTGACGGCACGCTCACCGGAGGTTCCTACACCAGGGCCGACCCCGACCAGGCGCCCAGTCCCTGGCAGAAGGCGAAGTCCTTCGACGAGTTGCTGGAACTCGTCCCGAGCCTCAAGTACGAATGCCCGCCGGTAGGGGTGTACAGCCGTGGCGAAGTCGACGAGGAGAGCGTCCGCGAGTCGCTCACGGATTCCGGCGCGGAGAGGCCCGTGACGTGCGCCAGCATCAACTTCCCGTCCGACGGATGGCCGAGGCCCGGCGACCCGCCTGCGGTGCCCACGCCCGCTCCCACCTCGCCCGGGGAGGACCGTCCGGCGGAGCCCGCTCCTCCCGGCGTGCCCGGGGAGGAGCCGCCCGCGGCGCCCGCTCCCGCTCCTCCCGGGGAGGAGCCGCCTGCGGAGCCCGCCCCCGCTCCTCCGAGCGACCCGGCCGTGGTGCCCACGCCTTCTCCCACCCTCTCCTAGGCCCGGCTGTTAGGTTGTCCCGGTTCCCCGCCTGGATGATGAGCAATGAGGCCGTTGGATGCTGCGCTGGTTCTCCGTTCTGTTGATGGTCCTCTCGTTGGGCGCGTGCGGGGTGAGCGACGCCGCCGAGCAGCCCGCGGAGGGCCGGGGGGCGCCGGACGTGTCGGTGTTCCGCAACGCCGCCGGGAACGGGATGTTCGACGCGTTCAAGGGGTACCGGGCGGAGCGGGCGCTGCTGGCGGCGGGGCAGTCGCGGATCCTGCTGGTGGGGACGGTGCGGGGGTTCCGGCTGGTGCGTGAGCCGCGGCGGTCGGTGGTGATGAACGTCCGGGTGGAGGAGACGCTCAAGGGCGCCGGGCTGATCCCGGGGCGGCGGCTGGCCGTCGACCTCGGGCGCCGGGACAACCTGCCCGGTTCCGGTCGCCGGGCGAACCGGGGCACGGTCGAGCGCTACCGCGAGGCCGTGCCCCGGGGCACCCGCTTCCTGCTGCAGCTGACGCCCCGCGACGGTCTCCTGCCCGGCTCCCCCGACCGCTTCCGGCCCGCCGGGCCGGCCTCGCTGGTCTTCGAGGGCCGGGACGGCCTCGTCGGCGCGTACGAGAAGCTGCCGGACACCTGGACGGAGCAGCGCAGCATCACCGGCCTCCGCGACGAGCTCTTCCTGCGGATCCGCTCCGACGGCACCGTCTGCACGCCCCGCCTCGAGCAGCCCCGGAGGGCCGGCGACCCGCTCCGGCTGCGCTTCGAGGACTGCCTCCCGCGCGAGGAGCGCAGGTACGACCACAAGATCCGCAAGGCCTGCCAGGGCATCACCTCCCTGCGCGCCGGGGTGCGCCTCACCGATCCGGAGCGGGACCTGGAGTGCCTCGAGGTCAACATCGAGAGGTGAGGACATTGACCCCGTTACGGGGGCGTCACCAGCGGTTAGTGTGAAAGCGACATCCTGATCGTGCCCGTCCGTGAAGGAGTGACGCTTGACATCCCCCGTGCCGAACACGTTCGACGAGGACGAGCCCCGCGACCCCCACTGGTACAAGACGGCGGTCTTCTACGAGGTGCTGGTGCGGGGCTTCCGCGACTCCAACGGTGACGGCACCGGCGACATCAGGGGCCTCATCGAGAAGCTGGACTACCTGCAGTGGCTGGGCATCGACTGCATCTGGCTGCTGCCCATCTACGAGTCGCCGCTGAAGGACGGCGGCTACGACATCAAGGAGTACACCCGGATCCTGCCGGAGTTCGGCGTGCTCGGCGACTTCGTGGAGCTGGTCGACGAGGCGCACGCGCGGGGCATCAGGGTCATCGCCGACCTGGTCATCAACCACACCAGCGACCAGCACTTCTGGTTCACCGAGTCGCGGCGCGATCCGGACGGGCCGTACGGCGACTTCTACGTGTGGGCCGACACCGACGAGGGCTATCCCGACGCGCGCATCATCTTCGTCGACACCGAGACGTCCAACTGGACGTACGACCCGGTGCGCGGCCAGTACTACTGGCACCGCTTCTTCTCCCACCAGCCGGACCTCAACTACGACAACCCGGCCGTGCAGGAGGCGATGCTGGAGATCCTGCGGTTCTGGCTGGACCTGGGCATCGACGGCTTCCGGCTCGACGCCGTGCCGTACCTGTACGCGCGGGAGGGCACCAACTGCGAGAACCTGCCGGAGACGCACGCCTACCTCAAGCGGGTGCGCGCCGAGGTGGACCGGCTCTACCCCGACCGGGTGCTGCTGGCCGAGGCCAACCAGTGGCCGGCCGACGTGGTGGCGTACTTCGGCGACCCGGCGACGGGCGGCGACGAGTGCCACATGGCGTTCCACTTCCCGGTGATGCCGCGCATCTTCATGGCGGTGCGCCGGGAGACCCGCCACCCCATCTCCGAGATCATGGCGCAGACCCCCAAGATCCCCGAGAACTGCCAGTGGGGGATCTTCCTGCGCAACCACGACGAGCTGACCCTGGAGATGGTCACCGACGAGGAGCGCGACTACATGTACGCCGAGTACGCGCGCGACCCGCGGATGAAGGCCAACGTGGGGATCCGGCGGCGGCTGGCACCGCTGCTGGACAACGACCGCAACAGGACGGAGCTGTTCACCGCGCTGCTGCTGTCCCTGCCGGGCAGCCCCGTCCTGTACTACGGCGACGAGATCGGCATGGGCGACAACATCTACCTGGGCGACCGCGACGGTGTGCGCACGCCCATGCAGTGGACGCCGGACCGCAACGCGGGGTTCTCCTCCTGCGACCCGGCCCGGCTCTACCTGCCGGTCGTCATGGACCCGATCTACGGCTACCAGGCGCTGAACGTCGAGGCCCAGCGCGACGACCCCGGCTCGCTGCTGCTGTGGACCCGGCAGATGATCGGCATCCGCAAGCGGCACCCGGTGTTCGGCCGCGGCTCCTACACCGAGCTGCCGGCGTCCAACCCGGCGGTGCTGGCGTTCCTGCGCGAGTACGGGGACGACCGGGTGCTGTGCGTCAACAACCTCTCCCGGTTCCCGCAGCCGGTCGAGCTCGACCTCCGCCGGTTCGAAGGGCGCACTCCCATCGAATGCACCGGTGGGGTGAGATTTCCGGCAATAGGCCAGTTGCCTTACCTTCTGACCCTTCCCGGCCATGGATTTTTCTGGTTCACCATCCCTGGTTCCCCCGAGCAGGAATAAGTCGCTGATCTTGCGGGAAAGCCTAACAAGGCCACACCCGATCAGCTCATATATCCCTCATGTCCATTGCGCCACATGGTGATCAATACCCGAGTGATCGAATCCTTGCCCTGGCCCTAGAATGGCTCCGGTCCCACGGGTGAGGATTCCCAGGGATGTCTGAACATCATGCGGGTGGCCTACATCAAAGAAGGCAGACACCCACATCCCACGGGGGCCCTGATGAACACCCAGCATTCCCTCGGGCCGGCGACGCTCTCCCAGACGCCGCGCCGCAACCGGCTGGATCTGTCCAGGCGGCGTACCCAATGGCCGACCGTGACGGCCGTGATCCCCACTCTCAACGAAGCCGACAACCTCCGATGGCTCCTGCCCCGACTGTCCTCGGTCGACGAGGTCGTCATCGTCGACGGCGAGTCGACCGACGGCACGGTCGAGGTGGTCAGGCTGCTGCGGCCGGACGCGGTCATCATCGTGGAGCCCCCTACGGGGAAGGGGACCGCGATGCGGACCGGCATGGCCGCGGCGACCAGCGAGGTCATCGTCATGCTCGACGCCGACGGGTCCATGGACCCCGCGGAGTTCGACAGCTTCCTGTCCCTGCTGTGCCGGGGCTTCGAGTTCGTCAAGGGCTCGCGTTACAACTGCGGGGGCGGTTCGGACGACCTGACCTGGTTGCGCAACAAGGGCAACCTCTGGCTGACCCGGACGGCCAACGTCCTGTATGGCCAGAAATGGACAGATCTCTGCTATGGATATGTCGCAATGCGGCGAAATGTAGTAGAGAAACTGCAACTGAAGTCCACCGGCTTCGAGATCGAGACCGAGATCTGCGTCAACGCCGTCCGCGCCGGACTGAAGGTGGCAGAAGTGGCCAGCCACGAATCGCACCGCCGTTTCGGCGAGTCGAACCTCAACACCTTCCGTGACGGATGGCGGGTGCTGAAGACCATGATCCGGTTGCGTTTCGCCGGAAAACTGGAGGAAGGCCACCTCCATCCGCAACAGCCCTTCGAGCCCGTGGTCGGGAACCTGGCGGCGGCGAGGGCCAAATGAGGACATACGTCGTTCGTCCCGAGGATCTGGGCGAATCGGAGATCCAGCGCTGGCGCAAGCTCCAGGAGTCCGACCCGGCGCTGGGCAACCCCTTCCTGTCCCCGGAGTTCACCCTCGGCGTGTCCCGGTTCCGCAGGGACGTGCGGGTGGGCGTGGTCGAGGACGGACAGGGGATCGCCGCCTTCTTCCCCCACGAACGGCGTCCGGGCGGGGTGGGCCACCCCGTGGGCTTCGGCCTGACCGACCTGCAGGGCATCGTGGCCGACCCCGGCCTCGACCTGCCCGCCCGGGAGCTCCTGCGCGCCTGCCGGCTGGGCGTCTGGGACTTCGACCACCTCATCGCCGGCCAGCGCATGTTCGCCCCCCACCACCAGGTCGTGCGGGTCGAGCCGATCATCGACCTGGGCATGGGGTTCGCCGCCTGGGAGGCCGAGGCCAGGGCGCTGGCGCCCAAGACGCACAAGACCATCCGCTACAAGGAGCGCAAGCTCGGCCGCGAGGCCGGCGAGGTCTCCTACGAGTTCGCCAGCGCCGACCCCGGCGAGCTCACCCGGCTCATGCGGTGGAAGTCCGCGCAGTACCGGCGCACCGGCCGCACCGACCGCTTCACCCGGCCGTGGATCGTCGGGCTGCTGCGCCACTTCCACGAGACGGGCTTCGGCGTGCTCAGCGTGCTGCGCGCCGGGGACCGCACCGTCTCGGTCCACCTCGGGCTGCGCTCCGGTCCGGCGATGGCGGGCTGGTTCCCCGCCTACGACACCGACTTCTCCCGCTACTCCCCCGGCATGATCGGCCATCTCGCGCTGGCCAGGGGCTGCGCCGACAACGACGTCACCGAGATCTGGATGGGGCGCGGCGGCAAGGAGTTCAAGGAGTGGCTGAAGAGCCGGGAGATACCGATCGCCGAGGGCCGGGTGGCCCGCGCGGCGCCCGGCGCCGCCTGGCACTGGCTGCGGCACGTGCCGGTCAACCGGCTGCGCGACGCCGCGCTGGACGACCCCAGGCTCTACTCCTACGCCGACCGGGTCCTCAAGGGCTACGCCAGGATGCGGAGGCGGACGTCATGAGCACCACCACCGTGTCCGTGGTGATCTGCGCGTTCACCGACCGGCGCTGGGACGACGTCCACGCCGCGGTGGAGTCGGTGCGGCGGCAGAGCCTGGCCCCGCACGAGATCATCCTGTCGGTCGACCACAACCCGGGGCTGCACGCCCGGCTGCGGGAGACGCTGCCGGACGTGCGGGTGGTGGAGAACGCCGGGCCGCGCGGCCTGTCCGGGGGCAAGAACACCGGGGTGGCCCACGCATCCGGCGACGTGGTCGCCTTCCTGGACGACGACGCCGTCGCCGCGCCGCAGTGGCTCGCCTCGTTCGCCGCGGCCTACTGCGACAAGCGGGTGATCGGCGTCGGCGGCAGGACGCTGTCGTTGTGGCCCGGCTCGCCGGGCTCGGCCGAGCTCCTGGCCGTCATGAAAGAGGGAAGGCCCCTGCGGAGCCCGGGCGCTGACCCCCATCCTCGCCCCGGTTCCGCAGAAGCCTTCGACGTGCCAACGGGCAGGCGCCCCCGATGGTTCCCCGCGGAGTTCGAATGGACCGTCGGCGGCACCTACCGTGGCATGGTGCCGGGGCCGGTGCGCAACGTCCTGGGCGGCAACGCCTCCTTCCGGCGGGAGGCGTTCTCCGTGGCCGGGGGCTTCTCCGGCGACATCGGCCGCACCCACGCCATCGACCGGCCGCTGGGCTGCGAGGAGACGGAGTTCTGCATCCGGCTCGGGCAGCGCATGCCCGAGACCGTGCAGCTCTTCGAGCCCGCCGCGGTGATCTGGCACCGGGTCCCGGCCGAGCGCGCGCGCTTCGGCTACTACCGCGACCGCTGCTACGCCGAGGGCC
The DNA here is from genome assembly GCF_002995495.1 of Actinocorallia populi. Taxonomy (GTDB): domain Bacteria; phylum Actinomycetota; class Actinomycetes; order Streptosporangiales; family Streptosporangiaceae; genus Actinocorallia; species Actinocorallia populi. The sequence continues at coordinate 469,530 of NZ_PVZV01000002.1, read as the reverse complement.
TGTCCAAGGCGCTGGTGGCGCGCAGCGTCGGCACCAGGGACGGCCTGTCCAACGAGCGGGCGCACGCGCTCAGGACCCTGCCCAGGGGGGTGCTCCGCGGGCTGGGCGAGTCGCTGCGCGGGGACGCGGGCGGCCTGGGGCGCGCCTGCGCGATCACCGCGGGCCTGGGCTACACCGCGGCCGGCTACCTGGTGGGCCGCCGCGCGACCCGCGGGGAGCGCTGATGCGGGCGGTCCCGATCCTCATGTACCACTCGGTCCGCGACGACCCGCCGCCGGACACCGCCGCGCTGTCGGTGCGCCCCGGCGTGTTCGCCGACCAGATGGCCCTGCTGAAGGAGCGGGGGTTCACCCCGGTGCGGCTGTCCGACCGGGCGGCGGACGTGCCCAGGCCGATCTGCATCACGTTCGACGACGGGTACGCCGACTTCCACTCGCAGGCGCTGCCGATCCTGTCCTCCTTCGGCTACCCGGCCACGGTGTTCGTCACCACGGGCTGGCTGGACGACGCGGGCCCGGACGCCGCCGGGCGCCCCCTGGACACCATGCTGCGCTGGGGGCACGTGCGGGAACTCGCCGCCGAGGGCGTGGAGATCGGCGCGCACAGCCACAGCCACCCGCAGCTCGACCAGCTCAGGGACGGGCCGCTGCACGACGAGCTGACCCGCAGCCGCCTGCTGCTGGAGGACAGGCTCCAGCGCCCCGTCACCACCATGGCCTACCCCTACGGGTACTCCAGCGCCCGGGTGCGCCGCGCCGTGGCGCGCGCCGGCTACACCACCGCTTACGTGGTGGCCAACGACGTCGCCTCCCACCGCTCGGGCTACGCCATCCCCCGGCTGACGGTCCAGCGCTCCACCTCGGCCGCCGCCTTCGGCCGGATCGCCGAAGGTTCCCACCGCTTCTACCGGGAGAAGGCCCTCACCAAGGGGTATGCGGTCGTACGGAGATCCCGCTACCTCTACCGACAGGCGATGTCACGTGACTGATCCAGAAGTCCTGGGGACGGGCCCGCAGGACGTCTCCGGGCTGCTGGGCGCGCGCACCGGGGACGGCGCGCGCACGGGGAGGTTCACGCGCCTGCGCGGCGAGCTGGACAACCCCCTGTTCCGCAACGCCTACGCACTGATGCTCAACGGCGGGCTCACCGGCCTGCTCGGGCTGGGCTTCTGGATCGCCGCACGGCACTTCCACTCCCCGGCGGACTTCGGGCGCAACGCCGCGGTCATCCAGGCCGTCATGTACATCGGCGGCCTGACCACGCTGAGCTACCTGCTCATGCGGTTCCTGCCGCAGGCGGGCCGCTCCTCCCAGCGGTTGATCGTGGCCACCTACCTGTTCGGGTCGGTGCTGGCGGCGCTGGCCGGGCTGGTCTTCCTCGGGTCGCTGGCCTGGTGGGACAGCCCCAACTACGACCACCTCGTACGGCCCGAGCACGCGGTGCCGTTCCTGGTCTTCATCGTCGCCTGGAACATCTTCACCCAGCAGGACTCCTCGCTGACGGGGCTGCGCCGCGCGCCCTGGGTGCCGGTCAAGAACACCGTCTACGGGCTGGTGAAGTTCGTCTTCCTCGCCCTGCTGGCCTGGACCTTCGCGCCCGCCGACGGGATCCTGCTGGCCACCATGCTGCCGGTGCTGCTCCTGGTCGTCCCGGTGGACGTGCTGGTCTTCCGGCGGCTGCTGCCCGAGCACATCGCGCTCACCCGGCGCATGCACCGCACCCCGACCCCGCGCGAGGTCGGCCGGTACCTGCGCGGCGACTTCGTGGGCACCCTCGCCTCCCACTCGGCGATCAACTTCATCCCGCTGCTGGTGGCGGCGAAGGTGAGCGAGGAGACCAACGGCTACTTCGCGATGGCCTGGATCTTCGGCCTGATGCTGGACCTGCTGGCGCTGAACATGGCGATGTCCCTGACCGTCGAGGGCGCCTTCGACACCGCGAACCTCGCCCGGACGTGCCGCGACGCGCTGCGCCGCACCCTCATGCTGCTGGTTCCGGTCTCGCTGCTGATGGCGCTGGTCGCACCGTACGCGCTGGGGCTGCCGTTCCTGTTCGGGCCGGACTTCCGCGGGCACGCGGGCCTGGTGCTGGCGCTGCTGGCGCTGTCCACCCTGCCCAAGGCGCTGATCGAGCTGTACGTGGGGGTGCTGCGGGTGCGCTCGCGCACCCGGCTGGTGGCGCTGATCCAGGTGGGGCGCTTCGCCGGGGTGCTGACGGGCGTCGCGGTGTTCGTGAACGACCACGACCTGGCGTCGGTCGGCTGGACGGTGCTGGCCGTGCAGAGCGTGGTGGCGCTGATGGTCCTGCCCGCGCTGCTGCGGATCGTCAGGCCCGTCCCCGCGGTGCCCTCGCAGGCGCGCGGGGCCGGCGGCGAGGAGGGTGAGAGGTGAGCGTTACCCTGCGCCCGGCGGCGCGCGCGCAGCCGGTGCCGGAGGATCCGATCGCGCGGCTGCCCGCCGTCGTCATCGGGCTGTGCGTGGCGCTCGGGGCGGTGCTCTTCTGGGTGCCGCTGCGCGGCGTGGACATGGACGGCATCGACGGCTACGGGCTGATCAGCGTGCTGCCGGTGCCGACGCTGCTGGGCGCCGGCGTGCTGGCGCTGTCGTTCGTGGCGTCCCTGTCGCTGCGCCGGCCGGTGCCGGTGCTGCTCGGCGTCCAGATCGTGGTGACCGTGGTGGCGCTGCACACGCTCGCCCAGGTGCTGGAGCCGGTCGCCCGGTTCCCGACGGTCTGGCAGCACGCCGGGTTCATCGAGTACATCACCCGCACCGGCACCGTCGGCATCAGCCTGGACGCCCGGTTCAGCTGGGCCGCGTTCTTCGGCATGGTCGGCTTCCTCACCGAGGCCGTCGGGCTGCGCGACCCCGGCCAGGTCTACAAGTGGGCGCCGCTGGCGATCCAGCTGCTGTACCTGCTGCCGATGGCGATGATCGTGCGGGTCATGAAGGCCAACTGGCGGGCCAAGTGGTTCGCGGTGTGGCTCTTCCCGGTCGCCAACTGGGTCGGCCAGGACTACCTGGCGCCGCAGGCGTTCGGCTACCTGGTCTACCTCTTCTTCCTGGCGGTCCTGCTCACCTGGTTCCGGCCGAAGGTGCTGCGCACCCGCAGGGCGGGCAAACGCGGAACCGGGCAGGAGCCGGGGCCGGTCTACCGGTTCCTGTTCGGGCCCAAGACCCCCGGCGAGGAGCCGGTCCGCGAGGTCGGCGCCCGGGAGCGCTCCCTGCTCGTCCTGCTGCTGGTGGTGCTGCTGGTCGTGGGCACCGCCAGCCACCAGCTGACCCCGTACCTGCTCATCGCCTCCGCGGCGGCGCTGGCGCTGGTCGGCCGCAACGAGCTGCGCGCGCTGCCGGTCATCGGCGGGGTCGTCTACCTCGGCTGGATCTCCTTCATGGCCTACGGCTACTGGGGGCCCGACCCGGCGGGCACCCTGTTCGCCGGGGGCGGCAACCCGCTGCAGTCGTTCCTGGAGAGCACCACCGGCCGGATCTCGCCCAGCGAGCAGCTCGCGCAGATCCAGACCGCGCGGATCCTGCTGGTGCTGGTGCTCATGGCGCTGACCGCGATCGGGCTGCTGCGCCGCCGCCTGCGCGGCATCGACGACCGGGTGGCGTTCGTGCTGCTGGTCGTGCCGCTCAGCTCGTTCGGGCTGCAGTCCTACGGCGGCGAGATCGCGCTGCGCACCTACCTGTTCATGCTGCCCGGCGCGGTGTTCCTGGCCGCCTACGCCTTCTTCCCCGACCCCAGGCCGGTGCCGGTCGTCAAGTCGGTGCCGCGCCGCCAGCGGCTGCGCCGGCTGCTGCCGGGCGTGGTGGCCGGTTCGTTCGCGCTGCTGCTGATGGGCGGCTTCCTGACCGTCAGGTACGGCAACGAGGCGTTCGAGCAGGTCAGGCCGGGCGAGCTCAAGGCGTTCGACGCCATGATCGACGACTCCAAGGGCAGGCCGATCACCCTGGTGTGGGTGAGCGGCGAGATCGTCACGGTGCCCGAGGCGGCCAGCCAGACGCCGCAGGGCCCGTGGGGGTACCGGTACTTCGAGCTGTTCCACTGGCTGCGGGTGGAGTTCGCCCAGGAGCCGTGGGCGAGCAACCTGAGCAGGAAGCCGCCCGTGCCGCTCACCGCCGAGCAGCAGCGCGGCCGCAGGCCCACGGTCGAGGAGGTGCTGGCGCAGATGCGCAGCCAGCCCGGCACCTACCTGTACCAGTCGCGCACCAACGACACCTACCAGACGCTGAACTTCGGCCTGGCGCCCGACTGGGGCGAGCGCCTCATGCGGGAGATCGACGCCTCACCCGCGTTCGTCAGGGTGTTCGGCGACGGCGACGCCTCGGTGTACAAGCTGGCCGAGCCGGGACCCGCGCCCGCGCCCGATCCGCCGCCGGCCCGGCTCACCATCGGCGTGAGCAACTGGACCCCGGCCGGGCTGATCTACCTCCCGGTGCTCATCGGCGTGCTCACCGCCCGGGAGCTGCGCCGGATCAGGCTCGCCCCCGGGCAGTACGCGCGGCTCCGGCCGTACACGGTGATCGCGGTGCCGTTGTTCATCGGTTTCGTGGCCATCGTGGTGGAACGTTTCCTCACCCTCAAAGGACCCACATGAGCGACCGGCTCTCGGTGAGCGTGGTCGTCCCCACCCGGGACCGGCCCGAGCTGCTCCGCCAGACCCTGGACTCCGTCCGCGGCCAGGACTACCCGGGCGAGCTGCGCTGCATCGTGGTGTTCGACCGCAGCGAGCCCGACCCCTCGCTGGTCTCCGGCGACCCGCTGCGCCCGGTGGAGGTGCTGCGCAACACCCGTACGCCCGGCGCGGCCGGGGCGCGCAACACCGGGCTGCTGGCCGCCGCCACCGACCTGGTGGGCTTCTGCGACGACACCGACCTCTTCCTGGAGGGCAAGATCGCCGCGCAGGTCGCGGTGCTGGAGGAGGAGCCGGAGACCGAGGTCGTCTGCTGCGGGCTGCGGCTGTTCGGGCCGGGCATCGACGAGATCGACCGGCGGGTGCCGCGGCCGCGGGTGACGTACGCGGAGCTGCTGCGCGGCCACAAGCCGCAGCTGCACCCGTCCGCGCTGCTGCTGCGGCGCTCGGCGGGGCTGCTGTTCGACGAGGACATCCCCGGCAGCTACGGCGAGGACTACGAGTTCCTGCTGCGCGCGGCGGCGCGCGCGCCGATCCGGCAGATCCCGCTGCACGGGCTGGGCCTGCGCTGGCACCACGAGTCGTACTTCTCGGTGCTGGAGAACGCCCCGCTCATCTCCGAGGCGGTGCGGTGGCTGCTCGGCAGGTACGACTTCCCGCGCAGCGGCTACGCGCACTGGGGCGGCAAGGTCGCCTTCGCCGAGGCCGTCCAGGGCAGGCGCGGCCCGGCCCTGCGCTGGATCGGGCGCACGATGCGCGCCCGCCCCCTGGACGCCCGGGCGCTGCTGGCGCTGGCGGTCACGGCCGGGGTGCCCGCTCCGCTCATCATGCGGGGCCTGAGCCGGATCGGACGGGGAATGTGAACGCGCTGCTGATCCCGCTGATGCTGGCGGTGCCCGCGTTGTGCATCGCCTGGCTGCTGCCGGGGCTCGACCCGCTGGGCCGGGCGATGGTGGGTGCGGCCGGGTCGTTGTCGCTCTTCCTGCTGACGGCGCAGACGATGCTCGTGCTCGAGATGTGGTCGCCGGCGGGCGGGGCCGCCGCGGTGGGCGCATTCTGCCTGGTCATGGCGGCGGTCCGGCTGCTGCGCGGAGGGGGGCGTCCGGCGGCGGCACCGGCGGCGCGGGAGCACGCCGACGCCGAGGACGAGGACTGGCTCTTCGATGAATAAGTGCTCTTTTGGTAGCCGGAGACCCATTTGGCCGCTCTTCTTAGTAGGGTCCCTCAGAAGTCTTGCAGGAGTGTCTGCCGTGACCCACGGGGAGTAATGGTGTTCGAGAAGACAGTGAAAGTGGTCATGACCGCGCTGGTGGCGGCCGGGATGTCGGCGGCGGTGGCCGTTCCGGCCGACGCCGCGCCCAAGAAGCCCAAGAAGCAGGTCAAGTGCCACCTGGGCCTGTGGAAGACCACGGGCCTGACGGCCAACATCTCCGGCGAGACGCCGGACGGGAACTTCCAGGACGTCGACTACAAGGGCATGGCCGGGATCAAGCTCAAGATCTCGACCAAGCGCGTGGTCTACGACTTCACCGGTTCCAAGCGGGAGACCATCAAGGGCATCGGCGCGGACGGCAAGCCGATGGAGGCCTGGGAGCAGCTCACCGGGGTGCTGTACCTGCCTTCCAAGATCACCAGTGACAAGAAGGGCCTGAAGGGGCAGATCGCCTCCTACAACAAGCGCGCCGCCGGTCCGGCGACCGGCACCGGGATGACCACCAAGCCCGAGCCGGCCTCCTGGGGCGAGTGGAAGGTCGCCGACCACGCCAAGATCGGCCACTTCGACACCCCGGTGGTCAAGAAGGCCAAGTTCGTCTGCAACCCCAAGAAGAAGACCCTGCGCATCACCGACGTCCGCAAGTGGGACACCTTCACCGAGACGCTGGACATGCGCTTCAAGCTGGTCCGCCGCTGACCTCGGGCGCTGACCGCCCGACACCGACGGCCCGTCGCTGACGGCCCGTCCCCGAGCCCCGCCGCACCCCTCCGCGGCGGGGCTCGCCGCCGTCCGCAGCCGGTTTCCGAGGCGTGCGGCCGGAACGCGTGCCGACTTCGGCGCCTCGCATGTTTCATCGGCGCCGTTCAGGAGATTGACTCCCTTCAGCAGATCCGGCTGCGGAAACCGGTGGAGTCATGAGCACTTCCGCATCCCCCTGCTGCTCGGCAACCACGGTCACACCACCTACAGGGGTTCCTGATGAAGCTCGGCCTCGGTGCGAACCGTTACGGGAAGACGGAGCGACACCTGGCAGGGTCGTACGCGGCGGAGGAGGGCCCGGCATGCAGTTCCTGAGCCCGGCCACCTGGGCGGAGGCGCTGGCCGTCAAGGCCGACCTGCCCGACGCGACGCCGATCGCGGGCGGCACCGACGTCATGGTGGAGCTGAACTTCCGCAGGCACCGCCCGCCGGCGCTGCTGGACCTGACCCGCGTCCCCGGGCTCGCCTCCTGGTCGCTGGAGGGCGGGCGGATCCGGGTCGGCGCGGGGCTGCCCTACAGCCGGATCATGGACGAGCTGGGCGGGCGGCTGCCGGGCCTGGCCATGGCCTCGCGGACGGTCGGGTCGCCGCAGATCCGCAACCGGGGCACGCTCGGCGGCAACCTGGGGTCGGCCTCCCCCGCCGGAGACGGGCATCCGCCGCTGCTGGCCGGCGGCGCCGAGGTCGAGCTGGCGTCGGTGCGCGGGGTGCGGACGGTGCCCGTCGCGGAGTTCTTCACCGGCCCCAAGCGCAGCGTCATGGCCGTGGACGAGCTGATCGCGGCGGTGCTCGTCGCGCCCGCCGAGGGGCCCGAGCAGTTCGCCAAGGTCGGGACGCGGAACGCGATGGTGATCGCGGTCGGCTCGTTCGCGCTGGCGCTCCACCCGTCGCGGCAGGCGGTGGGGACGGGCGTCGGTTCGGCCGGGCCGACGCCGCTGCGCGCACCGGAGGCGGAGGAGTTCGCCGCCGCGCACCTGCCGTGGGAGAGCCGTGCCGCGCTGGACCCGGAGACGGCCCGCAGGTTCGGGGAGCTGGTCTCCGCCGCGGCCTCGCCGATCGACGACGTCCGGGGCAGCGCGGCCTACCGGCGTCATGCCCTCGCCGTCCTGGCGCGGCGCACACTGACCTGGGCCTGGAGCGAACTGTGCGGGTGAGATGCAAGGTCAACGGGGCGGACCGGACGGCGGACGACGTCTGGGAGGGCGAGAGCCTGCTGTACATGCTGCGGGAGAGGCTGGGCCTGCCGGGCAGCAAGAACGCCTGCGAGCAGGGCGAATGCGGCTCCTGCACGGTGTACCTGGACGGGACGCCCGTCTGCTCCTGCCTGGTGGCCGCGGGGCAGGCGGCCGGGAGGGAGGTCGTGACGGTCGAGGGCCTGTCGTCCGGGGACGGCCTGAGCGCCGTCCAGGAGGCCTTCCTTCAGGCGGGCGCCGTGCAGTGCGGGTTCTGCACGCCCGGCCTGGTCGTCGCGGTCCACGACCTGCTGGAGCGCTCCCCCGAGCCGTCCGATCCGCAGATCAGGGAGGCGCTCGCGGGCAACCTCTGCCGGTGCACCGGCTACGAGAAGATCATGGAAGCGGTCCGGCTGGCCGCCCGGGGAGAACGATGAGCGTCCTGGACGAGGGCGGCGCGATCGCCGCCGCCGACGTCGACGCCGCGGGCGGGGTCGGGGAGAGCCCGCCGCGGCCCGACGGGCGGCTGAAGGTGACGGGGGAGTTCGCGTTCTCCTCCGACCTGTGGGCCGACGACATGGTGTGGGGGGCGACGTTGCGCAGCCCGCACCCGCGGGCGCGGCTCGTCTCGGTGGACGTGGGCCCCGCGCTGGCGGTGCCGGGGGTGCTGGCGGTCCTCACGCACGAGGACGTACCGGGGAGCAGGCGGTACGGGCTGGAGCACGTCGACCAGCCGGTGCTGGCCTTCGACGAGGTCCGCTACCAGGGCGAACCCGTCGCGGTCGTGGCGGCCGACCACCCCGAGGTGGCGGCGCGGGCGGCCTCGCTGATCCGGGTGGGGTACGAGGTGCTGCCCCCGCTCGTCGATCCGGAGGCGGCCGTGCTCCCGGATTCCGCGAGGGTGCACGCGGACCGGCCCAACCTGCTGCGCCATGTGCCGATCCGCAAGGGCGACCCGGAGGCCGCGGCGGAGGTCGTCGTCAGCGGCGTCTATGACGTGGGGATGCAGGACCAGGCGTTCCTGGGGCCGGAGTCGGGGCTGGCGATCCCCGCCGAGGACGGCGGGGTCGATCTGTACGTGGCCACGCAGTGGCTGCACGTCGATCAGTTGCAGGTCTCCGCGTCGCTCGGACTGCCGCCGGAGAAGGTGCGCTTCACCCTGGCGGGGGTGGGCGGTGCCTTCGGCGGACGGGAAGACCTCTCGATGCAGATCCACGCGTGCCTGCTGGCGCTGCGTACCGGGCGTCCGGTGAAGATGGTCTACGGACGTGAGGAGTCGTTCTTCGGTCACGTCCATCGGCATCCGGCGCGCATGTGGTACGAGCACGGGGCCGACAAGAACGGGCGTCTCGTCTACGTGAAGGCGCGGATTCTGCTGGACGGGGGCGCGTACGCGTCCAGTTCCGGGGCGGTCGCCACCAACGCCGCGACGCTGGGGATCGGGCCTTACAACGTGCCGAACGTCGTCATGGACAGCAAGGTCGTCTACACCAACAACCCTCCGTGCGGTGCCATGCGCGGTTTCGGGGCCGTGCAGGCGTGCTTCGGCTACGAGTCGCAGATGGACAAGCTCGCCGAGGCCGTCGGGATCGGCCCGGTGGAGATCCGCGTGCGCAACGCGATGGAAGAGGGCGACCGGATGCCGACGGGTCAGGTCGTGGAAGGCCCCACGCCGGTCGCAGAGCTTCTGCGGCTGGTGGAGGGCAAGTCTCCCGCACCGGCGAAGCCGGACTTCCTGCCCGGCGGGACGGCCAACACGACCCGTGGGGAAGGGGTCGTGCGGGGCGTCGGATACGGGATCGGGATCAAAAACGTCGGCTTCTCCGGGGGGCTCGATGACTTCTCGACGGCGCGGGTGCGACTGGAACTGATCGGCGGCCGGCCTTCTGTGCTCGTCCGCACTGCGGCCGCCGAGGTCGGGCAGGGGCTCGTGACGGTGCTCGCGCAGATCGCGCGGACCGAGCTGGGCGTCGCCCAGGTGACGATCGCGCCTGCGGACACCGGTATCGGGAGCGCCGGCTCCACATCGGCGTCGCGGCAGACGTACATGACGGGCGGTGCGACGAAGGCCGCGTGCGAGGCCGTCCGGGAGAAGCTGCTGGCACGGCTGGACGGGCCGGGGCTGCGGCTCGTCGGCGAACGGGTGCTGGACGCCGGTGGAGAGGCCGTCGCGAGCCTGGTCGAGCTGCTCGCGGACGGGGCCGTCGAGGCGACCGTCGAGTGGCGGCACCGCCCCACGTCTCCGCTCGATCCGGAGACGGGGCAGGGCGACGCGCACGTGCAGTACGCGTTCGCCGCGCACCGGGCGACCGTCGACGTGGACGTGGAGCTGGGCCTGGTGCGGGTGGTGGAGATCGTCACCGCGCAGGACGTCGGCAAGGCGATCAACCCGAAGGCCGTCGAGGGGCAGATCCACGGCGGGACGGCGCAGGGACTGGGGCTGGCGCTGCTGGAGGAGATCCAGGTGCGGGACGGCCTGGTGCGCAACCCCTCCTTCACCGACTACCTGCTGCCGACGATCATGGACATGCCGCCGATGCGGCTCGACGTCCTCGAGCTCGCCGCGCCGCACTCCCCCTACGGGCTGCGCGGGGTCGGGGAGCCGCCGAACATCTCCTCCGTCCCGGCGATCGTGGCGGCGATCCGGGCCGCGACGGGAATCGCGCTCACCCGCGTTCCCGTACGGCCGGAGCACCTCACGGTGGAGCGGCCATGACGGTACTGCGGTCGCAACGGGTGTTCCTGCCCGGCGAGGCACGTCCGGCGGAGCCGGAGACGGCCATGCGGACGGTGGACGCACGGTCTCCAGGGGCTCTCACGTGACCCGCCTGTGCGGCCTGTTGCTGGCCGCCGGGGGCGGGCGCCGGTACGGGATGCCCAAGGCGCTCGTGCCGGTCCCTGGAGGCGACGGGGAACTGCTCGTCGAGCGCGGGGTGCGGACCCTGCGGGAGGCCGGATGTTCTCCCATCGTGGTCGTGCTGGGCGCCGGGGCCGAGCGGGTGCCTGAGCTTCCCGGGGCGCGGGTGGTCCTCAACCCGCAATGGGCCGACGGAATGGGCTCTTCGTTGCGGGTGGGACTCGCGGAGGCGGAAGGAGACGCGGTGGTGGTGCTGCTCGTGGACACGCCCGGAGTGGGCGCCGAGGCCGTGCGGCGGGTGGCTGCCGGTGCGGACGCCTCGTCGTTGCGGGTCGCCACGTATCACGGGGAGAGAGGACACCCGGTGCTCCTCGGAAAAGCGCATTGGAAGGGTGTCGCAGCACTCGCCACGGGTGATGTGGGAGCACGGCCCTACCTTCGCGCGCACCGGCCCGAGCCGGTGCCCTGTGCGGACGTGGCGGACGGCCGCGACATGGACGTGCCCTCTCCCTGACGGGCGAGTCATCGCTCAGGGACAGCGCGCCAGACCCGCCCCCCGGTCGGCCGCGTCCACGCCCCCGGCCAGTCGGGAGGTGTCGGCGGCGGCCAGGATCTCGGTGCGTACGTGGTCCGCCTTGACGGGCGCCGCCGTCTCGGTGAGGTGCTCCCACCACAGGGCCGCCACGCCCGCGACGTGCGGGGTGGCCATGCTGGTGCCGCTGAGCCGGAAGAGGCCGCCGCCCGTGCGGGCCGACAGCACCTCGACGCCGGGGGCGCTGACCAGCGGGAACGTGTTGGAGAAGTCCGCGACGCGCAGGGCTCCGTCCTCCTGCTCCAGCGCACCCACCGAGAGCACCCCCTCCGAGGCCGCCGGGAGGGAGACGCCCAGCTCGTAGTCGGGCCGCTTCTCGCGGTGGCTCTCGTTGCCGGCCGCCGCCACGACGAGCGCGCCGGGGCCGAACGCGGCGCGGGCGTCGACCATCCCCATGAACGCGTCGAACAGGCGGAGGTTCGCGCGGTAGGACTCCAGCGCCATCGACGTGGCCAGGTCCGGCTCGTAGTCGCGTTCGATGAGCATCCGCACGAAGCCCGGGAAGTCGTAGCCGATCGACATCGAGATGACCCGCGCCTCGTTGAGCACGGCCCACTGCAGGCCGCGGACGAGCATGTCGGTGTCGCCGCCTCCGTCGTCGGTGAGGACCTTGCCGATGAACGCCTTCCGCACGCCGCGCGCGACGCCGATGCGCGTACCGTCGACGTCCTGGCCGAAGACGGTGCCCGCGCAGTGCGTCCCGTGGCCGTTCTTGTCGCCGAGGCCGTCGCCGCTGAAGTCCTCCTGGACGAGTTCCACGCCCTTGAAAGCGGGGTGTGAGGCATCGATTCCGGTGTCCAGAACGGCGACGGGAACACCTCTACCCGTGCGTGCGGAGACGTCCGCGCCCACCGCTTTGACCCCCCACGCCGCATCGGACGTCGCGGCCTCCGGACCGCCTTCCAGCGGGCGGATGAGCTGCGTCGGCATCACGGGCGCGACCGCCCGGACCTCCGGGTCGCGGCGCAGCTCCAGGAGCTCCGCCTTGTCCACCTCGGCCGTCTCGACGGCGTCCGCACCGCCCGCGATACCGGCCCGTTCGAGATTCCGCAGGATCGTGACCGTCGTCCCCATACGCGTGCCCCTTCCGCTTCGGTACGCCTCCCGGTCTACGCGACCCGCACGGAACCCGTCCATGCCCCTCATGTCCTTACTGGGCCAACCTTGAGGACAGTGCGGCGGTCACCTCGGCCTCCGGCGGCGCGCCCGGGACGAACAGCCGCGACGCCTCGGCGCAACGCGGTTCCGGCCGGAGTTACCTGAGCTTTTCTCACATTGGGGCCTTGTAGCGGCCGGTCCCGCTGTTCTACCGTCCAGTAACTCTGTCCGCGTTCCTCCCCCCCACCCCCAGGAGGAAGAGCATGCCCTTCTCCGTTCTCCCCCGAGTCCGCAGATCGCTGCCGGCCGCGGCCGTCCTGGCCGCGGCGGCCCTCACCGCGTCCGCCGCCCCCGCCGCCGCGGCACCGCAGTCCGCGCCCGAGTTGCGCGAGGTGATGTTCGTCGGCAACAACTGGGAAGGCACCGCCGACGTCATCGAGGCGAGCGGCGACTTCGCCGGGATCGGGCGGATCAACGTCATCCCCGACAAGGACGAACGGCTCCGCGAGATCTATCGCAACCCGCTCAAGCTCGTCTTCTTCCTGGGCATCCGGGAGACGGTGGGCGAAGGGCACGACCAGTACGTCGACGACATGTACTCCACGCCGGACGGCACCGCGATGGTCGCCTCCCGGCCGAGCTTCGCCGACGTCGTCTCCATCGACCTCGCGACCGGGGACGTCAGGTGGCGCTTCCCCGTCTCCGGGTTCCGCGCCGACCACATGGCCGTCTCCCCCGACGGGACGCAGGTGGCGGTGTCGGCGTCCACCTCCAACACCGTGCACGTGCTCGACATCGAGACAGGACGGCAGGTCGGCTCGTTCAAGACCGGCGACAAGCCGCACGAGAACGTCTACACCGACGGCGGCCGGTACCTGTGGAACATGTCGATCGGCGAGGTCAACAACGACGCCGACGCGCCGTGGCAGGACTTCCGCAAGGGCGACCGCAAGATCACCGTCGTGGACACCGCGACGTTCGAGGTCGTCCGGACCATCGACATGCGCCAGCGGCTGGACGCCTTCGGGCGCAAGGACCTGTCCGACTCGGTGCGTCCCGTCGCGTTCACGCCCGACGAGTCCAAGCTGTACTTCCAGGTGTCGTTCTTCAACGGCTTCCTGGAGTACGACGTCGCCACCGACAAGATCCTGCGGGTCAAGACGCTGCCCAAGAACCCGGACACCAGCGACGACCGCAAGACCTACGTCAACGACTCCCGCCACCACGGCATGTCCATGAGCCCCGACGGCTCCAAGCTGTGCATCGCCGGCACCATGGACGACTACGCCACCGTCGTGGACCGCGCCTCCCTCCAGGAGGGCCCGCTCGTCCCCGCGGCCAAGCCGTACTGGGCCACGGTCAGCGGCGACGGCAAGGCCTGCGTCATCTCCGAGAGCGCCGCCGACCAGGTCACCGCGATCGACTTCGCCACCGGCGAGAAGATCGTCTCGGTGCCCGTCGGCGACCACCCGCAGCGCGTCCGCGTCGCGCGCATCCCCGCCGGCTGGACCCCTCCGGCCGGCGGCTGACCCCCGCCGGGGCCCGGAGGGCGGCGCCCCTCCCGGCCCCGGCGGTTTCGCGTCCCGTGATGGCCTGGCGTGGACAGAACACGGGTTCGCCGGATGTTCCCCCCTTTTCCCGCCTAAGATCAATTTCAACGTGAAACGGGATTCGGTGAAGGGTGCTCGATGACGGGGACGACGGAAAATCCGCAGGAATGGGCCTCGCGCGGAGTGGACATCACCAAGCCCAGCATCGCGCGGGCCTATGACGTGGTGCTCCGCGGCAAGGACAACTTCGCGGTCGACCGGGCGTTCGTCTCCGAGATCACCAAGGTGATCCCGGAGATCTACGACGTGGCGTCCTACAACCGGCGCATCCTCGGACGCGGCGTGCGGTTCCTGGCCGAGCAGGGCATCCGGCAGTTCCTCGACCTGGGGTCCGGACTGCCCACGGTGCAGAACACCCACCAGGTCGCCCGGTCCGTCGCGCCCGACGCCAACGTCGTCTACGTCGACAACGACCCCATCGTCCTGGTCCACGGGCGGGCGCTGCTGGAGGAGAACGAGCGCACCGCCGTGGTCACCTCCGACCTGCGCGACACCCGTGCCGTGCTGGACGACCCGGACGTCAACCGGCTCATCGACTTCACCCGGCCGGTGGCGGTCATGATGGTGGGGATCCTGCACCACCTGCACGACGACGAGGACCCGCAGGGCATCGTCAAGGCCTATCTGGACGCCGTCCCGTCCGGCAGCCACCTGTTCGTCACCCACTTCTGCGCCTCCAGCGAGGAGGCCCGCGACGCCGAGAAGCAGTACCTGGCGCTGCTGGGCACCGGCCGGTTCCGCACCCCCGAGGAGATCACCGCCTACTTCGACGGCCTGGAGCTCCTCGAACCCGGCGTCGTCCCGCTCCCCCTCTGGCGCCCCGACGGCCCCGTCCCGGTCGAGGACGACCTGTCGATCGGCCAGCGGCTCATGTACGGCGGGATCGCCCGCAAGCCCTGAGCCGCCGCGCCCCGGCGGCGTCTCAGCCGGAGGCGGTGCGGTGTTCGATCTCCGCCCCGCCCGTCCGGGTCTCGGCCCGGAACACCCGGGCGTGGGGCGGCCGGGTCACGCGCAGGCGGCGGGCGTCCGTCCAGACCGCGGTGACGTCGGGGCCGGTGGTGGTCCAGGCGGGCGTCGGGGCGTGGCCGTGGTCGACGACGAGGACGTTGCCCCCGTCCCGCGGGCTCTCGCCGGCCGGCAGGACCGACACGTGCGTCGCGGCGGAGGCGGTGGCACCGCAGTCGTAGTGGTGGACGAACGCCACCCGCTCCCCGTCCGGGGACGGGATCCGGGTGACGACGCCGACGTCGCAGGCGGTCAGCTCGCCGACCTGCCGGTACAGGACGGCGGCACCCGCCGCGCAGAGCAGCAGGGCGAGGACGGCGGCGACCCGCCGCCGGGCGGATCCGCCTCGGGGCGTCGGGGACATGCCGGATACCTGTCCGTCTCGCATACCGCTCGGACGCTGCCGGACGGCCGCCGGTTCAGCCGGCGGCGGCCCGGATCCGGAAGGTCAGGCCTTCCGGCCCGCTCACACGGAGAAGCGGCAGCCCCCGGTGCTCGGACCAGGTGAACGAGCCCCGGCCGTGTTCACGGACGCGGGCGGCGACCGCGGCCAGGTCGTCCGAGACGAGGGCGAGTTCCCACTGGGGGGCGGCGGAGTCGGACTCGTGCGGCGGGACGAAGTCCGTGAAGGCGGGCGTCGCGTCCAGGGTCTCCCGGTAGAAGAGCGCGGCCTCGCGGGGATCGGCGCAGGCGAGGACCATCCGGTGCGGCCCGTGGACGACCGGGGCGGCCGGGAGGTCCCAGCCGCGGAAACCGCGGGGCTGCCACAGGGAGAAGGCCGCGCCGAACGGGTCGAGAAGGGTCGCGATACGGCCCTGGTCCCCGGCGTCCGAGGGGGCCAGTACGAGCCGCGCGCCGTTCGCCGCCGCCTTCTCGGCACGGCGGTCGACATCGTCGACCGCCAGGTAGTAGGCGATGTGGGCGGGGATGTCGGGCGGGTAGAGCGGACCCGCGAGATCGCTCACGGAGCCGATAGGGAAACCGCTCGCGCTGATCTTGGTCGCGCGGCGCCAGTCCTTCTCGTCCACCGCGAAGCGCCAGCCGAGCACCGCGGAGAAGAACGCCGCGGCGGCCGGGACGTCGCGGGCCTTCAGGTCCATCCAGCAGAACTCGTTCACCGCGCCGAGGCGCATCGTCATGACACCGCTCCTTGTCGTCCGCGGATCATGGTCTTCGAGCCCCGGACGGCTCCGCAACACCTTTTCGGGCCGGGCCGCCCGGCCGGTGGGTCGGGCGGCCCGCAAGCGCCTCAGGAGGCCAGGAGGGCGTCCATCTGGCCGACGGCCTCCTGGACGCCTTCGGTCATGCCCATGGCGACCATCTTCTCCATCTGGTCGCGGGAGTCGAAGGCCGAGTGCATCTCCATGCGGGTGCCGCCGTCGTGTTCGGTGAGGCGCATGCGCATGGTGGTGGTGGGCATGCTCTCGTCGGGTGCGCCGTTTTCGTCGGCGAAGCCGTCGACGAACTCCAGGGAGGTCGGCTCGTCCACGGAGACGACCCGCCACCAGCCGTGGTGCCGGTCGCCCTCGGGGCCCGTCATGAAGTAGGTGACGTCGCCGCCGGGGGTCAGGTCGTGCTCCTTCACGGTCGCCGGGTAGGTCGGCGGGCCCCACCAGCGCTCCAGCTGCCGCGGGTCGGACCACAACCGCCATACCCGTTCGACGGGGGCGTCGAAGTCGGCGACCAGGGTGAAGGTCAGGTTGTCGAGGTCCTTGTCGATGCTGGTGATGCTCATCCGTCCTGTCCTCTCGTGTCGTTCTCCTGCGGGCCGGCGTCGTCGGCGAGCAGAGCGGACATGCGGTCCACCCGGCCGCGCCAGAGCGCCTCGAGCCGGTCGAGTGCCTCCCGCGCGCGGCGGACGGCCTCCCGGTCGGCGCGGACGAGCTGCTCCCTGCCCCGCCGCTCCTTGTTGACCAGACCGGCCCTCTCCAGCACCGCGACGTGCTTCT
Source organism: Actinocorallia populi (assembly GCF_002995495.1). Lineage (GTDB taxonomy): Bacteria > Actinomycetota > Actinomycetes > Streptosporangiales > Streptosporangiaceae > Actinocorallia > Actinocorallia populi. The sequence continues at coordinate 452,639 of NZ_PVZV01000002.1, read as the reverse complement.
GGACCGCCGCGAAACTCATCGGGTAGGCCTCGGCCAGCCGCGACACCGAGAGCTCGCCCTGGATCGAGCGGCGCAGGATGTCGCGGCGGGTGGCGTCGGCCAGCGCGTGGAACAGCCGGTCCACCGCCTCTTCTTCCACCATACGTACAACCATTTGGTTGTACGTTATCGCGTCCGGCACCGGCCCCACAACAAAGCCGAGGGAAAAAGCGGCGTCAGCCCGCCCCGAGCGCCTCCCGCCACCGGCCTGCGGCCAGCCGGTACAGCACGTGCGGCCGCAGCGGGCTCCCCTCGGCCACCGCCGGATGCCCGAAGTCCCCCTCCGGGTCGCGGATCATCCCGATCCGCCGCATCACCGCCTGGGAGCGGAGGTTCCCGCGGGCCGTGAACGAGACGATCTCGTCCAGCCCCGCCTCGCCGAAGCCGAACTCCAGCGCGGCGCGCGCCGCCTCACTCGCGTACCCGAGCCCCCAGGCGCCGCGGGCCAGCCGCCAGCCGATCTCCACCGCCGGCGTGAAAGGCGCGTCGAACCGCACCCGCGAGATCCCGGTGAACCCGATGAACTCCCCGCTCCCGGCGACCTCCAGTGCCCAGAAGCCGAACCCGTCCTCCTCGATCCGCGCCGCCAGCCGGTCGACCATCGCGTCGCTCTCCTCCCGCGTCAGCGTCGCCGGGAAGTGCTCCATGACCTCGGGGTCGGCCGTGAGCGCCGCGAACGGCCCCCGGTCCTCCTCCCGCCACCGCCGTACCACCAGCCGTTCTGTCCGCATCACCGGTCCGTCTCCCATGGCACCGACCCTATGGTCCGGCCGCACGGCACGGACGGAGGTCAGGGACGGGGCCAGGGGCGGCCTGCGAGGCGTTCGATGTCGGTGTTGAAGCGCTTCAGGAAGGCCGCGAAGGCGGCGACCTCCTCGGGGGTCCAGTCCGCCATGACGCGGTCCACGCCGTCGATGTTGCGCTGCCGCTCCCGCTCGAGGCGGCGCTCCCCCTCCTCGGTGATGCGGAACTTGCGGGCCAGGCCCGCCTCGGGGTCGGGGATGCGCTCGACCAGGCCGGAGCGGAGCATCGCGGAGGTCTGGCGGTTGAGGGTGGAGGGGTCCAGCCCGAACGCCTCGCTGAGCTGCCCGATGGACATCGGCCCCTGCATGCGGATCCGGCTGAGCAGGATGTAGGCGCTGCGGTCCAGGCGGTCGCCGTCCTCCCGCAGGCGCGGCGCGGTCAGCTGCTGGTGGCGCCCGAGCAGCATGGTCTCGTACTCGATCAGGTGGATGGGCTTGTCCATGCCGGCGCGCTCAGCCCTTCCCGCCCGCCGCGGCCGGGAACTCCAGGCCGCCGCCGCCCAGGCCGAAGGTCGGCGCCTCGCCCGGCGGGCCGGGCCGGCCGGGCCGGGCCCGGCCGGTCAGGCCGCGCAGCGCGCCCGAGCCGCGATGGCCGCCGAGCCGGTGCGGGGAGTCCTGGATCAGCACGCGGGTCATGGGGGTCTTCCCTTTCGGTAGTGCTCACCAGGTGTCGATGAAGGAGCGGCGGCCCGCGCGGGGCGGGTGGTCCTTGACCGAGGCGAGGATCCAGCGGCGCGTCTCGGCCGGGTCGATGACGTCGTCCAGCTCGAAGGCCGAGGCGGCGTTGAGCGCCTTGCCGTGCTCGTAGGCGACGGCGACCATCTCCTCGAACAACGCCTCCGGGTCCGCGGCCTCCGCCAGCTCCTTGCGGAAGCCGAGGCGGACGGCTCCCTCGAGGCCCATGCCGCCGATCTCGCCGGTGGGCCAGGCGAGGGTGGCGACGGGGGCGCGGAAGCTGCCCCCGGCCATCGCCTGCGCGCCCAGCCCGTACGCCTTGCGCAGCACGATCGCGACCAGCGGGACGGTCAGGTTGGCGCCCGCCACGAACAGGCGGCTGAAGTGCCGGACGGTCGCGGTGCCCTCGGCCTCGGGCCCGACCATGAACCCCGGTGTGTCGCACAGGGACACGACCGGCAGCCCGTGGGCGTCGCAGAGCTGCAGGAACCGGGCGGCCTTGTCGGCGCCGTCGCGGTCGATCGCGCCGCCCAGGTGCGTGGGGTCGTTGGCGAGGAGCCCCAGCGGCACGCCCTCGACGCGGACCAGCGCGGTGCGGATGCCGGGGGCGAAACCGCGCCGCAGCTCCAGCACGGAGCCGTCGTCCGCGAGGGTCTCGATGACCTGCCCGACGTCGTAGGGGGTCTTGCGGTTCTCTGGGACCAGGTGCCGCAGGAGGCGCTGGTCGGGCGCCGTCCAGTCCTCCGCGGGCCCCGTGAAGTACGACAGGTAGCGCCGTGCCGTCTCGACGGCCGCGGCCTCGTCCCGCGCCACCACGTCCACGACGCCGTTCGCCGTCTGGACGTCGATCGGCCCGATCTCCTCGGGCCGGTACGTCCCCAGCCCGCCGCCCTCGATCATCGCGGGCCCGCCCATGCCGATGTTGGCGTCGGGCGTGGCGATGATGACGTCGCAGCAGCCCAGGAGCGCGGCGTTCCCGGCGAAGCAGCGCCCGGAGGCGATCCCGACGAGCGGCACCCTGCCGCTGAGCCGCCCCATCGCCCAGAAGCTGGTGACGTCCAGGCCGGAGACGGTGGTGGTGTCGGTGTCGCCGGGACGGCCGCCGCCGCCCTCGGCGAACAGCACCAGCGGGAGCCGGCGTTCCGCGGCGAGTTCCAACATCCTGTCGGTCTTGCGGTGGTTGAGGTAGCCCTGGGTGCCCGCCAGGACCGTGTAGTCGTAGGACATGACGACGGCGGACCGCCCGCCGATCTCGCCGACCCCGCAGACGAGCCCGTCCGCCGGGGTGCGCTCGATGAGCTCCTCCACCGGGCGCCGCCGCCGCTGCGCCGCGATCGCCAGCGCCCCGTACTCGGCGAACGTGCCTTCGTCGCACAGGTCGGCGATGTTCTCCCGCGCGGTGCGGCGGCCCCGCTCGTGGCGGCGCCGCACGGCCTCGGGCCGTCCGGCGTCCAGGCCCGCCGCGTGCCGGGCCCGGACGGCGGCCAGGTCCGGCCGGACCGCGTCGAGGTCGACGGCCGCCTCCTCCTCGCGGGCGGCTGCCGTCACCGCGGCCTCCTTCACCCGGACGAGCGGGGCGTCGCGCCGCACCGTCCCGCCGGCGCGGACGAGCACCTCCGCGACGATGCCGTCGTGCCCGGCCCGTACGACATGCTCCATCTTCATCGCCTCGAGCACCACCAGCGCGGCCCCCGCGCGCACCTCCTGGCCCGCCACCACCTCGACGCTCACCACTGTCCCCGGCATGGGGGCGCCCACGAAGCCCGTCATGCCCCAGACTCTACGGACAACCCCGTCGGGAGGACTAGAGCGCGGCCACCGCCTCCGCGATCGGGACGGGGCCGCCGTGCAGCTCCAGGGTGCGGTGCACGCCCGCGCCCGTGCGGATCAGCTCGGCGATGACGGCCGCCACGTCCTCGCGGGGGATGTCGCCGCGTTCGGCGGGCGGGTCGGTGAGCCGGACCAGGCCCGTGCCCTGCCCGTCGATCAGCCGGCCGGGGCGCAGGATCGTCCAGTCCAGGTCGCGTGCGCGCAGGTCCTCCTCGGCCACGCGCTTGGCGGTGACGTACGCGGCCCAGGACTCCTCGGTGCCGGGCGGCGGCGGCTGGTCCACGCCGGTCGCCGAGATCTGCACGAACCGGCGCACCCCGGCCTCCTGCGCGGCCTCGGCGCACAGGATCGCCCCGTTCTGGTCCACGGTCGCCTTGCGCGCCGCGCCGCTGCCGGGCCCCGCCCCCGCCGCGAAGACGACGGCGTCGGCACCCTGGAGCAGGATCGCCAGCTCCGCCATGGGGTCCTCCTCGAGGTCGAAGATCGCCCCTTCCTGCCCGGTGGCCTCCAGGTCGGGCACCTGGTCCCGGTTGCGGACCACTCCCACGGCCGTCCCGTCCGGAAGCAGCCGCAGCAGCCGCAACGCGATCTGACCGTGCCCACCCACGACGACGATACGCATGACCTGATCCTTACAGAGTTCCCGTGGTCTCCCGGCCCGCCCCGTGGACGGGCCGGGCTTCTCCCCGTGTCGCTGCCATTCCCGGAGGCCGCCGATCGAACCCCCGGCCGTCACGGCTCCGTCCAGCGGCGGGGTCCCTGGCCGGTCTCGCCCAGGGCGTCGGAGGGGTTCTGGAGGGAGCAGCTGCCCAGGCTGAGGCAGCCGCAGCCGATGCAGTCGGTGAGGGTGTCGCGCAGCCGTTCGAGGTCCCTGATGCGGGACTCGAGCTCGCCGTGCCAGCGCCGGGACAGCCGCGCCCAGTCGCTCCTGGTGGGCGTGCGGCCGGACGGCAGGGAGTCCAGGGCGGTGCGGATGTCCCTGAGGGGGACGCCCACCCGCTGGGAGACCCTGATGAACGCCAGGCGGCGCAGGATGTCGCGGCGGTAGCGGCGCTGGTTGCCCGGCGTGCGCTCCGACCTGATCAGGTCCTCGCGCTCGTAGAAGTGCAGTGCGGAGACGCTCACGCCGCTGCGCCGCGCCACCTCTCCCACGGGGAGCAGGTGGCCGGGACTGTAGAAGGAGTCGGGCATCTCACTCCCTATCCGGAAAATACGTTTGACCTCAACAATGGTTGAGGTTCTAAGGTCATATCATGATCTCGACGACACCGCCGGACGCTCCGGAGAAGACCAGCTCAGGGGTGCTGAGCAGAACGTTCCTGTGGACGACGATCGGCTCGTTCGCGCTGGTCTTCCTCGCCGCGTTCGAGAGCGTCGCGGTGACCGCCGTGATGCCGGCCGTCAGCGCGGATCTCGACGGCGCCCGCCTGTACGCCGCCGCCTTCGCCGGGCCGCTGGCGACGGGCGTGATCGGCATGGTCGCGGGCGGGATGTGGGCCGACCGCCGGGGGCCGGTCGCGCCGCTCTACGCCTCCGTGGCGCTGTTCTCCGTCGGGCTGGTGGTGTGCGGGCTCGCCCCGTCCATGGAGGCGCTCGTCGCCGGGCGGCTCCTGCAGGGCCTGGGCGGCGGCGCCCTCACCGTCACCCTCTACGTGGTGGTGGCCCGGGTCTACCCCGAGGAGCTGCATCCCAAGATCTTCGCCTGGTTCGCCGCCGCCTGGGTCGTCCCCGCGCTGGTCGGACCGGCCGCCGCCGGAGCCGTCACCGACCTGCTGAGCTGGCACTGGGTGTTCCTCGGCGTGGTCGTCCTGGTCGCCCTGGCGATGCTCATGGTGGTCCCCTCGCTCGGCGGCCTCGGGCCCGGCGAGCCCGCGGCGGACGACGCGGGGCGCGGGCCCCGCCTGCTCGTGTGGGCGACGCTGGCTGCCCTCGCCGTCCTGGCCCTGAACCTGGTGAGCGAGATCCCCCGGGTGGGCGGCCTGCTGGTGCTCGCCTCGGTGGCCGCCACGCTGGTCGCGGTGCGCCCGCTGCTGCCCGCCGGGACCCTGAGGGCCCGGCGCGGGCTGCCGAGCGTCGTCCTGATGCGCGGGATGGGCGCCGCCGCGTTCTTCGGCGCCGACGTCTACCTGCCGTACCTCTTCACCGAGCGGTACGGCTTCTCCCCCACGCTCGCCGGGCTCACCCTGACCCTCGGCGCGCTGGCCTGGTCGGGGGCCTCGGCGGTGCAGGGGCGGCTCGGCGAGCGGCTGCCGCACGCCCTGGCGGTCCGGATCGGCATGGTCCTGGTGTTCGCCGCGATCCTCCCGGCCCTGCTGGCGGCCCTCCTCGGCCTGCACCCGGCCGTCCCCATCGCCGGGTGGACGGTCGGCGGCGCGGGCATGGGCCTGATGTACCCGCGGCTGAGCACCCTGGTCCTGGGCCTCTCCACCCCCGCGAACCGCGGCTTCAACTCCTCGGCGATGTCGATCGCCGACTCGCTCGGCGGCGCGCTGACCCTGGCGCTCGCCGGGATCGTCTTCGCCTCCTTCGCCACCGGATCCGCCGGCGGGTTCGCCGCCGTCTTCGCCTTCGCCGCCCTCATCGGGCTGGTGGCGGCCCTCCTCGCCCACCGGGTCTCCCCCGGCACCGGCAACTCCCCGAAATCAGAGGTGATCTCATGAAGGCCATCGTCCAGCGCGAGTTCGGCCCCGCCGACGTGCTCGTCCTCGAAGAGACCGAACGCCCGTCGCCCGGACCCGGCCAGGTGCTGGTGAAGGTCGCGGCGGCCGGCGTCCACGCCGTGGACACCGGCATCCGGCAGGGATACGGCCCTCCGACGCTGCCCAAGCCGCAGCTGCCCATGACCCCCGGACGCGAGGTCGCCGGGACGGTCGAGGCCGTCGGCCCGGACGTCGAGGGCTCCTGGGCGGGCAGGCGGGTCGTCGCCCACGTCGGGGCCCTGAGCGGCGGGTACGCCGAGTACGCGCTCGCCCCGGCGGCCTCCCTGCACGCCCTGCCCGACCGTGTCTCCTTCCCCGCCGCCATCGCGGCCGTCGGAACGGGGCGGACGGCGCAGATGGTCCTGAACGCCGCCCGCATCACCGCGGAGGACGTCGTCATCGTGACGGGCGCGTCCGGCGGGCTCGGCAACCAGCTCATGCAGCTGGCGCACTCCCTGGGCGCCCGCGTCGCCGCCCTCTACGGCGGCGAGGCCAAGCGCGAGGCCGTCACCGCGTTCCGGCGCGACGGGCTGGTCCCCGTCGACACCTCCGACGCGGCCTGGGCCGACCTCATGAAGGCCGCTCTGGAGGGCGCCGCCCCGACCGTCGTCCTGGACGGCGTGGGCGGCGACGTCGCCAGGACCGCCCTGGAGTCCCTCGCGCCCGGCGGCCGCCACGTCATCGTCGGCTGGGCGAGCGGCGCCCCCGTCCGGGTGGCGACGGACGACATCGTGGAGCGTTCGATCACCGTGGGCAGCGTCCTGGGCGGCCGGCCCGCGGACCTCCGCACGCTGGAGACCCGCGCCCTGGAGGCCGTCGCGCGGGGCGACGCGGCCCCTCTCGTGGACGAGTACCCCCTGGCGGACGCCGCCGCGGCGCACACCGCGATCGAGACCCGCCGCTCGCGCGGCAAGGTCGTCCTCCTCCCCGCCCACGCCCGGCCGGGGACCGCTCACAGGTAGGGCGCGATGACGCCCAGCACCAGCCCGCTCGCCCTGTCCGCCAGCTCGTCCGGCGTGAGGGCGAGCGTGCCGCCGAGCCAGTTGATGATCAGCTCTCCGACGCCGCCGAGCGCGAAGAGCACCGCGACGGTGAACGCCTCCTCGTCGGCGGGCCGCAGCCAGTCGCGGGCGAGCCGCGCGAAGAGGTGGTAGGTGTCCCGGCGCCGCTGCTCCAGCGCCGGGCTGCCGGCCGGTTCGGCCAGCCCGATCCGGGCCCGCCGCGAGTCCGACGCCATCGCGTGCACGAACACCGCCATGCCCGTGCGGATGCGCTCGCGCGGTGTCGGCGCGGTGGCGACCACCCGCTCGACGTATCCGAGGAGGTCGCGCAGCGCCTGGTCGTAGACGGCCAGCAGCAGCTGCTCGACGTCGGCGAAGCTCTCGTAGAAGTAGCGGTCGTTCAGCCCGGCGTGCGCGCACACCCCGCGCATGGTGACCGCCGCCCAGCCCTGGTCGCCCCACAGCTCCAGCGCCGCCGCCAGCAGCCTTGCGCGCCGTTCGGCCCGGCGCTCCTCGGCGGTGCGCCCGCGGTACGGACGTGTCGTAGATCCCATCGGGTCCATCTTGACGCTACGGATCTTCGAACCCGATATTGGTGGCACCCGCCACCAACTTTAGGAGCACCGTGCAGCCCCTCGGCCCCGACTCCCTGACCTGGCGCTTCTTCGGAGACAACCGGGCGCTGCTCACCGGCCCCCGCGCCGGGGTCCTGCAGCTCATGCTCCCGTCGCTCGGCCAGGGGGTCATGGAGCACTCGGTCTTCTTCAGCGACACCTTCGGCCGCCTCAAGCGCTCCGCAGGCCCCATCCTCAACACCGTCTACGGCGGCGCCGAGGCGGTCAGGACGGGCGCGAAGGTCCGCGACTACCACGTGAACATCAAGGGCGAGATGCCCGGTGGGGAGCGCTACCACGCCCTCGATCCCGAGACGTACTTCTGGGCGCACGCCACGTTCCTCGACCACCTGATCTACAGCACCGAGACGTTCATGCGCCCGCTCACCGACGAGGAGAAGCACCGGATCTACGAGGAGTCCAAGGTCTGGTACGCCATGTACGGGGTCAGCGACCGCCCCGTGCCCGAGGACTGGCCCGCCTTCCAGGCCTACTGGAAGCGCATGCTCAACGAGGAGCTCGCCGCGCACAAGTCGGCGGCCTACAGCGTTGGCTACGTCGAGAAGGGCTTCCCCCGCCCCCGCCGGATCCCTGAAGGTGTCTGGAAGGTCCTCGGCGTCCCCCTCAACGCCGTCGCCCGCTTCCTCACCGTCGGCGGCCTCCCTCCGGAGGCCCGCGACATCCTCGGCCTGAGGTGGACCCGCGCCGACGAACGCCGCTACCGGCGGTTCGCCGAGATCGTCCGCTCCCTCGGCGACCTGTGGTCGGTCCTCCCGGACTTCGTCAAGTACACCCCGCCCGCCCGCAAGGCCTTCAAGCGCGACGGCCGTCCCTCCCCTCTCCCCCGCCCGCGCGCCTGATCACTGGGACGGCCTGCTGCGGTCTCCCGCGAACGTCCGGAGGTGGCGCTCGACGGTGCGGAGGTCGGCGTGGAGTTCGTCCAGACGGCAGAGGGCGATCTGGCCGGTCTTGCGGTGGAACCAGGGAGAGCGGCCCGGGGTGCCGGTGAAGTGGATCGGGAGCAGTGGGGCACGTCCGGTGGAGACGCCCCCGGCGAGGCGGATCAGGAGGACCCGGCGGCGGCGGAGGCCGCGGCGGGCGATGGTGATGCTCTCGATGTCGTCCCAGGTGTAGCCGGCCGAGTGGCGGCCGCGGCGGAAGGCGATGCCGCGGGGGCCGATCTCCAGGGCGCTGCGGGTGAGGAGGCCGGTCACGCACGCGGCGATCAGGTAGGCGCTCCGGCCCAGTGCGGTGGCTCCGATGAGCAGGAGGAACGGCACCAGGCCCAGAACGGTCAGGTCTCCGAAGACGGAGGAGACGAGAACGAGGGCCCCGGCGCACAGCAGCAGCGTCCACACCACCCGGGAGGCGGTCTCGGCGACCATCCCCCGCCGCCTGACCCGGGCGGTGAAGGGAGGCGTGCCGCCGGGAAGGGCCGTGACGGGTCCTTCCAGACCGGCGGCCGGTCCGGTGACCAGGGGATCGGCCTCCCCGGCCTGGGGCGGGACGGGCCGCGCGGCGGGCTGCGGGGCCTCGGCCGCCTCGGCCAGCGCCCGCCGGATCTGCGCGGGCCGGGGGCGCGACCCCGGGTCCTTGTGCAGGAGCCCCGCCAGCAGGGGCTCCAGCGGGCCGGCGTGTGCCGGGCGGGCCGGGACGCCGTCGAGGATCTTGGCCAGGACCGCGGAGAACGCCGGGGCCTCGAAGGCGTCCCGGCCCTCCAGCGCGTGGTAGAGCGTCGCGCCCAGCGACCACAGGTCCGACTCCGGCGTGCAGGGGCCGCCCCTGGCCTGCTCGGGCGCCAGGTAGGCGGGGGAACCGAGGAACGCGCCCGTCCCCGTCAGCCGCGCCTCCCCCTGCAGACCCGCGACGCCGAAGTCGCCGAGCTTCACCCGGTCGCCGGACAGCACCAGCACGTTCCCCGGCTTCACCTCGCGGTGCACGACGCCCGCCCCGTGCGCGGCCGTCAGCACGTCCAGCAGCTGCAGCCCGATCCGGGACGCCCGGCCGAGCGGCAGCGGCCCCCCGTCGCGCACGAGCTCCTCCAGCGAGACCGCCTCGACCAGTTCCATGACGACGTAGAGGCCGTCGTCCGCCTCCAGCACGTCGTGGATCGCCACCGCGTTCGGGTGGTCCAGCCCGGCCAGCGCCCGCCACTCCAGCGCGAGGCGGGCCAGCCCGTCCGCGACGGTTCCCGCGGGAAGGTCGGCCGGCACGAGCACCCGCTTCACCGCCACCTCGCGGCCGGTCAGCGTGTCCGTCGCCCGCCAGACCACGCCCATCCCGCCCTGGCCCAGCTCCTCCGCCAGGGTGAACCGTCCGGCGACGAACCCATCGATCATGCTGCTCTCTTCACTCGGAGGCCGATGCCTCCTTTCTTCCCTCAAGAGCCGCGTTCACCGGATGCCGCCCGACTCGCTTGACCGCATCAGGACAGGCGGGACGGACGGGACGGGCGGGGCGGACGGGTCACTCCGCGCCGCGGATGCGGTAGGCGTCCAGGGCGAGCGCGAGCTCCAGCGCCTCGCGGGGGCGGTCCGGGGACCGGCCGGTGAGCGCCTCGATGCGGCGGATGCGGTTGAAGACCGTGTTGCGGTGGCAGTAGAGCGCGGCGGCGGTGCGGGCCGCCGAGCCGTCGCAGTCCAGCCAGCGGGTCAGGGTGGTCAGCAGCGTCTCGCGTTCGGGCGGGTCGAGGTCGAGCAGGGGCCGCAGCACCACCTCGACCAGGCGCTCGGCCAGGTCGGGCTGGCTGGCGGCCAGGGCGGCGGGCAGCCTGTCGTCCAGGTGGACCGTCTCGGGGCCCCGGCAGGTGCGCAGCGCGACCATCGCGTGGCGGCGCGCCTCGCACAGCTCCAGCAGCCCGTGCACCGCCGGGCCGACCCCCGACCTGTCGGCCAGCAGCGGCTCCACCACGCGCAGCGCCTCGGCCGGGTCGTGGTCGGCGAGCGAGACCACCAGGAGGTCGCATTCCGGGCGTGCGCGCCACAGCAGGCGCAGTCCCGCCGCCTCTCCGGGGCGGTGCGCCCGCGCCGGGCGGGGACCGTCGTGGCGGGTCGCCACCACCAGGTACCGGCCGAACTGGGGGACCTCCAGCGCCGCCGCGGCGGCGCGCACGACCGCGGTGTCGGCCCTGCCCTCCAGCAGCGCGTCCAGCAGGGCCTGCGTCCGTTCCGCGTGCCGGCTGCGCAGTTCGTTCTCGCGCCTGCGGTAGGCGTCGGCGGCGACCACGGCCTGCCGGTCCACCCCCTGCCAGACGCGTTCGGCGCCGCGCAGCAGGGCCGTCGCCTCGCCGGGGTGGTCGGTCGCCAGCAGGTCGACCATCGTCTCCCAGGTGATCTGGGTGGCCAGCCGGTAGCCGCGCAGCAACGCGTCCAGCGGGACGCCCTGCTCGGCGCGCCTGGCCGCGGTCTCGGCGGCGACGGCCAGGTCGCGCCGCTCCCGCCAGGGCAGCAGCATGCCCTCGATGCCCGCCTGGAAGCCGCGTTCGAGGTCGCGCCGGTGCTCGTGCTCGGGGAGGCGCCGGTAGGCGTCCTCGGTGGCGCGCAGCTCCGTCAGCAGCTTTCCGGCCATCTCCGGCACCCGCTCCAGAAGCCGGCCTGCCACCCGCCGCATGACCTCGAGGCTCTCTCCACCGGGCCGCGCGGGGTCCTTCACAACGTTCACTTCTCGCTCCCGCCCTGGACCCCCGAGCGGTCGTTCTTCCAGTAACGAACGTTATCCGAAGCCTGTGCATTTGCACAGATCTCTTCCAGCACCTCAGCGGCCGGGGTTGTGCATCGGTCTCCAGTTCCCGCCGGAGTCTGGACGGCCGCCCATCCGGGGGATTTGTGTTTTCCCTCACACCACTGCAGTACGAGGAGCACCATGGCCGCTGACGACCCCCCTCCGCCCGAGCACCCGGTCAAGAGGCCGCCGCTCCCGGAGAAGGCTCCCGGAAGCGGCCTCCTCATCGAGGACCTCCAGGTCTCCTACGGTCCGGTCCAGGCGCTGCGCGGGGTCTCGCTCCAGGCGCCCGAGGGCTCGGTCGTGGCCGTGCTGGGCTCCAACGGGGCGGGCAAGTCGACGCTGCTGCGCGCGGTCTCCGGCACCCTGCGCTTCCACCGCGGAGCCGTCACCGGAGGCGGCGTGGCGTACGCGGGAGACCGGCTGACGGGCCTGAACGCCGCGGAGATCGTGGCGCGCGGCGTGACCCAGGTGCCGGAGGGCCGGCGGGTCTTCGGCCGGATGACCGTGGCGGAGAACCTGCGGGCCGGGGCACTGGGCGTGCGGGGGCGCAAGGCCGCGGCGGCCGCCCGCGAACACGTCATGGAGCTGTTCCCGGTGCTGGCCGAACGCGCCGGGCAGCGCGCCGGGCTGCTGTCGGGCGGCGAGCAGCAGATGCTCGCCATCGGGCGGGCGCTCATGGCCCGGCCGCGGGTGCTGCTGCTCGACGAGCCCACCCTCGGGCTCGCCCCGCTCATGGCCGCCCGCATCGCCGAGACCGTCCGGCGCATCAACGCCGAGGGCACCACGGTGCTGCTGGTGGAGCAGAACGCCGCGATGGCGCTGTCCCTGGCCTCCCACGCCTACGTGCTGGAGGTCGGCGAGGTCGTCATGTCCGGCCCGGCCGGCGAGCTGGCCGCCAGCGACGAGGTGCGCCGCCGCTACCTGGGCGAGAGCGACGAGGAGCTCCCGCCGCAGGACGGCGGCTCCCCCTCCCGGCCCGTCCTGACGAGGTGGCCGGCATGACGGCCCTCCCCCTGCCCCCGCTGGAGGTACGCGACGTCACCGTCCGGTTCGCCGGGCTCGTCGCCCTGGACTCGGTGGGCTTCACCGTCGAGCCGGGCTCGATCCACGCCGTCATCGGGCCCAACGGAGCGGGCAAGTCCACCTGCTTCAACGTGCTCTCGGGCGTCTACAGGGCCTCCTCGGGCAGCGTGCGGTTCGGCGGCGCCGAGCTCACGAAGCTGCCCACGCACCGCATCGCGGAGCTCGGCGTGGCCCGCACCTTCCAGAACATCGCGCTCTCCCCGCACCTGTCGGTCGCCGACAACCTGATGCTGGGACGGCACCGGCTGACCCGCACCGGCTTCGTCTCCGCCGGGCTGCGCCTGCCGTCCGCCCGGCGCGAGAGGGCCGTCCACGCCGGGCGGGTCGCCGAGATCGCCGCGTTCGTCGGGCTGACCGAACGGCTGCCCGTCCCGGTCGGGCTGCTGCCCTACGGCGTGCAGAAGCGGGTGGAGCTCGCCCGCGCCCTGTGCATGGAGCCGAGGCTGCTGCTGCTCGACGAGCCGGTCGCCGGCATGAACGGCGGCGAGCGGCGCGAGATGGCCGCCCTCATCTCCGCGATCCGCGAGGACCTCGGCATCTCGCTGCTGCTGGTCGAGCACGACATGGGCATGGTGATGCGCCTCGCCGACGCCGTCACCGTCCTCGACTTCGGGAAGCGCATCGCCGGCGGCACGCCCGCCGAGGTCCAGCGCGACCCCGAGGTCGTCCGTGCCTACCTCGGCGCCGCCGCGGAAGAGCCCGCCGCACACGACGAGGAGCAAGTGTGACCACCTTCGCCGAACTCCTGCTGAACGGGATCTCGATGGGGGCTGTGTACGCGCTCATCGCCCTCGGGTTCGTCATCATCTTCAAGGCCAGCGAGGTCGTGAACTTCGCGCACGCGTCGCTGCTGCTGGCCGGCGGGTTCATCACCGCCAAGCTGCACGGATCGATCGGGTTCTGGCCCGCGCTGGCCGCGGGCATCGCCGGAGCCGCCGCGGTCGGCTGCCTGGTGGAGTTCCTGGTCATCCGGCGCTCCAAGGCCGCCGACCACAGCGTGCTGGCGATCGCCACCATCGGCGTCGACATCGTCCTGGCCACCGAGATAGCCCGGCACATCGGCACCGACGTCCTGGCGATGGGCGACCCGTGGGGCGACCAGGTCGTGCGCCTCGGCCCGGTCTCCATCTCCGAGGCCCGCCTCGCCGCCCTGCTCGTGGCCTTCGTGCTGATCGCGACGTTCCTGCTGGCGTTCAAGCACACCGGCTGGGGCGTGGCGATGCGGGCGGCCGCCGAGGACGGCGAGACCGCCGCGCTCATGGGCGTGCGGCTCAGCCGCGTCTCGATGAGCGCCTGGGCCGTGGCGGGGGCGCTCGCCGCCGTGGCCGCGCTGTTCCTGGCCGTCTTCCCCACCCCCGGCCTGGACAAGACGACCGGCATGGTGGCGCTCAAGGCGTTCCCCGCCGCGATCCTCGGCGGGCTGGACTCCACCACCGGGGCGCTCGTCGGCGGGCTGCTCATCGGCGTCACCGAGGCGCTGATGAGCGGCTACCAGGGCGACCTGAGCTTCCTCGGCCGGGGCATCGGGGACGTCGCGCCGTTCCTGGTCATGCTCCTCGTACTGCTCATCCGCCCGGCAGGGCTCTTCGGGACCAGGGAGCTGACCCGTGTCTGAGACCTCCGTGTCCAAGAGGCCCCCCGCCAAGCGGCCCCCGGCCGCGGGATCCGCGCCCCGCGCGTTCCCGACCGGCGTGGTCGTCTGGGCGGCCGTCGCCGCGGTGGCGGTCGCGGTGCCCTTCTACCTCGACGCCTTCTGGCTGACGGCCGGGATGTTCGCGATGTCCGCCGCGGTGGGCGCGATCGGCATCAACCTGCTGACCGGCGCGACCGGCCAGCTGTCCATGGGCCACGCCTTCTTCCTGGCGGTCGGCGCGTACGGGTACGTCTACTTCTCCGCCGAGCCCGACGGCCACCTCGGCGGCCTGGGCCTGCCCACCCCGCTGGCGGCGGTGCTGGCGATCGCCCTGGCCGGGCTGGCGGGCGGGGTCTTCAGCCCGATCGCCGGCCGGCTCAAGGGCGCCTACCTGGGCATCGCCACCCTCGCCCTGATCTTCCTCGGCCAGCACGTGCTGTTCAGCGCCGAACCGGTCACCGGCGGCTACAACGGGCGCGCGGTGCCCCCGCTGGAGCTGTTCGGCTTCAGCTTCTCCGACGAGACCGACCTGGTCGTCATGGGGATCCCCTTCGGCGCGCCCGAACGGCTGTGGTACCTGGGGGCCGTGCTGCTGGCGCTCGCCGCCTTGTTCGCCCGCGGCGTCCTGCGCGACCGGCCCGGCCGCGCCATGAACACCATCCGCGACCACGAGACGGCCGCCGGCGTCATGGGCGTCCCGGTCGCGCGGTACCGGGCGGGCGTGTTCGTCCTGTCGTCGATGTACGGCGGCCTGGCCGGCGTGATGCTGGCCCTGTCCTTCCAGCGGGCCGTGCCCGACTACTTCGGCGTGATGTTGTCCCTCGACTACCTGGCCATGATCGTGATCGGCGGCCTGGGCTCGGTCGGCGGGGCCGTCATCGGCGCCGTCTTCGTCTCCCTCCTGCCCCAGGTGCTCACCCGCTACAGCGACTCGATGCCCCTGGTCGCCCAGCCGGGCGAGAGCGGTTTCTCCCCCGCGGAGGCGGCCCGGATGCTGTACGGCGCCGCGGTCGTCGCCGTCGTCCTGTTCCTCCCGGGCGGACTGCTCGGACTGGCCTCCCGGATCCGCGCCTCGCTGGCCGGAAGACGCCCCCATCCCCGCAACACAAGGAGTTCCTCATGAACGGGTTCCGACTGAGCGCCGGAGCACTCGGCATCGCCGCGATGCTGGCGCTGGCCGCCTGCGGCAGCGACAAGGGCGCGGGCGGTGGTGACGAGACCGGCGCCGACGGCGTCAAGCACGGTCCGGGCGTGAGCGACAAGACGATCGGCGTCGGCATGATCACCGACCTGACCGGCCCCTACGCCCCGCTGGGCAAGAGCATCTCCCAGGGCGCCCAGCTGTACTTCGAGCAGGTCAACAAGGCCGGCGGCATCTGCGGGCGCACGGTCGAGCCGCAGGTCCGCGACATGGGCTACGACGTCCAGAAGAGCGTGGCCTCCTACACCGAGCTGGAGCCGAAGGTCGCGGCGTTCGCCCACTTCATCGGCTCGGCGACGGTCGGCGCCGTCCAGGACCGCATCGCCAAGGACGGGCCGCTGACCCTGGTGCTGGCCTGGTCGCCGCAGATGCTGGGCGCGAAGCAGATCCAGATGACCGGCACCACCTACGCGATCGACGTCATCAACGGCGTCGACTACGCGGTGGACGAGCACGGCCTGAAGTCCGGCGACAAGATCGGCCACATCTACGTCGAGGGCGACTACGGCGTCGACTCCCTGGCGGGATCGACGTTCGCCGCCGGGCAGCACGGCATGACGGTCGTCGAGCAGAAGGTCAAGGCCACCGACGCCGACATGACCTCGCAGATCGCGGCGATGAAGTCCGAGGGCGTCAAGGCCATCGTGCTGTCCACCAGCCCCAAGCAGACCGCCTCCGCGGTCGGCGTGGCCGCCGCCCAGGGCATGGACGTGCCGTTCCTGGGCAGCAACTCCTCCTTCGCCCCGCAGCTGCTGGACACCCCCGTCGGCCCGGCCCTGACCAAGGGCTTCGTGGTCATGCAGGCGTCCAGCCCGCTGAGCGCGGACCTGGAGACCATGAAGAAGCTGGCCACCGACTACAAGGCCAAGTACCCCGACGCCGTCCTGGACAACGGCGTGATGGCCGGCTACACCACCGCGGCGATCACCGGCGACGCCCTGAAGCTCGCCTGCGGGAAGAAGGACCTCACCCGCGAGGGCATCATCTCCGCGCACCGCTCCCAGAACGCCTGGGACGGCGGCTTCGGCAGCAAGATGGACTTCACCGACGTCGGCCAGCCCCCGTCCCGCGAGACCTACATCCTCCAGCCCGACAAGGACTCCCTCGGCGGCCTGAAGACCGTCCGGGAGGCCTCCGTCTCGGAGAACGCGCAGAAGTACGAGATCAAGCTCGGCTGACCCGTGCCGGGCCGAGGGCCGGGCGTCCCGTCTCCGCGGGGCGCCCGGCCCTCGCCGTACGGTCGACGGGTTGCGTTCCATGGGCGGGATCTATCGTTGTCCCGAAGAATCAATGCCTGAGGGGGACTCCATGGACGCTTTCATCGCCGGGCTGCCCCGCTCCGTCAAGGACCGCCACCTCTGCGAGCTGGAGGACTACGCCCGCTCCTTCTCTGCCTGACCCCCCGGCCGGAAAACCGGATGACAGCCGGGTGCCCCGCCGCTCAGGATGGTCGGGTATGAAGCACTGGCCCTTGTTCGGGCTGAGGCTGCGTACGCCCCGTCTGGAGCTGCGGCTGCCCGGCCCGAAGGAACTCGACGAGCTCGCCGACACCGCGCTGGACGGGGTGCACCCGTCCGACGAGATGCCCTTCGCCACGCCGTGGACGCACGCGCCCCGTGAGGAGCTCGGCGGCCGCGTGGTGCAGTGGCAGTGGAAGATGCTGGCCGAGTGGACGCCCGAGAACTGGCATCTCCCGCTGGCCGTCGTCCACGAGGGGCGCGCGATCGGCGTCCAGGAGCTGCACGGGCGTGATTTCGCCGTCGTCCGGGAGGTCTCCTCGGGCTCCTGGCTCGGCCTGCGGCACCAGCGCCGGGGGCTGGGCACGGAGATGCGCGCGGCGGTGCTGGAGCTGGCCTTCACCGGCCTGGGCGCGCGGTTCGCCACGACCGGGGCGCACGCCGGCAACCTCGCGTCCCAGGGCGTCACCCGCAGGCTCGGCTACCGGCCCAACGGGGTGACGCGCTCGGCCGTCCTTGACCGCCCGGTCGAGGAGCTGCGGTTCGTCCTCGACCGGGACGGCTGGCTGGCGCACCGGAGGGTCGAGACCGAGATCGAGGGTCTGCCGCCCTGCCTGCCCCGCTTCGGCCTCACCGGGGACGCCTCCGGCCGGAACCGCTAGAGCCCGCTCCGGAAACGCCGATGTCCGGCCGCCGGCGACGTGGACGAGAAAAGGAGAGGCGATCCATTCCCCGTCCCGCCCGTCCGGCTCGGAGCACTCCTTGCGGACGGCGCGGGACATCAGTTCTTTGAGAATCCCACGAAGTTCGGCGGGGTTCGTGATCTCGGTCATGGGTTGCGGAAAGCTGCCCAAATTATCCGCATCTACTCCATTAAAGTGGCTCCACTACTTTTGTTAAGCGCGGTGACAGGAGTGAACCATGGTGCAGGCCCGGCCGCTGCGCGTGAGCGACCCCGCGTCGATCGGGCCGTACACGCTGGTCGGCGTGCTCGGCGAGGGCGGCCAGGGCACCGTCTACCTCGGCGAGCGCCGCGGAGAACAGGTCGCGGTCAAGCTGCTGCACGCCAGGTTCGCCGAGGACGACGAGGCCCGAGGCAGGTTCGTCCGCGAACTGGAGGTCGCCAAACAGGTCGCCCGCTTCTGCACCGCACAGGTCCTCGACGCCGACGTCGAAGGCGACCGCCCCTACATCGTCAGCGAGTTCGTCCCCGGCATCTCCCTCCAAGAGCAGGTGGACGCCGAAGGGCCACGGGCCGAGGGCACGCTGGAGCGGCTGGCGATCAACACCCTGAACGCCCTCACCGCCATCCACCAGGCCGAGATCGTCCACCGCGACTTCAAACCGCACAACGTCCTCATCGGCCCGGACGGGCCGCGCGTCATCGACTTCGGCATCGCACGGGCGCTGAACGTCACCTCGCACAGCCAGAACATCGGCACCCCGGCCTACATGTCCCCCGAGCAGCTGAACGGCCACCAGCTCACCACGGCGTCCGACCTGTTCTCCTGGGCGGCCAGCATGGTCTTCGCCGCGACAGGCGCCCCGCCGTTCGGAGAGGACGAGATCGGCGCGGTCGTCTACCGGATCGCGCACGCCGAGGCCGACACCGGCGCGCTGCCCACCCCGCTGCGCGAGGTCGTCCAGGCCTGCCTGGCCAAGGACCCCGCCGCACGGCCGACCGCCGCCCAGGCGCAGGCGATGCTCATCGGCGGCGACGCGCCCGCCGCCCTCCTGCCGCGGCGGCCGACCGTGCCCGTCCGGTCAGAGCGACCGGAGCAGCCGGAACAGCCGGAACAGCCCGGACCGCACGAGTCCCGCCCGCTCGTGATCGGCCCGCCGACGGGCGACGCGCCGCCCGGCCGGCGGCGGCCCGTCGGCGCCGTCCTGGTCTCCGCCGTCCTGGTCGCGGCCGTCGGCGTCGCCGCATGGGCGCTGACCAGGGACGACAAGCCCCAGGTCACCGCCATCGCCCCGACGACGGCCCCGGTCACCGATCCCGGGCGGCCCTCGCGGAGCGCCTCCCCCAAGCCCGGCAAGAAGACCAAGCCGCGGCCGACCGTCATCATCACGGTCACCGCCAGCCCGTCCGACGACGGCCAAGGCTCCGGCCCCCCGGCCGCCGCGCAGTCGCCCGTGGCGGACGGCCCCGCGGCGGACGGCCCCGCGCAGCCCTCTTCCGCGCCCGTCAAGCGCAACCCCCACGATCCCGTTCGGCTCTGCAACGGCAGGAGAGGCGGCGGCTTCGCCTTCAAGAACGCCGTCGCCTTCCCCGGCGGACAGACACTCCAGCTCACCAACCGCGCGGGCGTCAGCTGCGTCGTCACCCTGAAGACCGCGGACCTGGACCGCGAGACCCTCGTCTTCGCCCAGGTCATGCGCCAATCCGACCGGAGGGCCGCCTCCACACGGGTCAAGCACCGGTACTACGCGGGTCCGATCTACCTGCCCACCCAGAACACCTGCATACGGTTCGCGGGCGGCGGCCCCGCGGGCGCCAAGGGCACCTCGTGGGTCGGCTGCGGCTGACCCTCCGCTCGTTCGCCGGCGCGGCCGGAATTCCCGGCCGCGCCGTCGGCGGCCGAGACGGGAAAAGGAGAGCCGGCGTTCGCGGGCTCGTCCGGCCGGACCGGATTATCCGCCCCGGCTCCATTAAAGTAGCCCCACTGCTTTTGTGAAATGTCGTGACGGGAGTGAACCATGGTGGAGACCCGGCCGCTGCGCGCGGGCGACCCCGCGTCGATCGGGTCGTACACGCTGGTCGGCGTGCTCGGCGAGGGCGGCCAGGGCACCGTCTACCTCGGCGAGCGCGACGGGATGCCGGTGGCGGTCAAGCTGCTGCACGCCAGGTTCGCCGAGGACGACGAGGCCCGAGGCAGGTTCGTCCGCGAACTGGAGGTCGCCAAACAGGTCGCCCGCTTCTGCACCGCACAGGTCCTCGACGCCGACGTCGAAGGCGACCGCCCCTACATCGTCAGCGAGTTCGTCCCCGGCATCTCCCTCCAGGAACAGGTGGAGACCGAGGGACCCCGGACGGACGGCGCGCTGGAGCGGCTGGCGATCAACACCCTGAACGCCCTCACCGCCATCCACCAGGCCGGCATCATCCACCGCGACCTCAAGCCGCACAACGTCCTCATCGGCCCGGACGGGCCCCGTGTCATCGACTTCGGCATCGCACGGGCGCTGAACGTCACCTCGCACAGCCACAGCATCGGCACTCCTGCCTACATGTCCCCCGAGCAGCTGAACGGCCACCAGCTCACCGCGGCGTCCGACCTGTTCTCCTGGGCCTCCTGCATGGTCTTCGCCGCGACAGGCACCCCGCCGTTCGGCAGCGACGAGATCGGCGCGGTCGTCTACCGGATCGCGCACGCCGAGGCCGACACCGGCGCGCTGCCCACCCCGCTGCGCGAGGTCGTCCAGGCCTGCCTGGCCAAGGACCCCGCCGCACGGCCGACCGCCGCCCAGGCGCAGTCGATGCTGATGGGCGGCACCGGCGCGCAGCCCGTCCTCCAGCCGCAGCCGCCGATCGTGCCGCCCTCCCCGCCGGCCCCTCAGACCGTCGTCACGAACCCGGCGGAGGGCGCACAGGCCTGGGCCCCGCAGCAGCCGCAGCCCCCGCAGCAGCGCGAGCCCTACCCCTTCGAGATCGGCCCCAAACCGGGCGAGAGCGACGCGCTGGCCGGGCGCCGGCCCACCATCGCCATCGTGATCTTCATCATCATGCTGTTGTCGATCGGTGTCACCGGCTGGGCCCTGACCAGGGACGACGAGCCGAAGAAGTCAGACGAGGTCACCGGGCTCGCCCCGCAGAACCTCCAGCTCACCGTCTCCGCGCAGCCCTCACGGCCCACCGCGTCCTCCCGCCCGACCGACAAGCCCGGCTCGACCGACAAGGAGCCCCGGCCGGAGAAGACCGTCGTCGTCACGGTCACCCCCAGCGCGCCCGACCACGACAAGCCCGGCCCCTCGGCCCCGCCCTCGCCCTCGGACGGCGCGACGCAGCCGCCCGCGCCCGCGCCGAGCACGCCCCCCGTGGTGACCGCGCCCCCGCAGCCCTCCCCCTCGCCGACCCGGACCGTCGAGCGCAACCCCTACGGCGCCGTCCAGGTCTGCAACGGCGGAGGCCGGGGCGGGGGCTTCCAGGTGCAGCGGTCGCGCAACTTCCCCGGCGGCCGGACGGTCCAGCTGTACAACGCGGCCGGGTTCAACTGCGTCGTCACCCTGAAGACCGCGGACCTGGACCGCAAGACCGGTGTCTTCGCCCGCCTCGTCCGCCAGTCCGACCGCAGGAGCGCCGTCGACCGGGGCATGTACCAGTTCTACGCGGGCCCGGTCTACCTGGCCGCCAAGGGCACCTGCGTACGGTTCGCGGGCGGCGGCCCGGCGGGCAGCGTCACCGCCCCGTGGGCCAACTGCCGCTGACCCCGCCCCCGCGGGGGGCCGGTACCCGAGATCGCCTCCGGTTCATCTTCCGTTCACCTGCGGGTCGCGCTGCAGCGTGAGAGAGTGGTCACTGTGAGCGATACCAGTGGCTGGAGTGACCGGCAGCGCGGTGCCGTGCTCGCGTCGTTGCTGTCCGATCTGCTGAACACGGTGCCGACCGCCCGGGACTCCTGGACGTGCGACGCCGCCGAACTCGACCGCAGGCACCGGGGCGCCGAGGAGCTCGCCGCCCAGATGGACCGCGTCCTGCGGCCCGTCCCGCACGTGCCCCCCGCCCGCGGTCCGCTCCCCTAGCCCGCTCCGGGGAGCCCGTGAACGCCGAGACCCCCTGCCCGGGGGGACAGGGGGTCTCGGTCGACGTCGTCGCGCGCGTCGGGCTCCGGGTCGCCGGTCAGACCTGGCCGGCCTTCTCCAGGGCGGTGCAGCAGGTGTTGACGATCATGCGGGTCACGACGTACGGGTCCATGTTGGCGTTCGGGCGGCGGTCCTCCAGGTAGCCGCAACGCTCGATCTCGACCTGCCAGGGCAGGCGGATGGAGGCGCCGCGGTCGGAGACGCCGTAGGAGAACTCGCTCCACGGGGCGGTCTCGTGGGCGCCGGTGAGGCGGTCCTCGACGCCGTCGCCGTAGGCCTTGACGTGCTCGAGGAACTTCTCGCCCAGGGCCTCGCAGGCGGTGATGATCGGGTCGTAGCCCTCGCGCATCGCCTTGGTGGAGAAGTTGGTGTGCGCGCCGGCGCCGTTCCAGTCGCCCTTCACCGGCTTGGGCTCGATGGAGAACTGCACGCCGTACTTCTCGAAGACGCGCAGCGCGATGTAGCGGGCGACCCAGATGTGGTCGGCGGCCTCTTCGGGACCGGCCGGGCCGATCTGGAACTCCCACTGGCCGGGCATGACCTCGGCGTTGATGCCGGAGACCTTCAGACCGGCGGTCAGGCAGGCGTCGAGGTGCTCCTCGACCATCTCGCGGCCGAAGACGTGGTCGGCGCCGGCGGCGCAGTAGTACGGGCCCTGCGGGGCGGGGAAGCCGTTCTCGGGGAAGCCCAGCGGACGGCCGTCCTTGATCAGGGTGTACTCCTGCTCGATGCCGAACCAGGACTCCTGCGCGGCGAACTGCTCGGCGACCGGGGAGAGCAGCGCGCGGGTGTTGCTCTCGTGGGGGGTGCCGTCGACGTTCAGCACCTCGCACAGCACCAGAACGTCCTTGGACGGGTCGCGCAGCGGGTCCGGGCAGGTGAAGACCGGCTTGAGCTGGCAGTCCGAGGAACCGCCCTTGGCCTGGTTGGTGCTGGAGCCGTCGAAGCCCCAGACCGGCAGCTCGGCCCCGTCTGCAAGGATGCGAGTCTTCGACCGCAGCTGGGCGGTGGGCTCGGTGCCGTCGATCCAGATGTACTCAGCCTTGAAGCTCATGGGAATCCTTGCGTGGTGTGCGAGGGAGGTGAAGCCGGGTTGTGCCTGTGCTCGGAATTCTGCTGAGCCGCGATTTCGCGTCCATTGCCCTTGTGTAAACCCGGTGTTAACTCGGCGCCCCGG
The DNA here is from genome assembly GCF_002995495.1 of Actinocorallia populi. GTDB lineage: Bacteria > Actinomycetota > Actinomycetes > Streptosporangiales > Streptosporangiaceae > Actinocorallia > Actinocorallia populi. Next base: position 429,901 of record NZ_PVZV01000002.1, on the reverse strand, counting down.
CGCACCCCTGTGCTGCACACCACACCCTTTGGTATAGACCACGTGATCTCCGGGGCCCGCGCGCCCCGGAGATCACGTGGTGATCAGGCGGTGAAACGCCCGAAACCACCGCGCAGGTACAACAGCGGCGGCAGGTCCGCCACCTCCGCGGCGGTCACCAGGCCGACGACCAGCGAGTGGTCGCCGATGTCCACCGTGTTCCCGCGGCGGCACACCAGCCGGGCCGCGGCGCCCTCCAGCAGGGGCACGCCCTGCTCGCCGAGGCGCCAGGCGGTGCCGGCGAACCGGTCCTCGCCCCTGCGGGCGAACCGGGCGGCGAGCTCATGCTGGCCCTCGGCCAGGACGTTGATCGCGAACCAGGGCGAACGCAGCAGCCGGGGCCCGGTGGACGTGCCGTGGGAGGCGTAGAAGGAGACCAGCGGCGGGTCCAGGCTGACCGAGGAGAACGAGGTCGCGGTCAGCCCGACCGGCTCGCCCTCGGCGGTCCCGGTGACCACCACGACTCCGGCGGCGTGCGAGCCGAGCGCGCGCCGGAACTCGCCGGGCTCGACGCCCCGGTGGGCGTCCAGGTCGACGGCGGGCCCGCTCACGCGGTCACCTCCGTGAGCCCGGCCCGTGCGAAGGAGGCGTAGCGGCTGTCCGGACGGGCCAGGCCGTAGTGCCCGCGCAGGGTGCGGCTCTCGTACTCGGTGCGGAACAGGCCCCTGGCCCGCAGGATCGGCACGACGTGGTCGACGAAGTCGTCCAGGCCTCCCGGGTAGTACGGCGGCATGACGTTGAACCCGTCGGCCGCCCCGTTCTCGAACCACTCCTGGATCTGGTCGGCGATCCGCTCGGGGGTCCCGGCGACCACGCGGTGGCCGCGGCCGCCCGCCAGCCGCCCGATGAGCCCCCGGATCGTCAGGCCCTCCCGGCGGGCCAGGCCTACGACCAGCTCGAACCGGCTCCGGTTGCCCTCGGTCGTCTCGGGCAGGCCGTCGGGCAGCGGCCCGTCCAGGGGGTGCCCGCTCAGGTCGAGACCGGTCATGTGGGAGAGCTGGGCGATCCCGTACTCGGGGTTGATCAGCTCCTGGAACTCCTCCTGCAGCCGCTCGGCCTCGGCCTCGGTGGAGCCGATGAACGGCGAGATCCCCGGCAGCACCAGGAGTTCGCCGGCACCGCGCCCGTACCGGGCCAGCCGCCCCTTGAGGTCGGCGTAGAAGGCCTTGCCCTCGGCCAGGGTCTGCTGGGCGGTGAAGACGGCCTCCGCCCAGCGCGCGGCGAACTCCTTGCCGGACTCCGACGACCCGGCCTGCACCAGCAGCGGCCTGCCCTGGGGGCCGCGCGAGATGTTCAGCGGGCCCTTGACCCGGAAGAACGGGCCCTCGTGCCCCACCTCGTGGATCTTCGCGGTGTCGGCGAAGACCCCGGAGGCGGTGTCGCGCAGCACCGAGCCGTCCTCCCAGCTGTCCCACAGCTTGACCGCGGCCTCCAGGAAGTCGTCCGCGCGGGCGTAGCGGTCGGCGTGGCCGGGCCGGTCGACGCCGAAGTTGCGGGCTTCGGCCTCGCTCGCGGAGGTGACGATGTTCCAGCCCGCCCGGCCGCCGCTGATGTGGTCGAGGGACGCGAACTTGCGGGCCAGGTTGAACGGCTCGTTGTAGGTGGTGGAGGCCGTCGCGATCAGCCCGATGTGCTCGGTGGCGGCGGCGATGGCGGCCAGCAGGGTCAGCGGCTCGAAGTGGTCGAGCGCGTTGTGGCGCACGTTCCCCGCCAGCGCCACGCCGTCGGCGAGGAAGATCGAGTCGAGTCTCCCCTCCTCCGCCTTGCGCGCGATCCGCTGGTAGTGCCCGACGTCGAGGGTGGCGGCGGGGTCGGTGCGGGGATGGCGCCAGGCCGCCTCGTGGTGCCCGACCCCCATGACGAAGGCGTTGAGGTGGAGTCTGCGCGGGGCGGTCATGCGGTGGTCCTCCAGGTCGAGAAGCGGCGCTCCAGCCGCAGCAGGAGCGCGTTGAAGGCGAGGCCGACGACCGAGATCGCGATGATCCCGGCGTACATGTCGGGGATGCGGAAGTTGAACTGGGCGTCGTTGATGAGGAAGCCGAGCCCGGCCTTGGCGCCGACCATCTCGGCGGCGACCAGGACGAGGATCGAGTAGGCGCCGGCCAGCCGGACGCCGGTGAAGATCGTCGGGACGGCGGCGGGCAGGATCACCTTCTGGAACAACCGGTACGGGGGCAGTCCCAGGGAGCGCGCCGACTTGACCAGCAGCGGGTCCACGCCCTTCACGCCCGCGATGGTGTTGAGCAGGATCGGCCAGGCGCAGGCGTAGGTGATGATCGAGATCTTGGAGGTCTCGCCGAGGCCCAGGATGAGCGTGAACACCGGCAGCAGGGCCAGCGCCGCGGTGTTGCGGAACAGCTCCAGCAGCGGGTCGAGGAAGTCGGCGACCGGCTTGTACCAGCCGAGCACCAGGCCGAGCGGGATCATGACGAGGATCGCGAGGGCGAACCCCGCCAGGGAGCGGATCAGGCTGGCCTCGGCGTGCTCCCGCAGGGCTCCGCCGGCCGCCAGTTCCTTCAGCGCGAGCAGGACCTCCGAGAACGGCGGCAGGAACACCGCGTCGACCAGCCCGAGGCGGGGCGCGGACTCCCAGAGGGCCAGGAAGAGCAGGATCGCCAGCGACCTGTGGACCCCGCGCAGCGCCGCCGCGCCCCACCGCGCCGCGGCGGACGGGCCGGAGCGCGCCCGGACCTTCGCGACCGCCTCGGCCGCGGCCTCCGGCCTCGCGTCCCGTCCGGTGCGCTCCACCGGTTCGGTCTGATCGGCCGTCCCGGCCAGTGCCACGTCAGCCACCGGTGCCCACCGCCTCGCGCTCGTTCGCCTGCGCCGCGGCGACCTCGTCGCGCAGCCGTGTCCAGATGTGGTGCCGGTACTGCCCGAACCGGGGGTCGGCCCGCAGGTCGCCCTCCCGGGAGTCGAACCCGATGTCGACGATCTCCTTGATCCGGCCGGGCCGTGAGGTCATGATCGCGACCCGCTGCCCCAGGTAGACGGCCTCGTCGATGCCGTGGGTGATGAACACGACGGTCTTGCCGGTGCGCTCCCAGATGCCGAGCAGCTCCTCCTGGAGCGACTCGCGGGTCTGGGCGTCCAGGGCGGCGAACGGCTCGTCCATGAGCAGGACCTCGGGGTCGAACGCCAGCGACCTGGCGATCGCGACGCGCTGCCGCATGCCGCCGGACAGCTCGTGCGGGTAGCGGTCCGCGAAACCGGTCAGGCCGACCAGGTCGAGGAACTCCCCGGCGCGTTCCCGGCGTTCGCGCCTGCCGGCGCCCTTGGCCTCCAGGCCGAACTCGATGTTGCCGCGGGCGGTGCGCCACGGGAAGAGCGCGTACTGCTGGAAGACGACGCCGCGGTCGAGGCCCGGTCCGGTGATCTCCTCGCCGTCCAGCAGGATCCGCCCGGAGGCGGGCCTGGTGAGCCCGGCGATCAGGTCGAGCAGGGTGGACTTGCCGCAGCCGGACGGCCCGACGAGGGTGAGGAACTCCCCCTCCCGCACGTCCAGGTCGATGCCGGCGACCGCGGTGAACTCGGTGGACCGCCCCAGATTGGCGGCCCGCACGCTGAAAGTCTTGGTGACTCCCCGAAGGCTGATCTTCGCCGTCACTTCGCCGGCTCCTTGCTCTGGTTGAACTCGTTGGTGAAGACGTCGGCCGGCTTGATCCCGGGCTCGACCTCGCCCTCCCGGGCGAGCCAGTCGATCCAGGTGCCGAACTCCCCGTCCGCGATCCGGCCGCCCTGCGAGGAGACCCCGTAGCCCTTGAAGTACTTCAGGGAGCTGCTGTCCTCGTTGCGGCCGCGCTTGCTCACGATCTCCTCGAACCTGGCCAGGACGGCCTTCCTGGGCTGCGTCCTGACCCAGTCCAGGGCCTGGCCGACACCGGTCACCAGGGTCCTGGCCGCCTCGGGGTTCTTCTCGACGAAGTCGTTCCGCAGCACGTAGCTGCCGGCGTTGAACTCGCCGCCGAGCAGCTCGACGTCGTTGAAGAGCTCCTCGACGCCGCCGCGCTCCAGCGCCTTCTCCTTGAGGACGCCGTTGAGCGAGGCCACGTCGACCTGCCCCTGACGCAGCGACTGCTCGGCGTTGACGGGCGGGACGACGACGAGCTCGACCTGCTCGATCTCCTCCGGGGTCAGCCCGCCGCGCTGGAGGTACTCCTTGATCACCGCCTCGAGGTGGGCGCCGAGGGTGTTGACGGCGATCTTCTTGCCGATGAGGTCCCGGGGCCCCTTGATCGGGCTGTCCTCCAGGGTCCAGAAGCCGATGGCGGTCTCCGCGTCGCTCCCGTAGTAGCTGATCACCGCCCTGATCGGCGACCCGGCCGCGACGAGCTTGACGATCGCGCCGTTGAAGGCGCCGCCGATCTCGGTCTGGCCGGTGGCCACGGACTGGATGTCCTGCGGCCCGCTGATGGTGTTGCCGATCCACTCGAGTTCGATGCCGGGCAGGTGGCCGAGCTCTCCGGCCAGCTCGATGGGGGTGACCCCGCCCACCTGGCCCTGGTAGCGCACCGTGGTGGTGCCGTCGGCGTTCTCCCGCGGGCCGGTCCCGCAGGCGCCGAGCACGATCGTCAGCAGGAGGGCGGCGCAGGCGAGGGGTTTCGATCTGGTCATGGGTCTTTCCCTTGAACGGACTTCGGGGGTCGTCGTGGAAGTTCGTCCTCACCGACACTGCGCGCTGGAGACGCGTCCGAAGTCCACGTGGAACCTCCGGGTCAACCACCGTGAAGGGCTCATGTCCCCACTGAAACAGGCCGATCCCCTCTAGTCAATAATTCCTACCTGATTAATCGACTTTTAGGATGCGCCTCACACTCGACACGAGGGAGCACCCGGATGGCGGACGAGAACGTGAAGGTGGTCAGGGATTTCCTGGCCGCGCTGGAGGACCTGGACCTGGCCGCGGCGGGGGAGTTCCTCGCGCCGGGCGTCCTCTACCAGAACGTCCCGCTGCCGCCGGCCCGCGGCAAGGCGGCGACGTTGCGGACCCTGAAGCTGATGCTGCGGTACGGCACCGGCTTCGAGGCGCGGATCCACGAGGTCTCCGCCGACGGCGACACCGTGCTGACCGTGCGGACGGACGCGCTGGAACGCGGCAGGTGGCGTGCGGAGTTCTGGGTGTGCGGGACCTTCCGGGTCCGCGACGGCAAGATCGTCCTGTGGCGCGACTACTTCGACTGGACGACGCTGCTGTGGGCGGGCCTGCGCGGGCTCGGCGGGCTGCTGCGGTCCCGCCCGGCGGGCGGGACCGTGCGCGCCTGAGCCCGGACGCGCCGAAGGCCCGCCCCCGCCGGGGGAGCGGGCCTTCGGCCGCGGGTCACTTCGCCGGGTAGTGCCGCTCGGTCGCGCCGGTGTACACCTGGCGCGGGCGGCCGATCTTGGTCGCCGGGTCGTTGATCATCTCGCGCCACTGGGCGATCCAGCCGGGGAGCCGGCCGAGGGCGAACAGCACGGTGAAGGAGTTCACCGGGAAGCCCAGCGCCTTGTAGATCACGCCGGTGTAGAAGTCGACGTTGGGGTAGAGCTTGCGCTGCACGAAGTAGTCGTCGGCGAGGGCGACCTCCTCCAGCTGCATGGCCAGGTCGAGCAGCGGGTCCTTGACGCCCAGGGTGTCCAGGACCTTGCGGGTCGCCTTCTTCACGACGGCGGCGCGCGGGTCGTAGTTGCGGTAGACGCGGTGCCCGAAGCCCATGAGCTTCACGCCGTCTTCCTTGTTCTTGACCTTGTTCACGAAGGACTTGACGTCGCCGCCGTCCTGGTGGATGCGCTCCAGCATCTCCAGCACCGCCTGGTTGGCGCCGCCGTGCAGCGGGCCCCACAGGGCGCTGATGCCCGCGGACACCGAGGAGAACAGGTTGGCGTGGGAGGAGCCGACGAGCCGCACGGTCGAGGTCGAGCAGTTCTGCTCGTGGTCGGCGTGCAGGATGAACAGCATGTCGAGGATCTTGGCGATCTCCGGGTCCACCTCGTACGGCTGGGTGGGCAGCCCGAAGTTCATCCGCAGGAAGTTCTCGACGTAGCCGAGCGAGTTGTCCGGGTACGGCAGCGGCTGCCCCACGGACGACTTGTAGGCGTAGGCGGCGATGGTCGGGAGCTTGGCCATCAGGCGGATCGTGGCGGTGTCGACCTGCTCGGGGTCGAACGGGTCGAGGCTGTCGGGGTAGTAGGTGGCCAGCGCGCTGACCGCCGAGGACGCGACCGCCATCGGGTGGGCCGAGCTGGGGAAGCCGGAGAAGAAGGAGCGGAAGCCCTCGTGCAGCAGGGTGTGCTCGCGGATCCGGTCCTCGAAGCCGGCCAGCTGCTCGGGGGTGGGCAGCTCGCCGTGGATCAGCAGCCAGGAGACCTCGAGGAAGGAGGACTTCTCGGCCAGCTCCTCGATCGGATAGCCCCGGTAGCGCAGGATGCCGGCATCGCCGTCGATGTAGGTGACGGCGGACGCGCAGGAGGCGGTGTTCACGAAACCGGGGTCGAGGGTGACGTACCCGGTCTCGCTCAGGAGTTTGCTGATGCCCAGGCCTCCGGAGCCCTCGGTGGCCTCGGTCACCTCGAGGGGCAGTCTCCCGCCTTTGTGGTCAAGCCCGAAATCGGCCATTGTTCTCCCGCTCTCCCATGAATACGTCGGTGTCCGTCTGGTCGGACCCGTCCTGCTGGCTTTCCAGTCTGCCGCGTGGGTGGACGCGGACACACCGGTGGCACCTCTGCGGAAGCGTAAACGCCCGCTCCCTAAGGCTTGGCACGGGGGTTGCGTGACCTAGTTCACAGAATCGTCATACAAAGGCCGTGCAAAGGAGTCAGAAGGCGGCGCCGCGCCGGGGCCTGGCCGCGAGGAAGGCCAGCAGGAGCTCGCGGGCGAGCGCCGTCCCCGCCTCGCGCTGCTCCTCGGTGCAGGTGTCGGGCAGGCGGCCGTGCTCGGCGTTGCGGCGCAGCAGCATCTTCAGGTCGTCCTCGGCGATCGCGGCCGAGCAGGCGGCGCAGACCGACCAGGGCGAGGAGTAGTCGAAGGTGCGGTCGCCCAGCCGCAGCCGGACCGGGCGGGCGGGGTCCAGGACCCAGGTGTTGACGAACCCCTCGGGGCGCGGGGCGGCGATGCCGCAGCAGTCGCAGTGCCGCCAGGCCTGGTCGGAGCGGTCGTCCGGGTCGGCCAGGGCGGGCAGCGGGTCGTGGTCCCAGGTCCCCGCGGGGGTGCGCGGGTGCTCGTAGAGCAGGTCGGACAGCTCGCCGTCCACCCAGGTCTCGGTGAAGTCCAGCGGCGCGCTGCACTCCAGGCAGACCATGCGGATGGTGGTTTCCATGGCGGGACCCCCTTCAAGGCCAACAGTTATGGCACCGATGACCTGGCGACAGTTACCCACTGTGCAACCCTGGACATCTCCTGACTATTCCCTGACTTTAGTCAGGGAGGACCCGGGGTCAAGCCGGTCCCTCCTTTGCCTCGACGCGCATCGCCGCGTGGACGGCGAGCGCGGTGGCGGCGTCCGGGGCGCTCACGAAGGGCAGGCTGTTGCCCCCGGAGAGCCGGAAGGGGGTGCCGTCGGCGGTGAGCGAGACGCCGCCCGCCTCGGCGTGCAGCAGGATGCCGGCGGCGTGGTCCCAGGGGAACTCCCAGCCGAGGATCATGGCCGACCTGCGGCCCGCGGCCAGCTCCACGTACTCCAGGCCCGAGGTGTCGAAGTAGGCCAGGGACACCCGCTCACGGGCCAGCGCGTGGTGCTGGGCCCGGTGCTCGGGCGACCACCAGCGGGGCTGCGAGGTGACGATGTCCAGCTCCCGCAGCCCGCCCTCGCGGGCCCGCACCCGCACCGGGCGGCCGTCCACGCGGGCGCCGCCGCCCTTGACCGCGGTGGCGTGGACGTCCAGGGCGGGGGCGTGCGTCCAGGAGGCCAGCAGCTCCCCGGCCTGCGCCAGGGCGACCAGGGTGGTGAAGCGGGGGCTGCCGTCGACGAAGTTCTGGGTGCCGTCGATGGGGTCGACGATCCACACCGGGTCGGGCCCGTCCAGCAGGGCCAGCACGCCGGGATCGGCGGCGACGGCCTCCTCGCCCACCACCACCGAGCCGGGCAGCAGCGCGCCCAGCCGTTCGGCCAGGGCTTCCTCGGCGGCCCGGTCGGCGACGGTCACCAGGTCGCCCGGGGACTTCTCCATGATGTCGGCGACGGCCAGCGCCCCGAACCTGGGCAGCACCTCGCGTTCGGCGACCTCTCGGACGATGGCGGAGACCTCTGCGACGTCGATCACCAGCCCAGATTTTCACACTCAGGGCAGCAGCGACAGCCGGTGTCTCGCCAGGAGGAGCAGCGCGTGGAAGGGGCCGGTCAGCTCCGCGCTCGGCACCTCCGCCAGTTCGGTGAAGGCCTGGTGCAGGGTGGTGGAGGCCAGCGGCAGCGGCAGCGCGGCCACCACGACCTCGCCCTCCTCCAGGACGCGGCGCAGTTCCGAGCGCATGCCGAGCATGTCGCCGACCGCCACGATCTGGACGGGCAGGCCGCCCGAGAGGGTGACCGACAGCCCGTGGTGGCCGCCCCCGTCCGGGTAGCGGTACTCCACCAGGTACTGGGTGCGGTCCAGGGTGCCGTCCTGGATGGTGCAGGCGTCCACGGCGACGGCCGTGCCCAGGCGCTCCAGCCAGGCGGGCGGTTCGGGCAGCAGCGGGCCGCGCAGGTCGGCGGCGGCCTTGGCGGCGGCCGCCCGGTGGTCCTCGGGCCCCACCGCAGCCGTCGCCGCCAGGAATGCGTGGGCTCCGGGCGTCCCGGCCCGGCGCAGCACCTTGATCAGGTCGCTGTGCGCCTTGTCCAGCGCGGTGCGGTCGGGGGCCGCCGCGCCCAGCTCGCCGAGCTGGGCCGACAGCCACAGCTCCGCGCTCAGCGCGTCGGGCTGGGTGAGCAGCTCGGCCCCGGCGCGGACGTACAGGTCGTACAGGGGTACCAGGCCGGGCAGGGCCAGCCGGGGCGGTCCGGGGACGACGCGGAACAGGTCGCCGGGGTCTTGGGTGCTCATGCACCCAAGGCTACTCTTCGGTAACGATCGCGTACGCCCGCACCGGGAAGGTCCCGACCCCGGTGATCCTCGGCGGCGCGGCGTGGAACCGGAAGCCCCGGGGCGGCAGGGCCTCCAGGCCCGTCATGTGCTCGACGACCGGGATCCCGGCGGCCAGCAGCCGGGTGTGCACCGGCCGCTCCCCGCCCGCGGTGCCGTCCACGTTCTGGGAGTCGATGCCGAGCGCCGCGGCGCCCTGCTCGACCAGGAACTCCGCCGCCCCCTCGGTGAGGTGCGGGTGGCCGGACAGGTAGCGCTCGGTGCCCCAGTGCCGTGACCAGCCGGTGTGCACGAGCACCGCGCGGCCCCGCACGTCCAGGGGGAGCAGCAGCTCGCGGGTGATCACCGCCAGCCCCTCGGCCCGCACGACCAGGCCCTCCAGGTCCGCCAGCGACTCCAGGGGCACCCCCGCCAGGTCCGTCCCGTCCTCGTAGCGGTGCAGCGGGGCGTCCACGTAGGTGCCGGTGTTGCCCACCATCGAGATGCTCGCGAAGTGGAACTCGGTGCCCGGCGCGTACCGCTCGCGGGACTGCGCGTGGGTCTCGTGGGGGGCGATCCTCGGGGCGGGCAGGCCCGGCACGGTGACCATGCCGTCCCGCAGGGTGTGCGAGAGCTCGACCAGCCGCCGGGCGCGGGGCCCGGACTCCGCCCCGCGCGAGCCCTTGTGCGCCTCGCGGATCAGCGTCTTCGCGGAGATCTCCACCTCGCCGACCATGAGCAGTCCCAGGTGGCGGACGAGCAGCTCCGCCAGTGCCTCATCCGTGATGTCCGTGCCGGGGACGTCCAGCCGGAACTCCCGGACCCGCAGGTCTCCTCCGTTCGCGAACCGGACTTCCGCGTCGAACTGCACCCGCCACTGCTCATCGCTCATGCCGCGCATTCTCCCGGCACCGGGGAACGTCGGTCCATCTGATTATCGTGGGGCCGATGAGCATCGATGTGTCCCGTGACCGGGTCCTGGCCTACCGGGTGGCGGCGCACGGCCTCGACCGGACGTCCGCAGATCCGGCGGTGCTGGATCTGGGCGTGCAGAACACGCCCTACGGCTCCGCGCGGCAGGCGCTGGCGGCGCGCGGCACCGCCGAGGCGGGGACGGCGCTGGTGTGGAGCGTGCGGGGAGCCCCGCACCTGCACCGGCGCGCCGATCTGGGCCGGCTGGCCGCGGCGTTGTGGCCGCTGTCGGACGCCGACGCCACCGCCCGGATCACCAATCCGCTGATCAAGGAGGGCGCGAAGCTGGGCCTGGAGGCGTTCCGGCGCACCGCGGAGGCCTTCCGCCGGGTGCTCACCGGGCCGATGGGCAAGGGCGAGGTCAGCACGGCCGTCAGCGCGCTGGTGCCCGAGTCGCTCACGTACTTCTGCCAGAGCTGCGACGCCGTGCACGTCTCCGGCGGCCTCTTCCAGCACGCGGGGCTCTTCGGCGGGGTCGAGGTGCGGCCCGAGGGCCGGAGCACCGTGCTGGCCCCGCTGCCCGACCCCGTGCCGCCGCCCGAGACGGCCGAGGGCACGGCGGAGTACGTGCGCACGTTCCTGCGCCTGCTCGGTCCCGCCACCCCGGCCGAGGCCGCCAGGTTCCTCGGCACCACGGCAACCGCGCTGAAACCGGCCTGGCCGGACGGCCTCGCCGAGGTGCACGTCGCAGGGAAGCGGGCCTGGTTCCCCGCGGACTCCGTGGACGCCCTGCTGTCCGCCGCTCCCCCGCCGGGCCTGCTGCGCCTGCTGCCGCCGGGCGACCCGTACCTGCAGACGCGAGACCGTCCGATGCTCGTTCCCGAGAAGGCGCGCGAGAAGCAGGTCTGGCGCACTCTCGGCAGTCCCGGCGCGGTCCTCCTGGGCGGAGAGCTCGCCGGAACCTGGCGCACCAGGCTCCAGGGCAAGCGGCTCGACCTCACCGTGACCGCCTTCGAACCCCTGCCCGAGCACCTCCTCGCCGAGGAGGCCGAGCGCCTCGCCGCCCTGCGCGGCGCCGGGGAGGTCCGGCTGCTCCGGGAATGACCCGGGCCGGTCAGGAGGCTCGGGTCCTCCTGCCCAGGGGTCTCACCGCCCGGTAGAGCAGCGAGTACAGCAGCGCCCAGCAGCCCAGCATCACCATCGAGTCCGTCACGGCGTACCTGAGGCGGAAGTACGGGCTCGACGGGACCCGCACGAACTCGGCCACGGCCAGACCCGCGCCCACGGCACCCACCGCGGCGAGCAGCACCGCCGTCCGCGCCCGGGCGGAGAGGCCCGGGGACGGGACGGCGGGCGCCCGCCGCAGCCACCACAGCAGCCAGACGAGGACCGCGAGGGCGCCGCCCACGCCCGACCCGTACTGGGCCCAGCGGTAGAAGGCCATCCCGTTCACCATCGTGGTCAGCTCGGGGAAGGCCTGGACGGCGGGTCCGGTGAGGTGGGTGAAGGCGTCCCACACCACGTGGGTGGCGGTGCCCAGCAGGACCGACGGCACCGCCGCCCCCAGGGCCCGCCGCCGGCTCGGCCCGTCCGCCACCGGGGTCAGCCTGTCCCGCAGGAACCGGGGGGACAGCGCCAGCAGCGGCCGTTTCAGCAGCAGGTGGAAGACCGCCAGCAGCACCAGCCCCATGCCCAGGTCCCAGGTCACCATGCCGAGGAGGCTGTGGGTGGTGGGCCGGTCGAGCACGGGGACGAAGAGCGGCACGTCCGGCACGGTCGCCCCCACGACCAGGCCCGACGGCAGGAGGAAGCGGGACCGCAGCGGGAGGACCGCCGCGATGTGGCTCAGCGTGAAGGGCATCGGTCCCCCGTCCGGGTCGAAGAACCGCCGTGGCGCGGGATCTCGTTCATATACGCGTTCTCCACACGGCCCGTCCCGGGTTCACGCCTCATTTCCGGGAGGGGTCCGCGACCCGGGCGAGGAAGAGGGGCTCTCCGGTGGACAGGTCCTGGAGGAGCAGGAGGTAGGGACGGTCGAAGGCCACCCGGGGCAGTTCCTCCGGGGCCGACGACTTCACCTCCATCTCGACCGAGGTCGCGGCGGCCGCCTCGGTGCCCTTCTCGTCCACCCTGAGCTTCGCGGCGTGGCGAACGGCGGAGATGCGGTCGGTGCTCGGGGAGATGCCGGTGAAGTCTGCCTTGTCGGAGAAGGCGGTGGTCATCCCGAGGCCCTGGAGGAGGGGGCCGACCTCCTGCCCGGTCTCCAGGTCGACCTTGGGCAGGGACACCTCCAGGCGTGTCCCCGCCGCCTCGGAGCCGAAGGACTCGACGGTCCCGGCATCGATCTCCGGGCACTCCCGGCCGTCCCCGTCGGGCAGCAGCGCGAGCATGCCGAGCCTGCCGCCCGCGTACGGCAGCCGCACACCGGTCCAGCCTCCGTGGCGGGCGTAGCCGAAGTCGCCGGTGCCGTTCATGAACTCCGCGTCGGCCCGGCCCCCCGCGGCGGTGCTGAAGGCCCCGGTGGCGGTCTTGTCCGGCTCGAACTCCTGCGCCCATTCGGCCTTGAGGTGGATGGCGTCGGTGAGCACCCAGCCGACGCCGTCCAGCGCGCCCTCGGGGAGCAGATCCTTGATCATTCCTTCGGTGTCGTCGCTGATGGCGTCGTTGACGGCCTTGCGGGACCCCTCCGGGTCGGTCGCCAGCGGCAGCAGCTTCAGGCCCGCCCCGTAACCCGTCGCCACCCGGTCGAGGTAGTCCTGCTCGGCCTTCAGGCCCTCGTCCGCCCACACCTGGTCGCTGGTGCGCACCTCCTTCAGGCCGCGCAGCACGTCGGAACGTGCCTTCAGCCCGCCCAGCGGGTCCTTCGGCCAGCCCAGAACCGCGGCCATCTCGGCCGCGGTCTCCCCCTCGGCGCCCAGCGCCGCCATGCCCAGGCCCCCGGCCAGGCTCGACGGCGAGAACACCACGTTGGCCTTCGGATCCCGCGCGCACCAGGCGTCCAGCATCCGCAACCCGAACCGGAGCTCACCCGCGATGACGGGGCGGGCCTCGCCGGGGGGCACGTCCAGCACCCGGCCCCGCACCTCGGACGCCTCCGCGCCCGTCCCGCACGCGCTGCCGCAGACCGCCAGGGCCAGCAGCGTCGCCGTCCATCTCCAGATCTTCATGTCCTGTAGACGGGCGCTCCCGGATTCCGCGTTGCACCCGGTTCAGAGGTCCAGTGAGGCCAGGCCGCCCCTGCCGGAGACGGCGAGCTTCGGATACGCCCGGTACAGGTGGCGGGCGACGGTCCGGGGGCTGAGGAGGAGCCGGACCGCGATGTCCCGGTCGGACAGGCCCCGGGCCGCCATCCTGCAGACGCGCAGCTCACGCGGCGCCAGGAGCGCGGCGGGCGGGAGTTCCGGCCGCGGCACGGCGAGCCCGGCGGATTCCAGGGCCGTGCGGGCACGGGCCGACCAAGGCGCGGCTCGCACCCCCTCGAACGTCTCCAGCGCCCGTCCGAGGTGCTCGCCTCCCTGTGCCTCGCGGCCCTCTCCGCACAGCCATTCGCCGTAGAGCAGCTCCGTGCGGGCCCGTTCGAACGGGCGGGCCTGCGGGACCAGGGCTCCGGCGTAGTACTTGCCCTCTCCCGTCATCAGCGCCCCGCAGCGGTGGACCAGCGGCCACGCCCAGGGCACGTAGTACCGCTCACGCCACCGGACGAAGGCGGTGTAGGGCCGGGCGGCCGTCTCGGGAGAGCCGGCCCGCACGGCCGCCTCCACCAGATCCGGGATGCTGCGCACCGCGCAGACGTGGTGGGCGAACGGCTTCTCCTGCAGGACGGCGAGGTGCTCCAAGGCCGCCTCCGCCCGGCCCAGACCGAGTTCGAGCAGCCCCAGCGCCCAGTACGTCCAGGCCTGCCCTGCGGCGGTGGAGCCCGGAGCGGAGGCGTCCCGTGCGCCCTCGACCAGCTCCCTGCACTCCTTCTCCCTGCCCTCCACCGCGGCCAGGACCGCCCGGACGGACAGGATCCTGCTGCTCCACAGCGGATCACCGGCGTCCCGCGCCACCCGGGGCGCGTCCTCCAGGATCGCCGCGGCGTCCAGATGCCTGCCCAGGAAGAACTCCGCCACCGCCAGGAAGAAGAACGACGCGGCGGGCGGCCCGATCGGATCCCGCGCGCACAGCTGGTCGGTGGCGCGGGTCATGGCCTCCCGGACCGGCAGGTCGTATCCGGCGGTGAGCGCGGGCCCGCACATCCGGATCAGGCCGAGCGGCTCGCCTTCGACGAGGGAGTCCGCGAAGGCGGGGATCCTCTTGCCCGTGATGTTCGCCTGCTGCTCGGCCACCGGGTCCTCCAGCGGCTCCAGGCGTCCGGCGACCGCGCGCAGCTCGGGCTCGTCCAGGTGCCAGGCGCTGTGGAAGGCGTGGACGAGCATGCGGTCCGGCGGCACGGAGCCCTGGCCTGCGAACTCGGTGCAGCGTTCGTACGCGGTCCGGAAGTCGCCCAGCCGGTGCCGGGCCCGTCCTTCTGCCCAGGCCGCACGGGTGCGGAAACGCGGGTCGCTCCGCAGCCTCGCGGCGGCTTCCGCCTGTTCGGCGGCCCGCTCCGGCCGTCCCGCCGCCAGCGCCCGCTCCGCCGCCAGCAGCAGCCTGCGCGCCCGGCCCGGCTCCGTCTCGCTCAGCTCGGCGGCCCGCGCGTAGGCGAGGGACGCCGCCCAGTGCCCGTCGCGGTTCCTCGCCCGCTCTGCGACGTCCTCCAGCCCGATCGCGAGCTCCTCGGCGGGCTCCGTGGCGGCCGCGGCCCGGTGCCAGGCCCTGCGGTCGGCGTTCTCCGGTCCGTCGAGCACTCCCGCCAGCGCCCGGTGCGCCGCCGCCCGCCGCTCCGGGGAGGCCTCCTCGTGGACGGCGGCCCGCACCGACGGCCGGGGGAAACGCACCTCCCCCGTCGTGATCTCGATCAGCCCGGCCTCTACGGCGGGCGCGAGCACGTCCTCCTCGGCTCCCGCCGCGCGCACCACGACGTCCAGGTTCCCCGTGGCCTCGACCGCGGCGATCAGCAGCATCTCGCGTGCCGCCTCCGGCAGTCCCGCCGCCTTCTCCCGGAAGGCGTGCCCGCCGTGGGACACGGGCTCCTCCAGACGCAGCTCCGGCAGGCCGTGACCGGCCAGAGCGCCCTCCCGTACGGCGAACAGCAGCACCACGCCCTCGGTCACCAGCCCGCGCGCCACCCGCAGCAGCACCTCCGCCGAAGCCTGGTCCAGCCACTGCGCGTCGTCGACGAGGCACAGCAGCGGCTCGTCCTCGGCCAGCTCCGCCAGCAGCGCCAGGACCGCCGTCACCAGGGAGGAGCGCTGTTCTCCGACCGTCCTGCCCAGTGCCTTCTCCAGCGCCCGGCGCGGCGGCGCGGGCAGCCCGCCGAGCCGGTCCCGTACCGGCAGGACCAGCCTGCCCAGTCCCGTGAACGGCAGCTCCGGCTCGAACTCCACCCCGTGGGCGCGCACCGCGCGGACGTTCCGGGCGGCGGCCCGCTCCAGCAGCGCGGTCTTGCCCGTCCCCGGCCCTCCCCGCAGGACCAGCGCGGAGCCCGCCCCGCGTCCGGCCGCGTCCAGCAGCTCCTCGATGCGCTCGCGCGCCGTGTCCCACCCGTGCGACATGGGAGGGACGCTACACAGCACTCTCTGACAAAGAGGTTTTTCCGGTGATCCAGGACATCCGCGACAGGGGTGACCCGGCGCTTCCCCCGTCGTTCACCCGGCTTTTCCTGCTCGGACATCTCACCCCAGCAAGCTCGCGGGTAACCCACCAGGAACTTGTGAAACACGAGGTTGCCCCATGACCCGCGTCAACGCCGACGTCGACCCGGACGACATCCCGTCGAACCCCTCCGCCAACCGGCACATCCAGGACGTCATGTCCCGCCGCGCGATCATCAAGGGCGGCACCGTCGTCGCCGCCGCGGGCTTCCTGACGACGGGCCTCGCCTCCTCCGCCGTCGCGTACGGCCGCCCCGACAAGCCGGGCAGGCCCGGTAAGCCCGGTAAGGAGCTGCTCGGTTTCGAGGCGGTGCCCCCCGGCACCGACGACGCCATCGTGGTCCCCGCCGGGTACACCGCCCAGGTGCTCATCCCCTGGGGCACCCCGCTGAACTCGCGCGGCCCCGCCTGGAAGAAGGACGCCTCCAACACCGCCGCCGACCAGGAGCGCCAGATCGGCTCCAACCACGACGGCATGCACCTGTTCCCGCTGAGCAAGGACTCCGGCCTGCTCGCGGTGAACCACGAGTACGTCGACACCCAGGGCCTCTACACCGAGGGCGACGAGGTCGTCACCAAGGAGAAGGTGGACAAGGCTCTCGCCGCGCACGGCGTCAGCATCATGAAGATCCGCCGGAACCGGGAGAACGGCGCGTGGGAGCACGTCGACTCCCCCTTCAACCGCCGCGTCACCGGCTCCACCCCCGTGAAGTTCTCCGGCCCGGTGACGCTCGAGAACGACGCCCTGAAGTCGAACAACGCCCCGCAGGGCACCCTGAACAACTGCTCCAGCGGGTACACCCCGTGGGGCACCTACGTCACCTGCGAGGAGAACTGGAACGGCTACTTCGGCACCGAGGACGCCTCCTGGACCCCGGACGCCGAGGAGAAGCGCTACGGCGTGGCCGCCACCGGCACCCCCTACCGCTGGCACGAGGCCGACGAGCGGTTCGACCTGGCCAAGAACCGCAAGGAGGTCAACCGGTTCGGGTGGATCGTGGAGATCAACCCGTTCGCCCCCAGGTCCGCGCCGGTCAAGCGCACCGCCCTGGGCCGCTTCAAGCACGAGGGCGCGACCGTCACCGAGTCCAGGGGCCGCGTCGTCGTCTACTCCGGTGACGACCAGGACGGCGAGTACGTCTACAAGTTCGTCGGCGACGGCCGCTGGCGCGACCGGCTCCGGCGCGGCCAGAGCCCCCTGGACCACGGCACCCTGTACGTGGCGAAGTTCGACGACAACGGGTCGGGCGTGTGGCTGCCGCTCGTCTTCGGGCAGGGCGCGCTGACCAGGGCCAACGGCTGGAAGGACCAGGCCGACGTCCTCATCCGCACCCGCACCGCCGCCGACGCCGTCGGCGCCACCCGGCTGGACCGCCCCGAGTGGGTCGCGGTCGACCCGAAGAACAAGGACGTCTTCCTCACCCTGACCAACGGCTCCGGCAACGGCGGCGCGGCCGGCCCGCGCAAGCCCAACCCCTACGGCCACATCCTGCGCTGGGCCGAGAAGGGCGGCGACAACACCGCGCTGTCCTTCAAGTGGGAGGTCTTCATCCTCTCCGGCGACCCCGCCTACGACAAGACCGTCGAGCTCGGCGCGGAGGCCATCCACGGCTCACCCGACGGCATCGGCTTCGACGAGGACGGCCGTCTGTGGATCCAGACGGACATCTCCAACTCCTCGCAGAACCTCCCCGCCAAGGGCTACGACAACATCGGCAACAACATGCTGCTGGCCTGCGACCCGAAGACCAGGGAGATCAAGCGCTTCCTCGTCGGCCCCCGCGGCTCCGAGGTCACCGGCCTGACCTTCTCCGCCGACGGCCGCTCCCTGTTCGTCAACATCCAGCACCCGGGCGAGTCCACCACCGCCTGGGGCTCCCCCACCGTGGAGAACCCCCGCGTGGTGTCCAACTGGCCCGACTTCGACCCGGCAGGACGCCCCCGCTCGGCCACCGTCGTCGTCACCAAGAAGGACGGCGGCAGGATCGGCACTTGATGAGGTGGCCCCGGGTCCCATTAGGCTGCCGGGGTGAGCATCACCCCTGACACCAAGGACTGGACCTGGGTTCTGGACAGGGAGTGTCACGACTGCGGGTTCGAGGCGTCGGCCGTTCCTCTCGACAAGGTGAGCGGGCTGCTGCTGGAGAACGCCGCCAGGTGGCACTCCCTGTTGCGGTCCCCGGGCGACCATGCCGCCCGCCCCGCCCCCGAGAAGTGGTCGCCGCTGGAGTACGCGGCGCACGTCCGCGACACCTGCCGCGTCTACCTGTACCGGCTCCGGCTGATGCTGGAGCAGGACGACCCGCTCTACCCCAACTGGGACCAGGACGCCACCGCCGTCGAGGAGCGCTACGACGAGCAGGACCCCGTCGACGTGGCCGACGAGCTCCTGGCCTGCGCGCAGGAGCTGGCCGCCGCCTTCGCCCATGTGAAGGGCGACCAGTGGCGGCGGACAGGGCAGCGGAGCGACGGCGCGGCCTTCACCGTCGAGACCTTCGCCCGCTACTTCCTCCACGACCCCGTCCACCACTGGTGGGACGTGCAGGTCGGCGCCCCCGCCGAAGCCGTGGCGGCACCCGAGCCGCAGGAGACGGCCCCGGAGGAGGCTCCTCAGGAGGAGGCCGAGCCCGAGGAGACCGGGCCCGAGGGCGCCGGGGTCGAGGCCGCCCGGTCCTGAGCGTCCGGCTCTGACTCCGGCTTGGCGCCGCCGCCCGCCTCGGCGATGATGATCACCAGGTCGTCCTCGCCGAGGACGAGCGGCGCCGTCTTGTCGGGGTTGAGCACCACCCCGTAGTGGGGCGAGCGGTGGAAGCCGGCGTGGAGCCGGTAGCCGATGACCGTCTCGCCCCGGGCCCGGCCGGCCTCCAGGAGGGTCGCGAAGTTCGCCGGGCGGCCGGGGCGCAGGTAGTCGCCCGCGGGCTTGAGGTAGATCTCCGAGCCGCGGTGGTCCAGCAGGTCGTGGAACACCTCGTAGATGTGGCGGTTCTCGCTGAGCTGGGTGAGCAGGAGGCTGATCAGGCGCTCGCTGACCACGAAGTCGTCGGCGCGGGTGACCTGGGCGATCTCCCGGTTGGCGTCGTCGTGGATCTCGCTGACGATCGAGTACTCCACGTGCTGGCGCTCCTCGATGTCCCGCAGGTGCAGCAGGGTGATCAGGGTGCGGGCGTCCGCGTGGTCGGGGTCGGTGTCCGCGTCGGCCAGCACGATCACCTTCTGGTAGGAGGCGACGTCCAGCGCCTCCAGCCGCTCCCGGTCGGTCGGGTCGCAGCGGGTGTAGCCGACGGTGAGGTTCTCCAGCGCGCCCAGCTCGCCGCGCGGGTCGTCGCAGCGGGCGGCGAGGTCCGCGACGGATCCCGGCTGCACGAACTCGTCGAGCATGGTGACCATCTGCGCGCCGCGGCCGTTCCAGCCGAGGATCAGGGTGCGTTCGGGGGGCGGCTCCGGGTGCGGCGGGGGCGGCACGGCGATCGCCTCCCGGTGGACCGGCGGGCGGTGCCTGGCCAGCTTGATGAGGACGTCGTCCTCGGCCAGCACGACGACCTCCTCCTCGCCGGTCAGCTCGGTGTCCATCGGGGGGTTGAGCGCCACGGTGCCGTCGGGGTGGCGCAGGCCGACCGGGACGCCCAGCTCGTAGGCGCACAGCGCCTCGCCGAAGGTCGTCCCGGCCAGCGAGGGCGCGGGCTCCAGGTAGAACTCGTGCCCCTTGAAGTCCAGCAGGTCGGTGTAGACCGTGGACAGGCCGGACTGCCGGTGGGCCTGCACGACCAGGCGGATGGCGATGTCGTCGGCGTCGATCACCCGGGCGGACGGCCCGGCGGCCAGGCGGGCGGCGGGCAGGTTCGAGGGGTCCTGGACGGCGGCGACGATGTGGGGGCGGCGGCCGGGGCGGTCCCAGTTGCGGTTGCCCAGCGAGAGCAGCACCTTGACCACGTAGATGTCGGGGTCCTCCCCCGGCGGCGCCAGCACCATGACCGAGCGGGCGCTGTCCAGGCTGACCAGCTCCAGGTCGACGACCTTGAGCGGGTTGCCGTGCCGGCACACCACCCGGGTGCGGCCGAGGTCGCCGACCCTGGCCCGGATCGCGTCCTCCATCTCCACCTTGTCGAGGTCGGCGAGGATCACCACGCAGGAGCGGCGGCGGCTCTGGTTGGCCTCGGCCAGCTCGGCCAGCACCGTGAACACCTGCTCGGACCAGCCGAGGATCACGGTGTGGTGCTGCTCGATGATGCGGGACCTGCCCTTGCGCAGCTCGGCGATCTTGTTGTTGAGGCCGTTGGTCAGCACGCCGATCAGCGCGCTGACGATGAAGATCCCGCCGACCGTCGAGGTGAGCATCAGTCCCAGGAAGGGCGCGGTGCCCGTGTCGTCGCCCATCGTGCCGGGGTCCAGGGTGCGCAGCAGGCTCCGCCAGACCAGGCCGGGCCAGCGCCCGTTCTCGTCGGAGTCCCGGGGCGCCAGCAGCTCGGCGAGAGTCGCCACGACGAGGACCAGCACGGCCGACGCCAGCCCCAGCCAGCCGATCAGCGCGGGGGTGCCCCGCGCCATCGTGTTGTCGAACCAGTACCGCCACCGCTCCCGCCAGGTCGGCCTGCTCATTCAGCTCCGCCCGAAGAGGGCCGGCGGGGGGACGGGGGCGGTGACGCGGTCGCCGTCGCGGATCGGCCGGTGCCCGGCGCTGAACCTGGCCAGTTCGGCGGTGTCCATGCAGCGGGCGGGGAGGGGCTTGCCGGCGCTGACGCGGACGAGTTCGGCCACCGGCAGCGGGGCGCGGGAGCCGGCCAGGACCAGGTTGCCGAAGCGGCGCCCGCGCAGGACGCCGGGGTCGCCCAGCAGCAGGGTGTGGGGGAATGCCTCGGCGACGGTGGCGGCGAGCCTGCGGGCGAAGCCGAGGCCGTTGCCGTCGGCCACGTTGGCGACGTAGACGCCGTCGTCGCGCAGCACCCGGGCGGCCTGCGCGGTGAACTCCGCGGAGGCGAGGGCGACCGGCATCTCGGCCCCGGAGAAGGCGTCCAGGACGAGCAGGTCGTCGGAGGCGTCCGGCAGGGCGGCCAGGCCCTGCCTGCCGTCGCCGACGCGGACCTTCAGCCCCCGGACGGACTTGAGCGGGAAGTGCTCGCGGACGAGCCGGACCAGGGGCTCGTCGAGTTCGTAGACGATCTGGCGGGAGCCCGGCCGGGTCGCGGCGACGTACCGGGCCAGGGTGCAGCCCGCCCCGCCGATGTGGACGGCGTCGAGCGGCCCGGCCTTCAGCCGGTCCACGACGTCGCCGAGCAGCCGCATGTACTCGAAGTTCAGATGGGTGGGGTCGTCCAGGTCCAGGTAGGACTGCGGCACCCCCCGGATGCTGATCACCCAGCCGTTGTCCCGGTCGGCGTCGCGCAGCAGCTCGGCCTCGCCCTGCGCCACGGGATAACGCCCGGGAAACGGCTTTTCCCCGCGTTTCATAGGACAAGGGTAGTCAGTGATCTTATCGGGACAGCCAGATGTAGCCCGCGAAACGCCCGGTGACGCCGTCCCGCCGGTAGGAGTACAGCTCCGGGGTCTCCAGGGTGCAGCGGTCGTCGTGCAGCGCCTTGACGCCCAGCTCGTCGAGCTGGGCCGCGATCGCGGCCCGCAGGTCCAGCGCGGGCGTGCCCCAGCTCGTGGTCGAGCGCATCGCCTCGGGCGCCTCGTCGCGCATCCGCTCGGGCACCTCGTAGCAGCGTCCGCAGATGGCCGGGCCGACCGCGGCCACCAGCTCCCCCGCGCCCCTGCCGCGCAGCTCCGCGACGAGGGCGGGCACCACGCCCAGCAGGGTGCCCGCCCGTCCGGAGTGCGCGGCCCCGACCAGCCCGCCGCGGGCGTCGGCGACGAGCACGGCGGGGCAGTCGGCGCCCAGCGCGGCCAGGGCCAGGTTCGGCCGGTCGGTGGCGACCGCGTCCACGTCCGGCACGTCGGCGGCCGGCCCGCCGGCCCAGGCGACGTTCGCGCCGTGGACCTGGCGCATGTAGACCGCGCCCTCGACCCCCAGCTCCGCCTCGGTCCTGGCCCTGTTGCGCAGCACCGTCTCGGGCGCGTCCCCGACGTTGAGCCCGAGGTCGCGGCTGTCATAGGGGCCGGTGCTGAACCCGCCGATGCGGTCGGTGAAGGCCGCCCGCACGCCGTCCGCCAGAATCATGCCCCCATCTTGCCGTACCGAGAGTCTCAGGCGGCGGCACGCCTTCCCTGGAAGGGCAGGAAACCGTCGGCGCGGTGCGGGCGGGACTGCATCTCGGTGGGCTCCACGGCCATGATGCGGTCGAGGCGGAAGGCGCGGATGCCGTGGCGCAGCCGGCACCAGCCGACGAGGTACCAGTGGTCGCCGTGGACGAGGGTGGTGACCGGCTCCACCTCGCGGCGCGAGACCTTGCCGCGCTCGTCGGCGTACAGGACGCGCACGACGCGGCTCTCGGTGATCGCCTGGGCGAGGAGGCGGACGCGGCGGGCGGTCTCGGAGTCGAGGGGGTCCAGGAGGGTCGCGAAGGAGCGGGCCTGCCGCTCGTCCGGGACGAGGCGGGCCAGGGCGCGGCGGGCGGTGACGGCCTGCGGGCCGGCGCCCAGGTGGGCCAGCGAGAGGGCGAGGGCGGCGAGTTCTGCGGCGGACAGGTTCATGGTCTCCGTACCCGGGAGAGTCAGCGTGTCCATACCCATAATTTTAGCACAGATGTTCGATTATCGGAGGTGCGGAACGGCTTCGAGCAGGGCTTTCGTGTAATCGTTCGAAGGATGTTCGATCACCTGCTCCACCGGTCCCTCCTCCACGATCCGGCCCTCGCGCATCACCGCGACCCGGTCGCAGACGTACCGCACGACCGCCAGGTCGTGCGAGATGAACAGCACCGCGAGGCCGAGTTCGGCGCGCAGCTCCCGCACCAGGTTGAGGAGCGCGCCCTGCACCGACACGTCCAGCGCGGAGGTGACCTCGTCGGCGATCAGCAGCCGGGGCCGCGCCCCCAGCGCCCGCGCCACCGCCACCCGCTGGCGCTGCCCGCCCGACAGCTCCCTCGGGTACCTTCCCGCGGTCCGCGGATCGAGCTGGACGAGCTCCAGCAGCCGCGCCACCTCGGCGCGGCGGCCCCGGCGGCCCACCTCGCGGGGGAAGCCCTCGGCCACCGACCGTCCGACCGTCATCCTGGGGTCGAGCGAGGCGTAGGGGTCCTGGAAGACGAGCTGGGCCTCGCGCGGCCCCAGCCCCGCCACGGTGCCGGTGCGCGGCGCCAGCCCGGTCAGGGCGCGTGCCACGCTCGACTTGCCCGAGCCGGACTCCCCCACCAGCCCGAGGATCTCCCCCTCGCCGACCGCGAAGGACACGTCGCGGACCGCGTGGAAGCCCCCGTAGCGCACGTTCAGGTCCCGAACGTCCAGCAGCGCGCCCCGCCCGCCCTTCACGCGTCCTCCGGGTTCCAGCAGGCGAGCCCGGCCGTCGGCTCGGGGCGGTCGGTGCGGCAGCGCTCCAGGGCGCGGGCGCAGCGGGGCGCGAACGCGCACCCGTCGGGGACCTCCGCCGGCGCGGGCTGGCGGCCGGGGATCGTGGCCAGCGGCAGGGAGCGGTCGGTCTTCAGGTCGGGGGACGAGGCGACCAGCGCCCGCGTGTAGGGGTGGCGGGCGCGGCGCAGCTCCGAGGAGGGCAGCTCCTCCACGATCCGCCCCGCGTACATCACCAGGACCCTGCCGCAGTGCCGGGAGACCACCGCGAGGTCGTGCGAGATGAGCAGCCCGGCCGCGCCCGTCGTCTCGTTGACCTCCGCGAGCAGCTCCAGGACGCGTTTCTGCACGGTGACGTCCAGGGCCGTCGTCGGCTCGTCCGCGACGATGAGCTCGGGCTCGCCCATCAGGCCCATCGCGATGACGGCGCGCTGCCGCATGCCGCCGCTGAACTCGTGCGGGTACCGGCGCGCCTGCGCCTCGGGGTCGGGCAGCCGCACCCGGCCCAGCCGGTCCGCCGCCCGCCGCCACGCCTCCCTGCGGGAGGCGCCCAGGTGCGTGGTCGCCACCTCGGCGAGCTGTGAGCCGACGCGCAGTGCCGGGTTCAACGCGGCCATCGGGTCCTGGAAGACCATGGCCAGCCGGGTGCCCAGCTCGCGCCGCGGCACCTCCTCCAGCGGCCTGCCGCCCAGCAGGACGTGCCCCGACGCCGTGCCCGGGTGGGGCAGCAGGCCGCCGACGGCCAGCGCGGTGAGGCTCTTGCCGCTGCCCGACTCCCCCACGATCCCGACGAGCTCGCCGGGCGCGACCGAGAAGGAGACCCCTCGCACGGGCGTCACGCCGCCGAACGAGACCGTCAGGTCCCGCGCCTCCAGCACGGCGTCCGGCGCCGCGGGGAGAGGCCCGCACCCAGGGGGAAGTACGGTGCGGGGCTCTCCTCGCGGCGCGGAGGGCGCGCGGGCGGAGGCGCGGGCCAGCGACTCGCCGAGCAGCGCGAACCCTGTCCCGGCGATCGCGACGGCCAGCGCGGGCCCCGCCACCACCTCCGGGTCCACGTAGACCCGGGGCAGCGTGTCGTGCAGCAGCCGCCCCCAGTCGTAGTCCGGCGGCTGGACGCCCAGGCCCAGCAGGGACAGCGTGGCCAGGCCCAGCAGCGCGTAGCCGAGGTTGGCGGTGACGGTGAGGATCAGCGGCTCGGCGATGTTGGGCAGCACGTGCCGGACGAGGACGGCCGCGCGCCCGGCGCCCAGGACGCGGGCGGCCGCCACGTAGTCGCTGGTGGCCACGGTGTCGGCGAGGGTCCGGGTCAGCCGGGCCAGGCCCGGGACCGCGGCCGCGCCGATGCCGACCACCGCGCCGCGTGCGCCCGCCCCCGCGAGGAGCGCGGCGAACATGGCCAGCAGCAGCACCGGGAAGGCCACCAGCGAGTCGATGAGCCCGGCGGTGAACCGGGCGGCCCTGGGCCCCAGCACGGACGGCAGCGCGCCGAGCGGGACGCCCACGGCGGTGGTGATGAGGGTGGCCAGCAGCGCCAGCCACACGCTCTGCCGGGTCGCGGCCAGGGTGCGGGCGAGCAGGTCGCGGCCGCCGTCGTCGGTGCCCAGGAGGTGCGCGGAGCTGTGCCCTTCGAGGGTGTGCAGGGGGTCGAACCGCACCGCCTCCTCGCCCCACAGCCAGGGGCCGATCACCGCGAAGACCAGCGTGAGCAGCACCAGGGACAGGCCTGCCAGCGCGGAGGGCGTTCTCATCCTGCGCATCGCGTCCTCCTCAGCCCAGCATCCGCGGCCGGGAACGCGGGTCCAGCAGGCCCAGCGCCACGTCCACCAGGAACACCACGGTCAGCGAGACCGCCCCGTAGACGGCGACCGCGGCCTGGGCCAGCGCGTAGTCCTTGCCCGCGATCGCTTCGACCGTCGTGCCGCCCAGGCCCGGCCACTGGAAGACGTACTCGACCACCACCGAGCCGCCCAGCAGCGACGTCAGCAGCAGCCCGCCCGTGGTGAGGGTGGCGGTGAGGGCGTTGGGCAGCAGGTGCACCAGGTACAGCCGCACGGCGGGGAGCCGTTTGGCGCGGGCGAGCCGCACGTAGTCCGACGACAGCTCCCGCAGCGTCTCCATGCGCACCAGCCGGGCCAGCAGCGCGGTCGGTCCGGCCGCCAGCGCCAGCACCGGCATGACGAACGAGGCGGCGCCGTCCTTGCCGGCCACCGGCAGCCAGCGCAGCACCACCCCGAACAGCGCGATCATCGCGACGGCCAGCAGGAACTCCGGGATCACCGAAAGGCCGCCGGTCACCGAGGTGAAGGCCAGCTCCGAGCGCCTGCCCCGCCCGCCGTGGGTGCGGGCGGCCATCGCCATGCCGAGCGGCACCGCGACCAGCAGCGCCAGCACCATGGTCACCACGACGAGCTGGAGGGTGGCGGGGAAGCGGTCGCCGATGACCTGCCCGGCGGGCTGCCGGGACAGGAAGGACTCCCCGAAGTCACCGGTGGCCGCCTTCTCCAGGTAGGTCCGCAGCTGCTCCGGCCAGGGCCGGTCCAGGCCCAGCTCGGCGCGGCGCTGCTCGACCGCCTCGCGCGGGGCGGTCGGCCCCAGCGCGGCGCGCACCGGATCGCCCGGGATGAGGTGGAGCATGGCGAAGGACGCCAGCACCACCAGCACCAGGGACAGGACGAACCGGAACGCGCGCCGCAGCAGGAACATCGGTCAGTTCTTCAGCAGCCGGACCGAGGTGGGCCGCACGACGCCGCCGATGACCTCCAGCATCGCGTTCTTGGACGCGACGAGCTGGGTGGGCTGCACGACGGGGACGACGTCCACGTTCTTCACCAGGGCGGCCTCGGCGTTCGTCCACTGCCCGCACCCGGCGGCGCCGACCTGCTCGGCCGCTGTGGCGGCGAGATCGTCGTACGCGGTGTTGGCGACGTGGGCGAAGTTCGAGCCCTGCGCGTCGGGGCCGGGACCGGAGACATAGCCCACGAGCTGGGTGGGCAGGCTCAGCCCGAGCGGCACCCACGCCATGTCCCAGTCTCCGTTCTTGAACAGCGAGTCGGAGTACTTGGCGTCCGCCGAGCCGACGAGCTCGGTCTCGACGCCGAGCGCCTTCCACTTCTGCGCGATGTACTCCATGCCCGCCTGGACGCCGGGACCGGCGGAGGTCTGGTAGGCGATCCGCAGCTTCAGCGGCTTGCCGTCCTTGGCGCGGGCGCCGTCCGTCCCGGCCTTCCAGCCGGCTCCGTCGAGCGCCGTCGCGGCCGCCGCCGGGTCGGTCTGCGGCAGGTTGCCGGTGACGCTGTCGCCCCGGCACGGGTCGGGCGCGAGCGAGGTGAGGTGGGTGGCGGCCTCGCCGTTGCCCCCCGACGCGATGGCGCGCAGCTCGTTCAGGTCGAGGGACTGGACGAGCGCCTTACGCACCGCGGGGTCGGCGGCGGCGCGGCCTTCGCCCTGGTGGAAGAAGAACTCGCCGATGCCGTCGGGCGCCGAGCCCTTGCGGATGCCGGGGATGGCCTCGACGCGCTTGCGGTCGGCGCCGGTGAACTGGGCGCCCTTCAAACCACCGGTGGTGAGCATGTTCGCCGCGGTGGACTCGTCCTTGACCACCCTGAGGTCGACGAGGGCGGGCATCGACGGCTCGAACTTCGCGCCACCGGGCCCCCAGGCGTAGTCCTCCCGCGACTTGAAGACGTAGTGGTCGTTGGCCACCGACTCGAACAGGGGGTACGGGCCGGATCCGGAGGTCTTCGTCTTGAGGATCGACCGGTCCTTCAGCCCTTCGCCGCACACGACGTAGACCGCCGTCATCGACTCCAGCAGGAAGGGGTTGGGGTCCTTGGTGGCGAGGGTGACGGTGCCGGCCGCCTCGTCGGCGGTGGCGGTCATCCCGGCGGGGATGAGCACGCCGAGCAGCGTCGCCTTGTTCTTCGGGTCCGACAGGTAGTTCATCGAGTCCGCGACGGTCTGCGGCGTCACGGGCGACTTGTCGGCGCAGGTCACCCCCTTGCGGAGGGTGAATGTCACCTTGTCGGCCTGCGCCTCCCACTTCTCGGCGAGTCCGGAGATGATCTTCCCGTCGGCGTCGGAGTACACCAGGGTGTCGTAGGCGAAGGCGAGCACCGTGTTGGTCGCACCGAGGACGGCGTTGGCCGGGTCGAGCTCGCCGGGGTCGGCGGGGATCGCATAGGTGAAGGAGCCGTGCTCCTCGTACTGGAGCGCTTCGTCATCGTTCGCTTCGGAGCCGCAGGCGGTCGCGGTGAGCGCGACCGCGACGGCGGCTGCCAGGGCCTTCTTCATGCTGAAACTCCCGGGGGCCGGAGGAGACCCCTTACATTCGCGGACGGCGGCGCGGCCGGGCATCATCGGATCTTCCAAGCCGGGACCGCTCCGTTGTCGAGCCGTACAACCTGAGCTGGAGCATCATCGCCAGCCGCACGTCGTGGTCGCCCAG
Source organism: Actinocorallia populi (assembly GCF_002995495.1). Lineage (GTDB taxonomy): Bacteria > Actinomycetota > Actinomycetes > Streptosporangiales > Streptosporangiaceae > Actinocorallia > Actinocorallia populi. The sequence goes on along the minus strand of NZ_PVZV01000002.1, from coordinate 402,316 downwards.
GTCGAGCCCGGCGATCTCGCCCAGGCGCCGCAGCCGGTACCGGAAGGTGTTGGGGTGCACCTGGACGGACGCCGCCGCCTCGTTGATGTTGCCGAAGGACTCCAGGTAGGCCGCCAGGGTCGGCAGCAGGTCCGAGCCGTGGTCGCGGTCGTGTTCGGCGAGCCGCTCGTACGGCCCCGACGGGGGCTGCTCCTGGCTGGCCGCCAGGTCGCCCAGCTGCAGCAGCAGCGACTCGAAGTGCACGTCGCGGAAGTCCACCGCGGCCCCGGTGACGCCCCTGGACTGCAGCACCCGCAGCGCGCGGTCGGCGTCGGCGCGGGAGCGGGCGATCCCGGTCGTCGACCCGGCGAGCCTGCCGATGCCGATGTTGGCGGAGTGCCGTGCGCCGATGCGGGCCAGGAAGTCCTCGGCGACCTGCCGGGCGCGCGAGCCGTCGCCGTTCAGCGGCAGCACCGCGTAGGCGACGCCGCCGACCAGGGCCGCCGCGGCGCGGGGGTGGATCGCCCCGACGTGCAGGGCGAGCGCGTCGCAGAAGCGCTGCCGTTCGCTCTCGGTGCGCGCGTTCGGGCCCTCGGCGGGTCCGCTGAGCTGGGCGGCCAGCACGCGCACCCGGTCGGTGGCCAGGTCGAGCCTGGCCGCGGCCTCGGCCGCCTGCTCGCCCCCGGCCAGGACGGTGGACAGCAGTTCGGTGCGCAGCCTGCGCTGGGCGTCGGCGCCGGCCCGCTGGCGCAGCAGGTGCAGGGCGACGATCTTGGCGGCGTCGGCGAAGGCCGCCTCGCGCTGCGCGCCGAGCGGCTCGCGGACGGTGGCCCACAGCGAGCCGAGGATCTCGTCACCCGCCCGCACCGCGATCGCCACCCGCGGCAGCATGCCCTCCACGGCCAGGTAGAGGGGCTCCCTGCTCTGGTAGAGCCGCCGGAAGAACCCCATCTCCTCGTACAGCCGGACGAACCGCTCGGGCACCTGCCTGCCGAGGATGGTCTCGACGCGGTACTCGTCGGCCTCCTCCTGGCGCACCGAGTAGGCCAGCACCCGGGACGAGCGGTCCTCGATGGTGACGGGCGCGTCGAGCAGTTCGCAGACGGCGTTGGCGACGGCGAACAGGTCGGCCTCGTTCTCGGTGTCGCCGACCTCGCCCTCGGACAGCAGCGAGCGCAGCAGCGCGGCGATCTGCGCCCAGGAGGCGGCACGGGTGAGCCCGAGCAGCGCCACCCCGGTCTGGCGGACCCGGGCCTGCAGCGCGGGTCCGGGGTCGCCGAGCGCCTTGACCACCAGCCCGGCGGCGCCGCGTTCGCCCAGCTCGCCCAGCAGCGCGCTGACGCGGTCCTCGCCCTCGACGCCGACGCCCAGCAGCAGCCCGTCGGAGATCGCGGGCAGCTCGTCCAGCGGGTCGTAGATGTGCACGCCGGTGATCTCGGCGCACACCTCGTCGGGCAGCGCCGCGGCGCCCAGGACGGTGGAGCCGAGGTCCTCCAGAACACGCTTCAACCCGGTCACCATGAAGGTAACCGTACGGCTTTGTGTTGTTTTTCTCCTACGACACGAGATGTAGGGGTATGTATTGCTTTCGCAAGGTGAAGGTCGCCAGCCGCTCCTCATCGGGCACCACGCCCAGGCCCGGCCCCTCCGGCACCCGCAGATGCCCGTCCTCCAGCACGAACGGCTCGGTGACGTCCTCGCGGTAGTAGCGCGCCGACGCCGAGGTGTCCCCGGGCAGCGTGAAGTTCGGCAGCGCCGCCAGCGCCACGTTCGCGGCACGCCCGACCCCCGTCTCCAGCATGCCGCCGCACCACACCGGCACCCCGTGCGCCGCGCACACGTCGTGCACGCGGCGGGCCTCCAGGAACCCGCCGACCCGGCCCGGCTTGACGTTCACGATGGACGTCGCGCCGCGGGCGATGGCGTCGGCGGCGATCCGCGCGGAGGTGATGGACTCGTCCAGGCAGACCGGGGTGCGCAGGCGGCGGGCCAGCTCGGCGTGCCCGGCGATGTCGTCCTCGGGCAGCGGCTGCTCGACCAGCAGCAGGTCGAACGGGTCGAGCCGGGCCAGCCGCGGCGCGTCCCGCAGCGTGTAGGCGGCGTTGGCGTCGGCCTGCAGCAGGACGTCGGGGAAGCGCTCGCGGACGGCGCGCACCGGCGCCTCGTCCCAGCCGGGCTCGATCTTCAACTTGATCCGCAGGTAGCCCTCGGCGAGATAGCCCCCGACCGCCTCCAGCAGCTCGGGCACCGAGTCCATGATGCCGACCGACACCCCGGCGGGGACGGCGGGGCGCACCGCGCCCAGGAACTGGCCGAACGACATGCCGCGGGCCCGCAGCCACGCGTCCAGGATCGCCGCCTCCAGCGCGGCCTTGGCCATCGGATGCCCGCGCACCGGCCGGAACGCCTGCTCGGCCCGCCAGGGGTCGGGGTGTGCCAGCGGCAGCAGGAACTCCCTGATCACGTGGGCCGCGCCGTCGACGTACTCCGAGGAGTAGACGGGCTCGGCCATCGCCACGCACTCGCCCCAGCCCTCGCCCTCGTCGGTGACCACCCGGACGAGCAGGATCGTCCGGTCGGTCTCCGTCCCGAAGGACGTGCGGAACGGGGAGACCAGCGGCAGCCCCACCCACCGCAGCTCCACGCCTTCGATCTTCAAGAAGCGCCTCCTTCGAGAACGTAGTAGCCGTCCCGGGTGATGCCGGTGACGCGCATCCCCGCGTCCATCGCGGACATGAGCGCCTCCCTGACGGCGAAGCGCAACCGCGCGGTCGCCTCGGGATGCCGGGCGCGGAGCGCTTCGACGTCCTCGGGGACGGACACCAGCAGCCGCCCCTCGCGCGGGAGAGCGGCCGGATGCTCCCCGCCCGGCTCCAGCAGGACGGCCGCGCCCCGCTCGACCAGCTCGCCCGACGTCCCCGGCTCCGGCGGCACGGGGGCGTGCAGGTCCCAGACGGTGTAGAGCCGGTCGGACGGGGAGGCGTCGTTCAGCTCGTCCTGCATCATCCCGTAGAAGTCGGGCAGGTAGCCGGCGGGCATCGCGCCGAGCACGTGCATGTTGAAGTGCGCGTTGCGGCGGACGAGCGGGTCGAACGTCCACACGATGGTGCCGATGCCCCGCTCCAGCGCCCAGGACCGCTGGTGGGACTTCAGCATCCGGCCCACCCCGGCGCCGCGCGCCTCGGGCGCCACCCCGGCGATGTGGGAGTGCAGGCCGCCCTGCGCGGTGAAGAAGGCGACGGCGGCGCCGACCATCTGCTCGCCCCGCCAGGCCCCGGCCACGTAGTTGCCCGCGTGGGACAGGGCCCGCAGCAGCCCCGCCTCCATCAGCGGCTCGCCCCAGATCCGCTCGAACAGCGCGGACGCCTGGTGGTGCGCGGCCGCCCCGGGCGAACCGTCCAGTTCCATGATCTTGATCCGGCCGTCGCCGCCGCTCTCGCTCACACGGATCAGCCTGCCCGAACCGGGACACCGCACTCATCGTCGGACTCCCCCAACCGGCGCCCGGCTTTCGTGCGATCGGCCATGGAGCGGTTCAGCGCAGCCGGGCGACCAGCGCCGCCAGCAGCGCCGCCCGTTCCGCCAGGGCGCGCAGGTCCACCCACTCGTCCTCGCTGTGCGCGCCGCCGCCGACCGCGCCCAGCCCGTCCAGGGTGGGGACGCCCAGGGCCGCGGTGAGGTTGCCGTCCGAGCCCCCGCCCACCGCGGCCTCCCGCAGCGGCGGCAGGCCCAGTTCGACCGCGAGGGTGACGGCCCGCTGGAACAGGCCGAACGAGGCCGAACGCTGGAGCGGTCCACGCCGCGGCCCCTCGTGCACCTCCAGACGCGCGCCCGGCAGGACAGGGCGGCGGTGCAGCAGCCAGTGGCGGACGCGCTCCAGCTCGGCGCGGCGGAAGGCCCGCACGTCCACCTCGAGCCGGGCGGCGTCCGGGACGGTGTTGACGGTGGTGCCCGCCGCCGCCACCGAGGGGGTCACCGTGGTGCCGCGCTCCGGAGCGGCCAGCCCCGAGATCGCCAGGATCTGGTGGGCCAGCTCGATGGAGGCGTTGACGCCCTTCTCCGGATCGAGGCCGGTGTGCGCGGCACGGCCGGTGATCCGCAGCTCGTAGCGGGCCAGGCCCTTGCGGGAGGTCTTGAGCGCGCCGCCCGCGCTGGGCTCGGCGACCAGCACCGCGGTGGCGCTGCGCGCGGTCTCCTCGATCAGCGCGCGGGAGGTGGCCGAACCCGTCTCCTCGTCGGAGGTCACCAGCACCCCGACGCCGTCCAGGCCGCCGCTCTCCGCGACCAGGGACAGCGCGTGGAACGCCTGGACCAGCCCGGCCTTCATGTCGAAGCAGCCGGGCCCGGTCGCCCGGTGGCCGTCCACCGCGAACGGCCTGAGGGCCAGCGTCCCCACCGGCCAGACCGTGTCGTAGTGGCCCAGTATCAACACCTTCGGGCGCTCCGGACCCCACAGCAGGTGCTCGCCGTGCTCGGCGGGCGCGGCGCCCAGCAGCCGCTCCCCCAGCGCGGCGACCTCGGCCCGGCAGCGGGCCAGCGCCTCGGGCACTCCGCTGGGGGACTCGGCGGACACCAGGGTCGCCAGGTCGGCCGTCATCGCCGCCCGGTCGAAACGGTCAGGAGACACGCGGATTGGCCCTCGCACTGAAGTGGACATACGGTGTGCCGTCCGGCAGCTCATAGAACACGAACGGGACCCGTGCCGGGTTGTCGCCGTCGCTGCCGAGGAACGTCGCCTCGTCCACCGCCGTCAGCTCCAGCTCCAGCGGCTCGCCGAGCTCGACCAGGCCGGGCGTCGTCACCTCCACGCGCGCGTGCAGCCCGCCGTCCCGCTCGCCGATGACCGTCCGCACGTGCCGGCGCTCGTAGAGGCCGGTGTACCGGGCCGGGTCGATCTTCACGGGCTCGGCCGGGGGCTCCGGGAGGGCGCGCACGGCCAGGCCCGCCAGGTCTGCGAACAGCTCGCGGGCGACGTCCTGGTGCAGGGCGCTGTCGTGGCCCCCGTTGGTCAGCAGCGCCGCCGCGATGCCGCGCTCGGGCACCACCCACAGGGCGGCCTGCTGGCCGATGGTGCTGCCCGAGTGCCACAGCACGCGGACGCCGTCCCAGGTGTCGAGGATCCAGCCCAGGCCCCACGCCTCGCCGAGGCCGTGCGGGTTGGGCACGGCCACCTGCGGGACGCGCATCGCCTCGCGGGACTCCTCCGTCAGCAGGGACGCGTCCAGGTGCGCCCTGCCGAAGCGCACGACGTCCGCTGCGGAGGCGCAGATCAGGCCCGCGGGGCCGATGGGGCGCATCAGGCCCCAGACGGGCGTCGGCCTGATCCGCGCGCCGGAGCCCAGGTGCCCCACCGCCGCGCGGTGCAGCAGCGCCTCCTCCGGCAGGGTCACGGTGTGCGCGAGGCCGAGCGGCTCGATGACCATCTCGCGCAGGGCGGCGTCCCAGACCCCGCCGGTGAGGCGTTCGATGATCCGGCCGAGCACCGAGTAGCCGGCGTTGACGTACGACTGGGTCGCGCCGGGCGGGTGGAGCTGGACGAGGTCGGCGCAGGCCGCGACGTACCGCTCCAGGCAGTCGTCGCCGCGCCCGGTGTCCAGGAAGAGGTCGCCGTCGATGCCCGAGGTGTGGGTGAGCAGGTGGCGCACCGTCACCTCGCGGGTCGCGTCCGGGTCGGCCACCGCGAACTCCGGCAGCAGCTCGCGCACCGGGGTGTCCAGGGTCAGCGCGCCCCGCTCGGCGAGCAGCATGACCTGGGTGGCCGTCCACACCTTGGTGACCGAGCCGATCTGGAACAGCGAGTCCGGGGTGGCCTCGACCCCCGTCGCCAGGTTCAGCACGCCCGCGGCGTGCTCGGTGAGCTCCGCGCCGTCCCACACCGCCAGCGACGCGCCCGGGACGCCGTGCGCCGCGGCCAGTTCACCGAGCCTTACACCCCAGTTCAAAGGAACTCCTCTCACAGGGCTTAGGCACTTTAGCCGGAAGTGCGGGGCTCGCCCATCAGGAAAACCGACAATCCTCACTTACTGATTTGTCAGGTTTTCTCGCTGGCTGATCAGCGCGGCCTCACTTATGGTGATCGTCCATGCATGAGCTGGTGCTGCGCGGCGGCGAGGTCCACGACGGTCTGGGATCCCCCGCGGTCCGCGCCGACGTGGCCGTGAACAGGGGCAGGGTCACCGCCGTCGGGCGCGGTCTGGGCGCGGCGCGGCGCGTCGTCGACGTGGGCGGGCTGGCGGTCGCCCCGGGGTTCGTCGACCCGCACTGCCACTCCGACCTGGTGCCGGCGCTGCCCGAGGCGCAGCCGTTCAAGCTGCTCCAGGGGGTCACGACCGAGGTCAACGGCAACTGCGGCTTCTCCTTCGGGCCGGTCACCGCCGAACACGTCGAGATCATGTCGGCGTACGCGGGGGCGCCCGTCGCCGCCGGCTCCTTCGCCGACCACCTGGCCGAGATGGAGAAGGCAGGGCCCACCAACCACATGGCCACCCTCGTCGGGCACTCCACCCTCCGCCTGGCCGCGGCGGGCTGGGAGGCCGAACTGCCGCCCGGCGGCCTGGACGAGATGTGCCGGCTGGCCGCGGAGTCGTTCGAGGCCGGCGCCTGCGGGCTGTCCAGCGGGCTGGTCTACCCTCCGGGTTCCTTCGGCGGCACCGAGGAGCTCGTCGCGCTGGCGAAGGTCGCCCACCGGTACGGGCGCCCGTACACCACGCACCTGCGCGACGAGGGCGCCGGGCTGGCCCAGGCCCTGGACGAGGCGATCGAGATCGCCCGGCGCGCCCGGGTCCGGCTGCAGGTCTCGCACTGCAAGACCGCGGGGCCGCGCAACCACGGCCGCGCCTCCATGCTGCTCGGCAGACTCCACGACGCCCGCCGCGAGGGCGTCGACGTGCGCGGCGACCAGTACCCCTACCTGGCGGGCGCCACCACCCTGTCGGCCCTGCTGCCCCCGGCGGCGCTGGAGGGCGGCCCCGAGGCGCTGCGCGCCCGGCTGTCCGACCCGGCGCAGGTCGCCGCGCTGCGCGCCGCCGCCGAGGACCCCGAGCCCCTCACCGGCACCGGCATGTGGCGCGACACCACACCCGAGGGCGTGCTCGTGGTCACCCACACCGACCCGTCCGCCGTCGGCCGCCGGCTCTGCGAACTGCCGGGTGAGGCGTTCGAGACGGCCTGCGCGCTGATCGCCGCCGACCCCGCCGCCTACATGGTGATCACGATGATGGCCGAGCCCGACGTGCGCGCCATCATGGCCGACCCGTTGATCGGCGTCGGCTCCGACAACGGCATGCCCGTGGGATTGGAGCACCCCCGCACCTGGGGCTGCTTCCCCCGGTTCCTCGGCGCCTACGTCCGGGAGGCCGGCGTCGTCGACCTCCCCGAGGCCGTCCGCAAGACGACCTCCGCCAACGCCACACCTTTCTCCCTCCACGGCAGGGGCGTCCTCACCGTCGGCGCGTACGCCGACATCACCTGCTTCGACCCCGCCACCGTCGGCCACCCGGGCACCTACGCCGAGCCCGACCGCCGGCCCACCGGCATCCCCTACGTCCTGCTGGAGGGCCATGTGGTCGTCGACGGCGGCGAGTTCACCGGCGAACGCCGCGGCAGGATCCTCAGGTCCTGAACGTTTGGATCTTTTCTGTCGGTCTGCGGCGCTAATCTTCACGACCATGGCACGACCATTGAACGAGATCGTCGAGGCGGGCTGGGCGCGGGCGCTGGAGCCCGTCGCGAACGACATAGCCGCCATGGGTGACTTCCTGCGCGGCGAACTCGCGGCCGGGCGCACCTACCTCCCCGCCGGGAAGAACGTCCTGCGCGCCTTCCAGCAGCCGTTCGACCAGGTGCGGGTGCTCATCGTGGGCCAGGACCCGTACCCGACGCCGGGGCACGCGGTGGGGCTGAGCTTCTCGGTGGCGCCGGACGTGTGGCCGCTGCCGCCCAGCCTGGTCAACATCTACACCGAGTACATGCAGGACCTGGGGCTGCCCGGTCCCGCCAACGGCGACCTGACCCCCTGGACCCGGAACGGCGTGCTGCTGCTCAACAGGTCGCTGACCGTCGCGCCGCGCAAGCCCGCCTCGCACCGCGGCAAGGGCTGGGAGAAGGTCACCGAGCAGGCGATCCGGGCGCTGGCCGCGCGGGGCACGCCGCTGGTGGCGATCCTGTGGGGCCGCGACGCCCAGACGCTGCGGCCGATGCTCGGCGACTACCCCTGCATCACCTCCGCCCACCCCAGCCCGATGTCCGCCGACCGCGGCTTCTTCGGCTCCCGGCCGTTCAGCAGGGCCAACGCCCACCTGGAGCAGCAGGGCGCCTCCCCCGTGGACTGGAAGCTGCCCTGATCGCAACGGATCCGGCCGGATGAGAGGTTTCTCATCCGGATTTCGTTCTCCCTTCCGCAGCCGGTCCCTACCGTGGGGGCATGGCATCGCGCGGTTCCCTGGCTGCGGCGGCCGCGGGGGTGCTGGCCCTCGTGCTCGGGCTGGCCCTCACGCTCCTCCTGGCCGCCCGGGCGGACGACCCCGCCCTGGGGCCCGAGGTCGTGGTCACCGGGGGCACCCCGCCGGCGACCGGCACCGCCACTCCCGGACCAACCCCTAAGCCCCAAAAGACCACAAAACAGGACACTGATACCGTTTCGCCTGTCCAGCCGCCGCCTCCCGCCCAGGGCGGAGAGAACGACGACGATGACGGGGACGACGATGACGACTGAGCGCGGCGCGTGAGCGCGCGGACCCGCATCGTCGGATGGGTGCTCCTGGTGGTCGCGCTCGCGCTGGGCGTGGCCTCCTCGGCCACCTGGTCGCTGCTGGTCACCCGGCTCAACGACAGGGTCACCGGCGAACTGGAGAACGAGGCCGAGAAGTTCCGCGCCTTCGCGGAGTCGCAGGACACCGTGGCGAGGGACGTCCGGCAGCTGCTGACGGACTACCTCGCCGTCACCTCCCCCGACCGGAACGAGACCTACTTCTCCGTGGTCGGCGGCAAGGCCGACCGGTACAGCTCGGTGCCCGCCCCCGCGGAACTGCACACCGACCGCGGCCTGGTCGCCCAGGCCGCCGAGGCGCACGCCTCCCGGATGGGCTGGGCCTCCAGCACGGCCGGAAAAGTGCGCTACCTGGCGGTGCCCGTCCGGGTCACCGGCGACCCCAGGCGCGGCGCGCTCGTCGTCGGCCTCTTCTACGACCGGGAGCGCCGCGAGGTCGCCGACGTGATGCGGGTGCTCGGCGGGACGTCCCTGGCCGCCGTGGGCGTCGCCGGGATCGTCGCCTGGCTGGTCTCCGGCCGGGTCCTCGCCCCGGTGCGGCTGGTGCGCACCACCGCCGAGCAGATCAGCGGCTCGTCCGACCTCAGCCGCCGCCTCACCGTGCCCGGCCACGACGACGTCTCCGCGCTGGCCGGGACGTTCAACCGCATGCTGGACCGGCTGGAACGCGCCTTCGCCGTCCAGCGGGAGTTCCTCGACGACGCCGGGCACGAACTGCGCACCCCGCTCACCGTGGTGCGCGGGCACCTGGAGCTGATGGGCGACGACGACCGCGAGGAGACCCTCGACCTGGTGATGGACGAGCTCGGCCGGATGAACCGCATCGTCGAGGACCTCCTGCTGCTGGCCCGCTCGGAGCAGCCGGGCTTCCTCAAGCCCGGAACGGTGCCCGTCGCCGAACTGACCGTGGACGTCCTGGCCAAGGTGCGGACCCTGGGCGCACGCGAGTGGCGGCTGGACGAGGTCGCCGACGCCCACGTCACCGCCGACGGGCAGCGCCTCACCCAGGCGCTCCTGCAGCTCGTCGCCAACGCCGTCCGGCACACCGCCGACGGCGGCCGGGTCGGCATCGGCACCGCCCTCCGGGACGGCGGGCTGGCGCTGTGGGTGCGCGACGACGGGCCCGGCGTGCCGCCGGAGCTGCGCGAGCGGATCTTCGAGCGGTTCGTGCACGGCGAGCGCAACGGCACCGGCCTGGGCCTGGCCATCGTCAGCTCCATCGCCCACGCGCACGGCGGCCGCGTCACGGTCGGGGACGCCCCGGGCGGCGGCGCCCTCTTCACCATCACCATCCCGGCCGTCCAGGAGGAGGAGGCAGACGGTGAACCGGATACTCATCGCTGAGGACGAGGACCGCATCGCGTCCTTCGTGGACAAGGGCCTGCGCAAGCAGGGCTTCGTCACCACGATCGTCCCCGACGGGGTGAGCGCCTACGAGTTCGCCCTCAGCGGCCAGTTCGACCTGCTCGTCCTGGACATCGGGCTGCCGGGCCGCGACGGGTTCACCGTGCTGCGGATGCTGCGCGAGGCGAGGGTGACCATCCCCGTGGTCATCCTGACCGCCCGCGGCAGCGTCGCCGACACCGTGGCGGGCCTGGAGAGCGGCGCCGACGACTACCTGGCCAAACCGTTCGCCTTCGAGGAGCTGCTGGCCCGCATCCGGCTGCGCCTGCGGCCCGAACGCGCGCCCGAGACCACCGCGCTGAAGGCCGGTGACCTCACCCTGGACCTGCGGACCCGCCGCGCCCACGTCGGCGGCCGCGCCGTCGAGCTGTCCAGCCGCGAGTTCGCCCTCGCCGAGTTCCTGTGCCGCAACCCCGACCAGGTCCTCACCCGCGAGCAGATCCTCAGCCACGTGTGGGGCTTCGACTTCGACCCCGGCTCCAACGTCGTCGACGTCTACATCCGCTACCTCCGCCGCAAGCTCGGCGCCTCCCGCATCGAGACGATCCGCGGCACCGGCTACCGGCTGCGCCCCCTCGACGGCCGATGAGAGCCCTCTCATCGGCCTCTCACCGTGGCTCCATCGCCGGACCGCAGCCTGGGACCAGCGCCCCCGGACAGGCCGGGGGACGTCCTGGAGGTCACCGTGATCCTGCTGCTCCAACGGTTCTGCCTGGCCCTGGCCCTGGCCTTCGGCCTCACCGCCACCGCCGCCCTCCTGCCCCTCGAGACCCCCTCCGGCACCCCCCTCCTCACCGGCGCCGCCCACGCGGACGACGATGACGACGCGGATGACGAGGACGACCGCGACGACCGCGACGACCGCGACGACCGCGACGACCGCGACGACGAGAACGACCGGGACGACGACAAGGGTGACCGCGACGACGACCGGGACGACCAGAACGATCGCGACGATCAGAACGACCGCGACGACAAGAGCAACAAGGACGACGAAGACGACAAGGACGACCGCGACGACCGGGGCGGTGACCGCGGTGAAGGCGGGACCCGGTCGCAGGGCACCCCGCAGCAGTCCCGGAACGACGGCCGGGACGACGACGACCGCGGCGAGGACGCCCCCGCCGTCGCGCCGGCCGTGCTCGACGACGATGACGATGACGACGACCACGGTGACGACCGCGAGGATGACGGCGCCGTCCCGCGGGGCGGTGTGGACACCGGGGCGGGCGGCACCTCCGAGGGCGGTCTTCCCGGACCCGGCGTGCTGATCCCGCTGGGCGCGGGGCTGACCCTGGCCACCGCCGCGGGCGTCTTCGCCCTCCGCCGCCGCCCCCAGAACGACTGATCATGCGGAGATCCCGTCAGGGACGGAGCGGCCGCGCCTTCCTCGCGGCCGCTCTCTGCGCGCTTCCCGCCCTCGTCTCGTGCGCGGCCGCGCCCGCGGGAGCACCCCAGTCCGCCGCGGTCGTGAAGACCGCCGGGCCCGCGCGCTCCGCGGCGGACCCGGAGCGGAACGAGCGGGACAAGCGGGACGAACAGCCCGAACGGACCGGTCGGCCCGAACAGCCCGAGCGGCCCGATCGGCCTGAGCGGCCCGCGGCCCGGGTGGGCGATCCGGTGCGGCTGCGCATCCCGGCGATCGGCCTGTCCGCACCGGTGGTCCCCCTCGGCCTGGACGCGGCGGACAGGCTGATCGCGCCGGAGCGGTTCGACCTGGTCGGCTGGAACCGGGCGGGACCCGAGCCCGGCGAGCGGGGCACGGCGGTCATCGCCGGCCACGTCGACTCCCGGTCGGGCCCGGCGGTCTTCTACCGGCTGAGGTCGCTGCGGCCGGGCGACCTCGTCCACGTCCGGGACGAGCGGGGCCGCGACTTCACGTTCGCGGTGCGCCGGCTGGCCCGCTACCCCAAGGACGAGGTGCCCGACGAGGTCTACGCCCCGGCCGGGCGGCCCGAGCTGCGCCTGATCACCTGCGGCGGCGAGTTCGACGACGGCAGGGGCTCCTACCGCGACAACGTCGTCGTCTACGCCGGGCCGGCGTGACGGTCCTGGAGCAGGGCCGGGGCCTCCTCGGCCTCGACGATCTTCAGGAGCTCGTTCAGGGACTCGCGCAGGTAGTCCACGAGGTTCCAGGTGTCGGGCACCAGGTCGGGGCAGGCGATGACGCCGACGTCGAGGTTGCCGTCGTAGGAGAAGACGGTGATGTTCACCCCGCCGGTGACGTCGCTGATCACCGAGGCCGGGTAGTAGGCCAGCACGCGCGCGCCCCGCGCGTACAGCGGCTGCTGCGGTCCCGGCACGTTGGAGACCAGCAGGTTCACCGGGTTGATGGCGGGCGCGACCTGCATGGCCAGCCGGGTGGCCAGCCCCGACAGGGCGGCCGGCATCAGCGCGCTGACCTCCTCGAACCAGCTGCCGCGCGAGACCGCGAACCGGCGCTTGACGTTCACCATCGCGGCCCGCACCGCCAGGAACCGCTCGGTGGGGTCGGCGATCTGGACGGGCAGCGGCGCGAACATCGCCGACAGCGCGTTGCCGTCGCCGCACTCGGCGCGGCGCCGCATCGAGACCGGGACGCAGGCCACCAGCGGCCGGTCGGGCAGCGCGTCGTGGTCGAGCAGCCACTGGCGCAGCGCGCCGGTGCACATCGCCATCACCACGTCGTTGACGCTGACGCCCAGGGCGCGGCGCACCTTCTTCACGTCCTCCAGCGGCAGCGAGCCGAACGCGAAGGCGCGGTGCTGGGAGATGGGCGCGTTGAACGGGGTGCGCGGCGGCGGGCTCTGCGCCTCGGTGGGGGCGGGCTGCCGCTGGCCCAGCACCGAGCGCACCGCGCGCGACATCTCCCGCACGCCCGGCAGCCCGCCGATGACGGGCAGCTGGTCGAGGTGGCCGGCGGTGCGCACGAGCGCCTCGGTGGAGCGGACGGGGTGCAGGGCGAAGCGGGTGACGCCGCGGGTGAGCATCGGCAGCAGTTCGGGGCGCAGCTCCTTCTCCTGCGGCGGCGCGGGCGGCGTGGCGGCCTCCGGCTGCAGGTCGAGCAGCGCGGCGAGCAGCTCGGCGGCGAGCACCCCGTCGACGCACGCGTGGTGCACCTTGGCGTAGATGGCGGCGCGGCCCCCGGCCAGGCCCTGGATGAGGAACAGCTCCCACAGCGGGCGGCGCCGGTCCAGCGGGCGCTCGTGGATGCGCGCGACCTCGGCGCCGAGCTGCAGGTCGTCGCCCGGTGCCGGCAGCGCCACCTCGTGCACGTGCCGGCCGGGGTCGAAGTTCGGGTCGTCCTCCCAGTAGGGCCGGTCGAGCCGGAACGGCACGGAGGCGAGCCTGCGCCGCAGCGGCTTGGCGAGGTGGGCGCGCTCCCTGATGAGGTCGACCATGTCGCCCCTGGTGAGCCTGCCGTCGGCGCACAGCGTGGTGTCGAGGATGGCGAGCCCCCCGATGTGCGAGAGCGTCCTGCGCGACTCGATGTCGAGGAAGTTCGTGTCCACCGCGGTGAGTTGGCCCATCAGTTTCATGCCCCGTCTGCTCGCCGGCCCCTGCGTCCCACCCCTAGAGCTATGCCGTGAAAGCGCGGCCGTCAACAGAGGTCAAGGATTAATAACAATGACTTAACCCAGGTTTCCTCGACCGGGTGAGTTACGCAAACGGGCCGCGTCCTCTTCCTGTCCGGAAGGGGACGCGGCCGCGGCGGGCTCAGCCGGCGCAGGCGTCGAACCCGCGCCGGAACAGTTCCAGCGAACGCCTGGTGGCCTCCTTGACGGCGGCCCTGTCGTCGGCGTCGCGGACGGTGAGCTTGATGAGCTCGAGCGCCTCGCGGGGGTGCGCGTCGTCGTACTCGACGTGCTCGGCGAGCCACGTCGTGGCGTACTCCCGGCCGGCGAGCCGCTCCTTGAAGGCCGGCATGACCAGGCGCGTCCAGTCCCCGGTCGTGCCCTCGATGGCGTAGTTGACGGCGCCGAACGCCTCGGCCACCGAGCCCCGGTAGGAGACCGACCACAGGAACTCGTACAGGGAGGCGACCTCGGGGCACGGGCGGTGCCCGACGATCTCCTCCTCGGTGAGGCCGAGCCCCGCGCCCCAGTCGATGTACCACTGGGCGTGCAGCGCCTCGGTGCGGATGTTGCCGATGAGCCAGTCGCGGGCCAGCAGGTCGCCCGGCGTCTTGCCGTAGGTGGTGCGGCCGAGGTAGACGCCCATGTACTTGGGGAACGACTCGACGACGCAGAAGAACTCGAGGATGACCCGCCGCCAGACCTCGTCGTCGACGCCGCCGTCGACGGTCCCGGTGAAGACGGGGCTGCGGGTGACCGCGTCCCAGTGGGGCTGCAGTTCGCCGAGCATGTCCTCCACCCACGGGGGGTGCGGGGTCTCCGACAGCTCGCGCTTGACGGTGCGGTGGTGCTGGGTCCGGGACGGCGGCCTGGAACGTTCCGTCGTGGTGGTCACTTCGCGGAATCTCCCTCCGTGGGACTACAGGAAGTGGTGACAACTATCAAGTTTGCCACTATTTATGTAAATGCCCCGCTCCCCTTACCCGCCTTGCGGATCAGCCGTAATGGGCAAATAGGACATCTAACCCTCTAGCCGTACATCCGTCCGGCTCGCACAATCGATTTCCCGGAGTTTCCGGCCCCGCGGAACGACGAACAACTGGAGGAACGACCTTGTCCCGGCGCAAGCACGCGGTGGTCGTCGGAGGGAGCCTTGCGGGACTGCTCTCCGCGCGGGTGCTCCTCGACCACTTCGAACAGGTCACCCTGCTGGAACGCGACGGGTTCCCCGACGAGCCGGTGTCGCGGGCCGGCGTCCCGCAGGGCAGGCACCTGCACGTGCTGTGGGAGCACGGGCGCGGCCTGCTCGACGGGCTCCTCCCCGGCCTGGAGGCCGACCTGCTCGCCGGAGGCGCGCCCGACCTGCGGCTGCCCGCGGACTTCCTGTGGCTGACCTCCGGCGGATGGCGGCGGCGCTTCGAGACCACCCGGATGCTCACCTTCAGCCGCGGCCTGCTCGACCACGCGGTCCGCGGCAGGCTGTTCGGCGACCCCAGGCTCGCCGTCCGCACCGGGATCGAGGTCACCGGGCTCACCGGGGACGAGTCCGTCACCGGGGTGCGCTACACCGAGCGCGGCGACGCCGGGCGGGCCGAGGAGCGCATGGCGGCCGACCTGGTCGTCGACGCGACAGGCCGCGGCTCCCACGCGCCGGAGTGGCTGGCGGAGCTCGGCCGCCCCCTCCCCCGCGAGACGAAGATCGACCCGCTGCTGGGGTACGCGAGCCGCTACTACGCCGTCCCGGACGGCTTCGACCCCGGATGGAAGGCGCTGTACCTCCAGGCGGGCCCGCCGGAGGCCAAGCGCACCGGCGGGCTGTTCCCGCAGGAGGGCGGCCGGTGGATCTGCAGCCTGAGCGGCGCGGGCGGCGACTACCCGCCCACCGACGACGAGGGCTACCTGGAGTACGCGCGGGGGCTGCGCGACCCCGTCCTGTACGAGGCCATCAGGGAAGCCGAGCCGCTCACGCCCGTGGTGTCCTTCCGCCGCACCGCGGGCCACCGCCGCCACTACGACCGGATGCGCTCCTGGCCCGCGGGCTTCACCGCGATCGGCGACTCCGTCTGCGCCTTCAACCCCATCTACGGGCAGGGCATCACCGTCGCCGCCATCAGCGCGCTGGAACTCGACCGCATGCTGCGGGAGGGCCGGAGCACCCGCTGGTTCCAGAAGCGGGCCAAGCGGGCGGGCGCGGGCGCCTGGCTGATCTCCACCGGGGAGGACCGCCGCTACGCCGAGACGCAGGGTCCGCGCGTCCTGCCCCACACGCGCCTCATCAACGCCTACGTCGACCTCGCCGTGCGGGCCGCCAACACCGACCCCGACAGCTGCGCCGACATGCTGGACGTGCTGGGGCTGGCCAAACCGCCGACCTCCCTGTTCCGCCCCGCCTCGCTGGCGCGGATCGTGGCGAACCGGAACAGACCTGTGGCGTCCGCGCCCCTGCGGCCTGAGCCCGCGGCAAGGTGAAACCCCCCAAAAATGGGGACGACTCGCTTGTACCAGGACGGCATTTCAACGGCTACGGGTTCGTAGGTTAGGTTCTCAGGCATGAGTGAGATCGTGTATCCCCCGGTGATCACCGCTGCCAAGGCCATGTTCCGGGTGCTCGGGCTGAAGATCAAGGTCGAGGGTCACGAGCACATTCCCGCCACCGGCGGAGCGGTGATCTCCTGCAACCACATCTCCTATCTGGACTTCATCTTCACCGGCCTGGGCGCCCACCCGGCCGGGCGGCTGGTGCGCTTCATGGCCAAGAAGGAGGTCTTCGACCACAAGGTCTCCGGCCCCCTCATGCGCGGCATGCACCACATCCCCGTCGACCGGGAGAACGGCGCGTCCTCCTACATCGCGGCGCTGAAGGCGCTGAAGGGCGGCGAGGTCGTCGGCGTGTTCGCCGAGGCCACCATCAGCCGGTCCTTCACCGTCAAGGAGATCAAGAGCGGCGCCGTGCGCATGGCCGTCGCCGCCAAGGTCCCGCTCATCCCGATGGCCGTCTGGGGCACCCAGCGGTTGTGGACCAAGGGCCGCAAGCGCAAGCTGTGGCAGCGCGGCACCCCGGTCGTGATCCTGGTCGGCGAGCCGATGCACCCCAAGCGCGGCGACGACTACGAGCAGGTCGCCAAGGAGCTGCACGAGCGCATGCAGGCGCTCGTCGACCGCGCCCAGCGCGAGTACCCCGTGGACGGCACCGGCCAGTGGTGGCAGCCCGCCCACCTCGGCGGCACCGCGCCCACCCCGGAGCAGGCCGAGGCCCTGGACGAGGCCGAGCGCGCCGAGCGCGCCGCCCGCAAGGCGCGGGAAGAGTAGGCCATTTCATAGCAATTGGCTCTGTATGCCCAGGTCAGCAGGCCGCAGACTGAGGACATGACCGACCTGCGCCCGGAGACCCGCGCCGTCCACATCCCCATCATCGAGCCCGAAGGCAGCCGCCCCCTGGGCATGCCGATCTACCAGGGGCACCTGTTCGCCTTCGACAGCGCCCAGGGCATGGCCGAGGCGTTCGACGGCCCGGACCGGCCGCCGTTCTACAGCCGGCTCGGCAACCCCACGGTGAAGTCGTTCGAGACCGCCGTCGCCGATCTGGAGGGCGGCGCCGGGGCCCTGGCCACCGCCTCCGGCATGGGCGCGATCAACGCGGTCCTGCACGGCCTCCTGAAGGCCGGCGACCACGTCATCGCCCAGAGCTGCCTCTACGGCGGCACCTACGGCTCCTTCCAGACGCTGGCGGCCAAGTGGGGCGTCGAGGTCACCTACGTCTCGGGTGAGGACCCCGCCGAGATCACCGCGGCGCTCCGCCCCGGCACCCGGCTGCTCTACCTGGAGACCATCGCCAACCCCACGACCCGGGTCGCCGACCTGCCCGCCCTGCTCGCCGCGGCGGGGCCCGGCGTCAAGAAGGTCGTCGACAACACCTTCGCCACCCCGCTGCTGTGCCGCCCGCTGGAGCACGGCGCGGACGTCGTCGTCCACTCCGCCACCAAGTACATCTGCGGCCACGGCGACGTGGTGGCGGGCGTCGCGGTCTTCGCCTCCGAGGACGACCACCGCGCGGTCTGGAAGGAGGCGATCGAACTCGGCATGACCCTCGACCCGTTCGCCGCCTTCCTCCTGCTGCGCGGCCTGGCCACGCTGGGCCTGCGCGTGCCCCGCCACTGCGCCAACGCCCTCCACCTGGCCAAGGAGCTCGCCGCCCACCCGAAGGTCGAGCGCGTCTCCTACCCGTCCCTGCCCGACCACCCCGACCACGAGGTCGCGCAGCGCCTGCTGGACGGCGGCCAGGGCGGCGGCGTCCTGGCCTTCGACCTGCGCGGCGGCCGCGACGCGGGCCGCCGCTTCATCGAGTCCACCGAGCTCATCGCCCTGACGGCGTCGCTGGGCGAGGCCAAGACCCTGGTCATCCACCCCGCCAGCACCTCCCACCGCATGTACTCCGCACAGGCGCTGGAGGCCGCGGGCTTCACCGAGGGCACCGTCCGCCTCGCCGTCGGCATCGAGCACCCCGACGACCTCTGGCAGGACATCGCCCAGGCCCTTGACCGAATCTGACCTCATCCGGTCACGGCCCGACTACCGGACGGGCCGTGACCGACCGCGGTCGCGCCGGGCTCCCCGCCGTACCGTCCGCGGGCCGCGGAACCCGGCGGGCGGTCAGCGGTAGGAGTCGACGAGCCGGGCCAGATGCCTGCCCGCCAGGCGCAGCGGGCTCTCACTCCGGGACACCTGGGCGGACATCTCCGCGCCTTCCAGGGTGTTGACCACCGTGTGCGCGAGATCGCGGGCGACGTCCTCGGCCAGACCGGAACGGCGGAGCTTGTCCTCGACCAGGCCGCGCCAGTGCGCGAAGGCCTGCTCGGCGGCGTGCTGGATGTCCGGCACGCGCCCGGCGCTCTCCAGCGCGGTGGTGATGATGGGGCAGCCGTCCCGCCATCCGGAGTCGCGCAGGCCCTCCGCCAGCTCGTCGGCGCACGCGATGATCGCCTCCGCCGGGTCCTCCACCCGCCCCAGCACGGCGCGCAGGAGATCGGCGAACTCCTCGTCCCCGTGGCGGACGGCCGCGACCGCCAGCTCCGTCTTGCCCCCCGGGAAGAAGTGGTAGACCGAGCCGAGGGTGGCCTGGGCCTCCTGTGAGATCTGCTTGAGTCCGGTCGCCTCGTACCCCTGCCGTTGCATGAGGCGGGAGGTCGCACGGACGATCCGTTCCCTGGTGCCGATCTCGTGCCTGGTCCGCATGGCCCCATCTTAATGGATAGAGCGTTCGTTCCAGTGGTGTGCTAGCGTCATCCCTAAATAGAGCGTTCGTTTTAGTCAGAGGAGAAGACCCATGACCGTCGCATCCGTGACCGTGATCGGCCTCGGCCCCATGGGGCAGGCGATGGCCGGCGCCTACCTGGACCAGGGCTACGAGGTCACCGTGTGGAACCGCACGCCGGGCAGGGCCGACGGGCTGGTGGTCCGCGGCGCCCGCCGTGCCGAGACCGTGGCGGCCGCGCTCGGGGCCAACGACCTGGTGGTGCTCAGCCTGACCGACCACGCCGCCGCGCGCGCGATCCTCGAGCAGGCGCCCGCCGCCCTGTCCGGCCGGACCCTGGCCAACCTCACCTCCGACACCCCGGACAGGGTCCGCGAGACGGCGGAGTGGGTCGCCGCCCGCGGAGGCGTGCAGATCACCGGCGGCGTG
Source organism: Actinocorallia populi (assembly GCF_002995495.1). Classification (GTDB taxonomy): domain Bacteria; phylum Actinomycetota; class Actinomycetes; order Streptosporangiales; family Streptosporangiaceae; genus Actinocorallia; species Actinocorallia populi. The sequence goes on along the minus strand of NZ_PVZV01000002.1, from coordinate 382,932 downwards.
CAGGTGCCGCCCCCGGGTATCGGCACCCCGGAGGCCCTGACGTACTACAGCGGCCCCCGGGAGGCGATCGAGGCCCACCGGACCGCCCTGGAGGTCCTGACCGGCATCGACTACCTCGGCGAGGACCCCGGCCTGGCCGCGCTGTACTACCAGATCGGGATCGACATGTTCTGGACCGGCCTGGTCGGCTACCTGCACGGCCAGGCGGTGGCGCGGGCCAACGGCATCTCGGCGCGGGAGTTCCTCCCCCACGCCATCAAGACCATGGACTTCCAGTACTTCCTGGAGTTCTACGCCCCCCGCATCGACGCCGACCACCACGCGGGAGACGTGGACACCCTGGCCATGGGCGCGGCCAGCCTCGAACACGTACTGCACACCGCGCAGGCGTCCGGCGTGGACGGCTCCGTCCCGGCGGCGATCCTGGAGCTCTTCCGCCGCGGCACCGCCGCAGGCCACGGCCAGGACAGCCTCACCAGCCTGACCGAGGTGCTGAGGCCATGACGCCCTGGACGGGGCCCGCTGGGAAAGCCCGGCCGGGACACGGTGTCATGCCGCCCGTTCCGGCCTCCGGAGCACCTCGGTGAGGGCCGAGATGCTGTGTTCGCCGTGGCCCGCCTCCGCCGCCCGCTTCACCAGTCCGTTGAGGGGCGCGAGCCACTCGACGTCGACGTTCGCCTCCTCGGCCAGCTCCTCGTCGTAGGAGGCACCGGCGAGGAAGAGGTTCACCGAGGAGGCGGCGTCGGTGTAGTCGCCGCTGTCGATCTCCTCGGCGTAGGTCGGCAGCAGGGACTTGATCATGTCCAGCCACTTGCCGGTGAACCGGACCATGGAGGCCGCCTCGAGCCCGCGCGCCCGGACGGCGGCGGCGCCCTGGAAGAAGCCGACGAGCGCGGGCAGCAGGACGGCGCCCACCGCCATCTCGTAGAGGGCGGCGAGGTCGGCCTCGTCGCCGAGGTGGACGGTGTCGCCGCCCAGCACCCTCAGCGTCGCCTCGAACTCCTCGAAAACGCTCCGGTCGCCGCTGTAGTACAGCAGCGTGTCCGGCGCCCCCACGGCGGAAGGCACGTTCTTGACCGCTCCAGCGAGGAACCGGGCGCCGTGGCCGGCGGCCCAGGCCGCCGTCTCGCGTGCACCGGCCGGGGAACCGCTGTTCAGGGTGACGAGGGCGCGTCCGCGCAGCGACGCGGCGGCCGGCTCCAGGGCCGTCCGGGTGTCCTCGAAGGCGGTCAGGCAGGTGACGATCAGGGGGCCGGCCGCCACCGCGTCCTCGACGGCCGCCGCATGCCGGGCTCCTTTGGCGACCAGAGGCGCGGCCTTGGCCGCGGTCCTGTTCCAGACGGTGGTCGGGTGCCCGGCCTCGAGGAAGGCCTCGGCCAGCGCCGTACCCATCGAGCCCAGTCCGATGACGACCACGGGTGTCCGGTTTGCCCCATGCATATGTGTACTCCAGTCATGAAAAAGGCGAAAAGTGGCGATCGTGCTGCTTTCAGCACCATGACGCTTCGCCTGTTTCATGCTGGACCTTGTACAGACATTCGATCAAGTACCTACAATTTTGTCAGGTACTAACAGAAATGTAAGTGTGAGGGGTCGATGAAGGAGACGAAGCGGGCGTTCACCTGCGGGCTCGACGCCGCCATCGCCGTCATGGGCGGCAAGTGGAAGGGGCTGATCCTGTTCGCGCTCCAGGACGGCCCCCTGCGCTTCGGGCAGCTGCGGCGCGCGGTGCCCGGCATCAGCGAGCGGGTGCTGATCCTGCAACTGCGGGAGATGGAGACCACCGGACTGCTGCACCGCGAGAGCTATCACCAGGTCCCGCCGAAGGTGGAGTACTCGCTGACCGAGTTCGGGCATTCCCTCAACACCGCGATGGGACCGCTCGGCCAGTGGGGCGAGGACAACATCGAGCGCATCGAGGCCGTCCCCTGGGACCAGATGCGGTGACCGGCGCTCGCGCACCAGACGCGTTCACCGGTCAGGTGGCCTCGCCGTAGGACGCGGGAGGGAGGCCGGGAGCGCGAAGCCTGCCTGGGGAGACGCCGAAGGCCCGTTTGAAGGCTCGGGAGAAGGCGGCCTCGGACTGGTAGCCGAAGCGGTGGGCCACGGCGGAGAGCGGGTCGCGGGTGTCCTGGAGATGGGTGCGGGCCAGGTCCAGCCGCCAGGAGGCGAGGTAGGCCATGGCCGGTTCGCCGACGAGGGAAGTGAACCGCGCGGAGAAGGCCGAACGGGACATGCCCGCCTCGGCCGCGAGGGCGGCGACGGTCCACGGGCGCTCCGGAGAGCGGTGGACGACGGCGAGGGCGCGGCCGATGTGCTCGTCGCGCAGGGCGGCCAGCCAGCCCTCGCGGGCCTGCGGGGCGGAGTCCAGCCACATGCGGATCGCCTGGACGACCAGGACGTCGGCCAGTCGCGTCATGACGGTCTCCCCGCCGGGGCGCACCGCGAGGGCCTCGCGGGCGATGAACCGCAGAGTGCTCGCGAGCCAGCCCTCCTCGTCGTCCCACGCGTCGATGTGCAGGACGTCGGGGAGCTGCGCGACGAGGCGGCGGGCCGCGCCGTGGTCGAAGCGCATGACGGCGTAGGTGACGAGCGCGGCCTCGCCGCCCCCGCCGTGGCGCATGAACTCGTAGCGCTCGGTGACCTGCTCGACCGGGATGTCGAAGAGGGGGACGATCCCGGCCCCGGGGCCGCTGCGCAGACGGTGCGGGACGCCGTGCGGGATCAGGGTGAGGCTCCCCTGACGCAGCGGGATCGGCTCGGCGTCACCGACCTCCAGCAGGCACCGGCCCGCCGTGACGACCTGCAGCGTCATGGAGCCCGGCAGCTCGGGCACCTCCACGCCCCAGGGCGCGGTGAGCTCCGCACGGCAGTAGAGCGTGCCCGTCAGACGCAGCTGGTGCAGGACCTCGCCGAGCGGGTCGGCGGCGGACGGGAAGGGTCGGGCGGCCTGCGGCATGGCCGCCATGCTGCCACCGCGCGCCCGCCCGTCCAAGAGCCGAGACGAACGGGCACGGAACCTGGACGATCTGTCATTGAGCGTCCCCCCGACCTGGAGAACCCTGGATCCAACACCGATTCAGGGAGCCTTCATGGAAACCACGCCCGTGTCCCCGCACGTCCCGGGAGAGAACCGTCCTTCGAGACCGTTGAGGTCCCTGCTGGCCGTCGCGGGCTTGGTGCTGTCCGGCATCGGCGCGGCGACCCTGTTCGCCCCCGAGTCCTTCCACGCGGTGAACGGCATCGTCCTGGACGGCGGGACGGCCCTGCTGAGCGAGAGCCGCGCGGCGGGCGGCCTGCTGCTGTCGTCCGGCGTGCTCATCACGCTCGGTGCCTTCGTCGCCCGCCTGACCCGCACCGCGACCGCCGTCGGCGCCCTGGCCTACCTGTCGTACGCCCTGTCCAGGCTGCTGAGCGCCGCCCTCGACGGGCTCCCCCCGGGCGGCCTCGTCGTCGCGGGCCTGGTCGAACTCGTCCTCGGCCTGGCCTGCGCCGCCTTCCTCGTCCGGGCCCCGTCCCGCGGCTGATCCCGCACCGGCACGCCGAGCGCACCGCCGTCCCCGCGGACGAGGGCCGTGAGGAAGAGGGGAAGGAGGGTGGTGGCGGTGAGGAAGAGAGTGGCCATGTCAGGCTCCGATCGCATGAGGGATGACGGCCCAGAGGGTTTTGCCGGGATCGGGAGGCGGGGCCGGGCTGATGCCGTGGCGGGCGGAGAAGGCGGCTACGAGATAGAGGCCACGGCCGGTTTCGCTGAGGTCGTCGGGGAGGGACGGAACAGGCGGCCGGTCCGGGGCCGGGTCGTGGCATTCGAGGCGGACTCCGGCGGGCGTCCAGGCGATGCCGAGACGGACGGGGCCACCGGGGGCGGCCTGGCAGGCGTTGGCGAAGAGTTCGGCCATCACGGTGAGGGGCGCGTCGGGATCGCCCTGCCAGTCCCACAGGTCGAGGACCAGGCGGGTGAGGCGGCGGGCGACGACGGAGCCGTTCTCATAGGCGCGAAGGTGGAGGACGAAGTCCTGCTCGGACGGGTGGGGGTCGCGGGGGCCGGCGCTCGGTGGAGCGGCCACGGCGTCCGCAGTCGGGACGGGGGGATTCTCGGTTCGCATGGGTCGCCTCCTGGTGACGGGATCTGCCGAGTCGCCCGCCATTCTGTGTCGGCGCGACTACGCTTGGCGACGAAATCGGCTCCACAGCCGCCGTCTGGCTCACACAACGTGGTGTGCGGGCCGGGGAGGGGTGTTCCATGGCTGTTCCTCCACCCGACGAATCAGCGCGGGCGTTCTTCGCTTTTCATCTCAAACGGCTGCGCGAGCAGCGGAAGCTCTCCCAACCGGATCTCGGCAGGATGGTGCATGTCTCGGCGAGCCTGATCAGCGGTATCGAGAACTGCGCCCGGACGCCGGGGCTGGTTCTCTCCAAAGCGCTGGACGCCGCGCTCGGAGTGCCTCATTTCTTCGAGGCCCTGCACCCGAGGCTTCTCGAGGAGACCGGCCTGCCGGCGGGTTTCACGGAATTCGCGGACGCAGAGGCCGAGGCGAGCACGCTCAAGATGTACGAGAACTTCGTCATCACCGGCCTGTTCCAGACGGAGGAGTACGCACGGGTCGTCCTCCAGGCGAACGAGCGACCGGACAAGATCGACCACCTGGTCGCCACCCGGGTCGAACGGCAAGAACTGCTGTACGGCGAAGACCCTCCGATGGTCATCGCCCTCCTGGACGAGTTCGCCGTCCGGCGCCCCTTCGGTGGGCGTGAAGTGATGGAGAAGCAGTACACCCACCTGCTCCATCTGGCCCAGAAACCCCGGGCCTCCCTGCACATCGTCCCCGCAGACGCCGAAATCTGCCCCGAAGGCGCGTTCGAGATCCTGAGTTTTCCCGAAAGCCCTCCTGTCGGTTACGTGGAAAGCGCAGGAGGCCGCGGCCAACTCATCGAGATGGGACGTCACGTCGCGCAACTGGATGTACTGTTCGAAATAATCCGGAACAAGGCCCTGTCGGCTGCGGATTCCGAGCGATTCATTCATGACCTCTTGGAGGCCCTGTGAAGGACACCGGCTTCGCTTCTGTCATCTGGCGCAAGAGCACCCACAGTGGCGGCAATTCCGGCCAGTGCGTGGAGGTCGCCGCCCTCCCCGGCACCGTCGGCATCCGCGACAGCAAGAACCCCCACCGCCCCGCCCTGGCCGTGAACCCCCGGGCCTTCGGGCGCCTCCTCCACGAGATCAAAATGACTTGATCTTCAGCCGAGGCGCTTGGGAGCATCCTCGGATGACCGAACCCAGATCCCTTTCCGAAGTCCGAGAGCTCATCGACGGGATCGACGGCGAGCTCGTCCGGCTGCTGGCCGAACGGCAGGGGCTGGTACGGGCCGCCGCGACCTTCAAGAAGGACACGGCGGCCGTCCGTGCTCCCGACCGCGTCGAGCAGGTCATCACGGCGGTGCGCGGCCGCGCCGCCGAGGCCGGGCTCGCCCCCGACGTCGCCGAGGCCGTGTGGCGGGCGATGATCGGCGCCTTCATCGACCTGGAGCTGAAGGAGCACGCGCGGATCCGGGAGGACTCCCCCCTGCGGGAAGACGCGTAGAAGAAGCGGAAGCCCCACCGGGACCGATCCCGCCGCATCCCGCTCAGCTGCGGAGGTTCGGCCTGTGACCGTCCGGAGCCCATCGAGCCGACGGGCCTGCCGTTCCGTAAGCTACGGCCGCGTGAGCGATACCAGGGTCGGCGAGTGGACGCAGCTGAGTGAGATGGACGGCCCGGCGGGGTTCTTGAAGGTCCGTGGCCGCCGGTACCGCTATCCGGACGGCCGCGAGGGCGTGTGGGACGTCCTCGCCGGTGGCGCGACCGTCGCACTCGTCGCCATCACCGAGGACGAGCAGGTGGTGCTGGCCCGCCAGTACCGGCCGGGCCCCGGTCGGATCCTGCTGGAACTGCCGGGCGGAAACGCCGAGGACGGCGAGCCGGTCGAGGCCGCCGCGGCTCGGGAGCTACTGGAGGAGACCGGATACGAGGCGGCCTCGGTCGAGGTCGTCATGCAGACCTACCTCGCCTCGTACGCCTCGCATCGCCGTCACGCGGTCCTGGCCCGCGGATGCCGCAAGGCAGCCGAGCCGAAACCGGACGACGGCGAGTTCGTCGAGACGGTGCTGATGCCCGTACGCGAGTTCCTCGAACATGTCCTCAGCGGCCAGCTGACCGACGCGGACATGGCTTTCGCAGGTCTGACCGCCGCCGGATACCTCAAGCCGACCGTCTGAGCGCCTTGGCGGTGTCCGGCGGCGGCAAGGTCACCTGCGGACCAGACGCCAGAGCGACGTGGTCTCGGCCGCACGGGCGACGTGGAGGGGGTCTGCGGTGTCACGGGCCCGGGAGTGCCGCGGCTTGGTGTCGATTTTGTCCATTATGCAGAGGCCTGCCGTCTCGATGGCGGCCGGCAGTTCGTCACGTGGTCTGAGTTCCAGGCGTTCGGCCAGGTCCGACAGGATGAGCCAGCCTTCGCCGCCCGGTTCCAGGTGGGCGGCGAGCCCGCCGAGGAAACCGTGGAGCATGCCGCCCGCCGGGTCGTAGACGCCCTGCTCCACGGTGGAGGTGGGGTGGGCCGGGAGCCACGGCGGGTTGCAGACGACGAGGTCCGCGCGGCCTTCGGGGAAGAGGGCGGGCCCCACCACGTCGATGCTGCCGGTGAGGTGGAGCCGGCGGAAGTTCTCGCGGGCGCAGGCCAGGGCGCGCGGGCTGATGTCAGTGGCCGTTATGCGGTGGACTCCCCGGCGGGCCAGGACCGCTGCGAGCACTCCCGTCCCCGTGCCGAGGTCGAACGCGGTACGGGGAGCCGGGTCAGGGAGCGGCGCCCGTGCGACCAGGTCGACGTACTCGCCCCGGACCGGGGAGAACACACCGTAATGCGGGTGGATGCGTGCGCCGAGGGCCGGTACCTCCACGCCCTTCGTCCGCCACTGGTGCGCTCCGATCACCCCCAGCAGTTCCGTGAGGGAGACCGCCGTCGGCTCGGACGGCGGACCGTACGCCTCGGTGCAGGCCCTGCGCGTATCGGGTGCCCTGCGCAGGTTCAGAGAGTGATCGTCTTCCAGGAGGACGAGGAGCCTGCCCAGCACACGGGCGCGGTGGCCCCGAGCACGGCGGTGCAGGTGGAAGGTCTCCGCCGGGCCGCCGCCTCCCTGGGGTGGCTTCCGGTCGACGCGGCGGCTCATCGCCTTCAGGAGTTGCCGCGCGTTGTGGAAGTCGCCTCGCCACAACAAAGCGGTGCCCTCACAGGCCAAACGGTAGGCGGCATCCGCTCTCATGCGGTCATCAGCGACGACGACCCACTCCGAGGGCGGCGTCGTGCTCTCGGAATGCCAGCGTGCGGAGTGAAAGATCTCGTTCTCGGTCCAGTGAATCGTGGACACCACGTTCTCCTCGTGGTCGAAAGTGCCGGGACGCGAACGGCACTTCGACGAGGGGCAGGAGAAACGGCCCGTGCTACGGCACGAGCGCGCGTGTCAGGCAGGCGGTGCTACCGCTCCCACGTCGAAGCGCGAGAAGGCAGATCGCCGAGAACCATGCCGAGCGTCACGTCCAGCCCTTTCAGAGAGGTCCGAAGAGAATCGCACGCCGCGCTCCCCGCAGGCAACCGCACAAGAACGCGTCCCGCTGCCCTCCAGGAAAAGGAAATCCGTCAAGAACGACGGGGCGTTCTCCGACATGGCTCGCGTTCCGGGCACCGCCTCGATATCCGCCATGCCGCCGGTTCGACCGGGCCGGTCAGACCGGAGTCCCGCCGGGTTTGCGCCAGACCTGGAAGTCGCCGCCGAAACCGGAGGTCTGGTACCAGCGGGCCGACCGGTGGGAGCCCTCCTGCGCCCGGACGGTCGCACCGATCGGCGTACGGCAGTCGGCCGACGACAAGATCCCGCCATCCCGTTCTGACCGCGAATCTCCGGCCGCAGGAGTCTCCTCCACGAGAGCGAAATGCCTTGTTCTTCGGCTGCCGACCGAACGGCAGAGGCTGTGCGGGCCGGGTTCGGACGCCGGGACTAGGATCTCCGATCACCCCCTCTGCCCTGGAGCGAGCACGTGAGAAGAGCGTTCCTCGGTGTCCTGCTGCTGGCCGTCGGCGCTGTTCCGGGCCCCGCCGGTGCGGCGGCGCCGCGCTGGAAGGTCCATCAGAAGATCAGCGGTGACGTCTTCTTGGATCGTGTCGAGGCGGTCGGCGAGGGTGCCACCTGGTTCTTCGGCTTCGATGACGCCCTTCGGCCGACGTCGTTGCGCTGGGACGGCAAGAAGATCAAGAAGGTCGCTTTTCCCCGAAAGGCCAAAGGTTTCCTTCTCGGCGCCGACTTCGCCTCCGCGGACGACGGCTGGGCCGTGAGCTGGAGTCGCGGCCCGGAGTTCGGCGTGGACATCTTCGTCCTGCGGTGGGGCGGTAAGGCATGGAAGCTCGCCAAGCACGAGTCCGTTCAGGGCGCTGCTCCCGAGATCAAGGCGCTCGGGCGCGGCCGCGTGCTCGTCACCGGGATATTCAAGAACGGGGACACCGAACTGAACTGGTGGTTCGACGGGCGTACCTGGACCGAGAAGAAGGCGAAGCTCCGCCTTCACGACTTCTCCGGACGGTACGCGCTCGGCTGGCGGCCTGCGGGTCAGTCGCTGGTCCGGTGGGACGGGAAGCGCTGGACGAAGGTCCGGGTCGGTGCGCTGCCCGAGCGCGTCAAAGGCCAGCGCGTCGAACTCGACCTGCTGGAGGCGAGGTCGCCCAAGGAGATCTGGCTGACGGCCGCGCGGTACTCGAACAAGACGTCCGCCGTGACCTATCTGCTGCGCTGGGACGGCGAGCGCTGGCGGCGGGAGCGCGTCCCGCTACCTTCCGTTCATTCCAGCATCGACCGGATCGCCTCCGACGGCCGCGGTGGCCTCTGGGCCATCGGTAGCGGCAGGGGCCTCCTTCAGGGCGTGGACGGGCCCGGCGAACCCCTCCTGTACCACCGGCTCCCTTCCGGGAAATGGAGGTCCGTCAAGAACGGCGGGGCCTTCTCGGACATGGCTCGCGTTCCGGGCACCACCTCCCTGTGGGCCGTCGGCGGTCGCCAAGCCTTGGGAACGAGTGCCGTCTTCACCTACGGGAAGGCCCGCTGAAAGGTGCTGCCCGGAACGTTCCCGACCGTCAGGCATGTCGGGTCAGCAGGGCGGAGCCTCGGGCGGAGGCGGTGAGCAGGGTGAGGGCCAGGAGTGATCCCGCCAGGGCGGTCACGGCCAGGGGGTGGGGGCCGGCCGGGGTGTCGCCGTCGCGGACGGCGCCCATGAAGTCCAGGGGGGCCAGGCCGTTGAAGGCGCAGTACCACAGGGCCGGGTAGAGCGCCTGGAACAGGCGGGGGGTGCGGGTGAGCGTGCCCGCGGCCAGGGCGAGGGACGGGATCAGCAGGGCGCCGCCCAGCCAGGCGGTCATGCCGGGGGTGTCGCCGGAGGCGGCCATCCGGACGAGGGGGGTCAGGCCCAGGAGGGCCGTGACGGCCAGGCCGGCGGTCCATTCGGCGAGCAGGCGGCGGTGGGGTGCCGGGTAGGCGCCGATCAGGCTTTCCATGCCGTCGCTCTGGTGGCGGGTGCCCAGTTTCGACCAGAGGAGGACGGGCCAGACCCAGGCCAGCGGGAGGGCCACGGGGGCGACGGAGCCCGACGGGACGGCCAGGCCGACAGCGGCCAGGATCGCGGCGCCCAGCCACCACCATGCGGTGGCTTCCCGGACGATGATGGTCAGTTCGCCGGCCAGCAGCCTGCCGAAGGTGTTCCCGTACGCCGGGGGTGTGGCGGGCAGGCCGCGGTACGCGGGTGCGGGCGGGAGTTCGGGCTCGGTCGCCGGCGTCTGCCGGGGCGTCAGCCGGAAACCACCGCGTGCGGGGTCGAACCGGGTGAACCAGAGGGCGGGCAGCAGTGCCACGAGGAGCGCCGCGACGACGAGCAGCGCCCGGCCGCCCAGGAATTCGGCGGTCAGGGGAAGACCTCCCCATGGGAAGGACTTCAGCGGTTCGGGTTCCTGGGTCAGGCCGAGGCTGAAGGAGCTGTGGCGCTTCCAGATGCCCTGCTCGGTCATCGTGGCGCGGAACGCCCGGATGACGTGCTGGGCGCCGAGGACGTCGACGGGGGCGCGGGCGGACAGCCCGCCGACCGCCACGGTCAGCCACACGAAGAACCAGCCGACGTTGCCGATGCCGCCGCGCAGCAGCGGGAGCGTCTCGAACAGCAGCGCCGCGGCGGCGGTCGCCGCCACCATCGGCAGGGCGATCACGACGAAGGGGGTCAGCAGCGCGATCGGGTCGATCGCGCGGTCCTCGGCGCGGGTGAACTGCATCACCGCCGCCGTCGCCGCCAGGACGCCCACCATCGAGCCGAGCACCATGACGTTGCTGAGGAACTTCGCGGCCAGGTAGGCGGGGGTGCGCAGCGGTGTGGCGGCGACGAGGCGCCCGACGCCGGTGCGTTCGTCGTGCTCTATGGCGCCGCGCACGACGTAGAAGCCGCCGAGGGTCAGCCACAGGGCGGCGGCCAGCGCGGTGGCCGTCCCGACGTAGGCGCTGTCGTAGACGCCCCGGTAGCCGCCGATGTTCAGGATGACGAAGCGGGCCTGGGCGTCGGGGACCGCGAGGTAGCCCAGGACGACCGCCGCGAGCAGCGTCACCGCGTAGACGGGACGGCGCACCCGGTCGCGGAAGTCGCCCAGGGCCGTCCCGCCGATGGTCTGGAGCATCACCGGAAGCCTCCCGAGGCGTGGGACGGGTGCGGGTGGACGAGACCCAGGTACACGTCCTCCAGGTCGGGTGCCGCCGGGACCGCGTCCCGGCTCGGAGGCGCGTCCGAGATCACCCGCATCCGCACGCCCTCCGCCGTGCGCACCATCCGGCTGACCACGTGCCCCATCCGCACGGCGTCCGCCTCGGCCGGGGACACCAGCAGCTCCCAGACGCGGCCGCGCGCCAGGTTCAGCAGCTCGCCCGGGGTGCCGCGGCGCAGCAGCCTGCCGCCCGCCACGACCGCGATGTCGGACGCCACCGACTCGATGTCGGAGACGATGTGCGTGGACAGCATGACGACCCGGTCCGCGGCCAGGTCGGCGAGCATGGTGCGGAACCGGACGCGCTCCTGCGGGTCGAGGCCCGCCGTCGGCTCGTCCACGATGATCACCCGCGGGTCGGCGAGCAGCGCCTGGGCGATCCCGACCCGCCGCAGCATGCCGCCGGAGTACCTGCCCAGCGGGCGCCTGGCCGCCTCGGTGAGGTTCACCGTCTCCAGCAGCTCCGCGATGCGGGCCTTCGACGAGCGCGCCGACATGCCCTTGGCCGCCGCCAGGTAGGACAGGAACTCCCGGGCCGTCAGGTTCGGGTGGGCGCCGAAGTCCTGCGGCAGGTAGCCGAGGTGGCGGCGCAGCGCGTCCGGGCGCGCCACGACGTCGACGCCGTCGAACAGCACCTTCCCGGACGTGGGCCGGGTGATGGTGGCGGCGATCCGCATCAGCGAGGACTTCCCCGCCCCGTTGGGCCCCAGCAGGCCCAGCATCCCCGGCCCGAGGCGCATCGTCATGCCGTCGACGGCGCGCTTGCCGCCCTTGTAGTCCTTGGTGACGTCGATCAGCTCCAGCATCGCCGCGCTCACCCCCCGGCCGTCGGCGTGACGGCGGCCGATGCCGCAACGAATCTGTTCTTCTCGGGAAACATCGCAATCCTCCTGAAGCGCCAGGTCGATCGGCGCCCCCTCAGACTCCTGCACCCCGCGGACCCCCACATCTGCCGTTCGGCAGATATCCGCCACCCGCCCCGACCCGCGACATCCGCCGCCCCGCCACCCGGGCGGCGCACACCCTGCACGCCGCCGACACCGGGACCGCCCCGCCCGCACCCCGGACCCGCCGAGACCGGTGTCGACCGACCGGCGCGCCCGAGCCGGACCCACGCCCACCCATGGCGAAAAGGCCGCCGCCCCGCGTCACGCGGCCCTGGCGGCGGGCATCGTGCACACCACCGACCAGCCGCCCGAACCGTCGGGGGCGGCCGTCAGGGTTCCGCCCTGGCCGCGGACCCGGGCCTCCAGTTCGGCGAGGCCGGTGCCGCCCGAGCGGCGCGCCCGGGTCAGGGCCGTGCCGAACCGGCCGCGGGGGCCGTCGTCGTGGACGCGGATCTCGACGCCGGACGCGGTGCCGCGGACCGACACCTCCACCCGGTTCGCGCGGCGGGCGTGCCGCCGGACGTTGGTCAGCGCTTCGAGGACCACCCGGTAGGCGGTGCCGTCCGCCTCCCGGGGCAGGCGGCCGACGGCCTCGGGGTCGAGGTCCAGGCCGGCGTGCGGGAGGCCGGGGGCCGAGAACCGGCCGACGAGGTCGGGCAGGTCGCCCAGACCGTACAGGCGGGTCGGCGGCGGGCCGGCCGGGGGCTGCTCGTCCGGGTCGCGCAGCGCCTCCAGGGTCTGGTCCATCGAGTCCAGGGCGCGCAGTCCGGCCTCCTCGATCCGCCGCTGCACCGCCCGCGCCTCTGCGGCGTCCAGGTCGCGCAGCTGTGCGGCCTGCGCCTCCAGCACGATGCCGGTCACCTCGTGGGCGACGAAGTCGTGCAGGTCGCGCGCGAGCGCCAGCCGCTGCGCGCGGCGGGCCTCGGCGACCGCGCGGACCCGCCGCTGGTCCAGCCCCCGCAGGTAGGCCCCGATCACGGCCGCGCATCCCAGCGGGAACACGAACAGAGCCGAGCCGACGAGTGACGCCTTCAGCCACTCCTCGTCCGACGTCAGAAGGGCAGGCCGCAACGCCAGGCCGAGCACCACCGCCGTGATCGCCGCGATCAGCACGGCCGCGCGGCGCGGCGGCGTCCGCCGGACCGCCCTCCCGGCGAGCACCAGCAGCGCCGGGAGCTCCACCATGCTCCACAGTTCGAGCGGGTCCTGCGGTCCGCGGTAGGCCGCGTACACCACCAGGGACACGGTGGCGACCGCCGCCACCGCCGCCGTCAGCGTGACTCCGCGGTACGGCCGCCGCATCAGCGCGGCGGCCGCCAGGCAGGCCGGAAGCGCGGCCACCAACCCGTGCGGGAGCACCGCCAGCCCAGCCGCGGCCACCGCTGCCGCCACCGCGCACACGATGAGCGTGCGTCGCCATGAATCCGCCGACGGCTCCTGCGCCCGCGTTGCGATGTCCTCAGCGCGGCCGCTGCGTGGCATAACCCAGCTCCCAGGCGTACACGGCGACCCCCACCCGGTTCCCCACGCCGAGTTTGCGCTGGATGTTCGCCAGATGCGTCTTGACGGTGCCGGGCGAGATAAACAGCTCCGCGGCGATGTCGGCGTTGCTCTTGCCGAGCGCGACCTGCCCGGCGATCTGCCTCTCGCGCTCGGTGAGGGGTTCGCGCGGCGGTTCGAGGGCGGGCGCGGGCTCGGCCACGTGCCGCAGCAGCCGCACCGTGATCGACGGGCTGATGAGGCTGTCCCCGCTCATCGCCGCCCGCACCGCCTCCACCAGCAGCGCCGGGCCCGACCGCTTCAGCACGAACCCCGACGCCCCGTGCCGCAGCGCCGGATACACGTACTCGTCCAGGTCGAACGTCGTCAGGATCACCACCTTGACGGGATCGGCCGCCTCCGGCCCGGCGAGCCGCCGGGTGACCTCCAGCCCGTCCAGACCGGGCATCCGGACGTCCACCAGCGCCACGTCCGGCCGCAGCCGCCCGGCGAGCCGCAGCGCCTCGATCCCGTCGGCCGCCTCCCCGACCACCTCGATGTCGGGATGGCTCTCCAGGATGGTGCGCACTCCGCGCCGCACCATCTCCTGATCATCAGCGATGAGTACCCGTATCGACACGTCAAGGAGCGTATGCCCTACTCGGCACCGCCTCCTGCCGAGACGGACGGACAAAGAGGCGGGACGTTCTGACATGGAGTCCGGGGGCGGTTCGGCCGATTCTTGAGTCAGCACCGCAACGACCTCAAGGAGTCCGCATGACCGCCAAGCCCATCCTCGTCATCGGCTCGACCGGCAAGACCGGCGGCCGCGTCATCGCCCGGCTCACCGAGCTCGGCCACGCCGTCCGCGGCGTCTCCCGCAACACCGAGATCCCCTTCGTCTGGGAGAAGCGGGAGACCTGGCCCGAGGCGCTGCGCGGCGCGGGCGCCGTCTACGTCACCTACTCCCCCGACCTCGCCGCTCCCGGCGCGCCCGCCGACATCGAGGCGTTCGTCGCCGCCGCCGCCGAGGCGGGCGTGGAGCGGCTGGTGCTGCTCTCCGGCCGCGGCGAGCACAACGCGATCCGCTGCGAGGAGATCGTCCGCGACTCCGGACTGCCCTACACGCTGCTGCGCGCCAGCTGGTTCGCGCAGAACTTCAGCGAGGGGGCCATGCTGGGACAGGTGCTCGAAGGGGTCGTCGCGATGCCCGCCGGGGAGGTCGCCGAGCCGTTCATCGACCTGGAGGACCTCGCCGACGTCGCGGTCGCGGCGCTCACCGACGACCGGCACGAGGGCCGCCTCTACGAGCTCACCGGCCCGCGGCTCCTGACCTTCCACGAGGCCGCCGCCCGCATCGCGGAGGCCGCGGGCCGGCCGGTCGCCTACGTCCCCGTCACCCTCGACGAGTTCCACGCCGAGCTCTCCCGGCAGGCCGGTCCCGAGTACGCCGAGCTGCTCACCGAGCTCTGCCGGGAGGTCTTCGACGGGCGCAACGCCTCGCTCGGCGACGGCGTCCGCGAGGCCCTCGGCCGCGAACCCCGCGACTTCGCCTCCTTCTGCCGCGACGTCTCCGCCGCCTGGACCCTCCCGTCCTGAAGCCCCGACCGCGCCCCCGCCCGACGCACCGGCCGGACCGCCACCCGGCGTCCCGGCCGAGACGCCACCCGGCGCCCCACCCGGTGCGGCATTCGGCCGACCGGCCGGGACGCCGCCCGACGCACCACCCGGCCGACCGGCCAGGACGCCACCTGGCACTCCGCCCGGCTCGCCGGTCGGGGCGCCTCAGACCGGTGTGAGGCCGAAGCCGGTGAACCTGATCAGGTCGGACATGGTGAAATCGCCGTCGTTCTCGGAGGGCAGGAAGGGGCGCCAGCCGGGTTCCGTGGCCGGGTAGGACGCGGGGTCGGCGTGGAGGAGGCCGAGGAGGACCTCGGCGACGATGTGTCCGCCGACCGGCCCGAGGTGGCGGCCCCGGTGGAGGTGTCCGGCCTCGCGCAGCACGTAGTACCACAGGGGGGCAGGGCCGGGCTCCGGCAGCGCCAGCTCGTCGTCGGTCAGCGGGCTGAAGCCCATGGCGCGGGCGACCGCCTGCCCCGAGGGCAGGCCGAGCCGTGCGCCCCGGGTGAGGTTGCGCCGGACCAGCGAGGACATGCCCGGCGCGACCTCGGGGGGCAGTTCGTGGAGCGGCGGGACGATCCCCGTGTCGATCCTGCGGCTGGGCTGCAGTTCCCCGGGGGCACCGCCGAGGTCGAAGAACCGCGGCCATTCCACCTGCCAACGCGCGGGAAGCCTGCGGAAACCTCCGAAATGGCCGAGCGGATTTTCGTTCACCGGCTCGGGGGTGAAAGTGGGAAGCGGCGGAACCGAGGTGTTGATCTTGTATCCGCCGCGCACCATGGAGTGGCCGAACCGGTAGGCGGCGGCGGAGAACTCGACGGGGACGAACGGCGCGTTGCGCCACCGGAAGAAGCGCAGGTCCGCCTTTTCCACCGGCTCGCCGCCGGGCGCCTGCGGCTCCCGGGCGAGGACGGAGCCGAACGTCCGGTCGCCGACGACGCGGCGCAGGAAGTCGTGCACGACGATCCACTGGTAGTGGTGGCGCACCGTCCGCTGGGCGGCCTCGAAGGGGCTCTCACCGGCTCGCGGCGCGGCCTGCGGGAACTCGGGCAGGCGTTCCAGGACCTTGTTGTGGAACAACATCATCGTCAGGTGGAGCTGGCTGACGAAGACGTTCTCGTCGTTGCGCGGGTCCCCGATGATCGCGGTCTCCCGGGGGTTGCGCGGCAGGTCCAGTTCGCCGCCCCGCCCGCCGACGAGGAACGCGCCGGGCCCCCGCCTGTCGTAGAGGTAGGGCTGGTCGGCGGGGCCCCGGCCGTAGACGCAGTCCAGGTCGAACCGGGGAGAGCGGAAGCTGACCAGCGCGTCGGGGTCGTTCTGCCGGTCCAGGCTCGACTGCGGGTCGAACGTCAGGTCGTGGTCGACGAACTGCCCCAGGTAGGTGTAGCCCGCCGGGATCGCCTCGTTGTCGCCGCCGGACGCGTCGGGGGGCCGCTCCACCATCGTCCGGGCCAGGGCCTCGATCTGGTCCTCGCCGGGCACGAACGGCGGCAGCCTGCGGAACATCCGCCCGAACCTGCCCTCGTGCAGCGGGGAGCCGGGCAGTGCTCCGAGTCCGCGGGGAAGGCTGGAGTGGCTCCGTCCGGGAGGCCCTCCCTGGCCGGCCGCGGGTGTCTCCTTCTGCTCCGGCCGATCCGACACTCCCATCAGGGCACCTCTCCTCGTTCGCACCGCTTTGCGTTCGGACCGCGGGCCTCCGCCGGAACAACGAAATGCAAAGTCTGATTTTCCCCATAAGCCAGAATGTGGGCGACCTGCAATTCCCCGGCACCCTCTCACTGCTCCATCGTTCCCGAGAATGTGCACACCCATGCAAAGATTCGGCACGAATAATTGTGCGCTATGTCCATTACGCCAGATTTATATGGAATGGATTCCCCAGCCTCCCGTGAACCGGCCGGAGCATACGCGACCGCCACCGGTTGTCCGGTCTCTGCCTAGATTTTGTGCTCCGTACAGGGTGCTGGAGGAACGCGCGGGAACTCTCCTATCGGGTGTTCAACCGGCGATCGCCGGATTTCCGCAGGATGGGCGACACCGGTAGGAGAGTCCATGTACGAGACCGAGCAGCGGACGCGTTCCGCCCGCGAGACGACCACGGCGGCGGCTCCCGCGGCGGCGCCCCGGGCCGGCGAGCGGTACGAGCGGTACGCCGGGGGCAACCCCGAACTGGAGCGGAGGCTCTTCGAGAAGCTCGCGCGCGATCTCATGCTGGTCCAGCTGAAGACCAGGAAGCGGAGCGGGGCGCGGAGCGTCGACCGGGCGTTCCACGCCAAGGGGCTGCTCGGGGTGGAGAACGCCTCGCTGCGGTTCCACTCCGACCTTCCGGCGGATCTGCGGGTCGGTTTCGCCAGGCCCGGAGCCGAATACCCGGTCATCGCGCGGTTCTCCAACGCCAGCGGGCTCCGGCAGCCGGACTCCGCGCCCGACCTGCGCGGGGTGGCCCTGCGGATCCAGGTGGGCCAGGAGGAGGCGCACGACCTCCTCATGACGAACCATCCGGTCTCCCACGCCGCGAACGCGCGCGAGTTCGTCGCCTTCGCGCAGGCCATGGCGGGCGCCGACACCCCCCTGCGCAAGGGCATAGGGCTGTACGTCAAGCTTCCCGGGAAGGTCGGCCGCCGTGCCGCCGCGCGGATGCGGCGCAACATCAAGACCGGCACCGGGCGCACCGTGCGCAGCCTCGCGCTGGAGACGTACTGGAGCCGCGGCGCGATGTTGTGGGGCGGGGCCGGGCCGGTGCGCTTCCACCTGCGCCGCGCCGCCGGAGCACCCCAGGGCCCCTCCCCCGCGCTGAACGACCCCGACTACCTGAGCCACGAGATGGCCGCGCGGCTCGCCCAGGGCGACGTCGTCTTCGAACTGTGCGTCCAGCGGTACCGGGACGCCGAGCGCACGCCCGTCGAGAACGGCGCGACCGCGTGGAAGGACTCCCCGTCCGTCCCCGTCGCGACCCTGACCATCCCGCGCCAGAACGTCGCCTCCGCGGAGGGGCGCGCCGCGGCCCTGCGCATCGACGGACTCGCCTTCGACCCGTGGAACACCACCGACGAGTTCCGCCCTCTCGGCAACGTCAACCGCGCCCGCAAAGCCGCCTACGAGGCGGCCGGCGCCCACCGCAGGGGCCACCGCTTCGTCACGCCCGTGCCCAGGCGCAACACCGTCGCCGTCCGGATCCTGGACCGGGGGTTCCGCACCGTCAACCGGACCGTCCCCTGGCACCGGCTGCCGACCCGGCTGGGCCTGCTCAACCTCATCGCCCTCCGGGAGAGGCTGCGCCGGTACGACCTCATCGACACCGAGGTCCGCGAGGCTCCCCCCGAACCCCGCCAGCTGCCACCCTCCATCGACGAGGAACTGATCGTACGGCGCAGCTTCGACGGCTCCTACAACGACCTTTCCGAGCCGATGATGGGCTCCCTCGGCTCGGCCTTCGGCCGCAACATGCCGCCCGTCTACCGGCCGAGCCTGTTCGACGTGCCCAACCCGGTGACCGTCAGCAGGACGCTGCTGCACCGGCGGAACTTCCTCCCCGCCCGCACCCTCAACCTGCTGGCCGCCTCGTGGATCCAGTTCCAGGTGCACGACTGGGTCAACCACCGGCGCTACCCCGTCGGCACCAGGAACGTCGAGGTGCCGCTGCCGTACGGCATGACCTGGTCCAACCTCCCGGGCGGGTCGCCCGAACGGGTGATGCGCTTCGCCGAGAACCACGGCGTGGTGCCCGCCGGCGGCGAGCCGCCGATCCTGTTCGCCAACACCGCCTCCCACTGGTGGGACGGCTCGGAGGTCTACGGCGGCGACGAGACCGTCGCCATGTCGCTGCGCGACCCCGACGGCGGCGCGGGGCTGCGCCTGGAGGACGGGCACCTGCCGCTCGGCCCCGACGGCGTCCCGATCACCGGCTTCCGGGAGAACTGGTGGCTGGGGCTCAGCCTCATGCACACGCTCTTCGCCCGCGAGCACAACACGGTGTGCGAGGCGCTGCGCACCGAGTACCCGCGCATGCAGGAGGAGCAGGTCTACCACACGGCGCGCCTCGTCGTCTCCGCGCTCATCGCCAAGATCCACACGGTGGAGTGGACCCCGGCGATCCTCGCCACCGAGGCGCTCGACGTCGGCATGAACGCCAACTGGTCGGGTCCGCCGAGCGACCGGCCGACCCGGCTGGGCCTGTGGCTGGCCGACGCGCACGCGCTCACCGGTATCCCCGGGACCCTTCCCGACCACCACGGCGTGCCGTACTCCCTCACCGAGGAGTTCGTCACCGTCTACCGGATGCACCCGCTGATCCCCGACGACTACGAGTTCGCCGACCACCGCACCGGGCGCTCCCTGGGGTCCCTGGGCCTCGAGGGCCTCCTGGGTCCCGCGGCCGAGGACGTGCTGCGCCGGACGGGCCTGGCCAACGCGCTCTACTCGTTCGGCGTCGCCCACCCGGGCGCGATCGCCCTGCACAACTACCCGACGTCGCTCCAGCGGCTGGAGCGGGAGGGCGAGATCATCGACCTGTCGGTGGTCGACCTCGTGCGCGACCGGCGGCGCGGCGTCCCGCGCTACAACGACTTCCGCTCGGGTCTGCACAAGCCGCGCGTCCGCCGCTTCGAGGAGATCTCCGCCGACCCGGAGACCGCGGCGCGGCTCAAGGAGGTCTACCGGACGGTCGACGAGGTCGACACGATGGTGGGCCTGTTCGCCGAGACCCCGCCGGAGGGGTTCGGCTTCAGCGACACGGCCTTCCGCGTCTTCCTCCTCATGGCCACCCGGCGGCTGCAGAGCGACAGGTTCCTGACCGTGGACTTCCGGCCCGAGATCTACACGCCGCTCGGCATGGACTGGATCGCCCGCAACGGCATGAGCAGCGTCCTGCTGCGGCACTGCCCGGACCTGGCGGCCTTCCTGCCCAGGGAGGCGAGCGCCTTCGCGCCGTGGCGCGCCGCGCTTCCCGAGGAGCCGCCGCCCGGAGTCCTCGGACTCGCCTGAGCCGGGAGGCGGAGCATGCGGATCTACGAGGCCGTCGTCCGGGCGCTCGAGGACGTCGGGGTGGACGCCGCCTTCGGCGGGGCGGGAGAGGGCATCTCCGGCCTGATGCTGGCGCTGAAGCACTCCGCCCGGATCCGGACGGTCATCACCCGCAACGAGCAGGCCGCCTCCTTCATGGCCTGCGGGTACGCGATGTACAGCGGGAAGCCGGGATTCTGCTTCGCCTCGGCCGGGCCGGGCGCGTTCAACCTCTTCTCCGGGCTGGCGACCGCGCTGGCCGGGTGCTACCCCGTCCTGGCCGTCTCGGGGTACGCCGACCGCAGATTCCAGGGGTGGGGCGCGCTCAACGAGACGTCGGGACGGGGCGGGACGCCGGACTCCCGGGCGATGTTCGCGGCCACCACCAAGGCGTCCTTCCTCATCGACGACCCGGGCCAGGTGTTCGACGTGCTGGAGGAGGCCGTCAACCTCGCCTTCGCGGGGCGGCCGGGACCGGTGCACGTCCACGTCCCCCGGGACCTGGACGAGCGGGGCGTGAAGATCCGCGGCGCCCGGCCCGTGCGGCTCGACGTCGCGCCCGTCCTGCCCGATCCGGCGCAGGTCGAGGAGATCGCGCGGGTGCTGGCGGACGCCGTCGCCGAGCGGAGGCGCGTGGTGGTGCTCGCGGGGTTCGGCGCGGTCCGCAGCGGGGCGGGGCCGGAGATCGGGCGGCTGGTCGAGCGGTTCCAGTTCCCGCTGCTGACCACGCTCGACGGCAAGGGCATCGTCCCGGAGCGGCACCCGCTGGCGGCGGGCGTCTTCGCCGACAGCGGCCACTCCTCGGCCTGGAAGGCGTTCCGGGAGGCCGACGTGGTGCTGTGCGTCGGCAGCTCCCTCGGCCAGCACGCCACGTTCGACTACCGCGAGGACCTCTTCGACGGCAAGGTGCTCCTGTACGTCAACATCGCGGAGGCCGAGTTCCACAAGGCCTACAAGCCCGACCGCACGCTCCTGTCGGACGCGCGCCCGGCGGTGGCCGCCATCACCGAGGCGCTGGAGCGCAGGGTCGGCGAGGTGCCGCGCGCCCGGGTGCGCGGCCGCGACTGGGACGCCTGGCCCATCGTCCACGTCACCGACAAGATCCATCCGGGTGAGCTCGCCCGGGAGATCGGCCGGATGCTGCCGCCCCGCGCCGTCCTGCTCGCCGACTCCGGCGCCCACGCGTCCTGGCTGGGCTACCACGCGGAGCTGCGCGACGACCAGCGCTTCCGCAAGGCCGACGCGTTCGGCGCGATGTCCGCGCACGTCAACGGGGCCATCGGCGTCAAGCTCGCCCACCCCGACCGCACGGTCGTCGTCGGCTGCGGCGACGGCTGCTACACGATGGGCGGCTTCGAGCTGATGACCGCCGTCGAGCACGAGATCCCCGTCGTGTGGGTCGTCTTCAACGACCACGAGTACAAGCTCGTCAAACTCGCCCAGCTCTTCGAACACCAGGAGACGGCCCTGGTGGAGTTCCAGAACCCCGATTTCGCCGCCTACGCCCGCGCCTGCGGCGCCGAGGCCCACACCGCCGAGACCCTCGCGGACTTCAAGGACGCCTTCGGCACCGCCCTGGCCTCATCCCGTCCCACCCTCATCGACGCCCGCATCTCCCGCTCCCCCGCCCCCCACTACAGCCCTTCCCCCAAGGGCCTCATAGCCGGCCTCACCGAGACCCTCGAGTCCCGCCTCCACGACTGACCGCCGTGCGGCGGGTCAGGCCGCGGTGTGGCGGGCGTTGCGGAAGAGGTGGCGGTAGGCGCGGCGGAGCGCGTCCATGTCCGCGGCGGGTTCGGGGAAGGAGAAGCGAAGGTCGAAGGGGGCGGGGCCGCCGGGGACCGAGCAGCGGACGCGGAGGCCGAAGCGGTCCAGGCCGACGGCCCGTACCGACGGGGTCGGGGAGACGTCGCCGAAGCGGTGGCGGAACAGCGCCTCCAGCTCCTCGCGGTGGTGGGCGTCCAGGTGGGAGACGAGGGAGGGCTCCACCGCGACGAACGGGTCGGGGACGGCGGCCGCGTAGTCCTCGGGCTCGATGACGGAGTCGCCCCACGTGTCCTGCAGGTGCACCTCGGCGACCTCCAGGGACAGGATCGTCCACTCCGGCTCCTCGCCGGAGAGCGGGATGCGCACCCCGACGTCGAGCAGGTCGGGGCGGGGGTGCAGCCGCGAGAGCCGGACGGCGGCCTCGCGCCGGGTCTCCAGCGGCACCTCGGTCACCCAGCCGTGCAGCCAGGCCGTGCCGCGCACCCGGTCGGCCAGCGGCACCGGCGCCAGGTCGGTGATCTGGAACGTGACGGGCAGGTCCGCGGCGTGCTCCAGGTTCTGCACCACCGGGGACGAGACGGGCATGAGCAGCAGCGGCGCGCCGTCGGGGCCGGCCACGTGCGCGGTGACGAGCTCCTCGGGGAGCTCCAGCGCGGTCAGCGAACCGCCGGCGACGCCGTAGGCGAGGGTGCGTGCCCGCTCGGCGGGTCCAGGTCTGCAGATCACCGGTGGTCCTCCTGTGACGGGGGCGGAAGGCGGCCGCCGTTTTAGGTTAGGCTAGCCTTACTTAGGCATACCTAATCACGAAGGAGCACCATGAACAACCCCCGGCCGAAGGCGAAGCTCTCCCGCGCCCTGGGCATCCCGCTCACGCCCAAGTGCGTGAAGTACTTCGAGGCCCGCCCCTACCCGCCGGGCGTGCACGGCCGGGGCCGCAAGAAGGACTCCCCCTACAAGGCACAGCTGCTGGAGAAGCAGCGGCTGCGCGCGCAGTACAACATCCGCGAGGCGCAGCTGCGGCTCGCCTTCGACCGGGCGCGCAAGGTGGAGGGCAAGACCGGCGAGGCGCTGATCATCGACCTGGAGCGGCGGCTGGACGCCCTGGTGCTGCGCGCCGGCTTCGCCCGCACCATCTACCAGGCCCGCCAGTTCGTCGTGCACCGCCACATCCTGGTGAACGGCAGGCGCGTCGACCGCCCGTCCTACCGGCTGCGTCCGGGCGACTTCATCTCCGTCGCCGAGAAGAGCCGCGCGATGGTCCCCTTCCAGACCGCCGCGCAGGGCGGCTACGCGCCCGCCGTCCCGGCCCCCTACCTGGACGTGCGCGCCGGGAACCTGCTCGCCCGGCTGGAGCGGCTCCCCGAGCGCCGGGAGATCCCGATCATCTGCGACGAGCAGCAGGTCGTGGAGTTCTACAGCCGCTGACCGCCGACCGCTCGCCGCATGGCCGATTCATGACCGCACGTTCATATGCTTATGTGATTACCGTGCAGTATGAAAAAGACCAGAGGGTGGCGGGACGCTACCGGCTTCTGACCCCCCTGGGCGAGGGCAGCATGGGCGTCGCCTGGCGCGCCCATGACGAGCACATGCGCCGCGACGTGGCGCTGAAGCAGCTCCGCCTGCCCGCCACCGGAACGCACCAGCGCGAGGTGCTGGTCGCCCGGATGGAGCGCGAGGCCCGCGCCGCCGGGCGGCTCCGCCACCCCAACATCATCACGGTCTACGACCAGTTCCGTGACGAGGACGACCTCCCCTGGATCGTGATGGACCTGGTGCCCGGCCCCTCGCTGGCCGGGCTGCTGGAGTCCGCCGGGCCCGTCTCCCCCGAGGAGGCGGGCCGGATCGGCGCCCACGTGGCCGAGGCCCTGGCCGCCGCGCACGCCCAGGGCGTGGTCCACCGCGACATCAAGCCCGGCAACATCCTCCTGGAGGAGGGCCGGTCGATCCTCACCGACTTCGGCATCGCCTCCCTCGACGACGCCTCCACCGCGCTGACCGCCACCGGCACCATCGTGGGCACCCCCGCCTACCTGGCGCCCGAGCAGATCAGGGGCGAGAGCGCCACCCCCGCCTCCGACCTGTGGTCGCTGGGCGCCACCCTCTACACCGCCGTGGAGGGCCGCGCGCCCTTCCAGGCGCCCAACACCGCCGCGCTGCTCTTCGCCATCAGCCGCGCCGAGCACGAGCCGCCCCGCAACGCCGACCGGCTGGCCCCCGTCCTGCGGGCCCTGATGAACCCCGTCCCGGCCGCCCGGCCCAGCGCGGCGGAGGCCGCCGCCCTGCTGCGGGACGCCGCCCCGCAGGGCCCTGCCGTCCCGGCGCCCCGGACCTCCTCCGCGCTCCGGCAGGCCACCGCCCTGTCGACGTCCCCGCTCGAGCCCACCACCTCCCCCACCGTCCACTGCATCCTCCTGCCCGAGCCCTGCGGCCCTCCGCTGGAGGGCCACGCCGGCGTGATCCGCGCGGTGGCGTTCAGCCCCGACGGGCGGCTGCTGGCCAGCGGCGACAGCGACGGCACCATGTGGTTGTGGGACCTGGAGCGCCGCGCACCGGCCGCGCCGCCCGTCTCGGGCCACGCCACCATGGTCGACGCGGTCGCCTTCAGCCCCGACGGGCGCCTGCTGGCCAGCAGCGGCGACCACGCGGTGCGCCTGTGGGACACCGAGACCCTCACCCCCGCGGGCGAGCCGTTGCGGGGCCACACCCACGCGGTCCGCTCCGTGGCGTTCAGCCCGGACGGCCTGCTGCTGGCCAGCGGCGGCACCGACGGGACCGTCCGCGTGTGGGACCTCAACAGCCCCGCCCCCGTCTCGGTGTTCGAGCACTCGGGCTGGGTCCTGTCGGTGGCGTTCAGCCCCGACGGGCGGCTGCTGGCCGGCAGCAGCAGCGAGGGCTCCATCCGGTTGTGGGACATGTCCGCCCACGCCCCCTTCGGCCCGCCGATCCAGGACCACCGGGGCTCGGTCGCCTGCGTGGCGTTCAGCCCGGACGGGCGGCTGCTGGCCGGCTGCGGCAGCGACCGGACGGTGCGGCTCTGGGACGCCGCCACCCTCGCCCCCGTCGGCTCCCCCCTGCGCGAGCACGAGGGCTGGGTGCTGTCCCTGGCGTTCAGCCCCGACGGGCGCCTGCTGGCCGGCGGCGGCGAGGACGGCACCGTCCGGTTGTGGGACACCGCCGCCCACGTCGCGGTCGGGGACCCCCTGACCACCGACTCCGGCTCGGTCGAGGCGCTGGCGTTCAGCCCCGACGGGCGGCTGCTGGCCACCGGCGGCAGCGACCAGGAGCTGCTGCTGTGGCGCATGGACTGAGCGGGCTCAGCCCAGGGAGGGCAGCTCCTTGCGCCCCCGGGCCTCCAGACGGGTCAGCGACTCCCGCAGGACGGCCCGCTGCTCGGCGGTGAGCGGGCCGGCGAGGAACTCCCGCAGCACCTCGCCGTGCACCAGCATCGCCCTGTCCAGCGCCTCGCGCCCCTGCTCGGTGAGGGAGGCGTGCTGGACCCTGCGGTCGGTCGGCGAGGTGGCGCGCACGACCAGGCCCGCCTTCTCCATCCGGTCGACCAGGCGCGTCATGCCGCCGCTGGTCAGGATCATCTCCTGCGCCAGATGGCTCATCGACCGGCACCCGTCCCTCAGCCGCAGCATCACCTCGAACATCACGTGGGTGATGCCGGCGCGCCGCTCCAGCGCCCGCCCCGCGATGCGTTCCAGCCGGGTCGTCGCGCTCAGCAGCAACCCGAACTCCCGGATCAGCTCATCGTCCGGAATGCCCTCCGCGTCGGCGTTCACCGCGGTCCCACTTTCTGTCCGGCCGGGGCCCGTCCCGCGGGGGCCCCAGGACACGAAGGTATCCCGGGGGTCCGGGAGAGCGGAGCCGAAAACCGTCAGTTCCCCTCGTCCTTCTCCCCGTCCTCCCGCGCCGGGGTCGGGCCGCCGCTCGGGACGGGGGTGACGGACGTGCCCGCCGAGGAGGCGCTCTCGGAGCCGGCCGGGACCATGGAGCTGATCATCCACTTGCCGTCGCGCTTGATCAGCCCCAGGGTCAGGTGGCTCTTGGCGATCGTCTGCGGCGCCGCCAGAGCGGCGGACTCGCCGCGGAGGTCGAAGACCAGGACGGCGCTGGCCAGGCTCCCGTCGACGGAGCCGACGTAGACGGCGTAGGTGGAGGACTTCAGCTCGGTCTTCTGCGACTCCAGCTGCTCGCGCAGGGCCTTCAGGTCCACCTTCTCGCGTTCTTCGAGGGCGTCGCCGGTGAGGTAGGTCATCGCCTTCTCGTTGGCGCTCTCGATGTCGTCGAAGGAGTAGGTGGCCATCACGTCGCCGAAGGCGGTGACGCGGGCGACGATCTCCTCGCGCTCCGCGGCGGCGGAGGCCGCCGCACGCCACTGGAAGAGGGCGAAACCGGCCAGCAGCGCCAGGACGACGACCCCGGCCGTCAGCAGGACGGTGGTCCTGCCGCCCGCAGCCTTCTCCTTCGAGACGGTCCTCTTCTCCGGCTCGCCGTCCCCGCCGGGCCCGCCCGCGTCGCCCGCCGCGGCTTCATCACCGGTGTCGGCGGCGTCGGTATCAGCGGAATCGGCTTTGCGGAGGACGACCGCGGGCGTGCCCTTCTTCCCGTCCCCCTCGGCTTCTCCCGTTTTCTCGTCTTCCGCGGACTCTCCGGACTCCGCGGACTCTCCAGGCTCTCCGGGCTCCGCCGCCTTCGGCTCCGCGGCCTCCTCGGCTTCCTCGGCTTCCTCGGCGTCGGCCGCGGCCAGGACGGCGTCGATGGTCGCCTCGTCGAGCTCCTCGTCGTCGAGGATCTCGATCACCCGGACGCGGCGGACGGGCTTCCTGCCCGGACCGGTGGTGGTGCTCACTCAGTTCTCCTCGGGGGTGTTCACCGGCGACGGCGCCGGACCAGGGCGGGAACGGAACGTACCGCGACACGCACCAGCACCGACAGTGCCAGAAGCGGCGGAAGGTAGACCAGCCAGGCGGGCGGCCCGCCGGCCTCCTCCCGGACGGCGGCGGGGCGGGCCGCGACCGTGGCCGCCGGGGACGACGCGGGGGCCGCGACCGTGGCCGCGCGGCGCTCGGGCGCCTGCCCGGCCCGGTCCCGCTCGTCCCCGCGCTCGGCGGCGGGCGCCGCGCGGAACGGGTCGGCGCCGTTGGCGCAGGCCGGGATGTCCCCCACGGACGGCTGCGGCAGCGGCGACCGGTGGTCCCGGGGCGCCTCGCCCCGGGTCGAGATGGTCGCCGCCAGGTTGATCGCCTGCTGGTCGCCGACGCCGGTCGGCTGGATGAGGTCGTCGAGCGCGACGACCAGCTCGCCCGCCACGCCCAGGGTGCGCTCCAGGTCCCGCAGGTTGGCCCGGGTGCCCAGCGGGGCCAGCGTCCCGGAGGCGAAGGCGTCGAGACCGCAGCCCGCGACGTCCCCGGTGCGCTCGACGAGGTCGGCGAGGCGGGCGCTGAACCCGGGCGCCCGCCGGTTCAGCTCCCGGATCTCGGCGCGCAGGTCGGCCAGCGGCCCCAGGATCGCCGCGGAGCCGTCGACGGCGTCGCCGAGCGCGTCCTTGCGCCCGGCCAGGGAGCGGGTCAGCCGCGACAGGTCCGCGGTGAGCCCGTCGATCAGCTCGGTCCGCTCGGCGAAGGTGGAGGTGAGCGCGTCGCCGCCGTCGATGATCTGGCGCAGCGAGTCCTCGCGGCCCTCCAGGCCCTTGGCCAGCTCGCTCCACAGCAGCCGGGTCGCCTCCGGGTCGACCGCGTCGAGACCCGTGATGACCTTGGTGAACAGGTCGCCGTAGGAGACCGGGACGGAGGTGTTCTCCTGGGGGATCACCCCGCCAGGCCGCATCGGCTCCGAAAGGTCGGCTCCCGGCATCGGCGACAGGTCCACGTACGGCTCGCCGACCGCGGACTTGCGCCCGGCCGAGGCCCTGAGCGCGGCCGGCAGCCGCACCCCGCGGTCGATGGCGAGTTCGGTCACCACCTTGTGCCCCGCGTCGTCCAGCCGGATCGACCGGATCTCGCCGACGCCGACACCGAGGTAGGCGACCTCGAAGTCCTCGTGCAGGCCGGGCGAGGAAGCGAACTCCACCCGGATCGTGTACGGCCGGTCCACGACCTCCAGCCGCACCACGTTCTGCAGCGCCCAGACGGTCATCACGACCGACAGGACGGCGAACACCGTGACGTTGACGAGGATGCGCCTGCCGTTCACCGCCCGCCTCCCTGGATGAGCTGGTCGACGAACGGGAAGACGGTGCTGGACGGGTCGTCCTTGGACGCGTCGTTGTGGAAGCCGCCGCGGACCGCGCCGAACAGCAGCAGCTGCCCGTCGTAGACGACCTTCGGGACGACCTCCTGGAACTCCACGAGGCTGGCGACCAGCTTGTTCATCTGCCCGGTGCTGGAGCCGAGCGTCTCCAGCGTGGGGTCGAGCCGCTCGATCAGCGTCCGCATCTTCTCGGCCCTGCCGGCGAAGACCCGGTCGTTGAGCTCCTTCGCGGTGCCCGTCAGCTTGTCGACGGTGTCGATGATCTCTTCTTTGTTGTCGTTGATCAGGCTGATGGTCTGCTCGACGTCACCGGACTCGAACGTGCCCTCGTGCTTCTCCAGCATCCTCCCGAGTTCGGCGAGCCGGTCGATGGCGTCGCCGAGGCCCTGGCGCTGGTCGGCGACGAGCGCCAGCAGGTCGCCGGACTCGGCGACCATGTCGTTGAGCTTGGCGCCCTGGCCGTCCAGCGCCGCCGCGCCCTCGTCGAGCAGGGTCGCGACGTCCTCGCCGCTGATCATCCGCAGGATCTGGCCCGCGTCGCCGGCGACCTGCTCGAACTGCGGCGCGACGCTGGTGTGCTGGATCCGCGCGCCGTCCTCGAGGTAGGGGCCGCGGGTCAGTGCGCCGCCCTCGGGCAGGGTCAGCTCGATGTAGTTCTCGCCCAGCAGCGAGGTCTGCGCCACCTCCGCCGACGTGCCCGCCGGGATCCGGTAGCCGTCCTCGACCGAGAGGGTCACCTCGGACTCGTAGCCGACCAGCCGCACCCGGGTGACGCTGCCGATCCGGATGTCGCTCATCTGCACGCTGTGCCCGGCGACGAGGTTCTGCGAGTCGCCGAACCGGGCGACCAGCGTCAGCTCCCCGGTGGGCGCCCCGAGCGTGGAGGGGGAGCAGGCGGTGGCGGCCACCGCGGCGGCCGCCAGCACCAGGGGCGGGAGAAGCCGTCTCATCTAGTCCTCCCACTTGCAGTTGGCGAACGCGGGCTGGGGCAGGATGCACTCGTCCCCGTCCGAGACGCCGAGCTGGCGCACCAGGTTGCGCAGCGCCGGGTCCAGCACGAGCTTCAGCGTGGCGGTGTTGCTCTTGGGGTCCCAGGTGTTCAAGAACGCCTCGGCGACCTCGGGCAGCGAGCCGACCAATTGCTCCAGCCGCCCGCTGTTGCCCTTCAGCACCAGCGTGGCCTGGGTCAGCACGTGGATGTCGTCCACGAGGGTGCCCTCGTACTTGGCCAGCAGGACGTCGCCGCTGCGCACCAGCCGCACCAGCGCCTTCACCAGCTTCTCGATCTCCGCTCGCTCCCGGGCGAACGCCGAGGTCGCGGTGGAGAGCTGCTCGATCATGTCGCCGAGCACGTCCTCCCTGCCCTTCACCACGTCCGACAGGACCGAGAGGTTCTCGGCGAGCCCGGCCAGGGAGTCGGCCTGCCCGCCGAGGGTCTCGGTGAGCCGGCCGCTCTCCTGCAGCACCTGGTTGAAGACCTCCCCGTTGCCCTCGAACGACTCCGCGGCCTTCCTGGTCGCCTTCCGCGCCCGGGTGGGGTCGATGGCGTCGAGCACCTCGCTGAAGGCCGCCAGCGCCTCGTCGGTCTCGATCGGCAGGGTGGTGTCCTCGCGTTCGATGACGTGCCCGGACCTCGCCTTGGGCCCGCCGCTGTAGGCCGGGTAGAGCACCAGGTTGCGTTCGCCGACGAGGTTCAGCGGCACGATCGACGCCTTGACCTCGGCGGGCAGCGGGACGTCGGCGTCCACCGTCGCCTGGACCCTCACCCGGTCGGCCAGGATCTCGACCTTCTCCACGGTGCCGACGTCGATGCCCATCACCTTGACGTGCGAGCCCTCGTAGAAGCTGGTGGCCCGGTCGAAGTAGACGGTCAGCCGGGTGCCTTCGTCCCCGCCGGGGAGCGCGCAGCCGGCCGCCGGGAGCAGTGCCGCCGCCAGGCCGAGGGCGGCGAGCCTCGTTCGGGTGGTCACGGCCGCGCCTCCGGGGGAAGGATCGTCTTGGTGTTCTGGAGCACGCCCAGGCCCGTCGCGACGGCGGCGAGCCGCCCGGTGTCCCCGGCCTGGGCCAGGCCCTCGAAGGTGGGTCCGAGCAGTGCCAGGGTGGTGTTCAGGTCGCCCATGTCCGGGCCCAGCCGTTCGGTGATGGTGTGCAGGTTGGCCAGCAGGTCGTCGAGCTCCTCGCCCCGCCTGTCCACCACGTCCGCCAGCACCGTGGCGGTGCGGCTTCCGCTGCCCAGCGCGCCGGACAGTTCGTCGCGGTGCTCCGAGAGGGTGCCCAGCAGGGTGCGCGAGGCCTCGATCAGCCGGGTGAGGTCGGCGTTCTTGCGGGCCAGCGTCCCGGTCAACCGGTCGGCGTCGGAGACGAGCCGCTGGAACTGGGGGCTCTTGTCGTTCAGCGCCGCGTTCAGCGTGCTGATGTTGGTGAGCAGCTTGTTGAGATTCTTCTGGGAGGGGAGGGTCAGCTTCTCGGTCTCGTTCAGGATCTTGGTGAGCGCGTCCATGTCGAGCGTGCCGAGGTCGCCCGTGGACTTGTTGAGGGCGTCCACGACCGTGTAGGGGGTGCCGGTGCGCTCCGCGGGGATGCGCCGCTTCTCCTCGGGCAGGCCGTCCAGGTAGGGCTTCTGCACCGGTCCGGTGAGCTTGAGGTAGCGGCCGCCGAGCAGGTTGGACAGCTGCACGTCCGCGCGGGTCCGCGGTCCGAGCTCGATGCCCTCGTCGACCTGGAACGTGAGGAGCACGTGGCCCCGGTGGAAGTCCGGCTCGATGGCGGTGACCGACCCGACCTTCACCCCGGCGAGGCGGACGTCGTCCCCGTCCCGGATGCCGCCGGTCTCGGCGAACACCGCGGTCACGCGGTATCCGCCGCGGAACAGGCCGAGCTGCCCGTACAGGAAGGCGAAGGCGAGCATCGCGCCGATGACCGCCAGCGAGGCGAGCGCCACGATCCGCCGGTCGGCGTCGCGCAGCGAGCCGAGCCTCGGACGGCCGCCGCGCACGTCCGCCAGGCGGGAAAGGGTCTTCTTCATCACTCGCCTCCCTGTCCGGAGAGCCGTCCGAGCAGGTTCCGAAGGGCGGCCGCGCCGTCGCGCCGCTCCTGGTCGGTCGTCCTGTTCTGCGGTCCGGGCAGCCGCATCTCGGTCGGGCAGGAGCCCTGCACGACGTTCAGGCACATGGCGTTGACCCGCAGGTAGTGGCCGCCGTTGACGACGGTGAACAGGGAGCGCAGCGCGGGCGGCAGGCCCTGGACGACCTGCGCGAGCCGGTCGGCGTTGTCGGCCGTGCCCTGGGCGAGGCGGTCGAGGTTGGTGATGGCGCGGTCCAGCTCCCGCTGGTTGCCGCTGATCACCTTGTCGAGGGTGCGGCTGACCTGGGCCAGCTCGCCGCTCGCCGAACCGAGCAGGTCGGTGTTGCCGGCGAACGCCTCGCTGATGGCCACCAGGTCGTCGATGACCTGCTCGATCTGGGCGTCCCGCCGGACCGCGACGCTCGTCAGGCTGGAGTAGCTGTCCAGGATCGAGGTGAGCTGGTCCTTGCGGTCGGCGAACGTCTGCACGACGTGCTGCAGGTTCACCGTCATCAGGTTCATGTTCTCGGTGTTGCCCTCCAGCATCTCCGCGACGGCCTGGAGGATCTTGTTGAGCTGCTCGGGGTCGAGGTTGCCGGTGAGGGGTCCCAGGGTGTTGACGATCTCGCCGAGGTCGACGACCGCCTTGGTGGAAACGATCCGCGAACGGTGCTCCAGCCAGCGGCCGCTCCGCGTGTTCCCGGGGACCAGGTAGATCATCCGCTGGCCCATGAGGTTGCGCCAGCGCACCTCGGCGGTGCTGTCGGCGGGCAGCCTCACCCCGCGGTCGACCAGCATGGTGACCTCGGCCCTGCCGCGCACCACCTCGACCCCGGTGACCTTGCCGACGGGCGCGCCGGCGACCTTCACGAGGTCGTTGGCGACGAGGCCGCCGACGTCGTCGAAGGCGGCCCGCAGCTCGTACCGGTCGTTGAAGCTCGAACCGACGATCATCGAGCCGATGAAGAAGGTCAGCAGCGAGCTGACCACCATGAACACGGCCACCTTCACCAGGGCCGCGGGGGTCGGGCCGTACCGCCCGATGGTGCCGCGCGCCATCAGCCGTTCCCCTTCCGCTTCTCGTGCCTGCGCTGCTGCGGGTCGTCCTTGTCGGTGTAGGTCCACTGCGGCGGGCACAGGTCGGGCAGCTCGTCGCACAGGTTGAGCGAGACGTAGAGGTTGGTGTTGCCCAGCAGGGTGCCCTCCGGCCCCGGCAGCTGCATGATCGAGGCCAGCCCGCCGAAGAAGCCGTCGAGCCCGTTGATCAGTTCGAGCAGTTCACCCTGGCGGGAGTGGAGGCTGTCGCTGAACAGCGAGCCCTTGTCGATGAGCAGGGCGAGGTCGTCGCCGTTGTCCTTCAGCGTGCCCGACAGGGCGTCGGCCAGGACCCCGGCGTTCTCCAGGGTCCGCTCGAAGCCCTCCGGGTCCTCGGTGAGGGTCTCGTTGAGGGCCGCGGCGTCGCCCAGCAGCCCGTCGATGGTCTCGGTCCGGCTTCCGAACACCTCGGCCAGCGCCGCCGCGTCCTTCAGCGCCTGCCTGGTGTCCTTGCGGTTGCCGTGGAGGACGTCGAGCACCTTCTGCCCGTTGTCGGTGGTCCGGCGCAGCTTCTCCCCGTTGCCGCGCAGCGCCTCGGCGAGGGTGTGGACGACCGTGGAGACGTCGTCGGGGTCGATCGCGGCGGCGAGTTCGGCCAGCGGCTCCCCGGTCTCGGAGAGCTCGGCCGGGCCGGTGGTCCGGGTGATGACGGCCCCCGACTCCAGGAAGGGGCCGACGCCCTCCCCCTGGCCGAGGTCCAGGGCGATGTCCTTGGGCCCGAACACCGAGACGGGCTCGACCGCGGCCGAGACCGTGGCGGGCACCCGGACCTCCTCGTCGACCCGCAACCGCACCCGGGCCCTGCCCCGTTCGTCCAGGCCCACCGAGACGACCGAGCCGACGGACATGCCGCGGACCTTCACCCGCGAGCGGTCGTCCAGGCCCTGGCCCGCCCGTTCGAAGGTGGCGGTGAAGTAGCGCGAGGGCGGGGAGGCCGGGGCCGCGGCCACCGCCGCGACGGCGGTGGCCGCCGCGAGGATCCCGCCGCCCAGGAGGGCGAACCTCGTCCTGGCCGCCTTGGAGAGGGAGATGTCCGATCCGCTCATCCGGTGATGCTCACCGTCCCTCCGGTACCCCAGAAGATGTAGGACATCAGCAGGTTGACCAGCACGATCGCCACTCCGGACTCGCGGATCGCGTTGCCCGCGGCGACGCCCACTCCGACCGGCCCGCCGCTGGCGTAGTAGCCGCGGTAGCAGTGGATGAACATGACGATGAACGCGAAGACGGCGACCTTAAGCACGCTGTAGAAGACGTCCTGTGGTGGCAGGTAGATATGGAAGTAGTAGTCGTAGACGCCCTCGGACATCCCGAAGAACTGCACCGAGACGAACTTCGTCGCGAAGAAGCTGGAGAACAGCGCCAGCAGATAGAGGGGCACCAGAGCGACGACGGTCGCGGCGATGCGGGTGCAGACCAGGTAGGCGATGGAGTTGATGCCCATCACCTCCAGCGCGTCGATCTCCTCGCTGATGCGCATCGCGCCGATCTCGGCGGTGCAGGCGCTGCCCACCTGGGAGACGAGCGCGATGCCGGTGATGACCGGCCCCATCTCCCGGATGGTGGAGAAGCTGGAGACCAGCCCGGTGAAGGACTCGACGCCGATGCGCTGCAGGGACGGGTAGCCCTGGACGCCGACGAGGGCTCCGGTGAGGAACGACATCGCGAAGATGACGAACACCATGCCGCCGCCGATGAAGAGGGCGTTGACACCGATGGTCATGTCGCTCATGTGGCGCACGACGGCCTTGCCGTACTTGCGGCGGATGATCAGGTCGGCCACCAGGTGGTACACGACCCGGCCCAGGAAGATGGGCAGGTTCACCGCTTCCGGCAGCCGCCTGACCCGATTCTGGACGGCGACGCCCAGTTTGCGCCCGGGGAGGATGGCAGCCAAGGGGGTTCCTCGCAGTTTCAGAACTTGGGGGGGACGAGGACGGTGTAGAGCGTCTCGAGGGTGTAGTTCAGGGCGAAGACCAGCAGGGAGGTCGCGACGGTCGCCCGGGTGACGGCACGGCCCACGCCGGCCGGTCCGTAGTCGCAGTTCATGCCCATCATGCAGGCGACGGCCGCGGCGGTGAGGCCGAACATCCACGCCTTGAACAGGGTGATGAGCAGGTCGGACAGCTGCAGCAGCGCGGCCGCCCCGTCGAAGTAGGCGCCGGGGGTGACGCCCTGCTGGATGACGTTGAAGTAGAAGCCGCCGGCGGTGCCCGACAGGATCACCATGGAGCACAGCAGCACGCTGACGATGCTGGCCGCCCACAACCGCGGGGTGACCAGCCGGTGCGTGGGGTTGATGCCCATGACCTCCAGCGCCGACAGCTCGTCGCGGATCCGCCGCGCGCCCATGTCGGAGGTCATGGCGCTGCCGCCGGAGCCGGCGATGAGCAGGGCCGCGGCCAGCGGCGCGACCTGGCGCACCATGCCCGCCACGACCAGCGCGCCGGTGCTGGACTCGGCGCCGATCTGGCGGGCGATGTCGCCGACCTGGAGCGAGATCGTCGCTCCGAGCGGGATGGCGATGAGCAGCAGGGGCACGGTGGTGACCCTGATCATGAACCAGCACTGCTCGATGAACTCGCCCCACCAGGTCCTGACGTCCCAGGTGCGGCGCAGGCCCTCCAGGAGGGTGACGAACAGCTCGCCGGTCTCGTCGAGGAGTTTGCCGGCCTGCCGGAGCACCGGTCCCGGCGCCCGCGGGAACAGCAGAGCCATCGCCCGACCCCTTCATTAGCCAGAGTGACACATGACACGGCATGCGTCGCGTGTCACATTCCGCAGATCAGGGGGACTCTACTGGCATCACGTCCAAAGAGGGAATACCCGTTTCCAGATTCGTGCCGAAATGAAATCCCTTCATGAATTGCCCCTCCCGGGGGATCGGGGTTGGATCGTGACGTGAACCCCACCCTCGCCGCGGCCGAAGCCCTCCAGGACGATCTCCGGGACCTCCGCCGCGCCATCCACGCCGAGCCCGAACTGGGCCTGCACCTGCCCGCGACCCAGGACAAGGTGCTGCACTCCCTGGCCGGCCTCCCCCTGGAGATCACCACCGGCCGCGCCCTGTCCTCGGTGACCGCCGTGCTGCACGGCGGCGCGCCCGGCCCCACCGTGCTGCTGCGCGCCGACATGGACGCGCTGCCGCTCGACGAGCACACCGGCGCGGAGTTCCGTTCCCGCCTCCCCGGGGCCATGCACGCCTGCGGGCACGACCTGCACACCGCGATGCTGGTCGGCGCGGCCCGGCTGCTCTCCCGGCGCGACGACCTGCCCGGCAGCGTCGTCTTCATGTTCCAGCCGGGCGAGGAGGGCTACGCCGGGGCCCGGATGATGATCGACGAGGGCGTGCTGGAGGCGACCTGGCAGAAACCGGTGGCCGCCTACGCCCTGCACGTGTCGTCCTCCCTGCTGCCGTCCGGGTTCGTCCTGTGCAAGGGCGGGCCCATCATGGCCGCCGCCGACACCGTCACGGTGACGGTCCACGGCAAGGGCGGGCACTCGTCCATGCCCCACACCACCCGCGACCCGATCCCCGCCGCGTGCGAGATGGTCACCGCGCTCCAGACGTTCGTCACGCGCTCCTTCGACGTCTTCGACCCGGTCGTCGTGACGGTCGGCAGCTTCCACGCCGGGGACGCCCCGAACGTCATCCCGCACGACGCGGTGTTCACCGCGACCGTCCGCTCCTTCTCCGCCGAGTCGCAGCGGAAGGTGCAGTCGGGCCTGCCCCGGGTCGTCGAGGGCGTCGCGGCCGCCCACGGCGTGTCGGTGGAGGTCGACTACCGCGTCGACTACCCCGTGACCGTCAACGACCACGGCGAGGCCGCGCTGCTCGGCGCCGCCGTCGGCGAACTGCTCGGCGAGGACCGCTACCTGGACTCGCCGCGGCCGGTGTCGGCGTCGGAGGACTTCTCCTTCGTCCTGGCCGACGTGCCGGGCGCGATGGCCCTGCTCGGCGCGTGCCCGCCGGACCGCGATCCGATGACCGCTCCCGGCAACCACTCCGCGGAGGCCGAATTCGACGACTCCGTGCTGGCCGAGGGCAGCGCCCTGTACGCCGAGCTCGCCCTGCGCAGGCTCGCCCGCGGGTGATTTTCCGCTCCGGCGGTTTCCGTGAAGCGGCCACAGGGGGCATTCTTCTTGTCCATGCAGGACTCCCCGTTCCGACGCGCCCTCGGCAGCCTGACGATCGTCCTCGTCGTGATGTTCGGACTCGGCGCCGCCGTGCTGTACGTCGACGTCGGCGAGGCCGACCCGCCGGCCATCTCCGAGAAGAACGGCGAGCTCTCGGCGGCCGAAGCGCTCCAGATGGTGCAGCAGTCCGACATGAAGCCGCTGGAGCCGCTGGTCGTCGACGCCATCGCCAAGGCCAAGCACCGCGCGTTCCTGAAGGAGAAGGCGGCCAAGGAGAAGGCCCGGCGCAAGGCCGCCTGGTACAAGAAGCACAAGAAGGAGATCGACGCCAAGCTCGCCGCGGAGAAGCTGGCCAAGATGCCCAACCCGTCGTCCGAGCAGAACAAGGACGCCGGGCGCAAGCTCAACGCCGCCCGCGGCTGGGACGCGTGCTGGCCCGCCCTGGAGACCCTGTGGACCAAGGAGAGCAACTGGAACGAGCGCGCCGACAACCCCTGGAGCGACGCCTACGGCATCCCGCAGGCGCTTCCCGGCTCCAAGATGTCCTCGGCGGGCCCGAACTGGGAGACCAACGCCACCACCCAGATCCTGTGGGGGCTGTCCTACATCCAGGCGCGTTACAAGGACCCGTGCGGCGCCTGGTCCTTCTGGCAGCGGAACAACTGGTACTGACCGCTCAGGAGGAGGCCGGCCCGGCCGCCTCCAGCTCGGCCTTGGCCGCCTGGTACCGCTCGGGGAAGACGTTCTCGGCCAGCGCGATGTCCCCGAAGATCATCCAGTCGGGGGCCAGCTCCTTGGAGTACCGCTCGAAGTACAGGAACTGCTTGCTGACCAGGACGAGCTCCTGGGGCGAGTCGACCTGGTACTGCTTGGCCATGTCCATGATCAGGCCGATGGTCTTGCCGAGGCTGATGCCGGCCATGCCGGACTTCAGGATGGGACCGAAGATCATCTCCAGCCGCATGGCGATCTCGGCGTCCGTGCCGATGCCCTCGGGGATCATGCCGAGCGCGCGGTAGTGCGGGACCAGCCGGTTGAAGTCGGCGTCGAACATGCCGGTGTAGAACATGTCCTTCAGCAGCTCCCGCCAGGGGCCGTCCACCTCGCCCATGATGCCGAAGTCCAGGTAGCACATGCGGCCGTCGTCCAGCACCCAGAGGTTGCCGGCGTGCAGGTCGCCGTGGAAGACCCCGCGCAGCAGCGCCGACTCCACCCAGACCTTGACGCCCCGCCGCAACATCTCCGCGCCGTCCACGCCGCGGGCGCGGATCTCCTCGAACTCGTCCAGCGGGATGCCGTACATGCGCTCCATGCAGATGACCTGGGGACCGCAGTAGTCCCAGTAGATCTCCGGTACGGCCACGTCGTAGTTGTCGTCGAAGTCGTGCAGGTGCTCGCGGAACTCGTGCTGGCGCTGCGCCTCCAGCGCGCTGTTGAGCTCCTGGAAGGTGACCGCGTGCAGGTCGGCGACGGCGGCGGAGGGCTTCATCGCCAGGGCGTTCTTGGAGACCTTCTCCACCAGCCGGGTGACGGCGTAGGCCACCCGCAGGTCGGTCGCCATGGTGCGGCTGATGTCCGGGCGCTGCACCTTGATCACCGCGTCCCGGCCGTCGGGCAGCACGCAGGCGTGCACCTGGCCGATGGAGGCTGCCGACAGGGGCCGGGGCTCGAAACTCTTGAAGACCTGCTCGGGCGGCGCGCCGAGGTTGTCGGTGATGACGCGGCGCACCTGCTCGACGTCGATCGGCTTGACCTCGTCCAGGCAGCGCAGGGCGGCGTCCGCCAGCGGCTTGGGGAAGAGTCCCGGTGAGGACGCGATGACCTGGCCGAGCTTCACGAAGGTGGGGCCGAGGATCTCGAAGGCGTCGATGACCCCCCGCGAGGCCGCGGCCTTCCAGTTCTTCTCGCCCCGCCGCACCAGCCACTTCGCCAGCTGCAGGAGCACCTGGGAGGCCAGTACCGCCAGCACCGCCGCCAGGCGGCCGGGATCCCGCCAGGTGAGCGTTCTCAAGGGAGGCGAGTCGACCTTCAGGTCCGCCGCGGAAGGTCCGTCTGCGTACGGGCCACGAAACGCCATGTATGCCTCCACGGGGGGTAAGAGAAGTCACTGGGAAACTAGCTCATTGCGACAAAATCGGCGATATGTTGCATGTCACTCGAAGCGTTGGCTAGGGTCCGGAGCATGGCAGCCGAGACTCCCGCCTCCGCCCTGGTGGCCTCCGCCCGGAACTCCGCCTGGGTGAGCGGGCAGCCCGGTCTCGCCTCCGAGGTCGAGCGCTGGGCCCGCGCCCGGAGGTTCCGCGACGCCGCGCTCGACGAGCGCGCCCGCGCCTGGGCCAGCCCCGGCCCCCCGTCGTTGTCCCGGCTCGCCCGGCACGCGCTCGCCGTCCCGGCGGGCCAGGTGCGCTGGGCGGTGCGCAGGCTGCCCGGCGCGATGCTGGACGGGCTGCTGTACCGGGACCCGCCCGAGGAGCTGCTCCGGACGGTCACCGCGGGCTGGCTGCGCGACCACTTCGAGGCGCTCGGCCCCTCCGGCGCGGAGATCGCCCGGCTGGTGGAGCAGAGCGAGGGCATCGCCCCCGGCTTCCTGGTCGACCGGCTGCGCAAGGAGCCGCTCGTGCCGCCGCCGATCCCCGCCGCGGAGGTGTGGCGGCTGCTGGACCGCGCCTTCCCCGGGCAGGTGCTGGAGGTGGCCGACGAGCCGTTCACCGTCTCGCTGCTCAGCCAGCTCCATCCGGCGACCCTCTCCGACGGGCGTCGGGTGCTCTTCCGCGTCGCCCGGCCCGGCGTGCGCGGCGACCTCATGCGCGACCTCCGGCTGGCCGCCACGCTGCTGGGCCCGGCCGAGCTGGTCCCCCGGCTGCGCGCGGTCCAGCCGCTGTCGGTGCTGCGCTCCACCGCCCGCCAGGCCATCGAGCACACCGACCTGCGCAACGACGCGCTCAACTCCGTCGAGCTCGGCCTGCTCCTGGAGGAGCGCCCGGCCGGCGGGCTCACGATCCTCCGCCCGGTCCCGGAGTTCGCCGCCAAGCAGGCCGTCGCGTTCGAGTTCCCCGAAGGCGCGGTCCCGCTCGCCGAAGGACTCGGCCGTGCGGCGGCCAAGGCCGCCGTCCCCGGCCTGCTGACGCTCGTGGTCGAGGGCGCGCTGGCCGACGGGGTCTTCCACGCCGACCTGCGGCCCGAACACCTGCTGGTGCTGCCCGACGGGTCGCTCGCCCTGGCCGGCTGCAGCGCCGTCGGACGGCTGGACAGGCGGCTGCGGCTGGCCTTCCTCGACTACATCACCGCTCTTTTCGGCGGCGACTTCGCCGGTCAGGCGGACGCCCTGGCGCGCCTGGGCGCGGTGCCGGGCGCGCCGGACCCGGCCGCCCTCGCCGCGCTGGAGGAGGACCTGCGCTCCGCCCCCGAGCTCGCCCCGCTGCGGTTGATGCGGCACGGCGAGGAGGCCGGGCCGGTCCTGCGGGAGATCGCGGTGCGGCACGGGCTCCGGCTGCCGTCGCAACTGCTGCAGTGGATGCGCGCCCTCTTGACCTACCGGGCACTGACTCGGCATCTTGTCCCAGACATGCCCTTCGTCCAGGCGCTGCTGCCGCTGCTGCCCCGCCTGGCCGAGATCAACAGGCGTCTTCGCCAAGACACCGTCGTCTGACCCCCCTCGAGGAGACCCAGTGGCCAAGCACGTGTTCCTGTCCAACGGATGGCTCGACGCCGTCGAGGCCCTGCGCCCCGAGTGGCCCGAGCCCCCGGCCGAGGTCAAGGGACTCCTGATCAACCTGATCATCACCGGCGGCCCCGACGGCGACGTGCAGGTGCACGCCGACTCCGGCCGCGTCGAGCGCGGCCTGCACGCCGACGCCGCCACCACCGTGACGGTGCCCTACGCGGTGGCCGAGCGCCTGTACATCCAGAACGACCCCTCGCTGGTGATGAGCTCGATCATGTCCGGCGAGCTGACCATCGAGGGCGACTCCGCGCAGGTCATGTCGATGATCAACATTCAGGGCGACCCCACCCCCGAGCAGGTGGCCTTCCAGAAGAAGGTCCAGGCGGTCACCGCCTGAACCCCGCCCGGCCCGGGGGCGCGCCCCCGGGCCCCCGCTAGGGGGTGAGGGCCGGGACGAGCAGCTCCGCCAGGAAGCGCCGCAG
Source organism: Actinocorallia populi (assembly GCF_002995495.1). Classification (GTDB taxonomy): domain Bacteria; phylum Actinomycetota; class Actinomycetes; order Streptosporangiales; family Streptosporangiaceae; genus Actinocorallia; species Actinocorallia populi. The sequence continues at coordinate 342,656 of NZ_PVZV01000002.1, read as the reverse complement.
CGGGGTGCGCGGCGGCGAGACCATCACCGTGACGGCGATGCGGGCCAGCCAGTCGGCGAGGATCTCCGGGTCGCGCTGCGCGATGATCCCCGCCCGGACGCTCAGCCCGATGAGCGGGGCGACGCGGTCGGCGATCTCCCGGAAGAGCTGGGGGATGCCGTCGGCCAGCAGCGCGCCGAGCAGCTCGCGCTCGTCGGTGAGCATCTTGTGCACCACCGGGTGGGCCAGCGCCTCCTCCACCACCGCGACCAGCAGCTCGATGGCCGCTTCCGGCCCGCTCAGACCGGCCACCCTGGCGGGCAGCCCGGCAAGGATGCGGTGCAGCTCGCGGGAGACCAGCAGGCGTGTGGCCTGCTCGACGTTGCCGACCTGGCGGTAGACCGTGGTGCGGTTGACGCCCAGCTCGCGCGCGATGTCCTGCACCGACGTGCGGGCGACCCCGTAGCGGCTGAAGCAGCGGGCGGCGGCGTCCAGGTACGGGTCGAGCGCCGGGGCCGGCCGGGGCGGGAGTCCCGTGACGCGGTCCGCCTTCACCATGTCCCTCACCGGTCCTTCGGTTCCTCCCCTTCAGCTGCGACAATGCTACAGCTTTGTTGCGCTCTGCCGGGTTGTACGGTGGACGAGAGCTGTGTGTGATCTGTCGCGATCCTCGGGCCCCGCGAGCGGCCCGCGACTGCAGGAGCACCGATTGAACGCTGGAGAACGGCTGGCGGCCTCCCCCCGCTGGCGGCAGGCCGTCCCGCCGCGGATCGCTCCCGGCGGTCCCGCCGAGCTCGGTCCCCGCACCTGGCTGATGTCCAGGGCGATGTCGCTGGTCGCGGGCACGGACGGGGCCCGCCTGTTCGACCTGCCGGGACGCGACCCCCGGCTGATGCGCCGGTACCTGCGCTTCGCCTCCTCGGTCGTGCTCCTGGGCCGGCTGGAGCGCGCCGACGTCGAGCTCGTCACGCTGCGGACGGCCTGGAACGTCGGCGCCTGGTACGAGTTCTTCCACCACCTCCACCTCTCCCGGCTGAGCGGCCTGTCGGTCGACTCGGTGGAGCGGGTCGCCGAGGGGCCGCAGTCCCCCGGCTGGAACCCGCGCCAGGCGGCCCTGCTGCGGGCCGCCGACGAGCTGCACGCCCGGCGGGCGGTCAGCGAGCCGACCCTCGCCGAGCTGCGCGGGTTCCTCGACCAGTCGCGGCTGGTGGAGCTGTGCCTGCTGGTCGGCCACTACGAGATGCTCGCCATGTACCTCAAGACGGCCGGCGCGGTGCCCGAGCCGGGCGCCTGGGAGCGCGGCCCGCTCTCCTGGCTGCGCTCCCCCGACGACTCCGACCGGCTCGCCCCGCCGTGGCTGCCGGCGGTCAACAAGCGCCTCACCAACCGCGTCCAGGGCGTGTGGGCGCCCTACCTCCCGCCGTACGCGGTGATCGTCCACCGGGGGCGGAACTCCGGGCGGGAGTACCGCACGCCCGTCGCGGCGGTGCGCTCGGGCCGCCTCCTCTTCGTCGCCCTGCCGTACGGCGACCGGACCGACTGGGTGCGCAACCTGCTCGCCGAGGGCAGGGGCGGGGTGGAGCGGCTCGGCAGGCTGCACCGCCTCTCCCGCGTCCGCGTCACCGACGTCCCCACCGCGGGCGAGGCCGTGCCGCGGTACGCACGCCGGATGCTGGGCCTGACGAAGGTGCTCGTCGCCGAGATCGAGGAGTCCTGATGCCGCACGCCGTCGAGGTCATCGGCCGCCACCCCCGGCTGCTGTGGCCGTGGCTGCTCTTCTGGGTGCCCACCTACCGGCGCGGCGGCCTCTGCCAGGAGGACGTCTCGCTCGTCCTGCGGCGCACCGCCCGCCACACCGACCTGCACGACCGGCAGGAGGAGGAGCCCGCGGACCTGGACGAGCGCCAGCGGCTCCTGCTGGCCGCCGTGGACGAGCTGTGCGCCGACCGGATGATCTCCGACGACACCTGGCGCGCCCTCTCGGACTTCTACAGCGACCGGCAGCTGTCCGTCCTGTGCTTCATCGTGGGCAACCGGGCGATCCTGTCGATGGTCTCCAACACCTTCGACCGCTGAGGGCCGCCCACCGGCCCGGGGGCGGCCCCCGGACCCGCCGGAAGCGCTCAGCCGACCCTCGCCTCGCTGCGGTCGTTCGAGCCCGGCTCGAACAGCGGCGCGAGGTTGGCGACGAAGGCGCGGATGACGGGGTACTGCTCCTCGGGCGTCTTGCCGCGCAGCCCCAGGACCGGGTCGAGCCCGTCGTAGTAGGGCGCGAGCGCCAGGTGCGGCAGCACCAGCATGAGCAGCGCGGTGGCCGCGTCGTCGTCGAGGTCGGGGCGCACGTCGCCGCGTTCGCGCCAGAGCGCGCTGAACGACGGGATCGTGCGCATGTAGTAGTGGTTGGACGGCCCGCGCACCAGCGCGCGCACCGCGTTGTCGATCTCCAGGTTGACCGCGGCGGTCACCCCCCGCTCCAGGGGGTGCTCGGCGAAGTAGTCCGCCCACATGCAGCACACGTCGCCGAGCCAGTGGGTGAAGGGCTGCTCGAAGTCGCTCGCCGCGATCCGGCGCTCCATCTCGGCGTGGATCCGGCGCGCGGTCTCCTCCGCCACGTAGGCGAAGAACTCCAGCTTGTCCTCGAAGTACTGGAACAGGGAGCCCTTGGCGATGTCGGCGTCACGCGCGATGGTGTTGAGGCTGCCGGTCGAGTACCCGTGCGTGCCGAACTCGCGCTGCGCGGCTTCCAGGATCCGCTCGCGTTTGACCGGGTTGAGCCGGAACCAGGTTGACGTAGGCATTTGGCCGTCATCCTAGTGGGCGGCCGGGCCACGGGTACCGGACGCGGTTCTAGAATCGTGCTCTAGAATCGCGGCATGACCGAACCACCGGCGCCCCGCCCCCGGTCCGGCGCGCAGTGGGCCAGGGCCGACGCCACGCGCCAGGCCCTGCTGACGGCGGCCCGCGAGGTGTTCGCCGAGCGCGGCTACGAGGCCGCCGGCATCGCCGAGATCGTCGAGCGGTCGGGGATCAGCGTCGGCAGCCTCTACCACCACTACGGCGGCAAGGCCGGGCTCTACCTGGCGTTGTGGGAGGACCACACCGCCGAGCAGGAGCGCCGCGCCACCCGGGCGGTCAAACGGGCCAGGGCCGACGGGGTCAAGGACCCGATCGCCCTGTTCATCCTGGGCGCCCGCGCGTTCCTCGAGGTCTGCTGGGAGCAGCGGCACACCAGCAGGCTTTTCGCCGGCGGCGAGGGCCCGGCCGGGTTCGGGCTGATGCGCCGCCGCCGGGTCCGCCTGTGGATCCAGCAGAACACCAAGCTGCTGGGCGAGCAGGAGTCCGGCATGCTCGCGCTGATCCTCACCACGGTCATGGGCGAGGCCGGCCGGGAGGTCGCCGTCGCCGAGTCCGACGCCGAGGCCGCCGCGCTCGTCGACGAGGTCGCCGCCATCCTGGCCCGCCTCGCCCGCTGAGCCTCAGCCGCCCAGCCGGGGCGTCCGCACCTGGAACTCCCGCGAGACCCGGGCCACCTCGGTGACGAACCCGGTGAGGTCGACGTCCGGGGCGAAGCCCTGCGGGGCCTCCAGCGGGCGGAAGAAGTCGTCGTAGTGGGCGGGGACGACCCACTTGGGGGACAGCGCGGTCAGCGCCCGCGCGGTGTACCGGTCGGAGAACTGCCGCCCCGCGATGCCGCACAGGAACACGTCGACGTCGCGGTGGCGCACCGCCTCGTCGATCATCTCGGCCGAGCCCTGGTGGTAGAGCGTGATCCCGGCGACCTCGATGTGGAACGCCCACGTCCGCCCGCACCGGTAGGCGCGCGGGAAGAGGCCGTCCAGCCGGTCGCAGGTGAGCTCCCCGCCCATCGGCACCTTCACGCCCAGCGTGATCTTGGAGTGCAGGCTGGGGACCAGGGAGAACCGGAACGGGCCCGACTCGTAGACCCGGTACGGCTCGGCGTCGACCGCCCGGTCCGCGAGCCCGTGCAGCCCCATGAGGTGGCGCATCGAGGACGAGCCGTAGACCGTCGCGCCCGTCCGGCGGGCGATCTCGGGCACGTCCAGCGCGTGGTCGAAGTGGGTGTGCCCGACCAGGACCGTGTCCGCCCGGCCGATCCAGGCGTCCAGGGCCGCCTCGGAGGGCCGCACCACCTGCCGGGAGAGCATCTCCCGCAGCGGCATGCGGGTGACGTAGGGATCGATGAGCAGGTCGTGGCCCTGGTAGGACAGCGCGAACCCCGCCGTGCCCAGCCACGAGACCGACAAGCCGGGCGGCAGCCCCTCCCCCTGCCAGCGCAGGCGCTCGGCGGTCTCGTGGTCGGCGTGGTCCCGGGCGCGCCGGTCGGTGTAGTACCCCAGGGTCCGGGCCAGGTGCCGGGCCGGGGCCAGCGGGTTCAGCATGACGCCTCCCGGGACGGGGCTGCCGGTGGTCAGCCCAGAATGTACTCCTCCGGACGCGCCTTGCGGGTGGCCGCCCAGTACTCGAAGGTGAATCCGGGCCACAGGGTGCGGTTGACGCCCTGGTCGTCCAGGTACCAGGAGTTGCAGCCGCCCTCGTTCCACACGGCCTTGCGCAGCCGCTTCTGCAGGCGCTCGTTGTAGGCGTGCATCGCCTCGGGCCGCGGCTCGATGGTGGTGGCCTTGTGGTCGGACAGCATCCGCAGGCAGCTGAGGATGTGGGCGACCTGCACCTCGATCATGAACACGACGGAGTTGTGGCCCAGCCCCGTGTTGGGCCCCAGCAGCAGGAAGAGGTTGGGGAAGCCCGGCAGGGTGGTCCCGTGGTGGGCCACGATGCCGTCCGACCAGGTCTCCTGGATCTTCTGCCCGCCGCGGCCGGTGATCTTCCAGTGGTCCATGGCGTCCACGACCTTGAAGCCGGTGCCGTAGATGATCGCGTCGACCTCGATCTCCTCGCCCGCCTCGGTGACGACGCTGTTCGCCCGGATCTCGGCGACGCCCTCGGTGCGCAGGTCGACGTTGTCGCGGTTCAGCGCCGGGTACCAGTCGTTGGACAGCAGGATGCGCTTGCAGCCGATGGTGTAGTCGGGCGTGACCTTGGCGCGCAGCTCCGGGTCCGGGACCTGCTTCTTGATCTGGCGCATGGCCATCCACTTCTGCAGCCCGGACAGCCGGGGGTCGACGGCGAAGCCGACGGCCCTGGCCTCCAGCACCCAGTAGACGGCGTTGCGGACGGCGCGCGGCATGCCGGGCAGCCGGAAGGCCGCGGGCATCTCGATGTCGGGCTTGGACTGGATCCAGTTCGGGGTGCGCTGGAAGACCGTCAGCCGCGCGGCCTCCTTGGCGACCTCGGGCACGAACTGGATCGCCGAGGCGCCGGTGCCGATGACCGCGACGCGCTTGCCGCGCAGGTCGTAGGAGTGGTCCCACTGCGCGGAGTGGAAGGCCCTGCCCTCGAAGGACTCCATGCCGGGGATCTCGGGGAGGCTCGGCACGTGCAGCGCGCCCACGCCGGAGACGACCGCGCGGGGCCGCAGCTCCTCGCCCTCGACGGTGGTGACGGTCCAGCGCAGGGCGTCCTCGTCGTACTCGAGGGTGTCGACCTCCACGCCGAAGCGGATGTGCTTCGTGATGCCGTACTTCTCGGCGCAGCGCGCGAGGTAGCGCTGGATCTCCGGCTGCGGGGCGAAGAAGCGCGACCAGTCCTTGTTCAGCTCGAAGGAGTAGGAGTACATCGGGGACGGCACGTCGCAGGCGCAGCCCGGGTAGGTGTTCTCCCACCAGGTGCCGCCGAGGTCCTGGGCCTTCTCCAGGATGACGAAGTCGTCGTAACCGGCCTTGCGGAGCCGAATGCCCATGCACAGGCCGGCGAAGCCCGCCCCGACGATGACGATCTCGCTCATGAACCGGTTCTCCTTATTGGCTCCGCCGTCTACTACTGAGGGTAAGTTACTCCCGGTAAGTTACCAATGGTAGAGTATGGCAGTGTGACGCCGACCACGCGATCCAGAACCGGACGCAAGCGCATGTCCCGCGCCGAGCGGGAGGCGCAGATGCTCGCCGTGGCCGAGGAGGTCTTCGCCGACCTGGGCTACCGCGCCGCCTCCATGGAGGAGATCGCCGAGCGCTGCGGGGTGTCCAAGCCGATGCTGTACGAGTACTTCGGCTCCAAGGACGGGCTGCTGCTGGCCTGCCTGGCCAAGGCCCGCGCCGAGCTGTACCGGGTCACCAGCGAGGCCATGGCCCAGGGCTCCGACCCGCTGGACGTCCTGCGCCGCGGCCTGGTCGCCTACTACACCTTCACCAGCGAGCACAGCCGGTCGTTCGCCCTGCTCATGCACGAGCCCATGGCCCTGCCCGACGCCACCATCGAGGCCGTCGAGGGCGTGCGCCGCCAGCAGCACGACCTCATCGCCCCGGTCCTGGCCCTCTGGGGCCCCGGCCTGCCGCCCACCGCGGTCGAGGCGTACACCGAGATCATCATCGGCGCGTGCGAGCGCATCTCCCTGTGGTGCACGCGCCGTCCCGACATCAGCCCCGCCCAGGCCGCCCAGTACACCCTGGACTTCTGCTGGGCGGGCCTGAGCGGGACGCTCCAGCCGCCGGGCGACGCCCCCGGCCGCTGATCCGACCGACCCGCGAGGAGGACCGGTGTCGACCCGCGACCTTTACAGCCGACCGGTGGACACCGGCCGGCGCTGGGAGATCCCCATGGCCGGGAACGCCCGGTTCACCTGGGAGTACGACGAGGGCCGCGCCCGGCTGCTGGACCTGTACCAGAAGGGCAAGGACAAGCAGTGGGACGCCGCCGGGCGCATCGACTGGTCGATCGAGGTCGACCCCTGCGACGCCTTCGGCGTCCCCGACCAGGCCAGCCCCCTGTACGGCACCGAGTACTGGGACAAGCTGGGTGAGAGCGGCCGCCGGGAGCTGCGGATGCACCAGGCCTCCTGGCAGTTCTCCCAGTTCCTCCACGGCGAGCAGGGCGCGATGATCTGCGCTGCGCGGATCGTGGAGTGCGCCCCCGACCTCGACGCCAAGTTCTACTCGGCCACCCAGACCATGGACGAGGCGCGGCACGTCGAGACGTTCTCCCGGTTCCTGCACACCAAGCTCGGGCTCGTCTACCCGATCAACGACCAGCTGCAGTCCCTGCTGCGGGACACGCTGAGCGACAGCCGCTGGGACATGCCCTACCTGGGCATGCAGGTGCTCATCGAGGGCCTGGCGCTCGCTGCGTTCGGCGTCGCCCGCGACATCACCCGCAAGCCGCTGCCCAAGCAGATCCTCACGTACGTGATGCAGGACGAGGCGCGCCACGTGGCCTTCGGGCGCATGGCCCTGCGCGACCACTACCGGCAGCTGTCGGCGGCCGAGCTGCGCGAGCGCGAGGACTTCGTCATCGAGGGCTGCCTGCTGATGCGCGACCGCATCCGCCAGTACGAGGTGTGGGAGAACTTCGGGTTCCCGGTCAAGACCATGACCCGGATCCTGGAGGGCGCCCAGTACTTCAACATGTACCAGAGCTTCCTGTTCACCCGGATCGTTCCGTGCGTGAAGGACATCGGCCTGTGGAGCGACCGGGTGCGCGACGCCTACGACCGGATGGGCGTGCTCGACCTCTCCCGCCAGGACCTCGACGCGCTGATGCGCCGGGACGAGGAGGCGGCCGACGCCCTCGACGCCGAGCGGTTCGCCGCCGAGGAGGAAGCCCGCAGGGCGGAAGTGCGGGCCGTCATCGAAGAGGCCGAAACGTGAAGGGCCTCCGGGGCGGGACGGCGGTGGTCACCGGCGCCGCGGCCAGGGCCGCCCGTCCCGTCCGGTGTCCCGGGCGTAGCCGTCGCGGGGACGGGTCGCCGCCCGCCTCCCCGCCCTGACGGGTCCGGTCCCGGTTCAGGCCTCGGGCAGGATCAGGGCGAGCGCCGCAGCGTAGGCCGGGTCGGGCGCCTCCAGGTCGCGGAGCCGGATCCGGGCCGGCAGGCCGGGCCTGCCGCGCCAGTCCAGCAGCGCGGCGGGCCGGTCCGCGGGCGAGACCGTCAGGTCGGTCATCGCCACCTTCAGACCGTCCCCGGTCGCCTTGAGCAGGGCCTCCTTGCGCGTCCAGTAGACGTGCAAGTCGCCCGGCGGCTCCCCGGCCGAGCGCACGTGGGCGTCCAGCTCGCCCATCGGGCGCGCCCGCTCCTCCACGTCCAGCCCCACCGGGACCTCCGAGACGGCCACCCCGACCAGGTCCCCCGAGTGGCTGACCGACAAATGCAGGCCGGGGTGGAGGGGGCGCCCGTGCGGGGCCCCGCAGTCCGGGCAGGTGCGGTCCAGCACGACGCGTTCGGGCGGCAGGCCCGTCCGCCGGGCCACCTCCCGCTTGGTGAGGTTGACCCCCAGCGTGAACCGCCTGCGGTCGGCGTCCCGCAGGTAGCGTTCGCGCCGGGCCAGCTCCGTGGCGTCCAGCAGCTCCAGCGCCGCGGCCTCCGCGGAGGAGGTGCGCCCCCATCGGACATCGGTTCCGAACCCGGAATCAGGCATGGCCATCAAAATACGGGATAGCGTGATGCCGAAGGTCGGCGCATCGGGGACTGACGCTGGGAGCTCAAGTTGCACAACGACCTCCCCCCGCCGGGAAAGACCGAGCCGCTGACGGCCTCGGACCCGCGCGCAGTGGGGGAATACACCATCGTCGGCAGGCTCGGCGCGGGCGGGATGGGCGCCGTCTACCTGGGCCTCGCCCCCGAGAGGACGCCCGTCGCGGTCAAGATGATCCGCGACGAGCTGGGCGTGGACCCCGGTTTCCGCGCCCGCTTCGAGCGGGAGGTCGCCTCCGCCAAGCGGGTCGCCTCGTTCTGCACCGCGGCGGTGCTCGACCACGGCCTGCACGAAGGGCACCCCTACCTCGTCACCGAGTACATCGAGGGGCCGACGCTGCTCGCCCAGGTGCTGGAGCGCGGGCCGCTGTCGGCCGGCACCCTGCAGGGCTTCGCGGTCGGCGTCGCCATGGCGTTGAACGCCATCCACGGGACGGGGCTGGTGCACCGCGACCTCAAGCCGTCCAACGTGATCCTGTCGGTCTCCGGGCCGCGGGTCATCGACTTCGGCATCGCCCGCGCCCAGGACTCCACCACCGGCGTCACCCGCACCGGGCAGCTCATCGGCACCCCCGGCTGGATCGCGCCGGAGCAGCTGCTGGCCGACCGCGCCACCACCGCCGTGGACATCTACACCTGGGGCTGCCTGGTGGCGTTCGCGGCCCGCGGGCGGCACCCGTTCGGCGCAGGCGAGCCGATCGCGATGGCCTCGCGGATGCTGCACGGCGAACCGGAGCTCGACGGGGTGCCCGAGCCGCTGCTCGACCTGGTCCGCGCCGCCCTGAACAGGGACCCGCTGCAGCGGCCGACCGCTCAGCAGCTGCTGATGGCGCTGACCGGCGACGGCTCCCCGCAGAGCCTCGACGACCAGGCGACCCGGGTGGTGGAGCAGAACTGGCAGGCTCCCCCGCCCGGCCCCGACCCGCGGACCCGCCCGTCCGGCCGTCCCGGGCTCCCGGAGCCCGCTCCGCCCGGTCCGCCCGAGGCCGCGCCGACGCTGCCGCCCACCCTGGCCGAGGAGCGGAAGGGCCGCCGTACGGTCGTCGCGCTGTCGGGGGTGCTGAGCGCACTGCTGGTCGCGACCGTGCTGGTCTTCGTCTTCGACCGCGATGACGAGCCGGGATCCCGGGAAGCCGGCCCGCGGGTCACCAACCCGCTGGAGGAGGCCGGTTTCAAGGAGGTCGACCTGGACGACGCCACCGACGTGGGCCGTCCCGTCGTCGACGCGGGCGCGGAGTTCACCGTCGGGCAGCCCCGCTGCGGCGGCGAGACGTACAAGGGCGTGACCGCCGCGGACGACACCGAGCTCTGCCTGGTGCCGCTGACCATCGCCAACCCCTCGGCCCTGGAGGACACCCGGCGGGTCTTCCGCAACCGGCAGATGCTGGTCACCGACGAGGGAACGGTCGCCACGACGGAGTTCACCGACGGCTTCCTCAACAACGCCCCCTCGGTGCCGCCGGGCGGCCGCATCGCCGGGGAACTGCTGTTCACCGTCGCCAAGGGGGCCGAACTGCTCTCCGTGAAGCTGTACGGGGCCGACGGCTCCCAGGGCGTCGAGGTGAAGTCGTGAAGAGACGAAGGCTGACCTGGGCCGGTGTCCTGGGGGGCTGCGCGCTGCTGGGCGGCGCGTTCCTGATGCCGCCGCAGCAGGCCGGAGCCGCCTCCTGCGACCAGGCCTCGCGGGCCGACTTCGACGGGGACGGCAAGGACGACTTCGTCGTCGGCGACGCCAAGGCCACCTTCGGGGACGCCGTCTCCGCCGGGCAGGTGACCGTCCACTACGGCGGGGACCGGCCGGGCCGTGGCAGGCTCGTCCCCCTGCGGGACGACGAGCCCCAGGCCGGGGCGGGTTTCGGCCACGCGGTCGCGACCGGGCACCTCAACGGCGACAAGTGCCTCGATCTGGTCGTCGGCTCCCCCTGGGCGGAAGAGGGTGCGGGCAGGGCCAGGATCTTCCTCGGCTCTCCCCAGGGCCTCAGGTCCGGTGCGGTGCTCGAGCCCCCGCGCACCACCCGGACCTTCGGCTGGTCGGTGGCCACCGCGGCGAAGACCGGCGCCGACCGGGCGGCCGTCGTGGTCGGCGCGCCCTACGAGGAGGTCGCGGGCAGGCCGTCCGCGGGCGCGGTGTACCTGTTCTCCCTCGACGACCAGGGCGCGGTCGCCGGGCGGGCCGCCGCCGTCGACCAGGACGACGACCGGCTCACGGGCGTCTCGGAGGCGGGCGACCTGTTCGGCTGGGCGGTGGCGCTCGGCAAGATCCGGGGCGAGGCCGAACGGCTCGACCTGATCGTCAGCGAGCCCGGCGAGGACGTCGAAGGGCAGGGCGAGGACGCGGGGTCCTTCAGCGTCGCCGAGGACATCACCACGGGCCGGGTGTCCGAGGGCGAGCACTGGCACTACGGCAACCTGGAGATCGGCGACCCCACCCCGGGCGGGAACATCGGCTGGAGCCTGGCCCACCTCGAGGAGGGCGGCACCTCCTACGTGGCCGTCGGCGCCCCCGGCCAGACCGTCGACGGCAAGGAGCGCGCGGGCCGGGTCGCCCTGCTCACCTCCACCGGCGCGGGGCTGGGCTCGCCTCAGGTCATCGAGCAGAACCGCGACAAGGCGCCCTACATCGAGGCCGGCGACCGCTACGGCCGGTCGCTCGCGCTGGCCGGGGACGGCGTGACGGGCGACGGCGTCCAGCTGGCGGTCGGCGTCCCCCACGACGGCCCCGGCACGGGGAGCACCCCCGAGAGCGGCTGGGTGCACCTGGTGCCGCTCGCCCAGCGGGACAGGGCGCTGCTCATCGACGCGCTCAACTCCGACGTCCCCGGCGATCCGGGTGCCTACGAGCACTTCGGCCGGTCCGTGGCGTTCACCACCGGAGCGCTGCTGATCGGCGTCCCCGACGACCGGTCCCGGCCCGGCGGCTCGCTGATCGTCCGCCCGCTCGGGGACGAGGACCCCGTCCAGCTCGTCCCGGACTCCGAGTACGACGAGACCGATTTCGGCGGGACCCTGGGCGGAGCACCCGGCTGAACACCGATGATCGGAGTATGCACAGATCCTTCTGGTTCGTCGCGGTGGCGGCGGCGGGCGTCCTGCTCGCCGGCTGCGCCGGGGACGAGCGCGTGACCGAGAGCCCTTCGTCCGCCGCCTCCACGAGCAAGAGCACAGGCCCGCAGGCCGGCGCCGTGCCCGGGAAGGTCGCGCTCACCGAGATCGCCGAGGTGGAGCAGCCCACCGGCATGGCCGTCCGCAAGGGGGACCCGGCCCTCTACGTCATCGAGCAGCCCGGCCGGGTCCGCGCGATCCGCGACGGGAAACTGGTCGCCGAACCCGTGCTGGACCTCACCTCCGTCGTCGGGAGCGGCGGTGAGCGGGGGCTGCTGGGCATCGCCTTCTCCCCCGACGGCGAGCACCTCTACCTCGACCACACCGCCAAGGACGGCACCATCACCGTCGTCGAGTACCCCGTGCGGGACGACGGCTCGGTGCGTCCGGCGGACCGCAGGGTCGTGCTGGAGCAGCCGCATCCGCGCACCAACCACAACGGCGGCCAGCTCGCCTTCGGCAAGGACGGCTACCTCTACATCAGCCTCGGTGACGGCGGCGGGGCGGGCGACCCCGACGACAACGCCCAGAACCTGGGCAGCCTGCTCGGCAAGATCCTGCGGATCGACCCGCGCGGCGGCGAGCCGTACAAGGTGCCCGGCGACAACCCGTTCGTCGACAAGGAGGGCGCCAAGCCCGAGATCTGGGCGTACGGGCTGCGCAACCCGTGGCGGTTCTCCTTCGACTCCGAGACCGGGGACCTGTGGATCGGCGACGTGGGGCAGGACGACTGGGAGGAGGTCGACTTCCAGCCCGCCTCGTCCAAGGGCGGGGAGAACTACGGGTGGCCGCTGCGCGAGGGCAGCCATGAGTTCAGGTCAGGGGAGCGGGCGGGCGTGGTGCCCGTCCACGAGTACAAGCTGCACGAGAACGGCGAGTGCTCGGTCATCGGCGGCCACGTCTACCGGGGCGAGCGGCTGCCGGGGATGGCGGGCCGCTATCTCTACGCCGACTTCTGCGCGGGCTGGGTGAAGTCCTTCGAGCTGGTGGACGGAAAGGCGCGGGGGCACCACACGTCCCTGGAGAACCTCAGCAACGTCTCGGCCTTCGGCCAGGACGCCTCGGGCGAGCTCTACGTGCTCAGCCTGAACGGCCAGATCCACCGGATCGACCCGGCTTGAGGCATCGGGTGACGAAACGGCGGCGGCCGGTGATTTCTCACCGGCCGCCGCCGAATTCAGTTCCGACCCCTGCGCCTAAGCCCAGGACACTCCGGCCTCATTGACGGCCATGTCCTTCGCCTCCTCTTACTTACTGGTCATGACCTACTAACCAGCATCTTGCGTAACCAAACCCATGCATTGCGTGGCCGACACCTATAACACCGCGATTACCAGGCAATACGGGACGGGCGGAGGTCCGATACTACCCGCAAAACCGACCAACCGGGCCGGTTGCTTCCCTACCAATAAGTAACACTGGTCAACCGAGCGTCAGGTGTAAGAACGCAGCGCTTCCTTCACCACTTCGAGAGCGCCTTCGAGACACGCGTCCTGCTGTTCCTGCGGCTTCTTTTCGAAGGCCCGGCTGTAAGTCCCGGTGACGATCAGATTCTGCACCCGCACCGCTATGCGAGCAGTCGTCACGTTCGCCACACCGTCCTCGGTGTACACCCGCCTAAAGGCCTCCTCACCGAGGCCCGGCACCTTTTCCAGAAGCAGCGTGTCGGTGATCTTGTCTTCTTCCTGCATCTTGTAGTCCTGACCGAACGACCATTTGGCCGAGGTGATCGGATCCATGTCGCCGGTCACGTCCGCCAGCCTCGTCTCCAGCCGCAGATAACGGAAATCGTCCGCGCCGTCACTGGTGTATCCGCATGATCCCGCGCGGGAGCCCCCGTATTCCTCCGGTTCTCCTTTCGGCACCAATTTGAGGAAGGTGGCCTCCGAGACGCTGTCGCAGACCTTCTTCGGCAACTCCGTCAGCGGGCCCTCGCCCGCCGGGGCGGAGGGGGCGGGCGAAGGCTCGGCCGGCCGGCTCGGCTCCGGCTCCGGAGCCGCGGATTCCGGCGGGGAGTCCGGAGGTGGCTCCGTGGCGTTCTCGTGCTCGGCGGTCAAAGTGGGCATGGCGCCGTCTTCCGGGGAATCGTCCAGGAGCAGCGGGACCGCGAAGAACACCCCTCCCGCCGCCAGGAGGAAGGAGATGAACGCCACCTGCCAGCCCCGGGGCCGCCAGTGGCTCGGCTCGGGCGGTTCGGGAGGCGAATAGACCCGGTCGAAATCAGCGCGCACGCTCTCGAAAGTACGGACCCGTAAGGGCTTTGTCATTACCTCCGGAGAGGATGGATCCATGTTGCTCGCCGAGTTGGCCGCCGCCTGGCGGGCCGTGTCCGAGACCTCCGCGCGCCGGGAGAAGACCGCGCTCATCGCCGCCTGCCTGCGCGACGCCGGACCCGAGGAGGCACCCCTGGTGGTGCACTACCTCGCCGGTGAGCTGCCGCAACGCCAGATCGGCATCGGCCCCTCCGCCCTCGGCGACCGTCCGACCGCCTCTCCCTCGCCGGGCCTGTCCGTCAGCCGGGTCGACGCGGTCTTCAGCGAGATCAAGGCCGCCTCCGGCCCCGGCTCCGTGGCCGGAAAACGACGCCTGCTGCGTGCCCTGCTGGCCGAGGCGACCGGTCCGGAACAGGAGTTCCTCGTCCGGCTGCTCGCCGGAGACCTCCGCCAGGGCGCGCTCGAAGGAGTCATGACCGAGGCGATCGCCAAGGCGGCCGGAATTCCCGCGGCGGCCGTCCGGCGGGCCGTCATGCTGCGCGGCTCGCTCTCCGCCGTCGCCGTCGCCGCGCTGTCGGGCGGGGCGGAGGCGCTCTCGGCGTTCACGCTGCGCGTGGGGCGGCCCGTCCGGCCGATGCTCGCCTCCTCCGCGCCCTCCCTGGAGGAGGCGCTCAAGGGCGAGATGGCCCTCGAGTGGAAGATGGACGGGATCCGCGCCCAGTTGCACGTGGAGGGCGAGCAGGTCCGGGTCTTCACCCGCACCCTGGAGGAGATCACCTCCCGGGTCCCCGAGGTCGTCGAAAGGGTGCGCGCCCTGGGCCTCCGGTCGGCGATCCTGGACGGCGAGCTGATCGCGTTGCGCGAGGACGGGAGGCCCCACCCCTTCCAGGTCACCTCCGCCCGCGCGGCCACCCGCTCCGGCGGGATCGGCGGCCTGTCGCTGTTCGCCTTCGACGTCCTGCACCTCGACGGCGTGGATCTCCTGGACGAGCCGGGCTCCGTCCGCGGCGAGGCGCTCGTGCGGGCGCTGCCCGAACCCCTGCGCATGCCCAGGACGGTCACCGCCGAACTGCCGGAGGCCGAGGCGTTCCTCGCCGGCGCGCTCGCCCGCGGCCACGAGGGCGTGCTGCTGAAGTCGCTGGGCACCCCCTACACGGCGGGCCGCAGGGGCGCCGGCTGGATCAAGGTGAAGCCCCGCCACACCCTCGACCTGGTGGTCCTGGCCGTCGAACGGGGCAGCGGACGCCGCCGGGGCACGCTGTCCAATCTCCACCTGGGCGCCCGCGACCCGCGCACCGGCGGATTCGTCATGCTCGGCAAGACGTTCAAGGGCCTGACCGACCGCATGCTGGCATGGCAGACCGAGCGGTTCACCGGCCTGAAGACCGCCGACGACGGCTGGACGGTGACCGTCCGGCCGGTCCAGGTCGTGGAGATCGCCTTCGACGGGCTGCAGCGCAGCCCCCGCTACCCGGGCGGCCTGGCCCTGCGGTTCGCCAGGGTGCTGCGCTACCGCTCCGACAAGACCGCCGAGGAGGCCGACACCATCGACACCGTGCGGGCGCTGGCGGGATTCGAGCCCTGATCCGGTCTCAGCCGCGCAGCCGGATGGGGTTGACCAGGTCGGCGTAGGCGATGAGCAGGCCCATGGCCAGCAGCAGCGCGCCCACCACGTAGGTCAAAGGGAGTGCCTTGGCGACGTCCACCGGGCCGGGCGCCGGCCTGCCCGCCACCCTCGCGAAGGCCCGCTTGAGGCCCTCCCACAGGGAGCCCGCGATGTTGCCGCCGTCCAGCGGCAGCAGCGGGATGAGGTTGAAGGCGGCGAGGCCGAAGTTCAGCGAGCCGAGCACCAGCAGGAACAGGACGATCTTGTCGGCGGCACGGGTGTCGGCGGCCAGGACCTCGCCGCCGATCCGGCTCGCCCCCACGACGCCCACGGGGCTGTCGGACTCGCGCTCCGCACCGCGGAAGGAGGCGTCCCAGACCCCTGCCATCTTCTGCGGCAGGACCGCAAACGCCTCCAGGGTGCGGCCGGCCATGTCCCCCATGAGCGCCAGCACGTCCAGCGGGTCCTGCCGTACGTACTCCTGGACGGGCGTGATGCCGAGGAAGCCCGCGGTGACCGTCCC
Source organism: Actinocorallia populi (assembly GCF_002995495.1). Classification (GTDB taxonomy): domain Bacteria; phylum Actinomycetota; class Actinomycetes; order Streptosporangiales; family Streptosporangiaceae; genus Actinocorallia; species Actinocorallia populi. Next base: position 326,694 of record NZ_PVZV01000002.1, on the reverse strand, counting down.
GGAGCGCCCGTCCAGCGCGGCGACCCGGTTGGCGATCAGGGTGGGGGTGAGCACGAGTTCCCGGCCGTCGCGGCGGACCTCCAGCCGCACCTGCCGTCCGGCGGAGTCGCGCACCAACTGCTGGAACTGCCGGTAGCGGGTGACCGGCACGCCGTCGAAGGAGACGATCTCGTCCCCCGGCCGCAGCCCGGACCGCGCGGCGGGCGTCGGCGGATCATCCGGCCCGCATCCGCGGGCGGCCTGGGCGGCGGGGACGACGCACTTCGCGACCGTCGCGACCCCCATGGTCGGTTCCTTGATCCCGAAGCCCACGAGGGCGATCCCCAGCAGCACGAACGCCAGGAAGAAGTTCATCAGCGGCCCGGCGAAGGAGATCAGCGCCTTCTGCCACCACTTCTTGGCGTAGAAGACGCGGTCGGCGTCGTCCGGGCCGACCTCCTCCAGCGACTCCTTGCGCGCCGAGTCGATCAGCTGCCCGAACCGGCCGGTCGAGGAGCGCCGCAGCCTCCCCTCGGGATCCCCCGCGCGCGGCGGCAGCATGCCGATCATCCGCACGTACCCCCCGAAGGGGACCCACTTGAACCCGTACTCGGTCTCCCCGCGCCGCCACGACCTGACCGTCGGCCCGAAGCCCACCATGTACTGGGGGCAGCGCACTCCGAACCGCTTGGCCACCAGCAGGTGCCCCAGCTCGTGCAGCGCGATCGACGCCATGAGCAGCAGGAAGAACAGCACCACACCCAGTGCCAGCACGCCGCTCTCCTACCCGGGCGGCGGGGCGCCAAGCCGCCCCGGGCGGATCTTGAACGTTCCGGGGCCGGGCGTTGGCGGGGGTCAGGGGTTCAGGAGGGCGCGCAGTTCCGCCAAGTAGGGGGCGAGGTCCAGTCCCTGCCCGGCGAGCCAGGCGTCGGACAGGTAGGTGTGGGTGTAGCGCTCGCCGCCGTCGCAGATCAGGGTGACGACGCTGCCCTGCTCGCCGCGCTCGCGCATCTCCCCGATGACCTGCAGGGCGCCCCAGACGTTGGTGCCGGTGGAGCCGCCGACACTGCGGCCGGTGACCTCCGACGTCCAGCGCATGCAGGCGATCGAGGCGGCGTCGGGCACCCGGTACATGCGGTCGATGACCGACGGCAGGAACGACGGCTCCACGCGGGGGCGCCCGATGCCCTCGATCCGGGAGCCGGGGGCGGTCAGCGCCGTGTCGCCGCTCACCCAGGAGTCGTAGAACGCCGAGCCCTCCGGGTCCACGACCGCCAGGCGCGTCTGGTGCCTGCGGTAGCGCACGTACCGGCCGATGGTCGCCGCGGTGCCCCCGGTGCCGGCGCTGACCACGATCCAGGCCGGCTCGGGGTGCGGCTCCAGCGCGAGCTGCTCGAAGATCGAGGCGGCGATGTTGTTGTTGGCCCGCCAGTCGGTGGCGCGCTCGGCGTAGGTGAACTGGTCCAGGTAGTGGCCGCCGGTGCGCTCGGCCAGCCGCCCCGCCTCGGCGTAGATCGACGCCGGGTCGTCGACGAAATGGCAGCGGCCGCCCTGGAACTCGATCAGCGCGATCTTCTCCGGGCTGGTGCTCCTGGGCATCACCGCGACGAACGGCAGCCCCAGCAGCCGGGCGAAGTAGGCCTCGCTCACCGCGGTCGAGCCGCTGGAGGCCTCGATGACCGTGGTGCCCTCGGTGATCCAGCCGCTGGAGAGCGCATAGAGGAACAGGGAGCGGGCCAGCCGGTGCTTGAGCGAGCCGGTGGGGTGCACCGACTCGTCCTTCAGGTAGAGGTCGATGCCCCACTCGGGGGGCAGGGGGAAGACGTGGAGGTGGGTGTCCGCGCTCCGGTTGTTGTCGGCCTCGACCCTGCGGATCGCCTCGGCGATCCAGGCGCGGCCGGCCGGTTCACACCGGTCTGTACTGTCCATGCCGCTCCCCCCTTGGAATTCCGCTTCAGGCTACGCCCTGGCGAATGACCGTAGAGCCCGTCGTTCGGGCGGGGAAGGCGAGCCGGAATCGCCGGAATCGCTTACCCTGGCACGGGGTAACGGGCGGAAACAGCCCTCCACGGAGGGCGGACTGGGGTCGTTGACACATGGAAACACTGATCGTGCTCGGCGGCGCGTTGCTGTTCTTCGTGCTGCTGATGGCCTCGATCGCCTTTCACGAACTGGGGCACCTGTCGTTCGCCAAGCGGTTCGGCGTCCGCACCCCCCAGTACATGGTGGGCTTCGGCCCCACGCTGAAGTCGTGGCGGCGCGGGGAGACCGAGTACGGGATCAAGTGGATCCCGCTCGGCGGCTACATCCGGATGATCGGCATGCTGCCGCCCCGCAAGGGCGACCCGGAGGGCATGGTCCGCGCCTCCTCCACCGGCCGCTTCCAGATGCTCATCGACTCCGCGCGCGAGGGCGCGCTGGAGGAGGTCGGCCCGGGCGACGCCGACCGCGTCTTCTACAGCAAGAAGTGGTGGCAGAAGCTCCTCATCATGTTCGCCGGGCCCGCCGCCAACCTGCTGCTGGCCGTGGTGTTCTTCGCCGTGCTGATCATGGGCCTGGGCACCCTGCAGTCCACCCCGACGATCTCCAGCGTCTCCAAGTGCGTCATCCCCGCCGAGCAGGCCTACCTGCCCGACGGCAGCCCGCGCGAGTGCACGCCCGAGGAGACCGCGCGCTCCACCCCCGCCGCCAAGGCCGGGCTGCGGCCCGGTGACACCTTCGTGTCCTTCGGCGGGCAGCGGATCGAGGACTACTCCCAGCTCCAGGGGTTGATCCGGGACTCGGCGAACAGGACCGTCCCTGCCGTGGTGCGGCGGGACGGCAAGGAGGTCCCGGTCAGCCTGCAGATCACCGCCAACCAGATGCAGGACCTGAAGGACTCCGACAAGGTGGTCACCGTCGGGTTCCTGGGGATCAGCCCGCTGATCGACCGGGTGCAGGGCGGCCCCGCGGACGTGGCCACGCAGATGGGCGACATGACCACCCGCACCCTGGAGGCGTTCGTCCAGCTGCCGCAGAAGATGGTCGGCGTCTGGCACGCGGCCTTCAGCGGCGAGGAGCGCGACCCCGAGGGGCCGATCGGCGTGGTCGGCGCCAGCCGCCTGGGCGGCGAGATCCTGGCCTCGGAGAACCCCGGGGTCGAGAAGCTCTCCTGGTTCCTGGCGCTGCTGGCCTCCATCAACTTCGCGGTCGGCATGTTCAACCTCATCCCGCTGCTGCCGCTGGACGGCGGCCACATCGCGGGCGCCCTGTGGGAGGGCGTCAAGCGGGGCGTCGCGCGGCTGCTGCGCCGGCCCGACCCCGGCTACGTGGACGTGGCCAAGCTGCTGCCGCTCACCTACGCGATGAGCCTCGTCCTTCTGGTCATGGGCGCGCTGCTGGTTTATGCGGACATCTTCAACCCTGTCAGGTTGACCTGAGAGAGACGATCCGGTTACTTTCAGCGCCCGTGCAGGACACTGAGGTCTAGGGTGGCTACATAACGTAGCCGCCCCCCGGAGGCCCGATGTTCTCGCGCCCCAAGCGCCGCTCCGACCGCTCCGAACGTCCCGACCGCTCCCCCGACACCGAACCCGACGGGCCGACGTCCTCCCACGCGGGCGCCATGTTCTCGGCGCTCTTCCTGCTGGTGTTCGCCATCGCGATCATCGTGCCGTGGACGGTGGCGGACTCGGCCCGGCAGAACACCTACGCCGAGGCGCAGGCGCTGACCGAGGCCTACTGGAACGCCGGCGACCTGCCCGCCGACAGCGCCATGGCCACCCGCGAGGCGCTGCGGGAGTACACCCGCTTCGTCACCGAACGCGAGTGGCGGCTGCTGGCCAGGGGCGAGCTCGCCGAGGCGGGCTGGGCGCGGCTGAACTCCCTGCGCGCCGACCTCGGCATGCTGGAGCCGCGCAGCAAGGACGAGAAGGACTCGCTGGCCGCGGTCGAGGCCCAGCTGGAGCAGGTCTACGCCGCCCGCAGGCAGCGGGCCGTGGACGCCCAGGCCAGCCTGCCGCCCGGGGTGTTGTGGCTGACCGTCCTGACGGCCGGGCTGGTGCTGGCCTTCCCGCTGCTGGCCGGGGCCCGGCCCCGCGGCCCGGTGCGGTTCACCTACCTGCTGCTGGCCGGGAGCGTGGCGGTGGGGGTCTACCTCGTCTTCGCCATCAACCACACCTTCACCGGGCCGCTCGGCGTCGACGCCTCGGCGTTCGAGAGCGCCTGGCGGGAATTCCGCCAGATCCCATGATGATCAAGCGCTTCGCCGCGCTGGGCGGCGTCCTGTGCGCGCTGACGGCCCTGGGGCCCTCCGTCTCGGCCGAACCCGAGCCCGGAGTGGTGATCTGCGTCGGCGCCGACCTGGTGCTCGTCCAGCTGGACGTCACCATCGTCATCGGGGCCGGGCAGTGCGCGACGCCTCCGGCACCCGAGCCCCCGGCGCCCGAACCTCCTGCGCCCGAGCCTCCCGCGCCCGAACCTCCCGCACCGGAGCCCCCTGCTCCCGAGCCTCCGGCGCCCGAGCCCGAACCTCCCGCACCCGAACCCGAACCCCCGGCGCCCGAACCCGAGCCTCCGGCACCCGAGCCCGTGCCTTTGCCCCCGGCGCCTCCCGCCCCCGAGCCCGCGCCCGTGCCCCCGGCGCCGGAACCCGTCCCGGTCCTTCCCGAACCCGAGCCTCCGGCGCCCGAACCCGAACCCGTGCCCGTGCCGCCGGAACCCGTCCCGGTCCCTCCCGAGCCCGCACCGCCGGCCCCGGCGCAGCCGGAGCCCGCGCCGCCCGCGCCGCCTCCGGCGCCGGTGCCTCCCGTGGCGGAACCTCCTGCGGCCGTGCCCCCCGAGGCCGGGCCTCCGGTGGCCGCGCCGCCCGCGGTGGTGCCGCCCGTCGCCGTTCCGGCGATGCCGTCCGCGACGGGGGCGACTCCGCGGCCGCGGTCGGCCGCGCCGGAGGCGGGCCCGCCGTCCGCCCGGCCCTCGCCGACCCCCCGCCGCTCGGTGCGGCCCGCCGGGCAGGAGGCGGTCGCGCGGCCCGCCGTGCGGCGGTTCCGGCCGCTGCACGAGGAGCGGAACGTCTTCGGCGGGGTGCTGGCGGCGGCCGTGGTGTCGGTGGTGGTGTCCGCGGCCTGCGGCGCGATCTTCCGGCCGCGGTGAGGGTGGCCTGAGCGTGTGAAGGGTGTTACTCAAGGGACAGCAAAATACTTGTTGTGATCATGGTGTCACTGACAGTAACTTTCGGCAGGCAAGCTCCCCGACGTGAAGGCGGTATGGCATGACCGAGACAGCGGACCGCGCCCAGGCCAACGGCTCCTCGCAGGCCGAGCAGCTCAGCCTCGGCACCGCGGCGGCCCGCAACCTGGCCTCCACCACCAAGACCCCGCCCCAGATGCAGGAGATCACCTCCCGCTGGCTGCTGAAGATGCTGCCGTGGGTCCAGGTCTCCGGCGGCGGGTACCGGGTCAACCGGCGCCTGACCTACACCCTCGGGGACGGCCGCATCGAGTTCCTCTCCACCGGCGCCCAGGTCCAGGTGATCCCCGAGGAGCTCGCCGAACTGCCCGTGCTGCGCGACTTCGACGATCCGGAGGTGCTGCGCACCCTGGCCAACCGCTGCGAGCAGCGCGAGCTGGCCCCCGGCGAGGTGCTCGCCGAAGCCGGCACCCCGGCCGAGTACGTCGTCCTGCTCGCCCACGGCAAGCTCCAGAAGATCGGCCTCTCCAAGTACGGCGAGGAGGTCTCGCTGGGCCTGTGCGCCGACGGCGACTTCCTCGGTGCGGACGCCCTGGTGGGCGAGCACGAGTGGGAGTACACCCTCAAGGCGCAGACCTCCTGCACCGTGCTGACCCTCAGCCGCGCCGACTTCCGGCAGGTCCGCGGCTCCTCCCCCGTCCTGCAGGCGCAGGTCGCCGCCTACCTGGCCAGCCCGGTGCCCGAGCACAACCGCCACGGCGAGAAGGAGATCGCGCTCGCCGCCGGCCACGCGGGCGAGCCGGTGCTGCCCGGCACCTTCGTCGACTACGAGCTCGAGCCGCGCGAGTACGAGCTGTCGGTCGCCCAGACCGTGCTGCGGGTGCACACCCGGGTCGCCGACCTCTTCAACGAGCCGATGAACCAGGTCGAGCAGCAGCTCCGGCTGACCATCGAGGCCCTGCGCGAGCGGCAGGAGCACGAGATGATCAACAACCGGGAGTTCGGGCTGCTGCACAACGCCGACCTCCGCCAGCGCATCCAGACCCACAGCGGCCCGCCCACCCCCGACGACCTGGACGAGCTGCTCTCCCGGCGGCGCGGCTCGAAGTTCTTCCTGGCCCACCCCAAGGCGATCGCCGCCTTCGGCCGGGAGTGCAACAAGCGCGGCCTGTACCCCACGCCGGTGGACGTCGGCGGCCACCACATCCCCGCCTGGCGCGGCGTGCCGATCTTCCCCTGCAACAAGATCCCGGTCACCGGCCAGCAGACCAGCTCGATCCTGGTGATGCGGACCGGTGAGGAGGACCAGGGCGTGGTCGGCCTGCACCAGACCGGCATCCCCGACGAGTACCAGCCGTCCCTGTCGGTGCGGTTCATGGGCATCACCGAGCAGGCCGTCATCCAGTACCTGGTGAGCGCCTACTACTCGTGCGCGGTGCTGGTGCCCGACGCCCTGGGCGTGCTGGAGAACGTGGAGATCGGCCACTTCTGAGCCGGAGCCGCCGCTCATGGAGAAGGGAGTCCGGATGCAGCCTTTCCAGCTGCCCGAGTTCTATCTGCCGTACCCCGCGCGGCTCAACCCCGCCGTGGAGTCCGCCAGGGAGCACGCCAGGCAATGGGCCTACGAGATGGGCGTCCTCGGCCCCGGATCGGTGTGGACCGAGGAGGAGTACGCCGCGCACGACTACGCGACACTGTGCGCCTACACCCATCCGGACTCCCCCGGACCGGTCCTGGACACCGTCACCGACTGGTACGTCTGGGTCTTCTACTTCGACGACCACTTCCTGGAACTGTTCAAGCGCACGCACGACCTGGCGGGCGCCCAGCGGTACCTGGACCGGCTGCCGCTGTTCATGCCCGCCGACCCGGCCGCCGGGACGCCCGAGCCGGAGCACCCGGTCGAACGCGGCCTGGCGGACCTGTGGGCGCGCACCGTCCCGGCGATGTCGCCGCGCTGGCGCGAGCGGTTCGCGGCCAACACCGCGGCCCTGCTGGACGAGTCCCTGTGGGAGCTGGTCAACATCGAGGCCGGGCGGATCGCCAACCCCATCGAGTACGTCGAGATGCGGCGGCGGGTCGGCGGCGCGCCCTGGTCGTCGGACCTGGTGGAGTACGCCACCGGCTGCGAGGTTCCCGACGGCATCGCGCGCAGCCGGCCGGTGAACGTCCTGCGTGACTCCTTCGCCGACGCGGTGCACCTGCGCAACGACCTGTTCTCCTACCAGCGCGAGGTGCAGGACGAAGGCGAGCTGTCCAACGCCGTCCTGGTCTTCCAGGAGTTCTTCGGCCACGACGCCCAGACCGCGGCCGAACTCGTCAACGAGCTGCTCAGCTCGCGGCTCTACCAGTTCGACCACACCGCGGTCACCGAGCTGCCGGTGCTGCTGGAGGAGCACGCCGTCCCGCCCGAGGGGCGGCTCGCCGTCGCGGGCTGGGTCAAGGGGCTGCAGGACTGGCAGGCGGGCGGCCACGAATGGCACATGCGCTCCAGCCGGTACATGAACCAGGGGGCGCCGCGGTACTCCCCCTCCGGCCTGGGCACCTCCGCGGCCAGGCTGGTGCCCACCCCGCAGAACCTCGGGTTCGGCCGCCTCCGCGCCTACCGCCACGTCCCGTTCCGGCGGGTGGGGCCGAGCCTGCTGCCGGAGTTCGACCTGCCCTACCGGCTGCGGCTCAGCCCCCACCTCGACCACGCGCGCCGCGAGAACAACGCCTGGGCCCACCGGATGGGCTTCGACACGCCCGGCGCGCTGTGGACCGAGCGGCAGCTGCACGGCTTCGACTTCCCGCTGTGCTCGGCCGGGCTCGACCCGGACGCCACCGCGCACGAGCTGGTGCTGTCGTCGGGCTGGCTGACCTGGGGCACCTACATCGACGACTGGTTCCCCCGGGTGCACGGCGCGGCGCGGGACGCGGCGGGGGCCAGGGCCTTCGCCCGCCGGCTCCCGGCGTTCATGCCGGTGGACCTCGGCCCGGTGCCGCCCCCGCTCAACCCGGTCGAGGCGGGCCTGGCCGACCTGTGGGCGCGCACCGCGGGCCCCATGTCCGACCGCCAGCGCCAGGGCTTCCACCGGGCGATCGCGGTGATGATCGAGGGCATGGCCTGGGAGGTCGCGGGCGCGGCGCAGCACCGGCTGCCCGACCCGGTGGACTACGTGGAGATGCGCAGGCTCACCTTCGGCTCGGACCTGACCATGTTCCTGTCGCGGATCGGCTACGAAAAGCAGATACCGGAGGACGTCTTCGCCAGCCGCACCCTACAGTCCATCAACAACGCGGCAGCCGACTGCGGGACCTTCCTCAACGACCTGTTCTCCTACCAGAAGGAGATCGAGTTCGAGGGCGAGCTGCACAACATCGTCCTGATCCTGGAGCACTTCCTGGGTGTCTCCAAGGAACGGGCCGTCGAGTTCACCGGACGGCTGATGAACCTGCGCCGCCGCCAGTTCGAGCACCTCATCGCCGTCGAGCTGCCCGTCCTGTGCGACCGGCTCGGCCTCTCGGCGGAGGCGCGGTCAGCCCTGGACGCCTATCTGGACGAGCTCCGCGACTGGATGGTGGCGATCCTCAACTGGCACCGCGACACCTCCCGCTACCCCGAGGCCGAGCTCGTCCGGGACCTGCCGTCCCCGCACGGCCTGCCCGCCCTCACCGGGCTGGGCATGGCCGCCGCCCGACTCTTCGCAGAGAGGACTTCATGACCGCCTTGCACGAGGTATCCCGTCCGGCCGCGGAGGTACTGGAATGGGGCCGCTCCCTGGTCGAACCCGCGTTGCGCGAGGCGGTCGGCTCGCTGCCCGACGGCGTCCGGCTGATCACCGGCTACCACCTGGGCTGGTGGGACGCCGAGGGCAACCCCACCGGCTCCTCCGGCAAGGCGCTGCGCCCCACCCTGGCGCTGCTGGCTGCCCGCGCCGTCGGCGGGCGGGCCGAGGACGCGGTGCCCGCCGCCGTGGCGGTGGAGCTGATCCACGACTTCTCGCTGCTGCACGACGACGTGATGGACGGCGACGAGACCCGGCGGCACCGGCCGGCCGCCTGGCGGGTCTTCGGCACCAACCCGGCGATCCTCACCGGGGACGTGCTGCTGACGCTGGCCGTGGAGACGCTGGCGGCCTCCGGCGGCCCCACCCGGGTGCTCACCACCGCCGTCCTCGACCTCCTGCACGGCCAGAACCTCGACATGTCCTTCGAGACGCGCGGCGACGTGCTGCTGTCGGAGTGCATCAGCATGGCCGTCGGCAAGACCGGCGCCCTGATGCGCTGCGCCTGCGCCCTGGGCGCGGGCGCGGGCGGCGGCACCCCCGACCAGGTCGCGGCGTTCGCGCTCTTCGGCGAGCACCTCGGCCTCGCCTTCCAGCACATGGACGACCTGCTCGGCATCTGGGGCGACCCCGCCGAGACGGGAAAACCCGTCTACTCCGATCTGCTCAACCGCAAGAAGTCCCTCCCCGTCGTCGCCGCCCTCACCTCGGGCACCCCCGAGGCCGACGCCCTGCGCGCCCTGTACCGCTCCCCCGCCCCCTTCGACCCCGCCGAGGCCGCCGCCCTCATCGAAGCCGCCGGCGGCCGCTCCTGGAGCCACGACCGCCTCACCCAACTCCGCAACCAGGCCCTCGCCACCCTGGACCCCGTCTCCCCCGCCCCCCACCCCCTCGCCGAACTCACCGCCCTCGCCGACCTCGTCATCACCCGAGCCCGCTGACCCTCCCACCCCCACCGAGGGCCAGACGACCTGATGAAGACAGACCCGGATGCAAACGGCCCGGCAGGCCAGGACCGAACAGCCCGATGAGATCAGGCCGAGGACCGAGCGGCCCGATGGGGGCGAGCCGAGAACCGAATAGCCCCGTGAGATCAGGCCGAGCACGAACAGCCCGATGGGGGTGGGCCGGGGTCAGACGGTCCGGTGAGAGCAGGCCAAGCACCAGACCACCCGGTAAAACGATCCGAGGACCGAACGGCCCGGCGGGTGTCGGTCGAAGACCGAACGGCCCGATGGGGGCGGACCGAGTACCAAATGGCCTGGTGAGAACAGACCGAGGACCAGACGGCCCGATGGGGACGAGCCGAGAACCGAACAGCCCCGTGAGATCAGACCGAGCACCGAACGGTTTGGTGAGAACGGACCGAGGACCAGACGGCCCAGTGGGTGCCGGTCGAAGACCGAACGGCCGATGAGAGCGGACCGGGACCGAACGGTCTGATGCGGGCGGACCGGGGACCGGGCGGCCTGATGGGGGGCGGACCGGGGACCGAGGTGCCCGGTGGGGGGCCGGGGGTCAGACGGTCTGGTGGGGGTCGCGGCCGGAGAGGGCCAGGGCGCGGGTGAAGAGGGGGGCGGAGGCGGGGACTTCGACGGGGGCGGCGAAGCCCTGGTACTGGCGGTAGAGCTCGGCGTTCTCCTCGACGACGTGCAGGACGACGGCGGCGGAGTCGTCGCTGATGGCGAAGTCCTCGCCGATGGAGCGGGCGACGTCCCAGCCGTGCACGGCCATCTCCTTGACGATCAGTGCGGCGATCTGGGGGGCGGCGCCGGTGCGGCCGTCGCCGAGGGGGATCTCGCCCTCCCAGGCGGCGGGGTCGGCCCAGGCCTGCAGGGCCCGGTCGAGCTGGGCGGCGTAGGCGGCGGCCCAGCCGTCCTCGGCGGTGAAGTCGCGGGCGACGAGTTCCTCGGGGAGCGGCTGCTTCAGCGCCCGGCGCTCCAGCCCGTAGGAGGTGTACAGCACCCAGTGGTTCACCAGGGCCCGCAGATCGAACTCCGCGCAGGTCGTCGGGCCGTCGAGCAGCTCTCCGCGCACCTTCCCCGCGACGCGCACCGCCTCGGCGGCGCACTCGGTCATGGCCTTGTACGTTTCGTTCATACTTTCGAAGGTAGTCTCCCGCGCGGGCGGGGTCTTGAAGAAACGCGACGGCTACGATGCGGGGATGGCGGTGAAGGCCCGGGGCGTGCTGTACCCCGTCGAACAGTCCCGTTACGTCGAGCTGACGCACCACGCGCCCAGCGCTCCCCTCGAGCCGTACGTCGAGCACTACTGGCACGTCCGCTGGGCGGTCGACGGGGTCTTCGAGACCAAGGTCCTCAGCCACCCGAACGTGCACCTGGGCATGGAGCCCGAGGGCGTGTTCGTCTACGGCGTCCACCGCGGCCTGTTCACCCGCAGGCTGGAGGGCCGCGACCACACCTTGGGCGTGAAGTTCCGCGTCGGGGCGTTCCGCGCCTTCTGCGGCGCCCCCGTCTCCGCGCTCGCCGACCACCGCGTCCCCGCCGCCGGGTACTTCGGCCCCGAGGCCGACGCCCTGGGCCGCACGGTCCAGGCCACCGCCGACCCCGCCGAGGCGGCGGCCCTCGCCGAGGCCTTCCTCCTCCCCCGCGTCCCCGCGCGCCCCGACCCGGACGCCCTGCGCGCCGCCGGCCTCGTCGCCCGCTTCACCACCGAGCCGTCCCTCTTCCGCGTCTCCGACGCCGCCGCCTCCGCCGGCCTGTCCGTCCGCGCCCTCCAGCGCCTCTTCTCCGAATACGTCGGCGCCTCTCCCAAGTGGGTCCTCCGCCGGGCCCGCCTCCACGAGGTCGCCGCCCGCGCCGACGCCGCCGAGCCCATCGACTGGCCCGCCCTCGCCACCGAACTCGGCTACGCCGACCAGTCCCACCTCATCCGCGACTTCACCGCCTCCGTAGGCCACTCCCCCACCCGCTACACCCGCCCCTGACCCCCACCCGCCTCCCGCCACGCCGACGAACCACGCCGCTCCCCACCACCCCGCCGAGCCTGCGAACCGCTCGCTTCAACCGCTGCCCGACCGACCGCGGACGACGTCGTTCCCGTCGCCCGGCCGGGCCGACGAACCGTAAGGAACTCGCGCTCCGGGAGCAGCGGACGGCGCGGTCTCGGCCGCCGACCGGGGCCGTGGGCGGTGCCGCCTCTCTCGCCGCCTCGTTGGGACGGCGGGGCTGCGGGGGCTCGCGGTGCCCGTCGGGCGGAGGTTCGTGCCGCCTAGGCGGGGGGCGTGTCCGTCCGTTCGCGGAGGGGCGGGGCGGGTGGGGGTGCGAGTGGTCTTGGCAGGGGGTGGGGGATGGGACAGTATGGAAACGGTGTTTCCAAAGAGAGGTCTTCGGCGTGCATTATGTGATCATCGGTTGCGGCAATGTCGGGATGGAGCTGGCCCGGCGCTGGACGGAGGCGGGGCATCGGGTGACCGGGACGACCACGACCGAGGGGCGGGTGGCGGAGCTTCTGGAGGTCTGCTCCGATGCCGTGGTGCTGCGGGGCAGCGACCGGGGTGCCGTCGAGAAGGCGACGGAGGGGGCGGACGCGGTCGTGTTGACGGTGAGTCCGCGGCTCTCGCGGTCGTTCGACGCCGAGTCGCGGATCGCCGAGTACGCCGACACGCTCACGGCCAGCGCGGTCACGGCGGCCGCGGTGCACCCGCGGGTGGTGTTCACCAGTTCGATCTCCGTCTACGGGGCGGGGCGGGGCGAGCTGGTGGACGAGGCGACGCCGCCGACCGACGACGGGGACGCCTCGCCCCGGAACTTCGCCTCGGGAGAGGCGGCCGTGCTGGCCACGCCGCGCGGTGCCGTCGTGCGCATCCCGGACGTGCACGGGCATCCCCGCGACATCGACTACCCGGCCCGGGTGCGGATGGCGCACGAGATGCTGGGCGGCAGCGTCCCGTTCTCGGCCGAGGCGCTGCTGTACCGCATCGACTACCGCGACGCCGCGGCCGCGCTGGACTTCGTCGTCGGCCGGGAGCTCACCGGCGTCTACAACGCCATCCCCGACGGGACCGTCCCGCCGACCAACGCCGAGCTGTTCGGCGAGATCTGCGCCGCCGAGGGCCTGCCCCCGCTGACCTTCCGCGGCGAGATCAAGACGCCCGTCATGCCGGTCTCCTCGGCCAGGCTCCGCGCCGCCGGCTTCTCCTTCGCCCACTGAGCACCGCCGAGTCCGGCGCCCCGGCGGTGCTCAGGCGCCGGACAGGGCGCGGCCGACGATGCGGCCGAAGGCCATGGCGGGGGTGAGGCACATGCCGGAGCAGAACGAGTTGCCGTTCACGGCTGCGGAGCCGATGACCTCGCCGACGGCGTACAGGCCGGGGATGACGGTGCCGTCCCCCCGGCGGACGCGGAGCTCGGCGTCCACGTCGAGCCCCGCAAAGGTGATCAGGGTGACGGGGTGGTTCTCGATGGCGTAGAAGGGGGCCTCGACGATCGGGGCGGGCAGGTGCTCGCGGGCGAAGTCGTCGTCGCGGCCGGCGGCCACCGCCGCGTTGTAGCGCGCCACGGTCCCGACCAGGCCGTCAGAGGAGATGCCCGCCTTCGCGGCGAGCTCCGCGAGGGTCGCGGCCTTGTGGAGGCCGCGGCGCGCTCCGCACCGGGCGTCGAGCTCCTCGGGGGTCCAGCCGTGCACCATCGGCCGGGACTCGCGCAGCGCGCGGGCGTCGAAGACCATCCAGAAGGTCATCCGGTCGACGGCGGTGAGCATCCGCTCCTTCAGGTCGATGCTCGGGTCGTCCTCGGCGACCCAGCGCCGCCCGTTCCGGTCGACGTAGATCTCCCACGGCGGCCGTTCCGGTGCCACCAGGTGCGGCCGGTGCCGCCAGTCCACGCGCAGGTCGTCGCCCTGGGGCGGCAGCCCGCCGAAGGTGGGGATGTACTTGCCGCGCCCCTGGACGCCCGCGCCGATCCGCCGCCCCATCTCGATGCCGTCGCCGGTGGACGTCGGCGCGGCGGACGTCGTCAGCGGCGCCCCGTCCAGTTCGGCGAACAGCTCGGGGTTGTACCCGAACCCGCCGGTCGCCAGCACCACCGAGGGCGCCCGGAAGACCCGCCCGTCCTCGGCCGCCACACCGACGACGGCCTGCTCGCCTCCGACCGTCTCGACGAGCAGTTCCGCGACCTTGACCCCGCAGCGGACGTCCACTTTCCCGGACTTCACGTGCGGTTCCAGCAGCAGTTCCAGCACCCGCAGGATCTCCGGCCCGCCCGGCGGTTCGGGCGCGTGCACCGTGCGGGGCGTGCCGTACTGCTCGTGTCCGTGCACGATCCGCGGGGTGGCCGGGTCGATGGCGTACCCGGCGTCCAGCAGCCACTCCAGCACCGCGGGCTGTTCGGCCAGCGACAGCAGGGTGAGGTCCTCCCGCCCGGTGCCCCGGCTGATGCGCCGGATGTCGGCCCAGTGCGCGGCGACGTCGTCCTCGATGCCCTTCTCCCGCTGCGCCGAGAACCCCGCGGCCGACAGGTGCCCGCCGGAGTAGGGCAGCGCCCCGCCGATCCGCCCGGCCTTCTCCAGCAGCAGCACGTCCGCTCCCGCCCCCGCCGCGGCGATCGCGCACGCCAGCCCTCCGGGCCCCGCCCCCACCACGATCAGCTTCACCATCGCGCCTCCGCACCCGCCATCACGTTCCCTCAGCGGATACAGTGTTTCCCCACCGGCCTCCCCGGTCAAGAAACCCCCGGCCCGTGACCCCCGCCGGACCGGACGGAACGGCTCCCGCCGCACAGAGACCGCACACCGAAGCAGCGTGAAACCCCGCCCGCAGCCGCATCCGCCGGAGCCCGAGAGAACGGGCGGCAGCACGCCGAAACAGCCCCCACAGCACGACCAGCCAACCCCGAGCCCGGCAACCCGCCGCAGCCGAAGAGAACAGACGGCAGCGCACTGAAACAGCCCCCGCAGCACGACCGGCTAACTCCGAACCGGCGACCCACCAGAACCGAAGAGAACAAACAGCAGCACACCGAAACAGCCCCCACCGCACGCCGCGGGCGGCGGCGGTGCGCCGGGACGGCACGAGGCCCCGCCCGGAGAAGTCGGGCGGGGCCTCGCGGGCGGATCAGGGTGCCGGGTCCGGGGTCCGGAGGGCCGTCACAGGTCCGGGTAGAGCGGGTGCCTGTCGGCCAGCGCCTTGACGCGGGCGGACAGGGCCGGGGCGTCGAAGGAGGGCTGGAGGGCGAGGGCGATGATGTCGGCCACCTCCTCGAAGTCCTCCTCGGCGAACCCGCGGGTGGCCAGGGCCGGGGTGCCGATGCGCAGGCCGGAGGTGACCATCGGCGGGCGGGGGTCGTTGGGGACGGCGTTGCGGTTGACCGTGATGCCGATCTCGTGCAGGCGGTCCTCGGCGTCCCGGCCGGTCAGGTCGGAGTCCACCAGGTCGACCAGGACCAGGTGCACGTCCGTGCCGCCGGTCAGCACCTTCACGCCGGCCTTGGCGGCGTCGTCCTGGAGCAGGCGGGCGGCGATGGCCCGCGCGCCCTGCAGGGTGCGCCGCTGGCGGTCCTTGAACTCCTCGGACGCCGCCACCTTGAGCGCCACGGCCTTGGCCGCGATCACGTGCTCCAGCGGGCCGCCCTGCATGCCGGGGAAGACCGCGGAGTTGATCTTCTTGCCGAGCTCCTCGCGGGCCAGGATCAGGCCGCCGCGCGGCCCGCCCAGCGTCTTGTGCGTGGTGGTCGTGACGATGTCGGCGTAGGGCACCGGCGACGGGTGCAGCCCGGCGGCCACCAGGCCCGCGAAGTGCGCCATGTCCACGAAGAGCAGCGCGCCCACCGAGTCGGCGATCTCGCGGAACCGCGCGAAGTCCAGCTGCCGCGGGTAGGCCGACCAGCCCGCGACGATCATCTTGGGCCGGTGCTCGGCCGCCAGTGCCGCGACCTCGTCCATGTCCACCCGGCCGTCGGACTCCCGGACGTGGTAGGGCACCACGTTCAGGAACTTGCCGGAGTAGTTCAGCCGCATGCCGTGGGTCAGGTGCCCGCCGTGCGCCAGGTCGAGGCCGAGGATGGTGTCGCCGTGGTCGAGCAGCGCGAAGTACACCGCGGTGTTGGCCTGCGCGCCCGAGTGCGGCTGGACGTTGGCGTGCTCGGCGCCGAACAGCGCCTTGGCCCGGTCGATCGCCAGCTGCTCGGTGACGTCCACGTACTCGCAGCCGCCGTAGTAGCGCCGGCCCGGGTAGCCCTCGGCGTACTTGTTGGTCAGCACCGAGCCCTGCGCCTCGAGCACCGCCACCGGGGCGAAGTTCTCCGAGGCGATCATCTCCAGGGTGTGCTGCTGGCGCCCCAGCTCGGCGCGGACCGCCTCGTGGACTTCGGGGTCGACCTCGGAAAGGTGCTGGAAAAGGGTGCTCATGCTTCCTCGATGATCTTGGAGTAGGCCTCGGCGTCGAGCAGGTCCGGGTTGTCGTCGCCGATCCGGATCCGGTAGAGCCAGCCCTCGCCGTACGGGTCGGCGTTGATCGTGCCGGGGTCCTCGGTGACCGCCTGGTTGACCGCCACGACCTCGCCGGACAGCGGCGAGTAGATGTCGGAGACCGACTTGGTGGACTCGGCCTCGCCGCAGGGCTCGCCCGCGGTCACCGCGTCCCCCTCCGCGGGCAGCGAGACGTACACGATGTCGCCGAGGGCGTCGGCGGCGTAGTCGGTGATGCCGACGGTCACGACGCCGTCCTCACCGTCCAGGCCCGACACCCATTCGTGCTCCTCGGTGTAGCGGAGCTGCTCAGGAACGCTCACTTGTCTGTTCTCCTGTAGAAGGGCAGGTCGACCACGTCGACCGGTTCGTGCTTTCCGCGGATGTCGACGGCGACCGGCACGGCGCCGGTCCCGACGTAGGCCATGGCGATGGGCTTGCCCAGGGTCGGGGAGGGCGCTCCGCTGGTCACGACGCCGCACGGCGCGCCGTCGTCGCCGATGACCGCGTATCCCGCGCGCGGCACCCGCCGCCCGCGCGCGACGAGCCCGACGAGCCTGCGGGACGGTCCGCTCTCGGCGACGGCCGCCAGGGCGTCGCGTCCGACGAAGTCCTTCTCCAGCCGTACGATCCGGCCGAGACCAGCATCGTACGGGGTCAGCTCGGCCGTCAGCTCATGCCCGTACAGCGGCATGCCCGCCTCGAGGCGCAGGGTGTCGCGCGCCGACAGGCCGCACGGGGTGATCTCGTCGCCGCCGGCCTCGGTGATCTTCTTCCAGAGCCCGACGGCGTCCCCGGCGTCGACGAACAGCTCGAAGCCGTCCTCACCGGTGTAGCCGGTGCGGCCGATGAAGGCGACGGTGCCGCCCACCGTGCCGCTGACCAGGGAGTAGTACTTCAGCCCGGCCAGGTCGGCGTCGGTCAGCCGCGCCAGGATCTCCTGCGCCCTGGGCCCCTGGACGGCGATCAGCGCGTAGTTCTCGGACTGGTCGTCCACCGACGCCTCGAAGCCCTCGGCCCGCGCCGTCAGCTCGGCCGCGACCACGCCCTTGTTGGCGGCGTTGGCCACCACCAGGAACCCGTGCCGGCTGAGCCGGTAGACGATCAGGTCGTCCAGCACCCCGCCCTCGGGGTCGACGAGCATCGTGTAGCGGGCGCGCCCCTGCTCCAGCGCCGAGGGCTTGCCGACCAGCGCGTGGTCCAGCGCCTCGGCGGCCTGCGCGCCTGTAACGAAGATCTCACCCATGTGCGAGACGTCGAAGATCCCGGCGGAGGTCCGCACGGCCTGGTGCTCGGCGGTCTCCGAGCGGTAGCGCAGGGGCATGAGGTATCCGGCGAAGTCGACGAGGTTGCCGCCGAGCTCCTGGTGCAGCTCGTACAGCGGCGTCGTCTTCACGGAAGCAGACTTTTCGGAGGCAGTGGACACCTGGGTGAGCTCCTTGTTACCGGCACACGGCAGAACGTTTCCCATCGTCCCATCCGTACACCTGCCGAGTCGGGCCCTCCCCCTCTGTCTCGTCTGCCTGAGAGCTTCACCCGTACGGGCTTTCACCTTCGGCGGAAGGCTCGGGGCCTTCTCTTTCCAGAGGCCGCCCACCCCTGCGGTCCTGGTTACCTGAGAGGTTCCGGGGAGGAATTGCTCCTTCGGTGGCCCGGACCCGCCGGGGTCCGGACGCTCTCCCGCACGGGATCATTCGGCGTCGCCACCACTATAGGGCTCCCCGCCCGCCCCGGCCGCGCCAGGATGCCCTTCGCCCCTCCCCCGCCGCCGGGAGGCCTCCGCCCGGCTCCGCATCCGCTTCCGAGGGCCGGGGCCTGGGAGGGCGTGCGGTGTCCCGGCTCATCCCCGGCCCAGCCCCTGTACGAGGTAGAGGCCCGCCACGGCGACGGCCAGGCCGCCGAGCAGCAGCCGCAGCGCCTTCTCCGGGAGGCGGGGCTGGAGGCGGGCGCCCAGGTAGCCGCCGATCAGGCCGCCCAGCCCGCACAGGAGGCCCAGGCTCCAGACGGGGGCGATGTCGCCGGGGGCGAGCAGGGACAGGAGGGCGTAGGTGGCCGCTCCCACGATCGAGGTGATGAAGGTGGCGGCCAGGGCCGCGGGCGCCACCACCGCGACGGGCAGGCCGCGGCCCACGAGGATCGGGCCGATCAGGGAGCCGCCGCCGACACCGTAGATCCCGCCGACGACGCCGACGCCCAGGGCCAGCGCGGACAGCGCGGCGCGGGACGGTTCGGGCGCCGCGGGGCGGCGGGACGGGCGCAGCGTCCGCAGGCACAACCACGACCCCAGCGGGAGCAGGAAGGCCGCCACCAGCAGCCGGAACACCGTCGGGCCCGGAAGGGCGAAGACCCTGATCACCGCGCCTGCCACCACGCCGGGGACCGTACCGGCCACCAGCAGCCGCGCCAGGGGGCCGGCCAGCTGCCCGCTCCTGCGGTACCTGAGCAGCGCGCCGGGGCCCGCCACCACGTTGAACAGCAGGTTGGTGGGGGTGACGGCGGGGCTGGGCACGCCGAGCACGCTCAGCTGGACCGGCAGGAGGAACACCGCCCCGGACACGCCCACGGGCGCGGTCACCACCGCGATCAGCAGCCCGGCGCAGAACCCGAGCGGCCCGGTCCACCACGATTCCCAACCCATTAGACCAGGATTGCATAAAATACCCGCGGACATGGAGACCGGCGGCGCCCTGGGCGCCGCCGGTCTCGAGCAGAAGGTCTAGCTCTGTTGTCTCAATCCCTCGTAGACCCCTTCCCCTACCCGGGTGCGGAACATGATGCCGTTGCCACTGCAGATCGATATCCACCCCCTGCACATGGACGAGGAGTCGACTTGCTTAGAACTGTATGAAGCCGGACGGGACGTCTCGCCATCAGAACCGACAAATACTGGTAGAGCACTCTTTAAGCGATGCGCGTCTCCTGGTAGACCAGCCGGAACCGCAGGACGGCGTGCAGGTCGGGCATCTCGATCACCTCGCGGAAGCGCACCAGCGAGTCCTCGCTGATCCGGGCGAGCAGCAGCCCGAGGTCGGCGCTCTCGTGGCAGAGGATCTGCAGCATCACCCGCGGCCGGGAGCGCGTGCCGGTGAAGCGCACGCGCACGTCGTGCACGCCCGGCAGCTCCAGCACCTCGCGGGTGAGCCCGGCCACCGCCTCGTTCGTCAGCGCCTTGCGGCGCCCTCCCAGCAGGCTGAAACGGCGCAGCGCCGCCGTCCGCCCCTGGATCAGCAGCCAGCACGTCCCCAGCACCGCCACCGCGGTCAGCAGGCCCGCCACCGCCGGCCAGAACCAGGGGTTGCGGGCGATGAAACCGGAGGTGCCCTCGCCCAGCACGGGCCGGTCGCCCAGGAACCGGTTGAGCCCCAGCAGCACCCCGCTCGCCCCGCACAGCGCCAGCCCCGTCAGCGCCAGTCCTCCGCGCGCCATCAGCCCCCCCGGCCCAGCCGGACGGCGACCGCGCGGCGGCGCTGCGGGCCGATCTCCTCCAGCCGGGCGAGCACCGCCCGGCGCAGCGGGACGAGCGCCTCGGGCGGCGTGCCGCGCCGCGCCTTCGCCCGTACCGTGATCCGCCGGCCGACGCGCACGCGCGCCCGCACCACGCCCGGCGTCCCCAGCGCCGCGTCCGCCAGCGACCGGCGCAGCCCCTCCCTGCTCAGCGCCGCCGAGACCGCGGGATCGTCGCCTCTGAGCAGTTCCGTCCGGGCGTACCCGGGCAGCACCGCCAGCAGCAGGAGGGCCATGCCCGCGATCCACAGGAGGTAGCCGGCCAGCTCCACCGCCGGATCGCCCCACAGCAGCGCCCGCAACTCGGCGTTCAGCCGCTCCGTCCAGGCCGGCGGCACGAGGTGGTGCCCGTACCGGCGCGCCAGCACCTCGCCCGCTCCCAGCCCCCCGCAGGCCGCCATCGCGAAGGCGACGGCCGATTCGGCCGCCGTCCGCTCCTTGCGGAACTCCCTGGCCGTGCGCCTGCGCGCCTCCCGCCGTCGCGCCGAATCCCCGAACAGCTCCGTGACCAGCGTCTCCCCCATAAGGGAACAGTAACCGAGCGCGCACTCTCGGCGATCTCCCGCGCCCCCGAGTCGCCCGGTTCACGGATGGGGCTTCTCGCCCTTCCGGAGCATCTCGACGAACTTCTCGATCCGGGCGGCGCGGGTCTGGGGGCGCTTGGCGTCCTGGATCCGGTACAGGATGGCGTAGCGGTTGCGCCCGTCGAGGCCGGCGAAGGCCTCCGCGGCGGCCGGTGCGGCGTCCAGGGCGTCCTGGAGGTCTTCGGGGATCGTGGCGTTGCTCGGCGAGGCGTAGGCGCGCTCCCACCGCCCGTCCGCCTTGGCCCGCTCGACCTCGGCCAGCCCCGCCGGGCGCATCCGGCCCTCGGCGGTCAGCTCGGCGACGCGCTCGCGGTTGATCTGCGACCACTTGCTGCGCGGGGTGCGGGGGGTGAAGCGCAGCAGCCAGTACGTCTCGTCCAGGGATGCCTTCTGGCCGTCGATCCAGCCGAAGCACAACGCCGCGTCGCGGGCCTCGGGATAGGTGATGGACGCCACCCCCGAGCCCTTCTTGGCGAACTTGAGCCACAGCCCCGGGGACACCGCGTGCTCCGCCTCCAGCCACTCCTCGAAGGCTGCCAGAGACGCGAAGGGGAGGATCGGAAGGTCGCTCATGGCCGCGACGTTAGCCGCCCGCGGTGACATTCCGCCGGTCAGCGGAAGACGACGGTCTTCTCGTCGTTGAGCAGGACGCGGTGCTCGGCGTGCCAGCGGACGGCGCGGGCCAGGGCCAGGCACTCCATGTCGCGGCCGACGCGGCGCAGGTCCTCGGGGGTGTGGGTGTGGTCGACCCGGGCGACCTCCTGCTCGATGATCGGGCCCTCGTCCAGGTCGGGGGTGACGTAGTGGGCGGTGGCGCCGATCAGCTTCACGCCGCGCTTGTGCGCCTGGTGGTAGGGCTTGGCGCCCTTGAAGGACGGCAGGAACGAGTGGTGGATGTTGATCACCTTGCCCTGCAGCTTGGCGCACAGGTCGTCGGTGAGGATCTGCATGTAGCGGGCGAGCACCACCAGGTCGGCGCCGTAGTGCTGGACCAGGGTGAGGATCTCGGCCTCCTGCGCGGCCTTGCCCATCGACATCGGCAGGTGGTGGTAGTCGATGCCGAAGGACTGGGTGAGCGGGCGCAGGTCGGGGTGGTTGGAGACCACGGCGACCACGTCGATGTCCAGCAGACCCGAACGCACCCGGAAGAGCAGGTCGTTCAGGCAGTGCCCCTCCTTGGACACCATGATCAGCACCTTCATGCGGGTGGAGGCGTCGCTGAGGTGCCAGTCGAGGGCGAACTCCCGCGCCGTCGGGGCGAACAGGCCCTGGAGCTCCTCCAGGCTCTCCGAGGCGGTGAACTGCACGCGCAGGAAGAACCGCCCCGCGTCCTGGTCGCCGTACTGCTGGCTCTCCAGGATGTTGCACTGCCGGGAGGCCAGCAGCCCGGAGACGGCCGCGACGATGCCCGGACGGTCGGGGCACGACAGCGTGAGGATGTAGCTCAACTCTTCACCTTCTGAAGGGGACGTCCGGGGGGCGCGTGACTTGCCAGTTTATGTGCTGGCGGGGACACCGCGTTTGGGCACGGGGACGGACGCCTACATTCAAGGGCATGCGTCGACTTCTGGCCCTTTTGCTCGCTTTCGCACTGCTCTGCGCGTGCCAAGCCGCCGGCCCCGAGAAGGACGGCGGCCCCCGGCCCCCCGGCGGCACCGGGACCGCCCGCCCCGCCGAGCAGGACGGCGTCCCCACCACGGCGGGCACCCATGAGCTCAGGCTGGAGGTCGGGACGCCCGGCCACCGCGAGTACCGGCTGCGCGTGCCGCCGGGGCTGCGCGGGTCCGCCGGGCCGCTGCCGCTGGTGCTGGCCGTGCACGGCGGGGCCTCCAACGCCGAGAGGTTCCAGGGGCTCAGCGGCTTCGACGCGGTGGCGGACGAGGAGGGCTTCCTGGTCGCCTACCCGGAGGGCTTCGCCTTCAGCTGGAACGCCGGCCCCTGCTGCGGCCCCGCCAAGCTGGCGCGCGTCGACGACGTGGGCTTCCTGGAGAAGCTGATCGAGAGACTGGTCGGCGCCGGGGTCGCCGACCCGGAGCGGGTCTACGTCTCGGGGTTCTCCAACGGCGGCGGCATGGCCTACCGCATGGCCTGCGAGGGGCCGGGCAGGATCAGGGCCATCGGGGTGGTCTCGGCGGCCCTGCTCATCGACTGCGACCCCGGCCGCCCGGTCTCGGCGATGATCGTCCACGGGAGGGCCGACCGGTCCGTCCCCTACGAGGGCGGCGGGCGGCGGGACTTCGACGACGGGCGGCCCTTCACCCCCGTCTCCCACGCGGTCGGCTTCTGGCGCGAGGCGGCCGGGGCGGGCCCCCTGCGCCGGGACGGCTCCTGCCGGACCGGCGAGGGCGCGGCCGTGGTGCGGTTCTGCCCGCACGGCGGGGGCCACGCCTGGCCCGCGGGAACGGCGGCGCGGCTCTGGGCGTTCTTCTCCTCGGTGTGACCGGAAAGCCAGACACGAATACTTTTCATGTTTCACTTTCTATGGGAAAGTGGACACATGGACCTCAAGGCGCGTTACGACTTCGCGACCGCGGAGCTCGACCCCCCGTTCGCGATCGTCGACCTGGCCGCCTTCCGCGCCAACGCCGCGGCCCTGGTGCGCCGGGCGGGCGGCAAGCCGATCCGGGTGGCCAGCAAGTCCGTCCGGGTCCGCGCCCTGCTGGAGGAGGTCCTCGCCCTGGACGGCTTCGCCGGGATCATGGCCTTCACCCTGGACGAGGCGCTCTGGCTGGCCGGGCACCGCACCAGCGACGACATCCTCGTGGCCTACCCCACCGTGGACCGCGCGGCGCTGCGGCGCCTGGTGCGGGACGAGCACGCCGCCCGCACCGTCACGATCATGGTCGACTGCGCCGAGCACCTGGACCTCATCCCCGCCGACGGGCACCCCGTGCGGGTCTGCCTCGACATGGACGCCGCCTACCCGGTGCTGGGCGGCCGGATCAGGGTCGGCGCGCGCCGCTCCCCCCTGGCCACCCCCGGGCAGGCCGCCGCCTTCGCCGAGGAGATCCTCAAGCGGCCGCACCTGCGGCTGGTCGGGCTGATGGGCTACGAGTCGCAGATCGCCGGCGTGGGCGACGCGCCGGCCGGCCGGCCCGCCATGGGGCTGGCGATCAGGGCGATGCGCTCCCGCTCCCGGGTGGAGCTCGCCCGGCGGCGCGGCGAGGTCGTGCGGGCCGTCCGCGAGGTGGCCGACCTGGAGTTCGTCAACGGCGGCGGCACCGGAAGCCTGGAGTGGACCGCGGCGGAGAAGGCGGTCACCGAGGTCGCCGCCGGGTCCGGCCTGTTCCAGCCGCACCTGTTCGACCACTACAGCATGTTCAAGGCCGTCCCCGCCGCGCTGTTCGCGCTGCCCGTCGTGCGGCGGCCCGCCCCCGGCACTGTCACCTGCCTGGGCGGCGGCTACCTCGCCTCGGGGCCCGCCGACGCGCTGCGCCTGCCCCGGCCGTACCTGCCGGCCGGGCTGGAGTTCACCGGCACCGAGGGGGCGGGCGAGGTGCAGACCCCGCTCGTCGGGCCCGGCACCGACGGGCTGGCCGTCGGCGACCGCGTCTGGTTCCGGCACACCAAGGCCGGCGAGCTGTGCGAGCGCTTCGACGCCGTGCACCTGGTGCGGGACGAGCGCGTCGAGCGCACCGTCCCCACCTACCGGGGCGAGGGCCGCACCTTCCTGTGAGCGCTCAGCCCCGGCCGCGCCGCGCGCGCAGCACCAGGAGCGCGACCCCCACCAGGACGACGCCGCCGATGACGAGCGCCCGCTTGCGCTGCTCGTCGGTGAGCGGCGAGCCCTCCTCGTCGCCGGGCGTCACGATCGAGCCGATCGTCGCCGCCACCTGGTGCAGCTCCTCGCGGACCCGGTCGCCGGTGCGGTGGACGACGTTGCTCGGGCTGACCCGGTCGGCGATCGCGTCGATGTTCCGGGCGAGGGCCTCGAGTTCGCCCTCGATCTCCTGCTCGATCCGGTCCGGATCCCTGTCGGCCATCCCGCGTCCTTCGTCGTAGTTCCGGTGGGCGATCAGTCTTGCAGGTCGCGACCGCCCCCAGGGAGGCGAGTGCCGGTAAGTTTGTCCCTCCCACCACCCGCCGCGAAAGGATGCCAGGTGACAGACCGTCTCGAACCCGGCGACGAGGCCCCCGACTTCACGCTCTCCGACGCCGACGGCGAACCCTTCACCCTGTCGTCGCTGCGCGGCGAGAAGGTCCTCCTCTACTTCTACCCCGCGGCCATGACCCCCGGGTGCACCAAGGAGTCCGTGGACTTCGAGGCGTCGCTGCCGGACCTGGCCGGGGCCGGGGTGAAGGTGGTGGGCGTCTCCCCGGACGCCCCCGCCAAGCTCGTCAGGTTCCGCGAGCGCGACGGCCTGACCTTCCCCCTGCTGTCGGACCCGGACCGCAAGGTGCTGCAGGCCTACGCCGCCTACGGCGAGAAGAAGCTCTACGGCAGGATCACGGTGGGCGTCATCCGCTCCACCTTCCTCATCGACGAGGAGGGGAAGATCGAGAAGGCCTACTACAACGTGCGGGCGACCGGGCACGTGTCCCGTCTCCGCAAGGAACTGGGGCTGTAGCCCGCTGGTAAGGTCGTAGCCGCACGCGGGGCCGTAGCCCAATTCGGCAGAGGCCGGCGGTTTAGGTCCGTCGTGTTGTGGGTTCAAATCCCACCGGCCCTACATAAAAGGGACAGCCTGTCGGCTGTCCCTTTTCCGGTTCCGGAGCCGGCTCTCCCGCCCTTCCCGCAACACATCGAGTCGGTATATGAAAAAAGAGGCCCTCCATCCGGACGCCGCCGACGTAGATTGAACGGGTCCGCACCCGTCGGGAGGCCCGAGCAGCCATGTACGTCCGGAGATCGGTCAGGGATCTTCTCCCGGGCGACCATGCCTGGCTCCCGTTCGGCTGCCCCGAAGAGCAGGCCCACGTCATCGGCTCGTGGATCGCGCAGGGGCTGCGCATCCGCGACAAGGTCGTCTACCTGACCGACGCCGAGCACTGGGAGCTGCCCGGCCTGTACGGGCAGGACCTGAGCCCCGCGATCCGGGCGGGCCTGCTGACCCTGCTCCCGGTCGGCGACGCCTGCCTGACCGGCGGGATGTTCGATCCGGAGAAGATGCTCCAGACCTTCGCCGACGAGGTCGCCAAGGCCGAGGAGCAGGAGTTCCGCGGCATCCGGATCACCGCCGAGATGTCCTGGGCGCTGGACCAGCCGTTCGGCGACACCCGCCTGCTCGTGTGCGAGCGCGAACTCGCCGAGCGCGTCGGGCCGAGCGTGTCGGTCACCGCGATCTGCCAGACGGACGTGCGCCGCTGCTCACCGGCCCAGTTCGACCTGCTCGCCGAGCACCACGAGGTGCAAGTGGTGCCCGATCCCGACTTCGACGACCCGGTGCTCAGCATCACCCGCACCTACCGGCCGCCCGGCACACCCACTTCGTCGAGGCGCTCAACGCCCTGCCGCAGCGGGAGGACGCGGTCCACCTGGACCTCTCCGAACTGGACTTCCTCAGCCTCGGCGCCCTGCGGACGATGGTCGACTACACGCGCAGACGCGGGTCGCGCAGCGCCGTGGTGCTGCACCGGGTGGCGCCCGAGGTGCGCTCCACGCTGGAGGTGGTCGGCATGCACCGGCTGCCGGGGATCCGACTGGATGAGGACTGATGGCCCTGACCCATGTGGCGCTTCCCTACGAGCAGGACGAGGAGTTCCTCGGCGCCGCCTACCCCTTTTTGAACGAGGGCCTGGAGCGCGACGAGACGGTCCTGGCCGTCACCTGCGAGCGCAAGACGGGCCTGCTCCGCGAGAAGTTCGGCACGCAGGTGCGCTACGTGTCCCCCTCCTCCTTCTACGAGCATCCGGCCCGGGTCGTCTCGCGGGTCCTGCACCAGATGGAGGCGGCCGCCGAGAACGGGCGGCGGGTGCGGCTGCTGGCCGAGCCCGAGTGGAAGGACCGCACCGGCTGGGAGACCGTGGAGTGGCTGCGGCTGGAGGCGCTGGTCAACGTGGCGCTGGCCCGGACGGACGGCGCCATCATGTGCCCCTACCACAGGGACCTGCCCGGCCCGGTCCTGGACGGCGCGCGGCGCACCCACCCGCTGCTGGCGCGGGACGGCCGCCCCCGGGACAACCCGGCCTACCTGGACCCGGCCGTCTTCAGCGCGATGTGCGACCTGCCGCTGCCCCCCGTGCCCGGACACGCGCTGGAGATGCCCCTGCACTCCCCGGACCTGCGGGAGCCGCGCGCCCTGATCACGGTGTACGCGCGCCGGTACGGGCTGGGCGGCCACCGGCTGCACCAGCTGCTGGTCGCGTTCACCGAGGTGGCGACCAACGCGCTCGGCCACGGCGAGCCGCCCGTGCTGCTGCGGGTGTGGGAGGAGAAGGAGGCGCTGCTGTGCGAGGTGAGCGACCGGGGGCACTGGTGCCCGCCGGAGCGGCACGGGCCCGGCTGGCTGCCGCCCGGCACCGCCGGCTCCCCGCGGCTGGGCCTGTGGGCGGTGCGCATGCTGTGCGGCCTGGTCCAGGTCAGAACCGGAGCAGAAGGGACGAGGATTCGCCTTCACACACCGTTCCACGAGTGAAATGCACGTGCAGATGCATTAGCCATGATATTTCCCCCCAACCTGTGGAGAGTTCCCTCCCTTCACCTCTCCCGGGCGTACGCTTGACCTCATCTGAAGGAAACATCTTTTCCCCGCACAAGGCGGCACGAGCTTCAGGACGGAGCATGGTCACCTGGTTCACGCAACGCGCGGTCGGTGAGCTCCGGCCGGGCGACCACGCGTGGCTGGCGTACTCCCACCCCGACGAACAGCGGCGCGTGCTGGGCGACTTCGTCTACGAAGGCCTCGCCGCGGGCGAGAAGGTGATCTGCGTGGCCGACACCACGCCCCGCGACCTGCCCGGCCTGCTGCCCCTGCACAACATCGACGCCACACCCTTCGCCGAGGCCGGGCACCTCTCGGTGATCCCCTGGCGGCAGGCCTGCGCCCACGACGGGCTCGGCCGCCCCTCCGCCCTCTCCCGCACCCTGGAGCGGGAGATCGCGCGGGCGCTCGACCAGCGGTTCCGTCGCGTCCGCATCACCGCGGACATGACCTGGGCGGCGGGCGTCCCCGGAGGTGACAGTTTCATGCTCGATTGCGACTGCGAGGTCGAGTCGCTGGTGGGGCCCAGTACATTGACCACCGCCATCTGGCCAGGTGGACCGGCGCCGCTGCGCTCCCGAGGCGCTCTCCGCCCTCCAGAACCACCACGAGGTACTCGTCGAAGTGAATCCCGAATACGACGACGGCGTGCTGCGCATGACCCGTACGTACGCCCCCTACGGCCTTCGCCTGGAGGGGGAGATCGACGGCGCGCGCCATCAGGCCTTCACCCAGACCCTCACCTCGGTGAGCGACCCGCGCGACCGGGCCGACCAGGTCCACCTCGAACTGGCGAACCTGCGGTTCATGGACCTGGTGGCGCTGAACCTCCTGGGATCCCACGCCCTGCGCCTCACCCGGGGCAAGGGGCTCGTCCTGGACAATCCCTCACCAGAACTGGAGAGCGTGATCGAGATGGTGGGCTTCCACCGGCTTCCGGGCATCGCCAAGGGCCTGGGATGGAGGCGCTCGTGACCGCCGCCTCACCCCTGCTGCACCAGGCGCTCCTGCACGGCGGCACCGAGGAGTTCCTCGACGCCGCCGTGCCCTTCCTGCACGAGGGCCTCGCCACCGACGACCGCATCCTCGCCGTGCTCCCGCACGACCGCCAGGAGGCGCTGCGGGACGTCCTGGGCCGGGACGGCGCCGGGGTGGAGTTCCACGACGCGACCGCCTTCTACCGGCACCCGGTCCGCACCATCGCCGCCTACCACGACGTGCTGCGCCTGGCCGGCGGCCGCAGGGTGCGCGCGCTGGCCGAGCTGGACTGGAGCCGCCGGCCCCAGGCGTGGGAGCACCGCGAATGGGGGCGGTACGAGTCGCTGGTGAACGCGGTGTTCGGCCATTCGGACGCGCGGGTCATCTGCTCCTACGACCGCACGCTGGCCCCTCCCCCGATCGTCGAGGAGGCCAGGCGCACCCATCCGGGGCTCTTCGACGGCGGCCGCTACCCGGCCTACAACGACAAGTACGTCCAGCCGGAGCGCTACGGCGCCGGCTGCGACCGGCTCCCGCTGCCCGAGGTCCCCGCCGACGCCGAACGGCTCGCCCTCGCCTCGCTGGACCTCGCGCCGATGCGCTCGTTCCTGACCGGGCGGGCGCTGCGGATGGGCCTGCCGCAGGACAGGGTAGGCCCGCTGGTCATGGCCGCCAACGAGATCGCCACCAACGCGGTCGTCCACGGCACCCCGCCGATCGAGCTCCGCGTCTGGCGCCACGGCCGCGTGCTGCACTGCGAGGTCGCCGACGTCGGCCTGTGGCATCCCGACGGGCTGACCGGTTTCCTGCCCCCGGAGTCGGCCGTCTCGGAGGGGTTCGGCCTGTGGAGCGCCCGCATCCTGGTCGACCTGCTGGAGATCCGCGCCGGACACCACGGCACCCGGGTACAGCTGCGCATGGTCTGCTGACCCGACGGTGGCCCGATCCGGCCGGATCGGGCCACCGTCGGATCGGACAGGCCGCCCGGGTCGGACGGGCGGCCCGCATGCGCATCAGCCGGACCACCCGGCCACCTGGGACAGCCGGACCCCCGGGTCAAACGGGCGGCCCGGAGTACGGACCAGCCGGACCACCTGGAATCCCCGGTCGGGCAGGCGACCCGGAGTACGGGTCAGCCCGGCCCTCGGGTCGGACGGGCGGCCCGGAGTACGGACCAGCCGGACCACCTGGAATCCCCGGGTCCGTCAGGCGGTCCGCATGCGGATCAGCCGGGTTCGGCGATTCCCTCCAGGTACGCCGCGAGGGCGCGGAAGGCGCGGCCGCGGTGGCTGATCTCGGACTTCTCCTGCGGGCTCAGCTCCGCGGTGGTCCGGCCCAGGTCGGCGAGTTCGAAGATCGGGTCGTAGCCGAAGCCGCCGGTGCCGCGCGGCGCGGTGATGATCCGGCCGTCCATGCGGCCCTCCACCACGTGCTCGCGCCCGTCGGGGTGGGCGACGGCCGCCGCGCAGACGAAGTGCGCGCCGCGCGCGCCCTCGGCGACGTCGGCGAGCTGGTCGAGCACCAGCTCGAGGTTGGCCCGGTCCCTGCCGGCGGGGTGCTGCGCGCCGAACCGGCCCGACCAGCGGGCCGACAACACGCCGGGCATGCCGTTCAGCGCGTCCACGCACAGGCCCGAGTCGTCGGAGACCGCGGGCAGGCCGGTGTGCGCGGCGATCGCCCTGGCCTTGAGCAGGGCGTTTCCGGCGAAGGTCGGCTCGGTCTCCGGCACGTCGGGCGCGTCGGGGAACTCCGCCAGGCCCACCACCTCGAAGGAGGTGAGCAGGTCCCGCAGCTCGACGACCTTCCCGGGGTTGCGCGTGGCCAGCACCAGCCGGGCGCTCATCGGGCCAGCGCCTCCTTCTGCATCATGGTGAGGTCGGCGCAGCCCATCTGGGCGAGGTCGAGCAGCCCGTTCAGCTGCTCGCGGGAGAAGGGCACGCCCTCGGCGGTGCCCTGCACCTCGATGAGCCTGCCGTCGCCGGTGCACACCACGTTCATGTCGGTGTCGGCGACCACGTCCTCCTCGTAGCACAGGTCCAGCCGGGACTCCCCGGCCACCACGCCGACGCTGACCGCGCTCACCGAGGTGATGAGCGGGTCGCCCTTGGTCATCCTGCGGTCGCGCATCCAGGTGACGGCGTCGGCGAGCGCCACGTAGGCGCCGGTGATGGCGGCGGTGCGGGTGCCGCCGTCGGCCTGCAGCACGTCGCAGTCGATGGTGACCGTGCTGCCGGCGAAGGCCTTGAAGTCCACGCACGCCCGCAGGGAGCGGCCGATCAGCCGGGAGATCTCCTGGGTGCGCCCGCCGAGCTTGCCGCGCACCGACTCGCGGTCGTTGCGGGTGTTGGTGGCGCGCGGCAGCATCGCGTACTCGGCGGTCAGCCAGCCGAGGCCGCTGTCGCGCCGCCAGCGCGGGACCGTGTCCTGCACCGAGGCCGCGCACAGGACACGGGTGCCGCCGAACTCGACCAGCACGGAGCCCTCCGCGTGGTCGAGCCAGCCTCGCTGGATACGGACATGTCGGAGCTGGTCGTTCACGCGACCGTCGGGGCGAGCCATGGGGCCAGCCTACCGGTGCGCCTACAGCCGGTAGACGGTCCCGCTTCGTGCCAGGTCGATCGGCCCGCCGTACCCGCCGTTCTCGGCCTCGACGAGCGACTTCTCCTCGTCGTTCCACGGCACCAGATGGGTCAGCACCAGCCGTCCGACCTGCGCCCGTTCGGCGTACTCCGCGGCTTCCTTCGCGGTCAGGTGGAGGTTGGGCGGGTTGTCGCCCTCCAGGAAGGACGCCTCGCACAGGAACAGGTCGGCGCCCTCGGCCAGGTCGACCAGGGTGTCGGTGAGCCCGGTGTCGCCCGAGTAGGCCAGCGTGCCGCCGCCCGCCGAGGTGATGCGGAAGCCGTAGGACTCGATCACGTGGTTGACCGGCTCGCAGCGGATCTCGAACGGCCCCGCCTCGAACCTGCGGGCCAGCGGGGTGAAGTCGAAGGTGTCCGTCATGCCCGGGTCGAGGTCGAGGTCGTAGGCCTCGGCCATCCGCGTCGCCGACTCCGTGGGCCCGAAGACCGGGATCTTCGGCTTGCTGCCGTGCGGGCAGTACTTGCGGGCCACGTAGTAGCCGCACAGGTCCATGCAGTGGTCGGCGTGCAGGTGGGAGATGGCGATCGCGTCGATGTCGTACAGGTCGTGATGGCGCTGCAGGGCACCCAGCGCGCCGTTGCCGAAGTCGAGCAGGAGGGCGTAGCCGTCCTCCTCGATGAGATAACAGGAGGCGGGGCTGTCCGGCCCCGGGAAGCTGCCGGAGCAGCCGATCACAGTCACCCGCACGGGGAGCTCCTCTGCTTACTGTGGTTCATGGGGTGAGACGGAACACGCTGGTGTCCGAAGGGGACTCGACATAGCCGAGCACCGGTCCGAGGAAGCGGCGTCCGATCGCGCGGAACACCTCGGGGTCACCGGTCGCGCGGAACCGGTGGACGGGTGGGGCGGCGGCCTCCGCGCGGGCCAGCCCCTGGTCGTGCAGCAGTCGGTAGACGTCCTTGGCCGTCTCGTCGGCGCTGGAGACGAGGGTGACCCCGTCCCCGACGACGTAGGAGATCACCCCGGTCAGCAGCGGGTAGTGCGTGCAGCCGAGGATCAGGGTGTCGCAGCCGGCCTCGATGATCGGCTCCAGGTACCCGCGCGCCACGTCGAGCAGCTCCTCGCTCATCGTGACGCCGTTCTCCACGAATTCCACGAACCGCGGGCAGGCCGCGCTGGTGAGCTCGATGTGCGGGGCGATGGCGAAGGCGTCGTCGTAGGCGCGGCTGGTCACCGTGGCCCGGGTCGCGATGAGCCCGACCCTGCCGTTGCGGGTGGCGGCGACGGCACGCCGCGCGGCGGGGAAGATCACCTCGACGACGGGCACGTCGTAACGCTCCCGGGCGTCGCGCAGCATCGCCGAGCTGGCGCTGTTGCAGGCGATCACGAGCATCTTCACGCCCTCTTTGACCAGCTGGTCGAGCATCTCCAGGGCGTACCCGCGGACCTCGGCGATCGGCCGGGGACCGTAGGGCTGACGCGCCGAGTCGCCCAGGTAGAGGATCGGCTCTCCGGGCAATTGGTCCAGCACGGCCCGGGCCACCGTGAGTCCGCCGAAGCCGCTGTCGAAGATCCCGATAGGCGCGTCTGACATGACGACCTAGGCTATTCGAAGACGTCGTCACACAATGTGTGACGCTCAATACATCGGAGGTTACTTGCGAGTACGTGCGGCTCGTGCGAGCTGCCTGCTCTGTGCGACCAGATTTCCGGCGGCATCCCAGACCTCCACGTCCTCGTCGGACCACCCCTGGTTCACCATACGTCCGGACCCGTACACGCAGAGCCACCCGGGTGCCGGCAGCGCCCGCAGGTGCCAGGTCAGCTCGACCGTGGGCGACCAGCCGGGGAATCCGGCGTTCGTCACCACGGGGATCAGCGAGTCGATGGCCAGCGCCAGGACGTAGGGATCGGGCTCGTCGCCGCCCGCCAGCCGCACGTGGGAGCGCATCTCCGGCCGGCCCGTGGGGTTCCCGTCCAGCCAGCCCATCACGGCCGGGTCGAACCGCATGTCCACGTTGGCGGGGAAGCCCCTCTTCGGACGCTCCCGCCCGCGCGGGGGGCAGTCCTCGGGCGCGGGCATCGGGGCGGGCGGTTCGCCCAGGTGGACGGGCTTCTCGTCGGGGTCGAGCGTGCCGGTCGTCACCAGCGCGTCCAGCAGCGGCTCGCCGTTCTGGAGCAGCGAGGCGCGGAGCATGGACGCCGTGCGTCCCTCCCGGCGCCGTTCCACCACGACCTCCGCGGGTCCGGGCAGGCCCGGCCGCAGGAAGCTCACCGCCGTGGAGATCGGATGGGCGTGCGAGGACTCGGCGACGGCGGCGCGCATCAGGACGGCCATGAGGTAGCCGCCGTTCAGCACGACGGGACCGTCCTGCTTCGTCTCGAACCCGAAGGCGTCGCTCAACTCGGCGCGGTAGCGTCCCTCGCCCTCGGCGGAGACAGCGGTCGCTTCACTGAATATCGTCATGTTCCCACCCAAGGCGCACCGAACTACGTTCGGCGGCTCAGCCTACCGATCCCGGCGCGGCCGGAAGGCGGCCGGTGCGCCCGGACCGCGGCCCGCCGGCCCGGGGATCCCGGACCGGCGGCGGCGGATCAGGCCCAGAGCTGGCCTTCGAGGGCGGCCTCGGCCTCTTCCAGGGTGCCCTCGTAGGCGCCCGTGGAGAGGTACTTCCAGCCGCCGTCGGCGACCGGGAAGGCGATGTCGGCGCGCTCCCCGGCCTTGACCGCCTTGGCGGCCACGCCCAGGGCGGCGTGCAGCGACGCGCCGGTGGAGATCCCGGCGAAGATGCCCTCCTGCTCCAGCAGCTGGCGGGTGCGGCGCAGCGCGTCACCGGAGGTGACGGAGAAGCGGGTGGTCAGCACGCTCGCGTCGTACAGCTCGGGCACGAAGCCCTCGTCGATGTTGCGCAGCCCGTAGACGAGGTCGCCGTACCGGGGCTCGGCCGCGACGATCTTGATGCCGGGCACGTGCTCGCGCAGGAACCGGCCGGTGCCCATCAGGGTGCCGGTGGTGCCCAGACCCGCCACGAAGTGCGTGATCGTCGGCAGGTCCGCCAGCAGCTCGGGACCGGTCGTCTCGTAGTGCGCGAGCGCGTTGGCCGCGTTGCCGTACTGGTAGAGCATGACCCAGTCGGGGTGCTCGGCGGCCAGGCCCTTGGCCACCCGCACCGCCTCGTTGGAGCCGCCCGCCGCGGGCGAGGGGATGATCTCCGCCCCCCACATCCGCAGCAGCTGGCGGCGCTCCTCGGAGGTGTTCTCGGGCATCACGCAGATGATGCGGTAGCCCTTGAGCTTGGCGGCCATGGCCAGCGAGATCCCGGTGTTGCCCGAGGTGGGCTCCAGGATCGTGCAGCCGGGGGTGAGCACGCCGTCCTTCTCCGCCTGCTGGATCATCCACAACGCCGGGCGGTCCTTGATGGAGCCGGTGGGGTTGCGGTCCTCCAGCTTGGCCCAGATCCGGACCTCGGGGGACGGCGACAGGCGGGGCAGGCCCACCAGCGGGGTCCGCCCCACCGAGTCCAGCAGGGAGTCGTAACGCACGGTTCAGCCGCCGGCGACGGCGGGGAGGACGGTGACGGTGTCGCCGTCGGACACCTCGGTGTCCAGGCCGCCCAGGAAGCGCACGTCCTCGTCGTTGAGATAGACGTTGACGAACCGGCGCAGGCCCTTGTCGTCGACCAGGCGGTCGCGCAGGCCCGGGTGGCGGGCGTCCAGGTCGCCGATCAGCTCGGCCAGGTTGGCGCCCTTGCCCTCGACGGCCTTGGCGCCGTCGGTGAGGTTGCGCAGAATCGTCGGGATCCGGACCTCGATCGCCATCTTGCGTGATCTCCTTCAAAAGTCGTTTACG
Organism: Actinocorallia populi; assembly: GCF_002995495.1. GTDB lineage: Bacteria > Actinomycetota > Actinomycetes > Streptosporangiales > Streptosporangiaceae > Actinocorallia > Actinocorallia populi. The sequence goes on along the minus strand of NZ_PVZV01000002.1, from coordinate 292,220 downwards.
GCTCGGGGACAGGCGTCACCGACAGTCGTAGACGACCTCGGCACGCGAGTGGGAGAAGAGGAAACTCTGGACCATGACGCCGAGTTTACCCGGGTTCGGGTCACACGGATTCGTAGGTCCCGACGATCCTCACCTCTTCCTCGGTGATGACACCGTCCACGATCCGGTACGAACGAAACTCGGTCTCATTCTCTTCCCGGGTGGAGACCAGGACGTAGTGGGCGTTCGGCTCCGCGGCGTAGGACACGTCGGTCCGCGAGGGGTAGGCCTCGGTCGCGGTGTGCGAGTGGTAGATCACCACCGGCTCCTCGTCCCGGTCGTCCATCTCCCGCCAGACCTTCAGCTGCTCCAGCGAGTCGAAGCGGTAGAAGGTCGGGGAGCGCTCGGCGTTCTCCATGGGGACGAAGCGCTCGGGGCGGTCGCTGCCGATCGGCCCCGCCACCACGCCGCAGGCCTCGTCGGGGTGGTCGGCGCGCGCGTGCGCCGTGATCTGGTCGACGATCTCCTGGGTGATGGTCAGCATGAGCCGCATATTACCCAGGAGGAATTTCGTCCTGGAAACGCCGGGTCGCTCCCCGCGGGGCACGGCCGGCCGGGACCGCTCACCCGCCCCACAGGCAGTGCACCAGGCCGTCCTGCAGCTGGGTCAGCCAGTCGTAGGTGACGATCATGGTGTACTCGGGGTCGTCCTCGTCCAGGTCGCGGAACCGGTCGTGGTCGTCCTCGCCGAGCTCCAGCCGGGTGCCCAGGGCCAGCCGCAGGTCGTTGAGCACCCGCAGCCAGGACTGCGCCTGGTCGGGGTCCAGGGAGACGTCCCCGCCCTCGTTCAGGGTGCGCAGCACGAGCTCGGAGTCGCGCTCCTTGCCCTCGCGCAGCGACGCCTCGGTGTAGCGGCGGAACTCCCCCGACGCCGCCCCGTCCTCGCGGTAGCCGTCGGGGAACAACCGCGCCAGCACCGGGTCGCCGGGGGCCTCCGTGCTCTCGGAGATGCCCAGCTCGGCCAGGCCCGGGTCGCCCTTGGGCAGCTCCTCCAGCAGCTGCCGCAGCTGGCCGATGAGGTTGGCCAGCACCGCCTTCTCCACCCGGTCCAGCGACATGCGGACGCCCGTGGAGCTCCTCTTGAAACCGCCGCCCATCTAGTCGTCCCGCTTCACTGTCGCCCACAGCCCGTAGGAGTGGAGCACCTCGACATTGCGTTCCATCTCCTCCCGGGTGCCGGAGTCGACCACGGCCCTCCCCTTGTGGTGCACGTCGAGCATGAGCTTCTCGGCCTTCTCCCTGGCGAACCCGAACACCGTCTGGAAGACGTAGGTGACGTACGACATCAGGTTGATCGGGTCGTTCCAGACGATGGTCAGCCACGGGAGATCAGGACGGATCTCCTCGTCCGCACCAGGCCTCTCGACGGTGATGGGCGCGCTGGTCATCGGATTCTCCCTCCCTCGTTCTCGAACCTACCGGGCGCACGGCCGCGAACACCCCTACCCGTAGTCTGCGGAGGGTGGACATGCCAGAGACGGGGTTCGGCGCGAGCACGGCGCTGCTCACTGATCATTATGAACTCACCATGCTGCAGGCCGCCCTGCGCGACGGCACCGCGGCGCGGCACGCGGTCTTCGAGGTGTTCGCCCGGCGGCTTCCCCAGGGCCGCAGGTACGGCGTGACGGCCGGTACCGGACGGTTCCTGGACGCCCTGGAGCGCTTCCGGTTCGGCGCGGCCGAGCTGGACTTCCTCACCCGCGGCGGCGTCGTCGACGACACCACCGCGGCCTGGCTGGAGGGCTTCCGGTTCGGCGGCGACATCTGGGGCTACGCCGAGGGCGACTGCTACTTCCCGGGCTCGCCCATCCTGCGGGTGGAGGGCACGTTCGCCGAGACGGTCCTGCTGGAGACCCTGGCGCTGTCCGTCTTCAACCACGACTGCGCGGTGGCCGCCGCCGCCTCCCGCATGGTCCAGGCGGCCTCCGGGCGCCCGCTGATCGAGATGGGCTCCCGCCGCACCCACGAGGGCGCGGCGGTGGCCGCCGCGCGCGTCGCCCGCCTCTGCGGCTTCGCCACGACCTCCAACCTGGAGGCCGGACGGATGTACGGCGTGCCCACCGCCGGGACCTCCGCCCACGCCTTCACGCTCCTGCACGACGACGAGCGCCAGGCGTTCCGCTCCCAGCTCGCCTCCGCCGGGGAGGAGACGACCCTCCTCGTCGACACCTACGACGTGGCCGAGGCCGTGCGCACCGCCGTCGAACTGGCCGGGCCGCGGCTGGGCGCGGTCCGCATCGACAGCGGCGACCTGCGCGTGGTCGCCGAGGAGGTGCGCCGCCGGCTCGACGACCTCGGCGCCCGCGGCACCCGCATCGTGGTCACCGGCGACCTCGACGAGTACGCCATCGCCGCCCTGGCCGCCGCCCCCTGCGACGCCTACGGCGTGGGCACGTCCCTGGTCACCGGCTCCGGCGCGCCCACCGCCTCCCTCGTCTACAAGCTGGTGGCCCGCGAGGACTCCTCAGGCGCCCTCCTCCCGGTCGCCAAGTCCTCCCCCGGCAAGTCCGGCACGGGCGGCCGCAAGCACGCCCACCGCCGCTTCCAGGACGGAACGGCCGTGGCGGAGCTCGTCTCCGCCGCCGAGCCGGTCCCCGAGCCCGGCACCGAGGACCGCCCCCTCCAGGTCCCCCTGGTCTCCTCCGGGCGCGTCGTCGGACGCGAGCCCCTGGAGGCCGCCCGCGACCGCCACCGGCGCGCCCTGGCCGAACTCCCCCCCGCCGCCCTGCACCTGACCAAGGGCGATCCCGCCCTTCCCACCCTCACGGGACAGAGTTAATCTCCACCTGAGCATCGACAGGAGGACCATGAGCCGCGCGTTGATCATCGTGGACGTCCAGAACGACTTCTGCGAGGGGGGTTCGCTGGCCGTCGGCGGCGGCGCGGGCGTCGCCTCCGCCATCTCCGGCCATCTGGCCGGGCACCGGGACGAGTACGCCCACGTGGTGGCCACCCGCGACTTCCACCTGGACCCGGGCGACCACTTCGCCGAGGAACCCGACTACGCGGAGTCCTGGCCGCCGCACTGCGTCATCGGCACGCCCGGCGCGGACTTCCACCCCGCCCTGTCGCTCGCCCCCATCGAGGCGGTCTTCAGCAAGGGGCGCGAGACCGCCGCCTACAGCGGCTTCGAGGGAACGGCCGACGACGGCACCCCCCTGGACGCGTGGCTGAAGTCCCGCGGCGTCACCGGCGTCGACGTCGTCGGCATCGCCACCGACCACTGCGTCCGCGCCACCGCCCTGGACGCCAGGGCCGCGGGTCTGGACACCACCGTCCTGCTCGGCCTCACCGCGGGCGTCTCCCCCGCCACCACCACCCGGGCCCTGGCGGAGCTGCGCGCGGCCGGGGTGCGCCTCGAGGGCGACCCCGTCCTGGCCTCCTGACCGCGGGGCTCAGGACCTCCGGGCGGCCCACTCCCTGATCTTCTCGATGCGGCGCTTGATCTCCACGGCGCTGGCCTGGGGGACGGCGGGGCCGCCGCAGTCGCGGCGGAGTTCGGTGTGGACGACTCCGTGGGGCTTGCCGGTGCGGTGGCTCCAGGCGCCGACGAGGCTGTTGAGCTCGGTGCGCAGGGCGTGGAGGTCCTCGGCGGCGGTGGCGGCCCGCTCGGGCTCGGGCTCCCCGCCCGCGGCGCGCTTGCGCTGGGCGGCGAGCTGGCTGGCCTGGCGCTGGCGCAGCAGCTGGGCGACCTGCTCGGGCTCGAGCAGGCCGGGGATGCCCAGGAAGTCCTCCTCCTCGGCGGAGCCGGGGGCGGCCTGCAGACCGAACTCGCCGCCGTCGAACAGCACGCGGTCGAAGGTGGCGCTGGCCTCCATCGTCTCGAAGGGGATCTCCTCCGACAGGTCGGCGCCGTCGTTCTTGCGGTTGGCCTGCTCCAGCGCCTCGTCGTCCAGCCCGTCCTGCTCGCGCTGCCTGCGGTCCAGGACGTGGTCGCGCTCGCGCTCCATCTCGGCGGCGTGGCCCATGAGGAGCGGCACGCTGGGCAGGAACACCGACGCCGTCTCGCCGCGCTTGCGGGCGCGCACGAAGCGCCCGATGGCCTGCGCGAAGAACAGCGGCGTGGCGGTCGAGGTGGCGTAGACGCCGACGGCCAGGCGCGGGATGTCGACGCCCTCGGAGACCATGCGGACCGCGCACAGCCAGCGGTCCTCCGAGTCGGCGAACTGCTTGATCTTCTTGCTGGCCTTCGGGTCGTCCGACAGCACGATGGTGGCGCCCTGCCCGGTGATGCCGCGGATCATCTTGGCGTAGGCGCGGGCCGCCTCGTGGTCGGTGGCGATGACCATCGCCCCGGCGTCCGGCATCGCCTTGCGGATCTCGGTGAGGCGCCTGTCGGCCGCCTGGATGACCTGGCGGATCCAGTCGCCCTTGGGGTCGAGCGCCGCCCGCCACGCCTGGGACGTCTGGTCCTGGGTGAGCGGCTGGCCGAGCGTGGCGGTCAGCTCGTCGCCCGCGCGGGTGCGCCAGCGCATCTCCCCCGCGTAGGCCATGAACATGACCGGCCGCACGACGCCGTCGGCCAGCGCGGGACCGTACCCGTAGGTGTAGTCGGCGCGGCTGCGGCGGATGCCGTCGGGCCCCTCCTCGTAGTCGACGAAGGGGATCGGGTTGATGTCGGTGCGAAACGGCGTGCCCGACAGGCTGAGCCTGCGGGTGGCCGGCTCGAACGACTCGCGCACCGCGTCGCCCCACGACAGGCCGTCGCCGGCGTGGTGGACCTCGTCCATGATGATGAGGGTCTTGCGCGCCTCGGTGCGGTTGCGGTGCAGCGCCGGGCGGGCCGCCACGGTGGCGTAGGTGACCGCGACCCCGTGGAAGTCCTTGCCGGTCTTGCCCTGCGCGTTGGTGAACTCCGGGTCGATCTTGATGCCGACCCGGGTGGCCGACTCGGCCCACTGGCGCTTGAGGTGCTCGGTCGGGCAGACGACGGTGATCCCCTGGATCGCGCGGCGGTCGAGCAGCTCGCGGGCCAGGCGCAGCGCGAAGGTGGTCTTGCCCGCGCCGGGCGTCGCGACCGTCAGGAAGTCCCGCCGGGGCTCGCGGAAGTAGAGTTCCAGCGCCTGCTGCTGCCAGGCGCGCAGCGATCCGGCGGTTCCCCAGGCGGCCCGCTCGGGGAAGGCGGGTGGCATGTCGGGGGCGGCAAAGGTACTCACGATCCCGAAAGGCTACCGAGCCTCACCGACAGGACACGCCCTGGACGCGGTGGGGGGCGTCACGATCGGGAGCGTTCGCGAGGGGGGAACGCCTGCGTTCTTCGGCCCGGCCACAGCAGCGCGTACCAGGCCAGGAGGCCTCCCGTGACGGCCGTGCCCAGTCCCGTGTACGCGAACGCCGGACTGATTCCCGTCATCGGAAGCATCTGTTCCCGTACTCGCTTCCGCGTGTCCCCCGCCGCGATGTGCCGTCTCTTCTTCGCCTTCGCCGCGGGTTTCTCCTTCGTCGACTCCGTCCCTATGAGCTTCTTCACGGTGCCGGAGGTCTCCCCGTCGGACGGTGTCACCGCGTCCGGGACCGCTCGCCGGGCCGCGGGAGGCGTGGACGACGGCGTGCCGGAGGACGCTCCCGGCGTCTCCGTCGCGGTTCCTCCCGCGGGCTCCGCGGCCGGCGTCCCCTTCTCGCTCGCGGAAGGCGCGGGACCCGGCTCCTTGGACGCGGTGGTCCCGCCCTTGGGCTCCGGCGCGGCCGGGGCGGAGGCGGCCGGGGCGGAGGCGGAGGGAGGAGCCGAGGCGGACGGGGCCGAGGGCGCCGGGACGAAGGACTCCGCGGTGCAGTCGGCGGTGCGCCGGGCCGAGGCGGCGGACTCCCCCGCGGTGTGGACGGCGATGATGACGGGGCGGTCTTCGGGAAGGCGGACGCGGCTGACGACGGTGGTGCCGGCCGGGACCAGCTCGGTGCGCTGGACGCGGCCCGCGACGCGCAGGGCGTAGCGCTCGTCGGCCTTGCCCGTGTTGGCGATGGTGACCGCCACGACCCTGGAGGGGCAGCTCACCTCGCCGAAGTCCACCTCCAGATCGGCGGGCAGCGCGGCCGCCAGCATCTCCCCGAACAAAGGTCCACCTCCCGCAGCGTGATCCCATGATCACAACGGGTGGGCCTACCCCCGATCGGCCCGTCCGAACACGTTCTCGCGGCGGCGCGGCCACAGGCCCCCCCACCAGAGGATGATCGCGCCGGTGATCATCGAGGCGGCGCCGGTCGCGATCCGGGCGATCATCACGGTGTCGTCGGCCCCGGTGTGCGGCAGCCGGTCGGCGTCCGTCCCCGGCTCCGCCGGGCCGTCGCCCGCGGCGGCCTTGCGGCAGTCGAGCCGGTAGGTGCGGCCGTCCACCGGCCTGCCGTCCTGGGTCACCCGCACGACCACCCGCCTGTCCTCGGACAGTGCCACCGAGGACGTCCGCGAGGCGTTCGGGCCGAGCTGGTCGGCGAGCACGATCGAGCCGTTGCGGGTGATGGCGTACCCCTGGCCGGTCCCCGTGTCGTTGGTGACCTTCACGCTGATCTTCCTGGCGGGGCAGTCGATCTTCCCGAAGACGACGGTCAGCGCCCGCGCGGGCGGCGCGGCGGACGTCGGGGAGGCCGGCGGCGGCGTGCTCGCCGTCGCGGTCGGGCGCGGCGCGGGCGTGGTCCTGGTGGGCTCCGGGGTCGCCGTCCGGGTGGGCGCGGGCGTCCTGGTCGCCGTGGGCGAGGCGCTGCGCGTGGCCGTGGGGCCCGCGGTCGGGGAGGTGGTGGCGGGCGGCGTCTCCGTCGGGGTCGGCTCCGTCGTGGAGGAGGCGTCCGAAGTGCTGTTCCCGCCGGTGAAGGCGGGAATCACGATCAGAGCCCCGATCACGAAGAAGATCGCTGCAATGATCACCCTGACCGGCTGCATCCCCGCGCCTCCCGAGAGCATCGCTTGATCGTTTCTTTACCCTCCATTGTGGCGGTTACGCCCCGGTTCGGTAGGCGCAACGCCGTGCCCGTTCCGCGGACCGCGTGCCGGGCTCCCCTGGGAACAGGCGATGATGGAGGCCATGCGGGAACAGGAGGACGACATCCGGCCCGGCCGTCTCTTGGTGGCCACACCGACCCTGGAGGACCCCAACTTCCGGCGCGGCGTGGTCCTGGTGGTCGACCACGACCCCGGGGAGGCGACCCTGGGCGTGGTGCTGAACCGGCCCACCGAGGTCGCCGTCGGGCAGATCCTGCCCGCCTGGGCGGGCCTCGCCGACTGCCCTGACGTGGTGTTCCAGGGCGGACCGGTGGGGCTGGACAGCGCGCTGGCGCTGGCCCACCTGCCCGGCACCGGCGAGCCGCTCGGCTGGCGGGCGCTGGACGGCGTGCCCGCCCTGGCCCGCATCGGGCTGGTCGACCTGGACGGCCCGCCGGAGCTGCTGGCCGGGGAGCTCGCGAGCTTCCGGGTCTTCGCCGGGTACGCCGGCTGGGGCGCTGACCAGCTCCGGTCAGAGCTCGCCGAGGGCACCTGGTACGTGCTCGCCGCCGAGCCCGCCGACGTCTTCACCGCCGCTCCGGAGCGGCTCTGGCAGGCGGTGCTGCGCAGGCAGGGCGGCGACCTGGCCTTCGTCGCGACGTATCCCGAGGATCCGTCACTAAACTGAACGGATGAGCGAGCCGACTTACGAGCCCGGCCAGGGCGGCACGGGAACGATGATCAAGCCGGACACCGATGTCCGTCCGGACCTCTCGCACGGTGACGGCGACCACGAGCGCTTCGCGCACTACGTGAAGAAAGCCAAGATCACCGAGAGCGCGCTGACCGGCACCCCGGTGATCGCGCTCTGCGGCAAGGTCTGGGTGCCCAACCGGGACCCGAAGAAGTTCCCGGTCTGTCCCGAGTGCAAGGAGATCTACGAAGGCATGTCCGCGGGCGGCCCCGAGGAATAGACGTTTCGCTCCGCCCCGCCGCATTCGTGATCATGTAGTCTGCCTGCGGATTCAGCTTCAGCGCACGGCAGGTCGGGGGACGGATGCGGCGAGGCGTTGCGGTCATGCTCACGGTCACGGCGGTGTCGGCCTCCGCCACCGCCGCCTCGGGGGCCCGGCAGGGGCCCGGCGGCGCGGACTGCGCCCCCGGGAGCACCGCCCGGCAGGTCCGCTTCGCGGGCGACACCCCGGCGGCCGACCCGTTCTTCGTCGCCGAGAGCGTCGCCGCGCTGGACCGCAGGGTCCCCAGCAGGGCGCCCGCCGCCTTCACCGTCCCGGTGGCCTTCCACGTGCTCACCGACGCCTCCGGCAAGGGCCACCCGGGGATGAACCGCATCAGGCGGCAGATCGACACGCTCAACGACGCCTACGGCGGCCGCAGGGGCGGCGCCGACACCGGCGTGCGGTTCCGGCTCCTGTCCGTCGACACGCTGGCCAACGACACCTGGTTCGCCAAGCCGCACCAGCACGAGCGGGACTACAAGATCCTGCTGCGCAAGGGCGGCGCGGAGACCCTGAACCTCTACAGCGGCGCCGTGGGCACCGAGGTGCTCGGCCACTCCACCTTCCCCGAGGCGCGCCGGAACGAGCCGCTCCTGGACGGCGTCATCATCGACCACCGCAGCCTGCCGGGCGGCCCGTTCCCGCACTTCAGCCTCGGCTACACCGCGGTCCACGAGGTCGGCCACTGGCTCGGCCTGTTCCACACCTTCGAGAACGGCTGCAGCGCGCCCGGCGACGGCGTCGACGACACCCCGGCCGAGGCCACCCCCACCGAGGGCTGCCCCAAGGGCAAGGACACCTGCCGGGCCACCGGGCTCGACCCGGTGCACAACTTCATGAACTACTCGTGGGACGACTGCATGAGCGAGTTCACCCCGGGACAGGCGTCGCGGATCCAGCGCAGCTGGGAGGCCTACCGCAGGACGCCCACCGCCGCCGAGGCCGCCGGGCTCGGCCCGGACGCGCCCGCCGTCAGGGCCACCCCCGCGGTCACGGGCGCCTGATCACTCCTCGTCGTCGGTCTTGCGGCCGCCCGCCGCCTCCCGCACGGCCGCCGCGACGGCGGTGGTGACGTCGGGGTGGAAGACGCTGGGGACGATGTAGTTGGGGCCCAGCTCGGCGTCGGTGACCACCCCGGCCAGCGCCTGGGCCGCGGCCACCAGCATGTCGATGTTGACCTCGTCGGCCTGCGCGTCCAGCAGCCCGCGGAAGACCCCGGGGAAGGCCAGCACGTTGTTGATCTGGTTGGGGTAGTCGCTGCGGCCGGTGGCCACCACGGCGGCGTGCTCGCGCGCGTCGTCCGGGCTGACCTCCGGCTCGGGGTTGGCCAGCGCGAACACGATCGCGTCCGGGGCCATGCCCGCCACGTCGTCGCCGGTGAGGATCCCCGGGGCCGAGACGCCCACGAAGACGTCGGCGCCCTTGACCGCGCCCTTGAGGTCGCCGTCGTAGCCGTCGGCGTTGGTGTGCTCGGCGATCCAGCGCAGCGACTCGTCCATGCCCTCGCGGCCGGCGTGGACGGCGCCGTGCATGTCGCAGACGATGACGTTGCGGGCCCCGGCGTGCAGCAGCAGCCTGAGGATCGCGCTGCCCGCCGCGCCCGCGCCCGCCAGCGCGATCCGCACCTCGCCGAGATCCTTGCGCACCACGCGCAGCGCGTTGGTCAGCGCGGCCAGCACGCAGATCGCGGTGCCGTGCTGGTCGTCGTGGAAGACCGGGATGTCCAGCAGCTCGCGCAGCCGCGCCTCGATCTCGAAGCAGCGCGGCGCGGAGATGTCCTCCAGGTTGATGCCGCCGAACCCCGGGGCGATGCACTGCACGATGCGCACGATCTCGTCGGTGTCCTGGGTGTCCAGGCAGATCGGCCAGGCGTCGATCCCGGCGAAGCGCTTGAACAGCGCGGCCTTGCCCTCCATGACCGGCATGGCCGCCTCCGGGCCGATGTTGCCCAGCCCCAGCACCGCCGAGCCGTCGGTGACCACCGCGACGCTGTTGCGCTTGATGGTCAGCCGGCGCGCGTCCTCCTTGTTGCGGGCGATCGCCAGCGACACCCGGGCCACGCCCGGGGTGTAGGCCATCGAGAGCTCCTCGCGGTTGCGCAGCGGCACCTTGGACTTCATCTCGATCTTGCCGCCGAGGTGCATGAGGAAGGTGCGGTCGGAGACCTTGTGCACCTTCACCCCGTCGATCGCCTCGAGCACGCCCACGATCGCCTCGGCGTGCTCGGTGTCGCGGGTGGCGATGGTGACGTCGATGCGCAGGGTGTCGGTCGCCGCCGTGTTCACGTCCAGCGCCGTGACCACACCGCCGGCGTGCTCCACGTGGTGGGTGATCCCGCTGACGGCCCTGCCGCCGGCGGGGACCTCCAGGCGGACGGTGATGGAGTACGACACGCTGGGCGCGGTGGCCACGGGGAGCTCCTCAACTCGAGAAAGGCGAGAGCCCTGACACCACTTCTGACACGCCAGGGGCTCCCTTGAAGGATACGCCTGAAAGCCCTGGTTGCGGGCTGCACAGTGGAAAAAACGACAGATTTTCCGCGCCGCCCGCGGCGTCAGAACAACGCCGCCTGCAGCGCCCTGCGCGCCTTGGCCACCCGCGGGTCGTCGGAGGGCAGCGCCTCGAACAGGCCCAGCAGATGCACCCGGGCGGCGTCGCGCTCCTCGCCCGCCGCGGCGCGCACCACCGACAGCAGCAGCTCGAACGCGCCTTCCGGATCGCCCTGCAGCAGCCGGACGTCCGCCGCCTTCAGCGGGTCGGCCTCCACCTGCGCCTGGTCGTAGTCCTTGACCCGCAGGGTCAGCTCGGTGAGCGCCAGCCTGCGCTTGGCCACCTCGTCCCTGGGATCGCCCGCCAGCACCGCGCGGAACGCCTCGGCCGCGGCCTCGAAGTCGCCGCGGGCCAGCGCGTCCTCCGCCGCGGCGTGCGCCGGGTCGGCCTCCTCCTGCGGGGCCTCGGCGCCCTGCGGCACGTCGCCCATCAGGCCCTGCTCCTTGAGCGCGGCGAACAGCTCGCCCGTCGCCGCCCGCAGCTCGGCCTCCGGCGGGACGCTGTTGAGGAACGGCATCATCTGGCCCTGGACGACCATCCCGACGAACGGCAGCCGCTGCACCCGCATCTGCTGGAGGTAGCCCTGCAGCTGCTGGTTGACCTCGATGTCCACCCTGGCCAGGTACCAGGAGCCGCCGCCCTCGGCGACCAGCTTCTCCAGGTCCGCCATGAGCGCGTCACAGGATGGTTCGTTCTCCACCACGAAGGCGACCATCACCGGTGTCCGCAGGGAGCGCTCCACCACCTCGGCGCTGAACGTCGCGTCGGTCGCCTCGATGAGGTACTGCCCGCCCTGCTGCCCGCCCGCCTCGGCCTGCGCGGCGCGCTCCTGCTGCTTCTTGGCTGCCGCCGCGCGGGCGGCGAGGTCGACGGCACCGTGCAGGGAGAAATCACGCTTCTGCATACCGTCCATCCTGCCGCATCCGGGAGGCCTCTCGTACGCCGCTCCCCGCACCGCCCTCCCCGGACCGCCCCCGGCGGCCCGGAACGCGACATCGCCGAGAGTGAGCAAAAGACCGCTGACAGCGATGGCCAAGCGTCGCTATAGTTCCGCTGTCGATGCGTGATGCGCGGGCAAAAGGCCAGGCTGCGCGGGGGTTGGCGTGCGCTGGGACCGGTCCGCCGGGGACGCGCGCATCGCGAGGATCGAGGGGGATTGACAGTGATCGTGGAGACTTCCGCGATCGTGGCGAGGGGGCTGGGTGTCCGCCATGGTGGGCGATGGGTGCTGCGTCCGTCCTCCTTCGGCCTGCCGGAGGGAATGGTCGGCATCGCCGGCCAGGACCCGTCCGGCCGGTCCGATCTGCTCGCCACGCTCGCCACGCTGCGCCGCCCGCACGCCGGCCGGCTCGAGGTGCTCGGCTTCGACGTCCGCAACCGCGCGACCCTGCGCCGGCTGCGCACCCGGATCGGCTTCCTGCCCGCCCGCGCCCGCTGGGCCGCCGGGTTCACGGTGCACGACCTGGTCTCCTACGCCGCCTACTACCAGCGCCGCTCGCCCTCGTCCGTCCGTGACGTGCTGACGGCGCTGGAGCTGTCCGACGCCGCGGCCTGGCCGTACGGCGAGCTGCCGGCGGACCTGCGGGTGCGCGCGGGGCTGGCCGCCGCCTGCGTGCACCGGCCCCAGATCGCCTTCCTGGACGAGCCGCTCACCCTCCTGGGCGACGCGGCGCGGGCCGAGCTCGTCCCGCTGCTGGCCGGGCTGGCCCCCACCGTGGTCCTCACCGCGCCCTCGGCCGCCTGGCTGACCCCCTGGTGCGACCACGTCTACGTGCTGGAGCGGGCCCGGCTCGTCCCGGCGGGGGAGACGGCGCCGCTCGCGGCGCCCCCGGCGCGGGAGCTGCCCGAACCGGAGCCGCACCACGGGCACTGGCACCTCGTCCGCCGGCCGCAGCGCATGATCCGCCGGCCGCAGAACATGAACATGGTCCGCCGGGCGGCGGTGCCCTGACCCGCCGCCCGGCGGGGACGGCCGGGGGCGCGGCGAGGGGCGGCGACGAACGCGGTGGCGACTACGGGGGGTGAGCGATGCCTGATCTGGCACGGGCCGTACGGCCCGCGCGGATCGCGCGGGTGGCCCGGGTGGTGCGGGTGGACGCCCGGCGCGGCTCGCTGCTGACCGCCGTGCCGCTGCTGGCGCTGCTCGGCGCGGTGGCCGGCTGGCGCGAGCTGCCCGCGGGCTTTCGCGACTGGGACAGCGTGGTGGGCGCGGCGGAGGCCTCGGTGCGCTGGAGCGGCCCGACCGCGGCGGGCCTGGCCGCCTGGACCGGCATGAGCGGCCGCCGCCTGGACTACCTGCGGGCGATCACCGCCCGCTCCCCCGCCGCCGCGCCCCTGCACGACCTGGCGCTGCTGAGCGCGGTGGCGCTGGCGGGCTATCTGGCGGGCGCCCTGGTGGTGGCGCTGCCCGTCCTGCCCGACGGCGGCTTCCGCGACGCGCACCTGCTGGGCATCCTCGCCGGGGCCGGCGCCCTGGCCCTGTACGTGGCGGCCGGCTACCTGGCGGGCCTGTCCTGGGCCCACCCGCCGGTCGTGGCGCTGACGGTCGCCGCGGCCGCCGCCTGGGTCGCGCTGCGGCCCGAGGGGTCCTGGACGGTGCTGCTGCCGCCCTCCCTGATCGGCCCGGCCGACCTCTTCGACGCCCCGCGCGCCGGCGTGCTCGCCGCCCAGCTGTGCTGGGCGGGGGGCCTGGCCGCCGCCCTGGTGCTGGGCCACCTGGCCTGGATCACCCGGCGCCGCCTCCTGCTGGGCGGGGTGGCGCTGGCACTGGCCGCGACGGCGCTGAGCACCGCCCGCCTCCACGCCGCGGACGGGGTGGCCAGCCGCCCCTCGCAGGTGGAGCACGTCTGCCGGCACTGGCCGGTGAGCGTCTGCGTGCACCCCTCGCTGGCCGGGGCGCTGCCCGCGCTCAGCGCCGCCGTCGCCCCCCTGGCCACCCGCCTGTCGGGCACCCCCGACGCCATCGTCCGGATCGAGCAGCGCTCCGGCCGCGAGCCCGCCTCCTTCGACGGCGGGACCGTCGGCTTCCACCTGCCCGACCTCTCCCCCGGCTACGCGCGCCGCGCCGTCCACGAGATCGAGTCCACCCTCACCCGCTGCCCCGCCCCGCCCACCGGGCTGCAGGCCCAGGTCAGCGCCTGGCTGCGCGACGACCCCGTGCCGGCGCGGCCCGACACGCCCTTCTCCCGCTGGAGCGAGCGGCAGCGCCGCGCCTGGTTCGCCCTGCGCTACTCCGACTTCCAGTCCTGCTCCCTCACGTCCGTCTACTACTTCTAGCCCGGGGTGGCGCGGCTCGCGGAATGGCCGCGGGACTCGGGGGCATATGTCTTTTATGAACCCCTCGAAAACCGCGTTGTTCGTCAAGACCGGCGTCGTGGTGATGACGCTGGCCGTGCTGTACGCGGCGGCGCAGAGTATGAGCTGGCTGCCCGACTGGACCAACCCGTTCGGGGAGCGGACCAAGGACAGGTCGGGGCCGGTGGTGCTGCAGTCGGTCCGCGACCTGTCGCGGTATGACGCGGCGACCGGGCAGTTCCAGGTGGTCGTGGACCTGGAGAAGGACGCGCGGTTCCTGCCGAGCTCGCTGCGCGGCGAACGCACGCTGTTCATCGGCGTGGGCGACGTGGACGCCTATGTGGACTTCTCGCAGCTCACCGAGGGCGCGGTGAAGGTGAACGCCGACCGCACCGAGGCGACGATCACGCTGCCGCCCGCGCAACTGGACAAGACCTCGCTGAACACCGACGAGTCGCGGGTGTTCGCCACCCAGCGGGGCATCTTCGACCGGTTCGGTGACTTCTTCTCCGGCAACCCCGGCGACCAGCAGAAGCTCTACCAGCTGGCCGCCGAGAAGATCCAGGACGCCGCGGGCACGGGGATGCTGCAAAAGCGCGCGGAGCTCAACACGAAGACGATGCTGGAGAACCTGCTGAAGGCGCTGGGATTCGAGAAGGTGACGGTCCACCTGTCCTCGGTCGCGCAGTGAGGCCGGTGCCCGCGAGCGGCGTCTGCGCGCTCACGGGCACCGGTCTTCGCGCCGCGTCGGACGCCCGGAGCGGGCCGCGCGGCCCATGCCCTCGGGCACGGGCCCGCCGGGTCTCGCCGGACCGGCCGTCAGACCTTGATGATCAGGGCGTCGCCCTGGCCGCCGCCGCCGCACAGGGCCGCCGCGCCGGTGCCGCCGCCGCGGCGCTTGAGCTCGTGGGCGAGGGTCAGCACGATGCGGGCGCCGGACATGCCGATCGGGTGGCCCAGCGCGATGCCGCCGCCGTTGACGTTGACGGTGTCGGGTGAGAGGCCGAGGTCAGCCATGGACTGCAGGCCGACGGAGGCGAACGCCTCGTTGATCTCCACCAGGTCCAGGTCGGCGACGCCGAGCCCGGCCTTGCCCAGCGCGTGCTCGATGGCGTTGGACGGCTGGGAGTGCAGCGAGTTGTCCGGGCCCGCCACGTTGCCGTGGGCGACGATCTCGGCCAGCCAGGTCAGGCCCAGCTCCTCGGCCTTGGCCTTGGACATGACCACGACCGCGCAGGCGCCGTCGGAGATCTGCGAGGACGAGCCCGCGGTGATGGTGCCGTTCCGGTCGAACGCCGGGCGCAGCTTCGCCAGGGACTCCGCCGTGGTGTCGTGACGCACGCCCTCGTCGTCCTTGAAGACCACCGGGTCGCCCTTGCGCGAGGGGATCTCCACGGGGACGATCTCCTCGGCCAGCAGCCCGTTCTTGATCGCGGCCGCGGCGCGCTGGTGCGAGCGGGCGGAGAACTCGTCCTGCGCCTCGCGGGTGATGCCGAGCTTGCCGTTGACCCGCTCGGTGGCCTCGCCCATCGGGCAGCCCTCGAACACGTCGGTCAGGCCGTCGTAGGCCATGTGGTCGAGGACCTCGATGGAGCCGTACTTGTAGCCCGCGCGCGACTTGGGCAGCAGGTGCGGCGCGTTGGTCATCGACTCCATGCCGCCGGCCACCACGATGTCGAACTCGCCGGCGCGGATCAGCTGGTCGGCCAGCGCGATCGCGTCGAGCCCGGACAGGCAGACCTTGTTGACCAGGAGGGAGGGCACGCTCATGGGGACGCCCCCCTTGACCGCGGCCTGGCGGGCGGGCATCTGGCCCGCCCCGGCCTGCAGCACCTGACCCATGATCACGTACTGCACGGCGGAGCCCTGGACGCCGGCCCGCTCCAGTGCCGCCTTGATGGCCAGGCCGCCGAGGTCGACGGCGCTGAAGTCCTTGAGGGAGCCCTGCAGCCGCCCGATGGGCGTGCGGGCACCGGCGACGATCACAGACGACATGGCAGGGGGCCTCCCGGTACATCGATTCTTCCGTTTGCCACGATACCCATGGAGTGCCAAGGACCTTTCTGGAGGGGCTGACCCATGCTGAGCCGCATCGACCACATCGGCATCGCCTGCCACGACCTCGACGCGACCGTCGAGTTCTACAAGAAGACCTACGGGTTCACCGACGCCCACTTCGAGGTGAACGAGGAGCAGGGCGTGCGCGAGTGCATGCTCAAGATCAACACCACCGGGGACGGCGCCGCGTCCTACATCCAGCTGATCACCCCGACCCGGCCGGACTCCACGGTGGCCAAGTGGCTGGAGAAGAACGGCGAGGGCGTGCACCACATCGCCTTCGGCACCGACGGCTCCGACGTGCAGGCCGAGGCCGACGGGATCGCGGCCGGGGGCGTGCGGGTGCTGTACGACGCGCCGCGCCGCGGCTCGATGGGATCGCGGATCACGTTCCTGCACCCCAAGGACTGCCACGGTGTGCTCACCGAACTGGTGCAGAAAGCGCCGGAAGCCTGAGTCATCCAGGAGTGCCTGTTTCGTGACGTGATCGAAACCACGCGGTCACGGAGCGGTTCTTCCGTTGACGTTCATCCCCTGGAGTCCGATTTACCCGGCCGTAGGGGTGGCTTGGGGTGGGCCGTACGGGGGCTCTGAAGAACGTAACAAATGCGACAATCCACGCAGTGCGTTCAGATGAGCCCCCAACACGGCAGCGGCCAGAGTACGCTGCTCTCGCCGGAAGAAGGTCTGGGCCAGCAGCCAGGCGATCAACCGGTCTGTGAGTTACACACCAGAACCCCGGCCGCACTCGTCACACCAGGATTGAGCCTCCATGCAGTCCGACATCGACGCCCAGCTCAGTAACTTCTTCGAAGACGGCAAGTCTTCCGAGTCCAAAGAATTCGACGTGGTGCTCAGGGGCTATGACCGGCATCAGGTCGACGAGCACATCAAGATGCTCGACAACAAGGCGCGCCAGCAGCTGGAGAAGGCCGAGGCCTTCCAGCGGGAGCTGAAGGACGCCCACCGCCAGCTCCAGGAGCAGGAGCGCCCCACCTACTCCGGTCTCGGCGCGCGCATCGAGCAGCTGCTGCGCCTGGCCGAGGAGCAGGCCACCGAACTCGTCGGCGCCGCCCGCTCCGAGGCCAACGAGATCAAGGCCGCCGCCAAGGTGGACGCCGCCGAGCTGCGCGCCACCGCGGAGAACGACGCCGCCGAGCTGCGCGCCACCGCCCAGCGCGAGGGCGACGACATGCGCAACACCGCCGAGCGCGAGGCGGAGGAGGTGCGCACCGCGGCCCGCCGCGAGGCCGACGAGCTGACCTCCACCACCGAGCGCGAGGTCGCCAAGCTGCGCGCCACCGCCGACCACGAGGTCGCCGAGAAGCGGGCCACCGCCGAGCGCGAGATCGCCAAGCTGCGCACCACCACCGAGCGCGAGGTCGCCCAGCTGCGCGCCTCCACCAAGCGCGAGCGCGACGAGATCCTCACCACCGCCAAGCGCCAGGCCGACGAGATGCGCGCCCAGGCGCAGCGCATCCTGGAGGAGTCCGAGGCCCAGCGCGCCCAGGCCGAGGCCGAGTTCGAGATCCAGCTCGCGGCCCGCCGCGAGGAGGCCGACCGCCAGGACGCCGAGCGCCACGCCGCCGCCCAGGCCGCCACCCAGAAGCTGGTCGCCGAGGCCGAGCAGCGCGCCTCCTCCGCCGAGCAGCGCGCCGCCAAGGCCACCCAGCAGGCCGAGCAGACCCGCCGCGAGGCCGACCAGCACGCCAAGCAGCTGATGGCCAACGCGCGCAAGAACTCCGACAACGTGATCGCCGAGGCCAAGGCGCAGGCCGAGCAGCTGCTCGCCGAGACCAAGGCCGAGGCCGAGCGCATCCGCACCGCCGCGCAGCGCCAGGTGGACGAGCTCACCCGCCAGCGGGACTCCATCACCAGCCACCTCAACCAGCTGCGTCAGCTCATCGGCGGGGTCTCCCCGGTCATGGGCGCCCCGGAGGCGGTCGCCGCCCCCGAGCCCGCCCCGGCCGTCTCGGCCCCCGAGCCCAAGCCGGCGGCGGCCAAGCCCGCCGCCGGAAAGAAGACCGCGCAGTCGGACGACGACGACTGGTGGCAGGAGTGAGCCCCACCCGCTGACCGCGGTGGTCACCCGCAGCCTCCCGTTGTAAAAAGAGAGCCTGAGGTCACACAACGGCCTTAGGCTCTCTGACGTCTACAACTGTGGACACCCCGGGTGCGAGGAGAGACCGCGTGCAGGACAACACCCCCCGGCCGGACGTCGAGCCGGCCGAGCCCGACGTCGGCGAGGGGAAGGTGGAGACGGTTCCCCGTCCCGGCGGGGAGCTGCTCGGCGACGGTTCCCCGCGCAACCCCGACCCCATCACCGACCTGGACCAGCGCCGGCGGGAGGCGGGCGTCACCGAGCAGCTGCCCTTCGGCCCGCTCGGCCGCCCGCTCGGCCGGTTCCACCCGTTCTCGATCGGGTTCACCGGCGCGCTCGGCGTCATCGTCGCCTGGCTGCTGTTCGAGGCGCTGCAGAGCGCCAAGCACGTCCTGCTGCTCATCATCGTCGCGCTGTTCCTGGCGGTCGGGCTGAACCCGGCGGTGGAGCGGCTGGTGCGGGTCGGGGTCTCGCGCGGCAAGTCCGTCGGCGTGGTGTTCCTGGGCGTGCTGCTGTTCTTCACCGCCTTCGGCTGGGCGCTGGTGCCGCCGATCGTCACCGAGGTCTCGCACTTCGCCAAGGAGATCCCCGGCTACATCACCCAGCTGCAGAACAACCGCACGATCGCCGAGTTCGACGCCAAGTACAAGCTCCTGGAGAAGGCCCAGCAGAAGCTGCTGGAGGCCGACTTCCAGACCAGCGTCGCCGACTGGACGCTCAACATCGGCAAGGGCGCGCTGTCGGCCATCTTCAACACCTTCACGGTGCTGATCCTGATGTTGTACTTCCTGGCGAGCCTGCCGCAGATCAAGATGTTCTTCTACCGGTTCACCCCGCGCTCGCGCCGGGCCCGGGTCGCGCTGCTGGGCGACGAGATCCTCGACCAGATCGGCAACTACGTCGGCGGCATCTTCACCGTCGCCACCATCTCCGGCATCAGCGCCTACATCTTCCTGGTGATCACCGGGGTGCCCTACGCCGCGGCGCTCGCCCTCATCGTGGCGCTGACCGGGCTCATCCCCATGGTCGGCGCGACCATCGGCGGCGCCGTCGTGACCCTCGTCGGCTTCCTCACCGGGGTGCCGGAGGGCATCGCCTGCGCGGTCTTCTTCGTGCTCTACCAGCAGGTGGAGAACTACCTGGTCTCCCCGCGCATCATGAAGCGCTCGGTGGACGTGCAGCCGACCGTGACCATCGTCGCCGCCCTCGTCGGCGGCGCCCTGATGGGCGTCATCGGCGCGCTGCTGGCCATCCCCACGGCCGCGGCGATCGCCCTCATCGTCCGCGAGGTGGTCCTGCCCCGGCAGGACGCCCGGTAGGCGGGCCGAGGCCGCGCGGTCAGGGCGTGGTGCGGGCGACGGCCGCGGTGAACTCCGTGACGGCCTGGTCGAACAGGTCGGGCTGTTCGAGCGGGGTGAGGTGGCCGGCCCGCGGGATGACGGTCATCTCCGCGTTGGGCAGCGCCTCGGCCATGGCGCGGGCGTCGTCCTCGGTGGTCAGCCGGTCCTCGGCGCCCACCACGACCAGCGCGGGCACCTTGACGCCGCGCAGGGTGTCGGTCGAGTCGGGGCGCGCCGCCATCGCGCGCTGCGCCCAGGCCGCCGCCGGGGGCGGCGCGGACTGCACCAGCCCGCGCACCCTGCCGTAGACCAGGGGGCGCTGGCGCATCGTGGTCGGGCCGAGCAGTCCGGGCAGCACCTCCTCGACCAGGACGTCCTGCCGCTGCTCGGCGGTGAGGCGGTCGGCCATCCGCAGGCGCTTCTCCCGTGCCGCGTCGGGGTCGGCGGTGGCCTTGGTGTCGGCGAGGACGAGCCCGCGCACCCGGTCGGGATGGCGGCGGCACAGGGCCATCGCGACATAGCCCCCCATGGACACCCCGCCGATGACGGCGCGGCCGATGTTCTTGGACTTCAGCAGCGCGGCGACGTCGTCGGCCATCACCTCGACGGACGGTTCGGCGTCGCCGAGCAGCGAGCCGCCGAACCCGCGCAGGTCGGGGGTGATGACGCGGAAGCGGGACGCGAGCCGTTCGCGCTGCGTCAGCCACATGGCCGAGGACAGGGGGAAGGCGTGCAGCAGTACGAGCGGAGTGCCTTGCCCGACGTCCCGTGCGTACAACTGCCTCAACGTGGTCCCTCCCGGTCACTTGGACTGCGTTCGACGCAGGGTTCAGTACCCGTCCGGTCCCCGGCTCACCTGTCCGTGGCCGCGATCGGACGTTTCCCGCCGCAGGGGGCGGGCCGCCTCACTCCGCCTCGGTCGGCAGCGGCCACGCGTCGGGCGCCACGCGCTTGACGATCTCGTCGAGCACCACCCGCACGGACGGCTCCCCCACCCACAGGTGCTTGGCGCCGGGGACGCCGACGACCTCGGCCTGCGGGACGCGGGCGAAGCGCTCGGCGGCCTCGGCGGGCCGCAGGTAGTCGTCCAGTTCCGGCACCAGCGCCACCAGCGGGCGGCCGTCGGCGGCCCAGGCGTCCAGGTCGCGGTCGGTGGCGCGGTGCAGCGGCGGCGACAGCAGGATCGCGCCGCGCACCAGCGGGTCCAGACCCCACTTGAGCGCCAGTTCCGTGCCGAAGGACCAGCCGACCAGCCAGGGCGCGGGCAGGTCGTGGTACTCGGCGAACTCCAGCGCGGCGGCCACGTCGTACCGCTCGCCCTCACCGCCGTCGAACGCGCCCTGGGAGGTGCCGCGGTCGGAGGTGGTGCCGCGGGTGTTGAACCGCAGCACCGCCAGGTCCGCCAGCGCCGGGAGCCGGTTGGCGGCCTTGCGCAGCACGTGGCTGTCCATCATGCCGCCGTGGGTGGGCAGCGGGTGCAGGCAGACCAGGGTGGCCGCCGGGGCGCGCCCGGCCGGTCTGGCCACCTCACCG
This sequence comes from Actinocorallia populi, assembly GCF_002995495.1. GTDB lineage: Bacteria > Actinomycetota > Actinomycetes > Streptosporangiales > Streptosporangiaceae > Actinocorallia > Actinocorallia populi. The sequence goes on along the minus strand of NZ_PVZV01000002.1, from coordinate 271,379 downwards.
ACCAGTTCCAGCCCGTCGGCGGTGTGCAGGACGACGTCCTCGCGGTGCGCGGGCAGCACCGTGCTCGCCCTGATCTCGGTGCTCACTTCCTGGGTCCTCTCCGCAACCGGGCCTGCCAGCAGGCCCGGTGCCAGTGCCGGCGGTCGTCCGGCCCGCCCCGGTCGGCGGGCCAGGCGACCAGGTGCGCCACCCCTGGCGGGATCGTCTGGTCGCAGCCGGGGCAACGGTAGGTCTTCAACGCGGCGGAGGCCAGGACCGTGCGGACGTGCCACTCGCCGTCCGGCTCTCGCCGGGTCTCGGAAATCCCATAGGACCAGGGGCCGCCCATCGCACGGCCCGCACGGCCGTCCCTCCTGTTCTTGCGGGCGCACACGGTCTTCGGACTAGTCCGTCCACTCGCCGCGGTTGCGCAGCTCGGTGATGGGGCCGACGGGGAAGCCGCAGCCGAGCGTCATAGCCGCGTCGGCGGAGGCGGCGTCGCAGTAGCCGCTCTTCACCATCTGCGCGGCGTCCTGCAGGTAGGGGCCGTAGAGCCGGTCGGAGATCTCGGCGGAGGCCTTGCCCTCGACCGGGTCGGCGACGGCGCCGGAGCCGACCTTCTCGTAGGTGTAGAAGCCGCGGCCGGTCTTGCGGCCGAGCGCGCCCTCGGCGACCAGGGAGCGCAGCAGCGCCGCAGGCTCGTGCCGTGTCTCGCCGGAGTCGCGGTGCACCGCCTCCAGCACCTCCAGGCAGGTGTCGAGGCCGATGAGGTCCATCAGGGTGAGCGGGCCCATGGGCAGGCCGATGGCGGTCATGGAGGCGTCGATGTCCTCCTTGCTCGCGGCACCGGACTCCAGGAGCTGCGCGGCGGGGCCGAGGTAGCCGAACAGCAGCCGGTTGGCCACGAAGCCGGCGCGGTCGCCGATGGTGACGGGGGTCTTGCCCAGGTCGCGGACGAGGGCGGTGACGGCGGCGACGAACTCCGGCCGCGAGCCCTCGGTGCCGATCACCTCGACCAGCTTCATCACGGGGGCGGGGTTGAAGAAGTGCACGCCGACGATCGAGGCGGGGCGGGTGGTGGCCGCGGCGATCTCGGTGACCGACAGGGACGAGGTGTTGGTGGCCAGCACCGCGTCGGGACCGCAGACCTTGTCCAGTTCGGCGAACACCTTCTCCTTGAGGTCGATGCGCTCGGGCACCGCCTCGATCACCAGGTCGCAGTCCGACAGCGCCGCGAAGTCGGTGGAGAAGGCGATGCGGCCGAGGATCTCCGCCTGGCCCTCCTCGCTGAGCTTTCCGCGCTTGACGGCGCGCCCGGTCGAGGACTCGATGTTGCCGCGGCCGCGCTCCAGCGCCGCGTCATCGATCTCGACGCCGACGGTCTCGATGCCCCCGCGCGCCAGCACCTCGGCGATCCCGGCGCCCATGGTGCCCAGCCCGACCACACCCACCTTGCGCAAACCCATAGTCCCTCTCCTCCAACGGTTCAGGGTGAAGTCTCGCAGACACCTCCAGCGGGCATGTCAGGGAGCATGCGCTTTGCTCTCTTCCTCCCCTCGGGACAGTGGCCGGGCCAGTCGCCCGGCGAGGCACTGGCACGGACGGTCGGGCTCGCCCGGCTGGCCGAGGAGTGCGGCTTCGACGACGTCTGGCTGGCCGAGCACCATTTCATGGGTTACGGGGTCTGCCCCTCCCCGGTCGTCCTGGCCGGCCACCTCCTGGGCGCGACCACCCGGATCGGGGTGGGCACGGCGGTGGCGGTGCTGTCGGCCCGGCATCCGGTGGCGCTGGCGGAGGAGGCCGCGCTGCTGGCCTCCGTGGCGCCCGGCCGGTTCCGGCTGGGAGTGGGCAGAGGCGGCCCGTGGCGGGAGCTGGAGGTCTTCGGAACTGGGCTGGAGCGCTGGGAGCGCGGCTTTCCCGAGTCGCTGGAGCTGCTGCTGTCCTGGCTGCACGCCGCTCCGGGGAGCCGGGTCGGGGCGGACGGGGAGTTCTTCCGCTTCCGCGAGGTGCCGGTGGTCCCCGTGCCGGAGGCGCCGCCGGAGGTGTACGTCGCCTGTACGAGCCCGCAGACCGAGGCGCTGGCCGCTTCGCACGGGCTGCCGATGCTGCTGGGCATGCACGCGGGTGACGAGGAGAAGGCCGAGGCCGTCGCCCGGTACCGGGCCGCCGGCGGCCCGGAGGAGGTGCGGCACGTCTCCACGGGTGTCGCCTGGGTGGCCGACTCGCGCCGGGAGGCGCGGGAGACCGTGCGGACGGAGCTGCCCCGCTGGCTGGGTCCGGGGCTGGCCGGTTACGTACCGGTGGACGGCCGGATCAGGCCGGTGACGGACGTGGCCGCCTACGCGCGGAAGTTGTGCGGGCTGCACGCCGTGGGGACGGTCGAGGACTGCGTGGAGGCGCTGGCGCGGGCCTGCGCGGTGCCCGGTATCGGCCAGGTGAGCCTGCTGGTGGAGTGCTCGCAGGACGCCGGGCGGGTGGCCGAGAACGTGCGGCGCCTCGGCAGCGAGGTGCTGCCGAGGCTACGCGCGGAACTCAGCAGTCGCGCAGGTGCGGCGACTGGTTGAGGATCTGTTCGCGGGCCGTCACGAAACGGCGGTAGGGCTCGGAGCCGGCGGCCTCACTGGGGAAGACCGCGACCCTGTGGCAGTTCTGGAAGGCGAGTTTGACCCCGAAGTAGCGTTCGATGCTGCCCCGCATCGCGTCGCTGGCCAGCAGGCGCAGCAGCTGCCCCCGCGCCTCCTCGTCCGGGGGCGGGGTCTGGTTGTCGGCGAAGTCGCCGCCGGCGACCTCCAGGTCGGCCACCAGGCCGCTGACGAGGTCCCAGGCGTAGGGCAGGGAGCCGCGGATGCATTCGACGAACGTGGCGTCGTCGATCTCGCCCTGCCTGGCCTGGTCGAGCAACTGGGGGGAGACGTCGAGAGACATGGGTGTGAATTCCTTCCGCCGAGTCGTCCACCCGCGACGCTAATCACCTTTCGGTAACGCGTCCAGAGGCGCGGCCCGGCGGAAGGGACCCATTTCCTTACCCAGCCGAAAGACTTCCCTTACCGGTAGGTCTTCCCGTGGAGCTTCTTCATCAGGTTGACGATCTGCTCCACCTCCTTCTCCGTGCGGGTGAAGGTGGTGGTGTCGAGCGGCGACTTGAAGCGCTGGCGGGTGATCGCCTTGGGCCTGGCGAACTCGCGCAGGCCGTCCGCGCCGTGGATGCGCCCGAAGCCCGACTCGCCCACCCCGCCGAACGGCAGGCCGGGGATCAGCGCGAACGCGAGGGCCGCGTTGATCGAGGTCATGCCGGTGCGCAGCCTGCGCGCCACCTCGATGGCCGACCTGCTGCGCGAGAAGATCGTCGAGGCCAGCCCGTACTCGGTGGCGTTGGCCAGCTCGACCGCCTCGTCCACGCTCTTGACCTTGGAGACGGTGACGGTCGGGCCGAAGGTCTCCTCGCAGACCGCCGAGGACGTCTCGGGCACGTCCACCAGGATGACCGGGTCGACGAACGGGCGGCGCACCGACTCGGGGCCGCCGACGACGGCCTTGCCGCCACCGGCCAGCGCGTCGTTGATGTGCCGCTCGATGATGTCGAGCTGCTTGGGCATCGTGATGGGCCCGAAGGAGGCGCCCTCCTCCTCGTAGCCGGCCTTGAGCTTGCGCGCGCGCTCGGTCAGCTTGGCGAGGAAGGCGTCGTGGACGCTCTCCACGACGTAGATGCGCTCGACGCCGGTGCACGTCTGGCCGGCGTTGGACATCGCGCCCCACAGCGCGGAGGCGGCGGCGGCGTCGAGGTCGGCGTCGGCCGCCACGATGAAGGCGTCCTTGCCGCCGCACTCGGCGACGATCGGGGTGAGGGTCTGGGCGCAGGCGGCCATGACCTTCTTGGCGGTCGGCCCGGAGCCGGTGAAGGCGACCTTGTTCACGCCCGCCTGGCACAGCGCGGCGCCCGTCTCGCCGTAACCGGTGACGACCTGCAGGACGGGGTGCTCGGGCACAGCCTCGGCCATCAGCTCGCCCAGCAGGACGCCGACGCCGGGGGTGAACTCCGACGGCTTGAACACCACGGTGTTGCCCGCGGCGAGCGAGAAGGCGATCGAGCCCATCGGGGTGTAGATCGGGTAGTTCCACGGGCCGATGACCCCGATGACCCCCAGCGGGTGGTACTCCAGGATCGCCTTCTGGTTGATGGCCAGCAGGCCGGGGAAGACACTGCGCGGCCCGAGCACCTTGCCGGCGTTGCGCGCCGCCCAGTCGATCAGGTTGATCGCGCCGACGGTCTCGAAGACCGCGTCGCCCACGGGCTTGCCCGTCTCCTGGTGGATCACCCGCGCCATCTCGTTGAGGTTGCGGGCGAGGGCGCTCTTGAAGTTGAGCAGCCGGACGCGCCGCTCCTTCCAGCCGAGCCCGCCCCACCACTCCGCGGCCGCCCGGGCCCGCTCGACCGCGCCGGACACCGCGCTCGCGTCGTGGACGGGGTGCTCGCCGACGACGTCACCGGTCGCCGGGTTGAGGGACGTGAAGGTCGTGCTCCCCGTTTCGGTCGTGACCGACATAACGGGACCTCCCAGGAGAAGACGAAGATGGCTGTTGCGGCGTAGTAAATCATCACTTACGCCCGCCGGGTAGTTCAGACCTGCCAGAAGAGGAAGAGCGAGTGCCCCGCCCCGGACAGATCGGCGTCGATGCCGAACCAGCCGGTGACGTGGTGGACCAGGTCGAAGAACCACCGGTTGAACACCGGGATCCACAACAACGCGATGAGGCCCAGGAACAGGTAGCCGCCCCAGGGCGCGACCTTCTGCACGAACGGGCGCGGCAGGTAGGGCTCCCAGATGCCGAAGCCGTCCAGGCCGGGGACCGGCAGCAGGTTCAGCACCGCGGCCGTGACCTGCAGGAACCCCAGGTAGGCCAGCGCGCACCAGAACACCAGGTGCCCGCCCTCCAGGAAGCGCCCCAGCGCCAGCCCGATCACCAGCGCGAACACCACGTTGGCCAGCGGACCCGCCAGCGCGACCAGGCTGTGCCGCAGCCTGCCGCGGATCGCGCCCCGGTCCACCCAGACCGCGCCGCCCGGCAGGCCGATGCCGCCGAGCAGCAGGAACAGCACCGGCAGGACGATGCTGAGCGTCATGTCGGTGTACTTCAGCGGGTTCAGGGTCAGGTAGCCCCGCGCCTCGATCAGCCGGTCGCCGAAGCGGTGCGCCAGGAAGGCGTGCCCGAACTCGTGCAGGCACAACGACACGATCCAGGCGCCCACCACGAACCCGAACACCGCCAGCCGCGCGGGCTGCGCCGGGTCGTCGCCGTACCGCCAGGCGATCACACCGCAGCCGACGGTGAAGGCCAGAATCACCAGGAAGACGGGGCTGATGCCCCGGCTGGAACGGCTCTCCACCGCTTCTGCTCTCACGGGACGCACGCTACCCGCCCGCCGGACGCGCGGAATCAGGGAACGAGGGCGGGCACGACGTACAGGCGCAGGAACCGCCGGGTCTCCTCGTCGTCCCGGACCAGCGGGGCGAGGCTGAGCGAGGCGATCATCCGGAAGAGGAACTCCACCGTCCCCGCGACGTCCAGCTCGGGACGGAGCAGGCCGGCCTGCTGGGCGGCGGCGAAGTAGGGCTCCACCCGTGCGGCGCACAGGTCCAGGGCGCGCTGCGAGGCGGCGCTGACCACTTTGTGGGTGTGCCCGACCGCCTCGGGGACGAACAGCGCGGCGAAGCGCGGCTCGCCCTGCACGAACTCCACCGCGTCCATCACCCCGGCCACGACGGCCTCGGCGGGGGTGAACTCCTGCGGCAGCCGCTCCCCCATGCGGTCGAGGAAGCGCCCGACGTCGCGCAGGAAGACCGCCAGGATCAGCTCGTCCCTGCCTCCGGAGAAGTTGCGGTAGAGCGTCGCCCGCGACATGCCCGCCGCGTGCGCGACGTCCTCGACCGTCGTCTTGGCCACTCCGAACCGGGCGAAGCACTCCTCCGCCGCATCGATGATCTTCTCCTGGGGCGACATGGCCCACAGCCTAGCCCCGGGGCCGCCTCCGGCCCTTTCCCTGCTCGCCCCGGCAGGCCCCGGGAGCATCGCGGCACCTTTGACCAACAACATCACAAAAAGGACATTTCCCAATACGCCCCGTCGAGCAGAACTCTCCTCAGCCGCACTTCCGCCCACCGGAGGAAGAGAGATGATCAGAGAAGCACTCGGCGCCGCCGTCCTCGGGGGGTCCCTGCTCGGCGCACCCTACGCACCGACTGCCGCAGCGGCCCCCGGCGCCGCCGAAGCCGCCGTGCGGCAGAGCGACGACCTCTTCGTCAGGATCAGGGTCAAGCCCGGCACCGGCGCACAGGGCCGGACATCGGTCAGGATCCAGGTCAGGGACAGCGAGAAGAACCCCGTCCAGGTCCGGATGTGCCTCCAGGCGAGGACCGGCCGCCAGTGGGCGAACGTCCTGCCCGAACCTCCGTTCCAGCCCTGCGGGACCACCGACGACCAGGGAAGCGTCAAGGCGACCATCACCGTTCCCGCGCGCACCTACCGCATCCACATCGAGAAGCAGGGCGGCTTCGACGCGTACACCAGCGAGTCGTTCGAAGGCGACGAGACCGAGGACACCGGCTGGCAGAAGTCCGCCGACTGATCCCCGCCACCACACCGCCCTGAGACAAGTGTTGCACTTTGTCTCAGGGCGGTGTGAGGATGTGGCGCATGAACCTCCGCGAGATGATCGACGACTCCTACTGGTCCCTGCTGGCCGCCACCCACCTGCCCGGCGAGCAGTACACCGAGCCGGTGGGCGACCCCGGTCTCTTCGGGCCCGGCTCCGCGCTCTGGTATGTGCACACCGACGTCACCGGCGTGCTCGGCGGCGTCTCCGGGCTGCTGCTCGGCACCCTGAACGAGCCGGTCACGCACGGCACCAACCAGCATTCCAACTACCTCCAGGACCCCATCAAACGGCTCGGCTTCACGGCCAGCTTCATCCGGGGCATGTCCTTCGCCGCCACCCCGGTCGCCGAGAAACTGGCGGGGATCGTCCGGAAGATGCACACCCGGGTGCACGGCACCATGCCCGACGGCCGCCCGTACTCGGCGACCGAGTCCGCCGACATCATCTGGACCGGCACCACCCAGGCCTACCAGGCGGCCCGCGCCCACCTGCGCTATCACCCCAAACCGCTGGACGGGAAGGGCCTCGACGAGTACTTCTCCCAGTACGCGGTGATCTCCGAGAAGCTCGGCGCCACGGACGTCCCCAGGTCCCGCGCCGACGTCGAGGACTACTTCGCCATGATGCGCCCCCGCCTGACCGTCAGCGAGGAGACCCTGGAGGCCGTCAGGTTCCTGCGCGGCCCCTACGGCGACGACAGGACCAGCCAGGTCACCACCCAGATCGTCAGCCGGGTCGCCACCGACCTGCTCCCCGGCTGGGCCAAGCGCCTGCTGGGCCTGCACGCCCGCACCCCGCTCGCCCCCCTGGCCGCCCGCGCCGCCGGCGAGGCCATCACCAGGACCCTCCGCCACGGCGTCCACCAGCGTTACGTCGAGCAGGCCCACCAGCGCGTCGGCGTGCCCTTTGTCCCGCCGAGCACCCTATAAAACCCGCCAAAGCCGGACAAATAGCCCAATAGATATCAGAGCGAGAATTCACCCTCATCCAACAGAGTTGCGGGACCATACCGCACAAAATCACTCTTGACCAACAATAGCGAAAGGCAGACATTTCCCCATACCGAATGCCGGACAGATGCCGTACTAGTCACACTTCCGCATCTGGAGGCAGGCAAAATGATCAAGGAAACACTCGGAGTGGCCGTCCTCGGCGCGACCCTGTTCGGCGTACCGGCCACGGCGGCGGCGCAGACCCCGGGCGCCTTTCCCAGTACCGCCGCCGCGCAGGAGAACCTCTCCGTGGCCATCCGGGTCAGGACCGATGTGGTCGGAAACCTGAGCCGCATCAGGGTCACGCTCGAGGACGAGGACGACAACAAGGTCACCGGCAAGAACGTCTGCCTGCGAAGGAGGAACGCGGCCGGCAACTTCCCCATCCTCACCTGCGGGCTGACCGGCAGCGACGGACGTGTCCGGTTCGACGTGAACCCCAACCGGGTTTACCAGATCCGCGTCCCCGCCGGGGGCGGCTTCAATTCCTTCACCAGCCGCGCGTTCGACGCCGACGAGAACCTGGACATCTGAGCCCGTGCGGGTCAGGGGCGTCACCGCGTGCCCCTGACCCGACCGAAGGCGAGGGGACGAGGGCACGGGCAGGGCCCGGGGTCCCGCCTCCGGAGGCCCACCGGTTTCCGGAGGCTTTCTCCTTCCCGAAGGCCTTCTGCCCCACGCTCGATCTGATCGACCCGGCGACAAACGGATACCCCTTAATACCTAAATACCGGATAGACGGTCATTAGTCGCAATTCCATAGCCGGAGGCAGACATGATCAAGGAAGCGCTCGGGGCCGCGGTCCTCGGCGCGACGCTGGTGAGCGCGCCCGCCGCCGCGGCCCCGAAAGAGGAGATCTCCGTCCGGATCAGGGTCTGGACCGAGGTCTTCGGGAATCTGAGCCGGGTCCGGACCATCGTCAAGGACGAGGACAAGGAGCCGGTGGAGGGTCTCAGGGTCTGCCTCCAGATACGCAGGAAGGGCTTCCGGACCCTCGAATGCGCGAAGACCGACGGGAAGGGCCGTGTCACCTGGCTGGCCGATCCCCGGAAGACCTACCGGATCCTCATCCCGCCCACCCGGGACCACGAGGGGTTCCGCAGCAGGGCGTTCGCCGCGGACGAGCCCGCCGACCTGGGACGCGGGTGAAACGGGGGACGGAACGACCATCCCGCGCCCTCGGAGACCGTCCGGTTTCCGGGGGCCTTTTGTTCCCCGCCGAACTCCGCCCAAACAGACGACATTTCTCGCCTATCCTCCTATCTCCTTCCCTTCTTGACCGACCGCAGGGCGAAGATGGCATTTCTCGCTACTCGAAGCCGGACAGATGTTGTACCGAAGTCACACTTCGCATCTGGAGGCCGACATGTTCAAGGAAACGCTGGGAGCCACCGTTCTCGGAATGACGTTGGCGAGCGTGCCGGGGGCCGCGACGGCCACGGCCGAGCGCACCGTCTCCGCCGCCTCCGCCGAGGCCGCCTCCGCGGCGCGGCGGGAGGCGCTCACCGTCCGGATCGACACCGAGCGCCGGGGGCGGTGGGGGCGCATCGACATCCGGGTCCGCGAGGCCGACGACCGCGAGCCCGCGCAGCGCGTCCAGGCCTGCCTGCAGATGAGGCGCTGGGGCGGCTGGAGGACCGTGGACTGCGAACGCACCGACTGGCGCGGGAGAGCCGACTGGTCCGTCCGCGCCGGCCGGCACCACGCCTACCGCATCTACATCCCTGAGAGCTGGCGGTACTACCCGTACTACAGCGACCGGTTCCGGATCCGCAGCGACCGGGACTGGTGGGACAACGGCCACGACTGGAACGGCGACAACGACCATGACTGGAGGGACGACAACGGCAGGAACCACAACGGAAGGAACCACGACCGCCGCCGCTGAACGGCGCCCTGCCGGAAGGCACGACTCCAAGAAGAGTTGATTGTTGAATCTGCCGGGTTCCGCTCGCAGCAGATCGCGTGTCCCTCGGAGACCTCTCGGTTTCCGGGGGATTTACTTCTCTCAGGCATCACTCCGCGGCACCTGCGTGTTTCAGCAGACAGAGGGGATCCGCCAGGTGTTTTGACCAACAGCAGAACAGCTCGGACATTTCCCAATACCAAATGGCGGACAGATGCCGTTTAGTCACATCTTCACTCTGGAGGTAGACATGATCAAGGAGACGTTCAGCGTCGTCGCCCTGGGCGCCGCCCTGCTCGGAGCCCCGGCGGTGGCCACCGCGGCCGAGGCCAGCACCACCACCGGCAGCCAGACCGTCGTGGCGGGCTGCGACAACTGGTGCGGCGGCCACTACCACCACGGCTGGGGCCACCACCACGGCTGGGGCCACCACGGCTGGGGCCACCACGGCTGGGGCAGCTTCAACCACAACTACAGCGGCAACCAGTACGGCGGGATCCACTTCCGCATCGACTGACAGCCGCAGGTGAGGCCACAACGGTGACAGCCTGACCGGCCCCTCGGGAACCGAGTGTTCCCGAGGGGCCTTTTCTTTTCCCTGCGGGCCGTCGCCCTTTCCGACCACCGTTTCACCCTAACAAAAAGGACATTCCACTCGACGGAACCGGCTCATTACCAGTTTTGACTGATCGAAGATCGAACTAGACATTTCTCAATACTCAATGGTGGACAGATGCCGTTTAGTCGCACTTCATCACTGGAGGTAGACATGATCAAGGAAACCATCGGAGCCATCGGAGCGGCCGTCCTCGGCGCGTCCCTGATGGGGGCCCCGGCCGCCGCCACTCCGGCGACCACCACGCAGACCGCCACCGTCACCGCCGCCTCGGGATACGGCGACGACTGGTGGGAATGGGACTGCTGGGAGGACGACTGGGAGGGCTGGAACGGCCGCTGGCACGACCGCCGCGGCTGCCGGGGCGAGGACCGCTGGCACCACAGGCGCCACCACTTCAACAACCATCACCGCAAGGACTGGTCGCTGCGCAACCGCCAGCAGAAGCTGCAGCAGCAGCAGCACCAGAACGTCTACATCTACAACTACAAGTACAAGAAGAACAAGAACAGCCGCCGCTGACCGGTGGCGGAACCGCCTCTGACGAGACGGCCCCGGCGGGAGTCCACCCGCCGGGGCCGTTCTGCGTCATACGGGGGCGCGAACCGCCCCCGCCCGGCTCAGAAGAGCGTGCCCTCGCGCTCGATCCCCCGCAGCGCGTCGTAGTCCAGCGTGAGGGTCTCGATCCCCCGGTCGTGGGCGAGGACCCGTGCCTGCGGCTTGATCTCCTGGGCGGCGAAGACGCCCTTGACCGGCGCCAGCAGCGGGTCACGGTTGAGCAGCTCCAGGTAGCGGGTGAGCTGCTCGACCCCGTCGATCTCGCCCCGGCGCTTGATCTCCACCGCGACCGTCGCCCCCGAGGCGTCCCGGCACAGGATGTCCACCGGCCCGATCGCCGTCGGGTACTCCCGCCGGACCAGGCGGTAGCCCTCTCCCAGCGTGGTGATGTGCTCGGCGAGCAGTTCCTGCAGGTGCGCCTCCACCCCGTCCTTCTGCAGGCCCGGGTCCACCCCCAGCTCGTGCCGGTGGTCGTGCAGCACCTCGAAGAGGGTGAGGATCAGCCGCTCCCCCGACTTGCCGTGGGTGACCGTCCAGCGGGCGACGGCCCCGTGTTCGGTGTAGGCCTCCTCCCGCACGCTGCAGGGCGGGTTCATCCAGTTCAGCGGTTTGAAGGCCCGGTCGTCGGCGTGGATGGACACACTGCCGTCGGCCTTCATGAGGATGAGCCGGGTGGCCTGCGGGAGGTGGGCGGTGAGCCGCCCCACGTAGTCGACACTGCAACGGGCTATGACAAGGCGCACCGCCCCAGTCTCCCACTCCCCCGCCACCGCTCGTCCCGGTCCCGCCGGATGGACAGAACTCCAGAACTGTCATACCGGGCACAACACGCCTGTTGGTTATTTATCAGAAACATTCGTAGTTAACCGTCATATATAAAGATTCGATGGACACCTGTCCGGCCGAGCGCCAGAGCGAGGGAGCAGAGTGATCCTCTTCGTCAGCGGCTTCAACCGCAGCGGGACCACCGTGTTGCTGGAGGCGACGGCCGCTGCCACCGGCGGGGAGCCGTTCACCGTCGGAGACCTGATCCGGTACGGCTCGCCCGGCCTGGCGGAACGGCTGCGCGCGCTGGTGGAGGCCGACGAGCCGGTGGACCGCGGGGTGGACGCCCGCCCGGTCACCGCCGCCACCCCCGAGGAGTACGGCTGGCTCCTGGTCGACCAGGGCCTCACCACCCGGTTGACGAGCCGGTTCCACCCCAGGGGGGCGCCCCTGCTGCGCAGGGTCGCCGACGACATCGCCGCCCGGTCGGGGACCGCGGTCCTGAAGAACCCCTCCGACACCGGCCGGGAGGACCTGCTCCTGCGCTGCTTCCCCGAGGCCGGGGTGATCGTGACCCGCAGGCGGCTGGCGGGCATCTGCGACAGCGCCGACCGCGCCCTGGCGCGCGGAGCCGAGAACACCGCGTACGGCATGGCGCTGACCGGCCACAGCCCGGTGGTCCGCGTCGCCGTCGCCTTCCAGCGGACGCGGGCGGGCGCCGCGCTCCTGAGGGTGCTCGGCCGCTGGAACCTGCGCCTGCGGGTCCTGGGCATGCTGCGCCGCACCGCCCGGCTGCCCGTCGAGCGGGTCGCCTTCCTCGACTACGACGAGCTGGTCCTCGACCCCGTGCGCGCCGCCTCCTGGGCGGGCCACCTCCTGGACGCCGAACGGCTGGCCAAGGAGTTCCGCGCCTCCCACTCCTTCCCCGCCCGCACCGTCCCGCCCACCTCCCGGCTGGACCGCTTCCTGGACCGGCGCTGGGCCCGGGTGTGGGAGCAGGGCCGGCGCCGGCAGCTCGCGCGCGGCATCGTCCCCGCGCCGGCCGGGACGGCGGGCTGAGCCGCTTTCCCGCCTTTCCCCGTGCGCGAGCACGGGACGGGCGGCAGACTGGACGGATGGGTGAGGTGAGGATCCGCAGGGCGCTGCCACGGGACGAGAAGGCGCTGGCCGAACTGGACTGGCTGACCTGGGCTCCGGACAACTCCGTCATGCCACGGCCGACCCGCAACGGCTACTTCTACGACCGCTTCCATCTGCCCGAGCACTTCCTGGTGGCCGAGCTCGACGACCGCGTGGTCGGCTACCTGCGGCTGGTGCAGCCCGTCCTGCAGCCCAGCGCCGCGCACGTCCGCCAGATCCAGGGACTGGCCGTCGACCCCGAGGCGCGGGGCCGCGGCATCGGCGGGCTGCTGCTGGAGGGCGCCGTGGCCGAGGCTCGTCGGCAGGGCGCCCGCAAGCTCACCCTGCGCGTCCTGGCGGGCAACACCGCCGCCCGGCGGCTCTACGAGAGCCTGGGCTTCACCGTCGAGGGCGTGCTCAAGGACGAGTTCCTGATCGAGGGCCGCCTCGTCGACGACGTGCTCATGGCCCGCTTCCTGTGAGCCCCCGGGTCAGCCGCCCGGCTTCCACAGGACGTCCTCGCCCGCCGACACCACCCGGCAGAAGATGAACAGCAGGTCCGACAGCCGGTTGACGTAACGGGCGGTCAGCGGGTTCATGGTCTTGCCGTGCGCCTCCAGCGCCGTCCAGATCATCCGCTCCGCCCGGCGGGTGACGGTGCGCGCCACGTGCAGGTAGGCGGTGCCCGGCGCGCCGCCGGGCAGGATGAAGCTGCGCAGCGGGGCCAGCGGCTCGTTGAACCGGTCGCACCAGCCCTCCAGCCGCTCCACATAGGCCTCGGTGACCCGCAGCGGCTCGTAGTCCAGGCCGGGGTCCACGGGGGTGCACAGGTCCGCGCCGACGTCGAACAGGTCGTTCTGCACCTGCCTGAGCACCGCCGCGACGGCCTCCGGCAGCGAACCGACCGACAGCGCCACCCCGATCGCGGCGTTGGCCTCCTCCACGTCGGCGTAGGCGGCGATCCTCGGATCGGTCTTGACGGTCCTGCTGGCATCGCCGAGCGCCGTCGTCCCGTCATCTCCCCCGCGGGTGTAGATCTTGGACAACACGACCGGCTCGTCATCGCGACTCATGACACCAACACTAGCGCTCAGGCGCCGTCCGGCAGGTCGACCGGCCAGCCCGGCGGCGAGGACTCCAGCCAGACCAGGAACCCGGTGAGGGCGGCCGGGGACATCGCCAGCTCGACGGCCAGGTCCCCGTTCTTGACCTCGATGATGGCGGCGTCCGCGGTGAGGGCGGCGATCTCCTCGCCCTCGGGCTCGCGCCGGTTGAGCACGACGAGACCCCGGCGGTGGATCACCTTCCGGGGTCTGCGTCTGAAGCCGAAGATGCGGTGCCATTGCAGCTCGTCGCCCTGGTAGCGGCCGATCCCCAGCCGCCAGACGTTGGCGTCCTGCAGGTCGCGCAGGCTGCACTCCACCGTGCCGCCGCCCAGCTCCAGCAGCCAGCGGCGCAACGACATCAGGCCGAACAGCAGCACCGCCAGCAGCACGACGGCGGCGAGCACCCAGCCGATGTCTCGTGCCAGGTGCTCGCCCACGTGCTACCGGTTCTCTCTTTAGGACTCGGCCCCGGCCGCGCGCAACCGCGCGCGGGCACGGCGCTCGGCGACCACCTGCGGGTTGTCGTCGTCGCCGCCGGTCTGGGCCTCCGCCAGCGCCGCACGGGCCTGGGCCACGTCGATCTCGTTGCCCAGCTCGGCCTGCTCGGCCAGGACGGAGACCTCGTCGTCGGCGACCGAGAAGAAGCCGCTGCCCACCGCGGCGACGATCACGTCGCCCGTCGTCGGGTGGATCCTCACCAGGCTGCCGTCGACCAGCACGCCCAGCACCGGGGCGTGACCGGTACGGATACCGATCTCGCCCTCGATGGTCTGCGCGACCACCATCTCGGCCTCGCCCGCCCAGACCTCACGCTCAGGCGAGACAAGGGCCACTCGAAGTGCCATGTCATTACCTCCTGTTGGACAAGGCCCGTCGCTGTGGCAGCAAGCCTCGCCTTTCTGTCATACCGGGACGCTTGCTGCCGTGATCCCCGCTAACGCCATCGGCGTCAGCGGGGATTCCTGCTTGGCTGAAGCCCTACCCACTCGCTACTTCGCCAGCTCCTTGGCCTTCTTCTCGACGTCGTCGACGCCGCCGCACATGAAGAACGCCTGCTCGGGGATGTGGTCGTACTTGCCCTCGCACAGCGCCTTGAAGGAGGCGATGGTCTCGTCGAGCGGAACGGTGACACCGGGCTGGCCGGTGAACTGCTCGGCGACGTACATCGGGTGGGACAGGAACCGCTCGATGCGACGGGCGCGCTGAACGGTGACCTTGTCCTCCTCGGACAGCTCGTCGATACCGAGGATCGCGATGATGTCCTGGAGCTCCTTGTACTTCTGCAGGATCCGGATGACCTCCTGCGCGACCGCGTAGTGCTCCGCGCCGATGATCGCCGGGTCCATGATCCGCGAGCTGGAGTCCAGCGGGTCCACCGCCGGGTAGATGCCCTTCTCGGTGATGGCCCGGGAGAGCACCGTACGCGCGTCGAGGTGCGCGAAGGTGGTGTGCGGAGCGGGGTCGGTGATGTCGTCCGCGGGCACGTAGATCGCCTGCATCGAGGTGATCGAGTGACCGCGGGTCGAGGTGATCCGCTCCTGCAGCTGGCCCATCTCGTCGGCCAGGGTCGGCTGGTAGCCCACCGCGGACGGCATGCGGCCGAGCAGGGTGGAGACCTCCGAGCCGGCCTGGGTGAACCGGAAGATGTTGTCGATGAACAGCAGCACGTCCTGCTTCTGCACGTCGCGGAAGTACTCCGCCATCGTCAGGGCGGACAGGGCGACCCGCAGACGGGTGCCCGGCGGCTCGTCCATCTGGCCGAAGACGAGGGCGGTGTCCTTGAGGACGTTGGCCTCGTCCATCTCCACCCAGAGGTCGTTGCCCTCACGGGTGCGCTCGCCGACGCCGGCGAACACCGAGGTGCCACCGAAGTTGCGGGCGACACGGGTGATCATCTCCTGGATGAGCACCGTCTTGCCCACACCGGCGCCGCCGAACAGGCCGATCTTGCCGCCCTTGACGTACGGGGTGAGGAGGTCGATGACCTTGATGCCGGTCTCCAGCATCTCGGTCTTGGACTCGAGCTGGTCGAACGGCGGAGCGCTGCGGTGGATGCCCCAGCGCTCGTTGACCTGCAGGCCGGGGCTGTCCAGGCACTCGCCCAGGGCGTTCCACACGTGGCCCTTGGTGATGTCGCCGACCGGCACCGAGATGGCCGAACCGGAGTCCGCCACCGCCGCACCGCGGACCAGGCCGTCGGTGGGCTGCATGGAGATGGCCCGGATCATGTTGTCGCCCAGGTGCTGGGCGACCTCGAGGGTCAGCGTCTTGGTCTCCGCGCCGAGGACGACCTCGACCTGGAGCGCGTTGTTGATCGTGGGCATGGCGTCGGAGGGGAACTCCACGTCGACGACCGGGCCGACGACCCGGACGACGCGGCCGGTGCCGATCGCTACCGCAGTTGCAGACATGTTTCCTATTCACTCCCCGCGCTGGCGTCGGCCAGCGCGTTGGCGCCACCGACGATCTCGCTGATTTCCTGGGTGATCTCGGCCTGCCGCGCCTGGTTGGCCTGGCGCGAGTAGATGCCGATCAGATCATTGGCGTTGTCCGTCGCGGACTTCATCGCACGGCGCCGGGCCGCCAGCTCCGAAGCAGCACCCTGGAGCAGCATGTGGAAGATGCGGCTCTCGATGTAGTTCGGCAGCAGCAGGTCCAGCGTGGCCTCGGCGGTCGGCTCGAAGTCGTAGGACGGCAGCGGCCCCTCGGCCTGGCTGCGCTCGACCTCCTCGATCTGCAGCGGCAGCAGGCGCTTGACCTGGACCGCCTGCGTCAGCATCGAGACGAACTCGGTGTAGACGACGTGGATCTCGCCCACGCCGCCCTCCGCGTCGGTCTTGAGGAAGTCCTCGACCAGCTTGCGGCCGATGCGCTCGGCGCTGGGGAAGTCCGGCCGGTCGCTGAAGCCCGACCATTCCCCGCCGACCTGGCGGTCACGGAACTTGTACCAGGTGAGGCCCTTGGTGCCGACCACGTAGGGGACGGGCTCGCGGCCCTGCTCGCGCAGCAGCGCCATCAGGGCCTCGGCCTCGCGGATCACGTTGGCGTTGTAGCCGCCGCAGAATCCGCGGTCCGAGGTGATGATCAGCACCGCGGAGCGCTTGTCCTCCGGCTGCTCGTTCAGCAGCGGGTGGTCGACGCCCGAGCGGTGGCTGACCAGCGAGGTCAGCGCCCGCGTGATCAACTGCGCGTACGGCCTGGAGGCCGCGACCCGTTCCTGGGCCTTGGAGATCCGTGAGGTGGCGATCAGCTCCTGCGCGCGCGTGATCTTGGCGGTCGACTGGGCCGACTTGATCTTGCGCCGCAGGAGGCGAAGCTGGGCTCCCATGGATCAGGCCTTCTTGACGCGCTTGATGGTCTCCTGCTCGACCTCGTCCGAGGCCAGCGGCTCGACCGGCTCCTCGGCGCCCAGCAGGGTGCCCGCGCTGGTGGTGAAGCCCTTCTTGAACTCCGTGATGGCGTCCTTCAGGACGGTCAGCGCGTCGTCCGACAGCTTGCCGGTGTCCCGGATCCCGCTCAGCAGGCCCTTGTGGCTGCCCTCGACGTGCTCGAGGAAGCCGGCCTCGAAGCGGCGGATGTCCTCCACCGGCACGTCGTCCAGCTCGCCGGAGGTGCCCGACCAGACCGAGACGACCTGCTTCTCGACCGGGAACGGGTTGTACTGCGGCTGCTTGAGCAGCTCGACCAGGCGGGCGCCGCGCTCCAGCTGCGCCTTGGAGGCCGCGTCCAGGTCGGAGGCGAAGGCCGCGAAGGCCTCCAGGTCGCGGTACTGGGACAGGGACAGGCGCAGGGTGCCGGCGACGCTGCGCATCGCCTTGATCTGCGCCGAGCCGCCGACCCGGGAGACCGAGACACCGACGTTGATGGCCGGGCGGACACCCTGGTTGAACAGGTCCGTCTCCAGGAAGCACTGGCCGTCGGTGATGGAGATGACGTTGGTCGGGATGAACGCCGACACGTCGTTGCCCTTGGTCTCGATGACCGGCAGGCCCGTCATCGAGCCGGCGCCCATGTCGTCCGAGAGCTTGGCGCAGCGCTCGAGCAGACGCGAGTGCAGGTAGAAGACGTCACCCGGGTAGGCCTCGCGGCCCGGCGGGCGGCGCAGCAGCAGGGAGACGGCGCGGTAGGCCTCGGCCTGCTTGGACAGGTCGTCGAAGACGATCAGGACGTGCTTGCCCTGGTACATCCAGTGCTGGCCGATCGCGGACCCGGTGTAGGGGGCGATGTACTTGTAGCCGGCCGGGTCGGACGCCGGGGCGGCGACGATGGTGGTGTACTCCAGCGCGCCCGCCTCTTCCAGCGTGCCGCGCACGGAGGCGATGGTGGAGCCCTTCTGGCCGATGGCGACGTAGATGCAGCGGACCTGCTTCTCCGGGTCGCCGGAGAGCCAGTTCTCCCGCTGGTTGATGATCGTGTCGACGGCGATCGTGGTCTTGCCGGTCTGCCGGTCACCGATGATCAGCTGGCGCTGGCCGCGGCCGATCGGGGTCATCGCGTCGATGGCCTTGATGCCGGTCTGCAGCGGCTCGCCGACCGACTGGCGCTGCACGACGGTCGGAGCCTGCAGCTCCAGCGCGCGGCGCTCGGTCGAGGCGATCGGGCCCTTGCCGTCGATCGGGTTGCCCAGGGCGTCAACGACGCGGCCCAGGAAGTCGTCGCCGACCGGGGTGGACAGGACCTCACCGGTGCGGCGCACCGGCTGGCCTTCCTCGATCTTGGTGAAGTCGCCCAGCACGACCGCGCCGATCTCGCGGGGCTCGAGGTTCAGCGCCAGACCGCGCGTGCCGTCCTCGAACTCCAGGAGCTCGTTGGCCATCGCCGAGGGGAGGCCCGAGACGCGAGCGATACCGTCGCCGGACTCGGTGACAGTGCCGACCTCCTCGCGCGCGGCCGCGTCGGGCTCGTACGACTGGACGAAACGCTCCAGCGCGTTCCGGATCTCATCCGGACGGATCGTCAGCTCCGCCATGATTCCTTCCTTGCCTTCAGGCGATCCGCCGGCGTACGCCGTCAAGGCGTCCGGCGATCGTGCCGTCGATTGCCTCGTCCCCGATCTGCACGGCGATGCCGCCGAGCACGGTCGGGTCGAGTTCGATGTTCAGGTGTACATCACGGCCGTAGGAGGCGCCGAGCGCCGCCGCGAGCCGGGTCTGCTGCTCCCCCGTGAGGGGAACGGCGGTACGGACGAGAGCGACCAGCCGGTTGCGCCGCTCGGCGACGACCTTGCCGTAGCCGTCGAGCTCGCCTTCCAGGCTACGTCCCCGCGAGTGCGTGACGGCCTCGGTGATGAGGGCCAGGGACGCCTCGGCGACCTTGCCCTCCAGCAGAGCCTTGACCAGCTCCGCCTTGCGCTCGGCGGGGATCTGCGCGCCGGCCAGGGCCGCGCGCAGCGCCGGATCGCCGGAGACCACCCGGGTGAAGCGGAACAGGTCGTCCTCGAGCTGGTCGAGCCGGCCGGCCCGCTCGGCGGCGACCGCCTGGGCGTTCACCGCGAGCCGCTCGATGGCGTCGGTCATCTCGGCCGACGTGCTCCACCTGCGGCGCACGACCTCGGCCGCGAGCTCGATCGCGGACTCGCTCAGCTTGCCCTCGAGCAGTGAGCGCACGATCTGCGCCTTGGCCTCGCCGAAGGACGCCGGGTCGGCCAGCGACCGGCGCAGCCCGTGCTCGCGGTCCAGCAGGTGCAGGACCGCGAACAGCTCGGCGCCGAGCGTCGCGGCGTCCGCGCCCGCGGCGATCTCGTCGAATCTCTCGTTGACCTCGGCCAGCGAGGCCCTGCTGACGGCTCCCGCCATCACAGGGCCTTGCTCGCGTTGGCGGACTCGAGCTCCTCGAGGAAGCGGTCGACGATACGGCGCTGGCGCGCCTCGTCCTCGAGGGACTCGCCGACCACCCGGCCGGCCAGCTCGACCGACATGGCGCCGACCTCGGCGCGCAGCGCGGCCAGGGCCTGGGTGCGCTCCTGCTCGATCTGCGCCTGGGCGTTCTCCACGATGCGGCGCGCCTCGACCTGGGCCTGCTCCTTCATCTGCGCGATGATCTGAGCGCCCTGCTCACGAGCCTCCTCCCGCAGGCGTGCCGCCTCCTGGCGGGCCTCCGAGAGCTGGGACTTGTAAGCGTCGAGGGTCTGCTTGGCCTCGGCCTGAGCGTCTTCGGCGCGCTTGAGCCCGCCTTCGATCAGATCAGTGCGCTCGGCCAGCGTCTGCTGGATCCGGGGGACCAGCAGCTTCCCGACGACCAGGACCACGACCAGGAACGAGAAGACGCCGACGACGAGCTCGTAGGTGTGCGGAATGAGCGGGTTGTTGCCCTCCGCAGCGAGCACTGAAGCTGCTGTGATCATTTTAGGTGCAGCCCTCCGTCAGGGTTGTGTTGCGCGCCGTCAGCGGTAGATGAACGGAGCGACCAGACCGATCAGCGCGAGCGCCTCGGTCAGAACGAAGCCCAGCATCATGTTCTGGCGGATGACGCCGGTCATCTCGGGCTGGCGGGCCATCGCCTGGACGCCCTGGCCGAAGATGATGCCGACGCCGATACCGGGGCCGATCGCAGCAAGGCCGTAGCCGATCGCTCCGACGTTACCCTCGACGGCGGCGATGGCCGACTGTGCGACGACGCTCATTTCTTGTACTCCTTCATTTGGCCGGTGGGGGATCCACCGGTCGGATCTCTTCCGGTGGATGGTCCACCGGTCGGGTCTCTTGGGAACGAGAAGACTGGGGCGGCCTAGTGGTCCGCGTGCAGCCCGCTGCCGATGTACATGGCGGCGAGCATGGTGAACAGGAAGGCCTGCAGGAACTGGATGAACAGCTCGAACGCGGTCATCGCGATCGTCATCACCACACCGAGCACGCCGACCGGCGCACCGAGCAGGGTCGGGTTCTCGATCAGGAACCAGTAGCCCACGAGGCTGAAGAAGGCCAGGATGAGGTGGCCGGCGAACATGTTCGCGAAGAGCCGCACCGCGTGGGTGAAGGGCGCGAGGACGAAGGTCGAGAGGTACTCGATCGGCACCAGCAGGACGTAGATCGGCTTGGGCAGGCCCTTGGGGATGAGGTTGGTGAAGTACTTCACCGGCCCCTGGTGCCGCATGCCCAGGTAGATCTTGAGGAAGTAGACGCTCAGCGCCAGCACCGCGGGGAAGGCGATGTGCGAGGCCACCGGGAACTGGATCACCGGGATCACCGCGAAGAGGTTCCAGACCCAGATCAGCACGAACATCGACAGCAGAAGCGGCATCCAACGTTCTGCGTCCTTGCCCAGGAACGGCCTGGCGACCTGGTCGCGGACGAACGTGTAACCGATCTCGCCGACGTTCTGCATACCGCGGGGAACGAGCTTCGGCTTGGCGAAGGCGCTCCAGGCGATGGCGCAGGTCAGGAGGGCACCGAGGATGGCCAGGGCCACCGGCTTGGTCAGCCACTCGGGGCCGCCCGCGAACAGCGGCGGAAAGTCGAAGAGCTCTGCACCGGGCGGCGTGAACACGCCGCCACCGGAAGCGGCGAGGACAGTCACTGCGCTCACTTCTTCACCTCGGTGGGCATAGTGGTCCGCTCGCTGCACTCGCGCACTGTGGCGTTCCCTTCAAGCTGAAGATGGATCAAGTACTCGCTGGCCGGGTACCGGGTACCGGCGGTCAGCGACCGTATTTCACGTAGACCAGGTAGACGGCGAGCCCGGCACCCATGATCAGCCCTATCGGCTTGAACAGGTCCCACCCGGACCACTCGCTCAACAGCCACCCGATTCCGCCCCAGATGGCCATCCCGGACAGCAGGTAGCTGGGGACGGACCAAGCGGCGTCGGCGAAGCTGGGGCCAGTCTCCCGTGGCGCTTCCGAATGCTCGCTCATCGCGCGCCGAACGATAGCAGGCCAGTCGAGGACTGGTCATATCGGAGTAGCCCTTCACGAGCCGCGCCCGGCACGGACTTCCCGCTCGCCGTCGGTGATGGGTTCGTCAATGTAAGGCCTTCGGGTCTGGAGGGTGGTCCTGAACTCGGCGACGATCCACACGACCGCGAGGGCCACGACCGTCCAGCCGAAGATCACCGTGTTCCACAGGGTGACGTCGCCGAGCGCCGAAATCAAGATCATCATGCCCAGCACCTTCACCACGTAACTGGTGATGCCGGCCAGCATGAGGGTCTGCGGGGAGATCTTCGAGGCCCAGGCGACCACGTACGCGCTGATGGAGAAGAACGCCACGACCACGACGGTCCCCAGCACGGCGCCCGCCGCACCCTTCGGCCCGCCGAAGAGCAGCCCCGCGAGCAGGGCCACGACGCCGGCGAGGGCGGTGGGCAGGGCGGCACCCTTGAAGATCGAAGCGCCTGAGTCCATGGAGGCTCCGGTTGGTCACGTAACGTGTTCGTCTCTACTTAGTGAAAGCTATCACAAGCGTCGAGAAGCCCGGCAATTACCCCTCGGGTAACGGTAGGGCGAACAGCTGCTTAAACCGGCTGCCGGGTGAAGGTATCGGTGTCGTCCGAAACGCGCTGCGCCGCCGCGGCGGCGGCCCTTCTGGCCATGATCCGGGGCACCCCGACCATGAGGACCGCACCCAGCGCGGCGACCAGGAGAGTGATTCCCACCACGAGGGCGAGCACGTCCGGCGAACCCGGGGGGACGAACGACATGGCGACCATGCAGGAGCCCACCAGGCCGACCCAGCCGTACATGATCAGCACGGACCTGCGGTGGGAGTGGCCCAGGCGCAGCAGCCGGTGGTGCAGGTGGTGCTTGTCGGGGGCGAAGGGCGAACGGCCCTGGTTGGTGCGGCGCCAGACGGCCAGCAGCATGTCGGCGTAGGGCACCACGACGACCATGGGGACGAGCAGCAGCGGCAGCCACAGCGGGAAGATCGAGTACTTCTTGACCAGCGCGGGGTCGAACAGCTCGATGAGCTGGATGGTGGCCGCCGACAGCAGGAGCCCGATGAGCATCGAGCCGGTGTCGCCCATGAAGATGCGGGCCGGGTGGAAGTTGTGCGCCAGGAAGCCGATGCAGACGCCCACCAGCACGCCGGCGATCATGGTGGGGCCGATGAGCAGCGGGATGTCGATGACGTCCGCGAGCCGGTAGGACAGCAGGAACAGGGCGAACGCCGCGATGCCCACGACGCCGGCGGCCAGGCCGTCCAGGCCGTCGATGAAGTTCACCGCGTTGATCGTCGCCACCACCACGAAGACCGTGAGCGGCACCCCGTACTGGGGGGGCAGGGCGAGCGAACCGCCGTCGGGCAGCGGGATCGTGGTGAGCCGGACCCCGTTCATGATCAGGATTCCGGAGGCGGCGACCTGCCCCGACAGCTTGGTCAGGGCGTCGATGTCCCACAGGTCGTCGGCGATGCCCAGCAGGACGATCAGCGCGCCGGCCAGGATCACCGCCTCGGCGGTCTTGGTCTCCTCGAAGACCTTCTGCATGTGCGGCAGGCTCTTGGCCATCACCAGGGCGCCCAGCAGCCCGCCGAACATCGCCAGGCCGCCCACCCGGGGCGTGGGGACGGAGTGCACGTCCCGCTCCCGCACCGGGGACTGCGCCCCGATGAGCAGGGCGAGCCGCTTGACCGGGGTGACCAGCAGGTAGGTGACGGTGATGCCGGTGAGGATGACCAGCAGGTATTCCCGCATTGCCCCGCCCCTCCGCCTCCGGACGCCGTCACCTTGTGAACTGTAAGACGGCCACCGGCCCCCGAAGGTTGCCTGCGGCCGTCCGACGATCAGCACACCTTACGCCCACCGAGGGGCACAGGAGGCCCTTACCCGGTGTGAAACATCCTGATCATCCCTTGATCAGTAGAGGACCTGGGGCTCGCCGCAGGTCGTCGGGACGAACACCAGCCTGCCGTCCACCTGGTCGTAGAGGCCGACACAGGACTGGTACAGCAGGTGGTCGGTGTAGGCCGAGTGCACCACCCGGCTGGTCCAGCGGCCCTTGAGGTCCTGGAGATTGGACAGCGCCCACTCCTCGGCGACGCTGGCGTCCGCGTTGGTGAACGCCACGATCGTGCCCGCGTACCGGCGGTCGGCCTTGTTGTCGCGGACGCGGAGGGTGAGCCGGGCATTGGTGCCGCCGGAGTCGTTGCGGTAGCCGGTGAAGTAGCCCCAGGTCTCGGTGTTGCCGTCGAGCTGGCCGGGGAGCTTCTTGTTGGTGAAGTGCGTCCAGCCCTTGGGGATGGCCCGCCTGGAGGACGCCAGGCCGTCGCGCAGCGCCTTTTTGTAGCGGCCGTCACGGACCACGCGCCGCTGGACGGCGACGCCGCCGGAGTCGGCGGTCCGGGCGTTCTGCGCGGGGTCGAGCGCCAGGTGCGGCCCCTCGGAGGCCGCGTAGACGATGGTCGTCGGACCGACCTTGTACTGGTACTTCTTGCCCTTCTTGCGCAGGAGCACCTCGCGCACCGCCAGGTATTCGGTGTACTTGGAGCTGAAGGACTTCTTGAACTTGAAGGTGTACCTGCCGTCGGCGGGGCCCTTCTTCGGCTTGGGTTTCGGCCGGGGCTTGACCGTGCTGCAGCTGCGGCATTCGGGCTGCTCGGAGCCCTTCGGCTCGACCGTGTTGCTGATCGGCGGCCCGGCGATGGTGCCGCTCTGGTTGGGGTTGGGGGTGCCGCGCCCGTTGCGGAGGTTCTTGGCGAGCGGGAAGTACAGGCCCGTGCCCTCCCCGTCCCATGCCTCCAGCGCGGCGAACTGGACGGCGGGCGTCCAGCCGTCCCGCTTCTTGTCGCGCACCTTGAACCTGACGGTGATCCTGTCGTGGGTCACCTGGTAGCTGCCGCTGGCCTCAATGTCGCGAAAGGCCTTGGCACGCCCGTTCTTGCTCTTGAAGCCCCCCTTCGCCACGGGCTTCGCCCGGGAGGAGGACGGGGCGGCCGCCTCCTCGGCCCCGGCGGGCACGGCGTGCGCCGCCATGCCCAGGACCAGCGAGCCCGCGGCGAGGCCCACCGTAGCGATACGTCTCATTCGGTCACTCCCCGTGCCTTTGTTAAGCGGTAGCCGGATTTTAGTGTTTCGTCCATGAATGCCATAGAACAATGGCGCGAAAGCTATCCGAATCACGATAAATTGAGCCACCGAAACGCGTCTTGAAAGTTGCGGAGAGGGGAACCGTGCGCTGGGCCAGGTGGGCGGTGACGGCGGTGACCTGCGCGGCAATCGCCGCGGGGTCCTGGGCGGCGACCCGCCCCGGCGGGCCGGCACCGGTCCCGCCTCCCTCCCCCGCGCCCACCGTCCCCCCGCTCCCCACCGCCTCGCCCCCGTCCCTCGACGGGGTGCCCGAGAGCATGCTCGGCCGCTGGCGGGGGAACGCGGAGGGGCCCGGCGGGACCTACGAACTGGATCTGGAGCTCACCCGGGGCGCCCTCGGTCAGCCCATCGGGGAGTCCGGAGTGGGTTCGGCCACCTGCCGGTTCAGCGTCGTCCTGGAGGGCGCCGAGCCGGACGCGATCCTCTTCAGCGAGAAGCTGGCGTCCGGCTCCGGCTGCCTGGGCTCGTCCGGCAGGCTCGCCCTGCACGGGGAGAGGCTGCGCTACAGCGCTCTCACCGAGGACGGGGACGTCGTGATGGGCGAGCTGCGCCGGGTCTGACCTCAGCCGAGGGAGTACACCCTCACCAGCCGGCTCTGCCCGCCCATCGCCAGGTACCGGCCGGCCGAAGCCAGGGACAGCACGTGATCGCCGCCGGCGCGCATCCGCAGGACGGACCTCTCCCCGTAGCCCTCGGTGTCCCACAGCCGCACGGCGCCGTCCCAGCCGGCGCTCACCAGCGTCCGGCCGTCCGGGGCGAAGGCCACCGCCGAGACGTAGTCGCGGTGCTCCTTGCGCACGTGCCGCTCCTCGCGCTCCGCCACGTCCCAGATCCGGACCGTGTGGTCCTGGCTCCCGCTGGCCAGGGTCCGGCCGTCCGGGGCGAAGGCCACCGCCGTCACGACCGCGCGGTGGCCGTCCAGCCTGGCCCGCTCCTCGCGCTCCGCCACGTCCCACAGCCGCACGGCCTCGTCCCAGCCGCCGCTGGCGAGCGTCCGTCCGTCGGGGCTGAAGGCCAGCGACCACACGTCGTCGTCGTGGCCTTCGAGTTCGGCCACCTGCCGGCGGGTCGCGGTGTCCCAGAGCCGGACGACGTCGTCGTCCCCGGCCGAGGCGAGGAGTCTCCCGTCGGGGGCGAACGCCACCGCCCGTACGGCGGCCTCATGCCCGTCCAGCACCGCGATCCGGCTGCGTGACGCCGTCTCCCAGAGCCAGACCGTGCTGTCCCCCCCTCCCGCCGCCAGCAGCGTGCCGCCGGGCCCGAAGGCGAGGGTGGTGACCGGGGAGGGGCCCTCCAGGCGGCCGGTCTCCGCCTGCCGCACCGGATCCCACAACCGCACCGGGTCCCCGTCGCTGCCGGTCGCCAGGACCGTCCCCTCCCCCGCGAAGGCCAGCGCCCGCACCGCGCCGCTCAGCCCCTGGGAGAGCGGCGCCCCCGCCGGGGGCTTCGGCGCGGGCCCCCCTCCCCCGTCGCCGCGGGCGAGGTTCACCCCGGCGGGGAGCGCCGCGCTCAGCACGGCCAGCCCGGCGAGGACGCCGAGGTCCCTGCGGCTCCACATGCGGGGCCGTGCCGGCGCCGGAAGCCGGGCAGACGCCGCCTGGGAGTCCTGCGAGGGCGGCGTGGGGGGCGCCGCGGCCTCCGTGGAGACGGCCTGAGGAGGCACCGCTCCCCCGCTCGGCGGCGTCCAGACCTGGGCCGGCTCGGCGGGGGCGGGAGGCGGGGCGGGGGCCGCCCGGACGGCGGGCGGCTCCGCGGCCGGCTCCTCCAGCCGTTCCAGCAGCGGGACGAGCTCGGACAGGCCCGGACGCTCCGCCGGGTCCCTGCGCAGGATCCGCATCACCAGGTCGATGAGCGGCCCGGTGGTGCGCGGAGGTCTCGGCCCGCCGGTGATGAGCGCGGTGAGCGCCTCCACGTAGGTGGCGCCGGGGAAGGGCGGCCTGCCCTCGACCGCGGAGTAGAGGGTCGCCCCCAGCGACCACACGTCGGCGGCCGGGCTCACCTCGGCGGTCTCGGCCTGCTCGGGCGCCATGTAGGCGGGGGTGCCCATGATCGCCCCGGCCGCGGTCAGCGTGGCGTCGCCGACCAGGTGGGCGATGCCGAAGTCGGTGATGACCACCCGCTCCCCGTGCAGCAGCACGTTCTGCGGCTTCAGGTCGCGGTGGACGATGCCCGCGCCGTGCGCGACGAGCAGCGCCTCGGCCACGACCCGGCCGACCCGCGCGGCCCGGTGCGGCGGCAGCGGCCCGTCCAGCCCGACGGCCTCGGCCAGGGAGCGGCCGGGCAGGTACTCCATGACCAGGAACGGCGCGTCCCGGTGGATGACGATGTCGTGCATCGTGATGATGCCCGGATGGCTGAGCCTGGCGGCCGAGCGGCCCTCCCGGACCGCCCTGCGGTTGAGCCGCTCGCGCTCCTCGCCCCGCACCCCGGACGGCAGCAGCACCTCCTTGACCGCCACCTCGCGATCCAGCCGCTCGTCCAGGGCCCGCCACACCCGCCCCATGCCGCCGACCCCCACCACCGACAGCAGCCGGTAGCGCCCGGCGACCAGATCATCCGCCTTGTTCCCCGTGTGCTCCGCGTTCTCGGCCACCCGCGGCACGATAGCGGCGAAAAAGACGAACGGCCCGGATGATGGAGCATCCGGGCCGTACGACCGTGCGGCGCCGCACGGTCGGCCACCGTCAGAAGACCTTCTTCCAGGCCCCCACGATGGGCTGCTTCTTCTTCGTGCTGATCGCCAGCTCGCGCACCTTGAGGTGGGTGCCCCGGAGGGTCTTGAACTTGCCCTCCGGCTTGTTCCACGAGGGGACGGTGGCCTGGCCGTCGATCGGCGTGCGGCCGGGCTCGCGGAAGATGCCGATGGGGTCGGTCGCGGTCCACTTGCCGTTGTTGTAGACGAGGAACTGCACGCCGGGGGTCCAGCCGTTCCTGGCCTTGTCGGTGATCCGGCCCCTGATCACGATCTTCTTGCCGGAACGGGTGTACCTGCCTCCGGCGTGGACCGCCTTGAGCTCCTTCATCCCCGCGAAGGTCGACCACTTCTTGGTCACCTTCTTCGGGGCGGCGCTGGCGGGGACCGCAGTGAGGCCGACGCCGGCACCCAGGGTGACGACGGTCATGGCAACCGCAGCTGTACGCCGCATAGTGATCACTCCCTGATGGTTCTTCCTGATAGGTGAGGGACTGTAGCGGTTCGATGAAGATCATCTTTATTGCCCGCATATGGAGTGATTCGCTAAGGCAGAAATCCGACTTACCGAAGAACCGAATGGGGGTTTTCCTCGTCCAAGTCCGGATGCGCAACTCTCGGAGCAGAACCCCCGCACGCCCGGAAACCGCCTTCGAGCTGGGGCGATGCGGCAGAGTTCCGATAGAACCCCACCATCCGCATGGTTGCATGTGATCTTGGACACATTTCTTGAGAAAAAGCGTGGATTGCCCGAAAGGGGGATTGGCCATTCCGCTGCGTCCGCGAGAGACTGCACGCGGTGATGAGTCTCCGGCGATCCGCCCCCATCGGGGGGATGACCTTCTGCGCGCTGCTGATGCTGGCGCTCCTGCCGTTCCTGCTGGGCGGCGCACACGCGCCCGGGGGTTCCGTCCCCTCCTACGACGCGGTGGTGACCGTGCGCGAGGGCGGCACCGTCCACGTGCGCGAGGCCTTCACCTTCGACTACCTCGGCACCCATGACCACGGTCTGGTGCGCGGCGTCCGCCGGCGCGACGGCGACCGCCTCTACCGGATGCGCGGCCTGACGGTCGCGAGCACGACGGGCGCCCCGGTCGGCGTGGAGACGGCGGACTTCCTCCACCGGCGCAGCATCGTGATCGGCGCGGGCAGGCCCGTCTCCGGCCGCCATTCCTACGTGCTGAGCTACGAGCTGCTGGACGTCCTCACCCCGGGGGCCGAGCGCGACGAGCTCGTCTGGGAGCCGCTGGACCCCGGCTGGCCCGTACCGGTGGAGAAGGCCTCCGTGCGGATCGAGGGGCCCGCCTCGTTCACCTCCGGCTGCCTGGCCGGGGCCCCCGGAGCGATCACGCACTGCGGCCGGTGGCAGGCCGGGCCGACCGCGGTGGAGTTCCGCCAGGACGGCCTTCGCCCCCATGAGGGCATGAAGGTACGCGCCGCGTTCCCCCGGGGCGTCCTGGGCCCGCTGACGCCCCGCTACGCGCCCTCGCACCTGGCCTTCACGCCCTGGGGCTGGATGGCGCTGCTGCTGGCCTTCCCGCTGGTCCTGGTGGCCCGCTACCGCACTCCGGGATGGCTGCGCCGCGGCCTGCTCGCCGCGGGCGCCTGCGTCGTGCTGTGGGACCTGCTGGCCGAGACGGCGTCCGGCGGGTTCGGCCTGCTGTCGGTGGGCGACCCGCTGCTGGGCGGGGCGGGGCTGCTGATCCTGGGCGGCCTGGCCGCCCGCCGCCCGGCGCTGCGCCGGGGCTGAGCCCTAGCGCTCGGGGCCGTCCTTCTTCTCCCACCAGGGCTCGGCCGGCACCTCGGGCGGCACGGGGCCGTCCGCGGCGTCCTTGTCGTCCGGCGCGTCCTCGCCGTCGGCCGGCTCCCGCACCGAAGCCGCGTCCTTCTCGAAGGCCACCGGCCGCCCCGCCTCGCCGCCGTCCTCGTCGTCCAGGTGGAGCAGCGCCGACGGGTCGTCCTCGTCCTCGTCGTCGCCCAGGTCCTCGTCGCGCAGCAGCACCCCGCAGACCGCGCGGATCTTGTCCTCGCGGATCGCGCCGCGCCGCAGCAGCTTGGGCAGCGAACCGGTGAGGTCCACGATCGAGGAGGCCCTGCCCTCCCCCGCGGGGCCGCCGTCGAGGTAGACCGCGACGCTCTCGCCCAGCATCTCCTCGGCCTCGGCCGCGGTGCGGGCGGCCGGCGAGCCGCTCAGGTTCGCGCTGGAGACCGCCAGGGGGCCGGTCTCCTTGAGCAGTTCCAGCGCCAGGTCGTGCAGCGGCATCCGCACCGCCACGGTGCCCTTGGTCTCGCCCAGGTTCCACGACAGGCTCGGGTTGGCCTGGCAGACGACGGTCAGCGCGCCCGGCCAGAACTCGTCGATGAGGTCCTGTCCGTAGGGGCCCAGGTCCTCGATCAGCGCGGTGGCCGCGCGCACCGAGCCGACCAGGACCGGCGGCGGCATGTCCCGGCCCCGCCCCTTGGCGTCCAGCAGCCTCTGCACCGCCGGGGGCGTGAAGGCGTCGGCGGCGATGCCGTAGACGGTGTCGGTGGGGAGGACGACGAGCTCCCCCCTGCGCAGGCAGGAGGCCGCGTCCGCGATCCCCCGGACGCGCTCGAGGGGGTCCGAACAGTCGTAGTGCCGGCTCATGCGGGTGCTACTCCGTGGTCAGGCGGGCCGTGACGAACCGGTCCCGGTCGGTGAGATCACGACGGTTGCGCTGGTCGCGCCAGCCGTTCTCCTCGGCGAAGATCCAGTAGACGGGGGCGCCCTGCAGGTCGCTGTGCTCGACCGCCACGAAACCGCCGGGCCGCAGCAGCCTGCGCGCGGTGCGCTCGACCACGCGGACGGCGTCCAGGCCGTCGTCCCCGCCGCCCCACAGGGCCGCGGCGGGATCGTGGTCGCGCACGTCGCGCGGCACGTACTCCCACTCGCTCATCGGGATGTAGGGCGGGTTGCTGACCACGAGGTCGACCAGGCCGTCGAGCTCGTGCAGCGCCCCGGCGAAGTCGGTGTGGTGCAGGGTGACCTGGCCGCGCTCGTCCAGGTTCTCGATGTTGCGGGCCGCCCACCGGTGGGCGTCGGCGTCGAGCTCGACGGCGTGGACGCGGGCCTGGGGGACCTCCTGGGCGACCGACAGCGCGATCGCGGCGGAGCCGGTGCCCAGGTCGACCACGACCGGGTCGGCGACGTCCATCTCGCGCAGGGTGTCGATGGCCCAGCCGGCGACGACCTCGGTCTCCGGGCGGGGGACGAACACCCCGGGCCCCACCGACAGCTCCAGGTAGCGGAAGAAGGCGCGGCCGGTGATGTGCTGCAGCGGTTCCCCGGCCTCCCGCCGGGCGATGCCCTCCCAGTAGCGCGCGTCGAAGGCGCTGTCGGGCAGGTTGTGCAGCTCGCCGCGGCCCACCCCGTGCACCGCGGCCGCCAGCTCCTCGGCGTCGGCGCGCGGCGAGGCGACACCGGCTTCGGCCAGCCGTGCCGTCGCGCGCGCGATCTCGTCGAGAAGCAAGTTCATTACTGCTGAATTTCGTCCAGCCTGCGTTCCATGTCCGCGTCGACCAGCGCCTGGATCACGGCCTGCAGGTCTCCGTCCATCACCTGGTCGAGGTTATACGCCTTGAAGCCCACGCGGTGGTCGGAGATGCGGTTCTCCGGGAAGTTGTAGGTGCGGATGCGCTCGGAGCGGTCGACCGTGCGCACCTGGGCCTTGCGCTCGGCGGACGCGGCGGCGTCCGCCTCCTCCTGCGCGACGGCCAGCAGCCGGGAGCGCAGGACGCGCAGCGCCGACTCCTTGTTCTGCAGCTGGCTCTTCTCGTTCTGGCACTGCACGACCGTGCCGGTGGGGATGTGGGTGATCCGCACGGCCGAGTCGGTGGTGTTGACCGACTGGCCGCCGGGGCCGCCGGAGCGGAAGACGTCGACGCGCAGGTCGTTCGGGTCGATCTGGATGTCGATCTCCTCGGCCTCGGGCGTGACCAGCACCCCGGCCGCCGAGGTGTGGATGCGGCCCTGGGACTCGGTGACCGGCACCCGCTGCACGCGGTGCACGCCGCCCTCCCACTTCAGCCGCGACCAGGCGCCCTCCTTGGCCTTCACGGCCATGGTGACGCTCTTGTAGCCGCCCAGGTCCGACAGCTGGGAGTCGATGACCTCGGTCTTCCACCCGGCGCGCTCGGCGTAGCGGCTGTACATGCGCAGGAGGTCGCCGGCGAACAGGGCGGACTCCTCGCCGCCCTCCCCCGCCTTGATCTCGACGATCACGTCCTTGTCGTCGTTGGGGTCGCGCGGCACCAGCAGGCGCTTGAGGCGCTCGCCCAGCTCGGCGATCTGCTTCTCCAGCGCGTCCGCCTCCTCGGCGAACGCCCTGTCCTCGGCGGCCAGCTCCCGGGCGGTGCCCAGGTCGTCCTCGGCCGCCTCCAGCTCCTTGTACGTCTCGACGATCGGGCGCAGGTGGGCGTAGCGCTTGCTCAGCTCGCGCGCCTTCTTCTGGTCGGCGTGGACGGCCGGGTCACCGAGCGCCTGCTCGATGTCGGCGTACTCGCGCAGGAAGTCGTCGAGGTCGAAGTTCACTGTGTGCTCTCTTCAGGCAACGGGCCGTGCGGACGGGGGGACAGAAGCCGAGCCCGGCCGCGGGAACGCCTTCGCGATCCGCGGCCGGGCTCGCCGTCCGCCTACTTGTCCGCGGCCTTCTTCTTGCCGAAGCGCGCCTCGAAGCGGGCCACGCGGCCGCCGGTGTCGAGGAGCTTCTGCTTGCCCGTGTAGAACGGGTGGCACTGGGAGCACA
Source organism: Actinocorallia populi (assembly GCF_002995495.1). GTDB lineage: Bacteria > Actinomycetota > Actinomycetes > Streptosporangiales > Streptosporangiaceae > Actinocorallia > Actinocorallia populi. The sequence continues at coordinate 239,202 of NZ_PVZV01000002.1, read as the reverse complement.
CGTCGGAGCGGATGACGCCGCTCTCCACGGTGCTGCGGGTCTTGAACGTCGCGCCGCACGTACAGGTCACCTCGGTGACCACGTAGTTCGGGTGGATGTCAGGCTTCATGGGATGATCTCCTTCGAGACGGCACCGGGTCGGCCGCGCGATGGCGGGCCGTGAACCGGAGCCTTGGGCCTTTCAAGTATGCCGGATACCAGAACGTGCCGGGACCGGGCGCTATTCCCTGCCCCTGAGGTAGGCCAGCACCGCCCGCACCCGGCGGTGGGCGTCCTGGGAGTTCTCCAGCCCCAGCTTGAGGAAGATCCGGGAGATGTGCTTCTCCACCGCGCCCTCGCCGACCACCAGCCGGCGGGCGAGCCCCGCGTTCGACAGGCCCTCGGCCATCAGGGCCAGGACCTCCCGCTCCCGCGGGGTCAGGGGGTCCAGGGTCCTGCGGCCCAGCAGCTGGGAGATCACCTCCGGGTCGATGACCGTGCCGCCCGCGGCGACCCGCCGGACCGCGTCGGTGAACTCCGCCACGTCCGACACCCGCTCCTTGAGCAGGTAGCCCACGCCGCGCGCGCCGCCGCCGAGCAGCTCGGCGGCGTACTGCTCCTCCACGTACTGCGAGAGCACCAGGACGGGCACGGGCCGCACGGCCAGCGCCGCGCGCAGCCCCTCGTCGGTGAAGCCCGGCGGCATCCGCACGTCGACGATCGCCAGGTCGGGCCGGTGCTCGGCGACCAGCGCCACCAGCCCCTCCCCGTCGCCGGCCGCCCCGACGGTCTCGATGCCCTCGTCGGCGAGCAGCCGGGACAGGCCCTCGCGCAGCAGTACGGAGTCCTCGGCGATCACGATGCGCATGGAACCCATTTCACCAGCTACAGGGCAGAACCGCCCGCACCACCGTGGGACCCCCCGGCGGGCTGTCCACGGTCAGCGTCCCGTCGATGGTCGCCGCACGGTCGGCCAGCCCCGCCAGCCCTCCTCCGGGCTGGACCGCGGCGCCCCCGACGCCGTCGTCCCGCACCTCGACGACGACCTCGTCCCGGTCCCTGCGCGCCTCGACCACCACCTCGGACGCCCTGGCGTACTTGCCGGCGTTGGTCAGCGCCTCGGCCACCGTGAAGTAGGCGATCGACTCCACCGCCGCCGGGGGCCGCTCCGCCAGGCGGACGTCCAGCCGCACCGGGACCGGCGAGCGCGCCGCCAGCGCGGACAGGGCGGCGTCCAGCCCGCGGTCGGTGAGGATCGCCGGGTAGATGCCGCGGGCGAGCTGCCGCAGCTCGGTGATCGCCGCGCGGGCCCCGGTGTGCGCCTGGTCGATCAGCTGCCGGGCGCCCTCGGGGTCGGCGTCCAGCTTGCTCCTGGCCCGCCCGATGTCCATCGCCACGGCCAGCAGCTGCTGCTGCGCCCCGTCGTGCAGGTCCCGCTCGATCCGCCGCCGCTCGGCCTCCGCGGCGTCCACGCCGCGCGCCCGGCTGGCCTGCAGCCGCGACGCCCTCGCCCGCAGCTCCTGCTTCTCCGACGGGCCGAGCAGCGCCCTGGCGAGCAGGAGGTGGACGGCGCCCACGGCCTTGACCGCGTACAGGCCCAGGAACACCCCGAAGACGCCCACGACGCTGTACGGCAGGCCCTCGTACCAGCTGTCCACCTCGGGCTGGTACGGCCCGATGTCGGGGACGAACCCCTCGTCCCACTGCCCGAACACGGGGGCGAACAGGAACGCCGCGATCACCGACCACATCACGGCGAACCCGACGAAGTAGCAGAAGGCCAAGGGGATCCGGATGAGCTGGAAGGCCAGGTCCTTCCAGGTGGCCGGGTCGCCGAGGATCGCCCCGCCCTTCTTCAGCAGCCCGTCCTGCGGGAGCGGGCGGTAGGGGTCGGGGATGCGGGAGCCGGACGCGAGGCCGATCAGCCTCCGGTCGAGCATCGATCCGCCGCGCAGCGCCAGCAGCAGCAGCGCCCACAGCGGCAGACCGATCCAGATGATCGTGGTCGCGGCCGCCAGCGGCACCCCCGCGCACAGCAGGAGGAACCAGCCCAGGCCCAGCGGCCCGTTCAACGGAAGGTAGACGGCGGTCTTCCACGCCGCGGGATCTCTGATCAGCCGCAGCGGCGTCGGCACCTCCACGGAGAAACGCACGCCCGGCGGCGTGTCCTCTGCGGCCGCACTCCCGCCCGGCAACGCGTGCTTCGCCCGCTCCGGCTCGTTCGGCTCTGTCATCTCAGGGGGCCTTCCTCTCCTCGTCCTCCAAGGCTCCCGGACCGGCCCCTCGCGGACCATCCCGCGACCCTCCCTCCCGAAGGTGGGGAAAACCCCCTCCCGCCGCACCCCGGGAGAACACGACCCGCCCCGAGAGGGGCGGCGAGCCCCGCCGACAGACCGCAGAGCGCCGTATCCGGCAGACGAAAGCCCCCAGACGGCGGCAGACGGAAGCCTCGAATACCGATACCAGACAACGGCAAGGCAGCCCGACCCGAAAGGCGGAGAAACCCTCCGGCCAGCCGGAGGGCACCGCGTCCGGCTGGCCGGAAGCGCCCAGGTGGCGGCAGGCGGAAGGCGACGGGCGCGAGGGCGGGGCTTGCGGATGGCGGTGGGTGAAGGCGCCCGGACAGCGGCAGGGCCCGCACGGGATGCGTGCGGGCCCTGCCGTCGAGGCCTCGGTCAGGCGTCAGGTGATCAGTCGTGCGCGACGGTGGTCTTCTGGACCTGGAGCAGGAACTCCGCGTTCGACTTGGTCTCCTTCATCTTCTCCAGCAGCAGCTCGAGGGCCTGCTGGGTGTCGAGGGCGTGCAGCACCCGGCGCAGCGACCAGACCACCCGCAGCTCCTCGGGGGCCATGAGGATCTCCTCCTTGCGGGTGCTGGAGGCGTCCACGTCCACCGCGGGGAAGATGCGCTTGTCGGCGAGCTGGCGGCTGAGCTTGAGCTCCATGTTGCCGGTGCCCTTGAACTCCTCGAAGATCACCTCGTCCATCCGCGAGCCGGTCTCCACCAGCGCGGTGGCCAGGATGGTCAGCGAGCCGCCGTTCTCGATGTTGCGGGCCGCGCCGAAGAACCGCTTGGGCGGGTACAGCGCGGTGGAGTCCACACCACCGGACAGGATGCGGCCCGAGGCGGGGGCCGCCAGGTTGTAGGCGCGGCCCAGCCGGGTGATGGAGTCCAGCAGCACGACCACGTCGTGGCCCAGCTCCACCAGCCGCTTGGCGCGCTCGATGGCGAGCTCGGCGACGGTGGTGTGGTCCTCGGCGGGACGGTCGAAGGTCGAGTGGATGACCTCGCCCTTGACCGACCGCTGCATGTCGGTGACCTCTTCGGGCCGCTCGTCCACCAGCACGACCATCAGGTGGCACTCGGGGTTGTTCTTGGTGATCGCGTTGGCGATCGACTGCATCACCATCGTCTTGCCGGCCTTGGGCGGCGAGACGATCAGGCCGCGCTGGCCCTTGCCGATCGGGCTGACCAGGTCGATGATCCGGGTGGTCAGGATGCCCGGGTCGGTCTCCAGGCGCAGCCGCTCCTGCGGGTACAGCGGGGTGAGCTTGGAGAACTCCACCCGGCCGCGGGCCTGGTCGGGCTCCATGCCGTTGACGGTGTCGAGGCGGACCAGCGCGTTGAACTTCTCGCGCCGCTCTCCCTCGCGGGCCTGGCGGACCGCGCCGGTGATCACGTCGCCCTTGCGCAGGCCGTTCTTGCGGACCTGGGCCAGCGAGACGTACACGTCGTTGGGGCCCGGCAGGTAGCCGGTGGTGCGCACGAACGCGTAGTTGTCGAGGATGTCGAGGATGCCGGCGACCGGGATCAGCACGTCGTCGTCGGAGACGACCGGCTCGGCCTCGTAGCGCTCGCGGCCGGTGCCCCGGCCCCGGTTGCGCTCACGGAACCGGCGGCCCCTGCGGCCACCGCGCTCGTCGTCGTGCTCGCCGCCCTGCTGGCCGCCGCGGTCACCGCGGTCGCCCTGCTGGCCGCGGTCACCACGGTCGCCGCGGTCACCACGGTCGCCGCGGTCACCGCGCTCGTTCTGGCCGCCGCGGTCACCCCGGTCCCCGCGCTCGCCGCGGTCACCGCGGTCGCCACGCTCGCCGCGGTCCCGCTGGCGGTCGCCGCGCTCACGGCCGTTGCGGCTGCGCTGGCGGCCCTCGCGCTGCTGGCCGCCACCGCCCTCGCTCTGCTGCTCCTCGGCGGGCTTCTCCGCCGCGGGCCGACTCTCGGCCTGCTCCTCGGCGGCCTCCTCGCGCTGCGCGGCGCGGCCGCGCCGGGTGCGCTCGGGACGCTCCGCCCTGGCCGGCTGCTCGGGAGCCTGCTCGGCGGGCTTCTCGGCCTTGTCCGCCTTCTCGGCGGCCGGGGCCTCGGCCTTGTTCTCGGGCTTGCTCTCCGCCTTGGCCTCGGCGGCCTTCGCCGGGGTCCTGGCCGTGGTCCTGGCGGCGCTCTCGGGCTTGGCCTCGGCCTTGGCGGCGGCCCCCTGCGCGCCCGCGGCCGCGCCGCCCTGCTTCTCCTGAATGGCAGCGATGAGCTGGCTCTTGCGCATCCCCGTGGTGCCGCTGATGCCCAGCTGGGAGGCGAGGGTCTTCAGCTCGGGGAGCACCATGGCCGACAGTCCGGTGCCCCGGCGGGCGCGCTTCGGCGCGGGCTTTTCGCCCGTCGCTTCGTTCAGCAGTTCGCTGGATTCGCTCACAAAGGGTCCTTCCCAGGGAGCGGGTGTGGGCCGGATGAGGCCGATCTACCCGATGGTTCGCTTCGGCGGGGGCGCCGAACGCGGCGATCGTTTTCCAGACCGCCTGAGAGAATTTCTGAATACAGCCAGATGATCGCGTACTCGTCCCCTGCCCCGAGGGAATCAGAAGTGCAGAGTCTGGTGCACGGGCGCATCGGCACTGCCGATGGGCCTATGGCCCCGAGCGGGGCATCTGGTGCGGCTTCCAGCCTAACACCACCAGGGTGCACTTGGATTCCTTGAGGTCAGCGTGTCCGCGAATCGCGCGGCTGAACACGGGCGCCGAAGGGGCTGACGTTCAGCTGGTGTATATGCCAGCCATTACCCGTATCGACACCCGGCCAACCGGAGGACGGCCATCCGAACGCCAGGACGGTAGGCCCGGCACCGGAGACCACCGCCGGAACTCCCGCCTGCCGGAGCCGTTCCACCAGCGCAGCCGAGCCCGGCATCGCGGGCGCCCGGTAGGACTGGTGCAACCGGTCTTCGGTCGCGTCCAACAGCACGTCGTAGCCCAGTTTGCTGGTCAGCGCGGCGATGAGCAAGGCCGCGCGCCCAGAATTCGCCGCTGCGTCGTGATGCGACACGGTTTCTGGGAGAAGTCCGCGCGCCTGCTCGGTCGCCAGCCGCTGCTCCGGGACGAAGACCGTGACCTCCCGGTCCAGGTCCAGCCGGACCAGGCGCGGGCCGTCCGCCCCGCTCCAGGCGACCGTCAGGCCGCCCGCCAGGCAGGGCGCCACGTTGTCGGGATGGCCCTCGATCTCGGTGGCCAGCCGCAGCGCGTCGGCGTCGGAGAAGGAGCCTCCCGCCGGGTGCAGCGCGCGGGCCGCGGTGATCCCCGCGACGATCGCCGCCGACGACGAGCCCATGCCCCGGCTGTGCGGAATGCGGTTCACGCACTCCAGGCGCAGCCCCTCCGGCCGGGGGGCGCCCCCGATGCGCTCCCACGTCCGGCGGAAGACCGCGACGATCAGGTGGTCCTCGCCGAGCCCGGCCAGTTCCTCGCCCTCGCCCCGGATCACGATCTCCAGGCCGTCGCCGGCCAGTTCCACGCTCACCTCGTCGAAGAGCGACAGGGCCAGGCCCAGCGCGTCGAACCCGGGGCCGAGGTTGGCGCTGGTGGCCGGCACCTCGACCGTCACCCGGGCCGACGCGGGCGCGCCCGCGGTGTCCGGAGCCGTCATGCCAGGCCGAGCGCCGAGGCCGCCGCGTGCGCGTCCACCTGCACGGTGGTCGGCGCGGGCGCACCCGAGATCGCCCAGTCCGGGTCCTTCAGTCCGTTGCCGGTGACCGTGCAGACCACCTTCAGGCCCGCGTCCAGCAGGCCCTGCTCGCGGGCCTGCAGCAGGCCCGCCACCGAGGCGGCCGAGGCGGGCTCGACGAACACGCCCTCCTCGCGGGCGAGCAGCCGGTAGGCCGCCAGGATCTGCCGGTCGGTGACCGCGCCGATCGCGCCGCCCGACTCGTCCCTGGCGTTGCTCGCCAGCTCCCACGAGGCCGGGTTGCCGATCCGGATCGCCGTCGCGATCGTCTGCGGGTTGGCGACCGGGCCGCCCGCCACGAACGGGGCGGCGCCGCTGGCCTGGAAGCCCATCATCCGGGGCCGCCGGGAGGAGACCCCGTCGGCGGCGTACTCCTTGTAGCCCATCCAGTACGCCGAGATGTTGCCGGCGTTGCCGACCGGCAGGCAGTGCACGTCGGGGGCGTCGCCGAGGGCGTCGACGATCTCGAAGGCGGCGGTCTTCTGCCCCTGCAGGCGGAACGGGTTCACCGAGTTGACCAGCGCCACCGGGTAGTCCACCGCCAGCTTGCGCGCCAGCTCCAGGCAGTCGTCGAAGTTGCCGTCCACCTGCAGCAGCTTCGAGCCGTGCACCAGCGCCTGGGCCAGCTTGCCCATCGCGATCTTGCCGCGCGGCACCAGCACCGCGCACGTCATGCCCGCCCGCACCGCGTACGCCGCGGCCGAGGCCGAGGTGTTGCCGGTGGAGGCGCAGATGACGGCCTTGGCGCCCTCCTCGGCCGCCTTGGAGATCGCCATCGTCATGCCGCGGTCCTTGAACGAACCGGTCGGGTTCAGGCCCTCGACCTTGAGGAAGACCTCGCACCCCGTCCGCGCGGAGACCCGGGGCGCCGGGACGAGCGGCGTGTTCCCCTCGAGCAGCGTGACCACGGGAGTGTTCTCGGTGACCGGCAACCGGTCACGGTATTCCTCTATCAGCCCGCGCCAAGCGCTCACGGCCCCTCCTGTCTGACTGCCGCGACTGCGTCACGGCTGCGATCGGCGCCCGGGATCCGCCGTCCCCCTTCGGATCTCGATCGCCTCGGGGGGTGATCGGGATCCTCGGTCCGGACGGGCGGGCGCCGACCGCGGCGAGCGTTCCCTTAAAACCAGCGCGGGGTTCCGTTGTGCGGGTCGGGCTGGTGGCTTGAGTCTATTGGCTGACGGGCGGGCCGGTTCCAGGGGCGTTCAGGATGTGGACAACCACTCCGGACGGCCGGCCGCGCGCCCGGACTACAGGTCGCCCTCCACGCGCATCACCGACGCGACCTCCCGCACCGACGGGTGGGAGCGCAGGGACTCGACCGTGGCGGCCAGGGCGCGGTCGAAGGCGCGGTGCGTGACGATGACGAGCTGGGCGTCGTCGCCGTGGCCCTGCTGGCGGACCGCCTGGATGGAGACGTCGTTCTTGGCGAACTCCTCGGCGACCTGCGCCAGGACGCCCGCCTGGTCGGCCACGTCGAGCTGCACGTGGTAGCGGGTCACCGTCTCGCCCATGGGCAGCACGGGCAGGGCCGCGTAGCTGGTCTCGGCGGGACCGCTGGCACCGCTGACCAGGTTGCGGGAGACCGCCACGATGTCGCCCAGCACGGCCGAGGCCGTCGGGGCGCCGCCCGCGCCCGCGCCGTAGAACATCAGGCTGCCCGCCGACTCGGCCTCCACGAACACCGCGTTGAACGCGCCGTGGACCGAGCCCAGCGGGTGCGAGCGCGGGATCATCGCCGGGTAGACGCGCACGGAGACGCCGCGGTCCTCGGACCGCTCGCAGATGGCCAGGAGCTTGACCACGCAGTCCACGGCCTTGGCGCCCGCCACGTCCTGCGCGGTGACCTCGGTGATGCCCTCGCGGTACACGTCGGCGGCCGTCACCGGGGTGTGGAAGGCCAGCCGGGCCAGGATCGCCGCCTTGGCGGCGGCGTCGAAGGCCTCCACGTCCGCGGTCGGGTCCGCCTCGGCGTATCCGAGTTCCTGGGCCTCCTCCAGCGCCTCGGCGAAACCGGCGCCGTGGGTGTCCATCTGGTCGAGGATGTAGTTGGTGGTGCCGTTGACGATGCCCAGCACCCGGTGGATCCGGTCGCCGACCAGGGACTCGCGCAGCGGCCGCAGCAGCGGGATGGCGCCCGCCACCGAGGCCTCGTAGTACAGGTCGGCGCCGAACTCGCGGGCCGCGGCGAAGAGCGTCTCGCCGTCCTCGGCCAGCAGCGCCTTGTTCGCCGACACCACCGACTTGCCGGTCTTCAGCGCGCCCAGGATCAGGGACCTGGCGGGCTCGATCCCGCCGATCACCTCCACCACCAGGTCGACGTCCGCGCGGGTGGCCAGGCCCATGGCGTCCGTGGTCAGCAGCTCCCTGGGCACCCCGGAGCGCACCCGGTCGGGCCGGCGGACCGCGATGCCCGCCAGTTCGACCGGAGCGCCCACCCGGGCCGCCAGGTCGTCGGACTGCTCGTGCAGCAGCCGGACGATCTCGGTGCCGACCACACCGCACCCGAGCAACGCCACCCGCACCGGTTTCACGACTCACCAACCTCCGCATCAAGCCTCAACAGGTCGTCCACGGTCTCCCTGCGGACGATGACGCGCGCCTCGCCGTTCCGGACCGCCACCACGGCCGGCTTGGTCAAGTAGTTGTAGTTGCTCGCCATCGACCGACAGTACGCACCGGTGGCGGCGACCGCCACCAGGTCCCCTGCCGCAATATCTTCGGGCAACCATAGGTCACGCACCACGATGTCCCCGCTTTCGCAGTGCTTTCCGACAACTCTGCTGAGCATGGGTGCGGCCTCGGACTCGCGGCTGACCAGACCGGCGGTGTACTCGGCGCCGTAGAGGGCGGTGCGGAGGTTGTCGCTCATCCCGCCGTCGACGCTCACATAGGTGCGGATGCCCTCGACGTCCTTGATCGTGCCGACCTCGTAGAGGGTGATCCCGCCGGGGCCGATGATCGCCCGGCCGGGCTCGACCGTCAGCCTCGGCACCGGCAGCCCGTAGGAGCCGCACTCCTTGGCCACGATCCGGCGCATGTTGTCGGCGATCAGCTTGGCGTCGATCGGGTCGTCGCCCGGCAGGTAGGCGATGCCGAAGCCGCCGCCGAGGTCGAGCTCGGGCAGCACCACGCCGTGCTCGTCGCGGATGGCCACCAGCAGCTCGGCGACGCGGTGCGCGGCGATCTCGAAGCCGTCGGTCTCGAAGATCTGCGAGCCGATGTGGGAGTGCAGGCCGACCAGCTCCAGCGAGGGCAGCGCCAGCACCCGCCGCGCCGCCTCCAGCGCCGCGCCGGAGTTGCGGGAGAGCCCGAACTTCTGGTCGTCGTGGGCGGTGGCGATGAACTCGTGGGTGTGCGCCTCGACGCCGGTGGTCACCCGGATCATGACCTTGGGGCGCACGCCGAGCCGCTCGGCGTGGTAGCCCAGGCGGGCGATCTCCTCGAAGGAGTCGACCACGATGTGCCCGACCCCGGCCTCCAGCGCCGCGACCAGCTCGCCGACCGACTTGTTGTTGCCGTGCAGGGTGATCTTCTCGGGCGGGAAGCCCGCCGCCAGTGCCAGCGCCAGCTCGCCGCCGGAGCACACGTCCAGGCCGAGGCCCTCCTCGGCCAGCCAGCGCACGAGCGCGCCGCACAGGAACGCCTTGCCGGCGTAGTGCACGCTGCCGTCGGAGAAGGCCGCGGCGTACTCGCGGGCGCGCTGGCGCACGTCCTCCTCGTCCAGGACGTACAGCGGGGTGCCGAACTCGCGCGCCAGGTCGCGGACGTCGACTCCGCCGACCTGCAGGGCGCCCTCCACCCGGCGGGCGGTGCGCGGCCACACCACCGGGGCCAGGGCGTTCAGGTCCGCCGGGGGCGGCATCGGGTGGTCTTCGGTCAGGACGTCGGCATGCCGGTCGCCCGCGGGATGAACTCTGCTCACAATCTCTCTCTTGCCGTCTCGCCGAGCCTGCTCAGCCCGTTCCTCAAGGTGACGCGCACGGCTCCGGCGAGGATCACGCGGGCGCCGTGCAGCGGGGTGGGCTCCTCGCGGGAACTCTCGTGGACGTCGTGGTAGGCGTCCGCGATCCGTTCCAGCTGGAGCATCGGTTTTCGGTGCCCTTCGAACCCCGCCAGCAGCCCGAGCAGCCTGAGCTCCCCGGGCGCGGTCAACGCCGCCGGGTCGCCCGGCGGCACCTGGAGATCACGGGCCCGGCGCTCCACCGCGCAGGCCCGCTCATAGGCGAAACGCACACGGAATCCGGGGTTGTCGAACGTCCTGGGGAAGTCGTCCCAGGACCCCTCGATCATCTCACCCCGGCCGTATCCCTCGTCCCCGGCGACGGCCGCGGCGATCCGGCCCGGGACGGCCAGGTGCAGCGCCAGCAGGCCCGGTCCGCGCGTCTCGACATGTGAGATGTGCCGGTGCCGCCGCAACCGCCCGGCGAGCGGCGCCGGGTCCAGCCGGTGCCGCGGGGCGACCGGCGAGACGTAGGTGTCCTCCCAGGTGATCGACGCGTCGGCCAGCCGCAGGCCGTACACGACGTCCACCGCGGCCAGCACCGCCTCGTTCACGTCACCGGGAGTCACGGCACCGAGGGTAGCCGACCAGCATCTGGACAAACGACAGGTTTCACACCCCGTTGGCGCGGCCGGGGAGCGGCTCGCGCCCCTCCCCGCCGCCGGCGCCCCGCGCGCCCGCCGCGCGCAGTGCCAGCGCCCGCACCGTCCGGATCAGCTCGGCCGGGTCGAAGGGCTTGGTCACGTAGGCGTCGACACCGATCCCCACGCCCCGGTCGACGTCCCGCTCCTGCGCCCGTGCGGTGATCATTACCACCCCGATCCCCGCGGTCCGCGGATCGCCGCGCAGCCGGACGGCGGTCTCCCACCCGTCCAGCCGGGGCATCATCACGTCCAGCGTGATCACGTCGGGGGCCACCCCGCGCACCCGCTCCAGGCAGTCCCACCCGTCCACCGCGGTGTGCACCTCGAACCCCTCGAGCTGGAGGTTGACCGCGATCAGCTGCCGAATCACCTCGTCGTCGTCGACGACCAGTACCCGCCCGAGACTCTCAGCCATCAACCGAGGCTAACCCGCCGCACCCCGCGCCGCACGAAAACGAACGCCGTCGGCGCGCTGACTTCCGCGCGCCGTCGCCTTCGGCCGCCGCGCTCGTGAACGGGTGCGCGCCTCCTCCGGAATCCTGGTAATCTTCTTGTCGTTGCGAGCTCCCGTAGCTCAGGGGATAGAGCGTTGCCCTCCGGAGGCAAAAGCGCAGGTTCGAATCCTGCCGGGAGCGCATCAGGGAGAAGGCCCTGTAGGTGATCACCTACAGGGCCTTCTGCTTTCCCCCGCGACCTCGCGGTTCTCCGGCGTTTCCCACTCTTCGTGGCATTTGGGGCAGACTCCAAGACGTCCGCCGACCCCGGCCACCGAGGAGACCCATGCGTTCCGGACGATCCCCCCTCACCCTCGCCGCCACCGCCGTGCTCGCCGGGCTGGCGCTGTCCGCCTGCGGGGGCGGCGGGGAGGAGAGGTCCGCCCAGGGCTCCCCCGAACGCTCCGAGCAGGCCGCGCCCTCGGTCCCCGTGCCGCACGAGATCGAGACGCGGCCGACGCCCGCCGCCTCCACCGCGCCGCCCGCCCCGGCGGGCACGCCCGCCTGCAAGAACCCCCAGCTCGCCCTGGCCGCCGCCGGAGGGCAGGGCGGCGCGGGCACCCACATCCAGCGACTGGAGATCACCAACAGCGGGGCGCTGTGCACCCTCCAGGGACGGCCCGAGGTCTACCCCTACGACGCCGAGGGCGCCCGGGTGAAGGGGTTCGAGACCGCCTCCGTCCCCGCCGACTTCGGGACGATCGGCGGGAAGCCGGGGAAGGTCACCCTGGAGAAGGGCGGCAAGGCCGTCCTCTATGTGGTCATCAACGCCAACGACGCCGACGGCAAGTCCTGCCCCGACGCCGCGGGGCTGGCCTTCCAGGCTCCCGGGGACGCCGGGAACGCCCCGGTGCGGCTCGCCAAGGCGTGGAGCCCGTGCCCCGGCCCGATCCAGGTCTCGGACATCCACCCGCCGACTTCCGTCTTCTAACCGTATGGCGGAATACGAGACCCCATTATGATCTCCACTCCGCGAACGTGGAGGAACGGTGGAGATCACGCGTACCGACGTCGGAGGGGTCCCCGCCTACTGGACGGACGGGCCCGAGTACCGGGCGGCGCTCATGTTCCGCGTGGGCCGTGCCGACGAGACCCTGGCCCGGAGCGGGATCACCCACCTCGTCGAGCACCTGGCCCTGTACGAACTCGGCGGCGTCGAACGGCACTTCAACGGCATGGTCGACGCCCGTACCACCATGTTCGTCAAGCAGGGCTCCCCCGAAGAGGTCGCCCGCTACCTCAAGGGCGTCTGCGCCGGGCTGGCCCGCCCGCCCATGGAGCGCCTGGAGGCCGAAAAGCAGGTGCTGCGCACCGAGGAGGCCGGCCAGGGAGGACGCGCGCTCGGCGACCTGCTGCTGTGGCGGTACGGCTCCCGCGGCCGCGGCCTGCTGGGCTACCACGAGCTCGGACTGCCTGAGATCTCCCCCGAACTGATCGCCTCCTGGACGAGGTACTGGTTCACCCGGGGAAATGCGGTGCTCGCCTTCTCCGGCGGCCCGCCGCCGGAGGGCCTGGTCCTCGACCTCCCCGACGGACCGCGCCGCCCCACCGCACCGTCCGCGCCGGTGCTCCCCCGGTTCCCCGCCCACTTCCCGATGCCGTTGGACGGCCTCATGCTGCACGCCGAGGTGGAGCGCGGCCCCGGCGCCTCCCTCTACCGGCAGGTCCTCCAGCGCAGGCTGCACGACGTGCTGCGCCGCGAACGCGCGCTGAGCTACACCACCTCGGTCGAGTACCGCCCCGACGAGGCGAACACCGCCGAGATCGTCGCCTTCGCCGACGGCCTCCAGTCGGTCTTCGACGAGCTCGCCACCGCCTTCCTGGAGGTGGTGGACGGCCTGGCCTCCCACCCCGTCGGCGAAGCGGAGCTGGCGGAGGCCAAGGAGCGCTCGCGGGAGAACTTCGAGCACCGGGACGCCGCCACGGCGCTCGTCACGTCGGTCGCCTGGGACGAGTTGATGGGTGCCGCAGTCCGCACGCCCCGCGAGCAGCTCGACCGGATGCTGCGGGTGACTCCGCAGGACGTCCGACGGACCGGCGTCCAGGTGCGGGATTCGGCGCTGCTCGCGCTCCCTCCCGGGGTGGAGCCCGCGGACCGGCGGTACCAGGCCGCGCCCGGCCACTCGCCGTACGCGATGGAAGGACACGTCCTGCATCCCTGGAGCGGCTCCGAGTACCTCATCGCGGCCCCCGCCGGGCTGACCAAGGTGTCCGGGACGGCCATAACGACCATCCGGTACGCCGACTGCACCGCGGTCCTGGCCTGGCCGGACGGTGCACGGCAGCTCTTCGGACCCGACGGCGTCACCGTCCGGGTCGAGCCGGGGCTGTTCCGGGACGCCGCCCCGCTCGTCCACGCCGTCGACCGGTCCGTACGGCCCGACGCCTTCGTCCGGATGCCGCCGCGCGAGCACGCGCCCCGGCCCGAGGACGGCGGACCGCCGCTGTCGCTGACCGCTCCCCCTCCGGAGCAGGAGCGCCGGGGCCTGTTCAAGCGCAGGCGCTCGGACGAATCCGATCCCCCGCTCGCCGAGGCGCTCACCGCGGTGCGTGCCGGACGGCCCGAGGCGGGCCTGGCGGTGCTCGCGGCCAGCCGCGGACAGCACGATCTGCGGGACCGCCGCCTGTCCTTTCTCTCCGACGCCTGCTCGCCCGCCGACCTGGGCCCCTTGCGCGCCGCTCGCCCCGACGATCCCGACCTGCTGCTGTGGGCCGGCTCGGCGCGCATCCAGGAGGCGTGGCGCATCCGCAGCGACGCGCGGGCCGAGTACGTGGCGCGGGAGCAGTTCACCCGGTTCTGGCTGGTGCTCTCCCAGGCGGGCGAGCCGCTGCTGCGCGCCGCGCACCTGCTGCCCGACGACCCGGCCCCCTGGGACACCCTGCAGTTCTACGGGCTCGGCATGCAGCTCCCCCGGCCGGACCTCGACCGCTACTGGGCCGAGGTCGTGCGGCGTGATCCGTACCTGTACCCGGCGCACTACAACCGTGCCCAGGTCCTGGCCGCCAAATGGCAGGGTTCGGACGCAGAGAGCCTGGAGTTCGCCGACGAGACCCTCCACCGGGCCCCGCCCGGCCACGCCCTGAACGCCATCGTGGCCTCCGTCTGCCTGGAGACCGCCGTCGCCTCCGACGACGAGGCGCGCGTCCACCTGGCGCGTCCCGACATCTACGGACGGCTGGTGGCGGCGTCCGCGAAGTTCCTGGCGGCGCCGCAGAACCACCCCAAGGCTCAGGAGGCCCACCAGTACTTCGGCGCGGCCTTCTACCACGTGCGGGACCTCGACCGGGCCCGCCACCACCTGTCGATGGCGCACCCCCGCAAGGACCTGTCGCTGGCCTGGCTGTACGCCCGCGAGAGCGAGAAGGAGTACAGGCAGGCGCGCAATCTGCTCGGCCTGGGCTGAACGTTTTTCTCGTCCCGGGAATAACAGACGTCCCAGATTGTTGTACACGGTGTATCACTACCGCCTACAAGCCATGTCAGGAGGAGTTTTTGGACACCGTCATCCGACGGCGACGCGAAGAAACTACTGATTCCCCCCTTCGATCCCGGTCCCTGCGGGCCCTCGCGGTGGCCGCCCTGCTGGAGCAGCGGGCCGAGCGTGATCACGTTCGGTCACCGGACCACGTCGAATCGAACTAATCCGCTGCTCAAGTGGGCATTGGGTCACGCGGTTCGCCATGATGGGTCGTAACGCCCGGCCCGACGGCATGGGCGGTTCGACGACGATGAGGAGAAACGATGGCTCTGCCGACGCTGACCCCCGAGCAGCGGGCCGAAGCTCTCGCCAAGGCCCAGGAGGCCCGCAAGGCGCGCAGCGAGCTGCTGGCCGCCCTCAAGGCCGGGACGCTGAGCCTGGGCGACGTGCTCGCGCGCGAGGACGCCGTGGCCAAGAAGACCAAGGTCACCCAGGTGCTGAAGGCCCTGCCGGGTTACGGCCCCGCCAAGGTGGCCGCGCTCATCGAGAAGCTGGGCATCGACGAGAACCGCCGGGTCGGCGGCCTCGGCGAGCAGCAGCGCGCCAAGCTGCTGGCCGAGATCGGCTGATCCGGACCCGCATGGGCCCCGCCGCGGACACCGCGGCGGGGCTTTTTTGTCTTTTTCCGGTTAGACCGGATATCAGCACGCGCAGTGACCGTCCGATCACCAAGTGATCCATAACAAAAGATGAATAATTCCTGGCCGGTTCCCCTCGCGGTGTGCGACGGTTCCCCCCGTGCGCAGATACCCAGCGTTGCATGCCGCTCGCAGTGAGTACCGGGGCAGGAGGGCCACCGCCCTCGGCCTGCCCGTGCTGGCCGTCCTGTCGTGGATGGCCGCCGGGCTGCTGCACCAGCCCCCCGGCCCGGTACCGCTCGTCAGGCATGTCACGAACATCGAGGATTCCGGGCCGTCCGCCCCGCCCGAGGAGATCGCCCAGTCGGCGCTCCGCCCGCCGAAGAGCCCGGCGCCCGCCCCCCGGGGGTCGTCGGACCAGCCGTCCCGGGCCCTCGCCGCCGGGCCCCGCCTGACGCCGGCGGCCACGTCGCGCCCCCTGCCCCCGGCGCGGCCCGCGCTGGCTCCGCGGCCCGCGCCCACGCCCTCCGGCGGAAGGCCCGACCCCCGGGAGGCGAAAGAGACGCGGCGGCCGGAGACCGGGGCGCCCACCGAGGCCGGCGGACCGCGGCCGTCCGGCACGGACGCCGCGCGGCTCGCGGAGACAGTGGCGGCCGCGACGTCCCCCACGACGGTCCCTTCGCCCTCTTCGAGCACCGCGCTCACGCGGAGCACCGGGGAGCCTTCACCCGTTCAGACCCGGTCCGAGCCCTCCGCCGCCCGCGCCGCCTCGACCGAATCGCCGTCCGCCGCGCCCGTCCCGACCGAGCGCAGGACGTCCCTCGACCCCGGGCCCGTCCCGCGGGAGTACCGGGAGTGCCACGGCCTGCTGCTGCCGCTGTTCGGCTGCCCCGCCTGGACGTCGGTCCTGTGGGGGCCGTGACGGGCGGTCAGTGGCGGTCGGCGCGGTAGTCCTCGATCAGCCGGGACAGCAGCGCGCCGTAGTGCGCGATGATGCGCTCCAGTTCGTCGTACCGCGCCACGTCCAGCAGTTCGCGCTCCAGCAGGACGAAGTCGCAGCGGCTCTCCCACTCCTTGATCTTCCACTGGTCGGGGCAGGGCTTCAACCGTTCCCGGCCCGCCTCCCCCAGGTACCAGCACGCGACGTCTCTGAGCAGTCTGCTCGCAGCTTCGACCATGATCTCGAGTGTCGCCCTCCGGTTCACGGGTGAAACCCCGCTGCGGGCAATGGATCCTTCAGGCGGCGGTCACCGCGACGGGGGTGACAGGCCGGTCAGGAGGGCCGGAAATTCGGTAAAGGTACGGTGCCGATTCGTCTTAACGGCTGGACAGGCGGGACGTGATCGGTTCGTCCTGTCTAGGATCGCAGCGTCCTGAACGGCTCGTGGGAGTACGGAGGGTTGCGCGATGGGCCGATCGCGGGCCGGGCGGCAGGTCCGCCATGTGCGTTGGCGCTGCACGGCCAACGTCCCCCGTCCCCCTGTCCCGGACGACTCCTACGACCCGGACGGGTACCGGCTGGTGCCCGCCGACCCTCCGCTGACACTGGCCCAGCTGGCCGCGCTCGTCGACCCCTCCGGGTCGCCCGCCTGGCTGCCGGCCACCGGCCTGGTGTGGGGGCGCGCGGAGTTCCTCGCCCTGCCCTGGGTGTCGGACTGGATGTCCGGCTGGGAGGAGGGCGAACGGTACTGCGAGGCGGTCACCACCCGCTACGGCGACTTCATCCCCGCCGACCTCGCCGTGCTGGAGGCCGCAGCCCTGGACTTCCAGGGCGTGGAGACCTCCGACCGGGAGGCGAGCTTCGTGCACGAGAGCCACGTCTGCGGCTTCGCCGGTCTGGACGACCTCCACCTGGCACTGCTCGCCCTCTACCGGGACCAGTGGATCGTCCCCCTGACCGACGGCACCCTCGCCGCCCCCCGCCTCGCCCTCGCCCCCGTCGGCTGAGCGCGCCGGGGACGGGCCGTTCAGCCCGCGCGGAACGTCTCCAGGAAGCGGTCGTAGACCGGCTGCCCCTCCTGCCAGCGCTCCTCGTTGGCCATCAGCATCACCTGGAAGTTCTGGCCGAGCACCGTGAAGATCCGCACCCTGGCGTGGGCCGGCCGCTCGTCCTGGACGAAGGTGAACTCCAGTTCGTAAGCCTCCAGGCCCTGCTGGGAGACGCTCCTGATGTCTCCCACCTTCCGGTAGCCGGGATAGTCGAGCTTCGTTTCGGCGGCCTCCAGCTCCTGGCGCAGGCCGAAGGTCGTGGGCGGTGACGCGACGACGATGCCGAGACTTCGCCCGTCCTTCACCGGGGCGAGGGCCGTCTCTTCGTCCTTGCTGGTCCAGGCCGCGGGGATGGCCGCCGTGTAGTCGCGGCCCTTGTGCTCCTTTTCATCCTCTCTCAACGCCGACGCTGACGTCGGGGCCTCTGTGGACGTGGACTGCACGACAGAGGTGATCGACGGTTTGGGGTCGGGTTCGTCTCCCTGCTGGGAGAGGGCGAAGAGGCCTATGACGGTGGACAGGAGCAGCACGGAGCCTCCGGCGAGCACCGGAAGGTGGCGGTTGCGTCCTTCTTTCGACTGTGGCGGCCCGGTCGGGGGCAGCGTCCCTGTCCACGACCACGTTCCGGGATCGGTGCCTGCGAGCCGGACGGAGCCGTCGGGCGCGGCGGCCTCGGCCAGGAGGCGCGCCGCGTCGTCCGGGTGGAGGCGCTCGTCGGGGTCCTTGCGCAGCAGGCCCGCGAGCACCGGGGTGAGGGGGCCTGCACGGCGCGGCGGGTCCGGCTCCTCCGTCAGCAGGGCGGACAGGACACCGATGACGTCCTCGCCGTTGAACGGCGGACGGCCCTCCACCGCGGCGTAGAGAGTGGCGCCGAGCGACCACAGGTCCGACGCGGGGAGTGCGGGACGCCGTCTGGCCTGCTCGGGAGAGAGGTACATCGGGGAGCCGATGAGAACGCCCGTCCGGGTGAGCTCGGGATCCCCGACGAGGCTGGCGATGCCGAAGTCGGTGAGCACCGCGCGCCCGCTCTCCATCAGGACGTTGGCGGGCTTGACGTCGCGGTGCACCACTCCCGCGGCGTGCGCGACGCGCAGCGCCTCCAGGAGCTGCAGGCCGAGCACGGCCGTCTCGGACGGGGAGAGCGGACCGCTTTCGGCCAGCACCCTGTCCAGCGACCTGGCCCGCACGTAGCGCATGACGATCCACGGCCGCCCGGCCTCCTCCACGACGTCGTGGACGGTCACGATGCCGGGGTGGTCGAGCCGGGCCGCGGACCTGGCCTCGCGGATGATCCTGGCGTACAGGGGCGCGGGGTCGACGCCGGGCGGCGGGCTGACCTCCTTGAGCGCCACCTCCCGGCCCAGGAGCCGGTCGAGGGCGCGCCACACCGCGCCCATCCCGCCCCTGCCGAGCGGCTCGATCAGCTCGTAGCGGTCCACGATGATCTTTTCGGGGGGCACGGGGCGACGATACCGGGCGCGGCGCCGGCGGGGCAGGCCCGTGCGCCAGGATGGGGGCATGTCCAACAGGGAGCTGTTCGTCCTCGGCACGGCCAGCGCCGTGCCCACGCGGCGCCGCAACCACAACGGCTACCTGCTGCGCTGGGACGGGCAGGGATTGCTCTTCGACCCGGGCGAGGGAACGCAGCGGCAGATGTCGCACGCCGGGCTGGCCGCGAACGACCTGCACTGGGTGTGCGTCACGCACTTCCACGGCGACCACTGCCTGGGCGTGCCGGGCGTCGTGCAGCGGATCGCGCGGGACGGCGTCGCGCATCCGGTGAACGCGGTCTATCCGGCGAGCGGCGCGGCGTACTGGGAGCGGCTGCGGCACGCGGCGTCCTTCCACGACACCGCCGACATCGCCGAGCATCCCGTCCAGGGCGGCGGAGCGGAACTGGCGGGCGCGGGCTTCACCCTCACCGCGCTGCGGCTCGACCACGGGATCGAGGCGTACGGCTACCGGCTGGCCGAACCCGACGGCCGGACGATGCTGCCGGAGAAGCTGCGCGAGCACGGCATCCGGGGGCCGGAGATCGGCCGGCTCAGCGGGCCGCTGCTGGAGGAGTGCAGCGTGCCGCGACCGGGGCAGAAGATGGCGTTCGTCATGGACACGCGGTTGTGCGACAACGTCTTCGCGCTCGCCGAGGGGGTGGACCTGCTGGTCATCGAGTCGACCTTCCTCGACTCCGAGGAGCGCCAGGCCGCCGAGCACGGGCACCTGACCGCGCGCCAGGCCGGGCGGGTCGCCCGCGAGTGCGGGGTGCGCAGGCTGGTGCTGACCCACTTCTCCGAGCGGTACACCGAGGCCGACGAGCCGCTCTTCCTGGAGCAGGCGGGCTTCCCCGGCGCGGTGCTCGCCCGCGACCTCGACCGGATCCCGCTGCCGCCGCGCCGCCGGACCGGCGACTGATATTTCTTCCGCAGGAGAGATGCACGCCTGACGGCGCGCTCCCTGCGGTTGGACGCGCTGTCGCTCGCTGAACAATCCACAGGCGTTCCCGCAATGGCGCGTCTTCTCAGATCCGATCCCCTATGGTTACTTTCAGTGACACTCCAGGGGGGATCGAGTGACATGAGAGTGCTGTTGCTGACCGTCGGGTCGCAAGGGGACGTGCTGCCGTTCGTCGCGCTGGCCGAGAGGCTGCGCCGGGAGGGGCACCAGCCGCTGCTGGCCGCGCCCCTGCTGTTCCAGAAACTGGCCGAGACGCACCACGTCCCGTTCGCCCCACTGGAGCTGGACATGCTGCGCGTCTCCGACGCGCTGGAGGGGGCGTTCGGGGTGCGGCAGTTCCTGCGGTTCGCGCAGGCGCTGGGCGCGCTGGCCCCGGCGGCGCTGGAGAGCGTGGTGCGGGCGGCCGAAGGCGACTTCGACGTCGTCGTCCACCATCCGATGCTCCCCCTGGGCCACCACCTCGCCGACTGGGCGGGCGTGCCGTCGGTGGTCGCGGCCCCCATCCCCACGATCCTGCCCACCCGCGCCTTCAGCTCCCCGGCGTGGGGGATGCGCCTGCCCTTCCCCCGCGCCTCCTACTCCGTCGCGCGCCGGGTGTTCCTGCGGTCCTGGGCGCAGGAGCTCGACCACTGGCGGCACCACACGCTGGGCCTGCGCAGGCGGTCCGGCTGGCGCGACCCTCTGGTGCGCCCGGACGGGGAGCCGGCGACGGTGCTGCACGCGATCAGCCCGCAGGTGCTGCCCCGGCCGTCCGACTGGCCCGCCGCCGCGCACCTCACCGGCTACTGGCGGCTGCCCGAGGCGCCCTTCACCCCGGGGCGGCGGCTCCGGGAGTTCCTGGAGGCGGGCGAGCCCCCGGTGTACGTGGGGTTCGGCAGCATGCCGCTGCCCGAGCCGCAGCGGCTGGCCCGCATCATCGTCGAGGCCGCGGCCGAGGCCGGCGGACGGGTGCTGCTGGCGGGCGGGTACCGGGGGCTGCGCGGTGTCGTCAACTCCGACCGGGTGCACCTGGTGCGGCACGTCCCGCACGACTGGTTGTTCCCCCGGTGCGCCGGGGTGGTGCACCACGGCGGCGCGGGCACCACGGGCGCGGCCGCCGCGGCGGGTGTGCCGCAGGTCATCTGCCCTGCCGGGCTCGACCAGCCGTTCTGGGGGCGCCGGATGCGGCACCTGAAGGTGGCGGCCGCCGCGCCGAGCCTGCGCGAGCTGTCGGTGCGCGGCCTGGTGCCCGCCCTCGACGCCGTGCTGAACGACCTGCAGCTGACCTACCGGGCCGAGGAGCTGGGGCGGCGGGTGCGGGCCGAGGACGGCACCGGCCAGGCGCTGCGGCTGCTCGGCGCGTCCACCGGGCCCGTGCAGGGCGTCCTGCCCGGGATGCCCGCAGGGTCAGCTGATTTTCCCGAATTCCCCGAATCACCGGAAACGATGGTGAAGTTGTGATCCTTCCGCTCCCCGAGGGCTTCGAAAGACATCTGCTGCGCCTGCGGCGCGGCACCGTCGAGGCGATCCGCCATCCCGCCGCCGCGGGACGCGACCGCGGCGAGACGGTGGTGATGGTCCCCGGGCACTTCGGCTCCAAGGAGGACTTCCGGCTGGTCATGCCGCTGCTGGCCGCCGCCGGGTACGACTGCTGGGCCTACGACTACACCGACCAGTTCAGCGCGACCGGGCTGGACTCCTACAACGACTACACCCTGGAGCTGCTCGCCGCCGACCTCGTCGAGCTCGTCGGCGAGCGGCCGGTGCACTACCTGGGGCACTGCATGGGCGGGCTGGTCGCCCGCCGCGCCGTGCTCGACCGGCCCGCGCTCGCCCGCAGCCTGTCGCTGGTGTGCTGCGGCCCGCACATGCACGGGCTGCGGCACCGGGCGATGTGGGTGAAGCTCGACGGGATGCTGGCGACCACCGGCCTGATGGGCATGTGGCCGACCGTGCAGCGGCTGCTGCCCGAGGGCGACGAGCTCGCCGCCGGCTTCTGGCGCAACAAGCTCGAGACGATGAACCACGCCTACGTGCAGGGCACCGCCGACTCCATGCGCCTGACCCCCGACCTCACCGGGGAGCTGGCCGCCAGCGGGGTGCCGGTGCTGGTGCTGTACGGCTCCCGCGACCGGAGGTTGTGGAGCCACGAGGCCTACCACGAGATGGCCGTCCGGCTCGGCGCCACCGAGGTCGTGCTGCCGGGCGCCGCGCACAGCCCCGTCGTGGAGCGGCCCGAGGCCACGGTCATGACGCTGCTGAGCCTGCTGGAGACCGCTCGGGAGGTCTGCCGGTGACGGTGACCGCGCCCGCCCCCGCGGGGGCCACGGCCAAACGCGTCTTCCTCCGGTTGATCCGGCCCCGCCCCCAGGCCGACCCGTACCCCGACTACCGGCGGCTGCGCGAGCTCGCGCCCGTCCACACCATCCGGCTGCCCGGTCTGGGCGAGGCGTGGGTGGCGGCCGCCCACGCCGAAGTGGCGCTGCTGCTGCGGCACCGGGACTTCGGCCCGCTGTCGCACGCCCGGCTGGACCTGCTGTCGCCGGGCTGGCGGCGGCAGCCGCTCACCTCCTGCATCTACCGGTCGATGGCCTTCCGCAGCGGCGGCGACCACCGGGCCAACCGGGGGCTGGTCGCCGGCGACTTCTCCGCCCGCACCGCCTCGGCCCACCGCGAGTCCCTCACCCTGCTGGCCGAGCAACTGCTGGACGGCATCGCCCGCGACGGCCGCGAGACCGACCTGATGGACACCCTCGCGCTGCCGTTCGCCGCACTGACCATCGGCCGCGCCCTCGGCGTCCCGGACGGCCTCGCGCTGGAGCTGTCCCGGCTGTCCCGCGTCGCGAGCACCGTCTTCGAGCCGATGGCCACCGCCGCGCAGCGCGCGTCCCAGCACCGGGCGGGCGAGCGGATCGTCGACCTGCTGGGCGCCCTCCTGGCCGACCGGCTCCGCGCCCCGCAGGACGACCTGCTGACCCGCCTCGTCTCCCGCCACCCCGCCCCGGAGAGCACGGAGACCGACCGCTCCACCGGAGAAGACGAGGTGACCGGCCGCTCCACCGGGGAAGGCGTGGCAGCCGGCCGTTCCGATGGGGAAGACGAGGCACTCGGCCGCTCCGCCGGAGGAGACGAGGCGACCGGCCGTTCCGGTGAGGAAGGCGGAAGGGGCGACCGGCACGCCGGGGAGGGCCGGGCGACCGGCCGTTCCGCCGGGGAGGGCGCTCGGGAGGACGTTCTGCGGGAGGCGCTCAGCACGGTCGTCATGCTGTTCGGCGCGGGGTTCGACTCGCCCGCCAGCGCGGTGGGCCTGGGCGCCGGCCTGTTCATGGACCACCCGGAGCAGGCCGCCCTGCTCCGCGCCGACCCGTCCCTGGCCCGCCGTGCCGCCGAGGAGGTCCTGCGCCACGACTCCCCCGTCCACCTCGTCACCCGCACCGCCCATCGGGACACGCATCTGGCCGGTGTCCCCATTCCCCGCGACGGCGTCGTCTTCGGCCTGCTGGCCTCCGGCAACCGCGACTCCCTCGCCGTCTCCGACCCCGACCGCTTCGACATCACCCGGACGCCCACCCCGGCCCTGTCCTTCGGCGCGGGCGCCCACTACTGCCTGGGCGCTCCCCTGGCCCGCCTCCAGTCCGAGGTCCTCTTCCCGCTCCTGTTCGAGCGCTTCCCCGGCCTGCGCCCCGCCGCCACGCCCACCTACCGTTCTCCCGGCACCATGCTCCGCGGTTTCGAACACCTACCCGTCCGCCTCCGCTGACCACCCGCCCCACCGGACGCCGGAGGGCAGGAGGTGGGGGAAGTGGGGCGGAAGGCGGTCGTAGGGATTGGGCAGAGAGCGGTCGGTGACGTAGAGGAGGCCCGCGCGGTCCCGCGCCCGGGTGAGGACCCGCAGGAGGGTGCCGGAGGGGCAGGTGTGGACGAGATGGCAGAAGCGGTGGCGGGGGTGGGCGCGGGTCCAGGAGGGCGGGGTGAGGGACAGGTAGGCGGAGGCGGGGCCTTCGAAGGTGACGAGGACGTCGGCCAGGGCGAGATAGCCGGGGTCGGGGTGGGTGCCGTGGTTGAGCACGACGAGGGCGGCGCCTGAGACGCGGGCCGACTCGGTCACGGCGCGCAGGTAGGGCAGCGCGTCGGGAGCGGCCGGCGCCTGGTCGAAGAAGACGTCGCTCACCCCGTACCAGGCCCGGTAGCGGCGCAGGTCCTCCTCCACCAGAGCGGGGTCGCGGCGGGCGTAGGAGACGTCCACGTAGGCCGTGACGGTCCCCCCCGCGTCTCGGACGGCCTGGACGGCCCGCTGGAAGACCGGGTCCGGAACCTCACCGGGACCGCTGGCGACGTTGAGGACGACCGAGTGCGGCCCCGGATCCGCCAGGCGGCGCCAGCCCCCGGGAGCGACCGCCGGATGGAAGTAGGCGGGCACCAGGGTGCCGACGGCCCCCTCTGCGGTCCCGGACCGCACCGTGGCCGCAGGCGCCGCGGCCGCGGCCGCGGCGACCTGAAGAAGTCTCCTACGGCTCAACACCACGCCCCCCGCCCGGACCCCGACCGCCCCCGCACCACGCCTCCGCAGAAAAGCCCCTGGCGGACCGGCATCCCGCCTCACGGACGACACCCGCACGACCCCGCGCCCCGCCGCCCTGAAAGAACCCAACGGACCGTCGCCTCGCCTCACGGACGGCACCCGCACAGCCCCACGCCCTGGAAAGAGCCGACGGGCGGCGTCCCGCTTTACGTGCGGCGTCCGTATGGCGGGGGGTTTCGTCGTCGGGGGAAGGTTCGGCGGGTCGGTGTTCTCGGTTGTCGGTGGGGGGTGGGGGTTTCGGGGTCAGCATCCGGCTTCTCGGAGGAGGTCTCGGAGGGTGGTGGGGAGGGGGGTGGTGGGCTTCCAGGGGAGGGTGGTCGTGGTGGTGGTCAGGTCGGCCTGCTGCCAGGGGACGGACGGGGAGCGGGGGGAGCCTTCGGAGGTCTCCGCCAGGGTGCGGCCGGGGAGCAGGGACAGGAGGGTGTGGAGCAGGGTGCGGGAGGAGGTGGGGCGGCCGCTGCCGACGTTGAGGACGCCGTGGGCGGTGGATTCCGCGGCGGCGAGGATCGCGTCGGCGACGTCGCGGACGTCCACGTAGTCGCGGGTGGTGTCGAGGGGGCCCGTGCGGATCTCGCGGGAGCCGGACGTCACCTGGGCGAGGGCGCTTCCCAGAAGGGAGGCGGGGGGCGCGCCGGGGCCTATGGGGTTGAAGACGCGCATGACCACGGCGTCCGGGAGGGTCAGGGCCAGGGCGGTGCCCGCCAGTTTCGTCACGCCGTAGATGCCGGCGGGCTGCGGGCACGTCGTCTCCGCGACGGGCACGCCCTCGGGCACCGGGCCGTACTCGGCGGCCGAACCCACGTGGACGAGGCGGCATCCCCGGTCGCGGACGGCCTCGACGAGGCGGGAGACCGCGGTGACGTTGCCCTCCACGAGTTCGGCGGGGGTGCCGTCGACGGAACCGCCGCAGTTCACCACCACGTCGGGCCGGACGAGGCGCAGCGCCTCCGCCGCCCCGGCCGGGTCCTCGGCCGGGTCGAGCCAGAGGTCCGCCGCGCCGGGCCGCCGCGACACCGCGACCACGTCATGACCGGCGGCCCTCGCCGCGACGTGGCGGCCGAGGAAACCCGTCGCGCCGAAGAGGAGCAGCCTCATCCCGCACCGCCCAGGAGCGCGGGCCACAGGGTGCCGAAATCCGCGTTCGCGCGGTCGTAGTCGTCCGGGCGGCCGATGTCGAGCCAGTAGCCGTCGAAGGAGTAGTCCAGCGGGCGGCGGCCTTCGGCCAGCAGGTCCAGCACCAGCTCGTCGAAGCCGAGCGGCAGTCCCGGCCGGTACCCCTCCAGGGCCGCCCGGTTGAAGCCGTAGACGCCCATGCTCACCCGGTAGTCGAAGGTCGGCTTCTCGGTGAACTCGGTGATCCGGCCGCCCACGGCGGTCAGCACCCCGAAGTCGACCTTCACCTGGCGGCGGTGGGTGGCGATGGTGAGCGGCGCGCCGGCCGCCCGGTGCGCCTCCAGCAGTCCGGCGAACGGCAGGTCGGTGAGCACGTCCCCGTTCATCACCAGGAAGTCCTCGGGCAGGTCCCGCAGCCCCAGCAGCGGCCCGACGGTGCCCAGCGGCGACTCCTCGTCGGCGTAGCGCACCCGGAGTCCCCAGCGCCCGCCGTCGCCGACGTAGGCGCGGATGAGGTGCCCCAGGTGTCCGATCGCCAGGGTGACGGAGCCGAACCCCTGGGAGGCGAGCTGGCGCAGCACGATCTCCAGGATCGAGTACCGGTCGCCGATCGGCACCAGGGGTTTGGGCAGGGTGCTGGTGTAGGGGCGGAGCCGGACGCCCTTGCCTCCGGCCAGGATCACCGCGTGCATCGGAACTCTCCTTGTCGGGATCAGACGGCGTAGACGCCGGGCCGGTAGCGGTCGAGGTTGCCTGCGAGCCAGTGGGCGGTCTCGGCGAGACCCTCCTCGAGGCTGTGTCGGGGCGCCCATCCGGTGGCCGTGCGCAGCCGTGAGCTGTCGCAGACGAGACGCATCACCTCGGACTTGTCGGGGCGCCTGCGGGCGTCGTCGGTGACGAACCGGGCGTCGGAGCGTCCCATCAGCACGGCGATCGTCCGGGCGAGGTCCCCCATGGACACCTCCTGGCCGGTCCCCGCGTTGAACAGCCGCCCTTCCAGCCCCGGGACGGTGGCCGCGGCGACGAACGCGGCGGCGGTGTCGCGGACGTAGGTGAAGTCGCGGGTCGGCGTCAGCGAACCCACTTTGATGTCGGAGGCGCCCGCCGCGAGCTGGGTGATGACCGTGGGGATGAACGCGCGTGCGGACTGGCGCGGCCCGAAGGTGTTGAACGGCCGGAGCGTGACGACCGGTGTCTCGAAGCTGGCGTAGTAGCTTTCCACGAGCTTGTCCGCCGCCGCTTTGGACGCCGCGTACGGGGACTGCGTCTGCAGCGGATGGGTTTCGCTGATCGGGACGCTTTGCGCCGTCCCGTACGTCTCGCTGGTGGAGGTGTGCACCATCCGCCTTACGCCGTGGGCGCGGACGGCTTCCAGCACGTTGAGCGTCCCGGTGACGTTCGTCTCCACGTACGAGCGGGGCGCGTGGTAGGAGTACGGGATCGCGATCAGCGCGGCCAGGTGGTAGACCGCCTCGGTGCCCTTCACCAGGGTGTCGACGCAGCCGGTGTCGCGCACGTCCCCCAGGTGGACCTCGACCTGTGCCAGGACGTCCGGTGGCAGCGTGTCGAGCCAGCCCCAGGACCCGAACGAGTTGTACTGGGCGAGCGCGCGCACCCGATGGCCCCGTGTGACGAGCAGTTCCACCAGGTGGGAGCCGATGAAACCGTCCGCTCCCGTGACGGCGACCAGATGGTCGGTCTCCTTCATGCCTTCTCCTTGTCAGCGTTGTCGGCGGTGTCGGCGGTGTCAGCGGTGTGCTGTGGCGCGTCCCAGGACGACCACGGCATAGGCGAGCAGGACGGTGAACAGGCCGGCGGCCCCGCCGAGCTGCACCGCCACGGGCGGAGGCGCGGCCAGCACCAGGGCGGCGGTCTCCAGGACGAGTGCGACGGCGCAGCAGACGAGGGAGGCCGTCGCCCGACCGCAGGACTGCAGCATCAACGCGACGAACAGCGCCCCTCCCAGCAGCAGGGAGCAGGCCGCCACCTGGAGGGTCCCCCGGGACGCTTCCGCGACCATGAACGCCAGCCCCAGCAGGACGGCCAGCACGGCGAGGAACCGCACGACCAGTTCGAGCAGCGTCACCCGGATGTGCCATCCGAATTCCTGCAGGCTGTGGCTCTCCTGCAGCAGGTCGTGGCCGCGTGCCCGGAAGCCGTAGAGCACCCATTCGGCCGGTCCCATCGCCAGCGACAACGCGACCATCGCGATGCTGGTGGTCGGCGGTGGCTCCCCGTATCCGGTGTACGCAGCGACGATCGTGAAGGTGAGCAGCCCGCCCGCGAGCAACCCGAACAGCGCGTACGGCACGGCTATGCGCAGGCTCGCCCAGGAGACTCCGGTACCTGTGCCGTCGCGTGTGCGCTCGTAGGCGAGCACCAGAACCCCCAGTCCGGTGACCGTCCATCCGGCGAGGACGAGCTGCCACGGCGGTCCTGCGAACGACACCGACAGGCCCGGCAGGAGGACCGCCAGCAGCCAGATCTCGCCTCCGGTCACCAGCGCGGCGGTCGCCGCCAGCAGGTAGAGGCTCTGCGCGCAGGCCACTGCCACCACGGCGGTGTCCGCTCCGAAAAGTGCCCCGAAGACCACGCAGATGACGGCCATCGCCGTGGTCCCGGCCAGGACGCCGTACCGGAGCACGCTCCGGGCCGCTCCGGGGTCGGGCCTGGAGGAGGCGAGAGCGGCCAGACCTTGGCCGAGTGGCCAGCACGCCACCAGCGCCAGGGTGAGCACGAGTCCTGCGGACGGTCTGCCGAGCAGCGGCCCGGCCGCCACGTAGCCCATCCCGGGCAGCCCGAACAGCAACCCGCGCAGCACATGGCGTCCCCCTCTCCGCCACGTGGGCTCGTCGGTGAGCCATGGGTTGGCCGCAGGACGGTCGAAGGCCGGTCTGCGCACCGTGCTCTCGTAAAGGCGCGCAGCCAGTGCGAAGACGTCCGGCTGTCCGTAGCGGTGCGCGGTTTTGTCGCCTATGCCTTTGGCTTCCAGCCCTGCGGCGACTTCCAGGGTGTCCACCGCTCCGGTGAGCAGGACCCTTATCTCGTCCGCGAGCTCCGCGAAGTCCTGTTCTTCTACCGGAAAGGGCTGTGTCAGCAGCTGGTTCACGACGTCACCGTCCGTGCCAGTTCACGGTAGATACCGCGGAAGGACGTCACTGCCTGGTCGACGGTGAAGAACTCCAGTGCCTTGCGACGGGCGGCCTCCCCCATGCGTCGGCGTAGCTCCGGATCGCGCAGCAGCCGCAAAGCGGCCCAGGCCATCGCCTGCGGATCGCGAGGCGGAACGACCAGCCCGCTCTCCCCTACCGACCGTTCCGGGACGGCTGCCACGGCTTCGCTGACGCCTCCCACATCGGTTGAGACAGTCGGCCGTCCGCACGTCATGGCTTCGATGAGTGTGTACGGGAAGCCTTCGGAGATGCTGGAGAGCATCACGACGCTCCCCGCCACGTACGCATCGCGGATATCCGGCACACGTCCTTCGAAAACAACGTGTTCCGCGATGTCCAGGTCGGCCGCGAGCCGTTCACAACGGGTCCGGTAATCCGCGTCTCCCCCGCCGAAGAGCCGCAGACGGACCTCTGGCAACTGCTCGTGGACGATCGCGAACGCCCGGATCAGTGTCTCCAGGTCCTTGATCGGGTCCACTCGTCCGGCCCAGCTCAGTGTGAGGCGGTCCGGCTCGTCTCCCGCAGGCGGGAAGGCGGCCGGGTCGACGCCGTTGTAGATCGTCCGGATGTCCTCCGGCCGTGCTCCGCACCGCGTCTCCCAGCGGTGGTTGTAGCGGTTTCCCGGCGTCACCAGGTCGGCCGCCTGGTATCCCGTCTGGCACAGAAGGCGAAAGAACCCGAGGATGAACGCCTTGACGGGCCACGGAAGGCCCTTGCCGTAGCCGAGGTACCGCTCACGCAGGTAGATCCCGTGTTCGGTGAGGCACAGCGGCGTCCCGTAGGTCCATTTGGCCACCAGTGCAGGGAGTACCGCCATCCCGTTGGAGACGGCGTGCGTCACGTCCCCCTTCACCGCCGGACGGCTCAGCGGACGCAGCGCGTGCTCCAGGAGCGAGATCGCCGTCAGCGCGTCGTACACGGTCGGTGCCACCCCTTCGGGCAGCGGTCGTTCGCTCCATGCTCCGAGCAGGCCGGCCACCGGTTCTTCCCCGTTGAGCGCGACCGGCAGCGACTCCCGTTGGGCGAACTCGTGGAGGGCTTCCAGCACGGCGGAGAACACCTGAGGCGGCCCGCCGTCCAGGATCAGGTCGAACAGTGCCCTGCAGAGCCAGGTGAACTCGTGGGCGTCCTTTCCGGCCGGGGCGCGACCGGTCGGAAGGGGTCCCCACAGCGGCACGGCTTCCACGGTGACGTGCGGAGGGGGCTCCCAGGCGAGTTGCTCGGCGCCGGTCGCGGTCAGCGCCACCACTCGGAACGCGTGCTCGGGCATGCCCCGGAGGAGCTGGTCGCACCAGACGCTCACTCCGCCATGGCCATGGGGGTAGGTGCCCTCGGTGACCAGAGTGATGTTCATACCGTCGTCGCACCGACCGTCAGGGTGATGACGCCGGTCTTGTAGTCCGACCTCTCGCCGCCGTACCTGACGCCGAACGTGTCGGTGCCGAGCGCCCCGCCCAGGAGCCCTCCGAGCAGTCCTCCGGAGCTGTCCTTGGTGCCTTCGGGCATCGTGATCGGCACGGGGGTGCTCCCACCGCCGGAGATGTGGACCTTTCCGTCCTGCCAGTAGGCGGTGACGTCGTTCTTCGCGTCGTTCCACGCCGCCTGGCGCTTGAGTTCGGCGCCGTTGTCACGCATCCGCTGGTTGATCAGCGGGCTGTTGTCGGCGAACACCGCGCGGTAGTCGCTCAGAATCCTGTCCAGCAGCGGGTAGAGGATCCGTCCTTCGGCGAGGTTCGACTGGTGCACGTAGTGCGGGCGGGGGTCGTTGCGCAGGATGTGCGAGAGGGTGATCCGCGCGTCCAGGGGAACGATGTGCCCGGCGTATCCGGTGGCCGGGTCGAGGGGTTCGATGCACGTGACGGTCTGCGGGTCGTCCTCGCAGATGCCGCTGCCGCCGTCGGCGCGGCTGTTGTAGATCCAGTTGTACTCGTCGACCATCTCGGCGGCGGTGCCGACGTTGAAGTAGTTGGCCATCGGGTATCGCGGGACGGTCAGCGCCTGGCCGACGGGACGCTGCTCGAAGTCGCGCGAGGCATCGGAGCCGAGCCATTTGACGCCGGTGTCGGCCACCGCCCCGCTGAGGTTGGGGTTGTCCTGCGGTTGTTGCGGCAGGAGCCGCAGGCCGGAGTGCTCACCCGTGACGACCTCGTCCCATTGGGAGGAGAAGCCCTTCCGCACCGCCCAGGCGCGGTTGTCGGCGAACTGCGAGCGAATGTAGGGGCGGGTCGCCCACACCGTCTCACCCTGCGCGTTCTTCTTGCAGACCCACGGACGCACCGTGAAGTCCTGTTCGCAGCCCAGGTACGTGTGGTCCAGGGTGTGATTGGAGAAGCGGAACCGACCCTTTTTCTGCTGGAAGGCCGCCAGGAGCGGGTCCGAGCCGTTCTGCTGGACGGCGTCGTTGCTGCCGCCTCCGTTGAAGTACATGTCGAGTTTGAAGTCGCGCTGGTCCTGCCAGTCGGCTGCCTGCGTCACGTCGGCGGGTGTCATCCGGATGGGTTGTGTCGTGGTCTCGGGGTCGGCGCAGTCCTCGCCGGGCGTGCAGTTCCCGGAGGTGCTCCAGCGGGAGTCGGCCGCGAACACGTCGTCCACGTGGACGCTGAGGTACTGCCGGTTCATGCCCAGCCGCACGCCTCTGGTCAGCCAGGTGAGGAGGCCATGGGCGAGGGTGCGGAACTGCGTCTGGTGGGCGTTGGTGCTGAACGTCAGCACCATCTCGCTGCGGCCGTCACGGGTGTGGACGCCCGCGAGCACGGCTCCGTCCTTGGTCAGGTAGGGCTCGAAGCCGGCGCCCTCGGTGCCGGGGAGCGGGGTGGCGAGGTAGCCGTAGGTCTCCGTGACGCCCGGCACGAGGTCTTCGAAGGGCACCGTGCCCTTGAGGTAGCGGAAGGCTCCGGCTCTCGCGGCGGGCGTCAGCTCCGCCGTGGCTCCGTCCATCGGGCCCGCGTGGGTGGGCGCGCCGAGTCCGGACGCGGCGCCCGGGTACACGTACGCGCTGAGCTGGCGGATGCCGAACCGCCGCTCGAAGGCGACGAGCGCGGCCATCTCCGCGTCGTTCTCGAAGGGGTCTCCGTTGGGCAGGATGACGGCCTGGTACCTGGCGCGGGGGGCTCCGGCCACCGTGTCCTGCAGGAAGCCGGCGTCGATGGCCGGCCGCGAGCCGTCGTTCAGGTCCACGACCCGGTGGGGCACCCCCTCGGACCGCAGCTGCTCGGTCATCGCCCGGACGGACGGGCCGCCGTCGCTGACGACGAGGACTCTGAGCTCGACGCGCGGGCCCGCCGCACGGGCGGCCTGCGGCTGGGCGACGAGGCCTGCCGTGAGCGCGAGCACCGACAGTGCCCTGAGGAGCGGACCGTTCACTGCGACTCTCCTGTGATCGAATGGTTGCCCTCTGTAGGGTCCGGCATCCACAAGGTCATGGAGAGGTAAACGGAGGCCCAAAAACAGGAATGGGCCGGTCCTAGGACTCCACCGTCAACTAAAAAGCCCCGATATCACACCATTTCGCAATAGCATGCTGCCGATTGTCGGCTTTGAGACGGCGGTAGATATGGTGAATATGGTTTTTGACCGTTTTCTCGGATATAAAGAGCCGAGCGGCGATGTTCCGGTTGTCCCTGCCCTGGGCGACGAGTTCCATGATCTCCGCCTCCCGGGGCGTGAGCCCGTGCTCCAGCGCCCGCAACCGCCCGGACCCCGCCCGCCCCGCCCCGGCCGGCGCGCGGGAGTGCAGCCACTCCACCAGCGCCGTCGCCACCGGAGGCGACAGGAAGGCCTGGCCGCGCGCGGCGGCGCGGACCGCCCCGGCCAGGTCCGCGGCGTCGAAGCAGCCGTGGCGCAGCAGCCCTCGGGCGCCCGCGGCCAGCGCCCCCACCAGCAGCGAGGGGCTCTCCAGCGAGGTCAGCGCCACCACCGCCCCCTGGCGGGCCAGCCGCTCGACCTCCCGGACGCCCGCCGCGCCGGCCAGCCCGTAGACCAGCACCTCGGCGTCCCCCGCCACCACGCGGACGTCCCCGGCCTCCCGCAGCAGCGCCGCCACGCCCAGCCGGAGCACCGGATCGCTCTCGATGATGCGCACTCTCGTCACGGTCGGCACCTTTCCCGCCGGGCCCCTACCCGGCCTGCTCCATCGTGCCGCAACCGTCTCCGATTTCCCCCTTAACCCAGTAAGTCAGCACAGATAACTCGAGAAAATGCCCTTTTTATCGGATTGGCCGTACTAAGCCTGGATGATCGACAGCCCCGCCTCCCGGAAGGGCGCGAGCCGCTCCTCGCCGGCGGCGGAATCGGTGACCAGGGTGGCGATCCGCGCGATCGGACAGATCCGGGCGAAGGCCCGGGTGCCGAGCTTGGAGGCGTCGGCGACCACGACGACGCGGGCGGAGCGCTCGGCCATCAGCCGGTTGACCGCGGCCTCCCCCTCGTGCCCGGCGGCGGCGCCGAAGGCCGCGTCCAGGGCGTCCACGCCCAGGATCGCCAGGTCCAGCCAGAGCTCCTGCAGGGTGGCGGCGGCCAGCGGCCCGATCAGCTCGTAGGAGTTGGGCCGGGCCACCCCGCCCGTCATGACGATCTTGATGGTGGGCCGGACGGTGAGCTCGGCGGCGATGTTCACCGCGTTCGTCACCACGGTCAGGTCCGGCCGCCCGGCCAGCTCCCGGGCCACCTCCGTGGTGGTGGTGCCGCCGTTCAGCCCGACGGACATGCCCGGCTCGGCCAGCGCGGCGGCGGCCGCGGCGATGCGCTGCTTCTCCTCGGCGGCGCGGGCCGCCTTGTAGCGCAGCGGCAGGTCGTAGGCGACCTCGGCGGAGACGGCGCCGCCCCGGGTGCGCTGGAGGAGCTGCTGGCGGGCCAGCTCGTCCAGGTCGCGGCGGATGGTGGCGGGCGAGACGTCCAGGGCGTGCGCCGCCTCGTCGACGTCGAGGCGGCCCCGGGCGGCCAGGAGTTCCAGCAGCCGGGTGCGGCGGTCGTGTGCGGAGGCCATGTTGCTCATTCTTGCAGTGAGTTGATGATTCTTGTACGTTTAGCGGGTAATTAGAGCAGGATTGAGCAAACGGGGGCTTCCTTGTCGTTCACCGCCGAAGAGATCGCCGCGCAGCCGCGGTGCTGGGAACGGGCCATCGCCCTCGCGGGGGAGGTCGAGGGTCTGCCCTCCACCGGTGAGCGGGTCGCGGTCGTCGGCTGCGGCACCTCCCTGTTCATCGCGCAGTCCTACGCCGCGCTCCGGGAGTCCGCCGGGCTCGGCGAGACGGACGCCTTCCCCGCCTCCGAGTTCCCCTACGCGCGCGAGTACGACCGCGTGGTGGCGATCTGCCGCTCCGGCACCACGACGGAGGTGCTGGAGCTGCTGCGGCGCACCGGCACGCCCAACGTCGCGGTCATCGGCGACCCCACGACCCCGATCGTGCGGATCGCCGACGCCGTCATCCCCCTGGAGTTCGCGGACGAGAAGTCGGTCGTCCAGACCCGCTTCGCCACCACCGCCTTCACCCTGCTCCGCGCCCACCTGGCGCTCTCCGAGCCGTCCCTGCTGCCGGAAGACCTCGTGGAGCAGGCCGAGGAGGCGGTGAACGCGCCGCTTCCCGAAGGGGCGGTCGAACGCACGCAGTTCACGTTCCTGGGCGCGGGATGGACGAACGGCCTCGCGCACGAGGCCGCGCTGAAGGTCCGTGAGGCGTCGGGGTCCTGGACGGAGTCCTACCCGGCCATGGAGTACCGGCACGGCCCCATCAGCGTGACGGACGAGCACAGCGTCACGTGGTTCTTCGGCGCTCCTCCGGAGGGCCTGGCGGAGGAGGTGAGGGCGACGGGAGCCGTCGTCTCCGCCTCCGGCCTGGACCCGGCGGCCGACCTCATCCGGGCGCAGCGGCTGGCCGTGGCGGTCGCCGAGCACAAGGGCCTCGACCCCGACGAACCCCGCAACCTCACCCGTTCGATCATCCTCACCTGAGCCATGACGACTTCTCTCACCTACACCAACGCCCGTCTGGTCACCCCGTCGGGGATCATCGAGAACGGCTGGCTGCGCGTCGCCGGCGGCCGCGTCGAGGCGCTGGGCGAAGGCCCCGCCGAAGGCCGCGACCTGGGCGGAGCCTGGGTGCTGCCCGGCTTCATCGACCTGCACGTCCACGGAGGCGGCGGCCACTCGGCCATGGCCTCGCGGGACGCGATCCGCGAGGCCGTCGCCTTCCACCGCGCCCACGGCACCACTTCGACGCTGGTCAGCCTGGTCACGGCCCCGCTGGAGCGGCTGGCGGAGGCCGCAGGCTGGATCGCCGACCTCACCGAGGAGGGCCTGATCCTCGGCGGTCACTTCGAGGGCCCCTTCCTCGCGCACTCCCGCTGCGGCGCGCAGGACCCGGCCGCGCTCCAGGCCCCCGACCGCCGGCGGCTCCGGCGGCTCCTGGACGCCGGACGCGGCACGATCCGCCAGGTGACCGTCGCCCCTGAACTGGTCAACGACAACGGCGACACCGGCATCGACCTCATCCGCGACCTGACGGCCGACGGCGTCATCGCCGCCATCGGCCACACGGACGCCACCTACGAGCAGACGCAGGCGGGCATCGAGGCGGGCGCGCGGCTCGTCACGCACGTCTTCAACGGCATGCGCGGCCTGCACCACCGCGAACCCGGCCCCCTCCTCGCGGCCTCCGAGCACCCCGAGGTCGTCCTGGAGGCCATCAACGACGGCGTGCACCTGAACGACGCGATCGTCCGGATGCTCGATCGCCTGGTCCCCGGCAGGCTCGCCCTCATCACCGACGCCATCGACGCCACCGGCATCGGCGACGGCGAGTACCTCCTGGGCGCGATGCGCGTACGTGTGGCGGACGGCCAGGCGCGCCTCGTCGAGAACGGCTCCCTGGCGGGCAGCACGCTGACCATGGACGCCGCTCTGCGCCGCGCCGTCAAGGAGGTCGGCCTGCCGATCGAGACGGCCTCCCGCTACGCCTCCGCCGTCCCCGCCCGGGTGCTCGGCCTCACCGACCGCGGCACACTCGTTCCGGGCGCGCGCGCCGACCTCGTCTTCCTCGACGACGACCTGCGGGTCATCGAGGTTCCGTGATCCTCACCGTCACCCTCAACCTCGCGCTGGACGTCACCTACGACGTCGAAACGCTCACCCGACACGCCACTCACCGGGTCCAGAGGGTGCGTCAACGCGCGGGAGGCAAGGGCGTCAACGTCGCACGTGTGCTCGCCTCCCTGGGTCAGGAGACGCTCGCCACGGGCCTGTGCGGCGGCCCCACGGGCGACTTCGTGCGCGGGGACCTCGACGAGGCGGGTGTCCCCCATGCCTTCCACACCATCTCCGGCGACACCCGCCGCGCCGTGACGGTCGTGGACGACGACGCGACCGTCTTCAACGAACCCGGTCCGCTCGTCTCCGCCGCCGAATGGTCGCTCTTTCAAGCCCACTTCGCTCGGCTCGTGAAGTCGGCGCACGTCGTCGTCCTCTCCGGCAGCCTCCCTCCGGGCCTGCCCGATGACGCGTACGCGACCCTCATACGGCTGGCGAAGGGCGCGAAAGTGCTCGTCGACACCAGCGGACCGGCCCTGAGCCACGCCGCGGCCGCCTCCCCCGATCTCATCAAGCCCAACGCGCTGGAGTTCGCCGAGGCCGGTCTCTCTCCTGCCGGGCCCCTCGTCGTCTCCCGAGGCGGGGAAGGGATGCTCGCCATGGCGGACGGGAGATGCTGGGAGGCGCGCCCCCCCGAAGTCCTCTCCGGCAACCCCACGGGCGCCGGGGACGCCGCGGCCGCCGCCCTGGCCGTGGCGCTGCGCGACGGCGCCCCGTGGGAAGAGGCGCTGCGCGATGCCGTTGCCCTGTCCGCGGCGGCCGTTCTCGCCCCCGTCGCGGGGGCCGTCGACCCCGCCGCCTACCGGCGGTTCCTGCCGAAAGTCAGCGTGAAGGAAGTGCCATGCCCCTGGTGAAGACCGCCGAGATCGTCTCCCCCGGCACCGGGATCGCCGCGTTCAACGTGATCACGCTGGAGCACGCCGAGGCGATCATCGCGGGCGCGGAGGAGACGGGCCGCCCCGTCATCTGCCAGATCAGCGAGAACGCCGTCCGGTTCCACCACGGCCGCCTGGCCCCCATCGCCGCCGCCACCCGCGCCCTCGCGGAGTCCTCCTCGGCCCGCGTCGCCCTGCACCTGGACCACGTGACGGACGAGGCGCTGCTCCGCCAGGCGGCCGACCACGGCTTCGGGTCGGTCATGTACGACGGCTCCCGCCACGACTACGCCGAGAACGTCAGGCGCACCGCCGAGGCCGCCGCCTGGGCGCGTTCCCAGGGGCTGTGGCTGGAGGCCGAGCTCGGCGAGATCGGCGGCAAGGACGGTGCGCACGCCCCCGGCGTCCGCACCGACCCGGGCGAGGCCGCCCGCTTCACCGCGGAGACCGCCGTGGACGCCCTGGCCGTGGCCGTGGGCAGCTCCCACGCCATGACCGAGCGCACCGCCGAGCTCGACCACGACCTCATCCGGCGGCTGCGCGACGCGCTGCCCGTCCCCCTCGTCCTGCACGGCTCCTCCGGCGTCCCGGACGGCGAGCTGCGCCGCGCGGTGGCCGCCGGCATGGTCAAGATCAACATCGGTACCGCGCTGAACAAGGCGTTCACCGGCGCGGTCGCCGAGCACCTGCCGTCCCGGGTCGACCCGCGCGCCTACCTGGCGCCCGCCCGCGACGCCATGGCCGCCACCGTCGCCCACCTGCTGCGGGTGGTGTCCGGCTGAGGCTCAGACCTCGCGGCCCTCGGCGACCAGCGTCAGCCACACCCGCAACGACATCTCGAACGCCATCCGGGCCTCGGGGTCGTAGAGCTGCTCGCCGAACAGCTCCTCCAGCTGGTGCAGCCGGTACCGGACGGTCTGCGGGTGCACGTGCAGCCGGTTGGCGACCTCGGTGGCGTTGAAGCCGCTCTGCAGGCAGGCCAGCAGGGTGCGCGCCAGCCGGTCGCGGTGCCGGGCGCGGATGCCCAGCAGCGGCGCCAGCCGCGTCCTGGCCACCGTCCAGACCAGCTCCTCGTCCTGGAAGACCACCAGGCTCGGCATGTGGTCCACGCAGCGGATCAGCCCGTCGTCGGGCACCACGCCCCGCTCCGCCAGCACCAGCACCTCCCTGGCCCAGCGCAGCGACCTGCCCAGCTCGCCCGCCTCGACCGTCGGGCCGATCGCGGCGCTCCAGTCCTGCAGCGCGCTCTCCAGCATCTGCCTGCGGCCCGGCCCGTCGGGGTCCGGCACGATCAGGCAGGGCTCGTGGCGGTTGAGGTCCATCAGGACGTCCGGGGGCAGCGCGGGCTGCAGGAACTCCCCGGCCTGCCGCTCGCGCAGCGCCACGGCCGCCACCGAGCGCGGGACGCGCCACTCGGCACTGCGCGCCGCCTCGGCGATCGCCGCGGGGGCGGCGGGCGGCTCGGCCAGCAGCAGGTCCAGCAGCCGGCGGCGGCGCCTGCTCTGCTCGCCGGCGACCTGCTCGCTGGCCGCGTGGTACCCGGCCGCCGCGGCGGCGGCCAGCTCGTCCAGGAAGAGCAGGATGGCCTCGGCCATCTCGCCCAGCGCCGAGCGCGGCAGGTCGTAGCGCTCGGACTCGGCGGTGATGCGGCGGAGCGCGACCCGCGCCCCCAGCCGCATCGCGATCTGCAGGTTGTCCAGGCCGCGGCCCTCGCGGGCCTCGCCCCAGCCGATGAACCGGTAGACCTCGGTGAGCTTGTCCAGCGACGCGTCGGGGTCGGCGACCAGCTCGACGAAGTGCTGGAGCGCCCCCTCGACCGCGGCGTTCAGGTTGTCGTTGTAGGCGGGGTCCAGCCGGGAGTACTCGGGGACCTTCGCCCGGATCTCGGTGATCATCTCGCCGGCGACGCTGGTGAGGAAGGACTCGAAGAAGCCCGCCCACTCACCGGGCAGCTGGGGGAAGGCCCGTGCCGAGGATCCGTCCAAGGCGATGGGCATGGCTGGCCTCCCTGGATCGGTGTGGTGCGGTGAACTCGCAAGTTACCGGCACGTTCACCAGGATGCAGCTAGTACGCCGACAAAAGCACCGGACCAGTTGTTACGGATGTGATAAGAAATCACCGCGGACCCACGAGAAGGCGCGACGCGGTACGCACCATGGCACGGACCTCGTCCCTCGGCAGGGCCAGCGACGTCAGGCTGATCAGAGCGGACAGCACCAGCTGCCCCACGACGGCCTCGATGTCCTCGAGGCCGACACCGGCCACCGAGCCGAGCGTCCCGTCGGGGTCGATGGCCCCGCTGAACCGGTCGCGGACGTAGCGGAACAGCTCGTTGCGCGCCTCGTCCACCCCGGCGTCCTGGGAGGTGGCCGCCTGGACGATGGCCGAGGTGAGCGGGAGGTCGGCGGCGGCCAGGTCGACCAGCGCCTCCAGCAGCACGCTCAGCCGCTCGGCCGGGTCCGCGCCCGGCACCGTCACGTCGGCGATCAGCTGCGCCCAATCGGCGGCGACCTCGGTGAGCAGGTGGTCCTTGGACGAGAAGTAGCGGTACACCGTCGCCCGCGCCACTCCCGCCCTGTCGGCGACGTCGTGCATGGTCACCGCGGAGTAGCCGCCCGCGCTCGCGAGGTCCCGGGCGGCCTGGACCAGCCGTGCCCGCCGCGCCTGCTGCTCCTTGCTCAGAGTGCGCGTGACGGTGATCCGTACGTCGCCGGTCAAGGGACACCTCCTGTGCTCACCGCAATCCTCCCCCATGCACGGGGGGAACAGGGCCAAAGGGAGGTCTCAAATGCACCACTCAGTAAGGAAATGACCATGATTGGCCGTTCCGTCCGGCGGGCCGCGCCGCAGGGCGCTCAGTTCACCAGGAACACCAGCAGCACCAGCGCGACCAGGGCGATCACCACCGACAGCACGGTGATCGCCTTCGTGCGGCCGCCCCCGGCCGCCGCCGCGCCGCCCTGGACCGGGCCGGGCCGCTGGTAGGAGGCCTGCCCGTAGTCGTACGGGTAGGGCGGCGGCTGCGCCTGCCGGTGCTGGTCCACGGCCGCCTGCCAGGCGCCCGGCTCCAGCAGCGTCCTGGCCTCCGGGTCCACCGTCGGCGGCGGCGGGGCGACCGGCGGCGTGGACGGTGTCGACGGCGTGAACGGCCTGGACGGCGTCGACGGTGTGGACGGCTGCCCCGCGGCCGGGCGCTGCCGCGGGATCTGCCGGGACATCTGGCCGAGCTGCCCCGGGTCCAGGACGGTCTCCAGGGGGTCCGCGCGCGGGTCCTCGCGCGGCCGGTCCAGCACCGTCTCGTCGAACTGGGTGGCCGCGGCCAGGACCGGGTTCGGCCGGGAGGACGCCACGTCCGCCAGCAGCGGCATCGCCTGCTCGCCCGTCATCCGGGTGGCGGGCTCACGCGACAGCAGCCCCTCCAGCACCCGGGTGAGCTGCCCGGCGTTGCGCGGCCGGGGCACCGGCTCCGACAGCGCGGCCGACAGCGCCGCCATCGCGTCCTGCCGCTCGTAGGGGGCGTACCCCTCGACCGCGGCGAAGAGCGTCGCGCCCAGCGACCACAGGTCCGAGGCGGCCGTCGCCTTCTCGCCCTGCACCCGCTCCGGCGGGATGTAGGCGGGCGAGCCCATGACCAGGCCGGTCTGGGTCAGGGTGACGTCGCCCTCCATCTGGGCGATGCCGAAGTCGGTGAGCACCACCCGGGCCGGCTGGTCGCCGGTGATGAGGATGTTGCTGGGCTTGACGTCGCGGTGCAGGATGCCCTGGGAGTGCGCGGCGCGCAGCGCGTCCAGCACCTGGCGCCCGATGTCGGCGGCGCGCCACGGCTGGATCGTCCGCTCGTCGTCGAGGATCTGCTGCATGGAGCGGGCCTTGACCAGCTCCATGACGATCCACGGCCGGCCCTCCTCCTCCACCACGTCGTGGACGGTCACCACGTTGGGGTGGTTGAGCCGGGCGGAGGCCCGCGCCTCGCGCAGGGTGCGCTCCTTGAGGACGTCCTTCTCGCGGCCGCTCAGGCCGGGCCCGAACGTCACTTCCTTGATCGCGACCTCGCGGCCGAGCATCGTGTCGTGGGCGCGCCACACCGCGCCCATCCCGCCCCGGCCGATCTCGGCGCTCAGCCGGTAGCGGCCACCGAGCAGACGCCCCGCCGACTCCTGTCCCATAATCCGGTTTCTCCCCTGAACTGTGGAGAACTCCTCGCGGTCACGGCCTCACCGGCCGCGACCCCGCTGGCCTTACATGGGACGCCTCAGCCTCCCCCAAAGTTCAACGGGACTTACCGTAGCAAGAAATCCCGGCCGTTCACGGCCGGGAGGAATTGCCCCCACGGGGCGGGGTCGAGCGCCGCGCATCGGTCAGCCAGGGCGTTCCTGCCATCCAAGACACAACGAACATGCAGGTCGTAGACGAAGCTTCGCCCCCTTTGCGCATGTCGAGATACAGGAAACAACTCTCAGTGCCGTAAAGGAAACGCTACGTTGTGCGCGTGAAGCTCGTGGTGCAGGTGAAACTACTCCCGGACGAGACCGCTCAGGCGGCTCTGCGGGAGACGCTGCACACCTGCAACCGGGCCGCCAACCACGCCTCCCGGCGTGCGTTCGACACCGACGTCAAGGGCGGACGGGCACTCCAGCAGCTGGTGTACGCAGAGGTGAAGGCGATGGGCCTGTCCGCCCAGCCCGCCCTGCACGCCGTGCGCAAGACCGCCGGTGCCTACGCCACCTTGAAAGCGAACCTGAAAGCCGGGAACCACGGGCGGGAACTGGTATCTGTACGCGGTCTGCGACGTCCCCGAGCCCGAGCCGGGTGACCCGGTCGGCTTCCTGGGTGTGGATCTGGGCATCGTGAACATCGCCACCACCAGCGACGGCGACCGGTATGCGGGCAAGCACCTCAACCAGGTCCGCCACCGCCATCGTCGGCTACGCGCCAAGTTGCAGAAGAAGGGCACCAAGTCCGCCAAACGGCTCCTGCGCAAGCTGTCGGGCCGGGAGGCGCGGTTCGCGGCCGACACCAATCATCGCATCGCCAAGCAGTTGGTGACCGAGGCTCAACGCACCTGCCGCGGTATCGCCCTGGAAGACCTGGGCGGCATCCGCGACAGGGTACGGCTCCGTAAGCCCCAGCGGGTCACGCTGCACTCCTGGTCGTTCGCGCAACTGGGCGCGTTCGTCTCCTACAAGGCGGCCCTGGCGGGAGTGGCGGTGGTGTTCGTGGATCCCCGCCACACCTCGCAGGAGTGCAGCCGCTGCCACCACATCAGCCGGAGCAACCGGCCTGACCAGTCCACCTTCCATTGCACGTCGTGCGGCTTCGCTGAGCACGCCGACGTGAACGCAGGCTGCAACCTCGCCAACGCGGTGAAGCGGCCTGGGCAGTGAGTCACGCTGCCGACGACGCGGCCTGAACCACACCCGCCAGATGTGGCGAAGAGCTGCAAGCTCGGCCCTACAGGGCCGAGAAGCTGACAGCATCTCACGGCTGGAACGAATCGAGAATATTGAGAGCGGTGTCCTTGCTCTCGGGCCACTCGTCCGCGGGGAAGGCCACGAGGACCGCCCAGGCCTTGCCCTCCACCTTCGCCCGCCGGTTGATGCCGTGCCGGAGCTCCTTGGTCGGGCTGTAGAACCGGTACTCCAGCTCAGCCCCCTCCTGTCCGGCGAGCCGGGCGCCCCGAAGCCCGATCTCCTTCTCGAAGGTGGGACCGTTCCGCAGACTCTTGAGCGATGCCTTGACGGTGCCGTGCTCGGCGCTCCAGTCCCTCCAGTCGACGTGGACGTAGGCGTCGGTGTCAGGGTCGTTCCAGATGATGTAGTCCTTGTCCGTCCGCTTCTCCCAGTTCCTGGGCACCTCGATGCTGAAGCCGTCCCCCGACTCCTTCTTGAACTCGCCGAAGATCATCGTGGGCTTCAGGACGAAGACCATCGCGACGATCGCCAGGATGCCCACCACCGAGCCGACCAGCGCGGAGAACCCCAGGCCCCGGCCGCCGGGCCGGGAGGGGCGGGCGGGGCGGCGGCCCCCGTCGATCTCCCGGATCCACTGCTCGTCGGAGGAGCGGGACGGCTGGTGCGAGGGTTGCGTGGGGGGCCGGTGGTACACGGGCTGCGGCTGCTCGCGGACCGGCTGGGGCGCCTGCTCGTAGGCGTAGGAGACCGGCTGCGGGGTGGGCTCGTACACCGCGGGCGCCGGTTCGTAGACGTGCTGCGGCTGCTCGTAGACCGGCGGCTGGGTCGGCTCGTAGGCGGGCTGCCGGGGCGGCGGCGCGTGCCGG
Source organism: Actinocorallia populi (assembly GCF_002995495.1). Classification (GTDB taxonomy): domain Bacteria; phylum Actinomycetota; class Actinomycetes; order Streptosporangiales; family Streptosporangiaceae; genus Actinocorallia; species Actinocorallia populi. Next base: position 196,512 of record NZ_PVZV01000002.1, on the reverse strand, counting down.
ACGGGCGGGAGGGCCGAGGCGGTGTGGAACGTCGGCGGGGCCGGCTCCTCCTGGCGGGACGGGCGGGCGGGCATGTGCCCCGGCCGGTACAGGGAGTCGAACCCCTCGCCCACCGGCGGGCGCTCCTCCACGAGGGCCGCCGTGGCCTGGAACTCGTGCCGCGACCGGTCGGGCGCGGTGGTGGTGAGCGGCGGGGCGGTGTCGACGCGGTGCAGCAGCTCGGCGGCGGCCGCCGCGTTGAGCCGGGTGTCGGGGTCCTTCTCCAGCAGGCCGTGGATCACCGGGACGAGCGGGCCGCCGCGCTGCATCGGCGGCACCGGCTCCATCATCACCGCCGCCAGCGTGGAGAGCACCTCGGGCCGCTCGAACGCCGCGAACCCCTCGACCGCGGTGAACAGCGTCGCGCCCAGCGCCCACAGGTCCGAGGGCGCGCCCGGCTTCAGGCCCTGCGCCCGCTCCGGCGACAGGTAGGAGGGCGAGCCCATGACGATGCCCGTCTGGGTGAGCGAGGCGTCGCCCTCCATCTGGGCGATGCCGAAGTCGGTGAGGATGGCGCGGTCCTGGCTGAGCATGACGTTCGCCGGCTTGACGTCGCGGTGCAGGATCCCTGCCGCGTGCGCGGCCCGCAGCGCCCCCAGCAGCTGCCGGCCGATCTCGGCGACCCTGGAGACCGGCAGCGGCCCCTCGGCGTCGACGACGTCCTGCAGGGTGCGCGCCTGCACGAACTCCATGACGATCCAGGGGACCCCGTCCTCCTCGACCACGTCGTGGACGGTGACGATGCCCGGGTGGGTCAGCCGCGCCGCGGCGCGCGCCTCGCGCAGCATGCGCTCGTGCATCACCGCGCGGGCCCCGTCGTCCAGTCCCGGAGGGGTGATGACCTCCTTGACCGCGACGGACCTGCTCAGCACCTCGTCCACGGCGTGCCAGACGGTCCCCATCCCGCCCCGCCCGAGCATTCTGTCCAGCCGGTAGCGGCCTCCCAGCAGCCGCTCCTCCCCCTGTGTCATGCGCGGACCCTATCGAGAGTTCTTCACGGAACCATAAAGATGATCAGCTTCCGCCCCGGAAACTCCCGTACGACGGCTGCAGCCGCGTCCAGGTCTCGGTCCACACGCTCTCCGGCGCCATGAGGAAGAGCGCGTAGCCCTTGCCCCCCATCACGAAGCCGCGGTTCAGGGCGTGCATCCTGCCGCCGCTGTTGCCTGCGAAGGTGAACTCCCAGTCCGCGGACTTCGACCCGTCCTCGGTGTCGGGCACCGGGGGGTGGTTCCCGGTCTTCTCGACGCGGAGCTCCTCGTAGCCGTTGAAGCCGGATGACCGCGACATCTGCTTCCAGTCCTCCAGCGCGCTCTCGCCGGGGCTGGCGGTCTGCCCGATCTGCAGGGTGATGCCGTTGGGCGCGCGGAAGTAGTGGTTCTCCGGATCGCTGCGCTCGGGTTCCGCGGGGAAGTCGTTCGGGATGAACAGCGAGTAGCCGCTCGGATCCGTGTACGCGCGGAATCCCTCCGGCGGCCCGGAGGGCGTCGTGCTCGGGGTCGAGGAGGTCGGCTGCGCGGGCGTGGAGGCCCCCTGGGACGTGCTCTGGCTCGTCGGCACGGGATCGGGTGTCTTCTTCTCCTCGGCCCCGCCGTCGCCGCTCTGCATCCAGATCAGGCCGCCGACGACCAGCGCGGTCACCAGCGTGATCGCGGCGACGACCAGCGCGGTGGCCCGCCCGCCCCGGTCGCCGTTCCCTCCCGCCTGCGTGGGCTGGGCGTCGAACAGGTCGAGCCCGCCGTCCCCGCTCTCCGGACGCGCGACCTGGCCGGTCTGCGGCAGTTCGGAGGCCTCCTCGACCCGGGACTCGGGCAGCGTGCGGGTGCTGGAGTCCGGCAGGGTGACGGTGCCGTTCTGCGCGATCTCGTCCAGCATCCGGCCCGCCTCCATGGCGGTCAGCCGGGTCTCGGGGTTCTTGTCGAGCAGGCCCTGGATGACGGGCCACAGCGGCCCGGCCTTCTCCGAGTGCGGCACCTGGTCGGTGATGATGGCGATCAGCGAGGCCATCGGCTCGGGCCGGTCGTAGGGCGAGCGGCCCTCGACCATCGCGTACAGGGTGATGCCCAGCGACCACAGGTCGGAGGCGGGCCCGGCGACCTTGCCCCGCGCCCGCTCGGGCGCGATGTAGGCGGGCGAGCCCATGACGAGGCCCGTGGCGGTCAGCGTGGCGTCGCCGGTGGCGGTGGCGATGCCGAAGTCGGTGAGGACGGCCCTGTCGCCGGGGGCGAGCAGCACGTTGGACGGCTTGACGTCGCGGTGCAGCACGCCTGCCTCGTGCGCGGCGTGCAGCGCGCTGAGCATCTGCCCGCCGATGGCCGCCGCGCGCTGGAACGGCAGCGCCCCGTCCTTCTTGATGACCTGGTCGAGGGAGCGCGACTTGATGAGCTCCATGACGATCCACGGCCGGTCGTCCTCTTCGACCACGTCGTAGACGGTGACGACGCCGGGGTGCGCCAGCCGCGCGGCCGTGCGCGCCTCCCGGAACGTGCGGCGGTGCTGCAGGTCGCGCTCCTCGTCGCTGAGCCCGTAGGGGAGGATGACCTCCTTGACGGCGACGTCCCGTCCCAGCACCTCGTCGAAGGCCTGCCAGACCGTTCCCATCCCGCCCCTGCCGACCTGTGTGTGAAGCCGGTATCGACGTGCCAGCAACCGGTCACTCGAGGTCTCGTTCGGCATAGAAGCGACCATATCCAGGTTCGAAGGTGCATAACGTCAGCGCCGCGACAGCGGCCCCGCTTGAAGCCTTAGACGTCCTGCTTACCCGGGAAGTTCGCCGGTGAACGTGAACTCCCGCACTGGTCGGACGACCGCGGCGAAGCGAGGGCCGGCCGGCCGGCCTTGGAGGGCCCGGGGGCCGCCCCCTAGACCATATCGGTGCGCCGCGCGGCCCGGGGGCCCAAGTAACCCGTGAGTCAGTTAGTGGGTAGAGTGCGCGGCGAACCACGTTCTGGAGGCTGACATGCGGACTGGGCTGGCAGGGAAGACCGCGCTGATCACGGGCGCGTCGCGGGGGATCGGCGAGGCGATCGCCTTCGCGCTGGCGGCGGAGGGTGCCAACGTGGTGCTCTCCTCGCGCAGGCAGGAGGCGCTGGACGAGGTGGCGGCGCGGATCCGGGCCGAGCACCCCGGGGCGGGCGTGCTGGCCAAGGCCGCGCACGTCGGGGACGAGGAGCAGGCACGGGCCTGCGTCGACGCGGCGGTCGCCGAGTTCGGGCGGGTCGACGTGCTGGTCAACAACGCGGGGACCAGCCCGCACTACGGGCCGATGGTGGACATCAGCGCCTCCCTCGCCGCCAAGACCGTCGAGGTCAACCAGTTCGCCGTCGTGTTGTGGACGCAGCTGGTCTGGAACGCCTCGATGCGCGAGCACGGCGGGTCGATCGTCAACATCGCCAGCGTGGGCGGCCTGGTGACCGAGCACGGCATCGGGTACTACAACGCCACCAAGGCCGCGGTCATCCACCTGTCGCGGCAGTTCGCGATGGAGCTGTCGCCCGGGGTGCGGGTCAACGCGATCGCGCCCGGCCTGGTCAAGACGCACCTCGCCCGCGCGCTGTGGGAGGAGAACGAGGAGGCCATCAGCAAGGCCCTCCCGCTGGGCCGCCTCGGCGTGCCCGAGGACATCGCCAACGCCGCGGTCTTCCTCGCCGGCGACGCCTCCTCCTGGATGACGGGGCAGACCATGGTCGTCGACGGCGGTTCCATCATCCGCCCGTCCATCGCCTGACACCGACGTACGAGAGCCTGAGGAGACCACGTGAACTGGGGACTGACCGTTCCACTGCCCGGGATCAAGCTGGGCGCGCACAAGGAGCTCGTCCGGGAGCTGCCCGCCCTGGGCTACACCGACGTCTGGTCGGCCGAGACCAACGGCAACGACGGGTTCACCCCGCTGGCGCTCGCCTCGCAGTGGGCGCCGGAGCTGCGGCTGGGACCGGCGATCGTGCCCGTCTACACGCGCGGCCCCGCGCTGCTGGCCCAGCAGGCCGCGACCCTGGCCGACCTGGCGCCCGGCAGGTTCGTGCTCGGGATCGGCACCTCCAGCGACACCATCGTGGAGCGCTGGAACGGCATCCCCTTCACCGAGCCCTTCGCGAAGGTCCGCGACACGCTGCGCTTCCTGCGCAAGGCGCTGGCCGGGGAGAAGGTCACCGACGAGGCGCTGGGCGTGAAGGGCTTCCGGTTGGAGTCCGCCCCCGAGGTCCCGCCGCAGATCGCGCTGGCCGCCCTGCGCCCCGGCATGCTGCGCCTGGCGGCCCGCGAGGCGGACGCGGCCATCACCAACTGGCTGTCCCCACAGGACGTCCGGACGGTCCGCGGGGCGTTCCACCCGGACAAGGAGCTGCTCGCCCGCCTCTTCGTCGTCCCGACCGAGGACGCCGACGAGGCCCGCAAGCTCGGCCGGTGGCTGATCACCTCCTACCTGAACGTCCCCGTCTACCAGAAGTTCCACGAGTGGCTGGGCCGCGGCGAGGCCCTGCGCCCCATGAACGAGGCGTGGGCGTCCGGCGACCGCCAGGGCGCGCTGAAGGCCATCCCCGATGAGGTCGTCGACGACCTCATCGTCCACGGCTCACCCGCCGAGTGCCGCGAGCGCATCCGGGAGTACGTCGCGAACGGCCTGACCACCCCGATCCTGATGCTCCTGCCCAACAGCCAGATCAACGGCGCCGAAGCGGTCCGCGCCCTGGCCCCCACGGCCTGACGCGTCTCCTGGAGGCCGCCCCGCCCGCTCGGGCGAGGTGGCCTTCGCCGTTCTTCCTCGGTGTCACAGTTCTTCCAGCACGGTGGCGAGCAGCGAGGTGGCGGTGTTGGTGTGGGGGAAGACGTCGTCCGGGGGGACCAGTTCGTAGTTGATGAACAGCTGGCCGATCCGCGCCATCACGACCGTGAACTTCAGACCGGAGAGCACCTCGTAGTAGCGCATGTTCTCCATGGGCCTGCCGAGCAGTTCCTCGTACCGCGCGATGGTGTGCTCCCTGCCCGGGAAGCCTTCCAGCGGGGGGAGGCCGACGGCCGTGTAGTGGTGCCGGTCGAGGTAGAGGTACCAGGCGAGGTCCTCCTCCGGCTGGCCGAGGGTGACCATCTCCCAGTCGAGGATCGCGCTGACCTCGCCGTCCACGAACAGGAGGTTGCCGATCCGGGAGTCCCCCCACAGCAGTGACGGCGGGCGGCTCTCTTCGGGGCGGTTGGCGCGCAGCCACTCCAGCGCCCGCTCGGCGAGCGGCACCTTCCCGTCGTAGGACCAGTGCAGGTAGTGCTCGTAGTAGTTGAGCCGCTGCTCCAGGCCGGTCGGGCCGTACGCGGTCTGGTCCACGTACTCCAGGCCCTCGACGGGCTGGGCGTGCACGGAGGCCATCGCGTGCAGCCCGTTGTCCCACAGCGCGGCCCGCTCCCGCGGGGAGACCTCGGTGACCCATCCCTCCTGGTGGTAGGGCGGCATGTCGGAGGGGGCCCGTCCGGGGCAGGCGGCCATCACGAAGAACGGCGCGCCCAGCAGCGACGGGTCAGGCTCGTACCAGAACACCTCCGGGACGGGCACCCCCCGCCGGCGCAGTTCGCGCAGCACGCGGTACTGCTCCTCGAAGCGCGGCTCGGGGAAGATCTGGTGCCCCGTCGGCGCCACCTTGGCGACGTAGTCCGCGCCGCCCGCGCGGAAGATCAGTGTCTCCGCGGAGAAACCGCTGGAGGCGGGGGTCTCCAGATGCTCCACGACGGCTCCCGGGGAACGCCCGCCGAGCCAGCGGTCGAGGACTTCCCGGGTGAGCGCGGGGTCGCGCTGGTCGGGTACCGGCACACCGCCCTCCTCTCTTACCAAGCGCTAGGTAGGTTCTGCGACCGTAATCCCCGGGGCCGAGGATGGAAAGGGTCTCCCTAAAATGGAAAAGTGGAGATCAAGGCGGTGTTCTTCGATGTCGGCGAAACCCTCATCAACGAGGGGCGCATCTACGGCGAGTGGGCCGACTGGCTGGGGGTGCCCCGGCACACCTTCAACGCGGTCCTCGGCGGGGTGATCGCCCGCGGCGGGCACCACCTGGAGGTGCTCGAGCACTTCAAGCCGGGGTTCGACCTGGCCGAGGAGGAGGCGGCGCGGCGCGCCGCCGGGGTGCCGAACGGCTTCGGGCCCGCGGACCTCTACCCCGACGCGCGGGCGTGCCTGGCCGGCCTGCGGGCGATGGGGCTGGTGGTGGGCGTGGCCGGCAACCAGCCGAAGGAGGCCGCCGCCCAGTTCGCCGCGCTGGGCCTGGAGGCCGACATCGTCGGCATGTCCGAGGACTGGGGCGTGGAGAAGCCGTCGCCGGAGTTCTTCGCCCGGGTCTGCGCCGAGGCGGGCCTGCCGGCGGCGGACATCCTGTACGTGGGCGACCGCATCGACAACGACGTCCGGCCCGGCCTCGCCGCGGGCGTCCAGGTGGCCTTCCTGCGGCGGGGTCCGTGGGGCCACGTCCAGCGGGACGACGAGGCGCTCGCCCGCTGCCGCTTCCGGCTGGACTCGCTCGCCGAGCTCCCGGCGCTGCTGGCCCCCTAGGGGGCTTCCCTTACCCCGCAAGTACCAGCTAAGAACAGTACATAAGACCGATTTGTCAAGCGTGTCGGCTCCGTAACTTGGAAAGTGATCGCACCACCGAGTGAAGGAGCCGACATGACCAGCCTCTACCGCCCCAGCCAGGGAAGAGTGATCGCCGGGGTCTGCGCCGGACTGGCACGGAGGTTCGGGATGAGCCCGCGGCTCGTCCGCGTGCTGACCGTGCTGTCCTGCCTGCTGCCGGGACCCCAGTTCATCGCCTACGCCATCCTGTGGGTGATGATGCCCGGCGAGGACAAGTACCGGGCCGCCCGGATCTGACGGACGGCCCCGAAATCCGGGAAAATGCGTACGGTGTTCCACGCGTCACCGTACGCTACCGACTGGACCACGGCAGTATGGGGCACCGCTCTGCTTGACGGAGCGAGGACCGCCCGGGAGCATCGGGGGTCACCCAGGACACCGGGGTCACCGAAGGGGGTGCAGGTGGGCGGCGAGACCGAGGCCGAGGCGGAGCAGCTGCTGCGCTTCCTGCGCGACGTCGCCCGGTCCCGCCGGGTGCGGGTGCCCGACCTGGCCGCCTACGACCAGGTGCACTGGCTCGCCGAGCTGCCCTCCGACGTGCGGCTCCACCCCGACGCGGGCCCCGGCGAGGTGCTCTTCGGCCTGCCCCCGATCCCGCTGGAGGCGCCCGACTCGGTCGCCGACGCCGAGGGGTTCGCCACCTGGCTCGCCCTGCGCCGCTGGTACCGGGCGCTGCGCGGGCTGGCCGAGGCGCTGGAGGCGCCGCAGGACGCGGACGGCAGGGAGGTCGTCCTGGCCACCGGGCTGCTCACCTGGGCGGGCGGCGCCGACGGCCGGCCGGTCCAGGTGCGCAACCACCTGCTGGCCACCCCGCTGCGGGTGGCCCTGGACTCCCGCACCGAACGGGTCGACGTGCTGGTCGGCCAGGGCCCGGCCGTCCTGCAGGACCTCGACGTGCTGGGCGACGTGCCCGGCTTCCAGCCCTCCCGGACGGACTGGCTGCGCGAGGCGGTCCGGGCCGGGCAGGGCGCGGCCCTGCACGCCTCCGTCTCCGACGTGCTGCGCAAGTGGGGCTCGTCCGCCTTCGCCGAACCCGTGCCCTTCCGCGAGGACTGGGCGGACGAGGGCGGCGCCGGCGACCGGCTCCGGCTCGCGCCCGCGCTGGTCCTGCGCCCGCGCTCCGGTACGGCCCTGGTCGAGCTGCTGGAGGGCATGCTCACCAGAGTGCGCAACGGCCCGGTGCCCTCCGGGATCGCCAGGTTCCTCCAGCCGGGCCCGGACGACCGGCTGGCGCACGTGCCGGACCGCTCGGCCGCGGCCGGGCTGCTGTGCGCCCTGCTCTCCCGGGGGCGGCGCGTCCTGGTCACCACCGGGCGCCCGCGAGAGATCCGCGACGCCCTGCCCCCGGAGGTCTCCGGGCTGGCCGCCACGTTCACCGCCGCCGGGTCCGACCTCGCCGAGCAGAGGCGGGAGCTGGCCGCCCGCTTCGCCGCCCACGACCCCGAACACGACGAGCGGGCGCTGGCCGAGCACCAGGCCGAGGCCGTCGAGCTCGACCGCGAGGCCGCCGCGCTGCAGGCGCGGCTGGCCGCCTTCCGCCAGGAGGAGCGCCTGGAGCTCGCCCCCGGCTACCGCGGCACCCGCGAGGAGCTGGAGGCCGCCCTGTCCCCCGGCTTCCCCTGGCTGCCGGTGCTGCCGGGGCTGCCTGCCGAGCCGCCGCTCACCGCCGCGGAGGCGGCCGAGCTCACCGACCTGCTGGCCGCCTCCGGGCCCGGCCGCGAGGCCAGGAGCCGCCAGCGCATGCCCGACCCGTCCGTGCTGCCCGCGCCCGGCCGGGTGCGGCTGCTGGTGGCGATGGCGCAGGCGCCCGCGGCGGAGCCCGGCGACCTGGCCCAGCGGCTCGCCGACCGCGGGCCCGAGGCATTGGAGCGGCTCGAGGAGTACGCCACCACCGTCCAGACCGTCATGGACTCCCTGGGCATCGGCTGGGGCGGCGGCGACTGGACGGCCCGCGCCCTGCGCGACGGCCTGGCCGGCCCCGCCCCGCTGTGGGAGTACCTGGGCGACCTGGCCGGACGCGCCGCCACCGCCGACCGGGCGCTGCGCGCCGTCGGCGGCCACTGGGTGGTGCTGCCGCCGGGCCCCGAGGGCGAGCTCATCGAGGCGGCGCGGGAGCTGCGCCACCACCTGGTCTCCGGCGGCACGCTCAAACGCGGACCGCTGCGGCCCGCCGCGCAGAAGCGCGCCGAGCTGCTGCTGGAGGAGTCCACCGTGGACGGCGGCCCGCCCCGCACGCCGGAGAAGCTGGACGTGGTCATCGCCGCGCTGGAGAGCCGGCAGGCGGTGGGCGAGCTGGCCGAGGCGTGGCGCTCGGTCGGGGTGGAGCTCGCCGACAGCCAGGCGCTCGACGGGCTGGTGGCCCAGCTGTCGGTGCTGTACGCCAAGCTCGGCCAGGTCAGGACGGCGCTGCGGGCCGTCACCGAGACCCACCGGCTGCTGCGCCGGATCGGCCTGCCGCTCGTGCTGCAGACGCCCGCGGCGTGGCGGGAGTACCAGCGGGCGCTGGAGCTCGTGCGGGTGCGCCAGCGCGCCTCGACGGCCTGGGCGGCGCTGGCCTCCCTGCGGCAGACCGTCGAGCTGGAGATCGGCGAGGGGCAGGCGCCGCCGGAGCTGAGGGCGGCGGCCGCCGCCCTGTCGGCGCGCGACCTGGCCGCCTACGAGCAGAGCCTGGAGGACCTGGCACGCGCCCGCAGGGAGCAGGCGGCGCAGCTGCGCTGCGACGAGCTGCTGGAGCGGCTGCGCGCGGTCCACCCCGACCTGGCCCGGCGGCCGACGCTGGTGCCCGAGGAGTGGGAGGAGGCCTGGCGCTGGGCGCACCTGTCGTCCCTGCTGCTGGCCCACCCGCGCGCCCGCGAGGACCTGGAGCTGACCGAGGAGCTGGAGCAGGCCCGCGAACGCGCCCGCGAGGCCGGGGACGCCCTGGCCCACCGCCACGCGTGGGGCTGGGCGCTGTCCCGCCCGGGCGGCGAGCCGCCGCTGTGGATCATGCCGCCCGCCGAGGCCGCCTCCGCCCTGCCCGCCGACCCCGACTCCTTCGACGTCGTGGTGGTCGACCAGGCGGGCGAGGGCGTCGAGTGGCTCCTGCTGCTGTGGCACGCCCCCCGGGTGATGGTGCTGGGTCCGGGCGGGCCCGTCCCGGCCGAGCGCACCCTCACCCCCGAGTCGACGTTCTTCGGCACGCTGGCCGCCCGGTTCCCGGTGCTGGAGGTGGGCGCGGACGGTTCGCGCCGGCTGCCCCCTCCCCCGCCCGAGCGTCCCGAGGTGCCCGCGCCCCGCTCCGGCGAGGAGCCGCTCGAGTTCGCGCCCGGCCGCTCCATCGTCGCCTATCAGCGGGCCGAGCTGGTCGAACTGGTGCGTAGGCTGGCCGCTGACACCACGCTCACCGACGAGCAGCTCGTCGCCCGCGCCCGGGACGTGCTGGCCTGCCCGCCGGACGAGCTGCACATCGCGGAGGCCCGCCTCCGCTACGCCGTCCAGTCGCTGCGCGCCTAGCGGGCCGCGGCGCGCCGCGAACAGCCAGAACGGAGTGCGCCTTGGCACGCAGGCCCCAGCCGCCGCCCGGCCAGACCGCGCCCCTGGCGTGGACGGGCCGCGACCCGCGGCGCCTCCTGTCGGTGTTCCTCGGCCTGATGCTGCTGTCCGCCGCCCTGTTCAGCCTGGCCGACGGCGGCCTCGCCTGGACCGCCGAACCGCTGCTGTGGCTCATCCCCGCGGTTCTGTCCGCGCTGGCCGCCCTGGTCGTGTGGGCGCGCATGCCGTCCATGTCGGCGGGCGCCGACTGGTTCCGCTGCGGTGCCTCCTGGGTGAAGACCAGCAGGCTCGCACACGTCCGCCTGCACGCAGGCTCCCGCCCGGCCCTGTTCCTGGAGGACGGCGCGGGCCGCGACCTGGAGCTCGACGTCACCGGCCTGTCCGCCCACCCCGAGCTGAACGCCCTGCTCCTGGCCTCCCTGCGCCGCGCCGCCGCGGACCTGGACCTGGACTCCCGCACCCGCGACTTCCTCCTGCGCTGACCACCGCGAACGCGGCGCCGCCCCTCGCACCCGTCCGGGGAGCCCGCGCCGTGCGCCGCCCCCTCAGACGGCCCGCACTGCGGAACGCCGCCCGCGGACACGGCGGCGCCCCCGGTGCCGTGTCGTGCGGACACGGTGCCGGGGGCGCGGCGTGTCACGGGCGGTGCCGTGTGCGGGGCGGGGGCGGGGTCAGCGGGTCACGATCGTGGCGCTGCCGTGCCCGAAGAGGCCCTGGTTGACGGCGATGCCGACGCGGGCTCCGTCGACCTGGCGGCCTTCGGCCTGACCGCGCAGCTGCCATGTCAGCTCGCACAGCTGGGCGATGGCCTGGGCGGGGATGGCCTCGCCGAAGCTGCCCAGGCCGCCGGAGGGGTTCACCGGGATCCGGCCGCCGATCGAGGTCTCCCCCGCGCGCAGCAGGGACTCGGCCTCGCCCGGCGCGCACAGCCCGAGGTCCTCCATCCAGTCGAGCTCCAGCGCGGTGGACAGGTCGTACACCTCGGCCGCCGAGACGTCCTCGGGGCCGACGCCGGCCTCCTCGTAGGCGCTGTGGGCCAGCGCGGCGCGGAAGGGGCGCTCGGGGACGGGGACGGTCATCGCCGAGTCCGTCGCGAAGTCCGGCAGGTCCAGCACCGTCTTGGGGAAGGTCGGGGTGACCGTGGACAGGCCGGAGATGCGCACCGGGTCCAGGCCGCGCGAGCGCGCGAACTCCATCGACGTCAGGACGAGCGCCGCGCCGCCGTCGCTGGTGGCGCAGATGTCCAGCAGCCGCAGCGGGTCGGCGACGACCGGGGACTCCAGCACCTCCTCGACCGCGACCTCCTTGCGGTAGCGGGCGTTGGGGTTGTTCAGGCCGTGCTTGGCGTTCTTCACCTTGACCAGCGCGAAGTCCTCGCGCGTCGACCCGTACAGGGCCATGCGGCGGCGGGCGGCCAGCGCGAAGTACATGGGGTTGGTCGCGCCGAGCAGCCGGAAGCGCAGCCAGTCCGGGTCGTCGGGCCGGTCGCCGCCGACGGGCGCGAAGAAGCCCTTGGGCGCGGCGTCGGCGCCCACGACGAGCGCGACGTCGGCCAGCCCGGAGAGGATCTGCGCGCGGGCGTTGGCGATGGCCTGCGCGCCGGACGCGCAGGCGGCGTAGCAGGACGAGACCTGCGCGCCGGACCAGCCGAGCGCCTGCGCGAACGTCGCGCCGGCGATGAACCCCGGGTAGCCGTTGCGGATGGTGTCGGCGCCCGCCACGTACTGCACGTCCTGCCAGGACAGGCCCGCGTCGGCGAGCGCGGAGCGCGCCGCGGCCACCCCGTACTCGATGAAGCTGCGTCCCCACTTGCCCCACGGGTGCATGCCCGCACCCAGGATCGCGATCTCCCTGCCGCTCATGAGACGGGCCTCCACATCCACACCACGTATTCGGCCTCGTCGTCCTCGTACAGGGTGCCGACGGTGAGTTCGACCTCCTGCCCGACGGACAGGTCCTCGACGCCCACCCCGGGCACCACCTGGCCGAGGATCACGATCTTCTCGGCCTCCAGCTCGACCGCCGCCAGCACGTACGGGCGGAACGGCTCGGGCGAGACGTAGGGGGCGGGCGGCTTGTACCTGGAGTCGGCGAACGACCAGATCCGACCTCGGGTGGAGAAGGAGTATTCAGCCAGCTCCGAGCCGTCCTTGGGCCCGGAGCAGGCGGGGTTGCGACAGGCCAGCGCGTTGCGCGGGAAGTACGGCGTACCGCAGTCCCCGCAGCGCGTCCCGATCAGCGCCGGCGGGTCGGTGGTGAACCAACCCTCGACGGCGAGCCTGCGTTCCTTGAGCACGGAACCTCCCGATGACCGACCAAGCGTTGTGCCGAAGCTACCGCCGGGAGGGCCGCCGGCAGCGGGTCCAGTCCCGCTGACCGGGCACGGGACCCGCGGCTCAGGACAGCGCGCGCAGATCCGCCAGGATCTCCGGGATGTTGTCGTGCACGTCGTCGAAGAAGCGGATCAGCACCTGCCGCTCCTCCTCGGTGTAGCCCGAGAGGCGCTCCCAGGCCGTGCCCGTGACCGGGGCGAACTGCTCCATCAGCGCCTCGACCCTCTCCGGCACCGGCTCGACGAGCACCCTGCGCCGGTCGGCCGCGTCCCTGACCCGGCGGACCAGCCCCGCCTTCTCCAGCCTGTCGATGAGGGCGGTGATCGATCCGCCGGTGGTGAGGCTCATGGCCTCGGCCAGTCGGCCCGGCGTCATCATCCCGTGGACCTGCAGCAGGTTGAGCGCCTGGGCGTCCGAGGCGTTCAGTCCCGCCTTGGCCGCGCCGGCGTTGTGCAGCGTCACCGCCCAGATGGCGTGGCGCCGCACCTTCTCCTGGAGTTCCTGCTCTGATTTGGCTTCGCTAGACAAAAAACGGCTCTTTCCTGCTCCCGATGGCAACGAGACTAGTCGCCTCCGGGAGCAGGGAGCCCCGCCGGGTCCCGCCGATCGTCTGGGCGGGACCCGATCAGGGCCCGATCACGCCTGTTCGGGCGCCTGTTCCGCCACCTGTTCGGCGACCTCGCGAGCCCACCGGTAGTCGGCCTTGCCCGCCGGGGAGCGGCGCATCTCGGGCACGAAGGCGTAGGTGCGCGGCACCTTGTAGCCCGACAGCTCCTTGCGGCAGTGGGCGTCCAGCTCTTCGGGAGTGACTTCCGTCTCCCTCAGCTGGACCACGGCCGCGACCCTGGAGCCGAACCGCTCGTCGGGGATGCCGGTGACCACGGCGTCGAAGACCGCGGGGTGGCCCTTGAGCACCGCCTCGATCTCCTCCGGGTACACCTTCTCGCCGCCGGTGTTGATCGCCTGGGAGCCGCGGCCGAACACCATGATCGTCCCGTCGGCGTCCACGGTGGCGATGTCGCCGGTGAGCAGCCAGCGCTTCCCGTCGACCACGGGGAAGGTCTTCGCGGTCTTCTCCGGGTCGTTGAAGTAGCCGCTGGCGATGTACCCGGTGCGGGCGAGCTGCCCGAGCACCCCCGAACCCGGCTGGACCGGCTTCAGGGAGTCGTCGAGCACCGCGATGTCGGGCACGTCCGGGGCGAACCGCAGGCCCTTCTCCGGGGAGGACCCGGCGGTGGCCTGCGCCGTCGAGCCGGACTCGGTGGAGCCGAACCGGTCGAGGATCATGACGTTCGGCAGCGCCGCCGCGATCCGCTCGCGGACCGTGCCGGTGAGGATCGCGCCGGTGGAGACGAACGCGTACAGGCTCGACAGGTCGTAGGTGCCGGAGTCCAGGGCGTCGGCCAGCGGCACGGCCATCGCGTCACCGGTGATGGTGATGGAGTTCACCTTCTCCCGCTCGACCGTCCGCCAGATGGTGTCGGCGTCGAACTTGCGCACGTACGTCATCGTCGTGCCCATCCACCAGGTGATCCAGGTGTTCAGCTGGGCGGCGCCGTGCATGAGCGGCGCCACCGACATCGACACCAGCGGACCGCCTCCGGCCGCGTGGTCGATCCAGCCCTGCGGGGTCTCCGGCGCCGGGTAGGTGGGGTTCGCGAAGGCGAACAGCATGTCCTTCATCTTCCACACCACGCCCTTGGGCATGCCGGTGGTGCCACCGGTGTAGATGATGTAGCGGTCGTCCTCGCTGCGCGCCTCGAAACCGCGGGTGTCGGGCCGGTCCGCGACGAACTCCGCGTACGTCCGGGCGCCCGCCACGGTCGTCGGGCCGCTGACCCCGACCAGGGTCCGCAGCGCCGGGAAGCGGGGCGCGACGGCCGCGACCCGGTCCTCGAGCTCCACGTCGTACAGGAGGGCGGTGATCTCGGAGTTCCCGTAGAGGTAGTCCAGCTCGGCCTCGACGTACCGGTAGTTCACGTTGATCGGCACGGCGCGGATCTTGACCGTGGCCAGCAGCGCCGTCGCGTACTCGATGCCGTTGTACAGCTGCATGCCCACGTGCTGGCCCGGCCGCACGCCCTCGGCGAGCAGGGCGTGGGCCAGCCGGTTGGCGCGCCGGTCCACCTCGGCGTAGGTGAGGCGCTCCTCCCCGCAGATCAGGGCGATCCGGTCGGGGATCGCGTCGGCGATGCCCTCGAACAGGTCGGCGATGTTGAACACGGTCATGGCTTCTCACTTCCGACGATCCACATCGCGAAGAACTGAGCGCCTCCCCCGTAGGCGTGGCCGAGGGCGCGCCGCGCGCCGTCGACCTGGTGTTCGCCGGCCAGGCCCCGCACCTGCAGGGCAGCCTCGGCGAACCGGATCATCCCCGACGCTCCGATCGGGTTGGACGACAGGACGCCGCCGGACGGGTTCCACGGGATGTCGCCGTCCATCGCCGTGGCGCCGGACTCGGTGAGCTTCCAGCCCTCGCCCTCGCCGCAGAACCCCAGGTTCTCCAGCCACATCGGCTCGTACCAGGAGAACGGGACGTACACCTCGGCGACGTCGAGCTCGCTGCGCGGGTCGCTGATCCCGGCCTGGCGGTAGACGTCGGCGGCGCAGTCCTTGCCGCCCTGGGGGCTCACGGTGTCGCGGCCGGCGAAGAAGATCGGCTCCGAGCGCATCGCCGTCCCGTGGATCCAGGCCGGCTTGTTCGGCGCCTTCTTGGCCGCGTCCTCGCTCGCCATGATCATCGCGACCGCGCCGTCCGAGGACGGGCAGGTCTCCAGGTAGCGGATCGGCTCCCAGAGCATCGGCGTCATCTCCACGATCTCGCGGGAGATGCCGGGGATCTTCAGGTGCGCGTACGGGTTCTTCAGGGCGTTCTCGCGGTCCTTGACCGCGACCAGCGTCCCGATGTGGTCGGGCGCGCCGGAGCGCCGCATGTAGGCGCGGATGTGCGGGGCGAAGTAGCCGCCCGCGCCGACCACGAGGGAGGCGTTGTGCGGCTTGTTGACGGTCAGCGCCCAGGTGGCGTTGGACTCCGACTGCTTCTCCCACGCCACGGTCAGCACCCGCTGGTGCACCCCGGACTGGACCATGCTGGCCGCGACGATCGCGGTGGAGCCGCCGACCGAGCCCGCGGTGTGCACGCGCATCATCGGCTTGCCGGTGGCGCCCAGGGCGTCGGCGAGGTAGGCCTCGGGCATCGGGACGCCCTCGAACATGTCGGGTGCCTTGCCGATGACGACGGCGTCGATGTCGTCCCAGGTCAGCTGGGCGTCCTCCAGCGCGCGCACGGCTGCCTCGCGCAGCAGGCCCGCGATCGAGACGTCGAGCCGCTTGGTGGTGTAGTGGGTCTGGCCGACCCCGATGACGGCACAGGGGTTGCCCATGATCAGGCCTCCAGAACGGCGACGAGGTTCTGCTGCAGACAGGGACCGCTGGTGGCGTGGCCCAGCGTCCGCCGTGCCTCGCCGCGGTGGATGAGGGCGGCGGCCTCGCCGATGCGGATGAGGCCGGTGGCCATCACCGGGTTGGCCGACAGGGGGCCGCCGGAGGGGTTGATCCGCACGTCCTCGCCGAGGTTCAGCGCCTCGCGCAGGATCAGCTCCTCGTGGCTGAACTGCGTGTGCAGTTCGGCGACCTCGACGTTCGCCGCGCCGGCCTTCTCGCCGGCGATCTTCGCGGACGGCGAGACCGACAGGTCCCGCACGCCCGGGGAGTGGGCGTCGGCGCGGTGGTCGATGCCGCGGATCCAGGCCGGCTTCAGGCCGGTCCGCTCGCAGATCTCGCGGACCTTGTCCCCGGTGGCCAGGACGACGACGGCCGCGCCGTCCGCCGAGGGGGCGACGTCGTGGACCTTCAGCGGCGCGACGTCGTAGGGGGCGTCGTCCGCGGGGTCGTCCAGGTGCAGGGCGTGCGGGTTGTTCCGGCCGTCGGCGCGGGAGCGGGCGGCGACCGCGGTGAGGTCGCCCTCCTTGGCTCCGGAGCGGGCCAGGTAGGCCTGGGCCTGCAGGGCGGCCAGCGACACCTGGTCGGCGCCGAGCGGGACCAGGTAGTACGGGTCGAGCTGGAGGCCCAGCACCTGGCGCACGCTGGTCTGCGACGGCTTGCCGAAGCCGTAGACCAGGGCGGTCTCGACCTCGTCGCTGTACTGCATCTTCACCCACGCCTCGTACAGCGCCCAGGCGCCGTCCATCTCGACGTGGCTCTCGGAGATCGGCGGCCAGGCGCCGACGGCGTCCAGCGCGGAGACGAACGAGAACGGCGTGCCGAGCAGGTAGTCGCACGAGCCGGAGCAGGTGAAGTCGAACCGGTTGATCCCGGTCTGCTGCTTGATCTCGGTGATCAGCGGCAGCAGCAGCTCGGTCTCGTTCAGCCCGGTGTCCTCGGCGCTGTGCTCGGTCTGTACGAACGCGACGATCGCGACATCTTTCACAGGTACTCCTCGATCGTCTCGAAGGGGACGTCGGGCTCGCCGGAGGGTTCGAACCAGCGGATGTTGGACAGCGTCGGGCCCCACTCCTCCCGGGGCTTCCAGGCGGCCTTCACCCGCATGCCCATCCGGACCTGGTCGGCGGGGATGCCGGCGACCAGGGTGAGCAGCGTGATGTCCGCCCCGTCCAGCAGCACGTAGGCGGAGACGAACGGCACCTCGGGCGCGCGCGGGTCGGGCAGGTTGTTGACGGCGAAGGTGGTGACGGTGCCGGTGTCGGCGACCTCGACCTCCTCGGTCGTCGGCACGCCGTCCTTGGCGCAGAAGCCCGCCATCGGGACGATGACCTTGTCGCAGACGCCGCAGCGGTGGCCGAGGATCTTTCCTTCGGCGACGGCCTCGAAGAAGCGGTCCAGGGCCTTGCCGGGCTGGAGGTCGTACTCCAGCCGGGTCGGGGAGGTGATCATGCTGACCTCGGGACGGAACGCCACGATGTCGGTGATGTCACCCTTGCGCTCCGCGCGGTACTCGGGACGCACCCGCAGGCCCGCCTTGAGGCGCTTGGGCGGCTTGGCCCCGCGCTCGAACTCGCCCAGGTCCAGGGCGTGCAGGATCGCGGTGTCCGCGCCGTCCGGCCGGATCAGCGCCCAGGCGAACGGGCGGTCCAGCGGGTGGGCGGGCAGCGGCTCGGGCACCCAGGAGAAGGTCTCGACGGTGCCGACCGGGCCGACCTCGACGAACTCGCCGGTGACCTCGTGGCCGTTCGCCGGGTCGTACTCGACCGGCGGGAAGAGCACCTTGCCCGCCTGCGTCTTCACGCCGACGAGGCGGCCGTCGCGCAGTTCGGACAGGAAGCGGCCGATGACCGGACCGACCGAGCGGGTGTAACCGCCCGGGAACTCAAGAATGTGATTGGGCAACTTTCTCGCTCCAGCGTCAGATGGCGGTCGTGCGGTCGGCCCAGTAGGGGTCGCGGAGCTTGCGCTTGAGCAGCTTGCCGTTGGGCTCGCGCGGCAGCGCCTCGGTGTAGTCGATCGTCCGCGGCCACTTCATCTTGGCCAGGCGCGGCTTGAGGAACGCGAAGATCTCCTCGGTCAGCGCCTCGTCCGGCGCGACGCCCGCGGCGGGCTCGACGACCGCCTTGATCTCCTCGCCCCACTCGTCGTTGGGGATGCCGAACACCGCGACGTCCGCGACCTTCGGGTGCAGGATGATCTCGTTCTCGATCTCGGCGGGGTAGATGTTGGCGCCGCCGGAGATGATCATGTCGGACTTGCGGTCGGACAGGAACAGGAAGCCGTCCTCGGTGAGGTAGCCGACGTCGCCGAGCGTGAAGAACTCGCGCAGGCGGGACTTCTGCGTCTTCTCCTTGTCGCCCTTGTACTCGAAGTCGGCGCCGGCCATCTTCATGTAGATCGTGCCGGGGGTGCCCGCGGGGAGCTCGTTCCCGTCGTCGTCCACGATGATCACCTCGGAGATCGGCCAGGCGTTGCCGACGGTGCCGGGGTGGGCCAGCCAGTCCTCCGGCGAGGCGATGGTGCCGCCGCCCTCGGTGGCCGCGTAGTACTCCCAGATGCACGGGCCCCACCACTCGAGCATCTGGTACTTGAGCGGGACGGGGCAGGGCGCGGCGGCGTGGATCGCCCACTTCATGGAGGAGACGTCGTACTTGCCGCGGGTCTCCTCCGGCAGGGTCAGCAGGCGCTTGAAGTGCGTGGGCACCATGTGGGTGTTGGTGACCTTGTACTTCTCGATCAGCCGGAGGGTGTCCTCGG
The DNA here is from genome assembly GCF_002995495.1 of Actinocorallia populi. Taxonomy (GTDB): domain Bacteria; phylum Actinomycetota; class Actinomycetes; order Streptosporangiales; family Streptosporangiaceae; genus Actinocorallia; species Actinocorallia populi. Next base: position 177,798 of record NZ_PVZV01000002.1, on the reverse strand, counting down.
CGTCCCACTTGTCCATGTAGACGAGCGTGTGGCCCATCTGCAGGGCGGTGCCGCCGAACTGCGTCACGGCCGTGTGGTAGTTCGGCGAGGTGATCAGGTGCGCCTGCTTCTCGCCGGTGACGGCGACGCCCGCGGGGATGCCGAACAGGCTGAGCAGGAACGTCATGAACTCGGCGCTGTCGTCGGGGTCGATGCCGTACAGGGCGCGGCGCACGCCCTTGGGGCGGCCGGTCGTCCCGGACGTGTAGTGCATCGTCGCGCCGTTGCTGCGGTCCTCGGGCTTGGTGTCGGGGTGCCCTTCGAGGAGCTCCTCCACCGGGGTGAAGCCCTCGACGGAGCCGAAGGAGAAGCGCCGCGACGCCGCCAGGCCCGCCTCGTCGGCGCCCCGGACGCCCTCCGCCGCGTGGCGCTCGTCCACGAAGAACGCCTTGGCCTCGGAGTCGGCGACGATGTAGCCGATCTCGGGGCCGGTCAGGTGCCAGTTGATGGGGGTGTAGTACCAGCCGGCCTGCAGCGCGGCGAGGTAGAGCACCAGCCCCTCGACGCCGTTGGGGACCAGCCCGCAGATGCCGTCGTTCTTCTCCAGGCCCAGCCCGCGGAGCGCGTGGACCAGCCGGTTCGACCGGCTCAGCAGTTCGCCCGCGGTGTACTCCGTGCCGTCCGGGTCGACGGCCGCGATCCAGTCCGGATCCTGCTCCGCGAGCCGCCAGAAGCCCAGGGTGCCCATGAGCACCTCCCTTGCCCTCGGGGGTGGATGTGGGTGAGACTCAAGTCCAGAGCGAGTAGATCACGTTCTAGTTTGAGTCGGCAAGGGGTGGATTTACTCTTGCTGGGCTGGTGATCTACTAAATAGAATCCGTTCTCATTCGGGACTCCCTGGAGGCACTCTGATGCCGGAAGTACTGCCGATCAGTACCGCGCACTGCACCGTCGAGCAGGACGGTCATGTGGTCATCGTGACGATGAATCGGCCGGAAGCCAAGAACGCGTTGAGCACGGACATGCTCGTGGGCATGGCGGACGCCTTCGCCTACATCAGCTCCGAGCCGTCGGTGCGCGTGGGCATCCTGACGGGCGCGGCCGGTGACTTCTGCTCCGGCGCGGACCTGAAGGCCATGAGCAGGCCGTCCGACGACGAGCGGGTGCGGCAGCGGGCCTCGGAGATCCCCAACTACCACTGGAAGGGCCTGCTGCGCGAGGCGGTGCCGACCAAGCCCATCATCTGCGCGATCGAGGGCTACGCGGTGGCCGGCGGCACCGAGCTGCTGATGGGCACCGACCTGCGCGTGGTCGCCGAGTCGGCCACCCTCGGCCTGTTCGAGGCCAAGCGCGGCCTGTTCCCCATGGGCGGCAGCGTGCTGCGCCTGCCCCGCCAGATCGGCTACGCCGCCGCCATGGACATCCTGCTGACCGCCCGCTCGGTCACCCCCCAGGAGGCCCTGGCCATGGGCCTCATCAACAAGATCGTCCCGGACGGCGAGGCGCTGAAGGCCGCCCGCGAGCTGGCCGACCAGGTCGCCGCCTGCGCCCCCCTGTCCGTCCAGGCCATCCTGCGCACCCACCGCGAGACCTTCCACCTCCCCGAGGAGGAGGCCCTCCAGGTCTCCGACACCATCGGCTGGGAGGTCATGGGCTCCGAGGACGCCAAGGAGGGCGCCCTCGCCTTCCGGGAGAAGCGCCCCGCGAACTTCCAGGGCAAGTAAGCCCGGCCCGGCGGCCTCCCGCTTCGCCGCGGGGGGCGCCGGCCGCGCGCCGGCGCCCCCCGCGCTTCCCGCGCGATTTCCTGGCCTCATTTGGCCAATCTTTGAATCTCCGCCGTAATCAGTGGTAGTGCGGGGCACGGACCTGAGCATGACTGTTACCTGGAGAGAGCGCATGGTCCGCCGCAATCCGATCACCTCGGTGATCAACGCCGTCACGGGGATCGTGGTGGGGATCATCGTACTGGGCATCGTGCTGGTCTGGGCGGACGGCAACCGCGGCAACGCGCTGGTCGACTGGATCCTCGACGCCGCGAGCTGGCTGACCACCCCCTTCCACGACATGTTCACCCCCGACGACGCCGAACTCGCGATCCTCTTCAACTGGGGCCTCGCCGCCCTCGTCTACTGGGCCATCGGCTCCCTCCTGGCCCGGGTCGCCCGCGGCCGCGACGTCGTCTGATCCCGGTCCGGACGCCACCGCCGCCCGTCACACCGTGTTGATCTCGCCCTTACCCGGGCGCCCGCAGGCTTGCCCTGTCCTTCACTTTTCCGGGCGTCTCCGCCGGCACCGCGCCTCCCGCCTTGACCGGGAGGTGGCGCGGCGGTCATTACGCTGAGTCGGCATGGACTTCGGTTTGTTGCTGCTCCGGCTGCTCTTCGGGCTGGCGATCGCCTCGCACGGAGCGCAGAAGCTGTTCGGGTGGTTCGGGGGGAACGGCATCGAGGGCACCGGCATGTACTTCGCCCAGCTCGGCTACGAACCCGGCAAGCTCTTCGCGGTCCTCGCCGGCCTCGGCGAGTTCGTCGGAGGACTGCTGCTGGCCCTCGGCCTGTTCACCCCGCTGGGCGCGGCCATGGTGCTGGGCGTCATGCTCAACGCCGTGATCGTGGACTGGGAGAAGGGCTTCTACATGGGCTTCGAGAAACCGGCCCTCTTCGCCTTCGCCGCGCTCGGCCTGGCCTTCACCGGTCCGGGCCGCTACAGCCTCGACCACGGCCGCAAGTGGGAGCCCTCCGGCATCGCCTGGGGCTTCTCGGCCATCGCCCTCGCCGTCATCGCCGCCCTGATCACCCTCCTCGTCCGCCGGTAGCGCGGGCCGCCGCCTTCGCGTCTAGGCTGGTGGGAGCTTTGATCACCCACGGAGCCCTGACAGGGCCCGGTAAGGAACGTCGATGACCTATCTCGCCGCTGCGGACCGCTACGAACAGATCCCCTACCGCCGCTGCGGGCGCAGCGGCCTGAAGCTGCCCGCGATCTCGCTGGGACTGTGGCACAACTTCGGCGACGACAAGCCCCGCGAGGTGCAGCGCGCCATCCTGCGGCGGGCCTTCGACCTGGGCGTCACCCACTTCGACCTGGCCAACAACTACGGCCCGCCCGCGGGGTCGGCCGAGAGCAACTTCGGGGAGGTCTTCGCCCGGGACTTCCGCCCGTACCGGGACGAGCTCATCATCTCCACCAAGGCCGGCTACGACATGTGGCCCGGACCGTACGGCGAGTGGGGTTCGCGCAAGTACCTGCTGGCCAGCCTCGACCAGTCCCTGGAGCGCATGGGCCTGGACCACGTCGACATCTTCTACAGCCACCGCTTCGACCCCGAGACGCCCCTGGAGGAGACCATGGGCGCCCTCGACCACGCCGTCCGCTCCGGCAAGGCGCTGTACGCCGGGATCTCGTCCTACTCCCCCGAGCGCACCGCCGAGGCCGCCGCGATCCTGCGCGGCCTGGGCACCCCCCTGCTCATCCACCAGCCCTCGTACTCGATGCTCAACCGCTGGATCGAGCACGGCCTCCTGGACACCCTGGAGGCCGAGGGCGTCGGCTGCATCGCCTTCTCCCCCCTGGCCCAGGGCGTCCTCACCACCCGCTACCTGGACGGCGTCCCCGCCGGCTCCCGCGCCGCCCAGAACCGCTTCCTGTCCCCCGACCACCTGAACGACCAGAACCTCGCCCGCGTCCGCTCCCTGGCCGCCCGAGCCGAATCCCGCGGCCAGACCCTGGCCCAGATGGCCCTCTCCTGGGCCCTGCGCGACCCCCGCGTCACCTCCCTCCTCCTGGGCGCCAGCAGCGTCGCCCAGCTGGAGGAGAACCTCGCCGCCCTGAACGGCCCGTCCTTCACCCCCGAGGAACTCGCCGCCATCGACGAGGACGCCGTCGAATCCGGCGTCAACCTCTGGTCCCGCTCCAGCGACTCCTGAGTCCCGGCGGGGCCGTCCGCAAACGGAGAGGCCCCCGGTCCGCCGACCGGGGGCCTGCCTCCTGCACGAGGACCGGGGTCAGTCGTCGTTGGTGATCTTGTTGAGGCGGTCGAGGGCCTCGATGTACTCCTCCATGAGGTCGTAGACGACCTGGGCGGCCGGTTTGACCTGGTTCATGGAGCCGACGATCTGGCCGACCGGGAAGGTGACGAGCTCGCCGTCGCCGGAGCGGCCGATGCGCTTGAGCGCGTCGGAGATGAGCATGAACTGCATGGGCATGGGGAGGTAGCCCGGGGAGTTCTCGGCCTCCCACGCCTCCGTCCACGCGGTCTTGAGGAAGCGGGCGGGCTTGCCCGTCCAGGCGCGGGAGCGCACGGTGTCGCGGCTGGTGGCGCTCAGCAGCTTGGGGATGGCCTGCTCGGGGGTGTCGGCCTCCTCGACGGTCAGCCAGATGCTGCCCGTCCAGGCGCCCTCGGCTCCCAGTGCCATGCCCGCCGCGACCTGGCGGCCCCGGCCGATGCCGCCCGCGGCCAGGACGATGGTGTCCTCGCCGACGGCGTCGACCACGTCCGGGATGAGGACCATGGTGGAGACCTCACCGGTGTGGCCGCCGGCCTCGGTGCCCTGCGCGACGATGATGTCGACGCCCACGGCCTCCTGCTTGAGGGCGTGGTGGGCGCTGGAGGCCAGGCCCGCGACCTTCACGCCGTGCTCGTGGGCGAGCTCGACGACGTCCGCGGGCGGCGGGCCGAGCGCGTTGGCCAGCAGCGCGATCGGGTGCTTGAGCGCCACCTCGACCTGCGGCCTGGCCGTCTGGTCCGTCCAGCCGAGCAGCACCCGGTCGGCGCTCTCGGTGGACGGCTCGACGCCGTGCTCGGCCAGCAGGTTCTCCAGGAAGTCCTTGTGCTGCTGGGGGATCATGGCCTGGAGCTTGCCCAGGAGTTCCTCGGCGTCGCCCAGGTCCGCGCCCTCGTACTTGGCCGGCATCACGACGTCCACACCGTACGGCTTGCCGCCGATGTGCTCGTCGATCCACTTGAGCTCCAACTCGAGCTCTTCCGGCGTGAAGTACAGCGCACCCAGGACGCCCATGCCGCCTGCGCGGCTCACCGCCACGACGACGTCGCGGCAGTGACTGAAAGCGAAGATCGGGTACTCGATACCGAACATCTCGGTTACACGTGTCCGCACCCCCGCACTGTAAGCCGCGGAGGTGCGAAACTGCAACAGGTTCTATTTACTATTCACAGAGCCAGTCAGCGGATCACCGCTCCGACCGGGAACACGTTCTACTTCCTGGCCGGAGTCGGCCCCGCCGCGCCGCCCCACCCCGGACCCGCCGGCCATGCTCAGCACCCCGCCCGCGGCCAGCAGGACGAACCCGGCGGCCAGGAAGATCATCGGCAGCGTGTCGCGCACCAGCTCGATCTTGCCGGCGTACTTCTCCGACAGCCCGGCCAGGGTCTTGACGTCCTTGTCCTGGAGCACCAGGTCGGCCTGCACGAAGGTGCCCTCGTCGCCCTTGTCGGTGCGCAGGGTGGAGTCGACGTCCTGGCGGATCTTCACCGGCATCCCGGTGCGCGGGTCGATCCACAACGTGTTCTTCGACTCGTAGTAGCGGTCGATCTTCACCGGCTTGGCCTTCTTCGGCAGCCCCACGACGGTCGGCGCGACCTTCTCCTTCGACCGGCCCACCATGGTCGGCTCGACGTGCTGCTCGAACCGGTAGGTGCTCACCCCCTCGACCTCTTCCACGCCCGAGAACCGCGCCGGCCAGGTCCGGCCGGTCACCAGGTCGAAGAGCTGGTAGGTGTCCTTCCGCACGTTGGCGACCGGCAGCATCATCCAGTACCCCGACTGGGTGATCTCGGTGTTCCGGTCGACATGTGTGTCGTCCGTGCCGTGGAGCTGTCCCGTCCGCCGGTCGAGCGCCAGCCGGAACTCGTTCAACGAAATCGGGTGGTCGCCCGAGTACAGCTGGAGGATGCCGTTCAGGATCAGGCGCTCATCGTCGCCCGACCTGACGTCGCCGCCGACGTTCAGGCGCGCCTCCAGCTCCTTGCTCGGGACCGCCTTACTCTTAGACCGGTCGAAATAGGACGCTTCGGATGCTGCCAGCGTGAGGTTCTCGCCGAAGTCCAGCGGAGCCGCGATCACCCGGTCCGCTATGTAGAAGCGGGTCAGGGGCGCCATGGCCAGGAAGAAGGCTCCCAGCATCACGAGCAGGAAGCCGCCGCGCTTCATGCTTCAGTACCTCCAGAGAAAACCCATTGAAGGCCCGACTTGCGGCCTCTGCCCGTACTAGCGCGTAACCATACCGGAGCAAGCTTTCCGTGAGCTTTTGTCGAGAAGGCTGATACCAGGCCGTAGTCTCTGGCGACGGATACGGCACCTGCGAGACGGAGACCAGCCCTGACGGCACGCCGGTTCCTCCCCGCGCTCACCGGGCTCGGCCTGGGCCTGCTGATCCTGGGCCCGGCGCTGCGCCCGGGCTTCGTGCTGAGCTACGACATGGTGTTCGTGCCGGACCCGCCCCGGACCGACGCGATGTTCGGCGCCACCGGGGGCTTCCCCCGCCAGGTGCCCAGTGACGCGTTCGCCGCCGCCCTGTCCTTCCTGCCCTGGTCGCAGCAGCTGATCCTGCTGGCGGTCTTCGTCCTGGCGGCCGCGGGCGTGGGACGGCTCGTCCCCGGCGGCACGCCGGCCGGGCTCGCCGCCGTCGTCTTCTACCTGTGGAACCCCTACGTCGCAGAGCGCCTCCTCCTCGGCCACTGGGCGCTGCTCCTGGGATACGCCGGACTGCCGTGGGTGCTGGACGCCGTCCTGCGGCGGCGCCCGCTCGCCCTCGCCGCCGCGCTCGTCCCGGCGGCCGCGGGGGGCTTCGCCGCCATGAACGTCACCGCCCTCGTCCTGTTCGGCGGGCTGGTCGCGGTCCGGGGAAGGGGCGCCCTCCGCGCCGTCCTGGTCTTCACGGCGATGGCCCTGCCCTGGCTGGTCCCGGCGCTCCTCAACGCCTCCGGCACCCGCACCGACCCGCTGGGCGTCGACCTGTTCGCCGCCCGCGCCGACACCCCTTTCGGGACCTTCGGCAGCCTGCTGTCCCTCGGCGGCATCTGGAACGCCGAGACCGTGCCTTCGGGCTACTCCCTCTTCCTACCCTCCCTCCTGCGGCTCCTCCTCTGCCTCGCCGCGCTCGCCGCGCTGCTCGCCCACCGCTCCGCGCCGCCGGCCCGCGCGGCCCTGGCCTCCGGCGCCCTGGGCCTGGGCCTGGCCTCCATCGGCATCACCGCCCCCGGCCGCGCCCTCCTTCGCACGCTCGTCGACCTCTGGCCCGCCTTCGGCGTCCTGCGCGACGCCCACCTCTACATCGCCCCGCTGGCGCTGGCCCTGGCCCTCGGCCTCTCCCACCTCGCCGTCCGCCCCGAAGGCCCCCGGGACGGGAGAGAGGCCGGCACGCCGGTCCCCGGCAGGACGCGCCGGGCGGCGGCCGCCCTGGGACGGGAGATGCGCGGATGGCGCGGGGCCTGGGTGGCGCTCGTGCCCGTGATGGTGCTGCCGACCCTGGCGTGGGGCGCCTTCGGGCGGCTGGATTCGGTGGAGTACCCGCGGGAGTGGCTCGCGGCGCAGCGGATGATCGACTCGGATCCGGTGGGCGGCAAGGTGTTGTCGCTGCCGTGGGGCGCCTACCGGCGGCCGGCGTGGAACGAAGGGCGTGCCGTGCTCGACCCGTGGCCCCGGATGACGGGGCGGCGGGTCGTCTGGAACGACGGGCTGCGGGTCGGGAACCGCGAACTGGCGCAGGAGGATCCCGAGACCGTCGAGACCGACCGGCTGCTGCGGGGCGGCGGGGATCTGGCCTCCGCACTGGCGGACGCGGGGTTTCGTTATGTGGTGATCAGCAGAGACCTATCAGAGAAATCATGGACCAATCGGCTCACAAAAGCCGAAGTCGCTCTGCAAGGCCCCACCCTTCTCGTCTACCTGCTGGACCACTCTGGCTGATTTGGTACAAATAGCTCTACTGTTAGCCCTTCCCGGGTGAACACGAGAAAGGCTGACGATGCGCATCCTGGTCGCGATCATCGCTGGAGTGCTGCTGGCCACCGCCTCGTCCATGGCCGTCGTCAGCGCCTCCACCGGCAAGCCCGCGCCCAAGCCCAACCCGATCTACAACTACGGGGCGCGCTAGCCGCGCGGCGATGTGGCACGGTCAACGGGGACGGTAGGGGAAGCCGGACGCCTGCGGGAGCGCGGGGGCGAGCCCCTGCGGGTCGCAATCGTCAACTGGCGCGACCCCTGGCAGCGCGCCGCCGGGGGCGCGGAGCTGTACGCCTGGCAGATCAGCGAGCAGCTGCGCCTGCGCGGCGCGCACGTCACCTTCGTGACCAGCCGGGAGCCGGGGCAGGCACGCCGGGAGCTGCGCTCGGGCATCGAGATCGTCCGGACGGGCGGGGTGTACTCCCGCTATCCGCTGGTGCTGGCCTGGTTGCTGCGGCACCGCCGCTCCTTCGACGTGGCGATCGACTGCATGAACGGGGTGCCCTTCCTCTCCCCCCTGGCCCTCGCCCGCCGGACCAAGATCATCCTGTTGGTGCACCACGTGCACGACGAGCAGTTCCACGTCTACTTCGGCCCCCTCATGGCCACCATCGGCCGCTTCCTCGAAGGGCCGGTCGCCCGGCGGCTGTACCGGAGGCGGCCGACCGTCGCGGTCTCCCCCTCCACCGCCCGCGAGCTGCGCTCCCGGCTCGGCTGGCGCGGGCCGATCTACATCGTGCCGAACGGGGCGCCCCAGCCCGCCCTCCTGCCCGAGGCGGTCGCCGACGGCAGCCCGTCCATCGTCTGCGTGGGGCGGCTCGTCGCCCACAAGAGGATCGAACGGCTGGTGGACATGGCCGACCGGCTGCGCGCGGACATGCCGGGCGTCCGCCTGCACGTCGTCGGGCGGGGCGAGCAGCACGCGGCGCTCGCCGCCCGTGTCCGCGACCTGGGCCTCGACGAGCACGTCAGGCTGCACGGCTTCCTGCCCGAACACGCCAAGGACGAGCTCCTCGCCGGAGCCGACCTGCACGTCTCGGCCTCCCGCTACGAGGGCTGGGGCCTGTCGGTGATCGAGGCCGCCGCGCTGGGCGTCCCCACCGTCGCCTACGACGTCAACGGCCTGCGCGACGCGATCCGCGACGGCGAGACCGGCTGGCTCGCCCTGCCCGGTGAGGACCTGGCCGACACCGTGCGCCGCGCCCTCAAGGAGCTCGCCGCCCGCCGCCCCCAGGTCCGGGCCGCCTGCACCGCCTGGGCGGCCACCTTCACCTGGGAATCCAGCGGCGACCGCATGCACCGCCTCATCCAGGACGATCTGGATGCCTTCTGACACGTGCCCCGGCAGGGCCGACCACTCCCCAGCCCCGGGGACCGCCGCGCGGGACAGGGCGCGGATCCTGGCGTCGCTGCTGGTGCTGGTGACGCTGGCGTTCACGATCACTCCGGGGCGGATCCTGCCCGACACCAAGCTGGACATGGCGCTGAACCCCTCGGGCTTCCTGGAGCGGGCGCTGCACATGTGGGATCCGGCGGTCTCGCTGGGGCAGGTGCAGAACCAGGCGTACGGCTACTTCTTCCCGATGGGCCCGTTCTACCGGCTCGGCGACCTGCTGCACGTGCCACCGTGGATCACCCAGCGGGCGTGGCTCGGCCTGGTGCTGTGCACCGCCTTCCTCGGCGTGGTCAGGCTCGCCGGGGCACTGGGGGCCGGCAGTCCCGGCACGCGGCTGCTCGCCGGGTTCGCCTACGCGCTGGCGCCCCGCGCCCAGGTGCTCCTCGGCACGAACTCCTCGGAGTTCTGGCCCACGGCGGTCCTGCCCTGGATGTTGCTGCCGCTGGTCACCGTCCGCTCCCCGAGGCGGGCCGCGGCCCTGTCCGCCCTGGCCGTGGTGGCCTGCGGCGGGATCAACGCCACCGCCGAGCTGGCGGTCCTGGTCGTCCCCCTGCTGTACCTGCTCTGGTACCGGCGGCGGCTGCTGCCGTGGTGGCTGCCGCTGACCGCGGCGGCGTCGTTCTGGTGGCTGGCCCCCACCTACCTGATGGGCCGCCACATCTTCGAGTTCCTGCCCTATACCGAGACCGCGGCCACCACCACCTCGATCACCTCGGTGACGAACGTGCTGCGCGGCTCCTCCCAGTGGACCGCCTTCCTGTCCCCCGGATTCAGCCCCTGGTGGCCGGCGGGCAACGCCCTGGCCGGAGCCTCCTGGCTGGTCCTGGCCACCACCCTCGTCGCCGGTCTGGGCCTGCTGGGCATCCGCCGCTCGCCGCACCGCTCCTTCCTCGCCGCCACCCTCCTCCTCGGCCTCGCCGTCATCGTCGCCGGGCACCCCGGCACGTTCCTCGCCGACCACTTCCGCGACCTGCTCGACGGCCCCCTGGCCGCCTTCCGCAACCTCCACAAGTTCGACGCCCTGCTCCGGCTCCCTCTCGCTCTCGGCCTCGCCTGCCTCCTCCCCGTTCCCGGCCCGGCGGGCGGGCGTGCCGGGCCCGGCCGCCGTACACGTTTCGGCCCCCTCTCCGCCGCGGTCCTGCGCAAGGCCGCGGGCGTCGTCGGCGCGGAGCGGCAGGCGGCCGCGCGGCAGGCGCTCGACGGGATCCGGCGGCTCGGGACGGCGCGCGTGGTCGCGGTCGCGCTGGTCGGGGTGACGGTTGTGCCGACGGTGTCGCCGGGGCTGGGGGTGCCGAACGCGCCCAAGGGCGTTCCGCGGTACATGCACGACGCCACCGACTGGCTGGACGGGCGCCTGGAGCAGCGGGACGGGGCCGTGCTCACGCTGCCGGGCCAGCAGTTCGGGCAGTACCTGTACGGGCAGATGATGGACGATCCGCTGCAGTCGCTGTTCCAGGGCCGCTGGGCCGGGCGGATGGTGACCCCCGGCGGGTCCGCGGGGCTGGCCCGGCTGATGCAGACGATCGACGAACGGTTCGCGGCGGGCCGCGGCTCGCCGGGCCTGGCCGCCGTGCTGTCCCGGATGGGCGTCCGGTACCTGCTGATCCGCAACGACGTGGACCGGAGCGTGCTGAACGGCGCGTGGCCCGCGCGGCTGCACGACGCGCTGGCCGCGATGCCGCAGATCCGCAGGGCCGCCGAGTTCGGGAAGCCGGTGGGAGCGGAGTTCACGGACGCGACCGGATCGATGGACCAGGAGTACCCGCCCGTCGAGATCTACGAGGTGCCCGGAACCGAGCCCGTCGCCTCGGTGGTGGAGCGGGAGCCGCTGCGGGTCTCCGGAGGCCCCGAGGCGCTGATCGCGCTGGCCGACCAGGGCCTGCTCGACGGCGGGCGGCCCGTGCTGGTCAACGAGGGGGAGCCCGACGTCGCGACGGACTCCCTGCGCCGCAGGGAGCTGGCCTTCTCCACCCTGCGCGGCGGCTCCTCCCCCACCATGGAGGCGGACCAGGAGTACATCGGGGGCACCGAGGTCAAGGACTTCACCGAGGACGGCTGGGAGGAGCACCGCTCCGTCGCCGAGGTGACGGGGATCAAGGGGGTCACCGCCTCCTCCAGCGCGGCCGACGTCACCTCCGCCCTGGAGAGCGGCTCGGTCTCCAGGCACCCGTTCGCCGCCCTCGACGGCGACGCCGACACCTCCTGGACCTCCTCCGGCTGGTCCGGCGCCCTCGGCGAGTGGCTCAAGGTGGAGTTCCCCGCGGCCCGGGACCCGAGACGGATCCGGATCGCCTTCGGCAGGGGGGACTTCCTCGGGCCGGCCGTCACCGAGGTGGAGGTCGCGACCGCCGCGGGAAGGCTCGTCCAGCCGGTCCGCGACACCGGTGAGGCGCAGCCGCTGAGGGTCCCCGCCGGGGCCACCGGCTGGCTCCGGATCAAGGTCACCGCGACCGCCGCCGAATCCGCGCTCACCCTCGGCACCCGGGTCGCGATCACCGAGCTGGACATCCCCGGCGTCACCCCGCGCCGCGCGATCGCGGTGCCCGGCGAAGCCTCGGCGCAGGTGTTCACCGGCCTCAACGGCTACGCTCCCGCCTGCATGCGCGGTTCGGAAGCCTGGGTCTGCTCCCCCTACCTGGCCGCCGAAAGCGAGGAAGGGGACTCCTTCCACCGCACCTTCACCTCCCCCGGCGGCCCCGTCCGGCTGGGCGGCACCGCGATCCTCACCGACGGCGGACTCGTCTCCGCCTCCACCGGCGCGGACGGCGTCACGGCCTCCTCCCTGCTGGTGGACCATCCCGCGGCCCTGGCCCGCTCGGCCTTCGACGGCGACCGCGCCACCGTCTGGACCAGTTCTCTGGACGAGGAGGGCCCCACCCTCACCCGCGGCCTGGGCGCCGCCCGCACCCTGTCGAGGCTGGTCTTCCGCTTCCCCGCCAAACGCGGCCTCACCCGTGTCACCGTCACGGGCGACCGGGGCCAGGTCCGCGAGGGCTTCGTCGACAAGAAGGGGGTCTTCTCCTTCGCCCCCATGAGGACCGGGACCCTCACCATCGGGTTCCCCCGCGTCAAGGCCGTCCAGGTCACCGAGGTCGAGATCCCCGGCGTTCCCGCGCTGGAGTCCTCCGGCCCCGTCCCCTCCGCCTGCGGCGCCGGGCCCTCCTTCACCCTCGGCTCCGCCGAGATCGAGACCCGGCTGGTCGGCGCCGCCCGCGCCGACCTCCTGGCCGGTCGGGCCGTCCGCTACGAGTCGTGCCGGGCGGTCACCGCCCCCGCAGGCCGCCTCACCCTCAGCTCCGCCTCCTCCGCGTTCCTCATCTCCACGGCCGCCCTCACCCCCTCGGCCCGGCAGTCCCGGGAGCCCGCCCCGCCCGCGAGAGCGGCAGTCGGCCGGTGGGGCGCCGCCGAGCGGGAGGTGACCGTCGCGACCTCCGGCCCCTCCTACCTGGCGGTTGCGGAGAACTTCAACGGAGGGTGGGTCGCGCTTCTGGACGGAAAGCGCCTCAAGGCGGTGCGCCTGGACGGCTGGAAGCAGGGCTGGGAGCTGCCCGCGGGAGCCTCGGGAACCGTGCGGCTGGTCTACGAGCCCGACCGGGCGTACCGGCTGTGCCTGCTGGTCGGCCTGATGCTCGTCCTCCTCGTCGCGGTGCTCGCGGCCGTTCCGGGCGGAGGCCCGGCGCTGCGGAGACCCGCCGCCGGACGTCCCGCCCCCCTGGTCCGCGTCTGGGCCGTGCCGCTCCTCGGCCTGTGGACCGCCGGCCCGGTCGGCTTGGCGGCGGGCGCCGCGGCGGTCCCGGTCGCACGAAGGCTTCCCGACGCCGCCCTGCCGGTCCTCGCGGGGCTGGCCGCCTGGTCGACGGTGCTCGGCGGCTACCTGTACACGCGCGGCCTGCCCGAGCCCTACGCGATCCTCACCGAGTGGTTCCCGGCGTGCCTCTGCGTCCTGATGGCGGCGCTACTGCTGAGCCCTCTCCGGAAGCGGCCGGAAGGACCGGCGGCCGAGCCGCTGGGCGGGCTGCTCGACGAAGAGGTGGCTGAGCGCGGCGAGGATCAGCGAGAAGACCAGCGTGATCCCCAGGACGAGCCAGAAGTCGCCCAGGAAGAGGGAACGTCCGGTGAGGTCGTACCACAGCTCGATCACCGGCATGTGCCATAGGAACACCCCGTAGGAGACCAGGCCCAGGCGGCACATCAGCGGGTTGGCCAGCAGGGCCCTGACGGCGGGCCCGTCGTGCCCGAAGGCGGCGGGCGCGACGACCGCCGCGGAGACCACCACCGAGAGCAGGTTGTGCACCAGGTACTGGTGGGCGCTCTGCACCCCGTTCATGGGCGTGGCCAGCGGTGTGGACATCAGCGCCAGCGCGCAGCCCGCGACGGCCCAGCTCAGGCCCGGCGACGCGCCCGCGAAGCCGCTCCAGCGGTTCGGACGCTCGGCCAGCACCGCCATGGCCATGCCCAGCACGAAGAAGACCAGCGAGCGCGGCAGCAGGTGCTCGTTGTAGAAGAGCAGCCGGAAGGGGTCGCCGCCGAAGACCGTCCCGAGGTACTCGGCGTAGCGCAGGCCGACGGCCTCCAGCAGGGAGAGCCCGCCCAGCAGCCCCAGCCCCGTCAGCAGCCTGCGCGGCTCGCCCCGGGAGAAGCGGTGCAGCCCCGCCGCCAGCAGCGGCAGCACCACGTAGAACGCGGCCTCGACCGTCAGGCTCCAGATCGGCCCGAGCCCTTCGAGCCCGGAAGCCGTCATCGGCCACGGCGGGTGCGGGTCGTAGTTCTGGGTGAGCGTCACCATCTGCAGCCAGACGAGCGGGTCGCGCGCCTCCTCGGGGTTGAACAGGGGGAGCACGAACGGCAGCATCAGCCAGTAGGCGGGCAGGACCCGCAGTGCCCTGCGCCGCAGGTAGCGCCGGACGTCCGGCCGCCTCGTCCCGTCCAGGGAGGCCCGCGCGAACGGCCGGTACAGCAGGAAGCCCGAGAGCACGAAGAAGATCGGCACCCCGACGCCGCCGTTGGCCAGCATCTGCCAGCCCAGGCCGCTCTCGCCGGCCATGCCGGTCGCCACCGCCACGTGCACCCCGACCACCAGCATGATCGCCACGCTGCGCACACCGTCCAGCGCGGCCAGATGGCCGGTGGGCTGACCGGTCCGCGGCGACGGGGTGGTGGTGGGGAGCATCTTCGCCTCTCGAGGGGTGCGACCAGTTTGCCGTGCACCCGGTACCGCCCGGTACGTTCGGCGCATGAACCAGCGCCTGTCCCGTGCGGTCGCCGACCTGCTGCCCGCCCCGCTGGTCGGCGCGGTGGTCCGGGGCGTCTATCCCCGGGTCGAGCCGGAGCTGGCGCGGCTGGCGGAGTTCGTCCCGCGCGGCGGCACCGCGCTGGACGTCGGGGGCTGGTTCGGGCCCTGGACCGCCCGGCTGCTGCGGCGGGCCGACCGGGTGGTGACGATCGAGGCCGACCCGGACCTGGCCCGGCTGCTGGCGCGCACCTTTCCGCAGGCGCGGGTGGTGGCCGCGGCCGCGTCCGACCGGGACGGCCCGACGACCCTGTGGTCGCCCGCGGCCGGGGCGATCGTCGGGGTCTCCTCGGTCGAGGAGGCCGGAAAAGGCCAGCCGGGCGCCGTCCCGGCCACCGTCCCCCGGACGCGGATCGACGATCTCGCCGTCGCGGACGTGCGCTTCATCAAGATCGACATCGAGGGCCACGAGGGGGCGGCCCTGCGGGGGGCCGAGCGCACGATCCGGCGGGACCTCCCCGTCCTCCTTCTGGAGCTGGAGGCCCGTCACCAGCCGCTCGAACCGGTCCTGTCCCTGCTGGAGGGCTGGGGGTACCGGGGTGAGATCCTGGTGGACGGCCACTGGCGGCCGTTGGAAGGTTTCGATCTCGCATCGCATCAGCGTTCACATGCCGCACAGCTGGCCCGCTCATTTCCCAGCCGGGTACTGTTTCCAGGCACGAGATATGTCAATTCGGTACTGTTCCGACATCCCTCCGGTGCGATCTGACCCCTGTCGCCACTTCTGGTGCACGTTGTTACTTGCGGGTCATTTGCTGTTGAATCTTCCCTGACCCCCCCTCAGGAGGACTCCCGTGGATCGTCGTACCGACCGGACGATCGGCATCGCCACGATCATCGCCGTGGCTCTGGTGCCGGTCGCCGTGCTGGCGCTGGTCAAGGTCGACGGAGGCTTCGACGCCGGCCGTCCCTCCGAGACCGCCGCCTCTCCGGTCGTCGAGGAGTACCCGGGCGCCCCCAAGCCGCCGCCGACGCTCGAGGCCCCGCCCGCCGTGGCGCTGCCCCCGATGCCCTCCGCACCCCCGCCGGCCCAGCCCGTCGGCGAGGTGCCGGCCGCCAAGCCGCTGCCGGCCGAGCTGACCTCCTTCACCCGGCAGATCGGCATGCTCATGGCCCAGGTGTCGGGCACCACGAACTCTCAGGAAGTGGCGAAGTTCATCATGAAGCCGAAGTTCTTCATGGAGGCGAAGACCACCGAATACGTCCTCGAGAACAAGAAGTGGAAGAAGACCGGCATCACCCATGTCGTCGTCAAGAACCGCGTGCGGACCACCCGGACCCCCGACGGCAACGTCGACCGGGAGAAGCTGTCCGTCGAGGAGATCGACCAGCTGCGCCACGAGGCGGACCCGCGCACGCTGACACGGAACGTCCAGAAGCTCCCGAACGTCGAGAAGACCTTCAGCCGCAAGACCAAGTTCTACAAGTACAAGCTCGGGCTGACTCCGGCCGACGCCCTCCTGGAGGGCATGCCCCAGGACATCCGCGACCTGATCCCCCCGCAGATCGGCTCGCTCGGCGCGCTCGGCCTCCAGCTGGAGCTGTACGCCGATGCCAAGGACCACGCGATCGTGGGTTCGCTGAACGGGATGACCCCGGTCAGCGCCACCGGCATCGGCGTCATCTACTCCGACATGAAGTAGGCCTCACGCGTCCTTCGGCAGGCCGAGGATGCGTTCGCCGATCACGTTGAGGTTGATCTCGGTGGTGCCGCCGCCGATGGTCATGGCGCGGGAGGCCAGCAGGGAGCGGGTCCAGCGGCGCTGGAGGCCGCTCTTGCGGTCGCCGGTGAGCACGCCGCGGGGGCCGAGCAGGCCGAAGCCGAACTCGGTGACGCGCTGGCCGTGCTCCATCGCCACCAGCTTGCGGACGGTGGCCGTGGTGCCGGGGTCGGTGCCCGACAGCTGCTTCAGGACGGCGCGCAGGCCCAGCATCAGGTAGGCGTGCTCGTCGGCTGCCAGCTCCGCCAGGCCCCTGCGCACGACCGGGTCGCCGCCCGCGCCCAGCTCCAGGACCAGGCGGACGAGCTTCTCCATGTTCTCGCCGAGCTGGAAGGAGGAGGTCAGGCCGACGCGCTCGTTGGCCAGGGTGTTGCGGGCGACCCGCCAGCCGGCGCCGGCCGGGCCGACGACCAGGTCGTCGGGGACGAAGACCTCGTCCAGGAAGACCTCGTTGAAGATCTCGTCGCCGGTCACCTCCTTGAGCGGCCGCACGTCCACGCCCGCGCTCCCCATGTCCACGAGGAAGTAGGTGATGCCCTCGTGCTTGGGGGCGTCGGGGTCGGTCCGGGCCAGGCAGATGCCCCACTGGGCGTGCTGGCCCAGGGACGTCCAGATCTTCTGGCCGGTGATCCGCCAGCCGCCCTCGGCGCGGACGGCGCGGGTCCTCAGCGAGGCCAGGTCCGAGCCGGCGCCCGGCTCGCTGAACAGCTGGCACCACAGGATCTCGCCGCGCAGCGTCGCCGGCAGGAAGCGCTCCTGCTGCGCGGGCGTGCCGTACTGGACGAGCGAGGGCACCACCCAGGCGCCGATCAGCAGCGGGACGGGGCGGACCCGGGCCGCCTTGAGCTCCTGGGCGATGAGGACCTGCTCCAGCGGTCCGGCGCCGCGGCCCCAGGGCTCGGGCAGGTGCGGGGTCACCCAGCCCTCCTCTGCCATCGCGGCGCGCTGGGCGAGGGGGTGCATGGCGGCCAGCTCGGCCGCCCTGGCGCGGATGCGCTCGCGCAGCGGCTCGGCGTCCTCGGGCAGCTCCACCGCGGTCTCGGGCCGGACGCCGTCCAGCGCCAGCGCGGCCAGCCGGTCGCCGCCCCGGTCGACCAGGGCGCGCAGCGTCAGGGCACGCCGGTAGAACAGGTGGGCGCTGTGCTCGTAGGTGTAGCCGATGCCGCCGTGCGTCTGGATGTTCTCCTCGGCGCACCTGACGGCCGCGTCGGCGGCCAGCTCGGCGGCGGACTCGACGGCGTAGGGAGCCTGCGAGCGGGCGGCGTCCCACACCGCGGCCCCGGCCCGCTCCACCAGCACCATCATGCGGGCGAGCTTGTGCTTGATCCCCTGGAACTGGCCGATGGGACGGCCGAACTGCTCCCTCAGCCCGGCGTACGCCACGGCCTCGTCCAGCGCCCGCCAGGCCACGCCGCAGGCCTCCGCGCCCAGGATGACGGACGAGAGGGCCCGCGCGTCCCCCACGCCCGTGACGGGTGCGGCGGTCGCACCGTCGACGTTCACCGAGGCCGTGCCGCGGGTGACGTCCAGGCTCTCGTGCGGCGTCACCGTCACGTCCGCGGCCTCCAGCAGCACCCACTCGCCGCCGTCCACGGGCAGCAGGAGGAGGTCGGCGCCCTCGGCGCCCAGAACGAACTCGGCGGTGCCGCGTACGGTCCGGCCGTCGCGGGTCAGCTCGGCCTCCAGCGCCACCGCGGCCGTCCTGGAACCGTCGGCCAGCGCGGGCAGGTGCTCGCCCGCCGCCGAGGAGCCCGCCAGCAGCGCCGAGGCGAGCACGGTCGGGACGAACGGGCCGGGGGCCATGGCCCGGCCCAGCTCCTCCACGGCGACGGCCAGCTCCACCAGGGTGAAGCCCTGGCCGCCGTGCTCCTCCGGCAGGTGCAGCCCGAGCAGCCCCTGCGCCGCCAGGGCGCTCCAGAAGGCGGGCCGGGGTTCGCCGGCCCGGACCGCCTCGACGGGGATGTGCCGTTCGGCCAGGCCGCGTACGGACGCCGCCAGGGCTTGGTGTTCTTCGGTCAGGCCGATGGCCATGGGGATCTCTCCTCACCTCGGGGGTAAGGAGAGATTACTAGAATGGAATTCGGTTCTGTTCGGCGGCCGGGCCGCTCAACCCACCTTGAGCTGCGAGATCACCGTGTTGACGTCCGGCCACAGCTTCTTGTGGGTGTCGGGCAGGGAGACGAACAGCACCGACGGGTAGCGCTCGCCGGTGTCGATCAGCGCGATCGCCACGACCTCGGATCCGGCGCGGATCGGCTTGCGGTCGTACTTGAGGTGGCGGGCGACCAGCCAGCCGTCACGGCCGTCGACCTTCAGCGGCTGGGAGGCCAGCTCGGCGGTCTCGTGCGGGAAGCCGTACAGCCGCTCCTCCAGGTTGGAGGCGACCGCCACGGCGTTCTTCTCCAGGCTGCCGCCCTTGTCCCAGATCCGCCGTTCCACCGGTCCCAGCGGGGAGGTCAGGACGGACCCGTACCACAGCTGGGTGCCCTTCTTCTCGGTCACCAGGATCTGCTGGCCGGTCCAGCCCGACTGGGCGAGCCTGTTCTTCTTGTTCGGCTCGACCCAGCCTCCGCCGAACTGCGGCACCTGCAGGCCGGACTCGGGGTCGGGGAACATCCCGGTGACGGGCGATCCGGTACCCCGGAAGGCCGCCAGCTCCTTGTGCGGCGGCAGCACCGTCCGGTCTTCCGGCCCCGCACTGGGCGTGGTGACGCCCGGCCGCGCCTTCACCTCGGCTTCGCCGCTGCTTCCGTCGCCGGTGAGCACGAAGACCCCGAGCGCCACGATCCCGGCGACCGCCGCCGCTCCGATGCCGGCGAACAGGTAGGTCCGCGACCGGTCCCGGCGCATCTCCTGCTCGTCGAACCCGGCTCCGGTGCTCGCCGCCCGGTTGGCCTCGGTCTCTTCCCGCATCCATTCGGGCATCTGCCAGTTCCCGCTGCTGGGGATTCCGGCCTTGGGGGGTTCCGCCGGGCCCGAGAGGTCCACTCCCGCGTACTGCGCGACCCCGGGGCCGTCGTCCAGCCCGCCGAAGTCGGCCTCGTCCGAGGGGTGTCCGCCACCGGGGGCC
This sequence comes from Actinocorallia populi, assembly GCF_002995495.1. Classification (GTDB taxonomy): domain Bacteria; phylum Actinomycetota; class Actinomycetes; order Streptosporangiales; family Streptosporangiaceae; genus Actinocorallia; species Actinocorallia populi. The sequence continues at coordinate 158,381 of NZ_PVZV01000002.1, read as the reverse complement.
GGCCCAGGGTTTTCACCCTGTCCGTTACCCCGTCCCTGACCGTTCCAGGCGGGCCCTCCGGCCACCGGCCTACCGATCTCCGGCTCGGAGAACTCCGCCGGATCCCCAGGTCCCTGAACCACAGGATGCGCCCCTGACTGCGTAGGTTCGGCAAAAACAGGCTGCGGCCCGGTACGCCCCTCGACAGGCGCTCCGGCCCCGTTTCCTTCGTTCTCCCGCTGCATGGCTCCACCTTCGACCCGGTATTCCGGCCGCGCCGAAAGTTCCCCCTGATCGGACATGCGGCACAGATTACGCGAAGATCAAGATTCAGGACGCCGCAAGCCGATAACAACTTAGCCCAACCCCCGTGGCAAAACCCACAACACTTCCACCCCGCGCGAGAACACCTCCACCCGACCGGGAAGACTCCCACCCGACCGAGCACACTTCCACCCCGACCGAGCACCCTTCCACCCCAGCCAGAGCCCACAGCAACCACCGCAGGGGGGCGTGGGGGCGCAGCCCCCACATCGGGGGCTCCGGGGGTCGCCCCCCGGACGGCACAAAGAAACGACCCACCGGGAAGCGCCCCGAAGGGCGCGAACACGGTGGGTCGTCGGTTCGTGGAGGTGCAGGGAATCGAACCCTGGTCCTACAGCAGTGGGTCAGGTCTTCTCCGGGCGCAGCCTTGCTTGACGCTTTCTCAGCCCCAGTGCTCTCGCAGGCTAGTCACTGACAGGCTCAGTCGCTGTTGGGTTTCCCTTCCCGCCCCGCGACCGGGTGGGAAGGTTGAGTCTCCTAACGATGCCGGATCCTAGGTCGGAGACTCTCCTAGGCCGACAGAGTCGCTACTCGCTCAGGCGGCGAGGGCGAACTCAGTGCGCTTAGAGTTGGCACTTGTTGGTTTGCGATCGCAGGATTAACGAGGTCGCAATCGCACCCCTCGGCCCGCTTCTCCTGGCACGACTACCGCAGTCGAAACCAGTCACCCCCATGTTCTGTTGTCAACAGGTTGAACTCTATCCGGTCAACGGTCCCGGTGCCAACGTTATTCCGGCCTTCCGCCCGGTTCCGGCGGACGGTCAGGGCTGGGCGGTGACGCCGGGCGTGGCGGCGGGCTCCTGCGGGGGCCGGGCGGGGGCGTTGATGAAGTCCGAGGCGATCTTGGCCGCGTCGACCTGGCCTTCGATGGCGATGGCGATGCCGAGGGCCCTGCCGGAGCTCTGGTAGTACCCGACGAACCAGGAGACGGTCTTGCCCTGGGTGTCGGTGGCCTGGGCGGAGATGCCGCGCTGGAACTTCCTCCTGCCGGAGGCCGCCGCCTTGGCCGAGCCCTTCCGGACCCCCGTCACCATGATGTTCTGGAGTTCGGTGAGCGTGTTCGGCTCGATGTACTGGGGGGCCGGGGAGGTGGTCGGCTGCGGGTCCCGGATGAGCAGGGGGCCCTTCCAGGTGCCGTTCTGGACGGCGGCGGCGATCAGGGCCATGGTCAGCGGGCTGACCTTGACGCCGCCTTCGCCGACGGCCAGCTGGGCGCGTTCGGTGGTGGTGCCGGTGGCCAGTCCCTGCGCCCGCTGGTTCTTGACGTTCGACAGCTCCCACGGGGCGGAGCCGACGAGCCCGAACTTCTGCAGGGCGGCGTTGATCGTGGCGCCGTCGAGGCCGGCTCCGGCCTGCGCCAGGGCGGTGCGGCAGCCGTTGGCGATGTTCAGGCCGAGGGTCGAGCGGGTGCGGGGCTGGGTGGTGGTGAAGACGGCTCCGCCGACGGTCTCCTCGGCGGTGCACTCCTGCTCGGTGTCGGCCTTCTGGCCCTGCCGGCCGATCAAGGCGGCGGCCAGCACGGTGCTGAAGGTGGTGCCGGGCGCGTACAGCCCTTCGAAGGCGCGGTTCTGGCCGTCGGTGCCGTGGTTGGCCGCGGCCAGGATCTCTCCGGTCTCGCTGCGCACGGTCACCAGGGAGGCCGGGACGCCCAGGGAGCTCAGCGCGTTCTCGGCCTGGAACTGGATCCCCCGGTCGAGGGTGGTGCGCACGGGGCGCGCTTCGGCGGTCTCCAGGCCGGTGGGGTCGTGGCCCGCCAGGTCCTCGCCGTCGCTGAAGTCGCGGATCTCCTTGCGGCGCTCCCCGTTGGCGCCGAGGATGACGACCTTGACGGAGGGGAGGCCGGCCAGGCGGCGCTGGAAGAGCAGCTGCAGGCCGGAGGTGCCGACGGTGTCGCCGGGCTGGTAGGGGGCGCCGACGAGGCTGAGGACGTCGGTGGTGGCGGGGCCGATCCGGCCGATCAGCTCCTCGGCCTGCAGCGGCCGGGTGGGCCGGGCCTTGACCTGCTGCTCCAGGCCGGCCACGTTGCGCAGTTTCAGCGCCTCGGGGCTGCCCTGGGGGAACTCGGCCAGTTGCAGGAAGGCCTTGGGCGGGGCGGACAGGATGCGGCCCTTGAGCCGGTCGCGGTCCTGGTCGGTGATCTCGCCGATGCGCTTGACGACGGTGTCGAGGTTGCGGAGCCGTTCGGGCACGACGCCGAACACCTCGGTCCGGACGGCCTCGAGCAGCGGACGGCCCTTGTTGTCCTGGATGAGCTGCCGCTGGGGCGACTCGTTGACCACCGCGAGCCGCTCCCCCTCGCGCAGGTCCGGGTGGATGACCGAGGGGCTCCAGACGACCTTCCAGGTGCCGCCGATGCGCTGGAGCGCCATCTGGCCCTGGTACTCCAGCGGCCTGCCGTTCTCGCCGAGGTCGATGCGGATCTGGAACCTGGCCTGGGCGCGGGTGTCGGAGAACTTCTCGATGCGCCCCTCGTCGTCGGGCATGCCGGGGGTGCTCTCGGCCCTGAGCCGCAGCCGCAGCGAGGCGGCGTCGAGCTGGGTCCTGACGCCCTCCAGCGCCTTGACGACGGCCTCGGGGTCACCGGTGGTGTGTCCGGCGGCGGCCTCGTAGTTCTCGACCTGCCAGGCCACGAGGAAGTCCTTGACCGTGGTGAACGGGGAGGACTGCGCGCAGGCGGAGAGCATGCCCAGCAGCAGCGCCCCGCCCGTCGAAGCCGCGACGATCCTGCGCGTCCTGCTCACCTTCACCGACCCCGGTTCCGTGCGCGCAGCGCCCGGGCCATCTCCCGGTCCGCGTCGCGCTTGGCAATGGTCTGCCGTTTGTCGTACGCCTTCTTGCCCCGGGCGAGAGCGATCTCGACCTTGGCCCTGCCGTCCTTGAAATACAGGGAAAGCGGGATCAGCGTCAATCCGGGCTCACTGCCCTCTTTGACGATCTTGTCGATCTCCCGCCGGTTGAGCAGGAGCTTGCGGGTGCGCCGCGCGCTGTGGTTGGTCCAGGTCCCCTGTGAGTACTCGGGGATGTGCACGTTGTAGAGGTAGACCTCGCCGTGCCCGTCCACCGCGGCGTAGCCGTCGACCAGGGACGCCCGGCCCTGCCGCAGCGACTTCACCTCGGTCCCGGTCAGCACCATGCCCGCTTCCCAGGTGTCCTCGATGTGGTAGTCGTGACGCGCCTTCTTGTTCTGGGCGATGTACTTCTGGCCCTTCTCGCGAGGCACTGTCCTGTCTCTCCCCTGCCTATGATCCGGTCAGCCCGTCCAGCACGGCCCGTCCCCGTCCTTCGGCGTCGGACGAGCCGGCCGTGATGTCCGGCTCTATCCCGACGCCTTCGAGATTATGGCCCGCCGGAGTGAGGTACCGCCCGACCGTCAGCTCCACCGCCGATCCGTCGGACAGGCGTACCGGTTCCTGCACGGTGCCCTTCCCGAAGGTAGCCGATCCTACGATCACCGCCCGGTCCCGGTCGCGCAGTGCTCCCACGACGATCTCGGCGGCGCTCGCGGTGCCCTTGTCCACCAGTACGACGACCGGGACGCGGGAATCGCCGGGCGAAGTGACACTGATCACCTTGGCGGGCTCGCCGCGGCGCTCGTAGGTCACCACGGGCCCGGACTCCAGGAACGCCGAGGCGGTGTCCACCGCCTCGTCCAGCAGCCCTCCGGGGTTGCCGCGCAGGTCGAGCAGGACCGCCCGGCTGCCGGCCACGCCCGCCCGCACCTGGGCGCCCGTCCCGCGGGTGAACACCGCCACCCGCACGACGGTCAGCCGCTCCAGGCGGTCGACGACCACGTCGCCGCGCTGCGGTTCGGGCCGCACGGTCTTGCGGTCGCCGTTGAGCCAGCCGGTGAAGTCGTCGTACTCCTGCGGCGGGTAGTACCGGGCCCAGGGATCGCCGAGGCTGCGCAGCATGCCGCTGATGGCCGCCTCGCGCAGCTCCGCGCGGGAGACGGGCTGGTCGGCGGAGGTGGCGATGCGGTCGGTGGCCTCCTCCAGCAGCCCGTCGTCGTGGGACGCGGGCTCGATCCGGGAGGGCGCGGTGTCCGCCGTCGCCGCTCCCAGACCGTAGGCCGAGAGCAGGGCGGCCATGACGGCCGCCCCGCGGTACCACCTGCGAGGTCTCCTGCTACGGGACCAACTGGTCACCTCAGCAGCTTAAATCTTCAGATAGCGCCGCAGGGTGAGGAACGACGCACCCGCGCACAGCAGCACGCCCACCGCGATCGAGAAGATGATGACCCCGATCACCTGGGTCCAGGTGAGCTGGGTGGCGAACTGCAGCGACTCCTGGAGCGTGTCGATCAGCAGGAGCTTGCTGCCCACCAGCAGGACCGCGGCGATCAGGCCGCCTGCCAGGCCCGCGATCGCTCCCTCCAGGATGAAGGGCAGCTGGATGTACATGTTCGACGCGCCGACCAGCCGCATGATGCCGGTCTCCCGCCGCCGGTTGAACGCCGACAGCCGCACGGTGTTGCCGACCAGCAGGACCGCGGCGAACACCTGGATCAGCGCCAGGAACAGGGCCGCCCACTGCAGGCCGTCCAGGATCTTGAAGAGCTTCTCCAGCAGTTCGCGCTCGTTGACGATCTGGTCGACGCCCGGGGAGTTCTCCGCCGCGCTGATCACCGTGGTGAACTTCGAGGGGTCCTTCAGCCGCACCCGCAGCGAGTCGGGGATGTCGCCTTCCTTGGTGGCGGCGATGAAGCCCGGGGTGTTGGAGAAGAGCGTCTGGAACCGCTCGTAGGCGTCCTCTTTGCTCTCGTACTCCACCGCGGAGACCTCGGGGAGGTCCTGCAGGGTCGCGGTCAGCTCTTGGCGCTGCTGCTCCGTGGCGTCCTTCTTGGCGCAGCCGGTGTTGGAGCTGTTCTTGGAGCACAGGTAGATCGAGACGTTGACCTTGTCGTACCAGTAGCTCTTGGACGAGTCGACCTGCCTCTTCAGGAGCATGCCGGTGCCGAACAGCGCCATGGCGATCGCGACCGTGATGATGAGCGAGATCGTCATCGTCAGGTTGCGGCGCAGGCCGATCCAGATCTCCTGGAAGACGAAATGCAGTCTCATCGCAATCCTTAGTAGGCCTGGCCGTAGACGCCGCGCGACTGGTCTCGCACGACCCTGCCGTCCTCGAGCTCCACGACCCGCTTGCGGAAGGCGTCCACGATCGCGGCGTCGTGGGTGGCCATGACCACCGTGGTGCCGGTCCGGTTGATCCGGTCGAGGACCTTCATGATGCCGATGGAGGTGGCCGGGTCGATGTTCCCGGTCGGCTCGTCCGCCAGCAGGATCATGGGCCGGTTCACGAACGCGCGGGCGATCGCGACCCGCTGCTGCTCGCCGCCGGACAGCTCGTCGGGCATGCGCTGCTGCTTGCCCTCCAGGCCGACCAGGTCGATGACCTCGGGCACCACCTTGGAGATGAAGCGGCGCGGCTTGCCGATGACCTCGAGCGCGAAGGCCACGTTCTCGAAGACGTTCTTGTTGGGCAGCAGGCGGAAGTCCTGGAAGACGCAGCCGATCCGGCGCCGGAGATGGGGAACTTTCCAGTTCGTCAGCTTGTTGAGGTCTTTGCCGGCCACGTAGACGTGACCCTGCGTCGGCCGCTCCTCCTTGAGGATCAGGCGGAGGAAGGTCGACTTGCCCGACCCCGACGGACCCACCAGGAAGACGAATTCGCCTTTTTCAACGGCGACGTTGCAATGCTGGAGGGACGGCCGGTTCTGGTTCGGGTAGACCTTGGTGACGTTGTCGAAATTAATCACGGCTGCATCACGGTGCGCCAGTCTAGGGGCTGATGGGCCACGGTGTCCCCCTCGGAGTTGGCTCTGGAGCAGTCTAGGGGTGACACTGGCATGGATAGTCCCTCTTCGGGACATCGGTCGGACACTCGGATCAAGGAGCGCATCATGAGCTGCGATCACCTGATCTGCGCCTACTGCGCGGGCCCTGTGGAAGAGGGGCGCTGCCCCAGCTGCCGGGCCGCCCGGAGCCGGTTCCACCGATCCCAGGGGCCCCTCACACCCCAGCAGCTGGCGGTCATCGCGGCCCTGGTCCTGATCTTGACGTTCAGCCTGCTGGCACCGCACCTGGGGTGAGCCCGGGGCCCGCCCGCCACCCGATCGACCGAAAACAATAAACCGGACAAAGCGGACAGAATTGTCGCCTTGTCCGGCCGGCCGTTCTAGTTCTGCTCCGCCTCGCCCTTGCGGAGCCAGCGGATCTCGGCCTCGAGGAAGTCGTCGATCCAGCCGTCGAGGACGCGCTCGGGGTTGCCCTCCTCGTGCAGGGTGCGCAGGTCCTTGACCATCTGGTACGGGTGCACCACGTAGCTGCGGATCTGGGTGCCCCAGGAGCTGGTGCCCTCGCCGCGCAGCTTGTTGAGCTCGTCGGCCTCCTCCTGGCGCTTGCGCTCCAGCAGCTTGGCCTGCAGGACGTTCATGGCCGAGGCGCGGTTCTGCAGCTGGGAGCGCTCGTTCTGGCAGGAGACCACGATGCCGGTGGGCAGGTGGGTGATGCGCACCGCCGAGTCGGTGGTGTTGACGCCCTGGCCGCCGGGGCCCGAGGAGCGGTACACGTCGATCCGCAGGTCGTCCTCGTTGATGTCGACGTGGTCGCTCTGCTCGACGACCGGCACCACGTCCACGCCCGCGAAGGACGTCTGGCGGCGGCCCTGGTTGTCGTAGGCGGAGATGCGGACCATGCGGTGGGTGCCGTGCTCGCCGCGCAGCGTGCCGTAGGCGTAGGGGGACTTGACCGCGAAGGTGGTGGACTTGATGCCCGCCTCCTCGGCGAAGGAGGTCTCGTAGATCTCCGTGGGGTAGCCGTGCCGCTCGGCCCAGCGCAGGTACATGCGCTGCAGCTGCTGGGCGAAGGCCGCCGCGTCGACGCCGCCCGCCTGGGCGTTGATCGACACCAGCGCCTCGCGGGCGTCGTAGTCGCCGGACATGAGCGTGCGCACCTCCAGGGTGCGCAGGTCGGCCGCGAGGGTCTGGAGCTCGGCGTCGGCCTCGGCGCGGGTGTCGGGGTCGTCCTCCTCCGCGGCCATCTCGTAGAGGACCTCCAGGTCCTCCAGCCGGCCGCGCAGCGACTCGACCTTGCCGAGCTCGCTCTCCAGGCCGGACAGCTTGCGGGTGACGCTCTGGGCGTGCTCCTGGTCGCTCCACAGGTCAGGATCAGCGGCCTGGTCCCTGAGCTCGGCGATGTCGCGGCGCATGACGTCGAGGTCCATCACCGCCTCGATGCCGGTGAGGGTCGCGCCCAGCTCCTTGATCTGTTCCATGGGGTCGATGGCTGCCACCCGACCAGCCTATCGGCTGGGCATGGCCACCTGAGCAGGATGGGTGATGGCACAATCAAGCGCCAGCATCCACATGAAACGTGCGCTTGCCCGCACTTCATCGTGGCCGGACGCGCGCTAACGTGCGTTGAACGACTCGTGGAGCGACAGTGAACCGGGGAGCGCCAGTGCGAACGACAGCGACGGTGGCCGCCGTGCTGCCGCTTCTCCTGCTGGGCGCGGGGTGCAGCGCCGAACCGGAGCGCCCTCGCGACGCCCGCCCGGTGGCGATCGCCACCACCAGCTCCGACGTGCCGCTGACGCCCCAGAGCGCGGCCCGCGCCTTCACGCTCTGGACGGTCAACGACGACCTGGCCCGCGCGTCGGGCGACGAGCGGCTGGCCCTGGCCTGGGCGGCCGACTCGCAGCGCGCGGTGACCGCCGCGGAGTACCGGAAGGCGGCCGCGGCCGGCGTGCCGGTGGCCCGGCACTCCTACGGCAGGCCGACTTTGTGGGTGCCGCGGCTGGACGGCTACCCGCAGTGGTTCGTCGCCTCGGCCCCCCGCGGCCGCGAGACCGCCCTGATGGCCTTCGTCAGATCCTCCGCGGAGGCCAGGTGGCGGCTCAGCCTGCTCGCGGTCCCCGACCGGGGCGTCAAACCCCCCAAGGTCGAGATCGACGCCGACGGCTACGCCGCCGCCCTGCCCCCCGAGGACCAGAGCGTGCTGATCGCCCCTTCGCTGGTCGCCCCGCCGCAGGCCGCCGTGGCCGAGGACGGCCCGGGCAGCTACTCGGCACGGGTGCTGAAGGCCGGCCCGTACACCACGGGCTACTACACCGAGAAGGAGAAGGCGGCCAAGAAGGCGGCCAAGGAGGGGCTGGCGTACACCAGCATGTTCACCGCCACCTCCCAGCCGGTCTTCCCGCTGCGCACCGAGGACGGCGGCTGCCTGGTCCTGTACTCGCTGACGCGCGACGTGAGCCTCACCCAGAAGGAGGAGGGCCCGCTGGACGTCCCCGGCGAACTCGCCCATCTGGCCGCCGGGGAGCTCACCGGGCGGGAGCTGCACGTGTTCAGCAGCCTCCGGTTCGCCGCGCTGGTCCCCGCCAAGGCCAGCAGCCCCGACAAGACTGACAAGTCCGAGAAGGACGCAAAGTCAGATAAATCTGACAAGCAGGAAAAAGAACGGCAGAAGGTCGCCGTGATCGCCGAGGACGGCACGGCCACCCGTATCGAAAGTTCTTGAACCCGGGGTAATCGAGTGCTCACTGTGCGATGCTCTTGCGCGTCGCACAGTCCCTTACCCAACGAGGCCAACCATGCGCACTGCGTACACAGCGCTCGCCTTTCTCCCGCTCGCCCTCACCGCCGCCTGCGGCGGTGCGGCCAAGGACGCCGAGGCGGCGCCGCCACCCGCACTGAGCCTGGACCAGGCGAAGAACGTCTTCGAGACGTACGCGGCCGCCGACCAGAAGGCCGACTCCGCCCTCGACCAGGCGCGGCTGCCCGCCATCGCCACCGGCTCCCAGCTGGAGATGGACACCGCGACCTACCGGACGGCCAAGGCGGGCGGCAAGAAGGCCGAGACGCCGAGCTTCACCGAACCGGTCTTCTACGTGCCCCGCATCGCCTCCGGCCAGCGCTGGTTCGCGGTCGACGCCGCCGCCCGCACCCGCGGCATGGAGATCCGGCACGCGCTGCTCTTCGTCGAGGAGGGCGGCCAGTGGAAGCTGGCGGCCGACCCGCAGCGCAGCAACGCCAGCCCCATCAAGGGCGTCCAGCTGGACGAGGAGGGCTACGCCGAGGCCGCCGCGGACGGCCTGCAGGTCGCCCCCGCCGACCTCCCCGCCGCGCACGCCGCGCTGCTCACCCAGGGCCCGCAGGCGCCCGGGGCCGAGCACCTGGCGGCGGGCCAGCAGACCACCCAGACCTACGACGCGCTGCAGAAGGTCAGCAAGAGCCTTCGCAAGTCCGACATGACCTTCTCCTCCACCTTCACCCCTGCTGAGCAGCCGTCCTACGCGCTGCGCACCCAGGACGGCGGCGCGGTCGCCTGGTACGTCCTCAAGCAGCAGGAGTCCTACAAGGGCAAGAAGATCCCGGTCTCCGGCGAGCTGACCGGCCTGCTGGAAGGCGGTCCGGTCGCCCGCAAGAGCCTGACCTCGACCTCCCTGCTCCAGTACCTGGCGGCGGTGCCCCGCGAGGGCCAGGTCGCGGTCGTCGGCCTCAGCCGCAGGACGGTCGCCGCACAGAGCGGCTGACCGGCCCGCGGACCGACCGGCTCACAGATCGACCAGCCCGCGGGTCGATGACCCGCGGCTGACCGGCCCGCGGTCGGTCCCGCACAAGCCACGTCGGTACGGAGCGGCCTCCTGACCGCTGCGGCTCCGTACCGGCGTACCTCTCGGGCCCCCTTTCCGGCTCTTCCGGCCGGAAAGGGGGCCCGCTCCGTGCTCGCCGGCGGGGCCGTTCCCTCAGTCCGGGAGGGTGCTGGCCCGCACCAGGGTGCGGATCGCGCGCAGCGCCACCGACAGGGTGGCCAGGTCGTAGCTCTCGCTCTCCCAGATCTCCGAGAGCGTCTGCCGGGACCGCCGCACCGCCGCCTCGTTCTTGTCCGTCCACTCCTCCAGCCGCTCCTCCGGCCCGGCCGTGGCGGTCTTGCGCAGCACGTCCAGGGTGAGCTCGGCGTGGGCGGCGTACAGGTCGTCGCGGAGCGCGCCGCGCGCCATCGACCGCCAGCGGTCGTCCCGGGGCAGGGCGGTGACCCTGTCGCGCAGCCGGGCCAGCTGGAGCCGGTGGGCGAGCTCGAAGTAGACCTCGGCGACCTCCCCGACCGGGCAGCCGGACTCGTGGGCGATCTCCACGATGTCCAGCGTGGAGTACGCCGGCACCATCATCGCCGTCTGGTCGGCGACCTCCACCGGGACGCCGCGCTTGACGAACGCGTCGCGCCGGTCCTCGAAGGCCTCCAGGTCCCGCCCGTTGAGCAGTTCCGGCAGCAGTTCGACCAGGCTCAGCGCGCCCTTGGCGAAGAAGCCGATCGACTCCTCGATGTCGAACGGCGCCCGCCGGTTGTGCAGCATCCAGCGCGCCCCGCGCTCGGTGAGCTTGCGCGCCTCCAGCAGCATCCTGATCTGGACCTGCTGGTCGACCAGCCCGTCCAGGGCCTGCACCTCGGCCCAGAACCGGTGCATCTGGAAGACCTCGCGGGCCACCAGGTAGGCGCGCGCCAGGTCGGCCGGGGACGCCCCGGTCTCCTCGTTCAGCCGGAAGACGTAGGTGGTGCCGGAGTTGTTGACGACGTCGTTCACCACCTGGGTGGCGATGATCTCCCGCCGGAGCGGGTGCCGCATCATCTGCTCGCGGAACCTGTCGCGCAGCGGGGTCGGGAAGTACTCGACCAGCCATTCGCGCAGGTACGGGTCGTCGGGCAGGTCCGAGGCGAGGATCTCCTGGTCCAGGGTGAGCTTGGAGTAGGCCAGCACCACCGCGAACTCCGGCGAGAACAGGCCCTGCCCGGCCTGCCTGCGCTCGGCGATGGCCTTCTCGTCCGGCAGGTACTCCAGCCGCCGGTCGATCTTGCCCTCGCGCTCCAGCTTGCGCAGGTAGCGGGCGTGCACGTGCATCATCTCGCCGGACTGGGCGCAGGCGCCGCCCAGCACCACGTTCTGCCGGTAGTTGTCCCGCAGCACCATGACGCCGACCTCGTCGGTCATCTCGTCCAGCAGGGCGTCGCGCTGCGCGCCGGTGAGCCGCCCGTCGCGGACGATCTGGTCCAGCAGGATCTTGATGTTCACCTCGTGGTCGGAGGTGTCGACCCCGGCGGAGTTGTCGATGAAGTCGGTGTTGATCAGCCCGCCCGCCCTGGCGAACTCGATGCGGCCGAGCTGGGTCATCCCCAGGTTGCCGCCCTCGCCGACCACCTTGCAGCGCAGGTCCGCGCCGTTCACCCGCAGCTGGTCGTTGGCCTTGTCGCCGACCTCGGCGTTGCTCTCGGCGGAGGACTTGACGTAGGTGCCGATGCCGCCGTTCCACAGCAGGTCGACCGGGGCCTGCAGGGCCGCCTTGATCAGCTCGTGCGGGGGCAGCGAGACGGTCTCGTCGGCGATGCCCAGCGCCGCCTTCACCTGCGGGGTGAGCGGGATCGACTTGGCCGTGCGGGGGAAGACCCCGCCGCCCGCCGACAGCAGCCCGGTGTCGTAGTCGGCCCAGGAGCTGCGCGGCAGCCCGAACAGGCGGCGCCGCTCGGCGAACGAGGCGGCCGGGTCCGGGTCCGGGTCGAGGAAGACGTGCCGGTGGTCGAAGGCGCACACCAGCCTGATGTGCTCCGACAGCAGCATCCCGTTGCCGAACACGTCGCCGGACATGTCGCCGATGCCCACGACGGTGAAGTCCTCGGCCTGGACGTCGCGGCCCAGGGAGCGGAAGTGGTACCGCACCGACTCCCAGGCGCCGCGGGCGGTGATGCCCATGGCCTTGTGGTCGTAGCCGACCGAGCCGCCGGAGGCGAACGCGTCGCCCAGCCAGAACCCGTACTGCCGGGAGACCTCGTTGGCGATGTCGGAGAAGCTGGCGGTGCCCTTGTCGGCCGCCACGACCAGGTAGTAGTCGTCGCCGTCGTGGCGCATCACCCGCGGCGCCGGCACGATCCTGCCGTCCACGAGGTTGTCGGTGAGGTCCAGGAGGCCGGAGATGAACTCCTTGTAGCAGGCCACGCCCTCGGCCAGCCACGCCTCGCGGTCGACCGCCGGGTCCGGCAGCGCCTTGCCGACGAAGCCGCCCTTGGCCCCGGCCGGGACGATCACCGTGTTCTTCACGCCCTGGGCCTTGACCAGGCCCAGCACCTCGGTGCGGAAGTCCTCGCGCCGGTCCGACCAGCGCAGCCCGCCCCGGGCCACCGCGCCGAAGCGCAGGTGCACGCCCTCGGTGCGGGGCGAGTAGACGAAGATCTCGTACTTGGGCCGGGGCTGCGGCAGGTCCGGGATGCGGGAGGGGTCGAACTTCAGCGAGAGGTAGGGCTTGCCCTGCCAGAAGTTGGTGCGCAGCGTGGCGTTGATCATGGAGGTGAAGCTGCGCAGGATGCGGTCCTCGTCCAGGCTCGCGACCCCGTCCAGCAGTTCGGCCAGCCGGGCGTCGATCGCGGCCGAGCGCTCGGCCTCGCCCTCGGCGCGGTCGGGGTCCAGCCGCGACTCCCACAGCTCCACCAGCAGCCGGGCGATCGGCGCGTTGGCCCGCAGCACCTGCTCCAGATAGCTCTGGGTGAAGGCGGTGCCGGCCTGGCGCAGGTACTTGGCGTAGGCCCGCAGCACCATGATCTGCTGCCAGGTGAGCCCGGCGTGCAGCACCAGCGCGTTGAAGCCGTCGCTCTCCACCTCGCCGCGCCACAACGCCATCAGGGCGTCCTGGAACAGCTCGCGCAGCAGGGACTCCTCGGTCTCCGACACCGAGTGGCGCAGCCCCAGGTCGTAGATCCAGTAGCGCCTGCGGTCGCCGGTGCCGACCTCGTAGGGGCGCTCGTCGACGACCTCGACGCCCATGTTCTGCAGCAGCGGCAGCACGTGGGACAGGGAGATCGGCTCGCCCCGGTGGTAGATCTTGAGCCGCATCTCGCCCGGGAGGGCGTCGTAGGGCTCATAAAGGCGCATGTCCGTCAACGCGCCTCCAGCGGCCTCGGAGGCCTCGCCCAGCGCGTCGAGGTACATGAGGTCCGAAACGGCCGTCGCCGCCGGGAAATCGGCCTTGTAGGCCTCGGGGAAGGCGTCCCCGTACTTGACCGCCAGGCCCCGGCCCCGCTCCTCGCCGAGCCGGGTGGCGATCGCCTCGATCAGGTCGTCGGTCCAGGAGCGGGTCGCGGCCGTCAGCCGCCGCTCCAGCGCCTCCACGTCCACGTCGGGCAGCGGGTGCCCGCGCTCGGCGCGCACCACCACGTGCAGCCGGGCCAGCACGCCCTCGGTCACCTGGGCGCTGTAGTCGACGGCCACGCCGTGGAAGGCGCTGCGCAGGATCTCCTGGACGCGCAGCCTGATCTGCGTGGTGTACCGGTCGCGCGGCAGGTAGACCAGGCACGACATGTAGCGCCCGTAGTCGTCCTTGCGCAGGAACAGCTTCACCTGGCGGCGGTCGCGCAGCCGCAGGACGCCCAGCGCGATCGGCACCAGGTCGTCGACCGAGATCTGGAACAGCTCGTCGCGCGGGTAGGCCTCCAGGATCTCCGCGAGGTCCTGCCCGTTGTAGGACTCGGGGCTCACCTCGGCGCGGTCGAGCACCTCCTCCAACTTGCGGCGGAGCATCGGGATGTGGGAGATCGACTCGGAGTACGCCACGTGCGTGAACAGGCCGAGGAAGCGCCGCTCCCCCACCACCCGGCCGTTCTCGAAGCGCTTGACCCCGATGTAGTCGAGGTAGTGCGGCCGGTGCACGGTCGCGCGGCTGTTGGCCTTGGTGAGCACCAGCATCCGCGGCTCGCGCGCCCTGGCCCGCACCTCGGGCGGCATCGCGGCGAAGCTCCCGGACTCCTTCTTCTCGGTGCGCAGGATGCCCAGGCCGCTGCCGGGGACGGGCCGCAGCGCCTCGCCGTCCTCGGTCAGGTCGTAGTCCCGGTACCCCAGGAAGATGAAGTGCCCGTCGACCAGCCAGTTCAGCAGCTCGACCGACTCGGCGAGCTCCTTGGCCGGCAGCGGCGGCGGCGCCTGCTCGATGCCGGCGGCGATCAGCGCGGCCCGCGCCCGCATCGCCGGGCCGTCCTCGTCGGCGGCCCGCACGTCCGCCAGCACCCGCTGCAGGCCGGCCTGGAGCCCGGCCAGCACCGCGGGGTCGGTGACCCGGTCCAGTTCGACGTGCACCCAGGACTCGTCGATGTCGTCGATGATGTCCCGGCTGAACCGGAACCGCACCAGCCGTCCCTGCTCGTCACGGTCGACGCCCAGGCCCGGGTGGAAGATCCGCTGGACGGAGCGGCCCTGGCGGCTCAGCTCCATCGTCAGCGAGTCGATGAGATAGGGCATGTCGTCGCTGACCACCTGGACCGCGGTGGCCCCCGGGTCCCAGCCGTGCTCGGCGCCCGAGGGCGTGAACACCCGCAGCTTCGCCTCGCCGGGCAGGCGCGCCTCGCCGAACGCGCGGTGCGCCAGCGCGGGCCCGCAGACGTCCGACGGCTCCCTGCCCAGCAGGTCTTCGGGCGCCACCTTGCGGTAGTACAGCCGGAGGAACTCCAGCACCTCCGGCTGCTCCGGAGGTTCGGCGCAGGACTCCGCGGCCCGCCGCAGCAGGTCGTCCTTGGCCACATCGAGTTTGCTCATGAGAGAAAGCGACCCCTTCATCACTTCGTTGTGATGTGGAAACCCGTACCCCGAGTCAGCCTAGTGGCGCACTCTCCCCGGCGGACCACAGTCGGCCGAGCCCGTCAGGGGACTTTGACGGTCGTGGTGGGGTCGGGATCGGGGTCCTCGGTGCCGGGCCCGGGGCCGGGCGTCGTGGGATCCGGGTCGGGGTCCGGCGGCGGCTGGGTCGTGGTCTGGGTGGGCTGGGGGCCCGGGTTCGTGGGCGGCGGGTTCACCGGCGGGGGCGGCTGCCCGCCCGGGTCCTTGGTGGTGGTGGTCGGTTCCGGCTTCCCGGGATCCTGGCCGGGCTTGTCGGGCTTGCCGGGCTTATCGGAACCCTCGGAGGGCACGTCCTCGGGCTTCACGGTGGTGGTGACGACGACGGGGTTGCCGTTGCGGTCCCTGGTCGTGAACGTGGTGGTGGGAGCGGGGTCGGGCTTCTTCTTCCGGCCCTCCCCGACCTCCGCGGGGACATTGGGGTCGTCGGTCGGCCCGACGGTCGCGTCGGAGGAGGCGGTGGAGATCTTGTAGACGACGAAACCCGCGCCGCCCGCGGTGAAGACCGCGAAGGAGACGGCGGCGGCGGTGATGAACCACGGCACCTTGGCGGCGCGGCGGGCGCGCGCGTCGCGGCGCGGGTGCGGGTGGGCGCCCGTCACCGTGGCGGCCGAGGGCAGTTCGCCGCCGTTGCGGCGTGCCCACTCCTGCGGGCTGATGCCCACCGAGGTGGCGCCGGCGGGATCGAGCGAGGTGCGGTTGGGGTCCGCGCCGCCGGCCAGGTCGGCGCCGACGGTCAGCACCGCGGTGGTGGCGCCGGGCGGGACGCTGCCCGCCATGCCGTCGGGCACCGCGTCGGCGTGGCCGAGCAGCCGCATCAGCAGGTCGCGGGTGCGGGGCCGCGCGGCGGGGTCCTTCTCCAGGCAGTCCAGGATCAGCTCGCGCAGCGGCCCGTCGAGGCCGCCCAGGTCCGGCTCGTGGTTGGCGATCCGGTTGATCACGGCCATGATCGAGTCCTGGCCGAACGGCGGGCTGCCGGTGGCCGCGTAGACCATGGTGGAGGCCCAGCAGAACACGTCGCTGGCGGGCCCGACCTCGTCGCCCTCGACCTGCTCGGGGGACATGTAGGACGGGGTGCCGATCACCTTGCTGGTGAGCGTGGTGGAGGACGAGGCCGCCTTGGCGACCCCGAAGTCGATCACGCGGGGCCCGTCCGGGCCGAGCAGCACGTTGTGCGGCTTGAAGTCGCGGTGGATGATCCCGGCCTGGTGGATGGAGACCAGCGCGGTGGCGGTGCCGACGGCCAGCCGCTCCAGCTCCGCCCCCGCCAGCGGCCCGTCCTCCTGGACCCGCGCCTGCAGGCTGGGGCCCGGCACGTACTCGCTGACCGTGAAGAAGTGCTCGCCGTCCGCGCCCACGTCGTACAGGCGGGCGGTGCAGAAGGAGGCCACCTTCTTGGCGACCTCGACCTCGCGCAGGAACCTCGCCCTGGCCTTGTCGTCGGACTCCAGGTGCAGCAGTTTGATCGCGAACTGCTGCCCGCCGTCCGAGTGCCGGCCGAGGTACACCACGCCCTGGCCGCCCTCACCGAGGCGGCCTTCTATGTCGTACGGTCCCAGCCGTAGCGGATCACTAGATCTGAGTGCCGCCACCATCTCCAGCAATCCCCCGTCATTCCGGCTTCTGTGTGAAGGACATGAGCCTCTCGCCCGTCCGCGCCCCCGTCGGAAACACCCTTGTTTCGCATGGACTGTATAGCGGCGCGAGGCTTCCCTGCAGTAGAGGACGTTCCTATCGTTACTTGTCCGAAGCGGTCGTCAAGGTTCCCGGCCTCTTCCCCCCTCAGACGCGTTCGGGTGCCCCATCCGTTGCCCCGCCCCTCAAAGTCCCTTTCCGGCCCTGCTCAGAACAGGGATCACCGGACCGCGGCCGGAGGGTCTGTGATTTCCCTCACAACGCCCTCCGGGAGCGGCTTGGCTAGGGTCGGGACATGGCGGAGAGCACGGCGAGGGGCATCCGGAAGGAGCTCACCATCGGTGAGCTGGCCGAGCGCAGCGGAGTGGCCACCTCGACACTGCGCTTCTACGAGAAGGAGGGGCTGATCCACAGCCGCCGCACCAGCGGCAACCAGCGCCGGTACGGCAGGGACATGCTGCGGCGGGTCGCCTTCATCAAGGTCTCCCAGGGGGTCGGGATCTCCCTGTCGGACATCCGCGGGGCGCTGGCCGTCCTGCCCGAGGGCCGCACGCCCACCCGGGCGGACTGGGGGACCCTGTCGCAGGGCTGGGAGCGGGAGCTCACCGCGCGCATCACCGTGCTGATGCGGCTGCGCGACAACCTGACCGGCTGCATCGGCTGCGGCTGCCTGTCCCTCGACCTGTGCCCCCTGGTCAACCCGGGCGACGCCATGGCCGCGCAGGGCCCCGGCGCGCGCCTGCTCGCCGTCGTCGACCCGGCGGACGCGTCCGGGGCGCCGCAGGACTGCGAACCCGACTGCGTCCCGCCCGAGACCGAGCCCGAGTGCGCCCCGCCCGGGTCCGGCCCCGCCTGTTAGCGTCCGGGCCTGGTCAGCCGGTCGATCGCGGCGACCACCGCGGCGGTGTCGGCCAGCGTCGGCAGGACGACGTCGGCGCCCGCCGTGCGCAGTTCGGTCTCGGTGGCGCTGCCGGTGGCCACCCCCACGCAGCGGGCGCGGGCGATCTGCGCCGCCCGCACGTCCAGCGGGTGGTCGGCGATCAGCACGGTCGCGCCCTCCCCGATGGTCGTGCCGTGCTTGCCCGCCGCCTTGATGCGGGAGGTCTCGATGGTCGCCCCCTTGGGGTAGACCGGGGAGAAGTAGCCGCCGACGGCAAGGTCCAGGTGCCGGTCGAGCCCGAGCTCGGCGAGCTTGATCCGGGCGGTGGCCTCCAGCGAGCCGGTGAGCACCGACTGCACCGCTCCCGGCAGCCTGCCCGCGGCCTGCAGCGCCTCGGCCGACCCCGGCAGCACCCGCGCGTGCGCGCGCACCTTGTCGCGGCGGACGGCGAACGCCGTCTCCAGCGCCCGGGTGAAGGCGTCCAGGTGCTCGTCCTCGGTCTGGACGCCGTTGAACGCCAGCGTCTCGAAGATGATCTCCGATTCGGTGCGCCCCGCCGTCGGGGCCATCCTGACCATGGGCCTGCCGGTCACCGAGGTGAACGCCTCGGCATAGGCCTCCCGGGTCACCCGCCCCGCGTCGAGCAGGGTGTGGTCCAGGTTCCAGAGGATCAAACGGTCGCGGCGCACGCGCACATCGTAGGACGAAACCGGCCCGCCACCCATGGGCGAGCGGCTTCGTTTCTCGAGATCTCCGGACCGCCGGTCATCCCTGGTGCGGGTAGCGGTGGCCGGCGGGCGGCAGGAACGTCTCCTTGACGGTGCGGGCGTTGACCCAGCGGATCAGGTTGAAGATCGAGCCCGCCTTGTCGTTGGTGCCGCTGGACCTGGCCCCGCCGAACGGCTGCTGCCCCACGACCGCGCCGGTGGGCTTGTCGTTGATGTAGAAGTTCCCGGCGGCGAAGCGCAGCTTCTCGGCGGCGTGCGCGATCGCCGCCCGGTCCCGCGCCATGACCGCGCCGGTGAGCGCGTAGGCGGACGCCGACTCCATCTGGTCGAGCATCTCGGCGTACCGGCCGTCGTCGTAGACGTGCACGCCCAGGACCGGGCCGAAGTACTCCTTGGTGAACAGCTCGTCGGACGGGTCGTCGCAGGTGAGGACCGTGGGCCGGACGAAGTAGCCGTCGGTGTCGTCCGCCGTGCCGCCGGCGACCAGCCCGATCCCGTTCGTCCCGATCCGGTCCAGGGCGGCGCGCTGCTTGGCGAAGGCGCGGGCGTCGATGACCGCTCCCATGAACAACGACGGGTCCCGCGCCACGTCGCCCATCGTCAGCGACTCGGCGGCGTGGGCGAGGTCGTCCCCCATCCGGTTCCACAGCGAGCGCGGCACGTACGCGCGGGACGCCGCCGAGCACTTCTGGCCCTGGTACTCGAACGCGCCGCGCACCAGCGCGGTGACGAGCGCCTCCGGGTCGGCCGACGGGTGGGCCACCACGAAGTCCTTGCCGCCGGTCTCGCCGACCAGCCGGGGGTAGGAGCGGTATCCGGCGATGCCCGTCCCGACCGCCGACCACAACTTCTGGAAGGTGGCGGTGCTGCCGGTGAAGTGGATGCCGGCCAGGTCCGGGTGGGGCACCGCGACCTCGGCGACCGCCCGGTGGTCGCCGGTGACCAGGTTGACCACGCCGGGGGGCAGCCCCGCCTCCTCCAGCAGCCGCATGATGAAGTGCGCGGCGAACCCCTGGGTGTGCGAGGGCTTCCACACCACCGTGTTGCCCAGGAGCGCGGGCGCGGTCGGCAGGTTGCCGGCGATCGAGGTGAAGTTGAACGGGGTGATCGCCAGGACGAAGCCCTCCAGCGGCCGGTACTCCAGCCGGTTCCAGACGCCCGGCGAGGAGGCGGGCTGCTCGGCCAGCAGCCGCCGGGCGTAGGCGACGTTGAACCGCCAGAAGTCGATCAGCTCGCAGGCGGAGTCGATCTCGGCCTGGAAGGGGCTCTTGGACTGGCCGAGCACGGTGGCGGCGTTGAGCACCTGGCGCCAGGGCCCGGCCAGCAGCTCGGCCGCCCGCAGGAAGACCGCGGCCCTGTCCTCGAAGCTCAGCGCCCGCCAGCCCGGGGCGGCCTCGCCCGCCGCCCGGATCGCGTCGGCGACGTCCTCGGCCGTGGCGTTGCGCATCGTGCCCAGCACATGGCGGTGGTTGTGCGGCTCCACCACGTCGATCGGCTCGCCGCCGCCGAGCCGCTCGACGCCGCCGACCGTCATGGTGAGGTCCGGCCGGGCGCCGCCCAGCTCCTTGATCTTCTCTTCGAGCAGGACCCGCTCCGGGCTGCCCGGGGCGTAGGACTTCACCGGCTCGTTCACCGGCTCTGGAACGCTGGCCACCGCATCCATGGCTTCTCCGCGGGCTCTCGGCACGACGACGTCACCGTCGTCGTGCCCGCGGCCTCCCGTCCCGAACCCCGTCGCGGGCCCGGCGCCTCACGGCGGGCGCCTCACAGGGGGTCGGTCACGCCGCTCCCCAGCGGGGCGCCGTCCGGCAGGGAGACCGGCAGCCGCCCCTTCGGCGGGGTCCTGCCCGTCAGCACCCGGGCCAGCCCGCGCAGCGAGGCCGCGCTGCCGGAGTAGGTGGCCACCGAGGCGTGCGCGGGCCCGCCGTACCGCAGCGCGTACGGGCTGGCGATCGCGACGTAGACGACCTTGCGGTTCCCCGACGCCAGGTCCTTCAGCCGGTCCCGGGTGGCCGAGCCCGCCGACGTCACGACGACGACGCGGGTCTTGGCCGCCTGCTCCCCGGAGGTCCGCACGCCCTCCTTGCGCAGGGCCGCGGCGACCCTCTCCCGCTCCGGCCCCTCGACGTGGACCGGGCCCTTCAGCGGCAGGGCCGCGTCACGGTTGCCCACCACCGTCACGGCGTTCGTCGCCACCTGCTGCGCGGTCTGCCGGTTCGCGGCGCTCACCGCCTGGGCGGCGGTCGCGGGGTCGGCTCCGTCGTCGGTGAACAGGCCGCGGTTCTCCTTGAGCCGCAGGATCCGGGTGACGGCGTCGTCGAGCCTGGCCGCCGGGATCCGGCCGCTCTCGACCGCCTTGAGCACCTTGGCGTGCGCGGCGGCCAGGTCCGGCGGCATGAGCAGCAGGTCCGCCCCGGCCAGGACCGCCCGCACCGCGGCCTCCGGAGCGCCGCCGGGCACCTTCGCGCCGGCCATGCTCAGCGAGTCGGTGACGATCACGCCCTGGAAGCCGAGCCGCCCGCGCAGCAGCCCGGTGAGCACCTGCTCGGACATGGTGGCGGGCTTGCGCGAGGAGTCCAGGGCCGGGACGACCAGGTGCCCGGTCATGATCGCGTCGACCCCGGCGGTGATCGCCGCCTGGAACGGCGGGGCGTGCACCTCCTCCCACTTCTGCCGGGAGCTCTTGATCACCGGCAGGCCGGTGTGGCTGTCGACGTTCGTGTCCCCGTGCCCGGGGAAGTGCTTGGCCACCGCCGCGACCCCCGCGGCGCGGTAGCCCTCGACCGAGGCGGTGACCATCCGCCCGGCCAGCGCCGGGTCCGCGCCGAACGAGCGCACCCCGATCACCGGGTTGTCCGGGTTGACGTTCACGTCGGCGACGGGCGCGAAGTTCAGGTTGACGCCGGCCGCGCGCAGTTCCGCGCCGGTCGCCGCGGCCGCCGCGCGGGCCAGAGCGGCGTCACCGGTCGCCGCCAGCGCCATCGCGCCGGGGAAGTCCGTGGCGAACTTCGCGCGGGTGACCAGGCCCGTCTCCTCGTCCACGCCCAGCAGCAGCGGCACCCGGGAGGACGCCTGCAGGGCGTTCGACAGCTTCGCGGTCTCCTGCGGGCTGCTCAGGTTCCCCGGGAAGTAGATGAAGCCGCCCACCCTGTACTTCTTGGCGATCCTCTTGCCGTCGACGGCGTCGCGCACCGTCGGCATGAAGAGCTGGCCGACCTTCTCCCGCACGCTCATGCCCTGCAGCAGTTCCGCGGCGAGCGCTCCCGTCTGCTGCGTCCCCTCCTGCGCGGTGCTCTCCGGCGTCCCCGGAGCGGCGGGCGCGGCCGCCCGTTCGCTCTCGCCTCCCCCGGAGGAGCATCCGGCCAGCATGACTCCGCCCAGGACCAGCGCGATGATTCGTACCCCCATAAGCGGCGAGGGTAGCGCCACCCCGCACCCGCCCCGCCCTCCTCACACGCCGAACCGACCCGCCCTTTCCCTGATCAAGGCCCGCTGCCGGGCGACCGGCGGCCGCCCGGCCGCGCCCCCGGATCAGACCGCCAGCCTGCGGATGGCCATCCGGGCCGCCCCGGCGGCGCCGTCGCCCGCCCGGTGCGGCTCGATGCCGAACCGCTCCCGCAGCCCCTCGCCGACCAGCCGGGCGACCGGTCCCCGGCTCAGCACCGAACCGGCCATGACCACGGGCGCCGCCGGCGCGTCCGCCTCCGGCAGCGAGGGCCGCACGGCGTCGACGTCCATCAGCAGCCAGTCCGCCGCCTCCTCCACGATCTTCAGGGCCACCTCGTCCCCGGCCTCGGCGGCCTCGCTGACCACCGGCCCGAGCCGGCCGATCGCCGCGGGCGGGCGCCCGTACACCTCCTTGACGATCGCCTGGGAGAGCAGCGGCGAGTACGGCCGGGCCGGTCCGGCGGGCCGGCCCCGCCCGGCCATCGCCAGCCGGCGCGGCATGAGGTCGGCCAGCACCTCCGAGCCCAGCAGGGCCCGCGGGATCGTCTCGGCCAGCACGGTGGGCGCGCCCCTGCCGTCCATGGCCGACAGCGCGGCCTTGGCGCCGCGCCTGCCGATCCAGACGGCCGAGCCCTCGTCGCCCAGCAGGTAGCCGTAGCCGTCGGCGCGGCGCAGGATCTCGCCGTCGCTGATGACCGCCGCGCCCGCCCCGGTGCCGGCGAAGACCACGATCCCGCAGGAGGCCGCCGTCCCCGAGGCGAAGTTGATGGCGATGTCGGTGAAGACCTCCGGCTCCCCCCGCATGCCGAGCTCCCCCCACGCCTTGCGCGAGGCCGACAGCAGGAGCGGGCGCCCGGCGGCGCCCGCGCCCGCGATGCCGAAGACGCCGCCCGCCACCCTGGAACGGTCTACTCCCTCGGTGGCCTCGCTCAGCGCGGTGTACAGGGCGCTCTCCGGGTCGCCGCCGGAGTTGGGGTTGGCGCCCGGCCCGCTGCCCGTGCCGACGACCGTTCCGTCGAGTGTGGCCAGCGCGCACCGGGTATGGGTGCCTCCGGCGTCGACACCGATGACGTAGCGGTCGTGGGCGTCGTTGGGGGCGACCGAATCCAAGGTCAGGTCACGTCCGTAGAAACTTTGACGTTGACGCGACAAACCCCTTGTAAGAAACTTTCTTCCATGAGGAAACCCGAAGGTCAAGACACGGCGGGACACGCAGCACCTCCACTGAGCACGGTGGTCCGGGTCCGGTCACTGCTGCCCTCCCTCCCACCGGCCGAGCGGCGCGTGGCCCAGCGCGTGGTGGACGACCCGGAGGGGGTCGCGGCCTCCACCATCACGGAGCTCGCCCAGGCGTGCGGGACCTCGGAGACGACCGTCATCCGGTTCTGCCGCGCGATCGGCTTCACCGGGTATCCGGAACTGCGGCTGACGCTCGCCACCGAGGCGGGGCGCGCGCAGACCGCCTCCGGGGGCAGGGTGGTGGGCAGTGACATCGGTCCCGATGACACACTTGAGGATGTTGTTGAGAAGGTCACCTTCGCCGACGCCCGAGCGGTGGAGGAGACCGCGGCGCAACTGGACCTGAAGACACTGGAACGGGTGATCGACATGGTCGTGGCCGCCCGTCGCATCGACGTCTATGGAGTGGGCGCCAGTGCGTTCGTCGCGCTGGACTTCCAGCAGAAGCTGCACCGCATCGGACACACTTCCTATGCGTGGTCCGACGCCCACATCATGCTGACGAGTGCGGCGGTTCTCCAGCCGGGTGACGTAGCAGTCGGCATTTCGCACAGCGGGACGACCGTCGAAACGCTCGACGCGCTCGCGGTCGCCGCGGGCAGGGGCGCCACCACCGTCGCCCTCACCAACTTCCCCAGGTCGCCCATCGCGGAGATGGCCGACCTCGTCCTGACCACCGCGGCCCGCGAGACGACCTTCCGATCCGGCGCGACCGCCAGCAGGCTCGCCCAGCTCACCGTCATCGACTGCGTCTTCGTCGGGGTCGCGCGCAAGACCTACGAGCCCACCAGAGAGGCCCTGGAGGCCACCTACACCGCAGTGCACGGCCGCAGTGTCCGGCCAGAGAGGAAGAGGCGATGAGCGAGCTGCCCATCGATCTGCCCACGGAGCAGCGCAACCCGCGCACGCTCGACGTCGACACCCTGTCCACCCTCGAGGTCCTGCAGCGCATCAACACCGAGGACGAGCGCGCCCCCCGGGCGGTCGCCGAGGTGCTGCCGCAGGTGGCCGAGCTCGCCGACCTCGCCGTCGAGGCGCTGCGCAGGGGAAGGCGCGTGCACTACTTCGGGGCCGGGACGTCCGGCAGGCTCGGCTTCATCGACGCCGCCGAGCTCCCGCCCACCTACGGGACGCCGCCGGAGTGGGTCGTCGCCCACCACGCGGGCGGCTCCGAGGCGTTGTCGAACGCGGTGGAGGGCGTCGAGGACGACGTCTCGCTGGGCGCGCGCGACGCGGCGGGCGTACGCGCGGGGGACCTCGTCATCGGCATCGCCGCCAGCGGCACCACCCCCTACGTGGTGGGCGCGCTGCGGCACGCCGCGTCGGTCGGCGCCGCCACCGGCCTGATCTCGGCCAACCCGTCGTCGTGGTTCGGCCGCGAGGTGGACGTGCACGTCGGGCTGGCCACCGGGCCCGAGGTGATCAGCGGCTCCACCCGGATGAAGGCCGGCACCGCCACCAAGATGGTGCTCAACGCCTTCTCCACGACCGTGATGATCCGGCTCGGCCGCACCTACTCCAACCTCATGGTCAGCGTGAACGCGCTCAACTCCAAGCTGCGCCGCCGGCTGATCCGCATCCTGGTGGAGGCCACCGGCCTCGACGCCCGCACCTGCGAGCACGCCCTGGCCGAGGCGGGGGGCGACACCAGGGTCGCGCTGATCACCCTGCTCGCCGACACGACCCCGGCCCGCGCCGCCGCCGCCCTCGAGGAGGCGGGCGGCGCGGTGCGCGAGGCGCTCCTGCTGCTCGAGGGCGCTCAGGAGAGGTACGGCCTCAGCTCCTGACGCGCCACGGTGCGCACGTGCACCTCGTCCGGACCGTCGAAGATCCGCATCGCCCTGGCCCAGGTGTACATGGCGGCGAGCGGGGTGTCGTCGCTGACGCCCGCACCGCCGTGAACCTGGATCGCCCTGTCCAGCACCTCGAACGCCACCCGCGGCGCGATCACCTTGATCGCCGCGATCTCCGTCCGGGCCCCCTTGGCGCCGTGCCTGTCGATCAGCCACGCGGTCTTGAGGGTGAGCAGCCGGGCCTGCTCGATCGCCATGCGCGACTCGGCGATCTGCTGCTGCACCACACCCTGGGAGGCCAGGGGCCTGCCGAACGCCACGCGCTCGGCGGCCCGCCTGCACATCAGCTCCAGCGCGCGCTCCGCCATGCCGATCGCCCGCATCGCGTGGTGGATCCGGCCGGGCCCCAGCCGGGCCTGGGAGATCGCGAACCCGTCGCCCTCTTCGGCGATGAGGTTGCCCACCGGTACTCGGACGTCCTCGAACCGCAGTTCGCAGTGGCCGTGCTGGTCGTGGCGGCCGAAGACCGGCAGGTCCCGCACGACGGTGAAGCCCGGGGTGTCCCGGGGCACCAGGATCTGCGACTGCTGGCGGTGCTTGGGGGCGTCCGGGTCCGTCTTGCCCATGACGATGAAGATCTTGCAGCGCTCGTCGGCGGCGCCGGTGATCCACCACTTGCGCCCGTTGATGACGTACTCGTCACCCTCGCGGACGATGCTGGTGGTGATGTTGGTGGCGTCGGAGGAGGCCACGTCCGGCTCGGTCATCGCGAACGCCGAGCGGATCTCGCCGTCGAGCAGCGGCTGCAGCCAGGTCCGCTTCTGCTCCTCGGTGCCGAACATGTGCAGGACTTCCATGTTCCCGGTGTCGGGAGCCTGGCAGTTGAGCGCCTCGGGGGCGATGTCGGGACTGCGGCCGGTGAGCTCGGCCAGCGTGGCGTACTCCACGTTGCTCAGCCCGCCGAGGTCGGGCAGGAAGAGGTTCCACAGCCCCCGCTTGCGCGCCTCCACCTTGAGTTCCTCGACGACCGGCGGCAGCTTGTGCGGGTCGTTGACCGACCGCCACTCGTGGTAGGTCTTCTCGGCCGGATACACGTGGGAGTCCATGAACTCCTGCAGGTTGGCCAGGTGGTCGCGCGCCTTCGGGCTGAGTTCGAAGTCCATGGCCCACAGTGTCGCAGACCCCCGTCAGGACTCACTTACAAGGGCTGCCCGTACGATGCGGGCATGACCCTCCGCGGCGTGATCACCGACTGGGGCGGGGTGCTGACCGAGCCCCTCGCCGAAGCGACCCGCAAGTGGGTGGCGCTCGAACGCATCGACGCCTCCACCTACCGGGAGACCATGCGCTCCTGGTTCACCGCCGCCTACGCGGGCGGCGCCACCGAGAACCTCATCCACCGGCTCGAGGACGGCTCGCTGGAGCCCGCGGAGTTCGAACGGCTCCTGGCCGCCGAGCTCCGCCTCATCGACGGCTCCCCCGTCTCCCCCGACGGGCTCCTGGACCGCATGTTCGCCGAGTTCGCCCCCGTCGACTCGATGTACGACGCCATCCAGGCCTGCCGCACCCGGGGGTTCCGCACGGCCCTGCTGTCCAACTCCTGGGGCAACACCTACCCGCGGGAGCGCTGGACCGACCTGTTCGACGCCATCGTCATCTCCGGCGAGGTGCGCATGCGCAAGCCGTCGCCGGAGATCTTCCACCACGCGCTGGAGGCCCTCGGCCTGGCCGCCGCCCAGTGCGTGTTCATCGACGACATCGAGCAGAACATCGAGGCGGCCGAGAGCCTCGGCATGGTCGGCCTGCACCACACCGACCCCGCCAAGACCCGCGCCGCCCTCTCCGACCTCCTGCAAGTCGAGTTGTGACGCGCTCCCCGCCGGTCACCGGCGGGGAGACCGGCGTGCCACACTGAGTGAATGCGCGTCTACCTGCCCTCCACGCTGCCGCTCCTGGCCCAGGCACTGGCCGACGGCGAGCTGACCGTCCACCACGCCTTCGCGGTCACCCCCGCCCTGCGCGAGTGGTACGCCGACGGCGACACCGAGGAGCTGGAGTACGCCGCCATGCTGGCGGCCGCCCGCGCCGGCCTCCGCCTGCTGGCCGGCGCCCCCGACGCCCCGCCCCGCCGCGTCGTCCTGGCCGCCGAGGTCCCCGACGGCTCCGTCGCCTACGAGGGCGGCTACGAGAACCTCGGCGAGGCCGACCGCGCCCAGGTCCGCCTGCGCGACACCGTCCCCCTGAAGAAGATCGTCTCCGCCCACGTCGACGACCCCGAGGCCGCCCCCGACATCCTCGCCGCCGCCAAGGCCCTCGGCGCCGCCGACCAGGGCGACCTCGACGCCCAGTTCACCGTCGACGGCGCCGAAGGCCACGAACTCATGTGGTACGCCACCCAGGAGCTCCCCGACCTGTTCTGACCGCCGTCAGTCTCCGAACAGATCGGCTCCTGGCACCGGCTTCGGATCGCCGGGACGCGATGAGACCAGCAGCGTGACGGTGTCCGAACTGAAGGGCCACGCGTCGGTGACCCTCCGCCCGCCGGACGGCCGCCAGGACGGATCGACCTCGTAGGCCGTACCGGAGCCGTCCGGCTGGAACTCATCGATGTGGAAGGCCGTCTTCAGGCCACGCTCCCGCAGCAATGCCGTGGCGTCCCGGACGCTCCGCCCGATCAGCCGCAGCCCCGGCACGGGCTCGCGGCCGAGACCCGGAGAGCCGTCGGCGTAGCGCTCCCCCGGACGCGCCTCGCGGCCCAGCCAGACCTGCCAGCGCATGCTTTCCGCGTCACCGCTGACGGTCATCGTCAGCGGGCACTCGGGCCGGTCCGCGGGGCAGTCGCTGACGGAGAAGCTGTTCGTCCGCCCTTCCGGCACGCTTCCGCGGCCTTCTTTCATCATCACCTGGATGACCCGGCGCTCCCTCCGCGGCGAGACGGGCACGATCCGCAGATCGATGTCCAGCCCCACCTTCGCGAAGGCGCGGCCGAACTCCCCCGGGTCGGCGTAGGCGTCCTTGATCTCCACACGCCAGGTCCCGTTCCCGCGCTCGATCCGCATCGCCGCGTTGGCGTAGTCGCGCAGAGGCTCCGGGCCCAGGGCGGGCACCACGAGGACCGCGGTCGTGACCGCCGCAGTGCCCGCCAACGCCCCGAACACGAGCCTGCGGCCCCTGGTCCCGCGGCGGGGCGCCGCCGCCGGCCCGGTGATCTCGGCCATGAGCCGCGCCCGCGCCGCCTCCTCGGCCCGCGCGGACATGGCGGCCCGGTCGGCGCGCAGTTCCTTGAGCAGGGTGATCTCGTCCATGATCAGTTCTCCTCCCGAGTGGGGTCGGCGCCGCCGAGCGCCTCGCGGAGTCTGCGGCGGGCGCGGTGCAGCCGCGAGCGCACGGTGCCCAGGGGGATGTCCAGTGCCTGAGCGGTCTCCCCATAGCTGAGATCGGCCCAGGCGACCAGCAGCAGCACGTCGCGGTCCCCGCGGGGCAGGCGGGCGAGCGCTCCGGCGAGAGTGCGCTCCTGGGCTCCGGCCGCGACCCGCCGCACCACGGTCTCGGCCATCGGCTCGGGGAGGGGGTCGGTCCCGGTCCGCTGGAGCGCCCGCAGGAACCGCTCCTCGCTCCGCCGATGGCGGGCCATGAGCGTGGTGGCGATCCCGTAGAGCCAGGGCCTGGCCAGTGTGCGCGCCGGATCGTAGGTCTCCCGCCGCCGGAAGGCGATGAGGAACGTCTCCCCCACGATGTCGTCGGCGAGCTGCGTTCCCAGCCTCCGGCTCACGTACCGGTGCACCTGGCGCGCGTACCGGTCGAACAGCACCGCGAAGCGTTCCGGTTCGTCCAGGGAGGACCGGATGATCTCCCCGTCGCCGGCCTCGATCAGCTCGGCGTCCACCGCCGTCATCCCGGTCGTCTCATTCCGCTCTCCGCTCTGAAGGCCAAGGTTTCACCCCCTTGTCTCCCGATGCGGCCTTCCGGGTTCTCACCCTGCGCCGGGCGCTGCCTCATTCCTCCGCGGAGAGGCCGGCGTACTCTCGCAGCCTTTCGGGAGCGAGAACCACGGTCCGCCGCCGGCCCGTCCGGATGGCGCCCTGCTCCCGCCAGTTCCGGAACGCCCGCGAGACCGTCTCCTTGGACGTGTCCGCACAGCTCGCGAGTTCGGCCTGGGAGAGGGCGGGGATCTCCACGCCACCGGTCACGACGGGAACCCCGCTCCCCTCGATGAGGCTCAGCACGAACCGTGCCAGACGCTTCGTCCCGTCCTGGGTGCCGTTCTCCACGATCCGCCGCGTGGTCTGCTCAAGCCGGCCGTTCATCGTGGCGAGCACCTTGTCCCAGGCCCCCTCGTGTTCACGGAGGAAGTGCTGGAATCTGTCGGCCGAGACGGAAAGGGCGGAGACGGGACGCAGCGCGGTGACGGTGGCGGACCTGACGCCTCCGGAGATCGTCCCGATCTCACCGATCAGTTCACCGGGGCCGCGCACCGCGACCACGGTCTCCTGGCCCTCGGCATTCCTGACGCAGATCTTCGTCCAGCCGTTTCGGATGACCAGTACGTGCTCCGCGGACTCGCCCTGGTGACAAAGGTGGTCGCCCTGGCGGAACCTCCGGGTCCGCCCCAGCCGGAGCAGATGTTCCTGCTGCTGCTCATTGATATCCGACCAGAATCCCGGTAGACCCCCGGATTGGGGACGCGGTTCTGTCTCCTTTTCGGTCACGACAGAAACGGAAAACCCTTCGGATTCCCGATCGGACTCGACGGCATTTCGTACCGGCTGGAGGCCGGAGGGCGGCTCCGACCACTGGCCGTAGTCCACGAGCCGGTCCAGGTCAACCACCGTGTAGGACCTTCTACCGTGCCGTACGAATCCTCTGCGGTTGAGGAATGTCAGCGCCCGGGCGACGGATTCACGGGACGTTCCCACCAGCTGCCCGAGCTCGTCCTGCGTCAGCGGAACAGGAATACGTATGTTCTGGCCGCTCTGCTCTCCATGCCGCACGGCGAGCTCGGCCAGGAGCCATGCGACCCGCTGGGCGGCCTCCCCGCCCGCGACGGCGGCCGACCTCCTGTCCGCCTCGGCGAGCCGCTCGATCAGCACCTCGCCCACCACCCGGTGCAGTGTCGGGTCGGCCGTGAAGAGCCTGGAGGTCTGCGTGGCCGACACGGACAGCACCTCCATCTCGGTGAGCGCGAGCAGCCGTTCGTGCCCCGCGAGGGTGGGCAGCATCGGCAGGTCCCCGATCAGATCACCGATTCCATGAACACGCAGGACGGTGTCGTCACGCCCCGGCATCCGTGTCACCGACTTGGCCCAGCCCCTGACCACGATCGTCAGCGGCGCCTCCACCGTGGTCCGCAGGACCGGACTGCCTCCCGGAGCGATCCGGCGGATCGCCCCGAGCGCGTGGAGATCCCGCCTCTGTCTCGGATTCAGGCGGTTCCAGAACCTGCCCGGGAGAGACCGGGCAGGTTCCGGGATCGCGGGGGATCCCTCCACCGGGTCAGACGCCGTACATCGCAAGGAGGACGGGTGTGGACGCCGCGATGACGGCCGTCACCGCGGCGAGGAAGCCTGCCCACCGGGGCTCGGCCCCGGACACGGAGTGCGTGAGCAGGCAACCGACGAGAAGGATGAGCAGCAGGATCAGAAACGTTCGGGAAAAGGGCGGCTCCACGCCGTCCGAAGGTCTGGACAAAGGCTCTCCTCATGAGTTCTCGGCTGGGGACACGGACTTGGTTCGCCTTCGGACTCGACGGATCCGGGACCGGAGAAGACCGGGTGGAAGTTCCCGAACCCATCTTGCCGATGGAACTGATTCGGAGAATACGGGACCATGTGTCGGACGAAAAGGGCCCCGAACAAGAAAAGGGCGATAGGACGGTGGCGGACTTCCACATCCGCACGTACCGCCTATCGCACCGGGCGCCGTGTCCCCAGCCAGGAACCCGAACGCCTTCCGGTCAAGGATGCCCCCATCGGGAGGGAACCCGTACGGCGCATGCCACTGTTCTTATCCGTCATTTGACGGATTCAATTCCGAGCGGAATCCGTCCGCCCCCCGGAACACCTGGGGGCCTTCGGACCGCCCTCCGGGAGGAGGCCTGCTCCTCGCCGTGGCGCCGAGGCCTCGCCGGCAGCCGAACGCGTACCGGATCCCGCCCCGCGGAGGACGGGGGCGCACAAGAGCACCTGAGACTCGACCATCCATGTTCTCTATTTTCAGAATATTATTCTCGGCATGGGTGAACAGGGTCGCACCGAGGGTGGGCGCGGGCGGGTGACGTTGGCGGAGCGGGCGGTGCGGCGGCGGGTGGCCTCGGTGGAGGAGACCGCGCAGGCGGATGTGCGGGCGCTGATGGAGGCCGGGCTGGCGCTGATGGTCGCGGGGGGCGGGAAGAAGGGGCCCCGGGTCGCCGACATCGTGGCGGCGGCGGGGCTGTCCAACGACTCGTTCTACCGGTACTTCGCGGGCAAGGACGCGCTGGTGGCGGCGATCGTCGAGCAGGGGGCGCGGACGGTCGCGGGGTACGTGCGGCACCGGATGGACACGGGGGCGGGGGCCGCGGAGCGGGTGCGGGCCGGGGTGGCCGCGATCATGAAGCAGGCGTGCGACGCGGAGCTGGCGGCCGAGACGCGGGCGGTGCTGAGCAACGCCGCGAGCCTGTCGGCGGGGAGCCGGCACATGTCGGTCGCGCTCGCGGAGTCCCTGGCCGAGTCGTTCGCCGGGCCCGTGGCCGAGCTGGGGGCGGCGGATCCCGTGCGGAGCGCCAGGACCGTGGCCACGACGGCGGTCGCCGCCATGCAGTACTACCTGTTCAAGGAAGAGGTCCCGGGCGAGGAGGACCTGGAGCACCTCGTCTCGTTCCTGCTCGCGGGCATCGCGCCCGCCTCGCGCTGACCCGTCCGGTCGCGTTCACCTCTCCGCCTCTTCGTGTGCGCCGCAGCACGCCCTGGCATCCCTCCGCCCTCGTTCAGAACATCCTTTCTGGATTCGAGAATGACATTCTGCTAGCTTTCGAACATCATTCTTGATGGGAGGAGGCCGCATGTGGGACTTCAGCACCGAACCCGACTTCCAGGCCAGGCTCGACTGGGCCGATCAGTTCGTGCGGGAGGAGGTCGAGCCGCTCGACCTGCTGTTCCCCGGCACCACCGAGCCGTACGACAGGCAGAGCAGGGTCTTCCTGGAGATCGTCCGGCCGCTGCAGGCACGGGTGAGGGAGCAGGGGCTGTGGGCCGCGCACCTGTCCCCCGAGCTCGGCGGCATGGGGATGGGGCAGGTCAAGCTGGCGCTGCTCAACGAGATCCTCGGCCGGTGCATGTGGGCGCCCATGGTGTTCGGCACCCAGGCTCCCGACTCGGGCAACGCCGAGATCCTGGCGCACTACGGCACCGAGGAGCAGCGCCGCGAGTTCCTGGAGCCGCTGCTGGACGGGCGCATCGTCTCGACGTACGCGATGACCGAACCGACCGGCGGCGCCGACCCCGGCGGCTTCACCTGCCGCGCCGTGCGCGACGGTGACGAGTGGGTGATCGACGGCGAGAAGTGGTTCGCGTCCAACTACCCCCACGCCGCCTTCGTCATCGCCATGGTCGTCACCGATCCGGACGTCCCCGTCCACAAGGGCTCGTCGATGTTCCTCATTCCCAAAGGCACCCCGGGCATGGATCTGGTGCGCGGCACCGGCCTGGCCGGCGAGCCCCTGGGCGAGGGCGGGCACGGCTACCTGCGCTTCACCGGCTGCCGGGTGCCGGCCGAGAACCTGCTCGGCGAACCCGGCCGGGGCTTCGCCATCGCCCAGACGCGCCTCGGCGGCGGGCGCCTGCACCACGCGATGCGCGCCGTCGCCCAGTGCCGGCGCGCCCTGGAGATGATGAGCGAGCGCATCGTCAGCCGCCGCACCCGCGGCGGCCCCCTGTCGGACCAGCAGGCCGTCCGGCAGCAGCTCGCCGACTCCTGGATCCAGCTGGAGCAGTTCCGGCTCCAGGTGCTGCACGCGGCCTGGCAGGTCGACCGGGCCAACGCCACCGGCGAGCGCGAGCACGCCAGGGCCGCGCGCCTGCACATCTCCGCGGTCAAGGCGGCCACGCCCAAGACGCTCGTCGACATCTCCTACCGCACCATCCACCTCCACGGCGCCCTCGGCGTCTCCAACGAGCTCCCGCTGATGCGCCTGTGGCAGAGCGGCCCCACGCTCGGCATCGCGGACGGCCCCACCGAGACCCACAAGGACGTCGTCGCCCGGCTCCTGCTCCAAGAGGCCGAACCCGCCGAGGACCGGCTCTTCGGCTCCCACCACGTTCCCACCCGCCTGGAGGCGGCCCGCGAGAAGTACGCCGACCAGCTGAAGAAGATCGAGGAGAAGGCATGAGCCCCGCCGAGCCGATCGTCGACCTCGACCGCCTCAACCGGTGGCCCGGCCTCGCCGGGCTGCCCGGCGACGGCCCGGTCGAGTCCCTCACCCCGCTGAAGGGCGGCGCGCAGAACCTGCTCTTCACGATGCGCCGCGCCGACGGCGCCGAGCTGGTGCTGCGCCGTCCGGGCCGGTACTCCGCCGAGAGCCCGGCCTCCTCCTTCGAACGGGAGAGCCGCGTCCTGACCGCGCTGGCCGGCACGGACGTCCCCCATCCCCGGCTGTACGCGAGCTGCCTGGACGACTCCGTCATCGGGGCGCCGTTCTCCGTCCTGGAGAAGATCAACGGCTTCATGCCCAGGGGCGACCTGCCCGGACGGTACGCCACCGACGCCTCCTGGCGGCGCGCGGTGTCGTTCGACCTGGTCGCCTCGGCCGCCAGGCTGGGCTCGGTCGACCCGGACGCAATAAGGCTCACCGGTCTCAGCCGCACCGAGGGCTGGACGCAGCGCCAGACCCCCCGTTACCTGAGGATGCTCGAGGGCTACCGGGAGAACGCCGAATACCGTGAGAACGAGGCTCCCGCCGTCGCCCGGGTGGGCGAGTGGCTCCAGAAGAACCCGCCGCCCACCACGCACATCGGCGTCGTCCACGGCGACCTGCAGTTCGCGAACGTGATGTACGCCCACGACGCCCCGAGGGTCGCGGGGATCGTGGACTGGGAGATGGCCTCCCTGGGCGACCCTCTTCTGGACCTCGCCTGGATCCTCACCGCCTGGCGCGAGGAGGGCGACCCTCCCGGCAGCGCACCCCAGATGCAGCCGTGGGAGGACATGCCCACCCGTGCCGAGCTCGTCGCCCATTACGCCGGGCTGACCGGCAGGGACGTCTCGTACTTCCCCTGGTTCCAGGTCCTGGCGTGCTTCCGCCTGGCCGCCCTCCTGGAGGGCAGCTACTTCCGCGCCCTCAACGGACGGATGGACCGCCGCATGGGCGAGGGCCTGCACTCCTACGCGGGCTGGATCTGGTCACTGGCGACACGATGGATCGACCAGGCCTGACCGCCCCCGATCACCGCGGGACGTGCGCGCGGACGCGTCCCGCGGGCTTCATCGGGGCGGCGGCCCGCACACCGCCGAGCCGGCGGCTGCGCAGGAATCGACACGGGCCCGGCCCTGATCACCGCAGGACGTGCGCGTGGACGCGTCCCGCGGTCACAGGCCGAGGGTCTCCAGTGCGGGGAGGGCGGCGCGGGCGGCCCGGCGGGCCTGGGTCTCGGTGCGGGCGGCGCGGGCCGCGGCGGCCGCGGCGCGGCACTCGTCCAGGGTGTGGGCGGCCAGGGCGGCGCGGACCAGGGGCAGGGACGGCGCGCTCATCGACAGGCTGGTGACGCCGAGTCCGGCCAGCACGCAGGCCATGATCGGGTCGGCCGCGGCCTCGCCGCACACCCCGCAGCCCTTGCCGGCGCCGACGGCCGCCTCGGCCGCGAAGGCCATGAGGTCCAGCAGGGCGGGGCGCCACGGGTCCTGCAGCCGGGTGAGGCTGGTGACCTGGCGGTCCACCGCGAAGACGTACTGGGCCAGGTCGTTGGTGCCGAGGCTGAAGAAGTCGACCTCCTCGGCGATGTCGCGGGCGCGGATGGCGGCGGCGGGGACCTCGATCATGATGCCCGCCTGGGTGAGCCCGGCCTCCCGGCAGGCGGCGGTGAACACCCGCGCCTCCTCGGCGTCGGTGACCATCGGCGCCATCACGCGCAGGCGGTCGGCGGGCAGCCCCTCGGCCGCCTTGGCCAGGGCGCGCAGCTGGCCGCGCAGCACGTGCGGGTGGCGGCGCAGCAGGCGCAGGCCGCGTTCGCCCAGCGCGGGGTTGGGCTCGACCGCGGCCGGGGGCAGGAACGGCAGCGGCTTGTCCGCCCCCGCGTCCAGGACCCGCACCACGACGCGCGGGAAGGCCTCCAGCACCTCGCGGTAGGCGGCGATCTGCTGCTCCTCGGTGAGGGGGACCTCGCGGTCGAGGAAGAGGTACTCGCTGCGGAAGAGGCCGACGCCCTCGGCTCCGCTGGCCAGGGCGCGGTCGACGTCCTTGGGGCCGCCGATGTTGGCCAGCAGCGGGACCGGGTGGCCGTCCTTGGTGCGGCCGGGGCCGGTGGCGCTGCCGACGGCCTCGGCGCGGGCGCGTTCGGCCGCCTTGGCCCGGCGGATCTGCTCGTCCTCCGGGTCGACGGTCAGCCGGCCGGAGGCCCCGTCGACCAGGACGCGCTCGCCGTCCTTCAGCTCCAGCACGCCGGGGCAGGAGACGATGGCGGGGATGCCCATGGCGCGGGCGAGGATCGCGGTGTGCCCGATCGGGCCGCCCTCCTCGGTCACGAACGCCACGACCTGCCGCGGGTCGAGCAGCGCGAGGTCGGCGGGGGCGAGGTCCTGGGTGATGAGCACGTACGGTTCGTCGGACTCGGGCGCCCCGGGGACGGCGAGCGACATCAGCCGGGCCACGGCGCGGTCGCGCACGTCGTCCAGGTCGCTCACCCGGGCGGACATGTAGTCGCTCGCCCCGGACAGGAGCTCCCGGTAGAAGCCGAAGGACTCGTAGACGGCGCGGGCGGCGGTGAGCCCCGCGGAGATGCCGATCCTGATCTCGCCGGCCAGGTCGGGGTCGCGGGCCATCAGGGCCTGGGCGGCCAGCATGTCCTTGGCCTCGCCGCCGGCGGCCTGCGCCCGGGACTCCAGCTCGCGTCCGACCGCCTCCAGCGCCTCCAGGGCGCGGGCCGTCTCGGCGACGGGGTCGCCGGAGAAGGGGTCGGCGGGCGGCTCGGGCACCGTGCCGCTCACGACGCGGACGGGACCGACTCCTACGCCGGAGCTGACTCCCGTTCCGAGGAGCTCACGCATTCGTCTCCGAGAACTGCGTGAACAGGCTCGCCAGACGGTCCAGGACCTCCTCCGCGCCCTCGCCTTCGGCGCACAGCCGCAGGTGCTCGCCCGGACGCGCGTCCAGGGCCAGCACGGCCAGGATGCTCTTGGCGTTGACCAGCTCTCCCGTGTGACGCCCCACACTCACCTCGACCGGACACTGGGCGGCGGCCTTCACGAACTCCGCCGCCGGCCGGGAGTGCAGGCCGACCATCGACTCGACTCTCACCAGACGCTCAGCCATGATCCTCCTTCAAGGTGGATTGTTCCAGAGAGCCGGTCCGCTCCCGGCCGGAACAGCGGGAAATCTTGCTTACTGGTAAACCAGGCTATACACCGGTTTGGGTCACTTTATTCAAACCACGGGGTACGTCCGGATTAATCCCAAGCCTGCGTGCCAATCGCTCTACCACCAGTTGACCCGGGACGATCAGACCCAGGGGCGCCGTCCACTCCGGCAGCGCCGGGCCCGGCAGCGCCAGCGAGGACGCCCCCGCCAGCGCGGGGCCGCCGCCGATCCCGTAGGCGCGCGCCCCGGCCTCGGCCACCCGGGCCGCCA
This sequence comes from Actinocorallia populi, assembly GCF_002995495.1. Lineage (GTDB taxonomy): Bacteria > Actinomycetota > Actinomycetes > Streptosporangiales > Streptosporangiaceae > Actinocorallia > Actinocorallia populi. Next base: position 121,892 of record NZ_PVZV01000002.1, on the reverse strand, counting down.
GCGCCGCCGTGCCCGCCATGACCGGGCTGCCTGCCGCGCCCAGCACGATCGCCGGGGTGTTCTCGTCCACGACCGCGATGGGGCCGTGCAGGAGGTCGGCGTACGACAGGCCCATGGCGTGCAGGTAGCAGGCCTCCTTGAGCTTGAGCGCCAGCTCCAGCGCGGTGCCGAAGGCCAGGCCGCGCGCCGAGACGACGACGCCCTGCACCCGGGCCAGCTCCTCGACGATCAGGGGCAGCTCCTCGGCCGCCTCCGTGGCCTCGATCAACCGCTCGATCTCGTCGGGCACCCGCGCCAGGTCGGCCGGGTCCACGTCGGCGCCCAGGCCCGCGCCCAGCACCGCCAGCGCGGCCAGCTGGGTGGTGTAGGTCTTGGTCGCCGGGACCGCCAGCTCGTCGCCCGCCTCGGTGAGCAGCGCCACGTCCGCGGCCTCGGCCAGCGGGGAGCCGTGCCCGTTGGTCACCGCCACGGTCCTGGCGCCGCAGTCGCGCGCCCAGGCCATGGTCTCGACGATCTCCTCGGTCCTGCCCGACTGGCTGATCGCCACCGCGAGCACGCCGTCCAGGTCGATCCGGCTGCGGTAGGTGGTGGCGATGGACGGCGCGGCGAGGGACGCCAGCCGCCCGGTCCGCGACTCCACCAGGTAGCGCCCGTAGACGGCCGCGTTGTCGGAGGAGCCCCGGGCCACGAACAGCACCTGGCGGGTGCCGGCGGCCAGCTTCTCCAGTTCCGCGATCCGCGGGAGCAGGGAGCCGATGGTCGCGCGCAGCGCCTCCGGCTGCTCGCCGATCTCGTGCCTCATCCGACTGGGCATGGGGTCCCTTCCCTTGAACTTCTTTGACCGGATTTAGCCGGTCTAGTCCGGACCATACCAGTATGGACTCTACCGTTATGGAAACATGACCTCAAAGGCCCTTCTCTCACGAGGTGGTAAAGACTTGGCCGCCATCGACGCCTCCAGCCCGGTGCCGAAGTACGTCCAGCTCCGCGGTCTCCTCCTCGACCTGATCGAGGAGTCGGAACTCGGGGTCGACGCCCCCATGCCGTCCGAACGCGAGCTGTGCCACAGCTACGGCCTGTCCCGGATGACCGTCCGCCAGGCGGTGGACCAGCTGGTCGCCGAGGGCAGGCTGTACCGGGTGCCGGGCAAGGGCACCTTCGTCGCCCGTCCCAAGATCGACATGCCGCTGCGGCTGAGCTCCTCCTTCACCGAGGAGATGAAGGCGCGCGGCATGGTGCCCGGCTCCGTGGACCTGGACCAGCGCACCCTCCCCGCCGCGGGGCACGTCGCCAAGGGCCTCGGCCTCGCGCCCGGCGCCCCCGTGCACATCATCGAGCGGCTGCGCACCGCCGACGGCACCCCCATGGCCCTGGAGCGCTGCCACATCCCCGCGGCCCTGGCCCCCGACCTCCTGGCGGTCCGCTCCCCCGGCCAGTCCCTCTACGACCTGCTGGAGCACCGCTACGGCGTCGTCTTCGACTCCGGCGACCAGACCGTCGAGGCCGGCATCGCCACCCCCGGCGACGCCGACCTCCTCCACCTCCCCCACGGCAGCCCGGTCCTGCTCCTGCGCCGGCGCTCCTACCAGAACTCCACCTGCGCCGAGCTCACCGAGTCCGCCTACCGCGCCGACCGCTACCGGCTCCACACCAGCCTCGTCCGCTCCCGCTGACCCGGCCGCCGGACGGCCCGCGGCCCCGGCATGACGCGGAATTTACCGAGCGCCCCGTATCACGGGGCCGCCTCGGGGCCTCTGTCAGATGCGCGCACAGGGCGCGCGTCGAGAGGAGGTCGCATGCCGCGTCCGCGCGTGGTCCGGCTGGTGTCGGTCATGGACGTCACGGCCAGGGAGGACTGGACGCCCGAGACCGGGGGGAGCCTGGCCTTCAAGCCGTATCCGTGCGAGGAGCAGGCCAGGGGCGCCCCCGGCGGCGTCGAGGCGCTCGGGCCCGCCGCCGACCGGGTGATCTGGGTCGCCGCCGAGGTCTTCGCCGGCCGCCGCCCCTTCCAGCAGCTGGCGTCCCTGGCCACCGCCGAGCTGGCCGGGGCCCTCACCCGCCAGGCGTCCCGCCCCCGCGACCGCCTCCCGATCCGCCCCGGCGCCCCCCGCATCCGCAACCGCCGCATCCAGGAGCCGCGCGACGGCGTCGCCGAGATCACCGCCACCGTCGTGATCGGCGGCCGCATCCAGCCCATCGCCCTGCGCCTGGTCCTCCTGCGCGGCCGCTGGAAGTGCGCGGCCCTGGAGACCGTCATCCCCTCCTGAGCCCCGCCGGGAGAACCGGCGCGGAAGGCGGGACCGCCGCGCTCGGCCCGGTCCGCCAGGGCCGGGTGCGGACCGCCGTGGACGCGGAGCGGCCCTCGCCGGGGGTGCTCCGCCGCCCGTGCGGTGGCCGGGGCGGTCCCGCGGAAGGGGCCGGGAAAGGCGGACGCCGCCCGTCCCTGGAGGGACGGGCGGCGTTCGCGGGTGCCGGGCGGGCCTAGCGGCGGCCGCCGTGGCAGCGCTTGTACTTCTTGCCGCTGCCGCAGGGGCAGGGGTCGTTGCGGGAGACCTCGGGAAGCTTCTCGACGTCCTCGACGTGGTGCTCGACCTCGCCCTGCTCGTCCGGGCCGGAGAAGTCGAGCTTCTTGGGCTCGGGCTTGTCCAGGGACGGGCCGCCGGTGGTGGCGGCGACGGCGACCGGGGCGGCCCCCACCTTGGCGGCGGGCTGCTCCTCGACCTCGACCTCCAGGTGGTAGAGGTAGCCGACCGACTCCTCCTTGATCGCCTCCATCATCGAGGCGAACATGTCGTAGCCCTCGCGCTGGTACTCCACCAGCGGGTCGCGCTGCGCCATCGCGCGCAGGCCGATGCCCTCCTGGAGGTAGTCCATCTCGTACAGGTGCTCGCGCCACTTGCGGTCCAGGACGGTCAGCACGACGCGGCGCTCCAGCTCGCGCATGACCTCCTCGCCGAGCTCGGCCTCGCGCTTGTCGTAGCCGGCCTGGGCGTCCTCGCGGATGCGGTCGGCGATGCCCTCGGCGCTGAGGTTCTGCACGTCGCCGCCGGCCTCCTCGATCACCTCGTCGACGGTGACGGAGACCGGGTAGAGCTGGTTGAAGGCCTTCCAGAGCTTCTCGAGGTCCCATTCCTCGGCGAAGCCCTCGGCGGTGGCGCCGGCGACGTAGCCGTCGACGACCTCGTCGATCATGTGCCGGATCTGCTCGCGCAGGTCGGCGCCCTCCAGCACCCGGCGGCGCTCGGCGTAGATCACCTGGCGCTGGCGGTTGAGCACCTCGTCGTACTTCAGGACGTTCTTGCGGATCTCGAAGTTCTGCTGCTCGACCTGGTGCTGCGCCGACTTGATCGCGGACGAGACCATCTTGGCCTCGATCGGCTGGTCGTCCGGGATGTTGAGCCGGTTCATGATCATCTCGACCCGGGCGGAGTTGAACAGCCGCATGAGGTCGTCCTCCAGCGACAGGTAGAACCGGGACTCGCCCGGGTCGCCCTGGCGGCCGGAGCGGCCGCGCAGCTGGTTGTCGATCCGGCGGGACTCGTGGCGCTCGGTGCCCAGCACGTACAGGCCGCCGGCCTCGGCGACGATCTCGTGCTCGCCCTTGACGTCCTCCTTGGCCTTCTCCAGCGCCTCGGCCCAGGCCTCCTCGTACTCCTCGGGCGTCTCCAGCGGGGACAGGCCGCGGCGGTGCAGCTCGAGGTCGGCGCGGAACTCGGGGTTGCCGCCCAGCATGATGTCGGTGCCGCGGCCGGCCATGTTGGTGGCCACGGTGACCGCGCCCTTGCGCCCGGCCTCGGCGACGATCGCCGACTCCCGCTCGTGGTGCTTGGCGTTGAGCACCTCGTGCGGGATGCCGCGGTTGCGCAGCATCTTGGACAGCTTCTCGGACTTCGCCACCGAGGTGGTGCCGACCAGGACCGGCTGGCCCTTGGCGTGCCGCTCCTCGATGTCCTCCACGACCGCCTCGAACTTGGCGTCCTCGGTCTTGTAGACCACGTCGGCCACGTCCAGGCGCTGCATCGGGCGGTTGGTCGGGATCGTGATGACGCCGAGCTTGTAGATCTTGTTGAACTCCGACGCCTCGGTCTGCGCGGTGCCGGTCATGCCGCCGAGCTTGGCGTACAGGCGGAAGTAGTTCTGGAGGGTGATCGTGGCGAGCGTCTGGTTCTCGTCCTTGATCGACACGCCCTCCTTGGCCTCGATGGCCTGGTGCATGCCCTCGTTGTAGCGCCGGCCGCTGAGGATGCGCCCGGTGAACTCGTCGACGATCAGGACCTCGCCGTTCATGACGACGTAGTCCTTGTCCTTCTTGTACAGCTCCTTGGCCTTGAGGGCGTTGTTCAGGAAGCCGACCAGCGGGGTGTTGACCGAGTCGTAGAGGTTGTCGATGCCGAGCCAGTCCTCGACCTTCTCCACGCCGGACTCCAGGATGCCGACGGTGCGCTTCTTCTCGTCGACCTGGTAGTCGCCGTCGTCGGACTCCTTGTCGGAGGCCTTCTTCAGCCGGGGCACGATCTTGGCGAACTCGGCGAACCACTTGGAGTTCTGGTCGCCGGGGCCCGAGATGATCAGCGGGGTGCGGGCCTCGTCGATCAGGATGGAGTCGACCTCGTCGACGATCGCGAAGTTGTGGCCGCGCTGGACGCACTCGTCCAGCGACCAGGCCATGTTGTCGCGCAGGTAGTCGAAGCCGAACTCGTTGTTGGTGCCGTAGGTGATGTCGGCGTTGTAGGCCTTGCGCCGCTCCTCGGGGGGCATGTTCCCCAGGATCACGCCCACCTCGAGGCCGAGGAACTGGTGCACGCGGCCCATCCACTCGGCGTCGCGCTTGGCCAGGTAGTCGTTGACCGTGATGACGTGCACGCCCTTGCCGGACAGCGCGTTGAGGTACGCCGGGAGCACGCAGGTGAGGGTCTTGCCCTCACCGGTCCTCATCTCGGCGATGTTGCCCAGGTGCAGTGCGGCCCCGCCCATGACCTGGACGTCGAAGTGACGCTGGCCCAGGACCCGCCGCGCCGCCTCACGGGCGGTGGCGAACGCCTCGGGCAGCAGGTCGTCCAGCGTCTCGCCGTCCGCCAGGCGCTCCCGGTAGGTGTCGGTGAGCGCGCGCAGCTCGGCGTCGCTCATCTCCGTGAAGTCGTCTTCGATGGAGTTCACCTGGTTGGCGATCCGCTTGAGCTTGCGCAGGACCTTGCCTTCGCCTGCGCGAAGAATCTTGTCGATGACAGCTGGCACTCTCGGAAGCTCCTTGCAGATCGGATAGCCGCACGCGGGTGGGAACCCTTGTCGCGCATACCACTCTTAGCCTGTCCATCCTAGGTGAGGTCCAGGATGGTGCAGGTCACCCTCGCGCGCAATTCGTTCCTGAGCCCAACGGACCGGCGTCGTGACCGGTTCCCTCCCCTGTCCGCCGTCTTGACCGGTTACGGCCAGGCCGGCGGGCGCCGTCACAGCCGTCCGGCGGCCTTCAGCGCCAGGTAGGCGTCGGCCAGCGCCGGGGCCAGGGACTCCGGCGTGGCGTCCACCACCTCGACACCGTACCGGCGCAGCTCGGCCGTGAGCCTGCGCCGCTCGCCGCGCGCCCGCTCGGCCGCCGCCGCGTCGTAGACGGCGGCCAGGTCGCCGCGCGAGGCCGCCATCTCGGCCACCCGCGGGTCCGCGACCGCGGCGATCATCACCAGGTGGCGGGCGGTGAGCCGCGGCAGCAGCGGGATCAGCCCCTCCTCCAGCGCCGCGGCGTTCAGCTCGGTCAGCAGCACCACCAGGCTGCGCCGCCGGGCGCGCGCCAGCAGCGCCGAGACCATCCCGGCCGCGTCCGACTCGATCAGCTCCGGCTCCAGCGGCGCCATCGCCCGCACCATGGCGGGCAGCAGCTCGGTGCGCGGCGCCCCCTCGACCCTGGCCCGCACCCGGCGGTCGTAGGCGAGCAGGTCCACCCGGTCCCCGGCCCGCGAGGCCAGGGCGCCCAGCAGCAGCGCCGCGTCCATCGAGCAGTCCAGGCGGGGCACGTCGCCGACCCGCCCGGCCGAGGTGCGGCCGGTGTCCAGGACGAGGAAGATCCGCCTGTCCCGTTCCGGCCGCCAGGTCCGCACGACCACGTCGCCGCGCCGCGCGGTGGCCCGCCAGTCGATCGACCGCACGTCGTCGCCCGGGACGTACTCGCGCAGGGAGTCGAACTCCGTGCCCTGGCCGCGGATGAGCGCGACGTGCTGCCCCGTCAGCTCCCTGAGCTTGCGGAGCTTGGCGGGCAGGTGCCGGCGCGACGGGAAGGCGGGCAGGACCCGCACCGTCCACGGCGAGGTCCGCGTCAGCTGCCGGGCCGCCAGCCCCAGCGGGCCGGTGGAGCGCACGGTCACCGACACCGACGACCTGTCGCCGCGCCGGGTGGGGGTCAGCGTCAGGTCGATCCGCCTGCGCTCGCCGGGGGGCAGGGAGATCTCGGCGGTGCGGGGGGCCGCGCCCGCGCTCGGCGGCCAGGCGTCGCGCACGACGGCGCGCACCCGCCGCGTCCCGGGGTTCTCCACGATCAGCCCGACCGAGGCCGACTCCCCCAGCCGCACGCTGGTGTCGCCGGAGCGGTGCAGCACCAGCCTGCGGACGTTGCCCGCCAGCGCGAAGTCCGCGGCCACGGCCACGGCGAGCACCCCCGCGACCGCGGCGATCACCCAGCCATACGGGAACAGCAGCGGCAGCGCCGCGGCCAGCAGCGCCAGCAGCCCGACCCGTCCGGTGATCGCCATTACCGCGGCGTGGGGACGGTCGCCAGCACCCCTTCGAGCACCCCGTCCGTGGTGGCCCCCTCCAGCTCGGCCTCCGGGCGGAGCTGGATGCGGTGCCGCAGGGTGGGCCGCGCCAGCGCCTTGACGTCGTCGGGGGTGACGTAGTCGCGCCCCGACAGCCACGCCCAGGCCCGCGAGGTGTTCAGCAGGGCCGTCGCGCCGCGCGGGGAGGCCCCCAGCTGCAGCGAGGGCGACTCCCGGGTGGCCCGGCACAGGTCGACGATGTAGGCGACGACCTTCTGGTCCACGTGCAGGCCGCGCACGGCCTCCCGGCCCGCGTCGAGGTCGGCCGCCCCGGCGACGGCGTCGACCTCCGAGAGGTCGCGGGGGTCGAAGCCCGACGCGTGGCGCTGCACCACGCCGATCTCCTCGTCCCTGGTGGGCAGCGGGACGGTCAGCTTCACCAGGAACCTGTCGAGCTGCGCCTCGGGCAGCGGGTAGGTGCCCTCGTACTCGACCGGGTTCTGGGTGGCGCAGACGACGAACGGGTCGGGCAGCGCGAACGGCGTGCCGTCCACCGACACCTGGCGCTCCTCCATCGCCTCCAGCAGCGAGGCCTGCGTCTTGGGCGGCGTCCGGTTGATCTCGTCGGCCAGCAGGAGGTTGGTGAAGACCGGCCCCCGCCGGAACTCGAACTCCGCCGACCTCGCGTCGTAGATCAGCGATCCCGTCACGTCGCCCGGCATCAGGTCGGGCGTGAACTGCACGCGCTTGAAGTCCAGCTCCAGCGTCTGCGCCAGGGTGCGCACCAGGAGCGTCTTGGCCACGCCGGGCACGCCCTCCAGCAGCACGTGGCCGCGGCACAGCAACGCGATCACCAGCCCGGTGACCACCGCGTCCTGGCCGACCACCGCCTTGGCGACCTCGCCGCGCAACGCGCCGAGGGAACGCCTGGCGTCCGCCACGGGAACCCCCGTGTCGATCACTGTCTCGTCGCTCATCGGGTTCACGGCGTGGAGTCTCCTGCCTTCAGACGGGGAGGACACGCCGCTCCCTCCCTTCACAGTGAGTGTTCTCAGCTGTTCTCTTAGTAAAGTGCGGGGCATGGGACGGCAGGTGAAACGGGCTTTCCGGTACCGCTTCCATCCGACGGAGGCGCAAGCGGCGGAACTGTCGCGCACGTTCGGCTGCGTCCGCCTGGTCTACAACCGGATGCTGGCGGAACGCACCCGCGCCTACGCCGGCGAGGGACGCCGTGTCTCCTATGCGGAGTCCTCCGCGCTCCTGACCCGGTGGAAGCGCACCGAGGAACTCGCCTTCCTGGGCGAGGTGTCCTCCGTGCCGCTCCAGCAGGCTTTGCGGCACCTGCAAGGCGCGTTCGTGAACTTCTGGAACAAGCGCGCCAGGCATCCGGCGTTCAAATCCAAGAAAAAGTCCCGTGCCTCGGCCGAGTACACCCGTTCCGCCTTCAAGTACCGCGACGGGCGACTCACCCTCGCGAAAATGAAGGAGCCGCTGAACGTCGTGTGGTCCCGGCCCCTGCCAGAAGGGGCGGAGCCGACGACGGTGACGGTGTCGCGAGACGCGGCCGGGCGCTGGTTCGTATCCCTTCTGTGCGAAGACCGCATCCCCCACCTGGACCCCGTCGAATCGTCGGTGGGCATCGACGCGGGCCTGACGGCTTTGGTGACACTCTCGACCGGAGAGAAGGTCGCCGACCCGAAGCACGAGCGGCGCGATCGCCGCCGTCTGACCAGGGCCCAGCGGGAACATTCCCGCAAGGCCAAAGGCGGTAGGAACCGGGAGAAGGCCCGTCTGCGCCTGGCCCGCGTCCATGCGCGGGTCACCGACCGCAGGCGGGACTTCCTGCACAAGCTCACCACTCGGCTCGTCCGTGAGAACCAAACGGTCGTGATCGAGGACCTCGCCGTCCGCAACATGATCAAGAACCGCACTCTGGCCCGCGCCGTCTCGGACGCGGCCTGGCGGGAGTTGCGGTCGATGCTGGAGTACAAGGCCGACTGGTACGGCCGCACCCTGATCGTGGTGAACCGCTGGTTCCCCTCCAGCAAGCCGTGCTCGACATGCGGGCACCGGGCCGCCGCGATGCCGCTGCACGTCCGTGACTGGGTCTGCGGCAGCTGCGGGATCGTCCACGATCGAGACGTCAACGCCGCGAAGAACATTCTCGCCGCCGGGCTGGCGGAGAGCTGAAACGCCTGTGGAGGGCCGGTGGGTCCTGACCCGCGAAAGCGGTGAGGGCACGGCCCGACGAAGCAGGAATCCCGGCGGGCGACCGCTGGAATCCCCGCCCTTCAAGGCGGCGGAGGAGGTCAAAGAAGTCGTTTCTCCAGGTCGTCCAGCAGGTCGGTCAGGCGGACGAGCTCCGCGTCGTCCCCGGGGGCGGGACCGTACAGCGCCCAGCCGGCGGTCTGCCGGTCCCATCCTGTACGTGATGTCACCAGGATGGTGACCTGTTCGGCTTTGCCGGGGTCGGCGGCGGCGCTGCGCGGGAGGCCGAGCAGCGGCACGAAACGTTCGCGCGCCGACTCGCGCAGGGCCAGCGCCGCCCGGTCGCGCGCCCGTGCCGCGCGGTAGAGGCGGGCCCTGCCCTCGACGGTCTCGGCGGAGCGGACGGCCACCGGCAGGCGCTCGACCACCACGGGGCCCAGCCTGCGCACCCGCCACAGGGCCAGCAGGCCGACCGCGATGAGCACCTGCCAGAAGAAGAGGGTGACGCCCGGCGGGATCAGCTCCGCCAGGCTCTCGTCCCCGGCCTCCGCCTCGGTGGGCAGGTCCGGCATCAGCCACACGGCCTTGTCGTGCGCCCCTCCGAGGAGGTCCATCCCGAACGCCGCGTTGCCGTCCTCGGCCAGTTCGTCGTTGGTGAGGGGCGTCCCCGACCCCAGCACCGTGACGGGTTTGGGCGCGCCCTCCCCCAGCACGACCATCCGGGCCAGGTTCTCCTCCGGGTCCGGGTAGCAGGTGAGCGCATGGGAGGGCGCGGTGTACAGCTGGGAGTCCCCGAAGGTCACCGTCCCGGTGCCCTCCATCAGCGGGCAGCCGGGAACGGCGAAGCCCGCGGCCGCCGTCGTGGCCCTGGAGACGCCCGGCGCGAGCCGCTTCAGGGCCGCGTCCGTCGGCTCGACCAGCAGCAGCGTGCCGGGTGCCGCCGCCAGCTGCCTCAGCTCGGCCCTGGTGAGCCTCTCGGACCGCACGACCACCACCACCGTGGTCCGCGTGGCCTCCGACGCCGCCGCGCGGGCCGTACGGGCCACGGTCACGGGCGTGCCGTTCTGGCGCACGATCTCGGCCAGGGCGCGCGAGCCGTTGCCGCCGGGGGACTCGGGGTCGAGGTAGCCGCCGGTCGCCTCGGGCCGGAGCGCGGCCAGCAGGACCGCGATCACGGCCAGGGCCAGGACCGGGAGGACGATGCCGCGCCAGCGCCGCACCCGCCGGCCGGCGACCTGCGCGGCGCTCTCCGCGTGTGCTGCCGTCTGCGTCACACCGCCTCCAACGGCCGGGGCCTGGCGGCCTGCACCGCCTGGTCCAGGTCGGCCAGCAGCCGGTAGCCCTCCGGGGTCCCCGGCCTGTCGCCGAACCAGACGTCGTAGAACACTCCCACGCCCGGCGCGAAGTCCACCGGCAGGACCGCGGCGGCCTCGGCGGCCAGCTCCTGCGCGGTGCGGCCGGGCCGGGGGTCGAGGATCGCGCGTTCCTCCAGCTCCCGGGCGACCGCCCGCAGCCGCTCCCGTATCGCCTCGGCCCAGCGGCCCTCCGCGGCGTGCGCCTCGGCCGCGGCCCGGTGGTCCAGCGACCGGCTGGGCACGTCCTCCAGCAGCGCCTTGCGGGACCTGACGTTGCCGCGCCCGCGCATCCACCACCACACCGCGGCGACCAGCAGGGCCGCCAGCAGGAGCAGCACGACCAGGGTGAACGAGCCGCCGCCGGTGCCGGGCCCGGCACCGGGGGCGTCCGGCATGATCTTCTTCAGCCACTCCTCGACCTGGTCGAGCGCCTCGTCGACGAAGGAGGGCCGGTCCCGGTGGTAGACGGGCTTGTCCAGCTCCTTCTCGGCCAGCTCGCGCGCCGTCTCCCTGTCGACCGGCTCGGCGGGGTTCATCGGGCTCATCGGGCTCCTCGCGTCACGGGCGCGCCCACAGGGCGGGGAAGTCCTCGTCGGGCACCTCGGCGCGCTGCTGGAGCTCCAGGTCCAGGCCCTCCCGCCGGTTGCGGCGGTCCAGGTAGAGCAGCGCGATCACCGCGGCCTCGAAGGGGGCGGTGACCGTCCAGGAGGCGATCTGCCCGAGGGTCTCGGCGGCCAGCGCGGCCACCGCCTGCCAGCCCTGCGGGTCGGCGCCGAAGAACAGCAGGCCGCCCGCGAGGAAGGGCACCTGGAGGATCAGCCCCATGAACGTGGTGAGGACCGTGGTGAGCACCAGGACCCCGAACGTCTTCCACCACTGCCCGCCGACCAGCCGCGCGGACGCCGAGAACGCCGCGCGCGCCCCCTGGCGCTCCAGGACGACGGCGGGCGCGGCCAGCACGTACCGGGTGTAGAGCCAGACGCCGAGCGCCAGCGCCGACGCCAGGCCGAGCAGGCCGAGCAGCACGGCGAGCCCCACCGAGCCGCCGGTGCCGGCGACCGCGACGAAGGGCGCCAGCGGCAGCGCGCCCAGCAGCGGCACGCCGAGGCCCAGCGCCGCGGCCACCGCGGCCAGGCCGGGCAGCCGCGGCCGCGCGTCCCGCCACACGCCGCGCAGGGAGACCGGCTGCCCGAAGAAGGAGCGGGCGATCACGGGCGCGAGCAGCCCGGCCAGCACCAGGACGACCAGCGCGGACGCCAGGCCGGAGAAGGCCGCCAGCGTCGCCTGCTCGCCCACCGACCGGAGCAGGAAGCCGGGGGTGTACTCGTCGGTCCCCCCGACGAAGAAGTAGCCAGTGACGGTCACCAGGACCTGCAGGACCGCCACCATCGCCGCGGCCGGGCCCAGCACCGCGCGGGGCGACCGGCGCAGCACGGCCAGTGCCGCGTCCAGTGTCTCGGCCACACTGAGCGGCCGCAGCGGGATCTCCCCGCCGAGCAGTTCGGCCCGGTCGACTCGCACGGGGCCATCCTGCCATGTGTCCTTATATCCAGGTGATTCCCAACGCCCGCCCCTCCCCAGGTGGTGCAAATATAGCGTGTCGTAAGCGAATCGGAACGCAGCGTACATGGCACCACGGAGAGATCGCCGCGGTTTCCCCGATTAGAGGCCCCGGCACTGGTAAAACGTGGGTAACCTGACTCGACTGGAGATGACGGCCTCCCGAGAGAACTTCGAGAGAACGGCGATGAGGGCGCATGAGAGGACGTGTACTGGTCGTCGACGACGACCTGGCACTCGCTGAGATGCTCGGCATCGTGCTGCGCGGCGAGGGCTTCGAGCCGTCGTTCGTGCACGACGGCGACAAGGCGCTCGAGGCGTTCCGGGAGACCCGGCCCGACCTCGTGCTGCTGGACCTGATGCTGCCCGGCGCGGACGGCATCGACGTGTGCCGCCAGATCCGGGCCGAGTCGGGCGTGCCGATCGTCATGCTGACCGCCAAGAGCGACACCGTGGACGTGGTGCTCGGTCTGGAGTCGGGCGCGGACGACTACGTGGTCAAGCCCTTCAAGCCCAAGGAGCTGGTCGCCCGGGTGCGCGCCCGGCTGCGCCGCACCGACGAGCCCGCCCCCGAGACCCTGCAGATCGGCGACATCTCGATCGACGTGGCGGGGCACTCGGTCAAGCGCGGCGACAAGCACATCCCGCTGACCCCCCTGGAGTTCGACCTGCTGGTCGCCCTGGCCCGCAAGCCGCGCCAGGTCTTCACCCGCGAGGTCCTGCTCGAGCAGGTGTGGGGCTACCGGCACGCCGCCGACACCCGCCTGGTCAACGTGCACGTCCAGCGCCTCCGCGCCAAGATCGAGAAGGACCCGGAGCGCCCGGAGATCGTCGTCACCGTGCGAGGCGTGGGTTACAAGGCCGGCCCGGCCTAGAAGGAAACCGACCCCCCATGAAGACCACCCTCCTGCGGCTGGTCCGCGGGTTGTGGCGCCGGTCGTACGTGCGCTGGCGCAGATCCATCCAGGTCCGCGTGGTCACCACCACCCTGCTGCTGTCGACGATCGTGGCGGTCGTCCTGGGCGTCTTCCTGATGCAGCAGATCACCACCGCGCTGCTGGAGAGCCGGGGGGAGTCGGCGGTCCAGCAGCTCAACGAGGGCCTGGGCATCCTCAAGCGCACCCCCGGCGACCCGGTGGCCGAGCGGGTCGCCCGGGAGCTGGCCGCGCGCAGCGGCCCGTCCGGGCGCTACGAGGTGTACCTGCGCGACACCAGGGAGGTCACCAACGGCGGGCTGCCCACCAACGACCTCGACCCGGCGAGCATCCCGGCGCAGCTCACCGAGGAGATCAACCGGGAGCCCGGCGCCAAGGTGTGGATCGGCAAGCTGGTGCGCCAGTACCACGAGGACGAGGCCGCGCTGATCGCCGGCGCCAGGGACGGCCCGTACGAGCTGTACTACCTCTTCCCGCTCCAGCAGGAGCAGCGCACGCTCGTCTTCGTGCAGCGCACCATGGTGGGCGTGGGCGTGGCGCTGGTGCTGCTGCTCGCGGCGATCGCCTCGGTCGTGACCCGGCAGATCGTCATCCCGGTGCGGCTGGCCGCCCAGTCCGCCGAGCGGCTGGCGGCGGGCCAGCTGGACGAGCGCATGAAGGTGCGCGGCGAGGACGACCTGGCCAGGCTCGGCCGCTCCTTCAACGACATGGCCACCACCCTGCAGGAGAAGATCTCCGAGCTGGAGGGCCTGTCGCAGGTGCAGCGGCAGTTCGTCTCCGACGTCTCGCACGAGCTGCGCACGCCGCTCACCACCATGAAGATCGCCGCGGACATGCTGTACGAGAACCGCGAGGACTTCCAGGCGATGGTGGCCAGGTCGGCGGAGCTGCTGCAGAGCCAGATGGAGCGCTTCGAGTCGCTGCTGGCCGACCTGCTGGAGATCAGCCGGCACGACGCGGGCGCGGCCACCCTGGACGCCGAGTCGGTGGACGTGCGCGAGCTGGTGCTGACCGCCGTCGACGACGTGCAGGACGTGGCGGAGCGGCGCGGCACCAAGATCGTCCTCAAGCTGCCGGGCGAGGCCTGCATGGCCGAGGTGGACCGCCGCCGCATCGCCCGCGTCCTGCGCAATCTGCTGTTCAACGCCGTCGAGCACGGCGAGGGCAAGGACATCGTGGTCACCGTCGCGGCCGACCGCGACGCCGTCGCGCTGGCCGTCCGCGACCACGGGACCGGCCTGAAGGCGGGCGAGGCCCAGATGGTGTTCGACCGGTTCTGGCGGGCCGACCCGTCGCGGGCCCGCACCATCGGCGGCACCGGCCTCGGCCTGTCGATCTCCCGGGAGGACGCCCAGCTGCACGGCGGCTGGCTGCAGGCCTGGGGCGAGCCCGGCGTGGGCTCGCAGTTCCGGTTGTCGCTGCCCCGCACGGCCGGGGCGGAGCTGCGCGGCTCGCCGCTGCCGCTGGTCCCGGCCGACGTGGAGCTCAACCGGGCCGACCTGGCCGACCTGGCCGATCTGGAGGGCGCCGAGTGAAGCGCATCATCGCCGTGCTCCTGGCCCTGTCCTGCGTCACGGGCTGCGCGGGCATCCCGGCCGGCGGCTGGGTGACGGCGCAGGACAACGGCGAGCGCACCGAGCCGTTCGACGAGCCCTACGTCCGGGTGGTCCCCACCCGGCCCCAGGACGGCTGGTCCCCCGAGGAGGTGGTGCGCGGCTACCTCGTGGCGATGGCCAACTTCGACAACGACCGCGAGTCCGTGCGCGCCTACCTCGCCGAGGGCCAGACCTGGCGGCCCGACGGGCGTCCGAAGGTGACGGTCCTGGACGACCCGGAGTTCTCCGAGCCCACCTTGATGTCCGACCCCGAGGAGGGCGACGAGGCCACGGTGCGGCTGTACGGCACCAGGCTCGGCCAGATCAGCTCCTCGGGCCAGTACGAGGCGCTCAACGAGCCCAACCACGAGGTGACGTTCCTCCTGCGGCGCATCACGCCGAACCGCTGGCGGCTCGTCGGCAACCCCGACGAGCTGGTGCTCTTCCGCAGCGACGTCGACCGGGTGTTCCGCACCACCAACCTGTACCACTTCGCGCCCGACCGGCAGTCCCTGGTGCCCGACTCGGTGTTCCTGCCGCTGCTCAACCGCTCGGACCTGCCCAGCCAGCTGGTGGAGTCGCTGCTGAGCAAGACCGTGCCGTGGCTGAACGGCGCGGTGGTCTCCTCCTTCCCCGAGGGCACCGGCCTGCTGGGCAAGGTGCGGCTGGACGAGGACGTCGCCACCGTCAACCTCAGCAAGGAGGCGGCGGCGGGCAACGTCGACCACATGTCGGCGCAGCTGCTGTGGACGCTGGGGCAGCTCACCGAGATCCGCGCGATGCGGCTGCAGATCGACGGCCGCACCCGGCGGACCAGCGACGGCCTGGACGTCCAGGAGAAGAAGCGCTGGGAGGACCTCGGCCCGGACGCGCCCAGCAAGGTCACCGGCGAGTCCCAGTACCTGCTGACCGAGACGGGCCAGGTCGCGCTGCTGCAGGGCAGCGCCGCGGTGTCCGTGCCGTCCCTGCGCGACCACACGTTCCGGGACGCCGCGGTGGCGCTCAACGGCCAGCAGTTCGCCGGGATCTCCGGCCAGGCCCTGTACGTGGGGGACCTGAGCGGCGGCCAGGTCCGGCGGGTGCTCAAGGCCGAGCGGGGCGCGACGCTGCTCCGGCCGTCCTGGGACCGCTCGGGGAACCTGTGGATCGTGCAGAACAAGGGCCGCTCCTCCACGTTGTGGCTGCTGTCCCCGGGCCGGGCCGAGGCCACGAGGCTGCCACCGCTGTCGGAGCTGCGCCCCGGCCAGCAGATCAAGGCGCTGCGCGTGGCGCGGGACGGGGTGCGGGTGGCCGCGCTGATCGGCGACGGCTCCCAGACCGAGATCCAGATCGGCCGGATCGCGCCGGACGACTCCTCCGACGACGTCTACTCGCTGGGCTTCCACTCCATCAACGCCGAACTCGGCTCGGTGGTCGACCTGGCCTGGCGCGACGCCGACACGCTGGCCGTGCTGGGCACCGTCGGCGCCTCGACGAGCATCCTGCCCTACGAGGTCCCGATCAGCGGCGGCGCGATCCGGGCGATCGGCGGCAGCTTCGAGGGCACGCCGGTGAGCATCACCGCGGCGCCGGGCAAGGAGATCCTGCTGGGCATCGCCCCGGGCAAGGAGAGCCAGGCGTCCGCCACCTGCCTGCAGTCGTTCAACGAGGATCCCCGCTTCAGCACCTGGGACTGCGGCATCGTCGGCTTCTCCCCCGTCTACCCGGGCTGACCCCCGGTCCTGAGGCGTCCGCGCGGCTGGCCGCCGAGCCGGCCGAGCCGAGGCGTCCGCGCCCGCGCGGAGATCAACGCGGCGGCCGCCCGGTCAGGGCCGTCTGCGGCGCCCGCGCGGGGGCTGCGGTTTCGTCACCCCCTCCGGGGAGGATGGTGACGTGTTCGGAGCGCTCGCGGAGTTGCTGCTGCCCGCACGGTGCGCGGGTTGCCGGGTGCCGGGTCCCCCGGTGTGCGCCCGGTGCGCCGCCCGGTTGGCGGGGCCGGGCCTGGCGGTGGCCGCCAGGCCTCCCGTGTGGGCCGTGGGCGCCTATGAAGGGGCGCTGCGGTCTTTGGTGCTCGCCCACAAGGAGAAAGGGCGTACGGCGCTCTCCGGCCCGCTGGGGCGCGCCCTGGCGGGGCTGGTGGCGTCGCGCTGGGCGCCGGGGCCGGTGCTGCTCGTCCCGGTGCCGTCCGCCCGGCGGACCGTGCGGCGGCGGGGGCGCGACGCCACGCTCCTGATGGCCGGCGCGGCCGCGGCCGCGCTGCGGGAGGCGGGGTGGGCGGCGCGGTGCGTCCCGGTGCTGCGGCAGCGGCGGGGGGTCGCCGAGCAGGTGGGGCTGGGCGCGGCGGAGCGGCGGGCCAATCTCGCGGACGGGTTGCGGGTGGCGCGTCCGGTGGCGGGGGCGTCCGTGCTCCTGGTGGACGACGTGGTGACGACGGGCGCGTCGCTGGCGGAGGCGGGCCGGGCGCTGCGGGCGGCGGGGGCGGTGCTGGAGGGGGCGGCGGTCCTCGCTCGTACAGAACCTGGTAAATCTCGCGACTATCTATAAACAAACCAATTTTCCGGAAACAAACTTATACCCCCAGAACACCCAGAGAACGGCGCAGGCCGGAGGGTGAAGGGTTTTCTCCGCCATCATGATCATGGTAAGTGAGATTTGCCGCACTTGTCACCGATGACATTCGGGTCGCGAGAGGCTAGCGTTCTGACATGGCACCCGCCCGGGTCCGTGGTTGCGCCGGTTCGGGGTTCTCCGCTGGGAGACCTCGTGCCGAGCTAGCCGATGCCAGTCGCAGGCGAAACGGTCCACGTAAGCCGACTTTTTGTCGAGTGATCACGGTGCGGCTTAGAAGTAAGCCCTGCCCCGCCGGTGGATCAGATATCCGCCGTCACGGGAGAAGAGCAGTAGTGGCATGGGCTGCGAACCTCTCAGCAGGCGATTGTGGGGTCGAAGACCAGGTCGGCCGGGTGGGTGCTCCTCCATTGACGGAAACATCTGGAACTCTTGAATCCAGACTGTCCGTTCTCTCCATAGAGAAGGGGGGTCCAAGCGTTGGACATCATCGTGAGGGGCCGTCGGACGGACGTGAACGACCGCTTCCGGCAGCACGTCGACAGCAAGCTCGCCAAGTTCGAGAAACTCGACTCCAAGATCATCCAGGTGGACGTGGAGGTGAGTGAGGAGCGCAACCCCCGGCAGGCCGGCCAGCGGGAGCGGGTCGAGCTCACCGTGCGCTCCAAGGGGCCGGTGATCCGCGCCGAGGCCGCCGCCGACGACCGCTACGGCGCGCTCGACGTCGCCCTCGACAAGCTCGACACCCGCATGCGCCGGGCCGCGGACCGGCGCAAGATCCACCACGGCACGCGCACGCCCGCCAAGTACAGCGGCGTCGAACCGATGCCCACTCCCCTGGAGCCCTCTGCGCTGACCGCCCGCGAGCCCTCGGTCGAGCCCGTCTCCGGGGCCGGGCGCGCCGGCTCCACGGGGGTCGCCGAGGCGGAGGAGAGGGTCTTCGACCGGCCCGACCTGGAGGAGACCCTCCTGCCGATCCCGATGGACGGGAACGGTCCCGTCGTGGTCCGCGAGAAGTGCCACGAGGCCGGTCCGATGGACATCCAGCAGGCCCTCTACGAAATGGAACTTGTCGGACACGACTTCTTCCTGTTCCGTGACAGGGAGAGTGGCCGGCCCAGCGTCGTCTACCGGCGGCGCGGGTGGGACTACGGAGTCATCCGCCTCATCGAGGAGTAATCCGACGTGAGCAACCCGTAATCGCCCTCGCCGTGCCATGATCTAGGCGACCCATATGGGGGAGGAAGAGTGAGCGAGATCCCCGAAGCTCGCACCGATCCGATCCGAGTCCTGATCGTGGACGACCATGCCCTCTTCCGGAGGGGGCTGGAGATGGTCCTGTCCGGCGAGCCCGGCATTGAAGTGATCGGCGAGGGCGGTGACGGGCTGGAGGCCGTCCAGAAGGCACGCGACCTGACACCGGACGTGATCCTGATGGACATCCGGATGCCGCGCCGTGGCGGCATCGAGGCCTGCGCGGCCATCAAGGAGGCCGTGCCCAGCGCGAAGATCGTCATGTTGACGATCAGCGACGAGGAGGAGGACCTCTTCGAGGCGCTCAAGGCGGGCGCCACCGGCTACCTCCTCAAGGAGATAGCCATCGACGAGGTGCCGCACGCGGTACGGGCGGTGCACGGCGGGCAGTCGCTGATCAGCCCGTCGATGGCGTCCAAGCTCATCTCCGAGTTCACCGCGCTGGCCAAGCGGTCCGAGGAGCGGCAGCAGCAGGTGCCCGCGCCCCGGCTGACCGACCGCGAGATGGAGGTGCTGCGCCTGGTGGCGCGGGGCCTGGGCAACCGGGAGATCGCCCGGGAGCTGTTCATCTCCGAGAACACGGTCAAGAACCACATCCGCAACATCCTGGAGAAGCTCCAGCTGCACTCCCGCATGGAGGCCGTCGTCTACGCCGTCCGCGAGAAGCTGCTGGAGATCACCTGACCCGCACGGGTTCTCAGGCGGACACCGGGGCGAGGTCGGGGGTCTCGGCCGCGTCCCCGGTGTCCCCCGCCGCCACCGCGCGGCGGCCGAAGAACCACACGTAGGCCAGGAACGCCGCCTCGGCGACCACGCCGATGCCGATGCGCAGCCAGGTGGTGTGCACCCAGCCGGTCACGAAGCCCTCGATCGCGCCCGAGATCAGCAGCACCCCGATGAGGCCGAGCACCACGCTCATCGCCGCGCGGCCCTCCTCGGCCAGGGCGCGGCCGCGCGGGCGGCGGCCCGGGTCGATGATCGTCCAGCCGAGTTTGAGGCCGACGCCGCACGCCACGTACACCGCGGTCAGCTCCAGCAGGCCGTGCGGCAGGATCAGGCCGAAGAAGATGTCGGTCTTGCCGTGGGCGGCCATGAGCCCGCCGGTCAGGCCGAGGTTGAGCTGGTTGAGCACCAGGACGTACAGCGTCGGGACGCCCAGCAGGATGCCGAAGGCGATGGCCTGCGCCGAGACCCAGGCGTTGTTCACCCACACCTGGAAGGCGAACGCGCCGGCCTCGTGCTCGGTGTAGTAGTTGGCGAAGTCCTCCTCGACCAGCTTCCTGATCTCGTGCGGGGTGCCGACGGCCGCCTGGACCTCGGGGTCGCCCGCCACCCAGAACGCGACGGCCAGCGCCAGCAGGTTGCCCAGCAGCGCGCAGCCCAGCCACCACCAGCGCTGCCGGTAGACGACGCCGGGGAACGACACCGTGATCAGCCGGGCCGCGTCCCGCCACATCGGGGCGCTGGCCCCGGACACCGCCGCCCTGCCGCGCGCCACCAGCGACGACAGCCGCCCGATGACCAGCGGGTCCGGCGAGGCCGAACGCACCACCGACAGGTGCG
This sequence comes from Actinocorallia populi, assembly GCF_002995495.1. GTDB lineage: Bacteria > Actinomycetota > Actinomycetes > Streptosporangiales > Streptosporangiaceae > Actinocorallia > Actinocorallia populi. Next base: position 102,132 of record NZ_PVZV01000002.1, on the reverse strand, counting down.
TGGCGGCCCGCTGGTAGAGCTCGACCAGCTCGTCGATCTCCGCCCCGTCCAACTTCCCGGAGCGGTTGATCAGGTACTCCAGGCGTAGCCATTCGGCGTTGTGCGCGGAAACGTAGGCGTCGACATCCACAACAGGAATCTACCGGGCTTCCCGGGCGGGAACCGGGAGACGGCACCGGACCCGCGGCCCGCCGCACGAATCCGGGGGCGCGCCGGACCCGCGGGCCGGTCCTCGCTTCGCCGCGGCACGGCACGGACCCGGGGCCGCCCGGACCCCGCGGCCCGTCATCGCTTCGCCGCGGCCGTCCGGCGGGGGGCATACTGGGCCGCATGACGGTCACTTCCGGCGAGCTGGTGACGGGCGAGGCGGTCGCGCTGGACATCCGGCCCGCCCGGCTGGCGAGCCGGGCCCTCGCCCTCCTGCTGGATCTGGCGATCATGCTCTCGCTGATGGCCACGCTCGGCCAGGCGGTGCAGTTCACGGTGCTCTTCGCCGACGAGGCCGTGGCGGTGGGGCTGGCCATCCTGGTCTCCGTCGGCTCCATCGTCGGCTACCCCGCCGTCATGGAGACCGCCACGCGCGGCAAGACCGTGGGGAAGATGGCGCTCGGGCTGCGCACGGTCTCCGTGGACGGCGGCGTGGTGCGCTTCCGCCAGGCGCTGATGCGCGCCCTGACGGGTTTCGTGGAGTTCTTCATGTTCGCCGGCGCGCCCGCCCTGCTGTGCTCCCTGTTCGACCACCGGGGCCGCCGCCTGGGCGACGTCTTCGCCGGGACCATGGTCATCCAGGACCGCCTCGCCGCCGAGACCGTCCGCGCCCCCATCACCCGGATGCCGCCCGCGCTGGCGCCCTGGGCGGCCACCCTGGAGCTCTCCCAGATCACCGACGACCAGGCCCTCAGCGCCCGCCAGTACCTGCACCGCTACCACGAGCTCCTCCCCGACGTCCGCCACCGCCTCGGCGCCCGCCTGGCCGCCGAGTTCGCCGCGCTCCTCTCCCCGCCCCCGCCCCCCGGCGTCCCGGCGGAACTCCTCCTCATGGCCGTCCTGGCCGAGCGCCGCCGCCGCGAGGAGCACCGCCTCGCCGCCCGCCGCGCCCGCCGCGAGGCCCAGCTCCGCAGGACCGGCCAGCACGTCCCCGTCGACCCCCCGCCCTCCCCCGTCTTCCACCCCCCGGGGAGCACCGCCTACCAGCCCCCGGCCGCGCCCTTCCCGGCCGGGGGCCCCCACTTCGCGGCGCCCGGCCCCCACCTCCAGCAGGCCGTTCCCGTCCCCGGCCTCCACCCCGCCGCATTTCCGTCCGGCCTTCGGCAGCCGTACGCTCCGGCCCCGCCCGCGCGGCAGGACGGCCCGCCTCCGGCGCCTTGACCTGTCCGGTTCCGGCCGCCCCGTGACCGGGCGGGCCGGATGGCCGCGACGGTTCTCCCTCTTCGGAACGCACGCGAAGGGCTCCCTCACCTGCTGGTGAGGGAGCCCTTCGCGTCGTGGCGACGCCGCCGGAGACCGTGATCGCCCGCCCGCGCATCGGCGCCGCCACCCGTGACGGCCGGTATTGACAGCCTCTCTCGGCATTTACCTATAGTGCTAGGTAACTAGATATATAGGGGTATGGATGATCGAGTTCCATCTGGACGACCACTCGGGCGTCTCGCCGTACCTGCAGCTGGTCCGCCAGGTGCGGCAGGCCCTGCGACTGGGGCTGCTGCGCGAGGGCGACCAGCTCCCAACGGTCAAGGAGGTCGTGGCGAGGCTGGCGATCAACCCGAACACGGTGCTGAAGGCCTACCGGGAGCTGGAGCGCGCGGGCCTGGTGGCGGCGCGGCCCGGGGTGGGGACGTTCGTGACGGCGACGCTCACCGACGCCTCGCTGGCCGCGCACGAGCCGCTGCGCCGCGACCTGCGGCGCTGGCTGGCCGCGGCCCGCCGGGCCGGGCTCGACGAGGAGAGCATCGAGGCCCTGTTCATGACGACCTTTCAGGCCGCCGCCCGGGAGGACATAGCGTGACCGCCGTGCTGCGGGCCGAGGGGCTCGGCAAGAGATACGGGAAGCGCTGGGCGCTCAGGGACTGCACCCTGGACATCCCGGCCGGGCATGTGGTGGGCCTGGTCGGCCCCAACGGGGCGGGCAAGACCACGCTGCTGAGCCTGGCCTGCGGCCAGCTGACGCCGTCGGCGGGCTCCGTCGAGGTGCTCGGCGGCCGGGCGGGAGAGGGACCCGCGCAGCTGGCCAGGGTCGGGTTCGTCGCCCAGGACACCCCCACCTACGCAGGGCTGAGCGTCGCCGAGCATCTGAAGCTGGGCGCCCGGCTCAACCCCCGGTGGGACGACGCGCTGGCACGCGAGCGCGTCGAGCGGCTCGGGCTCGATCCCGCCCGCCGGGCCGGAAGGCTGTCGGGCGGCCAGCGCGCCCAGCTCGCCCTCACCCTGGGCCTGGCCAAACGGCCGGAACTGCTGCTCCTGGACGAGCCGGTCGCCGCGCTCGACCCGCTCGCCCGCCGCGAGTTCCTGCAGAGCCTGATGGAGGCCGCGGTCGAACACGAGCTCAGCGTCGTGCTCTCCTCCCACCTGGTGTCCGACGTGGAGCGCACCTGCGACCACCTGGTCGTGCTGGTGGACTCCCGCGTCCAGGTGGCCGGGGAGGTCGAGGAGCTGCTGGCCACCCACCACCGGCTCACCGGGCCGCGCCGCGACCCCCGCCGGCTGCCCGCGGACCAGCACGTCGTCTCCGCCAGCCACACCGACCGGCAGAGCACCTTCATCGTCCGCACCGACGCCCCGATCCACGATCCCGCCTGGACCGTCAGCCGGCCCGGCCTGGAGGACCTCGTCCTGGCCTACCTGGACAGGCGCCCCGAAACCGGCCGGTGGCCCGTTCTGGAGGTCGAGCGATGATCTGGTTGGCCTGGCGCCAGTTCCGCGCCGCGGCCGCGGCGATGTTCGCCGCCCTCGCCGCGCTCGCCGCCGTCCTGGCGTTCACCGGCCGGGGGCTGGCCGACGACTACGCCGCCGGGATCGCGGCCTGCACCGTCCGCGGCGGCGGCTGCTCCGCCTACGTCCAGCAGTTCTTCCACGCCCACCAGGTGCCCTTCTTCGCCCTCACCGCCATCATGCTGGTGCTGCCCGCCCTCATCGGGCTGTTCTGGGGAGCGCCGCTGATCACCCGCGAGCTGGAGGCCGGCACGCACCGGCTGGTGTGGAACCAGAGCATCACCCGCACCCGCTGGCTGGCGGTCAGACTCGGTCTCACCGGCCTGGCCGCCCTGGCGGCCGCGGGACTGGGCAGCCTCGCGGTGACCTGGTGGTCCGGCCCCGTCGACCAGGCCGCCGCGGGCAACCACCCGGGTTTCCCGCGGATGGGGCCGCTGCTGTTCGACGCCCGCGGCGTCGTCCCCCTCGGATACGCGGCCTTCGCCTTCGTCCTGGGCGTGGCCGTCGGGATGCTGGTCCGCCGCACCCTGCCCGCCATGGCCGTCACCCTGGCCGTCTTCGCCGCCGTCCAGGCCGCCGTGCCGCTGCTGGTCCGGCCCCATCTGGACACCCCGGTCCATGCGGCTCCGGCGATCGCCGAGACCGACGTGGAGGACCTCCTCTTCCCGCGCGGCGGCGGTTCCCTCCACCTGGTCGTGAAGCCGCGGGTCCCCGGCGACCCTGCCGCCTGGGTCCTGTCCAGCCGGATCGTCGACGCCTCCGGGGAGGAGGTCTCCGGAGGCATTTCCGTGTCCACCTCCTCGGGGCCCTGCGCACCGCCCGAGCACAGGGAGCAGGCCGAGCGGCGGGGAGCCGCCCCGTGCTTCGCCGAGCTCGAGCGGCTCGGCTACCGCCACCGGCTGGTCTACCACCCCTCCGACCGCTTCTGGACCTTCCAGTGGATCGAGACGGGCGGCTACGCCGCCCTCACCCTCGGCCTGGCGGGGTTCTGCCTCTGGTGGGTCCGCCGCCGCCTGTCCTGACCCGTGGGGGGGACCGCATGAGCATCAAGATCATTGAGTTGCGCGGACGTTCCGGCAGGCGGGCCGCGGCGGTCGCGACCGTGCTGGCCGCGGCCGTCACCGCCGTGGTGGCCGGGCGGATGTACGCGATGCCGGAGACCCGTGACGAGCGGTACTCCGCCCAGATCCGGCGGACCGAATACGGCGTCCCGCATGTCACGGCGAAGGACCACGGAGGCCTCGGATACGGGTACGGGTACGCGTTCGCCCAGGACGACCTGTGCGTCATGGCCTCACGGGTGGTGACGCTGCGAGGGGAGCGGTCCGAGTACTTCGGTTCGCGGGAGGTCTCCGACGATCCGATCGAACCGCTCGCCAATCCCGTGAGCGACGTCTACTACAAGGGCGTCCGGGCGTCGGGCGTCCTGCAGCGGACGCTGGCCCGCGCCGCGCCGCTCGGCCCCGCCCCGGAACTGCGCCGGCTGGTCGACGGCTACGCCGCCGGGTACAACCGCTACCTGCGCGACACCGGAGTGGAGCGGCTCCCGGATCCGGCCTGCCGGGGCGAGGAATGGGTGCGCCCGATCACCGCCCTGGACGTCTGGAGCGTCATCCTCGACGCCAACCGGGTCGGGACCGCGGGTTTCCGGGAGGCCGTCGCCACCGCGGCCCCGGCCGGGGACACCGGCCGGCCGCGAGCCGCACCGGCCACGGCGGTGCCGGAGCCCGGCAGCAACGCGTGGGCCCTGGGCCGGAAGGCGACCCGCGGCGGCCACGGCATGCTGCTCGCCGACCCGCACCTCCCGTGGCACGGCGGCTGGCGGCTCTACCAGGTGCACCTGACCATTCCCGGCGTGCTCGACGTGTCGGGCGCCGGCCTCTACGGCACCCCGGTGGTCCAGATCGGCCACACCGCGGGTGTGGCCTGGACCCACACGACCTCGCACGCGCGTCGCCACACCCTCTACCGGCTCACTCTCGCGCCGGGCGACCCCACCGGCTACCTGGTCGACGGCAAGACGGAGCCGATGGGCCGCCAGGAGGTGGAGATCACCCTGCGCGACCCCGTCGGCGGAACGGTCACCACTACGCGCACCCTGTACACCTCGCGCTACGGCCCGGTGCTCGCCGCCGGCTGGACGTCCGGCACCGCGTTCGCCCTCGCCGACGCCAACGCCGCGAACCTGCGCTCGGCGAACGAGTGGCTGGCGATGGGCTCAGCGCAGAACCTCGCCCAACTGCGCGCGGCCCAGCGGACCTACCAAGGCATACCCACCTACTACACGCTCGCCACCGATGTGAGCGGGACGGCGTACTTCGCCGACGCCTCAGTGGTCCCGCACGTCACCGATGACCTTGCCGAACGGTGCGCCGTCGCTCCGGAAGGCGGCGAACGACGCTCCGAGGAGCTCATCCTGGACGGCTCCACGTCGGCCTGCGGCTGGGGCGAGGACCCCGACGCGGTCGAGCCCGGCGTCTTCGGACCGGGCCGCCACCCGACGCTGACCCGCACCGACTACGTGGCCAACTCCAACGACGGCCCCTGGCTGGCCAACCCCGCGGCCCCCCTCACGGGCTTTCCCCGCGCCTACGGCGAGACCCGCACCGAACTCAGGCTGCGTGCCCGGCTCGGCCTGGACATGATCTCCCAGCGCCTGAACGGCACCGACGGCCTCGGCCCGCCCGGCTTCACGCTGGAGAACCTGCAGGCCGCGGCGACCGGCAAACGCAACCACAGCGCGGAGCTCGCCCGCCCCGACCTGCTGGCGGTGTGCCGCGCCCATCCCGTCATGACCGCCACCGACGGACGGCGGACCGACGTGCGCCAGGCCTGCGACACGCTCTCGGCCTGGGACGGCCGCGCCCGCCTCGACAGCCGCGGCGCCCTCCTGTGGCGCGAGCTCTTCACGCGGCTGAAGCGGCCGGGCCGGGCCGCCTCGCCGGAAGGTTCTCCCCCGGCCGCGCCGAGTGGCCCGGCGGAACCGGAGAAGAGCCCGTGGCGGGTGCCGTTCGATCCCGCCGACCCGCTCACCACCCCGCGCGGACTCGACCGGGAGGACCCGGCGGTGCGGCGCGCCCTGGCCGACACCGTGCAGCGCTTCCAGGACAACGGCGTCTCCCTGGCCCTCACCCCTGGCGAGGTCCAGCGCCGCGCCTCGATCCCGCTGCCGGGCTGCACCGACGATGAAGGCTGCTTCGACCGCGTCAGCGCCCCCGGCGTGCTCGACAGCGACTCTTCGGAAGTGTCCGAGGGATCCAGCTTCATGATGGCCGTCGAGCTGACACCGGACGGCCCCCGCACCCGCACCGTCCTCACCTACTCCCAGTCCGCCGACCCCTCCTCCCCGCACCACGCCGACCAGACGTCCCTGTTCTCCCGCGGCCGGTGGGTCACCGAGCGCTTCACCGAGGCCGAGATCACCGCCTACCCGCACCTGCGCACCCTCACCCTCCACGGCTGACGACCGTCGAAAGGCAGGCCGGGCACGAGCAGCGCATGGTCCCTGACATCCTGGGTCCGTCCCCCGTCCGCACTCCGTGAGGTCATGGAGCCCCATGCGAGAACCGCTCGTCATCGCCGTCGCCCAACCGCCCTGCACCGCCCTCGACGTGGAGAAGAACGCGGCGGCCCACGCGGCCGCGATCCGGGAGGCACACGCCCGGGTCGTCGTCTTCCCCGAACTCTCCCTGACCGGTTACGAGTTCGACGCCCCCGCGCTCTCGCCGGACGATCCCTGGCTTGCGGCGGTCGTCGAAGCGTGCGCCGAGACGGGTGCCCTGGCCCTGGCAGGCGCCCCGGTGCAGGGCGAAGGAGAACTCCTCCACATCGCGCTGCTGGCCGTCGACGGCACCGGCGCCACCATCGCCTACCGCAAACAGTGGATCGGCGGCCGGGAGCCCGAACGTTTCTCCCCTGGCCCCGCCCCCGCCGTCCTCGAGGTCGACGGGTGGCGGCTCGGCCTGGCCGTCTGCAAGGACACGGGCGTCCCTCAGCACCAGGCGGACACCGCCGCCCTGGGCATGGACGTCTACGTGGCCTCCGTCCTCGACTTCGAGAAGGACGCCCACGTCCCCGCCGAGCGCGCCCGCCGTACGGCCGTCACGTACGGCGTCCCGGTCGCCGTCTCCAGCTTCGCCGGTCCCACCGGCCAGGGCTACACCCGCTCCGCGGGCCGTTCGGGCATCTGGTCCCGCACCGGCGAGGTCCTGGCCCGCTCCGGCCCCGAACCCGGCGCCTTCGCCCGAGCCGTCCTCACCTGACCTGCCGTCGCTCCGCGCCCGGCGGCGGGCCGACGGCCCGCGGCCGCGGTCCGGGACCCGATGTCAGGCGGTGAGGCCGAGGTGCGCGGGGAGGTCCGCGACGCCGGGGAGGAGGTGGGTGTGGCGCTCGGCGCCGAGCTGGGCGGCGGTCATGCCGCCGGTGAGGACGCCGACGACCATCGCGGCGCCGGCGTTCGTGCCCGCGCGGAGGTCGAGGACGGTGTCGCCCGCGGTGAGGACGGACGCGACGTCGCGGACGCCGGTGGCCTCCATCGCACGGAAGACCATGTAGGGCGCGGGGCGCCCGGCCGGGACGTCGTCGACGCAGACCACGGCGTCGACGACCGACGAGTCCCAGCCGAGGAGGTCGAGCAGGGAGTCGGTGATCCGGCGGTCGAAGCCCGTGGTGAGCGCGACCTTGATCCCCGCGGCGCGCAGCGCTGCCAGCGCCTTCTCCACGCCGGGCAGGGGCTCGGGGCGGTGCGCCGCGTAGGCGGCCGTCAGCCTGCGGTGGAAGTCGGAGAAGGCCGCCTCGACGGCGGCGGGCGACGGAGAGCCGAGCAGGCGGGCGATCGCCTCGCGTTTGTCCGCGCCCATCCAGCGCCGGACGTCCTCATCGCCGGGGGTCCCTCCGGCCGCCTCGACGGCCTCGCGCAGTGCGACGTAGACGGCGCCGTTCTCCTGGACGGTCGTGCCCGCGATGTCCAGGGCGACGAGTTCGATCATGGGGGTCTCCGTTCCGGCGTCAGGACGCCTGCCAGCTCCGCAGCAGAGCGGGCTGCGCCTGCTGGGAGTTCTCGATGGTGAAGCCGACCCTGTCCGGGCGGTAGCGGTCGTCGGAGTACTCGACCGGACGCCCGTCCGCGCCCCGGGCGATGCGGCTCTCCCGCAGCAGCGGGAACCCCTCGGGGACGTCGAGCAGCCGGCTGTCGGTCGCGTCGGCCGCCACCGCGTCGATGAGGTGCCGGGCGAGGGACATGTCCACGCCCTGCCCGGCCAGATGCGCGTACAGCGAGCCGGAGTCGCAGTCGAAGTCGAACAGCAGGCGGCCCGCGCGCTCGACGAACGTCGTGCGCTCCAGCATCGTCGGCGAGCCGTCGATGAGCCGCAGCCGGACGAGCTGGACCACCGGGGTGCCCTCCTCCAGGTCGAGGGCGTCGGCGACGTCGGCGGCGGCCGGGCGGAGCGCGATCTCCTGGGTGCGCTGCCCCGGGGTGCGGCCGAGGTTCTCGACCCAGCGGGAGAACGACAGGAAGGTCTCGAACGGCTGGCTGAGCGCCTGCCGCCGCACCACGGGCGGCTTGCCCCGCCCGCCGCCGATCATCCCCTCGGCGCGCAGGGCCGCCAGCGCCTGGCGCACCGGACCGCGGGAGGCGTTCCACTGCGCGCACAGCTGCGCCTCGGACGGCACGGGTTCGTCGACTCCCAGCTCACCGGAGGTGATCCGGCGCCGCAGCTCGGCGGCGATCCGTTCGTGCAGGGGCAGCTCCATATGACTTGACTATACATGTCATCTTTTCTCGCGCCAGCGGTCCCGGGAGAGTTTTCCCCACGTTCACCAGCGCAATTAACACAAGGTGAACGAAATACGTATTTCATCTCCAGCGGTTGACGGGGCGGGCGCACACTTACGAACCTTCTTGTCATGACAAGTTTGCGCACCACGCTGGACACCGCTGATCTCGCCGTCGTCGGAGCGGGCATCGTCGGGCTCGCCCACGCCCACGCCGCCGCCCGGCGCGGTCTGTCGGTCGTCGTCCTCGACCGGGACCCCCGCCCGCTCGGCGCGTCCGTGCGCAACTTCGGCCACGGCTGTGCGACCGCCCAGGACGGTGACGCCCTGCGGTACGCGATGGCGGCGCGCGAACAGTGGCTGGAGCTGGCCGAGGCCGGTGTCCGGGTACGGCGGAGCGGCACCGTCGTGGTGGCCCGCGCGGAAGACGAACTGCAGGTACTCCGCGAGTTCGCCGCGCTGCGCGGCGAAGAGCAGGTGAGGCTGCTGGACGGGCCGGAGACGCGGGCCAGGGTGACGCTCGGCGAAGGCGTCCTCGGCGGCGCCCTCCTCCCCCTGGACCTCCGGGTCGACCCCCGGCAGGCCGCGCCGGCCCTCGCGGAGGCGCTCGCCGCCCGCGGCGTCCGGTTCCACTGGTCGACCACCGCGCACACCGTGGAGACCGGCGAGGTGGGCACCTCACGCGGCACCGTGCGGGCACGGCGCGTCGTCGTCGCGGTGGGTCACGACGCGGACCGGCACTTCCCCGAACTGGCCGAGGGCGCGGGCGTGCAACGGTGCTCGCTGCACATGCTCAGGGTCCGCGACCCGCACGCCAGGCCGGTCGAACCGGCCGTGCTGACCGGCCTCTCGCTGCTGCGCTACGGCGGCTTCGCCGCCTGCCCCGCCCTCGCCGACGTGCGGAGCCGGATGGAGCGCGACCATCCCCGGGCGGTCGCCTGCGGGCTGAACCTCATGTTCACCCAGCTCCCCGGCGGCGACCTGACCATCGGCGACACCCACGCCTACGCCCCGGCCGTCGAGCCCTACCGGGCCGAGGAACTCGACGAGCTGGTGCTCGCCGAGACCGCACGCCTGCTGGGCGTGCCGGAGCTGCACGTCCGCGAGCGCTGGCGCGGCGTCTACGCCTCGGCTCCCGACCCCTTCCTGGTCGCCGCCCCGGCACGGGACGTCCGCCTGGTCGCGGTCACGTCCGGTGTCGGCATGACGACCGCGCTCGGGCTCGCGCCCGAGGTCCTCGACGACCTGCTCGGCTGAACCGACCCCACCACAGGAGAACCCATGAAAACGTTCACCCGGCTCACGGCCCTGATGGCCCTGCCGATCCTCGCCCTCTCCTTGTCCGCCTGCGGAGGCGGAGACGACGGGCCCTCGGCCTCGGCCGGCGCCTGCCCGAACGGGAAGGTGCGCTTCGGCGTCGAGCCCTACGAGGACCCCGCCAAGCTCAAGCCCGCCTACCAGACGCTGGCCGGAGCGCTGGAGGAGAAGCTCGGCTGCCCCGTCGAGCTCCAGATCGTCGAGGACTACTCGGCGGAGGTGCTCGCCATGCGCAACGGGCAGCTGGAGCTCGCCCAGTTCGGGCCGCTCGGATTCGTCTTCGCCAGCACCAAGGCCGGCGCGGAGCCGCTGGCGTCGTTCGCCGACGGCACGGGCGCGCTCACCACCTACACCGCGGGCATCTGGGTTCCGGCCGGCTCCCCCGTCCGGTCGCTCACCGACCTCAAGGGCAGGTCCCTGGCCCTGAGCAGCGTCGGCTCCACCTCCGGCGACGCCCTCCCCCGGTACGCGCTCACCGAGGCCGGCGTCGCCGAGTCCGAAGTGAAGATCAACTACGCGGGCGGCCACCCCGAGGCGCTGCTCGCGCTGACCAACGGCAAGGTCGACGCCGCCGAGATCAACAGCCAGCAGCTCGCCACCGCCAAGGCCGCCGGCCAGTTCGACGAGACGAAGTACCGGCAGGTCTGGAAGTCCTCGCCGATCCCCAACGACCCCATCACCATCGCCTCGTCCCTCGACCCGGCGTTCAAGAAGCGCGTCGCCGACGCCCTCCTCCGGCTCGACGCGGACGCCGTCGAGAAGGTCGGCGCGTTCCTCGACGTGAACCCGCCCGGTCCGCTCGTCGCCGTCACCGAGGACACCTACCGGCCGCTGTTCGACCTCGCCGCGTCGCTCGGCCTGACCGAGAAGGACGTCTGACCCGATGTCCCTGCGCGTTCGAGGACTGCACAAGGAGTACGGCGCGCGCACCGTGCTCGACGGGATCGACCTGGACGTGCCGAGCGGCGGGTTCGTCGCCGTGCTCGGCGCCAACGGCTCGGGCAAGTCGACGGCGCTGCGCTGCGTCGTGGGTCTGGAGGCGCCGACCGCCGGAGAGATCACGATCGGCGGCAACGGCCGCGCCTCCATGGTCTTCCAGAAGATCCACCTGGTCCCCCGGCGCAGCGTGCTCGACAACGTGTGCGCCGGAGCCCTCGGCCGGCTGCCGCTGCGCCGCTCGCTCACCCCCGCGCTGTTCCCCCGAACGCTCCGCGAGGAGGCGATGGACTGCCTGCACCGGGTGGGCCTCGCCGACCGCGCCGGAGAACGGGCGGGCCGCCTGTCCGGCGGCCAGCAGCAGCGCGTCGCCATCGCGCGGGCGCTCTGCACCCAGGCCGGTGTGCTCCTGGCCGACGAACCGGTCTCCGCGCTGGACCCCAGGGCGGCCGAACAGGTCGTGGCGCTGCTCGCCGAACTGGCCGGTGACGGGCTCGCGGTGGCGGCCGTCCTGCACCAGCCGTCGCTGGCCCGCCGGTACGCCGACCGGATCGTCGGCCTCCTCGACGGGCGCGTGCGCTTCGACGCGGTGCCTTCGGCCGTCACCGACTCCGAGATCGACCGCCTCTACGTCCCCGACCGGGCCTCCGTGCCCGCGGAGTGAGAACCCATGAGCCTTTCTCTGAAGACGGCACCCGCACCCCCGCGCCGTCGCGGCCCGTCCGCGGCGGCGTGGACGGCGGCGGCGCTGCTGGCCGTCGTGCACGCCCTGGCCCTGGAGGGCACGGGGTTCTCCCTCACCACACTCGCCCAGGGCTGGCAGGGGATGGCCGCCTTCGTCGGTGACGCGCTGCCCCCCGACCTCGACTGGACGGGCACCCTGGGACCGAGCCTGCGGGCCGCGGCGGTCACCCTCTATATCGGACTGCTCGGCACGACGCTGTCGGTGCCGTTCGCGCTGGTGCTGGCGGTGCTCGCGGCCCGTGTCACGTCCTACGGGACGGTGCCCTACCAGGCCGCGCGCTCGCTCCTGTCGTTCCTGCGCTCGGTACCCGACGTGGTGTTCGCCCTGATCTTCGTGACGGCCGTCGGGCTCGGGCCGTTCGCCGGAGTGCTCGCCCTGGTCGTCCACAACACCGGTGTCATGGGCAAGCTGTGGGCCGAGGCCATGGAGGAGAGCGATCCCGGGCCGCGTGAGGCGCTGCGCGTCCTGGGCGCCTCCCGCGCGCAGACCGCGCTGCACGCCGTCCTTCCCACGGTGCTCCCCCAGCTCGTCGGCCTGCTGCTGTACCGCTTCGACGTGAACGTCCGCGCCTCCCTGGTCCTGGGCCTGGTGGGCGCCGGAGGGATCGGCTTCCTCATCAACCAGTCCATCAAGCTCTTTCGCTTCGACCAGATGGCGACGCACATCTTCGTCGTCCTGATCCTGGTCATCGCCGTCGACCAGCTCTCCGCCCTGGTCCGCCGCCGCATCTCCCCCTGACCCGCCCCGACGTCCCGCGTGCGACCCGGCACGCGGGACGTCAGAGCGCGAGAACGAATGCGGAGGCTAGCGGCCCGCGCCGGTGCGGGTGCGGGCCACTTCGGCGGCGACGGCGCGGAGGGCGGGGAGGGTGTCGCCGCTTTCGAGGTTGAGGAAGGTGTTGCGGGCTATGACGACGTTGTGGCGGGTGGAGACGTAGATCTTCTGGTCGCCGAGGCCGCTGGCCTGGAAGCCTTCGCCGGAGTCGATCCACCAGTGGAGGCCGTAGCGGGAGTTGACGCCAGAGGGGGTGGTGGCCTGGGCGACCCAGGAGGCGGGGACGACCTGGCGGCCCTTCACGGTGCCGCCGTCGAGCATCATCCTGCCGAAGCGGGCGAAGTCGCGGACGGTGGCGTAGACGCAGCAGTATCCGAGGCTGTTGCCGTTGGAGTCGTTGCCGAGGTAGGCGGTCCCGGCCATGCCGGACGGACCCCAGATCCGCTCCGCCATGTACCGGTGGAAGGGCACGCCGGTGGCGCGCTGCACGACGAGCGCGAGGACGGCGGAGTCCATGCTGCTGTAGTTGAACCGGGTGCCCTGCTCCCACACCTTCTTGCGGGTGGCGGCCCACTGCAGGGTCGAGCGCCAGCCCATGCTGACGGACACGTGCAGGGGCGCGTCGTCGGGGGTCTCCTCCCACTTCATGCCGGAGGACATGCGCAGCAGGTTGTACAGCCTCACCTTCCCGTAGTCCGTCCCGGCCAGCTCGGGCACGTAGTCGCCGACGGTGTCGTCCAGCGACCGGATCCTCCCCTCGCCGAGCGCGATGCCCACGGCGTCGGAGGTGAACGACTTGCCCGCGGACCACGACTGGAACAGCGAGTCCCTGTGGTAGCCGGGCGCGTACCACTCGTTCACGACCCGGTCACCGTCCAGGACGACGAACCCCTGGGCGGTGCGCCGCAGGTAGTCGCGCAGCGTGCGGGTCTCGCCCTCGTAGGTGTAGGTGACGTCCAGTTCGCGTTGCGCGTCCGTGAGCACGACCGGGTCGGCCGACGGCTGGAGCGGGTCGAAGCCCGGCAGCACCGAGTACGGCCAGACGCCGGCGTCCGCGGCGGGCGCCGAGTCCCGCGCGGACACGGGAGCGGGCCCCGGGAAGGCGAGGCCCGCGGTGAGGACGGCGGCGAGGGTCAGCGAGAGGGATCTGCGACGCATGGGAGCTCCCTGGGGGGTGAGGAGGCGTCACTCCGGACCCGGGACAGAACCATCCGGAATGCCCTTTACAAGGAAGGTAAATCCCGGTGACTCGCATCACAATGAGCCCCTGCCAAATCCTCAGGGATCCCCGCTCACTTCCCGCGCGGCCTCTCCCTCAGCGGGCCGCGCTCACCCCTCTCCCCGAAGCCGCGCCCAGACGACCTTGCCTCCCGAGGCCAGCGGCGTGACCCCGCAGTCGGCGGAAAGCGCCGCGACGAGCGTCAGCCCCCACCCGCCGTTGTCGTCGAAGCCCTTCTCGTCCAGATCCAGCTCCTCCGGCTCCACCTCGACGACCGGCGGCGGATGCATCGGAAGCCCCGGGCAGGGATCGGCCGCCCCGATCACCACCCCCGCCTCGTCGCGGCGGCAGTGCACGACGATGCGTTCTCCGAGCGGGGTGACCGCGACGGCGTTGGCCACCAGCTCCGCCAGGATCAGATGCGCGTCATAACGCGCGTCCTCCCCCAGCCCCCACATCATCAGCCGCTGCTCCACCAGCGTCCACGCCAGCCCGGCGCTCGCGGCCGAAGCCGCCATCGGGAACCGCAGTTCCCGCGCACCCGCGAGGTCCGGAGTCGCCGTGCGCCCGCTCTCCCACCCGCCGCCGGACCGGTCGGAAACCGTTCCCCGCGTTCCACCGAATGTTCGCTCACCCATGTCGGCCCCCTCTGGTTCGCCACCGTTTCCGGTGACCACACTCACACCGGCCGTCACCGTGTGCTACAAACCTTCAGAGCCCCCTTGCCCCACCCCTGGTCAGGTCTGCCAAACCCTTCGGGGTTTCGTCCTGGAGCGTTCCCATGCCCGCACAACGAGACCCGCACACCTCTCCCGCGATCCGGGCCTTCGCCAACGAACTCACGGCCCGCCGCGAAATGGCCGGGCACACCAAAGTCGAACTCGCCGAACTCCTCGGCTACACCCCGCAGTTCATCGGCCAACTCGAAGCCTGCAAGAACGTGCCGTCCCGCAGGGTCGCGGAGGACCTGGAGACGTTCTTCCGGACCGACGGCGTGTTCCCGCGCCTGTGGGAGAACATCAACGACACCAAGAACGTGGCCGCCCTCCCGCCGGGCTTCGCCGACTACCTCACCCGTGAATCCCAGGCCACCGAAATCCGCATCTATTCCGCACTGCTCGTCGTAGGCCTCTTTCAAACCGAGGGTTATGCGAAGACCATTATCGAAGGCTTCGGCGTCGGTGACACCCGGGACCTCGTCGCGAAGCGGCTGGAACGGAAGTCGATCCTGGAACGCGAAGACCCGCCCCGCGTCTGGCTCGTCCTGGACGAAGGGGTCATCCGACGCACGATAGGCGGCCCGCAGGTCATGGGCGAGCAGCTCCGCTATCTGTACGAGCTGTCCCAGCGCCCCACGTGCATGGTGCAGATCATTCCCTACCGCGTCGGTTACCACGAGGGACTCGGCGGCGACCTCACCGTTCTCGGTTTCGCGGACGGCTCGCATATCGGGTACACGGAGTCCGCCGGAGTGGGAGTGCTGATCGAGCAGCCGTCCGGAGTCTCGGACCTGGCGATAAGATATGACCTGCTCCGAGGTCACGCGCTACCGGTACACGAGTCACAGATGATCCTCAAGGAAGCGGTGGAGAATGATGAGCGGCCCGGGACGGACCGAATGGCGTAAGAGCAGCCACAGCGACCACCAAGGCGGAAACTGCATCGAGTTGCGCCGCTCGGGCACCGCCATAGCCGTCCGGGACTCCAAGAACCCGAACGGCCCCCGGCTCGTGTTCGCCCGCACGGCCTTCCGCGCTCTCACCCGGGAAATCCGCTCCGCCGGACGATAAGGCCCCCATCGTGAAGTGATGACGTCGGCCACCGGTTCTTCCGGCGCCGTTCGAGCCTCTGCTCCGGCGTCCTTCCGGCAGTCGCCGACCGGCTCGCGCGTGCGGGGGCGCACGCTTCCGGACGGGCCTCGCCGCTCCCGGCGTCCGGAGAGGCGTTCTTCCCCTGTGCCGGGGCCGGTCGTCTTTCTTCAATACCCGCAGCCGCCGTCCGCCTTACCTTGGTCTGTTGGAGAAAGGGAAGGGAGCAGGCATGGAGCTGAATTCTGTGATGGGGCGGGCCGCTGAGGCGGCCGTCGCGGTGGTGCGGGGAGTCGGGGCGGAGCAGTTCGGGCTGCCCACGCCGTGTCCGGAGCTGGACGTCAGGGGGCTGGTGAACCACCTGGTCTTCTGGACGGGGGTGCAGGGGTACGCCGCGGGGGCGCGGCAGGCGCCGGAAGAGATCACCGAAGGGCGCGACTTCACCGCGGATGCCGGGTGGGTCGAGGCCTATGCCGCTCGGGCGAAGGCGACGGCCGACGTGTGGAGCGCGCCGGAGGCGTGGGAGGGCGAGGCCTCGCTGACGGGGGGCGCGGCGATGCCCGCCGCGTTCGTCGGCGGGATCGTGCTGGGCGAGTGGCTGCTGCACGGGTGGGACCTGGCCGCGGCGACCGGGCAGAAGCTGGACGTGGACGACGAGGTCGCGGCGGCGCTGTACGAGAGCATCGCCGCCAAGGCCGACATGGCCCGGCAGCACAAGGTGTTCGGGCCCGAGGTGCCCGTCCCGGCGGACGCTCCGGTCCTCGACCGCGCGCTGGGGCTGGCGGGGCGCGACCCCTCCTGGACGCCCGGGTCCTGATGCGGGAAGGCGGGGCGGGGCCTTCGCGCCCCGCCCCGCTCCTCACCGGCCGGCTTCCCCGCTCACGGCGAGAGGATGTTCGAGGAAGTCGGCCAGGATCCCGTCCGCGGTGGTGAGAAGGCCTTCGGCCGCCGAGTCGTCGGGGACGGTGTCGTAGACGAACCGGACGGCGGTGTCCTCGATGCCGCAGTAACGGGAGATCCCCGTCTGCAGCTGGCGGGTGAGAGCGGCGTCCAGCCCGTGTTCGGCATACGCCTCGCGGGACTCCCCGGCCAGCGCGAGCCACAACATCCGCTTTCCGGCGAGGCGTGACGTGCTGCGGCCGTACGCGAAGCCGTAGTTCCATACCCGGTCGATCCACCCCTTGAGGAGGGCGGGCGGCCCGTACCACCAGACCGGGAAGACGACGACGATGAGGTCCGCCGCGTCGATCCGCCGCATGTGGGCGCGGACCTCCGCCGAGTACTCCTTGTCGCGGTCGCCCCAGTCGGGCTCGTCCTCGGGCGTCATGCGCGGGTCGAAGCCCTCGGCGTGCAGGTCGAGCAGGTCGACGGTGCGGCCGTCCTTCTCCAGGCTCAGGCGTGCCCGGTCGGCGATGTGGGCGGTGAGGGAGTCGCCGCGGTGGTGGGCGACGACCAGCAGTGCGGTGGTCATGGCGGTCGGCCTTCCGGTCCGGTGCGGGGGGTCAGTCGGCGAGACGGACGAGCGTCTTGCCCGTGTTGGCGCCGCGCAGGTTGCCGAGCAGTGCGGCGGGTGCCTGCTCCAGGCCCTCGAAGACGGTCTCCTCCGTGTGCAGGGTGCCGTCGGCGAGCCATGCCGCGGCCTCGGCGATGTACTCGGGGAAGCGGTGGAAGTACGCGCCGACCTGGACGCCCCGCAAGGTGAGCTGCTTGTAGACGATCTGCGCGAGGTTGGCGGGGCCGGGGATCGGTTCGGTGGCGTTGTAGCCGCTGATGGCTCCGACCAGCGCGGCGCTTCCTCCGACGCGCAGGGCGTCGATCGCGGCCGCCAGGTGGTCGCCTCCGACGCTGTCCAGGTAGACGTCGATGCCGTCGGGTGCGGCTTCCGCGAGCTGCGCGGCGATCGGTCCGGCGCGGTGGTCGAGGGCCGCGTCGAAGCCGAAGTCGGTCAGCAGCCGCTTGGCCTTCTCCGGTCCGCCGGCCGAGCCGATCACCTTGGCGGCGCCCAGCCTGCGGGCGATCTGCCCTGCGACGCTGCCGACCGCGCCCGCCGCCGCGGAGATGAAGACGACGTCGCCCTCCTTCACCGGGGCCGCGTCGGTGAGGGCGGCGTAGGCGGTCAGGCCCGTGGTGCCCAGCACGCCCAGGTAGGCCTGCGCGGGGGCGAGCCCGGTGTCGACGACGGTCGCGGCGGCCGCGTCCAGCACCGCGTACTCCCGCCATCCCAGGAAGTGCGAGACGGTCGCGCCGACCGGGATGTCCGCGGAGCGGGAGGCGACCACCCTGCCGACCGCCGCCCCCTCCAGCACGGCGCCGAGCTCGAACGGCGGGAGGACGGGCGAGGGGACGTCGTCCATGCGGCCCCTCATGTAGGGGTCCACCGACATCCACGTGTTGCGGACCAGGATCTGGCCGTCCTCCGGCTGCGGCACGGACACCTCGGCCGTCGTGAAGTCGTCCAGGGCGGGTTCGCCGACCGGACGGGCGGCGAGGCGGATCTCAAGGCCGGTGAGAGCGGTGTGCGAGGTCATCAGAGGTTCCCTTCGATGTCGTTGGCTTCACTCTGCCGACCGGCACTTCAGGTCTTCTGTAGGTCTGCTGTGGATAGGCTGTGATCATGCGTTTCGGGGTGCTCGGTCCGCTCGCGGTGTGGACCGGCGAGGAGGCTCCCGTACACGTTCCGGAGCTCAAGGTCCGCGCGCTGCTGGCCGACCTCCTCGTCCACGCGGGGCGCACGGTCTCGGCCGACCGGCTGATCGACGACCTGTGGGGCGGTTCCGGACGCCTGCCGCGCCATCCCGCCAACGCCCTGCAGACGAGGGTGTCGCAGCTGCGCCGGGCTCTGGAGGCCGCCGAGCCGGGCGGACGCGCCCTCGTGGTGTCGCAGGCCCCGGGTTATCTGCTGCGCGTCGAGCCGGAGGCGGTGGACGCCGGTCGTTTCCACGCGCTGGTCGCACGTGCCCGCGCCGCGGAGGACCTCCGCGTCAAGGCGTCCCTGCTGTCCGACGCCCTGGCGTTGTGGCGGGGCCAGGCGTACGCCGACTTCGCCGACGAGGAGTTCGCCCGCCCGGAGGCCGCCCGTCTGGAGGACGAACGGCTCACCGTGCTGGAGGAGCACGCGGAGGTCCGGCTGGCGCTCGGCGAGCACGGCACGCTCGCCGACGAGCTGGGCGGCCCGGTGGAGCGGCACCCGCTGCGGGAGAGGCTGCGGGCCGTTCACCTGCGCGCCCTCTACCGGGCCGGAAGGCAGAGCGAGGCGCTGTCCGGTTACGCGGAACTGCGGGAGCGCCTGGCCGAGGAGCTGGGCCAGGACCCGAGCCGGGAGCTGGCCGCGCTGCACGAGGCGATCCTCAGGCGGGATCCCGACCTGGACGCGAAGACCGCGCCGCGGCGACCTGCCCGCACTAATCTCCCTTCGCCCCTGACCGGCCTCGTCGGCCGCGCGAAGGCGGTGGCGGAGGTGCGGGAGCTGCTGGACGCCGGTCGGCTCGTCACGCTGACCGGCCCCGGCGGGGTCGGCAAGACCCGGCTCGCCCTGGAGGCCGCGCGTTCGGCGGCCGGTGACGCGGACGGGCGGTTCGCGGACGGGGTCTGGCTGGTGGAGCTGGCCGGGCTCGACCGCGGTTCCGGCGTGACCCCGGCCGACGCGATCGCGCTGGCCCTCGGCCTGCGCGACGACTCCCTCCCGGTGGACGCCGGACGGCGCGCCCCCATGGAGCTGCTCGTCGACGCGCTCGCCGCCAGGCGGACGCTGCTGCTCCTGGACAACTGCGAGCATGTGGTCGACCTGGTGGCCGCGCAGGCCGGCGCCCTGCTGCGTGCCGCGCCCGGCCTGCACGTGCTCGCCACCAGCCAGGAGCCCCTGGGGTTGTCCGGTGAACGGTTGTGGAGCGTGCCGCCGCTCGAAGAGACGGACGCCGTCCGGCTCTTCGCGGACCGGGCGGCCGCCGCGTCCCCGGGCTTCGCCCTGACCGCCGGCAACACGGCGGAGGTCTCCGCCGTCTGCCGCCGGCTGGACGGGATCCCGCTCGCCCTGGAGCTGGCCGCCACCCGCGTACGTGCCCTGGGCGTGGCGGAGCTGGCCGCACGGCTCGACGACCGGTTCCGCCTGCTGGTCTCCGGCAGCCGGGACGCGCCCGCCCGGCAGCAGACGCTGCGCGCGATGATCGACTGGTCCTGGGAGCTGCTGACGGACCCCGAGCGCGTCGTGCTGCGCCGGCTCGCGGTCCACGCTGACGGCTGCACGCTGGAGGCCGCCGAGGAGGTGTGCGCCGAGGACGGCCTCGACGTGCTCGACCTCCTGGCGCGGCTGGTCGACCGGTCGCTCGTCGTACGGGTGGAGGGAGCCGACGGCGGCCTCCGCTACCGGCTGCTCGAATCGGTCAAGGCCTACTGCCTGGACCGGCTGGACGAGGCCGGGGAGTCCGCGGCGATCCGCGAACGCTACGTCCGGTACCACGTCGGGCTGGCCGTCCGTGCCGCGCCGCGGCTCTACGAGCACGACCAGCGGCGGTGGTTGCGGCTGCTCGACGCCGAGGCCGCCAACCAGCGTGCGGCGCTGGAGGAGGCGGCGCGGTCGGGCCTGGTGGCGGAGACGTTGCGGCTGACGAACGCCCTGGCCTGGCACCGGTACCTGCGCGGCCGGATCACCGAGGCGTGCCGGTGCCTGGGCTTGGCGCTGGCCGCCGCGGGCGGACCGCCGGCGGAACGCGCGGAGGCGTCGGTCTGGCTGGCCGGCCTCACGATGCTGAACGGTGCCGAGGCCGGGGACGTGGGGCCGGCCGTGTACGAGGCGATCGCCGATCCGGAGGGGCGGGCCTGGGCGCGGTGGTTCCTCGCCTTCACCCACCGCGGCTTCGGCCACCTCGACGTGACGGCCGGTCTGGTGGAACGCGCGCTGGAGGAGTCCCGCGCCCTCGGGGAGCGCTGGGGGGTCGCCGCGTCGCTGAGCGTGCGGGCGACCGTCCACCGGGCCCGCGGCGAGCTCGCGGCGGCGCGGCGGGACGCCGAGGAGAGCGAGGCGCTCTTCGGCGAGATCGGCGACCGGTGGGGCCGGATGAAGGCGACCAACACCCTCGGCGAGCTGGCCGAGATCGCCGGTGACTACGAACGCGCCGCGCGGCTGCACCGCGAGGGCCTGCGGATGGCCGAGGAGCTCGGGCTCTGGTCGGAGGCGTCGTTCCGGTTGTCCGGGCTCGGCCGGATCTCCCTGCTCACCCGGGACTTCGCCGCGGCGGACGACCTGCACCGGCGGGCGCTGAAGCTCGCCGCCGAGCAGGCCGACAAGGTCGCCGAGCACTTCGCCGCGGTCGGCCTGGCCCTGTCCGCCCGGCGGCAGGGCGATCCCGGCGCCGCCGAGGCGCTGCTGCTGCCGTGGGTCGACTGGGTCCGCGAGGTCGACGGAGAGCCGGGTCTGGCGCTCGTCCTGGCCGAACTCGGTTTCGCCGCCGAGGCGCGCGGTGACGCCGAGACCGCGCTCGCCCGTCACCGGGACGGGCTCGCCGCCGCCCGCCGGGTCGGCGACCCGCGCGCCGTCGCACTCGCCTTCGAGGGCCTCGCCGGGGCTCGCTCGCTCGCGGGCGAGCCGGAGGCCGCGGCCCGGCTGCTGGGCGCGGCCGCCGCCCTGCGCGCCTCGGTCGGCGCCCCCCTGCCCGAGGCCGAACGAGGTGACGTGGACCGTGTCGCCGGCCGGGTGCGGGACGCTCTGGGAGAGCAGGCCTTCACGGCCGGATTCGCTCGCGGCGAGGCGGGAGCGGATCCCGGTCCCGCCTGACCCGCCGGCTCCGGACGGCGCGCCAGGGCAGCGATGCGCAGGAGGCCAGGAGCAGGAGCGCTCCTGCGGCCAGGGCCAGGCGGGGGGTCGTCAGGGTCGCCAGGAGGCCCCAGAGCAGGGTGCAGGCGGCGCGGGCGGCGTTACCGGTGATCGTCCAGGCGGTGAGGACGCGGGAGAGGTGTTCCCGGGGGGTTCGCTCCAGGCGGCGGGTCGCGAAGACGGGCGTGAAGGCGCTGGTGAAGAAGACCGTGCCGGTGTGGATCGCGACGATCGCGGCCAAGCCCGTCCAGCCCGTGCCGACGAAGGGCAGCCACGGCAGCCACAGGACCCTCGCGACCCCCGTGACGAGCAGGATCTCACCGGGGTCGCGGTGGGCCAGGCGGCGGCTGAGGCGGGCCCCCAGGACGCCGGCGACGCACGGGATGCCCACGGACAGCCCGTACTGGAACGCCGTGAAGTGCAGGTCGCGCAGCATCAGCACGGCCAGGACGGGCGTTATCGCGACGTTGAGGGCGCCGAACGCCACGGTGTTGACGAACAGGGGCCGCAGCACGTCGTCGCCCCGGATGATCCGCCAGCCGGAGCCGATCTCCCGCCACCGGCGGCGTTCCGGCGGCCGTGTGGGCGGGGGCGGCTCGGGTGCGGCGATCGCGCGGATGCCCAGCGCGGAGAGCAGGTAGCCGACGGCGTCGACGAGCATGGTCACGGCCGGGCCGGTCAGGGCGATGAGCAGTCCCCCGGCCGGTGGCCCCGCTGCGGAGGACGTCCACATGACGCTCTCGAAGCGGGCGTTCGCCTCCATCAGCCGCCCCGGGGGGACGAGCGCCTTCAGGTGGGCTCCCGAAGCCCCGGCGAACGCGATCTGCCCCACCGCGACGAGGACGCAGACCGCCAGCAGGTGCGCGTACGTCAACGCGTGGCAGGCGTAGGCGAGTGGAATCGTCAGCAGGGCCGCGCAGCGCAGCACGTCCGCCCCGATCATCACGGGCCGTTTCCGCCGGAACTCGATCCACGGCCCGAGCGGGAGTGCGAGAAACGCCCCCAGCATCCCGCCGAGCGCGGAGAGCAGTGACACCTGCAACGCGCTGCTGGAGAGCACGAGCACCGCGATGAGGGAGAAGGCGTGCGTGGCGACCGCGCTCCCGGCCGTGCTGGCCGTGTAAGCCAGCCAGAGCCGGTTGAAGTCCGCTCCGAGACGGTCCAACCACGCACCTCCAGAACAACCAGACGTTGACAGGCCAGCCAGAAAACAGGGGAAAGACCTTGGAAGGCAAACAACCGAAGGCGGTTGCCACAACCAGAAGTTGTAAGTTGCCGCCATGAACACCGAAGCCGTACGTGCTTTCGTGAGCGTCGTGGAGGAGGGCGGCTTCCAGGACGCGGCGCTGTCTCTGGGCGTCTCCCAGCAGGCCGTGTCGAAGCGGATCGCGTCCCTGGAGAAGTCCTTGGACGTCGTCTTGTTCCGCCGCGGCCCCCGCCGCGCCGAGCTGACCGTCGACGGCCGGGTCCTGCTTCCCCACGCGAAGACGCTGCTAGCCGCCGTGGACCGGGCCGTCCAGTCGGTCCGGCCGGGTGTCCGCCCTCTCCGCGTCGACGTTCGGGGCAGGCGGCTGGCCGCGGCCGACCTGCTCTACGACTTCCACGCGTCCCACCCGGACGTCCAACTCGACGTGGTCACCCTCTCCGACGGAGAGGCCGCGGTCTCGGCGTTGCGGGACGGCTCGATCGACGCCGCATTCACCTACCTCCAGGACCCCGGGGCGCTTCCTCCGGGAATCCAGCACGTCCACGTCTACGACGAGCCTCTGGAAGTACTCGTCGGCCCCCGCCATCCGCTGGCGCACGCCAAGAACATCCGCATGACCGACCTGGCGACGTACCGTCTGTGGGTGCCGGGCATCGTCCCCGGCACAGAGTGGGCGGCCTACTACGCGTCGCTGGCTACGGCCTTCGACGTCGAAATCGACTCCACCGGCCCGGATTTCGGTGTCGAGCACCTCCTGGACGTCATCGCCGACTCCCGTACCGTGGCGACGTTCGTCGGCGCAAGAACACGTATCGTCTGGCCCGCGCGGCACGAGCTGCGCCGCCTCCGGCTAATCGAACCGACCCCGGTCTACCCCTGGTCGTTCCTGTGGCATGACAGGGCCGCCGGGCCTGCCCTCGGCAGGGTGCGCGACCATTGCACGCGCATGGTCCATCCCCCGCTCCCCTCCGTCTGGTCCCCCGTGCGCCGCGACGGTTGAGGCGTCCCGGGAGCGCGCGGCGGCGAAGGCCGCCAGAGCCGTGGTGAGCGGGACCGCCGCGATGAGCCCGAGCGTCCCGACGACGCTGCGGACGATCTCCTGGGCGACCACCGGGTTGGTGAGGGCCTGCTGCGTCCCCTGGTCGCCGAGCTGGAACAGCAGCAGCAGCGGCAGCGAAGCACCCGCGTAGGCCAGGACGATCGTGTTGACGACCGACGCGATGTGCGCGCGCCCCACGCGGGCGGCCGCCCGGTAGAGCGCCGCGAACCCGTAGTGCGGATTGGCGCGGGCCAGTTCCCGGACGGTCGCGGCCTGCGTGACGGTGACGTCGTCGAGCACGCCGAGGGAGCCGATGATGATGCTCGCCAGCAGCAGGCCCTGCGTGTTGATCTGGTAGCTGACGTCCAGGTAGAGGGAGCTCTCGTCCGTGATGCCGTAGAGGTGGGCGAGGTCCAGGGCGAGGACGGCCAGCAGCCCGGTGAGGCTCAGGCTCGCCAGGGTGCCGATGACCGCCAGCGAGGTCGTCGTGGTGAAGCCGTGCGTCAGGTACAGCACGGCCAGGATGATCGCGGCGGCGCAGACGATCGCCGCGAGCAGGGGCGGGTGGCCCTCCAGGATCGCCGGGAGCAGGAACAGCGTCAGCAGCGCGAACGTGATCACCAGTCCGAGCAGCGCCGTCAGCCCGCGCAGGCGCCCGAACGCGACGATGGCCAGCGCGAAGGCGGCGACCATGATCCACAACGGGTTCGAGCGGTCGTGGTCCGACAGCTGGTAGCGGTCGCCGTTGGGGCTGCCGCCCGGGACCGCCAGCAGCAGCACGTCGTCCCCGGCGCCGAAGATCTGGCTGCCGGGGCCGCTGGGCAGCTCCACCTGGGCGACCTGCCCGGCGGGCAGCTGCACGGTGGCCGTCCCGCACCGCCGGGGGTCGGTGGCGGCGGCCTCGGCGCCCATGTCCAGCGGGGCCTCGCCCGGCGCGCCGCCCTTCGGGCAGGGCCTGAGCTCGACGGAGATGATCGTCCCGGCGATGCGCTCGACCCGCACGCCCTCCTCGCCGCCCGCGCCGGAGCCCGACGGCCACAACCAGACCAGTCCGGCCAGCGTCGCGACGGCCAGCGGGACGAGCACCGCGAGCGTTCCCAGCAGCACGCCCCGGGGTGCCGGTTCGTCCCGCCCGTGGTGGTGTCCGGCGCCCACTACCGTCTCCTCCCGCCGTGTACCAGGTCGACCGATGGTACTGGCGAAAGGTGGACTACTCGGGGCTCACCGCCGGGAAGGCCGGGATCGAGACGCCGATGCCGCCGGGCGTGTCCGCGCCGTAGCGGGCGATCTCGCCGGCGAGGTCCAGCGGCCGGGGGCGCAGGTCGGAGGCGGCCCGCTCGCGGTCGGCCTCGGTGATGAGGGCGGCGGGGACGATCCAGCAGACCTCGAACTCCAGCCCGTCGGGGTCCTGGGCGTACAGGGACTTGGTCAGGACGTGGTCGGACGCCCCGACGAGGGCGCCGGCGCCGGCGAGCACGGTGCGCATGCGCTCGAGTTCGGTGAGGGTGTCGACCTCCCAGGCCAGGTGGTAGAGGCCGACGCTGGTGCGGCCCGCCGGCGACGGCGCGGCGGCGGAGCCGATCTGGAACAGGCCGAGGTCGTGGTCGTTGGTGGAGCCGGACGCCCGGAAGAAGGCGGCCTGCCCGGGAAGGAAGATCAGCGTGCGAAAACCCAGGACGTCCTCGTAGAACTCGCGGCTGCGCTGCACGTCGCGGACGTAGAGGACGGCGTGGTTGAGGCGGGTGATCGACATGCCGGGCTCCCGGGTTGAAGAGGTGTACCCTACGGTAACCGAGCTTACTTGAACTCTCAACTATCCGTAGAATGGTCGCATGTCCACCCCCCGCTGGCTGAACCCGGAGGAGCAGGCCGCCTGGCGCGCGTACCTGCTCTCCAACCAGTTGCTCGACGAGGCCCTCGACCGCCAGCTCCAGCGGGACGCGGGCATGCCCCACGCCTACTACTGGATCCTCGTCGCCCTCTCCGAGGCCCCCGACCGCACGATGCGCATGAGCGACCTCGCGCGCCGCCTGCGCTACTCCCAGAGCCGCCTCACCCACGCCGTCACCAGCATGGAGCGCCGCGGCTGGGTGACCCGCGACCGCTGCCCGTCCGACGGGCGCGGCCTGCTGGCCGCGCTCACCGCCGAAGGCATGCGCACCCTGGTCGAGACCGCCCCCGGCCACGTCGAGGAGGTGCGCTCCCGCGTCTTCGACCGGCTCACCCCCGAACAGGTCACCCAGCTCAAGGAGATCTGCGAACTGATCCAGGACGGCCTCGACCCCCTCTGACGGCCCGCGCCCGCCCGCGGGTCAGCCGAAGAGGGCGCCGACGAGGACGCCGACCAGCAGCAGGACGACGGCGAGCACCGCCAGGCGGACGGCGACGCGGACGAAGACCGCCCGGACGGCGTCCAGGGCCGCGCGGGGGGCGGTGCGGGGCGAGGGCCCCTGCGAGGCGCGCCAGAACTCGTCGAGGACGTATCCGGTCTCCCGCCGCAGCCAGACCCGCAGGAAACGGGGGCGCACCCTGTGCCCGGCGATCTTGTCGACGACGCGGAAGACGGCACGGCTCACCGCGTCCCTCGTGCGCAGTGTCTCGTAGGTCCTGGGGATCGTCGGCAGCAGATCCAGATCGCTGCCGCTCCGCTGCAGGACCGTCAGGTGCTCCCGCATCCACGCGACGCCGTCGGAGCCGAGTTCCGCGTTGAGGATGAGCCCGTGCAGCTCGGTCTCCGCCGCGCGCACCTCCTCGGCCGAGGGCAGGAAGAGCGGGAGCAGGTGGTGGGCGGCGTCGAGCCTGCCCCAGACGAAATCGGAATCGCGCCAGCCCGCCTCGGCGAACGCGCCGAAATGCTGGAAGCGGACCCCGTACAGTTTCCGCTCCCCCAGGTCGCCGAAACGGTCGTCGTTGAACAGGCGGCTCATGGTGTCGGGGCCCAGGCGCAGGAAGTCGAAGTGCGGGGTGAGGGTCTCGGTGACGCCCGAAGGCGGGACGAAGGACTGGGTGAGGACCTCGATGGCGAGGCAGTCCGCCACCACGTCCCACGTGCCGTTCCAGCGTCCCTCCGCCTCGGCGACGGCCCGCGCGTAATGGTCGCCGCCGTCGCGGACGAACGCCGCGACGGCTTCGGGGACCGCCAGTCTCCGGAAGATCTCGTCGAGCAGCTGGGCGGCCTCCCGGTCGGAGAGGCGGCCGGAGCGCGGGAGCGACCGCTGGATCTGCCGGATGACGGCGTCCTTGACGGCCAGCACCCTGCGCAGCTCACCGTTGACGGCCTTCGCGCCCTCGATCAGCCTGGTCTGGGCGGCGGGCCTGAGCGTGTGATCCTCGGTGTCCGCGTACTCCTGCAGATGGCCGCTGAGCGTCTGGAGCACCCTCTCCGCCGGAAGGAGGCCCCATCGCCAGGTCCTGTCCCAGGCGATGAGGCAGTCCGGATCGTCCGGGGGGATCCAGCGGAATCCCGGCCGCCGCGCCAGGAACTCGTGCACCTCCGCGGTCTCCACCTGCGGCGGGAAGACCAGTGACGTGACGGTGTCGGCGGCGGCGAGCAGTTCCCGCATCTCCAGGATGACACCGCGGGCACGGTTGAAGCGGTACTCGGAGAACATGCCCCGGGCCAGGGCGGGCAGGTCGGGAAGGGTCGCCTGGCCCGTTCCCGTTCTGACCTCGTGGAGGCGGGCGAACAGTTCCTCCCGCGTCGAGCGGACACTGGTGCGCAGACGTGCGGCCAGGTCTTCCGTGCCGATCCGGAAATCGGCCTCCTGCGGGAGTCCGAGGGCGCTGAAACCGGCGGTTCCGACGGTGGCCTCCTCGCACGCCGCGCCTTTGACCTTCTCCTCCGGAAGCCGCCCTCCGGACGGGACGACGTAGACGACGACACGTTGCACCTTCCGGTCCAGCGGGCGTTTGGTGATCGTCTCCAGGACCGGCCCGAAAGGCGCGTTGTTCAGGACGCCTCCGTCCATGACGCAACTGGCCGGATCGTCGAACACCTTCTCGGGCAGCTCCCGGTACTCCAGCAGCGGGAGTTCGCTGACGGGCGGGAAGGCGACCGGGAAACCGGCGGTCGCGCGCGCCACCCGGACGAGGGAGCCGGTGTTGGCGACCACGAAGTCGTTGCGGGGACGGCTCTTCTGGATCCGCCACGTCCCGTCTTCGGGGAGGTAGGTGATGGCTTCTTCGCTGTAGCGCTCGAAGCGGTAGAGCCTCCGGCGGTCCCGGACGTTGAAGTGGTTGCCGAAACTGTCGGTGTAGGAACGGAACCTGCCGTCGAGGGCGGTGGCCGTCATGAACAGCGTCACCGATTCGGGCTTGGCGACGTCCGTGTCCCCCTGCGGGATGCTCTCCAGGGCCTCCTGGAGTTCGGCGTCGAAGAACTCCCCGCTGAACAGGCTGTGCTCGGAGGGCTCGGCCAGCAGCCGGTCCAGGGCGGCCGACCGCTGCCACAGCTCCCTGAGCCCGGTCAGCGCCGTGTTCCGGCCGATCGCGGTGGCCAGCATCAGCCCGTTCAGGCCGCCCGCCGACGTGCCCGCGATGATGTCGATGCGCACCCTTCGGGGCGCCGCGCCCTCCCTGGTGACCTTCCGCCAGAACCGGAAGACGGGCAGGTCGCTCTTCCGAACGTCCTTCTCCGGCTCGCCCCGTGAGGCGCGGCGCAGCAGGTCGAGTTCGTGGGCGACCCCGCCCATCCACACCGCGAAGCCGGCTCCCCCGTTCATCACCAGGGCGAGCCGCACCTCCTCCGCGTCGTCCGCGCCCTCGTCCACAGCGCCGACATCCCCCGGCGTCCCGCCCGCTACGCTCCGGAACGGTTAAACGGGCGGCTCCGGTTCACCAGCCGACCTCCTCGCAGCCCGTGTGGTCGGCCGGTTCGACCTGCAGGGTGGCGTGCTCGATGGAATAGCCGTCCCGCAGCAGGTCCCTCGCCTGGTCCAGCACCGCGTGCCCGTCGGCGCCCTCGGCCGTCACCAGGTGCGCGGTCGCCACGTGCATCCCGGACGTCAGCGTCCACAGGTGCAGGTCGTGCACCTCCTGCACGCCCTCGAGGGCGGCCAGGTCCCCGGTCAGCGCCGTGACGTCGACCTCCTCGGGCGCGTGCTGGCCCAGCACCGCCAGCACCTGGCGGCCCAGCGCCACCGCCCTGACCACCACGAACACCGCGATGGCCAGCGCGATGACGGTGTCGAAGAGCGCCTGCCCGGTCGCGACGACCAGCGCTCCCGCCGCGATCACGCCGACGGACCCCGCGGCGTCGGCGAGCACCTCCAGGTAGGCGCCCCGGACGTTCATGCTCTCGGACGCACCCGCCCGCAGCAGCATCAGCGCGACGAGGTTGACCGCCAGGCCCAGCGCGCCGACCACGAGCATCGGCCCTGCCGACACCTCGACCCGCTCCCCGATCCGCCCCAGCGCCTCCACCACGATGTAGCCGGCGGTGCCCAGCATCACCAGCACCGCGAACCCGGACGCGAACACCTCCGCCCGGTACGACCCGTACGTCCGCCGCCCCGTCAGGTCGGGCCGGGTGGCGATCTTCGTCGCGACCAGCGCGACGCCCAGCGCCAGCACGTCGCCCGCCATGTGCCCCGCGTCCGACAGCAGCGCCAGCGACCCCGACACCAGCCCGTAGACCAGCTCGACGACGAAGAAGGCCGCCGTCAGAACGAACGACACCTGCAGCCGCCACCGGTGCCGCCCGCCCGCGTGCCCCTGCACGTGCCCGTGACCGTGGCCATGCCCGTGGCCGTGTCCCGCACCCATCTCAGCCCTCCCGCTCCGGATGCATGACCTCGCAGTGCTCGATGTGCGCCACCGCCAGATCCAGCAGCATCCGCACATGGGCGTCGTCCAGCCGGTAGTAGGCCATCCGCCCCGACCGGCGCGCCGTCACCACCCGGTGCGCCCGCAACAACCGCAGCGCGTGCGAGACCGCAGACTCGCTCATCCCGCTGACCGCCGCCAGATCACAGACGCACAGCTCCCCCTCCCGCAACCCCAGCAGCAGCCGCAACCTCCCCGGATCCGACAGCAACCCGAACACCTCGGCCGTGTCG
Source organism: Actinocorallia populi (assembly GCF_002995495.1). GTDB lineage: Bacteria > Actinomycetota > Actinomycetes > Streptosporangiales > Streptosporangiaceae > Actinocorallia > Actinocorallia populi. The sequence continues at coordinate 72,519 of NZ_PVZV01000002.1, read as the reverse complement.
GCGAGATCCCGCTCCGCCGGCATCCGCTCCCGCACCGAGGCCACCCGGTCGCCGTCCACCACCCGGACGGCGCACCCGTCCAATCCGACCACCCGCTCATCTGAAGAACTGTTCATATATCAATCTCAGCGCCTCCCTCCACCCCGTGTCAACCCTCCCCCTGCGGCGTCTTCAGCCGGTCAGAGAGTGGGCGGGGAGTCGAGGCGGGTGAGTTCGAGGTCGGGGGCGGCCAGGACGACGTCGCCGGCGAGGTGGAACCCGGTGGTCTCGGCGGTCTCCAGGTCGGTGGTCTGCCAGGTCTCCACGGGCAGGGGGCCGAGGTCGGTGGGGTGGGACTCCACCGAGACCAGGGTCCAGCGGTGGGTGGTGGTCCGCGTGGCGAGGGACTCACCGGTGATCTCGACCAGGGGGAGGGTGGCAAAGGCGCCGGGGGCCAGCCGCAGGGAGCGGGCGATGGCGATGAGGAAGGCCGGGGAGGCGCCGAGGAAGGCGAGGGCCTCGGCGGAGTGCTCGCGGTCGCCGCGGACCCACAGGAGGTCGCGGCCCGCGCTGCCGCCGCGCAGGGTCCAGGAGGAGGTCTTCAGTTCCAGGCGGGCGGGGCGCCAGCGGCTGTCGACGGTCAGGTCGACGCCGGGGGCGACGTAGCGCCAGCCGGCGGGGCCGGGGGCGCACTGGAACTCCTCTACGACGCCCGAGGACAGGTGGAGGTAGGCGCCTCGTGGCATGTCAGGAGCCCGAGCGCCAGGAGGAGAGGTACTCCTCCTGGTCGGGGGTGAGGGTGTCGATCTCGGTGGACATGGAGTGGAGTTTCAGGCGTGCTATCTCCGAGTCGAGCTCCGCGGGGACGTCGTGGACGCCGGGGGACAACGACGCGTGGGTGCGGGCCAGCCACTCGCAGGTGAGCGCCTGGCCGGCGAACGACATGTCCATGACGGCGGCGGGGTGGCCTTCGGCGGCGGCGAGGTTGACCAGGCGGCCCTCGCACAGCAGGACGAGGCGGCGGCCGTCGGGCAGGACGTACTCGTCTGCCTGGGGACGGATGCGCTGGACGTCCACGGCGAGCTCCTCCAGCGCGCGGACGTCGACCTCCACGTCGAAGTGGCCGGAGTTGGCGAGGATCGCGCCGTCCTTCATGACCTCGAAATGCGCGGCCCGGATCACGTCGCGGTTGCCCGTGGTGGTGATGAACACGTCGCCGTGGCGGGCCGCGGCCGCCATCGGCTCGACTCGGAAGCCCTGAAGGAGCGCCTCCAGCGCCTTCACCGGGTCGATCTCCGTGACGATGACACGCGCGCCGAGCCCTCGCGCGCGTTCGGCCACGCCGCGTCCGCAGTAGCCGAAGCCCGCGATCACGACGCTCTTGCCGGCCAGAAGCGTGTTGGTGGCCCGCATGATGCCGTCCAGCGTCGACTGCCCGGTGCCGTACCGGTTGTCGAACAGCCGCTTGGTGGCGGTGTCGTTCACCGCCACGACGGGGAAGCGCAGTGCCCCTTCGCGTGCCATCTGGTGCAGCCGGATGACGCCCGTCGTCGTCTCCTCGCATCCGCCCAGCACCGAGGGCAGCAGGTCCACCCGTTCGGTGTGCAGGATGTTCACCAGGTCGCACCCGTCGTCCACCACGAGGTGGGGTGAGACGTCCAGGGCCGCGTGGATGTGCCGGTAGTAGGTCTCCATGTCCACTCCGGCGCGCGCGAACACCGACACCCCGTACTCGGCGACGAGCGCGGCGGCCGTGTCGTCCTGGGTGGACAGCGGGTTGGACGCCGCCACGGCGACGGACGCGCCGCCCTCCTGGAGGGTGCGCAGGAGGTTGGCGGTCTCGGTCGTGACGTGCATGCACGCCGCGACCCGCAACCCCTCCAGCGGCCGCTCGGCGGCGAACCGCTCGCGGATGGAGCGCAGCACCGGCATCGACCGGTCGGCCCAGCCGATACGCCGGACCCCGGCCTCGCACAGGCCGGGGTCCGCGATGTCGTGTCCGGTCAAGGGGTCAGTACCGGTAGTGGTCCGACTTGTAGGGGCCCTCGACGTTCACGCCGATGTAGTCGGCCTGCTCCTTGGTGAGCGTGGTGAGCTTGACGCCCAGCGCGTCGAGGTGCAGGCGGGCCACCTTCTCGTCCAGGTGCTTGGGCAGCACGTAGACGCCGACCGGGTACTCCTCGGTCTTGGTGAACAGCTCGATCTGCGCGATCACCTGGTTGGTGAAGGAGTTCGACATGACGAACGAGGGGTGGCCGGTGGCGCAGCCCAGGTTCATCAGCCGGCCCTCGGCCAGCACGATGATGTTGTGCCCGTCGGGGAAGGTCCAGGTCGCGACCTGCGGCTTGACCTCGTCCTTGACGATGCCGGGGATCTTCGCCAGGCCGGCCATGTCGATCTCGTTGTCGAAGTGGCCGATGTTGGAGACGATCGCCTGGTGCTTCATCTTCGCCATGTGGTCGGCGGTGATGATGTTGAAGTTGCCGGTGGTGGAGACGAAGATGTCGGCGATGCCGACGACGTCCTCCAGGGTGGTGACCTGGAAGCCGTCCATCGCGGCCTGCAGCGCGCAGATCGGGTCGATCTCGGTGACGATGACGCGGGCGCCCTGGCCGCGCAGCGCGTCGGCGCAGCCCTTGCCGACGTCGCCGTAACCGCAGACGACGGCTACCTTGCCGCCGATCAGCACGTCGGTGGCGCGGTTGAGGCCGTCGATGACCGAGTGGCGGCAGCCGTACTTGTTGTCGAACTTCGACTTGGTGACCGAGTCGTTGACGTTGATCGCCGGGAAGGCGAGCGTGCCGGCCCGGTGCATCTCGTACAGGCGGAGCACACCGGTGGTGGTCTCCTCGGTGACGCCCTTGATCGCCGCGGCGGTCTCGGTCCAGCGGCCCGGGGTGTCGGCGATGGTCCGCTTGAGGGTGTCGATGATGACGTGCCACTCCTCCGGGTCGTCCTCGGAGGCGGACGGGACGGCCCCGGCCTTCTCGTACTCGGCGCCCTTGTGGACGAGCAGGGTGGCGTCGCCGCCGTCGTCGAGGATCATGTTCGGCGGGGTGCCGTCGGGCCAGCGCAGGGCCTGGTCGGTGCACCACCAGTACTCCTCCAGGGTCTCGCCCTTCCAGGCGAAGACCGGGACGCCCCTGGGCTCGTCGACGGTGCCCTCGGGGCCGACGACGACCGCAGCGGCGGCGTGGTCCTGGGTGGAGAAGATGTTGCAGCTCACCCAGCGGACGTCCGCGCCGAGGGAGACCAGCGTCTCGATCAGCACCGCGGTCTGGATGGTCATGTGCAGCGAGCCCATGATCTTGGCGCCGCGCAGCGGCTGGGCCGCGGCGTACTCCTCGCGCACGGCCATCAGGCCGGGCATCTCGTGCTCGGCGAGCTGGATCTCCTTGCGGCCGAACGCGGCCAGCGAAAGGTCGGCGACCTTAAAGTCCATCGGGCTGTCTCCTCTGAGTGGCTCGGTGGGAAGTCTAGGCGCACGTCACGGCGATCGTCATACTCGGGGGGCCGAATCTGACATAGAATTGTCAGATTCAAGGTGAAGACCGGGCACGAGGAGGTCGGGATGCGGATCACCGAGGCGGCGCAGCGGCTCGGCACCTCCCCCAGGATGTTGCGCTACCGCGAGAAGCTGGGGCTCCTGCCGCCGCGCTCGGGCGCCGCCCACCGCCGGTACGGCGAGCCGGAGCTGCGCGCCGTCGCCCTCGGGCTGGCCATCGAGCAGCGCTACGACATCGGCCCGGCCGAGCTGGCCTTCGCCCTGCGCGTCCTGGCCGAGCCGCAGACCCGCGCCCGCGTCCAGGAGCTGGGCGAGCGCGTCGGCAGGCTCGTCCCGCAGCCGTCCCGGGCGCTGGACTTCGAGAAGCAGAAGGCGCTACGCCTGCTCCGCCGCTGACCCCGGCACCACGAGGCCGGACTCGTAGGACAGCACGACGGCCTGCGCCCGGTCGCGCAGCCCCAGCTTGGTGAAGACGCGCGCCACGTGGGTCTTCACGGTGTGCTCGCTGACGACGAGCCGCGCCGCGATCTCGGCGTTCGACAGCCCGCCCGCGATCAGCATCAGCACCTCGCGCTCGCGCGCCGTCAGCGTGTCCAGCGCGGCGGGCGGGTTCACCCTGGCCTGCCGCTGGCGCGCGAACTCCCGCACCAGCCGCCCCGTCACCTGCGGCGCCAGCAGCGCGTCGCCCCGCGCCACGATCCGGACGGCGGCCACGAGGTCCTCGGCCGTGGCGTCCTTGAGCAGGAACCCCGACGCCCCCGCGGCCAGCGCGTCGTAGACCAGCTCGTCCGCGTCGAAGGTGGTGAGGATCAGCACCCGCAGGCCCTCCATCCCCGGCTGGGCCAGGATCCGGCGGCTCGCCTCGATCCCGTCCATCCGCGGCATCCGGATGTCCATGACGACCACGTCCGGGCGGTGCCGCTGCGCGAGGTGCAGCGCCTCCAGCCCGTCCCCGGCCTGCCCGACGACCTCGATGTCCTCCTGCGCGCCCAGCAGCGCCGCGAACCCGGCCCGCACGATCGTCTGGTCATCCGCGATGATCACCCGGATCATGGTGCTCCGTCCCGTCGACAGCCTCGCCGATTGTCTCAGGTTCTGCGGGCACGGGAACAGGGCCGCCGGGGCCGCGGGCCGATCGGATGATCTCCCGCGGCGGCCCTCAGGGGTTGAAGGGCAGTTCGGCCTCCACGTCGAAGCCGCCGCCGGGGGCCGGGCCCGCCTGGAAGCGGCCGCCGAGCATGGCGGCGCGCTCCTGCATGCCGATGAGGCCGTGGCCGCCGGAGGTCGGGGCGGGGAAGCCGTCGACGCGGGTGCGGGACAGGTCGGCGGGCTGGTTGTGAACGCGGACCCTCAGGCGGTCGGGCTGGTAGACGAGCTCGACCTGGACGGGGGCGCCGGGGGCGTGGCGGCGCGCGTTCGTCAGGGCCTCCTGGACGATCCGGTACGCCGACAGCTCCAGCGTGGCCGAGAGCGGGTGCTCCTCGCCCCGGACGGACAGGCCCGCCGCGCCGCCCGCGCCGCGGTGCTGGTCGATCAGCTCGTTCAGCCGGTCCAGGCGCGGCTGCGGGGCCACCTCGGTCCCGGCCGCGGCGTCCGAGCGCAGCACGCCCAGCAGGCGGCGCATCTCGACCAGCGCCTCGCGGGCGGTGTGCGCGATCTCGGCGTACCCGCGCCTGGCCTCGTCCGACAGGTCGCTCATCGTGTACGGGGCGGTCTCGGCCTGCACGGCGATCATCGAGACGGAGTGGGCGACCACGTCGTGCAGCTCCCGGGCGATCCGGGCGCGCTCCCGCATGATCGTCTGCTCCCGCTGGGCGGCGTCCAGCCGGACGAGGTGCTCGGTGGTCTGCTCGCGGGCCTCGGCCTCGGTGTCGGCGACCGTCCGGCGGGCGTCGCCCAGCCCGATCGCGCCGACCACCGCGACGACCACCGCGGGCCAGGGAATGTCGTCCAGGCCCGTGCCGGCCAGGTAGACCACGCCGATCACCGCCAGGGAGCTGCACGCCAGGAGTCCCGCGGAGGCCCGCGGCAGCTGCTGGGCCAGCAGGTAGAGCACCCACAGCGCCGACAGCAGGGTGGTGACCAGCATCGCCTGGCCGGTCAGCAGCGCGGCGGCGGTGGCGCTCAGCACGATCGCCGCGACGGGCCGCAGCACCTCCTTGCGCCACACCATCGGCAGGGTGGCGGCCAGCGCGAACCCGGCGGGCACGCTGAAGAGGTCGTGGTTGGCGTCGCCGACCTCGTACAGGGCGGCCAACGCCAGCAGCAGCCCCGTCACCGGCGCGTAGACCCAGGACGCGCTGAACCGCCGCCAGCGCTCCAACCACCGGGATGCCGGACCGCTCTGCACGCTCATCGGCGCGATCATCGTCCCCTGCGGGCCGTACTGCGCGTACGGGGCATGCTGCCCGTGCTGCTGCGCCTGCGGCCGCGACCCCTGCAGCCGTGCCACGACCGCGTCCCGCAGGGGGCGCAGCAGCCGGCCGACGCCCGCCAGCACCCACAGCAGCAGCTGGCCCACTCCGGCCACGGCCCGGCCGGAGAGACGCCACACGTGTTCCGCCGCTCCGGTCCCCAGGGTCTTCTCGCCGCTCATCGCTCCATCCTCGCCGCAGTTCCGGAGAATCCGCCTCATCTCAGGGTGCGATACCCGCGGGACGGCTCCGACCCGAGGATGAGGCCGGTTCAGTCCCCCCGGGGGACGCGGGAACGAATGCGCGCCGCGTAGCGTTATGCATATGACGACGGCACCGGAAGGTGGCAGTGGGTGTCGCTTCCGGAATCGTCGTCGGAAGAGCTGGAGATGGGGGTCTCCTTTGCGGAAGCCCCCCGCACTTCCCGGATGAGGGGATCCGGAGTGCGGGGGGCTTCCCTTTTTTCTCGTGCGCGTCCGCGCGCCGCGTCAGCTCTCGGCGGGCGCGTCCTCGGCGGCGGGCTCCCGGTACAGGTCGGGCTCCAGGTAGATCAGCTTGGCCACCGGCAGCATCGCCCGGATCTTGGCCTCGGCCGCGTCGATGCCCTTGGCGATCTCCGCGGCGGTGTCGTCGTGGTGCACCGCGATCTTGGCGGCGACCAGCAGCTCGTCCGGGCCGATGTACTGGGTGCGCAGGTGGATCACCCGGTCCACCTCGGGCACCGTCTCCACCGCGTCGGCGATGCCCTTCTCCACCTCGGGCCCGGCGCCCTCGCCCAGCAGCAGGCTCTTGGTCTCGAACGCCAGCACGACCGCGATCAGGCCGAGCAGCACGCCGATGGACACGGTGCCGATGCCGTCCCAGACGGTGTCGCCGGTGACCACGGCCAGGGTGACGCCCACCAGCGCCAGGATCAGGCCGACCAGCGCGCCGAGGTCCTCCAGCAGCACGACCGGCAGCTCGGGGGACTTGGCCTTGCGGATGAACTGCATCCAGGACTGCTCGCCCCGGATGCGGTTGGACTCCACGATCGCGGTCCGGAAGGAGAAGCACTCCAGGACGATCGCCACGCTCAGCACGCCGAACGCCCAGGCGGGTGAGGTGATCTTGTCCTCGGGGTGCTGGATCTTGTGGATGCCCTCGTAGAGGGAGAACATCGAGCCCACGGTGAACAGCACCAGGGCGACGATGAAGGAGTAGAAGTACCTCTCGCGGCCGAAGCCGAACGGGTGCTCGGGGGTGCGGCCGCGTTCGGAGCGCTTCTTGCCGACCAGGAGCAGCGCCTGGTTGCCCGAGTCGGCCAGCGAGTGGATGGACTCGGCCAGCATCGACGAGGAGCTGGTGAAGACATATGCCACGAACTTCGAGACCGCGATCCCGAGGTTCGCGGCCAAGGCGGCGACGATCGCCTTGGTACCGCCGTCTGCTGCCATCTAGGAGATCCTTGCTGTGAGCTCTGCACGGGCAGGCACCGGTGTCGGGTCCACGCCCAGAGCCAGTGCCAGATAAACGGAGACATAGTCGCATACCACGATCAGTGAGGCGACGCGCTCCAGTGGATGCCCGCCCTGCGACCTGATCTCCGTCACCGGTATCCCGCGCGCCCTGGCCACCTCCGCGACCGGCGACGTGCCCTCCTCGACGAAGATCACCGGATGCGTCCCGCCGTCGGCGTCCTCCGCCCGGTCCCGGAAGAAGTCGTCGGGATCCCCCTCGCCCCGCCGCGCGTCCAGCGCGCCGAGCTGCGCCCGCGCGCTGGGGACCTTGGCGTTGTCCCCCAGCTGGGCGGCGAAGCGGGACGCGGCGGCCAGCTCCAGCGGGGTGTCGCCCCAGGGCATCGGCAGGCTCCCCGCCAGCTCCAGGGCCGGCTGCTTGCCCGGATGCAGGAACGGCTCCGCCGACGGCCGGCAGCGGTGGATGAGGTCCTCCATCAGCAGCGCCGTGGACTCCAGCGCCTCGTCGGGCAGCGAGACCAGCCGCAGCCCGCGCAGCACCAGCAGCATCGGCACGACCTGCGCCCACAACATCGCGCGCGCCGGGCCGCCGGGCGGCATCGGCAGGTACAGCGACCTGTTCTGCACCGCCAGTTGCGCCAGCCGGGCGTCCGGCGGGCCCACGCCCACCACCGACGCGCCCCGCCGCACCGCCTGCTCGGCGGCCTCGAACGCCTCGTCGCCGAGCGCGAACACCAGGTCGGCGGCGCCCACCCAGCCCGGCAGCCGCCGCCCGGGGAGGCTCAGCACCGGCACCGGGCAGCCCGGACCGCACACCGCGGCCACCACCCCGCCCGCCTCGCCGGGCCCGGCCACCACCACCGACCGGGGGCGGCCGGCGCCGCGCAGCGCCTCGGCCAGGCCGGCCTCCTCGGCCAGCAGCGCGGACCGGCGCAGGTGGGCGGCGCCCGACGCCACCAGCCGCAGCATCCCGCCGGGGTCACCGGCCTCCAGCGCCTCCACGTCCTCCAGCGAGCCCGCCGGGATCATGCCTGGGGCGCCCGCGCCTCGTCGACGAGCAGGACCGGGACGCCCTCGGCGGTCACCGGGTAGAGCCTGCCGCACTCGCCGGTGCAGCGCAGTTGCCCGTCCTCGGGGTTCAGCCGCCCCCTGCAGTCGGGGCAGGCGAGGATGTCCAGCAGCCAGGCGTCGATCTTCACTTTGCCTCCTCGCGGCGCACGATCGACAGGACCTCGTCCCTGATCGCCGCCATCGTGTGCTCGTCTCCCGCCTCGGCGTTGAGGCGGAGCAGCGGTTCGGTGTTGGACGCGCGCAGGTTGAACCACCATCCGTCACCGGTGAACGTGGTGCCGTCGAGTTCGTCCACCTCGACCCCGGGACGGCCGGCGAAGGCCTTGGCGACCCGGGCCACCGCGGCGGCCTGGTCGGCGACCTCGCTGTTGATCTCCCCCGAGGCGGCGTAGCGGTCGTAGGACTTCAGCAGCGCCGACAGCGTCCCGTCCTGCTCGCCGAGGGCGGCCAGGACGTGCAGCGCGGCGAGCATGCCGGAGTCGGCGAACCAGAAGTCGCGGAAGTAGAAGTGCGCCGAGTGCTCGCCGCCGAAGACGGCGTCGGCCTCGGCCATGGTCTTCTTGATGAACGAGTGCCCCACGCGGGTGCGGACGGGGACGCCGCCGTTCTCGCGGATGATCTCCGGCACCGCGCGCGAGGTGATGAGGTTGTGCACGATGCTGGCGCCGGGGTGCTTGGCCAGCTCCCGCTCGGCCACCAGCGCGGTGATCGCGGACGGGGAGACGATGGCGCCGCGCTCGTCCACCGCGAAGCAGCGGTCGGCGTCGCCGTCGAAGGCCAGGCCGAGGTCGGCGCCGTGCTCCAGCACCGCCGCCTGCAGGTCGCGCAGGTTCGCCGGCTCGATCGGGTTGGCCTCGTGGTTGGGGAAGGTCCCGTCCAGCTCGAAGTAGAGCGGGACGACCTGCAGCGGCAGTCCCGCCAGGACCGCGGGGACGGTGTGGCCGCCCATGCCGTTGCCGGCGTCCACGACCACCTTGAGCGGCCGGATGCCGGTGAGGTCGACCAGGGTCCTGAGGTGGTCGGCGTACCCCTGCAGGAGGTCGCGCCGCTCGACGCGGCCCGCCGGGCCGTCGTGGGCGGGGACGCCCCGCCCGACGAGGTCGCGGATCTCGCGCAGCCCGGTGTCCTGGCCGATCGGCCTGGCGCCCTCCCGGCACATCTTCATGCCGTTGTAGCGGGCCGGGTTGTGGCTGGCGGTGAACATCACGCCGGGCAGGTCCAGGCTGCCGCTGGCGTAGTACAGCAGGTCGGTGGAGCCGAGACCCGCCTCCAGCACGTCGGCGCCCTGCGCCGCGGCGCCCCTGGCGAAGGCCGCGGCCAGCGGTGCGGACGAGGCGCGCATGTCGTGCGCGGTGACGACCCGGGCGGCGCCGGTGACCCGGACGAAGGCGGCCCCGGTGGCCTCGGCGATCTCCTCGTCGAATTCGTCGGGGACGACGCCCCGCACGTCGTAGGCCTTGAAGATCTTGGCGAGATCGCCCACTCGGTCATCCCTCTCCAGCTCGTCTCTCTTGAGCTTCGAGCCTACCGGTGGGGGGCGACGGGAGCATGACGAGGCCGCCGGCGGTCCTCGCGGCCCGGCCCTCTACTGGCGCGGCTGGTCGGACCTCAGCACCCGCAGATGGCCCCTGCGGCCCACCTCGGTGCCCTGGCCGACCGGCTCGGCCACCGGCCCCGCGGGGCGGGCCGCCTCGCGCACGGCGTCGGCCAGCGCCTCCAGGTCGTCGGTGCTGGGCTGCTCGGACGCCTCGTCGGCGGGCAGGCGCAGCAGCTCCCAGCCCATCGGGGCGGTCAGGCGGTCGGCGTGGTCGGCGCAGAGGTCGTAGCAGTGCGGCTCGACGTACGCGGCCAGCGGACCCAGGACCGCGGTGGAGTCACGATAGACGTACGTGAGCGTGAACACCGCGGGCGCCTTGCACGCGGTGCGGGAACAGAGTCGAACGGAGCTCACGATGCCAGAACGTACGCCTTTCCGGGCCGCGCCGCCAGTATCCGGGTGATCGTGTCTCGCGTTTCCCATCTAACATGCACAATTCGGACAGGCTTTTCGCCCGGGATCAGGGCTTCGTCCGCCGGGCCCCTCCCGCACCACTGGGCCCCGCCGCCACCGGCGCATACACTCTTCGGATGAGCAGAGCCAAGCGCCGCGACCGGCACGGCCGGGGCCTGCGCGGTCCGCTGGCCCCGCCGGAGGTGCCCATCTCGCTCACCCGTTCGGAGAAGTTCGACGACCTGGTGCGCGAGGAGGTCCAGCGCATCGTCGCCCCCTGGAGCGAGCGGCTGGCCGGCGTGGAGTTCGCGGTCGAGGACGTCCCCCGGCCCGACCCGGACGAGACGCGGGTGCCGCTGAGCGCCACCCGCGAGGCCGGCGGCACCACCCGGGTGGTGGTCTTCCGCCGCCCGGTGGAGAGCCGGGCCGGCTCCTCCGGCCAGGGCGAGCGCGAGCTCGTCCGGCTCATCCACGAGCTGGTGGTCGAGGAGGTCGCCGCCCTGCTGGGCGTGCCGCCCGAGGAGGTCGAGCCCTAGGACCCGCCCGGGTCGGTGAGGACCGCGGTCAGCGAGCCGCCGACGGCGGGCAGCCGCACGCTCGCCGGGTCGGGGCCCAGCACCAGCAGGGTGGCCGTCCGCGACCGGCCGGACTTCACGACGCGAAAGCGCGCCCCGTACACCGGGCCCGAGCCCGCCAGCGGCTCGACCCGCACCGCCGCGGCGTCCACCGGGACCTCGACCGTCCGGCCCGCGGCCAGCCGGACCTCCTGAGCCGTCCCGGGGCCCGCCTTGTCCAGGGGGGTCACCCTGACCACGGCGGCGGCCTCGGGGGCCGTCAGCAGCAGCGTGGAGCCCTTCTGCGAGCCCGCCACGGTGGAGCCCTCGCCCAGCGGCGCGGCCGCGGCGCCGTAGCTCACCTCCTCGCCGCCGGCCTGCAGGCCCGCCACCAGCTCCCGGCCGGAGGTGAGCACGACCGCGGCGGCCCGGCCGCCCAGCGACGTCTCCAGGTCCAGCGACATGACGGTGTCGGCCGGGACCTCCAGCGTGTCCTGGCCCTCGGGCGCGAACACGCCGTCCTCGGTGACCACCTTGATCCGCACCCGGGCGTCGGCCTCGCCCGGGGCGCCCACGTACAGGGTGCGGCGGCCGCCGCCCGGCGGGACGCCCGGCAGCACCAGCGCGCGGGCCGGACCGGCCGACGCGGGGACCCAGTCCGCCCCCCGGCTCCCCAGGTCCGTGCGCACCGCGGCCGCCACCCGCCCGGTGGTGGCCGTCACCCGCAGCGCGATCACCCCGGTCCCGGCGGCGACCGAGCCCAGCCCGTCCGGGCCGCGGCCGATCCGCACCACGCGGGCGGCCTGGCCCGGCACCTCCAGGGACTTGCCGTCCGTGGTGGCCAGCGAGCCCTGGTCGGAGATCGCGTGGACGTCCACCGTCGCGGGGACGTCGTCGGCGTTGGCCAGGTGCAGCTCGACGTCGCCCTCGCCGGGCCCCGGCGTGACGAACCAGTGGTCGGTGCCGGGCGCGGCGCAGCGCGCCCCGGACAGGCCGCGCCTGTCCTCGGTGGTCTGGACGGCCGCGAGCCCGGCCGCGTGCGCGCCCGACGCGTCGACGACCAGGGGGCCCTTCCGCTTGGCCGTCTGCGCCCTGGTGCTGGTCCAGGCCGTGCCGGGGGCGTCGAGGGTCGTCAGGACCTTGCCCACCGGATCGCGCACGACCGCCTCGCCGTCGCCCCTGCCGGTGGAGGCCACGGTGATCTCCGCCTTGGCCGCGTCCGGGCAGACCGCCACCGCGGCCTCCACCGGGACGACCCCTCCCCGGTGCGCGGGCGCGGGCCCCGGCCGGGTGATCTCGGCGACGCCGTAGAGGGAGGCCGCCGCCAGCAGGATCAGCGCCGCCGTCCCGTAGCGGTGGGCGGCGAACCTCCCGACGGCCTGCAGCACCCCGCCGAACGCCGGCTCGCGCCGCGCGGCCCTGCGGGACCGGCGGCCCGGCACGGGCCCACCGTCCGCGCCCGTACGTTCCGGGGACGGGCCCTGCGGGTCGCCGAACGGGTCGTCGTGCCCGGGATCCCCGAAGAAGGTCTCACCGGCGGGAGGGGCCTCCTGCGGTACGCGAACCCCGGGGTCGCCGAAGGCGGACTCGCCCGCGGGAAAGTGCTCCTGCGGTACGCCGGTCGAACCGGGGTCGCCGAAGGCCACGGGTTCACCGGCGGGCGGGAGGGCCGGCCGCGCCCACGCGCCCGTCCCGGACAGCGCCGGGTACGGGCCGGTCGGCGGTTCGGGAGGGGGCTCCGCGGGCGGCCTCGGCGGCGGGACCGGCCTGCCGAACTCGATGTCGCGCTGGTCGTCGTTCATGCCGGGAGCTCCGCGGACTCGGGGGTTTCGGGAGCGCTCTCGGGCGCCTCGGACGCCTCGGACGCGGCGGGCCCGTCGGTCCCGCGCCGCCCCCTGCGGCGGCGCCCGTCCGGCCGCCGGGCGGGCAGCTCGCCGCCGGGCAGCGCCAGCACCACCACGAGCAGGACCGCCACTCCCTGCACGATGATCCACTTGGGCCAGAGGGGGTCTTCGCGCTCCAGCGTGAAGACGCCGCCGCCCGCCGGGACCCTCCAGGACGCGGCCCAGCCGTCCGCCGTCCCCGTCTCGGCCGCGGCGCCGTCGAACCGGCCGGTCCAGCCGCCCGCGGGTTCGGCCAGCAGGAGCTCGCGCCCCTCCTCCCCCGCCGGGATCCGCACCCGCGCGGCGGTCACGCCGGACTCCAGCGGGGTGATCCCCTCGCCGTCCACCAGCATCAGCCGCCCGCCGGGCTCCGACAGCCGCCACACCGCGAAGTCCTCGCCGCGGCTCAGCCGCACCAGCTCGGGGACGGCGTCGAGCACCGCCAGCAGGGCGTCCTGGCGGCCGGGCTCGCGGACCACCAGGTGGTGCACGCCCATGCGCCCCAGCCCCGCGGCGCCCTGCCCGGCGGCCAGCCGGGCGACGAGGTCGTCGAGCCGCGCCCGCGCCGCTTCGGGCGGCCGCAGCTCGTCCTCGCCCGCCGCCGGAGCCGCGCCGCGCAGCAGCGCGTAGGAGACGCCGCCGTCCGCCCGCCGGCCCAGCACGAGCGTGCGGGCGCCCTTCTCGTCGACCGACGCGGAGACGAACGCCGGCAGCGGGCCGTCCCCGGCCGTGCCGACCGGCCCGCGCACCCCGGTGCCGATCCAGACGGCCCCCGCCAGCACGGGCGTGCTCACCGCGATCAGCACCGAGCAGGCGCCGCCGACGCGGTAGAGCCAGTCCCGTCCGGACAGCAGCTCCACGGCGCGCTGCAGCGCGGCGCCCGCGGTGAGGATGAGGCCGCCCGCCGCGACCGCCAGCGGCACGCCCGGCCAGGCGGGGGCGCCCTCGCCCGCGACCTCGGTGACGGTGATCGCCGAGACCGCGACGGCGGTGAGGAGGCCGATGAGGATCAGCGCCCAGCCGCCCAGCACCGCGGTGCGGCGGGTGCGCAGCGGCAGCGCCGCCACGGCCAGGGCCAGCAGCCCCGCGGTGGCCCAGCCCATCTCGGTGCCGGGGCCGCCGGGGTCGAGGGTGAGGACCGACAGCGCCGTCAGCTCGCGGTCGACCAGCTCGGGCCGGTGCAGCCCGGCCTCCAGCAGGAGGCGCGACGGGTGCAGCACCAGCCCGACGGTCGTGGGCAGCAGCAGCAGCGGCGGGACGGCCAGCGCGATCGCCGCGTCCAGGGGGCGGCCCGTGCCCGGCCACCACAGCGCCAGGCAGCCGACGACCGCCACCATCAGCCAGGTCAGCGGCACGAACGCCATCGCGACCGTCAGCAGCGCCGCCAGCGCCCAGGCCGCGCGCCTGGCGTGCCGGGCGTCGACCCGGCCCCGCGGAAGGCGCAGCACCCGGGCGCCCGCCAACCCGATCAGCGGCAGCAGCACGTACACCAGGCAGGTGCCGAACCTGCCCGTCGCGATCGCCCCGCTGACCACGGGCAGCAGCGCGTAGGCGAGCGCGATCCAGACGCGGACGGCGCTCGCCGGGACCCGGCGGCGGCCGATCAGCCGTGCCGCGCGGCGCCCGACCGGCAGCCCCACCGGGACGAGCCGCTTGGCCACCAGGTAGGCGGTGAGCCCCGACAGCGGCACGCAGCCCAGCAGCAGGCCCGCGACGGCCAGGGAGGGCTGCCCGAAGGACAGCACCGACAACCCGGCCAGGACCGCCAGCCAGGGCGGGGAGGCGTCGGCCGAGCCGAGCCCCACCGGATGCCAGCCGGAGGCGTAGGCCGACCACAGGTCGCCCGTGCTCTGGGTGAGGGGGACCAGCGCCCCGCCGCCCAGGCTCCCGCCGGACGCCAGCAGGGACCGCCCGGCCAGGAACGCCACCGCCGACAGCGCCAGCAGCACGACCGCGCCGGGGTGGGCCAGGACCCGGCGGACCGCGCCCAGCCCCAGGCCCAGGCCGCGGTCGGGCGGCGGCTCCTCCTCCTCGGTCAGGTCGAGGCCGTACTCGGAGGGCGAGATCATCGACGCGAGCCGGTCCGCCAGCCTGCGCAGGGTGACCAGGCGCGGCTGGAGCCGGCGGACCGCGCGGTAGACCCGGGACCTGCCCGGCGCCCGCGCGGCGCGCAGGGCCCGCAGCCTCCCCGGGCTGCCCAGCACGTCACGGACGGCGTCGAGCTCGTCGCGCAGCGCCGCCGGCTTCTTGGCCGCCAGCAGCCCGGCGGCCCGCACCAGGGAGCCGAACATCAGCCGGGCGAAGGTCAGCAGGGCGGGGCGCAGCGGCTGGTTGGCCAGCAGCACGTACATCGCGTTGCGCCGGTCCAGCCTGCGGTGGGAGACGGGCTGCTCGCGCAGGCCGCGCGCGGAGGCCTCGGCGTGGAAGACCACGGCGTCGCTGGTGGCGGCCACCCGGTGGCCCGCGGCGTGCACCCGCCAGCCGAGGTCGACGTCGTCGCGGAACAGGCCGAACGCCGGGTCGAGGCCGCCGGTCTGCTCCCACACGTCGCGGCGGATGAGCATCCCGGCGGTGCTGACGCCCAGCACGTCGGGCGCCCCGTCGTGCTGGCCCTGGTCGAACTCCCCGTGGTCCACGCCGGTCTCGCGCCTGCCCTGGCCGTCCAGGGAGACGCCGACCTCCAGCAGCAGCCGCCGGTCCTGCCAGTCGCGCAGCTTGGGCCCGACGAGCCCGACGTGCGGGTCGGCGTCGGCCTCGGCGAGCAGGTGCTCCAGCGCGCGGGGGGCGGGCGCGGAGTCGTCGTGCAGGACCCAGACCCATTCCACCGCGTCGGGGACGCCGGCGGGGGTGTTGGCGGCGGGCTGCTCCAGCGCGCGGGCCACGGCCGCGGCGAAGGGCACGTCGCGGTCCAGGGTGAGCAGGTTGCCGGGGCCGACGACCCCCGCGATGACGGCGGGGCCCCGGTCGGTGCTGCCGGTGTCGACGACCACGAGCCGCTGGATCCGGCGGGACTGGGTGAGCAGCGCCTTCAGCGTCTCGGGCAGCCACCGGGCTCCGTCGTGGGCCACGAGAACGGCGGTGACCACATGCCTGTCGGGAGTGAGCGCCACGGTTACTCGCAGGGGAAGGCAGGGGGTGAGACCGGTCAGCCGCGCGGGGGGCCGCGCGGCTGACCACTTTACTCACAAGTACACAGGGGGACCGCTAGACGGCCGCGCGCTTCAGTTTGCGCCGCTCCCGCTCCGACAGTCCACCCCAGATACCGAACCGTTCATCGTGCTGGAGCGCATACTCCAGACATTCCGCACGCACCTCGCAAGCCCGGCACACCTTCTTGGCTTCGCGGGTCGAGCCACCCTTCTCCGGAAAGAACGCCTCCGGATCCGTCTGAGCGCAAAGGGCGCGCTCCTGCCAGCCCAACTCTTCGCCGTCGTCTGTGCCGTGCGCCAGCGGGATCACGACCTCGCCCACGCGCACCTCCTAGCCGCCCCCGTGGAGCCCCCGGACAACCGCCTCCCCCGAAGGCCACGGGGTATGACGTAAGAACTACACACGAGAAATTACACGTGTGTAGTCCCTTGCGCGTCAAGCGCTCCAGGAGTAAAGCGGGATGGAACAGGGCCTTACCTGACGAAATCAGGGGGCTACGGAGGGGATTATTGCGGTCCTTGATCGCCCCGATACCAGTTCTGGTCGTTCTGCTGGGGCTGGGCGGACTGCTCCTCGCCGCCGAACTGGCGGGTCCACTGGCCCTGGTCGGCCGGCGGCTGCTGGCCGTACTGCTGCTGGCCGTAGTCCGGCTGGCCGTAGGGCTGCTGGGGCTGTCCGTAATCGGGCTGGGCGGGCTGGCCCTGCTGCGGCTGGCCGTAGTCGGCCTGGCCCGGCTGCTGGCCGTACTGCTGCTGGCCGTACTGCTGCTGCTCGGGGGCGCCGTACTGCTGCTGGCCCGGCTGCTGGCCCTGCTGCGGCTGGGCGTACGGGTCCTGGCCGCCGTACTGGGGGTACTGCTGGCCCTGCTGGCCGTACTGCTGCTGGCCGTACTGGTCCTGGCCGTACTGCGGCTGCGCCCCGTAGACCTGGCCGCCCATCCCCGGCGCGGGCGCCGGACGGGCCGGCTGCATCGCCTGGAAGTGGAGGAAGACGAAGTAGGCGGCCGCCCCGCACACGACCAGCTTGCTCACGGCCCAGAAGAACATCGCGGCCTTGGACGCGCCCCCGGGGCCCTCGGCCACCAGGCCGGCCAGCAGCGAGAGCAGGCCGAGCAGCAGCGCCACGCCCGCCACGCCCAGCGCGGCCATCACCACGGTGCGCGCCTGCGGCGAGGTGCGGCCCCAGGTGACCAGGATCACGGCGGCCGCGACGCCCAGCGCGAGGTGGAGGTTGGTGAACAGGCCGTAGCCCGCCGCCTCGCCGTACGCGTTGAGGGTGAACCCGCCATAGGAGAAGAGGCTGATGAGCCCGGCCAGCAGTTGCAGACCGGCCGCCCCGATGAGGGCGAAGGCAGCTGGTTCACGCAGTTTCTGCAGCGCTTCGGTGTTCACGGGGGATTCACTCCATAGCGGGGGATGAAAGGCGGTCCTTCTGGGGCGGGAAGACTACCGTTTGTCAACGACAGCTTCGCACACCACCTCCTTCAGCGTCAGGCACCAGCGGATCATCACAGCGGGGATGAAAGACTTACCCGCGTGAGAATCGTGGTTCTGGCCGGAGGAATCGGTGGCGCTCGTTTTCTGCGCGGACTCAGGGCGGCGGCGCCGGACGCCGAGGTCACCGTCGTCGGCAACACCGGTGACGACATCTACCTGTTCGGGCTGAAGGTCTGTCCCGACCTGGACACCGTGATGTACACGCTGGGCGGCGGCATCAACGAGGAGCAGGGCTGGGGCAGGCGCGACGAGACGTTCGCGGTCAAGGAGGAGCTCGCCGCCTACGGCATGGAGCCCACCTGGTTCGGCCTCGGCGACCGCGACTTCGCCACCCACATCGTGCGCACCCAGATGCTGGACGCCGGGTACCCGCTCTCCCAGATCACCCAGGCGCTGTGCGACCGCTGGCGGCCGGGGGTGCGGCTGCTGCCGATGACCGACGAGCGCGTCGAGACGCACGTGGTCATCGAGGACGAGAAGGGCAGGCGCGCCATCCACTTCCAGGAGTGGTGGGTGCGGCTGCGCGCGTCCCTCCCGGCGCTGGCGATCACCCCGGTCGGCGCGGCCGAGGCGAAGCCCGCGCCCGGCGTGCTGGAGGCCGTCGAAGAGGCCGACTTCGTGCTCTTCCCGCCGTCCAACCCGGTGGTCAGCATCGGGACGATCCTCGCGGTCCCCGGCATCCGGGAGGCGCTGACGGGCAAGACGGTCGTGGGCGTCTCCCCCATCATCGGCGGCGCTCCCGTCCGCGGCATGGCCGACGCCTGCCTCACCGCGATCGGGGTGGAGACGTCCGCCGCGGGCGTGGCCGGCTTCTACGGGCCCGAGCTGGTGAACGGGTGGCTGGTGGCGCCGCAGGACGCCCCGCACTTCGCCTCGCCGGGCCTGGAGCCGATGACCGTGCGGGCGCACCCGCTGCTGATGTCCGACCCCGAGGCCACCCGCGCCCTGGCGCGGGCCGCCGTGGACCTGGCCCTGGAGCTCGCATGATCGAGATCATCCCCGTTCTCGGGCTGCCCGAGGTGCGCCCCGGCGACGACCTGGCGGCCCTGATCACCGCGGCCTTCCCCGAACTGCGCGACGGCGACGTGCTCGTCGTCACCTCGAAGATCGTCAGCAAGGCCGAGGGCCGCGTCCTGCAGGCCGGCGACCGGGACAAGGCCGTCGACGCCGAGACCGTGCGCGTCGTCGCCCGCAAGGGCCGCACCCGCATCGTCGAGAACCGGCAGGGCCTGGTCATGGCCGCGGCCGGGGTGGACGCCTCCAACACCGAGCCGGGCACCGTCCTGCTGCTGCCCGCGGACCCCGACGCCTCGGCCTCGGCGCTGCGCGCGGCGCTGCCCGTCCAGGTCGGCGTGATCATCTCCGACACCGCGGGCCGCGCCTGGCGCTCCGGCCAGACCGACATGGCGATCGGCGCCTCCGGCGTGCTGCCCCTGGACGACTTCCGCGGCCGCACCGACACCCACGGCAACCTCCTGGAGGCCACCGTCACGGCCGTCGCCGACGAGATCGCCGCCGCGGCCGAACTGGTCAAGGGCAAGGTCGACGGCGTCCCCGTCGCGGTCGTCCGCGGCCTGCCCCGCCTGGTCGTCGACGAGGACGGGCCGGGCGCCGCGGCCCTCATCCGCACCCCGTCGCAGGACCTCTTCCGCTGGGGTTCGGCCGAGGTCGTCCACGCCCGCCGCACCATCCGCGAGTTCACCGACGAGCCCGTGGACGGCGAGGCCGTCCGCCGCGCCGTCGCCGCCGCGATCACGGCCCCGGCCCCGCACCACACCACCCCGTGGCGCTTCGTCCTCCTGGAGACGCCGGAGATCCGCACCCGCCTCCTGGACGCCATGCGCGACGCCTGGCGCGCCGACCTGGAACGCGACGGCTTCTCCGAGGAGTCCATCACCAAGCGCCTCCGCCGCGGCGACGTGCTGCGCCGCGCCCCGTACCTGGTCATCCCCTGCCTGGTCACGACCGACGGCGCGCACCCCTATCCCGACGAGCGCCGCGCCTCCGCCGAACGCGAGATGTTCCTGGTCTCCACCGGCGCCGCCGTCCAGAACCTCCTGATCGCCCTCACCGTGGAGAACCTGGGCTCCTGCTGGGTCTCCAGCACCATGTTCTGCCGCGACACCGTCCGCGAGGTCCTCGGCCTGCCCGCCGACTGGGACCCCATGGGCACCGTGGGCGTCGGCCACCCCGCGGCCCCGCCCCGCGACCGCGCCCCCCGCGTCCCGGACGCCTTCATCGAGGTCCGCTGACCCATCCGTGCGGTGTTCCTCCCCTCAGGAGGAACACCGCTGCGGGCCGCCCTTCTCCCGCGGACTTCAGGACCGCTGTCAGAGCGCGGGAAGCGCTCTTGGCCCCCCGCCGCATCAGGGCCGCCCCCGGTGCCCTCCTCAGGAGGGCCAGCCCGCCGGATTCGAGCACGACTCGCGTGTGATCCCCGACCCGGTGTCCGGGTGGTCCCCGAACCGCTCCTGGTGCAGCCGCGCGAAGAAGTAGCACATCGCCTCGCAGTCGGCGTCCTGCACCGCCATCTGCGGATCGCGGACCACCGCGTCGTAGAAGTCCCGCCCCATCGCGACGATGAACCCGCGAGCGTAGAGGAAGCCGTCGTCCGACCCGTCGGTCACCGCATGGACGTCCGCCCGGTCGATCTCGTGGAGCTTGCGTTCCAGCACCCGGTCGAGCACGGTCAGCTCCTCCGCCGACGCTCCGCCGCACCGCCCGGCGAGCTCGCGCAGGAACGCCCCGAGCGCCCCGTCGACCACGCCGAGCAGGTCCCACGCCTCAGTCCCCGGAGCCCGGCTCGCCAACGCCCGCCGCGCCCGCGCGACCTCGGCCCCCGACGCCCCCCACGCCGCCTCCACCAGCCCCCAGAACCGCTCTTCTTCCTCCGCGGCCGGAACCCGACCGCCTCCCATGTCCACCACGCCCGCAGGCTAGCCCCGCCCCCCGACAATCCCGCCTTCCCGAAACACACCGTTCCCCACCGACGCCCCGTCCGAGAAACCCACCATCAAACGCCTCCGGCGAAGAAGACCCGGGGCAGGAGGAGGTGCCGGGTCGGTCGACACCGCGACCCGAAGGTCTTTCCGAGCACCCTCGTCAGACGGTGAAGAGGCTGATCTTCACCCCCAGGGAATCCGCCAGGTGGGTCAAATCCCCGGGATCGCTGGTGACCACGGCGGCGTTGTTCTGCACGGCGGTGGCGACCACGATCGCGTCGACCACGTCCGAGGTTCCCGCCGCTCCGCAGGCCACTCCGGCGGCTCTGCCGATCCGCTGGCCGTCCGGGACGATCTCACAGCCCTTGAGAAGCCTGGAGATCTGGTGCTGCGGTCCGCCGCGCCATGCCTGAGCGAGTACCACGACCGGCACGAGAGGTCTGATACGAGCCGACGTCAACCGCTCGTGCAGAGCGAGGAGATCCGGATTGCGGCGTTCCGCGGCCAGCAGAGCACCGGTGTCGTAGACGATCGTGCGCACTAGCCGACCTCCGGCCAGGATTCGTCGTCCAGCAGTCCGATCTCCAGGAGGAAATCGTGAGCGCGCCGCTTCGACTCCTCCGGCAGGGGCCCGTACTCGTTCTCGTACTCCGACACCAGCTCGCGCGCGGCCGCTCGTCCCTGCACCTGCAGTGCAGCGAGCTGAGCCTTCTCGACAGCGGCCTCTGCCAGCCAGGCCGACACCGACTTTCCCTCACCCGCCGCGGCTTCCTTGAGCAGCTCCTCGACTTCGGACGGCACCGAGATCGACAGCTTCCGTACAGTCATGGCCCCACCGTAACCCACGGTAGGAAGGCTTTCCTACCGCTGTCGCGCTCTCGACGTCAGCCGCGTGCCCGGTGCCGGGTCGCGGCCCAGGCGAGCAGGACCGCCCCGGCCCCGCCGATCAACAGATCCGTCCACCGGGACAGCCCCGCCGCCCGGAGCAGACCGGCCACCCCGAAGGCGGTGTCCCACGACTCCTGGGTGAGGGCCGAGCCGAATCCCTGGACGAACGGCACGGCTCCGACGTCCAACGCGACCAGTACGCGGGACTCGCGGAGCTTCTCGCCCTGCTCATCCGCGTCGCCCAGGAGGCGGGCGGCTGCGGCCGGACCTCGACGCCGCCCGGGAGGCGGACGCGCTGATCACCCTCACCGACGGGCTGAACCTGCAGGTCCTGTTCGGACGCCGCACTCCGGACTCCGCGCCGGCCGTCCTGGAGGAGCGCATCGCGGCGCTCCGCGTCCCCTGACCCGCCTCTCCCAGCCCGCCGCGGACGCACCGTTCGAGCCGGACGGACGGCCGCGGTCATCCCCAGGCGGCGGTCTGCGGTTCGACGCCGCGGGCCTCGGCGTTCGCGAAGACCACGTCGCGCAGCCAGTCGGCCAGGCCCGGGGCCGCCTCGGCGTCGGCGAACTGCTCGGTCGCCTTTCTCAGCAAAGGGTGTTCGATCTGATCCAGCGGAACCCGGGCTCCCGGTACGGGAAGGCGGAGGTCTTCCCGCAGGCAACGCAGCGTGGGACGCACCGTCATGCGTCAGTCCTCCCAGTCGCCGACGCCGCCGAGTTCCTCGATCCGCTCGGGCGACAAACTCGTCAGCATCGCGACACTCCGGTGAAGGGGACCGTCCAGCACCCTCATCGACTCGATCATCCCGAGCCGGACCTCCTCTCGCCGCTGTTCCAGACAGGCCTTGGCGGCTTCGGTGACGAAGTCCTTCTTGGTCATGCCGAGGAAATGCGCGGCCTGGGAGATCAGCTCGTCCGTCTCCGGGTCGATCTTCAGCGGTGCCTGACGCCTGGGGTTCGCAGCTCCGGCCATGACCACCTCCTGAGGTCGAGGTACCCAAGTACCTCGTCTTGCCTCATCGAGCGGGGGATGGAGCGGCTTCCGCGAACGGTCGGCCCCGGCAGCCGGAAGGGTGGCGATTCGTGGCATTTCCTCCGCGAGGTTTTCCCCAGGTTGGCGCATCGCCGTGACCGGGGTCGATGTGCGCGGCTACCGTGGGCGACCAAGCCTCGGAGAACGGGAGTGGTCCGGGGACTCTCCTCGCTCGTCCTCTGCCCCTGGGAGCACGTGATGTCGGCTTCGAGCACCCCCTCCACGTCTCCGGCGATACGCGCCTACGCGGGCGAGCTGACGGCCTGGCGCGAGGAGGCCAGACTCAACAAGACCGAACTGGCCCGGCTGCTGGGCTACACCCCGGCCTACATCGCGCAGCTCGAAGACTGCAAGAACAAGCCGTCACAGAAGTTCTCCGAGGACTGCGACACGTTCTTCAAGATCAACGGGATCTTCGTCCGACTGTGGCGGAACATCGTCGACACCCGCCACCTGGCAATTCTGCCGCCTGGGTTTCCCGAATATCTGGAGCGGGAAATCCAGGCGGCCACCATCAGGATCTACAGTGGCATGCTTCTTCACGGCCTCTTCCAGACGCCGGACATCGTGAAAGCGATCATGTCCGTGGTGAACGACACCGAGACCGCGGCGGCTCTCACGGAAAAGCGCCTGTCCCGGCAGACCGGCGTCCTGAACAGGGAGAATCCGCCCCGGATCTTTCTGACAGTCGATGAGGTCCTGCTCCGCCGCGTCATAGGCACCGCGGAAATGCACCGGGCGCAGTTGGAGCATCTTCTCGCGCTCGCCACGCGGCACAACATCACGGTGCGCGTCGTACCGATGGACAGCGGCTACTACTCCGGCCTCACCGGGAGCTTCACCCTGTTCACCTTTGAGGATGGAACGCAGGCCGCTTACACCGAATCCGCCGGTAACGGAATACTGATGGACAATCCGGCACGAGTCGCCGATCTCGGCGTAGAGTACGAGCTGATCCAAGGGCATGCCCTGCGCGTGAACGAGTCACTCGCCATGATCAGAACCGTGTTGGAGGAGCCATGACACACGGATCAGCACCGCAGTGGCGCAAGAGCAGCCACAGCGGGCATCAAGGCGGAGAGTGCGTGGAAGTCGCCGAGATCTCCGGACGGATCGCCGTGCGCGACTCCAAGAACCCCGCCAGGCGCGTGCACCTGTTCGACAAGGCCGCCTTCCGTGCCTTCACGCGTTCGCTCCGCGTGGAGGACGACCGCCGCTGATGCCTCTCGGGTCCCCGTCCGCGGAACACGGACGGGGACCCTCTCGTCGTGCGAGGCGTGCCTACTTGACCGCCAGGGGAAGGAAGTGGCCCACGCCGTCGGTCTTGCGGGCGGCCTCGACGCGTTCGGCGGTGGGGCGGCCGTAGGTGGTGGTGCGCTGGACGGCGGGGCGGCCGGCGCGGGCGGCCATCGCCTCCAGGGACGACATGGTCTTGAAGCTGCCGTTGTCGGAGCCCGCCATGCGGGAGATGGTCTCCTCCATCAGCGTGCCGCCCAGGTCGTTGACGCCGCCCTGGAGGACCTCGGTGACCAGGTCGTCCGACAGTTTCACCCAGGAGGTCTGGATGTTGGGGATGGCGCCGTGCAGCAGGACGCGGGCCAGGGCGTGGACGGCCCGGTTCTCGCGGACGGTCGGCCCCGGGCGGGCCAGGCCGGCCAGGTAGATGGGCGCGTTGTGGTGGACGAACGGCAGCAGCACGAACTCGGTGAAGCCGCCCGTCCTCTCCTGGATGGAGCGCAGGAGCTTCAGGTGCCCCACCCAGTGGGCGGGGGTGTCGACGTGGCCGTACATCATCGTCGACGTCGTGGGCAGGCCGACCTCGTGGGCCGTGGTCACCACGTCCACCCATGCCGACGTGGGGAGCTTGCCCTTCGTCAGCACCCAGCGGACGTCGTCGTCGAGGATCTCGGCGGCGGTGCCGGGCAGCGAGTCCACGCCCGCCTCCTTCGCCGCGATGAGCCACTCGCGCAGCGACAGGCCCGTGCGGGAGACGCCGTTGATGACCTCCATCGGGCTGTAGGAGTGCAGGTGGATCTCGGGGGCGCGCTTCTTCACCTCGCGGGCGAGGTCGAAGTAGGCGGTGCCGGGCAGGTCGGGGTGGATGCCGCCCTGCATGCAGATCTCGGTGGCGCCCGC
Organism: Actinocorallia populi; assembly: GCF_002995495.1. Lineage (GTDB taxonomy): Bacteria > Actinomycetota > Actinomycetes > Streptosporangiales > Streptosporangiaceae > Actinocorallia > Actinocorallia populi. Next base: position 48,022 of record NZ_PVZV01000002.1, on the reverse strand, counting down.
CTCCCACGCCTGTTCGACGCGGTCGCCGACCTGGGAGAGGGACAGGTTGTAGGCGTCGGCGTCGGTGCGGCGCTGGGCGAACGCGCAGAAGCGGCAGCCGGTGTAGCAGACGTTGGTGAAGTTGATGTTCCGGGTGACGACGTAGGTGACGTCGTCGCCGACGGCCTCCTTGCGCAGGTCGTCGGCGAGCGCCGCGAGCGCCTCCAGCTCGGGGCCTTCGGCGTGGAGCAGCGCCAGGGCGTGCTCGTCCGACAGGCCTCCGGGGTCCTTCTCGGCGGCGGCGAGCGCGGCCTTCACGTCGGCGTCGAACCGCTGGGGAGCGTTGACGCGTTCGCGCAGCGCCTCCCAGTCGCCGTACACCTCGTCGAAGTCGTCGCGGCGGTCGGACGTGCGGCCCTCGGTGTCGATCTCGACGTGCAGGTCGGTGCGGCCGGACGCGGTGAACCCGCCGTCGGGCTCCTGCCAGGTCCGCCCTTCCACGACGGCGTCCTCGTTCGCCAGCCCGTCGGCGTCCGACAGGGCGCGGACGTGCGCGAGCAGCCGCGGGTCCAGCCACGGCTCGCCCTTGCGGACGTACTCGGGATAGATGGTGAGCCGCTCCCGCAACCGGAAGCCGGACGAGGCGGTCTTCGCCGCCAGCTCGTCGATCTGCGGCCAGGGCCGTTCGGGGTTCACGTGGTCGGGCGTCAGCGGCGAGACTCCGCCCCAGTCGTCGATGCCCGCGCGGAGCATCAGCGCGTACTCGGAGTCCACCAGGTTCGGCGGGGCCTGGATGCGCGCCCTGGGCCCCAGCACGAGCCGGGCGACGGCGATCGTCGCGGCCAGCTCCTCCAGCTCCGCGTCGGGCGTCCCCCGCATGGCGGTGTCGGGCTTGGCGCGGAAGTTCTGGACGATGACCTCCTGGATCGCCCCGTACTCGCGCATCGTCCGCCGGATGGCGAACAACGCGTCGGCGCGCTCCTCGACGGTCTCGCCGATGCCGATGAGGATGCCGGTGGTGAACGGGACGTTGCAGCGCCCGGCGTCCTCCAGCACCCGCAGCCGGACGGCCGGGTCCTTGTCGGGCGAGCCGTAGTGCGGGCCGCCCTTCTCGCTGAACAACCGGGTCGCGGTGGTCTCCAGCATCATGCCCATGGACGGCGCGACGGGCTTGAGCCGCTGGAAGTCGCGCCAGGTCAGCACGCCGGGGTTGAGGTGGGGCAGCAGCCCGGTCTCCTCCAGCACCCGGATCGCCATGGCCCGCACGTAGGAGAGCGTGTCGTCGTAGCCCTGCTCGTCGAGCCACTCGCGGGCCTGGTGCCAGCGGTCCTCGGGCCGGTCGCCGAGGGTGAAGAGCGCTTCCTTGCAGCCCATGGCGGCGCCCTGCCGGGCGATCTCCAGCACCTCGTCGGGGCTGAGGAAGGGGGCCGGGAGCCTGTTCGGGGCGGTGGCGAAAGTACAGTAGCCGCAGCGGTCCCGGCAGAGCCGGGTCAGCGGGATGAACACCTTGCGGCTGTAGGTGATCACTCCTGGCCGTCCGGCGGCCTCCAGCCCCGCGTCGCGGGTCCGCGAGGCGTAGGTCAGCAGGTCGTCGAGCTGAGGGCCTCGGGCGTGCAGCAGGATCGCCGCCTCGGCCTGGTCCAGGGTCTTGCCGTCTCGGGCCCGTGCGAGCGCCCGCCGCAGCCCCGATTCACTCACAGCGCTCTCCATGAGGCGAACTCTATGCCAATCGTCATAATGAAGACAGAGGCAGGGCCCCTCGAGAGAACCGACCGGGAGAACAACGCGGGCGGCGGAATTCTTCCGCCGCCGCCCGTACTACGTCACACGTCGCTGGAGAAGCGCACCGCCGTGGGCGGCAGCTCGATGCCCGGCCACAGGCGCAGCCCGTCGCCCAGCTCGTTGCCCGGCCCCACGACCGCGCCGTCGCCCAGGATCGCGCCGTCCAGCATCGCGCCGGACGCCACCCGCGCGCCGCGGCCGAGCACGGAGTTGCGCACCCACGCGCCCTTGGCCACGACCGCCTCGTCGAAGAGCACACTGCCCGACACCGTCGAGCCCGCCTCGATCGTGGCGTCGGCGCCGACGACGGTGCCCGCGGTCACCACCGCGCGCGGCGAGACGTTCGCGCCCTCCAGCGCCAGCACGGGACCGGTCGGCCCGGGCAGCGCCGGGGAGTCCAGGCGGCCCAGCACCAGGTCGCACGAGCCGCGCACGAACGCCGACGGGGTGCCCACGTCCAGCCAGTACTGCGGGTCCACGAACCCCATGACGGTGTGCCCGGCCGCGATCAGCCCGGGGAACGTCTCGCGCTCCACCGACACGACCTCGTTGAACGGGATCGTGTCGATCACCGACCGGCGGAAGACGTACGAGCCGGCGTTGATCCGGTTGGTCACCGGGTTGTTGGTCTTCTCCAGGAACGCGGTGACGCGCCCCGTCCCGTCCGTCGGCACGCAGCCGAACCGCGACGGGTCGTCCACCTCGCTCAGGTGCAGCGTCACGGCCGCGTCGGCCTTCTGGTGCATCGCCACCTGGTCGGGGATGGAGTGCCCGGACAGGATGTCGCCGTTGAGCACCAGGACGGGGTCGTCGGCTTCACCGCGCAGCTCCTGCGCGGCGTTGCGGATCGCGCCGCCGGTGCCCAGCGGCCGCCGCTCGTCCACGTAGACCAGCTCGACCCCGTAGGCCTCGTCACCGAAGGCCGCCTCGAACATCTCCGCGCGGTAGGAGGTGGCGAAGACGATCCGCGTGATGCCCGCGGCGCTGGCCCTGGCCAGCTGGTGCGCGAGGAAGGGCACCCCCGCCGTGGGCAGCAGGGGCTTGGGAGTGGAGATCGTCAAAGGCCGCAGTCTCGTGCCTCTGCCACCGACCAAGAGAATCGCTTCCACGCCTCACCCTTCCGGACATACCCGAACCCGCCGCTCGCGACTGATCACAGAGCCTACTTGGCCCCTTACCCACGTAGGCTGGCCCGGTGACCTCACGCTGGCCCCGGCTTCTCTTCGTGCTGGTCGCACTGGGATTCTGCGCGTACGGCGTGGTAACGCAGTGGGACTCCTTCGCCGACGCCCTCTCCCGGTTGTCCCTGCCCCTGCTGGGCGGAGCGCTGCTGGCCGGCATGGCCGGCCTGGGCTGCTGGATGCTCGGGTGGCGGTCGCTGCTGGCCGGGTTCGGCGCCCCCCTGCCGGTGCCGGCCACCACCAGGATCATGTTCCTCGGACAGCTCGGCAAGTACGTGCCCGGTTCGGTGTGGGCGCTCCTCGGACAGGTGGAGCTCGCCCGGCCGTACGGGGTGCCCCGCGTCGCGTCGGGCGGCGCGACGCTCCTCGCGATGGCGACCACGGTCGCGACGGGGTGCGTCACCGCCGCCGCGACCCTCCCGCTGACCTCCGGTGACGCCGCCCGCCGCTACTGGTGGGCGCTGGCCCTGGCACCGGTGATGCTGGCCTGCCTGCACCCGAGGATCGTCACGTGGGGGCTGAACCTCGCGCTGCGGATCGTCCGGCGACCGCCCCTGGCCACCACCCTGGGACTCACTCCGATGAGCAAGGCGGTGGCGTGGACGCTGCTGGGCTGGGCCCTCTTCGGGCTGCACGTGTGGCTGCTGCTGCCGTCCGGCTCCCCGGCGCTCGCCTGCGGCGCCTACGCGCTGGCCTACGTGGTCGGCTTCCTCGTCATCTTCGCGCCCGGCGGGCTGGGCGCGCGGGAGGCCGCGCTGACGCTCGCGCTCGCCCCCGTGATCTCCTCCGCCGAGGCGCTGCTCGTCGCGCTGGCCTCGCGGGCCGTGCTCACCGCGGCCGACCTGTTGTGGGCGGGCGCGGGTTCCCTCGTCCGTCCTCCGACGAACGGGAATGAAACGGACGACAGGCGCCTTGTTCCCGGTGACGATCAACATCCGCTGGAGGAGTCACCGTGAGCGCACCCTTCCCCGTGACCGACGCGACCTTCGAGGAGGAGGTCCTCAAGTCGGACCTGCCGGTCCTGGTGGACTTCTGGGCGACCTGGTGCGGCCCCTGCCGGATGGTCGCCCCGGTGCTCGACCAGATCGCCGCCGAGTACGAGGGCAGGCTGAAGATCGTCAAGGTGGACCTGGACGAGAACCCGCAGACCGTCCGCGACTACGGCATCATGGGCGCCCCCACCCTCAACCTCTACAAGAGCGGCGAGGTCGTCGGCCAGGTCGTCGGCGCCAAGCCCAAGCGCGCCCTGGTCCAGTTCATCGAGCCGCACCTGTGAGCGCGTCGAGGTAGGCGTCCCAGACCGGGCCGTGGTCGGGTCTGCGCACCTCGGCGCGGAACCGCTCCGGGTCCTCGTAGAACCGCGCGATCGCCTCGCGCAGCGACACGGCGTCGCCGGGGTCGGCCAGCAGGCCGTCCACTCCCTCGCGGAGCTGGGACGGGAAGCCGCCGACCCTGGTGGCGATCACCGGGACGCCGTGCTCGAAGGCCATGAGGACGTTCTGCGACGCGGTCGCCGAGCGGTAGGGCAGCACCAGCGCGTCGCACGCCGCGAACAGGCCGCCGATCCGCTCCGCCGGGACGTAGCCGGGCAGCAGCTCGACGCGTTCGGCCAGTCCGAGCTCCGCGACCAGGGCGCGGGTGTCGTCCAGACCGCTCCAGAACTCTCCCGCCACGGTCAGCCCCACACCGTCAGGCAGAGCCCTGAGCAGTACGTCCAGCCCCTTGTAGGGGCGCACCATCCCGAAGAACAGCAGGCGCCCCCGGACGCCCTCCGAGGGCGCTTCCGCCCGCCGCATGGCGGGAAGGTGCGCGGGCATCTCGGCCGCCGTCACCGGGGTCGGCCCCAGGGAGCGGGCCAGCGCGGCCTGCTCGTCCGAGTGCACCAGCACCCCGTCCACCCGCCTGAGCAGCGCCCGCATCAGCGGGCGGTCGTAGGGCTTCGGCTCGTGCGGGAGCACGTTGTGGCACAGCGCGACCACCCGCGCCGACCTCCCGATCCCCCGCAGCAGCCCGAGGTAGGCCGGGACCTGGACGGACGAGAGCACCGCGAACACCACGAGGTCGCAGGAGCGCAGCCGCCTCCCCACCCGGTACCAGCCGTCCGGACGCCGCCACGACAACTCACGGCGCGTCCCGGGGAACACCTCGCCCTCGGGGACGTCGATGGTCTGCTGCCCCGGGTACAGGAAGCCCGGGTACTGCGCCTTCCACGACTCCAGCACCACCTCGTGCCCCGCCGCGCGGAGCCGGTGCGCCAGCTCGGTCGTGTGCTGCGCCCCGCCTCCCTTGTACGGGAAGGCGGGGCCGACCAGCGCGACCCTCACTCGTCTCCCCGCGACCGCACGATGAGGTCCGCCAGCAGCGCCAGGGACGCGATGAGCAGGCCGCTCATGAACATCAGCATCGTGTTGTTGGAGAAGTACAGGAGGTTGTGCCGGAACTGGTCGACGACGCCCTTCAGCACGGCCAGGCCCAGCAGCCACAACGCGAGCGGCATCAGCACCTTGAGCGGGTTGAAGTACATGACCATCCGCAGCACCTGCAGGATGTAGCGGTAGGCGTCCTTGGTGAAGTGGAACTTCGACTTCCCGGCCCGCTTGAAGTAGTCGATCGGCAGGTACATCACCTGGTGCTGGTTGCACAGGAACGCCAGCGTGATCGTGGTGACGCAGGAGAAGCCGGGCGGCAGCAGCCGCAGGTAGGGCCGGGCGACGTCCTTGCGGAACGCCCGCAGCCCCGAGTTCAGGTCGGGGATCCGCGACCCGGACAGCCGCTCGGCGATCTTGCGGATCGCCCACTTGGCCGGCACCCGCAGCAGCTTGTGGCTGCCCTCCTCGGTGCGCCGTGCGCCCACCACCTGGTCGACGGACGGGTCCTCGTCCAGGATGCGCACCAGCTCGGGGATGCGCTCGTTGGGGTAGGTCATGTCCGCGTCGGTCCACACCACGACGTCGCCGCGGGCCTGCTGGCTGCCGATCCTGCGGATCGTGCCCGAGCCGCTGTTGTGGTGGAAGGCGGTGACCTTGAGGTGGGGGTAGAGCGGCTCGGCGTCGCGCAACCGCTGGAGCGTGTCGTCGCTGGAGCAGTCGTCGTAGGCCAGCAGCTCGTACGTCATGCCGCTGGCGTCCATGGCCTTGGTGATGCGCTCGACCTCGTCTATCACGTGGTCCTGCTCGTTGTAGCAGGGCAGGACGACGGTGACGTGCGGAGACGGCTGCTCGGGACTCACGGTCGCCAAGGGTAGCGGCCCCTCGGAGGGCGGGTGCGATTCCCCGCACTCCGGACCCGATGATTAGGACAAGCCGCGTGACTTACGCAATACTGCTGCGAATCTTTGGCGCACTCAGAGAGATCACGAGGTCATGCGCGACGGAGTCGACTACGGCTTGGACTATCTGGAACGCCCCGAGATCACCGGTCACGAGATCCCCGTGGTGCGCGGCACCGGCTGGAAGATCGTCCAGTGGGTCTCCATCACGCTCGCCTCCGTACTGGTGCTCGGCAGCCTGACCGCCTACGGCTTCTACTACAAGCTGGTCGCGGGCAACATCGAGCAGCTCGACGACGAGCACGGCAACCTCGCCGACGAGGACAAGCGCCCCGACAAGCTCAACAGCTCGGTGAACATCCTCGTGATGGGCTCCGACACCCGCGAGGGACGCGGCAACGCCAAGTACGGCAGGACCGACGGGGAACGTTCCGACACCACGATCCTGCTGCACCTGTCGGCCGGCGGCGAGAAGGCGATCGGCATCAGCTTCCCCCGCGACTCCTGGGTGGACCTCCCCCAGTGCAAGTCCGCGTCCGGGCAGGCCATCGCCGCGCACCAGGGCATGATCAACTCCGCCTTCACCAACGGCGGCCCGTACTGCACCTGGAACACCATCGAGACGCTCACCCAGATCCGCATCGACCACTTCGTGAAGGTCGACTTCAGCGGGTTCAAGGGCATCGTGAACGCGCTCGGCGGCGTCGAGGTCTGCTCGCCCAAGGCCTTCACCGACCCCAAGGCCAAGCTGGTCATCCCCAAGGCCGGGCGGCAGACCCTCAACGGCGAGCAGGCCCTGGGCTGGGTCCGCACCCGCTACTCCCTGGGCGACGGCTCCGACCTCGGCCGCATCCAGCGCCAGCAGCAGTTCATGAGCGCGGTCATCCAGAAGGCGACCAGCAAGGGCGTCATGACCGACCCGGCGAAGATGATCAAGTTCGTCAACGCGGCGACCAAGTCCCTCAAGACCGACAAGGGCTTCAACTCCACCGAGATCCTCGACCTCGCCACCAAGGTCAAGGGCATCAACACCAAGTCCATCAAGTTCGTCACGGTGCCCTGGTACTACCCGACCGAGGCCGAGATCGCCGCGAACTCCAACCTGAGCGGCCGCGTCCTGTGGAAGCAGGAGGAGGCCCAGGAGCTGTTCGCCGCGATCCGCCGCGACAACACCCTGCCCAAGACCGAGAAGACCCCGCAGACCAAGACCCAGACCGTCAGCGCCCCTGCGAAGAGGGTCGACCCCTCGACCGTCACGGTGAAGGTCTACAACGGCACCAACCAGCAGGGCCTCGCCGGGCGCGCGGTCACCGACCTGGTCGCCAAGAAGTACCAGGCCTCCCTGGGCTCCACCGGCGTCTACAAGAACGGCTCCCTGGAGAAGACCGCCGTCCACTACGGACCCGGCGGCGAGGACGCCGCCGCCCAGCTGGCCAAGCTGGTGCCCGGCGTGGTCCCCGAGGCCTCCCCCGACGGCCAGGCCGGCGTCGTCTACCTCTACCTCGGCGCCGACTACACCGGCCTCGGCGGCAACGGCTCCGCCTCCATCCCGAAGGTGGACGGCGAGATCAAGGCCAGCGACAACATCTGCAAGAAGACCGCCTGACCCGCGGCCGGGCTCAGCCCCGCGGCGCGTACTCGGACTGCCAGACGGTGATGCGCAGCGCCCAGGTGTGCTTGGGGCGGTCGTCCAGCGCGTGGCCGTCCTGGCGGGTCCGCAGGTCCACCACCTTGCGGGGCTCCCCGTAGGGGGCTACGTCGGCGAGCTCCGCGCCGAGCAGCACCGGGCGGCGGCCCGCCGCGAGGACGCGGTCCGCGACGCGCTGCACGTCCCGCACGTCCGCGCCGTCCACCCGGGCCGTCGGCACGCCGCACATGTTGCGCACGACGGGTGAGAACCGGTCGGCGGTCACCCGCTCCACGATGAGCACGGTCGTGCCCTGCCGCAGCCCGGCGCACAGCCCGTCGACCGCTCTCAGCTCGCCCTGGTCGACCGCCTTGAAGACCAGCCCGGCCGAGGACGCGCCGACCGGGACGAGCAGCACCGCCGTCCCGGCGAACGCCATCGCGAACGTCGCGGCCCGCCCGTAGCCCAGGCGGCGGAACCGCCGGGTCGCCCACGCCAGCATCCAGACCGCCAGCAGCAGCACGCCGGGGATCACCACGGCCACCAGCCGCCGCGACGCCCACGGGTGGTCGGGGGTGATGCCGGGCCGCAGCAGCGTCGCCACGGTGGTCAGCGCGATGATCGAGAACGGCAGCACCCAGGCGGGCGACTCGCCGCGCAGCAGCCGCCGCACCAGGACTGCCGCGCCGAACGTGGCCAGGAGGAGGGCGGGCAGCCCGACGTACCAGACGACCCAGTGCAGGGCCAGCTCGGTGTACTGGCGGGCGCCGTCGACGGGCAGGCCGGTGCTGCGCTGGATGTGCTCGATGTAGCCGGAGTTGAAGGCGTCCTCGGGGTTGCCGGGCACCCTGCGCACCGTCTGCACGTACGGCCGCACCGCGAAGGCCAGCACCAGCAGCACGGTCAGGACGGCCGCGGCGTCCGGGAGCCTGCCCCGCGCCACCAGGTCGCCCGCGCGCAGGAACCAGCCGGGCCGCAGCCGCCACGCCGCGACCATGACGAGCGTGCCCGCGACCGCCGCGCCGCTGATCATCAGCAGCGGCCGGAGCGACCCGCCGATGTAGTCCAGGTAGGGCCGCGAGAGCAGGAAGCCCTCGGCGAGCCCGCCCGCCGCGCCGAGCACGAGCCCGGCCGCCAGCGGGATCCCGGTGCGGCGGCGGCGCGCGAACAGCACGCCCGCGAAGACCACGACGGGCAGGACGTCCCGCAGCCCGTCGATGCGCACCAGCACCACCAGGCCGAGGCAGAGCCCGGCCAGGAACGCGCGGAGGCGCCCCTCCCGCAGGTCGCGCACGTCGTGCATGAGGCACAGGCCGCCCAGCAGCAGCACCAGCGCGGCGGTCTCGCTGTAGGTGGAGCGGGAGACGAACATCAGCGGCCAGCACAGGGCGAAGGCCAGCGCCCCGACCGGCGCCCACAGCGGGCCGACCAGCCGGGCGGTGAGCCCGCCGAACGACAGCACCGCGCCCGCGCCCAGCAGCGGCGACATCGCCAGCAGCACCGGCGTCCCGCCGATCCAGCCGCCCAGCGCCAGCAGCAGCGGCAGCCCGGCCAGGAACTGCGGGACCAGCTCGCCGCCGGATTCGTAGAAGCCGGGGCTGGCGAACCGCAGGATCGGGTCGTCGCCGCCGAAGGCCCACGGCGACGTGGTGACCGGCAGGCGGCCGTGGTCGTTCAGCCAGGTCGCGAACTGCACGTAGGTCGCCGGGTCGCGCCGCACGATGATCTGCTCGGAGTTGAACTTCAGCTGCAGCAGCAGGAAGGCCAGGCTCACCAGCAGCACCCCGGTCGCGGGCCACCAGGCGAGGTACCGGCCGGGCGAGGGCGGCGCCTGCGCGCGGATCGCGCCGCGGCAGCCGACGGTCACCACCAGCGCGGCGACGGGGACGAACAGGGCCAGGGCCGGCCCGATCGTGTAGGAGCCCGCCAGCAGCAGGGGCAGGCTGACCAGCAGCCATGCGACGACGAGGAGCGCGGGCGCGAGGGAGAGCCGCGCCAGCAGGAGGGACGGCACCGCTGGTCTGTTCATACGGTGCAGCAGGCTATCGCCCGCGCCTGGCGAAATCAGGGGACCTCCTGCGGAGAAGGGTCGGTAGCCTCCCTCCATGGAGTTGACGCGCGCGGCTGCGCAGAAGCCGCTGGTGACCTTCTACGACGACGCGATCGGCGAGCGCCTGGAGTTCTCCCGCCGCACCTTCGACAACTGGGTCGCCAAGACGAGCAATCTGCTGCTGGAGGGCCTGGACGTCCGTCCCGGCGGGACGGTCGTGCTGGACCTCCCGGCGCACTGGCAGACGGCGGTGCTGCTGTTCGCGGCGTGGCACACCGGCCAGCGGGTGGTGATCGGCCCCCGCGCGGAGCTGGCCTCGGCCGTGGACGAGGGGATCTGGGTCACCGACACGCCCGAGAACGCTCCCGGGTGGGCTGATGAGGTGCTGGGGCTCTCCCTGGACGCGTTCGGCGCGCCGCTGGCGGACGCTCCCGCCTGGATCACCGACTACGCGGTGGAGATCCGGTCCTACGGGGACCGTTCACCTTCCCCGGTGGAGGCCCCGCCCAACACCCCCGTGCTGAATGTGATGAACGTCACATTCAGCAGGGAGCGGCTCGACGGGGAGGTCCGGGAATCCGTCGCGCGACACGGACTGACGGCCGGTGACCGCACTCTCAGCACGGTGGCGTACACCACTTCCGAAGCCTTGGTCGCCGGGCTGCTCGCCCCCCTCGAAGCCGGGGGATCCGTCATACTTTGTCGCAACTTGGATGATGATCTGATCCTTCGCCGGATCGAAACGGAGCATGTGACTGCGATAGCCGGACCGGAAGCGCCGTACGCCCCCGTACGGCGACTCCTCTGACCTACTCTCGTGGAGCCATGAACAGCCCCCTCTATCTCGACTACGCCGACGAGACGCAGCGGCCCGAGTCCCCCGCCGGAGAAGGCAAAGGCCTCTCCCGCGGCTGGCGGACGCTCGGTTGGACCTCCGTGGCACTGTCGGGGGTGCTGGTCGCCGGCAGCATCTCCGCTTACGGCTACGCGCGCTACATCGACAGCGGCATCAAGCGCGTCCCCGTCGACAAGAGCATCCTCACGCAGGTGCCCAAGCTCAACGAGGCGGTCAACATCCTGCTGCTGGGCTCCGACAGCCGCAAAGGCGGCAACGCCAAGTACGGCCGCAGCCTGGTCGACGAGACGCCGCGCGCGGACACCACGATCCTGCTGCACCTGTCGCCGGGCGGTGAGCAGGCCGTCGGCATCAGCTTCCCGCGCGACCTCATGGTCGAGATCCCCAGCTGCACCACCCCGGACGGCACCAAGTCCCCCGTGCAGATGGGGATGATCAATTCCGCGTTCTCCATCGGCGGCATGATGTGCACCTGGAAGACCATCCAGCACGTCACCAACATCCACGTCGACCACACGGTGGTCGTGGACTTCAACGGCTTCAAGGGCGTGGTCAACGCGGTCGGCGGCGTCAAGATCTGCCTGACCGAGGACGTCAACGACCCGAAGAGCAAGCTGAACCTCAAGAAGGGCACGCACAACGTCAGGGGCGAGCAGGCGCTGGCCTACGTGCGCGCCCGGTACGGCTTCAAGGACGGCTCGGACCTCAACCGCGTCAAGCGCCAGCAGCAGTTCCTCGGCTCGCTGGCCAAGAAGGCGCTGAGCCAGGACGTGCTGAGCAACCCGGGGACGCTGAACGCGCTGCTGCGCTCGCTCACCAAGACCGTCACCGTGGACGAGGACTTCACCTTCAACAAGATGACCGACCTCGCCGGCAAGCTGAAGGGCATCTCCCCGAGCAAGATCCGGTTCATCACGGCGCCCTACACCGCCTACGCGCCCGACCCCAACCGGGTGGCCCTGCGCGAGCCCGAAGCCGGCGAGTTCTTCGCCCAGATCGCCAACGACACCCAGATCGAGGACCCGACCAAGAAGAAGGTCACCGACGTCCCGCCCGCCGAGATCAACGTGCGGGTGCTCAACGGCAGCGGCTTCGACGGGGCGGCGGGCCGGGTCGGCGAGGCGCTGACCGCGAAGGGTTATCGGATACTCTCGGTCGGCAACCCCAAGAAGAACCCGCCCTCCACCCAGATCCTCTACGGCCAGGGTGCCGAGGACGCCGCCACGACGCTGGCCACCCTCATCCCCGGCGCCAAGGTGATCCCCGGCGCCAAGACCGCCGCCGGAGTGGTCGACCTCGTCCTCGGTCCCGACTGGACCGGCCAGCTCAAGAGCAGCATCCCCAAGAAGATGGACGGCGAGGTCAAGGCCACCGACAACATCTGCAAGACCACCTGACCCGCCGCGTCTGCGGTGGAAGAACAGCGCTTTAGGAACGACCGGTGACCCAGCAGCTCGCTCCCCTCGTACCCCCGCAGGCACAGACCCCGGCGCCCAGGGCACGCGATCCGTTCTTCGACAACGCCAAGTTCCTGGCGATCCTGCTGGTCGTGGTGGGGCACACCATCGTCGGGCTGCGCAAGGAGGTCGAGGCGGCCGAGGCGCTCTACTTCTTCATCTACGCCTTCCACATGCCGCTGTTCGTGGTGATCACCGGCTACTTCTCCCGCGGCTTCGGCCGGGGGAAGGGCAGGACGCGCAAGCTGGTCGCCGGGGTGGCCGCGCCGTACCTGGTCTTCGAGGTCGCGTACTCGTTGTGGGAGTGGCACTTCAACGACAAGAAGACGCTGACGATCAGCCTGCTGGACCCCATCTACCTGGTGTGGTTCCTGCTGGCGCTGCTCCTGTGGCGCCTGTCCACGCCGTTCTGGCAGCAGGTCCGCTGGCCGCTGGCCATCGCCGTGGCCGTCTCCCTGCTGGGCTACACCGGCCCGCTGTCGGACCACCTCGACATGCACAAGGTCCTGGGCCTCGTCCCCTTCTACGTGCTGGGCCTGTGCCTGCGGCCCGAGCACTTCGACCTGGTGCGCGGCCCCCGGACGCGGCTCGCGGGGGCGCTGATCCTCGTCGGCGGCTTCCTGGTGGCCTGGTGGGCCAAGGACCGGATGAACTACCAGTGGCTGTACTGGTGGGACTCCAACAAGGACCTCGGCGTCGGCAACCTGACCGGCAGCGCGATGCACCTGGCCCTGATGGTCGCGGCCTGCGTGCTGCTCTTCGCCTTCCTGGCCGTCGTCCCGCGGGGCCACACCTGGTTCACCGCGCTCGGCTCGTCGACGATCTACGCCTACCTGCTCCACGGTTTCCTGACGAAGTTCATACAGTTCCAGGAATGGGACCATCTGGAGTGGCTCCAGAACATCTGGGGCATGTTGGGCATGATCGCCTGCGCGCTGATCGTCGGCACGATACTCTGCACCCAGCCCGTCATCCGGCTCACCCGGTGGGCGGTGGAACCGCGGACCGGCTGGCTCTTCCGCGAGGAGTCGCCGCCCGCGGCGGTGAAGTGACCGTCACCGCACTCCCCACGGGTGGCCGGCGGGCGCATGAACCGTACATCACACGTTGGCGAATTCTGTAGAGTCTTCCAATGCTTAACGCATGATCGAAGCCCAGATCCCCGATCCCGGCGTCGGTAGACTCGCACGCGGGCGCGCGGCCCGATAAGCCACCCATGCTTGAAACGGATTCTTCTGCAATGAGCAGTGTGTTCCTGAGTGTCATCGTGCCTGTGCACGGCGTCCAGGGTTACCTCCGCCAGTGCCTCGACTCGATCCTGGAACCGGGGTGCCCTGGCCTCGAAGTGATCGCCATCGACGACAGGTCGCCTGACAACTGCGGCGCGATCCTGGACGAATACGCGCTGCGCGACCCGCGGGTGCGGGTCGTGCACCTGGAGGAGAACGTCGGACTCGGCGAGGCCCGCAACGTCGGCCTGTCGCTGGCCACCGGCGAGTACGTCTGGTTCTTCGACAGCGACGACTACGCCTCCGAGGGCTCGATGCTCTCGGTGTACGAGCGGCTGAAGGAGACCAGGCCGGACGTCCTGATCTTCGACTACGCGCGGGCCTACTGGCACGGCAAGGTCCAGCGCAGCGTCATCAACAAGCTCTTCCGCGAGCCGCCCGCGCCCGACACCTTCGCGCTGCGCGACCGCCCGAGCGTGCTCCAGCTGATGATGACCGCCTGGAACAAGGCGATCCGCCGGGAGTTCCTGGTCGGCCTCGGCCTGAAGTTCAGCGGCGGGTACTACGAGGACATCAACGTCACGTACCCGATCCTCATGGCGGCCGAGAAGCTCACCCTGCTCGACGAGGTCGTCTACATCTACCGCCAGCGGCGGCGCGGCGCGATCACCCGGACCGGCGGCAAGAAGCACTTCGACGCGTTCAAGCAGTACGAGCGCATCTTCGCCTTCATGGCCCAGCACCCCGAGACCGACCAGTACCGCCCGCTGATGTTCGACCGGACCATCTGGCACCTGCTGGTGATCCTGGGCCGCGGCGACCGGGTGCTGCCCGAGGACCGGGAGCGCTTCTTCGCGGAGATGTCCCGGATCTACCGCACGTTCCGCCCGGCCGACCACACCCTGCCCGAGGACGTCCAGCTCGCGGCGAAGTACCGGTTGATCGAGAAGAACAACTACCGGGCGTTCGAGACCTCCAAGAAGCTCAACGAGCGGCGCATCGCGGCCAAGAAGCAGGTCCGCAAGTACAAGGGCCGGGCCAGGAAGGCCGTGCGGTTCGCCAAGGGCAAGGCCAACGGCCTGCGCTACCGCGCCCAGCTGCGCATGGGGATCGACGAGAACCTCGCCGTCTACGCCGCGTACTGGTACCGCGGCTACTCCTGCAACCCGGCCGCGATCTACGAGAAGCAGCGCGAGCTCGCGCCGAAGATCAAGGGCGTCTGGGTCGTCAAGCGGGGCAACGCCGCCAAGATGCCCGAGGGCGTGCCCTACGTGGTGGCCGGCACCCGCGAGCACTCCCGGCTGATGGCCCGCGCCAAGTACTTCGTCAACAACGTCAACTTCACCGACGACCCGGTCAAGCGCAAGGGCCAGATCCACGTCCAGACCCAGCACGGCACCCCGCTGAAGAAGATGGGCCTGGACCAGATGGACTTCCCGGTCGGCGCCAACGACATGGACTTCCGCGAGCTCATCGACCGCGCCGACCGCTGGGACTTCCTGGTCTCCTCCAACCCGCTGTCCAGCGAGGCCTGGGACCGCGGCTTCCCCTGCGCCTACGAGATGCTGGAGACCGGCTACCCGCGCAACGACCGGCTGGTGCGCTCCACCGAGGCCGAGCGTGCCGCCCTGCGCGAGCAGCTCGGCATCCCCGAGGGCAAGAAGGCGATCCTCTACACCCCCACGCACCGCGACTACATGAAGCGGTTCTCCCCGCAGTTCGACCTGCGGAAGATGACCGAGGCGTGGGGCGAGGACCACGTGCTGCTGCTGCGCGCCCACTACTTCTACCGCCCGAAGGACCGCAGCGCCGACGAGCACCGGATCATCGACGTCTCGGGATACCCGGTCGTCGAGGACCTGATGATCGCCTCGGACGCGCTGCTGACGGACTACTCGTCGATCATGTTCGACTACGCGGTCCTGGAGGACCGGCCGATCGTGATCTACGCCAACGACTGGGAGACCTACAAGCGCACCCGGGGCGTCAACTTCGACCTCGTCCAGCAGCCCCCCGGCGTCATCGCCTTCACCGAGGAGGAGCTGGTCGAGGCCTTCGCCCTCGGCCGTGCCTGGAACGACACCGCGGTCAAGGACCGGGCGGCCTTCCGCGCCCGGTTCTGCTCCTGGGAGGACGGCAGGGCCGCCGAGCGGGTCGTGCGCCGGGTCTTCCTGGGCGAGCAGCTCCCCAAGCCCGCCCGGTAACGGACATCACATACATCTACTGAAAATTTCATATATCTAGCGAACCCTTCTTTCGGACCGCGCGTCTCACGCATCAACCGGTCCGGAAGAAGGGTTCGCCGCCGTGAGAGCCACCCCCCTCCTGCTCACCACCGCGCTCGCCGCCACCGTGCTGGGCACGGCGGCGCCCGCCGCCGCCGCGTCCCCCGCCAGACCGCACGACTTCAACGGGGACGGCCGCACCGACCTGGTCGTCAACGGGCCCGAGCTCGACCAGCGCGGCCACAGCGACACCGGGGTCGTCGCGATCCGCTACGGCGGGAGCGGCCGCAAGCAGCTCCTCACCCAGCACTCCCCCGGCATGGGCTCCGTTCCCGAGCACGGCGTGGGGTTCGGGGAGGCGACGGCTTCCGCCGACTTCGACCGCGACGGATACGCCGATCTCGCCGTCACCGGGCCCAACGAGCACGGCGCCACCGTCGTCTACGGTTCCGCGAAGGGCCTGTCCGGACGTGTCGCGTTCCTCGAGACCGGCGAGAGGCGCGGGCCGCTGCCCCGCCGTCTGGCCGTCGGCGACTTCGACCGGGACGGCCGCGCCGACCTGGTGATGACCAGCACGACCAAGTACTGGGTCTTCTCCCGGGTGGACGACGGCACGGACGTGGCGGAGCCCGTCCGGCACGCCTTCGTCTCCTACGAGATCCCGCTCAACGACCTGCGGCCCGCCGTCGGCGACTTCACCGGCGACGGCAGGGACGACATCTTCCTCTCCTCCAGCATGAACCCGCACTTCACCCGCCTGGTGAGGGCCACCGCCTCCGGCTTCGCCGCGCCCGCCGCCGTCCCCGGACTGCGCCAGGTCCGGACCGCGGTCGTGGGCGACTTCAACGGCGACGGCAGGGACGACCTCGTCACCCGGCGCGCCGGCAAGATCTACGTCCGGCCGGGCACCCGGTCGGGCCTGGGCGGGGCGAGGCTCGTGAAGAAGATCTCCTCCGGCGACCCCGTGCCGCTGGCCGCCGCCGACGTGAACCGCGACGGCAGGGACGACCTGGCCGCCGGCTTCCCCGAGGCGGGCCCCCGCGGGTCCGGCCAGGTGGTCCTGATCTACGGAAGCAGGAGCGGCCCGACCGCCAGGAAGGCGCGCGTCCTCCACCAGCGGACCAAGGGCTTCAAGGCCGGCGCCGAGAAGGGCGACGCCTTCGGCTCCGCCGTCCGGCTCGTCGACGTGGTCGGCGACCGCCGCCCCGACCTCGTCATCGGCTCCTCCGGTGAGGACAGGGGCGTCGGCCGCCTCTACATCCTGACGAACCGCGGCCGCACGATCTCCACCAAGGGCATCCGGCAGTACGGCCCGGGGTCCTTCGGGCTCAAGGGGCGCCGTCTCGGCTCCCACCTCTTCTCCTGAAGCGAAGGAAACGCGTGAAGATCCCCCCTGACAGGTACACCGGACACCGCTTCGGTTTCCTTCTCCGGCCCTGAGCCGGTCGGCGGTTTCGGTCACGGTTCGGGGCAGGGCAAACCGTAACCGCCTAATTTTTATGCAAAATCCGGTAATGTCCTGCCTCGTACGCCTTGTGTGGCTCAGGAGGTTCTTGGTGCTGGGACAGAGACGGGTGTGGTCCGCCGTCCTGACGGCGGTCTGTGCGCTGGGCATGGCGGTCGCCGTCCCGCAGAGCGCGTCGGCCGCGAAGGTGAAATCACAGATCGTCTTCAACAACCCGCTCGACCCCCGGGGGGCCGAGCGGATCGAGAACAAGATCTACGACCTGGTGAAGGGCGCCAGGGCGGGCTCCAGCATCCGGCTGAGCGTCTACCGGTTCACCAACGCCGACGGCATCGCCGAGGAGCTCATCGCCGCCGACCGGCGCGGCGTGGACGTCCGGGTGATCGCCGACTCCGGCGCCGCCGACCGCAGCAACGGCCAGCCCACCGCCTACGAGCGGGTGCTGTGGGCGCTGGGACCCAACAAGGTCACCACCTGCCCCGAGAACCGGGGCTGCATCGGGACCAAGCTGAACCACACCAAGTTCCTGCTGTTCAGCAACACCCACGGCACGAAGAACGTGGTCGTCCAGACCTCCCAGAACCTCAACGCCACCGGCGGCACCACCACCGACTGGAACGACGCCGTCGTCCTGGCCGGCGCCAGCGGCACCTACCGCGCCTACCGCAAGTACTTCGACGACCTGTGGAACCGCAAGGTCATGCCGAACTACTGGAAGAAGCGCGGCGGCCAGGTCTCCAGCCGCGAGGCGACCGTGCAGTTCTTCCCCAAGGCCTCGGGCGACCCCATCGACAGCATGCTGCGCAAGGTCCGCTGCTCCTTCACCTACAAGGGCCGCAAGGGCGCCACCCAGGTCCGCATCGCCACCGGCTCCTTCAACAACAAGCGCGACTGGCTCCTGCGCTCCCTGGGCGACCTCCAGAAGAAGGGTTGCGAGGTCGAGGTCATCGTCACCGTCGACCCCGGTGACATCAGCCGCACCGCCGTCGTCGCCACGCTGCGCGCCGCGGGCATCAAGGTCTACGACTTCGGCCTGTACTCCAGCCCCAACCCGATGCACTCCAAGTACATCCTGGTCCAGGGCCAGATCGGCAGGAGCGTCGGCAAGTGGACCTGGACCGGCAGCGCCAACCTCACCTGGGGTTCGCTGCGCCAGGACGACGAGACCATCGTCCAGCTGAAGAAGATCGGCTCCAGGGGCCCGTGGAAGATCCACGACGCCTACCGCTGCAACTTCCGCCGCGCCAAGGCGCAGTTCCTCGGCCAGCCGATGCCCTGCAAGGGCTGACGCCCCCGCAAGACGGCGAAAGGGCCGTGCCGCTCCGGCGGCACGGCCCTTTCCGCGTCCTCAGGCCCCGAAGACCCGGTCGACCACCCGGGCCGCGGCGAAGCCGTCGTCCAGTGAGCAGAACCGCTCGTAGAAGGCGTCGTACGCCGCCGCGTACTTCCGGCTCACCTCGCCGACGTTCCCGATCGCCTCGATCAGCTCCTCCGACGTCTCCAGCAGCGGCCCCGGCGCCTCCCGCTCGAAGTCGAAGTAGAAGCCGCGCAGCTTGTCGCGGTAGTGCGCCAGGTCGTAGGTGTAGAAGAGCATCGGCCGGCGCAGTTCGGCGAAGTCGAACATCACCGAGCTGTAGTCGGTGACCAGCAGGTCCGCCGCCAGGTACAGCTCGCCGATGTCGGGGTAGGACGAGGCGTCGTAGACGAACGGCCGCTCCGGGGCCCCGTCGACGACGTTGGGGTGCAGCCGGGCCACCAGCACGTGGTCGTCGGCCAGCTCCCGCTCGAACATGTCGAGGTCGATCCGCCAGTCGGACTTGTAGCGGCCCACCCCGTAGAACTGGTCGTCCCGCCAGGTCGGCGCGTACAGCACCACCTTCTTGCCCGCGGGGACGCCCAGCAGGGAGCGCACCCGCTCGGCGACCCGCCGGGCGTCCGGCGAGTGCAGCAGGTCGTTGCGCGGGTACCCGGCCTCGATCAGCTCGCCCTCGAACTTGAAGGCGCGCTGCAGGATCGGGGTGCTGAACGGGTTGGGCGAGACCAGGTGGGTCCACTCGGGCAGCCGCGGCTCCTTCTCCTCGGTCGCCATGGCCTTCTGCATGCCCGGCGAGTAGGCGAAGTGCACCTCCTTGACGTCACGCCCGATCTTCTTGAGCGGGGTGCCGTGCCAGGTCTGCAGCACTATCTGGTCGGGGTGGCGGTGGAACCAGTCGCCCAGCCGGTGGTTGGTGACGATGTACCTCGACGAGGCGACCGCCTCGTGCCACTCGACGCCGTTCAGCCGGACCGGCCTGACCGTGGACGGCAGCTCCACCTGGCCGTCGCCCACCACCCACAGCTGCTCCAGGGTGCTGCCCCGGCGCACCAGCTCCTCGTGGATGGCGCGGGGGCTGTCGCTGTACTGGCGGCCGTTGAAGCACGAGAACAGCACCGCGTCGCGCAGCCCCGCCTCCTTGACCTTCAGCCGTGCCTCCTGCCGCAGCTTGGCCCCGGCGCTGATCTCCTCGGGCCGCAGGTCGGAGCTGGCGGCGACGACCAGCCTGCCGTTCTGGTTCTCCAGCGAGTAGGTGCGCCGCTCCACCTCGACCGGCTCCGGCAACCGCACCGTCTCGGCGATCTGCAGCGCCAGCGGGCGGCCCTGCGCCCGGTAGAGCAGCTCCCACCTGCCCTGCCGCAGCGGCAGCATCCCGGCCAGGGTGTGCATCCGGGCCAGCGGAAGCCGCGCGCGCCCGTCCGTCAGCGGGAAGCGGTGCTCCTGCTTGCGGTTGCGGCTGCTGAGCACCAGCGTGCCGCCTCCGCCGTGCACCGGGTGCACGCCCTCGACCGCGAGGGACCCGTCCCCGGCCAGCTCCAGCGACCGGACGGTGAACCGCGCCGTGCGCAGGCTCAGCCGCAGGTAACCCGACGGGTTGCGGCCCGCGATGACCTCGCGTTCGCCCAGCAGCCGCCGTATCGGCTCGACCTCGTCGACCAGCACCATGGGCAGCCCGTCGAGGAAGGCCCGCCACACGACCGTGTCGTCCAGGCGGCTCTCGTCGGCCCGCACGTCCGGCAGGTCGCCCAGCGGCAGCCGTGCGGTGAACCCGCCCGCGGTGACCGCCACCGGGACCGAGACCTCCCGGTCCATCCGGACGACCGTCAGCCGCTCGGGAGCGCCCGACCTGGCCCTGCCGATGACCTCCAGGGCGTCGCCGTCCCAGCGCAGCCCCGTCACCCGCACCTGGACGGTCTCGACCCGCACCCGCAGGGTCTTCTCCACCACCTCGGGGACGATCCGGACGTCGTCCTCGACATAGGCGTAGGGCGGCTGCGCGCCGGACCCGGACGTCCCCGCCTGGATCTTCCCCCGCCGGAACACCCCGGCGTTGAAGACGGCCGCGTCCAGCTCCCAGACGCCGTCCTTCCAGCCGCGGGGGCCGCGCAGCTGCCGGGGGTTGATGGTGAACTCCATGCCCCGCCAGGCCTTCTTCACCAGCTTCTTGCGGGCCGGGACCAGGATCCGGCGGTTGCCCTGGCGCAGCACCACGCCCTTGACCGACGTCCACCTGCGCCGCATGCCGACCGAGTTGATGTAGGCCTCGCCGGTGATGACGAGCTTGCCGTCGCGCCACTCCACCGAGGTCGCGCGGCTGCGCAGCCGCAGCTCGTCCCGCGCCCGGTAGACGCTCTCGGGGATGGCGAGCTTGTCGTCCTTCCAGTACGGGTAGACCACGTACCTGCGGATGGGGCTGCGCACGATCGACGGGCTGGACTTGCCGCGCTCGTAGCGGATGACCTTGACCAGCTCGGTGGTGAGCCGCCGGGACGCCAGGTGCCACTTGAGCCTGCCGAGCGCGGACAGCCGCTGGAACAGCCGGGGGTCGACCCCCTCGGTGTAGCGGGCCGCCAGGTCGACGAGCAGCTCGCGCTCGGCGGGCTCGCAGTCGGGCAGCGCGTTCAGGAACACCTTGAACTCCCGGCCCAGCACGGTGAGCTGGAACCGCCGCCGCGCCGAGGCCCGCCAGTGCCCCTCCAGGACCCGCTCGATCCGGTCGACGGCAGCGAAGCCGTCCGCGATGTCCCGCCCGTCGGTGGTGGGCTGCGGGTAGAGCTCCCGCCTGCGGTAGACCGTCATCTCCGGCAGGATCTCCACCGCGGAGGCCAGGAAATGCGCCGGAATCGCCACGGCCAGATCCTCGTACCGGGAGCCGTCGGGAAAACCCAGCCCCGCGGCGTCCCAGAACGAACGGCGGAACAACTTGCCCGTCACATATCTGTCATGAAGCAGCGACGAATGCTTCTTGATGTGGGCGTGCCGCAGCCGCTTGGCGAAGGCCTCCTTGTGGGTATAGGCGCGCCAGGTGCCGCCCGACTCGGTGATCACGCTGACGTTGCCCGCGGCGAAGTCCGACCGCGAGCCGGCGAGCGCGTCGTGCAGCAGCTCCAGCGCCTGCGGTGGAACGCGGTCGCATCCCTCCACGAACGCCAGGAACTCGCCTCCGGTCTCGGCGATCCCGAGCTCGAACGCGGCGCCCCGGCTCAGCCCGTCGCCCTTGACCACCCGGAACCGGGAATCGGGCAATTCGATTCCGGTGCCGGCGGCGTCACCCACGACCACCGCCTCGAAATCGGAAAAGGTCTGCCTGGACAACGACTCCAGGCTTTCGGCCAGATGATTTCCGGCCCCGTGGGCGAGGACGACGACACTGATCATTGAGGCTTCTCACAAGGTCGAAGAGAGATCTCCCGAGTTTAGGGCAGGATCCCTCCGGCAATCCCGACGTCTTTCTCCGGTCAGGAACGGGCGGAGTGGGGCTCGGTCCCTTCCTCAGACCGGCTGGAGCACCTCCTCCTTCCGTTCGGTGGAACTCCCCGGCCGCGGGGCCCCGCGGCCGGGCGGCGCCAGCAGCACCGAGACGATGAGGACCGCCAGCACGCCCAGGGCGGCCGAGACCCACCAGTTGTTCACCGGGTCGCGGACGAACGGCATCGGATCCGGCCAGGGCTCCCCGGTGAACTGCGGCACCCCCGGCAGGTAGCCGAGCGTGCCCGCGGCCAGCCGTATCTGGAGCAGCCCGTCGACGCGGGTCGGCGGGAGCAGCGCCAGCAGCGGGAAGATCAGCGGGTCGTACCAGGGGTGCTGCACCGGGGACAGCAGCAGCAGCGCCGCGCCGAAGGCGAACGACACCCGGGCCGCCGCACCGGTGGCGTCCCCCGCGGGGGCCAGCCGCCACAGCAGGACGAGCAGGACGACCAGCCCGCAGCCGTACCCCCAGGCGGCCATCTCCTCGTGGGTCATCTCCACGCCCCAGCGCGGGAGGTAGCGCCACGGGTTGGTCGGCGCCACGTCCCCGGCCTTGTCGAACAGGACCTCGAACGCGGCGGGCCCGGCCAGCAGGTAGGAGCCGAGCCCGGTCGCGGCCACCCCGCCGGCCAGCCCGGCCAGGGCGGCCGGGGAGCGGCGCGCGGCCCAGGCCAGGCCGAGCCCGGCGAAGAAGAAGGGCGCCTTGACCCCGCCCGCGATCCCGATCAGCGCCCCGGCGTACATGCCCAGGGCCCAGCCCGGGGAGTCCGACCGGCGCAGGAAGACCGCGAAGGCCAGCACCATGGCCGCCGCCCCGTAGACGTCGCCGTGCGCCCCGGCGACGCAGGCCCACAGCATCAGCGGGTTGCACGTCCACAGCAGGTGCGCCCGCACGGGGTCGCGGGCGAGCCGGTGCAATACCACCGCGACCAGCGCGAAGGCCGCGCCCGCCGCGAGCTTCAGCACAAAGACGATCTTGAACATGGACGCGCCGCCGGCCGCCGCCGCGGCGGCGAAGGCCCAGTTGGCGACCGGCCCGTAGACCGAGGGCGTGTCCCGCCAGTGCTGCGGCGAGTACTCCCCCACCGGGTCCCCGGCGTCGATCAGCGTCTGCGGGACCGTCAGGTAGGGGTCGAGGCCCAGCGCGCCCATCCGGCCGTAGAGCGCGTAGCTCTGCACGTCCGTGGACCCGCCGACCGGCACCAGCGCCAGCAGCGCCGCGGCGGCCAGCCCGCCCCACAGCAGCGAGCGGGCCGGCGGCCGCCAGCCCCGGCGCAGCGCGAACAGCCCCAGGCACACGCCCAGCGCGCCCAGGCCGACCATGGAGAAGGTCAGCAGGACGACCAGCCGGGCGCTGGGGTCGGCCTCCAGCGACCAGCCTCCCCCGCTCTCCGGGACCGCGTTGGACGGTCCGAGCAGGCAGGCGTAGGCGCCGAGCCCCACCGAGGCGGAGACCAGCAGGAGCGCCGCCGCTCCCGACCCCGAGGTTTTCGCAGACATCGCGGTAAGAATAAGC
Source organism: Actinocorallia populi (assembly GCF_002995495.1). Taxonomy (GTDB): domain Bacteria; phylum Actinomycetota; class Actinomycetes; order Streptosporangiales; family Streptosporangiaceae; genus Actinocorallia; species Actinocorallia populi. The sequence goes on along the minus strand of NZ_PVZV01000002.1, from coordinate 24,604 downwards.
GGCAGGACAACAGCACGCCGCCCTTCGCCGCGCGGGCCCGCACCCGGAATCCGGCGAGGCCGACGCGGTTGCGCCGGGTCGTCAGGAGGCAGTCCACCCGGTACCGCTCGATGATCGACATCCGTTCGGCGTCCGTGGTGCCGCGGGCGAAGAAACGCCGCACGTCACGACGCCTGGCGGCCTCGTCCACGAAGGGGTAGGGCCAGCCGGGGACGACACTGTAGGCGCCCTTTCCGTTGACCAGCCGGCCCGGCCAGGACCGGTCACTAAGGACCACCGTCCCCGGCTTGACCTTCCTGATCACAGGGGCGTAGACGGTGCGGGGGTCGCGGGCCTTCCAGGCCTCGAGCGTCCGCGGCGGGACCGGTTCCCACCAGGCGCGGATCAGCCCGCCGCTGTTGCCGTACAGGCCGGCGGCGCAGGCGGCGGCCGCCACCCCCGCGTAGACGGCCCTGCGGGCGCGCGGGCCGGGCGCGCCCAGGCAGGAGGCCAGGGCCAGGTGCAGCGCCAGCAGCGCGACGGGCAGCACCCGGGCGAACCCGTACGAGCCCGCGATCGCGCCGAGCCCCGCCACGGAGACCGCCAGGGTGAACAGCAGCAGCAGCTCCCGGCCCAGCGGCCTGCGGTCCACCCCGGTGACCAGCGCGGGCAGGCCGACCAGCGCCAGCCCGTAGTGCCCGAGCCCGAAGTCCGCGCCCAGGTCCAGGACCAGGCCCTGGTGGATGCGGGACAGCCCGCCCGCGGCCGCGGGCAGCGCCGTCAGGTCCGACCAGGGCCAGGCCAGCGCCAGGACGGCGGCGGCCGCCCCGGCCGCGTACTGGCCGCGGTCGCGCAGCCGGGCGGGGCGGGCCAGCACGAAGGCCAGCAGCCCGAGGGCGGTGTTCAGCGCGGTGAACGGGTGGATGAGCACGATCAGCGCCAGCAGGGGGGCCAGCGGCACCCAGCGGGCCGTGAGATAGGCGTGCCAGGCCAGCAGCATGAGCGCCGTGGCGGTGAGGCTGGGGTAGGCCATCGTCCACGACAGGGAGTACAGCCCGAAGAAGCCGCTCCACTCGTGCGGGCGCAGGCCCCACAGCAGCAGGGAGAAGACGACGGCCAGCGGCCCGACCGCGGGGCCGCCCAGGAGCCGGCAGAAACGGATCAGCGCCCACAGCCACAGCACCACGTTGGCCAGGCCCGCCAGCTCCAGCACCGCCTGCGGGCGCAGGCCGGTGACCTCGGCCGCGGCGGCCAGCGCCACCATCGTCGGCGAGTAGTAGGGGCTGCCCTCCACCGCGCCGACCAGCGGGTCGACCGGGGACCACGGATCGCGCAGCAGGCCGTGCAGGGTGCCCAGGTGCAGCCGCATGTCCCCGGCCCAGCTGTGCCGCAGCACCACCAGGACCGCCCAGCCGAGCACCAGCGCGCAGACCGGTGCCCAGAGCGGCACCGGCCACCGTCCGCGGACCCCTGCCATGCTCACCCATCGTAGTAACATGCCTGCGATGTGTGGCGACCTATCCCGTGAGCACGGTGTCCCGTAACCGCCTGATGCCGACCGTTCCCGCGCTGGCCGCACTCGCCACGGGCCTGTGGGGGCTCACCGGTCCGTCCTTCTGGCGGGACGAGGCGGTCACCGCCGAGGTCTCCCGGCGCTCCCTCGGCCAGATCCTGCGGCTGCTGCCCCAGGTCGACGCCGTCCACGGCCTCTACTACCTGCTGCTGCACCTCGTCTCGGAGCTGTTCGGCTCCGGGGAGGCCGCGCTGCGGCTGCCGTCGGTGCTGGCGGGTGCGGTCACCGCCGGGTGCACCGCCGAACTGGGCCGCCGGTACGGCGGCGCGCGCCTGGGCCTGCTGGCGGGACTGCTGGCGGCGTTCTCCCCCTTCCTGACCCGCTACGCCCAGGACGCCCGCCCGTACGCGCTGGTCACCGCGGCCGCCGCCGCCTCCACCCTGCTGCTGGCCTCGGCGCTGGAGCGGGGAGGCAGGCCGAGATGGGCGGCCTACGCCGTCTCCGTCGTGCTCGTGGGGCTGTTCAACCTGTTCGCCCTCCTGCTGCTCGCCGCGCACGCCTTCCCGGCCCGGCCGCGGCAACGCGCCTGGGCCGCGGCGGCCGGGGCGGCGCTCGGCTGCCTGTCGCCCCTGCTGCTGCTCGCCTCGACGCAGCGCGGCGCCCAGATCTCCTGGCTGACCCGGCCGGAGCCGCAGGCCGTGGCGGAGTGGGCGGTCGTGCTCGCCGGGGGCGCGTGGCTGGTGCCGCCCTTCGCCGCCCTGGCCGTGCTGGGCGCCTGGAGGCGGCCCGTCCTGCGGACGGCGGCGGTGCCCTGGCTGCTGCTGCCGGTGGTGGTGCTGCTGGGCGCCTCCCTGATCAGCCCGGTCTACACCCCGCGCTACGTGCTGTTCACCGCCCCCGCGGCGGCCCTCCTCGTGGCGGCGGGCCTGGACTCCCTGCCGGCCGTGCCCGCCTGGGCGGGCGCGGCGGCCCTGATCGCCGGGATGGCGCCGATGCACCTGCAGCAGCACGCGGTGGACGACCGCGCGGACGACCTGCGCCGGCTCCGCGCGCTCGTCGAGCGGCACGCCAGGCCCGGGGACGGCCTGCTGTTCCGGGTGACCGAACAGCGGACGATCATGGGCGCCTATCCGGAGGCCTTCGCCCGCCTGGACGACCTGGCGCTGGAGCGCACCGGGGCCGAGGCGGGCGACCTCACGGGCGACCTGGCGGGCCCCGCCGCCTTCGCCCGGCGGCTGGCCAAGGCCGACCGGGTCTGGGTGGTGAGCAAGCGCCCCGACCGGGACTCCCCCGCCTACCCGGTGGACGAGTCCCGGTTCCTGGTGCTGCGCGAGTCGTTCGGCAAGGTGAGGGGCTGGCGGTTCAAGGGCGGCTATCTCGCGCTGTACGCGCGGGAGTGATTGCGGTCCAGCCGCAGGACCCTGCGCGCCAGCCCGCCCAGCAGCGCCGGGACCGCCAGGTGCAGCGACCGCGCGCCGATCTGGACGGCCAGCCGCCCCCTGCTGGTGCGGTACGGCTTGGCGGTGCGGCGCAGGCCGACCCGTCCGCCGGTGAGCCGCTCGGGCGTGAACACGCCGGGGACCGTGCCGTCCCGGTCGACGATCTCGTACTCCAGCCGCCAGGTCCCCTGCACCCAGTCGCGCAGCGGCAGCTCCGCGGTGAAGGAGGCGCCGGAGAGCACGGCTTCGGCCGACACCACCACCGGCTCCTCGGCGCGCAGCCGCGCCAGCACCCGCAGGCCCAGTCCCGAGCCGAGCGGGAGCCGCCCGGAGACCACCAGGCGGCCGCCGGTCACCACCGCCGAGGCGGCGTGGTCGGGCGCCGCGCCCGGGATGCCCGCCTCCAGGCTCAGGTTGCCGAAGTCGGTGGCGTACAGCCGCGCCAGCGGCCGCCCCCCCTCCACCGGGAGGAAGACCGGGCCCGGCAGACCCGCCGGGTCGACCGCCAGCCGGGCGGAGACCGGCACCTCGCCGAACCGCGCGTTCACCGACAGGTCCCAGCGGCCCTTGGCCGGGCGGAGCGCCGCGACGTCCATCTCGGCGGTGCGCTCGCGCCCGCCGGACAGCGGGACGGTGTGCACCGGGCCGTCCTCGCCCCTGCGGCGCAGCACCAGCACCGGATCGGCGATCTCGCCGCCGGGCAGCTCGGTGCGCACCACCGCCCTCAGGACGCCGCCGTCCCAGGACACCCGCTCCAGCGAGCACCGGAACGGCAGCCGCTCGGTGACGTCGTAGCAGGAGTCGGGCAGCTCGCCGAAGCCCGGGGTGGCCTCGTAGACGCGGCCGTCCCTGACCGCCAGGGACGGCGTGCGGCCCGACACCCGGTGGCGGACGATCTCCGGCAGCAGCTCGTTCGGGCCGTGCTGCAGGCAGTGCGCCACCTGCCGGAAGAAGGGCGCCATCGTCGCGGTGATCCGCGGGGTGAGGTGGGCGCGGATGAGCCGGAGCGCCCCCTCCTCGGTGACCGCGCGGGTCTCGGCGTCGGCGGCCAGGTAGGCCTCGCCGAACCGCGGCATGATCTCCTCGCGGAAGTTGCGGCGCAGCATGCGGTCGCGGGCCTCGCCCGGCTCGGTGTGCTCCTCCACCACCCGCATCACCCGGCCGATGGCCGGGAAGAAGTCGAGGTCGGGGGCGCCGCCCTGCTGCATGACGCTGCTGCCGTCCTCGCGCTCCACCCAGAAGTAGCAGTCGTGGTCGGCCAGGACGCTCACCCCGCGCGCGCGGAAGTAGGCCTTGGCGGTGAACTCCTGGTCCTCGTGGGAGAGCAGCCCCTCGGCGAACCGCAGGTCCTTGATGACCTCGCGCCGGAACAGCTTGAGCGGCGCGAGGGTGGCGTACAGGTCCGGCGGGTTGTCGTACACGGTGGTGCGGGCCACGGTCCGGCGGAACAACCGGCGGGGGACGTTGCGCCCCACGCCGACGTACTTGCCGATCACGATGTCGGTGCCGTTCTCCTCGGCCATCGCGACCATGCGCTCCAGGGCGCTGGGGTCGAGCCAGTCGTCGGCGTCGAGGAACTGCACGAACTCCCCCGCCGCCAGTTTCAGCCCGACGTTGCGGGGGGCGCCGGGCCCGCCGGAGTTGGGCTGGTAGCGGACGGTGAGGCGCGGGTCGTCGTAGGAGGCGAGCAGAGCCCGGCTGCCATCGGTCGAACCGTCGTCCACACAGATGAGCTCGAGTTCGGCCAGGCTCTGCTCGAACACCGATTCGATGCAACGGCGTAGCGTCGCCCGGCAGTTGTACACCGGGACGATCACGCTGACTTTGGGCTGGGGCACTCGAGATTTCCTGTCACGCGGGAGCATGAGCACATTAGCCCCACCCCTGGAAATTGGCGAAGGGTTCCCGGCAAGGTGATCACCACCGGGCCCGGGCGATAGGGTCCTACGTGCCCAATTTGCCGTCAATGCCGGTCCTTCGCCACCGTACCCCGGCCCTGACGGTGGCGGTTCCCGCCCTGCTCACCATGGCGATCACCGGGTTCCGCCTGGACGGGCCCGCGCTCTGGCGCGACGAGGCGGTCACCGCGGGCATGGCCCGGCGCGACCTGGGCTCCTTCTTCGCCGTGCTGGGCGAGATCGACGCGGTGCACGGGCTCTACTACCTGCTCATGAAGGCCGTCGTCGCCCTGTTCGGCGACGGCGAGACCGCCCTGCGGGCCCCCTCGGTGCTCGGCGCGGTCCTGGCCGCGGGCGCCACCGCCGAGATCGGCAGGCGGCTGGGCGGCGCGCGGGTCGGGCTGTTCGCCGGGCTCCTGGTCGCCGTCTCCCCCGCGCTGAGCCGCTACGCCCAGGAGGCCCGGCAGTACACCCTGGCCGCCGGGCTCGCCGCCCTGGCCACCCTGCTGCTGGTCCGGGCGCTGCGGGACCGCCGGCCCCTCCGGTGGTACGGCGTGACGATCGCGCTGCTCGGCCTCACCCACCTGTTCACCCTCCTGCTGGTGCCCGCCCACCTGGCCGCCGTGCTCCTGCACCGCGACCGCGCCCTCCTGCTGCGCTGGGCCCCGGTCACCGCGGCCGCCCTGGCCCCCTGCGCCGTCCTGGCGGTGGTGGCGCTGCCCCAGAGCGACCAGGTGAGCTGGATCGAACGGCCCGACGCCGTGGTCGTCACGGACATGCTCGACGGCCTCGCCGGGACGCCCGGCTTCTTCGCCTTCACCGTGGTGCTCATCCTTCTGGGCCGCAACGGGGAGCTGTGGCGCACCGCGGCTCCCTGGATGGTCCTCCCGCCGCTGCTGCTGCTCGTGTTCTCCCTCTGGAGCCCCTTCTACGTCTTCCGCTACGTACTGTTCTGCATTCCGGCGGTGGCGCTGCTCACCGCCGCGGGCCTGGACCGGCTGCGCTGGTCGGCGGGAGTGCCGGTGCTGCTCGCCGCGGCGCTGCTGGCGCTGCCCGCGCACCAGCAGATGCGGCTCCCCTCCGAACGCGCCGACGACCTGCGGGAACTGGCGCGGATCGTCCGGACCGAGCACCGCCCCGGAGACGCCGTCGTCTTCCACTACACCAGCTCCCGCCGGGTCATGTCGGCCTACCCCGAGGCCTACGCGGGCCTGGACGACGTGCTGGCAGCCCGCCCGGACCAGGGCCTGGACGGGCTGGAGGTGCCCCCGAGGCAGTTCGCGGGACGCCTCGCGGGGGTCCGGCGGATCTTCTACGTCGACCACTCCCGCAAGCCCGCCAGCAGCGAATTCGCCGCCGTCGACGCGCGCAAGGACTCCCTGCTCCGCGGCGGCCGCGCCACCTGGATCCGCACGGGCCGCTGGCTGTTCAAGGGGGGATCCGTCCATCTATACGAGCGCCGTCCGCCGTTCACCTGAGCGTGTGCGCGGGGTCACTCGGGGTCCTTAGCTTGGAGGCCTCTGCCCGCGACAGCGGGTGATGACCACGAGGTGGAGCGTTGCGCGTCGTCTGTGTGATCCCCGCCCGAGGCGGCTCCAAGGGAGTGCCCGGCAAGAACCTCGCCAGGGTCGGCGGCGTCCCCCTGGTCGTGCGCGCCGTCGGCGCGGCCCGCCGGGCCGGGTCCGTCGAGGAGGTCCTGGTCTCCACCGACGACACCGCGATCGCGGCGGCCGCCCGGGAGGCGGGGGCGCGGGTCGTGGAGCGGCCCGCCGGTCTCAGCGGGGACGCCGCCACCTCCGAGTCCGCGCTGCTGCACGCGCTCGGGACGCTGCCCGAGCGGCCCGAGGTGACGGTCTTCCTGCAGTGCACCTCGCCGTTCGTGGACCCGGCCGACCTCGACGCCGCCGTCCGGGAGGTGCTCGACGGCGCCTCCGACGTGGTGTTCTCGGCACTGGAGACCCACGAGTTCCAGTGGAGCCGCGGCGAGGACGGCCTGAGCGGCGTCGGGCACAGCGCCGCGTTCCGCCCCCGCCGCCAGGACCGCGCCCCGCACTACCGGGAGACCGGCGCGTTCTACGTGATGCGCACGGACGGCCTGGTGGAGCACGGGCACCGCTTCTTCGGCCGGATCGGCGTGCGCGCCGTCCCGGCCGCGCACGCCGTCGAGGTCGACACGCCCGAGGACCTGGCCGTCGCCCGCGCCCTGGCGCCGCTGGCCGGCCGGCCGGAACCGCTGGACGTGGACGTCCTGGTCACCGACTTCGACGGGGTGCACACCGACGACCGGGCGCGGGTGCACCAGGACGGCACCGAGTCGGTGTCGGTCTCCCGGGAGGACGGCATGGGCGTCGCCCTGCTCAGGAAGGCGGGCGTGCCCGTCCTCATCCTGTCCACCGAGACCAACCCCGTGGTCGCCGCGCGGGCCCGCAAGCTCGGCGTCCCCGTGCTGCACGGGGTCGCCGACAAGGCCACGGCCCTGGCCAAGTGGCTGCACGACGAAGGGTACGACCCCCGCCGCGCCGCCTACGTCGGCAACGACCTGAACGACCTCGGCTGCCTCACCCTGGTGGGCTGGCCGATCGCGGTGCCGCACGCCCACCCGGAGGTCCTGGCCGCGGCGCGGCTGGTGCTCGGCCGCCCGGGGGGCGGGGGCGCGGTCCGCGAGGCGTGCGAACGCATCATCCAGAGCAGGACCCTGCAGAACCGACCGAACGAAGGTAAGTGATATGCCCGCTTCTGTGAAGATCGGCGACCGGCTGGTCGGCTCCGGCCAGCCGGTCTACGTGATCGGCGAGATCGGCATCAACCACAACGGCGACATGGCGATCGCCCGCCAGCTCATCGACGTCGCCGCCAACGCCGGGTGCGACGCGGTCAAGTTCCAGAAGCGCACCCCGGAGATCTGCGTCCCGGTGGAGCAGCAGGGCAGGATGCGCAGCACGCCCTGGGGCGAGATGACCTACCTGGAGTACAAGCACCGGGTGGAGTTCGGCGAGGAGGAGTACGCCGAGATCGACCGCTACTGCGCCCAGCGCGGCCTGCAGTGGTTCGCCTCCCCCTGGGACGCGCCCTCGGTGGACTTCCTGGAGGAGTTCGACGTGGTGACGCACAAGGTCGCCTCGGCCTCCATCACCGACCGGGAGATGCTGCGCGCCCTGGCCGCCACCGGCAAGCCGGTCATCCTGTCGACCGGCATGTCGGAGCTGAAGGAGATCGACGAGGCCGTCGAGATCCTCGGCACCGAGCGGCTGGTGATCCTGCACGCCACCTCCACCTACCCGCTGCCGGCCGAGGAGGCCAACCTCCGCACCATCGGCACCCTGCGCGAGCGCTACGGCGTCCCGGTGGGCTACTCCGGGCACGAGCGCGGCCTGCAGATCAGCCTCGCGGCCGTCACCCTCGGCGCGTGCGCGGTCGAGCGCCACATCACCCTGGACCGCACCATGTGGGGCTCCGACCACGCGGCCTCGCTGGAGCCGACCGGCCTCCAGCACCTCATCCGCGACATCAGGGTCATCGAGTCGGCCCTGGGCGACGGCGTCAAGCGCGTCTTCCCCGGCGAGGTCGAGCCACGCGAGCGCCTGCGGCGGGTCACCTCTTGAGCGGTTCCACGGCTCTCTCGGTCATCGTCCCCATGCACAACGTGGAGCGGTACGCCGGCGACATGCTGACGAGCCTGGTCCGGAACGTCTCGGAGGAGGTGGAGTTCATCCTGGTGGACGACGGGTCCACCGACCGCACTCCCGACCTCATCGAGCAGTTCCGGCCCAGGCTGGAGCGGGTCGAGGTGATCCGGCACGAGAAGGCGGCCGGGCTCAGCGGGGCGCGGAACGCCGGAATGCGCGCGTCCTCCGGCCGGTACCTCACCTTCCTGGACGGCGACGACTACGTCCGGCCCGGTTACTTCGGCGAGCTCGCCGCCGCGATGGACCGGCTCGGCTGCGACTACGTCAAGGTCGACCACATCAAGGTCTTCGGCAGACGCCGGGTGCCCGACCGCGCGCCCATGGGGGTGCGCGGCACCCCGCTCAAACCGCGGGACGGCATCCTGCCCGTGCACGGGCGGGCCATGGTCGACTACCCGAACGCCTGGTCGGGCGCCTACCGGCGGGAGCTGTTCGAGGCGGGGACGCTGCTGTTCGACGAGCAGCTGCTCACCTGCGAGGACCGCCCCTGGACCTGGCGGCTGCACCTGAAGGCCGAGTCCTACGCGGTCGTCTCGCTGTGGGGGCCGTTCTACCGGCGCGAGGTGGCCGGCTCCCTCACCAAGGTCGGCGACGAGCGGCAGCTGCACTTCTTCGACGCCTTCGACCTGGTTCTGGCCGAGCTGGCGGCCGACCCCGAGGGCGAGCGGTTCCGCACCAAGGCCATCCGCAACTACTGCGCGATGATCGCCTTCCACCTGAACGAGCGCCGCCGGCTCAGCCCGCTGCTCCAGCGGCGCCTGCGGGCCCGCGCCAAGGCCACCGTCGCGGCGTTCCCCGCCGACCACCTGGCCGAGGTGATGCCGGGGCTCGGACCGGAACGCGAGCGACTCTTCACCGAGCTGCTGGGGGTGACCGCATGACCCAGATCTTCGTCGCCTCCACGCTGTTCGGCGCGATGACCGTCGCCGCGGCGATCGACGCCGGGCGGTTCGGGCCCCCCGGGCGCCGCCGCGTGCTGCTGGTCAGCGACAACACCGCGATCCCCGAGCTGGGCCGCGACCTCACCCTCTCGCCCGACTTCGCCGCGCTGCGCGACCGGTTCGACGAGGTGCGCTCCTGGAACGCCGAGATCAGCCCGCTGCACCCGTCCGGCTGGATGCCGCGCGGCGAGGAGCTCATGTTGTGGGAGCGCCTCTTCCGCGAGCGCTGGGGCCTGGCCGACGAGCCGCTGGAGCTGGCCGTCGAGACGATCGCCGCCCCGCCGGCCAGGGCGCTGACCTCGATCTTCTCCGAGGCGCTGATCACGGTGTACGCCGACGGGCTGATGAGCTACGGGCCGACCAGGGACGGGCTGCCCGACGGGGTGGGCAGCCGCGTCACCCGGCTGCTGCACCTGGACCTGGTGGCGGGGCTCACCCCGCTGCTGCTGAGCGAGCACGGCGTGTCCTGCGAGCTCATCCCGGACGACGCCTTCACCGCCGTTCTCCACAAGCTGAACCCGCCCGTGCCCCCTGCTGACGGGCTCGAGGCGGGGGCGCTGCTGGTCGGTCAGTACCTGGCGGCACTGGAGATCCTGAGCGAGCAGGAGGAAGATGAGCTCCATGTGGCGATGCTGCGTGGCGTCGTGGCCCGAGGGCACACGACAGTGCTGTTCAAGCCCCACCCCTCCAGTCCGGTGCGGACGGGCGACCGGCTGGCCCGCGAGGCGGCACGGCTGGGCGTCCGGCTCCTGGTCCTCGACGCTGCGGTACCGGCGGAGACCTGGTGCGCGGCGCTTCGGCCATCACTGATCGTCGGCTGCTTCTCCACCGCGCTGGTCACCGCGTCCCGCTACCACGGGATCCCCGCCGCCACCGTGGGCACCGGCCTGCTGCTCCAGCGCCTGGCCCCCTACCAGAACAGCAACCGCGTGCCGGTGACCATCATCGACGCGACGGTGCCGCATCTGGCCGAGGACGGGACGCTCGGCGAGCCGCTCCTGAAGTCGGTGCCCGACCTGCGCGCGCTGCTGGTGGCGGTGGCGTACGCGATGCGCGCCGCCTCCCTGCCCGAGCGGCGCAAGGAGGCTGCCGCGTTCCTGGCCGAGCACGGCACGGGCGAGATGATGCGCTACTTCAAGAAGCGCAGGCTGACCGCGCTGGCCCTGCCCGGCGGGCTGTCCCCGGCCAAGCGCACCCTGCTGGCCACCGCGCTCCCGCCGCGCAGCCGCAGGCGTAAGATCGCCGCCCGCGCCTTCGAGGCCGCGGGCCTGGACCGCGACCCGTGACCACGCTGTCGGTCGTCGTGCCGGTCCGCGACGTGGAGCGGTACGTGCCCGACCTGCTGCGGTCCCTGTGCCGCAACACCCGTCCCGACTTCGAGTTCCTCGTGGTCGACGACGCCTCCCGCGACCGGACCGCCGACCTGGTGGCCGGCGCGGGGGTGCCGGGCCTGCGGCTCATCCGCCACGCCGCGGCCCTGGGGCCCGGCGCGGCCCGCAACACCGGCCTGGCCGAGGCCTCCGGCCGCTACCTGACCTACCTCGACGGCGACGACTGGATCCGGCCGGGCTACCTGGCCGAACTGGTCGCCGCGATCGCCGGGCTCGGCTGCGACTTCGTGGTCTGCGACCACATCAGGGTCACCGGACGGCGGCGGCAGCCGCGCCGCCCCCCGCAGGGCAGGCTGCGGGAGGTGCTCGACCCCCGCGACGGCATCCTGCCGGTCTCCCAGCCCTCCATGGTCGACTACCCCTACACCTGGGCCGGGATCTACGACCGGCGGCTGGCCGACCGCGGCCTGCTGCACTTCGCCCCCGAACTCCACACCGCCGAGGACCGCCCCTGGTTCTGGCGGCTGTACCGCCAGGCCTCCTCTTACGCGGTGGTCCCGCTGCGCGGCGTCTTCTACCGGCGCCACCGCGAGGGCGCCCTCACCCGGATCGGGGACGCCCGCCAGCTGCACTTCTTCGACGCCTTCGACCTGGTGCTGGCCGAACTGGCCGCCGACCCCGAGGCCGAGCGGTTCGCCGCCAAGGCCGTCCGCAACTACTTCGCCATGATCGGCTACCACCTGACCCGCCGGGAGCGGCTCAGCCCGCCGCTGCGGGTGGAGCTGGCCGACCGCGCCCGTGCCACGATGCTGGCGGTGCCGCCGGAGCTGCGCGCCGAGGTGCTGCCCGCGATGGGCGTCTACCGGCAGGAGCTGTTCGAGGAGCTGCTGGGCGTCCGGATCTGACCGGGTCCCAGCGGCGGGCTCAGCGCAGGGCGCGGCGCAGCCGCAGCGCCCCGCGGTAGGCCGCCGGGGGCAGCTCCACCCGCAGCGACGCCCGGGTCCTGGCCCACCTGCCTCCCGGGTCCCCGGCGGGGCGCGGCAGATCCGCCGCCCCGGCCACCAGCTCCGCCAGCCGCGGCACCCAGTCGTTCTCGGCCTCGGGGTGGAAGTAGTTCTCCGCGCACCACGCCGCGTCCGGGCCGCGGAACCGGCTGCGCACCAGCTCGTCCAGGGTGCCGAGCAGGCCGCTGCCCTCGAAGACCAGGTTGATCGTCTTCGCGCCGACCCCGAAGTCCGACAGCACCAGCAGCGGGACCCCGGCGGCGATCGCCTCAAGCGCGGCGGTCGAGCTCACCGTCGTGAAACCGGCGGCGCGGGCCAGCTGGGCGTGCATCGGGCCCGCGTCGAAGCGCAGCAGCCCGTGGTCGACCGGCATCTCGCGCCACAGCGTCTCGTAGTGCAGGTCCTCGCGGTGGGTCTGCTCCTCCCCCGCCCTGGCCCGCAGCTTCACCACCACGCTCAGCTCGGGCCGCGCCCGCGCCAGGTCGGCCAGCGCGTACAGGATGCGCTCGCGCTCCTCGCGCCGTTCGGGGACCTTGGCCTGGGTGGCGAAGACGATCCGGTCGCGGGGCCCGGCGGCCTCCGCGGCGTCGTGCAGGAACGGCAGCGTGGCCCGCACCGTGCGGCCGGGCAGCCCCAGGTCGCGGGCGATCGCGTCGAACTCGGCGACCTCCCGCCCGCTGTGCACCACGAACAGGTCGGCGGCGGCGCGCAGCCGCCAGGCCTTCTCGCTCGCGGGCACCGAGATCCCCGGCAGCCCGGTCACCAGGACCCGGCGCCGGTCCCGCGACACCCACGGGGACAGCGCCCGCACGACCGGCCCCGTGCAGGCCAGGAGCACGGCGTCGGGGTCGTACCCGCGCAGCAGCGCCCGCAGCCGCCGGGCGGTGACCACCTCGGGGACCCGGACGCCGCCGCGCCCGTCCCCGACGCCGCCGACCGCCGCCCGGCGCTGCCCGGCAGACGGCGTGATCGGCGAGCGCACCACCACCAGGCGGTGCTCGCCGGGCAGCCCGCGCAGCAGGGCGGCCGCCCACTTCAGGTACGAGTCGGAGTCGGCGACGGCGAGCAGTCTCAAGCGAACTCCGGACCCAGGACGAAGAGGCTCAGGTGGGTGCGCAGCGCGGGGTCGGCCCGCTCGGTCCACCACCGCGCGGGGACACCGACGCCCTCGATGACGGGGCCGCCCGGCCCGTGCAGGACGCGCAGCGAGGTCAGGGCGGTGGAGGGCAGGCTGAGCACCCGGTGCTCGGGGGTGAGGCCGCGCAGGCTCAGCTCCACCGGCAGGTCCTCCTCGACCAGGGTGACCGCGGGGTCCTCCCGCAGCAGTTCCAGCACCTCGGGGCACTCGCGCCGGTGCGGGTAGTAGGCCACCGGCTCGCGCGCGGTGACCCCGCTCAGCCACCCCAGGTAGGCGCTCCGGTGGACCAGCCCGTTGGCGACCAGCGAGGTGCCCAGCACCACGGACCGCTGCTCCGGCGGCGGCGCGGCCGGCAGGGTGCGCAGCCAGGCGAAGTCGTGGGAGACGACCGGGATGCCGACCCTGCGGGCGCGGGCGAGCAGCGGCGCGGGCACGGGGAGCGCGGTGAAGAACGTCACCCTGCCCCGGTGGGCGAGCGAGCGCAGGCGGCGGCCGGCCAGCCCGGAGAAGGCGCGCCTGAGCCGGCCCGGCCGCGCCCTCGCCCGCACCAGCGGCTGCTTCCACGGCCCGCACAGCAGGCCGAGCAGGTGGAGGGTGGCCAGCCCGTCGTCCAGCAGGACGATCCGCTCCGGCGCCCGGTGCGCCAGCAGCCCGGCCTGGGCGCGGCCGGAGAAGGCGTCGCCGATCGCCCCCGTGCTCCTGGTCCGCCCGATCTTTTCCGTGAAGATCAGGTCGGTTTTCGGTGACAACCCCAACCTGATCACTTCTCGGGCGGTAGCGTGCAACGCGTGCGATCCGGGGCGCACGCGCACCTGCACCGGCCCCAGCAGGCCGGCGTGCCGGGCCTCCAGGGCGGACAGGAGCTGCAGTGGCGACTCCGCCCAGGCCAGATCAGTCATGCGCCCTCAAAGCGTCGGATCGAGTACCAGATGCCCAACATGGCATCCACGGATGAACGGAAGGCCAACGGAGGTCGTCGATGCCGTTGAACAATCGCCGCCCCGCGAGTTGTCGCTAAACTTCCTCCGGTCCCCCCGCAAAACCCAGGAGTCCTCACTTGTCTGACAGGCGGCGTTTCCTGCTGAGCACGGGCGTGCTGGCGGCCGGTGCGGCGGCCTTCGCGGCATGGCCGACCCGCGACGGCGGCGCCCCCGCCGGGCCGCGGGCGCGGGGAGGCACCGAGAGCATGACCGCGCTCGCCCCGCAGGCCGACGGGCGGCGCCCCCTCGCCCCCCAGGCGCCGCAGGCCGAGCCGCAGGCCGCTCCCCAGCCCGGCCAGGGCCAGACCCTGGCCAAGCGCCCCAACTTCGTGCTGATCCTCGCCGACGACCTGGGATTCGGGCAGCTCGGCTGCTACGGCCAGAAGAAGATCAGGACCCCGCGGATCGACCGGATGGCCCGGGAGGGCCTGCGGTTCACCGACGCCTACGCCTCCGCGCCGGTCTGCGCCCCCTCCCGCGCCTCGCTGCTCACCGGCCTGCACAGCGGGCACAGCGCCGTGCGCCGCAACCCGCCCAAGGAGGGCGAGATCCCGCTGGGCGCGAACGAGCCGACGATCGCCGAGATGCTCCAGGCGAACGGCTACCGCACCGGCCTGTTCGGCAAGTGGGGCTTCGGCCCGAACGCCGGCAACAACAACACCAACCCCAACGCCCGCGGGTTCACCGACTTCTTCGGGTACATGACCCACCACATGGCCAAGCGCTACTACCCGGAGTTCCTGTGGGACAACGGCCAGCGCTACCAGCTGCCGGGCAACTCCGGCGACAACGGGCCGATCTACGGGCCCGGCCTGATCATGCAGCGGGCGCTGACCTTCCTGCGCGACGCCGACCGGCAGGGCCAGCCCTTCCTGCTGATGCTCACCCTGCCGCTGCCGCACGCCCCGTCCGTGTCCGCCGGACTCGGCCAGTACCGGGGCAAGGACTGGCGGCGCCAGGACAAGGCGCACGCCGCCCAGGTCTCCCAGCTCGACGGGTACGTCGGCGTGCTCTTGGACGAGCTGCGCAGGCTCGGCCTGGCCGACGACACCATCGTGGTCTTCACCTCCGACAACGGGCCGCACGAGGAGGACGGCGTCCGGCCCCGGTTCTTCGACGCCGCGGGCCCCTACCGCGGCCTCAAGCGCAACCTCTACGAGGGCGGCATCCGGATCCCGTTCATCGTCTGGTCGCCCAAGCTGCTGCGCAGGACCGCCAGGAAGCGCACCACCCACCCGACCGTCCAGTACGACCTGATGGCCACCTTCGCCGACTTCGCCGGGATCAAGGCCCCGAAGAACGACGGCCTCTCCCTGCGGAGGGTGTGGACCGGCACCGGAAAGGCGCCACGGCACGAGTACCTTTACTGGCTGAGGCTGCACGCCGGCTCCACCAAGAGCCACCGGGCCGAGGAGCGGGGCAAGGGGAGGCGCTGCGCCGCGGCGGTCCGGTTCGACGAGTGGAAGCTGATCGGCTTCGCGCCGGGCACGGAGTACTCCACGCCCGGCGGGAAGTGGACGTACGAGCTCTACAACCTGAACAAGGACCCCGGGGAGAGGCACAACCTCGCCAAGGCCCGTCCGGCACTCGTCAGGCGTGGCGAACGCTATCTGAAGCGATCATGGCGACCCCTGGACTAGGATCCGGGTTGCACGTTTCTCAGTTAACATTCAGCAACGTTCACCAGAGCCAGTCCAAAATTGTCCAATGTGTCGCTATCGTCTCCTGCGAGGCACACTGACCGGGGACTTGAGGGATGCAGGAAGCACAGCGCAGCACCGCAGTGAAGCGGGCCATTCGCCGCCGTACGGAACACCTCGCCGAGGCTCTCAGGCCACCGGGGGTCAAGCCCAAGCGCAAAGTCCTGCTGCCCGACCGCAGCAGCGGCAACAGGCTGGTTCCATCGCCGGTCTTCGTTCTTTCGTCCGTCCGGTCGGGGTCGACCCTGCTGCGCGTACTGCTGAACACCCACTCCCAGATCCGTGCGCCGCACGAACTCCACCTGCGCACGCTCGAGGTACGCCCCAGCCGGGAGTACACCGAGAACATCATGGACGCCATCGGACTGAGCCGCAAAGAGCTCGAGCACCTGCTGTGGGACCGGGTCCTGCACCACGAGCTCGAGCGCAGCGGCAAGCGCATCGTGGTCGACAAGACCCCGGCCAACGCGCTGATCTGGCGCCGCATCTCCTCGGCCTGGCCGCAGGCCCGCTACATCTTCCTGCAGCGCCACCCGCAGTCCGTCGTCGAGTCGGTGCTCAACCGCCGCAAGGGCGCCGAGAAGGACGCGGTGGTCAAGGAGGTCTTCAACTACGTCAACGGCGTCGAGCAGGCCCGCCAGAACCTCAAGGGCCTCGCCGTGCGCTACGAGGACCTCACCGCCGACCCGGCCGCCCAGACCCAGCGGATCTGCGAGTACCTCGGCGTGGAGTGGGAGGCCTCCATGCTCGACTACGGCGCCCAGGACCACGGCCCGATCAAGCCGGTCTTCGGCGACTGGAGCGCCAACATCAAGTCCGGCCAGGTGCAGAAGGCCCGGCCCCTGCCCGGCATCGACGACATCGACCCGCAGCTGCAGGAGATCTGCAAGCTCTGGGGCTACCTGGACTGACAGACTCCGGCCCTCCGGGGTTCACCCTTCGGACACGCGCAGCGGCGACCATGCCGGGTGAATGTCCTGTGAACCCCGGAGACGCCGTATGCGGGTCTGTGTCTGCACGGTAGGCCGCCATCCCGAGGACGCCCGGATCCTGCACCGGCAGATCCGCGCGCTGCTCGACGGCGGCCACCATGTCACCTATCTCGCTCCGTTCAGGGCGCACCACGTCGTCCCCTGGCCGGAGCTCACCCCGGTCGACCT
The DNA here is from genome assembly GCF_002995495.1 of Actinocorallia populi. Classification (GTDB taxonomy): domain Bacteria; phylum Actinomycetota; class Actinomycetes; order Streptosporangiales; family Streptosporangiaceae; genus Actinocorallia; species Actinocorallia populi. The sequence continues at coordinate 7,835 of NZ_PVZV01000002.1, read as the reverse complement.
GCCGCGCCTGTCCGACCGCTTCCGCGCGCTGCGCCACGCCCGGCGCGCCCTGGCCGAGCACGCCCCGCACAACGACCTGGTCCTGCTGCACGACCACGAGCTCGGCCTGGTCGCGCCCCGCGGCACGCCCGTCGTCCTGGACGGCCCGCCCTCCCGGCGCTTCCCGCACACCGTGGACCCGCCCACCCTCACCCCGGTGCCCGTCCGCCCGCCGCGCGGCCCCGACGACCCCAGGGTGGTGCACCTCGGCCGGCTGACCCGCCGCGGCGGGGCCGAGGAGGTCGTCGCGGTGGCCCGCGGCCTGGCCGGGCACGGCGTGGCCACCGAGCTGATCGGCCCGGCCGACGCGCAGGTCCGCCCGCTGCTGCGCGCCGCCCAGCGCGAGGGCGTCCTGCGCTGGTACGGGTTCGTGCCCAACGACCGGGCGCTGCGCATCGTCTCCGGCGCGACGGCGGGGCTCTCCCTCGGCCGCGAACGGCGCGCGCAGCCGCCGACGAAGGTGCTGGAGTACCTGGCCCACGGCGTTCCGGTGGTCTCCTTCCCCGAACCCGCGTCCGCCTTCCTGCTGGAGGAGACGGGGGCGGGCACGGTCGTCCGGGATGCGGCGGCCGCCGTCCGGGAGGTACTGCGGCTCAGACGCCTGCCCGGCGAGCGCGCGGAGATGGCCCGGCGGGGCCACGAGGCGGCCGGTGCCCGCTTCGACTGGGCCGACCAGGCTCCCGCCTTCGTCGCCCGGCTGGAGGCCCTGGCCGCGGCGTCGCGGCGGCACGGGAGCTCAGCGCAGGTGGGCGAAGCGCCGGGCCCAGTCGGCGAACCAGGGAGCGAAGAAGGCGTGGCCCTGGGCCAGCGGCATTAGGTAGACGACGGTCTCGGTGTAGTAGCGGCGCTGGAAGTCCGGCGGCATCCGGTCGAGGGTCTGGACGTTGCTCGCCCGGTCCGCCAGCTTGATCGCGATCACCTGGGGCGGGGCCTCCCGGAGCCGGCGCAGGTAGCCCACCTTGGCCGTGCGCTTCTCCTGCCGCGAGCGCACGGGCGGTTTGGTCAGCCAGTCGACGTACTCGGCGACGACCGGGCCGAACTCCGCCTCGACGTCGGGGACCGTCGCCGGGGTGTCCTCCACCACATCGTGCAGCAGCGCCGCCGCCAGGACGTCGGGATCGCGCTCCCCCGCGCCGCGCACCAGCACCTCCAGCGCCTCCATCAGGTGCTCGGTGTAGGGCGTCCCGGTCGGCCGGGCCTGCTCCCCGTGCCAGCGCTCCGCGGCCCGCGCCGCCCTCCGGACGGTCTCCAGCGCCGTCTCCGGCAGCAGGTCACGCAGGTCCGGCTCCGCCTCTCGCCAGGTACGCCAGCTCAGATAGTCCATCCCCCCACGGTAATGCGGGAGGATCTCCTCCATGGAGAGCACGGGAAGCACCGGAAGCGCGGAGCGGGAATGGGTGGCCGAGGAGAGCGTCCTCGTCGGCGCCCCCGTCGAGCGGGTCTTCGCGCTGGTCGCCGACCCCAGGCGCACCCCGGAGTTGTCGCCCGAGGTCTTCCGCGTCTGGTTGCGGGACTCCCCCGTGGAGGAGGGCTCCCGGTTCGTCGGGTTCAACCGGCGCGGCCCGTTCGTCTGGTTCACCTCCTGCGAGGTCACCGCCCACGTCCCGGAGCGGGTGCACGCCTTCCGCGTCTACAGCTTCGGCATGGAGGTCGCGCTGTGGGGCTACCGGCTGGAGCCCGTGGGCGGGTCCACCCGGCTCACCGAGTACTGGCACGACCTGCGCCGCGACCACTGGTCGGCGTCGCTGGTGTCCTTTCTGGGCAGGGTCTTCACCGGCGTCCGCGCGGACCGGCGGGCGGCGCTCAACAGGGCGGGCATGCGCACGACGCTGGACCGGGTCAGGGCCGCCCTTGAGACTCCGGTCTAGAACCTGTTCTAATTTCCTTCCCGGCTCCACCGACCCGAGGAGAGCAGACCGTGCACCAGGTACTGGACCAGACCGTCACCATGCCCGTGGAGATCCGCCACGCGCGGGTGGCGTCGGCCATGTTCCCCGTCCCCGCCCGCACCGCCCAGACGATCATCGGCTACTCCGGTCTCGACGTGGTGCGGCCGCTGCCCTCCCACACCATCTGCTCGCTCGCCTTCGTCGAGTACGTCGACGGCGACCTCGGGCCCTACCACGAGTTCGCGGTCGCCTTCCTGGTCCACCACCCCCGCGGCGTCGCCTCCTCCGGGATCGGCGCCTTCATCCACTGGCTCCCCGTCGACGGCGAGTTCACCCTCCAGGCCGGGCGCCAGATCTGGGGCTTCCCCAAGGTCCTCACCCGCCTGCCCATCGACTGGAGCGGGCCGCAGCGCGGCGCCGTCCACCAGGACGGGCAGCTCGTCGCGGCCATGTCCGTCAAGCCGGGGCTCGCGGTCCCCGACGGGCAGGCCGCCCCCGTCATCGACGCCTACGCCTGCTACGACGGCGTCACCCGGCGCGTCCCCTGGACCATGCGCCCCTCCCAGGTCCGCATGCGGCCCGGCGGGGCGGTCGTCACCCTCGGCGACCACCCGGCGGCCGAGGATCTGCGCAGGCTCGGCCTGGACCGCAGGCCCGCGTTGTCGAGCACCACCGTCGGGCACCTCGGCATGACCTTCGGCGAAGCCGAGGAGGTCGCGACCGCATAAGCTTCTTCTCTTGCGAGAAGGAGAACCGATGCCGTCGTCCGCCCGTACCGGGACCACCCAGGCCCCGCAGGTCAAAGAAGCCGAGATCGCGGCCGAGCAGTCCCTGGTGGACGCCGCCCACGTCCGGCTCGACGAGATGCGGGAAGAGGCACAGCGGATGCTCCAGGAGGGCTTCCGCCAGTCCCAGACCGGTACCAAGGGCTCACTGGTGGACCGTGACGCCATGGTCTACCAGGCCGCGCTGCGCGCCCAGGCGCTCAACGTCGCCGACGACGGGCTGGTGTTCGGGCGGCTCGACCTGGCCCCCGCCGCGTCCACCGCACCCGCCGGCGGCCCCGAGCAGCACGGCCCGCTCTACATCGGCCGGGTCGGGGTGCGCACCCGCGAGCACGAGTCGCTGGTCGTCGACTGGCGGGCGCCCGCCGCCGAGGCCTTTTACCGTGCCACCCCCGAGGACCCGCGCGGCGTCGTCCGCCGCCGGGTCCTGCACTCCCGCGGCCACCGGGTCATCGACCTGGAGGACGACCTGCTGCAGCCCTCCCTCGTCGACGGCCTCACCGTCGTCGGCGACGGCGCGTTCCTCGCCTCGCTGGCCCGCACCCGCGAGGGCGCCATGCGCGACATCGTCGCCACCATCCAGCGCGAGCAGGACCTCGTCATCCGGGCCCCCGCCGACGGCACCGTGATCGTGCGGGGCGGCCCCGGCACCGGCAAGACCGCCGTCGCCCTGCACCGCGTGGCCTACCTGCTGTTCCGCCACCGGCGCAGGTTCGGCGGGCGCGGCGTGCTCATCGTCGGGCCCAACCAGCGCTTCACCGCCTACATCGAACGGGTCCTGCCCTCCCTCGGCGAGGGCTCGGCGGCGCTGCGCTCCCTGGGCGACCTGCTGCCCGGCACGACGGCCACCCGCCACGACTCACCCGAACTCACCCGGATCAAGGGCGCCGGGTCCATGGCCCGGGTGCTGCGCCGCGCCGTCGCCGACCACCCGCCCGGCGCGCCCGACCTGCTCACCGTCGTGCACGCGGGCGTCGTCGTCCGCCTCGACCGCGCCCGCCTCGACAAGATCCGCAAGCAGGTGCACCAGCGCGTCCACGGGGCGGTCAACACCGGCCGCCGCAAGGCCGCCGAAGCGCTCCTGGAAGCGCTGTGGGCGCGCTTCGTGGAGATCGGGGGCCTCGTCGACGCCCCCGGCATCAAACGCGGCGAGTTCACCGCCAACGCCCGCGACCAGCTCGGCGACTTCCTCACCGCCTGGTGGCCGATCCGCACCCCCGCCGAGGTGCTGCTCGCCCTCGCCGACCCCGAGCGGCTGGCCCGCGCCGCGGGCCGCGACCTCACCCCCGCCCAGACCGGCAGGCTCGCCGGCTCCCTGGCCCACGAGGACGGCTGGTCCTACCAGGACGTCGCGCTGCTGGACGAGCTCGACTCCCTGCTGGGCCGGCCGCCGCGCCCCACCCGCAACGTGCGCGAGGACGACCCGTACGTCGTCGACGGCGTCAACATCCTCACCGGCGAGGAGGTCGCCGAGTGGGAGCCGGAGTTCCGCGAGCTCACCACCGCCATCGAACGCTCCGAACGCGCCCGCCGCGTCGACGACGAGGCCGAGGAGGCCGCCGACTACGGCCACGTGGTGGTCGACGAGGCGCAGGACCTCTCCCCCATGCAGTGGCGCATGCTCGGGCGGCGCGGCCGCCAGGCCACCTGGACGGTCGTCGAGGACCCCGCCCAGTCCTCCTGGGAGGATCTGGAGGCCTCCCGCCAGGCCATGGCCGCCGCCCTCGGCACCGCAGGCGCCCGCCGCAACAAGCGCCCCCTCCACGCCTTCGAGCTCACCACCAACTACCGCAACTCCGTGGAGATCGCCGCGGTGGCCACGCGGGTCCTCGCCAAGGCCGTCCCCGACGCCGCCCCCTCCCGCGCCGTCCGCACCACCGGCCACGAAGCCGTCGTCACCCTCCTGCCCGACGCCACGCGGCCGACGTTCCTCCACAGCGCCCGCGACGCCGTCATCGACCTCCTGGGCCAGGTGGAGGGCACCATCGGCGTCATCCTCCCCCTCGGCTGGCCCCAGGACCCCTGGGACGTCCCCGACCGCGTCCAGCTCCTCGACGTCCTGGACGCCAAGGGCCTGGAGTTCGACGCCGCCGTCATCGTCGCCCCCGAGGAGATCGCCGCCCAGTCCCCCATGGGCCTGCGCACCCTCTACGTCGCCGTCTCCCGCGCCACCCAACGCCTCACCGTCCTGACCGCCGACCCCACCTGGCACCACACCCTCACCCCCTGACCCCTCCTCCGCCGACCCGCACCCGCCCCGGGAGACACCCGCCGACCGCCCCTGCCCGCCGAACGCACCCGCCCGCCGGAGGCCCCCCGCCGAGCCGCACCGCCTGTCGAGCCACGCCCGCCTGCCGGACACGCCTTCCTGCCGGGCAGCGCCTGCCTACCAAGAGGCACCCACCCGTCGGGCCGCACTCACCCGTCGGACGAACCCACCTGCCGGGAGGCGCCTGCACCGCAGGGAACCGCCCACACATCCGGGAGGCGACCGCCTGCTGGCCGCGCCTGCTCGTCGAACGAACCCGCCCAGCAGGAGGCGCACGACCCTTGGACGCGCTCGCCTGCTGGTTGCGGCCGCTCGTCGGATGCGGCCGTCCGTCTGTTGGGCCGCACCGCTGGGCGGGAGGTGCCTGTCGGGGCGGAGGTGGCGGGTGGTGTCCTCTCGCTTCACGTCGTCCGCGGGTCAGCGGGGGTGGCGAGGGAGGCTCGGCGGAGGGCGGGGAAGGCAACGGCGACGGCCAGGGTCGCCGCGAGGCAGACCAGGCCGCCGATGACGATGGCGGAGCGCGGGGTGGTGAGTTCGGCGAGGAGGCCGACGGCGGCGTTGCCGAGGGCCGGTGAGACGGTGGCCTGCACCATCCACAGGGCGCTGACCCTGCCGCGCAGCTCGTCGGGCGTGCCGTGCTGGAGGAGCGCCGAGCGCAGGGTCTCGGAGACCAGGTCGCCGAGGCCGGCCAGGGCCAGGAGCATCAGGGCGAGCGGCAGGTTCGCCGACAGGCCGAATCCCACCAGGGACACGCCCCACAGCAGCACGGCGCCGATGAGGGCGTGCCCGCCGGCCCGGCCGGTCCAGCCGCTGGTCACCGCGCCGACCAGGGCTCCGAGGGCGGGAGCCGCGTACAGCAGGCCGACGACGGCGGCCCCGCCGCCGAAGTGCCGGTCGGCCAGCACGGGGTACAGGGCCTGCGGCATCGTGAAGACCATCGCGGCGGCGTCGATGAGGAGCAGCCCCAGGATGAGGCTCCGCCCGCGCACGAACCGCACGCCGTCGGCGATCGCGCCGAACGCCCGCCGCACCCCGGCGGCCGCGTCCGGGCCCTCTCCCGCCGGGGGCGGCAGGGGCCGCAGGAACAGCAGCGCGAGGGAGAACAGCAGGAGCCCCGCGGCGTCCACGGCGTAGCAGAAGGCCAGGCCGGGTCCGGCGACGAGCACACCGCCCAGGGCCGGGCCGAGGAGCGCGGCGAACTGGGTGGAGGCGGCGGTCAGCGCTCCGGCGGCCGCCAGCCGTCCCGTGCCCACCAGGGCGGGGACCGCCGCCAGCATGGCGGGGCCGCCGAGCCCCGCCAGCAGCCCGGTCAGCCCGGTGGCCGCGTAGAGGACCCACACCTGCGGCTCGGGCAGCAGCGCGTTGACCGCGAGCGCGCCCGCGGCGGCGACCAGCGGCAGGCGGGTGGCCAGCATCAGCAGCCGCCGGTCCAGGCGGTCGGCCAGCACGCCGCCGACCAGCACCCCCGCCACCAGCGGGAGCGCTCGGGCGAGCCCGACCAGCCCGATCTGCAGCGGCGAACCGGTCAGCTCGTAGACCTGCACCGCCACCGCCACGGTGGTCATCAGGGTCCCGATCAGTGCGCCGAGGAAGCCGGCGTACAGCAGACGGAAGTCACGGCTCTCCTTCAGGGGTGACAGATCCATGGCGAGTCCGGTCGGACGCATGACGGCTCCTGGGAGGTGGGGAGGCTTGCCGCCACCACCCTGGCCGCCCACCCCCCTAAAAGTCAACACGTGTGAAGTTCAAGGGTGCGACACGGGTAGTAGCCTCGGCCCTGATGAACGACCACCCCCGGCGCAGGCCGACCCACCGCAAAGGCCGCGCGACCCTCACCCGCGAGAGCATCGGAGCGGCCGCGCTGGACCTCCTGGGCCGACACGGAGCCGCCGCGCTGACCATGCGGTCCCTCGCCGCCGAACTCGGCGTCTCCCCCCGCGCGCTGTACAACTACGTCCAGGACCGGCGCGACCTCATCACCGTCGCCGCCGAGATCTTCGAGTCCCGCTGGCGGCCCGCCTCCCTGGACACCGCCCGCTGGCGGGACGACCTACGCGCCTTCTGCCGCGACCTGCGCGACCACTACCGCCGCCACCCCGGCATGACCACCCTCGCGCTCAGCGAGAACATCACCCTCGCCCGCCACCCCGCCATGCTCCGCAACGTCGACGCCCTCCTCGGCCTCTACACCGGGATCGGGCTCACCCCGCAGGACGCCTACCGGGCCTGCATGGAGACGATCCGGATGGTCGCCGGCTTCGTCGAACTCCAGGACGCCGTCCACGACCGCACCCCCGAGCACCTGGACGCCGCAGACCTGCACCGCACACCCCCGCCCTGGCTGCAGGCCCCGGCGGAACACCGGGAAGAGCTCCCCCACCTGAGCCGGCTCAGCGAGCTGGAGACCGACACCCCCGACACGCTCTTCGCCTTCGCCATGGACGTCCTCATCGACGGCATCGCGGCACGCGCCGACCGCGGCGCCTGACCGGTCGCCGCACCTTTCCTCCCTCAGGAAGCCCGAGAACAAGGAACGCGAAAACACTCCTGGAAATGCGGAAAGGCCCCGGACAGAAGTCCGGGGCCTTTCCTGATGTTGATTGCGGCGGTGACCTACTCTCCCACACAGTCTCCCGTGCAGTACCATCGGCGCTGGAGGGCTTAACTTCCGGGTTCGAGATGGGACCGGGTGTCTCCCCTCCGCCATAACCGCCGCAAGTCCAGGGGACTCGCAGCAATCCTGCGGTCAATATTCAATTCAAAGCTTCATACGGTATGCCGGCTGTTTTCCGGGAACCGCACAGGGACGCGAGCACACAGCCAAGACTTGGAGATTTGGTGTGTTGTTGGTCA
>NZ_PVZV01000001.1 GCF_002995495.1 Actinocorallia populi | reverse complement strand
ACTTTTAGCACGCTGTTGAGTTCTCAAGAAACGGACTCGCTCTTTCGTCCACCCTCGCGGGCTTCCTCCGGAGCAACCCTTCCATCTTACCAGGCCGGGGAAGTTTGTCAACTTCCGTCCCGCCTTGCCCCGTTCTGGTCACTTTCGTTCCCTTTGCGGAGCAACCCTTCTAGCTTAGCGACTCTGTCCGGAGTGTCAAACTCCGTCCCGTTCGTCCTATTTCAGGCATAGCAAACCACGCCGTCATCAGGCTGCTTTTCGGGGTTCCCCGCGATCCGGCCGCCCCTCGGTCTCCCTCGTTGCGGCCCGCTCTCGGCGGGGCGAAGAGAAACTTATGCCCACACACGGGGAACGTCAAACTGGCGCCCCCGGGGACAATGGATGAATGGAACTCGACGTCGTCGCCTGGATCCACGTCCGCGAGAAACGCCTGCTCACGGTACGTGCGCGGGGCCGGGACCTGCTCTACCTCCCGGGCGGGAAGGTCGAGCCCGGCGAGTCCCCCGCCGAGGCCGTCGCCCGCGAGGTGACCGAGGAACTCGGCCTGAACCTGCCTCCCCGGGACTTCACCCCGCTCGGCACGGTCGTCACCGAGCCCCACGACCAGCCGCGCTACACGTCCGTCCGCATGGTCTGCTTCACCGCGCCCTACACGGGCCCGCTCCACCCCTCCGCCGAGATCGACGAACTCCTCCTCGTCTCCCCCGGTGACCGCCGGCTCCTGGCCCCCGCCTCCGAGGCCGCCCTGGACCTGGCCCTCGCCCACGGGCTTCTCGCCCCCTGACCCGGCGCTTCGGCGTCCGGAACGGACCGGAACCGCCGATCGGCCGCGTCCCTCATCTCCCTGTGGGGCGGCGTGCGTGGAAAGGAACCCGTTTCCGGACGGCGTGAAGCCCGGGTGAGGAGTTCACCCGGGCTTCGATCAGAACGGCCAGGGGGCGTCGCGATCCCGCTCCAGGAGCGGGATCATCGCGAAACCCTGGTCGGACAGGCCGCCGAAGGCGTGGCGGTTCGCGGTGCCCGACGGGCCGTGGCCCTGCCGGTAGCCGACGAGGTTCCAGGTGTAGACCGGGACCTTCGCCGGGACCTGGTGGGTGGGGTCTGCTCCGCGGCCGCCGGGCCAGACCTGCTCGTCGGTGACGATCACGACCCGGTCGTGCCGCCGGTAGTGGGCGCGGACCGCTGCCGCGGTCTCGGTGCCGCCGAGGCTGGTGAACCGCGCCACGGTCTTGAGCACCGAGTCGCCGCGCCCCACCTCGACCCGCCGGTGGGTGCTGCCGAACTCCACCAGGTCCGCCTTCTGCGCGCGCAGCGCCAGCGCCGTGCCGAAGACGGCGGCGGTGTCGGCGTAGGTCAGCTGCGACCGCTCCGAGCTGCTGTAGAACATCGAGCCCGAACGGTCCACCAGGATCAGTGTCCGCCCGCCGAGGGAGGGCACGTTGGCCAGCGAGGCGTCCAGCGCCTTCGACAGCGGCTGCGCCCACCGGTCGGAGGTGACCGCGCGGTACGCCGACAGGTAGCGCATCGGCAGCACGCGCGAACCCGCCGTCCCGGAGACCAGCCGCTCCGCGACCCGCTCCGCCACCTCGTCCGAGACACCCGCCGCGTCGAAGTTGCGAAGGTTGCGCAGCAGCGCGAAGTACCCCATGGACGGGATCAGCGCCTCCCAGACCTGCGCGTCCAGCGGGCCCTGGAGCCAGCCTGCGACGGACTCCCACGTCATGCCCGCGGCCCTGAGCCGCTCCACCGCGTCGGGGCGGGAGAACAGCCCGCGCCGCTCGGCCACCGGCAGGGCCAGCAGCTCCGCGCGGGCGCGCAGCACCTTCAGCGAGGCGGGCACCTGCTCGTCGCGGCCGTGCCGCCGGTCGATGGCGTGCTTGAACAGATCTCCCTGCTCCGCCGAGGCCGGCTTCGGGTGGGTCAGTTCGAGCACGTCGCCGAAGCGGAACGTCCCGGAGTCGTACTTGGCCAGGGAGCGCTCGTCGTAGAGCCGGCGCACGGCGTCGCCGATCCCCCGCTTGACGGGCTTGGGGATGCCGCGGCCGTACCGACCGGTCCAGTAGGCGAGCAGTTCGCCGGGCTCGTCCGCCCGCCGCAGCGCCGCGTCGATGAGCTGCCGGTTGCCGCCGTCGAGGGACGCGCACAACCGGGCCATGACGGCCTCCGCCGCCGCGACCACGGACGCCGTGCGCATGCCCGCGTCGTTCCGGAGCCAGCCGATCATGCGGGTCAGCCACGCGGAATCGGTGAGCGCGACCTCGCCGACGAGGGTGCGAAAGCGCGCGTCGCGCTCGTTCGCGGCCTCGTAGAAGGTCTGCTCGCCGACCATGTTGGCGACCGCGAGGAGGAACAGCTCGCTCTTGGTGTCCCGGGCGTGGCCGGGGCCGCCCTCGTGGGTCGTGCCGCCCCGGGACGCCTTGACGGGGCTGGTCGCGGGGAGGCGGGTGCGGTTGAACTTGCTCATGGGATTCCTCCCGAGATCAGGACGGCCGAAGTCGTCGCCCCTCCGAGTCGGGGCCGTGCGGAGTCGAACCGAAGTAGCTCCGGCCTGCGCACCGGAAAGAAAAAGGTGCCCGAGTTCAGGGCGGGAACGGTGTCGTCTTCAGTGAAAGGAAGTAACCGTCCCCTGCGCACCGGGCATCCCCTCGAGATCTCAGGCGGCTGCGGTATGTGCCCACTGCTCTACCGGCTGAGCTACCGGTCTCACGACCGGGCGGGATTCGAACCCGCGACCTGTGGATTAGAAGTAACCGCTGCCTGCGCACCGAGGGGAAGTCAGTTCGCGGAATCGTTTCCGCCGTGTCTCCGGCGTCCGGGATCCCGTCTCGTGCCGCGTATCGAACGCCTTCCGGAGCAGAATTCTCCTCGCTGGTGCGACCGTGGCGAAGCCTTCATTCTTCTACTCCTCTCCGTGTGTCCGTTCCGCTGCTGACAAGAACTGTGCCGCATTCGGATCCCCGCCGCAACGGAATTAATTCCGGGAAAACGGCAGGGTGCCCGAGATCGGAGCGGAGGCGGTGGAGCGCTCTGCCACTGAGCTACCGGCGAACCGGGCGGGAATCGAACCCGCGACCTCTTCATCCCGAATGAAGTAACCGTCTCCCGCGCACCGGGCACCCTGTACCGCCGACTCTGCACCCCTGCGAAGACCGCTGCAACGCATTAATGCGCCGCCGTCGTCAGCGTCTGAGGTAGGCCAGGACGGCCAGGACCCGGCGGTTGTCCTCGGCGGACGGCGCGATGCCCAGCTTGTCGAAGATGTTCGCGGTGTGCTTGGCGACGGCGCTCTCGCTGATGTGCAGCGTCGCGGCGACCGCGGCGTTGGACCTGCCCTCGGCCATCAGGCCGAGCACGTCGCGTTCGCGCGGGGTCAGGCCGCCGATGGTGCCCCGCGCCTCGTTGCGCGCCAGCATCCTGGCGATGACCTGCGGGTCCATCACCGTCCCGCCGGCCGCCACCGTGCGCAGCCCGCCGAGGAACTGCTCGGTGTTGGTCACCCGGTCCTTGAGGAGGTAGCCCACTCCGCCTTCGCCGCCGGCCAGCAGCTCACCGGCGTACAGCGAGTCGACGTACTGGGAGAGCACCAGCACGGGAAAGCCCGGTCTCCGGCGGCGCGCCTCCAGGGCCGCCTGGAGTCCTTCGTCGGTGAAGGTCGGCGGCAGCCGGACGTCTACCACCGCCGCGTCCGCCTCCTCTGCTCCCCCCGCGAGGAGGGCCCGCGACAACGCGGGCCCGTTGTCGACCGCGACGACCTCGTACCCCTCGTCCTGGAGCGTGCGGACCAGCCCGTCACGCAGCAGGAAGAGGTCCTCCGCTACGACGACGCGCACGGTACCTCCAGCACCACGTTCGTCGGCCCGCCCGGCGGGCTCGTCACCGTGAGCGTGCCGTCGAAGACCTCCAGCCTGCGCCCGACGCCTGCCAGACCCGTGCCGAGGGCCGGGTCGGCACCGCCGCGGCCGTCGTCGGTCACGGCGACGCGCAGCACGTCCGCCTCATGGTCCAGGGTGATCCGCACTTCGCGGGCGCCGGAGTGCTTGGCCGCGTTCGCCAGCGCCTCGCTCACCCCGAAATAGGCGGCGGCCTCCACCGGGGAGGGCAGTCTCCCCCGCAGGCCGACCTCGACGTGGACGTCCAGGAAGCTGTCCAGCGCCAGGGAGCGGACGGCGTCGCCGAGGCCCCGGTCGGCGAGCACCGGCGGGTGGATGCCGTGGACGAGGTCGCGCAGGTCCACCAGCGCCTGCTGGGAGGTCCTGCCCACGTCGGCCAGGAGCTCGCGGGCCCGGTCGGGGTCGCTGTCGAGCAGCCGGGTGGCGCGGTCGAGCGTCATGCCCAGCGCGACGAGCCGTGCCTGCGCGCCGTCGTGCAGGTCCCGTTCGATGCGCCGCAGCTCGGCGGCCTGCGCGTCCAGGGCCTGCGCCCGCGTGTCGGACAGCCGTACGACCCTTCGTTCGAGCCGGGTGTTGCGCGGTACGGCGAGCAGGACGCGGCTCCACCGGTCGTGCAGGGACAGGGCGGGAGACGCGGTGAACGCGCCCGCGGCCGTGAGCGCGAGCCCGAGCGCCACGGTCACCCCCATCATCGCGGTGCTGTGCACGGGGAAGTACGCGTAGGAGTCCTTGTCGAGGAACCACCAGAAGATCGGTTGCAGCAGCACGCCCGTCGCCCCGTAGCCGACGAGGGCCGGCGGGAGGCTCGCCGGGAGGCCGCCCGCCCAGGGCTCCAGCCACGCCCATTCCAGGTCGCGCCAGAAACCCCGGTCGGTGAGGATCAGCCGGGCCCGGTCCCGTGCGCCCGCACCCTCCTCCGCCGGGACCGGCAGGGGATCGGGTGCGGCGAGCGGTATTCCGGATCTGCGGGCCGCCCGCGAGCGGGCGGCGTCGGACCGGGCGCGCAGGAACCGCGCGGCGGGGGTCAGCAGCGGGAAGCCGACGCCGAGCGGCAGGAGCAGGAGGGTGAGCGTCACGACCATCCCCGCGTATCCCGCCGCGGTGGCGTGCAGGCCCGTCACCGCGCATTCGATGAGGGAGGCGGCCACCCGAGCCGGGCGGCTAGCGGGCATCGCCCGCCGCCAAAGCCCCGCCCGTACGCGTTCCGCGACGGCCGAAGACCCACGCGGACGCCGCGAGGAAGGCCGCTGCGGCCAGTGCCGCCATCGGGAGCACCTCGCCCGCCTCCTCGTTCATCGCCATCGCCATCCCGAGGTTTACCAGAGCGTGGAAACCACCGGCAAACAGCAGCCGGGGCGCCCTCATGCCGTCCAACGCCACCGCCATCACGACCGAGAGGGCCACGGCCATCACCACGAACGCGACGGCGTACGCGGGGTGCTCGGCGAAGATCTGGATGTGCCACACGCCCCAGACCAGACCGACCATGACGGCGGCCGCCAGGGTGCCGAACCGCTCGCCGAGCAGCGGCTGCATCAGGCAGCGCCAGCCGATCTCCTCCCCGCACGCCCCGACGAACTGCGCCACGACGAACAGCGCGAGCGGGGAGTACGGCAGGGCGGCGGCCACATCGCCGCCGAACGCCGCCACCACACCGGCGGCCGACACGACGGTCAGCGGAGCGGTCGACAGCAGGAGTCCGCCGCGCCCCGCCCCCTCCCCCCGTCCGGACACCGCGCCCGCCAGGAGGGCGCGGACCCGGGCCGGCCACAGCAGCACGACCAGGCCGACGCCCAGCGCGGGCCCGAACTGGTTGAGCGTGAGCAGATCGGGTGAGAGCGGTGTCAGGGCCTGGATCACACCGAGCGCGCCCGCGCCGAGAAACGCCGTGATCAGGAAAACGGTGAGGACGCGGTCGTCCGGGGGGTTCCTTCGCATGGCGTCGACGATTCCGTGCCGCACGGCTCCGCGCGCTGGAGGTGGATGCCCGGACCGGGTGCATCCAGGTACACCCGGGCCCGTGCTCGGACGGCGCTCGGGCGGGAAGCCGAAAGGGCGGCCTCCCGGAGGAGACCGCCCTTCCCGTGCTTCTGGTGAAGCGGTGAACCGTCAGGCGTGGATCAGAAGTCCATGCCGCCCGCGTCGGGCATGCCCGCCGGGGCCGGGTTCTTCTCCGGCTTCTCGGCGATGACGGCCTCGGTGGTCAGGAACAGGGCCGCGATGGAGGCGGCGTTCTGCAGCGCGGACCGGGTGACCTTCGCCGGGTCGATGATGCCCTCGGCGAACATGTCGACGTAGTCGCCGGTGGCGGCGTTCAGGCCCTGGCCCGCGGGCAGCGAGCGGACCTTCTCCACCACGACGCCGCCCTCGAGGCCGGCGTTGACGGCGATCTGCTTGATCGGCTCCTCGAGCGCCTTCTTGACGATCGCGGCACCGGTGGCCTCGTCGCCCGACAGGTCCAGCTTGTCGAAGGCGGAGACGGAGGCCTGCAGCAGCGCGACGCCACCGCCGGGGACGATGCCCTCCTCGACGGCCGCCTTCGCGTTGCGGACGGCGTCCTCGATGCGGTGCTTGCGCTCCTTGAGCTCCACCTCGGTGGCGGCGCCGGCCTTGATGACCGCGACACCGCCCGCGAGCTTGGCCAGGCGCTCCTGGAGCTTCTCGCGGTCGTAGTCGGAGTCGGTGTTGTCGATCTCGGTGCGGATCTGGTTGACCCGGCCCTGGATCTCACCGGCGTCGCCGGCGCCCTCGACGATGGTGGTCTCGTCCTTGGCGATGACGACCTTGCGGGCGCGGCCCAGCTGCTCCACGGTGACGGAGTCGAGCTTGAGGCCGACCTCCTCGGTGATGACCTGGCCGCCGGTCAGCACGGCGATGTCGCCGAGCATGGCCTTGCGGCGGTCACCGAAGCCCGGCGCCTTGACGGCGACGGACTTGAAGATGCCGCGGATCTTGTTGACGACCAGGGTGGCCAGGGCCTCGCCCTCGACGTCCTCGGCGATGATCAGCAGCGGCTTGCCGGCCTGCATGACCTGCTCGAGCACGGGCAGCAGGTCCTTGTTGGAGGACGCCTTGCCGCCGACGATGAGGATGTAGGGGTCCTCCAGGACCGCTTCCATCCGCTCGGGGTCGGTCACGAAGTAGGGCGAGATGTAGCCCTTGTCGAAGCGCATGCCCTCGGTGAGCTCGAGCTCCAGGCCGAAGGCGTTGCTCTCCTCGACGGTGATGACGCCTTCCTTGCCGACCTTGTCCATGGCCTCGGCGATGAGGGCGCCGATCTCGGGGTCGGCGGCGGAGATGGAGGCGGTGGAGGCGATCTGCTCCTTGGTCTCCACGTCCTTGGACAGCTGGGACAGCTGCTCGGAGACGGCGGCGACGGCGGCCTCGATGCCCTTCTTCAGGGACATCGGGTTGGCGCCGGCGGCGACGTTGCGAAGGCCCTCGCGGACCAGAGCCTGCGCCAGCACGGTGGCCGTGGTGGTGCCGTCACCCGCGACGTCGTCGGTCTTCTTGGCGACTTCCTTGACCAGCTCGGCGCCGATCTTCTCCCACGGGTCCTCGAGCTCGATCTCCTTGGCGATGGACACGCCATCGTTGGTGATCGTGGGGGCGCCCCACTTCTTCTCGAGCACGACGTTGCGGCCCTTGGGACCGAGGGTCACCTTGACGGCGTCGGCCAGCTGGTTCATGCCACGCTCGAGACCGCGCCGGGCCTCCTCGTTGAACGCGATCATCTTGGCAGCCATAGGCTCCAGATCCTCCTTGGATGGAGTGGATACGGAACATGGCGGATCGGGCAGACGCCCGCGACGGACGGCCGCGCCGTTCCCGCGGCCCCATGTGTGCCGCGGCGGCGAGACCTCATCGTCCCGACCCAGAAAGTTCTTCAGAGTTATCACTCTCACGGGGAGAGTGCTAACCATTGTCTAGCACTCTCCCCCGTCGAGTGCAAGCGGGACCGGTGCTGAGCAGGCAAGAGCTCCACCCGACGACCTGCTTGGGCGGTATGGGCGACTCACCATGCGGTGGGGGGATGAGCTAGGGAAATTACTATCTGTAATTGACTTTACGCGAAGCGTGGCGGGGAGAAGTTCCTGGGGGCAAGGGTTACTTCGTCCGATGAGAAGGGGACGAACCGTGAAGAAGACCTTGGGGCTGGCGCTCTCCGGCGTGATGGCCCTGAGCCTGACGGCCGCCACCGGCGCTCCGGCGCAGGCCTCCGAGACCTCTGCGCGACAACAACAGGAGAACGCCCGGCAGCAGGAGCGGCAACAGCAGAAGGCGTACCGCTGGCGGGTGCGGACCAAGGTCCGCCCCTACTCCTGGAACGGGCGGAGCGGCGGGGCGGAGGTCCTCGTCTACCGCTACTCCGACTGGGGACGCCGTGCGCCTCTCTCCTACGCCCGAGCCTGCCTCCAGCAGAGGAGCGGCTGGGGCGGCGACTACTACACCATCGGCTGCAAGCGCACCAACCGCTGGGGCCGGGTGAACTTCCGCTTCTACGGCGACGACTTCTGGGGCCGCGCCGACCGCCTGCGCGGGCAGCGGCTGACCTCGAAGAGGAACTGGGGCCAGTGGTACCGCGTCTACGTGCCGCCGACCTACCGCACCTACTCCCACTACAGCCGCCCGTTCCGGCTGTGGGACCGGGACGACTGGCAGGGCCGTTACGGGGACTACGACGACGAGTACGACCGGTACGACGACGACCGGTACGACTACGGGGACGGATGGCGCCGCACCTCCGCCAACCGGTGACCCGCCCGGGGACGCCCGGGGGAAGAAGGAGACCCGCAGGCCCGTGGGCTTGCGGGTCCCGTCGAAGCGGCGGATCAGAGGGCGCGGACCAGGTCGGCCTGCGGCCCCCTGTCGCTCTGGGTGATCTCGAACTCCACCCGCTGCCCCTGCTCCAGCGTGCGGTAGCCGTCCATCTGGATGGCGGAGTGGTGGACGAAGACGTCACGTCCCCCGTCGACCGCGATGAAGCCGTAGCCCTTGTCCGCGTTGAACCACTTGACGGTGCCCTGAGCCATTGCACGAACCCTGCCTGCAGCCGCGGCCCCCCTGGACCGCGGAACGCCCGGGGCGTCCACCTCGGAACCCCGACCCCCTTGCGAGACGGTCCTGAGACCCACCCGTGACGGAGATGGCACCGGAAGATACCCCTGGTCCCAATAACGGGGGAATTGTCCCGACCGGGTGTGGCCATGCGTCCCGTGCGCGCGGCACGGAAGGGCCCGCCCTTGCCGGACGGGCCCTTCCGGCGGAGGATCAGCCTCCGGCGACCGCGGGGATGATGGACACCTGGACGCCCGCGGGCGTGGCCGTGTCCAGCCCCTCGGCGAACCGCACGTCCTCGTCGCCGACGTAGACGTTGACGAACCGGCGGAGCTTGCCCGCGTCGTCCAGCACCCGGTCGGAGATGCCGACGAAGTTCTTCTCCAGGTCGGCGATGACCTCGCGGAGCGTGCCGCCTTCGGCCTTCACCTCGGACTCGCCGCCCGTGTAGGTGCGCAGGATCGTGGGAATGCGAACGGAAACACTCATGGTCAGACCAATCCGGTAGCGCGAAACGCCTCGATGTTGGGCGCGATGTTGGCGGACGGCTTGGCCACCGGGGCCACCGCGTCCAGGGTCTTCAGGCCTTCGCCCGAGTTGATGACGACGGTCTCCAGCGACGGGTCCAGCCGGCCGCTCTCGACGAGCTTCTTCAGCACGCCGATGGTCACCCCGCCCGCGGTCTCGGCGAAGATGCCCTCGGTGCGGGCGAGCAGCCGGATGCCCTCGACGACCTCGGTGTCGGTGACGTCCTCCACGGCGCCGCCCGTCCGGCGCACCGCGTCCAGCACGTAGGGGCCGTCGGCGGGGTTGCCGATCGCCAGCGACTTGGCGATGGTGTCCGGCTTGACCGGACGGACCACGTCGTGGCCGGCCTTGAAGGCGGCGGAGACGGGGCTGCAGCCCTCGGCCTGGGCGCCGAACACCTTGTAGGGCCTGTCCTCGACCAGACCGAGCTTGATCAGCTCCTGGAACGACTTGTCGATCTTGGTCAGCTGGGAGCCCGACGCGATCGGGACGACGATCTGGTCGGGCAGCCGCCAGCCGAGCTGCTCGGCGATCTCGTAGCCCAGGGTCTTGGAGCCCTCGGCGTAGTACGGGCGGACGTTCACGTTCACGAACGCCCAGTCCTCCTGCTCGCCCGCCAGCTCCGAGGCGAGCCGGTTGACGTCGTCGTAGTTGCCGTCCACGGTCACGAACGTGCCGTCGTACACGGCCGTCGTGATGATCTTCTGCTGCTCCAGGTCGGAGGGCACGAACACGGCGCTGCGGATGCCGGCGCGGGCCGCCGCGGCGGCCACGGCGTTGGCCAGGTTGCCGGTGGAGGGGCAGGCCAGCACCTTGAAGCCCAGCTCGCGGGCGGCGGCCAGGGCGACGCCGACGACGCGGTCCTTGAAGGAGTGGGTGGGGTTGCCGCTGTCGTCCTTGACCCACAGGGTCTGCAGACCCAGCGCGGAGGCGAGCTGGTCGGCCTTCACCAGCCGGGTGAAGCCGGGCTCGGTGTTGGGGATCTCCGCGACGTTCGAGGGGACCGGAAGCAGGTCCTTGTAGCGCCAGATGTTGTGCGGCCCCGCCTCGATGGACTCGCGCGTCACGCCGCTGAAGTCGTAGGCGACCTCGAGCGGCCCGAAACACTCCGAGCAGGCGTAGTAGGGGCCGAGTTCGACGGTGTTCCCGCACTCGCGGCAGATCAGCGCGGTGGCGTTACCCAGGTCGGGCATGGGTGCGAGGCCTCTCCCTCATCTTTCCTGTGCCGCTCTGGTCACAGGCCGGAGTTGGCACCTCGTCCCGGCCGAAGCCTCGCATGGGCGCGAAGGCGAGCCGGGAGGGTTGCCGGGGCTTCGCAGGGCCGGTCCCTCCACCCCTCTGGATGAGCGCCCGCGTAAGACTGCTCGCGGGCTCGTATGAAGTTGTGTGCCGACTTTATCGCAGGTGTCCGTTTGACAGCACGGGGGTCTCACTCCTTGGACGTCTCCCGCTGTTAGCTTGATCACTCTCCGGAAGGTGGGAACGGTCCTCCCCTCGGCGGGCGCGGCGCCGCGTGCGAGACTCGGATCATGCAGGTACTCGTCGCCAGCAACCGCGGCCCGGTGTCCTTCTCCCTGTCCGAGGAGGGCGCGCTGACCATGCGCCGCGGCGGCGGAGGCCTGGTCTCCGGGCTCGCCTCGGTGGCTGCCGGCACCGACCTGGTCTGGGTCTGCGCCGCGATGTCGGAGGCCGACCGGCTCGCCGCCCGCCAGAACCCCTCGGGCCGGCTCGACGAGGCCGGGCACGAGACGGGCGCCGTCCGGATGCTGGACATCCCCGAGACGACGTTCCAGCGCGCCTACAACTCGGTCGCCAACTCCACGCTCTGGTTCGTCCACCACCTGCTCTACGACACCCCGAACGAGCCGCACTTCGACAGCACCTTCCGGCGCGACTGGCAGTCCTACGAGGCCTACGGATCGGCGTTCGCCGACGCCCTGGCCCAGGACGCCGAGCCCGGCGCCAAGGTCGTCGTCCAGGACTACCACCTGGCGCTCGTCCCCCGGATGCTGCGCGAGCGCCGCCCCGACCTGCGCATCGCCCACTTCTCGCACACCCCCTGGGCCCCGCCGGAGTACTTCCGCCTGCTGCCCGACGACATCGCGGCCGCGGTGCTGGAGGGCGTCCTGGGCGCCGACCACGCCGGCTTCCTGTGCGACCGGTGGGCCGAGGCCTTCCTGGACTGCTGCGAGGCCGTCCTGGACGCCAAGGTCGACAGGTTCGCCCGCACGGTCCGGCACCAGGGCCGCGTCACCCGGGTCGGCGTGCACTCCCTGGGCGTGGACGGCGCGGAGCTGCGCGGGCGCGCGGCGCTGGACGACGTCGCCGAGCGCCGCGCCGCGCTGCTGGAGCAGGCAGGCGGCCGGCAGCTGATCCTGCGCATCGACCGCACCGAGCTGTCCAAGAACATCGTCCGGGGCCTGGCCGCCTACTGGGAGCTGCTGCTGCACCATCCGGAGTGGCACGGCCGCGTGGTGCACGTGGCCTTCGCCTACCCCTCCCGCACCGACCTGCCCCGCTACCGCGACTACACCGCGGCCGTCGAGCGCCTCGCCGCGGAGATCAACGACGAGTTCGGCACCGCCGAGTGGACCCCCCTCGTCCTGCAGGTCAAGGACGACTACGCCCGCTCCCTGGCCGCCCTGCGGCTCGCGGACGTCCTGGTGGTCAACCCGATCCGCGACGGCATGAACCTCGTCGCCAAGGAGGGGCCCGTCCTGTCGGAGAAGGGCTGCGCGCTGGTGCTCTCCCGGGAGGCCGGCGCGGCGGGCGAGCTCGCCGAGGACGCGCTGACCGTCAACCCCTACGACGTCTCCCAGACCGCCCGCGCCCTGAACCGGGCGCTGCTGATGTCCGCGGAGGAGCGCCGCGAGCGCACCGCCCGGCTGGCCGCCGCCGCCACCGCGCTGCCGCCCGGCGCGTGGTTCGCCGAACAGCTCGCCGCGCTGGACTGATCCGCCCCCAAGACGCCCCGGGCGAACGGCGCTATCATCCGCCGATGGGTGCGATCCGCGAGGTCTACGGCGTCGAGGGCGCCGCACGTCTGGAGTACTCCCCCGAGCTGGACGGGCTGGCCGACCCCGGCGAGATCGTCTGGGCCTGGGTGCCCTACGAGGAGGACCCGTCCCGGGGCAAGGACCGGCCCCTGCTCGTCGTGGGGCGGCACGGCAAGCGGCTGCTGGGCATGCAGCTGTCCAGCCGCGACCGCGCGGGGCAGCGCGGCTGGTACCCGCTGGGCCCCGGCCCCTGGGACCGGGACGCGCGGGACTCCTACCTGTGCTTGGACCGGGTGTTCGAGCTCGACGAGCGGGACCTGCGCCGCGAGGGCGCGGTCCTGGACGCCGACCGGTTCACCCGTGTCGCCGCGGTCCTGATCAGCCGCTACGGCTGGCGGACGCCCCGGTAGACCCGCCGGTCCCCGCTCACCGGGGGACGGCGGGCCCTCGCCGCGGCCGCCCGTCCCGTCAGCTGTAGGACTCGCCCAGCGTGGCGCGCACCTGCTTGCGCGCCTCGTGGATGCGGGACTTCACCGTGCCCAGCGGCAGGTTGAGCTGCTCGGCGATCTCGCTGTACTCCAGCTGGGAGACGTCCCGCAGCACCAGCGCCTGGATGAGGTCCGGCTTCTTGGCCTCCAGCGTCTCCATGGCGTCGAGGATGTCGACGCGGGATCCGGCGATGACGCTGGTGCGCCGCGGGTCGGGCCGCTGCGAGGGCAGCTCGCCCGCCTGCTCCACCGAGCGGCGCTTGAGGGAGCGGTAGGTCGAGCGCGCCGAGTTCGCCACGACCACGTGGAGCCAGGTGGAGAACCGGGACCTGCCCTCGAACCGGTGGATGTTGCGGGCCACCTGGAGCAGCGCGTCCTGGCACGCCTCCTCGGCGTCCTGCCGGCAGGGCAGGAACCTGCCCGCGTGCCGCAGGACGTCGTTCTGGATCGCGCCGAGCAGCTCGTTCAGAGCCGCCTGATCTCCCTTGGCCGCACGCAGCGCCAGTTCCTCGGTCCGCTCGTTGAACGCCATGCCGCCCTCTGCTCGCTTTGGAACGCCGACCCGCGCAGATCGCGCTCCCAATCATGACCGGTCTTTGGGCATGATATCGGGGTGTCCATGCCTTCGGCCGTCGGCCGTTATCGAATTGATCGGGTCCTCGGACAGGGGGCCTTCGCCTCCGTCTGGCTGGGCCTTGACGACGACCTCAACGACCAGGTCGCCATCAAGGTGCTGTCGGGCGCCCTGCTGGACGATCTGGACGTGCGCAACCGCTTCCTCGAGGAGGCCAGGATCCTGCGCCGCGCCGACTCCGAGCGGCTGGTGCGGGTGCACGAGTTCGGCGAACTGCCGGACGGCCGCCCCTATTTCGCCATGTCCTACGCCGACGGCGGGTCGCTGGCCGACCGCATGACGGGCGACCGGCCACTTGCGGTCAACCAGGCGCTGGCGCTGATCGAGGACATCGCGCAGGGCGTCGAGGTGATCAACGAGCTGGGCGTCATCCACCGCGACCTCAAGCCGTCCAACATCCTGTTCCAGACCACCAAGGACGGGCAGGGCGAGCGGCTGCTCATCGCCGACCTGGGCCTGGCCAAGGCGCTGGCCCACGCCTCGGGCGCGTTCACCCTCCCGGTGGGCACCCCCGGCTACATGTCCCCCGAGCAGGCCAGGTTCGGGGGCGGCCTGGACGTGCGGGCGGACGTGTACGGCGTCGGCGCGCTCAGCTACCACCTGCTGGCGGGACGGGCGCCGGGCCCCGCCCCGGTGCGGGTCCCGCCGAGCGGGCACAACCCCGAGGTGCCCCCGGCCGTCGACGCGGTGGTGCTCAAGGCGCTGGAGGCCGACCGGGAGAACCGCTGGCCGACCGCGGCCGCCTACGCCGAGGCGATCGCGGGGCTGCGCCGCGGCGAGGAGCCGGTCCCGGTGCGGCGCCCGGAGCCCGCGCCGCAGCCCTCCCTGCTGGAGACCTCGCCCGACCTGCAGAACTTCGAGCCCTACGCGCGCGCCACCACGCCGGACCCCGATCCGGACCGGACCGCGGCGATCCCGTTCCCGGCCGCCGACCCGGAGGCCACCTACCTGGACCGCGGCTCGCTGCTCGGCCAGCGGTCCGACACCCCGTTCCAGCGGCCCTCCGCGCAGCCGACGGGCCCGCCCGCCCCGCCGTCCGACCGGCACCGGGCGCCCGCCGCCCCTCCGCCGCCGCCCGCGCCGGGGCCGTCCCGGTCGAGCAGGCTGCTGATCCCGGCGGTGGTCGGGGTGGGCGTGCTGGTGATCGGCGCGGTCGCGGTGGTGCTCGTCCGGCTGGGCGGCGAGGACGCCGGTCCCGTCACCCCGCCGGGGCCGCCGATGGCGCAGGTCGCCGACGCCTCCCAGAAGATCAAGGCACGGGTGCCGCAGGCGTGGGTGCCCGACGACGGGGAGCGGACCTGGAATCCGGCGAGCAACGCGGGGCTGGACGACTCCGCCCCCCGGCCGGTGCTGCGCGCCACCCCGGACAAGGACAACTTCCGCGAGGCCGACCACACCGGTCCGGGTCTGTTCGTGGGGCTCACCACCGCGCTGGACGTCCCGCCCGCCCGGCACGCCGACCACTCCGAGAACTGCACCAAGGGCGAGCCGCGCACCCGCGAGGTCGGCGGGCTGACCGCCACGGTCACGTTGTGGACCCGGTGCAAGAGCGGCGTTCCGATGATCACCGAGGTGGGCCTGGTGGACTCCGCCCGCACCTACGCCGCCTGGGTCCGCATCAAGCAGACCGGGGAGCCCGACCTCACCGACCGGATCCTCGACGGCCTGGAGCTCCAGGCCCCGTGACCCCGCGGCGGTGCCGCCGCGGGGCCGGGGGCTCCGCCGGTCAGTCACGGACGATCGTGCTGCGCCCGAAGGCCAGCCCGAGGGAGGCCGCGGTCAGCCAGACGGGCCCGATGACGCCCTGGAAGCCGGGAAGGCCGGTGGAGCCGACGGCCCCGGCGACGATCAGGACGGGCAGCAGGCTGATCGCTCCGATCCAGCGGGAGACCGTGCGCTCGCGCAGCCCCATCCAGGCGATGGCGCCCGCGGCGACGATGACGCCCAGCCAGCCGATGAAGCTGCCGAAGTCGTTGAGGACGAACATCGTGTACAGCGCCGCCTCGTCGAAGCCGCCCGCCTCCACCCCGCCGGGCAGGTAGAGGGCCAGGGAGCCCTTCCAGGCGTAGCCGAGGGTCAGCGCGCCCGCCGAGGCGGTCAGCGCGTGGGGGACGAGGTGGGCCGCGGTGCTGCCGGGCAGCCGGGGCTCGACGCGGCGGCGCCAGGCGGCGGCGAGGACCAGGAGGAGGGCGACCGTCGCGAAACCCGTGACGATGCTGATGTGCGCCATCATCCGGGGCACCTCGTCGAGGTACTCGCTGGTGTAGCCCTCTCCCTTCTCCACCACGGGGTGGACGTCGGAGATCAGGGTGGCGGCGATGCCGAGGACGCCGGCCGCGACGCCGGCCCAGGGCCAGCGTGCCCGGCCTTCGGCGGGCCGGGGCGGACGGGGGTGGGCGGGTGCGCCTGGGGTTGCGTAGGGCTCTGTCATGGCTGCACGGTGCGGCGGGAGCCGTCCCGGGTGACAGGGACACCCGACCCGACCTGCCGGGAGACCCCTTCGGGATAGCTGACACCCTTTGTCGGTTAATGCACGATTGCCGGTATGAAACCGGTTCTCGGCGACCGCGCGCTCGTCCGCGCCGCATGGACGGTCGCGGCCGCGGGCGTCCTGTCCTGCGCCGGCGCCGTCCTCCTGCACCGCTGGGTCGCCGCCCGCGCCGAGGTCACCCCGCTGTACGCGGCCGACCTGGTGCTGGGGACCGTCTGGCCCGTCGTCGGGGCGCTCGTGGCGGCCCGGCAGCCGCGCAACCGGGCGGCCTGGCTGCTGCTGCTCACCTCCGCCATCGGCCCCTACCTGCTGCTCGCGCACTACGCGGCGGCCGACGCGCTGGTCCGGCCGCTGCCGGGCGCGGCCTTCGGCGCCTGGGTCGCCTCCTGGGGCTTCGCCGTCTACTGGCTGTCCGTGCCGCTGCTCCCGATCCTCTTCCCCGACGGCCGTGCCCCGTCCCGGCGCTGGGGCCTGTTCGCCAAGGCCGTCGCGGCCGCGGGGGCGTGCGCTGCGCTGGCCGCGATGTTCCACCCCGGCGGCACGGACGTCTCCCCGCGGGTCGTCAACCCGCTCGGCGTCGCGGCACTGGACGCGCCGCTGGGGCTGGCGGCGATGGCAGGCTCCTACGCGACCCTGTTCTTCGGCACGCTCGGCGGCGTCGCCTGCCTGGTGTGGCGGGGCAGGCGGGCCACCGGAGTGGAGCGGGACCAGCTGCAGTGGCTGATGTTCGGCGGCCTGGTCATGGGCGTCTGCCTGGGCTTCGCCGCCCTGTACTCCCAGGCGGGGCTGCTCCCGGAGGTCGCGCTGAGCATCGGCCTGTTCGCCCTGCCCGCCTCGATCGTGGTGGCCGTGCTGCGCCACCGGCTGTTCGACGTCGAGGCGCTGCTCGGCCGCTCGGTGGTCTACACGCTGCTCAGCGGGTTCGTGCTCGCCGCCTACGCGCTGGCCGTCATCTGGCTCGGCAGGCTGGCCACGGGCAGCACCCTGGGCTACCTGCTGGTCGGCGCGGCGGCCGTCACGGTCGCCGCCGGGCACGGCGCGGTGCAGCGGTGGGTGGAGTCGCTCCTGTTCGGGCACCGCCGCGACCCGTACGCGGTGGTCTCCCGGGTCGGCCGGCAGGTCGCCCCCGCCGGGGAGCCGGTCGAGGCGCTGGAGCGGCTCGTCGACGCCCTGCGCCGGGAACTGGAGGTCCCCTACGTCGCGTTCGCCGGACCCGCCGCCGAGGTCTCCTCCGGCAGCCCCGTCGCCGACCTGCACACCGTGCCCTGCCCCGCGCTCGGCCGCGACCTCGGCGAGCTGCGCGTGGGGCTGCGCCATCCGGGCGAACGGCTGCTGCCCCAGGAGCGGGAGGCCGTCGCCGAGGTCGCCGGGCGGGCCGCGACCCTCGCCTACGCGGCCGGGCTCGTCCAGGACGTGGCGGCCTCCCGCGCCCGGATCGTCGCCGCCCGCGAGGAGGAGCGCCGCAGGCTGCGCGCCGACCTGCACGACGGGCTCGGGCCCGCGCTGGCCGGGACCGCCCACCAGCTCGACGCGCTCGCGCGCAGGCTCGGCAGGGCCGGGCACGAGGAGTGGTCGCAGCGGCTGCGCGGCCAGCGCGACCGGGTGAAGGCGGCCGTCGGCGACCTGCGGACCGTCGTGCAGGGGCTCCGCCCGCCCATCCTGGACCAGCTGGGGCTGCCCGGCGCGCTGCGCGAGCTGGTGAGCGGCTACGAGACCCCGGCCTGCTCCCACCTGATCGGCCCGGAGTGCGCCGACCTGCCCGCGGCCGTCGAGGTCGCCGCGTACCGGATCGCGGCCGAGGCCGTCAACAACGGGGTGCGGCACAGCGCCGCGGGCAGCCTGCGCCTGCTGGCCGAGATCAGCGACGGCCGGTTCGTCCTCACCGTGGAGGACAATGGCCGCGGGCTGCCCGCCCGTCCGCGGGCCGGAGTGGGCCTGGGCAGCATGCGGGAGCGGGCCGAGGAGGTGGGCGGCCGGCTGGAGCTGCTGGCCGTCCCCGGCGGCGGCACCAGGGTCCGGGCGGTCCTCCCCCTGAAGGAGTGAGATGTCGGTAAGAGTGCTCGTCGTGGACGACCATCCCGTCTTCCGCACCGGCATGACCACGGTGCTGGCCGACCTGGACGACCTCGAGGTCGTCGGCGAGGCCGGGGACGGGCCGGGCGCGCTGGAGGCGGTCGGCCGGCTGCTGCCCGACGTGGTGCTGATGGACCTGCGCATGCCGGGCATGAGCGGCCTGGAGGCCACCAAGCAGATCACCGCCCGGTTCCCCGACGTCGCGGTGGTCGTCCTGACCATGGACGAGGACGACGACTCGGTGTTCGCCGCGCTGCGCGCCGGGGCCCGCGGCTACCTGCTGAAGGAGGACGACGGCGAGGACGTGCGGCGGGCCCTGCTCGGCGTGGCGCGCGGCGAGGCCGTCTTCGGGCCGCGCATCGCCACCCGGGTGCTGGCCTTCTTCGCCCGCGTCCCGGCGGGCTCCGCGCCCGTGCCGGTGCCGTTCCCCCAGCTCACCGACCGGGAGCGGGAGGTGCTCGACCTGCTGGCCCGGGGCCTGGACAACGCCTCGATCGCCCGGCGGCTCTTCCTGTCGGAGAAGACCGTGCGCAACCGGGTCAGCGACATCCTGGCCAAACTGCGCGCCCGCAGCCGCGCCGAGGCCGTCGCCCTGGCCAAGGACGCCGGCCTGGGCTAGCGCCTGTCTCAAGTGAGGTGTGTGGCGGATGCGGTTTTCACCCGGCCGGGTTCTGTTGTGGTTTTGCGGGGTGACGAGGAAGACTTTGGTGACTCTCTGCGTTCTGTCGGTTGCGCATGGCAGGATGCAGGGTCATGAAGACGACCACCACCCCGGACGCGGGCCCCTCGGGGACACCCGCCGGCCGTGGCGGTGGGCGCCGGACGCGTGGGGCGAACAAGGCCGCGGCGTGGCGGTATGACGGTCCGGTGGCGGTGATCCGCCTGCCGCTGGCGGTCGATGAGCAGGCTGCGGCCCGGTTGGAGTCGCTGTTCTGGGCGATGTTCTGCATCAAGCGGGCGTTGCAGCGGGATGCGCGGGCGCGGGTGGCGGTGTTCTGGACGGGTGTGCACCGGCGCGAGAGGGATGTGGTGGAGTGGCGCAAGCAGCTGGGCCTGTCGCGCCCGGGGCTGGAGCGGGCCGCTTACGCTCATCTGGATGCCTCGGGCTGGTTGCGGCATCACGCCTCGAAGGCGCTGGTGATGCATCAGGCCGACGAGGTGTGGACGGGGGTGGAACGCCACCTGTTCCCCGACTCCTCCGGACGCAGGGCGGGCCGTCCCCGAACGGGTTCGTGGTGGGAGTACAAGCGGATCGCGGGCCGGGCCCGCTCCCACACCCAGGCTCGTAAGTGGGAGACGTTCCGGCTGCACGGCAGCCTGCAGGGCCATCTGGACGCCTACCGGCACCCCGCCCTGTCTCCCGAGGTGACCAGCCCGGCGCAGGCCTCGGTCCTGCAACCGGGAACTCCGGTACTCGCCCAGCCCCGCCGCATGCCGCCTCCCGGTGCCGGTGGTACGGGTGGTGCGGGCGGGGTGAGGCGCGGAGCATGGTGGGGCTACGACGGTCCGCTGATGGTGGTGTTCAACGGCGGCCCCGACAGCGGACGCGGCGAGCTGGTGCTGCCGGTGCGCCTGCCTGCGGGCGCGGGCCGGTGGCGGTGGCTGCGCCACTTCCTGGATCGTCCCGAGCTCTGGCACAAGATCGACCTGGTGCGCAGGCCCCACGCCTCGGCACCCGGAGGATGGGTCTATGAGGCGCATCTGATGGTCCTGGACGGCGGCTACACCTCCCCGGCCACCCGCGAGCGCAGACGACGCGCCTCCGCACTCGATCGGGTCGGCGGGGTGGACGCGAACGTCTCCAACCTGTCGGTCCTCTCTCTGCCCGCCACCCTGGATCCGGCCGACGGACCGGTGCTGGCCGACCAGAACGTCCTCACCGAGGTCGAGAAGGCCGCCGTAGAGCGGGAGCAGCGCACCGCCCGCCGACGCTCCCGAGCCCTGGAGCGCTCCCGCCGCGCCGCCAACAAAGCCCGGTACGAGCTGTCACGCCGCCAGCTCGAACGACAGCGACGCAGACAGGCCAACGGGCTGCCGGACCGGCACGTCGATCTGCCCAAGGGTCCGCGCCGGGCCGACGCCGCAGGCCGTCCCCTCGACTCCTACCGCACAGACCGGCTGACCGGCGGCTACCGTGCCCTGCGCACCCGCACCCGCACCCGGGCCGAGCAGACCGGGCGCACCGAGGCCAAACAAGCCCGGGCCCGGGCGGTGGCGGCCCGGCTCGTCGAAGCGCACGGGGCGCGTCTGACGGTGGAGGCCTGCCACCTGCCCACCTGGTTCCGGCGCTGGGGGCGGGCATGCGCGGTGTTTGCGCCCGGCATGCTCACCACTACGTTGGCCACCGAGTGCGCAGCGGCCGGTGGGTGGTTGGGGCGGGCGTCGACGTTCACCACGGCGCTGTCCCAGCACTGCCTGTGCGGACAACGCGTGACCAAGACCCTCACCCAGCGCGTCCACGACTGCCCCGCCTGCGGACTGACCGGAGATCGGGACCTGGTCTCGGCAGCGCTGAGCGCGTTCGTCGTCTGGACCGATGAGACCGACCCTCGTACGGCGTCGGTCGACTACCTCTCTTCCCGGCACGCCCTGGGCGTGTTCGGGCCGGGGCTGCAAGGAGCCCTGGCCGGGTCAACCGTCACCCGCCCCCACCCCGCCCGACAGCGGGGCCGGGGACGAGACGGCAGCCGCACCCGCACGGGTGGGGCCTCTGCCCGGCTAATTCCGGAACGCCAGTGGAGCCGACCCCGGACAGGGGCCCGAAAGGGACCACACCGGACAGACACCACCGGGCACCGGACTGTTTCGGCTACTTCGAAACAGTCCTTAGCGCCGCTCGGGGACGCGCACGTGCTCGGGGCGGACGCCGTGGGCCAGCAGGGTGACCACCGGGCGGGTCAGCGGGCCCAGCCGCGACATCGCCCTGAGCGGGGCGGCCGAGAAGCGCCCGGCCAGGGCGGGGGCGATGAGCCGCCGCTGGACCAGGAGCTGCAGGCTCTGGATGGCGACGGTGGCGGGCGTCCTGCGGCGCTGGACGGCGGCCAGGTCCGCGGTCGCGACCCGGCCCCTCGACAGCGGCTCCCACAGCAGGTTCGCGGCGGCCACGGCGTCCTGGACCGCCAGGTTGATGCCGACGCCCAGCACCGGCGACATCGCGTGGGCGGCGTCGCCCACGCACAGCAGGCCCGGACGGTACCAGCGGCGCAGCCGGTTGACCTGGACCCGCAGGGTGCTGACCTCCCCCATCTCGCCGACGCGCCCGGCCATCCACGGAACCAGCTCCGCGACCGCGGCCCCGACCGCCTCCCGGTCGCCGGCCGGGCTGTCCTTGGGCACCACGTAGCCCATCTGCCAGTAGGCGTCGCGGTCGATGGCGACCATGAGCCGCCCCCCGCCGCCCACCCGCAGGAACGGCCCGGTGCGGTCGGACGCCAGGCGCGGCATCCGGAACCAGCCGACGTCCATCGGCGCGCCGAACTCGCGCAGCGGAAGCCCCTCGCGCAGCACCGACCTGCGGCCGTCCGCGGCGACCGACAACACCGCCTCCAGGACGTGCTCCTCCCCCTGCTCGTCCCGGTAGCGCAACCCCGAACCGGTGAAGCCGAGGACCTCGCAGTTCATCCGCAGCGTGAAGTTCGGGTACCGGCGCGCCTCGTCGGCCAGCAGGTCCAGGAAATCCCATTGCGGGACGAAGGCGATGTAGCGGTGCCGTCCCCGCAACCGCGTCAGGTCGGCGACGAGCAGCTCCTCCTGGTCGGTGACGGCCGTCATCCGCTCCGCCCGGCGCTGGGGCAGCCCGGCGAACCGGTGGCCGAGGCCCAGCTCGTCCAGGATCTCCAGGGTCGACGGGTGGACGGTGTCGCCGCGGAAGTCCCGCAGGAAGTCGCCGTGTTTCTCCAGCACGACGACCTCCACCCCCGCCCGGGCCAGCAGCAGCCCCAGCATCAGCCCCGCCGGGCCGCCTCCCGCGATGGCGCAGGTCGTCTTCTCCATGCCCGGATCCATGCCCTGCCCCGGGCGGTTCTCACTCCGAAGCCCGCTTGACCCGCTTGAAGGGCAGGGTCAGCGCCTTCTCACTGAACTTCGGGTCCAGCACGTACAGGCCGAGGTCGTGCTGGGCCAGCTCCGCGCCGACGGACTCGGCGGTGGAGACCCGCAGCACGTACCTGGCCTTCGGCGGCATGGTCAGGGAGCCGTTCTCCCCCACCCCGGGGACGGGCGTGTCCTTCAGCCGGTCGACCACCACGGTGCCGGTGCGCAGCGCGCACATGCCCCGCACCGGCTGGCACCGGGCCCTGACCGCCGCCGGCAGCGCCTCGGAGCGGATGAGCAGCTCGCCCGGCGTCTCCAGCGTCACCGGCCTGCGGGCGGTGTTGGCCAGCTCGTACTCGATGAAGGCCCGCGTCCCGGACGTCCCGCCGCGCAGCGCCTTGATGCGGTAGGGGCCGTTGAGCTCCACGGGCGCCGCCTGCGAGGCCGCCGCGGCCTGCTGTGTGACGACCTCCTGGCGGTCGTCGTTCCAGGTGACCACCGCGCCGCCGAACACCACCAGGATCATCGCCGAGGCGGCGACCAGCAGCGGGCGCAGCGGCATCGTCGGCATGCCGTTCAGGCCCAGGTGCGGGTGGATCGGCTCGACCTTCGGCTGCGGCCGCCGCGGCGGTACCCGCATCACCGGCAGGGACGGCCAGGAGCGCGCGGACGGCGCGGTCGTGCCGTTCAGCTCCAGCAGCAGCCGCTGGGCCGAGGGGCGTTCCCGCGGCGACTTGGCCAGGCAGTCCTCCACCAGGTGGCGCAGCCTGCCGTCCAGGCCCTCGAACCCGGCGAGGTCGGGTTCGCCGTGCAGGATGCGCTCGACCACCTCGGCGGCGGGACCGCCGCCGAACGGCGGTCTCCCGGTGGCCGCGTACGCCACCAGGCAGGCCCAGCCCCACACGTCCACGGCCGAGCCGATCTCCGCCCCGGACACCTGCTCGGGCGCGCGGAACGCCGGGCCGCCCGGCATGCCGCGCCCGCCGACCGCGTCCAGCGCCGGGCCGTAGCCGAAGTCGATCACGCGGGGGCCGCCGGAGTCGAGCAGCACGTTGCCGGGCCCGAGGTCCCGGTGGATCACCCCGGCGCGGTGCATCGCCCACAGCGCCCCGGCCGTCCCGATGGCCAGCCGGTCCAGGGGCGGTCCCGTCCGCGGCCCCGCGCCCTCGACCACGTCGCGCAGCGACAGGCCGCGCACGTACTCCGAGGCCACCCAGGGCACGCCGCGCTCCAGGCCGGCGCCGAGCACCCGGGCCACGCCGGGGTCCTCCACGCGCTGGGCGGCGGCCAGCTCCTGGGCGAACCGCGTGCGCAGCCAGTGCGCGCCGCCGAACCCGGCGTGCAGCAGCTTCACCGCCGCCAGCCCGCCTTCGCGCTCGCCCAGGTAGACCACGCCCTTGGGACCGCGCCCCAGCCGGGCCAGCAGCCCGTAGGGGCCGATCGCCTCGGGATCGGCGGGCAGGAGGTCTTCCATGCCCGGAATATTCGCCCGGCGGGGGTGCGCGTAAGCCGGACCGTCTGGCCGGGTGCGGCCAGGGTTATTCGGGGAACTCAAGATGCCGTGCCATCCGGTCGGCGACGAAGCGAACTTCCCAGACGTACAGCCCCAGGTCCGCCTCGGTGAGCCCCTTCGCGACGGGATCCAGGGTGCGCACCCGCAGGAGGTAGGACGATCCGGCCGCCATGTGCTCCTCGCCGTCGATCATCATGATCGGCTGGGAGTCGCCCAGGACCGCGCGGACGGTGGTGGCGTTCCCGACCGTGCAGCGGTCGGCGGGCGCGCCGGGCTGGGGGGCGCACGGCACGCCCTCGGGCGCCTTGTCCCGGGAGAGGAAGAGGTCGCCGGGCTTCTCCAGCGGAACCGGCTGCTCCTGGACGTTGGCAATCATGTAGTCGATGTAGGCGTACTCGTCCCCGCCGATCTCCTCGGTGCCGCCCTTCACGGCGGCGAGCGTGTAGCCGTAACCGTCGGTGGAGCTCAGCTCCATCACCGGGCCGAGCTTCGGCATCGCCTCGGCGGGGGCGGTGCCCGCCGCCGTCCGCCCCGGCCGCGGGTTCTGCTCGCCCCCGGACGGCCAGGCCATGACCGCGCCGAGCGCCAGCGCCCCGGACAGCGCGCCCGCCAGCAGGAGGAGTCCCGCCTTGGCCCTGCCGCCGCGCCGCTGCGCCCGCTGCACCGCCCGGATCTCGGCGCGGGACACCGTCGGCTGCGCGGCGGATCCGGCGGGCGGCCGCACCGCGGGCACCTGGGACACCGGGGGCGCCGGGGACGCCGAAGGCGTGAGGGACACGGGCGGCGGCGGGACGGGCAGCTCCCGCTCCTGCCCGCCCGATCCGATGAGGTCGAGCACGAGCTGCTCGGCGGTCGGTCGGCTCCTCGGATCCTTGACCAGGCAGGCCGCGGCCAGCTCGCGCAGGCCGCCGGTGAGGCCGCCGAGGTCCGGGTCGACGTGCAGGATGCGGTTGATGACCGTCGAGATGGAGTCGTCGCCGAACGGCGGCTCGCCGCAGGAGGCGTAGACGAGGGTGGAGGCCCACGCGAACACGTCCGCGGAGGTGTCCGCGGGGGTGTTGGAGAACTGCTCGGGCGCCATGTAGGCGGGGGTGCCGATCGGCCCGCCGCTGGACGGGGCGGTCATCAGGTCCATGGCGCGGGCCACGCCGAAGTCGATGACGCGCGGCCCGTCGGGGCCCAGCAGCACGTTGGACGGCTTGAAGTCGCGGTGCACCACCCCGACCTTGTGGATGGCGGCCAGCGCGGTGGCCGTCCCGATGGCCAGCCGGTGGAGCTGGGTGTCCTTGCGCGGCCCCCACTTCTCCACCATCCGCTTGAGGGACAGCCCGTGGATGTACTCGCTGACGATGTAGGGGACGTCGCCCTCCACGTCGGCGGCGAGCACCCGGGCGGTGCAGAACGGGTCGACCTTCTGCGCCGCGGCCAGTTCCCGCGCGAACGCGTGGCGGGCCTGGGGGTTGCCGGTGAGGCGGGTGTGCAGCAGCTTGAGCGCCACCTGCCGGCCCGGCCCGGCCAGCGCCAGGTAGACCACGCCCTGGCCGCCCTCGCCGAGCCTGCCGAGCAGACGGTAGGGACCGAGCCGCACCGGATCGCCCGGCCGCAGCGGCTCCGCCTCGGGCATGGCACCCCCAGGTCGTCGATCGGTCAATGGTCTCCAGTGTGGCCGAAACCATAGAACCACCGACCGCCCGGTGGCTAGTTCATGAAATTTCTTCAGGTCACGGCGTCGGCGAGTTCGCCCAGCAGTGCCACCACGCCGCGCGGCCCGTCGACCACGATGTCGGCGCGCTCGGCCAGCGCGGTGACCTCGTCCGAGCCGCTGCAGACCTTCACCGCGGGCACGCCCAGGGCGTCGGCGGCGTCGAAGGCCGCCAGGTCGCCCAGGTCGTCGCCGGCGACCAGGACGGAGCCCGCCCCCACCTCGGCGGCGAACGCGGTGAGCGCCCTGCCCTTGTCCATGCCCGGCGGACGCAGCTCCAGCACCAGCCGCCCCGGCTCGACGACCAGGCCGGTGCGCTCGGCCAGCGCGGCGACGATCGAGCGCAGCCGCTCCAGCGCCACCTCCGGCTCGGCCGCCCGGCGGGTGTGCACCGCCAGGGCGTGCCCCTTGTCCTCCAGGTGCACGCCTTCGGGGGCGCGCTCCAGCAGGAGGGGCAGCTTGCGGCGGGCCTCGGTCACGCCCGGGTGCTCGGGCGGGCTCACCAGCCCGCCCTCCGACCAGCGCTCCAGCCCGTACTGGCCCAGGACCGTGAGGTTGCGGACGCCGGCGAGGCCGCCGTACTCGACGGCCAGCGCCGCCGGGCGTCCGGTGATGATGACGATGGAGCGCAGGACGGGAGCCAGCCTCGCCAGCACGGGTGCCACCTCGGGCAGCGCCCTGGCCTGCGCGGGATCGGGGACGATGGGCGCGAGAGTGCCGTCGAAGTCGAGGGCGACGAGCGCCTTGCCGGGGTCTTTGAGGAGCGGCGCGAGTACGGTCACGCCTCCCAGTCTCTCAAGAAGGCCGGGCGGCCGCGGCGAAGCGGGAACACCCGCCTTCCCCGGAGGTCCGGGAGCCGCCCCTGTCCGGCGGATTCAGGGGTTGAAGCCGAAACGGCGCGCGGCGCGCTGCCGCTGGCGCTGCGCCCGCACCTTGCGCAGGCGCTTGACCAGCATGGGGTCGTGGGCGAGCGCCTCCGGCCGGTCGATGACGAGGTTGAGCAACTGGTAGTAGCGGGTCGAGGACATCTCGAAGGCCTCGCGGATCGCCTGCTCCTTGGCGCCCGCGTGCTTCCACCACTGCCGCTCGAAGGCGAGGATCTTGCGGTCCCGGTCGGACAGGAGGTCTGAGGGGAAGGCACGCGGGTCGTCCTGATCGGCGCCGGCCGCGCCGGACGCGGGATCTTCTTCGGGAACATCGGCCGCGTTCATCGGGGGTCCCTTTCCATGGGGTTGTGAGCCCGTCGTCCGGGTTTGGCGCATCACTCTAGCGGGCCCATCTGACACCTGGCTGCCATTCCGGCCGTCCATCTACGCGGTTATCCACCCGGTGGCCCCCCGGTTTTCCCCCTTCCCCGGCTTCCCTCTTCCCGCCCGTTTCCCGGCTGTCACTTCGCTCACATCCGTACCGGCCGCGAGGCGCTGACCTGCTGCTCTGCGGAGCGTGTCGACGAAGTCACCGCTTTTCGCATCCGATCATGGTTTGCGAAGAAATATGACGGTGAAAAGAGATCATGAATGGACAGGTGACGGAACGCGCCCGGGAGGAAAACGATTAACGTGATCCCGGACGGGACGTCCGCCGCGTCCCGGGGCCCGTGCGCGAAACGGGGAGACGCCTGTAGCGTGCAGGTGAAGACCTGCCGTGCCCCCTCCCGTCCGGCGCGGCCCCCGACCCTCGGGAAGGCCTGATGCAGACCTCCGCCGACGATTCCGTGCCCTCCCGGATCGGGAGCTCCCTGCTGCGGCTGCGCCGGGTCTGGGCCCGCCCCGATCTGGTGCGCAAGGTCGGGGAGCAGACGCCGGGGAGCCGCCCGCTCCAGCTGTCCAACCTCATGGTCGTCACCGCCGTCGGACGGCTCGGCGCGTGCGGCGGCGAAGTCACGGTCGGAGCCGTCGCCGAACGGCTGGAGATCGACCCCTCGACCGCGTCCCGGCTCGTCGGGCACGCCATCGACGCGGGCTTCGTCACGCGCCGCCCGTCCACCTCCGACGCGCGGCGGGCCGACCTCCAGCTGACCGAGACCGGCCTGCGGGTGCTGGAATCCGCCGACGAGCACCGCAACGCCTACGTCTCCAGGGTGATGCGGACCTGGCCCGAGGCCGACCGCAGGGAGTTCGCCAGGCTGCTCACGGCCTTCACCGAAGGCGTCTGCGCCGAGCCCCTGGACTCCGGCGACCTCTGCGAGATCTTCTCCCGGGTGGAGGACTCTCGGTGAGCGGCCGGACGCGGGGAGCTCCCGACGCCCATGGCACAATGTCCCATCCACGATGAATGAGGAGGTCCGCATGCGGGCGCGCGCGGCACTGCCCATCCTCGCCCTTCTCGCCTGCACCCCCGGAGTGCTGGTACCGGCGGCCGCCCACGCCGACCAGATCCGCGACATGCAGTGGATCCACAAGAACCTGCAGCTCAACAAGACCTGGAAGTACTCCAGGGGCGCGGGCGTGACCGTCGCGGTCCTGGACACCGGCGTCGACCCCACCCACCCCGACCTCAAGGGCAAGGTCATCACCGGGCCCGACTACACCGGGCGCAGCACCCCTCCGGACAGCAGGTACTGGGCGCTGCACGGCACCGCGATGGCCGGCATCATCGCCGGGCGCGGCCACGGCGCGAACCGCGGCGACGGCGTCATGGGCGTCGCGCCCGGCGCGAGGATCCTCTCCCTCAAGGTGACCTGGGAGAACAAGGACCCCGCCCGGAACAAGAAGCAGTTCCTGGAGATGAACAAGGACGCGATGGCCAAGGGCATCCGCCACGCCGTCGACAACGGCGCCAAGGTCATCAACATGTCCCTCGGCGGCGGCAAGGCCGACTACACCGGCAGCGAGACCGAGCAGGAGGCCATCGACTACGCCGCCTCCAAGGGCGTCGTCGTCATCGCGTCCATGGGCAACGACGGGGCCGACGAGAACCGCCGCAACTTCCCCGCCGCCTACGACAACGTCATCGCCGTGGGCGCGGTGGACAAGTCGTTCAAGCACTGGAAGTCCAGCAACCACAACCCGTGGATCTCCGTGGCGGCGCCCGGCGTCGGCATCGTCACCACCCAGCCGGACAACGCCTACGCCACCGACGACGGCACCAGCGCCTCCGCCGCCATCGTCACCGGCGTCGCCGCGCTCATCCGCGCCCGCTACCCCGACCTGACCCCCGCCCAGATCAAGGACGCGCTCGAACGCGGCACCACCCACCGGCCCGCCTCCGGCCGCAACGACCAGGTCGGCTCGGGCGTGGTCCACGCGTGGAAGGCGCTGCTGGCCGCCCACCGCATCGCCGAGTCGACGGACTCGGTGATCCTCTCGCCCGCCGAGCAGGCGGCCACGGACCCGACCGCCGAGCCCCCGCCCGTGCCCGCGAAGTCCGCACCGGACTCCGCCAGGGCCACGGCGGCCGAGGAGGCCCGGAAGGAGAAGGAGAAGAAGGAAGAGGGCTTCTCCGGCTTCGTCATCATCATCCTCGCCGGGGGGACCGTCCTCGTCACCGCCGGCCTCGGCCTGGCCTGGCGCTCCCGCCGCAACTCCCGCCGGGACGACCCCTTCGACGGCGAACCGGTGGGCGCCCTCATGGGCATGAACGACCCTCCGGCGGCGATCCCCTCGGCGCCTCCGGCTCCCGAGGAGCCCCGCCCGTCCGTCCATGCGCCGGCGGGGCCGGACGTCGACCCGCACGACGAGTCCTACCGCCCGCCGTGGGCCTGATCCGCGAAGACCCGCTCCATCACCGCGGCGCAGAAGAGCCCCGCCCCGGCCGCCTGCCGCTCGCACTCCCGTCCCACGAGCCCTGACAACGCGTTCGCCACCGGATCCCCGGCGCTCCGCGGCCCCACCGGCGGCACGGCCCTGAAGACCCGCCGGTGAGCGTCCGCCTTCGCGTACCGCACGGCCCGAGCCGGTTCGGCCCGCCGCACCGGCTCCGCCGCCCGGCGCTTCGGCTCGACCCGCTTCCGCGGCGCGGCCTTCACCCGCCTCGGCGCGGAATCGGCCGCCCGCGTCGCCTCCCCGGCGTCCGGCCTCTCCCCGGCCCCCGTCTTGCGCACCCAGGCGACCGGCACCCGCCGCGCCTCCCGCTCCCGTCCCCGCTCCCCGCCGAGCACGACGGCCGCCGCCCCGTTCCCGCCCGGCACCGCCCCGACCGCCGCCGCCGGCGCGTCGCCCTCACCCCGCTCCGCGAGCACGGCCCAGCCCATCCCCGCCACCACCACTCCGGCGAGCACCACGGTCCCCCACCCCGGCCCGTCCCACCGCGGCCGCGCCGGCACGCTCCGGTAATCCCCCATCGGCGGCATCCACTCCATGGCCAGTCCTCCCAGACGTCCTCTCGAAAGCCGCCCACATCTAACGCGGATCCCGCCTCTCCCCGGCCTCCGGTTATTCCTTACTCATGCCGATGACCTACCGAACCCGGACCCGACACGCGGCCTCCCCGACCCTCCCTTGAAACTCCGGCGCTCCCGGCGGTGCCCGTCCGGCGTGACGACGCCACCGGATACTCCGCAGATCTCATGCACCGCCGAAGTCACCTGCCTCTCCAGGCTCTCGCCTTTCCGTCGAGGTCCCCGGCCGTCCACAACTCCGTCCACAGCTGTGGATAAGTCCGTCAATGAACAGCCTTTCCGAAGATCCCGGCCAGGGCGGTACCGGAGCCCCTCATTCCCGTTGCGGCGGGACGAGCGGAATCTTCCTCCCGGCGGGTCCCGTGGGGGCTCCCACGTATCCTGACCGTTTCGGGGTGTCCCGAAAAAATCCGGGGGCGTTGTCGATCCGGGCGCATCGCGTACGTCGTCATGGTGTGCGGCGCCTCGCCGCACGGAGCAAGAGACGACAGGAGTCCGAACCTTGAAGTACATGCTGCTGATCCACGCCGGTGCGGTCAACGCGGAGGGCGGCGCCGAAGGCTGCACCGTCCAGGACTGGATGGAGTACGACAAGTCGGTGCAGGACGCCGGGATCTTCGTGTCGGGCGAGTCGCTGGCCGACCTCGTCACCGCCACCACCGTCCGGGTCGCCGCCGACGGTGAGCGCACCGTCGTCGACGGGCCGTTCGCCGAGACCCGCGAGGTGCTCGGCGGCTTCTACGTCATCGACGTCCCCGACCTCGACGTCGCGCTGGACTGGGCGGCCCGCTGCCCGGGCGCGCGCGGCGGCGGCAGCGTCGTGGTCCGCCCGGTCGCCGACTTCGGGGCCTGAGGCGATGCGCGGGGAGGCGGCCGGAGCCGTCGAATCGGTCTTCCGTGAGGAGCACGGCCGCCTCCTCGCCGTCCTCGTCCGCCGCTTCGGCGACCTCGACCTCGCCGAAGAGGTGGCCTCCGAGGCCCTCGAGGCCGCACTCGTGCACTGGCCCGTCCAGGGCGTCCCCGACCGGCCCGGCGCCTGGCTGCTGACCACGGCGCGCCGCAAGGCCGTCGACCGGCTGCGCCGCGACCAGGCGTACGCCGCCCGGCTGGCCGTCCTGCAGGCCGAGACCGACCGCGCCGCCCCGCCACCCGCGGACGACGGCGCCGACATCCCCGACGAGCGCCTGCAGCTGTTCTTCACCTGCGCCCACCCGGCCCTGCCCCCGGAGGCGCGCGGCGCCCTGACGCTGCGCTGCCTCGCCGGGCTGACCACGCCCGAGGTCGCCCGCGCCTACCTCGTCCCCCAGACGACGATGGCGCAACGCATCGTCCGCGCGAAGAAGAAGATCCGCGAAGCGCGCATCCCCTTCCGCGTCCCCGAGCCCCACGAGCTGCCCGCCCGCCTCCCGGGCGTGCTCCAGACCCTGTACTCCCTCTTCAACGAGGGCTACAGCGCCAGCTCGGGACCCGACCTCCAGCGTCCCGACCTGGCCGAGGAGGCCATCCGCCTGACCCGCGTCCTGCACCGCCTCCTGCCCGCCGCACGGGAGACGACCGGCCTCCTGGCCCTGATGCTCCTGACCCACGCCCGCCGCGCCGCCCGCACCGCCCCGAACGGCGACCTCGTCCTCCTGGCCGTCCAGGACCGCGCCCGGTGGGACCGCCCCCTCATCGAGGAGGCGCTCCCCCTCCTGCCCGCCGCGCTCGCGGGCGGCCCGCCCGGCCCCTACGCCGTCCAGGCCGCGATCGCCGCCCTCCACGCCGAGGCCCCCACCTTCGCCACCACCGACTGGCCCCAGATCGTCGCCCTCTACGACGTCCTCCTCACCCTCACCCCCTCCCCTCTGATCGCCCTGAACCGCGCCGCGGCCCTGGCCATGCGCGACGGCCCCGAACCCGCCCTGCTCCTCCTGGACGCCCTGGCCGACGAGGACGAGCTCCGCGCCCACCACCCGTACCACGCGGCCCGCGCCGACCTCCTCCACCGCCTGGGCCGCCTCCCCGAAGCCGCGGCCGCCTACCGCCAGGCCCTCGCCCTGGCCGGCACGGCACCCGAACGCACCCACCTGCAACGCAGGCTCCGCGCCGTCGACCCCGCCGCCTGACGCTTCCTGTGCTTCGAAGGCGGCTTGCTCCCCCGGCAGGACGTCCCGTGGCCGCGGGAGTTCACCGTTCGTCCGCCGGAACCGTCGGGTTCGGGGATCCGGTCACCGAGCGGCACAGGATGCTCAGCTCCTCGACCGCCTCGTCGAGGGGGGCCGAGGTGCGCTGGGCCTGGGCGATGACGAGCGCGCCTTCGAGGCCGCCGACGACGAGCATCGCGACGGAGCGGGCCCGCCGCCGCTCGGCCCCGTCGGCGACGAGCCTGTCGGCGATCAGGTCGCGCCAGGTCTCGAACGCCGTTCCCGCGACGTCGCGGGCGCAACGCTCGGTGCCCAGGGCCGCCGCGACGATCGGGCAGCCGACGGCGTAGTCGCCCGCCTCGAGGCCGCGCCGCCACAGGCCGGCCAGCGCGCGCAGGGCGCCCGGCGCGTCCGAGGCCTCCAGCACCCGGGCCATCCCGGCGCTCAGGTGTTCGGCGGCGCCGCGGGTGGCCTCCTCGACGAGCTGGGGCTTGCCGCCGGGGAAGTGGTGGTAGACCGAGCCGCGCGGCGCGCCGCTGTCGGCCAGCACGTCCGCGAACGAGGTCGCGGCCACGCCGCGCCGGCGGATCAGCTCGATCGCGCTGCGGATCATCGCCTTCCGTGGCCCGTTCGGGTCCGGCCTTCTTCCCATACCGCCCGCTCCCCTGCCGCTGTTTCTATGTAGGGTGTCATACATACTTCCGGTGCGCACCGGAATCCGTCCCGCCGTAAGGAGACAGCGTGACCGAGATCGACGCCCTTCCGCACCCGTTCGACACGGCCGTCACCCTCACCCCCGCCGCCGACGGCCTCCTGCGCGGCCGGACCCACCCGGGCTACGCGAACATGGTCGGCCCCTTCGGCGGCGTCACCGCCGCCGCCCTCCTCCAGGCCGTCCTGCAGCACCCCGACCGCCTAGGCGACCCGCTGTCCCTCACCGTCAACTACGCGGGCCCCGTGGCCGACGGCGACTTCGACATCACCGCCCGCCCCGTCCGCACGAACCGCACCACCCAGCACTGGATCCTCGAACTGGCCCAGGACGGCGTCGTCACCACCACCGCCACCGCCGTCTTCGGCACCCGCCGCGACACCTGGTCCGACACCGAAGCCGACATGCCGCAGGCCCCCGCCCCCGAGACCGTCCCCGCCGGAGGCTTCCCGGACTTCATCCGGTGGGCCCGCAACTACGAGATGCGCTTCGTCGAAGGCCCCATCCCCCAGGAAGGCGACGGCGAGCACCCCGACTCCACCAGCACCCTCTGGATGCGCGAAACCCCGCCCCGCCCCCTGGACTTCCCCGCCCTCACGGCCCTCTGCGACGCCTTCTACCCCCGCGTCTTCCTCCGCCAGGGCCGCTACATGGCCGCGGGCACCGTCTCCCTCACCATCTACTTCCACACCGACGCCGCCGAACTCCAGTCCCTCCCCGACGGCCACGTCCTGGGCACCGCCCGCACCCACCGGTTCTCCCGCGGCTACTTCGACCAGTCGGCCCGCCTCTGGTCCCGCACCGGCACCCTCCTCGCCTCCACCCACCAGTGGGTCTACTTCAAGGACTGACCTGCGGGGAACGCCGCAGGAAAAGGAACATTCCGCAGCCGCCAGCGCACCGGCACTTCGGCGTCGTGCAGTAGCCTCAGGGCGTGTTGAACACGTTCAATAAGTGGCTGAGCGATGCGTTCCTCGCCGTGCTCGCCCTGGGAGTGCTCGGGTTCGGTCTGATGTGGCCGATGATGGCACTCCTCTCGGGATCCTCCGCCGCGATGCTCGGCGAGGATCTGGACCTCGGACTGTGGTTTCTTTTCCTGGTCACCGTCCCCGGCATCGCCGGTGTCGCGATGTTCCGCGTGCTGCTCGGCTTGCGCGCACGGTCGCGCTGGCTCCTCGCCCCGCTGGTGTTTCCCGTGCTCTGGCTGTTCCTGCCCGTCGTGTTCGCCGCGGCATGAGGGCAAGGACGGCTTCACCGCGATCCACAGAGGTGAGCCGAGCCCTGGAAAAGGACTCACCGGTCTTCTGAGCACGGGCGCCCAGGCCGACGGGCCCTGTATTCCACTGGTCGTCGGGGGTGTCGGCCCTGCAGCGCCGCTCAGGCCCGTGCCCGGCCTTCCCTTCGGTCGGCTGTGGGCGGGAACTTCGGAACCCGGCTTCCACGATCCAATCGCACTCGTTTCTTCCCGCATGCACGGGGAGGCCGGAGCGGGAGCACGCCTCGAGAGGGAGTCGCGGTGGGTCCGTTCGCCGTGTCGCCCTCTTTGATGACGAGAAGGGCCGGACGAGCACTCCGCCGTCCTGGATCACCGAGCTCTGCGCTGCGGACAGTTCATGGCCGATCAAACGCTCGATCTGTTCGGCGGACTCCACGGAGAGAACGCCTCGGAAGGAGCTTTCACCGCATTCCGGACCGAAGACATGGCCAAGGCGGCCGGAACGCCTTCGAGCCGGGCGGGCGGTTCACAGATCCGGTGAAAACGATCTCCCGGCCTGAGGCCGGGCCGCGAGGGCAACCCTTGATCACAGTCGTGGCGGGGCGGACGGCCCGCCGTCGGCAACGGCCCTCCGCGACCACGTGGAGGGCCTTCGTCTCGGAGAGCGGGTGTCTCCTCCCCTCAGCGGCCGGCGTGGCTGATCGCGTCGATGCACACGGCGATGGCCAGCAGCAGCGGAACGTCTTCGCCGGAGGCGATCGAGACACCATAGGTGTCACGGGCGCGCACCCACCGTTTGGAGACCCTGGCGATGTCGACGCCGTCCCGGCTGATCGCGTAGTCGTGGTCGACCACGTTTCCGCGGATGTGCAGATCCTCGCCATCGGCGATGTTCACGGTGAACCGGTCGCGGATCCCGATCAGCGCCTTGCTCAGGGTCGCGACGGTCTCCCCTTTCCGCTCGATGACGAAGGTCTGCCGCAGCCGCAGGAACTTGCTGTGGATATCGAGCAGTTCATAACCGTCGGCGGCTTCCAGCCTGAAGGTCTTGCGCAGCCGCAGGGTCTTGCCGTTGACGCGGAAGACGCGCTGCCCGACGCCGTTCTCGATCCAGAAATCATCGCCGAACGAGAGCATCTTCTGCTGCATCTGGTATGTCTCGGTGACCGCCGGAGCGGTACCGGACTTGTTGCGTCCGAACATCTCGTTTTCCTTGTTCTGTCAGACCGGCGCGTTTGCCCGGGCCGCGCGCACAGCGCTTCGAAGTGCCTGCTCGTCCTCACCCGAAAGGGACATGTGGATCAACTGGCGCCGCCAAGAGAGCCGATCCCCGTATCTCCGTCCCCGGTCCGGTGGAGTTCGATGCCGTGCTCACGGGCCTGTCGCGCGGTGGCGAGATCAGGATGGGCGACTGCGATCAGATCACTCATACGCGTTCCTCCGAACCGGTGTGGACGCACGGCCGCCCGCATCAACTAATACCCCAAGAAATCTCCACATAGAGGATACAAACAGCTACTTCTGGACCAACAGCCTCAATAAACCAGACATCAACCGCTCTTCCGCAAATTCTCCTTAAACAAAGCACTACGGTTGAACACATCCGAATTCTGGCCAGCCTTGCCGGGGAATCCCTCCAGTACCGCGCGGTCACCGCTTCGATCACGACCCGAACGCCAGGATCCCGGCACCTTCGACTCCGGCGCACTTCTCGCGGCGGCCCTCGACCCGACCTCCGGACGACGCCGGACCCGCCGATCCGCCCCACCGTCCGGGCCCTGCCGGCCTACCGCCCGGGTCTCGCCGAACAGACCGCACCCGCCCTCTCCAACGGTTCGTTCAATGAACGAAATCCATATCTACAGAATCCTTAAGGAGAAATGATCGATGGAAAGTTCCCGATATCGATCACAATAAGATAGGACTTCATCTTATGGATGATTACCCCTTTCTCGAGATCTTCTGGACCATGTTCGTCTTCTTTCTGTGGATCATCTGGCTGACCATTC
Source organism: Actinocorallia populi (assembly GCF_002995495.1). Lineage (GTDB taxonomy): Bacteria > Actinomycetota > Actinomycetes > Streptosporangiales > Streptosporangiaceae > Actinocorallia > Actinocorallia populi. The sequence continues at coordinate 1,369,605 of NZ_PVZV01000001.1, read as the reverse complement.
TCTTCAGGGTCTTCGCCGATATCTTCCGCAGCCACGACCTCGGCGGCTGGGGCAAGGCGGGTTGGACGCTCCTGGTGATCGTGCTGCCGTTCCTCGGCGTCTTCGTCTACATCCTCGCCCGTGGAGGCGGCATGGCCGAACGCGAGATGGAACGGGAGCGGCGCATCGCCCTCAAGACCTATACGCGCCACCTCGCGGCGGAGAGCACACCGTCGAATCACGCCGACGCGCTGGCCACACTCGCCGACCTCAAGAACCACCACGAGATCACGGAAGAGGAGTACCAGCGGGCCAAGGAACAGGTGCTCGCCGCCTGAGCAGACCGCCGAGGGCGCGTCACGGACACCGCGCTTCCGGGAGTTCCTCGCCGAGCGGCAAGGGACGGCTTCCCGCCCGGAGCCTGACATGACAACTCCTGGTCGTCATATCTCTTTACGTACTGCCGCGATGCAGGAAGATCGGCCGGGAGGCGAGATGGGCCGGTGGAAGCCGCTGGTCGTGCTGGGAACCGCCCAGTTCCTGATGGTGCTGGACACCTCGGTGATGAACGTGTCGATCAGCCGGCTGGTCGAGGACTTCGACACCGAGGTCACCGCGATCCAGGCCGTCATCACCCTGTACTCCCTGGTCATGGCCGCTTTCATGATCACCGGTGGCAGGCTCGGGGACATGTTCGGGCGGCGGCGCCTGTTCGGCATCGGCCTGGCCGTGTACGGCGCGGGATCCGCGCTGACCGCGGTCGCGCCCACCCTGTGGATGCTGGCACTCGGCTGGTCGGTCATCGAGGGGCTCGGCGCGGCGATGGTCCTGCCCGCCCTCGCCGCTCTGGTGGCCGGGGCCTACCAGGGCCGGGACCGCGTCGTCGCCTACGGTGTCATCGGCGGCCTGGCCGGGGCGGGCATCGCGGTCGGCCCGCTGCTCGGCGGATGGCTGACCTCCTACCTGACCTGGCGGCTGGTCTTCGTCGGGGAGGTCGTCCTCGTCGTCGCCATGCTGGCGGTACTCCGCTGGGTCGAGCGAGATCCTCCTTCCGGCCGCCGCGTGGCCTTCGACACCGTCGGCGCGGTGCTGTCGGCCGCCGGGCTGGCACTGGTCGTCCTGGGCGTCCTGCAGAGCAGCTCCTGGGGTTTCCTCCAACCGCGCAACTCACCGGTCACGGTCTTCGGATTCTCGCTCACGGTGTTCGTGATCGGGGCGGGAGCCCTTCTGCTGTGGTGCTTCCGGGCATGGGAACGGCACCGTGAGGAGCACGGCCGCGATCCGCTCATCCGCTTCGAGCTCTTCGGCATCGCGCCTCTGCGTTCGGGACTGGCGGTGCTTCTCGGCCAGAACACCATCCTTCTCGGCCTGTTCTTCGCCATTCCGCTCTACCTCCAGGTCGTCCAGGGCCTGGACGCGTTCCAGACGGGGCTGCGGCTGCTCCCCGTGTCGGCCACCATGCTGCTGGCGTCGTTGAGCGGACCCGCGCTGTCCCGGATGGCCTCGCCCCGAACCGTGGTCCGAGCCGGATTCGCGGTCCTGCTCATCGCGATCCTGTGGCTGCTCACCACCATCGACCCCCGGATCGACGACCCCTCCTTCCTGACGGCGATGGCGGTACTCGGCCTGGGCATGGGCCTGCTGGCCTCCCAGCTGGGCAACGTCGTGCAATCCAGCGTCGAGGAAAGGGAGCGCAGCGAGGCCGGCAGCCTCCAGTACACCTCCCAGAACCTGGGCTCGGCGCTCGGCACGGCGTTCATGGGCGCCCTGGTCATCAGCGCCCTCGCCGCGGCGTTCACCTACCGGGTAGCCGACGACCCACGTGTGTCGGCCGCCGTCAAGGAGCAGGCGGGAGTCGCCCTGCAATCCGGTATCTCCTTCGTGCCCTCCGGTGAGGTGCGCGTCGCCCTCGCCGAAGCCGGGATCCCGTCGGCCGAAGCCGACGCCCTCGTGGAGCAGTACTCCTCAGCCCAGCTCACCGGCCTCAAGACCGCCATCCTCGGCGCCGGAGGCATCGCCGTCCTCGGCCTCGTGTTCGCCCGCGGCCTTCCATCCCGGCGCCCGGAGGGACCCGCGCCCGACCACGAGGACACGGAGCTGCGGTGACTTTCCCGAAGCCGAACCCCGACGTCGCCGTACGTGACCGTCACAGGTACGTCTCTCCCTGACCGAAACGGTCTCGCGCCGCCGCTCCGGCACGCTCGGCCACCTCGAAAAGCGGCACGGCGCCGCTCCGGACGGAACGGCCGGAACGCGAGCGCCGGTATGAACACAAAGGCCCTCCGCGGATGCGCGGAGGGCCTTCGACGTGGAGCCCCGTATCGGATTCGAACCGATGACCTGCTGTTTACAAGACAGCTGCTCTGGCCGGCTGAGCTAACGAGGCGGAGAAGCCACAGGGGCATGGTAGCCGGAAATCAGGTGTGGCGCTGGCGGGCCAGTTCGTAGAGGGCGATTCCGGCGGCGACCCCGGCGTTGAGGGACTCGGCGTGGCCGAACATGGGGATGTGGGCCAGGAGGTCGCAGTGGTCGGTGACCAGGCGGCTGAGGCCCTTGCCCTCGGAGCCCACGACCAGGACGAAGGGGCCGTCGGCGGCGGGGATGTCGGCGATGGAGTGGCCGCCGTGGGCGTCGAGGCCCGCGACGAAGCAGCCGGCGTCCTGGTATGCCTTGAGCTGGCGGGTGAGGTTGGTGCAGCGGGCGACCGGGAGGTTGGCCAGGGTGCCGGCGCTGGTCTTCCAGGCGCCCGCGTTGACGCCGGCGCTGCGGCGTTCGGGCAGCAGGATGCCGCTGGCGCCGAAGGCCGCGGCGGAGCGGACGATCGCGCCGAGGTTGCGGGCGTCGGTGACGCCGTCGAGGGCGACGATCAGCGGGGCGGTGCCCTGCAGGAGGTCGTCGGGGTGGGCGTAGCGGTACGGCTTCACCTGCAGGGCCAGGCCCTGGTGGACGGCGCGGTCGGTCAGGCGGTCCAGCTCGGGCTTGCCGCACTCCAGCAGCGGGATGCCGCGGTCGGCGGCGATCTTGATGGCCTCGCGGGTGCGCTCGTCGCTGTCGGCCATGTAGTACAGCGTGGTGCCGGGCACGCCCTCGCGCAGCGCCTCCAGGACCGGGTTGCGGCCGTGGACGAGCTCGGGCGCGTCGGGGCGCCGGGCGGCGGCGGGGCGCTCCGGACGGCTCTGCGCGGAGCCCGCGCGCGGCGCGCCGGGCTTGCGCGGTCCCAGGGTCTTGCTGCCGGTACGGGACGCGTTCTTGGCGGCACGCGCCTTGACGCGCTTGCCGTGCCAGTGCCTGTCCTCGGCCTTGGCGGTGACGCTCGGGCCTTTCTTGCCCTTTTTGGTCATCCGGCTGCCCCTCCCTGGAAAAAACCGTCTCTCCAGGGTATAGGCCCGCGCGCCCCCGCCGGACGGGATCAACCCCGCCGGATGTCGAACCTCGGTCCCTGCGGTGTGTCCTCCACCACGATCCCGGCCTCGGCCAGCCCGTCGCGGATCGCGTCGGCGGCCGCCCAGTCCTTGCGCGCCCGCGCCGCCTGCCGCTGCTCCAGCGCGACCTTGACGAGCGCCTCCACCACCGGACGCAGGTCGTCGCCTCCCCCGGTGGACGGCGGGTCGAGCCCCAGCACGCCCGTCATCGCCCGCACCGACGCAGCGGCCTCCCGCGCCGCCGCCTGGTCGCCGGACGCCAGGGAGCTGTTGCCGGCCCGGACGGTCTCGTGCACGACGGCGAGCGCCTGCGGGACGCCCAGGTCGTCGTCGAGCGCCTCGATGAACGCGCGGGGCAGGTCCGCGGACGGCTTGACCTCGCCGAGCGCCTCCCCGGCCCGCACCAGGAAGCCCTCGATCCGCTGGTAGGCGGCGGCCGCGTCGTCCAGGGCGCCGGGCGTGAAGTCGATGATCGAGCGGTAGTGCGCCGACGCCAGGTAGTACCGAGCCTCGACGGGACGGACCCGGGCCAGCAGGTCGTCCAGGTACACCACGTTGCCGAGGGACTTGCTCATCTTCTCGCCGTCGATGGTGAGCAGCCCGTTGTGCATCCAGTACCGGGCGAAACCGTCTCCGGCCGCCTGGGACTGGGCGATCTCGTTCTCGTGGTGGGGGAAGATCAGGTCGACGCCGCCGCCGTGGATGTCGAACGTCTCGCCGAGGTACCTGGTGGCCATCGCCGAGCACTCCAGGTGCCAGCCGGGCCGTCCGGGGCCCCAGGGCGTCTCCCAGCTCGGCTCGCCCGGCTTGGCGCCCTTCCACAGGGCGAAGTCCCGCGGGTCGCGCTTGAGGTCCTCGTTGGGGGTGTCCCCTGCCGAGCGCATGTTCTCGAGCTTCTGGTTGGACAGCCGCCCGTAGTGCTCCGCCCACGACTTCACGTCGAAGTACACGTCGTCGCCGGCGTTGTAGGCGTGGCCCTTGTCGATCAGCCTTCTCATCAGCACGATCATCTCGGGCACGTGCCCCGTGGCCCGCGGCTCGATCGTCGGGTCCAGGCAGCCGAGCACCCCGTAGCCGCGGTTGAAGATCCGCTGGTTGGCCTCGGCCACCGCGAACCACGGCACGCCGGACTCCTGCGCCACCGCGATGATCTTGTCGTCGACGTCCGTGACGTTGCGCGCGAACGTCACCTCGTACCCCGAGCGCCGCAGCCACCGCACCAGCAGGTCGTAGATCACTCCGGAGCGCAGGTGGCCGATGTGCGGCGCGGCCTGCGGCGTGGCCCCGCACACGTACAGCCCGACCCGACCCGGCCGCAGCGGCTCGAACTCCCGGACGGTACGCGTACTGGTGTCATAAAGGCGCAGACTCACGAGACGCAAGGCTACTAGGCACCGGGGCCCCGGTGATGGCGTTGAGGCAGTTGTCGGCAAGTGACGCATAAGTGGTGCTTGGAAGGGGAAGATGGATCTTCCATACGTTCGTCTTCCCCCGAGGCGTCATGAATCCCGCTCCCTCCCGTTCGCAGCGCGCCTTCACCGTGATCGGCTTCCTGGCCGCCGCCGGGCTCACCGCCGGGGCGTTCGTGCTCTCCTACGACGCCCTGCGCCTGCTGGCCCTGGCGGGACTGGAGGGCGGCAACGCCGACCGGTTCGGCCGGTACTACCCGGTGGTCTACGACGGTCTGGTCGCGGTCGCCCTGCTGGCGGTCTTCGTCGCCCGCCACTCGCCCTGGTGGGTGCGCTGGGTGCGCTGGCTGGTGCTGCTCGCCCTGGTCGCGGGCGGGATCGCCGCCTCGGTGCAGCACGCGCTCGACGGTTTCGAGCCGGTCCGGGGCACCGCGCTGGAGGCGGGGGTGGCGTCGGCCCCGTGGGTGGCGGCGCTGCTGGCGATCTGGTTGTGGGTGTCGATGTTCCGGCAGCTGCGGGACGGCGCGCAGCGGCGCGCCGGGCGGCGGTCCGGCCGGCACCGGCCCTCCAGCACCAGGAAGGCCGACGACACGCCCGAGCCGATCCCCGGCCCGGCCGCCGAGAACCGCGACGAGGACCGTCCGGAACAGCAGACGGACCCGCTGCCGCTGCCGACCGCCGAGGACCTCCCCGAGGCCTACCGGGAGCCCGCCGAACCCGAGCCCGAGCCCGACCCCGGCCCGTGGGACACCCCGTGGCCCGACGGTGCCCGCGAGGCCCGGCAGGCCCTGCCGGAACCGCCGGAGGAGGAGGAACGCCCGGTACGCCCGTCCCCGACCCTGCCGACGGACGTGAAGCTGGTCGGCCGGCCCGAGAAGAAGCCCGCCCCCGAACCGGACGAGCCGGACGAGGAGGCCCCTGCCGCGACGACCGTGCCGGAGTTCCCCCTCCCCGGACGCCCCGAGCCCGAAGAGGCCCGCGCGCAGGAGGACGGCACGGAAGACGGCGAGGAGACCCTCGAGGACTGGGCGACCTACTCCCCCGAGCGCAATCCCCCGTCCGGCACGCTGCGCAGCGGTCCCGTCCCGCCCGAGAAGGGCTGACCGGGCCTCAGCGGGGGAAGATCAGTGCGGTGGCGACGGCGGCGATGCCCTCGCCCCGCCCGGTCAGGCCGAGACCGTCGGTGGTGGTGGCCGAGAGGCTGACGGGCGCCCCGTCGAGCACGGCGCTGAGCGTCCTCTCCGCCTCGCCGCGCCGCTTGCCGATCTTGGGGCGGTTGCCGATCACCTGGATCGCGACGTTGCCGATCTCGTACCCGGCCTCGCGCACCAGCCGGTGCACCTCGGTGAGCAGCACCGCGCCGGACGCCCCGTGCCAGCGGGGGTCGGCCGTGCCGAAGACGGCGCCCAGGTCGCCCAGCCCCGCGGCGCTCAGCAGCGCGTCGCAGGCGGCGTGGGCGGCCACGTCGCCGTCGGAATGGCCTTCGATGCCGTCGCCCTCACCGGGCCACTGCAGCCCGGCCACCCAGAGCGGGCGGCCGGAAGCGAACGGGTGGACGTCGGTACCGACGCCCACCCGTGGATGCATCTGTGTCATGTGGGGTATTAAAGCCCACGACCCGGGGAAGACCTCCCGGTGAAGAGGATCAGCCGGCGAGCACCTCGTCCAGCAGAGCCTCGGCCTTGTCCTCGTTGGTCTTCTCAGCGAGTGCGAGCTCGCTGACGAGGATCTGCCGGGCCTTGGCGAGCATGCGCTTCTCGCCGGCCGACAGGCCGCGCTCCTTGTCGCGCCGCCAGAGGTCGCGAACGACCTCGGCGACCTTGTTGACGTCACCGGAGGCCAGCTTCTCCAGGTTCGCCTTGTAACGCCGAGACCAGTTGGTGGGTTCCTCGGTGTAGGGCGCCCGCAGCACCTCGAACACCTTCTCCAGGCCTTCCTGGCCGACCACATCCCGGACACCCACCAGCTCGGCGTTGTCTGCGGGGACGCGTACTGTAAGGTCTCCCTTGTCGACCTTCAGCACCAGGTAGGTCTTGTCCTCACCCTTGATGGTGCGAGTCTCGATGGCTTCGATCCGAGCAGCCCCATGGTGGGGGTAGACGACAGTGTCGCCGACCGTGAAAGTCATGTGACAAGTACCCCTTCCGCTAGGGACTAGGATACCACGCTCCGCTCACCCTGCGTACCGGACAAGCGTACATTTCCGCAGGTCACGCCAGTAATTGGGGTCTTGACAAACCCTCCGACCGGTGCAAGCACCGCCCCTGAGCTCATTGTTCTACCCAGGGGCAACATCTCTGCAACCTACCGGCAACAAGGAGAAACGCCCCTTCTCACTCTGTTCACGCCTTCCGGAAGAACGCTGATTTTCTCGGCCCTGGACGTGGCCTTCGGCGCGGAGCGGACCATACTGGGAATCGGGTACGGCCGCCGGAGGCGAGGTGCGGCATGAGACATGGCGGTGACGACGACTACGGCCTTCCCCGCGTGGACGTGGTGGTCCCGGACGACGCGCGCGAGCTGGACGCCGACGTGGCCGCGTGGCGGCGCGAGGAGAAGGAGAAGCGGCGCAGGGAGCGCCTGCGCCGCCTGCTGCGCCCGCTCACCCGGCACGGGCTCGCCCTGCCGGTCCTGGCCCTCACCGTGGTGCTGGCTCTCGTCAGCGGCGTCCTCATCACCTTCTTCGGCCCCCGGCCCCTGCCGCAGAGCCCCGCGGCGCCGCTGGCCTCCCCCACCGCCGCCGTGGGCTCGGTCGGCGGCTCCCTGCCGGACGTCCGGGTCGTGGTGAACGCCACCTCCCGCCCCGCCGAGACCCTCCGCCCCGCCCTCCTGGTGATCCTGCCGCCGGAGTGCGGCTGCGAGCGGCAGCTGCACGCGCTGGCCCGGCAGGCCGTCGGCCAGTCCCTGCGCTTCTACCTCCTGGCCGACCTGAGGAAGGGCGACCGGAGCGTTCAGGAGGCCCACCGCGACCTCCGCCCGGTGGTGAACCGCATCACGGAGGCGGTGACGGGCGTCGTCGACGACCCGCAGAACGCCCTGGCCGCCGCCTACCGGGCGCAGGGCCTCACCGTGGTGACCGTGCGCGCCGACGGGCTGGTCTCCCAGGTGCTCCGCGACCTCGGACCGGAGATCCACTCCCGCCTCATCAAGGTCTGATCGCAGAACGCACCCCCGGGCCGAAGCACCTGTACCCCCTCGCTACGATTCGTCCGGACAAACCTCCATTCACTACCGTCACAGCACTGTGCGTGCACTTCTGAGGAGCTCGTCGTCGTGATCCGCAAAGTCGCCCTGCTGGCCGTTGCCGGCTCCCTCGCCCTGACCGGATGCGGCACGGGGAACAACGCGGAGAGCAGCAAGCCCAGCCAGCTGACCGAGGGCGTCAACCTCTCCCAGAACGGGATCGACGTCCGCAACCTCTTCGTGCTCGGCCCTGCGCCCGGCGCCAAGCTGCCGATCGGCTCCTCCCTCTCGGTGTACGGCTCCCTGATCAACAACGGCTCCGGCCAGAGCGACGCCCTCACCGGCGTCACCGTCGCCGACGGCATGGTCGAGCTCGGCACCGTCAAGGGCGGCGCCGTGGAGCTGCCCCGGCACACCGCGGTCGACCTGTCCAAGCCGGCCGCAGGCCCCGCCGGAAGCGCGACCCCGGCCCCCACCCGGATGCCGTCCCAGGCCCCCACCGGCCAGGCCGCCGAGCAGGAGGGCGGCTCCGCGGTGGTGCTGAAGAACACCAAGCAGGAGTTCCTCGGCGGCGAGTACCTCCGCCTGACCCTCCAGTTCCGCGACGCCCAGGCGATCAAGGTGACCGTCCAGGTCATCCCCGCCCACGGCGAGTTCTCCACCCTGGCCCCGGCGACCGTCACCACCCCCTCGCCCAGCCAGAGCTCCGCCCCCGCCGGCGAGCACGGCGACGAGCACGGCCAGACCGGCGACCACGCCGAGACCGGCGTCGAGGCCACCCCGGCCGCCAACCCCACCGCCTCCAAGAAGCCCAGGAACGGGAACAAGGAGCAGGAGCAGGAGCAGCACGAGAACTGACGCTCCGCTTGTACACGCGAGAAGGCCCCCGGCGCTCAGCCGGGGGCCTTCCTCGTCCGGCGGGGACTCAGGGCTCGAACTTGTAGCCCAGGCCGCGGACGGTGATGATGTAGCGCGGCTCGGACGGCTGGGGCTCGACCTTGGCGCGCAGCCGCTTCACGTGGACGTCGAGGGTCTTGGTGTCGCCGACGTAGTCGGCGCCCCAGACGCGGTCGATCAGCTGCATGCGGGTCAGGACGCGGCCGGCGTTGCGCAGCAGCACCTCCAGCAGCTCGAACTCCTTCAGCGGCAGCTGGACGGTGTCGCCGCCCACGCTGACGATGTGGCGCTCCACGTCCATCCGGACGGGCCCGGCCTCCAGGACGGCCGGGGTGAGCTCCTCGACGTCGCCCTGGCGGCGCAGGACCGCGCGGATCCGGGCGACGAGCTCGCGGGAGGAGAACGGCTTGGTGACGTAGTCGTCGGCGCCCAGCTCCAGTCCCACCACCTTGTCGACCTCGCTGTCCTTGGCGGTCAGCATGATCACCGGGACGTTCGAGCGGGAGCGCAGCTCGCGGCAGACCTCGGTGCCGGGCAGCCCCGGCAGCATCAGGTCCAGCAGGACGAGGTCGGCGCCGTTGCGGTCGAAGGTCTCCAGGGCGTCGGGCCCGGTGGCCGCCACGGCCACCTCGAAGCCCTCCTTGCGCAGCATGTAGGACAGGGCGTCACTGAAGGACTCTTCATCCTCGACGACGAGTACGCGGGTCACGGAATGTCCTCCCGGACTGACTGTTCTTCTGGGGATCGGGGGTGTTCCAGCAGGGGAAGCCGCAGGCCGAAGGTGGAGCCGGAGCCCTCCTTGCTCCAGACCGTCACCTCGCCTCCGTGTTTGGTGGCCACGTGTTTGACGATGGCCAGGCCGAGACCGGTGCCGCCGGTCTCGCGGGAGCGGGCCGGATCCACCCGGTAGAACCGTTCGAAGATCCTCTCCAGCTCGCGTTCGGGGATGCCGATGCCCTGGTCGGTCACGCTGAGCTCGGCCCTGCCGTCCAGGACCCGGGTCTCGACGGTGACCCGGGTGCGCTCGGGGCTGTAGGAGACGGCGTTGTCGATCAGGTTCTTCAGGGCGGTGTTGAGCAGCTCCTGGTCGCCGCGCACCTCCAGCCCCTGGACTCCGGTCACGACCAGCTCGGTGCCCTTGCCCTCGGCGGTCGTGCGGGCGCGGTCCACCGCCTCGGCGACGACGGCGTCCAGGCAGACGCGCTGGTCCTCGGCGAGGGGTTCGTCGCCCTGCACGTGCGACAGGGTGATCAGGTCCTGGACGAGGCTGGACAGCCGCGCCGCCTCCAGCTGCATCCGCCCGGCGAACCGCCGGACGGCCTCCTCGTCGTCGGCGGCCGCCTCGACGGTCTCGGCGAGCAGCAGCAGCGCCCCGACGGGGGTCTTGAGCTCGTGGCTGACGTTGGCGGCGAAGTCCCGCCGGATCGACTCGACGCGGCGCAGCTCGGTGAGGTCCTCGGCGAGCACCAGCACCAGCCCCTGGACGCCCAGCGGGGCGACCCGCACGGCGAACCAGCGGGTGTCGTGCCGGCTGGGGCCCAGCTGCAGCTCGGTCTCGCGGATCTCGCCGTCGCGCTGCACGAGCCGGGACAGCGCCAGCAGCTCGTCCACCATGAGCCGCTCGTCCTTGACGATGCCCAGGGCGCGGGCGGCCGGGGAGGAGCGGCGCACCCGGTCCTCGCGGTCCACCACGACGACCGAGAAGGGCAGGACGCCCAGGACCGCGGCGAGCCCCTTGGGCAGCGCCCCGGCGGCGTCGGGGGGCGGGGAGCTCTTGCCCTGCGCGGCCTCGCTGAACCGGATCGCCAACCCGGTGGCCAAGCCCCCGATCAGCCCGACCAGTCCGGCCAGGCCCGCGGCCATCTCGATGTTCACATGACGGATGGTAAGCGGCTTCCGGGGCGTCCTCGCACTACAGAAGGGCACCGGGTCAGGGCGTTCGCCCAATGTTCACCTCTATATCCGGTTGAGTTCACAGCCCCTGTGGAGCATGTGAGACGAGAGAAGCGGCCACAGCGGAACACGACCGTGCGAACACAAGGAAACACTTTGCGCGACGCCTACCACGACGAACTCGACGGAATCTCCTACAAGCTGGTGGAGATGACCCGTCTGGTCCGTTCCGCCATGGACCGGGCGACCACCGCCCTGCTGGACGCCGACGCCCGCCTCGCCGAGGAGGTCATCAGCGGGGACAAGGCGATCAACAAGATCGACCTGGAGATCGAGGAGACCGTCTTCGACCTCATGGCCCGCCAGCAGCCCGTCGCCGGCGACCTGCGGACCCTGATCACGTCCCTGCGGATGAGCGCCGACCTGGAGCGCATGGGAGACCTGGCGGCCCACCTCGCCAAGACGGCCCGCCGCCGCCACCCCGAGTCCTGCGTCCCGCCGGAGCTGCAGCCCACCGTCCTGCAGATGGGCCAGATCGCCGTCCGCCTCGTCGCCAAGGCGGGCAGCGTCATCGCCTCCCAGGACGTCGCCATGGGCCTGGAGCTCGACTCCGACGACGACGCCATGGACAAGCTCCACCGCAGGCTCTTCGACGTCCTGCTGTCCCCCAAGTGGAAGCACGGCGTCGAGAAGGCCGTCGACATCACCCTCGCCGGCCGCTACTACGAGCGCTTCGCCGACCACGCCGTCCACGTCGCGGGCGACGTCGTCTACATGGTGACGGGCCAGCGCCCCGAGGACATCATCGACGAGTTCTCCTGAAGCCCTCCCGAAGGCCCCGTGAAGGCCGAAGGGGCCGCGCCTCGGTGCGCGGCCCCTTCACAGCCGGGCCGAGGGTGCCGGTGGGCGAGGAGCGCTCACAGGGCGGCGGCTTCGCCTACGCCGCCTGGGCCAGAGCGCCTGGGCCCGACATGTGTCCTTCCGGAACCCGGCCCGGCGTCTGATCTTCCCTGTCTGCGCAGCGCCTTGCTCCCGCGCGCATTCTCAGTCGCGAAGGAGCGCGGCCGACTCCACCAGTCCCGCGCGTTCGAGAGCGTCCAGGATCGCGGCGAAGGTCTTCGGGGGACGTGTCCTGCTGTTCGCGATCTGGTGGACGCAATCACGCACGGTGCTCTCGTCGAGGTCGAGCTGGTCGAGCACGAAGTCGTCGGGGCTTTTGGCCTCGATTTCATAGCGTCCGAGCACGTCGGCGGGAAAATCCCTGAGGTTCGAGGTGACGACGAACTCCGCGCCGCTTTTGATCGCGGCCGCGAGAACGTGCCGGTCGTCCGCGTCGGGGAGCTTCAGGCCTTCCATGAGTTCCTCATAACCCCCGCCAGCGCTCCCGGCACGGCGGCGTTCATCCGCTCGCGCAGGACCGACAGCTTTTCAGCCGGGATGTCCGGCCTGTTGGCGGCGAGGTTGCGGGTCACCTCCTCCAGGATCGTGCTCGTCCAGCGTGCTTGGACCAGGCCCGACCTGGCGATCCGGATGAGCAGATCGCGGACTTCGTTGCCGTACAGCACGTTGGCGTCGTAGGCGGCCGTGAACGCCATCAGTAGAGGTCCAGTTCCTCGCTGAGAGCGATCAGGTCGTCGGCGGCCTTGCGGCTTTCGGCGTCGCTCTGCCGCTTGTAGGCCATGAGGTCTTCGAACAGGACGCGCCTATGGCGGCCGACCAGCCGGTAAGGGATCTTTCCCGCTTCGAGGAGGCCGATGAGGTAGGGACGGGAGACGTTCAGGACGTCCGCCGCCTGGCTCGTGGTCAGCTCGGCGTGGCTGGGCATCGCCGTGACGCCGCGGCCCTCGGCGAGCTGCGCGAGCATGTAGGCGAGCATGGTCACGACGTCGCGGGGCAGGACCAGTGCCTCCTCGCCCACCAGTTCGCCCGTGACACGGACGTTCTCGGTACCGGGGTGGGCTGCCAGGTAGTCCTTGATCCTGCGCAGGGCGCGGGCGGACTCCTGCGCGTCCACCTTGCCGGGCTCCAGGGATTTCGGTGTTCTCACCGCCATGACCGCTCCTCTCATACGCAGTATGTGCAGCAGATGCAATGAACGCAAACCTGAATCCGTCTTGGTCGTCACCCTCGCCGACCGCTACTACGGGCGCTTCGCCGACCACGCCGTCCACGTCGCGGGCGACATCGTCTACATGGTGACGGGCCAGCGCCCCGAGGACATCATCGACGAGTTCTCCTGAAGCCCCGTGAAGGGCGAAGGGGCCGCGCCTCGGTGCGCGGCCCCTTCCGCGTCTTCGCAGCCCTGTCCGCTGGACGGTGCTCCCGATCAGTGGACTCCTCCGGGGTGAGCGGCCCGTCCAGGGGGATGATGGCCTTTGCGGGTGTCGCCCCGGTTCGACGGGAATACCAGCGGCCTTACCCAGGGACACCTATCGAAAAGGGGGGGTTTCGGGGATGCGTGGCCGCTGAGCTCCATGGCGCACTCGCTCGGCACCCGGCCAAGGCATGCACTTGGTCACAGAACACCGAAAGAAACGTTTGCGGAGACGTGCGCAGCCGCTTCCACCGATGGCGCGCCCTCGCAGACGCTCATGAAAGGAAGCGCCATGAACAACCCCGGCCTGCAAGGAAAGTCGGCCATCGTCACCGGGGGCGCCTCCGGCATCGGCGGCGCCATCACGAAGCTGTTCGTCGCGCGCGGGGCCCGGGTCGTCGTCGTCGACCTGCAGCAGGAGGCCGGGGAGGCCCTCGTCCGCGAGCTGGGGGACTCCGTGGTCTTCCTGCAGGGCGACGTCTCCGACCCGGCCGTCGCGCAGGCCGCCGTGGCGGCCGCCGTCGAGCGCTTCGGGAAGCTCGACGTCCTGGTGAACAACGCGAGCGCGTCGCGGCAGAAGCCGTTCGAGGAGCAGACCGACGACGACTGGGACCTCGCCATGGGCAGCGGCCTGTACGCCACGCGCAACTTCATGCTCGCGGCCCTGCCGGAGCTGAAGAAGACCGGCAACGCGTCGGTCGTCAACTTCGGCTCCGGCGCCGGACTCGACGGCCAGCCCAACCAGGCCTCCTACGCGGCGGCGAAGGAGGCCATCCGCGGCCTCAGCCGGGTCGTGGCCAACGAGTGGGCCCCGTTCAACATCCGCGTCAACGTGGTCTGCCCCATGGCCCTGACCGCCGGGGTGGCCCAGTGGGCCCAGGCGCGCCCCGAGCAGTACGCGCAGTCCGCGGCCAAGGTGCCCCTGGGCCGCTTCGGCGACCCCGACGAGGACGTCGCGCCCATCATCGCCTTCCTCGCGAGCGACGACGCCCGGTACATGACCGGGCAGACCGTCATGGCCGACGGCGGCGCGATCAAGCTCCGCTGACCCGTGCCCCGCGGCGGGGCGCGGGCCTCCCGCGCCCCGCCCGAGCGGGCCCTCGCGACCCGTGCCGCGGCGTCCGCGCCCGCGGGGGAACGGACGCCCCGGCGGAAGGCGAAAGGGCCGTGCTGGATCAGCACGGCCCCGTCCGAAGGATCCGGTTACTTCTTGCCCTGGTTCTTGACGGCCTCGATGGCGGCCTTGGCGGCGGCCGGGTCGAGGTACTCGCCACCGCGCTTGCGGGGGACGTAGTCGGCGTCGAGCTCGTACTTCAGGGGGATGCCGGTGGGGATGTTGAGGCCGGCGATCTCGTCGTCGGAGATGACGTCGAGGTGCTTGACCAGGGCGCGCAGGGAGTTGCCGTGGGCGACGACCAGGACGGTCTTGCCGGCGGCGAGGTCGGGGACGATCTCGTCGTACCAGTAGGGCAGGAGGCGGTCCACGACGTCGGCCAGGCACTCGGTGCGGGGGATCAGCTCCGAGGGCAGGCCGCCGTAGCGCAGGTCGCCGACCTGGGACAGGGGGTCCTTGTCGGCGATGGGCGGGGGCGGGGTGTCGTAGGAGCGCCGCCAGACCTGGAACTGCTCCTCGCCGAACTCCTCCAGGGTCTGCGCCTTGTTCTTGCCCTGGAGGGCGCCGTAGTGGCGCTCGTTGAGGCGCCAGGAGCGCTTCACCGGCAGCCACAGCAGGTCGGCGGTGTCCAGGGCGATGTTCGCGGTGCGGATGGCCCGCTTGAGGAGGGACGTGTGCAGCACGTCGGGGGTCAGGTCGGCGTCGAGGAGCAGCTCGCCCGCCACCGCGGCCTCGCTCTCGCCCTTCGCGGAGAGGTCCACGTCCACCCAGCCGGTGAACAGATTCTCCGCGTTCCACACACTTTCACCATGCCGGAGCAAAACCAAGGTCGCCATGGTCGCCCATCCTAACGAGAAGGCTCAGGTCAGCGGTTTCTGGGATCGGCGAAACGCGCGAAGGCCTGCAGGTTGGCCAGGGACTCGCCGCGCGAGACCCGCCAGTCCCACTCCTTCTGGATGGAGGTCTTGAAGCCGAGTTCCAGGGCGCGGTCGAAGTTCTCGTCGCTGTAGGCCAGGGCGCAGCCGAGGACGCGGTCGATCTCCGCGGGGTCGGCCGCCGCCGACAGGGGGATCTTGCCGGTCAGGTAGACGTCGCCGGCCTCGTCCAGGGTGAACGACAGGCAGTACATGCGGCCGTTCTTCTCCAGGAGCCAGCGGTAGAACTGCGTGTGGTTCTCGTCCGGCTGCCGGCAGAAGAACGCCTCCACGTGCACGCTGTAGGGCCCGACGATCAGCCACACCATCGTCGCCAGCTTGTGCTCTCCGGGGAGCCTGACGAAGAAGGAGCCCTCCCGGGGCACCTCGTAGGTCAGCTCCGAGTCCTCCAGGACCTTCCGGATCGTCTCGACGGCCGCCTCTACCGCGCTCATGCGCACACCCGATCACTCACAGCGCTTTTGTATACCCCCAGGAGCCGTCCCGCAGTCGCGTCCCAGCCGAACACGCGGGCGTGGCGTACGGCACCTTCGCCGAGCCGGGCGCGCAGCAGCGGCTCGTCCGCCAGGCGCCCCAGGACGGCGGCGTAGTCGCGGGGGTCGTGTCCGTTCACCAGAAGGCCGGAGACGCCGTGTCCGACGGCCGTGCGCAGTCCTCCCACGGCCGAGGCCACGACGGGCGTACCGCACGCCTGGGCCTCCACGGCGACCAGCCCGAAGGACTCGTTGTGGGACGGCACCACCGTCACGTCCGCGGCCCGGTACCACTCGGCCAGCTCCGGCTGGGCCTGCGGCGGCTCGAACCGGACGATGTCCGTCAGGCCCAGCCGCGCCGCGAGCTTCTGCAGCTCCTCGGGGCGCTCCTTGCCCGATCCGGACGGCCCGCCCACGATCACCACGACCAGCCGGGACCGCAGCTCGGGCCGGCGTTCCAGCAGCTCGGCCGCCGCCCGTACGAGCACGTCGGGCGCCTTCAGCGGCTGGATCCGCCCCACGAAGAGCAGCATGTAGGCGTCTCGGGGCAGGTTCAGCCGCCGCCGGGCCTCCTCCTGGTCCCCCGGACGGAAGACGTCCAGGTTCACGCCGGGCGCCACGGTCTGCACCCTTCGGGAATCGGCCTCGTAGAGGTCGACGAGCTCCCGCGCCTCGTCCGAGGTGTTGGCGATCAGCTGGTGGGCGTCGGCGACGATCTGCTCCTCGCCCGCGACCCGCAGCACGGGCTCGGGCGCGTCACCGGCGGCCAGGTTGGCGTTCTTGACCTTGGCCAGGGTGTGCATGGAGTGCACCAGCGGCACCCCCCAGCGGTGCGCCGCGACCCAGCCCGGCTGCCCGGAGAGCCAGTAGTGCGAGTGCACGAGGTCGTAGTGGCCCGGTTCGTGGGCGGCCTCGACCCGCAGGAGCCCCGAGGTGAACTGGCACAGCTGCCGCGGGAGCTCCCTCTTGTCGAGCTCCTCGAACGGCCCCGCCGTGAGGTGGCGGACCAGCACGCCGGGCGCCAGCTCCACCGCCGGGGGCAGCTGCCGGGAGGTCGCCCTGGTGAAGATGTCGACCTCTATGCCCCGCTCGGCCAGCCGTTTCGCGGTCTCCACGATGTAGACGTTCATGCCCCCCGCGTCGCCCGTACCGGGCTGGTCGAGAGGCGAGGTGTGCACGGAGAGCGTCGCGACCCGACGGACCACGGGACCTCGCTTCGGTCGAGAACAGAACAATCCGGTCACTTGAAACTACCTACGAACCAGGCTTGTTCCCCCACCCACCCCCGGACACTCGTGGCATATGCGCCAAGATGGGATATATGCGTAAGACTGCTGTGATCACCGGTGCGAGCAGCGGTATCGGCGCTGCCACCGCCCGCCGCCTGGCCGCCGAGGGTTTCGACGTCGTGGTGGCCGCCCGCCGCCGGGACCGGCTGGACGATCTGGTCAAGGAGATCGAGGCCGCCGACCCGGCGGGCCGGCGCGGCTTCGCCCGGGCCGTCACGCTCGACGTGACCTCGGAGGAGTCGGTGGCCGCCCTCGCCGCCGGGCTGCGCGAATGCCACGTCCTGGTCAACAACGCCGGCGGCGCCCACGGCCTGGAGTCCGTCGCCGAGGCGGTCACCGAGGACTGGCGGGTCATGTACGACACCAACGTGCTGGGCCTGATGCGCATGACCCGTGCCCTGCTGCCCAAGCTGGTCGCCGGCGCGGGGCATGTGGTGAACGTCACCTCGCTGGCCGGGCACGTCCCCTACGTGGGCGGCGGCGGCTACAACGCGGCCAAGCACGCCGCGGTCGCCGTCAACGAGGTGCTGCGCCTGGAACTGGTCGACCGGCCCGTCCGGATCACCGAGGTGGCCCCCGGCATGGTCAAGACCGAGGAGTTCTCCCTGGTGCGCTTCCGGGGCGACGCCGAGGCCGCCGAGCGCCCCTACGAGGGCGTCGAGGCCCCCCTGGTCGCCGAGGACGTCGCCGACTGCATCGCCTGGGCCGTCACCCGCCCCCCGCACGTCAACATCGACCGCATCGACGTCCAGCCCCGCGCCCAGGCCGCCCCCTACCGGATCCACCGGACCTCCTAGCCCGCATGCCCCGCTTCCCCTAGGGTTGCCCCGCAGATCCCCCCATAGCAGGAGGAAGCATCATGCGGATCGTCGTCGCCGCCACGGTCGTCGCGGGTGTGCTGCTCGTGCCGCAGCCCGCCTCGGCCGCGCCGGGCTGGAAGGACGCCGGGAGCAAGGCGTTCAAGAGCGCGGGGGCGCTGCTGCAGGTCGCGGCGGTGAACAAGAGGACGATCTTCGCGATCAACGAGAACGGGAAGCCGTTCCACTGGAACGGCAGGAAGTGGACGGCCAAGAAGGCGCCCTTCAGGTTCCGGCCCACCGGGATCGCGGCGAGCAGCGCCCGCAGCGCCTGGGCGGTGGGTTACACGGGGGTCACGCCGGTCGCGGCCCACTGGAACGGCAGGAAGTGGAAGAAGGTCGGCTACCAGGGGGCGAAGTTCGGGCCCCTGGACCTCCCGCTCATCCCGCTGTCCCTCTCGGCGGGCAAGGACGGCGCCGTCTGGTCCGTGGCGGGGCTCAACTCCAAGAACGACGGGGCCAGCGCCGTGCGCCGCTGGAACGGCAGGGCGTTCGTGAACGTGAACGTCCCCGGGGCCGCCGGCGCCTCGCTGACGGCGGTGTCCGTCCGGGGCAAGGACGACGTCTGGCTGGGCGGGACGACCACCGCCAACGGCACCCAGGTGGTGGCGACGGTGCTGCGGCTGAGCGGCGGCAAGTGGAAGCAGCTCGCCGCGCCGGGCGGCTCGTGGGGCGTGGTCGGCCAGCCGCACAACATCATCCAGGAGATCGCCGCCGCCGGGCCCGGGAAGGTCTGGGCGATCCGGGCGCAGAACGGCGGTGGCCTGCTGCGCTGGAACGGCTCGAAGTGGTCCGAGGCCGCCTCCCCGCTGATCTCGCACTACGCCCTCGCCCCCGACGGCGGCAGCGGCGCCTGGACGATCCCCTCCCCCGGCACGGGCAAGACGCGGTCGCAGTACCTCCACTGGGCCGGCAAGTGGCGCACGCTGCGCGGTCCGGACCGCAAGAAGAACACCTACATCCACGACATCGCGCAGATCCCCGGCACCAGGCAGATCGTCGCCGTCGGCAGCGTCGAGAAGAACAAGAAGCAGCTGCCCATCGTCGAGTTCTACCGGTAGGGCGCGACGGCCTCCCACGGCAGGGTCAGCTCGCCCAGCCGCCAGCGGCGGCGGCCGCCGAGGGGCGGGCGCGTGAGCACCGGCCAGCGCCGCCGGGCCAGCGCGACGGTCGACAGCCAGCGCTGCCGGGGGCCGAACACCGACTGGGGGGCCGCGACGGCCCAGGCGCGGTCCAGGTCCCGGAGAAGGTCGTAGATCCGCTCGCCGGGGACGTTGCGGTGGATCAGCGTCTTGGGGAGCCGCTCGGCCAGCGCCGACGGGCGGGGCAGGTGCCGCAGGTCGGCGGCGAACGTGACGGTCGCCGGGCCGCTCCGGTCGAGCGCCGCCCACACGTGCCGCCGGCCGATCTCGTCGCAGGTCCCCTCGACCAGCGTCCCGCCGGGGGCCAGTCCCTCGCGCAGCCGGTCCCACACGCGCCAGGCGGTGTCCTCGTCGTACTGGCGCAGGACGTTGGCCGCCCGCACCAGGTCGGGTGCCCGCTCGACGGGCAGTTCGAAGCCGCCGAGCCCGAACGACAGGCCCGGGTAGCGCCCCCTGTGCGCCTTCAGGAACTCCCTGGCGGTCTCCACGCGCTCCTGGGCGATCTCCAGTCCCACGACCCGGACGTCCGGCCGTACGGCCCTCAGGCGCTCGTACAGCTCCACGGTCGTGACGGGTGAGGCCCCGTACCCGAGGTCGACGACCAGCGGGTGCTCCGGGAGGCGGAGCGTCGCCGCCATCCACAGGTCCTGGCGCCGCAGCCGGTTGGCGTTGGTGGTCCCCCTGGTCCTCTCCCCCTCCGGCCTACGCGCGCGCACGCCGTCCAAGGTAAGGGCTCAGGAGAACATCTCCAGCATCGGGAACTTCCGCTCCTTGGGCTCCTTCTGCTGGAGGCCGCCGACGGAGACCACGCGGGAGGTGCCGGGGATCAGGTCGAGGTCGCCGAGGCCGACGACGCCGTTGCGGCGCGGCCCGGTGAAGGACTTCCAGCGGCCCTTGCTCCACAGCAGGTAGGGCGCGGCCTTCGCGTCCGAGCGGCTGTAGGGGAGCACCCAGACGCCGCCCGCGCCGTCATGGGTGAGGGTCAGCGCGCCGACGCCGCCGGGGAGCCTCCGCTCGCGTACCCGTTCGCCGTCCCAGCGCAGCAGGGTGGTCTCCGTGGAGCCGCGCAGCGCCCACGCCTTCCCGTCCCCGTCCGCGATGATCTTCGTGACCGCCTTGTCGGCGGCCCCCTTCAGCGCGATGCGCTTCCAGGACCTGCCGTTCCAGCGCATCAGCAGGGGCTCGACCTCGTCCTCGCCGACGCGGCGGCCGCCGCCCAGCCAGATGTCCTTCTTCGACGCGACGGCGACGGTGGCCAGGGACGCCCCGGACGGCAGCGGCACCTTCATCGGCCGCCACCTGCCGTCCTTCCAGCGCTGGACGGTGTTGACGCCGTCGAACACGTGCCGGGCGACGGAGACGGCGGTGCCGTCCGGGGCAGCGGCGAGGTCCACGGGCGCGCCCGGCCCGGGGAAGGCGACCTCGCGCCATTTCCTGCCGTTGTAGTGGAGGGCGTGCGCCGCGGAGAGCGTCACGCCGGTGAGCCACGCCTTCTTCGGGCCGGAAACGGCCAGGCCGGCCGGAGCGAACCTCCAGCCGGCCTTGGCGCGCTTCCACTTCCCGCCGTTCCACTTCCACAGGGCCAGGTCGTTGTCGGGACCCTCCACCCCGGCGGCCCACCCGTGCTGGTCCCCGGCGAACTCGACCTGGTTGAGCGATCCGACGAGCCGCGGCCCCGGCCCCTGCTGGGCGCGCCACTTCGGCTTGCCCTTCGGCGCCGCGTGCACCGCCGCGCCGGTCGATCCGGCGGCCAGTGCCACGGCCAGCGCCGCCGATCCCGCGACCCGTCCGATCATCGCTACTTCCCTACGTACGGTCGGGACTGCGCCAGCGCACCCGACAGGGCGAAGGTGAAGGCCCGCATGGAGTCGGCGAACTTCGACAGGTCCCACTCCGCCGGGCCTTCGTACCAGTAGAGGTTGTCGCCGCCCTGCACCCCCGCGTCCTCCACGGTCCGGGCCCAGGGTCCGACGACGTCGAACACCACTGCGTACGGAAGATAACGGGAGAAGAGTGCAATTCGCTGCCGATCGGGCACCTCGGCCGCCTCCCCTCGCCGGAGGTGGTCACGAAAGCCCAGCGTGTGGGCCAGGACCGTGGAGCCCTTGCCGGTCTTGGCCGGCATGTGCCTGCCGAAGAAGGCCATCGCCAGGCCGAAGGCGAGCACCGCGAAGCCGACCAGCGCGTAGTTGGTGAGGACCGCCAGCACGACGGTCCCCACCGCCGCCAGCGCCGTGACGACGTGGCCGGCGACCGTCCAGCGGGACCGGACGGCGTCGGGCCGCCGGGCGAACCAGCCCTGCGCGACCACGTCCTCGTACAGCGCGCTGCGCACCTGGGCGAGCTTGTGCGCGAAGGTGCCGCCGAGCTGGGACAGCCGGACGCGCTCGCCCATGAGGAACAGGCCGTCGTAGAGGATCTGCTCGTACGGGTGCAGGTCGTTGACCGGGCGGTTCAGCCTGCGCAGCGCCCAGTCGCTCTTGCCCTCCTCCTCCTCGACCAGGAGGTAGCCGCGGACGGCGAGGTCGATGATGCTCGCCGTCACGTCGATGACGTCGGCCTGCTCGTCGATCAGCGTGCCGATCTGGCCGGGGCGCACCCCGTCCGGCGGCTCGAACCCGGCCTGCCCGTCGCCGGTGGCCGTCAGCGGCACCCGGACGCTGGAGTCGGCGCGCTTGTCGCGGCCGCGCAGGAAGTACAGCAGCGCCAGCCCGCCGACCAGCAGGACGAGCAGGGCCGCCAGCGCGCCGCCCGTCACCGCGTTGATGGCGAAGGATGTCGCCAGCGTCTTGCGCTCGACGTAGGAGGGGCCGCCGCTGGTCGCCTCCGGAGGCAGGCCCGAGACCACCGTCAGGTACTCGTCGGGAAGCATGTTCTGCTGCCCGTAGACCGCCCGCCGCCGCTTCATCTTCGTGCTGAACTCGCTGCACCCGATGACGCTGCTGAGCGTGCCCGCGAAGCAGTTGACGTTGCGGATCATGACCCCCGTGTCGAGGACCACCGCGGCCTCCTGCACCGGGACCCGCCAGCCGCCGACGGCCGTCCAGCGCAGCTCCTGGCCCTGCGGGAGCGGCAGGATCGCGCCCGCCACGTCGTATTCGAGCGTGACGGTCTGCCGCCCGGAGGCCTGCGGGCCGCTCACCTTCACCAGCGTCCGCTCGTCCTCCTGTGCCAGTGACGCGGTGTAAGGCTGCGTCACCTGGAGGTTCTCCACCTCGAAGACGCGGTCCCGCTTCCCGTCGTGGTGGATGCGGGTGCTGTAGACCCGCTCGAAGCCGTCCCCTCCGGCTCCGAAGTCATACGTGATGATCTCTTTCGCGTGCAGTACCCCGTCGGTCCCGAGGGTGAGGAGCACCTCGTCACGGACCACCCGGTCATCGGCGGTGTCGGCCGCTGCGGCCGCCACGGTGTCCGCGGCGTGCGCGGGCCCGGGGGAGGCGGCCAGGAACAGCAGGACCAGGGGGGCGGCTAGCAGCCGTATACGACCCAGCATGTGCACAAAGCGTAGTGGGTACCACTCAGCGCCACTATGCGAACTTGAGCAAGCTCAAATGCTTGCAGGAGCACGCATTCTTCCTCACTTTGCGTCAGCGACCGGAAACAGTGGAACGAGAAAAGGCCACCGCCGTCACGAGATCATCGCGCCCTGTGATCGGACTCACCCGAAAGAACACCCCCTGGCGCTTGCAATAGCAAGCATCAGCAAGCAGGGTGGAGACATGGCAGGTCCGAAGGTCGGCTCCATCGGGGAGTACATCCGGGAGCAGAGGCAGCGCGCGAAGATCTCGCTCCGCCAGCTGGCGGAGCAGGCGGGGGTGTCCAACCCCTACCTCAGCCAGATCGAACGCGGGCTGCGCAAGCCGAGCGCGGAGATCCTGCAGCAGATCGCCAAGGGTCTGCGCATCTCCGCCGAGGCCCTCTACATCCAGGCCGGCATCCTCGAACACCGCGAGGCGGACACGGACGTGCAGACCGCGATACGCGCCGACATCTCTCTTTCCGAACGGCAGAAGCAGGTGCTGCTGGACATCTACGAGTCCTTCCGGAGGGAGAACGCAGCCGACACCGGGCCTGAGCACGAGGCTCTACCCGACAGAGAGGATCAGGAAAGATGACTCTGGCCGAGAAGATCAGGGACAACAAGGCCGTCTACACCGGGGCCGGAGCGGTCGACCTGGCCGTCGAGAAGCTCCGTGAGATGCCCGAGACCATCACCAAGGTGCGCGCCGAGCTCACCGAGAACTACGGCAAGTACCGCGTCACGGTGCTGGAGAACGTCAACGACGTGCGCGGCGAGGTGAACGAACGGGTCACCAAGGCCCGCACCACCGCCACCGTCCGGCTCAACGAGGTCAAGGCCAACGTGGCCAAGGCCCAGGGCAAGACCGAGGCCGTCTCGATCCAGGACTACGTCGCGACCATGACCGCCAAGGTCAACGGGGTCATCGAGGAGCTCGCCGAGCGGGGCCGCACGGTCATCAACAAGGCCGCCGACGAGGTCGCCTCCGAGGCCCAGGAGGCCAAGTCGGTGGAGGCTCCCGCCGCCGCCAGGCCCGCCAGGACCACCACGGCCGCGCGCAGGCCCGCCGCCCGCAAGGCGACCGACTGAGCCGCCACGTGCGGCGTCTCCCTGTTCTGCCCGCCCCCATCCGGAACCTTCGGGTGGGGGCGATTGTTCTGTAAGGTGACCACAGCGGAACCTCGGGAAGGTGATCCTCTTGCTCGGCAGCATCCACAACGGGCTGGCCTACGTGTTCCTGGCGCTGGCGATCATCGCGTTCCTGATGGAGGCCTTCGCCCTGTTCGACGTCGTCCGCCGCCCCGCCCAGGCGTTCCCCGCGGCCGGCAAGCAGACCAAGAAGATGTGGGTGATCATCCTGGGGTTCGCGACCCTCTTCGGATTCGCCTCCGCGGTCGGCTTCCCCGGCATGGGCGCCCTGGGCATCTTCTCGATCGCCGCGTTCATCGCCGCCGTGATCTACCTCGCGGACGTCCGCCCCGCCGTCAAGGCGATCGGCGGGGGCGGCCACCGCAACATGGGCCCCTACGGTCCCTGGTAGCCCGCTCCCCCCGTCACGAGCCCGCGCGCGGTCAGCCCGCCGCGGGCTTGTCCATGCCCAGCCGGGTCAGCGCGGCCAGCATCTTGTCGGCGAAGTAGGCGTTGCCCGTCTCGTTGGGGTGCACCTCGTCCCGCCGGATGTACAGGTCGGCGTTGCCGGTGCCCCTGCTCACGTCCCCGGTGATCCACTTCTCCGCCAGCGGGTCGACGAAGGGCACCTGGAGCTGCCCGGCGACCGTGCGCATGACGTCGCGGACGGCCAGCGCCGGCTTCGTCGGAGTCCCGCCCCACATCGGCCCGACCAGCACCAGCGGCACCCCGGGCCAGCGCTCCTTGATCCCGTTGACCAGCTGCCAGACCGCGTCGTTCAGCCCGTTCAGCGGGTGCTTGCGGTTGGCGTCGTTGTGGCCGCCCGCGACGATCACCAGGTCCGGGGCGGGCCGCCAGGCGAGCTGGTCGGCGAACAGCCGGGTGAAGTCCTTGCCGACCCTGCCGCGGGCCAGGAAGCCCGTGCCCGGCCAGCCCCCGATGATCGCCTGCCAGCCGAGCTTGCGGGCCAGGTCGCCGGCGTACGTGCGCTCCGGCGACACCTTGCCGGTGCCCGCGGTGTAGCTGTCCCCGAGGAACATCACGACGGGCGCCCGCTGCGTCTGGGGCGTGCTCGACGTCGCGGGGGGACTCTCGGGTCCGGCCGCCGGAGAGGCGGAGCATCCGGTGAGCAGCGCGAGCGCCGTCAGACCGCACGTGAGTTTCCGGCGCACGGGCTCCCCTGCACTATGAAGACGACACGAAGCGGCCGGGTCCATGGAGCGGGCCCGGCGAGACCACGGTGAACCACCCGGGGCACATCACCGGGTTCCCGAAGGTGGACCGCATTCTAACGGTGCCGGGCCCTGTCAGTGCGGCAGTACCCACAGCAGCAGCGGACCCGAGGTCAGCAGGACGGCCGACACCAGGGCCGCCGACTGCACCCAGGCGGGCCGGGGCGCCGGGTTGAGCAGCCGCTGCACCCGCGCCATCACCGGACCGCCCTCGGGCAGCGCCGACAGGGCGCAGGAGGGCGTCGCGGCCGAGGGCGCGGTGGCGAAGCGCAGCAGCGCCTTGGCCAGCTCCCTGGGCGGGCGGTCCTGCAGCGCGCGGTCGTCGGCGGTCATCTCGATGAGCAGCGCGACGGCGTCCAGCGACCGGGCGACCAGGCCGATGCGGGGCAGCGAGGTGAACGGCAGCAGCACCAGGTCGTGGCGCTCCCTGGCGTGGGCGTGCTCGTGGGCGAGCACCGCGTCCAGCTCCCGGGAGTCCAGCAGTTCCAGCGTGCCCGCGCTGATCACGATCTTGGAGCGCATGCCGGGCACGCAGTAGGCGGCGGCCTCGGGGTGGTCGACGACCAGGGTGCCGCCCCTGCCGGTGCGGCGGGCGATCAGGCTGAGCAGCGCGCGGTGCCGCGCGCGGGCGCGCACCACCCGGAAGCCCGACAGCAACAGCATGCCGATGAGGGAGCCGGCCAGCGCCATCCCGGCCAGCAGCGCCGCCTTGTGGTGCAGGCCGAGACCCGAGCCGTCCTCCGACAGCGCGAACAGGCCGTGCAGCACGCCCGCCCCGTAGGGGGAGAGCGCGAAACCGAGCAGCGCGCCGATGGTCGCCAGACCCCAGGCGAGGCCGAGCGCCTGCCAGAGCAGGATGCCGATCCGCGGTGTGCGCCAGGTCCAGCGGGCGCGGGAAAGCAGCTCCGCGCCCGGAAGAGTCGCGAGAGACAGGGCCGCGAGCGCCACCCAGCTCGTCACTCGAGGTCCTCCAGGACGCGGCGGAGCGCGGCGGCCTCGTCGCCGGTGACCGAACGGGCGAAGTGCGCCAGGGCGGCGTCGCGGTCGCCGCTGAGCGCCAGGGCGCCCAGCATGAGCTCGGCGACGTACCCCTCGCGGGTGTCGGCGGGCCGGTACGACCAGGCGCGGCCGTCCCGCTCGCGGGCGAGGAAGCCCTTCTTGGCCAGGCGGTCCAGAACCGTCATCACCGTGGTGTGCGCGAGGTCCCGGTCGGCCAGTGCCCGCCCCACCTCGCGTGCCGTGGCCGGTGCTTCCCTGGCCCACAACACTTCCATCACAGCGCGTTCGAGCTCTCCCAGACCTTTCACGTCTTTTATCCTACCCTGTGACTCAGGACACACCGTAGTACTACGGGAGGTCGTTCCGAAGCGGCCTGGGAGACTGGGCGCATGCGTGCGGTGGTCCAACGGGTGAGCGAAGCCTCTGTCAGCGTCGGCGGCGAGGTCGTGGGCGAGATCCGCGGACCCGGCCTGGTGGTCCTGGTCGGCGTCACCCACGGCGACGACCCGGCCAAGGCCGCCCGGCTCGCCGCCAAGCTGTGGGGGCTGCGCGTCCTGCCCGGCGAGAGGTCCTGCTCCGACCTCGACGCCCCGCTGCTGGTGATCAGCCAGTTCACCCTCTACGGCGACACCGCCAAGGGCCGCCGCCCGTCCTGGCTGGCCGCCGCCAAAGGCGACGTCGCCGAGCCCCTCGTCGACGCCGTCGTGGACGCCCTGCGCGGCCTGGGCGCCACCGTGGCCACCGGCCGCTTCGGCGCCGACATGGCCGTCCGCCTGGTCAACGACGGCCCCGTCACCCTGATCGTCGAGGTCTGACCGTCCGGGGCCGCCCGCGGGCCGGAGCCCCCGGACTGGCGGGTCAGAGAAGGCCCCAGAGCATCCCGACGAGGGAGACGACCGTGCCGAAGGCGGCAAGGTACAGCAGGTAGCGGTCGTTCCTGTCCAGGCGGTGGCGGACGCGCGGGGCGACCAGGACCACCCCGGTGTCGCGGTTGGGTTCGGAGATCCGCGGGGTGTAGCGGGGGTTGTGGCGGCCGATGAGGTTCCACAGGCCGTCGTTCTTGACGTCCTGGTGGCGGCTGTCATGGGCGAAGATCCGGCCGCGCACCGGCTCGACGCACTCGAAGCCCTGCCTGGTCTTGACACGGCAGCGGGTGCGCACCATGCAGAACTCGTAGAAGCTCCACAGCAGCAGGGTGAGCAGCAGCACGCGCCAGTTCAGCATGACGGCGCCGTAGGTGCCCAGGACGGCGAACAGCAGCCACCAGGCGATCTGCTCGAAGTCCCGGTCGGCCCGGCGCCGGGGGGACTTGCGGGGCGGTACGGAGGGTTTGCGGGGCAGAGAGACCATGATCGCGTACCGCCTTCTTTCGGAAGCACACCTCGATCTTTGTTTATCCCAGATCCGCGAAGGTAATCACAGGCGGCGGCCCCGCAGCGCCGGATCGATCGTCACATTGGCCCCCGTGTCCGGCGAGACCACGACCTCCTGGGCCGCGGCGACCCCATCGGCGGTCAGCTGCGCCTCGACAGGCACGTTTCGTTTCACCAGGGCGAGCGCGATCGGGCCCAGCTCGTGGTGCCGGGCGGCGGACCCGACGAACCCCACCCGGCGGCCGTCCAGCTCCAGGTCGGAGCCGCGCGCGGGCAGCCTGTCGGCGCTGCCGTCCAGGTGCAGGAAGACCAGGCGGCGCGGCGGGCGGCCCAGGTTGTGCACCCGGGCCACGGTCTCCTGCCCCCGGTAGCAGCCCTTGTCCAGGTGCACCGCCGTGTCGATGAAGCCGATCTCGTGCGGGATCGTCTTGTGGTCGGTGTCGAGGCCGAACCTGGCCTTGTGCGCGGCGATCCGCAGCGCCTCGTACGCCCAGATCCCGGCGGGCGAACGGTCGGCGACCTCCGTGCCGCGCGGGACGATCAGGCTCGTCATGCCCGCGACGTCGGGCAGGGCCCGCTCCCCCTCCAGCCCGGCGCCGGTGACCACCTCGTACTCACCGGAGACGTCGGCGACCTCGACCCGCAGCAGGAACTTCATCCGCTCCAGGAAGGCCGCCAGCGCCGGGGCGGTGCCGGGCTCCACGTGCGCCCACACGGCCTCGCCGTCGTCCACCAGGGACAGGTGGTGCTCCAGGTGGCCGTTCGGGCTCAGCAGCAGCGCCTCGGCCGCCTCCCCCGGGCGCAGGCCCGCCAGATGCTGGGTGAGCAGGCTGTGCAGCCACGACAGGCGGTCCGGGCCCGCGACGCGGACCACGCCCCGGTTGGACCTGGCGACCACGGCCGAACCGGCCTCCAGCGCCTTCTGCTCGGCGTACGGGTCGCCGAAGTGGGCGGCCAGCGCCTCATCGGGAGCCTCTGCGTAGAACGTCATTTCCGGCACTCTCCACACCGTCCAAAAACCGTCAGATGGTGGACATCGGTCTCGAAGCCGTATCCCGTCTCCAGGGCCTGCACCAGGCCGTCCGCGACGGAGGGCGGCACGTCCTCGACCCTGCCGCAGCCGCGGCAGCGCAGGTGCACGTGATCGGCCTCGGTGGACAGGTGGTAGTTCGGCGGACCGTGCCCGACATGCGCGTGCTTGACCAGGCCGAGCTCCTCCAGGAGCTCCAGCGTCCGGTAGATCGTGGAGATGTTCACGCCCTTGGCGGTGCGCTGCACCTCGGCGCAGATCTCCTCGGGTGTCCCGTGCTCCAGCGAGGCGACCGCTTCCAGGACGAGCTGGCGCTGCGGTGTCACCCGGTAGCCGCGGGAACGCAGCTCCTCCTGCCAGGTGGTCTCTGCCATACCCCGATCCTATGCCGCGGGATAAATCGTTTGCCCTGTCCCGGACCATCGCATAGTTTCGGGTCACGCAGGAAAGGAGGTGGTCCACAACATGATTCATGCGAGGACTTGCGAGGTGGCTGCTCGCTAGGAGCGCCCGCTCGGGACATGAGTCTCCTGGCGAATCTCCAGCAGACACCCGATCCCCGGACCGCCGTCCAGTCCTGACGGCTCCCACTCAGGGAATGGTCCGGGGATCGCCCTTTTCTCCGCTACTGCCGCGCCTTCTTCAGCTGCGCCGACATGTGCACCTGCATCGGCTGCCCCTGGGCCGCCATCTCGTACACCCAGCCCAGGTCCCGCTCCGCCTCGCCGTCCTTGGCCGGGAACAGCCCGTACAGCCGCTTGCCCCCGGTCACCTCCTTGGCGGTCTGCGTGCGCGCCACCACGTCCGTGACCAGCTCCACCTTGTGGAAGGCCACCTCACCGGTGTAGATCTCCTGGATCCCCGTGGGGTGCGACAGCAGCACCTCCACCTCGCGGCCGCCGCCCGGAACCCGCCAGAACCCGGTCTCCATGGCCAGCGCCCGGCCCTGCTTGAAGTTCTCGTCCAGCAGCCAGGTGCGGCTCGTGTAGATCAGGTAGGGCTTCCCGATGTGCGTGAACGAGATCTGCTGCGTGAACCGGAACTGCTCGATCGTCGGGTAGTCACCGATCCCGTCCCCCTCCCAGGTCCCCACCAGCCATTCCAGCGCCTTGAGGTCGGGGTGCAGCTCATGCTCGAACACAATCTCCATGACTTCCAGCGTAGTGCTACCCCAGCCGCCCCAGAGCCCTGATCAGCACCAGGCACCCCACCGCCACGAGCGCCAGCACGCCCACCACCACGACCACGTTCGCCAGTCCCATGGGAGCGACCCTAACCGCAAACGGCGGACGCCCCGGGCACCTCGAAGGTGCCCGGGGCGTCCGCCGTGGAACGGGGACTAGCGGCCGTACTGGCCGAAGTCGTACTCCTCCAGGGGAACGGCCTCGCCGGAGCCCGTGCCGAAGGTGTACTCGCCGGCGTCGTCGTACGAGCCGACGCTGTACACCGCGGCCTTGGCCTCCTCGGTGGGCTCGACCCGGACGTTGCGGTACTGGGGCATGCCCGTACCGGCCGGGATGAGCTTGCCGATGATGACGTTCTCCTTGAGGCCCAGCAGGGAGTCGCTCTTGGAGTGCATGGCGGCCTCGGTCAGGACGCGGGTCGTCTCCTGGAAGGAGGCGGCCGACAGCCAGGACTCGGTGGCGAGCGACGCCTTGGTGATGCCCATCAGGACCGGACGGCCGGCGGCGGGGCCGCCGCCCTCGGCCACGACCTGGCGGTTGGTGCGCTCGAAGATCGGGCGCTCCACCAGGTCACCGGGCAGCAGGTGGGTGTCGCCGGCCTCCAGCACGTTCACGCGCTTGAGCATCTGCCGGACGATGATCTCGATGTGCTTGTCGTGGATCGACACGCCCTGCGACCGGTAGACCTCCTGGACCTCCTGGACCAGGTGGAGCTGCACGGCGCGGGGGCCGAGGATGCGCAGCACCTCGTGCGGGTTGACCGCGCCCTTGATCAGCTGCTGGCCGACCTCGACGTGGGCGCCCTCGAAGATGCCGTCCTCGAAGCGCGACCGCATCGACACCGGGTAGGCGATCTCGTCCGAGCCGTCGTCCGGAACGATGATGATCTTCCGGGTGCGGTCGGTCTCGTCGATCTTGACCCGGCCCGCGACCTCGGTGATCGGGGCGACGCCCTTGGGGATGCGCGCCTCGAACAGCTCCTGGACACGGGGCAGGCCGTGCGTGATGTCGCCACCGGCCACACCACCGGTGTGGAAGGTGCGCATCGTCAGCTGGGTGCCGGGCTCACCGATGGACTGCGCGGCGATGATGCCGACGGCCTCGCCGACGTCCACCCGCTTGCCGGTGGCCAGCGAGCGGCCGTAGCAGGCGGCGCAGACACCGATCTTGGCCTCGCAGACCAGGGCGCTGCGGGTGCGGACCTCCTCGACGCCGGCCTCGATCAGCCGGCTGATCACCGCGTCGGACAGGTCGGTGTCGGCCGGGAAGATGACCGTCCCGTCGACCACGACGTCCACCGCGATGGTCCGGCCGATCAGGCTGGACTCCGAGGTGC
This sequence comes from Actinocorallia populi, assembly GCF_002995495.1. Classification (GTDB taxonomy): domain Bacteria; phylum Actinomycetota; class Actinomycetes; order Streptosporangiales; family Streptosporangiaceae; genus Actinocorallia; species Actinocorallia populi. The sequence continues at coordinate 1,338,896 of NZ_PVZV01000001.1, read as the reverse complement.
CGAGCTTGACCAGCGAGCCGTCCGCGGCCCTGTCGTTCTCGGCGATCCGGAACGGGATGGTGCGGTCGGTGCCGCAGTCCACCTCGCGCACGATGACGTCCTGCGCGACGTCCACCAGACGACGGGTCAGGTAACCCGAGTCGGCGGTCCGCAGCGCGGTGTCGGCCAGACCCTTGCGGGCGCCGTGCGTGGAGATGAAGTACTCCAGGACGGTCAGGCCCTCGCGGAAGGAGGACTTGATCGGCCGCGGGATGGTCTCACCCTTGGGGTTCGACACCAGACCACGCATACCGGAGATCTGCCGGACCTGCATCGGGTTACCGCGGGCGCCCGAGTTGACCATCATCCAGATGGGGTTGTTCGGGTTGCTCTCGAACTCGACCATCATGTCGTCCGCGACCTCCTTGGTCGCGTGCGTCCAGATCTCGATGAGCTCCTGGCGGCGCTCGTCGTCGGTGATCAGGCCGCGCTCGTACTCGCGCTGCACCTTGTCGGCGCGGCGCTCGTAGCCCTCGAGGATCCCCGCCTTGTTCGGCGGCGCGATGACGTCGTCGATGGAGATCGTGACGCCCGAGCGGGTCGCCCAGTGGAAGCCCGCGGCCTTCAGCGCGTCCAGCGCCGCGGCCACCTCGACCTTGGGGTAGGTCTCGGCGAGCTCGTTCACGATCGCCGACAGCTGCTTCTTGCCCACCTCGTAGTTGACGAAGGGGTAGTCCGCGGGCAGCGTCTCGTTGAACAGGGCGCGGCCCAGCGTGGTCTCGAGGCGGAACGGCTGGCCCGCCTCGTAGCCCTCGGGCGCCACCCAGCCGCGCGGCGGGACGGCGTCCTTGAACCGGATCTGGACCTTCGCCTGGAGCGAGAGCTCGTCGCGGTCGTAGGCCATGATCGCCTCGGCCACGCTGGTGAAGGTGCGGCCCTCGCCCGCGGCGTTCTCGCGCTCGCCGGTCAGCCAGTACAGGCCGATCACCATGTCCTGGGTGGGCATGGTGACGGGCTTGCCGTCGGAGGGCTTGAGGATGTTGTTCGTGGACAGCATCAGGATCCGCGCCTCGGCCTGGGCCTCGGCCGACAGCGGCAGGTGCACCGCCATCTGGTCGCCGTCGAAGTCCGCGTTGAACGCGGTGCACACGAGCGGGTGGATCTGGATGGCCTTGCCCTCGACCAGCTGCGGCTCGAACGCCTGGATGCCCAGGCGGTGCAGGGTGGGCGCGCGGTTGAGCAGCACCGGGTGCTCGGTGATGACCTCTTCCAGCACGTCCCACACGACCGGGCGGGCACGCTCGACCATGCGCTTGGCGCTCTTGATGTTCTGCGCGTGGTTCAGGTCGACCAGGCGCTTCATCACGAACGGCTTGAACAGCTCCAGCGCCATCTGCTTGGGCAGGCCGCACTGGTGCAGCTTCAGCTGCGGGCCGACGACGATGACCGAACGGCCGGAGTAGTCGACGCGCTTGCCGAGCAGGTTCTGGCGGAAACGGCCCTGCTTGCCCTTCAGCATGTCGCTGAGGGACTTCAGGGGCCGGTTGCCCGGGCCGGTGACGGGGCGGCCGCGGCGGCCGTTGTCGAACAGCGCGTCGACGGCCTCCTGCAGCATCCGCTTCTCGTTGTTCACGATGATCTCGGGCGCGCCGAGGTCGAGCAGACGCTTGAGCCGGTTGTTCCGGTTGATCACGCGGCGGTACAGGTCGTTGAGGTCGGAGGTCGCGAAGCGGCCGCCGTCCAGCTGCACCATCGGACGCAGGTCCGGCGGGATCACCGGGATGCAGTCCAGCACCATGCCCAGCGGGCTGTTGGTGGTGTTGAGGAACGCCGAGACGACCTTCAGCCGCTTGAGGGCGCGCGCCTTCTTCTGGCCCTTGCCCGAGCGGATGATCTCGCGCAGCTTCTCGGCCTCGGCGTCGAGGTCGAAGTTCTGCAGGCGCGCCTGGATGGCCGCCGCGCCCATGCCGCCGGAGAAGTACTTGCCGAAGCGGTCCCGCATCTCGCGGTAGAGCATCTCGTCGCCCTCGAGGTCCTGGACCTTGAGGTTCTTGAACCGGGTCCACACCTCGTCGAGGCGGTCGATCTCGCGCTGCGCGCGGTCGCGCAGCTGCTTCATCTCCCGCTCGGCGCCCTCGCGGACCTTGCGGCGCTGGTCGGCCTTGGCACCGGCCGCCTCCAGCTCCGCGAGGTCGGACTCCAGCTTCTGCTGGCGGGCCTCGACGTCGCTGTCACGGCGCTGCTCCAGCTGCTGGCGCTCGACGGAGACGTGCGCCTCCAGCGTCGGCAGGTCACGGTCGCGACGCTCGACGTCGACGCTCGTGATCATGTAGGCCGCGAAGTAGATGATCTTCTCGAGGTCCTTCGGGGCCAGGTCCAGCAGGTAGCCCAGCCGCGAGGGAACGCCCTTGAAGTACCAGATGTGGGTGACCGGGGCGGCGAGCTCGATGTGGCCCATCCGCTCGCGGCGCACCTTGGCCCGGGTCACCTCGACGCCGCAGCGCTCGCAGATGATGCCCTTGAACCGGACGCGCTTGTACTTACCGCAGTAGCACTCCCAGTCCCGGGTCGGACCGAAGATCTTCTCGCAGAAGAGCCCGTCCTTTTCCGGCTTGAGGGTCCGGTAGTTGATGGTCTCAGGCTTCTTCACCTCGCCGTGCGACCACTGACGGATGTCGTCGGCGGTCGCGAGGCCGATGCGAAGTTCGTCGAAGAAGTTGACGTCTAGCACTGGCTCCCCTCTCAGACTTCCTCGACGCTGGACGGCTCACGCCGAGACAGGTCGATGCCCAGCTCTTCAGCGGCCCGGAACACGTCCTCGTCGGTGTCCCTCAGCTCGATGTTCATGCCATCGCTGGACAGAACCTCAACGTTCAGGCACAGCGACTGCATTTCCTTGATGAGGACCTTGAAGGACTCGGGAATGCCGGGTTCCGGGATGTTCTCGCCCTTGACGATCGCCTCGTAGACCTTCACGCGGCCCAGGACGTCGTCGGACTTGATCGTCAGCAGCTCCTGGAGGGCGTACGCGGCGCCGTAAGCCTCCAGCGCCCACACCTCCATCTCACCGAAGCGCTGGCCGCCGAACTGCGCCTTACCGCCCAGCGGCTGCTGGGTGATCATCGAGTACGGGCCGGTCGAACGCGCGTGGATCTTGTCGTCCACGAGGTGGAGCAGCTTGAGGATGTAGATGTAGCCGACGGAGATCGGGTCCTTGAACGGCTCGCCGGAGCGGCCGTCGAAGAGCCTGGCCTTGCCGCCGGGGCCGACCATGCGCTCGCCGTCCCGGTTGGGGATGGTGCTCCCCAGCAGGCCCTGGACGTCCTCCTGGTGCGCGCCGTCGAAGACCGGCGTGGCCGTGTTGGTCCACGGCCCGGCCTCCTCCAGGCCCAGCGACTTGAGCTGGCGCTTCCAGTCGGCGTCGTCGCCCTCGATCTTCCAACCGCGGGAGGCGACCCAGCCCAGGTGCGTCTCCAGGACCTGGCCGACGTTCATGCGGCCCGGAACGCCCAGCGGGTTCAGGACGATGTCGACCGGGGTGCCGTCCTCGAGGAACGGCATGTCCTCGACGGGCAGCACCTTGGAGATGACGCCCTTGTTGCCGTGGCGGCCGGCGAGCTTGTCACCGTCGGTGATCTTGCGCTTCTGCGCCACGTAGACGCGGACCAGCTCGTTCACGCCCGGGGGCAGCTCGTCGCCGTCGTCGCGCGAGAACACGCGGACGCCGATGACCTTGCCGGACTCGCCGTGCGGCACCTTCAGGGAGGTGTCGCGGACCTCGCGCGCCTTCTCACCGAAGATCGCGCGCAGCAGCCGCTCCTCGGGGGTCAGCTCGGTCTCGCCCTTGGGCGTGACCTTGCCGACCAGGATGTCGCCGGTGACGACGTCGGCGCCGATGCGGATGATGCCGCGCTCGTCGAGGTCGGCCAGCACCTCCTCGGAGACGTTCGGGATGTCCCGGGTGATCTCCTCGGGGCCCAGCTTGGTGTCGCGGGCGTCGACCTCGTGCTCCTCGATGTGGATCGAGGACAGCACGTCGTCCTGCACGAGGCGCTGCGACAGGATGATCGCGTCCTCGTAGTTGTGGCCCTCCCACGGCATGAACGCCACGAGGAGGTTCTTGCCCAGCGCCATCTCGCCCTGGTCGGTGCAGGGGCCGTCGGCCAGCACCTGGCCGGCCTCGACCCGCTGGCCCTCGTCGACGATCGGCTTCTGGTTGAAGCAGGTGCCCTGGTTGGAGCGCTTGAACTTGGCGACGCGGTAGGTCTGGCGGGTGCCGTCGTCGTTCATGACGGTGACGTAGTCCGCGGAGACCTCTTCGACCACGCCGGCCTTCTCGGCGGTGATCACGTCGCCGGCGTCGGTCGCGGCACGGTACTCCATGCCGGTGCCGACCAGCGGCGCCTCGCTGCGCAGCAGCGGCACGGACTGGCGCTGCATGTTCGAGCCCATCAGGGCCCGGTTGGCGTCGTCGTGCTCCAGGAACGGGATCATCGCGGTGGCGACCGAGGTCATCTGACGCGCGGAGACGTCCATGTAGTCGACCTCGGAGGCGCGCGCGAGCTCGGTCTCACCGCCCTTGGTGCGGACCAGGACCCGGGCCTCGGCGAAGGAGCCGTCGGGGTTGAGCAGCGAGTTCGCCTGCGCCTTGACGTACCTGTCCTCCTCGTCGGCGGTCAGGTAGTCGATCTGGTCGGTGACCTTGCCCTCGATGACCTTGCGGTACGGGGTCTCGATGAACCCGAACGGGTTGACCCGCCCGAACGCAGCCAGCGAGCCGATCAGACCGATGTTCGGTCCTTCGGGCGTCTCGATGGGGCACATGCGGCCGTAGTGCGAGGGGTGGACGTCACGGACCTCCATGCCGGCGCGCTCACGGGACAGACCGCCCGGACCCAGCGCCGACAGGCGGCGCTTGTGGGTCAGGCCCGCCAGCGGGTTGGTCTGGTCCATGAACTGCGACAGCTGCGAGGTGCCGAAGAACTCCTTGATCGACGCCACGACCGGGCGGATGTTGATCAGGGTCTGCGGGGTGATCGCCTCGACGTCCTGGGTGGTCATCCGCTCGCGGACGACGCGCTCCATCCGGGCCAGGCCCAGGCGGACCTGGTTCTGGATGAGCTCGCCGACCGAGCGCAGGCGCCGGTTGCCGAAGTGGTCGATGTCGTCGACCTCGACCGGGATGGTCCGGCCGTTCGGCGCCGTGCACTCCTCCTCGCCCGCGTGCAGGCGGACCAGGTACTCGATGGTGGAGACGATGTCGTCCTCGGTCATGGTGCCCTGGTTCATCTCCAGGTCCAGGCCGAGCTTCTTGTTCACCTTGTAGCGGCCGACCTTCGCCAGGTCGTAGCGCTTGGGGTTGAAGTACAGGTTGTTCAGCAGCGTCTGCGCCGACTCCTTGGTCGGGGGCTCGCCCGGCCGGAGCTTGCGGTAGATGTCGAGAAGCGCCTCGTCCTGCCCGGAGGTGTGGTCCTTCTCGAGGGTGATGTTCATGGACTCGTACTGGCCGAAGCGCTCGCGGATGCGTGCCTCGTCCCAGCCGAGGGCCTTGAGCAGGACGGTGACGCCCTGCTTGCGCTTGCGGTCGATGCGCACGCCGACGTTGTCACGCTTGTCGATCTCGAACTCGAGCCACGCGCCCCGGGACGGGATGACCTTGCAGCCGTAGATGTCCTTGTCGGACGTCTTGTCCAGCTGGCGGTCGAAATAGACACCGGGTGAACGCACGAGCTGCGACACGACGACGCGCTCGGTGCCGTTGATGATGAAGGTGCCCTTGGGCGTCATGAGCGGGAAGTCGCCCATGAACACCGTCTGGCTCTTGATCTCGCCGGTGGTGTTGTTGATGAACTCCGCCGTGACGAACATCGGGGCGGAGAAGGTCATGTCCTTGTCCTTGCACTCATCGACTGAGTACTTGGGTGGCTCGAACCGGTGGTCCCGGAACGAGAGGGACATGGTCCCGGAGAAGTCCTCGATGGGACTGATCTCTTCGAAGATCTCTTCGAGACCCGACTGGGTGGGTACATCCCTACGGCCCGCATCCTGAGCCGCCTTGACCCGGGACTTCCACCGCTCGTTGCCGAGCAGAGTGTCGAAAGACTCTGTCTGGAGAGCGAGGAGATCGGGTACTTCAAGCGGTTCGTTGATGCGCGCGAAGGAGACGCGGTTCGGACCGGTCAGGGTCTTCGAGGCGTTGCGCGAGGCTGCCAAGAGTGGTCCTTCCGAGGGCTCGCGGCGGACTGTCGACGTGCACGCCAATGCATCCCCGAAAAACCCGTGACATGTGGCTGGCGACTGGCTCTGGAACTGCTGGAGACCGGATCGCGGCACCAAGATCACGGCATGGTTGCACGGAGGATAGCTAAAGGGCAGCGCAAAGGGGCAGTGTAGCCGAGTGCTACACCGCTGGCAAGCCTACGTTCGCTATGCACATCACAGTTGCCTCGCAGCATCGTCCCTCAGGGCTGCCAAGTCAAGGCCGCACAGGGACTTTTCGGGCTCTGAGCAGCAGTGACAAGGCTCATAGTTTGGAGACGAGCATCACATGGAATAACCATAAATCCGCCCGAAAAACAGGCAGGGCCGCTCCCCCCGCGGGAGGAGCAGCCCAAGGACCACTAAAAAGATCTTGACCGGGGGTCGCGGGGCGTCAGCCCAGGATGTCCAGCTTGGACACCAGCCATTCCCCATCTTTCTCCACCATAGTCAGCAGAAGCCGGTGCTGCTCGATGTGCGCGTCGGCGTCCTTCCTGGTGGTCTGCTGGTTGAGGAAGACCAGAACCTTGACCTGGCCCTTGCTCACCGACTCCACGCCGGCCTTGCTGGTCAGCCCGACCGTGACGGCCTCCTGCTCCGGAGCGCTCTCCAGGAGCTTGACCGCGCTCTTCTCGTACGCCTCGCGGAAGTCCCCGGTGGTCTCGCCGAGCACCTGCTTGGTGTCGCTCTCGATCGTCCGGTAGTCCCACGAGGAGATGTGCTGGGCGGTCGCCGCCGCCGTGCGCACCGCCTTGTCCACCTCGTCCCTGGTGAGGGTCTCCCCCGACCCGGCCCGCAGCACGAAGGTCCCGGCGGCGAGGCCGATCACGGCCACCGCCATGACGATCACCGACCACAGCGGGGCGTCCCGGCGGACCCGCGCGGGCCGGAGCGCCTTCTTCTTCGGCTTCCCGGCCTTGGACGCCTTCTTCTTCGACGCCGCGGCCGCACCGGCTTCGGCCTCCTCGGCCTCCCCCGCCTCCCCGTCGTCGTCCTGGGCGGCCTCGGCGTCCTTCTCGGACTCCTCGGCGTCCTCGGCCTCCGCGGTGCCCTCCCCGGACGCCTCGGCGCCCTCGGGCTCCTCGGGCTCCGCGGACCCCTCAGGATCTTCGGACCCCTCGGCCTCTCCGGTCTCCTCGGCCTCTTCGGTCTCCATCAGCGAGAGCTGGCCCTCGACGACCTCCTCGGCCGGCTCGGACCCGGCCTCCTCGGCCGCGGCCTCCTCGGGCAGGTCCTTGTCCTGGAGCTTGTCGAGCTTCACTGGATCACTCCGAACTTCGAGGCCAGCCACTTCCCGTCGACCTTGCTCATCTCGATCAGGAAGCGCATGTTGCGGGGGGTGCCGTTGGGCACGGACGGGCTGGTGACGACCGCGGACACCGCGACGATCACCTCGGCCGAGTCGTCGTCGTAGTCGGTGACGCCGGCTCCGAGGACCTGGGCCTGCGAGGTGGCCTGGTTCTTGGTGATCTCCTCGATGAACGTCTTGGTCTGCGCGGCGTACTGGTCCTTGAACGTCCCGGTGCTGCCGCTGAGGACCCGCTGGGTGTCCTGCTCGATCGTCTTGTGGTCCATGGACATCAGGTTCAGTCCGACCTGGCGGGCCGCCTGGAGGATGGCGTCCCGGTCGTCCGCCGCGCTCGCGGACGCGATCCCCTTGGCGACGGGCGGGTAGATCCCGCCGCCGAGCAGCCCGAGGGCGACCACGGCGAGCACCGCCACCGTGATCGTCCTCCACCGGCCGCCGCCTTTCACGACAGCGGGCCCAGCAGCAGCCACTTCCACGACTCATCCCCCAACAGGCTCTTGGTTCCGCCGGAGGAACCGATGGTGTAGGTCACTCCGTCCGGGCCGACGTACTTGCCGGACGTCGGATCGTAACCGGTCACGAAGACCGATTTGGTCGAATTCGTCTGGTACACCGGCCGGCTCTGCTCCTCGGCGTCCGTCCCGGTCTGGCGCGTGCTGGCCGCGGGCGGCTCGCCGGCGCCGTCCAGCGCGCCGGGGGGCAGCTTCATGAACGGCCGCGACTCGGGGGCGTTGCGCGCGCCGCGGACCGCGGTCTGGGAGTTCTTCGGCGCGGTGCAGCCGATGTCGGTGCGGGCCGGGATCTCCTTGGTGTCCTGCGGCCAGCGCGGCTTGGTGTTCTCGTAGCCCTCGGTGCAGGGGGCCGGGCTGTCGATGTTCAGGGCCAGGCCCATGTGCTGGTAGCCGTCGCCCGGCAGGATCGTCTGCGAACCGGCCACCGTGAACGGCAGCGCGATCAGCAGGGAGCGGAGCGAGTCCTGGTTGGCGGTGAGCACCTGACCGGTGGTGGACAGGTTGGCCAGCAGCACCGGCAGGTCGTCCGACAGGCCGTCCACCAGCTTGTCGACCTGCTCGGTGGCCGGGACGGTGGCGTCGATCGTCTCCCGGATGTTGCCGTCGTTCTCCCGGATCGTGTCGGTGAGGGCGGCCAGCTCCCGGGCGAAGTTCCTGATCGACGAGCCCTTGTCCTTCTGGGTGTTCAGCACGATCTTGCTGTTGTCCAGCAGGTCGCGGGTGGTCTCGAAGTTCTCGTCCATCTCGCGGATGATCTTGCCGCTGTCGTCGATGATCGACTGCAGGTCCGAGCCGGAGCCGTTGAACGCCTTGTCCAGCTCGTCGACGATGGTCCGCAGGTCCTCGGTGTCCACCGAGGCCACGGTCTTGTCGACGTTGATCAGCAGGTCGGAGGTCTTGACCGGGATCCGGGTGTTGGCCGCGGGGATCGTGTGGGCGCGGCCCTCGTCGAGGAAGGGCCCGTCGTCCGACCGCGGCTGCAGGTCGATGTACTGCTCGCCGACCGCGGAGCGGTTGGCGACCACCGCGAGGGTGTCGCGGGGGATCCGGGCGCCCTTCTCGATCTCCATCTCGATCCGGACGCCGCCCGGGACGAGCTTGATCGGGCCGACCCGGCCCACCGTCACGCCGCGGTAGGTCACCTCGGAGTTGGTGAAGGCGCCGCCGGAGTCGGGCAGTTCCACATAGGCGGTGTAGGTGCGGTCGAACAGCGAGCCGCCCACCCCGATGTACCGGACCGCCGTGTAGGTGACGCCCAGGACGGTGATGATCGCGAAGACCAGGAGCTGGATCTTGACACCACGCTTGAGGATCACGAAAGGCCTCCCATGATCAGGGAGTTCACCTCGGTGTCGGTGTCCTCCATCCCGATGGTGGGCAGCGGCGAACCGCCGAACCCGGGCTCGTCGCCGGCGCCCAGCACGCCGGGCGGGGTCTGGGAGATGCTGACGCTCGGCGGCGTCAGCAGGTCGCGCAGCGCCTCGCCCTGCTTCTTCGCCGACTTCTTCAGCGCCGGGTCGAGGTCGGTGCCCGTCAGCAGGTTGTGCGCGAGCTCCTCGAAGTCGAGGGAGACCGTCATGGTCATGTTGGCGAAGTCGCCGCGCACCGTGTTGTTGAAGTCCGCGGTGAACGGATAGGTGAACAGTGCGCCGAGGTTCTCCGGCAGCTTGTCACCGGTCTTGTTGAGGTTCTTCAGGATCGGCTGGAGGTTCTTCAGGTTCGCCAGCAGGTCCTTCTTCGACCGGGTGACGACGCTGGTGGTCACGTCGCCGAGCTTCGACAGGCTGACCAGCATCTTGGTGAGGTCGGCCCGGTTCTCCTCGAGGATCGCCAGGGCCGGCTCGGTCTGCTCGATCGTCTGGGCGATCGTGGCCTTCTCGGCCTCCAGCTTCACCATCAGCCGGTCGATCTTGTCCAGCGCGTCGGTGATGGTGTGCCGCTGCCGGTCCAGGGTGCCCACGAACACGTCGACGCGCCGCAGCACCGACTTGATCGACTCCTCGCGGCCGGACAGCGCCGCGTTGAGCTCCTTGGTGATGGTGGAGACCTGCTCGATGCCGCCGCCGTTGAGCAGCAGCGACATCGCCGACAGCACCTCCTCCACCTCGGTGTTGCGGTTGGTCTGGCCCACCGGGATCACGTCGCCCTGGCCCAGCTCGCCGACCGGCCCCTCCGCGGGCGCCTTGAGGTCGATGAACTTCTCACCCAGCAGGCTGGTCTGGGCGATGGTGGCCGTGGCGTTGTCGGGCAGCCTGGCGTCCTTGTTCATCTGGACGGTCACCCGCGCCTGCCAGCCGTCCAGCTCGATCTTCTCGACCCGGCCGACGGACACGTCGTTGACCTTGACCGTGGACTGGGGCACCAGGTCCAGCACGTTGGCGAAGTGGATCTTCACCTCGTAGGGGTCGTCCCCCAGGTCGGGGCCGCCGGGCAGCGGGACGGAGGAGACCCCCTGGAAACCGCAGCCGGTCAGGAGCAGGCTCCCGGCGAGGGCGAGGGCCAGCCGCTTCATGAGGTACCTCCCAGCAGGAGGCCGCCGAGGGTCTTGTCGGCAGGGCCGGAGTTGTTCGAGGTCGTCTTCTTCGCGGACTTGTCCGACTTCTTGTCGTTCTTCTTCGGCTTGTTGGGCCCGTAGGCGTCCGGCGGCAGCGGCTCGGGGTTGTAGGTCGTGGTCAGCGCCGTGATCCACGAGATGTCCAGGTGCAGGTCCAGGCCCAGGCCGCCGGAGATCGGCTTCATGGTCTCCAGGCACTCGTCCGCCGGGGTGCCCAGCGAGTAGGCCAGCGAGCAGATCCAGTCCGCCGGGTTCTTGAACTGCAGGAAGTTGGTGCGGGTGTGCAGCGTGCCGGAGATCGGGTCGTAGGCGCGGGTCATGTTGCTGATGCCCACCGGCGCCACCCGGACGAACTCGCCCAGCGCCTCCTGCTGCTTGACCAGGACCGCGGTGACCTCGGCGAGGTCGTTGACGTTCGAGGACAGCGCCTTGCGGTTGTCGCGGACGAAGGAGGTGACGTTCTTCAGCGTCGGGCCGAGGATCTGGAGCACCTGGGTGAGCTCCTCCTTCTCGCCGTTCAGCTGCGCCGAGACCTGCGCCAGGCGGTCGGTGAACTGCCGCACCGAGGTGTCGTTGTCCGCCAGGGCCTGGGTGATGCCCTCGAGGTTCTCGATCGAGGCGGTGATGTTCTCGCTGTTGTCGCCCAGCGTCGACAGGACCTCGGCGGTGTCGCCGATGGTCCCGCGGATCTCCTCGCCGTTGCCGTCGAGGTTGCGGGCGGCCACCTCCAGCATCTTGGAGAGCGATCCGTCGGCGTTGGCGCCCTCGGGGCCCAGCGCCTTGCTCAGCTCGTTGAGGCTGTTGGAGACCTCGTCGACCTCGACGGGGACCGCGGTGCGCGAGACGTCCAGCGTCGCCTTGTCCTGCAGGACGGCGCCGTTCTCGAACACCGGGGTGAGCTGGACGAACCGGTCGGAGACCAGCGACTGGGCGACGATCACGGCCTGCGCGTTCGCCGGGACCTTGTACTTGGCCTCGTAGTGCAGCTCGACCCGCACCGCCTCGCCGGCCGGGGTGACCTTGTCGACCCGCCCGACCGGGATGCCGAGGATGGTCACGTCGGCGCCCTCGTAGAGGCCGACGGTGTTGGTGAAGTAAGCGGTGAGCCGTTTCACGGGCGTGCTCGGCCAGAACACCACCACGGCGGCCACGGCCATGACCACTACCGCGAGTGGCACCACGGCTTTGAAGAAAGTTCGCACTGGTGACCTCACGGAAGCAGCGGGAGGGAGCCGTTGCCGGACGACTTCTCGTTGGAGGACTTCTTCTTGTTCTTCGACGACGGCTTCTTGTCCTTGGACGGGTCGCCGATGCTGGCAGGTAGCGGGATGAAGTTCTGGATGTAGGAGTCGAACCACCGGCCGGTGCCGGTGGCGTCGGAGAACTGCCGCGCGTACACCGCCATCAGCTGGAGCGACCTGTCCAGGTTGTCCCGGTTGTCGAGGAGGACCTTGGTGATCTTCTGCAGGTTGGCCAGCAGCGGCTTGATCTCGTCCTCGTTCTCGTCGATCACCGCGTTCAGCTGCTGGGCGAGCCGGTAGGTGTTCACCAGCAGCTGGTGGATCGTGTCCCGCCGGTTCTGCACCGCCTGGAGCAGCTTGTCGCCGTCCTGCATGAGCTTGACGAGTTCGCCGCTGCGGTCGTTGAGGACGCCGGTGACGTCCTTGGCGCGCACGAGCAGCTCGTTCAGCTCCTCGTCGCGCTTGGAGATCGTCTGGGAGATCCGGCGCAGGCCGCGCAGCGAGGCCTTGATCTCCTCCGGCGAGTTCTCGAACGTGGCGGACAGGGTGTCGAAGGACTCGGCGAGCTGGTCGGTGTCGATCTCGTCGATGTTCTTGCTCAGGTCCGCGATGGCGGGGACCACCTCGTAGGGGGTGGAGGTGCGGGAGACCGGGATCGCCCGGTCCGGGTTCTGGCGGGCGGTGCCCCGCGGGTCCACCGCGAGGAAGTGCGCGCCGAGCAAGGTCTTGATCTTGATGCCGACCTTGCTCTGGTCGCCGATCCGCACCCCGTCGTCGACGCGGAAGTCCACGCGCACCCGGTTGCCGTCCAGTTCCAGGCCGGTCACCTTGCCGACCTTGACCCCGGCGACGCGAACCTCCTCGCCCTCGCGCAGGCCGGCCGCCTCGGCGAAGTGCGCGTGGTAGGAGGTGCTGCCGCCCTGGAACAGCGGGATGGAGTCGAGGTTGAGCGCGACGGACAGGCCCACCGCGATACCGGTCAGCGCGGCGACACCCAGGACGGTCGGGTTCTTCTGACTGAACGGGACCTTCACTGCTTGCACCTCGCGTTCTCATTGACGATCTTCGGCGTGTAATACGCCGGAGCGCCGGGGAGCACGATCCGCGCGTCCATGCTGCAGAGGTAGTAGTTGAACCACGAGCCGTAGGACGAGGTGCGGCCCAGCATCTCCAGCCGCTCGGTGGCCGACTTGATCGTCGTGTCGATCATCTTGGTGTCGCTGCCCAGCGTGCGGGTGAGCTCACTCAGCCCGTCGATGTCGCTCTTGAGGGACGGGCGGGCCTCCTTCAGCAGGTCGGCCGTCACGTCGCCGAGGGTGTTCAGCGACTCCAGCGAGTCGAAGATCGCCTCCCGGTCGCCGGCCACCCCGCTGACGAAGCCCTGCAGCTCCTTGATCAGCCGACTGGTCTGGTCGGTGCGGTCGGAGATCGTGCCCAGCACCTCGCTGAGGTTGGTGATGACCCGGCCGATGACCTCGTCCCGGTCGGCGAGCGTGTTGGTCAGCGACGCCACATGGGTGAGCAGGCTGTTGATCGTCCCGCCCTCGCCCTGCAGCACCTTGATGATCTCGAAGGAGAGCTGGTTGACGTCCTCGGCGTCCAGCGCCTTGAACAGGGGGCGGAAGCCGTTGAACAGCACGGTCAGGTCCAGCGCGGGCTCGGTCTGCTCGACCGGCAGGACGCCGTTCTCCCGCAGCATCTCGTTCGAGGTGCCCGGACCCTCCGACAGCGCCAGGTAGCGCTGGCCGACCAGGTTGCGGTAGCGGATCTGGGCGAGGCTGCCGCTGGGCAGGCCGGAGACGAACGGACCCGTCCGGTCCAGGGTGAAGCTCACCTTGGCCAGGCTGTTCTTGTACAGCTCGACCCCGGTCACCTGCCCCATCCGGACGCCGGCCACCCGCACCTCGTCCCCCTCCAGCAGGCCGGTCGCGTCGGTGAAGACCGCGCCGTACTCGCGGGACTCGGCGAACCGCACGTTGGCGATGGTGATCGCCAGCACGCCGGTGAGCAGCGAGGTGGCCAGGACGAACGCCAGCAGCTTCAGACCCGAGGCGACGGTCTGCTTGTTCTCGCTCACTTGATGGTCACCACCGATCCGGTCGCCAGGGGGCCGAACAGGAGGGTCGCGAAGTCCGGGACGTCAGCGGCCTCCTGCCGCAGCACCGGCGCGACGACCGACTTCACGACGTCGTTCTGGGAGGCCTCCTCGCCCGGCTGGACGAAGAGGTTGGACATGCCGCGCTTCTTCCACCAGATGTCGTCCTCGGTGCCGTCCAGGGCGACGTAGTCGGGGAAGGGCACCTTCGGGTTCGGCAGGCCGTAGCACCGCGGCTTGCGGTAGTCCTTGGCCTCCGGCAGGTCCAGCGGGTTCTTGTAGGCCGGCCGCGGCTTCACGATCTCGATGTAGAGGCTGGACCACGGCCTGACGCCGTCGCCGAACGCCTCGTTCGCGCGCTCGATCATGAACGTCATGCCGTCCAGGACGCACGGGAACTGGGGCGAGTAGGTCGCCAGCAGCTTCACCACGTCCCGGGACGCCATGTTCACGCCGATGATCTTGTTCCCGTTGTCCATCATGAACCGGGTGGTCTTCTCGGACGTCGAGGTGACCGCGGGGATGAGCGCCTCGATGGCGGCCTCCTTCTCCACGATCGTGTTGCTGGTGACGTTCATGTTCTTCAGCACGCGCACCAGGTCGGGCGTCGCGTCGGCGTAGATGTCGGAGACCTCGCCGAGCGCCTTCACGTCCGCGACGAAGGTGTCCAGCTCGGGGTTGACCTTGCCCAGCAGCGTGTCCAGCCGCTCCAGGTTCTCGCCCAGCTCGTCGCCACGGCCCTCCAGGGCCGTCGCGACCGCGGTGAGCGTGGCGTTCAGCTTCTCCGGCTGGACCGCCTGCAGCAGCGGCATCAGGTTGTTGAGCACCTGGTCGATCTCGATCGACACCGCCGACTTGTCCTGGCGCAGCACCACGCCGTCGCGGATCGGCTCGGCCGGCTGCGCCGGGGTCGCCAGGTCGACGTACTTCTCACCGAAGAGCGTCTTGGGAAGCAGCCTGCCCGTCGCGTTCGACGGGATGAACTTCGCCTTGTCCCTCTGGATCGCCAGGTCCATCACGGCGCCCTCGTCGGAGACGCTGATCTTGCGCACCTCGCCGACGACCAGGCCGCGGATCTTCACGTCCGAGTGCTCCAGCAGCTGGAGCCCCGCCCGGTCGCTGGTGAAGCGCACCTCGACCACCGGGGAGAAGGCTCGCTTGTAGAAGGCGATGCACAGCGCCGTGAACAGCACGCAGACGACGAGGAAGACCACGCCGTACAGGCGGAAGCGGAATGTCTGCCCCATTCCGGGGGATGCGTGGGTCATGGGCTATCCCGCCACTCTCACACTCGTGCCGGCGCCCCAGATCGCCAGGCCCAGCAGCAGGTCCAGCACGTTCACCACGATGATGCTGGTGCGGACGGCGCGGCCGACCGCCACCCCGACGCCCGCCGGGCCGCCACTGGCGTTGTAGCCGTAGTAGCAGTGGATCAGCATGACCAGCGTGGCGAAGATCAGGACCTTCCCGAACGACCAGAGGATGTCCTGCGGCAGCAGGAAGAGGTTGAAGTAGTGGTCGTAGGTACCGGCCGACTGGCCGTAGACGACGGTGACCATCAGCCGCGTGCCGAGGTAGGACGCCAGCAGGCCGATCACGTACAGCGGGATGACCGCGATCAGGCCGGCGATCAGCCGGGTGGAGACCAGGAACGGCAGCGAGGGAACCGCCATGACCTCCAGCGCGTCGATCTCGTCGGAGATGCGCATCGCGCCGAGCTGGGCGGTGAAGCCGCATCCGACCGTCGCCGACAACGCCAGGGCGCTGACCAGCGGGGCCAGCTCCCGGGTGTTGAAGTAGGAGGAGATGAACCCGGTGAAGGCCTCCGTGCCGATCTGGTTGAGGGCGTTGAAGCCCTGCAGCCCCACCTCGGTGCCGGTGAAGAAGGTCATGAACCCGACGATCGCCGCCGAGCCGCCGACCACCGCCAGGCCGCCGGTGCCGAGCGAGACCTCGGCCAGCAGCCGCATCACCTCGGTGCGGTAGCGGGTCGCCGCCCGGAAGAACCAGGCGAACGCCCGTGCGTAGAAGGACAGCTGCCGGCCGAGGTCGTCCAGGCCGTCGAGGGGTTTGCGAAGAGTCGACACCGTCACGACCCCTTCGGCGGGACGAACTCGAAGTAGATGGTGCTGATCAAGAAGTTCTCCAGGAACAGCAGCACGAAGGTGAGGACGACGGTCTGGTTCACCGCGTCACCCACGCCCTTGGGGCCGCCCTTGGCGTTCAGCCCCTTGTACGCCGCGACCAGGCCCGCCGTCAGGCCGAAGATGAAGGCCTTGAACTCCGCCTGGTAGAGGTCGGGCAGCTGCGCCATGCCGCTGAAGGAGGCCAGATACGCGCCGGGCGTACCGCCCTGCAGCATGACGTTGAAGACGTAGCCGCCGACGATGCCGACGACGCTGACCATGCCGTTGAGGAAGAGCGCGACGAAGGCGCAGGCCAGCATCCGGGGGACGACGAGCCGGTGCAGGGGGTTGATGCCCAGCACCTCCATCGCGTCGATCTCCTCGCGGATCTTGCGGGCGCCCAGGTCGGCGCACATCGCCGAGCCCGCCGCGCCGGCGATGAGCAGCGCGGTCACGATGGGGCTGGCCTCGCGCACGATCGCGATGACGCTGGTGGCGCCCATGTAGGACTGGGCGCCCATCTGGCGGATCAGCCCGCCCATCTGCAGCGCGAGCACCGCGCCGAACGGGATCGCCACCAGTGCGGTCGGGATCACGGTGACGCCGACGATGAACCACGCCTGCTGGATGAACTCGCGCCACTGGAAGGGCCACTTGAAGACGGCCCGGAAGATGTCCAGCGAGAGGCCGAAGAACCGACCCGGCTCCTTGATCAGCAGGTTGGCCGCGCCGTCGGCGACAGGGCGCAGCCTGCTGGAGGCTGCGCCGGGTCGGGCCGTCGTCATTTCCGGACGCCTCCGGCGGGAGCGGCGCCCATGCTGGCGACGTAGCGCGGCCACTCGTCGACCCAGTTGCGGCCCAGGTCGTCGATGAACGAGCCGGGCGGCGGGGTGACGCCGTTGGCGCGCAGCCAGGCGCCGGGCGCGTGCTGGGTCGGCCGGACCCGGCCGTCGGAGGGCATCAGCTGCGGCGGGATGGGCGGCAGCTTGCCGGGGTCGTTGCCGGCCGCGGCCTCGGCCTCCAGCTCGCTCACGTCCTTCTCCTCGGACATGCCGATGGGGCCGACGCGGCGGGCGTTGAGGAACTGGCGCACCACCGGCTCCTCGGAGGACAGCAGCATCTCGCGCTGGCCGAACATGATCAGCTCGCGGCGGAACAGCAGGCCGATGTTGTCCGGCACCGTCCGCGCGGTGTTGATGTCGTGGGTGACGATGAGGAACGTGGCGCCGATCTGGGCGTTCAGGTCCACGATCAGCTGGTTCAGGTACGCGGTGCGCACCGGGTCCAGACCCGAGTCCGGCTCGTCGAAGAGGATGATCTCGGGGTCGAGCACCAGGGCGCGGGCCAGGCCCGCGCGCTTGCGCATACCGCCGGAGATCTCGCCGGGGAGCTTGCCCTCGGCGCCGATCAGGCCGACCATCTCCATCTTCTCGAGGACGATGCGCTTGATCTCGGTCTCGTTCTTCTTCGTGTGCTCGCGCAGGGGGAACGCGATGTTGTCGAAGAGGTTCATCGAGCCGAACAGCGCGCCGTCCTGGAAGAGGACGCCGAACAACTTCCGGGTCTCGTACAGCAGGTCCTCGGGCAGCTGCGGGAGGTTGCGGTCACCGATCCACGCGTTGCCGCGGTCGGGCTTGAGCAGACCCACCAGGGTCTTCAGGAACACCGACTTGCCGGTGCCCGACGGACCCAGCAGAACCGAGATCTCACCCGCCGGCAGCGTCAGCGATACATCTTCCCAAATGGTCTGGCGGCCAAAGCGTTTGGTCAGTCCTTCGACCCGAATTTCGACGCCCACTCGTCACCTCTCGTCCAGCCGGGGGGATTCCGGATCCATGAGCGAGTAGAAGCTCCACGTCACTCAGCGCGCCTGCTTCGTGACTACCGACCAGTAGCTTCTGGCCGGGCTCCCCTAACTTAGTGCCGAATCCACAAAAAGGAAGGGCCCGGAGCCAAGTTCTAGGGATAAAAGAGACGCTGTAAGTTAATCGTTACTTATGCCACATCTGAGCCTACTGGGGGGTTGAGCAGCACTTCAAGGTGGTAGGACAACGCCCCGCGCGATGCCCGGCCCGCGGGGAAGGACCGTGCAGCGCCTCTTGTCAGCCAGGTGATAAGCAAGCCGGAAGTTTTATGGCGGTGATGGCGACAAAGCGAACGGCCGGCCGCCCCCCGAGGGGACGACCGGCCGTTCGACCGACGCGAAAGATGTTACTTGACCGTAACCGTGGCGCCGGCGCCCTCCAGGGCGGCCTTGGCCTTGTCGGCGGTCTCCTTGTTGACCTTCTCCAGCAGCGCCTTGGGCGCGCCGTCGACCAGGTCCTTGGCCTCCTTGAGGCCCAGGCTCGTGAGGCCGCGGACCTCCTTGATGACCTGGATCTTCTTGTCGCCGGCGGCCTCGAGGATGACGTCGAACTCGTCCTTCTCCTCGGGGGCCTCAGCCGCGGCGCCGGCGCCCGCGCCACCGGGGGCGGCGACCGCGACCGGGGCGGCGGCCTTGACGTCGAAGACGTCCTCGAACTGCTTCACGAACTCGGAGAGCTCGAGAAGGGTCATCTCCTTGAAAGCGTCGAGCAGCTCGTCGGTGCTGAGCTTAGCCATGATTTTCCTCCGTACGGCTTCTTACTTCAGTCTTAACGACCACGGGATGGGGACCCGGCCTATTCGGCCGAGGCCTCCTCGGTGACGGTCTCGCCGGACTCGGCGCGCTTGGCGCGCAGAGCCTCGGACAGCTGAGCCATCTGCGTCGGCAGCGCGTTGAACATCGCCGCCGCCTGGCCCTGCTTGGCCTTGATGGCGCCCGCGAGCTTCGCGAGGAGGACCTCGCGCGACTCGAGGTCGGCCAGCCGGGTGACCTCGGCGGCGTCGAGGGTCTTGCCCTCGAGGTAGCCGCCCTTGATCACCAGCAGGGGGTTCGCCTTGGAGAACTCGCGCAGGCCCTTGGCGGCCTCGACCACGTCGCCCTTGATGAACGCGATCGCCGACGGACCCTGGAGCAGCGACTCCAGGCCCTCGACGCCGGCGTCCTTCGCGGCGATCTTGGTCAGCGTGTTCTTCACTACGGCGAACTTCGCCGTGTCACCGAGGCTGCGGCGCAGCTCCTTGAGCTGAGCCACAGTGAGCCCGCGGTACTCGGTCAGAACGGTGGCGCTGGAGCTCTCGAACTCGTTCTTGAGCTCAGCGACGACCGCTGCCCTGTCCGCCCTCGCCATGGGACTCCTTCCAACTGGGACCATCCCCGTACCACGGGGAGAAGTCTGATCCGCCGGACGAAGGGCTCTGAAACACACAAAACGCCCCGGCGCAGATGCACACGGGACGTCACAGGAGAAAGATCATGTGAAGCTCGGGTTCACCTGCGCGGGCCGTCCTGAGTGGCTCAGGACTCTTCGGCTGCCATGCGGCAACGACCGGCGGTCTTCGGCAAGCAACAGAGTACGCCACATCGAGGACGGGTACCAAATCCGCCGGCGCACGCCGCTCGCGTGCGCCGGCGGACTCCATGCTCACGGGACCTTGATGTCGCCCACCTGGTCGGCCGGGGGCGCCGCCACCGTGACCGGCGCGCCGTAGTCGCGGAAGGCGACCGCCACGTTGAACTGCTTGGCCTCGGACGTGGTCACCTTGGTGAGGACCTTGCGCGGCAGCTGCTCGCCGTCCACCCAGACGTCGAACCCGAGCTTCTCCGAGCCGTTGCTCAGCTGCTCGGCGGTCTTGCGCAGCTCGGGGTCGTACTGCGTCATCGCCTTCTTGACGTCGACCGTGCCCTGGTAGTGCGTGGTCTCGACACCGTCGATCTTCTCGGTGCCGACCTTCTTCACATCGGTCGAGTCCGACATGATCTTGGCGAGCGCGCCCGGGTCCGCCTGCTGGAACTGGCCCAGCAGCTCGTCCGCGTTGAAGCCGGCGGCGCTCGCGGCCTCACCCAGCGTGATCTTCATCCAGGGCTTGCCCGCTCCCAGGAACTGGCTCAGCTGGGCGTTCTGCACGTAGACCGTCTTGTCGAGCAGGACCACCCGGGTGCCGCCGGTGCCCACCGACATCCCGCCGAAGGACAGCTGCTCGACGTTCACCGAGAACGCCGGCGAGGGCTTCGCCCGGAACTGGCCGGTGGCCTTCACCGCGGCCGCCCCGTCGACGGTGACGTCGGCGGTGAACGTCTCCACCTTCGCGGTGCGGTCCGCCGAACGGTCGAGGACCTGGGCGGCGCTGAGGTTGACCGTGGTGCCCGGTTCGCTGCTGGAGGTGGTGCCGCTGTCGTCGCACGCGGTGAGGGACAGGAGGAGGACGGTGCCTGCCACGGCACCCGACGCGATCTTCATCATGTGCCAAGTCTCCTCTGTCCGCCATCTCCGGCACATCACCCGCCGGAACCAACCTTCCCGGCCGGACCGTCCGACCTCAGACGGACGAGGGCCCCCGGGGAATCCCCGGGGGCCCTCACCCAAGCGCGGTAGGCCTTACGCGTTGGCCTCGTCCAGCTCGGCGGTGAACGCGCGGACCACGGTCGGGTCGACCGGGACGCCGGGCGCCATCGTCGAGGTGATCGTCACCTTCTTCAGGTAACGGCCCTTGGCCGCGGACGGCTTGAGCCGCATGATCTCCTCGATCGCCGCCGCGTAGTTCTCCACCAGCTGGCGGTCGTCGAAGGACGCCTTGCCGATGATGAAGTGGAGGTTGGCGTGCCGGTCGACCCGGAACTCGATCTTGCCGCCCTTGATCTCGGTGACCGCCTTGGCCACGTCCATCGTCACGGTGCCGGTCTTCGGGTTGGGCATCAGGCCACGCGGACCGAGCACCCGGCCGAGGCGGCCGACCTTGCCCATCATGTCCGGGGTGGCGACGACCGCGTCGAAGTCCAGGAAACCGCCGGAGATCTGCTCGATCATGTCGTCGGCGCCCACGAAGTCGGCGCCGGCCGCCCGTGCCTCGTCCGCCTTGGCGCCGCCGGCGATGACCAGCACGCGGGCGGTCTTACCGGTGCCGTGCGGCAGGTTCACGGTGCCGCGGACCATCTGGTCGGCCTTGCGCGGGTCGACGCCCAGGCGGGTGTTGACCTCGATGGTCGGGTCGAACTTGGTGACCGTGGTCTCCTTGGCGAGGCGCACCGCCTGCAGCGGCGAGTACAGCTCGTCCTTGTCGATCTTCTCCGCGGCGGCGCGGTAGCTCTTGCTGCGCTTCATGCTGCTCCCCTTTCACGGGAGTTCGTGGTGCGGGCCGCGCGGGCCCTCCCACCGGATGGGAACTACTTGACCTCGATGCCCATGGAGCGGGCGGTGCCGGCGATGATCTTCGCGGCGGCGTCGATGTCGTTGGCGTTGAGGTCCTTCATCTTGAACTCGGCGATCTCGCGGAGCTGGTCCTGCGTGATGGAGCCGACCTTGGTCTTGTGCGGGACCGCGGAGCCCTTGTCGATGCCGGCGGCCTTGAGGATCATCTGCGGGGCCGGCGGCGTCTTGGTGACGAAGGTGAAGGAGCGGTCCTCGTAGATCGTGATCTCGACCGGGATCACGTTGCCGCGCTGGGCCTCCGTGGCGGCGTTGTACTGCTTGCAGAAGTCCATGATGTTGACGCCGTGCGGACCGAGCGCGGTACCGACCGGCGGCGCGGGGGTCGCGGCACCGGCGTTCAGCTGGACCTTGACGAGGGCAGAGATCTTCTTCTTCTTCGGAGGCATGGTCGCCTACCTTCCGTTCCAGATTGTTTCGGCTCCGACTCCTGCATTCACAGGCAACATCCCCGGCTGGAACGTGAGCCGGGGATGTTGGAGCCCTGAACCCCCACGCGTGTGGGGAAGATAGAACCTTGACGACCGCAGAGATCTTGTTCGATCCACCCTCACTTGCGTGAGGAACTCGCCAAGGATACCCGCTAAAGCTTGGAGACCTGGTTGAACGAGAGCTCGACCGGGGTCTCGCGGCCGAAGATGGAGACCAGCACCTTGAGCTTCTGGGTGTCGAGGTTGATCTCGTTGACCGTGGCGGGCAGCGTCGCGAAGGGGCCGTCCATGACGGTGACGGACTCGCCGACCTCGAAGTCGACGGTCGCGGCGATCTTCGTGCTGGCGGCCTTGGCGGCGGGGGTCTGCTCGGCGGGCGCGGGGGCCAGCAGCTTGGCGACCTCTTCGAGGCTGAGCGGGGACGGCTTGTTGGACAGGCCCACGAAGCCGGTGACGCCGGGGGTGTTGCGGACCGCGCCCCAGGACTCGTCGGTCAGGTCCATGCGCACCAGGATGTAGCCGGGCAGGACCTTCTCGTTGACCTTCTGGCGCTTGCCGCCCTTGATCTCGGTGACCTCGTGCTGGGGCACCTCGATCTGGAAGATGTAGTCCTCCATGTTGAGGGTGACGGTGCGGGTCTCGATGTTGCTCTTGACCCGGTTCTCGTAGCCCGCGTAGGTGTGCACGACGTACCACTCGCCGATCTGCATGCGCAGCTCGCGCATGAACTCCTCGTGCGGGTCGGCGGCGGGCTCGGCCTGCGCCTCGTCGGCGTCCTCGGCGGACTCCGCGTCCTCGGCGGCTTCCGCGGCCTCGTCGGTCTCCTGGACCTCGGCGGGTTCGGCGGACTCGTCTCCGGAGGTCGCCTCCGCCTCCTCGGCCACCTGGTCCGCCAGCGGCTCCTGCTGGAGCTCGTCGTGGAACTGCGACGACTCGGACACGGCAGTGACTCTCTCTCTAGGTGGAAACCCGGGTTGGATCGGCGGCACTCTGCCCGCTGAGACTCAGCCGGCGAAGAGCTTGTAGACCCCTTGCTGAATTCCCCAGTCGAGCAGTGTCACGATACCGATCATGAACATGACGAACACCAGCGATACGATGGTGTAGTTGATCAGCTCTCTGCGGGTGGGCCAGATGACCTTGCGAAGTTCCCCGACGACCTGACGGATGAACAGCAGGGGGCTGGTGCGCTTGCGCTTGGCCGGCTTTCCCTTGTCCTCGGTCGCCGCGTCGCGGGTCTCAGTCGCCATCTCACCCTCGTTCGGATTGATCGTCCGACACGGCACGTTCCGCCGCGCGTGTACTCACCTTATGCGTGCTCACGTGCAGCTGGGAACGTGAAGCTGCTCCGCAGGGCAAGAGGGACTCGAACCCCCAACCGCCGGTTTTGGAGACCGGAGCGCTACCAATTGCGCCATTGCCCTTCAGCGGGCGTGCTCGCAACACGCGCCACTAGAAAGAGAAGCATACGTGTCCGGAGCCCTCTCGTCGAACTGGAATCTCCGGTGGTGGCTCACGGGTAGTCCTTCCGGGTGGCTTCCGGGTGGTTCGTGAGCAGGTCAACAGAGTGAACAGACGTTCAGGGGGCAGGATTGGGCAATGGAGCGTTCAGTGCGTGCCGGCGCACGTCCTCATGTGGCCCGTCGGGATCTGACCCAGCTGCCGAAGGCGCATCTGCACCTGCACTTCACCGGGTCGATGCGGCACTCGACCCTGGTCGAGCTGGCCCTGCGCCACCGGGTCCAGCTGCCCGACTCGCTGGTCTCCCAGTGGCCCCCGGCCCTGCGGGCCACCGACGAACGCGGCTGGTTCCGCTTCCAGCGCCTGTACGACCTGGCGCGGTCGGTGCTGCAGACCCCCGAGGACCTGCGCAGGCTGCTGCGCGAGACGGCCGAGGACGAGGCGGCCGAGGGCTCGGGCTGGCTGGAGATCCAGGTGGACCCCTCCGGTTACGCCCACCGGTTCGGCGGCCTGACCACCACGGTCGAGCTGGTGCTGGACGCCGCGCGCGAGGCCGAACTGGCCTCCGGCGTGGGCATCGGCGTGGTCATCGCGGCCAACCGCACCCGCCACCCGCTGGACGCCCGGACGCTGGCCAGGCTGGCGGCGCGGTACGCGGGGCGGGGCGTCGTCGGCTTCGGGCTCTCCAACGACGAGCGCCGCGGCCGCCCGTACGAGTTCGAGCACGCGTTCCGGATCGCCAGGCGGGCCGGGCTGCTGTCGACGCCGCACGGCGGGGAGCTGCAGGGCCCCGAGTCGGTGCGGCCCTGCATCGACCTGCTGGGCGCCGACCGGATCGGGCACGGGGTGCGCGCGGTGGAGGACCCGCGGCTGGTGGAGCGGATCGCGTCCCGGGGCATCACCCTGGAGGTGTGCCCGGCCTCGAATGTCTCGCTGGGGGTGGCCGACAGCGCCGGAGAGGTTCCGGTCCGCGGGTTGTTCGAGGCGGGCGTGCCGATCGCGCTGGGAGCCGACGACCCGCTGCTGTTCGGCTCGCGGCTGGCCGCGCAGTACGAGCTGGTCCGCAGCGAGCACGGCTTCTCCGACGCGGAGCTGGCCGAGCTGGCGCGCGGCTCGATCCGGGGTTCCGCCGCCCCGCCCGGGGTGCGCAAGCAGCTCCTGGAGGGCGTGGACGACTGGCTGGCCGCCGCCGCTCCCCGGCCCGCGGTCGGCGTCTAGCCCTCCTCGTCCAGCGTGAGCCCGACGAGGACGGGTTCGTTGACGAGGGTCACGCCGAAGGCCTCGCGGACGCCCGCGCGGATCTCGCGGGCCAGGGCGAGCAGGTCGCGGGCGGTGCCCTCGGCGTCCGGGTTGGTCAGGGCGAGGGTGTGCTTGGTGGACAGCCGGACGGGCCCCCGGGCGTAGCCCTTGGTGAAGCCCGCCCGGTCGATCAGCCAGGCGGCGGAGGTCTTGGTGCGCCCGTCGGGCTCGGGGAAGGCGGGGAAGCCCTCGGCCCGTTCGGCCAGCAGCCTCAGCTCCTGCCCGGTCAGGACGGGGTTGGTGAAGAAGCTGCCGGCGCTGCGGGTGTCGGGGTCGTCGGGGTCCAGCACCATGCCCTTGCCGCGGCGCAGCGCCAGGACGGCGTCCCGGACCTCGGCGAGGCCGGCGGTGCCGCCGGCCTCCACGCCGAGCCTGCGGGCGAGCTCGGCGTACCTGACCGGACGGGACTCGCCCGTCTCGGCCAGCTGGAAGGCGACGGAGAGCACCACGTAGCGGTCGTTCCCCTTGAAGGCGCTGTGCCGGTAGGTGAAGGCGCACTCGGCGGGCGTGAAGGCGCGGACGCGCTGCTCGCGCCGGTCGTAGACGCGGACCTCGGTGATGGTCTCGCTGACGTCCTGGCCGTAGGCGCCGACGTTCTGGATGGGGGTGGCGCCGACCCGCCCGGGGATGCCCGACAGGCACTCGACGCCGCTGAGGCCCTCGGCGACGGCGCGGGCGACGAGGGAGTCCCACTCCTCGCCCGCCTGGGCCTCGACCCGGCCGCCCTCGATCGTCACGCCGCGGGTGGCGACGCGGACGACGGTGCCGGGGAAGCCCTCGTCGGCGACGACGAGGTTGCTGCCGCCGCCCAGGACGAGCAGGGGCTCCCCCGCCTCGTCCGCGGCGCGGACCTGTTCGACCAGCTCGTCCTCGGTCGTCGCCTCGATGAAGGTCCGGGCCGGCCCGCCCAGCCGCAGCGTGGTGTATCCGGCGAGCCTCACATCCTGACAGCGCACGTTCATCGGGGTTCGGTGTCCTTCCGTGTCGGCTCGGCCCGTCGTCCGGTCCATCCTCTCCGAGGACGCCCGCGCCCGCCCCGGCGGGGGCGGGCGCGGGTGAGATCCGTCTCGCTCAGGCGAGCCGGACGACGGCCTTGGCCTGGCCGAGCACCTTCTGGCCGCCGGACTCGCGGGCGGTGAGGCCGACGACGACCTTGCCGTCCTCGAGCTTCTCC
This sequence comes from Actinocorallia populi, assembly GCF_002995495.1. GTDB lineage: Bacteria > Actinomycetota > Actinomycetes > Streptosporangiales > Streptosporangiaceae > Actinocorallia > Actinocorallia populi. Next base: position 1,313,169 of record NZ_PVZV01000001.1, on the reverse strand, counting down.
TCGACGACGCCGCTGATCTCGATGACGTTGCCGGTGTCGTGGGGCACCGGGACCATGCCGGTGAAGCGCACGCCGTAGTCCAGGACGGCGCCGGGGTCGCCGGCCCAGTCGGTGACGAACCGGCCGCCCTGGGCCATGGTGAACATGCCGTGGGCGATGACGTCGGGCAGGCCGACGGAGGTCGCGAACTTCTCGTCCCAGTGGATGATGTTGAAGTCGCCGGAGGCGCCCGCGTACATCACCAGGTTGAGGCGCTTGACGGGGAAGGAGCGGGCCGGGATCTCGGTGCCGACCTCGACCTCGTCGTACTTGACGGTCGCCGCCATGTCAGGCCCCCCGTTCCACGATGGTGTTGTAGGAGGTCACGACGAGTTCGCCCTGGGCGTCCTTGACCTCGGTGACGAGCTTGAGCAGGTGGTTGCCACCGGCCTTGCGGATGTCGCTGATGGACGCCTCGCAGGTCAGGACGTCGCCGGCGACGACCGGGCGGACGTACTCGAAGCGCTGCTCGCCGTGCACGACCATGGCGTAGTTGAGGCCGAGCTCGGGGTCGGCCAGCGCGTCGCCGCCCAGGGAGATCACGATCGGGAAGGTCGGCGGCGCGATCACGTCCGGGTGGCCGGCGGCCTTGGCGGCCTCGGGGTCGCGGTAGATCGGGTTCTGGTCGCCGATGGCGTCCGCGAACTCGCGGATCTTCACCCGGGATACCTCATACGGGGGGCTGGGCGGGAACTTGCGCCCGATGAAATCTGTGTTCAGTGCCATGCCGTTTCCTTCCGAGGGGAGCCGCTCCTCCTGATGGGCTCGGGGGTGAAAGTAACAGAACGACGTTCGGCCCGCTCCCGGAGGTTCCGGTGAGCGGGCCGAACGGTGCAGGCGTGCGGTTCTAGCGGGTCTCGCGGTGCGCCTGGTGGCACCGGCAGTTGGGGCAGTACTTCTTCAGCTCCAGGCGATCCGGGTCGTTGCGCCGGTTCTTCCGCGTGATGTAGTTGCGGTGCTTGCACTCCTGGCAGGCCAGCGTGATCTTCGGCCGAACGTCGGTGGCAGCCACGGTGGAGTGCCTTTCTGCTAGGTATCTGGACGAACATCCCGACCCCGGTCCCGGGGGGACCGGAGATCAGTTTGAGTAGCGAGGGCCGGACTTGAACCGGCGACACAGCGATTATGAGCCGCTTGCTCTGCCTGACTGAGCTACCCCGCCATGACAGGCCGCTGGCGGCCTCGTTAAGAGTACCTGAAGCCAGCCACCCGGTGAAACGCGGAACGCCCGTGCCCGTCGCGGGCCGGGCGTTCTTTCGTTTCTCGAGCCCCTTTACGGAATCGAACCGTAGACCTTCTCCTTACCATGGAGACGCTCTGCCGACTGAGCTAAAGGGGCTTGCGTCGTGCTCGCAGGGAAAACCTTACACGCTCCCCGGGCGCTACGCGAACCGGTTAGTTCCCACCCCTCTCCTCCCTGCTCAGAGCGGGTGCGCGGTCCTCGCAGAAGGTGCCGGGGGCGGGCATGGCCCCCTCGGTCAGGAAGCGGTCGACGATCCCGCGGGTGCACTCCCCCATCGGGTAGAAGCCGTGCCCTCCGGAGTCGTTGAGCACCAGGGCGCTGCCCGGCAGCTGCCCGTGCGCGCTCCTGGCCCAGTGGACGGGCGTCGCGGCGTCGTGCCGGTTGTGCACCAGCAGCGGTGGCGGGGCGCCGTCCGTCCGCACCGCCAGCCCCGCCTCGGGCAGCGAGGCCACCGGCCACCGGGCGCAGGCCTGGCGCTGGGCCTCGACCCGCCGCCCGAACAGCGGGGCGGCGCGCAGCGCGGCGCGGCCCGCGGCGTGCGCGGCCTCGGCGGTGCGCTCCTCGGGGCGCAGGTGCGGGCACACGACCGCCTGGTAGCCGCCGGAGAGCGCCTCCCTGCCGGAACCCGAGGGCCAGGCCGCCAGCGTCCTCAGCGGCCCGCCGTCGCCGCGCAGCGCGGCGGCGAGCGCCGCGGTGACCTGCGGCCAGGTCTCCTCCCGGTAGGTGGCCGTCTGGATGACCCGCAGCACGTCGCGTCCGGTCACCGGGCCGCTCGCGCCGGCCTCCAGCGGGCTGGCGTCGGCCCGGGAGACCAGCCGTTCCACCCTGGCCAGGGCCCCGGGCGGGTCGGCGCCGAGCGGGCAGCCGGGACGCCGGGCGCAGTGGCCGACCATCACCCGGAAGGCGGTCTCGAAGCCCACGGCCTGCGCGGTGGCGTCGCCGGGCCAGCCGGTGGGGTCGACCACGGAGTCCAGCGCCATCCTGCCCGTCCTGGCGGGGAAGAGGTGGGCGTAGAACCGGCCGAGGAGGGTGCCGTAGGAGGCCCCGTAGTAGTGCAGGCGGTCCTGCCCCAGGGCGGCGCGCACCAGGTCGAGGTCGCGGGCCACCGAGGGCGTGCGGACGTTGGAGAGCAGCGCGCCTGAGGCGTCCGCGCAGCTCCTGGCGAAAAGCGCCGCGTATTCGGAGGAGTCCTCCGCCTGTTCCATTTCCGCGGTCCGCCGGGGATCGGAACTGCGGCAGACGACGGGGGTGCTGGCGCCGACCCCGCGCGGGTCCATGCCGATGATGTCGTAGTGGGCGCGCAGCACGGCGCTGAAGTAGGCGTGCGCGCCGAAGACGAACTCCAGTCCCGAGGAGCCGGGTCCTCCGGGGTTGGTCACCAGCGCGCCGAGGCGGCGCGACGGGTCGGAGGCGGGAAGCATGTTGAGCGAGATCCGGATGGTCTCGCCGCCCGGGCGGGTGTAGTCCAGGGGGGCTTCGAGGGTCGCGCAGGAGAACCTCGGGTCCACCTCGCAGGACGTCCAGAGAGGTTTCTGGGCGTAGAAGCCGGAGACCGGGTCATGGCCCGGGGCGGGGCGGGAGAGGGCGGGCGGAACCACGTGGGCGGCCGGGGTGTAGGCCGCCGCCAGTCCGGTGAGTGCCAGCCACAGACGTGTTCCCATGGTCTTTTCCCCCGAGTCCGATCATGTGCGGATCGGCCCTGAGGAAGTTGTTCCCCGGGGAAACAGTGAGGGTTTCCGGCTTATCGCCAAAACCAGTAGATCATTGACTTTCGCGACCCTCGGCGAGTTGCGGGAAGAAATGGGTGGCCTCGCGGGTGGCCGCCGCGGCGTCGCCGGCCCGGATCGCCGCGACCAGCCTGCCGTGGTCGATCTTGCGCTCGGGGACGAGGCCGCTGGTGAGGTAGTCGCGCAGTTCGTCGCGCAGCACCTCGCCGAGGTCGGCGTACAGGCCGGTCAGCGCGGCGTTGTGGGCGGCGGCGACAACGGCGTGGTGGAAGGCGGCGTCGGCCTGGACGAACCGCTCGGTGTCGCCCTCGTCCCAGGCGCGGTCGCGCTGGTCGAGCGTCTCCTGGAGCAGGAGCAGGTCCGCCTCGGTGCGGCGGACGGCGGCCAGGGCGGCGGCGGAGGTCTCCAGGGTCATGCGCAGTTCCCGGATGTCGGCGCGGCCGATCCCGGTGAAGCGGCGGCGCATGACCCCGGCGAGTTCGCTGGTGGCCGCCACGTAGGTGCCCGAGCCCTGGCGGATGTCCAGGAGCCCGTTGTGGGCCAGCGCCCGGACGGCCTCGCGCACGGTGCCGCGGGCCACGCCGAGCTGTTCGGCCAGTTCGGGCTCGATCGGGATCCGGGAGCCCACCGGCCAGCGGCCGGAGGTGATCTGCTCGCGGAGCTGCTCCACGACCTGGTCGAACAGGGGGGTGCGCCGTGCCGCCGACAACGTCATGTCGCCATCGTCTCATTTACCAGATTCATCCAATGATTCTATGATCCGTCGTATGACCCCCCGCCGGCTCCCCGCCGCCCTCCCCCTCGTCCTGCTGGTCCTGCTCACCTCGCTGAACCTGCGCCCGGTGGCCTCCACGATCGGCCCCCTGCTGCCGGAACTGCAGGCCGAGCTGGGCATGGACAACGTGGTCAGCGGGGTGCTGGCCACCCTGCCGCCCCTGTGCTTCGCCGTGTTCGGGTCGCTGACCCCCGCCCTGTCCCGCCGGTTCGGGCAGATGTCCGTGATCATGATGGGGATGGCGGTGCTCGCCGTCGGGCTCGCCGTGCGGGCGCTGGCCGCCGACGCCTGGGTCTTCCTGCTGTTCAGCATGCTCGCCATAGCCGGGGTCGCGGTGGCGAACGTGCTGCTGCCCGCGGTCGTCGGCCATGCCTTCCCCGGCCGGGTCGAGCGGATGACCGCGCTGTACTCGATAGCGCTGACCGGGGCGGCCACCCTCGCCGCCGCCTCGGCGGTCCCGCTCGCCGGGGCGCTGGGCTCCTGGCGGTGGGGCCTGGGGATCTGGGCGCTGCTCGCGGTGGCGGCCCTGCTGAGCGCGGCCCGCAACCGGGTCTCCCAGCCCGCGCGCTCCTCCGCGCCGCGCCTGCTGCCCCCGCTGCGGCGCAGCAGGATCGCCCGCGGCCTGGCCGTCTACATGGCGGTGAACGCGACGACCGCCTACGTGATCCTGGGCTGGCTGCCGCAGATCTTCCGGGACGCCGGGATCCCGGCCGGCACCTCCGGCCTGATGCTCGCCGTGGCTCTGGGCCTGGCCGCACCGGTCGCCCTGTTCCTGCCGGGGCTGATCGCGCGGCTGCCCGACCAGCGCCCGCTGGTGTGGGCGTTCTGCCTGAGCGCGCTGGCCGCCTACGCCGGGCTGCTCCTGGCCCCGGGCGCGCTGGCGTGGCCGTGCGCGATCCTGCTGGGTCTGAACGGGGCGGGCTTCCCGCTGGCCCTGACCATGATCGGGCTGCGTGCCCGCACCCAGGAGGGGGTGACCCGGTTGTCGTCCTTCACCCAGAGCATGGGCTACCTGATGGCGATCCCCGGCCCGGTGCTGATCGGCGTGCTCTACCAGTACACCGGCGGCTGGGAACTCCCGATCCTGTTCCTCGCCGTGCTCGTCGTGCCGCAGCTCGCCCTGGGCCTGCACGCCGCCCGCAGGGGCACGGTCGAGGACGAGCTCACCGGGCGGGAGGCCTGCGTCCGCGTCTGACGGCGCGCAGCAGGACGAACTTGGGGTTGCTCGCGACCGTCGAGCAGTTGCCGAAGAGGCGCCGGAGCTTCACGTGGTAGCCCAGGTGGCGGTTGCCGACGACCCACAGCTCGCCGCCGGGGGCCAGCGCCCTGCGCGCCTCGGCGAACATCCGCCAGGCCGTGGCGTCCGTCGTGGCCTGGTGGGAGTGGAACGGCGGGTTGTTGAGGATGAGGTCGACGGACCCCGGCCCGACGGCTCCGAGCGCGTCCGCGGCGGTGAACACCGCGCGTCCCGCCAGCCCGTTGGCGGCGAAGGTCTCCTCGGCGGAGGCGACGGCCTGGTGGGACTCGTCGGTGCAGACGATCTCGGCGTCGGGGTGGGTCAGCGCGGCGGCCAGCCCGAGCACGCCGTTGCCGCAGCCCAGGTCCACGATCCGCGACGCGTCCGGCTGTACGGGCAGGTGCTCCAGGAAGAACCGGGTGCCGATGTCGAGCCGGTCGGCGCAGAAGACCCCGGCGTGGTTGACGACGGTGCGCCCCGCGACGGCTCCGGCGTCCGGGGGCAGGGTGTGGACCAGCGGCCAGGGGTCGGGACCGGGATCGCGGGACGGGTCGGGCTCGGCGAGGACGAGCCGCGCCTTCTTCACCGCCAGGGACGTCCGGGTGGGCCCGACGATCTCCTCGAACAGCCGCAGCGTGGAGGTGTGGATCTCCTTGACCATGCCCGCCCCCACCACCGCGGTGCCGGGGTGCAGCGCCGGGCGCAGCCTGTGGAGCTGGTCCTCCAGCAGCGCGAGGCTCTTGGGCACCCGCACCAGGAGGGTGTCCACCCGCTCCGGCGGGGCGTCCCGGGTGGTCAGCAGGGTCGCCGCCTCCGGATCGTGCCCGGCCCTCAGGAGGTTCTCGCGGGTCGCGGAGCGCCCCAGGAAGGAGTCGGAGATCTGGACGGGCCGGTGCCCGGCCAGCGCGGTCGTCAGGGCTCCCCACCGGTCGCCCAGGACGACGACGGTCCCTCGCGGGCCCCCCGTCTCGGCCAGGTGGCCGAGCAGGTACTCGTCCGCGGCGTCCCACGCGCGCAGCGGATCCGGGGGTCGGTGGGGGAAGCGCGTGAGTTCCAGTTCCCCCGAGGCGGTCACCAGCCGGTTCATCCCTAGGAGGCTAGTCGTTCCCAGCCCACCGGCCGCCACGTAGGATTCCCCCCGATTGCCCGCTTTACCCCTCTAGTGGCACTGATCGCAGTTAAGGTGGTCGCTTTGCACCCGTTCCGTACCGCAGTGGAGAAGCAGGACCTGGACGCGGTCCGCGACCTGCTCGCCGAGGACGCGACCTTCCTCAGTCCCGTGGCCTTCAAGCCCTACCAGGGCAAGGAGATGGTGTTCGCGATCCTCAAGGGCGCGATGCGGGTCTTCCAGGACTTCCACTACGTCAAGGAGCTCGCGGACGGCGCGGAGCACGCCCTGGTCTTCAAGGCGCGCATCGACAACACCCAGATCCACGGGTGCGACTTCCTGACGATGAACGAGGACGGGCTCATCCAGGAGTTCTGCGTGATGCTCCGCCCCATGTCGGCGGTCCACGCGATGTCCGAGGCCATGCGCGTGCAGTTCGAGCTCATCGAGCAGGAGATGCGCGGCTGCTGACCCGGAGACGGCCGAAGGCGTCCTCCGGCCGTCCCGCTCTCGGGGCTCCTCGCGTCCGGGATCAGTCCCGGGTGTAGGGGCGGGGCAGGTACCTGCCCGAGGGGTCGCCCACGACCTTCCCGTCCTCCAGGATCCGGACGCCGCGCAGGAAGGTGTCGGTCACCCGGGCGGTGAGCTCGAAGCCCTCGAACGGGGTGTGGCCCTGGGCGGACTCCGACTCCTCGGCGCGGACCGTCCAGGTGGCGTCCGGATCGACCAGCGCGATGTCGGCGTCGTACCCGGCGGCCAGGACGCCCTTGCCGCGCAGGCCGTACCGGACGGCCGGGTTGCGGGAGCTCAGGGCCGCGATCCGGCCGTGGGAGACGCCGCGCCTGCGGCCCTCGGTGACCAGGCCGGGCAGCAGGTACTCGGCGCCGCCGAAACCGGACCTGGCCAGGAAGACGTCCGTGGGGTCGGAGCCGAACTTGGCCTCGGCGCGGCAGCAGGCGTGGTCGCTGACGACCCAGTCGACGGTGCCGTCGGCCACGTACTCCCACAGGGCCTCGACGTCCTCGCGCGGGCGCAGCGGCGGGTTGACCTTGCCGCCGATGCCGCTCGCGGTGTCGATGTCGGCCAGCAGGTGCCCGACGGTGACCTCGCGGCGGAAGTCGATGTGCGGGAACGCCCTGGACATGCGCACCGCGGCGTCGACGGCCTTGCGGCCCGACAGGTGCAGCAGGTTGATGGTCGGCAGCCCGGTCTCGTGCGCCAGGTAGGAGGCGATGGAGACCGCCAGGCCCTCCGAGTGCGGCGGGCGGGAGGCGCTGTAGGCGGCCAGCCCGGACAGCTCTCCGGCGTCCTCCACCATCCGGGTGTAGGCGGTCATGATCTCGGCGGTCTCGCAGTGCAGCGACAAGGAGATCTCGTCGGCCAGGTGCGGAAACCTCTCGCGGGCCGCCTGGACTCCCCGCATGACGAACTCGAAGTGGGCGTAGTCGTAGCGTTCGCCCTCGGGGATCATCAGGAACGAGTTCTGGTCGGCCGAGCGGCCGTGCAGCCCGTGGCCGCCGTAGAACATGAAGACCTTGAACGAGGTGACGCCGAACCGCTCCACCAGGTCCGGGATCTCCGCGATGTGCTCCTGGGACATGGGGGCGAGGTGGTAGGCGTAGTCGACGTACGCGCGGCCTTCGGAGGCGGCCAGGACCTCGGGGAAGAAGTCGGCGTACGGGCCGCCCTTGTTGAGGTAGTACTGGCCGGTGCGCATGTAGTTCAGCGCGGTCGTGACGCCGCCCTGCGCGCTCGCGCGGCTCTCGCTGACGGTGTCCTCGGCGAGCGGGTTGTAGATGCCCCAGTGCTGGTGGGCGTCGACGACGCCGGGGAAGGCGAGCCTGCCCCTGCCGTCCACGACCCGCGGTACCCCGGTCACGTCGAGGCCGGGCGCCACCTGCACGATCTTGCCGTCGCGTACCGCGATGTCCGCGGCGAACGGCTCGTCCTGATCGTGCCGGACGACCTGGACGTTCTTCACGACGAGCTCGAATCCGCTCACGTTCCCCTCCTGTCCCGGGGCTTCCGGGGGGTCAACTGATGATCTTCTTCTCGCGCAGGGCCGCCACCTCCGCTGCGTCGTAGCCGAGCTCGCCGGCCAGGACCTCGTCGGTGTCCGCGCCGTGCGCGCGGCCGGTGAACCGGATACGGCCCGGGGTCTTCGACATCCGCCACATGACGTTGTGCATGAGCAGCTCCCCCAGGTCGGGGTCGGGCACCCTGGTGAGCATCTCCGTCTCCCGCACGTGCGGGTCCTCCACCAGGTCCCTGGCGTCGTAGACGGGCGCGACGGCCGCGCCCGCCTCGGTGAAGGCCCCGACCACCTCGGCGCGGGTCCGCGCCCCGATCCAGCCGCCCACGAGCTCGTCGAGCAGCTCCACGTGCTCCGCACGGCCCCTGCCGTCGGCGAACCAGGGCTCGTCGATCACCTCGGGGCGTCCCACGAGCCGCATGACGCGCTCCGCGATCGCCTGCGCGCTGGTCGACACGGCCAGCCAGTACCCGTCGGACGTCCGGTAGGTGTTGCGCGGCGCGTTGTTGGTGGAGCGGTTCCCGTGCCTCATCTCGACGACGCCGAGCTGGTCGTAGACGGTCGGCGACGGCCCCACGGCCGCCATCAGCGGTTCCAGCAGGCTCATGTCGATGACCTGGCCGCGCCCGTCCTCCGACCGCTCGCGGTGGAACAGCGCCATCATCACCGCCGACGACGCCGCGATCCCGCAGACGCTGTCGGCCAGGCCGAACGCCGGAAGCGTCGGCGGCCCGTCCGGCTCCCCCGTCAGGTGCGCGAACCCGCTCATCGCCTCCGCGAGCGTCCCGAACCCGGCCCGTCCCGCGTACGGCCCCCGCTGCCCGAACCCGGTGACCCGCACGACGACCAGACCCGGGTTCACCTCATGCAGCCTCTCCGGTCCCAGCCCCCACTTCTCCAGTGTCCCGGGCCGGAAGTTCTCGATGAGCACGTCGGACTGCCCGGCCAGCCGCAGCAGCACCTCGGCCCCCTCCGGAACCGACAGCGTGAGCCCGATCGTCCGCTTGTTCCGGGAGACCTCCTTCCACCACAGCGCGTGCCCGTCCTTGGACCTCCCGTGCCCGCGCATCCCGTCCGGCCTGGTGGAGTGCTCGACCTTGACCACGTCCGCCCCGAAGTCCCCCAGGATCTGCGCGCACAGCGGCCCCGCGAGAATCGTCGAGACGTCCAGCACCCGCAGACCGTGCAGCGGCCCGTCCGCCATCCGCGCTCCCCTCGCCCGGCCCGGAGCCTCCTCCGGCGCTCGTTTCATTCAGGGATACACCGTTATCCCAAGCGAAACGATAGGGATCGGCTGGGCCCGCGTCAACGCCCCCGCCGCCACGCTCGCACGCATTCCCCGAAACAGGAACGGCCCGGCACCACGAAGAACACCCGACTCACCGCAGGCGGCACGGCCAGGGTCTTCCGCCGGGAGGAGGCCCCTGCCCGCGTGATCAGGGATCGGGTGGGCCCGCGTCAACGCCCCGCCGCCACACTCGCACGGCTTCCCCGAACGGGAACGGCCCGGCACCACGAAGAGCACGGGCCCGCCGCAGGCAGCGCAGCCGGGGGCTCCCGCCGGAAGGAGATCCCTGCCCGCGTGATCGTGGAGGTCAGCGGGACTCGGTGAGGTTGACGCCGGTTTCGGGATGGAAGAGGTGGATCTGGGTGGGGTCGTAGTCGAGTTCGAGGGGCTCTCCCTCCCGGACGGGGGATGCGGCGTCGAGGCGGGCGACGAGCTGGCCGGGGGCGGGCGCGCCGGGCGGCTCCGGGGACAGGTCCAGGTAGACGTACTTCTCGGCGCCGAGGGACTCCACGATGTCGGTGCGGGCGGTGAAGGCCAGGCGGGCCGCCCCGTCGGCGACAGGGCGGGGCAGGCGGGTGTCCGCGAAGGCCTCGGGGCGAAGGCCCATGACGACCTCGCGGGGCGGGTCGCTTCGCAGGGCCGCGGTGATGCGCGGGGTGGGCGGAACGAGGCCGAGAGGGGTGCGAAGCCCTTCGGAGGTGAGCTCGGCGGGGAGGAGGTTCATGGCGGGAGAGCCGATGAAGCCGGCGACGAAGAGGTTGTGCGGGCGGGCGTAGAGGTCCTCCGGGGCGCCCGTCTGCTGGACCACGCCGTCCTTCATGAGGACTATGCGGTCGCCCAGGGTCATCGCCTCGGTCTGGTCGTGGGTGACGTAGACGGTGGTGGTGCCCAGGCGGTTCTGCAGACGGGAGATCATGGTGCGCATCTGGACGCGGAGCCTGGCGTCGAGGTTCGACAGGGGCTCGTCCATGAGGAAGGCGCTGGGGTCGCGGACGATCGCGCGGCCCATCGCGACGCGCTGGCGCTGGCCGCCGGAGAGGTTCGCGGGCCGGCGGTCCAGGAGGTCCGACAGGTCCAGGATGCCGGCGGTCTCCTCGATCTTCGCGTTCGCCCGCGCCTTGTCCGTCCCGGCGAGCCGCAGCGGGAAGCCGATGTTCTGCCGGACGGTCATGTGCGGGTACAGCGCGTAGGACTGGAACACCATCGCGATGTCCCGGTCCTTGGGGGCGCGCTCGTTGACGCGCTCGCCGCCGATGCGCAGCTCGCCGTCCGTGATGTCCTCCAGCCCGGCGATCATGTTGAGGGTGGTGGACTTCCCGCAGCCCGACGGGCCGACCAGGATGACGAACTCTCCGTCGGCGATGGTCAGGTCGAACTCCCGCACGGCGACGGTGCCGTCGGAGAAGCGCTTGGTCACGCCGTCGAGCACGATCTCGGCCACGGCCTATCCCTTCACGGCGCCTGAGGTCAGGCCGGAGACGATCCGGCGCTGGAAGAACAGCACGAACAGCACGATCGGGACCGTGATGACCACGGCCGCGGCGGCGATGGAGCCGGTGGGGTCCTCGAACTGCGAGGCGCCCGTGAAGTACGAGATCGCCGCCGGGGCCGTCCGCGCCGTGCTGGAGGAGGTCAGCGAGATCGCGAACAGGAAGTCGTTCCAGCAGACGATGAACGCCAGGATCGCCGCGGTCACCACGCCGGGCGCGGCCAGCGGCACGATGACCAGGCAGAAGGCCTGCAGCGGGGTGGCCCCGTCCATCTTCGCCGCCTTCTCCAGCTCCCACGGGATCTCCTGGAAGAAGTTGCTCAAGGTGTAGATCGTCAGCGGCAGCGCGAAGGTGACGTACGGCAGGATCAGCCCCGGCCAGGTGTTGAACAGGCCCAGTGCCCGCTCGATCTGGAACAGCGGGGTCACCAGCGAGATCTGCGGGAACATCGCGATCAGCAGCGAGACGCCCAGGATCGCCGAGCGGCCGGGGAAGCGCAGCCGGGCGACGGCGTAGGCGGCCATCGTGCCGATCACCACCGCGACGAGTGTGGAGATGAGCCCGATCCCGATCGAGTTGACCAGGCCGCGCAGGAAGTCGCCGTCGCCGAAGATGCTCCGGTAGTTGCGCCAGGTCCACTCGCTCGGGACGAACGAGCCGTCGGCGACCGCGGCCGGGGTCTTGACCGACAACGAGACGAGCCACAGCACCGGCACCAGTGCGTACAGCAGGACGAGGAGGTCGGCCAGCGCCCAGCGGACGCGCCGGGAGGAGCCCGCACGGCCCGCCATCAGCGCCGCTCCTTCCCGGCCGGGGACCCCGCGCCCAGCCCCGCGACGAAGAAGAACGCGATGAGCGCCGTGATCAGGAAGATCAGCACCGACATGGTGGAGCCGATGCCGAGGTTCAGCCCGCCGATCAGGTTGTGGTAGGCGATGATCGACACCGAGGAGGTGCCCTGCGCCCCGTTGGTCAGGACGTAGACGTCGTCGAAGATGCGGAAGGCGTCCAGCGTCCGGAACAGCAGCGCCGCCAGGATCACGGGCCGCATCAGCGGCAGTGTGATCATCCGGAACCGCTGCCAGGCGTTCGCGCCGTCCATCGCCGCGGCCTTCAGCGCGTCCTCCGGCACCAGCGCCAGCCCCGCCATGAGCAACAGCGCCATGAACGGCGTCGTCTTCCACACCTCGGCCAGGATGATGATCGCGATGGCGGGCCAGTGCTCGGTGAGCGGGGCCTGGCCGGGCGGCAGCAGCCCGGCCAGCCAGCCCGTGCCCGGCGTCCAGGCGTACTTCCAGCCGAAGGCCGCCGCGACGGTGACGATCCCGTACGGGATGAGCACGACCGTGCGGACGAGCCCGCGCCCCACCAGGGTCCGGTACATGACCACGGCGAGCGCCATCCCCAGCACCAGTTCGATGAGCACGCTCACCACCGTGACCAGCAGCGTGACCCACACCGCGCTCCACCAGAACCCGCTGCCCAGGACCGTGGCGTAGTTGTCCGGCCCGATCCACTCCCGCCGGCCGGGGAAGCGCAGGTCGTACCGCTGGAACGACAGCAGCACCGAGTACAGGACCGGCCAGGCCGTCACCAGCACCATGACCAGCGCCGCCGGCGCGCACAGCCACCAGGCGAGCCGCCGCTCCGACCGCTCCCCCGCGCTGAGGGCCCTCCTCACGGCAGCACCCCCCTGCTCTGGAGCGCGTCCCCGATGAGGGAGCGCAGCCGCGCGAGCGTCTCGGGCGGGTCGATCGACGCGGGCGGCGAGAGCGTGACGGCCGTGACCGTGGAGACGTTCTGGTAGGTGGGGGTCTGCGGGCGGGGGGCGGCCGTCTCGAGGGCCCGCAGGATGGCGTCGCGCATGGGGTAGGCCTCGGCCATGCCCGCGGACCGGTAGACGGAGGCGATGGTCGGGGGCAGGCCGTCCAGGGTGGCCGCGATGCGCTGGCTCTCGGGGTCGCGCAGGCAGAGGGCGGCCCGGAAGGACCGGTCGGGGTGCTCGGAGTAGCGGCTGACGGCGAAGTTGGCGCCGCCGAGGGGGGAGCGCCCGGCTCCGGTGATCCCGGGGTAGGGCGCCCACCTGAAGTGCCGGACGAGGTCCGGGCGGTTGGCGGCCATGGAGGCGTGGACGTACGGCCAGTTGACCTCGTAGGCGGCGCGCCCCGACTCGACGGCCAGCCGTGCGTCGTCCTCGCGGGTGTTGGACAGCGACGGGTCCGCCGCCGGGGAGCGGGCGAAGTCCCGCATCGTCCGCAGGGCCTGCAGGGCGGGCCTCCCGAGCGCGACGTGCTCGCCGTCGGGGCTGAGGATCCGGCCTCCGGCCGAGGCGACGAGGCTGTTGAACCAGACGACGACGCCCTCGTACTGGGCGCCCGTCACCTCGCCGTAGTGGGGCTCGCCGGCGGCGGCCAGCCGGGCGGAGGCCCGCATCAGCCCCGTCCAGGTGGACGGCGGCTCGGGGATGAGGTCCGAGCGGTACCACAGGAGCTGGACGTTGGTGTTGTACGGGGCGGCGTACAGCCGTCCCCGCCACGTCGCGGTGTCCAGTGGCCGCTGGAGTGTGCCCTCCCTGGCCCGCCGCGCGTACTCCCCCGTCCATTCCCTGATCCATTCGGCCTCGGCCAGCTCCGCCGTCCAGGTCACGTCCAGGCCGAGCACGTCCAGGCCGCGGTCCTCGGCCGCCAGCCGCCGGACGAGCTGCTCCCGCTGGTCGTCGGCCCCGCGCGGCAGCGTGTTGAGCACGATCCGGTAGGCGCCCTTCGCCAGCCCGTTGCAGCGTTCGACGATCCGGGCGAGGTTCTGCTGCGGGGCGTTGTAGAGGTTGACGACGGGCGCTCCTCCGCCCTCCTCGCCGCCGCATCCGGCCGGTAGCACCGCCGAGAGCAGCACGGCCACGGCCGCCAGGCGCCTTCGCCCCGGCCGCGCGTCCCGTCTCCCGCTCTCGTCCGCCACCTCCCCATTATCGCGGAGAGTGACGACAGGATCACGATTTCCACAACCTCTTTCCGGCCTGCCCGGCAGTGACCTTCGCCCCTGGGAACAGGCTCGCCGACCTGCTCATGATGGAAGGAGACCCGCGGCGGACGGCGCGGGCGGCCACCGTGATCGAGCAGACGGACGGTGAAGGCGATGAGCAAGGTCCTCCCCCTGGGCAGGGTCTCCGGCATCAGGATCGGCGCCCAGTGGTCGGCCCTGTTCATCGTCGGGCTGGTCGGCCTGATCCTGGCCACCGGGGTGCTGCCCCGGGCCGACCCGGGCCGGCCCGCCGGGGTCTACTGGGCGGTCGCCGTCCCGGTCGCCCTGGTGTTCTTCGCCTGCCTGCTGGTGCACGAGCTCGCGCACAGCCTGGTCGCGCTGCGGCGGGGCGTGCGGGTGCACTCGATCACGTTGTGGATGCTCGGCGGGGTGTCGGAGCTGGAGGACGAGGCGCCCACCCCGCAGGCCGACCTGGCGATCGCCGCGGCGGGGCCGCTGGCCAGCTTCGCGCTGGGCGTGCTGTTCGGCGCGGGGACCGTCGCGGCGTGGACGCTGGACGCCCCGGCGCTGCTGGTCCAACCACTAACGTGGCTGGCGCTGATGAACGTGCTGCTGGGCGCGTTCAACCTGCTGCCCGGCGCGCCCCTGGACGGCGGCAGGGTGCTGCGCGCGATCCTGTGGCGGCGCTACCACGACCTGACGCGCGCCGACCTGGCCGCCGTCCGCGCGGGCCGCTCCGTCGGCCTGGCGCTGGTCGTCCTGGGCGCCTTCCAGCTCCTGTTCACCCGGTCGGGCGCCGGCCTGTGGACGATGCTGGTCGGCTGGTTCCTCATGATCTCCGCCAAGGCGGAGGGCACCGCCCGCCTCGTCCGCGACTCCCTGCGGGACGTCCGGGTCGGCGAGGTCATGAACCCCGCGCCGGACCTGGCGCCCGACCGCCAGGAGGTCGGCGACTTCCTGCGCGGGACCGTCGCCTTCTCCCGCCAGAACGTCTTCCCCGTCGTGGACGTCGCGGGCTCCCCGGTCGGCGCCGTCCACGCCGACGTGCTGACCGCCCTCCCCGAGGACCGGCGCGCCGCCCGGGTCCGCGACCACATGACCGCCCTCCCCGACCGCAACGTCCTGGCCCCCGACGCCCCCGCCGCCGAGCTCCTGGCCGTCCGCCCGGTCGAGCGCGAGCTGGTCGCGGTGGTCGTCGGCGACGGTCGCGTCGTGGGCATGATCACCACCACCGACCTGTCCGTCGCCTACCGCCGCGGCCTGCTCCTCCACCCGTCCGGCAGGAGCAGGCCGCCGGCCGGCGGCCCCGGCTGAGGGCGTCAGCCCCGGGCGGCCAGGCGGGCCACCTCGCGTTCCAGCGCGGCCAGGCGGTCGGCGAAGGACATGGTGTGCAGGAGTTCGGCCAGGGCGTCGGCCTCGTCCTGGTCGAGGCGGACGGTCTGGACGGGGGTGTCGGGGTCCTCGTCGGTGTAGAAGGCCAGCTCGCGGTGGCCGTCCCGGCCGACGGTGACGCTCAGGAGGCGGCCGCCGCGGGTGCGGGCGTGGTGGACGCGGCCGTATCCGGGCAGGGTGGTGTGGGTCAGCTCCAAAGCCCCTCCTCGGGGATCGCATGGCGGGACGGCCGCCCCTGCAGGGGGATCGCAGAGGCGAGGGGTTCCAGGTCGGTGGCGGTCAGGCCGGCGGTCTCGGGCACTTCGGCGGCCAGCGCGCGGCCGCCGGCCGGTGCCGGAGAGGCGGCGGAGCGGCGCAGGACGTCCTCCGCCGCACGGCAGGCGAGGTCCAGCGCGAGGTCCGGGGCGGTGGCGTACCGGTCGGGGTCGCTCACCCGGAAGGTCGCGCGGCCCCTGATCAGGACGGGTGCGCCCGCGCGGGTGGCGCCCCTGCACCACAGCTCCGCCTGGAGGGGGCGGACCGGCACCCGGGTGGCGCGGTCGAGGCCGGGCAGGATGAACCGCAGGCCCGGTCCGGTGACCGCGCGGACCCGCCCGGAGCGGCGGACGACCAGGCGCTCATCGGGGCCGACCCGCCAGACCGACGCGGCCAGGGCGAGCAGGGCGAGCAGGACGCCGCCCACCAGGGAACCGAGCAGGTAGTCGGGTTCGCTGGACATCGGGCCTCCCTCCGGTTTTTACGCTTTTCATCCAGGTTCGCCGCTCGGCACGGAAAACCGCATAGGGACTGACCCCCAACCCCGCGCCGGACGCCCCCCACCTCCGGCGGGTGGCGTCCTCCATCGACAAAACCCCTGGTGACAGGAGACTCTGGACGGTATGACGGCACGGACAACCCAGGCGGGAGCCCGGAAGGGCAGCCCGGTCAACCGCCTCTTCTGGCGGCTGCTCACGATCAACGGGCTGATCTTCGCGGTCGGGACGACCGTGCTGGCCCTGTCCCCCGCGACCGTCTCGTCGCCCGTCCTGGTCACCGAGCTGCCGGTGCTGACGGTGGGGCTGGCGCTCATGGTCACCGCCACCGCCTTCCTGCTGCGGGCCGGCCTCGCCCCCCTGGACGGCCTGACCGCGCTGATGGAACGGGTCGACTCACTGCGCTCGGGAGACAGGATGGACACCGGCGGCAACGGCGACCTCGGCCACCTGGTCGCCACCTTCAACGCCATGCTCGACCGGCTCGAGACCGACCGCAGCACCAGCACCGCCCGGGTGCTGGCCGCGCAGGAGGCCGAGCGGCAGCGCATCGCGCGGGAGCTGCACGACGAGATCGGGCAGAGCCTGACCGTGGTGCTGCTGCAGCTGAAGCGGGTGGTGGACCGCGTCCCCGAGGAGCTCACCGAGGAGGTGCGGACGGTCCGCGAGAACGTCCGGAACTGCCTGGACGAGGTGCGCGGGGTGGCCCGCCGGCTGCGTCCCGGGGTGCTGGAGGACCTGGGCCTGACCAGCGCCCTGGCCGCCCTGGTCGCGGAGTTCGAGAGCGTGGAGGGCCTGGAGCCGGTCAAGGACCTGGAGGCGCCCCCGGACCTCGACCCGGACACCGAACTCGTGATCTACCGGATCGCCCAGGAGAGCCTCACCAACGTCGCCCGGCACTCCCATGCCCGGCACGCCCGGCTGTCCCTCTCCCGCGAACCCGGCCTCGTCGTCCTGGAGGTCACCGACGACGGCTGCGGGCCGCCGGAGAAGGACGGCGCGGGCATCCTGGGCATGCGCGAGCGCGCGCTGCTGATCGGCGCCAGGCTCTCGATCACCGGGGTCCCCGCCGGGGGCACCCGGGTCCGCCTGGCCGTCCCGATCGGCGGCGCGCGCGCCGCGGGTTAGTCCGCCGACAGGGACTCCACGATGGAGGCCCTGGCCGCCCGCCTGGCGGGCAGGACCGCGGCGAGCAGCCCGGCCACCACCGCCAGCCCGAGGTACAGCAGGATCTGCCCGTAGGGGACGGCGAAGACGAAGTCGGTGAAGAGCGAGCGGGTGGCGGCCCAGCCGAAGACGGTGCCGAGCACCACGCCCACCCCCGCCCCGAGCAGCGACATGATCACCGCCTCGGCGGACAGCATGCCGCGCAGCTGCCTCCGGCTGACGCCCAGCGCCCGCAGCAGCGCCGACTCCCGGGTCCGCTCGACCACCGAGAGGGTCAGCGTGTTGACGATCCCGAACAGCGCGATGACGATCGCCAGCCCGAGCAGCCCCGCGAAGATCCCGATCAGCATGTCGATGGCCTTGGCGAACTCCGCCTTCATCGCCGCGCCCGTGGCGACCTGCACCCTGGGGTGGTCACGGACCGCGGCGTCGATGACGGCGTTCGCCTCGGCCACCGGGACGTCCTCGCGGAGGTTGACGTAGACGTCGGCGTCGTCCATTTGTCCGAAGTTTCGGGCGAAGTCCGCTTCGGGGATGAGGATGTCGGGGATCATGCCGGCGTCACCGGAGTAGACGGCCGAGACGGTCACCCGCACCACGCCGCGCTCCGTCTCGAGCGGCACCTCGTCGCCCATGGCGATCCCGTCGCGCGCGGCGAACCCCTCGCTGATCAGGACGGTGCCCTGCCGCAGGTCCGCCAGGGACCCGTGCTTCATCTCCGGTCTGGCCACGACGCCCAGCGACGACTGCGTCATGGACGCCACCGCCCGCTCGTTCGCACCGAACTTCGTCTCGACGGAGCGGATCGAGGTGACCACGGAGAACAGGTCGTTCCGCCTGCGCAGCTCGTCGGCCACCCCGCGCGGAATCGTGCGCCCGGTCACGCCGGTGTGCAACCGGTAGTCGATGGGGAACTGCTCGAACATCTTCTGGTCGGCCGTCGCCTTGCTGCTGGCGCCCACCACCGCGAACAGGCTCATCAGGCCGACGCCGACGGTCAGCGCGACGGTCGTGGCGGCGGTGCGGCGCGGCGTCCGCCGCACGTTCTGGACGGCCAGCCTCCCCGGCAGCCCCAGGAGCCCGCCGAGCCGGCCGCCGGTGGGAAGGCCGAACGCCCGCACCAGCAGCGGCATCACCGCGATGACCGCGAGGAACGTCAGCGCACCGCCGCCCGCGACGGTGAACATCGCGGTCTCCCCCGGCTCCATGCGCATGCCGACGACGGTCAGCGCCAGGCCTCCGGCGGCGGACGGCACGGCGAGCGCCCAGCGGGCGCGCCCCAGCCGGAAGGACCGCTCACCGGGCTCGGGCTCGGTGCGGAGCGCGGCCAGCGGCGCCACCTTCGTCGCGCGGAAGGCGGGCGGCAGCGCCGAGAGCACCGTCATGACCAGCCCGACGGACAGCGCCACGGCGACCGTCCGGAGGCTGAGCGACACCTCCGCCGGGACGTCCATGCCCATGGCGTTCACCGCCGCGGCCCCGCCGACCGCCAGCCCGAGGCCCGCGGCCAGGCCGGCCAGGGAGCCGACCAGCCCGACCAGCGCCGCCTCGACGACGACCGCGCCGAAGACCTGCCGCCGGGTGGCCCCCAGGCAGCGCAGCAGCGCCAGTTCCCTCGCCCGCTGCGCCACCAGGATCGTGAACGTGTTGGCGATGACCAGCCCCGCGACCAGCAGCGAGATCAGGCCGAAGGCCAGCAGCCCGGTGGTGATCATCTGGATGTCGACGCCGGCCGCCGCGGACAGCCGGCTGGCCAGCTCCTTGCCGGTGATCACTTCGTGGCCGGCGCCGCCGATCGCCGCGCGCACCTGCGCGGGCGTCACGGTGCCCGCCACGTCGATCTCGACGTGGTCCTTCTGCCCGGTCATGCGGACGGCGGTCTCCTCGAGGAAGCCCACCCCGCCGCGCACGGTGAGCTCCGCGTCGATGCCGACGTCGACGATGCCGACCAGCCGGAAGGTGTGCCTGCGTTCCTTCGGGTCGAGCACCTGGATGCGCTCGCCGGGCCGGAAGCCGGTGTCCTCCGCCAGGCTCTCGTTCAGCACCGCCTCGTCCGGCGCCGCCGGGACCCGGCCCTCCAGCACGGTGTACCGCTGCAGCGGCCCGTCGGTCGGCAGCGAGAAACCCTGGGTCGGCACGTGCCCGTGGGTGCGGCCGTCCCTGCCCAGCAGCGGCGCCTCGTCGCGGACGAGGCCCCGCGCGTCGGTCACCCCCGGCAGCGCGCGGATCTTCTTCAGCAGCCCGGCGGGGAGCGTCTCACCCTGCTCCGCCGGCAGCACCGCCACGTCGACCTTCTCGGCGGAGGCGGCGAACTCCCGGGCGTAGCCGGCGCGCATCAGGTCGCCGAGCGCGAACGTGCCGCTGATGAAGCCCACGCCGAGGACGACGGCGACCACGGTGAGCAGCAGCCTGCCGCGCTGGGCGCCCAGCCGCGACAGCACGATCCTGATCATGCGTTCTCCAGCCGCTTGAGCCGGTCCAGCACCCCGTCGGGGGTCGGGCGGAGCTGCTCGTCGACGATCAGGCCGTCCCGCAGGAAGACCACGCGGTCGGCGAACGAGGCGGCGACCGGGTCGTGGGTGACCATGACGATCGTCTGGCCCAGGTCGCGGACCGAGCGGCGCAGCAGCTCCAGCACCTCGCGGCCGGTCACCGAGTCCAGGTTCCCGGTCGGCTCGTCGGCGAAGATCACCTCGGGCCGGGACAGCAGCGCCCGCGCGCACGCCACCCGCTGCTGCTGGCCGCCCGACAGCTCCGACGGGCGGTGGTCCAGCCGCTCCCGCAGCCCCAGGACGTCGACGATCCGGTCGAACCACTGCGCCTCGGGCGTCCGGCCGGCCAGTTCCAGGGGGAACAGGATGTTCTGCCGCGCCGTGAGCGTGGGCACCAGGTTGAAGGACTGGAAGACGAACCCGATGCGCTCGCGGCGCATCAGGGTCAGCCTCCGGTCGTCGAGCCGGGTGAGGTCGGCGCCGCCGAGCAGCACCGAGCCGGAGGTGACGGTGTCGAGCCCGGCGAGGCAGTGCATGAGCGTGGACTTGCCGGAGCCGGACGGACCCATGATCGCGGTGAACCCGCCGCGGGCGAAGCCGACGCTGACGCCGCGCAGGGCGTGGACCACCGCGTCGCCGCGTCCGTAGGACTTGGCGACGTCGACGGCCGCCACCACGGGCGCGGTCGGGCTCGGCTCCCGTACGGGAGGGCTGGAGGCGATGCCGGTCACGGCTGGCTCCTCTGCGAGATCGGAGAGTGAAACAGGACGTGAACGACATTAGGGACGAGCGGTCCCGCTGCCATCGCACTCAGGTCCCCGGCCCGTACCTCCTGCGAGGGATCTTCACCGCGGCCTCACCGCTGCGGCGCTACGACCTGAGGGGTACGACCTCAGCCGGAGCCGCCGCGCGCCAGGCCGTTCTCGTAGGCGTACACCACGATCTGCACCCGGTCGCGCAGGCCCAGCTTGGTCAGGATGCGGCCGACGTGCGTCTTGACCGTCGCCTCCGCCACGTACAGGCGCCCGCCGATCTCGGCGTTCGACAGGCCCTTGGCCACCAGGAGCATGACCTCCCGCTCCCGGTCGGTCAGCCCCTCGGCGACGGGAGCGGGCGCGGCGGCCCCCGGTTCGGGCAGGTGGCCGGCGAAGCGCTCCAGCAGGCGGCGCGTCGTGCTGGGCGCGACCACCGCGTCGCCGGAGTGCACCGCGTGGATCGCCTCGATCAGCTGGGCGGGCCTGGCGTCCTTCAGCAGGAACCCCGCGGCCCCCGCCTTGATCGCGGCGAAGGCGTACTCGTCCAGGTCGAAGGTGGTCAGGATGATCACCTTCGACCCGGCGGGGGCGATCCGGCGGGTGGCCTCGATGCCGTCCATCCGGGGCATCCGCACGTCCATGAGGACGACGTCCGCGCGGGTCGAGCGCAGCAGCTCGACCGCCTGGGCGCCGTCCCCCGCCTCGCCCACGACCTCCAGGCCGGGCTGGGCGTCCAGCACCATGCGGAATCCGGCCCTGACCAGCTCCTGGTCGTCGACGAGCACCACCCTGATCACCGGGCCGCCTCTCCGGCGGGGAGCCGCACGTCCACCTCGAACCCGCCGCCCGGGACGGGTTCGGCCCGTACCGTCCCCCCGTACAGCGCCGCGCGTTCGCGCATCCCGGCCAAGCCGTGCCCCTTCCCGTCGTTCTCGACCATGGCGTTGCCGCGGCCGTCGTCCTGAACGTGGATCCCCACCCCGCCATTGTCGTAGCGAAGCCGTACGCGCGCTCTCGCGCCCGGCCCCGCGTGCTTCAAGGTGTTGGTGAGGGCCTCTTGGACGATGCGGAAGACCGAGAGCTGAAGTCCCTGCGGCAGTTCCTTCGGCTCGCCTTCAACCGTGAACTCCAGCGGAAGGCCGGCGTCGCGCACCTGCTCGACCAGCTCGTCGAGCTGCTCGACCCCGGGTTGCGGTGTGTAGGTGCCGGTGTCGTCGCTCTCCCGCAGCACCCCGAGCAGCCGCCGCATCTCGCCCAATGCGAGCCTTCCGGTGGCGGAGATCGTCTCCAGCGCGTTCTTGGCCCGGTCGACGTCGGTGTCGATGGCGTACGCGGCGCCGTCCGCCTGCACGACCATGACGCTGACGTTGTGGGCGATGACATCGTGCAGTTCGCGCGCGATCCTGGCCCGCTCCGCGGCCATCGCCATTCTCACCTGGGTGTCGCGCTCGTGCTCGGACTGCAGGGCCCGCTCCTCCAGACTCTGCAGGTAGGCGCGGCGGGTACGCAGGTACACGCCGTAGACGAGGAACGCCCCGATGAACACCGTCATGGTCGCCACCGCGCTCAGCGAGTCCCGAAGAGACAGTTCCCCGTCGAAGGTCGCCAGACTGAACCCGAACACGTTGACGGCCGCCGCGGCCAGCGCCCAGGGGAGCGTCGACCGTGTCGCGACCGTGTACAGCGCGATCATCACCGCCATGTTCGCCACCTGCGGATGCATCCCGGCCATCCACTGCGCGAAGGAGACCAGGGCCACGACCGCGAACACCGTGCGAGGCCATTTCCGGCGCCAGACCAGCGGCGTCAGGAGACCGAAGATCACCAGAAGGTGGACCTTGGGGTCGGGCACGGCCCGCATGACGAACAGTGCGTACGCCAGCAGCGGAAGAGTCCACAGCAGGTCCACGACCTGCGGATGCCGCCGCAGCCGCTCCACCATCTTGACGGTCATCAACGCAGGGTACGCACGCTCCCGGCCTGCCCGGATCAGCCCGGCGGCGGACCGCCGTACGACCTGCGGAGGACGCCGTCAGGGCTCGACGAGCCCCGTGCGGATGGCGTACTTGGTCAGGTCCAGCCGGTCCCGCATCCCGAGTTTGGCCAGGATGTTGGTCCGGTGGCGCTCCACGGTCTTCACGCTGATCGTCAGGGTCTCGGCGATCTCCTTGGAGGAGTGGCCCTCGGCGACCAGCTTGATGATCTCCTCCTCGCGGGGCGTCAGGATGCTCTCCGGCGCGTTCTCCTCCCGGCTGAGGTACTCGCGGATCAGCGCGGTCACCGCGCCCGGGTAGAGGAAGGGCTCCCCGCGCATCGCGGAGCGGCACGCCTCGATGAGGTCGCGGTCCACGACCGACTTCAGCACGTAGCCGCTGGCCCCCGCCTTGAGGGCGGCGAAGAAGTACTGCTCGTTGTCGTACATCGAAAGGAAGAGGATCCGCACGCCGGGAGCGCGCCGGGAGATCTCGCGGGCGGCCTGCAACCCGGTCATGCGCGGCATCGCGATGTCCAGGATCGCCAGGTCCACCTCCTCGGGATCGCAGGCGCGCACCGCCTCCGCCCCGTCGGAGGCCTCGGCCACCACCTTCAGGTCGGGCTCGGCGTCGATGATGAGCCGGAGCCCCTGCCGGACCAGCGCGTGGTCGTCGGCCAGCAGGATCCGGGTGGGTGACTCCACCGGCGTTCTCCTTCTCCTCGTTGCCCTGTCCTCAGAGTGTCCCCCGTGCGGGCCGGTGTCCATGCGGGCTCGCCCCCATCCCCAAGCGTGGCGGGGGGTTCGCACCCCTTTCGGCTACGGGGTGTCCCCGGGAGAAATGGAGGACTGTACGGATAGTCACCGTTCGTCCCTTTTTTCGAAACTTGAGGGTGACACAACCCCAGCTTTCACAGAAGGCCGAACGGAAGGCACATGAGCCATGCAGGCACGTGACATCGCCGTACAGGTCCCCACCGTCACCTTCGGCGACTCGGTCGCGACCGCGGTACGGGTGATGGGACTGGGCAGGGTACCCGGGCTGATCGTCGTGGACGAACGGCGCCGGCCGCGGGCCGTGCTCCCCGGCACCCAGGTACTGAGGCTCCTGGTACCACGCGCGTACTGGGACGATCCGGCGTTGAGCCGCGCGGTCGACGAGGCGCACGCCGACCACTTCTGGCAGGAGATCAACGGGCTGACGGTCGGCGACTGCGTGACCCCGGGCGCGGCGCGGCTGACGACCGTCCGCCCCGACGCGACCCTGCTGGAGGTCGCGGCGCTGATGGCCAGGGTGCGCAGCCCCCTGGTGGCGGTGGTCGAGGACGGCGCCCTGCTGGGCGCGGTCACCCTGGACCGCCTGGTCGGCAGCCTGGCCCTGGCCGGGCCTCCGGGCGAGTGACGGGAGACCTCATATGACAGGAATCCTGGCCTTCTCCATTTTCGCGGTCTCGTTCTTCCTTATAGCCACCGAAAAAATAGACAAAGTCAAGATCGTGCTGGTGGCGGCCGGCGTCATGACCGTGCTCGGGCTGACGCCGGGCGCCGACGTCTTCTTCTCCGAGCACGAGGGCGTCGACTGGAACGTGCTGTTCCTGCTGTTCGGCATGATGATCATCGTCGGGATCGTCAAGCAGACCGGCGCCTTCGACTACCTGGCCATCTGGGCGGCCAAACGCTCCCGGGGGCGCCCCTACCGGCTGATGGTCATGCTCATGGTCATCACCGCGATCGCCTCGCCGTTCCTGGACAACGTCACCACGATCATGCTGGTCGTGCCGGTCACCGTGGTGGTCTGCAAGCGGCTGGCCATCTCCCCGGTGCCCTACATCATCGCCGAGATCCTCGCCTCCAACATCGGCGGCGCCTCCACCCTCATCGGCGACCCGCCCAACATCATCATCGGCAGCAGGGCCGGGCTGAGCTTCAACGACTTCCTCGTCCACATGACGCCGATCGTCGTGATCGTGTTCGTGGTGTTCGTGCTGCTGACCCGGGTGATGTTCCGCAAGTCGTTCCAGTACGACCCCGAACGCGCGGCCGAGATCATGTCGCTGCAGGAACGCCGCGCCATCAAGGACACCGGGCTGCTCGTCCGCTGCATGGCCGTGCTGGTCCTGGTCATCGCCGGCTTCTCGCTGCACTCGGTGCTGCACGTGGAGCCGTCGATCGTGGCGATGGTCGGCGCGGGCGTCATGCTGCTGGTCACCAGGGCCGAGACCGCCGAGGTCCTCGAGGAGGTCGAGTGGCACACGCTGGTGTTCTTCTTCGGCCTGTTCGTCATGGTCTCCGGCCTCGTCCACACCGGCGTGATCGAGGCCGTCGGCACCTGGGCCGTGGACACCTTCGCCGACCAGCCGCTGGCCGCCGCGACCTCGCTGCTCTTCGGCTCCGCGGTCCTCGGCGCGTTCTTCGACAACATCCCCTACACCGCGACGATGGCCCCCATCGTCGAGGAGGTCGTCGCGCAGCTGCCCGCCGGTGACGGCGAACCGCTGTGGTGGGCGTTCGCGCTCGGCGCGGACTTCGGCGGCAACGGCACCGCGATCGCCGCCAGCGCCAACGTCGTCGCCATCGGCATCGCCGCCCAGACGGGCAACCGCATCTCCTTCTGGCAGTTCACCCGCTACGGCGTCGTCGTCACCGTGCTGAGCACCGTGATGGCCTGGGTGTACGTCTGGCTGCGCTACTTCGTCTGACGGCTCACTCCCCGCGCACCCGGCGGGAACCCTGGTAGGCCTTCCGGCGGAAGGTCTGGAAGGGGCCCGTCGGGTGCAGCTCGGGCACGTTGTGCAGTTCGGGGTCGAACGCCCCGAGGTCCTCGCCCGCCCAAGGGGTGTGCACGCGCAGGGTCCCGTGCGGGCGCCAGCGGCCCAGAAGGGAGGCGCTGGCCAGGCGGAAGGACAGCGGAGCCGCGGCGATCGCCTCGTCGAGCGGACCCAGCCGGGCCGGGATGCGCCGGTGCCCCTGGGGGAACAGGCCGAGCAGCGCCGTCCGCCCCTTGATCGAGTAGGGCAGGAGGGTGGTGTAGGCGCCGGAGGTGAACGAACGGCGGGGCAGCAGGACGTGCCGCATCCCCGGCCGGCGCCCCGTCGTGGCGAACAGCAGGTCGATCATGCCCTCCCCGGTGGGGATGTGCAGCGCGATCCCCAGGATGTCGGGCAGCCCGCCCGGCAGGGCCAGCGCCCGGGAGAACCGGGCCACCGCCTCGTACGTCCGGTGCTCGGTCTCCCCCCGCAGGAAGTCGCCACGGTCGATCGTCAGGGTCGCCACATAGATGTTCCCCGCGTTGTGGAAGACATGGCCTCCGCGCAGCCTGCTGGCGGCGCCGAACGCCCCCCGCACCGCCCCTCCCCAGAACGGCTCCCGCCGGACCGGCGGAGTCCGGGCCGCGTACCGGGTGGGCTCCACCCGCCTGCTCGGTTCGGTCCTCGTCATCGTCCCCACTCCTCACACCCCGTCAAGGACATCCCTACCCGAACCCCCGTACGCAAACGCCACGCGTTCCCCGGCCGGACCCATGGCCCTTCACCCGGGTTCGATCTAGCCTGGAAGGGCGGAGACCGAGACCGGAGGTGCCGGGTGACCGACGAGGCGATCAGAACCGAACGGCTGGGCAAACACTTCGGGAAGACGGTCGCCCTGGAGGGCCTGGACCTGGTGGTGCCGCGGGGGGAGGTCTTCGGGTTCCTCGGGCCCAACGGGGCGGGCAAGTCCACGACGATCAGGCTCCTGCTCAACCTCATCCGGCCCACCTCCGGGCACGCGTGGATCATGGGGGTGCCGGTCGGGGACGTGCGGGCCGCGCACCGGCACCTGGGCTACGTGCCCGGCGACGTGGCGTTGTGGCCGCAGCTCACCGGGATGGAGATCCTCACCTACCTGGGGCGCCTGGCCGGACGGGTGGACACCGCCTACCGCGACGAGCTCGTCGAACGGCTCCGGCTCGACACGAGCCTGCGGGCGCGCTCCTACTCCAAGGGCAACCGGCAGAAGGTCGCGCTGGTCGCGGCGTTCATGACCCGCCCGGACCTCCTGCTCCTGGACGAGCCGACCGCCGGGCTCGACCCCCTGATGGAGGCCGAGTTCCAGGCGCTGACCAGGGAGGCCGCCGCCCGCGGCCAGACGGTCTTCCTCTCCTCGCACATCCTCGCCGAGGTCGAGGACGTCTGCGAGCGGGTCGGCATCCTGCGGGACGGGCGGCTGATCGAGGTCGCCACCCTGGCGGACCTGCGCGGCCTGAACGCCACCGTCTACGACGCGACGCTGGAGGGCCCCACGCCCGACCTGTCGGACGTGCCGGGGGTCACCTCGGCCGAACCCCTGCCCGACGGGGTGCGGGTGACGGTCGCGGGCTCGCCCGTCCCGCTGCTGGAACGGCTCACCCGGGCGGGGCTGCTCAAGCTGCGCAGCCACGAGCCCAGCCTCGAGGAGGTCTTCATGACCTACTACGCGCCGCCCGCGCAGCCCGAGACCGGGCTCTCCGCGCGGCTCGACGGATAGGAGCGGCCGATGGCCTCCGCCGCCCCCGCCCACCACGCCGCGCCCTCCCCCGCGGGCGCCGACCCGGCCGTCCTGCGGCTGATGGTCCGCCTGGTCCGGCGGGGCGTCCTGCTGCTCGCCCTCGGCCTGGCCCTCTTCGCCCTGGTCGAGGCCGTCAGCTACGCGGCCGCCTACCCGGACGCCGCCTCCCGCGCCCGGATCGGCGAGTTCCAGGACAGCCCCGCCGTCCGCATGATGCAGGGCCTCCCGCACGCCGTCGACACCGTCGGCGGCTTCGTCGTCTGGGACGGCGGCTGGATGATGCAGTCGATCGCCGCCATCTGGGCGCTGCTGGTCACCGGACGCCTGCTGCGCGGCGAGGAGGAGACCGAGCGCGCGGAGTTCGTCCTCACCGGACCGGTCCACGCCGGCCGGGTGCTGCTCCTGCAGTTCCTGGTGATCGGGTGCGCGCTCCTGCTGGCCGGCGCCGCCGTAGCGGCGACCCTGTCGGCGTCGGACGCGGCGGCGGGCGGCTCGGTGCTCTTCGGCCTGGGCATCGCCGGGTTCGCCGCGACCTTCGCCGGGATCGCCGCCGTCCTCTCCCAGCTGTTCGTGATGCGCCGCAGGGTCACCGCGCTCACCGCGACGATCCTGGGCTCCTTCTACGTGCTGCGCATGGTCGCCAACAGCGACGACGCGCTCACCTGGCTGCACTGGGCCACGCCGTACGGCTGGATGGACGAGCTCCACGCCTACCGCGACCCGAACTGGGCGGCGCTGGCGCTGCTGCTCCTGGCGCCCGCCGCCCTGGCCGTCGCGGCCGCGCGGCTGCGGCTCGCCCGCGACACCGGCGGCGCGCTGCTCGCGGAGAAGGACAGCCGCCCGCCGCGGGACCGCCTGCTGGGCGGCCCCACCGCGTTCGCCTGGCGCACCACCCGGGGCATGCTGCTGGGCTGGGCGGCCGGCATCTGCCTCTACGCGCTGATCACGGGCCTGCTCGTCGACGCGGTCGCCGACTTCATCGCCGACGACCCCTCCTACCGCTCCATGCTGGAGTCCATCGGCTGGGACGCCGAGAAGATGGTGCTCTCCTTCGTCGGCATGATGGGCACGATGCTCGGGCTGTTCACCAGCCTGTACGCGTGCTGGCGGATCGGGGCCGCCCGCGCCGAGGAGTCGGCGGGGCGGCTGGACGCCGTGCTCGTGCGGCCGGTCTCCCGCGAGCGGTGGCTGGGCGGCCACCTCGCGCTGACCGCGGCCGGCGCCACCCTCATCGCCTTCGCCTCGGGCCTGGCGATGTGGGCGGGCATCCGGCTGACGGGCGGCGGCCCCACCCTGGCCGACGTGCTGGGCGCGACCCTCAACGCCCTGCCCGCCATCGCCTTCTTCACCGGCCTCGCCCTGCTCGTCTACGGCCTCGCGCCGCGGCTCGCCGTGGCGCTCCCTGCCGCCGCGGCCTTCACGGCCTACCTGGTGGAGATGATCGGCCCCGGTCTGGACTGGCCGGAGCCCGTCCTGGCGCTCTCCCCGTTCCACCATCTGGAGCCCGTCCCCGCCGAGCCCTTCGCACCCGTCGCGGCCGCCGTCCTGACCGGCCTAGGCCTGGTCCTGGCGGCGCTCGGCCTCCTGGCCTTCCACCGGCGCGACCTCACCGGGGACTGAGGCCCCCGCGGCGCGGCTACTGGCGCAGCCGCTCGACCGGGTGGGGCCCCTCGGTCTCCAGCCGGTAGTCGCCGCCCATGCGGTCGCGGTGCTCGGTGATGACCTCGTCGCTGGCCGGCGGGCGGCCGCCCATGAGCTCCTGCTGCATCTTCTCGAAGCGCTCGTGCGCCTCCCAGACGTAGCCGGTGCCGAGCTTGGTGAGGTCCACCTGGGTGGCCAGCAGGTCGCGGATGAACTGCTTGTTCGGCTCGAACGTGACGGGCGCGGGCAGCTCGGGCGCCAGGACGCTCTCCGGGTCGCGTCCGTCGTAGGCGCGCATCAGGTCGCACGCGGCGTGCAGGTGGGCCAGCTCCATGTTGAGGTGCAGCTCCCAGATCGCCTTGATCCTGGGGTCGCTCTCGGTCTCCATGAACGAGTGGTACAGGTAGCACTCGTTGTACTCGTGGTTGACCAGCCGCTCCCACCAGGTCTCCCCGGGGTCGACGAGCGACTCGTAGTGGGTGACGTGCTCCTCCTCGACCATCCCGATCTCCTGGTAGAGCTGCCGGGCGATCGGCTCCATGTACTGCGGGCCCACGTTCATGTAGTAGTTCATGGTCTGCTGCTCGGCGGCCATGATGGTCAGCGCGTGCAGCTTCGACAGGGGGGCGGCGGAGGTGCGGTCGTAGGGCTCGTTGAGGTTGTCGGCCGGGTGCCGGTGGTGCTGGCGGGTGGGGCGGCCCGGCATGACCTCGGTGAGGCCGTCCACGATCTCCTCGGCCTTGCGGTGCTCGATCATCTCGAAGAGGTTGGCGTAGCGGTACAGGTGGTCGAAGTCCTCCAGGACCCCGAACTCGTACGCCTGGCGCAGGTACGGGTCGGGCTCCATGCGGGCCACCCAGCCGGTGAGGTCCACCGCGACCTGCTCGTAGGCGATGGTGGTCTCCAGCACCGAGGCCTGGCCGGGCAGCAGCCAGTTCACGGCCTTCTGCTGCTGCTGCTCGATGTAGCGCACCTCGGCGAGCTTCTGCTTGACCTCCATGTCCGCGCACACCCGGTTGAGGTGGTGGCTGAACATGACGGCCTCCACCTCGATGCCGTTCATCGTGATGACGCGGCACCGGGTGTAGGGGTCGGCGTTGTCGGGGTCGATCGGTTCGACGTTCAGTTCGCGCCAGCTGCGCACCTGCTTTTCCAGGGGAATGCCACGATGTTCGAGCGGATTGAACGCCATATGACCGGTCCTTTCAGAGAGACGGATTCGGTACGAGCAATGGGATTCATCCCGCCCTTACCCGGATCTCCCCTCCCCGATAACAATAAAGATTTCATTACCTACGTCACAGATCATCAGGCCATAAGGGTATGGAAGACGGGTAGGGGCCAGATCACCGGCACCATGGAAGGAATCCGCATGGCCCAGACATCCGCCCGTACCGACGTCATCGACCTCCTCGTCGAGCAGCACGCGCAGATCCGGCACCTGTTCATGCAGACGCTGATGAGCGAGGGCGCGGAAAGGAAGAAGTTCTTCGCGCAACTGGTGCATCTGCTCGCCGTCCACGAGACCGCCGAGGAGGAGGTCATCCACCCGGCGGCCCGCAAGGCGCTGCCGAACGGCGACGCGCTCATCGACGACCGGCTCGCCGAGGAGCGCAAGGCCAAGGAGATCCTGTCCACCCTGGAGAAGATGGACACCTCCGACCCCAACTTCATGTCGATGCTGGACCGGCTGCGCATGTCCGTCCTCACCCACGCCCGCGCCGAGGAGCGCTACGAGTTCGCCCAGCTGCGCGACCGCGTCGGCGAGGGCCAGCTGCGCGCGATGGCCGCCGCGGTGAAGGCCGCCGAGGCCACCGCCCCCACCCACCCCCGGCCCGGCGTCGAGTCGGCCACCAAGAACCTGCTGCTCGGCCCCATCGCGGCGATCACCGACCGGGTCCGCGACGCCATCCGCTCCCACAAGGGCTGATCCCCCGGCCGCCGCACAGTGAGACACCTCTGGTTTTGACCCGGGCTTTCACCGGGCAGCACGGCTGCATGACCACCCACCTCGTCTGCTCCCTGTGCCAGACGCCCGACAGCCAGTGGCTGCTGTCCTACACCGAGGCCGACCCGGCCGGCGAGGGGACCCGGGAGGCGCTGCTGACGCTCGGCAACGGCTACCTGGCCACGCGCGGCGCCGCGCCGGAGGACACCGCCGACGGCGTCCGCTATCCCGCCACCTACGTGGCGGGCGTCTACAACCGGCTCACCTCCCGGGTCCACGGCCATGCCAGGGACGACGAGAGCATCGTCAACCTGCCCAACTGGCTGCCCGTCACCTTCCGCGCCGAGGACGGACCCTGGTTCGCCCCCGGCGCGTACGAGGTCGAGCACTGGCACGAGGTGCTCGACATGCAGCACGGCGTCCTCCTGCGGGAGGCGTTCGTGCGCGATCCCGCGCGGCGGCGCACCCACCTGAGGCAGGAGCGGCTCGTCTCGCTGAACCGGCCGCACACGGCGGCCCTGCGCACCGTCCTCACCCCGATCGACTGGGACGGGACGCTGCACGTCCGCAGCCTGCTGGACGGGGAGGTGCGCAACGACAACGTCGCCGCGTTCGACGCGCTCGCCAAGGAGCACCTCGGTGAGCCCCTCACCGGCCGGCACGGCGACACGTACTGGCTGGTCGCCGAGACCAACCAGTCCGAGATCCGCGTCGCCATGGCGGCGCGGACCCTGCTGCGCCGCGAGGACCGGCCCGTCATCGCAGCCGTGCGGGACGTCGAGGATCCCCGCAGGGCGGGATACCGGCTGTCCCTCTCCGTCTCGCCGGGCGTCCCCGTGACGGTCGACAAGACCGTCACGGTCTTCACCTCCCGGGACAAGGCCATCTCAGAGCCGCTGGAGGCCGCCCGCATCGAACTGAACGCGACACCCGGCTTCGATTCCCTGCGCAAGGAGCACTTCCTGGCCTGGGAGCACCTCTGGAAGCGCTTCCACCTGTCCTTCCAGGGCGACGACGGGACGGCCGAGCGGCGCGCCGTCAACCTCCACATCTTCCACGTCGCCCAGACCCTGTCGCGCAACACCGCCGACCTCGACGTGGGCGTGCCGGCGAGGGGCCTGCACGGCGAGGGCTACCGCGGCCACATCTTCTGGGACGAGCTGTTCGTCTTCCCGATCCTCAACCTGCGGATGCCGGAGCTGACCAGGGCGCTGCTGCTGTACCGCTACCGCCGCCTCCCCCAGGCCCGACTGCTGGCCCGCGAGACCGGGGCCTCCGGCGCCCTCTTCCCCTGGCAGAGCGGGAGCGACGGACGGGAGGAGACACCGCGGGAGTTCTTCAACCCCCGCTCCGGCCGCTGGATGGCCGACAACTCGCGGCGGCAGTACCACATCGACATCGCGGTGGCCTACAACATCTGGCTCTACTACCAGGCCACCGCCGACGTCGACTTCCTCGCCGCCTACGGCGCCGAACTCCTCGTCGAGATCGCCCGCTTCTGGGCGTCCCTCGCCGAGTACGACTCCGCCGACGACCGCTACCACCTGCGCGGCGTGATGGGGCCCGACGAGTTCCACGACGGCTATCCCGAACGGCCCGGCGTCGGCCTGGACGACAACGCCTACGTCAACATCATGACCGCCTGGACGTTCGCCCGCGTCCAGGAGGTGCACGAGATCCTCGGCGGCCACCACACCGAGGACCTGTGGCAGCGGCTCGGCGTCACCGCGGACGAGCTGCGGCAGTGGGACCACCTCAGCCGGCGGCTGCACGTGCCGTTCCTGCCCGGCGGCCTGCTCGCCCAGTTCGAGGGCTACGCCGACCTGGAGGAGCTGGACTGGGCGGCCTACCGCGCGAAGTACGGCGGCATCGGCAGGCTCGACCTCATCCTGGAGTCCGAGGGCGACACCACCAACCGCTACAAGGCGTCCAAGCAGCCCGACGTGCTCATGCTCTTCTACCTGCTGAGCGTCGAGGAGCTCGTCCCCGTGCTGGAGCGGCTCGGCTACGCGTTCGATCCGGAGACCATCCCCGAGACCATCGCCTACTACCAGGCCCGCACCAGCCACGGCTCCACCCTCAGCCGGGTCGTGCACTCCTGGGTGTCGTCCCGCGGCAACCGCCAGGGCTCCTGGGAGCTGCTGTGCGAGGCGCTCTCCGCCGACCTCGCCGACACCCAGGGCGGCACCACCCGGGAGGGCATCCACCTCGGCGCGATGGCCGGGACCGTGGACATCCTGCAGCGCTGCTACACCGGCCTGGAGACCAGGGCCGACGCGCTGCGGCTGCACCCCTGCCTGCCCGAGAACCTCAAGTGGCTGGACTTCGACCTGCGCTACCGGGGCCACTGGCTGCACTTCCAGATCAGCCACGAGCAGGTGCTGGTCCGGGCGAGGCCGGGCGCCGCCGCCCCGGTGGACGTCATCGTGGACGGGCGAAGGCACGTCCTGGGCGGCGGCGAGCGGATCCTGCACCGGCTACCGGAGAAGCCGCCTCACTCCTCCTCCTGCCCCTGAGCCGACCGTCCCGGAGCCCGGCGCACCACGACGGTGCCGGCGTGCGCCTTGGCGGTCGGGTCGCGGCGGACCTTGACGAGGCTCGCCACCGTCGTGACGACCAGGATGACGCCGATGACGGCCAGCGAGAACGGCGTCGTGATGACCGGCACCGCGTCGCTGAGGTCGTGCGCCCAGTGCATGATCAGCTTCACCCCGATGAAGGCCAGGATCAGCGACAG
This sequence comes from Actinocorallia populi, assembly GCF_002995495.1. Classification (GTDB taxonomy): domain Bacteria; phylum Actinomycetota; class Actinomycetes; order Streptosporangiales; family Streptosporangiaceae; genus Actinocorallia; species Actinocorallia populi. Next base: position 1,279,871 of record NZ_PVZV01000001.1, on the reverse strand, counting down.
GCCCGTCGACAGGTACACCAGCCGGTCCAGCAGGCCGGTCACGAGGAAGAACAGCGCCCGCAGGCCGAGCAGCGCGAACGCGTTGGCCACGAAGACGATGTAGGCCTCCTGCGTCACGCCGAACACCGCGGGGATGGAGTCGAGCGCGAACAGGATGTCCGTGCCGCCGATGGCGATCAGGACGATGAACAGCGGCGTCACCACCCGCCGGCCGTCGACCCTGGTGACCAGGTGCCCGTCCACGTACTCGTCGGTGACGGGCAGGAACCTGCGGGCGGCGCGCACCAGCAGGTTGTCGTCCACGTGCGGGTCCTCGTTGCGGTGCCGGAAGAGCTGCACGGCCGTCCAGAGCAGCAGCAGCCCGAACAGCAGGAACATGAAGGAGAACAGCGCCAGCAGCGTGGCGCCCAGCGCGATGAGGATGGCGCGCAGCACCAGCGCCAGCAGGATCCCGAACGTCAGGACCTCCTGCTGGTAGCGGTCGGGCACCGCGAACGTCGACATGATGATCACGAAGACGAAGAGGTTGTCGACCGACAGGCTCTTCTCGACGATGTAACCGGCGAAGTACTGCCCGCCGTAGTCCCACCCGACCTGGGTGGCCAGCACGACACCGAATCCCAGGGCTATCAGGATGTAGAACGTCGACCAGGCCGCCGCCTCCTTGAACCCCACATGGTGCGGCCGGAGCACGCCCATCCCCAGGTCCAGCACGAACAGGGCCGCGATGAATCCGAGGGTCAAGCCCCATCCGAGTGTCGATATCTCCATCCGCTCTCCTCACCTTCCGCCCCCGGACCACAACCGAACCGATACCCCCGGTAGCAACCTCCATCCCAACGGGCGGACCGCCGGAAACGTGCCGATCGCCACTGTGCGCTCTGGGACGATCTTCCTTATGTCGATTTCGCTCTCCAGGGCCGCCGCCACCGTCGCCGCCCTGGGCCTGGCGGTGGCGGGCGTCACCGCGTCCGGGACCGCCGCCCACGCCGCGGTCAAGGTCAAGAACGCCGCACAACTGACCAAAGCCCTCAAGAAGGCCAAGCCGGGGACGACGATCCGGCTGGCCAAGGGCGTCTACCGCGGCTCCTTCTCCCTCACCCGCTCCGGGACGAAGAAGCGGCCGATCAAGATCATCGCGAGTAAGGGCGCGGTGCTGTCCGGGCCGTCGATCCTCAAGGGCGTCACGCTGCGCCTGAACGGTGTCCGATGGGTCCTCGTCCAGGGCCTGACCGTCCAGGGCGGGCAGAAGGGCGTCATGCTGGACCGCTCCCGCAACGTCCTGCTCGACCGGCTCACCGTGCGGCGCAGCGGGATGGAGGGCGTGCGCTTTCGCGCCCACAGCTCCGGCAACGTCCTGCGCGGCTCCTGGATCCACGACACCGGGCTCTACAAGCCGGAGTTCGGCGAGGGCGTCGCCATCGGAAGCCCCCAGGGCGACATGAAGAACGACCGCAGCCACCGCAACCGCGTCCTGCACAACAGGATCGGCCCGAACGTGCGCGCGGAGGGCATCGACGCCAAGGAGCACACCCGCGGGGGGACCGTCAACGGCAACACCTTCGACGGCACCGGGATGAGCGGAAAGGACTCCGCCGACTCCTGGATCGACGTCAAGGGCAACGACTACGTCGTCTTCAACAACGACGGGATCCACGCGCTCGCCGACGGCTTCCAGGTGCACTCCGTCGTCAAGGGCTGGGGTTGCGGCAACGTGTTCAAGGCCAACCTCATCAACCTGACCGGCGCCCCCGGCGTCAACGGCACCGCCTACGGCGTCAACGCGCCCGACCACTCGGCGGACTGCGCGACCGAGGTCGCCTCCGACAACACCGTCATCGGCGGCACCGCGCCGACCAACCCCGGACTCCCCTTCGGGTGAGCCCCGCCGGAGCCAGGGCGGTGCGCCCCGCGGAGCGCGCCGCCCTGGGCGTCAGTCGGGACGGGTCTCCCAGATGTCGGTGATCCGCTCGACGTCGGAGCGGGTGAGCGGGCCGAGGCGGAAGTCGTCCGGGGCCGCGTAGGAGCCGACGAGGATGTAGTTCAGGCCCCGGCTGCGGGTGGCGCTGATCCTGCTGACCTCGCTCCAGCCGATCGCTGGGACGCGCAGGAGGCCGTGCCCGGCGATGCCGTGCTCGGAGATCTCGACGCGCGTCTCGCGGCAGGGAAGGGACACCCCCATCGCCAGGACCCCGCCCGCGGCCAGGGCGATGGCCTCCGGCGCCAGCGAGGCGTCCTTGAGCAGGAGCCAGAGGGCCAAGAGCAGGAGCCCCAGAGAGGCATACCAGAAGAGGGTGCCCGCCCGGGCGAAGAGGGTCTTGAACACCCCGGGATTATCCACGCAGCGGAGCGGGCAGCCCTAGGGGGAAACCGAAAATGTCGGAGCACCGTGACACGCCCCCGGGTGCGTCACGGGCCGGGACGGCGCGCGCGGCCTCCGGGACGGCCGGCGCCCCGGCGGGACGCAAGGCGCCGGTAAAGCCGTCGGCTGACCGGGCTATCGGTAGATAGTTCTCCTTTCCATGACCCTCCCCCGCATGGCCGTTGAGACGAAACAATCGGCAATGCCCGGGCAAAGAAACCGGTCGGGGCGGAAAATTCGGAATAGGCGTCCGCAGTGATCCTGTTTTTCATTCCGTTGAAGCTCTGCGAATGGTGCCTTGAATGGAAGATTCCGAGATCGACTATGCGGCCGTGTTCCGGGCCGGCCCCTCCCCGACCGCGCTGCTCGACGGCGACTTCGTCATCGTGGCGGCCAACGACGCCTACTGCAGGACATCGGGAAGGCCGCCCGAGGAGACGATCGGAAAGCCCCTCTTCGACCTCTTCCCCGACGACCCCTCCGACCCGGATTCCCAGGGCGCACACGTCCTGCGCAGCTCTGTCGAACGGGTTCTGAAGACGGGTGAACGGGACGTCGTGGCGCTGCTGAAGTACAACCTCGAACGTCCTGGAAGGCCCGGGGAGTTCGAGGAGCGCTACTGGAGCGAGGTCGCCGCGCCGGTCTTCGGCCCGGACGGGAAGGTGGAGCTCGTCATCCACCAGGTCGAGGAGGTCACCGGCTTCCTGCAGCGGTTGCGCCGGGCCCGCGGGGTGGTCGAAACCGGTACGCGCGCGGAACTGGAGGCGATGGAGAGCCACATCTACGCCCGTTCCCAGGAGCTCCAGGAGTTCAACGAGCGGCTCCAGCAGGCGCACGAGCAGCAGCGCAAGATCGCCGCGTCCCTGCAGGAGGCGGTGGAACGCCAGCGCCGGTTCGTCTCCGACGTCTCCCACGACCTGCGCAACCCCCTCACCGGCCTGCAACTGCGGCTGGAGGAGGCGCTCTCCGACCCGGAGGTCGACGTCCGGGAGGTCCTCCACTCGGTGCTGCGGGACGCCCAGCGGCTCAACGACCTGGTCTCCGACCTGCTGGAGCTCGCCCGCCTCGACGCCCACAAGGACGCCCCCTGCGAACCGGTCGACCTGGGCGTCCAGGTCGAGGAGGAGCTCAGACGCCACGCCTTCAAGCACCGGGTCCTCACCTGCCCCGACCGCGGGGTGGTCGTGCGCGCCTCGCGCATCCGGCTGTCCCGCCTCCTGGCCAACCTGCTGACCAACGCCGACCGGCACGCCGCCCGCCGGATCCGGATCATCGTCGAGGCACGGGGCGGCGAGGCGGTGCTGGAGGTCCTCGACGACGGCAGCGGCATCCCGCCGGAGGAGCGCGAGCGGATCTTCGAACGCTTCCACCGCTCGGAGGAGGCCCGCCGCAAGGACCCCGGCGGCACCGGTCTCGGCCTGGCCATCGCCCGCGAGATCGCCGAGGCCCACGGCGGCCGCCTGTACGCGGCCGAGAACCCCTCCGGCGGAGCCCGGTTCGTGTTGCGCCTGCCGCTGGCGGACCGCTGAGCGGGACGTCCCCCACGGTTGGAACAGGTTCTACTATGCTCCGGCGTCATGCGGTTCACCTATGCCGAGGCCATGACCGACCCCTCCTACCACCTCCCGCTGGCCCGAGCCGCCGAGGCGGCGGGCTACTCCAGCGTCAGCGTCGCGGACTCGCTGGTGTACCCCCGGGAGTCCGACGCCCGCTACCCCTACACCGCGGACGGCTCCCGCGAGTTCCTCGAGGACAAGGAGTTCATCGAGACGTTCACCCTCGTCGCCGCCATGGGCGCGGTGACGTCGACGATCCGGTTCACCCCGTTCGTACTGAAGCTTCCGGTGCGCCCGCCGGTGCTGGTGGCCAAGCAGGCGAGCTCGATCGCCCGGCTGACCGGCAACCGGCTGGCCCTGGGCGTCGGGCTGAGCCCGTGGCCGGAGGACTTCCAGGTGATGGGCGTGCCGTGGGAGCGGCGCGGGAAGCGGATGGACGAGTGCATCGAAGTGGTCCGCGGACTCACTGCGGGCGGTTACTTCGAGTACCACGGCGAGTTCTTCGACTTCCCCGCGATCAAGATGTCCCCCACCCCCTCCGAGCCGATCCCGATCCTCGTCGGCGGCCACAGCGAGCGCGCCCTGCGCCGCGCCGTCCGGCTGGGCGACGGCTGGATGCACGGCGGCGGCGACGCGGAGGAGCTCGACCGCCTGCTGGACCGGATCGCGGCCCTGCGCGCCGAGGAGGGCACCGCCGACCGCCCCTTCGAGCTGCACGTCATCTCCATGGACGCCTACACCCCCGACGGCGTCAAGCGCCTGGAGGACAAGGGCGTCACCGACGTGATCGTCGGCTTCCGCATGCCCTACGTCAAGGGCCCGGACACCGAGCCGCTCGCCAAGAAGATCGAGAAGCTGGAGCGGTTCGCCGAATCGGTGATCGCCAAGGTCGACCGCTGAGCGGACCCGTTCCGCCCGCGGTCCCGGGACGGGGCGTGCGCCCCGTCCCGGGACCGCGGGACGGGCACGACCCCTTGACCCAAAACGAGAACACGTTACAGTTTTGGGTGTGACCTCCTCCTCAGACGTCCTGTGGGAAGCGCCGGACGGCGAGCATCCCGCCCGCCGCGCGGCTCGACGCTCCATGACCGCGGCCTCCGCCGGAAAGCGCGACGAGTGGCTCGCCGCCTTCGCCGCCGACGCGCTGGTGGAGGACCCCGTGGGGCCCTCCATGCTCGACCCCGAAGGCGAGGGCCACCGGGGCCACGAGGGCATCGGGAAGTTCTGGGACGACTTCGTCGGCCCCGTGCAGGGCATCCGCTTCCACGTCAAGGACTCGTTCGCCAACGGCCCCTGCTGCGCCAACATCGCCACCCTCACCATGACGCTGGGCCAGGGCGCGACCATGACCGTCGACTGCGTGATCGTCTACACCGTCGACGAGGACGGCCTCATCACCTCGCTGCGCGCCCACTGGGAGCCGGAGCGGGCGATGGCCACCCTCCGCTGAGGGACGTGCGCCCGGCGGCGCCCCGCCCGCGGCCGAACGCGCGCTGAGCGCGATCAGCGGGCGGGCCGCCGCTACCGCAGGCGCACGTAGGCGCCCGGCGTGTGGCCGTACTCCTTCGAGAAGGCCTGGATGAACGCGGACGGGCTCGCGTAACCCACCTGGTGGGCGACCTGGGTGACCGGCTGCGACCCCTTGAGGAGCACCCGGGCCACCTGCAGGCGCAGCCGTGTACGCCACTGCGTGTACGACATGCCGAACTCGCACTCGAAGTCCCTTTGCAGGGTCTTCACGCTGGTGCACAGCCGGACGGCCCATTCCTCCAGCCGGGTGGGGTCGGCGGGCTCACGGGTGAGGGAACGGGCCACGACCATCGCCAGACCGCGGCCGTCCGCGTGGTGGCCGGCGAACTCGCGGGTCGTCGCGCCCAGGCCCTCCATGATGCGGACGCGGGCCTCCAGCGCCTCGGCCTCGGCCACTCCCGGGGAGGCGATGAACTGGATGAGCCGGGCGGCCTCGGCGCTCACGGAGACCGCCGCGACCCGCACGTCGCGCAGCGCCCGGGGGATCTCGCGCAGCGAGACGCGGTAGGTGGTCTGGCCCGCCCCCCCGCTGACCTCGTGGCTCACCGCCTTGCGCACCCAGAACGCCTCTCCCGGCCCGACGAACCGGCCGTCCGTCCCGGCGAGGGTGCCGAGCAGGCCGTCGGGCGACCAGTAGAGCTGGTGCAGGAAGTCGTCCCGCGCCTCCCCGAACTCCAGCGTCCTGGCCGAACGGTACTTCAGCACGTGGATGCCGTCGGGTTTGCCCAGACCGTAGCCGTAACCCTCGCACCAGTCCGGATCAGCACCGAAATGTCCGCTGAGCGACACTGGTTGACCTCCTGCCGATATTCCGCCAAGGGAAGGCAAGGCTAGCCTAAGCAACACCTCCGATTCAGCGGAGGCCCTCCCTGCCCGATACGCGGATGTTCCTGCATGACGGCGATCGAACCACTCCTGGAGAAGAACGGGTATGGGGCTGCGTAATCTCGTCCTCGACACCGCGCCGTTGCGGGAGAGCCCGGCCTTCCGGGCCGTCTTCATCGCGCGGACGGTGTCGCTGCTGGGCATCGGCATGGCGGCGGTCGCGCTCTCCGACCAGGTGTACGACCTGACGGGCTCGTCCTTCGGGGTGGCCGTCACGGTGATGGTGATGAGCCTGACGATGCTGCTGGGTTCGCTGGCCGGCGGGGTGGTCGCCGACCGGATGGACCGGCGGCCGCTGATCATCGTGTCCCGGACCGCGGCCGGTCTGGGGTTCGCGGGGCTGGCCGCCAACGCGTTCGTCGACGAGCCCTCCCTGTGGGCCGTCTACGTGTGCGTCGGCTGGAACGGGCTGGCCAACGGGGTCAGCACGACGGCGCTCATGGCCGCGACGCCCACGCTGGTGCAACCGCGGCAGCTGCCCGCGGCGGGCGCGCTCATCTCGCTCACCGGCCATCTCGGCTCCGTCGTCGCGCCCTTCATGGGCGGCGTCGTCATCGCGCTGTGGGAACCGGGCTGGGCGTACACCGCCACGGCCGTCTCCACGGCGCTCACCGTGCTGCTGCTGACCAGGGTCGGATCGCTGCCGCCCAGGCGGGTCGAGGGCGAGGGGGACACGACCTCGCTGGGCTCCGCCTTCCGGTTCGCGGTGCGGCACCCGACCGTGGGCGGGCTGCTCGCGCTCGGGGCGGTCACCGCGGTGTTCAGTGTTCCGACCGTGTTGTTCCCCGAGTTCGTCGACAAGCGGTTCGGGGGCGACGAGATGGTGCTGGGGCTGCTCTACACGGCCCCGGCGGTCGGCGCCATGATCGTCTCGCTGACCAGCGGGTGGCTCGGCACGACCCGCCGGCCGGGTCTCGTGCTGCTGGGCGCGGCGTTCCTCGGCGGTCTGGCGACCGTCGGGTTCGGACTGAGCGGGGCGCTGCCCGTCGCGCTCGTGATGCTCGCCGCCACGGGGGCCGCCGGGGTCGTCTACGAGGTGCTGGAGTACTCCCTGGTGCAGCACCACACGCCGGACGGGCTGCGCGGCAGGATCAACGGCGTGCTCAACGCCGAGGACACCAGCGGACGCGTCCTGGCGGGCGCCGAGGCCGCGGCGCTGGCCCGCTGGTTCAACCCGGGCGGGGCCGCGGTCGTCAACGGGGCGGTCTGCGCGGCGGCGGCGCTGCTGGCGGCGGTGTGCGTGCCGGGCCTGCGCCGGGCGACCCTGGCGCGGAAAGAGGCGGACACGGCCCCTTGATCGCGGCGAAATGTCCGCTGACCGACACAGGTTGACCTCTCACCGATATCCCGCGAGGGAAGGTAAGGCTAGCCTAAGTAACGCTTCCGGATCCTCCAGAGGCCTCCCACCTGCACGTATCTAAGGAAACCCCACATGTCCTCTCGCAGACCCTGGCGTCTCGCCGGTGCCCTGGCCCTCGCGCTCACCCTGACCGCCACCGGTTGCGGCTCCGGCGATGCATCCGACAAGGCCGACAAGTCCGCCACCCGCAGTTTCAAGGCGGACAACGGCGACATCACCATTCCGACCGATCCGAAGCGGGTCGTCGCGACCGGCTACGCCGTGCCCGTCCTCATCGAGGCCGACGCCGCCCTCGTCGGCATCTCCACCTGGCCGCGCGGCATCCCGATGATGACCGACGAGGACCGCGCCACCTACGAGAAGCTGGAGAAGGTCGCGGGCGCGACCGCCGCCGAGACCAACTACGAGGCCATCGCCGCGGTCAAGCCCGACCTCATCGTCATCGGCGTGCCCGCGCCCGTCCTCGCCGACGTCGACATCAAGCGGCTGGAGTCGATCGCCCCGGTCGTCGCGATCGGCCCGACCCGGCCCGACGCCTGGCGCGAGCAGTCCCGCCAGCAGTCCGACGCCGCGGGCCGCCTCGACAACTTCGAGGACACCAAGAAGGCGTACGAGAGCAAGGTGCAGCAGATCTCCGACAAGTACAAGGACGTCCTGAAGGACCTGAAGTTCGGTCACCTCGGCGCCTACGGCGAGGTCGGGTCCGGGGAGTTCCACCGCGAGTTCGCCGGCTCCTGGGGCACCAACGTCGCCGTCGACCTCGGCGTGCAGTACTACGGCGAGGTCAAGAAGAAGGGCGGCGGCAGCGCGGACGTCAGCGAGTACTCCTCCATCGAGGAACTCCCCGCGAGCTTCGCCGAGGCCGACGCCATCACCTACACGGTGCAGGCCGACGGCACCCCCGCCGACGCCGTCAAGTACGTCCTGGACAACGAGCTGTGGAAGAACCTTCCGGCGGTCAAGGCGGGCAGGGCCTTCCCGGTGCCCTACACCGAAGCGGTGACCTACACCTCGGCCCTCAAGACCCTCGACGCCCTCGACAAGGCGCTCGCACCCCTCCTGGAGAGCTGAGACTCCATGGACCGCAGCAACCCCCGCGAACGCGTCGCCGCCCACCACCGGGAGGGCGAGGGCGTGGTCCGCGTCCCCTACCCCATCGGCTTCCGCACCACCACCGTCCTGCGGACGGAGTGCGTGACGCCGAACATCATCCGGGTGACGGTGGGCGGGCCCGGCCTGGACGGCTTCCACAGCTACCAGGCGGACGACCATGTCAGGATCGTCTTCCCCGATCCCGACGGAACCCTCCGGCACCCCGTCCCCAACGAAGAGCAGATGCTCGACTGGCCGAAACCGTTTCCGACGACGCGCAAGTACACGGTCCGCCGTTACGACGCGGCCGCGCGGGAGATGGACATCGACGCCGTGGTCCACGAAGGCGGTGTCGGCTCGGCCTGGGCGTCCTCCGTCGCGGTCGGCGACATGGTCGCCGTCGCGGGGCCTCCCGGAGCAAAGTCGTTCCCGCACAACTACGGCCACTACGTGTTCGCCGTCGACACGACGGCGCTCCCGGCGGCCGCGCGGTGGCTGGAGGAGTCGCCCTCCGACGTCTCCGCGCACGTCGTGATCGAGACGGACGACGCCGCCGACCACGCCTACCCGCTGGCGTCGCGGGAAGGCGTCTCGGTCACCTGGCTGGTCCGCTCCGACGCCCGCTCCTCGCTCGCCGAGACCGTGCAGGGCCTCGAACTCCCCGACACGCGGACGTTCCTGTTCGCCGCCGGGGAGAGCGACGACATCAAGCCGCTGCGCGCCTGGAGCAAGGGGAGGCTCGACTCGCTGTTCACCGGCTACTGGAAGCGCGGAGTAGCCGACCTTGAGGACTGACCTTCTCCGGCGTTCCACGATCCTCGCCGGATCCCTTCTCCTCCTGGTCGCCCTGGCGGGTGCGAGCGTCTGTGTGGGAGCACAGGCGGTCGCACCCGCCGAGGTGCTGAAGGCGTTCACCGACTACACGGGAAGCGCCGAGCACATCATCGTCCGCGACATCCGGGGGCCGCGCACGATCCTCGCCGTCTGCGTGGGCGCGGCCCTGGGCACGGCCGGAGCGCTCGTCCAGACGCTGACCCGCAACCCCCTCGCCGAACCCGGCATCCTCGGCGTCACGGGAGGCGCGGGCTTCGCCATCACGGTCGGCGCGGCCCTCGGGCTGGCCGGCTCCCAGATCACACAGCTGCTGCTGGCGTTCGCCGGATCGGTGATCGCCGCGCTCGTCGTCCACTCCGTCGGCCGGTCCTCGCCGCTGCGGCTCGTCCTGGCCGGAACGGCGCTCAGCTCGCTGCTCGCCGGAATCTCCCTGGGCCTGCGCCTCCTGATGCCGACCGTCTTCGACGAGTTCCGCTTCTGGTACATCGGCTCCCTCGCCGGACGCGAGCAGTCCCCGTTCCTGATCCCGCTGGTCCTGCTCCTGCTCGCCCTGGTCGGGGCCATGGCCGTGACCCGCCCGCTGAACGCCCTCGCCCTCGGCGAGCAGGTCGCCTCGACGCTCGGCGCCCACATCCTGCGCACCCGGCTGGCCGTCCTGGTCCTGATCACCGTGCTGGCCGCGACCGCGACCGCGGTGGCCGGGCCGATCGCCTTCGTCGGCCTGATCGTCCCCCACCTGGCCCGCCGGCCGGCCGGGGGCTCCATCCCCTGGCTGATGGCCTACACGATGGTGCTCAGCCCCGTCCTGCTGCTGGTCTCCGACATCCTCTCCCGGGTGCTGCTCCCCACCGGCGAGGTGCCCGTCGCGGTCGTCACGGCCTTCCTCGGCGGCCCGGTGCTGATCTGGGCCGTACGGCGCTACGGAACGGTGACGCTATGACCTCTCTCGTGCTGCGCGCGGGCCGGTTCTCCGCCCGCGCCGAACGCCGGACCGTCGTGGTCTCGTCCGCGCTGGTCGTCGTCGCACTGGCGCTGGGCCTGCTCGGCCTCTGCTACGGGGCCGCCTGGGCCACGCCGGGCGAGGCGCTGGCCGCGCTCGCCGGGCAGGGCGACTCGGTGGTCGTCATCCGCGAGTGGCGGCTGCCCCGCGTGACGGCCGCGCTCGTCTTCGGCGCGGCGCTGGGCGTCGCCGGGGCGGTCTTCCAGAACCTCACCCGCAACGCGCTCGGCAGCCCCGACATCATCGGGCTCGACGCGGGCGCCTACACCGGCGCGCTGCTGGTGACCGTCCTGTTGTCGGGCGGCGCCGCGACGCTGGCGGCGGGCTCGATCGCCGGAGGCCTGCTGGCCGCCGCGGCGATCTACCTGCTGTCCTGGAAGGCCGGGGTGAGCGGCCTGCGGCTGATCGTCATCGGCATCGCGATGAACGCGATCCTCACCGCGCTGAACAACTGGATCGTGCTGCGCGCCGAACTCGAGGTCGCGATCGCCATGACCAGCTGGAGCGCGGGCTCCCTCAACGGCGTCGACTGGGCGGACATCACCCCCGGCCTCACCGTCCTGGCCGTGCTCTTCCTGCTGATGGCCGCCCTGTCCCAGGCGATGCACCAGAGCGTGCTGGGCGACGAGTTCGCCGCCTCCACCGGCGTGAACCTGAACGTGCTGCGCCCGCTGGTCGTCCTGGTCGGCGTCGGCTGCACCGCCACGGTCACCGCCGTCGCGGGCCCGATCGTGTTCGTCGCGCTGGCCGCCCCCCAGATCGGCCGCCGCCTCGCCGGAGCCGCGGGCGTCCCGTTCGTCCCCGCCGCCCTGAGCGGCGCCGTCCTGCTGCTCGCCGCCGACCTCGCCGCCCAGATGCTGCTCGCCCCCACCTCCCTGCCGGTCGGCGTCATGACGACGGCCGTCGGCGGCACCTATTTCATCTGGCTGCTCTTCAAAGAGACGAAGAAATCGTGAAATCCCGCCTCTCCGCCCGGAATCTCACCCTCGCCTACGGCGACCGCGTGATCTCCACCGAGCTGACCCTCGACATCCCCGACGGCGCGTTCACCGCCGTCGTCGGTGCCAACGCCTGCGGCAAGTCGACGCTGCTGCGCTCCTTCGTCCGCCTCCTCGCCCCGAAGGAGGGCGCCGTCACCTTCGACGGCCGGGACGTCTCCCGCACCCGCCCCAAGGTCCTGGCCCGCCAGGTCGGCTTCCTCCCCCAGGCCGCCGACGCCCCCGAGAACATCCTGGTCCGCCAGCTCGTCGCCCGGGGCCGCCACCCCCACCAGACCTTCCTGTCCACCTGGTCGCAGGACGACGAACGAGCCGTCACCGAGGCCATGGCCGCCGCCGACGTGACGGACCTGGCCGACCGCCAGGTGGAGGCGCTCTCCGGCGGACAGCGCCAGCGCGTCTGGGTGGCGATGGTCCTCGCCCAGGAGACCCCCTACCTCCTGCTGGACGAGCCCACCACCTACCTCGACATCGCCCACCAGTACCAGCTGCTGTCCCTCTTCGCCCGCCTCCGCGACGAGGGCCGCACCGTCATCGCCGTCCTCCACGACATCAACCAGGCCTGCCGCTACGCCGACCACCTCATCGCCATGAAGAACGGCGCCGTCATCGCCGAGGGCGCCCCCTCCGACATCGTCACGGCCCCCTTGATCGAGAAGGTCTTCGACCTCCCCAACCTCGTCGTCCCCGACCCCCACACCGGCACCCCCATGATCGTCCCCACGATCTGACCGAAGCGACCGATCTGACAGCGACCCAGCGACCAATCCGGCAGCAAACCAGCGACTAAACCGGCAGCTGATCAGCGTCCAATTGGACAGCACACCAGCGACTTCCAGGACAGCACAGGTGTGCTCGTGCCATCCCTGGCTGGTGGGTGAGGAGACGAGGACACCGCTCGGCCGGGTGCTGCCAGGCGGGCGCAGAGCATGCTCGGCGACGCTCTGGAAGACACGCGCGTAGTGCTGGTGACCGGTGCGCGCCAATGCGGCAAGAGCACCCTCGTCAGGCTCAGCGCCAAAGGCACCGAAGCCGAATGGCGCAATCTCGATACGACGGCGACCCGGTTGGCGGCCATGGAGGATCCCGACGGATTCGTCGACGTCGGCGAACTCCTGATCGTGGACGAGATCCAGCGCGTACCGGAACTGATGCTCGCCATCAAGGAGGTCGTGGATCGCGACCCCCGGCCTGGACGCTTCCTCCTCACAGGTTCCGCGCGCGTTCTGGGGCTGCGCGGACTCCCCGACGCGCTCCCCGGCCGGATGGAGACCATCGAACTCTGGCCCTTCTCCCAAGGTGAGATCGACGGCACCCCTGACGGATTTCTGGACGCGGTGTTCGCTCAAGGACCCGACCTGGCGCACACCTCACAGGTCACCCGGTCCGACTACGCCGAACGCGTCGTCCGAGGCGGTTTCCCAGAGGCGGTCGCTCGCACCACCGCCCGTCGTCGGGAACGTTTCTTCGACTCCTACGTCGGCGACCTGGTCGCCCGGGACGTCAGTCGGCTTTCAGAGATCGAGCGCACCGCGGAGATGCATGCGCTTCTGCGCCTTCTCTCCGCCCGTTCCGGCCAGTTGATCAACGCCAGCTCGCTCGCCGACGAACTCAGCATCTCCGCCAGAACCGTCCAACGGTATCTGGGCCTCCTCGAAGAGGTCTTCCTGGTCAAACGCATCCCAGCCTGGTCACGCAATCTGAGCACCCGCGCCGTCGCCACCCCCAAGCTCGCCTTCGTCGACTCCGGCATCGCCGCCAACCTCATCTCCGCCGACACCCGCAGCCTCCTGCGGCCGACCGGGCAGTTCGGCCCGCTCATGGAGGGCTTCGTCCTCATGGAGCTCGCCCGCCAGCTCACCTGGTCGCAGGAGCGTGCGGAGCTCTTCCACTACCGCACCAAGGACAAGGTCGAAGTCGACGCCGTCCTGGAGAACCGCCGAGGTCAAGTGGTCGGCATCGAGGTCAAAGCCGCCTCCACCGTCCGCCCCGGCGACTTCCGCGGCCTCCGCCACCTCGCCGACCGCCTCGGCGACGACTTCCTCACCGGCATGGTCCTCTACACCGGCACCCAGACCCTCTCCTTCGGTCCCCGCCTCCGCGCCATGCCCATCAGCGCGCTCTGGGAGGTCTGAAGCGCAGCCGCCGCGGCGGGTCTTCAGTGGTGCGAGGAGCTCTTTCCCTCCAGGGCGTCCAGCCAGGCGGCCGCGTAGGGGTCGGTCCGGGACACGCGCCTGAACGCGGCGGCGACCTCCTCGGCGGGCAGGCATTCCATGAACCGGGCGGGAAGCGCCAGCAACTGCGCGAGCCCCTTCCGGTTCGCGGTCTGCGCCGCCTCCCTCTTCACGCGCGGCGCGATCACCTGCTCCTGCACGGCCGCGTCGGAGAACAGGCGCCGGAGGTCGGACTCGCATGCCGCAAGGCGCAGCGCGTCGACGTCCCGCCACCAGATCTCCTCGGTGATCCGCTCGGGCCACTGCTCGAACGCCGCCGCGAGCAGCGCGCTTCGCCCGCCTCCCGGAGTGAGGGGCAGCCGGGCCGCGACCTTCGCGAGGCCGTCCCAGCCGATGGTGCCCCGTTCCTCCGCGGAAGAGGACTCCAACCGATTTCCGAGTACCCGGGCGGCCTCGTCGACCCGCCGCTCGTCGTCTTCCGTCAGATCGCCGTCCACCGCGATGAGCAGATCGAGAACCGCGGGGAGCGGGGCCGCTTCGACGTCCCGGCCGCCCTGCTCCAGCAGCCCGCGGAGCAGCTGCCGCGGCGCGGACGCGTCCTCGCCCGTGAACGCCGGGGTCGAGGCCTCGGCGAACGCATCCGGCTCCGCCCGCACCTCGGCTCCCGCCGCCGGTCCGGCCTCTTCTGCCGGAGGCTCTCCTCCGGTCACCGGCGCCTCATGCCGAGCCGGCCTCCACCGGTAGGCGTTGTTCGCCTCGGTGACCCCCTCGACCTCGCCGAGCCTCTTCTGGGCGCGCCTCCACGCCCGGTCCACGGCCACGGAGTCGAGCCCGAGCTCGCCCAGGTGCTTCTTGAGATCCCCGGACCGCTGGCGGCCGCCGACCTCCCGCAGTACCTGGGCGAACAACCCGACCGCGTCCTTCTCCAGCCGCGCGGCGAACCCCGCCGGATCGGCGAACGCCTCATGCCGCAGGCTCCCCCGCGGCATGAACGTGGTGGTGGCGCTGATCGGAACCCGCTCTTCCGACCCATCGTCATCCCACCTGACGGTGAGCATCCCCCTGTCCCTGGCCAGGAGTTCCCCGGTCCGCACCGGCCCCTCCGGCCCGGACGGCTTACTGACGACGATCTCAGCCTTCTGCACGGCTGCAACTGTAGACGTCTCCCGCCCCTGTCCACGTCACAGCGGCGGCGAAGCCTCCTGGTCCAGTGGGCCGGTCGCACCGTCCTCAACGAATCGGGTGAGTCCTTGAGGCGGCGGGCTCCCACCACACCAGGTTGGCGGCGGCCTGGGCCGTCGGCTCGATGATCTCCCATCCTTCGGCGATCAGCCCGTCGTCGATCCGCCAGATGTCGACGACCGTGATCTCCGGTCCGGCGGGGAGCCGGCGCCGCGAGTGCATCACGACGTGGTCACCGTCGGCCAGTACGTGATGGACCTCGACCTGCATGCCGGCGATCGTCCCCAACGCCGCGCGCACGGCGGCGAGCCATTCCGTCTTGGTCGACGAGGTGGCGTCCGGCCTGTGATGGACGAATTCGTCGCTCAGCAGCGGCGCGAGCGCGTCGACGTCGCCCGTCCCGATCAGCTCCGCCAGCGCCCGCTCAACGACGTTCTTGTTCTCTGTGGTCATGGCTGCAGTGTTCCGACGGCTGCGACGGTTGTCGATGAACTGGGATTTCATGGCGCTCTGCTCCACGATGAGTAGTCTCAGGGCCCGTGTACACGGTCGGTGAACTCCTGCGGCAGTGGCGGCGGCGCCGCCGGATCAGCCAGCTCGATCTCGCCATCGCCGCCGACGTCTCGGCCCGCCACGTCAGCCTGGTCGAGACCGGCAAGTCCAACCCGAGCGCCGAGATGGTCCTCCGGCTCGCGGATCACCTCGACGTGCCGCTGCGTGAACGCAACCGGCTGCTGCTCGCCGCCGGTTTCGCGCCCCGGTACACCGAGCGGCCGCTCGACGGCGGCGCGCTGACGGCAGCCCGGGACGCGATCGCCCGGGTGCTCCGCGCGCACGAGCCGTACCCGGCACTGGTCTTCGATCGCCGCTGGAACATCCTGATGAGCAACCGCGCCGTCGACCCGTTCTTCGCGACCGTCGACCCCGACCTGCTGCGCCCGCCGGTCAACCTGGTGCGGCTGGGACTGCACCCGCGCGGGCTCGCTCCCCTGGTCGTCAACCTGGCCGACGTGCGCGCGGTGTTCCGCACCCGCATCGCACGGCAGCTCGCCGTCGCCCCCGACCCCGAGCTCACCGCGCTCTACGAGGAGCTCCTGGCACCCGGCCCTGAGGACGCGGTGAGCCTTTCGTCCGAATCCGACGTCGTGATCCCGATGCTCATCCGCTTCGAAGGCCGGGAACTGCGGCTGTTCTCGACGATCACCACGTTCGGCACCCCCATGGACATCACGCTGGACGAGGTCGCGATCGAGTCGTACTACCCGGCGGACGCCGAAAGCGCCGCCTACTTCACGAACCCCGACGGCGACTGCCGCCCCGCCCGTCCCTGACCGGCGAGGACCGCCCGCCGTTCGAGTCGCGTGCGGGAGCTCAGCGGCCTGGAAGCGGCTTGCCTCGCCCTGACGGCATAACGCAAGTTCTTCGAGGGCTGCTCTCGTCTTGTCGTCGGCCGGGAAGAAGGACTCGATGGCCAGTTCGGCGACGGTGATGTCGACGGCGGTGCCGAAGACCGTCATGGTGCTGAAGAAGGCGAGTTCGGTGTCGCCGACGCGCATGCGCAGGGGGACGAGGACGTCGGCGGCCTCATCGCCGCCTGAGGGAGGACGGCCGTCTCCGCCCGGGTACGCGGAGACCTCCTCGTACAGTTCTGCCAGGTCGTCGTCGAGACTCACCGCGATCTGGCGGCGCAGCCGCGCCAGCAGGTGGGCGCGCACCTCCGGGAGGTTGACGATGTGGCGGGCCAGCCCGTCGGGATGCAGGGTGACGCGCATGACGTTCACCGGCGGCTCCAGCAGGGCGGGATCGACGAGCCGGGCCAGGAGCACGACGCCTTCGTTCATCTCCAGTGCGTTCCAGAGCCGGTCGACGAGCAGGGCCGGGGTGGGTTCGTGCGCCCGGAGGATGTGGCGGGCGGCGGCCCGCACCCCGTCCATCTCGACGGCGTCGAGGGTCGTCTCCCGGTAGACGGGGGCGTGTCCGGCGGCCAGCAGCAGCCGGTTGCGCTCCCGCAGCGCCAACTGCAGCCGGTCGGAGAGCTTGCCTATGAGTTCCGGGCTGGGATTCGCCCTTCCCGTCTCCACGAAACTCAGATGCCTTTGCGACACCTCGGTCTGCATGGCGAGCGCGAACTGGCTGAGCCCCCGCTCCTCCCGCAGCTCGCGCAGCAACATCCCCACCGGCTGCTGGTACCGGTACCGGACCGCCGCCTTCCTCGCCTCAGCCCTCACGTCCACCGGCCTCCCGCGCCACTCCGCTCCAGCCGAGCGTAACCCTCCGAACCGCTCATCCCCCATCCGGACAGGGGCTGGCGCTTCCGACTCCGAAGGCGGGCATTCCGATCCACGCCATCACCAATTTGCCCGGCACCGGAGAAGTACACCTCTTGGATTCGTAGGTCCCCAGGTATTTCCACGCTCCGACGCCCGTGCGGTGCCAGTAGTGCGTGGAATCGGTGTTCGCGACCACGTAGTAGTCGTCGTTCTTGGCCTTCCGCCCGTAGACGACCCCGTAATAGACAGTCCCTCGTGTCTCCACTTCGACCGCGTCGCCCTCCGCGCCCGCCTCTCGTGCGGCATCCGCCAGCGCCAACCGGGTCTGCTTCGTGAGTTCCAGCGGCCACGCCTCCCCGGCGTCCTCCCGTTCGTCCTCCGGCACGTCGGGAGTCGGGCTGAGATCCACTGCGGTGGGAGTCGGCGACGGAGCGGCACGGGCGCCTTCGTCTCCGGATTCGGGCAACAGTCCGCACCCTGGAACCGTCACGAGAAGCGCCGCCGCCACGGTTGTCTTCCACCGGATATCCATCGTCCGTCCTCGTCCCGGGAATTTCAGGAAGGAATATCAGCTCTGCCTCTTCCTGGCCAGGTGTCCGGTCGGCCTCGGCTGGAGGTTCCCGGCAACCACCGGACCCAGCAAGTCGGCATATTTCGCTGCGTGCCAAGATGTCGGACATGTCGAGCGAACGATTTGAAGTGAGCAGGGAGATCGCGGCGCCGCCGGAGAAGGTGTTCGCGGTGTTGTGCGACCCGGCCGGTCATGTCCTGATCGACAGTTCCGGGATGCTGCAGTCCGCGGAGGGCGAGCCCGTGAGCAGGGCCGGGGACGAGTTCGTCGTGCACATGGACCGCGAGTCGCTCAACGACTACCCGCTCGGCAAGTACGACGTCAAGGTGATCATCACCGAGTTCGAGCGGGACGCCCACATCCAGTGGACGATCCACGGGACGATCAAGCCGCCGCTGCGCCACCTCTACGGCTACCGGGTGGAACCCAGCGAGATCGGGACGCTGGTGACGTCCTACTACGACTGGAGCCAGATCGACGACGCGTACCGCGGCACCGGCATCTTCCCGGTGATCCCCGAAGCCGGACTCCGCGCCACCCTGGGCATCCTCGCCCGCAGCCTCGAGCAGCCGCCGCCGGGAACCCGGCCGGTCTCCGCCCTCGGCCTCTGACCCGGCGGCACGCGACGAACGCGTGCCCTGCCGCGGGCGGAACGCCTCCTGAGCATCATCGGTAGAGGCTCCCGTGTGCGTTCGGCCGCTCTCGCCGACGGGACGCGAACCGGCGATGGCGCAAGGGTCCCGCACGTCGGTTGGGACGGCCGTGCCGCCGCGACGGCGGCCGGCTCCACCGGCCCCTCCGTTCCTCGAAACCTGCCTTCCAGCGGGAACGTGACCGCGGAAACAAGCGGACTCCCTCTGATTAGTGGACAATCAAGGACATGCGGTGGGGGATTCTGGGCACGGTGGCGGTCTGGGACGGGCGAGGGTCCACGATCTCCGTCGGCGGGCCGCGGGTGCGGGCGCTGCTGGCTCTGCTGCTGCTCAACGCGGGCAAGGTGGTGTCGGTCGAGGCGCTCATCGACGGGTTGTACGGGGACGGGCCGCCCGCGGGGGCGGGGAACGCGCTGCAGTCGCAGGTGTCGCGGCTGCGCAGGGCGCTCAAGGGGCTCGCCGAGATCGAGGCGTCGGGGGCCGGGTACCGGCTCGCCGTCGATCCACAGGCTGTGGACGCGCACCGGTTCCTGCGGCTGGCCGGCGAGGCCGCCGGGCGGGACGCGGGCGAGAAGGCGCGGATCCTCGACGAGGCGCTCGGGCTGTGGCGCGGTGAGGCGCTCGCCGACGTGCCCGAGCTGCGCGGGCAGGCACTGCGGTTCGAGGAGGCGCGGGTCACCGCGATCGAGGACCAGTCGGCGGCCCTCCTCGAACTCGGCGGGCACCGCGACCTCGTCGCGCCGCTGCGGGAGCTCGTCGAGGCGCACCCGCTCCGGGAGCGGCCTCGAGCACTGCTGATGCGGGCGCTGTACGGCTCGGGCCGCCAGGGCGAGGCGCTGGAGCTGTACGAGCGCACACGGCGGATGCTCGCCGACGAACTGGGCACCGACCCCTCGGCCGAGCTGTCGCAGGTGCACCTGGCGATCCTGCGCGGTGAGCCGGAACCCGCGGCGGGTTCGCCCCTTCCGGCCGCCCCCGTCCCGGCCTCCGCCGCCGGAGCCGGTCCGAAACCCGCATCCGGGCCCGCGACCTGGACCGGACCAGGGGCCGGGACGGGGGCCGGACCGGGAACCCGGGCTGCCGCATCCGGGCCCGCCGCCTGGACCGGACCGGGGAACGGGACGGGAACCCGGGCCGCCACGGCCGGGGCCGGACCGGAGCCCGGTTCCGGAGTCATGACCGGAGCCGGACCGGGGACCGGGGACGGAGCGGGAGCCGGAACAGGACCGGGGACCGGAGCCGGGAACGGACCGGGGGCCGGGGCGTGGCCGGAGGCCGGGGGCGGCAGGGCGCGGGTGCCCGCGCAGTTCACCAGCTTCGTGGGGCGGGACGAGGATCTGGCGCGGATCACGGCTCTGCTCGGCGAGGCGCGGCTGGTCACGTTGATCGGGCCCGGCGGGGCGGGTAAGACGCGGCTCGCGATCGAGGCGGGCGGCCGGACCGGCGCGGTGTTCGTGGACTTCGCGGCCGTCGCCTCCGGGGAGGGGCAGACCGCGCTGGCGCGGACCGTGATGGGGGCGCTCGGGCTGCGTGAGGCCGGTGTCCTGCCGTCCGGGGAGCGGCTCGGTCCCGTCGAACTGCTCGAGACGGCGCTCGGCGGCCTTCCGGCGCCGCTCATCTTCGACAACTGCGAGCACGTGGTCGACGCGGCGGCCCAGCTGGCGCGGCGCCTTCTGGCGGCCTGCCCGGGGCTGCGCGTCCTGGCCACCAGCCGGGAGGCCCTGGGGATCACCGGCGAGACGCTCTGGCCGGTGCGGCAGCTGCCCGTCCCGGACTCCCGCGCGACGCTGGTGGAGGCCGTCTCGGCTCCGGCCGTCCGGCTCTTCGCCGACCGCGCGTCCGCCGCGGACCCCGCCTTCGAGATCACCGTCGCCAACCTGGAGGACACCGTCCGCATCTGCGAGGCGCTCGACGGCCAGCCGCTGGCCATCGAGCTCGCGGCGGCGCGGTTGCGCACGCTGTCGGTCGCGGAGATCGCGGACCGGCTGGACGACAGGTTCCGCCTCCTGTCCCGCGGCGACCGCACGCAGAGCCCGCGCCACCAGACGCTCCGCGCGGTCGTCGAGTGGAGCTGGGACCTGCTCCGCCCCGAAGAGCAGCGCCTGGCCCGCCGGCTCAGCGTCTTCACCGGCGGGTTCACCGCAGCGGCCGCCCGGAAGGTCTGCGGCGGCGACGAGGACCTGCTGCTCGACCTGGCCGACAGGTCACTGCTGCAACGCACCCCTTCCGGCCGTTACCGGATGCTTCAAACGATCTACGCCTACTGCGCGGAGCAGCTCGAAACGGCCGGCGAGAAGCAGGAGCTGCGCCGGTCGCACGCGGAGTACTTCCTCGCGCGCGCCCGCGAAGCCGACGCCCATCTGCGCTCCGCCGAGCAGGTCGCCTGGCTGGAGCGCCTCGACGCCGACCAGGAGAACCTGCACGCCGCCCTCCGCTGGGCCCTGGACACCGACACCGTCCTGGCGTCGCGGTTCGTCGGCGTCCTGGCGTCCTACTGGTGGCTGCGCGGCATCCGCAGCGAGGGCTCGGAGGCCGGGCTGCGCCTGCTCGAGGCGCTCGGCGACGAGCCCCCGCCGGACCTCGACGAGGAGTACGTGATCGCCGTGGCGCTCGTCTCCCTCGGCAGCCACGAGGTGCCGGAGCTCCCGTCGCTGGTGGAGCGCGGCGAACGCCTGCTCGAAGGCATCGACCGGCCGCTGCGGCAGCCCTTCCTGCTCGCGATGTGGGCGCTGACCGCCGGGCCGCCGGGCGGCTCCGCCGACGTCGAGACGCTCATGGTCCAGCGCGGTGTGCAGTTCGACGGGCATCCGTGGAACCGGTCGCTGGTCGAGATGGGTTTCGCCTACCTCCACCTGTTCGAGGGGCGGCCCGATCTCACCGAGCCGTACCTGGACCGCGCCCTCGCCGACTTCCGCGCGCTCGGCGAACGCTGGGGCATGACCCAGACGCTCGACGCGCTGGCCAGCGTCGCCCAGCAGTGCGGGGACCCCGGTCGTGCCCTGTCCCTGCTGGAGGAGGCCCTGGTCCTCGTCCGCGAGCTCGGCTCGACGGTCGACACGGCCGAGATCCTGTGCCGCCGCGGCGACGTGCTGGCCGGCCTCGGCCTCCTCGGAGAGGCCCGCACCTCCTATCTCTCCGCCGCCGACCCGGCCCGCCGGACCGGCGCCCAGAGCACCCTCGTCGCCGTCCAGTGCGGCCTGGGTGACGTGGCCCGCCTCGAAGGCGACCTCGACACGGCCGCCGCCCACTACGAACGCGCCCTCGCGGACTGCCCTCCCCGCTGGTACACCTCCGAAATCCGTGCCCGCGCCCTTCTCGGCTTGGCCCGCCTCGCCCACATCCGCGGTGACGACGCCACCGCTCTCACCCATGCCACCGCCGCCGCGGACGCCGCCCACACGTACCGCATGGACATCGGCCTCGCCACCGAGATAACCCGGTTCACGGCCTCCCTGACAGCCTCCGTCCCGCCGCACGACCAGAACCAGGACGATCACATGAAGTAGCGTCACGGCGATACTTCAACTCCGGAAACCCACGGCTCAGGAACGCCGCCGCACCACCCTTGGCGTGCCCTCTTCCGAAAGCACGGCCCGTCGGCGGGCACCGGGAACCAGACCCGCGACGCACGGCACGGCCCCACCCGCGGACGCCGGAAACCCGACCCGCAGCACGCGGCACCGCCCCGTCCGCGGACACCGGGAACCCGGCCCGCGGTGTGCGGGCCGGGTTTCCGGTGGGGCGGGGGATCAGGCGGTGACCGCGGTGACGGCCGGGACGGCGAGGGCCCGGCGGGTGGTCAGCAGGGTGGTGGCGAAGACGACGGCGGCGGTGAAGGCCACGGCCGCGGGGTAGATGAGCGGGTCGAGGTCGGGGAGCCAGGAGCCGGTGCGGGCGTAGGAGAAGGGGATGATGGTGACCAGGGAGGCCAGGGTGCCGAAGACCACGCCGGCGACGGTGACGGCCAGGTTCTCCAGGACGACCATCTGCCGGACCTGGGCGGTGGTGGCGCCCGCCAGGCGGTACTGGGCGAACTCGCGGGAGCGGGCCGCCGTCGTGGCGACCAGGGTGTTGATCAGCATGATGCACAGGAACAGGGCGATCATCCCGGTGACGACGTAGTTGAGCGTCTCGACCGCCTGCTGGCCCTCCTCGGGCAGCAGGCCGGCGGACGCCTCGCTGTCGAGGTCCTGCATGTAGAGGGTGCCGACGCCGGCGCCGATGAACAGCACGATCGGGATCAGCACGGCGGCGAGCGGCGCGGTGCGGGCCCGCAGCGCCTCGCGGGTCAGCGCGCCCGCCGTGCCGAAACCGGGCAGCGGCAGCCGCCGGACGACCACCGGCGCGAAGCAGGCAAGCCCGATCGCGAAGAGGATGTCGGCGGTCCCGGCGTACTGCTGGGCTCCGAAGCCCTCGCCCTTGCCGAGCGTGACGGTCAGCACCGCCTGGGCGGCCGCCCCGGCGAGGAACAGCAGCCCGAACCCGACGCGCCGGCCGTTCAGCCGGGCCGGGGGCGTGGCGGCCTCCTGCATCGACTCGGTCACCCGCATCCGGACGGCGCGGCGGGCGGTGACGAGCGACGCGCCCACCGCGGACAGGAGCGTGATCCCGAAGCCCTGCCCGACCGCGACCGCCCCGAAGGAGTGCTCGATCCCGGCCGGGATCTGGCCGCTGTCCTGCAGCAGCCCCAGCACGAGGCTCCCGCCCGCCATCCCGAGCGGGACGGCCAGCGCCGCGCCGAGGAGCGCCAGCACCAGCACCTCGGTGAGGATCATCCGGGTGAGCTGGCCGGGCACCGCCCCGGCGCTCTTCAGCAGGGCGATCTCCTTCGCCCGCTGCCGGACGCCCAGCGTGGCGGTCGAGGTGACGGCGAAGACCACCAGCAGCAGGCTCCAGCCGCCGACGACGCCGCCCATGATGAACAGTGTCTCCTCGCTCGCCGTGTCGACGCCCGTGCCGAGCGCCGTGTCGATGAGCGATCCGAACGACATGACCAGTGCCGCGCCGAGGAACAGCGCGAGGAAGGCCGCGACGAAGGCGGCGGTGCGGTGCCGCAGGGAGGACAGTGCCAGCGAGAACATCTCAGGCCCCCTTGCGGACGAGCTCGTCGCCCAGGCGGGTCAGCCGTTCGGCGACGGCCTCCGCGGTCGGGTCGATCATGCGGCCGACGAGCCGCCCGTCCGCCAGGAACAGCACGGAGTCGGCGTGGGCGGCGGCGACGGGGTCGTGCGTGACCATCACGAGCGTCTGCCCGTACCGGCGCACCGCCTGCTGGAGCAGCGCCAGGACGGCACGCGCACTGCGGGTGTCGAGCGCGCCGGTCGGCTCGTCCGCGAAGATCACCGAAGGCGAGGTGACCAGCGCCCGCGCGATCGCCACCCGCTGCTGCTGCCCGCCGGACAGTTCCTGCGGCCGGTGAGAGAGCCTGTCGCCCAGCCCGACCGCTTGCAGGATCTCCGCCGCCCGCGCCTCGTCGATCCGCCTGCCGGCCAGTTTCAGCGGCAGCGTCACGTTCTGCAGGACGGTGAGCGCGGGCAGCAGGTTGAAGTGCTGGAAGACGAACCCGATGTGCTCCCGGCGGAACTTCGTCAGCTCCGTCTCGCCGCCCTTCATCTCGTGCCCGGCCACGAAGACCCGTCCCCCGCTGGGCCGCTCCAGCCCCGCCGCGCACTGCAGCAGTGTGGACTTCCCCGATCCCGACGGCCCCATGACCGCCGTGAACGTGCCCGCGGGCAGGCTCAACGTCACTCCCGCCAGCGCCACCACCTGGTTGCTGCCGGTCCCGTGCACCTTGCGGACCTCGTCGAGCCGCAACGCCTCTGTGTTCGTCATGCCCCGACTGTGCGGCCCGCCGCTGACCGCCCCCGCACCGTCCGCTGACCGTTTCCCGTCAGCGGACGGTCAGGGGCCGAAGACGAGTTCCACGCGGCGGTTCGCGGCGCGTCCCCGCGGGTTGTCCTTGCCGTTGATCTCGTTGGGCTCGACGGGCCGGGCCTCGCCGTGGCCGTGCGCGGTGAGGTCGGTGACGCCGAGCCGGGCGAGTTCGTCCTTGACGGCGTCCGCCCGGCGCTGGGAGAGCCTCCGGTTGTAGGCGGTCTCGCCGAGGGCGTCGGTGTACCCGCCGATCCGGACCCTGCGCTCCTTCAGCCGTTCCGCCAGCCGTGCGAGGTGCGCCCTGGCCTGCGGGGTGAGCGTCGCCGAGTCGAACTCGAACAGCACGTCCGAGCTGATCCGGATCCTGGTGCCCGCGTCGGTCTGCGCCTCCTCTTCGAGCGGGATCACCGACTCCGCCAGGAGGATGTCCGGCACCGCGGGCGAGAGGTCGAGCACCGACGTCTCGATCGAGGCGGCCGGCCCCGGTTCGGCGGCGGCCGCGCCGGGCAGGGCGGCGGCCAGCAGGACCGCGGCGATCAGGCCTCTCACCGGCTGATCGGGACGTTGCGGAAGGGCGGGTAGTCGTCGAACTGCACGTCGACGGTCGCCACGTCCTCGGGCGGCGCTGCGAAGGTGTAGTTCAGCGTGTTCGGCCGGCCGACGTTGTAGTTCTCGTTCCCCGAGCCGAGGGCGTTTCCGGCGGAGTCCTTGACGACGAGGTAGCGCTTGAGGCCGACCGGATCGACCAGCGAGACCTCCGGCGGCTCCCCGCCGAAGTAGATGAAGGCCAGCACCGAGTCCTTCCCGGGGTAGCTCGGGGTCAGCGTCAGCGTGAGGTTGGCCAGGCGCCCCCGCGCGGTGAGGCTCACCACGGCGAGCCCGAACTCGCCCTTGGGCCCGTCGAACGTGGCCTGCGCGAGCGTGCTGCCCGGGTCGGCCACCGCGGGCGTGCTCTGCGGGACGTCCGCCGCGCCCTGCGGGGCGTCGTTCTCCGCCTTGCCCGCGCTGCATCCCGCGACCAGCGCCAGGGAGCACACCAACATCACGCATCTCATGTGCTCTAGAGATGCCAGAAAACCGAGCAAAGTTCTACTAAGTGAGTCGATTATCCGTTTTCTTAATATTTGGGCCCAGCCGGAGAATCCGGCGGCCTCCGAGCGGTGCGCCACCGCCCGGAGACCGCCGGATTCCCCGTGTCCCGCGGAAAGGAATCCCGTACAGATCCGGAAATCCCCGGCGGTCGGGAAACCGCCTCAGGCCGCGTGACCTCCATCGACGGAGAATTCGGCGCCGGTGACGTACGACGCCTGCGACCCCGCCAGGTAGGCGACCATCGCGGCGACCTCCTCGGCCGTCCCGAACCGCCCGACGGCCGTCAGCTCGGACTGGCTGGCCGCGTAGGGGCCGTCGGCCGGGTTCATGTCGGTGTCGATCGGGCCGGGGTGGACGATGTTCGCGGTGATGCCGCGGCCGCCCAGCTCGCGGGCGAGCGCCTTGGTCATCCCGATCAGCGCGGACTTGCTCATCGTGTACAGCGTCCCGCCGGGCCCCGGCACGCGCTGGGACATGCAGGTACCGATCGTGATGATCCGGCCGCCGGCCGGCATCACCGTGGCGGCGGCCTGCGAGGCCAGGAAAGTGCCGCGGACGTTCACCGCGAGCACCCGGTCCACGTCCGCGAGGCCGAGCTCTTCCAGCGGGCCCAGCACTCCGACTCCGGCGTTGTTGACCAGGACGTCCAGCCGCCCGAAGGCCTCCGCCGCCTGCCGCACCGAGTCGGCCGCCTCGGCGGCGTCACCCGAGTCGGCCCGCACCGCGAGCCCCCGCACGCCGAACCCCTCGATCCGCCGCACGACCTCCCCGGCCGCCTCCTTGCCCTCCCGGTAGGTCACCACCACGTCGGCGCCCTCCCGGGCGAGCCGCAACGCCGTCGCCGCCCCGATGCCCCGGCTTCCCCCGGTCACCAGCGCCACCTTGTCCTTCATGCTGCCTCCCGAGACAGGTTTCGTTGATGTTTCAATGAAACCGGCCCCGGCCCTCCCGTGCTGGCGGCATTCGGCCCTCCCGCGCTGGCGGCATTCGGCCCTCGCGGTGACCTCGGAATCCCACCGCGCGGAGGGCGCCGCTCATCCGGACCGGAGGGCGGTGATCCGGGCGCCGGAGGAGGAACGGTACGGAACGACGCGCGTCACCGCGGGCCCCCGGCAGGACGGGAAGCCCTCGGTGAGACCAAGCTGTTCACCTCTTCGTAGCTCGGCGCCCCTCCCTCGATCGCGGCTCCGTCCCGAACCGCCGAGGCCGTCCGGACGGCCGCCCCCAGCGCGGCACGGAACAGCAGGGAGCCCATGCTGATCCGGCGGACGCCCAGCTCCGCGAGCCCGGCCACCGTGTGCCGCCCCGGCATGAAGAGCACGTTCACCGGGACGTCGACGGCGGCGACCACCGCGGCGATGTCGTCGTCCGCCGTGATCGCCGGGACGAACACCCCGTCCGCGCCCGCCTCCGCGTAGGCCCGCACCCGTTCGAGCGCCGACTCCAGCGGACGAGGCGCCGCGAGCCAGAACGTGTCGGTCCGCGCATTGACGAACAGGTCGGGAGCGCTCTCCTTCACCCTCCGGATCATCGCGCAGAGCTCCGCAGGGTCGGCGAGGCCGCCGTCTTCGAGGTTGACACCGGCTATCCCGAGCTCGGAGAGCCGCACCGCCAGCTCCTCCGCACGGCCGAACCCGCCCTCCAGATCGACGGTCACCGGGCACGGCAACCGTGCCAACGTCTCCGCCAGCGCAAGCGTCTCCGCCGCCGTGGCGGCCTCCGCGTCCGGCTTACCCGCCGCAGCGGCCACGCCGAGGCTGGTCGTGCCCACGGCGGAGAACCCCGCGGAGACCAGTGCCGCAGCGGACGCGTAATCCCACGCATTGGGAAGCACCAACGGCGCCTCGGCATGGTGCAGTTCCTTGAAAAGGGCGCGTAGCCCCGTACCCGAAAGGTTCTCCATGCCATGAACGCTAGAGCCGCCACCGCTACGTCGAGGACCTGGCCACCCCGGACCGGGCGTCGTCCCCCTGGCCTTCCGAAGCCGCTTCGCCCTCGACCTGACGGCCCCTGACCCGATGAGGACGCCTCAAAAAGCACCCATCGCCCTTAACGGGAACAACCGTGTCTAAGGTAAAAGGCACCACCGAGAGGAGTGCCCGTGATCGAGGAACTGCGCGCCGAACGCCGCCGGGTCATCACCACCCTGGAAGGGTTGCCGGACGAGGAGTTCGAGCGGGGGAGCACGCTCTGCGCCGGATGGTCGCCCCGGGACGTGCTCGGCCACCTGATCGGGATCGACTACTTCGCCGTCACCTACGGCGGGCTGCTCCGCGGCGGCCCCCGCACGTTCCTGCGCCGGCTCGACCAGGCCAACGAGGAGCAGGTCGAACGGATCCGCCGGATGTCCCGGAAGCGGCTGATGGACTGGGCCGCCGTCTGGGCCGAGCGCCCCAGCGCCACCACCAGGCTGGCCGCCGGCTTCCTCCTCGGCGACCTCGGCGTGCACCACCAGGACATCCTGCGCGGCCAGGGCCTGACCCGCGAGCTGCCGGAGGAGGTCTCGGCCGCCGTCCTGCGCGAGGGCCGCTTCCTGAGCCTCGCGCTGAACAGGCGGATCCGCTCCCACCGCGTGGTGCCGACCGACGGCGGCCGTCCCGCGGGCCCGGCGAACGCCCCTCAGGTCCGCGGCACCCGCGAGGCCCTGGGCATGTGGCTGGCCGGCCGCGACGCCGTCGTCCCCGAGCTCGACTTCGGCTGACCGCTCCACATAGGGAGCTTTCTCACAGTTAGGGGAGAAATCCTCCAGTTTGGCAATAAACACTCCTCATGGGGCATAAGAAGATAGTCGGACCATGAGGACGGATCATAGAGTTCCGGTAATAGGGCATATGCCGTCCTCCGCCGATGGTCCGCCGGACCGTGGAGCGAGGATGACCCAGAGGATGAACCGGGAACTCCCCGCCGAGAAGGTGGGACACGGCGACCACCTGTGCCTGGTGTTCGGCGACGACGCCGAGAAGCGCCGGGTGGCGACCCGGTACATGACCGACGGACTGGCCCTGGGGGAACGGATCCTGTACTTCACCGACCAGAGCAGCCCCGAGGCCGTCCGAGGCTGGCTGCACGCGGCCCGCGTGGACGTCGGCGAGGCCTGCGCCCGCGGGCGGCTGCAGGTGGTCGCCGCCCGCGACAGCTACCTGGCCTCGGGCCGCTTCGACCCCGACGCCATGATCCAGACCCTGTACGACGAGGTGCGGCGCAGCCTCGACGACGGCCACACCGGACTGCGCGTCACCGGCGAGATGGGCTGGGCGCTGCGCGGCATGCCCGGAGCCGAGCTGCTGCCCGAGTACGAGAAAATGATCACCGAGGTGTTCGCCGGCAACCCCGCCTCGGCGGTCTGCCACTACGACGCCCGCCTGTTCGGCCCCGACGAGCTGGCCGTCTTCGACCACTGCCACCCCCTGAAGGTGGAGCTCACCCCGCTGCACGGCCACGGCGCGCTGCGCATCGTCCCCGCCTTCCAGGACGGGCGGCGGGCGCTGCGGGTGATCGGCAGCGTCGACCTGCAGACCACCGACCTGCTGGCCGAGGCCCTGCGGACCGCCCGGAGCTGGCCGGGCGACATCCGCGTGGACATGAGCGCCCTGGAGTTCATCGATCTCACCGGCCTGCGCCTCCTGGCCCGCACCGCCGACTCCCTCGGCGACGGCCGGATCCTGAAGGTCGAGCACCTTCCCGAGATGTTGCGCAAGGTCATCCGGCTGGCGGGGCTCGACCGGTCGCCCGCCTTCGTCGTCTCCCCCTCCGGGGAGGTGCCGCCGTCATGAGCTCCGGCCACGACCACGGGGAACCGCTGGCCCACCACGTCCTGATCTACGACACCGACGAGCAGTTCCTGGCCGCGACCCTCCCGTTCTGCAGGGACGGGCTGGAGCGGGGGGAGGCGGTCCTGGCCGTCACCACCCCGGCCAACGTGACCCTGCTGCGCGAGGCACTGGGCCGCGATGCCGAACGGGTGGAGTTCGCCTCCGCCTCCGGCTGGTACCGCACGCCCGGCCGCACGTTGGCCGCCTACCACCGGTACGTCCAGGACAGAGAAGACGCGTACCCCCGGATCCGCATCATCGGCGAGCCGGTGTGGAACGACCGCGACGCGGTGGAGACCGACGAATGGCTCCGGTACGAGGCCGCCATCAACAAGGCCTTCGCCGGCAGCCGCGCCTGGATCGTCTGCCCCTACGACACCCGCGGACTGCCCGTCAGCGTCGTCGCCGGAGCCCGCTGCGCCCACAGCGACCTGATGCACGGCGACGCGGTCCTGCCCAGCCCCCACTACAGCCCGCCCGACGTCCAGGGCAGCGGCTGGGAGCGCCGCCCGCGACCGCCTTCCGGCGCCTCGGCGGCCTGCATGGAGTTCGGCTCCGACCTGTCGGCGGTCCGTGCCTTCGCCGCCGCCCGCGCCACCGAGCTCGGCCTGCCCGCCGAGAGCCTCGACCGCCTGGTCTTCTCCGTCAACGAGACGGCGTCCAACGCCCTCCGGCACGGCGACGGACGGCGTTTCCTCACCCTGTGGCGGGACGGAGAGCGCGTCGTCTGCGACGTCACCGACACGGGCGGCACCAGCCCTCCTTGGTATTCGGGCTACCTTCCGCCCTCCCCGGACCAGGCCTCCGGCCACGGCATGTGGACCGTCCGGCAACTCTGCGACCTGGTGGAGATCCACTCCCTCGACCCGGGCACGCTCGTCCGCCTCCAGCTGGATGCGAGACGCGGCCCCTGAACGAAAAGGGCTCACCCGGTGAAGGATCGCCTTTCGATTATTCGGCGACCGCTTCATAGGTGAAAATCATCCGCCGACGCACACTGTGGTTCCCTTTCTCTCTCCAGAACGAGGACCCTTGCGACCGCGAATCCCCCTCCCCTTTTCTCACGGCGACGCCAGCGCCCTCATGAGCGCAGGCCAGACGCGATGAAGCTCGCGCTCCCAGTAGGGCCAGTCATGGGTGCCGTCGCGGTACAGGTGCGTGGCCACCGGGATCCGGTGGGCGCGCAGACGGCGCAGGAACGGCGCGATGGTGGACCTGACGAGCGGCTCTGCCAGGTTCGCGGCGCTCCAGCGCGCGCCGGAGGCGTCCAGGGAGCCGGGCCGCCCCGTCAGACCGCAGGACAGGAACAGGCCCGTGCCCCGCAGCCCCGCCGCCAGGTACGTGGGATCGCAGGCCCGCCAGTACCGGTCGTGGACCACCGGAAAGCCCCACATGTCGAAGGGGTTGACCCGGCCCGCGACACCGGTGGCGGCCAGCAGCGTGACCGAGGCGAGCGGGGAGCGGATGGTGCACGGCCCGCTCAGCGACGCCGCGTACCGGAACGTCCCGGGGTTGCTCGCAGCGCTCAGCAAGGCCCCGTACCCGCCGCCGGAGACGCCCGCCACGGCGCGCACGTCCGCGGCCCCGTACCTGTCGCGCATCAGCCCGAAGACGTCGCGGACCTGGAAGGCCTGCCACTGCGGGCCGCGCCTCCAGTCGGTGTAGCCGCCGGCCCTTCCCCCGTCGGGCATCACGACCAGCACCTCGTCGTCGCGGCTGAGCTCCTCGACGCCGGTGCGCTCGGTCCACGAGGAGGAGTCGTCGAGACCGCCGTGGTGCAGGGTGAGCAGCGGCCAGCGCCGGGCGGCGCGCGCCGACCACGAGCGGGGCAGCAGCACCCGGATCTCCAGTTCGCCGGGACCGACGGCATCCGCGCGCACGGTCAGTTTCCGGAGGCGGTCGCCCAGCCGTTCCTCGTCGAGGACCTCGATGCTCATGGGCGTGCATCATTCCCCTTTCCCCCAAGGGATTTCCTCGTTCCCGGACGATTAGTTTCCGGCCTCTTTTAGCACTTTCCTCATCCGGTGCGGCCTTTCTCTTCGGGCTGCCCCGATCCGCGCAACCCAGGGAGAATTCGCGTGGGCACGTCGATCTGGTTCGTCCTTCCGGTGGGCCTTTGCATGGTCCTCAACGCGCTGCGGCTGCGGCGCAGACTGCTCGGGTTGCGGCGCCTGCCCGCCTCGGTCCCGGACGGCGCGCGAGGGTACGGGCTGCTGACCGCGGCCGGGGTGGAGGTCCCCGACGGGGTGCGCCGGGCCGCCGAGGCCCACGCGCGTGAACACGGCCTCGGCATGCTCGACCTGCTGCCGCGCGACCTGCCGGTGGACGAGGCGCTGGACCTGGCCCGGCATCTGGACTTCGACGCCTACCGGCGGGACCGCTTCGGGATGGGGCGGGGGGCGTGCCACGCCCTGCTGGCCGATTCCGCCGCGATCGCCGCCGCCGGGATCGAACGGCTCTCCGGCCTCGACCCCGACGAGCTCGGCGAGGCCACCGCCCAGCTCCGCCTGCACACTGATGCCGCCGACATCGTCGTCGCCGACGTCCCGGGATCCCTCCGCCTGGAGTTCCGGCGCGCCAGGATCCGCTCCCTGGCGCTGGTGATCCCGCAGACCCTGGCCCTGCCGCAGACCCTCGCCGCGTCCCTGGCCGGGTACGCCCTGGTGGTGGCCGGGCTGCTGCTCGCCCCGCCAGCCGGCCTGGGCCTGGCGGTCCTGTACTGCCTGACGCCCTACCTGGCCTTCGCCGGGACCCGGGTGAACCCGCGCGACCTGCACCGCGTCGCCGCTCTCCGGCTGCTCCACACCCCCTGGTCGGCCTGGCGGACGCTGGCGGCTCCCCGGACGCGCTGGGAACGCCGACTGGTCGACGCGCGCGAGGAGGCCCGCGTCCGGTACCGCGCCGAGATCGACCGGGGCGTCGAGCGCTTCCTGGGCCCCCGGACCGGAGAATGCCCCTGGTGCGGCTCCCCCGAGCTCCGGCGGCATGTCGTCGCCCGCGACGTCCTCCAGGGCAAACCGGGCCGCTTCCCCCTGGACCGGTGCGTCCGCTGCGGCCACGTCTTCCAGAACCCGCGGGTGACCCCCGAAGGCCTGGCCTTCTACTACCGGGACGTCTACGACGGGCTGGGCGACGTCCTGGCCGAACGCATCCTGAGCTCGAACACGCCCTGGTACCGGGCCCGGACCGAGCTGGTCTCCCGTTTCGCCCGCCCGCGGAGCTGGCTGGACGTCGGCACCGGCAAGGCCCACTTCTGCCGGGTCGCCCGCACCCTGCTGCCCGGCGTGCGCTTCGACGGCCTCGACCTCGGCTCCTCCGTCGAGGAGGGCGCCGCGCGCGGCTGGATCGAGCGCGGCCACCGCGGCGAGTTCCGCGCCCTCGCCGGCGAGCTGGCGGGCCACTACGACGTCATCAGCATGCACCACTACCTGGAGCACACCTCCGACCCCCAGGCCGAGCTCGACACCGCCGCCGAGATCCTGCGACCCGGCGGCCACCTGCTCATCGAGCTCCCCGACCCGGAGTCGCGCTTCAGCCGGATCCTGCGCGGCTTCTGGGTGCCCTGGCTCGCCCCCCAGCACCTGCACATGATCCCGATCGGGAACCTGAAGGCCGCGCTGGCGCGGCGCGGCCTGGAGATCCTGGCCGAGGAGCGCCGCGAGGCCGACCAGGGCCCCGACTTCACCACGTCCGCCGCCGCCGTCCTGAACCTCCTGGGCCTGGACGTCGACCGCCCCTGGTGGCCCCGCCCGCCCGGCCGCGCCGAACGCCTGCGCGTCCTGTGCACCCTGCTCCTCGCAGCCCCCCTCATGTCCGCCGCGATCCTCGCCGACCTGCTCACCCTCCCCTTGGCCCGCCGCGACAGCAACGCCTACCGCGTCCTCTCCCGCAAACCCGCCCCCTGACCCGCCGAGCGCACGCGCGGGCGACGACGGCCCTCCACGGCGCACCCGCTACAGGGAACGAACCCCGCGGACGAGCGCGGCGAACGCGACCGGCCCGAACACCGGCCCCGCCCCGTCCGGGTCCTTGGAATCCCGCACCGCCACCGCATCGGAAATCCCGGCGACGTCCTACCCCTCACCGAATCCGAGCAGATGAAATGAATCTTGGCTGGCTCGACCTGGAACGGCGCTGTACCAAGGAGTGGTCATGGTTCTCCAGAGCCACCTCTTCCACCACCAAACCGGACATAGCGTCGTAGACAGCAGAGTGAAGGAGGAACATCATGCAGGTCAGCAAGCGTGCTCAGTCCCTGGCCGCGGCGGCGGCCCTCGCCCTGGCGGCGACGGGTTTCGGGGGCGCGGCCCTGCTGCCCTCCGCGGCGGCCGCCCCCGCCAAGGACTGCCGTACCTACTCCAGCACCACGGCCTGCGGCGAGATCTCCCTGACTTCCGAGCAGAACACCTGCGTCACCCGCTCGGTCGCCCTCGGTATGACCGAACGCCGCGCCGAAGTCGAGTGCACCCAGCTCCCCTGACCCCGCCGCCCCGGCCTCGGACAGAACGCGAGGGCCCCTGATCTTGCGGATCAGGGGCCCTCACACGTGCCGTGCCCCAGGACGACCATGATCAGCCGATCCGGCTCACTTTCCAGGTGAGCCCCGACCGTTCAAGGGACAACTCCCAGAACGGAACGTCCCCCTTCAAGCCGATCCTCGCCGTGTCCAGGTATTTGTCCGTGTTCACGTCCCAGAACCGCAGATCGGGATCCAGGAGCGCCCGCCGCCGCGCATCGCTCAACGAGGCGCTGTACCTCCGGACGGACTCGGCACACGACGTACCGCCGCCGTACTCGAGGAGCGTTCGCCGGGCCTCCATCTCGGAACGCTCGCACGCGGCCTCCCCGTCCCCGCGTCCCACCGCGACCAGAAACGCCTCGGCATCCCGCTCACAAGAGATCAGCGGCTCCAGGAACAGCCCTACGAAGAAGGCGCCCGGAAGCAGGCAGAGCAGAACGACCTTGACCATCCGGGAATACTCGCCAATAGAACGCATCCGGGCCCTCCGCCTTCGTCCGATCCGGACCGCATCCCCCGCAACCATCGACGCCGCCCCCGCCGTCCCGGTTCCGCGCAGTGCAGGCTCCTTCTGGTCTCCCGGGTCGGAACGGTCGCGGAAGGGCGCGTCAGATCAGCAGGAGCGTCTTTCCCAGGGCGGTGCGGTCCTCGATCGCGGCATGGGCGTCGGCGGCGCGCTCCAGGGGGAAGGTCTGCCCGATGACCGGCCGGACGCGTCCCGCCGCGGCCTCGGACATCATGTGCTCGGCCCATCGCGCCACATGTGCTCCGAAACCCATGAGCTGCTCGATACCGATCACTTCCACGCCCTTCCGCCGGGCCTCCGCGGGGTCGATGACCGTGACCTCGCCACCGGCGGCGCCGTGCACCGAGAAGCGGCCGCCGCGTGCCGTCACCTCGAACGCCTCCCGCCCGATCCGGCCGCCGACGCCGTCGAACACCACGTCGGGCCCCGCTCCGCCGGTCGCCTCGACCACCTGCCGGGTCCAGTCCGGATCGGAGTAGTCGACCGCGGCGTCAGCGCCCAGCGCGCGGATCAGCTCCAGTTTCCGCGATCCGCGGGCCGCTCCGACGACCCGCGCTCCCGCCGTCCGGGCCAGTTGCACCAGCAGGCTTCCCACACCACCGGCTGCCGCCTCGACCAGCACCCATTCGCCAGGACGGATCCCGGCCCCCTCGACCAGACCCTGCGCGGTGCTGCCGTCGCTGTGGAGGGCCACGGCCTCCGGCGAACCCAGCCCGTCCGGCACCGGAAAGAGCTCTCCGACGTCCGCCACCGCCTGCTCGGCGAAACCGCCGGTCTCCCCCGTCGCGGCGATGACGCGCCGCCCCGTCCAGGCTCCGTCCACCCCTGCCCCTACCGAGCTCACCCGGCCGGCCACCAGGCCGCCCGGCACGTACGGCAATTCCGGCCTGGCGTGCCATCTGTCGGTACCGCGCCGAATCTGCGTCTCGACGAACGACATCCCGGCGACCGCCACATCGACCACGACCTGCCCCGGCCCGGCCACCGGATCCGGCACCTCGCCCGGCACCAGCACCTCCGGTCCGCCGAACCGGACCGCCTGAACCGCCTTCATGCCTGTACTTCCGTTCCTCATGATCACGACAGGGACCTCTAGATCATGCAACTTCAACCTTTGTTGAGGTCAAGGGGCGAACAAGTCCCTGAAAGCGGCGCGCCCGTGCATCGGACTCTGCTGGAGACCCCGTCGTCTCGACCGGCGGCCGGGGCCGGGGCGGCCGGTTCACGCCGCGAGGCCGGGGCGGCCGCGCAGGATCAGGCGGGTCGCGGCCAGCGTCGTGGCGGAGGTCAGCGTCAGGGCGGCGGCCACCACCGCGGCGAGGATCCACGGCGGGCCGCCCGGCAGCGGCGAGCCCAGCACGCTCAGGCTCAGCGGGACCAGGGTCAGCGCCGCGACGAGGAGGCCGAGCACGATTCCGGCCGCGGCGATCAGGGCCGCCTCCACCGCCATCATCCGCAGCACCTGCCGCCGCGTGGCTCCGACCAGCCGCAGCAGGCCGAACTCCCGGCGGCGTTCGGCCGTGGCCAGTATCTGGGTGTTGACCAGGGAGATCACCGAGTAGCCGACGACCACGGCGAGCAGCAGCCAGGCCATCGTCGCCTGGGTGCGGTCCTGGTCCTGCTGGGCGGCGGCCAGACCGTCGCGGCCGGTGACCTGGAGGTGGGGGTGGCCGGTGGCCGGTCCGGCCAGGGCCGCCGCCAGCTCGGCGCGGTCCGTGCCGGGTGCGGCACGGACGAGGACCCGCGGGACGAGCCCGGATTCGGTGTGCGCGGCAAGGAGCGCGGCCGGCACGAGCGCGGTCTCGTAGCCGCGTTCTCCCTCGATGGTGGCGACGAGCTTCAGCGGGGCGCGGGTGCCGTCGCCGAGCCGCATGGTGATCGTTTCGCCGAGCCGGTGCCCGGCCGCGTAACGGGCGGGCAGCGCGACGGTGTTCCCGTGCAGCGCGGCCAGGTCGCCGGTGGAGGCGCGGAAGGCGGTCGTCTGGTCGGCTCCCCGCGGCGTGATGCCCTGGAGCGCGAGTTCGGTGGGCTGCGGGCCCGCCGATTCCTCCTCCTCGTCGCGGGAGACCACGGGTGCGGCGACGGGCTCGATGAAGCCTCGGCTGGAGATCTGGGCGGTCGCCGCGGCGACGCCGGGCACCTTTCTGATCGTGTCCACCGCGTCGAGCGTCAGACCGCCCGCGACGGAGGTGACGACCAGGTCGGCGCGCTGGGCGTGTTCGAAGACGCGGCGGGCGCCGTCGGACTGCGTGGTCTGCAGGTAGGTCAGGCTGACGGCCAGCCCGGTCGCCAGCATGACCGGCATCACCGCCGTCACGATCCGGGCCGTACGGGCCTCGGCATTGCGGGTGGCGAGCTCGCCGACGACCCCGGAAAGCGCGCGGACCGGGCGGACCAGCCCCCTGGTGATGGCGCGGGACATCACGGGGCCGAGCAGTCCGAAGGCGACGGTCCACACCAGCGCGGCCGGGGTGGCGACGCCACCGGCGTCGGGACCGTCGGCGCCCGCGGTGCCGACCGCCAGCGCGACGCCGCCGCCGGCGCACAGCAGTCCGGCGATGAGCCGGACCCGGCTGAACCAGCGGCGCTGGAGGGTGGCCTCGGCGAGCGCCTCCACCGGCCGGGTGCGTGCCGCGGCGTGCGCGGCCAGGAGGGCGGCTCCCAGTGCGGCGGCGAGCGCGAGACCCGCACCGGCGATCAGCGGGAAGGGCCCGGAGCGGAACGCGACCGTCTCCGGCACCACCCCCGCCTCGACGAAGAAGCCGAGCAGCCAGCCGCCGAAACCCGACGCGGGGAGGCAGGCCAGGACGGTGGCGGGCACCGCGAGGACCATCGTCTCCCCCAGGATCATGCCGCGGACCTGGCCCGGTGTGGCGCCTACCGCGCGCAGCAGCGCGTTCTCCCGCTGCCGCTGCCGGATCGACAGGCCGAGGGTGCCCGCCACCACGAACACCATCGCCATCGCCGCCAGGCTGCCGAACGCGGCGGCGAGCGGGATCAGGTCGCCGGTGTCGGCCACGACGCCGGGGTCCTCGGCCTGGCCCCGGTCGTCACCGGTCAGCACCGCGGGGCCGGGCCCCACGGCGGTCCGGACGGCCTCGGCGACCCGTGCGGTGTCCGCGCCGGGCGCCAGGAGCACGCCGACCGAGTCGATCTCGCCGGGCCGCCCGGTCAGGCGGCCCGCCTCGGCGTCGGTGACGAACACCTCGGCGAGGTCGCCGGACTCCGCGATCAGCCCGGTGACCCGGTACCGTTCGGCGGCACCGCGCACCAGCAGCCGGACATGGTCGCCGGTCCGCAGCCCGGCCCGTCCGGCCAGTCCCTCGCCGAGGACGATCTCCCCGGACCCGGACGGCGCGGCGCCCCGTACGACCCGGTGGTCGCCGAGCAGGGTCGACGCCCAGTTGCGTCCGGTGACCTGCCCGCCGCCGGCGAGCGCGGCCGGGAACGAGACGTCCGGTACCGCCGCGGCGACGCCGGGGACCGCCGCGACCCGGCTTGCCAGCGCGGCGTCCAGGTGGATCCGCTCGGGGAACACCAGTTCCCGTTGCGTGCCCAGGTAGCGCTGGTCGCCGGTGATCACGATCGGTGCGGCGGCAAGGCGCCGCGGCGGGGCGTCGGCGCGGATGCCGGTCTCCAGCAGCCCGCCGCAGCCCACCACGATCAAGGCGCCCAGGAACAACGCGACGAACGAGGCGAGGAAGCCGCCCTTGTGGAAGCGCAGCGTGCGCAGCGCGATCCCGATCACCGGCCCGCCCCGTTCGCGCCCAGCCGCGTCATCCGCTCGGCGACCCGGTCCACGGTCGGCCGTTCGAGCGTGCCGGCGACACGGCCGTCGGCCAGGAAGACCACGCGGTCTGCGTGCGCGGCCGCGACCGGGTCATGGGTGACCATCACCACCGTCTGCCCCCGCTCCTCGACGGTCTCCCGCAGCAGGGCGAGCACCTCGCGGGCCGTGGCGGTGTCCAGCGCGCCGGTCGGCTCGTCGCCGAACAGCACCGCGGGCCGGGTGATGAGCGCCCGCGCGATGGCCACGCGCTGCTGCTGGCCCCCCGACAACTCCCCCGGACGGCTGCCGAGCCGCCCGCCGAGGCCGACCCGCTCCAGCACCTCCTCCACCGCCGACCGGTCGGGACGGCGCCCCGCCAGCCGCAGCGGCAGGCCGACGTTCTCCCGCACGCTCAACGCGGGAAGCAGGTTGAACGCCTGGAAGACGAACCCGATCCGCTCACGGCGCAGCCTCGTCAGCTCGCGCTCGCCGAGCGAGCCGAGATCCACCCCGTCCAGGACCACCGATCCCGAAGTCGGCCGGTCCAGCCCGGCCGCGCACTGCAAGAAGGTGCTCTTACCGGAACCCGACGGCCCCATCACGGCCGTGAAGCCGCCCTGCCGCAGCCCGACGCTCACCTCGTCCAACGCGACCACCGCGTTCTTCGAGCCGCCGTAGACCTTGCGCACCGACTCGAGCCGCACGACTTCAGCCGGACGGAGCGCCCCGCGGGCGCCACCACGAAAATCCGCATCTTCCAGGAGGTCTGTCATACCGACGATCCTGTTCGAGACGGCCCCTCCCCCGACACGTACGACCGGCTGAACCCGTTGTCCACCGACCGGTGGACAAGCTCTCCCTCCCCGTCAAACGGTGCGACCCAAGCGGACCGAGTCGGGAGTGCGCTGCGGAGTGGCCGTGACCCAGGCGGCGAAGGCCTCGACGCCGTCCACGACCGCCTCGAAGCGCGCGGAGTGGAAGAGGTCGAACGAGTGCTGTCCGCCGGGCAGATCGCCGCCGTACTCGGAGGCGTGCTCGCGGGCCCAGGTGATGACCTTCTTGGCGTCGATACGCCCCGCCAGGCCGACACGACCAGCCCCGCGACGGAGAGGGCGGCCACCCCGACCGCCGCCTTGGCGGCCGGTGACGCCAGATCGCCCTGGACGGCGGCGAGCGCCATGGAGGCCGGCAGAGCGTCAAGGTCCACGAACGGCACAGCCCGGACCAGAAGCTCACCCTCCCCAGCAGCAGGGGCCGCCGTGGCGCGACGACGGCGAAGAAGGTGCACCAGGTGACGAGCGCCACGGTGATCAGGTAGCCGAAGGGTATGAAATCTCCAGGACAACAGAAGGCCGCAACCCCTGCGAATGCTCCCTGATCTTGGACGTTTCACCTGTCCCGGGTCTCCCCGGGCCACCGGTCGGGCGTCAACGACGGATCCGATCGCACCACCCGAGCCGTTCGCCTCACTCTCCGGAAGACCCCGCCGAGCGGGTACCGCGTCCGCAGGTACGGACCGGAGACGAGCTCGGGTCAAGGAACGAAGCGGCGGTTCCACCAGAAGGCAGACACAGGCATGCCGGGGTCGGCGATCGAGCGAGATTCGAAGATCTCGTCGTAGGGCCGGACGGCCTCCCGCAACTCTCTCGCCGCCCGGGCGGGAAGGCGGAGCGCCGCGTCCTCCAAGAGGTCACGCGCGGCGAGGTGCCCCCTGCAGCACTCCTTCACACCGCAGTCGTCCTCCCTGAACCGCAGGAAACGCGTCGGCCCCTGGACCATCCGCTTCCAGAAGGTGAACGCCCTTGCCACCGCCCCGGCACCGAGGTCGCGCGCTTCCAGCCTCGCGATCGCTTGGGCCGCAGAACGAGAGAGGCCCGGCGCCACCGGCGAACCGCCGCCGGCCCGCTTGTCCCCTGCGGCTCGAACAGCCGCCGGATTCCTACGCGGCATCGCCGCCCGCAGTCGTGATCATCCGCCCATACTCGCGAGCACCGCACCCGGACACAAGACCCCAACCGAGAAGCCGTCCTCACCGGCCGCCGAAACGCTCAGCCGAGGCCGAAGGCCCGGCCCGGGAAGAAGTCGGCGCTTTGGACGTACTCCATCGCTTTGGTGAACGCCGGATCGCCGAGGCGGCGTTCCAACTCCTGCGGGTTCAGATCCTCCACGCGGGTCTGGATCCAGTACAGGTTGCCCAGCGGATCGCGCACCCGACCGACCCGGTCTCCGAAGAACAGGTGGGTGACCTCGGTGACCGAGATGCCGCCGGCCGCGACCGCCTGACGGTGCACGGCGTCGGCGTCCTCGACGTAGAGGCGGAGGAAGCCGGGGGTCGGCGGCCACTCCGGCCGCGCGTCGAACATCATCACCACCGAGTCACCGATCCGCACCTCCGCATGCTCGACGCTGCCGTCCTCGCCGGCCAGGCACGCGAGCTCCTCCGCGCCGAAGGCCCTCTTCATGTAGTCGATGAGCTGCACCGTGTCGCGGGAGATGATCCACGGCGTCACGGTGGCATAGCCCTGGGGAACCGGGTTCACGGACATCTGACTGCCTCCTGGAGTGCGAGCACCTCAACGTGGTGATGACGCTAGGCCTCATCTAGGTCGGCTGCCGTCCTAGATGAGACCCGGCGGACGGCAGCGCACAGCGCTCCCACGAACCTCGTCCGGACCGGACGGCATGGTGCCGGGAACCCGATTCGCCTGCCGGCGGCGCGACTACGCGCCAGCGCCACCGAGACGCCTCCGAGAGCCGGGCAAGGGATACATAACCATTTCAGTTCCAGCGCCTGCAGATCCCTGCCAGTCCATAGGGCCGGAAAGCAAGAACCGCCGATCGACCCCAGCCGGTCCGGCTCCGTATTCAGCGATGCCGATG
Organism: Actinocorallia populi; assembly: GCF_002995495.1. Lineage (GTDB taxonomy): Bacteria > Actinomycetota > Actinomycetes > Streptosporangiales > Streptosporangiaceae > Actinocorallia > Actinocorallia populi. Next base: position 1,238,932 of record NZ_PVZV01000001.1, on the reverse strand, counting down.
CCCCACCGCCAAGCGGCCGCTGGCCGATTGCCAGGACTGCGCCCCTCCTCATCCGATCGGGCAGTGCCCGACCTCGGAGATCTCGACCGGCGGCCGGTCGGCGAGATCGAGAAGCCGAAGGAGATCACCTGGTACGAGCCGGCGATCTCCTACCTGGACGAGAAGTGGGACACCGTCTCAGCAGTCGTTGAGCCAATCGCCGGAAATCCGATCACGGATGCGGCCGAGGGCCTCCCCGGTACGGGCTCTTGCCAGCAGGGCCATGCGGCCGTCCTCACGGAGGAGCGAGTCAGGACCGGCGAACCAGCGAATTCCAAGCGATTTCCCACTGATCGGATACTCCGGGAACGGGAGGAGCGCGTAGTGCTCCTCCAGCGCCCCGGCTCCTTCTTCGTCGAGATCGTTCAGGAAATCCGTGAGTTCCTCAGGGCCGTTCAAGGACTCCGACAGGACGATCTCGATGAAGGCCAAGGAGAGCTTGCCCAGCCAGCTTTCCCATGTCTCGGCCTGCTTGTCGGCCAGATCTTCTTTGACGAACACCGCAGGGTCGGGCTCGCCCAGCTCAGTGACGAGGACACCCCAGGAGGCAGCGCCCTGGTTCTCATGCCGGAAGACCAGGGCTTCCTTTCGATCGTCCAGGTAGAGCTCGGCCGGGCTCAGGAGAACGTCGTGGTTACTACTGAGGTCCTTCCGGCGGCCGAACAGACGGTAAGCCTCACGCAGCGCCGTCGGCAGCGGGAGTCCCAGCCTCTCCTCCGCTGCCGACAGATCCGCTTCGCTCCAGCCGTCGTCTTCGCCCAAGGGCGTCACCCAGTGCTGAGCGAATCCCCGGATGAAGCGCCAAGCGCCGATCCGGTCATCGAGCCCCTCGGTGAGAGCCCGGCCGAGGTCGAATCCGTCCGTCATGCCAGAGACGGTATCGGCCGCCTGCAGGCGGCTCCCGGCCCCAAGCCAGTCGGCCTTCTTCGCTCTTCCGTTGCTGCGCCCAGTCCCCGAAACGCGTGATGGCCTCCGTTCGCCGGAGGTCATCACGTCGTGCTCGTCGAAATCCCGCAGAGCCGAAGGCTGGACAACGGGCCTGCCTCGTCCGCCGTCCGGGCCCGCCGCAGGCCGGCTCCGTTCGACTTCCTGGAGTACGCGGTCGACCGTCGGCACCTGCCCGCCAACCCGCTGATCCATTCCACTACCCATCCACAGACGGCCGTGAAAGCTCGGTAGCCGCCGGAACCGCCGGGTGGGCAAAGCGAAGAGCCCCTGCCTGGTCTCCCAGGTCAGGGGCCCTTCTTCGAGTGTGGCGGCTGGTGGGTTCGAACCACCGTAGGCTGAGCCGGCAGATTTACAGTCTGCTCCCTTTGGCCACTCGGGCAAACCGCCGTGTGTCGCTTGCGACGTCAGAAATACTAGCGGACGTCGGGGGTGGTCGTCACATGGGTTGCCGGGAGGCTGGGAGACTGGGGGTGGTGGACCGGGACCGGTCCGCCTCAGGGAGATCGTCGTTATGCGTGAGGACATCTGAAACCGTGGCATCCGAGAGTTCGTTCGACATCGTCTCGAAGCTGGACCGGCAGGAGACGGACAACGCACTGAACCAGGCGGCCAAGGAAGTGGCCAACCGGTTCGACTTCCGCAACGTGGACGCCGGGATCAAGTGGTCGGGGGAGTCCATCGAGATCCAGGCCAACAGCGAGGAGCGGGCCCTGGCGGTCCTGGACGTCTTCAAGGAGAAGCTGATCAAGCGTGGGCTCTCGTTGAAGATCCTCGACGCCGGGGAGCCCAAGGCGTCCGGGAAGATCTACAAACTGGGGGTGAACCTCAAGGAGGGGATCTCGCAGGAGAACGCCAAGAAGATCAGCAAGATCATCCGGGAGGAGGGGCCGAAGGGCGTCAAGGCCCAGATCCAGGGTGAGGAGCTGCGGGTCAGCTCCAAGAAGCGGGACGACCTGCAGGAGATCATCGCGCTGCTGAAGGGCAAGGAGGACCTCGACCTCGCCCTGCAGTTCATCAACTACCGGTAGGACGTGCGAGGACCCGCCCGGAACGTGGGCGGGTCCTGAAAAAGGACCGGGGTCAGCCGCGCGGGCCGGCCATCCGCTCCAGGCGGGCGATCCGGTCGGCGATGGGCGGGTGCGTGGAGAACAGCTTGCTGAGGCCGCCGCCGCTGAACGGGTGGGCGATCATCAGCGCGCTGGTCGACTCGATCTGCGGGTCGGCCGGCAGCGGCAGCGCGCGCACCCCGCCGGAGATCTTGCGCAGGGCGCTGGCCAGGGCCAGCGGGTCGCCGCTGAGAAGGGCGCCGGACTCGTCGGCCTGGTACTCGCGGGTGCGGCTGATCGCCATCTGGATGATCCCGGCGGCCAGCGGGCCGAGGAAGACCATCAGCAGGGCGCCGAACATCCCCGGGCCCTCCCGGTCGTCGGAGCGGCCCGGCATGAACATGCCGAGGTAGGTCAGGTAGGTGACGACCGTGGCGAGCGCCGCCGCGACGGACGCGATGAGGATGTCGCGGTTGTAGACGTGCGACAGTTCGTGGCCGATGACCGCGCGCAGTTCCCGCCGGTCGAGCATCTGCAGGATCCCGCGGGTCACGCAGACGGCCGCGTTGCGCGGGTTGCGTCCGGTGGCGAACGCGTTCGGCTGCGGTGTCTCCGAGACGTACAGGCGCGGCATCGGCTGGCGCGCGGCGGTGGCCAGCTCGCGGACGATCGCGTACAGGACCGGTGCCTCGACCTCGCTGATCGGGTGGGCGCGCATCGAACGCAACGCGATCCTGTCGCTGAAGAAGTAGGCGACGCCGTTGCTCACCAGCGCGATCACCAGGGCCACCAGCAGCCCGCCCCGCCCGCCGAGCCCCCACCCGACGAGCAGCATCACCGCGGAAAGCGCGGCGATCAACACTGCCGTCTTCACGCCGTTCATAGCTCAGAACCTCCCCTTGGCTCTACGTCCGGAAGAACGTTCGGATCAGGGGAAACGTTCCGTGACGGGTCTTTCAGCCCGTCGGGAAGACCGCCTGCAGCAGCACCTGGGGCGCCGCGGACAGCAGGACGGCGCCCGCTCCCGTGACGCCCAGCGCCAGCCTGTAGGGCAGGCCGGACGGCAGCATTGGGCCCGTCCCCGGCGCGAACAGCCGTGCCGCCCACACCAGGTAGTAGTACAGCCCGATGACGACGTTGACGGCCATGACGGCGGCCAGCCAGAGCACCGGCCCGGTCACCACGGCCTTGAAGACGAGCACCTTGGCGACGAGTCCCATCACCCCGGGCGGCAACCCTGCCAGACAAATCAGGAAGAACGCCAACAAAATCCCAGAAAGTGGGTTTCGCCGGGCCAGCCCCCGGTAATCCACCAGCAGGTTCTCCTCCGACGCCCTCGCCGCCCCGTGGACGACCGCGAAGGCGCCCAGGTTCATCACCGCGTAGAACGCCAGGTACCCGGCGGTCGCCCCGATGCCCTGCCCGATGTGCTCGGCCCCCACGGCCAGCGGCGCCAGCATGTACCCCGACTGCGCCACCGACGACCACGCCAGCAGCCGCACGGCCTGCGTCTGGCGCAGCGCCATCACGTTGCCCACCGTCATCGTCACGGCCGCCAGGACCGCCAGCAGCGGCCCCCAGACATGGTCGTGGGACGGGAACGCCAGCGCCACGACCAGCGCCACCCCGGCGAACCCGCCGGCCTTGGAGACGACGGACAGGAACGCCGCCACCGGCACCGGCGCGCCCTGGTAGACGTCCGGCGCCCAGAAGTGGAACGGCACCGCCGCGACCTTGAACGCGAACCCCGCGACGACCATGACGATGCCCGCCGCCAGGACGGGTTCCAGCGCCCCCTCGACGGACGCGGCGGAGATGCGGTCGAAGTGCATCGCCCCGGTCGTCCCGTACACGAGGCTGATCCCGAACAGCAGCACCGCCGCCGAGACCACCGACACCAGGAACAGCTTCACCGCCGCCTCGGTGGCCCGCCCGTCGTAGCGTTTGAGCGCCACCAGCGCGAACACCGGCAGCGACAGCGTCTCCAGCGCCGTGAACAGCAGCACCAGGTCCCGCGCGGCGACGAGCGCCAGCACGCCGGTGACCGCGCACAGCAGCAGGAAGTAGTACTCCCCCGCCGGGACGTCGGCGGACTCCAGCTCCGCGAGTGACATCAGGACGACCACGACGGCCGCCGCCAGCACGATGCCCTGGAAGAGCAGCGTGAACTGGTCGACGACGTACGAGCACGACTCGGGCCCGTCCCCGCGCAGCGTCTCCGGCACGCAGAACGTCCGCCGCACCTCGCCGGGGACGAGCGCGAAGACCGCCGCCAGGCCCGCGGACAGCGCCAGCGCCGTCAGCCATCCCAGCCACCGCGCGCCCAGCTCGAACGCCCCGGCCAGCAGCACCCCGACCGCCGCGAGCGCGACGATCAGCACCGGCGCCACCGCCGCGTAGTCGATCTCCTGGATCACGTTCACGACCCCGCTCCGATCAGCGCGCGCACCGGCCCGTCGGTGAGCGCCAGCAGCAGTCCCGGCCACAACCCGATCAGCACCACCAGGACGATCAGCGGCGCCCACGACGCCCACTCCGCGGGGCGCACGTCCGCCACGACGACGCCCGTCCCCGACCGCCCGTGGGTGATCCTGCCGAGCAGCCGCAGCAGGTAGGCGGCCGTCAGCACCGCGCCGACCGCGGCCACCGCCATGTACGTCACGAAGGCCTCCCGGGGCAGTCCCGCGCCGGGCCGGTAGGAGCCCACCAGCGCGAGCATCTCGCCCCAGAACCCGGCCAGCCCCGGCAGCCCGAGTGAGGCGACGGACGCGAAGGCGAGCACCGACGCCAGCCTGGGCGCGCGGGCCAGCATCCCGCCGCCGATCCCGGCGAGGTCGCCGGTCCCGTACCGCTCCTTGATGGACCCGGCGAGGAAGAACAGCAGCCCGGTGATGAGCCCGTGCGCGATGTTGCCGAACAGCGCCGCGTTGAGCCCGGTGGCGCTCAGCGTCGCGATGCCCAGCAGCACGAAGCCCATGTGCCCGATGGACGAGTACGCGATGAGCCGTTTCAGGTCGGTCTGCGCCAGGCAGGCCAGCGCCCCGTAGACGATCCCGACGACGGCCAGGCACCCCAGCAGCGGCGCCCAGAACCGCGCCCCCTCGGGCAGCGCGGGCACGGCGATGCGCACCAGCCCGTACGTGCCCATCTTCAGCAGCACCCCGGCCAGCAGCACGGAGCCGACGGTGGGCGCCTCGGTGTGCGCGTCGGGCAGCCACGTGTGCAGCGGCCACATCGGCGTCTTCACCGCCAGCCCGAGGCCGATGAACGCGAACGCCGCGATCTGGGCGCCGCGCGCGATCCGCATCCCCTGGCTCTCGGCCAGCGCGACCATGTCGAACGTCCCGGCGCCGACGCCCAGCAGCATCAGGCCCGCCAGCAGCGCGGCGGAGCCCAGCAGCGTGTAGAGGATGAACTTGTGGGCCGCGCGCCGCCGCCCCTCGCCGCCCCAGATGGCGATGACCGCGTACATCGGGATCAGCACGATCTCGAAGAACACGAAGAACAGCACCAGGTCCAGCGCGAGGAACGTGCCGATCATGCCCAGTTCGAGGGCGAACAGCAGCGCCGTCATCAGCCGGGCGTTGCGCACCTCCTGGCGGCCCAGGTACAGGAAGCACAGGAACGTCAGCAGCGCCGTGAGGACGACCAGCGGCAACGAGATCCCGTCCACGCCGAGGTGGAAGCGCACCCCGATGGCCGGGATCCACGGCACGTCCATCGGCTGCTGCATCCGGCTCGGCTCGCCGTAGTCGAACGCCGCGACCTGCACGAGCGCCATCGCCAGGACGAACCCGGACGCCACCCGCCCGAACCCGATCGGGTCGAGCCGGATCGAGGCGGGCACCAGGAAGGGCAGGACGGCCGCGGCCAGCGGCAGCCAGAGAAGGTGGACGAGAGTGCTCACGTGAGGGCCACCACCGCCAGGACGAGGAACAGGGCTCCGGCCAGCAGGCCGGTCAGGTAGGTCTGCGGGTTGCCCGTCTGCGGCAGCCTCGCCAGCGCCCCGAGGCCGCGCGCCGCCGGGACGGCCGCCTCGACGGCCCCGTCCAGGACCCGCTTGTCGGCCGTGCGCACGACGCGCCCCAGCCACTTGACGGGACGGACGACGGCGAGGTCGTACAGCCCGTCGAGGTAGAAGGCGTTCTCCAGCACCGGGCGCACCCGCTTCATCCGTTCGGCGGGGTCGGAGGCCGGCGCGTCGCGCCAGGCCAGGAACATCGCGCCGGCGCCCGCGGCGGTGAACAGCAGCGCCATGGCCGCGGCTCCCAGGTGGGGCCGCAGCTCCTCCGCCGCCAGTCCGAAGAACCCGAGGACGGCGCTCGCGCCCGCCAGCACCACGATCGGCCATCGCATGGCGCCCGGAGCCTCGTGCGCGGCCCGTTCCGGCCCGAAGAACGTCATCAGCCACGCCCGCAGCGCGTACGCGGCCGTCAGCGCGGTCGTGACGAGCAGCGCGAGGTAGACCGTCCAGGCCGTCCAGCCCGGAATCGCCGCCCCGGCAAGCAGTCCGAGCCGCCCGTCGTCGACCGCCACCTGCTGCGCGTGCTCGATGACGGCGTCCTTGGAGAAGAATCCGGCGACCGGCGGCAGCCCCGCCAGCGCCGCGTACCCGACGGTCGCGCACACGAACGTCACGGGCATCGCCTTGCGCAGCCCGCCCATGTCGGAGAGCAGGTTGGAGCCGACGGCGTGGATGACGCACCCGGCCGCGAGGAACAGCAGCGCCTTGAACGCCCCGTGCGTCACGAGGTGGAAGATCGCCGCCGTCTTCGCCCCGACCGCGAGCCCCGCCGTCATGATGGCCAGCTGGCTGATCGTCGAGTAGGCCAGCAGCCGTTTGAGGTCCCGCTGGGCCAGCGCCGCGAGCGCCGCCCCGACCATCGAGACCGCCGCGAGGACGCCCAGCACGGCCAGCGCGGCGGGCGCCTCGGCGAACACCCCGTACAGCCGCGCCACCAGGTAGACGCCCGCGGCGACCATCGTCGCGGCGTGGATGAGCGCGCTGATCGGCGTCGGTCCCGCCATCGCGTCCGGCAGCCAGGTGTGCAGCGGGAACTGGGCGCTCTTGCCCGCGACCCCGCACAGCAGCAGGAGCGCGGCGACCACGACGGTGGTGTGCGGCATCGAGCCGGCCCCGGCCAGGACGGTGGCGATGTCGAAGCTTCCCGCGCCCAGCCCCAGCACGATGATCCCGAGCAGCAGCCCCGCGTCGCCGACGCGGGTGACCAGGAACGCCTTGGTCGCCGCCCGCGAGTTGGCCCGGTCCTCCCAGTGGTGGCCGATGAGGAAGTACGAGCAGACGCCCATGACCTCCCAGCCGACGTACAGCACCATGAGGTCGCGGGCGAAGACCACCAGCAGCATCGCCGAGGTGAACAGCGACACGAACGCCGCGTACGACGAGTAGCGCGGCTCGTCCCGCATGTAGGCGACCGAGTAGATCTGGACGGCCAGCGCGACCACGCCGACCAGCAGGCCCAGCAGCGCCGACAGCCCGTCCACGCTCAGCCCGACGAGGATCGGCGGGCCGCCGGTCGGGATCTCGGCGAGCGTGCCCGTCCTGGTGCCGGGGTTCCGCCACACCGTCAGCGCGATGATCAGGGTGAGTGCCGTCATCGCCGCGGTCGGCAGGACCGCGAACAGCACCGGCCCGAGCGCGCCGCGCGATCCGCTCCCCGGCGCTCCGGCGGGCGCCGCGCGCCCCTCGGCTGGCACCGGCTCCCCCGGCACGCCGGGGACGGCCTCCACGTGCTCCTCGACGCCCCGCGCCTCGGTCGGCGGCCCCGCGGGGCCGTCCTCGGTGCGCACTCCCCCGGCCACCAGGACGCGGGTGAGCCAGGGCCCGAGCAGCAGCCCGCACAGCGCCCCGAGGAAGGGCAGGACGACCGCCTGCGCGGCGAGGAGCGTCACCGTGCCTCCTGCTTCGTCTCGCGCAGGGTGTCCTGCCGGTCCACGTCGATGTTCCGCCGGTTGCGGTACAGCAGCAGCACGATCGCCAGGCCGAGCCCGACCTCGGCGGCGGCCACGACGATCGTGAAGAGGGTGAGCACCTGGCCGCCGTGCAGCGCGTCGCGCAGCCACACGTCGAACGCGACGAGGTTGAGATTGACCGCGTTGAGCATCAGCTCGACGGACATCAGCACGAGGATCGCGTTGCGCCGCGCCAGGACCCCGTACACGCCGACGGAGAACAGCAGCGCCGAGAACACCACCGGGTAGACGACCGACATCAGCGCTCTCTCCCCTTCGAGCCGGGGGACGACCCCCGGGCCCCCGCATCGGGCCCGGCCGATCCTCGCTCCGCTGCGGTCGTCCGGGCCCGGCCCTTGGAGAGCACGATCGCGCCGACGAGCGCGGCCAGCAGGAGGACCGAGAGCACCTCGAACGGCAGCACCCACTCGCGGAAGATCGCCTCGCCGAGCGCGTCGGCGGAGCCGCCGCCGGGCTCCAGCTCGATCCGGGCGTCCTTGAAGCCGCGGACGAGCAGCGTCACCAGCACCGCGGCCGTCCCCACGGCCACCGCCAGCGCGGGCAGCCGGTTGCCGGAGTCCATCCCCTCGCCGGGCCCGATGGGCGCGCGCGTCAGCATGATGCCGAACAGCAGCAGCACCACGATCGCGCCGACGTAGATGAGCACCTGCACCCAGGCCACGAACTCGGCGGTCAGCACCAGGTACATCCCGGCCAGCGCGCCGAACGAGACCACCAGCCACAGCGCCGCGTGGACGATCTGCCTGGTCGTGACGACCAGCACGCCCGCCCCCACGGCGACGACCCCGAGCGCGGTGAACACGATCTCGGCCGTCGTCAACGCAGCTCCTTGGGCGGGTCGGCGTTGGGCTCGTGGGCCTGCGGCGGCGGGACCGTCCACATCCACTCGCGCAGCCGGTCCCTCTCGTGGGTCAGCTCGGCGATGTCGTAGGCGGCGTACTCGAACTCCGGCGACCAGAACAACGCGTCGAACGGGCACACCTCGACGCAGATCCCGCAGTACATGCACAACGAGTAGTCGATCGCGAACCTGTCGAGGACGTTGCGCGAGCGGGCGCGCGCCGAGCCCTCCGCGGGCATCGTCTCCTTGTGGGAGTCGATGTAGATGCACCAATCGGGGCATTCCCGGGCGCACAACATGCAGACGGTGCAGTTCTCCTCGAAAAGAGCGATCACGCCGCGGGAGCGGGGCGCCAGGTCCGGCGCCACCTCGGGGTACTGGCGGGTCCCCGACCGCTTCATCATCGTGCGCAGGGTGACGGCCAACCCCTTGGCCAGGCCTGGTCTCACGCTCCGGTCACCACCTTCACCACACCGGTCAGCGCCAGCTGGCCCAGGGCGATCGGCACCAGGTACACCCAGGCGAGGCGCTGGAGCTGGTCCTCGCGCAGCCGGGGGAAGGCGACACGGAACCAGATCACCACGAAGGCCAGCAGGAACACCTTGATCAGGGTCCACAGGAAGCCGGGCAGCAGCGGCCCCTGCCAGCCGCCCAGGAAGAGCACGGTGGTCAGCGAGCAGACCACCAGGATCCCGGCGTACTCCGCGAGCAGGAAGAACGCGAACCGCAACCCGCCGTACTCGGTGTACGGACCGAAGATGATCTCCGAGTCGGCGACCGGCATGTCGAACGGCGGCCGGCGCAGCTCGGCCAGTCCCGCCAGGAAGAACACCACGGCGGCCGGGGCCTGCCAGACCAGCCACCACCACTGCCACGCCCCCGCGATGCCGCTGAGGTTCAGGGTGCCCGCGGCCATCGCCGCGGACGCCGCCGCCAGCACCATCGGCAGCTCGTAGGAGACCAGCTGGGCCGCCACGCGCATGCCGCCCAGCAGCGAGTACTTGTTGGCCGACGCCCAGCCCGCCATGATCGAGCCGATCACGCCGATGCCCATGACGGCCAGCGCGAAGAACAGCCCCAGCGACAGGTCGACCGCGACCTGCCCGGGACCGACCGGGACCACGGCGAGCACCACCAGGTACGGCACCAGCGCCACGCCCGGCGCCAGCAGGAAGATCCGCCTGTCGGCCGCGGCCGGGACGGTGTCCTCCTTCTGGGCGAACTTCACGCCGTCCGCCACCAGCTGCGCCCAGCCGTGGAAACCGCCCGCGTACATGGGGCCGAGGCGGCCCTGCATGTGCGCCATCACCTTGTGCTCGGCCTGGCCGATGATCAGCGGGAGGGTCAGGAAGGCGACGGTGACCAGCACCAGGGCCACGACGTCACGCATTCGGCCCCCAGCCCGGCGGCACTCCCGGCGGGAGGTTCTTGCGGCGCGACGGCGCCCCGCCGCCCTCGCCCGGCTCCTTGGCGCCCGGCCACGCCTTGGCGACCCGGGCGGCCAGCACGAAGTCCTTGCGCAGCGGGTGGCCCTCGAACCCGTCGGGCAGCAGCAGCGGCTTCAGGTCGGGGTGGCCCTCGAAGACCACCCCGAACATCTCGAACGTCTCGCGCTCGTGCCAGTTCGCCCCCCGGTACACCCCGACGGCCGAGGCCAGCACGGGCTCCCCGCGCGGCACCAGGGTGCGCAGCAGGACGTGGTGGCGGCGCGCCAGGGAGTAGACGTGGGCGACGATCCGGAAACCGTCCTCCAGCTCGTCCACCCCGGTCAGCCAGTCGAAGAAGTCGCAGTCCAGGTCGTCCCTGGCGAACTCCAGCGCCTCGGTCCACCGCGCCGCGGGGACGTCGACGACCGGCTGCCCGAAGACGTCCCCGGTCTCCGCGTCGGGGCCGAAGCGGCGGATGAACTCCTCCTCCGCCTCAGTCATCGTCATCGGACATCCCCGGGATGATCGAGTAGTCCACGACCCCTTCGGGCCGCGTCCCGCCGATCCGGAACCGCTGCGTCCTGGCCGTGCTCGCGGCGCTCTCGGTGACCACCGTGCCCCCGGCCTCGGAGCCTTCGGCGGTCCCGGAGTCCCGCGGCCGCCCCTCCGGCTCGATCACGGGCAGGCCCTGGGTCGGCTGGTCGGCCTCGGCCAGCAGTTCGGGCACGGGCTGGAGCGGCCGCTGCAGCACGCTCGGCCGGTGCTCCCAGGAGGGCGGCTCCGCGGGCCCGGGGCCGGTGTAGCGCTCCCCGAGCGACTCGCCCGCGATCTTCTCCTGGAGCCGGACGATCCCGTGCAGCAGCGCCTCGGGCCGCGGCGGGCAGCCCGGCACGTACACGTCGACGGGGATGATCTGGTCGACGCCCTTGGTGACGCAGTAGGAGTCCCAGTACGGGCCGCCGCAGTTGGCGCACGAGCCGAAGGAGATGACGTACTTCGGCTCCGGCATCTGCTCGTACAGCCGCTTGACTGCCGGCGCCATCTTGTCGGAGACCGTCCCCGACACGACCATGAGGTCGGCCTGGCGGGGTCCGGGCGCGAACGGGATCACGCCGAGGCGCATGAAGTCGTGGCGCGCCATCGAGGCGGCGATGAACTCGATCGCGCAGCAGGCGAGCCCGAAGTTGAAGACCCACAGCGAGTAGCGGCGCCCCCAGTTGAGCACGAACTTGACCGGTCGGGGGGCCAGCCGGGACAGCGGTCCCACGGTCGGCTCGGGGAGGTCCACTACACCCATGTGAGCACTCCCTTCTTGTAGGCGTACAGCAGGCCCGTGGCGAGGAAGCCGAGGAAGACGAACATCTCCCCGAGCGTCACTGCTCCATACCCCTGGGCACTGAAAATAGTGGCCCAGGGAAACAGGAAGATCGCGTCCACCGCGAACACCACGTACAGGTACGTGAACACGTAATAGCGGACATGGGACTGGGCCCAGCCCTCCCCCACGGGGTCGACGCCGCACTCGTAGGTGGTGAGCTTCTCGGGGGTGGGCCGGGAGGGCCGCAGCAGCCGGTTGGCCGCGAGCCCGCCCGCGACGATCCCGCCGCCGACGAGGAACAGGACGGCGACGAGGACGTAGGAGCCGTAGTAGTCGCGCACGAGGGAAGCGTAATCCGTCATGGGGAACCGCCGCCGCGCACCTTGCGTCCGTCTTTACGGATCTAGGCGACAAACATAAGGTCTCTCCAAGAAGACAGGTAATACGGGGTGGTGCGGTCAAATGGCGCAGGGGTCTGAGCAGCCGAACTGGGAGCCTCCCGGGCAGAACTGGGGCCCTCCCGGGCAACCGCACCCGCCGCAGCAGCAGCCGGATCCGGCCGCCGCCGGCCAGAACCCGCCCCCGATGGGCGAGCAGCCGCCGCCGATGGGCGGGCAGCCCCCGCAGGGACCGCAGACGCCTCCGCCCCACTGGAACCAGCCGCCGCCCCAGGGCGGGTGGACGCCGCCGCCGTTCCAGGGGCCGGGAGCCCCGGGCGGTGCGCCGCCGTTCGGCCAGCCCGGCTTCGGGCCGCCCGGCTTCGGACCGCCCGGAGCCCAGCCGCCCAAGAGCAACAAGGGCGTGCTGATCGCCGTGCTGAGCGCGTCGGTGGCGCTCGTCCTCGTCCTCGCCGTGGTCCTGATCATGCTGGCCGGCGGGGACGAGGAGAAGAAGGCCGCCCTCACCCCGCAGCAGAAGTCGGCGCAGGCCGTGACGAAGCTGAACTCGCTGCCGGGGCTGCGCTACACCGGGACGTACGACGCCTCCGGCACGTCCGTCCAGGCCGACCTGTCGGTGACCCGGGCCGGCACCGCCTCCGGGAGCCTGACGGTCAGCGGCGACGTGATCGACGCGATGCTCCTCGACGGCGACCTCTACGTGAAGGCCCCGCAGTCCTTCTGGCGCGGCCAGCAGGGCGTGGACGAGGAGCTCCTCGACGAGTTCGCCGACAAGTGGGCCAAGGCCCCGGACTCGCTGCGCGCCTTCGACATCCGCAAGCTGCTCGTCCCCGCCGCGCTCGGCCAGGCCCTCCAGCAGGCCGCGCCGCTCGTGCCGCCGTCCGGCGCGCCGACCTCCGAACCCGTCTCGGGCCGGCAGGCGATCGCCTTCGAGGGCTCCGAAGGCCAGTACTACGTCTCCGACGCCGCCCCGTACCAGCTCGTCAAGGTCAGGGCGGGCGGCGCCCAGGTCTTCGACTTCGACGTCGCCGAGCTCACCGCGGACTCCGTCGGCACCCTCTACACCGAACTGAAGGACAAGGTCCGCAACGGCCTGGCGGGCGCCCTCGACCCCGCCGCCGAGATCAAGCCGACCTCGACGTCCACCAGGGACGACTGCAGCGCCAGCGGCTGCACCATCGAGCGCAAGTACAGCAACACCGGGCCCACCGCCACCGTCACCTACATCGCCAGGATCTGGGAGGACAAGGACGGCGACAAGGAGCTGGGCCGGTGCACCAGGACCCAGTCCCTGCGCGCCGGATCCAGCACGCTGGAGTGCCGGGTGACCAGCGGCGGCTGGAAGTCCTGGGTGCGCGGCATCAGGCCGGGGACCACCAGCCGCTACTACTTCAACTCCTGGCTGAAGGTCGAGTCGGTGTCCAAGAGCAAGGCCGACACCCTGATCGGCAAACTCGAGGCCGAACAGCAGGGCGCGTAAGTACCCCACCGGGCCGGTTCGGTACATTGGCCACGACCGATATCCAGGTCGGCGACGAACCGGAGGGCCGTGGTGATGCGTCCTGTATCGCGGGGCCCTCACGTCGCCGCCGACCGGCTTGCAGAGGCTCCCGGCGCAGGGTCTCAGAGCCTGGAACCGAGATGGATGAGCCATCTCGACTGGGTCGTACCATGAACACAAGCCCAAGTAGCCCTCCTGTCACAGGGACCCTCACCTGGGACGAGGCTGCGCGTCGAGGAAGGTCTTCCTCTGTGACCAAACAGGTCCAGCAACTCGACCGCGTCATCATCCGCTTCGCCGGTGACTCCGGCGACGGCATGCAGTTGACCGGCGACCGCTTCACGGCGGAGACGGCCGAGTTCGGAAACGACATTTCGACGTTCCCGAACTACCCGGCCGAGATCCGCGCCCCCGCCGGAACCCTCCCGGGGGTCTCCAGCTTCCAGCTCCACTTCGCCGACCACGACATCCTGACGCCCGGAGACGCCCCGAACGTCCTGGTCGCCATGAACCCGGCGGCGTTGAAGGCCAACATCGGCGACCTGCCCAAGGGCGGCGATGTGATCGTCAACACCGACGAGTTCAGCAAGCGCAACCTCACCAAGGTGGGCTACGCGGCCAGCCCCGTCGAGGACGGCTCCCTGGCCGACTACCGGGTGCACGCCCTTCCGCTGACCTCGATGACGGTCAAGGCCCTCGAGGACTTCGACCTGTCCAAGAAGGACGCCGAGCGCGCGAAGAACATGTTCGCGCTCGGCCTGCTGTCGTGGCTCTACCACCGCCCGGTGGAGAGCACGATCGCCTTCCTGGAGAAGAAGTTCGCGAAGAAGCCCGAGATCATGAAGGCCAACATCGCGGCCTTCCAGGCGGGCTGGAGCTTCGGTGAGACCACCGAGGACTTCGCGACCTCCTACGAGGTCAAGCCGGCGACGCAGGAGCCGGGCCTGTACCGGCAGATCACGGGGAACATGGCGCTGGCCTGGGGCCTGGTGGCGGCCGGCGACCGCAGCGGCCTCGACCTGTTCCTGGGCTCGTACCCGATCACCCCGGCGTCCGACATCCTGCACGAGCTGTCGAAGTACAAGAACTTCGGCGTGCGCACGTTCCAGGCCGAGGACGAGATCGCGGCGATCGGCGCGGCGCTGGGCGCCTCGTTCGGCGGCGCGCTGGGCCTGACCACCACCTCCGGACCGGGTGTGGCGCTCAAGGCCGAGACCATCGGCCTCGCGGTCGCCGTCGAGCTGCCGCTGCTGATCGTCAACGTGCAGCGCTCGGGCCCGTCCACCGGCCTGCCGACCAAGACCGAGCAGGCCGACCTGCTGCAGGCGATGTTCGGCCGCAACGGCGAGTGCCCGGTGCCGATCGTGGCGCCGCTGTCCCCGGCCGACTGCTTCTACGCGGCGGTCGAGGCGGCGCGGATCGCGGTCAAGTACCGCACCCCGGTGTTCATCCTGTCCGACGGCTACCTGGCCAACGGCTCCGAGCCGTGGAAGCTGCCCGAGGTCGAGGACCTGCCGGTGATCGAGGCGAACTTCGCCGAGCCGCTGCAGGAGGACTTCCAGCCGTTCAAGCGCGACCCCGAGACCCTGGCCCGCCCGTGGGCGATCCCGGGAACCGCGGGTCTGGAGCACCGGATCGGCGGCCTGGAGAAGGCCGACGGCTCCGGCAACATCTCCTACGACCCCGACAACCACGACCTGATGACCCGGCTCCGCCAGGCCAAGGTCGACGGAATCGCAGGCGACGTCGAGCCGCTGCGGGTGGACGACCCGGACGGCGACGCCCGCGTGCTGGTGCTGGGCTGGGGCGGCACGTACGGCGCGATCTCCGCGGCCGTGCGGCGCGTCCGCAAGGCGGGCGGAAAGATCGCCCAGGCGCACGTGCGCCACCTCAACCCGTTCCCCGCGAACATGGAAGAGGTCCTGAAGTCCTACGACAAGGTGATCGTGCCCGAGATCAACCTCGGACAGCTCGCCACCCTCCTGCGCGCCAAGTACCTGATCGACGTGGTCGGCTACAACCGCGTGCGCGGCCTTCCGTTCAAGGCCGAAGAGCTCGCCGATGTGATCCGGGATGTGATGGACAGTGAGTGAAGCGCTGGCCCTGGTGCCCAAGAGCGAGATCCCGCTCAAGGCCAAGGACTTCAAGACCGACCAGGAGGTGCGCTGGTGCCCCGGGTGCGGTGACTACGCGATCCTCGCCGCGGTGCAGAGCTTCATGCCCGAGCTGGGCATCAAGCGCGAGAACACCGTGTTCATCTCGGGAATCGGCTGCTCCTCGCGGTTCCCGTACTACATGAACACCTACGGGTTCCACTCGATCCACGGGCGCGCCCCGGCGATCGCGACCGGCCTGGCCTCGGCCCGGCAGGACCTGTCGGTGTGGGTGATCACCGGTGACGGCGACTCGCTGTCCATCGGCGGCAACCACCTGATCCACGCGCTGCGCCGCAACGTCAACATCAAGATCCTGCTGTTCAACAACCGGATCTACGGTCTGACCAAGGGCCAGTACTCGCCCACCTCGGAGCTCGGCAAGGTCACCAAGTCCTCGCCGATGGGCTCCCTGGACCACCCGTTCAACCCGATCTCCCTGGCGATCGGCGCGGAGGGCGCGTTCGTGGCCCGCACGATCGACTCCGACCGCCAGCACCTGCAGTCGGTGCTGCGGCAGGCGGCCGAGCACAAGGGCGCGGCTCTGGTGGAGATCTACCAGAACTGCAACATCTTCAACGACAACGCCTACGAACCGCTGAAGGACGCCGACCAGCGGGACGACATCACCGTCCGGCTGGAGCACGGTCAGCCGATCGTCTTCGGCAGGGACCGCGACAAGGCGCTGATCCAGGACGGCTTCGGCTTCCGGGTCGGCACCCCGGACGAGGCCGGCGTGGTGGTGCACGACGCGCACGACCCGGACCCGTCGCTGGCGTTCGCCCTGTCCCGGCTGGACCAGCCGGCCTTCACGCACGTCCCGATCGGCGTGTTCCGCTCGGCGCCGCGTCCGTCCTACGACTCGCTGCTCAACGAGCAGGTGGCCGAGGCCAAGGACAGGCAGGGCCGCGGCGACCTCGCCGCGCTCCTGCGCAGCGGAGACACCTGGCGGATCGACTGACCGAGCCGGCGCGGGGGTGACCCCGGAGCTCAGGGGACCCGGGCCGTGTGCCCGGGTCCTTCCCTTTTCCGGGGATCTTTTTCTGCAAGACTGGCGGGGTGCGCAGACAGCCGAAGATCACGATGCTCGCCGCGGTCGTCGTCATCGCACTGTGCGCCGCCGCGGTGGCGACGACCGGCGTCGTCGTCGCGGCTGCCCGCCAGAGCCGGGTGGAGCTGGCCTCCCCGCTGCTGCTCTACCCCGTCGTCCAGCGGACGGAGGGCGCCTGCCCGGCCGGCACCAGGGGGGTGACCGGGCCCGAGCCGTCCTGCTACCAGGTCACCGAGGGCATCGTCATCCGCAGGGTGGGCGAGGCCGGGGTGCGGTTGCTGCGCGACGACAGCCACGGGGTCATCCTCCAGCTGGTGGGCGCGGACAGCGAGGCGTTCGCCGGGCTCACCCGGGCCCAGCGGGGCAAGCAGATCGTCGTGGTGGTGAACGGCGAGGTCGTCGCCGCGCCCTGGGTGGACAGCCCGATCACCGGGGGCGAGGTGGTCATCACCGGCCGGTTCACCCGCTCCGACGCCGAGCGGCTGGTGCACGACCTCACCGGCGGGCGGAGCTGACCCCGCCGCAACGCTGACCTCTGCTTGGGCTTGCGCGGAGCCCGCCCCTGGCATAAGTCGATCATGGAGGACATCGTCGACGACAACGACCTCGGGCTGCTCAGCGAGGTCGGCGAGGAGGCCCGGACCTACGCTCCGGTCCTGCGCACCATGGCCGCGGTGGCGGCGGGCGGCCTGCTCGCCGCGTTCCTGGGACTGGCGGGGCTGCGGGCCGTGCTGCGCCGGCGGCCGCGTCGCGGGAGGTGACCGGGCGCTTTTCTTGATCTCCGGCTTACGGGTCACTGGCGTACCATCTGCGCCATGAGGCGGCGATGGGTCGCGGGTGCGGCCGCGGTCGGCGTGCTCGCGGCGGGTGGGGGTTACGTCCTCTCCGGGGACGGCGCACCCGCCGTTCGGCAGGAGACGGTGCGGATCCCGGTCGTCGACGGGCCGAAGGACGACCAGAAGGTGGCGCTGGACGCGACCTTCTACCGGCCCGTCGGGGCGGAGAAGGCACCGGCGGTGCTGCTGGCGCACGGGTTCGGCGGCAGCAAGGACTCCCAGGCCGGGGCGGCGCGCAGGCTCGCCCGGCAGGGTTACGCGGTGCTGACGTGGTCGGCGCGGGGGTTCGGGCGCTCCGAGGGGCAGATCGCGCTGAACTCGCCCGACTACGAGGTCAAGGACACCCGGCAGCTGATCGACTGGCTGGCGAAGCGGCCCGAGGTGCGGCTGGACGGGGAGGGCGATCCCCGCGTCGGCATGGCGGGGCCCTCCTACGGCGGTGCGATCTCGTTGCTGACGGCGGCCTACGACGGGCGCGTCGACGCGATCGTCCCGTCCGTCACCTGGCACGACCTGTCGCAGTCGCTGATTCCCGGCGGAGTGTTCAAGAAGTTGTGGGCGGGCCTGTTCTTCACGGGCGAGTCCGACGGGTCCACGGCCTGCGGGCGGTTCCTGCCGTCCGTCTGCGAGATGTACCAGGAGGTCGCGCAGACGGGGCGGGCCACGGACGAGGCGTGGGATCTCCTGCGCGACTCCTCGCCCGCCACCGCGCCGCCCGTGAAGGCGCCGACGCTGCTCATCCAGGGGCAGAGCGACTCGCTGTTCCCGCTGGACCAGGCCGACCAGAACGCGCGGGCGGCCGAGGGGCCCGTCTCCGTCGTCTGGTTCCAGGGCGGGCACGACGGCGGCGAGCCGGAGACCGAGCGGCTCTCCGGGCTGACCTCCGACTGGTTCGACCACTACCTCAAGGGCGAGCAGGACGTCGTGCTGCCGCCCGCCTTCACCGTCACGCGGGGCGGCGGGGTCGACTCCCGCAGCGGACGGCAGGAGGTCGCGGCGGCCACCGCCCGCACCTATCCCGGGCTGGAGAACGCCGCGCGGGAACTGCCCCTGGAGGGCGGCGAGCAGTCCGTGCAGAACCCGGCGGGCGGGGTGCCCGCCTCCATCTCGGCGCTGCCCGGCCTGGGCGCGCTGAGCACGCTGGGCTCCCTGGGCGGGGTGCCCAGCCTGGACATGGCCGGGCAGAACGCCACGTTCACCACCGAACCGCTGGACTCGTCGTTGCGGGTGACGGGTTCGCCTCGCGTGCGGATCAGGACCGACCGCGAGGCGACGCTCTTCGCCAAGCTCTACGACGTCGCCCCCGGCGGCCGGGCGACCCTCGCGCGGCGCCTCGCGACGCCCGTGCGGGTCGACGGGGAGGCCGAAATCGCCCTGCCCGCGCTGGACTACGAGTTCAGCCGCGGGCACCGGCTCCAGGTCGTGCTCTCCACCACCGACTACGGGTTCGCCGGGCCGACCGAGCCGCTGACCTACGAGATCTCGGCGGTCTCCGGGCTGTCCGTGCCGTCCGTGCCCGCCCTGACCGCGCCGGTGCGGCGGCCGCCCGTGTGGGTGTGGGTCGCGCCGGCCGCGGCGCTGGCCGCGGCCGCGGCGCTGCTGGCGCGGCGGCCGCGGAAGCGGGACGGCGACTTCGACGAGGCGTCCGCGGAGGTGCCCCTGCGGATCACGGGGCTCACCAAGACCTACCGCAACGGTTACAAGGCCGTGGACGACCTGTCGTTCCGGGTCGAGAAGGGGCAGGTCCTCGGGCTGCTCGGGCCGAACGGCGCGGGCAAGACCACCACCCTGCGCATGCTCATGGGCCTGATCCATCCCGACGGCGGGGAGATCCGGATCTTCGGCCACCGCGTGGGGCCCGGCGCGCCCGTCCTGGCCCGGCTCGGCTCGTTCGTCGAGGGCCCCGGATTCCTGCCGCACCTGTCCGGGCGCGACAACCTGGAGCTGTACTGGCGGGCCACCGGGCGGCCCGCCGCCGACTCCCGCATGGCGGAGGCGCTGGAGGTCGCCGCGCTCACCGACGAGGCGCTGGCGCGGCCCGTCCGCACCTACTCGCAGGGCATGCGGCAGCGGCTGGCCATCGCCCAGGCGATGCTCGGGCTGCCCGACCTGCTGGTGCTCGACGAGCCCACCAACGGGCTCGACCCGCCGCAGATCCGGCAGATGCGCGAGGTTCTCGTCCGGTACGCCGAGCGGGGGCGGACGGTCATCGTCTCCAGCCATCTGCTCAGCGAGGTCGAGCAGACCTGCGACCGCGTCGTGGTGATGGCGCGCGGGCGTAAGGTCGCCGACGGGCCCGTCGCCGAGATCGTCGGCGGGCGCGGCCTGGAGGACGTCTTCCTGGAGATCATCGGGAGTGGGACATGAGCGGGCCGCTGCCGCTGCGGGTCGAGGCCGTCCGGCAGTTCCGGCGCCGGCGGACCCTGGTCACCTTCGGGCTGCTGCTGCTCCTGCCGTGGATCCTGGTGCTGGCGTTCCGGCTCGGCGGGGACGGCGACGATCCGGACGGGCGGATGAGCCTGGCCGACGTGGCCACCACCAGCGGGCTGAACTTCGCGCTGTTCACCCTGTTCGTCTCCACCGGGTTCCTGCTGGTGGTCACCGTGGCGCTCTTCTGCGGCGACACCGTGGCCAGCGAGGCGGGCTGGTCCTCGTTGCGGTACCTGCTGGCCGCGCCCGTGCCGCGCGACAGGCTGCTGCGGCAGAAGCTGATCGTCGCGCTGGGGTACGCCACGGCGGCGGTCCTGGTGCTGCCGCTGATGTCGCTGCTGGCCGGGACGCTGGCGTTCGGGTGGTCCGACATCACCCTGCCGACCGGCGGCACGTTCCCGGCCGAGACCGCCTTCGGGCGCATGGCGATCATCGTCGGCTACTCGCTCGTCGCCCAGCTGGTCGTGGCGGCGCTGGCGTTCCTGCTGTCGGTGCTGACCGACTCGCCGCTGGGCGCGGTCGGCGGCGCCGTCGGGCTGGTGATCGTCAGCAACATGCTGGACGCGGTCACCGCGCTGGGCGACTGGCGGGACCTGCTGCCCACCCGCTTCAGCTACGCCTGGATGGACGCCCTGCAGCCGGACGTCTCCTGGACCGGCATGATCCAGGGCGCGTCGTTGTCGGTGACCTACGCCCTGGTGCTCTTCGCGCTGGCGTTCCGGCGCTTTCGCGCCAAGGACGTCACCTCCTGAGACCGCCGTCCCCGGGGCTGTGGGCGCCCCGGGGACGGCCGATTGGTTTGGAACGTTTTTTCCTGCTTCACCCTGGGTATCCCTCGAGGAAGCCCGGGAGGGTCATCGCCGATCTCCCATACCGGCTCCCAGCCCCGAAAGCGTGTCGTTTCGAAGTGGATGCGACCTGACCCCAAGACACCATACGATCGCTCCGAGTGATAGCCAGCACCGGAAAATCGGATGAACGACCACCTGACGTCGCATAAGCTCACCAGAACCTGGCGGTTCTCCCGCCTCAGGTGACGATTCCGGCGGTTCACCGCCGCTGGATGAGGGGAGATGATCGAAATGGCACGACAGCAGCAGATCGTCAAGCTTCCACGAGTCCCGCGCAAGCCCCAGTCACTGGACCTGCGCACCCCTTCAGGCCGGATCCTTCCCTACTGACCGGGCGGCCTCCACGAGGCCGGCCAGTCTCGTCCCGCACCACGGGCAGAAGGCGATCGGCACCGCCATCCGCCCCTCCCCGCGGACGACCAGGCCCCACACCCCGAACTCCGCCGAATGCACCACCAGGCGGTCCGGACAGCGGTACGGATCGTCGTGCACGGAGCAGTGCCGCTCCAGCTGAGCACGCATGCGCTCGCAGCAGATCCGCATCCCCCGACCCTACTTCAGCCCCCCGCACCCCTCCTCGCCGCCCCTTTCCCGCCGTCCGCCGAGCCCGGATTCCCATCGGGCTTCAGACGGGGGTCGTCCGGTATTCATCCGTTCGTTCCAGGGCGCTGCGAAGCTCGATCGCGTGTTGGGGAACGGAGCGGGAGAGACGATGCGACGACGTGTGCGGTGGGCTGCCGGGCTGGCGGCGGGAGCCGTGGTGTTCGCCGGGATGTCCGGAACGACACCGGCCGGTGCCGAGCCGAAGGGCCCGCTGTTCGAGCGGCTCGCGACCTATCCCGTGCACCAGAACGGCGGCGGTGACGAGGAGACCGTCGCGGAGATCAGCGCCGTCAGCCAGGACGGGCGGACGCTGGTCTACACCGACGCGCCCGGCAGGCGCATCGGGTTCCTGGATCTGAGCGCCCCCGACCGGCCCAGGGGGCTGGGGACGCTGAGCCTCGGGGACGCCGAGCCGACGTCGGTGGCCGTCACGGGGCCGTACGCGCTGGTGGTCGTCGACACGAGCGAGAGCCACACCGAGCCGTCCGGGCGGATCGACGTGATCCGGATCAAGGACCGCAGGACCGTCCGGAGCATCGGGCTGGGCGGGCAGCCCGACTCGATCGCGGTGTCGGGGCGCTACGCGGCCGTCGCCATCGAGAACGAGCGGGACGAGGAGGCCGCCCCGGCCGGGGGCGAAGAGGGCGACCTCCCGCAGGCGCCCGCCGGATTCCTGCAGATCCTCGACCTCAAGGGCGCGGACCCGGCCCGGTGGGGGCTGCGGAAGGTCGCGTTCACCCGGGCGGACGGGAGCGCGCTGCCCTCGTTCACCGCGGCCGGGCTGGACGCCCCGCAGGACCCCGAGCCCGAGTACGTGACGATCAACCGCCGGGGCGAGGTCGCCGTCACGCTCCAAGAGAACAACGGCATCGCCATCGTCGACCTGCGGACCGGGCGTATCGAGCGGGTCTTCTCCGCCGGGAGCGTCACCGTGACGGGTGTCGACACCGAGGAGGACGGCGAGATCTCGCTCACGGGCACCATCAAGGACGTCCCCCGGGAGCCCGACGCGATCTCCTGGATCGACGACCGTACGCTGGCGACCGCCAACGAGGGCGACTGGAAGGGCGGCAGCCGCGGCTGGACGGTGTTCGACGACCGCGGGAACGTCCTCTGGGACGCGGGGAACACCTTCGAGCACCTGGCCGTCCGGTACGGGCACCACAACGACGACCGCGCAGGCAACAAGGGCAGCGAGCCCGAAGGCCTCACCGTCGCGACCTACAAGGGCCGCCGTTATGCCTTCGTGGGTTCCGAGCGGTCGAACTTCGTCGCCGTGTACGACGTGAACCGCCCGTCACGGCCGCGGTTCGTGCAGTTCCTGCCGACCAACGCCGGGCCCGAGGGCCTGCTGGCGGTGCCGTCACGCGGCATGTTCATCGTCTCCAGCGAGAACGACGACGCTTCCGCGGGGCTGCGAGCGGGCGTCCAGGTCTTCCGGCTCGGCAAGCCGGAGGTTCCCGGCCTGGTCTCCGCCTCCCAGGACGGCGCCCCGATCGGCTGGGGCGCCCTGTCGGGCCTGTCCACCGTCCCCGGCAGCCGCGACGGCCTGTACGGCGTGTGGGACTCCGCGTACAAGCCCACCGAGATCTTCACGATCGACACCGGCGAGAAGCCCGCGACGATCACCGAGGCGCTGACCGTCACCAAGGACGGCGCTCCGGCCGCCTACGACGCGGAGGGCATCGCCGCACGGCCCGGCGGCGGCTTCTGGCTCGCCTCCGAGGGCGCGAAGGGGCCGGGCAACCTTCTGGTGCGCCTGGACGCCTCCGGGGCCGTCCAGCAGGAGATGGCGCTCCCGGAGGACATCGCCTCCCGGCTGGGCTCCCAGGGCCTCGAAGGCGTCACCGTCGCCGACTCCGGAGCGGCCGAGCAGGTCTGGACGGCCCTCCAGCGCCCCCTCGCCGGCGACCCGGCGAACGTCGTCCGCCTCGGCCGCTACAGCCCCGCCTCCGGCGAGTGGGCCTGGTTCGGCTACCCGATCGAGCCCTCGGCGAGCGCCGCGAACTGGAACGGCCTGTCCGAGATCACCCTCGCCGACGGCCGGCTCCTGCTGGTCGAGCGCGACAAGGCGTCCGGCACCGCCGCCGCCCACAAGAAGGTCTACTCGGTCGCCCTGCCCGCCGGGGCGCCCGGCGAGGGCCTGCCCGTCCTCGCCAAGCGCCTGGAGCGCGACCTCCTGCCCGACCTGCGCGGCCTCGGCGGCTGGACCCAGGAGAAGGTCGAGGGCCTGGGCGTCACCGGCGCCGGACGCGTCTGGATCGCCACCGACAACGACGCGGTGAACGACGCCACCGGCGAGACGGTCTTCTTCTCCCCCGGCACGGTGAAGTCCGCCTTCAGGCACTGACCTCCCTCCCCCCGGCCCCCGCCCCATCTCTCCCCCGGGCGGGGGCCTTCCCCTTCCCCGACGTGCCGAGCGCGAGCAGGGTGAGCGCGCACAGGATCCCGCCGAGCCACAGGGGGCCGCCTGCGGCGAGGGAGTCGATGGCGAATCCGCCGAACAGCGCGCCGAGGGCGATCGACAGGTTGAACACCGAGGTGTAGAGGGACGTCGCGACCTCGGGGGCGTCGGGGGCGGCCTGGAGCATCCAGGTCTGGAACGTCACCGGCACGGCTCCGTAGCCCAGGCCCCACAGCGCCAGGAGGACGGCGGACGAGGCGGTTCCGCCGACCGGCAGCGCGGACAGCGCCATCGTCGAGGCGAGGATCACGGCGATGCCCGCGACGACCCGCCGCAGATGCCGCGGCATCAGGGCTCCGGCGATGAAGTTCCCGCAGATCCCGGCGACGCCGAACACCAGCAGGAGCACGCTGATCATGCCGTCGTCGACACCGTCGCCCTGGAGGATCGGACGGACGAACGTGTAGGCGGCGAAGTGTCCGGTGATGATGAGGAACGCCATGAGGATGCCGAGACGGACGCCCGCGTTGTCGCGGAACTGAGCGGGCAGGTCCGCCGGCCTGATCGTCCGTTCGGCGGGAAGCGCCGGAAGCAGGAACACCAGCAGGACCAGCGCGGTGAGGCCGAGGACGCCGACCGCCGCGAAGGCCGTGCGCCAGCCGTTGAGCTCGCCCAGCAGGGTGCCGGTCGGCACGCCCAGGACCGAGGCGGTCTCGACCCCGCCGAAGATCACCGCGGTGGCCCGGGCGACGTGCCGCTCCGGCACCAGCCGCAGCGCGATGCCCCCGGCGATCGACCAGAAGCCGCCGACGCTGACGCCGATCAGGAAGCGCGCCGCCAGGACGACGGCGAAGTTCGTCGCGAACGCCGAAGCCAGGTTGGCCGCGCCCATCAGGCCGACCAGGACGACCAGGACCAGCCTCCGGTCCACCCGCCCGGTGGCCACGGTGACCAGGGGTGCCGAGAACGCCGCGACCAGGCCGGGGACGGTCACCATCAGGCCCGCCGTGCCCGCGGAGACGTCCAGCGCGGTGCCGATCGGGGTGAGCAGCCCGACGGGCAGGAGCTCGGACGTCATCAGGGCGAAGATCCCCAGCGTCACCGCGGCGACGGCGAGCCAGCCCTTCAGGGCGGAACGGCCTTCGCCGCGGGTCTCGAGAACGGCGGTCACTCGGTCCCCAGGGTCTTGCGCGTGGTGACGTTCATCCGGTTCCAGGTGTTCGCGGTGAAGATCACGGCGATGAGCTGGGCCAGTTCCCGCTCCGGGAAGTGCGCGGCGGCGCGGTCGTACACCTCGTCGGAGACGCCGCCCGGGAGCAGGGTGACGGCCTCGGTGAGGGCCAGGGCGGCGCGCTCCCGCTCGGTGAAGAGGGGCGACTCCTCCCAGGCGCTGAGCTGGTAGATCCGCTCCTCCGTCTCGCCCGCCTTGCGGGCGTCCTTCGTGTGGTAGTCGATGCAGTACGCGCACCGGTTGAGCTGCGATGTTCGGATCTGCACCAGTTCGACGACGACCGGGTCGAGCCCCTTCCGCGCTGCCGCGTCCAGGGCGTACACGGCCTTGAAGACGTGGGGGGCGGCGGTCGTGAAGTTCATGCGCTGAGGTGTCATGATCTCGACCCTAGAACCACAAAAGACCCGGATCATGGTGCATTTCGATGGTGGGTTCACGGGTCAATCCAGCAGGGACCGCCGGTGGCCCTCCCCCCGAACGGACGCCCCCCGCCTCCCGCGGAACCGTTTCCCGGGTCCGCGGGAGGCGCCCCGCCAAAAGCGCCGTCCACGGGCGTGAAGCGCATGATCCCTTTACCATCAGGCGAGATCCCCCTTTTCCCTACACAGAATGGATCGTCGTGCCTGAGCTTGAATGGGGACGTGTCGTCGGAGCGGCCGTCGTGGTGGCGGTCATGCTGGGCATGGGAGTGGCCCTCCGGCTGGTGCTGCGCCGGCTGATCCGGCGCGCCGAGGGCAACACCTGGGTCTGGGACGACCTGATCCTGCGGCTGCTGTACGACCTGGCCGTCGTCCTGTCGGCGACGGCGGGCGCCTGGATCGGGGTGCTGGTCCTGAGGTTCCAGCCGAGCGTGCGGACGGTGATCGGGCAGGTCCTGGTCGCGTTGGTGATCTTCGCGGTGACGCTGGCCGCCGCACGGCTGGCGGGCGGCATCGTCGGCTCGATCGCCCTGGCCAGGTCGGGCATCTCCCAGTCGGTCACGATCTTCGCCAACATCACCCGCACCATCGTGTTCGTGGTCGGCACGCTGGTGCTGCTGCAGAGCCTGGGAGTGTCGATCACCCCGCTGCTGACCGCCCTGGGCGTCGGCGGCCTGGCCGTGGCCCTGGCCCTGCAGGACACCCTGGCCAACCTCTTCGCCGGCGTGCACATCCTGGCGTCCAAGACGATCGTGCCCGGTGACTTCATCCGCCTCAGCACCGGCGAGGAGGGCCACGTCGTCGACATCAACTGGCGCAAGACCACCGTCCGCACCATGTCCGACAACCTGGTGATCGTTCCGAACGCCAAGTTCGCCGCCGCGATCCTCACCAACTACCACCAGCCCGAGCAGGACATGGGCCTCCTCCTTCAGGCCAAGGTCGGCTACGACAGCGACCTCGAGCACGTCGAGAAGGTCGTCATCGAGGTCGGCAAGGAGGTGATGACCGAGGTCGAGGGCGGCGTCCCCGACTACGACCCCCTGGTCCGCTTCCACACCTTCGGCGAGTCCAGCATCGACTTCACCGTCATCCTCCGCACCCGCGACTTCACCGACCAGTTCATCGTCAAGCACGAGTTCGTCAAGCGCCTGCACACCCGCTTCCGCGCCGAGGGAATCTCCATCCCGCTGCCCACCCGCAGCCTCGTCTTCCCCGACGCCCCGGCCTTCATCCCGGTCCCCCGCTGACCCGGCCCCGGCGGGAGCACGCTTCCCGCCGGGCCCCGACTTCCGGCGCGAAATCCGCCCGGAATTTCCGCGATCTACCCCATCTGACCAGCAGTGATATCCATGTTCATATAGATGTTCTTTCCATATGGATATTGGACATGATCTGCCGGGCTCTGGTCTGCTCTCACCTACGAAGATCGAGAGCGAGGAGCCCGACATGCACCACCCCCTCCCCCGTACCCGGTTGCGTGCGGCGCTGGGCGCGGCCGTCCTGACCGCCTCCGCGCTGCTCGGCGGAGCCGTCCACGCCGTCCCCGCCACCGGCGCCGACACCGTCCGCGGCGCGGTGCCCCAGGCGGCCGCCCCGAGCAGCCCGGTCGTGCGGGACGACCTCCAAGCGGCGTTCCGCGAGGCGGGAGTGCGCGGAACGTTCGCGCTCCTGGACGTGAAGCGGGGACGGACGACCGTCGTCGACCTGCAGCGGGCGGAGCAGCGGCTGATCCCCGCCTCCACGTTCAAGATCCCGCACAGCCTGATCGCGCTGGAGACCCGGGTCGTCCAGGACGAGAACGAGGTGATCCCCTACGGCGGGCAGCCGCAGCCCTTCCCCGAGTGGGAGCAGGACATGAACCTGCGGGACGCGGTCCGGGCGTCCAACGTGCCGGTGTTCCAGACGCTCGCCCGCCGGATCGGCGCCGAACGCGAGCGGCGGTGGGTGAACCGGCTGCACTACGGCGACCGCGAGATCGGCGCCGTCGTGGACCGCTTCTGGCTCGACGGCCCGCTGGAGATCTCCGCGGTCGAGCAGACCCGCTTCCTGTCCCGGCTGGCCCGGCAGCAGCTGCCGGCGTCCAGGCACAACCAGCTGACGGTGCGCGACCTGCTGAAGGTCGAGGAGAAGGACGGCTACGCATTGTTCGCCAAGACCGGCTGGGGCATGTCGACCGAGCCCGGCATCGGCTGGTGGGTGGGCTGGGTCGAGCGCGGCGGTAACCTCTACACCTTCGCGCTCAACATCGACGTCGAGGCCGACGGGGACACCGCCAAGCGCGTCCCGCTCGCCCGGACCCTGCTGCAGGCCCTCGACGTCCTCCCCCGGTCCTGACGGACGCCGCGCACGCATGAGGACCCCGCCGCCATGACCACCGCACCGCACGTACGTCGGGCGCTCGCCGACCGCCGCGTGATCGCGGTGGTCGTGGCGATCCAGCTCGCCATCTCGCTCGGTTACTACGCGGTGATGGCGCACGTGGTCGCGCACCTGCACCAGGACCTCGGCATGCTCGCCGGTGTCATCACGGTGGTGCTCACCGTGCGCGTCGCGGTCCAGAACATGCTGTTCCTCCCCGCCGGGGCGCTCACCGACGCGGTCGGCCCGGCACGTACGGGAGCGCTGGCCTGCGCCCTGAGAGCCGTGTCGTTCGCGCTGCTGGGCACCGCCGACGGGGTCGGCGGCCTGCTCGTCGCGGTGGTGGTGATGGCGGTCGGCGGTGCCCTGTTCCACCCGGCCGCCCAGTCCGTGCTGGCCGGAGTGGCGCCGCGGCACCGCTCCCGCGGCTTCTCGGCCTACGTGATCGCCGGTCAGCTGGCCGCGGTGACCGGTCCTCCCCTCGGGCTGGCGCTGCTGGCCGGAGGGTTCGGGCTGCTGACGGCGGTGACGACGGGCGCGTGGACGGCCGGGGCCGTGCTGTTCCTCCTGCTGCGCCGGGTGCCCGCTTCTCAGGCGGGCACCCGGCCGGACGCGCGGAGCTTCACCGAAGGGGTGTCGGCGGTGTTCCGGGACCGCGGCTTCCTCCGGTTCGCCCTGGTCGCCGCCCCCAGCACCCTGCTCACCTCCCAGGTCACGACCGTGATCCCGTTGAAAGAGGCGGATTCCGGCACGACGACCCTGTTCTTCTGCACGGTGGCGGTGGCCACGGCCGCGATCCAGCCGTGGTGCGGCGGCCGAGGCGAACGCCCCGGGTTGCTCCGCATCGGCCTGCTCTGCGCGGCCGCGGGCTATCTCGTCCTGCTGGCCACGCCTTCCGACCATCACAGCCGGATCGCCGTATTGATGGCTGCCGCCGTCCTTCATGGCCTGGCCGCCGGCATCATGCAGTCGGCCCTGTTCCAGGCCGTCACCCACTGCGCGCCATCCGGAAGGTTCGGCACTTACACCGGCCTGCTCAGCTTCCTCTCCGGAGCCGTCTCCCTCGCCGGAGGATTCGCCGTCGCCCCGCTTTTCAACGCCGGAGCCGGAGGCATGGCAGTCGCCATGACCGTCCTCGGGTCGCTTGCAGTGCTTTCCGCGATCGCCCTACGCGTCCCTTCGCCCGCACCGGAGCAACCCAAGGCGAGCCTTCTCGAAGTTTGAGAAGGACCTGGGAAATGGAATGGCGGTGTGCGCCTGATCAGTCGAAGTACACCACCAGCCGGACCCCTTCCGCACCGAAACGCCCGGCCAGCGCCTCCATCACGTTGAAGACGTGCTCCCAGTCGCTACCAGGCCCTATGGCCTGCCGCCGCGTGAAGCGCTCGTAACGAAGCCGCGCGTCCCCCACGGCCCATTCGCCGTAATCGGCGGCCACCGGAGTCCCGCCGAGCGGCGGAACACCGAAACGCTCGACCAGCGAGGCGTTCCACACGTCGGACACCCAGTACAGCCGGTGGAGGGCCGAGTCAGCGGTGTCCAGCGCCGTCACCAGACCGCGGACCCCGACCGGCGTCTCGCCCAGATCGATGTCCCGCAATTCTTTCCACGTCGCCCAGGTGGGGCTGTGCCACTCGTTCCGGTATTCCTCGTACTGCCGAAGAACTCCTGCGGAGGCATCGGAGGGCAGCCCTCGAGCAGGCACGACCGGATCCCATCCGGCTGTGTTCCGAACCCCGAACAGACAGCCGAAGGCCGTGTGGTCGCCGTCGAAGCACAACAACGAAAGATCCAAGGCGAGCACCCAGGGGCCCTCCGCACAGAAATCCTCATCATAATGAGGATCCAGGACCTCGATCCCGCCATAAACATCAGTGGGCACACCGCCACCCCCCATTCAAAGGCCCAGAAAGCGACCCGGCCCCATGGCCATCTTCTTCTGTTCCAGATGCGGAGTCGCGCTCACCCGCGAACTCACGGAGCTACCCGCCGTCCCCGAGTTCAAGGTTCGCGACGGCGACCGCGACAAGAAGACCCGGCTGGCACCCTCCACCGTGCCCGCCGGCCACTACGCGGTCGAGACAGAACCCTGGGGAGCGCCCTACATTCCACACGACCCGGCCCTGCCGGTACCCGCACGACCGCGATTCCCCACCATGCTGATCAACGGATCACCGGCCATCTCCGCAGGAGCCGTCAACACCTTCGTCGTGCACCCGGACGACGTGCCCGGCCTCCGGCCGTTGCCCGACCTGCCGAACGACCACGGCTGCTGCGGCCCTTCCGGTACCGGAGGACTCAACCGGTCCTGCCCCTGCGGCGCCCCCGTCGCCGCCCTGACCGCGGATTGCCTCGGCCCCCACGAGCTCCACCTCGATCCGGTACGGACGTACGCCTTCGACCAACGAACCGGCTCAGGCCTGCCCTACGGCATGTCCGCACGTCGAACGGGAAAACGCCGGTCGCGATCCCGACGCCACCGGAATTTACGCGTACGCCTTGTTCGGCTTCGGTGGTGGGAACGAGTCATCAAGAGGAACTCCCGCAGCCACCACGACCGCGTGGTCCCGCCGGTTCCCCACCGGACATCCCGAGCCGGTCCGCACTGTCCGCCCGGACTCGGAACTCGAGTTCCGCCCAGTCGATGACGATGGGGATCGGGTTGCTGATGCTGGGGACGTTCCCGGACTCGTCCTTCATGAAGGTGCCGATAACCGCAGATCCACGTCATTGTTCACGGTGAGGCGCTCATGCCCTTCGCCCATCGCGTCACGGGCATGACGTTCCAGCATGTTGGCCAGCCGCCTGCCTGCGGTCTGATGGTCAGGCGTGGGCGCCGCGCAGTAGACCACGCAACCGTCGACGATCTCGATCGCCCTGGCGATCTCCTCGGGGAGCGCCTCGTACTCCTCGGCGGTGACGAGTTCGGTCTGGGGACGGATGCTGCAAAGCCAGCTGTCTCCCGGCAGGGCGGTCATCGAACCCTCCTCATCACCGTTCACCCGGAAGCCAAACTTACGGGCTGCCTCAGCGCCATGTGAGGACGCGACCAGGCAGGTGGCCGCGCGGCGCGCCCGCATCGGAAAACCAGGAGATGTCCGCGCCCGCCAACACGATGTGCCGGTGACAGCGGAAGGACGGTGATCCGAGCGGGTGCTACCGGCGGTCGGGTCATGAGCGGAGTTCGTGCACGATCTGCTCCCGGATCCCGTCCGGCAGTCCCCTGTACGCGGCCAATCGCGTCAGAGCCGCACGGCTCTCGGGCACGGCCTTGGTACAGCGGAGCGCCCACACGGCCTTCTCGGCGGCCATCCCCCGCTGCGCGTACAGCTCCGCGAGGTCCATGAGCCAGGGCGTGAGCGCCTCTTCGTCATCGACCACAAGTCCGCACCAGTGCAGGGTCTGCTCGGCGATCCAGGCGGTGATGCGCCGGACCCAGACCTCCTCGAAGTCCGTGGTGACGATGCCCTGGCGAGCGCACTCGGCCTTGGCACCGGCCATGCGCTCCGCGGTGACGTGCCGGGCGTAGGGCATGCGCTCGCGCAGAACGGCCCGGACCCCCGCCCACCCGGGGTACCCGTCGTCCTCGCAGTCCCAGACGACCGGCTCCTCCGGCGGCTCGGGCAAGGCGAGCACGTCCCGAGGCAGGCATGCTTCGAGCACAGCCCGCGCATAGGCCAGATTCTTCTCGTTCTCCCCCGTCTCCGACGGCCAGACGAAGCCGGAGCCCCACGAGAACGGATACGCCCGGACCACGTCCGGCAGCAGCGGTGTCCCAGCCGAGATCATGCGACTCCCAATGAAATGACATGACCGCCTCCAGGACCGTGGTCGCCGATCCCATCCGCCCTTTCGCCGGGCTCGTACCGCGCAGATCAGCCATCCGCCGGAGCGACGCCGATCGGGCAGGAGACGCCGTTGCCGCAGTGGCCGTTGGGATTCTTGGCGTCGGAGAGACATTGCCGGTGGCAGTCCTCGGCGGACCTGAGAAGGGCTCCTGATCACGTGTTCGGGAGCGCGGTCACACAGGAACGACCTTGACCGTCTTGCCGCAAAGGGTGGTCATGTCGTCCTCATCAGAGGTAAGGAGGATGACGGGTTTCGGAGCCTGGAGAGCGATAGAGGCGACAACCGCGTCAATCGCATACTTATGCCCGTGCAGGCGATGGGTGCGCAACAGATCGATCGCGGCCGTGCTGATCTCTTCCGTGACCGGCTCGATGCGAAGCCTGGACAGAAACCAGCGGAGCCGGTCCGGTTTGGTGCGGACATCTTGGGCCTCGACAGGAGTGAGGGCGCTGACGACCACGCGGAAGTCGTTGTCCTGAGCCTCCCTGACCAGTGCGGTGACCCGCTGATCGGCCTGGCACCACTTCACCAGCCCCTCGCAGTCGAGGATCAAGGTTCCGGCGGTCAGCCTGCTTCGTGCACGCTCCACTCCGCCCCCTCCTGCAACTCGGCCGCCGCCTTCACTGCACGGAACAGCTCCGTCGCCTCATCCCGCAACGCCTGGGGGATCGGCCCCGCTTCCCTCTCGTTGGCCTGCAGGGCCTCTTCGAGCAGGTCCCGTTCGATCTGCCGCTCCACCGCGGCATCGACATAGGCGGAGAACCCCCGCGCTCCCACCCTTCGTCGAACCGCGCTGATGTTTCCCGCTCGCAGAGAGACGCTGGCTTTCACCGACGGGCCTTCACCCAGCCCGTACTCCCGTTCCGGCATGCCCATGCCCCGAGTTTACTACTTCAAGTAGCAAAGCAAGAGGGTCTCGCAACACCCGGCCAGAGCAGAACGACCGATCGGCAGGACTCCCACACGAGTCAGCCATCGGCCGGGGCGACGCCGATCGGGCAGGAGAGGCCGGTGCCGCCGATGCCGCAGTAGCCGTCGGGGTTCTTGGCGTCCGACAGGTACTGCTGGTGATAGCGGTTGCCAGGTGTTCTGGCCTGATTCATGCGGCCGGAGTGCGGAGTTGCACGACAAGTTCGGCGCCGAGGGCCGTGGCGAGGCGCTCGAGAACCGGCAGCGTCGGGACGGTACCGCCGGCTTCGAATCTGGCCACGGCCGACTGCGTCATCTCAGCGGCCTCGGCCAGTCGGCTCTGGGTCCATCCGCGCCCCTCCCGCAGTGCGCGAACGGTACACCCCAACTCGTAGGCCAACCGGGTGGCCGCATAAGCCTCAGCCGCTCCGGGTTCGGCCATACGCCGATCCCGCAACGTGTCCCATTCGGACCGCTCACTCATCGGCCTCCCCTTTCCCAGCGTCCACCGTATGCGCTTCGGCCACGCACAACCGCAGTGCTCGACGGGCCCGCGCGACTTCTCGATCTTCCCGCATGCGGGTCTTGTGGAACACGGTGAGCAGGATGATCCGCCTGCCCGAAGCTATCCAGTACGTCACGCGCACGGCCTCGGCGTCGAGATGGAACCGCAGCTCTCGCAGCTTCCCGTCGAGCTGCCGCGTGTACGGCTCGCCCAGCAGCACGCCTTGCTCTGCGAGTAGCTCGATGTAGAACGCCGCAGTGGCGAGCGGGACCAGGCAGGACTTCCGCGCGAGAAGGCCGAACGAGGGTGCCGGGGGCGCTTCGTCGTCACCGAACCGCGAGAGCAGGGCCACCCCGTATGAGGCTGACGCAGCGGGGCACCTGCTCGACCTCGGAGATGATCAGATCAGTCTGTGACTGCTCTGAAATGCTCGTTCAACGCCAATCTCGACATCCGGATCAAGCGCACAGCGTACGAACGCCCCTCCCCCTGCGGGATCCTGCGTAGGGACCGGCGCAGCAACGTGGCCCCTTCCCGCAACGTCCGGACGACGAACGGATTCAGAGGGCTGCCGCGAAGGCAGGTCGTCACCGCCCCGGCAATGTACAGATCCAACAGGACGGACTCGTCCAGCCCCTCGGTGAACTTGAGGTCGTCAGGAAAAGTGAGGCAGCAGTGTTCGGCCCAGAGGATCGCGAGCTCGTCGCGATCCGTCCAGGGCCTCACTCCGCAGGGGCGACGCCGATCGGGCAGGAGAGGCCGGTGCCGCCGATACCGCAGTAGCCGTCGGGGTTCTTGGCGTCCGACAGGTACTGCTGGTGGTAGTCCTCGGCGAAGAAGAAGTCGGTGGCGGGGGTGATCTCGGTGGTGATCTCGCCCAGGCCGGCTTCGGTGAGGACCTTCTGGTAGGCGGCTCGGGAGGCCTCGGCGGCGGTCCGCTGGGCTTCGGTGCGGGTGTAGACGGCGGAGCGGTACTGGGTGCCGACGTCGTTGCCCTGGCGCATGCCCTGGGTGGGGTCGTGGGACTCCCAGAAGACCTTCAGGAGGGCCTCGTAGGAGATGCGGGAGGGGTCGTAGACGACGCGGACGGCCTCGGCGTGGCCGGTGAGGCCGGAGCAGACCTCTTCGTAGGTGGGGTTGGGGGTGTAGCCGCCCTCGTAGCCGGCCGCGGTCGACAGGACACCGTCCAGCTGCCAGAACTTGCGTTCCGCGCCCCAGAAGCAGCCCAGGGCGAACTCCGCCACCTCGGCTCCGTCGGGGTAGGGCGGCGCCAGCGGGCCCGACAGAACGGTGTGACGGGGGGCGACGGGCACGGGGTTGTCCCTGCCCGGAAGCGCCTTCTCCGGGGTGACCATCTCAGTCTTCGCGAATCCGAACACCTTGTCAGACTAACCGGTCCGGGCCGCTTCCCTCCCCCGGCGGGGGTGCCATCACGGACAGCCGGGCGTGACATGAGCGACTCTGTTGTTACTCATTACTGGTTGATAGCCTTCGCGACATGGAAATACGAAAGGGACTGATCTACGGTTTCGCGGCTTACGCGCTCTGGGGTCTGTTCCCTTTGTACTTCCCGTTGCTCAAACCGGCCGAGGCCGGCGAGATCCTCGCCCACCGCGTCGTCTGGACCCTGGTGGCCGTCGGGCTGCTGCTGGCGGCCGCCCGCAACTGGAGCTGGATCCGCCGCATGACCCGCCGCCAGTGGCTGCTGCTGTCCGTCGCCGCGGTGGTGATCGCGGTCAACTGGGTCACCTACATCATCGCGGTCAACTCCGGGCACACCATCGAGGCGTCCCTCGGCTACTTCATCAACCCCCTGGTCACCGTGCTCATAGGCGTGCTCCTGCTGGGAGAGCGGCTGCGGGCGTGGCAGTGGACCGCCCTGGGCGTCGGGGCCGTCGCGGTGGCCGTGCTGACCTCCGACTACGGCAGGCCCCCGTGGATCGCGCTCGTCCTGGCGCTGTCGTTCGGCACCTACGGGCTGATGAAGAAGCGCGCCGCGATGCCCTCGGCCGAGAGCCTGACGGTCGAGGCGGCCGTCCTGGCCCTGCCCGCGCTGGGCCTGATGGCCTGGACGCAGGCCCAGGGCACCGCCGCCTTCGGCCATGCGGGCACCGGGAACGTCCTGCTGATCCTGACCCTGGGGATCGTCACCGCCGTCCCGCTGATGCTCTTCAACGCCTCCGCGCAGCGCCTGCCGCTCACCAGCCTCGGGCTCCTGCAGTACGTCGCCCCGGTGCTGCAGTTCCTGGTGGGACTGCTGATACAGCATGAGGCGATGCCACCCAGCAGGTGGATAGGTTTCACCCTTGTTTGGGTGGCGTTGTCGATACTGACCTGGGACGCTCTACGTACCGCCCGTCAAACCCGCGCCGGAGAAACCGTCGCCGCTGCTGCCGCCTGAGACACTTGCACCGGTCAGTTCTCTTCGGCAGGCTTACCGCACGAACCACCCCGACTGTCCGGAGTTCCGCCAAGGTGAACAAGGTACTCGCGAGCTTGGTGTCCGGCACCGCGCTCACCGCCACGCTCGTCGTGCTCCAGCCTCCGGCCCCCGCGGAGGCCAAGGGGATCAGCGTCTCGGGCTCGCCCTCCCGTCTCACCCTCAAGATCGACAGGGTGTACCAGTCGCGGCCGCTGTGGTGCGCACCGGCCGGCGCCTCGATCTCCCTGGCGAAACTCGGCATCAACGTGGGCCAGAAGACGCTGGCCCGGAAGATGAAGACCCGCTCCCCCTACGGCACCTACGACTACGACGCCATCCGGGTGCTCAACTCCTACGCGAGCAAGAAGGGCTACCGCTTCTCCCTCGCCTACGACGCGAACAAGCCGGGCCGGCTCGCCAAGCGGGTCGTGCACGACGTCGGCGTGCTGCGCAAGGCGGTGCCGCTGCAGGTCTACATGAAGCGGCTGCCCTGGTACAAGGGGCTCATCGACGGCAACCCCGGCCATCTGATCATCGCCTACGGGTACGACAAGCGCGCCAAGACCGTCACCATCTGGGACCCGTACAACTACTACTTCAACGGCGGCACCCATGTCATGCCGCTGAAGAAGCTGGCCAGGGCCACGCAGTCGACGGACGGCGCGGCCGGCATGTTCTACCTGACCAAGGACTGAGCCCTCAGCCCGTCCGGGACACCACGTAGTCGCACAGGCTCGCCAGCGCCGCCCGTGCCGGGACGTCCGGGAGCGTGAGCAGCTCGGCCCGGGCGTCCTCCGCCCACCGCCGGGTGTCGGCCTTGGCCCGTGCCATCGCCGGGTGGGCCCGCAGCAGCCGCAGCGCCTCGGCGTGGTCGCCGTCGTCGGCGATCGGCCCGGACAGCAGTTCCCGCAGCCGCGCGTCGGCCGGGTCGTCACCGGCCAGGACGTGCAGCATCGGCAGCGTCCGGATGCCCTCGCGCAGGTCCGTGCCGGGCGTCTTGCCCGACTGGGCGGTCTCGGACGCCACGTCCAGGATGTCGTCGGAGAGCTGGAAGGCGACGCCGATCTTCTCGCACGCCGACGTCAGCGTGTCCACGACCGCCGGGGAGGCCCCGGCCATCATCGCCCCGAACTGGCCCGAGGTCGCGATCAGCGAGGCGGTCTTGTCGGCGACCACCTGCAGGTAGTGCTTGAGGGGGTCGCCGTCCTCGGGGACCCCCACGGTCTCCTGGATCTGACCTCGCACCAGCCGGGCGAACGTGCGGGCCTGGATCCGCACCGCCTCGGTGCCGAGGTCGGCCAGCAGGTCCGAGGCACGGGCGAACAGGTAGTCGCCTGTGAGAATCGCCACGGTGTTGGTCCACCGCGAGTTGGCGGACGCCTGGCCCCGCCGCAGCGGGGCCTCGTCCATCACGTCGTCGTGGTAGAGCGTCGCCAGATGGGTCAGCTCCACCACGACGGCGGACGGGACGACTCCCGGTGCCGACGTGTCGCCGAACTGCGCGGCCAGCAGCACCAGCATGGGCCGGAACCGTTTGCCCCCGGCCGTCACCAGATGCTGGGACGCCTCGGTGAGCAGCGATTCCTCGCTGTCGACCGTCTCCAGCAGCAGGGACTCGACGTCCTCGAGCCCCCGCTGCATCTGCGCGGCCAGCGCGTCGTCCACACGCAGGCCGAACGGCACGGCAGCACCCACAGGAGTAGACCCCTTCTAACGCACGAAAAGCTGACCGGCGGCCTGACCGGCCAGGTCCAGCAGCGGCTGCGGCAGCACGCCGAGTACCACAGTAGCCGCAAGACCCAGGGCCACCGCCGCCGCGGTGGCCGGTGCCACCACCACGGACGGGCCCTCCGGCTCCGGATCGCTGAAGAACATGAGCACGATCACACGCACGTAGAAGAAGGCCGCGATGGCGGAGCTGAGCACGCCGACCACCACCAGGGGCGCGGCACCGCCCTCGAAGGCCGCCCGGAACACCGCGAACTTCCCGGTGAACCCGCTGGTGAGCGGGATGCCGGCGAAGGCCAGCAGGAAGAACGCGAAGATCCCCGCGACGGCCGGGGAGCGCTTGCCCAGGCCGGCCCAGCGGGACAGGTGCCCCGCCTCGCCGGAGGTGTCGCGCACCATCGTCACCACCGCGAACGCGCCGATGGTCGTCGCGCCGTAGGCGGCCAGGTAGAACAGCACCGAGGACAGGCCGTTCTCCGAGGTGGCGATCACGCCCGTGAGCAGGAAGCCCGCGTGCGCGACGGACGAGTAGGCCAGCATCCGCTTGATGTCCGTCTGGGTGATCGCCACGATCGAGCCGACGACCATCGTGATGATGGCCACCGCCCACATCATCGGACGCCAGTCCCAGCGCATGTTCTCCAGCGCGACGTAGAACACCCGCAGCAGCGCGCCGACGGCCGAGACCAGCGTCCCGGACGCCATGAGCGCGGTGACCGGGGTCGGCGCGCCCTGGTAGACGTCGGGCTTCCAGGAGTGGAACGGCACCGCGCCCATCTTGAACAGCAGGCCGACGGCCAGCAGCGCCACACCGCCGTACAGGAGCGCCTCGGTGGCCTCCTGCGGCTGGACCCGGCCGACGACCTCCTCGGGGACGATGGTCTGCCCCGTCTGGACGACCTGGGCGATGTCGCCGAGCGACATGCTGCCCGAGTACCCGTACAGCAGCGCGATGCCGAACAGGAAGAACGCCGACGAGAACGCGCCGAGCAGGAAGTACTTGACCGCCGCCTCCTGCGAGAGCAGGCGGCGACGGCGCGCCAGACCGCACAGCAGGTACAGCGGCAGCGACATGACCTCCAGCGCCACGAACATCGTGAGCAGGTCGTTCGAGGCCGGGAACATCAGCATGCCGCCGACCGCGAACAGGGTGAGCGGGTAGATCTCGGTGTGCTCGGACCCGCCGGCCAGGGCGCGCGCCTCGGCGTCGGTGCCCGGCAGCGCCGCGGCCTGCGCCGCGAACGTGTCCTGCCGGCGGTCGGCGATGAGCAGCATGCTGAGCATCGCCAGCACCAGGATCGTGCCCTGGATGAAGAGGGTCGGCCCGTCGATGCCGAGCGCGCCCTCGGCCGCCACCTGGTGCGGGTCCGCGTTGACCGCCAGGATGACGGTCCACACGAACGCCGCGCCGAGCCCGGCGAACGCCAGCGGCACCTGGATCCGGGGCCGCCACCTCCGGCCGAAGAGCGCCTCGACCAGGACGCCGAGCACGGCCGTTCCGAAGACGAGCAGCAGCGGCGCGACGAGGTCGTACTCCACGTGCGGTGCGGGGATGTTCCCCGCGGCGAGAACTGAAGCGGTCACGGCCTCACTCCCGGACTAGTGGGAGCCTCTGCGACGGTCGGTTGCGGATCGTTCTGCTCCACGACCGTCAGCGTGCGCTCCACGGAGGGGTTGATCACCTTGAGGATCGGCTGCGGGAAGAAGCCGAGGGCCACGATGATCGCCAGGATCGGCCCGATGGCGGCGAGCTCGCGCTTGCTCAGATCGGGGAAGTCGACCAGGGACGGACCGCCGGCCACCCGCTGGTAGACCCACAGGATGTAGATCGCGGCCAGCACGATGCCGAAGGTCGCGATGATCGCGGCCACCTGGTAGCGGGAGAACGTCCCGACCAGCACCAGGAACTCCGAGACGAACGACGACAGGCCCGGCAGCGCCAGGCCGGACAGGCCGGCCACCAGGAAGGTCCCGGCCAGCAGCGGCGCGACCTTCTGGACCCCGCCGAAGGCGTCGATCCGGGCCGAGCCCTGGCGCGAGATGAGGAACCCGACGACCAGGAACAGCGCGCCCGTGGAGAACCCGTGGTTGACCATGTAGAGCATGGCCCCGGACTGGGCGGCCGTCGTCATCGCGAAGATGCCCAGCACGATGAACCCGAAGTGGCTGATCGAGGTGTAGGCGATGAGCCGCTTGAGGTCGACCTGGCCGATGGCCAGGACCGCGCCGTAGATGATGCTGATCACCGCGAAGGTGATCACCACCGGTGTCGCCCACCTCGACGCGCCGGGGAACAGCTCCAGGCAGAAGCGGATCATGCCGTAGGTGCCGATCTTGTCGAGCACGCCGACGATCAGCACCAGCGCGCCCGCCGGGGCCTGCCCCGCGGTGTCCGGCAGCCAGGTGTGCACCGGCACCATCGGCGCCTTGATCGCGAACGCGATGAAGAAACCGAGGAAGAGCCACTTGGCGGTGGCCGGGTCGATGTCGAGACCGGTCAGGTCGCTCAGCAGGAACGAGTTCCTGCCGCCGACCACGTACAGGCCGATGACGGCGGCCAGCATGAGCAGCCCGCCGAACAGCGAGTACAGCAGGAACTTGACCGCCGCGTACGAGCGCTGCGGTCCCCCGTACCGGCCGACCAGGAAGTAGACCGGGATGAGGATGGCCTCGAAGAAGACGTAGAAGAGGAAGACGTCGGTCGCCGCGAAGACGCCGATCATCATCGCTTCCATGAAGAGGATCAGGGCGAAGTAGCCCTTCGCCGAACGCTCGGGGACGTCGTCGGTGGACGCCCCGCCGTAGCGGTCGGCCGGCGTCCAGCTGGCCAGCAGCACCAGCGGGACGAGGATGACCGACAGCAGGACCAGCGTCAGCGAGACGCCGTCGAGCCCGAGCGCCCAGTGCACGCCGAACGACTCGATCCACCAGTACGTCTCGGTGAGCTGGAAGCGCTCGGCGGACGTGGTGTCGTAGCCGAAGGCCAGCACGATCGCGTAGACCGCGACGGCCACCGAGATCGCCAGCGCGATCGGTTTGGCCAGTTGGTCCTTCCCCCTGGGGAGCAGGCCGACGGCCAGCGCCCCCAGGGCGGGAAGGGCGATGAGTGCGGAGAGCATCAGATCCTCACCACCAGCAGTGCGGCGACGAGGAGGCCCGCGCCGAGGAACATGGACAGGGCGTACGACCGGACGTAGCCGGTCTGCAGCCGCCGGACCCGGCCGGACGTGCCGCCGATGAGGGCGGCCAGGCCGTTGACGAGCCCGTCCACGCCGCGGTTGTCGAAGAACACCGCGAGCCGGGTCAGCCACTGGCCGGGCCGCATGAACAGCGACTCGTTCAGGGCGTCCCCGTACAGGTCCTTGCGGGCGAACGTGGTGAGCGCCGAACCCTGGGGAGCGGTCTGCGGCACCGGGCGGGCGCCGTACTTCACCCAGGCGATGGCCACGCCGACCGCCACCAGCACCAGGGTGACGACCCCGTTGAGGGTGATCAGGTGGTGCTCGGCGTGCGGGGTGCGGGTGACCGGCTCGAGGAACGACTCGAACCTGCCGCCCAGCATGAGGAAGGCGCCCATGCCGGCCGAGCCGACCGCCAGGATCACCAGCGGCACGGTCATCACCGCGGGCGACTCGTGCGGGTGCACGTCGGGGTCCCAGCGCTTCTCGCCGAAGAAGGTCATGAACATCAGGCGGGACATGTAGAACGCGGTGATGGCCGCGCCCGCGATCGCGCAGACGCCCAGGACCACGTTCTGGTCCCAGGCCGCCTCGATGATGCCCTCCTTGGTGAAGAAGCCCGCGAAGGGCGGCACCCCGATGATCGCGAGGTAGCCGAGGAAGAACGTGCCGAAGGTGATGGGCAGCAGCTTGCGCAGCGCCCCATACCTGCGCATGTTCACGTCGTCTTCCGTGGCGTGCATCACCGACCCGGCGCCCAGGAACATGCCGGCCTTGAAGAAGCCGTGCGTGATCAGGTGGCCGATCGCCACGACGTAGCCGACCGGGCCGAGGCCCGCGGCGAGCACCATGTAGCCGATCTGCGACATCGTCGAGCCCGCGAGGGCCTTCTTGATGTCGTCCTTGGCGCAACCGATGATCGCACCGGCGAGCAGCGTGACCGCGCCCACGATGGCGACCACCAGCTGGGCGGTCGGGGACGCCTCGAAGATCACGCCGGAGCGGACGATCAGGTAGACGCCCGCGGTGACCATGGTGGCCGCGTGGATGAGCGCCGACACCGGGGTCGGGCCCTCCATCGCGTCCAGCAGCCAGGACTGCAGCGGCAGCTGGGCGGACTTGCCGCACGCGCCCAGCAGCAGGAGCAGGCCGAGCGCGGTCATGACGCCCTCGGACACCGCCGGGTTCTCCACCAGGCCGAAGACGCCGGTGTAGGAGACGGTGCCGAAGGTGGCGAACATGAGCATCATCGCGATCGCGAGGCCCATGTCACCGACGCGGTTGACGACGAACGCCTTCTTGGCGGCGACGGCCGCGGTGGGCTTGTGCTGCCAGAACCCGATGAGCAGGTACGAGGCGAGGCCCACGCCCTCCCAGCCGACGAACAGGCCGAGGTAGTTGTCGGCCAGCACCAGCAGGAGCATGGACGCCACGAACAGGTTCAGGTAGGCGAAGAACTTCCGCCGGTTGGCGTCCTCGGCCATGTACCCGATCGAGTACACGTGGATCAGCGTGCCGACGAACGTGATGAGCAGCACGAAGCTGATCGACAGCTGGTCCAGCAGCAGGCCCATGTCGACGTCGACCGAGCCGGTCTTGATGAACTGGTAGAGGTGCACGCTCCGGGCGCGCTCCTCGCCCGGGTAGCCGAGCATCTGCCAGAACATGAGGAAGCCGAGGACGAACGCGCCGCCCGACAGCGCGGTGGCCAGATAGTGGCCCCACTTGTCGGTGGCGCGCCCGCCCAGCAGCAGGATCGCCGCTCCCGCGAGGGGCAGGGCGATCAGCAGCCACGCGTAGGCCTGAAGCCCGGTGGCCGCAACCAGATGTGTTTCCACGTCCCCAAGCCCCTCAGTACTTCAGCAGGCTCGCGTCGTCGACCGACGAGGACCTGCGGGAACGGAAGATGGTCATGATGATCGCCAGCCCCACCACGACCTCGGCGGCCGCGACGACCATCACGAAGAACGCGATGACCTGGCCGTCCAGGTTGCCGTGCATCTTGGAGAAGCTCACGAACGCGAGGTTCGTGGCGTTGAGCATGAGCTCGACGCACATGAACACCACGATGGCGTTGCGGCGGATCAGGACGCCCACCGCGCCGATGCTGAACAGGAGCGCCGACAGGATGAGGTAATGGCTCACTTCTGGGCCTCCTCTACGGTCTTCTCGACTGCCTCGACGTCGCCAGCGATCGCCTCGGTCTGGCTCTCGCCGGCGAGGTCGGCATGCCGGTCGACGGTGTCGCCGCGGGCGGTCAGCACCGGGTTGAGCGAGCGCTCGGCGACCGAGCCGTCCGGCAGCAGCGCGGGCATGTCGACCGCGTTGTGCCGGGCGTAGGTGCCCGAGCTGGGCAGGTTGCCCGGGTGCTCCCCGGACTTGAACCGCTGCTCGGACAGCTGGCGCTGGTTGGCCTTGGGCGAGACGCGCTCCTTGTGCGCCAGCACCATCGCGCCGAGCGCCGCGGTGATCAGCAGGGCGCTGGTCACCTCGAAGGCGAACACGTACTTGTTGAAGATCAGCCGGGCCAGGCCCATGACGTTGCCCTCGCCGTTGGCGGCGGCCAGACCGGCGTCGGCGGCGAACACCGCGTTCCCGATGCCGAAGACCAGCAGCCCGGCGAAGCCCAGGCCCGCGACCGCCGCCCAGATCCGCTGGCCGGAGAGGGTCTCCACCAGCGAGTCGACGGTGGCGACGCCGACCAGCATCAGCACGAACAGGAAGAGCATCAGCACCGCGCCGGTGTAGACGATCACCTGCACGAGCGCCAGGAACGGCGCGTCCTGCACCGCGTACAGCGCGGCCAGGCTGAGCATGACCACGGCCAGCAGCAGCGCCGAGTACACGGCCTTGCGCTGGAAGATCATGCCGAGGGCGGCAGCCACCGAGACCACCGCGAGGATCCAGAACGCCACCATCAGAAGTCACCGTCCTTGGCGCCGAGGCCGAGGCG
The DNA here is from genome assembly GCF_002995495.1 of Actinocorallia populi. Lineage (GTDB taxonomy): Bacteria > Actinomycetota > Actinomycetes > Streptosporangiales > Streptosporangiaceae > Actinocorallia > Actinocorallia populi. Next base: position 1,195,536 of record NZ_PVZV01000001.1, on the reverse strand, counting down.
GTAGTAGTCCTCTTCGGTCTCGCCGAGCCGCATCTCGTGCGGCGGCTGCTCCATGCCCTCGCGCAGCGGGGCGAGCAGCATCTCCTTGGTGTAGATCAGCGACTCGCGGCTGTCGTCGGCCAGCTCGTACTCGTTGGTCATGGTCAGCGCCCGGGTCGGGCACGCCTCGATGCACAGCCCGCACAGGATGCAGCGCAGGTAGTTGATCTGGTAGATCCGGCCGTAGCGCTCGCCCGGGGAGAAGCGCTCGTCCTCGGTGTTGTCGCCCGCCTCGACGTAGATCGCGTCGGCGGGGCAGGCCCAGGCGCACAGCTCGCAGCCGATGCACTTCTCCAGGCCGTCCGCCCAGCGGTTGAGCTGGTGCCGGCCGTGGAACCGGGGCGCGGTGGGCTTCTTGACCTCGGGGTACTGGACGGTCTCCACCTTGGTGAACAGCTGGTGGAACGCGACTCCGAAGCCCTTCACCGGGTTCAGGAAGTCAGTGAACCCCACTTTCGACCTCCTTCTGCGGGGACGTCCCGTGGTAGTGCGGGGCGTCCATCGGGGGCACCGGGAAGCCGCCCGCGAACGGGTCCTCCCGTTCGGCCCTGGCCTTGTCGTCCGGTTCGGAGACGGCCTGCTTGTCCTTGCGGATCATGTCGTAGAGCACCGAGGCGCCCAGGGCCAGCGCCACCACGACCGCGGCGACGACGACCAGGGTGCCGGTGCCGTAGCCCTCCCGGGTGAGCGCCCGCATGGTGGCCACCAGCAGGATCCAGCCCAGGGAGAACGGGATCAGCACCTTCCAGCCCAGCTTCATCAGCTGGTCGTAGCGCACCCGGGGCAGGGACGCGCGCAGCCAGATGAAGAAGAAGATGAAGGCCCAGATCTTGACCAGGAACCACAGCACCGGCCACCAGCCCTCGTTGGCGCCGGCCCACACGGTGGAGATCGGCGCCGGGGCCCGCCAGCCGCCCAGGAACAGGGTGGTGGCCAGGGCCGAGAGGGTGGCGAGGTTGATGTACTCGGCGAGGAAGAACATCGCGAACTTCAGCGACGAGTACTCGGTGTGGAAGCCGGCGACCAGTTCGCCCTCGCCCTCGGGCAGGTCGAACGGGATGCGGTTGGACTCGCCCATCATCGTGATCACGTAGACCACGAAGGAGGGCAGCAGCGCCACCGCGAACCAGCGGTCGGCCTGCGCCTCGACGATGCCGGACGTGGACAGCGTGCCGGCGAAGAGGAACACCGCCACGAACGACAGGCCCATCGCGATCTCGTAGGAGATGACCTGGGCGCTGGAGCGCAGGCCGCCCAGCAGCGAGTAGGGCGACATGGACGACCAGCCCGCCAGCACGATCCCGTAGACGCCGATGGAGGCCATCGCCAGCACCAGCAGGACCGCGACCGGCAGGTCGGTGCCCTGCAGCGGCGTCTGGTGGCCGAAGATCGAGACCGTCGGCCCGAACGGGATGATGGCGAAGGACACGAACGCCGGGATCGCGGCGACCACCGGGGCCGTCCAGAAGATGATCTTGTCGACGCCCGAGGGGACGATGTCCTCCTTGAGCGCCAGCTTCACGCCGTCGGCCAGGCCCTGCAGCAGGCCGAACGGCCCGGCGCGGTTGGGGCCGACGCGCAGCTGCATGCGGCCGATGATGCGGCGCTCCACCCACATCGACAGCAGCACGGTCAGGACCAGGAAGACGAAGATGACCAGCACCTTGCCGAGCATCAGCCACCACGGGTCCTGGCCGAATGCGGGGAGCGACGGATCGGGACCCATCAGCCCACACCTCCGATCTTCACGATGCTGCCGGTCGTGGCGCCGAGCTCGCGCAGCAGGTTCTTGCCGGACGAGTTCGCCGGCAGCCAGATGACTCCCTCGGGCAGGTCGTCGATCCGCAGCGGGACCGTGATCGCGCCCTCGTCGGTGGCGATGGTGACCAGGCCGTTCAGCCCGTTCTCCGCCGCGGTCTTGGCCGACACGCGGGCGACCGCGGGACGCGCGGTGCCCTTCAGGTGCGGCTCGCCGTCCTGCATGCTCCCGTCGTCCAGCAGCAGCCGCCAGGTGGCCAGCACCGCCTCGCCCGAGGCGGGCGTGAAGGTGAAGTCCGCCAGCGTGCCCGGCGCGTCGGGGCGCTCGCCCCGGTGCGCGCCCAGCTCGGCCAGCTCCCGGCGCGCCGCGGCCGGGTCGGGCAGGCCCAGGTGCACGTCCAGCTCGTCGGCCAGGGCGCCCAGCACCCGCAGGTCCGACATGGCGCTCGGCGTCTTCAGCGCCGCCTCGAACGGGCGGCCCCTGCCCTCCCAGTCCACGAACGTCCCGGACTTCTCCTGGACGGCCGCGACCGGCAGCACCACGTCGGCGCGGTCGGTGACCGCGCTGACCCGCTGCTCCAGGCTGACCACGAAACCGGTGCCCTCCAGCGCCGACAGCGCGAACCGCGGGTGCTCCAGGTCGTAGGGGTCCACCCCGCCGACCAGCAGCGCCTCGATCTCGCCGGACGCGGCGGCGGCCAGGATGTGCGCGCCGTCGCGGCCGGGCTCGTCCGGCAGGGTGGCGACACCCCAGACCCGCGCGACCTCGGCCCGCGCCGCGGCGTCGCCGACCGGGCGGCCGATCGGCAGCAGGCCGGGCAGCACACCGGCCTCCAGCGCTCCGCGCTCTCCCGCGCGGCGCGGCACCCAGGCCAGCCTGGCCCCGGTGGTCTGCGCGAGCCGCACCGCGGCGCTCAGCGCCCCGGTGGACTGCGCGAGCCGTTCGCCGACCAGGATGACCGAGCCCTCGGCGGCCAGCGCCTCGGCGGCCTCACCGGTGATGCTCAGCGCCTCCGGCTCACCGCCCGGACCGGCCTGCAGCAGCCTGCCTTCGAGCTTGCGCAGCCCGTCCGTGGCGAACGGTGCGATCGACAGGACCTTCATGCCCTTCTTGCGCACCGCCTTGCGCAGCCGCAGGAAGACGATCGGCGACTCGTCCTCGGGCTCCAGGCCCGCGAGCAGCACGACCGGCGCGTTCTCCAGGTCCTGGTAGGAGACCTCGATACCGTGCCCGGCGACGCCGTAGGCCAGGAAGTCGGCCTCCTCGGCGGTGTGCGGCCGGGCCCGGAAGTCGATGTCGTTGGTGCCCAGCGCGATGCGGGCGAACTTGGAGTACGCGTAGGCGTCCTCCAGCGTCAGCCGCCCGCCGGTCAGGACACCGGTCTTCTTGCCGGCCAGCCCCGCCGCGGCCGCGGCGAGCGCCTCGGGCCACGAGGCGGGCTCCAGCACGCCCTCGGCGTTGCGGACCAGCGGGTGGCGCAGCCGGTCGGGCTGGGTGGCGTAGGTGAAGGCCCAGCGGCCCTTGTCGCAGTTCCACTCCTCGTTGACCTGCGGGTCGTCGCCGGCGAGGCGGCGGGTGACCTTGCCGCGCCGGTGGTCGGTGCGCTGGGCGCAGCCGGACGCGCAGTGCTCGCACACCGACGGCACCGACACCAGGTCGAACGGCCGGGCCCGGAACCGGTAGGCAGCGCCGGTGAGCGCGCCGACCGGGCAGATCTGCACGGTGTTGCCGGAGAAGTAGGACGAGAACGGCTTGCCGTCCGCGACGCCCACCTGTTCCTTGGCCCCGCGCTCGAACAGGTCGATGAACGGGTCGCCCGCGATCTGCTCGGAGAAGCGGGTGCACCGGGCGCACTGCACGCAGCGCTCCCGGTCCAGCAGCACCTGCGACGACAGCGGCAGCGGCTTGGGGAACGTGCGCTTGCGCTCGACGAACCGCGACTCACCGCGCCCGTTGGACATCGCCTGGTTCTGCAGGGGGCACTCGCCGCCCTTGTCGCAGACCGGGCAGTCCAGCGGGTGGTTGATGAGCAGGAACTCCATCACGCCCTTCTGCGCCTTGTCGGCGACCGGGGACGTGAGCTGGGTGTTGATGACCATGCCGGGCGCGACCGGGATGGTGCAGGACGCCTGCGGCTTGGGAAAGCCCCTGCCGTTGCCGGCGTCGGGGATGTCCACCAGGCACTGGCGGCAGGCGCCGACCGGGTCGAGCAGCGGGTGGTCGCAGAACCGCGGGATCTGGATGCCGAGCAGCTCGGCGGCCCGGATGACCAGCGTGCCCTTGGGGACGCTGACCTCGAAGCCGTCGATGGTGACGGTGACCAGGTCTTCCTGCGGAACGACGCCCGTCTCGGAGGTCGCAGTCATTTATGCACCCCACTTCGTGGACTTGGCGGGGTCGAAGGGGCACCCGCCGTGGGAGAAGTGCGCCAGGTACTCCTCGCGGAAGTGCTTGATCGAGGAGTGGATCGGGCTGGTCGCGCCGTCGCCGAGGGCGCAGAACGACCGGCCGAGGATGTTGTCGGCGATGTCGTTGAGGGTCGACAGGTCCTCTTCGGTGCCCTGCCCCGCCTCCAGCCGCTTCATCATCTGCTTGAGCCAGTAGGTGCCCTCGCGGCACGGCGTGCACTTGCCGCAGGACTCGTGCGCGTAGAACTCCGTCCAGCGCAGCACGGATCGCACCACGCAGGTCGTCTCGTCGAAGATCTGCAGCGCCCGGGTGCCCAGCATCGATCCGGCCGCGCCGACGGACTCGAAGTCCAGCGGGACGTCGAGGTGCTCGGCGGTGAAGATCGGCGTGGAGGAGCCGCCCGGCGTCCAGAACTTCAGCTCGTGGCCCTCGCGGATCCCGCCGGCCATCTCCAGCAGCTCGCGCAGCGTGATGCCCAGCGGCGCCTCGTACTGGCCGGGCCTGGTGACGTGCCCCGACAGCGAGAAGATCCCGAATCCCTTGGACTTCTCGGTGCCCATGGAGGCGAACCAGTCGGCGCCGCGGTCCACGATCGAGGGAACCGAGGCGATCGACTCGACGTTGTTCACCACGGTGGGCCCGCCGTAGAGGCCCGCGACGGCCGGGAAGGGAGGCTTGAGCCGGGGCTGGCCCCGGAACCCCTCCAGAGAGTCCAAGAGCGCGGTCTCCTCGCCGCAGATGTAGGCTCCGGCGCCGGCGTGCACCACGAGGTCCAGGTCGAACCCGGACCCGAGGATGTCCCTGCCGAGGTATCCGGCCTCGTAGGCCTCCTCCACCGCCTGCCTGAGCCTGCGGATGACGTGCAGGACCTCACCGCGCACATAGATGAACGCCTGGTGCGCGCCGATCGCGTACGAGCTGATGATCACCCCCTCGACGAGCACGTGGGGGTCGGCCATCATGAGCGGGATGTCCTTGCAGGTGCCCGGCTCGGACTCGTCGGCGTTGACCACCAGGTAGGTGGGCTTGCCCGTGCCCTGGGCGAGGAAGCCCCACTTCATGCCGGTGGGGAATCCCGCGCCGCCGCGACCGCGCAGACCGGAGTCCTTGACCGCGTCGACGATGGCCGAGGGCTCCATGCCCAGTGCCTTGCGCAACGGCTGGTAGCCGCCGTTGCGCTCGTACGCCGTGCGCGTGAACGAGTCCGCCTGGTCCCAGTTCTTGGTGAGAACGGGGGTAAGGGTGGTCACGATGCCTCCTTCGTCGGCCTCGCGGCGAAGAGCGGGCTGTGCCTTCTGGTTCGTTCGCTTCGCTCTCTCACGGCGCCTCCCAGCCCTTCTCCTTGGCCAGCTCGACGCCGATCCGGGACTCGGGGCCGGCCTGGACGCCCTCGTGGGCGCGGCCGTCGTTGAACCCGGCCAGGACCCGCGAGGCCTCCTTGAACGAGCAGAGGCCGTCCGCGCCGCGGGTGGGCGGCACCGGGCGTCCGGCCCGCAGGTCGTCGACGAGCCGCTTGGCGCTCTCGGGTGTCTGGTTGTCGTAGAACTCCCAGTTGACCATCATGACCGGCGCGTAGTCGCAGGCCGCGTTGCACTCCAGGCGCTCCAGCGAGACCTTGCCGTCCTCGGTGGCCTGGTCGTGCCCGACGCCCACGTGCTCGCTCAGCGACTCCCAGATCTCGTCGCCGCCGAGCACCGCGCACAGCGTGTTGACGCACACGCCCACGTGGTACTCGCCCATCGGCGCCCGCTTGTACTGGGTGTAGAAGGTGGCGACGCCGACGACCTGCGCCGGGGTGATCCCGAGCATGTCGGCGCAGAACTGCACGCCCTCCTGGGTGATGTGCCCGTCCTGCGACTGCACCAGGTGCAGCAGCGGCAGCAGCGCGCTGCGCGGCTGCGGGTAGCGGGCGATGATGTCCTTGGCGTCCTGCTCCAGACGCTGCCTGGTCTCCACGTCGTACGGGGAGCCCTCAGGAAAGTGGCTCAACGGTCAACGCCTCCCATCACGGGATCGATGGACGCGACCGCGGCGATGACGTCGGCGACGAAGCTGCCCTCGCACATCGCGGCCGTGGCCTGCAGGTTGGTGAACGACGGATCCCGGAAGTGCACCCGGAAGGGCCGGGTGCCGCCGTCGGAGACGACGTGCGCGGCCAGCTCCCCGCGCGGCGACTCGATCGCCGCGTAGGCCTGGCCGGCCGGCACCCGGAAGCCCTCGGTCACCAGCTTGAAGTGGTGGATCAGGGCCTCCATGGACTCGCCCATGATGTGCCCGATGTGGGCGGGCGAGTTGCCCATGCCGTCGGTGCCGATGGCCAGCTGCGCGGGCCAGCCGATCTTCTTGTCCTCGATCATCACCGGGCCGTCCTTGGCCGAGCCCTTGGTGAGCCGCTCGACGCACTGCTCGACGATCTTCAGCGACTCCTCCATCTCGGCCATCCGGACGAGGTAGCGGCCGTACACGTCGCAGGACTCCTGCGTGTGCACCTGGAAGTCGTAGGTCTCGTAACCGCAGTACGGCTGGGACTTGCGCAGGTCCCACGGCAGGCCGGTGGAGCGCAGCACCGGGCCGGTGATGCCCAGCGCCATGCAGCCGGTCAGGTCGAGGTAGGCGATGTCCTTGGTCCGCGCCAGGTAGATCGGGTTGGCGTCCAGCAGCTTGCGCATCTGCTTGAACCGCTCGGGCATGCGCTTGAGGTAGTCGCGCAGCTTGGCGATGGCGGCCGGGCCGAGGTCCTGGGCGACGCCGCCGGGGCGGACGTACGCCATGTTCATGCGCAGCCCGGTGATCTCCTCGAACAGGTCGAGGGTGTACTCGCGCTCGATGAACCCGTTGAGCATCACCGTGGTCGCGCCCAGCTCCAGGCCGAACGTCGCGATCGCCACCAGGTGGGAGGAGATCCGGTTGAGCTCCATCATGAGCACCCGGATGACGTTGGCCCGCTCGGGGATGCGGTCGGTGACGCCCAGCAGCTTCTCGACCGCCAGGCAGTACGCGGTCTCGTTGAAGATCGGAGCCAGGTAGTCCATCCGGGTGCAGAACGTGGTGCCCTGCGTCCAGGTCCGGAACTCCATGTTCTTCTCGATGCCGGTGTGCAGGTAGCCGATGCCGACCTGCACCTTCTCGACCGTCTCGCCGTCGAGGGTCAGGATGAGCCGCAGCACGCCGTGGGTGGACGGGTGCTGCGGGCCCATGTTGACCACGAGGCGCTCGTCGGTGTCGCCGTCCTTGGCGCCCTCGACGACCTCGTCCCAGTCGGAACCGGCGAGGTTGAACACCCGGCCCTCGGCCGCCCCGTCGTCGGTGGCTCCCGCCTTGTAGGCATCGTAGGTGGTGGTCATGAGTACGACCTCCGCTCGTCCGGCGGCGGGATCTCCGCGCCGCGGTATTCGACGGGGATGCCGCCGAGGGGGTAGTCCTTGCGCTGGGGGTGGCCCACCCAGTCGTCGGGCATCTCGATCCTGGTCAGCGCGGGGTGGCCGTCGAAGACGATCCCGAAGAAGTCCCACGTCTCCCGTTCGTGCCAGTCGGCCGTGGGGTACACCGGAACCAGGGAGTCGACGTGCGGGTCGGCGTCGGGGACGCCGACCTCCAGCCGGATGCGCCGGTTGTGGGTGATCGAGAGCAGGTGGTAGACGGCGTGCAGCTCGCTGCCGGTCTCGGCGGGGTAGTGCACGCCCGAGACGCCGGACAGCAGTTCGAACCGCAGCGCGGGCTCGTCGCGCAGCGTCCTGGCCAGCTCCAGCAGCCGTTCGCGCTTCACGTGGAAAGTTATCTCTCCGCGATGAACCACGACGCGCTCGACCGCGTCAGAGAAACCGGACCGGTCCAGCTCGTCCGCGATCTCGTCGAAGTACTCGCCGTAGGGACGGGGCGTGGACTCCCGCGCCGGCTGGGGCACCACCAGCCTGCCGTACCCGGAGGTGTCGCCCGTGGTGCTCGCACCGAACATGCCGCGGCGCTGGACGATGTCGCTCATGACCGCGCTCCCGCCTGGCCCAGCAGCGGCAGCTGCCGGAGCTTCGCCCGCTCCAGTTCCTGTACCTGCTTCTCGCGCTGCGCGCCCAGCTTGGTGTTCTGGATCTTGTCGTGCAGCTTGAGGATCGCGTCCAGCAGCATCTCCGGCCGCGGGGGGCATCCGGGCAGGTAGATGTCCACTGGTACGATGTGGTCCACCCCCTGGACGATCGCGTAGTTGTTGAACATGCCTCCAGAAGACGCACAGACACCCATCGCGATCACCCACTTGGGTTCCGACATCTGGTCGTAGACCTGCCGCAGGACGGGGGCCATCTTCTGGCTGACCCGGCCCGCGACGATCATCAGGTCCGCCTGTCTCGGCGATCCCGAGGCGCGTTCCATGCCCCACCGGGAGAAGTCGTGCCGCGGGTCGCCCGCGGACATCATCTCGATGGCGCAGCAGGCGAGACCGAAGGTCGCCGGCCACAGGGAGCTCTTGCGTGCCCAGCCGGCCACCTGCTCGACCGTGGTGAGCAGGAACCCGCTGGGAAGTTTCTCTTCCAGACCCATGTGAATCAGTCCCACTCCAAGCCGCCGCGCCGCCAGACGTAGGCGTACGCGACGAGGACGGTGGCGATGAACAGCACCATCTCGATGAGACCGAAGATCCCCAGGCTGTCGAAGGCGACGGCCCAGGGATACAAGAAGATGATCTCGATGTCGAAAACGATGAAGAGCATCGCCGTGAGGTAGTACTTCACGGGGAAGCGTCCGCCGCCGACCGGCTGCGGGGTCGGTTCGATCCCGCATTCGTAGGCCTCGAGCTTCGCCCTGTTCCAGCGTTTCGGCCCGGTGAAGGCCGCCATGATCACCGAACCGATGGCAAAGGCCGCCGCCAGCGCCGCCAGTACGACGATCGGGTAGTAGAGGTCCACGGGTTTACACACCCCCCTCATAGCTCGTGATGCATCTCACCCTTGTGAGCTGCATCATCCTAGTGAGAACGCGCATTGGTCCGTACCGGTGGGTTCAGTTGTGGGCAGAAATCAGGCGTTCGGCGCGATCTTGGTCATCGCGTTGATGATCCGGTCCATCGCGTCGCCGCCGCGCGGGTCGGTGAGGTTGGCCAGCAGCTTCAGCGTGAACCGCATCAGCGTGGGGTGCGGCAGCCCGTGCCGGGTGACGAACTTCATCACCCGCGGGTCGCCGATGGCCTTCACGAAGACCCGCCCGATCGTGAAGTAGCCCCCGTGCTCCTCCTTGAGGATGCGGGGGTACTCGTACAGCGCCCGTTCCCGCTGTGCCGCGGTCGGCCTGGCCAGCGCCTGCACGATGATGTCGGCGGCCAGGTGGCCCGACTCCATCGCGTAGTCGATGCCCTCTCCGTTGAACGGGTTGACCATGCCCCCGGCGTCGCCCACCAGCAGCAGGCCCCGGGAGTAGTGCGGCTGCCGGTTGAAACCCATCGGCAGGGCCGCGCCGCGGGTCGGTCCCGTCGCGTGTTCCTCGTCGAACTGCCACTCCTTGGGCATTCCGGCGGTCCAGCGGCGGAGCATCTCGCGGTAGTCGGTGTTCTGGAAGGACTTGGAGGTGTTGAGCAGGCCGAGCCCGACGTTCGAGGTGCCGTTCCCGCACCCGAACACCCAGCCGTAGCCGGGCAGGAGCCGCTCGCCGTCCCACAGCTCGAGCCAGGACTCGAGGTAGTCGTCGTCGTGGCGCGGGGTCTCGTAGTAGCGCCGGACGGCCACGCCCATCGGGCGGTCCTCGCGCTTGCGGATGCCCATGGCCAGCGCGAGCCGGGCGGAGTTGCCGTCGGCGGCCACGACCAGCGGCGCGCGGAACTCCCTGCCGTCCTTGGTGCGCACGCCCACCACCCGGTCGGTGCGCTCGTCGATGATCGGCTCGGTGACCGTGGTGTTCTGCAGCAGGGTGGCGCCGGCCTTCACCGCGTGCTCGGCCAGCAGCTGGTCCAGGTCCATGCGCGGGCGCACGAGCCCGAAGTCGGGGAAGGTGGCGAGCTCGGGCCAGGGCAGCTCCAGCCGCACTCCCCCGCCGTAGATGCGCAGGCCCTTGTTGCGGATCCAGCCGGGGGCGTTGATGTCCACGCCCATCGCGATGAGCTGCCGTACCGCCCGGGGGGTGAGGCCGTCCCCGCAGATCTTGTCCCGCGGGAAGGTCGCCTTCTCCAGGAGCAGGACCTTCAGACCCGTCTGTGCCAGGTAGTAGGCCGTGGTGGAGCCGGCAGGACCGGCGCCCACGACCACCACGTCGGCGGCTTCGGGGGAATGCTCGCTCAACTTCCAACCCTTTTCGCTACGCTGCGGCAAGTGCGTTTGTGAACTACTTCACAAGCACCCTTCGTTGCGAGGCTACACCCGTTGCGCAAGGGATGGACTGGCGAGGCTGTTACTGTTCGGTAATTGAAGCGTCGCCGACTTCACCAGGTGAAACACCGGACGGCGCGGAGGTCACGGCGACCCCCTCAGGCGGGCACGTCCTGCGGCCTGCGGGCGCGGTGGATCGCGGCGACCCCGAAGGTGAGGTCGCGCCACTGGACCCGCTCCCAGCCGGCCCCGGCGACCAGCGCCGCCAGCGCGGGCTGGTCCGGCCAGCGCAGCGTGGACTCGGCCAGGTAGGTGTAGGAGTCGGGGTTGGAGCTCACCCTGGCCAGCAGCGGCAGCCCCACCTTGAGGTGCAGCCGGTGCCCGGCGGCCAGCAGCGGGTTCGTCGGGTGGCTGACCTCGCAGATCACCAGGCGGCCTCCCGGCCGGGTCACCCGCAGCATCTCGCGCAGCGCGGCCTCGGTGTCGGCGACGTTGCGCAGCCCGAAGGAGATGGTGACGGCGTCGAAGGAGGCGTCGCGGAAGGGCAGGCGGAGCGCGTCGCCCGCGACGAACGTCACACCGCTCTTTCCCTCCTGCCGCCGCGTGCCGACCTGGAGCATGCCGAGCGAGAAGTCGCACGCGACGCACTCGGCGCCGTTCTCGGCCAGCGCGGCGGTGGACGTGCCGGTGCCCGCGGCCAGATCCAGGACCCGCTCGCCGGGACGCGCGTCGACGGCGCGGGCCACGGCCCTGCGCCAGGCGCGGTCCTGGCCGCCCGTCATGAGGGTGTTGAGCAGGTCGTACCGCTCGGCCGTGTCGTCGAACATCGCGGCCACGTCGGAGGGCTTCTTGTCCAGATCAGCGCGGGTCATGGGGAGCAGCCTAATCCGCGACGGGCGTGTCCCCGGCGGTGCCCTCGCGCCGGGGTCGCATCTTGGAGGTGAGGGCGACGGAGACCTGGTCGCGCTGCCTGGACAGCACGACGTAGCTCACGACTCCGGAGATCAGGAAGGCCAGCGCGAGGTTCAGCAGGCCGCTCAGGCCGATCAGATAGAGGATCGCGGCCGTGGCCGCGACGAGCAGGAGGCGCGCGAGGGTGTAGACGATGACTGAACGCATGGTCCTTCGAGGTTATCCCCAGGTCGGGCGAGCCCTGGTTCAGGGTGCCCTCAGGCGGGGAAGAGCAGTGCCGGGTCCACGTTCCCGCCCGACAGGACCGCCACTCCCTCGCCCGGGGGCAGCTCGTCCCGGTGGAAGAGGAACGCCGCCGCGGCCACGGCCCCCGCGGGCTCGGCGACCAGGCGGGTGCGCACCGCCAGCAGCCGCATCGTCTCGCGGATCTCCTCCTCGGTCACCGTGACGATGTCGTCCACGTACTCGGTGATGTGCTGGAAGGGGAGGTCGCCGACCCGGTCGACGCGCAGCGCGTCCGCGGCCGTGCGCCGGGTCTCGGCCATGTCCCACGACACCGGGCGGCCCAGCAGGAAGGAGTCGCGCGCGTCCGCGGCCAGGGCCGGCTCGACGCCGACCACCCGGGTGCCCCGGTGCAGGCTCTTGACCGCCACGGCCGTGCCGGCCAGCAGCCCTCCCCCGCCCACGGGCACCAGCACCACCCCGGGCCCCGGGTGGTCGGCCATGATCTCCAGCCCGACCGTGCCCTGGCCCGCGATCACCCGCCGGTCGTCGAAGGGGGCGATGAGCTCGTAGCCGTGCGCCCGCGCCAGCTGCTCGGCCGTGCGGGTCCTGGCCTCCATCGTCGGCTCCACCAGGACCACCTCGGCGCCGAGCCGGACGCACTCGGAGACCTTGACCTCCGGCGCGTCGTGGGGGATCACCAGCACCGCCCGGACGCCCAGCTCCCGCGCCGCGTAGGCGACCGCCTGGGCGTGGTTGCCGCTGGAGTGCGCCACGACCCCGGCGGGCAGCGGGCTGCCCAGGGGCGCGGAGGTCATCGCCGCGTAGGCGCCGCGCAGCTTGAACGCGCCCACCGGCTGCAACGACTCGGGCTTGATCCACAGCGGCACGTCCGGGTAGCGCACGAGCGGGGTGCGCACCGCGACCCCCGCCAGCCGGCGGGCGGCCGCTTCGATCTCCGCCAGGGTGACCAGATCGGACATGCCCGGGAGCCTATCCCTCCGAACGGCGCGCGCACCGGAGGAGGGGCGTCCGGCGCCGGTCCGGCGGCACCGTCCGCGACCCCCCGTCCGAGGGCGTATGCCATGGTCAAGGGTGGTGTCAGCGGGCTTCGGGGGACTGCTGCGAGGCATGTCATTGTTACTTTACGAGATAATGCCTGTTCGGGGCGTCACTCAAAGTTATGTTTTCCGAAAACAAGGCATGAATCGGTCTCGACCCGGCACACTTGGAATCTATCCACCCGCGTCCAGAGCGGGACAAAAGGGGAGAGAATCCGTGGAAAGCACTAGTGAGCGTCTGTTGACCCCCGGTGAGGTAGCGGCCCTGTTCCGGGTAGACCCCAAGACGGTCACCCGGTGGGCGGCCGCCGGCCGGATCAGCAGCATCCGTACTCCGGGGGGCCACCGACGGTTCCGCGAGTCCGAGGTGCACGCGCTGCTGCGCGGAGACGAGCCGCTGGCGGAGGTCCGCTAGTCACCCACCGGCCCCGGCGGGGTTCCGGGACCGGTGGACTCCTCGGGCAGATTCGCCTTCCACTCCTCGAACTGCAGGCGCAGGGCCTCGTCATCACGCCGCCACCGCTCACGCATTCCGGCCAGTTCCTCCTCGGTGCGCGCCTTCTCGGCGAACCGCTCGTAGTCGGGATCGTCCGGGCCGATCTCCACGTAGGCCTGCACGATCTCGTCCGACTCGGTGAGCTCGCCGTGCGGCACGAGAAGCCTCCCGTTGGCGAGTCTGATCACGTACATCCTCGTACCCCTCAGATTCCGTACCGGCGGTTGAAGAAGAGCATCACGTCGAGTGCCAGGCGGATGTTGCCGCCCAGCATGTCGACGAGGGCGGGACGCTGGTGCGAGGCGATGGCGGCGAAGGCGTCGGCGAAGAATTCGCGCCTTCCGAGCACACCCTTCTGGTGATGGAAGTCGCTCTGCAGGAATGGCACGCAGGCGATATAGAGCCGCTGGAAGTCGTCTCCGTCGGAGACCCATCCGTTCTCGGGATCGTCCACGTCGTCCAAGGCGTGGCCGATCTCGTGCATCATCACATCCGGGGTGGGGGACGGACGGTCCCCCACCACCACCTTGCGGTTGCCGTAGGCGCCCGCGCAGATGTCCCACGTGGCGCGCCCCGAGGGCAGGCTCCTGCCCTTGAGAGCGCCCATGTCGTCCAGATCGGGCACTCCGCCGGGTCCGACGTAGATGCCGTCGAGCCCGACCGCCAGTTTCAGCTTCAGCCGCTCCGGGAGCATGGCGAGGCTCTCCACCGCCCGGATCACCTCGGGCGGCGGAGAGCCTTCGGCGAGGTCCCACTGGCGGTGCAGGATCGACTCCAGCGGGCCGCAGTGCAGCCTGCCGTCCCCGCCCCAGGGATGGTCCGGGGAGTGCGGAGGGACCCGGAAGGACTTCTCGGGCTCCTCCGGCGACTCGTCCAGCTCGTAGGCGCTGTAGTCGCGGCCCGCCGCGCGGAACCGCCCGCCCTGGTCCCTGGGCTGGGACTCCCGGGGCCGCACCTCGGTGAGCGAGACCCGCGGGGACGTGTCGGCGGATCTCCGGTGTCGACCCCAGCGCATGGCCTTCTCCCGCTCCTCATGGACACTTCCATCCATTCAAGCGTGAAAAGGCACAAGATCACATTAAACGTCGGCGTAGGAGTGCAGGCCTTCGAGGAAGATGTTCACGCCGACCAGGTTGAACAGCAGCGCCGCGTAGCCGACGGTGGCCACGACCGCCGCCTTGCGACCCTTCCAGCCCGCGGTCGCCCGCGCGTGCAGGTAGCCGGCGTAGATGGCGAAGACGATGAACGACCAGGTCTCCTTGGGGTCCCAGCCCCAGTAGCGGCCCCAGGCCTCGTCCGCCCAGATCGCGCCCGCGATGATGGAGAACGTCCAGACCGGGAAGACGAACATGGTCGCCTTGTAGGCGAGGTCGTCCAGGACCGTGGAGCCGGGCAGCCGGTCGAGGAAGCCCTCCTTGGCCTTCTCCTCGTGCCGGGCCTTGGCCAGGTAGAGCAGCGTGGCCACGAAGCCGACGGTGAACCCGCCGGAGGAGACGATCGCGGCGCCGACGTGGATGGCGATCCAGTAGGACTTCAGCGCCGGGACCAGCTCGCCGGGCGCCTGGTAGAGCCAGATGGTGGCCGCGCCCAGGCCCAGCACCACGGCGAGCATGACGAACGCGCCCAGGTAGCGCGCCTTGTTGCGGATCATCAGCACCAGGAAGCCCGCCACCGCGGCCAGGCAGATCGCCACCACGAACTCGTACATGTTGCCCCACGGCCAGCGGGAGACCGACAGGCCGCGGGAGACCACGCCGCCGGCGTGCAGCAGCCAGCCGAACACCGTGATGACCACGGCGAACCGGCCCCAGTCGCGGCGCGGGGCGGCGGCGGGTTCGGCGCCGTCGTCGGCGCTCCCCTCCACCGGGGCGCCCGCGCCGACGAGTTCCTTGGCCCGCGCCTTCGCCGGGCGGGGGGTGAAGGCCAGGTCCGCCGCGTAGCCCAGCATCGCCACCACGTACAGCAGGACCGCGCCGAGCAACATGTTGTTGCTCAGGTCGGCGAGTTCGGTGTCGACCACCGTGTCACTCCTTGATCGTTCCGGCGGAGGCCGGTTCCGGCTCCGGTTCCGGTTCCTCGGGGCGCAGTTCGCGCAGCAGGTCGTCGAACTCGACGGTGGGGGTACCCAGGGTGAGGCCGCCGACCTCGACCACCGTACGCCCGTCCTCTCCGGCGCTCGCACGGACCCACACCCTGCGGCGCCGGGTCATCAGCGAGACGACCAGGCCCGCGACCGCCAGCGAGGCGGCGACCAGCGCCGGGACGCGTCCGGGGTCGTGGGTGACGGTCAGCGAGGCGTACTCCTTGAAGCCGGTGAAGGTGATCTCGCCCGCCCCGTCCGGCAGCTTCAGCGTCTCGCCGACGCCCATCGCCCTGCGCTCGACCTTCACCATCTCCAGCTTCTCGGCGTCCAGCTCGTACACCGACTGGGGGTCGCCCGAGTCCATGTTGAGGTCGCCCTTGAAGGCGCCGACCACCGCGACCATCGGGTTCAGCGGGCCGGGGAAGGAGGAGAAGACCGAGGAGCCGTCCGGCGTGGGCGCGGCGGTGGGCCAGAACATCATCTGGAAGCCCAGCTGCTGAGGCTCGGCGTCGGGGGCCTTGATGACGCCCTCGGAGGCGAGGTTGGCCGAGTCCATCGGCAGGAACTGGACCGCGTCGTCGAAGACGACGTTCCCCCTGCCGTCGGTGACCTTGAAGGTCGGGGCGTAGCCGTGGCCCAGCAGGTAGACCTTCGCCCCGCTCACCTCCAGCGGGTGGTTCACCCTGACCGTCTCGGAGCGCTCGGCGGCGCCGGGCCTCTCGCGGTACGTCATCCTCGCGGTGAACTCCCTGGCCTGGCCGACCTGCTCGCCCGAGGAGACGAAGTCGACCTCGAAGTCGTCCAGGGTCACCTGGAACGGCGCGAGGTCGTCGGGGTCGACCATGTGCCCGGGGTGGTACTCGCCGTAGTACGCCACCGAGTTGGAGAAGCCGGTGTCCTCGGTCAGCAGCAGGTTGCCCCGGTAGCCGAACATCGCGCCGAGGCCGACGGCGAAGAGCAGCGCCAGCAGCGACAGGTGGAAGACCAGGTTGCCCGCCTCGTGCAGGTAGCCCTTCTCCGCGGCGAGCGAACCGTCGTCCGCGACCGTGCGGAACCGCCGCTTGCGCAGCGCCTGGCGGGCCTGCTCCAGCACCTGCTCGGGCGTCTCGTCGGAGCGGAACTCCGCGCTCTGCGGCAGCCGCCCGAACCGCTTGGGCGCGGCCGGCGGCCGGGACCGCACGTTCTGCAGGAGCTGCCAGGAGCGCGGCAGGACGCAGCCCGCCAGCGAGACGAACAGCAGCAGGTAGATCGCCGCGAACCACGGCGCGGCGAACACGTCGAACAGCGACAGCCGGTCCAGCCAGGGCGCGAGCGTCTCGTGCTCCTCGAAGTACTGGACGACCCGCTCCGGCGACTGGCCCCGCTGGGGGAAGATCGAGCCCGGCACCGAGGCCAGCGCCACCAGGAAGAGCAGGATCAGCGCCGTCCGCATGGACGTCAGCTGCCGCCAGCCCCAGCGCAGCCACCCTGTCAGACCCATCTAGATCACCGTCCCGAAGCTGCCGATCCACACCCGCAGCTCGTTGTTCAACTCGGTCCACAGCCCGGTGACCAGCAGTACCCCGATCAGGACGAGCATGCCGCCGCCCAGCCGCATCACCAGCCGGTAGTGGCGTTTCACCCACCCGAAGACGGTGAGCGCCTTACGGTACGCCAGCGCCGTGAGCAGAAACGGCAGGCCCAGGCCCAGGCAGTAGAAGAAGGAGAGCACCCCGCCGCGCACCGGGGTCGCCTCGTACAGGGCGAGCGACTGGATGGCGGTCAGCGTGGGGCCGATGCACGGCGTCCAGCCCAGCCCGAACAGCAGCCCCAGCAGGGGGGCGCCCGCCAGCCCCGGATCGGGCAGCCTGGCGGATTTGAAGGTGCGCTGCAGGTTGACGAAGAAGCCCATGAACAGCAGGCCCATGCCGATCGTGACCACGCCCAGGACCCGGGTGATCACTTCCTCGTAGGACTTCAGCCAGTGGCCGAGCCCGCCGAACACGAACCCGTAGGCCATGAACACCAGCGTGAAGCCCAGGACGAACAGCGCGACGCCCGTCACGAGCCCGCCCCTGCGCCGCTCGGCCAGGTCCTCGCCGGTCATGCCCGTCACGTACGACAGGTAGCCGGGGACCAGCGGCAGCACGCAGGGGCTGAGGAAGGAGACCATGCCCGCCAGCGCCGCCAGCGGCAGCGCGAGCGCCAGCGTGCCGCTGGTGATGGTCTCCTCGACTCCCGCGGCGAGGATCATTTCTCCGCGACGATCTTCGCCAGGGCCGGATCGAGCCGGGACTTGTGCACGATGCCCGGGAACTGCACCGCGACCCGGCCCTCGCGGTCCAGGATCAGGGTGGTCGGCAGCGCGCTCGGGTTCACCGAGGAGAAGGAGTGGGTGATCTTGCCTTCGGGGTCGAAGAGGCTCGGGTAGGTGCTGCCGTACTTGCGCACGAACGCCTTGGCGCCGTCCCTGGTGTCCTTGATGTCGACGCCGAGGAACGCCACCTCGTCCTTGTTCTCCTGGTAGGTCGCCTCCAGCGCCGGCGCCTCGGCACGGCACGGACCGCACCAGGACGCCCAGAAGTTGACGACCACGACCTTGCCCTCGTAGGAGGCCAGGTCGAGCGGTTCGCCCTCCAGGGTCTCGCCCGCGACCGCGGCGGCGGGCGAGCGGCGGTCGCCGGCCGGGATCGGCTCACCCGGTTCGGCAGCCGTACCGCCTCCGGAACAACCAGCGGCCAGCATCAGCGCGGCGGCCGCCAGGAGGGCGGGCGCGACGGCACGGCGGATCATCAGGGGTACTCCTCATGCACTACGAGCTGTAGTACGTGACTGTACCCGGGCTCAGGCGCCCGGGATGCTCGGGTGCCTGACCAGATGGGCGGCCGGTTCGGCGTACTCCACCCGGACCAGCGCCTCGCCCTCGAAGACGAGGCTGGTGACGCTGGCCAGGCCGCACTGGCGGCGGCGCGGGTCGTGCCACAGCCGCACCCCCTCGGCGAGCCTGCGCGCGGTGTAGATCGGCAGCTGGTGGCTGACGCACACCGCCTCCCGGCCGCGCGCGGCCTCCCGGGCCTCCTGGGTGAAGGACCACATGCGGTCCGCGACCTCCTGGAAGGGCTCGCCCCAGGACGGCCGGAACGGGTTGGCGAACCGGCGCCAGACCCGAGGGTCGACCAGCCTTCCCATCCGGAAGACCTCGCCCTCGAACTTGTTGTCGGCCTCGATCAGCCGCATGTCGATCACCGGATCGAGCCCGGTGGCCGCGGCCAGGGGCGCGATCGTCTCCCTCGCCCGGTCCAGCGGCGAGGTGTAGAGCGCGGCGACGTTCCGGCCGGCGAACCAGCCGGCAGCGGCCTTGGCCATCAGATGCCCGTCCTCGCTGAGGTGGAAATCCGGAAGACGGCCGTACAACACGCCTCGGGGGTTGTGGACCTCACCGTGACGCAGGAGATGAACGATGGTGGTCTCAGTCATGGCTGGATCAGGTTACCCTCACGTCCCGGGCAAGCCGGTCTTCTTGGCCGCCGCCCTCGCCGCGTGCGGCAGCGCGTCGGCGATCCGCTCCAGTGCGGCGTCGTCGTGGGCGGCGCTGAGGAACCACACCTCGTAGGAGGAGGGCGGCAGGTAGACGCCGCGGTCGAGCGCCTCGTGGAAGAACGCGGCGTAGGCCGCCGAGTCCTGCTTCTGCGCGTGGGCGAAGTCCATCACGCGCTCCGAGGTGAAGAAGACGGAGAAGAGATTTCCCGCGGCCTGCAGCCGGTGCGGGACGCCCTCCTTCGTCAGCGCCTCGGTCACCCACTGCCCGACCAGGGTCGCCGCCCGGTCGACCTTCGCGTAGACCTCGGGTGTGCAGTTGCGCAGCGTGGCCAGGCCCGCGGCGGTGGCCAGCGGGTTGCCCGACAGGGTGCCCGCCTGGTAGACCGGCCCGGCCGGGGCCAGGTGGTCCATGACCTCGGCGCGGCCGCCGAACGCGGCGGCGGGCAGGCCGCCGCCCATGACCTTGCCGTAGGTGAACAGGTCGGCCGCCACGCCCTCGCGGCCGTACCAGCCCGAGCGGGTGACCCGGAAGCCGGTGAGCACCTCGTCGATGATCAGCAGCGCGCCCGCCTTGTCGCACAGCCGGCGCAGCAGCTGGTTGAACCCGTCGATCGGCGGCACCACGCCCATGTTGGACGGGCACGCCTCGGTGATCACGCAGGCGATCTCGTTGCCGTACTCGGTGAACGCCTCCTCGACCGCGACGGCGTCGTTGTAGGGCAGCACGATCGTGTCGGCCGTGGTGGCGCCGGTGACGCCGGGGGTGTCGGGCAGCCCCAGCGTGACCACGCCGGAGCCGGCCGCGGCCAGCAGCGAGTCGACGTGGCCGTGGTAGCAGCCGGCGAACTTGACGATCTTGGAGCGGCCGGTGAAGCCGCGGGCCAGCCGGATAGCCGACATGGTGGCCTCGGTGCCGGAGTTGACCAGCCTGACCCGCTCCACGGGGGTGCGGGAGACGATCTCCTCGGCCAGCTCCACCTCGCCCTGCGTCGGCGCGCCGTAGGACGTGCCGCGGGCCGCCGCGGCCTGGACCGCCTCGACCACCGCCGGGTGCGCGTGGCCCAGGATCATCGGGCCCCACGAGCAGATCAGGTCCACGTAGGTGGCGCCGTCGGCGTCCGTCAGGTACGGGCCCTGCGCGGATGCCATGAACCGGGGCGTCCCGCCCACCGCCCTGAAGGCCCGCACGGGGGAGTTCACCCCGCCGGGCACCACCTCGCGGGCCCGGTCGAACAGCTGCTGAGATCGCTCGCTGGAAGTCACCCGACCAGTCTGCCACCGCCCGGGCACCGTCCTCGTCCGGGCACCCACCATGATCACGGTGGGTGCCGGGGGAGCGGCGCGCGGCGACCGCGGAGACGCGCCGCGATGCCGGAGCCGACACAATCCGGTAACTACCTTGACCATGAGCCACAATGGCCGGTATCCACCCATGAAGGCGACTTAACGTGCAGGTGTGGCGGGGAAGGGTTGAAGTGACGGAAGGCTGGGCGGTACCGGGGTTCACGCTCGTACGCGAGCTGGGCTCCGATGCCTCCGGGCGGCAGGTACTCGCGACGGACGAGATGACCAGGACCCAGGTCACGATCCGCTACCTGTCCCCCGCGCTGAACAAGGACGACGAGTTCAGCCGGCGGATGAACCGGTTGGCCCAACTGGAGGACGACAACCTCGTCCAGGTCTACGAGCTGGTCACCGCCAAGGACGACCCGGCCGAGGCCGCGGTCGTCTCGGAGTACTTCGAGGGCGTCCCCCTGCGGCGGCTGCTCACCGACCCGCTGGACCCCGAGTCCGCGGTCGTGGTGCTCAGCGACATCCTCCTCGGGCTGGCCGCCGCGCACGGCAAGGACATCACGCACGGCGACTGCTCACCGGACAAGGTGCTCATCGCCCCCGACGGGCGGGCCAAGCTCTCGGACCTGGGCATCGCGGTGCCGCACGGCAAGGGCGCCCCCGCGGGCGACCCCGTCTACCAGGCCCCCGAGCGCTGGCAGGGCGCCCCGCAGAGCCCGCAGACCGACATCTACGCGGCCGCGGGCGTGTTCGTGGAGTGCCTGACCGGGCGGCGGCTGTTCCCCGCCACCTCGATCGGCGCGCTGAACCGGGCGCACAACAACGCCGCGATCCCCGTCATCGACGTGCCGGGACCGCTGCGCTCCCTGGTGCTGCACGGCCTGGCCAAGGAGCCCGGCAACAGGCCCGCGTCGGCCGCCGAGTTCCTCACCGAACTCGACGAGGCGGTCAGTCCCGTCTTCGGCGCCGACTGGGAGAAGCGCGGCCGCGCCCGGGTGCGGGAACTCGCCCAGCGGGCCGCCACCGCGCCCGCCCCGCCGCCCCCGAGCAAGGCGGACGCCCGCACCTCGGCCGCCGCGGCGCCGCCGGACCTCAGCCGCGACCGGCGGCCCCTGGTCTTCGCGGGCGCCGGGATCGCCGCCGTGGTGCTCATCGGCGGCGTCGCCTACGGGCTCAGCGGCTCCGGCGACGACCCCGCCTCCGGCCCGACGGTCTCCCCCTCCCGCCTGGCGGGGACCGCCTCCCCCACCGAGGGGCCGGCCACCTCCTCCCCCGCCACCCCGGCCGCCGAGGAGATCGAAGGCCCCGAGCTGGCCCGGCGGGTCTCCGGCGCGATCACCGACAAGGGCACGTTCACGCTGTCCTTCCGCCGGGTCGCGGGCAAGGAGGTCACCAGCGTCAACGGCGGTGCCAAGGCCGACTCCTACCGGGTCTCGCTCGCGGGCCCCAAGCTGGCCAAGCGGCAGGCGATCGTCCTGGGCGGCGAGGGCTACCTGCAGCAGGGCTCGTCCTGGGTGAAGCTCCCCCTGGGGGACAAGGCCAAGGGCTACGGCGTGCTGGCCGAGCAGGCCCGCTGGGGCACCTCCGCCGACGCGCTGAGCGCCCTGCTGCAGGACGCCGAGACCCTCACCCGCAACGGCAACCGCTGGAGCGGCACCGTGCCCCAGGCGTCCGGCCTGGACGCCGTGGCGCCCGGCTACCGCAAGGCCAAGGCCTCCTTCGAGCTCCAGCTCGGCTCCGGCTGGCTGCCCAAGCACCTCAAGGTGACCATCACCGCCGCGGGCAGGACCAAGGTCGTCACCACCACCGGTTTCTCCAAGTGGGGCGGCAAGCTCACCATCAAGTCCCCCGTGAAGCGCTGAGAGCCCCCGAGGCCCCCCGAGAACGCCGCAGCCCTCCTTCCCCTGGGGAAGGAGGGCTGCGGCGTCTTCTGAGGGCCGGAGCGGCCCGCACGGCCCGTGCGGCGGTCAGTCGACCAGGAACTCCAGCACGCGCAGCGGGTCCGGCAGCGGGGCGTCGTCCGGCGGGCGCACCCAGGTGACCTCGCGTCCGGACGGCAGCACCGACGGGGGCGCGACCACGTAGCTGTTCCGGCAGTGCCAGCGCATGCCCGGGGTGTCGGCCAGGGTCTCGGGCGAGCAGTCCAGATGGCAGGACCACCACTCGTCCTCGTCCTCCGGGGCGCCCCTGGTGGCGACGAAGAACAGGTAGCGCTCGTCGCCGATCGCGGCGACCGGCCCGGCCTCGATCCCGGCGGCCGCCATGGCCGCCATCGCGGCGCGGCCCGTCCCCGCCGGGACGTCGAAGACGTCGAAGACGCGGCCGGTGGGCAGGATCACGTTGGCGTCGGGGCTGACGGCCCACCAGCGGTCGAGCGTCTCGCGCTCGGTGGTCGCCTGGCGCGCCCAGCCCGTCGTGACCGGGTGGGCGCCCGGTCGCGGGCAGCCGATCCGGTCGCACGAGCAGGCCCGGTCGCCCGCGGCCGGCGCCGAGGCGCCCACCACGGTGGCCCAGCCCCGCGCGGCGTACTCCCGCGCCGCCACGACCAGCAGGTTCACGGCGCGCGCGTTGCGAGTGTTACGGGTGTTGCGGGTGTTGCGGGTGACCGCCAACATGTATCGCCCCCCGAAGAGAGAACCGCCTTTCCCCAGATCATGGCGAAAGACGGTGTAAATCTGCGTACCGACCCCCGGATACGGTTCCAAATGACTATACGCAGGTCACCCCGGGCGCGTTCGCCCGGGGTTCGTCAGGGGTTCACCCGCGCGGCACCGGCCTCACAGGCGCCGGGCGACCTCCGTGGCCCAGTAGGTCAGGACGAGGTCGGCGCCGGCCCGCCGGATGGAGACCAGCGACTCGTGGATCGCCCGGTCGCGGTCGATCCAGCCGTGCGCGGCGGCGGCCTCGATCATCGCGTACTCGCCGCTCACCTGGTAGGCGGCGACCGGCACGTCCACCGCGTCCTTCACCTGGCGCACCACGTCGAGGTAGGCGCCGGCGGGCTTGACCATGACGATGTCGGCGCCCTCCTCCAGGTCCAGCCGGATCTCGCGCAGGGACTCCCGTGCGTTGGCCGGATCCTGCTGGTAGGAGGAGCGGTCGCCGAACTGCGGGGCGCACTCGGCGGCGTCGCGGAACGGCCCGTAGAACGCCGAGGCGTACTTGGCCGAGTAGGCCATGACCGGGATGTCCTGGTATCCGGCGCCGTCCAGCGCCGCGCGGATCGCCCGCACCTGGCCGTCCATCATGCCGCTGGGCGCCACCATCCGGGCGCCGGCCTCGGCCTGCGCCACCGCGATGGAGGCGTACCGCTCCAGCGTGGAGTCGTTGTCGACCTCGCCGGACGGGGTGAGCAGGCCGCAGTGGCCGTGCGAGGTGTACTCGTCCAGGCACAGGTCGGTCATCAGGACCACCGCGTCGCCCAGGTCGGCCGACAGGTCCCGCAGCGCGCGCTGCATGACGCCCTGCGGGTCGTCGGCGGCCGAGCCCCGCTCGTCCTTGACCTCGGGGATGCCGAACAGGATCAGCCCGCCGACCCCCGCCTCGGCCGCCTCGTGGGCGGCCTTGCGGAGGCTGTCGCGGGTGTGCTGGTACACCCCGGGCATCGAGGAGACCTCGGCGGGCTCGTCGATGCCCTCCTTGACGAACACGGGCAGGACGAGGTCGGCCGGGTTCAGCCGGGTCTCGGCCACCAGCCGCCGCAGCGCGGCCGACCGGCGCAGCCTGCGCGGACGCTCGATCATCATGTGAACCTCTTCTTCCGGGCCCCCCGCCGCATCTGACTGGGCTTGCGCAGCGGCTCGCCCGCCTCGATCTGGGCGGCTCTCCGCTTCGCACCGTACTCCGCCAACGCGACCGCCAGATCCGAGATGGCGGGCTTCTCGGCCATCACGTCGACGCGCAGGCCGTACTCCTCGGCCGTCTTGGCGGTCTGCGGCCCGATGACCGCGATGACCGTCACATTGTGCGGCTTGCCCGCGATGCCGATGAGGTTCTTGACCGTGGAGGAGCTGGTGAACAGCACCGCGTCGAACCCGCCGCCCTTGATCGCCTCGCGGATCGGCTGCGGCGGCGGAGCCGCCCGCACCGTCCGGTAGGCGGTGACGTCGTCGCACTCCCAGCCCAGCTCGGTCAGGCCGGAGATCAGCCGGTCGGTCGCGATGTCGGCGCGCGGCAGCAGCACCCGGTTGATCGGGTCGAGGTCCTCGTCGTAGGGCGGCCAGATCTCCACCAGCCCCTCACCGGACTGGTTGACCGGCGGCATGAGGTCGGGCTGCACGCCGAACTCCACCAGCGACGCCGCCGTCTGGTCGCCGACCGCGGCGACCTTCAGGCCGGCGAAGGCGCGGGCGTCCAGGCCGTACTCGGCGAACTTCTCCCGTACCGCCTTCACCGCGTTGACCGAGGTGAAGACCACCCACTCGTAGCGGCCGGTGACCAGGCCCTTGATGGCGCGGTCCATCTGCTGCGGGGTGCGCGGCGGCTCGACCGAGATGGTGGGCACCTCCTGGGGCACCGCGCCGTAGGCGCGCAGCTGCTCCGACAGGTCGGCGGCCTGCTCCTTGGTGCGCGGCACCAGCACCCGCCAGCCGAACAGCGCCTTGGTCTCGAACCAGGACAGCTTCTCCCGCCAGTTCACCACGTCGCCGACCACGATCAGCGCCGGGGCGTCCATGCCCTTGGACTCGGCGTACAGCCGGTTGAGCGTGGTCACCACCGTCTCCTGCTCGGTGGTGCTGCCCAGGCTGGTGTAGGCGGCCGGGGTGGAGTCCTTGCGGCCCGCGGCGATCAGCCGCTTGGCCACCTCGCTCACCTGGCCCTCGGCGCCCAGCACGACCAGGGTGGCCTCGCCCGCCGCGGCGGCCGTCCAGTCCACCCCGCCGTCGGCCACGTCGATCACCCGCACCTCGCGGGTCCGCTCGTCGCGCAGCGGGATGCCCGCGTACTGCGGCACCGCCGTCACCGCGGACACCCCGGGGACGACCTCGAAGGCGATGCCCTCCTCGGCGCACGCGGCGGCCTCCCGCGCCGCCCTGCCGCCGAGCCCGGAGTCCCCGGAGATCAGCCGCACCACCGCGCCGTCGCGGGCCGCCGACAACACCAGCTTGACCGCGTCGCGCTCGTCGGCGTCGACGACCTCGGCCTCGGGACGGCAGTGCCGGAGCACCTCCGCGGGGCAGCTCGAACGGTTCACCACGACCGTGTCCGCGCGGCCCAGCGCCTCGGCTCCGCGCAGTGTCAGCAGGCCGGGATCGCCCGGTCCGAGACCTACGAAAGTGACGGTCATGGTCCCTCCATCAGCTTGTCGGCCCCCTGCTCGAAGAGCCGGGCCGCGAGCTCGCGACCCAGTTCCGCGGCGTGTTCGGGGTGGCCGCTCGCGGAGAGCCTGATCTGGCGGGTGCCGTCCAGCGACACGACGGTGGCCGTCAGGCTCAGTACTTCGTTCTCCACCTGTGCGAACGCTCCCACCGGCGCGGAACATCCCGCCTCGAGCACCGCCAGGACGGCGCGCTCGGCGGTGACGGCCGCCCGGGTGGCCGGGTCGTCCAGCACCCGCAGCAGTTCGATCAGCTCGGCGTCGTCGGCGCGGCACTCCACCGCCAGCGCGCCCTGGCCGGGCGCGGGCAGCATCTGCTCGGGCTCGAAGAGCTCGCCGACCAGCTCGGTGCGGCCGATCCGGGTCAGGCCCGCGTTGGCCAGCACCACCGCGTCCAGCTCGCCGTCGGAGACCTTGGCCAGCCGGGTGTCGGCGTTGCCGCGGATCGGCACCACCTCCAGGTCGGGGCGCAGCGCCCGCAGCTGGGCGACACGGCGGGGCGAACCGGTGCCGACCCGCGCGCCCGCGGGCAGCTCCGACAGCTTGCCGGGGCCGCACAGCGCGTCGCGGTGGTCGTGGCGCGGCGGCAGCGCGACCAGCTCGATGCCCTCGGCGGGCGTGGTCGGCAGGTCCTTCAGCGAGTGCACGGCGAAGTCGACCGAGCCGGCGAGGATCTCCTCACGCAGCCGGTTGACGAACACGCCGGTGCCGCCGATCTGGGCGAGCAGCGCCTTGTTGACGTCGCCCTCGGTGGTGATGCCGACCAGTTCCACGGGCCGTCCCGTGGCCGCGGTCAGCGCGTCGGCGACCATCCCGGACTGGGTCATCGCCAGCAGGCTCTTGCGGGTGGCCAGCTTCAGAGTGCTCACGCCTTGCTCCGTTCCTGCCGCTCCGTGCCCTTGCCCGCGGGCAGGTCGGCGCGGGTCACGGCCTGAGGTGCCGTGGGGTCGAGGTCGAAGAGCTCGCGCAGCGCGTCGGCGTAGGAGTCGCCGCCGGGAGCGGCGGCGAGTTCCTTGACCCGGACGGTCGGCGCGTGCAGCAGCTTGTCGGCCACCCGCCGGACGGTCATCGCGAGTTCGTGTTCGGTCTTGGGGTCGAGGTCGGGGAGCCTGGCGCGCAACCGCGTCAGCTCCAGGTCCACCACCTCGGCGGCCTTGCTGCGCAGCGCGACCACGGTCGGCGCCACGGCGGCGGCGCGGGCGGCGGACAGGAAGGCCGCCACCTCGTCCGCGACGATCTGCCGGACCGCCTCCACCGCCTCGGGGCCGATGGCCCGCGCCGCCTCCTCGGCGGTGCGCAGGTCGTCCAGGGAGGCCAGGCCGGTGCCCTCGACGTCCCGCACCGCGGGGTCGACGTCGCGCGGCAGGGCGAGGTCGAGGATGAAGCGGCGCCCGGGGACCAGCTGCTCCCGGGCGATCACCTGCCCGGCTCCGGTGCAGGAGACGATCAGGTCGGCGGAGTTGAGCTCGCCGGCGAGGTCCTCCAGCCGCAGCGGGCGGGCCGGGACGCCGACGGTGCGGGCCGACTCGGCCAGCCGCTCGGCCTTGTCGTACGTGCGGTTGGCGACCGTGATCTCCGCGACGCCGGCCCGGGCCAGGGTGGCCACGGCCAGGCCGCTCATCGCGCCCGCCCCGATCACCAGGGCGCGGGACTGGGACAGGTCGCCCAGATGGCCCGCGGCGACCTGGAGGCCGACGCTGACCAGCGAGGCGCCCGCCTGGTCGATGCCGGTGTCCGAGTGCGCCCGTTTGCCGACGCGCAGCGCCCGCTGGACCACCTCATGCAGGGTGCGCCCGATGGTGCCCTCGGCCTGCGCCAACCGGAACGCCGAGCGGATCTGGCCGAGGATCTGGCCCTCGCCCACGACCATCGACTCCAGGCCGCAGGCGACGGTGAAGGCGTGCTGGACCGCGCGGTCCTCGTAGTGCACGTACAGGTGCCGGGACAGCTCCTCCAGCGGCACCCCCGAGTGCCGGGCGAGTGATTCGGAGACCAGCTGGACGCCGCCGTGGAACTTGTCCACCGAGGCGTACACCTCGACCCTGTTGCAGGTCGAGACGATCATCACCTCGCTGACGGCGTCGTGGATCTCGTGCAGCAGCTTGACCAGGTCGTCACCCGTGATCGACGTCTGCTCCAGCAGCGCGACGGGGGCCGACCGGTGGCTCAGACCGACGACTAGCAGGCTCATGGATGTACCTCGATGTACTCCTCATGCGGTCCGCCGGCCTTACGCTGCTCGTGGAACGCGAGGATCTGCAGCTCGATCGACAGGTCGACCTTGCGGACGTCGACGCCCTCGGGGACGGTGAGGACGACGGGGGCGAAATTGAGCACGCTGGTGACCCCGGCGGCGACCACCCGGTCGCACACCGCCTGGGCAGCCGCCGCGGGGGTCGCGATGACGGCGATGGACACGCCCTGGTCCTTGATGATGGTCTCCAGCTTGTCTGTGTGCTCCACGGTGAGCCCGGAGATGCGCTCGCCGACGATGGAGGAGTCGGCGTCGAGCAGTCCGGCCACCCGGAATCCCCTGGAAGCGAACCCGCCGTAACCGGCGAGGGCCCGGCCCAGGTTACCCACCCCGATGATGGCCACCACCCAGTCCTGGGTGAGACCGAGTTCACGTGAGATCTGGTACACGAGGTACTCAACCTCGTACCCGACTCCGCGTGTGCCATACGAGCCGAGGTGGGACAGGTCTTTACGCAGCTTGGCGGAGTTGACGCCGGCGGCCGCCGCCAGCTCCTCGGAGGAGACCGTCGCGACGCCCCGGTCCTTCAGGCCCTGCAGGGCCCGCAGGTAGACGGGCAGCCGCGCCACGGTGGCCTCGGGGATCCCCTTGGCGGAGTCCTTGAGGGCCCTCGCGTTCGTCTGCCGGGGACTCATCGCGGTGGCACGGCCTCTCTGCGCGGCCTCCCACCGGGAGAGGCGTAGTTTCCCTCAGGTTAACCCCGTTGTGAACGAATGCACAAAGTCCGTGAACGGGGTTCTCCGCCGATCCCCCAGCTAGCGGGCCGGTGCGGGGGTGAGCTGTGACAAACGAGACATCATTTTCGGCGTCCGGCTGTGGTCACCGCTCCGCGAGCGCCCGGCGCAGCCGCTGCTCGTCGACCCGCCAGAAGTCGATCTGCCTGCCGTCGACCAGGGTCACCGGGATGTGGTCGTGGTACTCGTGCAGCAGCCGCTCGTCCCGGGTGATGTCCTTCTCCTCCCACGGCTCGCCGGCGTCCGCGGCCACCCGCGCGATGACCGCGCGGGCGTCGTCGCACAGGTGGCAGCCGGGGCGGGACAGCAGCGTGATCATCGCAGCACCGGGAGGCTGCCGCCGGTCAGCTTCAGGTCGATCACGTTGGTGGCCAGCACGTGGGTGCGGCTCTCGGCCTGGAAGCGGTGCACGTACGGGCGGCCCTGGTGCTCGTCGAACGCCTCGCGGTCGCGGAAGAGCTGGTAGGAGATGCGCTGGGTCGGCGCGCCCTCCACCTCGTGGCAGGTGAAGATCAGGATGCCCGGCTCGGCCTGCACCGCCTGGCCGATGAGCTGGTTGACCTGCCGGTCGAAGGCCTGCTCCCGGCCGTCCAGCAGGGTGTAGACCACCATCTGGCCGTAGGGGCCCATGATCCGGGAGGGCTGCGGCGGAGGGGGCGGGGCGAACCAGTCGTCGCCGACCACCGGGCCCGGCAGCTGCGTCGTGGGCGGGCCCTGCTGCGGCACGGGCTGCTGCGGCGGCAGGGGCGGCAGCGGCCGGGAGCCGGTGTGCCGCGGCTGCGGGGGCTGGGGAGGCTGCGGCGGCTCGGGCCGCATCATGCCGTGCGTGTCGGGACGGGCGCGGTGGGAACGCGGCGGCTCGTAGGCCATCTCGTCCTCAGCCTCCTTCTCCTGGATGTCTCGGCGTTCGTTGCGGGATCCACGGGCATCCCTGGAGGCGCGGCCTTCGCGGGCCCCGCCCTGCCTGTCGTTCTCCCGGGACTCCTCATCCTCGTCCGCGCCGTCCGCCGTGTCGACGGTGCGCCAGGCCGCGAACCAGACCAGCCCGGCGGCCGTGGCCAGACCGGTGATCTTCAGCAGGCCCGGGAGGTAGCCGACGGCGACCAGGTCGACCAGGCCCGCGCCCACCGCCACGGCGGAGGGGACCATCAGCTCGTAGGATTCCTTGTCCCGTTTCTGGGAGCGGACCACGGTGGTCACCGCGGCGGCCGCCAGCGCGACGATCACCAGCACCATCGCGCCGGTCAGCAGCCCGTCGGGCAGCAGCCCGTAGGCGTCGCCGGGGTCGGGCACCGCGTCGCCCAGCGCCCCGTTGGGCAGGGGGTCGAAGACGAGGACGACCACCGCGACCAGCGAGTAGGAGATCGCGATCAGCCGGGCGGCGAAGCGGGCCTGCAGCGCCTTGACGCACAGCTCGACCGCGCCGACCGCGATGCAGACCGGGGCCAGCAGCGCCCCGGTGATCGCCATGGTCCGGAAGGTGAGGCCGTTGAAGCCGGCGAACCGCCCGATCGCGACGGCGGCCAGCGCCAGCCCCAGCAGACCGGTGGCCGCGGCCCAGACCCACAGGTGGATCCGGCTGTCCTTCAGGGCGTTCTGCACCAGCAACCCGGCGCCCACTAGGGCTGCCAGGGTCGCCACCAGAGCCAGCATTCCTTCGACCATCGCGCCCCCATGGTGCCCGATGAATGTCACTGAGGCGTACTGGGAGGGCAACTTCTCGTCGTATTTCCCGGCAGGAGGGCGTTGCCCGCCTCCCCGGCGGTACCTAGGGTGAGGTGCGGGAAGCGGTCCGGAGCCGTGATCGTTGTGCGGGACCGGGGGGTCGGGTAGATCTGTACATCAGGGGAAGCAGGCTCGCCGTCAGCGGTTCCGGGCCCAGCGTAGGAAAGACGTGAACATGCGGCACTTCTGGCAACGGCAGGCGACGGATCCGGTCAACGCGGGCAAGGTGGCCGCCGAAGCGGCGGAGACGGTGTCGTGGCCCGCCCCCGACCCCACGGCCGCCGCGTTCTTCGACGTCGACAACACGATGATCCGCGGCGCGTCGATCTACCACTTCGCGCGCGGCCTGGCCAAGCGCAAGCTGTTCACCACCCGCGACCTGGCGATGTTCGCCTGGGGCCAGGCGGCCTTCCGGCTGCGCGGCACCGAGAACACCGAGCACATCGGCAGCGCCCGCGAGGCCGCCCTGTCCTTCGTGGCGGGCATGTCCGTGGACGAGCTCGTCCAGCTCTGCGAGGAGATCTACGACGACGTCATGGCCGACCGGATCTGGCAGGGCACCCGCACCCTGGCCCTGGCCCACCTGGAGGCCGGACAGCAGGTCTGGCTGGTCACCGCCACCCCCGTGGAGATCGCCCGGGTCATCGCCAACCGGCTGGGCCTCACCGGGGCGCTGGGCACCGTCGCCGAGACCGCCGACGGGTACTACACCGGCCGGCTCGTGGGCAGCCTGCTGCACGGGCCCGCCAAGGCCGAGGCGGTCCGCGCCCTGGCCCTCAAGGAGGGCCTCGAACTGGCCAACTGCTCGGCCTACAGCGACTCCCACAACGACCTGCCGATGCTCACCGCGGTCGGGCATCCGCACGCGGTCAACCCCGACGGCGACCTGCGGGAGCGTGCCAAGGCCGACAACTGGCCGGTCCACGACTTCCGCACCGGGCGCAAGGTCACGCTGATCGCGCTGCCCGCGGCCGCCGGGGCGGGCGCGCTCGCGGGCGGGGTGGCCGCCGGCATGGCGCTGCGCCGCCACTACCGCGGCACCGCCTGAGCACGGCGGCCGGGCGGGGCCCGCAGGTCAGAGGCCTCAGGTCAGAAGAAGGCCGGGCCCCGGCGCAGCAGCAGGTCGTAGAGCTGGTGCTGGATCGTCTCGCGGATCCGGTCCGTGAGGTCGAACACCACCATCGGGTCGTCGGCCTGCTCGGGACCGTGCTCCTCCAGCCGGATCGGCTCGCCGAACCGGATCATCCACTTGGACGGCAGCGGCACCATCCCCAGCGGCCCCAGCAGCGGCCAGGTGGGGGTGACCGGGAAGTACGGCAGGCCCAGCAGCCGGGCGACCGGCCGCAGGTCGGCGATCTTCGGGTAGATCTCCTCGGCGCCCACGACGGAGCACGGGATGATCGGCACCCCGGCGCGCAGCGCGGTCGCCACGAAGCCGCCGCGGCCGAACCGCTGCAGCCGGTAGCGCTCGCCGAAGGGCTTGCCCACGCCCTTGAAGCCCTCGGGGAAGACCCCGACCAGCTCCCCCTGGCGCAACATCCTGTCGGCGTCCTGGGGGCAGGCCAGGGTGTGCCCCGACTTGCGCGCCAGATGCGCCAGGAACGGCACCTGGTAGACCAGGTCGGCGCCCAGCAGGCGCAGATTGCGCTCGACCGTGTCGTGCAGGCCGACCTGGAGCATGACGGCGTCCAGCGGGACGGTGCCCGAGTGGTTGGCCACCAGCAGCGCGCCGCCGTGTTCGGGGACGTTCTCCAGGCCGTGCAGCTCCACCCGGAACCAGTGGTCGTACAGGAGCCGGGCCAGCGGAAGCAGCACCGAGGCGTTGAGGTCGGGGTCGAACCCGAACTCGTCGACCTCGTACTCGCCGGAGATCCTGCGCCGCAGGAAGGACAGGCCGCCGGCGAGCGCCCGCTCCAGCGGGTTGCGCTCCGGCTCGGGAGGCCGGTTGACGTTCAGCGGGATGACCTGCGCGAGGGCGGGACCCGGCGGGTCGCCCTTGCCGTACGCGTCCATCACCGGACACCGCCCCCTCGCTCCGGCCGCCCCGGAAGGGCTCCGGTCACCAGATCGAAAAGCTCCAACGGCAGGGTGTTGCCCAGTCCGTGGGCCTGGAGGAACTCGCTGAAGGCGGCCTCGGAGCCGTACTTCGGCCGCCAGGAGAGCTCCTCGACCAACCGCGCGGTGTCGATGACCCTGCCGTAGGTGAGCCAGCGCCGCAGTTCGTCGGAGAAGCCCGGCAGGCCGCCCAGCCGCTTGCCCGCGTCGCCGACCATTCCGAAGGCGGGCCCGGGCAGCGGCAGCGGCTGCCGCCCGGCCCGGCGCAGGCACTGCGACAGCAGCAGCACGCCGTCACCCGCCACGTTGAAGACGCCCGGATGGTCCTCCACGGTCATCCGGCGCAGCACCTCGACGCCGTCGTCCTCGTGCAGGAACTGCAGGCGGGGGTCGAAGCCCAGCACGGTCGGCACCACCGGCATGCGGAGGTACCGGGTGAGCGGGGAGTCGACGCCCGCGCCGAGGAAGTTGGCGAACCGCAGCACCGACACCGTCAGGTCCGACCTGCGGCGCTGCAGCCCCCGTACGTACCCCTCGACCTCGAGGGCGTCCTTGGCGTAACCCGAGGACGGCGGCACCGCCGCGTGGGCGTCCTCGGTGAAGACCGCGGGGTCGCGCGGCGAGGAGCCGTAGACCGCTGCCGAGGAGCGCACGACCAGCTTGCGCGTGTACGGCGAGCGCTGGCACGCGCCGAGCAGCTGCATCGCCCCGATGACGTTGATCTCCTTCGTCGCGGACCGCTGTCCGGACGGGGAGGTCACCAGGTTCAGGTGCACGACGGTGTCGACCCGCGCGGAGTCGATCACCTTGGCGATGCTCGGCGTCCGGATGTCCACCCGGACGAATTCCGTGCGGCCGAGCCGCCTGGTCGGCGGGACGGTGTCCACGCCGATGACGCGCTCGATCCCCGGGTCGGCCTGCAGTGTGTGGGCGACCCGGGCGCCGAGGAAGCGGGACACGCCGGTGACCAGCACGACACGGGCGGCGGCCCGTGGGTTCCCGGGGTCTGAGGCGCGTGTGGAGGACACTGTGCGGCCCACCCCTCACGGCTGGTCGAGCGGCGTGTTCACTTCTTGTTACGGCGCTGCACGCGGGTCTTCTTCAGCAGCTTGCGGTGCTTCTTCTTCGCCATCCGCTTACGACGCTTCTTGATAACGGAGCCCACGAAACCTCACTCATACGATCCCCGGCCATCGCCGAGATGACCGTCATGGGGCGTGCAGGAAAACGGGCTACAGCGCAGCCCAACGGCTAACACTACCGCCGCTCGCACGTTGAGGAGAACCGGCGGCCTCTCGGCCGCCGGTGTCGTCTCGTCCGCTCACGCGTCCGGACAGGCTTGGACGACCCGCGGCTAGCCGGCCTCGATGTAGGCCTCTCGCAGGTAGTCGTGGACAGCTTGTTCCGGCACCCGGAAGGAGCGCCCGACCCGGATGGCCGGAAGTTCCCCCGAGTGAACGAGTCGGTAGACGGTCATCTTGGACACCCTCATCACCGATGCCACTTCAGCGACGGTCAGGAACCGCACCTCGCTGAGCGGACGCTCGCCTGAAGCCATGGGCCGCCCTTTTCCACACGTGCCCGCCACCTGCCCTTTGGGTGACTTCGGTCACGCACGCGTACTTCATCCAGCGTAAATCGTGCATCCCAAGTCGCAAGAGGGTTCTTTACGCCAACAGGCCCGCATGGCCCAGGAGATAGGCCGTCATCGGGGTGTAGTGAGCGGGGAGCACGTTGTCGTCCAGCGGCACACAGACCTCGATTTTCCCTACGACATGCCCGGCGAACAGGGCGGGATCGTTGCAGTCGGCGAATCCGACCGTCGAAACGCCCGCCTCGCCGGCCGCTCCGGCCCACCCGTGGTCGGCGATGGCCAGATCCGG
The DNA here is from genome assembly GCF_002995495.1 of Actinocorallia populi. Classification (GTDB taxonomy): domain Bacteria; phylum Actinomycetota; class Actinomycetes; order Streptosporangiales; family Streptosporangiaceae; genus Actinocorallia; species Actinocorallia populi. Next base: position 1,161,488 of record NZ_PVZV01000001.1, on the reverse strand, counting down.
CCAATACCCGGATGCGGCTGCGAGGTTTGCCAGCATGCGTTCCATGGGAGCGGCGTGGTGCGTGTGGTGGAAGACGCCGCCGGCCTCCAGCGCGGCGACCCCCTCGGTGTAGCGGACGGTGCGCCGCTGCGGCCCGTCCCAGGGCTCGTCGGACAGGTAGGACCACCCCTCCGCGGGCGTCAGGACCCGGCAGCCCGCCTCGCGCAGCGCCCGGGCCACCGGCCTGTACAGCGGCTCCAGCAGGGCCCCCGGATGGCCGGTGGCCAGGATGACGTTCTGCTTCTCCCGGGCCGCCCGACCGATGCGCTCGGCCATCGCCTCGAGCGCGTCCAGGGTGCGGTCGGGGTCGATGGTGTCCTCGCCGTAGAAGTGCCCGGGGTCGGGGCTCGTGCCGGCGAGGCGCGCCATCATCTCGATGGTCTGCTCGTACGTCCACTCGCCCAGGTCGAGCCCGAACTGGTAGTACGGCTCGCCCGCTGCCATCTTGCGGAAGTGGCGCAGGTTGTTGTGCCGGGGAGTGGCCACGTCCCCGGCGATGAACGTGCGCACCAGATGGTCGCGCAGCTCTACTCGGGAAGGAGGCCGTGCTCCGGGAACACCGCCCGGCGCGTCGCCAGAATCGCCTGATCGATCGGGTTGGCCGGATCGTAGCCCTCGCCCCACGTCTGCACCTCCACCTGGAAACCGTCGGTCATCACTTTGGGGGCTATCTCGCCCGTTCGCATCCGGGCGAAATCCCGCCATTCCTCGGGACAGGCGGTCCGCGGGTCGATCGGGTGCCCGCTCGCCTCGGCCAGCAGGTGGGTCCACGCCCGCGGCACCACCTGCACCAGCTCGTAGCCGCCGCCACCGGTGAGGACCCACCTGCCACCGGCCATCTCGTGGGCGAGCCCGTGCAGCCGCTGGTAGATGGCGTTCTGCCCGTCCACGGTGAGGGACAGGTGGGCCAACGGGTCCGACAGGTGCGTGTCGCAGCCCTGCTGGGTGACCAGGATCTGCGGCTGGAAGGCCTGCAGCAGCGGCGGCACCACCGCGTCGAAGGCCCGCAGCCAGGCGCGGTCTCCCGTGCCGGGAGGCAGCGCCACGTTGACGGAGGTGCCCTCGGCTCCGGTCTCGTGCGGGAACCCCGTACCGGGGAAGAGCGTGCGCGGCGACTCGTGCAGGCTGATCGTCATGACGCGGGGATCGTCGTAGAACGCCTTCTGGACGCCGTCGCCGTGGTGAACGTCCACGTCCACGTACGCCACCTTCCGCGCGCCGTGCTCCAGCAGCCAGGCGATGGCGACCGCGGGGTCGTTGTAGATGCAGAACCCCGCGGCGGAGTCCGGCATCGCGTGGTGCAGCCCGCCGGAGATGTTGGCCGCGTGCTCCGCCTCGCCCGTCCACACCGCCCTCGCCGCCGCGACGCTCGCCCCGACGACCAGCGAGGAGGCCTCGTGCATACCGCCGAACAGCGGATTGTCGGTGGTGCCGAGACCGAAGACGTAGTGGGGCTTGAGCTCCCGGCCCGCCGTCTTCACCGCCTCTATGTACTCGCGCCCGTGCACCAGCGAGATCAGCCCGTCCCCGGCGGACTCGAAACCGCGCAGCTCGACGTGGTCGAGCACCCCCAGGCGGCGGGACAGGTCCATGGTGAGCTCGACCCGGACGGGGTTGAGGGGGTGGGTGTCCCCGAAGTCGTAGGAAAGCAGCTTGTCGTCCCAGAAGACCTGAAGCGCTCCGGTCATACGTCCACTCTCCCGCCGCCGTTCCCGTCCCTGTGGATCAAAGGTAGCGCGTTACGCAGAGTGACATGGAGCGTACCAAAGTCACCCTTTTGTGAAGTGAAACACTGAGTCAAAATGGGTATCTGCTTAACAAAGCAGAAACACGTGATCGAGATCACCTGATCTACCAGAGGGGGGGTGGCCATGTTCGAGGAAGAGGCGGCGTCCTCCGTCCCCGCGATGACCCCCCGGGTACCGCGCCCCACACCGGTCCTGGAACGCGATCCCAGTCTTCAGAGCAGGCTCGTGGGCGGTGCCCTCCGCTTCACCGTGCGCCCCCTGCTGCACCGCATGCCCGGCCGTCCCCTGCCCATCCGCGCGGCGCGCGCGGCCATCGACCGCGCCTCCCTCCTGCTGCCCACCGACCGCCGTGTCAGAATCGAGCGGGTCCGCGACCCCCAGCTGCACAACGGGCACGTGGTCAAGGCCGAGTGGGTCATCCCCGACGGCGAGCGCACCGAGGGCGCCGCGGTCCTCTACCTGCACGGCGGCGGCTACGTCGTCTGCTCCCCGCAGACCCACCGCGGCATCACCACCCGGCTCGCGGTGGACAACACGATGCCCGTCCTCGTCCCGCACTACCGGCTCGCCCCCGAGCACCCCTTCCCCGCCGCGCTCGAGGACGCCCTGGAGTCCTACCGCTGGCTGCTCGCCCGCGGCTTCACCCGGATCGTGGTGGCGGGCGACTCCGCCGGCGGCCACCTGGCCGCCAGCCTCGCGGCCGAGATCAGCCGGCACGAGCTGCCCGCCCCGACCGGCCTGGTGCTCTACTCCCCCTGGGTCGACCTGTCGTGCGAGCTCTCCCTCGCCGAGGACGCCCTCGTCCGCGACCCCTACATCAGCCCGCACACCGCGCAGCGCGTCGGCCGGCTGGTGGCGGGCCGCGAGATGGACCCGCGCATGGCGCTGCTGTCCCTGGAGTGGTCCGAACTGCCCCCCGTGCTCATCCAGCTCGGCGGCGCGGAGGTGCTGCGCCCCGAGGGCGAGGCCTTCGCCGAGCTCCTCATGGCCGCCGGCGCCCCGGTGGACCTGCAGGTCTGGCCCGGCCAGATGCACGTCTTCCAGCTCCTCAACAAACTCCTGCCGGACGCCGACGAGGCCATGCGCGAGACCGCTTCCTTCATCGCGTCCGTGATCGAGGGTCAGCGCCCTGGTCTCACCGTCGTCGCGTAGCGACGGAACGAGCGCCGTCGCGTGACCGCCCCCTCGCGCACTCCCGCGTGACCGCCTCCTCGCACGCCGTCGCCTAGTCCGAGCGGAGCGCCACCACCGGGTCGAGCCTGCCCGCGCGCCGGGCCGGCATCACGCCGAAGAAGACGCCGACCGCCGCCGAGACGGTGAACGCCAGCACCGGCGACCACCAGGCGATCACCGCCGGGACGGGGGAGAGCGCCGCGATGGCCAGGGCCGTGCCGACGCCCAGGGCGATGCCGAGCACGCCTCCGGTGGAGGTGAGCAGCACCGCCTCCACCAGGAACTGCGCCAGGACGTCCCGCTGCCGCGCGCCCACCGCCTTGCGCAGGCCGATCTCCCGGGTGCGCTCCCGCACGCTCACCAGCATGATGTTGGAGACCCCGACCCCGCCGACCAGCAGCGAGATGGCGGCGATCGCGGCCAGCACCCCGGTGAGCGCGCCCAGCACGGTCCCGATGGTGCCCAGCAGCTGGGTCTGGGTGACGGCCGAGTACCGCTCGCCCTGGTGCCGCGACTCCAGCGCCGCCACCAGCCGTGCCTGCAGCGGCTCGACCGCGTCGGCGTCCGCGGCCCGCACCGCCATGTAGTCGACCCGGGTGACGCCCAGCATGCGCTGCGCGGTCGTCAGCGGGACCTGCACCTCGTTGTCGCGGGACTGGCCGAAGGTCTGTCCGACCTCCTCGAAGACCCCGACGACCCGGAACCTGCCACCGCCGATCGTCACCTGCCTGCCGAGCGGGTCCACCTCGCCGAACAACCGCTCGGCCGCCTGCGAGCCGAGCACGGCCACCCGGCGGCGGGTCTCCACGTCGATCTCCGTCAGGTGGCGGCCCCTGGCCAGCGGCCGGACGTAGACGTTCGCGACGTTCTCGTCGGCGCCCAGCAGCGAGGCGAACACCTCGCGGGAGCCGGCGCGCACCACCTCGCTGGAGTTGAGGCCCGCGGTCACCGCGTCCTCGCCCGCGATCCGGCGCAGCTCCCGAGTGTCCTCCAGGTCGAGCCTGCTGACGGTGGGGCCGCCGGAGTCCAGGCCGAACTCACCGGGCACCACGAAGATGATGTTGGAGCCGAGGCCCTCGATCTCGCCTTCGACCATGTCCCGGGCGCCGCCGCCGATGGCCACCAGCACCACCACCGCCCACACGCCGATGATGACGCCGAGCATGGTGAGCAGGCTGCGCGTCCGGTTGGCGCGCAACGCCTCGAACGCCACACCGAGCAGCTCGGACGTCCTCATGCGGCGGTGTCCCGTTCGATCAGGCCGTCCCGGATGTAGATCTGGCGGCGGGCGCGCTCGGCGACGTCCGGCTCGTGCGTCACCAGGACGACCGCGACGCCCTGCTCGGCGTTGAGCCGCTCCAGCAGGTCCATCACCTCCTCGCCGGTCCTGGTGTCGAGGTTGCCGGTGGGTTCGTCGGCCAGCACCAGCTGGGGTTCGCCGACCAGGGCGCGGGCGATGGCCACCCGCTGCTGCTCGCCGCCGGACATCTGGTTGGGGCGGTGGCCGAGCCGGTGCCCGAGCCCGACCCGCTCCAGCGCGGCGACCGCGCGTGCGCGCCGTTCGGCCCGCGGCACGCCCCGGTACATCAGCGGCATCCCGACGTTGTCGACGGCGGTCGTGCGGGCCAGCAGGTGGAAGGACTGGAAGACGAAGCCGATGTGCTCGTTGCGCAGTTCGGCCAGCGCGGAGTCGTCGAGGGACGCCACGTCGCGCCCGCCGACCCGCAGCACTCCCGTGCTGGGCCGGTCCAGCGCGCCGAGCAGGTGCATGAGCGTGGACTTGCCCGATCCGGACGGGCCGAGGATCGCCGCGTACTCGCCCTGCCCGATCGTGAGGCTGACGCCCTTCAGCGCCTGGACGCGGACGCCTTCCATCTCGTAGGCGCGGGTGACGTCCACGGCCTCCAGCGCCGGGGCGCTCACCCGAGCTCCTGCCCCGGGCGCACCGAGTCCGCGGAGCCCACGACGATCCGGTCGCCTTCGGCCAGCCCCGACCGCACCTCGACGCTCGCCTCGCCCTCCGCGCCGAGCACGACCGTCCGCCGGACGGCCCTCCCGTTCTCGACGACCCACACGGTGCTGTCCTGGCCGCTGCTGACGACGGCGCTGGTCGGCACCACGAGCACGTTCTCGACCTCGCGGACGGTCAGCCGGACGATCGCGCTCATGCCAGGTCTGGGGTCGGGCGCCGCCGAGCCGTCGGGTAGGACGCCGTCCCCGAGCGTGAGCTGCACCCGGTAGGTGACGCCGCCGCCGGAGTTCTCCGACGGGGTGACGCCGACGCTGTGGACCTCGGCGCCGTAGGACGCCTCGGGCAGCGCGTCGAAGGCGGCCTCGGCCTCCCCGCCCCGCTTGATCTTGAGGATGTCCGACTCGTCGATGTCGGCGGACAGGCGCAGCTGCGACACGTCCGTCACGGTCACCACCGCCGCGCCCGGCTCGACCGGGACGCCGGTCGCGATGGACGAGGGGTCGCCGGCGGCGCCCGGCAGGCTCAGCCCGCCGGTCAGCCCGGACAGCGACGAGGGCATCAGCCCGGCGAGCGCCGACGACGAGCCGTTGCCGCCGGCCGGGCCGCCGAGGCTGACCACCCCGGCGAAGGGCGCCCTCAGCACCAGCCCGTCCACGGTGCGCTCGGCGGCCCGCACCGCGGCCCCGGTCTGCACCCGGCTGGACGCGCCCAGGGCCGACAGCGCCGAGGTGAGGCCGCCCAGGCCGGTGTTCAGCCGGGTGACGGCCAGCCGCGCCGCACCGGCCACGGTGGCGTAGTCGCCCTCGGCCTCGGCGATCTCGGCCAGCGCCTTGGCCCGGTCCTTCGGGTCGGGGATCTTCCGGGCGGCCTGCCTGGCCTTCGCGAACCCGCGGCGGGCGATGCGGTCGGACCGGGCGCCGAACGAGCCGAGGCTCGGGCCGGGGGGCAGCGCCGCGCCCAGGTCCGCCCGCCGGTCGGCCTCCCTGGCCTGGTCGAGCTGCTCTCGGGCGGCCGGGGAGTCGATCCGGGCGAGCACGTCGCCCTTGTCCACCCGGTCGCCGTCCCGGACCCGGAGCAGCGTGATCGTGCCCTCGGCCGGGCTGCGCAGCGTCACGTTCGCGCGGGCCGTCAGGGTCGCGGGCGCCTCCACGACCTCGGCGACCGGGCCGCGTTCGACGGTGCCGAGCCGCGGCCGCTCCCCGTCGCCGCCGCCGGAGCAGGCGCCGAGCAGCGCGGTGGTGAGCACGAGGGCGAGCGCGGGGGGAAGAACTCGTAGCGATGCCACAGGGGCATGCTATTTCTCCATAAACCCCATAAACATAGCCCTGGCGCGAAAGTAAGGCGGGTTCAGCCGCCCGCCAGCTCCCTGCCCCGGTCGCGCGCCGCCTCGATCGCCTCGAGCACCGCCGCGCGGACCCCGTGCTTCTCCAGCTCGCGGATGGCGGCGATGGTCGTCCCGCCCGGCGACGTCACGGCCTCGCGCAGCAGCACCGGGTGCTCCCCCGAGTCGCGCAGCATCACCGCCGCGCCGACCGCCGACTGGATCACCAGCTCCAGCGCCGCGGCGCGCGGCATGCCCAGCAGGATGCCCGCGTCGACCATGGCCTCGACCAGGTAGTAGAAGTACGCCGGGCCCGAACCCGACAGCGCGGTCGCCGCGTCCTGCAGCGACTCCGGCAGCCGTGTCACCTTCCCGACCGGCCGCAGCAGCTCCTCGGCGAGCGCCAGGTGCTCGGCTCCTGCGTGCTCCCCGGCGGAGATGACGCTCATCGCCTCGTCCACCAGCACCGGGGTGTTCGACATGACCCGGATGACCGGGACGTCGGAGGGCAGCCGCTCGGAGATGAAGGAGGTCGTGATGCCCGCCGCCATCGAGACGACCAGGGTGCCCGACGACACGTGCGGCCCGATCTCGGCCAGCAGCGCCGCCATGTCCTGCGGCTTGACCGCCAGCACCAGCACGGACGCCTTGTTCGCGGCCTCGACGTTGGCCACCGCCGTCACGCCGTGGCGCTCGCGCAGCAGCGCCGCCCGCTCCTGGCGGCGGGCCGTCACCAGCAGCTCCGACGGGCGCCGGCCGGCCCGCAGCAGGCCCGAGAGCAGGGCCTCGCCCATCTTGCCGGTACCGAGAATCGCGATCATCACACACCTGACCTGGTAGTCCTGAGTCGTACGGACGGCCTCGCCAGCCTAACGGCCCCGGGGACTACGAGCGCGTGCGCAGGGAGCGCAGGAAGAAGGCCAGGTTCGCCGGACGCTCGGCGAGCCGCCGCACCAGGTAGCCGTACCAGTCCTCACCGTAGGGCACGTAGACGCGCACCCGCGCGCCCGTCCGGGCCAGCCGCAGCTGCTCATCCGGGCGGATGCCGTAGAGCATCTGGTACTCGAACGAGTCGAGGTCCCGGCCGTTGACCATCCGCAGCGCGTCGGCGATCTCGATCAGACGGGGGTCGTGGGTGGCGACCATCGGGTAGCCGCGCCCGGCCATCAGCGTCCGCAGGCACCGCACGTAGGACTTGTCGACCTCCGCCTTGGCCGTGTAGCCGGCCGACGGCGGCGGGTCGTAGGCGCCCTTGCACAGCCGCACCCGGGAGCCCTCGTACGCCAGGCTCGCGCAGTACTCCTCGGCGCGGCGCAGCTGGGCCTGGACGACCGCGCCCGTCCACGGGTGCTCCCGGCGCAACGCGTCCAGCACGCGCAGCGTGGACCCGACGGTCGTGTGGTCCTCCATGTCCAGGGTGACCGTGGTGCCGGCCCGCGCGGCGGCGGCGCACACCCGGCGGGCGTTGGCCAGCGCCAGGTCCTCGTCCAGCGCCTGGCCGAGCGCGGTGAGCTTGACCGAGACCTCCACGCCCTCGGGGAGTTCGGGCAGCAGCTTCTCGTACGCCCGCACCGTCGTCTCGGCGCCCGCCGGGTCCCGCACGTCCTCGCCGAGCCGGTCCAGGCTGACCAGCAGCCCGTCGCCCAGCAGCCGCGCGGCGGCCTCCAGCGCCTGCGCGGAGTCCTCCCCCGCGACGAACCTCCGCACCACCCTGCGGGTCACCGGGGCGGTCACGAGCGTCGTGCGCAGGCCCGGGCTGCGCGAGGCGGCGAGCAGGCTTCGGCGGAGCATCTCCTCACCCTAAGCGCTGGGGGCTCCCTCAGGGAGTACGGCGGGGCAGCGTCGCCGCGCCGACCAGCAGGGAGAGCAGCGCCGCGACGGTGATGACGGCGGCGTCCGCGGCGAAGCCCGAGCCGAGCTCCGGTGAGACGGTCAGCTCGCTCATGGCGTCCACCGCGTACGACAGGGGCATCACGTCCGACAGCGCGGACAGCACCGGGTGCATGGCGTCGCGGGGCGCGAACAGGCCGCACAGCAGCGCCTGCGGCAGGACGAACGCCGGCATGAGCTGGACGGCCTGGAACTCCGTCCGGGCGAACGCGCTGGCGAACAGGCCGAGCGCCACCCCCAGCAGCGCGTCCAGCAGCGCGATCAGCACCAGGGCCCACAGCGGCCCGCTGACGGTCAGCCCCAGGAACAGCAGCGACGTCCCCAGGATCACCGCGACCTGCGCCAGCCCGACCGCCGAGAACGCCAGGGCGTAACCGATCAGGAGGTCGAGCTTGCCCAGCGGGGTCGTCATCAGCCGCTCCAGGGTGCCCCCCGTGCGTTCGCGCAGGGTGGCCACGCTGGTCACCACGAACATGAACATGAACGGGAAGATGCTCAGCAGCATCGGCCCGATCCGGTCGAAGGTCCGCTGGTCGTCGAAGATGTACCGCAGCAGGACCATCATCAGGGCCGGGACGGCGACGAGCAGTGCCAGCGTCCGGTGGTCGTGCCGGAGCTGGTCGAGGATCCGTCCGGCCGTCGCCAGGGTCACCTTGGTGTTCACACCGCCTCCTGTGCGCCGATGAGGCGCAGGAACGCCTCCTCCAGGTCGTCCGTGCCGGTCTGCGCGCTCAGCTCGGCCGGGGTCTCGTCGGCCAGGATCCGTCCGTCGCGCAGGAGGACCAGCCGCTGGCAGCGGGCGGCCTCGTCCATCACATGACTGGAGACGATCATCGTCACGCCGTCCTCGGCCAGCCGGTGGAACAGCGCCCACAACTCCTGGCGCAGCACCGGGTCGAGGCCGACCGTCGGCTCGTCCAGCACGACCAGTTCGGGCGCGCCGAGCAGCGCCACGGCCAGGTTCACCCGGCCCAGCTGCCCGCCCGAGAGGGATCCGGCGAGCTGGTCCGCCTGGGAGCCGAGACCGACCTGGCCCATCACCCGGTCGACGTCCTCCCCCGGCGCCCCGATCACCCTGCCGAAGTAGCGCAGATTCTCCCGCACCGTCAGATCCAGGTAGACCGCCGGATGCTGGGTGGCGTAACCCACCCGGCTCCGCACCTCCTTCGCGCCCGCCGGGCGGCCCAGGACCTCGACCGTCCCGCTCTCGACGGCCTGCACCCCGACGATCGCCCGCAGGAGGGTCGTCTTCCCGCAGCCGCTGGGCCCGAGCAGCCCGACCACGCGTCCTCGCGGCACCTCGAAGCCCAGCCCGTGCAGCACCTCGCGCCCGCCTCTGCGCACCCTCAGGTCCGCGACCCGGACGGCATAATTCATCATGTGGTGAATTTAAGTCGGCACGCGGGGACCGTCAAGGACTCCGGAAGTGAGAAGAACGGTTCAGTCCAGATAGCGTTGGACGACCGGGGCGAGCAGCTCGACCAGCTCCTCGTCGGTGGCGCGCGCCAGCGGCTCGGCCTCCAGGACGTACCGCACCATCACCACGCCGATCATCTGCGCGGCGACCAGTCCCACCCGCGTCGGAGGGACGGCCAGCGCCTCGGCGAGCCGCTCCAGCATCGCGGCGGTCATGAACTCCCGCACCATCGTCGCGCCCTGCTCGCTGGTCACCGCGGAGCGCACGATCGCCAGCAGCCGCGGCCTCGTCTCCTCGTCACCCAGCAGGCCCAGGAAGACGCGGACCAGCCGCTCGCCGATCTCCTCCCGCGGCCCTTGGAGGATCAGCGGCACCAGCCGCGTCGGATCGACGGGGAACTCCATCGCCTCGACGAAGAGCGCCTCCTTGCCGGCGAAGAAGTGGTGCACCAGCGCCGGGTCCACCCCGGCGGCACGGGCCACCGCGCGCAGCGACGTGCCGTCGAAGCCCTTCTCGGCGAACAGTTCGCGGGCGGCCTTGACGATCAGCGGCCGGGTGCCGGAGGGGCCTCTGCGCCGTCCCGGCCGCGCGGGAGCGCCGTCCTTGCTCGGCGCCATGGTCAGCTGGTGCGCTGGCGGGAGACCTCGCCCGAGCGCGAGACCTCCCAGGTGCGGCTGGCCGCCAGGTGCAGGCGGGCGAAGGCCAGCGCCTCGGCGAGGTCCTCGATGCGCTCGGCGCGCGAGGTGGCCTTGCGGGTGTTGACCTCCAGCACCACGTGGCCGCGGAAGCCCTGCAGCGCCAATCGCTCCAGGATCTCCCCGCACGGCTGGGAACCGCGGCCCGGCACCAGGTGCTCGTCCTTGTTGGGGATGCCGACGCCGTCCGCCAGGTGCAGGTGGCGCAGCCGCTCGCCGTAGCGGTCGGCCATCTCCAGCGCGTCGCTGCCGGAGACCGCGGTGTGCGAGGTGTCCAGCGTCAGGTGCGGGTAGTCGTAGCCGGTCGGGTCCCAGTGCGGGGCGTACATGCCGAGCTCGGTGCCGCGCGCCTTGGCGGGGAACATGTTCTCCACCGCGAAGACCACGTCGGTCTCCTCCTGCATGCGCGCCAGGCCCACTTCGAAGTCGCGGGCGTACTCGCGCTGCCAGCGGAACGGCGGGTGCACCACCACGACCTCGGCGCCCAGCCGCTCGGCGATCTCCTTGGAGCGCATCAGCTTGTTCCACGGGTCGCGGCCCCACACCATCTGGGTGAACAGCAGGCAGGGCGCGTGGATCGACTTGATCGGCATCTGGTGGTAGTCCGACAGCCGGCGCAGCACGTTGAGGTCCTGCGAGGCGGCGTCCAGGGTGACCATCACCTCCACCCCGTCATAACCCAGCCAGGACGCCATCTCGAAGGCGCTCGGCACCTTCTCGGGGTACACCGAAGCGGTGGACAGCGTGATCGGGGCGTCGGGCACCCGGATCGACTCGGCTACGTCGTTGCGGGACAAGGCTCCTCGCTCTCTGACCGTTCTGCCGAAAGCCTATGCGTTCCCCGCCGCGACAGGACCGTTACTTGGCGGGAAAAGGACGAACCATCAGCACTGTTGGTTACTCTCTGTCCGTGGTAGAGATCGCCCCCGGTGCCGTGCCCAGTCCCAACATCTGGAACACCCCCCAGACGTACGAGCTGGAGAACCGCGCCGTCGACCCCGACGGAGTGCTGGCCGGGGCGATGCGGGAGCTGCGCCCCTGGGACGGCGCCACGGTCCTGGACGTCGGCTGCGGCACCGGCTACCACCTGCCCTTCTTCGCGGAGTCAGCCGCCCGGGTGATCGGGGTGGAGCCCCACTCGGGGCTGGCCGCCGCGGCCCGCGGCCGGGTGGCCGGACTGGGCCATGTGACCGTCCGCACGGCCGCCGCCCAGGCCCTGCCGCTACCCGACTCCAGTGTCGACGTCGTGCACGCCCGGTGGGCGTACTTCTTCGGGCCCGGCTGCGAGCCGGGGCTGCGCGAGATCGCCCGGGTGACGCGGCGCGGCGGCGCGGCCTTCATCATCGACAACGACGCCACCCGCTCCACCTTCGGCCGCTGGTTCCGCCGGTGGCTGCCCGCCTACGACCCGGACGGCGTGGAGCTCTTCTGGGCCCGCCAGGGCTTCTCCCGCCGGCCGCTGACCATCCGCTGGGCCTTCGCCGACCGCTCCGAGCTGGAGGCGGTGCTGAACATCGAGTTCCCCGCCGAGCTGGCCGCCCGGTTCCTGGCCGAGGTGCCCGGGACCGAGGTGGACTACGCGGTCAACCTGTGGCACCGGTCCTACTGACCGCCCTGCGCTTCACTTGCTAGACGGTTTGTATAACAATGCCGGGAAACAGGAGGTCTTCCATGACTCGTCGTAATGTGATGCTGGCGGCGACCGCCCTCGGACTGGGCGCGGCGGGCGCCGCGGGCGGGATGGCCCTGCAGCGGCACGCCCTGCGCCGCCTGCGGCTGCGTCCCGACCCCCACGCCGGAGAGCAGTTCGGCTCCCTGCACGGCACCCCCGTGCCGGTGCTCGCCGACGACGGCACCCGGCTGTACGCCGAGATCGACAACGACGACCGCACCGACCTGGCCGTCGTGTTCTGCCACGGCTGGACCCTCACCGGGGACTCCTGGCACTTCCAGCGCAGGGCCATGCGCGGCCTGGGCAGGCTGGTCTTCTGGGACCAGCGCGGCCACGGCCGCTCCGGCTCCGCGGACGACCGCTCCTCCTACCGCGTGGAGCAGCTCGCGCACGACCTGCGCGCCGTCATCGAGCAGACCGTCCCGCCGCAGACCCCCGTCGTCCTGGTGGGGCACTCCATGGGCGGCATCACGATCATGAAGTTCGCCGACGAGTACCCCGACCTCATCGGCTCCAAGGTCAGGGCGGCCGCCCTGCTGTGCACCTCCTCCGGGGGCCTGGGCGAGGTCACCCTCGGCCTGCCCGCCGCGCTGGCCCGGGTCAACCGGCTGCTGATGCCGCACGGCCTCAGGGCCGCCGGGCTCGGCTCCGGGGTCCTGGAGCGGCTGCGCCACCTCGGCCGCGACTCCGCCCTGCTGGTGGAGGACCTCATCGCCTTCGGCCCCGACGCCAGCCCCTCGGCGGTGCGCTTCGCCGAGGAGATGATGACCCACACCCGCATGCAGGCCCTCACCGGGTTCATCCATTCGATGACCGACGCTCCGGAGCTCAGCCCCTGCGCCACCCTGAAGAAGGCCGAAACCCTCATCATCGCCGCTGAGAACGACGCGCTGACCCCCGTCGAGCACAGCCTCACCATCGCCACCAAGTGCCCCGACGCCCGCCTGGAGGTCATCCCCACCGCCGGCCACATGGCCATGATGGAACGCCCCTCCGTGGTCAGCGACCACCTGGGCGACCTGGTCGAACGCACCCGCAAGGCGCTGTGACCCCCCGCCGGAGACCCCCGGGCCTCCGGCGGGCCCGGCCCCTCCCGGCGGACGGACCGTCCTCGGAGACCCCGCGCCCCGCGGGCGGCCCGGCCGCGTCGGCCCTGCCCTTTCGCGGCGGTCAGACGTAGCGTTCCAGGATGCTGGACTCGGCCAGCCGGGAGAGGCCCTCGCGGACCGAGCGGGCGCGGGCCTCGCCCACCCCGCCGACGGCCTGGAGGTCGTCTATCGTCGCGGCGAGCAGCTTCTGGAGGCCGCCGAAGTGCTCCACCAGCCGCTCCACCACCGGGTTGGGCAGTCGCGGCACCTTGGCCAGCAGCCGGTAGCCCTTGGGGCTCACCGGCAGGTCCAGCGCGTCGGCGCCGCTGAAGTCCATGGTGCGGGCGACGTCGCCCAGCTCCAGCAGGCCGTTGGTGGTCAGCTCGTCGAGGGCGGCCAGCACCTCCTCGGTGGGGCGCTCGCTGGGCTGGTAGTCCCGCACGATCAGCTCGCGCTCCTCCTCCACACCGGAGACCAGCTCCTCCAGCTGCAGGGAGAGCAGCCGCCCGTCGGTGCCCAGCTCCACCACGTAGCCGTCGATCTCGTCGGCGATCCGGCGCACCATCTCCAGCCGCTGCACGACCGCGGTGACGTCGCGGACGGTGACCAGGTCCTCGATCTCCAGCGCCGACAGGGTGCCGGAGACCTCGTCGAGCCGGAGCTTGTAGCGCTCCAGCGTGGCCAGCGCCTGGTTGGCCTTGGACAGGATCGCCGCCGAGTCCTCCAGGACGTAGCGGCCGTCCAGGTACAGGGCGATGATCCGCATCGACTGGCTCACCGAGATCACCGGGTAGCCGGTCTGCTTGGCCACCCGTTCGGCGGTGCGGTGCCGGGTGCCCGACTCCTCGGTCTCGATGGTCGGGTCGGGCATGAGGTGCACCGCCGCCCGCACGATGCGCGTGCAGGAGGAGTCCAGCACGATCGCGCCGTCCATCTTGGCCAGCTCGCGCAGGCGGGTCGCGGAGAACTCCACCTCCAGGGCGAAGCCCCCCGAGCACACCTCCTCCACGGTCCGGTCGTAGCCCAGGACGATGAGGCCGCCGGTGTGGCCGCGCAGGATGCGCTCCAGGCCGTCACGAAGAGCCGTCCCCGGAGCCACCGCCGCCAGTGTCGCGCGGCGCCTCTCGTCGACGATTTTTTCTTGTGCTGGCACTTGACCCCCGCAGGTCGCCGGTCGTCAACAAGGTGCGCCCTCGGCCTTCCGCCGGAAGAAGGAGATCTTCCGAAGGCCTTCCCGAAGGGGACGTCAGAGCGCGGACAGCCTATCGAGGCCGCTTCCCGCTCTGATTCGACGCCGGATCCGGCCCATCGGTTCCCTTCTTTTTCCCCACGGAGCCGAATCCTTCCCTCGGGACAAGCCCCACCCACCCTGGGCCCATACCCCGGAACCCGCGGCCGTCCACTTCCGCGCCCCCGAAACCCCCTCCCCGGGGAGTCAGAGGACCCTTACCACCCCGGACGGCACGGCCCCCGGAATCACGCCCTCAGGCCTTTCTCAGCCCTTTCCATGGCATTCCTGGCATTCCTGGGCCTCCCCCGGGGTTCCGGCGCGACGCGGGGCCTCAGGGAGCGGTGAAGGCGACGCGGGTGGCCTCGGCCAGGTTGTCGACCTCGATGACCTTCATGCCCTCGAACTCCACCGCGCCCAGCTGCCGCAGGGGGCCGCCCTTGCCCAGCTCCAGGGCGCCGCGGGGGACGAGCGCGCTGCGGAAGCCCAGCCGGGCGGCCTCGCTCAGGCGGCGCTGGGCGCCGGGGACGGGGCGCACCTCGCCGGCGAGGCCGACCTCGCCGACCGCGATGAGCGTGGGCGAGAGCGGCTGCTCGGTGTCGGATCCGGCGACGGCCAGGGCCACCGCGAGGTCCACCGACGTCTCGGTCAGCCGCACCCCGCCCACCGTCGAGACGTAGATGTCCTTCTCGTGCATCTTCATCCGGGCGCGCTGCTGCAGCACCGCCAGCACCATCGCCACCCGGCTGGTCTCCAGGCCCGAGGTGACCCGCCGGGGCGAGGGCAGGAAGCTCGGGCCCACCAGCGCCTGCACCTCGGCCACCAGCGGGCGCCTGCCCTCCAGGGTGACCGTGACGCAGGTGCCCGGCACCGGCTCCTCCCTGCGGGTCAGGAACAGCCCGCTGGGGTCGGCCAGGCCCACGATCCCGACCTCCGAGAGGTCGAAGCAGCCCAGCTCGTCCGTCGGCCCGTAGCGGTTCTTCACCGCGCGGATCATCCGCAGCCTGCTGTGCCGGTCGCCCTCGAAGTACAGGACCACGTCGACCAGGTGCTCCAGCAGGCGGGGGCCCGCGATCGCGCCCTCCTTGGTCACGTGGCCGACCAGGACCACGGTGATGCCGCGCTCCTTGGCGACCCGGATGAGGTTGGCGGTGACCTCCCTGATCTGGGTGACGCCGCCGGGCGCCCCGTCGGCGTCCGCCGAGCCGATCGTCTGGATCGAGTCGACGATCAGCAGCAGGGGCTCCACCGTCTCCACGTGGCCCAGCAGCGCGCCCAGGTCCGTCTCGGCGGCCAGGTAGAGCTGCGCGGCCACCGCGCCGACCCGGTCGGCCCGCAGCCGGACCTGTTCGGCGGACTCCTCACCCGTGACGTACAGCACCTTGCCCCGGTCGGCGGCCAGGGCCGCCACCTCCAGCAGCAGGGTGGACTTGCCGATGCCCGGCTCGCCGGCCATCAGCAGCACCGCGCCGGGCACCAGGCCGCCGCCGAGCACCCGGTCGAGCTCGTCCATGCCGGTCGGCTGGCTGTGCGACGAGCGCACGTCCACCTCGCCGATCGGCCGCGCCGGCGAGCTCACCGGCCCCGCGGTCACCACCCGGGGCGGGGTCGCCGCGCCCGCCTCCGCGACGGTGCCCCAGGCCTGGCACTCGCCGCACCGGCCCACCCACTTGGCGGTCTGCCAACCGCACTCGCCGCACCTGTAGGCGGGTTTCACTGCTTTGGCCATGGTCAGCACCCTAGGGCGCGGCACCGACAAAAGCGCGCCGGCCGCCGTCAGCCCCTGCCGCGGCCGCCCTCGGCGAGTTCGAACACGCCCTTGTCCGTCCGCACCCCGCCGCCTTCGGCCTGGATCACGTAGGTGCCCGGCAGCGCCTTGGTCCGCGGCCCGTCGCAGCCCTTGTCGCTGCGGCGCCGGTCCCAGACGAGCACCCCGGTGTGGGGGACGCCCCTGCGCAGCCGCTGGATGGACGAGCCCGCGGTGTCGTCGCAGTGCGCCGAGGTCCAGATCCGGTCCGACCCCGACTTGATCCGCGTCACCAGCTTCTGCGCGCCGACGTCGAAGGTGCAGTCGATCTTCCCGGTGTTGACCACGGTCAGGGTGAAGGACGGCGCCACGCCCGGGCCGAACTCCGGCGCGACCGGGGTGAGGGTGACCACCACGTCGCGGGGCGCGCAGGCGTCCCCCGGGCGGCGCGGCGCGGCGACCGTCGCGGTCTGGGTGACCGTCACCATGACCGTCGGGATCGCCAGGGTCCCGCTGCCGCTCCCGCCGCCGGAGACCGTGGGCGACGGGCTCGCCGCCGCGGTCTTCTTCGCGGCGGCGGGAGCCTGCTCGCCGCCGCCCGCCGAGCAGCTCCAGGCCAGGCCGCCGACGACCAGCACGACCGCGCCGAGCGCGATCGCCCTGCGGCGCCAGTAGGCCTCCTGGTACTCCTCGTCGCCCTCGTCGTCATGACGTACCGTGGCCGAATCCATGCGGACAGTATGCTTTTCTGATCTTCGTGTTCCCCGAGCGACACGCGAAAGCCTTAAGCTGGCGCCGATGTCCTCCCAGATGCCCACCGAATCCGTCTTGCAGTGGTACGCGGCGAACGCCCGCGATCTCCCGTGGCGGGAGCCGACCGCCTCCCCCTGGTCGATCCTGGTCAGCGAGCTGATGCTGCAGCAGACCCCGGTCGTCCGGGTCCTCCCGGTATGGCGGGAGTGGATGGACCGCTGGCCCACCCCCGCCGCCCTGGCCGCCGAGCCGTCCGGAGAGGCCGTGCGCGCCTGGGGCAGGCTCGGCTACCCGCGCCGCGCCCTGCGCCTGCACGCCTGCGCCGTGGCGATCACCGAGCGGCACGGCGGCGAGGTCCCCGACGACCACGACACCCTGCTCGCCCTGCCCGGGGTCGGCTCCTACACCGCCGCGGCCGTCGCCAGCTTCGCCTTCCGGCAGCGGCACGCCGTGCTGGACACCAACGTGCGCCGCGTCCTGGCCCGGCTGCGGACCGGCGTGGAGTACCCGCCCAAGGCCGCCACCCGGGCCGAGACGAAACTGGCCGAGTCCCTGCTGCCCGCGGAGCCGGAGACCGCCGCCACCTGGGCCGTGGCCGTCATGGAGCTGGGCGCCCTGGTCTGCACGGCCCGCTCCCCCCGCTGCGCCGACTGCCCCGTCGTCGACCAGTGCACCTGGTACCTGGACGGCAGACCGCCCTACGACGGCCCGCCCCGCCGCGGCCAGACCTACGCGGGCACCGACCGGCAGTGCCGGGGGCGCCTCCTGGCCGTGCTGCGGGAGGCCAGCGGCCCGGTGGACAAGCCCGCCCTGGACGTCGTGTGGTCCGACGCCGTCCAGCGGGAGCGCGCCCTGGACGGCCTGATCGCCGACGGGCTCGTCGACCCGCTGGAGGACGGGCGCTACGCGCTCCCCCGCTGAGAGTGCGGCGGCCCCGCCCGCGCCGGCGGGGCCACCGCGTCCAGATCAGAGCCGGTAGCGCAGCACCTGGCCCCTGTGCGGCTTGCCGCCGCCCTCCTGGCCGGGGACCCCCGCGTTGCTGATGTAGGCGTAGCGGCCGTCCCTGGTCACCGCCAGGCCCGTGGGACCCACCAGCCGCCCGCCGAGCAGCACGGTCTTCTTCCCGCCCTTGGACAGGCGGATCAGGGCGCCCTGGGTGCTGCCCGACATCATCCCCTTGTGGCTGATCTCCAGGACCAGCAGGTTCCCCCTCCGGTCGAAGGCGAGGTCGATGATGTTGGTGAAGCCGGTCGCCACGACCTTGCTCCTGCCGGACTCGGTGACCCGCCAGATCCGGGCCGAACCCGCGGCGAACGGGAAACCGGTCAGCTCGCCCACGTAGTAGGCGCCGTCGGGGCCCCTCACGACCGAGGTCGGCACCGACTCGGCCGGCACCTCGCCCTCGGCGCAGTCGCCGGGCGGCGGGGCCTGGTCCGCCGGGAAGCCCTCCGGGAGCTTCGCGCACTGCGGCGGCAGCAGCGCCAGCAGCCGCACCCTGCCCTTCCTGGAGATGTGCAGGACGTCGTTGGCGCCGCCGTCCGCCACGACCATGCTCCCGTCCCTGTTGATCACGAAGGACTGCGGGTTGCTGTTCAGCCCGTCCATCGCGGGCGGCGTCCCGTCCGGGTTCTTCTTCGCCTCGAAGGCCGCCAGGTCCGCCAGCACCTTGCGGCCGGGCAGCGAGACGACCGTGCCGAGCCTCCTGGCGCCCGGACCGAACTTCTTCAGCTCGGCCCGCGACATGCCGCCCAGCAGCAGCCGCAGCCGCCCCCGGGAGTCGAAGGCCAGGTCCTGGGGCCCCGACGCGGAGGAGTTGCGCAGCCCCAGGGAGGGCAGGCCCGTGTGGAGCCGCTTCTTGCGGCCGTTCTTGATCGCGGTGACCGCGCCGGTGCGCCCCAGGCACATCCTGGCCTCACCCGTCCCCGCGCACCGGGACCCGGCGTCGCCGGACTCGGCCACGTAGACGGTCCCGTCGCGGCCGACCACCAGCCCCCGCGGATTGTCGAGCCCCTTGGCCACCACCTTCACCCTCGGCGCCGCCTCGGCCGACGCGGGCACCAACCCGGCGGCCAGCACGCCCGCGGCCATCACCGCCACTGCCTTACGCATACGTTCTCCTCGTCCGGTCGCCCCGAATGACCCCCGGCTGAGCCTGCCAGTCCCGGCGTCCCGTGAGCATGGGCCCGATGTCCCTGGGTACCGGCCGCGGGAGCCGGGACATCCGCGCACGCGAAAGGCCCGCACTCACCGGGAGTGCGGGCCTTTCAGCGGTCCGGCGCGAACCGGCGGACCGTCAGTCCTTCTTCAGGTTCAGCGAGGAGGCGCCGATCTCGGCCACGTCCGGCACCGAGGACGGCTTGGGCATGCCCTTGAAGGTGAACTTGGCGTTCTCGCCCTCGCCCTCGACGTCGACCACGACGATCTGGCCGGCCTGGAGCTCGCCGTACAGGATCTTCTCGGACAGGGCGTCCTCGATCTCCCGCTGGATGGTCCGGCGCAGCGGCCGGGCGCCCAGCACGGGGTCGTAGCCCCGCTCGGCCAGCAGGTCCTTGGCGGGCTGCTTGAGCTCGATGCCCATGTCGCGGTCGCGCAGGCGCTCGTCCAGGCGGGCGACCATGAGGTCGACGATCTGGATGATCTCCTTCGGGGTGAGCTGGTGGAAGACCACGATGTCGTCGACGCGGTTGAGGAACTCGGGGCGGAAGTGCTGCTTGAGCTCCTCGCCGACCTTGGCCTTCATCCGCTCGTAGTCGCCCTTGGCGTCGTCCGCGCGGCCGAAGCCGATGGACAGGCCCTTGGAGATGTCCCGGGTGCCGAGGTTGGTCGTCATGATGATGACGGTGTTCTTGAAGTCCACGACCCGGCCCTGGGCGTCGGTCAGGCGACCGTCCTCCAGGATCTGCAGCAGCGAGTTGAAGATGTCCGGGTGCGCCTTCTCGATCTCGTCGAACAGCACGACCGAGAACGGCTTGCGGCGCACCTTCTCGGTCAGCTGGCCGCCCTCCTCGTACCCGACGTAGCCGGGAGGCGAGCCGAACAGCCGCGAGACGGTGTGCTTCTCCATGAACTCGGACATGTCGAGGGCGATCAGCGCGTCCTCGTCGCCGAACAGGAACTCCGCCAGCGTCTTGGACAGCTCGGTCTTACCGACGCCGGACGGGCCGGCGAAGATGAACGAGCCGCCGGGGCGCTTGGGGTCCTTCAGGCCGGCGCGGGTGCGGCGGATCGACTGGGAGAGCGCCTTGATGGCGTCCTCCTGGCCGATGACCCGGCGGTGGAGCTCGTCCTCCATGCGCAGCAGGCGGGTGGTCTCCTCCTCGGTCAGCTTGAAGACCGGGATGCCGGTGGCCGTGGCCAGGACCTCGGCGATGAGCTCCTCGGTGACCTCGGCGACGACGTCCATGTCGCCGGCCTTCCACTCCTTCTCGCGCTGGGACTTGGCGGCGAGGAGCTGCTTCTCCTTGTCGCGCAGCGCGGCGGCCTTCTCGAAGTCCTGCGCGTCGATCGCGCTCTCCTTCTCGCGGCGCACGTCGGCGATCTTCTCGTCGTACTCGCGCAGGTCCGGCGGCGCGGTCATCCGGCGGATGCGCATGCGCGAGCCGGCCTCGTCGATGAGGTCGATCGCCTTGTCCGGCAGGAACCGGTCGCTGATGTAGCGGTCGGCCAGCTGCGCGGCGGCCACCAGCGCGCCGTCGGTGATCGAGACCCGGTGGTGGGCCTCGTAGCGGTCGCGCAGGCCCTTGAGGATCTCGATGGTGTGCGACAGGGACGGCTCGGCGACCTGGATGGGCTGGAAGCGGCGCTCCAGGGCCGCGTCCTTCTCCAGGTGCTTGCGGTACTCGTCCAGGGTGGTGGCGCCGATGGTCTGCAGCTCGCCGCGGGCCAGCATCGGCTTGAGGATGCTGGCGGCGTCGATCGCGCCCTCGGCGGCGCCCGCGCCCACCAGGGTGTGCAGCTCGTCGATGAACAGGATGATGTCGCCGCGGGTGCGGATCTCCTTGAGGACCTTCTTCAGGCGCTCCTCGAAGTCACCGCGGTAGCGGGAGCCGGCGACCAGCGCGCCGAGGTCCAGCGTGTAGAGCTGCTTGTCCTTGAGCGTCTCGGGAACCTCGCCCTTGACGATCTTCTGGGACAGGCCCTCGACCACGGCGGTCTTGCCGACGCCGGGCTCGCCCACCAGCACCGGGTTGTTCTTGGTGCGGCGGGACAATACCTGCATGACCCGCTCGATCTCCTTGTCGCGCCCGATCACCGGGTCCAGCTTGCCCTCGCGGGCGGCCTGGGTCAGGTTGCGGCCGAACTGGTCGAGCACGAGCGATGTGGAGGGAGCGGACTCCGACGCCGCGCCGGACGCGGCCGGCTCCTTGCCCTGGTAGCCGTGGAGCAACTGGATCACCTGCTGGCGGACCCGGTTGAGGTCCGCTCCCAGCTTCACCAGCACCTGCGCGGCGACTCCCTCGCCCTCGCGGATCAGCCCGAGCAGGATGTGCTCGGTGCCGATGTAGTTGTGGCCCAGCTGCAGCGCCTCGCGCAGTGACAGCTCGAGCACCTTCTTGGCACGCGGGGTGAAGGGGATGTGCCCCGACGGCGCCTGCTGACCCTGGCCGATGATCTCCTCGACCTGCTGGCGCACCGCTTCGAGACTGATCCCCAGGCTCTCAAGGGCCTTTGCGGCGACACCCTCACCCTCGTGGATCAACCCCAGGAGGATGTGCTCAGTGCCGATGTAGTTGTGGTTGAGCATCCTGGCCTCTTCCTGGGCCAGGACGACCACCCGCCGCGCACGGTCGGTGAACCTTTCGAACATCTCGTCGCTCCCTCACACCGCCCCGCAGGAGGCCATCAGGTGAAGACCTTCCCAGAGCCGAGGCTGTTCATCCTCATCCAACTACCGGTTCGCCATGCGATGTTCCCGATACGCCACAGGCGAACGAACCACCACGGCTCTGGAACCGCCATTCCCCCCTGCTACCCGCATAGACGCACGAGATCCCGAGATGACCGATTTTTTCGATACGCCAGAAGCGAACGGCCCGCCTCGGGTTCCAGAGGCGGGCCGTTCGCACGGGCGGAGCCGCGTCAGTGGGCGGCGTCGTACTGCTCGACGACCGAGGCGGGAATGCGACCGCGCTCATTCACCTTGATGCCCTGACCCTTGGCCCAGGCACGGATGTCCGCGCTGCGCTCACGGTTGGAGGCGCCGCGCTTGGCGGTGCCCGTCCGGCCGCGCTTGGCCGAACCGGCGCGGCGCGAGTGCTCGATGAAGGGGATCAGCGAATCACGCAGCTTCTTGGCGTTCTCCGAGCTGAGGTCGATCTCATAGGCCACACCATCGAACGAGAACGACACGGTCTCGTCCGCCGCGCCGCCGTCGAGATCGTCGACCAGACGAACAATAGTTTCGCGTGCCATGGGGCTGGCCTTTCCGCAAGTGTCAGTGCCGGGAGGCCCCGGCAAACTCCATTCGGTTCCTAAACATATACCCGCCGTCAGCACTTGACAATTCGAGCCGCGCGAAGATTTCTCCCGGCTTCTGCGGTGGTCCGGTAACGCGCCGACCGCGTAACACACGGTAATCGGCTCCGGCGGCCGAAATCCGGGGCGAGATTCATAGGATCCCCATCGAACACTGAAGTCGATCTTGCATAGCGGACCGATTCCAGCCCCCATGTCCCCCGATAACCCAACAGCAACGTCACCTCAGGAGACATCCCCTATAAAGGGGAGATAAGGTGAGAATTGCGTGATCTTGGGGGCCCTACGGACATCTACCTTCTCAGTCGCAAGACTATGCCCACGGCGAAGGCCCTCCGGAGACGATCCCGAAGGGCCTTGTCGCGAGTACCTGTGATGAAGCTCTCGCAAGGGCGCCGAAGCGCTATGGGTTCCACTCCGCATGGTCGTCCACCACGACGGTTCCGGCGTAACGGTCGTGGATCGCCTGGAAGAGGGGACGGTCCCAGATCGCCCACAAGTAGGCCATGAGCACCCCGGCCGCCGCGACGAACATGAAGAAGAGGAAGAAGGCCCAGACCTTCACGCCCAGCAGCAGGAACAGAAAAACACCCAGCATGTAGCCGAGATTGTTGACGGCCGCGCGCCATAGCGCCGTCATGATGGGCAGCGGGTCCCCCGCCGGATCGGCCAGCACGACCCGCAGGCCGATCTGCCGCTTGCCGAGCGTGCGGCCCCACAGGGCGAGCTGGACCGCCTCGTAGACGAACGGCAGCACCGCCACCACGATGAACGTCGTCCACAGGACGGGGGTCGACCACCCGCCGTCCTCGTCCTTGTTGACGCCGATGGCGGCCAGAACGATCGGGAAGACCAGTGCGAAACCGGCCACCCACACCAGGCCCGCGTCGATGAGCCGGGCGAACGCGCGCTGCTTGAATGCGGCCAGCGGAAGGTTCTCCGCCGGATGCGGACCGCTGGGCCCGGAAGAAGGGTAAGTCCGCCGCGGCTCTTCCGCAGGACCGGGATATCCCGACTGCGGCTGGCCATATCCCTGCTCTCCGCCATATCCAGGACCTGGCGGACCATACCCGGGCTGTTGCGGCGGGCGAGGAGCTCCGTAAGGGCCTTGCGAGGGCGGGGGCGGACCATATCCGCCGCCCGAACGCGGACCGTACGGGTTGGGGGGTTCGGTCATGATGTCGTCATTCCTCCAAGCGGAGCAACATCCGCGTGTTTCCCAGTGTGTTGGGCTTCACCCGATCCAGGTCGAGGAACTCCGCGATCCCGTCGTCATAGGACCGCAGGAGCTCTTCATAGACGGCGTGCGCCACCGGAGTGCCCTGGATCTCTCGGAAACCGTGACGCGCGAAGAACTCCACCTCGAAGGTAAGGCAGAAAACCCGCCGCACACCCAGTTCTCGCGCCGTGGACAGAAGCCTGTCGACGATCTGGTGGCCGATGCCCATACCCCGGCATTCCGGATCGATGGCAACGGTGCGGACCTCCGCGAGGTCCTCCCACATCACATGGAGGGCACCGCATCCGATGATTCCCCCGAGTTCCGGGGCGTCGGCCACCCAGAACTCCTGGACGTCCTCGTAGAGGTTCACGGTGCTCTTCTCCAGAAGACGCCGTCCGGGGCCGCCGTACGTGTCGACGAGGCACCGGATGTCACGGACATCGGGCGTACGCGCCCGCCGGATCGTCAACTCCATAATGGGCTTGAGACTAGTGGCACCGGGCCCCTCGGCGGACCGGGAACGACCTGCGGAATCAGCGGCCGCGGTTGGCATGGACGACAGACTTCGTTAGTCTCCTGCGCTGAGCATCGGCAGTGGTTCGCATCTGCTGCTCCGGCCTCCACCCCACAGCTGATCCGGTGGGCGGCCGAGGAGAGGAAAGCCCGTGAAGCGCCCCCATCATCGTCTGCTGGCCCTGGCCTGCGGTGTCGCCGCCGCCGTCGTCGCCGTTCCCGGCGTCGCGTACGCCGAGCCCGATCCGATGAAGCGGATCGAGTCCATTCACGAGGAGCTCGAGAAGGTCAGTGAGCAGATCAACGGGCTCAAGGTCAAGCTGAAGCAGGCCGAGCGCGCCGCCAAGGTCGCCTCCGACAACGCCACGCGCCAGCAGAAGGAGCTGGACGTCGTGGCGCAGGAGGTGAGCGGGCTGGCCGCCACCAGCTACATGCTGGGCGGCACCGACCAGGCGCTCGTGCTGGCCACCTCCGACCAGCCGCAGCAGTTCCTGGACCGCACCTCCACGCTCAGCTTCTTCGCCTCCCAGAACGGCACCAAGGTGAACGAGCTGCTGGCCGCCATGCAGTCGGCGCAGCGCGCCAAGAAGGCGGCCGACGACCGGGCCGGCCAGGTCCGCCGGCTCAACACCGAGCTGACCGAGCGGCAGCGCAAGCTCAAGAAGGACTACACCCAGATCCGCGACAGAATAGTCCGGAAGAACCCCAAGAAGATCGTCGACATCCCGCCGGTCCCCGGCGCGGGCAAGGCCGCCGAGGCGCTGCGGCTGGCGCTCACCCAGCTCGGCAAGCCCTATGTCTGGGGCGCCGACGGGCCCGACAGCTACGACTGCTCGGGACTGACCATGTGGGCCTACGCCAAGGTCGGCATCCACCTGCCGCACTACACCGGCAGCCAGTGGAACGCCGGCGCGCACATCGACCGCTCCGAGCTGCAGCCGGGCGACCTCGTCTTCTTCTACAGCGACCTGCACCACGTCGGCCTCTACATCGGAGACGGGCAGATGGTGCACGCCCCCCAGACGGGCGACGTGGTGAAGATAGCCCCGATCGACGGCCGCCCCTTCGCGGGCGGCGTACGGGTGGCCTGAGGCCGTTCCCGCGCCGGACAAGGAGAACGCCGCCACGGAGGCCGGGGCTTCCATGACGGCGGTGTTCGCCGGGGGCACCGGGATCACCGGATCGCCCGTTCCGCGGTCGTTCTAGATGAGTTGTCTGCGAGCCGCCCACACGACGGCTTCGATGGGGGTGTTGACGTCGAGGCGGTCGCAGATGGCCCGAAGCCGGCGTCGCAGGGTGCGCGCGCTGAGTTCGAGTTTCCGGGCCGCAACGTCGGCGGTCACGCCGCTGGCGATCTGCGCCAGCAACTTCAGTTCATCCTCGTTCAGCCGGGGTTCGTCGAAGGCCCGGCGCGCGAGTGTGCCCTGATCCACTCCATTCCTCCCTCGTCGCTGGTGCTGACCGCGGGGGCGCAGCTTGCGCTGCTGTGGGCAATGGGTCCCGTACTACTGTCCGTCGGTGGCCGGACTCGGCCGATACGTCGTTCGAGTGCCGTTCGCGGGGAACGCTGAGTAACGTCGGCTCGAGAGAAGGGTCATCGGTTGCAGCCTTCCCCTCTCCGGTCCATGAATCGTTTCAAACTCCCTACGACCCGGAACGCTAGGCGGCCGGATGCGGACCGTCAAGCTCTCCGAGAGCGCAAAAAGTGACCCCTGAATCACGTTTCGTGCCGCCGCCGTGGCGCGGTTCACGCCCGAAAGCCGTTAACCTGCGACAACACATCCCGACCCGGGGGGGAGTGGACTGATGCGAGCCAGCATCCGGGAGGTAGCACGCCGCGCGGGAGTTTCAGTTGGGACCGTTTCGAATGTCCTAAATCGGCCAGACGTCGTGGCCGAAGCCACCCGTGTCCGGGTGCTCGCCGCCATCGAGGAGCTCGGCTTCGTGCGCAACGAGGCCGCGCGCACCCTGCGCAAGGGCTCAGGGCGGACACTGGGAGTGATCGTCGAGGACCTCGCCGACCCCTACTTCGCCGACCTCGTCCGGGGCGCCGAACGCGCCTGCGACGCCGGCGGCTACGACCTCATCTGGTGCACCAGCGACGGGGACCCGGAGAAGGAGCGGCGGCGGCTGGACTTCCTGGAGCAGCAGGGCGTCTCCGGCGTCATCGTCACCCCCGTCGCGCTGGACTCCGACCGCATCGCCCGGCTGCGCGCCCGTGACATCCGCACGGTGCTGGTCGACCGCAGGGCGACCGGGTCGGTCGCGTCCTCGGTGGGCGTCGACCACCTGCAGGGCGGCAGGCTCGCCACGCGCCACCTCGTCGAGCTCGGCCGGCACGACATCGCGTTCGTCACCACCGAGCCCGAGTCGCCGACGGTACGGCGGCGGCGCGGCGGCGCGCTGCAGTCCCTGGGCCAGGCCGGGTACGCGCCCGAGCAGGTGCTCACCATCGCGGAGCCTGAGCCCACACCGGCGGCGGGGCAGCGCGCGGCACGACGGCTTCTGGAGTTTGGAACGCTCCCCACGGGCATCTTCTGCGTCAACGACCTGCTGGCCATCGGGCTCATCAACGAGCTCACCCGCAACGGGGTGAAGATCCCGCAGGACGTCGCGGTCGTCGGCTACGACGACATCGTCCCGGCGGCCACCTGCGTCGTGCCGCTCACGACCGTGCGCCAGCCCCGCAACGAGCTGGGCGCCGCCGCGGCGGAACTCCTCCTGGACGACACCGAGGGGCGGCACGTCACGCTGACCCCCGAACTCGTCGTCCGGGAGTCCGCCTCCTGAACCGGGCGGCCGGCATGCCCGCGGGCCGGGCGCGGCGCACCGCCGAGCCGGCCCGCCGAGGCGCGCAGGCGGCGCGCCTCGGCGGGGCACGGGATCAGGAACCCGGCTTCACCAGCGGGAAGAGGATGGTCTCGCGGATGTTCTTCCCCGTGAAGGCCATGATCATCCGGTCGATGCCCGCGCCCATGCCGCCGGTCGGCGGCATCGCGTACTCCAGGGCGCGCAGGAAGTCCTCGTCCAGCTGCATCGCCTCCGGGTCGCCGCCGGCGGCCAGCAGCGACTGCTCGGTGAGCCTGCGGCGCTGCTCGACCGGGTCGACCAGCTCCGAGTAGGCGGTGCCCAGCTCGGTGCCGAAGCCGATGAGGTCCCACTTCTCGGTCAGCAGCGGCTCCTCGCGGTGCTCGCGGGTGAGCGGGGACGTCTCCAGCGGGTAGTCCATGACGAACGTCGGCTGCTTGAGGGTGTGCTCGACGAGCTCCTCGAACAGCTCCTGCACCACCTTGCCCTGGCCCCACTTGGGGTCCCAGTGCACCTCGCGGGCGTCCGCGAGCTTGCGCACGGCCTCGATCGGGGTGTGCGGGGTGATCTCCTCCCCCACCGCCTCCGACACCGCGCCGTACAGCGTGACGCGCGGCCACTCCTTCAGGCCGAGGTCGTACTCCTCGCCCTCGTGCACCACCACCGTGCCGCCCAGCGCGGCCACCACGGCCTTCTGGTACATGCGCTGGGTGAGGTCGGCCATGTCGTTGTAGTCGAGGTAGGTGCCGTAGGCCTCGAGCATGGTGAACTCGGGGTTGTGCGTCGAGTCCGCGCCCTCGTTGCGGAAGTTGCGGTTCATCTCGAAGACCTTGTCGACGCCGCCCACGACCAGCCGCTTGAGGTAGAGCTCGATCGCGATGCGCAGATAGAGCTCCATGCCGTAGGCGTTGATGTGCGTCTTGAACGGCCGGGCCGTCGCGCCGCCGTGGATCGGCTGCAGCATCGGCGTCTCGACCTCGAGGTAGCCCTCCTCGTGCCAGAAGTCGCGGACGGCGCGCACGGTGTCGCTGCGCAGGCGCGCCATCCGGCGCGCCTCGTCGTTGACGATGAGGTCGACGTAGCGGTACCGCACCCGCGCCTCGGGGTCGGTGAGCCCGGCGTGCTTCTCCGGCAGCGGGCGCAGGCACTTGGAGGTGATCGCCCAGCTCTCGGCCATGATCGACAGCTCGCCGCGGCGGGACGTGATGACCTCGCCGGTGACGCCGACGTGGTCGCCGAGGTCGACGTCGTGCTTCCAGGCGGCCAGGGACTCCTCGCCGACCCCGGCCAGGGAGACCATGACCTGGATCTCGGCGGTGCCGTCCTTCAGGGTGGCGAAGCACAGCTTGCCGCCGACGCGGGAGAGCATGACCCGGCCCGCGACGGCGACTTTCTCCCCCGTCTCGGTTCCCGGCTCGAGGTCGGGATATTTCTCACGGACCTCGGCGATGGTGTGGGTCCGCGGGAAGTTCACCGGATAGGGGTCGATGCCGCTCTCCCGGAGCCGTGCCACCTTGTCCAGGCGGACGCGCATCTGCTCCGGGGCGTCGTCGTAGACATTTTCGCTCACGCTGTCAAGGCTATCGACCCCGGAAAACCGGTGCGAACGCGTATCTCAGGACCCGCCGACGTTGCGCTCGTAGATGAGCCGCAGACCGTGCAGGGTGAGCCAGGGCTCGAAGGCGTCGATGCTGCGCGCCTCCTCCAGCACCAGCGGCGCCAGACCGCCGGTCGCCACGACCTTCACCTCGTCGGGGTTGTCCGACAGCTCCTCGGCCATCCGGTCGACCAGCCCGTCGACCTGGCCGGCGAAACCGAAGATGATGCCCGACTGCAGCGCCTCGACGGTGTTCTTGGCGATGACGTTCCGCGGCCGCACCAGCTCGATCTTGTGCAGCTGGGCGCCGCGCACCGACAGGGCGTCTATGGAGATCTCTATGCCGGGCGCGATGGCGCCGCCGACGTACTCGCCGCGGGCCGAGATGCAGTCGAAGGTCGTGGCGGTGCCGAAGTCCACCACGATCGCCGGGCCGCCGTGCATGTGGATGGCGGCCAGGGAGTTGACGATCCGGTCGGACCCGACCTCCTTGGGGTTGTCCATGCGCACCGGCACCCCGGTCTTCACGCCGGGCTCCACGATGACCGCGGGGACGTCGCCGTAGTAGCGGCGGCACATCTCCCGCATCTCGTGCAGGACCGACGGCACCGTGGAGCACAGGGCGATGCCGCTGATGTCGGTCTCGACCAGCAGCGGGCTCTGCTGGATCAGCCCCTGCAGGACGACGGCGATCTCGTCCGCGGTCCGGCGCGGATCGGTGTTGATCCGCCAGTGCTCGATGACCTCTTCGCCCTCGAACAGCCCCAGGACGGTGTTGGTGTTGCCGACGTCTATCGTGAGAAGCATCAGGTCCCCGCTGCGGTACGGAAGTCAAGGCCGATGTCGAGGGCCGCCGCGGAATGCGTGAGGCCACCCACCGCAAGGTAGTCCACCCCCGTGGCGGCGGCATCCCGGGCCCTGTCCAAACTCAGCCCGCCCGATGCTTCCAGCGTGGCGCGCCCGGCCGTGAGCCGGACGGCCTCGGCCATCGTCATGTCCGACATATTGTCCAGCAGAATGTCGGTGGCTCCGGCCGTCAATGCCTCTTCCAGCTGTTCCAGGGTGTCCACCTCGACCTGGATGTGCAGCTCGGGATAACGCGTACGGATGGCCTTGTACGCGGCCGTGACGCCGCCCGCCGCGGCGACGTGGTTGTCCTTGACCAGCGCGGCGTCCTGCAGGGACATGCGGTGGTTGACGCCGCCCCCGCACCGCACCGCCCACTTCTGCAGCCCGCGCAGGCCGGGGAGCGTCTTGCGGCTGTCGCGCACGCGGGCGCCGGTCCCCTCGATCGCCTCCACCCACCGCGCCGTCTGGGAGGCGATGCCCGACAGGTGCGTCATGAAGTTGAGGGCGACGCGTTCGGCCCGCAGCAGCTTGACCGTCGGGGCCGTGGCCGTCAGCAGCACGTCGCCCCTGGCGATGCGGTCGCCGTCCAGGAAGTGCTGCTCCAGTCCGGCCTCGCCGTCCATCAGGACCTCGAAGACCACTTCGGCGACCACCAGACCTGCCACGACGCCCTCGGCCCTGGCCGTGAAGTCCGCGGTGGAGACCTGCTCGGGGTCGAAGATGGGCTCGCTGGTGACGTCGGTCTCGCCGTCCTCGGCCAGCGCCGCCCTGACGATGCCCTCCACGGCCCGGGGATCGAGCCCCTGGTCCCGCAGCCGCTGTGCCAGCTCAGGCGTCATCGGCGTCATCGGTTCCTCACTCACTTGCTCACTCGCGCGGCACGGCGGCCGTGCTGACGGGGTGGTGCCTGATCGGGCCCGCGGGGCCCGGTACCGCTCAGGCCGCGGTGGTCCGGTGGGAGCGCTCGGGGGTGAACTCCAGCCGGAACCCCCCTTCCGCCAGCCGCCCGCTCAGCCGTCCCAGCCAGCGGTCGTCGTCGCGGTCGGGGAAGTCCTCGCGCCAGTGGCTGCCCCGGGTCTCCCCGCGGCGCTCGGCCGCCGCCACGATCGCCGTCGCCACGGTGTGCAGGTTGGTGGCCTCCCACGCCTCCACGCACGGGTCGTCGCAGCCGCGCCCGCCCAGCTCCGCCAGCAGGCGGCGCGCCTCGGCCAGTCCCTCCGCCGAGCGCAGGACCCCGCAGTGGGCGCTCATGACGCGCTGGACCCCGCCGCGGACGGAGGGGTCGAGCAGGCCCCTGCGGCGCGGGGGCGGCGGCACGCGCGTCCCGGACACGGGCTGCTCCTCGGCCAGCGCCTCGCCGATGCGCTCGGCGAAGACCAAACCCTCCAGAAGCGAGTTGGAGGCCAGCCTGTTCGCGCCGTGGACGCCCGTGCAGGCGACCTCGCCGCAGGCGTACAGGCCGGGGATGGACGTGCGCCCGTACCCGTCGGTGCGCACGCCCCCGCTGGCGTAGTGGGCGGCCGGGACGACGGGGACCGGCTGGACCACCGGGTCGATGCCGTGCTCCCGGCAGCTGGCCAGGATCGTGGGGAAGCGCGACTCCCAGAAGCGGGCGCCCAGGTGGCGCCCGTCGAGCAGCATGTGCGGCTCGCCCGTCTCGCGCATGCGGTTCATGATGCCCTTGGCGACGACGTCGCGGGGCGCGAGCTCGGCGAGTTCGTGCCGGCCGAGCATGAAGCGCGCGCCCGAGGCGTCGACCAGGTGCGCGCCCTCGCCCCTGACCGCCTCGGAGATCAGCGGCTGCTGGCCGGTGGCGCCCTCCCCCAGACACATCACCGTGGGGTGGAACTGCACGAACTCCAGGTCGGCGACCTCGGCTCCGGCGCGCAGCGCCAGCGCCACCCCGTCGCCGGTGGAGACCACCGGGTTGGTGGTGGCGGAGAAGACCTGGCCGAGCCCGCCGGTGGCCAGCACGACCGAGCGCGCCCGCACCGCGCCGACCCCGTCCCGGCTGCCCTCCCCCATGACGTGCAGGGTGGCCCCGGCGGCGCGCCCGCCCTCGGTGATCAGGTCGAGCACCAGGGCGTGCTCGATGACCTCGACGCCCTCGGCCTGCTTGAGCGCGGCCAGCAGCGCCCGGCTGATCTCGGCGCCGGTGGCGTCTCCCCCGGCGTGGGCGATGCGCCGCCGGTGGTGGCCGCCCTCGCGGGTGAGCGAGACCGTGCCGTCGGCGGCGAGGTCGAAGTGGGCGCCGAGGGCGATGAGCCGGCGCACCGCGTCCGGGCCCTCGGTGACCAGGGTGCGCACGGCCTCGGTGTCGCACAGGCCCACCCCGGCGGTGAGGGTGTCGGCCAGGTGCTCCTCGGGGGTGTCCTCGGGCGCGAGCGCCGCGGCGATGCCGCCCTGCGCCCAGCGGGTGGACCCGGCGTCCAGCAGCGCCTTGGTGACCAGCAGCACCCGGCCGTGCCGCGTCGCGCGCATGGCCGCCACCAGCCCGGCGATGCCCGAGCCGATCACGACCGTGTCGGTGTGCGCGGTCCAGCCGGGCGCCCCTGCGGCCAGCTCCTCGATCATGACGCCCTCCTCGGGGGGTTTTCGTCAGTATGACACTAATCCGGGGAGGGCTATTCCCCGGGGTCAGTGCACGAGGTCCGGGCGGCGGGTGTCGGTGCCCGGCACCGGCTCGGCCGGGTCGTCGCCGAGCAGGACGATCCGGTTGTCCGCGTCCACGTGCACCACCGACGGGTGGAAGGAGCGCGCGTCGGCGTCGGACATCGCGGCGTAGCTGATGACGATCACCAGGTCGCCCGGGTGCACCAGGTGCGCGGCGGCGCCGTTGATCCCGATCACCCCGGTGCCGCGCGGGCCCTCGATGACGTAGGTCTCCAGCCGCGCGCCGTTGGTGATGTCCACGATGTGGACCTGCTCGCCGGGCAGCAGGTCGGCCGCCTCCATCAGGTCGGCGTCGATGGTGACCGAACCGACGTAGTGCAGGTCCGCCTGGGTGACGGTGGCACGGTGGATCTTGGACTTGAACATGGTCCGGAACATCAGAACTCCAGGGGGAGGTTGTCGATCAGACGGGTGGCGCCGACGCGTGCCGCGACGGCCAGGACGGCCGGGCCGCGGTGCCCGGGTTCGACGGGATCGAAGGTCGCCGGATCGGCCAGGACGAGGTAGTCCTGGCACAGCGGAGGATCGGCCTTGGCCGCCTCGTCCAGCACGGGCTGCGCCGCCGCCAGGACGGCCGCGACGCCGTCCGGCACGGCGTCGCGTCCCGCGAACAGGGCTCGCGACAACGCGAGCGCGGTGCGCCGCTCGGCCTCCGACAGGAAGCGGTTGCGGCTGGAGAGCGCCAGGCCGTCCGGCTCCCGGACGGTCGGCACCGCGACGACCTGCACGCCGAGGTTGAGGTCCTCGACGAGCCGGCGGATCACCGCGAGCTGCTGGGCGTCCTTCTGCCCGAAGAACGCGCTGTCCGGACGGACCATTCCGAAGAGCTTGGCCACCACCGTGGCCATCCCGTCGAAGTGGCCGGGCCGGGCCGCCCCCTCCACGACCCGGCCCATCCGGCCGGTGCTCACCGAGACCTCGAGCGGCCGGGGGTAGACGTCCTCGACGGACGGCGCGAACACGACCGCCACGCCCTCGGCGTCGCAGACCGCCGCGTCGGCCTCCAGCGTCCGGGGGTAGCGCTCCAGGTCCGCCTGCTCGCCGAACTGCAGCGGGTTGACGAAGACGCTGACCACGACGTGGTCGGCGGCCTCGCGCGCCCGCCGGATCAGCTCCCGGTGCCCGTCGTGCAGCGCCCCCATCGTCGGGACGAACGCGACGGTGCCCGGCAGCGCCCCGCGGGCCCGCGCCAGGTCGGCGAGAGAGTGAACGATCATCGAGGTCCTTCCTGCTCGGGAAGAAGGCGGGCTCACCGGGAGTCGGCCAGCACGCCCAGCAGCCGTTCGGCGTCCTCGGGCTTGAGGAGGCCGGAGTCCAGGGCCAGGTCGGCGGTGCGCCGGGCCAGCGCCAGGTAGCCCGGCACCGCGTCGGGTTCGACCTTCTTCAACGCGGCCAGGTGGTCCGAGACGGTGCCGGCGTCGCCCCGCGCCACCGGGCCGGTCAGCCCCTGGCCGCCCAGCCGCAGCGCGTTGTCCAGGGCCGCGCCCAGCAGCGGCCCGAGCATCCGGCCCGGCTCGGCGACCCCGGCGGCGCTCAGCAGCCCGGAGGCCTCCACCACCAGGGTGACCAGGTGGTTGGCGCCCAGGGCCAGCGCCGCGTGGTACGTCGTGCGCTGCTCCTCGGCGATCCAGACGGGCTCGGCGCCCATCTCCACCACCAGCGCCTCGGCCACCGGGCGCAGCGGCCCCGGCGCGGTCACCCCGAAGGAGACACCGGCGAGCCGCTCCAGATCGTCGGTGCGGCCGGTGAAGGTCATCACCGGGTGCAGCGCCAGCGGCAGGCCGCCCTCCCGGGTGAGCGGGGCCAGCACCGCGGCGCCGTGCCGGCCGCTGGCGTGGGCGAAGATCCGCCCCTGGACCGGGGCACCCGCGCCGACCAGGCCCTCGGCGAGCCCGGCGAGCGCGTCGTCGGGGACGGTCAGCAGGACGAGGTCGGCGGCGGCCACCACCTCCTGGGGCGCCAGGAACGGCACGCCGGGCAGCAGTTCCTCGGCGCGGGGGCGCGAGGCGACGGCGGAGGCGGCGACGACGCGGTGGCCGGCGCGCGCGAGCGCGGCGGCCAGCACGGCGCCGACGCGGCCGGCGCCGACGACGCCGACCTTCAGCCTGCCGGGCCGCTGGGTAGGCAGATCCATGAACGTTCCAGTCCTCGAAAGGGGTACCGGACGGTGCGAGCCAAGGTTACCCAAGCCGGGGAGCGCCCCGTCTGACGCCCTCCCCCGACTCAGGGCCTTCGCATCGCAGCCCCGGCGGTCATGACCCTTCGAGGGTGTCACGGGACGGGCCGGGATCCCGAGGAGCGCCGCCCCCGCCTTCGAAACGCTCCAGGCTCACCGGCCCCTTGGCCTGCATCAGCCAGCCGAATCCGCCCAGGCCTCCCGGATCGGTGAGCTCGGCGGCCTCCCCGGCCCGCGAGAGCGCGGTCACGTAGCCGCGCGGGTCGCTGAAGGCCAGTTCCCTGGGCGGCCTCCGCCCGTCCACACCCAGGACGCGCAGGGCCTCCCGCTGGGTGGTGAGCACCGTCTCCAGTCCCGGCACGGCGCAGGAGTCCAGCGCGACGTGCGCTGTGACGTCGCAGGAGCCGTCCGGGACGGGCCAGACGGCCATGCCGTACCGGTAGCCGGCCAGCGTGGGCCGCCGGGTCTCCACGTCGTGGGAGTAATCGACGGCGACGGCCACCCCGGCGTCCAGCCGCCCCACGAGCCACGACCAGGCCTCGTCCCGGCTGCGCCCGATCTCCGCCCTGCCCGTGCGGTCCGGCCACCAGCGCTCCAGCCAGGCGAGGTCGGGTTCCGCGGGGGCGGGCCCCGGCCGTTCGTGTCCCTCGGCGTCCACGAGCATCAGGCGGGGCCCGTCGGGGGTGTACTCCACGATGTCCAGCGGCACGTTGTCGAGCCACTCGTTGGCGACGACGAGCCCGGTGATCCCCTCCGGCGGCTCGGTGGCCCACACGACGCCCTCGCGGCCGCCCCTGGGCTCGACCTCGACGGCCACCGCGCGCAGCCGCCGCGCCACGTCCGGCGGTACCGCCTCCCTGATGCCGGTGAGCAGCGCGCCGCAGCCGGCGCCCATGTCCACCACGTCGAGCCGGTCCGGGCGGCCGAGCCGGGCGTCAACTTCCTCCAGCAGACCGGCCAAGGCTCGGGCGAACAACGGCGAGGCGTGCACCGAGGTCCGGAAGTGGGCCTCAGGATGTTCCCGCCGGTAGAACCCGTCGGGCCCGTACAGGGCCCGCTCCATCGCCGCGCGCCAGGTGATCACTGCACCAGGGTCGCATGCCCAGCAACCCGGCGGTGCCGACATTCAGCTCAACCACCAGTACACACGGACGAAATAACTACTTAAAGTAATGTACCCGTCACACTTGGGCACAGGTAAAGCAACCCTCCGCCGACAGGGGTCGCGCTACCCGTGAGTAGCTGAATAACTACTCTACGTATGGCCGGGGTTGCTGCGCAGGTGCTCCGGCATCAACAAGTACAGGGAGGATCCCCTAAATGACGCTCAAGAAGTTCGCCGCGGCCGGTGCGCTCGCCCTCGGCGTCATGGGTGTCGCCGGCCCGGCTCTCGCCGGCCCGCACCCGCATCCGCACTTCGGCGGCCCGGATGTCATCGCCCCGACCAGCGTCGACGGCAACGGCATCGCCAACAACCTGATCTCGCTGAACATCTGCGGCACCAACGTGGTGCCGATCGAGGTCATCCCGGTGCTCAGCCCGACCATCGCGACCTGCGAGGACAGCCAGAACGACGACAACATCGAGGTCGAGGACTGATCAGGTCCGGTGACGTCCCCGGCCGGGGTCTCGTCCAGAGCCCCGGCCGCCTCCCCGGTACGGCCGACACATCGGCGGTACCGGCACCGACCCCGGTTCTCCAGCATGCCTGGTCGGGTCGATCACCGAGGTGATCCGCCCGTCCTGTTACCGGACGGCAGTGAACAGCCGTCCGTCACCCAATCTCGCACCATCGGCGGACAGCCGGACGACCACCCGAATGATCGGGGGCGCCGCGCAGGCGCTCCGGTACCGCCAACACACAGGGAGGATCCCCTAATGACGTTCAAGAAGTTCGCCGTGGCCAGTGCGCTCGCCCTCGGCGTCATGGGTGTCGCCGGCCCGGCTCTCGCCGGCCCGCAGCCGCACCCGCACTTCGGTGGCCCCGATGTCATCGCCCCGACCAGCGTCGATGACAACGGCCTGCTCAACAACCTGATCTCGCTGGACATCTGCGGCACCAACGTGATCCCGATCGAGATCATCCCGGTCGTCAGCCCGACCGTGGCCTCCTGCGAGGAGAGCCAGAACGAGGACTCCATCGAGGTCGAGAAGCGCAAGCACCACCACCACGGCTACTACCACCACCACCACGGCTACAAGCACGACTACAAGCACGACGACCACAAGCACCACGGCCACAAGCACGGCCACTGATCCGTTCCACGGCATCAGGCCGGGACTCCTTGGGAGTCCCGGCCTTCTCCCACATAACTCGATAAACCGGCTGCGCCGACATTCCCCCTGGTCTTCCACCACACACCGACAAGTCGACTACCTAAAGTCATCGAATGGTCACGCTTGGATAGAGGTCGGGTAACTCTCCATCACTAGGGGTCGCACTACCCCGGAGTAGCTGAATAACTACTCTACGTATGGCCGGGGTTGCTGCGCAGGTGCTCCGGCATCAACAAGTACAGGGAGGATCCCCTAAATGACGCTCAAGAAGTTCGCCGCAGCCGGTGCGCTCGCTCTGGCCACGGCCGGTGTCCTGGCCACCGCCGGCCCGGCTCTCGCCGGCCCGCAGCCGCACCCGCACTTCGGCGGGCCGGACGTCGTCAGTCCCACCAGCGTCGACGGCAACGGCGTGCTGAACAACCTGCTCTCGATCAACATCTGCGGGTCCAACGTGATCCCGATCGAGCTGATCCCGGTCGTCAGCCCGACCACCGCGTCCTGCGAGGAGAGCCAGAACGAGGACTCCATCGAGGTCGAGAAGAGCAAGCACCACCTGTACGGCCACTGATCAAGCGGTCGTTCCGGCCGGGGTCCCCTTGGGGGGCCCCGGCCCTTTTTCATCCCCTCATCCGGCCCAGCGTTCCAGCGAACCGGACCTGGCCCTGGCCGGCCCGGTCCGCGCCACCGTCTCGTCCGCCAGGCCCCTGGCCTGCGCCAGCTCCCAGTCCACCGCGGCCACCTGGACCGGCCCCGGCGGCACGTCGACCTGAACGGTGCCGAGCCCCAGCAGCCGCTGGACCGGCGAGGCGGTCAGCCGCACGGACTGCGCGCGGGCGAAGTCCACCACGTCCCAGGTCCGGCAGAACCTGCCCCGCCGGGACACGAAGACCTCACGGGAGATGCCCGCCGCGTCCGCGCTCCGCCACCGCGACCGCGCCGCCGTCAGCGCCACGCCCTCGACCGGGGCCCCGGGGAAGATCTCGGAGACCATCGCGAAGGCCGCCTCCCTCGGCCCCACCGGCAGCAGGGTGGACGAGAGGGCCTGGCGCTCCCCGCCGTAACCGGCGACCGTCATCTCCACCCGGGCCCAGCCGAACTGCCGCCACATCCACGGCTCCACCACCCGCAGCGCCTGGATCCGGCCCGGCGGCACCGTCTGCAGCCGGCTCTCCAGCAGGCCGAACCGCAACCGGATGCCGTCCGGCGCGATCGACGAGCGGAACCGCGCGTACATCACCAGGGGCGCGGCCACCTCGCGGCACAGGCCCAGCAGGATCGGGATGGCCACGCCCAGCACCGCCAGCTCCCCGGTGACGATCCCGAAGACGACCAGCGCGACGAACAGCGCGAAGGCCAGCAGCACCGGGACCCGCAACACCAGCGAGAGGAACAGCGCCCCGAACCCCACCCGGCAGAACGGCCGTTCCGGAGCCTCCGGGGTGTGCCCGGGCAGCCCCGCGGCCAGCGCCACCAGCTCGGCCCGCAGCTCCTGCGCCCGCCGCCTGCCCAGATACCGCAACGTGATCTCGGCGGAACTGCCCCCGGCCAGCTCCAGCCGCACCTCCGCCAGCCCGAGCAGCCTGCCCAGCAGCGGGCTGACCACGTCGACGCCCTGCATCCGCGACAACGGGATGCGGCGGATCCGGCTGCGCACCACCCCTGTGTCGACCACCAGGTCGTCGCCGTCGATCCAGAACCGCACCGCCCACCACGTCCACACCCCCACCGCGCCCGCCACCAGCGCGACCGGGAAGGTGACCAGCAGGAACAGCAGGATCCGTGCCGGGTCCAGCGTGAACCAGTCGTCCGGGTCCAGCAGCAGCCACATGCCGATCAGGACGAAATAGACGACCACGATGTTCAGCGAACGCAGCGGAGCGGTCGCCCAGTGCAGGCGGTGCACCTCCATCGACGGCCGCGGAGGCGGCGCCCAGCCCGGCCGGTACGGCTGCCGCGGCGGATAAGGGTGGGGGTTCACAGGCCGGCCCCCTCGTCGCCCCTGGCCGCCAACCTGTCCCGCAGCTGGTCGGCGACCGCGACCGGCAGCCCGGGGATCGCGGCGTCCGTCGTCGCCGCCGCGGTGTGCAGCCGCACCGTCGCCAGCCCGAACACCTGCTCCAGCGGGCCCGACGTCACGTCCACGAACTGCATCCGCGCGTAGGGGACGATGACGATCCGGCGCTGGAAGACCCCCGAGGTGATCACGAGGTCGTCGCCGCGTTCCAGGAAGCCCCAGGCCTGGTAGTCCTGCTCGGCCACCAGCCAGGCCAGGACGAACGCCAGCACCGTCGCCGCGCCCCAGACGATCGCGCCCGGCGTCCCTCCCGTCCGGGCGACCACGAACGCGCCGATCGGCCCGGCGAGCAGCGCGACGACCAGCGCGACCGTCCGGCGGTACCACTTGTGGCGCGAGGAGATCCGCCACCAGCGGGCTCCTTCGGGCGGCGCGAACGCCTCCTCCCGGGTGCGCTGGCGGTAGGGCTGCGGAGGCAGGATCTGCGGCTGCTCGTTCATCGTGTCCCAGTCAACAGGAAACGCCCTCTTTTTAACATCAAAGCCACCACCCGTACCGGTGGCGGGCGACACGGCCGCGTGGCGGCCGGCGGAGTCTGCGACGATGGCCGTCATGGAGACACGCACTGTCGGGATCGGGGCGGGGGCACGGGAACTCGCGACCGAGGACATGATCCTCAACATCGGGCCGCAGCACCCCTCCACCCACGGCGTCCTGCGGCTGCGCCTCACCCTCGACGGCGAGCTCATCGACTCGGCCGAACCGATCGTCGGATACATGCACCGGGGCGCGGAGAAACTCTTCGAGGTGCGCGACCTGCGGCAGATCGTGGTGCTGGCCAACCGGCACGACTGGTTGTCGGCGTTCTCCAACGAGCTCGGCGTGGTGCTGGCCGCCGAACGGGTGCTCGGCATGGAGGTGCCGGTGCGCGCCGTCTGGGCGCGCACCCTGCTCGCCGAGCTCAACCGGGTGCTGAACCATCTCATGTTCCTCGGCTCCTACCCGCTCGAGGTGGGGGCGATCACTCCGATGTTCTACGCCTTCCGAGAACGCGAGGAGCTGCAGCGGGTGCTGGAGGAGGTCTCCGGCGGCCGGATGCACTACATGTTCAACCGGGTCGGCGGCCTCAAGGAGGACCTGCCTTTCGGCTGGCTGGAGCGCACCCGCCAGGCCGTCGCGCTCGTCCGCTCCCGGATGCCCGACATCACGGACATCATCCTGGGCAACGAGATCTTCCGCGCCCGCACCCGCGGCGTCGGCGTCCTCACCCGCGAGCAGATCCTGCAGTACGGGGTCAGCGGCCCCATCGCCCGCGCCTCCGGCGTCGACTTCGACCTGCGCCGCGACGAGCCCTACCTGGCCTACGGCGAACTCGACGTCCCCGTCGTCACCCGCACCGAGGGCGACTGCCTGGCCCGCTTCGAATGCCTCCACGACCAGGTCCTGGCCTCCCTCGACCTCGCCG
The DNA here is from genome assembly GCF_002995495.1 of Actinocorallia populi. GTDB lineage: Bacteria > Actinomycetota > Actinomycetes > Streptosporangiales > Streptosporangiaceae > Actinocorallia > Actinocorallia populi. The sequence continues at coordinate 1,121,676 of NZ_PVZV01000001.1, read as the reverse complement.
ACGCCTGCCTGGAGCGCCTCGCCGCCCTGCCGCCGGGGCCGATCAACCAGCGGCTCCCCAAGATCCTCAAGATCCCCGTCGGCCACACCTACGCCTGGACCGAGAACCCCCTGGGCATCAACGGCTACTACCTGGTCTCCCGCGGCGAGAAGACCCCCTGGCGCCTCAAACTCCGCAGCGCCAGCTACAACAACATCCAGGTCCTTCCCGAGATGTTGAAGGGACAGCTCGTCGCCGACATGGTCGCCATCCTCGGCTCCATGTTCTTCGTCGTCGGCGACATCGACAAATAACCCGCTACCCGGAAGAGGAGCGGTCCCGCCGTCCTCGACGGCGGGACCGCTCCCGAAGTCGCGGCTCATCGGCCGGGCCGCGTCCGGCGGTCTCGAAGGCGGGACGGGCCGCGGTCAGCGGCGGCCGTTCTTCTCCTCTTCGGGGTCCTTGGGGATGCGGCAGCACCACTCCAGGAAGAGCGCGGCGCCGGTGAGGATGAGGGCCGAGGCGGTGGTGGCGGCGCTGACGATGAAGTCGTGGCGGGGAGTGGGGAGGTCGAGGTCCGGCAGGACATGGAAGGCGAAACCGAGGAAGACACCCGTGAGGGCGGCCGCGGCGTGCGCGCTGGCCTTGCCGAGCACCGCCATGTTCGCCACGCTCAGCGGGTCGACGGGGCGTGCGTCCTCCGCGGCGGCCTTGTGGTGGATCTTGTTGCGGATGTTGACGCCGGTGACGACCTCGCCGAGCGCCAGCAGCAGCAGGGTGGGCACCGCCGTCCACGGCAGCGGCGGCAGCTGCGAGTACACGCCTTTGAGCAGCGCCCACACCGCCAGCGCCGCCGCGAACACCAGCGCCAGCAGCAGGGACGGCCGGGACGCCCTCACGCCGGTGGCTGGAGGGTCAGGTCGTCGCGGCGGGTGACCTCCTGGTCCCCCGCCGCGGCGGCGGCCAGGTCGGCGACCGGTCCGTGGCCCGTCAGCACCGCGTCGGGCTCGACCCCCGCCCACGGCACCAGCACGAACGCCCGTTCGTGCGCGCGGGGATGCGGGAGCGTCAGCCGGGGATCGTCGGAGACGATCCCGCCGAACTGCACGATGTCGATGTCGAGGGTGCGCGGCCCCCAGCGGACGACCCGCTCCCGGCGCATCGACTCCTCGATCGACAGGCTGCGCTCCAGCAGCGTCTCGGGCGTCAGCAGGGTCTCGGCGACGACGACCACGTTGAGGAAGTCGTCCTGCTCGACCCCGCCCCACGGCGCGGTCTCGTACACCGGGGAGATCGCCAGGAACGTGAGGCCGGGCGCGTCGAACAGCGCGTCGATCGCGTCCTGCAGGTTCTCCAACCGGTCTCCCAGGTTGCTGCCCAGCGACAGCACCACCCGGTGTTCGATCAGCATGTGCCCGCCGGTCAAGCTCCGGTCTGTCATGCGCGGCTCCTGAGGATCGTGACGGCGACGTCGGTGAACGGGTGCTCGATGGGGGCGGCCGGCTTGTGCACGGTCACCTCGGCGGTCTCCACCCGCGGATCGGCCAGGCACACCCCGGCCAGCCGCTCGGCGAGCGTCTCGATCAGGTCGACCGGCTCACCGGTCACCACCTCGACCAGCCGGTCGGCCAGCTCCCCGTAGTGGACGGTCAGCGCGACGTCGTCCTTCGCCGCGGCGGGCCGCAGGTCGAGACCCAGGACGGCGTCGACCACGAACTCCTGGCCGAGCTCCCGCTCGGCCGGCAGCACACCGTGGAAACCGCGGGCGCGCAGCCCGCGCAGCTCAATCCGATCCGTCATCCTGTGTCCCGTTCAGCACCGGGGAGCCGTGGTGGACCCACAGCCTCCACTGACCTTCGTCACGTACGAACACCTTCGTCGTCACGACGCTTCCCCCCGCGAGGAACCCTTCTTCGTCCCTGTCGGCCGTGAGGATGTTCTCCTCGCACGTGAGGATCGCGAAGTCGCCCCTGACCTCGGTGTGCACCTCGGTGAGCACGAACTGGATGTAGGCGGTGTTCGCCATGATCAGCGCCCAGGAGCGCAGCACCTCGCCGCGCCCGCGCAACATCGTCCAGCCCGGATGGACGCAGGTCACGCCCTCGGCGTAGTCTCCGTCGGCCCAGACCTCGTGCATGAGGTCCAGGTCGCCCGTCTCGAAGGCGGTGTAGAACTTGGCATTCGCGGCCTCTACCGCTGCGGCGTCATCCACGCGCTGAGCCTATGGCCGCGGCCACCCGCACCGCGTCTGCGTTCGGCCGGACATTGTGCACGCGTACGCACCAGGCGCCCGCCGCGGCGGCCAGCGTGCTGACCGCGAGCGTCGCGTCGTCGCATTCGGCGAACGGGCGGGGCGTGCCGTCCGGGGCGGCCAGCAGCCTGCCGAGGAAACGTTTGCGCGAGGCGCCCACCAGGACCGGGAACCGCGTGCCGAGCTCGCCGAGGCGGGCCAGCAGCGCCCAGTTGTGCTCCGGCTGCTTGGCGAACCCCAGCCCCGGGTCCAGCACGATCATCGACGGGTCGACGCCCTGGGCGACCACCGCCTCGACCCGGTGCAGCAGCTCGTCCCTCACCTCGGTGACGACGTCCCGGTAGACCGCGCGGCTCTGCATGTCGTGGCTGTGCCCGCGCCAGTGCATCACCACGTACGGCACCCGCGCCCGCGCCACGACCTGCGGCATGTCCGGATCGGCGAGACCGCCGCTGACGTCGTTGACCAGCAGCGCCCCCGCCCGCACCGCGGCCTCGGCCACCTCGGCCCGCATCGTGTCGACGCTGACCGGCACCCCTTCGCGGGACAGCGCCTCGATCACCGGCACGACCCGCCTGAGCTCCTCGGCCAGCGACACCCGCTGCGCCCCCGGCCGCGTCGACTCACCGCCCACGTCGATCAGGTCGGCCCCGTCCCGCGCCAACTCCAGCCCGTGCTTGACGGCCCGCTCCTGATCAAACCACTCCCCTCCGTCACTGAAGGAGTCCGGCGTGATGTTCACCACGCCCATGACCAGGCACCGCTCGTGATCAGGCAGCCCGGAAACGCTCATGCCACCAGCCTAAGGCCTCCCCCCGACAACCCCGCTCCCGCCCGATCTCACTCCGCCTCCGGATGCCGCAGACACGGCGAAGACACGTTCACTCCGATCCGCGGACTGCCCGGAACGGTGGTGATCCCCTGGAGAACCGCCCCGTAGCCCTCCTCCGGCGCCGCGATCCGCAGAACCGCCTGGCTCGTCGCACTTCCCGTACCGAACTCGACGGTCCGCCAGCCCGCGCCTTCCAGCGCCGCCTTCAGCCTGGTCAGCGCCTCACCGATCACCGCCGCGCTCGGGACCTCCACGTAGGTGATCAACGCTTCCGAATAGGGGCTGTGGCCCACCCACCAAGTTTCGTGATCAAGGTTGCGGCCCGGTACCCGCTTGGCGTTGTACTCGCTTCCGCACGGACTCGGAGAAATGTTGGGATTGTTAAATTTCCCCTCAATGGCGAGCCCATCGAGGATTTCTTTCCCGTACCGACCCACCTTGGCCGCTACATCCTTCGGGTGCGCGATCGAATATTTTTCTTCTGCCATCAGACCTCCCAGCTTCACGCTCGAACATCCGGACAGGACCACCAAAGAAACAATGAGAGAGCCGCACCATTTCATCTTTGTCATGATTTCGACCCCGCCTTAACGATCATTCGGCTTTCAAAACCGGGTCATCCGCCGGGGTGGAGTTCCCATGGGTGTGGACCATGACTTTGACCTGGTTGTCCAGACTCTTGCTTCCCTCGTTCCAGTATTCGCTGTGACCTTGGGTGTCCGTCTCGAGGATCTGCCCCCCGAACTGATCATCGGACGGGACCAACGGCATGGGGTTGCCCACGAACCCCCATCGTTTTTCAGGGTCCGGCCGTCCGTGTCCCATGCGACCCGCATTGGGCACCGGGTCCCCCTCCGCCGCTTGGGCCCAGACGCGCTCGGCACCGATACCGAGCTCGGCAGCTTTTCCTACATGCATTCCTGGACTTCCCGCCACGACGATGTCATCCGCAGCGAAATCGCGTTTCTTGGCAGCCTCTCCCACGACCACCGAACCATAACTATGCCCGATCACGGTCACATGGGCTTTTGGCGCGTCTTGACCAGCGCGAATGCCGTTGACGAAGCCTCTCAGTTTAGGAGCACCTGCATCTGCGTATTGATCTCTTGTCGCATCGGCGACGATGCCGTCTGGCGCGTCGTAACCCAGCCACATCACGGTGGAGACCGCGTCCTTGAATACGTAGTTCTGGCTCTGCTTCCACAGATTTACGACCCGTTCGACGTCGCCGTCGATGTTGTCGAGTTGGGCCGTGGTGCCGGGGACGTAGATTCCGGTGTGGCGGGATCTGTCGGGGTTGCCGATGGCGATGATGACGCGGCCGTCGGGGCCCGGGGTGGGGTCGGTGACGAGGCGGGGGATCGAGTCGGGGAGGAGGGGCTTCTCGCCGGGTCCGTCCCAGGGGCCTGCGAGGGTCGAGGAGAGGCCCAGGAGGTAGGCCTTCTGACCGGTGTCCCGCTCGACCGAGGCGAGTTTGTCGGCGAGCCGCTCCAGCCTTCTCAGGTCGCGGGCCTCGAAGGGCGTCAGCGAGCCGGCGGGGCTTTCCCGCAGTTGTTCGAGGCGGCGTTCGAGGACCGTCCGGTTCGCCTTGTCCCGGGCGGCGGCGGGCACCCCGTCCGCCCATCCGATCAGCGCCGGGAAGGCCAGTACGTACAGGCGCCGCTGCTCCCGGCCGAGGAGCTCCCACCATTTCCGCACCTCGGCGGCCCCGCAACCCGGCATGTCCGCCGGGTCCACCCCCGCCCGGAGGAGCCGGGCGTACAGCTTCGGGTCGGCGGCCTTCACCGCCCACATCATCGAGAGCGCCGCCGCGAGCCGGCCGATCCGCTCGGGCCCGAGCTCCTCCTTGGCGAGGAGGTCCCTCCGCCGCCGCAGGTCCGGGATCTCCCCCAGCAGGTCCGTGCCGAGCCTCTCGACCCGGATTCCCGGGCCGCCGCCCGCCCCGATCCCCTCCAGGGTCCTGCGCAGTTCCCGCCCGGTGTCCTGCCAGCGCCGCGCCATCCGGCCCAGTTCGATCATCAGGTCGTTCAGCCCTTCGGGGCTTCCCGCCCCGATCCCCGGTTCCCCCCGGGGCGCCCGTCCCGCCCGGGGAAACCTCACGTGGATCCCGGGCACGGGCGGCGTCGCCTGCCGCCCCGCCGCCTCGATCCGCCCGGCGGCCTCCACGAACGCCCGCCCCGCCTCGCCGTGCCGCTCGGCGACCCGCCCGAACAGGGCCACCGCCGCGGGCCCCACCAGCACCTCGCCTTCCAGCAGCCGCCAGGCCCGTACACCGGCGTTCCCCGCGGCTCCGGCCAGATCCTCGACCCGCCGTCCCGCCCACCACACCCGCTCGGACACCACCACGCCGCGCTCCCCGAAGCCCGTCCCGCTTGCCTGCCCCGGTCGGCGCCCCGCCCGCGACGGCCGTCCGCCGGGCGGAGCCCCGTCGGCATCGTCGATCGCCTCCGGCGCCCCGAACACTTCACTCACCGAGAGTGACCAGGCCATTGTGTTCGGTGACACCGGCTTCCGTCATCTCTTTCGCCCGAGTCACGCCCTCCGCGCCTCCCATCCCCGACAACTCGGGAACCCGCTGCGCGAAGGCCGTCGGCCGCCTACCGTGGCAGGTGACCGTTCCCCAGCGAGAGGACGACCCATGGGTGCGGACCGCAGAGGCGGCAACATCGGCCAGATGGAAGAACTCGCCCGCCTGTTCTCCCGACACTCCAAGAACCTCGACGCCCTCATCAAGGACCTCAACGGCCGCACCGTCAGCTCCACCGAGATCTGGTGGGGCCCCGGCGCCGACCGCTTCCGCGCCGCCTGGGCCGAGGCCAAGAGCGCCTTCGACAAGATGGCCGTCGCCCTCGAAGAAGGCGCCACCGACGTCCGCCGCTCCCAGCAGAACATCGAAGCCGCCACCCGCTGACGCCTTCGACCCCGGGGCGGGACGACCTGCCTCCGCCCCGCCCCGGTTCCCACCACCCCACCGAACCGGACCACCCGCGCGACCGACACCCGCCCGCGCAGAACAGCACCCTCATCACACCCCCGAGGTGCCCCCGACCACCCCGAAGCCGAGCCCGGCCCGTCGAGAACGGCCCCCTGAAGGCGAAGGCGCTCCGCTTCGGTCGAGGCCGGTGAAGACCGAGCCTGTTCAATGAAGACCGTGGACGAGGCTCACCACCTCGTTGCACGCCTCGGCACAGACGCGGAGCCACCACGAACATGGGGTCTGGCCGCTTTCTGGAACCGGCGAACCGAGGCCCGGCTGGGCCGCGAAGAGCAGCGGAGGCGGCGGGACGACCCGGAGCCAGGCAGATGCGGCGGCGGGCGTCCCACAGTCGGACAGGGGCGGCGGCGGGCCCGGGGAAAGGAAAACCGCCTCGGCTCGGCCGAAGCGGTGGGGAGGGTGGGGGTCGTCCGGGGTCAGTGGCGGCCGAGGATGAGGCTCATCGCCTCGTTGCGGGTCTCGGCGTGGGTGCGGAAGTCGCCGCGGACGGCGGACGTGACGGTCTTGGCGCCGGGCTTGCGGACACCGCGCATGGTCATGCAGAGGTGTTCGGCCTCGATGACGACGATGACGCCGCGGGGCTTGAGGTGGTCCATCAGCGCGTCGGCGACCTGGCTGGTGAGGCGCTCCTGGACCTGGGGGCGGCGGGCGTAGACGTCGACGAGGCGGGCCAGCTTGGACAGGCCGGTGATCCGGCCGTTGTCGCCGGGCGTGTAGCCGACGTGGGCGACGCCGTGGAAGGGCACCAGGTGGTGCTCGCAGGTCGAGTAAAGCTCGATGTCCCTGACCAGGACCATCTCGTCGTGGTCGGCCTCGAAGACCGTGGTCAGCACGTCCTCCGGACCCATGGACAGGCCCGCGAACTGCTCGGCGTAGGCGCGGGCGACCCGGGCCGGGGTGTCCCGGAGTCCGTCACGGTCGGGATCCTCACCGATGGCGTACAGGATCTCCCGTACGGCCTTCTCGATCCGTGCGTGATCGAACTCCGGGGCAGCGCTCATAACGGACACTCTACGCGGACCCGTCAGTTGTCCGTTTCACCGGTAGGCATTTCCACGGCCTTGGCGTCCGCGGGGCCGGTCAGCGAGAGCTCCTTGGGCGTCATGACCGGGGGCCGGTCGGACGGAAGGCGCTTGCCGTAGCCGACGTAGGACTTCTGGTGCGGGCGCTTGCGGATCGGCGCGAAGATCTGCAGCACCTGGTCCTTGCTGAGCGTCTCCTTCTCCATCAGCTCCAGCACCAGGTGGTCCAGCACGTCCCGGTACTCGGTGAGGATCTCCCAGGCGACGTCGTGGGCGCCCTCGATCATGCGGCGCACCTCGTCGTCGATCGCCGAGGCGATGTTCTCGGAGTAGTCGCGCTCGTGGCCCATGTCGCGGCCGAGGAAGACCTCGCCGCCGCCGCTGCCGAACTTGCGGGCGCCGAGGCGCTCGCTCATGCCGTACTCGGTGACCATGTTGCGGGCGATCGAGGTGGCCTTCTCGATGTCGTTGGACGCGCCGGTGGTGGGCTCGTGGAAGACGAGTTCCTCGGCCGTCCGGCCGCCGAGCAGCATGGCGAGCTGGTCGTTCATCTCCGAGCGGGTGGTGAGGAACTTGTCCTCCATCGGCAGGGTCATCGTGTAGCCGAGGGCCCGGCCGCGCGGCAGGATCGTCACCTTGTGCACCGGGTCGGCGTTCGGCAGCGCGTGCGCGACCAGGGCGTGGCCGCCCTCGTGGTAGGCGATGATCTTCTTCTCCGCGTCGGACATGACCCGGGTCTTGCGCTCCGGCCCTGCCATGACGCGGTCGATCGCCTCTTCGAGGGTCTCCATGTCGATGAGCTTGCGGTCGAAGCGCGCGGTGAGCAGCGCCGCCTCGTTGATGACGTTCGCCAGGTCCGCGCCGGTGAAGCCGGGGGTGCGCCGGGCGATGATGTCGAGGTCGACGTCGGGCGCGAACGGCTTGCCGCGGCCGTGGACGCGCAGGATGCCCTTGCGGCCCTCGAGGTCGGGGCGGTCCACCGTCACCTGGCGGTCGAACCGGCCGGGACGCAGCAGCGCCGGGTCCAGGATGTCGGGCCGGTTGGTGGCGGCGATCAGGATGACGCCGGCCTTGGCGTCGAAGCCGTCCATCTCGACCAGCAGCTGGTTGAGGGTCTGCTCGCGCTCGTCGTGCCCGCCGCCCAGGCCGGCGCCGCGGTGGCGGCCGACCGCGTCGATCTCGTCGATGAAGATGATCGACGGGGCGTTCGTCTTGGCCTGCTCGAACAGGTCACGGACCCGGGAGGCGCCCACGCCGACGAACATCTCGACGAAGTCGGAACCGGAGATCGAGTAGAACGGCACCCCCGCCTCGCCGGCGACGGCGCGCGCCAGCAGCGTCTTGCCGGTGCCGGGAGGGCCGAAGAGCAGCACGCCCTTGGGGATCTTGGCGCCGATCGCCTGGAACTTGGCCGGGTTCTGCAGGAAGTCGCGGACCTCCTTGAGCTCCTCGATCGCCTCGTCGGCGCCCGCGACGTCCGAGAAGGTGGTCTTCGGGGTGTCCTTGGTGATGAGCTTGGCCTTGGACTTGCCGAAGTTCATCACCCGCGAGCCGCCGCCCTGCATCTGGTTCATGATGAACAGGAAGATGAGGATGATGATGATCATCGGCAGCAGGCTGAACATCAGGCTCAGGAAGACGCTCTGCTTGGGAACGTCGACCAGGTAGGACTGGGTCTTGCCGGCCTGGACCTGCTGCTGCAGCTGTTCCTGCAGCTTGACGCCCTGGCCCCCGACCCAGCTGGCCTGCTCGTGCTTGCCGTCGGTGGTGGTGATCTGGATGACCTGGTCCTTGTCGACGATCTTCGCCGACTTCACCTGGCCCTTCTGGATGGCGGAGACCACCGTGGAGGTGTCGACCTTCTCGTAGGTCTGCCCCGGGTTGACCCCCCACATGACGAGGGCGACCAGCACACCGAAGAGAAGGACCCACAGCAGTGGTCCGCGGAAGTAGCGCTTCACGTCCATATGTGCGGCAACCCCGGACGGGGCCCGTCCCTCCTGACCAACATCTGCGGAAAGCTAACTACTGAAGGTACACCGGGCGAAGCGAAACATGCAGCCAGCGATCTCCCCAGCGTCATCCCAACGAACGGCTGGCCCGGGATGTTCCCCGCGATCAGTTGCTGTACACGTGCGGGGCAAGTGTCCCAACAAAGGGGAGGTTGCGGTACTTCTCCGAATAGTCCAGCCCGTAACCCACGACGAACTCGTTCGGAATATCGAAACCGATGTACTTCACGTCGATCTCGGTCTTGACCGCCTCCGGCTTACGCATGATCGCACACACCTCGAGGCTCGCCGGCTGCCGCGTCCGGAGGTTGTCGATCAGCCACGAGAGCGTGAGCCCCGAGTCGACGATGTCCTCGACGATGAGCACGTGCTTGCCCGAGATGTCGGTGTCCAGATCCTTGAGGATGCGCACGACCCCCGACGACTTGGTGCCCGAGCCGTAGGAGGAGACCGCCATGAAGTCCAGCGAGACGTGGCTGCGCAGGGCTCGCGACAGGTCGGCCATGACCATCACCGCGCCCTTGAGCACCGCGACCAGCAGGAGGTCCTTGTCGGCGTAGTCGGTGTCGATCTGCTCGGCCAGCTCCCGGATCTTCGCCTGGAGCTGCTCCTCCGTGATCAGCACCTTGGCCAGGTCGTTGCCCAGGTCCTTCTCTTCCACCCCTACGCCTTCCGTCGCTTCTCCCCCGGCACGGCCACTCCGGCCGGACCAAAATGCAGCTTGCCATACCGCCGGATCGCCTTGACCCCTCCGGGCAGGTCCACGCCGCGCTGCCCGTGCCAGGCCGTGACCAGCCTGTCCACGGCCGCGACGTGCACCGCGGCGAGCGTCCCGGCGGGGCTTCCGGCCGCCACCGCGGCCCGGCGCAGCACCCGCGAACGCACCGCCGGGGGCAGGCCCTCCAGCGCCCGGACGTCCAGCGCGTGTTCGAAATCACGCGCCTCTTCCAGGGCCCGGACGGCCCATCCGTCGAGCGCGTCCGCGTCCTCCCGCAGCAGGGCGGCGGTGCGCGCGAGCGCCTCGGAGACGCCGGGGCCGAGTCGCCGCTCCAGGAGCGGCAGCACCTCCCTGCGGACCCGTACCCGCGTGTACGCCGGGTCCTCGTTGTGGGGATCGTCCCAGGGCGCGAGCCCCATCGCCAGGCACGCCCTCCTCACCTCGGCGCGGGTGAGCCCCAGGAACGGCCTGAGGTAGCGTCCGGCACGCGGAGCCATCCCCGCCAGGGACCGTGCCCCCGAGCCGCGCGCCAACCCCAGGAGAACCGTCTCGGCCTGATCGTCAAGGGTGTGCCCCAGCAGGACTGCTCGCGCCCCGAGCCGTTCCGCTGCCTCGTCCAGCGCCGTGTAGCGGGCTTCGCGCGCGGCGGCCTCCGGCCCTCCCGCACGTCCCACCGAGACGGAGACGGACTCCACGGGTTCGAGGCCGAGACCGCTCAACGCCTTCACGACCTCACCGGCCCGTTCCGAGGACCCTTCCTGCAGCCCGTGGTCGACCGTCACGCCCCCCGCGCGCAGTCCCATCCTGACCGCTGTGAAGGCCAGCGCACCCGCCAAAGCGAGCGAATCGGCCCCACCGCTGCACGCCACCAGCACCAGGCCGCCCGGCGGCTGCCCGCCCAGCGCCTCCCGTACCGCTGAACGCGCCGTGGCCACAGCGGGATCCGGACCCAAAGCCGACCTCCCGTCCTCGCGGCGGGCCGCCCCGCCGAACCGGTCAGGTCTTCAGGGTGCCATGCCCGGAGCCCGTCCCACCGGTTGTCCACAGGGGACATGAACCTGGCGGCCCACCACTGCACAGAGCCGTCCGCCGGGATGAGCGAACCCGGCGGCCACCACTGCACAGAGCCGTCCACCGGGGAAGCGAGCCCGGTGGCTCGCCGCCCGCGGCGCGTGCCGAACGGCCCTCAGGAGGACTCGAGCCTGGGTTCGCCGGACGGGCCGCGGGTCAGGACTCCGTGCCGTTGGGCTTCTCCAGCGAGAGGATCTCGCCGCCGACCGGAGGAAGGCCCACCCGCCGGATCCACAGGGACGGGTCGCTGATCTCGGCCATCGTCGGCAGCGTCTCGGGCGACGTCCACACCCTGTTGAAGCCGGTCATGCCGATCTCGGCGTGCACCCGGCGGACGAAACGCGAGCCCTCCGCGTACTGCTTCATCTTCAGGTCGATGCCGAGCAGCCGCCGCATCGCCTTGTCGATCTTGGATCCGCCGCCGCGCCGCGAGCTGAACTTGGCGCGGATCTGCGCCACGGACGGCACGACCTCCGGTCCCACCGCGTCCATCACGAAGTCGCCGTGGCCCTCCACCAGCGTCATCACCGCGGTGAGCCGTTCCAGGATCTCGCGCTGCGCCGGCGTCTGGATCGCGTCGATCAGGGTGGACTCGCCGCCGCGTACGGCGTCGGCCACGGCCTCCGCGGCGTCCTTGATCCGGTCGAACAGCTCGGTCGGGCTGAGGTCGGAGGCGAGCAGGAACTGCGTCATCTGCTCCTGGACGTAGGCGCGCAGCCAGGGCACGGCGGTGAACTGGGCGCGGTGCGTCTCCTCGTGCAGGCACACCCACAGCCGGAAGTCCCGCTGGTCGACGGAGAGCTCCTGCTCGACGTGGACGATGTTGGGCGCGACCAGCGTCAGCCGTCCGGCGGGCGCCTTTCCGGACGGGTCCGGCGGCAGGAACAGCTCGTACTGGCCCAGCACGCGGCTGGCCATGTAGGCCAGGATCGCCCCCATCTGCATGCCCGTGACGCGCGGCCCGACGATGTCGGCCGCGATCCCCATCGGCCCCGACGGCACCGTGCGGCGCTGCGAGAGCTGGTCGACGAGGGGTTCCAGGACCACCCGGAAGCCCTCGACGTTCGCCTTGATCCATCCCGGACGGTCCACCACGGTGGCCGGGTGCGTCGACGGCGGCACGTCCATGCGGGTGAACTCCCGCACGTGCCCTTCCGCCACGCCCGACAGCTCCCGCAGCTCCATCACGACGGCCCGGGCCTCCGTCGCGGAGACCTGCGGGCCGGGCCGTACCAGGCGGGCGCCGGTCTGGACCGCCGTACCCCAGTCGATCATGCCGCTCACGCCTGCTCCCTCCACCGTGACCCGCCCGGACGGGCCTGTCACTGTACGGACTAACGCGCCGATCCCTTGAGGCGTTCCCCGAAACCCCGCCACCAACCTGGACACCCGCCCCGAAGCACGCATATCTCTCGGCCGGTCAGCAGTCGCAGGTGGCGGCGGCGGTGGCCATCGCGTCGAGGGTGGAGCGGGCCGCGTTCAGGTCCGCCGCCCCGTTGGCCATGAAGGCGAAGGTGAGGAGGCGTCCGCTCTTGTGCTGGATGACGCCCGCGAGGGTCGCGACATGGTTGAGGGTGCCCGTCTTCGCCCGGACGACGCCCGCGCCCTGCGTGCCGAGGAAACGTTCGGAGAGGGTGCCGCTGAAACCTGCGACGGGCATGCCGGTGATGACCGTGCGCAGCGCCTTGCGGTCGCCCGAGACGTTCGTGGAGAGCATCTTGGCGAGCCCGAGGGGAGTGATGCGGTTGAGCGGTGACAGGCCGCTGCCGTCCTGCGTCTCCACGCCCTGGGCGGCTCCCAGTGACTGCAGAACGTCGCGGATCGCCCGCGCGGCGCCGTCGAAGCTCGCAGGCCGCCCCTTCTTCAGGGCCACCTGCCGGGCCAGCGCCTCCGCGGCCTCGTTGTCACTGCAGTCCATGAGGTGCTCGACCAGCGCCGAGACGGTCGGAGACTGCACGTCCGCGACCGGCCGACCGCCCTCTCCCGAGCCCGGACGGCCCACCGAGGCCTGCACTCCGTAGCGGTTCAGCCAGTTGACGAACACCTGCGTGGCGCGCTTCGGACCGTCCTGAACGGCCGGCAGCGTCCCCTCGCACGGGTTGGGGGCGACCCTCCCGTTGTCCACCATCAGCGCCGAGATGGGGGCGACGCTCCCCTCCGTGACGTAGGTGGGCTTCCAGCCGGGGCCCAGCACGGAGCCGGAGTACAGCGAGGCGTCGTAGTCGACGGTGACGCCGTTCGTGCCGCCGGCCTTGAGCGCGTCGGCGGTCTTCTTGGCCAGCTCGGCGACGGAGGCGGGGCCCGGGTAGTCCTCGGGCCGCTCGCGGGAGGAGAGCGTGGGGTCCCCTCCCCCGACCAGCACCAGCCTGTCGCCCTTGCGCACCACCTTCGTGGTGATCCGCGCCGCCGGGTCGAGCGCGGTGAGCGCCGCCGTCGACGTCACGATCTTCGTGGTCGAGGCCGGCACCGCGGCCTGGCCGGAACGGGCGTCGAACAGGCTCTCGCGGGTCTCCCCGTCCAGCACCACGCCGATGATCCGGCCCTTGGGATCGAGTTTCCCGAGCCTCTCGGCCAGCTGCGCTCCCGAGATCCGCGCATCGCGGGTACCCTGCGTGGTCTTGCCGGGAACTACGATCTCCCTGTGGGCCACACTGGCCGGTTGTGGAGAGAGTTCCCGCTCTGGTGTGATTTTCACTACACCGGCGCTCGCACCCACGGCGAAGACTTGGAGCAGGAAGAGAGTGACCACGGCCACGGGCCGATCGATGGCCGCCATGACTTACCTCTTCCCCGTCCAGAACTATCACCGGAGTGCGACATCCTTGTATACACACAACACCCCATGAGCCACGCATCACACGCGGGCAGCTTCAGAAACTGGCAAGCGGAGGAAACAGTGGAATTCGACGTGACTATCGAGATCCCCAAGGGCTCTCGTAACAAGTACGAAGTGGACCACGAGACGGGGCGCATCCGTCTCGACCGCCTGCTGTTCACCTCCACCCAGTACCCCACCGACTACGGCTTCGTGGAGAACACCCTCGGTGAGGACGGCGACCCGCTGGACGCCCTGGTCCTGCTGCAGGAGCCCACGTTCCCCGGCTGCCTCATCCTGTGCCGCACCGTCGGCATGTTCCGGATGACCGACGAGGCGGGCGGTGACGACAAGCTGCTGTGCGTGCCGGCCACCGACCCGCGCTTCGAGCACGTGCGTGACATCCACCACGTCGCCGAGTTCGACCGGCTGGAGATCCAGCACTTCTTCGAGGTCTACAAGGACCTCGAGCCCGGCAAGTCCGTCGAGGGCGCCAACTGGGTCGGCCGGGTCGAGGCCGAAGAGGAGATCCTCCGCTCCCGCAAGCGTTTCCAGGACCAGGGCGGCCACTGAGCCGTCAGGCGGGCCTGACCGCCCCGATGAGGCTCTTGCGCCACATGGAGGTCACCCGGACCCGCGCCCCCGTGTAGGGCGCCTCCACCATCCGGCCGCGGCCAACAAAGATCCCGACATGATGAATCGTGTCGGGATCTTTGGTGTTGCCGGCGAAGAAGAGCAGGTCGCCAGGGTTGACCATGCTGAGCGGGATGCGCGGGCCGGAGTTCCACTGCGAGCCCGTGTAGTGGTCGAGCTTCACCCCCGCCTGCGCCCAGGCGTAGAGGGCCAGCCCGGAGCAGTCGAAGCCGCGCGTCCTGGCACCGCGTCCGATGCCGAAGCTGGGACCGGAGGCGTTGCCTCCACCCCATGAATAGGGCGTGCCGATCCACTTGAGGGCGGACTGGACGACCAGCCTTCCGCGGGCCGCGCCACGTGCGAAGTGCCGCTTCTTGCCCTTCTTCAGCTTGGCGACGGCCGTCTTGTTGTTCTCGGCCCGCCTGTCCGCCAGGAAGACGACTCCGTTCTCGTTCCGGGCGAGGGTGGAGAGCAGCCGCTTCTTCTGCGCGCGGAGTTTGGAGACCTCCTCCTTCTGTTCTTCGTACGCCTTGTCGGCCTCCTTCTTGGCCTGCTCGGCGGCGGCGAACTCCCTCTTCTGGTCCTCGTATGTACGACGCGCCTCGGCTCGTCGCGAAAGGGCCTTCGTGTGAGCCGTCTCCAGCTTCTCCAGAACAGCGTCCTGCTGGACGTACGGCGCCTCGGACTCGGTTTCGACCTTCCGGGTCTCCTCGGTGTCCTCCGCCTTCTCGGAGTCCCGCGCATCCTCGGTGGTCGTCTCGTCCGCCGCCTCCTCGGCGGTTTCCGGCTTCGTCGCTTCTTCGGCCTCCTCTCCCGCCTGGTCCTTCTCCGCGGTCTCGGTGGTCACGGTGCGTGCGAGGTATCGGGCGTAGTCCGTGTAAGGCGAGTGCGGCAGGTAACGGGAGGCTGCTCCTTCCCCAGAGGCCTCCTGTCCGCCGTGCTCGCCTTCTTCGGGTTCTGTCGCCTCTACCTGCGTCTCCTCGGCGTGTACGTCCGCCGGCCCTGCGTCTTCGGGCTGTACGCTTTCTGCCGGTGCGGCTTCCACCGGCGCGGTTCCGGGACGGGCGGATTCGGCTTCGGCCTGCGCCGCCTCATTCTTCGTCTCGGCCGTCCGCACCTGTTGTCGGGCCTCCGCAAGGGCCCCGCGCGTTCGCTTCAGCGCCGTGGCGGCCTCGTCGTACCGCTTCTGCGCTTTCTCGGCGCGTTCGCCGAGCTTCGCCAGCTCGGCCTTCGCCTGTCTGAGCCGGGTCGTGGCCCTTTCGGCCCGGTGTTCTTTGTCACGGACGGTCTGTCTGCTCTCGGCCAGATCCTTGGTATGGGAAGGCTCCGGCGGGACCGCCAGCACAGGCGTCCCCACCGCGACGAGAGCGCCGGTCACGAGCACTGCCAGGCTTCGAGATGGCTGCGTCACGCTTTCCTCCTGTCCGATATGCCGAACATTCGTGAGCAATCACTGTGCGTAGTCGATTGCTCACCGGAGGATGCCTACCCGGGGATCGGCCTCACTCACACCATTCAGGCGATCATGTTTCTCCTGACGGGAAGGCTTCTCCCCATCATTCCGAAAAAACCGGCGGAGACGGGCATACCACGGGACTGACCCGGAAAACCGGCGGCATTGAACTCGGCGGTACGCGTCGCGACGAAAAGCCGGTAACCCTGCAATTCCGGGTCGGTGAAACAGTTCATCACCCGCACCCTCAGCGCGGCGGACGGGCGTGCGTAAGGCGACAATTCCAGCACCTTCGCCGGGGAGAAGTCCTTCGACGGCGTACGGCTCCCGCAGAGATCGCAGTGCCCGGCATGGGCCAGGAGCTTCGCCCTGACACCGGGATCGAGCTCCCCGGCGACACGTTCGGCGAGGACGTCGCCGCGACCCCGGCAGCCGTGCGGACCCAGCCTGGCCAGGATCTCGGCCGTCAGGGCCAGCCGGAGGTCCTCTTCCGCCTCCGCGAGCATCCTCTTGACCCGCCTTCGGGGGAGTTCGAGGACCGCGGCGAGCCCCCGCGGGGGCAGGCGGTGGCGAAACCCCAGTTCCAGGAGTTCACGGGCCTGCGGAGACAGGGAACCGAGGGACCGCCAGGCGACCGTCCGCCGGTCGACGTCGTCCTGGTCGTGTCGGGCGACCACGAGGTCGGGACGGCCGTCGATGAGGCCGGTGTGGCGCGAGCACTCGACCCGGGCGATCGCGTACAGCCAGGGCGCCAGGTCCGCGGGATCGCGCAGCCTTGCGATCTGGGCCTCGGCGACGATGAACGTGTCGCGCAGCGCCGCCTGGGCGGCGTTCTGATCGAGCAGACGAAACCAGCAATATGCGTAAAGCCTGGCGGCATAAGCGTCATAAACGACAGCAGGGGCGTCCGGGTCACGGGAACGCAGTGCCTCGACGAGCGGGCTCTCCTTCATGGACGGGAAACCTAGGGCATTTTCCCGCCCGCTCTCCAGCGCTTGTTCTGTTCTGTTCTGGCCGGGCCTTCCCTAGAATTCCCACGTCATCGGAGGAAAGAGGCGTTCCGCCGCCTCGGAGATCGTCGCCACCTGCGCCGTGGTGTAGATGACCGGGTGCGACTTGATGAACCCCGGAATCGTCCGCCCTCGGAGAAAAGTGACATCGCCGTATTCACATCCCTCCGGTGCCAGCCGACCCGCCTGGACGGCGACGAGGGGGACGACGTCCATCTCGCTGTCGAGTTCGTCCGAGAGGATCTCCGCGACCAGCTCCGAGGCCAGCAGCACCATCGCCGTCTCCAGGTCCTTCGCGGGCCGCTCCCCCACCCACAACCGCTCCTCGTCCGTCCAGACCCGGGCGCCGCGACGGACCCTGCGGGTGGCGACGGCATAGACACCGGTCAGGCCGATGACCAGATGGTCGAGATTGGTGGCCGCCAACCGCGGGATCTCGCGGTCGTGCAGCACGCTGTAACCACGTCCCAGCCGGGCCAGATCACGTCCGGTACGCCGCTCCGCACGGGCGCCGCGCCGCCAGTTGGTCTCCACCCCGGGTGCGAAGTAGCCGGACAGGCAGTGCGCGGCGGCCAGCGCGGCGCCCACCGCCAGCGCGGGACGCCAGTCGAGCAGGCCCGCGACCACCACTCCGCCGGCCACACCGAGCACCGCCGAGACCACGAATCTCTCGGTCCGCGACGAGAGCCGCCGGTACCGAGCCCACGCCGAAGCACCCGCCGTCCCCGCCTCGGTCCACCGCACCGGCCTCACCCCCGCGCCCAGCGTGCTGCCCCCGACCTCCGCATTCAAGGACTTCCGCCCGCCCCGCCGGTGTCGCCGACCCCAAACGCCGACACTCCCGACAGTCTCCGCGCCAGCAGGTCGGCGTCACCCTCGGTGTGGATCATCTTGGCGTTCCGTCACACCCGATATGGCAGCACTGGATTGACACTGTCATCATTACAGTGTCATCATTGCAGCATGGACACGTGGACGATCTCCGAACTGGCCGAGCGCGCAGCCGCCGCGCTGGCCGACCTCGAGGTGAACGGCCGCGTCCAGGACGTCCCCAACGAGCGCCTGATCCGCTGGTACGCCACCCTCGGGCTGCTCGACCCTCCGCTCCGGCAGGGCCGCACGGCCCGCTACACCGGCCGCCACCTGCTCCAGCTCGTCGCGGTCAAACGCCGCCAGGCCGCCGGCCGCACTCTCGCCGAGATCCAGGCCGAACTCACCGGTGCCCCCTCCGAAACCCTCCTCGCCATCACCGGCCCCTTTCCAGGCCTTCGCACTCCTCCCCCAGCGGCTCCTCCGTCCCCTGTCCGCCGCTTCTGGGCCGCCGTTCCGAGCGATGCCACCACCGCTCCCGGCCCCTCGCAGAGCACTCCCTCCGGCGGCCGCCCTGCGACCGGCACCGGAAAGGCAGACGCCGCAGCCCGGGCACTCGGTGCCGCCGACATCGTGGACAGGAAGGCCGGTGCCGTCGGCGCTGCAGACGGGGCACCCGGTTCGGGCAGCACAGATGAGGCAACCGACACCGTGGACGAGACGACAGGTACGTCCGGTGCCGCAGACACCGAGGGCGGGGTGTCCGGTGCAGGCGAGGCACCCGATGCGAGCGACCCAGGGGCTGGGTCCGGCACAGAAGTCTCAGACGGCGGGTCCGGTTCGGACGGGGCCTCGGAAGCCGCCTCACCGGACATCCGGTGGACGGCGGCGGTGGAGCTCTCCGGAAAGCCCGAGACGAGTGATGTGCGGATCGTGGCGATGCAAGGGGTCCTGCTCGCACCGGGTGTGACGCTGCTCCTGGAGACCTCGGCGTTGGACGGCGAGGATCTCGCCGCCCTGCGGGCGGCGGCGGAACCACTGCTGCGGGAACTCGCCGAACGCGGGCTCCCGGCGGCGACCGCGCGAAGGGAGGGCGAACTCCACCTGTAGCCCGACCCCCCGGTGGTGGCGTGTCACCGCCGGGACACCGGTCGTCGCATCCGCGTCCGGCCGCCGCAGCAACGTCGCCAGGGAGGCCCATGTGAACGTGCAGATCATGCCGATGGATTCGTCCCCGGTTCCCGAGGCGGGATTCGGCGCACTCGCCACCGCCGAAGGGAACCTTCCGCTCGACGCCCTCGACGTCCACGCCGCCATCACCGGTCTGGCCGCCCGCGTCAAGGTCGCCCAGGGGTTCCGCAACCCGTTCGAGAAGCCGCTGGACGCGACCTATGTGTTCCCTCTGCCCGACCGCGCCGCCGTCACCGCACTGCGCATGGAGGCCGACGGCAGGGTCGTCACCGCGGAACTGAAGGAACGGGCGGCGGCCCGCGAGGAGTACGACCAGGCCATCGCCTCCGGCCGGCGCGCCGCGATCGCCGAAGAGGACCGCCCCGACGTCTTCACCATGCGGGTGGGCAACATCCTCCCCGGGGAACGCGTGACGGTACGACTCACCCTGGACCAGCCGCTCCCCTACGAGGACGGCGCCGCCACCTTTCGTTTCCCCCTCGTGGTGGCCCCCCGCTACATCCCCGGCGACCCGCTGGGCGGGCCTTCCGCGGGAAGCGGCGTCATCCCCGACACCACCGCCGTCCCCGACGCCTCCCGCATCACCCCGCCCATCCTGCTCCCCGGATTCCCCAACCCGGTCGCCCTGAGCATCACCGCCGACATCGACCCCGCAGGCCTCCCGCTCGGCCCCGTCGCCTCCAGCCTCCACACCGTCACCGCCGAAGACGGCGCCCTCCGCCTCGCCCCCGGCGAACGCCTGGACCGCGACTTCATCCTCCGCCTCCCCTACGCCCCTCCCACCCCGGCTCCCGGCACCGCGCAGCACTCCGCTTCCGCCGAAGACGCCGGTTCCGATGTCCCGCAGGACTCCGGTTCCGTCGAAGGCGTGGGCCCCGATGTCCCGCGGCACTCCACTTCCAACGAAAACGCGGATTCCGAGGCCGACCGGCGCTCGGGCTTCGTCGGTGGTGCGGGGACGGGATTGGTGGAGTCGTTGGTCTTCGTCCCGGACTCCGTCGGGGACGAAGGGGGTGAGGGGACGTTCACGCTGACACTGGTGCCGGGGCAGGCGGGCCCCGCCCTGCCCAAGGACGTCGTACTGGCGATCGACAGGTCCGGCAGCATGGAGGGCTGGAAGATGATCGCCGCCCGGCGGGCCGCGGCCCGGATCGTCGACAGCCTCCAGGCCCACGACAGGTTCGCCGTGCTCTCCTTCGACCACGTCGTCGAGCACCCCGAAGGCCTCCCCCCGGAGCTGGTGGAGGCCGGCGACCGCAACCGCTTCCGCGCCGTCGAGCACCTCGCGATCCTGCACGCCAGGGGCGGCACCGAGATCCTCGCCCCCCTCACCCGTGCCGTCGAACTGCTCGCCGATCCGGCCCGCGACAGGGTCGTCGTCCTGGTCACCGACGGCCAGGTCGGCAACGAGGACCAGATCCTCGCCGCCCTGTCCCCCTCCGCCCTGAACGGCATCCGCGTTCACACCGTCGGCATCGACCAGGCCGTGAACGCCGGCTTCCTGGGCAGGCTCGCCGCCCACGGCCAGGGCCGCTGCGAACTCGTCGAGTCCGAGGACCGCCTCGACGCCGCGATGGAGCACATCCACCACCGCATCGCCGCTCCCGTCCTCACCCGGATCGCCCTCCACCCCGCCGCCGGCCTGGAGATCCTTCCCGGTACCCTCACCCCCTCCCGACCGCCCTCCCTCTTCCCCGGCGTCCCCCTGGTCCTCTCCGGCCGCTATCGCGGCAGTCAGGCGCCTCTCACCCTCACCGCCGTCCGCCCCGCCTCCCAGCCGGTGCTCCTCCCCGCCGACACCACGCACCAGCGAGACGACGGCCAAGCCGCGGCTCTCCCGACGGACGCCCGGCCCACCCCATCCGCACGGACCGGCTCCCCGTCCGCGCAGCCGCACGGAACTCCCTCTTCCGCGGACGCCCAAGCCGTGCAGACCGACGCTCCCGGAACAACCGAAGCCCCGTCGGCCGCCGGTTCCGACGAGTGGCGCCGGACCCTGACCGGACGGGTCGTCGCCCATCCCGCCACCACCACCATCTGGGCCAGGGCCCACCTCCGCGACCTGGAGGACTCCTACACCGTCCGCCCGTCTGACGAACTCGAGCAGCGCCTGGTAGCCACTTCGCTGAAGCACGGCGTCCTCTGCCGCTTCACGGCCTTCGTCGCGATCGACTCAAGGATCGTCACCTCCGGGGACACCCCCCACCAGGTGACCCAGCCCGTCGAAGTCCCCCAGGGCTGGCAACGGGAGAGCGCCCCTACCGCCCTCCCCGCCGCCGCCCCGATGATGGCCGCAGCGCCCTTTTCCCCCGCACCCGGTGGAACCCCCCGAGCAGCCTTCCTCCGAGCCAGACCCCGTCCCGGCAGCGCCCCCGCCGCCCCTGCGGCCCCCAGCGGTCCCGCTCCCAGCGGCGCCCCCGGCGCATTCGGTGGTGCTCCCACGCCCCCCACCTTCCACGTCCCCATCACCGGCGCCCCGCTTCCCCCTCCCCCCGCGCCCGACGTCACCCCGCTCCTGGAACTGGAGCTCTCCCGCCTCAAGGACCTCACCGACGCCCCCGCCGAAGACCGGCTCCGCCACCTGTCCGACCTCGTCACCCGCCTGGAGTCCTTCTCCCTTCCCGACCTGGCCTCTCTCCTGGAAGAGCTGAAGTCCTCCCCCGCACCCCTCTCCCTCTGGCCGCGCCTCATCGAGGCCCTCACCGCCCTCACCCGCCCCCGCAAGCGCCCTTTCTGGAAGCGCTGACCCTTCCCGACCACCGCATCAGTCCCGAAACACCGCTCCGAGGCCGGTTCCCCCGGACCGGCCTCCCCAAGAGCCCGACACCCGCCTACGGATCCGGCTCGAAACCTCTGCGCCCAACTGAACGGACCGGTTCGAGAGATTTCTCCGCCCTGCGGAACGAACCCGCTTCCGGTTCTCCGCGTCGAGCCGAACGAATCCCGGCTCAGGAGGCCTTCTGCAAGGAGGCAAGTCGAATCGAACCCCGCCGGACGAACGCAGTCCGTTCTCCTTGATGCGCCCTCGGCGGGTCGACAGCCGGTTCTGTCGGCGTTCGGGAGTACCTTCACCGGGTGACGACGAGCAGCGGCGTTCCGGCGCGCATCGAGACTTCAGAGACCGAGGTCCTCATCACCTGGGGTGAGCCCGGCACCACGACCGCGGGGCTGGCCGAGACGCTGTCCACCGTCCTGACGGTGGCCCTCCGTTCGGGTGTTCCCGCCTACCCCCTGGTCGAGGAGCTCCTGGACCTCCGTTTCGTCCCGCACGGCCCCACCGGCGACTCTTTGGTCCCCTCGGCGTCATCCGTCGCCGACCACGTGGCCCGCCGTCTGGCGTTCCATCACCTCACCCCGGAAGAACGTCACAAGCTAGGCATTTCCGCACCCGGCTCCCCGTGGCCCGACGCTTACACCCAGGCTCCGAACAGCTGACACCGCCCACTCCGTGCTGCCGGAAAGCTCCTTTCCAGCGGCACGGCCGCATCTATGCCAGGCCTCTCAAAGACGCCAAGAGCCGCCCGGTAGCGGCAGTACCCGGGGCCTCCAGTCGCAAGGCCCCCTCCGGACGCGCGGCCGCTCTCCAAGGATCTGCCTCTGCTCTGTAAGCATGACCCCGCACCGTAGACCCGACTCTGCTTCTGTGAGCGCGGCCCGCTCCGTAAGTACGCCCCTGCTCCACAGACGCGGCCTCGCATCGTGGACATGGCCCTGCTCCGGAAGCGTCGCCCCTGTCCCGCAGACGTGACCCGCTCCGTGGACGCGGTCCTGCTCCGTAGGATGGCCCCGCTCCGTAAGTGCACCTCTGTCCCATAGGCATGGTCCCGCACCGTAGACGTGACCCCGCTCCGTAAGTGCGCTCCTGCTCCGTAGGTGCGGCCCCTCTCCGAAAGCGTCACCCGCACCGTAGACGTGACCCCGCACTGTGAGCACGGTCCCTCACCGTGAGCACGTCCCCGCACCGTAGACATGACCCCGCACCGTAAGTGCGCTCCTGCTCCGTAGGTGCGGCCCCTCTCCGGAAGCGTCGTCCCGCACCGTAGACGTGGCTCCGCACTGCAGGCACGGCCCCGCAAAACGTCGCCCCGCACCGTGAACATGGCCTCGCACCATAAGTGCAGCCCTGTAGGCGCGGATCCGCTCGTGTGTTGGTTCCTTTCACCGGCGTTCGGGCTTCGAAGGGATTCGGTGCTGCGGCGGCAGGTCTGGCGGGCGTCGGTGCAGCCGCCGGTCACGGCTCCGGGGGCGTCGGCGCCGAGTGGGGTCGTCGATGTGACCGCCGTCGGACGTGCGGAGGGCGGGGGAAAAGACGCCGTGGCCGGGTGGACGGGTCAGAGGGTGGACCGGAGGAAGGTCCAGGCGTCGGTGACGATCTCGTGGAGGGAGCGGTGGGCCTTCCAGCCGAGGTCCGCGGTGATGCGGGCGGAGGAGGCGACGAGGATCGGGGGATCACCGGCGCGGCGGGGGAAGGTCGTCACCGGGATGGGGTGGCCGGTGACGTCGCGGGCGGTGGTGATGACCTCGTTGACCGAGTAGCCGGTGCCGCTGCCCAGGTTGTAGACGCGGTGCGTGCCGGGAGCGGCGGCTTCCAGGGCCAGGAGATGGGCTTCGGCCAGGTCCGCGACGTGCAGGTAATCGCGGATGGCGGTGCCGTCCGGAGTCGGGTAGTCGGTGCCGTAGAGGTTCACCGAGGGGGCCAGGCCCGCGGCCACGCGGAGGACGTTGGGGATCAGGTGGGTCTCGGGGTCGTGGCGCTCTCCGAAACCGGCGTAGGAGCCGCCGACGTTGAAGTACCGGAGGCTGATGGCGGCCAGGCCGTGCGCGGCCGCCTCGCCCTGGAGCGCGTAGTCGACGGCGACCTTGGACTGGCCGTAGGGGTTGATGGGGACGGCGGGGGTGTCCTCGGTGATCGGTTCGTCGCCTGCGATCCCGTACGTGGCGGCCGTGGACGAGAAGACGATGCGGCACACGTCCGTCTGGCGCATCGCTTCGAGCAGGCTGAGCGTCCCGGAGACGTTGTTGTCCCAGTACAGCTCGGGCTTCGCCATCGATTCGGCGACCTGCGACTTGGCCGCGAAGTGCATGACGGCGTCGTATCCGCCCTCGCCGAGGACGTCTCCGGCCTGCTTGATGTCCGCCTGGACGAACCGTGCGCCCTCCGGTACGGCTCCGGCCACACCGGTCGTCAGGTTGTCCAGCACCGTCACCGTGTGCCCGGCTTCGAGCAGCTGCGCCGTGACGACCGACCCGATGTAGCCGGCTCCTCCTGTGACGAGCACCTTCATGACCATCCTCCAACCTGCCCGTTCGGGCTTCCAAAGGTTTCCCAAGTAGTTCACAACCGGCTGAGAGCAGAATCAGCGAGGCGCACGAAAACGGGAGGAAACCATGAAGGGTCCGTGCCTGATGATGGCGCTCCTGCTCACGATGGCCGTCCTGGGCACCGGCTGCCAGGCGCGAGGCTACGCGATGCCGGTGGAGACGGCGCAGAGCGTCCCCCGATGACGAAGAAGGCCCGGACGCGGCCGGGCCCTCCCCGTCGGTCTTCGCCTCAGAGCTGCTTTTCGTACCCGGCGAGCCGGACGCAGGTCGCCAGGCCCTCGATCGCCACGTCGAGCTCGGCGGGGATCGGGTAGGTCGGCGCGATCCGGATCGTCCGGTCGGCCGGGTCGTCGCCGTAGGGGTGGGTGGCGCCGGCCGGGGTCAGCGCGACGCCCGCTTCCTTGGCCAGCTGGACGACGCGCTTGGCGCAGCCTTCCGGCACGTCCAGGCTGATGAAGTAGCCGCCTTCGGGCTTCGTCCACTCCGCCAGGCCCGTCCCGCCGAGCTCCCGGGTGAGAATGTCGTCGACGGCGTCGAACTTCGGCCGGACGATCTCGGCGTGCCTGCGCATGTGCGCGGCCAGTCCTTCGGCGTCCTTGAGGAACTGCACGTGCCGCAGCTGGTTGATCTTGTCGGGCCCGATGGTGCTCTTGCCCAGGAAGCCCGTCATCCACTTGATGTTCGCCTCGGACGAGCCGAAGAACGCCACGCCGGCGCCCGCGAACGTCACCTTCGAGGTGGATCCGTAGACGAACACCCGGTCGGGGTTCCCGGCCGCTTCGGCCTCGGCGAGGACGTCGAGGATCTCCGCGGGCTTGTCAGTGAGGTGGTGGACGGCGTAGGCGTTGTCCCAGAAGACGCGGAAGTCGGGGGCGGCCGTCCGCATCCGGGCCAGCCGGCGCACGACCTCGTCGCTGTAGGAGATGCCGGACGGGTTGCTGTACTTGGGCACACACCAGATGCCCTTGATCGTGGCGTCCTCGGCGACGAGCCGTTCGACGACGTCCATGTCGGGGCCTTCGGCCGTCATCGGCACCTGGATCATCTCGATGCCGAAGCGCTCGCAGATCGCGAAGTGCCGGTCGTAGCCGGGCACGGGGCACAGGAAGGCGACGCGCTCGCCGTCCGACCAACGCCCGGTGCCGCCGGGGACGCCGCTCAGCAGCGCGTGGACGACGGTGTCGTGCATGAGGGTGAGGCTGGCGTTGCCGAGCGCCAGCAGCCGCTCAGCGGGCACCTGGAGCCCCTCCGCGAAGATCTCGGAGAGCTCGCGGAGGCCGGTGAGCCCGCCGTAGTTGCGCAGATCGGTGCCGTCCGCGGACTTGTAGACGCCCTCGCCGGGCAGCGTCAGCAGCTCGTTGGAGAGGTCGAGCTGGGCGGGCGCGGGCTTCCCCCGGGTGAGGTCCAGCTTCAGCCCACGGGCCTTGAAGGCCTCGTAGTCCTGGCGAGCCTGTTCGTGGAGTTCGGCCACTGTCTGAGAAGTCACTACGCGTCCCTCTGGAGATGCCGGTCCTGGCTTAGGCAGGATATCCAAACGGTTCGCGCGATCAGCTGAGCCGGGCATTCTTGGTGGCATGACGTACCGCGTGACCTTTGTCTGCACAGGGAATATCTGCCGCTCCCCGATGGCCGAGCACGTCTTCAGGAAGCATGTCGAGGACGAGGGCCTGGATGTGGAGGTGGACAGCTCCGGGACGGACGGATGGCATGCCGGCGACCCTGCGGACCACCGGACGGTGCGGATGCTCCAGCGCGGCGGTTACACGAGCGCGCACCAGGCGCGGCAGTTCCGTGAGGACTGGTTCGACCACTACGACCTTGTCATCGCCCTGGACGAGGGGCACTACCGCGATCTCCGGGCGCTCGCTCCGCGGGAAAAGCAGCGGGCCAAGGTGAGGCTGCTGCGCTCCTACGATCCACAGGCTGTGGATCTGAACGTTCCCGACCCGTACTACGGCGACGACACCGGCTTCGAGGAGTGCCTGGAGCTGATCGAGGCCGCGATGCCGGGGCTGCTGGACGAGGTGCGCAAGGCGTCGCGGTGAGGCTCCTCGGCCTCCGCGTCGTACGGTTGCGGGATCTGGGACGCAGCCACTCCTGGACGTTGCACCATGCGTCTCTGGAAGACGGGCGCGAGGTCTTCGTCAAGAAGGGCGGCGACTTCACGGCCGAGGCGAGCGGGCTGCGCTGGTTGGGCGGCCCGTCCGCGGAGGTTCTCGAAGTGGGCGAAGACTTTCTCGTCCTGCCGTGGCTGCCGGCCGAACCCGCCACCGTGCCGATGGTCGAGAAGACGGCGCGGGCCGTGGCGGGCATGCACCGGCGCGGTGCTCCCCGGTTCGGCGCCGACTGGCCCGGGAACATCGCCGACCTTCCGCTGGACAACTCTCCCGTGGACGGCGGTTGGCGGGAGTGGTACGCCGAACGCCGCGTGCTGCCGTACGCCCGGATGGCACGGGACCAGGGCGTCCTCACCTCCTCGGACGTCCGGGAGGTGGAGGCGGCACTGAACCGTGCCGAGCAACCGGAGGAGCCTCCTTCGCGCGTCCACGGCGATCTGTGGGGCGGCAACGTCCTGTACTCGCGGGGCAGGGGATGGCTGATCGATCCTGCTGCGCACGGCGGCCATCGCGAGACGGACCTCGCGATGCTCGCCCTCTTCGGCACATCACACCTGGACGCGTTCCTGAAGGCGTACGACGAAGCCGCTCCACTGGCCGAAGGCTGGCACGAACGCGTCCCTCTGCACCAGCTTCACCCTTTGCTCGTGCACTGCGTCCTGTACGGGGGCTCGTACCGGGAAAGCGCGTTGGCCGCCGCGAGGTCCGTTTAACGGCCAAGTAATGTGATGTTCATGGGCATGGTGATGGCTGTCAGCTTCACCCGTTATGGACGTCTCTACTACCTGGATCCGGGGCAGCACACCCCCCGGGTGGGGGACCGGGTGCTGGTGCCCACCGAGTACGGCCCCGAGGTCGCCGAGTGCGTCTGGGCGCCCCAGTACGTCACCGACGACCTCGACGGCCTGCCCGTCTGCGAGGGGCCGGCGACGGACGAGCACCTGGCCCGCGACGAGGCCAACCGGATCCGCCGCGCCGAGGGCAAGGCGATCGCCAAGAAGCTCATCCGGCAGCACGGCCTCCCGATGAAGGTGATCGGGATCGACTACCTGAACGAGGCCAACACCTACCGCCTGTACTTCTCCGCTCCGGGACGGGTCGACTTCCGGGCGCTGGTCAAGGACCTCGCCCGCGGGATGCAGGCGCGCGTCGAGCTCCGCCAGATCGGACCGCGCGACGAGGCGCGGCTGCAGGGCGGCATCGGCCCCTGCGGACGCGACCTGTGCTGCGCCACGTTCCTGAAGGACTTCGAACCGGTGACCGTCCGGATGGCCAAGGACCAGGACCTTCCGGTCAACCCCCTGCGGATCTCGGGCGCCTGCGGGCGGCTGATGTGCTGCCTGAAGTACGAGCACCCGCTCTACCAGGAGGCCAGGGAGCGCATGCCCTCCATGGGCGCCGAGGTCGCCACGCCCGAGGGCCCCGGCCGGGTCGTCGGGCTCAACGTCCCGTCCGACCAGGTGACCGTCAGGCTGGACTCGGGACGGCGCTGCTCCTGCCCGTCGGCGTCGGTCTGCTCGCCCCGGCAGCAGCACGACGAGCGCTATTCCGACTGACCTTTCCGACATCACGGACAGTACGCGTGCGGGGACTAACGGTTTGTCGGCGGGGTGATGTAACCATGGAGGGGCACATCGACGAACAGGGGCGCGGGCGTGAGAGTACGGGGAGTGGCCGCGGGGGTCGTGGCCTTGGCGCTGGCGGCGGCCTGCACCGGACGGAGTGACGCCGAGCCGGGGACGGCGCCGCAGAGCGGTTCCGTCGTCCAGGTGCCGGCCGCGCCCGGCGCCCTCGACTGGACGGACTGCGGCGGCGGGTTCCAGTGCGCGAAGCTCCAGGTGCCGCTCGACTACGCCGACGCGGACGGCGAGCAGCTCACCCTCGCCCTGATCAGGCAGCCCGCCAAGGGCAAGAAGATCGGCTCCCTGCTCACCAACCCCGGCGGCCCCGGCGGCTCCGGTGTCGACTTCCTCCGCTCCAGCGCGGCCTCGTTCGGCGAGCAGCTCCAGCAGCGCTTCGACCTCGTCGGCTTCGACCCGCGCGGCGTCGGCCAGAGCAACCCCGTGGAGTGCCTGACCGACGGGCAGCTCGACGAGTTCCTGGCCACCGACGTCTCCCCCGACGACGCCGGCGAGATCGACGAGCTGGCCGAGGAGAGCCGCGGATTCGCCGAGGGCTGCCAGAGCAGGTCCGCCAAGCTCCTGCCCCACGTCGGCACCCGCAACGCCGCCCGCGACATGGACCGCATCCGCCAGGCCCTCGGCGACGAGAAGCTCACCTACTACGGCGCCTCCTACGGCACCTACCTGGGCGCCTGGTACGCCGAGCTGTTCCCGCAGAACGTCCGCGCCCTCGTGCTGGACGGCGCGGTCGACCCCAAGGCGTCCTTCGCCGAGATCAACCTCCAGCAGGCCAAGGGCTTCGAGACCGCCCTGCGCGCCTTCACCGCCGACTGCGTCAAGCGCGACAAATGCCCCCTGGGCAACAACGTGGACGCCGGCCTGAAGAAGATCAAGAAACTGCTGGACTCCACCGACCGGCGGCCGCTGACCAACGGCACCGACTCCCGCGAGGTCACCGAGTCCCTCGCCACCCTCGGCCTGGCCACCCCCCTGTACCAGAAAGAGGCATGGCCGCTGCTGCGCTCCGCCCTCACCCAGGCCTTCGCCGGTGACGGCAGCACCCTGATCCGCTTCGCCGACCTCCTGGTCGAGCGCGAGGAGAACGGCACCTACTCCAGCCAGACCGAGAGCAACATGGCCGTCAACTGCGTGGACAAGCCCACCGGCGGCCTCGACGAGATCAGGCGGCAGGCCGCCCGCGCCGCCAAGGAGGCACCCCGCTTCGGCGAGTTCATCGTCTGGGGCGCCCTCCCCTGCACCTACTGGCCCGCCAAGGCCACCGAGCCCACCCGCGCCCTCAACGCCAAGGGCTCCGCCCCCATCCTCGTCGTCGGCACCACCCGCGACCCCGCCACCCCTTACCAGTGGTCCAAGAACCTGGCCTCCCAGCTCGACAAGGGCGTCCTGCTCACCTACGACGGCGACGGCCACACCGCCTACCTGACCGGCTCCAAGTGCATCAGCTCCGCCGTCGACTCCTACCTGGTCAAAGCCACCCCACCCGCCTCGGGCACCACCTGCCGCCCCTGATCCGCCCACGCACTTGCCCGACCCTGTAGACTGCTACCCGCACCGGCTGAAGCCGGAGCTGCCGCCTTAGCTCAGTCGGCCAGAGCGACGCACTCGTAATGCGTAGGTCAAGGGTTCGATTCCCTTAGGCGGCTCCAGCTCGCAAGGCCCTTCCCGTGATCGGGGAGGGCCTTGGTCGTTCTCCGGGCCCGGCACCCGGGTCTTCGGTTCCTCCGAGCCGGCCGACCGCCTTCTTTCGGCCCGTCGTGAAGAACGGCCGTTGTGTCGGTACTGCTCCAAGTCCGGCGGCCTGCACGTCCATCGTCAGGGTGCGGGTGGCGAAGGATGCTTCGGACAGCAGCGGCTCGACTTCGAGCTTCCCGTCACCCCGTTCACACGCAGTTTCGAGATCTTCATCCGGGTCGCGGCCTCGGACCACAGCCTGGGCTGGGAGGCCGTCTGGCGATGAGGCCGCATCCCACCGCCACCCGGTTGGCTCCTCGCGGACGACGCGAGACTCCCTTCGGCTTCGGCACGGGGGATGCCCCTTGGGTGATCGCCCGGCGGTTCGGCTCTGCCCGGCTGCACGATCAGGTCGGGCCGATGCTCGACAGGATCGTCTGAGCGAGGTCATGGGGACGGGTGAACTGCGGCCAGTGGCCCGTGGGCAGGTCGACGCATGTGAGGTCGCGGGCCTTGGCCAGCTCCCGCAACATGGGTTCTTCCCGTCGCAGCCACTCCCGCAGTGTCGTGCTCGGGAACTCGCAGGCGATGACGGTGACGGGGATGCCGTGGCGGCGTTCGTCGAAGAGCCGCTGTGGATCGCGTGCGACGTGTACGGGCGTGGGGATCGCCCGTTCGCGGAACGTCGCGCGCGTCCCCTCGTCGAGATCGACGAGGGACTCGTCGTCGAAGAACGACCAGTCCGGCAGCGGGACCTCTCCGCCGACGGCGGGGAGGTCCTCATTGACGGCGGTGCCGTCGTTGAGCGGACAGGTGTCCACATAGACGACACGGGCGACGCGGTCGGCACGGGCGTCGGCCGCGGCCTGGGCCGCCGCACCGCCTCCGGAGTGCCCGACGAGCACGATCGCGTCGGCGGGGTCCAGGGCGTCGATCAACTTGACGACCGCGTCGGCGTTGTCGCGCAGCGTGATCCCGGAGCGGTCCGCGCCCTTCGATTCCATCCCCGGCAGTGTGACCGCGTGGGCGCGGTGGCCCGCCTCCTCCAGAACAGGAACGACCTCGTCCCATGACGAGCCGTCGAGCCAGAACCCCGGAATCAGGATGATCTCCATGTCCGAAAGGTACCAACCTGTCACCGCGTTCGGACATCGGGCGACGGTGACCCGGATACGGTGCGGCCCGGTTCCGGGTGCTGAAGGCGCCTGCCGGGCGGTCATCGGGAAACGGCGGCACGTGCGGACCGCACCACGGGCCTGTTCCGGTTCCGGAGGTCTCAGTGCGGTGGGGACGGCCGCGGGACGCGTCCCGGGAGGGAAGGGACGCTGCTCACTGGGGGGCGGGTGGGGTGGGGCGGCAGGGTTCTCCGGGAACAGGGACTGGAGAAGAACATGCGTATCGCACAGGCCGTGGTGGCTCTCGTCGGCGCGGGGCTGTTGAGCGCCTGCACGTTCAACGCGGATCTCGGGACCGGTGGGCCTACGGGCGAGCCGTCGAGCCGGGCGACGGCGCAGACCGGCGTCGACGTGCCGGAGCAGCAGGTGCCGCTGGACACCCGGCCTCAGGCGCGGCGGGTGGCGGCGGCGGAGCAGGCCGGCGGGCTGGTGAAGCTCACGGGGCAGGGCGCGGTCAGCGGCGTCGTCGTCGACCCCGGCGAGATGCGCCCCGACATGACGCTGGTGATGGAGAACTACGAGGTCCCGGCGCAGGACGAACCCGTGCTGGTCATCGCGGTCGACAACGTCCCCGAGGAGACGAGCACGCGGCGGCAGCACCTGTGGCGCGGGCTGCTGGAGCACATCGGCTGGACGCACGGGAACATCACCGCCGAGCCGTACGAGCCCGGCAAGTACGGAGGTTCGGTCGAGTGCTTCCTGGCCTCGCTCGCCGAGACCGGCAACGTCGTCTGCGGCTGGGCCGATGAGAACACCGCGGGCGTGGCGCTGATCCCCAACAGCGATCTGGCCACCGCGGCCTCCGTGTTCGTCGCCATGCGCGACGACATCGAGGTATGAGAACTCCGCGTCCGGGCGGGAACCGCCCCCACCGCCCGGACGCGGTCGCTCAGCGGACGGCGCGTACGGCGTTGACGATCCCGACGCCGTAGAACCCGTTGCGGGCACGGGTCCCCTCGCACTTCTGCGTGGTGCTGCCCGTCTCGCCCGTGGCGGTGACCCACTCGTACTTGTGGTTCGCCGGGGTGGGGCAGGGGCGCGGCACGGCCGAGGCGCGCAGCCGCGCCGTCACCTTCCGCGGGTCCATGGTCAGCCCGCCGCCGGGCGCGGGCCTGCCGAAGCGGCTGATGATGAGGGCAGCCACCCCGGCGACGTGCGGCGCGGCCATCGAGGTGCCCTGCAGGGAGACGTAGTAGGCGCCGCCCTGCCGGATGACGTAGGAGACGGTCGGCTTGCCCTTGGCGTCGAGCCTGTTGTTCTCGCGTGCCACGTTCTCGGGGTAGGCGGCCCAGATGCCGCCCTTGTCGTCGACCTTCCTGGCCCTGTTGTCCAGCTTGTCGCCGCCGGGGGCGGCGAACATCACGTAACCGAGCCCGTAGCTGGAGAAGTAGGACTTGCGCCGCGTCGGCCCCGTGGACGAGACGGAGATGACGTGGTCGCCCTCGGACGGCTGGGAGACGCAGCTCGGCGGGATCTTCCGCTCCCGCGGCTTCTGGCCGGCCTTCACCGCGAAGTTCGGGCTGGACGCGTCGGTGACCTCCTTGCTGTAGTCGGCCTGCCCGTTGCCGGCCGCCGAGATCAGCGTGACGCCCTTGCGGTGGGCGTAGCGCAGCGCCCGGTTGGTCGCCTCGATGACCGTCTTCTGCTGGAGCCGGTCCTCGGCGCTGTCCGCCGGGTTGTCGAGGCAGTTCCACGCCCACGGGTCGATGTAGTACGACATGTTGACCACGTCGATGCCCTTGTCCGCCGCGTACGCCAGGGCGTCCAGGGTGGGCTTGAGGAAGAAGTAGCCCGAGTCCTGGCCCGTGCGCAGGTTCACCAGCGAGACGTTCGGGGCGACGCCCGCGACGCCCTTGCCGTTGCGGGGCGAGGCGATGGTGGACGCCACGTGCGTGCCGTGCTCGTTCTCGTCGACGTCCACCGGGTCCTTGCAGGACTTGTCGGACTCCTCCGAGCACGGGCCGTCGAGCTTCTTGCCGTTGGCGTCCGTGGGGACGTCGACGGTGAAGTTGCGGCTCAGTTTCCGGTTGAAGTTCGGCGCGATGTCGGGGTGGTCGCCGTCGATGCCGGTGTCCATGACGCCGACGAGCACGCGCCTGTCCCCGCGTTCGAGGCGGTGCAGCCGGTCCGCGCCGATCTGCCGGAGGTTCCACTGGAGCGCGTTCAGCGGCTCTTTCCTCGTCCTGGGACGGGGCTTGGGCGGGCTGGGCGGCGCGCCCGTCCCGAAGAGCCTCTCCGGCGAGTTCGCGAACTTCTCGGCCGCGCCGGGCAGCGCCCCGACGACCCGGTTGGTGGTGGCGCCCTCCAGCAGCGAGGCGGCGTCCACCCGCTGCAGGAACCGCCGGTCGGTGGTGCGCACCATCGCGATGCCGAGGGCGGTGTTCTCCTCGACCACCCGCCCTCCGGCTGCTCTGACGGCCGCACGGGCCGCGTCGGGGGCCGCTCCCTCCTCGTAGAGGACGACGTACTCCTGCTCGGCCTGTGGTTCCGCCCGCACGGGAACCGTGAGCAGGGTGGCCCCGACGACGACCGCCGTGGATGTGCTGACGAGAACGTGCCGCATTCCCTCTCCCCGAAGCTGGATTCGATCCCAGATACTACGGAGAGTAATCAATCGGTAACACTACTTCGAGGTAAGGAATCCGTTTCAGCCGGTGCGCAGCTCCAGCATCATCGCCTCGACCGCCAGCAGCGGGTTGACGTTGGCCGCCAGCCGCCTGCGGCAGTCCATGATCGCGTCCAGCCGCCGGATCACCGCCTCCGCCGGAAGCTTGCGGGCGTGTGCCTGCAGTTCCGGCAGCCGGTCGGCGTTGACGAGCGGCACGGACGCCCCGAAACGCAGCGTCAGCACGTCCCGGTAGAACGACGCCAGGTCCAGCAGCGTCCGGTCGAGCGCGTCGCGCTTCGTCCTGGTCGCCCGGGACTTCTGGCGGTCCTCCAGCTCCTTCATCGCCCCGGCCGTGCCGCGCGGCATGCGGCCCTTGGCGGACTCCCCCAGCGCCTGGCGCATGGCGGCCGTCTCGGACTCGTTCAGCTCCTCGGTGAGCGCCTTGGCCTCCGCCTCTGCCGCTTTGACGAGCGCTTCGGCCGCCATGACGGCCGGTCCCACAGCCGTCAGCCTGGCCGGGACGGAGAGGATCTCCTGCCTCCGCTGCCGCGCGGAGGGATCCGCGGCGAGCTGGCGGGCCCGCCCGATGTCGCCCTGCGCGGCCCTGGCCGACGCCGAGGCCAGCTCGTACTCGACACCGTCGCGCTGGACGAGAAGGTCCGTGACGGCGCCGGCGGGCGGCGTCCGCAACGTCACCAGCCGGCAGCGGGAGCGGATCGTCATGACGAGATCGTCCGGAGACGGCGAGCACAGCAGCCACACCGTCCTGGGAGGCGGCTCCTCGATCGCTTTCAGCAGCGCGTTGGCGGCGGCTTCCGTGGCCCTGTCGGCACCCTCGAACAGTATGACCCGCCACCGGCCTCCGCTCGGGCTGGAGGCGGCTCGCATGACGAGCTCACGCGTCTCCTTCACCGAGTACGACAGGCCCTGGGGGCGCACGACCTCCAAGTCGGCGTGCGTGCCCTGCAGCACCTGGTGGCAGTTCGCGCAGTAACCGCAGCCCGCAGGCTCCTCAAGGCACTGCAAAGCCGCCGCGAAGGCCGTCGCGGCCGTCTCTCTTCCAGAACCGGGCGGGCCGGTGAACAGCCACGCGTGCGTCATCCCGCCGGTCCCCTGCCGGGCCGCCGTCACCGCCGCCTGGAGCTGCGCGACGACCGGCCCCTGACCCACCAGGTCGTCGAACACCGTCATGACGCCAGGCTAAGCCCTCCGCCGCGGCGCCACGACGCCGACGGGACGATCAGGCATCAGTGATCACCGGGAAGGTCGAGGTGATGTCCTCCGCCGATGCCGGGACCGGGTCGGGGAGGATGCTGAGCACCTTCTCCTGGATCTGCCGGGTGATCTCGGACTGTGCCTGCGCGGCGTCCACCACGAGATAGCGGTGCGGCTCGGCGTCGGCCAGAGCACGGAACCCCCGCCGTACACGATCGTGGAAATCCTCCGGCTCGGACTCGATGCGGTCGGCCGGAGAAGCGAATCTGTTGAGGCCCACGGACGGCGGAACGTCCAGCAGGACCGTCAGATCCGGCTTCAGTTCGGACGTCGCCCACTCGTTGACGGCCAGGAGTTCGTCGACGGGCAGCTCTCTCCCGAAGCCCTGGTAGGCCAGAGACGAGTCGATGTAGCGGTCCGTGATGACGATCGCGCCGCGGTCCAGCGCCGGGCGGACGACGGTGTCGACGTGCTGGGCACGGTCGGCGGCGTACAGAAGGGACTCCGCGCGGAAGGAAAGCGCGGTCGTCTCCCGGTCGAGGAGGATCGCGCGGAGCCGCATCCCGACCTTGGTGGCGCCGGGTTCGCGGGTCATCACGGCGTCGAATCCGTTGTCGCGCAGCCAGATGGCGAGCAGACGCGCCTGCGTCGTCTTGCCCGCGCCTTCGCCGCCTTCGAAGGCGATGAACAGGCCGCGCTCCTTCTTCGGGACGGGCGGAACGTAGGGCACGCCCGTCAGTGCACCGGAAAGGTCGCGGCGGAGCGGGATGCCACGCCGGTCGTCCATCGACCGGTACGCGACCAGCCCGGTGATCAGGGTGAGGAGCGCGGCGGCGAGCAGGACGCCGTTCGTGCCGTCCGCCCGGTACGCGAGTTCTCCGGCGCGCAGGAGGTGTGCGCCGATCGCCCCGGCCGCCAGCGGCGCCAGCCCCAGGACGACGATCAGCGCGATCCGGGACATCGCCTGGAGGTAGCCGGAAGCCCGTTCCCGCAGTTCCTCCCGGATCTCCTCGTCGACCAGGGCGTGGCCGCCTCCGACCGCCGCGCCGGCGCCCAGGCCGACCAGCGCCGCCAGGAAGAACAGCGCCACCAGGTTGTGGACGAGCGCGACGGGCACGAGGACGAGCGATGTGCAGATGAGGGTCAGTCCGAACAGGCGCCTTCTGCTGAAGCCGGGCAGCATGCGCGGGCCGAGGAACAAGCCGAAGCCGAGGCCGACGAAGACCGCGGCGAAGACCATCCCGTACCCGGCGTCACCGCCGTGCAGGGCGTCCACGTAGATCCGCGAGACGCCGAGCACGGACGCGCAGGCGATGGACGCGCCGATCAGGCCGACGATGAGGCCGCGGACGAGCGGCGTGCCGCCGACGTGCTTCCAGCCGTCCAGGATCTGCCCGGTCAGGGACGGGGCGGAGACGGGATGCCGTTCACCGCGGAGCGAGAACACCGTCGCGAGGCTCGCCAGGAACACCGCGGCGGTGACGTACAGGGTGAGATCCGGGCCCGGAAGCACCGCCTGCGCGACCAGCGCGACGACCGCGAACAGCAGCCCCGCGACGGGAGCGGAGCCGTACACGGCCAGAAGGGCGAGTTTCCGGGCGCGTTCCAGCTCCTTCTGCGGCACCGTTCCGGGGACCATGGCCTCGCTCGCCGCCCGCCAGAAGAGTGTGAAGAACTCCACCAGGAACGCCGCGATGAACAGCCACTCCAGCCTGCCCACGAGCGGGACGGAGACCACCAGCCCGACGCGCAGCACGTCCGTGACGACCATCGTCCAGCGGCGGTCGAGCTGCTCGGCGATCACCCCCGCCAGCGGGCCGAAGATCACCACGGGCAGGAGCTTGGCGACCAGCACGGCGCCCACCGCGTACGCCCCCGACGTGTAGCCGTCCGTCGAGGACCATGCGAACGCGGTGAGCGCCAGCAGGCTCAGCCAGTCCCCCAGGCCGGACAGCGAGAGCGCGATCCACAGCCGGCGGAACGGCTTGATCCGGAAAACGCCTGGATTGTTCATGCCAGGCAGGGTATCTGCGGTGGTGTCCCTATGCCTTGGACTTGGCGGTCCTCTTACGAGCCGGTTTGGGCCCGGCCGCCGCCACCTTCTCCCTACGCTCCTGCAGCAACTCCGCTGCCCGCTGAATGGTGATCGCCTCGACCTCGTCGCCCTTGCGCAGCGACGCGTTGGTCTCCCCGTCGGTGACGTACGGGCCGAACCGGCCCTCCTTCACCGTGATCGGCTTGCCGGACGCCGGGTCGTTGCCGAGCTCGCGCAGCGGCGGCGCCGCGGCCCGGCGGCCCCGCTGCTTGGGCTGGGCGTACAGCTCCTTGGCCTGCTCGATCGTGACCGTGAAGATGTCCTCCTCCGAGGCCAGGGACCGGCTGTCGGTGCCCTTCTTCAGGTACGGACCGAACCGCCCGTTCTGCGCGGTGACCTGCTCGCCGTCGAGCTCGCCCACCGTCCGCGGCAGGGACAGCAGCTGCAGCGCCTGCTCCAGGGTGACGGTGTCCAGGGACATCGACTTGAACAGCGAACCGGTGCGCGGCTTGGGGGCGCCGGGCTTCTTGCGGCCGGAGGCGGTCGTGGTGACCTCCTCCGGGATGATCTCGGTGACGTACGGGCCGTAACGGCCACTCTTGGCCACGATCTCGTAGCCCGTCTCCGGGTCCCGGCCCAGCGTCCTGTCACCGCTCGGCTGCGCGAACAGCTCGTCGGCCTTGGCCTTGTCCAGCTCGTCGGGAGCCAGTTCCTCGGGGATGTTGCAGCGCTGGCCGTCCCGGTCCAGGTACGGCCCGTACCGGCCGACCCGGATCATGGTGCCGGGGTCGTCCTTCACCGGGAAGGACGACACCTCCTTGGCGTCGATGCCCCCGATGTCGCTGACCAGCTCCTTCAGGCCGTGCTCGCCGTGGTAGAAGCTGGTCAGCCACGGCACCCGCTCGGTCTCGCCGCGGGCGATGGCGTCCAGCGACTCCTCCATCTGGGCGGTGAAGTCGTAGTCGACCAGATTGCCGAAGTGCTGCTCCAGCAGCTGGACCACGGCGAACGCCAGGAACGCCGGGACGAGCGCGGTGCCCTTCTTGAAGACGTAGCCGCGGTCGAGGATGGTGCTGATGATCGAGGAGTAGGTGGACGGGCGGCCGATCTCCCGCTCCTCCAGCTCCTTGATCAGCGAGGCCTCGGTGTAGCGGGCCGGGGGCCGGGTGGAGTGGCCCTCCGCCAGCAGCCGCAGCGCCTCCAGGGCGTCGCCCTCGGCCAGTACGGGCAGCCGCGACTCCTGGTCGTCGGTGCGGCTCTCGGGGTCGTCGGCGCCCTCCACGTAGGCCTTGAGGAAGCCGTGGAAGGTGATCGTGCGGCCGGACGCGCCGAACTCGGCGCTCTCCCCCGACGTGGACTCGCCCGTGATCCGCACGGACACCGACTGGCCCGCCGCGTCCTTCATCTGCGAGGCGATCGTCCGCTTCCAGATCAGCTCGTACAGCCGGAACTGGTCGCCGGTCAGGCCGGTCTCGCCCGGGGTCTGGAACCGCTCGCCGGCCGGGCGGATCGCCTCGTGCGCCTCCTGGGCGTTCTTGACCTTGCTGGCGTAGATGCGCGGCTTATCCGGCACGTACTGCGCGCCGTACAGGGCGCCGGCCTGCGCGCGGGCCGCGGCCACCGCCGTCTCCGACAGCGTGATGCTGTCGGTACGCATATAGGTGATGTAACCGTTCTCGTACAGCTTCTGCGCGAGCTGCATCGCGTACTTGGGCGAGAAGCCGAGCTTGCGGCTGGCCTCCTGCTGCATGGTCGTGGTCCGGAACGGCGCGTACGGCTTGCGCGTGTACGGCTTCTGCTCGACGGAGGCGACCTCGAACGGGCGGCCCTCCAGCCGCGACGCCAGACCGCGCGCCTCCTGCTCGTCCAGCTTGCGGACCGAGCCCTTCAGCTCGCCCCGGGAGGTGAAGTCCTTGCCCTGCGCGATACGGGTGCCGTCGACGGACACCAGCTTGGCGGTGAACCTGTTCGGCTCCTCGGGGCGCCCGGTGGCCAGGTCGACGCCGACGTCCCAGTAGTGGGCGGAGACGAACGCGATGCGCTCGCGCTCCCGCTCGACCACCAGGCGCGTGGCCACCGACTGCACGCGGCCCGCCGACAGTTTCGGCATGACCTTCTTCCACAGCACCGGGCTGACCTCGTAGCCGTAGAGGCGGTCGAGGATGCGGCGGGTCTCCTGGGCGTCGACCAGCTGCAGGTTCAGCTCGCGGGTGTTGCGGGCGGCGGCGCGGATCGCCTCCGGGGTGATCTCGTGGAAGACCATCCGGTGCACCGGGACCTTGGGCTTGAGGACCTCCTGCAGGTGCCAGGCGATCGCCTCGCCCTCGCGGTCCTCGTCCGTGGCCAGGTAGAGCTCGTCGGCCTCGCTGAGCAGCTTCTTCAGCTTGGCGACCTGCTGCTTCTTGTCGGTGTTGACGATGTAGACCGGCTCGAACTCGTGGTCCACGTTGACGCCGAGCCGGCCCCACGGCTCGGACTTGTACTTGGCGGGCACCTGCGCGGCGTCCGCCGGCAGGTCACGGATGTGACCGATGCTGGACTCGACGACGTAGCCCTTGCCGAGGTAACCCGCGATCTTCTTCGCCTTCGCGGGCGACTCGACGATCACCAGGCGGGTACCTCCCGGCTTGCTGCCGTTAGTGGCTGGCACAGCGTTCCGACCTATCCATATCGCTTCAAATCCGACACTTGATCGCCCGTGGGCTTCTTCAGTCGACGTTACCCGTGTCGTGACGGGTCCCCCGTCGTGCGGACTTCCCGCACATGACGCGACGATAAACCCTCGACAGGATGACACGCCCCCCGACCGACGAGACTCGAGACCTTCCCCGAGGGTTCACCCCCCGGCCCTCATCTGTCATGATGCCCTTGATGGTGGAGTACACCTATCTCATCGTGAATCTGCCGGCGGGGACCACACGAGAGGTCGCCCGGCAGATCATGACCGAGCACGCCGAGTACGGCGGCTGGGAACTGCACACCGTCCGGGTCCATCGGGACGGGCGGCGGCGGATCCAGCTTCGCAAGAAGATCATCCGACAGCGGAGCACGCTGCGCAGCCACACGTAAAAAAGGCTTTGCCCGCCCCGGCCGCGCATCCGGGACGAGCAAAGCGATCTTGGGTTCAGCCGCCACGGGCCCACCGGAACCGACCGGCCCCGCCCCCGTGGTCGCCCCTGCCCCGACGGCCGCCACGGCTGTGACGGCCCCGCGGGCAGAGCCCCGCGGCCCGTTCGAGAACGTGCCCGCCCTCTCGGGAGGACCGGCCGGCTCGGGAGGACCGGCCGGGGGACCGCCCGGAGATCCGTCCCGAGAGCAGTGACGCGGCCGCCAGGAGGAGAGTCGGCGGCGCGCCCGCCAGCAGGACGTGGACCGGCCCGCCTCCGGCCGGACGTCCCCTCGGGGCAGCCACCATGGCCCCTGGGGAGGTGTCCGGCCGGAGGGCGGGCAGGCCGTCGTACGGACCCTGCTCCAGCAGACCGGGCAGGGCCCCTCCGAGCACCGTCAGCACCTTGCCGGTTCGCGCCGACGGTGCCGTCGGAAGCTCACCCGCCCGCGGGACGGGCGCGTGGAGCCGTTCGGCGGAGGGGGCGTCCGCGCACGCCCCCCGAGCACAGAAGGCGCAGGCGCCCGCGGCGAGGAGGACGGCCGAGGCACCGCTCCTGACCCACGTGCGCATACGACTCCCGAGGACACGGCTCCCACCGGCCGGACGACCGGCGGAAGCAAAGCTTCCCCCTACGAAGCGTCACTGTACCATCACGTGAAGTCAATGGGGAGGTGAAAGCGCAGAAGAGTTATGCGTTGTCGAGGAAACGATCCAGGACCCGGACACCGAACTGCAGTCCGTCCACCGGTACCCTTTCATCGACACCGTGGAACATTCCCGAAAAGTCGAGATCCGCAGGGAGCCTGAGCGGGGCGAACCCGTAGCAGCGCATTCCCAGCGTGGCGAACGACTTGGCGTCCGTACCCGCGCTCAGGCAGTACGGGACGGGGATCGCGCCCGGGTCCGCCCAGGTCAGCGCCTCCTCCATCGCGCCCACGAGATCCCCCTCATAGGGCGTTTCCACCGCGATGTCGTAGTGCACGAATTCCCGCTGCACCTTCTCGCCCAGCAGCTTGTCGACGGTCTCGAAGAACTCCTTCTCGTAACCCGGAAGGAAACGCCCGTCTATCTGCGCCTCCGCGTGCTGCGGAATCACATTCGCCTTGTATCCGGCGTCCAGCCGCGTCGGATTGAGCGTGCTGCGCAGCGTCGCGCCGATCATCCGCGCCAGCGTCCCGAGATGCGGAAGGCACGCCTCCGGGTCCTTCGGATCGAACTCGACCCCGTACGCCTCGCAGGCCTGCTCCAGAAAACGCCGTACCGTGGCCGTCAGCCGCACCTGGAACCGGTGCTCACCGATGCGCGCCACGGCCTTCGCCAGCTCCGTCACCGCGTTGTCATCGTGGATCATCGACCCGTGGCCGGCCGTGCCGACGGCCTTGAGCCGCATCCACGCCAGCCCCTTCTCCGCCGTCTCGATCAGGTACAGCCGCCTGTCGCCCGGCACCGTGAGGCTGAAGCCCCCCACCTCGCCGACGGCCTCGGTGCACCCCTCGAAGAGCTCCGGGTGGTTGTCCACCAGCCAGTGCGCCCCGTAGGCGCCCCCCGCCTCCTCGTCGGCCAGGAACGCCAGCACGACGTCCCGCCTGGGCCTGCGCCCCGTCCGCGCCCGGTCGAGGACGGACGCGAGGATCATCGCGTCCATGTCCTTCATGTCGACGGCCCCGCGCCCCCACACGCACCCGTCCGCGATCTCCCCGCCGAACGGGTCGTGCGTCCAGTCCGAGGCCTGCGCCGGCACCACGTCCAGGTGCCCGTGCAGCAGCAGCGCGTCCCGGGACGGCTCCTCCCCCTCGATCCTCGCGACCACGCTGGCCCGCCTGCGGTCGGACTCCAGGATCGTCGCCTTGATCCCCGCCGCCTCGAGCTTCTCGGCCACGTACTCCGCGGCCGCCCGCTCCCCCGGCCCCGCGTTGTCCCCCGCGTTGCTCGTATCGATCCGGATCAGATCCCGGCACAGCTCAACGACCTCGTCTTCCATCCCCATCCCGGGCCCTCTCCCTCCACGTCCGACCGGCACTCCCCCATCCTCGCAGTTGATCGAATCGCCCTTCACCCTCAGCCTTTGGTACAGTTACGACGCACCGCGCCCCAGGGCCGCGGCAGCACCCACGTCCGGGTGGCGGAATAGGCAGACGCGCTAGCTTGAGGTGCTAGTGCCCTTTACGGGGCATGGGGGTTCAAGTCCCCCCTCGGACACCAAAGTTGTACATGTCCGGATATTTTCGGGCAGGGTCGACCGTCACCCGAGGTCAGCTCCGGCTGAACTCGGGTGTTTTCGTTTCCGGGCGTTCCTCCTTTCAGCTGCTGCCTCGGGTTGGTCTAACCGGCCCGCCGGTCGACGATGACCCGCGCCGTTCCGGGGAGGTCGGCCCGCAGGGAGCGGGTCCGCGGGTCGTAGACGAGCTCGATGCGGCGGGCGTGCAGATATCCGATGACGTCCTCGACACCAGGTGCCTGTGTCTCCGGCAGGTCGGCCGGGTCTGTGGTCAGAAGCAGGTACAGGGCCGGCAGACGGGCCAAGAGAAGGTCTTCACGCACATAGAGGTTCTTCGGACGTCGTGGATCCGGGCGGGAGGCGCTGGTGTGGCCGTGACGGCAGCGGTAGGCGGCCCGGCCGTTGGCCCAGCAGGACTCCAACCGCCGCTCACACAGACCACAGCGCAGCAGGCCGGCCAGCAGATACGCCCGGTCGGAACGACCGCGGCGGGCGTGGATGCCCTGGACGGCGACGAAGTCGGCTTCGCTCACCAGGGCCTCATGAACGGGACGTTCAGAGATCGCCCAATCGTCAGGCAGGCCGCGGCGCTGCACCTGCCGGTGCCCCAGACCTGTGTTGCCCGGGTCGATCAGATCGTGGGCTGAGGGCTGGCGGTTCCACACCTCGCGGCCGGTGTAGCGGGGATTGGCCAAGATCGAACGGACCGTGGTCAACGCCCACCCATCACCAGAGCGGTGGGCGTTGCGCTGCGGGTCGGCTGCCGACGGGCACGGGACCTGCATGTCGTTCAGCGTCCGGGCGATGCGGGCCAGGCTCTGCCCCGCCAGCCGCTGCGCGAACATCCACCGCACGATCGGCGCCGTCTGCGGATCCGGCTCCAACCGATGAGCCCGACGCCCCCACGCCGCATGCGCCCGATTCGGATGGGGCCCAGCATCTGCCAGGCGGTATCCGTACGGCGGACGGCCACCCTGATACCGGCCCTGAGCTCGCACCTGGGCGGCCATCGCGGTCATCACCCGCATCCGGGTCCGAGCGATCTCCCGCTTGGACTGCACCCCCAACGCGACCATCAACCGCTCGTGTCCCTCAGCATGGAAGTCGACCCGGCCTCCCGCCTCCGGCAACCACAGCTGGACCCC
Source organism: Actinocorallia populi (assembly GCF_002995495.1). Taxonomy (GTDB): domain Bacteria; phylum Actinomycetota; class Actinomycetes; order Streptosporangiales; family Streptosporangiaceae; genus Actinocorallia; species Actinocorallia populi. The sequence continues at coordinate 1,078,626 of NZ_PVZV01000001.1, read as the reverse complement.
GTAGTGCTCGAACAGCGGAGCCATCAAGCTGAACTGATTGCCGTAGAACGCCCGCTCGTACTCTCCCACCACGACCGCATCAAAGCTCCGATCGGGATCGGCCATCGCCAACACCAGCGCTGCTGCCCGGGTGCGCCGGGCCCACGGCAGCACCCGGCTCTCCCCTACATCGAAGAACTCCGCCGTGATCCGCCCGAACCCCGCCACCAGAGTCTCAGCCTGACCACGCTGCCGATCCCGGGACGTCACCGGATCCTGGTAATCCTCCGTCGACACCCGCCCGTAGAACGCGAACCGCAACCCACTGCTTCTCCGCAACGATGCCGGGCGGCTCTTCGAGCGTTCCGCCCACGCCAGTAGCCCGCCGCCTGCTTCCGTACCCACGTTCGGTAGCGCCACGGCCTCTCCCTCTCTTCGGAGCGGAAGCACCCACTTTCAAGATGACCAGTACAGGAGGAATCGATTCAGAGGAATCCGGAAGTTCCACCTATGTAGCTTCCCGGCAACCAGGGAAATCTCCCTGCCCGAGGAGTGCCGTCCGCCGCCGTTCTCTCCACTGCGGCACCGGTGCGGTTCGCCGCCAGGCCGGAGTTTGCACCACTAGGCGATCTTTGTGGGACAGTGCCCGACATGTTGGGAACCAGTGCCGGACGCCTCTTGGCCGTGGTGTTCTCTGCCGTCTTGATGGCTCCGGCCGGAGCCTCCACCGCTGCGGCAAGAGATCCGCTGACCCCCGTCTGGGTCAGTCCTCTCAAGGGCGACAGCGACTTCAGCGCCATCGTCGCCCCGGACGCGAAGAACGTCTGGGCGTTCGGCACCACCCGTTCAGCGGGCAAGGCGAAGCCCCTCACCTACCGCAAGAGCGGCTCCACCTGGAAGAGGGTCCGGCTTCCGAGCGGGTTGAACGGCAGAATACAGGCGGCTGACGCCTCATCCGCGAGCAACATCTGGGCCGTGGGAGGCGGCTCGTTCAACCGCGGAGGCAGTGCTTATCTGCTGCACTGGAACGGCGAACGCTGGAAGCTCGCCCGGCGCTGGAAATCGGCCCTTCCTCTGACCATCGCCGCCACCGGCAGGCGTGGAGTCTGGGTGTTCGACTTCTCGCGGCCCCGCGCGCTGCACTTCGACGGCCGACGCTGGCACAAGGTCGAGACTCCGGTCCCCGTCTTGAACGCCGCCGCCCGAGGGAAGACGGCCTGGGCCTCAGGCCCCGACGGGTACGGCAAGACCAAAGTCATGCGCTTCGACGGTCGACGCTGGAAGCTCTCGAACCCGGACGCCCTCCTGCCGAAGCACACCAAGGAATCCATGACCTTCTTCGGTGAACCGGCCTTCGCGGGCGAGAACGTCTGGATGGTCGCTCACCGCGTCGCGAACCGCAACGACGACAACCCGAAGATCGAGTCCTTCCTCCTTCGCCACGGCAACGGCAGGTGGCGGAAGGAGAAGATCAGCTCCGCCTCCACGATCAGCTACACCCCCGTCCCCGATGGCAGAGGAGGCCTCTGGCTTCTGACCTCCAAGAACATGTCCGACCAGAACGGGGACCTGGAGTACGACCTGGTCCTCGCCCACCGCACCGCCACCGGACGCTGGAACGAACGCTTCCTCGGCCACGTCGATGAGGAGACCGCAGGCATCTCCGAGTTCGTCCGCATCCCCGGCACCCAGCGACTCCTCGGCGTCGGCAGCGTCGAACCACCTGGAAGAGACGAGAACGCCGCGATCTTCGAACTCTCCTGAAACACTTCCCCGAATACTTCAACGTGTACGAGCTCTGCGGTTCCCCCTGGTCAGCGGACACTTTGTCCGTGTTGAAGGAGAAAACTCACTTTGCCGCCGGTCCTATCCGGCCGTTCAGGCCGCCTCGTGAGCGGTGAGGGTGAGACTGGCATCGTCCTGGTCTATGGCGATGTTCAGAGAGGCTTCGAGGCCTTTGGCCAGCTTCGCCAGCAGCGACAAAGTCGGGACGGTGTCCGATCCTTCGATCCGGGAGATCTTCGCCTGGGTCAGACCACACCGCCGGGCGAGTTCTTCTTGGGAAAGCCCCAGGGCCTTGCGGCGGTCGTAGACGACCTGGGCCAGAGCCATGGAGAGGCTGATCTCGCGATCGAGCTCCTTCAACTCCGGCGACCTGCCGTCCTGCTCAGTGAGCTCTTTGTCTCTGGCGAGCTTCCAGCGACTGTGGTTCACCCCAACTCCTCCTGATCGACGTCGCGTTCGAAAACCTCATGTGCCGGCCCGTGCTCGGCCTCGCAGATCTTCTTCATCTGCTTGGCCCGGTCGACTTCCGCATCCTCGCGCATCTTGGTCTTACGGAATACCGTCAGCAAGACCACCGTGCGACGCGAGGTCAGCCAATAGGTGATCCGGAAGGCCGTTCCGGCGATCGTCGGCCGAAGTTCACGTACGCCCTCGCCGAGATGACGGGCATGCGGTTCTCCTAAACCCAACGGGTCCGCGGCCAGAAGCATCACCATCCGTTCCACCTTCCGGTAGTGCCGCGCAGGCAAGGCCTCCAGCCAGGTACGCACCTCGGGCTCGATCTCGACGTCGTACAGACCAGTCATGTCGTCCACGGTATATGTCGTCCATGACATGGGCAAGTCGGACCGAGGAAGGCGGGATGACCTGTTCCCGGCATGGCAGGCCCGGTCCCTCGCCGTGAGCTCCGAGCAGGCTGCCGAGCTCGCATACGAGACCACCGCCATCGCCCGGACACGGGATCGGCGCGGATGCGACATGGGCTTCTCTCCGCAGCACAGCCACGGATGCCGAGTTTCGGCACTCGGATCAAATGATGCACGACACAACCTCAACCCACGCCATCACGCAGCAGACGGGAATGCGGCCGACACCGTGACCGTGCAGCTGATATCTGGCCTGACGGCCGGGTGCCGACCTAACGCATATCAGGACACGCGTATGCGGCACATGTCGCTCATGAGGTAGGCGGGGACATGTGCCAATGGTCGCGCTCTCCCCTCGGACACCACAGCAGTACAGAACGCCAGGTCTTCGACCTGGCGTTCTACTGTTTACGGCCGTGGAGGTTCATCTCGGTGGCCCTTCGCCTCAGATCAGACGTAGGGGCGTTCGACTCTCCCTCCGAGCCTCACCGTTCGTTCACGGACCGCATCCAGACGGAAAGCCACGGGGGTCGTCCATGCCGCGGCGGCCCGGGGCTCAGAAGGGTTCGACCAGGATGTCGCGGGGCGTCCCGTCGTGCTCGCTTCTTTGGGCGAGGCGTTGGAGTTGCCCTTCGTGCACGTCGCTCACCCATTCCCAGCCGGGCTTGGCCGATGGGCCGACTCGTGGGTCGGCGGGGACTCGGCCGGTGCGCAACGCGAGTACATACGCCCGGTCCTGGTCGATCCGTGCCTGTACCTGGTCGGATCCGCCGACGGAACCGTGGCCCGGGACGACGGCGTCAACACCACCCGCCACGCCTTCGAGCAGCCGTAGCGCGGTGAGGTAGTCCTCGATCGGGTCCGTGGTGCCTTCCAGGTCGAGCATCGGAACCAGGACATCGGAGAGCATGTCGCCGGCGACGAGGACCCCGCGTTCTTCGATCAACAGCGCCGCGTGGCCCGGGGCGTGCGCCTGATGCTCGATGATCCGGACCTCGGGGCCGTCCCAAGGAATGCGCGCGGTTTCGGCGGGCAGGCCGGTGATGAGGCCGAAGAGGTCCAGCGGTACCTGCCCGGCGATCTCCGTCTCAAGCAGGTGGTCGGCGATGCGGGCCTTCGCACCCGCATCCGACAGCTGATCCCGGACAGCGGTCGCGCAGCGCGCCGTGCCGTAACGGGGCGCCTCGCCGAGCCGGGCGTGCCAGAGCAGGTGATCCCAATCCGGATGCGTAGAAAACCCTGCCACAACGGGCTGACCCAACTCCGACAGGTCGTCCGCGAGGCAGTCGATCTCGGAGCCGGTCACCCCGGGGTCGATGAGCAGCACACCGGCCCGGCCCTGCACCACGACGGCGTTGCTCTGCACGAACTCGCTCTCGTGGACCAGCACGCCCTCGGCGACCCGCCTCAGCACGAGATCGCCTCCTTCGCATCCCGGACGGCGTAGCGATGCATCGTGACGCCCTGCTCGAACGATCGCTGCTCCAGCAGGCCGAGATCGACCGGCAGGCCGTAGTCGTCGAACAGCGGCCTGCCGAAGCCGATGAACGAGGGCATGAGCGCGAGTGCCTGCGTCTGCGCGTTGGCTTCGCGGTGCAGTTCCTCGTCGATGCGCAGCCACTCGCCGGCGCCGTTGTCCCCCGGAACCTGCTCGATCCGCAGGTCGAGGGACACCTGCATCGAATAAACGAAACGGCCCACCAGCTCTCCTTCCCCTAGTGATTGCATTCTGCAACCACTATAGGGGGAACGAAATGTCCGATCAACGCCGCCATCGCGCCCTCGCCCCGGAACGCGTTCTGCGGGTGGCGGGCCGTCCGGGCGCGCAGCAGCCCCTCCGGCTCCGGCTGGTCGAACATGCTCGCCTCGGAGAAGCCGTGCCTTCCGGTCACGGTGCTCCGATGGAAACCGACCGGTTCCCCGCCGTCCGCGACTTCGAACTCACCCTCACCGTCATGGGGGTGCCGCGCTCTCCCTCACCGACGGCAACGCCTGGCCGAGAAGCCACGGACGGTCGGGGCAGGGCCTAATCAGGGGCGATGAGGCGGAGGTCGACTGCGGCCAGGAGGCCGGGGAGGGCTCGGACGAACTCGCGGTCCTTCTCGCGTTCGGGTTCGGGGAGGCGGGGCCAGTCGACCATGCCGGGGTGGGTGCGGGCGGTGTCGTCGCGGTGGGCGCCGTGGCGCCAGCCAGCGCGCAGGCGCTCGTTCCGCCAGCGGTCGTGCTCCAAAGCAGCGAGTTCCTCGATCTGGGAGTCGGAGAACTCGAACGGGCGGGGTACCTCGAAGATCGGCGCGATCAGCAGATTCGCCCGGAGGAGCTTCTCGCCGATGTGCGCGACCTGGGCGCGGCTCGCATGCCGGAACGTCTCGGGCAGCTCGTCCCACGTCACGTCGCTCGCCGCCCGGGTCCCGAAGCCCAGATAGCGCCGGTGGATCGAGCGCGCCAGCTGCTCGACGAGGTCATGGTCGTCGAACTCGGCACGGCACGCCGACTCGGTCACGCCGAAAACCCCGAGGGCGCCGCGCAGCCCGTCGAGGAGCGCGTCGGACTGGAAGAGGCCGTCGTACGTCAGGGACTGCTCCAGGCAGACGACGAGGCTGCGCGGACGCCCGTGCCAGAGGGGCACCGCGGTCAGCGCGCCGCGCAGCGCCGTGTCCGGGTCGCACAGGTAGGTCTGGTCGGGCAGCTCCCCGGACGCCAGCCGCCCGGACCAGGCACGGAGGTTGAACTCGGTGGTGGGCACGTCGAGAGGGCGGGCATCCCAGTGCGCCAGGACCGGGTGGGCGGCCAGCAGCGTCCGCCACATCCGGGGGGCGTCGGCGCCGACGAGCGTCAACCGCGCCCTTCCGGGGCCGTGCAGTTCCCGCTGCCTTCTGGCGAGTTCCACGACCAGGCTCCGTGCGAACGCCCCGAGCCCGACGACCAGCACATGACCGAGCTGTTCCCGGTCGCGCTCGGCGGCGAGCTCCCGCGCCGCGAGCTGCGCCGGGTTGACGAACTCCACCCGGGCGGCCTCCTCGTTCTCAAGGCCGAGACGCCGTGCCCGCAGCGCATGGCAGAGCTCGGGATCCGGCACCCATACGTAGGACTTGATGGGCGGCCGATCCCCACGCTGCACGGACACGATCGCCATCGCCGTGCTCATGTTGGCCGAGGTGTCGTCGGAGAAGGCGTAGACCGCGGCGGCCCGGCTCACTCCCGCCGCCCGCAGCACTCCCGGCGTGGGCGTCCCTCCCTCTACGCTGAAGTATCTGCCGGTCGCGCGCCCCGTCTCCCCGTCACCGACGAAGACCACCCGCTCTCCTCGCTCGAGCAGTCTCTCCACGAGAAGGACCGCCTGGGTGCTCTCTCCCCAGACGACGATGTGCCCGCTCCACCTCCGCCGCACGTTCCAGCCGCGGACGCGCTCAGAGAACAGGTACACCGCGACTTCGGCGATCGCGTAGAACGTGGCCAGGGGGACGAGGAAGCGCGCGAACTGGAGTTCGGTGTTCAGTTCGACGTTCTCCAGGCCGTCGCAGTCCAGGGTGAACAGCTGGAGGTCCCAGTAGACGAGGTCGGTGAGCGACGCCTGGTCCTGGTGGGCCTTCATCAGGCCGACGTAGCCGAGCACCAGGCCCGTGAGGGTCGTCAACGCGAATCCGAGGCGCGTCAGCAGGGCTCCCCGCCAGCGCGAATGTGTAATACCTGACAAATTAGCCCCTAAGCATCAAAAGGAGAAGTATGCACCTGAATACATATAATCTGGACGACACAAGATCTGGAAGGATCCGCCGCGAGATGCCCGAGGAAACCCGCCCCCCACACGCCCCCGGATGACCGGATGCGGCCATTCGGGAACCACCCGGACCGGGAGGACGTCCGCCTCCGTTCCCAAAATGGCGAGATAATGGCCTCGGACAGGACGGTCGGGAGGCCAATTGACTCGGATAGGGATCACGGGACACGTGCGCTTCGGGGAACGGACCGCCGAACTCGTGGAAAAGGCGTTGCGCGAGATACTGAAGAAATGGGCGGGAAAAGAAATGACCGGGGTGAGCTGCCTCGCCCCGGGAAGCGACCAGATCTTCGCCAAAGTGATTCTTGAGCTCGGCGGGAGAATAGAGGTGGTGCTGCCTGCACGCGACTACCGGGAGGTCGGCATTCCGACACGCAATCTCCGTGAATTCGACAGGCTCGTGTCCGCCGCCGATTCACTGCGGGTCGCCGATCCGGGGAAATCCGGGCCGGATACCTACCTCGCGGCCAGCAAAGAGGTGATCGCCAGTTCCGATCTCCTGCTCGCGGTGTGGGACGGCACCCCGGACAGGTCACCGGGAGGCACCGGCGACGCGGTGGCGCACGCCCACTCGGAGGGGGTGCGGGTCGAGGTCGTCTGGCCCGCGGGGGCGGTCCACGGCTGAGCAGCAACCGATCCTCTGGATCGCTTTCGACGCCCTTGTCCGCTCCTTGAAGATCCCCCCGTGGCATTTATGCAAATTTTCCACGATCAGAGGTACGGGACAAGATCATCATGGTAAAAAGCCTTCATAGTCACGCAGTGTGACTGAGGTCCATGCTGTGACTAGTCCATGCCTGGAACCCTGCCGAGCTGCGTGGCGTCTCAGTGAACGGTACCGCTCGCAAAGGAAGCAAGCCATGGAAAACATTTCCGTTCCCGTCCGGACCGAGATCTCGAATCTCGTCGGTGTTTCCCTCTCCGGCCTCGCTGGAGACCGCGATTCGGCGCGCCTGGTGAACCAATTCGCCGGTCGCCTCGTCGCCGCCGCGGCCGAACCCAAGCGCTCTTTCAATTCCTCACTTCCGCCACGGGACTGACGTTCCTCAACTGGCGAAACTCCTGGAGTCTGGTGAATCAGTGACCTTCAGCCAGTTCGTCGTCAAGGTGCACAGCAGATGTGATCTGGCATGCGATCACTGCTACGTCTATGAGCACGAGGACAGCAGTTGGCGTGGCAGGCCTGCTGTCATGTCCCTGGAAACGGCGGACCGGGTCGCCGAACGCATAGCCGAACACGCCGCGATCAACGGCCTGCCGGAAGTGCACATCATTCTCCATGGCGGAGAACCGCTGCTGGCCGGACCCAAGCGTCTTGACGCCATCATCGGATCTTTCAGAGCGAAAATCGGGGAAGTCTGCCAGGCAAAAGTACTCGTCCATACCAATGGAGTGAGGCTCGGCCGTTCCTTCTGCGACATATTCCGGGCGCACGGGGTGAAGGTCGGAATATCGCTCGACGGCCACAAAGAGGCCAACGACCTGCATCGGGTCTACCGCAGCGGGCGCAGCAGCTACGACCGCGTGATCCGTGGCATCGAACTGCTGCGCACCGAGTATCCGGAGCTCTACCTGGGGCTCCTGTGCACGATCGACCTGAAGAACGACGCCCGGACCGTCTACCGTTCCCTGCTGGAGCACGATCCGCCCTCCCTGAACTTCCTCCTGCCGCACGCGACCTGGGACGCCCCGCCCCCTGGAGAGCGCGAGGGATACGCCGACTGGCTGACGACGATCTTCGACGAATGGCACGCCTCCGGACGACCCGTGCCGATCGTGCTGTTCGACTCGGTCCTCGGCAGCCTGCGCGGTGATCCGAGCGCCGCCGAGGCGCACGGCCTCGACCCGGACGACGTCGTCGTCATCGAGACCGATGGTGAGATCGAACAGGCCGACTCGCTGAAGACCGCCTACGACGGCGCGCCCGCGACGGGCCTCAACGTCTTCCGTGATCCGTTCGAGGAGGTCCTCGCTCATCCGGAGGTCGTCGCGCGCAGGAAGGGCCTGGAGAACCTGGCCCCGGAGTGCCTCGGCTGCCCGGTCGTGTCCGTCTGCGGCGGCGGGATGGTGGCCCACCGGTACGGCAGGGGGCGGGGGTTCGCCAATCCGAGCGTCTACTGCGAGGATCTCAAGAAGCTCATCACCCACATGGGCAAGGCTGCACCGCCACCGCGCGCGTTCCCCCGATTCGACGTCCTGGCGGCGGGCGGGCACGCCCCGGAGTCGCTGGCGGAGCTCGCCGCGGGACAGCGGGTCGTACGCCGGGCCCTGTTGGCGCACCTGATCGGCGACCGCGGCCTGCGGAACCTGCTGGAGCGCGCCGACCGCACCGAGGGCGCCTGTCTGGACGAGGTCATCGGTCATCCGTTCTTCTCGCTGTGGGCGGCCGGCCGGCTGGCGACGGGCGCCGATCCCGGCCGCATCACGTCCTACGCGGCGGCCGTCGCCGTCCGGGCGCGCCTGACCGCCGACCTCGTCCTCACCGGCTCGGGCGGACGGTTCCATCTGCCGACGCTCGGTTCCTTCACCGTCGAGGGCCGGGACGAGACGGCGGTGCGGATCCACGCGGGTGTGCTCGACGCGCCGGGGGGGCCGCTGCGCCGTACACCCGTCCTGAGCGCCGACGGCTTCTCCGTCCGGCTCGAGGACGACGACCCCGGCCTTGCGGACACGGGCTGGCCGGTGCTTTCAAGGCTGGCGGACGACGAGATCGACCGCTGGCGGGACGCGTTCGGCGAGGCCGTGGCGGTCCTGCGCCAGGATCACGCGCCCTACCTGGCCGCTGTCCAGGCGACGATCAGCACGCTGGTGCCCCTCTCCGGACCGGTCGACGGCCGCTCCTTCGTCGTGCACCGCCATCTCCTCGGCGCCGTGGGGGTGTGGTGGCGCGACGATCCGCGCGTTCTCGCCGCGCTCCTGCTCCAGGGCCACCAGCTCATGAAGCTCCTCGCCCTCCAGGACCTCGTCGAATTGCACGACGGGTCCGACCCGGAGTTCGCCGACGCGCTCGAACGGGCCTATCTGGCGATGGTCGTGCCCGGGCCGAGGCCGGATACCGCCAACTTCGCCGGAGCCTCTTGCCTCACCCCTGCGGGACGTCGTTTCGTGGCGGCCATGGGCCGACACGGCATGACGCGATGAGCGGATCGGAACTCTCCGCGGCGCTGCGGCGTCTCGGGCTCGGCGCCGACGCCGTCGTCCTGGTGCACTCCTCGCTCAGGTCGCTCGCTCCCCTCCCGGGCCGGGCCGCCGCCCTCCTGGACGCCCTGCGCGAGGTGACGGGCCCCGGCGGAACGGTCGTCGTTCCGACCTTCACCCCCGAGAACTCGCGTACGTCGTCGGCCTACCTGACGGCGGTCCGCGGTCTGGGGCCGACCGGTCGAACCGAATATCACAGGCGGATGAAACCGTTCGATCCGGCGACGACGCCCTCGGCCACCGGGCTCTTCACCGAGTACCTGCGAACCTCCGAAAACGCCGTCCGCAGCGCCCATCCGCAGACATCATTCGCGGCGGTCGGTCCGCGCGCCGATTTCTTGACGGCCGACCATGCGCTGAATTGCCATCTCGGTGAGGAATCGCCGCTGTCCCGCCTTTATGACGCGGGCGCGCTCGTCCTGCTGATTGGCGTCGGCTATGGCAGGTGCACGGCGTTCCACCTCGCCGAGTACCGCTACCACGAGAACCCTCCGGTCCAGGAGTACCAGGCGGTCGTCCTGGACCGGGGCGAACGGAGATGGCGCCGGTTCCGGGACATCCGGCTCGACGACTCCGACTTCGAACTGCTCGGAAAGGAGATGGAACGGGAAGTGCCTGTGGCACATGACACCTTCTTCGGTTCCGAGCTGCGCATGTTCGCCCTTCGCGACGCGGTCGACTTCGCAAAACGATGGCTGCGAGATGTCCGGATTCGTCATGAGACTTCCCAAGATGCGGTGCATTAGATAACCTCCCTGCACGGGAGGGCCAGGATGACCGCCGATTTTCCGCACTTCTTCCTCAGCTATGCGCGGATGCATTTCGGTGACGATCCGGACCTGCTGACCAGGAAGTTCTTCAAGGACCTGTGCACCGACGTCAGCCAGCTCGCCGCCACCGACCAACCCGGCTACATGGATCAGCGGCACCTGGAGATCGGCGCCGACTGGCAGGCCCGCCTCACCCTCGCCCTGTCCACCTGCCGGGTGTTCGTACCGATCTACTCACCACGTTACTTCACGAGCGACTACTGCGGCAGGGAATGGGCGCTCTTCGACCACCGGATCGCCCGGCACGCGCAGAGCAACGGGACCCGCCCCGAGGTCGTCGTCCCCGTCCTGTGGACGGAAATGGAAGTGGACGACCTTCCCGACCTCGCCAAATCCGTGCAATACAGCCAGCAGGGCATGCCCGCGGCCTATCTGCGGGAGGGCCTGTACGGGATCATGAAACTGAAGAGGTACGGCGAGGAATACAAGGAGACGGTCCTCCGCCTCGCCAAGGCGATCATTCGGGCGGCCCGAAATCCCCTCGATCCACTCGGCGAGACCGACCGGATTCCCTTGCAAGAGGCGCACAACGCATTCGCCGGAATGAAACAGCCCAGAGAGAGCCTGACGATCCGCGTGACCGTCGCGGCCTGCGACCTCGAGTCGCTGCCGCCGGGCCGCGACCCTTCCTTCTACGCCGAGCGTCCGCTGGGCTGGAACCCGTACGTGCCGACCGATGCGGGCCCCGTCGCGCAGCATGCCGAGGAGGTCATCCGGTCGCTCGGACACCGTCCCGAAGTGCGCCAGCTCAACGGAGACCGGCCGGCCGCCGCGGCTCCCGACGTCCTACTCGTCGACCTGTGGGCCGCCGACGTCGACGCTCTCGCGCACGATCTGCGCGGCGCGAACAGCCCGTCATCCGTCGTGGTCCTCCCGGTCGGTCAGCACGACCCCCAGACCATGCAGCACAGGGAGCGGTTGGAGTCGGCGCTCAAGCCCTCCATCCGGCCGTCTCTGTCACGGTCCGGCTCGCGGCGGGGAGTGGACCGCGACGAGTTCGACCTCGCGATCGGGGACGCCGTGGAGGCGGCGATCGGCCATCACGTGCGGACCGTGCGGGTGGAGAACGCGCCTCCGCCGCAGAAGAGGCTCAGCCTGCGCGACACCCGACCCGGCGATCCGGAGTCCGGCCCAGGACGACGGCGGCAAGGCCAGAAGGAGGAGTGATGTCCGGCAGCAACGGCACGATCGTTACGTTCTACTCCTACAAGGGGGGCACGGGCAGAACGATGGCGGTCGCCAACGTCGCCTGGATCCTCGCGATGAACGGCAAGCGGGTGCTCACGGTCGACTGGGACCTGGAGTCGCCGGGCCTGCACAAGTACTTTCGGCCGTTCCTGGACCTCGACCCCGTCACGTCGAACGACGGGCTGATCGAGATGATCAACCACTACTCGATCGCGATGCTGGGCGGCGCCGACCCCCAGCGGCACGAGGTGCTGCTCGCCAAGCACGCCAACGTCGAGACGCACGCGGTCTCGCTCGACTTCCCCTTCCCCGACAGCGGAACCGTCGACCTCCTCACCGCGGGCCGCCAGAACCTCGACTACAGCACGCTGATCACCCGCGACTGGGACCACTTCTACAGCGAGCTGGGCGGCGGCCAGTTCTTCGACGCGCTCCGCGAGGACATGCGCGACAAGTACGACTACGTCCTGCTGGACAGCCGCACCGGCCTGAGCGACGTCGCCGACATCTGCACCATCCACCTGCCCGACGTCCTCGTCGACTGCTTCACCCTGAGCGAGCAGAGCATCGAGGGCGCGGCCTGGGTCGCCCGCAAGATCGACGGACGGTTCCAGTCCCGTGAGATCCGGATCCTCCCGGTGCCGATGCGCATCGAGTTCGCCGAGAACGCCAAGGTAGAGGCGGGCCGCGCCGCGGTGCGCAAGGCCTTCGAGGGATTCCCGCGCGGGCTCGATCCGAAGGCCGCGAGCAAGTACTGGCTCGACGTGGAGATCCCCTATCGCCCGTTCTTCGCCTTCGAGGAGACGCTCGCGGCGTTCGGCGAGCCGGCCGGGTCCCCCACCTCCATCCTCGCGGCGTTCGAGCGGCTCACCTCCATCATCACCGACGGCGCGGTCACGGTCTCGCCCGCGCTGGAGGACAGGGTCCGGCTCGCGCTGCTCGACCGGTTCACCAGGAAGGCGACCACGGTCCCGTCCGAACTGCTCGTGGCCTATCTGTCGGACGATCGTTGCTGGGCCGACTGGATCGAGCAGGTGCTGAACAGATCGGGCTTCCGCGTGCGCACCCACTGCGTCGACGCCTCGCACGCCGAGGAGCTCGACGCGCGGATCAGCCAGGTCGGGCGGTCCGTCCTGATCTACTCTCCGGCCTTCTCCCAGTCGAGCTGGTCGAAGGACACCGTGGGCGCGCTCACCAACGCGGCGCTCGTCGGGATCCACCAGCAGCTCACCACGGTCCGGATCGGTGAGGCGCGGCTGCCCACCGCCCTGCAGAACCCGCTGGACCTCGGGACCATGGAGGAGGCGCAGGCCGTCGAACGGCTGCTGGACGTCCTCGACCGGCCGCTGTCCGGCACCGAGGAGCTCCTGTCCGGCTCCCGGTCGGAGACGCGCTTCCCCGGCAGCCGCAAGTCCGACCCGACCATCTGGAACGTCGGTCCCCGCAACGTGACGTTCACCGGCCGGGGCTCGGCGCTCGAGCAGCTGCGCGATCAGCTCCTGCGGCGCGGCCAGAGCGTCGTCGTCCCCCAGGCTCTGTACGGCCTGGGCGGCGTCGGCAAGACGCACGTCGCGCTGGAGTACGCGCACCGCTTCCGGACCGACTACGACGTGGTGTGGTGGATCAGCGCGGAGTTCAAGGACCGCGTCAACTCCTCCCTCGCCGAGCTCGCCGGAAAACTCGGCATCGCGGTCGGCGAGAGCGTCGCCGAGGCCGCCGCCGCGGCCCGCGAGGCGCTGCGCCTGGGGACCCCGTACACGCGCTGGCTGCTGATCTTCGACAACGCCGACGACCCGGCCGAGCTCCAGGACGACCTGCCGGAGAACGGCCACGTCCTGATCACCTCGCGGAACCAGAACTGGGCGCAGATCGCGGCCTCCCTGGAGATCGACGTCTTCACCTCCGACGAGAGCATCGCGCACCTCAAGCGCAAGGTCCCGGCGATCACCGACCGTGAGGCGCTGGAGGTGAGCGAGTCCCTGGGCTACCTGCCGCTCGCGGTCGAGCAGGCGGGCGCGTGGATGAGCAGCACGGGCATCGCCGCGAGCGACTACCTCCAGCAGTTGGAGGACCAGACGGCGCAGGCGCTCAGCCTCGCGCCCACGAACTTCCCCGTGGTCGTCGCCAAGACCTGGTCGCTGTCGTTCAACCGGCTCACCGAGAGCTCCCCTGCAGCCATCCGGATGCTCCAGCTCTGCGCGTTCTTCGCGCCCGAGCCCATCTCCACCAAAATGATCTACAGCGACGAGATGGCACGGCTGCTCAGCGCCTACGACCCGACGCTGCGCGAGAAGCAGATGGTCGCCAAGGTCGTGCAGGAGCTCAACCGGTTCGCCCTCGCCAAGGTCAACTACGGTGACAACACCGTCCAGGTCCACCGGCTCGTCCAGGCCGTGGTGAGCGCCCAGATGACGCCGGAGGAACGGGATGCGGCCTGCCACGACGTCCATCGCATCCTGCGCGGCGCCAAACCGCCCCAGGAAGGCATGGACATGCCGACCGACGACCCGTCGAGCTGGCCGATGTTCGAGCAGATCCTGCCGCACCTCGTCCCGTCCCGCGCCGCCGAGTGCACCGAGGAGGAGACCCGGCAGCTCCTGATTGACCTGGTGCGCTATCTGTGGCGGCGCGGTGAGTTCGTCCGGGCGCACGCGCTGGGGCAGTCGATGGCCGATCTCTGGACGGAGAGCTTCGGCGAGGACGACCAGCAGCTGCTCTACCTGCGGTTCCAGATGAACAACGCGCTGCGGTCGCTCGGCAAGTTCGAGACTGCCTACGAGAGCGACCGCGACGTCTACGAACGGCAGATGAGACAGGACCGCATCGGACCGGACCACTCCCACACCCTGATGACGGCCGGCGGCCTGGGCGCCGACCTGATCGGCCTCGGCCGGTTCCAGGAGGCCCTCGAGTTGTTCCAGCAGACCTACCAGAACCGCAAGAACAGCTTCGGCGAGGACTACCCCCTCACCCTCAGCGCCGCCAACAACGTCGCGCTCGTGCGGCGGTTCCTCGGTGAGTACTACGAGGCCCTGGACATGGACACCGAAACCCTCGCCCGTAGGCGTACCGTCCTGGGCGACAACCACCCGCTGACCCTCTCCTCGGCGGAGAACCTCGGGCGCGACCTGCGCGACTGCGGCAGGTACCGGGAGTCGGTGGAGGAACTGCGCCGCACCCACGCCGCGATCGTCGAGGTGCTCGCGGTCTCCTCCAACGAGGCGCTGCGCACCGCCAAGAGCCTCGCGGTCTCGCTGCGCAAGCTCGGCGAGTACGAGGAGTCGAAGCAGCTCATGGAGGAGACCCTCAGGTCCTATGAGCTGAGCTTCCCCAGCTCACCGGACCGGCCGTCGACCGAGCTGGCCCTGGCGAGCTGCCACGCCTCACTCGACGACTACCAAACGGCGAAGACCATCGCCCGCGGCATCCACGAGACCCAGACCCGCAACCTGGGACCGGAGCACCCGTTCACCCTGGCCACCGGCACGAACCTCGTGGCGTTCCAGCGCGCCACCGACGAGCTCGATCAGGCGATCGTCCTCGGCCGGAGCACGCTCGAAGGGCTCACCACCCGATTGGGCGCCGACCATCCTTACACGCTGTCCTGCGCCGTCAACCTCGCCAACGCCCTCGCCGACAAGGGCGAGCTGGCCGAGGCGTCCGCTCTGGAGAGCAGCACCCTCTCCCGGCTCAGGCAGGTCCTCGGCCACGACCACCCCGACACGCTCATCTGCGAGGCCAACCACACCGTGACGCTGCGTCAGCTGGGCCGGACCAGCGAGTCGGTGGAACGGCGCGACGAGGTCCTCGGCGCGCTGCGCACCGTCCTCGGTCAGGGCCATCCGATCCTGGATCACGCCAGGGCCCACCGCCGCATCGACGGGGATATCGAGTTCCAGCCCCTGTGATCGTCCGTCAGCATGGAGATCACGTCGGGCATGACCTTGAACGCCGAGAAGTGCCCGCGCCCCGGCTGGATCAGCACCCGGCAGTCGGGGATGTTCTCGGCCAGAGCCCGGGCATGGCCGACGGGTGAGAATCTGTCGTCCGCGCCGTGCCAGATGAGTGTCGGCGCGATGATGTCGGTCTGCTTGAAGCCCCACGGGATGACGAACGCCAGCATGTCGTCGACCCAGCCGTCCGCCGACAGCCGGATGCCCTCGGTGTAGCTCCGGATCAGCTCGCTCCGGATGCCTGCGTCGTCGACCACCCGGCGGTCGGACTCGGTGAGCTCCTCGTACAGCTCCTGGACGATCAGAGCCGGATCGCTCCGGTACCGTTCGGTCTCCAGCTTCGCCTTGACGGCCCCGGCTCCGCTCTCGGCCGCCCGGTAGGCGCGGCGGTTGAAGCCGTTCATCGGCTCGGTCCAGGACTCGGACGGACCGGTGCTCTCGGCGAGCCCGACCAGGACGGCCACCCGGGTCACCCGGCCCGGCAGGAGCGCCGCGCAGGCCAGCGCGTGCGGCCCGCCGCCCGACCTGCCGAGCACCGCGAACCGTTCAATGCCCAGTGCGTCGGCGATCCGGGCGACGTCCTGAGCCGCGTCGGCGACGTTCCGTCCCGGGTGGCGGTCGGACTCCCCGTATCCGGGACGGTCGTAGGCGATCAGCCGGACGCCCAGCTGGTACAGCAGGCTGGGCTTTGGGAAAGGGCCGAGCCTGCTCCCCGGCATTCCGTGCAGCACGAAGACCGGACTCCCGTCCGGTCTTCCGAACTCCTCCACTGCGAGTGCCCTGCCGTCACATGCCCTGACAATCTCGGTCAACAACACTCCCCGTCAGTATTGGCAGCCCAGCACCAGAATCCCCCACGATCGTCTTCCACGAAAGTGCCTTTACCGGCTGCCCCACCTCACCTTGACTCGCTCCATCGGGGGCGGTTTTCCGGGCGAACCCGCCCCCGAGCCGCCCCCGTCAACGGGAACACCCTCACCCTGGAGAACTCGGCCTGCTCTTTTCTTCCCGAAGCCACACCCAGCGGGACATGCTCAAGATCCCGCGCCAGGACGCCGGGCGGATCCTGCACCGCCTCACCGGACTTCAGAAGGCGATGGACGCGGGAGACACCTCGGCGTTCGACATCAAGGCACTCCAGGGCCACAACGCTCGCCGACGGCTCAGAGTCGGTGACCACCGCGTCGTGTGCACCGTCGAAGACAGCCGGCTGACCGTATGGGTTCTGGCGGTCGGCAACCGCCGCGACGCCTGCCGCCGCCTCCCGTAGAAACCGTATTCAGCACTGGGCTCGGGGGAGTTTGTCAGGGTTGGTGATCGAGTAGATGCCGGCGATCCGGTCGCCGTCGGGGGCGAGGTCGACGATGACCACGGCGATCGGGCCGTCCGCGGAGAAGACCAGTGCGCACGGGTCGCCGGCGACGCGCCGGTAGTGGATGTCCAGTGCGCCGGCGGGCAGTGCCGCGGCGACCGACATGAACAGCGAGGCCACCCGGTCGCGGCCGTGCACGGGGCGCAGGCTGGTGGCGGGTCCCTTGCCGCCGCCGTCGGTCCACAGGGTCACGTCCGGGGCGAGCAGCTCCAGCAGGGCGCGCAGGTCGCCGCCGAGGGCGGCCGCGGCGAACCGCTCGGTGACCTGGGTGTGCACGTCGGGAGCGGGCCTGTGGCGGGGGCGGCGCGCCTGGACATGGCGGCGCGCGCGGGCCGCGAGCTGGCGGACGGCCGCCGGGGAGCGGCCGAGGATGCCGGCGATCTCCGGATGGCCGAACCCGAAGACCTCGTGCAGCACGAACACCGCCCGTTCCAGCGGTGACAACGTCTCCAGCACCACCAGCATCGCCATGGACAACGATTCGGCGCGTTCGGCGGCGCCGGCGACGTCGTCCTCGGCGGCTACCAACGGCTCGGGCAGCCAGGGGCCGACGTAGGTCTCCTGGCGGCGGGTGACTTCCGCGCGGCGGGCGAGCGCCTGGTTCACCGCCGTCCGCAGCAGATAGGCGCGCGGGTTCTCGACCGGCGCGGCGTCCGGTGTCCGGTGCCGGGCCGACCAGGCCAGCCAGACCTCCTGCAGCGCGTCCTCGGTGTCGGCGAGGCTGCCGAGCATGTTGTAGATCACCGAGAACAGCAGTTCGCGATGGCCGAGGAACTGCTCGGTGACGATGTCGCCGGTCGCGTGTGATGGAGCCGGTGTCATGGCGTTCCCTCCTCATCTCTCGCGACCGAAGAGCTCCCCGACCCCGCGAGTGTGACACGAATGCCCGAAATGTGATCCAAGGCACGAATCTCTGCGGTGATGTCACACTCGGCGGCCGACATCTCTCTGTGGTGGCATCCAAGGTTTCCGATTCGCAGGAGATGTTCGATGCGTACTTTGATCCGCGATGCCAGGGTGTTCGACGGCGAGCGCACCATCGCGGCGGCCGACGTGGTGCTGGAGGACGATCGGATCGCCGCGGTCGGCGCCGGTCTCCGGACCGACGTCGATGTCGTCGTCGAGGGTGCCGGAAGGACGCTCCTCCCGGGGCTGATCGACGCGCACACGCACGTCTTCGACGGCAGTCTGGCCGAGGCCCTGCGCTACGGGGTGACCACCGAGCTCGACATGTTCTGCCTGCCGCAGATGCTGCCGCGGCAGCGGCGGCTGGCCGCCGAGAACGACGACGTGGCCGACCTCCGCAGTGCGGGCACCCTGGCCACCGCGCCCGGCGGGCACCCGACCCAGCTGCTGGCCGCTCTGGCCGGCACCGTCCTGGACGGCATCGACGCGGCGGCGATCGACTTCGTCACCGACCCGGCGCAGGCACCGGCCTTCGTGGCGGCCAGGCTGGCCGAGGGAGCCGACTACCTCAAGATCGTCATCGACGACGGCGCGGTGCACGGCGCCGACCTTCCCGTGCTGGCACCGGAGACCGCCACCGCCCTCGCCACGGCGGCGCACGAGGCGGGACTGCGGGTCATCGCCCATGCGATCACCGCGTCCGAGGCGGAGATCGCACTCGACGCCGGTGTCGACGGCCTGGCCCACGTGTGGACCGACCTCGCCCCGGACGACCCGGCCTCGCAGCGGCTGGCCGAGCGGGTCCGCGCCCAGGGCGTCTTCGTGGTCACCACGCTCGCCTACTTCGAGGCGATCACCGTGCAGGGCGTCCAGACCGCCGACTGCGCCCGTCCCGGCAGCTCCGCCAACGCCGTCGGCGCGCTGCGGGCCCTGCGGCGCGTCGGTGTGCCCCTGCTCGCCGGAACCGACGCCACCCCCTTCGCCCCGGCCCACGGCACCGGCATGCACCGCGAACTCCACCTCCTCACCGAGGCCGGACTCAGCCCGCGAGAAGCGCTCACCGCGGCCACCAGCCTCCCCGCACACCACTTCGGTCTGTCCGACCGCGGCCGGATCGCCCCCGGTCTCCGCGCGGACCTGCTGCTGGTCGAAGGCGACCCCACCCGGGACATCACCGCCATCACCTCCATCACCGACGTCTGGCGGCGCGGCGTCAGGCAGTCCCGCTGACCACCTCGCACCCGTCTTGGAGTGATTTCCATGCCCGAATGGCACACCCGCGATCCGCTGCGGCCGATGCGCGTCACCGCTCTCCTCCAATCGGCCGTCCTCTTCGTGCAGGCGGTGACGGCCGGACTCCTGCTGGCCTCTGTGCCCGCAGGCCGGACGGCGCACGGCGTCATGGCCGGAGCCGTCGTCCTCGTCGTGCTGCTCAACGTCCTCGCCGCCGTCCTGGCCTGGCGGCCGGGCGGCGGCTCTCCACGGCTCGTCTTCAAGAGCCTGCCCATGCTCGTGTTCGCCCTGGTGCAGGCCGCCCTCGGCTACGCGCATGTGCGAGAGCTGCACGTACCCGTCGGCGTCCTGATGTTCGCCGCGAGCGTCCTGCTGCTGACACAGGTCAGATCCGCGAAACCCACGCGTCACGACGTCGGAGCCGTGTCATGAACCTCACCCGCAGGCATGTGCTTCGGCTGCTCGGGGCGTCCGCCGTGGCGGTGCCGACCGCGGGGCTGCTGGTGGCCGCCGCGCGCGAGCGGGTCGACACCGTCGGCCGTGTCGCGTTCACCAACCGGCTCCAGGCTCCGCCGCTCGCCCCGTCGCGGATCGACTCCGCCGGAAACCGGGTGTTCGACCTGGGCATCCGCGCCGGACGGCGCGAGTTCGTGCCGGGCAGTCCGTCACCCACCTGGGGCGTCAACGGCGACTACCTCGGCCCCACACTGCGGGCACGGCGCGGTGAACGCGTGCTCGTCAACGTCGCCAACGGGGTGGACGAGACGACCACCCTGCACTGGCACGGCATGCACCTGCCGCCGGAGATGGACGGCGGCCCCTACCAGCCGATCGAACCCGGCGCGGTCTGGTCCCCCTCCTGGACGATCGACCAGCCCGCCGCGTCCCTGTGGTACCACCCGCACCCCCACGGGCGGTCCGCCCGCCATCTCTACCGGGGGCTGGCGGGCATGTTCCTGATCGACGACGACCCCGTTCCCGGCCTCCCGCACCGGTACGGGATCGACGACGTCCCGCTCATCGTGCAGGACCGGCGACTGGACGGGGGAATGCTGGATCCGGACGAGCCGATGTCCGGCACCACCGGTTTCCTCGGCGACCGCCTGCTCGTCAACGGGGTCCTCGGCCCCTACCTGGAGGTCACCACGGCGAGGATCCGGTTGCGGCTGCTCAACGGCTCCAACGCACGCGTCTACGACTTCGCCTTCGCCGACGGACGACCGTTCGCCCAGATCGCCTCCGACGGAGGGCTGCTGAGCGCCCCGCACCGCACCCGCCACGTCCAGCTCGCCCCAGGGGAGCGTGCCGAGATCGTGGTCGCCCTCACTCCGGGAGAGCGGATCGTGCTCCGCAGCACCTCTCCGGCCAGCGGGGCGGGTCTCGTCCAACGCGACGGCGGCGACGACCGCTTCGACGTCCTGGAGTTGCGCGCGGCTCCGACTCTGGCCGACTCGCCCGAACCACCCGAGCGCCTGGCCGCCATACCGCCGCTGTCGGCGCGCACGGCCGTCCGCACCCGGACCTTCGAACTCGCCGAACACCACATCAACGGCAGGAAGATGGACCTCCGCCGGATCGACGCGCACGTCGGCAAGGACACCACCGAGATCTGGGAGGTGCGCAGCGGCGACGGCACCCTGCACTCCTTCCACGTGCACGACGTGCAGTTCCAGGTCCTGTCGGTCGACGACCGCGAGCCGCCTCCGGAACTGTCGGGCTGGAAGGACACCGTCCTGCTTCCGCCGGGGACCCGGATGCGCCTCATCATGCGCTTCGCCGACTACGCCGACCCCCACCGGCCCTACATGTTCCACTGCCACATGCTGTACCACGAGGACCAGGGAATGATGGGCCAGTTCCTCGTCCTCGCCCCTGGTCAGAGCGCCAAGCCGCCGCCGTCCCTCCCCGGCGGGCATCGGTCACACCACTGAACCCCGATACGAACGCGGTGGGCGGCGGCCGCGGTCAGCCGCGCCGGTGCCGGGGCGAGCATGGCGGCATCCCCTGGCCGCCTCTTCGCCAGGAAAGCGCTCGTCGGCTGCGGCCGGTGGTCATCGGCACGGAGGACTCGAGGAGGACCGGCGGGTCGGAGTCAGTGGTTGGTGATGACGCGGTTGGTGTCGTTCCAGCTGTTCCCGCCGGCGCCGTAGAGGCTGTCGCCGCCGGGGAGGTGGATGAGCCTGTAGTCGGCCTCGGGGGCGGAGACGTTCTCCCAGGCGCCGTCCTTGAAGCGGAGGAGCCGGCCCTTGTACTGGAACTCGGTGCGGGGTGGGAGGCCGACGGAGCGGAAGATGCGGGTGACGCCCCAGGTGCGGCCCGCGTCGTCGACGACCACCTGCTGCGGGATACCGTCGGGCATCATCGGGTGGACGGTCCAGCCGGAGCCGTCCCAGCGCAGCAGGCCTCTCTCGTCGCCACCGGTGTACAGCCTGACCCAGCGGCCGTCGGAGCCGGCGAGGCCCTCGGCGTTCAAGGAGGCCGCGCCGTCGAACGGCGCGGGATAGGGGGTCAGCCGCCAGGACGAGCCGTCCCAGGACTGCATGCCGCGCGGGGTGGCCGCCCATGCGCCGCCGGCCTCGAAGCGGACCCCCGCCCCATAGACCTCGGCGGGCTTCGGGACCTGCTGCCAGGACGAGCCGTCCCAGTGCCAGAGGACGTTGTCCCTGGTACCGATCCAGGCGTTGTCCGGTCCGAACGCCTGGATCCGGTGGACGTACGAGTCGAGCGTCGCCACGACCGTCCAGGACGTCCCGTCCCACCGGGAGACACGGGCGCCCTCCGCGAGCCAGGCGCCGGCACCGTCGGACTCCAGCACGCGGGAGCCGAAGTCGTCCGCCGGCTGCGGCGGCGGCACCTGGCTCCACTCCCGCCCGTCGTACCGGGCCAGATAGGTGGGGGTGAAGGCGCCGCCGGAGGCGGATCCGGCGACCCACACCTCGT
Organism: Actinocorallia populi; assembly: GCF_002995495.1. GTDB lineage: Bacteria > Actinomycetota > Actinomycetes > Streptosporangiales > Streptosporangiaceae > Actinocorallia > Actinocorallia populi. The sequence goes on along the minus strand of NZ_PVZV01000001.1, from coordinate 1,056,595 downwards.
CGGCGTCCCGCACCATCACGTCGTTGAGCCCACCGCTGTCGGAGATACCGGGCGGGGAGTGCCTCTTCCAGGATGAGCCGCCGGTCCACTGGAAGATCGCGGGAACGGCGCCCTTGAAGGCCTTGTAGTCCTTCGCGACGTGCCAGACCTCCGCGGGCCCCGCCGCCTCGAAGTCGTGGATCCCCTGAATCGGCAGAAAGCTCAGCGATCGCCAGTCGTCCCCGGGCGCCGCGTGGGCAGCCGACGGCAATGCCACGACCACGGCCGCCATCCCGGCCGCGAGAATGCTCCATTTCCTCATACGACCCACTATCGACAGCCGATCATCCGCATTCATGATGCGAACGCACGAAAGACCGCCCCGCCTCTGGCGGAAACCTCTCTACGCTTCCCGCCCTCTGTACAGACAGGACGACGAGCCGAGGCACCGCCATGACCGTCGCGGGCAGGGCACGCGGGATCCGGGCGAGGAAGGGTGGTCGGGTCAGGGGGTCAGCAGGACCTTGATGGCGCGGCGTTCGTCCATGGCTCGGTAGCCTTCGGCGGCCTGTTCCAGGGGGAGGGTGAGGTCGAAGACCTTGCCGGGGTCGATGACGCGGGCGCAGATCAGCTCGATCAGTTCGGGCAGGAACCGGCGTACCGGTGCGGGGCCGCCGTGCAGGTGGACCTGGGAGAAGAAGAGGTCCTCCACGGGCAGTCGGACGCCGTGGGCGACGCCGACGAAGCCGACGTGGCCGCCGGGGCGGGTGGAGCCGATGGCCTGCGCCAGGGATTCGGCGGTGCCGACGGCCTCAATAACGCTGTGGGCGCCCAGGCCGTGCGTCATGTCCTTGATCCGGGCGACGCCCTCCTCGCCGCGTTCGGTGACGATGTCGGTGGCGCCGAAGGCCAGGGCGAGGTTCTGGCGGTCGGCGTGGCGGCTCATCGCGATGATCCGCTCGGCGCCGAGCCGTGCGGCGGCCAGCACGCCGCACAGGCCGACCGCGCCGTCGCCGACGACCGCGACGGTCCTGCCGGGGCCGGCGTCGGCGGCCACGGCGCCGAACCAGCCGGTGCCCAGCACGTCGGAGGCGGCCAGCAGGCTCGGCACCAGGTCGGCCGGCGGCGGCTCGGGCGTGGCGACCAGGGTGCCGTCGGCCAGCGGGATGCGGGCGAACTGGGCCTGGGTGCCGATGGTGCCCATGAGCACGCGGTGGACGCACGAGCTCTGGTAGCCCGCGCGGCAGATCTCGCAGGTGTCGTCCGAGGCCCAGAACGAGCCGACCACGAACTGGCCCGGCTCGAGGGCGCGGACGCCGTCGCCGACCTCCTCCACGATCCCGACGTACTCGTGCCCCATCGGCACCGGCCCGTCGATCTTCTCCACGCCCCGGTACGGCCACAGGTCCGAACCGCAGATGCAGGTGGCCGGCAGGCGGATGACTGCGTCGGTCGGCTCGATGATCCGCGGGTCGGGGCGGTCCTCGACGCGGACGTCGCCGGGGCCGTACAGAACTGCTCCACGCATCAGCGGATCTCCTTGCCGGGAAGGGACGTCGTCGGTGTGCGGATGAAGGCGGAGCGGGTCGCCCTCAGGGAATGTCTCGCGCCTCCTCAGCGGTGGTGCGTGTCGTGCCGAACGGCAGCGGCGGCGGATCCGCCGTTGCCCTGTTCCCTACCCCGCCGTGCCTGTCCGGCCTGTCACCGGCGACCATTTGCGGTGTTTTTGCCGAGATTTGCCGGGGTGTCCAGCGCCTTGCGGGAGAGCCGCGCGACGGCGGGGGCAGGAGCACCGGCCAGCCGGCTAGGAGCCGACACGGCCGACGGTGATCACGCGTCCCCGCACCGTCTCGACCACGATCGGCACGCCGTCGGGGACGACTCCGTGCAACCGGGCGAGCAGGTCGGAGACGGGAGGCGGCTCGCCGGGAGTGCGGACGGTGATGTGGAAGGTCACCGCGTGGCGCTGGACATCGATGACCTCGGCGCCCGGATCGCCTGCGAGCCACCGGGCCGCCGCCTGTTTCACCTCGCTCTCCCAGGAGGCGAACAGGTAGGTGGCGACCGTGCTCGCGACCAGCACGGCGGCGATGACGGCGCCGAGGCCGCACAGCGCCAGCACGGCGCGGGAGCGGGAGGCGCCGCCCCGCGGCAGGCCGGTGTAGCCCAGGGCGGCGAACACGAACGTTCCGGCCAGCACGAGCGAGAGCATGTTGGACAGGAACAGCACCAGGGCGCCCGACGCCAGCACGGGCGCCCCGCCTCCCAGGCACACCCCGGCCACGACCAGCGGCGGCACCAGGGAGATCGCGATCGCGACGCCGGGCAGGATCGCGGCGACGTCGCGGCGCGCCAGGGCGATGGCTCCGGCCAGGCCGGTGGCCATCGCGGCGATGAGGTCGGCCAGGCCGGGTGAGGTGCGTCCGGCGATCTGGCCGTTGGACAGCAGCTCGTAGGAGCCGGGGATCGCCAGCGAGGCCACCAGGCCCACGGCGACCACCGCGGCCACGCCGCCCAGGACGAACCAGCCGGCGCCGGTGCTCGAGCGCTTCACCAGGCCGAGCGCCATCCCCATGATCGGCGTCGACAGCGGAGCGATGATCATGGCGCCGATGACGGTCGCCGTGGAGTCCGACATCACCCCCGTCGCCGCGATCACCGCCGACAGGACCAGCAGCGTCCAGAAGGCCGAGTACCGGGACGCGCGGTCGCCGGCGCGCAGGTCGAGGTCCTCGGTGAGCTCCTCGAGCGTCCGCCGCTGCGCCGCCGGCACCAGCCGGTCACGCAGCTCGGCCAGCATCACCGTTTCCCGGCGGAGGCCGCAGGACACGGGCCGGGCTCCACGGGAGCACCGTCACGGGGTGACGATGTCGAAATCGCGGTCGCCCGCATCGAGGAGTCCCATCAGCGTGGTAAGCGCCTGGGGGTCCCCGGAGGTCTGGGCGCCGTCCAGGCCGCCGGTGGCGAGCAGTCCGAGCAGTTGCGGCTTGGTCAGGGTCACCGTGAGGTCCGCCGGGGTACCGTCGTGCGTCCCGCTCTGGGTGAGGACGCCGTTGGCCAGGCTGGTCCTGATCTCCTCCTTGAGGTCGGTGAGGTTCCAGTCGATGCTCAGGCGGGTCCCCCAGGCGCGGGGGCCGTCGACGCGGACGGCCAGGGAGTCGAAGACCTGCTCGACGCTCAGGGCGCGGACGACGTCCGGGCTGGTGGTGTCGAGGGTGTTCTGCGGCTTGTTCCCGCGCAGCTCGGCGGCGCCCTGCAGGTAGAAGTTCCGCCATGTGCCGTTCTCGCTGCCCTGGCCGAGCCTGTCGTAGACCTTCGCCAGCAGCTCCCTGGCCGCGGTGTGGGACGGATCGGCGAACACGGCGTAGTTGAGGATCTGGGCGGCCCACCGCCACTCCCCCGCCTCGAAGGCCTCCTCGGCCTTGGACAGGACGGCCTGCGCGCCGCCCATCAGCTCCACGTGCCTGCGCGCCGACTCCTCGGGGGGCAGCTCCCACAGGTGGGCGGGGTTGCCGTCGAACCAGCCCATGTACCGCTGGTAGATCGCCTTGACGTTGTGGGACACCGACCCGTAGTAGCCGCGGGCGTGCCAGGCGCGCTCCAGCTCCGGCGGGAGCTCGATCATCTCGGCGATCTCGGTGCCGGTGCAGCCGCGGTTGAGCAGCCGCAGCGTCTGGTCGTGCAGGTAGGCGTACAGGTCGCGCTGCTGGGACAGGAAGGCGGTGAGCTCCCGCGTGCCCCAGGTCGGCCAGTGGTGCGAGGCGAACAGGACGTCGGAGTCGGCGGTGAACATCTCGATCGCCTCGGTGAGGTAGCGCGCCCACACCCGCGGGTCGCGCACCAGCGCGCCGCGCAGCGTCAGCACGTTGTGCAGGTTGTGGGTGGCGTTCTCCGCCATGCACAGCACGCGATGCTCGGGCAGGTGGAAGTTCATCTCGGCCGGCGCCTCGGTGCCCGGGGTGAGCTGGAAGACGATGCGCACGCCGTCGACGACCTCCTCCTGGCCGGTCTCGGTGATCGACAGGGTGGGCTCGATCAGCGAGATCGTCCCCGTGGAGGTGGTCTGGCCGAGGCCCGCGCCGATCTGGCCGACGGCGCTCTTGGGCAGCGCGGCGCCGTACATGTAAAGAGACCGCCGGTTCATGGCGGTACCGGCGTACACGTTCTCCGAGACCGCGTGCTCCAGGAACCCGGCGGGGGCGATGACCGGGATGTCCGCTCCTTCGGGGACCACCCCCCGGACCCCGCCGAAATGGTCGGCATGGGAGTGGGTGTAGACCACCGCGCTCACCGGGCGGTCTCCGCGATGCTCCCGGTAGAGCGCGACCGCGGCCGCCGCGCACTCGGTGGACAGGAGCGGGTCGATGACGATGACGCCCTGCTCGCCCTCGATGAAGGAGACGTTCGACAGGTCGAACCCGCGCACCTGGTAGACCCCCGCGGCCACCTGGTAGAGGCCGTGCCTGGCGGTGAGCTGGGACTGCCGCCACAGGCTCGGGTTCGCCGTCTCGGGACACGGCCCGTCCAGGAAGGCGTAAGCCCCGAAATCCCAGACCACCCGTCCCTCCGCGTCCGTGATCGCCTCCTGGGACGTGGTCCCCACGAACCCCTTGTCCGCGTTCTCGAAATCGGTCCGGTCCCCCGGCGACGGCATGACACCCACGGCATCTCCTCGAAACGATCCGACGATCAGTGCGTCTCCCTGCCGATTTCCGGCATCGTTCCGGCACAACGCCATCGGCGGGTAAACGACGCCTCCGGGCGGCGCAGGACGCCCGTGCGGAGTCGGTCAGAAGGTGATGGCGATCTTGCCGCGTGCGTGTCGCCGTTCGAGGTGGCGCAGCGCCTCGGGGAGCTCGGTGAAGGGGTAGGTCCGGTCGATGACGGGCGTGATCCGCCCCTCCTCCATGAGTTCCGCCAGGAACCGCAGGTCTCCGGCGTTGGGCTTCCAGGCGACGGAGGCGATGCGGTGGCCGACGAAGCGGGAGGCGAGGGCCCCGCGGAGCATCTGCGCCGCGGGGCCGAGCAGCCGGCTGGTGGAGGCGATGCCGCCGACGATCACGAGCGTTCCCCGCGGGGTCAGGACGCGCCGGAGCCCCGCCAGCGACCGGTCGCCCACGATGTCCATGAGCAGGTCGTACCGCTCATCCCGTTCTGTGAAGTCCTCGCCGGTGTAGTCCACGACGTCGTCGGCGCCCAGGGACCTGACCAGTTCGAGGTTGCGGGTGCTGCAGACGCCGGTGACCTCGGCGCCGAGCACCTTGGCGAGTTGGACGGCGAACGTGCCGATTCCGCCGGAGGCCCCGTTGATGAGGACGCGCTGTCCCGGTGCGATCCTCCCCTCGTCCCGCAGCCCCTGCAACGCGGTGTGCGCGGCCATCGACACGGCGGCCGCCCGTTCGAAGGAGAGGCCGGCGGGTTTGACGGCCAGCGTTCTCGGCGAGACGGCGACGGCCTCGGCGAACGCGCCCAGCGGCACCTCTCCGAAGACCTCGTCTCCGGGACGGAGCCCGGTCACCTCTTCGCCCACCCGTTCCACGACGCCGGCCAGGTCGGCACCGAGGACCAGGCCGGCCTTCGGCCGCCGCAGGCCGATGCTCAGCCGCACCAGGTGCGGGTCGGCCCGCAGGTGGCGCCAGTCGTAGGGGTTGACGGAGGCCGCTCGCACGCGCACCAGCACCTCGTCGCGGGCGATGCCGGGCTCGTCGACGTCCCGGAGGGTCAGGACGTCGGGCGGGCCGTAACGCTCCCAGGTCCAGGCTTTCATGGGGGGATTTCCTTCCCTCGGAGGTCCGACTCTCCGTCGTACGGCGTAAGGTTTCCATACAACGTAAGTCGCTCATACGCAGTAAGGTTATAGTACGGCGTAAGTCAGTCAAGGGGCGTCACGGAAATCGACTCGTCGAATGACGAAAAGTAACGACACGTCCGGCGGGTTCAGGCGTGCCCGGACGGCCTCATGCGGCCGTCCGGCGCCGTTCCAGTCCCTCGAGGATCAGGTCGAGCCCGAACTCGAACTCGAACTGGTCGTCGCAGAAGCCCAGGGTCCCGTCCGGATCGTCGTGGACGGCGTCCGCCATCATCCCCACGATGTGCGGGAACCGGTCGGCCATCTGCTCCATCGTCGCGGCGGAGTCCGCGGTCTCGGCGCCGTCGGGGTCGAACAGTTCCTGGGTGAAGCCGAGGGCGCGGCTGCCCAGGACGTGCAGCGCGCGGTGCGCCAGGTCGAAGGAGAACCCGCCCGCCCGGAGGATCCCCACCACTCCGTCGTAGTAGCCGATGACCGCCGGGCTCGTGGTGGTGCGCGCCTCCAGTACCCGTGGAGCCCATCGGTGGCGCAGGAAGACCTCGCGGGCCGCGAGGATCCGCGCGCGCAGCGCCGCTCGCCAGTCCTCCTCGGGTGACGGCGCCTCGACCTTGTCCACCGCTTCGAGGATCTCACCGAGGACCACCTCGATGACGCCGTCGAGGACCGCCTCCTTGTTGGCGACGTGGTGGTACAGCGACATCGCCTCGACCCCGAGCTCCTGGGCGAGGCGGCGCATCGTGAGCGAAGGGAGGCCGTCGCGGTCGGCGATCGCCACGGCGGCGCGCAGCACCCGCCTCCGGCTCAGCGGGATGCGGGGCTGCTCGCCGGTCTCCTCCGCGTCGGTCCACGGGGTCATGATCATCCTCTCCGGCGCACTCTGTCCGTACACGGTAAGTCTCTCCGATCGGCCGAGCGCTCCTCGAAGGCGGTGCCCTCGGCCTCGTCGGTCCCGCCGGTGCGGACGGCCGTTCCCCCGGAGCCGGAGACCTCGACGCGCCCGCTCCTCAGCGGTGCCAGCGCGTTCCGTCGGGAGTGTCCTCCACCGTGACGTTTACGGCGGCGAGCGCGGCGCGGATCAGGTCCGCGGCGGCGAACCGGCCGGAGTCGCGGAGTTCCGCGCGGGCGGCGAGAAGGAGCCTCACGGCCTCGTCCAGGTCGCCGCCGGGACGTTCGGCGGCCTTGCCCAGCCGGACGATGAGACTGTGGTTGACGGTGCGGGCCCAGTCCGCGCCTTCGTCCTCCTCGGTGTCGTCGGCCCATTCGGCGATGGTCCTGTCGAGTGCGAGGACCGCCTCGACCATCGCCGGCGCGTCATGACGGGCGGCGGCGGCGTCGAAGCGCTCTTCCGCCGCCCGTACGAGGTCGGGGAGAGACGAAGGCAGTGGGGAAGGCGCCGTCGGCGCGGGTTCGGCGCGGTGGAGCCGGACGGACTCCCCGTCCTTGGCGAGATCCCGGAGTTCGGTCAGGGAGACGCGCCGCCCTGCGGGGATGACCGTGCTGTGGCCCTGCTTGCGGATCGTGAGACCGCCGCGTCCCCGGACGTCGACGGTGCCGGCGTCGCGGTCGATGACGACGGCGGTGTGCTCGTCGACGCCCAGGACGGCCGCGTCCTCGGGGAGTTCGGCCTCCAGGACGCGCAGGCGCCGTTCGCCCAGGTAGGAGTAGCGGGTGTCGTGGGTGCCGCCCTCGGCGTTGTCGTAGTGCGGGATCACCGCGACGTCGAGACCGAGGGGCGCCAGCAGGTCGAGGCCGGCAATCCAGTGGGGCGGGCTTCCGGCCTTGTAGATCTCGTAGACCGGCAGGGCGCGGGACCCCAGCGTGCACGCGGCCGCGGACGCGAAGACGAGCATGGCCCGCCCCAGCCGGACGTGGTCACGCAGGGTGTCGGCGACGGGCGAGCCGCGCCAGTGCGCGAGGGCGTAGGTGGGGCTGCCCGGCCCGGAGAACACCCAGTCGGCGGCGCGCAGCGCGGCGAGCCCGGCTCCGGAACCGGCGTCCTGTACGCCGCGCAGCCCGGTGGCGACCTCCACGGTGAGCCCGACGCTGCGCGCGAAGTAGGAGCGGGCGCGGGCGCTGATGTCGGCGACGTTCTCCTGGAAGCCGTAGGGCGTCTCCAGCAGGACGGCGGCGGGTGGCTCGTCTCCGAACCGGGCGACGAGCTCACGGTGCAGGGTGACCATCGTCGGGCTGGTCTCGCCCGATCCGAGCACGGCGATGACGCGCCGAGGCGCGGAGCCGGAATCCGGTGCGTGTCCCATGAGAAGACGACATCACCGGACACGCCGGTTGACCAGTGTCCGGGGGGTCAGCCGGTCAACTGTCCGGCCACCCCGCCCGGCCAGGCCTCCAGGGCCCGCGCCAGCAGCGGGTGTCCGGCGAGGAAGCCGCCCGCCACGGGATCGTGCGCCGCGAGGAACGCCAGGTGCCGGACGGCGTGGGCCGCGACCTGTTCGACGGAGACGGCGTCGGGCGCCGGACGCCCCGGCAGGGGACCCCGCGCGATCCCCGTCTCGGCCAGGGGCTTCGCCGGCCGCCACTCCTCCGGTTCGGGCGCCACCGCGAACGTCAGCACCACATGCCCCTCGTCGGTGTACCGCCAGCTCGTCGAGTGCACCCATTCGCCGGCTCCGGCCAGCCGCCGCGCCGCCCGCACCGGGTCCTCGTCCGGCAGGAGGCCGCCCCGCGCCGACCGGTACGCCAGCCCGCCCTCCGGCACGGCGCGCAGGACCACCACCTCGACCACCACCGGCCGCACCGGCGGTTCCCCCCGAGTCTTCACCGCGCCCCCATGACCCGAGGCGCCGCGGTCTCCGGCACCGTAGTCGACATCAATGCGCTCTTGCGAACGATACGCGATAAGGCCGCGCCGGAGGCGGCCGGGCCGCCCGCACGGGTCAGCCGCGCCGCGGGGTGACGAGGCCCGACTCGTAGGCGAAGACCACGAGCTGGGCGCGGTCCCTGGCGCCCAGCTTGGTCATCGCCCTGCTGACGTGGGTCTTCGCGGTGGCCGGGCTGATCACCATGTGGGCGGCGATCTCGTCGTTGGACAGGCCGCGGGCCACCAGGGCGGTGACCTCGCGTTCGCGGTTGGTCAGGATGTCCAGGGCCTCGGGGACGGGTCCGGGGCGGCGTGCGACGTACTCGCCGATGAGGCGGCGGGTGATCGCGGGGGACAGCAGGGCGTCGCCGCGGGCGGCGACGCGGACGCCCTGCAGCAGGTCGGCGGGCTCGGTGTCCTTGACCATGAAGCCGCAGGCGCCGGCGCGCAGGGCGTTGAAGACGTACTCGTCGAGGCCGTAGTTGGTGAGGATCACCACGTGGACGCCGGCCAGCCGCTCGTCGGCGGCGATCAGCCGCGTCGCCTCGATGCCGTCCATCACCGGCATCTGGACGTCGACGAGCGCGACGTCGGGGAGGTGTTCGCGGGCCAGCGCGACGCCCTGCTCGCCGTTCGCCGCCTCGGCCACCACCTCGATGTCCGCCTCGTTCTCCAGCAGGGCGCGGAACCCGCCGCGGATGAGCGCCTGGTCGTCCACGAGCAGCACGCGGATCACGACGGCCCGCCCAGGGGGAGCTCGGCGCGGACGGTGAAGCCGCCTTCGGGGCGGGGTCCCGCCCGCAGCCGTCCGCCGAGCGCCGTGACGCGTTCGCGCATGCCGAGCATCCCCGTGCCGGGCACGGGGGGCCTGGCCGGGTCGGCTTCACCGTCGTCGTCGACCTGCACGGTCAGCGCGTCGTCCGCGTACTCGACGCGTACCGCCACGACCGCCTCCCCGGCATGCCGGGAGGCATTGGTGAGCGCCTCCTGGACGATCCGGTACGCGGCCCGGTCCACCTCGGACGGCAGTTCCCGCCGCGGGCCGGAGACCATCACCGTGGTCGCCAGCCCGGTGGAGCGCGCCCGTTCCACCAGGTCGTCGAGACGGTCGAGGCCGCTGGCCGCGGTCTCGCCGTCGGAAGAGTCGCGCAGCACCTCCAGGGTGGCGCGCAGCTCGCGCATGGCGTCGCCGCTCGCCTCCTGGATGGCCAGGAGGGCGGGAGGCGCGTCCTCGCCGCGGCTGCGTGCCAGGTGGACGGCCACTCCGGCCTGGACCTTGATGACCGAGATGCTGTGGGTGAGCGAGTCGTGCAGCTCCCGGGCGATGCGCAGCCGCTCCTCGCTCGCGCGGCGCAGGGCCGTCTCCTCGCGGGTGCGTTCGGCTTCGGCGGCCCGGCGTTCGGCCTCCTCCAGGTACGCCTGCCGGTGCCGGGCCACCATCGCCGCCACGCCGGCCGCCAGGAACCAGCCGAGCATCAGGACGGCGTTCGGAAGGTGCTGGAGGATCCCGTCGATGCCGGGCGGGTTCTTCGCCAGGTCGGCGCCGAGGAAGACCGCGACCGCCAGGGCGGCGGCGGGGCCGCGCCCGGACCGGGTCGCGGCGAAGACCGCCACCATCACGGGGAAGGCGGCCGCCGGGCCCGCCTGGACGCGGGTCGTGACCACGAGCATGCAGGCCGTGCCGGCGGCCAGCGCCACGAGGGGCGCCCGCCGCCAGGCGACGAGCGCGGCGGAACCGGCGAGGGCCGCCGCGAGTTCCAGTGCGCCCGCGTGCGGCGTGGTGCACACGACGACCGCCACCAGGACGGCCATCGCCGCGGCGAGCAGCCCGTCCTGGGCGAGCGGACGCCATCCCATGAAGCTCATCGCCTCAGGTTAGAACGCCGCATGTCGGAAACCCTCCATCGAAGGTGGAATATGCCACTACTCCCCACGATGTAGGTGTTTCGTTCCTGCCTCCCGGGTGGCAGGCGGAGAAGCCGCCCGCCGCACGATGCCCCGCGACCTGCCCGAATGTCACCTTGTCCAGCATGCACACGATCCAAGACAAGGACGGAACACGCTCGCCGAGCCCGGGTGTCCGGCCGGGAGCCACGCTCGCCGCGGTGGCCGTCGTGCAGTTCATGGTGTCGCTGGACCTGTCGGTCGTGAACGTCGGGCTCCCGCAGATCGCCGCCGGTCTGGGCTTCGGCACGGCGGGCCTGACCTGGGTGATCCACGCCTACGCGCTCACCTTCGGCGGGCTGCTCCTCCTGGGAGGCAACGCCGCCGACCGGTACGGCCGCAAACGGGTCCTGCTGCTGGGGCTCGGCCTGTTCGGCCTCGCCTCCCTCGTCGGCGGCCTCGCCCAGGAACCCGGCCACCTGGTGGCCGCCCGCGCCGCGCAGGGCGTCGGAGCCGCCGCCCTGGCCCCGGCCGCGCTGGCGCTGCTGGCCGCAACCTTCCCCGAGGGCAGGGCCCGCATCCGCGCCTTCGGCGTGTGGAGCGCGACGAACGCCGCCGGAGGCGCCCTCGGAGTCCTGATCGGCGGTGTGCTCACCCAGTACGCCGGCTGGCGCTGGGTGATGTTCGTGAACGTGCCGATGGCCGCGTGCGCGCTGGCCCTGGCCTGGCGGGGCGTCGCCGCCGACCCGGCTCCGGCCCGCCGCGGCCGCCCGGACGTGCTCGGCGCCGTCCTGGCCACCGCGGGCATGACCCTGCTGGTGTTCGGCGTCGTGCGCACCGACCGGTACGCGTGGACCTCACCGGTCACCCTGACGACCCTGGCCGCCGCCGCCGCGCTGCTGGCCGCCTTCCTCCTCGTCGAGCGGACCACCACCCGGGAGCCGCTCGTCCGGCTCGGCCTGTTCGCCAACCGCTCGGTCGCCGGCGCGAACGCCGCCGTCCTCCTGGTCGGCGCGGCCATGGCCTCCTCCTTCTACTTCCTGTCCCTCTACCTGCAGCAGGTGCTCGGGAACGGGCCCGCACCGACCGGGCTCATGTTCCTGCCGTTCGCCCTCGGCGTGGTCGCCGGCTCCGTGCTCGCCGTCAGGCTCGGCTACCGCTTCGCGCCCCGCACCCTCCTGACCGCGGGCGCCCTCCTGACCGCGGCCGGGTTCGCCTGGTTCGGCATGATCAGCCCGGACGGCTCCTTCGCCGCCGACGTGCTCGGCCCCTCGATCACCGCCGGCGTCGGGTTCGGGCTCTGCCTCAGCCCCCTGGCCTCCATCGCCACCCTGGGCGTCGCCTCCCACGAGACCGGCACCGCCTCGGCCCTGCTCAACAGCTCACGCCAGATCGGCGCCTCCCTCGGGCTCGCCGCCCTCGGCACCGCGGCCCACCACCGCACCGGCCCGGCCGCCACGCCCCAGACCCTCAATGACGGCTACGCGCTCGGCCTGACCCTCGGCGCCGCGCTCCTGGCCTCCGCCGCCCTCATCGCCCTCACCGTCCTGCACCGGACAGGCGGCCGCCTGGAGAAGCGGCACGCGGACTGACCCCGGCACCCCTCGAACCCGAAGGACATCATGCGAGAAAAGGCTCCGCTGCGCGCCCGCCTCATCCTCAAGGACGACCAGGACTGGACGGCTCTCACCGGCGAGCAGGCGATCGCCCTCCGCGAGAAGGCCGCCCGCCTGCAGTCGTCGCGTACGGCAAGGATCCTCACCGGTCCGCCCGACCGCCGCGCCCGTATCGAGGAACGCACGATCGACCTTCCCGGCCGCCGCCTGAGGCTGCGCGTGCACCGTCCGGTGAGCGCCGCCGCGAGGCTGCCGCTGATCCTCTCGTTCCACGGCGGTGGCTTCATCGCGGGAACCCCCGAGCAGAACGACTGGCTCAACAGCCGCCTCGCGGCCCGCTGCCCGGCGGTCGTCGTGTCGGTGGACTACCGCCTCGCCCCCCGGCACCGGCTGCCGGAGCCGTTCGACGACGGCTACGACACGCTCGTCCGGATCCTCGAGGACCCCGGCGGCTGGGGCGTCGATCCGGCGGCCGTCGCGGTCCTCGGCGAGAGCGCCGGCGGCACGATCGCCGCGCTCATCACGCTGCGCGCCCGCAAGGACGGCCCGCCGATCCACGCGCAGGCGCTGACCTGCCCGGTCACGGACTGGACCGACGCCCTGGCCGACTACCCCTCGATCACCGCGAACGCCGGCAATCCCGGGATCTCGCTGCCCAAGCTGCTCGCGGCCCGCAGGCTGAGCCTGCCGGAGGGCCTCGACGCGCGCAGCGTGTCACCCCTGTGGTCCGAGGACCTCTCCGGCCTGCCTCCGGCGCTCGTCGTCACCGGCGCGCTGGATCTCCTTGAGGATCAGGGAGCCCGGTATGCCGAGCGGCTCCGCGCCGACGGCACCGACGCCCGGCTGGTCCGCTGTCCGAAAGCCGTCCACGCCTTTCTCAGCGTGCCCGGACTGATCCCGGCCGCCAAGCCCGCACGTCGCGAGATCCTCGCCTTTCTGCGCGGCCGCCTGCACCCTGCGACGGGGTCGCCGAAGGCGGATGGACGATGAACGCCGCCGTGAAGGGGCGGGGCGCGGCGGGGCTGCTGCGTCCGCACGTCCGGGGCTTCGCGGCCCTGGTGGTCTTTCAGGTCATCGGTGCCATCGCGGGGCTGGCGCCGCTGCTGGCGGTCGTCGAGCTGGGGCGTGCGCTGCTGGCGCCCGGGCCGCTCGATCACGGTCATGTGCGGCTCGTCGTGGTCGCGGGGGCGGCGGGCCTGTTCGCACGGCTGGTGTTCACGGCGGCCTCGTCCGGGATCGGGCATCTTCTCGACGACCGGGTGCAGCTGTCGTTCCGGCGGCTGCTGGCCGAACGGCTGGGGCTCGTGCCGATCGGGTGGTTCTCCCGGCGCCGGACCGGTGAGCTGGCGAAGGTCGTCGGCGCGGACGTGAGCGCCGTGCACCCGTTCATCGCCCACACGCCCGGCGAGCTCGTGTCCGCGTTCGTGGTGCCGCTGGTGTCGCTGGCCTACCTGTTCACCGTCGACTGGCGCATGACCCTGATCACGCTGATCCCGGTGGTGCTGGCGGTGGCGCTGGTGCCCCTGATGATGACTCCCGCCCGGCTGCGCGAGCAGGAGGAGTTCGACGCGGGCATGGGGCGGATCTCGAACTCCGTCGTCGAGTTCGTCCAGGGCATCGCGGTGGTCAAGGCCTTCGGCGGGACCGAGCGCGCCCACCGCGCGTTCCGCACGGCCGTGGACGAGTTCGTCGACTCCTTCTACCGGATGGTGCGCGGGCTCTCCGGGATCGCCGCGGGGATGCAGGTGGTCATTTCGCCGCCGTTCGTGCTGCTGGTCGTGCTGACCGGAGGCGCGGCGCTCATCACGGGCGGCGGCATGCCCGCCGCCGATCTGCTGCCCTTCCTTCTGCTGGGGCTGGGGCTGACCGCCCCGGTGGCGGCTCTCGGCCACGGCTTCGACGACATGCAGGCCGCACGACGTGCGGTCGGCCGGATCCGGGACGTGCTCGCGGTGGAGCCGCTGCCGGAGCCCGCCCACCCGGTCGCGCCGCGCGGGCACCGGGTGGAGCTGCGCGGTGTCCGGTTCGGTTACGAAGCCGGTCACGAGGTGCTGCGCGGGATCGACCTGGTGCTCGAACCGGGGACGGTCACCGCGGTCGTCGGGCCGTCGGGGAGCGGGAAGTCCACCCTGGTCCAGCTGCTGCCGCGGTTCTTCGACCCGGCCGAGGGCTCGGTGCTCCTGGGCGGCGCCGATCTGCGCGAGATCGGGAGCCGGGAGCTGTACCGGGCGGTCTCGTTCGTCTTCCAGGACGTCCGCCTGCTGCGCGCGTCGGTCGCGGAGAACATCGCGCTGGCGGCGCCGCACGCCGACCGCGCGGACGTCGAGCGCGCCGCCCGGCTCGCGAACGTCCACGACCGGATCCTCGAACTGCCGCACGGTTACGAGACGGTGCTCGACGAAGAGGTGCGGTTGTCGGGCGGCGAGGCGCAGCGGATCTCCATCGCCCGCGCGCTGCTCGCCGACACGCCCGTCCTCGTGCTCGACGAGGCGACGGCCTTCGCCGACCCGCGGACCGAGCAGGCGGTCCGCCGGTCCCTGGCGGCACGGGCGGACGGCCGGACGGTCCTGGTCATCGCCCACCGCCTGGAGACGATCGCCGACGCCGACACCGTCGTGGTGCTGGAGAACGGGGCGATCGTCGAACGCGGCGCGCCCGCCGAGCTGCTGGCACGGAACGGAAAGTTCGCCGAGCTCTGGCACGTCCACCGGGCGGCGGCCGCCGACGGTACCGAAACGCGAGGAGAGGAACACCGATGATCCGCATGCTGCTGCGCGTGCTGGGACACGAGTACGCCCCGCCGGTGCGGCGCACCGTGGCCCTGATGACGGTCACCGCGGTGGTCGAGGGCCTGTCCTGCGCGCTGCTCTTTCCCGTGCTGCGGGAGCTGTTCGGGAGCACGCCCGCGGACGCCTGGCCGTGGCTGGCCGCGTTCGGCGCGGTGGTCGCGGGCTACGCGGTGCTGCGCTACGTCAGCGACCGGTCCGGTTTCCACGCCGGGACCACACTGCTGCACGGCATGTACCACCGCCTCGGCGACCACCTGGCCCGGTTGCCTCTCGGCTGGTACGGCGGCGGGAGGGTCGGGGAGGTGTCCGCCCTGGCCTCCGGTGGCGTCCTGCAGGCGATGGGCGTGATCGCGCATCTCCTGGCGCCGTTCATCTCCGCCTGTGTGACGCCTCTGGTGATCGTCGGCGTGCTGCTCGCCTTCGACTGGCGGATGGGGCTGGCCGCGCTGGTCGCCGTGCCGCTCGTGGCGGTGGTCCAGGCCAGGGCGGGGCGCGCGATGGAGGCCACCGACGCGGAGCGCCACGAACGCGGGCACGAGGCGACCGGGCGTGTCATCGAGTACCTCCAGGCCCAGCCGGTGCTGCGGGCCGGAGGCCGCACCGCCGAACGGTTCCAGACGCTCGACGACTCGCTGCGCGAACTGCGGCGCGCGTCCCGCCGCTCCACGCTGGCGGCGCTGCCCGGCGTGCTGGGCCTGGCCCTCACCGTGCAGGCGACGTTCACCGCGATGCTGGCCCTGGGCGCCCATCTGGCGCTCGGCGGGAACATCGGAGTGGCCGAGCTCCTGGCGATCCTGGTGCTCGCCGCCCGCTGCGCCGACCCGATGCTGTCGCTCTCGGACCTCGGTGGCCGGCTCCGCGGTGCCCGTTCCGAGCTGATGAGGCTCGACGCCCTGCTGCGCACCGAGCCGCTGCCGGAGCCTTCCGAGCCGGTCCGGCCGCAGGGCCACGGTGTGGAGTTCGCGTCCGTCACCTTCCGGCAGAGCGGCCGCACGGTGATCGACGACCTGTCGCTGTCCGTTCCGGAGGGGCAGCGGCTCGCCGTCGTCGGACCGTCGGGCGCGGGCAAGAGCACCCTGCTGCAGCTGCTCGCGCGGTTCCACGACGTGGACGGGGGCGCGGTCCGCGTGGGCGGCGTGGACGTGCGCGACATCAGCACCGAGGCGCTGATGTCGCGGATCGCGATCGTCTTCCAGGACGTCTACCTCTTCGACGGCACGATCGAGGAGAACGTGCGCCTGGGCCGCCCCGACGCCGACGAGGCCGAGGTAAGGGCGGCGGCGGCCGCGGCACGGCTGGACGAGGTGGTCGAACGGCTGCCCGGCGGCTGGGCGGCGCACGTCGGTGAGGGTGGCGCGCTGCTGTCGGGCGGCGAGCGCCAGCGCGTCTCGATCGCGCGGGCGCTGCTGAAGAACGCGCCCGTCGTGCTGCTGGACGAGGTGACCTCCGCGCTGGACCCGGTGAACGAGGCGGCCGTACAGGAGGGTGTCGAGCGCCTGATGGCGGGCCGCACGGTGGTGATGGTCGCGCACCGGCTGCGGACCGTCCGGCGTGCCGACCGCATCGTCTTCCTGGACGGCGGCCGGATCGTGGAGGAGGGCGGCCACGACGAGCTGCTGCGCCGCGGCGGCCGCTACGCCGGTTTCTGGGACGTTTCCACGACGCCGGCGGGGCGGGGATGAGGCGCCGCGACGACACGGGCTGCGGATAGGATCATTGCGCTCAGAACCTCTGGAGGGCGCGTGGGCGAACCGTCACCGCTCCTGCCGACGGACCCGGCGAGCGTGGGCCCCTACCTGATCGAAGGCCGGCTCGGGGCCGGCGGCCAGGGCACCGTCTACCTCGGCGCCGACGAGAGCGGCCGGCGCGCGGCGGTCAAGCTCCTGCACGCGCACCTGATCACCGACGACGGCGCCCGCGCCCGCTTCCTGGACGAGGTGGAGCTCGCCAAGCGGGTGGCGCCGTTCTGCACGGCCCAGGTGCTCGGCAGCGGCGTCCTGAACGAGCAGCCCTACATCGTCAGCGAATTCGTCGACGGCCCGTCCCTGCTGGCCTCGGTGCGCGACACCGGCGTCCGCGGCGGGGCGGCACTCGAACGGCTGGCCCTCAACACCGTGACGGCGCTGGCCGCGATCCACCGGGCCGGTGTGGTCCACCGCGACTTCAAGCCGGGCAACGTGATACTCGGCCCGGACGGCCCGGTGGTGATCGACTTCGGGATCGCCCGTGCCCTGGATCTCAGCCAGTCGCTCACCGGCAGCCAGGCCGTGGGGACGCCCGGCTACACGGCGCCCGAGCACCTCCGGGGGGACGGGTCCGGCCCGGAGGCCGACCTGTTCGCCTGGGGCGCGACCATGGCCTACGCCGCCACGGGCAGGAACGCCTTCGGCGGCGCGTCGGTCTCCGCCGTCATGTACACGATCCTCCACGGCGAACCGGACCTGGACGGCATGGACGGCCGGCTGGAGTCGATCATCCGCGCCTGCCTGGAGAAGGACCCCGCCCTGCGCCCCACCGCCGTCGAGGTCGGCGACCGCCTTCGCGCCCTCCCGGCGCCCGTCTGGCACACCGGTGGCGGCCCGCCTCCCGAAACCCGCGACGACGGGCCGGAGCGGCCCGACGGGCCAGAACCCGCGTCCCCGGAGAAGTGCGGGCGGCGTCTCCGGCTCGGAGCCGCCGCACTGGGCGTGCTGGCGCTCGTCGCAGCCGTCTTCTCCGCCGTCCCGGCCCTTCGAACGGAGAAGCCCGCCGAGACGCCGCGGGACCTCTCCGGCAAGGTCCTCCCGCCGCCGGATCCCACCGTCTCCGAGGGGCAGCAGGCCGTCGCGATGCCCTCCCCCACGCAGACCCCCCGTACGTCCAGGACCCCGAAGAACCGGAACAGCCCCCGGGATCCGGACGACGCGCCCAGGCCCAGCGGCACGAGGCCGCCGGCCACCGAGAAGCCGAGCCCCCCGAGGCCGCCCTCCCCGTCGAGCCAGCCCCCTCCGTCGGATCCGAGGACGCTCGGCACCGTCACCGGGCCGGACATGGCCCGGTACTGCACGTCCCAGGGTTACTCCCTGTACTTCTACTACAACGGGACTCTCACCTGCCGGGGCAACGGTTCGAAGACGACCGACCTCACGGCCGTATGCCGCTGGCGCCATCCCGCCGAGCCCGACGTCCGGGCGAACGGCACCACCTGCGTCTCCCACCCGTAGCCCCGTGGTGCGGCCGCCGTCAGGCGGGGACGGGGGCGGGCCGGGACGGGAGTCCCTCCCCTTCCGATGAGGGCTCGGCGGGGGTCTTTCCGCTGAGGGGGACGAAGTTGAGGATCAGGGCCGCGACGAGCCAGACCAGCAGGACGGTCATGTGGCCGCCCAGGGTGCGGGCGTCGAAGTAGAGGATGGAGCGGGCGGTCTCCAGGACGGCGGGCATCGGCAGGACGCCGTGCAGCCACTGGAAGAACGAGGGCTCCATCCAGATCGAGACCGCGCCGCCGCTGGACGGGACGCCCAGGATGACCAGGAGGCCGATCGCCGGGACGCCCGCGATCTGGGCGAGTGCCGGGTTCACCGCGAGCGGGGCGAGCAGGCGGGCGAAGAAGGCCGTGACCAGGGCGCCGGTGAAGGAGGCCAGGGCGCCGACGCCGATGAGCTCGGCGTGCCCGTCGATCGCGCCGATGACCGGCCCGACCGCCAGCCAGACGGCGAAGCCCATGAACACCGCCCAGCCCGCGGCGACCGCCGCGAAGGTGCGCGGCCGCATCAGCTGGGGCGCCGCGGCCCCGATGACCAGGACGAAGATCGCGCCGGAGAGGATCCAGCCGAGGGTCAGGTAGAGCGTGGAGATGCCGGCGCCGTCGGCGGGGGGCAGCGGGGCGATGTCCTCGGTGCGGAGCGTGACGCCCTGCGGGGCGGTGAAGCCGGTGAGGACGCCGGTGATGGTCTGCGACTGGCTCGCGCCCGCAGCGCCCGCGACGTAGACGACGGCCTGGCCCCTGCCGCGCACGGACGGCCCCGCGTAGGCGCCGGCCACCTCGCGTTCCAGGACCAGGTCCCTGGCCTCGGCCTCGGTGCCGACGGTGCGCAGGTCGAAGGCCTCGCCGGTCGCTTCGGCCAGCCGGGAGGTGGTGAGCTCGGCCTCGGCGGCGGTCGAGGCGACGACGGCGAGCGGCATCCGGTGGGGTTCGGGCTGGTGCATGGCCGTCAGCATGACGCCGACCATCATCACGACCATGAGGAACGGGAACAGCCCGACCAGGACATACCTGGCGGCGGGCGATGCGCCCTTCCGGGAGACGGCGGCATGCTGGCCGCTGGTGGAGGACATGCGAAACCTCTGGGGAAGAAGACGGGGAAGCTCGGTACGGGGTATACGGGTGCGGGTCAGGCCGGGACGGGCATGGCCGGAGCGGCGGGCTCGTCCGCGACCGCCTTGTCGCCTTCGCCCGGACCGGGTGCGGGCTTGCGCCGGTTGCGCGCCGAGTCCAGGGCCACGGAGCCCGCGACGGAGACCGCGCCCCACAGCGCGAGGACCAGCAGGTGCCCGCTCACCCCGTCGCCGCCGAAGTACAGGACGGCGCGCAGCGCCTCTCCGGCGGCGGGCGTCGGCAGGACGCCGTGCAGCCACTCGAAGAAGGCGGGCATCGCCTTCACCGGCAGGCCCAGGTTGGAGGCCGGGACACCCAGGTACATGAGGACGAACACGCCGAGGACGGAGCCGAGCCCGCCGACCAGGCGGGCGATGAAGCTCTGCGCCAGCCCGACCGCGAAGATCGTCGCCCAGCCGAGCGCGAGCATCTCCCAGGCGTGACCGCCCACCGCCCCGACGACCGGGTCGGCGATCAGCCACACCATGAAACTCATCAGCGCGGCCCAGGCCCCGAGGTACACCGGCATCCGCCGCAGGGTGAACAGCTCGGGGGCGCCCTGGACGACCATGGTGACGATCATGTACCCGGCCAGGATCCAGCCGGTGACGATCATCATGGCGGAGACGCCCATGCCGTCCTCGGGCGGCAGCGGCGCGATCTCGCGGTGGTCCACCGGCAGGTTCTGCCGGGCGGCGATCCCGGTGAAGACCGCCTGTGCCATCGACGCCTGGCCCATGCCGGCGGCCTGCGCGGTGTAGAGCGTGGCGGCGCCTTCGGGCGTGGACGGCAGTTGGAAGGCCGCGCCGATCTCCCGGCTCTCCAGGAGGCTCCGCGCCTCGGACACGCTGCCGACGGTGCGGACCTCGACCGGCGATCCCTCGGCGGCGTTGAGCTGACCGGCGAGCCCGGTCGCCTGCTGCCCGGTGCCGATCACCGCGACGGGCAGGTCGCGGGGCGTGGGCTGGTGCATCGCCGAGGTGTAAACGGTGACGAGCATCATCACCAGGATGAACGGGATGAGCCCGATGAAGAAGTACATGACCGCTTTGGGGGGCTGGCGCCGCCCCGCCGGGCCCGCCTCCTGCTCCCCCTCGGCGGGGACGGTGTCCGTCGCCTGCATCAGATCGGTCTCCCTCGCGTCACGGACGTCGCTTAAGTCAATCGACTTAAATATGGGTATAAGATTAAGCCATCTGACTTAACACTCGGGCCGCAGCCGCGCCGGAGAGACGGTTCTCACAGATGGGAGGATGGCGGCCATGACGGAGAAGGCATCCACCCGCGAGCAGCTGCTGGCGACGGGCGAGCGCCTGATCGCCCTGCACGGCCCCGGGGTCTCCGCCCGCCGGATCGCCGAGGAGGCGGGCGCGGCCAACCACTCGGCCGTCGCCTACCACTTCGGCACGAAGCTCGGCCTCGTCCTGGAGATCATCCGGGAGCACCGCAGGCACACCGACGAGATCGGCCGCGCGATGGCGCAGGAGGCCGCCGGCTCGTCCGACCCGCGCGAGCACCTCGCCTGCGTGCTGCTGCCCACCCTCATCCACCTGGACCGCCTGGGCCCGCCCACCTACTACTCGCGCTTCGTCACCCAGGCATTGGCCGATCCCGCGCTGGAGGAGCAGGTCCTCCCCGAACTCGCCGGCCCGCACACCGGCCCGGCGGTCCGGGCCGTGGCGCGGACGGCGGCGGACATCCCCCCGGAGATCATGTGGATGCGCTGGCGCCTGGTGCGCCCGCTGCTCTTTCGGATCAGCGCCGGATTCGAACTCGAACTGTCCGAAGGCCGCAACGCCCACGCCACCTGGGAGAGCCTGAGCCGCTTCGTCCTCGACGCCATCGGCGGCCTCCTCCTGGCCCCCAACACCCTTCCCCCCGAGAGCATCCGCACCCCCGCGGGCTTCCGGGCCGCGGACTTGGCGAACCTCTGAGCCGCCCCGCGCCCGGCCGGGCGGCTCAGGGGCAGAGCAGTCCGGCCTGGTGGGCCAGGATGGCGGCCTGGACCCGGTTGGCGAGGGAGAGCTTGGCGAGGATGCGGCCGACATGGGTCTTCACCGTGGCCTCGCTCATGTGGAGCGCGGCGGCGATGTCGGCGTTGGTCAGCCCCCCGCCGACGGCGACCAGGACCTCGCGTTCCTTGGCGGTGAGCACGGCGAGGCGCCGCTCGGCCTCGGCGCGCACCGCGTCCTCGCGGGTGACGCGGCTCAGCAGGCGACGGGTCACCCTGGGCGAGAGCACCGCGTCGCCGCGCGCCGCGCTGCGCACCGCGGTGATCATCTCCTGGGCCGAGGCGTCCTTCAGCAGGAAGCCCGCCGCTCCGTGGCACAGCGCGGCCCGGACGTACTCGTCCAGATCGAACGTGGTGAGCACGACGACGCGCGGCGCCTCGGGAAGGCGGGCGAGGCGTTCGGTGGCGGTCAGCCCGTCGGTCCGCGGCATGCGGATGTCCATCAGGATCACGTCCGGGTTCCGGGACCGGGCCTCGCGCAGCGCCGCCTCGCCGTCGGTCGCCTCACCGACCACGGTGATGTCGGGCTCGGTCTCCATGATGGTGCGCAACATGGCGCGGACCATCCACTCGTCGTCGGCGATCAGGACGCGGATCATCCCAGCGGCACCTCGGCTCTGATCTCGAAGCCCCCGCCCGGCACGGGGCGCGCGGTCAGCTCGCCGCCGATGAGCCTGATCCGCTCGGCGATGCCGAGCAGCCCGTGCCCGCCGCCCGGCAGGCCGGGGGCGCCGGAGCGGCCCCGGCCGTTGGTCACCGAGAGCCGGAGGGCGCCGGGGACCCGTTCGACCCGGACCCGCGTCCTCGCGCCGGCGGCGTGCTTGTGCGCGTTGCTCAGCGCCTCCTGGACGACCCGGTAGACGGCGTGCTCGACCAGGACGGGAACGCGCTCGCCGCGGGAGGCGTCGACCATCTCGAACTCCACCGGCGTTCCGGTGCGGCGGGACGCCGCGACCAGGTCCTCCAGATCGGCCAGGCCCGGTTGCGGGACGAGCGCGACGTCACCGGTGCGCAGGACCTCCACCAGGGAGCGGAGCTCGCCCAGCGCCTCGCGTCCGATGGCGCCGATCCGCGCGCCGATCTCGACGGCGTCCCGGCCCTGCGCCGCCTCCAGGGCCGTGGCGTGCAGCACCATCAACGCCACCCGGTGCGTGACGACGTCGTGCATGTCCCGGGCGATCTGGGCGCGTTCGTCGCTGCGCGCCTGCAGGACGCGCCGGTGCTGCTCGCGTTCGGCCCGTTCGGCGCGCTCGCGGACCCTGGCGATCAGCTCGCGCCGGGTGCCGACGTACAGGCCGAGCAGCGCCGGGGCGAGGCAGATCGCCGCGGCGGGCGGGACGGCGGCGTCGGGGCCGCCCACCCGCCAGAGCGGGATGGCCACGACGACGGCGCCGACGAACGTGCTGACGGCGATCTTCGGCCGTGAGGCGGTCCGCTCCGCCAGGGTGTACTGCGCGAGCATGAGGGCGACGAACGCGGAGAGGACGACCCAGGCGGCCAGCGCCAGCACCACGAACAGCACCGGTCGGCGCCTTCTGCCCCAGACGGCGGCGCCGACCAGCAGGCCGAACGGGATCGCGATGCCGGGCGACGGGTCCCAGTCGAAGTACGCCAGGTTGTAGCCGCCCGCCCGGGCCGCGTCGATGTCACTGGACGCCGTGCTCACGGCGATGGCGAGCGGCAGCGCCGCCTCGATCGCCGGGCGCCCGTACGACGTGAGCCGCGACCGCAGTCCCATGAACGTTCACACTAACCGCGCAACGATTTTCCGGCATCGGTAGAAAGTCGTACGCGGGCACCGGAAACCGTCGCCCTTCTACCGATCCGAAAGCGTGTATCGGTCGATGCCCCGCCCGTTCCCGTCTGGCGAACCTGGGTGAATGCACCTCAAGACACGGCCCGGCCAGGTGGCTCCGGGCGTACGCGCGCAACAGATCACACATTTCGCCTTCGCTGTGTTCTCCGTCGTCGCCGGGACGCTGATCCTGCTCAGGGAGGACGCCCCGCACGCGCTCTTCCAGACGGCCGGCGTGGTCGGTTACGCGCTGGCCGCGGTCCTTTCGACCGGCTGCGGCCGGGCACTCGGCATACCGCGGGCGGCCGCACGCGCCAGGCGGATTCTGATCGTCTTCCACCTGCTCTTCATCCCGGCCCAGTTCCTCTTTCTCCTCGCCCACAAGGTGCCGTTCGCCGGAATGGCCCTCTCCACGCTGATCGCCGTGAGGCTGAAGCCGCGTTTCCCCCGATTGAAGCGCCGTTCCCGCAAGGTCTGGCTGGCCCTGCACGTCGGCATCAGCGTCGGCTGGCTCGGCCTTTCCCTGGGGATGTTGACCTTGGCCGTCGCCGGCGCCACCACCGACGACCCCGTGATCCGGCACGGCGCGTACGAGATCATGCACCTGTTCGACCTGGCCATCGTCATCCCGAGCGTGTTCGCGGCCCTCATCACCGGCGTCGTGGTCTCCCTCGGCACGCCCTGGGGGCTGGTCAGGCACTGGTGGGTGCTGCTCAAGCTCCTCATCGCGTTGAGCCTCCCGGTCGCCGCCACGGTCGAGAGCGGATGGATCGAGCAGCTGAAGCTCAGGACCGAGGACCCCGCCGCCGACCCGGGCGGCGTCGGCCTCGCCCTGGTGGTCTGCATGGCGTGCTTCGTCGCCCTGCTGTGGACGGCGGTGGCACTGTCCGTCTTCAAGCCGGGCGGGAAGACGCGGTGGGGACGCGAGGGGCGGTTCCGCTGGGCGAGAGGAGGGGTGGCGGCAGGGGCCGAGGAGCCCTAGCGTCTGGGGGCATGGAGTCGATCTCGGGCGAGGCGGCCCGCAGTGTGGAGGAGCGCGTCGCGGCGCTCGAGGCGATCGAGCGGATCAAGACGGTCAAGCACCGGTACCTGCGGGCGTGCGACCGCAAGGACGCGGAGGCGTTCCGGGCGTGCTTCGTCGCCGAAGGGGCGGTCCTCGACTACGGGCCGCTCGGGGCCTTCGAAGGGGCCGCCGCGCTCACCGAGGTCTTCAAGAGGATCGCGCTGGGGCGGGACGGGGACGGGCGGTACATCGTCCTCGACATGCACCACGCGGCGAACCCGGTGATCGAGCTGCTCGGCGAGGGGCGCGCCGAGGGCGCATGGAGCCTGCGGTTCCGGCAGGTCGACCGGGTCGCGCGGACCGAGAAGGTCAGCGCCATCGAGTACGACGACCGCTACGAGCTGGAAGACGGGCGGTGGAGGATCCGGTCGTCCCGTGTGACGGTGTTGTGGGAGATGGTCCGTCCGCTGCCCGAAGGAACCTCTTTCCAAGGGAGTCACGCGTGAGCACCTCGGGTGAAGGACGGATCGCGCTGGTCACCGGCGGGAGCCGCGGCGTCGGGGAGGGCATCGCCGTCGGCCTGGGCGAGGCCGGGTGGACGGTGGTCGTCTCCGGCCGGAACGAGAAGCGGCTGGCCCGGACGGTCGAACGGGTGCGGGAGGCCGGCGGGCGCGGGCGGGCGGTCGTGTGCGACCACGCCGACGACGCCCGGGTCGAAGCGCTGGTCCGGGGCGTCGAGGAGGAGCACGGGCGGCTGGACCTGCTGGTGAACAACGCCTGGGCCGCCCCCGCGGACATGGACCACGAACGGCCCGAACCCTTCTGGGAGCGCCCCGTGTCGGACTGGGACCCGCTCATCGGGATCGGGTTGCGCGCCCACTACGTGGCGAGCCGCGCCGCCGCCCCGGCGATGGTCGCGCGGGGAGCCGGGATGATCGTCAACATCTCGTCGGTGGGCACCCGCGCCTACCTGCACTCCGCCCTGTACGGCATCTCCAAGGCCGGCCTGGACAAGATGACCCACGACACCGCTCTGGAGCTGCGCGACCACGGGGTCACGGTGGTGTCCCTGTGGCCCGGCCTGATCCGCACCGAGCGGCTGCTGGCCAGCGGCAGGGAGAGGGTCTTCGGCGTCTCCATCAAGGACACCGAGACGCCCGAGCTCCAGGGAAGGGTGATAGCCGCCCTGGCCGCCGACCCCGGCGTCCACCTCCGCACCGGGCAGGTGGTCATCAGCGCGGAGGCCGCGGTGGAATACGGCCTCTCCGAACCCGACGGCGGAACGCCCGTCTCCCCCCGGAAGATGTTCGGCGGCGGCCCGGTCTTCCCCCCTCTCCCCTGACGGACTCCCCGGCACGGTGAATAGGCTGTGGCGGTGACCGGAAACCGGCGGCAGGTGAACACGCTCCCCACGGGAGGCGTGTTCGTCCTGCTGGCCCTGCTGGTGACGGCCGGTCTGGTCGGCATGCACGGCCTGACGGCGTCGGCCCTTCCCGCCGCCGCGCCCGCGGCGGCCGCGGACGGCATGCGGCAGGCGAGCCACTCGGCCCACGCCGCGACGGCTCAGCGGCCGGACGGCGGCCGGCTCGCCGCGCCCGAGGAGAGGGCGGCGGCCGATTCGCCCTGCTCGCACCACTCCTCCGGAGACCACGCCGGTCATTCCGTCGCCGACTGCGCCGCCACCGGCGTCGGCACCGCCCACCTGCCCCCCGCTCCGCCCTTCCGCCCCCATGCTCCCGCGGCCACCGCGGTGACGGCCCTGCAGCGCACCTCGGCGGAACGGGCGCCTCCCGACCTGGCGCGTCTACAACTCCTGCGGATCTAGAGGCCCCGGTACCCGACCGCTTCGGGAACCGGTGCCGCTCCGGCGGCACGCCTTCCTCTTCTCCATGCAGACCCAGGAGCCGCACTCACATGATCATCAAGCGCTTCCCCGTTCGCCGTGCCGCCGCCGTGGCCGTCCTTCCCGCCGTCCTCGTGCTCGGGACCGCCGCCTGCGGCGGCGACGGCACCGCCGACCACCACCCCGCGGCCTCCGCCAGCGGGCACCCCGCGACCCCGCCGGCGTCGTCCCCGGCCGCCGCCGGACAGCACAACGACCAGGACGTGGCCTTCGCCCAGGGCATGATCCCCCACCACCGGCAGGCCGTGACCATGGCCGACCTCGCACCCGGACGCGCCGGGTCCCAGGCCGTCAAGGACCTCGCCGTGCAGATCAAGAAGGCCCAGGACCCGGAGATCACCACGATGTCCGGATGGCTCACCGCCTGGGGCGAGGAGGTCCCCGCCGAGGACATGCCGGGCATGGACCACGGCGCCGACCACGGCGCGGGCGAGCACGGCGGCATGCCCGGCATGATGAGCGAGGCCGACATGACCGAGCTGGCGGGGCTGTCGGGCGCCGCGTTCGACACCCGGTTCCTGGAGATGATGATCGCCCACCACCAGGGCGCCGTCACCATGGCCACCACCGAGAAGGAGCAGGGCGCCTACGCTCCCGCCAAGGACCTCGCCGCCGCCATCATCACCGGCCAGTCCACCGAGATCGACCAGATGAAGAAGCTGCTGGGCGAGTAGACGCCCCGGTGGAGCAGGGGGAGGCGCCGAGGCGCCTCCCCCTGCCCGTCGCGCACCCCGAGGTCTACGCCGCCGTCATCGACGAGCCGAACCTCGACTTCATCATGGTGATGGAGGATCTGGCCGCCCGGGGCTGCGACCCCCGCGACTCCACCAGACCGCTGACGGCCGACCAGGCGGCGAGCGGCCTGCGAGGACTCGCGCGCCTGCGCAGCGCGTTCTGGGGCGGCAGGTTCGACGACCACCCGGGCCTCGGCTGGGTGCAGCCGTTCGTCGCCTGGCAGAACATGGGCCACGGCATCCCGCGCGCGCTCCGCAAGGCGGGCGACACGATCGCTCCCGAGGTGCGGGCCCTCACCCGGGAGAAGCTCGTCGAAGACCTGTGGACCCGCTACATCGGCACCCTCGCCCACGGCCCGCGGACCCTCCTGCACGGCGACCCGCACATCGGCAACACCTACGTGCTGCCCGGCGGCGGCGTCGGCTTCCTCGACCGGCAGGTCCTGCGCCGGGGAAACTGGTCCCTCGACGTCGGCTACTTCCTCCAGGGCGCCCTCACCGTCGAAGACCGCCGCGCGAGCGAAGCCGACCTCCTGGAGGAGTACCGCAACGCCCTCGACGTCCCGTCCGGCGAACGCCCCACCCGCGACGACGCCTGGCTGCGCTACCGCGCCTCCGCCGCCCACGGCCTGGCGGTCTGGCTCGCCACGTTCAGCCACGACGCCTGGCAACGCGACGAGGTCTGCCTGGCCCTCGTGCAGCGCTACGCCGCCGCCTACCTGGACTTCGACACCCCCGCCGCGATCGACGCCCTCACCTGAGCCCCGGTCTCCGGCCGGTCACGGGATGCCCGGGGCGAGGAGCGGGGAGTACGGGCAGTTCGCGGTGGAGAACCGGCCGCTGCCGGAGCGCTCCTGGCCCCGCAGGCCGCCGGTCACGGCGAGGACCGCGACGAGGCACGCGGGCCCCGTCCCTAACAGGGGGGCGGCGGGGGCGTGAAACCGACGTGACTTGATGCTCCCAGCCGTGTCACACAACGGAAATCTTCGCTGCACAGACTCCGGAGTGCCAGTGAGCGCCCGCGGAGTCCGCGGGCCTCCCACCCCCGGCGAAGGAGTGCCCCGTGTCCTATGTGAACCCGCCCGACTTCGTGAAGAAGATGATCGACTCAGGCGAGGCCAAGGCCTTCATGTCCACCCGAGATACGCTGATCCGCGCCTACATGGCGGGTGCCGTCCTGGCGCTGTCGGCGGCGTTCGCGGTCACGGTCACCGTGCAGACGGGTGAGGCGCTGCTCGGCGCGGTGCTCTTCCCGATCGGCTTCTGCCTGCTGTACCTGATGGGATTCGACCTGCTGACCGGGGTCTTCACGTTGACGCCCCTCGCGCTGATCGACAGGCGGCCGGGCGTCACGGTGCGTTCGGTCCTGCGCAACTGGGGGCTGGTCTTCGCCGGCAACTTCGCCGGCGCGATCACCGTCGCGGTCATGATGGCGGTGATCTTCACGGTCGGCTTCTCCATGGACCCCAACGAGGTCGGCCGGCAGATCGGCACGATCGGGGAGGGCCGGACGGTCGGTTACGCCGAGCACGGTGCCGCCGGGATGCTGACCCTGTTCGTGCGCGCGGTCCTGTGCAACTGGATGGTCTCCACCGGCGTCGTCGCCGCGATGATGTCGACGTCCGTCTCGGGCAAGGTGATCGCCATGTGGATGCCCATCCTGCTCTTCTTCTACATGGGCTTCGAGCACTCGATCGTGAACATGTACCTGTTCCCGTCCGGCCTGATGCTCGGCGGCGACTTCTCCGTCATGGACTACCTCGTGTGGAACGAGATCCCGACCGTCCTGGGCAACCTGGTCGGCGGCCTGACCTTCGTGGGCCTCACGCTCTACGCCACCCACGGGCGGGCCGCCGGGGGCCCGGACCGGCCGGCCCCCCGGCAGCTCGACACCCCGGTCAAGGTGGACGCCTAAGCGCCCGCCCGGGGTCAGTTGAAGCAGTCCTGCTTCGGAGAGACCAGACCCAGCTGGGACAGCTTGTTCCGCTGGTCGAACATGAACCAGTACTGGGTCTTCTTCTTGCCCCCGGAGGCCGGGGCCCACCAGTGGTTGATCTCCTCGCGCATGCCCGGGTACTTCTTCTTCACCTGCGCCATGGTCGCGCCGATGCCGATGCCCCGCGGTGTGCGCATCCCCTTGGCCGCGAAGATCGCGACCACGCCGTGCTTCTTGGAGATGTAGCCCCCGACCTCGTCATCGGGGGTGCGGTAGGCCTTCAGGTCGAAGCCGGTGCACCCTCCGTCGCTGCGCTCCAGGACGATCGTGCCGGTCCGGCGCGCCTGCTTCTTGGTCTGGCCGATCTTGAGCTTGCCGTATCCGAGCGGGCCCAGCTTCGGCCCGGCGGCCGCCGCCGGGACCGCAACGATCGGCGAGAGCACCAGCGCGCCCGTCAGCACCGCGGCGAGTCCACGTCTCATCGTCATCTCCTCGAGTAAGTCCTCCCCGGCGAACCGCCGGGGAGCAGCTCGGATGGGCATCCGGCAGCTCTTATGACGCGCCATCACCCCCTGTCGTTCGGAACGCCTGCCGACCAGAAGCACCGCGGACGGCACGGACCAGGCGCAGGGCCGCGGTGGCGGCGCCCGCGACGGCTCCGGCGCACAGGGCCGTGGAGATGTCGGGGAACCAGTTCCACAGGTGACCGGGGCCCATCTGGACGACGAGGGGCACCGCGACGATCCAGGGGAGCGCGCCCGCCAGGATCCAGGCCGCGGCCACGGCGGCGCGGCGCGGCGGAGAGGCGAGGGAGGGACGGCGGAGGAGGAAGGCCGAGCGGACGGCCGCCGCGGTCAACGCCAGGGCCAGGACGGTGGTCCCCCAGACGGCCAGGTGGTAGGGGGACGCGGACGGCGCGGCGGGCGGGTCGCCGCCCGCCAGGAGCCTGGCGGCTCCGAAGCCGGCCTGCATGACCGCTCCGTCGTGCAAGAGGCCGTGCAGGTTCTGGTGGAGGACGAGCGCGGTGCCCTGCTCCGGCAGCAGGAAGATCATCGCCGAGTAGCCGAAGGTCGCCCCCGTGTGCCAGACGGCGCCGTCGAGCGGCGCGTCCAGGCCGCCGACCCGCCAGCCCAGCCCGTAGCCGGTGCCTGCGCCGGTGGGGCGGAGCTCGCCCTCTCGGCGCATGAGCCGTACGGACTGCGGGGTCAGGACGGTTCCCCCGTCGGCGGTCCTGCCCGACCGGAGCTGCAACGACGCGAAGGCGGCCAGGTCGTTCAGGTCGCCGCCCAGGTAGCCGTAGCTCGCGCCGTGGTCGTCGTACCCGTCCGCGATCGCGGACGGGAGGCCCCACAGGAGCTGGTGCCCCGGCGGCAGGTCCCGCTTCCGCGCCGACGCCGCGTCCGCGATGGCGCCGTCCATGCCCGCGGGGTCGAGGACGGCGCGGCGGAGGTGTTCGGCGAAGGGCAGTCCGGTGACCGCCTCGACCACGGCGGCCAGCACCAGGTAGTTGGCGCTCGTGTAGGCGTACGCGGTGCCGGGCGGGCCGAGCGGCCGCACGTCGTCCAGGGCGCCGATGCGCTCGGCCGGGCGGGGGCAGTCCGCGCTCAGGCAGTCGGCGACCGCGAAGGTGGCCGACGCGGGGAGGCCCGCGGTCTGGTCGAGCAGGTGGCGGACCGTGACCTCGGCGGCGTGCGCGGTGCCGCCGAAGCGGAAGCCGGGCAGGTGGTCGACGACCCTGTCGTCCAGGCCGAGCCGCCCGTCCTGGACGAGGGCCATGACGCCGGTCGCCGCGACGGGCTTGGCGACCGACCCCCACAGGAACGGGGTGCCGGCCGTGACGGGCCCGCCGCGCCCGTCGGTGCCCCAGGAGCGCTGGTGGAGCGGGCCGTCGGGACCGACCACGGCGTAGGAGAGCCCGGGTACGTGCGTGGCCTCCATCCGGTCCCGGACGTAAGCGTCGATGGCGGCGTACCGGTCGGAGCCGGTGGACGCCGACGCGACGGGGACGCAGAACAGCAGGCAGAACAGGAGGGCTGCCACGCTCGCGGCGGCGTGCCGCAGGCGGTCTCGCAAGATGACTCCTCGTGGCGACTCGAATAACCATATGCTCATACGGTTTTTACCGTATCGCGGTATGGTCATCAAGTGCCGAGGACAGCCGATCACGAGGAACGCCGGCGGCAGATCGCCGTGGCGGTCTGCGAACTCATCTCCGAAGGCGGGCTCGACGCCGTCACCGTCGCCCGCACGGCCGGATCCGCGGGGATCTCGGTCGGCCTGGTGCAGCACTACTTCCGCACCAAGGACGCGATGCTCCTGCACGCGTTCAGGTACGCCAGCGCGCGCATCCGGGGCCGGATCGAAGAACGGATAAGCGCCGGGATCCGGCACCACCAGCCCATCTCCCGGGTCCTGGCCGAGGCGATGGCCGAACTCGTCCCCCTGGACGAGACGCGCCGCACCGAGTTCCGCGTCGCCAGGGCGTTCGCCGGACGCGCCCTGGACGTCCCCGAGCTCGCCGACGTCGACGCCGAGACCGCGCGGGCGCTGCGCGACGACCTCGCCCAGGCGGTCCACAACGGGAAGGAGTGCGGGGAGGTCGCGCCGGACCTCGACCCGTGGCCCGCGGCCGTCCGCCTCGCCGCCGTCGCGGAGGGTCTGGCGATGCAGGTCTACCGCGATCCCTCGGGCGTGAACAAAATCCCCGCGACCGCCCTCACTGCGTCGATCATCGACGCCGAACTCGCCGCCGTCTTCACCGGAGAATGCCGCCAGTACATCGCGAAAGGGCGGCCCGAGGCGTACGGAAATCCGTCCTGAATCGCAGGTCCGGCGGCGGGGAAAAGTTTACCGTGAAACGGCCGTATCCCCCGGCGGCCTTTATGGCGGACCCGGGGGACACGGCGCGTACGAGATAAGGGATCAGCTGTAGAAGTAGCGCGAGGAATGGGTCACCACGGTGCCCCGCTCACCCCAGTAGGACTTGATGTCGGCGCGGTAGTGGGTGTCCTCGTAGGCCGTGGCCAGGCTCCGGCAGGTGCTGCCGGAGTGGCCGTAGTAGTTGTTGTTGTCCCGCCAGGAGGGGCTGGGGCCGGACCGGCTGATCGGGACCAGCGTCACCTGCACCCAGCGGGCGCCCTCGGTGTTGTAGGCCTGCGCGCAGAAGCTGTCGGTCCCGTCGTTGTAGCTGACGGTGCCGTCCCCGACCGAGGCCGAGAACGAATTGGCCGACGCCGGCTGGGCGAGGGTGAAAG
Source organism: Actinocorallia populi (assembly GCF_002995495.1). GTDB lineage: Bacteria > Actinomycetota > Actinomycetes > Streptosporangiales > Streptosporangiaceae > Actinocorallia > Actinocorallia populi. The sequence continues at coordinate 1,024,710 of NZ_PVZV01000001.1, read as the reverse complement.
TCATCGCGGCGGCGCCGATTCCCACCACGGCGGCCTTGACCAGTTTCTTCATTATTCCCTCTCATCTCGAGTGGATAACGAGTCCTGCCGTCACCGATCTTGAACCAGGGAATCGTTCCGAAAAAGACCTCGCACGCATCGTTCACCCGTCTGCCACGAGAACTTCAACGTCCGCCGGCGCGGGCACGGCGGGTCAGGACGCCCAGCCGCGGAGTTCCTGGACGGCGAGGCGGGCGGCGGTGCCGATGGCGGCGTCGGCGCGGGGATGGGTGGCGGCGGTGCTGCGGGCGCGGGTGAAGACGGCCAGGGCGTAGCGGCCGCCGTCGGGGTACTCGACCACGCCTATCTCGTTGCGCAGGGTCAGCAGGGTGCCGGTCTTGCCGCTGACGAGGACGTCGTCGTAGGGGAAGCCGGAGGCGAGGCGGTGCGGCCAGATCTGGAGGCCCAGCATGCGGCGCATCTGGGCGCACTCGGGGGCGGGGGCTGCCTCGTCGCGCCAGATCGCGGCCAGGAGACGGGTCAGTTCGCGGGGGGTGCCGCGGCTGGAGACGGCGGGGTCGAGCGCGGACAGGCGTCCGGCCACCCCGGGGTCGGTGAGCCGCGTCCACAGGTCCGCCGGGTCGGTGACCCCGGCGTCGGCCATCAGGGAGGCGTGCAGGTCGCCCGCGCTCCCCGTCACGCGGGTCCGGACCAGGCCCAGGTCGGTGAGGGTCCGGTTGACGTGGTCGAGGCCGACGCGTTCCAGGACGGTGTCGGCCGCCGTGTTGTCGCTGACCGTGATCATCATGCAGGCCAGGTCGCGCAGCGACATGCGGATCTCGTCGAGCAGCACCGACGTCCCGGTCCCGCCGGCCACCCTGGCGCCGGGGGGAAGCGCCACCTGCTCCACCGGGTCGAGTTCGCCCGCCGCCGCGCGGCGGAAGAACGCGACCAGGAGCGGGACCTTGAAGACCGAGGCGAGCACCACGCTCTCGTCGGGGCGCACGCCGATCTCGCGGCCGGAGTCCAGGTCGACCGCGTGCAGCCAGCCGACGACTCCGGCCTCGCGGAACGCGCCCTCGATCACCGCCGTCACGCCGCACCCCCGCTGCGGGACGGAGGTCGGGCTGCGGGCACGGTCGAGGCTACCGCGACGCGGAGGGGAGGGCGAGGGCTCATGCGAGGAACCCCGACGACGGGCGGAGGACGACGCGCTGGTGGACGGGGGTCATGGCGGCCTCTGTACGCAGGACTCGGGTGGTCACCTCGATGAGGTCGGCGAGGGGCCCCTCGGGCGGGGCTCCGGAACGCCAGGCGCAGGACGTCCGCTGCAGGAGCGGGTCGCCCAGCAGGGGCCGCCACACCGTGCCGGGGGCGGCGGGCGCGCGCGGGACGAGGGCCACGGCGGTGCCCGCGAGCACGAGGCCCAGGGTGAACTGGGGGTGCGGGGACTCGTGGACGGCGCCCGGGACGAACCCGTGCCGGGCGCAGGAGGCCAGCAGGTCCTCCAGCGCGGCGGGGGGCATCTCGCGGCGGGACACCACGAGGTCGTGGCCCTCCAGGTCGGCCAGGCGCAGCTCGGGCGCGGCGGCCGGCGGGGAGCCGTCGGGCAGCAGGACGCCCAGGGGCTGGCCGAGCATCGGGCCGAGGGACAGGCCCGCGGTGTCGCACGGGTGGCGGAGCACCCCGGCGTCGAGCGTGCCGTCGGCCAGCGCGCGCAGGTGCTCCTCGGTCGGGGCGGGACGCAGGTCCAGGGGCAGGTCGGGCCGGACGTCGCGGAACGTGCCGAGGAGGGCGGCGATCACGGCGCCGTCGAGGTCCTCGGGGACGCCGACGCGCAGCACGTCGCGTTCTCCGGCCCGTTCGGCGACCGCGCGGATCCGGTCGACCCGCACGAGGAGGTCGCGGGCCTCCTCCAGCAGCAGCCGGCCGGACGCGGTGAGCGCGACGCGGCGGCTGGAACGGTCGAACAGGCGGGTGTCGAGCTCCTTCTCCAGCCGCTGGATACGCTGGCTGAGCGGCGGCTGGGCCATGCCGAGCCGCTCCGCGGCCCGGCCGAAGTGCAGTTCTTCGGCGACCACGACGAAGCACTCGAGATGCCCCACCAGGTTCATGGCCAGGGAGTATATCCAGTCGGATATCAATCCGTGAGTGATACCCATCTTGGACATATCGCGAATCTTCTGCTGTTCTGGTGGCTCCTCAGGGGGAAGGAGAGACGCGGATGCGCCGAACCGTAGTGGCAGCGGTGGCCGTACCGACGGTCCTGGCCGTGGGCGCCGGGGTCTTCTGGGCGGTGAACAGGGACGAGGGGCCCAAGCCGGTCACCGAGCGGTTCCTCGACGCCTGGCAGCGCCGCGACGCCGCCGCGATGGCGGCGCTCACCGCGGGCGGCCCCGCCGACCTCCCGGCCCTGCTCACCCGCACGTGGACCGACCTGGGCGTCGTCGACCAGCGCCTCAGCCTGGCCGGCGTCGGCGAGGGCGAGGACGCCAAGGCCCTCTACCGGGCCGAGCTCACCCTCGGGCAGGGTCAGAAGTGGAAGTACGACGGCATGTTCTCGTTCGTCAAGAACGACGCCGGGTGGCGGGTCCGCTGGACCCCGTCCGTGCTCCACCCCGACCTGCGGGACGGCCAGCGGCTCAGCTCCGCCCGCGCCTTCCCCGACCGCGCGGCGATCACCGCCGCCAACGGCTCCGACCTGCGCGGCAGCTCCTCCGGATCGGTGCAGCAGCTGCTCGGGCCGGTCGGCCCCGCCACCGACAAGGCCGCCGCCGAGTTCGGCGCCCCCTACCGCAAGGACGACCCGGTCGGCCTCGACGGGCTCAACCGCCAGTACGAGAAGCGGCTGGCCGGCACGCCCGCCACGGTCGTGCGGATCGTCGACGCGAAGGACGAGCCGGTCAAGACGCTCCAGCGTTTCGGCGGCCGGGAGGGCGAGCCGCTGAAGACCACCATCGAACCGCGCGTCCAGCAGGCCGCCGGAACGGCGCTCTCGACCGCGAAGAAGAACGCCTCGATGGTCGTCGTCCGGCCCTCGACCGGCGAGATCCTCGCCGTCGTCAACAAGCCCGGCGGCTACAACCGCGCGCTCATGGGCCAGTACCCGCCCGGCTCCACCTTCAAGGTCGTGACGGCGGCGGCGCTGGTCGCGGGCGGGCTCGGCGTCGCCAGCAAGGTGGACTGCCCCGCCACGACGACGATCAACGGCCGCACCTTCAAGAACGCCGGGTACGAGAAGTTCGGCAGCATCCCGTTCCGGGAGGCGTTCGCCCACTCCTGCAACACCACGTTCGCCGATCTTGCCGTCGACAGGCTGGGCGAGAAGAAGCTGGCGGCGGTCACCTCCCAGTTCGGCTTCAACGTGCCGATCATCGCGGGCCTCCCGGCGGTGCGGGCGGCGTTCCCCGCCGTCAAGGACGACACCGCGCTGGCCTCCGCCGCGTTCGGCCAGGGCGAGGTGCTCACCAGCCCGCTCAACATGGCCTCGGTCGCCGCGGCCGCCGCCGACGGCACCTGGCGCTCTCCCAGGCTGGTCTCCCGGGGGCTGGCGGGCCAGGCGCTCGACGCGGGCGGAAAGAAGCCCGAGCCCGACCACCCGCTCGACCCCGCCGTCCGCAAGGCGCTGCGCGTCCTGATGCCCGCCGTCGTCTCCGAGGGCACCGCCCACGCCGTCGACTTCCCCGCCGGGACCGCGGGCAAGACCGGCACCGCCGAGTTCGGCTCCGGCGAGGAGCCGCCCGCCCACTCCTGGTTCATCGGCTACAAGGGCGACATGGCCTTCTCCGTCATCGTCGAGGACGGCGGCGCCGGAGCCGAGGCCGCCGCCCCCATCGCCGCGAAGTTCCTCAACTCCCTGTAGGAGGGGGACCGGCGGCCCCGCCCGCTACGGAAGCGCGGCGGCGATGCGGCGCCATTCCTCCCGCGGGAAGGCGTTGGAGTCCGCGGTGAGGACCTGGAGGCAGACGTGGTCGGCGCCGGCCGCCCGGTGCTCGTCCACCCTGCGCCGGATCGCCTCCTCGTCGCCCCAGGCGATCAGGGCGTCGAAGAGGGGGTCGCTCACCGACTCCAGGTCCTCGGCGGAGAAGCCGAGGCGGAGCAGGTTGTTGGCGTAGTTGGGCAGGGCCAGGTAGTTGCGCAGCCAGCCGACGCCGACCTCCCGCGCCTCCTCCCGGGTCGAGCACAGGACCACCGTCTGCTCGGGGAGGACGAGCGGCCCCTCGCCGAGGGTCTCGCGGGCCGTCCTGGTGTGGTCGGGGGTGACGAGGTAGGGGTGGACGCCCCCGGAGCGCTCGGCGGCGAGGGCGAGCATCTTGGGGCCGAGGGCGGCCAGGACGCGGCTCCCGGCGGGAACGGGGCGCTCCGCCCGGTCGAGGCCGTCGAGGAAGGCCGTCATCGCCGCCAGCGGCTTGCGGTAGCGGCCCGCCTCCTTCTGGTCGACCAGCGGGGCGTGGCTCACGCCGATGCCCATCAGGAAGCGGTCGCCGTGCTCGGCGGTCAGCGACGCGTGGGCGTCCGCGGCCTCCTCCGGGGTGTGCATCCACAGGTTGAGGATGCCGGTCGCGACGACCGCCCGCCGGGTCGCCCCCAGCAGGTTGCCGACCGCGTCGAAGACGGGGCCTCCGACGTCCGGTATCCACAACGCGCTGTAGCCCAGCTCCTCGAGCTCCGCGGCCGCCTCCGCGGCCTGGCCCTTGTCTCCGTAACGCAGCTGCTGGCTCCACACGCCGACGCCGGAAAGCTCCATGGGTCATCCTTCCTGGGACCTGTCTGTGCCGTGATCAACAACCTACCCAGGCGTTCCCATCCCACCGGGACCGTCGTGCTTCGCGGCGTGAGGCGTGCGCGCTCAGCCGTTCACCGGTACCGGGACCGCGGGGGCGACCCAGCGGGTGAGGTAGCGGGTGAGCTCCTCCGGTGAGCGGGGCGGGACGCCCGGGGCAGTCACCAGGGACTGGATGACGCGGAGCAGGTGCTCGGCGAGCTCGGCCAGGTCCTCGTCGCCGTAGCCCAAGGCCTCCCAGTCGACGGGGAAGCGGCGCAGCATGGTCCGCCCGAACCCGATCGCGGTCGGGGAGGTGATGCCGACGGCCAGGAGGTCGGCGCGTTCCGGGGCCAGCAGGAGGGACAGGCGGGGGTCCTGTGGCAGGTGCTCCAGGACGTAGACGATCGCCGCGACCACGATCTCGCCCGGGTCCTCGCGGGTGGAGCAGTGCTCGGCGAGGCGCTCGATGAAGGGTTCGGCCGCCGACTCCGCGCTCGCCAGCAGCAGGTCGGTGGTGCTGGGGAAGTGGCGGTAGACCGTCTGCCGGGTCACGCCCAGTTCCGCGGCCACGTCGGACAGGCTCGTCTTGACGGGCCCGTAGCGCTCCAGGCAGCGGTTCGCCGCCTCCAGAATGCGCTGCCTCGCCTCCGCCTCGGTGTGCGGCGGACTGCCTTTCCATCCTCTGCCGGCCATGGGCCCAGTGTGGCATCTCCACCCTTGTCATACATCATCCAAAATTTGTATGGTGCATGACGTGGCTTCGTATGAGACTCAGTCGGTGACAGACCCGGCGCTGTATGACGACCCTTGGGACTTCTACGCCTGGCTCAGGCGCGAGCAGCCCGTCCGGTACGACAAGGACAACGACCTCTACGTGCTCTCGCGGCATGCCGACGTGGTGACGGCGTCGCGGGACAACGAGCACTTCAGCGCCGCGCAGGGCGTACGGCCGATCAACATGGTCCCCCTGTCGATCGTGGCCATGGACGATCCCGAGCACTCGCGCCAGCGCCGCCTGCTCTCCCGCGGGTTCACCCCCCGGCAGGTCAGGCAGCTCACCGACCACGTGCGCGAGCTGACCAACGACGTGATCGACAAGGTCGAGACCTCCGGCGAGATCGACTTCGTCGCCGACCTCGCCCGGCACGTGCCGCTCATCGTCATCGCCGAGCTGCTCGGGCTCGACCGCGACCTGTGCGACAAGCTCTACGAGTGGTCCGACGCGATGATGTCCGGAGAAGGCCAGAGCGACTTCGAGAGCCCGGTGCTCCTGCGGGCCACCGAGGCCTTCGTGGAGTACACGACGGTCGTCAGCGAGGCCGTCCAGCAGCGCAGGCAGCAGACGGAGCCGGGCACGGACCTGCTGTCGCTGCTGACCGCGGCGTTCGACGAGGGCAAGCTCGACCACAGCGAGGAGCTGCGGACGCAGCTCAACGAGACGACCGGCATGGAGGAGCTGTCCGACCAGGAGCTCCTGATGTTCTGCGTCCTCCTCATGGTCGCCGGGAACGAGACGACCCGTAACGCGATCGCGGGCGGTCTGCGCGCCTTCACCCTCTTCCCCGAGCAGCGGGAGCTCCTGCGCACCAACCCGGAGCTCATCGACAGCGCCGTGGACGAGATCGTCCGCTGGACCAGCCCGGTCCTCAACTTCCTCCGGACGGTCACCGCCCCCATCACCCTCAGCGGCGTCGACCTCAAGCCCGGAGACCGCGTCCTGCTCCTGTACCAGTCGGCCAACCGCGACGAGGAGGCCTTCGACAAGCCGGACGAGTTCCGCATCGACCGCAGCCCCAACCCCCACGTCGGCTTCGGCATCGGCACCCACTACTGCATGGGCGCCAACCTGGCCCGGATGGAGATCAAGGTCGTCTTCGAGGAGCTCTTCCGCCGCCTCCCCGACATCGAGGTCTCCGACCCCGACGCCCTCCCCAAGCGCAACCCCTCCGCGTTCGTCGCGGCGATCCAGAGCATGCCCGCCCGCTTCACCCCCGTCCAGGGCGGCAGCGGCGGCTGCCCCGTCGCCCACTGACGCGGGACGGCACCGGAACGGCCGCCGCCGGTCAGACGGTGACGGCCGAACCGGTGTAGACGTTCATGGAGGAGCCCCGAAGGAAGCCGACCAGGGTCAGGCCCTGGTCGGCGGCCAGGTCGACGGCCAGGGAGGACGGGGCCGAGACCGCGGCGAGCAGGGGGATGCCCGCCATGACGGCCTTCTGGACGAGTTCGAAGGAGGCCCTGCCGCTGACCATGAGGATCGTCTCCCGCAGCGGAAGGCGGCCGGAGCGCAGGGCGTGGCCGACGGCCTTGTCCACGGCGTTGTGGCGGCCGACGTCCTCACGGACGCAGACCAGCTCGCCTTCGGGGGTGAAGAGCCCGGCGGCGTGCAGGCCGCCGGTACGGTCGAAGACGCGCTGCGCCTCACGCAGCCGGTCGGGCAGCACGGCCAGCGTTTCGGGGGCGACGCGCAGCGGGTCTTCGGCGAGGTTCCAGGGGGCGGTGGTGGCGATGGCCTCCAGGCTGGACTTCCCGCACAGGCCGCACGAGGACGTCGTGTAGAAGTTGCGCTCCAGCGAGGCGTCGGGCGGCGGGACGCCGTCGGCCAGGACGACGTCCACGATGTTGTAGGTGTTGGAGCCGTCGTCGGCCGCGCCCGCGCAGTAGCGGATGCCCGCGATGTCCGCCGCGGTGCGCACGACGCCCTCGCCCACCAGGAACCCGGCGGCGAGGTCGAAGTCGTCGCCGGGGGTGCGCATGGTCACCGTCAGCGCCCTGCCGCCGACCCGCAGCTCCATGGGCTCCTCCACCGTCAGGGTGTCGGAGCGGTGGGTCACCTGCCCGTCGCGGACGCGCAGGACCGGGCGGCGGGCGGTCACCCTCCCCATCAGGACGCCGCTTCCAGCCGGACCACGACGGCCTTGGACGTCGGGGTGTTGCTGACGTCGGCGACGCTGTCGAGGGGCACCAGGACGTTGGTCTCGGGGTAGTAGGCGGCGGCCGAGCCCGGCGTCGTCGGGTAGGAGACCACGGTGAAGCCGGGGGCACGCCGCTCGACCCCGTCCTCCCAGACGCCGACCAGGTCGACCCGGCCGCCGTCGGCGATGCCCAGGTCCGCCAGGTCCAGCGGGTTGACCATCACCACGCGGCGCGAGCCCTTGATGCCCCGGTAGCGGTCGTTCTCCGTGTAGGGGACGGTGTTCCACTGGTCGTGCGAGCGCAGGGTCTGCAGGATCAGGTGCCCCCGGGGCGCCTTCAGCATCGTGAAGGCGTTGCGGGTGAAGACGGCCTTGCCCTGCGGGGTGTTGAAGACGTGGTCGTTCACGGGGTTGGGCAGCCGGAAACCGCCGGGCTCGCGGACCCGGGCGTTGAAGTCCTCGAAACCCGGGACGACGCGGGAGATCCGGTCGCGGACGGCGTCGTAGTCGGCCTCGAACTCCTCCCACGGCAGCTCGGGCCCGTCCGCCAGGGTCAGCCGGGCGAGGCGGGCGATGATCGACACCTCGCTCAGCAGGTGCTCCGACGCGGGCGGCAGCTTGCCCCGGGACGTGTGGACCTGGCTCATGGAGTCCTCGACCGTCACGAACCGCTCGACGCCGTCGCGGACGTCCCGGTCGCTGCGGCCCAGCGTCGGCAGGATCAGTGCCGTGTCGCCGCAGACGGTGTGGGAGCGGTTGAGCTTGGTCGAGATCTGCACGGTCAGCCGGCAGGAGCGCAGCGCCGCCTCGGTGACCTCGCTGTCGGGCGTGGCGCGCACGAAGTTGCCGCCCACCCCCAGGAAGACCTTCGCCCTCCCGTCGCGCATCGCCCTGATCGCCTCCACGGTGTCCATGCCGTGCCCGGCCGGCGGGGTGAAACCGAACTCCTTCTCCAGGGCTTTCAGGAACCACGCGGGAGGCTTCTCCCAGATGCCCATCGTCCGGTCGCCCTGGACGTTGCTGTGGCCGCGCACCGGGCACACCCCCGCGCCGGGGCGGCCGAGGCCGCCGCGCATCAGCAGGAAGTTCACGATCTCCCGGATCGTCGGAACGCCGTGCTTGTGCTGGGTCAACCCCATCGCCCAGCACACGATGATCTTCTTGCTCGCCAGGACCCGGGCGTGCACGTCCTCGATCTGCTCGCGGGTCAGCCCGGTGGCCTCCAGCACGTCCGGCCACGTCGTGAGGCGGGCGTGCTCGGCGAACTCGGCGAACCCGGTGGTGTGGGCGGTGATGAACTCCCGGTCCAGGACGGTGCCGGGAGCGGCGTCCTCGGCCTGGAGCAGCAGCAGGTTCAGCGCCTGGAACAGGGCGAGGTCGCCGCCGGGACGGATCTGCAGGAACACGTCCGCGATCTGGGTGCCCTTCCCCAGCACGCCCCGCACCTTCTGCGGGTGCTTGAACCGCATCAGCCCCGCCTCGGGCAGCGGGTTGACCGCGACGACCCGGCCGCCGCGGCGCTTGGTCTCCTCCAGCGCCGAGAGCATCCGCGGGTGGTTGGTGCCCGGATTCTGGCCCACCACGAAGACCAGATCGGCTTCGTGGAGGTCGTCCAGGCTCACGCTGCCCTTGCCCGTGCCCAGCGTCTGGTTCAGCGCCGAACCGCTGGACTCGTGGCACATGTTCGAGCAGTCCGGCAGGTTGTTGGTCCCGAACGCCCGCGCGAACAGCTGCAGCAGAAAGGCCGCCTCGTTGCCCAGGCGTCCCGAGGTGTAGAACAGCGCCTCGTCCGGGCCGTCCAGACGGCGCAGTTCCCCGGCCACCAGCCCGAGCGCCTCGTCCCACCCGATCGGCTCGTAATGGTCCGAACCGGGCCGCTTGACCATCGGCTCGGTCAGCCGCCCCTGCCGGTTGAGCCACTGGTCGGACTTCCCGTCCAGCTCCGAGACCGCGTGGCTCCGGAAGAAGTCGGGGGTCACCCGCCGCGTCGTCGCCTCGTCCGCGACGTGCTTGGCGCCGTTCTCGCAGTACTCGTTCAGGTGCCGCCTGCCCGGCTCCGGCCAGGCGCAGCCCGGGCAGTCCAGCCCCTCGTCCTGGTTGACGTTCAGCAGCGTCAGCGCCGCCCGCCGCACCGACGTCTGCCCCAGCGCGTACCCCAGGGCGTGCGCCACCCCCGGCACCCCGGCCGCCCACTCCTTGGGCGCGCTGACGGAAAGGCGCCCCTCGTCCCTGTCCTCGACCGCACCCATGGCTCTCTCCTGACTCGTCCACGCCCGTCCTCCATTAAAGCGGCAGGCCCCGGCGGTCTCGAGGGCGAGACGGCCGGGGCCCGCCGGTTCGGTGGAGATCCCGTGTCCCGCCGGAACCGCTCGGATCAGGCTCCCCCCTGCTCCTCCTCGACCCGGCGGTTCCACTCGCGCTTGGCGGCCTGCCAGCCGTCCTCGTTCTGGCCGAGCCGCCAGTAGCCCGAGATGGAGACGCGGTCCCGCGGGAGGCCGCGCTCGATGAGCAGCAGCCGGCGCAGCTCCCTGACGAAGCCCGCCTCCCCGTGGACGAACGCCTGCGGCTCGCCCGCGGGGAAGTCCAGCCCGCGGACCGCCCGGACGAGGGCCTCGCCCACGGGAGCGTCGCCGCGGTGCACCCAGGTGATCACCGCGTCTCCGGAGGACTCCAGTTCCAGCTCCTCCTCCGGCCCCGCCACCTCGATGAAGGCCAGGGCCCGGGCGCCTCGCGGCAGCCGCTCCAGCGTCGCCGCGATGGCGGGGAGGGCGCTCTCGTCGCCCGCCAGCAGATGCCAGTCGGCGTCCGCGCCGGGAGCGTAGCCTCCCCCCGGTCCGGCGAAACGGACCACGTCGCCCGGCTGCAGCCCGGCGGCCCAGGGCCCGGCCGGTCCTTCGTCACCGTGGTGGACGAGATCGACGGTCAGCTCGCGCCTCCCGGCGTCCCACCGGCGCACGGTGTAGGTGCGCATGGCGGGCCACTCCTCCCGAGGGAGGTCGGCACGGATGCGCTGCAGGTCGAAGGGCTCCGGATAGATCACGCCCGGGACGGGGAGCAGCAGTTTGATGTAGTGGTCGGTGTACTCGCCCGCGCTGAAGTCCGCCAGGCCCGGACCGCCCAGCACGATGCGGAGCAGGCGCGGAGTGAGTCGTTCGACCCGCTGGACCTCCGACCGGGTGACCCGGCGCCCTCTCCCCTGCCCGCCGCCCGGACGCCCTCCCGGACGGCCCTGCCGTCCCGGACGGTCTGGAGCTTCTGTCATCTGTGGTCCCTTCCTGGGCCTGGACGCTTTTGGATCAGGCCTCGCCGGGGACCTTCACGCCCAGCTTCCCGGCGGCCTCGACGAGCCCCTTCCACACCTTCGGACCCACCGGGACGCCCTCGGCCGCCCGGGTGGCCGCGATCGCGGAGCCGCCCTCGCCGGGGTAGCGGACCTCGGTGTCCTCGTCCGCCCGGGGCAGGCCCTTGAGCGTGTCGACGGTGGCGGCGACCGAGTCGGCGAACGCCTCGCCGGCCCCGAACGCGGCGGGGTCGACCGCGATGATCAGGGCGTTCTGCCGGTGGACCCTGCCCTGCGGGTCGTCGCCGTGGAACGAGGAGAGGATCGGCGCGCCGACCATGACGCTGGTGAGCAGCTCGAAGACCAGGGACATGCCCGCGCCCTTGGCGCCCGCCATCGGCAGCGGCATCTCGGCGAGATCCGGGTCGGTGGTGGGGGTGCCGTCGGCGGTGGCCGCGGCGCCCTCCGGCAGCTCCCTGCCGGCGTTCCGGTACTGGGCGATCTTGCCCAGCGCGATCGTCGCGGTGGCCATGTCGAGCAGCACCGGCGGACGGCCCGGCGCGGGGACGGCGATCGCGAGCGGGCTCGTCGCCACCGCCGCGCCCTTGACGCCGGTGTAACCCATGTTGGGCATGCCCGCCACGAACGCGATGCCGGTGAGGCCCGCCTCCGCGATGAGGGTGGTGTAGTAGCCGATGGCGCCGGTGTGCACGGTGCGGCGCACGCCGACCGCGCCGATGCCGTTGGCGCGTGCCCGCGCGATCGCCTCGTGCGCGGCCGCGGTGAGGGCGACGGGACCGGGGGCCCGGTCGGCGTCCAGGAGCGCGACGCCCGGCACAGTGGAGGCGAGCCTGACGTCGGGCGCGGGGTTGGCCTCGCCGGACTCCAGCAGCTCCAGGTAGCGGGGGACGCGGGCGACGCCGTGGGAGTCGACGCCGCGCAGGCTCGCCCAGATCAGCACGTCACTGATGGTCTCGGCGTGCTCGGCGCCGGTGCCCGCCCGGGTGAAGAGCTCGGCCACGAAGCTCTTCAGCTCGGCGGCGGGGATCACGACTTTCGTCGGTGGCATGGGTGGCTCCGGTCTGTGCTCAGCGGGAAACGGAGATGTTGACGATCGCGGTCGTGCCGCCCTGGACCGCCCGCAGCGCGCGCTCCAGCGCGGGCGCCAGCTCGGCGGCCTTCTCCACGGCCTCGCCGTGCATGCCGAACGGCTCGGCGAAGCGCGCCAGCTCGGGCTGGCCGCCGAGGTCCACGCCGAGGAACTCCCCGGTGTCGACCGCCGCGCCCTCGGGGTAGAAGCGCAGGTGGTTCAGCTTCATGGAGAGGTACTTGCGGTTGTTGAAGACCACGATCAGCAGCGGGAGCCCGTTGGTTTTCGCGGCGTCGAGCGACGGGATGACGGGGTTGTAGAGGAACGCCCCGTCGCCGACCGTCAGGACGACGGGCCGCTCGGGAGCGGCGAGCTTGACGCCCAGCGCGACCGCGATGCCCTGGCCGAGGCCGCCCTGCACGTAGAAGTACGAGTCGGGCTCGTCGTTCTTCAGGTGGCGCTGGACGACCCTGCTGTGGGTGATCGTCTCGTCGACCACGATCGCGTCCTCGCCCTCGATCACCTCGCGCAGCGCGGCGGCCACCGTGACCGGGTCGAGCCCGTCGGCGTTCGCCGCGCGCTCCTCGGCCGCCTCGATCGCCCGGGTCTCGGCCCGGCGGCGGGTCAGCTGCGCCCGGCTCCGCCGCTCCAGCAGCGCCTCGTCCGGCGCCGCCTCGCGGGTCAGCCGGGCCATCTCCCGGAGGGTGGCCGCGACGCCGCCTTCCAGGTAGTGGTCGGCGAAGAGCACCTGGTAGGCGATGTGCGGGCGCTGCGGCACCTCGTCGATGACGACGATCTTCGCCTTCGCCGGCCTCCGGCTGGGCGGGTAGAACGGCGCACGGCAGTTGACCAGCAGGATGAGGTCCGCCGCGTCCGCTCCCTCGACGAACGGGCCGATGTCGCTGCCCGCGTGCAGCTCGTGCGTGCGGGGGAAGTTCGCGCACACCGCCGAGTTGGGCTCGACGACCGGGATCCGCGCCGCCTCGGCGAAGGCGACCAGCGCCTCCATGCCACCGGCCTCGCGGCCGGTCGTCTCGGTGACGATCACCGGGTTCGCCGCCCGGGACAGCAGGTCGAGCACCGCCGCGATCTCGTCGGGCGCGCTGACCGTCGAGCCCCTGCGCGCGACCGGCTTGAGCTCGTGCTCCGCCCAGGGTTCGAGCAGGATCTCGAGCGGGATGTTGAGGTAGGCGGGTCCGGCCGGAGCCCGCTCGGCGAGTTCGGCCGAGCGGGTCACCATGCCGGTGAGGGTCGAGACGCTGCCGACCTGGTTGGCCCACTTCACGAAGGGCTGCGCCATCTGGTGCGGGCCGCCCACGACCGACAGGTTGCGGTACCACTGACCGCCCGGGTCGGGCCCGGGTCCGTCGCCGTAGGTGACGGACTCCGACGAGGAGACGACCATCGGCACTCCCGCCAGGAGCGCGCCGTGGACCGCGCACGCGCCCTGCAGGAGACCGGGGCCCGCGTGCAGCAGCACGCCCTGGGCCCGGCGGGTGAGGAGCCCGTAGCCGGTGGCCATGCCGACGGCCACGGTCTCGTGCGTCAGGTCGAGGTACTTCGGGCAGGGCAGCCCGTCGCGGTGGCGCCTGGCCAGCGACTCCCAGACCGGCGCCCATTCCGAGCCCGGCGAGGAGAAGACGTAGTCGGACCCGATCGCGTTGAACGCGGCGATGACGGCGTCTCCGCCGTCGGTGCGGTGTGTCATGGCGCCCTTCTCAGCCCTCTACCGGCCAGTCGAGCACCTCGCAGATGCCCCGGCCCATGATCCACTCCAGTTCCTCGGCGCTGAGGTCGAAGTGCTTGGTGAACTGCTCGATCGTGTCGGTGTAGGTCAGGCCGTGCCCCATGAGGCGGGTCAGGTCGGTGCCCCAGAAGCAGCGCTCGGGCCCCATCCGGTCGACCATCTCGCGCACGTACTTCTCGATGTTGAGGTTGGGGAACGGGTGCGTGGAGTAGCCGGGGATCGCCGAGACCTTGACGTAGACGTTGGGGTGCTCGTGCAGGTCGGCGGTCTCCTGCACCCAGTAGCCGATCGCGTCGTCGACGCAGCGGGCCATGATGCCCATGTGGTCGATGATGATCTTCAGGTTCGGGTGCCGGGCGGCGATCTCGCCGAGCTCCCGCTTCCAGATCGGGGCGTGCACCATGGTGGGGATGCCGAGCTCCTCGGCGACCGGCCAGTACCAGTCGTTGGTGCCGTCGATCATCCAGTTGCGGTCCTGCGGCCGGTGGAAGGTCAGCCGGGTGCCCTTGACGTAGGGGTTCTGGGCGAAGTCCCGCAGCATGGCCGTGCCCTCGACCGGGTCGTCCTGCGGGACGCGGGCCATGATGCCGAAGCGGTCCGGGTGCGCCTCGCACGCCTCGAGGGAGTAGTCGATGCGGTTGCCCTCCCAGGAGGGCGGCAGGATCAGCGCGCGGTTGACGCCGGCCTCGTCCATCAGGGCCAGGCACTCCTCGTAGCTGAACGGGTCCTCGCGGTGGCCGTTCAACCGGATCCGCTCGCGGGCGCCCGGAACCCAGGGACGGTCGGGGGTCTCTTCCTTCCAGACATGGACCTGGGAATCGACGACAAACATTTCGGGCGTCCTTTCTTTTGATTTTCGCCTTATCGGATGCGACGTACGCTATAGGCCGGAAGTGGCCTTAAGGAGCCCTCAGCGCGCAATCGCTTGTTGCACGCGGCGACACTTGACGGTCAGCCGCCCCGTTTGCCGTCGATGGTGTCCAGCACGTACTCGGCGATCGCCATGGAGGACGTCGCCGCAGGTGAGGGGGCGTTCCGCACGGCCGTGATCCGGCCGAGCCGGTGGATGCGGAAGTCCTCGACGAGAGTGCCGTCGCGGTCGAGCGCCTGGGCGCGCACGCCCGCGCCGCCCGGGTGGACGTCCTCCGGTCCGATCTCGGCGACATAATTCCGTGCGGACTTCATGAAAGCCTTTTTGGAAAGGGAGCCGCGCATTTCCTTGACGCCGGTCCGCCAATGCCGCGCCGCCATCTTCCAGGTGCCGGTCCAGCGCGCCATCTGGACCAGGTCGCTTACGGAGACGTCGGAGAGGCGGTACCCCTCGCGCGCGAACGCGAGCACCGCGTTGGGGCCGACGTCCACGGTGCCGTCCACCCGGCGGGTGAAGTGCACGCCGAGGAACGGGTAGCGGGGGTCGGGGACCGGGTAGATGAGGCCGCGGATCAGATCGGCCTTCTCCGGACGGATCAACATGTACTCGCCGCGGAACGGGACGATCCGGGGGCCGGGGTCATCGCCCGCCAGGCCGGCGACGAGGTCCGACTGGATGCCCGCGCAGATGATCAGCCGGTCGACCCTGACCGCCTCGTCCCCGGAGGCGACCTCGATCCCGCCCGTCACCTCGGTGATCCGGGTGACCGGGAACGACAGCCTGATCTCGCCTCCGGCCCCGACGACGTCGTCGCCGAACGACTCGGTGATCCGCACGTAGTCGGTGATCGCGGTGCGCGGCGAGTGCAGGGCCGCCAGGCCGGTGCAGTGCGGCTCGATCTCGCGGATCTCCTCGGGGCCGACGCGCCGCAGCCCCGGGACGTGGTTGTCGCCCGCACGGGCGGCCAGGGCGTCCATCCGCTCGACGTCCTGCGGGGTGACGGCGACGACGAGCTTGCCGCACTCGTCGAACGGCAGCTCCCGTTCCCGGCAGTACTCGCGGATCATCGCCGCGCCGCGCGTGCACAGCTCGGCCTTGAGGCTGCCGGGCGTGTAGTAGATGCCCGCGTGGACGACACCGGAGTTGTGGCCGGTCTGGTGGACCGCGACCCGGTCCTCCTTCTCGAAGACGACGACGCGGGTTCCGGGCCGCCGCAGGGTGATCTCCCTGCCGATCGCGAGCCCGACGATTCCGGCGCCGATGATGCCGACGGTCTCCTCAGCCATGGTGGATCGCGAACGTCTTGACCCGGGTGTAGAAGCGCAGCGCCTCCGAGCCCTGCTCCTTGAAGGGCGAGCCGGAGTCGCGGAACCCGCCGAACGGGTGGTGCACGTCCCAGCCGGAGGTGGTGGTGTTGACCGCGACCTGCCCGGCCTCGACGGCGTCGATGAACCGGTGGGCGGCGCCGAGGTCCCCGGTGAAGACCGCGGCGGCCAGGCCGTAGACGGAGTCGTTGACCTCGGCGACGGCCTGGTCGAACCCGTCGACGGGCCGGACGGCCAGGACCGGCCCGAAGACCTCCACGCGCCAGACGTCCATCTCGGGGGCGACCCCGGTGAGGATCGTCGGGGCGACGTAGCAGCCGTGGGCGTAGGCGTCGCCTTCGGGGGCGCCGCCGCCGAGCACGACCTCGGCTCCCTGCGCCACGGCGGTGTCGATGTCCTTCAGGACGCTCTTGCGGTGGGACGGGCTGACCAGCGGCCCGACCCTGGTCGCGGCGTCGCGGCCGGATCCGACGGGCAGCGCGGCGGCCTTCTCGCACAGCAGCCCGACGAACGCGTCGTGCACGGAGCGCTCGACGAGGACCCGGCTGGTGGCGGTGCAGCGCTGCCCGGCCTGCCCGAACGAGGCGGCGACGACGGCCGCCGCGGCGGCCTCCAGGTCGGCGTCGGCGAGAACGACCGTGGCGTTCTTGCCGCCCAGCTCGCCCTGGAAGCGCACGTTGCGTTCGGCGAACCGGACCCGCAGTCGCTCGCCGACGGCGTTGCCGCCGGTGAAGGTCACCGCGGCGATCCGCGGGTCGGACAGCAGCGCCTCGGAGATCTCCGAGGTCCGCCCGGTGATGACGTTCAGGACCCCGGCGGGCAGCCCGGCGTCGTGCAGGGCGCGCGCGAGGTGCAGCGCCGACAGCGGTGTCTCCGTCGCCGGCTTGAGCACCGCGGAGTTGCCGGCGGCCAGGGCCGGGGCGAGCTTGCGCGCCGGGGTCAGCAGTGGATCATTCCAAGGCGTGATCGCCAGGACGACGCCGAGGGGCTCGCGCTGGAAGCCGGCCTTGGTGCCGGGCCGCACGTCGTGCAGGAGGGCTCCGTAACCCTCACGGGCGGTGCCCGCGTAGTACTCGAGGAAGTCGGCGGCCTTGAGCGCCTCGCCGGTGGCCTCCGCCAGGGTCTTGCCGTTCTCCGCGCTCACGTCCGCGGCGACGGCCTCGGCACGCTCACGCAGCAGCGCCGCGGCCGCGAAGAGAATCCCGGCGCGCTCGAACGGCGACATACCGCGCCAGACGGCGAAGCCTTCCGCGGCGGCGCCGTAGGCGTCCCGGACGGCCTCTGCGCTCAGGGCGGGCACACGGGCGACGGGCTCGCGGACGTCGGTGGGGTCGAACACGTCCACCCACGTCTCGGCCCCCGCCCAGCGTCCTCCCGTAAGGGTCTCCGTCTGCTGCACGGGCATGGAGTTCTCCTTCGATACAGGATGAGAGATGCCCACGATAGGGAGCGGCGAACGGCGCCGACCACGGCCCCTGCGGCATGCATTGCTTGCGTCCTCCGCACCCTGCGGACCCGGTCCCGCATGGTGGAATCAACCCGTCACCTGCGGATACGCCCCGAGAGGAAACCCATGCCCTACGCCGTGATCGCCCGTTACCGGGTCGCTCCCCACGACGCCGGACTCGTCCGCCGGACCCTGCTGGAGATGCGCGAGCGCACCCTGGAGGAACCCGCGAACCTCGCCTACATCGTGCACGTGGACCCCGCGGAGGAGAACGTCTTCACGCTCTACGAGCAGTACACCGACCAGGCCGGTTTCGAGGCCCACAAGCAGACCCCGCACTTCACCGAGCACGTCCTCGGAACGATCTTCCCCAAACTGACGGACCGCACCGTCACGTTCCTCGACGTCCTCTGATCCGGGATCGACCCGATGCCGCGGCGCGGGCGAACTACCATCGTGTTATGACCGCACAGCCGATCGAACCCGTTCCCGGGCCTTCGCGGAAGTGGCCCGAAAAGAACCCCAAGGACTTTCGGGCCTTCCTGATCCCTGAAGAACGGGCGGACTTCGACCGCCTGTACGAAGAAGTCATGACCACCGCGATCAGAGACGGCGACCTCGTACCGGTACACGAATTCATCGAGACCTGGTGGCGGATCGCGGTCTTCTCCATGGACCAGGACAGGCACCGCAGAACGCTGAGCACGATCGACGAACTGAACCGAGGCGAGCACGTCCCGACCGTGGACGCGGGCGAGATCCTCCGCCGGCGCCTGGCGGAAGGCCGGTGACCTACCGCGTAGAAGAGACCGACGACGCCCTCGGCGTCCTGATCGCTCTCCCCTCGGACGCGGTGATCTCCTACCTGGAAATGAGAGCCGCCCTCGAACTCGACCCCTGGACAGGCGACCCGTACCGTCCCGACAACCCGAAAGCGGACAATTCCCGTGTCATGGCGTTCGCCAGCGGCTGCGGCATGGCCCACTACGTCATCATCGAACACCTGCAGGACCCCGACCGGCGCGTCGTGATCGCGAGTGTCCTCTGGGCGGGATGAGCGCCTTCGCCATCGGCTTGGGGTTCCCGCCGCGGCCGGGGATCGCGGCCTCGTTCCGCACGGTGAAGCGCCCGGGTCGGAGTCGATCCGGGCGCTTCGGTGAGGGTTCCTACAGTTCGTTGCCCCAGCACATGCGGGCGATGGTCTCCACGTGGACCAGTTTGCGGCGCTGGGCGTCGGCGGGGATCGCGGGGCGGCCCGCCACGTCGGAGAAGCCGGCGTTCGGGGTGACCGCGATGTCCTCGATGTCCTTCAGCTCGGCTGCGGCGTCCATGCGCTGCATGATCGTCTCGACGTCCTCGAGTTCGGCGACGGACGCGTCGACGATGCCCAGGGCGGCGTCGCGGTCGGCGGGGACGGCGCGGAGCAGAGCCGCCTCGGCCTCGGTGCCGTGGGCGTAGGGCAGGACCCATCGGTCGACCGGCAGGTCCGCGAACAGGCGGGCGGCGGCCTCGCCGTCCGCGGTCTCCGCGGCCTTGTGGGTGGGGCAGAGGCCGATCCGGACGTTCTCTGGCCTGTCTTCCAGGTCCACCGCGAGGGAGTCGATCGCGACGGCCTCTTCCAGGGTCAGGGGCTGGCCGCCTCGGGAGAACAGGTAGGAGGCGTAGCGGAAGTTGTTCAGCTGGACGAGGCGGACGCCGCGGGAGATGAGCTGCTGGATCTCGTCGCGGACGATCCGGGCCAGGACCTCGCCGAGCTCGACCGGGCTCCGGTAGGCGCCGCCGGGGTCGAAGCAGGTGGCGGCCAGGAACGCCGGGGATGGGAGGGACGCCTTGGGGGCCGCCGTCTTGGTCAGTTCTGCGGCCACGGCGGGGTCGATCGCGACGAGCGGCTTCCCGGCCTTCAGCTCGCCGTCGGCTACCCACCGGGGGCGGTCGTGGTCGTCGGTGCCGTCGGTGCGACGGAAGCCGCTGACGGCGTTCAGGACCGTGCTGCGGAAGTCCTCACCGCGGAAGTCGCCGTCGGTGACGACCGAGAGGCGGAGCTTGCGCTGGTACTTGACGACCTCGGCGATCGCCTCGTCCTCGGCGGCGCGCAGGCCGCCGTCGTCGAGTTCGCCCGCGGCGTGCCGGGTGCGGGCGTTCAGGACCTCGACGGGGCGGACCAGGCTGCCGTGGTGGTCGATCCGGAACTTGTATGTGTCGGCCATGTCTACTTCTCCTGCTGCTTGCCGGGAACGCCCCAGGCCGGGAACTCCAGCTCGTAACCGAGGGAGCCGAGTGCCTCTTCGCACGCCTTCTGGTCCTCCTCGGGGGTGCCGCCCGAGACGCCGAGCCCGCCGAGGATCTCTCCGCCGCGCTTGATCGTGACGCCGCCGTCGGTCGCCACGATGGGCTGGGATCCCATCGTGGAGAGCTGGGCGAAGAAGCCGGGATTGCTGTTCGCCCAGCCCTTCAGCATGTTGCTGGGCCGCTCCATGACGGCGGAGGTGTAGGCCTTGGAGATGGCGATGTTCGGGGTGAGCGGACGGGCGCCGTCCACGCGCTTGACCGACAGCAGGAAGCCGCCGGCGTCCACCACCGCGATGCTGAACGCCTTGCCGACGCTCCTGCCGCTGCGCAGCGCGGCGTCGATGATGTCCTCTGCTTCTGCCAGGGTGAGTTTCACGGTCATGCCTTCTTGGCGGAGAGGCGCTCGCGGATGCGGACGAGCGCGGCGTTGAACAGGTCGGGGCGCTCCCAGTACATGGAGTGCGGGGCGTCCGGGATGAGCTCCAGGTGCGAGCCCTTGACGAGCTCGTGCGCCTTCCTGACGGTCGCGGGGCTGATGACCGCGTCCTTCTCGCCGGCGAGGAAGGTGACGTCCAGACCGGACGCGGCGACCTCCTCGATCGACGGGCCGCCGACGGTCAGGTTGCGCAGGTCGGCCATCTTGGCGACGTTGAAGGTGCCCTGCTGCTGGAACAGGAAGGTCATGTCCTTCCGGTTCTGCTGGAAGTCCCTGCTCAGCAGGCGGTCGATGACCGGCAGCCTGACGGCCTCGGCGCGGTCGGCCGCCACCAGCTCCGACAGCTCGGGGTCGCTGATGCCGCCGAGGGAGTGGCCGAGCGCCACACCGCTGATCCGCTCGGGACGGGCCAGGCCGGCCCGCAGCGCCGCGACCGCGCCGATGGACTGCCCGAAGACGAGCACGTCGGTGAGGTCCTCGGCGTCCAGGACGGCCAGGACGTCGCCGGGGAAGTCCTGGCCGTCGAACTCCGGCATCGAGGAGTCGGAGTTGCCGAAGCCGCGCAGGTCGATGGTGATGAGCGTGTAGCGGTCGCGCAGGGCCGCGACCTGCTGCCACCAGGCGGCGTGGTGGCCGCCGGAGCCGTGGATCAGCGCGATCGCCGGGCCCGAGCCGTGCACCTCGTAGTAGATCCTGACGGTGCCGTCGGAGAGTGCGACGCCCATGGGTTGTCCTCCTTGCGTGGACGGGGTCAGGCCGGACGGCGGCCGTGGTACACGAGTTCGATCATCGTGTGGTCGGGGTCGTGGATGTAGCAGAACTTCGACTGGTTCTCCGGCCGCTCGATCGGCCGGGTGTGCCGGATGCCGAGCTCCTTGAGATGGGCCAGGAAGCCGTCCCAGTCCTCCACCTCGATGGCGAAGTGGTAGGGGGCCATGCGGTCCATCTCCTCGACCGGCGTGAAGTGCAGGTCGAAGTTGCCGCGGGTCATCAGCAGCACCTTGGTGTTGCTCTTGGGGGTGATCGGCTTGAGGCCGAAGACCTTGGCGTACCACTCCTTGGTCCGCTCGACGTCGGTCGTCGGGAAGTTCACGTGGTGGATGTACTTGGGTGCGTTGGGTGCGTTGCTCATCGCCGTGCCTTTCGTGCGGTCATGCTGTTGCGGCGTGCACGGGATTGGACAGAACGCCGATCCCGCTTATCTCGATCTCGACGGTGTCGCCCGGCTCCATCTGGCAGGTGCCGTCCGCGCCCATCCACAGGACGTCGCCCGGGTGCATCGTGATGTACCTGGTCGTCTCGACGATGTACTCGTACGGGTCGAAGATCATCGCGCCGGTGGGGAAGGCCCGTCCCACCTCGCCGTTGACGCGCATCGTCGTGGTCTGGGCGAGCGGATCGACGTCGGTCTCGATCCACGGGCCCATGGGCTTGAAGGTGTCGCTGTTCTTGCTGCGCCAGAACGAGCGGTCCGCGTGCTGCCAGGCGCGGGCGCTGACGTCGTTGCCGATCGTCCAGCCGAAGACCCCCTCGCGCGCCTCGGCGTAGGAGGCGTTGCGCAGGGTGCGCCCGATGACCGCGACGACCTCGCCTTCGGCCTCGAACCGCCCCTCGACTCCGGCGGGCCTGACGATCGGCGAGCCGTGGCCGGTGAGGGCGTTGTTGGCCCGGTAGCCGACCTCGGGCCGTTCGGGGAGCTTCGCGCCCTGGTGGCCGCGGGCTCGGGCGTGCTCCACGTGGCTCTTGTAGTTGAGTCCGACGGCGTAGAAGACCGGCGGGATGACGGGTGGCAGGAACACCGCCGAGTCCAGCGGCACGGCCCTGCCCGTCTCGCTCTGTCCGCCCTCGATGGGCGAGCCGTCCAGGAGGTGGACGGCGTCGCCGTCCACCCGGCCCCAGCGCGGCCCCCCGTCGAGGGCGATGCGGCAGAATCTCATCGGCGCGTCAGTCCTTGAGCAGGTGGGAGACGCGCTTGGTGACGAGGTAGGCGTCCAGCCCCTCGGGGCCGCCCTCCCGTCCGTAGCCGCTGTCCTTGAAGCCGCCGGACGGCGCCTCGTGGACCGAGCCTCCGCAGTGGTTGATCGACAGGATTCCCGCCTCGAAGCCCTGGACGAGCCTCTCCGCGGTGGCCGAGGAGCGGGTGAACCCGTAGGCCGCCAGTCCGTAGGGCAGGCGGTTCGCCGTCTTCAGCGCCTCGTCCAGGTCGCTGAAGGACACGATCGGCACGACCGGACCGAACGGCTCCTCCACCATGATCCGGGCGTCCGCCGGGACGTCCGTGAGCACGGTCGGCGGGAAGAAGTAGCCGCGGCGGTCCAGTCGCGCGCCGCCGCACAGGACCTTGGCCCCGCGGTCCACCGCGTCGGCCACGAGATCCGCCATGGCCTTCAGCCGGCGCTCGTTGGCCAGCGGCCCCATCTTCACGCCCTCTTCGAGGCCGCCGCCCACGGTCACGGACTCGGCCGCCTGGACGAACTCCTCGACGAACCGCTCGTAGACGCTCTCGTGTACCAGGAAGCGGCTCGGCGAGGTGCACACCTGGCCTGCGTTGACGAACTTCGCGGCGGCGGCGCGGCGGGCCGCGGTCACCGGGTCGGCGTCCTCGCAGACGATCACCGGGGCGTGCCCGCCCAGTTCCATGAGGGAGGGCTTCATCGCCGCACCGGCCTGGGCGGCCAGCAGCCTGCCGACCGGAACGGAGCCGGTGAAGGCGACCAGCCGGGTGACGGGCGAGGCGATCAGATGCGCGGAGACCTCGGCGGGATCGCCGAAGACCAGGTTGAGCACGCCGGCCGGGACCCCGGCCTCCTCGAAGCAGCGCACGATCTGGCAGACCGTGCCGGGCGTCTCCTCCGAGGCCTTGATGACGATCGAGCAGCCGGCCGAGAGCGCGGCGGCGATCTTGCGCATCGGGGAACCCGCGGGGAAGTTCCACGGGGTGAAGGCGGCGACGGGCCCGATCGGCTCGCGGCGGACCGTCAGGAGGGTGTCGGAGGCCGAGGGGATGACCCGGCCGTAGGCGCGGCGTGCGTCCTCGGCGTCCCAGCGCAGGGCGTCGGCCACGCGCAGCGCCTCGCCGCGTGCCTCGCCGAACGGCTTGCCCTGCTCCAGGGTCATGATCCGGGCGACCCGGTCGGCGCGGGCCGTCAGGCGGTCGGCGGCGTCGCGCAGGATGCCGGCCCGCTGCGCGATCGGCACCGCACGCCAGACGGCGAAGCCCTCGGCGGCGGCCGCGAGGGCGCGGTCGAGATCGCCGGTCGTGGCCAGCGGGACCCGGCCGATCACCTCTTCGGTGGCGGGGTCGAGCACCGGCGCGGTCCGCCCGGTCTCCCCCGGGCCCCACTCACCGCCGATGAACAGCTGTACGGGGGGATATGCGTCAGTTGTCATTGTTCTTCTCTCGGGAGGTGCGCAGCGTCCAGATGTGGTGGGGCGGTGCCGTCTCGTGGACGCGCGTGCCGTAGGCGTCATCGACGCGGTCCATGTCGGCCGCGTACTCCACGCGGCCTCCGCAGGGTGCGTGGATGAACCTGAAGACGTTCGAACCGATCGTGTGCCGGCCCAGCCTCCGCGCCTCCTGCCAGCCCTGGGCGATCATGTGGTTGCCGCCCTCGATGACGTCGTCGAAGCCGGGCACCTCGAACGAGACGTGATTGGCGCCGGCCCGGTCCGGCCGGTGGCACAGCAGGAAGTTGTGCTGGTCGGCGTCGCCCTCGCACCGCATGAACACGCCCATCGGCTTGACCACGTCGGTGGGGATGAACCCCAGCCGCTCGGTGTAGAAGCCGACGGCCTCCTCCCGGCCCTCCTTGGGGATGTTGAGCGCGACATGGCACATGCGCAGGGGCCGGACCTTCCCGACGGAGGACAGCCCGGTGTTCCAGCGGGTGACGTGCCCCGTCGTGTTGACCGCGCGCGGCACGGCCGGCTCGTGCCCGTTCTCACCGGCCAGGGTGAGCCCGAGGCCGAAGCCCGTCTCGTCCACGGTGTGGTGGACGCCGTCGTCGCCGAGCCGCACCTCGCGGTCGGCCCCCACCGCGGCGACGAGGGCGTCGAGTTCCGCGGCGGTGTCGACGCCCCAGACCACCTCGCGGATCGTGGGGCCGGGCTCCAGGGGCGGCGGGAGGTCGTCGCGGGGCGAGGTGTCGAGGTGGAAGGTCTGCCCGGCGAGGGTGGCGAAGACGGCACGGGTCTCGTCGCGCTCGACCGGGTCGAGTCCGAAGTCCTCGAAGAAGCGCACACACTCCGCGAGGTCGTCGACACGGTAGATGACCGATTCGATGCGCTGGATACCCACTGCCGTCACCCTCCTCGTCAGTACCGGAGCGTGACCTCCGTCACCGGCACATGTCGATCCTAGGAAGCTGACAAGCCATAACCAACACCTCAAGCACCGCGAAAGTCGCAAACCTTACTTGCACGGGGCGGATCGCCGTCACTCTCCGCTACATCTGAAACGAGGGAATCGGGTTGTCCGAAAACCAGCGCGTCAGGAAGTCCAGGAAGACCTCGACCTTCTTCGGCGCCTGCTGCGCCGGCCCGAAGATGGCGTACAGCGACCGGGCCGGAACGGGCAGCTCCGGCAGCAGCGGCCGCAGGGCGCCGCTCATGAGGTCGTCGTAGGCCGGGCGGTGCGGGACCAGCGCGATGCCCCGCCCGTGCACGGCGGCCTTCTGCAGGGCGATGTAGGAGTTCGACAGGAACGCGATGTTGCGGATCTTGTGCAGCGTGCTGGCGTGCCCGTGGCCGATCCGCCACACCGGGTCGTTGACGTGCACGAGGCAGTCGTGGTGCGCCAGGTCGTTGGGGTCGGTCAGCAGCCCGTGCCTGCCGATGTAGGACTCCGCCGCGCACAACACGAACGGCAGCGAGGCGATCTTCTTCAACCGCACGCTGGAGTCCCGCAGGTCGCGCGTGTGGAACGCGACGTCGAACCCGCTGTCCAGGAAGTCGTACGTGCGGTCGGACATCCCGCCGAGCTCGAACCGCACCGTGATCTTGGGATGCGCCACCGAGAACGCCGCGATGGCATCCCCCAGGTCGAGGCCGCCGATCCACTTGGGACAGATGATCGACAACGAGCCCTCGGGGCGGTCGTGCATCTCGGCGATGCCGGCGTCCTCGTCGTCGATCTCCTCGAGGATCCGCTGGGCGAACCGGCTGTAGCGCACGCCGGGCTCGGTCAGGCTGACCGACCGCGCGGTGCGGTTGACCAGCCGGACCCCGACCTGCTTCTCCAGGTCCGCCACGTGGCGGGAGATGAGCGACCCCGAGGTGCCCAGTATCTTGGCGGCCCCGCTGAAGCTGCCGACCTTCGCGACGGTGACGAAGCTGCGCATGACGAGCAGACGATCCATGATTTATCCGACTTTCCGCTAGTCCAGGCAGTACTGAGGCGCTTCGGCCAGGTTTTCGGAGGTGATCAGGCGCACCGGCACCTGGGCGATCCGGTCCGCGGGCCCGCCCCGCAACAACGCGAGCGTGTTGCGCACCGCCAGCTGCCCGGTGGTGGTGGGCGAGTTGGCGACGGTGGCGGCGAAGCGCCCGTCCTTCACCGCCGCGAGGCCTTCCGCGGTGCCGTTGACCGTGACGATCTCGACCTTCGCCTTCGCCGCCCGGAACGCGTCCAGCGCGCCGAAGGCCATCTCCTCGTTGGCGGCGAACACGTAGTCGAGACCGGGATGATCCTTGATCATCTTCTCGGCGGCCTCCCGCGCCTTCACCCGGTTGAACATGCCGGGCTGTTCGGCGGCCAGCCGCACATTGCCGGGCAGCGCCTCCCGGAAGCCCGACACCAGCAGGTCGGAGGCCGCGCCCGGGGCTCCGGCGATCACCCCCGCTTCGGCCTTCCGCCCCCGGGCGTCCCCGGCGACCCACTCCGCGTCGAGCCCGCCGACCCGCCTCAGGTCCACGACGGCCGCCCCCAGGACGTCGCCGGGATCGGCCGGGGCCACGGACGTCAGGAAGACCGGGACTCCCGCGCCCTTCGCCCTGGCGATGCCGTCCTTCAGGCGGTCCACGTCGACCGTCTGCACGATCAGCGCGTCCACCTTCCGAGAGAGCATGTCCTGGATGTTGGCCAGTTCCGCCCCCGGGTCCTGATGGGAGTTGGCGGTGAACAGCGCGGCTCCGGCCGCCTTCGCCTCCCTGGTGACGGACTTCAGCAGGCAGGAGTGGAACTCGGCGTTGGCGCCGTTGACGAAACCGAGCCTGACCGGCCCGTCGCCGGCTCCGGCCGAGCCGCAGGCGCCGAGGACCAGGCAGCCCGCCACGGCGGCCAGCACGCCGAGGGGACGGAGACGAGCAGAAGGCATGGGGGATGCCTCCTTTCGGATTCTGCGGGGTGAGGCGGGCGCCGGGACGCCCGCGAGCGTCAGCTCCCGATCCCCTCCTCGGCCACCCGCTCGTAGCCGCGGATGTCGGGGAAGGGGGGAACGCGGTCGGGCTGAAGGTCCACCTGGAAGGCGTTGAGGCACATGCCGAGCATGCTGAAGTTGCCCAGCGAGCCGACCGCGTCCACCAGGCCCTGCGCCCCGAAGTGGCCCTCCGCCCGGCGGAAGGTCTCCTCTTGGACGAAGTGCTCCTCGAGGAGCTCGTGGCAGAACCGGTAGAAGGCCTCGTCCTCCTCCCGGTCGAAGACCGGCTCGCGGCGCTCGGCGATCGCCTGGACGGCCGCCGCGGGGATGCCCGCCTCGACCGCCTTGTCCACATGGGCGTTCCAGGAGTACTGGGCGTCCCAGTGCCGTGCCGCCATCAGCAGCGACAACTCGCGCAACCGCAACGGCAGGCTCGACTCGAACCGGACGAACGCCCCCAGGGCCTCCACCCGGTCGCACAGCTCCGGACTCCGGAGCCAGACCTGGAAGGGCCCGCGGACCGCGCCCCGGCGGCCGGCGATACGGGCGCCGACCTCCTTCTGCCGTTCGTTCATGTCCTCGGGCTGGATGATCGGAAGTCTCATGACCTGCTGGAACCTTCTGCCTGTGTGATCCCGAGCACTCGGGAGGGACGATAGCGCTCGACCGTACCCGGGAGGCGACCTGGATCACATACCGCTCAGTGCAAGGTAAACCTGAACGTCTTGGGGCGGTAGATGCTTCGTGTCCGTTTTAACCTCGAACCCTGCGGAACCCCGCCCAGGAGGAGAGAACATGACCGTGATCATCAAGGCCGCCGAGGTCCCGCTGCTGGACCGCGGCGGCTCCATCCGCACCACCCCGCTGATCACGACGCCCTCCGCCCGCGGCGAGAACAGGATCACCAGCGGGATGAGCGTCTACCCCGTGGGCAGCGGTGCGCCGATGCACTCCCACAACTGCGACGAACACGTCACCATCCTGGAAGGCGAGGCCGAGGTCATGGTGGAGGGCTCCGTCACCCGGTTGCGCCGGTTCGACACCACCTACATCCCCTCCCCCGTACCGCACCTGTTCCGCAACGTCGGGCGGACGCCGCTGCGGATCCTGTGGGTCTACACCTCGGGCACGGTGACCCGGACGTTCACCGACACCGGGATCACGGTCGAGCACCTCTCGGCCGCCGACCAGATGGGCTCCTGACCCCGGGACCCGCGGAACCGGCCGACCGGGCCGTCCGCCCGGAAAAGGACGGGACCGGACGGCCCCCTCCGGCTAGGGTGGGTGTGTGAACCGACGACATTGATCTTCACCTGAGTCCCGTCTCGTCCGTAAGGTCTACGCCTACGCGTTCCTCACGGACCTCATCCTGCTGTACCCGGTCTACGCGCTGCTGTTCGCCGAGACCGGGCTGTCGGCCGCGCAGATCTCGACGCTGTTCATCCTCTGGTCGGCGGTCTCGTTCCTGCTGGAGATCCCGTCCGGCCTCCTCGCCGACGTCTTCTCCCGCCGCAGGCTCCTGATCCTCGCCCCGCTGGTCACCGGCCTGGGCTACGCCCTGTGGACGTTCTTCCCGTCCTACCCGGCGTTCGCGGCCGGCTTCGTCCTGTGGGGCGCGGGCGGCGCGCTGGCCTCCGGAGCCCACGAGGCGCTCCTCTACGAGGAACTCGCCCGGCTGGGGGCCGCCGCCTCCTACCCCCGCGTCTTCGGCCGCGCCCGCGCCCTCGGCACCACCGCCGCCATGGCCGCCTCCGCCGTCGCCGCCCCCGTCCTGGCCGCGGGCGGCTTCCTCTCCCTCGGCATCGCCAGCGTGCTCGTCCCGCTGCTCACCGCCGCGGTCGCCCGCTCCCTCCCCGAACACCGGCACGACGACCGCCGCCACAGCACCGCAACCGGCACGACCGGCGAACGCTCCGGAGCCACCGAGGAGACCCGCGACGGCACCGAGAGGCGCGGCGAACACGACGGCGGGCGCGACGGTGACAGCGGCAGTGGCAGCCACGGCAACAGCGGCTGCGACAGCTGCGGCAACAGCAGCAGCGACGGCGACGGCAGCAACAACAACGGCAACGGCAGCGGCAGCGGCGATGACCGTGGCGGCGGCGGTGAGGGGTGTGGGCTCGGACTTGGCGGCGGTGGGGACGAGGACGGTGAGCCGGGGTTTCGGGTGGTGTTGCGGGACGGGCTGGCGCAGGTGCGGGGCGCCCCGGCGGTCCGGCGGCTGTTGTGGGCCGTCGTGCTGATGTCGGGGCTTTCGTCGATGGACGAATACCTGCCGTTGCTGGCCGGCGAGGCGTCGGGGGGCGTGTCCTCCCTGGTGCCCCTGCTGGTGCTGCTGCCCGCGGCGGGGGACGCGGTGGGCGGCTGGTGCGCGGGGCGCGGCGGTCTGCGGCCGTCCGTCGCACTGGCCTTCGCGGCGGTCTGCCTGGCCGTCGGGGCGGCGGTGCGCCATCCGCTCGGGTTCGTGCCGATCGGGGTCGCCTTCGGGCTCGTCCAGTGGACGATGGCCGGCACGGAGGCGCGGCTGCAGCACCGGCTCGCCGACCGTTCGCGGGCGACCGTCACCTCCCTGGCGGGCTTCGGCATGGAGGTCGTCGCCGTGCTGGTCTTCGCCGCCTACGGGCTCGGCTCCCTGTGGTCGCCCTCCTGGCTGCTGTTCGCCCTCGCCGCCCTGCCCCAGCTGGCCCTGGCCCTCGCCCTGCGCGGGCGGGGCGGCTGAGCGGCGGTGATGGAGGCCACAGCGCTTTCCTGTCCGAACGGTCAGGACTGACCGTTCGGACAGTTATCGTGATCTCATGGCTCGCTCCTCCTCAGGCCTGCGGGACCGGCTCCTCGCCTCGGCGTTGCGCCTGTTCGGCCGGCACGGCTTCCGCGGGACGTCGCTGGCGGACATCGCCGCCGACGCCGACTGCTCGAAGGCGTCGCTGCTGTACCACTTCAGCAACAAGGAGGCGATCCTGGCCGAACTGCTGCTGCCGGTCGGCCGGGAGGCGATGGCGCTGAGCGTCCGGTTGGACGCCCTGGACAGCCGGGAGGCCGCCGTCGGCGCGGTCACCGGGTTCGTCGACCTCACCCTGCGGTTCCGGCGTGAGATCAAGCTGCTGTTCGACAACCCGGGCGACCTGCCCCCCGACCTCGGCCTCGAGGACATCGAAGGCGTCAAGCACCGGCTGGTCGACGCGATGGCGAGCCGCTCGGACGACCCCAGGGAGCGGGTCTTCGCGGTCATGGCCCTGAGCGGAGTCTTCCTGGCCTGCGCGATCGACCCGCCCTGCGACGACGAGAGCCTGCGCGAGGCGCTGACCACCGGCGCGCTGCGCACGCTGGACCGCACCCGCGGCTGACCCCCACCGCACCCCTCAACGATCAACGAAGGAAAGGCGCGTTCCCTCATGGCGACCCTGCTGTACCGGCTGGGCCGATGGTGCTTCGGGCACCGCGGCCTCGTCGTGGCGATCTGGCTGCTGCTGCTCGGGCTGATGGGCGGGGCGGCGGCCGCCTTCAGCGGCGCGACCACCGCCGAGTTCCGCATGCCCGGCACCGAGTCCCAACGGGCCATGGACGCGCTGGGGACGCAGTTCCCGCAGGCCACGGGCACCACCGGGACGATCGTCATCGCCGCCCCGCAGGACCGGAAGCTGACCCCCGACCAGGTCGCGCCCATCGTCCGGAAGGCCGCCGCGATCCCCGGCGTGACCGCCGCCGTCGACCCCTTCCAGGCCCGCTCCGTGTCGCCCGACGGCCGGTACGCCCTGGTCCAGGTGCAGTTCGCCGGCAAGGTCGCCGACATCACCGCCGAGCAGCGCACCGCCTACAAGGACATCGCCCGCGACGGCCAGGGGCTGCGGGTGGAGGTCGGCGGCGAGATCGTCCAGGAGACCCACTTCGGCGGGGCGGCCGAGGCGATCGGCGTGCTCGTCGCCGCCGTCGTCCTGGTCATCACCTTCGGTTCGCTGGTGGCCGCCGGGATGACGCTGCTCAACGCCCTGGTCGGCGTCGGCGTCGGCATGGCCGGGTTGTACGCGCTGACCGGCGTGGTGGAGCTCAACGACGCCAGCCCGGTGCTCGCGCTGATGCTGGGACTGGCCGTCGGCATCGACTACTCGCTGTTCATCACCTCCCGCTACCGGCAGAACCTGCTGGAGGGGCTGGAGGCGCGGGACGCCGCCGGACGGGCGATCGGCACCGCCGGGTCGGCCGTCGTGTTCGCCGGCGCCACCGTGGTCATCGCCCTGGCGGGCCTGGCCGTCGTCGGCATCCCGTTCCTGACCGCCATGGGCCTGGCCGCGGCCGCCACCGTCACGGTGGCCGTGCTGGTGGCGCTGACCCTGCTGCCCGCGGTGCTCGCCTTCGCCGGGGCCAGGATCCTCCCCCGCAAGCGGCGCACCGGCGCCGGGGCCGCCGCGGCCGCGCACGGCAAGGAGCCCTTCGGCTACCGGTGGGGGCGTTTCGTCATCCGGGTGCGCGTGCCCGTCCTGCTGGCCGGAGTGCTGGCGCTGGGCGCGCTGGCCCTCCCGGTGACCGACATGCACCTGGCCCTGCCCGACGCCGGCACCGCGGCCGAGGACACCCCCCAGCGCAAGGCCTACGACCTGACCAGCGAAGGGTTCGGCGAGGGCTTCAACGGGCGGCTGGTCGCCGTGGTCTCCGGCGGCGACGCCGCCGCCACCCGCGCGGCCGCCGAACGGACCACCGCTCTCATCGGCGGCGTCAAGGGCGTGCAGGCCGTCGCGCCCGCCCAGTTCAACGAGGCGGGGACCACGGCGCTGGTCGCCGTCATCCCGGCCACCGGCCCCACCGACACCGCGACCGAGGACACCGTCCACGCCATCCGCGACCGGGTCGCCGACGTGCGAGGCGCCGAGGTCGCGCTGACCGGCGTCACCGCGATCGGCATCGACATCTCCGCCAAGCTCGCCGACGCCCTGCCGGTCTACCTGCTGCTGGTGGTGGGCCTGTCGGTCCTGCTGCTGATGCTGGTCTTCCGCTCGGTGCTGGTGCCCGTCAAGGCGGCGGCCGGGTTCCTGCTGACCGTCGGCTCCACCTTCGGCCTCACCGTCCTGGTCTTCCAGCAGGGCCACCTCGCCGGGCTGGTCGGCGTGGACACCCCCGGCCCCCTGGTCAGCTTCCTGCCCATCATCCTGATCGGCATCCTGTTCGGGCTGGCCATGGACTACGAGGTGTTCCTCGTCTCCCGGATGCGCGAGGACTTCGTCCACGGCGACTCCCCCCGCCAGGCCACCGTCAACGGCCTGGGCCACAACGCCCGCGTCGTCACCGCCGCCGCCCTCATCATGATCGCGGTGTTCGCCGGCTTCGTGCTCACCCCCGACCCCATCATCAAGTCCATCGGCTTCGCCCTGGCCGTCGGCGTCTTCATCGACGCCTTCATCGTCCGCATGACCCTGGTCCCCGCGGTGATGGCGCTCCTGGGCAAGGCCGCCTGGTGGCTCCCCCGCCCCCTGGACCGCGCCCTGCCCGACCTCGACATCGAGGGCGAGAAACTCCGCCGCGCCCTCGACGCCCCCGAACCCCGCCTTCCCGAACCCGCCGGAGCCCCCCGCTAAGCCCCGCCCCCGGCGGGTCCCGCCACCCCCACGGCGGGACCCGCCTTCCCACGCCCGCCACCGGCGAGCGCCGGTTCCGGCTTCGGGCGGTCGGTCCAGAAAGGAAAGTGCCGTGCAGCAGGCGCCCCCCGCCTCCCGTCCGAGGGTCCTCGCCGAACTCGCCCTCATCACCGTCCTGTACGGCGTGTACCGGCTGGGGCGGCTGCTGGCCGACGGCAACCTGAGCGACGCCTTCGCCAACGCCACCCGGGTCTGGAGCTGGGAACGCGCGGCCCACCTGCCCCACGAGGCGTCCGTCCAGGCGCTGATCCTGCACGGCGAGGTCCTGCAGAAGGCCGCCAACGTCTTCTACACCACCGTCCACTTCCCCGCGACGATCGTGTTCCTCGTCTGGATGTTCAGCCGCCACCCCGCGCACTACGTCTGGGTGCGCCGCACCCTGACCGTGCTCACCGGCACGGCCCTCCTGCTGCACCTGGCCTTCCCTCTGGCCCCGCCCCGCATGGTCCCGGGCTTCGGCCTCATCGACACCGGCCGCCTCGTCGGCCCCTCCCCCTACGGCGAGGTCGACACCGAGGGCCTGGCCAACCAGTTCGCCGCCATGCCCTCCCTGCACATCGGCTGGGCCCTGGTCGTCGCGATCGGCCTCATCGCCGTCACCCGCACCCCCTGGCGCTGGCTCTGGCTGGCCCACCCCGCCCTCACCCTCTTCGTCGTCGTCGCCACCGCCAACCACTACTGGCTCGACGCCGTCGTGGCCACCGCCCTCCTGACCCTCGCCCTCCTCCTCATCCGCTCCCCGGGGGCTCCCGTCCTCCCCTCCCCCGCACGCCACCCGCGCGGCACCCCGGCCTGAGCCCCGCACACGACCCGAGCGGCACCCCGCCCCGAGCCCCTGCACGGCCCCCATGCGGCACCCCGGCCCGAGCCCCGCCCGCTCGACCGGCAGCGCCCCAGGACCCAGATCCCCGTCAGTTCCGGCCCTGCCCATCCGTCAAGCCGGTCTCGGGCGGTCCTGCTCCGCGTTCAACCCGGCCCGGCCGTCGAAACGGACCCGGGCGGTCCCGTTCCGAGGCGCGGGTCGCCCGGCGGTCAGGTGGGGTTCATGGGCTCGGGCTTGAGCAGGGCGAACATCGCGCCCTGGGGGTCCTGCACGACGGCCATGCGGCCGGCGATCATGTCGAAGGGGGGACGGAGGACGGTCCCGCCGGCACGGGTGAGCTTCTCGACGGTGGCGTCGGGGTCGTCGACGGCGAAGTAGACGAGCCAGTGCGGCGGGGTGCCGGAGGGCGCGTCGTCCGGGACGCCCATGCCGCCGACCACCTCTCCGCCGGCGTTCAGGGAGTAGTAGCCTTCGGCGCCCTGCATGGGGGCCGTCTCCAGGGCGAGCGCGGTGCGGTAGAAGTCGCCCGCGGCGGCGACGTCGAAGGTGTTGAGCTCGACCCAGACGACGGAGTCCGCCTCTCCGGAGATCTGGAAGCCCGCGAAGTCCCGGGCCTCCCAGAGCCCGAACGCCGCGCCCTGCGGGTCGGCCGCGACCGCCATGCGGCCCAGGCCCATGACGTCCATCGCGGGCAGCAGGACGGACCCGCCCGCATCGGTGATCACTTTCTCGGTGCCGTCGGCGTCGGCGGTGGCCAGGTAGACCGTCCAGACGTTCGGCGGCGCGGGCACGCCGCCCTCGGTGGGCAGCCTCGCCATGATCCCCGCGACGGGGCTTCCGTTCAGCGTGCAGACCGCGTACCCGCCGGACTCGGACGGGCCGATCTCGCCCTCCCAGCCGAACAGCTCGCGGTAGAAGTCGAGGGCCGCCCGCTGGTCGGGGACCATCAGATCGATCCAGCAGGGCGTCCCCGGAGCGAGGGGACCCGTGACTTCGGACATCTGGCACCTCCGGTAGAAGCCGCCCCGGGCCTCGTGCCCGGCGGCGTCACCTGCTGCGACCATGCTGTCACTCGCCACCGACATTTCCGCGACCCGTGATCGCGGGGCCCTCCGTTCCGCGCCTCCGCCCGAAGATCGCGGCCGGTCCTGCGCCCGGACGGCGGGCCGCCCGCCCTCCGGCCGGTGACGACCTGACTGTCTCGATTCCCGCCCGCAGGCTGATCGATGCCATCGAACCGCCACATTTTCTGGCAGTCACTCAAAAACCGGAAAAGGCCCACCTACGGCGCAGTTCATTCTCGTCCAGGCCGAACTGCGCGGGCGTGTAGCGGTGGACGCCCCTGCCGTGGCGGGGCCGGGTGGCGTGGTAGTCGGCGATCATGCCCTCCGGATCGCCGGGCGGCTCGATTCCGGCCGCGGTGTAGATCCGCTTCAGCACCGACGCGGTGGTGGAGACGAGGTCCCGGTAGCGCACGTCCACGATCTCGACGGACGATGCGGCGGCCGAGTCGCGGAAGGCGGAGGCGCGGCGGAGCCACAGTTCGGTCTGGTCCGTCTGGAAGCGGGCCACGTCGCAGGGGTCCACGTCGTCGCTGTAGGTGGAGCGGAAGACCGAGAACAGGCTGGCACCGGAGGCGATGGTCTCGACGATGTCGCGGTGCAGGTGGACGATGCACGCGCCGGGGAAGGCGGCCGCCAGGCGAGGGAGTTCCGGGAGGTGGGCGGGGGCTTTGAGGACCCAGCGGCGGCCGTCTTCCGCGTCGAGGGTCTGCAGGATTTCGCGGTAGCGAGCGTAGGAGGCGGTGAGATCTTGGTCGGCCAGCCAAGCGCTGTAGGAGTCCAGCCGCATGGTGGAACTGAAGCCCCAGTTGCGGAAGTCGCCGCCCATGGCCAGTACGCACTCTTCTGGGAGGCGGGAGCCGAAGTCATGGACGGTGGCCAGGGCGGGATTGAGGAAGTGAAGGTGGTCCTGGGAACCGGCCGGCGCGTCGAGGAGTTCTTCGCGTCTGCTCTCCGTCGCGCCGTCGAAGCGCCACGGGGTGCTCAGCTCCGCGGAGAGAGGGGCACGGAATCTGGGATCCGTGGCGAGGAGGCGGAACAGGAAGGTCGTGCCGGTGCGCCAGCCGCCGACGATGACGATCGGCGGGGTGAGGGGACGTTCGCTGATCTCCGGACAGGCTGCGAGGTGTCGGTTCATCAAGAGTCGGGCGCGCAGTCTCGCCACCGCTGTCCCGAACGCCACCTTCACGCCGATGGCGTTCAGACGGCCGTCCTCCTCTGCCGACTCCAGGTACCGTTCAAGCCCTTCTCGCCACTCCGAAGGGTCACCCAGGAAAGTACCGTCAACGCCTTTGGCCGCTCGGGAGACGACCGCGTCCACGGAGGCTTTTCCCAGGCGGTAACGCTCGGGCCGAGCGCTGCGATCGGCTTCCGCCGCGTCGTATACGGCGGTGGCCTCCGCCGTTCGCGGCATCGGCTTCCACATCGTCATGTCTCGCTCCGCAACTCTTCAAGGCGACAGCGGCGGACGGACGGCAGTTCGGGAGCCCGTTCGGGTCGCAGCCAGCGCAGAACGACGATCCCGAACGGACGGCCTTCGGTGTCCAACCAGTCACCGGCGGCCGAACCGGGGTCTTCGGCGGCGAGTACGAAGCGGTACCGTCCGTCTTTCACGCTCGCGGTCGCCCCGGTACGGGACACGGAGCGGTACCGGTGGTCGAGCGAGTTGAGGAAGCGGCTGTAGAGCAGGACGTTCCAGTACCGGCAGGGCACCACATCGCCTTCGATCACCAGCGCCTCGCCCGGCCCGAGTTCCCAGCCTCCGCGAAGGTAGTGAATGCCGGGTTCGGTGTAGACGGCACCACCCGCCATCTCCGACCAGTGGCGGATCTCGTTGGGCTGCGCAAGGTCGGCGTCCGCGGCCATCTTGAAAGCCGCGGGAAGGAAGCCCATGGTCCCGGCGAGGCGGTTGAGGTGGTGGGTGAAGCGCGCCGGGTCTATGGGAGGCGGCACGGATTCGACGGGGCCGACCCGTTCCAGGGTGCACCAACCCGTCTCGTCACCGGCGTCATCGTGGAAGTAGCGCACCCACAACGCGTTGCTCTTCTCGGGGAGCGGCAGCCAGTCGCCTTCCTCAGGCCGGTTACCGCCGAGCGTGACGGTGAAGTTCCCCGCCTCGTCGAACCGCAGATCGTCGCTGTCGAGCCGGGCGACGGCCTCGGCTCCCGCCCTCCCCGACCCTGCGTACACCGTGATCGACGTGTAGGCGGCGGCCCCCGGGTTCCCCGTGACGCGGTAGCAGCAGCCGGGACGGATGTCGGCCACCCGGTATCGGAAGTCCGGGTTGTCCATGAAGAACTTCTGCCGCCACCCGTTGAACGGCACCAGTTCCGGACGCTCCCGGTCGACCTCGAAGCGGGCGAGCTGGTTGTGCAGCCCGCGGAGCAACGCCCGGTAGGCGTCGGCGCGTTCCAGCTCGTCCAGGTCCTCCGTGTCTGCGGCCAGGCGCCGTCCGGCCGTCTGCAAGGCGTCGACGAACGTCTCCCACGCCTTGGCTTCAGGCCGGTCGGCGCCTGTCACCGATCAGGAGCCTTCGCTCGCGGAACGACCGGCCGGAACGGACGTCGGCGGGGTGAAGGTGCAGTTCAGCCGCTTGTATCCGTTGATGAATCCGGACAACAGCCGGTCCGGCTCGCCTTCGGAGCGGATGTCGGGCAGGCGGGTGTACAGCTCCCGCAGCATCACGGTGAGCTCTCGCCGGGCCAGGTTGGCGCCCAGGCAGAAGTGCGGGCCGGGGCCGCCGAAGCCGATGTGCGGGTTCGGCGAGCGGGTGATGTCGAACTTCTCGGGGTCGGTGAAGACCGCTTCGTCGCGGTTGGCGGCCCAGTAGTACAGCATCACCTTGTCGCCCTTGCGGTACTGGTGGCCGTTCATCTCGTGGTCGCGGGTGACGTTGCGGCGCATGAAGATGACCGGGCTGGCGTAGCGGATGACCTCCTCGATGGCTCCGGCGATGCGGCCGTCGAAGTCCTCCATCAGCAGCGCGCGCTGGTCGGGGTGGTCGGTGAGCAGCTTCAGGGTGTGCGCGAGGGCGTTGCGGGTGGTCTCGTTGCCGGCGACGACCAGCAGCAGGAAGAACGCGCCGAACTCCTGGGGGGTCAGCTGCTCGCCGTCGATGTTGGCGTTCACCAGCGCGGAGGTGAGGTCGTCGGTGGGCTTGGCGATCCGCTCCTTGCCGAGCTTGGTCGCCAGCCGGTGCAGCTGCCAGCCCGCCGAGGCGATCGTGCCCATCGACCGTGCCATCCCGAGGTGGCTCATCTTGCCGACACCGGTGCTGTAGTCCATGGTGGCGCCCACGTACTCGGGGTCGGTGTAGCCGGTGCTGATGTTGCTCAGCTTCACCACCTTCGCGTGCTGCTCGGCCGGGATGCCGAGCATGTCGCAGATGACCTCGACGGGCAGCCGCACCGCCGCGTTGGCGACGAAGTCCACGCCGGGGCCCGCCTCGATCAGCTCGTCCACGATGCGCTTGGCGCGTGCCGCGATGTCGTCCTCGGCCTTGGCCAGCATCCGGGGGCTGAACGCGCGGGAGACGATCCGGCGGATCTTGGCGTGCCGCGGGTCGTCCATGTCGATCATCGAGCGGAAGTACCTGTCGACGATGCCCGGCGCGTCGATCGGCTGGGTGGCGGTGGGCTCGCTGCTGAACACCTCGGGGTTGCGGCTGGCCTCGGCCACGTCGGCGTGGCGGACGAGCGCCCAGGAGCCGGGCTGCTGTCCGACGAAGGGCATCTTGGGGAGGGTGAAGAACTGCGGACCGGGCTGGGCGCGCAGTACGGCGAACCCCTGCGCCCGCTCGTCCAGCGGCCGTTCCCAGAAGCGCAGGTCGCCCAGGTTGACGTCCTCGAGGGTGAATCCCGAGGGTCCTGTGGAGTAGTCCGTGGTCACCGGTGACCGCCTTTCCCGCCTCAGCCGTGATCCATTTCTGGTGTACGAGAACACCAGAAATATCCGGTGTCAACGATCACCAAAATTCGGGACGGCGTCAAGAGGTGCGGCACAATCGGGTGCTGTGACATCCCCACGCACCCGCCCCTACCGCGGAGTGCCCGCCGAGCAGCGCCGGGCCCTGCGCCGCGCCGCGCTGCTCGAAGCGGGCCTGGAGCTGCTGGGCACCCGGGGCTGGGCCGCCACGACCGTCCGGGGCGTGTGCACCCAGGCCGGCCTCAACGACCGGTACTTCTACGAGAGCTTCGCCGACCGGGACGCCCTGCTGCTGGCGATCGTCGACGAGCAGGCGGCCCGGGGCACCGCCGCGATCCTCGACGCCGCCCGCAGCTCCCCCCGCGACCTGCAGGAGCGGGTCCGCGCCTCCGTGGACGCCACCGTCGACTTCCTCACCGCCGACCCGCGCCTCTCCCGCATCCTGGCGCACGAGTTCCCCGCCCACCCCCTGCTCCAGGAGCGCAGGCGCCAGATCATCCAGTCCCTCACCACGATCTTCACGGCCCAGACCCGCGAGCTGCTCGACCCGCACCCCCTGTCGGACACCGACCTGGAGCTGACCGGCCTGACCCTCACCTCGGGCCTGTGGGACCTGATCGCCGCCTGGCTGCGCGGCGAGCTCGGCATCACCCGCGACCACCTCGTCGACTACACCGTGGCCCTCCTCCTGACCACCACCGACCTGGCCGCCCCCCTGCACCACCGCCTCCGCTGACCCGCGGGGCCACGCCCCCCTGCCCGGTCCCCGCGCGGTACGGCGCGGGCCTCGCCCCGTGACCAGAACTTTCTCCTGACGGGAGATTTCGGACGATCACCCGGGGTGATCATCGGTAGGGCGGCCGTGTCGCCGGAGGCACCGGCGCGAGTACCCACTCCGCACGTCCCAGGGGGGAAGTCATGCGCAATCGACGTGATGTTCTGCGAGCGGGAGCACGGATCGCCGCCGGCGGGATGGCCGCCGGTCTGCTCGGACCCGCTCCCGCGGCGGCCCTCCGACGAGCCGTTCCCGACCGGTCGGCCTGGCGGAGCCTCCGCCGGGCGCTCAGCCCCGCGGCACGCCTCCACCGCCCCGACGACACCGGATACGCCAAGCTCGCCCTGCCGCAGAACCTGCGTTACGCGGACCTCCGGCCGGCCGGCATCGTCTCCTGCGCCACCGAGCGCGACGTCCAGGCGGCCCTCCGGTGGGCCGTCGAGCACGGTATGCCGCTGACGCCGCGCTCGGGCGGCCACAACTACGCCGGGCACTCCACCACACCCGGCCTGCTGATCGACCTCCGGCGCATCAGCGAGGTGTTTCCGCACGGCGACCGCCTCGCGGTGGGAGGTGGCGCGACCAACTCCGACGTCTACCGGGCCGGAGTCGGAGGCACCGGACTGTACTTCCCCGGAGGGCGCTGCCCCGGAGTGGGCGTCGCCGGGTTGACGCTCGGCGGCGGGCTGGGATTCAACGACCGCAAATGGGGGCTGAGCTGCGACCGGCTGGTGGAGACCCGGCTGGTCCTGGCCGACGGGACCCTGGTGCGCGCGAGCGAAAAGGAGAACGCCGACCTGTTCTGGGCCTGCCGCGGCGGGGCCGGAGGCAACTTCGGCATCAACACGGCCTTCGTCTTCGACGCCGTCAGAGTCGACCGGCAGGTCTCCACGGTGTTCGACTTCTCTTTCGCCCCGCACCACGGGGTCACGCTGATGGAGATGCTCCGGGAACTGCTCCAGCGCGACCACACGGGCGACCTCGACGTCCGCGTCGGTTTCTCTCACCCTGGGCGGGGACTGCCCTCGATCGCGCTACTCGGCCAGTGCCTCGGCGACGAGGACCGGCTGAGGAGGCTCATGGCCCCGATGTTGTCCCTGGGCCCGGACAAGCGGCTCATCGAGCAGCGCGGCTTCTGGGCGGCGCAGAAGCACCTGGCGATGGAGGAGCGCCCGGAGGCGATGGCCTCCAAATCCCTGGTACCCGATCGGTGGCCGACGTCGCAGGCCGTCGCGGCCGTCACGGATTGGATCCGCTACTGGAAGCCGGACGTGCCCGGTGCCTCCGGCCATGTCACGCTGTTCGCGATGGGAGGCGCCACCGCGTCCGTCTCCTCTGCCGAGACGGCCTTTCCCCACCGCCAGGCCACCTTTGTGATCGACATCGGCGCCTCCTGGGCTTCGAAGGCCTCCGCCGAATCGGTGGACCGCATGCTCCGCCGACTCGACACCGTGTACCGGCTGCTGTGCCACGACCTGCGCACCACGGCCGCCTACGTCAACTTCCCCGACCCCGACCTCGTCGGCTGGCACGACGCCTACTACGGCCCCAACTACGACCGTCTCCTGAAAGTGAAGGAACACTGCGACCCCGGCGGCGTCCTCCGCTACGCCCAGGGCATCGGCTCCCCGCTCAGCGCCCCGGCCTCCGCGCTTCCCTGATCGGCGGACGGCCACGCCTGTGCGCGGGCCGCATGATTTTGTCGGAGGCCCGAAGTAGCTTGCCGCCCATGATCGAGGTCGTCAGAGACCGGTCGGTGACGGGAGGCATGGGCTTGGACGTGGACGAGGCCGGCTGGGAGCGGCGGAGCGCGGTGCGAATAGTCCCGCCGGCGCGGCCGCGCAAGCTGGCGAAGGTTCCCTTCGTGGAACTGGCGGACGGGCGGTTGCAGGGGGTCGTGTCGAGCGGCTCGGACATCAGCCGCGTGTACGTCTCATCGATCAGCGCGGGCAGCCACGCCTACAACTGCCGGACGAACAACAACCGGCCGTGCGGCGGGCTGCGCGGGCTGCCCTGCAAGCACCTGCGGGCCCTCGCCGACGAGGCGGTGCTGCAGTACGGGCTGGAGCGCGTCGCGCGGTACCTGAAGGTCGACGTCGACGAGAGCGGCGACCTGGTGAGCGCCCTCGGCGGTTCGCCGGAGCCCTCGGACGCGGCGGTCGTGTTCAGCCGTTTCCTGCGGCACCTGTCCTACCTGGAGCTGCCGGGCACCACGGTGCCCGTCCCGGAGCTGCACTGGTTCCCGGCGGCCGGGGCGGTGCGCTGATGCTCGAGATCCAGCTCTCCGAACTGCTCGGCGCGTCTCCCGAGGGCGTCGAGGAGGCGCTCGGCCTGGTCGCGGGGTTCGACGACGCGCTCGTCCACGGGTTCGCCCGGCTCGACCCGGAACGGCTGGAGGCCCTGGAGGCGCTGGCCGCGGCCCTGGCCGTCTCGCCGATCGGCGAAGCGGTGGCCGAGGCCGTCGAAAAGCTCACCGCGGGCTCCGTCACCGAGGAGCACCTCGCGGTACTGGCCGGTGGCAGGGCCGCGCTGCTCGGCGCCGTGCACGACGCGCTGCTCCACTCGCTGGACGCCGCGCTCGGCCGCGACCGTGACGAGTGGACGCGGCCGCCCGCCCCGCCGGTGTCCGACGACCTGCTCGGCGGATGCCGGGCCTGGCTGCACGAACTGGCCATCACCGGCTGGCGCGGGGTGGGGTACGACCTGGTGTCCTCCGCCGATCGGGTGATCGAGGCGCTGTTCGCGGTGCCCGCGCTGCGCAGGCCCGCGGTGCTGCTCGACGGGCTCGCGTCCGAACTGCGGGCGTTCAGCCCGGTCGGGACGGCTGAGCGGCTGCCCGTCCGGCGCTGGGCCGACCTGTGGTCGCGGGCGCTGCTGCTCGCCCAGGCCGGGGGCCGCGCGTGCGCGGCCGAACCCGCTGAAGAGGTGTCGGGGCGGCTGCTCGTGCTCGGCGTGGACGTGCACGAGCACGACACCGCCGTGCAGATCCAGGTGCACGCCGTTCTGGAGCCGTCCGGCGGCGCCCGGACCCGGCTGGTCCGGGCGAGCGCCGCCGCGGCGAAGGTCGACACCATCGCC
The DNA here is from genome assembly GCF_002995495.1 of Actinocorallia populi. Lineage (GTDB taxonomy): Bacteria > Actinomycetota > Actinomycetes > Streptosporangiales > Streptosporangiaceae > Actinocorallia > Actinocorallia populi. Next base: position 982,922 of record NZ_PVZV01000001.1, on the reverse strand, counting down.
GGGCCCGCGGTGTGGCGGCTGCTGTCCGACCATCCCGTGCTGCTGGGCGCGCTGGCCGAACGCCGTGTCCTGGAGATCTCCGGAATGCCGCTCCTGGCGGGAGGCGACCTGGTCTGGCAGGACGGGCAGGCCGCGGCAGGCGAGCCGGCCGACCCCTTCACCACCGCCCGGGTCATGCTCACCGGGGCCCTCGCTCCCGCGGTGCCTCCGCTGGAACGCCACCCGGTGCGCATCGCCGAGCCCGTGCTGCTCGAGGGGTACACCGTCGACGGCGACGGGTTCCGGCTGGGCGACCGCGTCCTCGATGTCGACTTCGACCGGCTGCCGTCCTGCGGTCCCCTCACGTCCGAGCTCGTCAAGGCCTCCTCCGCGTGCGTCGGGCTGGTCCGCTGGGACGCCGGACGGTGGAAGGCCCAGCCGCTCGCCGTCCAGGGGACGGCCAAACGCAAGCCGTTCGAGGCGCACACCGGCGACTGGGCGCTGGGCCCCACCGACCCGAAGGTCGTCAAGGCCGAGGCCAGGTCCGGTGACTCCGTGGCCGTCCTTCGTGAACGGGCGGGAAGGTTGCTGCGCAGATGAGCGAAGCCGAAGCGCACCGGCGGCAGGTCCTCTACTGGAGGCTCCTGGCCCGCCTGTTCGACCCCGAGGAGCAGCCGTCGCTGGAGGCGGCGAGCGTCGCCGTCGTCGACGACCTCGGGCTGCCCCCGGCGCTGCTCGACCCGGGCGTCTCGGTCGACAACCTGGTGCAGCGCTTTCCCGAACTGGAGGCCGGATTCCAGGAGCTGTCCGAGACCACGGACCTGGACGAGGCCCCGGGCGAGCGGGTACGGCGGGCCGCGCTCTTCTCCAAGCTGCTGCTCAACGTGTTCGCCACCGGCTCGGGCCAGGTGACGGCCTCGGCGCTGGCCGACTGGCAGCGCGACCGGCACTGGCTGGAACGCGCCGCGGGCGAGGCGGGCGCCGCCGAGCTCGGCGGCGTGCTGGGCGAGCTCGAAGGCGACCTCGTCAGCCGGATGCGGCTGCGCGAGGTGCTGGCCGACCCCGCGCTCGCCCGGCAGCTCAAGCCGAGCATGTCGCTCATCGAGCAGCTGCTGCGCGACAAGGCCAACCTCTCGGGCGTGGCGCTGGCCAACGCCAAGGCGTTGATCCGCCGGTACGTCGACGAGGTCGCCGAGGTGCTGCGCACCCAGGTGCAGCAGACCAGCACCGGGAAGATCGACCGCTCGGTGCCGCCCAAGCGGGTGTTCCGCAACCTCGACCTCGACCGGACGATCTGGAAGAACCTCACCAACTGGAGCCCGGAGGACGAGCGCCTCTACGTCGACCGGCTGTTCTTCAGGCAGACCGCCAAGCGCACCACGCCCGCCCGCCTGATCGTGGTGGTCGACCAGTCCGGCTCGATGGTCGACTCGATGGTCAACTGCACCATCCTCGCGTCGATCTTCGCCGGGCTGCCCAAGGTCGACGTGCACCTCATCGCCTACGACACCCGCGCGCTCGACCTCACCCCCTGGGTGGACGACCCGTTCGAGGTGCTGCTGCGCACCAGGCTCGGCGGCGGCAACGACGGCCCCGTCGCCATGGCCATGGCCCGCCCGAAGATCGCCGACCCGCGGAACACCGTGATGGTGTGGATCTCGGACTTCTACGAGTTCGACCGGTCCCAGCCGCTGTTCGACGGCATCCAGGAGGTGCACCGCTCCGGGGTGAGGTTCATCCCGGTCGGCTCGGTCAACAGCTCCGGCCACCAGAGCGTGAACCCGTGGTTCCGCCAGCGCTTCAAGGACCTGGGCACCCCCGTGATCTCGGGTCACATCCGCAAGCTCGTCTTCGAGCTCAAGAACTTCCTCGACTAGGAGAACCGATGAGTGACCTGCTGCGCGCCCCCGCCGAGGTGAAGTACGCCGAGGAGCTCGACTGGCTGGAGTCCGCCGACGACGGGCACAGGCCGTTCTCGTGGCGGCTCAGCCCCAGGATGATCCGCACGTTCGTCCTCGGCTCGGAGCGGTCCGACGGGCTGGAGCGCGAGATCCCCCAGAAGTGGTTCGGCGACCGGAGCATCGTCGAGCGCGCCATCGTGACGCTCGCGTCCGACCGGGGTCTGCTGCTCATCGGCGACCCCGGCACCGGCAAGAGCTGGCTGGCCGAACTGCTGTCGGCGGCGATCTGCCGCAACTCCACGCTGGTGGTGCAGGGCACGGCCGGCACCACCGAGGACCACATCAAGTACTCGTGGAACGTCTCCATGGTGATCGCCAAGGGGCAGTCGCGGGAGTCGTTGATCCCCTCGCCGATCATGACGGCGATGGAGCGGGGCGTCGTCGGCCGGTTCGAGGAGCTCACCCGCTCCACCAGCGACGTGCAGGACGCGCTGATCTCCATCCTGTCGGAGAAGTACGTGTCGATCCCCGAACTGAGCGACGGCAACGGCGACAACATCGTCTTCGCCAAGCCCGGGTTCTCCGTCATCGCCACGGCCAACAGCCGCGACCGCGGCGTGAACGACCTGTCGTCCGCGCTCAAGCGCCGGTTCAACTTCGTGCGCATCCCCATGGTGGCGAGCAAGAACAGCGAGGCGGAGATCGTCCGGTTCCGCACCACCGAACTGCTGCGCCGCCACCAGATCGAGCTGGACGTGCCGCCCACCCTGCTGGACGTGCTGCTGCAGAGTTTCGCCGACCTGCGGGCCGCCGCGGCCTCGGCGAGCAGCGACGACGAGCGGCTGGAGTCGTCGCTGTCCACCGCCGAGCAGATCGGCGTGCTGGAGGACGCGATCCTGCACAGCCAGTTCTTCGGCGACCGCGCGCTGCGCGCCGAGACGCTCGCCGGGTCGATGGTCGGCTCGCTGGCCCGGCGCAGCCCCGAGGACCTGGCGATCCTCAACAAGTTCTGGCACGGCGTCGTCGAGCCCCGCTCCAAGCAGGACGAGGACGGACCGTGGAAGGGCTTCCTGGAGGGCGGTCGAGAGGCGATCGCGAAGCTGTCCTGACCTCCGCCCGTCTCGAAGCCCACTCTCCGTCTCCGTGAAGGGAGGGAGCGGTGTTCCCCCTGCCCGTCCTGCGGGCGGGGCCGCACGCCGCGTACCCGATGAACCCGTTCGCCGCGCTCCGCGAACAGCTGCTCGACGCCGCCGGAGCCTTCGCCGAGGGCCCGGACGGGCTGTCCGGGATCCTCGCCGGCATGGTCGACGACGTCGACCGGGCACTGCACGAGGAACTCGAGATCTTCCCGGTATGCCACCACTCGCCGTCCTCCGCGCTGGCCATGGCGCGGAGGTTGCGGGAGAAGCGGCCGAAGGTCGTCTACCTGGAGTTGTGCGAGGACCTCGGGCCGCTGCTCGGGGAGCTGCGCAACTGCCGCCTGCCCGTCGCGCTGCAGGCGTTCGCCACCGAGCTCGACGGTTTCCCCGCCGAGTGGGCGCCGCTGAGCGTGATCGCGCCGGTGACGGAGGCGTCCGCCGAGTACCAGGCCATCGCCTACGCGCTGGAGACGCCGGGCGTCGAGCTGGTGCCGGTGGACCGTTCGAGCGACCACGTCTTCCAGTGGCAGCCGCGCCGCCGGGGAGAGGAAGCACCCGAGTCCGACGTGCCGGGCACGCCCCGGGCCTCCGGTGCGTCCGCCACGTCCGAAGAGGAGGCCGCGCTGCACGGCGACTCGGTGGGCGTCGAGCTGGGCGACCTGCGCCCCCGCTTCGCCGAGCTGGAGCGGTACCTGCTGCACCACGGCAAGGTCCGCCACTGGTCGGAGTGGTGGGACCAGTACGTGGAGCAGCCGCTGTCCGGTGCCGATTACGACACCTACCGCCAGGTCATGGTCATGGTCGGCAGCCTGTTCCGGCGGTTGCGCCGCGACGGCGACGAAGGCCGCGACGAGGAGCGCGAACGCCACATGTGGACGCGCATGCGCGAACACCTCGCCGCGTCCGGCACCGACCCGTCCGACTGCCTGTACGTCTGCGGCGCCTTCCACGCCGCCAGCCGCGTCGAGCAGTTCGGTCTCGCGGCCACGGCTTCCCACGAGATCGAGCCCCGTACGAAGACCCGCTGGCAGTACGGCCTCATCCCGTCCAGCCACTCGGCCATCGAAGCCCAGTTCGGGCTCGCGCCCGGCTCCGTCTCGATCGCCGCCGCCACCTGGTCCAAGGCCCTCAAGCACACCGGCGTGAAGCCCTTCCGCCTCAAAAACCACAAGAGCGCCCGCGGCCGGGCCGGGCAGGAGGCCCTGGACGTCTCCGTTCCGCCCGTCTCCACGCCGCAGCACCGCGGTCCCGCGCTCCCGGAGGAGACGCACCGGCAGGCCGGACAGACGGCCGCCGCTCCCCCGGCGAACGGGCCGCACGAAGGTCCTGTGAAGACGGGCCGAGCGGCTCCAGGCACCGAAGCGCAGGTGGGAGCGGACGAACGGGTGCGGCCGAGCGCCCTCCCGGAGTCGGTGGACGACCGGTTGTCGGGGTTCCTGGCGGAGCCGCCGGCGCAGAACGTGCTCGACGAGGGCGAGTTGCTCGGCTGGTGTGTGGACATCGTGCGGCTGGCCCGGCGGAACGGATATCAGGCCAGCACGGCGGACGCGATCGCGGTGTTCGAGACGTCGGTGCTGCTGGCGAACATGCGGAACCGGCGGCGGCCGACGCCGTACGACTTCCAGGACGCGGCCGTCACCTGCATCGAGAAGGACACGGTGCCGGGCCGGCGCGACGTCGCCCGGCTGTGCGAGATCCTGCTCGGCGGCGACCGGATCGGCCAGGTCGGGTACGAGTCGCTGCCGCCGCTGGCGCGGGACGTGCTCGACAGGCTGGAGCCGCTCGGGCTGAACCTGCAGGCGCGCACGATCCAGCGGGCCCTGATGGACCTGAAGACCCGGCCCGAGCTGGCGCCCTGCTCGGACCTGCTGTGGATCCTGCACCGGCTGCTGCCCAAGGGCACCGTCCGGCCCATCATGGGCTCCCGCGAGCTGGGTGAACGCTCCATCCAGGAGAGCTGGGACCTGGCGCTCGGCCGCGACCAGCGCGCCCTGGTCGAACTCGGCTACGAGGGCGTGACCGTCGAGCAGGTGCTGGAGCAGCGGCTGCGCCGCGCCGTCCGGCATCCCCAGGCCACCGCCTCCACCGCGCTGGCCGCCGTGGAGGACGCCATCCGCTTCCTGCCGGGGCGGCGGCTCCCCGACGAGCTCGGCGTGCGGGCCGTGGAGCTCCTGGCCGCCGAACGCGACGTCGACGACGCGCCCGAGGTGCTGCGCCGCATCCGCCGCCTGCTCACCCACCACCGTGCGGCGGAACCCGCCCTTCCCCGCTGGTGCGAGGAGTTCGTCACCACCGGCTACGCGCACTACTGCACACTGCTGCCGACGGCCTTCACCGACGACGCCGGCGGTGTCCGGCAGGTCGCGGCCATGCTGGGCTTCCTGTTCGGCATGGAGGGCCTCGCCCTGTCCCTGGGCTGCGACCACACCCAGCTGGAGCTGGCCGTACGCCAGTCCCACCCCGAGTCCCCCGCCAAGGTCGCCCTGCTGTGGGCCGCACGCTCCCGCCTGGGCCTGCTGCCCCAGGACGAGCTGCGCGCCCTGTGCGACGGCCTGCTCGACAACCCCTTCTCCATCGAGGCCTTCCCCCACTACCTGAACGGCTTCATCCACGCCCTCGACCCCGTCCCCACCCTCACCCCCTTCGTCGTGGAACTCCTGTCCAAGGCCTTCGGCCGCCTCCCCGACGCCGTCCTCCTCCCCTGGCTCCCCAAGCTCATCACCACCCTGCGCGCCGGTTCCGGCGGCCTTCTGCCCACTCTCGTCCGCGAGGCCGACCGCACCTTCCCCGCCGCCCTCCCCGCCCTCGACGCCTGGACCCCGCCCTGGGAGCGCCGGCGGCCCGCACGCAGGGAACCCCGAGCCCCTGCCACCCCCGCCGCCGCCCTCCTGTCCGCCCACCCGGCCCCCTGCGACGCCATCGCAGCCCTCCTGGGCCACGACCCCGTCTGGCAGACCCCTGCCCCGTCCCCCGCAGGCGGCCCGGAGGAGGTGACCGCCCTCCTGGCCCGCCACCCCGAAACCGCCGCCGCCATCGCGGCCCTTGGGAAATAGGGACGGCCTCCAAGGGAGCTGAAGGCGGGCTCCTGCGAGCGCAGGCAGGGGACTCTGGCGGGGTGCGGCTGACGGGCTCGTGGGGTGCGGGTAGTTTGCGAGATCACCGGTCCTGTGCCGGGGGTTCGTTCCCGCTGATGAGGAGAGTGCCTTGCCGACCGTGGTCCCGTCTCCGGTTCTGTCCGAAGTGGTGCTGGACATCCAGAAGCTGGATCTCGTGCGGGACGGCAAGCTTCTGCTGGACGAGGTCTCGATGACGGTGCGCGCCGGTGAGCACTGGGCGCTGCTGGGGCCCAACGGCGCGGGCAAGAGCACGCTGCTGTCCGTCCTCGGCGCCTACACGCACCCGACCCGCGGCACCGCCGAGATCCTCGGCCACCGGTTGGGGCGCGTCAACGTCCAGGACCTGCGGATGCGGATCGGCCACGTCAACCCGCGCCACCCGCTGCAGTCGGCGCGCACCGTGCTCGAGGTCGTCCTCACCGGCGTGACCGGCACCATCGAACTGGTGCCCCGCTGGACGCCCACCGACGGGCAGCGAAGCCGCGCGGCCGAGCTCATCGAGCTGATGGGGCTCACCGACCGCGCCGCGGCCCGCTGGCCCGAGCTCTCCCAGGGGGAGCGCGGCCGCGCCCTGATCGCCCGCGCCCTCATGCCCGAACCGGACCTGCTCCTGCTGGACGAGCCCGCCACCGGCCTCGACCTCGTCGCCCGCGAACGCCTGCTGTCCCGTCTGGACGCCCTGCGCCGCCGCCACCCCGCCCTCACGTCCGTCCTGGTCACCCACCACCTGGAGGAGCTGCCCGCCACCACCACCCACGCCCTGCTCCTCCGCCGCGGCGCCGTCCTGACCGCCGGACCGGCCCCCGCCACCCTCACCACCGGCCTGATCAGCGCCTGCTTCGACCACCCCATCACCATCACTCGCGCCAACGGCCGCTGGAGCGCCGCCTCCACCCCGGAGCCCCCGCTCCAGGACTGACTCCGAGGACCGGCCCTGGAGCACCGCCTCCACCCGATGCCCCCGCACCAGGGCCGGCCTCCCGGAAGTGCGCACCCACCGAGAGCCGTTCCATGCAGCCGCCGGAAACCGTTCCGCACAACTGCGGGAAGCCGTCCCTGCGAGCGCCGAGAGCCGCTCGTACAACCGGCGGAACCTCCCGCAGCCACCAGAAGCCGTTCCGTACGACCGGCGGAGCCGTTCCATGCAGCCGCAGGGGTCGTTGCGTACGGCCGGTGGCGTGGAAGGAGAAGCGTCCCCTGGCCGGGGGCGCTCGTCGGGTGTTCGGTCAGTGGTAGGCGTGGACGACGGCGTGGCCCTTGCCTCGGCCGATCAGCCACTTGTTGACGGGGGTGGTGATGACGAAGGCGACGACGAAACCGCCCAGGAGGGCCGACCAGAAGAGGGCGTCCGTCAGGTGGGCGTCCATCGCGCCGGGGGTGAGGGCGATGATGCCGTTGTCGACGAGCTCCATGACGGCGATGGAGACGGTGTCCGCGGCCAGCGCCACCCTGACCGCCTGCCTGAGGCGCACTCCGGCCCGCCGGACGGCGAACAAGGTGAACGAGTAGCCGAACAAGAACGCCAGCGTTATCGCCAGGGTCATCGTCTGGACGTTGCCCCAGCCCAACGCGGTGCCGATGACCATGCCCAGGATCTCGCCGATGGCGCATCCCATCAAGCAGTGCAGGGTGGCTTTCACCGCCGTGCTCCAGGAGGCCCCCGCCGCCGTGTGCCCATGGTCGTGCCCTTGGTGCCCGGAGTGTCCATGGTGGTGCTCGGTGTGGTCCATGGCCAGTCGACCCCGCTCTCCTCTGTACCGCTGTCCGACATGACTAACCGTATACCCATAGGGGGTATTGCGGAATCATGGCCGAAATTGCCCCTTTCTGCAGGCTTCCCGGAAACCGGGGTCAGCCGGGGAGGCGCAAGGTGAAGATCGGCGCGCTGGTGGGGGCGGAGACCCCTTCGGCGCGCTCGACGGTGACGCCCACCTGGGTCGCGTCGTCGAGGGCGGTGAGCAGCCGCGAGCCGCGGGTGTCATGCATCAGGCCGGCTGGACGTGGAGTTCCGGGGCCGAGGAGCCACAGCTCGTAGGCGCGGGTGGCGGGGATGGCGGGCAGGCCGTCCATCGTGATGAACGCCTTGTTCAGAGAGCGGGACACGACGAGGGTTCCGCTGCCTCCTCCGGCCAGCCGGAATTCGACGTCACGGGCGTCCGAGGCGGACAGCACCGCGTCGATCTGCGGGTCGGGGTGGCGCACCTGGTCAGAGCTCGAGAAAACGGTGAAGCCCGTGAAGAGGACGGCGGTGATGACAGCTGCGGCGGCAAGGAACAGCAACGGGGTACCCGGAAGGTTCCAGCGCCACCTGCGGTGGTTCCCGACCCTCGGCGGAAGCTGCCGAGTACGGGAGACCTCCTCCATGACGCGTTCGCGCAGCACCGCCGGAGGACGTCGGGAGAGGGCGACTCCGAGCATCGCAGCCGTCTCGTTCAAGCCTCGCAGTTCCTCGGCGCAGCTCTCGCACTCGGTGAGGTGGTGTTCGAAACGGCGGCGTTCGACATCAGTGAGCGCGTGCAGCGTGTAGGGAGCCAGGAGGCTGTGCATGTCGTGGGCGTTCATCGGTCCACTCCCAGGCAGTCGCGCATCCGGATGAGAGCGTCGCGCATGCGGGTCTTGACGGTGCCGAGCGGCACATTCAGCAGTCCGGCCACCTCGGGATAGGTGTACCCCGAGTAGTAGGCGAGCGTGAGGGACTCGCGTTGCAACCCGGTGAGACCACCGAGGCAGCGGCGTACCCGTTCGCGGTCGAGCCGGGTCTCGACTTCTTCGACCACGTGGTCGTGCTCCCGCTCCACGTATCCCGCCCGCTGCTCCCGAGCGGAACCGGCTTGAACGCTGCGAACGCGATCGACGGCCCGCCGGTGGGCGAGTGTGAGGATCCAGGCCATCGGGCTCCCCCGGAGCGGGTCGAACCGCGAAGCCTCTCTCCACACCTGGACCAGTGTCTCCTGCGCGACCTCCTCGGTCTGCGCAGGGTCGCGTACGACGCGCAGGATCGTGCCGTAGACGGGCCCCGACACCTGCTCGTAGACGAGTTCGAACGCCCGTCGGTCACCGCAGGCCACGTACTGCAGCAGTGCGGCCAGTCCCTCAGGAGCGTCGTCTTCGGTCTGCTGCGAGGTGTCCCGAGCGCCCTCGGCGAACGGATCACTCATCTCTCTCCCTGGTCGTTGGCGGGACGCGTGGGTCTCACCGGAGCCGCCTCCTGACCGGCGGCTCCGGTGAGGGGCTTCACTTCGCAGGCATCAGGACAGTGTCGATGATGTAGACGGTGGCGTTGCCGGTCTGCACGTTTCCGCAGACCACCTTCGCCCCGTTGACGGTGTAGTCGGTGCCGCCTCCCTTAGCGGTGACGGTGCCGCCCTGCAGGGTCTTGAAGGATCCGGAGGCAAGGTCGGCGGGCGTCTTGCGGCCCTCGACGACGTGGTAGGTGAGGACGCCGGTCAGCGTCTTCTCGTCGGCGAGGACCTTGTTCAGGTCGGCTTCGGGGATCTTGGCGAAAGCGTCGTTTGCCGGGGCGAAGACGGTGATGTCCTGGGCGGAGTTGAGGGTGTCGACCAAGCCCGCCTTCTTCACCGCGGTGACGAGGGTGGACAGGACGGGGTTGTTGGAGGCCGCGGTGGCGACGGGGTCGGCGGCCATTCCGGTGAAGCTGCCGGGGCCGTCCTTGGGAACCGCCGCGCAACCCGGGCCGAAGTTCTCACCCGCGGGCGCCTGCGATGCCGACGTGGTGGCGGGGTTCCCGGAGGCGGCTTCGGTCTCCTCGTCGGCACCGCACGCGGCGGTGCCGAGGCCGAGCGCCAGAATGATCCCCGCGGTGAGGACGGCACGCTTCATGATGCTTCTCCTTGTTTCAGATGACGGTGACGACGACCGAATGCCATCCGGTGGCGCCGTCGGGAAACGGTGGGACGCGTGCCGGAGGCTGGGTCGCCCCCGTCGTGTCGGTGGCTCTGGCCTCGATGCGGTGGGTTCCGGGAGCGGCGTTCCACTCCAGGACCCACTGCCGCCAGGTGTCGGTGCCCGGGACGGACGCGAGGTGCGCCTGCCGCCAAGGACCGCCGTCCACGCGCACCTCGACGGCCGCGATGCCGCGGCGCTGCGCCCAGGAGACGCCCGCGACCATGGTGCGTCCGGAGGGAAGGCGCCGCAGCGGGCGCGGCACGTCGATGCGCGTGAGGGTCTTGATGGGGGCGTCCTCGGCGTAGCCGCGCGCCACCCAGTAGGCCTCGCTGTCGGTGAAGCAGGTGATCTCGAGGTCGACCACCCACTTGGTGGCCGAGGCGTACCCGTACAGGCCGGGCACGACGAGCCGGGCCGGGAAGCCGTTCGCGACCGGCAGCGGTTCCCCGTTCATGCCCACGGCGAGCAGCGCCTGCCGTCCGTCGAGCACGCTCTCCAGGGGCGTCCCGCAGGTCCAGCCGTCGGCCGAGCGGCTGAGCAGCTGGTCGGCGCCCGCCCGCACCCCGGCCTCCCGCAGCAGCCCGGCCAGCGGGAGGCCGAGCCAGCGCGCGTTGCCGACGTAGGGCCCGCCCACCTCGTTCGACACGCACGTCAGGGTGATGTCGTGTTCGACGAGCGGCCGCCGCAACAACTCGTCGAAACTCAGCTCCACCGGCCGTTCCACCAGCCCGTGGATCCGCAGCGTCCACTCGGCCGGATCGACCTGCGGCAGGACGAGCGCCGTGTCCACCCGGTAGAAGTCCCGGTTCGGAGTGACGAACGGGCCGAGCCCGGGAAGCCTCAGATCCGTGCCCGCCGGAAGCGGCGCGGCGGTCCGTGCGGGCCGGGGCAAGCGCACCGCGCGCCGGGCCGACTCGACGCTCCGCGCCTCCCGCAGCATCCGGCTGAGGGGCGGTCCTCCTACAGCCGCCACCACGGCGCCCGCGGACCCGAGCAGAAAGAGCCTCCTCCCGGCCCGTTGCTCCGGCATGTCAGCACCTGCGGGCCCGAAAAGGGGGCTTTCTCGTGTCGCGCCGAGGGCGGGCCGTGCTCCCGTCAGGACCCAGAGCAGGGCGGCTCCGACGAGGGCGCCGCCCAGGGAGGGCACCGCGTCGAGCACGCCTGCGGCCGGTCGTGTGACGGCCGCGACGGCTCCCGCCAGGCCGGCCGCGAACATTCCCGCCGCGGCCCATGCCGGCCGGCGCCGGGCGGCGAGTCCCAGCAGTACCGCCGTCGTCGCGACGGCCACCGCGATGCCCGCCAGCAGGATCTGCTTGTCGTTCTCGCCGAAGGTGCGGATGGCGAACCGCTTGAGCCATTCGGGGGTGCGGTCGATCACCGCTGAACCCACCGCGAAGAGCGGACCCGGACGCGGACCGGCCAGTGCCGCCAGCAGTTCGGCGACGCCTGCGGCCGCCGATGCCGACGCCAGGCCTCCCACGGCCGCTTGGCCCCTGCTCGTTCCCTCGGTCCTCACGCCTCTGATTCGCCGCGGCCGCCCCGGCGGATTGGTCCGGTGGGAAGAAAAGTGAAAACGATCCCCCGATACGGGAGGAGTACCTCACCTGCTCGAAGACCTGCCGGTTTCGGCGGACGACGGCTCCGCGGAGGAGGCGCATACGCTCCGGCGGGCACGATGCCCGGAACGCCCGAGGGTGGGGAAGTTTTAGAGCATATGCTCTGTTATGGTTGACGCATGGCTCGCCCGCGGATGCACGACCTTGACCAGATTCTCGACGTGGCCGAGGAACTCGTGGCCCGGGAAGGGCTGGAAGGGTTCACCGTGCGGAGGCTCTCCGCCGCCGCCGGAGTCTCGAACGGAGCGATCTACCATGCGTTCGGATCCGTGCCGGCGCTGCTGGGACGGACGTGGCTGCGCGCGGGAGACGACTTCCTGAAGCTGCAGACCACGTTGGTCGACTCTGCTCTGCAGAGCGGAGACCCCGTCAAAGCCGTGGCGGTCGCCGCGGACATGCCTGCGGAGTTCGCCCTGCGACGTCCCGCGGGGGCTCGGATGCTGATGAGCGTCCGGAGTGATCGGCTGCTGGGACCGCAACTACCGCAGGACGTCGCCGAGGCGCTGATGGGACTGGACCGGCGGCTGGTGGCACTGCTGGTACGGCTCGCCGAAGCGGTGTGGGGGCGGGCCGATGCGACGGCGGTCGGGGTCGTCACCACCTGCGTGGTGGACCTGCCGACCGCGTTGTTCGGCCGGGTGCTGGCCGGACCGGCCCTGGGACCCGTGCGGATCTCCGCGGACCTGCGGCGACGGCTGGAGGCCGCCGTCCGCGCCGTACTCACCGTGCCGTTGCCCGCCGGGGGCGACGGCCGTCCCGAAAGGAACGACCATGCCTGAGCTGCGCCGCGAGGACCCCGTCTTCGTCCTGGAACTGGGCGGCGACGAGAACCGCTTCTCCCCGGACTGGCTGAAGCAGGCCCACGCCCTGCTGGACGAAATCGTCGACCACCCGGGTCCGGCCGCTCTCGTCACGACCGGGCAGGGCAAGTTCTTCTCCAACGGCCTGGACCTGGAGTGGCTCGGCGGGCACCCCGACCAGCTGACGTCCTACGTCACCCAGGTCCACGGGTTGTTCGCCCGCGTCCTCACCCTGCCCGTCCCGACGATCGCAGCGGTCAACGGCCACGCGTTCGGCGCGGGCGCGATGCTCGCAATGGCCCACGACTTCCGCGTCATGCGCGAGGACCGCGGTTACTTCTGCTTCCCCGAAGCCGACATCGACATCCCCTTCACCCCGGGGATGGCCGCGCTCATCCAGGGCAAGCTGACGCCCGCCGCCGCCGTCGCCTCCATGACCACCGGCAGCCGCTTCGGCGGCCCCCAGGCCCGCGAGCTCGGCCTCGTGGACGCCGTCGCCGCCGAGGACGGCCTGCTCGCGGCCGCGGCCGAACGGGTGCGCCCCCTGGCCGGCAAGGACCGCGCCACCCTCGCCGCGATCAAGTCGACGATGTTCGCCCCCGCCGTCACGGCCCTGCGCGCCCCCGTCGAGAACACCTGATCGGCCGGGCTTTCACCCCCGTACGAACCGGCCGGGGCATGCCGTCGCGAGGTGGGCCGCCCGCTGCCCCGGCTCGGGCCGGGCGGGCGGAACGCCGCCCGTACGAACCGGCCGGGGCGTGCCGCCGCCGGGGCGGCCCGCCACCGCTCCGGCTCGGGCCGCGCCCAGGCCGGAAGCCGTCCAGGGTGCGCCTGCGAGGTGAGGACCCCGGGCGGCGGGTCGAGCCGGTGCGCGCCCTGGGGGCGGGCCGGCCACGCCGGTCCGGCGGACGGAGCGCGTCTCCTCCGCGCCGCCCGGTCGGAGCTCAGGTGAGAGGGGCGAGGTAGCGGCCGAGGAGGTGTTTGAGCTCGGTCGTGAGGAGGGGGCGCTCCTCCGGCGGCGCGGCGATGATCAGGGGGACCATCGCCTGGAAGACCTGGATGAGGACCCGGGCGGTGAGGGCGCGTTCGGCCGGGCTGAGCGCCGGGGCCCGGACGGCGACGATGGCCGTGACGCGGGCGAAGAGCGCCTCCTGGATGGGCCGCGCGGCCTCCGCCAGCCCGGCGGGCATGTCGGGACGGGCGAAGAGCGCCTTGAAGCCGGGGTTGGCGAGGTTGAACTCGATGATCGGGTCGATGACGCGGTCGAGGAGCTCGGGCAGGGAGAGGTCCGCCGGATCGCTTCCGGTGAAGGCCGCCTCGTGGGCGGCGCGCATCCGGGTGACGAAGCGGTCGGCCAGGGCGCGGGCGATCGCCTCCTTGTTGGCGAAGAACTGGTAGAGCGAGCCGGGCGAGATGCCCGCCTCGGCGGCGATCGCGTTGGTGGTGGCGGCCTCGTAGCCGGAGCGGGCGAAGACCTCGGCGGCGGCCGTGAGGATCTCCGCCATGCGCTGCTCGCCCCGGGCCTGCCTGCGCCTCGGACGTTCCGTCACGGATCTCCTCCCCGTCGTGTTGAAAGTACGAGTGATTGCTCGTATTCTCGGGAAGGGAAAACACGAGCGACCTCTCGTAAAATCCTATCAGGGGGGCCCATGCCCAGCCGTCTCATCGTGCGCGCACCTCGGTGGATCCTCGCCTTCGGCCTGCTGCTCACCGTCCTGGCCGGCGCCGTCGGAGCGGGGACGATCAACGCCCTGTCCCTCAACCGCTTCGAGGCACCCGGATCCGAATCCCTGCAGGCCAGGGCGGACATGGCCGAACGTTTCGGCACCGGCAGCCCCAACCTCGCCCTCCTCGTCACCGCCCGGGGCGGGAACGTCGACGACCCGGCCGTCGCCGAGGCCGCGGCGCTGCTCACCCGGCGCCTCGCCGCCGAACCGGGCGTCGGCGACGCCTGGTCGTACTGGAGCCGGGGCCGGCCGGAGACGCTCCGCAGCCAGGACGGCGCCCGCGCGCTCGTGCTCGCCTGGGCGCCGGGCGACGCCGACCAGGTCCGGCGCGGCCTGCTGCCCCGGCTCGTGCCGGAGTACACCCGCGACGACGCGGTGCTGAAAGTGGAGGTCGGCGGCGGGGACGAGGTCTTCCGCCAGGTCATGGAGCAGGCGCGGCAGGACTTCGTCCGGGCCGAGCTCCTCGTCGTCCCGCTCGTCCTGCTCCTGCTGTTCGCCGTCTACCGGCGCTGGTCGGCGGCGCTCGCGACGCTCGGCGTCGGGTTGTTCTCGGTGCTCGGCTCGCTGGCGCTGATGCGGGGCTTCCTTCAGTTCACCGAGCTCTCCACCTTCGCCTCCAACATCGCCCTCGTCATGGGCATCGGACTCGGCGTCGACTACGGGCTCTTCGTCATCTTCCGGTTCCGGGAGGAGCTGCGCGCCGGCGGGGAGGTGGCGGACGCGGTGGCGCGGACGGTCTCCGGCGCGGGCCGGACGGTCCTGTTCAGCGGGGCGACCGTCGCGGCGTCCCTGTCGGTGCTGCTGGTGTTCCCCTTCCCGTTCCTCAGCTCCTTCGCCTACGCCAGCGTCGCGGTGGTCGCCGCGGCCGTCTTCGGGGCCGTGGTGCTGCTGCCCGCGGCGCTCGTCCTGCTGGGGCGCCGCGTGGACCGTCCGGCACGCCCCGCCGAGGAGGGGTTCTGGTTCCGCGTCGCCCAGCGCGTCATGCGGCGTCCGCTGCTGCTCGGCGGGGCGGCGCTCGCACTCGTCCTGCTGCTCGGGGCGCCCTTCCTCGACGTGCGGTTCGGGCTGCCGGACGACCGGGTGCTGCCCTCGTCCGCGCCGGCCCGGCAGATGTACGACCAGATCCGCGAGGGCTTCCCGGTCGAGGAGGCCGACGCGATCAACGTCGTCGCCGAGCCCGGCGCGCCGCCCTCGCAGACCGGCCCCTACGCCCGGCGCCTCGCCGGGATCGACGGCGTCGTCCGGGTGGACTCCGCCGGGGACGGCACGCTCCTGCACGTCATCGTCTCCGGCGAGCGGCTCGAGGCCGACGCCACCGCGGTGGTCCGGGAGGTCCGCGCCGTGCCGGCGCCGTTCGACGTGCGGGTCGGCGGCTACCCGGCCGAGCTCACCGACTACCGGGACGGCGTCACCGAACGGCTGCCGCTGGTCGCCGGGCTGATCGTGCTCATCACGTTCGTGATCCTCTTCGCGATGACGCGCAGCCTCGTCGCGCCGCTCAAGGCGTCGGTGCTGAACCTGCTGAGCCTGAGCGTGATGTTCGGCGCGCTCGTCTTCGTCTTCCAGGACGGCAACCTCGCGGGCCTGCTCGGCTTCACCCCGACGGGGTCGATCGAGCCGAGCATCCCGATCCTGATGTTCTGCATCGCCTACGGGCTGTCGATGGACTACGAGGTGCTGCTGCTGTCCCGGATCAAGGAGGAGTACGACCGCACCGGTGACGCCCTGGCCGCGATCCCCGCGGGCATCGGCCGCAGCGCCCCGCTCGTCACCGCCGCGGCCGGGATCCTCGCCGTCTCCTTCGCCGCCTACGCCACCGGCGGCGTGGTCTTCCTCAAGCAGCTCGGCATCGGCATGGCCCTGGCCGTCCTCGTCGACGCCACCCTCATCCGGGGCGTCCTGGCCCCGGCCCTGCTGCGCCTGGCCGGCCCGGCGAACTGGTGGGCGCCCTCCTTCCTGCGCGGCCGCTCACGCCGGGAAGACGCGCGCGAACGCCCGGTACTGCGGGGTGGTGCCGTCCGGGTCCCAGACGGCCATGGCGACGCGGGCGAACCGTCCCGTGAAGGGGCCGGCCAGCAGGTCTGACCAGACCGCCGCGACCTCGGCGGGGTCGTTGCGAAAGACCCCGCACCCCCACGCCCCGAGGACGAGGTGTTCGTGTCCTTCGGCCGCGGCCAGGGCGAGGACCTTCCAAGCCCTGCGCCGCAACGCCTCGGAGACGTCGGTTCCCGGCGGGAGCGCCCCGCGGTTCGGCGCCGGGGAGGTGATGAACGAGACGGCATACGGCTCGTCCAGCAGCGCTCCGGCCTCGTCCCGGAAGACGGGGACGCCGGGCGAGTAGATCATGCGGTCCGAGTAGCGCAGGTCCCGGGCCGCCCGGTGGAAGTCGTAGTACTCCTCCTGGAACCGGCACAGCGTCGGGTACAGCCCCGAGGCCCGCGCCAGCGCCTCCTCCTGGGCATGCGCTCCGCGTAGGAACCCCCCTCCCGGGTTCTTGGCGGAGGCGAAGTTCAACGCGACGACGTCCCGCCCGAGCCTCCGCGCCGCCTCCAGGGTCGTCTCCCGGGTCAGCTCCACGACCGTCTCATGCCGCGCGGCCCCCACCGGCTCGGTGAACCCGTCCGGCAGGTACAACCGCGCCCCTTCGACGGCCGCCGCGATCCGCTCACCGACCCGCACGGTCCGCCCGCCCACCTCGTAGCGGCCGGCCTCGAGGATCGCCACCGTCTCCTCGGCGATCTTCCTTCGATTCAATCTCATACTGAGAACATCTCAGGGACCACCGCACGAAGCAACCGCTTTTCCGACACCCCACCCACACCGGAGTGCGGCTTCGAGCATCCCGCCCACGTCGGGGCACGGCCTCCGACACCCCACTCAGACCGGAGTGCAGTCTCCTGCGCCCCACCCACACCGGAGGCGACCTCCGACACCCCGCCCACACCGGGATGCGACCCCCGGCGCTCCGCCCACACCGGGATGCGGCCTCCGGCGCTCCTCCCACACCGGGATGCAGCATCGAGCACCCCCACGCCGGAGTACGGCCTCGGGCACCCCGCGCACACCGAGGTGCAATCTCCGGCACCCCACCCACGTCGGGGCACGGCCTCCAGCACCCCGACCACGCCGGGATGCAGACTCCTACACCCCACCCACGTCGGGGCACGGCCTCCAGCACCCCGACCACGTTGGAGGAGTGCAGACCCAGTGATGGAACCCGGTCTCCGGATCCCTCCGGAGGTCTCGCCCCTCTCGCCATGTGCCATGAATGCCGGAGTCCGGGCGCGCGGCATCGCCCGCCGGTCAGCCGTCAGCCGTCAGCCGTCAGCCCTCAGCCCTCAGCGGTCAGCGGTCAGCGGTCAGCGGCGTGGTAGCCGTACAGGAAGGCGCGGACGCCCGCGCGGACGTAGGGCTCGTCGGGGGCGGGGGCGGGGGCGTCGTAGGACGAGCCGGGGTCGATCAGGACCATGAAGTGGTGGGCGGCGCGGATGGGGTCCTCGACGCGCAGGTCCGGGAGGGCGGCGAGGCGCTCGGCGAAGTGGCGGCGCACGCGCAGGGGGCCGGCCTCCTGCCAGGCCCGGATGACGGCCTCGGGGACGTGGTCGGCGTCGGCCTGGATGTGGCGGACCAGGGAGAAGTGCCGGGCGTAGCCCGCGGGGCCCAGCCGCACCAGGGCCAGGCCCAGTTCGGTGAGGTCGTCCTCCAGGTCGGTGACCTTGCGGAGGTGGGAGTCGATGAGGGCGATGTGCGCCCCGGCGACCTGGTCGGTGCTCTCGGAGATCACCGCCTGGAACAGGGCGGCCTTGTCCTGGAAGTGGTTGTAGATCGTCCGGGTGGAGACGGCGGCCTCCCTGGCGATCACGTCGATGCTGGCGCGCGTGTAGCCGTCCCTGGCGAAGACCTCCAACGCGCCGTCCAGGATCGCCCGCCGCTTGTCCGTCCGCGGAGTCATGTGTTCCACCTCACATAGGTACAACCATCGTTGCAGTTATTGCAATACACGTTGTACTTTACTCGTATCGGCCCACCGGATCCATACGAGGAGAGCACCATGACGCGCATTGCCATCATCACCGGTAGCACCCGGCCCGGACGACGGGGCGGGAACGTGACCGACTGGGTCCTCGAGGCCGCCGGGCGGCACCGGCCCGAGGTGACGTTCGAGGTGTTGGACCTGCACGACCACGCCCTGCCGCACCTCGACGAGACGGCGCCCGCGATCTTCGGCGCCTACGAGCGGGCGCACACCCTGCACTGGGCCGAGGCGGTCGGCGCCTACGACGGATTCGTCTTCGTGGTCCCCGAGTACAACCACTCCTTCCCCGCGCCGCTGAAGAACGCCATCGACTTCCTGTACGCCGAATGGAACGACAAGGCCGCCGGTTTCGTGACCTACGGGATCAACGGCGGGGTCCGGGCGGCGGAGCACCTGCGGCAGGTGCTGGCGGAGTTGAAGGTCGCGACCGTCCGCACCCAGGTCGCGCTGTCGATACACCACGACTTCGCCATCTCCGACCCGCTCGAGCCGGGGACCCTCACCCCGGGCCCCCATCAGGAGCCGGCCCTGACCACGATGCTGGACGAGGTCGTCGCCTGGGCGGGAGCGCTGAAGTCGTTGCGGGTGCCGGCATGACCGCCGTCGCCGCAGCCCCGGCCGCGCCGCGCATCGCGCCACGGCCAACGACCATCGCGCTCGTCGTCGTGATGAACTCGCTGATGGTGGTGCTCGACACGACGATCGTGCACATCGCGCTCGGCTCGCTCGCCCAGGAGTTCCGCTCTCCGCTGACCACGATCCAGTGGGTGACCACCGGATACGTGCTCGGCCTGGCGACGATCATCCCGGTCACCGCGTGGGCGGTCGGCCGGTTCGGGACGAAGCGGCTCTACCTCACCGCGATCGGCCTGTTCGTGCTCGGCTCGGTCCTGTGCGGGCTGGCGTGGGACGTGTGGTCGCTGGTCGCCTTCCGGGTGCTGCAGGGGTTCGGCGGGGGCCTGCTGATGCCGGTCGGCATGACGATCGTGCTGCGCGCCGCGGGGAGCGGCGCGAACGGCCGCCTGATGAGCATGCTCGGCATCCCGCCGCTGATCGGCCCGCTGATCGGCCCGGTCCTGGGCGGCTTCCTGGTCGACGAGGCGTCCTGGCGCTGGATCTTCCTGGTGAACATCCCGGTCGGGCTGGCCGGCGGGCTGCTGGCCGCCCGGCTGCTGCCCGCCGACCCGGCCCGGTCCCGCCGCCCCCTGGACGTGCTCGGCCTGGCGCTGCTCTCACCCGCGCTCGCCTCGCTGATCTACGGGCTGACCGGCGGCGGCGCGGTGTTCACCGTCCTGGGCGCGGTCCTGGGCGCGGCGTTCGTGGTCCGGGCGCTCACCGCCGACGAGCCGCTCATCCAGCTCCGGCTGTTCCGCCGCCCCCGCCTCGCCGCCTCGGCCGGCACCCTGACGTTCGCCGCGGCCGCGTACTTCGGGTCGATGTCGGTGCTCCCGCTCTACTACCAGATCGTCCGCGGCGAGGACGCCGCGACGACCGGCATGCTCGGCATCCCGCAGGTCCTGGCCACCGGCATCACCATGCAGGTGGCGACCCGGCTCGTCGACCGGGTCCCGCCCGGCCGGATCGTCGCCCTCGGCACCCTCATCGCGCCCGCCGGAGTCCTGCTGTTCCTGCTCCAGGCCACCGCCGACACCCCCTACTGGCGGCTCATGGCATCGATGGCCGTCATGGGCGTCGGGATCGGCATGGCGCTCATGCCCGCCACGGCCGCGGGCACCCGGGGCCTCTCCCACGACGAGGCGCCCGCCGCCAGCACCGGCCTGATGATCGTCCAGCAGGTGTCCGTCGCGACGGGGACCGCGCTCATCTCGGCCCGCCTGACCGACGCCGTCGCCGACCGGTTCCCCCGCGTCCACGACCTCGACCAGGCGTTCTCCCTCCCCGCCTCGGCGGCCCCCGTCCTCGCCGACGCCTTCCAGGCCACCTACCTCTGGGTCGCCGCCCTCCTGGCGGCCGCCCTCGTCCCCGCCCTGTTCCTCCCTCGCCGCCGCACCCCGGAGGACGGCCCGACGGCCTGATCACGTCCGCGCCCACCGGCACTTCGGCCGCCCGGCCGAAGTGCCGCGGCGCGCGGGTCCGGGACATCGTCCCGGGCGGGCGGGACGGACGGCTGGTTAGAGTGGCGGCGGCCTTGGGAGGGATGGGGATGCTGAGGGCGTTCTGGGGGCCGGTGTGGGGCGGGGTCACGGTCGTCCTGATCGGGGCGGCCGCGGGGCTGGGGCTGGCCAACGGAACGGAGGTCCGTGAACTCGGGCATCTGATCCACGTGGCGGCCTGCGCGGTGGTCGGGGGGCTGATCTCCCACCGGCGGCCGGGGAACGCGGTGGGGCGGCTGCTGCTGGTGAGCGCGTTCTCGTTCGCGGCGATGGACGCGTGCGGAGGGTACGCCATCCGGGGGGAAGGGCCTCTGGCCGGGCCCGCGGGATGGCCGCAGACCTGGTTGTGGGTGCCGGCGAACCTGGCGCTGATCCTGCTTCCGCTGTACTTCCCGGACGGGCGGCTGCCGGGGCCGCGGTGGCGGCCGGTGGTCGTCGCGGCCGTGGGGGCCGGGATCGTGACGGGCGCGGTCTCGGCTTTGCGGCCCGGGGTGAACGGGCAGGTCGCCGGCGGAGTCCCCAACCCTTACGGAGTGGCGGGTTTCGCGGGCGTCGCCGGGACCGTGGAGATCGCGTTCGACCTGCTGATCAGCGTGTTGTTCTTCGCCGGGGTGGCCGTGGTGGTCGCCCGGGCGCGGCGGGCCGAGGGGGAGGCGGCACGGCCGTTCAAGTGGCTCGCCTACGCGGCGGGCCTGTCCGCGGCCGGGGTCGTCGGGCGGCTGGTGATCGGCCTGACGGACGGGCGGCCGGACATGTGGCCGGTGGGGAGCCTGCCGGGCGAGGTCCTCGGTGTGGCGGCCATGCTGCTGATCCCGGTGGCGATCGCGATCGCGATCCTGCGCCACGGGTTGTTCGACATCGACCTCCTGATCAGCCGGACGCTCGTCTACGCCACCCTGACGGCGTGCGTCGTCGGCGGGTACGTGCTGGTCGTCAACCGCCTCGGCGCGCTGTTCGAGGCGGGGCTGCCCGTCTCCCTGCTGGCCACCGGGGTCATCGCGCTGGTCTTCGCTCCGCTCCGCGAGCGGGTCCAGCAGGTCGTCCACAGGCTGATGTACGGGCAGCGCGGCGAGCCGTACGCTGTGCTCACGAGGTTGGGAAGGCATCTGGAGGGGCCGGAGGCCACGGCCGGTGCGGCACGGGCGGTGGCCGAGGCGCTGCGCCTGCCGTACGTGGCGGTGGAGGTCTCCGCCACGGGGGTGGTGGTGGCGCACGGGAAGCCGAGCGGGGATCCCGTCTCGCTGCCCCTCGCGCACAACGGCAGGACGGTCGGCCGGCTGCTCCTCTCTCCCCGGCCGGGGGAGCGCGAGCTCGGCGCGGCCGACCTCAGGCTGCTGCAGGATCTCGCCGGGCAGATCGCGGTGGCCGTGCACCTCCAGCAGTCCCGGGAGGAACTGGTCACGGCCAGGGAGGAGGAGCGCCGCAGGCTCCGCCGTGAGCTGCACGACGGGCTCGGCCCTACGCTGGCCTCGCTCACCATGCGCGCCGAAGCCGTCCAGGAGTTGTTGGACGGCGACCCCGAACGCGCCAGGACGCTGCTGGAGGAGATCGTGACGGGAACGGAGACCGCGATCGGCGAGGTCCGCCGGCTCGTCGACGGCCTGCGCCCGCCCGCCCTCGACACCCTCGGCCTGGGCGGCGCCCTCCAGGCCTTCGTGGACGGCCGCCCTCCCGGCGGCCCGCGCATCCGGCTGGCCCGCCCGGACGCCCTGCCCCCGCTGGGCGCCGCCGCCGAGGTCGCCGCCTACCGCATCGCCACCGAGGCCGTCACCAACGTATGGCGCCATGCCCACGCCGAGGACTGCCTCCTCGTCCTGTCCACCGACGCCGGCGCCCTCACCGTCCAGGTCTCCGACAACGGCCGCGGCGCCCCCGCCGGCGTGCTCACGGACTCCGCCGAAATCCCGTCCGGCAGGGACGGCGACGAAGGGCCGCGGCCGGTACGGAAGCCGCCCGTCGGCCTCGACGGCGGGTCCGCCACGGGAGCCCGGCCGGACCGCGGAGGGACGGTGACCGGTGGCGCGGAGCCGGTCGCCGGGCCCGGGTTCGCCGGGAAGGCCGTGACGGGCCTCGGCGGAAGCGCGTCCGGCGGGGTGGGGCTGGAGTCGATGCGGGAGCGTGCCGTGGAGCTGGGCGGGGTGTTCACAGTGGAGTCCGTGCCGGGCCGGGGCACCACGGTGCGTGCGGTTCTTCCGTTGGGGGCCTGATGTTGCGGGTGCTGATCGTCGACGACCACGAGTCGTTCCGCAGCGGGTTGCGGGCGCTGCTGGCGTCGGCGGCCGACGTGGAGGTCGTGGACGAGGCGGCCAGCGGTGAGCAGGCGCTCGCGCTGCTTCCCGGCGCGCAGCCGGACGTCGTCCTGATGGACCTGGCCATGCCGGGGATGGGCGGCATCGAGGCCACCGCCCGGATCGCCAGGACGCATCCGCATGTGCGGGTGCTGGTGCTGAGCATGTCGGACGACGACGACTCGGTGCTCGCCGCGATCCGCGCGGGCGCCCGCGGCTATGTCCTCAAGGGCGCGCGGCGGGGCGAGATCCTGCGTTCGCTCCACGCGGTCGCCGAGGGCGAGGCGATCTTCGGTCCGGTCGTGGCCGCCCGCCTGGCCGACTACTTCGGCCGGATGGGCAGGGTTCCCGCGGACCCCTTCCCCGAGCTCACCGAACGGGAGAAGGAGGTCCTGTCCCTGCTCGCCCGCCACCTGAGCAACCCGCAGATCGCCGCCCGCCTCGGTCTCAGCGCCAAGACGGTCCGCAACCACGTCTCGAACGTCCTGGCCAAGCTCCGTGTCTCCGACCGCGCCCAGGCCATCATCCGCGCCCGCGAAGCGGGCCTCTGACCCGGGCCGCCGCCCCGCCCGGCCGCCACGCGCCCCGGTCCGGCCTCGGTGTGCTCGGGTTCAGAAGAGGGTGAGGGGTTCGTCGTCGACGATCGGTTCGGGGAGGGGTTCCAGTTCCGGCAGGAGGGCTCGGACGTCGTCGTGGAAGCGCCGGGCCAGGGCGGGGGCCTCCCTGTTGTCGGGGGTGTGCAGGAAGAAGGTGGGCGAGCGGCCCTCCTCGAGCCAGGCGGCGACCGTGTCGACCCAGGGACGCCAGCTGCGGGCGGTGGCCTCGGCGTCGTCCCGGCCCAGGTAGCGGACGATCGGGCGGTCCGTCAGGGCGCGGACGCGGCGCGGCATGCGGGGCTTGCGCGCCCAGCCTTCGCGTTCGGCGTCCGTGGTGGGCGGGCTCCGGAAGAAGAACGCGGTGTCGAACGGCACCCATTCGGCGCCCGTCTCCGCGAGCACCTTCTCCAGGAGCCGCGCGGAGCGCTCGTCCTCGAAGAACGCCCGGTGCCGGACCTCCACGGCGTACCGGTAGGAACGCGGCAGCCTCCGCATGAACCCCGACAGCAGCGCCAGGTCGAGCGGCCCGAACGAGCCGGGCAGCTGCACCCACAGGGCGTGGACCCGCGGCCCGAGCGGCTCGATCACCTCCAGGAAGGGGTCGAGGTCCTGCTCGACGCCGGTGAGCCGCCGCTCGTGCGTGACCGGCTTGGGCAGTTTCAGGACGAACCGGAAGTCGGGGTACGTCTGCCGCGCCCACGACTCCACGGTGCTCCTGCTCGGCGTGGCGTAGAACGTCGTGTTCCCCTCCACCGTGTTGCACCAGCTCGCATACGACCGCAGCCGCTCCCCTGCCGGAAGCCGCGACGACAGAAATCTCCCCTGCCACGATGTATGCGTCCACATCGCACATCCCACATGAAGCCGCATACCTCGACGTTATCCGGGACCTGTGCCTCTGGGTGACGGGACGGCCGTGGCGCCACCCTCGGGGAATGGGGATACGCGGACTGCTGCGAGCGCTGCTCGGCACGGGCCTGGCCGCCGGATGCTCCTCCCCGGGGGCGCCCTCGGTGGAGAAGGCCGTGCTGGAGCAGGAGATCAAGGACAAGTACACCCGCGAAGGCCTGCAGGTCCTCGGCGTGAGCTGCGCCGGAGACCTGTCGGGAAAGGCCGGGACCGCGCAGTCGTGCGAGGTGACGGCCCCGCACGGCGTCGTCTACCCCGTGAAGGTGACGATCACCGGCGTCCGGGGCGGCGAGCTCTCCTACGGCATCCGGCTGGGCGGGACGGGGCGGCCCTGAACCGGGGCGCCGGGCAGGGCGCCGCACGCACGCCGGGCGGCGCGGTGGGCGCGGTCCGGACGGCTTCCTCACGGCCGGTTCCGCCCTACGATGTGGCGCATGCGTTTCGGGGTTCTCGGTCCGCTCGCGGTGTGGACCGCCGATGGCGGGCCCGTCCCCGTGCCCGGCCTCAAGGTGCGGGCGCTGCTGGCCGTGCTGCTGCTCCACGAGGGCCGCAGCGTCTCCGCCGACCGGCTCATCGACGACCTGTGGGGCGACGACCCGCCGCGCCGCAACCCGGCCGGCGCGCTGTCGGCGAAGGTCTCGCAGCTGCGGCGGGCGCTGGAGGACGCTGAGCCGGGCGCACGCGGCCTCGTCGTCTTCCAGCCCGGCGGCTACCGCCTGGCCCTGGACGATGGCGCCCTGGACGTCCTGCGCTTCCAGCGCCTCCTGGCCGGGGCCGCGGAAGCCGGGACCTCCGCGGAGAAGGCCGCCCTCCTGGCCGACGCCCTGGCGTTGTGGCGCGGCCGCGCGTTCGCCGACTTCGCCGACGAGCCGTTCGCCCAGGCCGCGGCCGCACGGCTGGAAGAACAGCGCCTCACCGCGTGGGAGGACGCCGCCGAGGCCCGTCTGGCGCTGGGCGAGCACACCGCGCTGGTCGGCGAGCTCGGCGCGCTGCTGGCGGCGCATCCGCTGCGCGAGCGCCTGCGCGCCGCGCACATGCGCGCCCTGTACGCCTCGGGCAGGCAGAGCGAGGCCCTGGCCTCCTATGAGGAGTCGCGCAAACTCCTCGCCGACGAGCTCGGCCTCGATCCCGGGACGGTCCTGACGGACCTGCACCGGGCGGTCCTGCGGCAGGACCCGTCCCTTGCCGCGCCCGCTCCCCGCGCCTCCAACCTCCCCGCCGCGCGCACGGAGCTGATCGGCCGGGACGGGGCCGTCGCCGAGCTGTGCTCCCTCCTGGACGCCGGACGGCTGGTGACGCTCACCGGTCCGGGCGGCGTCGGCAAGACCCGGCTCGGCCTGGAGACCGCCGCCCGTGTCATGGGCGGTTTCCGGGACGGCGTGCGGCTCGTCGAGCTGGCCGGGACGGGCCCCGAGGCGGTCGCCGACACCGTGCTGGCCGCTCTGGACGTGCGGGAGAGCGAACCGGCCGACCCCGTCTCCCTCCTGGGACCGCGCGAGCTGCTGCTCGTCCTGGACAACTGCGAGCACGTCGTCGAGGCCGCCGCGGACCTGGTGGACGAGCTCCTGCGCGGCGCCCCCGGCCTGCGCGTCCTGGCGACCAGCCGGGAGCCCCTGGCCCTGGACGGCGAGCACGTCTGGAACGTCCCTCCCCTGGAGGTCCCCCAGCGCGACGCCGCTCCCGAGGAGGTGCGCGGTTCCGGTGCCGTCCGGCTGTTCGCCGCCCGCGCGGCCGCCTCTTCTCCCGGTTTCACGCTCGACGGGGAGAACGCCGAGGCCGTCGCGCTGCTGTGCCGCCGGCTGGACGGCATCCCGCTGGCGCTGGAGCTGGCCGCGACCAGGGTCCGCACGCTCGGCCTGCGCGGTGTCGTGTCCCGGCTGGACGACAGGTTCCGGTTGTTGTCCACCGGCTACCGCGGCGCGCCTCCCCGGCAGCGCACCCTCCTGGCCATGATCGACTGGAGCTGGGAGCTGCTGACCGCCCCCGAGCGGACCGTGCTGCGCCGCCTGTCCGCCTCCGCCGACGGCTGGACGCCCGAGGCCGCCGAGGATGTGTGCGCCGAGCCCGGTCTGGACGTGCCGGAGCTGCTCGCCCGCCTGGTGGACCGCTCGCTCGTCGTGCTGTCCGAGACGTCCGAGGGTCCCCGGTACGGCCTGCTGGAGTCCGTCGCCGCCTACTGCGCGGACAAGCTGGCGGAAGCGGGGGAGACCGAGCCGATCCGGTTGCGCCACCGCGCCTACTACCTCGCCTTCGTCGAACGCGCCGAGCTGTGCGGCCCCGAGCAGCGCCGCTGGCTGATCCTGCTCGACGCCGAGGCCGCCAACCTGCGGGCGGCCCTGGAGGGCGCGCCGGGACCGGAGCGGCTCCGTCTGGCCTGCGCCCTCGCCTGGTACTGGTTCCTGCGCGGCCGTCTCGGCGAGGCCCGGCGATCCCTGGAATCGGCCCTGGCCGCCGCCGAGGCCGACTCGCCCCTGGTCGTCGAGGCGACGGCCTGGCGGAACGGTTTCGTCCGGCTCCTGGGCGAGAGCGTCGAGCCGGTGGACGCCCCTTCCCGCGCCGGCTGGTTCCAGGCGTTCGCCTGCCTCGGCCACACCGACCCCGCCGGGACGGAGGAGCTGCTGGAGCGCCTGCTCGCGGGCTTCCGGAGGGACGGCGACCTGTGGGGCGAGGCGGCCGTCCTCATGGCCCGCGCCAAGATCGCCCATCTCCGGAGCGACCAGGACGCGCTGAAGGCCGACGCCACCCGCAGCGCCGCGCTGTTCGACCGGATCGGCGACCGCTGGGGGCGGCTGAACGCCACGCAGTGGCTGGCGGGGCTGGCCGAGCTGACCGGCGACCTGGCCCGCGCCGCGCGGCTGCACCGCGACGGGCTGCGCCTGGCCGAGGAGCTGGGCCTGTGGCCGGAGGTCGCCGGGCAGCTGTCCTGGCTCGGCTGGCTCGCCGTGCTCTCGGGCGACCGTCCACAGGCTGTGGAGTACGCGACGGAGGCGTTGCGGCTCGCCCGCGAGCAGGGCTCCGACGCGGGCGTCACGTTCGCCCGGACCGTCCTGGCCTACGCCTCCCGCCGCGACGGCGACCTGGACACCGCCGAGGAGCACCTGGACGCGCTCCTGTCCCGTGCCACGCCCGCCCCGGACGGCACCCCTCCCCCGCAGCGGCCGATGCTCCTCCTGGAGTCGGGTTTCGTCGCCGAGCTGCGCGGCCGGCCCGAGCAGGCCCTGGCCCTGCACCTGGCGGCCTTCGACGACGCCGAACGCCTGGCCGCGGTCCGCGACAGGACCGGCGCCCTGGAGGGCGTGGCCTGCGCGCTGGCCGCGGCGGGACGCCACCGGGACGCCGCGGCGGTGCTGGGCGCGGTGTCCCGCGCGCGCAAGGCCGACGCGCTGCCGCCCTCGCCCATCGAGCGGGACGACCTCGAACGCGTCACCTCGGCCTGCCGCGCCGCCCTCGGCGAGACCGCCTTCGCCGAGGAGCTGGAACGCGGCGGTCGCCTCGCCCCGGCCGAGGCCGCGGCGCTGTCCCGGCCACAGTAACCGGACATCCCCTACCGAACAGGACCGCGGCCACTGGGCGGGGGGACAACCGCCCGGGGATCGTCGAGGCATCACTCACGGACCCGAAGGAACCGCCATGCGCAAGCCGACGGCCCTCGCCCTGCTGGGCGCCGCCCTGCTGGCCGCCCTCACCGCCTGCTCCGCCTCCGTGGCCGCCGCCGACGTCGAGCAGCAGATCAGCGACAAGATCGGCGGCCAGATGGTCGGCGGCGCGCTGGGCGTCAGCTGCCCCGGCGACCTGCCCGGCGAGGTCGGTGCCACGATCACCTGCACCATGACCGGCAACGACTTCACCCAGCGGGACGTCCAGGTCACCGTCACCTCCGTCGACGGCTCCCAGATCAATTTCGACATGCAGGCCTCTCCCGCCCGCTGACCCGTTCTCCCTTCGCCCCCGAAAAGGTCATGGAAAGATCCTGGCTTAGGGTGCACTCAGTAAGATCTCGCCGCGCTCGCGGCCTCGGGGAAAGGGACAGGCCATGGGGGACCTGAGGACGATGAACGCGGAGGAGATGTTCTTCTCCACCACGGACCGGCGCGGTGTGATCCGGCAGGGCAACTCCGTGTTCGTCAGGGTCTCCGGCTACCCGCTGGAGGAACTGGTCGGGGCGCCGCACAACACGGTGCGCCACCCCGAGATGCCGGCCGGGCTGTTCCGGCTGGTCTGGGACGGGCTCAACGCCGGACGACCGGTGGGCGCCTACATCAAGAACCGCACCAAGGACGGCGGCTCCTACTGGGTGTTCGCCGCGATCGGCCCGCTGCACGACGGTTACGTCTCGATCCGCACGGCTCCGCACAGCCCGCTGTTCGAGCTCATCCAGCGGGTGTACGCGCACGCGCTGCGCGTCGAGCGGGCCGCGATCCACGAGAACGGGATGAGCCGCCACGAGGCCGCCCTGCTCGGCGCCGCCGAGATCGAGGCGTCCCTGTGGAAGCGGGGGTACTCCTCCTACCGGGAGTTCATGCTCCACGCGCTGCCCGAGGAGGTCGCCGCGAGGAGCCAGGTGGTGTCCATGGTCTACGACCGGCCGGGCGCCCGGGGCTCCATCGCGGAGGTGCTGGCCGGGACGGGCGCGCTGGACGGGGTGCTCGACGAGCTCGTCGGGCGCCTGGCGGGCTACCAGAAGCTCGGCGACGAGCTCGCCTCCACCTCCACCAGGGTTCTCGACATCGCGCACCGGCTGCACGCCTCGGTGACCGCCGCCCAGCAGGCGTCGGAGCTCGTCGAGGACTCCGCGCCGGTGCTGGCGAACGTCGCCCGCGTCATGGCCAAGCCGATGACCAGGTCGGTCACCGCTCTGGAACGTCTGCAGACGGAGTTCGGCCGGCTGAAGTCCGACATCGCGCACCTGCGGTTCCAGATCTCGCTGGCGAGCCTCTACAACGACATGGCCGCCGCGTTCGCCGCCGAGGTCTTCGACGGCGACGCGCCGCCGGAGTCCCTCGGCGCGGTGCCGCTGCTGTGCGACGCCGCCGAGGCCGTCATCGTGGAGATGTCCGAGCAGGTCCAGCGGGTCAACGCCGCCCTGCGCGGCGTCGCCGGACTCGTCGCGGAGACCGGGACGCTGCTGGAGGAGTTCCGCCGCTTCATCGGCCAGTGGCGCAACCTCGTCCTCCGCCACAAGGCGGGCCCCGCCCTGGGCGACAAGGTCCGCCCCATCGACACCGAGATCTCCGCCAGCTGGGAGTGGATGGAGCTCCTGCGCACCCTCGGCCGCCAATACGAGTCCGCGATCGTCCCCTTCGACCCGGCCTTCCTCCAGACCCACCTCGACAAGATCAGGATCGCTCCGGCCGCCCTGTGACCCCGCTCAGGCGGGCCAGATCGGCCTCCAGCCACCGGGGATGGCGCCGGTAGAGGTCGGCCTGGCGGCGGGGCCACTCGGGACTGTCGAGCAGTTCCCAGGCGGTCGTCTCGAGGTCGTGCACGGGGCGTTCCAGCACCTCGTTGGCGACCAGCGCGGCATCGGTGATCCGGAGCCTGCCGGCCGCCAGGTCCCGGTGGAACGCCTCCCGCCCCTGCTCGGCCAGCACCCGCCGAGCGTTCTCGACGTACCGTTCGAGCACCGACATGCGACGCTCGTACTGCGCCTCCGCCGGTTCGAGGGGTTCGGCGAAGGCCGGGAGCAGGGCGTCGAGCAGCCGCTCCGCGCCGGGATCGGCGACGGGTGGAGCTTCGGGGTACTCGGCGGAGAACTCCTCCCAGTCGATGTACCGGACGGCTTCCAGCAGGTCCTGGAAACTCGGAGGGTGCGTCGCGTAGCGGTCGTCGGCGGCGGTGAACGTCCGGTGGAGCAGCCGGGCGTCCACCGTGACCGCCTCGGCCAGCAGCATCGCGTCGTACAGGTCCTTGGCCCTGGGATACATGTCCTCGACCAGCCAGAGGACCTTCCAGGCCAGGGACTGCTCCGGAGTCGCCGCCAGCAGCGTCAGGGGCTCTCCTTCGGACCGGTGCAGGAGGGTGGGGGACGGCGGTTCGGCGAGCCGCTCGCCGAAGACGAAGTCGAGCTGGACGGAGCCCGCGGGCACTCCTTCGGCCCGCCAGGGCAGGACCAGCCGTCTGCCCGGCACCCGGTCGTAGGTCCAGATCTCGTCGCTGACCGCTTCGTCTGCCGACAGCAGCACGTCCCCGGCACCGCTCCGCGAGACCCGCTCGGCGAGCCGTGCCAGGTCGGCGAGCATGCGGTCGGTGCGCTCGTCCTCCAGCTTCCAGTTGCGGGGCACGACCACGAAGTCCAGGTCGCCCGGAGGGCGTGCCCCGGCGCCGAACCAGGAGGCCAGCAGGACGCTGCCGCGCAGCACCAGGTGGTCGGCCCACTCGGACTCCGCGACCGCTTCGAGGACGTGGCCGAAGGCGGCGTCGCGGGCCGCGTACCAGCGGACGGCCGCGTCGCGGTGGGCGAACGCCGGGTCGCCCGCCTTCATCGCGCGGGCGTAGTGCTTCAGAGCCGGGTCGAACACCGGACGCTGCAGCACGTCCTCGCCGGGGACCGGCCGCAACGTCCTGGGCAGCTCCATCTCGGCGCGGGTCGCCTCGTCCGGGGGCGTCCCGGGGACCCGGCTGTCCGCGGGCCACGGCCCCCAGCGGAATCTGCGCCACTCGTTCGTCATGCTTCCGGCTCCCCTTCCTCGATCCAGCCGTCGTCCAGCGACCCGTCATCGTCGAAGACCACGAACTCCCGTTCCACCTCGGCGATCCGGTAGCGGTTCTCCTCCAGCACCGCGGTCAGCGCGGCGAGGCGCCGTTCGGCCGCGGGGGCGCCCACCAGACGGCAGCGCTGCGTCACGAACCGCTCGGCCAAGCCGTCGTCGCGCAGCCGACGGGCGTTGCGCGACAGGTGTGCGGCGTACGGGACGACCAGCGCCGTGAGTTCGGCGAGGTCGGCTGCGGGCTCCAGCAGCAGCTTCAGGTGGTGTTCGAAGTAACGGCCGGGCCCCCACGCCAGCGCCTCCCCGTCGTCGGCGGGGACGCCTTCGTTCCAGGGGGCGGCCTCCACCTTCGTCCGCGTGACCTCGAAGCCGTCCGCCGCCAGGGCCTTGGCCGTCCGGGCCGCGTCCGCCAGCACGCCGGAGAGGGTGCCGGAGCCGCGTACCGTCAGCATCGGCTGCGAGGCGACGCGGCCCCGGGCGAGCACGATGTGGCCGAACTTCAGGCCTCGGGCGGCGGCCCACCGCGCCAGGTCCTCGATCTCCGGCCCGCCGCAGCGGACGGTCAGGTGGGTCTCGAAGTCTCCCGCCGAGACCATGGGGTGGTTATTGGCTTTTGCGGCCATTTCCCCATGATCGCAGGGAGGGGTGACGTCCTGCCGGGATTTTTCCCGGCGGCCGGGTCGCCCCTACTCCAGGACGTAGCGGACGGGCAGGTGCTTGAGGCCGCCGACGAACGTCGTGGCGGTCCGCCGGGGGACGCCCGCGAGCTCGACCGAGCGCAGGCGGGGCAGGAGCTCGCGGTACAGGGCCTGGATCTCCATGCGGGCCAGCGCGGCGCCCAGGCAGTAGTGCACGCCGAAGCCGAAGGCCAGGTGGCGGTTGGGATCGCGGCCCACGTCGAAGCGGAACGGGTCGTCGAAGACCTCCTCGTCGCGGTTGGCCGACGGGTACGACAGCAGTACCGACTCGCCCTTCGCGACGGGCACGCCGCGGATCTCGGTGTCGGCGGCGGCCGTGCGCATGAACTCCTTGACGGGGGTGACCCAGCGGATCATCTCGTCGGTGGCCAGGGGGAGCAGGGCCGGATCGTCCTTCAGCCGCCAGAGCTGGTCGGGGTTCTCGATGAGCGCGTGCAGGCCGCCGGAGATCGTGGCGCTGGTGGTGTCGTGCCCGGCCGTCGCGACGATCACGTAGTAGGAGGCGGTGTCGACGTCCGACAGCGGCCCGCCGTCGACGACGGCGTTGGCTATGGCCGAGGCCAGGTCGTCGGTCGGGTTCGCACGGCGGGCCGCGGTCAGCGCGTTGAAGTAGTCGAAGAACTCGAAGAGCGTGTTCATCTGCTCCTGGGGGCTCTCGCCGCGGCGCAGCTCCTCGTCCTGGCTGCCGAACAGCTCCTGGGTGAGCCGCAGCATGCGGGGGAAGTCCGACTCGGGCAGCCCGAGCAGCGACAGGATGACGTACAGCGGGTAGTGCACGGCGATCTGCTGCACGAAGTCGCACTCGCCGCCCAGCTCGGCCATCCGGTCGACGTACTGGCGGGCCAGCTCGTCGATCCGCGCCTGCATCGCCCGCATCGCCTTGGGCCGGAACCAGTCGGCCCCGATGGCCCGGACCACCCGGTGCTGCGGGTCGTCCATGTGGACGAGCGTGCGCAGCTCCATGCCCTGCTCCCGCTGCTGCGCCTGGAGGAGGTCCATCTCCGCCGTGGACAGCAGCGTGCGCGGCGCGCTGAGGAACAGCTTGTTGTCCCGCTCGATCTCCATGATGTCGGCGTGCCGGGTGATCGCCCAGAACGGGTTGTACCCCGGCGCCTCGACCCGGTGCACGGGCGCCTCCCGGCGCAGCAGCGACAGGGCGGCGTGCAGCCGCCCCTCGTCGGCGTAGGCGCTCGGATCGGCCAGGGCGAGGCCGGCGTCGTGGAGGGAGAGAGTGCGGCTCATCTCGTTCCTTCAGCTGGGTGAAGCGGACGGGACAGGACAAGAAGGTAACCGAACACTTGCAGATTTCCCGTCCCCGGTACAGCCTTTTCCCCTGACTCCGCGGAGTTCTGGAGAAAAGCGCCGGCCGCCCGCCCGGCGGACATGGAGATCCACGCACCGGGTAGCCAACCGGCATGAGGTTTCCCGTCCCGCGCTCGCCGCAGGCGGAGCGTGCCCGGACGCCTCTGTGGCTGTGGCCCGTCGTCACGAGCCTGGCGGCCTTCGTCCTCGCGGTTCTGACCGTACGCCTGCACGAGGAGAACGTGCGGCCGCCGTTCTGGTTGCGCTGGCAGGGCGACGCCGATTCGGCCGCGACCCTGCTGCAGGCGGTGGCCGGTTCGGTCATCACCGTGACGGGGCTGACGTTCTCCCTGACCGTGGTGGCGCTCCAGCTGGCGTCGCAGCAGTTCTCGCCGAGGATGCTCCGCGAGTTCGCCCACGATCCGGGGATCAAGCGGGTGCTGTCCGTGCTGGTGGCCGCCTTCGTCTTCACCACCGTGGCGCTGCGGTACATCCGGAGCGAACGCCCGGCCCCCGATCTGACGATGTTCCTCGCCTCGCTCCTGAGCCTGGCCGCCCTGGGCGCCGTCCTGTACTTCATCACGCACATCGCGCAGCTGCTGCGGGTGGACACGATGATGCTCACCGTCCACGACCAGACGGACCGGGTGATCGACAAGTTCCATCCGGAGTACGGGGACGAGAGTCTGCGCTCCCCCGGCGCCACGCCGCCCGGCGGTACGGTGCTGCCGGCCCGCCGCAGCGGGTTCGTCCGGATGCTCCGCATCAACGCGCTGCTGCGGGCGGCCGCCGCCCACGGCCTCACGATCGAGGTCGCCGTCCGGGCGGGTGACCACGTGGTCCGGGGCTCCCCGGTCGCGACGGTGTGGTGGCGCTCCCCGCACGGCCGGGCGCCCGATCCCGCGGCGGTCGACAGGGCGGTCCAGGACGGCATCGAGATCGGCTACGAGCGCACCAACGAGCAGGACGTGGCCCTGGGCCTGCGGCAGCTCGCCGACATCGCGGTCAAGGCGCTGTCCCCCGCGGTCAACGATCCGGTCACCGCCGCGCACGCCGTCGGGCACCTCGCCGACCTCCTGGTCAGGCTCACCGGCCGGCGGCTCGGCCCGGTCGTCCACGGGGACGGGCGGGACGGCGGGCAGGTCATCGTCCGCGACCGCGACCTGGCCTACTACCTCGAACTGGCCTGCGGGCAGATCCGCCGCTACGGCCGTCACGAACCGGCCGCGCTGAACGCCCTGCTCCGCATGCTGCGCGATGTCGCGGCCGTCGCCCGCGACGACTCGCAGCGCGACCAGATCGCCCTGCAGGCCGGCCTCATCCGGGCCCAGCTCGACCGCGGCCTCCTGCCCCATGACATCGACCAGGTCGAGGACATGTTCCGGCGCGTCCACGCGGCGCTGGACGGCGACCTCCCCTCGGCCTACGGGGACCGCAGCGGCGAGACCCGCTCCCTCTGAGCGGCGGGACGGCCCTGTCCCCTACCGGAAATCCCGCCGGAAAACCATGGCCGCAAGGCATTGCCTGAGCCGTCCACAGACCTTAATCTGCGGAACAGAAGTTCCCTCTGCGAAACAGCTTTCCAATGAGGGAAACAGCAGAGTCCCTTCCCACCTCGGCGAGACGACGGCCGGCGCGACGCCGGAACCGGTGGGCCGTCGCTGTCATCCATCACGCCGCGCCCTCGGGCCGGCCCGTACGACCCCGCTCCGCAGAGCAGGAGGAGAGACAGTGAAGGTCACCCCCAGCAGGCGTTCCAGGAAGATCAGAACCGGCTTCCTCACGGCCGCCGCCGCGGTGGGCGCGCTCATCGCGTCCACGTTCGCCGCCGCCCCTGCGGCGAGCGCCGCCGAGAGCTGCGGCGGCTACTCCTCGAGCACCACCACCTGCGTCATCGACACGGCGACCATCGGTGGGAGTTCCTACGACCTGAAGTGGTACCTGCCGAACGGCGCCGCCTCCGCGCTGATGCTCGTCCAGCACGGCTTCAGCCGCGACTGCGACACCCTCACGAACACCAGCAAGGCGATCGCCGAGAAGGGCGTCATGGTGTTCTGCATCGACGCCGACATGACCGCCGGCAACCCGGGACTCGGCAACGCGCTGGGCGACACGCTGAACGCCCGCACCATCACCCCGCCGAGCGGCAAGGCGCTGCCCGCCAAGTACATCGTGGGCGGCCACTCGGCGGGCGGCCACTTCGCCTCCGTCGTCGGCGCCCGCCTGGCCTCCCTGGGCTACGCGAACCTGAAGGGCGCGATCCTCTTCGACGGCGTCGCCAGCAGCGACTTCACCGCCAACCTCCAGGCGGTCTCGGCGAACGGCACCCGCCCCGTCCTGCAGATCGCGGCCCGTCCCAGCCTCAGCAACCTCTTCAACAACGCCTTCGGCGCGCTCGGCTCCCTCGGCGCCGACTTCGTCGGCGTCCAGCTCGTCTGGACCAAGTACAACGGGGGCATCGCGCCCTCCGGAGGCAGCTGCCACATCGACGCCGAGGGTGAGAACACCGACGCCATCGGTGTCATCGGCGCGGGCTGCAGCCCCAACTCCACCCAGGTCTCGCGACTGCGCGACTACAGCTCCACCTGGGCCAGGGACATGGCCACCGGCTCCTACACCGCCAGCCACTACTGCGGGAACTCCG
This sequence comes from Actinocorallia populi, assembly GCF_002995495.1. Classification (GTDB taxonomy): domain Bacteria; phylum Actinomycetota; class Actinomycetes; order Streptosporangiales; family Streptosporangiaceae; genus Actinocorallia; species Actinocorallia populi. Next base: position 947,444 of record NZ_PVZV01000001.1, on the reverse strand, counting down.
ACGACCTGTCCACCTGCGGCAGCCGCCTCATGCAGGTCCTCGGCGGCAGCCTCCCGCTCGCCGCGGTCATCCCCAACTCCTGACCCCTCCCGCGTCGCCGCACCCCTCCGGTGACGGAGAGGGCCCGCCCTTCCGGGCGGGCCCTCTCGCCTTCCCGGCACGCGGCCGGCCGCGGGTTCAGGCGGCGGTGGTGAGCCTCAGGACGTACTCGATGAGGGTGACCAGGACCGTCTTGACGGACTCGCGCTGGCGCACGTCGCACAGCACCACCGGGACCCCGGGGCCGATGTCCAGGGCGTCCTGGATCTCCTCGGGGCTGTAGCGCTGGGCGCCCTCGAAGCAGTTGGCCGCCACCACGAACGGGATGCTGCGCTGCTCGAAGAAGTCGATCGAGGCGAAGCTCGACTCCAGCCTGCGGGTGTCGGCCAGGACGATCGCGCCGGTCGCACCGTAGGCCATCTCGTCCCACATGAACCAGAAGCGCTCCTGGCCCGGCGTGCCGAACAGGTAGATCCGCAGGCCGCCGCTGAAGGTCAGCCGGCCGAAGTCCATCGCCACCGTGGTGGTGGACTTGCGCTCCACGCCGGTGGTGTCGTCGACGCCGACGCTGGCGTCGGTCAGGTCCTCCTCGGTGCGCAGCGGGCGGATCTCGCTGATCGCGCCGACCAGTGTGGTCTTGCCGACGCCGAAGCCCCCGGCGACCAGCAGTTTCAGCGCGACGGTGGGGGCTTCCGCGACCTCCCGGTGGGAGGCGTCAGAGGTGGCGAAGTTCATCGAGCACTCTCATCAGCAGGTGAGCGTCAGGACGCTTGGGAGCGGGTTGGCGGACCTCTTCGATCAGTCCGTGGTGGTACAGGTCGCCCAGGAGCACCTGGACCACCCGGAGCGGGAGGTCCACCTCGGAGGCGAGGTCGGCGGTGGTCGACGGGCGCCGGCAGAGGTCCAGCAGCCGCCGGTGCTCGCTCGACAACCTGACGTTCTCCGCCGCGCCCCGGCCGCTCACGACCAGGATCGTCACCAGGTCGAGGCGGACGCCCCGGGGCTGGGTGCGCCCCTTGGTCACCGTGTAAGGGCGGACCAGGGGGCCGGCGTCCCGGCCCACCCAGCGTTCCCGGGGCAGCCGCCCCTCTGGACCGTTCATCCGGCACCCGCCGACTGGCGGCGTGGCGCGGCCGCCATATGCTGGCGCACCCGCTTGATGAGCAGCGCCATCTCGTAGGCGACCAGACCGGCCTTCGGTCCGGCGGTGCTCAGCACCGCCAGGCAGCTGCCGCTGCCGGCCGGCACGACGAAGAACAGCTTGTCGTCGAGCTCGATGACGGCCTGGCGCACCTGGCGGGCTCCGAAGTGCTCCCGCGCCCCGTTGGACAGGCTGTGGAAACCGGAGGACAGCGCCGCGAGGAATTCCGCGTCCGCCTGGGAGACAGTGCGCGAGGCGCCCATCACCAGCCCGTCCCGGGACAGCAGAACCGCCTGATGCACCTGCTCCACCCGCTGGACCAGGTCATCGAGCATCCAGCTCAATTCACCGGATGGCTGTGGCTGAGTCACGGCCTCTCCCGTTCGTCATAGGTATCGAACTCTGTGGTCTCGTCCTCCGGGCTTCGCCCCTGCAGCCATCCCGACTGCAGCGAGGACATCAGATCCCGGCTGAACTCCGGGTCGGGCTCGACGAATCCGTCTTCGTCGTTGTTGTCATAGGAGCCGCCGGCTCCGGGCTGGGACTGCTTCCGCAGCTGCGGCGCGAGGTGCTGCTGCCGGTTCCGGCGCGGCAGCCTGCCGCGGCCTTCCCCGCCCCGGCGCTCCTGCTCCTGCTGCTGTCCCTGCTGCTGCCCCTGGGGGAACAGCTCCTGGGGGGTCTCCGGAACGGACGGGGGAAGGTCGTACCCGGAGAACGGCGAAGACTGCTCAGAGACCATGGGGGGCACCGAAGGGGGCAGAGGCGTGCTGGACGGGGGCGGGGTGTAGCGGCCCGACGACGAGGTCGCGGGCAGGTCGGACACCATGGTGGTGGCGCCGGTGGACGACGAGGAGGGCGGGGCCGCGGGGCCGCGGTGCGCGCCGGCGGTCACGGCCCGGGGCTCGGACGGAGCGCCCGAACCGGCCTGCACGGCCCGCTGCCCGCGCTTGCCGCGGGACTCGCCGCCGGGACGCACGATCAGCGTCTCGGGCATCAGGACGACCGCCGTGGTGCCGCCGTACACCGACGGCTGGAGCGTGACCTTGATGCCGTGGTGGGCGGCGAGGCGGGCCACCACGAACAGGCCCAGCCGGTCGCTGTCGGCCAGGTCGAACTCCGGCGGCTGGCTGAGGTTGCGGTTGAGCAGGGCCAGCTGCTCGGGGTAGATGCCGATGCCGCGGTCGACGATCTCGACGACCACGCCGTTGGCGACGGCCTCGGCCCGCACCAGCACCTCGGTGGTGGGCGGGGAGAACATGGTGGCGTTCTCGATGAGCTCGGCCAGCAGGTGGATGACGTCGGCGACGACCTCGCCCTCGATCGCGACGCCGGTGGAGGCCGCGACCTCGACCCGGGTGTAGTCCTCCACCTCGCCGAGCGCGGCGCGCACCACGTCCTCCATCTCGACCGGGTGGTCCCAGGCGCGGACGGTGGGCGCGCCGGAGAGGATCACCAGGCCCTCGGCGTGCCGCCGCATGCGGGTGGTGAGGTGGTCGAGCTTGAAGAGGTCCTCCAGCTCCTCGGGGCTGGAGGCGCGGCGCTCCATCACGTCGAGCAGCTGGAGCTGGCGCTGCAGCAGCGCCTGGCTGCGCCACGACAGGTTGACGAAGACCTGGCCGATGCTCTTGCGCAGGTGCGCCTCGGCGACGGCCACGTCGACCGCGGTGTGCTGCACGGTGCCGAACGCCTCGGCCACCTCGTTGATCTCGCGGGTCTTGCCCGTCTCGATCGGCGGCGCCTCGACCACGGGGTCGACCTCCTCGCCGCGCCGCAGCCGGGCCACGACCCGGGGCAGCCGCTCCTGCGCCAGGTTCTGCGCGGCGCCGCGCAGCCCCTTCAGCTCCACCGAGACGTTGCGGGCGAACCGGGTGAGCAGCACGAGCGAGGCGATGACCGCGACCAGACCGAGTCCGGCGACCAGCGTGAACTCCACGATGATCCGCTGGCCGACCGGCTCCACCCGCTCGACCTTCAGGATGTCGCTGCTCGCCATGACGCGCTCCATCCAGACGCCGGCGAGCTGCTCGTTGAGCGCCCGCCACTCCTGGAGGTTCGGCACGGTCTTGGCGGTGAGGAAGCTCTGCTCCAGCTCGACGTACCTGCGGAACTCGGGGCTCTCGGCGAAGCCGTGCAGGATGTCGGCGATGTTGCCCGACACCTCGTGGAGCGAGAGCTCGAAGAAGCGTTCGCGGCTGCCGGCCCAGTCGGCGAAGGCGGTACGGCGGGCGCTGTCGATCTTCGCGTTCTTGGGGAGGGTGTTCAGCAGCGCGCTCTGGCGCAGCATCAGGTCGCGCGACCAGCCCATGTAGATCAGCGCGGCGGTCTCCCGCGCGACGTCCAGGTCGTTGACGCTGGTGAAGGAGGCGCACATCCGGAACAGCACTTCGATGAGCCGGCTGTACTCGTTGATGATCTCGACCGGGGTGGACCGTCCGGGCACTGCCTTGCCCCGCACCGTGTCCAGGCCCTCCAGGGCCTTGCGGGTGTCGGGAAGCTGGGCGCGGGCCTTGGGGTTGAGGCCGTCGAGGGCGTCGGGGTTCTGCAGCGTGGCCATGAACGACGCGAGCGTCTTGTCCGTGGCGCCCCTCGCCTGGGCGAGGCCCTCCTGGGCCGCCGCGGCGGCGGCGCCGTTGCCGGTCACCACCACGGCGGCCGCCGAACGCTCCATCGCCAGCGTGAACATCAGCGTGTTCGCCGGGATGCCGAGCATGTCGTAGTTGTCAGAGAAGTTGAACTTCTTCAGAGCGGCGTTCATCGTCGTAGTCGCCGCGTACCCCCACAGCACCGTCAGCGAGAGCAACGGCACGACCAGCAGCGCGGCGATACGCCGAAGGATCGGGCGCCCGCCGCGGGGTACTGGGGATCTTCTGCGTTTGAACAACGTTTCCGCTCCGATTTGCGTGTCTCCTGGCCGACCAGGGTCGCCCACAGTACTGAAGGTGAAGAGACTTTAACCACTGTCCAAAATAAGGACACCTCACCGCAAGAGGGGGGTCCTAGTGAGCGGACCGGTTCAAGACCGCCGGGCGTGCCAGCATGTTCCCGCTCGAACACGGAACGTCATAACGCGGGTTCATGGCCTGAGGCGGTGTCCTGCGTGTGAGTGTAAGGCCTGCCCGAAAAGACCAATACCGAGAAGAATGCCCTCCTCTTCGGCACAGGAGGGCTGATGAAGGCGGTGCGAACCTCCCGCGCGGCCCCGCCGGAACAGCCGGTATCGATACCAAAAAGATAGAAGTGAAGCGTGGCGCCATCGGCACGCCGTGTGATTACGGGACGTGGCGGCCGGACTTCTCCGCCATTTTGGCAAACTGGCCTCCGCGAGACGACACGACGGCGCGGAGGAGCGGGAAATGGTCGATGGAGTGCGCTACCTGGGACGGGGGATCTCCTGGGTCGCCAGACGTCCCGCCCAATGGGTGTTCGGCCTGATCCCCGCGCTGCTGTCCCTGGTGCTGTTCGCGGGCCTGCTGACCTGGCTGGGCTTCCAGGTCGGCGACCTCGTCCGGTGGATGACGCCGTTCGCCGACGACTGGGCGTCCGGGGTGCGGGACGCGCTGCGCGTCATCGCCGGCGTCGCGGTGTTCGGGGCGGCGCTGTTCGCCTCGCTGCTCCTGTTCACCGCCGTCACCCTCGTCATCGGCGAGCCGTTCTACGAGGCGCTCGCCACCCGGGTGGAGGACTCCGTCGGCGGCGCCCCGCCGGAGCCCGACGAGCCGTTCTGGCGCGGCGTCGGCCGGAGCGTCCGCGACGCGCTCATCCTGGGCGCCGCCGCGCTCGCCTTCGGCGTGCTGTTCTTCGCGCTGGGATTCATCCCCGTCGTCGGCCAGACCGTCGTCCCCGTCGTCGCGCTCATCGTCTCGGGCTACTTCCTCACCGGGGAGCTGACCGGCATCGCCATGGAGCGCAGGCTGATGTCGCGCAAGGAGCGGTTCGCCCTGCTGAAGTCGCGGCGCGCCACGACCCTGGGCTTCGGCACCGCCACCGCCGTGCTGTTCCTCATCCCGCTGGGCGCGGTGCTGTTCATGCCCGGCGCGGTCGCCGGGGCCACGCTCATGGCGCGCGACCTCTGCGAGGAGGACACCCCCGAGCCCCCAAAGGTTGCATGAATATTCGCTAACGTTCCGGAATCTTTATCTTTTTTTCATGTCCGACCTGTACGGTCCTGGGGGTCAGGAGGAGTCGACCCCGGGATGAAGGATGCAGGACGCCAAGCGCAAGCGCGTGATCAAGAAGGCCATCCGGCGCAGGGGAGCACACCTGCTCGAGGCCGTGAGGCCTCCGGGGGTGGCGCTCAAGCGGAGGGCGCCACTGCCCGACCGGTCGGCCACACGCCTGGTCGCCTCGCCCGTCTTCGTCCTCTCGTCGGTACGGTCGGGGTCGACCCTCCTGCGCGTCCTGCTCAACAGCCACTCGCGCCTGCGCGCGCCGCACGAGCTGCACCTGCGCACGCTCAAGGTCGAGCCGAGCCGCAAGTACTCCGCGGACATCATGGACGCGGTCGGACTCAGCCTCACCGAGCTGGAGCACCTGCTGTGGGACCGGGTGCTCCATCACGAGCTGCTGAAGAGCAGGAAGTCCATCATCGTCGACAAGACCCCCTCCAACGCCCTGCAGTGGCAGCGCATCTCCTCGGCCTGGCCGGAGGCGCGTTACATCTTCCTGCAGCGCCATCCCGCGTCCGTCGTCGAGTCGCTCCTGAACCGCCGCAAGGACGCCGACCGCGACGCCGTGGTCAAGGAGGTCCTCGACTACGTGACGGGCGTCGAGACCGCCCGGCAGAGCCTGGAGGGCCTCACCGTCCGCTACGAGGACCTGACCGCCGACCCGGCCGACGTGACGAAGAAGATCTGCGCCTACCTCGGCGTGCCGTGGGAGTCCTCGATGCTCGACTACGGCGCCCACGACCACGGCCCGATCAAGCCGGTCTTCGGCGACTGGAGCGCCAACCTCAAGTCCGGCAGGATCCAGCGGGCCCGTCCCCTGCCCTCCCGCGAGGACGTCCCCGAGGAGCTGCGCGAGATCACCCGCCTGTGGGGTTACTGAGCCGGCCGTCCCGGCGCACGGTTTCACCCCCGGTTCACCCGGGCGTGGTGGGATTCCGGGATGGCGGACGAGGAGAACGCGGCACCGGCGCGCGGATCGTGGCGGGAGGTCGCCGGGCTGTTCCTCAGGCTCGGCGCCATCGCGTTCGGCGGGCCCGCCGCGCACACCGCGCTGATGCGCGACGAGCTGGTGCGGCGCCGGGGCTGGGTCACCGACCGGCGGTTCGCCGACCTGATGGGCGCCACCAACCTCATCCCCGGCCCCAGCTCCACCGAACTGGCCATCCACCTCGGCCACGAGCGGGCGCGGTGGCGGGGGCTGGTCGCGGCCGGGGTCTGCTTCATCCTGCCCGCCGCGCTGATGGTCACCGCGCTGGCCTGGGCGTACGTGCGCCACGGGAGCACCCCGGCCGTCGAGGGCGTCCTGTACGGGGTGGTGCCCGCCGTCATCGCGATCATCGCCCACGCGCTCTTCGCCCTGCTGCGCGCCGTGCTCAGGACGGTGTGGCTCGGGCTGCTCGCCGCCGCCGCGCTCGCGGCCTACCTGGCGGGCGTCAACGAGCTGCTCGTCCTGGCCTGCGGCGCGGCCTCGGCCGCCGCGGCCCGCGCCGCGCTCCGGGCGCGCCGCGCGAGGGGTCCGGGCGCCCTGGTGCCGCTGCCGTTCGCCGACGGCTCCCCGCTCTTCCCCGACCCGACCGGAGCCCAGCTCGCCGAGCTCTTCGCCACCATGCTGAAGATCGGCGCGGTGCTGTACGGCAGCGGCTACGTCCTGCTGGCGTTCCTGCGCGGCGACTTCGTGGAACGGCTCGGCTGGATCACCGAGCAGCAGCTCGTCGACGCCGTCTCCGTCGGGCAGGTCACCCCCGGCCCCGTCTTCACCACCGCCACCTTCCTCGGCTACGTCGTCGCCGGGCTCCCCGGCGCGTTCCTCGCCACCGTGGCCGTCTTCCTGCCGTCGTTCCTGTTCGTCGGGCTGCTCACCCGGCTCACCGGCTTCCTGCGTTCCCGGGACTGGACGGGCGCCCTGCTGGACGGGGTCAACGCCGCCGCGCTCGCGCTGATGGCCGGTGTCTCCTGGCAGCTCGCCCGCACCGCGGTCACCGATCCCCTCACCGCGGCCATCGCCCTCGGCACGTTCGTGCTGGTGTGGCGGACCCGGATCAACAACGCGTGGTACATCGCCGCAGGAGCGGCGATAGGACTGGTTCATGCCTTTCTCTGGTGATTGCCGGGGGAAACGCGGTGGTAGAAGAGACGGTGTGGAGGCTCAGAAGATCGGTTACGGCGACGTCGAGCAGGCCGCCCGGCGCATCACCTCGCGGATCCGCGAGACCGCGGTCGCGCACGCCGACGGCCCGCTGTGGTTCGCCCTGGAGTTCATGCAGCACACCGGCTCCTTCAAGGCGCGCGGCGCGCTGAACCTGCTGCTCGCCCACCGGGAGGCCGGGACGCTGCCCCCGGCCGGGGTGGCCATCGCCAGCGGGGGCAACGCCGGCATGGCGTGCGCCTGGGCGGCGGGCCTGTTCGGGGTTCCCGCCACGGTCTTCGTCCCCGAGACCGCGCCGAAGGTGAAGGTCGAGCGGCTGCGCGGCTACGGCGCGGACGTCCGCCAGGTCGGCGCCGAGTACGCCGACGCGCTCGGCGCCTGCCAGGAGTTCACCGCCGAGTCCGGGGCGCTGGCCTCGCACGCCTACGACGACCCGCTGATCGCGGCCGGCGCGGGCACTCTCGTGGACGAGATCCGCGCCCGGGTGCCGCGGCTGGACACGATCGTCATCTCGGCCGGAGGCGGCGGCCTGTTCACCGGGATCGCGACCGCCGCCGACCACCACGGGCTGCGCACGGTCGTCGTCGAGCCGGAGAACTGCCGCGCGCTGAACGCCGCGCTGGAGGCGGGCCGGCCCGTGGACGTCACCGTCGACTCGGTCGCCGCCGACGCCCTGGGCGCCCGGCGCGCGTCCCGGCTGGCGCTGGACACCGCGCGGACCACCCGCTCCGACAGCCTGCTCGTCACCGACCTCGAGATCATCGACGCGCGGCGGCGGTTGTGGGAGCGCTACCGGCTCGCCGTCGAGCACTCCGCCGCGACCGCCTACGCCGGGCTGCCCCACTTCGACGACGGCTCCGGCACGGTGGCCGTCGTCCTCTGCGGAGCCAACACCGACCCGTCCGACCTGGCCTGAGATCCGGCGCGGGCCGAACACCGAGTGATCAAGAAACTCTCCGCGACAACTCGCAACAAACGGCGTAGCTTCGTGGGATGCCCACTACCAAGGAGCGGGCCGACGAGGCCGCGAGCATCCTCGCGGCCCGGCTGCGGCAGCTGCTCGCCGAGTCACCGCTCAACACCATCTCGCTCGCCGCCGAGGTCGGCTGGGCCAAGTCCAAGGTCTCCAAGATCCAGAACGGGGTGCAGATCCCCACCGAGCGCGACATCCGCGTCTGGTGCACCGCCACCGGCAATCCCGAGAGCGTGCCCGACCTCATCGCGGCCGTCCGCAACATCGACGACCTCTACATCCAGTGGCGCCGCATCGAGCAGACCGGCCTGCGCCGGGTCCAGGAATCCTTCAATCCCCAGTACGAGGGCACGTCGGAGTTCCGCATCTTCCAGCACAGCCCCATCCCGTCGCTGCTGCAGACCCCCGCCTACGCCAAGGCGCACCTGACGTCCATCATGGAGTTCCGCGAGGTGCCCAACGACGTGGACGCCGCGACGGAGGAGCGGCTCAAGCTCCAGCAGCACCTGGCCGACGGGACCAAGCGCTTCAGCTTCGTCGTCTCCGAGGCCGCCCTGTACGCTCCCATGCTCGACGAGGAGGGCATGCTGGAGCAGCTCGACCGGCTGCTGCACTTCGTGGGCGGGCAGGTGAACGTCTCCCTGGGCATCCTGCCGCTGCGGGCGCCGCGCACGGTCTGGCCGTGGGAGGGGTTCTGGATCTACGACGCCGATGAGGTCCGTCCGGATCTGGTCGCCGGGCAGATCCGTAACCGCCAGCCGGCGGACGTCGCGCACTACCTCAAGACCTTCGAACACCTGGTGGAGGCCTCGGCGTACGGCCGTACCGCGCAGAATCTGATCGAGGCCGCAAAACCCTGAAGAAACTCCGAGAAACAATCTGGACGAGGGCGCGGCCCGATCCCTAGTTTTAGGCACGTCCGTCGGAAGCACGCTGACTGGAGCGATCCGTGAACAGAACGCCCGCGGTCGACAGCCAGGTGGGTCCGTCCACGTCTCCCGGGTGGACGGCGGAACGGACCCTTCCGGTGGACCTGCGGGCCGGGACGGCGGCCCGCGACTGGCTGCGGGGCATCTTCGGCTCCTCCTGCCGCGTCCGCGACGAGTTCCTGCTGGTGGTGTCGGAGCTGCTCGGCAACTGCGCCGAGCACGGCGGCGACGGCAAGGTCTCCCTGAGCGTCGTCCACGGCAGGAACCGGGTCTGGGGGCGCCTGGTCCACCACTCCCCGCCCATCGGCAAGCCGGTGCTGCGCGGTGACGTCACCGCGCAGACCGAGCTCCTGCTGGCGGCGGCCGGGCCCGCGGTCCCGGTGGAGGACCTGGCCGAGGACGGGCGCGGGCTGTTCGTCGTCCAGATGCTCTGCGCGGAGTACGAGCACGTCTCGGGCCCGGGCTCCTCGGTCACCGAGTGGGCGATGGCGGACTGCGGCTGCTTCCGCTGAGCCGGACCTGGCGGTCCCCGGCGGGTCTCCCCCGGATAACTTACTGAGGTTAACAAATCAGTAGTCCGGGAGCGCCCCAGGAGCACCGCCGTGACCAGCACCCTCGATCCCCCCGCTTCCGACTCCCTCTCCTCCCCCCGCCCGCGGCTGATCCTGGTCGCGCTGGCGATCGGATGCTCCCTCGTGGCCATCCAGCAGACCCTGGTCATCCCGCTGCTGCCCGCGCTGATGGCCGAGTTCGACGCCTCGATCACCACGGTCACCTGGGTCTTCACCGCCTCCCTGCTGTCGGGCGCCGTCGCCACCCCGCTGCTGTCGCGCTTCGGCGACATGTACGGCAAGAAGCCGCTGATCCTGACGGCCCTCGGCCTGCTGCTGGCCGGGTCGGTGATCTGCGCCCTGGCGACGTCGCTGGGCGTGCTGTTCGTCGGCAGGGCCGTGCAGGGCGTCAGCGTGGCGGTCTTCCCGCTGGCGGTCGGGGTGATCCGTGACGTGCTGCCGCCCGCCCGCATCATGGGCGCGATCGGCTTCGTCAGCGCCACCATGGGCATCGGCGGCACCCTCGGCATGCTCGTCACCGGGCTGCTGGCCACCGTCACCTCCCACCACGCCCCGGTCTTCTGGGTGGCGGCCGTGCTCAGCGCGGCCTCCGTGGCCCTCGTCGCCCGCTGCGTGCCCGCCGAGGGCGCCGGACGCGGCGGCAGGCCCGACTACCCCGGAGCCGTCCTCACCGCCCTGATGCTGCTGTGCCTGCTGCTGGCCGTCAGCCAGGGCAACGCCTGGGGCTGGACGTCGGGGCGCGTGCTCGGCCTGTTCGCCGCCTCGGCCGTCCTGTGCGCGGCCTGGGTGCTGACCGAGCAGCGGGTGGCCGAGCCGCTCGTGCGGCTGTCGCTGCTGGCGGGCCCCAGGTCCCTCTCGGCGAACCTGATGTCCCTGCTGCTCGGCTTCTCGATGTACTCCTCGTTCACGCTGATCTCCAACCTGATCCAGACGCCGTCGAGCGCGGGTTACGGGCTGGGCGGCTCGGTGCTGGACGTCGGCCTGTACTCGCTGCCGAACACCGTCGTGATGTTCTACGCCTCCACCTACGCCGGGAGGCTGGCCGAGCGCACCGGTCCGGCGTTCGCGCTGGCGATCGGCTCGGTGTTCGCCGGTGCGTCCTACTTCTGGCTCGCCCTGTCCAACTCCCACGGCTCGGACTTCGTCGCCTACGGCGTGCTCCAGGGCCTGGGCTTCGGCATCGCCTACGCCGCCCTGGGCACCCTGGCCGTCGCGCACGTGCCGATGGACAGCAGCGGCATCGCCAGCGGCGTCAACTCCCTGGTGCGGACGGCGGGCGGCGCGGTCGCGGGCGCGGTCGTCGCGGCGATCCTCACCGGCGGGGGCGGCGCCACCGAACTCGGCGACTACGTGGCGTGCTTCTTCATCGTCGCGGGGGCGGCCTGGCTGGCCGGCGGCGTCGCGCTCTTTCACGGAATCCGCTACCGGCGCTGATCTGGAAAATTACAGAACGAGAATTCCCGATTGGAACGACAGCCTTCGGGAAATGCTCGAAAAAAGCAGACGGGCGCGGCACCGAAGTGCCGCGCCCGTCGAGATATAATCGGCTACAGCGTCTTCACCTTCGCCATGAAGGAACGAAGCTCGGACCGCGAGAAGGCCAGTTTCCAACCCTCCGGGTTCTTGCTGTCCCGTATTGCCACGGGCGCGCCGGGACGGGAGGTGCCGATCTCGACACATGCCCCGTTCTGCGCACTCCGGCTGCTCTTCCGCCAGGTAAGGCGGGAGAATTCCAGCATTAAGAACACCCCGCTTTCATATGATTCGTTCCTGCGCAGACGACAGCTCCCCCGCGACCTGCTCGATGAGCTCCACCGACAGCTCCGGGGAGAGCGCCACGGCGCGCAGGTGCTCGTAGATCCCCGTGTACTCCGCGAGATCCGCCTGTTCCTCCAAATAGAGGCTGCCGCGGCGGAACTGAAGGTACACGATCGAGGGATGTGCCTGCCGGGGAAAATGCAAAATGTGGAATGAGCCGTCGACGGCGGCATGGGCACCGGCCGAGAAAGGTAGCACCTGCAACATGACATGGCGCGGCCGGGAGAGCGCGATGAGTTGTTCCAACTGCTTTTTCATGACAGTTCGGCCACCCACGACCCGGCGTATGCTGGCCTCGTTCAGAATGACCCAGAGCTTGGGCGCGTCAGGGCCGTTCAGCCTTTCCTGGCGCTTGAGCCTGACGGCCACCCGGCGGTCCTGCTCGGCGACGCTCTCCTCGGGCAGCACCGGGTCGATCCGCAGCAGCGACCGGTAGTAGTCCTCGGTCTGCAGCAGCCCGGTGATCAGTTCGGGCTCGTAGACCAGCAGTTCCGAGGCCTCCTCCTCCAGCCCGATGTAGGTCTCGAACCAGGAGGGGATGGACGAGGAGGAGCCGGGGCGCTGCCACCAGCCCCGCTGCCGGCTCTCCCGGGCCAGGGCCACCAGCCCCTCCGTCTCCTCCTCGGAGAGCTCGTAGTAGCGGCACAGCGCCCGGATGTCGTTCACCTTCGGCGCGTGGGAGGCCTGCTCGATGCGGTAGACGGTGGTCCGCCCCACGTCGGAGCCTCTGGCCACCTCGTCCAGGTTCACCTGGCGCGCGCCGCGCAGGCGGCGCATCTCGGCGGCGAGACGCCGCCTGCGGACTGTCGGGCTGGTCCGCCCTGAGGTCATGGAACCCTCCTGGGTGTGTGGTCCCCGAGTGCCTGCACGAACGGAAGTGGAATATTCCACGAAAGCGCTTTACATGACCCCCCGTTGCGCCTCACACTCAGAGAGTAGCGACACGGAGGCTCGGTAACGGAGAGAACTTCGGGGTTGATCGAAGAGCTTCGGGCTGAACGAAGGGATTCGAGGACCTTTGTGGGGATCTCCGTGGATCGCTGGGGGAGTGCCGGAGAGTCCGCAGGTAGGCCCGTCCACCGCGGTCCGCTTCCCGGGCCGCCGGTCGTGTCCCGCACGACCGCAGGAGGTTCCGGCGATGGAGCAAGAGTTCGAACGACCGAAGGACCGACCATGCTGACCGCCACGCGCATCACCCTGCCCGGTCGGCCGGAACAGGTGCGCGTGGCGCGCAGATGGCTGTCCTCCTGGCTCGGCCACGACCACCCCGCCGAGTACGCGGCGGTCCAGCTGCTCTCGGAGGCCTTCGGCAACAGCGTGCTCTACGCCAGCCCCGGGGGCATGGTGGAGCTCATCGCCGAGCTGAGCGACCAGCTCGTGCGGGTCGAGGTCGTGGACCGCGGCGGGCACAGCGAGCCCGCCCTGCGCTACGAGCCCGACAGCGACCGGGAGAGCGGCCGCGGCCTGTACATCCTGGACTTCCTCGCCAAGGACTGGGGCTGGGAGCGCCTGTCGGACCAGCGCCTCCGGTTCTGGTACACGGTCACCTTCTGAGCCGCTCCCGCCGGGACGCGGCCGAAGGCGCCACCGCTACTCCGCCGGAGCGGCCTCGGCCAGCAGCCCGGTGCGCCAGGTGGGGTACTGCGGCTTCCAGCCCAGCTCCTTGGCCTTGGCGTTGGAGACCGGACGGCCGGTGGCGGCGGCGTGCCGGATCGACCGCGGCTCCGGGGCGCCCAGCGCCGCGGCGTAGGACGGCAGCCACTCCTGGAACGTCGCGGGCTCGTCGTCGACGATGTTGACCGGACCCGCCTCCCAGCCGAGGGCGGCGACCGTGGCGGCAGCCGCGTCCTCCACATGCACGAACGACGTCCACGCCGGGGTCAGCGCCAGCTCCGCGCGCCGCACCCGGTCGGCGATCGCGCCGTCCGGGGCGTACCAGGTGCCGGGCCCGTAGAGCGCGCCGTACCGCAGGACGACGCCCTTGGGCATGCGCGCGACGTCCTGCTCCAGCGAGGCGATGCTCTGGTACGGCTGCAGCGCCGGGTCGAGCACGTCGGTCTCCGTCGCGGGCTCCTCGCCGCGCACGTACAGCCAGGCGATGCTCTGGGCGATCATCGTTTCGACGCCGGCGGCCAGCGCGGCGTCGACGAGGTTGCGGGTGCCCGCGGCGCGCAGCGCGCCGTTGGCCGCGAAGTCCCCGCTCGTGAGGTCGGTGAGCTGGTGGATGACGACGTCGGGGCGCTCGGCCTTGACGGCCTTGCGCAGGCGCCTGGCGTCCAGGACGTCCACGACGACCGGGTGCGCGCCCAGCCCTTCGAGCAGCTTGCCCTTGGCGCGGCGGCGGGTCGTGCCGGAAACCTCGTGACCCGCCTCGACGAGCTGGGGCACCAGCGCGCGGCCGATCACGCCGGTGGCTCCGGCGAGCAGGATCTTCACGGGGGGACCTCCAGGAGTCTCACTTCTCTGTGGTCACCGGCGGACCATGTTCAAGTTATCCGGTCTTGACGGTCCTGGCGACGGGCGGGGCTCGTTTTTGCGTACTCGGTGTAGTCCAATGGTCACCACCAGGCTCAGCAGTCCCAGGCCTCCGACGACGGCGACGCCCATCGAGGCGGCGGAGGGGCCGAAGACGGCGGCGCCCAGCGCCGCGTACCCCAGGGTCGAGGGGAGCACGCCCACCGCGCTGCCGAACAGGAAGTCCCGGTAGCGGGTCGCGGAGGTGCCGAAGGCATAGGAGACCAGGCCGTAGGGGGCGATGGGCAGGAACCGGACGGTCACCACGCCGATGACCCCGTTGCGGCCCAGCCAGTGGTCGAGCCGCGCCATGCGGGCCGCCAGCGAGCCGCGCCATCCGGCGTGCTCCCGCGACAGCACGCCGTCGATGAACTCCCGGCCCAGGAGGCGGCCGACGAGGAAGGCGGTGCTCGCGCCCAGCAGCGCGCCCACGAGCACGTATCCGGCGCCCGGCCCGAGCCCGAACAGCAGCCCGCAGACGAAGGCCAGTGCCGTGCGCGGCACCATGGCCAGGATCAGCAGCCAGGTGCCCAGGACCGCCAGGAACGGGTTGAGGCCGCCGGCCGACTCCAGCGCCGCCGCCAGGCCGTCCCGGTCGGGGACGAGGAACGCCGCGGCCGCCGCCGCGACCGTCGCGCCGGCGATGAGCAACGTGAAACGTGCCGCTGGCCCTCTCATGATGGTGGAAGGTTACCGTCAGGGCCCTCACCGCCGCATAAGCCGGAACACATGGCCGAGACTGTGGACGTGGCTTCCGTAACACGCGCAGAGATCATGGACCGCTACGGTCTGGGCAGGAGCACCCTGGAGAAGTGGTTCCGGGAGCGTGCCTCCACCGGGCATCCCGAACCGGACGGCAGACGCGGACAGCAGCTCACCTGGGACGCCGGCGCCTGGCACGCCTGGTACTCCGCCCGCGGGACGGAGGCCGCCGTCCCGGACGGCCTGGCCACCCGCGACCGGCTCGCCGAGATCCACGGCCTCTCCAGGCACGCCCTGAAGGAGCTGTGGGCGGCACGCGGCGCCAACGGCCACCCCGAGCCCGCCCGCCGGCACGGCAAGGCCCTCTACTGGGACACCGAGGAGTGGGCGGCCTGGTACGGCTCCCTGCCCGCGGAGCACGACAGGGAGCTGCTCACCCTCGCCGAGGCCGGCCGCCTGCTCGGCCTGGCCCCGGGCACGGTCACCGTCTACGCCTCCCGGCCCCCGAAGGGCTGGCCGGAGCCGGTGGAGGAGGTCCCGCTCGGCGGCGGCCGGACCCGCCGCCTCTACCGTCGCGCGGACGTCCTCGCCTACGCCGCGGGGAAGGCATGACCGCCGGGAGGTGGCACTGGCTTCACCATGGAACCGGTAATCAGGGGGGTCGTCCCGCCTCCCCGGCATGCCTACTGTGATCACCGTGAAAAGGAACAAACCCGACGTGATCTGGCGCGAGATCCTTCTCGGCCCGGTGCGCCCCCGGACCTGGTGGGCCACGGCCCACCTGGTCATGGGCGCGCTCGTCTCCGGGGCGGGGCTGGTCCTGCTGGCCCTGCTGCTCTTGTCCACCGTGTTCCTGGTGACGCTCCCCGTCGTCCTGCCCCTGCTGTTCCCCCTCGTGTGGGGCCTGGCGAGCCTGCACCGGAGCCGCTTCGCCGGCCTCCTCGGCGAGCGGGTGGACCCGCTCCCCCGGAACCACCCGGAAGGGCGCCGCGAACGCCTCGTGGCCCAGGCGTTCGACCGCAACACCTGGCGCCAGGCGTGGTTCCACGTCGTCGCCGCGGTGACGGAGACGGGCTCCGCCCTCCTGGCGGCCGGCCTCTGGAGCACGGCCTTCGGCCTGCTGTTCCTGTCCGCCCTCTCCCTGGCGGCACCGCGCATGCTGCGCGACGCCGAGTTCATCGACCCCTCCAACGCCCAGTTGGAGACCGCGCTGGTCCTCGTCGGGGTGTTCCTTCTGTTCGCCACGCCCTGGGTGGTGCGCGCGCTGGCCGCCCTGGACCTGGCGATGGCCCGCGCGCTCCTCGGCCCCGACCAGGCGAAGAGGCTCTCGCACCGCGTCGAGGTGCTCACCGAGAGCCGCAGCGCGGTGGTGGACGCCGCCGACGCCGAACGGCGGCGGATCGAGCGCGACCTGCACGACGGCACCCAGCAGCGGCTCGTCTCGCTGGCCATGAACCTCGGGATGGCGCGGGCGATGAACCCGGACCTGCCGGAGATCGCCGAAGCGCACGAGGAGGCCAAGCTGGCCCTCGCCGAGCTGCGCGACTTCGTCCGCGGCCTGCACCCGGCCGTCCTGAACGACCGCGGGCTCGACGCGGCCCTCTCGGGGATCGCGGCCCGCTCCCCCGTTCCCGTGACGCTGGCGGTGGACCTCCCCTCGCGGCCGTCCCCGACCACCGAGGCCGTCGCCTACTTCGTGGTCTCCGAGGCCCTGGCCAACGCCGCCAAGCACGCCCAGGCGGGGAGCGCGGAAGTGAACGTCTCCCATGTCCGCGGCACCGTCCGGGTCGTCGTCACCGACGACGGGATCGGCGGAGCCCACCCCGGCAAGGGCAGCGGCCTGCGCGGCCTGGTCCAGCGCGTCGAGTCCATCGACGGGACCCTCACCGTCCACAGCCCTGTGGGCGGCCCCACCACCCTCACCGCGGAGCTCCCGTGCGCGTCGTGATCGCCGAAGACTCGGTACTGCTGCGAGAAGGCCTCATCCGGCTGCTGGAACGTGCCGGATTCACCATCCAGTCGGCGGTGGGAACCGCCGAGGAGCTCCTCACGGAGCTCGAACGGGAGCAGCCGGACGTCGTCGTCACCGACGTCCGCATGCCGCCGACGCACACCGACGAGGGGCTCCGCGCCGCGCTGGTCATCCGCCGGCAGTGGCCGGGCATGGGGGTGCTCGTCCTGTCCCAGTACGTGGAGGAGCACTACGCCACCGACCTGCTGTCCGGGGAGACCGCCGGGGTCGGCTACCTGCTGAAGGACCGGGTCGCCGACGTGGCGGACTTCCTGGACGGGCTGCGCCGGGTCGCCTCGGGCGGCACCGTCCTGGACCCCGAGGTCGTCTCCCAGCTGCTCGTCCGGCGGCGCAGCGACCCCCTCGACCGCCTCACCCCCCGCGAGCTCGACGTCCTCAAGGCGATGGCCGAGGGCCGCTCCAACGCGGGCATCGCCGCCGCGCTGGTCGTCAGCGAGAGCGCGGTGGCCAAGCACATCAACAACATCTTCGCCAAGCTCGACCTCCGTCACGCCGACAGTGACCACCGCCGGGTCCTGGCCGTACTGCGCTTCCTGGGAGGCCGGGCATGAAGACCCTCGACAAGGCCGCCGACGAGACCGCCCCCGAACCGGCCGTGAACAAGCACACGGGCTGGCGGGCTGGCGGAGTCCTCCTCACCCTGGCGGTGCTGTGCGCGTCCTTCGTGGCCGTCATGGACCTGCTGCTGGAGAGCACCACGACGACCAGCGACGTCTACAAGCGCTCCCTCACCAGCCTGTCCCTCGAACTCGAGAACGTCTCCGTGGAGATCGAGCCCGGGCCCGCCGGCCAGGTACGGGTCATCCGGGACCTGGAGTGGTCGACCTTCAGGCCGAAGGTGCGGGAGACCTGGGAGGGCGACACCCTGCGGATCAAGATGGACTGCCCGATCGAGATCGTGCAGCCGTGCCACGCCTCCTACCGGCTGAGCATCCCGGAGCAGACCCCTCTCTCCGTGAACTCCGGCGGCGGATACGTGGCTGCTCGGGGCCTCACCGGAAAGGTCGACATCAACCTCTCCGGCGGCGGCGTCCGGCTGGAGGGCCTCCCTGGAGAGGTTGACATCACCAGTGTCGCGGGCGACGTGTGGATCGTGGACGCGCAGGCGAAATCCGTACGGGTGAAGGCCGACGCGGGCGACGTCTACCTCGGCTTCGCCACGCCCCCGGCGAACGTCGAAGCCCGCACGACGGCCGGAAACCTCAACATCCAGGTGCCCAGAGGAGCCCCCTACCTCGTCAACGCCGAGAGCGTCGCCGGGTCCCGCGACGTCTCCGTGGAGGAGACCGCCGGAGCACCCCACCGGATCTTCGCCAGGAACAGCGCGGGTGATCTCTCCGTCCGCTACCAGGGCGGCCAGTATTGACGTGGCACCGGCAGGGCGCCGCTCCCCGTAAAGTGGAAAGGCTGAACCGGCGTTTCGAGAGGGGTACGCGGTGTCCACCGTCAAGGCGAAGAGCGACGAGGTCTCGGCCGAGGCCGCGCGGCGGCGCACCTTCGCGGTGATCAGCCACCCGGACGCCGGCAAGTCCACGCTCACCGAGGCGCTGGCCGTGCAGGCCGCGGCGATCTCCACGGCGGGCGCGGTGCACGGCAAGGGCGACCGGGCGGGCGTCACGTCCGACTGGATGGAGATGGAGCGCAGCCGAGGCATCTCGATCACCTCGTCGGTGCTGCGGTTCGACTACCACGGCGCCCTGCTCAACCTGCTGGACACGCCCGGCCACGCCGACTTCTCCGAGGACACCTACCGGGTGCTGTCGGCGGTCGACGGCGCGGTCATGCTGCTGGACTCCGCCAAGGGCCTGGAGGCGCAGACCCTCAAGCTGTTCGACGTCTGCAAGCACGGCAACGTCCCGATCATCACGTTCGTCAACAAGTGGGACCGGCCCGGCCGGGAGCCGCTGGAGCTGCTGGACGAGATCGAGCAGCGCATCGGCCTGCACGCCGCCCCGCTGAACTGGCCGGTGGGCGTCGCGGGCGACTTCCGCGGCCTGATCAGCCGGGCCGACGGCTCGTTCACCAAGTTCATCCCGGCGCCGGGCGGCGGCCGCGCCCAGGCCGTCAGGATGTCGGCCGAGGACGCCGCCGCCGAGCTCGGCGACCTGTGGGAGACCGCGCTGGAGGAGCTCACCCTCCTCACCGAGATCGGCGCCGAGCTCGACATGGAGGCCTACACCGGCGGGATCTCCACCCCGGTGCTGTTCGGCGCGGCGCTGCCCCAGTTCGGGGTGAGCGCCCTCCTGGACGCCCTGGAGACCTACGCCCCGCCCCCCGCGGCCCGCCCGGACGCCAAGGGCGAGTCCCGCCCGGTGGAGGCGCCGTTCTCCGGCCAGGTCTTCAAGGTCCAGGCCGGCATGGACAAGGCGCACCGCGACTCGCTGGCGTTCGTCCGCGTCTGCTCCGGCCGGTTCGAGCGCGGCATGACCCTCACCATGGGCTCCACCGGCCGCGGCCTGGTCACCAAGCACGCCCAGACGGTCTTCGGCCGCGACCGCACGACCGTCGACACCGCCTACCCCGGCGACGTCGTCGGCCTCCCGAACACCCACGGCCTGACCGTCGGCGAGACCCTCTACGACGGCCCCGCCGTCACCTACCCGCCGATCCCCGCGTTCGCCCCCGAGCACTTCATGGTCTGCCGGGCCAAGGACGTCGGCAAGTACAAGCAGTTCCGCCGCGGCATCGAGCAGCTCGACAGCGAGGGCGCCGTCCAGGTCCTGCGCAGCGACATCCGGGGCGACCAGTCCCCCGTCCTCGCCGCCGTCGGCCCCCTGCAGTTCGAGGTCGTCGCCCACCGCATGGAGCACGAGTTCAACTCCCCGGTGGTCCTGACCAACCTCGACTTCAACGAGTGCCGCCTGACGGACGCGGAGTCCGCCGAGCAGCTGGCCAAGATGCGCGGCGTGGAGGTCTTCACCCGCTCCCTCACCGGCGACCTCCTGGCCCTCTTCACCGACAAGTGGCGCCTGCGCGCCATCGAACGCGAGTACCCGGACCTCAAGATCGAGCAGATGCTCGCCGCCGGCCAGTACTGACCGCACCGCCCGAACGGACCGCCTCCCCGGCGGTCCGTTCTGCTTTCGCGCCTCGTCAGGTGTCCGAGAACCAGCTGACGGTGTCGAGGCCGGTGGGGGGCGCCACGGTGCGCAGGGCGTCTTCGAGGTCGGTCAGGCGGGCGGGGCCCAGGGACTTCGCCCAGCGGGCGCGGAGGGTGTCGAAGATCGCCGCGGAGCGGGCCAGGGCGTCGAGGCCGCGGGGGGTGAGGCGGACCAGTTTGCGGCGGCCGTCCGCGGGGTCGTCGACGCGTTCGGCGTAGCCGAGGTCGGCCAGGCGGTCGATGGTCTTGCCTGCTGCCTGCTTGGAGACGCCCAGGCGGCGGGCGACCTCGGTGGCCGAACTGCCGGGGAGGCCGATGGCCTGCATGGCGAAGCCGTGGGCGGGGCGGACGTCGGGATGGCCCTGGCGGGCGAGTTCGGCGTGCAGCTCTTCGATGAGGGTGCGGAACCCGGCGAGCAGCAGCAGGGGCAGCTCGAAGCCCGGACGCCCGTCAGCCGTTGCGGACATCGTCAACCTGGTTTACTGTTTCGACAACCACGTTGTCTATCTTAGGGGACCGTCCGTATGACGTTCACCGACCACACCCTCGAAACCGCCCCTCCCGCCGCCCGCCGCACCATGGAGGCGGTCGCCGGGAAGACCGGCTACCTGCCCGCGGCCGTCGCGCGGCTCGCCGAGTCCCCGCAGTTGCTGGACGGCTTCCTGCGGACGAGCGCGCTGTTCGAGACGACCTCCCTGGACCCGGTGGCGCGGGAGGTGGTCATCATGACCATGGCCACCCGCAACGCCTGCCACATCTGCGTCGCCATGCACACGGCCAAGCTGACCGCACTCGGCGCCGACCCCGCACTGATCTCCGCCCTGCGGGAGATGAGGCCTCTGGACGACGCGCCGCTGGAGGCGCTGCGGCGCTTCGTCCTGGAGGTGCTCGCCACCTCAGGGGCGGTCTCCGCCGAGGCCATGGACGACTTCCTCGACCACGGCCACACCCGGCGGAACGCGCTGGAGGTCGTCCTGGGCATCGGCGCCTACACCCTGTCCACCCTCGCCAACCGCATGACCGACGCCCCCGTGGACGAGCCGCTCCGCCCGTTCGCCTGGGCCGGACCCGCCGCCTGAACCGGCCGCACGGGGCCGTCAGTCCAGGCGGGCGAAGTCCTTGATGTGGAGGACGGCGGTGCCGGTCTCGTCGGAGGCCGCCAGGTCGACGTCGAAGGACATGGACCAGTCGTGGTGGCCCTCGGGGTCGGCGATGACCTGGCGGGCGTGCCAGACGCCGGGCTCCTCCTTGATCTCCAGGAACTGGGGGCCGCGGGCCTCGGGGCCCGACGGGAGCTCCTCGTGCTCTTCGAAGTAGTCGAGGATCGCGTCCTCCCAGTCCTCGGCGGTCCAGCCCGTGTCCAGGGCCGCGAGTTCCCGGTAGCGGCGCAGGGACGCCAGCTCGACGTGCCGGAAGAGGGCGTTGCGGACCAGGACGCGGAAGGCCCGCGGGTTGGCCGTGACGGCCGTCGTGCGCTCCTCGATGGGCTTGTCCGTCTCGTCGGCGGGGTTGGTCAGCTGCTCCCACTCATCCAGGAGGCTGGAGTCGACCTGGCGGACGAGCTCGCCGAGCCACTCGATGAGGTCCTGGAGCTCCTCGGTCTTGGCGGCGTCGGGGACCGTCTGGGACAGCGCCTTGTAGGCGCCGGCGAGGTAGCGCAGGACGATGCCCTCGCTGCGGGCCAGCTCGTAGTGGTGCACGTACTGCGAGAAGTTCATCAGCTTCTCGTACATGTCCCGGACGACCGACTTGGGGCGCAGCGGGTGGTCGGCGACCCACGGGTTGGTCTGGGCGTAGATCTCGAAGGCGCCGTCCAGCAGCTCCCCCAGCGGCTTGGGGTAGTCGATGTCCTGGAGGAGCTCCATGCGCTCCTCGTACTCGATGCCGTTCATCTTCATCTCGAGGACGGCCTCGCCCTTGGCCTTGTTGAGCTGGGCGGCGAGGATCTGGCGCGGGTCGTCCAGGGTCGCCTCGATGACGGACACGACGTCCAGGGCGTAGGTGGGCGCCTCGCGGTCCAGCAGTTCCAGGGCGGCCAGCGCGAAGGTCGACAGCGGCTGGTTGAGCGCGAAGTCCTCCTGCAGGTCGACGGTGATCCGCACCCAGCGGCCGTCCGCGTCCGGGACGGGCAGCTCCTCGACGATGCCGCCGGCCTTGAGCGAACGGTAGATCGCGATGGCGCGGGAGATGTGCCGCCGCTGCGCCGCCCGTTCCTCGTGGTTGTCGGTGAGCAGCTTCTTCATCGCCTGGAAGGCGTTGCCCGGCCGGTTGATCACCGACAGGAGCATGGTGTGGGAGACGTCGAAGCGGGACTTCAGCGGCTCGGGCTCGGCGGTCTGCAGGCGGGTGAAGGTCTCCTCGTCCCAGGAGACGAAGCCCTCCGGCGGCTTCTTGCGCACGAGCTTGCGCAGCTTCTTGGCGTCGTCCCCGGCCTTGAGGACCGCCTTGTGGTTCTCCACGATGTGGTCGGGCGCCTGGCAGACGACGTATCCGACGGTGTCGAACCCGGCGCGTCCGGCGCGTCCGGCGATCTGGTGGAACTCCCGCGCCCGCAGCCGCCGCACCCGCCGCCCGTCGTACTTGGACAGGGCGGTGAACAGCACCGTGCGGATCGGCACGTTCACCCCGACGCCCAGGGTGTCCGTGCCGCAGATGACCTTCAGCAGGCCCGCCTGCGCCAGCCGCTCCACCAGCCGCCGGTACTTGGGCAGCATGCCCGCGTGGTGCACGCCGATCCCGTGCCGCACCAGCCGCTCCAGCGTCTTGCCGAACCTCGTGGTGAACCGGAACCGCCCGATCAGCGCGCTGATCCGCGCCTTCTCCTCCTTGGAGCAGACGTTGATGCTCATCAGCGCCTGCGCCCGCTCGATCGCCGCGGCCTGGGTGAAGTGCACGATGTACACCGGCGCCTTCTTCTCCAGGAGGAGGTGCTCGATCGTCTCGTGCAGGGGCGTCAGCTTGTAGTCGTACTCCAGCGGCACCGGCCGGGTGGCCGACCGCACCACGGCGGTGGGCCGCCCCGTGCGCCGGGTGAGGTCCTTCTCGAACATCGCGACGTCGCCGAGCGTGGCCGACATCAGCAGGAACTGCGCCTGCGGCAGCTCCAGCAGCGGGATCTGCCAGGCCACGCCCCGGTCGGGCTCGGCGTAGAAGTGGAACTCGTCCATGACGACCAGCCCGATGTCGGCGCGGTCGCCCTCCTGCAGGGCGATCGCCGACAGGACCTCGGCGGTGCAGCAGATGATCGGCGCGTTCGGGTTGACCGAGGCGTCGCCGGTCATCATCCCGACGTTCTCGCTGCCGAACTGCTCGACGAGGTCGAAGAACTTCTCCGACACCAGCGCCTTGATCGGCGCGGTGTAGAAGCTGCACTCGTCGCGGGCCAGGGCGGCGAAGTGCGCGCCCGCCGCCACCAGCGACTTGCCCGAGCCCGTCGGGGTCGCCAGGATGACGTTCGCCCCGGTGACCAGCTCCATCAGCGCCTCTTCCTGCGCCGGATAGAGGGTCAGCCCCCTGTCCTCGGTCCACCCCGCGAAAGCCTCGAACGCCTTGTCGGGATCACCGTCTTCGGGAAGCAGCTGATGCAGGTTCACTCTTCAATAATGGGTCATCCCCAGACCTCGGCGACCTGTTCCACGACGGAAGGCGCCTGGGCGAGCCCGGCGTCGAAGGCGGGGATCCACAGTCCCGGGTCGAGCACGTCGGCGCCGAAGGCCTCGATGGCGGGCTGGTCGGGGCCGAGGGCGAGGGTCCGCGCCCCCTCCAGCCGGGCCAGTTCGGCGCGCAGCACCGCGCGGGGCGTCAGGTGGGCCAGCGGTTCGACGATCACGACGCGGTCGTGGCCCGCGGCGAGGTCGGCGTTGCTGATCGAGTGCACGCCGCCGTCGATGTAGCGGCGGCCGCCGATCTCCACCGGCGCGAAGACGCACGGGACGCAGCAGCTGGACGCCACGGCCAGCGGCAGGGGCGCCCCGGAACCGGCCTCCCAGACGCGGAGGGAGCCGTCCTCGGCGTCCACCGCGGTGATCATCAGGGGCGCCTCGGGCCACTCGCGGCTGGGCAGCCGGTCGGCGATCTGCGCCAGCCGGGAGCCGTCCCCGGCCGTCTCCATGGCCAGCGCGCCGACCCGGCGGCGGGCCTCGGCGCGCTCCATGCTCGCGTCGTACATGAACATGAAGGCCTGCATGACCTTCTCCATGTCCACCTTCACCGGCGCGGCGTCGGCCTCCGCCTCGGCCACCTGGGAGACCAGCGCCCGCAGGTCGGCGCCCTGGCGGATCATCGCGCCGACCACCGACCCGGCCGAGGTGCCCACCACGAGGTCGGCCGCGCCGAGATCGACGCCTGCCTCCCGCAGTCCGGTCACCAGCCCGGCCTCCCAGCCGATGCCCGCGATCCCGCCACCCCCGAGAACCAGCGCTCTGCTCATACCGCACAGTCTTACGCCCGGCCCTCTGCGAGGTCAAAGCGCCCCGCGCCTCACCCGGTGGTGACGGGCCGCGGCACCAGCCGGACGGGCGGCAGCGCCGGGGTCCACGTCCCGTGCGGGAAGCAGGCCCACGCCCGCGCGCTGGTCTCCTTCACCTCGACCTCGATGGGCCGGTAGGACTCGGCCTCGAGCCGGCCGCTGACCACCTCGTCGAACACGAAGTCCGAGACGATCACCCCGAGGTCGGCGGAGGAGGCGGTGAGCTCGTTCTTGAACGCGGGCGCGTCCAGCGCCCGGTGCAGCTTGTTGGCCGCCCGCCCGACGAGCCCGTACCCGTCGTGGGTGACGTGCCCGGCGTCCAGCGACATCCGCAGCCGCAGCCGGGACCCCTCTCCGGCGCGGCGGTTGTGCTCGTGCAGCAGTGCCCTCAGCTCGCCGACGAGGGGGTCGACGAGCAGGGCGGTGGACAGGCCGCCGGGCAGGGCCAGCAGGATGCCGTCGCCCCTGTCCTCCCGGTAGGCGTGTTCCCAGGGCAGGCCGGAGCGGACGAAGGCCGCCTCGACCAGCTGGTACATGGCGGAGCGAAGGTAGATCCGGTCCTCCTGGGTGCGCCCGGCGGCTCCGAAGGCGCAGATGTCGAAGGCGAGTAGTGCGTGAAGTCCCCCGTGCGGGCGTATCTGCCCGGTCCTGCCACAACCCTGAGTGCCATGCGTCCGTCTAGGAAGGTGAGACCGACTCATCACCGGCATTCGTATGTTCTCCCTGAGGTGTGCCCTGCCGATGAGACGCATCACCCGGTATATCGGATCCCTTCCGATTCAGACACGTGCGGCGACGCGCACGGGACGGAAGAGCTTGAGCATGCGCGGGCCGGTGTGGCCCAGGCGTTCCAGCAGGCGGGCGGCCTCGGCCGCGGTCAGCCTGCGTTCCGGGTCCTTGCGCAGCAGCCCGTCGATGACGGGGCGCAGCGGCCCGGCGTTGCGCGGCGGCGTGTACTCGTCCATGAGGACGGCGAGCATGGACGCAAGCGCGCCCTCGCGCCGGTAGGGCGCCCGCCCGTCCACGGCCGTGTAGAGCGTCACGCCCAGGGACCACAGGTCGGACGCGGCGGTCATCGGCTGGTTGAACGCCTGTTCGGGCGACACGTAGGCCGGCGAGCACTCCATGAGCCTGGCCTCGGTGTCCTGCACGTCGGCGGCCAGGCCGAAGTCGGTGAGCACCACCCGGCCGCCCGCGCAGATGAGGACGTTGCTCGGCTTCACGTCCCGGTGCAGCAGGCCCTCGGCGTGCGCGGCGCGCAGCACCGACAGCAGCTGCCTTCCCACCTCGGCCGCCTGGCGCGGCATGAGGGGCCCGTGCTGGTCGATGATCTGCTGCAGGTTGGGCGCCTCGACGAGCTCCATCACCATCCACGGCCGCCCCCCGGCGACGAGGATGTCGTGAACGGCGGCGACGCCCGCGTGGCTCACCCGCGCCATGGAACGCGCCTCTTTGGTCAGCAGCCGGCACAGCCTGCGCCGGCGCTCGATGTCCGCATCGGACGGAAACAGGATCTCCTTCACGGCCACCGGGCGGTCGAGCAGTTCGTCATGCGCGCGCCAGACCACGCCCATGCCGCCCCTGCCCACCTCTTCCAGCAGCCGGTACCTTCCCGCGACAAGAATGTCCCGACCCCCGTCTCGCACGTGTCCGGCCTTTCCGGCCTTCTTTGTTCGACATCTGCCCGTTTTGCATAGGTCTCAACGGTGTCGTCCGTTCAAGAGTCGGTCAGTTTCCCGACCTCCTGACCAGCCAATACGCCCCGGCCGCGGCCCCCACGGGGATCTCGACGAGGAAGGTGAAGAAGCTGTAGAGCAGGACGGCGGCCGCGGCGGCGGAGGCGTCGAGGCCGAAGTGGACCAGCAGCGCGGCCGTGCCCGTCTCGGTGATGCCCGAGCCGCCCGGGGTGACGACGGCGCTGGTGAGCGCCCGGTTGAGCGCGAACACCGCGATAGTCTCGGCCAGGTGGAGCGTGTCGCCGACCGCCCACAGGCAGGCGTGCAGCAGCACCCCCTGCAGGAGCAGGTAGGCGGCCATCCCGAGGGTCAGGGTGAGCCAGGAGGTGCGCAGCACGTCCAGCGTCTGCTCGCGGATCCGCAGGAGGGAGCCGCCCAGCGCGCGCAGCAGGCGGGCGGGGCGTGCGGGCAGCCGTCCGGCGAGCCGCCCCAGCCAGGCGTCGAGCGCGTGCGCCGCACGCTCCCAGCGCAGCGCTCCGGCGAGCACGAGCGCGACGGCCAGCAGGACCAGCGCGGCGGTCCCTGCCGCGAAGGCCAGCTCCCTGCTGGGCGCCCGGCCGATGAGCAGCAGGGCGCCGATGCCCACCGCGGGCAGCAGCAGCCTTCCGAAGACGTTCCACACGCCGCTGACGAGGGTCGAGACGGTGACGGCGGCGGTGGAGAAGCCCCAGCTCCTGGCCATGGCGAAGGTGACGGCGACGCCGGCGGCGCCGCCCAGCGGCAGCAGGTCGCTGACCGCGCTGCCCGCCGCGTTCAGCTGGAACGCGCGGCCGTTGCCCAGGCCCGGCAGCGAGCCGGTCAGCACGTAGGTGTAGGCCCACAGGCCCAGCGCCCACAACGCGCACAGCAGGACCGCCGTACCCGGGTCCAGCCCGGACAGGATGCGCCAGACCCCCTTCCAGTCGGCGCCGACCAGCCGGGGCATCAGCGCGACGAGCGCCACCCCGAGGGCGAGGGAGGCGGCAGAGAGCAGCACCCTGCGCCATCCCGCCACGCGGGTACGGCTCAATTCCGCCGCACATAGCACTCGACTCCGAAGGCCAGCCGGAACAGGGGCAGGGGCAGCCGCCGCAGCACGGCCAGCGTGCGCAGACCGCCGGAGGCCTGGCTGGCGTGGGCGGCCATCGCGGCGCGTTTCACGCGGGCGTACCGGCGGACGTCGACGCGATGGGTGATCCGGGCTCCCGGTGTGTATGCCCTCCTCCAATCGTCCAGCGGGAGCACCCACCGCAGCGGGCGCGTCCAGCGCAGCAGCCGGTCCCGGTCGGCGGTCGCCTCCAGCACGACCGGCGTGCCCGCCAGCTCGGCCGCGGCCACCCCCACGCGGTGCACCTGGACGTGGTCGGGGTGGCCGTAGCCGCCGTTCTCGTCGTAGACGGTCAGCAGATCCGCGTCCTCCTCCTTCAGCAGCCGCGCGAGCCGTTCCGCCGCCTGTGCCACCGGCACGGACACGAAGCCCCCCTCGGCCCGGCCGTCGAGGCCGGAGTCGCGGTAGCCGAGGCAGACCACGCGGTGGCAGCCGATCCGGCGGGCCGACTCGCGCAGCTCGTCCATCCGGACCAGGCCGAGCGGCCGGGCTCCGGACACCGCGAGCGCGGACGGGCCCGCCTCCCCCGCGGTGGCGGCCACGAGGACCACCCGATGGCCTTCGGCGGCCAGCCGGGCCATCAGGCCGGCGGTCAGCAGCGCCTCGTCATCGGGGTGGGCGTGGAAGAACAGGCAGGTCCGCACTCCGGCTGCATTCCCGCTGCCGTCTGAAGATCTTTCCTGTCCCGGGTCAAGACTGGTCCAGCACGGACGCCGTTACCGGCCCGCGGCCCGCGCGCTGCTGAGACTCCCCAGGGTGAGGATCCTCCATGTGAGCGACTGCTACCTGCCCCGGCTCGGCGGGATCGAGGTCCAGGTGGACGAGCTGGCGGCGGTCCAGCGGTCCGCGGGCCACGACGTGCGGGTGGTGACGGCCACGCCGGGGCCGCCGCGGGACGGGCTGGTGCGCGTGGGGCCGCGGGTGCCGTGGGCGCTGCCGGTCGGCGGCCCGCTCCACGCGGTCCTGCGCGACTTCGCGCCCGACGTGCTGCACGTCCACGCCGGGGTCGTGTCGCCGTTCGCGTGGCGGGCGCTGGCGACCTGCCGGGGCGTGCCGTCCGTGGTGACCGTCCACAGCCTGTGGGGCGGCCCGGTCGGCGCGCTCTACCGGCGGCTGATCGGCGGCGGGACGACGGTGAGCACGGTGAGCGAGGCGGCGGCGCGGCCGATCCGCCGGGCCCTGGACGTGCCGGTGCACGTGGTGCCCAACGGCATCGACACCGCGCCGTGGAAGGAGATCAGGCCGTGGCTGCCGACCGGCGCGGTGCTGGTCGCGGCCGTCGGCAGGCTCGCCCCCCGCAAGGAGCCGTTCACCCTGCTGCGGATCCTGCGCGACGCCGGGCGGCGGGTGCCGATCCGCGCGGTCGTCGTCGGGGACGGCCCGGCCGCCCCGGCCATGCGCCGCTACCTGCGGCGCCACCGGATGGAGGGCTGGGTGCGGATGACGGGTCGCCTGGAGCGCGCCGAGGTGCGCGAGGTGCTGGCCTCGGCGGACGTGTTCGTCGCGCCCGCCCGGCGGGAGTCGTTCGGCCTGGCGGCGCTGGAGGCGAGGCTGGCCGGGCTGCCGGTCGTCGCGCACGAGGGCTCGGGCGTCGCGGACTTCGTGCGGCCGGAGAAGGAGGGGCTGCTCGGCTCGTGCGCCGCCGACCTGGCGGACGCGCTGGTCCGCCTGGTCGGCGACGCGGAGCTCCGGCACGCGATCGCCGCGCACAACGGGGCCACCGAGCCCGCGCAGTGCACCTGGCCTTCGGTGCTCACGGCGTTCGAGGAGCTGTACGAGATCAGCCGCTGAACACCGACCTCGCCCACTTGTAGTCGGACTTGCCGACGGCCGTGCGCTGCACCTCGCCGACGATCTGGAGCTCGCGGGGCAGCTTGTAGCCGGCGATCCTGTCCCGGCAGTGCTCGACGATGTCCTCCAGGGTGAGCTCGACGCCGGGCTCGGGCGCCACGACGGCGGCGACCCGCTGGCCGAACCGCTCGTCCGGCAGGCCCACCACGACCACGTCGTACACCCCGGGGTGGTCCTTGACCGCCACCTCGACCTCTTCGGGGTAGACCTTCTCCCCGCCGGTGTTGATCACCAGGGAGCCGCGGCCGAGCAGCACGATGGTGCCGTCCTCCTCCCGGACGGCGAAGTCCCCCGGCACCGACCAGCGCACCCCGTCGGGGTCGGTGAAGAAGGTGCTCGCGGTCTTGGCCGGGTCGTTGTAGTAGCCGAGCGGGATGTGGCCGCTGCGCGCCAGCCGCCCGACCTCGCCGACCTTCGCGGGCCTGAGGTCGTCGTCCAGGACGGTGATGCCCGGCTTCATCTGGAACCGCGCGGTGCCCTCCTTGCCGCCGACGGCCGGGCCGCACGCGCCGGTCTCGGAGGCGCCGTAGTTGTCGAGGAAGACCGCGAACGGCAGGTGCTCCTTGAGGGCCTCCTTGGCCGCCTCGGTGAGCGGCGCGCCGCCGGAGGCGATCGCGAAGACCGAGGAGACGTCGTGTCCGCCCCGGCCGATCTCGGCGGCGAACGGCCGGGCCATGACGTCGCCGACGAGCATGACGACGTTGGCCTTCTCGGTCTCGACCAGCTCCAGGGCACGGGCCGGGTCGAAGGCGTGCTCGGTGTAGAGCACCACCCGGGAACCGCTGAGCAGCGCCATCATCGCCACCCACTGGCCGGCGCCGTGCATGACGGGCGCGCAGTCGAGCGTGGTGGTCGGGTCGGCGGAGCCGCTCTTGGCGATCTCCTCGGGGCTGCTGATCGGGTCGCCCAGCACGTTGCCGCCGCCCAGCGCGCCGAAGAAGATGTCCTCGCTGCGCCACTCGACGCCCTTGGGGTAGCCGGTGGTGCCGCCGGTGTACATGATGTAGCGGTCGTCGTTCGAGCGCTCGGGGAAGTCGTCGTCGGCGGGCTGGGCGGCCAGCGCCGCCTCGTACTCGACCGCGCCGGGCACGTCGTTCGTGCCGCCGTCCTCCAGCACCACCACGTGGCCCAGCCCGGGCAGCGCGTCCCGGTCGACGTTCGCCAGCAGGGAGCGTTCGCCGATCAGCGCGACGGACTCGGAGTCGCCGAGCACGTGGTGCAGCTCGCCCGCGACGTACCGGTAGTTCACCGGGACCGGCACCGCGCGGATCTTGAAGATGCCGAAGAAGGCCTCCAGCCACTCGGCGCGGTTCCAGGACAGGATCGCCACGTGCTGGCCCGGGCGTACGCCCTGGGCGGCCAGGTGGTGCCCCACCCGGCTGGCGCGCGCGTTGAGCTCGCCGTAGGTGAGCCGGACGTCGCCGGCCACCAGCGCCTCCCGGTCCGGCGCGGCGCCTGCGATGATCTCCAGCAGATCGGCCAGGTTGTACGTGGACACGTGGGGCCTCCCGGGAAAGGTGGACGCGGGTTCCGGCCATCTTCCGTTTCGCGCGTGTGACGCGGCAATACCTTGCTGACAAAAAGTCCAAGCAACATCTGTCACCGGGCGCGGAGTCCGGTTCGGCACGGCTCCCTTGACAGCACCCCGCGCAACCTTCGTGCGGAGACCCGGCGCAGAGTGACCGTGAACACCTCGGGAAAGCGACGGAGCTAACAGCGTTCTTATGGAAGAGGCGACATGCTGACCATAACGATTCGGCAACCACGCGAGGGGGCGATGTGAAGTGGGCACACCGGTTGCCTGGACCCCGCCGACCTGGGAGGAGATCGTCTCCCAGCACTCCGGACGGGTCTTCCGGCTGGCCTACCGGCTCACCGGCAACAAGCACGACGCCGAGGACCTGACCCAGGACGTCTTCGTGCGCGTCTTCCGCTCCCTGTCCTCCTACTCTCCCGGCACCTTCGAGGGCTGGCTCCACCGGATCACCACCAACCTCTTCCTGGACGGCGCCCGGCGCCGCCAGCGCATCCGTTTCGACGCCCTCACCGACGAGGCGGCCGAACGGCTGCACAGCGGCGAGCGGGCCCCCGAGCAGATCCTCGACGACGCGGCGCTCGACGCCGACGTGCAGCGCGCGCTGGACTCGCTGGCCCCCGAGTACCGGGCCGCGGTCGTGTTGTGCGACATCGAGGGCCTGTCCTACGAGGAGGTCGCCGCGACGCTCGGAGTCAAGATCGGCACGGTGCGCAGCCGCATCCACCGGGGCCGCGGCCGGCTCCGCATGGCCCTGGAGCACCGGGATCCGGCGACCCGTCCGGCCCGCGACCGCACCGACGGGCTTCCCGTTCCGTAACCGCCCCATATATCAACCTCATACTGTTTTTCTAGAATTTATTGTGATTTAAGACATATGACCGGGGGGTTACCAGCGGTTAACCTCCGGCCATGGACATCGTCTTGGAGCGTCGGGGCAAGGGGCCTCAGCTGGTCCTGCTCCCCGGTCCCGGCCGCCGGGACGACTGGGAGCCGGTGACCGGCCTCCTCGCCCGCGACCACGAGGTCCTGGTCCTGGGCGACACCCCCGACGGGCTCTCCGCCACCGCCGACCCCGAGTCCCTCGCCGTCCACCTGGAGCTCGCCTTCACCGGCCTCGGGCTGCGCACTCCCCACATCGCGGGCGACTCCCTGGGCGGCCTGCTCGCCCTGGAGGCCGCGGAACGCGCCCTCGTCGCCTCCGCCACGGCGCTCTCCCCCGCCGGGTTCGCCCCCCGGACGGGCTCGCGCCGCGTCGACCTCCTCCTGCAGACGGTGCGGCTCGGCGCCTCTCTCCCCGGAGCCGTGCTGGAACGGCTCCTCGTCTCTCCGCTCCAGGAGTCGTTGCGGTTTCGCACCCTCTACGGCCGCCCCCACCCCGTCGACGCCGAAGCCCTCGTCGTCGACCCCGGGGCGGTGTGGGACCCGGCTCCGGCCCGCCCCCGCGAGTCCGTCCGGTTCACCGGAGAGCTGGCGGACGTGCCCGTCACGCTGGCCTGGGGCGGCAGGGACCGCCCGTCGCCGCCGGACGAGGCGCTGCGCGCCCGCGAACGCCTCCCGCACGTGCGCCACATGTGGCTGCCCGGCGGCGGGGCCCTGCCCCGCGGTTGCGACCCCGAGGCCGTCGCCGGGATCATCCGGAACACCGTGGCCGCCGCCGAGGGTCAGCGGTTCGCCGTGGGCTCCTGATCCGCGGTCTGCAGCGGCAGCCGGACCACGAACCTGGCGCCCTTGGGGCTGTCCTCCGCGTGCAGGCTCCCCCCGTGCGCCAGCGCCACCTCGCGGGCGATCGCCAGCCCCAGCCCGGTGCCCCCCGCCCCCCGGCTGCGGGCGGTGTCGAGCCGGGTGAACCTGCCGAAGATGCGCTCCCTGTCCGCGTCGGGGATGCCCGGCCCCTCGTCGGTGATCACCACCAGGGCCCTGCCGCCGTCCTGCCGCGCCATCAGCCGGATCTCGCCCCCGCCGTAGCGGTGGGCGTTGTCCAGCAGGTTGGCGAAGAGCCTGCTCAGCTGGGCCCTGGCGCCGTGGACGCGCAGGCCCGGCTCGATCTCGGTCTTCACGTCCGGCTTGGCCTCGTCGCGCAGCAGCGCGCCCAGGTCGATGTCCTCCGAGGACTCCCTTCCCGAGCCGACCCGGGCCAGCAGCAGCAGGTCGTTGACGACCAGTTCCAGCCGGTCGGTCGCCCGCAGCGACGCCTCGGCGACCTCGCGGAAGTCGGTGTCGTCGGGATGCAGCAGCGCGTCCTCCAGGTTGGCGCGCAGCCCCGCGATCGGGGTGCGCAGTTCGTGGGAGGCGTCGGAGGCGAACTGCCGCTGCCGTTCCAGTGCCTGCTCCATCTGGTCCAGCGCCCGGTTGACGGTCCGCACCAGCCCGGAGATCTCGTCCTCGCCCTGGGGTTCGGGGAGCCGCCGGCTCAGGTCGCCGGCCGTGATCTCCTCGTATCGTGAGCGCAGCTCGGCCACCGGTCGCAGCGCCCGCCCGATCGCCACCCAGCTCATCACCGCGACCAGCCCGATGGCCGTGCCGACCACCAGCACGTTGAACAGGTCGCCCATCCCGCTGGCCACGAGCCGGGGCAGCGGGGACGCCGCCACCACGACCGGGGAGTCGGCCGTGCCGTCGACCCGGATCAGCTGGACCGTGTAGCAGTTCCCGGTGGGGAAGCACTCCTGGAACGCGGTCATGCGGCGGTCGGGAGGAGGACGCCGCGTGGTGAGGGGAGGCAGGCCCTTGACCGACGAGGTGTACATGAACACCCGTTTGTCCGCATCGACGACCTGGATGATCGGAGCCTCCGGATCGGCTCTGATCTCCGGCCCCCGGTCCCCCGCCCGCACGGCATCGGCCACCCGCGCCGCCGCCGTCGCCGCGCGTTCCTCCGCCTGTTCGTATGTCACCTTCCGGAAGAGCCATGCGGCCGTCACGCCCAGCGCGCACAGCAGCACGGCGGCCACGATGGTGGCCATCAATGTGCCTCTGGCCCGGATGGACCTCGGCCGCAGCCCCATGGACCCCCCCGGATGCGACGTGACACCTCCGACGATAATCACCGCCCGTCACGGGGAGAGCACCAGGTCGCCCATGGTGGGGTCATGTCACGAGATTCCACACCGAACCCGACCCGCGCTCCGCCCCCGCCGGCATGCACGCCCCACCCCGCCTGTAACGATTGAGGCACGAAAACGGCACGCTCCATATCACATCCGCCGAGCACTCCGTCCGGTGATCAGGATCTGATAAAGAGTGTTCCGCCAGCGGTTCCGCATCCGAACCCCCACTTGATCTTGCCCGCGGGAGGGGTGCGCGGATTCTCGCGAGGCGAGTGATTACCCATGGGTCACCCCCGTAAGTCGTCCGATCCTGGCCGCCGCCGGACCTACACTGGCGGTCTGGGACACCCCAGGACATGATTTGCCCCACAGTCCTGTAATAAGTCCCTTTCGTTTGCGATAAGCAGCGATATTGACCGACAGCCCCAAGGCGCGCGGGGCCAAGTGCCGGATGGAGGTCACCGCGTGACAGCAGAGGCGAGCTCCCCCGCTCGCAGCCGTCCCGATCACAAGCCCTGGGTGGACATCCCCAGTGAACTGGCCGAACACATCCAGCCGCATCTCGACTCCCTCGCGGAAGAGATGATCACGGAGATCCAGTCCCAGGTGCGCGAGTACTCCCGAGGCGACGGTCCCTACGCGGTCATGCTGCGCACGATCGTCGAACGCGCGCTGCACCACTTCCTCGACCGCATCGCCGCCTCCGGCGGCCCGCCCGACGCGGAGTTCTTCCAGACCATCGGCCGGGGCGAGGCCAGCGAGGGCCGCAGCCTCGACCCGCTGCAGGCCGCCATGCGCATCGGCGGCCTGGTCGCCTGGAGGCGGCTCTCGCAGAACGCCTACGACCTCGACCCCCGGGTCATCGCCGCCCTGGGCGAGGCCGTCTTCCTGCACCAGAACGAGATCGCCAAGTTCGCCGCCGAGGGCTACCGGCAGGCGCAGGCCGCCGCGGCGGGCGAGATGCAGCGCCGCCGCAGGCGGCTGCTGGACCTGATGCTCAGCGACCCCCCGGCCGGCTCCGAGGCCATCGCCGACCTGGCCGCCGCCGCCCACTGGCAGATGCCCAGGACGGTCGCCGCGGTCGCCCTCGGCATCCGCCACCAGGACACCCGGCCCCCGGCCTTCCCGCCGGACGTGCTGGTGGACCTCGGCCGCGCCCAGCCGTCGCTGATCATCCCCGATCCCGACGGGCCGGGCCGCGCCCAGCTCGTCGACCGGGCGCTGGCCGACTGCAGCGGGGTGATCGGCCCGACCGTCCCTGTCACCGAGACTGCGCGGTCCATGCAGCTGGCCCGCCAGATGCTCCTGCTCGCCCAGCGCGGGGTGATCGAGGCGCACGGCGTGATCCGGTGCGTCGACCACATGTCCACGCTGATCCTGTTCCAGGACGAGACGCTGCTGGGCTCGCTGGCCGAGCTGCGCCTGGCGCCGCTGGCGCACCTGCGCAACAGCCAGCAGGACCGGCTCGCCGAGACCCTGCTGGCCTGGCTGCAGTCCGGCCGCAACGCCAACGAGGTCGCGATGCGGCTGCACGT
The DNA here is from genome assembly GCF_002995495.1 of Actinocorallia populi. Classification (GTDB taxonomy): domain Bacteria; phylum Actinomycetota; class Actinomycetes; order Streptosporangiales; family Streptosporangiaceae; genus Actinocorallia; species Actinocorallia populi. The sequence goes on along the minus strand of NZ_PVZV01000001.1, from coordinate 912,051 downwards.
CCACCCGCAGACCGTCCGCTACCGGTTGCGGCAGCTGGAGGAGCTCTTCGGCGACCAGCTCCTGGACCCCGACCTCCGCTTCGAACTGGAGATCGTCCTGCGGGCCCGCCGCCTCCAGCAGAGCAGCACCGCCCCCGCCCCGGTCGGCTCCGGCGAGCAGCACCGCGCCGTCAGCGGCGAGGTCATCACCTTCCGCCGGTACTGACCCCGCGCGAGCACGCGAACGACAAAGAAGGCCTCCTCCGGACGTCCGGAGGAGGCCTTCTCGCGTGGATCAGCCGCGGTAGAGGTTGATCTTGTCCTCGCCGACCTTCTCGCGCAGCGCCGGGTCGTCGACGCCCAGGCCCTCCTCGGGGGCGGCGCACAGCACGGCGACCTTGCCGACGTGCTGGTTGGTCTGGACGGCGCGGGTGGCCTCGCCCGCGCCGTCGAGGTCGAAGACCTTCGACAGCGTCGGGTGGATCATGCCCAGGCCGATGAGGCGGTTGGTCTCGACGGCCTCGTGGTAATTGAAGCCGTGCGAGCCGACGATGCTCTTCAGCCGCATCCACAGGAACCGGTTGTCGTACTGGTGCTGGTAGCCGGTGGACGAGCCGCAGGTGACGATCTTTCCGCCGCGCTTGGCCACGTACACCGAGGCGCCGAAGGTCTCCGCCCCGAGGTACTCGAAGACGATCTGCGGGTCCTCGCCGACCTGCGCGCGGATCGCCTCGCCGAGGACGCGCCCGGCCTTGCGGTGGCGGAAGCCCTCGGCGCCCAGGCCCAGCTCGCTGCGGTTGATGACGTGCTCGACGCCCTGCCTGCGCACCAGGTCGGCCTTGGCCTCGGAGCCGACGACCGCGACCGGGATGCCGCCGCCGTTCTTGACCAGCTGGGTGGCGTAGGAGCCCAGGCCCCCGGTGCCGCCCCAGACCAGGACGACGTCGCCCTGCTTCATCCGCGCGCCGTGCCTGCCGACCAGCATGCGGTAGGCGGTGGCGGCGCACAGGGTGTTGGACGCCGACTCCTCCCACGTGAGGTGCGCCGGCTTCCTGATCAGCTGGTTGGCCTTGACGACGCAGAACTCGCCGAGCGAGCCGAAGTTGGTCTCGAAGCCCCAGGCGAGCTGGGTCTCGGTCATCATGCCGTCGTCGTAGGAGGCGTGGTCCTCCTCGTCCACGTACGCGGGCGAGACGACGACCTTGTCGCCGACCTTCCAGTTCTTGACGCCCACGCCGGTGCGGACCACCACGCCGGAGGCGTCCGAGCCCAGGATGTGGTACGGCAGGTCGTGCCGGGCGCCGTACCAGCCCTGCCTGCCGAACTTCTCGAGGAAGGCGAAGGTCGGGACCGGCTCGAAGATCGCCGACCAGACGGTGTTGAAGTTGATCGCCGCGGACATCACCGCGACGATGCACTCGTCCGGCGCGATCTCCGGCATGGCGACCTCGCCGACGTGAATGGACCGGCGCACGTCCTTGTCGGTCTCGCCCTCGAAGATGCCCACTTCGTCGCGCAGCGTGTAGGCGGCGCGGAACGATGCGGGAAGCTCGGTGGCGAGCAGCTCCTCGGGGGAGGCGCCGTTGACCACGGCCTGGAGCAGGTCAGACATGTCTCTTCCTCGGCTTGGTCGCGGCGTCATCGATCAACGGGCCAGCTCCCCCGCCAGATGCGCGGCGATGAGGTGCACTCCGGGCGGGTCCAGCAGGTTGAGGTGATGCGTGTCCGTGACTTCGACGATCTCCAGGCGGGGGCACAGCGGGCCGAGGCCGTTGGTGTCGTCGAGGTCGATGTAACGCGCGTCCTGCACCGCCCAGGGAGTGGGCAGAGGCGCCTTGTAGAGGATCACCCGGCCGTCGTACGGGCGGTAGGTGTACCTCTCCAGCGTTCGGGTGTCCTGGTGCGAGGTCAGCTGGTGGTGCAGGACGGCCGGGGGGAGCGACGCCATCACGGGTGCGGCCCGTTCGGCGACGAGCGCGAACATCTCGTCCTCGCTCTTTCCGGCCAGTTCCTCGTACTCCAGCTCCACCTCCATCCCGTACGTCTCGGTGAGATAGGCGGCGAACCCCGCGAACCGCTTGGCGAGGTTGTCCTCGTCGTCGTCGGTCGGCAGCGGCACCCCGCCGTCGAACAGCGCCACGAACTCGACGTCGTGCCCGGCCGCGCGGAGCTGCTGCGCGGTCTCGTAGGCGAGGGTGGCGCCGAAGGACCAGCCGCCGAGCCGGTAGGGGCCCTCCGGCTGGGTGGCCAGGATGTGCTCGACGTACCGGGCGGCGCGCTCCTCGACACTGGGCGCGTCCTCCCAGCGCTCCAGCCCGTAGAACGGCTGCGCGGTGCCGGTCAGCTCGGCGAGCTGCCGGTAGCAGCCGGTGGTGCCGCCCGCCGGGTGCGCCGCGAAGAAGGGGCGCCCTGCGCCGAGCGGCTGCAGGGGCCGGACGGTCTGCCGCGCGGCCTCCTCCTCCACCGCCCGGATGACGTCGGCGACGCCTTCGGCCGTCGGGTTGGCGAACAGCTCCATCCGGTCGAACTTCGTGCGGAACTCGGCGGCGAGGGCCGCGTGGATCTGGTCGGCCTGGTGCTCCTGGCCGCCCAGCTCGAAGAAGTTCTCCACGACGCTCACCCGCTCGAGGCCCAGCTGCTCCTCGAACAACCGGACGGCGGTGCGCTCGGCGGCGTCGCGCGGCATCACGTAGCCGCTGTCGTCCTGCTCGCGCCCGGCGGTCCCGCCGATGCCGAGCTCGCCGGCCGCCCACTCCTCGAAGACGTCGACGCTCGCGCCCTGCAGCAGCACCGAGGGCGGGACCGTCAGGCCGAGGTCGTGCTCGATCGCGCTCTTGATCCGTACCGCGACCAGGGAGTCCAGGCCCAGCTCGGTGAGCGGCACGGACGGGTCGAGCCGGGCGGCGTCGAAGCCGAGGATGGACGACACCCGCTGCAGCACCCGGCCGCGGATGGCCTTGCGCGCCTCCTCGGGGGGCAGGCCGCGCAGCGCGTCCGGGCCCGCCCAGTCGTCCTGGGCGGCGGCCGTGCCCGCGGCGGCGACGAGCGCCTCGTAGAACGGCATGCGCTTGATCTCGGGGAACAGCTCGACCGCCTTGGCCGCGTCGAAGCGCAGCACGCCGGTCGAGGGGCGGTCGAAGGCCAGCAGGGCCTCCAGCGCCTCGGTGCCCTCCTGCGGGGAGATCGGCTCGATGACCGTGACGCCCGCGTCGGTGGCGCCGCCGACCTGGGACCAGGTGCCCCAGTTGATCGTGGTGCCGGACAGGCCCCGCGCGCGCCGGTGGGCGACGAGCGCGTCGAGCGCGGCGTTGGCCGCGGCGTAGGAGCCCTGGCCCGGCGAGCCGAGCAGGGCCGCGGCCGAGGAGTGCACGGCGAAGAAGTCGAGGTCGTCGGGAGCCGCCTCGTGCAGGCGCCAGGCGCCGGCGACCTTCGGCGTCCACACCCTGTGGAGGTCCTCGGGACCGATCTCGGCGACCAGCCGGTCGGCCATCCCGGCGGCGCCGTGGACGATGCCGCACAGCTTGCGGCCGCCCTCGCGGGCGACCGCGACCAGCCGCTCCGCCATGCCCTCGGCGGCGATGTCGCCGAGCACCACCCCGACGTCCACCCCGGACTCGCGCAGCCTCGCGATGGCCTTCTCGCCCTCCGGCGACGGGCCCGAACGGCCCGACAGGACGATCCGGCCCGCGCCGCGCTCGGCCAGGAGCCGGGCGGTGACCAGCCCGATGCCGCCGTAACCGCCGGTGATGATGTAGGAGCCGCCGCGCCGGACGACCCTGCGCGGCCTGCCCTCGGGCAGGCTCGCGGCGGCCAGCCGGCTGGTGTGGCGCCTCCCGTCGCGCCAGGCGATCTCGGTGTCGGCGGTCGCGGCGGCGACCTCGCGCCGCACGAGGGCGAGCTCGGCCTCGGCCAGCCGCCCGTCCGGCCCGCCGGGCAGGTCGATCAGGGTGGCGCGCAGGCCGGGCTGCTCGAAGCCGAGCACCCGGACCAGCGCGGTGAGGAAGCTCTGCTCGGGCCGGCCCGCCTCGGCGGGCAGCACCGGCTGCGCGCCCCGGGTGACCAGCCACAACCGCTGCGACGTCAGGGCCCGCGTCGCCCCCGCCACGGCCAGCACCAGCGCCTCGTCCCGCACCGGCGGGACCAGCACCACGTGCCGGGTCTGCGGGGTGAGCAGCGCCTTCACGGCCGCCTCGGCGTCCGACCAGTCCAGGTCGTCGGCGACCAGCACGCCCTCCGGCTCGCCGCCGTCTTCGGCGGGCAGCTCCGAAGGCGCCCAGACGCTCTCGACGAGCTTGTCCGCCAGCGGCACCGGCACGTCCTCCGGCCGGGACAGGGCGATCCCGCTCGCGGCGAGCAGCAGGGCGCCGTCCTCGCCGTGGAGGCGGACCTCGCCGATCACGCCGCGGTCGGTGTGCTCGACGCGCACCCGGCAGCGCCCGCCCCGGTGGGTGGGGCCGAGGACGCGCAGCTCGGCGATCGACTCCGGCAGCCACCCGGGCTCGCCGACCTCGGCGGAGAGCAGCCTCAGGCAGCGGTCGAAGACCTCGGGGTGCAGCCGGTAGTGGCGGCTGCCGCGCACGGCCGCCTCCACGGTGGAGACCGCGCCCCCCTCGAGGTCCGCCGGCTCCCCCGCGGCCAGGACGGTCTCGGCGGACGCGACGCGCGCCCACGTTCCGGCCGGGGTGCGGGTGTGGATCTCGACCTGGCCGTCCTCGGAGAGCGTGGTGCTCAGCGTCGTCCCGTCCGACAGCGCCACGAGCCGGTGGAGCGCCAGGCCCTGGACGGTGTCCGCGCCGGTCTCCGCGCCGGCGGCCAGCGCCATCTCGGCCACGGCGGCCGCGGGCAGCAGCGGGCCGTCCCAGGTGATCCCGCCCTGCCAGGCGTGGCGTTCCTCGCCGGGCAGCTCGACGTGCGAGCCGAGCAGCGGGTGCACGTCGCTCCCGGCGACGCGGCGGGCGCCGTCCGCCCAGTGCCGCTCGTGCCGCCACGGGGCGCGCGGCAGGTCGACGAGCGCGCCGTCGGCGGGCGCCGCCGTCCGGTGCCCGTGCACGGCCAGTTCGGCGAGCCGGGCGTGGAACGTCAGCGTGTCGTCGGTCTCCTGCCCCTTGGGGGCGCGCCTGAGCGAGTGCGTGACCAGCGCTCCGGAGCCCTCCAGGGTCTCCCCGACCGCCATCGACAGGATCGGGTGGGCGTTGACCTCGACGAACGTGCGGTGCCCGTCCTGCGCGGCGGCGGTGACCGCGTCCGCGAGCCGGACGGGGTTGCGCAGGTTCGCGGCCCAGTACTCGGCGTCCAGGGGGGCCGAGCCGTCGAGCAGCTTGCGCGGGTCCTCCAGCGCGGTCGTGTACATCGGGACCGTGCCGGTCCTCGGCTTCAGCTCGGCGAGCAGCTCCCGCAGCTCCGGCAGCAGCGGCTCGACCTGCGGGGAGTGGCCCGCACCCTCGGCCTTGACCTGGCGGGCCAGGTGGCCGAGACCCGACGCCCAGGCCAGCACCGCCTCGATCGCCTCGTTCTCGCCGGTCACCACGGTCTGGCGCGGTGAGGACAACACCGCCGGGTGCACCTCGGGGCCGTCGTATCCGGCCAGCTCCGGCAGGCCGCAGCCGAGCACGGCCATGCCGCCGCCGCCTACCAGCGCCGTCATCAGCCGCGACCGGCGCACGATCACCTTGACGCCGTCGGCGGGGGTGAGCGCCCCGGAGACGACGGCCGCGGCGACCTCGCCCATCGAGTGGCCGATGACCGCGGCGGGCTCGATCCCGTAGGAGCTCCACATCCGGGCCAGGCCGACCTGCACCGCGAAGAGCACCGGCATGATCTCGGCCGGGCCCTCGGGCATGCGGCCGCTCTCCAGCAGGTCCCACAGCGCGAGACCGGCCTCCTCGACGAAGAGGGCGTCCAGGTCGTCGATCGCCTCGGCGAACGCCGACTCCTCCGCCAGCAGGGACTGCGCCATGCCGGGGCGCTGCGCGCCGTACCCGGAGAAGACGAACACCGGGCGGCCCGGCGTGCCGACCGCCGTGCCGGTGACCACGCCCGGGTGGGGGGCGCCCTCGGCCAGCGCGGTCAGGCCCGCGCGCAGCCCGTCCAGGTCGCGGGCGACGACCGCGGCCCGCGCGCGTCCGCGCGGGTCGCGGCGGCGGAGCGTCGCGGCCATGTCCGCCGGGTCCGCCGGTTCGGCGGCGTCCAGCTCCTCGAGCAGGACCTTCGCGTAGTCGGCGATGCGGTCGGCCGCGGCGTCGGACAGCGGGAACGTGCGCACCGGGACCGGCTCGACGGTCCGCGCGGGCTCCTCGACCGCCTCCAGCGTGAGGTGGGCGTTGGTCCCGCCGAACCCGAACGCCGACACGCCGGCGCGCGGCGGGCGCCCCTCGCGGGACGGCCAGGGCGTGCGCTCGGCGGCGACCGCGAGGTTCAGCTCGTCGAACGGGATGTGCGGGTTGGGCTCGGTGAAGTGCAGGGAGGCGGGGATCGTCCGGTTCCGCAGGGACAGCACCGTCTTGATCAGGCCCGCGACGCCCGCGGCGGCCTCCATGTGGCCGAGGTTGGACTTGACCGAGCCGAGCAGCAGCGGCTCGGTGCGGCCGCCGCCGAGCACCTCGCCGATCGCCCTGGCCTCGATCGGGTCGCCCAGGAAGGTGCCGGTGCCGTGCGCCTCGATGTAGTCCAGGTCGCGGTCGGCGGCGTACACCTCGCGCAGCAGGGTCTTCTGCGCCTCGGCGTTCGGCGCGACCATCCCGTTGGAGCGGCCGTCGGAGTTGACGCCGGACCGGGTGATGACGGCCAGGACGCGGTCGCCGTCGCGGCGGGCGTCCGAGAGCCGCTTCAGGACGACGACGCCGCAGCCCTCGGCGCGAACCATCCCGTCCGCCGAAGCGTCGAACGCCTTGCAGTGTCCGTCCGCGGCGGTGCCGCCCGCCGCGTCGAACGTCATCGTGATGGTCGGCGAGAGCAGCACGTTCACGCCGCCCGCCAGGGCCACGTCGCTGTCGCCGCTGCGCAGCGACTGGACCGCCAGGTGGGTCGAGACGAGGGAGGAGGAGCAGGCGGTGTCCACGATCATGGACGGGCCGCGCAGGTCGAGCAGGTACGACAGGCGGTTGGCGACGATGCTGAGCGCCGCGCCGGTGGCCGTGAACGCCTCCAGGCGGGTCAGGTCGGAGGCGGTCAGGCCCGCGTACTCGGGGGCCGAGACGCCGACGAAGACGCCGGTGCGGGTGCCGCGCAGCCCGGCGGGGGCGATGCCGGCGTGCTCCAGCGACTCCCAGGCCACCTCCAGCAGCAGGCGCTGCTGCGGGTCCATGACGGCCGCCTCGCGCGGGGTGATGCCGAAGAACCGCGCGTCGAAGCCGGCGATGTCGTCCAGGAAGCCGCCCCGGCGGGTCACCTTCCCGAGCAGGTCCGCGATCTCCGGCGAGCCGTCGTCGAAGGCGTCCCAGCGGCCTTCGGGCACCTCGCCGATCGCGTCGCCCTCCTCCAGGAGGAAGCGCCAGAAGTCCTCGGGTCCGTTGATCCCGCCGGGGAAGCGGCAGCCCATGCCCACCACGGCGATCGGCTCGTCGCTCGAGGCCGCCGAGGCGCTCCGGGGCGCGGCGGTCTCCTCGGGGACGGCTCCGCCGCTGAGCGCGGCGGCGATCCGGCTGATGGTCGGGTGCTCCCAGACCAGCGTGGCGGGCAGCGAGCGGCCGAGCAGCTCCTCGAGCTCGCCGGCGATCGCGACGGCGTCGCGGGAGGCCAGGCCGAACTCCTCGAGGGGCTGATCCACATCCACTTCACCGGGCACCAGTGCGGCACGATGTGCTATCTCATTGATGAGGAAATTTCGGATCTCAACCTGGAGCTGCGGATTGCCCGACTCCGCGGATCGGGAACCTACGGTTTCCGGCATGGTGAGGCTCCCCCAAGGTGGTGGCATGGGTCGGTGCGGAGGGACCACCTTGTCCTGGTTTGGCCGCATCTCTCTTCGCACGCGGACCACGAATCCCGGGTGTTCCTTATCACCTCGATGACAAGAGCTCCGGCCCCGAAATATGACTTGATGGGGGCTAAATGGTAAGGGACAGGTACGGGTGGACGCTGGTGGTCGTGGCCATCAGCGGGTTCATGGTCACCCTCGACAACACGGTCACCAACATCGCGCTGCCGACGTTGGAGAAGTATTTCGGCACGAGTCTTCAGGCTGTGACCTGGGTCGTCACGTCCTACATTCTGATCTTCTCGTGCCTGATGATCGCGGGCGGGCGACTCGTCGACGTGTACGGCTGCCGGCGCATCTACACGATCGGCATGGCCGCCTTCACCCTCGCCTCACTGGGCGCGGGACTGTCCCAGGAACTGTCCCACCTGATCCTGTTCCGGGTGCTCCAGGGCGCCGGGGCCGCGCTGGCGCTCCCCGCGACGCTGGTCATGGTGCTCAACAAGCGGACCGACAAGCAGAAGTCGATCGGCAACCTGGTCTTCATCCTCACCGGGACCGTCGCCTCCGCCCTCGGCCCCACCCTCGGCGGCCTGATCACCGAGGCCTTCAGCTGGCACTGGATCTTCCTGATCAACGTCGTGCCCGGCCTGTGCGTCATCGCCCTGGGCCTGTTCGTCCTGGACGGGCAGAGCGAGGACAGCGCGGAGAGCGTCGACCTGCCCGCGGTGTTCACCTCCGCGACCCTGCTCTTCTCCATCACCTACGCCATCCACTCCGGCGACCACCTCGGCTGGACGCACCCCAGCGTGCTCGCCGTGTTCGCGCTCGCCGCCCTGGCCCTCGGCTCGTTCGTGCTGGTGGAGAAGTGGGCGCCCAACCCCATGATCACCACGGAGTTCTTCCGCAACAAGGCGTTCAGCGGCGGTCTCCTCGGCCAGATCCTGTGGGGCATGGGCTTCTCCGGCGTCCTCACCTATGCCGGCAACTTCATGCAGAAGGTCCTCGGCTGGTCGCCGTCCCAGGCCGGCACCGTCTTCATCGCGCCCGCCATCCTGATCGGCGTCCTCACGCCCATCGGGTTCTGGCTGTCCGCCAAGTTCGGACCGCGGATCCCGATCACCTTCGGCATGATCTCCATGGCCTGCGGCCTCGTCGCCTTCTCCCGGCTGGAGCAGGGCGACACCTTCGTCGCCCTGCTCCCCGGCATCGTCCTCGTCGGCATGGGCTCGGCTCTGACCATGCCGCTCGGCCTGTACGTGCTCAAGGCCATCCCCGAGGAGCGCACCGGCGTCGCGGGCGGCATCCTCAACGTCGGACGCGAGATCTCCGCCGTCCTGGGCATCGTGGTGCTCGGCGCCGTGCTGAACGCGCTGCAGCGCGAGGCCCGGGCGGACGGCTCCACCAAGGTCGAGGCGATCGAGCAGGGCTCGTCCGTGGCTCTGCTGGTGGGCGGCGCGCTGGTGTTCTGCGGCGCGCTCGTCACCCTGTTCACCCTGCAGCGCCGCACCGACGTGCCGGAGGAGGAGTCCGGCACCGCGCCCAAGCTCCCCGAACCCGCGTCCGTCACGTCCGGCTCGTTCCCCGTCATCCCCGACTGGTGGGGCACCAGCCGCCGCAGCCAGATCCCGTCCGCGTGGCCCCCGCCCCCGCCCTACAGCCCCTACGAGATGTCCGAGAGCGGCTCCTCGACGCACTCGGGCGCCCCGTAGCCCCGAGAAAGGCAGGACATGGGCCGGACAGTAGTGATCTTCGCGGCCGGTTCCCGCGGCGACCTGCAGCCGTGCGTCGCCCTCGGCCGCGGCCTGGCCGACCGCGGCGACGAGGTGCGCCTCATCTCCAGCGAGCAGTACCGGGAGCTGATCACCGGCGCGGGGCTGGGCTTCGCCCCGCTCTCCCTGGACCCCACGCGGATCGTGAACTCACCCGAGGGCCAGGAGCTCCTCGGCGGCGGCCGCAACCCCGTCAGGTTCCTGCGCAACCTCCAGCGCATCGCGCGGCCCCTGGCCGACCGGCTGCTGCGGGAGGTGGTCGCGGGAGCCGACGGCGCCGACCTGTTCCTCGCCCCGACGCTCGGCTTCCTCGGCCACCACCTGAGCGAGCACCTGGGCGTCCCGCACGCCATCGTGCACTTCCAGCCGTCCCACCCGACCCGGGCCTTCCCCCACCCGTTCCTCCCCCGGGCCCGCCTGCTCGGCCCGAACGCCAACCGCCTGAGCTTCGAGCTCCTGGACTGGGTGACCTGGCAGCTGTGCCGCCCCTTCCTCGACCCCTGGCGCGTCCGCCGTCTGGGCCTGACGAAGCTCTCCTGGCGCGGCCCGCTGCCCGCCGCCCGCCGCGCCCCCGTCCTGTGCGCGTTCAGCCCCACCCTGGTCCCGCGCCCCGCGGACTGGCCCGAGAACGTCCACCTGACCGGCTTCTGGTTCCTGGAGCAACCCCATTGGGAACCTCCCGCCGATCTGCTGCGCTTCCTGGACGACGGCCCCCCGCCCGTCTACGTGGGCTTCGGCAGCATGGCCACCAAGGACCCCGCCGCCACCGACCGCCAGATCCGCGCGGCCCTCCGCCGGGCGGGCCTGCGCGGCGTCCTCTCCCCCCAGCCCGGCACCACCGCGGAGCCGGAGGACGACATGTTCGTCGTCCAGAACATCCCTTTCAACTGGCTCTTCCCCCGGATGGCGGGCGTCGTCCACCACGGCGGCGCCGGCACCACCGCCGAGGCGCTGAAGGCCGCCGCCCCGTCCCTGGTCTGCCCCTTCTTCGGCGACCAGCCCTACTGGGCCGACCGCGTCCACGCCCTGGGCGCCGGCCCCTCCCCCCTGCCCGCGTCCGCCCTGACCACCGACGCCCTGGCCTCCCGCCTCCAGGACCTCGTCAAACCCCCCTACCGCACCCGGGCCCGTTCCCTCTCGGAGTCCCTCAACGCCGAGGACGGTGTGGCCCGCGCCTGCGAGGCCCTCGACCTCCTCCAGCCCTGAAGAACGACCTCAGAGCGAGCCGAGATCGACCTCCACCGGGAAAGGCGCCGACACCTTGACCACGCCGGCGAACACGTCGCCCTCCCGGTACACGCCCGCCGCCGGATCGAGGACATAGGTGTACACCAGCGGAACACCGGTGGCAGCCTGCTCGACCCGCCAGTAGAAGGCGATACCGGCCTTCGCGTACTGCTCCGTCTTCACGATCCGGTCGGTCGTCTCCGAACCCGGTGAAACGACCTCGGCCACCAGCAGTACATGCTCCGGGCGGGTGGGTACGACGTCGAGCGTGTCCGCCCGGTACACGACGACGTCTGGACGGCGATTGGAGAGCGGCACGTCCTGCAACCGGACGTCGAAGTCCGTGTCGGCGTTCCAGTCCTGCCCCGCGGCGTCCTCCAAAGCGTTCGCCAGGAGCCTGGCGAGACGGTCATGCCGTTGGGATGCGCTGGGACTCACGACCACCATCCCGTCCACGATTTCGATGCCCTCGCACTGCTCCTCGGTCCAGGAGTCGTACTGCTCCGCCGTGACCTGCTCATGCATCCACGCCGGAGTGACCATCTCAGCCGTCATGACGCACCTCCCCGAACCTGCTCGGCGGGCTCGACCCTGCCGAGGCTCAGAGTAATTCCTGGCCGCGGGCCGTTGGCCGGAAGCCGATGTGCCGGCTCAGGTGGTCTTCTTGGCCTTGAGGGTCTTCATGACGGTGGGCCAGGCCTTCTTGAGTTCGCGTTTCCAGTACGGCCAGGCGTGGGTGCCGCCGGAATAGATGTACGACTTGTGGGGGATCTTGAGGGCGTTGAGGCGCTTCTTGAAGTCGCCGTTGGTCATGCCGACGATGTACTCGGAGAAGAAGGCGATGTCGGTGGGGATGGGGGCGCCGCTGCCCGAGGTGAAGTAGAGCTTGGTGCCCCTGAGGTTCTCGGCCAGGGAGAACGGGTCATGGGCCACCCAGTTGTCGCGGTTCTCCTCGGGGTCGCCGTAGATGGCGTTGAAGTCGCCGTTTCCGCTCCCTGCGTTGACTTCCTTCAGGGCTGCGGGGACGCCCGGGGAGAGCAGGGAGAGGACGCCGCTGAACGAAGCCGCGTACTTGAACCGGCCCTTGTGGCGGGCGGCATAGCCCATCGCGCCCATGCCGCCGGAGGAGTTGCCCAGCACGGCGCGGCGGGAACCCGCGTGGAAGTTGCGCTGGACGAGCTGGAAGACCTCCGTCATGTGGAAGGTCTCCCACTCGGGGATGCCGTAGTTCCCGTAGTTGTACCAGTTGGTGTACGAGCCGTTGCGGCCCTCGGGCATGACGACGATGACGCCCCATCTGGCGGCGAGCGTCCTGATGGTGGAGCTCTTGTACCAGGACTGGTAACCGGCCCGGCCGCCGTGCAGGAGGTACACGACGGGCCAGGTCTTCTTCGTGTTCCGCTTCCAGCCCTTGGGCAGCAGCATCCTCACCTTCTCGGTCTTGCCGAGGCCCTTGGACCTCACCGAGATGTCGAGTTGCCGCTTGTTCTTCGTCAGCCACTTGTAGGCGACGATCGCGCTGCCGTTGTCGGCCTTGCGGAAGGCGGGAGCGGCCGCGGCGGGAGCGCCCGAGGCGGGTATCACGGACAGCGACAGAACGCCGGCGAGGGCGAGCGCGCCGAGGCGGCGGGGGGTGGAGCGGTGGCGGGGGGTCATCGATCCTGCTCAGGGGGTCTCAGTACCGCTTGGCACCGATCGTCTTCATGATCCGGGGCCAGACGAACGCGGTCTCCCGGCGCCACGCGGGCCAGTTGTGGCGGCCCTTGCCGTACAGGTGGGAGACGTGGGGGATCTTCAGGCTGTTGAGCCTGCGCTTGAAGTACTGGTTGGTGTAACCGGTCCACTTCTCCGAGACCAGGCCGAGGTCCCACGGGTCGACGTTCGGGTCGCCCTCGCCGGGCTGGCCGTCGAGGCCGGACGAGAAGAACACCTTCGTGCCCTTCAGACCGGCGGCCAGGTCGTAGGGGTTGTGCAGCTTCCAGTTCTCCGCGTCGGCCGGGTAGCGGCCCCAGATCGCGTCCGGGTCCTGGCCGTTGCCGCTGTTGATCTGGTCGAGGAACTGCGGGATGAACGGGGCGCGCAGGTGCAGCAGGCCGCTGAGGGACGCGGCGTACTTGAAGCGGCCCTTGTAGCGGGCGGCGTAGCCCATCGCGCCCATGCCGCCGGAGGAGTTGCCCATCACGGCGCGGGACTTGCTCACCCGGAAGTTGCGCTCCATGAGCTGGTAGACCTCCGTCATGTGGAAGGTCTCCCACTTGGGCGTGCCGAACTTCCCGTAGTTGTACCAGTCGGTGTACGAGCCGTTGGCGCCCTCGGGCATCGCGACGATGACGTCGTACTTGGCGGCCATCGTCTCGATCGAGGAGTTCTTCGTCCAGGAGATGTAGCTGTCGTGGCCGCCGTGCAGCAGGTACACGATCGGCCAGGTCTTCTTGGACTTCATCGACCACTTCTTGGGCAGCAGCAGCCGGACCTTGGGGTTGCCGTCCGGCAGCGACGGCGTCTTGATGGTGATGTCCATCTGCCGCTTGTTCTTGCTGACCCACTTGTAGTCGATGATCTTCGCACCGGTGGAAGCGGCCTTGAACTTGAGCCGGGGCGCGGCGTTCGCCGTGCCGGGTACGACCGCGGCCAGCAGCGCCGCCGACGTGACCACCACTCCGAGACGCCGCAGCGGTTCAGTGCGCATACTCATCCTCCACCTCGCGCCATCGCCAGCCCGTCCCGTCAGGGTTGGCCACGATTTCACGCTTCTTTGCTGGATGTCCAGATGTCCCTGGACGGGTTTCTCCGGCCCATGCGTAACCCCCGTTCACCTGGACCACGGTCCGGCGGTAGCCGCCGTACCCCTCCCCCTTCAGCGTCCGCGACGTGTCCCGCGTCACTCCGCGGCCCCCGGACGCCGCGGGCTGCTTGTCCCCCGTCCCGCTCAGGTCGATGTCGTGCACCTCGCGCAGGTCGATCGCGGCGTGCAGCGCCTTCAGCGGCCCCGGCAGCCACCAGTTGGCGTCGCCGAGGAAGCGCATCGTCGCGGGCACCAGCAGCGACCGCACCAGCGTGGCGTCGACGACGACCGCGACCAGCAGGCCGACGCCCAGCACCTGCACCGTGGTGATCTTCGCGGTCGAGAAGGCGGCGACCACCACGATGAGCAGCACGGCCGCGCTGGTGATGATGCCGCCGGTCTGCTGCAGGCCGCGCGCCACCGCCGCCCGGTTGTCATGGGTGTTGTCCCACTCCTCCCGGATTCGGCTGAGCAGGAAGACCTCGTAGTCCATCGAGAGGCCGAAGATGATCGACAGCACCAGGATCATCGCGGTCGCGTCGATGTTGCCGGTGACGGTGAAGCCGAGCAGCCCGGACAGGTGACCGTCCTGGAACGCCCACACCATCGCGCCGAACGACGAGCCGATCGACAGCAGGTTCATGATGATCGCCTTGATCGGCAGCGCGATCGAGCCGAACGCGGCGAACAGCAGCAGGAAGATGGCGGTCACCACGAAGAGGCCCGTCTTGGGCAGCGCCTCGCCCAGGCTCTTCATCAGGTCCATCTGGCCGGCGGTGCTGCCGCCGACGCTGATGTGGTTGATCGCTTCCGGCCGTTCCCCCGGCTCGTCCATGGCCCGCAGCTTCCGGACGAGCTCCTGGGTCTCCTCGCTGTGCGTCTCGCCCTCGTAGGACACCTGCAGCTGCACGATGCCCATGTCGGGGTTCGTGTTGTTGTAACTGGCCGCGACCACGCCCGGCAGGTCCGCCACCTCGTCCCGGAACTTCTTCAGGTTCTGGGGCAGCTCGTCCTTGCCGGGCTTGTAGTTCTTCGGTATCAGCGCGCCTTCGAGCAGCACGTTGACCGGGTCCATGACCCCGGAGGAGAACTCGGTCTGGATGAGCTCCGCCGTCTGGCGGCTCTCCATCCCCGCCGGCAGCGACCGGAGGTCGGAGACGCCGAAGTTCACCCGCCCGAACGGCAGGACGAGCAGGATGAGCACCGCGCTGGTGGCCAGGAAGTAGATGATCGGCCGCTTCATCACGCTGTGCGCGAGGCGGTACCACATGCCCTCTTCCTCGGGCTTGGCCTTCTTCTTCGCCCGCTTGCGCCAGGGCATCTGGCCGAACTCGATGCGCGGCCCGAGGATCGACAACATCGCCGGCAGGACCACGATGGTGGAGAGCATCGCGACGAAGATGACCGCGATGCCGACCAGGCCGATCGACTTCAGGAACACCTGCGGGAACAGCAGCAGGCCCGCCATCGAGACCGCGACGGTGACGGCGGAGAACGTGATGGTGCGGCCCGCCGTGGCCATGGTGACGCCCATGGCCGTCCGCGGATCTCGCCCCTTGGCCAGTTCCTCCCGGAACCGGCTGATGACGAAGAGCGAGTAGTCGATCGCCAGGCCGACCGACAGCAGGCTGACCAGCGAGATCGCCAGGTTGGAGACGTCCGTCATCAGGGTGATCAGGCGCAGCACGCCCAGCGCGCCCACGGCCGAGAAGACCCCGACGAGGATCGGCTGCACCGCCGCGGCGACGCTGCCGAAGACGACCAGCCCGATGAGCAGGACCAGCGGCGCCGAGATGATCTCGGCGTTCAGGATGTCCGAGCTCATCTGGGTGACGAAGTCCGTGCCGATCGGGATGCCGCCGGTGATCTTCACCGTCATCCCGGGCGCCTCGACCAGGCCCTTGATGGCCTCGAAGTTCTGGGCCTTGGCCTGGTCGGCCTTGGTGGGATCGGGGTCGCTCTGCACGAACAGCGCCACGAACGTGCTGTGGCCGTCGTGCGAGATCATGTTCTTGCGGCCGTCCCTGGCCTCTTTCGTCTTCCCCGCGATGTGCCAGTAGGTGAAGACCTTCTCGACGTGCTTCTTCGGCAGCCGCGCGGTGGTGAACAGCACCGACTGCATGAACTCCGGATCGGTCACCTTGTGCTCGTCGCTGCGGTAGACGAGCATCACGTCCGGGCTGCCGGAGCCGAACGCCAGGGCCGCCTGCTGGTAGGCGTACGTCGAGTCGGCGTACGGGTCCTCGAAACCGCCCTGCTTGAGCACGCCGGGCTGGAACACCCCGAGGCCGGCGTAGCCCGCACCGACCGTCAGGAGCGTGGCGACCAGCAGCACGAGCCAGCGGAACCGGTGGACGAAGCGACCCCAGCCGTACATGGAGATCCCCCTGGATCAGCGAGTGAGACGGTCTGCGGTGCGCACCAGATCGCCTTCCAGGTAACGGGTGCGGGTCGCCGCCCTGGCGACCTTCCCGCTGGACGTGCGGGACAGGGAGCCCGGTTCGATCAGCACGAACTCGTGGATGCTCATCTCGTGCACCTGGTTGACCCCGGCGCGCACGGCGCGCTCCACCTCGGCCAGGTCCAGCTTGGCGATCGGCACCCGGCGGTTGCGCTCGGCCACCACGACCAGCCGCTCGGTCTCCTCGCCGGGGATGGCGAAGGCCGCGACGTAGTCGGGCCGGATCGCCGGGCTGGACTCCTCGGTGGTGACCTCGATGTCCTGCGGGTAGTGGTTGCGCCCGTCGACGATGATGAGGTCCTTGATCCGGCCCGTCACGTACAGCTCGCCGGCGTGCACCGCGCCGAAGTCCCCGGTGCGCATCCAGCCGCCGGCCGGGATCCCCTCGGCGGCGTCCTCGATCACGGCGCCGAACGTCTCGGCGCTGCGCTCGCCGTTGCCCCAGTAGCCGCGGCCGACGTTCGGCCCGTGCACCCAGATCTCGCCGACGGTGCCGTCGGGCTGCTCGCGCCGGGTCTCCGGGTCGACGATCGCGACGAGCTGGCCCTGCGGCGCGCCGCAGGAGACCAGGTGCTGGGCGTTCTCCGCCTCGGACGGGACGATCCGCCCCTGGGTGAGCTCCTCGCGGTCCACGCCGAGCTGCCGGGCGGGCTCGTCCGGATCGGGGTTGGTGACGAAGCTGCCGGAGACGAAGACCGTCGCCTCGGCCAGCCCGTAGGCCGGGCGCAGCACGCCGGGCCGCAGCCCGGCCGGGGCGAACGCGTCGTTGAACGCCTTGAGCGTGGACGGGCGGACCGGTTCGGCCCCGTTCAGGCACACGTTGACGCCGCTGAGGTCGATCCCGGCGAGGCTCTTGTCGTTGGCCTGGCCCGCCACGTAGTCGTAGGCGAAGTTCGGGCCCGCGGTGTAGACGTTCGGGCACTCCGACAGCAGCCGCATCCAGCGGATCGGGCGCATGAGGAACGACATCGGGTCGGCGAGGATCACGTGGTTGCCGTTCACCAGCGGCAGCGCCAGCGCGGTGATCAGCCCCATGTCGTGGAAGAGCGGCAGCCAGGTGACCGCCTCGCAGGTCTCGATCTCCGGCGGGTTCCAGGAGCGCCACAGCTGGCGGGCGTTGGCGGCGAACCCGCCGTGGGTGATCTCGACTCCGGCGGGGCTGCTGGTCGACCCGGAGGTGTACTGCAGGTACGCCAGGTCGCCGGGGGTCAGCTCGGGCAGCTCCCAGCCGGCACCGGACGCGGGGTCGAGCTCGTCGGACAGCACGATGCCGCGCGGCCGGGGCACCTCGTGCTCGTCCAGGAACTTCTCGACGTAGGGGAGCGCGGAGCGCACCGTCACGATCACGGCGGGCTCGGCGTCGGAGTAGGCGCGGATCAACCGGTCGGCGTTGCCGGGCAGGTCGGGCGAGAACAGCGGCACCGCCACGATCTCGGACGCGAACGCGCCGCACATCGCGGTCAGGTAGTCCAGGCTCTGCGGCAGCAGCAGCGCGGCGCGCTCGCCCGGCTCGGCGATCCGGCGCAGCGCGACGGCCGTCGCCTGCGTCCTGCGCCAGACCTCGCCCCAGGTGAGGGTGTGTTTGGCGCCGTCGCGGTCACTGGAGTAGTCGACGAACGTGAACGCCTTGGCATCGGGCTTGGTCACGGCGTGCTCGGCCAACGACTCGACCAGCGGGCGGAGGCTGAGATCGGGGAGCAGTGAACCCAATGCCATGAAGGACTCCAGGAGAGGGCCGTGGGTATGACTTCGCGAGGCTACCGGAATCGGGGTACACCCGGTCACTAACCGCCAAGACGATACCCATCCGGACCTTTTATCAGCGAGGTGATAAGCCGGGTATGTCTTACTACCGGTTCACTCCCCGTCCGGCGCGCTCTCCTTCAGGTCTGCGCGGATCAGGTACGGCGCCGCCACAACGCCAGCGCGGTGACGAACCACAGCAGGATCATCTCGCCCGCCAGCGCCACCGCCAGCACCACCAGCCAGCCCCGGCCGTCGTCCGCCAGCGGCCCCTCGCTGCCGGTGACGCTCAACCGCGGCTCCTGCGTCGCGGGAGCCGCGGGCCTGACCGGCGGCAGTGCCACCGCCGGCTCCTTCGGCGGGGCGGGGAGCACCGCGGAAGGCCGCACGGACGGCGCCGGGCGCACGCTCGGCACCGCGGGGACCACAGGAGCTGCCGGTGCCGCGGGAACGACCGTGTCCCGGGACGGCCTCCGGCTCTTCACCGGCCCGGCGGCCCTCCGGGGAACGCTCCCCGTCCGCACCGCCGCCTCGCGCCTCTTCTTCGCCCCGGCGGGCCCGCCCGTCTCGTCCTTCGCCCGCGACGATCTGCGCGTCCCGTCCTTCGCCTCCTTCACCTTCTTCGCCCGCGACGACCCGCGCGTCCCGGTCCGCACCGGCTCATCCGCCCCGGCCCTCGCGGGCACCGCCTCCCCCGTCTTCGCCTTCGTCCTCGTTCTCGCCGGCTCGCCCGTCCCCGTCCTCACCGGTCCGGTGGTCTTCGAAGACGCGGGAGACGCGGGAGACGCGGGAGCCTCGGCCTCGGGCCGCTCCCCCGCCTCCTGCCGGGACTCCCGCTCCGGCAGCCTGACGGTCCGCACCGACTCCGGCAGGTCCGGTGACCCGACGACGGCCCGCAGCGCCCGGTCCGCCCCGGCCGTCCCCCGCCCCTGGCCCTGCTCCTGGAACGCGAGCCGGAGTCCCGTCGTCCCGGCGAGCTCGCCCAGGTCGCAGCCCAGCCGCGTCCCCCTCGCCGTGCAGGACGGCGGGAACCGCACCCACCGGACGGGCCCGGTCACGGTCAGCCGCGCCTGCCGGGCCGTCCCGCGCCCCACGTCGATCCGGACCGTGGCGCCGAACCGCCCGTCCCTCCTACCGGGACCGTCCTCCTCGGCGAGGTCGACGGACACCTCCGCCTCCGCCGGACGCTCCGGCGGGCGGCGAGGCCGCGGATCGGGTGAGTGCGGGAACGGCCGGGGCGCGTGAAATCCGGGTTCGTGGGGTTCGTACCGCCCGGGGGGCTCAGATCCCTCTTCCCGGTCCGGCGGAGAGGGCGGGGGGCAGGCGGACCAGGCCGCGCCCGGCAGCGCCCACAGGACCACTCCCGTCGTGAGCGCCGCACCCCACGCCCGTCGTCTCGCCCGTGCCACCGCCACCTCCCGTTGCTTCAGCGGGGGTCAAGGGGGGCAGCAAGGTCATCCCCCACGATGCTCGGCGATAACCTCCCAGACCACTTTCATAGAGCGAAATGCAGTTTCCGTACACTGAGGCCATGAGTGTGCGGTCCCTGGAACGGGCCTTCGAGTTGCTGGAGCATCTCACCGACGCGGGCGGCGAGATGGCGATCTCCGAGCTCGCCGAGAAGGCCGGTCTGCCGATGCCGACCGTCTACCGGCTGATGCAGACGATGGTCGCCCGGGGCTACGTGCGCCAGGAGCCCTCCCGGCGCTATTCGCTCGGCCCCCGGCTGATCCGGCTGGGCGAGGGCGCGTCCCGGCTGCTGGGCGCCTGGGCCCGGCCCGTGCTGGCCGGCCTGGTGGACCGGCTCGGCGAGACCGCGAACATGGCGGTGCTCGAAGGCGACGAGGCGCTCTACGTCGCGCAGGTGCCCTCCCGGCACTCCATGCGCATGTTCACCGAGGTGGGCCGCCGGGTGCTGCCGCACTGCACCGGGGTGGGCAAGGCGCTGCTGGCCCAGCTGCCGGAGGACGGCGTGCGCGCCCTGCTGGCCCGCACCGGCATGCCCGCCCGCACCCCGCACACCCGCACCGACCCCGGCGCGCTGCTGGCCGAGCTGGCCGTCATCCGGGAGCGCGGCTACGCCATGGACGACGAGGAGCAGGAGCTGGGCGTGCGCTGCGTGGCGGTCCCCCTGCCGGACGCCCCGGCCCTGGCGGCCTTCTCCGTCTCGGGCCCCAGCGGCCGGATGACGCCCGAGGCCATCGAGACCGTCGTCCCCGTCATGCGGAACGCCGCGGAGGCCTTCGCCGCCGCGCTCGCCCGAACCTGAGGGCGGGAGAAGAGAAAAAAATTCCGCACGGCCCGGAAGCCGTGCGGAATCCTCTGACGGGAGGGATCAGGCCGAGTTGCCCTCGAGCAGGTCCGTCACGTTCGCCGGGAGCTGCGACAGGCCGGGCAGCCCGCCGAACAGGCCGCCCTCGGTGGCCTTCTTGTTCTTGTTCTTCTTCTCGTCCAGGAGCGAGGTCTTCAGGCCGCTGTTGGTGCCGCTGCCCTTGAGCACGTCGAAGATGTCGTCGCCCTTGGTGTTGAGGACCTCGTTGCCCAGCAGCTTGGGGTCGGGCTCGGCCGCCGCCATGGCGCGCCGCTGCCCCTTGGGCGCTGCCTTCTTCGTCTGCGGGGCGGGCGCGGTCTTGGGGCCGGCCCCGGGCGCGGCCTTGGCCTTCTTGGCGTTCTCCGGCATGTACGGGACGGCGGCCTCGCCGACCTTCTCGCCGAGCTCGTCGGCGACCTCGAGGGTGACCGGGCTCTTGCGCTGCATGTAGGTGTCGAGCCGGCCCTGCATGTCCATCAGGCCGCCGACCAGGCCCTCCAGCAGGTTTCCGACCGCCTCGGTGCCGGGGTCCGGCGCGGCGGGCTTGGCGGGCGCGGCCTCCTGCGCGGCGGTGCCGCCCGGCACCCGGCGCTGCGCGGACATCATCTTCTTGGGGGTGACGCAGCGGGTCTTCGCCACGTCGGTGGTCTTGCCGTCCCGGTCGACGAACTGGGTGCCGATGACGGTGTAGCCCTCGGCGTTGCGCACCTGCTTGTTGAGGATCGCGTACGCGCCGTCCCGCAGCGGGACCTGCTGGTTGACCGCGGGGTACTCGGGCAGCTTGCGGCCCTGCAGCCTGCCCTCCTCGATGAGGGTCCCGCCCTTGCTCCGGCCCTTGGCCGGCGTCACGCACTTGCTGGCGATGCCCTCGGCCTGCAGGCCGTACTTCTCGCTGCTGGTGGGGCCGAGCAGCGCGGTGGCCTCGTGCGCCCCGCCCCGGTGCGCCTCCACCCGCGAGGTGCCGGCGCTGCGCACCGTGTCGTTGGCCAGGTAGGGGAACGGGCCGAGGACCGGGCTCGCCAGATCCGCGGCCGACCCCTTGGCGCCGTCCCGGTCCAGCAGCTTCGCCAGCGGGCCGTCGTCGGCGGCCTGTGCGGGCGCCCCGGCGAGCAGGGCGACCACCGGAGCGAACGTGATGGCGCAGATCAGGTTCCTGGTGGTGCTCTTCATTTCTCATCCCCCCGGACGGCTCGTTTCCCCGCCCCTTCGGCGGCACCGTCGCTGGGGGACGTTAGTACAGCTCACCGCGGCCGTTGAGGAGACTCGCGAATTCATTATGAACGCCTGAAACGATCAAGAAAAACTTGCGGTTACCAATTTTTCCGGCATTTACCCACAGCCTTTTCCCCGGAAATCCACACAGGACCCCCTGGGTTCCGGGGTGGCGCGGAGCGGTCCGCGCAGTCCAAGCTCTTACCTACCCTTTACCGGGGGCCTGTTTGGCTGTGCCCCCGAACGAGCCGGAGGACCAAGAGCAGTGGCGACCAAGAACAAGGGCGGCGACGTCTCTAAGGCGAGCGCGAAGGAACGCGTGGCCGCCATGCGTGCGGTGGAGAAGCGGCGGGAGCGCGTCCGCTGGCTGATCACCTTCGCCGTGGTGATCGTGGTGGTGGGCGCCCTGGGCGGCGGCGCCTACTGGGCGATCGAGAAGAACGAGCGCGAGCAGGTGGAGAAGCTCGCCAAGGCCAACAAGGCGCGGATCGAGGCCGGTCCGCCCTGGGCGCTGCCCGCCGACCCGGTCAGGGTCGCCAAGGACCTCGGGCTCGAGGTGAAGGCCGGCATGGAGGGCGACGCCAAGCACGAGCACGCCCACCTCAGCCTCTTCATCAACGGGCAGCAGCAGCCGGTCCCGGCGAACCTCGGCATCGACCCCACCAACAACATCGCCGAGCTGCACACCCACGACGCCCGCGGCGTGCTGCACGTGGAGTCCTACAGCGCCGACAAGGTCTTCACCCTCGACCAGGTCTTCAAGATCTGGGAGATCCCGCTGAGCAAGACGCAGATCGGCCAGTTCAAGGCCGACGCCGAGCGCACCCTGAAGTTCTACATCGACGGCAAGGAGGTGCAGGACGACCCGAGCGAGATCGAGCTCAGCCACCACCGCGAGATCGGGATCGTCTACGGCACCGCCGAGGAGAACGCCAAGGTGAAGGTGCCCGAGAGCTTCGCCTTCGCGGACGGCGAGTGACCCCGCGATAGCGTGCGGGTATGCGCATCGGACTCATCGGGCTCGGCGACATAGCGGAGAAGGCCTACCTCCCGCTGGTCGCCGGGCACGCCAGGACGGAGCTCGCCGGCGTGGCCAGCCGTTCGGCCACCGCCGTCGACTCCGTCCTCTCGCGGTACCGCGTCCCCTTCGGCACCACCGACCACCGCGAACTGCTGGACCGCGACCTCGACCTGGTCCTGGTCCACGCGGCGACCGAGGCGCACTTCGAGATCGTCGGCGAGTGCCTGCGCCGCGGAATCCCCACCTATGTGGACAAGCCGCTGTCCGCCGACCCCGGTGAGGCCGAGCGCCTGGCCGGGCTCGCCGAGGAGCGCGGCGTCCTGCTCGCGGTCGGCTTCAACCGCAGGTTCGCCCCCGCCTACCGGACCGCCCGCTACTGGATCTCCGGACGGCCCCGCTGGTTCTCCCTGGACAAGCACCGCCCCGCCTTCCAGGACGCGCCCGCCCGGCACACCGTCTACGACGACGCCATCCACCTGCTGGACCTCGCCCTCTGGCTCCTCGGCGCGCAGACCGCGGAGCCGGAGCGGGAGGACCTCCTGCTGCGCACCGACGCCCACGGCCGCATGCTGCTGTGCGCCGCGCTGCTCGGCGCGGACGGCGTCAGCGGCACGCTGGCCATGCACCGCGGCTCGGGCGCCGACACCGAACGGCTGGAGGTGCACGGCGACGGGCGTTCGGCGACCGTCACGGACCTGGAGCGGCTGGAGCTGCGCCGCGACGGGCGGGTCCAGCTCCCGCCCGCCGCCTCCTGGGAGTCGGTCGCCCACCGCAAGGGGTTCGCCGCCCTGCTGGAGCACGTCCTGGACAACCTCGCCTCGCCCGAGTCCTGCGAGGTGTCGGCGTCCCGCGTCCTGCCGACCCACCGGCTGGCCGAACGCCTGCTGAAGGCCTCCTGACCGGAGGCGGTCAGGAGGAGCCCTTCCGCGCCTTCAGACCGGTGCACCCGCGCAGGCCCTGCCAGCGCTTCAGCTCGGCCTTGGCCGGCGCGCCCCTGAGCGCGGCCGGCAGCCCGCCGGAGATGCGGGCGGGCTTCCACACCGCCTTGGTGATCTTGCCTTCCGCGGCCTTGAGCAGCAGGACCCCCGAGTTCGCCGTCTGGCCGCTCGCCGAGTAGAAGACGAAGTTGCCCAGGCCGTAGTGGATGTAGGCGTCGTCCAGGTAGCCGCCGCCGAGCGGGATGTGGGCGTGCCCGCCGACCACCGCGTCCGCTCCCGCGTCGACGAGCTGCCGGGCCAGCTCCTGCTGGCGGGGCAGCGGGCAGGGGTTGAGCTCCTCGCCCCAGTGCAGGTGGACGATCACCAGGTCGGAGCCCTTGCGGGCCTGCTTCACCGCCTGGACCATGCGCGGGACCTCCTTGGCCGAGGCCAGCCCGCCCTGGGTGTCGGTGGCGGTCCAGGCCGGGATGAGGTGGTCGTCCAGCACCTGGGTGGCGCCCAGGATCGCGATCCTGTTGCCCTTGACGGTCGTCCTGTAGGGGGCGTAGGCGGCCTTGGCGTCACGGCCGATGCCCACGGTCGGGAACTTCGTCCTCCTGATCGCCTTCAGGGAGTCGGCCAGCCCCGTCTCCATGTAGTCCATGCCGTGGTTGTTGGCCATGCTGACCACGTCGACGCCCGCCGCCTTCAGCGCGGTGAACGCCGTCGCCGGGGCCCGGAAGGTGAACTCCTTGCCGGGCGCCGGGGTGCCGCCGGTCGTGATGGCCGTCTCCAGGTTGACCATGGCCAGGTCCGCCTTGCGCAGCGTCGAGGCGATCGGGCCGAGCGCCGTCCTGGGGCTGCCCAGCCGGGCGCGCAGCTGGCCCTCGAAGTGCACGTCGCCGCCGAACGCCAGGACGACGGGCTCCTTGGCCGGCGGCTCCGCGACGGGCGGCGGGGCCTGCGACGCGGGCCGCGACGGCCTGGCGTCCCCGGCCTCGGCCTCGGCCTTGTCCTCGCCGCTGCTGCACGCGGACGCCGCCAGCACCCCGGCCAAAGACGCCGCCAGGATCACCTTTGCGCGCATTCCGTCCTCCTCACCCCTGGGTGTCCGGAACAGAATGGCAGACCCGCTCCCGTCACTGGGTGAGACCCGCGCAGCCGTTCAGCGCCGTCCAGCCGGTGTAGGCGCTCTGCGCCTCGGCGCCGGTCAGCGGCCGCGGCAGGCCGGGCTGCTCCAGCACGGCCGGGGCCCAGTCGGCGTTCTGCACCTCGTGGCCCTTGATGGTCAGCACGAGGACACCGCTCTGGCTGGTGGGGGTGCCGGGCGTGAAGCTGTAGAAGACGAAGTTGCCCAGACCGTAGTGGATGTACTTGTCCTTCTTCTCCGGGTGGAAGCCGCCCGCCTGCAGGACGTGCGCGTGGCTGCCGACCACGGCGTCCGCGCCGGCCTCGACGAGCCGGTCGGCGAGCGTCTTCTGGTCGTCGGTCGGGCAGCTCTGCTTCTCCACGCCCCAGTGCAGCTTGACGATGACGGTGTCGTAGTCGTCCTTGGCCTTGCGGACGGCCTCGACGAGCCGCGCCGGGTCCTTGGCCGAGGCGAGCCCCGGCTGGGAGTCGGTGGCCGTCCAGGCGGAGGCCAGCTCGTCGTCCAGCACCTGGGTGGCGCCGAAGACCGCGACCTTGGTGCCCTTGACCTCCGCGACATGGGGGCGGAACGCCTCGGCCGCGTCCGCGCCGATGCCGACGACGGGGAAGCCCTTCTCCTTCGCCGCGGCCAGGGAGTCCCGGAGCCCCTCGGGCCCGTAGTCCATGCCGTGGTTGTTGGCCATCGACGCCACGTCGACGCCCGCGCCCTTCAGCGCGTCGAACGCGGTGGCCGGAGACCGGAAGGTGAACTGCTTGGCGGCCGGGGTGCCGCCCTCGGTGACCGCGGTCTCCAGGTTGACCACCGCCAGGTCGGCGGCGCCGAGCCACTTGGAGATGGGGCCCAGCGCGTTCGCCGGGTCGGCCAGCCGGTCGCGCAGCCCGCCCTCGAAGTTCACGTCGCCGCCGAACGCCACCGTGATGGCGGGCAGGTCCTTCGCCTCGGCGTCCCCCTCCCCGCCGCATCCGGCGAGGGCGCCTCCCACGAGGGCGAACACGGTTCCGGCGGCGATCAGTCTGCGCATCATGCTCCCTAGGATGCAGGGCTCTTTATGCTGGTTCGTACCGACCCAGCGAAGGGACCAGCGTGGACATCGAACGGATCAGGGAAGAGACACCCGGGACCAGGAACGCCGTCCACCTGAACGCCGCGGGCTCGGCGCTGCCCGCGCGGCCCGTGCTCGACACGGTGGTCTCCCATCTGGAGCTGGAGGCGGAGATCGGCGGGTACGAGGCCGCCGACCGGGCGCACGGGCGGCTGGAGGAAGGGTACGCGGTGCTGGCCCGGCTCGTCGGAGCCGCCCCCGACGAGATCGCCGTCACCGACAGCGCCACGCGCGCCTGGGACCAGGCGTTCTACGCGATCCCCTTCGCCCCCGGCGACCGGATCCTCACCACGACCAGCGAGTACTCCAGCAACGCGCTCGCCTACGTGCAGGCCGCCCGCAGGCACCGGGTCTCGGTCGAGGTCGTCCCCGACGACGAGCACGGCACCATCGACCTGAAGGCGCTGGCCGACTCCCTCGGCCGGGGCGGGGTGCGGCTGGTGGCGCTCAACCACGTGCCCACCCACGACGGGCTGGTCAACCCGGCCGCCGAGGTCGGCGCGCTGGCCCGCGCCCACGACGCGCTGTTCCTGCTGGACGCCTGCCAGTCGGCCGGCCAGCTCCCGCTCGACGTGGACGGGCTGAACGTGGACCTGCTGTCGGCCACCGGCCGCAAGTTCCTGCGCGGGCCGCGCGGGACCGGCTTCCTGTACGTGCGCCGCTCGGTGCTGGAGCGGCTCGACCCGCCGGTCGTCGACCTGCTCTCGGCCGACCTCACCGGGCCCGACGGCTTCGCCTTCCGGCCGGACGCCCGCCGCTTCGAGACCTGGGAACGTTCCGTCGCGAACCAGCTGGGCCTGATCGAGGCCGCCGGGTACGCGCTGGACCTCGGCCTCGACGCGATCGCCGAGCGGGTGGGCGCGCTGGCCTCCCGGCTGCGGGCAGCGCTGGCCGAGGTGCCCGGGATCACCGTCCACGACCGGGGGCTGCGCAAGAGCGGCATCGTCACCTTCACCCACGCCGGGCAGAGCGCCGAGACCCTGGTGCCGAAGCTGGCCGCGGCGGGCGTCGTCACCCGGGTCTCCGAGCAGACCTACCGCTACGACGAGGGCCTGGCCCCGCGCTCCCGCGTCCGCGCCTCGGTGCACTACTACAACACCGAGGAGGAGCTGGACCGGGCCGTGCGCGTCCTGGCCTCGCTGGTGTGACCGGGAGCGGCCGGCCGCGGCGGGACGGGGGCGGGGCTCAACCGGCCTGACCCGCCATCATCCTGCTCGCGCCGGACCCGGCGGTCAGGTGCCGGCGGAACCAGTCGGTCAGCGCGGCGTCGACGCTGACCGCGGCGGCCAGGGGCGGCTTGGGCTCCAGGCCCGGCTCGGCGGCGAGCGCGTGCCCCATCCGGAAGGTCACCGCCTCGGCGCGGGAGATCCCGGCGCCGGTGAGCAGCCCGTGCAGCTCCTGCACCTCCTCGGCGGGGACGAGCAGGTCGCTCGCGCCGCCGACCAGCAGCATCCGGGGGTCGGCCTCGGCGATCTCGGCGACCCGGGCGGCGAGGTCGAGCCGTTCGGCGACCGCCCTGGTCTGCGGCGTCCAGGGATAGGGGCCCAGCCTGCGCTCCCTGGCCTCGACCACCCGGGCGGGCCTGGCCATCGGGGCGATGAGCGCCGCGGCCGACACCGGCACCCGCCGCTCGGCCATGGCCAGCAGCGCGGCCATCGCGCCCTCGCCGTGCCCGACCAGCCCGACCTCCCCGTCCGGCAGGCCGAGCAGTTCGCGCAGCCCGGCGACGGCGTCGGCCAGCCCGGCCGCCGCGCGCTCCACCGTGGCTCCCAGCAGCTCCAGGTAGTCGTTCTCGGTGCGGCCGGGCAGCCGCAGCCCCAGGTAGACCCGCCAGACGGGCATGCCCGTCATGGGCAGCGCCGCGGCCATCGCCGCCTCGGTACGGGGCGGCTCGAAGGCGTGCCAGCAGACGATGAGGCCGTCCTGCGCGGGCGCGTCCACCGCGGTGGGCGGCAGCGCCACGAAGGGCACTCCCCCGAGAGAACCGCTCCGCGGCCACACCGGCTCCTCCACCGGCCGCCGTGCCTGTTCGTCACCGGTCATGACCCCATGGTGACATTCGGCACGCCGGGACGCCGCGCCAAAGACGTAATGTCCGTGAATGTGGCCCTTTCGAGGCCCTAACGGCTCTGCAGCGCGTCGAGCGCGACCGCCTGGGCGACGACCAGCCTGCGGTCGATCCGCGGATCGTGGATCTCCACCACGTACTTGTCCCGCAGGCCGATCTTCTTGACCACCGAGAACACCGGCTGCGTCCCGCCCGCGGTGAAGTCGAAGTGGTACGGCCAGGCGAACGGCAGGTCGCCCAGGAAGGGGATGAGGCCCCAGATCCGGCGCAGGATGGCCACCGTCTGGTTGCGCTCGGTGCCCGTGGCCACCCCCAGGCCCGGCTGCTCCAGGTGCCAGGTCGAACTGGTCAGGGAGCGCTTGAAGTCCTTGCGGAAGTTGCCGATCGGCTGCCCCGCGTGGTCGACGATGTCGTACGTGGCGCCGAGGTCGATGCGCTGGCGCGCCCGGAACCCGGCCAGCACGTGCTGCTTGGTCTCGTCGGTGTAGAGGGTCACCTGCTCCTTGAACGCCATCCGCTTCTGCTGGGCGAACGCGACGAGATGCTGCTCGCGCCCGTCCGGGCCCGGCGTGTGCACCTCGTACTTGTTGACCATGAGGGTGAAGCGCTGGCGTACGAGGAACCGGGTCTGGGCCTGGAACCAGTTGAAGTCCATTTCAGGAACTTACAAGCTCCCTATGGCTGTCTGTCCAGGTAAGTAGAGAGATAGCTCTGGACGAGGCCCTTGGCCTCGTCGATCACCAGGTCGTCGCCGTCGGGCTCCCGGCGGAAGGCCATCTTGATCAGCGCGTCCGCCGTCTCCACCGCGATGGCGAAGGCCCGCTCGAGGGCGGGGGTGTCGGCCACCCCGGTGGACCGGACGATCAGCTCCCGCAGCCGGCCGGCCACCACGGCGTTGTTGTCGGCCGACTCGTCCAGCAGGTGGAGGTCGGCCGCGTCGCCGAAGCGCAGCACCCGAAAGCCCGGCACCGTCCGGTGCATCTCGACGAAGATGTCGACGGCCTGGCCGACCGTCTCCGACCAGCGCTCCAGCGGCCCGCCCGCCAGCAGGTCGCCGATCCGCTCGCCGAACTGCTCGAGGTTGCGCAGGGCCAGGGCCTGGGCGACGGCCCGCTTGTCGGGGAAGAACTGGTAGACCGAGCCGATGGCGACACCCGCGCGCTGGGCGATCCGGGTGGTGGACAGCCCTTCGTAGCCCGACTCGTCGAGGATCTCGGCGCAGGCGTCCAGCATCCGCTGCACCCGTTCGGCGGAGCGTCGCTGGGCCGGCCTTCTGCGTAGTGGCGTCCCTGTCTCGGTCACCCGCCCATCATCCCCTGGTCACCCGCCTTGCGCGCAATCCGTTCGGCACCGGTCCGTACCTTTGACGAAAGGCGCCGGAGGGACCGGCGCCCGGGGAGGCAGCCAAACATGGCCTCCTCGTTTTCTTGACTTAGTCGTGTTTATGAGGTTGAGTATGAGCGTGACCGAGAAGGCGACCTCCGCCGAACAGCTGCGCGGTGCCGGACTGAGAGTGACGTCCGCCCGGGTGGCGATCCTGGAGTGCCTGCGTCTCGCACGGCACCTGACCGCCGAGGAAGTGGCGGGCAGGGTCCGCGAACGCGTCGGCCACGTCTCCACCCAGGCGGTCTACGAGGCCCTCAACGCGCTCACCGGCACGGGCATCCTGCGTCGGATCGAGCCCGCGGGGAGCCCCGCCCGCTACGAGTCCCGGGTCGGGGACAACCACCACCACCTCGTGTGCCGGCAGTGCGGCGCGGTGGCCGATGTCGACTGTGCGGTGGGCCACGCCCCCTGTCTGGAGCCGGCGGCCGACGCCGGTTTCCAGGTCGACGAGGCAGACGTCATCTACTGGGGCCTCTGCCCCGACTGTCAAGGAGGACATCCATGACCACCAGGCCGATCACCACCGACGACAACGGCGCCCCCGCGCCCAGCGACGAGTTCTCGCAGTCCGTCGGAGCCAACGGCCCGCTGCTGCTCCAGGACCACTACCTGATCCAGAAGATGGCGCACTTCAACCGGGAACGGGTTCCCGAACGCGTCGTCCATGCCAAGGGCGGTGGCGCCTACGGCGTGCTGCAGATCACCGAGGACGTGAGCCAGTTCACCAAGGCCGGCCTCTTCCAGAAGGGCCAGGAGACGCCGCTGCTCCTGCGCTTCTCCACGGTCGCCGGCGAGCTCGGCAGCGCCGACAGCGCGCGCGACCCGCGCGGCTTCGCGCTGAAGTTCTACACCGATCAGGGCAACTACGACATCGTCGGTAACAACACCCCGATCTTCTTCATCCGCGACCCGCAGAAGTTCTCCGACTTCATCCACACCCAGAAGCGCCGCCCGGACAACCACCTGCACGACCACAACGCGCAGTGGGACTTCTGGACGCAGTCGCCCGAGTCCGCCCACCAGGTCAGCTTCCTGATGACCGACCGCGGCACGCCCGCCACCTGGCGGAACATGCACGGCTTCGGCTCCCACACCTTCCTGTGGTACAACGCCGCCGGAGAGAAGTTCTGGGTGAAGTACCACTTCAAGACCGAGCAGGGCATCAAGAACTTCACCGACGCCGAGGCCGCCGCGGCCCAGGTCGCCGACCCCGACCTGCACATCCGCGACCTCCACGACGCGATCAACCGGGGCGACCACCCGTCGTGGACGGTGAACGTGCAGATCATGCCGTTCGAGGACGCCGCGGACTACCGGTTCAACCCGTTCGACCTGACCAAGGTGTGGCCGCACGCCGACTACCCCGAGATCACGATCGGCCGGTTCACCCTGAACCGCAACCCGGCGAACTACTTCGCCGAGATCGAGCAGGCCGCGTTCGAGCCGTCGGCGTTCGTGCCCGGCATCGGCCCGTCCCCGGACAAGATGCTCCAGGGCCGGCTGTTCTCCTACCCCGACGCCCACCGCTACCGGATCGGCGCGAACTACCTGCAGCTGCCGGTCAACCAGCCGCAGTCTCCGGTCCACTCCTACAACTTCGACGGTCCGATGACCTTCCGCCAGCCGTCCGGCCCGCACTACGCGCCGAACTCGTTCGGCGGACCGGCCGCCGACCCGTCGCTGTACGAGGGCGAGCACTACGCCCTCACCGGTGAGATCGTCCGCAGCGCCTACCGCCTGCACGCCGAGGACGACGACTTCGGCCAGGCGCGTGCCCTGTGGGAGAACGTCCTGTCCGAGACCGACCGCGCCCACATGGTCTCCAACGTCGTGGGCCACGCCTCCAAGCCCGAGGTCACCTCGGACATGAAGCAGCGGATCGTCGAGTACTGGACCAACGTCCACAAGGACCTCGGCGCGTCCGTCGCCAAGGGCCTGGGCGTCACCGCCTGAGCCTGAGGTTCCGGCCGTCCTCCAAGACGCGCAAAGGGCGGGCACCCCTCGGGGTGCCCGCCCTTTCGCCGTCCGCGGCGCGGCTAGGCGCCGAGCGCCTTCATGATCATCGGCCAGGCGAGCTTGTACTCGCGGTTCCACCAGGGCCAGCTGTGCAGGCCGTCCCCGTACAGGTGCACGGTGGCCGGGATGTTCATCGCCTTCAGGCGGGCGGCGAGGTCCTCGTTGGTCAGGCCGATGACCTTCTCGCTGACCGTGCCCGCCACGTACGCCTTGGTGACCTCGACGAGATCGCCCTCCTTCTCGTCGATCACCTCCTCCAGGGTCAGGTCCAGCTCGCCGACCCGGCCGGTGGTGCCGGCGGAGAGGTAGACGCCGGTGCCGCGCAGGTTGCTGGCGTTGACGTACGGATCGTGCTCCAGCCAGTTCCAGCGGTCCCACAGCGGGTCGCCCAGCTTGCCGTAGGGGTCGGGGTTCTCGGTGGAGCCGTCGACCACGTCCGACAGCAGCATGATCGTGGGGATGCCCGGCTTGGTGATGTGCGCCATGCCGCTGTAGGAGGCCACGTACTTGTAGAAGCCGGGGTTGCGGGTGGCGTACATCAGCGCGCCGGAGCCGCCGGAGGACAGGCCCATGACCGCGCGGGTGGTGCTGCCCCGGAAGTTGCGCTCGACCAGCTGGGACAGCTCCCTGGTGTGGAAGGTCTCCCACTTGGGATCGCCGCCCCGGCCGCCGTTGTACCAGTCGACGAAGCCGCCGCCCTTGCCCGAGTCGGGCATGACCACGATGACGTCGTCGCCCTTGGCGGTCTCCTCGATGTCGGTCTTCTCGGCCCAGATCGTGTAGGCGTCCGGGCCGCCGGAGAGCACGTACAGCACCGGCCAGGTGCGCGCGGCGTCCTTGCTCCACCCCTCGGGCACCAGGATCCGCGCCTGCGGGTCCATCGCGGCGACCCCGGGCGTGTCGATGGTGATGTCCACGGTGCGCTCGTCCAGCCACCGCTCATCCGTGATCTTCGCGCCGCTGTCCGCCGCCGCGGGTCCGGCCGCCGCCGGACCGGGCTCGGCGACCGCGGGCGCCGCGGACAGAGCCAGCGCCGCCGCGGCCATCACGCCGGTCACCAGCTGCCCGAACTTCCGAAGCTTCACCTTGCTGCACGCACCGTTCTCACCAGCCGTTTTCCCGTGGTTACCAGGAAGTAGAGCGCAACATATCGGACACCCATGACGGTTGGAAGCACACCAAGTTGCAAATCGGTACCCTTCCTACCTCGTTTTCCTCACTCCCCAACGATCAGTCCCTCCTGTACGACTCCCCAATCTTCCGGATGTTCTGTAACAGAGACCTCACAATCAACAGCGCCTCCGAGCCCCCCGGTGACACACCTGGCCCCCGGACACGCGAAAGCCCCCGCCGGAGGAGCCGGCGGGGGCTTTCGGAACGGGTCAGGGCTCCTGGGTCAGCCTGTCGACCAGCCCGACGCGGAGCTCCGCGCTCTCGTAGGTGATGTGCCCGGCCTTCAGGTGCTCGCGCATCTCGGCGGGCGGGGTCCAGGGCTTCTGCCCCTCGCTCTTGGGCCCTGCGGGGGCGAAGGAGGTGTCGTAGTCGACGACCTCGCGCTCCCCCAGGTAGCGGTAGGACTTCGCGTCGAAGATCAACTCACGGCGCAGGCCCTGGTAGGTCTGGCCCACGGCGATGCCCTGCCGGTCGACCAGGTCGGTGGCGTTCGGCGTGACGGTGACCCCCGGGATCCGGGACGCCGCGGCGAACAGCGCGGCGCGGGCCTTGGACGGGATGTAGGCCTCCCGGATGGTGTCACCGACCGTGACGAAGGCCTGCACGTCCGCGGGGTTGCCGCCTTGGCTGTTGTCGTAGAGCCACTTGTACATGGCCTCGGCGGTGGTCGGCAGGTCCGGCAGGTACTTGTCGGATCCGCCGCCCTCCAGCCGGCAGCGGGGGTCGTCGTCGGGCGGGTTGTCCACGTCGACCTTCACATGCGGCCAGTCGTTGCACAACCAGATCTGGCCCCATCCGGGCTGCCCGTCGACCGGGTTGTCGGAGAAGGCGTCGTCGGTCGTGCGCAGAAGACTCGCCCTCTCACCGCTCACCGAGAACCAGGTCTTGCGGTGGACGTTGTCGGTGAACCTCTCCGGCGGGACCTCGTCGCCCTTCTCGTCCTGCATGCCCCACTGGACGGTGTCCTGGTAGCTCTTGGACTCGAAGTAGAGGTACTGGCCGGGCTTCGGGGAGAGCTCGGGCTCGGCCGCCGCTGCCTTGGACGCGCGCTTCAGGATGTCGGTGGCGGACGCCAGCCGGATCGAGGGGCTCTCCAGCGTGGCGAAGCGCGGAGCCTCCTGGCCCCCGGGCCGGGCGGGGCCGGTGGAGGAGCCCAGCAGGACGGTGGCGGCGACGCCTCCGGCCAGGGCCGCGGCCAGGCCGCCGGTGAGGAGGCCGCCGAGGAGGAGGCGCCGGGAGCGCCTCGGTTGCGGGGTGCGTATCTCGGACATCAGGTGGTTCCTCCGGGTCTGCAGGTCAGGCAGGTCCCGTCGAGGGGGGAGAGAGTTCATGACAGTTCCTCCCTGAGTGCGTTGTTTCTCCTTCTGTGTCCGGGTAGTGGGGGCGGTTCCTTCAGTCCGGCGCGGATGCGGCTGAGGCGGGAGCGGACGGTGCCGACGGGGATGCCCAGGGCGGCGGCCGCCTCGGTGTAGGTGAGCCCCTCCCAGACGCAGAGGGCCAGCAGCTCCCGGTCCCTGCGGGGAAGGTGGGCGATCCGGTCGAGGACCTCGCGCATGCGGCGCTGGTCGTCCAGCCGCGCGGCGACCAGGTCGGCGTCCTCCTCCGGCGCGACGGGCTCGGGAACGCGCGCGAGCACCGCGCCGTACCGCCGGAGCGAACGCTGGTGGTTGCGCAGCACGTTGGTGGCCACCCCGTACAACCAGGGAAGGAGCGAGCCGCCCTCCAATCGGACGTGCTCACGTCGGCGCCAGGTCTCCAGGAAGACGACCGAGGCGAGGTCCTCGGCCGCCGACCAGTCCGCCGTCCGGCGGAAGCAGAAGTTGTAGACGACGCGGCCGTGGCGGGCGAACAACTCCCCGAAGGCCTGTTCGTCCCCTGCCACGGCCGCGCCCCACAACTCGAGGTCGGTCCTGCTGTGAAGGGTCACATTCCTCTTGTGTCCGTACCCGCCCGGGGGTTCCGGCCTTTCAGCGGAGACTCTGCCAGAGCCGCTCGGCGTCGGGCTGCTTCAGGACGAGGCGGTTCGGATCGTCAGGGGCGGGCTCCCAGGGTGCGGTGGCGAAGGCGACCGTCCGGTTGTCGGACCGGGCGAAGGTACTGATGATCCGCAGGACCACGTCTGAAGTCAGTTTCTCGTCCGCCGACAGGAGAGGAGCGACCGCGTCGACCAGCTTCGAGATCTTCGCCAGGTCACCCAGCTGAGGTTTCACCTTCTTGAGGATGGCTGTCATGAGTTCCTGTTGCCGCGCGATCCGACCCAGGTCAGAGCCGTCACCGAGGTTGTATCGAGCGCGGGCATAGGCGAGCGCCTGTTCCCCTCGCAGGGTTTGGAGCCCCCTGGAAAGCGACAGTTTCGCTTTCGGATCCTCCATATCGACCTTGACGTCGACCTCCACCCCGCCCACAGCGTCCACCGCCCTCTTGAAGGCGTCGAAACCAAAGACGACGGTGTGGTCGAGCGTGATCCCGGCCAAATTCTCGACGGTCCTGCGGGCGCACTCCGCGCCGCCGGTGGTGAAAGCCCGGCTGATCACCGACCGGCCTCCCGGAACCGTCCGCCCGTCCCGGTCCCGGCAGTCCGGAACGTCCACGAGGGTGTCGCGGGGAATGCTGACCACCTTCACGCCGCGGCCGTCGGCCGGAACGTGCGCCACGATGATCGTGTCGGATCGGGCCGCCTCCTTCTCCGTGTTCCGGCCCGCTCTGCGGTCGGAGCCGAGGAGCAGGATGTTCACGTCCTGGTCCGGCTTCGTCCCTTCGACGGTGCCCGGGTCGTCCAGGACGTTCAGGTGTCCCGTCTCGTTGTGGAAGAGCAGGCGGGGGACCAGGAGGGCCGAGGCCGTGACGGCGGCGGCCACGCCCAGGACGAGCCAGCTCTTCGGGCGGGACGGCCTGCCGGTTCGGCGGCCGTACATGCGCTCCCGCTGCCGGACGAGGGAGGCCGGGGGTTCGTGTTCCAGGTCGCGGCCCAGGTCGCGGAGCATCTGCAGGTCGTCCATCGTCATTCTCCTTCCAGCGGGTTGACGTCGCCCAGCGCGGCGCGGACCTTGCGTCTGGCGCGGTTGAGGCGGGAGCGCACGGTCCCGATCGGGATGTTCAGGGCGCGTGCGACCTCCTCGTAGGAGCAGTCGCCCCAGGCCACGAGCAGCAGCACGTCCCGGTCCCCCGCCGAGAGGGCGGCCAGCGCGAGGGCGAGTTCGCCGCGTGACGCCTGCGCCATCACGCCCGCTTCCACCCGGTCGGCGGGGGATTCCACGTGCGCGGCGGGCGGGGCGCTGCGCTCCCACGCGCGGTAGCGGGCGGCTTCGCGCCGGTGGTGGCGGGAGATGAGCTTGGTGAGGATGCCGAACAGCCAGGGGCGGGCGTCGGTGTAGGACGTGTCGTACCTGGCGCGTTTGGCGAAGGCGATCGCGAAGGTGTCGCCTACCAGGTCCTCGGCGCTTTGCGGGCCGAGGCGGCGGGAGGTGTAGCGGTACAGCAGCCCCGAGTACCGGTCGAAGAGTTCCGCGAACGCCTCGGGCCGTCGCAGTGATTCCGCGATGAGGGCCGAGTCGTCCGACCGCACGGACGTCACCATGCCATTGCGGCCTTCCGTAGGGAGCAGGTCACCGTTATCTCGCCACTCGCCGGGAAAAGGGTTCATGCCCCCGTCGGGCACGGGCGGCCCTGTCCCCGATCCGGGGTAAGTGGTTACATACACCCATGACCCGAACCGCGTTCAGGACATGTCCGCTGTGTGAGGCCGTGTGCGGCCTGGAGCTCACCCTGGATGATGACGACAAGGTCATCAAGGTCCGCGGTGACAAGAACGATCCGTTCAGCAAGGGCTTCATCTGCCCCAAGGGCGCGAGTTTCGGGCGCCTGGACAACGACCCCGACAAACTGGCCGCCCCGCTCGTCCGGGGCGGGGAGGCGGGCTGGGAGGAGGCCTTCGAGGCCGCCGGCCACGGGCTGCGCCGCATCATCGACACCTACGGCAAGGACGCGGTCGCGATCTACCTGGGCAATCCCAGCGCGCACAGCGTCGCCGGCTCCCTCTACGGGTCGCTGCTCATCAAGGGCATCGGCACGAAGAACTTCTACAGCGCCAGCACCGCCGACCAGATGCCCAAGCACGTCAGCGCGGGCTACATGCTCGGCGACCCGCTGGCCATCGCGGTGCCCGACCTGGACCGCGCCTCCTACCTGCTGATGCTGGGCGCCAACCCGCTGGAGTCCAACGGCAGCCTCTGCTCGGCCCCCGACTTCCCCGGCAGGCTGAAGGAGCTGCGCCGCCGCGGCGGGCGCCTCGTCGTGGTGGACCCGCGCCGCACCCGCACCGCCGAGCTCGCCGACCGGCACGTCCCGCTCCGCCCCGGAGCCGACGCCTGGTTCCTGTTCTCGATCGTGCACACCCTGTTCGCCGAGGGCCTGACCCGGCTCCGCCACGAGGTGGACGGCCTGGAGCAGCTGCGCGAGCTCGCCGGGGAGTTCTCCCCCGAGGCCACCGAGCAGATCACCGGCGTCCCGGCGCAGGCCGTCAGGGAGATCGCCCGCGAGCTGGCCGCGGCCGAGCCCGCCGTGGTCTACGGCCGGATCGGCACCTGCACCCAGGAGTTCGGCACCCTGGCGACCTGGCTGATCGACGCGCTGAACGTGCTCACCGGCAACCTGGACCGGCCCGGCGGCGCGATGTTCCCCAAGGCCGCGCACTCCGTCGGCAGACGCTCCCGCCCCTACCGGACGGGACGCTGGCACAGCCGGGTCCGCGGCCTGCCGGAGGTCAACGGCGAGCTGCCCGTCGCCACCCTCGCCGAGGAGATCGAGACCGAGGGCGAAGGCCAGATCAAGGCGCTGATCACCGTGGGCGGCAACCCCGTCCTGTCCGCGCCGAACGGCGACCGGATCGGCCGCGCGCTGGAGAACCTGGAGTTCATGGTCAGCGTCGACCCGTACGTCAACGAGACGACGCGCCACGCCGACGTGGTCCTGCCGCCTCCCCCGCACACCCGCACCCCGCACTACGACGTGGCGCTGCTGGCGTTCACCGTCCGCAACTACGCGCGCTACTCCCCGCCCGCCGCCGACCGCGGCGACCGGCCGTCCGAGTCGGAGATCATGGCACGGCTGGTCGGCGAGCTGACCGGGGCGGACCCGCGGGACGTCGACGAGTTCGTCATCCAGACCACCTTGAAGAAGGCTGGCCGGGAGGACCTGCGGGCCGAGCTCGGCCCCCCGTCCGCCGAGACCCGGCTGGACATGATGCTCCGCCTCGGCCCCTACGGGCTGACCCTGGCCGAGACGGTCGGCGGGATCGACCTGGGCCCGCTCCAGCCCCGGCTGGCGGAGGTCCTGGTCCTGGAGCGCATCGACCTGTGCCCCGAGCCGTTCGCCAAGGACGTGGAGCGGCTGCGCGCCGCCCGCCCCGCCGACGGCTTCGTGCTGATCGGCCGACGCCACCTGCGGTCCAACAACAGCTGGATGCACAACATCCCCGAACTGGTGGGCGGTTCCAACACCTGCACGCTGCGGCTGAACCCCGCGGACGCCGAGCGGCTGGGCGTCGGGGCGGGCGACACCGTCCGGGTCACCTCGCGGGCGGGCGAGGTCGAGGCGCAGGCCGAGCCGAACGACGAGATCATGCCGGGCGTGGTGAGCCTGCCGCACGGCTGGGGCCACTCCCGGCCGGGCACCCGGACGCGGGTGGCCGCCGAGCACGCCGGGGTGAGCGTCAACACGCTGACCGACGAGCAGGAGATCGACGTCCTGTCCGGCAACGCCGTGTTCAACGGGGTTCCCGTCCGCCTGGAGCGGGTCGGCTGACCCCGGTCGGCCCGGGGGGCCCGCCCCCCGGGCCCCGAAGGCGCCGCCCGTCACCGTTATCCCCCCGGCCGGAGGGGGAACGTCTTGGGGAAGGTGGATGACCGTCGGAACGCCTGCACCGGGCAGATGGGATGTCAGCCAGTGAATCGTGAACGAGCAGGCAGGATCACCAAGAACGGGGCGCGGGGCGGCACCCGGGCCCACCCGGTGGCGCTCGCCGAGCGCCTGGAGCTGGACTCGGCCCTGGACGGGGCGATCCGGACGATCTCCAAGGCCGTGCGCAAGGCCCTGCCGCCGGGGCCGCTGCGCAACGTCCTGCACGGGGTGCCGTTCGGGCATCCCGTGCACGCGCCGCTGACCGACCTGCCCATCGGCGCCTACTGCTCGGCCGCGCTGCTGGACCTCTTCCCGGGCACCCGGCGGTCCTCGCGCGTCCTGATCGCCTTCGGCCTGGCCACCTCGGTGCCCACGGTGCTCACCGGCCTGGCCGACTGGTCCAGCCTGCACCGGGAGCAGCAGCGGGTCGGCCTGGTCCACGCGATGGGGATGGGCCTGACCAACCTGCTGTACGGGGCCTCGCTGCTGGCGCGGACGCGCGGCGACCACGGCACCGGCAAGGCGCTGAGCCTCCTGGGGCTCGGCAGCATGATGGCCGGCAGCTACCTGGGCGGCCACCTGGCCTTCCGGCAGGCCGCGGGCGCCAACCACGCCCCCTCGATCTCCCACCTCGTCCCGCTGGGCTGGCACGACCTGTGCGCGCTGGACGAGCTGCCCGACGGCTGGCCCGTGCACCGCTCCCTGGGCTACATCGACCTGTTCGTGCTGCGGCTGGGCGACGAGGTGCGGGTGCTGGCCGACGCCTGCGCCCATCTGGCGGGACCGCTGCACCAGGGCCGGGTGGTGCGGGTGCACGACGAGGTCTGCGTGGTCTGCCCCTGGCACGGCAGCACCTTCCGGGTCGACGACGGCGCGGTCGTCGACGGCCCCGCCACCAGCCGCCAGCCGGCCTTCGACACCCGGACCAGCGAGACGGGGATGGTGCAGGTCCGCCCGGTCTGAGCGGCCGCTAGTCCGCGCCCTCGTCCATCGGGTGCTCGACCAGGGCCACGACCCTGCTGGCCATGAACCGCGCCGTGCGCACCGGGGTGCCGGTGCGGGTGACCTCGCTGACCTCGATCACCCCGCGCCGGTTGCTGATCTCCACCCGCCGGCCGGCCTTGGTCGCCACGACGTCGTACGTCCGCAGGGCCTCGCCGGACTCCACCACGATCTCGACCCGGTCGCCCTTCACCGCATTCCCCCACCATGAGAACCCATGTTCGAGTTCTACCCGGTGACGAGCTTCACAATCGCCACCAGACCCACACAAACAATGACACCGCGCAACGCCCAGGGCGGGAGCCTGCGCCCCACCGAGGCGCCGGTGTAGCCGCCGAGGACCGCGCCGAGGGCGATCAGCCCCACCACCGCCCAGTCGACCTCGGCGATCAGGATGAACAGCACCGCCGCGGTGGCGTTGACGATCCCGCTCAGCGCGTTCTTGATCCCGTTGAGGGTCTGCATGTCGTCGGGCAGGAAGATGCCGAGCAGTGAGATGAGCAGGATGCCCTGGGCAGCACCGAAATAACCGCCGTAGACCCCGGCCAGGCAGACCAGGACCCACAACAGCGGCCCGCCGTGCCCGGCCTCGCTCGTACGCCGCTTGCGCACCCAGGCGTTGAGCCGCGGCTGCACCACCACCAGCACCAGCGCGACCACGATCAGCACCGGGACGATCATCTTGAACGCCGACTCGGGCAGGCTCAGCAGCAGCAGCCCGCCGGCGATCGCGCCGAGCAGCGAACCGGCGCCCAGCCGGACCAGCCGCCCGGACTGCCCCGCCAGCTCCCGCCGGTACCCCCAGCAGGAGGCGACGGCGCCCGGCACCAGCCCGATGTTGTTGGAGACGTTCGCCAGGACCGGCGGGTAGCCCAGCGCCACCAGGGTCGGGAACGTGATCAGTGAACCCGACCCGACGACGGCGTTGATCCCGCCGGCGGCCGTCCCCGCCGCGAAGATCGCGACCGCTTCCCACGGTGTCATGGTGACCGATCGTAGGGAGCGGCCCGGATCACCTCGACATCAGGGTCATGCCAGGGCGGACCGGGCGTACCACCTGCCGTTGTGCTGCTCCACCTGCAGCGGGATGCCGAAGCAGTCGCTGAGATTCCCACCGGTCAGCACCTCGTCCACCTTGCCGGCGGCCACCACCCCGCCCCTGCGCAGCAGCAGTGCGTGGGTGAAGCCGGGCGGCACCTCCTCCAGGTGGTGGGTGACCAGCACCATCGCCGGCGCCGCCGGATCCTCCGCCAGCCGCGCCAACCGGCCCACCAGCTCCTCGCGGGCGCCCAGGTCGAGGCCCGCGGCGGGCTCGTCCAGCAGGAGCAGCTCCGGGTCCGGCATCAGCGCGCGGGCGATCTGCACGCGCTTGCGCTCCCCCTCCGAGAGGGTGGCGAAGCGCCTGCGCACCAGCTCGGTGCAGCCCAGGGCCTCCAGCAGGGCGACCGCGCGGCCGACGTCCGTGGAGTCGTACTCCTCCTGCCAGCGCCCCAGGATCGCGTACGACGCCGTCAGCACCAGGTCCATGACCGTCTCGCCCGACGGCACCTTCTCGGCCACCGACGCGCTGGCGAACCCGATCCGGGGCCGCAGCTCGAAGACGTCGGTCTGGCCGAGCCTCTCCCCCAGCACCTCCACCCGGCCCTCGGTCGGGTAGAGCGTGGTCGCCGCCACCTGGAGCAGCGTGGTCTTGCCCGCCCCGTTCGGCCCGATGACCACCCAGCGCTCGCCCTCGTCGACCGTCCAGTCCACGCCGCCGAGCAAAACGGCTCCCTCGCGCCGGATCACGACGCCCTCGAGCCTCAGTACCTCACCGCTCATTCAGATCCTCCAGCGTCAACCTTATTGCAGGCAGGGCGCGGTGCCCCTGTTCTATGGGAATTGCGGCGCCGCCCCCGGCGCACTCCCCGGGAGATGCTCCGAAAGCCGGTTATCGTGTTTGTCATGCACGGCTTCCGTCCCTCTCCCACGCTGGTCGCCTGGGCGAACGCCTGGCTCACCGGCCATGTCGGCCTCGACGAGGCGGTGGACGCGGTCGAACGCCCCGGGCCGCATCTGGCGGGCCAGGTCCCGCTGCGCTCCTGGCTGGCCGAGCTGCGCCCGCGCGGCCTCACCGGGCTGCGGCTGGCGCTGCCGGCCCCCGGCGATCCGCTGGGCCTGTCCGGCCCCGCCGAGTTCAACCAGGCGGCGGTCGAGGCGGGAGAGGGCGTCGTCGTCCTGCTGGAGGGCACCGCGATCGGCATGGTCCCGGTCGAGGACCGGCGCGGCTCGTCCTACCAGGGCACCCGCTGGGAGCTGCTGCCCGCGCGCAGCGTCCCGCCGGACGTGCCGTCGCTGGCCGACGCCGAGCGCGGGCTCTCGCTGGCGATGCGCGAGGTCACCGAGATCATGAGCGGTCTGGACGACATCAACGGCGACCGCTCCGGGGTGCTCAAGGCGCTGCGCGACGACGCCGACAGCGGGCTCGCCCCCGGCTACCCGGCCCGCGCCCACCGGGTCGACGCGCTGGCCACCCGGCTGACCATGGTCCTGGAGCTCGCCGGCGGGATCGCCGGACACAACCTCACCGCGGGCCAGATGGCCCGCCGCTCCGACGCCCTGACCCTGCTGGACCAGGCGGTCCGCCGCGCCCGCGTCGCCGCGCACGGCGCGGTCTTCGAACCGGCGAGATGACATCGTTCAGGCCCGGGTCACCCTGGTGCCGCACACCTTGTCGGCGAAGGTCTGCTTCTGCGCGTCCCACAGCGGGTTCAGGTAGCCGATCAGCAGCGACCACCAGTTGATGATCTGGGCGAAGACCCGGGCCACGCCGCGGGCCACCCCGATCCGCTCCCCTGTCCGGGCGTCCTCCACCCGCAGCATGAACATCCCCTTGCCGGGGCTGAACCCGAGCAGGCCCTCCATCATCCCGTAGACGAAGTACACGATCGCCCAGACGAGGAGCATCGCCACGCCCTGGGGATCGCTGAGCGGCGCGTCCGGATCGTCGTTCCAGGTCATCGCGACCACGAACATGATCACGATGACGAATCCGAGGAACCAGTCGACCACGAACGCGCCGGCCCTGCGCCCGTACGAGGCGGGACGCCGTGCCCCGGGGATCTGCTGGAAGGGCTGCTGGTACTGCTGCTGGGCGTAGCCGTGGCCGAACTGCGCCGGAACGGGCTGCCGCTGGTAGGACGGGGGCTGCGTCGGGGCCCAGCCCGCCGCCGGGCCGTAGGCCGCCGCCCCGTAGGCGGGATTCTGCGCGGGCGACGTGGGCTGGGAGAACGGGAGCTCCACGGGCGGGGGCGTGACGGGCCCCTGGGAGAGGTCGTTCGCGAACGGCGGCGGTGTCCGGGCGTACGGCGTGCGCGGAGAGGGCGGCCCGAACGTACGGGCGGGCCCCTGCCTGAGCTCGTCGCGCACGAAGTCGAGCCGCTGGAGGGCCGCCTCGGCCGTCCGGGGGCGGCTCGCGGGGTCCTTGGCCAGCAGGTCGACGATCAGCCTGTTCAGCGACTCCGGCAGCTCCGGACGGGCCGCGCGCGGCGGGTCCGGGACCTTCTGCAGGTGGGCGTAGACGAACTCCGGCAGCGTGCCGCCCTCGAACGGGGGCCGCCCGACGACCATCTCGTAGAGCATGACGCCGAAGGAGTACAGGTCGCACCGGCCGTCCACCTCGGTGTCACCGGTGAACTGCTCGGGCGCCATGTAGGCGGGCGTCCCCACCACCGAGCCGGTGAGGGTGGCGTCGGTGAACCGCGCGATCCCGAAGTCCAGGATCTTCAGCCCGCCCTTGTCCAGGATCATCACGTTGCCGGGTTTGACGTCCCGGTGCACCACGCCCTGGGCGTGCGCGGCGCCCAGCGCGCCGAGCAGCTCGGCGGCGATCTCCAGCGTCCGCTCCAGCGGGAGGCGGCCCTGCTCCATGAGGGTCTTCAGGTCGCTGCCCTCGAGGTACTCCATGACCAGGTAGAGCGCCTGCTCGTACTGGCCGATGTCGTGCACGACCATGATCCCCGGGTGGGAGAGGCCCGCGCCGATCTGCGCCTCGCCGCGGAAGCGGCGCACCGCCTCCGCGGTGGGGCTGACCACCAGGGTCTTGATCGCCACCCTGCGGCCGAGCGCGGTGTCGCGGCCCTCCCAGACGGCGCCCATGCCGCCCTGGCCGATCTTCCTCACCAGCTCGAAGCGGTCGGCGAGTACCAGGCCCTCGTGCAAGGCAACCTCCCGGAAACGAAGATGCGGGGCGCCCCTGGAGGGGCGCCCCGCGAGACGCCGGCGTCAGACGGAGCGGACGACGACGGTGTTCATGACCTTGTCGGCGAAGGTCTGCTTCTTGGCGTCGAACAGCGGCCACAGGTAGCCGACGTAGCAGGGCAGCGCGTCCAGGATGTGCGCCAGGTAGCGCACGAACGTCATGCCGAAGCCGATCGGCTGGCCGGTCTGCTCGCTGATCACCCGGATGTTGGTGAGCTTCTTGCCCGGCGTCTGGCCCGTCGTGCCCTGCTGGTACAGGAAGAAGAGCATGATCGCGAAGCTGACCGCGTAGCCCAGCAGCATCACCAGCATGCCGCCGGCGCCCGAGCCGCCGCCGCTGAAGGAGCCGGTGGCGGGGTCGTACGTCATGTCGGCCGCGTCGCTGACGAACAGGGCGGTCGCGATGAAGTACAGGATGCCCGCCGGGATGCCGGCGATGATGCCGTCGACCAGGGTCGCGGCGAAGCGCGGGCCCCAGCTGGCGTACGCGCCGTACGCGCCGCCCGCGTAGCCGTAGGGCTGCTGCTGCGGTACGCCGTACTGCGGCTGCGCGGCCGCGGGGAAGGCCGGAGGCTGCGCGGGGTAGGCCGGAGGCGGCGAGGCCTGGTAGGCCGGAGGCTGCGGCGGCGGGGTCTGCGGGCCGCCGTACGGGTTCGCGGGAGGCTGCTGCCCATAACCGGGCTGGTGCTGACCGTAAGGGTCGTAGGGGGGGTTTCCCACGTTGACTTCTCCTCGTGAATGATGCCGTTGCGTCAGCCGGGTTCGGCGTGCGCTGTCAGAAGACTCCAAATCGGGCAAATTGCCAGATACCGGAGCCCACTATGGCCGTGCCGAGAATCCAGGCACGCACCCGCGGTCCCCACGCCTGCCATCGCGCCCCCAGCCCCAACGGCGCCAGGGCGAAGACGATCGCCCCGACGAACACCAGGGGGTTGGCCGTCAGTGCCCGGACCGGATGCCCGGACCCCAGTTCGATGAAGACGGTAGTGCCGCCACAGAAGGGGCAGGGAAGATCAGTCAACGCTCGGATGGGGCACAGGATCCCGGGATCGTGGACC
Organism: Actinocorallia populi; assembly: GCF_002995495.1. Lineage (GTDB taxonomy): Bacteria > Actinomycetota > Actinomycetes > Streptosporangiales > Streptosporangiaceae > Actinocorallia > Actinocorallia populi. Next base: position 867,616 of record NZ_PVZV01000001.1, on the reverse strand, counting down.
CCGTGCGCGAACGCGACGGACAGCGCGAGCGCCGCCATCGCCACGGACCTGACCGCGGCCGTCCCGACGGGACGGCGCAGCGCCGCTACCCCCGTCATGAAAGCCTCCACCCGACCTGCTCGTCCCTTTGTCGACCCCTTATACCGGCCTGACCACTGCCACTGTCAAGCCGGGGGATCGTCGTGGGACCAGACCGTGATGGTCAGGCTCCCGCGACCGCTCCCACCAGGGTGGGACGCTGGAGCGGGGCTCCTGGTTCTGCTTCGAGCACATCTGCCACGACGCAGGTGATGTTGTCGGGCCCGCCGTGGGCGCGCGCGGCCTCGATGAGCCTGGCCACGGCCTGTTCCCGCTCCTTCTCGGCGGAGAGGATGTCGAAGATCTCCTGCGGTCCGACCGGGCCGGACAGGCCGTCGGAGCACAGCAGGTAGCGGTCGCCGAGGCGGGCGTCGCGGGGCGCGAGGTCGGGATCGCGGTCAGGGCCGCCGTCCAGCACCTTGAAGAGCATGTGGGACAGGTGCGAGTTCTCCCCGGCGTCGCCGCCGTCCGCCAGGAGCTGCGCGAGGGTGTGGTCGCTGGTGATCTGGAAGAGCACGCCGTCGCGCAGGAGGTAGGCGCGGGAATCCCCGATGTGGGCGATCGCGAACTTGCTGGTGCCGTTCCAGAGCATCGCCGTCAGGGTGGTGCCCATCCGGTTGAGCTCGGGATGTGCCGAAATGGCCTGCCCCAGTGCCTTGTTGACCTCGGCGACGGCCCGGGCGAGGGTGCCCTGCAGCTCCGTGTCGGCCACCGGAGCGTCGAACCGGCGCAGCGCGTTGATGACGGTGGAGCTGGCGACCTCGCCGCCGGCGTAACCGCCCATCCCGTCCGCTACGGCCAGGAGGCAGGGACCGGCGTACCCGGAGTCCTCGTTGTTCTCCCGGTTACAACCGATGTCGGAACCCGCTGCATACCTGATTGCGACGTTCATACCAGTTTCGATGACGATCTCCTTGCGGCAGTCCATTACACCACCGCGCCTAGCGACCCTGCGAACGGTCTCCGGTCAGCGTAGTGGGTCACTGTCCCTCCGTCCGGTCCACAGGGCTGCTTTCTGCTTCCCTCTCAAGCTACTGCGCCCTTGAGCATTCCGGGATCAGTCTCCGGAGCCAGACCATTCGCCTTACCTACCACCCCGGAATGAGGCCCCTCGGCCGCCTCCGGGTCAAGGAGTGAACCTTGCGATGACACCCCTGTAGCCCTCCCCGCCCTCGGAGTCCGCTCCGACGACGTAGACCGTCCGGGTACCGGGGAGAAGGAACACGGCGAGCGGGTGCCGCCCGGGGAACTTCTGGTCGCGCCAGCGGCCCGAGGCCGTGCGGTGCATGACCTTCGAGGAGCCGGGCAAGCCGACGTACGACAATTTGATTGCATAGCGGCCTCCTTGCCCGTCGGAGGCCTGGGAGAACACCTGGGTCGCCTCCAGACCTCGTTCGCGGCTCCAGAAACCGCCGTTCCAGCGCAATTGGTAGGGCTTCTCCCGCACCAACGCCCATTCGGGTATGACACATCCCCGGTGGACGTAGACGAGACCGCTCACGGCGACCTCGCCACGTCCGAGAACGGCGAGCGAGGAGAAGAGCGTCCGGAGGCCGCTCCTCTTCTTCGTGGCGCGCCTGCTCTCCGGGTGGATCCCGCCGAAGGGGATGTGGCGCGGACGGGCACCGCCGAAATACCAGACGCCCGGCTGCCCGGTTGCGACCGACTCCCCCACCGCCCAGGCTCCGGCTCCGTCCCTCTTGGCATCGTCCACATGGAGCGGACTGGCCTGTCTGCTCCACTTCGTTCCGTCGTATCTGAGGACGATCTGGCCCTGGAGATCCTCCCCGAAAGCCCACGCTTCTCTCTCACCCGCCGCCACGACGGACGTGATAACGGCATCCTCGACCGTCAGCGCGGTCCGCCAACCGGAACCGTCCCAGCGCAGCAGCCTGGAGACCCGGGAGAGGCCCTTCTTCTCGGCGGTCTGGACGGTGCCTCCGCATGCGGGATCGTCCTTGGACTCGAACCTGAATGCGCCTGGCAGAAGAAGCCAGGCGTTGCGATCACTCGACGCGCTGAGCCTCGTACCGTTCTCCGACCCCCGGTGTTCGCGCATCGCCGGCCTGACCGGCAGTTCACCGACGCTCCAGCGCCCACCGTCCCAGTGGTAGGTGACCGGCCTCTCGCGCCCGTCACGACCGGTGCTCTCCCCGACCACCCAGACGGCGCGCGCCGAGGCCGCCGCGACCCCGTAGAACCAGTCACCACCCGTGTCCCGTGTGCGCAGCACGACCCGCCACCCGGCCACCTCGGCGACCACGGCGGGAAAAGCACAGGTGGCCAGGAAGACGGCGATCATCGAGAGAACCGCCCTCCCCGACCCGCGCCTCGCCCTCATCCCCTGCCTCTTTCGAACCACCCGAACCGGATTCGAGGACCTTACGCGCCAACCTCGCCGAACAAAAGATCATCGAGCGGCCTCACATCCCTCCAAGGGCGCATACCGGGCCTTCAGCCGTCTTGGAAGGTCGGTGCAAGGACATTGCCGAGCGAATCCCGGCAGGGCGCACTGCGCCCGGAGGAACCGCAGACACGCTGTACAAGCCGTACTTTCCTGGTTCGTGTACCGGCGTCTCGGGCGAGGGAACTTCTGCAGACACGTTGTACGAGCCGCGCTCTCCCCGTCCACGGAACGGAAACGTCCAAAGGGGATCCGGTATCCAAACGGAGGGCGCCTTCCGTTCGCATGGACGTGCCGTCCGGGCGGGAGGGGGCGGTGAGGTGGGGTTTCTCGGGTGGGGCGGGACGGCCGCCGGGGCGGAGGCGTCCGAATGCTGGACTCGATGCCCGAGGCGGCACTGCAGGCCGGTAGCGTGGGCACCGGTATGGAACGGACGCTGCTCATCACGTTGACCGGCAGGGATCGCCCCGGGGTGACCTCCCGGCTCTTCGGCACCCTGGCCGACTTCCCCGTCGAGGTCTCCGACGTCGAACAGGTCGTGATCCGCGGCCGGCTGGTGCTCGGCGTGCTCGTCACCCACACCTCCGGCGTCGAGTCGCTGTGGGACGCGGTCAAGAAGGTCGCCGACGACCTCGAGATGGAGGTGGAGCTGTCCACCGGCGGCTCCAAGACCCCCAAGCGCAAACGCTCCCAGCTGCACGTGACGGTGCTGGGCAGCCCGCTCACCCCCGCCGCGATGGCCGGGGTCGCCGGGCGGATCGCCACCCACGGCGCCAACATCGACCGCATCGAGCGGCTCGCCAGCTACCCGGTGACCGCGATCGAGCTGCTGGTCTCCGGCGCCGACCCCGCCGCGCTGCGCGCCGCGCTGGCCGCCGAGGCCGCCGAGGCCCAGGTGGACGTGGCCGTCCAGCGGGTCGGGCTGCACCGCAAGGCCAAGCGCCTGATCGTCATGGACGTCGACTCCACCCTCATCCAGGGCGAGGTCATCGAGCTGCTGGCCGAGCACGCCGGGCAGCTCGACAAGGTCGCCGAGATCACCGAGGCCGCGATGCGCGGCGAGCTGGACTTCGCCGGCTCCCTGCGCGAGCGCGTCGCCCTGCTGGCCGGGCTCGACGCCTCGGCCATCGACGCGGTCCGCGACAGGATCGAGCTCGCCTCGGGCGCCCGCACCCTGGTGCGCACCCTCAAGCGCCTGGACTACAAGTTCGCCATCGTCAGCGGCGGCTTCACCCAGGTCACCGACGCCCTCGCCGCCGACCTCGGCATCGACTACACCGCCGCCAACACCCTGGAGATCGTCGACGGCAGGCTCACCGGCCGCGTGGTGGGCCCGATCATCGACCGCGCCGGCAAGGCCGACGCCCTGCGCCGTTTCGCCGCGGAGGCGGGCGTCCCCATCACCCAGACCGTGGCCATCGGCGACGGCGCCAACGACCTCGACATGCTCCAGGCCGCCGGCCTCGGCGTGGCCTACAACGCCAAGCCCGTCGTCCGCCGCGCCGCCCACACCGCCGTCAACGTCCCCTACCTGGACACGATCCTCTTCCTCCTCGGCATCTCCCGCGACGAGATCGAGGCCGCGGACGCCGAAGACCCCTCCTGACCGTCCGGCACGCTCCCGGCCGGAAAGGCCCGCGCCCGGGGCTCAGGTGATCTCGGGGGCTCGGTAGGCCAGAAGAGCACTCCGCAGGACCGCCAGGCCTCCGGCTCGATCACGGCCTCGGCCGGAAAGACCCAGGCCCGGAGCTCAGATGGTCTTGGGGGTCCGGTAGGCCAGGAGGGTCCCGCCGTGGGACCGCCAGGTCTCCAGCTCGATCACGGCCAGCGCGCAGGTGGGGAAGTCCTCGACCTGCTCGTTGCCCGCGATGATCGCCAGCTCGTGCACCGCGGGGTTGTGGCCGACCAGCAGGAACGTGCCGACCCCATCGGCCCCGGCTCCGGCCTCGTGCACCAGGTGCAGGAGGTCGTGGCCGTCACCGGTGTAGATGGAGCGCTCGAAGCGGGCCGGGGCGCTCAGGCGCAGGCCCTCCAGCGTCTGCCGGGTGCGCAGCGCCGTGGAGCACAGGACCAGGCCGGGCTCCAGGCCCTGGGCGCGCAGGAAGTCCCCCATCGCGGCGGCGTCCCGCAGGCCGCGCTCCGCCAGCGGCCGCTCGTGGTCGGCCAGGCCCAGCCCGACCTCCGCCTTGGCGTGGCGCAGCACCAGCAGTCTCCTGCTCACGGGGCTACCGTCGCCGACAGCGCCCACAGAACCACCATGATCAAGATCATGCCGCCAAAGATGACGGCGAACCCCTTACCACCACTCATGCGCCCAAGCGTAAGCGTCCCGGGGACCTCTCCCGCACCGCCCTGTGGATGAACGTCCCCCCGCTTCTCAGCGAGTGGATTGTGGCGCCGGCGCACGGCTCTGGACGCCCCGGCGGTGGGAGGCGACGACCGCCGCCACGATGACGGCCACGACCACGACGGTGACGCCCGCGCGCAGGACGGTGTTCCCCGCCGCGGTGACGACGGCGGGGGCGATCAGGAGGGAGACCAGGTTCATCACCTTGATCAGCGGATTGATCGCCGGGCCCGCGGTGTCCTTGAACGGGTCGCCGACGGTGTCGCCGATGACGGTCGCCGCGTGCGCCTCCGAGCCCTTTCCGCCCAGCCTGCCGTCCTCGACGACCTTCTTGGCGTTGTCCCAGGCGCCTCCGGCGTTGGCCAGGAAGACGGCCATCAGCGCGCCCGCGGCGATCGCCCCCGCCAGGAAGGCGCCCAGCGGGGCGTAACCGAGCGCGAAACCCACCGCGATCGGCGTCAGGATCGCCAGCAGGCCGGGGGTGATCAGCTCGCGCTGGGCGTCCCGCGTGCAGATGTCGACCACCCGGTCGTAGTCCGGCTTCTGGGAGAAGTCCATGATTCCGGGCTTGGTGCGGAACTGCTCCCTGACCTCGACCACCACGCGCCCCGCCGCGCGCCCCACCGCCATGATCGCCAGCCCGGAGAACAGGAAGACCACCGACGCCCCCACGAGCAGGCCGATCAGCACGTTCGGCTGGTCCACCGAGAGGTTGAAGTCCAGGAACGCGGCGCCGATGGCCCGCCGCGCCTCCCCGCCCGTCTCCGCCAGCGCCGCCTCCACGGTCGTGCGGAAGGAGCCGAACAGGGCAGTCGCCGCCAGGACCGCCGTGGCTATGGCGATGCCCTTGGTGATCGCCTTGGTGGTGTTGCCGACGGCGTCCAGGCGTTCCAGAACGGCCGCGGCCTCCCCGTTGACGTCGCCGGACATCTCCGCGATGCCCTGCGCGTTGTCCGAGACGGGGCCGAAGGTGTCCATCGAGACGATCACCCCGACGGTGGTGAGCAGACCCGTCCCGGCCAGCGCGACGGCGAACAGCGCGACCGTGGTGTTCCCGAAACCGAGGAGGAAGGCCCCGTATATGGCCCCCGCGATGAGGAGAGTGGAGTAGACGGCCGATTCCAGGCCCAGGGCCATCCCGGAAAGGATGACGGTCGCCGGGCCCGTACGGGCGCTCTGGGTGACCTCACGGACCGGTCTGCGGCCGGTCTCGGTGAAGTAGCCGGTGAGCAACTGGATCGCGCCCGCCAGGACGATGCCGATCAGCACCGCGCCGATCGCCACGACCCGCGGATCGGCGTCCACTCCCGCACCGCCGTCCAGCTCCGCGAAGGTGGCCGGCAGGTACAGGAAGGCGGCCGCGGCGACCGCCAGCGCGGAGACCGCCGCGGCCAGGAAGAAACCGCGGTTGATCGCCGTCATGCCCGAGCGGTCCCCGGGCCGCGGCGTGACGGCGAGGATCCCGATCACCGCGGTGACCACCCCGATCATCGGCACGATCAGCGGGAAGACCAGGCCCTGCGTGCCGAACGCGGCACCACCGAGGATCAGCGCGGCCACCAGCATCACCGCGTAGGACTCGAACAGGTCGGCAGCCATCCCGGCGCAGTCGCCGACGTTGTCCCCCACGTTGTCGGCGATCGTCGCCGCGTTGCGCGGGTCGTCCTCCGGAATGCCCTGCTCGACCTTGCCCACCAGGTCCGCGCCGACGTCCGCGGCCTTGGTGAAGATGCCGCCGCCCACCCGCATGAACATCGCCAGCAGGGCCGCGCCGAACCCAAATCCCTCCAGCACGACGGGCGCGTCGCCCCGGTAGAGCAGCACGACGAGGGCGGCGCCGAACAGGCCCAGCCCGACGGTGAACATCCCCGCCACCCCGCCCGTCCGGAAGGCGATGCGCATCGCGCTGCGCTCCCCGGCGTCCCGGGCCGCCGCCGCCACCCTGACGTTGCCCCGCACCGCCAGCCACATCCCGACGAAACCGGTGAGCGCGGAGAACGACGCGCCGACGACGAAGAAGACCGACCTGCCGATCCGCACCCCGGCGCCCTCGGCGGGCAGCAGCAGGAGCAGCAGCGGGATCAGCACCACGAAGACGCCGACCGTACGGAACTGGCGCTTGAGGTAGGCGTTCGCCCCCTCCTGGACGGCCGCCGCGATCTGCCGCATCCGGACGGTCCCCTGGCCCGCCGCCAGCACCTCGCGGACCAGCCCGGCCGCCACGGCCAGCGCCAGCAGGGCGACCACCGCGACGATGACGACGAGGAAGAGGTCCCCTCCCCCCAGCGCGACCTCGCCCATCCGTGCCCTCCCGAGCGTCTGCGACCCCGTACCGGCGCCCCGGAGCACGTACGCCCGGACGGACGCGCCCCCGCCCGCGTCCGTGAAGCGCCTCGCCCCTCCCGCCGCGGCCCGGCTCCGGGCCGGGGCCGAACTTGAACCGCACACGCATCCGCGCCGCGGGATCAGGTCGCGTATGAAGGCACGTCGTGGCTTCAGGCCGTGTAGGGACCTCGTGCCGTGGTCGCCAGAACGTCAGTGGGCCTTCTGTGGCGGTCCGGGGCACGTGTGGCTCCCGTGCCGTGGGCCCAAGGAAGGTATGCACGACTTTTCTTCTGGAAAAAGCAGTACGTCATCACATGAAAGGTAATTTCTTCCGCGGCGCCCGTTCCGCGGGCATGAAAAGACCCCGCGTCCGGCGACGCGGGGTCTTTTCGTGGATCTTCGGGGCCCGGGGGTCAGCGGGTCGGCCAGCTCATGCTGATCGTCGTCCCTCCGTCCGAGGAGACGATCTCGAGCTCGTCGGCGAGTCCCTTGATCACGGCCATGCTCAGGCCGTCCTCCGGATCGTCCGGCGCCCGGTCGCTGACCGAGACCGAGAAACGGCCCCCACCGTCGGTCAGGCTCAGCGACACCGGCTCTTCCGGGCAGTGCTTCTGATGCGCCTCGACGGCGCGCGAGCACGCCTCGCCCACCGCCAGACGCACCTCGTCCAGCAACGGGTCGTCCACACCGCTGCGCAGCGCGACCGCCTTGGTGATCATGCGCGCGGTGCGCACATGGATCGGCAGGGCGCTGAACGCGACCTCGACTGTAGAAGACACGGGAGGCTACTTCGCGCTCTTGCGGTTCTCCCGCGCCTCCTCGAGCGAGGTGTGGATCCCGAACACCTTGGTCAGGCCCGTGATCCGGAAGATCTTGAGGATGCGCTCCTGGGTGCACACCAGCTCCAGCGAGCCGTCGTGCGCCCGAACCCGCTTGAGACCGCCCACCAGGACACCGAGGCCGGTCGAGTCCAGGAACTCCACCTTCTCCATGTCCACGAGAAGGTGGAACTTGCCCTTGTTGACCAGGTCGATGAGCTTCTCCCGGAGCTTCGGCGCCGTGTAGACGTCGATCTCCCCTTCCACGTTGATGACCGTGAGGCCGTCGTCGGTGGTGTAGTCGTTCACCTTCAGGTCCACAGAACCAACCTCCTGCGCATTCCTGCCGCAATGTAATCGGACGTCGCAGCGCTCGCCCGTCGAAATTCAACCATGCTCCGGAGACGTGTTCACACGAAATCCTCTGTTCACGCGGCGCGGCCGGGGCCGGGGCCGCGGTCAGGGGGCCGGGGCGTTCCCTCTTCCCTTCCCGTGGTGCCAGACTGGAAACCTGTGGTGACACACGAACTTCTCCGACTGCTGCAGCGCGATCCCCGGCGCCGCGGCCGGGTGACGCACGTCGAGGTGGTGCCCGCCAGGCCCGCCGCGCACGCGGGATGGCCCGCCTGGGTGCCGGATCCGGTGCGCGCGGCCCTGGGCTTCCCCGAGTTGTGGGAACACCAGGTCAGAGCGGCTTCACTGGCCCACGAGGGACGATCTGTGATCATTGCCACAGGCACCGCGTCGGGCAAGTCGCTGGCCTACCTGCTGCCGGCGCTGAGCGCGGCGCTGGAGGACGAGACGACGTTGTACCTGGCGCCGACCAAGGCGCTCGCCCGTGATCAAGAACGCTTCGTGTCGTCTCTGGAAATTCCCTCCGTACGGGCCGCCTCCTATGACGGGGACACTTCTCCGGATTCCCGGGACTGGATTCGGCGTTACGCGAACATAATTCTTACAAACCCCGACATGTTGCACTACGGAGTGCTCCCCGGACACTCCCGTTGGGCCTCTTTTCTCCGGCGGCTGCGGTATGTGGTGATCGACGAGGCGCACGGCTACCGAGGCGTCTTCGGTTCGCACGTCGCGCAGATCCTGCGGCGGCTGCGGCGGGTCTGCGCCCGGTACGGCTCCTCGCCCGTCTTCGTCCTCGCCTCGGCGACGGTGTCGGACCCGGCGGCCTCGGCGTCGGTGCTCACCGGGCTGCCGGTCGAGGCCGTCGACGCGGACGGTTCGCCCCGCGGCGCGATGACCTTCGCCTTCTGGGAGCCGCCGCTGCTGGAGGACGAGGTCCGCAGGCCCGCCCCCGCCGAGACGGCCGACCTGCTGGCCGACCTGGTGGCGGCCGGGGCGCAGACCCTCGCCTTCGTCCGCTCCCGGCGCGGCGTCGAGTCCGTCTCGCTGGCGGCACGGCGCGCGCTGGCGGAGGCCGCGCCCGACCTGGCCGAACAGGTCGCCGCCTACCGCGGCGGCTACCTCCCGGAGGAGCGCCGCGCCCTGGAGGCCGGCCTGCGCGACCGCTCCCTGCTCGGGCTCGCCACCACCAACGCGCTGGAACTCGGCATCGACGTCTCCGGCCTGGACGCCGTACTGATCTGCGGCTGGCCCGGCACCCGCGCGTCCCTGTGGCAGCAGGCCGGACGTGCCGGACGCGGCGGGCAGGACGCGCTGGCCGTCCTCGTCGCCAGGGACGACCCGCTGGACACCTACCTCGTCCACCACCCGTCGGCGGTCTTCGGCACGCCCGTCGAGGCCACCGTCCTCGACCCCGCCAACCCCTACGTGCTGGAACCCCACCTGTGCTCGGCCGCCGCCGAGCTGCCCCTCACCGACGAGGATTTCACCTTGTTCGGGCCGACGTCTCCCCAGGCTGTGGAAAACCTCACCGCCCGCGGACTGCTCCGCCGCCGCCCCACCGGGTGGTACTGGACGGACCGGCGGCGGCCGTCCACCGACCTGCGCGGCTCCGGCCCGTCCGTCGTGCAGGTCGTGGAGTCCGCCACCGGCCGCCTGCTCGGCACCGTCGACGAGGCCTCGGCGCACGGCACCGTCCACGAAGGCGCCCTCTACGTCCACCAGGGCGAGGCCTTCCTGGTGGACCTCCTGGACCTCGACGACGGAGTCGCCCTCGTCGCCCCCACCGTCGCCGACTACTCCACGTCCGCCCGCTCCACCACCGACATCCACATCCTCGACGAGGAGAAGTCGGCGGCCTGGGGCGCGCACGCCACGCTGCACTTCGGCACCGTCGAGGTCCGCCGCCGGGTCGTCTCCTACCAGATGCGCCGCCTCACCACCGGCGAGATCATCGGCGAGAAGCCGCTCGACCTGCCCGAACGCGTCCTGCGCACCAAGAGCGTCTGGTGGACCCTCTCCCCCGAGGCCATGGCGTCCCTGGCGGCCGCCACCCCCGAGTTCGACGCGCCCGGCGCCGCGCACGCCGCCGAACACGCCTCCATCGGCCTTCTCCCGCTCTTCGCCACCTGCGACCGCTGGGACATCGGCGGCGTCTCCACCCCCCTGCACCCCGACACCGGCCGCCTCACCGTCTTCGTCTACGACGGCCACCCCGGCGGCGCCGGCTTCGCCGAACGCGCCTACACCGCGGCCCGCCCCTGGCTCCAGGCCACCCGCCAGGCCATCGCCTCCTGCGAGTGCGACCACGGGTGCCCGTCCTGCATCCAGTCCCCCAAATGCGGCAACGGCAACGACCCCTTGGACAAGCAGGACGCCCTGTCCCTCCTGTCCGTCCTCCTCACCCCCTGACCCGCCTACCGCGATCAGCCGCCCCGGCGGCTTCCCCGAACACGGCCGCCTCCTCCGGTCGGCACTTTCCGCGGTCCGGCAGCCCCGATGACACCCCGGGGCGTGTCCGACTCTGACCGGCTGCGAGCCTTCGACGGGCCGGACCGGTCACCTCAGCGACGGAAGGAACCGCGGCGGCGGACATGTTCGAGGACCTCGACCCGACAGTCCGATGCCTCTGCGGGACTTGTCCGGCTTCGACCGGTCACCTCAGCGACGGAAAAGGCCACCACGGCGGCTGACGTGTTCGAGAACCTCGACCCGACAGCCCCGACGGCTCCCCGGGGCGTGTCCGGCTTCGGCCGGTCACGAGCCGAATGCACCGCTTCGACGGGCCAGGGCGACCGCCTCAGCGACGGAAAAGACCGCGACGGCGGCGGGGGTGTTCGAGGACCTCGGTGCGGTCGCTCGCCTCCTCGGCGGGTTCGGGCGACTGGGCCGGGGCGTCGGCCTTGGCGAGTTCGACCAGGGCCGCGAGGGCCGCGTCGGTCCCGTCCTCGTCCGGCTTCCTGACGCCTTCGGGACTCTCGGGCGTTCCGTCCAGGATCGTCCTGTCGGGGTCTGGTTCGTCCTCGTCCGCGGTCTCGTTCGTCCCGAGGTCCACGTTCGTCTCGTCGAGGCCGGCCACGGGGTCGGGCGCGGCCGCGGGCACGTCTGCGGGATCCAGGCGCTTCGGCGTGTACTCGAGGTTGAGTTCGTCCGGGAAGTCCTGTTCCGGGTCTGCGGTCTGGACGACCGAACCGAGGTCCGGCTCCACCGGCTCGGGGTTCGCCGGCCCGCGCTTGCGCTTCTTGAGCCGCCGGGACTTCCTGCCCTCCTCGGGCGAAGGGTCCTCCGCCGGTACGCCCTTGGCCGCGACGAGGGCGGCCTCGATGTGCAGCCGGTTGGCCTCGACCCGGGCGTGGGCGGATCCCGGAACGACCCGCAGGCCGCCCGGCCCCGTGGCCTTCACGGTGCGCAGGCGTCGCGTCCAGGCTCCCAGGTGCGCGGCGCACAGCAGCAGGACGAGCGCTATCGCCACGCTCTTGCCCCACTGCAGGCTCTCATCGGCCAGCGTGTTCGTCAGCCCGGTGTTGTCCATGCTGACCACGGACGGGTCGAGCACCGCGGGGTCGGTGGGCGTCGGGTAGACCATGCTGACTTCGGGGTCCTCGGTGGAGAATCCCGGCGGGTTGGGCGCCACGGTGGGGAAGAGCGGGTTCTGCGGGTTCGGCGGCGGCGTGTAGTTCGACGAGCCGGGCCCCTGGGGCGCGTTGCCGTTCCCGGGCGCCTGAGGCTGCGCCGCCGTCCCCTTGAGACGCACGGTCCGCGTCGTCGCCCCCGAGGGCGCGGCTCCCGAACGTTTCGCCGCGACCTGGATCGTCGCCTGCCCGTTGGCCGACGCGGGCGCCGTCAACGTCACGCTGCACTGCGCTCCGCAGGAACCGGCCGAGACGCTCCTCGATCCCAGGTCCCCCGAGAGCGTGTACCCCGTCAGGTCGGGCTCATCGCCCTTCTGCCACCGGACGGTCACCTTGTTGCCCTTGGCCGACGCGGTCACCCCGCTGGGCGCGGAGGCGGGCACCGCCATCCGGAACGTGCTGGACGCCGCGTCCCACGGCAGTCCCGACGTCGCCGAGAGCCTGACCCGATGGGTCCCGTTGGGCTCGGTCCTGCCGTTGATCGTGTACTGGAGCACCCGGTTCTTCCCGGTGGCCACCGGCACCCCGTCCACGTACAGGGTCCCGCCGCCCGGAGCGGACTTCACCCTGATGGTGACCGACGAGGCGGTGATGACCGATCCGTCCGCCGGCGAGATCTGGGGCGCCGCAGCGCTCCCCGCCTGCGCCGCTCCACCGGCTCCCAACACCACCACCAGCGGAGCCACGGCCACCAGCGCCCTGAACCACACGCGCAAGATTCCCTCCGCACACCCGGTACCCCAGTGCTTGAGGCAGCGTATATGACCCACCGGTAGCAAAAGTCACAAAAGAACGACGAATCCCCCGTCCCAGAACTCTAGTCCTACTGACGCTAAATACAACGCCCGTTTCCTCTTGACACCCGCCTTCTGCATTCCCCGACCCGGACACATCCCGCCCCTCCGCCCGTCGACCGAGCCCCCACCCGCCCCCGAACAAGACGAACAGCCATTCCCCACCCCCCCCATCCGACCTCGACTTATCCACAGGGCCCCGAGCGATCTTGAAGGACGGAGCACATGCTGGGCGTTGTCGCCAGGCACCCGGCCCGGCCGAGACCAAGAGGCCCCCATGACCCCGCACCCTCACGCCCACCGCCCCACCACCATCACCCCCCGACTCCACGACCGCGCCCCCGCTCCGCAACCCCGCAGCACCACCACCCCACAGCCCCACAACGCCGCCGCCGCCGCTCCGCAACCCCGCGACGTGGCCAGCACCCCGCGACTCCCCAACGTCGTCGCCGCCCCGCCACCCCGCAACCGCGCCGCCACCAGCGCCCCGCTGCCCCGCAGCGCCATCACCCCACGGCTCCACAACGTGGCCGGCGTCCCGCGGCTCCCCAACATCGTCGGTGCCCTACGGCTCGGCAGCGTCGCCGGTGCTTCGCCGCCCCTCGACCTCGCCACTGCTGCACGTCCCGGCGCCCGTCCCAGTACCGCCGCAGCCCCACGACCTCGCGTTCGACGGGACACCGTCGAGGACTCGCGACTCTCCGACGACGCTCCCGCCCCGCTGTCTCGCACCGGCCGCGACGCCGGCATGGCGACGGCCGAGTACGCCGTCGCGACCGTCGCCGCCGCCGCTTTCGCCGGCCTGCTCTTCAAGATCGTCACCAGTGACGACGTCCGCACCCTGGTGACAGGGATCATCAACCGGGCCCTCCAGCTCGCCGGATGAGCCGTCCATGCGCCGCACCGACCGCGGCACGGCCACCGCCGAAGTGGCCGTGGCCCTTCCCGCCCTGCTGGCCGCCGCGGCGATCGCCCTCTGGGGCATCGCCGCGGCGGCGACCCGCCTCACCTGCCTCGACGCCCTGCACGCCGCCGCCCGGGCCACCGCCCGAGGAGAGCCCCTCCACCAGGTCCGCTCCCGGGCCCTGTCCGCCACTCCGCCCGGCACGACCCTCACCATCACCCGAAACCCCGACTCCGCCCTCCTCACCCTCACCGCGCCCTTCCGCCCTCTCCCCCGTTTTCCCCTCCCTCCTCTCACCTTCCATCTCACGGCCGAGACCCCCGCCGAATCCGCCTCCGACCGCCTTCCCGCACCCGTCCTCCCCTGAGACCGCTTCCCCCGCCCTGCCTTCGAAGACCCGAAGACCGATCTTCGGCCACCCGGTCCGCACGAAGCATCCATACGGCACCACGACCGGCCTCCGGGCCAAGGCTCGCCCCCGGCCCGGACGGCCGTTCACCCGAACACGAACCTCATCCCCGAGCAGGCATCCCATGCGGACCGACAAAGACCCGACGCTCCCAGCCGAGAGCCCGCCGCTTTCACCCCGAGCGGGCGCAAGGCACCGCCGCGACCGGCACCGTCCAGGACTTTCCTCGGACCAGGGTTCGGCCACGATCTGGACAGCCGCCCTGATCTCCCTCATCTGCCTGCTCGCCATCACCACGATGACGGCGTCCGGTATCCGCGCCGCCCGTCACCAGGCCCAGCTGGCCGCCGACATGGCCGCCCTGACCGCTGCCACCCGCCACACCCGGGGCAGCTCCGCCCCCTGCCCCCACGCCCGCCAGGCCGCTCTGAGAGCAGGCGCCCGCCTCACCGCCTGCACCCTCACTCCGGCCCCCGCCGTCCCCGGCACCATCGCCGAGGTCACCGTCACCCTGCCCCTCCGCGTTCCCCGCTGGCTCCCCTCACTGGCCATCCCCGCCACGGCCCGAGCCGGTCCCACCCCCACCACAGCCGGCCCCGCCCTGCCGCAGCCCGAACCGAACCCGTCCCCGCCACAGCCCGAACCGGCCCCGCCCCTGCCATAGCCCAAGCCGATCCGACCCCTGCCCAAGCCGTATCCGCCTCCACCACAACCCGAACCGGCCCCGCCCCCGCCACGGCCCGAACCGGCCCCGCCCCCGCCACAGCCCGAACCGGCCCCGCCCCCGCCACAGCCCGAACCGGCCCCGCCCCCGCCATAGCCCAAGCCGATCCCACCCCCACCACAGCTGGACCGTCTTCACCAGAGCCGGACCCGTCCCCGGCTGAGGTCCTTCTTCGACCGGAGCCCGCCCGGCATGAGTCCGGCGGCCCAGCTCACGATTCTCCGCAAGATGTTCTGCCTTTCTCCAAAGACAGGGCGCACGAATCAAACCGTCTTCTCCACCGGGTGGAGCTCCCGGGAGACCCTCCCGGAAAAGTTCGACGGTAAATCGGCTGTTCAGCGCCAGGATGCGCAATCCGTGTCGGCTGCGGCAGATGACTTCCGACGATGGATGGCCGCATGATCACTGCATGGTGGAATTTGCAGCAGTCGCCGGTATCGCGGCGGTCGCCTTGGGGATGGTGCTGACCCCCGGGCCGAACATGATCTATCTGGTGTCCCGCTCCATCGCGCAGGGAAGGCGTGCGGGCCTGGTCTCGCTGGCCGGAGTGGGCGCCGGCCTCCTGGTCTATGTGGCCGCGGTCACCGCCGGGATCACCGCCGTCTTCACCCTGGTCCCCTTCCTCTACCTGGCGATCAAATTCGCCGGTGCCGCCTACCTGGCCTGGATGGCCTGGCAGGCGTTCAGGCCGGGAGGTGCCTCTCCCTTCAGCCCGCAGTCCCTCGCTCCCGTCCCCACCCGCCGCCTCTTCGCCATGGGCTTCCTCACCTCGGTCCTCAACCCGAAGATCGCCATCATCTACGTCTCCCTCCTACCTCAGTTCGTGGATCCCTCCCAGGGCCACGTGGCCGCCCAGAGCTTCCTGCTCGGCACCGTCCAGATCTGTGTGGCCCTCACCTTCAACGGCCTCTTCGTCCTCACCGCGAGCTCCGTCAGCGCCTTCCTCACCGCCCGCCCCACCTGGCTCCGCATCCAACGCCACCTGACCGGCGCCCTCCTCTCCTTCTTCGCCTTCCGCATGGCCACCGACCGCTCCCCCGCCTGACCCCCGACCTCCCTCCCAAGACCTGCGGTCCTGTCCTACGGACTGCGGTCTCGCCCAAGGACTGCGGCCTCATCACCGAGACCCGCGGCCTCACCCCCCAGGCCTGCGGTCTCACCCCCCAGGCCTGCGGTCTCACCCCCAGGCCTGCGGCTTCACCCCAAGGCTTGCGGCCTCACCACCAAGGCCTACGGCCTTGCCCCAAGGACTGCCGTCCCGCCACCTGGTCCTGCGGACTTGCTCCCCGGACTGCGGTCCCGATCCAAGGACTGCAGCCTCACCGCTAGGACTGCCGTCTCGCCGCCAAGGCCTGCCTCGCCCGCACGACCTGCGCTCTCGCTCCCACGAACCATCCCGAGACCCACAACTTCGCCCTGTAATCCGCAGCCCTTCTTGCACGCCCCAAAACCCGCAGCTCCGCTTCACGCTCCGCAGCCCCGCTCCCGCGACCGGTGAAGGTCGACCGGAACGTCCGCGCGGAGCTGCGCAAGACCCGGTTCGAGCAGCGAGCCGTCGGCAGGGAGACGGCAGCCTCCCTGGCCCGGCACGGTAATCACGACCGCGTCCTGACCGAACCCGAGACCCGCGTCGTCCTCGAACTCCTCACTCGGGCCTTGCTCCCGCAAAGCGAAATCACCGGGCTGGAGAACCCGTCCGATTCCGCCGGCCGTACGTCTGGACCGTTGATCGCATCTCACTTCCTCGTGGTCAAGGAAGGGTGATGCTCTGGGCTATGCCGGCGATGGAGGGGACTATGCCCAGGAAGAAGAAGGCAGGTAGGAAGCAGAGGCCCAGGGGCGCCACCGCCTGGATGGCGGCCGCGCGGGCTCGGGCCTCAGCGGCGGCTCGGGCGGTGCGGCGCTGATCGCGGGCCAGGCGGTTGAGGACGGGAGCAAGGGAGGCACCGCTCCGGGTCGCTCTGACCGCGGCGCGGGCCAACGGAGCCGTTTGCGGGGACTCGGCGAGCTTCCCCCAGGCGTCCGCAGGGTCGGCTCCCAGACGGATCTGGGCGGAGACCTTCTCCAGGTCCTCTCCCAGGGGGCCGCCCAACGCATCCGCCACCGCCTCGACCGATTCGGCCCAGGAGATACCGGCCGACAGGCAGGCGGCGAGGAGTTCGACCGCCATCGGCAGATCCGCCACCACCGCAGCCCGGCGCCTCCCGGCCTCGGCCGACCCACCTCTCCCCGACCACCACCAGCACCCCCAACCGGCGAGTCCTGCCGCGGCCACGCCCGTCAGGCCTCCTACCAGCAAGCCGACAAGAGCTCCCGAAACGGCCGCTAGTACCGCCCTCTTCCTTTTCGCTGCTTCTGCATCCGCGCCCCGCTCCCCGCCTCTTCCCGCCCCAGCCGAACCCCCGCCCGCCCCGACACCGGCCAGCCGCTTCAGAGGCGAAGGCGCCAACGCCAGAAAACCCGCAAGCGCGGCAAAAAGAACCCCCAGTACCACCATCACTACTCGTCACCTCCCGCGACCGACCGACTCCCGGCCTCCGAACCTCCACTGCTGCCCTCGGTCGCCCTGCTGCTGCTCACTTGCTCTACATCCCTGAGCTGTCCGCTCCACCCGCTCCTCGCCGTCGAGCCCCTCCCTCCCTCACCACCGCTCGCTCCCCTCACCGCCCCTCGCCATCGGGCCCTGTCCCGCCACCGGACTGCTCGCCTCCCATCACTCCTCACCACCCCTCGCTCCCTCGCCATCGGGCCTGTCCCGCCACCGGGCTACTCGCCTCCCATCGCTCCTCGCCATCGGGTCGTCCACTCCCATCCGTTCGCTCCTTCGGCAGGCTTCGCTCCGCCGCTCGCTCCGTCCTTTGCCTGTTCTGACGACCTCTTCTTTCGCGTGTTCGCGGGTCTGGATCATGGGCGTTCGGCTTTGGCGGCTATGCGGACGGTCCAGAAGAGGCCTGCTGCGTCCAGGAGGAGAGCCAGGAGGAGGCAGGCCAGGCCGGGAAGGGTGGTGAAAAGGAAACGCAGGGGGTCTGCGCCGAGGGACCAGGACATGGCCAGGCCCAGACAGGGGAGGACGGCCAGCAGGCGAGCGGTGGCGTGGGTGCCCGCCAGTTGGGCTTTGATCTGCTGGTGGTGGTCGTGGGCGTCACGGAGACCCTGGGCCAAGCCGTCTATGACGGGGGCGAAAGTGGCACCGCGTTCGACGCCGATGCTCCAGCAGGCGGCCAAGAGGCGTAGACCCTGAGCGCCAGGCCGGTGGGAGAGCTTGTGCAGGGACGACGGGAGGTCCTGAGCGGACAGGACCTCCCTCAGCGGCGCGGCCAGCGCCGGGGGAAGGGAGGCAACGGCATCGGCCAGTGCCTCTTCCGGGGTACGGCCGGCGGTGAGTTCGGCCGACAGCGCGTCACAGAGCTCGATCACGCCGAGTCGCCAGGCCTTCTCCTCTCGGCGAGTGTCCAGGCGGCTCACCAAGTGATTCGTCTGGAGACCCGCTCCCAGCCGACGCCCGGGAAGTCGCGCTTTGCGCCCTACGGTCGCGAGCCTGCGCACGGGATATGGAGGACTGGTCCAGAGCCAGACCGCCGTGGCCGCCAGCAGCGTTCCCAGCAACAGCGTCATGCACAACCTCCTCAGCAACCCGCAGGCTCGTACGGCCCTCGCCGGACAGCGGCAACCGGCTCACCCGCACTGAGACCACCAGAAGACAGGCCGCCTTCCTCGGTGATGCCGGCCGACGTGTGGTTCCGGCGCTGTGTTCGGGTTTGTGGACGACGGTCCCATCGACTCCTTTGTCCGCTTGTCATCGTGGTGTCGAGGAGGGTCGGGGGTCATGGGGTCCGGCCCAGGCGTTCGAAGAGGGCGGACGCCGCGGGGGTGGGCGTGAGGCCGGTGGGAGTGAGGTGGACGGCCGGGTGGGCTTCGACCAGGCCGGACGGGGCGCGGGTGAGGACGGAGATCTCGCTGACGCGGCGATGCGGGCCCTGGCGTTCCAAATGGACGATGACGTCCAGAGCGGCGGCCAGTTGGCTGTGCAGGGCCTCGCGGGTCAGCCCGGCGGAGCAGCCCAGGGCTTCCAGGCGGGCGGGGACGTCGGCGGGTGTGTTGGCGTGGAGGGTGCCGCAGCCGCCCTCGTGACCGGTGTTCAAGGCGCTCAGGAGATCCACCACCTCGGCGCCCCTCACCTCTCCCACCACCAGGCGGTCCGGGCGCATGCGGAGGGCCTGGCGGACGAGGTCGTGCAGGGTCACTCCGCCGGCGCCTTCGATGTTCGCCGGGCGGGCTTCCAGCCGCACGACGTGCGGGTGGTCGGGACGGAGTTCGGCCGAGTCCTCCACCAGCAGCAGGCGTTCGGTGGGGGACACCAGTCCCAGGAGGCAGCTCAGGAGGGTTGTTTTTCCCGTGCCCGTTCCGCCGGTGACGAGAAAGGCCATCCGGGAGTCGACCAGAGCGGCCAGCAGGTCGGCGCCCCGCGCGCAGAGACTCCCTTCTCCCACCAGTTCGCCGAGGGTGAAGGCACGGCCGCGCGATGCGCGCAACGAGAGGCACGTGCCGTCGGGTGCCACAGGGGCGAGAACGGCATGGAGGCGGATCCCGCCGGGCAGGCGGGCGTCCACGTAAGGCGCGGCGTCGTCCAGACGGCGTCCCGCCGCCGCGGCCAGCCGCTGGGCGAGCCTGCGCACCGCGCGTTCATCGGGGAACCGGACGGACGTCCGCATCAGCCGCCCTCTCGCCTCGACCCACACCTCGCCGGGCCCGTTGACCAGTACGTCCGTCACCGCCGGATCGTTCAGCAGGGGTTCCAGCGGCCCCACCCCCACCAGGTCGGCTCTCACCTGCCGGGCGAGGCTGAGCACCTCGGTGTCGCCGAGCACCTTCTCCTCGGCCCGCAACGCCGCCGCCACGGCCCCCGGCGTCGCCGCGCTCCCCGTGTCGGCCAGCCGTCCCCGCACCGCGTCCGCCAGGCTCATCGCCCGCCTCCGAGGGTTCCGTGCCCTCCGCCGTCCTGTCGTCCGCCGACTTCCCCTGCAGCGCACTCCGCCTGCGTTCCGCCGGTGCCTCGCGCGGCGAACCGCCATCGAATGCCTTCGGAAACGCTTCGCAGCCGGATCATTCGGCTCTTCCGAGAAGCACTCTGCACCGGCTTCCGCTGAGCTTCTGCTTCTGAGCTCTGTTCCCGAACCGACCCGTCCTGCGCGGATACGAGCTCGGGATCATCTCCTCCAGAGGAGATCACCGCGTCTTGACGGTGGGCCTCGCCCGAAAGAGAGGCGGCTCGGGACCGATGCTCCCCTCGCGGTCTTCGTGACCTTTTCTGGTGGTCTGCTCGCGGAGTGTCTTCTGCTTTCCGTCGGTGGTTCCTGTTCGAGGAGTGCTGTTGTGGCTGCTGCGAGTCGTTCCTCAGGGAGCCGTTGACGCCTGCCCGCCAGAGGAGGTTGATCACCGCGAGCAGCGGAGTGAGGAAAGGGGTCCTGATGCGCGTGCGGGAGCGGTGGCGGGGCCGAGCGGGGCTTTGCCGGGTGGGGGTGAAGCCGGGGAACAGGTCGAAGAACCAGATGGTGTGGCTTGTCGCGGGAAGGAGCGGGGGAAGGCGGTCCGGTTTTCGGGATGCGCGGGGTCTGCCGGTGAAACCGGTGAACAGGCGGGCGAGGAAGACCGGGGCGGGAGAGGGGGCGGCGGACTTGGCAGAGAGGAAGCGGAAGTACATGGTCGGCTCCTTGAAAGTGAGGTGGGCTGGGTGGAAAGGACAAAATCGCGGGTCAGGGAGGGCCGGGGAGGAGGGTGGCGAGGAGGCGGGTGCAGAGGCGGGCCAGGGGGCCCCGGGTGGGGAGGGCCGCCTGTTCCAGTGCCGGGGGGATGCGGTGGTCGAAGTCGTAGTGGCCGTACAGGGGGAGGGAGAGGGTCTCCGCTATGGCCGCGGAGGGCAGGCGGGCGGGGGCGGGGCCGCGGGTGATGAGGAGCGGCGGGGCGGGGGTGGCGGCGAGGGAGCGGGCGGACAGGACGCTGCGGACCTCGGCCGGGACGAGCAGCAGGGTCTCGTCGGCGGGCGGGAGGGCGTCGCGGGGGCAGTCCGCGACCGTGAGCGTGTAGGCGTGGCGTGCCGCTGACAGCACCGAGGCGAGGGCTTCCGCGGGCACCCGGGCGGGGCGGTCGTGCGTGTGGGACAGCACGGCCACCCCGCGGGACGAGGGCAACGATCCGCGCAGCGCGTCCGGGGCGAGGCGGCCGCGCAGCCGGGTGAGGTCGGGCCAGCGGGTGCCCGGGGCCCGTTCGAGGCCGAGCACGACGTCCAGCCCGGCGGACAGGGGATCGAGGTCCAGGAGCAGGACGCGCAGGTTCCGGCGGGCCGCGACCAGGGCGAGGGTGGCGGCCAGGACGGAGGCGCCGGCTCCGCCGCGCGCACCGGTGACGGCGACGACGCGGCCGGAGGCGGGCGGGCTGCAGGCGCGGAGCAGCCTGTCGGTGAGCCACGGTTCGTCCTCGGGCAGGACGGCCACGTGCTCGGCGCCCAGGTCGAGCGCCCGCCGGTACACCGCGACCGAGGCCTTCCGGGACAGGACGACCAGCCCGTCCCTGCGCGGAGGGGAACCCGCCAGCGCGTCCGCGCCGAGCAGCACCACGGCCGCCCGGTGCCACCAGGCGCGGGCCTCGGCCGCGTGGGCCGCGACCTCCACCTCCACCGAGGCCGCGGCGGCGAGCCGCCGCACGTCGTCGACGAGTTCCGGATCCCCGGAGAGCACCAGAGCGTTCACGGCTCCAAGGTCGCCCAACCCGCTCAAGATCGCTTAGCTGCCTGTGGATAACTCCGCGCGCGGCAGGATGTCCCCCACCCCGGGAAAACGCGACTCCGGAGCGGACACCATCACGGGCCGACCGGCTCCGAAGATCGGCCGAGAGCGTCAGAGCCACCCGGCTCCAGGGCGGTCAACGCCCGATCGGCGCCTGGAAAAGCGAAGGGACCGAGGCCGCCGACGGTTCGGTCGGGGTCGAGGCACCCGCCTGCCGTCCGTCAGGACCGACGCCGCCTTCCGCCCCGCGAGGATCACCGAAGCCAGGGTGACGATCTTGTAGATCTTTTGTGACTCCCCCATCCCAACAACGGACTAGAAACCGACAAATCGGACCCAACGTTCGTCGTCGGTGGCAGGAAAAGCCTGTTGACCTCTACGAATCCGTCACGACGGGACTTGTCAGCAAAGCGAAGAAGGCGTACACAGGAAGTACGGACGAAGGTCCGGACACGTCACTTCGGCACCCACGCGCGACCAGCCTCGGGAGGCGCGTCGAGACGGGCTGGACCCGCTCCGACGACTCATCTGCACGCTTGATAACCGAAGATGACGCGGTGAGCGGCGGCGTTTCCCAGCGAAGGGGAACGCCGCCCGTCATTGCACGGGGATCAGCCCCGCTGCATCGCCTCGCACAGTGCCTGTGAGTCCCGCGCGCCGGTGATGACGGCTTCCGCGCAGTGCCGGATCCACCTGGCGACGCCTTCGGCCGTTCCCGTCAGGTACGCCTCGAACGCTTCCCGGTACTCCTCGGCCTGCTCGAAGTGGCCCACCTCGGGAGAGACCAGCGTTTTCGGGTCCAGCCCGCGGTCGATCAGCGTCAGCCTCTCGGCGGCCCGCGCCACCAGCCCGTCCGCGGAGCCGAACGGCTTCAACGCCAGCAGCTCACCGTGCACGATGGCCGCCACCACGAGCGCGGGCGCCTTCGACGGCGTCGTCAGCAGCGAACTCAATCCGTCCAGCCGCGCCGCGACCTCCTCGGGAGAGGGCGTACCGGAATCCCGCGGACGTCCCAGAAGTTCGGAGGAGACGACGTCACGCGCCCCGAGGACGTGCAGCCGGGCGAGCACTTGGCGAGGCGCGGCATGCCAGGTCATCGCCAGCGGTCCCATCTCGCCGGAGATCCGCAGCGCGCCCTGGACGAGCGGGTGGTCCGCGTGTCCCGCGCGCACCTCCTCGAGATGCGCCTCGGCCCCTTCGAGGGCGGCGGAGGCACGTGCTCCACGCAGGAGGGACTCGGTGGAGACCTCGGTGCTCTTCCGGCGCAGCATGCGGTGCCCGCGGAGCCTGTCCACGGCCTTGCGCGCCGCGTCACAGGCCTCCTCCACACCGGGCAGCAACGAGACTTGAAGAAGAGCGTCATCCACGGGCATGAGAGTACACAGGGCCCGGACGTGGCCCGCGTCACCTACCATTTGTAAGGAAACTTAAGAGTAGTCCCCCCCTTGATACATACGCCCGAGCGCGGGTTAAGTGAGATATCCCCAACAGGGCGCGAGTCGATAGCCAGTGACAAGGAGCTGATTTCGTGAGCCAGGACGCGTTGTCGAACCTGCTGCAGGAGAACCGCAGATTCGCTCCCCCTGCCGGACTCGCCGCCGCCGCCAACATCACCGAGGACGCCTACACCCGGGCCGCGGAGGACCGCCTCGGCTTCTGGGCCGAGCAGGCCGAGCGGCTGGCCTGGGCCAAGCCGTGGACGGAGGTCCTCGACTGGTCCAACCCGCCCTTCGCCAAGTGGTTCGTGGGCGGTGAGCTCAACGTCGCCTACAACTGCGTCGACCGCCATGTCGAGGCCGGCCGCGGCGACAAGGTCGCCTTCCACTGGGAGGGCGAGCCCGGGGACACCCGCACCATCACGTACGCCGACCTCAAGAAGGAGGTCTGCAAGGCCGCCAACGCGCTCGGCGAGCTCGGCGTCGTCAAGGGCGACCGGGTCGCCATCTACATGCCGATGATCCCCGAGACGGTCGTCGCGATGCTGGCGTGCGCCCGCATCGGCGCCACCCACTCGGTCGTCTTCGGCGGCTTCTCCGTGGACGCCCTGCGCGCCCGCATCGAGGACGCCGACGCCAAGCTCGTCATCACCGCGGACGGCGGGTACCGCCGCGGCGCGCCCAGCGCGCTGAAGCCCACCGTCGACCAGGCCGTCACCGAGAGCGTGGAGAACGTCCTCGTCGTCCGCCGCACCGGCCAGGACGTCGCCTGGACGGACCGCGACGTGTGGTGGCACGACCTCGTGGACCGCCAGGCCGAGGAGCACGAGGCCGAGGCGCACGACGCGGAGCACCCGCTGTTCATCCTCTACACGTCCGGCACCACAGGGAAGCCGAAGGGCATCCTGCACACCACCGGAGGCTTCCTCACGCAGACGGCCTTCACCCACCACGCGGTCTTCGACCTCAAGCCCGAGACGGACGTCTACTGGTGCACCGCGGACGTCGGCTGGGTGACGGGCCACTCCTACATCGTGTACGGGCCGCTCGCCAACGGCGCGACTTCCGTCATGTACGAGGGCACCCCCGACACCCCGCACCGCGGCCGCTGGTGGGAGATCGCCCAGAAGTACGGCGTCACGATCCTCTACACCGCGCCCACGGCGATCCGCACGTTCATGAAGTGGGGCGACGACATCCCCGCGAAGTTCGACCTCTCCAGCCTGCGCGTCCTGGGGTCCGTCGGAGAGCCGATCAACCCCGAGGCCTACGTCTGGTACCGCGAGCGCATCGGCGGCGGCCGTACGCCCGTCGTCGACACCTGGTGGCAGACGGAGACCGGCGCGATCATGATCAGCCCGCTGCCCGGCGTCACCCATGGCAAGCCCGGCGCGGCCATGCGGCCCCTGCCCGGCATCTCCGCGGACGTCGTGGACGACGAGGCCGCAAGCGTCTCGAACGGCTCCGGCGGCTTCCTGGTCCTCAAGGAGCCGTGGCCGTCCATGCTCCGCACCATCTGGGGCGACGACGAGCGCTTCGTGCAGACGTACTGGTCGCGCTGGCCGGGCCTGTACTTCGCCGGAGACGGCGCCAAGAAGGACGACGACGGCGACCTGTGGCTCCTGGGCCGGGTCGACGACGTCATGCTCGTCTCCGGCCACAACATCTCCACCACGGAGGTCGAGTCGGCGCTCGTCAGCCACCCGAAGGTCGCGGAGGCGGCCGTCGTCGGCGCGACCGACCCGGTCACCGGGCAGGCGATCGCCGCGTTCGTCATCCCGCGCGGGGACGCCGGCGACATCGACGTCGAGGAGCTGCGCGGCCACGTCGCCCGGCACCTCGGGCCGATCGCCAAGCCGCGCCAGATCCTCGTCGTCCCCGAGCTCCCCAAGACCCGATCCGGCAAGATCGTCCGGCGGATCCTGCAGGACATCGCGGAGGGGCGGCCGACCGGCGACGCCACCACCCTCGCCGACCCGGCGGTGATGGAGCACATCAAGCAGGCCCTCGGCCTCTGAGCGCGGCCTTTCCGCATCTTTTCCGGGGCCGCCGTGACGCGTCACGGCGGCCCCGCCGCCCCGTGAGGGTAGGATCCGCCCGACCGGCTCTCCCTGGATGCGCCGCCCGGAGGGCGTCTCGGTAGGTTCTTGGGATGGCCCGCCCGCGTGTGTCACCGTTTCGCTGCTCGTCGGCGATTTGGGCTACCAGAAAACCGAACATTCCGAAAGAGTGGCCATGACGGCCGTCATGGCGTTCCGTTTTCCGGGTACGGCATACGCGCCCTGGGCACCGGTACCGAGAGGGAGTTCTCATGACTCGACCGAACGTCGAGGACCAGAGCCTCGGCGAGCTCGTCGCCGCCGCGACCGGCAACGTCCAGAAGCTGGTCCGGGCCGAGCTGGAGCTCGCCAAGATCGAGCTGAAGGCCGACGCCAAGAAGGCGGCGATCGGCGGCGCGCTGTTCGCGATCGCCGGTCTGATCGCGGGTGTGATCGTCATCCTGATGTCGATCTCGTTCGCCTACATGCTGGTCGGCCTGGGCATGTGGCACTGGGCCGCGTTCGCCACGGTCTCCGGCCTCTACCTGCTGCTGGCCGCCGTGCTGATCCTCGTCGGCTGGTTGCGGATCCGCAAGATCGACGGTGCCAAGCGCACCCGGCAGACCCTCCAGGACGGTGTGAAGATGCTCAAACGAACCCGTGACCACTGAGCTCGCCGGTCCCTGGACGCACCGCGACATCAGCGCCAGAGGCACCCGCTTCCACGCCGCCGAGCTGGGCGAGGGGCCGCTGGTCCTGCTGCTCCACGGCTTCCCCGAGTCGTGGTGGAGCTGGCACCGCCAGCTGGTCGTCCTCGCCGAGGCCGGCTACCGCGCGGTGGCCGTCGACCTGCGCGGCTACGGGGGAAGCGACAAGCCTCCGCGCGGTTATGACCTCGTCACCCTGGCGGGTGACGCGGCCGGGCTGATCCGCGCGCTCGGCGAGGCCAACGCGGTCGTCGTCGGCCATGACTGGGGCGGCCTGGTCGCCTGGACGACCGCCGTGTACCACCCGAAGGTCGTGCAGAAGCTCGTCACGGTCTCCGCTCCGCACCCGCTGCGGCTGCGGCAGTCCCCGTGGACGAACTGGATGGCGCACACGGCCCTCTACCAGCTTCCGATGTGGCCCGAACGCGACCTCGTCAAGGACGACGCGGAACGGGCCGCACGGCTGCTCCGGCACTGGTCGGGACCGGGCTGGCCGGACGCGGAGACCGAACGCCACGTCCGGGACGCCGTCCAGATCCCCGGAGCGGCCCACTGCGCGCTCGAATACCACCGCTGGCTGATGCGCTCCACGCCTCGCCCTGACGGCATCCGCTACGCCCACCGCATGGCGGCTCCCGTACTCGCCCCCACCCTGCACGTCCACGGGATGATCGACCCTGCGATCCCGCCCTACGCGGCTCAGGGGTCGGGCCGGTACGTCGAGGCGCCGTACACCTGGAAGCTGATCGATGCCGGGCACTTTCCGCACGAGGAGCGGCCGGCGGAGTTCAACGACACTCTTCTGTCGTGGCTGAGTGACTGACGATGGCCGAACGCGACCGAGATCCGTCCGGGCGACCGCGTAACGCCCGTCCGAGGGACGCGTACGGCCGTCCCCTCCCGTACGGCTCCGAAGGCGTACCGACGATGCCGGACGAGCTGGAGCTCGGCCCAGAAGAGACCATCTCCGAGGCGCAGAACCTCTTGGACGCCGACCGCCCCTTCCACGCGCACGAGGTGCTGGAGGCGTACTGGAAGGCGTGCCCCGAGGAAGAACGACCGCTGTGGCGGGGGCTCGCGCAACTCGCGGTGGGCATCACCCATGTGCGCCGGGGCAACGAGAAGGGCTCTCAGGCGCTTTTCAGCCGTGCATGCGCGGTGCTGGAGGCCTACCAGGGCCCTCGCCACGGCCTGGACGTCCCGGGGATCGTCAGAGGCGTGCGGGAGCGTCAGGAGCTCCGCCTGCGCTGACCGTCAGCCGGCGCACCTCTGCGTGTGGGCGGGCTCGGTGGCGTTCTGACCCGCCTGGACGTCCGGTGCGACCTCGTCCGCGGTCAGCGCGTAACCGGTGTCGGAGTCGTGCTCGCGCGCCGCGAAGATCACTCCGAACACCCGCCCGTCCTCGGCGAGCAGCGGGCCGCCGGAGTTGCCCTGCTCCACCTTGCCGCGCAGCGCGTAGATCTCGCGGGTGACCTGGGAGCTGCCGTAGATGTCGGGTCCGTTGGCCCGCTGGCGGGCGCTGACCTTGGCGGCCCGCACGGTGTAGGGGCGGTTCTTGGGGAAGCCCGCCACGACCGCGGCGTCGCCGCGCTTGGCGTCGCGGTCGAACTGCAGCGCCTGCGCCCGCAGCCCCGGCACGTAGATGACCGCGATGTCGCGTTTGGCGTTGTAGAGCACGACCCGGCCGCGCAGCTCGCGGGACGCCACCTGGATCGACAGCGAACCGCGCGTGCCGGCCACCACATGGGCGTTGGTCATGATCCGCTCGGGTGCGAAGACGAAGCCCGTGCCCTCGATGCGCTTGCCGCACTCCGGGGCCGTACCGATGATCTTGGCGATGCTGTGGCGGGCGCCGCGCAGCGCGGGCGAGGTCTCCACGGACTTGTCGGGCGGGCCGACGTCGACCAGCGGCTCGCCGCCCAGGCCGTTGAAGACCTTGGGGAACTCGGTGCCGTCCACGAACTTGTCGAACGACTCCGCCCACTGGTCGGCCGCGTACGGCATCAGGTTGTCCACAGCGTCGAGCACGGCCGAGTTGTGAACCTGCTTGGCTACGACTCGGATGGGCGACTGATCGAGGAGGACGATCCCGATGAACCAGGCGACCAGCAGCAGCGACAGCACGCTGACCACCGCGCCGCCCGCGGCGTCCACGACCCTGGCGTTGTTGCCGGTGACGCGGTTGCGCAGCATGGCCCCGGCGGACGAGGCGAGCAGCTGCCCGAAAGTGGCGGCGAGGAAGGCGATGACGATCGCCAGCAGCGCCTGCTGGGCGGCCCCCTCCACCACCCACTCCACGAGCGGCGGGGCGATGACCACGCCGAGGATCCCGCCTCCGACGAAGCCCACGAAGCTCAGCAGGCCCACGATGAAGCCCTGCCGGTACCCCGAGACCGCGAAGAGCACGATCAGCAGGAGCAAGATCAGATCGAGTACGTGGTCGCCCAACACCGCTTCAAAGTACAGGGAGATCGCGGGTTTTCCAGTCCCCTGGCGGGAGGAGATGACATCCCGGCGCGTCACCGTACAGGGTGATTCATCCCCTCGCGGCCAGGTTCAGGACGTCCGGCGGCAGGTCCTCGATGCGCCCGGAGTCCCAGGGCACCGCCCAGCCGCCCGCCTCCAGGAGGTTGTCCAGCAGGCCCGCGGTGAACCCCCAGACGAGCATGTCGCGCACCCGGAAGGCGGGCCCGACGAAACCGCCCGCGACGCGCAGCGCCACCCGGTTCGCCGGATCGACCAGCTCCCCGATCGGCACGCGCGCCACCGCGGCAACCTCACCGGGATGGCCGGGGGAGACGTCCGACGGGTCGTGCCACCAGGCCGCGACGGGCGTCACCCTGAAGTTGCTCCGCGACAGGTACAGCTCCGGCAGGGCGTCCAGGACGGTCACCCCGTCGGGATCGACGCCGGTCTCCTCCTCCGCCTCCCGCAGGGCCGCCGCGATCGGTCCGTCGTCCTCGGGGTCGATCGCGCCGCCCGGGAAGGCCGGCTGGCCCGCGTGCTTCTTCAGGGTCGCGGCGCGCTCGATCAGCAGGACGTCCGGGCCGTCGGGGCCCTCTCCGAAGAGCACCAGCACCGCCGCGGGGCGGGCGTTCGGCGCGGGCCGCAGGAAAGCCGGGACGTCCAGCTTCGGCGCCCGTTCACGGAACCGGTCGAGCCATGAGGGGATCACGTTCGGGGCAACATCCCCCGACCCGGAATTATTCACGCGAAGGACCTGTCTCTGAGCAGCTTGGCGGCGACCTTGGGATCGGTGGGCCCTTCACCATACGCCGGGCAGTCCGGCGCCACCGGGCAGACCCCGCAGGCGGGCCGGCGGGCGTGGCAGCGCCGCCGCCCGTGCCAGATCAGCCGGTGCGAGAGCATCGTCCAGTCCCGCTTCTCGAACAGCTTCGCGATCTCCTGCTCGACCTTCTCCGGATCCTCCTCGGCCGTCCAGCCGAAACGGCGCACCACCCGGCCGAAGTGGGTGTCCACCGTCAGGCCCGGCACCCCGAAGGCGTTCCCGAGCACCACGTTCGCCGTCTTGCGGCCGACCCCCGGCAGCGTCACGAGGTCCTCGAGCCGCCCCGGCACCTGGCCTCCGAAGCGGTCGCGCAGCCCCACCGACAACCCGATGATCGACTTGGTCTTCGCCCGGAAGAAACCGGTGGGACGGATCAGCTCCTCGACCTCCTCCGGATCCGCCGCGGCCAGGTCCTCGGGCGTCGGGTACCTGGCGAACAGCGCCGGAGTGGTCAGGTTCACCCGCGAGTCCGTCGTCTGCGCCGACAGCACGGTGGCCACCAGCAACTGGAAGGAGTTCGCGAAGTTCAGCTCGCAGTGCGCGTCCGGGTAGGTCTCCGCCAGCACCCGGTCCATCCGCCGGGCCCGCCGCACCAGCCCCAGCCTGGTCTCCGGCTTCCGCCGCCGAGCCCTCCCCGCAACTCCCGCCTTCACCGCCATCCCTTCAGATTAGAGGCTCGGCCTTCATGCTCTCCGCCTTTCCGGCACGGCCGCCGCCCGAAGGACGCCAGGACACCGCCGGACGGGGGCGTGCCCGATCTTCTAGATTGGTCGTCCACGCCGGAACCCGCTCGTCGTGTCCGGAGAGCGCTTGCCGTACCCGGGGAAGAGGAAGAACGTGTTGAGACGCCGCACGGTGCTGGGAGCCTTGCTGTCGGTGCCGTTCGCCGGAGCCTGCAGTGGCCCGGACGGTTCCCCGGCACCGGCGACGGCCCGTTCCTCCGCGCCCGTGGGCCCGGTGCCGAGCACCGCGGCCGTCCCGGACATGAGTGCGAGCGTCACGGCTCTGCGGCGTCTGGAGAAGCGCTTCGGGGTCCGTCTCGGACTGTGGGCGGCCGACACAGGCACAGGCCGGTCGCTCGGCCACCGACAGGACGAGCGGTTCGCGATGTGCTCGACCTTCAAGACCTACGCCGTCGCCGCGGTCCTGAAGGCCCACTCGTCGGACTCCGGCCTCCTCGGCCGCAGGATCCGCTTCACCCGGGCCGACCTGGTCCCGCACTCGCCCGTCACCGAGAATCGCGTGGACTCCGGGATGACGGTCGCCGAACTGTGCCATGCCGCCCTGCTCCAGAGCGACAACACCGCTTCCAACGAACTGCTCGACCTCCTGGGCGGCCCCTCCGCGGTGACCTCCTTCGCCCGCTCCATCGGCGACCCGGTCACCCGCCTGGACCGCCGCGAACCCGAACTCAACGACGTCACCCCCGGCTCCCTCCTGGACACCACCACCCCGGCCGGCATGGCCGCCGGCTACCGCGCCCTCCTCCTCGGCGAGGCCCTGGCGCAGGCCGAACGCGACCGGCTCACCCGCTGGATGCGGGCCAACCGCACCGGCCAGGACCGTATCCGCGCGGGCCTCCCCCGCGGCTGGACGGCCGCCGACAAGACCGGCACCGGCGAGTACGCCGCCGCCAACGACGTCGGAGTCGCCTGGTCCCCCGACGGCCGCCCCCTCGTCCTCGCCGTCTTCTCCGACAAACCCGCGAAGGACGGCACCCACGAGGACCGGGTCATCGCCGAAGCCACGAAGATCGCCGTCAGAGCCCTGTCCTGACCCCGTCCCCATCCCCGGCGCCGGACACGCCGCCACCACCCGAAGCCCACCCGAGACCT
The DNA here is from genome assembly GCF_002995495.1 of Actinocorallia populi. Classification (GTDB taxonomy): domain Bacteria; phylum Actinomycetota; class Actinomycetes; order Streptosporangiales; family Streptosporangiaceae; genus Actinocorallia; species Actinocorallia populi. The sequence continues at coordinate 836,739 of NZ_PVZV01000001.1, read as the reverse complement.
GCGCCCCTGCCGAAGGACGGGCCCCCGCGGCCCGCTGCCGTGGACCCGGCATCCGGCCTCCGCCGTTCGAACACGCCGCACCCGCAGGCACGGATCGGCGCCTGCGGGTGCGGCCATCGGCGGTCGTCAACCGTCGATCATCAGCGGTCGTCGGTCATCAGCCGTCGGTCATAGGACGTCAGCGGTCGTCAGCCATCGGTCATCGGCGGGCATCTCAGCCGTCGTCGACCGTCAGCCGTCGGTCGTCAACCATCGGTTATCGGCGGACGTCCCAACCGGCGGGCGTCGGCCGGCGGGCGTCGGCCCGTCGGCCGTCAGGCGGCGGAGAAGACCTTGACGAGGGTGTCGTTGAAGGACGGAAGGTCGTCGGGTTTGCGGCTGGTGACGAGGGTGTTGTCGCCCTTCTCGCAGACGACGACGGGCTCGTCGACCCAGGCGGCGCCGGCGTTGGACAGGTCGGTGTGGAGGCTCGGCCACGAGGTGAGGGTGCGGCCGCTGGCCTCGTGCGCCTCGATGAGCATCCAGGGCGCGTGGCAGATGGCCGCGACGGGCTTGCCGTCCCTGAAGAAACGCCGGACGAAGCGGACGGCCTCGGGATTCATGCGGAGCATGTCCGGGTTGGCGACGCCGCCGGGGAGCACCAGGGCGTCGTACTCGGCGACGTCGGCGGTGGCCAGCGGCATGTCGACCCGCTGCCGGTCGCCCTTGTCCAGGTGCTGGAAGAGCTGGGCCTCGGCGCCCGCCTTGTCGACCGGGGCGATGAGCACCGGCCTGCCGCCCGCGGCCTCCACCGCCCGCCACGGCTCCTGCAGCTCCACCTGTTCGGCGCCCTCGGCGGCGACCAGGAAGGCGATCACCTTTCCGCGCAGTTCGTTGGCCATGAGTTACTTACCTCCCAACAGGTCGAGGAGGTCGTCGGCGTGCTCCTCCTCCTCGGCCAGGATGTGTTCCATGATCCGCCGGGTGGTGACGTCGCCGTCACTGAGCCAGCGGATGATCTCCTGGTAGGACTCGATGACGATCCGCTCGGCCACGAGGTTGTCCTGCAGCATCCCGCGCAGGTCGCTCTCGGAGAACGTCTCGTATGTCGTGTGGGAGCGCTCCGCCAGCGTCGCCGGGTCGAAGTCGGGGCTGCCGCCGAGCTGGCTGATCCGCTCCGCGACCTGCATCGCGTGCTTGCGCTCCTCCTCGGCGTGCTCGTTGAACTCCGACACCACCTGGGCGCGGTCGATCCCCACCGCCGCGATCGCATGCTGGCTGTAGCGCATCCAGCAGACGATCTCGGTGGCCAGCACGTCGTTGAGCACGCCGATGACCTGGTCGGTGCTCCTGCCGTAGGACTCGGTCACCGGACCGCTGCTCATCTTCTCCCTGGCACGCTCGCGGATCGCGGTCACGTCAAGGCTGAAGCTGTTCTCCGCCATGTGAAATCCCCCCGATGAAACTGCCGATTCCCCCCGCGCGAATCGTTACGTTTTCCCCCTACCCATCGCACTACCCCATAACAACGAGAGGTGACGCGGCTCATCTCTCGTCGAGGCGCGACAGGAACTCCTGCGCCTTGGTCCTGAGCCCCTCCTTCAGCACGCCCCAGCGGTCCTCGTCGCCGCCCAGAAGCGCCCTGAGGGTGTCCTTCAACTGGTCGGACGTGGCGTGCGGCGGGATCGGCGGGACGTCGGGGTCGGTGCGCACGTCCAGCAGCGCGGGGCGGTCCGCGGCCAGCACCCTGTCCCAGGCGGGGCCGATCTGGTCGGGCCGGTCGACGGTGACGGCCAGCAGCCCGAGTCCCTCGGCGAAGGCCGCGTAGTCCATGTCCGGCAGCGTCTGCGACTGCGGGAACTTCGGCGCGCCCTGCATCGCGCGCATCTCCCACGTGACCTGGTTGAGGTCGTTGTTGTGCAGCACCGCGACGACGAGACGCGGATCCGCCCACGTGTGCCAGTAGTGCTTGACGGTCAGCAGCTCGGCCAGCCCGTTCATCTGCATCGCCCCGTCCCCGGCGAACGCGATGACCGGGCGTTCCGGCAGGCCGAACTTCGCGCCGATCCCGTACGGCACCCCCGCGCCCATCGTGGCCAGCGTCCCCGACAGCGAACCGCGCACCCGTCCCCGGAAACGCAGGTTGCGGGCGTACCAGTTGGCCGCCGATCCCGAGTCCGCCGTGACGATGGCGTTGTCGGGCAGCCGCGGCGACAGTTCGTGGAACAGCCTCATCGGGTTGACGGGGTCGGCGTCGACCATCGCCTCGCGCTGCATGGCCGCCCACCAGCGGGTGACTCCGGCTTCGATCTCCTCCCGCCAGGACCGGTCGGTCTTGCGGGTCAGCAGCGGGATCAGCGCCCGCAGCGTGACGGCGGCGTCCCCGACCACGTTCAGCTCGTACGGGTAGCGCATCCCGATCTGCTTGGGGTCGATGTCGATCTGCACCGCCCGTGCCTGGCCGTACTCCGGCAGGAACTGCGAGTACGGGAAGCTCGACCCCACGGTGAGGAGGGTGTCGCACCCGGTCATCAGCTCGTGGCTCGGACGCGTTCCCAGCAGCCCGATCGAGCCCGTCACGTACGGCAGCTCGTCGGAGAGGACGTCCTTGCCGAGCAGCGCCTTGGCCACTCCCGCGCCGAGCAGGTCCGCGACCTGCCGCAGCTCCTCGGCCGCGCCGCGCGCCCCCGCTCCGGCGAGGATCGCCACCTTGTGCCCCGCGTTCAGGATCTCCGCGGCCTGCCGCAGCGCCTTCTCGTCCGGCCCGACGGACGGACCGGCGACGCCGAGGCTGGACGGCACCATCTTGAACTCGTGCCCCGGCTTCACGTACTCCAGGTCCTGGACGTCGCCCGGAATGATGACGGCGGTGGGCACACGTTCGGCCATCGCGGTCCGGATCGCCCGGTCCAACACGTTCGGCAGCTGCTCGGGCACCGTCACCATCTGGACGTAGGCGCCCGCCACGTCCTTGAACAGCGACAGCAGATCGACCTCCTGCTGGTAGGAACCGCCTATCGCGGTCCGGTCGGTCTGCCCGACGATCGCCACGACCGGAACGCGGTCGAGCCTGGCGTCGTACAACCCGTTCAGCAGATGGATCCCGCCCGGCCCGGACGTCGCCGCGCACACTCCCAGCCGTCCGGTGAACTTCGCGTACCCGACGGCTTCGAACGCGCACATCTCCTCGTGCCTGGCCTGCACGAACATCGGGCGGTCCCCCGCCCTTCCCCACGCCGCGAGCAGCCCGTTGATCCCGTCTCCCGGATAGGCGAAGACATGCTCCACCCCCCACTCCCGAAGCCGCGCCAACAGGAAATCGGCGACTTTCATGAGTCCCCCGCCTTCCGACAACCCTCGCGTTCCGCCTACCCGCCTCCCACCGCCCCACCCGCCACGGGCATGCAAAGAACCCGTCCGTCCCCCGCCGTGCCATGATGCGGGAGCCGGTGCGAGCCCGGTGCGGCACCGCTGTGAGCGGGGAGCCGAGAGCCAGGAGACCCCTTGTTCGCGCCCTCCCACGCGTCGGAGCGGGTCTCCCGAGAGAGGAGCGGCGACGCCGATGCCACTCGGCCTTCGTGAAGTCATCGACGACGTCTCCGCGGTCGGCGGCTTCTTCCATCTCTCCTCGGGTCCCGGCGACGCCTCCTGGCGTCCGCTGGCGGAGCTTTTCACCGACAGGGCCGCACTGGAGGAGCGGCTGGCCCGCACCCTCGGCCTCCTCGAGATCGACGAGCCCCGCGTCGCGGCGTCTCTCATCCAGATGGGCTTCGCCTCCCGCCTGTGGTCGCCCGTCGTCGGCGCGGCCGTCCTGCACGGCCGGGTCCTGGAATGGACTCCCGACAGCCTCCGAGGACAGGCCGTCCCCACCGGCCCCCTCCCGCTCCGGCTCCCTTCTCCGAAGGTACGCCCGGCCGGCGACGATCCCGCCGCCGTCATCCACAGGGACGTCACCGCCCTCCTGGAGTCCCTGGCCGTCCCGCTCCAGCGGCTGGTCAAGATCCCCACCCGGCTCCTGTGGGACAACGCCGCCTCGGCCCTCGCCGGGACCACCCTGGTCCTCGCCCTCCAGCGGCCCGAGCACGCCGCCGACGCCATCGCCCTGGCCCGCCGCATCCTCGCCCTGCCCCCGTTCGAGGCCGCCCACCGGCTCACCGAACCCGTCCCCGGCCGCCCCTCCTTCACCCGCGCCGCCTGCTGCCTCTACTACCGCGTCCCCGGCAGCGGCAAGTGCGGCGACTGCGCGCTCCGCTCCTGACGTTCACCGGAACACCGCGGCAGGTGTAAATCCGTGGACCGGTTCCGGGCTGACGGCTAGGGTCGGCGGCATGTGCGCATCCACGGCCGCCATGACGAGGACCCGCCGCCCGTAGCGGCGGAACGTCCCTTCCTCTGATGCTCCGCCGCTTCCGCGAATCCTCGCCGAGCGGCCTCCAGGGCTGCCCGGCTCGCTTCGAAGCCGTGGAGATCCTGTGCACACCCAGCGCCCTGGCCGGCATGAGCTCGGCCAGAACTTCCTCATCGACCGGAACGTCATCGACGCCTTCGTCGGGCTCGTCGCCGCGACCGAAGGGCCGATCATCGAGATCGGCCCCGGAGACGGCGCGCTGACCCTGCCGATGCGTCGCCTGGGCAGGCCGCTGACCGGCGTCGAGATCGACGGGCGGCAGGCCCGGCGGCTCGCGCGCCGACTCGGCCCGCCTGCGGAGGTCGTCCACGCGGACTTCCTGCGCCATCCCCTTCCCGCCACACCCCACGTGCTGGCCGGGAACCTGCCCTTCCACCAGACCACCGTGATGCTCCGCCGCATCCTCGACGCTCCCGGCTGGACCGACGCCGTCCTGATCACCCAGTGGGAGGTGGCGCGGCGCCGCGCGGGAGTGGGCGGCGCGAGCATGATGACGGCGCAGTGGTGGCCGTGGTTCGAGTTCCGGCTCCACCAGCGGGTGCCGTCCTCGGCGTTCCGGCCGCGGCCCGGCGTCGACGGCGGGCTGCTGACCGCCACCCGGAGACGGCTTCCTCTCGTGCAGCCGCGGGCACGCGGGCGGTACCAGGACGTCGTCCGGCGCGTGTTCACGGGCCGTGGACGGGGCATCGCGGAGATCCTCACCGCGATGCCGGAGATGTCCCGCCACCAGGCTCTGCAGTGGACGCGGCGGCACGGGGTGGCGCCGTCCGCCCTGCCCAAGGTCCTCGTGGCCGAGCAGTGGGCCGACCTGTTCCTGCGCCACTTCCCTCCGGCGCGGGACGCTGCCCTGCCGGGGAGAAGGCGGGGTCTTACATGACGCATTTTCCAGGGATATCACTTGGTTGCCTGGCAAATACGGGGCATCATCGGCATTGATCCTTGCATCTGCGGCAGGTAGATTCGTCGGGTGACAGAGTTCCGGATCAGTGAGGCGGCCGAGTTGCTCGGGGTCAGCCCGGACACCGTGCGGCGCTGGGTGGACGGCGGGCGGCTGGCCGCCGGGCGGGACTCCCACGGGCACCGCCTGATCGACGGCGGGGAGCTCGCGGCGTTCGCGCGGGCGCAGGTGGACTCCGGCGGCGAGGGGCGCTCGTCGGCGCGCAACCGGTTCCGGGGCATCGTGACCGAGGTCCGCAGGGACACGGTCATGGCGCAGGTCGAACTGGCCGCCGGGCCGTTCCGTGTCGTGTCGCTGATGAGCAGGCAGGCCGCCGACGAGCTGGGGCTCGAACCGGGCGTGCTGGCCGTGGCGGTGATCAAGTCCACGAACGTCGTCGTGGAGGTCCCCGAATGAGGCGGTCCCCGGGGCCACGGCGGTTGTGCGCGCTCTTCCTGCTCCTTTCGGCGGTCCTGACGGGCTGCTCGCCGGGCGACGAGGCGTCCGAGACGGTCACGGTGTTCGCGGCCGCCTCGCTCACCGAGACGTTCACCCGGCTCGGCGGGGAGTTCGAGGACGGCAATCCCGGCGTCGAGGTGCGGTTCAACTTCGGCTCCAGCGCCACCCTCGCCCAGCAGCTCGTCCAAGGTGCGCCCGCGGACGTCTTCGCCTCGGCCAGCCAGGCCACGATGCGGACCGCCACCGACGCCTCGCTCGCGGCCGGGAAACCCGCCGTCTTCGCCCGCAACCGGCTGGAGATCGCCGTCCCCGCGAACGGCTCCAGCAAGGTCTCCGGGCTCGCGGACCTCGCGGACCCGGACGTCAAGGTCGCGCTCTGCGCCGAACAGGTCCCGTGCGGCGCCGCCGCGGCCGAGGCGCTGGCCGCCGCCGGTCTCGACGTCACCCCCGTCACGCTGGAACAGGACGTCAAGGCCACCCTCACCAAGCTGACCCTCGGCGAGGTCGACGCCGCGCTCGTCTACCGGACGGACATCCGCGCGGCGGGCGGCAGGGTCAGGGGCATCGCCTTCCCCGAAGCCGGTCAGGCCGTCAACGACTACCCGATCGTCGCGCTCGAGAAGGCACCTTCCCCCGGCGCGGCCTCCGAATTCGTCGCGTTCGTGCTGTCGCAGCGGGCGCGGGACGTGTTCACCGAAGCCGGATTCGAAGCCCCGTGAGCGTGCGGAGCCGCGTCCCCTGGATGCTGGCCCTTCCCGCCGCGGCGGGACTGGCCTTCCTCGTCCTGCCGCTGGCCGGGCTGCTCGTCCGCACCCCCTGGTCGACCCTGCCCGCCCGGCTCGCCGAACCCCGGGTCCTGGAGGCGCTGCGCCTCTCCCTGGGGACGGCCACCCTGGCCACCGCCGTCTGCCTGCTGCTGGGCGTGCCCCTCGCCTGGGTCCTGGCCCGCGCCGAGTTCCCCGGCCGCCGCCTCGCCCGCGCCCTGATCACCGTCCCGCTCGTCCTGCCCCCGGTCGTGGGCGGTGTCGCGCTCCTGCTGGTCCTGGGCCGCAACGGTCTGATCGGCCGCCACCTGGACGCCTGGTTCGGCCTCACCTTCCCCTTCACCACCACCGGCGTCGTCCTCGCCCAGATCTTCGTCGCCCTCCCCTTCCTCGTGATCAGCGTCGAGGGCGCCCTGCGCGCCTCCGACCCCCGCTACGAGGAGGCCGCCGCCACCCTCGGCGCCTCCCGCTGGACCGTCTTCCGCCGCGTCACCCTCCCCCTGGTGGCCCCCGGCGTCCTCGCCGGCGCCGTCCTCTGCTGGTCCCGCGCCCTGGGCGAGTTCGGCGCCACCATCACCTTCGCCGGCAACTTCCCCGGCCGCACCCAGACCATGCCCCTCGCCGTCTACCTGGCCCTGGAGACCGACCCCGAAGCCGCCCTGGTCCTCAGCCTCGTCCTGCTGGCCGTCTCCCTCACCGTCCTGGTCACCCTCCGGGACCGCTGGCTCCCCTGACCCGTCCCGAGGAGGAGGAAACATGACGGAACGGACGTCTCCCCGTCCCGAGGAGGAACGACACGCCGGAGAACCGGCGCCGTGGGCCGAACCCGAGGAGAAGGAACGCACCGGAGAGCGAACGACGGACCGAGCCAGGCAGAACGAACACGTCGGGGAACAGGCGCCTGGCCGGACCGAGGAAGCACGAACACGGCGAAGACCGAACCACGGGCCACGTCGAGAAAAAACGAACACGCCGGAGAGCGGACCCCTGGTCGTGCATCCGGTCGGACGGCGGCTGAAGGCGGAAGAACGAGGACTTCGGGCGACGGAAGGAGGAGGGACATGGGGCTGACGGCTCGGCTGGGTGTGCGGCGGGACGGGTTCCGGGTGGACGTGGAGTTCGAGGTGGGCGCCGGGGAGATCGTGGGGCTGCTCGGGCCGAACGGGGCGGGGAAGACGACGGTGCTGCGGGCGCTGGCGGGGCTGGTCCGGCTGGAGGAGGGGCGGATCGAGCTGGACGGGGAGCGCCTGGAGCGGCTGCCCGCGGAGGAGCGGCCGGTGGGGATGGTGTTCCAGGACTACCTGCTGTTCCCGCATCTTTCGGTGGTGGAGAACGTGGCGTTCGGGCCCCGGTGCGGGGGGACTCCGGCGCGGGAGGCGCGGCGGGCGGCGGCGGGGTGGCTCGAACGGGTGGGGATGGGCGGGCACGGGAAGGCGAGGCCGCGCGAGTTGTCGGGCGGGCAGGCGCAGCGGGTCGCCCTGGCGCGGGCGCTGGCCGTGGAGCCGAAGCTGCTCCTGCTGGACGAACCCCTGGCCGCGCTGGACGCGCGGACGCGGCTCGAGGTCCGGTCGGGCCTGCGGCGGCACCTGGCGGACTTCGCGGGGGCGGCGCTGCTGGTCACCCATGACCCGCTCGACGCGATGGTGCTCTGCGACCGGCTGATCGTGATCGAGGCGGGCCGGATCGTCCAGGAGGGCACGCCCGCCGAGGTCGCCCGGCGCCCCCGCACCGACTACGTCGCCCGCCTCGTCGGCCTCAACCTCTACCGCGGCACCGGCCACGGCCGCCGCGTCACCCTGACCGGCACGGCGCCGCCCGGCGTCATGCCCGACGGCACGACGCCCGACGGCACGGCACCCGGCGGCGACATGACGTCCAGCGACGGCACTACAGGCTGCGGCGGCACGGCACCCGGCAACGGCACGGCGGACCGCGACGGCGTGCCCCCCGACGGCGACACGACGTCCAGTGGCGGCACGGCACCCGGCGACGGCACGGCGGACTGCGACGGCGTGCCGTCCGGCGGCGCGGGGGACGGGCTGGAGCTGGACGTGGCCGAGGAGACCGAGGGGCCGGTGTTCGTCGCTTTTCCTCCGGCGGCCGTCGCGCTCCGCCGCGAGCGTCCCGGCGGTGTCCCGGGCAACCTGTGGCGTTCCGTGGTCGAGGGCGTGGAGCAGCAGGGCGACCGCGTCCGGATCCAGCTGGACGGGCCGTTGCGCGTCCTGGCGGACGTCCCTCCGGCGGAGGTGGCGGAGCTGGCTCCGGACCCCGGTGCCGAGGTCTGGGTCTCGGTGCAGAGCACGGAGATCCGCACCTATCCCGTCTGACCTCACCAGACCGCGCAGACCGTTGTGTGACAGCCGTAACGTGCCGTTACCGACCGATGTCACATGGCGGTAACGAGAAGTTCCTACCTTGCTAGACGTGACTTCTACCAGCGTGAAGACCGTCTGCGCGTACTGCGGGGTCGGCTGCGGGATGGTGCTCGAAGTCCAGGACGGCAAGGTCGTCAGGGCCTCGGGGGACAGGACGCATCCGGCGAACTTCGGCAGGCTGTGCACCAAGGGCGCGACCACCGCCGAGATGCTCGCCGCGCCGGGGCGGCTGTCCACCGCCCTGCGGCGCGCCGACGGCGGCCCCGAGCGGCTGGACGTCGACGCCGCGATCACCGAGACCGCCCGGCGGTTCCGCGCGGTCCTGGACGAGCACGGCCCGGACGCGCTGGCCTTCTACGTCTCGGGGCAGATGTCACTGGAGGCCCAGTACCTGGTCAACAAGCTGGCCAAGGGCTTCGTCCGCACCAACCGGATCGAGTCCAACTCGCGGTTGTGCATGGCCGGCGCGGGCACCGGCTACAAGCTCTCGCTGGGCGCGGACGGGCCGCCCGGCTCCTACCAGGACTTCGAGCACGCCGACGTCTTCCTCGTCATCGGTTCGAACATGGCCGACTGCCATCCGGTCCTCTTCCTCCGCATGATGGAACGGGTCAAGGCGGGCGCGAAACTGATCGTCGTCGACCCTCGCCGCACCGCCACCGCGGCCAAGGCCGACCTGTTCCTCCAGGTCGAGCCTGGCACGGATCTCGCCCTTCTGAACGGCCTCCTCCACCTGCTTGTGGACAACCGGTGGATCGACGAGGAGTTCATCGCCGCGCACACCGAAGGCTGGGAGGCGATGCCCGACTTCCTGGCGGACTACACGCCCGAGACCGTCGAGAAGATCACCGGGATCCCCGAGGAGGACCTCCGCGAGGCCGCCCGCCTCATCGGCGAGGCCGGCTCCTGGATGTCCTGCTGGACGATGGGCCTCAACCAGTCCACGCACGGCACCTGGAACACCAACGCCCTGATCAACCTGCACCTGGCCACCGGCGCGATCTGCCGTCCCGGCAGCGGCCCGTTCTCCCTCACCGGCCAGCCGAACGCCATGGGCGGTCGTGAGATGGGTTACATGGGACCCGGCCTGCCCGGCCAGCGCAGCGTCCTGTCCGACGCCGACCGGAGCTTCACCGAGGACGTGTGGGGGCTGCCCGAAGGCACCCTGCGCACGGAGACCGGCAAGGGCACGATCGAGATGTTCGAGCGGCTCGCCGACGGCACGGTCAAGGCCTGCTGGATCATCTGCACCAATCCGGTCGCCTCGGTCGCCAACCGGAGGACGGTCATCGAGGGTCTGGAGGCCGCCGAGTTCGTGGTCGTCCAGGACTCCTTCGCCGACACCGAGACCAACGCGTACGCCGATCTCGTCCTGCCCGCCGCCCTGTGGACGGAGGGGGACGGCGTGATGGTCAACTCCGAGCGGAACCTGACGCTGGCCCGCAAGGCCGTCGAGCCGCCCGGCCAGGCGCTGCCCGACTGGCTGCTCATCGCCCGCGTCGCCTGTGAGATGGGTTACGCCGACGCCTTCTCCTACGCCTCCGCGGAGGAGATCTTCGAGGAGATCAAGCGTTTCGCCAACCCCGCCACCGGCTGGGACCTGCGCGGCGTCACCTACGACCGGCTGAAGGAGACGCCCGTCCAGTGGCCCGCGCCCGCGCCGGACGGGGACGACCGCAACCCCGTCCGCTACCGCGACGGCGACGGCCTGCGCTTCGCCACGCCCAGCGGCAGGGCGGTCTTCTTCCCCCGCCCGCACATGGCCCCCGCGGAGCTGCCGGACGACGACTACCCGTTCGTCCTCAACACCGGCCGCCTCCAGCACCAGTGGCACACCCTCACCAAGACCGGCAAGGTCGGCAAGCTCAACAGGCTCGATCCCGGCCCGTTCGTCGAGATCCATCCGGCGGACGCCGCCGCCCTCGGCGTCTCCGAGGGCGATCAGGTGGAGATCGCCTCCCGCAGGGGCCGCGCCGTGCTGCCCGCCGTGGTCTCCGACCGCGTGCTCCCGGGCGGGTGTTTCGCGCCCTTCCATTGGAACGATCTGTTCGGCGAGTACCTGAGCATCAACGCCGTCACCAGCGACGCCGTGGACCCGCTCTCCTTCCAGCCCGAGCTGAAGGTCTGCGCCGTCTCCCTCACCAGGGTCGCCGTCCCCGCCGAAACGAACGTCCTCGACCTGGCGGATCCGGCTCCTCCCGTGCTGAGCGAGCGGGAGAAGCGGTATCTGGGCGGCTTCCTCGCCGGCCTGAAGGTGTCGCCTCCCGCGCCCGGCGAGCTGCCCGTCCTCCCGCCGGACGCGCCTTTCGCCCCCGATCACATCCTGTGGATCAACGGGATGCTCGCCGGAATCCACTCGCGGACGCAGCCCGCGACCGCCGCCCCGGCCGCTTCCAATACCCCTGAAACTCTCATCTTGTGGGCATCTCAGACAGGCAACGCCGAGGAATTCGCCGTCACAGCCGCTCAGAGACTCTCAGAGGCGAGCAAACGGGCCACCCTGATCAACATGGACGAGACGTCCCCTCAGGCCCTTGTAGCGGCCTCTGAGGTCCTGGTCATCACCAGCACGTTCGGAGACGGGGACGCCCCCGACAACGGAACAGGCTTCTGGGAGTCCCTGACGGCCCTCGATGCACCCCGCCTGAACGGCGTCCGGTACTCCGTTCTGGCCCTCGGCGACTCCAATTACGACGATTTCTGCGGCCATGGACGACGCTTGGACGCCCGCCTGGACGAGCTTGGCGCCATCCGGCTCGCTCCCCGCGTCGACTGCGAACCCGACTACGAGCCTCCCGCCCACCAGTGGCTGGAGCAGGTCATCCAGGCGATGGACGGAAGCGCGAAGAAGGCCGCCCCCGCACATCCCCCCAGGCCCAAGAACGCCCCCGTGACCGCGCTCCTGAAGGGTAACCAGCTGCTCAGCCGGCCCGGCGCGACCAAGGAAGTCCGCGAATTCACCTTCGACCTCACCGGTACGGGCCTCATCTACGAGGTCGGCGACGCCCTGAGCATCCGGCCCCGGAACTGCCCGGACGTGGTGGAAGAGTGGCTGAAGCTCACCCGCATGGACCCCGCCATCGACCTGGCGGAGCACGACCTCACCCGGATCACGCCCGCCCTGCTGCGCTTCCTGGCCGACCGTACGGACGACCGCCTGCTGCGCAAACTGCTGCGCCCCGACAACAAGAACGAGCTCGCCCAGTGGAGCTGGGGCCGCCAAGCGGTGGACGTGGTGGCGGAGTTCCCCGTCGAGGCGACCTCCGAGGAGTGGCTTTCGGTGCTGAAGCGGCTCGCCCCGCGCAGTTACTCGATCTCCTCCAGCCCCCTGACGAACCCGGACGAGCTCCGCCTGACTGTCTCGGTCGTGCGGTTCGAGAACCCGCACGGCAGGACGCGCAAGGGCGTGGCCTCCACCTTTCTCGCCGACTCCGCCCCCGGCACCCCGGTCCCGGTGTCCGTCCAGCGCTCCCCGCACTTCCGGCCGCCCGCGGACCCGTCCACAGCGATGATCATGGTCGGCCCCGGCACCGGCGTCGCCCCCTTCCTGGGCTTCCTGGACGAACGCCTCGCCCAGGGCGCGCGCGGGAAGAACTGGCTCTTCTTCGGCGAGCAGCGCGAGGCCACGGACTTCTACCACCGGGAGAGACTGGAGTCACTCCGCGATGACGGCTTCCTCACCCGCCTCGACCTGGCCTTCTCCCGGGACCGGCGCGCCAAGGTCTACGTCCAGGACCGCATGCGCGAGCACGGCGCCCGCCTGTGGGACTGGCTGCGGGAGGGCGCCCACTTCTACGTCTGCGGCGACGCGGCCCGGATGGCCGGGGACGTCGAGCGCGCCCTGACCGAGATCGCGACGCTCCACGGGGGCCTCACCCCGGAAGCTGCCGTCCAGTTTGTCAAGAAAATGGCGTCAAACAAGCGATACGTGCGCGATGTGTACTGAAGTTACGCTTTAGTAAACTACTTACCGGGATGCTGGCGTCGAAGCGCGTCAGTCCATCGGTAAAGTCAGGCTCGGCGCGCCAGGGCCCCACGTTCACCAGCTCGGTGCGAGGTGCGTCACACTGGGCATATAAGTGTTCGGGAGGAGAAAAGGCGTGTCGGATCGCGACATCGAAGTACTCAACAAGGCCCCGCTTTTCGAAGCACTCGACGACCAGGCCACCAAGGCGCTGCGCGCTCATGTGAGCGAGGTGCGGCTGGCCCGCGGTCAGAGCCTGTTCCACGAGGGCGACACCGGCGACCGGCTGTACGTCGTGCTCGAGGGCAAGATCAAGCTGACCCGGATGGCTCCGGACGGCCGGGAGAACCTGCTCAGCGTGCTAGGCCCCGGTGAGATGTTCGGCGAGTTGTCCCTCTTCGACCCCCGGCCGCGGACGGCCGGCGCGATCGCCGTGACCGAGTGCCGCCTGGCCGGACTGGGACACGACGAGCTGCGCCCGTTCCTCACCGCGCACCCGGAGGTCGGCGTCGCCCTCCTCCAGGCGCTGTCGGAGCGGCTGCGCAAGACCAACGAGGTGATGGCCGACCTGGTCTTCACCGACGTCCCGGGCCGCGTGGCCAAGGCGCTGCTGGACCTGGCCGAGCGTTTCGGCCAGCCGGGCGACAACGGCCTCCACGTTCACCACGACCTCACCCAGGAGGAGCTCGCCCAGCTCGTCGGCGCCTCCCGGGAGACCGTCAACAAGGCGCTGGCCGACTTCGCGGCCCGCGGCTGGTTGCGCATCGAGGCGCGCGCCGTGGTCATCCTCGACATCGAGCGCCTCCGCAAGCGCTCCAAGTAGCCCCCTCAGGGAGACTCCCCGACGGCCGCCCGGCCAGCGACTCCCCGCCGCTGGCCCGGCCCTGCCGCCCCTCGCCTCGAGCCCCCGCACCCGAGGCCGCTTCCCCCTGCCCGCCCACGCCCGGCGATCACCGCCGGAAGGACGAACACGGAGGCCGGCGCCGTCCCGAGAGACGTGGACGTCAACGGGTCCACGCGGCCATGACCGAAGGCATCGCAGCGGATCCACCTGAGACGAACGCGCTACGAAGCGGGCCTCGACCCCCGAGGAAGAACGCGGAAACCGGGATCCGGCCGCTCAGGAGCGGCTGCGGAGATACTCGATCTGGGCCTGGACGGACCACTCGGCGGCGGGCCACAGGGCCTTGTCGACGTCGGCGTAGACGATCTCGACGACCTCGCGGGGGGTCTCGGCTCCGGCGTCCATGGCGGCCCGGACCTGCTGGAGGCGGGCGCGGCGGTGGGTGATGTAGGTGTTCAGGGCCTTGACCGGGTCCTCCAGGACAGGGCCGTGGCCGGGGAGGATGCGGCTCACGCCGTTCTCCTCCGCGTGGGCGCGGAGCTTGTCCAGGGAGTCCAGGTAGTCGCCGAGATCGCTGACGATCGTGGTGCCGTAGCCCAGGACGGTGTCCCCGGTGAGGACGGCCTGGTCGCCGGGCAGCCAGAAGGACAACGAGTCGTCGGTGTGGCCGGGGGTGCCCCAGACCCGGATCTCCAGGCCGCCGACCTCCACGACGTCGCCCTCCCTGAGCCCCTCGCCGCCGTAGCGGTGCAGCGGGTCCAGGGCGCGGACGGGCGCCTTGGCCAGCCACCCGAACCTCCGCGCTCCCGCGGCGTGGTCGTGGTGGCCGTGCGTGAGCAGGACCTGGCCGACCTCCATGCCGCGCTCCCGGACGGTCCGCAGCACCTTGCGCAGGTGCAGACCGTCCTTGGGACCGGGGTCGACCACGACGGCACGGCGCGCGCCCGGCTCGGCGAGGATCCAGGTGTTCGTCCCCTCCAGGGTCATCGGTGAGGGGTTGGGGGCGAGCACGGCCGAGGCCCGCTCCGTCCCCCCGATCCGCACCGGGGGGAGCTTGCGGGCCGCCAGCCGTCCGGGCAGCCCGCCGTGCGACCCCAGCATCACCAGGGCGGCGGCGGGGTCGGCCAGGAACTGCCTCGCCATCTTGAGTTCACGCAGTGAAATACCCATCAGGCCCCATACCGGTGCTCGGCTTCCTCTGGGAGCACAAGATACGGAACCCCGTCGACGATCTTGGCGGTGGGCTGGTGCGCGGCGAACTTCCGCTGGTGGGCGAGCACTTCGGCGACCGAGCCGAACGTCGCGAGATCGTTCAGCATCGCCATCGTCGGCGGGAGCATCGCCATCTCCCCCGCCTTCACCTGGTCCAGCGCGTCCTGCGGCCGGATCCACACCACGGTGTCGGCCTCGGTGCTGACGTCCAGCGCCCGCTGCCCCTCGGGCAGCGCGGCGACGAAGAACCGGGTGTCGTAGCGCTTGAGCTCGACGGTCGGGGTGATCCAGTGCCCCCACGGGCGCAGCAGGTCGGCCCGCAGGACCAGCCCGCGGGCGTCCAGGAAGCCCGCCAGCGACTGGCTGCGGTCCAGCAGCGCCAGCCGGTCGGCCTCGAACGGGGCGGTGTCCTTGACGATCTCGTCCCGGGAGGGGCCCGCCAGCAGGACGTGCGCCTCCTCGAACGTCTCCCGGACGGCCGCGCAGACCAGCTCCCGCGCCAGCTTCGCGTCGGCGCCGAAGGACTCCCCCCAGGACTCCCAGTCGGCGCCGGGCTGGTCGTACTCGGAGTCCCTCGGGTCCACCCCGCCGCCGGGGAAGACGTACGCCCCGGGCGCGAACGCCATGGAGGAGGTCCGGCGGAGCATGAAGACCTCGAGCCGGCCACCCCGGTCCCGCAGCAGCATCACGGTGGAGGCGTGCCTGAGGGCCGGGGGCTGCCTGCGGCCGGCTTCGAAATCCTGGATGCGTTCCAGGAACTCGTCGGGAAGTCTGAGTCCGTTCATCCGGTCAATGTGTGTGCAATGCACCTGATAAGTCAAGAATCACTGGCTCACCTGATCTCGGCGAGCAGCTCCACCTCGACCGGCGAGTCCAGCGGCAGGACCGCGACGCCGACGGCGCTGCGCGCGTGCGTCCCGGCCTCGCCGAACGCCCTGCCCAGCAGCTCGCTGGCCCCGTTGACGACGGCGGGCTGGGCGGTGAAGTCCGGCGCGCTCGCCACGAACCCGACGACCTTGACGATCCGCACGACGTCGTCGAGGTCCACCTGGGTGCCCAGCGCCGCGATCGCGTTCAGCGCGCAGAGCTCGGCCAGTTCGACCGCCCGCTCCAGGCTCACCTCCGCGCCGACCTTGCCGGTCGCGGGCAGCCTGCCGTCCACGAAGGGCAGCTGGCCGGAGGTGTGGACGTACCGCCCGCTGCGGACGGCCGGCACGTAGGCCGCCACCGGCTTGGCCACCTCCGGGAGCTCCAGACCGAGCTCCCGCAGCCGCGCCGCGACCGCGCTCATGCCAGCGGCCGCTTGAAGTAGGCGACGAGCGAGTCGCCGCCCTGCGGTCCGGGGACCACCTGGACCAGCTCCCAGCCGTCCTGGCCCCAGTTGTCGAGAATCTGCTTCGTCGCGTGGATCAGCAGAGGTGCTGTCGCGTACTCCCACTTGGTCATGGACCCAGCGTAGAAGATCCGCGGCCTACAGTTCCCGGGGGTTGTGGACGGCCGGGTCGGCCTCGGTGCCGGAAACCCCCGACTTTCCCTCCACTTCGGGCACGGACGGCAGGTTCTCGATCGCCTCCTCCAGCGCCGGGGGCTCCTCGATCACGGGCTTCTCGGGCCGCGCCTCGGCCTCCTCCGCGGCGCCCGAGGCCTTGTCGAAGAAGCGCAGCAGCTCCACCGGCAGCGGCATGATCAGCGTGCTGTTCTTCTCCGCCGCCACGTCGGTGACGGTCTGCAGCAGCCGCAACTGGAGCGAGGCGGGGTCCTTGGACAGCTCGTGCGCGGCGGCGGCCAGCCGCTTGGACGACTGGTACTCGCCGTCAGCGGTGATGATGCGGGCGCGGCGCTCCCGCTCGGCCTCGGCCTGGCGGGCCATCGAGCGCTTCATGCCCTCCGGCAGCGACACGTCCTTGATCTCGACGCGCTCGATCCGCACGCCCCACGGCCCCTCGGTCATCTCGTCGATGATCGCCCGCAGCTCGGTGTTGATCTTGTCGCGCTCGGCGAGCAGGTCCTGCATCTCCGCCTTGCCTATCACCGACCGCAACGACGTCTGCGCGACCTGGGAAACGGCGTACACGTAGTTCTGCACGTTCACGATCGCCTTGCCGGGGTCGATGACCCGGAAGTAGACGACCGCGTCGACCCGCACGGACACGTTGTCGGAGGTGATGCCGTCCTGGCCCGGGACGCCCATGGCCACGGTCTGCATGTTGACCTTCTGCAGCCGGTCGACGATCGGGACGATGAGCGTGAGGCCCGGGGTGCGCACGAGCGCCGGCCCCTGGGGCGCCTGCCTCTGGATCTGGCCGAACCGGAAGACCAGGCCGCGCTCCCATTCCTGGACCACCCGGACCCCCGTGGCGAGGGCGATCAGCAACAGGAAGACGAGGACTGCCAGCAGGATGACGAGTGCTTCCATGACGAGGGCCTCTCGTTGGCGACTGTGCCTCATATCAGACAGCGGTATGTCGGTTCCCGGTTCCACACTAGGCCGCGAAAAGCGAGTCAGGAATCACTTACCAACACCCGGGAGCTCTTTGCAGGGCGAACGATAGTCTCGAAGTGTGAGCGCGAAAGATACCGATTGGGACGGCGTACGGCTCCACGTTGTCACGGGCAAGGGCGGCACCGGAAAGACCACGGTGGCCGCCGCCCTGGCACTCGCACTCGCCGCGGGCGGCAAGAAGGTGCTGCTCGTGGAGGTCGAGGGGAGGCAGGGCATCGCCCAGCTCTTCGACGTGCCCCCGCTGCCCTACGAGGAACGCAAGGTCGCCGTCGCGCCCGACGGCGGCGAGGTCTTCGCCCTGGCCATCGACACCGAAGAGGCGCTCATCGAGTACCTCGAGATGTTCTACAACCTCCGGCGCGCCGGAAAGGCGCTGACGAAGCTCGGCGTCATCGACTTCGTCACCACCATCGCCCCCGGCCTGCGCGACGTGATCCTCACCGGCAAGGTGAGCGAGTCCGTGCGCCGCCGCGAGAAGAACGGCAAGTTCAAGTACGACGCCGTCGTCATGGACGCCCCGCCCACCGGGCGCATCAGCCAGTTCCTCAACGTCAGCGACGAGGTGTCGAACCTGGCCAAGGTCGGCCCCGTGCGCAACCACGGCGACCTCGTCATGAGCGTCATCCGCTCCCCCCAGACGGCCGTGCACTTCGTGACGCTGCTGGAGGAGATGCCCGTCCAGGAGACCCTGGACGGCATCCACGACCTGGGGGAGACCGGGATCGGCGTCGGCGCCGTCATCGTCAACATGGAGCGTCCGGCCGTCCTGTCCGCCGAGGGCCTGGCCGCGGCCGGGCGCGGTGAGCTCGACCAGGACGAGATCGTCCGCGGGCTCAAGGCGTCCGGGCTGGAGCAGCACGCCGGCGACTACGCCGCCGCGCTCGCCGCGGAGGCGGCCGAGCACGCCCTGCGCAACGCGCTGGAGCAGCGGGAGAAGGCGCGCATCACCCACGAGCCCCGCTACGACCTGCCGTTCCTGCCCCACGGCATGGACCTCGCCGGACTGTACGACCTCGCCCATGCCCTGCGCGACCAAGGAGCGGCGTGAAGAACTTCGACATCGACGCGCTGATCGACGACCGGCGCACCCGGATCATCGTGTGCTGCGGGGCCGGCGGCGTCGGCAAGACGACCACCGCGGCCTCCCTGGGCCTGCGCGCCGCCGACCGTGGGCGCGACGTGGTCGTCCTGACCGTCGACCCGGCCCGGCGGCTGGCCCAGTCGATGGGGCTGAGCGAGCTGGACAACAGCCCGCGCAGGATCGAGGGCGTCCGGGGCGACGGCGAGCTGCACGCGATGATGCTCGACATGAAGCGCACCTTCGACGAGATCATCGAGGCGCACTCCGACCCGGACCGGGCCAAGCTGATCCTGGCCAACCCCTTCTACCAGTCCCTGTCGTCGTCCTTCTCCGGGACGCAGGAGTACATGGCGATGGAGAAGCTCGGCCAGCTGCACCGCTCGAACGCCTGGGACCTCATCATCGTCGACACCCCTCCGTCGCGGAACGCCCTGGACTTCCTGGACGCCCCCGAGCGGATGGGCCGCTTCCTCGACGGGCGCTTCATCAAGCTGCTGCTCGCCCCCGCCAAGGCGGGCGGCCGGCTGGGCATGAAGGTGTTCTCCGCCGGTTTCAGCATGGTCACCAACGCCGTCACCAAGGTGCTGGGCGGCCAGCTCCTGAAGGACGTCTCGACGTTCGTGACCGCCTTCGACACCGTCTTCGGCGGCTTCCGCGAACGTGCGGAGAAGACGTACGAGCTGTTGAAGTCACCCGGTACGGCGTTCCTGGTGGTCGCCGCGCCGGAGCCGGACGCGCTGCGCGAGGCGTCGTACTTCGTCGACCGCCTGAAGTCCGAGCGCATGCCGCTGGCGGGTCTGGTCGTCAACCGGATGGCCCAGTCGAGCGCGAGCGGCCTCTCGTCCGCCCGCAGCCTGGCCGCCGCCGAGACGCTGGACGAGCGCGGCGACCACCCGCTCACCGCCTCGCTGCTGCGCCTGCACGCCGAGCGGATGCAGCTCGCCGCCCGGCAGGAGCGGTTGCGCGACCACTTCGCCTCGGCCAACCCGACGGTTCCGGTGACCACCGTCCGGGCGCAGGCGGAGGATGTGCACGATCTCGACGGACTGCGTCTGGTGGGCGATTCGCTGGCCACATCCGGCCAGGCGAAGGCGTGACATTTTAGACACGACACCCCCGGGGTACAGGTTGCGTACCCCGGGGGTGGTCATGTCTTCGCTCAGCTGGCGACCAGCTCGTCCTCGTCGGACGAGCGCTCGTACTCTTCCTTGGCGGTCTCCAGCAGCTCGCGCCACGAGGTGACGCCTGGTTTGCGGCGCAGTAGTGCCCGCCGCTCGCGCTCGGTCATGCCGCCCCAGACACCGAACTCGATCTTGTTGTCCAGTGCGTCGGCCAGGCACTCCGTCCGCACCGGGCAACCCCTGCAGATGAGCTTGGCGCGATTCTGGGCCGCGCCCTGAACGAACAGCGCGTCCGGGTCCGCGTTACGGCAGGCGGCACGGGCGGTCCAATCAGTGATCCACATCTTGGCCCCACTCCCCTAGGGTCTTGTGTAGTTGTGTGCGCTCCTTGGCCAGACGGGCGCGGACGTCAGGCCGCCAAACAAAAGCCGTGGGGAGAAACTTACGGAAGCCGGGGGAGTTTAAACAGTCCCCAGAGGGCCCATTCTCGATATAGCCCACAGAGGCCATGGCGGACATGGTGACTAGTCACTGCTACAGTGCTCAGTTTGCCGCGTAGCACGAGCCTACGCTGGGTACCTAGATCAACATGCTCGAATCGGGGGATCGGCGGGAAACCAGGCTGCGCAGGGCCGGCCGGCTGGCGGCCATGGGGGCCTTCGCCGGATGTCTGGTGGCGATGCTGATGCTTCCCGGTCTGGCGGCGATCGGGATGGGCGCCAAGAAGATGGCGTCGGACTTCGAGAACATGGACGTCCAGCAGATCACCCGGAGCCCGTCGGTGCGGTCCACCGTCTACTCCGCGGACGGGCACGAGATAGCCACGTTCTTCAGCGAGTACCGCGAGCCCGTGCGGCTCGACCAGGTGTCGCCCATCATGAAGAAGACGATCCTCGCGGTGGAGGACGCGCGCTTCTACGAGCACGGGGCCCTGGACGTGAAGGGCACGCTCCGCGCGCTGATGCGCAACACCTCCGTGGGCGAGGTGCGTGAAGGCGGCTCGTCCCTGACCCAGCAGTACGCCAAGAACCTGCTGCTGGCCAACGCGCGCACGGACCAGGAGCGCCAGCGCGTGACGGCGCCCACCGTCTTCCGCAAGATCCGCGAACTGCGGCACGCGCTCCATCTCGAGCAGACGATGTCCAAGGACCAGATCTTCGAGGGCTACCTGAACATCGCCTACTTCGGCGCCGGCGCGTACGGCGTCCAAGCAGCGGCTCAGAGGTACTTCGGCAAACCCGCATCGCAGTTGTCGCTGGCCGAGGCCGCGCTGCTGGCGGGCATCACCAAGAACCCGTACGCGTACGACCCCCTCCTGCACCCGCAGGCCGCGAAGGAGCGGCGCGACACCGTGCTGATGCGGATGACCGAGCTGAAGCTCATCACGGAAGCACAGAAGAAGGAGCTCTCCGCAGCGCCTCTGAAGCTCAAGCCTCAGCCAATACGCGGCGGCTGCAGCACCAGCAGGGCACCCTTCTATTGCATGTACGTCCACAGCGAGCTCATCAAGCTGCTGTCCAAAGGCGACCCCAAGAGAGCCAAGGAAGCCGGCGAGCTACTCCAGCGAGGCGGATACCAGGTCCGCACGACCCTCGACTGGGACAGCCAACGGGGCGTCCAGCAGGCCGTCAACGCCCACACATCGCATGAGTCGGACAAAGTGGCCGCTCAGGCCATCGTCGAGGTCGGCACGGGCCATCTGAAGACGCTGGCCATCTCCAAACGGTTCGGTTTCAAGAGTCCCGACACCACGCTGAACCTCGCGGCGGACATGGCGCACGGCGGCGGAGTCGGCGTGTCCGCGGGCTCCACCTTCAAGATATTCACCCTCCTGGCCGCGCTGGAGAAGGGCTTGCCGGTCAAGACGAGCTTCCACGCGCCCGGCTCGACACAGATCGGCGGCTACCGCGACTGCCAGGGCAGGCTCCTTCCGCCCTGGCAGGTGAAGAACTCCCACGAGAGCGAATCCGGCAAGTTCGACCTGCGCACGGGCACGGCCCAGTCGGTGAACACCTTCTACGCCAAACTGCAGCACCAGATAGGCATCTGCAGCGCGGTGAAGATGGCGCACCGCTTCGGCATGAAGCGCGCCGACGGCAAGCCGCTGCAGGAAGTGCCGTCGCAGGTCCTGGGCAGCAACGAAATCGACATGGTGCACCTGGCCGCGGCCTACGCGGGCATCGCCAACCACGGCGTCTACTGCTCGCCTGTCGCGCTCCTGGAGGTGACGGACCCGAGCGGCAAGAAGCTCGCGCTGCCCAAGAACGAGTGCAAGCAGGTCGTCACACGCCAGACCGCGGACACCACGTACGACATCATGCGTTCCGTTTTCGGCGAGAAGGGAACCGCCGCCCAAGTCGGCAAGCCGTCCGGAAGCGTCGCCGGAAAGACGGGTACGTGTGAGAACTTCTCGTGCGCGGTGTTCGCCGGCATCTCCCGCAACCTGTCCTCCGCCGTCGCCTACTGGGACTACCGAGGCGGTTTCAAGTACCCCGTCTACGGCGTCTACGGCGCTGGAACGCCCGCGAGCATCTGGTCCGCCGCCCTCAGCGCGGCGCACCGGACGTACCGGCCGCTCGTGCCCGTGCCCCAGCTGAACGGAACGTCGCTGGGCACGGCGATGACGGTGCTCCAGCAGACCGGCCTCAACGGCGCGGTGTCCGCGAAGCCCGTCGCGTCCAAGCTGCCGAAGGGAAGCGTCGCGTACGTCGCACCCAGCACGCAGAGTGAGCAGGGCGGGACCGTGACGATATTCCTGAGCAACGGCCCTTCCGGGTGACAGACCCTTATCGGACGGCCCTGCCGGCCGATACGGGTACCTTAGGCTCCGTGCTGTCTTCCTCACCCTCTCGGAAAGCGCCCGTCTCGACGTTGCTGAGGCTGCTCGCGGCCAGTGTCATCGCCGGAGTCCTCGTCGCGTTGGTGGCCCTTCCGGGCATCGGGAGTGTGAGCCTCACCGCGCGTGACACCGCCGACGGGTTCATGAACATGGACGTGGTCGAGATCACGCGCGACCCCGCCCAGCAGACCGTCGTGTACGGCTCCGACGGCAAGACGATCGCGACGTTCTTCGACGAGTACCGCGAGAACACCACGCTCGACAAGGTGACGCCCCTCATGCAGAAGGCGATCATCGCGATCGAGGACGCGCGGTTCCGCCAGCACGGCCCGCTCGACCTCAAGGGCACGATCCGCGCGCTGACGCGGAACGCCTCCTCCGGCGGCGCCGTCGAGGGCGGTTCGACGCTGACCCAGCAGCTCGCCAAGAACATGCTGGCCAACAACGCCACCACCGAAGAGGGCTTCAAGGAGGCCACGGCCCCAACCGTCTCCCGCAAGCTCCGCGAACTCCGGCTGGCCGTCCAGCTGGAGCAGACGATGTCCAAGGACGAGATCCTGCAGGACTACCTGAACATCGCCTACTTCGGTGCAGGCGCGTACGGCGTCGAGGCCGCGGCCAAGCGGTACTTCAGCAAGAGCGCCGCCGACCTCACCCTGCCGGAGGCGGCGATGCTCGCGGGCATCACCAAGAACCCGTACTCCTTCGACCCCACCCTGTACCCGGACGCGGCGCTCACCCGGCGCAACACCGTCCTGAACCGGATGCGGGACCTCAACGTCATCACCGCCGACGAGGCCGAGGGCGCCAAGGCCACCAAGCTGCAGCTGAACGAGTACAAGCCGAAGGGCGGCTGCGAGAGCAGCAGGTTCCCGTACTTCTGCGCGTACGTCTACTACGAGATGATCGGCTTCTTCATGGGCGAGGAGGAGCCCAAGAGCCAGGAGGAGCGCCAGACCCGCTTCGAGGCCGCGCGCAAGAAGCTCCTCCGCGGCGGCTACCAGATCTACACGACGCTCGACCCGAAGGTGCAGCGGGCCACCGACGCCGCCGTCAAGTACGCCACGACGCCCAAGAGCACGAAGGTGAACGTCAACGCCGCCGTGCAGCCCGGCACGGGCAAGATCCTGGCCATCTCCACCAGCAAGAAGTACGGCAACGGCCGCGGCGAGACGACCATCAACCTCCCCGCGGACGCCGCGCACGGCGGCAGCATCTACGGCGTGGACGCGGGCTCGACCTTCAAGACGTTCACCCTGCTCGAGGCGCTCAACCAGGGCCTGCCCATCTCGACCTCCTACACCTCGCCGGCGACCACGACCATCCACGGGTACGAGGCCTGCCCCTACCCGCCGGCCGAGAACGGAATGGCGGGCGGCGGCAGCTGGACGCTGAGCAACGCCAGCGACTCCGAAGCCGGCACGTTCAACATGAAGAACGCCACCTGGTTGTCGGTCAACACCTACTACGCCCAGCTTGAGAAGACGGTCGGCGTCTGCAAGTCCGTCAAGATGGCCGAGAAGTTCGGGATGAAGCGCACCAACGGCGAGCCGCTGATGCCCACCCCGTCCCAGGTGCTCGGCGTCAACCCGATCGACGTGGTCCACCTTTCGGCCGCGTACGCGGGCATCGCGGCGCGCGGCAAGTACTGCGAGCCGAACGTCGTCACCAGCGTCGTCGACGCCAAGGGCGCCAAGGTCGAGATCCCCGCCGCCAAGTGCGAGCAGGTCGTCGACCCCCAGGTCGCCGACGCCGCCACCATGATCCTCCAGGGGGTCCTGTCGGGCCACGGCACCGGCGCGGGCCTGGGCATCGGCCGCCCCGCCGCCGCCAAGACCGGCACCTGCGAGAACTACGCCTGCGCGGTGTTCGCCGGCTACACCCCGGACCTCGCCGTCGCCACCGCCTACTGGGACTACCGCAGCGGCGTGCAGTACCCGGTCACGGGCGTCTACGGTGCGACGATCCCCGGCCCGGTGTGGCAGCGGACGATGACCGCGGCGCTGGCGGGCAAGCCCGTCCTGCAGTTCCAGCAGCCCACGCGGGACTTCGGCGACGTCAAGAACAAGAAGATCCCGAACGTGGTCGGCAGGCATGTGGACGAGGGGGCGAGCCTCCTCGGCCAGTCCGGGTTCAAGGTGAGGGTCAAGCACGTCCGCTCGGACGCGCCCGCCGCCACCATCGTCCGGATGTCCCCGACCGGCTCCGCGCCCGAAGGGTCCACCGTCACGCTCTTCATGAGCAACGGCCACGGCGGGCGTCCCCGCCGCTGACGCACCGGGCGGTCCGCGGCTCCGGCCGCCCCGAACGCGAGAAGGCCTCTCCCGGACGCCGGGAGAGGCCTTCTGCACGAAGTCAGGCCAGCTGCCTCTTGACCTCGGCGGCGACCCGGCCGCCCTCGGCCCGCCCGGCGACCTTCGGGTTGACGACCTTCATGACGGCGCCCATGGCCCGCGGACCCTCCGCGCCGGACTCGGCGATCGCGGCGCGGACGAGGTCGGCCAGCTCGTCGTCGCTCAGCGGCTTGGGCAGGTAGGCGTCCAGGACGAGGCCCTCCTCGCGTTCGGCCGCCGCCTGCTCGGCACGGCCGCCCTGGTCGAACGCCTCGGCCGCCTCGCGGCGCTTCTTGGCCTCCCGCATCAGCACCTTGACGATCTCGTCGTCGGTGAGCTCCCGCACGGACTTCCCGGACTTCTCCTCGTTCGTCACGGCAGCCAGCGCCATCCGCAGCGTCCGCTTGCGCACCTCGTCATGGGCCTTCAGGGCCGCGGTGAGGTCGGCTTCCAGCTTCTCCTTCAACATGTCCCCCATCATGCCCGGCGCGGCCGGACAGATCACCTTGTTTAGCCCGGGCACGTCCGGAGGTCTGGCAGCATGGGGAGAATGCGGAAGCTTCTCGCGGTCCCTCTGGGCCTCATCGGCGCCGGCACGGCCACCTTCGCCTACGCCTCGGTCATCGAGCGCAACTGGTTCCATCTGCGCCGCCACGAGGTGCCCGTGCTGAAGCCCGGCAGCCGGCCCGTGAAGATCCTCCACATCTCGGACACGCACCTGACGCCGTCCCGCACCCGCATGATCCACTGGGTCCGCGCCCTGGACACCCTCGAGCCCGACCTGGTCGTCAACACCGGCGACTCGATCTCCCACCGCGACGCCGTCGGCCCGTTCCTGGAGCTGCTCGGCCCCCTCCTGGACCGCCCCGGCGTCTTCGTGTACGGCTCCAACGACTACTTCTCGCCCACGTTCAAGAACCCGGCCCGCTACATCTGGCGCACCTCCCAGTCCGACTACTCCCGCAGCAGCCGCACCCCCGACCTGCCCTACAAGGAGCTCGGCGCCGCCCTGAAGTCCGCCGGCTGGCTCGACCTCAACAACCGCATGGGGCGCCTCAAGATCGCCGGCCTGGACGTCGAGTTCGCCGGCGTCGGCGACTCCCATGTGAACCTGGACGACTACGACAAGATCGCCGGACCGGTCGACCCCCGTGCCGACCTCACGATCGGCGTCATGCACAGCCCCGAGCCCCGCAACCTCGACCGCTTCACCGCCGACGGCTACCAGCTCCTCCTCGCCGGCCACACCCACGGCGGCCAGGTCTGCGCCCCCTTCTACGGCGCCCTCGCCACCAACTGCGGCATCGAACGCGAACGCGTCAAGGGCCTCCACCGCCACCAGGACTCCTGGCTCCACATCAGCGCGGGCCTCGGCACCTCCCCCACCGCCCCGTTCCGCTTCTGCTGCCCCCCCGAGGCCACCCTCCTCACGCTCACTCCCCGCCTCACCTGACGGCCCCCGGCCTTTCCCGAAACCGATTCCCGGTCACCCCCCAACGTCCTGTAGACTCTCCGAGGTGCCAGAGACCGCAAGGTCTTCACACACCGGGGTGTAGCGCAGCTTGGCAGCGCGCTTCGTTCGGGACGAAGAGGCCGTGGGTTCAAATCCCGCCACCCCGACCAGTCCAGGGCCATGATCGAGAAATCGATCATGGCCCTGAGTGCTTTCTGAGCCTTTCCGGCAGATCGCAAAGCCCGGCCCGACGGCCCGGCCGTCGGCCTCGTTCCACCGCCTCCCGCCCTTCGGTCCCTCGCTGCGCTCGGGGCTCTGCCCACCGGGGCTCCGCCCCGGACCCCGGGCGAGGGGCTCCGCCCCTCCCGCACCCCGCCTTCCGGTACCGGTGTCCTCATCCCGTCCAAGGACCTCCGGTCTTCCCCGTTCGGGCATCTCGGTCGTACCAGCGAGGCTCTCCGGGCCTGACGGCCCGTGACGCCTCGCTCCCGCCGTCCGGAACCCGAAGGTGACCCGTCAGGGGACCACCTCACTTCACACATGTCTCCCATGACCTTGTGCGGCCCCCCTTCTGCAGGGGAGTTTTCGCTGTTCAACCCCCAAATACTCATGCACCCAGTGACGTATTCGTGTGTATGAAAACTAGCGAGGGAGGAGGAGGGCGGCCTCTCTCATCGCAGTGACGAGGTCGCTCTCGCAGACCGACTGTCGGACGTATACGGCATGGTGTGCCGCATGGACTGGAGATCATTTCTGAGCCGGTGGAGCCAAGAGCGGATCGACGAGCACGACGTACGGCAGCACAAACCGTTGGATCCCGAGGCGGTGCGCGGCCGGTGGCTGGGTTTCCCGGCGGCGACCGACATCGAGATCGAGCAGGCCGAAGCACGAATCGGCCGCGCGCTGCCGCCCTCTTACCGAGCCTTCTTGCAGACCACGAATGGATGGGCGAGCGAGGAGTTCCCGGTATTTCGTCTCCGCTCGGTGGAGGAGATCGGCTGGCTGCGCGAACTGGAACCGCTCTGGACCGAACCCTGGACTGACGAGGACGACGAGGATCTCGACGAGTACGCAAAGGAAACGGCGACGCTCTTCGACCGGAGCCTGCTGGTGTCCGGAGAGGCCGACCTGACCATCGTGCTCCTCGATCCCGATGACGTTGACGAGAACGGGGACTGGGCGGTCTACCGCTACTCCTCCTGGTCACATGACGAGCCCAAGCGCCACGCCAACCTGCTGGACTACCTCGCCTCCGGTCACGACTGGTGGCTCGAACACACACGCGAGAGACGTGCGCTTATGGACGCCCAGGAGGCCGCAACCGACCGGGGCCGCGATGCCGCACTCGCCGGCGATCTAGAAACCGCGCTGGCGGAACTGAACGTCGCCGTGCGCTCCCCCGAGCTGCGACCCGGCATTCTACTCGGACAGCTCCAGCTGTTCCTGAGCGAGTATGAGGAAGGAAAACGGCGGGTGAGCCGACCGTTCTTCCTCGCCCACTGGCGCGAAGAGCATGCCACCGACCCTCTGATCATCCGGGAGTTCCTGCCGCTCCTCCTGCGCGAGGAGCACGAAGCCACCCCGAACGACCGCATGCCGAGCCTGCAAGCAGCTCTTCGAGCCGACCACCCCGGCCTCCAACGGCTCGTCGACCGCCACCGCGCGCAGAACGCCGCGATCCCTGCCGACTTCGGTAACCCCGAGTTCGACACCCTGATCAAAACCGCCCTGACAGCGCATCCCGAGCCGTCCGAAGCCCTGTGGCAGGCCGTCCTGCACGCGATGCCCCACTGGCGGCCACGCAGCCACGACCACCTCGCCCCGGTCGTCCTACTCGCACACCCCGCCCTCGCCGCACTGATCACACCTGAACGCGGCCGCGAGCTCCTGTCCGTCCCGCGGTTGACGGACCCGCCCGAAACTCCACGCGACCGGCCTCGACACAGGCCCATGCCCTGAACGCAGGGAAGCCGAACGACTGATGCGCTCCAGCGACCTCAGATTTCAGCGCAACGCATTTTCGATCTCATACTGTTCTATCACCGTGGATCCATCGATCTCTTCACCATTGGCATCATGTTCACGGAAGAACCGAACACCGCCCTTATCAAGAAGTTCGACGGATCGAACGAATTCTGACACCTGGGCCTCCGTGGCGAAGAGCACAACGGAGATCACCCTGCTTCCGTCCTCCTCGAGAGATCCGCTCGAACGCACCTCCCACGGCACTTCACATGGCGGCCGGTGATCCGGATCCGGGCAGAGAAGCCCGAGGACCTTCTTCTTTACTTCTTCCACCTCGTCGTCTACATCGGCATCCAGGATGAGGTCGACCAGATAAACCGAACGAACGCCCCTGCTCACTCAGCCCTCCGCTCCATATCCGAAGGAGAATTCATACCCGACACTCTCTCAGCCAACCGCAGGCCTTCGCCGGCATTCAGCCAGACAAAAGCCGCCTGGCGAGGCGGGGAGCGCAGGCGGTCGGAGGCCGCCACCACACGTCGAGCCGGGTCCCCTCGCGCTTCCCGGCCTCCGTCTCCGGCTGAGCGCGGAACTCGCGGTCGCCATCGCGACGCCGTCCTCTTGCTTCCTCACGGCGGCGCTCCACCACGCACACGGCCATGGAACGCACCCCCTGTTTCCGGACGGGGCGCTCGCCGCTTCTGGGCGGGCCCGGTCCGCCGCCGTGGGACCGGGCCCGTCCTGCGGAACGCTCAGGGAGCCTTGGTGGCCGTGTCCGCTCCTTCGGTGATGGCGACGGTCATCGGGCCGCCCTCGACGCAGTCGTCGGGCAGCGGCCGCTCCTCGCCGTCGATGTAGAGCCTGCCGTCCTTGACCTCGGCGGTGGAGTGGGTGGCGCCCTGCGGGTGCAGGCCGCCCTCGGGCTTCGCGGTGGCGGAGCCGTGCTCGGCACGGCCGCTCTCGCCGGGCTTCGCCTTGAACCCCTCGACGTGGGCGCCTGCGGGGGGCACGACCTCGGCCGAGCAGTCGACCGTGACCTTCGGCGCGGGCGAGGGGGTCCCGGCGGAGGCCGTGCCGGACAGCCCGACCAGAGCCGCCAGACCCAGCCCCGCGCCGAGCAGGGCGCCGCCGAGAACGATCTTCTTCATGGGAATCCTCCCGAGTTGCGGTGATGGACGCCCCCGAGACTGGCGGGCGGACCCTGAAGCCACGGTGAAGGCCACGGAGATGATCTTCATGGTGGCTTTAGGCGGGTTCGAGCACGCTTCTCGACGTGCGCGTACTCGTGGTGGAAGACGAACTCCGGCTCGCCGACCTGCTGAAGGACGGCCTGGGCCGCGAGGGCTTCGCGGTCGACCTCGCCTTCGACGGCCGGGAGGGGTTGTGGATGGCGTCCGAGAACCCCTATGACGTGGTCATCCTGGACGTGATGCTCCCCGAGCTGAACGGCTACGCGGTCTGCGAGCGGCTGCGCGAGCTGGAGGTCTGGACGCCGATCCTGATGCTGACCGCCAAGAACGGCGAACACGACGAGGCCGAGGCGCTCGACACCGGGGCCGACGACTTCCTGTCCAAGCCGTTCTCGTTCGTCGTCCTCCTGGCCAGGCTGCGCGCCCTGCTGCGCCGGGGGGCGGCCGAGCGGCCGGCCGTCCTCACCCTCGGCGACCTCCGTGTCGATCCGGCCGGGATGCGCTGCAGCCGCGGCGACGTCAGGATCTCCCTGACGCCGAAGGAGTTCGCGATCCTGCACCATCTCGCCCGGCATCCGGGCCAGGTCGTCAGCCGCGGCGACCTCCTGGAGAAGGCCTGGGACTTCGCCTTCGACGGCGACTCCAACGTGGTGGACGTCTACATCAGCGCCCTCCGCCGCAAGATCGACAAACCGTTCGGCAGGTCCTCGCTGGTCACCGTCCGCGGCGTCGGCTACCGGCTGGAGGCATGATGGGCGTCCGGCTGAGAGCCACCCTCGCGGCGACGCTCACCGTGGCCGTCGCCCTCGCCCTGGCCTCCTTCGCGCTGTTCTCGGCCCTGCACGCGAGCCTGGAGAGGAGCACCCGCCAGGAGGCCGAGGCCAACGCCGCGGCGGCGGCGACGGCCGTCACCGAGCACGGGACCGCGTCGGTCCCCGAGAACACCGGAACCCAGGTCCTGGACGGCGGCCCGTCCTTCACCACGGCCTGGACGGACCGCGCCGGCGGCCATCTGGTCGTCGAGCAGACCGTGCCGACCGCCGACGGGCCCGTCACCGTCCAGGGGAGGGCCTCACTCGTCTTCGCACGGGAGGCCCTGGAGACCCTGCGCCGCCTGCTCGCCCCGGGCGTCCCGCTGCTGCTCGGCCTGGTCGCCCTGCTCACCTGGGCGGCCGTCGGCCGGGCGCTGAAACCGGTCTCCGCGATCCGTGCGAAGGTCGCCGACATCACCGCGAACGACCTGCACGAGCGGGTCCCCGAGCCCCGTGCCCGCGACGAGATCCGGGCGCTGGCGCGGACCGTCAACGGCACCCTCGACCGGCTCCAGAGCGCGGTCGAGGCGCACAGGCAGTTCGTCGCCGACGCCGCGCACGAGCTGCGCAGCCCCCTGACGATCCTGCGCACCCGCCTCGAGCTGGCCGACCCGTCGCCGCTCGCCTCCCAGGCGCTGGCCGACGTGGAACGGCTGCAGTCGCTCACCACGGACCTGCTGCTCCTGGCCAGGCTCGACGCGGGCGAGCCGGCCCGGCACGAGGAGGTCGACCTCGCCCAGATCGTCGCCGAGGAGGCGGCGCAGCAGCGGCCCCGGCCCGACGTCAAGGTCATCATGGACCTGGCCCCCGACCTCCTCGTCCACGGTTCGCCCGGCCGCCTGAGACGCCTGGTCGCCAACCTCGTCGACAACGCCGTACGGCACGCCCGCACGACCGTGGCCGTCCGCCTGAACGCCCGGGACGGCGCGGCCGTACTGCTGATCACCGACGACGGCCCCGGCATCCCCGACGAGCACCGGCACACGGTCTTCGACCGGTTCGCCCGGCTCGACCACGCCCGCGCCCGCGACAGCGGCGGCTCCGGCCTCGGCCTGGCCATCGCCCGCGACATCGCCGCCGCGCACGCCGGGACCCTCCAGCTGACGGACCGCACCGAGGGGACCGGAATGCGCGTGGTGATACCGCTGTACGAGACGGCCGTGGCTCAGGAAAAGCGCCAGGCCTAGTTCACCGATGATGGCAGCCGCATCCGACAGGGGTCCTCGATGCGGCCGAGGTGGCAGGCTGGAGGGGAACGGCCCGGCGATGACAGAGGTGGGACCGGAGTATGGATGTCTCAGAGCTTCAGCGGGCGCTGGACGAGATCTTCGACGGTGCGGTCGGCCATCACGGTTTCGTGGACTACATGCGCGACTACGAGGTGATCGTGCACGTCACGGCCGACCCGTCGACCGGCATCCCTCCCGCAGACCTGCGCTACCTGTTCCGGTACTGCGTCCACGCGCGCTGTGAGACGACCGTCTCCCCCGAAATCTGGGCCCGCTCCCTGGACGACCGGCTCACCGACTACGCGACCGGCGTCGACCTGGACGGGTACGTCTGGGGGGTCAAATGGCACTCCCTCTACCCCGGAGCGACGATCGTCGCCGACTCGCCCCCGGCCCGGCGCTGGACCGCCGCCCTCGGCATCGACTTCCACGAGGTCCGCATCGAGACCAACGCCCACGACCTGACCCTGGTCTTCTCCGACCTCCAGGTCACCCGGATCACGGAGGCGGGTGAGCGGCCGACCGAGTGAGGTCGGGGCGACTCGCCTCTGGTTTTCATCTGTGGCCCGTTCAAAGCGTCTCTTATGCCGTCGAACGTGCTGTGGGAGGATCCTTGACCATTTGCGGATCCCTCTGGAGGACGGTTCTCATGATCTCTCTTGTGCTCATCCTCGGAGTCGCCGGCGTCGGGCTGGCGGCGGTGGTGGCGGTCCTCGTCATCGTCATCGCCAAGAGTTCCCGGCAGGCCCCGATGCCCTACGCGCCGCCTCCCATGCCCCCGATGCCTCACACGCAGCACCCCATGCCCTATCCGCAGCACCCCATGCCCCACCCCCATGTCGAGAACGGGCAGCGCAGGGACGGTCACCACCTTCCGGGCGGCGGTGTCGTGGGCGGCTTCTAGGGTCCGGCTCCGTGGCGACCTCCTGGCCGCCAGGGGACGGGGGAGATCAAAAAATGATCGCGAACGGGTTATAGTTCGGGGACGACTGCGGCCCCATGGCCATCACATCGCGATGGATGTGCCCGTGAATCTGCGTGACGAGGCTGAGACCGTGCTCCGGGCCTGGGACGCCCTCGAGCGCGGGCGCGGGGGTGAGCCCGTCATCGACTTCGACTGCGCGCCCACGGATGCGCAGATCGTGCCCGCTCCGGACAGGCTGGACGTCTACCGGCGGTTGCGGGAGCTGCGCGGGCGGGCGTCCGGGGCGGTGGCCGCGCGGTTGGACGGAGATCTGGCCTATCTCGGGGCACTTCTGGGGGAACATCGTCCGTTGGACGAGTATGTCCGCGCCACGCAGGGGTGTGCGGCGGCCGGGTGGCCGGAGGAGTACGTCGTCGAACGGGGTGAGCGGGCTCGCGCGGCGCTGGAGTCCCTGGGAGTTTCCTGGGGGGCGGCGACCGCCGACGAGCTGGAGCGGGTCGAGGTCCCCCTTCCCGCCGAGGAGGCGGGTGAGGCCATCCGGCGGGCCGCCGAGCACTACGAACCCGCCGTCCGCGCCCTCACCGGGGCCACGGCCTCCTACACCCTCACCATCGAGACCGTCGAGGTGGACGCCTACTGGGCGTTCTGGCTCGACGGGGCGGGCGAGCGGATCCGGTTGCGCCTCAACCTCGCCAACGCCCGCTTCACCGAGGCGGGCGTCCGCCGGTTCGCGCTCCACGAGGTCCTGGGCCACGGCCTGCAGAGCGTCGGGATCGGCGCGCACGGCGCCGGGGCCCCGTGGCCGCGGCTGCTGTCCGTCCACGTCCCCTACCAGGTGGCCCTGGAGGGACCGGCCCAGGCGATGCCCCTGTTCGTGGCCGCCGACGACCCCGTCCTGACCGCCCGCGTCCGGCTGGACCACTACGTGCAGCTCGTCCGCGCCGAACTCCACCTGGCCGTCGGCGACGGCGCCGACCCCGCCGCGTGCGCCGACCACGCCCGCTCCCGCGTGCCGTGGTGGAGCGACCGGACCATCGCCGACCAGCTCTCCGACCGCGGCGCCGACCCGTCCCTACGCTCCTACCTGTGGGCCTACCCGGCCGGCCTCGACTGGTTCGCCGCCCTCGCCGAAGCCGACACCAAGGTGATCGAGAAGGTCTTCCATGCCCTATACCGAGCCCCGCTCACCCCGGCCGAACTCGCCGGACTTCACCCCGCAGGACCGCCTGTCGGTGGCCCCGGACGTCCTGTTCGTCTACGGGCCGCTGCAGTTCCCTGAGGTCCTCTTCGCCCTGCTGGGCAGGGTGCCGTCCCTCATCCCCGCCCAGGCCCCCGGCTGGCGGGCCACCGCCCTGCCCAACCACGTCTACCCGGGTCTGATCACCGCCATCGCCACGGCGTCCGGCTGCCTGATCACCGATCTGTCCCCGCAGGAGTGGCGGCTCCTGGACGCCTTCGAGGACCCCCTCTACGACCTCCACCAGCTCGCCCTGTCCAACGGCCACCACGGCTGGGCCTACGTCTGCGGCCCGGAGACCGAGATCCTCCCGGCCCCCTGGTCCTCCGACGAGTTCACCCAGCGCCACCTCGCGTCCTACGTCGACCGCTGCACCTCCTGGCGCCATCGTTACGCGTCCCACCGGGGCTGACCCGCTTCCGCCGGGTCCGGTGAGACATCGGGCGGCTGCAGGGCTCCCTCAAGGACTTCAGGCTGGCCCGCTTCCGGCGGGTCCGGTGAGAGCGACGCGTAGCGGCCCCGCCCTCGACGCCACCCGCCGTCCGCCGCCGCCGCGCCCGGCCTGTGGACGGTCGCGTGACGCGGGGCGGCGCGGGTACGGGGAAAGGATGGGGAAGGTGTTCCGGTGGGGGCGGGACGCCTGGTCGCGGGCGCGGCGGCGGATGGGGGCCCAGGGATGGCAGGTGCTCCAGACCGCGCTCGCCGCGACCGTGGCGTGGGTGATCGCGGTGCACGTAGCGGGGCATCCGCGGCCGTTCTTCGCGCCGATCTCGGCCATGGTGGCGTTGACGGCGGCGCGGGGCGAGCGGGGGACGACGGCCGTGCGGCTGGTGCTGGGCGTCGTCGTGGGGATCGTGGTGGCGGACCTCGTCCTGTTCGTGCTGGGGAGCACCCTGTGGGCGATGCCGATCTCGGTGTTCCTCGCGATGATGACCGCCGCCGCCCTCCACTCCGCCCGGACCATGTTGATGCAGGCGGCCTCGTCCGCGGTGCTCACCCTCGTCTTCGCGAGCGGCGCGGCGGGCTGGCAGCGGCTCGTCGACGCGCTGATCGGCGCGGGCGTCGCGCTCGTGGTCGTCCAGCTCATCTTCCCGCCGGACCCGGTCCGCCTGCTGCGGCGGTCGGTGAAGGCCGCGCTCGCCGAACTCGCCTCGGGGCTGGACGCCGCGGCCCGCGCCCTGGAAGACGACGACGAGGACGCCGCCAGGCAGGCGCAGGAACACCTGTGGGAGGACAGCGACCAGCTCTCCGCCCTCGCGCAGGCGCGTCTCTTCAGCCGCCGCATCGCCCAGCGCGTCCCCCTCCGGCGCTCCCTGCGGGAACGCGTCAGCTCCGAGGGGGAGAGCGCCCGCCTGCTCAACCTCCTCAACGCCAGCTGCATCCTCCTCATCCGCGCCGCCTTCGCCCTCTCCGACGGGGAGCGCGAGCGGTTCGCCCCCGTCCTGCGGGGTCTGGGCGAGGCGATCGGCGGGCTGGCCGACGACCCTGCCGACCAGGCGTGCCGGCAGGCGGCCTCCGAAAGGGCACTCGACGCCGTACGGCCGCTCGGGGAGACGCCCCCGGCCTCGCATCCCTTTCTGGCCACCGCTGTCATGGCCGCGCGGATGGTCGCCGTGGACCTCCTGATGTTCACCGGCTCCGATCCCAGCGGGGCCCTCGCCGCGGTGCGCTCCGGCAAGGACGACCCGGCCGTCCCGCCACCCCCCACCGGGTGAGGCACGGGCTCAGAACGAGGAGAGGGCGGTGCCCAGGGCGAAGCCGAGCATGGCGGCCAGGCCCGCGGGGCGGCCCGCGCGTTCGGCGGCGGTGGGGATCATCGAGTCGATCAGCATGACGAGGGTCGCGCCCGCGGCGAACCCGTCGATGGCGCCGTTCCACGGGCCCGTCGTCACGTCGGCGAGGCCGTGGCCCGCGACGGTGGCCAGGACGCAGAGCAGCGCGACGCCGAGCCACATCAGCCGGATGTCCCGGGCCGGGTGGCCCGCGGCGCGCATCTCGTTCGCGGAGCCGATCGCCTCGGGCAGGTTCGACACGAACACCGCGACCAGCAGCCCGACGCTCACGCCCGTGCCGGTGGCGAGGCCGACCCCGAGGACGAGCTGCTCGGGGATCCCGTCGAGCACCGCGCCGAGCGCCAGCGCCGGGCCCGCCCCCGCCGCGGCGGACCGGCGCGCCTCCATCCGCTCGATCACCCCGTCGAGCAGGTAGTAGGTCAGGGCCCCGGCGGCGAGCCCGACCGCCATCGCGCCCGTCCCGCCGACCCGTGCCCCCTCCTGCGCCAGCTCGAACGCCACCGCCGAGATCAGCGCCCCCGCCCCGAAGGCGAGCACCAGCCCGACCGTTCGCCGCGGCCACCTCCCCACCAGCCCGAGCAGCGCCCCGATCACCAGCGACGAGGCCGCGACCGCACCCCAGAGCAGGGCCTCCCCCATGTCTGTCCTCCTTCTTCCCCGCACCAGGGGAGAAGGAAGAACTACCCGCCGATCACGTCCCGGACTCAGAGCCCACCAGGCACGCGGTCCGCGCACTTCAGGTCAGCGAGGCAGCTGGCCCGCCTCGTCGACGATGCCCGCGTACTCTCGGAGCTCGTACGAACTCTCCCCGATCGGCCGCACTCGTATGGGAAACGGGGTTATCTGCCCGTCCTTTCCCAGAGCCGCCCCACCGGAACGCTTTCTCAGATCGTTGCGGACCACCACGGCACCCTGGCCTAGGCTCACGTAGGTCGCGGGATCGAGCAGGTACTCGTGTCTGAGGCCGTACTGGTTCATCCGGGCGACGGTCACGACCGGCCGACCGAGCAGGTCGGTGCCCTCGGGCAGCACCTCGACGCCGGGTATCTTCGCGATGGCCCGGAAGGCCGCCGCATGGAGTCGCGGCGGAGTCAGGACGCCTTCGAAAAGCTCGGCGAGCCGATGGTAGGCGGCGTGGTGCCGGTTGTCCTCCATCATGTGTTCCTTGAGTTCTCCTGCCTCGAAGTCCCTGTAGGGGTTCTGCATTTTTTCGATCGCCGCCTTCTTCTCGGCGAAGCCGTCGTCCACGGCTTTGTAGGCTCTGGCCAGGAGTTTTTCTGGATCCGTGGAGAGCGTGCGCAGCCGGTCGTACCGCTTGAGTGGGGTCTGCTCGTTCTTCCGCGGATGTTGTTCGTCGAGGACGATCTTGCGTTCGGGGCCGTTCGGCGAGGCCGCCATCCGGCCGTCGAGCCGCATCCAGGATTCAGCGACATGCTCATAGGAGGCGGCGCTGTCCTTGATGCGGGTCTTCTTGTAAAGCCACTGGTGCGGTCGGGGGCGGATTTCCGGTCGCTTTTCGACGATCCTCGCGAATTCCTCCAGGTACGCGGCGGCGCTCACCGGCTGGAGGGACGACAGGACCATTTTCGGCTCGGTCCCCGCGGGTTCCGTCGTGTTCAGGAAGAGCAGTCCTGCGGCCAGTGCGCCCGCCGTGGCGATCGAGGTGACGAGGACCCAGCGGAAGCGGTGGCGCGGGGCCGGGCCGGGGCCGTCGAGGAGGCGGGCGCGGGCGCGGGCCTTGCTGAACGGGTCGTAGGGGGCGGCCTCGGGCCGGGCGTCGCGGAAGATCTCGATCTCGTCGGCGGTCATGACGTGCCCTTCTCGCTCGTGCCGGTGGGGTCGACGCCGCCGAAGGCGCGGCGGATCTTGGCGCGGACGCGGTGGAGTTTGGAGCGGACGGTTCCGAGGGGCATGCCGAGCGCGGCGGCGCACTCTTCGTAGGTGAGATCAGCCCAGGCCACGAGCAGCAGCAGGTCGCGGTCGGTGGCGGACAGGGCGGTGAGCACCTCGGCCAGGCGGGGCTGGAGCTGGGCGGAGGTGACGCGGGCGGCGCTGCGCTCGTCGAACGACTCGGGTTCGGGGGCGGGCGTGCGGGCGAGGAGGCGGTTGCGGCGGTTCTCGGCGCGGCGGTTCGCGCGGATCAGCCGGGAGGCGATGCCGTACAGCCAGGGCCGGGCGTCCCGGCGGGACAGGTCGTAGGAGGCGCGTTTGCGGAACGCGGTGAGGAAGGTGTCGGAGACGACGTCGTCGGCGAGGTCCGGCCCCAGCCGCCGGGAGACGTACCGGTGGATGTCGTCGGCGTGCCGGTCGAAGAGCAGCGCGAACCGTTCGGGGTCCGCCAGCGACTCCGCTATCAGCGACGCGTCGCCGGGGGAGGAGTCGTGCTCCTCCTCGGCGAGCGCGGGTGGCACGGTCATGGGGGGTGATCCTCTCGCGGGGGCGTGATCACCCTGTACTCGGTCGCCGCCCGCCGGGTGGTTCCCTTTTTCTTCAGCGGCACGTCCAGGCGGCGGTGCCGGCGGGGCCCGGTGCCGCCTGCCAGGTCGGCGGGTGCTCCGGCCAGGTCCGTTCGACGGGCGTCCCGGTCGGCCAGGGGACGAAGACCGTGCACGCGTCGGACGGGAGCCGCCGTCCCCGGTCGTACCAGCCGATCTTCGTCCAGGAGACCTGGTGGTACAGCGCCGCCCTGACCTGCCAGGGCACGGTCCGTTCGGTCAGGACACCGCCTTCCGGCAGGCCCGGGTCGGGTCTCTGCTCCACCAGGAGGGGGCGCGTGATGCTCACCAGGGCCACCAGGTTGACGAGCGCGAGGACGATGACCGGTCTGCGGACGAGGGCGAAGACGGCGAGCAGAGCCGTGGCCGACGCGGTGGCGAGGCCGAGTTCCAGGGAGTCGGAGTCGCGGGTCAGGAAGATGACCTCGGGGAAGTCGAAGGGGATGAACACCGCACTGTCCAACCTCGGGCCCGCGTACAGCGTGACGGTCTGGGCGGTGGCGGTCAGGATCACGACCGCGCCGAGGACGGCTCTGTGGTCGGTGAGCGCGCGGAGCCCGACGAGCGCGTAGGCCAGGGCGACGCAGCTCAGGTAGCGCCCGTAGGCGAAGTTGCCGACGCGGTTCTCGTCCGGGAGCGCGGCCATGGAGGCGTAGGCGATGCCGAAGGTGATGGCGCACAGCGCCAGGGCCGTGGGGTTGCGGCGCACCGCGGCGGTGACCACGACGACCAGGCCCGCGCCCGCCAGGCCCCACGTCGACGTGATCAGGTACCAGATCTGGCCCGCCGCGCCGGACAGCGCCCATGCCTGGCCGTCGAGGCTGAGGAGCCGGTCGCGGAGGTTGCCGCCGAGGTCGAGCGCCCCGGACGGGTAGAGCTCCGCGAGCAGGAAGGCGTTGAGCCGGTCGGCCGCCAGGTATCCGAGGCCCGTGACGGCGAGACCCGCGAGCGCGGGCGGCCGGCTCCTGCGCGCCATCAGCAGCAGGGCGACGACGTGGACGGCGAGGAGGACGGAGCCTCGCGAGTGGACCGCGCAGGCGAAGCAGGCGAGCAGGCTCGCGGGCAGCGCGGAGCCTCGGCCCTGGAAGAACCGGTCGAGCATCAGCAGCCAGGCGAGGACGGCCACGGGGAGGACCGTGTCCGCCAGGGCGTGCCGGCCGAAGATGACGACGGCGGGCAGCAGCGCGGCCGCCCAGGCCAGCGGCAGGCTCGCGTTCCCCAGCCGTTTGAGCGCCAGGTACGCCAGGGGGAAGGCCAGCGCTCCGATCAGGGCGTTGACCAGCATGACGAGCCGGTACGCCAGGACGGGATCGCCGGCCGCCCAGAAGACCGGGGTCAGCAGCAGCGGGTATCCGCCCTGGTAGAAGGTGTGCCCGGACAGGTCGGCGCCCGGCCCGCCGGCCAGCAGCCGCGCCGCGACGAGATACCCGGCCTCGTCGGGGTGGGCGTTCGGCCCCAGCCGGTGCCAGGCCAGCCCGAACCGGAACGCGGCCTGGGCGAGCCAGCCGAGCAGCAGCCACCGGAGCGTGCGGTGCCCTCGCGACGCACGCTCCGAAGGAACGCCTATTCCATCCTTTTCCAGGACAATAGCCACGGATTCCCCTTGATTTTGGGCATGCGAAAGCCGGTCACCGGCTCGGGGTGGACGAGATCAGAAGACGGAGATCACCAGGCGAGGTCCGAAGGCGCTTCGCCTATCGCGATGATGTGGCTCTGCTGCCCGATATGCAGGAATGTCGTGTCTCCGACCTGAAAGAGCAGTGCCTCGCTTGACGGATGCTGCTCCATCAGAACGTGCAGATTCGCGGGGTGATCGACAGACAGCTTCAGAGAACCCAGAGAGCGGGGCCCTCCTCCGGCGCGGGGCAGGGGAAGCCCTGTGACCTTGTACTCCCTGACGAACTGCCGTGACTCGCTCCGCAGCGCGACGATCCTCTTTCCATCGGGAGAGAACATCGCGTTGACCAGGCCGAAACCATTATCGGCCCCCAACGCGATTTCGTTCTCCCTCTCGTCGGTGAAGCCCGAATGAGGATTCCCCACGTTGGTAAACCGGAGTTGCGCGCTGGGCGCCCCTCCGTCCTTGGCGTCGCGGGACTGCAGGAAGGCCGCCAACGTCCGCCCGTCCGGGGAGTAAGCGAGGTTCCGTACCAGCTTGTCCGCGTACCAGCTCGTAGTGGTCCCCGCCCAATGGTGGGCGATCCGCTGCTCTCCGGACAGGCCATCACCGATGTGGGTTTCAATGCCTCCCTCCCTCACCTTCCGGCCGCAACCCTCATACGAGTAGGCGATCTGGTCGCCCTTCGAGTTGGTCGCCAGGTTCGCGGGCGTGCCATCCAACGCCTCGAACGTGATGGAGTTCGTTCCCCAACTGCTGAAATTGCCATCGGTTGAGATCTGGATGCGGTAGACCGTGTATTGCGTACATCTGGGTTGGGTGCCTGCGCCCAGGCGGGTCAGAAGGTAGAAGGAGTTACCCTCCTTCCCCCCGTCATCCGGGATGGCGGCGATGGACACGAAGCTCTCCCCGTTGCCCGCCTCATTGATCTGCCGTAGCTCTCCTGTGGCGGTCGAACGAATCTCGAAGCGGGATTTCCGGTTCTCCGTTGCGCCATAGACCGCCACGTAGACCTCCGGTGCCGTCCCGATGGCGAGGCTCGGCGAGCTCATCGGGATCGGCGCGTCGGGTTCTCCGTCCGGCAGGACGAACGGTCCCAGCACGACGAGGGCGACGACGAGGGCCGCCCAGGCGGGCATGAACCGCGGGAGTCCCTGCCTGCGGGGAGCGGCGGGCAGTGGCCGCGGCCGGTCCTCCACCAGTTTCGCGGTCCCCTGGAGGGCCGCCTTGAGCCGGTCTTCGACGTTCATGAGGCGTCCCCCAGTTCTCGTTCGAGGGCGGACAGGGCCCGGGACATGGTGGAGCGGACGGTGGAGGGGCGGATCCGCAGTGTCGTGGCGATCTCCTCGTCCGGCAGGTCGGCGTAGAACCGCAGCACCAGCACCTCCCGCTGCCGCCGAGGCAGCCGGTGCAGGGCGCGCATCACCTCGCGGTGGTCCTCCCCGAGCATCGCCTGCGACTCCGCCGACCAGGCCGGGGGCTCGTACCGTTCGGCGTGCCGGCGGATGAGTTTCCGGCGGCGCAGCACCGACCGGCAGCCGTTGAGCACCGCGGAACGCACGTAGGCGAGGAGTTTCTGCTCATCCCGCAACGACGGCGTGTTCCGGTGGAGCCGGACGAACACGTCCTGGACCACGTCTTCGGCGGTCGCCTCGTCACCGACGAGCATCATCGCCAGCCGGACCAGCCCCGTCTGGTGCTCGCGGTAGAACGCGGGCAGCGCGGGTGACGCCTCGGTGATCACCGCACTCCACCTGATCGCATGTTCGCTCTCCACATGAAGGAGACGCACACCCCATCAGGGTTGCTGCTTCACAAGAACGACTTTTCTCAGGCCCGCATCAGGCCCGCATCAGGCCCCGAGGTTCTCCAGGACCTGGCGCGCGGCACGCTCCGGAGTGCTCCGCATGGTCGCCGACACCTCCGACACCCCGCTCAGGTGGTACTCGATCTC
The DNA here is from genome assembly GCF_002995495.1 of Actinocorallia populi. GTDB lineage: Bacteria > Actinomycetota > Actinomycetes > Streptosporangiales > Streptosporangiaceae > Actinocorallia > Actinocorallia populi. The sequence continues at coordinate 795,249 of NZ_PVZV01000001.1, read as the reverse complement.
CAGCAGGAGCCTTCCGGAGCGCACCTGGACGAAGGACGCGGCACCGGCGAACGAGCCGCTCACGGTGGACTCCTTCGTGAAGGCCTCGTCTCCCAGGCCCGGCAGGTCGCGGGGAGCGGAGTCCACGGCGGTGACGGCGGGATCGGCGCCGATCCCCGAAGAGCCCGTGGCCTGCCGCTTGAGGAGTGCGAAGGTGTCCCTGGCGAGTTCCTCCCCGGACTTGTCCCCCCGCGGTTCCAGGAACCGCGCCTTGATCTGGAGCCTGCCCTCACTGGCGCTCCAGACGCAGGTGACGGAGTCCTTGGGACTGCCGGAGGAGGAGCCCACCAGCCCTTCCGACTGCTCGGAGGTGAGCAGCGTGCAGGGATCGTCGGGCACTGCGGTGAAGCTCGCGGAAGGTACGGCGACAGGCGGCGAAGGGGGTTCCTTTTCCTGCCGGGACGCGTCCGGCCGGAAGAGGAGATACCCCGCGACGGCCAGCAGCACGACGACCAGGCCTCCAGCTCCGGCGAACAGCAGCCCTCCCCGTCGCGGTGGAGGCGGCGTCCCCGGAACGGTCGGAGCGTCCCCGGGAAAAACCGGAGGGCCGCCGGGAAAGACCGAAGGAGGACGCGGCATGACGGACGGGGTCACTCCCGCCACCGTCTCGAAGGCGCGCCGGATCTCCGCGGGCACCGGCCTCTGGTGCGGGTGGCGGTCCATCATCGCCGTGAGCACGGGCCCGAGCACCGGACCGGCCAGCCGAGGAGGCGGCACGTCCTCGGTCAGGACGGCCCCGAGCATCGCCAGTGCGTTGGGCTTCTCGAACGGGCGGCGGCCCTCGACGAGCGCGTACAGGGTCGCGCCGAGGGACCACAGGTCGGACGAAGGTCCCGCGCCGTGCCCGTCCTGGAGCCGTTCGGGCGCCATGTAACCGGGCGAGCCGATGATCCCCTCGGCCGAGGTCAGCCGGTGGTCGCCGGAGAGTGTGGCGATGCCGAAGTCGGTGAGGATCGCCCGGTCCCCGCTGAGCAGGACGTTCGCCGGCTTCACGTCCCGGTGCAGGATGCCGCGTTCGTGCGCCAGGCACAGTGCTTCCAGCAGTTGCAGGCCGATCTCGGCGACGCGTTCGGGCGGCAGCGGACCCCGTTCGACCCGGACGTGCTCCAGGGACGGCCCGTTGATGAGGTCCATCACGATCCACGGCCGGTCGCCGGCCTGGAGCACGTCGTGCACCGTGATGATGGACGGGTGGGGCAGTGCCGCGGCGGCGCGCGCCTCCCGCAGGAGGCGTTCGCAGAAGTCGGCGCGCTGCCCGGCGTCGAGCCCGGACGGCAGCCGCACCTCCTTGACCGCGACGGTCCGGCCGAGGAACTCGTCCCGCGCCCGCCAGACGTCGGCCATGCCGCCCTGTCCGAGGCGGCTCTCCAGCCGGTACCGTCCGGCCAGCAGCGTTCCCTCAGCCACGGTGCATCGCCTCTGCCACCCAGTACGCGCCCCGGAGGGCGGCGTTCTTCACCCGCTCTTCACCCGCTTCGTCGCTTTTGCTGCTGCGCCGAACCTCGACGATCCCCACCGCGTCGCCCATCCGGAAGGCCACGGTCATCCGCGTGAATCCCGACCCTCTCGAGCTCTGGAACGCCTCCTTCTTCAGGAAAGCCTCCTCGCCCAGGCCGGGGACCGAGTCCGCCGACGCGAGCAGCCCGATGGTGTTGCGTTCCCCGTCGAGCCTCCCGCGCGGGTCGTCGCTGAGCTCCACCTCGACCCGCAGATCGAAGCGCAGCGCGCTCGGCAGCCCTGCGTCGGAGCTCCAGGTGCACACGCCCTGCTCGCCCGGCTGCCCTTCCTTCGGTGTGACGACCAGCTGCTCCACCTGCTCGCCGGTCAGCAGGGTGCAGGGGTCGGGCAGGCTCGTGAAGTCCCTCGTCGCCCCCTGCGGCGGATCCGGTTTCACCAGGCTGATCGTTACGGGCACGAGCACGACGGCGAGAGCGGCGGCCATCAGCCCGAGCACCAGCGGACGGAACCGCCACGGCTCACCGGCCTTCCGTCGCTTCGGAAGGCACGCTTTCAGCTCTCTGCGCAGCCCGGACGCGCCGGGCCGGGCCGTCGGGTCCGGGTTCAGCAGTGGCAGCAGCACCGCCCCGAGCCGGGGGGCGCGCATCGGAGGCAGGACCTGCCCGTACCGGATCGCCTCCGCGGTGGGGTACGGCGACCTTCCTTCGAGCAGCGTGGAGAGCGTCGCGGCGAGCCCCCACAGGTCGGAGGCGGGGGTCCGTTCGGCTTCGGGCGGCAGGTAAGCCCCGTACGGACGGCTCATCCCGAATCCCAGGAGCTTGACCCGCCCGTCGGAGGACCGTACGACCGACGACGGCTGGACGCCGCCGTGCACCACGCCCAGCGCGTGTGCCGTGGTCAGCGCGTCCAGCAGTTCCAGGCCGAGTTCGGTGGCCTGCTCTTCGGAGAGGACTCCTCCGGTCTCGAAGGCCTCGACCGGCTCGGTGACGGCCCATGCCCCGCCGTCCTCGGTGACGACGTCGTGGACGATGACGGCGGAGGAATGCCTCAGCGCCGTCGCGGCACGGACGGCGGGCAGCTCCTCGTCGGCGATCCTGCGCACCATGACGTCGCGGTGCAGCAGCTCGTCCATCGCCCGCCAGGCGGTCTGTGCCTCGTCCAGCGGCTGGAGCAGCCGGTAACGGCCCATCAGTGTCGTCGGTATCGTCATCGGGTTCATCCCGTCCGCTTCAGCGACTCGCCCAGCCAGCCCGCCGTCTTCTCCGCACAGGAGCCCAGCTCCTGCGTGACCCGGTCCTTCTCCGCCTCCTCGACGTCCTCCTTGGCGCACTCGATGGTGGCGGCGAGGTTGCTGACGGCGACCGCCGCATGCCCGATGTACCGGGAGCCGTCCGTCCGCTGCTCGTTGTAGGCGATGCCCTGCTCACCCGCCTCCGGCAGATCTCGCACCTGGGAGACGGTCCTGCTCGACGACCCTTCCCGGGTGGCGTCGGCCTTCAGACCGGCCAGGAACTCGCGAGCGGTCTCGGGGCCGCCGCCGAGCGGGCCCGGCTTGTAGTGCGAGAGCTCGATCTTGACCGTCAGTTTGTCGTTGCTGAGCGTGCATTGGGCGCCCAGAGGCAGACCTGAGGGCGTGTACTCCTGCCGGTCGAAGTCCGGAACGAGCTCTCCCGCCTGCGCGTCGGTGAGCAGATCGCAGGCGCGGGGAGACGTGCCGAACTTGCCGGGATCAGTGGCCGTGGCGGGTTTCTTGAAGGACACCGGGGCCTCCGGTGCGGTGAGCAGCGCCGTGGCGGTCGCCGTCACCGATGCGATCGCCACCGCGGCGCACGCGGCCAGCAGGGCGAACGTCCTCGGACGCATCGCCACCGTCCTGTTCTCACCCGAGGCGGGACGGGCGAGACGTACGAGGTCGTCCTCGACTTCGGCAGGCCGCTGCGCGGGGTCCTTGGCCAGCAGCGCCAGCAGGACGGGGCCGAGGTCGCCCGCCTTCTCCGGTGGGCGCGGCTCGGCCGACAACACCGCGCTCAGCACCTCCATAGGGCTGTTTCCGGGAAAGGGCGGAACGCCTTCGACCGCGAGGTAGAGGGTCGCGCCGAGTGACCACAGATCGGATGACGGCACCGGATTCGTCGTCTTCTCGGGTGCGGCGAAACCCGGTGTGCCGATCGAAGAGGCGGCCTGGGAGCGGGCGGACACCCCCGTACCGAACCCGGTGAGCAGTCCCCGCCCGTCCGGGGTCAGCCAGACGTTCGCCGGCTGCACGTCCCCGTGCAGCACTCCCAGCGTGTGCGCGGCGCTGAGGGCCCCGGCCAGGTCCGCGCCGAGCGCGGCCGTCTGCTGCGGGGAGAGCGCGCCGAAGCAGGCTGTGAGCGGTTGCCCGTTGATCGGTGGCGTGACGATCCACGGCTTGCCCTCGTGCAGGACGGCGTCGAGGACGGGCACGATGGCCGGATGCCGGACGCGGCTCGCCGCCGCGGCCTCCCGGATGACGTGTTCGGCCAGTGTGCTGCGCTCGTCATCGGCCAGTTCGGGCGGGAGAGGCACTTCGCGCAGGAACGCCTGGCCGCCCGTCCGCTCGTCGTAGGCGAGGTGAAGGTGCGTCCCCAGGCTGTGGAGGACGGCGTAACGTCCGGCGATCTTCGCTTGCACGGTCAGCTCTCGTCCAGTGCCTCGGCGACCCAGCGCGCCATCTGCAGCGCGTTCTGGCGGATCTTCTTCTTGCTCTTCTGGTTCGTCACGTCCGCGTAGGTGACCTGGAAGACGAGATTGCTGATCCTGGCGTACACCTTGCTCATCTGCGCACCCAGCCGCCCGTAGACGTCGTAGACGAAGGCCTCCTCGCCCAGGCCCTTCACCTCCACGGCCTTGGTGGACGGCCCGGAGGTCATCCGCTCGCCGCCGATGCCCTCGTAGTGCCAGATGATCTTGTCGCTTCCGTCGGTCCTGGCGCGGAGCCAGAACCGGTAGACGTCGCCGGCCTGGCTCGGCGACGTCCCCGACCAGGGGTCCCGGCCTTCGGAGCCCGACTCGACCTCCACCGAGACGCCCGAGCCGGGCGCGTCCCAGGAGCAGGCCGCGTCACCGGAGTCGCCAGAGGGTTTGCCCTCGGCACGGGGGTAGTTCGGGATGATCTCCCGTACCCGTTCCACCGGCACCAGCGAGCAGAAGTCCACCGGCACGGTGAACCTCGCCTCGTTCCCGGGCACGGCGGGCGCCGGGGGCGCGGTCGGTGTCGAGGTCCCGGAGGGCGTCGGCGTGCCGCCCGTCACGACGGCCGGGGAGCGTTCGTCCATCACGACCACGACGGTGGCGGTGAGCGCGAGCGCCGCGGTCGCGACCGCGGCGCCCGCCAGGAGCAGGCCCGGGTTCCGCCCGGCCTTGCGCACCGGGGCGGGGGCGGTGGGCGCCTCGAAAGGCGCCCGCGGCGGCGGCGCGGCCGGAAGCGCGATCTCCCCCGTGGCCTCTCCGGCGGCGGCCCGTTCCAGCGCCCGCCGGACCACGGACGGATCGGGCCGGGCCAGGGGGTCGCGGGCGAGCATGTGGACGAGCAGCGGGCCCAGCCCGCCGGCCCGGACGGGCGGGACGGGGTCGCCGGTGAGCACCGCGGCCAGCACCGCGACGTGGCTGTCGCCGGGGAACGGCGCGCGCCCCTCGACCAGCCGGTAGAGGGTGCCGGCCAGCGACCACAGGTCCGACTGCGGGCCCGCCTTCTCGCCGCGCAGCCGTTCCGGCGCGATGTGTCCGGGCGAGCCGACCAGCATGCCGGAACGGGTGATCGTCGCCTGGCCCTCGACGGTCGCGATGCCGAAGTCGGTGAGGACCGCCCGGCCGTTCGCGGTCAGGAAGATGTTCGCGGGCTTGATGTCGCGGTGCAGGACGCCCTCGGCGTGCGCGGCCTCCAGCGCCGCCAGCACCTCCGCGCCGATCCCGGCCACCCGCTCGGGCGGCAGGGGGCCCTGCCGCTCCAGCACCTTGTCGAGGGAGGCCCCGTCCAGGAGCTGCATGACGATCCACGGGCGGCCGTCCTCGAGGAAGGCGTCGTGCACCGTGATGATGCCGGGGTGCCGGAGCCGCGCCGCGGCCTGGGCCTCGCGGACCGCGCGGGTGCGGGCCTCCTCGCGCAGGGCGTCGTCGTACTCGGCGTCGAACCGCAGCTCCTTGACCGCCACCTCGCGGCCGAGCGTCTCGTCCCTGGCCCGCCAGACGGTGCCCATGCCGCCGCTGCCCAGGGCCTCGAGCAGCAGGTACCGCCCCGCCAGCCTGTTCCCGCCGTCCTCCGCCTTCACGCCAGGCATCCTATTCAAGATCACGGTCGGTAATCACAATTCCCCCAAAGAGGGTGATAACCCTGCGTTACGGGTAGGGGTTCGATACGGAACCAGGCCATCCGGCGGCAGTGACGGGGGTGCGGACATGACTCGGCCCATCGTGGTGGGCGTGGACGGCTCGTCCGAAGCCCTGCAGGCCGTGGACTGGGCGGTCGACGAGGCGCGGTACCGGCGGTCGCCGGTGCGGATCGTGCACATCGCCCTGCGCTGGGAGTACAGCGCCGGAGCACCGCCCGAACCCGGCCTGGACGCCGCCCGGCCCGAGGCCGCGGCCCTGCACGTCCTGGAACTCGCCGAGGAGCGCGCCCGCGAGCGCGCGCCCGAGGTGGAGGTCTCCACCCGCCTCGGCATCGGCCACGTGCCCCGCACCCTGCTGGAGGAGGCGCACGACGCCGTTCTCCTGGCGGTCGCCTCCCGGGGGACGGGCGCCTTCAGCGGCATCATGCTCGGCTCGGTGAGCCGCCAGGTGGCCGAGCACGCCACCTGCCCGGTGGTCGTGGTGCCCCATCACACCGACCCCGAGCCCCGGCATGCCGAGGTCGTCGTGGGGGTGGACGGCTCCGAGGCCTCCATGAACGCCGTCGGGTTCGCGCTGGAGGCCGCGGCCACGCGCCAGGCCGGGGTGCGCGCCCTCCACGTCTGGGAGCACTCGGCGGCGCCGCGCGCCGCGCGCCCGGCCTCCTACAGCGAGGTGTCCGTCGACCAGGAGGGCATGCGGCTCCTCGTCGAGTCACTGGCCCCGTGGAAGCGGAAGTACCCGACCGTGCCCGTCGTCGAGCAGGTCGTCCAGGGCCGCACGCCCACCGAGGCGCTGTCCGCCGCGACCGTGCGCGCGGCCCTGCTGGTCGTGGGGGCGCGCGGCCACGGCGGCTTCTCCGGGCTGCGCCTGGGCTCGGTCAGCCACGCCGTGCTCCAGCAGGCCCAGGGCCCCGTGGCGGTCGTCCACTCCGGCTCCTGAACGCGGAAGGCCCCGTCCCGGCGCACCGGGACGGGGCCGCACACCCGCGGGCCGCTAGCCGACCGGCATGGCCGTGCCGGTGCGCATGCCCTCACGCCCGTACACGTCCTCCACGTCCTCGCCGCTCCAGTGCTCCTCCAGTCGCATCGCGGTGCCCAGAGCGAAGAAGGTGGGCGCCCACTCCCCGATGAAGATCCCCCAGTGGTCGGCCCGCTCGATCCCCGCGGCCTCCGCCTTCTTGGACAGCATCCAGGACGCGACGGTCAGTCCGATCGACACGAATCCCGCAGTGAAGAGCATCTGCGAGCTGACACCACTCTTGCGCATCATCTTGAGCATGCTAGGAACCCCTTCGTCGATCTTGGATGTGCCGTAGGCGTGCCCGACGCCCGCTCTGCGTAAGCCAGCCCACCCGCCAAATCGACGCAAACCCAGAGAACACCCGGAGCCGGTCAGCCCACCCGGAACTTGATGATCTTGGACTTCGCGGGGGCGTAGCGCCCGTCGCCCGGCCACACGAGGCGCAGGGAGCCGCCCTTCTTCGGCCGGAAGACCTTGGTGAACCGGCCCGCGCCGTTCGTCTTCACACCGGCCGCCAGCACCCACTTCGCCCTGCCCGCGGGCCGGTAGTAGATCTTCACCCGCTGCCGGGCGAGCCCCTCGTACCCGCCGGCCACCGCGACGCCGCGGAGCCCGCCGCCGACCTTCAGCTTTCCGCCCTTGTGCACCACCTTGGACTTGACCGTCACGGCCAGCCTGGTGGCGGCCCGGAAGGAGAAGGTCCCGGCCGGACCTTCGACGTCGTCACCGGTGGCCTCGTCGATGGCCGACGACTCCACCCGCCACGTTCCCGGCACCGCGTTGAAGGCGTCGAACTTGATGCGGCCCGTCCACACCCCGTCGTTCTCGGGGTCGGTGAGGTTGAGGTAGTTGTAACCGACACCGCGGTCGGCCTTCATCTCCACCAGCACGACGTCCTCGTAGAAGTCGCGCGGCCCCTCGAAGTCCGCGGTGACGTCGAGCCACGTGGCGCGGTCGGCGCGGATCAGCGCCGGATCCGGCGTGACGCGGATGGACGGGGCGCGGCGCTCCTCCGCCGGTGCGGCGGCCTGGACGGGAACGGCGGCCAGTGGAACGGCGATCACGGCGGACAGCACGAGGGCGAGCCCGGTTTCGCGCTTCATCGGTCACTCCAGCATCTGCGGCGGGGAACGGTCGGTTCCCGACTCAAGCGCCACAACTGGTTCAAAGTTGAATCACCTGACACAGAGACCCGCTTTTCCTCCCGGCGGACCTGCCCTTCAGGAAGGGGACGGAGTGCCGCATCATGGACGGGTGACGCCGAAGCTGCTGGCGGTGAGCGACCTCCACGTCTCCTACGAGGAGAACCGCGAGATCACCGCGAAACTGACGCCGACGACGCCGGACGACTGGCTGATCGTCGCCGGGGACGTGGCCGACAAGGTCTCGGACATCGAATGGGCGCTCTCGCTCCTCGCGGAGAAGTTCGCGCGGGTCGTCTGGGTCCCCGGCAACCACGAACTGTGGACGGTCCGGGACGGCGCGGACGGCCTGCGCGGCGTGGCGCGCTACGAGCACCTCGTCGAGCTGTGCAGGCGGCTGGGGGTGCTCACCCCGGAGGACCCCTACCCCCTGTGGGAGGGGGAAGGCGGGCCCGTCCGCATCGCCCCCCTCTTCCTCCTGTACGACTACACCTTCCTTCCCCCCGGCTGCACGACCAAGGAGGAGGGGCTCGCGTACGCGATGGAGACGGGCGTCGTCTGCACCGACGAGCGGCTGCTGCACCCCGACCCGTACCCGAGCCGCGAGGCGTGGTGCGCGGCCCGCGTGGCGCTGACGGAGCGGCGGCTGGCCGCCTGCGACCCCGACGTCCCGCTCGTCCTGGTCAACCACTACCCGCTGGTCCGCGACCCCATGGACGTCCTGTGGTATCCGGAGTTCGCGCAGTGGTGCGGGACGACGGCCACCGCCGACTGGCACCGCCGCTTCAACGTCAAGACGATGATCTACGGGCACCTGCACATCCCGCGCGAGACCCGCTACGACGGCGTGCGCTTCGAGGAGGTCTCGCTCGGCTACCCCAGGGAGTGGAAGAAGCGCCCGCGGCCCCCGCGGCTGCCCCGGGTCGTGCTCTGACGGCTCAACGGCCCGCCGGGCGGATCTCGGCGACCAGGGCGGTGGCGTTGTCCAGGCCGCCGAGGCGCTCGGCCCTGCCGACCAGCGCGGCGGCCAGTGCCGCCGCCGACTGGTGCAGGCCCGTCAGCTCCACCAGGTCTCCCGCGAACCAGTCCTCCTCGCCGAGGGCGGCGCCGTCGCTGAGCAGCACGAGCATGTCGCCGGGCACGGTCTGCACCTCCGCCAGGAACGGCTGGTCGGCGTACCCGCCGAGGTTGCCGAGCAGGATGGAGCCGCCCATCGTCGCCGAAGGGTCGGTGAGCAGGGATTCGGCGAGCACCGTCTGGTCGGGGTTGAGGCGGAAGGCCGTCCGCCCGCCGAACGGCAGCATCCGCACCAGCCACGCCGGACTGTCCCCCACCGAGAGCAGGGCCGTCCTCCCGTCCGGGCGGATCGCCGCGAGCAGCGCCGTGGACGCCCCGCGCCCCTGACCGATCACGGCCGCCTCGGCCGCCTCCAGCGCTTCCTCAAGGTCGTACGCGGTGGTGAAGTACTCCTTCAACGCGGCGACCGCCGCACGCGCCGCACGCGCCCCGGACCCGTCCCCGGGCCCCGTCACGCCGTCGCAGACGGCCAGCACGACCACGTCGTCCACACTGCGGACGGCGGCGAACGCGTCTTCGTTGTCCCACTCGGGGTCGCCCTTGGCCTTTCGCGACCCCACTCCCGTCTCGGCGGCCATCCGCACCGAGACGCCCTCTCCCCACGGACGGGTCACGGCCGCCACCACCCCGCCGGGGTCGTTGCCCGCCAGCAGCGCGCGCACCACCGCGTCCAGGCCGTGCGGGACCCGGCCCGCGTGCAGTTCCAGCAGCATCAGCGTGTCCGTGAGGTCGCGCGGGGCCCGTCCGACGGCGAGCGTGACGAGCCCGCAGATCACCGACCAGACGTCACGCGCCCGCGCTCCCGGCGTCTCCGGGACGGGCTCCTCTCCGGCCCCGTACGGCGGAACGCACAGGATCTGCCAGCCCTGCTCCGGCCCCCAGCGCAACGACCCCGGCCACAGGAAGCCCGGCCCCGTCCTCATGACGCTCTCCGAGAGCAGCGGCCACAGCGCGGGAAGCTCCCCCATCAGCCGTTCCAGGGGCAGCCCCGCCGGATCCCCGAGGGCCGGCAGGGGTTCTTCGGGCCACTCGACGTTCACTTCGGCACGCAACGGCCCACCCCGCTCTCGGAACATCCGTGATCAAGCGCTGCTCATGCCGTCTCATAGTGGTACGGCGGGCGGGCACGGGCAAGGTCATCGTCCGTTCCGGTCGATGAGCGTCTCGCAGGCGGCGGCCAGTGCGAGCATCCCGCGCACGTTCGGCGGCTCCGCCTCGTGGCGCCGCTCGGCGTCCGCGATACCCGCGCGGCGGACGTCCCCGGGGCGCGCGGCCCGCAACCAGTCCGCACGCCCGGCCAGGACACCCGCCTGGAACGGCGGTTCCTGCCCCGACAGCACCACGTAGTCGAGGTCACGGGCGTCCTGCGGGCGAAGCGCGGCGGGGCCCACCGCGTCCACCGCGATCCGGGCCCCGTGGCGGTGCGCCAGATCGGCGAGCTCTCGGACGGGCCACGGCTCGCCCGTCACGGGAGAGGCCGCGGGGACGACGAGCAGGCGCGGTCCCTGCGGACAGGCACGCAGCGCCTCGCCGGCGGACCTCAGCGCCTCGATCGGTTCCGCGGGAACGGGCAGCCGCACGGTGTTGCGCCACGGCAGCCGCCCCGGCTCGAACACCACCGCGGCCGCCGGCGCGGGAAGAGCCCGCGCCAGCAGCCGGAACGCGTCGGCGGCGTCACCGGTGAAGACGACGGCCTGCGGCCCTCCGAGGAACGCGCGGACGGTCTCCCGCGCCCGCTCGAGGTCACCTGCCACGGCGGACGCCGTGCGGACGGGTTCGGCGGTGGTCGGGACGCGGGTGAGAACGGACATGGCACAGCCTCCGGGGATCGGGGGATCCCCGGGAGTCATCCGGCGGGATCCGCGCTTGCCGGACGCCCTGCGCGTCCGGCCAGGTCGTCACCCGGGCCACCCCGCCGCGGAAGGGGGGTTGGCGGCCAGCGAACCGGGGTTTGGCGCTGGCACTCATGACCTCGGGGGGAGGATAGCAAGCCTCAGGACAGACCGGCGAATAGATCGTCCTCTTTGTCCGGTCCGTCGCCACGCACCCGGATGAACGACTCCGAGCCGAAGACCAGCGGCTTCGCGTCCTCGGGGAGCATCAGCAGGAAGATGCTGTCGGACTGGCTGGCGTGCGCCTGCAGCGCCTTGACCTTGGCCTCCGCGTACTGCTCGACGTCGACCGTCGTGGTGATGACGTCGTCGGAGACGCCGAAGTCCATCGGCTCGGTCATGCCCCACTCCTCGGCCAGCCCGCTGGACTTGAGGTAGTCGAACATCACCTGGAGCCCCGACTGGGGAACCGCCGTGTAGTAGAGCTTGTCCGGGATGCCGGTCTTCTCGGTGGCCGCGACCGCGATCCGGTGCGCCTGGATGTGGTCGGGATGCCCGTAACCCCCGTTCTCGTCATAGGTGACGACCACCTGGGGGCGGTACTTCTCCATCAACTCCGCGAGCCTGCCCGTCGCCGCGTCGAAGTCGACGTTGGTGAAGGAGTCGGCGGCCTGGTTGGCCTCCCAGCCGTCCATTCCGGAATCGGCGTAGCCCAGCAGTTCCACATGCTCGATGCCGAGCAGCTCCGCGGACTTCTCCAGCTCGCCGAGCCGCAGGGCGCGGACGGCTGCGGGGTCGTGGCCCGGCTCCCCCGGCTTCACCCCTCCCGGGGCGTCCCCCTGCTCGCCGTTGGTGCAGGTCACGAGCACCGTGCGGATCCCGGCGGCCGCGGCCTTGGCGAGTACACCGCCGGTACTGATCACTTCGTCGTCGGGGTGGGCGTGTACGGCCATCAACGTCAGCATGGGCTCAGCGTACGTCGATGTCCTTCCAGCCCGTCACCTTCTGCTGCCAGACGTCGGTGCCCTTGTACCGTGCCGCGACGGTGCCGTCCTTCCTGGCGGTGAACAGGCGCGAGTAGCGCCCCTTCGCGTCCGTCGAGACGACCGCGATCCGGGTGCCCTTCTTCTTGCCCTTGGGCCTGAACCAGATCTCGACCCGCTGCCGCTTCAACGGCGCGTACGTGCCCTTCCTCCCCAGCGCCCGCAGCACGCCGTGGACCCGGACCTTGGCCCCCTTGCGGACGGAGTCCGGCGCGGCGGCCACGTTGAGCCTGGCGGCCCTGCGGATCTTCACCGCGCCCTTGAAGGCCACCACCCGGAAGTCGTGGTAGGCGTTCGCGGAGGTCCCGTCCGTGGCGGCGACCTCGATCGTGTAGCTGCCGCCCCAGTCGTTCCGGTCGAACACGGCGGTCCCCCGCCAGACGCCGTCCCCCGCGGTCCCCGAGACCCGCTTCAGATCGCTGACCAGCGCGAACCCCCGGCCGCCCGCCCGTTCGAGGGTCACGTCGACGTCGGTGATCCGCGTGCCGGTGACCGCGATCTTCACCGGGACCTTCGTCTTCTTGCCGGGAAGGATGACCGGCTTGCCATACGCCTTCGCGGCGCGGACGGTCAGCGGCCCGGCCGCTTGGGCGGGGGCCGGAACGGACAGGACGGTGGCGAGCACCGCCAGGACGAGGGGGGCGACGGTACGCATGCCGGGGAGTCTAAACGCTGACTTCTCCGCCTTTCCCCGCCGCGCGGATCCACACCTGGAGCAGCAGCATCAGCTCCAGCCTGACCTCGGGGTCCTCGAAGTCGAAGTCGAAGATCTCCTGCAGCTGCCCCAGCCGGTACCGGACGGTCTGCGGGTGCACGCACAACGCGGCGGCCGCCCCGGTGGCGTTGAAACCGTTCTTCAGGCACTCCAGCAGGGTGACGGCCAGCCGCAGCCCCTGCTTCTCGCCCGCCCTGGTCAGCGGCGCGAGCCGGCGCGCCGCCACCAGCGAGGCCAGCGCCCCGCCCTCCTGCAGCAGCAGCGCGGGGAAGTGCTCCTCCGCCCGGACGAGGAAACCCGACCTGCGGGTGCCCCGGCCCGTGACCACCCCGGACGTGATGAGCTCCAGGGTGCTGCGGGCCCACCGCAACGACGTCGCGGCCCGGTCGACCGGCACGGCCGGGCCCATCGCGCCGGTCCAGCCGGCGAGGTGGGCCGCCAGCTCGTCCACCCGGCCCGGACCGTCCGGATCGGGCACCACCAGGCAGAGGGCCCCCTGGTCGTGCCCGCTCAGCAGGTGCGGCGGCAGTCCGGCGGGGCCCTCCCCGCCGCCGCCCTGGCGGGGCAGCAGCACGACCACCGCCAGGCGCTGCGGCAGCGGCCACCCGGCCAGCGCCGACTGCTCCCTGAGCACCTCGGGAGTCGCCGGAGGGTCGACGAGCAGCAGGCTGAGCAGCCGCCCCCGGCGCTGCTCCCGTTCGCCTGCCGCCTTCTCGCGCGCCCTGGCGTAACCGTGCGAGGCGGCCGAGACCAGCTCGTCCAGGAAGGCGAAGTTGGCCTCGGCGAGCAGCGTGATGAGCGTGTGTGACTTGCCGAGCCGCCCGGCCTCCACCGACAGGTGGCGCCAGGCGATCCGGGACGTCACCCGCATCGCGTTCTGCAGGTGCTCCAGGCTCCTCCCCTCGACGGCCTCGCCGTAGCCGACGTCGAAGTAGACCTGGTGGACGTCCTTCCAGGAGACGTCGGGATCGGCGATCAGCGCGACGAAGTGCTCCATCGCGTGCTCGACCGCCAGCGTCACGATCGTCTCGTAGACGGGGTCGCCGGGCCGGGCGTACTCCGGCACATGGCGCTGCACGCCCTGCACCATCACCCTGAGAAGGGTCGGAAGGTGGGGACGCATCCATTCGGCCTCCTCCCTCGGCACATTCCGCCAGGGTTCGGCCACCAGCTCCTGGTTGTCATACGTCAGCGTCACGTTCGTGACGGTAGATCCGCTGTGGCGAAGGCGAAACTCAGCGTGATGCTGTGAGCGGGCCGACCCTTTGTCAGAAGTTGATAAGGCCTGCCGCACCTCCCCTGACCAGCCGTTCCACTCAACCGGCGACGAGACGGGCGGAGGATTTTCTCCGCCGTCCGCATACCTAGCGGGCTCCGGCCTGGCGGACATTCCTTGGCAGGTCCCCACCCCCTGGAGTGTGCGCATGAAACGCCTTTCTCTCCTCACCGCCGCCCTGGTGACCGCCTCGGCGCTGATGGCGCCGGGTACCGCCGCCGCGGCACCGCCCGGATGCACCGCCTCCGAGGGCGAGATCTTCGCCCCCGCCGCCCCGCTCTCCGCGGCGCACGGCGAACTCATCGCCTGCCGCGAGGTGACCCTGCCGCATGTGCCCGGCAGGATCCCGATGAAGGCCTACCAGGTGCGTTACGTCTCCTCCGACCTGCGGGGGAAGAAGGTCCCCGTGACCGGATTCGTGGCGATCCCCACCGCCGCGTGGACCAGGAGCGCGCACCGCCCGACCGTCGCGTTCAACCCCGGCACGCTCGGTTCCGGGCCGCAGTGCGCCTTCTCCAAGCAGATGACCGGCGCCTACCAGGACGCCTACGAGGGCGACCAGATCGCCGAGTTCCTCAAGGCGGGCTTCGCCGTCGCCGCCACCGACGGCATGGGCTACGTCGACGGGAGCGTCCACACGTACATGATCGGCCAGAACGCCGGGCACTCCCTGCTGGACATCGTCCGGACCTCGCGGCAGATCCCCGGCGGCACGCTCAGCCCGCAGGGCGAGGTCGCCATCTCCGGTTACTCCGAGGGCGGCGCGGCCTCGTTGTGGGCGGCGCAGGTCGCCTCCTCCTACGCGCCCGAGCTGAAGGTCGTCGGCGCCGCGGCCGGCGGGGTGCCGGGCGACCTGAAGATGACGGCGGCGAAGCTGAACGGCGGCCCCTTCGCCGGCTTCCTCGCCGACGCGGTCGTCGGCCTGCACGAGGCCTACCCGACCCTGCCGTTCGACGAGCTGATGAACGACACGGGCCGCAAGGCCGTCCAGGACGTCAAGGAGAACTGCCTGTTCGGCACGCTCGGCGCGTTCCTCGGCAAGAAGGTCGAGAGCTTCACCACCGAGGGGTACTCGCTGGACGAGCTGTACGAGCTGAAGGACCCCGGCGGCCTCTCGTGGGGCCAGGCCGTGGAGGAGCAGAAGCTGGGCGTCGGCATCGGCGGCCGCTGGTCCGGCGCCAAGTGGAAGATCAAGTTCCCGACGTTCCAGTACCGGGGCGCGCTGGAGGAGATCATCCCGGTGGAGACCCAGGAGGAGACACGGCGGCTGTACTGCAAGGCCGGGATCCCCACCCAGTTCAAGAACAACTACCCCGGTGAGCACCTGCTGACCGACGGCATGGCCAAGAAGGACGTCACCGACTGGATCTCCGACCGGTTCGCCGGCAAGTTGATGATCGGCAACTGCCCGCTCTTCTGACGGGCGCCCCTTCGTGCCCCCGCCTCGCGCGACGAGGCGGGGGTCTTGCGTCTACTTCTTCTTCGACTTCTTCTTCACCTTCGTGCCGCCGGAGGAGCCTTCCTCCCAGTCGTAGCCCGAGGTTTTCTTCTCGCAGAAGCTGTCGGCCACGACCGTGTCGGTGGCATCGTGTTCGCACCAGCGCTCCGTCTTGTCGGAGCAGGCGGTGAGGCCGCTCGCGACCACCGCGAGCGCGGCAACGGAGAGAGCGAGCCTGCGCATTTCTTCACCTCTTCGGCATCGGGGTAACGCAGGGAACGTTAGTGTCCGCGCGTCCCGGCTCACCAGGGACTGCGCTCCCGATCCTGCCGAGCAACCGGTCGGCTGTCACGAGAATGGCGCCGAGGAGGAAGAACAGTGTGGCGTAGGTGACGGCGTTCGTCGCCACCCCTGCGTAACCGAGCTTCACCACGTCCAGGAAGGGGTAGGGGTAGCGCAGGTCCCCCGATGTGACGAAGACCCCACGGACGATCGCGAAGGCGAAATAGCCGAGCGGGTAGACGAGCCATATGAGCGCGTGGACGTAGCGCAGGGACCCGTGCCTTGCGAACACCAGCCAGCCGAGCAGCCCCAGGACGGGGGTCGCGAGGTGCAGAACGGCGTTGCTGAAGGCCGCGTACCCGTGTTTGGGCCCGGCGGTCGGCGCCAGCACGATGTTGTACACGAGCCCGGTGATGCAGATGAACAATATGGCCGAAGTGAGTACGGACAGCGACAACTCTCGTCTTCCACTCCATAGCCGCCAGCCGGCGAGGGCCGCGACGATCCCCAGGTAGACGTTGCTCTGGTTCGTGAAATAGACGGCCTGGTCCTTCTGCCCGTGGGCGATGAAGCTGGCCGTCTCCCCCAGCACGACCAGTACCGCCAGCAGCGACCAGAAGGCCGCCGAGGTGACGCGCTTGTGCATCGGGTCAGTCTAGGTACGGCCTGTGAGGGAACGCACAGGCCGCAGGGGTGACGGTCTCCCCGCCGCCGTGGTTACGGTTACGTAAGCGTAAGTTTCTGGGAGGCTCCGATGACCGTCCTGACCCGAGTCCTGTCCGCCCTCACCACACCGCTGCTGCCCGACGACTACCTGAGCCTGTTCAACCCGCTCTGGTCGACCAGCGAGACGCGCGGCAGGGTCGTGGGCGTCCGCCGGGAGACCGCCGACACCGCCACCCTGACCATCCGGCCCGGCATCGGCCTGCGGGAGCACCGGCCCGGCCAGTGGATGCGCGTCGGCGTCGACATCGACGGGATCCGCCACTGGCGCAGCTACTCCCTCTCCGGCGCTCCCGGAACGTTGCAGATCACCGTGAAGGCGCAGGGGCTGGTGTCGGAACACCTGGTACACCGCACCCGGCCCGGCACGATCGTGGCGCTCGGCGAGCCTGAAGGCGACTTCGTGCTGCCGCCCGAGCAGGGAAAGCCGCTGTTCGTGACGGCCGGCAGCGGCATCACCCCCGTGATGTCCATGCTCCGCGCCGGGGTGCGTGACGCGGTGCTCGTCCACAGCGCGCCGTCGCGGCCGTCCGTCATCTTCGGGCCGGAACTGCGCCGCATGGACGGCCTCCGGTTCATCGAACGGCACACCCGCAAGGAAGGGCGGCTGGAGCCGTCCATGCTCGAAAAGCTCGTTCCCGACCTGGACGAGCGCCAGATCTACGCCTGCGGTCCCGAGGAGATGCTGCGGGCGCTCGAGGAGCACTTCCCGTCCGTCAGGACCGAACGGTTCCGTCTCGTCTCAACGGCCGTCGGGGAGGGCGGCGAGGTCGCCTTCACCCGCAGCGGTGTCACCGCCGAGACCTCCGGGCCGATCCTCGACGCCGGGGAGGCCGCGGGCGCGCTGCTTCCCAGCGGCTGCCGCATGGGGATCTGCTTCAGCTGCGTCGGGAAACTCACCTCCGGCAAGGTCCGCGACCTGCGAAACGGGCAGGTCCACGGCGACCCGGGCGACCTCGTGCAGACGTGCGTGTCCGCCCCCGCCGGTCCCTGCGAAATCGACCTCTGACGAAAGGACGACCGACATGAGCATCGCCACCCTGCCCCGCCGTCCGCTCACCCCGTCCACCGCCCACCTCACCCCCGAGGACATCGAGGCCATCGGCGACGAGCTGGAGACGCTGCGCGAGGAGCTGCTGGCCTCCCGCGGGGAGAAGGACGCCCGCTACATCCGCAGCGTCATCAAGCTGCAGCGCGGCCTGGAGCTCAGCGGCCGGGCCATCCTGTTCGCCGGCTGGTTCCCGCCCGCCTGGATCGCCGGGACGGCCGCCCTGTCCGCGGCCAAGATCCTGGAGAACATGGAGATCGGGCACAACGTCATGCACGGCCAGTGGGACTGGATGCGCGACCCGAAGATCCACTCCACCACCTGGGAATGGGACAACACCTCACCCGCCGAGCAGTGGAAGCACTCCCACAACTACATCCACCACACCTACACCAACGTCCTCGGCAAGGACCGCGACATCGGCTACGCGGTCCTGCGCATCACCCCCGAGCAGAAGTGGACGCCCTGGCGGCTCGGCCAGCCCGTCTACGCCGCGCTGCTGGCGATGTTCTTCGAGTACGGGGTCGCGCTGCACGACCTGGAGATCGAGAACGTCCGCAACGGCAGCAAGCCCCGCTCGGAGACCCGCGCGCAGCTCAAGGCCATCGGCCGCAAGGTCCGCAGGCAGGTCCTGAAGGACTACGTGGCCTTCCCCCTGCTCGCCCTCCCCGTCGGCGCGGCCCTGCCCGTCCTGGCCGCGAACTTCACCGCCAACATCGTCCGCAACGTCTGGTCGAACCTGGTCATCTTCTGCGGGCACTTCCCCGACGGCGCCGAGGTCTTCCCCTCCGACCAGCTGGAGAACGAGACCAAGGGCGAGTGGTACGTCCGCCAGATCCTCGGCTCCGCCAACATCTCCGGCGGCCCCCTGATGCACCTGGCCACCGGCAACCTCAGCCACCAGATCGAACACCACGTCTTCCCCGACCTGCCCAGCAACCGCTACGCCGAGGTCGCCCCCCGCATCCGCGCCCTCTGCGAGAAGTACGACCTGCCCTACAACACCGACACCCTCACCGGCCAGATCACCTCCACCTGGAAGAAGATCATCCGCCTCTCCCTCCCGTGACCCCGGACGGCCCGTCCGAAGCGCGCCGGGTCCGGCGCCGGCCGGTGCCGGACCCGGACGCCTGCCGGGAAAGTCCCGGCCGGAAAAGGACAAGGCGCCCTTCTGTCTTCCGAGTGCTCCCCGGTGGGATGGCGGCACATCGGCTTGAGGAGGCGCGGCGTGGACGGACGAAGAGGGCTTCTCGGCGCGGTGCGGCTCGCCGCGGTGGGGCTCGCCGCGGCGCTGCTCACCGGGTGCGGGGGCGCCGAACGCCCCGAGCCCTCGGAGCCGAAGCAGTCGCAGCCGCCGCGGGCGGAGCGGCGCATCACCCAGCCGGAGGAGGCGGGCGGGCTCGTGCGCTCCAGGTTCGTCGACGACGTCTACAACCTCGGCGAGCCCGCCCCCGGCCAGAGCTTCCTCGCCGCGCTCTACCGTGCGCCCGGCGTCGATCCCGACGACATCCTGGAACACACGGTCGTCCTGGCCACCGACGCCGCGCCCGGACGGTCGGAGGAGCGGCGGCTGCACCTCGTCAAGGAGATCGATCCGGTCGGTGACTTCGCGGCGGCCGCGAAAGCCGTCGATCCCGGCCCCCTCGGCGGCAGGACGGACTGCGGCTGGACGCAGACCCCCGAAGCCGGCATGGTCCTGTGCTCCTGGTCCGACGAGAGCACCGCGGGCGTGATCGCCTTCTCCGGCGCGGCGGCCGCGGACACGGACTTCACCGAGGTCGGCCGGACCTTCACCGCCATGCGCGAGGACATCGTCCGCTGACCGTGGCGAGCGAACGCCCCGTATTAGGGTGAGCGGCGTGGACGGGATCGACGAGGTGTTCGAGCGGCAGCGGCCCCGGCTGGTCGCGCTCGCCTACCGCATGCTCGGGTCGCGGCAGGACGCCGAAGACCTCGTCCAGGACGCCTACTTCCGGTGGGTCCGGGCGGAGGGCGTCGAGCATCCGGAGGCCTGGCTCGCCAAGGTGGTGAGCAACCTCTGCCTGAACGAGCTGGGATCGGCGCGGGTGCGGCGGGAGTCGTACACCGGGCCGTGGCTGCCCGAGCCCGTCTTCACCGACGACGACCCCGTGGAGTTGCGGGACACCGTCTCGTACGCGCTGCTGACGCTGATGGAGCGGCTCACGCCGGCGGAGCGGGCGGTGTTCGTGCTCAAGGAGGCGTTCGGGTACTCGCACCGTGAGATCGCGGAATTCCTCGACCTCACGGACGCCAACACGCGGCAGCTGCACAGCAGGGCGCGGCGGCGGCTGGGCGACCGCGCCCGGTTCACGCCCTCGGCGGAGGAGCAGAAACGGCTCGTGGAACGGTTCCTGGGGGCGGCGCTCGAAGGGGACATGACGGGGCTGACCTCGTTGTTCGCCGCCGACGTCACCGCCTGGGCCGACGGGGGCGGACGGGTGCGGGCGGCGCTGCGCCCGATCGCCGGGCGGGCGAAGGTGCTCCGGTACGTCCTGGGGATCCTGCGGCAGCTGGAAGACGCGGAGCTCGTCGTCACCGAGCTCAACGGGGAGGTCGCGCTGGCCGCCTTGCGGGACGGGGAGCTGTTCACGGTCACGCTGGTCGAGTTCGGCGCCGAGGGCGTCGCCGGACTGCGGACGGTGCTGAATCCCGAAAAACTTCGCCTGCTGGGCCGGCGGTTGTCACATTCCTGAGGGCTGTCCGGTTCTCCTCTCTGCAGACCCGCCGAGAGGAGAACATCATGATCATCGTGACCGGTGCGTCCGGGAGCCTGGGCGCCCCCCTGGTGCGAGCGCTGGCCCGGGAGGGCGCCGACGTCCACGGGCTCAGCCGCAGGCCGCGGCAGGGGGACGGCGTCACCTGGCACGTGGGCGACCTCGCGTCGGGGCCCGCCGTGCTCGGCGAGGCCGGCACGATCGTGCACCTGGCCAGCGAACCGTTCAAGAAGGGCGCGGACCTGGTGCAGACGCGGACGCTGCTGGAGGCCGCGCGGCCGGACGCCCACCTGGTGTACGTCTCGATCGTCGGCATCGACCGGCACCCCTACGCCTACTACCGGACCAAGCTGGCCGCGGAGCGGATGATCGAGGGCTCCGGGCGGCCGTACACGATCCTGCGCGCCACCCAGTTCCACGGGTTCGTCGCCTCCTTCTTCGACGCCCTGAGCCGCGGGCCCGTCCTCGTCGCGCCGACGGGGACCTCCTGCCAGCCCGTCGCCGTGGAGGAGGTCGCCGCGCGGCTCGCCGAGCTGGCCCTCGATTCCCCCGCCGGCCGGGTCCCCGACCTGGGCGGTCCGGAGGTGCTCGACGCGCGGCACATGGCCCGCACCTACCTGGACATCACCGGCAAGCGGCGGGCCCTGCTGCCGGTGCGGCTCCCCGGCGAGGTCGGCCGTGCCTTCCGGGAGGGCCTGCACCTGGCGTCCGAGCCGGGCGGCAGCCGGACCTGGACGGAATTCCTCGCCGGACGAGTTCAGTCTCCGGCGCCGCGACCGTAGAGTGATCATCTCGACTGTCGTGGGAGAGGCCGGTGCCCGTGTTCCGCGCCATCAGCCGTACCGCCGCCGCCGGAGCCGTCTCCGGTGTCCTGGTGGCGGGCTTCTTCGCCGCCGCACCCGCGGCGGCGGCCGCCTCCAAGCCCCGCACGTGGCCGGTCAACTGCTCCTCGGAGGACTCCCCCGAGGCCGCCGAACGGCTGGAGACGCGGCTGCGCAAGGCCGTCAGGGGCCGCTCCGGCACCATGTCGTTCGCGCTGTACGACCGCGAACGGCAGATCGGCTGCTACTACGGCTCGGGACGGCGCTACGACTCGGCCAGCACGATCAAGGTCGCCGTCGTCGCCGCGCTGCTGCGCACCGCCCAGCAGCAGAAGCGGGAGCTGACCGCCCGGGAGAGGTCGCTGGCCCACGCGGCCATCACCCGCTCCGACAACGACGCCACCACCGTCCTGTGGCGGCAGCTCGGCCGCACCCGGATCCAGCGCCTCCTGAACGCCGTCGGCATGCGCGCCACCCGCCTCGATCCCGGCGGCCACTGGGGCCTCACCCGCATCACCGCCGTGGACCAGCTCCGGCTGCTGCTCACCTTGACCCGTGAAGGCGACGTCCTGACCGCGAGGTCCCGCCGCCACCTGCTGAGGCTCATGTCGCAGGTGATCTCGAGCCAGCGCTGGGGCACCCCCGCCGGGGCCTCCACCCAGGTGGACGTCCGCGTGAAGAACGGCTGGCTCCCCCGCTCCACCCACGGCTGGCGCGTCCACAGCCTGGGGATTTTCGGCAACGACCGCCGCGACTACCTGATGGCCGTCCTCACCCACGACAACCCCACCCTCGCCCACGGCATCACCGCCATCGAACGCGTCGCCCGCGTCGTGCACACCACCCTCGTCCCCGAGGCGAACGCCCGCCGCGTCCCCACCCCCCTGCCCCCCGAGATCGGCGACGGCAGCGCCCCCTTCGCCACGAACTGACCGCCTTCAGCACCACGAGGACGACCGGACCCGCACCCGGCGGTCACCGCTGCGATCCGCCGAACGTCCGGTCCAGCCACCGGCAGGCGCCCTGCGACCTGTCTCCGTGCTGACGAGCACCGCTGCCGTTCACCACACCGGAGGCCGTCAGACCGGCCGCCGCCGCAGACGCCGGAACCGAAGCCCACGGACCCGGCCGCGGAGCTTCCGTACTGACGAACACCGCTGCCGTGCACCACACCGGGAGCCATCAGACCGGCCGCCGCCGCCGCGGGCACCGGGACCGGAGTCCGGACCCGGCCGCGGCAGGGGCGGATGCGGGGCTTCCTTGGGGCCGCAGCGGGGCGGGAGGCCTCCGCCCGGCGTGCCGTGCGGCCTAGAGTGGGGGAGTGAACGAGCCCAAGGCCGTCGGCCGGTCGGAGCAGACCAGGGAACTGATCGTGGAGACGGCGCTGCGGTTGTTCCGGGAACGCGGCTACGACGCGACGACCATGCGGGCGATCGCCAAGGAGGCAGGGGTCTCCGTCGGCAACGCCTACTACTACTTCGGCTCCAAGGAAGAGCTGATCCAGGCCTACTACGACGAGCTCCAGGAGTCGCACAACGCCGCCTGCAAGGCCGTCCTGGCCCGCGAGAGCGAGTTCTCACGGCGGCTGCTGGGCGTGCTGCGCGCCCGCGTCGACACGATGGTGCCCTACCACGAGTTCGCCGGGAAGTTCTTCAAGCTCGCGGCCGAGCCCACCAGCCCGCTCAGCCCGTTCAGCTCCGAGTCCGGCCCCGCCCGCGAAGCCGCCGTCTCCCTCTACCGCGCCGTCGTCGACGGCTCCACCGACCTGCGCCTCGACCCCGACTTCCGCCAGGAGCTCCCCGAACTCCTGTGGCTCTACTCCATGGGCATCGTCCTGTACTGGGTCCACGACGGCTCCCCCGGCTGCCGCAAGACCTACCTCCTCGTCGACCGCACCGTCCCCCTGGTCAACAAGATGGTCGGCATGTCCCGCCTCCCCGGCTTCCGCTCCGTCACCCGGGAGCTCGTCGACATCATCCGCAGCGTCCGCGCCTGAGGCGTACGGGCGGCGGCGGACCGCGCCAGGTCACCGCGACAGGGCGTCAGAGCGCGGCCTCGTAGGCCTGGGCGAGACGCTCCATGACGCCGGGGCCGTCCCTTTCCGGCGCCGGTTCGCCGAGGTGGAGGGTCCGCAGCTCCGCCATGAACTCGTTCCACAGGTCCGGCCCGCCCGCTGCGAGCAGTTCCGCGCGCACCCGCAGCCGCCGCGTGGTCGGGCGGTGGTGCAGCCCCCACTCGCCGAGCTGCGCGAAGACCGGCACGAGCCGGATGGACGCCTCGGTCAGGCTGTAGGCGGCCCGCCTGCCCGGCCCCGCGTCCTCCCTGGTCAGCAGGCCGGCGTTCACCAGCCGCTTCAGGCGGTCGGCCAGGATGTTGGAGGCGATCTTCTCCTCGGAGCCGGCCAGCAGTTCCCGGAAGTAGCGCCGGTTCCCGAACATCACGTCCCGCAGCACCAGCAGGCTCCAGCCGTCGCCGAACGCCTCGACCGCGGCGTTGATCGGGCAACCCGAACGCGCCGACTCCACCACCCGCACCCCTCCTTCGAACCGGTTGCGTTCCGCTACCGGATGGCCTGGCGTCACCCTAACCGATTGCAAAATGCAAGCAGGATGCGGGAGTTGACGATGAGCGACACCGAGCCGCAGACCGCGGGCGGGAAGGCCCTCGCCCACTTCACGATGTCGCTGGACGGTTTCGTGGCGGAACCGGACCACGAGATGGACTGGTCGGCGAGGGCATCCGGCTGTACGACAACCCCGGCGGAGCCCCGATCCGCCTCCACCGAACCGGCGAAGGAGACCCCACCGCGGTCGCCGATGTGCGGTACCGGCCCCTCACCGCCGCGAAGCCTCCGGCCTGACCGCGACGGCCGATCACCGAACACCGGCCACCGGCCCTGCGGCCCCGACGGATGCCGAAGTCGTGACCAGTGGTTTCCAAGGCGGTCTCACGGATCTGTCGCCGCAGCGCGAGAGCCCCGCCCGGAGGGACCGGCACGCCGCCTCGATCATCCTCGCCCGAGCCACCCGGGCTTTGCGCCACCGGAATCAGCGGCAGGCGGCGCCCTCTGCGGCGCCGACCCCACGTGCGGCCCCGCCTCCGCGGGAGGCGGGGCCGGTGTCGCGGCTCCGGGCGGGAGCCGGGAGGACTCTGGTCACAGGAGGCCGAGGGCCTTGCGGGCGAAGGTGATCTCGGCTTCGGTCTGCCTGATGCGCTCCTCGACGACGAGGGAACCGTGCCCGGCGTCGTAGCGGTAGGTCTCGTGGGGGACGCCCCGGTCGGCGAGCCGTGCCAGGTAGTTGTCGATCTGGCGGATGGGGCAGCGCGGGTCGTTCTCCCCGGCGAGGATCAGGACCGGGACCTTCACCGCGTCGACGTAGGTGATCGGAGACGACTCGCGGTACTTGTCCGGCACCTCCGCGGGGGAACCGCCGAACAGGGAGCGGTCGAAGGCCTGGAGCGCCTCCATCTCGTCCTCGTACGCCGCCACGTAGTCGGCGACGGGGACGGCCGAGACGGCGACGGACCAGTCGTCGGGCCGGGTGCCGATGCCGAGCAGGGTGAGGTAGCCGCCCCACGAGCCGCCCGCCAGGACCAGCTTGTCCGGGTCGGCGAGGCCCGTCTCGACGACCCGGTCGCGGACGGCCTTGATGTCCTCGAGCTCGATCAGGCCGACCTTCTCCTCCAGGGCGTCGCGCCAGGCCGAGCCGTAGCCGGTGGAGCCCCGGTAGTTGACCTGGACGACCGCGAACCCGTGGTCGATCCAGGCGGCGGTGCCGGGGTTGAAGGCGTCGACGTCCTGCGCGGTGGGGCCGCCGTGCACGTCGAAGACCGTCGGGAACGGGCCCTCGCCCGCCGGCCTGGACACCAGCGCGTGGATCCGCCCGCCGGGCCCGTCGACCCACAGGTCCTCCACCGGGACGGACGGCGGGGCGGGCTCGCCGGGCG
Source organism: Actinocorallia populi (assembly GCF_002995495.1). Classification (GTDB taxonomy): domain Bacteria; phylum Actinomycetota; class Actinomycetes; order Streptosporangiales; family Streptosporangiaceae; genus Actinocorallia; species Actinocorallia populi. The sequence goes on along the minus strand of NZ_PVZV01000001.1, from coordinate 770,302 downwards.
GGGTCAGCACCACCGCGCCCGTGGTGGAGCGGATCACCGGCGGCTCGGCCGCGCAGGTGAAGCTGTACTCGACGGTGCCGTCCGGGCGGGCGGTGGCCCCGCCGAGGCAGCCGCGCGGGGTGTCGATCCGCGCCAGCTCGCCGGTCGAGAGGTCGTAGCGGAACAGCTCGTCGCGCGCCTCGTAGCCGTGCGAGACCAGCAGGGCGCTCCCGTCGGGGAACCAGCTGGCGCCGACCTCGCCGGGCAGGTCGAAGACCAGCTCCTGCTCCTCGCCGGTCAGCGGGTTCCAGAGGAGGAGCTCCTCCCTGCCGCGCCGCTCGTGGTCGACCAGCAGCCGCGGGTCGCCTTCCACGGGGGAGAAACCGGACGGCCCCACGCCCTTGCCCGGCCCGTCCCACAACTCCGCGACGGGCGAGCCGTCCGGGCGCAGGATCCGCAGCGCCGGGTGGCGGCTGTCCCCGTGCTCGCTGTGCCCGATCGCGATCAGCCGCTCGTCACGGGAGAGCCCGCCCAGGTAGGCGTTCTCCGCGTGCTCGTAGATCGTCACGGGCTCCTGCCCGGGGTCGATCAGGTGCACCGACGTGCCGTGCTTGCCGCTCCGCCCGACCAGCACCCGGCCGCTGCGCCCCAGCGCCAGCCCCGCCGGGTAGGACGGCTCCAGCGGTGTCGCGGCCACCGCCTCCCCGCCCTCGAACGGCTGGCGCATCCACACCCCGAACTCGTCGCCGTCGGTGTCGGCGAACCACCACAGCTCCCGCCCGTACGGGTCGAGCCCGCCCATCAGCGTCCCGTTCGGCCGACTCGTCGCCTGCCGCTGCTCCCCCGTGCCCCGGTCCCAGGTGTAGATCTCCCAGGTCCCGCTGACGTTGGACCGGAAGACCGCCCGCTCGGGAGCCTCCCGCGCCCATCCCGGGAGACTCACCCGCGCCGCCCGAAACCGCTGCTTCCACCGCTCGTCGCTCATGTTCCATGTCTATCCCACGAGGCGCCGTCCCTCGCGCCTTCAGCCACGGGCGGATCTCCGGGAGCCCGGCCCCCGCTCAGGCTCCCGGAACGGGGTTTCACGTGGAACATCGCCGCCGGTGAGGGCGTTCGGCCGGGCCGGGGGTGTCAGCGGAGGCGGCGGATGTCGCCGTAGGCGCGGTAGAAGCCCCCCCGGGCGGAGGAGCGGACGCCCTCGACGATGTAGCGGGCGCCGGGCTCGCGGATCTCCTTGGGGAACTGCACGCGCCAGGTGGGGTCGTAGCCGGAGGAGACGACGCGGACGCGCAGGCGGGAGCCGTCCTCGTAGCACTCCAGGACGATGCCGCCGTCCGCGGAGTCGACGATCTCCACGGTGGCGGTGGGCTCGACGGTGGCCAGGGTGCTGGCGGCCTTGATGTCGACGGCCTCGGGAACGGTGCCCTGCTGGGCGGCGCGGATGGCCTCCTCGGTGGCGTCGATGCAGGCCAGGGTGCCGTTGGTGGTGACGATGTAGAGCCGGTCGTCGAGGTACTGCATGGAGTACGCCGATCCGCAGCCGGTGGCGAGCTTCCACAGCCGCTCGCCGGACTGGTCGAAGCAGTAGATGGAGGAGCTGTTGTCGCCCGCGAAGACGTAGCGCCCGTCGGGCGCGGTGGCGCAGGAGAAGACGGCGGCGTCGCACTGGTAGACCGTGCCCCTGGCGCCGTTGGTCTTGGCGATGCGGTGCACCTGGTTGCTGCTGGTCCCGGCGTAGACGGCGGTGCGCTCCTGCCAGCCGAACAGCACGCTGCCCGGCAGCGGCGTGCTCCAGACGGGCGCGCCGTCCTTGGCGCGGAAGCGGCTGACGCCCCACGAGTCGCCGTAGTAGACGTCGTCGGCCTCGCACCGCACCATCCAGGCCGAGGAGCCCTGGGCGTTGCGGGACCACTGGAACTCGTCCTCGTGGTCGATGGCGGTGACCTGGCCGTTCTTGTCGGAGACGCCGAGCATCCCGTCGCTGATGTCGAGCCAGTAGATGTCGACGTCGTCGGCGATCTCGTACGCCACGCGCGGGACCTTGCCGCTGAGGTCGTACACCTTGCCGTCGTCGCAGCCCGCGTAGATCCAGAAGTCGTCGGCGACGATGCACTTGACGCCGTCGGGCAGCCGGAACCGCGCGGAGACCGTGCCGTCGTGCAGGACGGTGAACACGTCGCCGCGCTGGTTGCCGACCCAGCAGCGCTCCTCGTCCACGAAGATCCCGAACGCCGAGGCGCCGCTGGAGAACCGCCACAGGACGGGCGCCTGGCGGGCGGACGAGCGGTGGCTGACGGCCGCCGGCCGCCGGGTCACCGACCGCGCCTGCCGCACCCCTCGCACGGCCGGCGCGTACCCCTTGCGCACCTTCTCGGCCACCTTCTTCGCCGCGGCGGCGACCGCCTTGGCCTCGGTGGGGAAGTCGGTGGTCTTGGCCGTGCCGGGGGCGCCGATCCGGCCGTAGGTGATCGTCACACGCGTGCCGGACCTCACCACCTCGTAGAACTTGTGGGCGCCGCCACCGTCCTCCGAGAGCTCCAGGTAGTCCGTCTGCGTGCTCATCCGCTTCTCCTTGATCGAGGGGTGGCCCCAGCTTAGGGAGATCCACCGACATTCCCGCGAACGAGGACGGCCCCTTACATGCGGCTCCGGTGAAGGCGAAGGCGTCAGCGGAGGCGGCGGATGTCGCCGTAGGCGCGGTAGAAGCCGCCCCGGACGGCGGGGCGGACGCCCTCGACGAGGTAGCGGGCGCCGGGCTCGCGGACGCCCTTGGGGAACTGGACGTTCCAGGAGGGGTCGTATCCCGGGGAGACCACCCGGATCCGCGTGCGGGAGCCGTCCTCGAAGCACTCCAGGACCACCCCTTCGTCCGCCGAGGTGGCGGTCTCCAGGACCGTGCTGGGTTCGATCCCGTCCGGCACCTCGGCGGTCTCGACGTCCGCGGCCCGGGGGACCACCCCTCCCCTGGCGGCCAGGACGGCTTCCTCCGTGACGTCGATGCAGGCCAGGGTGCCGGTCGTGGTGGCGATGTAGAGCCTGCCGTCGTGGTACTGCATCGAGTACGCCGAGCCGCAGCCGGTGGCGAGCTTCCACAGCCGCTCGCCGAGCTCGTCGAAGCAGTAGATGGACGAGTCGTTGTCACCGGCGAAGACGTGACGCCCGTCGGGTGCGGAGGTGCAGGAGAAAACAGAGGCGTCGCACGGGTAGACCACCTCCTGGGCGCCGGTGTCCTTGGCGAGCCGGTACACCTCGTTCTTCTTCGTCCCGACGTAGAGGGAATCGCGCTCCTGCCAGCCGAACAGGACCTCGCTCGGCAGCCGGACGTGCCAGACGGGAGACCCGTCCCCGGCCTGGAGGCGACCGACCCCGTGCGAATCGCCGTAGTACAGGGCGTCCCCGGCGCAGCGCACCATCCACGCCTCGCGTCCCTCACCCGCACGGGACCACTGGAGCTCCCCTTCATGATCGACGACGGCGACCCGGCCGTTCTTCAGGGAGACGCCGAGCGTCCCGTCGTCGACGTCGAGCCAGTAGACGCCGACGCCCTCAGCGAGCTCGTACGCCACGCGGGGCACCTTGCCACCGAGGTCGTACACCCTGCCGTCGTCGCAGCCCGCGTAGATCCAGAAGCCGTCGGCGACGATGCACTTCACCCCGGCGGGCAGCTGGAACCGGGCGGACACCGTGCCGTCGTGGTGGAGCCTGTACACCTCGCCCCACTGGTTGCCGACCCAGCAGCCCCGTTCGTCGGCGAAGAGCCCGAACGCGCGGGATCCGCCGCCGAACCGCCAGAGGACGGGCGCCTGCGGGGGACGTCCGATGCCGGCGCCCTTCGCGGTCCGTACGTACCGCCCATAGATGATCTTGTCGTAGACCTTGTGCGCGGCGTCGGCGACGGCCTCCCGCTCGGTGGCGTGCTCGACCGTCCTGGTCCGCCCTGCCTTCCCGACCCGCCCGTAGGTGACCGTCACGCGGGGTCCGACCCGCACCACCTCGTAGAACTTGGCACCGCTTCCGCTTCCCGGATGCTCCAGGTAATCCGTCCGCCTGCTCACTCTTGCTCTCCTTGACCCTGGCGGGGGCACCCCGAGTCTACGGAGATCCGCCGACATTCCCGGGAACGGCGAAGGCCCGGCCCCTGCGGAGGGACCGGGCCTTGCGCGCCCTGTGTCAGGCGGTGAACTCGGCTGCGACGAGTTCGGCGATCTGGGCGGTGTTCAGCGCCGCGCCCTTGCGCAGGTTGTCACCGCACAGGAAGAGGTCGAGCGCCTTGGGGTCGTCCAGCGAGCGGCGGACCCGGCCGACCCAGGTGGGGTCGGTGCCGACGACGTCGCCCGGCGTCGGGAACACGTACGAGGCGGGGTCGTCGTGCAGGACGACGCCCGGCGCGGACGCCAGCACGTCCTGGGCGGCCTTCTGGTCGACCTCCCGCTCGAAGACCGCGTGGACGGCCAGCGAGTGGGTGGTGACGACCGGGACCCGCACGCAGGTCGCGCTGACCCGCAGACCGGGCAGGTCGAGGATCTTGCGGGACTCGTTGCGGACCTTGAGCTCCTCCGACGACCAGCCGCCGTCCTTGAGGGAGCCCGCCCACGGCACCACGTTCAGCGCCAGCGGGGCGGGGAACGGCCCCTCGGTGCCGACGGCCTCGCGCACGTCGCCGGCGCGCTGGCCCAGCCCGTGGTTCCCGGCGACCTTCTCCAGCTGCGAGTAGAGGGTGTCGATGCCCTCCTGGCCCGCGCCGGACGCCGCCTGGTAGGACGCGACGACCAGCTCGGCCAGGCCGTACTCGCGGTGCAGCGCCCCCAGCGCGACGATCATCGAGAGGGTGGTGCAGTTCGGGTTGGAGATGATCCCCTTCGGACGGGACCTGGCGGCGTCCGGGTTGACCTCGGGCACCACCAGCGGGACGTCCGGGTCCATCCGGAAGGCGCCGGAGTTGTCGACGGCGATCGCGCCGCGCTCGGCGGCGATCGGCGCCCACTGCGCGGACACCTCGTCCGGCACGTCGAACATCGCGATGTCGACACCGTCGAAGACCTCGGGCGCGAGCGCCTGGACGACGACCTCCTCACCGCGGACGGTCAGCTTCTTGCCGGCGGAGCGCGGGGAGGCGATCAGGCGGATCTCGCCGTAGACGTCCTCGCGCTCGGACAGGATGCCGAGCATGACGGTGCCGACGGCGCCGGTCGCGCCGACGACGGCCAGAGTGGGCTTGCGGCTCATCGGCCGGTACCTCCATATACGACTGCCTCGACCTGGTCGGCGTCGAGGTCGAAAGCTCTGTGCACGGCCTGGACCGCGGTGTCGACGTCGTCCTGGCCGACGATCACCGAGATGCGGATCTCCGAGGTGGAGATCATCTCGATGTTGACGCCGGCGTCGGCGATCGCGCCGAAGAGCGTGGCGGACACGCCCGGGTGGGCCCGCATGCCCGCGCCCACCAGCGAGATCTTGCCGATGCGGTCGTCGAACCGCAACGACTCGAAGCCGATCCCGTCCTGCACCTTGTTCAGCGCGGCCAGCGCGGCCTGCCCGTCCGAGGCCGGCAGGGTGAAGGAGATGTCGGTCCTGCCGGTCGCGGCCGCGGACACGTTCTGCACGACCATGTCCAGGTTGATCTCGGCCTCGGCCAGCAGCCGGAAGATCGCGGCGGCCTCGCCGACCTTGTCCGGGACCCCCACCACGGTGATCTTGGCCTGGCTCCGGTCGTGCGCGACGCCGGAGATGATCGCGTGTTCCACCTCGGTCTCCTCAGTGTTCGCGACGACCCACGTGCCTTCCTTCTGGCTGAACGAGGACCGTACATGGATCGGGATGTTGTAGCGGCGCGCGTACTCCACGCACCGCAGATGCAGGATCTTCGCGCCGGACGCGGCGAGCTCCAGCATCTCCTCGTAGGAGATCCTCGGGATCTGCTGGGCCGCCGGAACGATCCGCGGGTCGGCCGTGAAGACGCCGTCGACGTCGGTGTAGATCTCGCAGACGTCCGCGTTCAGCGCCGCGGCCAGCGCCACCGCCGTCGTGTCGGACCCCCCGCGCCCCAGCGTGGTGATGTCCTTGGTGTCCTGCGACACCCCCTGGAAGCCCGCCACGATGCAGATCGAGCCGTCCTCGAGCGCGCTCCTCAGGCGCCCGGGCGTCACATCGATGATCTTCGCTTTACCGTGGTAGCTGTCCGTGATCACACCGGCCTGCGAGCCGGTGAACGATTTCGCCTCGTGCCCCAGGTTGGCGATCGCCATGGCGAGCACCGCCATGGAGATCCGCTCACCCGCGGTGAGCAGCATGTCCAGCTCCCGCGCCGGAGGCAGCGGAGAGACTTCCTGGGCCAGATCGATCAACTCATCCGTCGTGTCGCCCATCGCGGAAACGACGACCACCACGTCGTTTCCCGCCTGCTTGGTGGCCACGATGCGCTGGGCCACCCGCTTGACGCATTCGGCATCAGCGACGGAGGAGCCGCCGTACTTCTGCACGACTAGAGCCACGGTAGGGCGCTCCTCAGTAGATCGGGGGTGTAGCTTGACCCATCGAATCTATCAAGGACGTTCCCTGCCCTTTCATCCGGTTATCCTCGGCCTCCGCCGCGGTGCCCGCCCCTGAGCTGCGCAGTTCCGAAGGTCTGGGACCCAGGTCCCGTCCGTGCCGGGAATTCCTCCGGCGGGCGTGTGTCCTCCCCGGAAATCTGCTGGGGCTCGAAAACATGCCGGCATGAGCGAAAAAATGCATGATCAGGTCAACGCCGCGCCCCCTGAGGGAACACCGTCCTGGCTGGAACTGAGCGTGCCGGATCCCGAGCGGGCCAGGACGTTCTACGGAACCCTGTTCGGCTGGACCTTCGAGGACGATCTGTGCCTCCTTGACGGCCTGCCGGTCGCCGCGATCCGGCCCCTGGCGGACGGCCCGGAATGGACGGTCTTCTTCGCCACCGACGACTGCGACCACACGGCCGAACGGGTGAGCGCCGCCGGAGGACGGGTCGTCCGGCCGCCGCACGAGGCCGGAGAACGCGGCCGGGCAGCCGTGGTGACCGACGTACTCGGCGCCCGCTTCGGCCTGTGGCAGGGCAAGGAGCTCGTCGGAACCCGGCTCGTCAACGGCCCCGGCACCCTCATCTTCAACGAGCTCCCCGCCCTCGAACAGGAACACGCCCTGGCCTTCTACCGAACGGTCTTCGGCTACCGTCCGCCCCGCCGCGGCGACACCGGCGACCTGATCCGCCCCGACGGCCACACCGTCGCCTCGATCGTGTTCCCCGAGCTCCTCGAAGAACTGGACGGGGCGGACGAAGAAGGCCGCCGGCACCTTGAGGAGATGCGGGGTTCCGTCGGCCTTCCCGACGGAACCGCCTGGCTCACCTACTTCGCCGTCGAAGACGCCCGCAAGTCGGTGGAGCTCCTGGCCGGATCCGGCGGCAGGGCTCACCCCGAAGGCGCTCAGGACCTTCCCTGGGGCCGTATCGCCGCCGTCAAGGACCCTTTCGGCGTCCCTTTCCGCCTCGTAGAACCCTGGGACGTCATCTGACGATCCGGCGGACGGGCCCGCCGTCCAGGGACCCGTCACAGGGAGCCTCGGAGCTGGCCCCGCGAGCACGAGGTCCTCGCCGTCCTCGCCTACCTCCGAGGCCGGAACGCTCTCTGAGCCCCACCCCGACGCCCGAGCCCGCTCCCCGCTCCGCGCCTACGGACGGTGCCGCCCCGCCCGCATCCCCCGAACCAGCCCGCCGAACACGGCACATCCGAACGTCAGGTGAGCGGCATCGGGGTTCTTGGAATCCCGCACGAGCACCCCTGCGGGCAGGACGGCGAGCTCGACGCACTCGCCGCCGGTGGGCCCGCTGTAAGAGCTCTTACGCCACCGGGCGACCTGCGGACTCAGGGAATTCATAAGCCCTCCGGTGGCCTACAGGTCGTGCTGCCCCGAGCGGATCTTCCGCACCAGTCTGCTGAAAGCCACCCGACCGAACGTCAGATGAGGGAGTTCAGGATTCTTGGAGTCCCGTATCGCCACCATGCTGGGAGCGCCTGCGAGTTCGACGCAGTCTCCACCGGTAGGCCCGCTGTAGGTGCTCTTGCGCCAGTAGAAATCAGAGCGGTCATTACGCTTCACAGATCCTCCCGTACCGCACGAAGAAGCTTCATGGAATCATCCACGGACAAGGCAGATGCCCTGATCAGGTTCAAGCTGATTTTGTACTCCCGTACAACCGCGGGATGGTTCGCCAGATTCACTCCCACATAATCCTCTGTGTACACCACGCCGGGCGCCTCATCGAATTCCATCATGATGAAAGCGCCCATGACACCAAGATACGATCCGGCAGAGGAAGGGACAACCTGCAGCATGATATTCGGCCTCGCCGCAAGCTCGATGAGATGCTCCACCTGGCTCTTCATCACCGCTGTACCGCCAATGGCCCTCCGGATACATCCTTCATCGAACACCGCGACGATCTGAGGGGGACTCTCCCTGACCAGGAGGCTCTGCCTGCTCAGGCGTTTCGCCACGAGCTGCTCGATCTCATCCGACGCCCGCCCCGACTTGAGGATCTCGTAGGCGTATTCCGGGGTCTGAAAAAGCCCGTGAACGACCATGGCCGAGAAAATATAAATGGTCGATGCAACGGCCTCCCGCTCCAGGAGATCCGTGAAGCCAGGCGGAAATATGCTGTTTCCCTTGGAGTCCGTGATGTTCTGCCGAAGCTCGGTGAACGCCTCGGTGTCGAAAAGCGTGTTGAGGTCTTCGGCGAACTTCATCGAAGGAACGTTCTTCGCCGCCTCCACCTGGCTGACGTAGGCGGGGGTGTAGCCGAGTTTCTCGGCGAGTTCCTTCTTGCCCATTCCCGCCTTGACGCGAAAGGCGCCGAGGGCGATGGCGAACCCCTTGATGGCAGGGTCCCGGGAGGGTTCGGGCTGCGCGGTCATGAGCCACTCCCGAGGGCGTACCGGCATGACGGTTCAATGGATCTTGAAGCGGGTGGCACCACGGTGCACCTGCGGTTCGTTGCCCACAGTAGCCCTTCATGTGAGCCTCGTCACGGAAACGCGGTCGAAAGAACAAGGGATCCGGGCATGGACGAGCGGGAAGTCGAAAGGCTTTCAGAGGACTATCCCGATTGGTGCATCAGTCGGCTTTCGGGACCGGCGCGATGGTGGAAGGCGACTCGGCGCGGAGGCGGGCGGCTGAGCGGGGAGGAGCACGGCAGGGGTCTCGCCTGCACTCTGATCGAGGACACGGCCGAACGGCTGCGAGAGGAGCTGGAGCATCAGATCCTGACCGAGGCCGAGCCGTCGCGGGACGACCGGTGACGGCGGAATCGGTGGGCGGCCTCACGGTGGAGCGGGTCTTCCCCGCCGAACTGGAACAGGTGCGAGCGGGACGCTCCTGGCTGCGAAAGGTGCTGCCGCCGACCTGCCCACTGCGTGACGACTGCGTGCTGGTCTTCTCCGAGCTTCTCGCGAACGCCGCCGAGCACGGCGGCGGCGGGCTGGTGAGGGTGATCGTGACGCACGAGCGCAGGCCTGGTGAGAGGCGTGCTGGTACAACGCGCGACCCCCGTGAACTCCGTCCCGGAGGTGTCGCTCCCGGTTCTCCTGGAGATCGAACGGCTCCTGAGCGCCCCGGTGGAACGCGTGACGGACGTGGCGGACCTGGTGGAGTCCCGGCGAGGACTGGCCGTGGTGGCGATGCTGTGCCCGGGGACACTGGAGTTCGAACGGCGACCGGCCCACTCGGTGATCCGGTGGGAGCTGGAAGGGTGCGCCTGCCCGGCCATCACACCGAAGAGCGGCTCCGAGCAGTCGGCACGGCTCTGAGCGGCACCTCCTGCGAGCCGACCGGAATCCCGTGCCCACGGTCCGCCCCGTGCTCCCGTCCTCGTGGATCTCCGACCGTCCGGCCCCCCGATTGACATGCGGAACACGCGGGAACACACTAAACGTAAGACAGCTGTACGACAGAATGGAGAGATGGTGGGTTCGGAAGCAGCTCAGAAGCCGAGCGCCCGTCGGCACAAGCACTCTCGAGGACAAGGTCCGGGCAAGCTTGCCCAGGTTCGGCTCAGGCCGGACGAAATGGACACACTGCGTGAGACGATGCGCACGCTGAACCTGGAGTCGACCTCGGATGCCCTGCGCGAGGGATTGCGCCTCCTGACCCGGGAAGCGACGGAACTTGCGGCGGCCGAAGAGATCCGCGCCTTCTACCAAGAGGCGCAGGCGCCGCTTCCCGAAGGCGTGACACCTCCCGGTGACGCCGAACTCGAAGCCGTCGACGATCTGGAATGGTGAGCCCCGGCACGGCTCTGAGGGGAGAGGTGTGGGCCTGTGCCCTGCCTGCTCCCATCGGTCCTCATCCGGTCGTCGTTCTCACCGCCAACCGGATCGCCGCACCGCTCTCCGCGATGACGGTCGCAGTGATCACCGGAACCGCGGGCCCCTCGACGACACACGTGCCCGTAGGAAAGGAGGCCGGGCTGACCAAGTATGACGAGTCTTATGTCAACTGCACCGATCTGCACACGGTCGCAAAACCCAGACTGCGCCGAAAGCTGGGGACGCTGGCACCCGGCGAACTCCGCAGTGTGGAGGCGTCGGTCCGGTTGATCCTCGGCCTGCTGGGCTGAGTCACCGCCCCAAGGAATCCGCCGAAAGCGTGGTGGACAAAAACATTCCCGTTGTCCAGGGACCGGAGATTTCCGCTTATCCGCTTATTCACCGCCTGACAAGAAATTCGGCCTGCCGAACAGAAGAGTGCAGGGCATGAGAACACAGCGGATCGTGAGCGTGGGCGTGGTCGTCGCGGGGCTGCTGGCCGCCCCCGTCCCGGCGCAGGCGGGGGAGTCCTGGGTGCCGGTGGAGCCGGCCTTCACGTTCGGGCCGAACCGGGAATTCGTGGACGTGGAGGGCACCGGGGACGGCGGAGCCTGGGCGGTCGGATTCCAGCGCGAGAAGTACTCCAGCATTCCGGGGGCCACGCCGGGCTCCCCGGAGACGGTCCTCATCGACATTCCGCCCAAGCCTCTGCTCCAGCGGTTCGACGGCTCGTCCTGGAAGAACTTCACCACTCCCGGCCTGACCGGCGAGGGAGCACTCCAGGACGTGGACGCCGTGTCCCCCACGGACGTCTGGGTCAGCGGCTACCACCACACCGACAAGCGGAGGGGGACCACCTACCTCGCGCACTGGAACGGCGGGAAGTGGACGAAGGTCACCACCCCCAACGCGGCGGAGACCGTGTCCGCCCGCAGCCTGTCCGTCGACACGGGCGGCGTCTGGCTCGCCGAGGGCGGCAAGGTCTCCCGGCTGAAGGACGGAGCCTGGACGATCCACGACCTCGGGATGGACGTGTACGACCTCAGGTCGTACCCGTCCGGCGAGGCGTGGGCCATGGGGACCCCGCTCGTGAAGCACTTCGACGGCACCGCGTGGAAGACGGTCGACCTGCCGCCGGGACACGCCTACAAGGGATTCAGGCCGACCGGCCCGAACACCGGCTGGATCACCACGACGAACGGCCTCGCCCTGTGGGACGGCTCGGCCTGGACGACGGTCCCCTATCCCGCCGGGTACCGGAACAGCAGTTATCCGTCCGCCGAGGTCGGCGGCCCCTGGCTCAGCACCTACCGGGGGCTCCTGCACTGGGACGGCTCGGCCTGGCAGGAGCTGCCCTCCGACGCCATGCCCCAGGTCCAGGACGCACAGGGACGCATCTGGGGCACCGACTCCCAGAGCGGCGCCTCGGGTGCCCCGGCGAGCCACGCCTACCTCCTGGACGACGGCGTCTGGAAGCAGGAGTACCTCTATCCTCCGCTCTCCTGGTCCACCCGGCTGACCGTCCTCCCCAACGGCCTTCTGTACACCGGCGAGAACAAGGACAAGAACCTCAAGTCCTTCGTCACCACCTTCCGCTGAGGCGTTCCGCGGACCGGCGAATCTGACATCCGTCATCTTCCCGGACCTGACATCTGACATATCAGGTCCGGGAGCTTTTCCTGTTAATCAACCCATTTCCGAAAAAGCTCGGCAGGAACGATCACCATGGCCCGGTGAGCGGGCCGCCGAGAAGGAACGACCACCTCGCCGCCCTGGACGGGCTGCGGGGCATCGCCATTCTGCTCGTCGTCTGGGTCCACGTGGGCGACGTGACAGGGGTCGTCTGGTACGAGGAGTTCGGCTGGCGGATGCTGGGGACCGGCAGCATCGGGGTGCCGCTCTTCTTCATCCTGTCGGGACTCCTGCTCTACCGGCCGTTCGCGCGGGCCACGCTGAACGGCACCGGCTTTCCCGATGTCAGGCACTACTTCCAGCGCCGGGCTCTTCGCATCCTCCCCGCCTACTGGCTCGTGCTCCCGGTGGCGTTCTGGCTGTCGGAGTCACCTCAGGCGGAACGCCCGCTCATCTGGCTGGAGTTCCTCACCCTCACCCACCCCTACGATCCCGGCCGCTGGTGGGAGGGCACGAGCCTCCTCATGCTCTGGAGCCTGTCCGTCGAGGTCTGCTTCTACCTGCTGCTGCCCCTGCTCGCCCGGGGGATGCACCGCTGGGGCCGGGGCTCGGCGCGGCGGCTGCTCGCCGTCCTGTCCGGCCTGGCCGTGGCGTCCGTGGTGTGGACGGCGACTCTGCGCTACGTCGCCGACCTCCGGTTCGTCTTCTACGCCGAACACCTGCTGCCCCGCTCCTTCGTGCATTTCGCACTGGGGATGGCCCTCGCCGTCGCAGCCGAACGCCCCGGCCGGGCCGCCGCACGGATCGCGGCCTTCCCGGGCCTCGGCTGGGTGGCCGCACTCTGCGGCCTGGCCCTTCTCTCGACGCCGCTGACCACGCCGCTCTCCGGCCCGCAGACCCCCCACCAGTACCTGGTGGCCACCGTCCTCACCCCGCTCGTCGCATGCGCGGCCGTCGCCCCCGCCGCCATCGCCCCGGACCGGACCTTCAACCGCGTCCTGCTCGGCAACCGCCTCCTCACGGGGTGCGGCCGCATCTCCTACGGGCTGTTCCTGTGGCACATGCCCGTCCTGATGGCCTGGTACCGGCTGACCGGACGCCCCTATTTCCTGGGCGACTTCTGGCTCGTCCTCGCCGTCGTCCTCCCGATCTCCGTCGTGCTCAGCGTCCTCTGCCACGACCTGGTCGAGCAGCCCTTCCAACGCCTCGGACGGCGCGCGGGAAAGCGGACAGGGGTTCCGGACAAGTACAAGCATGAGCAGATCACTGCTGGAGAGGCGGTGCCGGATGGGCGAGGCGACCGGTGAGCTCAGCGAGGCGCTGCACGGCGGACCTGAGGAGTTCACGGCCGTCTACGACCGGTACTTCCACGACGTCTACCGCTACGTCGCGGGGCGCGTCGACGTCCAGGCCGCCGACGACCTGGCGGCCGAGACGTTCCTCGTCGCGTTTCGCAACCGCCGGAGATTCGACCCGGCACGCGGTTCGCTCCGGCCGTGGCTCTTCGGTGTCGCGACCAACCTCGTCAGGCGGCACCGCAGAGACGAGCTGCGGCACTACCGGGCACTGGCTCGAGCGGGGACCGAGCCCGACGCCGACAGCCACGAAGGCCAGGTCGTCGCGGCGGTCTCGGCGCAGGCACTGCGACCCCGGCTGGCACACGCGCTCACCAAACTGAACCGGGGTGAGCGGGACGTGCTCCTGCTGCTCGCACTCGGGCAGCTCACCCATGAGGAGATCGCCGAAGCGCTCGGAGTCTCGTACGGAACGGTCGGCTCCCGGCTCAGCCGCGGCCGCGCGAAGCTCCGCGACGTCCTGGAGGAGAGATGAGGGAAGCCGAACTGATCGCGGAACTGCTCACCAAGCCCGCACCGTCCGCGGAGACCGTCGCGGCGGGCAGGCTACGGCTCCGCCGGGAGAGCCCGAGGCGGCGGCCGAGCCGCGGCCTGCTGTTCGGCGGAGGGTTCACCGCGCTCGTCGCGGGTGGAGTGGCGGCGGCCGTCGTCGTGTCGGGCTTCGGCGGCCCCGTCCCAGCAGAACCGCCCACCGACGCGGCGACGATCCTCCTCGCGGCGGCCGAACGGGCGGAGACGACCCCTACCGAAACGGGAAAGTACTGGCACGTCAGGGCCTTCTCCTTCCTCGGTCAGGACTACAACAAACCCGACCCCCACTCCACCGGTGAACGCGAGTCTTGGACCACCACCGACGGTCTCGCCTGGATGAAGTCGGCGAAGGAACCGCTCCGGAAGTTCCGGACAGGCGGAAAATTCACGCTATGCCATAAAGAGATCACCTACCGGCAGCTCGCCGAGCTGCCCACGGATCCGGATGCCCTGTACGCCCGGCTCCACCGGCTGGCGACGCACAACGGCATCGGACCGATCCTTCCCCAGGACCGAAAGCTGTTCACGGCGACCTGCATGTTGAGCCTGCTCGCCGACCAACCCGCCCCGCCACGGGTTCGGGCCGCGGCTTTCCGCTCCCTTGCCGGTCTTCCCGAGGCCGAGTCGTTGGGGACGCAGCGAGACCCCGCCGGGCGGGAAGGCACCGTTCTGCGCATCACCTACGGCGGCACCTGGGAGAAGCTGATCATCGACCCGGAGACCGGCATCGTTCTGGCGATGGAGCGCGTGGAGACAAGAGAGGGCCAAACACTGGTGCAGAAGACCGTCTTCTACGAGGTCGGATGGACCGACACGCCTCCGGCCTGATGCCCGGTCAGGCGCCGGCCGGTTCCTTCGAAAGGTCGGCCCCGGCCGGGGCCGTCGTCTGGGCGACGAAGGCCCCGGTCAGGACCAGCGCCCCGCCGAAGAGCTGCAGACCCGACAGGTGCTCGCCGAGCACGATCCAGCCGAGCGCCACCGCGACGACGGCCTCCAGGCAGGCGACCACGCCCGCGACCTGGGCGGACAGGCCCCGCACCGACACGACGCCCGTCGCGTAGGCGAAGACCGTCGCGACCAGCACGAGATACACCCACAGCAGGAGAGCGGGCACCGACCCGCCTCCCATCTCGACGGCGCCCTTCAGCACCGTGAAGTCCATCTCCCACGGGCGGGTGATCACGGTCAGCAGTGCCGCGCCGATGAGGAAGCCGTAGACGATCAGCCCGACGGGATCGGGTTCGTCGCCGCCGCCCCGGTCGACCAGCAGGAAGTACCCGGCCTGGCAGCCCGCCGCGCACAACGCGAACGCCAGTCCCACGGGGTCGAAACCCAGACCCGCCCACACCTCGACCACGCAGGCGAGGCCGGCGACGGCCAGCACCACGCCCAGCACCGCGCGTCCTGTCACCGGGCGGCCCCGCACGAACCGCACCCAGCCGAGCACGATCACCGGTCCGAGGTACTCCACCAGCAGCGCGACGCCCACGGGGATGCGCGACAGCGCCGCGAAGTAGAACGCCTGCACGCCCGCGATGCCCAGCAGCGCGAACCCGGCGAGCAGGGCGGGGCGCTCCCGCAGCAGCGCCCGGTGCCGCCAGGCCAGCGGCGACAGCACCAGCGCCGCTCCGGCGACCCGCAACCACACCACGTGCGTCGGTGCCAGCCCTGCCGAGATCAGCGGCTTGGCCGCGATCCCCGAGCTGCCGAACGCCAGCGCCGAGACCAGGGCGAACCCCAGCATGCCCTGCTTGGTGGCATTTTCCGCTACCGCGACCATCGCACCATGATGACAGCACCGAAACTACATTCGCTCATGTTTTCCGAGCGCGGGGAGGCCGCCGCCGCGCTCTGCGGAAAGCCCCGAGGACGTCCCGTCGCTCTCGAGGGAACCGGCACGCCGTCCGGACGTGTCCGGTGCCGCTTCGGAGGCGGAGCGGTCTCAGCGGCGGGGGATCTGGGCCTCGTCGGGGGCCGGCGCTCCGGCCACGACGGCGGCGAGCAGGTCGCGCAGATGCTCCTTGTCCGCGTCGAGGGACGCGAAGAGGGCGCGGGCCTGGGCTTGGCTGCGGGCGCGCAGCTCCGCGCGGCCGCGCTCGCCCTCCTCGGTGAGGACGACGTACTTGACCCGGCGGTCGGCGGGGTAGGGACGGCGGGCGACCAGGCCGCGGCGTTCCAGGCCGTCGACGATCCCCGTCACGTTCGAGGGCTCGCAGGACAGCCAGACGGCCAGTTCGCGCATCGGGGTCGGGGCCGACAGGTTGGCCAGCAGGAGCGCCTGCGCGGGCGGGAGTCCCAGTTCCGCCGCGGCGGCGTTGAAGCCGCCGCGCAGCCGCCCGGCGACCTGGAAGACCAGTTCGCTCAGCTCGTCCGTGATCGGGTCGGCTTCCGCACTCATCTCACCAGCATAAAGGACAACTTCACCAACTTGACTGTTCAGGTCCTGAACTAATGCTCTATGCTCGCCAAAGGTTCAGGAGCTGAACCATCAAGGTTCTGAAGGAGTTGGCATGGTGGATCGGACCGACGGCGCCCCCGCCGTCAGGGCGCGCGCCCGCACCCGCGATCGTGCGCTGGCGGTGGCGGGATCGGTGGTCGCGGCCGGCGCGGTCTGGGTGGTGGGCGAGCCGCTGCTCGGCCAGGAGCTGGTCGTCGAACAGCCCGGTCAGGAGCCGCGCGACCTCGGCGCGGGCGCCTTCCTCGTCTTCTCGCTGGCCTCCGCGCTGCTGGGCTGGGCGCTGCTCGCCGTCCTGGAGCGGGCGACCTCCCACGCCGCGCGGATCTGGACGGCCGTCGCCGTGGCCGTCCTGGCGGTGTCGTTCCTGCCGCTGACCGGCGTGGAGGCGACCGGCGGGACCAAGGCGGTGCTCGCGCTCGCGCACCTCGCGGTCGGGGCCGTCCTCATCCCCGTCTTCTGGCGGACGACCCGCGGGGAGGGCCGGTGACGGCGGAAGAGGTCTTCGACAACCCCACCGGATGGGTCGCCGCGCACATCCGCACCTACGTCGAGAGCGGCGGGAAGAAGGGGCACGACTACCAGGGCTGGCCGACGCTGCTGCTCACCACGCGGGGGCACAGGTCGGGGCTGCTGCGGCGGACGGCGCTGATCTACGGCCGGGACGGTGACCGCTATCTCCTGGTGGCGTCCAACGGCGGAGCCGAAGAGCACCCCGGCTGGTACCGGAACCTGAGCGCGGATCCGGAAGTCACGGTGCAGGTGCGGGAGGAGGAGTTCACCGCGCGGGCGCGCACCGCCTCCGCGGCGGAGAAGCCCGCGTTGTGGGAGGTGATGGTCGGCCTCTTCCCTCAGTACGCGAAGTACCAGGAGAAGGCCGAACGGGATATTCCAGTGGTCATCCTGAACCGGGTCTGAGCCGCCACCGGGTCCTCGCACCCGGTGGCAGGCGGCGACACCTCTCGTCGGGAGGACGGGCTCAGGTGGTGACCAGGGCTTCGTTGACGTTCTCCTCCGCCACCTGGAGGCGGACGTTGGAGACGA
Organism: Actinocorallia populi; assembly: GCF_002995495.1. Lineage (GTDB taxonomy): Bacteria > Actinomycetota > Actinomycetes > Streptosporangiales > Streptosporangiaceae > Actinocorallia > Actinocorallia populi. The sequence goes on along the minus strand of NZ_PVZV01000001.1, from coordinate 752,990 downwards.
CGGCGTGCAGGGCGCGCTGGGCGGCGCCGCCGTGGTTGCCCCAGTGGTTGAGGTAGCTGTACTGCCACCACCACAGGGCCTCCAGCGGGCGCCCGGCCTGGTAGTGGCGCAGGCCGTGGACGAGGTCGGACGCGATGTCCACCAGGTCGTCGGACAGCCGGTAGGACGTCAGCTCCGGGTCCTTGTAGGGGTCGAAGACCTCGGTGTACTCGTCCACGACGGCCAGGCGCTCGGCCAGCCCCTGGCGGACGGCGTCCAGGTCGGGGTCCTCGCTCATCTCGGGCTCCCAGTTGTCGGGGAGCACCACGTCGGGGCTGGCGCCGAGCTGCGCGCCGGCCAGCATGATCTGCGAGACCTCCAGCAGGAGCAGGGAGACCGTCTGCTGGCCGCCCTCCCCGCGCGCGCAGCGCTCCAGGCCGGACAGGTAGTTCTCCACGTGCACGACCACGCGGCCTGCCAACTCGGCCCAGTCGTTGGGGGTGTTCTCATTAGACATCGAGCAGTCTCCGTCCCTCGAAAGCGCGTCCCAGCGTGACTTCGTCGGCGTACTCGAGGTCCCCGCCCACCGGTAGGCCACTGGCCAGGCGGGTGACCTTCAAGTCCATCGGTTTCACCAGGCGGGCCAGGTACGTCGCGGTGGCCTCGCCTTCGAGGTTGGGGTCGGTGGCGAGGATCAACTCGGTCACCTCCCCGTCGGCGAGCCGCTGCATCAGTTCCCTGATCCGCAGGTCTTCCGGACCTACCCCCTCGATCGGGCTGATCGCACCTCCCAGTACGTGATACGTGCCACGGAACTCGCGGGTCTTCTCGATCGCGATGACGTCCTTGGACTCCTCGACCACGCAGATGACCGCCCGGTCCCGCCGCACGTCACGGCAGATCCGGCATTCGACGTCCTGCGCGACGTTCCCGCAGGTCCGGCAGAACCTGACCTTGTCCTTCACCTCGCGCAGCGCGTCGGCGAGCCGGTTCACATCGGCGGGATCGGCGTTGAGCAGGTGGAACGCGATGCGCTGCGCGCCTTTGGGCCCGACGCCGGGCAACCGCCCCAGCTCGTCGATCAGGTTCTGGACGACACCTTCATACATACTTAAAACCCCGGCAATCCCGGCATTCCGGGCATCTGAGTGAGCGGCCCCATCTTCTCCTGCTGCAGCTCCGCGGCGGTGTTGGTCGCCTCGCGGATCGCCGCGACGACGAGGTCGCCCACGGTCTCGGCCGCCTCCGCCGGGTCGTCGGCGTCGATCAGCTTCGGATCGATGACGATCTCCACGACCTCGCCCTGCCCGTTGACGGTCGCCGTGACCAGGCCGCCGCCCGCGCTGCCCTTCACCTCCGCGCGCGCCAGCTCCTCCTGGGCGGCGAACAGCTGCTCCTGCATCTTCTGCGCCTGCTGCAGCAGGGCTTGAAAATCAAGCTGGCCACCGGGTTCCACTGGTCATCCCCTCCACGACTCGGACTTACGAGCCTACGGCGTCCGTCCGCAAAGCGATACGACCCCGAGGCCGTCAGGAATTGTCGATCTCCCTGATCACCCTGCCGCCGAGCTCCCGCTGGAGCAGCGCCAGACCGCTCACCGCCTCGTTCGCCGCGAGCGTGTCGCCCTCGACGTCCACATCGTCGTCGTCGCCGCCCATCGGGGCCTCGGGCGGCGGCGGAAGCGGCTCGGAGGGCTGCGGCACCGGCGGCGCGGCCTGCGGAACGGCCTGCGGGGCGGGCGGTCCGGCCGGAGCCGGACGCTGGGGGCTCTGGCGTGGCTGGTCCCACGTCGGCGGAGGCGGGGCGGCCGGACGCGCCGACGGAGCCGGGAGCGCGCTGCCCAGCACCGCGTCGATCCGCCAGTCCACGCCGAGCTGCTCCCGAAGCACCTCGGCCAGCACGCCCTCACGCCGGCCCATGGTGAAGTTCTTGCGCTTGCCGTCGTTCTCGAACGCGATCGTCAGCAGGTTGCCGTCCACGGACGCCGGAGCGACGCCCTCCATGATCGTCATCCAGGCGACACGGCTCCTGCGCTGCACCGCCTCGAGGATCTGCGGCCAGCGCTGCCGGACGACGCTCACGTCGATCGCGCCCGAGGAGGCCGCCGCGGCGGGCGCGGGGGCCGGTGCCGAGGGCGCCTGTGCGACCGGGGCGCCCCAGCCGTCGTCCGCCGCCGGACGGGACGGGGCGGGCCTGGACTCCTGCCGGGGAGCCGGGCGCGCCTGAGCGGGCTCGGGCGCGGGTTCCACCGGCGGGCGGGGAGCCGGTTCTGCGGCTCTCTGGGGCGCACGGGGTGCCGGTTCCGGTGCGGGCGGACGGGGCTCGGCCTCCCTGGAGACCGGCTGGAACGCCGCGGGAGGTGCTTCGACGCGCGGGGCGGCGGCCGCCATCGGGGGGCCGCTGCGCTCCAGCCGGTCGATGCGGGCCAGCAGCGACGTCTCGTCGGTGTAGGCGCCGGGCAGCAGGATCCGGGCGCAGATCAGCTCCAGCAGGAGCCGGGGCGACGTCGCCCCGCGCATCTCGGTGAGCCCGGTGTGCAGCAGGTCGGCGGCCCGCGCCAGGTCGGCGGGGCCCATCGCCGCGGCCTGCGCCGTCATGCGCTCCAGCTCGTCGGCGGGGCCGTCGATCAGCCCGGTGCGCGTGGCCTCCGGGACGTTCGCCATGATCACCAGGTCGCGGAACCGGCCGAGGAGGTCGGCGGTGAAGCGGCGCGGGTCCTGGCCGCTCTCGATCACCCGGTCGATCGCCGCGAACACCGCGGCCCCGTCGCGCGCGCCGAACGCGTCGACGACCTCGTCCAGCAGCGCCGCGTCGGTGTACCCCAGCAGGGAGACGGCCCGCGTGTAGGTGATGCCGGCCTCGTCGGACCCGGCGAGCAGCTGGTCCAGGATCGACAGCGAGTCGCGGGCCGAGCCCGCGCCCGCCCGCACGACCAGCGGCAGCGCGGCCGTCTCGTACGGGACCTTCTCCGACTGGAGGATCTCCTCCAGCAGCTCCTGCAGCGTCTTGGGCGGGATCAGCCGGAACGGGTAGTGGTGGGTGCGCGACCGGATCGTCCCGATGACCTTCTCGGGCTCGGTCGTGGCGAACACGAACTTCAGGTGCGGCGGGGGCTCCTCGACGAGCTTCAGCAGGGCGTTGAAGCCCTCCCGGGTGACCATGTGGGCCTCGTCGATGATGTACACCTTGAACCGGGACGACACCGGCGCGAAGAAGGCACGCTCCCGCAGGTCGCGGGCGTCGTCCACACCGCCGTGCGACGCGGCGTCGATCTCGATCACGTCCAGGTGGCCGGTCCCGCCGGGCCCCAGCGCCACGCACGACTCGCAGATCCCGCACGGGTCGGGGGTCGGCCCCTGCTCGCAGTTCAGCGACCGGGCGAGGATCCGCGCGCTGGACGTCTTCCCGCAGCCGCGCGGCCCGCTGAAGAGGTAGGCGTGGTTGACCCGGCCGTTGCGGAGCGCCTGCTGCAGCGGCTCGGCGACGTGCTCCTGGCCCTTCAGCTCGCCGAAGGTGGCCGGTCGGTACTTGCGGTAGAGAGCAAGACTCATCACGGGCCCCGTCCGTCCTTGACGCAAAAGGACCCCCCGCGCACCCGCCAGAGCCTGCTTATCCTTGCTGCCTTCCGGCCCTGGGGAGGTTCACAAGATGACGCCACGCGAGGGGTCTGCCCCGAGTCTATGGCATGAGCCCCCGGGCCGCGTACAGTCCCGTGCCATGTCCCACATCTTTCACATCACCACCCGCGCTGCCTGGGACAGTGTGACCGAAACCACTCCCTACGCGATGTCCACCCTGGACAAGACCCTCGCGGAGGAGGGTTTCATCCACTGCTCGGCCACCCAGGACCAGGTCGCCCGCGTCCTCTCCCGCCACTACCAGGGCGTCCCCGGCCTCCTCCTGCTGACGATCGACCCCCGCCGCCTCGACGTCCGCTTCGAGCCGGCCCCCGACTCCCCCGACGAGCTCTACCCCCACCTCTACGGCCCCCTCCCCAAGTCAGCCGTAATAGAGGTCCGCCCACTCCCCGACAACCGGTAAGCTGTCCGACGGAGGATTCGCCTAGTGGCCTAGGGCGCACGCTTGGAAAGCGTGTTGGGTGCAAGCCCTCACGAGTTCGAATCTCGTATCCTCCGCCAGTGCCTCGCCGGGCACGTAACGAGGGCCTCGCGCGGGAGACCGCAGCTGAGGCCCTTGTTTGCTTCACCACCCGGCCCTCACGCAGGCAGGCATGAGGAAGCCCCGGTCCCTCTTGGGAGCCGGGGCTTCCTCATGCGCGGTCGCAGTCGGCCCTGGAGGCCCGGCCAGGGTCCGCCGGCCGGTGGCCGAGCTCGTGGGAATGACGGCCGTCCCGGGAGCTCGGGGGCTTCGTCAGGCACGCTGAAGTACGACGCTTGACGCCGCCGGAGAACGCGTCGCGAAGACCAGCGCCGCTTTCTTCGATATCAGACCCTTTCCCTGAAAGGTCAACGCCGGCCAGCGGAAACGGTGGGTGTCGACGGCCCGCTCGCTGGACAGCGTGGTGATCCCTGCATCGGTGAATTTTTTCCCAGTCCGCTCTACTGTTCTGCGCTTCCGTTTTCTCTGCGATCGCGTGTCGAGGCATGGAGCGCGTCACCGGTACTTCTCGGCGCGCTATAGACCACGCTACGGGCGGGCCATCCGGTGATGACCGAACTTGCGGCCGGTCGACTTTGCCTGCGCTTGCCGCCGCCTGCTCTGGGCAGGTCAACGGGCAGGGTCACCGGGTGGATCTCGCAGGGCTGGAACGTCCCGCGTCGTGGCGGCGACGGGCAACGCGGGGTGCGCCGTCGGCATCAGCACTGCGGACGCGCGCGTTATCCGCCTGCCTGCGTTTTCGGGCAGGCCGCTACCGCAGAAAGAGCGAGCTAGGGGTATGGGTCATGACGAGTACTTTTGCGTTTCCGCTGAGCACTGCCGCGCTGGAAGCGGCCCTCTACACCGGGCCGGGCGGCGCAGAGCGCACTCCTTTGCCCCTCTCTCCGCCCAAGCCTTCGTCCCTGCGTGAGATCCAGGCCGAGTATCACGTGATGGGGATTCGCGACGACGCTGACGACGCCGCGCCGGCGCCCATCGCGGGGATGCAGACGATCACTTTGTGCTCCGGCCAGATCTTCCTGGGGGAGGTGCCGCTGCGCACCGCTCGGTGGGAGGGGGACCGGATCTCCTGGGTCCAGGAGACGGAAGCGCACTTCAGCGCCGGAGATCTGCTGTTCCGGGACGGGGAGGGTGAACTGGAGGGCTGGGTCTGCGTCGGGGCATCGGCGCAGGAGACCGTCACCGTCCGCGTCTCTGGCCGGGTCGCCAAGCCCCGCTGCTACGACACCGAGATCACCAAGTCGCTGTACGCGCCAGGACACGATCCCGGCTCCGTGCCAGAGCACGACTGGGAGCCCGGCCGGCGGCTGGAGATCGGTTACACGCTGGACGAGAGAGGGAGGGTGAAACCGGAGTACAAGCTCGCGGACGCCGCCGGAGAGATGCAGAAACTGTCCCAGGCGTCGACGAAGTTTTTCGGCGACAACACCTATCAGGTGCAGATTTTCGCCTCTGAGACCGAATGCTCCTTTGTTGATGATGGCTTCTACTCCCAGGCCGAACTGTCCTTCAATGCGCGGGAAAGGTCTCCCGCGGGTACGGGCGCGGTCCGCGCCCGCTGCGGCGACGAGGAGACCGCCGAGCCGGAAAAGGTGCGGCTGTGGACGGCCCGGCCGTGTGAGCGCGCCGCGTCGGATCACCTCTACGCCGACGCGGCCGAGGAAGGCGGCCCGCTGGCGGGTCTTGCCGCCGACACCGTGACGGATCACGCGGTGCTGGCGACCCCCAGCATCCTCACCTTGATGGAACTGAGCCTCCTGACGCCTCCCGATGCCGAGCAGGCCGGAATGGAGGGGCTGATCAACAGCGCCCTGACACGGAACATGAAGTACGCCATGGGCAAGAAGCAGCCGGAAAGCGACTGGCTGACGAGGTTCATGGGACAAAGGCCGCCCCATCTGACCAAGGCACAGCAAGAACTCGCCGATAAAGGAGATAAGTGGTATGAGGAGTTCTGCCGGGCGTACTTGACCAACTCTTTCAACCAGTACACGGGGCCGGGCGAGCCGGAGACGAGACTGAATACCGAGCAAGCGGAAAAACTCGCGGCTTACTTTCGCACCGGGATCGCGGCCGAGGAAGGCTACAATCTCCAGCATCAGGGCCTGTACATGGAGGCGTATCTCGCCGTCCGCCCCCGCCTTCAAGATTACATCGCCGACGGTGGCCGGAAATGGGCCGAAGCGTTCTACGAAGATGCGACCAGCGATGACAATCCCGATTTCGTTCCACTGGTCAATTCCTTCGCCAACCCGCTCACCCGGGAGGGCGCACTCAGGACCATCAAGCAGAACTCGATGCTCCTGCTGGCCCTGGACCCGACGGGCGAGGTGGCCGGCCTCTACAGCAATGCGGTGATGACCGGAGTCATCGGTAATCTGTCGCAGGACATCGTCCATCAGGACGTCGATCTCGTCAGATCCTGGATTCCCGATAACATCCGGATCATTCTCACGAAGATCGCCGATGGCAGGATTCCGGATCTCGACGATCTCCGCAAGAACGGCATCGACGAGATCATCAAATATTTCAATGACAACAAGAACGCGGTGGACACCGATCTCGCCCAGTACATCGTCAGCCAGCAGAACGTGAAAACCAAATCGCAGTTCACCCAGATGAACAACATCAAGAACAAGATCGGGAAATTCCTGGAAAAGCATCAAAAGATCGCGAAGTTCGCGAAGTCACTGGGTCAGGTCTTCGCCCTCGCCAGTTGGGGCGGGGCGGTCGTCTCCGCCGTCCTGTCCGTGACCGGAGGCAACTGGGAGAAGATGAACACCAAGCAGCGCACCGAAGTGGTCACCAACATTGTCGGCACCTTCGTCGGCACCGCCAAAGCCGTGAAGGCATTCTTCGCACTCATAGTGAAACCCGGCCTTGAGGCGTGGGCCAAACTCGTCGAGAGGACCGTCTCCACCGGGCTGCGCGCGGTTATCGGTGGAACACTGGTCAAAATCATCGGTGGTATGGAATGGATCGCCAAAGTCGGGCGGAACATCAAGAGCCTACTGGGAGCCGATAAGGCCCTCCTCGGGAAGACCATCTTCGGCAAGATCTTCGCAGGGGGCTGGATCTCCGGCGTTGTGAAGCTGCTGGGCGTAGCCGTCAGCGTGACGCTGGCGGTGCTGTCGTTCATCACCTTGCTGGACGCCATCACGTCCGGCCGGGACATCGCGTGGACCGCGGTGGACTTCGCGATCTCCCTCGCCGTCACCGCCACCACAGTGGCGGGCCTTTTCTTCTCCAGCGTGATGATCCCGGTCTTCGGCGCGGCTCTGGCGGTGGTCGGCATCGTCGTGATGGCGATCCGCTGGTGGCTCTCCAAGCCCCCCAACCCGGTCGAGGACTTCATGAAGGATGCGGGCCTCAAGTTCGTCGACTCGCTGCCCGAGCCCTCACCGCAGGCCAAGGCGCTCAACGCATGGAGCAGCGCCACCGCGCCGCCGAACCCGGGCCCGGCATGACCCCGGCCGAGCAGCGCCGGGCCGCTGCGCCGCCCGGCGTCACCTACGAAACCCAGGTAGCCGCTCGCCGCGGCGGCGACGACTACCGGCAGGGGCTGCCGCTGACCCTCACTGCCGAACTGGACGCCCAGGGAAGAGCCCGGATGGGCATGCACATCGGGGCCCAGGACATCACCGCCTACTGCTCACACCCCACCCACGCCAGCGACGGCGGCATCACCGTGGCCTTCGACGTGTCCCATGTAGCCGACCTGGTCTGCGGGGAAGAGGGTGAAGAGGGAGAAGAGGAGTTCTACCTCAGCGGACACGTGACGCTCAGCGCTTCAGGCCGGTCGTTCACCGGCCAATTGACCGCCGTCTGCAGCGACCGCTCCGGCACCCCGGCCTACGAATGGCGCGGACAGGTGTGACCGATCCGCGCCGCGCCATCGCGTCGGCGGCCCTCTCGCCACGTGGCCGCAAACCCTTTTCAAGCGCCTACACACGCACGCCGGTACCTGGTCACCCACTCACTTTCCGGGAGCAGCACATGGACACCCTGTCCTCGACCCTCGACGCGTTCGAAGCCGGGATGTACGAGCCGCCACCGGACATGGTGACCCTCGACCGACTGATCAGCATGGATGACGCCCAAGTCCGTACGCACGTCGGAACGGTGTTCACCGCTCAACTGCAAAACAGCCTGACCGTCCACGACGTCTTCTTCCCCGACGCACCGCCACCGCTCAGAACCGCCGCCCAGCCATGGGTGGCCGATGTGGCCGCCGCGCTGGTGGCCTGGTCGCTGGCGCTGGTGTCCGGCCATGGCTTCTCCCGCACCGCTGACCAGGTCAAGGCCCAAGCCTTCGTACAAGCGCGTCTCAAACCGGACGATCCCGACTTCATCTCCCTGGCCCGGGAGAACTACAGCTTCCTGTTCCCCACCCATGCCGGCAAAGACGGCGTTCCTTTCGCCACCTACCTGGCCGACCGCTCGGACTGGGGTCAGCAGCTGGCCAAGGAGATGATCAGCCCGCACTACACCATCAAAGAACTGTTCGGCTACCGGAGCGATCGCGGCAAGTTCTTCCAACGGCTCTACTGCAACCTGTACAAGGTGCGGCTGCTGCGCCCCGACCTGGCCGGCGCAGTCGAGCGTCACTGGGAGGAGATACTGCACGAACGCGCGTTCACCGCCGGGTGGACCGTGTACGACGCCATGCTGTCGGCCCACTACACCGGCCAGAACTTCATCGAGCAGGTCCTGGCGGCCACCAACCGGCGCAGTCCCACCGGCACCGGCTACGCCCCCAACCCCGCCGGCGGTTCCACCAGCTACACCAACGCCTACACCTACGGCCTGGACGTCGGCACGTGGCTGACCGACCACGCCCACTACGACTTCCTGACCGGCGCGCATCCAGACAACGTCGAAAGGGCTCCCTTCGGGCACTGCTTCCGCGAAGGCACACCCATCCTGATGGCCGACGGCACCACCAAGCCCATCGAAGAGATCACCCAAGGCGAGCAAGTCTGCGGATACCTCGGTGAGATCGAGCAACGCAGCCCCCAGACCATCGTCTGGCCGCTGAAGGAAGGCGAACTGCTCTACGGGATCAACGACTACCCGCCCTTCTTCACCGCCTCCCACCCCTTCCTCACACCGCACGGCTGGAAGGCCATCTCTCCCGAAGCCGCTCAGCAGGTCAACCCCGGCCTGCACATCACCGAACTCAAAGAAGGCGACCAGCTCCTGCAGATCGACTACCCCGGCCCGACCGAGCCTGCGCAGTACCGGCACGTGACCATCAGCAAAATCACCCTCATGGTCGCCGACCGCCGGCAACACGTGCATTCCCTACATCTGCACCGCCCCAAGCAGAGCTACCACGCACACGGCTTCTGCGTCGCGGTCAACCACCCCGAACACACAGCCGACCACATCACCGACGCCTTCGCCCGGCTCACCGCAGCAGAACGACGCTTCATCACCCAACAGCTCACCCCCGTCCTGCCCCTCCTGAAATCGACCCTGGGCCCCTACATCGAACACATCCTGATCAGCGGACTGCACCCCACATCCGCCCCAGCACCGACGATGTCGGAAGCTCAGGCGCGGGATGACGAGACCACCGCTGACGAGATGACCGGCCTCGCGGGAAACCGCTGACGGGGCCTTGGTCCGTCCCCGGCTCCGCGGCCACCCTCACGACGGCCGTGCCCGTCGAGGCTGCGGTTCGTGATCGTTGAGCCCGGCGTCGAGGACCGTGCCCCGCGTCCTGCGCATCGGCGCCCTCCGTCGTCCGGGGGAGGGCGGAGATGGGTCGCTTCGGCGATGTCCGGGGCGGGGGGCCGGGGCGAGGATTCCGGCATGAAGTCCTCTTCCTTTGCTTTTGTCGCCGCGCCGGTCCTGGTCACCGTCTACGGGGTCGTCCGGCTCCTGGACGGGCTGGACGGGGAGCGCGGGCCCGGACTCGCCTGGACGGCCGGGCATCTCGCCTTCTTCGCCTCGCTGCTCCTGTTCGTCCCGGTGCTGTGGGAGCTGCGACGGCTGGCGGGACGTGGCGCGTTCGCCACGGTGACGGCCGTCTGCGCCACCGTCGGGGTCGTCTGCGCCCTCGTGCAGATCGGCATCGACCTCGTCGTCGGCGCGCTGGCCGCGGATCATGACGACATGAGCCGGATGTTCTCCGAGGTCCAGGACGTTCCCGGCGTCGAGATCGCCGTCTACGCGGCGGGGCCGATGCTCTTCTTCCTCGGCCTGGTCGTGGCGGCCTGCCATCTGGCTGTGGTCCGCGCCGTCCCGGTCCTGCAGGCGGCGGCCGTCGTGCTCGGCGTGCTGGCCGCAGCCGCAGGACTGGACCTGCTGCCCGTGGCGGGCCTGCTGTTGATCACCGGTCTCGCCCCGCTCGCCCGCCGCTCCGCGCCCGCGGTCTCCCTGCCCGCGTGAAAGAATCCACCATGCCCGTACCGGTGGCCCCACGCTTCCGCCGCCTGGCGAGTTCGCCCTGGTCGGACGCGGCGCTCGCCGCCGGAGCCGCCGTGGCGCAGACGGCGCCGCTGCTGTTCCAGCAGAGCTCCAGCGGGCAGCCCTGGCACTGGTGGGGTTATGTCGCGGCGGTGGGGGCCTCGCTCCCCCTGGCCGCGCGGCGCCGGGCGCCGGTGGCGGTCCTGCTGGGCTGCCTCGCCTTCTCCGGCCTCTACGACCTCGTCGGGCCGCTGGCGTCGCAACCCCTGTGGTACGGGGTGCTCGTCGCGCTGTACGGGGTCGCGGCCGGCTGCCCGTTCCGGGTGCGGATGTCGTTGCTCGCGGTGATGTGCCTGGTCGGTCTGATCACGGTCGGCTCCCCGGACACCGCGACGCGGGGCATCGTGCTGTACGTCGCCGCGTACGCGTTGGGCCGGGCCTCGGCCGGGTCCCGCGCGCAGGCGGCCGCCCTCGCCGAGCGGGCCCTCCGCCTGGAGCGCGAGCGCCGGATGGACGAGGAGCGCGCCGCCGAACGGGAACGCGCCCGCATCGCCCGCGACATGCACGACGTCCTGGCGCATTCGATCAGCCTCATGGTCGTCCAGGCCGAGGCGGGCCCGGTCGTGGTGGAGACGGCGCCCGCCCGCGCCTCGGCGGCGTTCGACGCGATCGCCGACACCGGCCGCGACGCTTTGGACCAGTTGCGCCGGATGTTGTCCGTGCTCAAGGACGACGACGGCACGCGCGCGCCGCAGCCGACGGTCCACGACCTGCCCGCGCTCGTCCGCCAGGTCGCCGGAGCCGGGCTGGAGGTGCGGTACGACGTCGAGGGCGAGCCGCGTCCGCTGCCCGCGGACTGCGGCGTCGCGGCGTACCGGATCGTGCAGGAGGCGCTGACCAATATCGTCAAGCACGCCGGGGAGGCCCGTGCCGAGGTGCGGCTGCGCTGGCGCGCCGCCGCGCTGGAGATCCGCGTCGTCGACGACGGCCGCGGTGCGGGGACGGTCCTGCCGTCCGGCCGCAACGGGCTGATCGGCATCCGCGAGCGGGCCGCGGCCTGCGGCGGGACGGCGGCGGCGGGGCCTCGGGCCGATCGCCGTCCGGGATTCGAGGTGAGAGCGCGGTTGCCCCTGGCCGCGCCGGAGGAGGGAGCGGCATGACGATCCGCGTCGTGGTGGCCGACGACCAGGAGCTGGTCCGTGCCGGTTTCGCGATGATCCTGGACGCGCAGCCCGGCATCGAGGTCGTCGCGGAGGCCGGGGACGGCTTCGAGGCGGTCGGCGCCGCCCGCGAGCACGGTCCCGACGTCGTCCTGCTCGACATCCGGATGCCGGGGATGGACGGTATCGAGGCGGCCCGGATCATCGGTGCCGAGACGTCCGCCCGTGTCATCATGCTGACCACCTTCGGGCAGGACGACCACATCTTCGACGCCCTGCGCGCGGGCGCGAGCGGCTTCCTGCTCAAGGACGTGCGGCGCGACGACCTCGTGCACGCCGTCCGGGTGGTCGCGGCGGGCGAGTCGCTGCTCTCGCCGTCGGTCACCCGCACCCTGATCGCCGCCTTCACCTCCGGTTCGGCCGTGCCCCCGGCCCGCACCGAGCGGCTGGACGTCCTCACCGCCCGCGAGCGCGAGACGCTGCGGCTGCTCGCCGGCGGCCTGTCCAACGCGGAGATCGCCGCCCGGTTCACGGTGAGCGAGCACACCGTGAAGACGCACGTCAGCAACGTCCTGTCCAAACTCGGGCTCCGCGACCGCGTCCAGGCCGTGATCGCCGCCTACGAGACCGGCCTCATGGTCCCCGGCCGCTTCACGGACGGTGGCCGCTGAGCGCGGCGAAACGCTCGGAGATCATCTCCAGTGCCCGCCGCTGCGTCGCGTTGAGGACGTCGGCGGAATAAGCGCCGAGGAGGTCCGACGCGTCGGCGAGGCCGGACGGGGCCCCGGCGATCTCCTGGACGACGGGGGCGAGCGCCGACGTGAAGTCGTCGACGAAGGCGTCGCGGTCCTCGGGGGCGGTGCCGGCGTCCAGGGCGTCGAAGCGGACGTTCAGGGCGACCATGGCGGGGAGCAGGTCGGGGGAGCTCAGCCGCTCGTACAGGCGTGCGACCTCGGGCATCGCGGTCTCGTCGGCGAGGTGGGCGAGCAGGACCGACTGGTCCCGGTCGAATCCGGCCAGGCCGGGTGACGGGTAGGCGTCGGCGAAGCGGGCGAGGAAGCGGGCCAGTTCGGGAGGCGTGTCCGGGGCCGCGCCCTCCGCCCGGATCCTGGCGATGTGGCGGCGGCGCTCGGACAGCCGGTCGATCTCCGCGGCGAGTTCGGCGTCGAGCCGGTCGAGGAGGGCCGCGCCGTCGTGGCCGGGGTCGTCGAGCAGCGGGCGCATGCGGTCCAGGGGGATGCCGAGGGCGGCCATCCTCTTGATCCGCAGGACCCTGATCAGGTCGCGAACCCCGTACCGGCGGTAGCCGTTGTGCGTCCGCGGGGGCTCGTCGAGCACGCCGACCTGGTGGTAGTGGCGCAGGGCCCGGACGGTCACCCCGGCGGTCCGGGCGAGTTCGCCGCTCCTCACGCCCGCACCCCCTCCGCCGCACCGTCCGTCTCCTCCAGCGTACGGAGCGCCCGCACCGACAGGGACGCGGCCGCCGCGACCGCCCACACCGCCACCAGGATCACGGCCGCCGCCTCCGGGCCCGCCGCCTCGGTGAGGGCCGCGGCGACGAAGACGGCGACCGGCGCCGCGGCCGTCATCATGGCGTTCTGGGTGCCCATGATCCGCCCGCGCATCGCCTCGGGAATCCGCTCGATCATGAGCACCCCGAGCAGCCCGTTGAACAATCCGCTCGACAGGCCCACCGCGAACGCTCCGGCGAGCACGATCTCGGCGGACGACAGCGCGGCGATGAGCGCGAAGCCGCCGGTCACCCCGGCGAGCCCCGCCACGAACCAGGCCCGGCGCGATCCGCGCCGCCCCGCGACCGCGTAGAGCACGCCGCCGACGAGCATGCCCGCCGCCATCGCGCTCAGCACGAAGCCGAGCAGGCCGGGCCGGTCGAGGAAGGCCACCGGCAGGATCAGCGCCTGGAACGCGGCGAGCACGAACACGGCGGCGAGGCTGAGCCCGGTGACCGCCATCAGGAACGGGCTGCGCACCAGCACCAGCCACCCTTCCCGCAGCCGGGCCCGCCCGCCGTCCGCGGTGTCACCGCCGACCGCCCCCACGCCCCGCGGGATGAGCAGCGTGACCAGCGCCGCCGCGAGCGAGGCCGCCGCGGTGATCCACAGGGCCGCCGCCCCGTCGAGCAGCACCATCAGCGCGCCCGCCCCCGCGGGACCCAGCAGCAATGCGAGCGCCCCGAGCCCCTCCCGCATCCCCGTGAGCCGCTCGGCCCCCATCCCGCCGTGCCGCACGATCGCCGGGAGCAGCGCCTCCCGCGCCGTCAGCCCCGGCACGTCCCCCAGCGACCCGAGGACGGCGCTCGCGACGAACCACCCCAGGCTCAGCTCCCCCACCAGCTCGACCAGCGGCAGCATCCCGATCGCCGCCGCCGACACCAGGTCCGTGAGGACCGACGCCGTCCGCCGGTCGATCCGGTCGATCACCACCCCCGTGAACAACCCCGCCAGGACCGCCGGCACCACCGACACCGCGGCGACGACCCCCGCCCCCCACGCGCTGCCCGTCACCTGCAGCACGACCAGCGGCAGCACCACCCCCGCCAGGGAGTTCCCCACCATGGACAACACATATGAGGCGAGATAAGCCCCCGACACGACCTTCACGTCCCCCACCCAAAACCCCGACGCAACGTCGGAGTCAACCCCGGTCGGCGACCTTCCTTGATATCATCAAGTGAATCGTTGATATCAAGGAAGGTGCCTCCATGAGCCGTACCGTGATCGACCTGGATGACGACCTGCTCGCCGAGGTCGCGAAGGCGCTCGGGACCAGCACCAAGAAGGAGACGGTCAACACCGCCCTCCGCGAGGTGCTGGAGAACCGGCGGCGAGCACTCGCGCTCACCCGCCTTCGCACCAACGCCGCGGCAGGCGCCTTCGACCTCGACCTCTTCGAGGACAAGACCGACTACCGTCGATGAAGGCAGCCCAGTACCTCATCGACACCAGCGCCCTAGCCCGCTTCATGCGCCCCGACGCCGAACAGTACGGCTGGGACCAGGCGGCGGCGGCCGGGCTCATCGCCGTCTGCTCCATCACCGAACTGGAATTCTTCTACAGCGCCAGATCCCTGGCCGACCGCGAACAGGGCATCGAGGACATGCGCCTGCTCTTCGGCTGGGCCCCCGTCGACGACCGCGTCTACGACCGGGCCTGGAAGGTCCAAGAGGCCCTCACCCGGCGGGGACAGCACCGCAGCGCCGGCCCCGTCGACCTCATCCTCGCCGCCGCGGCGGAGCTCCAGGGGCTCACCCTTCTGCACCGCGACCGTGGCTTCGAATGCGTCGCCCGGGTCACCGGCCAGCCCCTCCAGTGGTACGGCCCCGAACCCGGCAAATAACCAGCCTGCGGCGGACTTTTCGCCCTGGATGGCCGTTCCCGCCTGGAGTGGTCCAGACTGTGCTCACGTTGTTCTTCTCGGAAGGTTCGCACGTGGACGTGATCTCCAGCCTGCTGTCCGCCCTGTCCGGAGGCGAGGTCGAGATCCTCGACCTGACCGCCCCGCTGAGCCCCGCGACGCCGGTGCTGAGCCTGCCGGAGCCGTTCGCCAACACCATCCCGCTGTCGCTGGAGAAGGTGAGCGACTTCGACGCCGACGGCCCGTTCTGGAGCTGGAACAACATCCACACCGGCGAGCACACCGGCACCCACCTGGACGCGCCCGTCCACTGGGCGACCGGCAGGGACGGGCTGAGCGTGGACCGGATCCCGCCGTCCCGGCTGGTCGGGCCCGCCGTCGTCGTCGACTTCACCGCCGAGGTGGCCGAGGATCCCGACTTCCTCCTCGGTCCCGATCACCTCGACGCCTGGGCCGCCGAGCACGGGCCGCTCCCCGAGGGGTGCTGGCTGCTGTTCCGCACCGGCTGGGGCTCGCGTTCCGGGGACGCCGCCGCGTTCGCCAACGCCGACGAGGACGGCCCGCACACGCCGGGCGTGTCCGTCGCGGGCGCCGAATGGCTCGCGGCCTCGCCCATCAGCGGGTTCGGCGTGGAGACCGTCGGCATCGACGCGGGCCAGGCCGGGGGGATGGAGCCGCCGTTCCCCGTCCATTACCACCTGCTCGGCGCCGGC
Source organism: Actinocorallia populi (assembly GCF_002995495.1). Taxonomy (GTDB): domain Bacteria; phylum Actinomycetota; class Actinomycetes; order Streptosporangiales; family Streptosporangiaceae; genus Actinocorallia; species Actinocorallia populi. The sequence continues at coordinate 737,230 of NZ_PVZV01000001.1, read as the reverse complement.
AAGTACGGGCTCACCCAGCTGCAGGGCCTCGACCGCCTTCCCGGGACCGGCGCGATGCTGGTCGTGTCGCCGCTGCCGATCGTGGGCGGCACCGGCAGCCCCGCCCGCGTCTACGCCCTGGTGCCCCGCGCATGACCGAGACCGTCGCCGACCTCGCCGGAAGGCTGCTCGCCGACCTGGGCGTCGGGCATGCCTTCGGCGTGGTCGGCAGCGGCAACTTCCACCTGACGAACGCGCTGCGCGCCCACGGCGTCCCGTTCGTCGCGGCCCGCCACGAGGGCGGCGCGGCGAGCATGGCCGACGGCTACAGCCGCCTCAGTCCGCTTCCCGCCGTCCTCACCACCCACCAGGGCTGCGGGCTCACCAACGCGATCACCGGCATCGCCGAGGCCGCCAAGAGCCGCACTCCCCTGCTCGTCCTCACGGCCGACACGGCGGGGGCGGCGGTGCGCTCGAACTTCAGGATCGACCAGGACGCGCTGGCCGCGAGCGTCGGCGCGGTACCTGAACGGGTGTACGGCGCGTCCTCCGCGGTCGCCGACCTGACGCGCGCCTACCGGACGGCGGTGCACGGACGCCGGACGGTCGTCGTCAGTCTTCCCCTGGACGTCCAGGCGGAGGCGGTCGGCGACGTACGGTGGACGCGCCCCGCCGCTCCGGCTCCGGTCCGGCCGGCGAGCGCCGCCGTCGAGGCGCTCGCCGCGCTGCTGGACGCCGCCGAACGCCCGGTTTTCATCGCCGGGCGGGGAGCCCGTGACGCCGGACCGCGGATCTCCGCTCTGGCCGCCCGCGCGGGCGCCCTGCTCGCCACGTCCGCCGTCGCGAACGGGTTGTTCGCCGGCGAGGAGTTCGATCTCGGGATCTCCGGCGGGTTCTCCTCCCCGCTGACGGCCGAACTGATCGGCGGCGCCGACCTCGTGGTCGGCTGGGGCTGCGCCCTCAACATGTGGACGACGCGGCACGGCTCCCTCATCGCCCCCGGCGCGAAGCTCGTCCAGGTCGACGACGACGCCTCCGCCCTCGGCGCGCACCGGCCCGTCGACCTCGGTGTCCACGGCGACTGCGCGGCCACCGCCGCCGACGTCCTGACGGCTCTGGGAGACGGCTCCAGCACCGGCTACCGGCTGCCGGAGATCTCCGCGCGGCTGGCCGAACGCCGCTGGTGGAACCAGACGCCGACCTCCGATCTCTCGACGCCCGACCGGATCGACCCGAGGGTCCTGAGCGGCGAACTCGACCGGATCCTCCCCGCCGAACGCGTCGTCGCGATCGACTCCGGCAACTTCATGGGCTATCCCAGCGCGTACCTGCGCGTCCCGGACGAGTACGGCTTCTGCTTCACCCAGGCCTTCCAGTCCGTCGGCCTCGGCCTGGCCAGCGGCATCGGCGCCGCCCTCGCCCGTCCCGGCCGCCTGGGCGTGGTCGCCACCGGTGACGGCGGCTTCCTCATGGGCGTCTCCGAACTCGAGACCGCCGTCCGCCTGGCCCGCCCCCTCCTCATCGTCGTCTACGACGACGCCGCCTACGGCGCCGAGATCCACCACTTCGGCTCCGCCGCCGACCTCGGTACCGTCACCTTCCCCGACTCCGACCTCGCCGCGATCGCCCGCGGCCACGGCGCCCGGGGCGTCACCGTCCGCACCCCCGCCGACCTGGCGGAGGTCGCCTCCTGGTCGCGGTCCCCCGAAGGCGTCATGGTCGTCGACGCCAAGGTGGCCGACGACGGCGGCTCCTGGTGGCTGGCCGAGGCCTTCAAGGGCCACTGAGGCCCGGACGTTCAGGCGCGGGCAGGCCTCGGAGACCTGCTCAGGGCCGTGGCCGCGACCGCGCAGACGGCCAGGGCTCCGCCCGCCCACAGGACGGAACGGATCCCCGCCCGGTCGGCCAGGTGGCCGCCCACCAGGGCGCCGCAGGCGATCGAGGCGTTGAAGAGGGAGACGAAGAGCGCGGAGGCGCCTTCGCGGGCGTGGGGCGCCGCGGTCTGCAGCCAGGTCTGGGTGGCGACCGACACCCCGCCGTACGCCGATCCCCACACCACCAGGAGGAGCGCCGCGGCCGCCAGGGAACCGCCGAGCCACGGGATCAGGAGAACGGCGGCGGCGAGCACCGTGCCGATCACCAGCAGCGTGTTGCGCGGGGACCGGACCGCTCCGGCCCCTCCCGCGAAGTTCCCGGCGACGCCCGCGAGACCGTAGGCGAGCAGCAGCGCGCCGATCAGCCCGGCGTCCGCGCCCGAGATCTGCTCCAGCGCCGGCCGCACGAACGTGTAGGCGGCGAAGTGGCCCGTGACCAGGAGGGCGACGATCACCAGTCCCGCCCGTACGGCTCTCTCCCCCGCCAGCCGGGCGATCCCGTCCAGCCGCACCGCCTGGTCCACGGGCAGCCGCGGGAGGAGCGCCGACAGGGCGACCGCGACCGCGATGCCCAGCACGCCCGCCGTCGCGAAGGCGGCGCGCCAGCCCACGAGGTCGCCGAGGTACGTCCCGGCGGGCACGCCCAGGACCGAGGCGACGGCGACCCCGCTGAAGATCCAGGCGGTGGCGGCGCCCACCGATCCGGCGGGCACCAGCCGTGCCGCGAGCGGCGCGGCGAGCGCCCAGACCCCGCCCATGCCCACCCCGACCAGCACCCGGCCGCCCATCGCCGCCTCGAAGCCCGGCGCCCACGCCACCAGGAGGTTTCCCGCCGCGAGCAGCAGCATCAGGGCGCGCAGCACCGCGCGCCGGTCCAGCCGCCGGATGGCGGGCACGGTCAGCGGCGCGGCGACCGCCGCGACCAGCCCGGTCGCCGTCACCGTCAGGCCGGCGGTCCCCTCGCTCACGTCCAGTGCCCGGCTCATCGGGGTGAGCAGCCCTACCGGCAACATCTCGGACGTCACGACCGTGAAAGTGGCCGCGGTGACGGCGGCGACCGCCAACCACCCTCTTTTCGCCGACGCTTCCGTACGGGCTCGCGCCCGGTGCTCTGTCTCTGCCATGCCCCCAGGCAACCGGCCGGCCGTGCCGGGAACAACGGACGACCTCTCATCCTTCAATGAGTCAGGCTCATCGATCATTCGGAGGCGGCGGAGGGCGGCGCGTGCGGAATCTCGACCTTCACGAGCTGGAGGCCTTTCTCGTTCTCGCCGAGGAACTGCACTTCGGCCGGGCCGGAGAACGCCTGTACGTCTCCCAGAGCAGGGTCAGCCAGCTCCTGCGCTCCCTGGAGAGCCGGATCGGCGCGCGGTTGGTCGAGCGGACGAGCCGCCGCGTACGGCTGACGCCGTTGGGCGAACATTTCCTCGCCGGGCTCCGGCCCGCCTACGACGGTCTGCGTGCGGTGGTCGACGACGCGCGCTCCGCCGCCCGCGGAGTGGAGGGGCGGCTGCGCCTCGGTTTCCAGGGGGCGGCCGGAGACCATCTGATGCGCGCCCTGGCCCTGTTCCAGTCCCGGCATCCCGGCTGCGTCGTGGAGCTGGTCGAGCTTCCGCTGTGCGATCCGTTCGGCGCCCTGAGGCGCGGCGAGGCCGACCTGTCCGTCGTCCTGATGCCCGTCCTGGAGGACGACCTGGTGGTCGGGCAGGTCTTCTCCCGGCAGCGGCAGACGCTCGCGGTCTCCGGGCGCCATCCGTTCGCGGCCCGTTCCTCGCTGTCGGCGGAGGAGCTCGCCGGATGCGAGCTCATCGGGGTGGCCGGACCCGCCCCCGGGTACTGGCGTCGCGCGCTCCGCCCCTCCGAGACCCCCGGCGGGCGCCCCATCGCCGCGGGCCCCGTCGTCGACACCCTCCAGGAGGGGCTCACCCTGGCCGCCACCGGCCGGGGAGCGCTGCTCCTCTGCCGGTCGACCGCCGAGTACCACGGCCGCAGCGCCCTCTCCCGCGTCCCCGTCACCGGGCTCCCCGACTCGGCCCTGGCGCTCGTCTGGCACCGCGACCGGGAGACCGCCCGCGTCCGCTCCTTCGCCGCGGCCCTGTCCGAAACAGCGGACGAGGCCGCCGCGTCCGGGCGGATCACCACCGCACGCTGAGCTCCTTTCTCGCCGTTTTCGCAGCGGCCGTTCACCGTGGTTCCCGCCGAGCCGTCCAGGGAAGGCCATCGGACAGAGGGAACCCCCAGCAGTCAACCACCATCAAATGGATATAAACCCATAATCGACTACAAACAGAAGGTTCTCTACTTTTGGGGCGAGGGACGTGGGAACTGAAACTCGGGTTATCCTCGTTCCGCGAGCGGCGCAGACGTCAGATGTGGCAGGTCGCCACAAAAGCCGCAGTGCGTCCGAAATACCGCCCATTCGACGCCAAAAGGGAAGCGACAGCTCATGTATGACCTGATCATTGTTGGCGGGGGCATCATCGGATGCGGCATCGCGGAATGGTCACGCATGAGCCTCTCGCGCATCTGCATTATCGAGCAGAGCGATAAACACCTCACCCAGGGTACATCGGCGGCGGCCGCGGGCGGGATCAATCCCTTTCTCGACGACGACGTGGCCGAAGGGCTCGGGCTGATGGCCGCGCGGAGCAGGAGCCTGTACCGCGACTGGGCGAAGCGGCTCGGCGCCGAGTCGGGTCGGCCGCTCTGCGTCCGGCGCACCGGGCTGCTCCAGCTGGCGGTCGACGAGGCGGAGGTGGACCGGCTGGGCAACAGGGTGCAGCCCCGCCTGCACGAACTGGGCGTCGACAACACCCTGCTGACGGGGGACGAGGCGCGCGAGCGGGAGCCGCTGCTCGGCCCGGAGGTCCTCGCCGCCCTGGAGCAGCCGGAGGACCTGGTGGCCGAGCCCATGAAGATCATGAGCGCGCTGCACCGGGTGCTGCGGGCCGACGAGCGCGTGGAGACCGTCCACGCGCGGGCGGTGGCCGTGCGGACGGCGAACGGCCGGGTCGACGTCGAGCTCGCCGACGGACGGGTGCTGACCGGCGAGCGCGCGGTCGTCGCGGCGGGCCACCGCAGCGGCGGGCTCCTCGCCGGCCACGGCGTCCCCTCCGGGGTGTTCCAGCCGGTCAAGGGCCAGATCCTGGACATGCGGGTGCCCCCCGGCGGCGCCCCGGGCTACCTGTGCGACATGGTCACGCACGAGACGGGCGGCGAACGGGTGGCCTTCGTCGCCCCCTACACCGGCGACCGCATCGCCGCCGGTGTGACGTTCGAGCCGGACGAGACCGACCCCACGCCCCTCCCGGCGAAGGCGCGGCAGCTGATCCTGCCCAACCTGCGCCGGGCCCTGCCGAAGGTCGCGGACTACGAGATCCTGGGATTCCGGGCCGGCATCCGCCCGAAGACCGCCGACGGCATCCCGCTGGTCGGATTCGTCGACCAGGACCGGCGCGTCATGGCCGCGACCGGCCACGGCGGCTGGGGCCTCACGCTCGCGCCCCGCACCGCCCAGCTCGCCGCGGGACTGCTCGCCGACCGCCGCCCGCCCAGCGGGGACGACCGCGCCGACCTCGCGCTCTGCGACCCCCTGAGGTTCGCCGGCCGCGCCCTCTAGCCCCGGCGCCGTACCGGCTTCTCCTGCCCGAGCATCTTCACGGTGTCGTTGAGCAGCGCGACCGTGTCGACGAGCATCGTGACGGTGTCGACCGCGAGCTGGTCCCGCACCCGGTCGACCGAGATGTCCCACTGCCGGGTGAGCCCGTGCACCCGGTCGAGGGCCTCCCACAGCGGGAGCAGCTCGGGCCGGACGCGGGCGGCGGGCATCCAGTGGTGCAGGATGTGGCCGATGAGGGGGCGGACGTTGCGCAGCATCCGGTCGGTGGACCCCGAGCCCGGCGCGGCGCGTTCGAGGATGGTCTCCACGGTGCCGAGCAGCCAGTCGTGCAGTGCCAGGTCCTCGACCAGGTCCAGCAGGTCGTCCACGCGCCCGCCGGGCACCGCGAGCCGCACCAGCCGGGTCCCGTCGGGGACGACGGTGAAGCGGAAGAGCGAACCGCCGTCCTGGAACGCCCAGCGCCACGACCCGCGCGGCGCCCGCAGCGGCAGGCCGCCGTCGAGCAGCGCGGACGCCTGCACCCCGTTCATCGCCTGCTCGGCGATGGCGCCGAGCCCGATGCCCCGGGCGCCGTCCTCGGCCTCGGCGAACCCGGCGGCCGCGTCGTCCGGCTCGAGCCGTCCGAGGTACTCCACCGCGCCGGGGCGCCCGAGGTAGTGCGACCAGGGCAGCCGGTGGCCCCGCTCCGACGGGACGAGCGTGGTGTAGGCGCACGACTGGAGGACGCGCCCTCCGGTGAGCGTCACCCGTGAGGCGACGGTGCCGACGCCCCGGACGCGCCGCCCCCGCGCCGACGGCATCGTGCAGTCGACCCCGGTCAGCGTCTCCGGGGAGACCGCGTAGGGCCTGGGCCGGCTCGCGTACCGCACCTGCTCGCCGGGTATCAGGCGCAGCAGGTCCGAGGCCTCCTCCAGGGTGATCTCCGTGGAGTGGTGCAGGAACCCGGTGCGGATCTCCCCGATCGCGAGCAGGCCCTCAGAGGTGGTCGGTGAAGACATGCTCGACCCTCCGCACCAGTTCGTCCGGGACGTCGATGCCCTCCCTGCCCGCCTGCTCCCTGATCTGCCCGATGACCACCGGGTCGACGGCGACCTGGCCGAGGATCAGGCGGACGGCGGCCTCCACGTCCGAGAAACGCGTCTCCAGCACGGTCATGGTCCGGAAGGCCGCGAACGGGTGCGCCCGCTCGGACAGCTGGACCACCGGCGGGAGGTCGTGCCACTCGTCGGGGTAGGCCTTCTCGCGGGGCCAGCGCTGCGGCGTGACGATCGCCTTGCCCTCGTCGCGCAGGACGCCCAGCCTCAGCAGCTGCCAGACCGCCGCGAGGAACGCGCAGGACCAGCGGCGCTCGCCGTCGGGCTCGTCCCACAACTGGACGTCGACGCAGATCGAGTGCAGCCGGGCGTCGTTCTGCCGCGGCGGGCTCCAGCCGCGGGAGCCCGCCATGGCCTCGCGGGGCTCCCGGGTCCCGGCCATGCCCTCGCTGTTGGTGAGCCAGCCGGTCTCCTTGACGGGCGGGCGCGTGCCGTCCGTGCCGGGCGGCGGGTCGGGCACGACCCGCTCCAGGACCAGTGCCGCCGGCGAGACCTGCCCCGCGTCGGCGCACGCCGACTCGCGGGCGACGTAGTCGAGGGTGATGCCCTCCCGCTCGGCCGCTTCGAGCAGCTCGGGGATCAGCTCGACGGGCTTGCGGATCCTGCTGAAGTACTCGTCCACCAGGAAGCAGGTGCTCACGCGGCGGTTCGCGTAGCGGCCCAGCACGAACTCGGCCCACGGCCTGATCCGCGCGAAGTGGCGGCGCAGCGCGTCCGGACCGCTCAGGAGGTCCTCCATGTAGAGGTGCCCGAGCTCCAGGGAGAGGTGGGACCGGGGGACCCGCTCCACCCGGGGCCGGTCCGTGAGCACCGAGGCCTCGAGCCGGGGAATGTTCACGGCCTGCTCCAGGTGTCCCCGGTCTCGATGTCCTCGGCCAGCCGCTGGAACGCCTGGACGGTCTCCTTGTTGGCCACGTCGTCCTGGACGTCGGAGTCGGTGAGCAGCTGCTCGCGCCACTGCAGCACCGGGTCGAGCGGGATGCTGGCGATGACCACGCTGCGGCCGAGCCCCAGCTGGATGGCGCGGTCGTTGAGGTTGCTGTTCACCTCGCGCAGCCAGGTCTGCTGGGTGGCCTGCAGCCCGCGGGCGAACGCGCTGTCCGGCTCGATCACCGCGGTGCGCACGAACCGGATCCGGTCCCGCAGCGAGCCCTCGGAGTAGCCCAGGTCCTGGCCGACCTGGACGAGCCCGCTCCGGCCGTCGACGAGGTCGGCGGCGGCCGTGATGTGCTGCCGGGTCCACCGGTGGAACACCAGCCAGCGCGCCTCCATGTTGCGTCTTCGCAGCTCGTCGTCGGCCGTCACGGCCAGGAGCATCTCGGCGGCGTGCGAACGGCCTGCGCTCAGGTCGATCAGGACGAGGCCGAACTCCTCGTTGAGCCGGATGAGGAGCTTGACGCACCGCTCGTAGACGTCCCTGGTCATGTTGAACTCGCCGCCGCCGAGGTCGCCGGGGAACAGGACGAGCCGGCCGGCGACCGAGCGGCGGGCGCGGAGCTCGCGCCTGCTGCTCGAACGCCACACGTCGATCCGCTGCGGCTCGGTCACCTGGCCCTGGAGGTAGTGGTGGAGGCCGCCGCTCTCGACGCCGTGGTAGACCTCGTCCACGCCGAAGACCGCGCCGGACGTGGGGGAGCCGAAGTCGAAGTCCAGGTAGCACGTGTCATGGCCGAGCAGAGCCCGCTGGTAGGCGACGTTGCACGCCGTCACCGACCTCCCGGTGCCGCCCTTGTCGGACGTGGCGATGACGAGCACCTCAACCAGCCTCCCTGTCCGCCTTGCGGCGGGCCACTTCGAGCCGGTCGAGCGACTCCAGGGCGTTGAGCGAGATCCCCATGGAGGTGCCGGGCCGTTCGTCGATGATCTCGCGGCAGCGCTGCAGCCTGGTGCCCACCCGCTCCAGCTCGGTGCGCAGGTCTCCGGTGACGCCGGCGGGCGTGCCCAGCACCTCCCGGTCGTATCTCCGCTCCGCCTCGGAGAGCAGCTCCCTGGCCCGCCGCAGCAGGTCCTGGCTGGGCGCCACATCGGTCTCGATGTGGTTGATGACCGCCACCAGGCACTCCACGATGCGCTCGGTGTAGTACCAGGACGGTTCTTCGAACCGTTCCGTGATCCCCGGGAAGGCGTTGCTCGGGTCGTCCCACAGGCCGCCGCCGGACTTGGACGTCATGCGCCGCTGGTGCAGGTGCTCCCAGATGTCGTCGGAGAACGCGACCACGGTGTCGCGCAGCTCCTGGTTCTGGGTCAGCGAGGCCAGCCGGAGGACGCACTTGTACAGGACGGCCGAGTAGTCGGAGAGCTCCCACGCCAGGAGCGGTCCGCCGTCGAGCCCCTCGCTGCCCGGCAGCGGGATCAGGGTGCCCGGACGGTGCAGTTCGACGCCCTGGTCGTCGGTCTCGGCCCGGCGGATGATCCGCCCCCGCTGGCCGAGCTCCTGCAGCACCCGGTGCATCCGGCCCAGGTCGGACAGGGTGGGCGGGTTGATCGCCGGACGGTTCTCCAGGTCGGAGATGACGATGGAGCTGACGAGCAGGCTGAAGTGCTCGGACGCCCGGCGGTCGTTGGTCCGCCACGGGACGTCCTCCAGCGGCCACCTGCCCTCGCCGTAGGTGGCGATGCTCGACCAGTAGCGCTGGGTGATCTCCCAGCGCAGCCGCAGCGAGGCGGCGAGGCGCTGCTGCTCCTCGCTCAGCAGGCTCAGCCGCGCGGTGCGCGGGGAGAAGAGGTCGGCGATGCCGTCCAGGGCGTTGAGGGTGAAGTACAGGATCGGCGCCCCCCGCGCGACGCCCTTGCGCTGCGTGGCGAGGCTGGCGACGCCCTCGACCTCCGGAGCGTCCTGGGCGATGCCCCAGGTCCAGCCGACCTCGAACAGGCGGTTGCGGTTCTCGAGTTCGTCGATGCTGCTGCCGAAGCCGATGCTGACCTCGCGGACGGACGCGCGGATGTCCGCGAGCCGGTGGAAGAAGTCCTCGGTGATCCGCCTCGGCGAGTCGTTGTGCTGGTTCAGCGTCCGGATGAGCGCCTGCCCTTCGGGCGCCTCCGGCGAGAAGATGTTGATGACGAACCCGCGGAGCAGGCCGACCATCGCCGCGGTCAGGCGCCTGCTCGCGATCTCCTCCAGATGGCGCAGCCTGTCCCGGGTGTCGCTGCTGCGGACCGCGCTCTGGTAGTCGCGGACGAAGGCGATCGTGCTCAGCATCAGCGTGACGGCCATGGAGCACGAGTCGACCATGTCCATCTGGGCCTGGGCCCCGGTGGGCTCCTCGCCCTCCACCGCGCTCAGGAAGTAGCTGCCGCCGGAGAAGACCGGGCCGTCGTCCTCGGTGTAGTCCTCGATGTGCCTGATCAGGATCTCGACCAGCCGCCGGGGGATCTCGAACTCGTCGCCCAGGCCCCCGAGCGCCTGCCGGATGTCCCGCTGCGTCTGGTCCGGCCGGCTCAGCCGGAACACCCGGGTGAACGAGGCCGGATAGAGGATCGACAACAGCAGTTCGGCGTCACTGATCGAGTTGCGCGCCGATCGTCCGTTCCAGAGCCACTCTCCCTGCGGATCGTTCTTGGGCACTGAATAGTCGATGATGGATCGCCAGATTCCCAGGAGCTCCTCGCGGGGCTGAATCCTCATGTTCTCGCCTGAGCTTTCTGTCCGCAGACCAGAATCATGCCAGTGTATCCCGCACGGACGGGATTCGGTCCGGCGTCGAGTCGGCAGATCTCCAGATTCTCCGCGCCCGCCACCGCGGCCGCCACGTCGGATGCGGTCACGGCGACCGCAGGAAATGCGTCCTGTCCCACTTTCCAACCTCGGGAGTTCTCCATGAAGGCCGCCGCGAAGGGCGCCCCCGGTTTGAGTGCGCCGAGAAAGCCCTGCACGGCCAGCCGGAACTCGGCGGTGCTGGAGGATATGGATTCCGCCACGAAGAAGAGCGTTCCAAGGTCCCAGTGTCCGCCGGGCAGCCGGAAGACCGAACCGAACTCCACACGGCTGCGTTCGCGCAGCTCCAGGCGCGGCCGGGTCAGCGCGGCATAGGCCGGCGCCTCGTCCAGCACCGCCCAGAAGGGGTCCCACGTGCCGGTGTAGGCCTGCGTCTCGCGGCGCAGCCAGGCGAGATTGGCCTCCGAGTAGTCAAGGAGCGTCAACCGGTCGCAGAAGGGCAGCATGGCCAGGGCCGGATACAGGTTCGCTCCCGCTCCCACGTCCACTCCATGCAGTCCGCGCCGCCACCCGAGCACTTCACCGAAGAAGTCGCGCACCTTCGCGAGAAACACCAGATCATTCCGGTGTGGAATGAGATAATTCTTTCTGAAGTACGCGTCGGGATTAAGCCTGTTCCATTCGAAGTCACTGTTGAAACCTGTCCCCCATGGCCGATTCCGGCCAGACTCCGTCGGCACGGACATCGAGCCTGACTCCTCTAATGAAGATGCATGAAACATTGTAGGAATGTATATGTCATCGCGCATCTCCTGGCGAGCGCGCTGAGACGGGAGGCTAGATGGGCGGGCCGATAATCCGGAAACTCGAGGAACTGGACGACTTCGAGAGGGCCCGCAGGCTGTTCGACAGGATCTGGGCGTTCGAGCCGGGGGGCGACCCGTTGTCGACCGAGGCGCTGCTGACCCTGGCGCGCTGCGACAACTACGTCTTCGGCGCCTTCCACGGGGACCAGATGGTCGGCGCGTCCGTCGGGATCTTCGGACCGCCCCGCAGCCGGGAGATGTGCTCCTACATCACCGGGGTCGCCACCATCGGCTCGGGCACCGGCCTCGCGCTCAAGCGCCACCAGCGGTCGTGGGCGGTCGAGCGGGGCGTCGAACGGATCTTCTGGACCTTCGATCCGCTGATCCGCAGGAACGCGCACTTCAACCTGGTCAAACTCGGCGCCCGCGCGGAGAGCTACCACGAGGACTACTACGGGCGGATGCCCGACCTCATCAACGTGGACGACGAGTCGGACCGGATCCTCGCCGTCTGGCACCTGGACGATCCCGGCGTCGCCGCCGCCGCACGGGACGCCCCCCTGCCCGTGGAGGTGCCGCCGGACGCCGGGATCGCCCTCGAGGACCGCGACGACCGTCCCGTACGGCACGACGTCACGGCCCGGACCCTCCTGCTGCAGGTGCCCCGCGACATCGAGAAGATGCGGGCCACCGACCACGGCCTGGCCCGGGAGTGGCGCCGGGCGCTGCGGGAGACTCTCTCACCCCTGTTGGAGGAAGGCGCCACCGTCGTCGGCTTCCACGGCCGGACGAGTTATGTCGTCCGGAGAAAAGAGTGATCGATGCCGGAACGGTCTTCTCGGACGCGGTCCACGCTCACCGCCAGCGCCGTCGCCCGACGGGTGGCGGCCGCCCTGCTCACCGGAGTGCTCACGCTCGGGATCAGCTCCCTGGCGCAGGGCGAGCTGTCGGCCTCCGCCATCAACCTGTCGGTCCTGCTGGGCGGCATCGTCCTGCTGCTGCAGGTCATCATCGACTTCGAACGGGCCATCAACAACGTCGACCAGTCGATCAAGGACCGGTTCACCCGGGCGTCGGACATGGCACGCCTCCTGGACGCGGTGGGGTCCTCGGCCGTGGACGGCATGCTGGCCACGGAGCTGCTGGAGAACGCGGCCGGGATCAGCCCCGCCGCCCCGCCGCTGATCAAGGGGATCTCCGAGACGGAGGTCGTCCGCGCCTCCCGGTTCCTGCGGCAGCTCGCCCACGGTGAGGTCGTCTACGACGACGGCGAGGACCGCGACTGGCTGCTCTCGCTGACGCGGAACGCGAGGTTCGCGATCGACGCGACCAGCACGACGACCGTGGACGGGCAGGACGCGGGCTTCGCGCGGGGCTTCTGGTCCAACGACCTCGGCAACCGCTACCTGCGGGCGCAGAACGACGCGGTGCTCAACCGGGAGGTCAGGATCCGGCGGCTCTTCATCGTGCAGGACCTGGAGGAGTTCAACGAACCGCAGTTCGCCTCGATCATCGAGTCGCAGGAGAAGGCCGGGATCCACATCCTCCCGCTGCAGCGCGACCAGGTCCCGCCGACGTTGCGGCCCTCGCTCATCGACTTCATCCTGTTCGACCAGGTCGCCAGCTACGAGGTGATCCCCAAGCCCTCGCCCTCGCCGACGCCCGAGTTCCTCAACACCCGCCTCATCACCCGGCCGGAGCACGTGGTGGAGCGGCGCACCTGCTTCGAGGGGCTCTGGAACCTCGCCACCGAACTGCGGGACCAGTGAGCCCTCACACCGCCGCCTTCTCCTTCTCCGCCTCGCGCTGCGGCGATGCGTTCCTGCGCTTGCGCGCGTAGCGGACGAGCTCCACGACGGCGGTGATGCCGATGGCGATGCCCAGGCCGAGCAGGAGGCCCTTGAACGGGTCCTCCTCGAAGGCCACGCCGCCGATGTAGCCGACGAGCACCGAGTAGACGGCCCAGCTCGTCCCCGCCAGCACGTCGAAGAGGAAGAAGCGGCGGAACGGGTAGCGGGTCGCGCCCAGCGTCAGGGTGGTGGCGGTCCGGCCGCCGGGAATGTAGCGGGCGACGACCAGGATGAGGCCGCCGCGTTCGGTGACCTCCTTGCGCGCCCACCGGAACGCCTTGCCGTCCTTGATCCTGCGCGTGCCGCCGGCCCTGCGTCCCAGCCAGTAGGAGACGTGGTCGCCGAGGATCGCCCCCAGCGCCGCGACCGGGAGGATCAGCAGCGCGTCGGGCTCCCCCGTCGAGGCGGCGAACGCCCCCGTCGTGATGACCAGCGTCTCGCTCGGCACGACCGGGAAGAACCCGTCGAGCAGCGCGATGCCGAAGACCAGCAGGTAGATCCACGGCGACGTGATGAGGCCGTGCGCGAAGTCGAGGATCGTCTGCGTCATCCGGCCCGCCCCGCGTCGTCCCGTCCACCCCTCACAGCGCCCCCCGTGCCACTCGTCGTCCTCGCGGAATCATGACCTGCAACATTCATGGTGAATCTACGAGTTACGGAGAATCCTCCGCTTCCCCCAGAAGTCGCTCAGTGCCCCTGTCTTTCGTCAGGGGCACCCGTGAGACGCAGGGGGCGGCCGAGGTGTTCGGAAGGCGGCCCCGTCCGGGAGCGCTGCGCCGGACGGCCTCGGCCCTTCCCGAACGAACCGGCGGCCGTCAGGGACGGTCGGTGAAACCGGTGCGGTACGCCCAGACGACGGCCTGGGTGCGGTCGCGGACACCGAGCTTGTGCAGGATGTTCTTGATGTGCGTCTTCACCGTCTCCAGGGAGACGTGCATCGAGGCGGCGATCTCCGCGTTCGACGACCCGTCCGCCAGCGCGCGCAGGACCAGCGCCTCGCGTTCGGTGAATGGGACGGGCGGCTCGGGACGGCGGGGACGGGCGGCCAGGGACCGCAGGAGGCGGCGGGTCACCTGGGGGGCCAGGAGCGCGTCGCCCGCCGCGACGGTGCGGACCGCGGCGACGACCTCCTCCGGGGTCGCCCGTTTGAGGAGGAAGCCGTCGGCCCCCGCGGCGATGGCGTCGTCCACCACGTCGTCCAGGTCGAAGGTGGTGAGGACCAGCACCCGGGGGCGCGGCTCCGCCCAGGAGGCGATCTCCCGGGTGGCGTGGACGCCGTCGTGGCCCGGCATCCGCACGTCCATGAGCACGACGTCGGGGCACGACGCCCGCACCCCGGCGATCGTGTGGTGGCCGTTCGCCGCCTCGCCGACCACGGTGATGTCCGGTTCGGCCGCCAGGAGCACCCGCATCGTCCTTCTGACCAGCTCCTCGTCGTCGGCCAGGAACACGCGGATCACGCCGGTGCCCGCCGGGGGAGGACCGCGCGGACGAGGAACCCGTCCGGTGACGGTCCGGCGTGGAACTCCCCTCCTTCGGCCAGGACGCGCCGCCGCATGTTGGACAGGCCCCGTCCGGGGACGGGAGGGGCGAAACCGGAGCCTTCGTTGCCGACCTCGAGGCGCACCCCGTCCGCGGCCTGTTCGAGGCTCACCCGGATGACGCCGGTGTCGGTGTGGCGCAGCGCGTTCGTGACGGCCTCCTGGACGATCCGGTTGAGCGCTCTCGACCCGCCGGGGGACAGTTCGACCTCCGCGATGTCGAGGGCGAGTTCGCGTCCGGCGGCGCGGACCCGTTCCGCCAGTGCGGGCAGGTCGGTCATGAGGGGCATCTCATCATCGGGGGAGAGCGCCTGGATCACCTGGTCGAGCTCCTGAAGCGCCCCTCTGCCGAGGGTCTCGACGTGCCCCAGCGCCTCGCGCGCGAACTCCGGGTCATCGGCGAAGACCCTGCGGCCGACCGCCGCCTGCATGACCATCACGTTGACCGCGTGGCCCAGCGCGTCGTGCAGCTCGCGGGCCAGCCGGGTCCGCTCCTCCAGCAGGAGGCGTGCCTCGGCCGCCGCGTTGTAGGCCCGCCGGCTGTGCACGGCGTCGCCGCCCACCGTCGCGATGAGGAAGCCCATCACGATCCCCGGCACCGTCTCCAGCGGATCCCGGTCCAGCGCGATGTAACCGAACAGCCCGAACAGGAAGACGAGCACGCAGGCGAGCCGTCGACGGCGGTCCCCGTAGGAGGAGAAGCAGGCGCACAGCGCGATCCACACGGACCAGTGGACGATGGTCGCGGCGTAACCGGCCGCCGCGTTGACGGCCAGCACCGCGCACGCCGCGGCGAGCGTCCCCACCGGAGCCGTCCGCGGCCGGAGCAGGACGAGCACCGAGAGCACGCCCAGGACCACGCCGAGGGCGTCCAGCTCCCGGTAGGGCGGCTCCGACCGGATGACCAGGCTCGCCGCCACGGACAGGGCGACCAGTCCGGCCGACGACCAGATGCGCATACCGCATCGTCCCCCGGCGACGGCGCGGAGCGAATCCCTCGCACGAGGGAAGCGAGCACGAAAGCCGCGTTCCTAGCTTGTGGCCATGACGCCGCACGTGCCCCGTACCGGAAGCCGCACCGCAGGCCTGTGGTGGCTGGCGCTGAGCGCCGCCGCCCTCGCGGTGTTCGCGCCGCTGCCCTACCTGACCGCCCCGCTCGACGAACTCGCCGCGGCCGACAGCGGCCTCGCCGCCGACTACGCCGGCCGAGCGCCGTGGTTGCGGGCCGTCTTCTACGTCCACGTCGTCGGCGGCGGCCTCGCGCTGCTGCTGAGCCCCCTCCAGCTCTCCTCAAGGCTACGGGCCCGGACGCCGAAGGTTCACCGGGCCTGTGGACGGATCGTGCTCTCCGCCATCGTGCTCGCGGGGTTCGCGGGCCTGCTGATGGCTCCGTTCAACCTGGCCGGCCCCGTGGGCACGGCGGGCTTCGGATCGCTCGCCCTGCTGTGGGTGGGCTTCGCCGCCGCCGCCTATGTGACGATCAGGCGGAGGGACGTCGCCGCGCACCGCCGCTGGGCCGTCCGCCTCTTCGCCCTGACGTACGCGGGCGTCACGCTCCGGCTGTGGCTGATCGTCCTCATGGCCCTCCAACCCGGTACCGGCCCCGAGGCGGCCTTCGACCGCGCCTACCTCCTCGTGCCCTTCCTGTGCTGGGTGCCCAACCTCCTGGTCGCCGAGCGCTTTCACGTCCGCCGGGCGTTCGAGGCTTGAGCGGGTGCCGCCCCGGTCAGCGCAGGAGCGGGCGGACGACGGAACGGGCGAGGGACTCGGCGAAGGCGCGCGGGGCCGCGGGGGCGTCCGGGCCGTGCTGGTAGTAGCGCAGGAAGGCCTCCTGGAAGCAGGCGCCGAGGAGGAGGGCCGCGGCGGCTTCGGGTTCGGCGGCCGGATCGACCCGGCCTGCGTCCTGCTCCGCGCGCAGGTAGGCGGCGAAGGCCTTGCGGGGGCGGTCGGGGCCGGCGCCGTGCTGGGACATGGCCTCACGGTGCGCCCGCATGCGTTGCGGGTCCGAGAGGAGCGCGCCGAGCATGGGTATCGAGCGCTGGTAGAACTCCAGGGACGCGTAGGCGAGTTCGGCGAGGTTGTTCTCGATGTCGCCCTCTCCCGGCCGGACGGACACCCGGGACAGGCCTGGCAGCCTCTCCTCCAGGACGGCGAGCAGCAACCGCTCCTTGTCCCCGAAGTACTTGTAGAGCGTCGGCTCCGAGACCGCCGACGCCTGCGCGATCTCCTTGGTCGTGGCCTGCGCGACCCCGCGCGTCCGGAGGATCTCCGCGGCCGCGTCGAGGATCCGCTCCCTCGTGCTCATGCCGCCCTTCCTCCGCCGTTTGACAGGTTAGTGAACACTAGATCAGCATAGGGGCTAGTGTTCACTAACCCCTGGAGGGTCCGATGCGCATCACCGTCCTCGGCGCGACCGGAGGGACCGGGCTGCACCTCGTGCGCCAGTCGCTCGACGCCGGCCACCACGTCACCGCGGTCGTCAGGAACCCCCGCGGCCTGCCGGAGCACCCGCTCCTCGAGACCGTCGTCGCCGACGTGATGGACCCCGCCGCGATCGGCGCCGCCCTGACCGGCCGCGACGCCGTCGTGTCGGCACTGGGCCCCCGCGGCAAGGGCGAGACGACGGTGTGCTCCGACGGAGCCCGCTCGATCATCACCGCCATGCGCTCCACCGGCGGACGCCGCCTCGTCGTCGTCACCGCCAGCGGGCACGTCGTCGACGAGGGGGACGGCCCGTTCACCCGCGCCCTGGTCAAGCCGCTGCTCGGCCGCTTCCTCCGGGAGGCGTTCGCCGACTTCGTCCGCACCGAACGGGTGGTCCGCGACAGCGGCCTGGACTGGACGATCCTGCGCCCGCCGCGGCTCACCGACGGCGCTCCCCGCCCCTACCGCACCGCCCTCGACCGCAACGTGCGCGGCGGCATCACGCTCGCCCGCGCCGACCTCGCCCACGCCGCCCTCAACGTGCTGGACGACCCCGACACCGTCGGCCGCACCGTAGCCCTGGGGTACTGACCATGAAGAAGCGGATCCTCATCGCGGTGGGCGTGCTGCTCGCGACCGTGCTCGGCCTCACGGTCACCGCCGGATACCTGACGTTCGTACGCTCGGCCGAGAACCCGCCCGCCGAAGCGTGCGGCCGAGAACCGGGCCCCGGCCCCGTGGTCGTCGCGGCGGGCGCCAGCATGACCCAGGGAACGCTCGGCGCGAACTGGGTCGGCGCGCTGCGCGACCGGCCCGAGCACCGGGGGTACGAGTTCGTCAACGCAGGCGTCAACGGCGACACCAGCGGCGGCCTCCTCGAACGGGTCGACTCCGACATCGTGGCGTGCCGCCCGGACGCGGTCACGATCCTGGTCGGCACCAACGACGTCCTCGACGGCGTGCCCCTGGCGGAGTACCGCACCAATTTCGGCGCGATCGTCGGCCGGATCAAGGAGAGGACCTCGGCCCGGATCGCGCTGCTGTCCCTGCCCCCGATCGGCGAGGACCTCGGCTCGCGGCGCAACCGCGAACTCGTCGGCTACAACGCCGTGATCAAGGAGACCGCCGAGCGCGCCCGGGTCGACTACCTTCCCCTGCACGAGCAGGCGGTCGCCTTCCTCCAGGAGAACGGCGGCGGCACCCCGTACGGCTTCGATTTCGTGACCGCCCTCGCGGCCGGAGCCGAGCACCACCTCCTGGGGCGGAGCTGGGACGAGGTCTCCCGCGGCAACGGGCTCGCGCTCCTCGTCGACCACCTCCACCTGAACGACCGCGGCGGCGAGATCGTCACCGGCCTCGTCGCCCGGTGGCTGTCCGAAGGGCAGGCCGTCGCCCCGGACCGGTCATGACCCGCCTCGAGGGCGGTCCGCCGTCCGGCCCGGTGACGGCGGGCGGGCGGTGAGGGTTTCCAGGGGGTCGGCGAGGAGGGCGGAGAAGGCCAGTTCGGCGGCGCCCTGGAGGGTGGTGTCGTCGGCGAGGGCGGTGGTGGCCAGGCGGACGCGCTCCCGGGAGACGGGCAGGACGTGGGCGTCGATGCGGGAGCGGACGCGTGCGGCGGTGCCGGGGTAGAGGTCGCGGAGCATGCCGCCGAAGACCACCACGGCGGGGTTGAACAGGTTGATCAGGTTGACCACGCCGACGCCGAGCCAGTCGCCGATGTGGTCCAGCGCCCGTCCGGCGCGGGCGTCGCCCTGCCCGGCGAGTGCCACGACGGCGCGGATGCCGTCCCTGCCGAACAGTTCGCCGGAGCGTCCGGCGAGGTCGAGCAGCGCCTCCTCGCCGACCTCGGCCTCCAGGCAGCCGCGCGAGCCGCACAGGCACGGCCTGCCGTCGAACGGGTTCACCAGCATGTGGCCCAGTTCGCAGCCGTAGCCGCCGTCGCCGTCCAGGAGCTTGCCGCCGACGAGGATCCCGCCGCCCACGCCGACGTCCCCGTGCAGGTAGATCAGGTCGTCCGCGCCGACGCCGACGCCGCGCGTGTGTTCGGCGATCGCGCCCAGATGCGCCTCGTTGCCGACCTCGACGGGCAGGCCGAGCCCCAGGCCGTCCGCGAGTTTCGCGCCGAACGCCTGGTCGACCCAGCCGAGGTGCGGCCCGTAGCGCACCATCCCGTCGGCGCGCCTGACCATGCCGCAGTAGGACGCGCCGAGCCCGGCGCACACCGCGCCGGGCGCGGCCGCGGCGGCGAGTTCCCGGCCGAAGCCGGCGAGCACCCCGACGACGTCGTCGAGATCGACGCCGGCCCGGGGCCGCACCGCCTCACGGCGCTCCAGGATCCGCCCGCCGAGCCCGACCCGCGCCGCCACCAGCCGGTCCACCGCCACGTCGAACGCCAGCCCGAAGACCCGCTCCGGCTCGGGCGTGACGACCAGGGACGGCCGCCCGGCACGCCCCGTCTCCGCCGGTTTCTCCTCCCGCACCAGCCCCGCCGCGGCGAGCTCCGCGGTCAACGTCATGATCGTGCTGCGGTTCAGCCCCATCCGCCCGGCGAGCGCGGCCCGCGACAGGGCGCCCTCCACGTGCACCCGCCGCAGCAGCTCCCCCAGATGGCGCTGCCGTATCTCCTCCTGCGTCCGCCCGCCCCGGCCCGCCCTGCTGTCCGCCATGCGGCCAGTATCGCCGCACCGCCCGCCGGGCGGCCTTCCGCCGTCGCACGTGACCTATATCTCTGACTGGACAGACAAGGCCGGGATGTGTTGTCATGCACGAGGTCTGTAATTGCAAGTCACTTGCAATAGCTAACGAAGGGCGGAGAATACGTGAGGTCGTGGAGGGGCGGGGCGAGGACGCTGGCCGCGGCGGTGCTCGTCGCCGGGCTCGCGGCGTGTTCGGCGCCGGACGCGGAGAGCGGGCAGGACCTCTCGACGCTGACCGTGGGACTGGCCACCGAGCCGGACACCCTGAGCCCCCTGCTCGGGTACGGCAAGGACGGCAACTCCAAGATCTTCGACGGGCTCCTCCAGCGGAACCAGAAGCTCGAACTGGAACCCGCGCTCGCGACCGCCCTGCCCGAGGTGTCGCAGGACGGGCTGACCTACACCTACACACTGCGGCAGGGCGTGAAGTTCAGCGACGGGACGCCGTTCACCGCCGCCGACGTCGTCTTCACCTACGAGACGATCCTCGACGAGAAGACCAGCAACGGCTCCCGGGACGAGATCGCGGCGGTGGAGAGCGTCACCGCCGAAGGCGACCACACCGTCGTCTTCAGGCTGAAGTACCCCTACGCGCCGTTCGCCGAGCGCACGGTGCTGCCCATCGCCTCGCAGAAGGCCGCCGCCGGGCAGGACGTCGACACCGGCGCCTACAACACCTCCCCCGTCGGGACCGGGCCTTACGTCCTCGAGTCCTGGCGCAAGGGCGAGAAGATGGTCCTCAAGGCCAACCCCGGCTACTGGGGCGGCGCCCCCGAGGTGAAGACCTTCACCGCCGTCTTCATCCCCGACGACGACGTCCGGGCGACCCGGCTGCGGGCCGGGGAGCTCGACGGGGCCGTGCTCCCGCCCTCCCTCGCCCGGACGTTCGAGAAGGCCGACGGGACCCGCGTCATGCGCGCCGAGTCCGTCGACTACCGGTCCGTCACCCTGCCGACCGGCAACCCCGTCACCGGCGACAAGGCCGTCCGGCAGGCGCTCAACCTGGCCGTCGACCGCGAACTCATGGTCGAGTCGATCCTCCGGGGCTCCGGACGGCCCGCCTACGGCCCCATCCCCGAGAACAGCCCGTGGTTCGCCCCGGAGACCAAGGTCGCCCACGACGACGCGAAGGCGGCGCAGATCCTCGACGCGGCCGGATGGAAGGCCGGAGACGGCGGGGTCCGCGAGAAGGACGGGCGGCGCGCGTCCTTCGACCTCTGGTACCCCTCCGGCGACAAGCTCCGCCAGGACCACGCGCTCGCCTACGCCTCCGAGGCCAAGGGGATCGGCGTCGAGGTGAAGGTGCAGGCCGGGACGTGGGAGGTCATCGAGCCCCTCCTCGGCGAGGACGCGGTGCTCGCGGGCGGCGGTGCCGGGTTCGACCCGGACTTCGACCTCTACTCGACCCTGCACTCCGGCCTCATCGGCAACGGCTGGAACAACATGGGGCACTACACCGACCCCGGCGTCGACGAGGCGCTGGACGCCGGCCGCGAGAGCGGCGACGAGGCCGAACGCCGCGAGGCCTACACCACCGTCCAGCAGCGGTTCGCCGACAACCCCGGCTACACCTACCTCACCCACATCGGCCACGACTACGTCGTCTCCGACGCGTACGAGGGCCTGACGACCCAGCTCGAGCCGCACGACCACGGCATGGGCGGCCCCTGGTGGAACCTCCAGGACTGGACCCTTCCGCGGTGACCTCCCTCGTGAAGGCGCCTCCGCGGGTCCCGCGCGCCCCCTTCGGGCGGCGGGGCCTGGGCGGGACGCTGCTGCGGCTGGTCGGACGGCGGCTGCTGGCGGCCGTGCCGGTGCTGGCCGCGGTCACCTTCGGGGTGTTCGCGCTGTCCGCGGCCTCGCCGTTCGACCCCGTCAAGCAGTACCTGGGGTCGGCGGCGCTCACCGCGTCGCAGGAGACCCTCGACCAGGTCGCCCGCAACCTCGGCGTGGACGAGCCCTTCCCCCGGCAGTGGTGGAACTGGCTGACGTCCGCGCTGACCGGCGACCTCGGCGAGTCCAGCATCTTCCGGCAGCCGGTCGCCGACGTGATCGCCGAACGGATCGGGTGGACCGCGCTGCTGTGCGCCACCGGGCTCGCGGCGGCCATCGCGGTGGCGGTCGTCCTGGGGGTCGCGGCCGCCCGGCGGCCCGGCGGCCCGCTGGACCGCTCCCTCACCTCCCTGGCCTACGCGCTGGAGGCCGCCCCCTCGTTCTGGGTCGGCCTGCTGGCCATCTGGTTCTTCGCACTCCAGCTCGGCGTCCTGCCCGCGGGCGGCCTCAGCGAACCTGGCTCCGACACCATCACCCCCGGCGGGCTGCTGCGGCACCTCGTGCTGCCCGCGGGGGTCCTGGCGATCTCCCAGATGCCGTGGTTCCTGCTCTACGTCCGGCAGGGCGTCACCGAGGCCCTCACCGAGGACCCCGTGCGCGGCGCCCGCGCCCGCGGCCTGCGCGAACGCACCGTCCTGTTCGGCCACGCGCTGCGCTCGGGCCTCCTGCCCGTGCTCACCCTGATCGGCACCCGCGTCCCCGAGGTGATCACCGGGGCCCTCCTCATCGAGACGATCTTCAGCTGGCCCGGCATGGCCGCGGCCACCACCGAGGCCGCCACCGCCGCCGACTTCCCCCTCCTCGCCGCGGTCACCGTCCTCGCCGCCGCCGCGGTCCTGGCCGGGAACCTCCTCTCCGACGTCCTCTACTGCCTGGCCGACCCCCGAGTGAACCCGGAGGAACTGTGACACCCCTCCAGCCCGAGCCCGGGGGGCGGAACCCGATGCGGACCCGGGTCTCGGCGGGGATCGTCGCGGTCCTCGCGCTGGCGGTGCTGTCCGTGCCGCTGTTCTTCCCGCTCGACCAGCAGGCCGTCAACCTGCGCGAGACGCTGCTGCCCCCGTCCTGGGAGCACCCGTTCGGCACCGACGGCAGTGGGCGCGACGTGCTGCTGCGCTGCGTCTACGGGCTGCGGGTCTCGCTGTTCGTGGGGATCGTCGCCGCGTTCGGGGCCGCGCTCATCGGCACCGCGGTCGGAGCCGCGGCGGGACTGCTCGGCGGCCGGACCGACCGGTTCGTCATGCGGATCGTCGACACCTTCTCCTCCGTCCCCCACCTCATGCTCGGCATCTTCATCATCGCGATGTTCCGACCCGGGGTCTGGCCGGTGATCCTGTCGATCGGGCTCACGCACTGGCTCTCCACGACGCGGATCGTCCGCGCCGAGGTGCTCTCCCTGCGCGGCCGCCCGTACGTCGACGCCGCCGTCTCCGGGGGCGCGTCGCGGATCCGGGTCGCCACCCGGCACCTCGTCCCGGCGGTCCTGCCCCAGGCCGGGCTCGCCGCCGTCCTGCTGGTGCCGCACGCGGTCTGGCACGAGACCGCGCTGTCCTTCCTCGGCCTCGGCCTCCCCTCCCACCAGGCCAGCCTCGGCAACATGATCCAGGACTCCCGCGGCACCCTCCTGGCCGGAGACTGGTGGCCGACGCTCTTCCCGGGGCTGTTCATCATCGTGCCCACCCTCGCGATCGCCGGCCTCGCCGGCGCGTGGCGGGAACGCCTGAACCCGCGACGCCGATCGGAGCTGATGTTGTGAGCCCCCTCCTTTCCGTCCGCGACCTCTCGGTGCGCTTCACCGTGCACCGGTCCCGCTCCCGACGCCGGGTCGCCGCCGTCACCGGCGCCTCCTTCGACCTCGCCCCCGGCGAATGCCTGGCCCTCGTCGGCGAGAGCGGCTGCGGCAAGTCCGTCCTCGCCTCGGCCCTCCTCGGCCTCCTCCCCGCCAACGCCACCACCACCGGCAACGCCCTCCTCGCCCCCGCCCCGCCCGCCGGCGACGAACGCGCCCTGACGGCCGACGGCACCGCCCTCGAGAACGGACGCGGCCTGCCGACCGGTCCAGGTGACGGACCGAACCTGCCGACCGGCGCTGACGCCGGAGCCGGGAGCGGGTCAAGCCTGCCGACCGACGCTGACACCGGAGCCGGGAGCGGGCCGGGCCTACTGACCGGTGTTGGCGCCGGAGCCGGGAGCGGGCCGGGCCTGCCGACCGGCGCTGACGCCGGAGCCGGTCTCGAAGGCGGGCTCGATCTGCTCTCCGCCGGGGAGCGGGTGCTCGCCTCCCGGGTGCGGGGGCGCCTGGTCGGGCTGATCCCGCAGAGCCCGGCGGGGCACCTGACGCCCGTTCGCACGATCCGTTCCCAGCTCGCCGAGACGATCCGGGAGCTGACCGGCGTCTCCAAGGCGGACCTCGGCGGGGCCGTCCTGGCCGCCGCGGAGCGGGCCGCGTTCCCCGCCGACCACCTGGACCTGCATCCGCACGAACTGTCGGGAGGGCTGGCCCAGCGCGCGGCCACCGCGCTGGCCCTCGTCGGCGGCGCGCCGCTCCTGCTCGCCGACGAGCCGACGACGGGCCTGGACCGCGACCTCGTCGACAGGACCGTCGCCGAGCTGCGCGGCCATGTCGGCACCGGCCGCACCCTGCTGATGATCACCCATGACCTGGCCGCCGCCGAGCAGATCGCCGACCGGGTGGCCGTCATGTACGCGGGCCGTATCGTCGAGCTCACCGACGCCGCCTCCTTCTTCGGCTCACCCGGGCCCCGCCATCCCTACGCCCGCCGGCTGCTCGACGCCCTCCCCACCAGGGCGTTCGCCCCTATCCCCGGCATGCCACCCGAACTGGACGCCCTCCCGTCCGGCTGCGCCTTCGCCCCCCGCTGCGCCGCCGCCACCCCCGTCTGCACCACGGACCTGCCCCTCCTGGAGAACGGGGTGGCCTGCCACCACCCGCACACCCCGATCCCGCACCCCGGCACCGACATTCCGCGCCTGTCCGATCACCCGGAGTTCCCGGCGGATCCGGCGGAGCCCGCCAGCGAGCATCCGGAGAAGAACGATGCCCTCCACTCCTGAGGCCTCCGGCAGCGCCGTCCAGCGCGAAAAGGGCCCCGCCCCCGCCCTGGAGCTGCGCTCCATCACCGCCGGCTACCCGGGACGGCCGCCCGTCGTCCGCGACGTCTCGCTCACCGTCCCCGCCGGAGAGTCCGTCGCCCTGCTGGGCCCCAGCGGCTGTGGAAAATCCACCCTCGCCAGGGTCGCCGCCCTCCTCCACCGTCCCGACGCGGGTTCGGTGTCCCTCCACGGCGCTCCCGTGACCGGCTGGCGCTACCGCGCTCCCAGGGCCCAGCGCACGTCGATCGGCTTCGTCTTCCAGCAGCCCCGCACCGCGGCCGACCCCCGCCTGACCCTCGCCGACCTCATCGCCGAGCCCCTGCGCGCCACCCGGGCCGTCCCCCGCCGCGACCGCGCCGCCGCCGACGAGCACGTCCGCCCCCTCGCCGCGAGCGTCGGCCTCACCGGCGACCTCCTCACCCGCCGCCCCCACGAGGTCAGCGACGGCCAGCTCCAGCGCGCCTGCCTGGCCCGTGCGCTGGTCCTGCGCCCGTCACTCCTCATCTGCGACGAGATGACGGCCATGCTGGACGCCTCCACCACCGCCACCCTCGTGAACGCCGTCGAGTCCTACCGCGCCGAGACCGGGGCCGCCCTCCTGGCCATCGGCCACGACCGGCCCCTTCTCACCCGCTGGTGCGCCCGCCTCGTCGACTACCCGGCCCTGCCCGTCCCGGCCTCCGCCGGACCGCGGCCGCCTTCCCTGCGGGAGACCGCCCACCACCACTGAGACCTCCCTCGCGGGTCCTCGGCGCGGCCGGGTGAGCCGCCCCGCGTGCCGTCCTGCGGATTCCAGGCCGGTCCTCAGCGGGGTTCGAGCCGGATGAGGACGGCCCGTCCCCGGTCGTCCACGCGGATCACGGCGGCCAGCCGGTCGGCGTTGATGTCCTGTTCGATGGCACGGGCGCGTTCTTCGGGAACGAAGAAGCTGTCGAGGCCGCAGCTGTGCGATTCGCAGCTCAGGTAGGGGGACTTCGGGCGGACCGTGACGGGTCCGGTGCCCTTCCACAGGGAACCGTCGCGGACGAGCGGAACGTAGAAACCGGCCGAACCAGGGGGGCCGTCGGGCAGCCCCGGGTAGCTCAGCTGGACGTAGGCGCCGCGGAACGGGTCGATCGGATCGACGGGAGCGACCGCCAGCCGGTACTCCGCGCCGGTCAGGCGGGCCGACAACTGCGGCTGGACGACCCCGACGGCGAGCGCTCCCTGGACGAGCACGGCCGCGGCCACCCAGGCGGGACGGGGGAAGGACCTCATCGGGACACCTCCGTGATCAGGCGGCGCCCCCGGTGGGCGAGCACGCCGGTGCCGAGGAAGACGGCGCCGAGCACCAGGAACAGCGCCGCGCCGGAAAACAGCGGGGCGAAGATCGCGAAACTCTGCGTGGTGACGAAGACGACCAGCGCACCCGTGGCCAGCGGCACCACCCCCGGCAGCGCCCGTGCCGTCCCCAGCACCGCGAACCAGGCCGCCGCCAGTACGTATCCGACGATCCCCGCGACGGCCCGGACGAGCGCCTCCCCGGACGGAGACGCCATCGACCCGTCCGGATTCCAGACCGCCAGCAGGAGTCCTCCGCCCAGGATTCCCAGGATCGCCGCGACCTCTCCACGGGCGAATCCCGGACGGCCTTCCGCTCCGCGGGGAGCACCGAACCAGGCCACTGCGGCGACGAGGACCGCTACGGCGACGGCGCCCGACCACAACACGCCCGTCGCGTCGAAAGAGCCGTCAGGGATGGCCACCAGGTAGAGCCCGACCAGGGAGAGCAGCACTCCGGCGGGACGCCAGACCGTCGCGAAGGCGGGGGTCCGGCGCTCGTGCAGGAGGGCGAGAGCGGTCGCGAAGACGGCGGCGACGAGCATGGCGCACGCCACCACGCCGTAGCTTCCCGTGTTGTCGGCGGCCCACCAGGCGTACCAGCCGACGCCGAGGCCGACCGCGACGACCAGCGGAGCCCTCCCCCGGGTGGCGTAGGCGTAGGCGAGCGCTCCTCCGGCCCACGCTCCGAGGAGTTCCGGACTGCCCGCCGGTACGTGCAGGTTCTGCGCCGCCTGGAAGACCACCCCGCCTCCCGCGGCCACCGCGATCACCTGGACCGCGGCCGGCAGCGCGCCGGAGAACCGGGAGGCGAGCAGCTCCGCGACGGCCACCGCGGTCAGCCAGATCACGACGATCCCGGCGAGCCGCACCGTCGGCGACAACTCCTCGTAGTTCGCCGCGACGGCCCAGAGCAGGCCGACGCCCACGAACGCCGCGCCGAGGACCAGTGCGAGCCGTTCCAGGGCGAACCGGCGGCTCCCGTCGTACCGGGCCTCGATCCCGGCCGCCGTGTCCCCGTCGATCAGCCCGGCCGCCTGCCAGGCGGCCAGCTCGCCCCGCAACCAGGCGAGCCGTTTAGGCGAAATGTGCACTGCGTCCATGCGCGCCAGTATGGTCCGGCGACGGACACCGCGTCCTGAGCACAACTACTCAATCCGCTTGAGCGCCCGGACACCGGAGACCGTGCGGTCGCTCACCCCGATCCAGCCGGGCTGCCTGCGGATCGCCGCGAACCCGCCGGGAAGGCCCGTGCGGGAATCCCGTCAACCGGCCGGGTCGAAGTCGACTTTCGGTGACTTCGCGGCCGGGGAGGCGAAGGCGAGGAGCCGGTGCGCCTCGGCTTCGACCGCCTCGGTGTCCGCCGGGGACAGCCCCGCGAAGGGTGTGACGGCCACGCTCCCCTTGCCGAGTTTCCAGGTGCCGCAGACGAAACCGTCCACCAGGACGGTCCCCTTCACGATGCCGTTCTTGGTGACGACCCGGGGGAGGTGCCCGGCGTCGAGGATGCGGGAGCGGTCGGCGTGCGACAGGACCACGTTGTCGTACTCGGCGAGGAGCCGGACGGGGACGGGAGCGTCCTCGTCCGGGAGCGGCAGATCCGGCAGGTCGTACAGGAGGCGGCCCTGCTCGTCCCGGAAGGTGCGCAGGTCGAGACCGGCGCAGACCTCCGCCAGCCCGGTGAGCCCGGACCATTTCTGCATGTCGGCCACGGACGCAGGCCCGAACGCCGCCAGGTAGCGGAGCAGCACCTCACCGGCCTGGGCGGTCCTGTCGACGGGACTCCCCAGCCAGCTCTCCATCTCCGCCCAGGCGGGCATCCCGCTCCTGCCCCACAACCCGCGGGGCGGTGTCTGCAGGACGGGGACGAGGAACTGCGCGACACGGGCCAGCCCGGCCGGATCGTGCTCCGGCCACTGCTTCCCCAGCCGTTCCCCGAGCTCCTTGCTCCCGCGCGGCTCGGCCAGGAACTCCCTCGCCGCCTCGGCCAGCGCCTCGAGGTCGGGGATCTTCGCCAGCGCGGCGGCCCACGTGGAGTTCCCGCGCAGCTGGCGGTCGATGACGGGGCCCATCACGTGCCGGAGCCGCAGGCAGTCGTCGGCCGTCACGAGATGGACGGTGCAGCGCATGAGGCTCGCCCGGACCGCCTTCCGTCCGGCCACCAGCTCCGCCAGGTCGTCCGGAGCGAACCCCTCCACCCGCGACCAGAGCCCGAAATAGGGCGGAATCGGCTGCTGAGCCTGCAGGCCGACCAGGTGCCGCAGCACCTCCTCCGTCCCGAGCCGCGTCCTCTCGTCGAGCAGCTGCCGCCGCAGGAGCGCCCGGTTGAGCGCCCGGCGGCTGAGGACCTTCCCGGAACCCGTCATGGCCTCACCCTAACGACGGGCGCCGACAGTCCTCTCAGCTCCGGTGGCCCCCGGTGACCTCGCGCTCGTAGACGGTGAGGGCGTCCACGACCAGCCGGCGCTGCTCGGGGGTGAGGGGCTCCAGTGCCGTCCGCCAGGCTCCCGCGCTCTGCGCCAGCCAGTCGTGGATCGACCGCCGGTGGCCGTCGGCGATGCTGACGATCGTGCGGCGGCGGTCGGCGGGGTCCTCGCGGCGCTCCAGGATGCCCTGCCTGCTGAGGTCGCCGACCATGAGGCTGACGGTGGTGGGCGCCACCTCCAGCCGCTCCGCCAGGGCGTTCACCCCGGTGGGCCCGTCGAACAGCAGGTAGGCCAGCAGCGACAGGTGGCGCGGGGCCAGATCGAAGGACCGCAGCGCGGGCGGGACCCTGAGCTTCTTGGCGGCCCCCACCATGCGCGGCATCAGCAGCAGCATCGTGCGGATGCCGTCGTCGACCGTCAGACCCGCGGAGTCCGGCTCGCCGGTTGACATACCTTTGCTCCCAAAATAGCTTTGCTCTATAAGTGTATTTGCTTACAAAGCAAATCGACCGTGTCCTCCCAGGATAGAGAGGCCCGCCTTGAGCGAGTGGAACCTGAAGATCATCGAGGAGTTCCGTGCCAACGAAGGCAGAGTCGGCGGCATGTTCGAGGGCGCCGCGCTGCTCCTGCTGACCACCACAGGCGCCAGGAGCGGCCGCCGCCACACCACACCGCTGACCTACCTGGACGACGGCGGCCGCCTGCTCGTCTTCGCCTCCAACGCCGGCGGCCCGAACCACCCCGCCTGGTACCACAACGTCCTCGCCGACCCCCGCGTCACCGTCGAGGTCGGCACCGCCTCCTACCGGGCAACGGCCCTCCCCCTGCAGGGAGGGGAACGCGACCGGCAGTACGCGCGCCAGAGCGAACTCGTCCCCGCCTACGCCGAGTACCAGCGGCAGACCACCCGCGCCATCCCCGTGGTCGCCCTGTACGACACCGCGCACCGCGCCGACCGCGCGGCGGCCATCGGCGACCACCTCGTGAAGGTCCACGCCGAACTGCTCGACCGGCTCGCCGCCATCCGAGAGGAGGCCGCCGCCTTCTTCACCGGCCGTCCCTCCGCCCGCCCCGCCCCCGACCTGGGCGCGCAACTGCGCACCCACTGCTTCACCGTCTGCGACGCGCTCGGCGAGCACCACACCAACGAGGACGCCGTGTTCCCCCGGCTCGAGAAGCTCTTCCCCGGCCTGTCCCCCACCCTGGAAAGGCTGCGCGACGAGCACCGGGCCGTCATCCGGACGAAGAACGCCCTACGCGCCCTCCTGGACGACGTCGAGACCACCGACCCCGCCCGCTTCCAGGCCGAGCTGACCCGGATGACCGCAGAACTGGAAGCCCACTTCGCCTACGAGGAGGAGCAGCTCGTCCCCCTGCTCAACTCCGTGACCCTCGCCCACCCGGAATCCTGACCGGAAGCACGTTCTCCGAGCTCTTCACGGGTGCGAACGGATGAAGGCACCACAGAACCCCTCATACACTCGAACCCGTGATCTTCAAGGCAGTGGGCGAAGGCCGCCCCTATCCCGAGCACGGGCTCACCCAGCGGGACTGGGCGAACATCCCGCCCCGCCAGATCCTGCTGAGCCAGCTGGTCACCACCAAACGCGAGCTGGACCTCCACTCCCTCCTGGCCAAGGACTCCACCTTCTACGGCGACCTCTTCCCCCACGTCGTCCACTGGCAGAACACCCACTACCTGGAAGACGGCCTCCACAGAGCCCTCAGAGCCGCCCTCCACCAACGCACAGTCCTCCACGCCCGAATCCTGGACATGTTCTAAAAACCAAGAACCACCACCCAAGGACGAAAAGCCCCCCAAAGGACGAAAAACCCCACCACAGGATGGAAAGCCCCACCACAGGAGAACGGAAAGCCCCCCACAAAGAGCACCACGCGCAGGGGGGCGTGGGGGGAGACCCCCCACATCGGGGGGCCCGGGGGGTCGTCCCCCCGGTGGAAAAGGAGCCGGGCCCCCCGGCGAGCAGCCCCGAAGGGCTGCGAGCAGGAGGGCCCGCACGGCGGTGGTGGAGGGATTTGAACCCTCGGATGAGTTGCCCCATCACGCGCTTTCGAGGCGCGCGCCCTCGGCCACTAGGCGACACCACCGCGGGAGAGCCTACCTGACTCTGCGGGTGGAGAAGAAACGGATAAGGGGGGCGGCGCATTCTTCGGCGAGGATCCCCGTGACGACCTCGGGGTTGTGGTTGAGGCGACGGTCGCGGGCGACGTCCCAGAGGGAGCCGATGGCGCCTGCTTTGGGGTCGGTGGCGCCGTAGACGATGCGGTCGACGCGGGCGAGGACGGCTGCTCCGGCGCACATGGTGCAGGGTTCGAGGGTGACGGTGAGGGTGCAGCCGGTGAGGCGCCATCGGCCGAGGGCCGTGGCGGCGCGGCGGAGGGCGAGGATCTCGGCGTGGGCGGTGGGGTCGCCGGTGTGTTCTCGTTCGTTGTGGGCGCGGGCCAGGACGGTGCCGTCGGGTCCGGTGACCACGGCGCCGATGGGGACGTCGGGGTCGGCTCGGTGGGCTTCGGTGAGGGCTTGGCGCATCCAGGCCCGGTAGCGGGGCAGCGGGTCGTCGGGCATG
Organism: Actinocorallia populi; assembly: GCF_002995495.1. Taxonomy (GTDB): domain Bacteria; phylum Actinomycetota; class Actinomycetes; order Streptosporangiales; family Streptosporangiaceae; genus Actinocorallia; species Actinocorallia populi. The sequence goes on along the minus strand of NZ_PVZV01000001.1, from coordinate 706,411 downwards.
GCTCAGGCGCGGAGGGAGTCGAGTTCTTCGGTGAATCCGGCGTGTTCGGCGATGTCGGTGAGGGCGTCGGTGGGGATGGCGCGCTCGCTGAGCCGCAGGAGCCGGGTTTCGTCGGTGCCGAGGTCGGCGAGGAGGGCGGGGTCGCCGAGGGGGTCGCCGTCGGCGGCGGGTCCGGTGTGCTCGCCGACGGGTTCGGTGAGCTCGGTGAGGAGCCCGCCGAGGGCGCTGTTGTGGGCGGCGGAGCCGTCGGAGAGGAAGACCCTGGGGTCGTCTTCCCCGTCGAGGCGGAGGACGCCGAACCAGGCGTCGTTCTCCTCGACGAGGAGGAGGACGGGGCCGCCGGAGGTTTCGAGGGCGGCTTCGCGAAGGAGGTCGGTCACATCCTCGGTCGTCTCGCTTTCGGCGAGTTCGGCCTCGGCGGCCATCCAGCCTTCATCGGTCTGCGCGAACACTGCGGCGAAGTACGGCACTCCTCTATTGTGACCTGCGGTCACGCCAGGCTGTCGAGGGCCCGCTCCAGGGGTGCGGCGAAACCGATCTTCTCGCCGACGGAGAGCAGCATCTCGTCGGGGTAGGCCTCGAGGTCGCCGGAGATCGCGCCGAGCTCCATCTCGTCCATGCCGAGGTCGGCGAAGATCGACATGTCGCCGACGGGCAGCACCTGGTCGAGGTCGTCGTCCTCGTCGGGGATGTCGATCTCCAGGTACTCCAGGACCTGCCGGGCGAGCGGCCAGTCGAGGGAGGCGGTGACGTCGGAGAGGAAGACCATCACCTCCTCGCCGAGGATGCGGACCGCGACGAAGAAGTCGTCGCCGACCGCGGCCAGTCCGATGGTGCCGCCGAGCCCCGGGATCTGCCGGAGCGCGTGGACGAATCCGTCGAGGTCCTCGGTCAGCGCCACTGGAAGGAGTTCGGCCTCCCAGCTGGTTTCCTCCCGATACACCACGACGGCGAAATCTGTCGCCTCGTTGTCCGTCATCACTCACCCGCCGAGTCCTGTGCGCCCACCGGAATGTTCCCAGATGCCGGGCCGCGGTGAGGGGAGAGCCGGGTAATTCCTCGTTGCCCGGTCGCTTCGCTCGGGCGGTCCGGCCGGAACGATGGATCAGTACCGAACACTACTCAGTACGAAAAGTCCTCCTTCGGAGGGTCGCATGGATCTGCGCGCGCCGGGAGCGGCGGGGGGCCACCCGCCGGCGAAGCTCCCGCGCCTCGGCGAGGTCGCGCAGGAAGGCGGCGCGGCGCCGGAGCCGGTCACGGACCTCCTCCTCCGTCCACTGTTCACTCCCGTCCATGGGCCTCTCCTTCCCGCTCCACCATGTCTCATCCCTGTTAGCGTGAAGAACATGGAGATCCTCGCGGTGGACCACCCGCTTGTGGCACACAAATTGACTACTTTGCGTGACGTGAGCACCGATTCGCCAACATTTCGCCGTCTGGCCGACGAACTCGTCACTCTGCTGGCCTACGAGGCCACCCGTGACGTGCGCGTGACCTCCGTCACCGTGGACACGCCGGTCCGGCCCGCCAAGGGCGTCCGCCTGGCCCGCCCGGTCCCGCTGGTGGTGCCGATCCTGCGGGCGGGCCTGGGCATGCTGGACGGCATGACGCGGCTGCTGCCCACCGCCGAGGTCGGCTTCCTCGGGATGGTCCGCAACGAGGGCACCCTGCAGGCCGAGACGTACGCCACCCGCCTGCCGGACGACCTGTCGGGCCGCCAGTGCTACGTCCTCGACCCGATGCTCGCCACCGGCGGGACCCTGGCCGCCGCGATCGGCCTGCTGTTCGACCGGGGCGCCCGCGACGTCACCGCGATCACCCTGCTGGCCGCCCCGGAGGGCCTGGCGGTGGTGGAGCGCGCCTTCCCCGACACCACCCCGATCAAGGTGGTCACCGCCGCGATCGACGAGCGGCTCGACGAGAACGGCTACATCGTCCCCGGCCTCGGCGACGCCGGCGACCGTCTGTACGGAACGGTCTGACGAAGGCACGACACATCGGTGTCCGCCAGGTTCGACCGGCATCTCCTCCGGGTAATAACCACGCACGGAGCGTGATGCTCCTCTCGCCGCCCTGGCCCGCTGGGGGACCCGCCGGGGCTTTGCGAGCGAGGTGAGGAAACGCGTCGATGGCTCAGGACCTGCAGGCTTACGAAGAACTGGCCGGGCGGCTGCGCAAGGAGTTCGCCGCCGTCCATCCGGTTTCCACCGTCGATCGATGCGTCTCCGCCGCACTTCACGGCGCTCATGACGTGATCGGATCGGACGAACCGGATCTGGTCGAGAAGATAGCCCGCCGACACCTGCGTGTGCTCGCGATCGTGGCCGCTGAAAGGTCACCCCGCCTCGGCGGATGAAATCGCGAAACCCCCGGTGGGAAAGGGGTTTTTCCGGGGTAGGACCGCTACTGTGGGGCTGGGTCTGGCAGTCCTCTGCGGGAGGCGGTTCGTGAACAAGAAGCACCTCAAGTGGGCCGGTGGGATACTCGCCGTCCTCTACGTAGTCAACCAACCCGGCGCCGCGGCGGATCTGATCAACCGTATGGCCGCAGGCCTCGGTGACGCCGCCACGGCCGTCGGCACGTTCGTGTCCTCGCTGGGCGCATGAGGCTGGTCACGCCGGGAGACTCCGCTCCGGCCACGATCAACCGTTACCTGCTGCCCCAGGAGCGCCAGGTCATCGTGGTGCGCAAGCACCCGGCCGTGCTGATGAAGCCGGTCCTGTTCGTGCTCGGCGGGCTGATCCTGGCGGGGATCCTCTCCAACAGGGTCGCCGGGGGCGAGGCCGGCCAGGTCGTCGACTTCATCTGGCTGGGCTGGCTGGTCCTGCTCGGCTGGTTCGTCTACGAGGTCGCCGAGTGGTCGGTCGTCTACTTCGTGATCACCAACCAGCGCATGCTGCTGACCACGGGGCTCATCACCCGCGACGTGGCGATGATGCCGCTGTCGAAGGTCACGGACATGAGCTACGAGCGCTCGCCCGTGGGCAGGGTGCTGGGCTACGGCAAGTTCATCGCCGAGTCCGCGGGCCAGGACCAGGCGCTGCGCGAGGTCGACTTCCTGCCCTATCCGGACCAGCTGTACGCCGAGGTCTGCGAGATGATCTTCCCCAACGGCAAGACGAAGTCGTTGGAGGAGCGGCTGCGCGAGATGATCGACGCCGTTCCGAAGATGCGCACCGAGCTCGCGGCCGAGGTCACCACCGGAAACGTGCACGACCTGGAGACCAGGCGGCTGCGCCTGGAGGGCGTGCAGTCCCAGCTCGACCAGCTGGTCGGCGAGGCGGGCGAGTGGCACCGGCAGGCCGCCGAACTCCACCGCCAGCTCGCCGAGCGCGTGGTACCCGACGAGGTGCCGGAGGGCTGACCTCCGGACCGACCGCGGCCCGCGCCCCGAAGGGGGCGCGGGCCGCGGTCGTATCCGGGGTTTACAGCCATCCGCACTGTGTTCCTGACCCCTAATGTCACAGGTGTGATACAGCGCGGCTATGACGGCCCCTGATTGGCTAGTCTTGCGAATGCACCGTGTGGGTTCTTTTCGCACTCACAGATCGTTCGGTGTGAATTATGTTGGCATCTCCCACCACCCCCGATCTTCCGCGAGAGAGTTGTCATGCCGGGTCCAGGCAGTGTCGGAGAGCGCGTGCGTGACCTGCGGCTGACCCGCCGCATGTCGCAGGCCCAACTGGCCGGGCACGACCTCTCCGACAGTTACATTTCATTGATCGAGTCGGGCAAGCGCACCCCCACCCCGGCCGTGCTGAAGCTGCTCGCCGAGCGGCTGGGCTGCACCCCGGAGTACCTCTCCGAGGGCATCGAGCCCGAGCAGCGCGCCCATGTCGAGGTCCGCGCCCGGCACTGCGAGCTCGCGCTGCTCGGCGGGGACGCCCTCGGGGCGCTCGAGGGCTTCGACGAGGTCATCGCCGCCGACGACAATCCCGAACTGACCCTGCGGGCCCGCTGGGGCCGTGCCGCCGCGCTGGAGCGGCTCGGCCGGACCGGCGAGGCCATCGCGGAGTTCGAGGAGCTGCGCGAGCTGGCCGAACGGGACGCGGGCCGCACCAGCTGGCTGCCCTCCGTCATCGCGCTGACCCGCTGCTACCACGCGGTCGGCGACCTCGGCCAGGCCGTGGCGCTGGGCGAGCGGGCGCTGGAGCGGCTCACCGGGCTCGGCCTGACCAGCGGCTCCGACCTCGCCGAGGTCGCCCGGGTGCTGCTGCTGGCCTACCTCGACCGGGGCGACACCGTGCGGGCGCAGGCGCTCACCCGACACATGCCGGACGAGACGGACATCACCGTCGACCACCGCAGGGCCAGCGAGCGTGCCCTCGCGGAGGGCGCGCTGGGCGACGCCATCTACCTCGCCGACCAGGCGCTGGTGACGGCCTCGGCGCGGTCGCGTTCCGCGGCGCAGGCCCGGCTCCGGGTGGCCGGAGCCCGGGCGCTGATCCACGGCGACGAGACCGACAACCGGCGCGCGCTGGACCTCCTGATGTCCGCCGCGCCCGAGCTGAGCGGGGACGAGGCGACGGCCTGCGTCATCGAGTCCGCGCGGGCGCTGATCCGGCTCGGCCGGCTGGACGAGGCGGTCTCCACCGTCCGCCACACCCTGGACGGCATGCCCCGCCAGGACTTCGGCCCGATCATGGCGCAGGCGCAGCTCGTGCTGGCCCAGGCGCATCTGGCGCAGTCCGGCCGGGAGGCGGCGCTGACCATCCTGCGGGCCACCGCCGTCCGGCTCGAGCGGCTGCCCGCCAGCAGGCTCACCGCCTCGCTCTCCCGCGAGCTGGGCGACCTCTTCGACGCGGCGGGTGACGGCGCCAGCGCGACCGCCGCCTACCGCAGGGCGCTGGAGTCAGTGGGGTTGCGGCCCACCCGGCAGGACGCTCAGGCCTTCGCCGACCACTGACGTACCGGAAAATCCGCCGTGGAGAGCCTCTCCGCGGCGGATTTCCGTTGTTCCAGAAACCTGTTCGCCTTTTTGACCGGAGAGTGTCCGGAGTCTTTACGCCTGCAGCAGCCTTCCCTCGATCTCGACCTCGGGAGAGATCGCGCGCAGCCGGGTCGCCAATGCCTCGCCCGCCGCGTGCAGCCGTTCCCACGGGTAAGGCTCCAGCCTTTCCAGAAGAAAAACGGCATTTCGGGTGTCCTCGGTGATCCGGGTCCGGACGCACTGCCGCCAGTTCCAACGCCGGCACGTCACGCCCTCGTCGTCCCGCCAGATCACCTCGCCCGGCAGAGGCGGCTCGTCCGCGTCGAACGTCTCCCGTCCCGTGGCGACCGTCAGGCGGGCCGGACCCAGGTACCTGTCGAGGTCCTCCCCGCCGATCGGCAGCGCGTACTCCACGCTGACGGCGTTGTAGGCGTCCACGACGCGGTTGATGGACGGCAGCGAGTCCGCCCGGCGCAGCAGCGCGTCCACCGACGGACGCGTGCGGTTCGGCTTGGCGCCGAACGCCCGGTACGCCTCGCGCCAAGCGTGGACATGGGGATCCTCCGGGTTCGCCGTGCGCGCGGCGGCCGCCAGCCAGGAGGCCGATTCCGCGTCGCCCGGGCCGTTGCGCAGCCCGTGGGCGGTCATCACCAGGACCCCGAAGTCGGGGCGCAGCGCGTGGACGGACTCGTCGACGACGACTTGTTCGATCATGGTTCCAGTATGCCGGGGGCGCCGCCGGCCACCGCCTCAGCCCGGCTCGGGCAGGGACGGCACCCCGGTTCCGGCGGTTCGGTGCCGACGTCGAACCACACATGGGTGCCCCTGGGGCCGCGGGTGAAGCCCCACCGGGAGGCGCACCCGTCCAGGAGCTCGCTGCCCCTGCCCTCGGTGGACTCGGCGCTCACCCGGCAGAAGCACGGGATGCCCACCGACCCCTCGTCGGCGACCACCACCCTGGCCCAGGCGTCGGTGTGGCTGACGGTGATGACGAAGTGCCCGCCGGGACCGCCGCTGCCGCTGTGCTCGACGGCGTTCGTGGCCGTCTCGCTGACCAGGAGGACCGCCGCGTCCCGGTGGGCGTGAGCGGCCCCCAGGGCGTCGGCGACGAAGCGCCGGGCCGCCCCGACCTGCTCCGGACGGCCGGGAAGCCGCAGACTGCGTACTTGAGCACCCATCGCGCCGCCTCCACCATGATCACGCTGCGTGATTGGTCAGTGACACAATGGTGCTCTTTTATGGTCAAGGCCGCAACCGTTTCCGGACACCTGGCGGCCTCAGGCGGGTGCCGGTTGCGTATTCTTCGCCGAAGCGGGGGCTCCCATCGTGGCGGCGGCGTCCTCGTCCGGGATCCGCAGGGCGAGCAGCGCGCCCACCAGCGAGAACACCGCGGTGACCGCGAACGCCCAGCGGTGGTCGCCGGAGCGGGCCAGCAGCGTCAGGCAGGTGGCCGCCGTCGCGACGCCCAGCGCCGCGCCCAGCTGGCGCTGGGCGTTGAAGAGCGTGGACGCCTGGGCCGACGACTCCGCCGGCACCGTCGCGAAGGCGGCGGCCGTCACCGAACCGAAGACGTGCGACATGACGTAGCCGAGGGCGAACATCACCACGGGCAGGACGGCGAGGGGCACCACGCCCGCCAGCGGGATCAGCAGGGCGACCAGGCCGAGCGATCCCGCCATCAGCCGCCGCGGGCCGAGCCGGGAGTACAGCCGGTCCATGAACCGGGAGCCGAGCATCACGCCGAGCGCCTCGGGGAACACGCACAGGCCCGCCTGCAGGGCGCTCAGCCCCCGGTTCGCCTGGAGGGTGAGCGGCACCAGGAACAGCACGCCCATGAAGCCCGCGGTCGACAGGATCGCCGCGCTGCTCGTCCGGCGGAACAGGCGGTCGCCGTACAGGGCGAACCGCACCATCGGCTCCGCCTTGCGGGACTCGACGCGCACCAGCAGGACCAGCAGGACGAACCCGGCCGCCGCCGCGCCCAGGATCTCCGGCGAGGTCCAGCCCAGGGCCGAACCCTCGGTGAGCGCGTACATCACTCCGGCGAAACCCGCGCCGGCCAGGACGAACCCTGCCAGGTCGAACCGTCCCGCGCTCCTGCCGCCGTGGTCGGGGAGGGTGAGCAGGCCGAAGAGGAACGCCCCGATCCCGATCGGCACGTTGACGTAGAACACCCAGCGCCAGCCGACCGTGTCCACCAGCAGGCCGCCCACCACGGGGCCGCAGGCCGGGGCCAGCGCGGTCGGCACCATGAGGACCTGGTTGGCCCGCAGCCGCTCGGCCGGCGGGAACTCCCGCAGCAGCATGGCGAAGCCGACGGGCGTCATCATGCCGCCGCCCACGCCCTGCAGCACCCGGAAGGCGATCAGCTGGCCCTCGTTCTGGGCCAGCCCGCACAGCGCGGACGCGAGGGTGAAGACCGCCAGCGCCACCAGGAAGATCTTGCGGTAGCCGAACCTGTCGGCCAGCCAGCCCGAGGCCGGGATGACCACGGCGAGGCTCACCAGGTAACCGGTGACGATCGCCCCGATGCCGCCGACGGGGACGCCGAACGACTCCGCCATCCGGGGCAGCGCCACGTTGACGATGGTGGTGTCGAGGATCGAGAGGAACATCGAGCACACGAAGACCACGCTGACCGCGACCTTCGGCGTCACCTTCGTCATGCACCCCTCCCGCGGTCCTCAGCCGACCACAGGAAGTCTGACAGGTCAAAGAAAATTCCCGTTGTACGGGTATCAGGCGATTTCTTGCAGCCTGGAGAGCTCCTCCGGGGAGAGCTCGAGGTCGCCCGCGGCGAGGTTCTCGTCCAGGTGCGCCGCAGAGGTGGTGCCGGGAGCCGGCAGCAGCACCCGGGAGCGGTGGAGCAGCCAGGACAACGCGACCTGCGCCGGGGTGGCGTCGTGCGCCGCGGCGATCTCGTCGACGACCGGCTGGCCGGACGCGGTCAGCGCGCCGTCGTTCAGCGGAGCCCAGGGCAGGAAGGCCACCTGGCGCTCCTCGCACAACTCCAGGAGCGAGGCGGCCTCGCGGTCCAGCAGGTGGAAGCGGTTCTGCACGGAGGCGATCTCGGCCAGCTCCGTCGCCGCCCTCAGCTGCTCGGCGGAGACGCTGTCCAGCCCGATGTGCCGGATCTTGCCCTCGTTCCGCAGCTCGGTGAGCGCGCCGAGCTGCTCGGCCAGGGGGACCTGCGGGTCGATGCGGTGCAGCTGGTAGAGGTCGATCGTCTCCAGTCCGAGCCGGCGGAGGCTGGCCTCGCACATCTCCCGGAGCGACTCGGGACGCCCGTCCAGATGCCACTCCGTCGCCGACGTGCGGACGATCCCGCCCTTGGTCGCGATCACCAGTCCGACGGGGTAGGGGCGCAGCGCCTCCGCGATCAGCTCTTCGGCCAGTCCCGGGCCGTAGTCCCCGGAGGTGTCGATGAGGTCAACGCCCCGCATGACGGCGTGGCGCAGCAGCCGGACGGCGTCCGCCCGCTCCCCGCCCGGTCCCCAGTAGCCCTTGCCGACCAGCCGTCCCGTCCCCAGACCGATCCGGTGCACGGGCAGGTCACGGCCGATGAAGAACATCTCGAACGACATGCGCGTGACTTTACCGCTGCCTTTCCCCTGCCGGTAAAGCGGCCGAAAGATCAATTCCGCACGCCGCCGACCTGCGCCTCCCGCCGGAAGTTGTCATGATCCGCAGACAGGTTTCCTGTTTTCCGTCTTTTCTGGCATATAACGGGCCTATCAGCACGGGTCACACTGAGCCGGCGGCCGGTTCTTCCGGCAGGTGTCGGGGAGACACCGTTCCGGCGTCGTGTGGTGCGGTCACACGGCGCCGGGACCGTTCCCCCGTGGCCTTTTCCCGTGGTCGGCCGACCGGTGTCGCCGTCGAGGCCTCCCGATCTCCTCCGCGGAGGATGTCCGAACCCGTTGATAGCGTGCCTTGCCTGACGGAAGATCAGGAAAGGGCGGCGACCGTGCGGGAAGTCACACGTCACGAAGTCAGCGGACAGCACGTGGCCCGCGCGCTCGACGGCATCGAGCAGCGAACACGGCGACGGTGGGTCTCCCTGCGTTACGACGAGGCATCTCCGAAGAAGCTGCAGGAACTCTGTGACGAACTCCTCGACCACATCGCCGCCCGCACCATCCAGGACCCCGCACTCGACGGCCCCTCGCGCTCGGTACTGCGGACCGCGGCGGAGTGCGCGCTGGGGGTGCTCAGCGTCGGCTGCTTCCCCCGCGGCGACCAGGAGGTCCTCTTCCCCCTCATCAGCGAGGTGCTCCGCACCGAGGAAGTCTGCTTCTGCGAGTCCCCCGAGCTGGTCCCCGCAGCCGGAACGTGGGTCGACGTGTTCGCGCTGAGCCTGGTCAGCGGCCTGGTGTGGGAATGGCAGCGAGTGATCGGCCTGATGTTGAGGAACGACTACGCGCCCGCGATCCGCGACGGGGTTCCGTACTCGAAGCTGGATTCGGTCTCGGATCCGGCGGATCTGGCCACGATGGACGCCCTGTGCCGCTACCTGGCCCCGGAGCACAGGAATCCGCCCCGGAGCTCCGGGGGGCCGGTCTGGACCCGGACCTGGCCCACCGTGCCCCTGTGCAAGCCGGACGCCGACGACCGCGCCGAGGCGGCCCGGCGACTGGACGCGGCCGGCCGCCTGACACCGGACCAGCGCCTTCTCCGCGTCCTTCTCGACGACGACCGGCATGCGTTCGAACAGGCCCTCGTGGCCCGGCTCATCGAACACCGGGAGAGCGCCGGGCCCGACCCCGCCCCCAGGACCCTGCTGCCGATCACCACTCTCGCCGTGGCCGCCCTCGCGGTCCAGGTGCACGGGTGGGCGCCGGCCATCCGTTCCGGCTACCTGCCGCCCGACCTCCTGGGTTCCCCGGACGCGTTGCGGCGGGCGGACGCCGGGGAGAACGACCCGGCTCTTTGAGCCGCATCGCCGGTTCGCACGGCCGTCCGGTCAGCCGGTGGCCATGTCGACGAAGCGGCTGTAATGGCCCTGGAAGGCGACGGTGATCGTGGCGGTGGGGCCGTTACGGTGCTTCGCAACGATCAGGTCGGCTTCACCTGCTCGTGGGGATTCCTTCTCGTAGGCGTCTTCTCGGTGGAGAAGGATGACCATGTCCGCGTCCTGCTCGATAGATCCGGATTCGCGCAGGTCGGAGACCATGGGACGTTTGTCGGTCCGCTGTTCGGGGCCTCGGTTGAGCTGGGAGAGCGCGATGACCGGGACCTGGAGCTCCTTGGCGAGGAGCTTCAGGGAGCGGGAGAACTCCGAGACCTCGACCTGGCGGCTCTCGACGCGCTTGCCGGACGTCATCAGCTGGAGGTAGTCGATGACGACCAGGCGGAGGTCGTGCTGCTGCTTGAGGCGGCGGCACTTGGCGCGGATCTCCATCATCGACATGTTGGGCGAGTCGTCGATGAAGAGGGGGGCCTCGGCGACCTCGCTCATGCGGCGGGCGAGGCGCGTCCAGTCGTCGTCGTTCATGGTGCCCGAGCGCATGGCGTGCAGGGCGACGCGGGCCTCGGCCGAAAGCAGGCGCATGGTGATCTCGTTGCGGCCCATCTCCAGGCTGAAGAAGGCCGAGGTGAGGCCGTGCTTGATGGAGGCGGCGCGCACGAAGTCCAGCGCGAGGGTGGACTTGCCCATCGCGGGGCGGGCGGCGACGACGATCATCTGGCCGGGGTGCAGGCCGTTGGTGAGGGAGTCGAAGTCGGTGAAGCCGGTGGGGACGCCGGTCATCTGGCCGTCGCGGCTGCCGATGGCCTCGATCTCGTCGAGGGCGAACGGCATGATCTCGCTCAGCGGCAGGTAGTCCTCGCCGGAGCGCTTGTCGGCGATGGCGTAGACCTCGGCCTGCGCCTGGTCGAGCAGGTCGTCGGCGTCGGCGCCCGCGGCGTAGCCGAGCTGCACGATGCGGGTGCCGGCCTCCACGAGGCGGCGCAGCACCGAACGCTCCTGGACGATCTTCGCGTAGTAGCCCGCGTTGGCCGCGGTGGGCACCGAGTTGATGAGGGTGAACAGGTAGGGGGCGCCGCCGGTGCGGGCGTGCTCGCCGCGCTTGGTGAGCTCGGCGCCGACCATCACGGCGTCGGCCGGCTCGCCCCGCCCGTACAGGTCGAGGATGACGTCGTAGATGACCTGGTGGGCGGGCCGGTAGAAGTCCGACGACCGCAGCTGCTCGACGACGTCCGAGATGGCGTCCGGCGCCAGCATCATGCCGCCCAGCACGCACTGCTCCGCGTTCAGGTCGTGCGGCGGCACCCGTTCGAACTCGGGTTCCTGCCGAGAGATCTCCGCGATACTCACCCGGCGCACTTCCTTCCCCGAGCCCTACCTACGTCACAGTTCTAACGGAACCCTCTGACATTCTCTGGCCATCACCCTTCTCACCCAAGTTGATCTGTGGACGAGTCTGTGGATGACCTGTGCAGTACTCCCCAAAGCCTGTGGACAACCTGGGGACAACTTGTGGAAAACCGTGTTCGCACAACTGTGGATAGGAGCCTGAGCTGCGGAAACGTTCGTCCACATCTGTGGATAAAAGAAAACATGACAGGGAGATCCTGCATCTGGCCGTTCCGGCGTTCGGCGCGCTCGTCGCGGAGCCGCTCTTCCTCCTGTCCGACGCGGCGATCGTCGGTCGCCTCGGCACGGCGCAGCAGGCCGGACTCACCATCGCGGGCCAGGCGCTGACCGCGCTCATCGGCGTCTGCGTCTTCCTCGCGTACGCGACGACGGCCGCGGTCGCGCGCCAGGTCGGCGCTGGAGACCTCCGGCATGCCACCCGGCAGGGAATCGACGGGCTCTGGCTCGCACTGGCGATCGGCGTGACGCTGATAGCCGTCGGCCTTCCGATGAGTCCCGCCATCGTCGGGTTCTTCGGGGACAACGAGTACGCCGTCGAATACCTGCGTGTCAGCCTGCTCGGCGCCCCCGGCATGCTCGTCGTCCTGGCGGGCACCGGCGTGCTGCGCGGGCTGCAGAACGGACGCGTCCCGCTGTACGTCTCCGTCGGGATGTTCACCGCCAACCTCGTGCTGAACGTGTTGTTCGTGCTCGTCTTCGACTGGGGAATCGCCGGCTCCGCCTGGGGGACCGTCACCGCGCAGACCGGAGGCGCCCTCATCTACCTGGTCACGGTGCTGCGCCTGGCGCGGCGCCACGGGGCTTCGTTGCGACCCGACCGGCAGGGCCTGCGTGCCGCGGTGTCCTCCGGGTTCGCGCTCGTCATCCGCACCGTCACGCTTCAGGCCACGCTCGTCCTGTCGACGCGCGTCGCCGCGCAACAGGGCACGGACGTCGCCGCCGCGTACGGAATCAGCTCACGCATCTGGTTGTTGTCCTCCTTCGTGCTGGACGCCGTGGCGATCGCGGGGCAGTCCCTGCTCGGCCGCCACCTCGGCGCGGGCGACCAGAAGGCCGCGCGCGAGGTGACCCGACGCATGTTGTGGTGGGGCCTCTTCACCTCATGCGGGTTCGGCGTGCTCCTCCTGGCCGCCACGCCCTGGATCCCCGGGCTGTTCGACGCCAGCCCCGAGGTCTCCGCCCTGCTCGTCCGCGCGCTGCTCGTGGTCGCGCTCATCCAGCCGCTCGGCGGGCTGACCTTCGTCCTGGACGGGGTGCTCATCGGCGCGGGGGACATGCGCTACCTCGCCTGGGCCGGAGTCCTCACCCTGGCAGCCTTCCTGCCGGCCGCACGGCTGGCCGCCGGACACGGCATCGCCGTGTTGTGGGCGGCCCTCGGCTGGTGGATGCTCGTCCGCCTCCTCACCCTGGGTGCCCGCGCCAGAACCGGCGCCTGGCTGGTCACCGGAGCCGTTCGTTGATCGAAATCGTTGATACAGATGTTCGAAAACTTACTCGGAGCGACGGCCGGGTTCGCTAAGATTCGAACATGCGTTCACCGCACGGGGAGAGGCTGGCTCGCCTGGCACAGGCGATCGACGAGCTGGCGGCACACGGCCTGGCCGACCTGCCGCCGGACGTCCTGGCCGAGCGCGTCACCCATATCTGCACGCTGGTCGAGGGCATCGACCCCGAATCCACCCGCCGCCGCGCCTACACCCCCCGCGTCGAGAACTGACCGCTCCCCACCGCGGCCGCACACGACGGCTTCGCGGCAACGCACTCGAACAAGGCACGTCGGACCGGCGAGACCTCGTCCGATCCCTCGCGGCAGACGCACAGCCGCGTTCGAACGACGCGAAGTGGGCGCGGGTGACGGTGAGGTCCGCCCGGACGCTCCGCGATAGTGGCGGCACGGCCCGTCCAGTCAGCGTATGGCGGGTCCGGACGGTGATGCGGTCCTCGCCTGGGCGCACGACGGCCGTGGGGACTTTCCCTGGATGCACGGCAGCCGCTCCGGACGTGGTGGACGGCTGCGTTCGAGCGGCGGGGGTCAGGCGACGATGAGGACTCCGCCTTGGAGGAAGAAGAGAACGGCGAGGAAGAGTCCCGTGTAGCCCAGGATGAGGCCGAGGAGAGCGGGGATGCGGCCGCGTTCGCCGGTCGCGCGGACCTGGCGGCGGGCGAGATGGCCGAAGAACACCGCCAGGAGGCTGCCGATCCCGCAGGCCCAGAGCAGCCCGCAGACCAGGGAGGCGACGGCATAGGGATTGGTACGGCGCACGCGGCAAGTCTGCCTCTGACCCCGAGGCAAAACAATCCTTATCCCCGATCGGCATAACAGAACGGCCCGGATCATGTGATCCGGGCCGTTGCCGTCGGTGTGACGCCTGATCAGGCGGCTCAGGCGACGCTCAGGTTGACCGTGCCGCTGATCTCCGGGTGGAGGCGGACGGTGACCTGGTGCGTACCGGTCGTCTTGATCGGGTTGTCGATCTCGATGCGGCGCTTGTCGAGGTCGGGACCGCCGGCGGACTTGACCGCCTCGGCGATGTCACCGGCGGTCACGGCGCCGAAGAGGCGGCCGCTCTTGCCGGACTGCGCCTTGACGACCACCTTGAGGCCCTTGAGGGAGTCGGCGACTTCCTTGGCCTGCTCCAGGGTCGCGATCTCGCGGGCGGCGCGCGCCTTCTTGATCACGACGATCTGCTTCTCGGCGCCCTTGCTCCACTGGATGGCGAAGCCGCGCGGCACGAGGTAGTTGCGGCCGTAGCCGTCCTTGACCTCGACGACGTCGCCCGGAGCACCGAGACCGGAAACCTGCTGGGTGAGGATCAGCTTCATATCAATCCCCTCCTTAGCGAGCGGTCGAGGTGTACGGGAGCAGCGCCATCTCGCGCGCGTTCTTGATCGCGGTTGCGACGTCGCGCTGGTGCTGCGTGCAGTTGCCGGTCACCCGACGCGCACGGATCTTGCCCCGGTCGGAGATGAACTTCCGCAGCAGCGGCGTGTCCTTGTAGTCGACGTAGGAGATCTTTTCCTGGCAGAACAGGCAGACCTTCTTCTTGGGCTTGCGGGGCGGTGGCTTGGCCATCGTGGTGCTCCTCGGAACTCAGAGCCCTGCCGAAGCAGGAATGGACATCTTTCAGTTTTTCTCCGGACCCGCCCCCCATGGAGGCCGATCCGAACGGACTACAGGCTACTCACCCATAACCCAGCGAAAGCCGCAGTAAAGCACCCGGCGAACCGGGCTTCACGGCTCCCACCGTCCCGGTATGACAGCAGGCCGTCACCTTGCTGCCACATCGACGGGCTTGATTAAAAAGGCGGTTCGTCGGTGAAGCCGCCACCGGCGGGAGCGCTGGTCGCCCAGGGGTCGTCCGGCGGCGGGGTGCCCTGGCCGCCGGAGTAACCTCCGCCGCCCTGGTAGCCGCCTCCGCCACCGCCCTGGTAACCGCCGCCTCCGCCCTGGTAGCCGCCGCCACCGCCGCCGCCGTAACCGCCGCCGCCCTGACGGGAGGTCTTGGTCACCTTGGCGGAGGCGTTCTTCAGCGACGGGCCGACCTCGTCCGCCTCGATCTCGTAGACGGTGCGCTTCTCGCCCTCTTTGGTCTCGTAGGAGCGCTGCTTGAGGCGACCCTGCACGATCACCCGCATGCCCCGCTGGAGGCTCTCCGCGCAGTTCTCCGCGGCCTGCCGCCAGACGTTGACGGTGAGGAAGAGGCTCTCGCCGTCCTTCCATTCGTTGGTCGCCTTGTCGAGGAACCGCGGGGTGGACGCGACGCGGAAGGACGCGACGGCCTGCCCGGACGCGGTGAACCGCAGGTTGGGGTCCTCGACGAGGTTGCCGACCAGCGTGATCGTGGTGTCGCCTGCTGCCATGGGGTTACGCTCCCGACTCCGGTGTGGGGCTCACAGCGAGGTCTCAGTGGACCTCGGGACGCAGGACCTTCGTACGCAGCACCGACTCGCTCAGGTTGAGCTGGCGGTCAAGCTCCTTGACCAGCGCGGGCTCAGCGGTGAGGTCGACGACGGCGTAGATGCCCTCGGACTTCTTCTGGATGTCGTACGACAGGCGCCGGCGGCCCCAGACGTCGACTTTCTCCACGGTGCCCCCGCCGGTCTTGACCACGTTGAGGAACTGGTCGACGGTCGGCGTGATCGCGCGCTCGTCGAGCGACGGGTCGAGGATCACCATAACTTCGTAGCGACGCATTGAGGTCCCTACCTCCTTTGGACTGATGCGGTCACGGCGTTCCCGTGACAGGAGGGCCAGCTGTCTGCCCGCTTCCGGCTCTGAGGCGACTGCCTGGAGCGCAAAGTGCGGGACCGAACCAGGCTACCAACAACCCGCGGGTCGTCAGACCTGCTTCCACAGCTTCCGGCGGTTCGCGAACGCCGTCAGGCGACGTTCGTCCGCCGCCGGTCGAGCTCGGCCATGAGATCGAACATCCGCGCCCTCAGCTTGGCCGTCTGGGTCGTCAGCCTCGACAGCTCATCGACCAGTTCCGCCTCGCCGATCTGGGAGAACTCGTTCATCAACCCTCCTCGAATCGAAGTCGTGTTCGACCCTAACCCCCGGCGCCGACAAAATCCCGGCCCTTGTGGATCGTCCTGCGCGCATCGGCGCACGCCCAGCACGAGAGGCGCCCATCCTCATGTGGACCGTTCGCCGCCCCACCGGACACGCATCCATGGATCGTTCGCACGCGCCGGCGGGCTTTCGACCACGGCAGCGCCGCCCCATGTGGATCCCGCGACGCGCGTCCGGCCCCGGGCCGGACGCCGCCGGGCGCGCGTGTCCCGTCCGGGGGACCGTTGTCGGTCCCCGCCGCTAGCCTGGGCGCATGCGCATCGGAGCCCACGTCAGAGACGACGATCCCCTCGCCGCGGCCGCGGAGCTGCAGGCCGACGTCGTGCAGTTCTTCATCGGCGACCCGCAGGGCTGGAAGAAACCGGTGCTGCCCGAGGGGCTGGCCGCGGCGGTGAAGGCCTCGGAGGTCGAGGTCTTCGTCCACGCCCCGTACCGGATCAACGTCGCGACGACCAACAACAAGGTGCGGATCCCCAGCCGCAAGCTGCTGGAGCAGCATCTGCAGGCGGCGGCCGAGATCGGCGCCAAGGGGCTGATCGTGCACGGCGGGCACGTCGGCGACGGCGACGACCCGCAGGTCGGCTTCGACAACTGGCGCAAGGTCTTCGAACGGCTGGAGTGCCCGATCCCGGTCCTGATCGAGAACACCGCGGGCGGCGGCAACGCCATGGCCCGGAAGTTCGACAGGATCGCCCAGTTGTGGGAGACGCTGGACGGCGTCGCCGGCATGGACAAGAACGTCGGCTTCTGCCTGGACACCTGCCACGCCCACGCCGCCGGCGAGGAACTGCTGGACGCCGTCGCGCGGATCAAGGCGATCACGGGCCGCATCGACCTGGTGCACTGCAACGACAGCCGCGACGCGTTCGGCTCCGGCGCCGACCGGCACGCCAACCTGAAGCACGGCCAGATCGACCCGGACCTCATCGTCGCCGTCTGCCGCGAGGCCGGTGCCCCGATCGTCCTGGAGACCCCGGGCGACGGCCAGGCCGCCGACCTGACGTTCCTGCGCGAATCCCTTCGCGAATCCCTTTAGTCCCGGGGCACCGGCGGAAGTTCCCGCGGTTCGCCGCCGGGGCCGGGGAGCAGCACGTACATGGGTGTGTCGCTCTCCGCCCAGGCGTCGACGGCGTCGCGGAAGACGCCCAGAGCGGTGGCGAACGTCTCGGAGGCCGCATCGGCGAGGGTCTTCCAGCCGGGCCAGACGATCAGGTAGGCGCGCTCCGCGGGCAGCCATTCCATGTCGGTCAGCAGGTCGTAGAAGGCGTCCCAGTCGTCGGAGTCGGATTCCTCAGGGAACTCCAGGACCTCCGCCGCATGGGTGAAGAAGCCCTGCTCGTCCTGTGATTCGCCCAGGCCGAAGACCTCCCAGCCCGCGTCCTCGGCGTCCGCCAGCCACGGGGGCGCCTCGACGTCGGCGTGGCCGCCGCCCATGGCCAGGGGCAGCGCGAGCCGCCCGTCCGGCGTGCGGGTGAGGCCGGTCCGCTGAGGGCGCTTGGCGGTGCGGAACAGCTCCTCTGGCCGGATCTCCCAGCGGTAGACGCCCGGCGCCACCCGTCCGGCGATCAGCCCTTCCAGCCCGTGCATGCTCTTCCTCACCCGTGTTCGACGCGCCCGGCCGTGAGCACCGGGAACCCGCCGATGGTAACCGCGCTCGGGTGGGGACGTGACGTCACCGCCACTCGCGGGTCTGGTCGCCGAAACCCCAGTCGAGCAGGCGCCTGGCGTCGTAGAACCGCCTCTTGTCGGTGGGGGAGCCGAGGATGACGCCGATCTGCGTGCGCTTGCCGCGCTTGGCGGCGAACATGAAGCAGTAGCCGGCCCCGTTGGTGTAGCCCGTCTTGATGCCGAGGATGCCGGGGTACTTGCCGATCAGCTGGTTGGTGTTCTCGAACGTGTAGGTGCGCTTCTTCGCCGTTCGGATGGTGATCTTCTTGGTGGCGGAGGCCTTCTTGATCGTGGGGAAGCGCAGGGCGTACCGGGCCACCTTGATCTGCTCGGCCGCCGTCGAGTACGTCGAGGTCTGGGACGGGTAGGGCAGCCCGTCGAAGTTCGCGTAGTGGGTCTTCTTCAGCTTCAGGCGCTTGGCCGTGGCGTTCATCTTCGCGATGAAGTTCTTGTAGCCGGGCCCGTAGGCGTCGGCGAGCGCCGCGGTGGCGTCCGCTCCGGACTCCAGCATCGCCCCGTACAGCAGATCACGGACCTTGACCTTGTCCCCCACGACGAGGCCCGCCTCGCTGGCGCCCCACTTGTCGCCGTAGGTGGTGTACTTCTTCTTGATCGTCAGAGTGCGGTCGAGATCGCTCTCGTACCGCAGCACCACGATCGCCGTCATCACCTTCGTCAGACTGGCGATGGGCCGCTTGACGTGCATGTCCTTGTTCCAGAGGGTCTTTCCGCCCAGGCTGAGCGCCACCGCCTTGGCCTTGACCGCCGGCCGCGGACCCCGAGGCGCCGCCTCCGCGGGCACCCCCGTCCCCACGAGCACCGCCGCCCCCATCACGACGGACACGATCAGCTTGCGCACGGCACCCCCGGCCCCTGGGCTTCTGGATCAGCCGCCCACCCTGGCACCCCCCACAACACTTCGCAAACCACACACACCCACCGGTTTGCCTTCCCCCGCCCCCGTTCCCGCGTCCCTCTCACCACACCGGCCCGTCCCGTCCGACGCCAGAGGGCTTTTCCCCAGAATCCGGTTCGGTCCTGTGCGGCGGCGGCCGCGGCCGCACAGTGGGGTCATGACGCAGCCAGAGCTCTTCACCACCGCGCCGAGCGTCCACCGCCCGCTCGTCGCCCACGGCACCGGCCCCTTCGAACCCCGCCTCCGCCTCCTGGAGCGCCTCAAGATCCCCTTCCTGCTCACCACCCGGACCGCCGCCCTGCTCTGGGGCCTGGCCATCCCCCGCCGCACCCCCGCCACCGTCCCCCTCGAACTGGCGGCCCCCCACCCGCCGCCCGGCTCCCCGAAACCGGCCCTCCCCACCCCTCCCACCGACACCCCAGGAGCAGCCGCCTCCCACCGGACCCCGGCCCTCGACCCTCCGAAGCCCGCACCCACCACCCCGACCGCGGCCCCGCCCGAACCGACCGCTTCTCGCCCCGCCCCCGCCTCCTCAAAGCCGACCAGCCCCGACCCCGTCCAAGCTGTCCCCCCTCCCACCCCTTCGAGAGCGCCCTCCTCAATTTCCACCTGCTCTTTCGAGCCCGCTGCCCCCTGCTCACCCACCCGCCCTTCTGAGCCTGCGGCCTCCCTCTCACCCACCCGCTCCTCCGAACCCGCTGCCCCCTTCTCGCCCGCCCGTCCTTCTGAGCCTGCGGCCTCCCCCTCACCCACCCGCTCCTCCGAACCCGCTGCCCCCTTCTCGCCCACCCGCCCCTCTGAGCCCGCAGCCTCCCCCTCACCCACCCGCCCCTCCGAGCCCGCAGCCCTTCCTTCGACCGACCAAGCCTCGGAATCCGCGGCCTCCATGGCCACCGGCCTTCCGGAGTCAGCCGCTTTTTGCCCGGCCCAGGTTCCCGACTCCTCCGAACCGTTTCCTCCTGGCTCGACCGACCCGTCGTCGATACCGAGCGGTCGCGGTCTTCCACCGACGATGACCGCCCGAGGGCCTGCCGGTCGCCGTGTCACCTCGCCCATCGGCGTGGTGAAAGCGAGCGCTCCCGACGCCGCCTCGAAAGCACCCGTCTCAGAAGCACCCGCTTCTGAGACCGACCGTGGTGATCCGCTCCTCCTGCGCCTGCTCCCGGAGGACGTCACGACGCTGGGCGGCCGCCGCCTCACCACACGAGAACGCACCGCCTACGACTGCGCCCGCTCCCTGCCCCGCTACGAGGCTCTCGCCCTGGTCGACCAGTTCCTGGCCCGAGGCGTCTCCCTACCGGCGCTGCTGGCCCGCTCCCGCCGCGCCACCGGCCCCGGCGCCACCCAGGCGCGCGCCGTCATCGCGATGGCCGACCCCGCCGCCCAGTCCCCCGGCGAGTCCCTCGTCCGCGGCGTCCTGATCGACACCGGTTTCCCCCGCCCCACCTGCCAGCTCCCCGCCCCGCCCACCCCCTACCGCCTGGACCTGGGCCACGCCCGCTACCGCTGCGCCCTCGAGTACGACGGCGAAACCCACCACACCGGCCGCGCCAACCGCTCCCACGACACCTTCCGCCGAGCCCGCCTGGCCTCCCTCGGCTGGCACGTCCTCCCCGTCGCCCACGACTTCCGCACCTCCCCCGCCCCCTACCTCCACGCCTGGCTCACCCTCCTCCTCGAAGCCGGCTGGTCCCCCACCCCCTCCCACCTGTCCACCCTCACCCGCCGCATACAGACCCTCCGCCTCCCACTCCGTTTACTTCCTCACAGGCCCCGACCACCCCCCGCCCACCCCCCGAAGACGGCGTGCTCTACCGCCCACGCGGTAGAGCACGCCGCCCAGCACACCACTGGGTGGTCTTGCAGTAGCGGGTGGCGATCCCCCGCCACTGCTTGAGCCGGTTGAAGCAGCACTCCACGACGTTGCGCCACCGGTAGACGCCCTTATAGAAGACCGGTGGCCGACCGCCGCGGCTGCCGTACCGCAGCCGGTTGCAAACCTGGTCCCTGCGTTCGGGAATCGTGGCGGCGATGCCGCGTCTGCGCAGGTGGGCGCGAATGGCCTTGGTGCTGTAGCCCTTGTCACCGATCACATGATCAGGCCGCGCCCGAGGGCGGCCCGACCCGATCCGGGGCACCCGGATCGCAGCCATCAGGTGCGTGAACTGCGTGCAGTCGCCTGCGTTCCCACCGGTCAACACGAACGCCAGCGGCCGGCCCCGCCCATCTCACACCATATGGATCTTGGAGGTCAGACCGCCCCGCGAACGCCTGAGTGCCTGGCGCCCCCTTTTCTTGCCCCGGCTGTGTGCTGGTGGACGCGCACAATGGTGGAGTCCACCGAGATCAGCCAGTCGATGCCCCCGGTCGCATCCGCCCGCGCCCGCAGCATCGTGGTGAACGTGCCATCAGCGGCCCACCTGCGGCACCGGGTGTGTAGGGAGCGCCAGGACTTGTACCGCTCGGGCACGTTCCGCCAGGCCACGCCCGAGTGGAACTTGAACACGATTCCGTCAGCATTTGCCGGTCATCGGCCCGCGGACGCTCCATCGTCCGCCGGGGCAGCAACGGCTCCAACACCTGCCACCCAGCATCGGTCAACTCATAACGACGAACCACGACCTACATCATCCACACCGGCAGGCCACTACGCCCCTAATTTGACAACACAGCCTAGAGCGATCTTTCAATAGCAAGCGGATACAGGCAGCAGCTCCCCAACGCAAGGAACATCAAATGTTCTAACGAATTCGGGGTGGTTCATAACGCGGGCCCGTACGTTCTCAAGGCGTACGGGCCCACATCTATCAGGCGGTCAGATCAGCTCCAGATCACCCCAGTGACCGGCCAGCGGATTTCCGCCGAACCACTGCCCTCCGTCCGAATCTTCGCGCCCCACGAATATCGGGATGCAGTACGCTGCCCCCACATGGGAGTCCATGCCTGAGTGCCGGCAGTAGTAAGTGTTCCGATCCGGATCACCTCGTTCCAGCCCGCATTGACCCGATTGCCGTTGTCATAACCGGTTCCTTCCAAGAAGTCACCGACCCAACCCTGCTGATCGACCGTCACCCTCGCCCAGAACGCATGGCACGCAGGAGAGTAACGCAGCTCCACAGTGCCATTGCGGTATTTAAATTTGGCATACTTCTTCACACCACCAACAGTGGAGTAAGCGGTGATGGAGTCATTATTGCACCCAACGACCTGAGGCATGAGACCGTCGCAACCTCCCCGAGAGCAGAGCGCCGAAGCGGGCGTGGCCGTAATGGCGACACCCGCGAAGCTCACGGCAGCGACAGCGAGGACTGCGGCCGCCGAGCCCATCCTTTCAACCTTCATACAAACCTCTCATAAATCCCATAGGGCTGTAAGCAGATTGATCATCACAGACCACTCCACCTAAGAGTTTGTTCAGAATTGAAAATTTCCATCATTACTTGAGCGGATTATGGCTTGAAAAAATGATAAGTATCTGATATAAGGGGACAGCAAAAGCGCTTGCGGTGACATCAGGCATAGAACTCCTCAAAGAACCCCCCTCAGAAACAAATTGTCTAATTTCCGTTAAAACTGGTTTGGTTATTAGCGTCCGGTGGGTAGGATTTCGTCAAAGTGGCTGGCCGGAGGCGTTCAAGGAACCTTTTCCGTCACGAGACGGCCCTTCGGTTCTGCAAGGAACGTTTTTCACCATGCGGCAGCTTCGCGGTTCTGTAGGACGCTGATGGCTTTGGCGAGATGACCGGCGCGATGCGGGCAGCAGCGTAGCTTGGCCAGGATTTTCCACTGCTTGAGCTGGGAGTCCGCGCGCTCTCCGGGGCCGCGGAGCTTGGCGTGCGAGCGGTTCGCCTGCTTTTGGGAGGCGGGTTTGTTCTTGCACTTGTACAGGGTGAGGATCGCCGGGTCGGCGCCGTGATAGCCCTTGTCGGCCAGGACGAGCAGTCCGCTGGCGGCCAGGGCGCGGATGACGCCCCAGTTGCGGGCGGCTCTCAGGTCGTGGATCGAGCCGGGCCGGCGCCGGAGACCCACGCGATCTGCCCCTCGGGACCAGCGATGACCTGCAGGTTGACGCCGTGCTTCCTGTGTTTTCCGGAGTAGAAGGGCCGGTCGGCCTTCACACGGTCGATGGGATGAGGGTGCCGTCCAGGATCAGATGACGCACCTGATCCTTCTTGGCCTTGTGCAGTGCCTGGCCGAGCTTGGGCGAGCGGGCCGACAGCAGCATGACGGTCTCGTTGATGTACCGCCAGGCGGTGGTGGTCCCGACTCCGAAACCAGCTGCGAGCTGGGCGAACGTCTCGCCTTTCTCGAGGTGGGCGAGTGTCATCAGCGCCTGCTGCCCGGGCGGTAGCGCCCGGCCCTTACTGGAGATGGACCTGCGGTGCCGGCGGACCAGGCCGGCCACGTAGTTCAGCGTCGAGCGCGACAACGGCAGCGAAGCACGATAGAAAAGCATGCGAAGCCTCTGGTTGGGCGGAGGGTTGTGAGAGATCAACCGTCCTACCAGGGGTTTCTTCGCGTTCTCAGGCCGCCACACCGCCCGCGATCATGCTGTGATCATCAGCCTCGAAAGGCTGGTGGAAAAGGCTCAAGACGTTGATGGCCTTGGCAATACGACCGACGCGGCGGGGCGGCAGCGTAGCTTGGTGAAGATCTCCCACCGCTTGATCCAGGTGTTTGCGTGCTCCCCGGTTCGGCGGAGCTTGGCATGTGAGCGATTCGCCTGCTCCCGAGATTCGGCTTGTTCTTATCCTTCATGAGGCAATGACCATCGGATCGGCTCCCTGGTAACCCTTGTTGGCCAGCAGCCCGCAGGCAGCCAGAGCACAGATAATCCCTCAATTCGGGAAGCTCTCAGGTCATGGATGGAGCTGGGAATGACTCCGGACATCCACATGATCTACCCGTCGAGGTCAGCGATGCCTGCCCCAGTCGGTCGTAGCAATTCCGCTGGTCAGTGAGGTTTTCTCAGCAAGTTTCATTTGATCATGCAGTGTTCGAAATGGGTCAGGACGAGAGGTAGCGGCAACGTGGGGTGGGTTCATGGGGAGGGATGAGGAGCTGGGCGAAGCGCTGGGGATCCTGCTGGGCAGGCCGACGGGTTCTCGGCGGAGGCGACCTATGCGGCCTACTACGGCGGTGAAGTGCTCGCCGAACTCGTGCCGGGCGGGGGTGGCTGAACGCGGAGGGCCTCGCCGACACGGCGCCGAGGGAGCTGCCCGACCCGGTTTACCTGGACGAGGACCATCAGGAATTCGCGTGGCGGTTCGATCTGAGCGCGTCACTCGTGTATTTCGGTGAGCTGGACGAGGCGGGATTCACCGACTCCTTCGTGAAGGATGTCCGGGAGGCGGCCGCGCAGCACGACGACGATGACGTTTCGATCGTCGGCGCGGATCTCGCGCCGCTCCTGGTCCGTCACCGCGTCGATCTGGCCGAGGCCGCTGAGAATGGGTGCGCCATCGCGCCGGTCCTGCGCATCGCCACCGACGGCACCCTTTTCGACGCCCTGCGCGCCGCCACCTTCACCCATCTGGGCCCCGGGCCGCCTCCTTCCCATGGGAGGAAACGGCGGTCGTGCCCAGACCGCCGAACCGCAGTGGGAGAAGGCACTCGCCGCGGTACGGGACGAGGCCCTGCGCGACCATCTGCGCTTCCACTGCTTCGATGCCTTCGACGCCCGCTCCAGCGGAGCCCTTTACCTGCCCGTCGGCCACAATGGCCGCCCCTCGGCACCCGTCTCCTCGCCGGCGACCTCATCGCCGCCTGGTCCTTCGGCGAAGACCAGCACGGCGTCGCCGTCGTCCGTCTCCCCTGACCGGTCAAGGCCGAGGGGCAGGGCGTGTCCGGCAAACCGAAGGCACAGTGCCGACCACGCCGCTCCATCTGTAGGCGAGCACGGAATTTCGGCGAGGAGCGCGGCAGCGGCCTGATCGGATTCGATGAGGCGGATGGTGAGATCCCGTCGTCCTCATGGAGACCAGGCCGCTTCCACGCCATGGTTCTCACATCGCGGATGACCCACCTAGTGGCTTCCGGTCCCATCGACACGTAGCCTCGCCAGCCTCTCCCCGGGCGCTGCCCGGACCGTCGAACCGGCCCGGCAGGACGCGTTCGAGCACACATTCCAGCCGTTCTAGTGTGCGCTGCCGGGCTCGCCGTCGTTTTCCTGCGCGTCCTGGCGCTCCGCGAGCTCCGCCCGGCACCCGCCGCGAGCCCCGCCTGGCCGCTAGGCTCGACCCCGTCCGGCGGAAACGGGGAAGCGATGCCCGAAACGATCAGCGCGGTCCTCTTCGACATCGACGGCACCCTCGTCGACCACCGCGCCGCCGCTGCCGAAGCCGTCACGACCACCGCCTCCCAGGACGGTTCACCGGTCGCCGACGCACTGGTCGAACAGTGGTTCGCCCTGGAACGGGACGCGATGGACCGCTACCTGGCCGGCGAGCTGACATTCACCGAGCAGCGCCGCCGCCGCGTCCGCGCCCTGGCGAACGAGTTCGCCCTGGCCCTCTCCGACGACGCCGCCATCGACGCCTGGTTCGCCCGCTACCTCACCCTGTACGAGAACGCCTGGCGCCCCTACCCCGACGCCCGCCCCGCCCTCGAGGCACTGACCGCCCGCCCCGGCCTGCGCCTCGGCGTCATCACCAACGGCGACTCCGCCCAACAACACGACAAACTCCATCGCACAGGCCTGGCCGACCTCCTTCCCCTGGTCATCGTCTCCAGCGACATCGGCGAAGCCAAACCCTCCCCCCGCATCTTCCACACCGCCTGCGCCGAACTCGCCATCCCCCCTTCCCAAGCCCTCTACATCGGCGACGACTACCGAACCGACGCCCAAGCCGCCGCCAACGCCGGCCTCCATCCCCTCTGGCTGAACCGCACCTCCATCCCCGCCCCCGGCCCTCTTCCCCAGATCCCCACCCTCACCGCACTCGCCCTCCCCTGAACCCAGCCGCCCCCGGCCCAGTCGGTTCTTGGCCTGGACGGCGGGAGCGGCAAGGCGGCCGAAGGTGATAGCTCCTCCGCTTCGTTGACTGAGATCAATGTCAGCGGCACCCAGGTCTGCCCGCGTCAGCAGCGCCCTGGGCCTGGCCCTGCCTCGTTCCGGACGAGGGTGGCAGAGTGGGTGTCCTTTCGGGCGGGGTCAGCCGGTCCATTGGCCTTGGGTGAAGGAGGCCACGAAGGCGGCGGCCAGGGGGAGGGAGAGGGCGAGGTAGAGGCCGGTGAACCAGCGGTGGCGGCTCATGAGGTGGCCGAGGAGGATCCAGAGGGGGAACCACAGGAGGGTGGCTCGGCCTATGGAGAGGTAGAAGCTGGAGGTCATGAAGGCGGCGAGCTGGGTGGAGATGTAGACGGTCTCGGGCCACTGGCGGCGGTAGAGCAGCCAGAGGACGAGGAGGACGCCGACGATGGCGGCGAAGATCTCGACGCGGAAGGAGTTGCTCCACTCGGTCTGGATGGTGAAGGCGTTGTACCAGGTGGTCTCGAAGGCCTCCCAGGGCCAGACCGTGTGGCGGTTCCAACCCTGCTCCTGGGCGTGCTGCCAGGCCAGCGGGTCGCCGGTCCGGTACCACTGGTAGCCCATGTAGGCGCCGATCGACAGGAACGGCGTGACCAGGTACGGGGCGTTGCGCCAGCCACCGGGGGCCTTGCGGCCGTTCTCCCCGACGAGGAACTCCACGATGAGGCCGAGCGCCAGGAACAGTCCGGTGATCCGGACGACCGAGGCTCCGGCGGCGCACAGCACCGCCAGTTCCCAGCGGCCCTTCTTCGCCAGCAGCCATGCGGGGATGGCCAGCGCGAGGAACAGCGCCTCGGAGTAGGCCGCGAACAGGAAGACCGCGCACGGGCTGGTGACGAGCGCCAGCACCGCGTAGAACCCCGGCCCCGGTCCCTTCCGCTCGTCCTTCTTCCCGCCCTCGACCGCGGACCCGGCCCCGGACCCGGACCCGGACCCGGACTGTGACCGGAATTCGGGATCGGACCGCTCCAGAACAGTGGTCCCGACGTCTCGCTCCGATGCCCGCCTCCACGCCGGCTCACTCACTCCCGTCGAGCCGTCCGACGCGGCTCCGCGCATCCGGGCGCCCTTCCCGGGCCAACGCCCCGTCCCCGACCGGCGCTCCGTCCCGGCCCGGGAGCCCCTCTCCACCGCGGCACCCCGTTCCACCCAAGCAGCGGCCTCGGCCAGGACTTCCCTCTCGACCAGAGGCTCCTCCCCATTCCGAAGGCTCTTCGCGCCCTGAGAACTCCCCGCGCTCGAAGAGCTCTCTGTACCCGGAGCGGCTCCCGTGCCTTGAAGACTCCCCATGTTCGGAGAGCTCCCTGCGGAAGAGCTCTGTCCGGCCGAGAAGCCCTCTTCAGCCCGAGAACTCTCCCCGTTCGGGAAGCCGCTGCCAGAGGAATCCTGCCTGGCCAGGGGACCCTCGTCGGGCGAGAGGTCTTTGGAGGGAAGGGATTCCCGCTCTGCAGGAAGGGCGTCCTCGAGTGTGGGGGTGTCTTCGGGGGTCGTTTTCGGTGCGGTGGGTTGCTCGGGATCGGGGTTCGTGGAGGGGGTGGTGGTCGCTTCGGAGGTGCCGGGGGGCTGGGTGGGCGCTTCGGAGGGAAGCGGGGCGGTGTGGGGAGAGCGGAGGGGGTGGCTGACCGGTTTGCGGCCTGTTGTCTGCTCCGCGGGAGGGGTGCGGGTGAGGAAGGGGTGGGCTTCGGGGGTGTGAGAGGGCTGGAGAGCGACGGGCTTCTGGAAAGGCAGGGCGGGTTCTGAAGGGCGGTGGGTGAGGGGGTCGTGGGCGCCCTCAGGGGCTTGGGGGGAATTTCGAGGTCGGGTGGGACGGGGAGAGCGGGTGGGGGTGGAGAAGAGGGATGAAGGGCGGGAGAGGTCGGTGAGGCGGGAGAGGGCCAGGGCGGCCAGGGGGCCCGCCAGGAAGGAGATGAAGAGGCCTGCGGCCCGGTAGTCGGTGACGATCAGGCCGACGAGGCGGATCGCCAGGGGGTAGCCGGGGAAGAAGGCGGGCCAGCTGTAGTCCTCGTAGCGGCCTGGAGGGCCGCCGTCGTAGCCGTAGGTGGCCAGCCACCAGAAGCGGTCGGCGTCCCACTGGTTCCATCGGGTGAGGTAGTCCGGCCAGTCACCGGCGTGGGGGATCACCCTGATCACGACGATGGAGAACCAGGCAGCCGCCAGGTAAGCGAGCACCCAGGTCCCGAGCGCCGCACGGTCGGTGCGCTGAGGGATCAGGCTCTTCATACTCAGGCGTTCTACCACGTCCGTCCGGTGACCCTGTTAAGCGCTTCGGGGGTATGAACGGAAGAAGGCCCGCACGGAACGTTCGTGCGGGCCCTCGTCAGACGCCGGTAAGGCGGTGGTTCTCCCGCCGCGGCCACGTGTCGACGGGCCGCTGCAGGAGAATCCGGATGTTACGGATGTTGCTGGTTCGGCCAGTTCGGATCGTTGTCGTTCGGGTCCTGGTCGGCCGGGATGCCGTCGCCATCATTGTCGGGCGGTCCGCCCGGGGCCCCCGGCTGGTTGGCCTGGCAGGCGCCGTACTCGGGGTGCACCGCGCACCACCAGCCGGGAGGGGCGCCCTCGGTGCCGGGCGGCGGCTTGTTCGGGTCGCAGTTCATCAGGTTGCCCTCGGTGCAGCCGGGCAGGTCGTGCGGGTTCTGCGGCTGGGGCTGCTCGTGCTCGTTACCGCACTGCCCCGCCAGCTGCATGAGGGGATTGCACTCTTTTTCGGTCTTCGTCGGCTTGGGCTTCGGCGAGTCATACATCTCTGTCTGGCCCGAGTAGGTGGTCGTCGGGAAGTCGACGACCTCCTTGCCCGCCAGTGCCTTGTCCATGAAGGCCTTCCAGATGCTGGCCGCGTATTCACCACCGTAGATGTCCCCGCCGATGTAGGGACTCAACGACTTGCTTTTCTGATGGAAGACCGTCGCGGCGGCCGAGTACTGCGGGGTGTAGCCGACGAACCAGGTCGCCGCGCCCTCGTCGGTCGTACCGGTCTTACCGGCCGCCGGCTGGCTGGTGAGCCTGGCCTTGGTACCAGTGCCCTGGGTGACCACCGCCCGCATCGCAACGGTCGCCTGGGCCGTCTGGTCCTCGGTCAGGATCTGCTTGCCGGGCTTGACCCAGGGCAGCTTGATCTCCTCCACCACCTTGCCGTCGACTTCTTTGACGATCCTCTTGATGATGTGCGGAGTAACGGCTCTGCCACCATTGGCGAAGGCCGCGTAGCCCCCTGCCTGGTTCATGGCGGAGACGTTGATCGTGCCGAGCGCGAGACTGGCCCTGTCGTGCATGTCCTCCAAAGCGCTCTTCGGAACGCCGAAGCTCTCCGCCATGCCGATGACCTTCGGCAGGCCGAGTTTCAGGGCGAGCCGGACGAACGAGGAGTTGATCGACTGCTCGGTCGCCTTGATCAGCGAGATGGCCTGCCCCTCGCCGTGCTCGCTCCGCATCCAGTAGCCGTTCGCGTTCTTCGCCTTGCACTGGGTCTCGTCCCGCGGGCCGGGAACGACGTCACCGGTGACCCCGTCCAGGCAGATCAGGCCGCGCCCTTCGATCATCGACTTGACGTTGATGTTCTGGGAGAGCGCGGTGGCCAGTACGTAGGGCTTGAAGGACGAACCGATCTGCGGCCGCTCCACCAGGGCGGCGTCCGACTGCTCCTTCTTGGCGTTGCCCCCGTAGAAGGCGACGATCGCGCCGTCCTTCGGGTTCACCACCACGAGACCGGAGCGGACCACCCGCGCCATCTCCTTGGACGTCGGTTTGGGCGCCTGCTCCTTGACCGCCTGCTTGGCGTGTTTCATCAGGTTCCGGTCGAGGCTGGTGAAGATCTTGTAGCCACCGGTGTGCACCAGGTCCTCGTCGAATTCCGGGATGCTCGCCAGCTCGACGTTGATCCGCTCCCGAATATGGCCGGTCTGATCATCCTCATCGGACGTCCACACCCAGCTCTTCTTGGTCGCGGGGAACTTCAGCTTGTCCTTTTCGGCCTGGGTCAGCCAGCCCTCGGAGACCATGCCCCTGAGCACGTAGTCCCAGCGGAACAGCAGCCCCTGGTATTTGCCGGAGTCCTCCGGGCATTGGGGGCCCACCCGCGTGCAGAAGTAGTACGGCTGCTGGATCATCGCCGCGAGCAGCGCGCCCTCGGCGATGGTGAGCTTGTCGACGTTCTTGTGGAAGTACGCGCGGGAGGCGGCCTGGATGCCGTCCGCCTGGCGGCCGAAGGGGATGGTGTTCAGGTACTTCTCGAGGATCACGTCCTTGGAGTACTTGTCCTCCATCTTCAGCGCGGCGAAGATCTCTTTGAACTTGCGTCCGATGCTGCGTTCTGTGCTCAGGTCGTTCAGGTAGTTGCGGGCGAGCTGCTGGGTGATCGTGGAGCCGCCCTGCACCTGGCCGCCCGTGGCCGTGTTGTACGCCGCACGGGCCAGGCCGCGCGGTGAGATGCCGGGTTCGGTCTCGAACTGCCGCTGCTCGGCCGCCATCACCGCCTGCCGCACGTGCAGAGGCACCTGTTCGAGTTTGACATTCTCCCGGGCTTGGCCGACGCGGAAGATCGGCCGGGCGTTCTGGTTGGCCCAGTAGACGTTCGAACCCTGGGTCGTGGCGGACGCTTTGGCGTCCCTGGTCAGATCCGGAGTCTCCGTGGTCGCGTAACCGACGCCGACCAGGGTCCCCGAGGCGACCAGTCCCAGCACGCAGACACCCGCGACGATCTTCCAGTTGGGGACGTACTTCTTCCAGCCCTCCTTCTTGGAGGCCTTCTTCCCGTCCCCGTCCCCGTCTCCAGGTGGATCGGTGTCCCGGACGGGAGTGCCGTCGAGCCTCGTCTGGTCGAGGTCGTCCTCGTAGCCGACCGCCCCGTTCACCGTCGTGGCCGCGTACCCCTGCCCGTCGGGCGATGCGTAGGCGTCGTCGTACGGCTGGCCGGGCTGGCCGTAGGAGTCGTGTCCGCCGTCGTACGCTGCGTGACCGTTCTGCCCGTAGTCGTCGTAAGGCGCCTCGTACGGCTCGAACTGCGGCGAGCTGTTGCCGTACTCGGACTCGCGGTAGATCTCTTCCCGGGCCTGTGGCGCCGGCCTGAACCAGTCATCCTCCGGTCCATTGCCGGGGGCTCCGAAGCCCGGCCCGTTCGGCGGATTACTCACACGACCTCTCCCGGCTGGGTGCGGGCCCCGGTCGGGACCCCCACGTCGGCGCTGCCGGTGCGGGGTGGGGGGTCGACAGCCCCAGCAGCGTCAGGTGTCTAGCGGCGCCATGGTACCGAGGCGAACAAGCCCCAGAGGGTGGGATGGACCACACGGTTACGACATAGATGCCTGAATGGGGCATCTTGCGAAGGCGGTTCACACTACGTATCTTGGCGATGTATCGAGCCGATACATTTGGACGATACATCTGGTGGAGATACCGCGGAGGGTGCCATGGGCGGCGGCAAGAGGAGCGGCGTGCTCGAGCTCGCCGTACTCGGGCTGCTCCATGAGTCCCCGATGCACGGGTATGAGCTGCGCAAGCAGCTCAACACCCTGCTCGGCATGTTCCGGGCGTTCTCCTACGGGACGCTCTACCCCTGCCTCAAGCAGCTCCTCGCCCAGGGGCTGATCACCGAGGAGGACCAGGAGGAGGCGCCCCCGGGGACGCTGCAGAGCAAGCGGGCGAAGATCGTTTACAAGCTCACGGCGGAAGGCAAGGAGCACCTGCAGAGGCTCCTTTCCGAAGCCGGCCCGGCGGCGTGGGAGGACGAGGGCTTCGGTGTGCACTTCGCCTTCTTCGGCCAGACCCGGGCGGATGTGCGCCTGCGCATCCTCGAGGGCCGGCGCAGCCGGCTGGAGGAGCGCCTGGAGCACGTGCGGACCGCGTTCACCCGCACCCGGGAACGGGTCGACAGCTACACCCTCGAGCTGCAGAACCACGGGCTCGAGTCGGTGGAGCGCGAGGTCCGGTGGCTCAACGAGCTCATCGGGCGGGAACACGCGCAGGCGGCGGACCAGAGGTCCGAGCCGCAGCAGGACGCAGTAAAGGGCAATGACCTGGATGCCCCCTCCTAGGGGCCTCCGTACCTACCAAAAGCCTGGGGATCGCATCAGACCCCCGACAGGGTTAGAGAAAAGGAGCTACCGGATGGGTTCGGTGCGCGTAGCCATCGTTGGAGTGGGCAACTGCGCCTCTTCACTCGTCCAGGGGGTCGAGTTCTACAAGAACGCGGCGCCCGAGCAGCGGGTTCCCGGGCTGATGCACGTTCAGTTCGGCGACTACCACGTCGGTGACGTGGAGTTCGTCGCGGCGTTCGACGTCGATGCGAAGAAGGTCGGTCAGGACCTCGCGCACGCCATCCACGCCAGCGAGAACAACACGATCAAGTTCGCCGAGGTCCCGCCGACCGGCGTGACCGTGCAGCGCGGCCACACCTTCGACGGTCTCGGGGAGTACTACCTCGACATGGTCGAGGAGTCCGACGCCGAGCCGGTGGACGTCGTGCAGGCGCTGAAGGACGCGCAGGTGGACGTTCTGGTGTCCTACCTGCCCGTGGGTTCGGAGGAGGCCGACCGCTTCTACGCGCAGGCCTGCCTCGACGCCAAGGTGGCGTTCGTGAACGCCCTGCCGGTGTTCATCGCCTCCGACCCCGAGTGGGCCAAGAAGTTCACCGACGCGGGTGTCCCGATCGTCGGCGACGACATCAAGTCCCAGGTCGGCGCGACCATCACCCACCGGGTGATGGCCAAGCTGTTCGAGGACCGCGGAGTGGAGCTGCTGCGCACGTACCAGCTCAACTTCGGCGGGAACATGGACTTCATGAACATGCTGGAGCGCAAGCGCCTGCAGTCCAAGAAGATCTCCAAGACCCAGTCGGTCACCTCGCAGATCCCGCACGAGATGGCCAAGGCCGACGTGCACATCGGCCCGTCGGACCACGTGCCGTGGCTGGACGACCGCAAGTGGGCCTACGTCCGCCTGGAGGGCAAGTCCTTCGGCGACACCCCGCTGAACCTGGAGTACAAGCTGGAGGTCTGGGACTCCCCGAACTCCGCCGGCGTGATCATCGACGCGGTCCGCGCCGCCAAGATCGCCAAGGACCGCGGGATCGGCGGCCCGATCCTGTCGGCCAGCTCCTACTTCATGAAGTCCCCGCCGGAGCAGTACAACGACGACCAGGCGCGCGAGGCCGTCGAGGCCTTCATCCGCGGCGACGTCGAGCGCTGAGGCCCGGCACGCCCGAAGCCTCACGGGAATCCCCGGACGGAGTGCCGTCTGGGGATTCCGTGTTTTCCGGGGCGTATGGTGGCTGACGTGGGGATACGTGAAGTCTGGCGAGAAAGAGACTTCCGCCGTCTCTACGCCACCCGGTTGACGTCGCAGTTCGCGGACGGCATGGTCCAGATCGCGCTGGGCGGCTACATCTTCTTCTCCCCGGAGCAGCAGACGACGGCCGCCAAGGCCGCCGTCGCCTTCGCCGTCCTGCTGCTGCCCTACTCGGTGCTCGGCCCGTTCACCGGCGTCCTGCTCGACCGCTGGCGGCGCCGCCAGGTCCTGGTGTACACCCCGCTGGTGCGGGCGGCGTGCGTCCTGGTGATGACCGGCCTGATGCTGCTGGACACCGACGCCTTCCTGCTCGCCGCGCTGGTCGTGCTGGGCGTCAACCGCTTCTTCCTGGCCGCGCTGCCCGCCGCGCTCCCGCATGTGGTGCCCGGACGGGAGCTGCTGCTGGCCAACACGGTCTCGGTGACGTCGGGGACGATCGCCTCGTTCGTCGGCGCGGGCGTGGGCTTCGTCGTCCAGCTCGCGGGCGCGCAGGCCGCGCTGCTGGCGGCTGCCTGCTGCTACCTGGCGACCTCGGTGGTCGCCCGCACCCTGCCGCCGGACGGGCTGGGCCCCGACGAGCTGCACCGCGAGACCGTGCGCAACGTCGTCGTCGGCATGGTCGCCGGGCTCCGGCATGTCGCCGAGCGCCGCCCCGCGGCGCTGGCACTGGGCACGATCACCCTCTACCGGTTCCTGTACGGGCTGTGGCTGATCATGACGCTGCTGCTGTACCGCAACCACTTCCCGTCCGGTTTCGGGGGAGTCGCGGTGATCACAGCGGTCTCGGGTGTCGGCTTCTTCGTCGGCGCGGTGATCACGCCTCCCGTCACCCGCAGGATCGGCAGGGCGCTGGGGAACGTCCGGCCGCCGGAAGCGCGCCGTCAGGCGGGCATGGACCTGTGGATCCCGATCCTGCTGGGCACGGCCGCCGCGGGGCTGCTGTTCCTGGCCGTGCCCTTCCGCGAGCCGCTCTACGTGGCGGGCGGCTTCGTCCTGGGGGTGGCGGCCCAGGGCGTCAAGGTCTGCGTCGACACCATCGTCCAGCAGTCCGTGGACGACGAGTTCCGCGGCCGGGTCTTCGCCGCCTACGACATGCTCTTCAACGCCGCCTTCGTGGGCGCCGCCTGCGTCGCCGCGGCGGTGCTCCCCCAGAACGGCCTGTCGTACGCCGTCCTGGGCTTCACGATCGTCGCCTACGTGCTGGGCGCGCTGGGGTACTACACGCTGGCCTCGCGGTGGCGCGTGACGAGCCCGGCGGCCTGATTCAGTTCACCGTCCGGACGGCGCCCGCGTCGAGGCCGTTGCCGGCGTAGCGGATCTGGAGCCTGCCGGAGCGCGTCTTGAAGGAGTAGCGGCCTCTGCCGTCCGTCACGTCGGTGGCGACGTACGCCCAGGAGCCGTTCCACCGGTACAGGGCCACCTTCTGCTCGGCGTACGCCGTGTACCTCCCGTTGTCCTTCATCTTGCGCAGGACGCCGGAGATACCGCTGCCACGCGACTTGGAGCCGGTGGTGGAGAGGGTCGTACGGCGCTTCACGGTGAAGTGGGCGGTGCCGCCCTTGCTCGGACGTCCGGCGTCGTCGCGCATGGTGAGGACGGCCTTCCAGCGTCCGAATCCCTCGGAGCGGTGGAACTTGTACTCGCCTTCCCAGATCCCCGGGCGGTTGCGGATCTGCAGATCGACCATGGCGCGGTCGCCGTCGGGGCTGTAGAGGTAGAGGTCCATAGCGCGGATCGAAGCGGGAACGCCGCCGGCCGCGAAGGTGGCGTAGGTGCCCGTGCCGGGTCCGACGACCACGGTGCCGGGCGGGCGGAGGTCGACGGACGGCGCCGCAGCGGCGGGCTGGGCGGTACCGAGGAGCAGCGCGGCGGACAGGGTGAGGGCTGCTGCGAGACGCACGGCGGACTCCAGGGGTCGGGGGATGCCACGGAACGCGCGTTCAAAGTACTAGTGACAAAGTGTCTACTTATGGGTTCCCGCAGGTGAGACAGCTCACGTACGGGATATAAGCGGCTGATTACCCAGGTCATCTACTCGCGAGTAACACAGATCACTGGCGTACCGTGGACGGTCATGACCCCTGAGGAGCTTCTGGCCTTCGACCGCGAGCACGTCTGGCACCCGTACGCCCCGATGCCCGCGGTGATCCCCACCCACCCCGTGGTCTCGGCCCGCGGCGTCCGCCTCACCCTCGCCGACGGCACCGAGCTGGTGGACGGCATGTCGTCGTGGTGGGCGGCGATCCACGGCTACAACCACCCCGTCCTCAACGCCGCGGTCACCGACCAGCTGGGCAGGATGGCGCACGTCATGTTCGGCGGCCTCACCCACCCGCCCGCCGTCGAGCTCGCCGCCGCGCTCCTGGACCTCGCCCCCGCGGGCCTGACCAAGGTCTTCTTCGCCGACTCCGGCTCGGTGTCGGTCGAGGTCGCCATCAAGATGGCGCTCCAGTACTGGCGCGCCCAGGGGATCAGCCGCCCCCGCCTGCTGACGGTCCGCGGCGGCTACCACGGCGACACCTTCGGCGACATGGCCGTCTGCGACCCGGTGAACGGCATGCACCACCTGTTCACCGACGTCCTGGCCTCGCACGTCTTCGCCCCCGAGCCCCCGCAGGGGCCCGACGAGGACTACGTCCGCGGCCTGGAAAGGCTCGTCGCCGAGCACGCCCACGAGCTGGCCGCGATCATCGCCGAGCCGGTCGTGCAGGGCGCGGGCGGCATGCGCTTCTACGACCCGTCCCACCTGCGGGCGCTGCGCGACATCGCCGACGAGCACGGCCTCCTGCTGATCCTCGACGAGATCGCCACCGGGTTCGGCCGCACCGGCGAGCTGTGGGGCGCCGACCACGCCGGGGTCGTTCCCGACATCATGTGCGTCGGCAAGGCGCTCACCGGCGGCTACCTCAGCATGGCCGCCACCCTGTGCACCGACCGGGTCGCCGCGGGCCTCAGCGCAGGCGGCGAGACGCCCCTGATGCACGGCCCGACGTTCATGGCCAACCCGCTGTCCGCCGCCGTGGCGGGCGCCTCCCTGCGGCTGCTGGCCGAACGCGACTGGCGCACCGAGGTCAAGGCGATCGAGACCGGGCTGGCCGCCGGGCTCGAAGGGGTGCGGGGCCTGCCCGGCGTCGCCGACGTGCGGGTCAAGGGCGCGATCGGCGTCGTCCAGACCAGCGTCCCCCTCGACCAGCGGAAGGTCCAGGAGGCGGTCATGGCGCACGGCGTGTGGCTGCGGCCCTTCCGCGACCTGATCTACACGATGCCGCCCTACGTCAGCACCCCGGAGGACGTCGAGCGGATCACCGCCGCGATGACGGCG
Organism: Actinocorallia populi; assembly: GCF_002995495.1. Classification (GTDB taxonomy): domain Bacteria; phylum Actinomycetota; class Actinomycetes; order Streptosporangiales; family Streptosporangiaceae; genus Actinocorallia; species Actinocorallia populi. The sequence goes on along the minus strand of NZ_PVZV01000001.1, from coordinate 670,315 downwards.
GCGGCCCGCACCCTGTCCTAACCCGGCTGCTGGAGCAGGCCCTCCTCGCGCGCCCACGCCAGGAGGGCCTCGCGCGCCGTGTCCTTGCCGACGGGGCCCCGGTCCAGCCGCAGCTCCAGCAGGAACTTGTAGGCCCTGCCGACCAGCGGTCCCGGCGTGATCCCCAGGACCTCCTGGATCTCGTCGCCGTTCAGCTCCGGCCGGATCCTCCCGAGCTCCTCCTCGGCCGCCAGCCGGGCGATCCGCTCCTCCAGCGTGTCGTACGTGCGGGCCAGCCGGTCGGCCTTGCGCTTGTTGCGGGTCGTGCAGTCGGCGCGGGTGAGCTTGTGCAGGCGCGGCAGGAGGTGCCCGGCGTCCCGGACGTACCGCCGCACCGCGGAGTCCGTCCACTCGCCGTCGCCGTACCCGTGGAAGCGCAGGTGCAGCTCGACCAGCCGCGAGACATCCGCGATGACCTCTTTGGGGTACTTCAATGCGGACAGCCGCTTGCGCGTCATCTTCGCGCCCACCAGTTCGTGGTGGTGGAAGGAGACACGGCCGCCCGGCAGGTGAGCCCGCGTCCTCGGCTTGCCGATGTCGTGCAGCAGGGCGGCCAGGCGCAGGACGAGGTCGGGCCCGTCCTCCTCCTGGGCGATCGCCTGGTCCAGCACGATCATCGAGTGCTCGTAGACGTCCTTGTGCCGGTGGTGCTCGTCGATCTCCAGCCGCAGCGCGGGCAGCTCGGGCAGCACGTACCGGGCGAGGCCCGAGGCGTCCAGGACGGCCAGGCCCGCCCGCGGGTACCTGCCGCAGACCAGCTTGGACAGCTCCACCTGCACCCGCTCCGCCGAGACGATCTCGATGCGGCCCGCCATCTTCCGCATCGCGTCCATCACGGACGGGTCGACGGTGAAGCCCAGCTGGGAGACGAACCGGGCGGCGCGCATCATGCGCAGCGGGTCGTCGCCGAAGGAGTCCTCGGGCGAGCCGGGGGTGCGCAGCACCTTTTCCTTCAGGTCCCGCAGGCCGCCGAACGGATCGACGAACTCGCACCCGGGCAGGCGCGCCGCCATCGCGTTGACGGCGAAGTCGCGGCGCCGCAGGTCCGCCTCCAGCGAGGTGCCGTAGGAGACATCGGGCTTGCGGGACTTGGGGTCGTAGGTCTCGCTGCGGTAGGTCGTGACCTCCAGCTGGTGGTCGCCCTTGCGCAGCCCGACCGTGCCGAACTCGATGCCGATCGTCCAGACCGCGTCGGCCCAGCCGTCGACCAGCTCGAGGACGCGCTCGGGCGGGGCGTCGGTGGTGAAGTCGAGGTCCGTCACCGGGCGCCGGAGAAGCGCGTCCCGTACGGGGCCGCCGACGATGGCCAGCTCGTGCCCGGCCGCGGCGAAAAGCCGTCCGAGCTCCTCGGCCTCGGCGGGCACCACCCGTCCCAGCAGTTCGGCCAGGGCCCTGCGCTGTTCCTCATTCGACACGACCACCAAGGGTAAGCGTTCCGGAGAATGCCGCAAAACAAGTATTCACCCGCCGCGACGTGATCGTCACTGTCCGCGAAAGGCCCGTGTTCGGACCGGTCGATCAAGCCCGAGCCCGGCCTTTCACCTCTGGAAGCCCACTACGATCGACCGCGTGGCAGCGCGGTGGGAGAAGTACCAGTGAAGGCGCGTTTCACGGCTGCTCTCGGAGCGCTCGTCCTGCTCTTCGCGGCCGCGCCCTTCCTCCCGGGCGCGGCGCCGGCCGCCTTCGCGGGCTCCCAGCGCCAGGACACCCTGACGGTCGTCCTGGAGGGCGTCAAACCGTCGATCCTGGTGGCGAAGACCAAGAAGCTGACCGTCCAGGCGAAGATCACCAACCGGGGCGCGCGCCCGCTCACCGGCCTCGGGGCCCAGCTGCAGTACGGCGACGCGTTCACCACCCGCGGCCAGCTCGACCAGTTCTCCCGCAGCCAGACCGAGGAGTCCGTCCCCCACGTCCTGGACCCCAGCGATCCCTTCGACCTCGCCCCGGGCGCGTCCAAGACGGTGAAGCTGTCGGGTGACGCGGCCAACGTCTTCGCCCGCCGGTCCGGATCGCTCTCGGTCTACCCGCTGGCCGTGACGGTGTCGTCGGCGGCCACCGGACGCCTCGGCGGCGTGCACACGTACGTCAACTACGTCCCCAAGGACGTGCGGAAGACCGGCGTCCAGCCGACCCGCGTCTCTTTCGTCTGGCCGCTCATCGACGCTCCCCACCGCACCACGGAGAACAGGTTCTACGATGACGAGCTCGCCGCGTCCCTCGCCCCCGGCGGCGAGAAGAGCAGGCTGAACGATCTCCTCTCCGCGCTGGGCTCGGCTGACAAGTCCGTCACCCTGGCGATCGACCCGGGCCTTCTCGGCGACGTGGAGGCGATGCAGAAGGCCTACCGGGTGCGCGGGCAGGAGGAGGAGAAGCCGGGGAGCAAGGACGCCTCGGCCTGGCTCCAGAAGCTGAAAGCGTATGTGAAGAGCCCGAAGAGCGCTTTCTTCCTGACGCCCTACGGCGACGTCGACACCGTCGCACTGGTCAACAAGCGGCTCGCCAACGGCCAGAGCAGCCTCCTGAAGGCCGCGTACGCCGACAAGAAAGTCGGCCTCGACCTCCTGGAGAAGAGCGAGACGTATCCACCTCTCGCCTGGACCAACGGCGGCACCATCAACCAGAAGACGATCGACCGCCTCTCGGCCGGCGGGAAGCTCGGCAGCAGCTACTTCCTGCTGAGCAGCAGCCAGCTGATGGCCGCCAACGGGATCACCTACACCCCCAGCGCCGCGGCCACCGTCGAGACCTCCAAGGGCAGGCAGAAGACCGCCATCGCCTTCGACGACACCATCCAGCAGATCATCAGCGCCGACACCCGCTCTCCGGGGGCGGCTCTCGGCGCCCGGCAGCGCTACCTGGCCGAGACGGCGATGATCACCGCGGAGGCGCCCAGCGAGAGCCGCACCCTGGTCGTCTCACCGGACCGGCGCTGGAACCCCGACCCGGAGTTCGCGCGCAGCCTGCTGGCCGAGGATGCCAGGAGCGGCTGGCTCAAGCCCGTCCCCCTCGGGGAGGTCGCCGCGGCCAAGAACCGCACGGCCGACCGCACGTTCGTCACCTACCCCGACGAGGACCGCGAGCTCACCGCCCACTACCTGGAGGGCGTGAAGTCGATGAACAAGACGGCCTACGCCTTCTCCAAGATCTTCCCCGAGCCCGACACCTCGCTCCAGCGGACGGCCATGCGGACCGCCTCCAACTACTGGCGGGGCAACAGCAGGCGCCAGAACGCCGCCTACGCCTTCCAGGGGGAGGCCGAGAAGGACCACCAGGCCGCGGTCAACAGGGTCAGCCTGGTCGAGGGAACGGAGAAGCAGCTCGCGGGTTCCTCCGGTGTGCTGAGATTCACCATCGCGAACGAGTTCCCCGAGGGCAGCGGGCCGGTCGACGTCGTCATCGAGATCTCCACCTACCCCGCGGGCCGGCTGGTCTTCCCCGACGAGAACGAGGAGGACCTGGAGAGCTACGTGCTGGAACGCCGGATCGAGGGCAACCAGAAGGACACCCTGCTGGTGCCGGTCAAGCTGCCCACCGGAAGCTCGTTCACCAACGAGATCGAGGTGGTGGTCAAGATCTCCAACCGGGAGCGCGGGGAGATCAACTCCCAGAGCGTCTTCGTAAAAACGACCGGGATCTCCTCGATCGGCGTCTTCATCACCGTTGGTGCCCTCGGCGTGCTGGTCGTCGGCGTAGGCTTCCGTGGGATGCGCGCGCGGCGGCGGCGCAAGGAGGAGGAAGCACAGCATGACGGAGCAGCGGTCTGAGGAGCGGAGCGGGGGCGCGGCCTCGAGCCTGATGCGCTCGGGCGCCCTCATGGCCCTGGGCACGATCGCCTCCCGGATCACCGGGTTCGTCCGCAGCGCCGTGATCATCATCGCGCTGGGCAACGGCGTCCTCGGGTCGATCTACAACCTCTCCAACACCATCCCGAACATCCTCTACGACCTGCTGTTCGGCGGCATCCTCACCTCGGTGATCGTCCCGCTGATCGTGCAGGCCAAGAAGCGGGACGCCCGGTACGGCCAGGAGTACGAGCAGCGGTTCTTCACCATCGCGTTGATCGGCCTCGGCGTGATCACCGTGCTGGCGGTGCTGGCGGCCCCGCTCATCATGCGCGCCTACGGCGGTTCCGAGCTCCAGGGCGACGACCTCAGGCTCGCCGTCCTGTTCGCGATGTTCTTCCTCCCGCAGATCTTCTTCTACGGGGTGGGCGCCTTCGCCGGCGCGATCCTCAACACCCGCGGCTCCTTCGCCGCCCCGATGTGGGCGCCGGTCCTCAACAACGTCGTGGTCATCGGCGTGGGCATCGCGTTCCTGCTGGTCCAGGACGGGGCCAAGCCGGACGCCTCCAACCTCGGCGACGCCGAGTTCTGGCTGCTGGCCGCCGGCACCACCGGCGGCATCGTGCTGCAGACGATCGTGTTGTGGCCCGCCCTGCGCCGCACGGGCTTCCGCTGGCGGCCCCGGCTGAACTTCCAGAAGGGCGAGCTCGGCCAGGTCGGCCGCACCGCCGCGTGGTCGCTGCTGTACGTCCTGCTCCTGCAGGTCGGCTTCCTGATCATCACGCGGCTCACCAACGACGCGGGCTTCCTCGCCAAGGAGGAGGGCCTGGGCGAGGCGTACGGCTACGCGTCCTACTCCACGGCGTACCAGTTCTTCCAGCTCCCGTACGCGATCGTCGCGGTCTCCGTGATCACCGCGCTGCTGCCCCGGATGAGCGGCCACGCCGCCGAGGGCAACACCGACCTGGTCCGCGACGACTTCTCCTCCGGGCTGCGGCTGTCGTCCGTCCTGGTCATCCCGGGCGCGGCCCTGATGCTCGCCCTCGCGCCCGACATCGTCAACGCGCTGTTCGCCCACGGGAACACCAGCCCCGAGGACGCCGCGGTCATCGGCCGGATCATGCAGGCGTTCGCCATCGCGCTGGTGCCGTTCTCGATCTACCAGCTGATGCTGCGCGTCTTCTACGCCTACCGGGACACCAGGACGCCCGCGCTGCTCGCCTTCGCGACCGTCGCCGTCAACGTCGGCACCGCCTACCTGGCCTACCGGACCCTGCCGACCCAGGACATCGTCGTCGGCATCGCCGGGGCCTTCGTGGTCACCAACTCGGTGGGCGTCATCCTGTGCGGGATCGTCCTGCGGCGCCGGCTGGGACGGATCGACGCTGGCCGAATCATCGCCTCTCATGTCAAGATGCTGGCTGCCGCGGGTCCGCTCGCGGCCTTCGCGCTCGGTTGTCATGTGGCGTTGGAGAAATGGGCCGGAACCGGCCTCTTCTCCTCTCTTGCGGCACTCGTACTCGGCGGCCTGGGAGGTGGCATCCTGTACGTCGCCGCCGCTCGCGTCCTCCGCGTCCCGGAGGTGGAGACGATGATGAGGACGATCGGCGGCCGGATCCCCGGTCTGCGCTAGGCCCTCATTCCCTACTACGATGTCAGGCACCATGGGATTCGATGATGTGCGGCGGGAATGCGACGGGAAAAACCATGAGCACGTCCGTCATTGAGCCCGGGACCAGGCTCGCCGGCCGTTACCGCCTCGAGGAGAAGGTCAGCGAGGCGGACGGCTCCACGCTGTGGAAGGCGATCGACGAGATCCTGGCGCGGGCGGTCGCCGTCCGCACCTTCGAGCCCGGATTCCCCCGCGCCGCGGAGGTCGTCACGGCGGCGCGCACCGCGTCCCGGCTCACCGACCCCCGGCTCACCCAGGTCTTCGACGCCGACAACGACGGCGAGCTCGCCTACGTCATCAGCGAGTGGGTCAGCGGCGAGACCCTGGAGGAGATGATCGTCTCCGGCGGCCCGCTGGCGCCCGGCAGGGCCGCGCGGTTCGTCTCCGAGGCGGCCGAGGCCCTCACCACCGCGCACAAGGCGGGCATGTCCCACCTGTGCCTCACCGCCCGCCACCTGGTCTGGACGACGGGCGGCACCGTCAAGCTCACCGGCCTGGGCGTCGAGGCGGTGCTGTGCGGGGTCAACTCCACCGAGCCCGCCCGGCTGGACGCGCTCGGCCTCGGCCAGATGCTCTACGCCGCGCTGACCGGCCACTGGCCCGGCGGCGCGGACGAGTCGTCGCTGCCGCCCGCGCCCGAGCAGAACGGCGACCACGTGCCGCCGCGCGAGCTGCGCGAGGAGGTGCCCGCCGCGGTCGACGAGATCGTCCGCCGGGCGATGGAGATCGGCGCGCCGGAAGAGCCGCTGACCACGCCCGCCGAGGTCGCCGCCGCGCTCGCCAAGGTCCCGCGCACCCCGCTGCCGCTCTTCGCCGGGCTGCAGTCCGGGCCGCCGCCCGCCGTGATCAACCGGCCGCAGCGCGCCGAGCCCCCGGCCAAGACGGTGCCCCAGCCCCGCCCCCCGGCGGCCAGGCCCGCGGCCGCGCCGCAGCCCACCGCGCAGCTGTCGCAGCCGCCGCCCCCGTCGACGGTCTCGTCGCCGTCCACCACCGCCGTCTCCCAGGCCGGGCAGTCGATCAACCGGCCGCTGGTCGCCGCGGCGGCCGCGGTCGCCGCCCTCGTCATCGGCATCGCCGCCTGGCAGTTCACCGGCGGCAAGAAGGAAGCGAACGACGATCCGGGCCAGGGTGCCCAGCCCACCGCTCCCGCGCCCGCCCCGAGCGCCACGAGACTGCAGATCACCCACGCCAAGGGCATCTTCGACCTGACCGGCAACGGCAACCCGGACAGCAAGGTCAAACCCACCGCGCACTTCGTCAAGGACAAGAAGCCCGGCACGTACTTCGAGACCGATCGCTACCGGGAGCCGTACGCCACCTCCTTCGGCAACTTCCTGAATGGCGCGGGCTTCGTCCTCGACCTCGGCTCCTCCAAGCAGGTCAGCAAGGTGGTGCTGCACTCTCCTCCGGCGAGCGCGGGCGCCGCCTTCAAGGTCTACGTGGGTGACAGCGACAACCGGTCGCTGGCCCCCGAGTTCGGCTCCCCCACCACGCTCGGCACCGGTACCACCGAGGTCTCCGGCACCGCCACGGGGCGCTACGTGATCGTCTGGTTCACCTCGTCCCCGCCGTCCGGGCGGGTCCAGGTCGGTGAGGCCTCGGTGCACGGGACGGAGTGATGCCCTTGTTCGGCAACAAGCAGGTCGAGACGCTCCCCGACAAGGAGCTGCTCGCCAAGCACGCCCAGGGCGACCCGCGCGCCTTCTCCGAGCTGGTCAACCGGCACCGCGACCGCATGTGGGCGGTGGCCCTGCGCACCATCGGCGACCAGGAGGAGGCGGCCGACGCCCTGCAGGACGCCTTCCTGTCGGCCTACCGGGCCGCCGGCAAGTTCCGCGGCGAGTCGGCCGTCACCACCTGGCTGCACCGGATCGTCGTCAACGCCTGCCTGGACAGGCTGCGCCGCCGCACCGCGCGGCCCACCGTCGCCTTCCCCGACGACGACGTCCTGGACTCCGTCGCCCCCAAGGGGCCCGACCCGACCTCCGCGCACGAGCTCAGCCTGGACGTCGCCGACGCGCTGCAGCGCATCCCCTACGAGCAGCGGGCCGCGCTCGTCCTCGTGGACATGATGGGCTACAGCGTCGAGGACGCCGCCCGGGTGCTGGAGGTCCCGCCGGGAACGATCAAGAGCCGGTGCGCCCGGGGCCGCGCGAGATTGGCGCCACTTCTCGGCCATCTCCGGAACCGGACGGGCGGCTCCGTCGTCGGACCTTCGAACGACTCTCAGGTCCGCGCCGTACCCCGCCAGGCTGGACCATCGGTGCTCGAAGAAGGAGGGAGCGCGTCGTGAGCGGACAACACGTCGACTATGACGTGCTCGCGGATCTCGCCGAAGGGCTGCTGGAAGAGCAGCCCGCGACATCGGTCCGTGCGCATCTGAAAGAGTGTGCGGAATGTCAGGAACGCTCGGCTGATCTGTTGAGCGTCAGCCAGATCCTGGCCGCAGCGCCCATGCCACCCCTGCCGGAGTCCCTCGCGGCCCGGCTGGACGCGGCGATGCTGGCCGAGGCCAGGGAAGGGGCGCCGGTCATCGACCTGGCGGCCCGCCGACGGATCAAGATGCAGCGCGTCTTCGCCGTCGCCGCGGCCGTCACCGTCGTCTCCGGCGCGGGTGTGGCCGTCTCCAACGGGGCGCTGGACGTCGGCTCCGACGCCGGCCCCGCGTCGCTCCTGTGGGGGCGCAGCCCCGTGCCGGTGGCGTCCTCGGACAGGCTCCCGCTGGTCACCAGCGACACCCGGTACCAGGAGGCCACCCTGGCCGCGCAGGTCGAGGAGCAGCTGAACAGGAGCGGGTCCGTACCGGCCGGGACGGTCCCCGACAGGCTGCTGGACTGCGTGAAGTCCGTCGCGGGCGCGTCCGCGCGGGTGCTGCTGGTGGACAACGCCTGGTTCGACGGGCGCGAGGCCACGGTGATCGTGGTGTCCGACCGGTCGGACGGCACGCTCGCCTACGCCGTCGGGGCGCAGTGCTCCGCCCAGGAGCAGGACCTCTTCGCCACCGTCCCGATCCCCGGCTGACCCGCCGGACCCCGCGCCGAGCGGGCCTAACCGACCTCCGCCAGGAAGTCGAGGGCGATCGCCCAGGCCTGCTCGGCGTAGTGCTCGTCGTAGTCCGGCAGGCCGGAGTCGGTGAACAGGTGGCCCGCGCCCTGGTAGCGGAAGATCTCGACGTCCGCTCCGGCCCGCCGCATCTCCAGGTACCAGCTGTTCAGCCAGTCCGACGTCTCGTACAGGTCGGGGTCGGCCACGTGCAGCTGCACCGGCAGCTCCGTCTCCGCGTCCTCGGTCAGGTCCGACGTGCCGTGGACGAGCAGCAGCCCCTTGGCGTTCTCGTCGACCAGCCCGATCGTCTGCGCGACCGCCGCCCCCAGGGAGAAGCCGGCGTAGACCAGCCCGTTGGCCGAGAGCGGCGCCGCGACGCCGACCGCCCGCTCCAGCAGGGCGTCCCTGCCGATCTCCTCGAAGATGACCTTGGCCTCTGCCATGGTGTCCGCGGTGCGGCCCTCGTACAGGTCGGGCACGTGCACCACGTGCCCCGCCTCGCGTAGCCGCGTCGCCGCCTCCCGCACCGCCGGTCGCAGTCCGTACACCGAGTGGAACAATAGGATCTCCGCCACGGCTCCTACCCTATGCGGCCGCGGGCCGCACGATCGGCCGGGAATGAGCGGGCCGTAGGATTCGTTGTCGCCACCGCACGACACAGGGCCACAGAAGTTTGAAGGAGCAGCAGTGAGCACCGACATCCGCAATGTGATCATCATCGGATCCGGCCCGGCCGGGTACACGGCGGCGATCTACGCGGCGCGGGCGGACCTCAAGCCGCTGCTGTTCGAGGGTTCCGTCACCGCTGGCGGCGCCCTCATGAACACCACCGAGGTGGAGAACTTCCCCGGCTTCCCCGACGGCATCATGGGCCCCGACCTCATGGACAACCTGCGCAAGCAGGCCGAGCGGTTCGGCGCCGAGCTCGTCACCGACGACGTCACCGAGGTCGACCTCAGCGGCAACCCCAAGGTCGTCAAGGTGGGCGACGAGTTCCACTACGCCAAGGCCGTCATCATCGCCACCGGCTCCGGCTACCGCGAGCTGGGCCTGGAGAACGAGAAGCGGCTGTCGGGCCGCGGCGTCTCCTGGTGCGCGACCTGCGACGGGTTCTTCTTCCGCGACCAGAACATCGCGGTGGTCGGCGGCGGCGACACCGCCATGGAGGAGGCGATCTTCCTCACCAAGTTCGCCCACGTGACGGTGATCCACCGCCGGGACACGCTGCGCGCCAGCAAGATCATGCAGGAGCGGGCGCTGGCCAACCCGAAGATCACCTTCCTGTGGGACAGCGAGGTCGTCGACGTCCTGGGCGAGAACAAGGTCACCGGCCTGAAGGTCCGCAACATCAAGACCGACGAGATCGGCGAGCTCGACGTCACCGGCCTGTTCATCGCCATCGGCCACGACCCGCGCAGCGAGCTGTTCAAGGGGCAGCTCGACGCCGACGCCGACGGGTACCTGCTGGTGGAGCACCCGACCACCAAGACCAAGCTTCCCGGCGTGTTCGCCTGCGGCGACGTGGTCGACCACGTCTACCGTCAGGCGATCACCGCCGCCGCCAGCGGCTGCTCCGCCGCGATCGACGCCGAGCGTTACCTTCAGGAGGGTTGAGAACACATGAAGGCAGTGACCGACAAGGACTTCCAGAGCGAGGTCCTCGACAGCGACAAGCCGGTCCTCGTGGACTTCTGGGCCGAGTGGTGCGGGCCCTGCCGCATGGTCACCCCGATCCTCGAGGAGATCGCGGCCGAGCACAGCGACAAGATCACGATCGTGAAGCTCAACATCGACGAGAACCCCAACGTCCCGCGGGAGTACGGGATCATGCAGATCCCGACCATGAACGTCTACAAGGGCGGCAAGGTCGTGCACCAGATCATGGGCGCCAAGCCCAAGGCCGTCATGCTGCGGGAGCTGGCCGAGTTCCTGTAGGACGCCCCACGTCGAAGGCCCGCCCGGAGCTCCTCCGGGCGGGCCTCGTCGTTCGGCGGGTCAGTCCTCCTGCGCGGCGTCGGCCGCGGGCGGGGCCACCGGCGGGACCACCGGGGCGGGGGGCGGGGCGGGCAGGTCGACCTCGAACCCGCACCAGCCCGTCCAGGCGCCGCCGCCGAAGTCGTCGAAGCCCTGGAGCCGCCAGCGGTAGTCGCCGTCCTCCTTGAAGGTGCCCGCGGGCAGGGTGATGGTGAAGTTCCGGGGCTCGTTCGCGCCCGAGAACTGCATCTTGGACACCTGTGCGCCCTTGGCGCCGTCGGTCTCCCACTCGACGCGCAGGCCGACGAACCCGCCGTCCGCGTCGGCGGTCGTGCCGGTGAACGTGGCGGTGCCGGTCTGGATCGTCGGAGCGCCCGCGCCGACCTGGCAGCCGCCGCCGTTGAGGGACGCGTTGGCCACGGCCTGCGGCCTGTTCACCGCCGGGTCCCCGAAACCGCCGTCGCCGTCGCCGTCGTTGTCGCTGTAGGCGCGGATGGCGAGCTTGGCGGCGTGGGAGAGCTTGAGCGCCTTCTTCGCCTTCTTCTCGCTGGTGGCGACCAGGCGGAAGCTGAGGCTGTCACCGCCCTGCTCCAGCACCTTGCGGGCGGCCTGGGTGAAATCGAGGTCCAGCACCTTGCCCGAGCACTTCGGCTTGACGGTGCCCAGCGTCCGGGTGGCCTTCGGCTGCTTCTTCCAGGTCGGCTTGGCGGCGAGCGCCCGGGTCTGCTGGACCTTGACGGACGGGACCCCGCGGCGGCAGGCGTTGGGGGACTTGACGGGAACGCGCAGCCGGACCGAGCTGACGATGTCCTCGCTGACCACGTCGGCGAGGTCGATCCGGTAGTAGGCGCGGTGGACGGCGCCGCCGACCCGGCCGACGGGGACGGTGCCCTTCTTCTTGTAGAAGGACTTCTTCTGCTTCTTGCTCGACACGTAGGCCCAGGTGACGTTCGGCGACGCCTTGGCCCGCGCGGCCGTCGTTCCGGACGCCGGATCGGCCTGCGCGGCGGGGGCCAGGAGACTCGTCGACAGGACCGCGACGGAGGTGAGGGCGGTCAGGCGGGCTTTCACGCGGGGACCTCTTCGGGGGGTGGGGGACGTGCCGGGAGCCTACCGGCCGGCCCCGCGAAAAGGGATGGCGCCCGCAGAAAATGATGAGCGGGCCCAGAAGGCCTCAGACGGGTCGCAGAGCGCCTTCGGGGGTCATGGAACCCAGCAGGCGCTCCAGTGCCACCTCGACGTCCTCACGCCACGACAGGGCCGAACGCAGGTCGAGCCGCAGCCGCGGGTAGCGGTGGTGCGGGCGGATCGTCTTGAAGCCGACGGACAGGAGGTAGTCGGCGGGGACCATGCAGCCGCCCTCCTCGGTCTTCAGGTCGCCGAACGCCTCGATCGCCTTGACGCCGCGGCGGGTCAGGTCCTTGGCGACGCCCTGCACGAGCATGCGCCCCAGCCCGCCGCCGGCGAACTCCGGGAGGATGTGCGCGGTCATCAGCAGGACGGCGTCCGCGGAGACCGGGCTCGTCGGGAACGCCGCCGAACGAGGCACATAAAGGGGCGGGGCATAAAGCACGAATCCGGCGGGAATATCATCGACGTAAACGATTTTGCCGCAGCTGCCCCATTCGAGCAGCGTCGCGGAGACCCAGGCTTCCTTCTCCAACTCGGGGGCTCCGGCCTCCACGGCCCGTTCCCGGCTCACCGGGTCCAGCTCCCAGAACACGCAGTGACGGCAGCGGCGCGGCAGGTCGACGAGGTTGTCGAGCGTGACGTTCACAAGGCGACGTGACACCGGGCGCACACCTTCCGTCGTGGTCGGTCCATCAGGCCGCCTTCCCGGTGGACCCGAAGCTTCGTGTCAACCGAAATGACCCCGCAGGCATCGTATCCAATACCGAGCGCCGGGAACCGCGACCCGTACCGTACGGTGGTACCCGGCCCAGCGCCTCATGCAGGAGGAAAGAAAATGGAGACCACCCGCAGCGACTCGCATCTCGACCGTTACGCCGCCCGTGCCCGTGGCATGGTGGCCTCCGAGATCCGAGCTCTCTTCGCGGTGGCATCCCGGCCGGAGATCGTCTCCCTGGCGGGCGGCATGCCGTTCATCGACGCGCTGCCGCTGGACGGGGTGGGCGCGATGCTCCAGCACCTCGTCACCACCCGGGGCGGCGAGGCCCTCCAGTACGGCTCCGCCCAGGGCGACCCGGAACTGCGCGAGCGCATCTGCGACGTGATGGCCCTGGAGGGCATCGTCGCCAGCCCCGACGACGTCACCGTCACCGTCGGCTCCCAGCAGGCCCTCGACCTCATCACCAAGATCTTCGTCGACCCGGGCGACGTGGTGCTCGCCGAGTCCCCGTCCTACGTGGGCGCGCTCGGCACCTTCGCCGCCTACCAGGCCGAGGTCGTGCACGTCCCGATGGACGGCCAGGGCATCGTCCCCGAGGCGCTGCGCGAGACGCTCACGCGGCTGCGCGCCGAGAACCGCCGGGTGAAGTTCCTCTACACGGTGCCCACGTTCCAGAACCCGGCGGGCGTGACGCTGTCGGTGCCGCGCCGCGCCGAGGTCCTGGCGCTGGCCGAGGAGTTCGACCTCCTCATCATCGAGGACAACCCGTACGGCCTGCTGAGCTTCGACGCCCCGCCGCCGCGCCCGCTGCGCGCCGACGAGTCCGAGCGCGTCATCTACCTCGGCTCGTTCTCCAAGACGTTCGCCAGCGGCCTGCGCGTCGGCTGGGCGCTGGCCCCGCACGCCGTCCGCGCCAAACTGGTGCTGGCCGCCGAGTCCGCGATCCTCTCCCACAGCAACCTCACCCAGCTGGCCGTCCGCGAGTTCCTCAAGTCCCACCCGTGGCGCGACCAGGTGAAGGCCTTCTCCGAGCTGTACCGCGAACGCCGCGACGCCATGCTCGGCGCGCTCGAGGAGACCATGCCCGAGGGCACCACGTGGACCCGCCCCGCCGGCGGCTTCTTCGTCTGGCTCACCCTCCCCGAGGGCCTCGACTCCAAGGCCATGTCCCCCCTGGCCATCGCCAACCGCGTCGCCTACGTCCCCGGCACCGGCTTCTACGCCGACGGCCAGGGCCACCGCCACATGCGCATCTCCTACTGCTACCCCGAGCCCGCCCGCATCCGCGAGGGCGTCCACCGCCTCGCCTCCGTCATCCACCAGGAACTGTCCCTCCGCGACACCTTCCGCTGACCCGCCCCCGAACCGCCGTCCGCCCCGCCGGACGGCGGTTTCTCTTTCCCACGCCTCCCCCGACCACCGGCAACGGCCCTCCCGGCACGCACGGCGAACACGAGAGCCGACACACCCGACTGCCGGAGAAGACGTCCTCGGCACGAAACGCGGCCCGACACGAAATCGGCGCATCAGACCGTCCGGGGTGACGCTCCCAGCGCAGACACGCGAAGGACGTGGAGCCGACGCATCAGACCGTCAAGGATGACGCGCCCGGCACGGACGGACGGACGAGCGGGCGGGTGAAGCCAGCGCACCGGAACGCCTGAAGGGGACGGCCCCGCGCAGACACGCGAGAAGGCACGGACCGGATGAACGCACCGGACTGTCCAAGTGACGGCCCTGGCACAGACACGAGGAAAGGCGTGGAGCCGGGCGCGCCAGCCGGTCAAGGTGACGCCCCGACACGAAGTCAGCACACCTGCCCGCCCGAGGCGGCAGCTGCCAACGTGAGCGCGCGACAAGTCACAGATCCTGCACATCACGCCGTCAGAAACGGCCTCCTCAGCATGAGCCGACGCGCCAGACGAACAAGAGTGACGCGCCCGGCACGAACGTGCGGGCGGGCGGGCACGGAGTCAGCACAACGAACCACCCGAGGCGGCAGCCGCCAGCGTGAGCGCGCGACAAGTCGCAGGCCCGGCACATCACGCTGTCAGAAGCGGCCTCCTCAGCAGGGGCGGGCGGGAAGGCGTGGTTCCGGTGCTTCGGGATGTTCGAGGGGGCATGTCCTCGGCGCGGGTGTGCGGGGATGTGCGGAGCAGGTTCGGGGCGGGGAGGCGTAGGGTCCTGTTCCATGGAACGGGTGATCGTGTTGGCCGGTGGCATGTCGTACGAGCGGGAGATCTCGCTGAGCTCGGGACGGCGGGTGGCGGACGCTCTGAAGCAGGTGGGGCTGCAGGTGGAGATCCGTGAGGCGGACGCCGGGCTGCTGCCCCTGCTGATGGAGGACCCGCCGGATCTGGTGTTCCCGGTGCTGCACGGGGCCGAGGGGGAGGACGGCGCCATCCGGGAGGTGCTGGAACTGCTCGACATCCCCTACGTGGGGGCGCGGCCCGACGCCTGCCGGCTGGCGTGGGACAAGCCGACGGCCAAGGCGGTCTTCCGGCAGGCCGGTCTGGCCACCCCCGAGTCGGTGACCCTGCCCAAGACGGTCTTCCACGACCTGGGCGCGAGCGCCGTCATGAAGGCGATCCTGGACAAACTCGGCCTGCCCCTCTTCGTGAAGCCCACCCGCGGCGGGTCGGCGCTGGGCGCGTCGGTCGTCCGGGAGGCGGGGGAGCTGCCCACCGCGATGATCGGCTGCTTCTCCTACGGCGACGTCGCCCTCATCGAACGCTTCGTCACCGGCACCGAGGTCGCCGTCAGCGTCATCGAGGTCGAGGGCGAGCCCACCGCCCTCCCCGCCGTGGAGATCATCCCCCTGGGCGAGCGCTACGACTACACGGCCCGCTACACCGCCGGCCAGACCGAGTTCATCACGCCCGCCCGCCTCTCCCCCGAAGCCACCGAACGCGTCCGCGAGGTGGCACTGACCGCCCACCACGCCCTGGGCCTGCGCCACCTCTCCCGCAGCGACCTCATCGTCGACGCCGACGGCACCCCCCAGCTCCTCGAGGTCAACGCCGCCCCCGGCATGACCGAGACCAGCCTCCTCCCCCTGGCCCTCCACGCCTCCAACCTGACCATCTCCCGCATCCTCACCTCCCTCTGACCCGCCCCACGAACAGCACCCCCCCTCTTCCACGCGAACAGCGGCTCGAAGGCACCCCGCCTTCGAGTCGCTGTTCCACGTGAAACCACCGACAA
The DNA here is from genome assembly GCF_002995495.1 of Actinocorallia populi. GTDB lineage: Bacteria > Actinomycetota > Actinomycetes > Streptosporangiales > Streptosporangiaceae > Actinocorallia > Actinocorallia populi. The sequence continues at coordinate 654,750 of NZ_PVZV01000001.1, read as the reverse complement.
CCGTCCTCCACCTCCATCCGTTCCGCCCTTCCTTCTTCCCAGGCAGCCGACACGGCGGCCCGGCCCCCAGTCCGCCTCTGGCCCTCCTGGACGCCCACGGATCAGTCCGGCCTCTCGGTTCCACGTGAAACCCCCCGCCAGCCGACCCGCCTTGCCGCTTGGCGACCCCTCCGCATCTCACTCCAGCACCAGCCCGGCTTCGGCCTCCGCTGCATCCACAGACCGGCCCACCCTCAGTTCCACACGAACCCCACCGGAGACCAATCCCAAAGGCGGCACTGCCGGTCTGCCCGCCGGTTCGCCGGTTCGCCGGTTCGCCGGTTCGCCGGTTCGCCGGTTCGCCGGTTCGCCGGTTCGCCGACATGACCCCCCTGTCCTCGGTTTCGGTTCCCTGTGAAGCTGCCTCAACAGCCGACTCCAGGAGCAGGAACGCCCGGCTTCACGTATCCCTGTCACCGTGGCCGGAGGCGCGGCAGGGTCTCACGTTCTCTAGTTTTTGTTCCGCGACGTGTCCGAGGAACGTCCGACCCATCTCAATTCCACAGGAAGCGCTCGGGCTGTCGGCCCAGAAGACGGCACTACTCGTCATCACAGATCTCTGCCCGGCAGACCGCCAGCGCATCAATCCGCGCCCACGCCCTGCCCTCGATCCAGCTCCAGCCCCCAATGCCCCATCGATCAGCCCTACCTCGCGGTTCCACGGGAAACCTCTCCAGTGGCGGCTCCCAGGAGCAGCGCCCCTATCGCCAGCCTCTCCCCAGCCGAACGCCAGGGAGTCACTTCCGGCTCCGGCTCCGGCTCGGAGATATGCCTGCTGGGCAAGCTTGCTTTTTGGTTCCACGTGAAACCCCCTCCTGGTCGTTCTGAGGACGGCAGCCGTCGACATCGCATCACCGCCTCCGAGTATCTGATGCAGGGAGGAGCCGCGCTCTCGGTGGCCTCTCTTCCAGGAAGTAGCCGTAGGAGATGTTCGGCTCTGCTCGGTTCCACGTGAAACCGTTCTGCAGTGGTTCCGTGAGGTGGCATCGCCTTGGCGTCGCTCGCATCCGTTCGAGATGACGGCGCGCCCACGGGTTCAGGAGGTTGCGGCTGCTTCGGACGGCAGAATTCCCCTGGCATCTCGGAAGGTGGTCATGCGGCAGAGCTCATGGGCGCCACTCACCGAATCGGCTGGGCCTGAACGGTTTCACAGGAAACCGGCAGAGGGTGGCCGTGTGATGGATCTCGTGGGCTCCACGCATCGGATCGTTTGGCCGAGGCGCGGTTCCAGGGAGCCGACAGGGGCAGCCGTGCAGCGGGCTTCGTGGCTCCATGCACTGTCCACGGAAACCGTCAGGGGCGCGTCACGCGGCAGAACTAAGGGCTGATCCGTAACCGTGGAAGCGTGAGGAACGGCCCGGCTTCGTGGATATCAAAGGAAGAGAAGCTCGACGTCCTTCGAGACACAGAACCGAAGAACGACCATCAGTTGCTGGGCCGCATTGATGTGCGTTCGGGGGACGTCGACCTCGGTCCGCCACTGATCGGCGATCGCCTCCAGACGAGGCAGGATCGCGGCGCACTCGCTGGGCGAGAGTTCGCCTCCGCCGTCATCTGGGCGATCGAGGAGCGGTTCGAGCAAGGTGGAGACATCACTCCAGGGGTGATCTCCGCCGAGGCCTCGCATCTCGGAGAGACTGAACCCCTCAGCTCGTGCCAGCTCCTGCCGGAACGCATCGAAGCCGCTGTAAGACCAGGCGATATCGGGACTGCTGGTGTCTCCGTCTCCCGGGAACAGAATCAGCCCCACGTCGGTCTCCCTCTTGGCCGTCGAATACAGCAAGGATCGGTCAAAACCGGTGACGTCTGCAAGCGAGATGATCCAGAGTGACTGGTGTGATCACGGCGTCAGGGCAGTCCTGAATCGCCCTTTCACCGGGCTGAGCCCCCGCCTATCGACAAGCCGCTGAGCCTGCTGCGGTGTGGTGAGAGTACGAACGCAGTCCGCAAGGGCCGGCCATGGGCCTGCCGTTCGAGGACCGAGTGCTGCTGGTGACGGCTCACCGGCGGACGAACTTGACGATGCGCCGGCTCGCTCCGCTGTCCGGCGTCTCGAAGTTCGCAGCCGACCCCATCACCGACTCACCTCGGACCGATGCTCGCACTCCGGCCCCGCAAGCGGTTCGCCAAGGACACCATGCTCATCGGGGACAGCATCCGGGCGCCCACCCGCGACCACGCCGCCACCGCGCAGTCGAAGAGCTACAGGTACTTCACCGACCACCAAGCCGACATCGACCCATCATCGTCATCGGCCACCCTGCCCGACAGCCGACAACGATCGGGCACCTCGCGCGGAACCAAAGATCATTTACGGAATGATCCTGAGCGGACTCCACACATCGGATCGCTTGGCCTGGACGGAGCCGCAGAAAGCCGAGGGGAGCGGTCGTGTGGTGGATCTCGCGGGCTCCGCGCACCGGATTGTTCGGCCGCCTCGGTTTCACGTGAAACCGGGGGCGGGCGGGGTGGCCGCGGATCGTGGAACGGGGAAAAGACAAAGGCCCTCCGGGGAGGGCCTTTGGGTGGAGGGGCGGGTCAGGCGGGGTCGTCGCCGGGGGCCATGGTGGCGATGATGCGTTCGAGGTCTTCCAGGGTGGCGAACTCTACGACGATCTTGCCCTTGCGGGCGCCGAGGTCGACGCGGACCTTGGTCTCGTAGCGTTCGCTGAGGCGGTCGGCGAGGGCCTCGAGGCCGGGGGCGGTGGGTTTGCGGACGGGGCGGCGGAGGGTCGGCTTCGGGGGGTCCTCGGTCTCGCGGAGGGCGATGAGTTCCTCCACGGCGCGGACGGACAGGCCTTCGGCGACGATGCGGGAGGCGAGGGCCTCCATGGCCTCGGGGGAGTCCAGGCCGAGGAGGGCGCGGGCGTGGCCGGCGCTGAGGACGGCCGCGGCGACGCGGCGCTGGACGGCGGGAGGGAGGTTGAGCAGGCGGAGGGTGTTGCTGATGTGGGGGCGGGAGCGGCCGACGCGGGCGGCGAGCTGCTCGTGGGTGGCGCCGAAGTCGTCCAGGAGCTGGCGGTACGCGGCGGCCTCCTCCAGCGGGTTCAGCTGCTGGCGGTGGAGGTTCTCCATGAGGGCGTCACGGAGCAGGTCGTCGTCCGAGGTGTCCCTGATGATGGCGGGGATCTTGTCCAGACCGGCCCGCTGGGACGCGCGCCAGCGCCGCTCCCCCATGATCAGCTCGTAGCGGGCGGACTCCAGGGCCGTCCCGGGCGCCAGCTCGCGCACCACGACCGGTTGGAGCAGGCCCACGATCGAGATCGAGGCGGCCAGTTCCTCCAGCGCCTCCTCGTCGAAGTGGGTGCGGGGCTGGCGCGGGTTGGGGGAGATCTCCTTGACGGACAGCTCCGCGAACCGTGCCCCGTCCACCATGTCGAGACCGGCTCCGCCGGTCTGGTCCGCGGCGTGCTCCGGCGCGGCCGCCGCGACGGGTGCCGTCGGGATCAGCGCGCCGAGGCCCCGGCCCAGGCCTCGTGGCTGACGTGAAGCGCTCATTCTCGACCCCCGTAGACGTGCACGTACTCGGCGAAGCTCACGAAGCCACCTCTGCCCAGCGGTGGGCGATCTCCGAGGCGGCTTCGCTGTAGGCGAGGGCTCCGGTGGAGCCCGGATCGTAGGTCATGACGGACTGCCCGTAGCTGGGCGCCTCCGACACCCGGACACTGCGGGGGATGAGCGTCTTCAGCACCGTCTCCCCGAAGTGCGACCGCACCTCCTCGGCCACCTGCGCGGCGAGTCGGGTGCGGGCGTCGTACATCGTCAGCAGGATGGTGGAGACGTTCAGCGTGGGGTTGAGATGCGAGGTCACCAGGTCGACGGTGCCGAGCAGCTGGCTGAGCCCCTCCAGCGCGTAGTACTCGCACTGGATCGGGATCAGCAGCTCGTCCCCGCCGACCAGCGCGTTCAGGGTGAGCAGGCCCAGCGACGGCGGGCAGTCGATCAGCACGTAGTCGAAGCGGCTCTTGTCGTAGTCGTCCAGGGCGCGCCGCAGCCGGGACTCGCGGGCCACCTTGGAGACCAGTTCGATCTCCGCACCGGCCAGGTGGAGGGTGGCGGGGGCGCAGTAGAGGTTGGGCAGCTCCGGCGAGGCCATGACGATCTCGGCGAGCGGCCGTTCCTCGATCAGCACGTGGTACATGGACGGGACGTCCGCGTGGTGGTCGATGCCGAGCGCGGTGGAGGCGTTGCCCTGCGGGTCGAGGTCGACGACGAGCACCTGCGCCCCGTGCATCGCCAGCGCCGCGGCCAGGTTGACCGACGTGGTGGTCTTGCCCACCCCGCCCTTCTGGTTGGCGACGGTGATCACCCGGGTCTTCGCCGGGCGGGGCCACTCGTTGTCGCCCCGCTGGGCCATCACCTGCCGTGCGGCGGCCGCGGCCCGCGCGACCGTGCTCTCTCCGGTGCCGGGAGGCGGAACCAGTGTTTCACGTGAATCCACGGCCTGCTCCGTCTCCATGCGCGGCGCGACAGACGCCGTCTCGGCTGTCCCTTGCATGCTGAACGCGTGGCCTGATGACGGCTCCACCGCGGACTCCTTCGTCGAAGAGAGGGGCTCAGCCGCTCGTCGGCGACCGGTCACCCTTCCGCTTGCTCCTTCTGCCTCCGCGCTCGGGGATCTGTTCGGCGACGAGCCGAACGAGCGTCGTCGGCGGATCGACCTTACCCTGCCCTACCAGGAGGAGCTCAGCCCTGCGTACGCCGAGCTTGCGCAGGACGGGCTCCGCCTCGGCCAGTTCCTGTGCCGCGCGCTCCCCCTTGAGGGCCAGCATCTCACCGCCGACCCGCAGCAGGGGCAGCCCCCAGGTGGCCAGCCGGTCGAGCGGGGCGACCGCCCGCGCCGTCACGACGTCCACCGCGTAGTCCTTGGCGACCTCCTCGGCGCGTCCCCGCCGGACGGTGACGTTCGTCAGGCCGAGCTCCTCGACCGCCTCGTTGAGGAAGGTGGTGCGCCGCAGCAGCGGTTCCAGCAGGGTGATGTCGAGGTCGGGCCGGACGATCGCCAGCACCAGGCCGGGCAGCCCGGCGCCGGAACCGATGTCGATCACCGAGGCTCCCTCGGGCACCGCCTCGCTCAGCACCGCGCAGTTGATCACGTGCCGTTCCCAGAGGCGGCCCACCTCGCGGGGGCCGATGAGCCCGCGCTCCACTCCGGCGGTGGCCAGCAGGCGCACATACCGTTCGGCCACGGGCAAGGCCGCGCCGAAGACCTCCTGTGCCCGCGGCGGTACGGCTTCCGGCTGCTCAGTCATCGGTTCTTCCCCACAGTCAACGATGGTTCCACATGCGCCGCGCGCCCGCGAAACCCGACGCCGCCATCTTCCCCGCGGCGACCCGCCTCCGGCGGGATTCCGGCAAAACAAAAGCCCCCGCACACGGCGGGGGCTTTCACCATGATCTTCCCAGAAGATCCCCGATGAACCGGGAGATCCCCGTCAGCTCGGGTAGACGACCACGTAGCGCTCGGGCTCCTCGCCCTCGGACTCGCTGCGCAGGCCCGCCGCGGCGATCGCGTCGTGGACGATCTTGCGCTCGAAGGGCGTCATCGGCGCCAGCGGCTTGGGCTTTCCGTCGCGCTTGACCTCCTCGCACACGTCGCGGCCGAGCTTGCTCAGCTCCTCGCGCCGGCGCTCGCGGTAGCCGCCGACGTCCAGCATGAGCCTGGTGCGGTTGCCGGTCTGCCGGTGCACCGCGAGCCTGGTCAGCTCCTGCAGCGCCTCCAGGACCTCGCCGCGCTTGCCGACCAGTTCGTCCAGGTCGCTGCCCACGACGGACACCATCGCCCGCTCGCCCTCCACGTCGAGGTCGATGTCGCCGTCGTAGTCGGCGATGTCGAGCAGGCCCTCGATGTAGTCGGCGGCGATGTCGCCCTCTTGCTCCAGCGCCTCGATCTCGGCTGCTGCGGTTTCGGCCACCGCTGTCTCCGTTTCCTGGATGGGAGTGTCAATCTAACGCTTGGAGGAGCCTGTTCGCTTGCTCCTCGACTGCCGCGTCGGCTGCTTGCGCACGACCGTGGGGCCTTCTTTGCGGATCTCCGCCGCGGCGGCGGCCTCGGCGGCGCGGCGCTTCTTCAGCAGGCCGCCCGAGCCGGCGGGCTCGTCCTTCTTGGCGCCGCCCTTGGGGGTGCCCCCCTTGGAGCCGCCCTTGGCGGAGTCCTTGGTGTCCTTGTCGTCCCCGGCGAGGGGCATCGGGTAGCGCTTGTAGATGTAGTGCGACTGCGCCAGCGTCCAGGTATTGGAGGTGACCCAGTAGAGCAGCACGCCCAGGGGGAAGCCCAGGCCGAACAGACCGAAGACCGGCGCCAGCCAGACCATCATCTTCTGCGCGGTGGCCATCGGGTTGTCCGGGTCCATCGCCGGCTGGCGGGACATGCTCGCCCGCATGGTCAGGAAGGTGGTGGTCGAGGAGATGATCACCGCGATCACGCAGACGATCACGCCGCTGGTCGAGGTGCCCCAGGCCTTGAGGAAGCTGTCGGAGATGCTCGCGCCGAAGATGCTGGCGTTGTTGGCGCTGTGGACGAGGTCCGGCGAGATCCCGTGGCTGCCGTTCCCCTCCTTGGCGTTGGCCATCTTGTTCAGCACGTTGAACAGCGAGATGAAGATGGGGAACTGCACCAGCAGCGGCAGGCACCCGGAGATCGGGTTGGCCCCGTTCTCCTGGTAGAGCTTCATCGTCTCCTGGTTGAGCCGCTGCTTGTCGTTCTTGTACTTCTTGCGCAGTGCCTGCAGCTGCGGGTTGAGCGCCTGCATCTTGCGGGAGGACTGGATCTGCTTCACGAAGAGCGGAAAGATCAGGATCCGCATCAGCACGGTGAGCAGTACGATCGACCCGCCCCAGGCCCACCCGCTGTCGGGGTCGATGCCGAGGAAGGTCAGGCCGCTGTGGATCTGGACGAGGATCCACGCCACGGCCCGGTACAACGGATCAAGCGTCACCGGTCTGCTCCTAGCGAGTCTGGGTCTGCGGGCTCAGGGGTCGGGTGGTCGATGCCGGACGCCTCGCCACGGCCGGTACGAGTACGCGGTTCAGGAACCGGATCGTACCCGCCGGGATGAAAGGGATGGCACCGGCCGACACGTGCGACGGTCAGCCAGAAGCCGTGAAGGGCTCCGTGTGTCTGCAGGGCCGTGAGCCCGTAGGTGCTGCAGCTCGGCTCGAACCGGCAGGTGGGCGGTAGCAGCGGGCTGACGAACCGCCGGTAGAAGCGCACGAAGCCGATCAGCGTCCACGCGATCGGCCCCGGTCTCCGGCTCATGACTGCCCCTTGCCCGACGGTTTCAGCAACCGGCCGAGCGCGGAGTCGAGATCCCTGGCCAGTTCCTCCGACGATGCGGACGCCGCCTTGGGGTTGGCGCGCACCACCAGCAGGCTACCCGGAGGCAGCAGGCTCAGCCTGTCCCGGACGAGGTGCCTCAGCCGGCGCTGCACCCTGCCGCGCACGACGGAATTGCCCACCGCTTTGGAGACGATGAAGCCGACGACGGAGTTCCCGTCGGCGTCTCCACCGGTGAAAAGGTGCGCAACGAGATGTGGCCGTCCGGCGCGGACACCGCGCCGGACGGCCAACGTGAACTCGTGGCGCCGCCGCATCCGGTGACCGGAGGGCAGCATGGGTCGATCGTCAGACCGCGACGCGCGCGCGGCCCTTGCGCCGACGCGCGGCGAGGATCGCCTGCCCGGCACGGGTGCGCATGCGCAGCCGGAAGCCGTGCTTCTTGTGACGACGACGGTTGTTCGGCTGGAACGTACGCTTGCTCACTGCTGACTCCTGCTGCTCTGACGATAAGGATCGCATCGCGGGCACGTTTGGTCCCTCGCAGCGGGGGCCCGCCCACCTGAAGGCTCGACGGGCACGCGTCACCACCATCGATGCGACTCGACCGTAGAACGTTACGTTCTCCCCGCCCACCGGGTCAAACGGAAGGGTCTCGATCGCCTTCCGGCCGGGCTCCTCGCACCCGTCCCCGCCCATGGTCAGAGTTATACACAGCTTGTGGACAAACCTGTGGATGAAACATGAGAGAGTAGGGTCTTCCTGCTCCTGAAGGTCCCCCTGAGCTCTGGCTTGAGGCCCCGCGCGGACGACGGGCGGGAGGTCAAAGATACGCATGGGGGAGGCTTCACAGTGGACGGACAGGACCTCGAGTCCCTCTGGAACCGTTCGGTGGACGCCCTTCCCGAAGTGCCCGCCCACCAGCGCGCCTGGCTCGGCGTCACCCGGCCCATCGGCATCTTCGACGGCATGGCCCTGCTGGCGGTGCCCAACGACTTCGCCAAGAAGACCCTCGAACAGCGGGTGACCTCGCTCATCGAGACCACCCTCTCCCAGGAGCTGGGCCAGCCGATCCGGGTGGTGCTGACCGTCCAGCCGGAGATCTCCCGGCAGCCGCCGCCCCCGCCGGTCCAGCAGCCGTCCTACCCCGCCCCCCCGCTCCCGCAGCAGCCGTCGTACGAGCAGCAGCCGTACGAGCAGCGCCAGGAGCCGCGGCAGGGGTACCGGCAGCCGGAGCTCCCCCCGCAGGCCGGGCGCGAATCCCGCCCCGCGGATGTTCGTCCACAAGATCTTCCACAGGCCGAGGCCCCCCCTACCTCGGGTTCCGCAAGTTATCCACAGGCCGGTGGACAACTTCCTCCACAGCCTGTGCGTCCTTCCCACATCGCCGGCCACACCTTCGGCGGCCCCGAGCCCGAGCTGTTCACCCCCGCGGCGCACGCCCCTCAGGCCGAACCCGCGCAGCCGGAGGTCGTCTCGCCGCCCGCCCCCTGGCAGAGCGGCGGGGGAAGGGGCGACGACGCCCAGGCCAAGGGGACCATCGAGGCCGCCCGGCTGAACCCCAAGTACACCTTCGAGACCTTCGTCACCGGCGCGAGCAACCGCTTCGCCCAGGCGGCGGCGGTCGCGGTGGCCGAGTCGCCGGCCAAGGCCTACAACCCCCTCTTCATCTACGGGGAGTCCGGCCTCGGCAAGACGCACCTCCTGCACGCCATCGGCCATTACGCCCGGAGCCTGTTCGACGGTGCCCGCGTGCGCTACGTGAGCTCCGAGGAGTTCACCAACGACTTCATCAACGCCATCCGCGACGGCAAGGCCGAGAGCTTCCGGCGCCGTTTCCGCGAAGTGGACATCCTCCTCGTCGACGACATCCAGTTCCTTGAGGGCAAGGAGCAGACGCAGGAGGAGTTCTTCCACACCTTCAACACGCTCCACAACGCCAACAAGCAGATCGTCATCTCCTCCGACCGCGCCCCCAAGCAGCTGGTCACCCTGGAGGACAGGCTCCGCAACCGCTTCGAGTGGGGCCTGATCACCGACGTCCAGCCGCCCGAGCTGGAGACGCGCATCGCGATCCTGCGCAAGAAGGCGGTGCAGGAGGGGCTGGCCGCCCCGCCGGACGTGCTGGAGTTCATCGCCACGAAGATCTCCACCAACATCCGGGAGCTGGAAGGCGCGCTCATCCGGGTCACGGCGTTCGCCAGCCTCAACCGGCAGTCGGTGGACCTGCGCCTGGCCGAGATCGTCCTGAAGGACCTGATCCCCGACACCGGCGGCCCCGAGATCACCGCGGGCATGATCATGGCGCAGACCGCCACGTACTTCGGCATCGAGATCGACGACCTGTGCGGGGCCTCGCGCTCGCGGGTCCTGGTGACCGCCCGCCAGATCGCGATGTACCTGTGCCGCGAGCTCACCGACATGTCGCTGCCCAAGATCGGCCTGCAGTTCGGCGGCCGCGACCACACCACGGTCATGCACGCCGACCGCAAGATCCGCTCGCTGATGGCCGAGCGCCGCTCGATCTACAACCAGGTCACCGAGCTGACCTCGCGCATCAAGCAGCAGACCCGCGGCAACCGCTGAGCCGCGAACCCACCTGAATCACGTCATCCTCGGATCATTGCGCCCACTGCCTGTGGATAAAGTTGGGGATAACCTGTGGACATCATGGGGACAACCTGTGGACGGGCTGTGGACGTCCTGTGGATGATTTCTCGACCATTTTTCGAGCCCTGTGGACGGACTCGTGGATAACCTGTGGAGAACCTGTGAATTACCTGGGGAAAACCTGGTGGAGGGCTTCCCTCGTCCACAACCTAATTCCATCTACTTTCGCCCGATTTGCTCCCACAGAATGTCACTGCTGTGGATAACCTGTGGAGAACCTGTGGGCAACAAGAGATCGAATTGGGGATGAGCTGTGGACAGGTTTCGGCCGTCCACAGGGGCCCCGGTTGTCCACAGACTTCTACCCACAGGCTCGGTGGATAAAACTTCGGCTCTGAGCTGGGGCGGAAGGGGTTATCCACGGTTTCCACAGCCCCTATGACTATGACTACTCCAGTTATCCAGTGAAGAAAAGAAGATCAGTACCCATCAGGGTCCCGCGGGTCCGCGTTCCACCGGGCCCCGGCCACGGCCCTGGCCAAGCCCCGAAAACCCTCGACGATCAGGAGGCGGGTCCATGAAGTTCCGCATCGACCGTGACGCTCTCGCCGACGCCGTGGCCTGGACGGCCCGCACCCTCCCGGCCCGTCCGCCCGTCCCGGTGCTGGCGGGCATGCACCTGGAGGCCACCGAGGAGGGCCTCAGGCTGTCCGCGTTCGACTACGAGGTCTCCGCCCAGGTGTCGGCCGAGATCGACTGCCACGAGCCCGGCACGGCCCTCGTGAGCGGCCGGCTGCTCGCCGAGATCTGCCGGGCGCTTCCTCCCCACCCTGTGGACGTCACCACCGACGGCGCCAAGGTCACGCTCAAGTGCGGCAGCGCGAAGTTCACCCTCCAGACGATGCCCGTGGAGGACTACCCGTCCCTGCCGTCGCTGCCGCCCGTCGCGGGCACCGTGGGCAGCGACGAGTTCGCCGTGGCCGTCGCCCAGGTCGCCATCGCCGCGGGCCGTGACGACACGATCCCCATGCTCACCGGCGTGCGGGTGGAGATCGACGGGGACACCGTGACGCTGGCGTCCACCGACCGCTACCGGCTGGCCGTGCGTGAGCTCAAGTGGAGCCCCGACAGCCCCGACCGCACGGGCGTCGCGCTCATCCCGGCCAAGACCCTCGCCGACACCGCCAAGTCGCTGACGTCCGGCGCCGAGGTGAAGATCTCCCTGGGCGGGGGCGACGGCAAGGACGAGAACATCATCGGCTTCGAGGGCGGCGGCCGTAAGACCACCTCGCGCCTGCTGGACGGCGACTTCGTGAAGTACCGCTCGCTCTTCCCCGCCGAGTACGCCGGATACGCCGAGATCCAGACGGGCCCGTTCGTCGACGCCCTCAAGCGCGTCTCCCTGGTTGCCGAGCGCAATACCCCTGTGCGGCTCTCATTCCGCCAGGGAGAGGTCGTCCTGGAGGCGGGCACCGGGGATGAGGCTCAGGCCGTGGAGGCCCTGGAGGCCACTCTGGAGGGCGAGGACATCGACATCGCCTTCAACCCCACGTACGTGCTCGACGGGCTCGCCCAGATCGCCTCGGACATCGCCCGGCTGTCGTTCACCACGCCGACCAAGCCGGCGGTGCTCACCGGCAAGCCGCTCGACGACGGCGGGGTGCCCGGCTACCGCTACCTGATCATGCCCGTCCGGCTGTCCGGCTGACCCGCGGGCCGTCCGGCGCGCACGGCCCGCGAAGGGCCCCGCGGCGGATGTGTCCACCCCCTGTGGATAACCGGGTTGTCCACAGGGGGGAGCGGGCTGTGGATAAAAGGTGTGGAAGATCCCACTGCGTCGGAGATGGCCGAATGATCGGATTTCCGGGTAGGGCATCCGGGGACGGCTAGCCTTGGGGGGTCTCCCACAAGGAAGCACTACGGGTCCTCCCGGAACGGGAGGTTCCGGACACCCGCACACCCGTACAAGGAGCGGTAATGGAACTCGGCCTCATCGGTCTGGGCAAGATGGGCGGGAACATGGCCGAGCGGCTGCGCCGCGGCGGCCACACCGTGGTCGGCTACGACCGCGACCCGTCCCTCGGCGACGTGAAGTCCCTGGAGGAGCTGGTGGAGCGGCTCGCCGCCCCCCGCCTCGTGTGGGTCATGGTCCCGGCAGGCGGTCCCACCCAGGAGACCGTCGAGCGGCTCGGCGAACTGCTCTCCCCCGGCGACACCGTCGTCGACGGCGGCAACTCCCACTACGTGGACGACCAGAAGCACGCCGAGTACCTGAAGGCCAAGGGCATCGGGTTCGTCGACTGCGGCGTCTCCGGCGGCGTCTGGGGCCTGGAGAACGGGTACGCGCTCATGGTCGGCGGCACCGAGGAGGACGTGGCCAAAGCGCGGCCGGTCTTCGACACCCTCAAGCCGGAGGGCGACTACGGCTTCGTCCACAGCGGCGAGGCCGGCGCGGGCCACTTCGTGAAGATGGTCCACAACGGCATCGAGTACGGCATGATGCAGTCCTTCGCCGAGGGCTACGAGCTGATCAAGGCCAGCGGCATCGTCAAGAACACCCCGGAGACCTTCCGCAGCTGGCAGGAGGGCACGGTCATCCGCTCCTGGCTGCTGGAGCTGCTCAACCGGGCGCTGGCCGAGGACCCCGAGCTCGCCGACATCCGCGGCTACGCGCAGGACAGCGGCGAGGGCCGCTGGACGATCCAGGCCGCGGTCGACCACGCGGTCCCGCTGCCGGCGATCACCGCCTCCCTCTTCGCCAGGTTCGCCTCCCGCCAGGACGACTCCCCGGCGATGAAGGTCGTCGCCGCCCTGCGCAACCAGTTCGGCGGCCACGCCGTCGAGAAGAAGTGAGACGAGCGGTACCCGCCTGACGGCGGACCAGCGGTCCACGGGGACGCGCCCGGCGGCGCGCCGCCCGTGGCCGAGGCGCACCGAACTCATCCACAGGCTGTGGGACGGTCGGGACGGGAGCGACCCTAGACTCGCTTCCTGTGTACGTCGCCCATCTGAGCCTCACCGACTTCCGCTCCTACGCCTCCGCCGAGGTGGCGATGGAGCCGGGGGTCAGCGCCTTCCTGGGGCTCAACGGGCAGGGCAAGACCAACCTCGTCGAGGCGGTCGGCTACGTCGCCTCCCACGGGAGCCACCGGGTGGCGACGGACGCGCCCCTGGTCCGCCAGGGCGCCGCCCGCGCGATTGTGCGGGCCCGGGTGGTGCGCGACGTCCGCGAGGCGCTCATCGAGCTGGAGATCAACCCGGGCCGCGCCAACCGGGCCAGGCTGAACCGCGCGCCCGTCCCCAGGCCCCGGGAGATCCTGGGGATGGTGCGCACGGTCCTGTTCGCGCCCGAGGACCTCGCGCTGGTCAAGGGGGACCCGGGGGAGCGCCGCCGCTTCCTGGACGAGCTGCTGACGGCCCGCACCCCCCGGTTCGCCGGGGTCCGCGCCGACTACGACCGGGTGCTCAAGCAGCGCAACGCCCTGCTGAAGTCGGCCGTGCAGCAGCGCCGTTCGGCCACGCCGGAGCTGCTGTCCACCCTGGAGGTGTGGGACTCCCATCTGGCCCAGGTCGGCGCCGAGCTGCTGGGGGCGCGGCTGGACCTGGTCTCCGAGCTCGCCCCGCTGGTGGCCAAGGCCTACGCCGAGCTCGCCCCCGGTGCGGGCGCGGGCCTGGAGTACCGCTGCTCCCGCGAGGGGGAGCCGCCCGTGAGGGGCCGCGGGCCCGACGGCGCGCCGTCCACAGGCCGTGGAGAACTCGTGGACTTCCTGTTGACGGGCCTGGCCGAGGTGCGCAGGCAGGAGCTGGCCCGCGGCACCAGCCTGGTCGGGCCGCACCGCGACGAGCTGATGCTCAAGCTCGGCGACCTACCCGCCCGCGGCTACGCCAGCCACGGCGAGTCCTGGTCGTTCGCGCTGGCGCTGCGGCTGGCCGCCTACGAGCTGCTGCGCTCCGACGGCGACGACCCGGTCCTCATCCTCGACGACGTCTTCGCCGAGCTGGACTCCGGGCGCAGGCGCCGGCTCGCCGAGATGGTCTCCCCCGCCGAGCAGGTGCTGATCACCGCGGCGGTGCCCGAGGACGTCCCCCCGCAACTGTCGGGGGCCTCTTATAACGTCTCCGCAGGGGAGGTGAGCCGTGTCGGAGGATGAGCCGAAGCCCAAGACGGGCATCGAGCTGGCGCGCGAGGCGCTCGCCCAGGCCAGGGCGGACGCGGCCAAGCGCCAGTCGGTCCCCGGCCAGCGCCGCCGCCGCACGGCGGCCGGCTCCCCGCGCGACCCCCGTCGCGGCGGCGGTCCCCAGCTCTTCGGTTCGGGCATCAAGCAGCTGCTCTCCGACCGGGGCTGGGAGCAGCGCGCCGCCGTCGGCGGCCTCTTCGGCGACTGGGAGCGCGTCGTGGGCCGCGACGTGGCCGAGCACACCCGGCCCGGCGCGTTCGAGGACGGCGAGCTGGTCGTCTCCTGCGACTCCCCCGCCTGGGCGCAGCAGGTGCGGCTGCTGTCCGGGCAGCTGGTGCGCAGGCTCAACGAGGAGCTGGGCGAGGGCACGGTACGCAGGGTGAAGGTCGTGGGCCCCCAGACGGTCCGCAAGCCCGGCCAGTGGCGTGTCCGATAAGTCTGTCGGGCCGGTCGGGCCGGTTTGTCAAGCGGCACGTACGCGCCAGTAGACCCCGGGGTGAGTAGGGGGATGTGGGTTCCCGTCCGTTTGGCCGCCAGATTTGCGCTCAGCCCCCGTCACTGGCAACTTTCACCCCCTGACCCGGTAGACTGACCCTGGGCTCAGGACACTGCACCGTAACGTGGCGATCTGTATTGGACATGGTGCGGTCGCCGTCTGTGTTTCCACGTTCAACCAAACCGCGTGTTACGGGGCATGCGCAAACGGTGGGTGTCCCCGGCAGGAGGCTTCCCTTTGTCGTACGACGCTAGTTCCATCACTGTCCTCGAGGGCCTGGAAGCGGTACGCAAGCGCCCTGGCATGTACATCGGCTCCACCGGTGAACGAGGACTGCACCACCTGGTCTACGAGATCGTGGACAACGCGGTGGACGAGGCCCTCGCCGGGTACAACGACAAGATCGTCGTGACGCTGCGCGCGGACGGCGGGGTGAGCGTCCTGGACGAGGGCCGCGGCATCCCCGTCGGCCTGCACCCGGTCGAGCAGGTCCCCGCCGTCCAGCTGGTGCTCACCACCCTGCACGCCGGCGGCAAGTTCGACAGCCAGTCCTACGCGGTCTCCGGCGGTCTGCACGGCGTGGGCGCGGCCGTCGTGAACGCGCTGTCCACCTCCTTCGAGGTGGAGGTCCACACCGAGGGCCACGTCTGGCGTCAGCAGTACCGGCAGGGCGTGCCGCAGGCACCCCTGTCGAAGGACGAGGAGACCGCCCGGACGGGCACCACCGTCACGTTCTGGGCCGACGACACGATCTTCGAGTCCACCGAGTACAGCTTCGAGACCCTCAGCCGCCGCTTCCAGGAGATGGCCTTCCTCAACAAGGGCCTGTCCATCACCCTGATCGACGAGCGGCCCGGTCACGAGACGGACGAGGGCGCCCCCTTCACCGTCACGTACTACTACGAGGGCGGCATCTCCGACTTCGTCCGGCACATCAACGCCAAGAAGGAGCCGGTCCACAACTCGATCATCTACTTCGAGTCCGAGGGCCAGGGCGTCGCGCTGGAGATCGCGATGCAGTGGAGCAACGCCTACTCCGAGTCGGTCCACAGCTTCGCCAACACCATCAACACCGCCGAGGGCGGCACCCACGAGGAGGGCTTCCGCTCGGCGCTCACCGGCATCGTCAACCGGTACGCCCGCGACCAGAAGCTCCTCAAGGAGAAGGACGACAACCTCACCGGCGAGGACGTCCGCGAGGGCCTGACGGCGATCATCTCGATCAAGCTGTCCGACCCGCAGTTCGAGGGCCAGACCAAGACGAAGCTGGGCAACACCGAGGCCAAGTCGTTCGTCCAGAAGACCTGCAACGACTTCCTCAAGGACTGGTTCGACGCCAACCCCGGCGAGGCCAAGGAGATCATCAACAAGGCCTCGCAGGCGGCCCGCGCCCGCATCGCCGCCCGTCAGGCGCGCGACCTCACCCGGCGCAAGAGCCTGCTGGAGACCACCTCCCTGCCGGGCAAGCTGAGCGACTGCCAGTCCACCGACCCGGCCGAGTCGGAGATCTACATCGTCGAGGGCGACTCGGCGGGCGGTTCGGCCAAGGGCGGCCGCGACCCGCGCTTCCAGGCCATCCTGCCGATCCGCGGCAAGATCCTGAACGTGGAGAAGGCGCGGATCGACAAGGTCCTCAAGAACGCCGAGGTCCAGGCGATGATCACCGCGCTGGGCTCGGGCATCCACGACGAGTTCGACATCACCAAGCTGCGGTACCACAAGATCATCTTGATGGCCGACGCCGACGTCGACGGCCAGCACATCCGCACGCTGCTGCTCACCCTGCTGTTCCGCTTCATGAAGCCGCTGGTGGAGGCCGGGCACGTCTACCTGGCCCAGCCGCCGCTGTACAAGATCAAGTGGAACAAGACCGGCACGGACTACGACTACGTCTACTCCGACCGGGAGCGCGACCAGACCATCGAGGCGGGCATGGCGGCAGGCAAGCGCGACCCGCGCGCCAACGACGGCGTCCAGCGCTTCAAGGGCCTGGGCGAGATGAACGCCGACGAGCTGTGGTCCACCACCATGGACCCGGCCCGGCGCGTCCTGCTGCAGATCACCCTGGACGACGCGGCGCAGGCGGACGATCTCTTCTCCGTCCTCATGGGCGAGGACGTCGAGGCCCGCCGCTCCTTCATCCAGCGGAACGCCAAGGACGTCCGGTTCCTGGACATCTGATCCGCAGGCCGCTCCCTGCCTTTCCCGAACCTGCCATGAACGAAGAGGGTTGTAAGTGACCGAGGTGACGAGCGAGGGCCACGACCGGATCGAACCGGTCGACATCCAGGACGAGATGGCCAAGAGCTATCTCGACTACGCGATGTCGGTGATCGTGGGCCGCGCGCTCCCCGATGTCCGTGACGGTCTCAAACCGGTGCACCGGCGCGTGCTGTACGCGATGTACGACGGCGGCTACCGGCCCGACCGCGGCTACTTCAAGTGCGCCCGCGTCGTCGGCGACGTCATGGGCTCCTACCATCCGCACGGCGACAGCTCGATCTACGACGCCCTCGTGCGGCTGGCGCAGACGTGGTCGCTGCGCTACCCGATGGTCGACGGCCAGGGCAACTTCGGCTCGCCCGGCAACGACCCGGCCGCGGCCATGCGCTACACCGAGTGCAAGATGGCACCGCTGGCGATGGAGCTGCTGCGCGACATCGAGAAGGACACCGTCGACTTCTCGCCGAACTACGACGGCAAGCAGCAGGAGCCGGACGTCATGCCGTCCCGGTTCCCCAACCTGCTGGTCAACGGCTCGGCCGGCATCGCGGTCGGCATGGCGACCAACATCCCGCCGCACAACCTGCGCGAGGTCGCCGACGGCGTCAAGTGGTACCTGGAGAACTACGGCGCCGACGACGAGGAGCTGCTCGACGCGCTCATCGAGCGCATCAAGGGCCCGGACTTCCCGACCGGCGCGCTCATCGTGGGCCGCCGCGGCATCGAGGACGCCTACCGCACCGGCCGCGGCTCCATCACGATGCGCGCCGAGGTCGAGGTCGAGGAGATCCAGGGCCGCACCTGCCTGGTCGTCACCTCGCTGCCCTACCAGGTCAACCCGGACAACCTCGCGCTGAAGATCGCCGAGCTGGTCCGCGAGGGCAAGCTGTCGGGCATCGCCGACGTCAGGGACGAGACCTCGGGCCGGACCGGCCGGCGCCTGGTCATCGTCCTCAAGCGCGACGCCGTCGCCAAGGTCGCCCTCAACAACCTGTACAAGCACACGCAGCTGCAGGAGACGTTCGGCGCCAACATGCTGGCGCTGGTCGACGGGGTGCCGCGCACCCTGCGCGTCGACCAGTTCGTGCGGCACTGGGTGACCCACCAGATCGAGGTCATCGTCCGGCGCACCCGCTTCCTGCTGCGCAAGGCCGAGGAGCGCGCCCACATCCTGCGCGGCCTGCTCAAGGCGCTGGACCGCATCGACGACGTCATCGCCCTCATCCGGCGCAGCCCGTCGGCGTCCGAGGCCGAGCAGGGCCTGATCGAGCTGCTCGTCATCGACCAGCTGCAGGCCCGCGCCATCCTCGACATGCAGCTGCGCAAGCTGGCGGCCCTGGAGCGCCAGGCCATCATGGACGAGTACGACTCGCTGATGGCCGAGATCGCCGACTACAACGACATCCTGTCCTCGCCCGAGCGCCAGCGCTCCATCGTCGGCGACGAGCTCGCGACGATCGTGGACAAGTACGGCGACGAGCGGCGCACCGAGATCATCCCCTTCGACGGCGACATGTCCATCGAGGACCTCATCGCCGAGGAGGAGATCGTCGTCACCATCACCCGTGACGGCTACGCCAAGCGCACCCGCACCGACCACTACCGGGCGCAGCGGCGCGGCGGCAAGGGCGTGCGCGGCGCGCAGCTCAAGCAGGACGACATCGTCGAGCACTTCTTCGTGACGACGACGCACCACTGGATCCTGTTCTTCACCAACAAGGGCCGGGTCTACCGCGCCAAGGCCTACGAGCTGCCCGACAGCGGCCGTGACGCGCGCGGCCAGCACGTGGCCAACCTGCTGGCGTTCCAGCCGGACGAGAAGATCGCCCAGGTGATGGACCTGCGCGACTACCAGGTGGCCCCGTACCTGGTCATCGCCACCAAGACCGGCATGATCAAGAAGACGGCGCTCCCCGCCTACGACTCGCCCCGCTCGGCCGGCCTCATCGCGATCGGCCTCAAGGACGACGACGAGGTCATCGCGGCCCGGCTGGTCTCCGCCGACGACGACCTGCTCATGGTCTCCACCTCGGCGCAGGCGATCCGCTTCAAGGCCGACGACGACCAGTTGCGGCCGATGGGGCGCGACACCCGCGGCGTCATCGGCATGCGGTTCGACGAGGAGCAGGAGCTCCTGGACGTTCACGTCATCCGCGACGGCGGCGACGAGGAGGTCCTGATCGCCACCGAGGGCGGTTACGCCAAGCGGACCCCGGCCGACCAGTACCCGGTTCAGGGACGGGGCGGCAAGGGTGTGCTCACCGCTAAGATCGTGCAAAATCGCGGCACGCTGGTCGGGGCGCTCATGGTCCGCCCCGAGGACGAGGTGTTCGCTATGACGTCCAGCGGCGGCGTCATCCGCACCAGCGCTGGCGAGATCAAGCAGTCCGGCAGGCAGACGATGGGTGTCCGTCTGGTCAACCTCGCGGAGGGCGATGTCGTGGTCGCCATCGCGAGGAACGTAGAGTCGATCGAAGACTCCACGGAAGCCGTGGCGGAGGAAGAGGGAAGTGAGAGCCCGTGAGCACGACCTCCCAGAACGAGGACAAGGCGGACGGCACCCCCGATCCCGCCGACTCCGAGAAGACGGTGAAGGGCGAGGCCGTACCCGCTGAGTCCGAGGAGGACAGGGGCGAGGAGGCCGCGGACAAGGCAGTGGCGGGCAAGCCGACGCTGACGCCCGCGGTGGACGAGACGGTCATCGACGCGCCCTGGACGGTCGCGGCCGAGCCGTCGGACTCGGTGTTCGCCGACCGCGCCCCGGCGCCGGGCGCCACCGCCGCGATGCCCACCGTCACGGACGGCGCGCCGTCGCCGGAGCCGAAGTCCCCGCTGCCGCCGCAGCCGAGCACCGACCGCCCGGTGGCGTCGGCGGCCTCCGCGGCCGCGGCGCTCGCCTCCAGGCTCGGCCGCCAGCTCACCGGGGACTCCGGCCGGGAGGGCGACGAGGAGGGCAAGGACGGCAAGTCGTCGCGCAAGGCGCACCTGCAGATCGCGCGGTTCGAGCCGTGGACGGTGATGAAGTTCAGCTTCGTCATGTCCCTGGTCTGCTTCGTGGTGCTGTTCGTCGCCGTCACGGTGCTGTACATGGTGTTGTCGGGTCTGGGCGTCTTCGACTCGATCTCCGAGGCGATCAACGAGACCACCAACGGGCCGGACCAGAGCTCGGACGCCGGCGACTGGTTCTCCGCGGGCCGCATCCTGGGCTACACCGCTCTGCTGGGCGCGCTGAACGTGCTGCTGATCACCGCTCTGGCCACCGTGGGCTCGGTCATCTACAACCTCGCCGCCGAGTTCGTCGGCGGGGTGGAGGTCACCCTCAAGGAGGCCGAGTAACCAGTTCGCGTTGCCCGATGAGATGGGGTAATCTCACTTCTCGTCGCCACGGAGGAGAAACCCTCCAGGCAACGCCCGGGCGTATAGCTCAGTCGGTTAGAGCGCATCCCTGATAAGGATGAGGCCCCAGGTTCAAGTCCTGGTACGCCCACTCGGAGACTTCACCGGATCGCTCAGGCGGTCGGTGAGCAGTAGTCCACAAGGCCGGTTCTCGATACGGGGACCGGCCTTGTCTCTTCTCAGCTCCCCCCGGTGTCAGAGGAGAGGGATTCCTTTGTCACCATGGGTGAAGCTTCACAGGGCCATGGGTGACGGACCGGGAAGAGGTGGCATGCGGGCGGGGGCCGAACTTGCGGGCCGCTACCGGCTGGACGAGCCGGTGCGCCGCGACGGTGCGGGAGAGCTCTGGCAGGGGGTCGACCTCTTCCTGGGCCGGATGGTGACGATCCGGGTGCCGCCCGCCGACCCGCCGGAGGACGAACGGTCCCGCGCGCAGGCGCTGGCGCACTTCCAGCGCGAGTCCCGTGCCGCCGTCGAGCTCATCCACCCGGGCATCGCCCCGGTGCAGGACGTCGGCGAGCACGAGGGGCGCCCGTTCCTGGTCCTGGAGCCGTGGGGGAGCCGGGACCTGGGCACCGAGCTGGCGCGGGAGCCGCGCGGCCTCCCGATCAGCACCGTGCTCGACTACGGCATCCAGGCGGCTGACGCGCTGGCCGCCGCGCACTCGGCGGGCCTGGTGCACGGCGAGGTGAACCCCTCCTGCCTGCTGCTGTCGGAGGACGGCACGGTGAAGCTGTGCGACTTCGGGATCGCCGTGCTGCGCGACCCGGCGAAGGCCGGGCTGCTCGACGAGCGCACCGACCTCCACTCCCTCGGCGTCACCATCTTCTGCCTGCTCACCGGCGAGGGCGCCGGGCCCGCCGGGCGGACGCCCTCGGCCCGCTCGTTGCGCCGGGGGATCCTGCCCGAGCTCGACGTGCAGCTGGGCGACCTGCTGGCCGGTGAGCCGGGGCGCGGCCCGGCGAAGGCCACCGAGATCGCCGAGATGCTGCAGCGGACGTGCGCGCCGTACGAGTCCCGGTACAGGTTGCGCCTGCTCGCCGAAGCCGAACGGATCGCCTGGTCCATCCCGTTCTGGCACCACCGGATGCCGGTGCTGCGCGGCATCGTCGAGGTGCTGGCCGAGGAGGACCCGGCCGGCGCGGAGCGCCTCGCCCGCACCGTGACCAAACCGCACTTCCAGGCCTCGTTGCTGCTGACCATCGCGGGCAGGCAGATGGGCCGCGACCCGGGCCGCGCCGAGAAGCTGTTGACGGCCGTGGAGGCGCTGGCCTACACGGCCTCCGATCCGGTGTTCTCCCGGGACGGCATCCTGCGCGAGCTGGCGGACCTGGTGGCCGCGCACGATCCCGCGGAGGCCGTGCGCCTCGTCCAGAACATCTCCAGCCCGTACGACAAGGCGTGCGCGCTGTGCGACCTCGCCGGGACGTTGGCGGCGCGGGATCCGGGACGGGCGGGGGAACTGCTGCTGGAGGCGGCGGCGCTCGTCGCCACGATCCCCGTCACGTCCACGCGGATCGTGATGGCCTGCCGGGTCTCCCACGCGCTCGCCGAGCGCGATCCGCGGCTGGCGCGGGAGCTGCTGGCCGACGCCGAACGGCTGGCCCGCACGGACGGGTCCACCCGGGGCGGCGGATGGGACGGCGACCAGCCGCCGCAGAACGGCTGGCTGGCCCAGATCGTGGGGGCCCTGGCCGTGCAGGACCCGGTGGCGGCCGAACGCCTCGCCCGCGACATCGAGGATCCTGCGATGCGCGACACGGCTTTGGAGTACGTCGTGGAGGCGCTGTCCCGGCACGACCCCGCGGCGGCCGAACGGCTGGCCCGCGGCATCGAGGGGCCGTCCGCCCGCGACGTGGCGCTGGGCGTCATCGTGCGGGCCCTGGCCGTGCGGGACCCGGCCGGCGCGGAGCGCCTCATCGGCGACATCGAGGACCCCGATTTCCGTGTCACCCCCTGGCTGGACCTGGTCAGGGCGCAGACCGGCCGCGACCCGGTGCTCGCCGAACGCATCGCCCGCGCCATCCCCGACCCCGAGTCCCGCGCCTGGCGGTTGCGGGACGTCGCGGAGGCGGTGCGCGCCGAGCGCCCCCGGCACGCGGAGGGACTGCTCGCCGAGGCCGCGGAACTCCCGCTCAGCACGCCCGCGCTCCGCGAGATCGCCGGCTCGCTGGCCGCCCTGAACCCCTCGGCGGCCGAACGCCTCGCCCGCGGCCTCGACGACCCGGCCCACTGCGCCCGCGCGCTGCGCGACGTCGCCTCCGCCCTGACCGTGCAGGCCCCGCACCGCGCCCGCGGCATCCTGGCCGAGTCCGAGCACCTCGCCCGCACCCTGATCCGGCCCCACGACCGCGACGGCGTGCTGGGCGAGATAGCCCGCTCCCTGGCCGAGATCGACCCCCCGGAGGCCGAACGCCTCGCCCACACCATCGGCGCTCCCGACCAGCAGGCCTCCGCCCTCCGCGACATCGCCGCGACCCTGGCCTGCTACGACGCCGCCCCCGCCCGCAGACGGCCCGCATAGCGCGTTCCCCGTGACCCCGCCTCCGCCATGCGGTGTGTGGACTTCGTCTTCGGCGGGTCGTCACCTCAGGTAGGGATGCGGCCGGGGGACGCGCTTGGTTTCACGTGGATCCATGGAATTCGTGGACGACCTCGATCAGGCCGACGAGGTGGTCGTTGAACTCCTCGAGTTCTTCGGCGGGCACCCAGAGTTCGAGGATGTCGCGGCCGCCGGCCTGGCGGACGGGGTAGCGGGCGGCGAAGCCGGCGTCCACGGCGAACCGCGTGACGTAGCCGGAGCCGGAGGCGGGGACGTTCCAGTCCCGGACGATTTTGATGGCGTAGTCCTCGTTGAGCACCGGGTAGAAGATCGGCTGCTCGGGGAGCCGGGGCGGCCAGCGGCGGTTGCCGGACGCGCGGACGAGGGCGAGCTCCTCGGGGCCCGTCGGGCGCCACAGGGTGAGGGTCCGGCTCATCATGTCCCTCCTTGTTGTTCTCTTGCTGAGTGTATGGAGGGTGTCAATGGGTTTCGGCCGGTGTGACCACGCGGGGAGGCACCGCCCGCGACGCTGCTTTCCGTCATGCGGTGAGGTGGTAGAAGCGCCACAGGTCGTGGTCGATGGGCGCCTCCTTGAAGGAGGTGTAGCCCGCGGCGGCGGCGTACTCGCCGACGGTCGGTGCGCGCAGGACGGTGCCCGCTTCGACCTTGGCGCCTTCGGCGCGGGTCGCGGGAAGGCAGTGCAGCGTGCTGAAGGCGTAGTTGAGGCGTTCCCGGATGTCGCCGGGCGCGGTGTAGGAGTCGGCGACGCGCTCGTCCCCGATGAGGACGGAACCGCCGGGGACGAGCATGCGCCGTACGTTGTGCAGGACGCCCACCGGGTCGGCCATGTCGTGCAGGCACTCGAAGCAGCAGGCCAGGTCGTACCGGAGGCCTTCGGGGTCGAAGGCGGCGGCGTCGGCGCGGGTGAAGGAGACGCGGTCGGCGACGCCCCGCGCCGCGGCGTTCTGGCGGGCCTCGGCCACCGACGCCTCGTCCAGGTCGATGCCGTGCACGCGGGCGGCGGGGAAGGACTCGGCGATGGCGATCGTGGACCATCCGGTGCCGCAGCCCAGGTCGAGCACGTGGGAGCCTTCCTCGGCCAGCCGGGACGGGACGCCGGAGAGGGCGCCGATCCACGCGGCGATCGAGCGGAGGAACATGGGCCGGTTCAGGCGTCCGATGCCGTGGCGGGTGCCCGCGCCGTAGGTGGCGAAGGAGACGCCCCCGCCGGTCCGGAAGGCCTCGGCCACGTGGTCGATCACCCCGGCGACGGAGGCGACGAAGCCGGGGAGCGCCCCCAGGTAGAAGGGGCTGTCCTGGTCGACGAGGACCGAGTGCAGCCCGTCCGGCAGGCGGAACGTCCGCTTGTAAGCGTCGTCGTCCGTGCCGTCCACGGCCAGCCATCCGGCCGCGCCCTGCTGCTCCAGCCACTCCCGGGCGTAGCGGGGGTGGACACCGGCCCTGTCGGCGAGGCCGTGCGCGTCCAGGGGGCCGCCTGCGAGCGCCTCGTACAGTCCGAGCCGCACGCCGAGGCAGGTGTTGAGCGTCTCCATCGCGGCGGCGGCGTCGTTCAACATCCGTTCGACCAGCAGTTCCTCAGTGGTGGTCATGTTCCGCTCTCCTCCTCGAGTCGTTCGGGCGCACCGCTCGCGCCCCCTCTACGCTGCTCTTATCGCTGAGGGTGATCATTCTGTCACGTAACGGGCGCGTCTAGCCGGGGTTTGGTCCGCCCCAAAAGGGAAAGAAGCCCGCAAAACCCGTGAAGTGCCTGCTGGAGGGGGAGCCGGCTGGGCTTAGGGTTTGGGAAGCAATGCTTGACGGATCCGGTTCTTCTCACCGGACGAAGAACGAGTAGGGAGAGGGGTGCGGTGTCCGATAGTTCGGACTCCGGTCATAGAACGAGCCCGTCGACGGAGCCGGGTGAACCCCGGTGACGGTCTTGTTCGGGTTGGCCGCCGTGTTCATCCTGACGGCGGCGACCGGGTATTTCGTGGCACAGGAATTCGCCTACGTGACGGCCGACCGCATCGAGCTGGAGCAGGCGGCACGCGAGGGCGACAAGAAGGCGGCACGGGCCGTCAGGGTGCTGGAGCGGCTGTCGTTCATGCTCTCCGGCGCACAGCTGGGGATCACGGTCACCACCCTGGTGGTGGGCTTCATCGCCGAACCGGCCCTGGCCCAGCTGATCAGGCCGCTGCTGGACCCGCTGGGCGTGCCCGACGCCGCCGTCGGCGGGGTGGCGCTGGCCCTGGGATTCGTCCTGGCGATCGTCATCCAGATGGTGCTGGGTGAACTCTTCCCCAAGAACCTGGCGCTGGCCAGGCCGGAGACCCTGGCCCGGGTGCTGGCCCCGTCCACGCTGGTGTACCTGACGGTCGCGTCCCCGCTGATCAGGTTCTTCGACTCCTCGGCCAACCGGGTGCTGCGCACGGCGGGCATCGAGCCGGTCGAGGAGCTGCACCACGGCGCGACGCTGGAGGAGCTCGGCCTGATCATCGGCGAGTCCGAGGAGGAGTTCGCCGACGAGCACGTCCACCTGCTGGAACGGGCCCTGGTGTTCTCCGACCACACGGCCGACCAGGCGATGATCCCGCGGATCGACGTGGTGACCATCCCGGCCGAGGCCACCGCCGACGAGATCGTGGAGATCATCGGGCGGCACGGCCACACCCACTACCCGGTGGTCGGGGAGCGGGTGGACGACATCGTGGGCGTGCTGGGGCTGCGGCAGCTGCTGCCGGTCGGCGACGAGGAGTGGGACAAGGCGACGGCCGGGCTGCTGGCCCGTGAGGCGCTGCTGGTCCCGGACTCGCTGCCGCTGCCGGAGGTGATCGTCCAGATGCAGGAGCGCAGGGACGAGATCGCGGTGGTGATCGACGAGTACGGCGGGTTCGCCGGGCTGCTCACCCTGGAGGACGTGGCCGAGGAGCTCGTCGGGGACATCTCCGACGAGACCGACCAGGAGATCCCCCAGGTCAGGCCGCAGGACGAGTGGTGGCATCTGGACGCGGGGCTGCGGATCGACGAGATCGACCAGCTCATCGACCTGGAGCTGCCCGAGGGCGACTACGACACCCTCGCGGGGCTCATCCTGCACCGGCTGGGCAGGTTCGCCGAGCCCGGTGACGTGATCGAGGTCGAGGAGGGCGGCCGGACCATCGAGATCGAGGTGCTCAGCAAGGGGCACCACGTCCCCGAGAAGGTGCGGCTGCGCGAGCGGCCCGGCCGGGTGGAGGAGTCGCGATGAGCGTGCCCACCGGGATCCTGCTGACCGTTCTGCTGCTGCTGGGCAACGGCTTCTTCGTCGCGGCGGAGTTCGCGCTGGTGGCCGCCCGGCGGCCCCGGCTGGAGAAGGCCGCAGCCGAGGGGAGCCGGGCCGCGGCCTCCGCCGTGGCCGGGATCCGCGAGTTGTCGCTGATGCTGGCCGGCGCCCAGCTGGGCATCACCATGTGCTCGCTGGGCCTGGGCATCGTCTCCGAGCCGGTGATCGCCGAGGTGCTCAGCCCGCTCTTCCACGGGCTGGGCCTGTCGTACACCGTCTCGCACGCGGTGTCCTTCGTGATCGCGCTGGCGCTGGTGACGTTCCTGCACATGGTCATCGGGGAGATGGCGCCCAAGTCCTGGGCGATCGCCCGCCCGGAGCGCTCGGCGCTGCTGCTGGCGCTGCCGTTCCGCGGCTTCACCCGGTTGTTCCGGCTGGTGCTGCTGGCGCTCAACCGCACGACCAACGGGCTGCTGCGGCTGATGCGGGTGCAGCCGCGCGACTCGATGTCGGTCTCGCGCACCCCCGACCAGCTCAGGCATCTGGTGGAGGAGTCCCGCCGCCTCGGCCTGATCGACGAGGTGGACCGCAACGTGCTCAGCCGGGCGCTGGACGCCCCGGAGACCAGCCTGGTCCCGCTGATCACCCCGCTGCACGAGCTGACCGTGGTGGAGCCGGACGCCGACGCCGGCACCGTCATCGACACCGCGGTGCGCACCGGGCACACCCGGCTGCTGTTGCGCGACGGCGACGGCGAGCTGATCGGCATGGTCCATGCCAGGGACGCCTACCTGGCGCGGGCCAAGGGCATGCCCTTCCGCGCCAGGGACGCCGGCCATCCGGTGCCGGTGCTCACCCCGGAGACCCCGGTCGCCGGCGCGCTGGCGGTCCTGCGGAGCCGGCACAGCCAGCTCGGCCTGGTCCGCGACGAGCACGGCCTGGTCGGCCTGGTCAGCCTGGACGACCTGGTCACCACGCTGCTGGCCCCGGCCGAGCGGTGATGCCAGAGTGAGGGTGTGGAAGACGGGCTGAGGGAGCGCAAGAAGAAGGAGACCCGGCAGCAGATCTCCGACGCCGCCACCGGGCTCTTTCTGGAGCGCGGGTTCGACGGCGTCACGGTCGGGGAGGTGGCCGAGGCCGCCGGGGTCTCGCCGAAGACGGTGTTCAACTACTTCCCGCGCAAAGAGGACCTCCTCCTCGACCGTTTCCCCGGCGCGCTGGAGGAGGTCGCGCGGGTCGTGCGAGAGCGTCCGGCGGGCGCCCACCCGGTGGACGCGCTGCGCGACCTCCTGTTGCGGCTGCTGGCGGAGGGCGACGCGCTGGGCGGTTATGTGGACCGGCCGACCTTCATCCGGTTCTGGCAGGTGGTGGGTGAGTCGTCCGCGCTGAAGGCCAGGGTCAGGGAGTACGTGGAGGAGCTGGAGGACGTCGTCGCGCGGCTCCTCGCCGAGACCGGGGGGAGGGACCCCGACGGTCCCGCCGTCCGGCTGGCCGCGGCCTGGACGGCAGCCGCCTACCGCACCGTCTACGTGACGGGCGTGCGCCGGGCGTCCGCCGGGGAGGGCGGGGAGGAGCTGAGGGCCGAGCTGTCCCTGCTGGCCGAGCGGGTCTTCCGCAACCTGAGGTCGGCCGTGGACGGCTGCGCCGGTCTCGACGGCTGATAGCGTCCGGACGCGTGTCCGTACATGAGTCCACACGGCGGAGGCTGAGCGACCGCCAGGCCGACACCGTCCGCCGGCTGACCGACGCCACCGTCGCCGAGGTGCGGGAGACGGGGTACGACGGCCTGACCGTCCGCAACGTCGCGCGCCGGGCGGGGGTGGCGGCGGCGACCGCCTACACCTACTTCACCTCCAAGAACCACCTGCTCACCGAGGTCTTCTGGCGCAGGCTGGAGGCGCTGCCGCGGACCGACGGGGACGCGGCGCAGGCGCTCAGGGAGATCGTGCTGCTCATCGCGAGCGAGCCGGAGCTGGCGGCGGCCTGCACGACGGCGGTCCTGGCGTCCGACCCGGACGTGCGGGAGCTGCGGCTGCGCATCGGCCTGAACATCCACCAGAGGCTGGTGCACGCGCTCGGCCGGGAGGACGGGGTGGTCCTGGACGCGCTGGAGATGGCCTACTCGGGAGCGCTCCTGCAGGCGGGGATGGGCTACATGTCCTACACGGAGGCGGCCGACCGGCTGGCCGAGGTGGCCCGGCTCACCCTGCGCTGAGCGCGGGCGTCCCTTGTCCGCGCCGGAAAGGTGAACTAACGTCTGGACACGTGTCCAGTGATCTCGAGTACAGCCCGTACGACTACCGCGTCCACGAGGACCCCTACCCCGTCTACGCCAGGCTCCGCCGGGAGGCGCCGCTCTACCGCAACGAGGAGCTCGACTTCTGGGCCCTGTCCCGGCACGCCGACGTCGCGACGGCCTTCCGCGACTGGGAACGCTTCTCCAGCGTCAACGGCGTCACGCTCGACGCGTCGGCGTGGGGCCCGCACGCGCACCGGACGATGTCGTTCCTGGCGCTCGACCCGCCCCGCCACACCCGCCTGCGCAGCCTGGTCTCGCGGGGCTTCACCCCGCGCCGGGTGCGCGAGCTGCACCCCCGCATCCTGGAGATGACCCGGACGCTGCTGGAGCCCCTCATCGAGGGCGAGCCGTTCGACTTCGTCGCCGACTTCGCCGGCGTGCTGCCGATGGACGTCATCTCCGAGCTGATGGGCGTGCCCGAGGCCGACCGCCCCGAACTGCGCAGGCTCGCCGAGGTCGTCGTCCACCGGGAGGAGGGCGTGCAGGACGTGCCGCCCGCCGGGATGGACGCGGCGCTCACCCTGGTCGGCTACTACGCGGAACTGCTCGCGGCCAAGCGCCGCAAACCGGGGGACGACCTCACCTCGGCGCTGCTGGAGGCCGAGGTCGACGGCGACCGGCTCGCCGACGGCGAGATCATCGCCTTCCTGTTCCTCATGGTCATCGCCGGCAACGAGACCACCACGAAGCTGCTGGCCAACGCCCTCTACTGGGCGTGGAAGCACCGGCTCACCGACCGCGTGCTGAAGGAGCCGGTGGACGCCTGGATCGAGGAGACGCTGCGCTACGACACCTCCAGCCAGCAGATCGCCCGCACCGTCGCCGAGGACTTCACCGCCCACGGACGGACCGTCCCCGCCGGGTCGCGGCTCCTCCTGCTGGTCGGCTCCGCCAACCGCGACGAGGACGTCTTCCCCGGCGCCGACCGCTACGACCTCGACCGCGACACGTCGCAGCTCATCAGCTTCGGCGGAGGCAGGCACTACTGCCTGGGCGCGAACATGGCACGCCTGGAGGCCCAGATCGCCCTCACCGAGTTCACGCGCCTGGTCTCGGCCTACGAGGTGGACGAGGCGAACGCCGTCCGCGTGCACTCGTCCAACGTGCGCGGGTTCGCCTCCCTGCCGGTTTCCTTGATCGGCCGCTCCCCCGGATGAGTCGAAGACGACGTTCGATAGTGTTCAGTCGTTGCTAAGTTTGGTTCTGACCACTGTCGAAGGTGAAGGGGTCCTCACCATGAAGAAGCTTCTCGTGCTCGCCATTCTCGGACTCGGCGGCTTCGCCATCTGGAAGCGCCTCCAGCAGGACCGCGCCGAACTGGACCTGTGGACCGAGGCGACCTCCGCAGAGTGATATGACGAGAACCGGCGCCGCGTGCTTCCGAGCGGCGCCGTTTCCGTGAGCGGGATACCCGTTCGCGACCGGCGGCTTTCCCCGGTACTCTGGCCGCACCAGGGGCCGTAGCTCAATTGGTAGAGCACCTGCCTTGCATGCAGGAGGTCTGGGGTTCGATTCCCCACGGCTCCACCGCGGGGTCCTCCCCGAGGGGAGACCCGGTTTCGACAGAACTCCGGTCGGCGTATCGCCGGCCGGAGTTCTGCGTTCTCAGCGGGCCTCGGCGCGCTCAGCCCGGTTCGGTGAGGGCGAGCAGTTCCGCACGGGCCACGGCGAGCTGCTCGCCGGTGAGATACGGGCTCTGCAGGGCGAAGGCCAGGCCTTCCGCGGCGAAACGCACGGCCAGCGCCCGTCCTTCGGGGAGCCCGTCGGCGGCGAAGGCCGCGTTCCATGCCTCCGCGTCGCGCCGGTGGAACTCCTCGAGCTGGGGCGCGAGGCCGAGCACGGTGAAGAGACCGGTGGGGCAGAAGGCGTTCGTCAGGTACTCGCTGTCCCCCGTGAGGGCGCGGACGTAGCCGCGGGTGAACTTGCCGGCCCGGTTCTCGGAGATGTCGACGTGCGCACGCACCTCGTCCCACATGCGGGCGGTGCCGTGCTCGTACACCGCCCGGACGAGAGCGTCGCGGCTGGGGAAATGGTGCATGAGGCCGCCCTTGGTGACCCCTGCGGCGGTGGCGATGTCGGCCAGGCTCGCCTGGGCGCCGCGCTCGGTGAAGACCCTCTCGGCGGCGTCCAGGATCGCGCGGCGGGTGCGCTCCTTGTCGCGGGACTGGCGTTCAGTGGTGGACATGTGCTTTCTCCGGCTCCATGGGGGTCGAGGGTATGACGCGCCAGGCGACCACGGCGGACACGGCGAGGATCGCGGCGGCGATGAAGGACGTGGTCTGCACGGCGGTCGTGAAGGCCTCCCGGGCGACGGCGATGGCGTCGGCGTTCGTGACCGAGGCCACGGCGGCGGCCAGCGACTCCTCGACGGTCGCGGTGTCGGCCGGGGACAGGCCGTCGGGCAGGTCCAGGCCTGCGCGGTAGACGGCGACCTGGACCGAGCCGAGGACCGCGATGCCCAGCGCCCCGCCGAGCTCGTAGCCGGTCTCGGCGATCGAGGAGGCCGCGCCCGCCCGTTCCTTGGGGACCGCGGTGACCACGGCGTCGGTGGACAGGGTCATGGCGACGCCGATGCCCAGGCCGAGCACGGCCAGGAAGGCCGCCAGGCCCCAGTA
This sequence comes from Actinocorallia populi, assembly GCF_002995495.1. GTDB lineage: Bacteria > Actinomycetota > Actinomycetes > Streptosporangiales > Streptosporangiaceae > Actinocorallia > Actinocorallia populi. Next base: position 623,814 of record NZ_PVZV01000001.1, on the reverse strand, counting down.
CGACGGGAGGGCGGCGGTGAGGCCCAGGCCCGCGAGCCCGAGGGCGCCGGCGGCCAGGCCGATGCCGATCGAGCGTCCGGTGCCGAACCTCGCGACGAGGAGGCCGATGAACACGATGACGGCCATGGAGGCGACCGTCGAGGGCAGCTCCGCCACCCCGGCCTGCAGCGGGCCGTACTCGCGCACGAGCTGCAGGTACTGGGAGAAGAAGAACAGCAGGCCCATGAAGGCGAAGATCGACAGCGTGTTCGCGGCCACCGCCCCGGCGAAGGCGGGGACCTTGAAGAGCGAGACGTCCAGGAGGGGGAACCTCAGCCGCGTCTGGCGGCGGAGGAACGCCCATCCGGCCAGGAGCCCGATCGCGGCGGCGGCCGGGACGCTCCAGTCGAGCCCGGTGCCCACCCAGTGCTTGACCGCGTAGACCAGCGGGACGATCGCGAGGATCGACAGCGCCGAGGAGGCGAGGTCGACCGGCTGGTCGGCGCGGCCGCGCGACTCCGGCAGCAGGAGGTACCCGGCGACCAGGACCAGCACCATGATCGGAACATTGATCAGGAAGACCGATCCCCACCAGAAGTTCTCCAGCAGCGCGCCGCCGATCAGCGGACCCGCCGCGGCGCCCGCGGTGGCGCCGGCGGACCAGATCGCGATGGCGCGGGTGCGCTGCCCGGCGTCGGCGAACATGGCGCGCACGATCGAGAGCGTCGAGGGCATCAGCGTCGCGCCGGCGACGCCCAGCAGGGCGCGGGCCGCGATCAGCGTCTCGGGGTTCGGGGCGAAGGCGGCCGTCACCGAGGCGATGCCGAAGGCGCCGCTGCCGATCAGCAGCAGGCGTTTGCGGCCGATCCGGTCGGCGAGGTTGCCCATCGTGATGAGCAGGCCGGCCAGGACGAAGGAGTAGATGTCCCCGATCCACAACAACTGCGTGGCGGACGGGTCGATGTCGGCGGTGAGGGACGGGACCGCCAGGTAGAGGACGGTGCCGTCGATCGTCAGGAGCAGGACGACCAGGACGAGGACGCCGAGTGCGAACCATTCGCGTCGGCCGGCCCGTGCCGGTGCGAGGGCGTCTGTGGTGGTCATGTCACCACATTAGCCGACCAAATGGATTGTTAGGGAAACCGGATGGGTTGTTGAGACGAGACGGTTCGTCTTGACATAGGTCCTCTCGGGGTGGAGTATGAGGCCCGCAAGCCGAGACGTATCGTCTCGATAGGGCGATTCGAGTAGAAGGAGATCTCCATGACCACCACCCCCGCGGGCCGTGTCTGGTTCATCACCGGCGCCAGCAAGGGCCTCGGCCGCGCCTTCACCGAGGCCGCGCTCGAGGCGGGCGACCGGGTCGTCGCCCTGGCGCGCGGCACCGCCCCGCTCGACGGGCTCGCCGCCGAGCACGAGGGCCGGCTGCTGGCCCTGCCGCTGGACGTCACCGACCGCGACGCCGTCTTCGCCGCCGTCGCCAGGGCCGTCGAGCACTTCGGCAGGCTCGACGTCGTCGTCAACAACGCCGGTGTCCTGTACCTGGGCATGCTGGAGGAGTTCACCGAAGCCCAGGCCCGCACCCAGATGGAGACGAACTTCTTCGGCGCCCTGTGGGTGAGCCAGGCGGTGATGCCGCACCTGCGCGCCCAGGGCTCCGGGCACATCCTCCAGATCTCCAGCATCGGCGCGCTGGGCGGCTTCCCCAGCAACGGCATGTACAGCGCCAGCAAGTTCGCCCTGGAGGGCATGAGCGAGGCCCTGGCGATGGAGGCCGCCGCGTTCGGCGGCAAGGTCACCATCGTCCAGCCCGGCGGCTACTGGACGGACCTGTACTCCACCGGCACGACGATGACCGAGCCGCTGGAGGCGTACGACCCGCTGCGCGCCGAACTCCAGAAGCAGTGGGCCGAAGGCTCGGTCGACAGCGACCCCCGCCTGGCCGCCGAGGCCGTCATGAAGCTCGTCGCCTCCGACGACCCGCCGCTGCGCCTCCTCCTCGGCAGCATGGTCTACGACCTCGCCTTCGACATCTCCCGCCGCCGCATGGACACCTGGGCGTCCTGGGAAGAGGTCAGCCGAGCCGCCGAACACGCCATCCCCGCCCCCGGCCAGCCCGCTTGAACCCCGGCATGCCTGTCCGTGCACGGCGGCGCTACGGAGCCTGGCGGCCCCTACGCCCCGCCTGCTCACCCTCCGGGAACGGATCGCGGTGACCGGTAGAGCCGTCCGTGGTCCTGGCCCGCCCACAGCACGCCGGGGCGTGCCCTGTCGGAGTACGACAGGGTCCGGCTTGCGGGGCGGGCGTATGGGCTGGTGCTGGACTCGCCGGTCGGTGAGGACGTCTGGCCTCGGCTCGTCGCGGTCACGCGGTGAGGGCGGTGAGGAACCAGGCGAGTTCGCGGCGCGGGTGCCGGGGCGGGGGCCAGCCGTTGACGATGGAGAGCAGATCCAGGTAGTGCTCGCGGCGCGGGTCGTTCGCGGCGGTCAGGGCGGCGGCGAGGCGCTCGCGCAGGGCTGCGTCGTCGGGGAGGTTCCGGGAGCCGGCGTAGGCGGCGGTGATGTCCGCGACGGTCTGGGCGGCCTCGGGGGAGGCGGGATCGGCGTCGGCGGCGAGCAGCGGGGGGACGGCCTCGGCTATCAGCGCGACTGCGTGTTTGCGGGGCGGGGCCGAGGGGTGCTGGTCGGCGTGGTCGGTGAACAGGTCGCGCATCAGGGAGCGGAAATCCTGGTCCTGGGTGAGTTCGGCCAGTTCCACCCAGGCCGTCAGCTGTTCGGAGGTAGGGTCGTCGGGGAGTTCGGGGGCCAGCGAACGGCGCAGGACGCGGGAGAGCGGGTCGGTGCCGTCGTCGCCGAAGGCGTCGGCGAGGAAGTCGGCGACGAGGCCGGCGCGTTCGGTGGCGGACAGGCGGGCGAGCCGGTGCATGAGATCCATCTCCTCGGGTGGGGAACCGCGCCGGGCGGCGGCGGACAGCACCGCGTGCCGCAGCCGCAGCACCCGCATCTGCACGGCGACGGCCTCGGCGTGGGCGGCGGCGACCTCGGCGGCAGGTATTTCGCGGTCGACGAGCTTCTGGACGGTGGCGAGGTCGATCCCCAGGTCGCGCAGGGTCCGCACCAGGCCGAGCCGTGCCACGGCCTCCGGCCCGTACCGCCGGTGCCCGGACGCCGTCCTGCCGGCTTCCGGTACGAGCCCCCGCTCGGAGTAGAACCGCACGGCCTTCACCGTGCACCCGCTCATCCGCGCGAGTTCTCCGATCGAGTAGCGGTGCTCTCCGTCCATGCCCTCACCCTGGCACCTCCCCCTGGGGGAGTTTCAAGCTCGGAAGGCCACCGGGCTCACCGTTCTTGAACTAAGTGCAAGAACGCTATTGCACTTAGTTCAAGTAGCGGCCTATGGTGGGCCTGCCAGCCAGTTGAACTAAGTGCAACTCAGGGAGAGCCCGTGAACACCCTCGCCGCCGTCATGCAGCTGCTCGTCGCCGCCGTCTTCGTCAGCATCCCGCTGGTCCGCCACCATTTCGGGCCCGCTGCCAAGGCCGCCGCGGTGGCCGAGCTCCGCCGCCAGAGCGTCCGGCCCGAGGTGCTGGAGGAGAACGGGCTCCGGTTCGACGCCGCCGGCCACGAGACCGCGGCTCCGGTGGCCGTCGCCGCGGTGATGATCACCACTGCTGTGCTGGGCCTCGCCGGAGCCGATCTGGCCCGGCCGCTGACCTGGGTCTTCTCCTCGCTGGTCCTGCTGATGAACGTGGTGATCGTCTACAGCAACCTCACCGCGGTGAAGTCCGTGCAGGCGGCCTTCCGGCGGAAGGGCGACCCGGAGCTGGCCCGCGTCGAGGTCGCGCCCTTCCTCAAGGCTGCCGAGGACGCCTTCCCCGGCTGGGTGCGCGTCCAGACCTACATCCGCAACACGGTGGTCTTCGCCGGTTCTTTCATCGCGCTGGCCGCCGTCTCCTTCGCCTGATGGCCGGAATTCCGACCCTGCGGCGGCGGATCTGCGGCCGCGTGAAACAGGGCCTTCACGGCGTGATCGCCGCGGAAGGCCCTGTGCGCGTGTCGGTGGTCAGGCGGCGTCCGCCGCGACTCGGACCGGCACTCCGTCACCCGGCCTTCTTCGTCCGGGAGGCGCCCCAGCCCGCCAGGAGAGCGCCGGCGAGGGCGATCACCACGTAGCCGGTGATCAGTGGCGCGAAGCCGTCGGCGACGGGGCCCAGCAGGCCCGCGTCGTCGCGGTCGGCCAGGAGCCGGATGCCGCCCTGCGCGCCCAGCACCAGCAGGACCATGCCGACGACCTGCCACATCACGTACCTCATGCCGGGATCCCCTCTTCCTCTTTATGGTTCGATCGAACCATAGCATGTTTTGGTACGATCGCACCAAAACGGTTCCGGGCGGAGTCCCGCAGCACGGCACGGAGGATCAGGGATGCCCCGACAGGTGGACCACGACCGGCGCCGCCGGCAGATCGCCGAGGCCGTGTGGCGGCTGGCGGCCCGCGGCGGCCTGGAGGACGTGACGCTCCGGCAGGTCGCCGCCGAGGCGGCGGTCTCGGCGCGGCTGCTGCAGTACTACTTCGGCACCCGCGACGACCTCCTGCTCGCCGCCCTGGAGATCCTCAACGCCGACGCCGAGCACCGGGCACGCGAGCGCGTGGCGGCCCTGGGCGACGACCCCGCCCCCCGCGCGGTCCTGCGCGGAGTCCTGATGGAACTGCTCCCCCTGGATGAAGAGCGCCGGACCCGCCACCTGGTGTACGTCGCCTACTTCGTCCGGATGCTGCGCGACGAGAGCCTGGGAGAGATCGCCCGCAACGCGCCCCCGGCCCTGGAGGACCTGATCACCGCCCTGATCACCGGAGCGCGGGAACAGGGCCACGTCCCGCCGGACGTCGACGCGCGCCGCGAAGCCGCCCTCCTCCTGGCGGCCGCCGACGGGCTGCAGACCGGCATGCTGCTCGGCCAGCGCACTTCCGAGTCCGCCCTGAGCCTCATCGACCACCAGCTCGACCGGATCTTCTCCACCCGCTGACGGGGCGGCGGAAGCACGTCTCCTCCTTTCGAAGGGTGTGCTCCGCGCCGGACGTTGCGAGGATTTCGAGCGGCGGATCCGGCACCGAGGGAGAGGGAACGGCGATGAACAAGGATGCCAAGGCACTGCTCTGGGGAGTCGTGACCTTCGTGATCGGGCTGCTGCTCTGGCGGTTCACCGGTGACGTCGAGACGCCGGTGGTCACCCTGACCAAGCTCGGTGTCGTGCTGATGGTCGTGGGCGGGCTGGAGGCCGCGTACGGGATCTACCGGAGCGTCATCGGCGGGAGGTAGGCGAACGCCAGGATCGCGGTCGTCGCGGGGGCGGGATCCCGGAAGTGTCGGGCTGGCCGGATAGCGTGCGATTCGGGCGGCGAGAAGTATGAGGGGCATGACGACCACGATGCGGCTCGACCGGCCTCCGGTCCGGATTCGCGGTGCCAGGCGTGTCCTGCTCGACTCCGCCTACGCGCTCACGGCCTTTCCGATCTCCCTGGCCGCCTTCGTGGTGGTGCTGCCGGTGCTCGCGACCGGGGCGGGGCTGTCGGTCCTGGGCGTCGGGCTCGCGCTGATGACGCTGGGGGTGCTGATCGCGCGCGGGTTCGCCGTGGCCGAGCGGCTGCGCCTCCGCGGCATGCTGGGCCGGTCCGCGCCCGAGCCCCGCCACCTCCGGTCCCGCGCGGACGAAGGCTTCATACGGCGGGTCCTCACCCCCTTGCGCGACCCGCAGAGCTGGCTGGACGTCGCATGGTCGCTGGTGGGCCTGGTGACCGGCACGATCGCGTTCTCGCTGGTGGTGGCCTGGTGGGCGGCCGTCGGCGGCGGGCTGACCTACTGGTACTGGGAGCGCTTCCTGCCCCTGGACGACGACTCCGTCACCCTGGCGTCCCTCATCGGGCTGGGCGAGGGACGCGAGCCCGAGATCATGCTGAACACCGGATTCGGCGTCTTCGCGCTGCTCACCCTGCCCTGGATGATGCGGGTGGCCGCGCTGACGCACGCCGGCCCGGCCGCGGCGCTGCTGTGCGGCCGCGCGGAACTGCAGGGCCAGGTCGACCGGGTGCAGGACTCGCGCGACGCGGCGCGGGTGGCCGAGTCGGCCTCGTTGCGCCGTCTCGAGCGCGACATCCACGACGGTCCGCAGCAGCGGCTGGTGCGGCTCGCGATGGACCTCGGCCGGGCCCGCCGCCAGGTCCACAAGGATCCCGAACGGGCCGGGCAGATCATCGAGGACGCCCGCCGCCAGGCCACCGAGACGGTCGCCGAGCTGCGGTCGCTCTCGCGCGGCATCGCCCCGCCGCTGCTGGTGGACCGCGGGCTGGCCGCCGCGGTGGAGGAGATGGCCCAGGGCTGCCCGGTCCCCGCGACGGTCAGGGCGGACGTGCCGGACGGCCTGCCCCCGCACGTGGAGACAGCCGCCTACTTCGTGGTCGCCGAGGCGCTCACCAACGTCGCCAAGCACAGCGGGGCCGGCGGTGCCGAAGTCCATGTCACCATGTCCGGTATGGGGCTTGTGGTGGAGGTGTCCGACGACGGCGTCGGCGGCGCGCACGAGGGCAAGGGGCTCGGCCTGGCCGGGCTGGCCCGGCGGATCGAGGCGGCCGAGGGCGAGCTGACCGTCTCCTCGCCGCCCGGCGGCCCGACCCTGGTGCGGGCCTGCATCCCGGTGGACCGGCGCTGATGCGCGTGGTCGTGGCCGACGACTCGGCGCTGCTGCGCGAGGGCCTGCAACTGCTGCTGGGCGAGGCCGGGCACGAGGTGGTCTCGGCGGTCCGCGACGGCCCCTCGTACGTCGAGGCGATGCTGCGGGAACGCCCGGACATCGGGATCGTCGACGTCCGGATGCCGCCCAGCCACACCGACGAAGGGCTCCGGGCCGCGTTGGAGGTGCGCCGGTCCTGGCCGGAGGCGCGGATGATGGTGCTCTCGCAGTACGTCGTCGTCCCCTACGCCCAGGACCTGTTCGCCGGTGACCCGAGCGGCGCCGGCTACCTGCTCAAGGACCGCGTCAGCGAGATCGACGAATTCCTGGAGGCGCTCGAGACCGTGGCCGACGGCGGGACGGTGCTCGACCCGGCCGTCGTGCGCGGCCTGATGGACCGGCGGCGCGACCCGCTCGCCGGCCTGACCCCCCGCGAACGCGAGGTGCTCACGCTGATGGCGGAGGGCCGCTCCAACACCTCGATCGCCGAGGCGCTGGTGGTCACCGTCGGGGCCGTGGAGAAGCACACCCAGCGCATCTTCGCCAAGCTCGGCCTGCCGCCCGACGACGACGCCCGCCACCGCCGCGTCGCCGCCGTGGTGCGGCTCCTGCGCTCCTCCGGCTGAGGTCCGTCCCGCCGGACGGCCGCCGGCGGCACCGGTGCGGTGCCGCCGGTCCTTCGTGGAACGCCCTCGCGGGAGGCGGGGTCTCAGGAACGGTTCCCGCGCAGGGGGGCCAGGTACGCCCAGTGCCAGACGAGCTCCAGCGGTCCCCGGCTGAACCTCCGCAACCACAACGACGACAGCACGAGGAGTGCGGTGACGATCGCGGCCCAGGCGAGCACGGGCCACCAGGGGCGGGCCCAGTCGAGCCGGGCGGCGAGGCCCAGGCCCCAGCCGTAGCAGAGGGCGGAGGCGGCCAGGTTCTGGAACACGTAGCCGGACAGGGCGGTCCGGCCGACGGCCGTCACCCCGCGGCGGAGCGGCCCGGGGGCGCCGGTGGCGCGGAGAGCCAGGGTGGTGACCAGGCCGAGCAGGCCGACGGCCACCAGCGGGGGCAGCACGTAGCGGTCCACCAGGAACCACTCGGGACCGGCGAAGGCGGTCACCAGGTTCAGCGGGGCGCCCGCACCTAGGCCGACGAGCATCAGACGGTTGCGGAGGCGGGTGCCGCGCTCGTCGTTCTCGAACGCGCCGGCCCGCAGCAGGCGGGAGCCGAGGAGGAAGAGGACGACGCCCATGGGGATCACGAGAAGCGTCTCGAAGCGGTACAGGACGAATCGGTCCAGTCGCATCTCGACCTGCTCGGCGTAGGAGCCCGTGGCATAGAGGCCCGGGTCGCCGAACGAGCCGCCGGAGGCGTTCGCCGTGAGCAGGGCGAGGGTGAGCAGGGAGATCAGCGCCAGGTGGACCGTCCCCATCGCCACCATCCACCTGCGCACGCTCCGCTCACCGCGGCCGATCAGGTGGGCGACGATCAGCGCGATGAACGCGTAGCCGACCAGGACGTCGAACTCGAAGACGAGGACGAAGTGGAGTGCCCCCTCCAGGAACAGCAGGGCCGTCCGCCACAGGTACCGGCCGGGCCAGCGTTTCCCCTTCCGCAGCGCGGACCGGTACTGAAGCTCCAGTCCCACGCCGAACAGGAGGGTGAGCAGTGCCAGGAACTTGCCGTTCGTCAGGTAGCGGAGGACGGTCTCCACGGTGGAGCCGCTCTCGGGCAGGAGGGAGAAGGCGCTCGGCGGTCCCGCCGGGTGGGTGAAGAGCCAGATGTTCGTGCCGAGCGTGCCGAGGATCGCGATGCCGCGGAGGACGTCCAGCACGTCGATGCGCCGGCCTGCGCCGGCCGGTGCGGGCGAGGAGGCCTTCACGGGTGGGACAGCGGTGTCGGGCCTGCTGATGGAGCTCATAATCGGAAGTCTCATCGGGAGCCCCCGCCGCGTCTTCGGCGGTTGGGAGGGGACGGTGCCATCACTTCGGAGGTCTTCCGTTCCGCGCCTCCGACTTTCGGATGAGATGCCGTCCGAGCAGGGGAAACAGGCGAGGGAACCGGCGATGACCGTGGTTTCATGACCGTGTGTCCATTATCGGGATCCCGCGGGACCGGAGCCTCCGCCGGAAGGACGTCCTGCCCGCCGCGGGGTTGTTCGTTCTGGGCGCGGCGCTCTGCGCGACCGGCTGGGAGTCCCTCTTGTGGGACGCGAGCGCGTCCGCGCCGTGGGAGGTCTCCGCCCCGTGGCGGTTGGTCCCGCTCGCGGGGGCCTGCGCCGCCGTGCTGGTGCGCAGGATCATGCCGCTGCCCGCGCTCGGCGCCGGCCTGCTGTGCGGCATGGCCGACCTGCTGATGGGCTTCAGCATCCCCATGCTGCTGGCGTTGTGGGAACTGCTCCACAGCGCGGCCCTTCACGCCTCCAAGGCCGTCAACCGCCTGCTCGTGCGCACGATCGTCGTGCTGATGGCCGCGGTCACGGTGCTGCTCCTCGTCACCGCGCAGGATCGGCAGATCGCCGTCCTGGTGTTCCTGCTGATGCTGGACCTGCTGTTCGTGCCGGTGTGGTGGGCCACGGCGGTGCGCCAGGAGCGCGAGACGGCCGACGCGGAGCGGCTCCGGGCGGAGCAGCAGGCCGTGATCGCCGAGCTCGACCGGCGCTCGGCCGTCGCGGAGGAGCGGGCCCGGATGGCGCGGGACCTGCACGACGTGATCGCCGGTCATCTGTCCGCCATCGCCCTGCAGTCCGGCGCGGTGGATCCCGAGCAGGACGAGCGGGAGCTCGTCGACGACGTCCTGCGCGCCATCCGGCAGAACAGCGTGGAGGCCCTTCGGGAGATGCGCGCCATGATCGAGCTGCTGCGCAGCCAGGATCCGCTGGAGCACCGGATCTCCGACGTCGCCCCGTCCCGCCTGGCGGACCTGGACCTCCTGCTGGACTCGGCGCGGGCCGCCGGGCTGCGGGTCGCCATGGCCGCCGGGGACGGCGAGGCCCCGCCGCCCGACCTGCCCGCCGCCGTGGACCTCACCGCCTACCGGATCGTCCAGGAGGCGCTGACCAACGCCGTCAAGCACGCCGCCGGGGCCCGGTCGTGGGTCAGGGTGTTCCCCGACGGAGACGACCTGCACGTGGAGGTCGTCAACGAGCTGGCGCGCGGCGGGGAGCCGGCCCTGTCCGGCGGGGGCACCGGCCTGCTCAACATGCGCGAGCGGGCGGCGGCGATCAAGGGGACGGTCACGGCGCGGCCGGAGGGCGGCCGCTGGAGGGTCCACGCGGTACTCCCGCTGGGAGAGAAGAGGGAGCGGCATGGTTAGGGTCCTGGTCGCGGACGATCACGCCGCGGTGCGGCAGGGGCTGGCGCTCGTGCTGAACCGGGCCGAGGACGTCGAGGTCGTCGGCGAGGCCGCCGACGGCGAGAGCGCGGTGCGGATGGCCCGGCGGCTGCGGCCGGACGTGGTGCTGATGGACGTCCGCATGCCCGGCGGCGGCATCGAGGCCACGCGGATCCTCGTCCGGGAGGAGGTGTGCCAGGTCCTGATCCTCACGACCTTCGACCTCGACGAGTACGTCTACGACGCCCTGCAGGCCGGAGCCGCGGGCTTCCTGATCAAGTCCGTCGAGGCCGCGCAGCTGGTGGAGGCGGTACGGGCGGTGGCACGGGGCGACGGCGTGCTGGCCCCGGAGGTGACCCGCCGGGTGATCTCCCGGTTCGCCCGCACCGCGCCCCGTCCCGAATCCGGGGCGGAGCCCGCGCCGCGGGGCCTGGACGGGCTCACCGAACGCGAACGTGACGTCCTCGCCTGCCTCGGCGAGGGCCTGTCCAACCAGCAGATCGCACGGCGCCTGTACATCAGCGAGACGACCGTGAAGTCCCACGTCTCCCACATCCTGACGAAGCTGGGCCTGCGCTCGCGCGTCCAGGCCGCCATCCTCGTCCGGGAACACGACGGGGGCTGAGCCCCAGGACGGCGACCGCATGCCGCGCGCCACCCTCGGCGACGGCTCCCGAGTCTGCTACGTGGGCATGCGGGCCACTCCGAAGACCGCCTGAGGGGCTTTCGGACGGGGCGGCCGCCGTGCCGGAGCGCCGGGAACGGGGGTCGCGCAGGTTGTCGACAATGCGTCGATACGATGCCGACATGATGTCGATAAAATGCCCGTCCGAGAGGCGGAGCCCGTGTTCCTAGCGCTCAGGGAGCTGAAGTTCGCCCGTGCCCGGTTCGGGCTCATGGGCGCCGTGGTGGCGCTGATCGCCGTTCTCATGGTGCTGCTGTCCGGGTTGTCGGTGGGGCTGGTCAACGACGGCGTGTCCGGGTTGCAGCGGCTGCCCGCCACCTCCTTCGCGTTCGAGAGGGGGGTGCAGCACGCGTCGGCCTTCTCGCGCAGCGTGGTGGAGACCTCCGCGGTCGGGACCTGGGCCGGACGGGAGGGGGTGGAGGACGCCGCGCCGTTCGGGAACGTCCTGGTCAACGGGCGCAGCGGCGGCGGCGTCGAGATCGACCTGGCGCTGTTCGGCGTGGAGCCCGGCTCCTACCTCTCGCCCGCGGTCGACGAGGGCGCGCGGCTGAGCGACGGCGCCCCCGCCGGGATCGTCGTCAGCAGGACGGCCGTCGAGGACGGCATCAGGCTCGGCGACACCATCACGATCGACCGGATCGGAACCGAGCTGAAGGTCGTCGGGACGCTCGCCGACCAGCACACCTACGGGCACGTGGACGTCGCCTACGTGCCGCTGCGCACCTGGCAGGAGGTGCACGTCGGGGCGCGGCCGGGCGACGAGGTGCCCGAACGCGCCTACCGGGAGATCACCGCGGTGGCCGTGAAGGGCGGGTCCGCCGACCTCCGGGCCGGGGACCTGGCCGCCGGCACCGAGAGCCTCACCCTGGAGGAGTCCTTCGGCGCCTCCCCCGGCTACAGCGCCGAGACGTCGACGCTGCAGCTCATCGAGGTCTTCCTCTACGCCATCTCCGCGCTGGTCGTCGGCGCGTTCTTCACCGTCCTGACGATCCAGCGCAGGCAGGAGATCGCCGTGGTGCGCGCGATGGGCGCGTCCACCGGCTACCTGCTGCGCGACGCCCTCGCCCAGGCGCTCATCCTCCTGATCCTGTCGGTGGGCGTCGGTGTGGCCGCCGGCGTCGGGCTCGGCAACCTGATCGGCGGCACCGCGCCGTTCGCGCTGGAGGCCGGGGCCGTCGCGGCCGCCTCCGCGCTGCTCGTCCTGCTCGGCGTGGCGGGCGCGCTCGGCGCGGTGCTGCGCATCACCGCAGTCGATCCCCTGACCGCCCTGGGAGGCAGCCGATGAAGCCGGCCGAAACCGTGCCCGGAGCACGGTCCGAGAAGAACACGTCGGGCCTCGTCATGCGGGACGTGAACCTGCAGATCGGTGACGGCGAGGACGTCATCAACGCGCTGAGCGAGGTGTCCCTCATCGTGGAACCGGGGGAGTTCGCCGCCATCGTCGGGCCTTCCGGGGCCGGGAAGTCCAGCCTTCTGGCCGTCGCGGGCGGCCTCACGACGCCCACCTCCGGCACCGTGATGGTCGCCGGGCGCGACATGACGGTCGCCGGCAGGCGGGAGCGCACGACCCTGCGCAGGGAGGCCGTCGGGTTCGTCTTCCAGTCCGGCAACCTGATCCCGGCGCTGACGGCAGAGGACCAGCTGCGCCTGCCCGTGAAGTTCGGCGGGAAGGCGGGCCGCGACCCGCTGGAGCTGCTCGCCGAGGTCGGGCTGGCCGAGAAGGCGAAGCGGCGCCCGCACCAGCTCTCCGGAGGCGAGCGCCAGCGGGTGGGCATCGCCCGCGCGCTCGTGACCGGCCCGAGCCTGCTCCTGGTGGACGAGCCGACCGCCGCGCTCGACCGGCAGCGCAGCCACGAGATCGTCGCACTGCTCGCCCGCGAGACCAGGGAACATGGAGTGGCCGCCATCATGGTGACGCACGACCATGATGTGCTGGGCCACTGCGACACCGTCCACGAGATGGTCGACGGAAGGCTCACGCGCGTCGAATAGCGGAGAAGTGAGGAGTCCCGTGCCGAAGATCCAGGCGGCCACCGTCGCGGAGCACCGCGCCATGCAGCGCAAGGCCATCCTCGACGCGGCACGGGACATCCTCGCCCAGGGCGGGAGCCAGGCCCCGAGCCTGGCCGCCGTCGCCAAGCGCACCGGTCTCGCGCGCTCCAGCATCTACCAGTACTTCGGCTCCAAGGACGACCTTCTGGAAGCCGTCGTCGTCGAGATGTTCCCCCGGTGGGCGGCCTACGTCGCGGCGCGGATCGAGGAGGCGTCCACCCCGGCGGACCGCGCCCTGGCCTATGTGGACGCCAACCTCCACCTGGTGGCGTCCGGTGAGCACGCGATCGCCCGGGGGCTGGCCGCCTTTGCCCGCGCGGAGTTCCTGGCCGAGTCCAGCAAGGTCCTGCACGACCGGCTGCGCACCCCGCTGGACGAGGCGCTCGCCGCTCTGGGGTGCGCGGACCCGGGGGAGATGGGCGAGCTGATCCAGGCCGTCGTCCACCGCGCGTCCCTGATGCTCGAGAGCGGCGCCCTCTCGGAGGAGAAGGCGAGCGCCCTCGCCCACGAGCTCCTGGAGCCCTACCTCCGCCGCTCCTGACCGCCCCGGCGCGGTTCGGTGCCGGCGAGCCCTTGCGCCGCCCGCGGTCCTGGACTGTAATCTGGACAGGTGTCCAAAACAATCGTTTGGTCGTCACAGTCCGCGATTCCCGGCGAGGTGCATCGATGATCGGTTTCGTCGGCCTGGGCCAGATGGGCGCCCCCATGGCCGGACACCTGGTGGAGCGCGGCGTGATCGTCCACGACGTGCGCCCGGAGGCCGTCCAGGAGCTGGTGGACAAGGGCGCCAGGGGCGCCCGCCGGCTGGAGGACGTCGCCGAGGCCGGCGTCGTCGGGCTGATGGTCCGCGACGACGCCCAGGTGCGCGAGGTCTGCGCGGTCCTGCTGCCGCTGCTCTCCCCCGGGTCGGTCATCGCGATCCACTCCACGGTCCGCGCCCAGACCGCCGTCGAGCTGGCCGCCGAGGCCGGGCCGTACGGGGTGGAGGTCGTCGACGCCCCCGTCAGCGGCAGCTTCCTCGGCGCGCACCAGGGCACCCTCGCCGTCATGGTCGGCGGCTCGAAGGAGGCCTTCGCCCGCTGCGAGGAGGCCTTCGCCCCGTGGTCCGGCCTGACCGTGCACATGGGGCCGGTCGGCGCGGGCACCCACGCCAAGCTCGCCCGCAACCTGCTGCACTTCGTCGCCTTCACCGCCGCGGGGGAGGCGCAGCGCTTGGCCGAGGCGGCCGGGGTCTCCCTGCGCAGGCTCGCCCGGGTGGTGCGGCACAGCGACGCGATCACCGGCGGACCCGGTTCGATCATGCTCAGGTCCGAGACCGGCCCCCTGGACCCCGAGGACCCCCTGCACGGTGTCTACTCGCACGTCCTGGCCCTGGGCGACAAGGACCTGGCCCTGGCCATGGAGCTGGCCGAAGAGCTGGGCGTGCGGACCCCGCTGACCGAGCTCGCCGCCGAACTGCTGCCCGAATCCCTGGGGGTGTCCCGTGACCGAACGGCGTGAACTGGGCCTGCGCAAGATGGCCGAGGTCTACGGCTTCGACGTCACCGACAGCCCCGGTGACGAGTTCTTCGGCTACACCGTCGACCACCTCTTCGCCGAGATCTGGACCCGCGAGGGCCTGTCCATGCGCGAGCGCAGGCTGCTGCTCATCGGCCTGCTGGCCGGGCAGAACCTCCACGACGTGCTGGACCTCCAGTTCCCCGCCGCCCTGGACAACGGCGAGCTCGACGCCGCCGAGCTGCGGGAGATCGTCATCTTCCTCACGCACTACGTGGGCTGGCCCACGGGCGCGAAGCTGAACGGGCAGGTGGAGACCCTGATCGCCCGCAGGGACAGGGCGGCGCGGCGCGACGGAACGTCCTAGCCCCGGAGCGAAGGCGGGTATGCTGAACAGCTGTTGTGGAGAACATGGCATAAAGCTGGTTCTCCCGACGTTAGTCCAGTGTTCACCCATTTCACGGCGTGCCGCTCGTCGGCCGCCGGGCTCGTCCTTGCAGCGACCCTCCTCATTCACGTGCCGCCGGCACAGGGGGCCTCCCGAGACGTGCCCCCCTCTCGGAAGGCTGTACGTGTCAGACGTATCCCCTGCCCTGCCCGCCCCCACCACGGAAGAAGAGATCCTGCCCTCCTTCGCCGAGCTCGGCCTGCCCGCCGCGCTGGTTGACTCCCTCGCCCGCAACGGCATCACCCACCCCTTCCCCATCCAGGCCGCCTCGATCCCCGACGCGCTCGCCGGACGGGACATCCTGGGCCGCGGTAAGACCGGCTCCGGCAAGACCCTCGGCTTCGGCCTCCCCCTGCTGACCCTGCTCGCCCACCAGCAGGCCCGGCCGAAGCGGCCGCTCGGCCTGATCCTGGTGCCGACCCGCGAGCTGGCCCAGCAGGTGCAGACCGTCATCGAGCCGCTCGGCCGCGCCGTCGGCCTGCGGATGAAGACGGTCATCGGCCAGACCTCCATGCCCCGCCAGATCGACGCGCTGCGCCGCGGCGTCGAGATCCTGGTGGCCACCCCCGGCCGCCTCAAGGACCTCATGCGCCAGGGCGCCTGCGACCTGTCGGAGGTGCGCATCGCGGTGCTGGACGAGGCCGACCACATGGCCGACATGGGCTTCCTGCCCGACGTCACGGACATCCTCAACGAGGTGCGGCCCGGCGGCCAGCGCATGCTGTTCTCGGCGACCCTCGACCGCGAGGTCGACGTCCTGGTCAACAAGTACCTCAACGACCCGGTCACCCACGCGCTCAGCGAGGTCAACGACACGGTCGACACGATGGAGCACCACCTTCTCCTGGTCCCGCCGAAGGAGAAGAACACCATCACCGCCGAGATCGCCAACCGCGAGGGCCGGACGATCCTGTTCGCCCGCACCAAGCACGGCGTCGACCGGATCGCCAAGCAGCTCACCTCGGTGGGCGTGCGCGCGGCCGGCCTGCACGGCGGCAAGTCGCAGAACCTGCGCACCCGTACGCTGGCCGAGTTCCGCGAGGGCCGCATCAGCGTCCTGGTCGCCACGGACGTCGCCGCGCGCGGCATCCACGTGGACGACGTCACCCTCGTGCTGCACGTCGACCCGCCGGCCGACCACAAGGACTACATGCACCGGGCCGGCCGCACCGCGCGGGCGGGCGAGAAGGGCACCGTCGTCACGATGGTGCTCTCCCACCAGGTGCGGGCGACCACCTCGATGATGCGCCGCGCCGGCATCAACGCCGAGCGGCTCAAGGTCACCTCGATGGACCCGTCGCTGGTCGCGCTGACCGGCGCGCGCGAGCCGTCCGGCGTGCCCATCCCCGAGCCGATCATCCCCGAGCAGGAGAAGCGCTCCTCGCGCCGTCAGGGCGGCTTCGGCCGCGGCCCGCGCCGCGGTGGCGGCGGTGGCGGCGGCCGTCCCTACCGGGGCGGACGCGAAGGCGGCTTCGAAGGCGGCCGCGACGCGGGCCGTGACGCGGCGGCCGGCCGTGACGGCGAGCGCGGCGGCGGCCGTCCGTACCGGGAGCGCGGCGAGCGCGAGGCCGGCGGCAACCGGGCCCACCGGGGCACGGGCCGGCACGCGGGCGGCAACCCCTCGGGCGGCACCTCGGGCGGCGGCGAGCGCCCCTACCGCCAGCGCCGTTCGACCACCGCCTGAGTCTCAGGCAGCACCGACCGTACAGGCCGGGCCCGGATGAGGGCCCGGCCTGTAGCATTTCTTGCTTCTAGGGCTTTCTCGCCGTTTATGGTGACAGAGTTCTCAACTCCGATGGTCGTGACGGCCGCGAGGAATGCGGGGAGCTGTGCGTTGGGGCAGGCGGCTGGCGATCGGTGTCGCCGGCCTGATGGGGCTGATGCTGGTCTCGGGAGGATCGGCGAGCGACGCCCACCGGATCGAGTGGACCTGGGCTGAGAAGAAGCGCGAGGCGGAGCGGCCGAAGGAACCGCTGCTCCCGCCGCTGCCGACCCTGCCCCCCACCTTCGAGCGGCCGAAGACCGACTGCCGCAAGCTCAGGTGCGTCGCGCTGACCTTCGACGACGGTCCGGGCCCCGACACCGAGCGGCTGCTGGACATGCTCGCCAGGGCCAAGGCGAAGGCGACGTTCTTCGTCATCGGCCTGAACGCCGCGCAGTACCCCGACGTCCTGCTGCGCGTGGCCGAGGAGGGGCACGAGGTCGGCAACCACACCCAGAAGCACCTGCAGCTCACCAGCGAACCGGACAAGGCCGTCGACCGCGAGCTGGACGCCACCAACCGCGCCATCAAGAGCGTGCTCGGCTTCCCCCCGACCCTCTTCCGGCCGCCCTACGGCGCCACCGACAAGCGGGTCGAGCGGCACGCCCGCGACGACGGCATGGCGGTGATCCTGTGGAGCGTGGACACCAACGACTGGGAGAACCGCGACAGCGGCGTCGTCGCGCGCCGCGCCGTCAAGGGGCTGCGCCGGGGCTCGATCATCCTCATGCACGACATCCACCCCACGTCCGTGGACGCCGTCCCGCGCATCCTCGAGGCGGCCCGGCGCAAGGGGCTGACCCTGGCGTCGGTCTCGGACGTCCTGGCGGCGTCGGAGGGCGTGAAGAAACCGAAACCCGGCAAGAAGTACCTGGGCCGCTGAAGGCGCGCGGGCCGCCGGGTCAGCCCGCCTGCTCGCGCCTGGCGGTGTCCTCCTCGCGGATGCGGTCCTGGAGCTCCTGGAGGCCGCGCAGGCCGTCCAGGGACAGCAGGGCGAGCTCCTCGGCGGTGGCGGCCGGGCGGTTCTTCAGCGGCGGCAGCCAGCCCTCCTCGGCGTCGTACCGGCGGACGACCTTCGCCGGCACGCCCGCGATCACGCAGTTGTCGGGGAACTCCCCCCGGACCACCGCGCCGCCGGCCACGGCCACGTTCCTGCCCAGCCGGGTCCCCGGCAGGATGATCGACCCGGTGCCCAGCCAGCAGCCGTCGCCGATCTCGACCGCGCTGTTCTCCGGCCACTGCCGGCCGATGGGCGCGTCGGTCTGCGCGTACGTGTGGTTCTGGTCGGTGATGTAGACGTAGGGCCCGGTGAAGACGTCGTCGCCGATGACGATCGACTGGTGGCCGACGATGTGGGTGCCCCGGCCGATGGAGCAGCTCCCGCCGATCCTGACGATGACGTCGGGTCCGAGGTCCAGGCCCGGCACGAAGCCCGCGGAGATGGACACGTGGGTGCCTACCAGGGTGTGCGCGCCCACCGAGATCCAGGGCTCACCGAAGATGGCGCCCTGGGGGAAGGCGATGCAGGCGCCCTCGCCCAGATGGTGGAAGCGTTTGCCCCCGGGGGAGGCGGGGCTGATCTCGCCCAGCCTGCGGATCAGTGCGTAGGCCCGGTGCACGGCCTCTCCGGCCAGCCGGCGCGCGCCATCCTTGAACATGGGGCAAAGGTACATGTACCTAAAAAATGGGCTACCCGCCGGTAGGGCGGGTAGCCCGGGAAGCACAGGTCACCCCGTGGATCACTCGGGCGCGATGCCGCCCACGCCCCGGGTGCCGGAGACCGAACCGCCGCCGTAGGAGGCGTTCTGCCCGGCGGAGGGGCTGTAGGAGCCCGAGAGCGTCTGCTCCTGCCGGTGGCGCTCGGACTCCAGGCTCTCCTCCGGCTCCAGCAGGTGCTCCATCTGGTGCCGGCGCCGGGTCATCATCATCGCGACGGTGGCGCCCGCCGCGCAGGCGGCGAGGGTGCCCAGCATGGTGTTGCGGGTGTTGCGGCGGCGCTTGGCCGGCTCGATCCAGGCGGCGGTGCCGCTCAGCGCTGAGCCGATCTTCGGCGCCATGCTGCCGTTGAAGTAGACGGCGGCGCGTTCGATCCGCGGCGCGGTCCAGCCGCGGGCCGCGGTCATCCGGTGGGACGCCATCCGGCGGGCGGCGATCGAGGCCGGGATCATCCAGGCGACGGCCTTCGTGGCACCGGTCTGCGCCTGGTTCATCCCGGTGTGGGTGCGGTGCATCTTCGTCTGCACCTGGGACGCCCCGGTACGCGCGCGCGACACGCCGGTGCGCGCCCGGGACTTCAGCTGGGACTTGGCCAGGGCCCCGGTCACGGCGGCGCGGGGTTTCCTCCCCATCGGTCGGCGCAGGCCGGGCATGCTGGAGTTGTGCATGGCCCCGGTCACGCCCCTGGTCCTGAAGCGGAGCCTCCGGTTGACCTCCTTGGGCGTTCTCCGAATGGAACGGCGCATGGACACGTTTCCTCCCCCGAATAGCTGACGATCCTGAAAACTCCCTTCCCTCCACCCCGGACGTCACACCTGCCCTCGGCACACGTCACACCTTGTGAACGCACCGCCCGGAGGGCGTGGCAGGATGACGGGGTCGGCGCTGACAACATCAGGAGGAGCTATGGCCGAGACACTTGCGACGTTCAACACCAGCCACGGGAAGATCGTCATCCGGCTGTTCCCGGAACTGGCGCCCAACACGGTGGCCAACTTCGTGGGTCTGGCCGAGGGCACCAAGGAGTGGAAGCACCCGGAGACCGGTGCCGTCTCCAAGACCCCGCTCTACAACGGGACGATCTTCCACCGGGTGATCGACAACTTCATGCTCCAGGGCGGCGACCCGCTGGGCAAGGGCATCGGCGGCCCCGGCTACAAGTTCGACGACGAGATCCACGCGCAGAACAAGTTCGACCGCCCCTACCTGCTGGCGATGGCCAACGCGGGCCTCCAGGGCGGCAGGGGCACCAACGGCTCGCAGTTCTTCATCACCACCGTGCCGACCCCGTGGCTGAACGGCGGCCACACCATCTTCGGCGAGGTGGTCGAGGGCCAGGACGTGGTCGACGCCATCGGCAAGGTCGAGACGGCCCCCGGCGACCGTCCGCTGAAGGACGTCGTGCTGAACACGGTGACGATCGAGCGCCGCTGACCGTTGCACTGACGTGACAGACACTCCCCCGGCTCCCCAGCAGGCCGGGGTGCCCAGCTGCTACCGGCACCCCGGACGCGAGACGTACGTGCGCTGCACGCGCTGCGAACGGCCGATCTGCCCCGACTGCATGATCGAGGCGTCGGTCGGCTTCCAGTGCCCCGAATGCGTCCGCGAGGGCAACCGCGACGTACGGCGCGCGCAGGGCCGCTTCGGCGGCGAGGTGGCGACCGTGCCGCGGCTGACGTACGCGCTCATCGCGGTCAACGTCGCGGTGTTCCTCCTGCAGTACGGGCTGGGGGACGCGAACCTGATCCGCTACGACTTCGGGCTGATCCCGCCGCTCGTGGCGGAGGGCGAGTACTACCGGCTGCTCACCTCGGCGTTCCTGCACCACGGGGTGGCGCACCTGGTGCTCAACATGTGGGCGTTGTGGGCGGTGGGGCAGTCCCTGGAGTTGTGGCTGGGCCGGACGCGCTTCCTCGCCCTGTACATGATGAGCGCGCTGGGCGGTTCGGCGCTGGTCTACCTCGCCTCGCCGCCGCTGTCCAACACCGCGGGGGCGTCCGGCGCCATCTTCGGCCTGTTCGGGGCGATCTTCGTGATCTCCCGCCGGATGAACATGGACATCAGGCCGATCGCCTTCGTGATCATCCTGAACCTGGCGTTCACCTTCGTGATCCCGCTGCTGGGGGGATCGAACATCAGCTGGCAGGGCCATCTGGGCGGACTGTTCACCGGCGGGGCGCTGGCGATGGCCTACGCGTACGCGCCCCGGCGGCACCGCACCGCGGTCCAGCTCGGCGCGACGGCCGCCGTCGCGGTCCTGCTGCTCGTGCTGACGGTGCTGCGCACGGCAGCGCTGGCCTGAGCGCCGGGCCGTCCGGCGCGTGCCGACGTCATCGGGCGCGCGCCGGCGGACGACCGGTCACGAGCGGCGGGTGTACGTCGGTCTGTGGACGAACCGAACAGCCTGGGGACGGCGCGAACCGTTGTCCCCAGGCTGTGGAAAACATTCGTGGATTGAACCACGCGATACGTGGGTAGAGGTTACCGCCACTTGGTGGACAGGATCACTCCGAAGATGATCAGAGTGAAGCCGATGCCCAGGTTCCAGTTGCCCAGCTCGCTGATCAGCGGAACGTCGGAGGCGGTGCTGGCCGCGACGTAGTAGGTGGCGATCCAGCCCAGGCCGATCAGCCAGGCGGCGATCATCACGGGCACCAGCCAGCGCGGGGTGACCGCGGCCTTCTCGGCCCGCACCGGCGGGGTGTAGACGGCCTTCTTGCGGGTCTTGGACTTGGCCACGGATAGTCTCCTCAACGAACGCGGGGTCGCGCGTCTACTCCCGCGCAAACGTCTAGTCCGCTGAATTCTAATCGCTCCCCGCGCGTGAGCGCAGCGTCCCGGGCCACCACGCGTGCCGCTGGTAGGTTGACCCAGGTGAGGGGACTGAGGTGATGCGCGGATTCATCAAGGCGCTGGGCGAGATCTTCATCACCTTCGGCCTGGTCGTGCTGCTGTTCGTGACCTACACGCTGTGGGGCACCGGCCGCTACACCCAGGCCCAGCAGACGTCGCTGGCCGAGCAGTTGGACGCCAGGTGGTCCGAGCCCACCGCGGCCGACGTCACCCGGGAGAAGGTGAAGCTCGGCGACGGCATGGCGCTGATCCGCATCCCGAGGTTCGGGGCGAAGTACCGGTTCGTGATCGTGGAGGGCACCACCCCCGCCGATCTGCGGCGCGGCCCCGGCCACTACGCCGGGACGGCGATGCCCGGCCAGATCGGCAACTTCGTGGTCTCGGGGCACCGCACGACCTACAGCGCCCCCTTCAACAAGGTCGACAGGCTGAAGGACGGCGACGAGATCCTCATCGACACCCGCCGGACCCAGTACGTCTACCGGGTGACCGGCAGCCAGATCGTCGCGCCGACCCGGGTCGAGGTGACCGCGCCGGTGCCCTTCCGCCCCGGCCGCAAGCCGAAGAAGAGGCTGATCACGCTCACCACGTGCCATCCCAAGTATTCTGCGGCCCAGCGGCTCATCATCTTCGGTGAGCTCGACCGGCAGCTTCCCCGTGTGAACGACGGGGGCCAGAAGTAAGGCGACCCCATGTACCTGTGGATCTGGCGTCACCTCCCCGCCAAGAGCCCCCTCGCCAAGTCCGCGATCGCCCTGGCGCTCGCCCTCGCCCTGACGGCGCTGCTGTGGTACGTCGTCTTCCCCTGGGTGGAGCCCCAGATCCAGTTCGACCAGGGGACCATCGATGAGGACGGCTGAGCGCGTCCTCGTCGTCGACAACCGCGACAGCTTCGTCTACAACCTCGTCCAGTACCTGCGGGAGCTCGGCGCCGACTGCCTGGTCCTCGACCGGGACGAGGCCCGCCCGGAGCACGCCTCCGGGATGGACGGGGTGCTGCTCAGCCCCGGGCCCGGGCACCCCGCCGGCACCGGTGTCTGCCTGGAGCTGCTGGCCGCCGCCCGGTACGGCGGTCCGCCCGTCCTGGGCGTCTGCCTCGGCCACCAGGCGCTCGCGCACTCCTTCGGAGCCAGGGTCGCCCGCGCCCCCCAGGTCGTCCACGGCTACACCAGCGAGATCCACCACGCCGGACGCGGCGTCTTCGCCGGCCTGCCGTCGCCGTTCCGCGCCACCCGCTACCACTCGCTGGCCGTCGACCCCCGGACGGTCCCGGACGAGCTGGAGATCACCGCCACCACCTCCGACGGCGTGATCATGGGTCTGCGGCACCGGACGGCCCCGCTGGAAGGCGTGCAGTTCCACCCGGAGTCGGTGCTCAGCGAGCACGGGCACGCGCTGCTGCGCACCTGGCTGCGTTCGCTCCGATCCGGAGGAGTTTTTTCTTCAAGTTCTTTCCCGGAAACCGTAACGACGGGCCCTGCCGCGACGAAGACCGTATGAGGGCTTCCGCCATCGCCCCCGAGTGGCGGAAGCCCTCTTTTCGTGCCTCAGGCCGCGGAAGGACGACCGCTCCCGGCCCCTGAACGCCGCAAGAGCCCCGGACTCGAAGTCCGGGGCTCTTGTGCGTCTCCATCCGCCTCAGCGGTGTCTCACGGCGCGAAGGGGTCGGTGTCGTCGCCGTCCTCCTCCGGCGGCAGGCCCGGGTCGGGCTGCTGGCCGGGGTCCGGCTGGTTCGGATCGGTGGGAACAGGCGGCTGCGTCTGCTCCGGCGGTACCTCCGGCTGCGCGGCGATGTAGACCACGATGGTGGTGCTCACCGGGACCTCGGTGCCCGCGATCGGGTTGGTCTTGAAGACGGTGCCCGGGGCGGCCCCGTTTTCTGCCGGTGCCTGGGTGAACTCGACCTTGTTGAAGCCCTCGTCCTTGAGCCGCGCCTTGGCGGTGACCTCGTCGGCGCCGAGCAGGTCGGGCACGACCGCCTTGGCCACGGCCTTGGCGACGGTGACGTTGATCGTCGCGCCCTTGTTCACCGTCCGGCCGGAACCCGGCTGGACCTTCAGGACGGTGCCGGGCTCGGCCGAGTCGCTGCTCTGCTCCTGCGACTGGACCAGGAAGCCCTCACCCTGGAGGATCTTCTGGACCTCGTCGAAGGGCCGCCCGACGAGGTTGCCGGGCACGGACACCTTCTCCTTGCCGATGGAGACGAACAGGGTGACGGCGCTGCCCTTCTCGACCTCCTGGCCGCCCGCGGGGTCGGTGCCGATGACCTTGCCCTTGGCCACGGAGTCGCTGGCCTGCTCCTTGGCGTCGACGGTGAAACCCTGGCCCTGGAGGGCCTTGGTCGCCTCATCCTGGGACATGCCGTCGACGCGCTCGATCGCCACGAGGTTCGCGGCGGGGTCGTCGCCGCCGTCGTCGCCGCCACTGGTGAGCAGCACGGCCAGACCGGCGAAGACACCGACGACCACGACCCCCAGCAGCAGCCACAACGCGGCCTTCTGCGCCTTCTTGCCCGGCTCGTCGTCGTGGGAGGCGGCACGGCGCCGCCCGCCCCCGCCGTGCTGGGTCGCCTCGTCGTAGCGCACGGGCGGCAGGTCGTCGTAGCCGCCCTGGCCCGCGTAGGTGGCGGGGCCGACCGGCTGCTGCACCCGCGTCGGGTTGCCGGGGACCTGGCCCATCACCTGGGTGCCGGCCATCGGCGGCACCACCATGGTCGAGGTGCTCTGCGAGGCGACCTGCACGCCCTGCATCGCCCGCTGGATGTCGGCGCGGAACTCCGAGGCGCTCTGGTAGCGGTGCGCCGGGTCCTTGGTCATCGCCTTCAGCACGATCCGGTCGGCCCACTGGGGGATCTCCGGGTCGAGCTGGGACGGGGGGATCGGCTCCTCCCGCACGTGCTGGTAGGCGATCGCGACCGGCGAGTCGCCCTGGAAGGGCGGCCGGGCGGTCAGCAGTTCGTACAGCACGCAGCCGGTGGAGTACAGGTCGCTGCGGGCGTCCACGCGCTCGCCGCGCGCCTGCTCGGGCGACAGGTACTGGGCGGTGCCGATCACCTGGGCGGTCGCGGTCATGGTGGCCGCCGAGTCCGACATCGCGCGGGCGATGCCGAAGTCCATCACCTTGACCTCGTGGTCACGGGTCAGCATGACGTTGGCGGGCTTGATGTCGCGGTGGATGATCCCGCCGCGGTGGGAGTAGTCCAGGGCGCGCAGGATCCCGTCGACGATCTCCAGGGCGCGCTCGGGCCGCAGCCGCCGCTCCTGGCCGTTCTCCGGACGGATCAGCTCGCGCAGCGTGTGGCCCTCGACGAGCTCCATCACGATGTAGGGCACCGGCTGGCCGTCGAAGTCGTCCTCGCCGGTGTCGTACACCGCGATGATCGACGGGTGGTTGAGCGAGGCCGCCGACTGGGCCTCGCGCCGGAACCTGGCCTGGAACGTGGCGTCCCTGGCCAGGTCGGTGCGGAGGGTCTTGATCGCCACGGTGCGGTCGAGCCGAAGGTCGCGGGCACGGAACACCTCGGCCATGCCTCCGCGCCCGATGACGGCACCGAGCTCGTAACGGCCGCCAAGCAGCCGAGGCTGTGTCATGTCTCGCAGTCCTTTGATCCGAGTCGAACCTTGTTACCCGAACCTAGCGCCCGAGTGGTAGTGCTTTCGGGATTGGGTTCGTGATGAGGCGTCGTTGTGGTAATCGTTACCGACGGCCCGGCGGCTTCAGAGCGCGGTCCTGCGGGGGATGCGGGGGCTCGTTCCCCCGGCTCGGGTGTGACCGGAGTCTCCACGGGTGTAACCGTCATCGCGTGTCCGTCACTTCTGGTTCAGGGCGTTGATGATGTCCGCGGCGATCGGGCCCGCGGAGCTGGCGCCGTAGAGGTCGGTGCTGCCCTCGACGAAGACCGCGAAGCCGTACTTGGGCTTGTCGGCCGGAGCGAACCCGACGAACCAGGCGCCACCTCGGGTGGCGGTGAGCTCGGTGGTACCGGTCTTGCCCGCGATGTTGCGGCCCCGCAGAACACCGGCGGTGCCGTCGGTGATCACCCGGCGCATCATCTCCTGCAGCTGACCGGCGGAGTCGCTGCTGATCGGCTTGCCCATCGCGGAGGGGTCGGCCTTGTAGATGGTGCCGGCCTCCTCGGGCTTGCCGTCGTCGCCCTCGACCCGGGCGACGGCCTTGTCGACCAGGTACGGCTTCATCATCTCGCCGCCGTTGGCGATCGCCGCGCCGATCATCGCCATCTGCAGCGGGGTGGTCTTGGTCTCGCCCTGACCGAACGAGCCGCGCAGGATCTCGTCGCGGTTCTGCACGTTGTGCGGGTACTCCGACGCCGGGGCGGACAGGTCGTCCTCGATCGGGATCCGCTTGTAGAACCCGAACTTCTCCGACTGGGAACGCACCGCCTCGTTGCCCAGGTACTGGTCCTCGGCGCCGAGCAGGGCGTAGGTGGTGTTGCAGGAGTGGGCGAAGGTCCTGATCAGCGGGGCTGTCGCGAGGCCGCAGTTGATGCCGTCGTCATGGCTGTTGGTGATCGGCTTGCTGCCGCCGGTCGGCGTACTGATGGGAGCGGGGACCGGGGTCTCCATGCTGTTGCCGTTCTGGCTGAGGAAGGCGGCGGCCACCACGGTCTTGAAGGACGAGCCGGGCGGGAAGAGCTCGGCGTAGGCCTTGTTGACCATCGGCTGCTGCCGGTCCTTGGTCAGCTTGTCCAGGGCGGCGGCGACGGCGTCCGGCTTCTGGACGTCGGCGACGGTGTTCGGGTCGAAGGACGGGAAGCCCACGGCGACCTTGACCGCGCCGGTCTCCGCGTCGATGACGACGGCCGCGCCCCGGGTCAGGGCCTGGGAGGTGAGCCGCTGGTAGGCCACCTGCTGGGCCTTGGCGTCGACCGTGGTGTAGACGTTGCCGCCCAGCGGCTTCTCTCCGGCCAGGGTCTTGATCCAGGAGGTGGCGGTCTGCCGCTCGTCCTGGCCGTCCAGGATGGAGTCGAAGGACAGCTCCACCCCGGCCTTGCTCAGGTTGCTGGTGAAGTACCCGGTGATGGGGACGAAGACCTCGGCGTTCTTGATGTACTTGCGCTGGTACTTGGACTTCTTGTTGCCGGGGCTCAGCGGTTCGGAGAAGGCGAGCTTCACCTTGTCCGCGGAGTAGATGTCGCCCCGGTTCCGCAGGAAGATGCCCTGGTGCTGCCGGTTGTTCAGCGCGTGGGTCTGCAGGTCCTTGGCCTGGAACGCCTGGATGTAGTTGGCGTTGATCATCAGGACGGCGATCAGTGCCAGCCCGACCAGGGCCACCCGCTTGAGCTGGTCGTTCATCGACTTGTTCATCGCAGGTTCCCCACGTTGACGATCTGCGTCATGCCCTCGTCCTGGATCGCCACCGGGGCGGGCTTGCGCGCCTCGTGGCTGAGCCGGATCAGAAGGGCGATCAGCACCCAGTTGGCCAGCAGTGACGAACCGCCCTGGGAGAGGAACGGCGTGGTCAGGCCGGTGAACGGGATCAGCTTGGTGACACCGCCGGTGATCACGAAGATCTGGAGGGCGAAGACGAAGGACACCCCGCCCGCGAAGAGCTTGGCGAACTCGTCCTTGGTGGCGATGGCGACCTTGAAGCCGCGCTCCACCAGCAGGACGTAGAGCATCAGGAGGGCCATGATCCCGGTCAGGCCCAGCTCCTCGGCGAGCGAGGTGAAGATCTCGTCGCTGAACGCCAGCGGGGTGCGGTAGGGCTGGCCCTGGCCGAGCCCGGTGCCCAGCACGCCGCCCTCGCCCATGGCGTACAGGCCGGCCATGAGCTGGTCGCTCTCGGCGTAGCTGCCGCCCGCCGCCATGCACTCGTCCCAGGTGGGCTTGGCGTCCATCATGTTGTCGACGGTGCCGTCGGGCAGCTTGCAGCCGCCGCCGAAGTAGTTCTCGGGCGACAGCCAGATCTCGACGCGCTGGTTGATGTGGTCGATGCCGATCAGCTGGGCGCCGATGTAGATGATCAGCACGCCGCCGATGAACAGGCTCAGCCCGATGAAGACCCAGGACGCCTTGCCCGTGGCGATGTAGATCATGCTGACGAACAGGCCGAAGAACAGCAGCGCGGTGCCGAAGTCGTTCTCCACGGCCAGGACCATCAGGGTGAGGATCCAAAAGCCCAGGATCGGGTAGAGGTCGCGCGAGCGCGGCAGCTCCAGCAGCCAGATCTTGCGGCTGACCAGGGACAGCGCCGCCCTTTTCTTCACCAGGTAGGCGGCGAAGAACACCACGAAGGCCATCTTGCAGAACTCGGCGGGCTGGATGGAGAACGGGCCGAGCTTGATCCAGATCCGGGCGCCGTTGAGCTCGGTGCCGATCACCGGGACCATCGGCAGCATCAGCAGGACGAGGCCGACCGCGCCCAGCGTGTAGTGGTACCGCTGGAAGGCCTTGACCTCCTTGACGAGGATCAGGGCGGCGATGAACAGGCCGATGGACAGGACCGTCCACATCAGCTGGCCCATGATGTCGGCGCCCACGCCGAACGGCACGTACTCCTGACCGGGGTTGGCCGCCTCGAACCTGGCCTTCTCCTCGGGGAAGTCCGTGGTCGTGGTCTGGTCGATGCGGTAGATCATCATCAGGCCGAGGCCGTTGAGCAGGACCGCCAGGGGCAGCAGGAGCGGGTCGGCGTACGGCGTCCACTTCTGCATCACGAAGTAGGAGACGCCGGCCAGCGCGACGATCGCCAGCGCGTACCCGAACATGTTGGTGGGCAGGCTGCCGTCGCGGGCCAGGCCGACCTGGGCGAAGCCCGCGATGGTGACGACGAGCGCGAAGACGAGCAGGCCGAGGGACGCCGCCCGGCGTGGCCGCGCGGCCGTCGGCGTGGCTACCTCAGTCATGGCTGCTGGAGTCCCTTCCTCACGCGCGTCGTCACTTGGGGCAGTCGCTGCTCTGGTTGGGCTGCGGTGTCTTGCAGCTCGCGGCGCGCTCCGCCAGGACCGTCAGCTCTTTGACCGCGTCCTGAACCGTCGGGTACTGCTTGCTCTTGGCCTCCTCGAGGGCGGTCAGGGGCAGGGTCTGCAGGTCGGGCCGGGGGAGCTGGTCGCCGGAGGAGGGGTCCTTGGCGAGCGGGGCGGCCAGGCCCGGGCAGCCGGGCTGGCCCTCCCCGCGGACGATCACCACGGTGTCGGGCTGCCGCTCGGCGATGCTGATCTTGCAGGCGCCCTCCAGCCGGACCAGCTCCCGCCTGATGGCGGGGAGGTCGTCGTGGTGGATGGACCTGTCGCGGATCTTGTCGCGTTCGGAGTTCGGCAGGTCGGCCAGGGTGAGGGCCGGCTGCTCCTTCTTGGGGGCCTTGGAGGCGGGTGGGAGGCCGAACAGGCTCTTGTTGGTGCCCTCGAAGACGACGACCTTCTGGCCTTCGGCGCCCAGGTAGTAGCCGCTGTTCAGGCTGGTGTAGCCGAAGTACCCGGCGGCGACCACCAGCAGGCCGACGACGCCCACCGCGCCGAGCAGCAGCGCGGGCTTGGGCTTGCGGCGGCGCGGGGCCGGCTGCGGGGGGGCCTCGCCGGGCGGCCCGCCCTGCGCGCCGACGGGCGGCGGCGGAGGCGGGGCGGCGGGCGGGGCTCCGGCGGCCTGGTACGGCTGCGGCGCGGCCATGTGGGGCGCCGGGGCCGGGGGCGGGACGTAGTCGCCGCTCGGCTGGAGCGCCGGTTGCGGCAGGGTGTCGCGCAGGTGGTCGGCGGCGCGCTGGGCCGGGGTGTCGGCGGGGCGCTGCTGCTGCGGCGGGGCGGCCTGCGCGGCCTCCTGCGCCTTGCTGGCCGCCGCTCCCGCCAGCACCTGGCGGTCCTGGACGGGCGGCTCGGCGTTGAGGTCGACCACGTCGGCGACCACGCAGGTGATGTTGTCGGGGCCCCCGCCGCGGTTGGCCAGGTCGATCAGCTGCCGGATGGCCGCGTCGGGCGTCTCCTGGGCGGTGAGCACCTGGTGGATCGTCTCGGCGCTGACCACGCCGCTCAGGCCGTCGGAGCACAGCAGGTAGCGGTCGCCGATCTGGGCCTCGCGCAGGGAGAGGTCGGGCTCGACCTCGTTGCGGCCGTCCAGGGCGCGCAGCAGCAGGGAGCGCTGCGGGTGGGTGGCGGCGTCGTCCAGGCTGATCCGGCCCTCGTCGACCAGCGACTGCACCAGGGTGTGGTCGTGGGTGATCTGGAACAGCTCGCCGTTGCGCAGCAGGTAGGCGCGGGAGTCGCCGATGTGGGCGAGCGCGACCTGGCTGCCCGACCAGAGCATGGCGGTCAGGGTGGTGCCCATGCCCTGCAGGGACGGGTCGCCCTCCACCATGTGGTGCAGCCGGTCGTTGGCGGCCTTGACCGAGTGCTCCAGCGCGACCAGGAGCTGGTCGGCGGGCACCTCGGTGTCCAGCTGGCGCAGGGTCTCGATCGCCGCGGCGCTGGCGATCTCGCCGCCGACGTGGCCGCCCATGCCGTCGGCGACGGCCAGCAGCCGGGACCCGGCGTAACCGGAGTCCTCGTTGCCCTCGCGGAGCATGCCCACGTCGGAGCGGGCGGCGTAGCGGATGCCGATACGTGGAGTGTTCATTTGCGCAACTCGATTACGGTCTTGCCGATACGCACCGGGACGCCGACAGGGAGTTGGACGGGCCGGGCCGGGACCACCTTCGAACGGCCCAGATAGGTGCCGTTCGTCGAGTTCAGGTCCTCCAGGATCCAGCCGGCGTCCTGCCGGAAGATCCTGGCGTGCCGGCTTGAGGCGTAGTCGTCGGAGACCACCAGGGTGGAGTCGGGGGCGCGGCCGATGGTGATCGGCCCGGAGGAGGCCAGATCGATCCGGGTACCGGTCAGCGGACCCTCGGTGACGACCAGAGCGGAGGGCTCGTGTGACTGCTGTTGCGGGGGCTGCTGCTGTTGCGGCTGCTGCCGCTGCTGGGGGGGAGCCTCCGGCTGACGCTGTTGCCGTGCCCGTTCCTGGGCCGTCTGCCGGGGCTGTCTGGGGGGTCGGTCGGCGGCCCGCTCGGCGGCCCGGGAGCCGAACAGATCGGCTCGGATCACGCCCACCGCGGCGATGACGAAGAGCCACAGCACCACGAGGAACGCGATCTTGATGAGCGTCAAGGTGATCATCGAGGGGTGTTACTCCCGGTCGCGGCGGAACACGAGGTTGGTCCGGCCGATCGTGATCCGGGTGCCGTCGATGAGGGAAACTCGTCGAATCGGCTGACCGTTCACGAAACTGCCGTTGGTAGACCCTAGATCCACGAGCACGATTTCGGGACCTTCTACACGGATCTCTGCGTGATGGCGTGATACTCCGGGATCCACCAACCGCAGATCGCAGTCGGTCCCCCGGCCCAGGAGCGTCACCGGTGTGGTGATGTCATAGGACTGGTGGGCTCCGTCGCCCGTGGTGACGTCGAGCCGCGGCCGGCCGGGGAAGGCGCTGCCCCTGCCCTGCGGGTGGTCGGACGCGGGGCGGCGGATCTCGTTGTTCTCGATGGTCGAGCCACGCACGACGCCCGAGCGTATGCGGAACATGCCGGTGCTCAGGTCGCCCGCGGGCTCGAACCGCACCCGCACCGGGCCCACGAACGAGAAGCCCTGCTCCTTGGCGTACTCCCGGGCCAGGTTGGCCAGCTCCTGGCTGAGGCTGTCGGCGTACACCTCCAGCCGCTGGCCGTCCGGCTGCGAGATCTCCACCACGAAGTCGTTCGGTACCAGGGTCCGGCCCTGCGCCACGATCGCGGCGCGCTCGTCCATCTCCCGCTGAACCGCGCTGGCCACCTCGACCGGCTGCAGCTCGGACTTGAACGCCCGCGCGAAGGCACCCTCGACCATGCCCTCAAGCCGGCGTTCGAAGCGCTGTAGGACGCCCACCGGGCACCTCCTCTCCCTGCTAGTCAGACGATCGTATCCGGGGGAAGGTTCAAGACCCGCCGCCGTTCGCAAACCACCCGCCGGGACGTGCTAATCTTTTCAAGCGCCGCCGAAAGCGGCCAATCGCAAGGGCGAGTGGCGGAACGGCAGACGCGCACGGTTCAGGTCCGTGTGCCCGAAAGGGTGTGAGGGTTCAAATCCCTCCTCGCCCACCCTGGGGCCCCGACGAAAGTCGGGCCCACCGCGTGGCGGAACGGCCTCGATGCGAAAGCGTCGGGGCCGTTCGTCATTTACATGGTCTTTCGTGGCCGCGTCCGGTGACCGGTTTTCCCGGTGGAGCCTGACCCAGGGGCGGGCCTTGTCGGGTATGTCCTGGTTGTGACTCGATTGCGGACGTGCTGAAGCCCGGAGGCCGTCGTGGGCGTCCGGGCGGTCGAGGGTGTTGTGGTCAGGTGGCGGGGCTGGTTTCGATGTAGCCCTTGGGTGTCCACTCACTGAGGTTGCGGGTTCGTCGGCGGGGTGTGCGGCGGCGTGGTTTGCCGGTGGGGCCGGGGAGGCTGTCGGCCCACATGGTGATCTTTCTGGTGTTGGCGTGTGCGAGCTGGAAGGCCAGCAGGAGGCTTTGGGCTGCGATGCCGCGGACGCGGCGTCCTTGGGCGCGTTCGATGGCTTCTCTGGCGTCGTCTTTGGCGTAGCCGTTCATGCCTTCGGTGGCGTTGCGCAAGGTGGCGTAGGCGTGTTGCCATTCGGGGCTGCCGTAGGTGAGGGGTTGCCACTGCTTGGCGCCGTGTTTGGGGGCCACAGTGATGGCGGTCTGTTTGCAGATCAGGGGCGGTTTGACGGGGCTGGGAGGTATGGCGACGAGGGGCAGCCGGGGGTTTTTGCCCATGCTGGTGGGTTTGAGGGGGCATTGGAGGCGGCCTGCGGTGGCCGGGCACATGTAGCGCTGGTGGCCGTCTGAGGGTTTGGCGCGGCCTTTGGGCGCGAGCTGGTAGGGGGTGCGGGCGTCGGCGCGGGCGCGCCAGGTGACCTGGTCGATCTTCGCGGGGTCGTTCTTGCGGCGGTACAGGTCTTGGGTCGCGGAGATCAGCTGAGGGGGCGTGTGCGGGCAGTACCAGGACCCTTCGACCTGGAGTGCTCCGTAGACCTGGCTCTGGACGCCGAATTGTTTTACGGAGTAGTTGTAGACAGGGCTGAATCCCAGGCTGCGCAGCGGGAGCTGGTAATGCTCGGGAAGGGAGTTGTTGTAGGCGTTGTCGGCGGCCACGTAGCCGGTGGGGTATCCGCGGCGGACGATGTCGGCAAGGACGGCGGTCCCGTTGGCGCCGGGGCTGTGGCCTGGCCGTGCGAGCTTCATCCCCAGGACCAGGGCGGGGAGCGGGGGCGCGCCGGGTGGTGGTGTTGCGGAGGGCGTGATGGCGTGGGTGACGGCGAGGGCCGCGTCGTAGCCGTACAGGTACTTGGGTTTGCGGGAGCGGGTGCTGTTCTCTTCCGGGAGAGGGGTTGCGGGGTTGGGGTGGTCGGGGTCGGCGTGGTCGCCGTGGCGGACGTATCAGTCGGTGTCGGGGTCGGTCGACAGGTAGGGGCCTTTGCTGCGGATGCCTCGGGAGGGGGTGGTGATGACGGTGGCGTCCAGGCCCAGGGAGCCGTCCGCGGCCTCCAGCAGCGGGCGGACGGGCTGCAGTGAGGCTTCCAGGACCTGGTTGCAGGCGAAGGTCAGCAGTTCATCTCGGGCGTTCAGGGCCTTGTGGTCGGCGTTCTTCTCGATGCGGGCGGCGTCGGTTTTGAGCAGGCGCCTATTCTTGGGCAGGGGTGAGGGGTCCAGGTGCCGCAGCAGGTCGTGGAAGATCCTGCGGACCACGGAGTAGGCGGCTTCGAATCCATCGAGGTCATCGGGTTTGTCGCGGAGTTTGAACCGGCGTCGCCACTGCTCGCCGATCCGCCAGTAGAGGATGTCGGTGACGTGGTTGAGGTGCAGGTGGCCGCCGCCGCTCTGGCGGCAGGCCAGCTGGAGGCCGACCAGGAGTCCTTCGACGGTGCAGGTGCGGGGCCGTCCGGTCTTGCGGGCCAGGAGCGGTTCGAAGGTCTCCAGCAGGCCGCTGGCGGCGACGAAGTCAACAGCCCGCTGGACTTCCCCATCGGAGATCTGGGTGCGTTCCTCCCGCAGGCTGAGCCAGCCGTGGCCTTTACCGCCCGGGTAGGTCTTGGCGACGGCCTCTTCGTGAAGGCCGGGCTCGTGCAGCGGGGCGGTCATTCCTGTCCTCGCAGCAGCGTCGCGGCGACCTCCGGGCCGACGTTGTGCACGTGGGTCAGGATGCGGCTGAGGCCGTGCAGGGTCTGCAGGCCCGCGGCGGCCACGATGACCGGTAGTGGCAGTCCTGCGTCGATCAGGGAGACCAGCCAGGTCGCCCGCAGCCGTGTGGTCTTGAGCGCCGGGGTGCCGGGGGCGGGATGGGCGCGGGAGACGAAGTTGGTGACGAGGTTGCCGCCCCGGTTCGCCACCTGTGGCCGCAGCAGGTACCGCTCGGGCTTGACGCGGGCGGCCTCTGAGGCCAGAACCCGTTCCCAAGGGCGGCGGCAGGCCACCATCCGGGCGCGTCTGCCCCGCACCGCCACGACCACCCCATCGGTTGCGCGGACGTCGCGGGCGCGGAGCGGAAGGACGTCGCGGGAGTCCAGGCCGCATCCCAGCCCGAGCGCCATCAGCACCTTCAGCCCGCACCGGAGCTCCTCGGTGGGCTGCCCGGCCGCCCACGCCCACAGCGCGGCCTGCTCGGCCCGGCTGTAGGGCCGCGAGGCCGCCGATCCCGACAGCCGCGCGGGCGTGCCGCTCGCGCAGTCTCCTCCCAGCACCGCTTCGCGCAGCCGCAGCAGTTTGGAGCGGTAGTTCGCCCGCGTGGCCTCCCCCAAGTGCGCGCATCCCACCAGCACGAACCGCTCGATGTACTCGCGCGACAGCCAGGAGGCGGCCTCCAGCGGATAGCCCTCGGCGTCGGCGAACAGCGCCAGCTTGGCCAGCACCCCCATCAGCTCGTCCTCCGGATACGGCACGGCCGGTGCCGCCAGCGCCACGGTCGCCCGCACCTGCCCCGCCACCCGCGGCCACCCAGGTGGGTCGCCCGCCGGAGCGTAGGTCCCGATCGCCGCCCCGTTCTTGTCCGCCATGTCCGCTCGCAGTCGGTGTGCCAGGAAGGGAGATCTTCCCCTCAAGATCACAGCTGCCCGGACTGCGGAGGGTGCTACACCATTAGCACCTCTTTTTCGGTTTCGTCTGGGCTTTGTCGTCCACAATGTGGGTCGTGGCCGGTGACGAATCTCGTGCGAGAAGGCCCCGCGACTACGTGCTCGAGGGCGACTGGCCGCAGGCCGCCCTCGCCGACCATCACGGCGCGCGCGTGGCCCAGCAGCTGGCGGCCCGTCTGGCCGAGGCGATGGGCCAGCAGGCGGTGAGCGCCAAGCGGCTGGGCGCCCTCAGCGGTGTGAACCGGCAGACGATCGCCAACGTCCTGGCCGGAGCGGTGTGGCCCGACCTGATCACGATCGCGAACCTGGAGTTGGCGCTGCAGCGGCGGCTGTGGCCGGAGTTCCCGGAAAGAGCCCTGCTCGAAGGCAGCAGCCTCGAAGACGGCAGCGGATCGCATGGGTAGGTGTTCCTCATCTTCCGGGCACGCCGGAGGTCGAGCGGGCGCCGCTGCGGGCGTGCGGGCGGACACCGTCAGTCTTTTCCGCGCTGCCGGGCGGCCGGTGGTCTGAATCGCTGTGCGGAGCCGGTCACCATCAGAGCGTCCCGGTGCGCTCCTCGAGACGGCGCACGTCGGGCAGGTGCGAGGCCGGGGGCTGTGGTGCCGGGCCGCGCAGCAGCAGCGCGGCCCGGCCGGGATCGGCTTCGGGCAGGTAGGGAAGCACCCGGGCCAGGGTCTTGAGGGCCAGCTCACCGGAGCCGCACTGCGCGGCGATCGAAGTGAACGGCGTACGCGCCAGGAGCAGATCGGTGAACCAGGTGGCGTGCAGCCGGCTCACCAGGAGAGGCGGGGCATCGGTGTGCTCGCAGCGGCGGACCAGTTCGGAGACCAGAGCGCTCGTCCGCCTGGCCCGCCCTGGTTGGAACAGGTATTCCTGCGGGCGCATCCCGGTGATCTCGGCGCGCAGGACGTCCTCCCAGCCGTGCAGGCACACCGCGGGCGCACTGCCTCCCGGCAGGTCGAGCCGGACGGTCCCGTCCTCGGCCGCAGACCTCACGTCGCAGACCCGCAGGTCGACAATTCTCCGCGTCGGCAGTCCGCACCCGTATCCCAGGCACAGCAGCATCCGGTGCCCCCGCTTCAGTTGCTCGGTGCGTTGGCCGGTCGCGCACCACCACAACGCCGTCAGCTCGACCGCCGTGTAGGGGCGCCACCTGCTCGAAACCCACAGACCTGCCTGGCCGCTGCTGCCGTACACGATGCGGGCCAGCCGTTCCAGCTCCCTGCGGAACTGTTCGCGGGTGCTGCGCCTGAGGCCACCGCACCCGCTCTCGCAGAACCGGTCGATCAGCTCTGTGCCCAGCAGCGTCGAGAACCCGACCGGACGGCCGGCGTTGTAGACGAAGGCCGCCAGACGGGCCACCAGCCGCATCAGCTGCCGAGCCCGCTGGGGATCTGGCGGGTCGACGGCGGCGACGATCCGCCGCACCACCTGCGCCGTGGTCACCCAGGCCGCCGACCACTCCGCTGGCCGGAACCCCTGAATCGCCGCAGCTATCTCCCACCGATAGCCCAAGACGCCGGGCTCGGCGGTGTCCCGGCCGGGTGCTCTCCTGTGCTGACCACGTTCCTCGGAGCCGGGCCGCTTCACAGCCGAGAAATCGGGCGAATGATTCACAAAACCCCTCGTGATATGCCGTAGTGCCCACAAGGCGGACACACTTAGCTCACGGCAGGGCACGAAAAGCGACCACACCGGGACATCGCCCGGTATGGTCGGGGGTGGCCCTGCCGTTCGGTGAAAACCCAGCAGCTATTCGGTGCTGGGGTGACGGTTGCGGTGTCGGCTCGCCGCCGGGTGGCAGCCCAGCGGCGAGCCCCTTTTCACAGGACTCGGGACCATCTCATGGTCTCTGCCGTGAGATGGCCACACGTCTACATGGCCCTCCCCGAAGCGTGGGGCTGCTGGACGTACTGGTACCGCCCGCTCGAGCACGCCGACATCCGCCCCTGCTCGACCAGTTCCTTCAGCACACGGCGCAGCGCGTCCTGGTCCAGGATCGCGAGTTCATCGGCGATCTGGTGGGGCCGGAACTTCCGGTCGGGACTCTCGCGTACGTACGCCAGCACCTGGGACACATCGATGGAGTCGGCCTGAGTGCGGGACCTGCGCGAGGACCTGCCCGGAGCATCGGCTGAAGGCGTTTCCCCACTTGGGTCGGCTTCCTGGTGGGGCCCGCTCTGCGCAGCCCGAGAGGAGGCGGCGAGCGACTGGTAGGCCCCGTCGGCGTTCTTGCGAAGACGCCCGCGCTTTTCCATGTACTTCATCAACGACCGCACCTTGGCGGTCTCATCGTTGCCCTCATCGTTCCAGCCCAGTAGCTCAGCGATCTCCCGGGGACGGAATTCACGATCGGGGTGCCGGTCGACGACCTCCTGGATCTGGTCGCAACGGCTGAGCGGGGCATCTGCAGGCTCCCCGTCCCTATCGGCCGAGGACTGCGCATCGGTCGGCGGGGGATCGGCGGATCCGGTGGAGGAGCCTGCTTCTTGCGCTGCGTTCGCTGTGTCCAAGACCAGCTGGGTCAGAACATCCTTGGACTGTGCCAGGAAGGCCAGTCGGCTCTCGCAGCGCTCCAGGGCGGTCTCCGCATCACTGATAGTGATGCGGAGACCGGCCTGCCGAGCTTGAAGCACTTGGATGTCGCCCTCGACGTGCTCCAGCGCGTCGGTGAACGCCTGACGGGAAGCGCTCACCGAATGCGTGTAATTGACCACAGAGCAGAGCGTAACGTTCCCGGGGTGCCGCTGGGCGGTCATTCGCATCACCGCCTCCACACGGTTGTGGCAGCACTGCCGATCCGGGGCTTACGCAGGCAGTGAAACCCACTGCTACGGCTGCCTCCCAGCCCGGATCCGGATGCAGATATCCCTTGGTAAGACACTTGCAAGAGCGGCTGCAGGGCTGTCCTACACGGCTTCTGCGGGGAAAGCGGGAGCCTCACTCGCATCGATGAGGCCGCTGCAGGCCGCGGCCGCAGGGATGCCATGCCCGCAATCCTTCTGCGGGAGTAGTGGTCCACTGGCGAAGGGCTACCCGGAGGTCTAGCGGTTGCGTTGCCACATGGCAGCCCATCCGCCGAGGGCCAAGGCGAGCGCGCCGATCACCAGTAGCCATCCCCAGCCGATGCCTTCCTCTTGGGAAGGTCGTACCGGCGGAAGCGAACTTGAACTGCCCGGCGATCGGATGCCCGGCAGCGGGTACCCCAGGTAGGCCAGGGCGTAGATGGGGTCCAGTGCTGGAACCCACATAAACCCAGGATCCACAACGAGTAGATCTTGGGTGGTCGATGTACCGGGCAACGGCCCCTTATTCGGTACATCGGGTTACGGGTGCACTCCATGACACCGCTCTTACGGACACCCGAACCGGGGAGTCCGGTTTCGTCTTCTCTGATCTAATTTCAATGGCTTTTGCTGACAATGTGCCCATTTTGGGTTTTTGGCGATGGTCGTGGCGATCGGTGGGAGAGAGTGCTGATCAGAGGCCGGGCCGCTCGGGGAGAGGCAGGGAGGTGGGGTTCGGTGCCGGAGGTACTCGGTTACGCCTGGGGCAGACCGTCATGGTCAGGGCTGCACAGCTCCGACATCGAGGCGTCCAAGGCGTTCTACGGGATGCTGTTCGGCTGGGAGTCCTATGTGCTGAGCAGTGATCTGGTGGGCGACTACACGGTCTTCACCCTGCCGGGTCCGACGGGAGGCGAGGTGAGCGGGATGTCGGCCACGACCGATTCTTCTTCACCCGCGACCTGGCTGCTCTACTTCCAGACCCCCGATTCGCAGGAGTCCTTGCAGCGGGTGCCGGACCTCGGCGGGCGGGTGCTGCTGCCGCCGACCGAGATGGAGGACCTGGGCCTGCTGGGCTTGGCCCAGGACGCAGAGGGAGTGGAGTTCGGCCTGTGGCAACCCTACCGCCACCAGGGAGCCTCGGTGGTCGACGAGCCTGGTGCCTTGTCCTGGGTCGAGTTGGCCAGCCGTGACCTGTCGGCGCCTGTGGCTTCTATGAGGAACTCCTGGGCTGGAGGTCGGTGAGCCGGTCCGAGGACCGCCTGGTGTGGGCCGACCGGGACGGTCCCGTGGCCGACGCGATGGCCATGGGTGATCGGTGGCCGCCGACGGCTGCGCCCCACTGGGTACCGCACTTCACGGTGGACGACTGCGATGAGGCCGCCGCCCGGGCGGTCGAGGTCTGCGCTCAGATCCGCACCGCCCCCGTCGACCGGGACCAGGGCCGGTT
Source organism: Actinocorallia populi (assembly GCF_002995495.1). Lineage (GTDB taxonomy): Bacteria > Actinomycetota > Actinomycetes > Streptosporangiales > Streptosporangiaceae > Actinocorallia > Actinocorallia populi. The sequence continues at coordinate 585,434 of NZ_PVZV01000001.1, read as the reverse complement.
CTGCGATCTGATCGACCCGCAAGGCGCCCACCTGGCTCTGCTCTGCCCGCCTCGCGGCAAGGCTTCCCTGCTGAGCTTCCAGAGCCTGCTACGCCCTTTCAAGGGAAAGAACCTGCGCACTCGCCCTCCGCAAGGACCCTCGTAGGGGCTGACCCCCATGGGTTCAACACCTATATGGCCATGCGTCTCTGCTGGCGGGGCCTGTGCGATGGTTCTGTAGGTCGCTTTCATCGGATGAAGGATTCCTTCATCTAGCGTAAGCAGACGTGTCGTGGACAAGAATGGCTATCACATACATCAGAGCCTGCCCAACACGCTGACCAGCGGCTCTGCCGCGACGATGGTCGCGCGGCTTGCGATGTATCCGTTACATCGGACACTCAAGATCCGCTCATTGCGGCTTTTGGGCTTATGCGGGCTGGGCTCCAGGAACGCCGTGGTGGAGAAAGAGCGCCTTTTGGTGACGGGGTCGACGGTGTGCGGGGGCAGGCAGATGCCTCGCCCGGCGGCGGAGGACAGCGTGCGGCTGACCGAGCTGGGATGCACGCCCAGCAGGCGGGCGAGCTGGGCCGCGCACCGCGCGTCGTCGGCCACGAGCTCCAGCTCTATGCCCGGGACGGTCTCGCCGCCGTGTGCGTCTTCCATGTCCGGGTGTGTGCTCGCCCAGGCCCCAAGGGCGCCCTCGAAACTCGCAATGATCGTTGCGGGATTTGAACCCACGGTCTTTCCCGGTTTCCGGGCCCAGGTGACCTTCCTCCTCGATTCCCCGGTGGTCTGGAGGTCTGGGCTGCTGGCGGTGCGGTCGATGGGCGTCGCCGACCTTGTACCTGCATGTCATGTCTCGGGCCCGGCGGCGCTTGACGCCGTGGGAGTCGATCTGGACCGCGAAGGTGTTCGGCCGGTGGGCTCATGGTTCCTCTGGCGGGGCACGGCGGCATGGACGGCTGACGCCGGAGGGCAGCAGGTCAGCGGCCAGTCGTCCCACGCTCGGGGACGGAGGTTCTTCCACCCGTGGTCCTTAGGATTGAGGACATTCCTCCAGCCGGGTTACTGGGGCAGGGCGCTTATTCGAGTCCTGTGGTATTCCTTATCGGCGCTTTGTCTTTTCTCCGGGCGACACGCAGGATGGCGGCCATGAAGATCAGGCCGACGGCGATGCCCAAGGCGTGTTGAATGACTGCGACCATCGTGTATTCGGCGGTCACGAAACCTCCGGGCTGCAGGATCACCATCGGCAGCTTCCAACTGCTCCACGCGAATAGCGAGCCTGAAGCCCCGAAGGCCAGCGTCATGGGGATCCACCGCCGAAGCCGGGCCGGTCGGCAGCGCGTGAGTGTCCAGGTGCTCCAAGCTCCGAGCAGGGCCCACAGTCCCGAACTCGCGTTCAGCAATCGCCCGTTGAGATCCCAGCGGTCGCGATGAGCCGGGTCGAGGCCCAGCGTCCCGCCCAGCGCCCAGTAGGACCAGGCCAGTCCCAGCCCGGAAGCCACCGCCATCGCCATCGTGACCAGGGCCCATGAGCGGGCAGGGCCGTCCCCGACGCGGCCGAGGAAGGCCTTCGGCCATCTCTCCCTCAGGTAGATCGGCAAGGCCACGGCCAGCCCCACGGCCATACCGGCGAAGCCGATGGTGAGGAAGACCGTCTCCCCTCGCGGAGCCGAGGCGGAGTCCTCACCGCCACCCAGATCGACCCCGAGTGCGCCGAGGACGCCTTTGATCACCGAGTAGGGAAGCATCGGGACCAGGAAGCCCGCACCCACCCAGGAAAAGAAGATCACCGGCATGGCCGGCAGCCGACGGCCCCATCGCTGTGCCAGCGCCAGCCCCAGTGCGATCCCGGTCATCGCCATCACCACGGTGACGATGTTCAGTAGCACCCAGTCGGCGGTGCCGTAGTCGTCCGGACCGTGCCCGAGCAGCGCCGCAGCGACCCAGATGAGCTTGACCGCCAGGTAGAGCGACATGCTGAGGGCCGCGGCATAGCCCGCGAGCCTGCGCACCGCGCTCCATCGCGCGCGCGCACTCATCTCGGCAGGAAACTCACCAGAACCTTGTGTCACCTGAACCTGCCTTCCAAGTGTGTTGATCTAGACGCGTTCGAGTCTTGCGGGGCGTCGACCGGGCGAGATCCCCCCACGGTGTGGAACGCCGGCGCTTTCTCCCCCGTACGGGGGAGAAGGATCGCCCTTTGGGCCGCCTGACTTCGGAGCCCTGGTCATGTCGCGGTTCTGCCGCCATGAGCCGATGCTCGACCGATCCGGTTCGTTCGTTCGGCCGTTCTGTCCGTGGACTCCCACCTGGTCCTGCCGGGCGTCCTGGAGTTCGAACGAGTCGTCCTCTGCTGGACTCAGTGGTCACTGGCCGTCCTTGCAACCAGCGCGGCCAGGCCGTCGCGGCAGGAGGGGTAGCGGGGCGTCCAGCCCAGCTCGTCGATGGCGCGCCGGTTGGACAAGCGGATGCGGGTGGTGACCATCAGAGCGCGCAGGTACGGCAGCGCGGTGAGGAGGTTGCTGGGCACCCGCCGTGGAGGAGGCGCCCCCGCGGCTTGTGCGACGGCGCGGAAGTAGTCCTCAAAAGTGACCGGATGGTCATCCACGATGTTGTACGGCTGGCCGGGGCGCCCCCGGTGCAGTGCGGCGACGGTGGCCGAGGCGGCGTCGTGGATGTGGACGAGCGAGACGGTACCGCTGGGGCTCGGGACGGGCAGCCGGCGTCGCCGGGCGAGGTGGATCAGCCGCCGGGTGGCGGGCTCCGGACCGTAGAACATGCCATAACGCAGGGCGACGCCGTCGATGCCCGGGGTGCCGAAGACCTGGCCCTCGTTGCTGCGCAGGGAGATCATGTGCCGGTCGAAGCCTCGGTGGCCGGTGCGGACGGCGAAGGGGTGGTCCTCGTCCAGCAACTGCTCGCCGTGGTCGCGATAGCCGTACCCGAGGAAGAACGACTGGGTGAGGAAGCGACGGGCGCCGAGCTCGGCTGCGGCGCGCAGCAGGTGGGCGGTGCCGCGCTCGCGCAGCGCGTCGGTAGCGTACAGATGCCGGTGCAGGAACGGCACGCCGGTGATGGCGGTCGCCTGGTGGATCACCGCGTCGGCCCGTCGGCCTTCCAGGGCGGTCAGCAACTCCTCGACGTTCATGATGTCGGCTCGCACCGGCTGCGCGCCCAGCGTGGCCAGCCGGGCCGCGCTGGCGGCGGACCTGGTCAGGCCGAGCACGTGATGCCCCTCGGCCAGCAGCACGGGGATCAGGGCGGAGCCGAGTGCGCCGGTCGCGCCGGCCAACAGGACCCTCATGACCCCGCCTCCGCCCGGCCGCGCAGCTGCCGGATCCGCACGACCCAGGCCGCCAGCGCCATCGCGGAGACCGCCAGCAACGTCCACGGGTCGGAGGCGTTGCCACCCAGCGGCAAGTCGAAAGCGTGGTTGACGGCATGGAAGGTGTTGGTGAACACGAAACCGGCCAGGACCACGGCCAGGACGTCGCGCCAGCGCAGGGCGCACAGCATCATCAACCCGATCCCGATCTGGAACACGCCCGCGTCGTGCAGGAAGTGCACGTGATTGGGCCAGTTGGCGAAACGGGCGAAGCTCGCTGGATCCAGCCGGGCCCAGCATCCGGTGCTCAGCATGGTCGACGCCGCCAGCACCACCACGGCCTTGACCAGTCTGTCCTTGGACATCTGTCATGGTTCCTTTCCTCGCCTCTGCTCATGAGAGGCGAGGCGCATCCGGGGACGTGACACGGACGCCATGTGATCCAGGGCACATGTCACATCTGGGTCGCGAACCGCCTTATATGGGCAGGACATGGCATTCAAGGAGACAGATGGCCGCCGCGGACACCACCTTCAACCAACACAGGAACCTGTTGTTCACCCTCGCCTACGAGATCCTGGGCAGCGTGCACGACGCCGAGGACGTAGTGCAGGAATCCTGGCTGGCCTGGTCCTCCGTGGAGGCCGACCGGATCGAGCATCCCAAGGCGTACCTGGTGCGCATCGCGGTACGGCAAGCACTGGCACGCTCGCGCCGTCTGCGCGCGGCCCGGGAGGACTACGTGGGGCCCTGGCTACCGGAGCCTCTGCTCACCGAAGCCGACCCCACCGAAGCCGACCCTGCCGAGGCCGTCTCCCGGGCAGAAGAACTGACCTTCGGCCTGCTGGTGGTGCTGGAGACCCTCTCGCCTCTGGAACGGGCGGCCTTCGTGCTGCGCGAGGGATTCGGCTACGAGCACGCCGAGATCGCCCGCGTCCTGGAGCGATCCCCCGCAGCGGCCCGCCAGCTGATCCACCGCGCCCGCGAGCATGTCCAGGCGCGGCGGCCGCGCTTCCCCGCAGACCCCGACCTCGCGCGCCAGGCCGCCGAGCGTTTTTTGGCCGCCACGCTCGGCGGCCACCTCGGCGACCTGATGGATGTCCTCGCCCCCGACGTCACCCTGTGGACCGACGGCGGCGGCGCGGTGCGGGCCGCCCTACGCCCGGTGAGCGGGGCGGCCAAGGTGGCACGCCTACTCGCAAAGCTCGGCCCCCGCTATGGTCACCTGCGCACCCGCTGGCTCCCCGGTAGCCAGCCCACCGCGCTGCTGACGGCTGAGGATGAGCTGCTCGCGGTGCTGGTATTGGACCTGGACGCCGTCACCGCCAGGGCGCGGCACATTTACGGCATCGTCAACCCCGAAAAGCTCACCCACCTGTCGTCGGCCACCAGCTGCAGGTAACCGATGTTGGCTGGTTCAGCCGGCCGTAAGAGCCTGCTGACAAAGGATTTGGTCGCTGAGGCCGAGACCAGGGATGGCCGGTCGAGGGCACCCTCGAGTGCTACGTCTGCGGAGCGACGGCCTCAACGAACAAGCCTTCAGCGGTGCCGTTGGTTCAGCTGGTGATCACTGAGCGTCTTTCATCCTCGGCGGCGGGCGTTGGTCACGGCATGATCGCGACTTGAGGATTCGCTCCTGGACGCAGAGGAGCCCCTGGTAGGCGGGTTGATCACCACAATCACCTTGTCCCACCAGGAGCTTCTGATGCTGTTCTACCGCGCTGCGGTCGATTTGCCGCGCCCAATGCTGAACTACGTGGCCGCCATCGTCTGCCGCCACCGCCGGGCGATCAGGTCGCAGTGGCGGCGCCTGAACCCGGCCCAACAGGCATTGCTGGTGCTGGTCCACCTGCGCAAGGGCGAGACGTTCGCCCAGCTCGCAGCCGGATTCGGAGTCTCGGAGGCGACTGCGTGGCGCTACGTCGACGAAGTCGTCGCCCTGTGTCGGCCCGCTCGCCCAAACTCACAACAGCACTGCGCGCGGCCCGGAAGGACGGGCTGAGCCATCTGATTCTGGACGGCACCCTGATCCGCACCGACCGCGTGAAGGCCGACCGGCCCTACTTCTCGGTCAAACACCAGTGCCACGGGATGAACGTGCAGGTCATAGCCGCGCCCAACGGGCGGATCCTGTGGACGTCCGGGGCGATGCCGGGCAAGATCCACGACCTGACCGCCGCCCGCATCTGGGGCATCCTGCGCGAGCTGCAAAAGACAGGGATCCTCACCCTGGCGGATAAGGCCTATCAGGGTGCCGAGGCCGCAGTCGTCATCACTCCGTACAAGGGCAGGAACAAACCTGCAGGTCAGAAGCAGGCAAATCGCTCGCACGCCAAGCTGCGCGGGCCCGGCGAACACGCGAACGCGCAGCTGAAGTCATGGCGCATCCTGCACAGGCTGCGCTGCAGCCCCGCCAAGGCCGGCCACCTCGTCAAAGCGATCGCCGTCCTGCAGAACCACCGAACCGCTCAAGCCACCCGAGGATGAAAGAGGCTCAGTCTTCCGCTCAAGCGGGTGGAAAATGATCTTTCCTAGCGTGGAAACCGCTGACGACGGCCCGAGCGAAACGGCTGGTCACAGGGTTTCGTCGGTACCCCACCCTGGGGCCCCGACGAAAGTCGGGGCCCACCGCGTGACCGAAGGGCCCCGACACTTTCGTGTCGGGGCCCTTCGGCATTTCCGGGATCTTTCGTGGCCGTGTCCGGCGACCGGCTCTTATCGTGTCCGGCCGAGGCCGCCATATCCCGTCAAGCCGCTCGGGCCAGGGGTCGTTCCCGGTCGGCGATCCCGCCCTGGACGTCGCCAAGGCCGACGCCCTGGACCCCGAGGCGGTGGAGCGCGTGGTGGCCGGGCACGACGCGGTGATCTCGACGCTCGGCGTCCACTACGGCTCCGAGGCCGCCACCACGTACTCCGCGTCCATCGAGAACATCAGCGAGGCCATGACCGCGCACGGCATCCGGCGTGGGCAGCAGTACGTGAGGGCGTGCTGCCCCTGACCAGATGGCCCTTCTGCTTCTCCCGGTGCCGTCCGGGCGGCCCTCCTCCTCAGAAGAGGAGGAGGTTGTGGTCGTAGGCGACCTTGAAGAAACCGAGAGCGGCCACCGTGAGCAGGGTGTAGGCGGTGCGCAGGGCGGGGCTCCACCAGCGGGCGCGCCAGGCGAGGACGGCCGCGGGGAGCGCGGGGGCGGTGAAGGCCAGCGCGAGGGTGGCCAGGACGGGCAGGGCGGCCAGATCCGGGGAGTTCAGGGGGATCGCCGCCATGATGACGTTCGGGTCCGCCATCAGCAGGGCGAATCCGCCGAGGAAGGCGGTGGCCAGCACGGCACCGGTCCAGGCGGTGAGGGCGGCGAGCCGCGCGGGCACCGGTGAGCGGGTGCCGCGGACGCGGCGGACGGCGGCGGCGACGGGCAGACCCAGGGCCGTCAGGAGCAGCGCGAGGGCGCCCGTGGCGAACAGGGGGAGGTTCAGGGTCGGGGCGTCGTACCAGGGGGTCTTCTCGTAGACCTCGCCGGGCAGCGCGGAGGAGACGAGGACGCCGTCGCCGGGGAAGGAGATGCGGGCCCGGCCGTCGCGCTCCTGGAAGAGGCCGGGGGAGACCTGGATCCAGTGCTGCGTCTGCCGGTCGGGATCCGGGGAGAGCCCGGTGGTGGTGAGGGTGCCGCCGGGGCCCGCCTCGACGGTCGGGAGGGCGAACAGGGTCGAGGCCCTCATCAGGCTGGTCCGGCTGGTGCGGGTGGAGCGGTAGGAGCCCGCGTAGGCGGAGACGTCCGTGGTGAGCGGGGAGAGCGCGGGAGCCCGGGCGGCGGGGAAGCGCCGGTCGACGATCCGGTTGATGAGCTCCTGCGCGTCCCAGGGGGCGGCGCCGGACGTGCCGTCGCCGTTGAAGACGACGTAGACGCCGAATTCCTGGTCGGGCATGAGGGCCATGGCGCTGTGGTAACCGGGGACGTCTCCGTCCTTGTAGAGGAGCCGGCGGCCGTTGCGCGGCCGTTCCTCCAGGGCGTATCCCATGCCGGGCATCCGGTCGTCGGCGGTGAAGCGGCGCTCCTGCATCCGCTTCGCGATGGGGCCCTGCTCCAACTGGCCGATCATGTAGCGGGCCATGTCGGAGGGGGTGACGGCGGGACCGGTGCCGGACGGGGTCCAGGGGCTGTACTGGCCTTTCTGCTCGGTCTGGCCATCGCCGTCGGGCCGGTAGCCGCGGGCGAGGCGCGCGCTGACGGAGGCGGGGTGCGGGAGCGCGGCGGTCGAGCCGGTCATCCCGTGGGCGGCGAAGACGTTCTCGGCGACGTACTGGGCGTACGGCCTGCCGGATGCCGCCTCGACGAGGTGCCCGGCCAGGGCGAAGGCGTAGTTGTCGTAGGCGATCCGGGTGCCGGGCGGGCGGACGCGGAGCGGCCGGCGATCCTCGAGGCTTTCGGCGAGCGAGGGGAGCTTCGCGGGGTCTTCCTCGGCGACGCCGACGAGGTCGTCGTCGAAGCCCGCCGTGTGGGTGAGCAGGTGCTCCACGGTCACCGGGCGTCCCGGATGGGAGTCCTCGATCTGGAAGGCGGTGAGGTAGCGGTTGACGTCCGCGTGCAGGTCGAGCCTGCCCTCCGCGACCAGGCGCAGCACGGCCTCGGCGGTGAAGACCTTGGCCAGCGAGCCGGTGAGGAAGGGGGTCTCGGTGTCGACGGCGCGGCCGGAGGCGACGTCGGCGAGGCCGTAGCCCCGGGCGAGCACCGTCCGTCCGCCCTCCACGACGACCACGGCCGCGCCGGGGATCTCGTCCTCGGCCAGCAGCCCGGGGACGGCGCCGTCGATCATCGTGCCGAGGCCGTCCTGCGCGCGGGCGGGCGCGGCGAGGACCGGGAGGGCCGCGAGCAGGCCGAGGACGGCGAGCACGGAGGTGACCGTTGTCTTCATGCGTTCAGCCTGCCGAGCGCGGTGCGTCCGGCATCAGTGCCGCTCGCCCCGGTCCGGCATGAAGAATGCACGATCGGGACATATCGTGCATGAGTGCTGATCGTTCTGGTGGTCCTCGCGGGCGTCGCCTTCGATCCGCTCCATCCGGTGCCCGGCCTCCCGTTCGCCCTCGTCCTGGCCCTCCAGCTGCTCCACTGCCTGACGCCCTGGCGCGGCCGCGGGACGCTGGCGGTGCAGCTCCTGCTCCTGCCCTGGGCGGGGCCCGCGGCGGCGGGCATGGTCGCGGCGTCCTCACTGCTCCTCCTGCGCGGGGCCGCGCGCTGGTGCCTGTTCGCCGCCGTGGCCGCGGCGGCGGTGCTGCTCGCGCCCGCGACACCGTTCGAGATCGCCCTCGCGCTGCTGAACACGGTGTGCCAGGGCCTCGTCCTGTTCGGGGTGACGCGGCTCGGCGACACGCGCGCCGCCCTCCACGCCACCCGTGCCGAGCTCGCCGCCCGTTCGGTCGCCGCCGAGCGGGCACGGGCGGCCCGCGAACTGCAGACCGCCCTGGGAACGGCCCTGTCCACGGTCATCGCCCTGGCCGGACGCGGCGACGCGGCACGGATCGCCGAGGTCTCCCGCGAGGCCGCGGCGCGTGCCCGCGCCGTCCCGGCCAAGCCGGGGGAGCCCGTCCCCGAACCGGACCTCACCCCCGGCCTCGCCCTGCCGATCCTCCTCGTCGTGCATGCCGGATACTTCGTGACCGCCCTCATCTACCTGGGCGGACGCCCCGCCCCCGCACTGCTCGCCGCAGGAATCCTCGGCCTGCAACTGCACCACGCCCTGCCACACCCACTCCACACGCGGCCCCGGGACGATCCGCGGACCGTTGAGCGCTCGCCGTCGCGGGCGGCGCGCCGCCAGGCGCGCGTCGTTCAGTGCGCGTCAGCGCGCGTTCAGTCATGGGTGGTGTGCTGTCAGGCGCGCGTCGTGCCATGGGTCGTTCAGTGCGCGTCAGCGTGTGTTCGGTCATGGGTAGGGCGCCGTCAGGCGCGCGTCGTGCCGTGGACGGTGTTGGCGCAGATCGGGCTCACGGCCGCTGTGCTCCTGTATCCGGGGCAGGCCTATCCGCAGCTCGCCGGGTTCGCCGCGGGGGGTTTCCTCGCGCTGGGGCGGGCCTGGTGGCCGGCGGCGGGGGGTGTCATCGCCGCGGTGGCCGTCGTACTGACCGCTCGCGACTACTCCCCCGCCGAGAACCTCTACTGGTCGTTCAACGCCGTGGCCGTCGCCGCGATGCTCTACGGGCTGGCGGCACAGACGGCGCTGGTGCTCCAGGCCCGGGAGGCGCGGCGTGCGCTCGCCGTGCTCGCCGCCGCGGACGAGCGCAAGCGCATCTCCCGCGATGTCCACGACCTTCTCGGCTACGGGCTGTCCGCCATCACCGTCAAAGCCGAGCTGGCCGGGAGACTCGAGCCGCGGGCCGCCGGGGAGCAGTTCGAGGAGATCGCGACGATCGCCAGGAGGTCCTTGTCCGCGTTGCGCGCCATCCCCGAGGAGCCGGATCCGCAGCTGTCGCTCGCAGCCGAGCTGGACTCGGCCCGGCCGCTGCTGGAAGCGGCAGGTATCGAAGTCGCCGTCCACCGGGCATCGGAACGGGACGACGCGCTGCTGGCGATCGTCCTGCGGGAGGCCGTCACCAACGTGCTGCGGCACAGTTCCGCCACCCGCTGCCGCATCGAGGTCACTCGGGAGGGGCTTCGGGTCGTCAACGATGGAGCCTCCGAAGTCAGGGGAAGCGGTAGCGGGACCGCCAATCTCACCGCCCGGGTGACCGCTGCGGGCGGCACGCTCTCCGCTGGAGGGAGCGGAGGCGAGTACGAGCTGACCGTCCTATATCCAGCCGTTCTCAGCGGCGATGCGGACGGCGTCGAGCCTGTTGCGGGCGTCTAGCTTCGTGACGATGGCGCCGAGGTAGTTGCGCACCGTCCCCTTGCTGAGGAACAGCTCATTCGCGATCTCTGCGAGGTCCGCGCCCTCTCCCGCCTTGCGCAGCACCTCCGCCTCACGCGGGCTCAGCGGGTTGGGCGGCCCGGTGATCACCGCGGCCGCCAGGCCCGGATCGATGACGGTCTCGCCCGTCGCCACCCGCCGGATCGCCTCGGCCAGGCGGGCCGGCGGCGCGTCCTTCAGCATGAAGCCCCGCGCGCCCGCCGCCAGCGACCTGCGCAGCGTCTCGGCCCTGCCCGCCGAGGTCAGCATGAGCAGCGCGCATTCCGGAGCCCGCTCCCGCAGTTCCTGCGCCGCCCCCAGCCCGTCGAGCCGTCCCGGCATCTGGATGTCCAGCACCACCACGTCGGGTCGCAGCTCGACGCCCCGGGTGACGGCGTCGTCCCCGGTGGACACCTGGCTGACGACCAGCATGTCGTCCTCCAGGTCGATCAGCGCGGCCAGCGCACCCCGGATGAGGTGCATGTCCTCGGCCAGCAGCACCCTGATCACGGCCACCCCCAGCGACACCGTCACGCAGTTTCCGCCCCCATCATGGCGGGTTCAAGCGTCCGCCTCGACCTCTTCCCTGGTGCGCGCGGGGTCGCTGCCGAGCGCGTAGGCGGGTTCGGTGTGCGGGACGGTGGTGCCTCCGGCGACCCGGGCCTGGGCCTGGCGGAACTCCGGCAGCGGGCCGGTGACGGCGTGCAGGGAGTTGAGGGCCGCCCAGAGGGCGCTGCGGCGGGCGCGCAGCTCCACCGGGTTGGGGCGCTGGTACATGACCATGCGGGCGGCCCATCTGGGCAGGGTGTCGCGGATGGCCCAGTCCATGAACGGGTTGTCGAGCGGCCCTGTCTTGGCGCCGCGCAGGTTGGATCCGGTGCGTTCGGCCTTGCCGGGGGTGACGGCCAGCCTGGGCAGGTAGGAGTGCAGGCAGTCGAGGGTCTCGGCCTTGGTGGTGGGCAGGTCGGTGCCGCCCAGGGCGTGGCCGACGCGCACGAACTCCCCGTAATAGCGGTCGAGTTCGGCGCCGCGGAGCGGGCGGGGGTGGTAGCGCTCGTGCGCGGTGGCGATGCCCCAGACGACGGTGGCGTAGTTCCAGCGCAGCCAGGCGGGGTCGTCGGCGTCGTAGGGGAGCCCGTCGGGGCGGGTTCCCTTGACGGTGTGGTGCATGGCCCGGACGGTGCGGGCGAGGCGTTCGGCGGTCTCGGTGGAGCCGTAGGCGGTGCCGATGAAGAACGACAGGGAGTGGCCGAAGCGCACGGCCGCGCCCTCCGGGTCGATCTGCCCGGTGGGTTTGCCGTCGGCGTCCCGGACGACGAACCGGACGTGGTCGGCGGCCATCCAGAAGATGCTCGGGTCCAGGCCCTCGATGTAGGACGCGCACGCCAGGCCGAACGCCAGGGCGGGCATGTGCGAGTGCACGTACCAGACGGCGCTGTCCGGGCCGAACCAGCCGGGGTCGCCTTCGGGCCCGGCGAAGTCGAGGCCCTTGAAGTAGCGGGAGCGCACCTGGGCGTCGAAGAAATCGTCGAACTTGGCGGCCAGCGGCCGGGTGAGCAGCTCGTGGGGCAGGGGCAGGGACGTCGGGAACATGGCCACTCCCATTCTGGCTACGGGTGTGGCCAGTCTAGGGAAGTTCTGGTCACATGTGTAGCCAGAGTTGCCGGGATAAGGTGGCGTGATGGTGCGCGAGAGGGGGCCGTCGGCCACCCGCTGGGCGGGCGTCTCCCTGGCGGACCGCCGCAGCGAGCGGCGATCCCTGCTGGTGGCCGCGGCGTTCGCGCTGTTCGGCACCGGCGGCGAGGCCGCCGTCTCGGTGCGCGCGGTGTGCCGGGAGGCGCGGCTGCACGCCCGCTACTTCTACGAGAACTTCGCCGACACCGGGGAACTGCTCGGCGCCGTGTACGACAAGGTGGCGGCGGAGCTGGCCGAGCGGCTGCTGGCCGAACTGAACGAGGCGGGGGACGAGCTGTCCGCACGGCTCCGCGCCGGCGTCCACGGCGTGCTGGAGTTCAGCTCGGCCGACCCGCGCCGGGGCCGGGTGCTGTTCACCGAGGGGCGGGACCACCCGGTGCTGACCGCGCGGCGCAGGGACACCCAGAGCGCGCTGATGGACGCGGTCCTGCAGCAGAACGCGCAGTCCCGTCCGGACACCGACCCCTGTCAGGCGATGGTGAGCGCCGCGATGTTCACCGGCGCGATGGTGGAGCTGGCTCACCAGTGGCTCTCCGGAGCCCTCGGAGACGACCTGGACGCGGTGGTGCGGCACGCGGCGTCGCTGGTAAGGCACGGCGATCCCCGCTGCTGACCGCGGCGCGCGGCTCCCCGTCCGGCGTGGCGGCGGCCTGGGAGAGCTGGCCCGCCACCAGGGAGCCGAGCGCGACGGCGAAGCCCGTGAGCTGGCCCGGGGTCAGGGTCTGGTGCAGGATCAGGAAGCCCGCCAGGGTGGCGACCAGGGGGTTGCACAGGACGAGCAGCGCCACGGAGGTGGCGGGGAGCCGCTCGATGCCGCGGAACCACAGGGCGTAGGCCAGGGCGGTGCCGAAGCTGCCCATCAGCGTGAAGCCCAGGGCGTTCTCCGCGGTGAAGGACGCCGGGAGCCCCTCGACGGCCAGGGTGAGGGGCACGAGCATGACCCCGCCGAGGGAGAGCTGCCACGCGGTGAACGTCAGCAGGCCCATCCCCTCCGGCAGGCCCCACTTCTTGTTCAGGACGATCGCCAGGCTCATCAGGGTCAACGCCGTGATCATGGACAGGATGCCGGTGCCGTCCAGGCGTGCCTCGGCCGTCAGGGTCATCAGGCCGACCCCGGCCGCGCCCGTGACCGCCGCGACCAGGCTGGCGGTCCGGGGCCGCACCCGGGTGACGGTGAACGCGAAGAACGCCACGAGCAGCGGCTGGAGCGCGTTGATCGTCGACGCGACACCGCCGGGCAGCCGGTAGGCGGCGACGAACAGCAGCGGGAAGAAGGCGCCGAAGTTCAGCACGGCCAGGACGAGGAGGCGCGGCCACCACGGCCCGCGCGGCAGCCGGGGCGCCAGGGCGAGCAGGAGGAGCCCCGCCGGCAGGGCGCGCAGGGTGGCCGCCAGCAGGGGACGGTCGGGCGGCAGCAGGGTGGTGGTGATGACGTAGGTGGTGCCCCAGGCCATGGGCGCCAGCGCGGTCAGCGCCAGGTCGGCGGGCAGGGCGCCGCCCGGCGGAGGCGGAGACGGAGCGGTGGCGGCCATGGCGGGTTCCTCAGCGTTCGACTCACTTGATCGCTTTGGGGGGTACCCCGACTGAACGGGTGGGATCGGCATCCCCAGGGCTTCTCTCCCAAAAGTGCGCCGACGCGCGGTGGAAGGGACGGCGTCCTGTCCGTGGCCGGACGCGTGCCGACGTGCTCTGGACGCTCCGTGGAGGGACGTGCGCCTGACGGCGCGCTGTTCGTGACCGGAAGTGCGCTGACGCGCGCCGGACGATCCACAGAGTGACGTGCGCCTGACGGCGCGCTGTTCGTGACTGGATGTGCGCTGACGCGCACTGACGATCCACAGATTCGGGATCGGGGCCGGAGGGGCGGGTGGGGGTGCGGGAGGATGAACGCGTGAGGGCGGTGATCGGAGTGGGGGGACGGGTGGTTTGGCCCGCGTGAGCGGGGCACGGCCGCTGGTGGCCGTGGTCCTGGGGGCGTTCGGGGCGGTGCATCTGCTGGGAGCCCGCGGCTGGGGGCTGCTGGGCGTGGCGGCGGTGCTCGGCCTGCAGGCCGCGTGGTTGTGGTGGCGGGAGGACGAACGGCTGCTCCTCGGCCAAGGGATCGCGGCGCTGGGGGTCGTGCTCGGGTTCGGGCTCTCGCCCGCGCTGGCCGCGCCGGTCGCCGGGATGGCCGCGGTCGGGCGGCGGCGGGGGGCCGCCGCGCTGATCCTGCTCTCGGCCCTGGTGGTCGGAACGGTCCGCGCGCCGGGCGAGGCGCTGTCCTCGGCCATCACCGTCGGGCTGACGGCGGGGGTCGTCGCCGTCACGGTCATCCTCCTGCGGCGGACGCAGGACCTCGAGGCGACGCGGGGAGCGGTGGCGGCCTCGGCGGTCGAACGGGAACGGCTGCGGCTCGCGGAGGAGCTGAACGGGCGGCTCGGCAGCGGGCTCGAGGAGATCGTGCGCGAAGGCCGGGCCGCGCTGGAACGCCCCGAACTCGTCGCGGGGATGATCGAGGGCGCGCGCAGGACGGCGGCGGACGTCCGGGCGGTGGCCCTGGACCTGCGGAGCCTGTCCCTGCGGCCCGAGACGGCGACCGCGGAGGCGCTGCTGAGGTCGGCGGGGATCAGCGTGTCCGTCGACACCGCCCACCGGGAGCCGCTCGCCTCGGCCGGGACGCTGCTCGCGATCGTGCTGAGGGAGGCCGTGACGGACGTCGTGCGGCAGGGCACGGCCACGCATTGCACGATCAGGACGTGGAACGGCGACGACGGCATGGTGGGGCTCCGCGTTTCCCACGACGGCGTCTCGAACGCCGCGCTGGGCACCGACGCGCTGCTGCGCGCCGGAGAGCGGATCGAGGCCGCGGGCGGGACGTCGCGCACGGGCCTGGAAGCCGACGGCACCTTCTTCGTCGAGGCCGCGGCCGTCGAACGGGAGCCGCCTCCCACCGACCCGGCGGCTCACCGCCTGTCGGTCGCGCTGCTGACGGCCGTCCTGGCGGGGTTCTGCCTCAAGGCGCTGCTCATGATCCCCTGGGGCCCGTCCTTCGCCCTCGCGACCGTCTTCCTGGCGGCCTTCGCCTTCCTGGTGCTGCGCTGGCGCGGACCGGAACGGCCTCGAGCCTGGCGGTGGTCGCTGGCCGCCGAGGCGGCCCTGGCCTACCTGCCGATGATCTGGTTCGGCGAGACGTGGCTGGGCGTCCCCGGTTTCCTGGCCGGCACGCTGATGGTGGCGTTCGCCAGGCCGGTCCCGTTCGTGCTCGCCATCATGGCGGGCGTCGCCTGGGCCGCCCACGGCCACGGCCTCGAACCGGCGGCGGTGGCCAACTACACGATCAGCACCCTGGTCAGCGGTGTCGTCGTCTTCGTGCTGGTGCGCCTGGCCCAGGTCATCAGGGAGATGCAGGAGGCCGGCGAGGAGCTGGCCAGGGCGGCGGCCGTCCGGGAACGCCTGCGCACGGCCCGCGACCTGCACGACATCCTCGGTCACACCATGGCCGCGATCCTCCTCAAGGGCGAGCTCGCCCGCCGCCTGCCGCCCGAGCGGGCGGCCCGCGAGCTGGCCGAACTCGTCGAGATGGCCGAGCTCGCCAAGGGCGAGCTGGCGCCCTCCCGCGGCACGACTCTGGACGGGGAGCTGGCCCGGGCCCGCGACGTCCTCACCAGCGCCGGCATCGACCCCCGGTTCGAGGCGGCGCACGGAGACCTGCCCGAACGGCTCGACACCGTCTACGGCATCGTCGTCCGCGAATCGGTGACCAACATCCTGCGCCACAGCAGCGCCTCCACCTGCCGCATCGCCTCCACCCCCACGACGCTGACCGTCGAGAACGACGCCCCCCGGGCAAGGACCGGCCCCCCGGGCTCCGGCCTGGGCAACCTCACCACCCGCCTGGCGGAACTGGGCGGCACCCTGTCCGTCACCACCGAGCCCGGCCTCTTCCGCCTCGAGGCGACGGTCCCCCCTGCCTCCCCGGCCACGGACCCGGCCCAGGCACCGACCACGAGCCCGATACCGGACCCCGCACCGACCTGAGGCCCGGTGGAAGCCCGCGGGGCCCGTGGGTCGGGGCCGGGGGTCCGGTGCGGCCGGGGCGGGGCCGCGCCGGTTGGAGGCCGGGCGGACGCACGGCCCTTCGGGGCTAGATCCAGCCGGCTTCGGTGGCGATGCGCAGGGCGTCGGGGCGGCCTCGGGCGTTGAGTTTGGTGACGACGGACGTCAGGTTGTTGCGGACGGTGCCCGGGGAGAGGAACAGGGTCGCGGCGATCTCGTCGGGTTCGGCGCCGGTGGCGGCGAGGCGCAGGATCTCGGTCTCGCGGGGGGTGAGGGGGTTGTCGGCCAGGTCCCAGGCGGCGGCGGCCAGGGACGGGTCGAGGACCCGCCGTCCGGCGGCGGTGGAGCGGATGGCTTCGGCGAGTTCGTCGGGCGGGGCGGTCTTCAGGAGGAAGCCGGTGACGCCCGCGGCCAGCGCGCGCCGGAGGTGGCCGGGCCTGCCGTTGCCGGTGAGCATCAGCGTCCGGCAGGAGGGGAGCCTCTCGCGCAGCAGGGCGGCGGCCTCCAGGCCGTCCAGGCCGGGCATGTCGACGTCCAGGACGGCGACGTCGGGGGCGGTGGCGAGCGCGTGGGGGACGACCTCGTCGCCGCGTCCCGCCTGGGCGACCACGGTGAGGTCGGGCTCCAGGTCGAGGAGGGTGGCGAGGGCGGCGCGCACCACGTGCTGGTCCTCGGCGAGCAGTACCTTGATCACGGCTCAGGTCTACCAGTGAAAATGTCATGGTCGATCGGTGATCGTCTCTCTGGTCGGTGAACGCCCAGGTCGGCAGGCTTTCTGCCATGGATGAAGCTGTGCGTCTGGACGCGGTGAGCAAGGTCTACGGCAGGGGAAGGAACGCCGTGGCGGCGCTCCGAGAGGTGACGGTGGGGCTCCGCAGGGGCGGGTTCACCGCGGTGATGGGGCCGTCGGGGTCGGGGAAGAGCACGTTCCTCCAGTGCGCCGCGGGGCTGGACACGCCGAGCTCCGGTTCGGTGCGGCTGGGCGGGACGGAGCTGTCCGGGATGAACGAGACACGGCTGACGGAGTTGCGCCGCGAACGTGTCGGTTTCGTCTTCCAGGCGTTCAACCTCGTCCCGTCGCTGACCGTCGAGCAGAACATCACCCTCCCGTTCCGCCTTTCCGGGAAGCGCCCCGACCGGGCGTGGCTGGCGGAGGTGATCGAACGGGTGGGTCTGAAGGAGCGGACCGGGCACCGGCCCGCCGAGCTGTCCGGCGGCCAGCAGCAGCGCGTGGCGCTCGCCCGGGCGCTGGCCACCCGCCCGGAGGTGGTCTTCGGCGACGAGCCGACCGGCGCGTTGGACACGGTGACCGCCCGCCAGGTGCTCACCCTGCTCCGCGAGACCGTGGACGCGACCGGCCAGACCGTCGTCATGGTCACCCACGATCCCCTTGCCGCCTCGTTCGCGGACCGGGTGCTCGTCCTGGCCGACGGCCGGATCGTGGACGAGCTGGACGAGCCGTCCGCCGACGCCGTCGCGGCCCGGATGACCCGGCTGGGAGCGTGGAACTGATGCTGGGTCTCGTTCTCGCCTCGCTCCGCACCCGCAAGGCCGCCTTCGCCGGCGCCTTCCTCGCGTTGTTCTGCGCCGCCGCGCTGGTGACGGCCTGCGGCACCCTCCTGGACACCGGTCTGCGCGGCCGGATCGCCCCCGAACGGTACGCGGGCGCTCCCCTGGTCGTCTCGGGCGACCAGTACGTGCGGGAGACCAAGGTCAAGAAGGGCAAGACCAAGGAGAAGGCCAAGCCGATCGCCGAGCGGGCGTGGATCCCGGCGGAGCTCGCGGGCCGGATCGGTGCCGTGCCCGGGGTGGAGCGCGTCGTCACCGAGGTCACGTTCCCGGTGCGGCTGCCCGGCGTCACGCAGGCGTGGGGGCACGGTTGGGAGTCGGCCGGGCTCACCCCCTTCACCCTGCGGGAGGGCGCCGCTCCGCGGAACGCGCGCGATCTCGTCGTCGACGCGCGGACCGCAGAGGCCAGGGGCCTCTCGCTCGGTGACGAGGTGGATCTGGGGACGGGCGTCTACCGTGTCTCCGGCATCACCGGGCAGGAGCCGGAGTACCAGGCCGCCCTGTTCTTCACCACGCAGGAGGCCCGGCGGCTGGCCGGACGACCGGGGATGCTCACCGCGATCGGCGTCTTTCCCGCCGTGGACGTCTCCCGGGCGCTGGAGGGCACCACCGCCACCGCGCACACCGGTGACGCGCGGGGCAAGGTCGAGTTCCTCGGCGCCGAGAACGCCCGGGTCAGGCTCATCAGCCTCGGCGGGGCGCTGGGCGGGACGTCGTTGCTGGTCGCCGTCCTGGTGGTCGTGGGGACGCTGGCCCTGACGATCCAGCAGCGGCAGCGGGAGATCGCGGTGCTCCGCGCGGTGGCGGCCACGCCCCGTCAGCTCCGCAAGCTGATCGGCCGGGAGACGCTGCTCGTCGGCGTCGCCGCGGCACTGCCGGGTACGGCGGCGGGCCTGCTGCTCGCCGGGTGGTTGCGGACGAGGTTCGTCGACCTCGGCGCGATGCCCGAGAACCTCGCACTCGTCCGCAGCCCGTTCCCCCTCTGCATCGCGCTCGTCGCGACCGCTTTGACGGCCTGGGCGGCGGCGCGGCTCTCGGCCCGGCGCGTCATCCGGATCCGCCCCGTGGAGGCCCTCGGCGCGGCCGCGCTCGAGCCCGCGCGCCTGGGTCTGCCCCGTCTGGCGGCGGGGGCGGTGCTCCTCGCCGGCTCGATCGTCCTGACGCTGGTGCTGAGCGGGCTGGACACCGAGGCCGCCTCCAGCCCGGTGGTCGTGCTCACCGCGCTCCTGTGGACGATGGCCGTCGCCGTGCTCGGCCCGGTGATCGCCCGGATCGCGGCGGCCGTCCTGGGCCCGCTGCTGCGCCTCGACGGGGCGGTGGGGCACCTGGCCGCGGCCAACCTCGGGACGAGGGCGCGCCGGTTCGCGTCGGTGCTGGCGCCGCTCACCCTGGTGATCGCGCTGACCTCCACGATCCTGTTCACCCAGACGACCATGGAGAAGGCGGCCGAGGACGAGCACCGCGCCGGTACGAGGACGTCCGCGCCGGCCGTCCACACCTCCGTCCGGGTCGGCCTGGGCAAGTACACCGCGCAGGGAGTCGACCCGCGGGCCGTGGACCCGGGCGTCCGCTCCGGGGACCTCGCGGACCTGGGCGAGCGCACGGTCGCCGTCGGTGAGCGCATGGACCGCGAGGTCGGCGACACCGTCCGGCTGACGCTGGGCGACGGCACCCCGGGGGAGTTCGTGGTGATCGCCGTCTACACCCGCGACCTGGCCTTCGGCGACCTCCTCTTCGACCGCGGCATGCTCGCCCGCCACGTCGACGACCCCCGCGGCTCCGCCGCCCCCGCCCGGAGCAACGCCGAGGTCGACTACGTGGCCATGGGCCTGATCATCGCCTTCGCCGCGATAGCCGTCGTCAACACCCTGGCCATGTCGACCGCCGAGCGGGGCCGCGAGTTCGCGCTCCTCCGCCTGTCCGGCGCCACCCGGCGCCAGGTCCTGCGCATGTCCCGCTGGGAGACCCTCGCCGTCACGGCGGTCGCCGCGGTTCTCGGCTCCGGCATAGCCCTGGTCGTCCTCACCGCCTTCAGCCGGGGCATGACCGGCATCGCCCGCCCCCACATCCCTCCGCCGGCCCTGCTGGCGGTCGTCCTCGCGGCCGCCGTCCTCGCCCTGGTCGCCACCGCCCTCCCGGCCCGGGTCGCCCTCCGCACCGCCCTCACCTCCTGAGCCGGGCGCGGCGATCCCGCCGGGTGCGGACCGAGCCGATCGGGCCGCACCCGGCTTCGGGCGTGCGGAGGCGCCCTGGGGAAAAGTTATCCACAAGGGCTGTGGATATCCCCAGGGGAAAACTTCAGGGATTATGTCTGGGTTTGGTATTCTTTGACGGTCCGGATGGCGGATTTTCCGACCTCACCGCAAGTTATCCACAGGCTGTGTCCACAGGCTTCCACAGGCCTGGGGATAACTGGGGAAAACCCTGTGGGAGAGCGGCTGGAGCCTGTGGACGAAGCTTCGGGACGGGTCAGCGGACGCGGGGAAGCTCGCCGAAGAGCTCGCTGACCCTGGACCAGCGGTCCAGATCGCACCCGTCCTTGCGCTGGTAGGTGGCGTGGACCTTGGCGCCCCGCCAGACGCCCTCGACCGTGCCCTGCTCCGGGCCGCCGTAGATCTCGGTGCAGACGGCGTCGGAGGGCGGCGGGGCGAAGGCCTTCGCCCCCGTCTTGGCCAGTTGCGCGCAGGCCTTCTTGGGCGCGGGGTGGTCGCCGCCCGGCGGATTGCAGGTCAGCGTCCAGGTCTGCGGAGCGGAGGTGGGCGACTTCTTCAGCGTGATGGTGAGGCGGCTCACCTGGGCCGC
The DNA here is from genome assembly GCF_002995495.1 of Actinocorallia populi. Lineage (GTDB taxonomy): Bacteria > Actinomycetota > Actinomycetes > Streptosporangiales > Streptosporangiaceae > Actinocorallia > Actinocorallia populi. The sequence continues at coordinate 565,144 of NZ_PVZV01000001.1, read as the reverse complement.
GGGAGAACTCGCCGAGGTCGCGACGGTAGAGTCCCCGGTCTCGGCCTTTTGCGCGCCGCAGGCGCCGGCCGCGACCAGGGTCGCCGTGGTCAGGAGGAGGGCCGTGGCCGCCGATCTGGGCAAAGGACACCTCGCACGTCGTGGTCGAAACTGAAGATCCATGGGAGTGTTGATGAGCTTCGGGGACAACGTACCGTCCGTCGACGCCGCGGCGGTGCCGCCGGAGGCATATCTGCTGGACGTCCGCGAACCGGAGGAATGGGCGGCCGGGCACGCGCCCGACGCGGTGCACATTCCGATGAGCCGGTTGCGGGACCGGGCCGACGAGATCCCGCGGGACCGCGAGGTCTACGTGATCTGCCGGGTCGGCGGGCGCTCCGCGCAGGTCACGATGGCGCTCAACAACGCCGGCTGGCAGGCCTCCAACGTGGACGGCGGGATGATGGCATGGGCCCATCATGGCAGGCCGATGGTCGCGGAGCAGGCCGGAGAGCCTTACGTGGCCTAGATCCGGTTCGTCCCGTATGAGTATGCTTCGGGGGATCTGATTTCACCGCGGGAGCTCGGGCCGAGGGCCGGGCTGAGAGGGCGACCCCCGCGTGTCGCCGACCGCATGAACCTGTCCGGGTAATGCCGGCGTAGGGAGAGTGCCCCGACCATGCCCGCTGTCATGCTCGAAAACGGCGACGAACCGTCGCGCGGCGCCGGAGGGGCCGTCCGTCCGGACGCTCACGAGGCCCCTCTGACACTCGACGAGCCCGCCCCCAGGGTCTTGTCCTTCTGGGACCAGAGCGCCTTCTGGGCCAATCTGGGCGTCAGCCTGTTCGCCTTCTCCGGCGCCTACACGGTGCTCGCGCCGGACGCCGACGGGGCACTGCGGCTGTCGATCGCCGCGGGCATCGTCGCGATGGCCGTGGGCACGCTGCTCGGCGGGCTCATGCTCGGCCTGTCGGCGGTGCCGGGCGCCCGCACGGGCCGCCCCGCGATGGTGCTGCTGCGCGGCCTGTTCGGCGCCCGGCTCTCCTACGTCCCGACCGTCCTGAACATCGCCCAGCTCATCGGTTGGGGCACGTTCGAGCTGATCGTGATCGCCGAGGCGGCGGAGGAGCTGTTCGGGGGCGGCCCCCGCTGGCTGTTCGTGCTGGTGGCCGGGGTGCTGACCACCGTCCTGACGATCTGGCCGCTGGGCTCGGTCCGGCTGCTGCGCCGGTTCGTGACGGTCGCGGTGGTCATCGCGCTCGGCTGGTTCTACCTCCAGTTCTTCCGCGAGGGCCTGCCCGACCTGACGGCCAACCCCGGCCCGTCGGGCGGCGCGCCGTTCGGCACGGACTGGAGCATGTTCTGGCTCGCCACCGACGCCGCGCTGGCCGTCTCGATCTCCTGGGTGCCGCTGGCCGCCGACTACACCCGCCACTCCCGCAGCGAGAAGGCGGCCTTCGGGGCGGCGAGCGGCGCGTACGCGCTCACCCAGATCATCGCCTACACCCTCGGCCTGTTCGCCCTGGCGTTCGCGGTCCAGGGCGAGGGCGTCTACCAGCCGTTCCTCACCGTGACGCTCGGCGCGGTGTTCTTCTTCGTCTTCGTCCTCCGCGAGGCCGACCAGTCGTTCGCCAACGTCTACTCGACGGCGCTGTCCATCCAGAACCTGCTGCCGCGCCTGGACCGCCGCGTCCTCAGCGTCGCGCTCGGCGCCCTGATCACCCTGCTGGCGCTGGGCCTGGACATGGGCGACTACGCGGGCTTCCTCAGCCTGATCGGCTCGGTCTTCGTGCCCCTGCTCGGCGTCCTGGCCGCGGACTTCTTCCTGCGCTCCCGCGGGGTCTGGGACACCTCCCCCGGCGCGCCCTCCCGCTGGAGCATGATCGTCGCCTGGTTCGTCGGCTTCGCCGTCTACCAGCTGATCAATCCGGGCGCCGTCAGCTGGTGGAGCGGCTTCTGGACCGACGTCCAGGGCCTGCTCCACTTCACGCCCCAGCCCTGGATGAGCGCCTCCCTGCTGTCGTTCCTGACCGCCGGGGCCGCCGCCTTCCTGGCGGGGCGGGCCGGCCGGCGCGCCTGAGATCCATCGCGTTCCCGTCATGTCGGCCGGTGGCGGGCCGGTGATGGTGGCACCATGACGGGGTGCGCCCGGACGTCCCAGACTCGACGGCAAGCGCCGTGCTCCGCTGCGCGGCGGACCCGATCGTGGCCTTCGACGAGGGGCTGTGCGTCACGGCCTGGAACCCGGCCGCCGAGCGGCTGTTCGGCTGGAAGGCCGAGGAGGTGCTCGGGCGGATGGTGCCGATCATCCCCGACGAGCTCAAGGCCGAGCACAACGCCGTGCTGGAGCGGGTGCGGGAGGGGCCGCAGATCTCGATCGGGACGCGGCGGCTCACCCGGGAGCGGCGGCTGGTCGACGTCCGGATCGACACCAGCGCGCTGCGGGACGACGACGGCGCGCTGCTCGGCTGGGTCAGCGTCTTCCACCGGGTCACCGAGGCCGACCAGCACGTCGCGGCCGAGAAGGCGCGGCTCGTCCGGCGGCTGAACGACATCCTGGGCGACCTGAACGCCCAGCACGACCTGGAACGGGTGCTGGACCGGATCACCGCGGCGGTGCTGGAGCTCACCGGCGCGGACGCCGCGGGGTTCGTGCGGATCGAGGACGACCGGTTGCGGCTGGTGTCCGCCCGCGGCCTGCCCGCCGACCTCGTCGGCACCTCGGTGGCGCTGCGCGCCAGCCTGGTGGAGGAGATCCTGCGCACCGACCGGCCCGTCCTGCTGGCCACCCGGCCCCGGCTGGACGACCTCGTCTGGCGGGCGCTGCCCGGCCTGCGGATGGTAGCGCTGGGCCTGGCCTTCCTGGGCGACCGGCCCTACGGGGCGCTGTACGCGCTGTTCGCGGGCCGTTCGGCCGGCCACACCGAGCTGGAGCTGCTGGAGCTGCTGGCCGGGCACGCGGGCGTCGCGGTCGGCAACGTGATGGCCTACCAGGAGGTGGTCCGCCAGCGGGCGCACGAGCGGGCGGTGATCGACGCGAGCGTCGACGGGATCGCGGTGCTGGACGCCCGGGGCCGGGTCTGCCAGTGGAACCCGGCGGCCGCCAGGCTCACCGGGATGCCGCCCGAGGCGGTCCTGGGCGGGCGGCTCCCGTTCGAGCACGACCCCGGCGGCGAGGTCACCCTGCAGCTCGCCAACGGCACCTGGCTGGACATCCTGTGCGCGCCGATCCCGGAGACCGGCGAGCTGGTGATCGACTTCCGCGACGTCACCGCGGCCAAGGCGCTGGAGGAGTCCAAGGACCTCTTCCTGGCCACGACCAGCCACGAGCTGCGCACCCCGATCACCGTGGTGCGGGGGTTCGCCGAGACCCTGGTCAACCGCTGGGAGGAGCTGCCGGACGGCGAGCGGCGCCGGGCGGTCGGCACGATCGCCGACCGGGCCAGGGCGCTGGGCCGCCTGGTCGAGCAGCTGCTGCTGGGCTCCCGGGCGGGCGCGGAGGAGCTGCCGGTGGTGCGCGAGGCGTTCGACCTGGGCGGGCTGCTGCGGCGGGTCGTCCCGGCCTTCCAGCCGCTGTCGGAGCTGCACCGGCTGGAGGTGCGGGTCCCCGAGGGGCTGCCCCGGGCGCTGGGCGACCCCATGGCCACCGACATCATCGTGGGCCAGCTGGTGGAGAACGCCTGCAAGTACTCCCCCTCGGGGGGCCTGATCACGGTGGAGGCCGGGCTGGCGGACGGATCGCTGGTGGTGACCGTGGACGACGAGGGCGTGGGCATCGCCGAGGGCGACCATGAGCGGATCTTCGACCGCTTCGTGCAGGGTGAGGCGGGGGACCGCCGCAGATTCGGCGGCGTCGGCCTGGGCCTCTACATCGTCAAACGGCTGGCGACGGCCCAGGGAGGGGACATCAGCGCCCATTCCCGCGCGGGGGGAGGCGCCCGGCTGCGGCTGGCCCTGCCGCTCGCGAATGTGACGGACGAAACGTGCGTGTGACGAGTAACCGGGTCGATCGCTGGAAATCTCTTGAAGTGCACAACCCCGGACGTCAACCGACGGACGGAGACCGGTAAGTTGACCGCTTCGCGCCAACGTACGGGGGTGGTTGGTCGTGAGTTCCCGGTCCGTGTCACGCACATTGAGGAAACGCGCGTTTCGCCCGGGTTTCCGGGTGTCACCAACTGGGCATTTCGGTCGTACAGAAGACGCAAAAGCCACGCGGGATGCGGAGGAGGTGAAGACGATGAGCACCTGTTACCTTCCGCATGCCCCGGCCAGCGTCTCGACGGCCCGCCGGAGCCTCAACCGCGACCTGACCTCCTGGGGCGTCGCCGAGGACGTGGCGGACGACGCCGCGGTGATACTGAGCGAACTGCTCAGCAACGCGCTGCGGCACGCCCGGCCCCTTCCCGGGGGCGAGGGCGAGGTCAAGGTCTCGTGGATCAAAGTGGGCGACACCGTCGAACTGGCGGTGACCGACGGCGGGGCGGTCACCGAGCCGCGCAAGGGCCAGCCGGCGCTCTCCTCGCTCGGCGGGAGGGGGCTGGGCATCGTCGAGATCCTCTCGCAGTCCTGGGGCGTCCGCCGCGACGACCAGGGCAGCACCGTCTGGGCGCACCTGCACGCCCCGTCCGAGTACGCGGACGGGGAAACGGGGGCCCCGATGCAAAAACTGCGTCAAGTGACACGCTAAGGTCCTCCTTAGCTCGGGGTGCTGTCGTGCCCCCGTCGGTAGCACTCCGGGCCTCCAACCTCTCCGCGCCCGGCGCCCGGGTCGCGACGGCACCACCCTCCGCCCGTTTCTTACCGGGTGATGACGCTTTCTTCTGCTTTCGCATGCGAAGTCTCCTTCGCCCGTACGGTGAGGGACCATGAGCGAGGTGACCGGCCGCATCCTGATCGTCGACGACGATCCGACGGTGGCCGAAGTGGTGGCGCGGTATCTCCTCCGGGACGGCCACGAGGTGGAATGCGTCCCCGACGGGCGGACGGCCCTGGACCGCGCCTCGGACACGCCACCCGATCTCGTCGTCCTGGATCTGATGCTCCCCGGCATGGGCGGCCTGGAGGTCTGCCGGCGGCTGCGCGAGCGCTCTCCCGTCCCCGTCGTCATGCTGACCGCGCTCGGCGAGGAATCGGACCGCCTCACCGGCCTCGAACTCGGCGCCGACGACTACATCGTGAAGCCTTTCAGTCCCCGTGAGCTGGCGCTACGCGTCCGTTCCGTGCTCCGCCGCGCGCAGGGCGGCCTCTTCCCCAGCGGCCACGGTGTGCTCCGTGACGACGGCCTGGTGGTGGACACCCGCGCGCACGAAGCCTCCCTGAACGGAGAACCGCTCGCTTTGACGGCACGGGAATTCGATCTTCTCGCCTTCCTTCTGCGCCATCCGGGCCAGGCGTTCACGCGCGAACAATTGCTGGAACACGTCTGGGACTGGACGTTCGGCGACTCTTCCACGGTCACCGTGCATGTCCGCCGCCTGCGCGAGAAGATCGAAGGCGACCCGACGAACCCCGCCCGTATCCAGACGGTGTGGGGAGTCGGCTACCGGTACGGGGACGCGGCGAGTTGACGGTGCTGCCTCTCGAAGCGCTCCTTGACGTCATCGCCACATCCGCGGCGAGCGCGCTCGCCGTCGGCGGGATCGGCCTCGCGGTGCTGCGTCTGGTGCGCGCTCGGCCGGTGGCCGTGCAGATGGCCGTCGTCGCGGTGGCGACGGTCTCGGCCATCGTGGCGGGGATAGTCGCCATCACGCTGCGGATGTTCATCTCCTCCCACGACCGTGACGTGGCCTTGACGGTGGTGGCCGTCGCCGGGCTCGTCGGCCTTGGCGTCGCGATACTGCTCGGGCGCAGGCTCGCCCACGCCAACCAGGCGCTCGTCACCGCCGTGCGCGCGGAGTCCTTCACGATGCCGGAACGGGTGCTTCCCGCGGAGCTTGCCGAGCTCTCCCGCGAACTGGACGCCGCCTACACCCGCCTGGAAGCCGCCCACGCCAGGGAGAAGGCGCTGGAGAGCAGCAGAAGGGAGCTCGTCGCCTGGGTCAGCCACGATCTGCGCACCCCTCTGGCGGGGCTGCGGGCCATGGCCGAGGCGCTTGAGGACGAGGTCGTCGTCGACGCGGAGACCGTTCACCGCTACCACGGGAGGATCCGCGTGGAGGTGGACAGGCTCGCCGAGATGGTGGACGACCTCTTCGAGCTCTCCCGCATCCACTCTGGGACGCTCCGGCTGTCCCGCCAGCGCGTCGGTCTGGACGATCTCGTCGCGGAGGTCGTCGCGGGGGCCGAGCCGCTCGCCCGCGCCAAGGGCGTGCGCGTGCACGGAGAGGCGGCGCGGGGCCTTCCCCTGGAGGTGGACACCGCCGAGCTGGGCCGCGCGCTGCGCAACCTGGTGACCAACGCCATCCGGCACACCCCGTCGGACGGCTCCATCGAGATCATCGGGGAGGCCGGCGACGGCAAGGCGCTGGTCTCGGTGGCCGACGGGTGCGGCGGCATCCCCGCCGACGACCTGCCGAGGGTCTTCGACGTCGCCTTCCGCGGCGAGAGCGCCCGCACCCCCGGCGCGGGGGGAGCCGGGCTGGGGCTGGCCATCGCGCGCGGCATCGTCGAGGCGCACAGCGGGGAGATAGCCGTGGCCAACACCGGCCCCGGCTGCCGGTTCACGATCGAGCTGCCGCTGGGCGGGGATCAGCCGCCGAGGGGCTCGCTGAGCGCGCGGTAGGTGGCGCACGGCCAGCTGACCATGCAGGTGTGGCAGCGGCGGAGCGGGGTGTCCGGGTCGCTGGACAGGCCGCCGCCCTGCCGGGGCCGGTGCAGGCACAGCACGCGCAGCGCCATCTCCGACAGGGCTGCGACGTCCTCGCGCGCCTCGGCGAGGAAGAGGAGGTCCTCCCTGGTGAGCCTGGTCTTCACCGGCACGTGCCCGTCGCGGTTGACCAGCTGCAGCAGGAACCTGACGGTGCCGCGCCAGGACGTGGATTTCTCCGATCGGGCGTGGATCGTCTCCAGTCGCTCACGTATCCGGGAACGTTGCCGGTCAGGCGAAATCCTCACCCGTTCAGCTTGCCAAAATCGCCGGTTCATGGGGCAGTAATCACCAGGTCAGACCGTGTCATTACCTCAACGGGACATGATGATTACCGGCAGAACAGATGAATCGCCAGGCCCCGGAAGGCGTTCTCTGGCCCCCGGCCGACTTGGCGGATAGTGTGCCGGTCATGGAGCTTCAGGTCTCGACTGCATCTCAGGCAGGTCACATCGCGATCACCGCTGTCGGTGAGCTGGACCTGTACACCGCACCCAGACTGCAGCAGGCACTGGCCGCCGCGCTCTCCGAGCAGGACTTCGGCCGGGTGGTCGTCGACCTCTCGGGGGTGGAGTTCTGCGATTCGACCGGCATGAACGTGCTGCTGTCCGGGATGAAACGCGCCAAGGAACGGGGTGGAACGTTCGAACTGGCAGCACCGCGCCCGGCCGTCCGCCGGATCCTGCAGGTCACCGGTCTCGACACGGTGTTCACCGTGCATGACGCGGTTCCGGCACTCGACGCCACCTGAGGGCCACTACCATCGCTGATATGCCCGACAACACCCCGGCCGACACCATCGGCACCGCGGTGGTCATCCCCGCCAAGGATGAGGCCCAGCGGATCGCCGCGACCGTTCAGGCCGCGCTGAAGCTGCCCGGAGCCGACCTGGTGATGGTGGTGGACGACGGCTCGTCCGACGCCACCGCCGAGCTCGCCGAGCGGGCCGGGGCCAAGGTGGTGCGGCATGCCCGCAACCGCGGCAAGGCCGCCGCCATGGAGACCGGCGCCGAGGCGGTACGGCTGCTGGACGCCCACGACGGGGTGCCCTCCCGCCACCTGCTCTTCCTCGACGCCGATCTGGGGGAGACGGCGCAGGAGGCCGCCCCGCTGACCGAGCCCGTCCGGGCGGGCGAGGCCGACATGACGATCGCCGTCTTCTCCTCGCGGGTGAAGCTCGGCGGCCACGGGTTCGTCGTGCGCCTGGCGCGCGACGGCATCCACCGCGCCACCGGCTGGACCGCCGCCCAGCCGCTGAACGGGCAGCGCTGCCTGACCCGCGCCGCGTTCGAGGCGGCACGGCCGCTCGCCGCCGGGTTCGGCGTGGAGACGGCGCTCACCATCGACCTGCTGCGCCAGGGCTTCCGGCTGAAGGAGGTCGAGGTGCCGCTTTCGCACCGCGCCACCGGCACCGACCTGCGCGCCCAACTGCACCGCGCCAGGCAGTTCCGGGACGTGGCCAGGGCACTGGCCACCCGTGATCCGGCGGTCCGCGACCGGCTCGGCCGGTTCCGCGCCCGTGGCCTCTGAACAGGCACCTCCCGCTCTCGACGGGTCGCCCGCGCGCCCGCGTACCGGCGGAGGCACGGCTCTCACCCCGCCCGGGGGGACACCGGGCCTGGTCTGCCTGGGGCTGAGCCTCGCCGCCTTCCTCGCCCTGTCCCTGCTCGGCCCCTCGCTGGTGCAGCCCGCGCTGGGCGGCTCCGGCCCGCCGTGGACGTTTCACGTGGATCCGGCGCCGGGACCCGTGCTGGCGCTGCTGGTGGCGGGCATCCTGCTGGCCGGGCTGGGCCTGGCCCTGTGCTTCCGCGCGGCCGCGCGCGGCTGGTCCCCCCGTCCCGGCCTCCTGCTGGCCGCCGGCGCCGTGCTGGCCGCGGTCTTCTCGCTGTCGCCCCCGGTCGGCTCCAGCGACCACCTGAACTACGCGGCCTACGGCCACATGATCGTCTCCGGGCTCGACCCGTACGTGACGACGGCGACCGATCTCGGGGACGACCCGTACGGCGACGCCGTCCAGGAATGGCGGGACACGCCGTCCATCTACGGCCCGCTGGTGACGGGCGTGCAGGCGCTGGCGGCGCTGGCCGGCGGGGACTCGCCGCGGCTGACCGTGCTGGTGCTCTCCCTGGTCAACGGCCTGGCCTTCGTGCTGACCGGCCTGATCCTGCACCTGCGGACCCGGGACGAGCGGGCGCGGCTGCGGGCCGCGCTGCTGTGGACGCTGAACCCGCTGCTGCTCTACCACCTGGTCGCCGGCTCGCACAACGACGTGCTGGGGATCACCGCGGCGGTCGCCGCGCTCGCCCTCTTCACCGCGGGGACGGGCGGCGCGTGGCGGGCGTTCGGCACGGGAGCCGCGGTCGGCATGGCCGTCGCCACCAAGTTCCCCGCCGGGGTCGTCGGCGGCGGCCCGGCCTGGCGGCTGCTCACCCGGCGCAGGTTCGGCGAGCTGGCCGCGCTGCTGGCCGGCGCGGGCCTGGTCGTGGCCGTCGGCTACGGGCTGGTCGGCCCGCACGCGCTCGACAGGGTGCGGGAGGCCGCCGACTCCATCTCGCTGGCCAACCCCTGGCGCCTGCTGGCCGGCCGGGACGGCGGAGTCCTCGGCCTGGACCTGCCGCGCTCGTTCGTCTCGGCCGGTTCGCTGGTCCTGCTGGTCGTGCTGGTGTGGCTGCTGGTCAGGGCGCTGCCCGAGGCCGACCCCGTGCTGGCGGTCTCGGCCGCGCTGGTGCTGGCCTGGCTGTTCGCCGCCTCCTACGCGCTGCCCTGGTACGACGGGCTCGGCTGGGCGGTGCTGGCGTTCCTGCCGTGGTCCCGGTTCGACTGGTGCATGCTGGCCAGGACCGTCGCGCTGAGCCTGGCCTACCTGCCCGCCAGGGATCCCCGGCTCGCGGGCCTGCCCGACGGGCTGCACTGGCTGGTGACGGGCGTGCGCGCCACGGTCATGCCGTTCGTGCTGGCGACGGTGCTGGTTCTTCTGGTGTGGTGCTGCCTGCGTCGGCCGCGTCCAGCTCCAGCGCTCTGACGCACGCCGCCAGCACCAGCGGGATCGCCAGCGTGAAGACCAGCGCGGGGATCACCACGCCGGAGTCGTTCATCAGCATGCCGATCAGCGCGACCACCAGCACCGACAGCAGCGCGGGCCGCAGCGTCGGGGTGCGCCGGTAGGCCGAGGCCAGGATCGGGGTCCGCCACGACGAGGGGCGCGCCAGCACCAGGAACAGGAAGAGCAGCCCGCCGATCACCGCGAGGGTGTACTCCAGGTGGCCCAGGCTGTTGAGCATCGCGCCGAACTTGCGGGTGACGACGCTCCAGCCCTCGCCGGCCGCCAGCTGCCGCCAGAACTGGCCCAGGTGGGTCGGCTCGGCGCGGCGCGAGTCGGCGAACGACATGCCCAGCACGACCGCCGCGCCCAGCAGGCCCAGCAGGCCCATGCGCACGACCGAGACCCGCCTGCCGCTGATCAGCAGGGCGAGCGTGCCCGTCCCCACCAGGATCGCGATCACGCCGCCGAAGTCGCTGCCCCAGCCGGGCAGGCCGTCGACGACCATCGCGGTCAGGCCGATGGCCGTCACGACCGCCACCGCCGCCAGGCGCCGCCCCGCCCGCAGCAGGGGCTCGGCCAGCCAGGCGGCGGTCAGGATCGAGGCGGTGGCGAAGAGCGCGAAGGCCATGTTCCCGAAGCCGTAGAACCGGCCCGCCACCAGCGCGGTGTAGCCCATGAAGGTGTTGATCTGCAGGCTGGACCCGGTGACGACGTCCAGGCCGAGGACGGCGGCGGTCAGGCCCGCGATCACCAGCCCGGGGCCGGTGATCGAGCGCCGCCACGGGCCCGCCAGCGCCAGCGCGGTGATCAGCGCGACCAGCCCCGCCACGCAGACGACGAGCATCACGCCCGGCGAGGAGGCGCGCCACCAGGGCAGCGTCCCGGCCAGGTAGGCGGCGGCCGGGGTGGCCGCGCCCGCCAGCGCGCCGATCCTGGTCCAGCCGAGGATGCGCCTGCGGTCCCGGGCGCCGCTGCGGCGCAGCGCGATCGCGGCGTAGCCGTAGAGCAGCAGCTGCACGGTGAACAGCACGACGAAGAACCCGCTGCTCAGCTTGCGGACGGCCTGCGCCGCGAGGTCCTGGTCGTGCAGCGTCTCGGCCTTGGCGGCGGCCGTGTCGCCGGAGGGCACGGGCTTCCAGACCGAGCCGACGACGTCGGCGGGGCGCTCGATGCCGAGCCTGTCCAGGGCGGTCGCGGTGAGGTCCGTCAGGGTGACCAGGCCGTCCCTGCGGGTGGCGGCGCTGGTGAGGTAGCCGCGCTCGAAGCCGCCGGAGGCCAGGGCGACGTGCAGGTGCGGGACGCCGGTGGTGTCGGCGAGCCCGGCGACCAGCACGGTCGTGCCCGCGGGCTGGGCGCCGACGACCCGGGCGATCCGGGCGTCGGCGGCGGACGCGGCGCGGGCCCGCTCCCGGGCGCTGACCGGGGCCTGGGCGCCGCTGGAGTCCACGCCGGCCTTGACGTAGGCGCGGGACACGTCGTCGATGTCGACGACGGTCAGCGCGCAGGCCGCCCAGTCGGTGACCTCGTTCTCGCCGGCGGCGTAGCGGTCCACCCGGCCCTGGGAGTCCGCCGCGGCGAAGGCGCCGCCGGGGCCCACGGCCTGGGTGCAGCCGCCCGCCCGGCGCACGGCGTCGCCGAGCAGGCCCGCCTTCGCCCCGTAGGAGGTGTCGGCGTTGTCGGCGACGATCTCGCTCCAGCCGGGGACGGTCGCGCCGCCCTCCGCGGTCTGCGGGGGCGTGGGGAGCGCGCAGCTGCCGTTGGCGAGCCGCGCCCGCTGGCCCGCCGAGACCGTCAGCCAGCCGTCGACGGGGCAGGTGCGGGTGGTGGTGGTCCGGACGGACAGCGCCGCCGCCGCTCCCTCGCCGGTGAGCCGCCACAGGGCGGGCGTGCCCTCCGCGGAGAGGTCGCTCCACTGCAGGCCGGGCACTCCGACGACCACCACACGGCCGGCCGGTTCGGCCTGCGCGGGCTGGGCGGACAGGGCCATGAGCGCCGTGACCAGCACGGTGATCATCGCCCAGGCAGCGGGCCACCTGCGGGCCACGAGACCTCCAACTACTGCTCTACGAGACGGTCGCCCCCAGGTTAGTGGTCGGATTAGGCCAGGATGGTCCCATGGTCGGACCTGGGAGACGTGTGTTCGCCGCGGTGGCGGGGCTTGCGGCCGCCGCCGCCGTGCTGGCCCCGATGGCGGTGAACTGGCTCACCAATCCCGCCGACCAGAGACTGGTGGACCTGGACGTCTACCGTACGGCCGCCGTCGCGCTCGTGCACGGGGAACCGATCTACGCCTTCGTGACCGAGCCGCCGCAGCTGCTGCCCTTCACCTACCCGCCGTTCGCGGCGGTGCTGGCCGTTCCGCTGGCCTGGATGTCGTGGCCCATCGCGCAGGTCGTCATGGTCCTGCTGATCTACGCGGCGCTGGCGCTGTCGGTCCGGTACGGATTCCGGCCGCTGCTGCGCCGGGCCGGCGACTGGTCGCCGCTGGTGCTGGGCGTGCTGGTGGCGCTGCTGCTGTGCCCGATGCCGCTGCGCGACCAGGTCCGGTTCGGGCAGGTCGACCTGTTCCTCGTCGCGCTGTGCGTCGTGGACTGCGCCGCGCCCCGCACCCGCTGGCCGCGCGGGCTGCTGGTGGGCCTGGCCATGGCGATCAAGCTGGTGCCGGGGGTCTTCCTCATCTACTTCCTGGTCACCCGGCGCCGGGAGGCCGCGGTCAACACGCTGTTCACCGCGGCGGGCGCCACGCTCTTCACCTTCTCCCTGCTGCCGCACGACTCGCTGGACTTCTGGTTCGGCGCGCTGCTGGAGGGAGACAGGGTCGGCTCCAACTACGTCACCGCCAACCAGGCGGTGCGCGGCTTCCTGCTGCGCATGTACTGGCCGGACCCGGTCACCGTCGTGGTGTGGCTGGCGGTTGTGGCGCTGCTGGTCTGGACGGGTTACCGGTACGCGAGGAGGCTGTCGCTGCTGGGCGCCTCCGGACGGCTCTCGCCCGCGAACTCCTGGTCGGCCGAGCAGGCCGGGATCGCCGTGACGGGCCTGCTCGCGGTGATCGTCTCCCCGGTCTCCTGGATCCACCACCTGGCCTGGATCGTCCTGGTGATCGGGGCTCTGGCGGGGGACGGCGGGAACCTGAGACGGTGCGCCGCCGCGGCCGGAGTGTGGCTTTTCTATGTGCTCTCCATCCCCTGGTGGGGAACAAGCCATATCCAGCCCGCCAAGCCGCTCTGGGAACAGGCCGTCGGTAGGATCATGCAGAGCTCTTACGGGCTGGGCGCGGTCGCTCTGTTGTTCGTCTTGGGAAGCTGGTTGGTGAGCGAAATGTGGCGGGAAACACCGGCAGATCATCAGGATGAGGCGCATACCGGTGCATCGATGGGTATGTTCACCTCGTGATGCTCATCACCGTGGCCGTCATCGGGGCCCTCGCCGGAATCGCGGGGCTCGCCATGGCGCTGGTCGCACACCGGCGGATGAGCCAGGTCGTCGAGGAGTGCGCCGGCATCCTGCGCAAGCAGATGCAGGTCGCCACCGGGGTCGACAAGCAGGCCTACCGAGACCTGGCGATCGTCCAGTACGACGCGCTGCAGGAGATGTCGGGACGGTTGTCCTTCTCCCTCGCGCTGCTCAACTCCGTGGGCGACGGCGTCATCCTCACCTCGATCAACGGCCGTACCGAGACCCGTACCTACGCCAAGGTCGTCCAGGACGGCCAGGGCCTCACGATGCTCTCGCCGGAGGAGGAGCGGGCGCTGCGCGCCGCGCGCCTGGGCAAGGGCCCGGTCGTGGACCTGGACGATCCGCTTCCCGACTTCGGGCACCCCGTTCACAGCTGAGCAGCGGCTCCTCTCGGTTACCCTTCTGTTTCATGCCGGACCGTTACGCCTACCTGGGTCCCGAGGGGACGTTCACCGAAGCCGCGCTGCTGACGCTTCCCGGAGCGGAGCGGGCCGAAAGGCTGCCCTTCGCCACGGTCCCGGCCGCGCTCGACGCCCTGCGCGTCGGCTCCGTCGACCGGGCGGTGGTCGCCCTGGAGAACTCCGTCGAGGGCTCGGTGCCGACCACCCTGGACGAGCTGGCCACCGGGGAGCAGCTGCAGATCATCAGCGAGATCCACCTTCCGGTGGAGTTCGCGCTGCTGGTGCGTCCCGGCACGGGCCTGGGGGACATCAAGACGGTCGCCTCCCACCCGCACGCCCAGCCGCAGTGCCGCCGCTGGCTGGCCGCCAACGTGCCGGACGCCGAATGGCGGGCCTCCACGTCCAACGCGGAGGCCGCCCAGCACGTCGCGGACGGGCTGTACGACGCGGCGCTGGCGGGATCCTTCGCGGCGGCCCGGTTCGGGCTGGAGGTGCTGGCCACCTCCGTCCACGACGTCGAGGGCGCCGTCACGCGGTTCGTGGAGCTCGCCCGGCCCTGCCCGCCGCCCGCTCCCACCGGCCGGGACAAGACGACGGCCGTCGCCTACATCAGGGACGACCACGCGGGAGCCCTGCTGGAGATCCTCCAGGAGTTCTTCGTCCGGGGGATCAACCTGACCCTCATCCAGTCGCGGCCGACCGGCGCGGGCCTGGGCTCCTACCTGTTCTGGATGGACTTCGAGGGGCACGTCGCCGACGCCCGGGTGGGGGAGGCGCTGATGGGCCTGCGGCGGGTGTGCGCCGACGTGCGGTTCGTCGGCAGCTACGCGGCGGCCGACGGGACGCCCCCGCAGGTCCGGCGGGGCACCGGCGACGCGGACTTCGCCGCCGCGGCCGAGTGGCTGGCGCGGGTCAGGGGCTGACCGGAGCCGTTGAAGTTACCCATAGGTAAGCTCTGGGTCATGGGCCTGGAGTGTGCGGTTCGCGACGGCGTCGCGACGGTGACCATCGACAACCCCGCCAAGCGGAACGCCATGACGGCCCGGATGTGGCGGGAGCTGCCGGACCTGCTGGCGCCCCTGGCCAAGGACCCCGCCGTGCGCGTCCTGGTGCTGACCGGGGCCGGGGCCGACTTCTGCGCCGGAGCCGACATCTCCGAACTGGCGGACATCAACCGCAGGGGCGGTGCCAACCTGTCGTCCCGGGCGGAGGAGGCGCTCGCCGCCTTCCCCGCGCCGACGGTCGCCGCGATCCGCGGGTTCTGCGTCGGGGGCGGCTGCCAGCTGGCCGCCGCCTGCGACGTGCGGTTCGCCGAGCACGGGGCGCGGTTCGCGATCACCCCGGCGAAGATCGGCATCGTCTACCCGCCGACCGCGATCGGACGGCTGACCGGGCTGGTCGGCCCGGCGTCGGCCAAGTACCTGCTCTACTCCGCCGAACTCGTCACGGCCGAGCACGCGCTGCGCATCGGCTTCCTCGACGAGACCGCCGAGGACGTCGGCGCCCGGGTGGACGCCTTCGTGGAGACCCTGCTGTCGCGCTCGCAGTTCAGCCTGGAGGCGGCCAAGGACATCGTCGACGGCGTCGTCGACGGCTCCCTGACCGAGGAGCGGGTGGACGGCTGGATGCGCGGCTCGGTGGAGGGCGAGGACTCCGCCGAGGGGATCGCCGCGTTCCTGGAGCGACGGCCTGCCCGATTCACCTGGACTCGGAAGTAATTCTGAGAAATTTCCGACTCCGGGCCAACTCTGAGGCCATGCCCGGAGTCCTAGTTTGACGTGCCGAAACTCCCACTGTGGTGGGTCCAACCCGACACCTGAGTGGTGGAAAAGGTTGCATGGGTTCCTGGGAAACTTTGAGAATCCTGGTATAAACGGTGATCACGCAACATCTGCCAGATGTGTCCGATCACCGGGCACCCGTACCCCCCGGAGGACCCGTTGCGGAGAATCACCGGCGTAGCCACCGGCCTGGCCCTGGTCGTGGGCGGTCTCGCCTACGCCTCCCCGGCCCACGCCGCGGTGGCGACCAAGATCACTATCCGTACCGACCGCGCCCCCGCCCACATCGGTGACGAGGTCACCGTCAGCGGCAAGCTGACCCGCTCCAGCGGGAGCGCCCTCGGCGGGCGCGACGTCCTGCTCAACGTGGCGGGCAAGCGGAAGATCGTCAGGACCAACTCCGACGGCCTGTACATCGCGGAGTTCCGCGTGCCCAAGAGCGGCACGTTCACCGCGGAGTACCTCGGCTCCGACTCCTACGACGAGTCCGCCGCGGCCACCGCCTACTACGCGCTGCAGTACCGCACGTTCGTCGACGGGTTCAGCGCCTCGCCGCGGCCGATCGAGCAGAACAAGACGCTGACCATCACGGGGCGGACCAACCGCATCGCCGTCTCCGGCGACGAGAGGCTCACGGGGGCGGGCCTCGACCTGCTGTTCACCGGCGACGGCAACAACTGGTCCTACGTCTCCTCGACGACCAGCGACAACAAGGGCCGGTTCCGCTTCACGCCGACCGTCGGCCAGGACGGCACCTGGAAGGTCGTCCTCAAGCCCAACCTGGTCGCCGACGGCTGGCTGCAGGCCGAGCGCGAGGTCTGGGTCGACTCCCGCTACCGCACCAGCGTCTCGGGAACCTCCGCCAAGAGCGTGCGTTACAAGGGCAAGATCCGCGTCCACGGCGAGCTCGAGCGCAAGGTGGACGGTGCCTGGGGCGCCTACGGCGGGGTCAAGGTCGGCGTCTACCAGCGCGTCAGCGGCTCCAAGAAGTGGCGCCTGCAGGGCTGGGCCTGGGTGAACAAGAAGGGCGAGTTCAGCAAGCGCTTCACCGTCAAGCGCGACGGCCGCTGGAAGGTCGTCTACCAGGGCAACGGCTCCCACCTCAGCGACAGCAGCCGCACCTGGTTCGTCAACGTCCGCTGACCGGACGCTTCATGCCACAAGGCTGAAAAGCCGCCATATTGATTGATCGTGGAAGGCCGTCTCCGGCGCGGGAGACGGCCTTCCCTCTTCCCCGCCCCCGCAAGCGGCGTACCACCGCGTGCGCGTCGCCTTGGGGAACGTTCGGTGCGGGTCAGCGCGCGTTCAGCCGCGGGCGGCGTGCCGTCGGGCACGCGTCGCCTTGGGGAACGTTCGGTGCGCGTCAGCGCGCGTTCAGCCGCGGGCGGCGTGCCGTCGGGCACGCGTCGCCTTGGGGATATCGGGCGGCGTCGAGGTCGCCGGGAACGATAACCTCGGGTGTGTGATTGACCTGCGAGCGCTTCGAGAAGATCCCGACCGGCTGCGCGCCTCCCAGCGCGCCCGGGGCGAGGACGTGGCCGTCGTCGACGTCCTGCTCGACCTGGACGAGCGGCGTCGCGCCGCCCTGACCAGGTTCGAGCAGCTGCGCGCGGAGCAGAAGAGCTCCGGCAAGCTGGTCTCGCGGGCCCAGGGCGAAGAGAAGCAGGCGCTGCTGGCCAAGGCCAAGGAGATGGCCCAGCAGGTGAAGGAGGCCGAGGCCGAGGCCGACACCCTCGCCGGGGAGCTCGACATGGTCCTGCGCACCGTCCCCAACCTGGTGGAGGAGGGCGCCCCGGCCGGCGGCGAGGACGACTACGTGGTCCTGGAGGAGGTCGGCACGATTCCGGCCTTCGACTTCGAACCCCGCGACCACCTGGAGCTCGGCGAGAAGCTCGGCGCCATCGACATGGAGCGCGGAGCCAAGGTCTCCGGCTCGCGCTTCTACTACCTCACCGGCGTGGGCATGCAGCTGCAGCTGGCCCTGCTCAACCTGGCGATGGAGCAGGCCGTGGCGGCCGGCTTCACCCCCATGTACGTCCCGGTCCTGGTCAAGCCCGAGACGATGGAGGGCACCGGCTTCCTCGGCAACCACTCCGCCGAGGTCTACCACCTCCCCGCCGACGACCTGTACCTCGTGGGCACGTCCGAGGTGGCTCTGGCCGGCTACCACATGAACGAGATCGTCCCCGACCTCCCCCGGCGCTACGCGGGCTGGTCGAGCTGCTTCCGCCGCGAGGCGGGCTCCTACGGCAAGGACACCCGCGGGATCATCCGCGTCCACCAGTTCGAGAAGGTGGAGATGTTCAGCTACGTGGACCCCGCCGACGCCCATGCCGAGCACCTGCGCCTCCTGGCCTGGGAGCGCGAGATGCTCGCCAAGGCCGAGCTCCCCTACCGCGTCATCGACGTGGCCGCCGGAGACCTGGGCACGAGCGCCGCCCGCAAGTACGACTGCGAGGCCTGGGTCCCCACCCAGAACGCCTACCGCGAACTGACCAGCACCTCCAACTGCACCACCTTCCAGGCCCGCCGCCTGTCGATCCGCCACCGCGACGCCGAGGGCAGGACCCAGCCCGCGGCCACCCTCAACGGCACCCTGGCCACCACCCGCTGGATCGTCGCCATCCTGGAGAACCACCAGCAGGCGGACGGCTCCGTCCGCGTCCCCCAGGCGCTCCAGAAGTACCTCGGCCGCGAGGTCCTCGAACCCGTCCGCTGACCGCACCACCCGCCCGAAACCGGCTCAGGCCCGTCACGACCGACCCGTGACGGGCCTGAGCCGCGTCCGGCCCGGTGCCCGGCGCGCCGCCGACGACCGGGGGAGGAACGACGCGTTCGCCGGTCGCGAGCCCCGTCCGCTCGTCCGCCACGTGGACGCCCGCTCGCGGACCGCCTGCGGCGGTCCGGACCTCCGTGGCCGTGCGGGACCCCATGGCCGGGCCGGTCCCTCGTGGCCGGTCCGGACTCCTGTGGTCGGGTGGACCCGTGACAGGGCCGGACCCCGTGGTCGGTTGGGAGCCGTGGCCGGGCCGGACCCCGTGGCCGGGTCGGACTTCCTTGGCAGGGCGGGGCCGGGGTGCGCGGGGCGGGGCGGCTGGGTATCGTGTCGGGCATGTCGAGCCCAGAGGCGTCCAGGGTGGGGGCTTTCGGTCACCCGTCAGCCCCCTGAACCACTGAACCACTGAACGGTCCCGTTCCTTCGCCCGGTGGCGGAGGGCGGGCGCGGTCGGGCGCTGACCGCGGTGACGAGACGTCTCCTCTGACCTCATCACCTCGGAGTCTCGATGCCTCTGCCTCTCTATCTGCTCGCCGTGGCGGTCTTCGCCATGGGCACGTCGGAGTTCATGCTCGCCGGGCTGCTGCCGGACATCGCCGCGGACCTCGGTGTCCCGGTCGCGTCGGCGGGGCTGCTCACCTCGGCGTTCGCCGTCGGAATGGTCGTGGGCGCCCCGCTCATGGCGGGGCTCGCGCGGCGGTGGCCGCGGCGGTCCGGCCTGCTGGTGCTCCTCGGTCTGTTCCTGGCCGCGCACGTTCTCGGCGCGGTCACCGGCGGTTTCACGGTTCTGCTCGCCACCCGGGTCGTCGCGGCGGTCGCCAACGCCGGGTTCCTGGCGGTCGCGCTCGCCACGGCCGCCGAGCTGGTCCCGGCCGACCGGAAGGGGCGGGCTCTGGCCGTCCTGCTGGCGGGGACCACGGCCGCCACCATCGTGGGGGTCCCCGGAGGCGCCCTGCTGGGGGAGCTGCTCGGCTGGCGCGCCACCTTCTGGGTGGTGGCGATGTTGTGCGTGCCCTCGGCGCTCGGCGTCGTGCGCGGTGTCCCCGCCGGCGGGGGGTGTCCGGGGGAGCCGGTGGACCTGCGCGGGGAACTCGCCCAACTGCGGCGTCCGCGTCTGGTCCTGGCGCTCCTCCTGGGCGCGCTGGTCAACGCCGCCACGTTCGGCGTCTTCACGTTCCTCGCCCCGGTCGTCACCGATGTCGCCGGGCTGGGGCCGCTGTGGGTCCCCGTCGTGCTGGTGCTGTTCGGCCTGGGGTCCTTCGTCGGCGTGAACGTCGCCGGGCGGTTCTCCGACCGGCGGCCAGGCGCCGTCGTGGCGGTCGGCGGGCCGCTGCTGCTCGGCGGCTGGGCGGTCCTGGGACTCACCGCGTCCAGCCCGGTCGCCCTGGCGGTCCTCGCCTTCACCCAGGGAGCCCTCTCCTTCGCCCTCGGAAGCACGCTGATCACCCGGGTGCTGTACGAGGCCGCCGGAGCACCGACCATGGCGGGCTCCTACGCCACCGCGGCGCTCAACGTCGGTGCCGCCGCCGGTCCCGTTCTCGCCGCCGCCGCGCTGAACACCGGCGCGGCCGAACTGGGCCCCGTCTGGACCGGCGGCGGCCTGGTCGCGGTCGCGCTCCTCCTCGCTCTGGCCTTCCGCCAGGGCCTTGAGCAGCGCTCACCGGGAAAACCGAGGTACCGGGAGGCGCCGACCGGCGACGGCCGCTAGACGAGAAGCCGCTGGTCCGCCCATGGGGCGGACCAGCGGCTTCGCAGAACGATCCAAGAGAGCGCCGCGGACCGACCGGTGCCCTCGGGACAGAGGGCGCCGCGGAGGAAAGCCGGTGCGAGCCGCTGGTCCAGGACGGCCCGTTCGGGGCTCTGGTCGTTCGTCTCCGCCCTGGCCCGTCGAGGCGGGCAGCACGCGCGCCTCGGCCCGCGGCGGGCGTTCCCGCGAAAGCGCCCCTCGGTTAGGGTTTCGCGATGCGGATCATCGAAGGCGCGGGAGTGTGGACGGAGCCCGCCGGAGCGGCCGGCGACTGGGCGGAGCACCTGAGGACGCCGGATCTGTCGGTGGGAACGTACTGCATACCGGCCGGGGGCCGCGACGGACAGAGTCCGCACACCGAAGACGAGGTCTACGTGGTCACCGCGGGACGGGCCAGGATCGTGACGCCGGGCGGCACGGCCGAGGTGGGCCCCGGCTCGGTCATCTTCGTGCCGGCGGGCGAGGAGCACCGGTTCGACGAGGTGAGCGAGGACCTGGCGCTGCTGGTGGTGTTCGGTCCGGCGTACGGCTCACGCGCGCGTCCCGCCTGATCCGCCGCCGGCCGCCGGTCGAGGGCGGCCGGGTCGGCGGGGGGCCGGGGTCAGGCGGAGGCGTCGAGGAGGGACTCCAGGACCTGGGCGACGCCGTCCTGGTCGTTGGAGGCGGTGTGCAGCGGTACGGCGGCCAGGACGTCCCGGTGGGCGTTGCCCATGGCGTAGGCGTGGCCGGCCCAGGTCAGCATGGGCAGGTCGTTGGGCATGTCGCCGAAGGCGATGACGTCGGCGGGGGTCAGCGAACGCTCCGCGCAGTAGTCCGACAGGGCGCTGGCCTTGGTGACCCCCAGGGCGCTGATCTCCAGGAGGGCGCGTCCCGAGGAATGGGTGATCGTGACGAGTTCGCCGATCGCCTCGTGGGCCCGCAGCAGCAGTTCCTCCATGTCGGTGGGCGGATGGAGGGCCAGCAGCTTGGTGGCGGGGCGGGCGGTCAGCGCGGCGTCGTCGTCGACGGCCTCGCCGCCCCAGCTCCGGGCGTCCCACCGGCCGAGGTTGTAGTCGGACTCGAAGAGGAACCCCTCGCCGTACTCGACGGCGAACCCCAGCTCCGGCAGGACGGCGCGCAGCCGGCCCACGATCTCGGCGAGGAGCCCGGACTCGATCGTCCGGCGGCTGACGATCGTCTCGGTGTGCAGGTCGTAGAGCACCGCTCCGTTGGCGCAGATCGCCTGGCCGCGGTGGCCGAGCTGCCGGGCGATGCCGTGCATCCAGCGGGGCGGGCGGCCGGTGACCATGACCACGGGGATCCCGGCCTCCTCGGCGCGGGCGACGGCGGCGACGGTGCGTTCGGACACCGTGCCGTCCGAGCGGACCAGCGTGCCGTCGAGATCGGTCGCGATGAGTTTCGGCATAGCGACCCTAAGTCTGCCCGGATTCGGCCATATTTGTGAGACCAAAGTGCCTCCTGTGCTGTGAGAGTACCTTTTCATGAGATCTGGTGTCCTGGCGCTGCCCCTCGTGGCGTCCTCCCTGCTGATCGCGGGCCTGCCCGCGATCCCGGCTTCCGCCCAGCCCGCGGAGCCTCCCCGCGTGGTCCATGTCCAAGGCGCCCACAACGTCCGCGATCTCGGCGGCTACCGCGGCCTGGACGGCAGGACGGTGCGCTACGGCCGGGTCTACCGTTCGGGGAGCCTGGTCAAGGCGACCTCCGAGGGCATGTCCGTGCTCAAGAAGAAGGGCATCACCCGCGTCGTCGACTTCCGTACCCGCAGCGAGATCGGGAACGAGGGGAACTACCGGCTCCCCAGCGGGGTGAAGCGCCAGAAGTCGCCCGTCGAGTTCGGCGAGCTGGCCGGGATCCTGGCCACGCCGTCGCTCAATCCCGCGATCACCGCCATGCACAAGGCCTACCGGCGGCTGGCCACCGACCCCAAGGCCCGCAAGGAGTTCGCCCGGACGTTCCGCGCCGTGGCCAGGGCCGACAAGCCGGTGCTCTTCCACTGCACCTCCGGCAAGGACCGCACGGGCGTCATGTCGGCGATCCTGCTGCTGGCCGTCGGCGTCGACCGGTCGACCGTCTACCGCGACTACCTGCGCTCCAACCAGGAACTCGAGGCCTACAACAAGGAGCTCATCGAGTACCTCCAGAAGGAGGACGTCGACCCGAAGCTGATCAAACCCGCGCTGTACGTCCAGCGGTCGTTCCTCGACGCCTGGTTCGCTGAGGTCAAGAAGCGGTACGGCGGCTTCGACAAGTACCTCAGCAAGGGACTCGGCATCAAGCCGGCGGAGAAGAAGGCGCTGCGCAAGCGCCTCCTGAAGTAGCCGGGAACGGCCTGGACGGCGTCGGCCGGAAGCCCGCGGCGGGCTTCCGGCCGACGCCGTCGGCGGAGGCCCCTACAGGTAGGGGCCGTTGGCGCGGTGCTCCTCCTCCTGCTGCTGGGCTCCGCCGGGGATGAGGCCGGCGGGCAGCGCCCTGCGCATCTGCTCCAGCTGGGCGCGGGCCGCCATCTGCTGGGCGACGAGGGTGGTCTGGATGCCGTGGAACAGGCCCTCCAGCCAGCCGACGAGCTGGGCCTGGGCGATCCGCAGCTCGGACTCGCTGGGCACCTCGGAGGCGAACGGCAGCGACAGCCGCTCCAGCTCCTCCACCAGCTCGGGGGCGAGCCCGTCCTCCAACTCCTTGATCGAGGAGGTGTGGATCTCGCGCAGCCGGGTCCGGCTCGCCTCGTCCAGCGGCGCCGCCTTCACCTCCTCGAGCAGCTGCCGGATCATGCCGCCGATCCGCATCACCTTGGCCGGCTGCTCGACCATGTCGGTGAGGGAGCGCGGGCCGTCCTCGTCCTTGTCGGCCTTGCCGGAGGACGGGTCCCCGGGTCCGACGATGAACATCTGCGGTTCCTGCTGTTCGCTCATGACTCCCCAGTCTTCAACAAGATCTTGCCGAAATGCCCGCTGCTCTCCATGATCCGGTGAGCCTCCCCCGCCTGCGGCATGGGAAGCACCCGGTCGATCACCGGCCGGACCGTCCCGGCCTCCAGCAGCGGCCACACGTTCTCCCGTACGGAGGCGACGATCGCCGCCCTCTCCTCCAACGGGCGGGCCCGCAGCGAGGTTGCGTGAACCGAGGCGCGTTTGCCCAGCAGTCTGCCGAGGTCCAGCTCCGCCTTGGTGCCGCCCTGCATCCCGATCACCACCAGCCGGCCGCCGGGGGCCAGCGCGGAGATGTTGCGGTCCAGGTACCTGGCGCCCATGTTGTCGAGGATGACGTCGAACTCCCCGGCCTGGACGAAGTCCTCGGTGCGGTAGTTGACCGTGTGGTCGGCGCCCAGCTCGACGCACCGCCGCGCCTTCTCGTCGGTGCCGACGGTGCAGGTCACCTCGGCGCCGCGCTGCTTGGCGATCTGGATGGCCATGGTGCCGATGCCGCTGCCGCCGCCGTGCACCAGGAAACGCTCCCCGGGGCGCAGGTCGGCGAGCATGAAGACGTTCGACCAGACGGTGCAGACCACCTCGGGCAGGGCCGCGGCCTCGACCAAGGACACGCCCGCGGGCACGGGCAGCAGCAGTTCCTGCGCCACCGCGACCCGCTCGGCGTAGCCTCCGCCGCTGAGCAGGGCGCACACCTCGTCGCCGACCGTCCAACCGCGCACGCCCTCGCCCACCGCGCTGATTGTGCCCGAGGCCTCCAGGCCCGGGTACGCCGGGGCGTCCTCGGGCGGCGGGTAGAAGCCGAGCCGCTGGAGGACGTCGGCCCGGTTGACCGCGCCGGCGGCCACGTCGACGAGCACCTCGCCAGGTCCGGGCACCGGATCGGGCACCTTCAGCCAGGAGAGCACCTCCGGGCCGCCGGGTTCGAGGATGGAGATCGCATGCATGGCCTCACGCTACCGATAGCGGGCGCGGTAGCGGGCCGCGCCCGCTATCGTGGTGTGCGCACTGGAGGGTTCGCATAGTGGACGAGTGCAGGCGCCTTGAAAGCGCCCGGGCCTTCACGGGTCCCGTGGGTTCGAATCCCACACCCTCCGCTCAGACGATCAGCATGATCGCTCCCACGACCGCGATGAGCGCGGCCAGGGAGATCACGGCCAGGAAGAGGCCGGCGGGCATGTCGGTCCGGGAGTCCGGGTCGGGCTCGCCGCCCTCCCGCTGGGCGAACGAGCGGAACTGCTGAGTGTTCCCGGCGGGATCCTGTTCGTTCTCTGCCATATCTCGGAGCGTATCCAAGAAGTCGGCAATTGTAACTATTCGTATAATTTTCAAGCAGCTTCAGAAGCTATTTCCTGAAGTGCGGTGCTTTTCACGGCGGCCAGGTCGGCCCCGGCGTGCAGGAGTGCCCGGACGGGGGCGCTTTCGGGCAGCATGAGCAGGGCGATCAGGATGTGCCCGTCGCTGATGAACCGGTGCCCGTTGTGGATCGCCACCCGCAGGGCGAGCTCCAGCACTTTCTTGGCCTCGCGGGTGAAGCGCAGGTGCCCCCGCCTCCCCTTGCGCCCGCGGTCGAGCGCGCCCTCCCCGAAGGCGGACTCGGCGGCACGGCGGACGGCCGACAGGTCGACGCCGATCGAGGCCAGCACGTCGGGGTCGAGCCCGTCGATCTCGGTGCGGACGCGGGCGCGCAGCCCGTCGAGGCCGGGGAGGCAGGCGTCCAGCGTCCGCGCGGCGCCGCCCTCCACCGAGGTCAGGGCGAGCAGGAGGTGGCCGGCCTCGATCCGGTCGTGGCCCAGTGCCCTGGCCTCCTGCTGGGCCTGGACGACCGCGGCCCTGGCGCTCCCGGTGAAACGTTCGAACATCTTCAGGTGTCCTTTCCGAGCCTGGTGAAGAGGGAAGGTTCGGTGCTCCGGTGCTTCTTGTGCACGGCCTGGCGGCTGACGCCGAGCGCGTCGGCGACCTCCTGCCAGGACCAGCCCAGCGATCGGGCGTTGCCGACCTGAAGGGCCTCCAGCCGGTCGGCCAGTTCCCGGAGCGCCCGCACCGCGCGCAGCCCCACCGCCGGGTCCCGGCTGCCCGCCTCGCGGGCGAGCTGTTCTCCATCCGTCATGATGTCAACTTAGGTTGACGGCTCGGCCATGTCAACCCTGGTTGACGAAAATACGGAAAACGAGGCCGGTCCAGGACGAGTTCTGGGAATCGGGCCACCTGGCGGCGTCCGGGAGGGTAATTCTTCGGAGTACGGAGGCTTCTTCACGGCACGCCCGACCGCCCGAGGGCGGCCCCCGAGCCTCGCCAGAACCCCGTACGGCCGCAGTGGTGTCCGCGCCCCCGCTGCGGCCGTACGGCACCATCAGGGCGGGACGGCCCTCAGCGGCTGTCGGAGAAGTGCTGGTAGTCCTTGGTGCCCTCCCAGTAGCCGCCCCACTTCCAGCCGATGCTCTGGAACGCCTTCACGACGTCGTCCCCGGCCGTGATGACGCCCGGGGCCTCGGGGTCGCGGGTGCGGTAGTACTTCTTGCAGCTCGGGTGGGCGATCTCCCCGCTGGTGGAGACGTACGGGTTCTGGCACGGGTTGATGTCCACGGCCATGCCGTAGGCGTGGCGCGACCAGTTGGACGAGCCGGTGGCCTGGCGGCAGTTGAACGCCGAGGTGTTGTTGGCCTCGATCGAGTCGAAGTCGCTGCCCTTGTACTCGTCGACCGGGACCATCTTGTGGATGGGGTAGCGGTCCTCGTAGAGCTTTTCGAAGACCCCGGCGATCTTTTGGGCTACCTTGGCATTGATGACCAGCTTGCCTCCCTCGTGTGCTTTGTTATCGAACCCCCAGTAAGTCATGGTGATCATGCGCAGCCCGGACAGCGGAACCGGGCAGCCCTCGCGCCAGGAATGGCGCAACTGCTCCGCGGTGACCTTGCTGATCTCGGACCTGAACTCCGCAGGCTCCGTGGGAGAAGGCGTCTCCGCGGGTGCCTGCCGGGGCGATCGGGTCTGGGTCCCGGTCGGCTCGCCGCCCTCCTCGTCCTGGCCACATGCGGCCGTTCCCGCGAGGAGGAGGGCCCCCAGAGCGACTATCGAAAAAGCCCGTGAACCGTCCATGACCTCAGGATCGCCCATGACCGAGCCGGACGAACGGCCGACTCTCTCCGACGAGCTGTTCGAGATGCAGGAGGCCCCCTCGGCCCGATCGGCCCAGGACGGGCTGGGGCTGAGCTGGCCCGACTTCCTCGGCGACCCCCCGGGTACCGGGGAGGTCGTGCGCGGTGCCGCGGGGTTCCTCGCCTACGCGCTGATCAACCTCATCGTCATGTGGGCGCCGATGCACAACAGCGGCGCGGGCACGGGCGTGCAGGCGGTGGTGCTCGTCGTGGTCGCCTTCGGCTTCGGCTCGTTCCTGGTCTGGGGCGTGGGCAGGAACGGGCGCCCGTACGGGTTCGGCATGATGCTCGGCTGGGTGGTGCTCACCCTGCTGTCACTGGGATTCGCCACCGGGCTGGGGTGAGCGCGGGCCGTCCGGTGCGGGCGGAGGCCGGACGCGCGGCGGTCGGGCCGGGTGGAGACCGGACCGCGCGGTGGTCGGCCGGCGCGGGCGAAGGCCGACGGTACCGGCGGTGGAGACCGGCGGGCGGCGGTCAGTCGGCCTGGGCGGCGACGCGGGTGAAGGCCTTGCCGATGACCTCGAGCTCCTCGGGGGAGACGAGGCCGATGAAGTGGGCGCGCACCGTGCGCACGTGGTCGCGGGCCGCCAGTTCCAGGACCGCGAAGCCCTCGTCGGTGAGGACGGCGTTGATGCCGCGCTTGTCGTCAGGGCAGGCCTCCCGCCGGACCAGGCCCTTGTTCTCCAGCCGGGAGCAGGTGTGGGAGAGCCGGCTGCGGGACTGGTAGGCCATGACGGCCAGTTCGGCCATGCGGAGCCGGCGGTCGGGTGCCTCCGAGAGGCGGACCAGGATCTCGTACTCCGGCATGGTCAGCCCGTGGGAGGCCTTGAGGTCGCGGTCGAGCCGCTCCCACAACCGGGAGCTGCCCTCCAGGTACGCGCGCCAGTGGCCCTGCTCGGCAGCGTCCAGCCAGCGGGGTTCGTCCATGCCCAGAGCCTACCCATGCCGACCCGCGGGGTTTTCCCCGGTGCTGCTGACAGCTCGAACACATGTGCGCTAACGTAGCGATCAGTCGAACGCATCTTCGAGCGTACGGATTGGGGGTAATTGTGACCCTTATGGCGACACGCCGTAAGTGTTTCTACGGAAATCTACGGCCGCAGCTATACGCCCTCATAGAGTCCGAGACCGTGGACCCCGTACGCAATCCCTACGCGCCCGGCGCGGGCCAGCGACCTCCGGAGCTCGCCGGACGCGACCGCGAGCTGCGCCAGTTCGAGGTGGTGCTGGAACGGGTGGCCAGGGGCCGCCCGGAACGCAGCATGATCATCACCGGTCTGCGCGGGGTGGGCAAGACCGTCCTGCTCAACACCTTCCGCTCCATGGCGATCCAGCGGCTCTGGGGCACCGGCAAGATCGAGGCCAGGCCGGAGCAGTCGATCCGGCGGTCGGTCGCCGCAGCCCTGCACACCGCGATCCGGGAGCTGGCGCCCCGCCACCGCGCACCCGACCGCATCGAGAAGTTCCTCGGCGTGCTCAAGGCCTTCGCCCAGGCCGAGCCGCCGCAGGCCGGGCGGGCCGCCAAGGCGCCCGCGCACCGCTGGCAGCCCGGCATCAACGTGCCCGCCGCGCGGGGCCGCGCCGACTCCGGCGACCTGGAGATCGACCTCACCGAGCTGTTCGTCGACGCCGCCTCGGTCGCCACCGACCTCGGCGTCGGCATCGGCCTGTTCGTCGACGAGATGCAGGACGTGCCGCCCGACGACGTGTCCGCGCTGTGCGCCGCCTGCCACGAGCTGTCCCAGACGGGCGGGCCGCTGATCGTGGTGGGGGCGGGCCTGCCGCACCTCCCCGCGGTGCTGAGCGCCAGCAAGTCCTACTCCGAACGGCTCTTCCGCTACGCCAGGATCGACCGCCTCGACCGGGACGCCGCCGACCACGCGCTGCTCGCCCCCGCCGAGCGCGAGGAGGTCACCTTCACCCCCGAGGCGCTGGACGCCCTGTACGAGGCCGCCGACGGCTACCCGTACTTCGTCCAGGCCTACGCCAAGGTCGTCTGGGACCTGGCGCCCACCTCGCCGATCACCGAGCACGACATCAAGGTCGCCGCGCCGGAGGCCGAGAGCGAGCTGGCCGTCGGCTTCTTCGGCAGTCGCTACGAGCGGGCCACCCCCGCCGAGCGCGACTACATGCGGGCGATGGCCGTGCTGGGGGACGAGCCGGTCGCCACCGCGTCCGTCGCCGACGAGCTGGGGCGCAAGCCGTCCAGCCTGTCCCCGGCCCGGGACGGGCTGATCAAGAAGGGGCTGATCTTCAGCGCCGAACGCGGCACGGTGGCGTTCACCGTGCCGCACTTCGGGAGGTTCCTGCGGGAGCAGCCTGCGTGAATCTTCGGCTCTCTAGCTCTGGTGCTAGAAAGCCGTAGACGGTCATGGCAAGTGTTGTCTAAGGGTTTCTAGTGTTCCTGCTAGAGAGCCGTAGAATCCGCTGGCCAGGGGAATCTACGGCTCTCTAGTGTCTGGTCAAGAGGGCGTTAGACGGCTGAAGATCGTCCTGCTCGGCCACCGGGGCGGTGAGCTCCTCGTCCGCCGTGGCCGCGCGCACCTGCCCGTCGGCCAGCGAGACCGCGAAGACGACCTCGCCTCCGTCCTCCAGCGGGTAGACCAGGAACCGCCAGCACGCCTCCCGCCAGACCTCCGCCGGCTCGGACCTGCGGGCGAGCCCGTACCGGCGCCAGGGCTCGCTGGCGTGCAGGACGGCGAAGGTCTCGCGCAGCGGGACGGCCCGGCGCTCGCAGGGGACGGGCCGCCGCCGCACCGCCGTCGAGATCTCCGGGGAGAGCGCCGCGATCAGGCCGACCTCGGCCAGGAACACCATGGAGCGCCAGCCCGGCAGGTCCAGCAGGACCTCCAGGCCGGCGCGCTGCACCGGGACGGCGGCGGCCGCGGCCAGCCCCAGCAGCCCGGTGCGCAGGACCGTCATCGCAGTGACCGGGACGGTGCTGAGCACCCCGAAGCAGCCGCAGCCCTGGCCGGGGCGCAGGACGCGCAGCTCGTCCAGCACCCAGGTCGCCGAGATCAGGAGCATGGCGGTCGCCAGCCGCACCAGCAGGTGGGCCGAGACCAGGAGCAGGACGCACAACGCGCACTCGACGAGGATCGCCAGGACCTTGAGCCGGTCCTTGGGCGCGTGCAGCTTGCCGAGGACGGCCAGCGCGAACATGAAGATGACGACCAGCAGCTGGGTCTCGAGCAGGATGAGCGTCACCGGTTCACCGCCACGGACACGTTGAAGCAGCCGACATCCAGATCTCCCCCGAGTTCGACGAAGCTGGCCCTGGTGAGCTCCACCAGCCGGCCGCGGGGGGAGGTGCCGCACTCCACGCACCGGTCGCAGAACAGCGCCGCGTTGCAGCCGCATTCGACGACGTCGAGGTCGGCCCCGCGGCCGGTGCAGTCGTTGCGCACCTCCAGGGCGCTGCCCAGTGACAGGTAGGGCAGCTGGGCGCAGGGGTCGGGGGCGTCGGGGCAGCCGCCTGAGTCGCCCAGCGCCTCGAGCCGGGGGTAGGCGGCGCCGCGCCCGGGGGCGGGGTACCAGGTGGCGGTTCCCCGCAACACGCCTCCTTCGGGGCCGGGCGGAGGGGAGGTCAGGGGTGCGGGCTGGGCGCTGCCGGGCTGGACGGCCACCGGCTCCTCCCCCGTCTTGCGGGCGATCACGTCGAACAGCTGGCCGGGGAGCAGGAGCGGGTGCCGCACGAGGACCTTGCCGAGGCTCTCCGGCGGGATGGCGACCCGGATGTGCGGCCGGTGCGGGCCCTGGTCGACCTCGACCAGGTGCAGGAGGCCCCGCCGTTCGCGTTTCTGGGTGACCGAGAGGATCGTCCCGTTGACCCGGGTGATCTCGACCCAGATCCGGTCGGCGGCCAGGCCGTCGGCGGTGGGACGCACGACGGCGTCCCGGCCGGGCCGCAGCGCCTCGTGTCCGGCGCGCCCGCCGTGCCAGACGGAGGTCTTGTCGGACATGGGCACCCGGTACTCGCGGTGTCCGGTGCCTCCCCCGGCCGGTTTCGCCCACAGGACGAGCAGGTGGGGGCTGGAGTCGACGACGCGTCCTTCGATCACGGGCAACGGGGGTTCGCCGGCCGGCAGGAGCCGCTCGGGAGCGCCCAGGACCGCGGACCTCCATCTGCGGCGTCGGTGCGTTGACACCCTTCTTCACCCCCTGCTGTCAAGTCTGCCCCACACGGTGTTGTCAACAGTTACCCGCCGCAGGCCAAATGTCGACCAATTTGTCCATAACTCGCTGTTCTGCGGATGGGTTTTTCACTCTCGGATACAGTTTCTTCGTACTTGGTTGACCCGAAATTGGGAATTACTGGAAACCGTAATGACGATCTTCGTGTCAGGGTACGGCTGAGAGCCGGCTCTTGGAGGCGGGGATTATTATGGATAATCCGGTACATAAGGAGTTCGCCGACTATGTGATTCGCCGCGGTCCCGCCCTTCTGCGCATCGCACGGGGGCTCACCGCGGACCCGACGGAGGCCGAGGACCTCCTGCAGACCGCACTCGTCCAGACCTACCTGGCGTGGGACCGCATCCACGACCGCGCCGCCCTCGACGGGTACGTCCGCCGCGCGATGGTCAACATCCGGATCTCCTGGTGGCGCCGCCGCAGACTGGAGATCCACCCGTCCGCGGACCCGCCCGACTCCCCCGTGGAGGACTGCACCCGCCGCAGCGAACTGCGCGACTGCCTGCACCGCGCCCTGCGCCGCCTCCCCGACCGCCAGCGGACGACGCTCGTCCTGCGCTACTACGCCGACCTCTCCGACGCGGAGATCGCCGAACGGCTCGGCGTCAGCGTCGGCACCGTGAAGTCGACGGCCTCCCGCGCCGTGACCAGGCTCCGCGGCGACGCCGACCTCGGACACGACTTTCCCGTCCCCCGGCCCCGGGGGTACCCCGCCCTGCCGCCCGGCCACTAAGGTCATGGCACCCGACGGTGCCTCTCACTTGGAGTCTCCATGCGTCTCAGATCTGTTCTCCTGGCCGTCGCGCTGCTGCCCGCGGCGGTGGGCTGCGGAGGCGGCGACGGCGTCGACAAGCAGGCCAGCTGCGACCGGATGAAGGAAGCGATCAAGTCCATCGGCACCCTCCAGGCCGAGGAGAACGGCACCGGCGACGGCGACTTCACCAAGATCTACTCTGATGCCGCCACCAAGATCCGCTCCGCCGCGGACTCCTCCTCCGACGACAACGTCAAGACCGCCGGCACCCAGGTCGCCGACGCCCTCGACCAGCTCGCCAAGGCCCAGAGCTCCGGCGATCCCAGCGGCGGCCCCGAAGCCCTCGAAGCCAGCGGCAGGCTCGCCACCGCCGCGGGCTCGTTCGAAAAACACTGCGGTCCCGTCGAGGGCTAACCGCTTTGCCGCACCACCCGACTACCGGTACCCTTGCACTGGCTCTTACGGGCCTTGGAGGTGTCGCCTAGTACGGTCTATGGCGCCGCACTGCTAATGCGGTTTGGGTTCACGCCCATCGCGAGTTCAAATCTCGCCACCTCCGCCCCTGGTCAGGCCCTCCGCACGGCGACGTGCGGAGGGCCTGACCGTTTTCCGGCACCCGGTCGCGCCCGCTCCGCTCTGTTTGCTCTCCGTCAGAGGCCGCGGTGGGCGGCCCACTGCCGGGTCGCGTCGGCCATCGCCCGAAGCCAGGCTTCGGGCCATCGGCAGGCGCGGTCCTGCCACAGCCGGGCGTTCACGGTCGCGAACGCGTCGACGGCGCGCGGATCGGCGGTGCGCCAGGCGGTGCAGTCGGCGGCCCGGTCCTGCGCGGACTTCGGGGTGTGGCCGGCGGCGATGAGCTGGACGGCGAAGAGCGCCGGGGCGATGAACGCGGCGCCGCGGGTGGGCCACGCCCAGTCGATCGCCCACGTGCGGTCGTCGCCGATGAGGACGTTGCTGGGGTGGATGTCGGTGTACAGCAGCGCATCGCCTCGGAGGAGGGCGGTTTCGGCGTCGGTGGCGTGGGCGTTCCACCGGGTCTCCGGCCAGTCGCGGGCGATGTCCGGCAGGGGGACCGCGGCGATCCGGTCGAGGAGACCGGCGACCGCGGGCAGGTCGGCCGAGCCGGGCTCGAAGGCGCAGGGCCGGGCGTCGATCTGATCGAATCCCAGCACGATCCAGTTCTCGTCTTCGGCCTGCCAGCGCATCACCGGGGAGAAGGCGGGTGCGACGTAGGGGTTGATGGCGGCCTCGCGCAGGAGGGACTCCCGGCGACAGCCTCGCCGGTTGGGGACCGCCTTGATGAAGAACGACCCCCGCTCGCCGTCGATCAGCACGGTGGTGGCCGAGCTGTTGCCGCGGGCGGGCCGCACATCGGTGACGCGCCCGGTGTGCGGGCGGATCAGGTCCAGGCACGCGGGCTCAGGCACGTCACCGCTCATCTCGTCGTCGGTTCCCGTGGTCGCGGTCGTCGCCGGGGAAGCCCGGGCGGCCTTCGTCGTCGGAGCCGCCGCCTTCGTCGTTCGGGCCGCGCAGCGTGGGCGGCGGCGTCGGCTCGGTTCTCGGCGGGGCTGTGCAGGATACCGGCGAGCGTGGCCTCGCAGATGTTTCCCACGCTCATGGGGGTGGAGAACGCGCAGGGCGAGCACGGGCGCCCGGTAGGGAGGAGATCCTCCCCCTCCCTCAGGCGGACGCGGGGTTCATGTCAACCTTTGGTGGGGTTCGCCGCGTGTTTGCGGGCACCGGTTCCCGGTCGGGGACCTGCCTGAAGGAGAGTGCGTGGACTTCGTCGACTTCGTGCGGCGCCGGGGCGACCGGCATCTGCACACCGCGGTTCTGCTCACCGGCGACTGGCAGGCGGCACAGGATCTGACCCAGGCCGCGCTGACGGAGCTGTACCGGGTGTGGGAACGGCTGGACACCGGGACAGAGCCGGACGCCTACCTGCGCCGGATCATGGTGAACACGCGGCGGAGCTGGTGGCGGGCGCGCTGGCGGCGGGAGACACCGCTGGCGGAGATCCCCGACCGCGGGTCGGCGGACGACGCCGCGGACCGGCACGCGGTCGCCGAGGTGGTCAGGCAGGCGTTGCGGTCGCTTCCGCCGCGCCAGCGGACGGCGCTCGTGCTGCGCTACTTCGAGGACCTGTCGGAGGCGCAGACGGCCGAGCTGATGCGGATCTCGGTCGGCTCGGTGAAGACGCACGCCCACCGGGGGCTGGCGGCGCTACGCGCGTCGCTTCCGAAAGACCTGCTGGTCGTTGTCAACGAAGGAACGGAGCGCGGAGGTGTGGAGCGGTGACAGTGTCTCCTGACGAGAACGAGGAGTACGGCATGGCCGAACTCAAGCACCTGCTCACCGTCGCCGGCGAGGACCGGCCCCCGGGCATCGACCTGCTGGACGGCCTGGACCTGCCCGTCCGCCGGCGTCCGGCCCGTCGTCGTGGCGTCCTCGCCGGCCTGACCGCGGGGGCGGTCGCCGCGGGCGCCGCCGTCGCGCTGACCGTGGTCTGGACGCCGCAGAGCGCCCAGGCGACGGTCCTGGAGGCCGTCGCCCGCAACGAGGGCAAGCCCTACCACGTCGAGATGGTCACGCAGGCCTCTCCCGGCGGGGACCCGTTCCCGTTGACGGGAGACTTCGACCCCGGCAGCGACTCGGGCCACCTCGAGGCGCCGGACGGCGGCCGGATCATCATGCTCGGGGACACCGGGTACCAGAAGCTGCCCGAGTCCATGCAGAGTTCCAGGGGCATGCGGTCCCCCGACAAGGACGGGAAGTTCCCGAAGGTGCCGAAGGGCTGGAAGCCCGTCATGGTGCCCCTCGGCGAGAACGCCTGGCTGAAACTGCCGATGGACCACGTCACCTGGGGCTTCGGTTCCTCGACCCGGTCCTTCGCCCAGGACCCGCAGGGCGAGCTGGACGCCATCCGCAAGGCGGACCAGGTCAAGGAGGAGGGCCCCGCCGGCGGCCCGGGATGGACGGGCGAGCGCTACTCCTTCACCACCCCGGCCGTCAAGAAGTGGTTCGGCCGCGAGTCGAGCAGCGGCACCGTCGACATCGACTCCGAGGGCGACGTCCGAGCACTCGACGTGACGCTGACCTACCCCGACGCCAAGTCCGCCACATCCGTCAACTTCAAGATCGTCTTCAGCGCCTACGGCACCCCCGTGAAGCTCTCCGCCCCTGACACCCCCGACCTCTACACCGAACAGTCCCTGCACAGACTCCTCACGGGCAGGCACCTCCCCGCCGGCGCCGCCTACGGCATCCCGATCTACTGAGGCCTGTTCCAGAGGCGAACGGTCCGGCGCCCGGCGGCTCCTGACCGGTAGGTCTCTTACGGACGTTCCCCTGAGCGGCGGCGACCGACTGGTTCGCCGCCGCTCAGGGGAACGGCTTCGCGGGTTCCGAATGAGTTGATCTTGACTTCGAGTGAACTTCAAGTTTTAGGGTCGCGGTGATATCCGACGAGGAAGGGATCGCCATGACCATCCTGGTCACGGGGGCCGCCGGGAACGTGGGCCGCCATGCGGTCGAAGAGCTGCTCAGGGAAGGGCACCGGGTCCGGGCCCTGACCCGTGACCCCGCCAGGGCCCGGCTGCCCCGCGGCGCGGAAGTGGCGGTCGGCGACCTCGCGGTTCCCGACGGCCTGGCGCCCGCGCTGGAAGGCGTGACCGCCCTGCACCTGATCACGTTCGACGGCGGGGACGGCGCCGCGTTGCGTACGGGGCCGCGGATCGCGAGGCTGGCCGCCGAGGGGGGCGTCCGGCAGGTGACGATGTTGTGGAGCGGCGAACCGGGGCCGGTCGAGAAGGCGGTGGCGGCCGAGGGGCTGCCGTGGACCGCTCTCCAGCCGCAGGAGTTCATGTCCAACGCCCTCAACTGGGTCGACTCCGTCAGGACCGAAGGCGTGGTGCGCGAGCCGTTCGGCGGCACCCTCAGCAACATGATCCATGAGGCGGACATCGGCGCCGTGGCCGCCAGGACGCTGACGGAGGACGGCCACACCGGCAGGGAGTACGTGCTGACCGGGCCCGAGGTCCTGGACATGCCGCAGAAGGCGGCCATTCTGGGACGGGCCCTGGGCCGCGACATCCGGTTCGTGGAGCTGACCGAGCAGCAGGCACGTGAGCGGATGCGTCAGGCGGGCGCCTCCCAGGAGGCCATCGACCACGTCGTCGGCTGGTACGCCGACCCGCCCAAGGAGGCGTACACCGTGACGGACACCGTCGAGCGGCTCCTCGGACGCCCGGCCCGCACCTTCGCGCAATGGGCGCAGGAGAACGCCGAAGCCTTCCGTTAGCCGCTCCCCGCCGATCCGGTTCGCGCGACCCGCCAAGGGACGACCGCCTTGGCGGGTCGCGCGACCACCGGTGTCACGGATTGTCCGATGCGTGGGCACCGCCTTACGACCGGACGGCGGGCGTCATGGGCGGTCCGGGGCGAGCTCCTTGAGCCTGGCCGTGATCTCGACGAGCCGGCCGCGTCCGATGCCGGGCACGTGGTCCAGGTCGCCGCTCTCGCGCAGCGCCACCAGGTCGGCGACCGTGGGCACGTAGCGGCCTCCGAAGACCCAGTGCGCGAGCAGCGCCCGTTCCGTCTGCACCTTCAGCCCCAGGCACCCCAGGGGGCAGCCGGGGCCGAGAGGGTGCCGCTGGTCGTGGTCCACGGTGCGGGCGTTCGCGATGGCCTCCTCGACCGCCGCCTGCCCCTCCAGGGCGGCCCGCAGTTCGTCGGGGCCGTCCTCGATGAGGGTGGCCGAGGGTTCTCCGTGCGGGCAGTAGAAGTCCGGCGGGGCCTCGGGCCTGGGGACGCGCCGGGTGGCGACCCAGGTGGAGCCGGTCACCCAGACACTCCAGTCCGGCCAGCCCTGCCGCAGTTCGTCGAGCGTTCTCATGACGCATACGTTCGCGGCGATGACCGTCCGTGGTGTTCCCGGTTGGAACAATCGGCGGCTTAGACGTTCATGCGGGCCTTGAGGCCGCGGAGGGGTTCGGGGAGGGTGCGGCGAACGTCCACGAGGTGGGCGACCACGGTGCGGGCCGAGGGATGGAAGCGGGTCATCTGCGGGGCCGCGCGTTCGGCTTGGAGGATACGTTTCATGGCCTTGTCGTAGGCGCCGGTCTCCACGTGGACGCGTGCCATGTCCACTTCGTGGTGCGCGCGCCGCTCCGGGATCAGCGAGGCCAGCGTCTGTTCGGTGATCTGCCGGTCCCGTCTGGTGGCCTCGTCGAGGTCACCCAGTTCGATGGCCACCGCGGCGCCGTGGATCGCGACGTTTCCCGGGGTGAAGCCCGTGGTCACTCCATGGTGTGTCCCGGACTCGTCTCGGGCGGCTCTTCGAACCTCCGCCGCCTGTCCGTAGTAGTCCCATGCGGTTCGGTCGCCTGCTCTGGCGGCGACGACCGCACTGCGTAGCAGCGCGGTGCCGAACACCTCACGAGCGTCTTTCCGGCTGTGGTCGATGGCTCGGATGGCCTTTCCCAGCAGTGCCAGAGCCGGTTGCGGAAGTCCGATGGCGCTGAGGAGCAGAGAGCGCCGGATCGGTATCAGCAGCGGCAGGTTCGGATCCTGGACGTGACGTGCGGCTTCGCGGGAAGCTTCGAGGCTGTTGACGGCCAGGTCGTGGTAGCCCAGCTTGCGGCACAGATCTGCGCCGACCTCGCAGGCGCGGAACACGGCCCTCCATGCACTGGGCGCGCCGGTTTCATGGGCGTGCCAGGAGAGTTCCTCCAGCAAGGCGGGCAGCCGTGTTCCGATCTGCGAATGCCGGGAGAGCTCCTGGAGCTGTCGGAGTGCGGCCAGCTCGGAGAGCAGTTCGCTCAGCGGACGGGGCGGAGCCGCCAACTCCGGAGGGACTTCGACCGTGACCAGAGACCTGCGGAGGTCCGCGATGGCGGAGTGGACCCGTTCGGCCCGGTCGGGGAGATGGAACGGCTGTCCGTAGAGGTCGGCGGGGTCGACGCCGAGTGCTCCGGCGGTGGCTGCGATGAACGCGGGTGTGGCGACTTTGTGGCCGGCTTCGACCTGGGCGATGTGTGAACGGGAGTAAGCCGTTCGTTGGGCGAGTCCGTGTTGTGTCAGCCCGCGTTGTTTCCGGGCTCGGGCGATGCGGACTCCTACGGGTTCAGGCCTGGCATCGGACATGCGCGACTCCGGCTCTCGAGGCGTTCCTCCTTCAGGCTACGAGCCGTTCCCGCCCCCGTCAGGTGCCGCTCGGAAGCTTTACCGGGCGGGCTTCCCGGCGGGCGGATCAGGGACCTGGCGCCCTGAACTCCGTCCACGGTTCGAGCGGATAAGGGAGTGGACGAGAGCTCGATGCGCTCGCCTTCCCGAGGAAGGAGAACCAAATGCGAGGAACGGTTCTGGCAATGACCGTGCTGGCCGCGTTCACGAGCGTGGTGGTGCTCTACAGCAGCGTGACGTTCATGAACGGGATCATGCAGCTGGCGGTGGTGGGGGTGCTGTTCTCGGGAACCGCGACGGTCGTCCTGGCCTGCGGGTGGAGGCGGCGGACGGCTTGGACGGCGGTACCCGTGTTGCTTCTCACGGGCGCGGTGGGGCTGGTCTTCACGAGCCTGCCGGAGCGGGCGACGCTCGTCCTCATTCGTGATGATCTCCAGCGGATGGCCGAGAACGGCAAGGCCGGACGGGTCGGGCCGTACCACGTCGAGGAACCGGTCCGGGAGGGCACCGCGGTGCTGATGCAGGTCTCGGGAACCGGCTGGATCTTCTCTCACGAGGGATTCATCTACGCCCCTGACGGCGCCTCCACCATTCCCCCACTGGGAGAAGGTGCCGAAAGCCTCCGCTTCTGGCACCTGGACGGCCCTTGGTACCGGTACTACATGCAGGAAAGCTGACGCCCTCGGCGAGACGGCGGCACCGGACATGCCGCGATCACGGCAGGGCCGCAGGGCTCGCCGTCGGGGTGGCGCCGGTGACGCGGAGGAGGTCGAGTTTCCCCGCGTCGCTGCTTCCGGCGGCCGCCGTGTAGGTGACCATGCGGAGGTCGACTCCTGGGACGATGAGGACGTCGCAGTCGAGCAGGATGTCGCCGATCTCCGGGTGCCGGATCGTCTTGCGGTCGGTGGCGTGCTGGGCCGCCGCCGTCTCCGTGTTCCACAGGTGGGCGAAGACTCCGGACGTCTCCCGGAGGTCCTGGACGA
This sequence comes from Actinocorallia populi, assembly GCF_002995495.1. GTDB lineage: Bacteria > Actinomycetota > Actinomycetes > Streptosporangiales > Streptosporangiaceae > Actinocorallia > Actinocorallia populi. The sequence continues at coordinate 526,954 of NZ_PVZV01000001.1, read as the reverse complement.
GATGGGTGAGCCGGGTGTCCGCGGGGTACCGGGACACGGCTTCCTTGAGGTCGGCGACGATCGACGACGCGAAGGCGTCCTGTCCGCGTTCGGAGCGGACGGGCAGCAGGGCTCCGTTGCCGAACAGGACGCGGGCGAGGTTCCTCCGGGCGGCGGGGAGGGCGGACGGGTCGCCGTACAGGGCGCTCCACATGGAGTTCCACCACACGAGGGACCAGTCGGCGGTGAACACCCCAATGGGGAAGTCTCCGAGGCGGGCGGCGAGCCGTTGAACGCCAGGAGGCACATGCGTGCTGACCGTTCCGTCCTGCGGAGGGAGCAGCCCGGCGCTTCGGTACAGCTGGTCCCGTTCGGTTCGGGAGAGTTGGAGGGCGCGGGCGAGAGCGCCGACGACCTGGGACGAGGGGTGCGTCGCGCGGCCCTGCTCCAGCCGCAGGACGTAGTCGACGGAGAGCCCGGACAACTGCGCGAGCTCTTCGCGGCGTAGTCCCGGGGCGCGGCGGCCGGCCATCGCGGTGAAACCTGCGTCAGCGGGGGAGAGACGGTCACGCCAGGCACGTAGCAGTGCGCCGAAACCGGAACGGGAAGTGGCCATGGTGCCATTCTCGTCGTCCGGAGCCGGATGAGCCTGGGTATCGCTGATCCCAGGGACGGACACGGCACTGGTTAGCGGTGGCGGGAGCGGCGAACGTGGTGGTGCGCCGCTTCGGGCGCTCGATTACTGGAGGAACTGCCATGCGCTCCACCATCGTGATGACGGGCGCGAGTCGCGGGATAGGCCGCGTCGCCGCGGAACACATCCTGCGCAGGTCACCGGACGTGCAGCTTCTCGTCGTCGCGCGGGAATCCGCCGTCGCGCAGATGTCGGGTGAGCTCGGCACGGGCGTCTCGTACGTCGCGGCGGATCTCGGTTCGCTCGCGAGCGTGCGGACGGCCGCCGCCGAGATCCGGGAACGCCTCGATCGGGGCGACCTGCCGCCGCTGCGCGGTTTCGTGGGCAACGCGGGTGTGCAGTACACGAACGCGCTCACCGAGGGGCCCGAGGGGTTCGAGGCGACCTTCACGGTCAACGTGCTCGCCAACCACCTGTTCGTCCGCCTGCTCCAGGACCGTTTCGCCGCTCCCGCACAGATCACGATCACCGTCAGCGACACGCATTTCGGCGACTTCAAGCACAACCTGGGCATGGTGCCCGGCCCTCTCTGGCAGTCCCCGGAGACCCTCGCACGTCCAGGCGCCTTTCCCGAGCCGGACACCGCGGCCGCCGGGCTCACCGCGTACTCGACGAGCAAGCTGGCCGCCATCCACCTCGTGCACGAGTACGCGCGCCGCCTGCCGGAGGGCGTCGACGCCGTCGCCTACAACCCGGCGTTCGTTCCGGGCACCGGCCTCGCCCGCGACTCGGGCCCCGTCGCCCGGTTCGCGATGCGCTACGTCATGCCGCTGCTGACCCTCACGCCCTTCGCGACCAGCCGCAGCGCCGCGGGCCGGTACCTCGCCGACGTCGTCCTCGGCACGACCAAGGCACCGAGCGGGTCCTACGTCGACCGCGGTGCCGTGGTCAGGTCGTCGGAGGAGTCCTACGACCCGCGGCGCGAACACGAACTCTGGGAGGCCGTCGAACGGTTCACCGAGGCTCACGCCACCTGACCCGCGCCCGCGGGAGCGGTGGGGGAGCCGTCGTCAGGCGTCTTCCGAGGCCAGTTTCGCGTGCTGGATCCGGAGGTCCTTTTTGAGGATCTTGCCGCTCGGGTTCTTGGGGAGGGCTTCGGCGAGGACGACGTACTTGGGGCGTTTGTAGGAGGCGAGGACCTCGCGGGCGTGGGCGTGGACGGCCTCGGCGGTGAGGCCGGTGCCGGATTTGGGGACGATGACGGCGGTGACGGCTTCGATCCAGCGGGGGTGGCCGATGCCGAAGACCGCCACCTCGGCGACGCCTTCGAGGCGGTAGAGGGCCTCTTCGACCTCGCGGGAGGCGACGTTCTCGCCACCGGTCTTGATCATGTCCTTCTTGCGGTCGACGACGGTCAGGTAGCCGTCGGCGTCGATCACGCCCAGGTCGCCGGAGTGGAACCAGCCGTTGCGGAAGGCCTCGGCGGTCTTGGCCTCGTCGTTGTAGTAGCCCAGGGACGCGTGGGGGCTGCGGTGCACGATCTCCCCCACCTCGCCGGGCGGCAGCGGGCGGTCCTCGTCGTCGACGACGCGGGTCTCCACGTTGAGCGCGGCGCGGCCGGCCGAGCCGGCGTGCGGGAGCTGCTCGTGCGGCTGCAGGATGGTGGCCAGCGGGGACATCTCGGTCTGCCCGTAGAAGTTCCACAGGCGCACGCCGGGCAGCCGCTCCCGCAGCTCGCGCAGGATCTCGACGGGCATCGGGGAGGCGCCGTAGTAGCCCTTGCGCAGGCTCGACAGGTCACGGGTGCCGAAGTCGGGGTGGCGCAGCAGCGAGATCCACACCGTCGGCGGGCAGAACAGCTTGGTGGCCTTCTCGGCCTCGACGGCGGCCAGCAGCGCGGCCGGGTCGGGGGAGGGCAGGATGACGCTGGTGGCGCCCAGGTGGACGTCGACGGAGAAGAAGCAGTCCAGCTGCGCGCAGTGGTACATCGGCAGCGCGTGGACCTCGACGTCGTCGGCGCTCATCCCGCCGTCGATCGCGCAGGAGACGTACTGGCTGATCAGCGACCGGCTGGACAGCAGCACGCCCTTGGGCCGCGACTCCGTGCCGGAGGTGTACATCAGCCGCAGCGGGTCGTCGTCGGCGACCAGGACGTCGACCGGCGTCTCGTCCCCGGCGTCGATCCAGGAGTCGACGTCCTCCCAGTCCCCGGACACGGCGGCGCCCGACAGGACGATCCGGCCGCGCACCCCGCCGGAGAGCCCGGCGAGGGCGACCGCCTCGTCCGCCGTGGGGACGAGCGCGTCCTCGGCGACGATCCCGCTCGCCCCGGAGTGGGAGAGGATGAACGCGACCTCCTCCGCGCCGAGCATGAAGTTGACCGGCACCAGCACGACGCCCAGCCGCGCCGTGGCGAAGACCAGCACGGCGAACTGCCACGAGTTGTGGCTCAGCAACGCCAGCCGGTCGCCCTTGCCCAGCCCGCGCGCGGCCAGCGCGTTGGCGCACCGCGTCACCGCCAGATCGAACTCGGCGAACCCCACCCGCCGCCCGCCCGCGACGATCGCCGTCTTCTCCGGATACCGCAACGCCGTCCGGCGCAGCAGATCCCCCACCGCATGCCGCCGCGCTCCGTCGATCAACTCGACCGTTCCAGGGGTGAATTGTTGCTCCATGCGCTGATCCTCCCCACGGGAACGGGGCGCTAACGCCCACACCGAACGGCATTCCGTCCCGCTGCGCCCATCCGCCGCCCCGACGTCCCGCACCTGCTGGAAACGTGCGCGTTCCGCCGGGCGACGGGACGCGCCGTCACACGATGCCGGTGGTGCCCAGGAGGGCGCCGGTGAGGTAGGTGGCGGCCAGGGCCAGGGCGCCGCCCGCGGTCACGCGGAACGCCGCGCGCAGCCAGGAGCCGCCGCCGATCAGGGCGGCCAGCGAGCCGGCCAGGGCCAGGCCGGTGAGGGTGGCGGCGAAGGCGATCGGGACGCGCAGGTGGGGCGCGGGCAGGAGGATCGCCAGGAGCGGCAGGAGGGCGCCGATCGCGAAGGCGACGAACGAGGCGATCGCGGCGTGCCAGGGGCTGGTGACGTCGTCCGGGTCGAGGTTGTGCCGCTCGCGCAGCTGGGCCTCCAGCGGGTCGTGCGCGTACAGCTCCCGTGCCACCTGGCGGGCGGTCGCCGAGGAGAGGCCGCGGTGCTCGTAGGAGCGGACCAGGGCCCGCAGCTCGGTGTCGGGGTCGGCGGCCAGGGCGCGGCGCTCCTCCTCGATGAGGTGGCGCTGGCTGTCCCGCTGGCTGTGCACGGAGACGTACTCGCCGAGCGCCATCGACACGGCGCCGCCGATCGAGGCCGCGAGCCCGGCCAGGAGGATCGGCTGACTGGAGGAGGTGGCCCCGGCGACGCCGACGACGACGGCCGCGGTGGACACGATGCCGTCGTTCGCCCCCAGGACGCCCGCGCGCAGGGCGTTGAGCTTGCGCTCGAGGCCGCCCGTGCGCGGCTCCGCGTCGCCGGTACGGGACTCCGGACCGTCCGCGCGGTACTGGAAGCCGTCTGCGTAGAGTTCCGGGTCGTCTGTACGGAGGCCGGGCCGGGGGGTGGTCTCGGTCGTGTCGGGACGGTCCTTGAGTGCGGCAGACTCCCTCATGATGACTGCGGGTCTCCTTCGTGAAGCCCCGGACGCGTTCGTCCGGTGGCGCCTCCGCGTCGAGGCGCCGGAATGCGCGATAACGGTTCTCGATGTCATATGGACGGGCGGCCGACGACGGGAGCCGGTGTTCCCCCGAGGCCGTCGTCCATCAGTGATGACAACATTCCGTCCGCGCTCCCCATTCCCCTTTCCGGAAGAATTCAGAAGACCGTTCATCAGTAAGGCAAGGCTGCCCTAAATTGCTTTCCGCGGGGGCTCCCAGCCTTTTGTGGGCTCCGTCACTTTCAGGGTCGGCACCCCTGGACTCCCACCTCGCAGGGCATTCCGGACCGCGCCTTCGGCCCCTTTCGCCGGGCGGTTCCTCCGGAATCACCGTGCTCGCCCCTCGCCGAGTCGAATGAGGGCGAGGGACGTCCGGTCCGCAGTGCCGAATGGCGCCGGAGGCGAAATTCTCGGCTTTCTTCCGCTCCGGTCACCGGGGCTTGTGGCCCACTTCCTGGACGAGGAAGGTGTTGCCGTCGGGATCGTCGATGGACAGGAAGGAACCGTAGTCGGCGCGGTCGGGGGCGGGGCCGGGGGTGCGTCCGTCCTGCCCGAAGTGGAAGATCTCGCTGACGGGTGCGCCGCGGGAGGTGAGGTCGGCGTGGGCGGCCTCGATGTCGGTGACGACGAGGTGGAGCCCCTGGACGGAGCCGGGGGCGGCCTGGGTGATGCCCCTGCCGATCGACAGGGAGCAGGACGAGCCCGGCGGGGTGAACTGGACCACGCGGAAGTCCTCGCCCCTCTCGACGTCCAGGTCGACGTCGAAGCCGAGCTTCTCGGCGTAGAAGGCCTTGGTGCGGTCGACGTCCGTGACGGGGACGAGGACGAGTTCCAGCTTGTATTCCATGGGCTTGTCTCCCAGGGGGTCAGGCGTCGAGCGCGCGGTACAGGGCGGACAGGAAGGCGTCGATCAGGGGGCCGGGCGGGGGGATGCACTGGGTGAGCAGGACGGCGGCGGCATCACGCTCGGGGAAGGAGTACCAGACGGTGCCCAGGCCGCCGCCCCAGCCGTAACGGCGGGTGCGGGCGCCGGTGCCGTGGCGGGGGGTGACGACCTCCACGCCGTGGCCCCAGCCGCTGCCCTGGAGGAGTGCCCGGGCGGTGGCGGAGCGGGGCGGGGGATCGAGGTGGTCGGTGGTCATGGCCGTGATGGACGCCGGTGAGAGCAGGCGCGTGCCGTCGGCGGCCCTGCCGTCGTCGAGCAGCATCCGGGCGAAGCGCAGGTAGTCGGAGGCGGTGGAGACCAGGCCGCCGCGCGCGTCGGGGAAGGCGGGCGGAGTGTTCCACCGGCTGCCGTCCGTCCCGTCGAACGTGACGAGCCCGCCCCGTTCGTCGGGGGTGAGGCAGGGGACCAGGCGGTCCCGGGCGTGCTCGGGGACGGTGAAGCCGGTGTCGGTCATGCCGAGGGGGCGCAGGAGGCGGTCGTGGAGCAGGACGTCCAGCGGTCGCCGTGCGGCGCGGGCGAGCAGGACGCCCAGGACGCCGAAGGCCAGGTCGTAGGTCCATTCCGTGCCGGGCTGGTACATCAGCGGCAGCCGGGCGAAACGTGCGATCCACTCATCGGGGGTGAGCGGGCACGCCGGGTCCGGCGGCCCGACGCCGACGCCGAGGGCCGACGCCTCCTCCAGGACGGGGCACGGCCCGTCGAAGTGCAGGCCGAGTCCCATCCGCATCGTGAGCAGGTCGTCCACGGTGATCGGGCGTTCGGCGGGCACGGTGTCGTCGAGCGCCCCGTCCGGGCGCCGCAGGACGCGCCGGTCCGCCAGTTCCGGGATCCAGCGCTCGATCCCGTCCCCGGTCGACAGCAGGCCGTCCTCGGCGAGCATCAGGGTCAGCGCGGCCATCAGCGGTTTGGTCATGGACGAGAGGCGCACCACCGCGTCACCGCGCATCTCCCCCACGGCCGCGGCGTACGTCCGGCCGCCCGCGGCGACGGCCAGCACGGCCCCGGGCACCGTCCCGGCCGCGACGTGCGCGCCGACCGCGCTGCGGAGCCGTTCTCCGTCGATCACCATGCCCCGACGCTACCCAGCGGGTCTGACAGAACACGGTCCGTGTGAGGAAAGGGCAGCTCAGAGGCGTGATCGCCGGCGATGCGGGCGGGCGCGGTGAGGTCCGACGCCGACCGCGCGTCGCGGAAGGAGGCGGGGAGGTGGCCGGATGGCGCCAGGCGGCTCTCCCGCAAACGAGTGGGCAGATTCGTGGAGAATTGTGATGATCTGTCCATGGATGTTGAGCAACGTACCGAGCGGCCTCGGGCGGCGGACGAGCTGGCGACGCTGGCCGGGTTCCTGGAGTTCCAGCGGGACACGCTGGCGTTGAAGTGCGCGGGGCTGACGGGCGAGCAGCTCAGGCGGAAGGCCGTCCCGCCCTCGGAGTTGTCGCTGCTGGGGCTGGTGCGGCACCTGGCCGAGGTCGAGCGCGGATGGTTCCGGAACGTGATCGCGGGGGACGGGGTGCGGTTGCGGTGGGGGACGGGGTCGCCGCGGGTCTCGGGTTTCGGCGTCGAGGACGCCGACGTGGAGGAGGCGTTCGCCGTCTGGCGGGAGGAGTGCGCGAGCTCCAGGGCGATCCTGGCGTCCGCGGAGTCCCTCGACGTCACCGGCGTGCACCGGACGGGTCGCGTCTTCTCCCTGCGTTATGTCCTCACGCACATGATCGAGGAGTACGCCCGGCACAACGGCCACGCCGACCTGCTGCGCGAGTGCATCGACGGGGTCACCGGCGAGTAGGCGCTCCCGGGCTCCCGGCGCAGGCCCGCGCCGGGCCGCGGGCGGCGCCCGCCGCGGTCTCCGTTCCCCGGGAGGCCGCGGCGGTGCGCTCGCGGGCCGGCCGCAGAAGTTCCGTCTTCGGTGTCACGGTTGTGAGTCAGGTGGGTGAGGATCTGATGGATTCTGGGGGGACCTCCACGAGTATCGGGGCTGGTGGCGAGTAGTGTTTTTGATCTGCTCGTTAGTGATTGTCGGGGTATGGGGGCATACTTCCGGCGCGCGAAACCCCTGGAGAAGAGAACATGCGTGGCGTCGCCCTGCTCGGGTTGTGCTCTTTGATGTTGGTGACGGGACTGGCCGGCGGGGCGGCCGCCGCACCGGTGGCGGACGAAGGGGCGGAGCGGGCGAAGGCCCGGAGGCTCTCCATCGACGACATCACCCCGAGGCGGGGCGAGAAGGTCGGCACCGGGATGCCGATCATGTTGCGGTTCAACCAGAAGATCCGCAACAAGAAGGCGGTGGAGCAGGCGCTGGTCGTGGAGTCGACCAAGCCGACCGAGGGCGCCTGGTTCTGGACGACGAGCTCGCGCGGGACGTCACTGGCGATCTTCCGGCCGAAGACGGAGTGGAAGCCGAACCAGACGGTGACCGTCCGGGCCGAGCTGAAGGGCGTCAAGGCCGGCAACAAGGTCGTCGGCATGAAGAACGGCAGCATGTCGTTCCGGGTCGGCGACTCGCACGTCGTGAAGATCAACTCGAAGAAGTACCGCGCCAGGGCCTACCGGAACGGCAAGCTGGTGCGCTCCTGGCCGGTGAGCCTGGGCTCCGGCGGCGAGCGGAAGAACGGTGTGGACGTCCTCATCACCACCAGCGGGGTGCACCTGGTGATGGCGCACAGCAAGCTGGAGCGGATGATCTCTCCGGGCAAGAAGAAGGGCGACCCCGGCTACTACGACGAGATGATCCCGTGGGCGACGCGCATCAGTGCCAGCGGCGAGTACATCCACCAGAACATGTCCGACCCGTCCTGCCTCGGCCGCCGCAACTGCAGCCACGGCTGCGTCCGCTCCCCCGGCAAGGACGCGAAGTGGTTCATGAACTGGTCGTACCGCGGTGACAAGGTCATCATCACGGGCACGAAGCGGAAGCTGGACTGGAACAACGGCTGGGGTTACTTCCAGATCCCGTGGAAGAAGTGGGTGGCGGGCGGCGCCCTGAAGCAGTCCGTCCACACCTGATACGGCACCGAAGGGCCCGGCGGAAGCCGGGCCCTTCGTCGTCATAACGTGGCCTGATGAACGACTCGGCACCCGTCTGGATCGTGGCCGGCCCGCCAGGAAGCGGCAAGACGACGACCTGCTCACTGCTCCTGGAGCGTCTCCGCCCGGTGCCGGCCCTCCTGGACAAGGACACGCTGTACGGCCACTTCGTCGCGGCGACGCTCGCCGCCGCGTCACGCGATCCGGGGGAGCGCGAAGGCCCCTGGTACGACGAGAACATCAAGAGCCACGAGTACGCGGGGCTGACGGCCACCGCCCGCGAAATTCGTTCCCACGGCTGCCCTGTGCTGCTCAGCGGCCCCTTCACCGGCCAGATCCGCGACCCGCGAAGGTGGAAGACCTGGCAGGAGGAGCTGGGCGGCGCACCCGTGCGGCTCATCTGGATCCGCACGGACGCGACGACCCTGCGCACCCGCCTTGCGTCGAGGAACCTCGCGCGGGACACGGGAAAACTCGCGGCCTTCGACGCCTTCATCAAGCGCATGCAGCCGGACGTCCCGCCTCCGGTCCCCCATTTCGAACTGGACAACCGCCTGGAGAGCGCACCTCTCCCGGAGCAGATCGACGCCCTCCTCTCCAGATGGCGCTGAGACGGATCACCGGAAGGCGTCCGCGTGGTCCCGTGCCCACTGCCGGAAGGAGAGCGCCGGTACTCCTGTCACCTCCTCGACCGTGGAGGTGACAGGCTCAGGCGCTTCGACCAGTGAGCCGTGGTAGTTCAGCAGGTTCTCCGCCATGGCCGAATCCCAGCCTTCGCCGATCATCTGGGCGAGGGCCGCCTCCCGGGAGAGCTCCTCCCAGCGGACCGGACGCCCGGTGGCCTCCGCGATGAGCTCGATCTGCCGCCGCTGCGTCACGACCTCCGGCCCTGTGACGACCAGTTCGGCACCGGCGTAGGCGTCGTCGCGCAGGGCTCGGGCCGCGACCGCCCCCAGGTCGTGTTCGTGCACGAGGGAGCGGCCTGCCGCGCCGAAGGGTTTGCGGACGGTGCCCGACCTGACGGCGTCGGCCTCCCACAGCAGGTTGGTGGCGAACCCGCCCGCCCGGATGAACGTGCGCTCCAGACCGGACGCGTCGATCATCCGCTCCAGCTCGGCGTGGGTGCGGGTGATGTCGTCGTCCAGGCCCAGCCCGACGGTCAGGGTGGACAGGAAGACGACACGCCTCACCCGCCGGGACAGCAGCTCCACCAGCGGTTCGGCCAGGGAGGGGGGTGCCAGGGGCCACAGCAGGAAGACGCGGTCCACGCCGTCCAGCGCCTTCTCCATCAGCGCCAGGTCGGTCAGTTCTCCGGCGACGGCTCCGGGACCGCTCGCCGAGCGGGACAGCCGGCGGGGCTTCATGTCCTTCAGGTGGGCGGCCACATGCCGGCCGACGTTCCCCGTGGCTCCGGTGATCAGGATCATCGTGATCTCCTCTCGTCGAAGCCCATCGTGGAAGGTGAAGTTCAGTTGAGGTCAAGCGCTCCGTTGCGCGATCCGCATTGCCGCAAGAACTTTGACTTCAAGTGAACTTCAACTTCTAACCTGCCGGTGATCGCACTTTCACCGATGGGAGAAGAACGATGACCGGACCGATCAAGCTCGCCGTCCTGCTGGGAAGCAACCGCGAGGGGCGGATGTCCCCGAGGGTCGCGCGGTGGTTCGTCGAGCAGGCCGAAGCGCGCGGGGACGTGAAGGTGGACGTCCTGGACGTGGCGGAGCTGAAGCTGCCGGAGGCGCTGGACGGCAGGGCACCCGCCGTCGCCGCCGCGAGGCCGCGCTTCGCGGACGCGGACGCGTTCGTGGTCGTGACGCCCGAGTACAACCACAGCTTCCCCGCTCCCCTGAAGTCGGCCATCGACTCCTTCCACCAGGAATGGCAGGCCAAGCCCGTCGGCTTCGTCTCCTACGGCGGCATGTCCGGCGGGCTGCGCGCCGTCGAGCAGCTCCGGCAGATCTTCGCCGAACTGCACATGGTCTCCGTCCGGGACAACGTGAGCTTTCACAACGTGTGGGGCCACGTCGGCGAGGACGGGAGCTTCCCCACCAGCCCCGACGGCTGCAACCAGGCCGCGAAGACGATGCTGGACCAGCTCGTCTGGTGGGCGGACGCCCTGCGCGAGGCCAAGCGACGCACCCCCTACGGCAGCTGACGGGAGGGGAGACCGATGCTGGTCCGGTTGCTCCGCGAGCACCTGCGCCCCTACCGGCGCGATCTCGTCCTGATCCTGCTGCTGCAAATATTGACCGTCCTCGGCATGCTCTTCCTGCCCGCCCTCAACGCCGACATCGTCGACGAAGGCGTGGTCGCCGGGGACACCGGAAGGATCCTCGAACTCGGCCTGGTGATGCTGGCGGTGACCCTGGCGGGTGCCGTCGGCTCCATCGGAGCCACCTACTACGCCTCCCGCGCCGCGATGGCCGTCGGACGGGACCTGCGCGCCGACCTTTTCGCGAAGGTCCAGTCGTTCTCGGGACGGGAAGTGGGACGGTTCGGCACGCCGTCGCTCATCACCCGGGTGACGAACGACGTCCAGCAGGTGCAGATGGTGGCGCTGCTGACGTTCACCATGCTCGTCACCGCGCCCATCATGGGCGTGGGCGGCATCGTCATGGCGCTGCGCGAGAACGTGTCGCTGACCCTGGTGCTGCTGCTCGCCCTGCCCGCGATGGCCGCCGTCTTCGCGGTGGTCCTGCGGCGCATGCGACCGCTCTACGGCCGGATGCAGGAGTACCTCGACGTCATCAACCGAATCCTGCGTGAACAGATCACCGGCGTACGGGTCGTCCGAGCGTTCGTGAAGGAGGACGTGGAACGGGCGCGGTTCCGCCGCACCAACCGGCGGCTGCGCGGCGTCTCTACACGCGTCGGTTTCCTCATCGCGATGATGTTCCCCCTGCTCATGCTGATCGCGAACCTCTTCAGCGTAGGAGTGCTCTGGTTCGGCGCCCGCCGGGTGGACGCCGGGGAGATGGGCGTCGGCTCGCTGATGGCCTTCCTCTCCTACCTGATGATGATCTTGATGGCGGTGATGTTCGCGGCCTTCATGGTGCTGACGATGCCGCGTGCGGAGGTCTCCGCACAGCGCATCCGCGAGGTGCTCGACACCTCCTCGAGCGTCGTACCGCCCGTCCGGCCCGTTCGGAAGCTCCCGGTACGGGGACGTGTGGAGCTGCGTGGAGTGGGTTTCGGCTATCCCGGAGCGGAACAGCCGGTCCTGCACGACATCGATCTGGTGGCCGAGCCGGGCGAGGTCATCGCGATCGTGGGCAGCACGGGAAGCGGTAAGACGACCCTGCTCGACCTCATCCCGAGGCTGTTCGATGCGACGGCCGGCAACGTGCTCGTCGGCGGCGTCGACGTCAGGGAACTCGACCCATCTTTGCTCTCCAGAACAGTCGGCTACATCCTGCAGAAGCCCTTCCTGTTCTCCGGGACCATCGCCTCCAACCTGCGTTACGGACATCCGGACGCGACCGACGACGAACTCTGGCAGGCACTGGAGGTCGCCCAAGCCCGAGAATTCGTGGAAGAACTCCCCGAAAAGCTGAGCGCACCCGTCAGCCAGGGTGGGGGAAACTTCTCCGGAGGGCAGAGACAGCGGCTGGCGATTGCGCGCACGCTCGTCGCCCGGCCCGACGTCTACCTCTTCGACGACTCCTTCTCCGCACTCGACTACGCCACGGACGCCGCATTGCGTGCGGCTCTACCCGAGTACACGTCCGGTGCGACGATCCTGATCGTCGCGCAGCGCGTCAACACGATCCGTCACGCCGACCGGATCGTCGTTCTGGACCGCGGCACGGTCGTCGGTACGGGCACCCATCACGAGTTGATGGCCGGCAATTCCACTTACCGCGAGATCGTCCTGTCCCAGCTGACCGAGAGCGAGGCGGCATGACCGACAAGGAGCCCGTCTTCCGCGGTCCGGCGGCTTTCCTGAACGCGCCCGCCGAGAAGTCCCGCGATGCGGCGCGTACCGGCCGCCGTTTGCTGGAGCTGCTGCGCCCCGAGAGCAGACTGATCACACTGGCCGTGCTCTCCACCCTGGCCGGCGTCGTATGCGCGGTGGCGGCTCCGAAGGTCCTGGGCCAGGCCACCGACCTCATCTACGACGGGGTGACCGGCGGCCGTTCGATGGATTTCGCGGGCATCCGCGACGTGCTGTTCTGGCTTGTGGCCCTCTACCTGGTGTCGTCCTTCTTCCTGCTGGTCCAGGGGCGGGTGCTGAGCAGGCTGGTGCAGCGCTCGATGTACCGGTTGCGCGACCAGGCGCAGGCCAAACTCCCCCGCCTTCCGCTGGGCTACTTCGACGAGCAGCCGCGCGGAGACCTGCTCAGCCGCGTCACCAACGACATCGACAACCTCTCCCAGACGCTCTCCCAGACCCTCGGCCAGATGCTCAACTCGGTGCTGACCCTGGTCGGCGTGCTGGCGATGATGTTCTGGATCTCGCCCCTGCTGAGCGTCATCACCCTCGTGGCGATCCCGGTGTCGTTGTCCACAGCCCGGTGGATGGCCCGGCGCGCCAAGCCCCGGTTCCTGGAACAGTGGGGGACGACGGGCAAGCTCAACGGACATGTGGAGGAGGTGTTCACCGGGCACGCGGTCGTCCGCCTGTCCGGCCGGAGCGAGGAGGCGGCCCGGCGCTTCGCCGAGTACAACGAGGGCCTCTACCAGGCGTCCTTCAAGGCGCAGTTCGTCTCGGGCCTGGCCCGCCCGGCGACGATGCTGCTGGGCAACGTCGGATTCCTGCTGATCGCGGTCGTCGGCGCCTACCGCGTGGCGTCCGGCTCGCTGACGCTCGGCGACGTCCAGGCCTTCATCCAGTACTCCCAGCAGGCCACCCAGGGCGTGAGCCAGGTGGCCGGCCTGGTCAACCTCCTCCAGTCCGGCCTGGCCTCCGCCGAACGCGTCTTCACCCTCCTCGACGAACCGGAGCAGTCCCCCGATCCCGAGGGGTCGGGCCGGTCCGCAAAGGTGCGGGGCAGGGTGGAGTTCCAGGGCGTCTCGTTCGGTTACGAGCCGGGCAGGCCGCTGCTGGAGAACGTGTCGCTGGTGGCCGAGCCGGGGCGGACCGTGGCGATCGTCGGGCCGACGGGGGCGGGGAAGACGACCCTGGTCAACCTGCTGATGCGGTTCTACGAGCCGGACGCCGGACGCATCACGCTGGACGGGGCCGACGTGGCGGGGATGCCGCGGCGGGAGCTGCGCTCGGCCACCGGGATGGTGCTGCAGGACGCCTGGCTCTTCCAGGGCACGATCGCCGAGAACATCGCCTACGGGAAGGAGGACGCGACACGGGAGCAGATCGAGCGGGCCGCCCGCGCCGCGCACGTCGACCGCTTCGCCGCGACCCTCGCCGACGGGTACGACACCGTGCTGGACGACGAGGCGTCCGGGGTCAGCTCGGGGGAGCGGCAGCTGATCACGATCGCCCGCGCCTTCCTGGCCGACCCGCAGATCCTCATCCTCGACGAGGCGACCAGCTCCGTCGACACCCGCACCGAGCTGCTCGTCCAGCGGGCGATGAACGAGCTGCGCCGGGGCCGCACCAGCTTCGTCATCGCGCACCGGCTGTCCACGATCCGGGAAGCCGACCTCATCCTCGTCCTGGACTCCGGCCGTGTCGTCGAGCAGGGCTCCCACGCGGAGCTTCTCGCCCGCAATGGTGCCTACGCCGCGCTGCACCACGCCCAGTTCGCCCCTGCCATCCATTGATCAGAGGCTTCGATCCCCGCTCGTCCTTCAAGGAGGGCAAGCGGGGTCGAAGCCTCTCTATCAAAGATCAGACTTTTCTCGTAAGATGGCCGCGATCCGGGACCGGCGTCTCATTCCATGAGACACCTCGGCAGGAGGAAGCCCGTGGGCCAGACCCTCGCACACAAGATCTGGGAACGGCACGTCGTCCACCGCGCCGCGGGACGACCCGACCTGGTCTACATCGACCTCCATCTCCTGCACGAGGTGAGCAGCCCGCAGGCCTTCGAAGGGCTGCGCACGGCGGGCCTGCCCGTGCGGCGGCCCGACCTGACGATCGCGACGGAGGACCACAACGTCCCCACCGACGACGTCGACGTCATCGCCGACCCGCTCTCCCGCGTCCAGCTGGAGACGCTCCGCGCCAACTGCGCCGGGTCAGGGATCCGCATCCACTCGCTGAAGGATCCCGACCAGGGCATCGTGCACGTCATGGCGCCGCAGCTCGGCCTGGTCCAGCCCGGCATGGCGATCGTCTGCGGCGACTCGCACACCGCCACCCTCGGCGCGTTCGGCGCGCTGGCCTTCGGCATCGGGACCAGCGAGGTCCAGCACGTCCTGGCCACCCAGACGCTCTCCGGAACGCCCTTCAGGACGATGTCCGTGACGGTCGAGGGTGAGCTCGGACCGGGCGTCACGGCCAAGGACGTCATCCTGGCGGTCATCGCCGAGATCGGCACCGGCGGCGGCCAGGGCCACGTCATCGAGTACCGCGGCGAGGCGATCCGCACCCTGTCGATGGAAGGCCGCATGACGGTCTGCAACATGTCCGTCGAAGCGGGCGCACGTGCCGGGATGATCGCCCCCGACGAGACGACCTTCGCCTACCTCCGGGGACGCCCGCACGCTCCCGAAGGCGCCGCGTGGGACGAGGCACTGGCGTACTGGAAGACGTTGCGCACCGACGGCGACGCCGTCTTCGACCGGGAGGTCGTCATCGACGCCGCCTCCCTGACCCCGTTCGCGACATGGGGCACCAATCCCGCCCAGGGCGTCCCCCTCCACGCGAACGTCCCCGACCCGGCGGACCTCTCCGACCCGGCCGAACGCGACGCCGCCGAGAAGGCGCTCGCCTACATGGACCTGGCCCCCGGCACCCCTCTGAAGGACATCCGGATCGACACGGTCTTCCTCGGCTCCTGCACCAACGGCCGCATCGAGGACCTCCGCGCCGCCGCCGCCCTCCTGCGCGGCCGCCGCGTCGCCGACCACGTCCGCATGCTGGTCGTCCCCGGCTCCGTCAAGATCAAGCTCCAGGCCGAACAGGAGGGCCTGGACCGCGTCTTCACCGCCGCGGGCGCCGAGTGGCGCCACCCCGGCTGCTCCATGTGCCAGGGCATGAATCCCGACAAGCTCCCCGCCGGCCACCGCAGCGCCTCCACCTCCAACCGCAACTTCGAAGGCCGCCAGGGCAAAGGCGCCCGCACCCACCTCGTCTCCCCCCAGGTGGCCGCCGCCACCGCCGTCACCGGCCGCCTCTCCGCCCCCTCCGACCTCCCCGCCTGACCGGCCGGCACCACCCGCCGTCCGAGCACCCGCCCGTGACGAAAAGGAGCGGCGAAGCAGAGCCTCCACGGTTCCGCGGCACCGCGGCACCGCGGCACGAAGGCTCTACCGCTCCGGGAATGCCGCGAAGCAGCGGCTCTGCCGCTCCGAGGCGCTCCACGGCTACGAGGTGGAGGCCCCGCCGCTCCGGGATGCTTCGCGGGCTCCGCGACTCCGGAGGGCGGCGGGGTCGGTTCTACGGTTTCGGGACGCTTCGGGGTGGGATTCCGCCGCTCCGGGGTTACGGGGCGGGGTGGTGGCGGAGGGCTTGGACGAGCCAGTCGAAGACGGGGACCAGGGTGGGGACCGGGGGGCGGCCGTTGATGGTGGCGAGGAGCTGGAAGTAGCGCTCGGTACGGGGGTCGTTGGCGGTTTCCACGCGGGTCAGGAGGTCGGCGCGGTACTCGGGGGAGTCGGGCTTGCCGAAGGTGGCGCCGTAGAGGGCGATGATCTCGGCGAGGGGAGCGCGGGCCGCGGCGGAGGCGGGGTCGATGCCGGAGGCGCGGGCGGATGTGACGCGTTCGCGGATCTGCTCGGTGAGCTCGTGGTGGAGGCCGGTCCGGTCGCCTTCGGCGCGGGCGGCGGCCTGGTGTTCGGCCATGCGCCGGACGGAGGCGCGGAAGCCGGGGTCCTGGACGAGTTCGGCCAGCTCCACCCAGGCCTCGACCTGCTCGGGGGCGGGGTCGTCGGGCAGTTCCGGCACGGCCGAGCGCAGCATCGCCACGAACTCGGGGTTGGCGTCGAGGTCCGCGAAGGCCTCGTCGACGAACTCGTGGATGATCCGCTCGCGTTCCTCGGCGGACAACCGGGCCAGTCTGTGCATCAGTTTCATCTCCTCGGGGTCGGACCCGCGTCGGGCCACCGTCCTCAGCACCGCCCTGCGCGTGCGCAACGTGCGGATCTGCACGTCCAGGGCCTCGGCGTGCGCCGCGGCGATCTCGGGTACCGAGACCCGGCGGTCCAGCACCCGCCGGACCGTCGCCAGGTCGAACCCGAGTTCGCGCAGCGTCCGCACCAGGTCCAGGCGCGCCAGGGCGTCCAGGCCGTAGAGCCGGTAGCCGGCGGGACTGCGGTCGGCCGGCGGCACCACACCGCTGTCGGAGTAGAACCGGATCGTCTTGACCGTCAGCCCGGTCCGCCGGGCCAGCTCTCCGATCGTGTACAGGTGCTCGCCGTCCATGTCCTCCACCCTGGGCTCTCCCCTCACTGGAGACTCAAGTCCATTTTTCCGGCACCTGTTCAGGCGGAGAGGAGGGCGCGGGAGACCGGCCCACCGATTCTTTTCCGGCGTGCGGGTGGGCGGTAGCGGGATTCGGCCCGTACCGGGACATGACTCAAATGGGGCGTTCTTTTGATTTCGCGCCGGAGGAAACGGGCGCCGGGGCGGTGTTGAAGGGGTGAAGAGCGGAGGGGTGCTGTGGACCCTTGGACGAAGGAAATGGACGAGCGGGTTCTGGAGACGGCGGGGAGGCTGTTCGCGGAGCTGGGATACGACGGGACGGACCTCGAGCTGATCGCCGCCGCCGTGGGGCGGGGAAGCCAGGAGTCCTCCCTGATGCGGGAGGGGAAGGAGAAGATCTACCGCGCCGTGATCGCCCGGTTCTCCGACAGGGATCTGGCCCACCTGCAGGAGGCGATGAAGGAGACTCCGCACGACGTGGCGGGGCTGCATCACCTTGTGGACGCCTTTCTCGACTTCGTCTTCAGCCACCCGGAGGTCCCGGGGCTGTGGGAGCAGCGGGCGCTCAAGGACGCGGTGGACCTCACCTTTCCCGAGGAGGAGTTCGTGCCTCCGCTGCTGACGGTGCTGACCGCCCAGGCGTGGGAGGGCGTGCGGCTGGACCTCGACCTCCGGTTCCTCGGCTGGCTGCTCATGTGGTCGGCGCGCGGTTTCGTGCACGGCGGGCTGCCGGACCGGGCCGGAGAGCAGCGGCGCGCGGACGACCCCGACACCCGCCGGTACTTCCGCGACCAGATGCACTCTCTGGTCGACCGCCTCGTCTGAGCCCGGACGCACACCGAACGTGCCCGGCGCACCGGACGTGCCGGACGTGCCAACCGGTCAGGTCGACCAGGGTGGTCAGGCCGACCAGGACGGTCGGCTCGCGGGAGGGGTCGCCGGGAAGGAGACCTCCACGGACAGGCCGCCGTCCGGGCGGGCCCGCGCGGCGGCGGTCGCGTCGTGGGCGGCGGCGATGGCGCGGACGATCGACAGGCCGAGGCCGTGGTGGCCGTCCCGGCCGCGGGCGCGGTCGAGGCGCTGGAAGGGTTCGAAGAGCAGGCCGACGCGGTCGGGGGGCACGGGGGCGCCGGTGTTGACGACGGTCACGAGCGCCCTGCCGTCCCTGGTCCCGGTCGTGATCCGCACCCGGCCGTCGGGGACGTTGTAGGCGACGGCGTTGTCCAGGAGGTTGGCGACGAGCCGCTCGACCAGTTCGGGATCGCCGGAGACCGGTGCGGCGGCGAGCCGGGCGTCCAGGCGCAGGCCGCGCCGCTCGGCCTCCAGACGGGCCGGGAGCAGGGCGCGTTCGGCGCGGTCGGCGAGATCGACGGGTTCCTTGCGGTCGAGGCCGCGTTCGCCGGTGGTCAGGGTGAGCAGCGATTCCAGCAGTCTGCCCTGCTGGCGGCAGATCTCCAGGACGCGTTCGAACGACGCGCGGAACTCGGGGACGCCGGCCTCCCGGTCCAGCAGCGTCTCCTCGATCAGGGCGTGTTCGAGGGTGAGCGGGGTGCGCAGCTCGTGCGCGGCGTTGGCGACGAAACGCTTGTGCGCGTCCAGCGCGGCCTCCAGCCGGACGAGCAGCCCGTCGATCGTGTCGGACAGGTCCTTCAGCTCGTCGGCGGGGCCGTCGGCGGCGAGCCGCTCGTGCAGGTTGCGGGCCGAGATCCGCTGGACGGTCGCGGTCATGGCGCGCAGCGGGCGCAGGATGCGTCCCGCGAGCACCCAGCTCAGCACGAGCGAGAGCACCGCCGTGATCGCCAGCGCGATCCCGGACTGGGTGAGCAGCTGCGTCAGCTCCTCCTGGCGCTGCGCGTCGTGCTCGGCCTGCTGCGCGGCGATCGACGGCAGGGAGGGCAGCGTCGGGAACGGTTCCAGCTCGGCCGGCGGCCTGTTGAGGAGGATTCTGAAGGGTCGGCGGGAGCGGAGCACCAGCAGGTAGAGGATGCCGAGCAGGACCGCGCCCGAGACGGTGAACAGCACCGCGTGGAGCAGGGTGAGCCGGGTGCGGACGGAGACGCGCATGATGCCTCAGATCCGGTAGCCGCCGCGGGGGACGGTCTCGATGAGCGCGGGTTCGCCGAGTTTCTGCCGCAGCCGGTTGACGGTCGACTTGACGGTCGTGGTGAACGGGTCGGCCGCCTCGTCCCAGACCCGTTCGAGCAGCTCCTCGGCCGGCACCGCCCGGCCCCGCGCCGCCAGCAGGTACTCCAGCAGGGAGAACTCCTTCGGGCTGAGCGCCAGCCGCACCCCGCCCCGGAACACCACCCGCCTGGCCGGGTCGAGCGCCAGGTCGCCGTGCGTCAGGACGGGCGGGGTCGCGACGGGCGGGCGGCGGCCGACCGCGCGGATCCGGGCGATCAGCTCCGCGTAGGCGAAGGGCTTGGGCAGGTAGTCGTCCGCGCCCAGGTTGAGGCCCTCGACCCGGTCGCCGATCGTGGCGGAGGCGGTGAGCATCAGCACCCGCGTCCCGGACGCCCGCCCGACGAGCGAGCGGCAGACGTCGTCGCCGTGGATGCCCGGCAGGTCGCGGTCCAGGACGACCACGTCGTAGTCGACGGTGACCGCCCGTTCCAGCGCGTCCGCGCCGTCGTACGCCACGTCCACGGCCATGCCCTCGCGGCGCAGCACCCGCGCCACCGAGTCGGCCAGTTCCACCTGGTCCTCGACCACCAGGACCCGCATCGCCCCGCCCTTCGCCGCTCTCCTCCCCGACAGACTGCCCGAGAGGCGGTCGCAGCGCGGTCACAGCCCCCGGTCACAGCGGGGTCATGGCCGGGCGGACCGGCCTGTGACCGGCCGCCGCGTAGAAACCTCCACGGAGCGATTCCGATCAAGGAGACCACGTGATGCCGATCCTGAAGACCTCCCGCCTCCTGCCGGCCATGGCCCTGTTCCTGGGGCTCGTGCTCAGCGGTTGCGGCGATGACGGCGCCGACCGGGCCGCCCCGCGGAACGCGGGTGACGGCGGCACCTCGCAGGGCGAGGACCAGGGCGTCAAGTACGCCCAGTGCATGCGCGAGAACGGCGTCCCCGACTTCCCCGACCCGGTGGACGGACGGTTCACGATCAAGCGCGGTCCCGGTGAGGGCGGCGCCATGGAGGGCAGCGCGTTCGATGCCGCCCAGAAGAAGTGCCAGGACCTGGCGCCGGGCGGTACGGGCCCGGACGGCGGCGATCCCAAGATGCAGGAGCAGATGCTCAAGTACGTCTCCTGCATGCGGGAGAACGGCGTCCCGAACTTCCCCGACCCTGACGGCGGCCGGATCCGGATCAGCCCGGACATGGGTTTCGACCCGGAATCCCCGGCGTTCAAGCAGGCCGAGGAGGCGTGCAAGGCCCGCATGCCGGGCGGCGGGAGCTGACGGAAGCCCGATGACCTCCGAGAGAACGGTGATCTGAGATGGACACGCACATCCCGGCGACCGGTGAGGAAACGGCTGCCGCCGCCCGCGAGGAGGAAAGGGCGCCGCGCCGGCGCCGCAGGCCCCGGTGGCGGTTCCTGGGCGGCGGCCTCGTGGTCGCCGCGGCCGTCGCGGTGGGCGCCGCCGCGTTGAACGGCGGGTCGTTCGGCGGTGAGGAACCCGTCGCCTCCGCCGTAGGGGCGGACACGGCGACGGCGGAGGTCCGCAGGGGCCCGCTGTCCGCGCAGGTCAACACCCACGGGACGTTGACCTACAAGGCGCGTCCGGACGGATCGCCGCACACCGCGATCAACAAGGCCGCCGGTTCGTACACGCGGCTGCCGAGCGCCGGTGACGTCATCAGGTGCGGGAAGCGCCTCTACACGGTCGATGACGACCCGGTGGCGTTGTTGTGCGCGAACCGGCCCTTCTACCGGTCGCTCTCGCAGGGCGACTACGGCTGGGACGTCCGCCAGCTCAACAACGGGCTCCTGGAGCTCGGTTATGCCGACGAGGGGGAGATCGACGAGGATGCGAACTACTTCGGCTACCGGACCGAGCTGGCGCTGGAGGAGTTCCAGGACGACGTTGGCGCCGAGGTGACCGGGGTCCTGGAGGTGGGCGACGTGGTCGCGCTGCCCGGCCCGCTGCGGGTGAGCGGCACCCTCGTCAAGGCCGGGACGGCCGCCGTGCCCGACGCGCCCGTGCTGGAGGCCACCGGGACGGGACGCCAGGTGACGGTCGCGCTGAGCGCGTCCCAGCAGACGGGTGTCGAGGTCGGGGACAAGGTGCAGATCACCCTTCCCAGTAACAAGACGACGAAGGGGAAGGTCACCCGGATCGGCGCCGTCGCCCGGTCGACCGCCGGGAACGAGGACGAGCAGACCTCGCAGTCCGGCGCGTCGAACGCGGAACTCCCCGTCCACATCGAGCTCGACGAACCCGAGGACGCCGGAGGCCTCGACGAGGCGCCCGTCCAGGTGGAGATCACCGTGGACGGCGTCGAGGACGCGCTGACCGTTCCGGTGACCGCGATCGTCGGCGTCGCGGGGAACGGGTACGCGGTCGAGCGGGTCGGCCCGTCCGGGGCGAAGGAGATGGTGCCGGTGACCCTGGGGCTCTTCGACGACGCGGGCGGCGTCGTGCAGGTCGAAGGCGGTCTCGCGCCCGGAGACCGAGTGGTGGTGCCGGCCTCATGAGCGCGCCGAGGGAAGCGGATGCCGTCCTGGAGCTGGCGGGCGTCACCAAACTGTACGGGTCGCGACCGCCGGTCTCCGCGCTGCGCGGGGTGGACCTGACCGTGCGGAAGGGCGAGCTGGTCGCGATCGCGGGGCCGTCCGGCTCGGGGAAGACGACGCTCCTGCACGTCATGGGGACCCTGGACCGGCCCAGCGCCGGGACCGTCCGGGTCGGCGGCGTCGACATCGCCGGGCTCGACGACCGGCGGCTGGCGGCGCTGCGGGCGCGGAACATCGGTTTCGTCTTCCAGCAGTTCTTCCTGGCCGCCTACTCGACCGCGCTGGAGAACGTCGCCGACGGGCTGCTGTACGCGGGCGTCGCGGCGAAGGAGCGGCGCGAACGGGCACGCGAGGCGCTCGACCGCGTCGGGCTCTCCCACCGCGCGGGGTTCAGGCCGGGCAGGATGTCCGGCGGCGAGCGGCAGCGGGTGGCGATCGCCCGCGCCCTCGTCGGCAGGCCGGCGATCGTGCTGGCGGACGAACCGACCGGCAATCTCGACAGCGCGACGGGGGCGTCCATCGTGGAGCTGCTCCACGAGCTGCACGAGGGCGGCGCGACGATCATCGTCATCACCCATGACGGCGAGCTGGCGGCGCGGCTGCCCCGCCGGGTGGACGTGCTCGACGGCGGGATCGTCTCCGACAGCGCCTCGCCCGCCGGGGAGGGGAGGCCGTGAACGGCACGGACACGACCGCCCCGCCCCGGCTGCGCGCGGCCGACCAGCTCCGGCTGGCGGGCATCGGCATCCGGTCGCGCAAGTTGCGGGCGGCCCTGTCGGGTCTGGGCATCGCGATCGGCGTCGCGGCGATCGTCGCGGTGCTCGGCCTGTCGTCCTCCTCGCAGGCGGGCCTGCTCGCCGAGATCGACCGGCTGGGCACCAACCTGCTGACGGCGTCCAACGGGCAGTCCTTCAGCGGCGCCGTGGCGCAGCTGCCCAGGCAGGCCCCGGACCGCCTCGGGCGGCTCGGGGGCGTCGAGGCGGTCGCGCACACCGGGATCGTCGAGGACGCCAAGGTCTACCGCAGCCCACTGGTCCCGGAGATGAAGACCAACGCGCTCAAGGTGCAGGCCGCCAGCCTGAACCTGCCGGAGGTGCTCGCCACCGGGATCGCGCAGGGCCGGTGGCTCGACGAGGCGACGATGCGCGCGCCGGTCACCGTGCTCGGCGCGACCGCGGCCGCCCGGATGGGGATCACCGGCGTGCACCCGGGCCAGCGGGTCTGGCTGGGCGGCCGCTGGTTCTACGTAGCGGGGATTTTGGAGCCGTCCGTGCTGGCGAGCGAGGTCGACGCCAGCGCCCTGGTCGGGTATCCGGCCGCGCAGGAGCTCCTCGAGCACACCAGCGTGGTGCGGGGGGAAGCGGTGACCGGACCGCCGAGCAAGGTGTACGTACGGGCGGAGACCGGCAGGGTCGCCGACGTGCAGGCGGTGCTCGCGCAGACGGCCAACCCGGAGGCCGCCAACGAGGTCGACGTCAGCCAGCCGTCGGACGCGCTGACCGCGCGGGCCGCCGCCGAGGGCGCCTTCAACAGCCTGTTCCTCGGGCTCGGCGCGGTGGCGCTGATCGTCGGCGCGGTGGGCGTCGCCAACATCATGATCATCTCGGTGCTGGAGCGCCGCTCCGAGATCGGCCTGCGCCGCGCCCTCGGCGCGACCCGGGGCCAGATCCGCACCCAGTTCCTCGCCGAGGCGATCGTGCTGGCCCTGCTCGGCGGAGCGGCGGGCGTCGCCGCGGGCGCCCTGGCGACGGCCCTCTACGCCGGGAGCAGGGGCTGGGCCGTCGTCATCCCCGTGGAGGCCTGGGCCGGGGGCATCGCCTCGGCTCTGCTCATCGGCGCCCTGGCCGGCCTGCTGCCCGCCGTCCGGGCCGCCCGCCTCTCCCCGACGGAGGCGCTGCGGAGCGTCTGACCGGGGTTCAGCCGGATGTTTCGGGGAGCCGGCGGCCGTCGGTGGTCAGCGGGTCCCGGCCGAAGAAGGGCAGGTAGTGGCGGCAGAGGATGTCCGCGATGAAGGCCTGCCGGTTCTCCAGGCCGGTCTTGCGCAGGACGCTCGCCAGGTGCCGTTCGACGGTCTCGGGAGGGAGGCGGAGGTGCTCGGCGATGCGTTCCGGCGCGTAGCCGCGCAGGGTGCGCCGGGCGATCTCCTCCTCCTGGCCGGTCAGGCCGTACGCGCTGAGGACGACGGCGCTCGGCGCGCCCGTCGGGGCGGGGCCGAGGGAGACGGCGACGACCTGATCGTCGTCCTGCAGGCGCGTCGACCACGCCCGGACGGACAGGCGGCCTCCGTCGCGGACGCGGATCGCGGCCCGCGCCGCGCCGGAGAAGAGCGCGGCGTCGATCGTGCCCCGCAACTGCCGGTCGTGATCCTCGTCGGCCTCCAGGACGTCCAGCCAGGCGCGCGCCGTCGGGCTCGCCGAGCGGACGGCGCCGTCGACGCCGACGACGAGGCGGCCCGGGGCGTCGGGGACGGCGCCGGTGTCGACGCCGTGCAGGAGGAGGACGCGCCGCAGCGCGTCGGTGGCGGCGGCGCCGAGGCGGACGGCGACCTCCTCCTCCGCCGGGGTGAACGGTGCTCCCCCCTCGGCGCGGCACCACACCAGCACGCCCCAGAGGAAGGGGCCGTCGCGCAGGACGACGCGCAGTTCGTCGCCGAGGCCCTGCGGCCGCAGGATCGCCTGGTAGAAGGCGCTGTCCTCGATCCGCCCGCCCATGGCCCGGCTGAGCAGCCGGGAGGTGGCCGACCCGGCGGCCAGGTCGCGCAGGTCGCCGGGCTCGTCGGCGGCGAAGTGCTCGATCTCGAAGATCTTCATCACGTACTCCGGCGGGAAGCCCGCCTCGACGTACCCGCCGACGTCCAGGAGCGTGGCCGGATCGAGCAGCACGGAGCACCACACGTCGGCGGGCACCCGGTCCAGCAGGTGGGAACAGGTCGTCTTGAGCACGTCCAGCACGGTGTGCTGGGCGGCGAGGCTCTGCTCGAACGCCGCGAGATCGAGTCGCATGTACGCCACAGTAGGCCGGGGTTGACGGGAAATCTCAGAAACGGAAAATACGGTCAAGTGCCTGTCAGCCCGCCGCGCCGGCGGAAGTTGATCACTCTTGGATCACTTCCCTTGCCCGGCCCGTGCGGCGGAGTGTTGGGTGGGCGGGATGAGCGAGCAGACCCTGAGCGGCGGCGAGACCCTGGGCCTGGTCCGGGTGGGGGACACGGTGCGCAGGCCCGCCCACGCGACAGGCCCCTACACCCGCGAGGTGCTGCTCCACCTGGAGCGCGCCGGATTCGCCGGGTCGCCGCGCTTTCTGGGCACCGACGAGCACGACCGGGAGATCCTCACCTTCCTGCCGGGCGAGGCGATCCCGGACGCCGCGCGGCTCGCGGACGCGCAGATCGCCTCGGCCGCCCGCCTGATCAGGGCCTTCCACGACGCCACGGCCGGCACCCCGGTGGCCGGGGACGGCGAGGTCGTCTGCCACGGCGACCTCGGCCCGCACAACACGGTGTTCGCCGGCGGGGAGGCGGTGGGCCTCATCGACTGGGACGACACCCTGGCCCCCGGCACCCGCCTGTCCGATCTCGGCCACGCCGTCTGGTGCTTCGCGGCCGTGGCCGAGCCGCTCTTCGACCTCGACGAGCAGGCCCGCCGCGTCGCCCTGTTCTGCGCCGCCTACGGCTGGGACGACCCCGCCGCGGTCGTCGACGAGCTCGGAGCCCGCTTCCGCCGGGCCCGCGACGATCACCACGCCGCGGGCCGCGTGGCGGCGGAGGCCGTCTTCGCCGACCTCTGCTCCTGGATGGACTCCCGCGGCCCGGCCCTCAAGTCCCTCCTGCCCCAGGCCGGGGCGGTCGTGCGCCCCGCGGGCAACTCCCGGTCAACCCCTTAAAGATCGTCACTCTTTTCCTGTTTCGTCACCCTTATTCGGGTATGTCCCAAACGACACTCGCATCCGAAACAGGGAGCTGACACCCGATGTCCACGCCGGAAGAGAACGCCCCCAAGACCCACGACACCGACCAGGTCCTCCCCCAGCCCGACGAGCAGGCCCGCCGCCCCAGGCCGAAGGAGGAGACGGAGATGGGCGCCAAGCTCAAGGAGGCCATGAAGGACGCCGACCTGAACCGCGAGGACCTCACCGGCAGCGACTGAACACCCCTCCGGCCGGTCCTGGCCGATGTGGTCGGCTTCGGGGGCACAACGCCGTCCTCGCCTTCGCCCGTCCCTGGCCGGGCGCGGACCGTCAGAGTCCGCTTTCGGATAAAGATCCTTTTTCTGATATCTCCTGCAATAGGCTCCCTGCCGTGGTGCCTTTTCAGCCTCTGGAGGCAGGGGATCCGCGGGAGATCGGCGGGTACCGGATCGCGGCACGGCTCGGCGCCGGGGGCATGGGGCAGGTGTTCCTGGGCGCCACGCGGAGCGGGCGCAGGCTCGCCATCAAGGTCATCCGGCCGGACTACGCGCACGACGAGCAGTTCCGGCGCCGGTTCCGGCAGGAGGTCGAGGCCGCGGGGCGGGTGCAGAGCATCTACACGGCGCCCGTCGTGGACGCCGACCCCGACGCCCCGCGGCCCTGGCTGGCGACGGCCTACCTGCCGGGTCCGTCGCTGAACCGGGCGGTCGACGAGCTGGGGCCGCTGCCCGCCGACACCGCGCGGGTGCTGATGGCCGGCGTCGCCGAGGCGCTGCAGGCCATCCACTCCGCCGGAGTCGTGCACCGCGACCTGAAGCCGTCCAACGTCCTGCTGGCGCCCGACGGGCCCCGGGTCATCGACTTCGGCATCGCCCGCGCCGCCGACAGCACCCCCCTGACCCGCGCGGGCGCCCGCATCGGCTCCCCGCAGTTCATGTCACCCGAGCAGGCTCTCGGCGAGCCCGTCTCCGAGGCCGCCGACGTCTTCGCCCTCGGCGCGACCGCCTACTACGCCGCCACCGGCCGCACCCCCTTCGGCGAGGGCGACCCCGCCGCCGTCCTCTACCGCATCGTCCACTCCGCCCCCGACCTCACCGGCTGCCCGGACGACCTCCTCCCGGCCGTCGGCTCCTGCCTGTCGAGAGACCCCGCCGCCCGCCCGTCCGTCAGAGAGCTCATCGACGCCCTGACCGCCGGGAACGCCGCCACCGCCGTCGACTGGCCGCCTCCGTCACTCGCTCCCGAACTGGACCTCCACCGTCAGCCCCTGCCCGAACCCCCTACCGAGCCTCCGGCCGGGCGCCGCCGGCCCACCGCCGTCATCACCGCCGCCTGCAGTGTCCTCCTGGTCGGAACGGCCGTCGCCTTCGCCCTCACCTCCGGCGACGACCCCGAAACGCGGAAGACCCTCGCGGCGCCCACCCCGACGGGAACGCCTTCCCCCACCCGGCCCGCCGCCGGCACCTACCGGTTCGACCGCACGCTCTTCCAGAACGAGGAGTGGAAGCTCACCCTGGCCCACATCGAGGTGGAAGAGGACACCCTCACCGCCTACGTCGACTACCGCCCCCGCGGCACCGCCCGCTCCCTCACCTGCAAGTACGACACCCACGACCTCAACGTCATCCTCCTCGCCGACGGCAGGTCCCTCCCCTCCGAGAGCACCTACTGCTCCCGCCACCCCAGCCGCACCTGGACGGTCGCCCGCGGCGACCGCTTCCGCGACCACGCCGTCTTCCCCCTCCACCCCCGGCTCACCAAGCCCTTCACCCTCGACTGGCAACCCGGCAAGGACCTCTCCGGCACCCTCAAGGGCCTCACCCTGGAGACCCCCGGATAGCCCACCGCATGGCCGCGCGGTGGGCTGTTCCCGGACCGCCGAGCAGCTGTTGACGGCTGATCGGCCGCCGACTTCCGTCGAGCGGGTCAGACGTGGGAGCGGCGGGTGCCGCGGCGGCGGGAGGTGAGGAGGAGGCCGGCGAGGCCGCCCATGGTGAGGCCGGCTATGGCGCCGATCAGGGCGGTGGTGGAGGGGGACTGGGCCGGGGTGTCGGTGACGCCCGCGACGGGGGTGCTGTGCAGGTTCGTGTGGGTCGGGTCAGAGTGGTGGGAGGAGTGGGCGGTGGTGTCGGGGTGGCAGGACGGGGTGGGCTTCGCGGGCCTGGTGGGCCTGGTCCTGGTGGGGGTGGGCCTGGGGGCGGCGGTCTTGGTGGGCTGGGGGGCCGCGGTGTCGCCCGGGGTGGTGGGCGCGGTGGTGCCGCCGCCGCCCAGGACGATGTCGGAGCAGGAGTAGAAGGCCTCGGGGCTGTCGGTGCGCTGCCAGATGGCGTAGATGAGGTGGCGGCCCTTCTTGGCGGCGGGGATCCGGCCGGAGAGGTTGTAGTAGCCGCCGGAGACGGTGGGGTCGGGGGCGTTCAGGAAGGGCTCGGTCTCCAGGCTCGCCCAGGTGAGGGGCTTGGTGGGGTCGTAGCCGTCCTTGGTGATGAAGAGCTGGAAGCCGCCTCGGTGGACGGCGGTGACCTTGAAGCGGAACGTGTAGTCGGTGCCGGCCTTCAGGTCGGTGGCGGGCCAGTCGGCGCGGGGGAGGTCCAGGCCGCGGAAGGCGGGGTTGCCCGCGCTGCACAGCCGGCCGTCGGGGATGACCTGGCGGTGGCGGCCCGCGACGTCGCCGATGCGGACGCCGTTCCAGTCGTAGAAGGCCTGGGTTCCGCCCGCGGCGACGGCGGCCTTGCAGGCCGCGGACTTGGGCGACTCGGGATTCTCCTGGTAGCAGGCGAGGACGCGGCTGAGCGGGAGCTCCATGGAACCGTGGGCCGAGGCGGGGGCGGCGAGGCCGGCGACGGGGGCGACGGCGGCCGCGAGGACCAGGGAGGTACGGCCGAAGGTCTTCACGCGGTTGTTCATCTCTGGCTCCAAAAGGGGGGGTGCGCGGGGCGACGTTCCCGACGCTAAGCCGCGGCGAAAGGCCAGAAAATGCTCTTCAGGAGCTCTTAAGGAAGGCATCAGCGAGGCCTAAGCCTCCACTTTCCCCGGGCGCGTCGGGCGGTGCGGCGGACCGTCCTGCGGGCGGCGGGCCGGGGCGCGGTGCGCAGCCACACCTCGATCTGCGCGCCGCCGAGCAGCGAGGTGCCGACGCGCAGCGAACCGCCGGTGGACTCGGCCAGGCGGCGGGCGATGTCGAGGCCGAGGCCGGTGGATCCGGCGCCGCTGGTCCCGCGCCGCAGCGCGGCCCGGGGGTCGGCGATGCCGGGGCCCGCGTCGCCGAGCAGCAGGCCGGTGGAGCTGCCTCCCCGGTGGAGGGTGACCTGGAAGGCGGCCCCGTGCGGGGTGTGCCGGAAGACGTTGCCGAGCAGGGCGTCGATGACGGCGGCGAGTTCGGGGGCGGCGACCGGGACGGGCACGGGCCCGGCGGGGGCCGTCAGGTTCCAGGGGCGCTCCTGGTCCTCGGCGAGCGCCGACCAGAACTCCAGCCTCTCCCGGACGACCGCGGCGGCGTCGCAGCCCGCCGTCTCCCGGTCGGGCCTGCGCGCGGCGGCGATGATGTCGTCGACGGCCTCCTCCAGCCGTCCGAGGGCGTCCTGGCTCTGCACGAGCCGCGCGGGGTCGCCGGGGTGCTCGGCCAGGCCGTCGAGGTTGACGCGCAGGGCGGTCAGCGGGGTGCGCAGCCGGTGCGACAGGTCGGCGCCCGCCTCCCGTTCGGCGGCCAGCAGCCGGGCGAGCCGGTCGGCCATGTGGTTGAACGCCTCGCCCGCGCCGCGCAGCTCCGCGGGCCCGTCCGGGGAGATCCGCGCGGAGAGGTCGCCTCCGGCGACGCGCGTCACCGCCTGCGCGAGCCGGTCCGCGGCCCGCACGACGCGGATCGCGAGCCGGTCGGCCATCGCGACCGACACCAGGACCAGGGCCATCGCCACGAGCGCGAGGATCGTCCAGGACTTCGCGACGCCCTGGGTGAGCTCCGCCTCCGGCACGTACACCTCGATGACCGCGGGCCGTTCGGCGTCCATCAGCACCGGGCGCAGCAGCACGGTCCCGCCCGGCGCCTCGGCGGTGAAGGTGCGGCTGAGCCGCCGCGCCTCGGCGAGTTCGCCGGGCGGCGCGTGCGGGGAGCCGATCGCCTCGCCGGCCGGGAGGTGCAGCGCCAGGCGTCCGGCGGCTCCGGCGGGGATCGAGCCGATCGCCGCGGCGAGCTGGTCGGGGTCGTCCGTCACCGTCAGCACCGGCACCAGCGAGGCCGCCTGCCGTTCGGCCGAGGTCAGCGCCCGGTCGTGGGCCATCTGGCCGGTGAGCAGTCCGAGCGGGACGACGAAGGACAGCGCCACCATCGCCGTCACGGCCGTCGCGACGCGCGCCAGCGCTCCTCGCATGCCCACCTCCGCAGTCGTTTCGCCGACCGTTCACCGGCGAATCACCATAATGGGCCGCATGCAGGGACGAATCGGTTTCATTGCGGTGTGGGTGGCCACCACCGCGGCGGGCATGGCGATCAGCTGGGCCGGCGTGGGCGACGCCCTGCGCGGGACCGCCCTGCCCACCCAGGACCTGGCCGCCAAGGTCCCCGTCCACGAGGGGCGCCCGCCCGCGTCGGAACCGGCGGGAACCCCCGTCCCCGTGCTCTCCGCCGTGGCCACCGAGGCGCCGCCGACCCGGAAGCCCGCGCCGAGGCCCACGCCGAAGTCCACGCCGAAGCCCTCCAGCGAACGCCCCACGCCCCGCCCGTCCGCACCCCCCTCGACGGCACAAGGCGACGTGCGCACCTATGTGGTGAAATCTGGGCGCGTGGTGCTGGCCCTGTCCGCCGATTCGGCGCGCCTCGTCTCGGCCACGCCCAACAGCGGCTTCCAGGCCAAGGTGTGGCGCCAGGACCAGTGGCTGCGCGTCGACCTGACGGACGGCGTCAAGGGCTCGGCCGTGTTCGCGAAATGGAACGGCCACGCCCCGCTCGTCCAGGTCTACGAGTACTGAGCCGTCACTCCGGCGCCATCAGCATCACGCCGACGCCCCGCACGGTGTGCAGGTAACGCGGCGACGAGGCCTTCTCGCCCATCTTGCGCCGCAGCCAGGACAGGTGCACGTCGATGGTCTGGTCGTCCCCGTAAGGCTGCCGCCAGACCTCGGCGAGCAGTTCCTTGCGGCGCACGACCCGCCCTGCGTGCCGCGCCAGGAACGCCAAGAGGTCGAATTCCCTGCGCGACAGCTGCAGAAGAGCCCCGTCCAGGCTCGCCTGCCGCCGGTCGGCGTCGACCCGCAGGCCGCCCACCACGAGGGCCTCCGGCTGCGGCGCTCCCCTGACGCGCCGCAGCACGGCCTCGATGCGCGCGTGCAGATGCCCGGCCGAGAACGGCTTGGCCACGTAGTCGTCGGCTCCCGAGCCCAGCAGCCGGATGATCTCCTCTTCCCCGTCCCGCGCGGTGGCCACGATGACCGGCACGTCCGAGACGGCCCGCATCATCTTCAGCGCCTCGCCGCCGTCGAGGTCCGGCAGCCCCAGGTCCAGGACGACGACCTCGGGCGGCTGCGCCGCGACCTCTCGCAGCGCGTCCAGCGCCCGCCCGGCGCTGCGCACGACGTGCCCCAGCGCCCGCAGTTCGCGCAGCAGCGCCTGCCTGACGTAGTCGTCGTCCTCGACCAGCAGAACCGTAGCCACCGAACGGACGATACGGGAAAGGTTCCTTCCGGACTCCGGAAAGGGTTCTTCAGACGGAGGCTCCGACCTTGGCCTCGGCGGCGGCTCCGACGGGGCGCGGGCCGGGGATGGTGGCGGCGACCGCGGCGGCGATGAGGGACAGGACGCAGCCGACGAGCATGCCGGTGCGGAAACCGGTCTCCGAGGGCAGGACGTGGGAGCCGATGGTGACGGTGAGCTGGGAGAGGACGACGCCGACGACGGCGGCGGCAGCGGAGGTGCCCAGGGAGCGCATGAGGGTGTTGAAGCTGTTGGCGGAGGCGGTCTCCGACGGCGGGACCGCGCTCATGACCAGGGCGGGCATCGCGCCGTAGGCGAGGCCGACGCCGCCGCTGCACACGATGGCCACGATCATCAGCCCCCAGGCCGTGGACAGCAGGAACATCGAGGATCCGTAGCCGGCGGCGATGACCAGCGCGCCCGCGACGAGCGTGAACTTGGGGCCGCGCGCCGCCGACAGCCTGCCGCCCACCGGGGAGACGGCCATCATCGTCAGTCCGCCCGGGACCATCCACAGGCCCATCTCCAGCATCGACAGGCCCAGCCCGTACCCGGTGGCCTCGGGCAGCTGCATCAGCTGCGGGACGATCAGCGCCTGCGCGTACATCGCGAAGCCGATCAGCAGCGAGGACACGTTGGTCAGCAGCACCCGCGCGCGGGCCGTCACCCGCAGGTCCACCAGCGGCTGGGCGATGCGCAGCTCCCACCAGCCCCACACGAGCAGCAGCGCCGCCGCGGCGGCGAACAGGCCGAGCGTCAGCGGATCGCCCCATCCCCAGTCGGCGCCCTTGGTCGCGGGAAGCAGCAGGCAGACCAGCGCGGTGCCCAGGCCGACGGCGCCGACGTAGTCGAACCCCTCCCCGGACGTCAGGGTGGCGGGGGCGGGCACCAGGAACCAGATCAGCACGGCGATCAGCACGGTGAGGGCCGCGGAGCCCCAGAACAGGGCGCGCCAGCTGGCGTACTCGGCGACGGCCGCCGAGATCGGCAGGCCGATGCCGCCGCCGATGCCCATGGACGCGCTCACGACGGCGATCGCCGAGCCGAGCCGCCGCGGCGGCAGCACGTCGCGCAGCAGGCTGATGCCCAGCGGCACCAGGCCCATCCCCACGCCCTGCAGCCCGCGTCCGGCGATCATCAGCGGGGCCGAGGACGCGAGCGCGCACAGGACGGAGCCGCCGGTCAGGGGCACGCAGCACGCCAGCAGCACCCGCCGCTTGCCGTACAGGTCGCCCAGCCGCCCGCTGATCGGCATGAACACCGCGGCGGAGACCAGCGTCGCGGTGATGACCCAGGAGGCGTTGGACGCGGAGGTGTGCAGCATCGTCGGCAGCTCGCCGATGAGCGGGGTGACCAGCGTCTGCATGATCGCCCCGACGGTGCCGGCGAACGCCAGCACCGCCACGATCCTGTTGGACTGCGACTCTTTCACGCACCACCCCCGAACGCCCGTCCCCGGGCATGTGAACCGAATACCCATGATTGGATCATCATGTTAAATATGAGACTGAGTCTCAGCATGTTGTCTTATATCATGATCGGATGAAGGGCATGGCGCACGGCAGCACCAGGGACATCGCGCGGGCCGCCGTGAAGGCCGAGCTCGCCCAGGTGGCCTTCGACCTGTTCCGCCGCAGGGGCTTCGACCAGGTCACGGTGAACGACGTCGCGGCCGCCGCCGGGGTCTCGCGCAGCACGTTCCTGCGGTACTTCGGCAGCAAGGAGGAGGCCGTCCTCAGCGCCCTGGACGCCCACGGCAGGCAGCTCGCCGCGGCCCTGCGCGCCCGGCCCGCCGGCGAGGACGACTGGACGGCCCTGCGCCGCGCGCTCGACGTCCTCATCGAGGACTACCGCGAGAACCCGTCCGGCACCCTGGCCATGACCCGCCTCGTCCAGCAGACCCCCGCCCTCCAGGCCCGCCGCCGGGAGAAGCAGTCCGGCTGGCGGCCCCACCTGGCCCAGGCCCTCGCCGACCGGGCGGGTCTTTCGCAGCCCCTGCCCCTGGCACCCCTGGTGCGGGCGGCCGCGGCCCTGGACTGCCTCTCCCTGGCCATCGACCGCTGGACGTCCTCCGACGGCGCCCTCGACCTCGCCGCGCTCCTCGACGAGGCCTTCGCCGCGCTCACCCCGCGCTGATCCCGGCGGGCCGCGTCAGGAGGCCGCGACGAGGTCGACGTGCTCGGCCGCGGCGGCTCAGTTCGGGGCGGGCGGGGCGGGGCGGTCCAGGGCGGCCAGGAGGCCGGCCATGGTGGCGGTCTCCCGGCGCTGCTCGGTGGCCAGGATCTTGGCGAACGCGCGGACGTGGGGGACCGCCGCGTCACGGGAGGCGGCGGCGGTCATGAGGAGGCCGCCCTCGTGGTGGCGGATCATGAGCCGGAGGAACAGCGCGTCCAGGTCCTCGCCTTCGAGCCCGCCGAGGCGGTCGAGCTCGTCCTGGGTGGCGAGTCCGGTCATCCCCTCCCCGGCGGAGGCGTGCTCGGGGTGCTCTCCCATCCAGGCCATGGGCGGGCCGGAAGGCAGTTGAGGCGCGTCCCAGAGGGCGAGCCAGCCCTGCATGTGGCCGATCTCCCGGAGCTGGTTGAGCTCGATCGCGACGGCGAGCCGCCGCACCGAATCACCGGCTCCGTCCTGGACGGTCTGCGCCATGGTGACGGCCTGCTGGTGATGGACGATCATGTCCTGGGCGAAGCCGATGTCGACGCGGCCCGGCTCGCCGGGCCCCGTGTCGGAGCCGGTGACGCCGTCCAGCAGCAGCGCCGCCGTCGCTCCGATCACCAGGAGGGCGACGGCCTGGAACAGGCGTCCGGGAAGGTTCATCGCAGGGGGTAGGCACCGTTGGTGAAACGCAGCAGCAGCGCGCCGTTGTCGTCGCAGGAGACCCACAGCCTGCCGCCGTCGAAGCGCGGCGGCGACATGCACCAGTCGGCGGTCATGTCGGTCTCGCCGGTGTAGAGGCCGCTTTCGGCGCCGCCCTGCAGGACGTCGGAGAAGTAGGCGCCGAAGGGCACGAAGGCGTGCGCGGAGTTGGTCAGCCGGTGGCGCTGCCCGACCTGCGCGGGCGGGTTGAAGTAGGCGATCTCGCGCGGCTTCCGGAGGTCGCGGACGTCGAAGACCCGGATGCCGGACTGGGCCCATCCGCAGGCCATCGCGGTGGGGTCGGCGGGCCGGTCGAGGGTGCAGTAGTGCGCGTCGTAGCCGAAGATGCCGTTCCTCGCCAGGTCGGCGGAGCGCAGCTTCAGGTGTTCGGGCCGGTTGACCTCCAGCTTGAGCCTGCGGATCAGTCTGGGCCTGCGCTCGTCGGAGATGTCGAAGATGCGCGCCCCGCCGGAGCCCAGCTCGTCGACCACGACCAGGTGGGGCCTGCCGCGCTCGGTGAACGGGATGGCGTGCTGGGTGGCCAGGCCGTCCGTCCAGGTCGTCCTGGCGATCTGGCGCAGCTGCGGGCGCGCCTTGCGGCGCTGGACGTCGCGGGCGTCGAAGGTGATGAAGCCGGCGGGCATGTCGGCCACGTAGATGCGGCTGCCGTCGGGGCTGACGCCGACGCCGTGGTTGACCAGGCCGGTGGTGCCGTTGTAGATCACCTTGGGTCTGCGGGGGTTCGTCATGTCCAGGGCGGCGATGGTGCCGCCGACCGTCCCGGTCGTCCAGTAGGTGCGGCCGTCGGGCGACCAGGACGCCTCGTGGCCGGGGAAGGCGCCGGGCATCGTGAGCTTCGTGCCCTTGATCCCGTTGAGGAGGCGGGGCCGGGCGCAGTCGGTCTTGACGTCGTAGACCGAGACGAAGAAGCCGCCGCTGAGCGCGCCGACGGACACCGCCGCCAGCAGCCCGCGCCCCTCGTGGACCTTCAGGGTCTCCCAGGTGCCGCCGAGGGTGGCGGGGCTGACCAGGGAGTCCGTCATCCGGGGCTTGCGGGGGTTCGACATGTCGATGACGTTGACGCCGGGCCGCTTGGACGTCACCGCGCCCGGCAGGATCGTCCCGAGGTACTGGCAGTGGCCGTAGGACGCGCCGACCGTGGCCTGGCCCTGGCTCTGGTAGCGGCTGACGAGCTCCAGGTTGCAGGAGTAGCCCTGCCGGCTGCGCCCGCTCCTGCGGTCCTCGAGCGGCACCTGCCCCTGCAGCCCGGTCTCCGGCGAGGAGCCCGGCCCGCAGTCCGCGCGCGCCACCTTCGTGCTCACCCCGCCGCCGGCGGTGGCCTGCCCGGCGAGGGCGGCCGACAGGGACACGGCCAGCACGACCGCGGCCAGGCCGCCCGCCGCGCGCAGTCCCGAGCCCCGCCTCGCAGCGGTCTGAACCTGTTCCGCCATCGTCCCGCCCTGCTTCCAGGTAGGTTTCTCGCGAGTAACATAAGGCTTCCCTTACCTCGCGACAAGACCCGGTTTTCCACGGCGCCGGTGGCGGGCGAACGCCGCGTCCCGGGGGCTTGTCCGGGTCTTGACGGGGCACGGGCCCGGGGCGACGGTGCGCGAAGGGGTCCGGGCGCCGATGGGCTCCGGCGGCCCGAGCGCTGACCTCCGCGCGGCGGACATCGCCAACGATCTTCCTGGGGAACGGCCGCGCCTACCCGTGCCTCCATAAAATCAAATCATGACGGAATCGCCGGAAGAAATGGCGGAGAGGGGCCGGATCATCGATTCGGCGCAGCGACTCTTCGCTGCTCTCGGTTATGACGGCACCAGTGCGGTAATGATAGCCGACTCCGCCGGGGTCAGCCCTGACCGGCTCTCCGAGATCGGTGGCCGAAGTGGTGTCTACCTGCTCGTCATGGAGAAGTTCTACCGGGAGCAGCAAGCGATGATGGACGAGGTGGAGCGGGTTTTCACACCCGACAGGAAAGGTGTGCGCGTTTATCTCGACCACATCATCGACTTTTATGTGGACCATCCCGAAGGGGCGGCCATATGGCAGCACCGGAGGTTGTCGGACGCCGCCGATTTCCAGGATCTCGAAGAGCGCTTCCAGGTTCCCGTCTTCCGCCGCTCCACCGAGATCCTCGGCCCGGAGGTGATCGGGCACCCGGATTTCGAACTGGTGTCCTTGATCTTCAGCTACTGCATCCTCGGGTTCGTCCAGGGCGGCCTCCTGCCCTTCGACAAGGACGCACCCGGCCCGGAGAGCGCCGGGGCCCGCCGCAGGTTCCGCTCCCACATGCACCGGCTCCAGGACCTGATCTTCCAGGACGGCTTCATGCGGGACACCCCCGAGGCGTGACCCGCGGCCACGGGCCGCCCCGCCCCCGCAGGCCCGGTACGGACGGCGGGCCCCGGGCCCGCCGGCGCGGAGGCTCGGGAAGGGCGTGACCGGCACGGAACGGGCAGACCGGTACCTTCGACACCGTCGTGCCGGACGGCGCGGCCCGACAGCCAGAGAAACGGAGCTCCCATGTCCCTTCCCCGCCTGCAGGTCATCGTCGGCAGCACCCGCCCCGGCAGGGCCGGCGGCCCGGTCGCCGAGTGGTTCGCCGGGTACGCGCGGGACCACGGCGGCTTCGAGGTGGAGGTCGTCGACCTCGCCGAGCTCGACCTGCCGATGTACGACGAGCCGAACCACCCGGCGACCGGGAACTACGTCAACGAGCACACCAGGCGCTGGAGCGCCCTGGCCTCCCGGGCCCAGGCGTACGTGATGGTGACGCCGGAGTACAACAACGGATACCCGGCGGTGCTGAAGAACGCCATCGACTACCTCAACCGCGAGTGGCGCTACAAGCCGGTGGGCTTCGTCTCCTACGGCGGCGTCTCGGCCGGCACCAGGGCCGTGGGCCAGCTCCGCCAGGTCCTCACCACGGTGAAGATGTTCCCGATCCCGGACGCCGTGCACATCCCGTTCGTCGGGCAGAGCATCCGGGACGGGCGGTTCGAGGCGGGAGAGGCCGCCGTCGGCGGCGCCAAGGCGATGCTCGACGAGCTGCTGCTGATCGTGGACCGGCTGATCCCGCTGCAGCTCCCGGCCGCAGGCGGCGAGAACCGCTGACGGCGCGCGGCCCCGTCCGTTTACCGGAGGAATCCCCAGGAAACGAAGATCATCTAGGGGTGGTCGACGGAGGGGGACGGCATGCCGGTCGACGTCGTGGTCATCGGAGGCGGCATCGGGGGCCTCGCCAACGCCTGCGCCCTGTCCGGAGCCGGTTACTCCGTCCGGGTACTGGAGCGCGCGCCCGAGTTCGGGGAGATCGGCGCGGGCCTGCAGATGGCGCCCAACGCCACCCGGGTCCTCCGGGAGTGGGGACTGCTCGACGAGGTCCTCGGGCGGGGCGTCTCACCTCGCCGGCTGGTCCTCCGGGACGCCGTCGACGAAGAGGAGCTGACCCGCCTGGAGTTCGACGGCGAGTTCACCGGGCGCTACAAGGCCCCCTACGTCGTCATCCACCGCAGCGACCTGCTCGACGTCCTGGTCCGCGCCTGCGTCCGCGCCGGTGCCGAACTGGTTCCCGGCTGCGAGGTCCACGACGCCGCGACCACCGACGAGGGGGCCGTCGCGTACAGCGGCCTCGGCGAACACCACGCCCGGCTCGTGGTCGTCGCGGACGGGCTGCGTTCGCGGCTGCGCGCCAGATTCAGCGACGACGAGCCGGTCTGCGCCGGCTACGCGGCCTACCGGGGGGCCTTCCCCGTCGAGCAGATCGACCTGGAGCCCGAGGCGCTGGAGACCGTGGTCGGCTACGTCGGCCCCGGCTGCCACCTCATCCAGTACCCCCTGCGCGGCGGACGGATGTTCAACACCGTCGCGGTCTTCAAGTCACCCGCCTACGACAGAGGTGAAGCGGACTGGGGCGGCCCGGAAGAACTGGAGGCGGCCTTCGCGGACTGCGGCCCGAAAGTCCGCGCAGGCCTGAAATCCCTGAGCCTCACCCGCCGCTGGCCGATGTACGACCGCCTGCCGATCCCCAACTGGACCGAAGGCCGCCTCGTCCTGACCGGCGACGCCGCCCATCCGATGCTGCAATACCTGGCCCAGGGCGCCTGCCAGGCGATCGAAGACGCCCACTGCCTGGCCACCGAGCTGGCCGCCGACCCGGATTGGTCCGTGGCCTTGAAGCGTTACGAGGCCGCCCGCACCGCCCGTACCGCCCACGTTCAGACCACCTCCCGCCTGTGGGGCGAGATCTGGCACATCGACGGCGTCGGCCGGTTGCTGCGCAACGCGCTCTTCCGGCAGCGCGCCTTGCACGACTACACCCACGTCGACTGGCTCTACGGCTTCAACGAGTCCTGACCACCATGGCGCTGCCACCGTGACGGCGGGTGGGTTCGGCCACGGCCTGGACGAGGTGCGGCCGCAGGAACTCCAGGGCGGTGGCGGCGCCGATGACCGGCGGCGGGCCTGGGAAGAGCTCCAGGGTCTGGCCCTTGGCGGTCAGCGCGGACTTGTAGCGGTCGAGGAACGCCTGCTCGGCGAGGGTCGCGGCGGTGTTGCGCTGGGTGGCGCGCGGCGCGGCGACCGCTTCGGGGAGGTCCATGCCGAGGTGGAGGCGGTTCAGCAGGATCTGCAGGACGGTCGTGATGATGGTCGAACCGCCGGGGGAGCCCAGAGCGAGGAAGGGCTTGCCGTCCTTCAGGACGATCGTGGGCGCCATGCTGCTGCGCGGACGCTTGTT
This sequence comes from Actinocorallia populi, assembly GCF_002995495.1. Taxonomy (GTDB): domain Bacteria; phylum Actinomycetota; class Actinomycetes; order Streptosporangiales; family Streptosporangiaceae; genus Actinocorallia; species Actinocorallia populi. Next base: position 488,323 of record NZ_PVZV01000001.1, on the reverse strand, counting down.
CGGGCCCGCGGTGTTCGGGTCGCCTTCGGCGGGGGTGAGGCTGAAGTCCGTCAGCTCGTTGTTGAGGATGAAGCCCCGGTCGGGAACGGTCAGGCCGCTGCCGCCGAACTGCTCGATGGTCAACGTGTACGCGACGACGTTGCCCCACTTGTCGGAGACGACGAGGTTGGTGGTCTGCGGGCCTTCGTAGGACAGCGGCCGTCCGTCCTCGGAGGCCCTGGGGCACTTCTCGTATGAGCCGTCAGGCGAACCCGCGGCGACCGGGGCCTTCAACGCGGTGTCGGCTTTCACGAGACAGGAGCGTTCTTTGGCGTACTTGTCGGAGAGGAGCTCCGTCAACGGCACTTCGGGAACGTCGCCTACGTAGGCGCCTCGGTCGGCGTAGGCGAGCTTGGACGCCTCCAGGTAGTAGTGCAACGCCTGCACGGGATCGCGCTTGGAGAGCGGGAAGCGTTCCAGGATGTTCAGCGCCTCGCCGACGGTGGACCCACCGGACGACGGCGGAGCCATTCCGTAGACCTCCAGGCCCCGGTAATCGACACGCGTAGGAGCCCGGAAAGGCGCCTTGTACGCGGCGAGGTCGGCGGCCTCCATGAGCCCCGGCCGGACCTTGCGCGTCGCTCCATCCGTCACCGGCGGTTTCTGCACCGTCTGGACGATCTCCTTGGCCAGTTCGCCTTCGTAGAACCAGTCGACTCCGCGGTCGGCTATCTCCCGGTAGGTGGCGGCCAGATCAGGGTTGCGGAAGACCGTCCCCACCGCGGGCGGAGCCCCGCCGGGCAGGAACAACTCCTTCGTAGGCGTGATGTCGGCGAACCGTTCGGCATTGAGCGCGGTCTGGTCGTAGAACTCCTGGTCGACCCGGAATCCGTCCTCCGCGAGCTTGATGGCCGGCTCAAGCAGCTTGCTCAGCTTCTGCGTGCCGTGCCGCCGCAACGCCTGATCCCACTGCGCGAGCGTTCCCGGCACTCCCACGGACAACCCGCTGGTCACCGCTTCGGCGAACGGAATCGCCTTTCCCGTCTCCGGATCGACGAACGAGTCCGCCCGCATGGCGGCAGGCGCCGTCTCCCGCCCGTCGATGGTGTGCACCTTGCGGGTCCGCGCGTCGTAGTAGACGAAGAACCCGCCCCCACCGAGCGCAGCGACATACGGCTCCGTCACCCCGAGCGCCGCAGCGGACGCCACCGCGGCGTCCACCGCGTTGCCGCCCCGCTTGAGCACATCGACAGCGACCTTGCTGGCATCGGCATCGACCGTCGACACCGCTCCGCCGGTCCCCGTGGCCACCGCCCGCGCCCCGGGCTCCGCCCCGGCCCCCGGCGCCACCAGCACCGAGCCCACCAGCAGAGGAACCGCCACCAGCGCCACTCCGGCCACCAGCCGACCCGCCATGCGAACCCTCCCCATTCAGTCGAGAGAGTTCCACACTGACATTTTCTCGACCAATGACCACCTACCCGACCACTCCCGGCCGCACACCCGCCCCGTTCTCCTCCCCCACCCGAGCAACCCCGACCCCGCCAGCGCCAGGCCGTCGCCGAGCGCCTGCGGTCCCTTCCCGAAGTCCGAAGCGTGGTCTACGAGTCGCAGGCGGAGGCCTACGACCGCTTCCGGGAGCTCTTCGGGAACACTCCGGGCTTCGTCGCGGGGACGGACCCCGGCGACGTCCCCGACTCCTTCCGCGTAGAGGCCGCGCCGGATTCCGTGTCGGCGATCGACGCGGCGTTGGACGGGCTTTCGGGGATCGACCGGGTCGTCGCCGAACCGGTCAGAACCCCGTGACGGCCTTTCCGTGCGGAGTCAGCGGGGGCGGGTCGTGACGAGGCCGGTCTCGTAGGCGGCGATGACGAGTTGGGCGCGGTCGCGGGCGTGGAGTTTGGCCAGCAGGCGGCCGATGTGCGTCTTGATCGTCGCGGGGCTCAGGGTCAGGTGGCCGGCCAGTTCGGCGTTGGACAGGCCGCGGGCGATGAGCGTGAGAACCTCCCGTTCGCGGCCGGTCAGCCCCTCCAGGCCGCGGGCCGCCGGGGCGGACGGCGGGCGGCGCGCGAACTCGGCGACCAGGCGCCGGGTCACCGACGGGGCCAGGAGGGCGTCGCCCGAGGCGACGACCTGGATCGCCTCCAGGAGCCGGGGCGGCGGTGTGTCCTTGAGGAGGAAGCCGCTGGCGCCCGCCCGGAGCGCCGCGTAGACGTACTCGTCCAGGTCGAAGGTGGTGAGGATCAGGATCCGGGTGGCGGGCAGGGCCGCGGTGACGCGCCGGGTCGCCTCGATGCCGTCCATCTCGGGCATGCGGATGTCCATGAGCACCACGTCGGGTCGCTCCGAGGCGGCGAGTTCGACGGCCTCGGCTCCCGTGGCGGCCTCGCCGACCACCTCCATCCCCGGCGAGGTCTCCACGAGCAGCCGGAAGCTCCCGCGCAGCAGGGCCTGGTCGTCGGCGACGAGAACGCGGATCACCGGGCCGCCCCGAGGGGCAGGCGGGCCGAGACCGCGAAGCCGCCTTCGGGGCGCGGGCCCGCGGAGAACTCGCCGTCGTACATGTGCACCCTTTCGCGGATGCCGGTGAGGCCGTGCCCCGGCACGTGGCCGTGCGCTCCGGGTCCGTCGTCGACGACCGTGATCCGCAGGTCGCGCGTGACGGTGACCTCGCAGGTCGCCGGTGCCGCGTGCTTGATCACATTGGTGATCGACTCCTGGACGATCCGGTAGACGGCGAGCTCCAGACCGGGGGAGAGCGGCGGCAGGTCGGCGACGTCCAGCCGCACCTCCACTCCCGCCGAGGCGGCCCGGTCGGCGAGGGCGCCGAGGTCCGCGAGGCGCGGTGCCGGGGCGAGGTCGGCCGGAGCCCGCAGGACGCCCAGCGTGGCGCGCATCTCGGCCAGCGCCCTGCGGCCCGTCTCCTCGATGAGCCCGAGAGCCTTCCCGGCCTCCGAAGGGCGCGCCTCGGCCACGTGCGCGGCGATCGAGGCCTGCACCGTGATGACGTTCAGGCTGTGCGCGACGATGTCGTGCATCTCGCGGGAGATGCGGAGCCGTTCCTCCGCGACGGCCTGTTCGGCGAGCTGCGCCGCCGCCCTGGCGGCGAACGCCCGCTTCTCCCGGAGGTAGAAGCCGATCGCCCAGGGCGCGGCGACGGCGAGCAGGACGAGCGGCCACGGGCCGATCCGCCCGGTGAGGAACGCCGCGGCGGCCAGGGCCGCGGCCAACGGCTCCCAGCGCCCGGAGAGCGCGGCGGTGTAGAGGACCGCGGCCAGGCAGGCGTAGGGCGCGGGAGCCGCGTAATCGGGGATCATCTGCGCCGCGAAGGCGGTGGTCGCGGCGCAGACGACGACCGTGCACGCGATCAGCGGCCGGTGCCGCCGGAAGGCCACGGGCGCGCCGAGCGCGACCGCCAGGGCCAGGGAGACTGCCACCGGTTCGGGCGCGGGCGGTTCCCGGACGGCAAGGAAGGCGGAGCAGACCAGGACCGCCGCGGCCACGGCGTCGACCGCCACGAGGCGGCGTGGGGTGAGGAGCACGCCTTCGAAGGTAGTCCGGACGGCCGGGCGCCGGATCAGACCGTGGTCCGACTTGCGGGTTCAGCCCTGGCTCCGATCCGCCGAGGCCCCCCGCCGGGGAAGTCTGTGCCGCGTGATCGAAGTGAACGAACTGACCAAACGGTACGGCGCCGCGCTCGCCGTCGACCGGCTGTCCTTCCAGGTGGCTCCGGGCCGGGTCACCGGCTTCCTCGGCCCCAACGGCTCGGGAAAGTCCACGACCATGCGAGCCGTCGTCGGCCTGGACGCCCCCACCTCGGGCGAGGCCCTGGTCAACGGCCGGCCCTACGCCTCCTCGCCCCGCCCGATGCACGAGGTCGGCGCCCTGCTCGACGCGGGAGCCGTCCACGGCGGGCGCCGGGCGTTCGACCACCTGCGCTGCCTGGCCAGGAGCAACGGCATCGGGACGGCCAGGGTGGAACGGGTACTGGAGCTGACGGGCCTCGGCGGCGTGGCCGGGAAGCGGATCAAGGGCTTCTCGCTCGGGATGCGGCAGCGCCTCGGGGTGGCCGCGGCGCTCCTCGGCGACCCCGGGGTCCTGATCTTCGACGAGCCGGTCAACGGCCTCGACCCCGACGGCGTCCGCTGGATCCGCGACCTCGTGCGCGGGCTGGCCGCCGAGGGCCGCACGGTCCTGATGTCCAGCCATCTGATCAGCGAGCTCGCCCTCACCGCCGACCACATCGTGGTCATCGGCCGGGGCCGCCTGATCGCCGACGCGCCCGTCACCGACCTGGCCGGGCGCTTCGGCTCTCTCGAAGCGGCATACCTGCACCTGACCGGCACCGAAGTGGAGTACCGATGACCGACGTGATCGCCTCGGAGTGGCTGAAGCTCCGCACGCTCCGCTCGACCTTCGCCCTCCTGGCCGCCGCGGCCGCGGTCCTCGTCCCCGCGGCGCTGATCTCCGCGCTCATGGTCGCCGACTGGGACGCCTCCCCGCCCGAGGAGCAGGCGGTCTTCGCCAGCGCCGACCCCGGCGTCCTGGTCCTGCCGTTCGCCCAGTTCTGCCTGGCCGCCCTGGGCGCACTCGTGATCACGGGCGAACACGCCACCGGCATGATCCGCACGAGCGCCGTGGCCGTCCCCGACCGCAGGGTCCTCTTCCTGGCCAAGGCCGCGGTCACCGCCGCCGCGGCCTTCGCGGCGGGCCTGTCCATCGCCCTGGCCACCCTGGCCGCCGGCTCTCTCATCACCGGCGACCGCCCCGCCCCCATAGCGTCGACGGCGACCCCCGCCGACGCCCTGCTCCAGGGCCTCCTCCTGGCGACGACCGCCCTGGTCGGCCTGGGCCTGGGCGCCCTGATCCGCGCCACGGCGGGCGCCTTCACGGCCCTGGCAGCACTGATCTTCGTCCTCCCGTCCCTGGTGTCCTTCCTCCCCTGGGACATTTCCCCCTATCTACTCCCGAACCTCGCCGCGCTGCCCGCCCTCCCGGCGGTCGCCGCCATGACGGCCTACGCCGCCGCGGCCCTGACCGCCGGGGTCGCCGCGACCCTTTACAGAGACATTTGAGGCGGAAGTGACAACCGGGGGTAAGAAACCCCCTATGAGAACACTGCTGATCGCGGGCCTCACGACGGCCGCGCTGCTGGCTCCGGCGGGTACCGCCGCGGCGCAGTCCGTCCCGTCCTCCGACGCCATCAAGCTGAAGGCCTCGAAGGAGCTCAAGAAGCGGCTCGCCGACACCTACTACACGTCCTACGCCCATCGGCTGGCCTGCGCCGAGCGCTCGAAGGTCGTCGGACCCGAAGATCTCCACTACGGCAAGATCGTCGCCAAGGGGGAGCCCGCCGTCTACTGGGCCCTCGGGGACATCCGGCTGAGCTGCAATCCCGGCAGCGCACAGGACGGACCGCACATCTGGCGGAAGAAGGGCGCCGCAGGCCACTGGGTCTACCGGGGCGACACCGGCGGCAGCCTCTGCGTCGAAGTCCCGAGGAAGATGCTGAAGGCCTGGGGCCTCGGCTGTACTCCCACCTGATCCGCGATCCGTTCGTCACGGGTCCGAGGAGAGCAGGGCGTCGATCTCGCGGGCGGTCGGCAGCGACGGCAGCGCGCCCAGGGCGGTGGTGGCCAGGGCCGAGGCCGCCGCCGCGCGCCGGGCGGCTCGGCGGTGCGGGGCGCGCCGGGAGAGCTCGAGGGCGAATGTGCCGGTGAAGGCGTCTCCCGCGCCGGTCGGGTCGACCACGGGCATCTTCCGGCGCGGGAGCCGCAGTTCGTCCTCGTGCCAGACGGCGAGGTCGCCTTCCGCACCGGCCTGGAAGACCACGGTCGACGGGCCTCGGCGCCGGGCCAGGCCCGCCGCGTGGCGGGCGCCGTCCCAGCCGTCCGGGGAGACGCCGGTGAGCCGCTCCGCCTCGTCGGCGTTGGCGCGGACGACCGTGGCCAGCGCCAGCAGGTCCGGGGCGACGGGCTGGACGGGCGCGGGGTCCAGCAAGCGCGGGACACCGGCGCTCTTCGCGTGTTCGAAGGCCGCCTGCACGGCGGGTTGCGGCACTTCCAGCTGGGCCGCCACCATCCCCGCGGACGCCAGCGCGGCGGCCGCGGCCAGCACGTGCTCGGGTCGCAGTTGCGCGTTGGCGCCCCGCCGCACGACGCGCAGGCTCTCGTCCCCCCGCCGGACGACCATGAAGACCCGCCCGGTGGGCGTGTCCTCGTCCCGCGAGACATACCTGGTATCGACGCCCGCACCGGCCAGCCCGTCCAGGACCTCGTCCCCGGCGGCGTCCGCGCCCACCCGCCCGACCAGCGCCACCCGTCCGCCCTGACGAGCCGCGCAGACCGCCGTCATGGCGCCCTTGCCGCCCGGCCCCGTCCACTCCTCCCGCGCCGGCACGTCCCGTCCCGGCCGCAGCGGCTCCGTCACCAGAAGGCTGACGTCGACCCCGATCCCGCCGACGACCACCACGTCGTACCCCGTCACCGCCCGCTCCCTCCGCAGGGTGGAACCCTGACCTACCCGCGTCCGGGCGCGCCCACCGCGCTCCGCGGAAAGTCCGCGGGTGAAAAGGCTCAGGGCCGTCGGACCCGTGGTCCGACGGCCCTGTCCGGCCGGTTCATGGTCACGCCTTGTTGAAGGTGTTCTTGGCCCAGAGGTAGGAGACGGCGGCGATGCCGACGCACCAGGCGGTGGCGATGGCGGCGCTGCTGCCGATCGGGGTGCCCAGGAGGAGGCCGCGGACGGTCTCCATGATCGGGGTGAAGGGCTGGTATTCGGCGAACCAGCGCAGGACGGTGGGCATGGAGTCGGTGGGGACGAAGCCGCTGCCGAGGAAGGGCAGCAGGATCAGGGGCATCGGCGCGTTGCTGGCTGCCTCGGGGGTCGGGGACTTCATGCCCAGGGCGACCGACAGCCAGGTGATGGCCACGACGAACAGGGTGAGCAGGCCGGTGGCGGCCAGCCACTCCACGGCGGTGGCGTTCGGGCTGAAGCCGATGGCCAGCGCGACGCCGATCAGGACGGCCATGCCGAGGAGCTGCTGGATCACGGCGCCGACGACGTGCCCGGTGAGGACCGAGGCCCGCCAGATCCGCATGGTCCGGAAGCGGGCGATGATGCCCTCGGTCATGTCGGTGGCGACCATGACGGCGGTTCCGGTCGCGGCCGTGGCCACCGCCATGAGAAGGATGCCCGGGACGACGTAGTTGACGTAGACGTCGCGGCCGCCACCGAGGCCGGCACCGAGGGTGCCGCCGAAGACGTAGACGAACAGGAGCAGGAGGACGACGGGCGTGATGACCAGCTGCACGGTCATGGACGGGTAGCGGAGCAGGCCCTTGAGCTGGCGCCGGATCATGGTGGAGGAGTCGCGCACGGCGAGGGTGAGGGTGCTCATCGGAGGGTCTCCTTCTGCTGGCCGGTGAGGGTGAGGAAAACGTCGTCGAGATCGGGGGTGTGGACGTTCATCTCGGTCGGGTCCACCGAGTGCTCGTCGAGGAGGGAGAGCAGTTCGCGGATCGCGCGGACGCTGCCGTCGCTCGGCAGCTGCAGGGTGAGCGCCTCGGGGTCGGCGACCCCCGTGCCGAGGAGGCGGCGGGCGGCGTCGAGCAGGTGCGCGTCGGCGAAGGTGAGCTCGATGTGGCCGCCGGGGATGAGCCGCTTGAGCTCTTCGGCGGTGCCTTCGGCGATCAGCCGCCCGTGGTCGAGCAGGGCGATGCGGTCGGCGAGCTCGTCGGCCTCCTCCAGGTACTGGGTGGTGAGGAAGATGGTGACGCCGTCCGCGACGAGTTCACGCACGATCTGCCACATGGAGCGGCGGCTGCGCGGGTCGAGCCCGGTGGTGGGCTCGTCCAGGAAGATCAGGCGGGGGTCGCCGACCAGCGTCATCGCCAGGTCCAGCCTGCGCTGCATGCCGCCGGAGTAGGTGCCCGCCGGCTTGCGCCCCGCCTCGACCAGGTCGAAGCGCTCGAGCAGCTCGGCGGCCTTGCGCCTGCCCTCCCCGCGCGGCAGGTGCTTGAGATCGGCCATGAGGAGCAGGTTCTCCTCGCCGGTGAGCAGCTTGTCGACCGCCGAGTACTGCCCGGTGACGCCGATCGCGCCGCGCACGTCGTCCGGACGGCGGGCCAGGTCGTGACCGGCGACCTGGACGGTGCCGCCGTCGGCCCGGGTCAGGGTGGACAGGATCTGGACGGTGGTGGTCTTGCCCGCCCCGTTGGGACCGAGCAGGGAGAAGATCGTTCCCTCGGGGACGGTCAGGTCGACGCCGTCGAGCACGACCTTGTCGCCGTAGGACTTGCGCAGCCCGTTCGCCGCGATGGCCAGGTTCGTCATGGGGGGCTCCTCAGAGGGGGGTTGCGGGTCAGAGGCTGCGGGCGGTGATGTCGCCCTGGGTGGTGGTGGCGCGGATGTCGAGCCGGGCGGTGCCGTCGTTCCGCAGGGCGTTGCTGACGCGGCCGTAGGAGGTCCCGGCGTCCAGGGAGGCCGAGACACCGGCGGCGGCGCTGACCGAGATGTCGCCGGACTGGGTGCTGAGCACGACCTTGCCGCCCATGGCCTCGGCGATCCGGATGTCGCCCCGGAGGGTGCTGATCTCCGAGGGGCCGCCCAGCCGGCCGACCTCCACGTCGCCGTCGAGCGCGGTGAGGCGGACGCTCGCCGCCTCGTCCACCTTGATCCGGCGGTAGGCGCCCTCGAAGGCGACGTCGCCGAGCCGGCCGACGACCCGGAACTCGGCGCCGGCCGCCTTCGCCTCGACACGGGAGCCGGCGGGCAGCCGGACCGTCACCTCGACGGATCCGGACGGGCCGAGGTACTGGTTCTTCACCGGGGTCGCGATCCGCAGGACGCCGTCGGCGTATTCGACCGTGGTCTGCTCCGCGGCCTTCACATCACGGCCCCGGGAGGCGTCGGCGGGACGGACCTCGACCGTGGTGTCCGCCCGGTCGGCGGCGATGAGCTGGATGCGCCCGGCGGGGATGTCCAGGACGGTGGAGATCGGGGCGGGGGTGGGGAACTGCATCGTGGCCTCCTGTGCCTCGTCGTTTCTGACATCGCAAACGCTACGTTGCTTTCCGAATCTATGCAAGAAGTTCGTTGCGCATACATAGAATCAATGCAGGTCAGAGCCGAAAGATCGTTGCAACGCTTTTGAATTTAACGCAACGGACGTGGTGTGTCTGTTGCAATGTATTGAGAGTGAACGCTATGCTGGGGGCATCGACGAACAGGAAGGGGGCAGCGATGCCGGGAGGCAGGCTCACCCAGCAGGAACGGCAGCAGATCGCGCTGGGGCTGGCCGACGGACTGGCCTACGCGGAGATCGCCAGGCGCCTGGAGCGCCCGACCTCGACGGTCACGCGTGAGGTGATGCGCAACGGCGGCCCCGCCGGCTACCGCGCCGACCTGGCCCACCGCGCCACCGAACGCCGCACCCACCGGCGCAGGAAGGCCGCGCCCCGGGGGGCGCAGGCGCCCGCGCAGGCCCACGGGCGCGACGCCGAGGCCGTGCGCGAGTACGAGGAGACCTACACGACCGTCATGATGCAGTCGGGCATGCCCAAGATGATGTCCCGGGTGATGGCCTGCCTGACCATCACCGACTCGGGCAGCCTCACCGCGTCCGAGCTCGTCGAACACCTGCAGGTCAGCCCGGCGTCCATCTCCAAGGCCATCACGTTCCTCGAGGGCCAGGGCTTCGTCCGCCGGCAGCGCGACGAGCGCCGCCGCGAACGCTACGTCGTCGACGACGACATCTGGTACGAGTCGATGCTCGCCAGCGCCCGCTCCCTCACCCAGGTCGTCGAGACCTCGCGGCAGGGCGTCGGCGTCCTCGGCCCCGGCACCCCGGCCGGCGCCCGCCTGGAGAACGTCGCCCGCTTCCTCGACTTCGTCGCCGAGAGCATGCTCCGCGCTGCGGAACAGGCACGCGACATCCTCCACACCAAACCCGAAGAGCCGCGGAACGATACCACCGACCCGGACCAGCCGCCCCGGTGACCACGCCCCACCGCGACCTCGCGCGCCGGTCCGGGCAGGCGACCACCCTGACCTGAAACCCCTCCAAGGACGCCCCCCGCGAGACCGGACGTCCCCTGCGCCATGCCCTCTCCTGGCCGCCGATCCATGTGCCGTGAGCTTCCGGCCGGTTCACGGCGGCCAGGAGACCCCCGAGGCGGCCGGACGCCTCAGAGCCGGGCGCGCTGCAGGACCCCCGCTTCGGTGAGGCCGACGCCAGCGGCGTAGAACTCACCGGTGCTGAGACGGCCCACACGATCGGCGCGTCCGCCGCGGGCCTTGGTGAGCCCCTTGACCCCATCGATCCGGGTGGGGCTGTTCATCCTGCTGATGAACCGTGCGCCCGATCGGCCCTCCACGAACGCCGCCTGCGAAAGCGGGAATCTCTGCCTTTCGTTAGAGAAATGTCGCCTTCCACGCTTAAACGGGAGACTTCGGTCTCTCTTTTGTGGAGCATTCCCTGGGTTCCGGAAATGGGGTGCCGCCGTGCCCTGGCTGGCGCCGCCGGGTCGGGCGGGGTGCGGGGTGCCGGTGTCCGTCGGCGGGGGGCCGACGTTTCACGTTTCTGTCCGTGTTCGGCGTGACGTTGCCGCGCGTCGGCGCGGCGGAGGTGGATGAAAGGGGCGGGATAGGCGGGGGGCGGCTTTCGTGAATGTTCCCGCCCAGCCTATTTTCCGTCCTCCGCATCCTTTTCGCAGAAGTGCGGTGAATGAAGGAAACGGAACGGCCCGGCCGGTGCTTAGCAGAGGGCGGTCGGGCGGGGGAATCACCTCTCCGGTGCGTGTGGAGTGAGAGTCTCAGTGACCTTGAAGGCCGAAAAGGGCGGTCGGCTGGGTGAATTATTCGCTATGACTATTTTGTCCCAGTGGGTTTTTTCGGGTATGTCGCTGTTCAAGTGATTGGTTCACGCGGGGTGACGATTCTCCGAAACTTCTTTGCGGTCAGCCCATTTGACTGCGCGTCCACACCCGGTCACGGGCATGTCGGGACCGGTTCCCGGGTGCCTAGGATTCGACTCGATTCGCATTCCCGTGCACGTGGCCGTTAGGGAGGTCTCCGCCTGTGACGGAATCACTCGCCAGTGTCCAAAAGGTGGCCGGCAATTCGGTGAACGGCGAGGAGCCGAATTCGGTCGACGCGGGTCTGGCCGCGGCCTTCGACTCCGGGGGGTTTCGCCGGACCGCCGAGCAGTGCGCCCTGAGACTGCGGCGGTATCTGGACGATCCCGGCATCAGAGGGCTCGATCTGGTCGAGCCGGCGGTGCTGATGAAGGCGGCCCGGGAGCTGATGACGGCCGAGCGCGAGAACGTCGCCGGTTATGACGAGGGTCGATTCGGGCAAATTATGGACCTTTACCTGAATACTGGTATTCAGGTGCATTCCCCCGGATATATGGGACGGCAGTTCTCCGGCGTGGTACCGCTGGCGGGCCTGGTGGACCTGGTGAGCTCGGTGGCCAACCAGCCGTCGTCGTTCTACGAGGCGGGCCAGCTGCCGAACGTGGCGGAACGGCTCATGGCCGAGGAGCTCAACCGCTTCATCGGCTGGGACCCCGAGCGGTTCGCGATGGTGACGACCTCGGGCGGCTCCATGGCCAACCTCACCGCGCTGCTGGCCGCCCGCAACCGGGCGTTCCCCGGCATCTGGGCCCGCGGCGTCGCGGAGGAGGGCGGCCGGCCGGCCGTCGCGATCAGCGAGGAGGCGCACTACAGCGTGAGCCGGGCGGCCGGCGTGCTGGGCATCGGCGAGGAGCAGATCGTCCGGCTCCCCGTCGACCGGCGCGGCCGCATCCGCGCCGAGGGCGTGGCCCCCGTCCTCGACGCGGCGGAACGGCGCGGCCTGCGGGTGTTCTGCCTGGTCGCCTCCTCGGGCACGACCTCGATGGGCGCGTTCGACCCGCTCGACGAACTGGCGGCCCTGACCCGTTCACGCGGCATCTGGCTGCACGTGGACGGCGCCCACGGCGCGAGCCTGCTGCTGTCGGAACGCCACCGCGACCGGTTGCGCGGCATCGCCGAGGTCGACTCGCTGACCTGGGACGCGCACAAGATGCTGTTCGTGCCGGCCCCGTGCACGCTGCTGTTCTACCGGGACGGCGACGCGGCGCGCGGGGCGTTCCGGCAGCGCGCCAGCTACGTCTTCGACGAGGAGCCGGACGTCTACAGCGCCTTCGACAGCGGCGACAAGAACCTCGAATGCACCAAACGCCCGATGATCATGCCGTTGTGGACGCTCTGGTCGGTGTACGGCCCGGCGCTGTTCACCCGGAAGATCGACCACCTGTGCGCCATGACCGTGCACGCGCACCGGATGCTGGCGGCCGAGCCGGACTTCACCGTCCTGCACGAGCCCGAGGCCAACATCCTGTGCTTCCGCCACGACCCCGGGGGCCTCGGCCGCGAGGCACTGCACGGGTTCCAGCTGGCGATCCGCAACCGCCTGCGCGCCGACGGGCGCTTCTTCATCTCCAAGGTCGACATCGACGGCGTCGCGGCGCTGCGCGTCGTGCTGATGAACCACCGGATCGGCGCGGAACACCTGGCCCAACTCATCAACGAGATCAGAACGACCGGTCGGCGGGTGCTGTGCGAGGACACGGCCCGCGACGACCGGAAGAACGGGAGTCAACGATGACCATGACACTGACGAGCAACGCGTCCGCCGCCGCGGACCTGGCCGCACGGCTGATCCCCGACGAGGAGCTGCAGCCGCGCTCGGCCGCGCAGGTCGCGACCCTGCCCGCCTTCGCCGACAAGCTGGAGGAGTGCGCGCGCCGGGTCGGCGTCCCCTACTGCGAGGCGCCGCACGACGTCCAGGACGCGCTGGTGCTGCGCCGGCTCCAGCAGATCGTCAACACCGTCCTGCTGAACCCGCTGTGGCGGGAGCGCCTGCACTACTTCGGCGTCACCGAGGCGCCCGCCGACCTGGCGGAGTGGGAGCGGATCCCGCTGTCGGACAAGACCGTCCAGCGCGACATGTTCATGGGTGCGCGCGCGGGCATGGTCGTGCCGATCGAGTACGGCGGGTTCGAGGTGGTGGCCAGCGGCGGCACCAGCGACGGCAGGCCGCTGGAGATCGTCTACTCGCTGCGGGAGCTGCGCGACACCTACCGGATCTCCGGCGCGTTCATGGGCGCCTACCAGCTCAGCCGCTATCTGGGCGGCGCCGGCCCCCGCTGGCTGTACACCACGCTGGCCGACTACCAGATGTGGAGCAGCGGGACGATGGTCGGCGGCGTCCTGGCGCAGGTGCCGGGCATCAACTACATCGGGGCGGGCCCGGTCACCGCGCCGGTGCTGGAGCACATGTTCTCCTACCCGGGCTCCAAGGCGCTGATGGGCATCTCCGCGGGCATCGGGTTCCTCAGCGAGCTGGGCGCGGCCATGCCCGCGCCCGCCCGGGAGAGCTTCAAGGTCGCCATGTACGGCAGCGGGCTGATCCCGCAGCGCAAGCAGGAGGAGCTGCGCGCGGTCTACCCGAACGTGTCGATCCTCAGCTACTTCGCCGCCACCCAGGCCGAGTGCATCGGGCTGCAGCTCGACCACGAGAGGCCCGACCACGCCGTGGTCCCCGGCCTGCACCTCGTCGAGATCGTCGACGAGGACGGGCGGGCGGTCGCCGAGGGCGAGGAGGGCGAGCTGGTCGTCACCCGCCTGCACGCCCACGAGGCCCCGCTGCTGCGGCTCAAGCTCGGCGACCGGGTGATCCGCAGGTCGCCCCTGGACGGGCCCGGATTGAGGACCGGGCGGTTCGAGTTCGCCGGGCGCAGCGGCGACACGCTGCACCTCAACGACAGCCAGTACTCGGCGGTGCTCGCCCAGGCGGCGCTGCGCGCCGAACTGCACCGTGTCACCGGCGTCGACCTGGACCGGGTCGCCCTGGACGTCCAGTTCGTCAACCACCGCGGCGACAAGCTCCTCGTCCTGCTGGTGGCGGCCGACGACGCCGAGCGCCTGGCCGAGAAGACCGAGCAGGCCCTCGGTCCCGGCGGCTGGCGCGGCCTGTTCGCCGCGGCGCTGCCGCGCTCGCTCTCGCTGTTCAACGACCGCGAGGCCACCCCGGAGTCGATCGAGCACTCCGGATACGACTTCCGGCTGGCGTTCGTGCCCCGCTCGTCCCAGGAGATCGAGCGGACGTCCGTCGGAAAGGTCCCGCTGGTGCGGGACCGCATGTGATCGCACACCCCCCGCAGTTCCCGATACCGATGGGAGACGCAGTGAAACCGAAAGTCAACATCGTCGTGATGGTGGACGCCGTCGGGGCGTTGTCCGACAGGACCCTGCACGACGGCAACCTCTCGCTGGTCGACGACGGCCAGCTCGGCAGCCGGCACCAGGGTTCGACCGACCTGGTCACCGCGGTCCTCCCGGGCCAGGTCGTCCAGTGGACCGCCATCCACGTGGACGTCCAGACGCCCGTCGAGATCCACAACATCGAGTTCCTCAGCGGGAGCCCGGAGGCCGTGTCGCCGTCCGCGCCGCCGCAGACCGTCACCGACCCCGGGTACGCCGCGCAGCCCGTCTACGGGGCGGGCGCCCCGGCGGCCGCGGAGGCCGCCCACGGGGGAGCGGCCCCCAAGGCGGTCGGCTCCAACGGGATCGAGAACCACGACCTGCTGGTGTGGGAGGGCATCGTGCCCCCCACCATGGCGCCGGGCGTCCCCTACCACTACCGGCTCTCCATCAAGATGCACGACGGCCCCAACAGCGTGCTGCACCTCGACTCGCCCGCGCTGCTGCGCGTGTGAACCCCTCGACTCGGAAGGCGGACTCATGGCCCAGCAACACGGGATCATCGTGCTCATCGACGTCGACAACGCGCTCAAGGAGCGCTCCCTCGACGGGAACGCGTACTGGTTCGACAACATGAAGTTCCTCGGCTCCACCGGAGTGGGCACCGGGAACCTGACGACCATCGTCCCCGGTTCCTACTTCCTCGACGGCTCCCAGGCGACCGAGCAGGTGCTGAACTGGCTGCCCGCCGCGCTCGGCGCGGTGCCCCCGACGGTGCCGCGCAACTACCACGCCGAGCAGGCGCGGCAGATCGACCGGGAGGCGCTGGCCGGGATCGCCGCCCTCGACGGGAGCGACGGCGCCGAGGTCGGGCGCATCCAGGAGCAGGTCGGGCGGCGGGCCAAGCGGACCCGCAGCAGCCGCAGCCTCGCCTCGAGCAAGGTGCTGGACGTGACCGGCCAGGCGGCCGGGGCGGACGCGGCGGAGACCTACAACTTCCCCGCCCCGGTGATCACCGACATCACCGGCCCCGCCGTCACCGAGAAGATCATGTACCCGGCGCAGTACGGCTCGCCGGACATGATCTACGACGGCTGGTACTGGGCGGCGACCGTGGACACCAGCCGCCCGGGGACCTACCCCTACACCATGCACATCCAGCTGCACGAGCTGGTCGACCGCGACGGCGAGCTGGTCTGGGAGTCGGTCGACTTCACCTGCGAGTCGGCCCTCGAGGTCATCACCGATCCGAAGCGGAACGCCTTCACCGGCTCCGGGGTGGGCCTGCTGCCGATGCCGGCGTTCCCGCCCGCCCCCTGACCACGAGCCCAACGATCGGAGGAGCACCATGCCCCCCAGGACCAAGCCGGAACAGCGCACGGCCCGGCCCGTGACGATCACCGCGGTCGTCGACCCCGTCGCCGGGCTGGCGGCCGGGACCCTGAACGACAGCCTCTACCTCTACGACACCAACCGGACCTCGGGCTCGACCGGGTTCGGCACCCTCGAGCTGCGGACCCGGGTGCGCAAGGGCGACACCCTGCTGTGGAACGCGCTCCCGCTGGAGTGCGAGACGTTCGTCGCCCTCGTCGGCATCGACATCGACCGGCGGGTCGCCGAGCCCGTCCGCAAGGTCTACCCCGGCACCGACATCGTGTTCTGGACGGCGACCGTCAAGCAGGAGCCGACCAGGCCGGTCCCCTACCGGCTGTCGTTCCTGCTGGGCGCCGTGGCCGAGCCGTTCATCGCCGACACCTCCCAGTTCCTGGTCGGTTCCGCCGAAGTGAAGGAGCACAAGTGACCCAGTCGTACGAGGCCGCGGACTTCGCCGACCGCGGCCAGCTCAACTCGGTGCAGCTCAACGTCGTCACGCTCGTCGACATGGAGAAGGCCGCCGCCACCGGTTCCCTCGAGGGCTGCCTGTACATGATGGACAACAGCATCGGCGGCGTCGGCCAGGGCACCGACCGCCTGGAGACCGTCTGCAAGCAGGGCCAGGTGGTCAACTGGATCATCCGCCCCATCGACATGCACCGCCGCCCCGACGGCACCTGGCCCCCCATGCCGAAGATCAACAACCTGGTCTTCCTCGACATCGAGAAGGGCGACGAGGACGACCCCGCCGAGCGCCGCATGATGACCGAGCTCAAGGTCTACGGCGGCCCCGACCGCATGCGCGACAAGTACACGGCCGTCTACTACTACTGGGCCGGCGCCGTCATGAGCACCGCGCGCCCCGGCCTCTACCGCTACCGCTTCGTCCTCGAACTGGAGAAGGAGCACGGCACGGAGAAGCTCTACCTGAACTCCCCCCGCTACCCCGCCCTGCGGGTCCTGGAGGTCTGACCTCCGATCACGGTGCCGGGGGCGTGCACGCTGCGCCCCCGGCACCGCCGTCCGCGAGTCGTCCCCCGAGTCCGGGAAGATCTTACGGAGGTCTGACGCATCAGGGATCTGTCTGGATCTGTGCTGGTGAATCCGCTTTTCTGAACTGCATGATCAAGTCTTCGAGGGCTTCCGCCGCCCGTGTCCTGCTGGCCGCAACTCCGCTCGCGGTGGGGCTGCTCGCTCCCGTCCAGGCCTTTGCGGCCGAGCCGCTGGCGGTGTCCGTCACCCTGTCCTCGCCCGAGATCGTCGGCGGCGACAGCGGCGTGAAGACCATCACCCTGTCGGAGCCGGCTCCGGCCACCGGCGTCTCCGTCGGCCTCCGCGGCGTCGCCTACGGCGGAAGCGTGATCTACGAGGACGGCGAGGACATCCACACGGTCCGCATCCCGGCGGGCGCCACGAGCGTGCGCGTCCCCTTCCACGTGGTGGCGCCGGAGACCGAGAAGGCCGTCCGGATCCAGGCCGTGCTGAACTCCGGCCCGACCGCCGGCCAGTGGAACGACGTCGCCCGGCTCAAGCTCCTCCCGGCGGATCCGGCAGACCGGGCCGTGACGTCGGTGACCCTGGACGAGAACGCGGTGCACGAGGGCACCGACGTCACCGGGACGGTGACGCTGGCCGAGCCGGCTCCGGTCGACGGCATCACCGTGAACATCCTGCTTCCCGAAAGCGGCGTAGGCGGACCCGCCCCCACCGACTCGACATTGCACGCGCCCTCGTTCGTGACCATCCCCAACGGCAGCAGGACCGCGACCTTCCCGATCGACGTCGCCGAGGTCCCCTACGCGAACCTCGTCCCGGTCACCGCGAGCCTCGGCACCTCCGAGTCCACCGCCGAACTCGTGACCGTGCGCAGCAACAGGCTCACCCTCTCCTATGAAGGAGCCGACCGGGGATCCACGACGAAGATGGCCGTCGGCATCGGCACCACCTGGAACCCGCTCGGCGCCACGGTCAAGCTGTCCAGCAGCAACCCCGACGTGACCGTGCCCGCCACGGTGAAGCTTCCCGGCGGGGTCCCCGGTGCGGCCTTCACGGTCTCCGTCGGTTCCCTCGCCGAGGCCGGCGAGACGACGAGGATCACCGCGACCTGGCTCGGCCGGGTCGTCAGCGTTCCCTTCGCCGTCCGCTGACCCCCGCGGCACCTGCGCCCTCCGCCTCGGGGCGGAGGGCGCTTCTCCACGTTCCCGGTGCGGGCGGAGACCGGCCCTCCCGGACCCGAGGGCCGTTCGCGGCCCGGTGTCCGTGGACGTCGACGAACTGCGAAAAATTTTCCGGACGGGTCGTCTGATTCAGGATCGTCCATGAATCCCAGGTAATTCTTACTGTTTGCTGCTGAAAGTTAGCTTTTTGGGCGCGATGGGTGTGTCATGCGACACGCCATGCAATGTCCAAAGCGGATAGATAGGCGTTCTTTCCTGCATTAAAGATCATATTTGTTCTATGTTGGAGCCACTCGCAGCCTGTCCGCCCCGGGAGGATTCCGTGCCCTCAGACCGCCAGAGACCGCTGCCCTCGACCCCGAAGATCGATACGACCAGGTCGCATTCGGCGCGCATCTGGGACTACTGGCTCGGCGGCAAGGAGAACTACCCGGTCGACCGGGAACTGGGCGACCAGATCGAGCAGATCCTTCCTGACATCGTCACCCAGGCTCGTATCAACCGGTTGTTCCTCGGCCGAGCCGTGCGATATGCGGCGGGTGAGGTAGGAATCGCTCAATTCCTTGACATCGGGACGGGCCTTCCGACGGTCGACAACACCCACCAGGTCGCCCAGCGGGTGAACCCGGCGGCACGAGTGGTGTACGTCGACAACGACCCGCTCGTCCTGGCCCACGCCCGGGCACTGCTGACCAGCACCCCCGAAGGCGTCACGGACTACCTGGACGTCGACCTGTACGACCCGCGGAGCATCCTGGAGCAGGCCGCCGAGACGCTGGACCTCTCGCAGCCGGTGGCGGTCACCATGCTCGGCGTCCTGTGGCACGTCCTGGAGGACGAGACCGCCCGCGACATCATCGGCACGCTGATGGAGGCCATGCCGCCGGGAAGCCTGCTGGCGGTCACGCACCCCACGCTCGAGGTGACCGGCGCGCAGATGGCCGACGCGATCGACCAGTGGAACGCGTACGGCACCCCTGAGGGCCGGTCCCGCACCCCCGCCGAGATCGCGGCGCTCTTCGAGGGCCTGGAGCTGGTGGAACCCGGCATCGTGTCCTGCCCGCTGTGGCGCCAGGAGGCCGAGGGCCTCTCGGAGATCCAGCCGTCCGACCAGTACTGCGGAGTGGGCCGCAAACCCTGACCTGTGGGAGAAGCGGGGATGTCCGGTCGGAGAAGACCCTCCGTCCATTGCCGGATCTGAGGGAAGGCGGGCGTCGTCCGGCGGTTAGGGTCGGGCGAGGCCGACGGGGGGTGAGCGATGGGCGCACGGGCAGGCGACCACTCCGGCAGCCCCGCACTGCAGACGGGAGCGGGCCCGGTGGTGGCGCGGATCCGGCTCGGACTCGCCCTGCGCCGTCACCGCGAGGGCCGCAACATCAGCCGCCCGGCCGCCGCCGTGGCGATCTCCGCCCCGGCGGCCACGCTCAGCGGCCTGGAACTGGGACAGGTCCCCGCCCGGCTGCGGGACGTCATAGCACTGTGCGAGCTGTACGGGATCGATGACCTGGCGGAACGGGCCGCGCTGCTGAGTCTGGCCCGGGAGGCGAGCGTGCCGGGCTGGTGGTCGGCGTTCGCGGACGTCGTCCCGGACTGGTTCGGGCCGTTCCTCGGCCTGGAGCACTCCGCCGAGGGCATCCGCTCCTACGACCCGCAGTTCGTGCCGGGTCTGCTGCAGCACCGCGACTACGCCTCGGCCGTGATCGGCCTGGGCGGGCACCGGTGCCATCCCGACGAGCTGGAGCACCGGCTGGCGCTGCGGATGGCGCGCCAGCGGCGCCTGCACGACTCCGACGACCCGCCGAAAGTCTGGGCGATCATCGATGAGACGGTCCTGTACCGGCGGGTGGGCGACCGGATGGCCATGTTCCGCCAGCTCCGCCACCTGGAGCAGCTGTGCGACCTGCCGGAACTGACGATCCAGGTGCTCCCCTTCTCGGCGGGAGGGCACATCACGGGCGGCAGGCCGATCATCCTGCTGTCGCCGCAGGGCGGGAGCCGACCGGACGTGGTGTATCTGGAGCAGCTCACCACCGCGCTCTATCTCGATGATCCCCGGGACGTCGAATATTACCGATTGGTATTGCATTCGCTCGCGACCATGGCGCATCCGCCCGCGGAAACTCCTCGCATCCTGTGGGAAGCCATCAGTAAACTGTGAGGTTTGTGGCAAAGGTGTCAATTGCCTCATTCGTCACTCGTTCGGCTGGCACACTGGGCACGTTCGGGTGGCGGGTGCCTTTCTTCACCTGGACGGATCCGACGTTTCACCGATCGCCAACGGCATCTAGTGTCATATGCTGATATTTCATGGACAAGTGATCCATCATGATAAGTAGGTATCCGGAACATCCCTATCGCGATGCGTTCGCCGCACTGCTGCAGGAGCTCTATCGCGAGTGCGCGGTCACATCGCTGTCCGAGCTGGTCGAGATGTGTGAACGTCTCCCGCGGATCTATCCCGAGTTCTACCAGGCGAAGAAGGCCCCGGGGCACACGAAGTCCACCTTCGGCAACCTGCTCAACGGACAGTCCCGAGGCCTGCCCTCCCCCAAACTCGTGCGGACCTACATCCTGTGCTGCCTGGCGATCGGCCGGGAGAACGGCCGGCCCGACCTGGGGCCGGACGCGGTGCGCGAACGGCTGGAGAAGCTGCAGAAGAAGCTGCAGAAGTTCGCCGACGACGCCCACGCGGACGGGCTGTTCGTCTGGCGCGGGTACCGGCCCGGGGTCAGGCGCTACTCCCCGGAACAGATCTGGTTCCGCTCGACCGACTCGGCCGTGCCCTGCGACCTGGCCTCGGCCGAGCCCCGGGAGCTGACCGGCGAGCAGCGGGATGCGATCGCCGGTTACGGTTCCTACGGGGAAGCGCTCCTGCAGCGTGTCCGCCGGCGCGATCCGCACGCGTTCTACCAGAGCGCGCTTCTCCTGACGGTCCGTGCCGCCGACGACGAGAAGATCACCGAGCTGCTGATCGCGTCCGGGGCCGTCGAGCACGAGGAGGCGATGGAGCTCCTGGAGGCCGACCCACACGGGATCGACCGGTTCGCGGCCCGCGACCACGCGTTCCGCCTGGCCGTCCTGGCAGAGGAGTCCGGCCACACCGAAGCCGCCAAGGCCTTCTCCACGTGCGTCGAACTGCTGGAGGGGCTGACCCGGCCCGAGCCCCTCGAATCCCCCGACAACCAGGCACAGGAGCAGCCGCCCCCTTGATCCACGCCCGCCGTCCCCCGGCGCCCCGGCCCCGTCGACCGACGGGACCGGGGCGTTGTCGTATCCACCGGCCGGGTGCTGTCGGTCTCGTCCCGGTGCCGTGTTTTCTTTCGTAGTTTTTCGGCCATCGCACGTTCTGCCTGCCGGTTTCTCTCCCGCGGGCCGCTCGCAAGCGGAATCGTTCATGACGCGAGGGCTCACCGCCCCGCCGATCCCGTCGTGCGAACGAAAGCCGATGCGCCATGCCCTCTCTCTGCCCCGCGCGGGTCACCGCTCCGGTGTCCGGCGGCTCGCGGGAGGGCCCGCAGAACGAGGAGGAACTCCTCCTGGCGGTCACCCTGACGACCCAGTGGATGCTCATCACCGGCCGGCTGCTCGGCCACCGCCCGGTCCTGCACGGCCTCGGCGCCGCATCGTTGATCGACTTCTGGGCCGACGACCACCTCGACGAAACCGTGCAAGGCTCGAAGAAAGGACTGAAGTGCGTCTCTACGACCGGCTGCTCGTGATCATCAGGCGGTTGGGCCCCGAGCAGTCCGGGCCGTCCACTCCCCGGCACAGCGTGATGTTCGCCGTCGACGTCCCGGGGTTCGGTACCCGGACCTCCCTCCGGCAGGCCCTGATCCGCGAAGCCCTCTACCTGATCCTCCGCCGGGCCTGCACCGCCGTCGACCTGTCCTGGCAGGGCTCGGAAGGCCACCGGGAGGACCGGGGCGACGGCATGTTCATGCTCGCCCCGGCCGACACGAAGTCGGCCGCCGTCGTCAGGGAACTCGTCGGCGAGATCGTGAAGGAGCTGCGCAGACACAACCGGACCGCGCCGAAGGAGACGCGCTTCCAGCTGCGCATGGCCATCCACATCGGCTGGTACCAGCGCGACGACAACGGAGTGGTCGGCGAGGACGTCAACCACCTCCACCGGCTGCTGGACGCACCCGTCCTCAAGCAGTGCGCGAAGGCCATGCCGGGCGACCTGGCCCTCGTCATCTCCGACGCGGTCCACCGCTACGCCACCAGCTACGAGATCATCGACCCCCGCGAGTACCTGGACGTCAAGGTCCACGTGAAGGAGACCAGCGCCGTCGCATGGCTCCACCACCCTTACCACCTCACCACGGACCACTCCGCGCGCCCCGACCCCCCCTTCCGAGGTTCGACCTGCGCGGGCCTGTCACAACTCCTGCTCGACGCCACCTCGTTCCTGGAGTCTGAGGAGCCTCCCGGAGACGAGCCGCTGGCCGGCTGACCCGCGCCGGTCCAGGCCTGCGCTTCGGACCGGCTCCAGACGAACGCGTCCGCGAACTCCTCGGGATGGACGGACCAGCGCCGCGTGATCTGCCCGTAGACGGGTCGAAACGCGGAGACGGGTGCGTCATCCGGCTCGGTATCGTCGACCCCTGGGCATTCCACCTCTTTCTTTGTGTCGTGCGGGATCCAGGTCGGGGGGTCAGGTGCGGGAAGCAGCACAGGCTGGCGGGCGCGGGCAGCGCGGACGGAGACCCATGCGGCCCGATCCTGCCGAAGGGCCGGTCGCGGCGTTCGCGGACCGGTTGTGGCGGCTCAAGGTGGAGGCGGGCGATCCGTCGTTCGCGGAGATGTCCTCCCGGCTGGGGGCGGCGGCCTCGAAGTCGTCGCTGGCCGCGGCGGCGCAGGGGCGGACGCTGGCGAGCTGGGGGACGACCTGGGAGTTCGTCCGGGTCCTGGCGGTCGAGCGGCTGGGGCGCGATGCCGCGGAGACCGAGCGGGAGTGGCGGGAGCTCTGGCGCCGGACGAAGGCGCTCGCGGAACTCGATGACGCCGATCTCGTGGACGCCGACGTCGCGGCCGAGCGGACGGAATCCGTCGTGGGGGCGGCGGAGACCGTTGCTCCCGAGGCCGCCGCGCCCGAGGCCGCAGCGCCCGGGATTGCCGCGCCTGAGACCGCGGTGCCCGAGGCTGTGGTGCCCGAGGCCAGGTCCGCGGAACCGGAGCCGGACGTGGTGACGGCACCGCACGTCGTCCGGATGCGGCGCCTCCGGCTGAACACGGGTGCCGTCGCCGCCGTCATCGCGTTCGCGGTGCTGGCCGTCGTCGTCGGAGGCGCCGCGTTCCTCCTCAAAGACGACCCCGCAGGGAGGCCCCCGGCGGCGCGGCCTTCGTTCGAAGTGGACGATTCGGTTTTCGAAGGGGACATCACCTATCCGGACGGCACCCTGGTGCGGCAGGGCGAGGAGTTCGAGAAGGTGTGGCGGATCCGGAACGCCGGGACGGTGGAGTGGGAAGGCCGCTTCCTCATGCGGGCGAACGACGCGATCTGCGCCGCCCCGGACCGGGTGGAGATCCCCCGGACGAGGCCGGGGGAGAGCGTCGACATCCGGGTGCGGGTGCGGACGCCGAAGGAGAGCGGCAGCTGCCGGATCTACTGGAAGATGGTCGACCGCCAGGGCCGCACGCTCTTCCCCGGCAAGCGCCCGATCTTCTTGGACGTCCGCGTCGGTTAGGCCGCTGACCTGCGGATTCATTTGTCCAACGGCTCTTGGACGTCCAGCGGACAAAGAACGCTCGACGGCGCCGGAGGCCCCGTGCCAGCGTGGTCGCACTACGACCGCAACGCAAAGGGAGACCTCGCCGTGCGCATCGCGAAGAAGATCACCACGCTGGGACTTGCGGCGGTCGCCGCGACCGCGGGGGCCGTGGCCACCGCCGCCCCCGCGTCCGCCGCCACCTATGCGGGTGAATGCGGTTCCGGCTACGCCGTCGTGAACAAGGACGCGATCGGCACCAAGGGGACGGTGTTCCTCACCTACAACGCGTCCACCGGCAAGAACTGCGCGATCGCCAAGCGCAACACCGCCGGCTCGCCCGTGCTCATCGAGGTCGGCCTGGGCGCCAACCCGGTCGGCAGCCACTGGCCGGCGTTCCAGGGCGGCCAGTTCAGGTCCTATGCCGGTCCGGTCTACCTGTACGCGCCGGGCAAGTGCGTCGACTGGATGGGCCGCATCTCCGGCACCGAAGGCGGCAAGCGCAAGACCAACTGCGGCTGACGCGAGGACGCCCGCGCACCGGCCGCACCGACGGCCGCACGACCTGGGACGGCCACCCGTCCCGGCAGGCCCCCAGCCACTCTCCGGTAATCCGCTGGGGGCCATCTCCATGTCCGGGTGACGCCGGGCGCGCGTCTGCTCAGCGGCCGAGGTCGCGGCGGGCGAACCGCCAGGTCCCCGCGCCGAGGAGCACGGCGGTGACGGCGGCCAGCACGCACACGTCGGCGAGGGGGAGGCCGTTCTTCAGCGGCTCGCCGCCGATGTAGTAGTGGAAGGGAGTGAGGCGGCGCAGCCGGTCGGCGCCGATCTGGGGGGCGAATCCGTTGACGGCGTAGGCCAGCACGCCGATTCCGGCGGCGGCGCCGAACACGGTGGCGCGGCCCTTGCCGGTGGCCGCGCCGATGGCGGTGGCCAGCGCCCCGAACACCAGGGCGAGCAGCGCCAGGGTGACGGCCTGTGCGGCGAACCCCCCTGCGGAGATCGTGTCCAGTTCGGCGCCGGCGCGGATGGCCAGCATCGCGCCCAGCACCGCGGCCGCGATGAGCACGGCTCCGGTGGCCAGGGCGGCGAAACGCTGCAGCAGCAGGCGGGTGCGGCTGATCGGGTGGGCCAGCAGCAGGTCGAGGTAGCCGGATTCCTCGTCGGCAGAGATCATGCGGGCACCGGTGGCGGCGCCGTAGAAGGTGACCAGCAAGGGCACCAGCAGCCCGAACACCGCGCCTTGGAGGTATCCGGCGGCCGACCCCATGTCGTCGAAACCGAATCCGCTCATCGCCTCGGGCACACTGGCGGCGGTGTCAGCGGTGATCTGCGGGTAGAAGCCGGCGTACATCAGCGCCAGCAGGCCGGTGGCCAATGCCCAGACGGTGAAGATGCGCCGGTTGTCGAACAGGGTCTTGGTGAACATCGAGCGCCCGAACGCGCGGGCGGCGCCCGAGGCACCGGGCAGAGCAGGGGAGGAGGTCGCGTGCCGGGTAGCGGTCATGTCGTGTCCTCGACGGGAGTGAAGGAGAGGAATCAGCGGGTGGGGCCGGTCGCGGCGCCGGGGCGTCCGCCGGTGTAGTAGGCGTGGAAGAGCTCTTCCAGGTCCTGGTTTTCGGCGCGCAGGTCGGTGACGGTGTGGCGGGCCGCGGCCTTGACGAGGGCGTCGGGGCGGCCGTCCAGGCGGCAGGTGAGCGTGGCGCCGCCTTCGGCACCGGTCACGGTCAGGTCGGTGACGCCGGGCAGGGCCGCGAACTCCTCGGCGGTGACGGCTTCGGCGAAGTCGATCCGCACGCGCAGGAGCGAGCGCTCCCGCAGGGCGGTGACGGTGTCGACGGCCGCCAGGCGGCCTTCGCGGATGATGGCCACCCGGTCGGCGACGGCCTCCACCTCGCTCATGATGTGGCTGGACATGAACACCGTCTGCCCGGCCGCTTTGGCCTCGGCGACCATCTCGAGGAACGTCTGCTGCACCAGCGGGTCGAGACCCGAGGTGGGTTCGTCCAGGATCAGCAGTTCGGGCCGGTGCATGAACGCCTGGACGAGCCCGACCTTCTGCCGGTTTCCCTTGGACAGGCTCCTGACCCGGGCCGACAGGTCCAGTTCCAGCCGGTCGGCCAGATCCAGGACGCGCGCCGCCGGGACGCCGCCGCGCAGGTCGCCCAGGAAGGACAGGCACTCGCCGGCCCGCTGGCGGCCGTCGACCACAAAGTCCCCGGCCAGGTAGCCGATCCGGCGGTGCAGCCGTACCGCGTCCGCGCGCGGGTCCATCCCCAGCACCCGGACGGTGCCGGAGGTGGGGCGGATGAGGTCCAGCATCAGCCGGATGGTGGTGGATTTGCCCGCCCCGTTGGGACCCAGGTAGCCGAACACCTCCCCGGCCGCCACCCGCAGGGACAAGTCGTCCAGGCCGCGCCGTGACCCGTAGTCCTTGGTGAGGCCGGTCAGCTCGATCGCCGTGTTCATACCGCGAAAGTATCAGAGTCTTCAGAGATTTCTGAAGACTCTGAGGCGTTAGACTTCCGTCAAGACCGATGAAGAGGAGGACGACCTTGGCGGACATCGCCCACGCCGCCGAGCAGATGGCTTTGATCCTGTCCCAGAACGGGATGCAGAAGGCGACCGCCCGGGTCCTTTCGGCGCTGCTGTTCGCCGAGGCGGACAGCGTCACCGCTCCCGACCTGGCCGAGCAGCTGGCCATCAGCTCCGGCTCGGTGTCGGGAGCCCTGAAGATGCTCTCCACCGTCGGCCTGATCGAGCGGGTGCCCGCCCCCGGCAGCCGCCGCGAGCACTACCGGCTGCGCGAAGGCGCCTGGGCCGTCCTGATGTCGACGCAGAACACCGTCGTGCAGACCATGTTCGAAGCCGCCGACGAGGGCATGGCCGCCGCGGGCCCCGACTCCCCCGCCACCCACCGCCTGACCGAGATGCGCGACTTCTACGGCTTCATGTTCCGCGAACTCCCCGCCCTGGTGGAACGCTGGCAGGCCGGACGGCCCCCGCGGCGGACCGCCCGTCCGGAGCCGCGCCAGAACTGAAGAGGAGGCGGATCACTCCCGGGAGAAGGACTTCCCGGCGAACAGTTCGGCGGCGGTGGAGACGTCCAGGGCACGGTCCAGCCACTCCTCGATCTGCTCGATGTCGGTGCAGCCGGTGACACGCTCCCGTTCCTCGCCGGACAGCGTGATCCCACGCTTGCCGAGCACCCGGAGAAGCACCCTGACCCCCTCCTCCTGGCGGCCTTCCTCACGGCCCTCTTCACGGCCCTCTTCACGGCCTTCCTCACGGCCTTGGGCGCGGACTTCGGAGATGTAGGGGTAGTGCTTGGTGGCCATGAGAGTCCTCCACTTCTGACGGGACGGGCCTTTGCCGAGGCCGCCTTCGATGAATTCGGCCAGGTGAACGGCCTGGGCGGTGTCGATGGTGGTCAGCGCGGTCGCCAGGACCTCCAGTATCGCATCCGCGTGCGGGGACCGGCCGTGGATGAGAGCGGACAGGACGGCCAGGGGCACGTCGCGGGACGCCTCGGCCAACTCGGTGATCAGAGGGATGTTGTCGGGCCCCAGGACGATGGGATAGATCACCATGGACGGCCAGGCCCGCGGTCCGATCGCGAAGGGTTCGGCCGCCCAGCGGGCCGTGGCCGCTTTGCGGCAGATGGCGACGAGGGAGACGTCGCAGTCGTAGACGTCCTGGAGGTGGGCGATATACCTGGCCCACCTGCGACGCTTGGTCTCCGAGGAATCCGTCTGCGCCTCGATGATCACGATGAGTGGTCCATCCGCCGACTCGACGCGCAGGAGGGTGTCGGGCCATCGGGCCACCGGCTCCAGGTCGGTCAGGTCGACATTGAGGATCTCGACTTTGTCCGGCGTCGGCAGCTTCAGCCGCAGTACGTCCACCAGGATGCGGCCGAGCAGCCGGGTGTCCTCCTGGAAGATGCGATGCAACGCCTCGTGGTGAGAAGTAGGCACAACCGAACATTACTTTGCGCACGCATTGTATTACACTGGGTATTCGATTTATGACGCTTGCCTGAAACATGGGGCAAGGGGTCGGTAAGGAGAGGTCGCATCGACCGGTACCGGGTCCACGGGTAGCCGACGAACTGTGCCTTCTGGGCGGGACATCGCCGTCCTCCGGCTGAGCGGGTGCTCTTACGGGTGCCGGAGGACGGGTGCGGGCACGGACTGTGCGGGCCGGGCGCGCGTCGGCGGTGCTCTGTCAGTCGCTCACGTGGCTTCGCGACTGGTAGGCGAGCTCGGCGTAACCGGGGTTGCGGCGCATCCAGGCGGCGATGAACGGGCAGGTGGCCAGCACCCGCAGGCCCCGGGTCCGGGCGTCGTCCAGCGCGGCGCGGGCCAGTTTTCCGCCGACGCCGCGCCCCTCGTAGGCGCCGCCGACCTCGGTGTGCGGGTAGACCACCAGCTCCGGCCCGCGCATGTACTCGGCGAATCCCGCCAGGGCCCCGTCTATGTGCGCCTCGAAACGGTTCCGCTCGGGAGCGTCGGAAATGACGACGTCACCGGTGTTGTCGGTCAACTGATCTCTCCTTCACGACGACAACGACCATCCTGCCCCCTCCCGCCGGGATGACGCACGGCGGCCCCGGTCCGTACGGGAGGGCTCCCCGCGGGAGCGGGCGGGCGACCGCCCCGACCGGCCGGTTCAGCGGGCCCGGTCGTAGACCATGACGAGTTCGCCCAGCCCGCCGGTCTCCTGGTGGGCGAGCGTCCACCCCGAAGCGGGCAGGCCGTCGTCGAACAGCCGCCGCCCGCCCCCGGCGATCTCGGGGGTGATCATGAGATGCAGCCGGTCGAGCAGGTCCGCCGACAGGAGCGCCTTGATGAGGCTCGCACTGCTGTTGACGAGGATGTCGCCGGTGCCGGTGGCCTTGAGCTCGGCGACGACGTCCGCGACGGGGGCGTTCACCACGCGGGCGCGTTCCCACGGCGCTTCGGCCAGGGTGGTCGAGAAGACCACCTTCTCCACGTCGACCAGCCATTTCGCGTATCCGCGATCGCGCGGGTCGGCGTTCTCGTCCACGGCGACCGACGGCCAGTACTGCAGGAACCCCTCGGCGTTGACCCGGCCGAGCAGCGCCGTCGTCGCGCCCTCCCAGATGCGGGTGAGGTGGTCTCGCGCGACGTCGGTGGTCGCGTACCGGACGATCGCGCCCGCGTCGCCGGCCCCGCCGGGTCCGTTGTAGCGCCCGTCGAGGGAGAGGCCGATGTTCGCGGTCACCCTGCGGCCGGTGGTCTGCTCCGTCATTGCGTGCTCCTCGTGCCGGTGTCGTGGGGGTCCGCGGCGAGGGCCGCGGTGAGCTTGTCGAGGCTCTGGCCGAAGCCGATCTCGATGCCCGCGATGAAGTCCGCGGACGCGACGGTGCTGTCGGTGATCCGCCAGCGGACGTCGAGGTCCGTGCCGGTGCCGGCGGGCCGGAGTCCGATGTCGATGTGGGAGGTGAAGGCGAGCCCGCCGTCGGGGAGCAGCGGGGAGAGCCGGTAGGCCAGGCGTTCCCCGGGGCGCACGTCCTCGACGACTCCCTCGGCGCGCCCGGCGACCGGGTCGGAGCCGTCGATGTCCTCGGCATCGCGGTACTCGTGGACGATCCGCCCGCCCGGTCGCGCCTCGAAGACGAGCTCGGAGACGCGGAGGCCGTCGGGCGTCCACCACCGGGCGAGCAGCGAGGCCTCGGTCAGGTGGCGCCAGACCGGTTCGGGGCGTCCCGGCAGCGTTCGGAGGAAACCGAACGAACGGCCGTCGGCCCATCCGGCCTCCTCCGCGGCGAGCCGCTCGGAGTGGAGGCTGAGCCCGTAGCGGTCGTAGGTCTCGCGCGGGCCGCCGGCCTGGTCCGCGGTGTCGGCGAGCCGGTCGAGCACGGCCGCCAGTTCCCGCAGGGGGCCGGGCTGGAGGGCGTAGATGCGGCGCTGGCCGGTGCGTTGGGAGACGACGAGACCTGCGCGTTCGAGGGCCTGCAGGTGCTTGGTCGTCTGCGGTTGGCGGGCCCCCGCGAGCCGGGCGAGGACGCCGACCGGGCGGGGCCGCTCGGCCAGCAGGCTCACGAGCCGCCAGCGGGCCGGGTCGGCCAGTGCGGTGAGGAGTGCGTCCATGCGGAAAGTATTCTCCATGGAGAATATTCGTGTCAAGGAATATGTAGGGCCCGTCCCCGTCGTGTCGTACGCGCCTCGGGCAGGCTGGGCGGGGGCGCAGGCACGACCGACGGGAGTGGCCGGAGTGAGAGTGGCGGTAGGGACCGAGCCGGGCGAGCCGGACCGGGAGAACGAGGATTTCGCGGCCGTGCTGCCCGGTGCGGTGGTCGTCATCGACGGGGCCAGCGCACCGGCCGGATGGGAGTCGGGATGCTCGCATTCGGTCGCCTGGTACGCGCGGACCCTCGGCGGGCTCCTGGCAGGGGCGGTCACCGACCGGTCGTCGACGCTGGCCGAGGCGTTGGAGAGCGCTATCGAGCGTGTCGTCCTGGCGCACGGCGACACGTGCGACGTCGGAAGTCCGCATTCGCCGTCGGCGACGGTCGCCGTCGCCAGAGCGACCGGCGACCGACTCGAATATCTGGTGTTGGCGGACGCGATGGTTCTCCTGGGGCGCGCCTCCGGTGAGCCGCTGGCGGTCATCGACGATCGGCTGGAGGTGTTGCGGCGCCGGATCGATACAGGCGAGGAGATCGCGCCGATCGGCAGTGACGTACGTTCCTTCGCGTCGTTGTCACGAGTGGAGAAATTCGCCGCTTACCGGAACCGGACGGAGGGGTTCTGGGTCGCGAGTACGCAACCGGCGGCGGCCCGGGAGGCGGTCACCGGCGCGCTGCCTCTGGCGGACGTGGTCTCGGTGTCGGCGATGACGGACGGAGCGACCCGGCTGGTCGACCTGTTCGGCCTGTGCACCTGGGCGGGAGCACTGGACGTGCTCACACGGGAAGGACCGGCCGGACTGATCCGGCGAACCCGCGAGGCGGAGGCGACCGACCCGGACGGAAAACGGTGGCCGCGGCCCAAGAGGCGCGATGACGCGACCGCGGTTCACTGGACGCTCCAGGACTGATTTCGGCACGGACAAGGTGATGCGACATGCGTACGAGGTTGAGGAAGCTGCATGCCCACGGGCGTGAGTACGTGTGGCGGGCGCAGATCCTTCACGTACAGGGTGAGGGCGACTGCCACCGATGCATCCGCGTGCGGATATGGGGCGCGGGAAAGAACAGCCGCGCACTGCAGGTCGATTTGTTGTCCAAGGCCTGGGGCACCCCCTGGGGCGCCTGCGCGACCGACAACGCCTATCCCGAGCCCCGGCACATACGGGCGATCATCGACTACGCCCTGTCGCAGGGCTGGGATCCGCAGCTCGTCGGCGGGACCTTCCTGATCAGCGAACGGGAGCACGCGCTCGAACTGGACGACTTCCTGTGCACCGACCGCCTGCGAGACCCCGAAGCCCCGGATCCGACCGCCCGGGTGATCCGCTCCTACGAAGCGGCGCCACCACGACCGCCGAGGGTTTCGTAGCGAGAAACCGGAATCGACGGTGAGCAGACGCGCGGCAACGAGGACGGCGCCGTCCCCCGCGGAGTGCGTTGCGGGGGACGGCGCCGTCAGGTCGCCGGGCCGGGCCGGCCTGGACATGGGGATCAGGACAGGTCGAAGCGGTCCAGGTCCATGACCTTGGCCCAGGCGGCGACGAAGTCGCCGACGAACTTCTCCTTCGCGTCGTCGCTGGCGTAGACCTCGGCGAGGGCGCGCAGCTCGGAGTTGGAGCCGAAGACGAGGTCGGCGCGGGTGCCGGTCCACCTGAGCTCACCGGTGGCCGAGTCGCGGCCCTCGAAGGCGGTCGCGTCCGCGGACGTCGACTTCCACTCCGTGCCCATGTCGAGCAGGTTGACGAAGAAGTCGTTGGTCAGCGTCCCGGGCGTGTCCGTGAGGACGCCGTGGGCCGACTGCTGGTGGTTGGCGCCCAGGACGCGGAGGCCGCCGACGAGGACGGTCAGCTCGGGGGCGCTGAGGTTCAGCAGGTTCGCCTTGTCGAGCAGCAGGTACTCGGCCGGGAGGCGGTTGCCCTTGCCGAGGTAGTTGCGGAAGCCGTCGGCGGTCGGCTCGAGCGCGGCGAACGACTCGACGTCCGTCTGCTCCTGCGACGCGTCCACGCGGCCCGGCGTGAAGGGCACCTGGACGTCGTGACCGGCGTCCTTGGCGGCCTTCTCGACGGCCGCGCCGCCCGCCAGCACGATCAGGTCGGCGAGCGAGATCCGCTTCCCGCCGGTCTGGGCGGCGTTGAAGGTCTCCTGGACGCCCTCCAGGACACGCAGCACCGACGCCAGCTGGTCGGGGTCGTTGGCCTCCCAGCCGCGCTGCGGCTCGAGACGGATGCGCGCGCCGTTGGCGCCGCCGCGCTTGTCGCTGCCGCGGAACGACGAGGCCGACGCCCACGCGGTGGACACCAGCTGCGACACCGTCAGACCCGACGCGAGGACCTGCTCCTTGAGGGAGGCGACGTCCGCGGCGTCGACGAGCTCGTGGTCCAGCGCGGGCAGCGGGTCCTGCCACAGCAGGACCTCGGACGGGACCTCCGGGCCGAGGTAGCGCGCGATCGGGCCCATGTCGCGGTGGGTCAGCTTGAACCACGCCCGCGCGAACGCGTCCGCGAACTCCTCGGGGTGGTCGAGCCAGCGCCGCGTGATCTGCTTATAGGCCGGGTCGAAGCGCAGCGAGAGGTCGGTCGTCAGCATCGTCGGCTGGTGGCTCTTCGACGGGTCGTGCGCGTCGGGGACGGTGCCCGCCCCGGCGCCGTCCTTCGGCCGCCACTGGTGCGCTCCGGCGGGGCTCTTGAACAGCTCCCACTCGTAGCCGTACAGGATCTCGAGGAAGCTGTTGTCCCAGGTCGTCGGCGTGTTCGTCCAGGTGACCTCGAGGCCGCTGGTGATCGCGTCGCCGCCCTTGCCGGTGCCGTAGGTGCTCTTCCAGCCGAGGCCCATCTGCTCGAGCGGGGCGGCCTCGGGGTCGTCGCCGACGTGCTCGGACGGGCCCGCGCCGTGCGTCTTGCCGAAGGTGTGGCCGCCGGCGATCAACGCGGCGGTCTCCTCGTCGTTCATCGCCATCCGGCGGAACGTCTCGCGGATGTCGCGGGCCGCGGCGAGCGGGTCCGGGTTGCCGTTCGGGCCCTCCGGGTTGACGTAGATGAGGCCCATCTGGACGGCGGCGAGCGGGTTCTCGAGCTCGCGGTCGCCGGTGTAGCGCTCGTCGGCGAGCCAGACGGACTCGGGGCCCCAGTAGACGTCCTCGTCGGGCTCCCACACGTCCTCGCGGCCGCCGGCGAAACCGAAGGTCTGGAAGCCCATCGACTCCAGGGCGACGTTGCCGGCGAGGATCAGGAGGTCGGCCCACGAGATCTTCTGGCCGTACTTCTTCTTGACGGGCCACAGCAGGCGGCGCGCCTTGTCGAGGTTGCCGTTGTCCGGCCAGCTGTTGAGGGGCGCGAAGCGCTGCTGGCCGGCGCCGGCGCCGCCGCGGCCGTCGGAGATGCGGTACGTGCCCGCGCTGTGCCACGCCATCCGGACCATGAGCGGCCCGTAGTGGCCGAAGTCGGCGGGCCACCAGTCCTGCGAGGTCGTCAGCACCTCGGCGATGTCCCGCTTCACCGCGGGGAGGTCGAGGCTCTGGAACGCCTCGGCGTAGTCGAAGTCCGCGCCGAGCGGGTTGGCCACGGCCGGGTTCTTGGCGAGGATCTTCAGGTTGAGCCGATCCGGCCACCACCGCTGGTTCCCGGCGCCCTGGGTCGGGTGCGGGGTGCGGTGCACGACCGGGCAGCCGCCGGTCTCCTGGGGCTGGTCGTCGGTGACGATCGCGTCGTGGTTCTCGGACATGGGGGTCCTTCCGGAAGGAGGGATGACTGTGTTCAGGGGGCGCTGGAACAGTCGGGACACAGGCCCCAGTAGACGACCTCGGCCTCGTCGATGGAGAAGCCGCGGCCGTCGGACGCGGTCAGGCAGGGGGCGTGGCCGACCGCGCAGTCGACGTCGACGACGACGCCGCACGACCGGCACACCAGATGGTGGTGGTTGTCCCCGACGCGCCCCTCGTACAGGGCGGGGCTGCCGGGCGGTTCGACGCGGCGCACGAGCCCCGCGGCGGTGAGCGCGTTCAGCGCCTCGTACACCGCCTGCCGGGAGATGTGCCCCACCCGTTCACGCACCCCGGAGGTGATCACCTCGGCATCGAGGTGGCCCCCTTCCCGGACCGTCTCG
This sequence comes from Actinocorallia populi, assembly GCF_002995495.1. Taxonomy (GTDB): domain Bacteria; phylum Actinomycetota; class Actinomycetes; order Streptosporangiales; family Streptosporangiaceae; genus Actinocorallia; species Actinocorallia populi. The sequence goes on along the minus strand of NZ_PVZV01000001.1, from coordinate 454,575 downwards.
AGCAGTGCGACACGCGCGGCCGTGACCCGAAGGCCCGCCCCGCGCAGCTCCTCGGCGACGGACGAGGCCCGGAATGCGTTCATGGCGCAGAACCTATCCCCACAAACACGACTTACACAAGACAATGAACGAGCCAAGTTTGGCCACCGTACCGATCGAGACCCACCCCCTGACCCGCCGCGCGCCGTCGACCACGACAACGGACCATCCATGTAGATCCCGTCTATGTAGCCTTCATCTATGTAGAATCTGTCTATGTAGATTGCATCTACATAGACAGGGGGCGTTGTGAGAGGCTTCTTCGGCAGAGGACCAGAGCTGGCGTTGCTGGCGAAACGGCTGCGGAGGGTGGAGGACGCGGGGTCGGGAGTCGCCGTCGCTCTGCGTGGACGCCGCCAGGTGGGCAAGTCCCGGTTGGTGCAGGAATTCTGCGACCGGGCCGGGGTCCCTTACATGTTCTCGTCTGCGACCAAGGGAGCCTCGCCAGTCGAGGCGGTGGGGTCGTTCCTGAGGGACCTGAGGGAGTCGGCGCTTCCGGCAGAGTCGAGCATGGTGCCCACATCGGTCGGGGGAAGCTGGCCGGACGCGTTTCGGGTGTTGGCCGCGGCTCTGCCGGCGTGTCCCTGCGTGGTCGTCCTCGACGAGCTTCCGTGGCTTTCGGAGCAGGACGGGCTGTTCGACGGCGCGCTGCAGACCGCTTGGGACCGTCTGCTGTCGTCCCGCCCGGTGCTGCTCCTCCTGCTGGGCAGCGACCTGCACATGATGGAGCGGCTCACCGCCTACGACCGCCCGTTCTTCGGCCGCGCGGACAACATGATCCTCGGTCCGCTGACGCCCGCCGACGTCGCGGAAGCCCTCGAGCTCGACGCCCCGGGCGCGATCGACGCGCATCTGGTCACCGGCGGCCTGCCGGGTATCGTCCGGACCTGGCCGCGCGGAACACCGGCACTGGACTTCCTGCGCCGGGAAGCCGAAGATCCTGCCGCTGCCGTGTTCAGCATCCCGGAGACCGCGTTGATGTCGGAGTTTCCCAACCCCGACGCCTCCCGGCGAGTGTTGGAAGCGGTCGGAGCGGGTGACAGGACCCATGCCAACATCGCCTCTGCGGCAGGCGGCCGAGAGGGCGCTCTGCCGTCGGGATCCCTCTCGCCGCTGCTCCGCCGCCTGACAGAGGAGAAGCGTGTCCTGGTATTGAACGAGCCCGTATCGACCAGGCCGGGCAGACCGGCGCTCTACCATCTGGCCGACAGCAACCTCCGGCTCTACCTCGGAATGTTGCGGGCCGTACAGGAACAGGCCCGCAGAGGAAGGCCCGAAGGAGGGCGCCGACTGATCGATCGGCGCTGGACGGCATGGCGGGGGCGCGCCGTGGAACCACTGATCAGGCAGTCCCTCGAGCTGGCCGCACTGTCGGGACACCTGCCCTGGCCGGAGGCGGAGGCAGTCGGCGGCTGGTGGAACCGCCAGTTCGATCCCGAGATCGACCTGATCGGCGCCGACCGTGCGCCCCTCGCCACCCGGATCTTCTTCGCGGGTTCCATCAAATGGCTGGCGTCCCCCTTCGACGCCCACGACCTGGCCGCGCTGCACCGCACTGCTCCCCAGGTCCCCGGCCACGATCCGGCCACGACCGGTCTGGTGGTCGCGTCCCTCAACGGCCTGAGCCCCGACGTCGACACCGACGCCGTGGATCTCCTCTGGACGCCGCAGGACGTCATCGGCGCCTGGCGGCCCTGAGGTCTCAGGACCGCCGCTCCTGGTTCGGGTGGAATGCCGTATGCGCCGACCACGCCGCTCAGTCGAAGGTGGTGGAGATGGAGTGCCAGCCGTCGGGGACGAGGGCGGCGGCGGCCTCGGGGCCCCAGGTGCCCTTCTCGTAGGGGAGGGGCGGGGCGGGGTGGTCGAGGAGGGGCTGGACGATGCGCCAGGACTCCTCGGCCAGGTCGAAGCGGACGAAGCGGCGGGGGTCGCCGCTGACGGCGTCGGCGAGGATGCGCTGGTAGGCGGCTTCCATGGGGCCGAGGACCTTGGTGAAGTCGACGTGGAGGGGGATGCGCTGGGTGGTGTCGCGGCCGGGTTCCTTGACCAGGACGTCCAGGGTGATGCCCGCGTCGGGCTGGATGCGGAACCTGATCAGGTTCGGCTGGAGGTCGCCCTCGAAGAGGGCGACCGGCGGGGCGGCGAGTTCGGCGACCACTTCCAGGTCGGTCACGGGCAGGGCCTTGCCCGAGCGGATGTAGAAGGGCACGTCCGCCCAGCGCCAGTTGTCGATGTGCAGGCGCGTCGCGACATAGGTCTCGGTGGTCGAGCCGGGGCGGACGCCCTCGGTTTCGAGGTAGCCGGAGTACCGGCCGCGGACGGTCTCGGCGGGGTCGATCGACCGCACCGCCCGCAGGACGCGCCACTTCTCGTCGATGAACGCCCTGGCGTCGGTCGAGGGCGGGGAGTCCATGGTGAGGATGGCGAGGATCTGCAGGAGGTGGTTCTGCACCACGTCGCGGACGGTGCCGTTGGCGTCGTAGAACGAGCCGCGGTCGGCGACGTCGAAGTCCTCGGCCATGGTGATCTGCACGTTGCGCACGTAGTGGCGGTTCCAGATCGGCTCCAGGAACATGTTCCCGAACCGGAACACCAGGAGGTCCTCGATCGGCTCCTTGCCCAGGAAATGGTCGACGCGCCGGAGGTGGTCCTCGTCGAAGTACCGGAGCAGTTCGGCGTTGAGGGCGCGCGCGGAGGCCAGGTCGCGGCCGAACGGCTTCTCCACCACGAGCCGGGCGTCGCGGTGGAGTCCGGCGGCGGCCAGGCCCTCGGCCACGGTCGCGAACAGCGACGGCGGGATCGCCAGGTAGTGGGTGAGGAACCCGGCGCCCTCCGTCTCCGCGCGGACCGCCTCGAAGGTGGCGGCGTCCCCGTAGTCGCCGGCGACGAGCCTCAGGTTCCCGGCGAACTTCGCGAACGCCGCCTCGTCCACCCGGTCGCCGCAGGCCTGCCGGGCCCGGTCCCGCAACCCGGCCAGGTCGAGGTCGGTCTTGGCGACGCCCACGATCGGAAGGTCGAGCACCCCGGCGGCGGTGAGGTGGTAGAGGGCGGGCAGCACCATCTTGTAGGCGAGGTTGCCGGTGATGCCGAAGAGGACGAGCGCGTCCGCTCGCTGCTGGTTCATATCCGTCTCCCACGCAGTCGCCGGTAGTGGCGGACCAGGTTCTCGGTCGAGGCGTCCGCGAAGCCCGAGGCCGGCTCCCCGGACGTGAGGGCGGGCTCCAGGCCGAGCGCCAGCTTCTTGCCGAGCTCGACGCCCCACTGGTCGAAGGGGTTGATGCCCCAGATCGTCCCTTCGACGAACACGATGTGCTCGTACAGCGCGACGAGCTGGCCCAGGACGCGCGGGGTGAGCTTCGGCGCGAGGATCGTCGAGGACGGCCGGTCGCCCGGCATCACCTTGTGCGGGACCAGCTCGGGCGGAGCGCCCTCGGCCGCGATCTCCTCGGCCGTCTTGCCGAAGGCCAGCGCCGAGGTCTGGGCCAGCAGGTTGGCGGTGAGGATGTCGTGCATGCCGGCCGGGTCGGCGAACGGCTCGGCGAAGCCGATGAAGTCCGCGGGGACCAGCCGGGTGCCCTGGTGGAGCAGCTGGTAGAAGGCGTGCTGGCCGTTGGTGCCCGGCTCGCCCCAGAAGATCGCGCCGGTGTCGCAGGTGACGGGCGTCCCGTCGGCCCGCACCGACTTGCCGTTGGACTCCATCGTGAGCTGCTGCAGGTAGGCGGGGAACCGGTGCAGCCGCTGGGCGTAGGGCAGCACGGCCCGCGTCTGCGCGCCGAAGAAGTCGGTGTACCAGACGCCGAGCAGGCCCATCAGGACCGGCAGGTTCGCCTCGAACGGCGCGGTGCGGAAGTGCTCGTCGATCTCGTGGAACCCGGCCAGCATCTCCCGGAAGCGCTCCGGCCCGACGGCGATCATCAGGGAGAGCCCGATGGCGCCGTCATAGGAGTAGCGGCCGCCGACCCAGTCCCAGAAGCCGAACATGTTCGCGGTGTCGATGCCGAACTCGGCGACCTTCTCGGCGTTGGTGGAGACGGCCGCGAAGTGCCTGCCGACCGCGTCCTCGCCCAGCGCGCCGACCAGCCACTTCCTGGCGACCCGCGCGTTGGTGAGCGTCTCGATCGTGGTGAACGTCTTGGAGCTGACGACGAACAGTGTGGTGGCCGGGTCGAGCCCGCGCAGCTTGCCCTCGATGTCGGCCGGGTCGATGTTCGAGACGAACCGCGCCTCGACGCCCGCGTCCGCGTAGTCGGCCAGCGCCTCGTACGCCATGGCGGGCCCCAGGTCGGAGCCGCCGATCCCGATGTTGACCACGGTGGCGATGGGCTCGCCCGTCGCCCCCCGCCATTCCTTCGACCGGACGCGCTCGGCGAACGCGCTCATCCGGTCCAGGACGGCGTGGACGTCGCCCACCACGTCCTGCCCGTCGACGTTCAGCACGGCGTCGGCGGGCAGCCGCAGCGCGGTGTGCAGGACGGCGCGGTCCTCACTGACGTTGATGTGGTCGCCGCGGAACATCCGGTCGACGGCCTCCCGCAGCCCGGCCCGCTCGGCCAGCCCCATCAGCAGCCCGATGGTCTCCCCGGTGGCCCGGTGCTTGGAGTAGTCGAGGAACAGGTCGCCCGCGGTCGCGGTCATCCGCTCCGCGCGTCCCGGGTCCTCGTCGAACAGTTCGCGCAGCGTCCTCCCTTCGATCTGCCGGTGGTGCTCCCGCAACCCCGCCCATTCCTTGCTCCGGGTGATGTCGTCCACGGCTTCCCCCCTCGCGCCCGTTCGTCCGGACCGGCGTCTTTTCCCGATAGATCGCCATGATCTCCTACCCGACTTCATCACGGGTCATCTTCGGAAACCAGGCCACCATGCGCCACCGTGCGCCCGGACGCCGTGAGGCGCTCCCGGCACCGGCCGGGAGCGGACCGCGCCGCGTTCAGTCGATGACCGCGGTGGCCTCGATCTCGACCATGAGGTCGGGCTCGGCCAGCGCGGCGATGCCCAGCAGCGTGATCGGCTTGGTCGGGTCGACTCCCAGCTTCGCGGCCGCGCGGGCGACCCCCTCTCCCAGCAGGGGCATCTTGTCGGGGGTCCAGTCGACGACGTAGGCGGTCAGCTTCGCCACGTCGTCGAAGGAGCCGCCGGCCGCGGCCACGGCGGTGGCGATGTTGAGGTAGCACTGCTCGACCTGGGCGGCGAGGTCGCCTTCGCCGACCCTGTTCCCGTCGGCGTCGCGGGCGACCTGGCCGGCGACGAACACCAGCTTCGAGCCGGTGGCGACGGACAGCTGCCGGTAGACCTCGGGCTTGGGCAGCCCGTCGGGGTTCATCAGGGTGACGGCCATGGTTCCTCCTCGTCTCCGAGCCCGCGGGCGCGCGCTCCACTAAACCATAGCAATGCTATGCAATTTGGTGCCACCGGACGGGGCCACGGCCGCTGACCTCCTGATTCGCGCGGGGAGCGGACCATGAGAGCGCCCTCATCGCCGCCTCACGGCGGGCTCACCCCGCGCCGCCATCGTTTGGTCCATGGACGAAACGCGATGGGCGCCGGACGGCGGGGAACTCGGACGGTTGTGGGCGGCCGCCGCCGAGGCCGCGGGCGGCGCCGCCCGCGGGGCCCGCACCACGTATCTCGACGTGCAGCGCGCGGCCACCACCGTCGCCGCCGAGGTCGACGTGGAGTGGCCCGACGGACGCCGGACCGCCGAGACCTTCGGCGCCGGCACGTCGAGCCGGGCGCGTGGGGCACTGCGCATGTCGGACGGCGTGCACGAGATCGGCGTCTGGCGGTTCCCGTACGACCCCGCGCTGCCCGGCCTGCCCAGGGCGTTCGACGCGGAGCGCATGCGCTCGCTGCTCACGCGGCTCGGCCTGGACGCCGCCGAGCCGCGGTTGTCGGTGCGCGCGTACCGGCCGCTGCGCCGGGCGGTGATAGAGGTCCGTACGCCGCGCACGAGCGTGTTCGTGAAGGTGCTGCGTCCGGAACGGGTCGAGGCGGTGCACCGGCTGCACCGCGCCGCCACCGGCGGGCGCGCCCCGGAAAGCCTCGGCTGGACCGACGACGGCCTGCTCGTGCTGGCCGGTCTCGGCGGCAGGCCGCTGCGGCGGATCTTGCTGGAGGGCGACCCGGACGAACTCGATCCGGCGGAACTCGTGGCCGTGCTGCGGGAGCTGCCCGCGGCGTTCGCCGAGCACACGGTACGGCCCGACTGGGCGGACAAGGCACGGCACTACGCCGACGTCGTGTCCCGCGTGCTGCCCGACGCGGCTTCCACCGCGCACGCGGTCGCCGACGCGGTGGTGCTCTCGCTGGCCACCGGCGCGCACCGGGTGCAGGACCCCGACTGGCGTGCGGTGCTCGGGCGACGGCTCGCGCTCGCCGGACGCTGGTGCCGCGGCGAAGGACTCCTCGCGGCATGAACCCGAGAAACCCCGAAGAACCCCAAGGAAAGGAACCCCGAACGATGGCTCCCGAGAACAAGCGCTCCTGGTTCGTCGTCGCGACCGTCGCCGCCGGTGCGGGAGGCGTGATCGCTATGGCCGCCTCGGCCTCGGCCGACGACGTGTCGCTCAACGACAGCAAGGCCCCCGCCCAGATCCAGCTGGTCGACCACCAGCAGCAGGCGGACTCCCCGGCCTCGGCGACCTCCACCACGTCCGTGAACTCCACCGCCTCCGCGAACTCCACCGCCTCCGCGAACTCCACCACGTCCGCCGACTCGGCCGCCTCCACCGCGTCCGCGGACTCCCCGGCGGGGAACGACAGCGCCGCCTCGCCCGAGGGGCCGGACAGCGCCGACTCGCCCAGGAGCGCGGACAGCCCGAACAGCGCGGACAGCCCCGAGTAGCGCGGGGAAGACGCCCACGGCATCCGCCGCGGGCGCGTCGGCACGACGAGGCGGGACGGCGCGGTCAGGTGACCGGACGCCGCCCGCCTTCGTCGTGGCCGCACGAGGTGCCCAGCGGATTCCAAAAAAACCGCAGGGGTCGGGGCCGTCCGGTCACATCCGCTCCACGGGATCCGTCAGAGCAGTGACACCGACCGAGACAGTGAAAAGGAAGACACCATGACCGCGCAGAAGACCCTCCAGTCCCGCCTGCCCAACCCCGCCGTGCTCGTCCCCGAACTGGGGCAGGTCGCCGGAGCCCTGTTCAAGGCCACCGGGAACGGCTCCATCCCGCAGACCACCGTCAGCCTGGTGCAGCTGCGCGCCGGCCAGATCGCCGCGAACACCTACCTGACCGTCCTGCACACCGGCAACCTCCGCAAGGCCGGAGAGAGCGAGGAGCGCATCACCGCCGTGGCCTCCTGGCGGGACGCGCCCTACTTCACCGACGCCGAACGCGTCGCGCTGGCACTGGTGGAGGCCGTCCTCACCCCCGCCCCGCACGGCGAGCGCGTCCCCGACGAGCTGTACGCCCAGGCGTGCGAGCACTACGACGACAAGGCCCTCGCCACGCTCATCATGGCGATCGGCCAGGTCTGCTTCTTCCTGCCCCTGGCCCTCATCGGCAGGCCCCTTCCCGGCGTGTCCCCCGCCGAGCAGTGGCGGGACTGACCCGGACGGAGGCGGGAGCGGAGCACGTGCTCCGCTCCCGCCTCCGTGCGAGGCCGCGGCTCTCAGTCGCCGAACCGCATGTTCCGGAACTCCACGGCCGCGTCCTCGGTGTACATGCCGACCGAGCCGGACGGGTAGGGGCGTTCCCCGTCGGTGAAGGAGGTCAGTTCGTCGCCCTCGGCGTGGACCTTCATGGTGGCGCCCCGCTGCTCGATCCTCACCCGGTACCAGTCGCCCGGGGGGAAGGCGCGGTGGCCGGTCGCGAGGAAGCGCTGCCCTCCCGGGTAGGCGGGGTCGCGTTTGCCCAGCTCCCAGCCGTTCGGCTTCAGCGCCAGGTAGTAGAAGTGTTCGGGGTCGGTGTAGGCCCAGACGACCCAGGACACCTCCCACGGGTTGCCCTGCGGCTTGCGCAGCGCCTCGATCGTCCGGGTCTCCAGCTCGAAGTCGAGGTCGGCGTGGCTCGCGACGGAGACGACGAGGCCCGCGTGGGTCTCGTCGGGCCGGGTCGGCGGCATCGGCCGCATGCCGATGACGCCGTCGCGGATGCCGTTGCGGCCGTGGCCGTCGAAGACCGACCGCCAGGGCCCGTGCACGGTGCCGTCCGTCCAGCGGGTGAACGCCCCCGGCGGGCCGTCGTCGCGGGTGAACGGCTGCAGCCACACCACCACCGGGATCAGCAGCGCCCCCAGGAGGAAAGGCCAGCGCCGACGCGTCGCGCGCCGGTGACGGGTGCCTTCGGGGACGCTCAAGGGTCGCCTGACGGTCGGTGGTCGGATCAGGTCAGCGCTCCTGCGGGCAGGGCGCCGTGGTCGCGGGCCAGCGAGGCGATGATGCGTTCGGCGGCTCTTCCGTCGCCGAACGGGTTCACCGCGTTGGCCATGCCGGCGTACAGGTCGTGGTCGTCGAGCAGTCTGGTGGCCTCATCGTAGAGGACGGCGGCGTCGGTGCCGATGAGCTTGGCGGCGCCGGCTTCGACGGCCTCGGGGCGCTCGGTCGTGGCCCGCAGCACGAGGACGGGTTTGCCCAGGCTGGGCGCCTCCTCCTGCACCCCGCCCGAGTCGGTGAGCACCAGATCGCACGCGGCGAGCGTCGCGGCGAAGTCGGCGTACCCGAGCGGCTCGACGATCGTCACACGGTCGTGCCCGTCCAGGACCGGCAGCAGGGACTCGCGGACGGCGGGGCTCTTGTGCAGCGGCAGCAGCAGTTCGCAGTCGCCGCGGTCGGCGAGTCGGCGCAGCGAACGCGCCATCGCGGTCATCTCCGCGCCCTGGCTCTCGCGCCGGTGCAGCGTCACGAGGATCCTGCGCAGCCCGGTCCGGAACGCCGGAGCCCCCTGGCCGCGCGACAACATCCAGAGCAGGTTGTCGATGACGGTGTTGCCGGTGACCTCGATCCGTTCGTCCGGGACGCCCTCCCCGCGCAGGTGGCCGGCCGACCGCTCGGTGGGCGCGAAGTGCCAGCGCGAGATCCGGCCGATGAGCTGCCGGTTGATCTCCTCGGGGAACGGGTTGCCGAGGTCGCCGGTCCGCAGGCCCGCCTCGACGTGCGCGACCGGGATCCTGTGGTAGCCGGCGGCGAGCGCCCCGCACATCGCGGTGGTGGTGTCGCCCTGGACGACGACGAGGTCGGGCCGGGACTCGGCGATGGTGCGGCCGAGCCCGTCCACGAGCCTTCCGGTCAGCCCGGCGAGGTCCTGCCGCTCGCGCATCACGGCGAGGTCCGCGACGGCCTTCACCTCCAGCAGGTGCAGCATCTGCTCGAGCATCTCGCGGTGCTGGCCGGTGTTGACGACGACGGGTTCGAAGAGGGGGTCGCCGGCCATGGCGCGCGCGACGGGGGCGAGTTTGATGGCCTCCGGACGCGTGCCGAGGACGATCATGGCGCGGACCGGCTCGGGAAAGGTGGGCATGCGTGCTCCCGGGGTGGTGGCGGTGGGTCAGGTCCTGGCGGTCTTGAGCCAGCCCTGTCTGCCGGACATGTGGCGCCACAGCGCCCACCATCCGGAGAGGAACCAGACGTAGCCGTACAGGATGTAGGCGTGTCCGATGAGCAGGGAGCGCAGCCGCCCCAGCTCCTTCTCGCGCTGCCGGTAGACGTGTCCGTAGACGTTCGCGATCCCGAAGGTGATCACGTAGAACCAGGCGAGCCACAGCGGGCCGAGCGTGCCCCGCCACACCGAGTCGGCGAGCGCGATCGCGAAGCCGGCCGGCAGCAGCGACGTGAGCAGCAGCAGCACCGGGCTCGACAGGTGGTAGAGCAGGTCGGCGGCGGCTCTGCCCCCGACCCTGCGCAGGACCAGCGGGTAGAGCTTGCGGGCCGCCTGCATGTGGCCCTGGAACCAGCGGGAGCGCTGGCGCACCAGCCGGCCCGGGGTGAGGACCGCCTGCTGGAAGACGGCCGCCGAGCCGCAGAAGGCGTTGGTCCAGCCCGCGGCGATGAGCCGGACGCCGAGGTCGAGGTCTTCGGTGAGGCAGTCGCTCCAGACGTCCTCGCGGAGCGACTCCAGGGCGGACAGCCGCATGAACTGCCCGTTGCCGCCCATCCCCACGCTGCCCAGGTGGCGGCGGGCCTTCTGGAAGATCTCGCCGTAGACGACGAACTCCATGTCCTGGAGCCGGGCCAGCAGGCCCAGGTCGCGGTTGTACATGCGGACGCCGATCTGGACCGCGCCGACCCGCGGGTCGGCGAAGTACGGGTCGACCTCCGCGACGGCGTGCCGGTCGAGCCTGCCGTCCGCGTCCACGACGCAGACGATCACGTCGTCGGGGTCGCGGCCGTCGAGCAGGCCGCAGGCGCGCAGGTGCGCCAGGCCCGCGTTGAGGGCGGCCCCCTTGCCGTTGCGGGCCTCCGGGAGGGTCCGCCGGTACAGCAGAACGTTGCCGCCCGCCTCCCGGGCGATCTGCGCGGTCCGGTCGTCGGAGGCGTCGTCGACGACGAGGACGGGGGGCCGGCCGGGCAGCCGGGAAAGGCGGTCCAGGCTCGCCTCGAGCACTTTCTCCTCGTTCAGGCAGGCGACCAGGAAGACATAGAAACGGGAACGCCCTTGTTGTCCGTTCTGTTCTTTGTAACTGCGCCTGGACAGCACGAACATGCCGCCGTTGTAGCCGATCGCCAGGGTGATCATGGCCATGCTGAGCCCGATGCCGACGGCGATGATCACAATGCGCGCCGTTCCCTCGGTTCCATGGCGCGCAGCCGGAAACGGGCGATGAGGACGCCCAGAAAAAAGATCAGGTAAAGCCCGAAACCCGCCCCCGCGAGCGCCAGCAGGATTCTCGCCGCCTGGACGGCGGGCGAGGCTCCCGGCATGACGGCCACGCCGAGCAGGACAAAGAGCGTGCCGAAGGGCAGCTTCGCATACATTCCCGTCCCCGTTGATCAAGCGCCCGTCATTGCGGACCTCGTGCGCCCTCGACCGCCGGAGGGGCGGCGCCTCCGATTGCGCGGCCCCTTGACGATCACGTTACGGAGGAAGGATATCTTGATCATTCTGCTTTGCCTAGAAGGGTCATGGAAATTGGTAGAACGTTCAGATTTGTGTCTTCCGGCAAAGTGTGGACCGGACTTTAACCGCCACCCATACTGGCTGCCCGGTGGCCTCTCGGGGCAGGGCAAGGCCGCCAATAAGGGCAATCGGAGGGAAGTCCATAGTTATGCGCACAAAACATGTGCTGGTCATCGTCGCGATGCTCGGTGGGCTCCTCGCCGCACCGGGCGGCGGCGCCCACGCGGGGCCGGTCCCGGTTCCCGCGGGGTTCGCGATCCCGGCCGCCGGTGAGCGCAGCCCCGTGTTGAAGGCGCTGTCCGACCAGGTGAAGCAGCGTGAGCGCGCACGCCGGAAGAACCCTCGCGGCACCGTCAGACCGCTCCCCAGGACGGTTCGGCAGCGGATCGCGAACCGCGGGGCGGCGCCCGGGGCGCCGCGGACCCTCGGGCCGAAAGCGGCCACCGCGGAGCGTGCGGCCGACCCGGCGACGTCCGCCCTCGTGCTCTACGACGACGCCGGCCCCTACGGATTCCTCGGCGAGCTCTACGCCGTCGCCACCGCCAACCTCGCCGGGCACTTCGGCACCGTCACCGCCAAGCCGGTACAGAACTATGTCGCGGGCGAGACCGAGGACCACACCTCGACGATCTACATCGGCTCGACGTACTACGGCGGCGGCGTCCCGGACGCCATCCCCGACGCCTTCTACAGCGACGTCGCCACCACGGCCAAGCCCGTCGTCTGGATCGGGATGAACATCTGGAACCTCGCCAACAAGATCGGCGCCTCGGCGTTCAGCACCAAGTACGGCTGGGACGCCACGAACTCCTTCTTCGGCGGAGCGGGCACCGCGCGCGTCGACTACAAGGGCCAGCCGCTCACCCGGACCGTTCCGCCGGCGGGCGACAGCGGCGTGATCAGGCCCTACGTCACCAACGCCCCGCTGGTCACTCAGCTGGCCACCGGCCAGGACCCGGCCACCGCCCCCGCGACCCCCTACCCGTGGGCGGTCCGCTCGTCCAACCTGACGTACCTCGGTGAGATCCCCTACGCCTACGTCAACGAGACCGACCGCATCATCGCCTGGCACGACCTGCTGTTCGACGCGCTGGCCCCCGGCACCGCGACCCGGCACCGCGCGATCCTGCGGCTGGAGGACATCAGCCCCAACAGCGACCCCGGCGAACTCCAGGACATCGCCGAGTACCTCGCGCAGGAGGACATCCCGTACGCCTTCCAGCTCGTCCCCCGCTACGAGGACCCGAACGGCACCTACAACAACGGCGTGGCGGAGACCGTCCGGCTCCAGGACCGGCCCGCGCTGCTCACCGTGCTGAACTACATGCTCGACAACGGCGGACACATCATCCAGCACGGCTACACCCACCAGAACGGCAGCGCGCCCAACCCGTACAACGGCGTCACCGGCGACGACTTCGAGTTCTACCGGGCGCACGTCGACGCCAACGACAGCGTCATCCTGGACGGCCCGGTCGCCGGGGACTCCGTCACCTGGGCGACCAACCGGATCAACACCGGCAGGCAGCAGTTCGCCCCGCGCGGCCTGCCCACCCCGACGATCTGGACGACCCCGCACTACGCCGCGTCGATCGCCGACTACACCGCCATCAAGAACGTCTTCTCGGCGGCGCTGGAACGGCGCATCTACCCCTCCCGGACACTGGCCGGCGGCACCCTCGACTACACCAGGCTCATCGGCCAGTTCTTCCCGTACCCGGTGACGGACGTGACCGGCGGCAAGGTGCTGCCCGAGAACCTCGGCAACTACGAGCCCGAGGCGTACAACAACCACCCGGCGCGCTTCCCGGCCGACATCATCAGGGCGGCGCAGTACAACCTGGCCGTCCGCGACGGCTTCGCCTCGTTCTTCTACCACCCGTACTTCCCGGTGGCCCCCCTCCAGGAGACGGTGCAGGGCATCAAGAACCTCGGCTACACCTTCGTCGACCCGGCGACGGTCATCCCGTGACCACCGACCGGTGACGGCGGCGGTCCTCCTCGCGAGGACCGTCGCCACCACCCCGCACGGCGAACCGGCGCATGAGGACTTCCTACGCCAAGCCGTTCCTCCTGCATGGCCGTCCCGCGCCCGGGATTCCGGTGAACGCTCGGAGGATCTCTTCGCATTTCGGTCAGTGGCCTGTATCGGTCGTTTTCCAACCGCGCGTGCGCCGGTAACCGGGGCCGCCCAAGCCTGGTCGGCGAGCGTTCGGATCCCGGCGCTGAGGATCTTTTCGCAGTCGCACGATTCGCATTCGGGCGCGCGTCCGAACGGGACGATCATGTCGCCGGTGCGGTCCGGATCGATGATCGCGGGGAATCCCGCGGCTTGGGCTTTCATGGCTGAGTGTCGGCTTTTTCGGAGAACGGGTCGAATGCGTGTTTCCGGCTTCACATCGGAGTGATCATGCCGATGGCCAGCGGTTTCCTCCTGCGCACGGCGACCGCCCGTCACTTCCTCCCCATGGGTCGAGCCACTTGGCGGATTGTCCATGAAAGCAGGAGTACTCCCCTCCGCGACACCGTCCTCCGCTGATCGCAATGGCCGGATGCGGACCCGTGATCGAGGTGGAACCTGTTCTACTATCGAATCTGGAATTAGTGTTTCCCAGGGGGGTCTAATGTTCGTTTCCATCAATAACCTTGTCGTTCCGGAAGCCCAGGCGGCTGAAGTGGGTCGGCGATTCGACCAGGTCAAGGGCCATCTCATCGATGCTCCCGGCTTCAGCTGCCTGCGGTTGCTGCGACCGCACACGGAGGGGAAACGGTGGTTGGTCTACACCGAGTGGGAAAGTGCAACTGATTACGACAAATGGAAGTCATCCGCGCTGTTCCAGCGCATGCACCCGGATCTCCAGCACCCGGGGCACGCGGGCGGCGGCCACCCCGGGGCCCACGGCGGATTCGCGATCGAAGCGGAGGTCGTCACCTACGACGTGGCAGTACGCCTTGAGCGCTGACCCGGCGGCGGAGTTCGAGGCGCTGAGCCGCGACCAGAGCCTCGCGCGCGAACGGCTCGTGCGCATGGTGGAGGAGAAGCGGCCGAACATGGTGCTGGCCAGCACCTACGTGCCGCCGGACGGGGCGGTCGCCTGCTACCTGCTGCACCGGCTGCTGAGCCGCGGCGACACGACCGGGGTCCGCTGGCACTCGGTCTTCGTCAACTCGGGCGTCGAGGCGCTGGGGACCGTCGTCAAGTTCCTGCGGAACCGCGCCAACCGGCTCATGGGGCGGACCGCCCGGATCGGCGTGCTCGACCCGACGTCCACCTGCCGCCTGGCGTTCGTTCCCGGGGCGGCCGACGACGGGATCACGCTCCTGCCGGACGGGGGCGAGGCCGACGGCGTCGACGCGCTGATCGTCGTTCTGGACGGGCTCCCGCGGGCGGACGCCGAGCGGGCCGTCACGGCCGCGCGCCGGTCCGGAGCCGTGGTCGCCGTGGGAGTCCTCAGGGACGCCGGCGCGCTCAAGCGGCTCACCGAGGACACGCTGGGCGCGGACGCCGTCTTCCTGGGCGAGTCCTGCGTCCAGGGGCAGATCCCGTGCGGCACCGTCTCGTTCACCCGGGCGATGTTCTCGTTGTGGAACAACCCGGACGACTGCGTGGCGCATGTGTCGACGTTCGGCGGGAACGCGCTCGCCCTCGAACTGCTCACCGAGACCCTGCTCGGCCTGCGGCCGCCGTCCCGCGCCGAGGCCGGGGCGATCACGCGGATGCGGCGGCGCCCGCTGGTCCGGCGGACCCGGCTGCGCATGCACGGCAACACCTGGCAGACCCGCGCCATCGATCTCGCCGGGATCAACATGGGCTTCGACCGGGCGGACGGCGTCATCTACCGTTCGGGGAAGCGGCGCTACATCGACCTCGCCTCCGGGGCGGGACCGGCGTTCCGCGGGCACAACCGCCAGTCCCCGCAGGTCGTCTCCGAAGCGGGCAAGGGCGGCGGGACCGAGGCGCTGGAGGACATGCTCGCCGAGCTGACCGGCCTGCCGGTGATGCTGCCGGCGGTGTCGGGCGCCTCCGCGGTCGACCTCGCGGTGCTCGCGGCGCTGCGGGCGCGGCCGGGCCGCGGCACGGTCGTCACCCTCACCGGCAACTACTCCGGCAAAGGCCCGCTGTCGCTGGTGCTGAGCCGGACCAGCAAGCACTTCCGGGACCGTGACGCCGACGCGTTCCAGCCCTTCCCCGTCCGGGTGGTCGAAGTGGCGGCCGACGACGTCGAGGCCCTGCGCAGGGCGGTGCGGCGGGACGACGTCGCACTGGTGTGGATGGAGCCCGTGCAGGGACTGGACTGCGTGGAGATCCCGGCGCACGTCCTGGCGGAGGTCGGCCGCGGCCGGGACGAGAGGGGGTACCTCGTCGGGTTCGACGAGGTGCTGACCGGATTCTGGCGGGCACGGCCGGAGGGCTTCCTGGCCGGCGGCCCGCTGCGGCCGGACATCGTCGCGCTGTCGAAGGCGCTGAGCGACGCGCTGGTCCCCGTCGGCGCCACCATGATCACGCAGGACGTCTACGACGCCGTTCGGTCGGCGGCGCCGGAGACCGCCCGGTGGCTGCGCCGGCACCACCGCAACGACCTGGGGGCCGCGCTGGCCCTGGCCGCCCTCATGGACGAGCGGGAGCGGGACACCGCCGAGGTGGAAGCGGCACTGGCGGACGCGCTGGAGAAGGCGTCCCGCTCCCCGGTCTTCGGCGGGTACCGGCGCACGGGCCTGCTGGGGCGCCTGGTGCTGTCGCCCCGCCTGGTCGGCGAGAACCCCGACCCCCGGCTCGTCGACCACTTCGAAGCGGTGATCGCGCGGCTGCTCGCACGGAAGGCCGGCCTGATCACTTTGCAACTGCGCGTGCTGCCCTGCACGGCGGGCCCCGGTGACGCCGACCTCATCGACGGCCTCGGCCGGCTCGGCGACTTCCTCGAACGGCTGACCCGGCCGGCGGTCCTGCGGGCGATGGGGGAGACCACCCTGCGCTCCTTCGCCCGCGAGGCGGCGGTACTTCTCATCCGGTCCCGGGAACGGCTCGGCGACACCCTCACCTGGAGAGTGAAATGACCGCTTTGACGTCTTTCGATCCGCGCTCTCCGGAGCTCATGGACGACCCCTACCCCGAATACCGGTGGATCACGGGGAAGGGCCAGCCGGTGTACTCGCCGAAGGCCGACTGCTGGATGTACGGGCATTACGACCTGTGCGAGCGGGCGCTCGCCGACGCGCAGACCTACTCGGTCGCCCGCGGCGTGCAGTTCGAGGACGATGAGGACCTGCCCGAGGGCATTCCGCTGCTCACCCTCACCGACCCGCCCGAGCACACCCGGCTGCGCCGCTTCATGGCGTACGCGTTCAAGGCCGACACCGTCCAGCGGTTCGCCGAGGCCTTCCGCGAGAACATGGTCGCGTCGATCGGCGCCGTCTCCTCGGGGAGCCTCGACGTCATGGCGGACCTCATCATGCCGTGGTCGATCGAGAACAGCCTGACGCTGCTGGAGGTCCCGGACGCCGACCGCGGCGAATGGCGCTCCTGGATGGCGGAGTACTTCCGCCGGGAGCGCGGGAACCTCGGTTTCACCAAGGCGGGCGACGCCGCCCTCACCCAGGCGATGATCTACCTCATCAACGTGCACCTCGGCCATCTGCGCGAGGACGGCGACAGTTTCCTGCGACGCATTCTGCGACACGAGGTCGACGGTGAGCGGATGTCGGACGAGGAGGCGCTGGGCCTGCTGATGACCATGGCGGTCGTCGGAGCGGAGGACACCGCGCGGACCTTCGCCAACATCCTCTTGCATCTCGACCGGTCGATGCCTCCGGCGGCGGGACTCGGCGAGAAGGAGGCGTACGCCGTCATCGACGAGACGATCAGGTACGCGCCGTCGACCCATTACGTGCGCCGCACGACCACGCGGGACGTCGAGGAGAACGGCGTGGTCGTCCCCGCCGGATCCAAGCTGCTGGTGCTGTTCGGCGCGGCCAACCGCGACCCCGCGGTGTTCACCGACCCGGACGTCTTCGACCCCGGCCGCGGCAACTCCCAACGGGCGCTCGGGTTCAGCCGCGGCGCGCACAGCTGCCTGGGCATCCACGTCGCGAGGCTTCAGCTGCTGGCGGGCCTCCAGGTGGTGCTGGAGAAGTCCACGGAGCGCGACATCGATTACGAGCACGGCGAATGGGTGCATGCCATGAACATCTCCGGTTACCAGAGACTCCCCGGGAGCATCCGATGGAAGTGACGGCCGTCCTCGCCGCCCGGGAGGTCTGGAAGCGCTACCGGCGCTCGGGTTCGGACGTCCTCAAAGGCGTTTCGCTCACCGTCTCCCCGGGGGAACTGGTCTCCATCACGGGTGAGAACGGCGCGGGTAAGAGCACGCTGCTGAGCATCCTCGCGGGGGAGACCCGGCCCACGAAGGGCAGCGTCACCCGGCCGGACCGGCTCGGCTACTGCGCGCAGGAGCCGGCCCTGTATCCGCGCCTGACGGTCGACGAGCATTTCGCGCTGTACGCCGCGGCGGCGGGTCTGGACGGCGCCAAGGTCGGCACGGTCCGCGCGGGGGTGTTGAAGACGCTCGACTTCGAACGGTTCGCGGGGGTGCAGACGCGGGCGCTGTCCGGCGGCACCCGCGCCAAGCTCAACCTCGGCCTGAGCCTGATCGGAGACCCCGAGGTCCTCATCCTCGACGAGCCCTACGCGGCCTTCGACCTGGCCAGTTACGAGGCCTTCTGGGCCCTCGTGGACCAGCAGCGGGACCTGGGCCGGGCGGTGGTCGTCGTGGCGCATCTGGAACTCGACGCGCGCCGGTTCGACCAGCGGCTGACGCTGCGCGACGGCGTCCTGCACCCGGAAGGCTGAGCCGTGCTGACGCTTTTCCGCCTGGCCCTGCTGTCGATCGTCCGGCAGCCCGTGGCGCTGGCCGCGTTCCTGGTCGTCCCGGCGCTGCTCGTCTTCGTCAGCGCCGACGCCCTCGGCCGTTTCGGTGAGGTCCTGGGGGTCGGCGAGGGCCACCACCACCCCTCCCACATCGGCATCCTGTCCGGCATGTGGGCGGCGGGGATCACCGCCGCGCTGATCAGCGCGCTGACCGTCGCCGAGGCGGACCGCGCGGACACGGTCCTGGCCGTCCGGTATCCGATGGCGCGGTGGATCACCGCGCGCGGCGCCGCCCTGGTCGTGGTGTCGGGCCTCGCCGTGCTGGTGAGCATCGGGTTCACCGCGATCCGCTACGACGGGGTGGGCGCCGGAGTGTGGCTCGGCGCCGCGTACAACGCCCTGCTCTACGTCATGATCGGGCAACTCGTCGCGTACTTCACCCGGGACGCGGTGTTCTCCGTCGGCTCCGTGAGCGGCCTGTGGATCCTGGACGCGCTGACCGCCCCGTCCATGACGTCCGGGACCTGGTGGCAGCCGGTCGTGTCGCCGTTCTACAGCGCCGAACACGCGGCCATGGGCAACGACGTCGGCGCGGGCGAGATCACGGCGCTGGTGGTGTGGCCGGTCCTGGTCGGCGCGGCGTCCCTCGCGGTCCTGGTGGTCCGGCCGCGGCGCAGGGCGCCGGCGGCGGCCGCGGCCCCGCCGCCCGCGGCCGTGCCCGGCGGCGGCGGGGTGACGCGGGGCGGCGTCGCCCTGCTCCTCACCGACCTGCTGCGCCACCGCGGCCTGCTCGGCTTCGTCGTCGCGGGCCCGCTCGGCCTGATGCTCAGCAGCCTGTGGCTGTTCGGCGGCATCGAGGTCGCGGTGCCGGCCGTCGAGGACGGCCGCCGCACCCTCATCACCACGACCATGCCCCAGTTGCACGCCGCCTACATGGGCATGATCGCAGTGGTGGGCTTCAGCGGCACGGTCGGTTTCCTCATCGCCACGGACCTGCACGCCCCCGACGGCCGCCTCGGCCACAGGTTCCGCAGAACCGGCAGGATCACCGCGTTCCGCGTGGGCACCCTCCTCGGCGCGGCGACCGCGGTGACGGTATCGGCCCTGGTACTCGTCCCGATCGTCCGCACACCGGAGAACTGGACCTGGTTCATCACTGCCCACCTGCTGGCCGCCTGGACCTTCGCCCTGTTCGGCTACTGCGTCGGCCTGGCCCTCGACCGCGTCAGCGGCATCCTGGTGACGATGTTCTTCCCCTTCATCGACGTCGGCATTGCCCAGGACTACATGCTCGGCCCCGTCCTCCCCGACTGGGCGGTCTTCCTTCCCTCCCACCCCTTCGCCCAGCTCTCCATCAGCTCCGCCTTCGGCGAGTCGGTCTTCGACCCCGCCTACCTCGCCTGGTCCGCCGCGCTACTGGCCCTGGCCCTCCTCGCGGTGCTCACCGTGACCGCCCGCCGGACCTCCCTGCGCCTTTGACCGGGCCGGACCCCGCCCGCGTCCGGGCGGGGTCCGGGCGGCTCAGTCGAGGGCGCTGCCCTTCTTCCACTGCTTCCACGACAGCTGCCAGTAGCCCCAGCCGTTGTTCCACTCCAGCTCCCGGTCGGTGCCGGTGATCTCGTAGATGTCACCGCGCCGGCTGAAGTCGTAGAACCACTTGGCGTTGGCCTCGCTCAGGTTGACGCAGCCGTGGCTGACGTTGCTCCGCCCCTGCTGGGCGACGCTCCAGGGCGCGCTGTGGGTGTACTCGCCGCTGCTGGAGATCCGTACCGTCCAGTCCAGCGGGGTCTCGTACCAGTCGGGGTGGCCCTTGGGGATGCCGACAGTCGCCGAGTCCGCCAGGACGTGCGGGACCTTCTCCATGGTCACGTGGATGCCGTTGGTCGTGGTGTAGGCGCGGGTGGTGGCCATGCCCAGGCTGACGGGGAAGCGCTTGAGGACCCGGCCGTTCCTCTTGACGACCATCTGGTGGGTGTCCTCGTTCGTGAGGGTCCGCTGGTCGTCGCCGATCCTGAAGCGCAGCTTGAGGTCCTTGGTCCCGTACACGCCCTTGGCCGCACGCACGCCGCTGAACCGCGCGTCCACCACCACGTCGGTGCGGGCCGGCCAGTACTCCTTCGGCCGGTAGACCACCTGCTGGCGGCTGATCCACCGCCATGCGCCCTCGACCGGCCTGCTCGCCTTGACGGTCAGGTTCTTCTCCACGTCGGCCTGGTTGTAGACCGGCTGGTCGAAGTTCAGGATGATCGGCATCCCGACCCCGACGGTCTCCTTGGGCGCGGGCGCGACCGCGCTGACCGCGATCGTCCGGCTCGGGGTGAGCGTGGTGAACTCGCTGGTGACCGAGACGTCCTTGCCGTCCTGGCCGAGGGCGGTGGCGGTGACCTGGTACGTCGTGGACGGGTCCAGCCCCCGCCGGGCGGTCCACTGGCCGTTCAGCGCGTCCAGGTCGCCCTCCACCGCGGAACCGCCCGTCGACACGGACACGTTCTGCAGGCTCCCGTTCGCCACCTCCACCTTGACCGGCAGTTCCGGCCGGACCTTCCCGGCGCCGTCCGCCGGCGTGATCACGACCTCGGCCGGAGGCTTCGCCGCGGCCTTCGGGTCCGACCCGCCGCCGTCCTCCGAGCACCCGGCCAGCAACAGCACGAGCATGACCGGGCCCGCCGCCCACCTGACGCGCACAACCCACCCCTTCGTCAGAAAACCCCGTTTATGATCAAACACTACAAAGAATAATAGGCGACGATTTTAGTGCTTTTGTGGCACACCGAATCGTCGGCGGGCGGCGACGAAGAGTGTTCGGTCGGAAACCGTCCGCGTCATGCCGGAGCTCACGTCCACGTGAATACCGCGCCGGATCAGGGGGTTCTGCGCGGTCGCGGATCCGGCCCGCAGGCGGGCGGAGGAGGACGCGTCGGCGCTCCGGCGCTCCGGGGATGCCATTTCCGCATACCGGATCCGCCATTGGTGAGAGGTCTATTGCTCACATTAATTATCAAGGTAAGAAGTGCGCATACCGGGCTGCCGCGGCTCTGCATCCTCAACGTCGCCTCGAAGGAGGAGGCCGTGCCCCGACCGCCACCGTCCGGGCACGGCTCACCCGGGCCGAGAAGATCCTGGCGGCGGCGAGGCAACGAAAGCGAGCAGGCGCTGCTGAGACGGAAACTCGCCGCTCTCGACGGACCGGACCGCAGCTGACGACGGACACCCGCCGCTCAGGGGGCCGTGTACTGCTCCCGGGCGTCGATCAGTTCGTCCCAGTGCTCCGCCGCCCACGCGCACGCGGCGTCCATCGGCTCCAGCATGCTGCGGCCCAGCGGCGTCAGGGCGTACTCCACTCCCGGTCTCGGGTCGGCGTGCACCGCGCGTGAGACGAGCCCGTCCCGCTCCAGCCTGCGCAGCGACTGCGTGAGCACTTTCGGGGTGACGCGGTGCAGCGGCACGCGGAGTTCGGAGAACCGGCGCGGACCTCCTTCCAGGCAGCGGAGGATCAGAGCCGCCCACTTGTCACCGAAGCGGAATGGCACCAACGAGGACGGACACAATTCATCGAACATGTCAGGGGGCAGTGGCTGCCGATGCTTCATGGTGTCTCCTGCCTGTCGGCCGGGGCCGGTAGGGGGATCTCGGTATCCAGAAGGTAACCGCCCTCACAGATACCTTTCGAGAGCACCAAGCCAACGGGAGGTATTCCAACGATGGGCAGTTTCGTGATTTTCGGAGCCGGCGGCCGGGCCGGCCGGAGGGCCGTCGCCGAAGCGCGCAGGCGCGGACACCAGGTCACCGCGGTGGTCCGCGACCCGTCCCGCTACGACGGTCCGGCGGACGACGGCGTACGGATCGCCGCCGGGGACGCCACCGACGCGGCGGACGTCGCGGCCCTCGCGGCCGGGCACGACGCCGCGATCAACGCGGCGGCGGCACTGGCCCCGGACACCTTCTTCACCAGCACCGCGCACGCCCTCATCAAGGGCCTGCGGCAGGCCGGAGTGGACAGGCTCGTCACGGTCGGACTCGCATCGCTCCTCCCCGACTCCGACGGGGTCCGCCTGCTGGACGCACCCGGCTTCCCCGCCGAGTTCCGGCCCTTCTGCCTGGGCCATGCCGCCGGCCTCGAGGTGCTCCGTACCCAAGCCGGTCCGCTGGACTGGTTGTACGTCAGCCCGTCCGGTGACTTCGACCACGAGGGAGAACGCACCGGCCGCTACGAGATCCGCGAGCACGGAGACCCCGCGGACCGCATCTCCTACGCGGACTTCGCCCTCGTCCTGCTCGACGAGGCCGAGACCCCGCGGCACCGCCACGACCACCTGGCCGTGACCTGAGAGGGCCGCGCCGCCCTCGGCCGCGATGAGGCGAACCGGATCGGACCTCGTACGACGGGGGTTCACACCCGGATGGTAGAACGCTCGGTTATGGGTGCTGAGCAGCTTCGGGTGGTGGGGGAACGGCTTCGTCGGCTTCGGGTCGAGGCGGGGTTGTCGGGGGCGGAGGTGGCCCGGCGGGCCGGGGTGCCGCAGCCGACGGTGTCCCGGGTGGAGGCCGGGCACCGGGTGGCGAACGCCGGGATCGTCATGCGGCTCGTCGAAGCGCTGAGACTGGCGGAGGCGGAGTCGCGGCGGCTGGCCGAGCTCGTCCGGCAGGCTTACGAGGAGACGGCCCCCCAGCGGGCGGACGCGGGAGTGTCGTTCCGGGTCAGGGCCGCTGCCGAGCTGGGGGCCACCGCTCGGGAGGTGCGGGGATTCGGGGCCTCGGCGGTTCCTGCGCAACTGCGGACGGCGGAGTACGCGCAGGCCGCTCGGCTGGGCGGGCTCAGGCCGACGGCCGGAGGCGGGGAGCGCCGTGTCGAGTTCGTGCTCTCCGAGGCCGCGCTGCGGACCTGGCCGGGGTCGGGCGCCTGCATGGCGGGACAGCTCGACCACCTGCTGCGGGTCGAGGCCGACCCTTCCACGTCGTTGGGAGTCCTTCCGCTGAACACGGGTCTGGCGGCGGCGCCCCTGCACGGATTCACGGTGTTCGACGAGACGGCCGTGTCGGTGGAGACGTTCACCCGGGAGCTGACCTTGTCGGGAGCCGATGAGGTGCGGGCCTACCTGGACGTCTACGGAAAGGTGCGGCAGGCCGCCGTGTTCGGTGAGGAGGCCCGGGAGCTGATCGAGCGGGCCCGGCGGGACGCGGGGGAAGCACTCCGGATCACCCGGTGACCGTGTCGGAGGCGTCTCCGTAGCGGCATGCGCCGCTCCTCCAGGCCGCCGGCGGCCCGATGACCCTGCGAGCGAGCCCGCGCGGCGCCGTCGTCGTCTTCGATGCGACGACGGCGCCGCGCGGCAGGTCAGGAGTGGAGGAAGCGGACGAGGGCGAGGGCGCGGGCGAAGTCCTTGGGGCTGCGCTCGAAGGACAGGAGGTTGATGGGGGATTTGAAGCGTTCGCGGGTGATGGACTTGGCGCGGGAGAACTCGCGGAGGCCGTCGGGGCCGTGGATGCGGCCGAAACCGGACTCGCCGACGCCGCCGAACGGCAGGGCGCCGATGGAGGCGAACGCGGCGAAGGAGTTGACGCTGACCGCGCCGACGTTGAGGCGGCGGGCCAGGTCGAGGCTGCGGCGGCTGCGGGTGAACACGGTGGCGGCCAGGCCGTAGGGGGTGTCGTTGGCCTTGGCGACGCCCTCGTCGAGGTCCTTGACCTTCTCGATGGTCAGGGTCGGGCCGAACGTCTCCTCCCGGACGGCCAGGGAGTCGGGCGCCGGATCGGCGAGCACCACGGGCCCGGCGTAGGGGGCCTTCACCGAGTCGAGGCCGCCCACCAGCGCGCGGGCGCCCTTGGCGAGGGCGTCGGCGATGTGCCGTTCGATGATCTCCAGCTGGCCGGGCATGGTGATGGGGCCGAAGGACGCGTCCGGGCCTGAGCCGGGCCTGAGCCGGGCCGCCTTGGCGACGACCTTCTCGACGAAGGGCGCGTAGACCCTCTCGTGGACGTAGACGCGCTCGACGCCGACGCAGGTCTGGCCGGCGTTGGCCATCGCGCCGTAGACGGCCTGCTGCGCGGCGGTCTCGAGGTCGGCGTCGGCGTCGACGAGGAACGCGTCCTTGCCGCCGCCCTCGATGACGACCGGGGTCAGCGTCTCGGCGCAGGCGGCCATCACGCGCTTGGCGGTGGGCGGCGACCCGGTGAAGGCGATCTTGTCGACGCCGGAGCGGCACAGGGCGGCCCCGGTCCCGCCCAGGCCGGTGACGACCTGGAGGACCGGGTGCTCGGGCACCGCCTCGGCGAAGATCCGGGCGAGCTCCTCGCCGGTGCCGGGGGTGTACTCCGAGGGTTTGAAGACGATGGCGTTGCCGGCCGCTAGCGCGTAGGTGATGGAGCCCATCGGCGTGTAGACGGGGTAGTTCCACGGGCCGATCACGCCGACGACGCCGAGCGGCTGGTACTCGATGACGCACTTCTGGTTGATCGACATCAGGCCGGGGCGGACGGTGCGCGGCCCGAGGACCTTCACCGCGTTCCTGGCCGCCCAGTCCAGGTGGCCGACGGCCATGACGACCTCGGTCTGCGCGTCGGCCAGGGTCTTGCCGGTCTCCCGGTGGACGACCTCGGCGAGCCGGTCCATGCCGCGGACCAGCGCGCTCTTGAAGGCGAGGAGCCTGCGCCGCCGCTCCCTGGGTTCGAGGCCGCCCCACCACCGGGCCGCGGCCCGCGCCCGGTCGACGGCCTGCCGGACCGCCGCCTCGTCGTGGATCGGGTGCTCGGCGACGACCTCGCCGGTGGCGGGGTCGAGCGACTCGAACCTCGAGTCCGCCGTCGCGGTTGACATGGTGACCTCCCGGGTGGGCCTGGTACTGCCGGTCCGCGGTAGTCAAGCAACGGAGCGCTCGCCTGGCCATACCCGAAGCCGCCGCCTGCACCGGGCCGGGGCTCCGCCGGAACCGGACGGGAACCGGACCTGAACCGTGCGCCGGAAAGGTGGACGCCGCCCATGCGCAGATCTGTGAAGGGACCCCCTGTGTTCGGTTTCCTGGACCGCCTCGCCCGGAGCCGGCCGCGCCGCGCCCTGGCGTTCGGCGCCCTGCTGCTCGTCCTCGGCGTGGTGTCGGGCGGCGTGGTCTACCCCCGGCTGACCGCCTCCCTCGCCGACTACGACGATCCCGGCTCTCCCGTGGTGGCCGCGCAGGAGAGCATGCAGCGGGCGACGGGCGCCAACCCCCAGCAGGGGTACGTGGTCGTCGTCCGGTCGGACGTGCCGCTGGAGGTGTCGGCGGCGCCTCCCCCGGCCGTCGTGAAGGCGCGTGAGCTGCTGGAGGGGCGCCCGGAGGTCACCGGCGTCCTCGACTACACGACCGCGCGCGACCCGTCGCTCATCTCCCGGGACGGCCGCTCGACCTATCTGGTCGCGGGCGTGGGAGAGGTGACGGAGAAGGAGGCCGTCGCCGATCTGCGCGACGCCGTCGAGGCCGATCCCGTGCTGCGCGACGCGGTGCTGCTGGGCGGGCACACCGTGGCGAACGTGGAGACCGCCGAGATCTCCACCGAGGACCTGGCCAAGGCCGAGGCGCTGGCGATCCCGCTGCTGCTGCTCGGGCTGCTCGTGGTGTTCCGGGGGTTCGTGGCGGCGGGCGTTCCGCTGCTGGGCGCGGTCTTCACCATCGTGGTCACGTTCGCGGGCCTGGCCGCGGCGATGGCGTTCACGTCGGTGTCGGTGTTCGCGATGAACCTCGTGACGTCCCTGGGCATGGGCCTCGCGATCGACTTCAGCCTGCTGATGGTGACGCGGTTCCGGCTGGAGTTGGCGGGAGGCGCGAACCCTTCGGATGCGGTCGGGCGGAGCCTGGCGACGGCGGGGCGGACCGTGCTGTTCAGCGCCTCCCTCGTCGCGTCGGCGATGGCCTCGCTGCTGGTCTTCCCGCAGAAGTTCATCTTCTCCGTGGGCCTGGCCGGCGTGCTGGTCACGGTGACGGCCGCGCTGTTCGCGCTGGTGGTGCTGCCCGCCCTGCTGAGGCTGCTCGGGCACCGGATCGACGCGCTCGCGCCGAAGGCCTGGCGGCGGGGCCGGGAGGCGTCCGGCGACCGCTGGCACAGGATCGCGCACACGGTGATGAAACGGCCGCTGGTCTTCGCCGTGGTCGTCACCGCCGTGCTGCTCGCGGCCGGGGCGCCCTTCACGAAGGTGACCTTCGGCGGTTTCGACGCCGCCGCCCTGCCCGAGGACGCCGGCTCCGCCCAGGTCTTCACCGCGCTGCGCCAGGACTTCGCCGACGCCTCGTCCTCCCCCGCCACGCTGCTCGTCACGACCTCGGACGGCGCCTCGATGAGCCGGTACGCCGCGTCGCTGCGCGAGGTCGCCGGGGTCGGGTCCGTGGCCGAGCCGACACGCCTGGCCGACGGCATGTGGAAGGTCGACGTCCGGCTCGCCTTCCCGCCGCTGACCCCCGAGGCGCGCGACGCCGTCCGCGGCCTCGCAGAGGCGCCCGCGCCGGGCCCGGTGGGCGTGGTCGGGGAGACCGCACGGTTCGAGGCGCTGCTGGACAGCCTGGCCGAGCGGCTGCCGTGGGCGCTCGGCATCCTGTTCGCGCTCGGCTACGCGCTGCTCTTCGCGATGACGCGCTCGGTCGTCCTGCCCGTGAAGACCTTCCTGATCAACATGCTGAGCGTCTGCGCGACGTTCGGGATCCTCATGCCGGTCTTCCAGTGGGGCTGGTTCGGTTTCGAGCGCGTCGGCTCCCTGGAGGTCACGACGCTGATCCTGGCCGGAGTGCTGGTCTTCGCGCTGGCCACCGACTACGGCGTGTTCCTGCTGCACCGCATCAAGGAGGAGCGGGACGGGGGCCTGGCCGACGACGAGGCCGTCGCGGAGGGCCTGCGGCGCACCGGGCCGGTGGTCTCGGCGGCCGCGGTGCTGATGTTCATCCCGTTCATCGTGCTGTGCCTGGCGCGGATCCCCGCGGTGCGGGAGCTCGGCCTGGCCGCGGGCCTGGCGATCCTCATCGACGCGACGGTCGTCCGCGGCGTCCTGGTCCCCGCGCTGATGGCGCTGCTCGGCCGGTGGAACTGGTGGGCGCCCGGCCGCCGCCGGGCGCCGCGTGCGGAGCCCGAGCGCTCAAAGCTGCCGGTGTGACGGCTCGGTGGCCAGGAACTCCGGCAGCAGCCTGGTGATCTCCTCCGGCCGGTCCGCGACCAGCAGCGCGTCCTCCGCGCCGAGCAGGCGCAGCTCCTGGAGGATGTCCAGGGCCCGGTGCCGCTCCGCGAGCGCCTCGCCGGCCCGGCCCTGGGCGTCCCGCACCTGGCTCATCCCCCAGAAGCAGCGCGCCTGCTGGTAGCGGTCCTGGCTCTGGGTGAGCAGTTCCAGGGCCTCCTCGAAGCAGCGCAGTGCCTCGTCGTACCGGCCGCAACGGGCGTGGACGGCGGCCCGGATGCCGCGGGCGATGCCGAGCATGCGCGGTTCGTCGAGGCCCTCGACCAGGGCCGTGCCGGTGGAGTTCGCGGTGAGCGCCTGGTCGTACATGCCGTGCTGCTGGAGCTGGTTGCTGAGGAACAGCAGGGCCAGCGCGTGGCCGAGCCGGTCGCCGAGCCGCTCGTACAGGGTCAGGCTCTGCCGGCAGTACCCCATGGACCTGTCCACGTCCCCGGCGGTGAGGTAGGTGTAGGCCAGGTAGGTCAGGGTGAGCGCCTCGCCGCTGCGGTCCTCGATCCGCCGCCAGGTCTCCAGCGCCTGCTCCAGCCGGACGACGGCCTGCCTGGCCCGGCCGAGCCCGTTGGCGGCGTGCCCGGAGCAGGTCAGGGCGAGGGCCAGGCTGCGTTCGTCCTCCGTCCGCAGCGCGATCCGGCGGGCGTGTTCGGCGAGCGTCTCCAGGTCGGTGAACCAGCCGTGCATCTCGCAGGTGTACATCAGCGCGGCGGCGAGGCCGACGGTCACCAGGCAGGCCGGGGGCGGCAGTTCGGCGGCGTGCTGCGCGGCGGCGAGCAGGTTGTCGCGCTCGCCGCGGATCCAGGTGACCGCCTCGGCGCGGTCGGCGAAGGAACGGCCCGGACGGGCGGGCTCCGGGTGGGAGGGGGAGCCGGGGCCGAACTCCAGCCGGCTCGCCAGGCCCGGGCTGAGGGTGAGGACGGCGTTGCGGACGGTGTCGAGCTGGTAGTGCAGGGTCCGTTCGACAACCTCGGCGCGTTCGGGTCCGGTCAACTGGTCCTGCGCCTGCTCCTGGGCGAAGAGGCGGACCAGGTCGTGCAGGGTGTAGCGGTCGGGGCTCGGGCAGTGCAGCAGCTGGGCCTCCACGAGCCTGCCCAGCGCGCGCTCGGCCCGGTGGGTCGGCCAGCCGGGCAGGACGGCGGCGGTGGAGGCGGTGACGTGGGTTCCGAACCACAGGCCCAGGTGTGCGAACAGGGCGGCGGCGTCACCGCCGCGCGGGTGCCTGCGCAGGTAGTCGTAGCCCGTCGCGATGCTCGTGCGCACCGCGAGGTCGGCGTCCTCGAGCTCGTCCAGCCGGTGCCGCTCGTCGGTGAGCCGGGCGGCGAACGACGCCAGCGGCTGCACCGGGTTGGCCAGCAGCCGCGCGCCGACGATCCGGATCGCCAGCGGCAGCCTGTCGCACAGCTCGACGATGTGGCGGGCGGCGGCGCCGTCCGCGCCGACGCGGTCCGCGCCGAGCATGTGCCCGAGCAGCTCCACCGCGGCCGTTTCGCCGAGCGGCCCGAGCCGCAGCGCGGTGGTGACCTCGGGGCCGGCGAGCGGGCGGCGGCTCGTGACGATCACGGCGCAACCGGCCCCGTTGGGCAGCAGGGGGATGACCTGGGCGAGGTCCGCGGCGTCCTCGAGGACGAACAGGAGCCGCCGCTCGTGGGTGAGTGAGCGGAACATCCCGGCCGCCTCTCCCTCGCTCTGCGGCGGGTTGGCCGCGCCGAGCGTCTGCAGCAGCCGCTGCAGGACCTCCAGCGGCTGCCGGACGGCGACGCCGGGTGTGGTGGCGTGCAGGTTGATGTAGAGCCGCCCGTCGGGGAAGTGGTCCGATGCCCGGTGGGCGGCGTGGACGGCCAGTGCCGACTTGCCCGTCCCGCCGGGCCCGTTGAGCGCGACGACGGGGCAGCCGCCCGAGGTCAGGGACGTGTGGATCGCCTCCAGTTCGGCGTCCCGGCCGGTGAGGGCGATGTCGCGGGGCAGCTCGTTCGGTGCGTTGGCCGCCGGTTTCGCGGGCGGGGCCGGGCGGGCCGTCTCGCGGGGCGGCGCGGGCACGTCCGCGGCCAGGGCGGGGTCCTGGGCGAGGATCCGCTGCTCCAGCTCCTGCATCTCCGGGCCCGGGTCGAGACCGAACTCCTCGATGAGCACCCGGCGCGCGTCCTGGTAGGTCTGCAGCGCGTCGGCCTGCCTGCCGCACCGGTACAGGGCCAGCATCAGCTGCTTCCAGAACCGCTCACGGACGGGGTGGCGGCGGCTCAGCACGGCGAGCTCGGCGACCACCAGGTGGTGGTGGCCCTGGGCCAGGTCGCCGTCGATGCGCGACTCGACGGCCTCCAGCCGGTGCTCCTCCAGGCGCATCGCCTCGTCGTGGACGAGGTCGATGGCGGTGTGGTCCTGGTAGGCGGGGCCGCGCCAGAGGCCGTCGGCAGCCCGCAGCAGCTCCACCTGGTCGTCGACGCGGCCGTGCCGGGCGGCGCCGTCGGCCTCGGCGACGAGGGCGGCGAAACGGGTGGCGTCGAGCTCGTCGGGTTCGACGAGCAGCGTGTAGCCGCTGATGCCGCGCTGGACGCGGTCGGAGTCGCCGAGCAGCCGCCTCAGCTCGTGGATCCTGCCCTGCAGCACCTTCGCGGCGGTGCGCGGCGGTGCGCCCTGCCACAGCCCGTCGATGAGCGCGTCGGTGGACAGCTGGCCGCCGGGCCGGAGGGTGAGCATCGCCAGCAGGTCCGCCACCCGCGGCGGCGCGGGGCGGACCGATCCGTCCACGTTGACCCTCAGAGATCCCAGCACGTCGATCCGCAGGGCCGGTCGCGCCATTTCGCCTCTTTTCAGGATTCCATGTTCGGTTCTGCAGACGTGCCGGCTCCAGACCGTGGCAGCACCGGTCCTGAACCTCTCCAGAACCCCTCGAAAACCAGCCTAACCGAGACTTTCAGCACACCCGCTGGGCGGTGTGATCCACGCCGCCGACAGAGCGGCACGGAAGTTGACAAACACGTACAAGGCAAGGATCGGGACAACGATGCGTGTGAAGGAAGAGCCGGCCTTCGCGGAGATGGTCGAGCGCCTCTCGGCCAAATCCCGGCACGACCACTACAACCCGTACACCCGTTTCACCTGGCCCGACCGCATGGACGACGGCTCCTGGTGGATGAGCCCGGAGCACCTCACCGTCCACGGCACCGGCCTGGTGGGCGACGAGCGGGTCCTCAGGGAGCTCGCGCGGCGGGAGACCGTGAACTTCTTCAGCCTCCACGTCCACGGCATCCGGGAGCTGATGATCGAGGTGTCCCGCCGGATCCACACGCCCCGGTTCGCCGCGTACTCCGAGTACCTGCACCACTTCGTCGGCGAGGAGAACGCGCACATGTGGTTCTTCGCCGAGTTCTGCAACCGGTACGCGGGCGGCATCTACCCCGATGTCTCCACCCCGTACCAGCGCGAGGTGTTCGAGGAGGAGTGGGAGGACGTCGTGGTCTTCGCCCGCATCCTCATCTTCGAGGAGATCTTCGACTACTACAACAGCCGCATGGGCAGGGACCGGCGGCTGCCGGAGATCCTCCAGGAGCTGCACTCGGTGCACCACCACGACGAGAGCCGGCACGTGGCCTTCGGCAAGCAGTTCCTCCGGCACCTGTACGCGCACGCCGTGGAGCTGCACGGGCAGGGCCGGACGGCGGAGATCGAGGACTACGTCAAGGCCTACATGGCCTACTCCGTGCGCAGCCTCTACAACCCGCACGCCTACCGCGACGCCGGCGTCGCCCGGCCGCTGGAGGTGCGGCGCGAGGCCATGGCCCACCCGGCCCGCGAGGAGATCCACCGCAGGGTGATGGCCAGGATCGACAGGTTCTTCGTGTCCGCGGGCATCTTCGGGACGCCGTGGGGAGGCGAGGGTGTCGCGGTCTGACCACACGGCGTCGCCGGACATGGAGCGGGTCATCGACTTCCTCCGGCGGCGCAACGACGCGCTGGACTCCCTCGACTGGGACCAGGACCTGGTCGAGGACCGGATCCTCGACTCCGTCGGCTTCGTGGAGTTCCTCTTCCTGCTCGAGGAGCTCACCGGCGAGCGCATCGACCCCAAGCGGATCGACGCGATGAACTTCCGGACCCTCAACCGGATCAACGCGGCCTTCCTGGCCGGAAAGGCAGTACCGTGACCACTCCCTCGGCGCTCTCCCGCGCCTTCCCGCCCGTGCACGTCGAAGCCGGGCTGGTCACCCTGGGCTCCCCGGCGGTCCGGCTCCGCGACGCGCTCGACGCCGTCTTCACCGGCTGGGCCGACCGCGCCGGAGCCGAACGGGTGCTCTGCCCGCCGCTGGCCAGCGCCGCCGACCTGGCCGACTTCGACTACTTCGTCAACTTCCCGCACCTCGCCCTGGCCGCCGCGCCCGTCGACACCTCCGACCCCGACACCCTGCCCGGCCGCGGCGACGACGCTTCGCTGAGCCCCGACCGGCTGGGTTCCACCGCCCTCCTGCTGCCGTCCGCCGCCTGCTACAACCTCTACTCGGCTCTGCGCGGCGCACGGCTGGACCGGACGGTGAAGGCCACGACGATCGCGCAGTGCTTCCGGCGCGAGAAGGAGTACCAGGGCCTGCGGCGGCTGCACGGGTTCACCATGCGGGAGATCGTCGCCATCGGCGGGCCCGAGGACGTCCAGGCCCACCTGGAGCGGCACGCGGCCCTGATCGGAGAGTTCGCCGACCACCTGGGCCTGGACCTGGCCACCGAGGTCGCCACCGACCCGTTCTTCGATCCCGACGGGTCGCGGGCGGTGATGCAGCGGCTCTTCCCCGTCAAGCAGGAGTTCGTCACCGCCGACGGCGTCGCGATCGCCTCGGTCAACCACCACCGCAACTTCTTCGGCGAACGGGCCGACCTCCGGGTGGAGGGCGAGACCGCGCACACCGCCTGCGTCGCCTTCGGTGTCGAACGGTGGCTGCACGCGCTGCAGACCCGGTTCGCCGGGGACTGGGACGCCGCCTGCGACGCCGTCCGGGCGTACCCGGGAGCGCGGGCGTGACGGCGACGGCGCGGGCCCGCCGGGACACCCGCGGCCTGGCCCTGGACCGGGGGGTCATGCTCGCCGGGATGGGCGGCGTGGCCGGGCCCGGCCTGGCCGCCGCCGTCGGCCGCGCCGGCGGTCTCGGGGTCGTCGGCGCCTACAAGGCCACCGGCGCCGACCTCGCCGTGCTGCTCAGGTCCCTCACCGATCTGACCGCCGGCCCGGCGGGCGTCGGCCTGGTGCCCGAGGCCGCCGGAGCCCGGATCCTGGCCGCGCAGGTGGAGCAGATCCTGGCCACGACGCCCTCCCGGATTCTCGTCGTCGGGTTCGGCCTGCTCCCCTCGGGACTCGCCGCGCGGCTGAGGACCGCGGGACGCCGCCTCATCGTCCAGGTGGGGACGGCCGACGACGCAGACGCCGCTCTGCTCGGCGGCGCGCACGCCGTGGTCCTGCAAGGGGCGGGTGCAGGTGGCCGCCTGCTCGGCGACCGCCCGCTGCTCCCGCTGCTGCGCGAGGTGCGCACCCGGCATCCGCAGGCCGTGCTGCTGGCGGCGGGCGGCCTCACGACGGCCGACGCGGTGGCGGCCGCCGCGGAGGCGGGCGCCGACGGGGTGTGCAGCGGGACCGCGTTCATCGCCGCGGCCGAGTCCGACGCCCACCCCCTGTACCGGCGGCGGGTGGTCGAGGCGGACGCGGCCGACACGGTCGTCACCGGTGTCTTCGACCTCGGCTGGCCCGGGCGGCGGCACCGCGTCCTGCGCAGCGCCGTCACCGACGCCCCCGGCCGGTTCCCCCGCACTCCCATCGGCTTCACCACGGTGGGCCGCACCCGCCATCCCGTCTACCGGTTCTCCTCGGCGGCGCCCACCCGGGCCACCCGGGGCCGGATCGACCACATGGCGATGTACGCGGGCACGTCGTGCGCGCGTGTGGACCGCGTCCGGCCCGCGGCCGAGATCGTCGCCGACCTGGGCCGCGCCTTCGAGGAGGACGCACGATGACGACGAAGAAACCCTTCCTGCTGACGGGCGGGTCCGGAGTGGTCGGGACGGCGCTGCGTCGCGTGCTGCGCCCGGACGAGTACCTCGCCCTGGTGCGCGACCGGCCCCTGGACGGCGTCGCGTCCGTGCGCGGCGACGTCCGGGCCGAACGCCTCGGGCTCTCGGCCGCCGCCTACGACGACCTCGCCCGCCGGATCGGCGGCGTGGTCCACTGCGCCGCGGACACCAGGCTGAACAGCCCCGTGGAGGAGCTGGCGGAGACCAACCTGGCCGGCACCCGCACCCTCATGGACCTGGCCCTGCGCGCGCAGGCGCCCTTCCACTACGTGAGCACCGCCTTCGTGCACGCCCTCGAACGGCCCGGCGGCGCGGCCCGCCCGATGCCCTACGCCGAGTCGAAACGCGCCGCGGAACGCGAGGTGCGCGAGCTGGGATCCGGGTACACGATCCTGCGGCCCTCCATCGTCGCCGGGGACGCGCGCACCGGGGAGATCAGCGAGTTCCAGGGTCTGCACCGCACCTGCGGAGCCATCCTGCAGGGCCTCTTCCCGGCCTTCCCCGCCGAGCGCGGAAGCCTCGTCGACTTCGTGCCGCAGGACCTGACCGCCCGGGTCATCGCGGCCGCGGCACGCGGAGGACTGCCCGACCGCGCGGAGGTGTGGATCACCGCGGGCGAGCGGGCCATCACCTTCGACGCGCTCGTCGGGGTGCTGACCGAGCTCGGCGACGAGATCAGCCGGCCGTTCAGCCGCCCCCGGGTCGTTCCGCTGGAGATGTACGAGCGGCTCATCAAACCCGTCTTCCTGCCCGGCATCCCGCCGAAGCTGCGGCACCTGGTGACGGGGATCTTCGAGCACGTCGCCCCCTACCTGTCCTCGCCCGAGCCCTTCCCCTCCAGCGGCGCGCTGCTGGAGCGCCACGGCGCGGCGCACGACCCCCTGGCCGTCCTGCGCACGACCGCCGAGTACTGGGTCCGCACCACGGGCCACGCCCGCACCGAGCCCCTGAGCCTGGCGGCACTGATGAAGACCACGACGAAAGAAGGGACCCCGGCATGAAGCACTTCATGCTCCGCACCCTCGTTCCCGACCTCGCACCGGACGACGTCTTCGCACGCGTGTCGGCTTTCGAGGCCTTCACCGAGCACACCGACGTCATCCGGCGCCTGGAGGTGAAGAGGGACGCCGACGGGCGGCAGACGTCCTTCTGGGAGGTGCGCTTCTACGAGGGCATCATGCGCTGGACGCAGCTCGACGCCCCCGGCCCCGGCTCGCGCTCCCTGGCCTTCGAGCAGCTGGAGGGCGACCTCGACTCCTTCCACGGCTCCTGGCGGGTCGAACCCGCCGCCGCGGGCTCCCTCGTGGTCTTCGAGTCGGCGTTCGACCTCGGCATGCCCTCGGTCGCCGAGCTGCTCGACCCGATCGCGATCGAGGCGTTCGAGAACACCATGACCGCCATCATGCGCGGCCTGTTCGGCTCGGGTGCCGCCTTCACCATCCTGGTCGACGGTCGCGAGCAGGCGGAGGCGGTCCGATGAGCGCCGCCCACATGCACGCCTCCGCCTGGGCGTTCGGTGACAAGGACGTCTGGCCCGGCGACGGGCCCGAGCCGTCGGCCGCCGAACGGGAACGGCTCGCCAAGGAGAAGATCGCGGGCTTCTACCGGACCGACGAGGCGCCCTGGCGGATCGCCGCCCGCAGCGCCGCCGAGACCCTGCGGCGGGCCGCCCGGCGACCCGACCTGGTCCTCTACGCGTGCGAGTCGATCGACGACCGGGTCGACCTGCGCCGCGACCCGGACAGGTTCGCCGAGGCGATCGGCGCCGACCACGTCCCGCTGATGCTCGTCACCGCCAACGTGTGCGCCAACTTCGGCGCCCTCCTGCGGGTCGCGCGCAACCACGTCCTCACCGGCGACGCCCGCGACGTCCTGGTCGTGACCACCGACGTCTGGGGCGGCGGCTCACGCCTGATCGACGCGGGCACCTGCCTCATGAGCGACGCGGCCGCGTCCGTCATGGTGTCGGCCGACGCGCCCGCGGAGGGCTGGCGGGTCGGGCCCGTCGTCCAGGCGGCCGACCACACCATGCACTCGCTGGACCCGGCCGAGGACTCCATCGCCATGGTCCGCGGCACCGTCGGCGGCATCCAGCGCGCCACCGAGGGGTTCTTCGCGCCCGGCCCGGGCGGCGACCGCGAGGACTACCCGATCGTCGTGGCCGGCAACGTCGGCACCACCGTGCTGCGGCTGCTGGCCGCCGGCGGACGGCTCGACCTCGACCGGTTCGTCACCCGTACCGAGCAGAACGGGCACTGCTTCGCCGCCGACCTCGTGGTCAACCTCGCCGAGGTCGAGGACGAGGTCCCCGCGGGCGGCCGCGTGCTCGGCCTGTCCACCGGCCACAACTACTGGACCTGCGTCGCCTTCGAGCGAGTCTGAGAGGAGACCCGTGACCGCCGAAGACCGCCGCTGGGCCCTCGCCCTGCCCACCGCCGCGGCGCCGGGCCCGGTGTCGCGGCACCGGGACCTGGTCCGGGCGCTGCCCGCGCTCGGCTACACCGGCCTGTGGTCGGTGGAGACGGCAGGCCCCGACGCCTTCACGCCGCTGGCCCTGGCCTCGCAATGGGCACCGGGCCTGCGGCTCGGCACCGCCATCGTCCCCGTCCACACGCGGGGGCCGGCACTGCTCGCCCAGCAGGCCGCCACGCTCGCCGACCTGGCACCCGGCCGGTTCACGCTCGGCATCGGCGCGTCCTCGCCCGGGGTCGTACGGAACTGGAACGGCATCCCCTACACCGAGCCGTACCGGCGGGTCCGCGACACCCTGAGGTTCCTGCGCCGCGCCCTGGCCGGGGAGAAGGTGACCGACGGAGGCCTGGGCGTGCGCGGCTTCCGGCTGGAGCGGCCGCCCCCGACCCCTCCGTCCATCGCGCTGGCCGCACTGCGTCCCGGGATGCTCCGCCTGGCCGCCCGGGAAGCCGACGCCGCGATCACCAACTGGGTGTCCCCGGACGACGTGCGGGCCGTGCGCGCCGAGTTCGGCCACGACAAGGAGCTGCTCGCCCCGATCTGCGTCCTGCCCACCGAGGACGCCGACCTCGCGCGGGTGATCGGCCGCCGCCTCCTCGCCGCCTACCTCACCGTCCCCGCCTACCGGGCCTTCCACGACTGGCTCGGCCGCGGCACGCGGCTCAAGGCCCTGCACGAGTCCTGGGCGGCCGGCGACCGCGCCGCGGCGGCGGCCGCCATCCCCGACGAGGTCGTCGACGACCTCATCGTCCACGGCTCTCCCGCCGCCTGCCGCACCCGCCTCCACCACTACCTGGACGCGGGCCTCACCCCGATCGTCGGCTTCGGCCCCCTCCCCGGCCTCGACGTCCGCCAGGCCGCCCGCTCCCTCGCCCCTTCCACCACCTGATCCCCGTCCGCCTGACGCCGGTGAGGCCGCGCTCGTGCGGCCTCACCGGCGTCAGGCGACGCATCCCTGACACTTAGCCCTTGCGCTCAGTTTCCAAGGAAGATAACTTAGCCGTATGGCTCAGTATCTGTTGGAGCTCGACACCGTGTTCCAGGCCCTCGCGGACCCCACCCGCCGTGCGGTACTGGGCCGGCTGGGGTCCGGCCCGGCGAGCGTCGGCGAACTGGCGGCGCCGTTCGACATGGCGCTGCCGTCGTTCATGAAGCACATCCGTCACCTCGAGGACGCCGGGCTGATCACGACGCGCAAGACCGGCCGGGTGCGGACCTGCACGCTGGAGAAGGAGTCGTTCGGCGTGGTCGAGGCCTGGCTCGTCGAACAGCGGAACATCTGGGAAGGCCGCACCGACCGGCTCGAGCAGTTCGTCACCATGCACACCGAGGAGACGCCCGCATGACCGCATCCCCGCACCCCGAACTCGACCTGACCGTCTCCCGCGTCATCGGAGCCCCGCGCTCGGCGGTCTGGAACGCCTGGACCGACCCCGCGAGCTTCGCGCGATGGTGGGTTCCCGCGCCCGAGGTCTGCCGGGTTCTCGACATGGACCTGCGCCCCGGCGGTTCCTTCCGCACCGAGATCAGCCAGGACGGCGCCGCCTTCACCCCCCACATCACCGGCTGCTTCCTGGCCGTCGACGAACTCGAACGCATCGTCTTCACCGACGCGCTCGTAACGGGCTGGCGGCCCGCACAGGCCTCGTTCGTGACCGCCGTCATCACCATGCGGGACCACCCGGACGGAACCGAGTACACCGCCACCGCGATGCACCGCGACACCGCAGACCGGGACCAGCACGAAAAGCTCGGCTTCCACGACGGCTGGAGCACCGTCACCCGGCAACTCGCCGAACTCGTCGAGTCCCGCCCGTAGGCGGAAAGAAAAACCCGCGAAGCCCTCCTCCGTTCGCCTCCTTACGCCTCGCCGGCCCGGTCGCGCTCACCGCGGGGGAGGGCATTGAAGAAACCGCCGAGAGCGGCGGATCCCGAAGGCCGCGTGCCTTCCCCGGCCTGATCCACCCGGCCCGGTTCCCCGGCACTACCGGGATGCGGACCAGAGGGAAGTGCCCACCCGACTCGCTCCCGCCCGCAAGGCCTCACGCCTGCGCCGCGTCCTTCCCCTGGCGGGCGCCTCCGTGCACTTCCGTGAGCTGCGGTACGGCTGCGGAAGGCTTGTCGCGTCTGCGGACAGCATCGGCAGTCCGCCGAAATGGCCCACGGCCGGACCGTCTGCGTATGACGACGTGCACCGCTGGGCGGTGGCCGGTCGCTTCTCCACGCCAGCGGACGGAATGCCGCACGCGGGCGCTTTCTCGTGGAGCCGGTTCGGCTTGTCCGGCGCCCCGGTAGCCATGCGGTGGACCGCTGGCAGCGGGAGTCACATCGGATGCGGTGCCTTGGGCGGGGTACCCGCGACGGGGTCGAAGGCCTGAGGCCGCTTCTCGAGGGTAGAGCGCCTGAGTTATTAGATGGTGGACATTAGTGTGCGGCACACTGTATGGTGTTGGGCATGTCCCCAGAGGAACTGATCCGGGCCCAGGCCCAAGAGCTGCGCCGCGGCACCGTCGTGCTGGCCTGCCTGGCGCTGCTCGAGGAGCCGCAGTACGGCTACGCGCTGCTGGAGACGCTCAACGATGCGGGTGTCTCCGTCGACGGCAACACCCTCTACCCGCTGCTGCGCCGGCTGGAGAAGCAGGAGCTGCTCACCAGCGAGTGGAACACCGACGAGTCCCGGCCGCGGAAGTTCTACCGGGTCAGTCCCGAGGGCTCCCGGGTGCGGGCGGGCCTGGTAGGCGAATGGCACGACCTCGTCGCCTCGATCTCACGACTGACAGAAGAGAAGCCATGAATGCGAACACCCTGACCGAGCGCTACGTACACGAGGTCGTCCGGCGGATCCCCACCGACCAGCGCGACGACGTCGCCGAGGAGCTGCGCGCCGTGATCGCCGACACCGCCGAGGCGCGCGGTGCGAGCGAGCACGAGGTGCTCACCGAGATGGGCGACCCGATCCGCCTCGCCGCCCGTTACGCGGACCGGCCGCTCGCGCTGATCGGCCCCGGCCTCTACCCGGCGTACGCCCGGACGCTGAAGGTCCTGCTGGCCGGCGTGCTGCCGGTGGTCGTCGCCGTGTCCATGGCGGTCGAGGTCCTCGACGGCGGCGGCGTCGGCTCGGCGATCGGCAGCGGCATCGGGGCGCTGCTCGCCGTCGGCGCCCAGATGATCGCCTGGCTCACCGCGGTCTTCGCCGTGGTGGAGCGCTCCCGCTCCCTCGACCGCCTGTTCCGCGGCACCGAGGGCTGGACGCCCGACGACCTGCCCGACGCCCCGCAGACGGAGAAGGCGGCCGGCGCCGGCACTCTGGCCTCCGCCGCGTTCAGCACGCTGCTGCTCGCGCTGATCGTCTGGCAGCACGTCGCCGAGCCGTACCGCACGGACGGCGACCACATGCCGGTCCTCGACCCGGCCCTGTGGTCGGGCTGGATCTGGCCGATCCTCGCCGGCCTCGCGGGCACCGTGCTCTGCGAACTGGTCCGGGTCGCCGTGCGCCGCTGGACCGTCCCCCTCGCCGCCGCCTACGCCGCCGCCGAAGCCCTCTTCGCGGCCTCCCTCATCTGGGTCCTCCACAAGCAGGCGTTCTTCAACCCGGACTTCCTCGCCACCGTCAACGACGGCAAGGGCTGGACGGTCCCGGACGAGCTCTACACCGGCACGATCCTGGTCGTCCTCGCCGTCGGCGTGACCGAAGTGATCGGCTGCTTCCGCGAGACCCGCAAGACCCGCGGCTGACGCAAGGCCCGCGACCGCCCCCTCAGGACCCGCCCCCCAGCGGGTCCTTCCGCTTTCGGTCACCGCATTCACTAGGTGCCGGTGCCCCGCGGCGGCAGAGCGGTTCGCGCGGGCAGCCCTCCGGCGATGTCGGCGGAGACCAGAGAGGCGAGATCATACGGCGGGCCGGCGGTGTCCGATCCGATCACCTCATCCCAGTGGAAGACCCGGACGAAGTCCGTGTTCGCGAGTCGTTCCGCAACGGTCGCGGCGGGCTCGGCACCAGCGGCGCCAGGGCGGGCACCAGGGTTCCGGCCATGCTGCTGCCGAGGAATGCCACTGCGTCGGATGTCCGGTGGTGGGCCTGCATACCGGCCAGGACGTGCCCGCCGGGCGACTGTCCCGCACCCACGACGCAGCGGACGGCGACCGGACCGGCCTCCGGTGCGAGCGAACCCCGACGCAGCCGGTCGACGATCCCGATGACCGCGGCGTGGCCGGCGGCTGCGACGGTGGGCAGGTCCGTCACCTCGAACGGCGGGATCGAGCTGTCTCCGATGCCCGGGTAGTCGATCGCGACGACCACCGTTCCCCGCTCGGCATGGTGCCGGGCTCGGCTGAACCCGGGCACCGGCAGGTCGAAGTACCGCCGGTTGTACCCGCCGCCGGGCATCGGGGCGGAGTCCGCTGTTGCGACGAGAGAGCAAGGCCGTCACCCAGCTCTTGGTGCATGCGTCTTGGCCTCGGGTTCAGCCGTCGGGGAGGTCGATCCGGGTCAGTTCGATGCGGGAGCTGACGCCGAGCTTGGGATAGGCGTTGTAGAGGTGGTAGCCGACGGTCCGCGGGCTGAGGAAGAGGCGTTCGCCGATCTGCCGGTTGGTCAGTCCCTCCGCGGCCAGGCGTACGACGTGCCGTTCCTGGGGGGACAGGGGCGTCGCCTCCACGGCGGCCGGGGCGGGTGCGAGGGGGCCGCTGTCGCCGGCGGCGCGGAGTTCGGCGCGGGCGCGGTCCGTCCAGAGCGCGGCGCCGAGGGCGGCGAACGTCTCGACGGCGGTGCGCAGGGCCGGGCGGGCGTCACTGGGACGGCCGGTGCGGCGCAGCCAGGAACCGTGCCCGAGGAGGGTGCGGGCGTGCTCCAGGGGGCGGTCCGAGGAGGACAGGCGGGCGAGGGCTTCGTCCCAGAGGGGTGCCGGATCGGGGGAGAGGTGGGCTTCGGCGCGGGCGAGAAGGCCGCGAGCCCAGTCCTGGCCGGTCTCGGCGGCCCACGGGGTGATGGCGTCGAGGGCGGAGCGGGCTTCGTCCGTGCGGCCGAGCCGGGCCAGCGTCTCGACCCGGTCGATGGACAGATAGCGGGTCATGACGCCGGGCAGTTCGGTCCGGGTGAGGACGTCGAGCAGCGCCAGCGCGTCATCGAGGTCGCCACGGGCCAGCGCGAGGGCGGCGCGTGCGGTGGCGGGCGGCGTGCCGTCGGTGAGCGTGCCCTGCCAGGCGGCGATGGCGGCGCGAAGGCCGCGGGCCTCGGCGGCGAAGAAAGGCTGGTCGGTCTCCTCCGCGATGCGTTCGGCGGTGCGTGCCGTGGCGTCCGCGTCGTGGAGATGACCGCGGAGCAGGCGGACGCGCGTGAGGTCGCGCAGGACTTCCGGCAGGGCGCCGGTCGCGTTCGTACGGTACTCGTCGGCGACCTCGGACAGGAGATGCTCCGCGAGGGAAAGGTCACCGGTCGCGATGACCCATTCCAGAGCGCACGCACGTTCCAGCGGGGCGAGTCGGCGCAGCACGTCACCGGTGTAGAGGGCGTGCAGCGCGGCGACACCGGGCTGTCCCAGGGCGATGCGGGCGAGCCCGGCGGCGGCGTCGCGCAGCGTGCGGGCGTCGGCGGCGTCGGGGGGCAGCGGCAGGGCGTCCGTCGCGGCCAGGGCGGCGCGCATGATCGTGCGCTGACCGCTGACCCAGGCGGCGCCGGTGGCGTCCAGCAGCATGAAGGCCGCCTTGACCGGGGCGTGCGCGGCCGCCGGTGTCGCTCCATCCATCAGGAGGCGGGCCGCGGTGTCGGGACGGCCGCGGAAGTACGGGTCGAGGGCGCTGATCTGGGCGAGTCCGGCTCGTACGGCCGGGTCGGCCACGAGGGGTGTCGCCTGCTCGGCGAGGGCGGCGGCACGCGGCGCGTCACCGGCGTCGGCGGCCGCGCGGGCGGCCAGGGCGAGCCTGCGGCCGCGGTCGTCGGGGGCCGGGCTGAGCCGGGCGGCGCGTTCGTAGGTCGCCGCGGCGGTGCCGTAGGCGGCCTGTCCGCGGCCGCAGCCGGCGCTCTCCTCGACCTGGCGGGCGACGGACTCGTCGGGCTCGGTGGTCGCGGCGGCCAGGTGCAGCACCCGGCGGACGAAGTGGTCCGGGCTGGTGCCGGGCAGGGACCGGGCGAGCGCCGCGTGGGCGGCCACCCGTTCGGCGAGCGACGCCGTCTGCACGGCCGCCGAACGGATGAGGGGGTGGGGGAAGGCGACGTGGCCGTCGGAGGTGTGCAGGAGGCCCCTGCACTCGGCAGGCTCCAGGTCGGTCAGGTCCGCGCCGAGATGGGTGGCGGCCCGGACGAGGGTGTGCAGGTCGCCGCTGCCGTCGAAGGCCGCCAGCAGGATCATGGCGCGTGACTTGGGCGGCAGGTTGACGATGCGCTCGGTGAAGCCGTGCCGGACCAGGTCGGTGCCGATCGCGGAGCCGAACGGTTCGAGGGCGCCCTCGCGGTGGGCGGCGGGCAGTTCCTTCAGCGCAAGCGGGTTGCCCGTGGCCTCCCGCAGCACGAACTCCCTCACCTGGTGCGGCAGGTCGGGTGCGTGGGCGGTGAGGAGGGCGGCGGACGCCTCCCGGTCCAGCCGGGGCAGGAGCAGCTGGGGAACGCCCGGGGCCGGGAACGCGGGGGCGTGCCCGTCACGTGCCGCGAAGAGCATGACGGTGCCTTCGTGGCGCAGCCGGCGGGCCGCGAAGAGCAGAGCGTCGGCGGACGAGGCGTCGATCCAGTGCGCGTCGTCGATGAGGCAGAGCACCGGCTGTTCGGCGGCGAGCGCGTTCAGCAGGGAGTGCAGCGCGATGCCGGTCTGGAACCGGTCGCCGGCCGGACCGTCGGCCCTGCCGAGCGCCGCGTGCAGCACGGCGGCCTGCCGCTCCGGCAGCGCGTCGATGCGGTCGGCGACCGGTGCGAGCAGCATGTGCAGACCGGCGAAGGGGAGGTCCTGCTCCGTTTCCACACCGAGGGCGGTCAGGACCAGCAGGTCGCCGTCCTCGCGGGCGCGGTCGGCGACGTCGGAGAGGAGCGCGGACTTGCCGATCCCCGCCTCGCCGCGCAGTACCAGTGCCGTGCCGCGGCCGGAACGTGCTGCTCGGAGCGACTCGGCGAGGACCCTGGCCTCCTGCTCGCGGCCGTAGATCATGCGGTCAGCCTAGGCGACCGGGAAGACGGACTTCCGCACTGGTGTCCGAAAAGTCCAACCAAGGCTGACCGCATGGGGATATCACGGCAGGAGGACCACCTTGCCGACCGTCTTCCGCCCGCGCAGAGCGGCGTGCGCGGCCGCCGCCTCCGCGAGCGGGAACGCGGTGACGGCGGGCACGAGGCGTCCGGCCGCCGCCTCGGCGAGGGCCTCCTCCTGCAGGGCGCGCATCCCGCCGGGCCTGCGCGCCATCCTCGGGCCGAGGGCGTACACGGCGCTGACCGCCCGGTCGCGCAGATCGACGGAGGTGAAGGCCGTGATCTCCTCCGCCCAGCCGTGCACCACGTGCACGCCGCCCGGTCCGAGCAGTTCGAAGGCGGTCCGGCCCGCCTCGCCGCCGACGCCGTCGAAGACCACACTCACCTCACCCGCCTCCTTCTCCCAGCCGGGCAGCGTGTAGTCGACGGCCCGGTCCGCTCCCGCGGCGCGGACGCGCGCGGTCTTCGCGGGCCCTCCGGCCGCGCCGACCACCGTCGCTCCGGCGGCCTTGGCGAGCTGCACCAGCAGCGTGCCCACGCCTCCGGCGGCCGCGGTGATCAGGACGGTGTCACCGGCGCCCACCTCCGCCGACCGCCAGATGCCGAGCGCGGCACGGCCGGTGCCGACCATCGTGATCGCGGCGGGGAAGTCGAGAACGTCCGGGACGGGGAAGAGCGCGTCCACCTCCCGGACCGCGAACTCGGCGTAACCGGCGTTGACGAGGCCGAGGTGCGTGACGACCCGGCGGCCCAGCCAGGACTCCTCGACGCCGTCGCCGAGCGCGTCGACCACGCCCGCCACCTCCCGTCCGGGAGTGAGGGGGAGGTCCGGCACCGGAAAGGGGATCTTGGACGGGTCGCCTTCGTGCAGGAACGCGTCGAGCACGTGCACGCCCGCCGCCCGCACCGCGATGCGGACCTGCCCGGGCCCCGGCTCGGGTGTGGGGACGTCGTCGTGGTGGAGATGCTCTTCGGGGCCGAATGCGTGAATGCGGATGGCTTTCATGCCGCAGACGCTAGGAAGCGGAGGCATGGTCGCACCTCAGTCGAATGACCGGGTCCGGCTACCGGCGACGGCCGCTCCGGCGGCCACCGCGAAGGCCGCGCACGCGACGCCCGCCAGCAGCACGATCGCGCCGCGGAAGCCGCCCGCGCTCCAGGCCGCCGCCGACACCGCCGGAGCCAGCACCAGACCGACGGTACGGGCCGTGTTGGTCAGGCCGCCCGCCACTCCCGCCTGCTCGTCC
This sequence comes from Actinocorallia populi, assembly GCF_002995495.1. Taxonomy (GTDB): domain Bacteria; phylum Actinomycetota; class Actinomycetes; order Streptosporangiales; family Streptosporangiaceae; genus Actinocorallia; species Actinocorallia populi. The sequence goes on along the minus strand of NZ_PVZV01000001.1, from coordinate 410,495 downwards.
GGCACGGAACGCAGCACCGCCGTGGTCACCGCCGGGTTCAGCAGCCCGGCGCCCAGGCCCAGCAGCGCGAGCCGCCACGCCAGATCACCCAGCCCGGCACCGGCGTCCAGCGGCAGGTGCAGCAGGATCGCGACGCCTACCAGCGCGGCTCCCGCGGCCGCGACCGGCAGCGGCCCGACCCGGTCCACCACCCCGCCCGCGACCGGCGTGACCAAGGACATCACTCCCACCCAGCACAACACGGCGGTACCCAGCAGCCCGGCGTCGGCGTGCAGGACGTCGGAGACGAAGTACGGCAGCACGAACGACGTCAGCCCGGTCGAGACGGCGAACAGCGCCAGCACCAGCGCGGGCAGCCCGGCCATCGCCGACCGCAGGACCGCCACCACCGGCCGTGAAGCCCGCAACCGCGCCCAGACCACGCCCAGCCCCACCGCCGCCACCAGGACGGTGGCGGCGGGAACCGGTGCGGTGTCCACCAGTTCGACGGAGAGGACGAGCGCCGTCATGGCACCGCCGAGCACCGCCCCTTCGGCCAGCAGCCCGCGCCCCGGCAGGGGCAGCCGCCCGTCGCCGCGCCGCAGCAGCCGGGCGCCCGCCACCGCCACGACGACCAGCAGCGGCATCTTGATCAGGAACACGGCGCGCCACCCGAACTCCGCCGCCACCCAACCTCCCAGCGGCGCGGCCCCGGTGGCTCCGAGCGTCATCACGGCCATCAGCCATCCCATCGCCCGGCCGCGCTCTTCCGGCCGCACCGCCCGCACGAGCGCAGGCGTCGTACACGCCATGAACCCGACGCTCACCAGGCCGAGCAGCGCCCGCGCGGCCAGCAGCGACGGCAGGTTCGGCGCCAGCACGCCCAGCACGCTGAACACCCCGATCCCCGCCAGCCCCGCCAGGTAGACGACCCGCAGGTCCGCCCCGTCCACCCACCGCCCCGCGGGCAACGCCAGCGCCGCGGAAGGCAGCGTGTAGACGAGCAGCACCCAGGCCGTGGCCCCCGGCGACACCCCGAACTCCGCCCCGACCAGCGGCAGGGTGAACGACGACAGGGAGATCTCACTCGCGGCGATCAACGTCGCGAGCGCGAGCACGAGCACCGTGCCCCAACTGGTCTTCGGCAACGCGCCGACATCAGTGGTCATGCCGCCGCACGCTAGGAGGCCACCGCGCCCCGGCACCCCAGTCACCTGACCGGCACACCTACCGGCGGCCCTCCCCCAGCCCTGGTCCGGGGAAGGCCACCACCCGATCCTTAAGGGACGAAGCACCAGGTCGCCGGGCTGCCGGTCGTTACTGGGTCTCCCGGATGAGGGTGGCGGCCTGGCCGGAGAACTCCACGACGGCGTTGTGCGGGGCGTCCTGCACCCATGCGTCGAAACCGTCGATGGAACACTTGCTGTCGTCGGGCGGGGTGGTGCCGTCGGGGCAGGTGCCCCCGGCGACGTACAGGACGGTGTCGGTGGCGGTGAAGAAGACGATGTCGCCGACGATGAACTTGCCGGGCGCCAGGTAGCGCAGCTGCCCCCACTTCGAGGCGATCTGCTGGCCGACCGGCTGCTCCTGCGGCGTTTCCGAACCGCTCGGCGAGGAGGGCGCGTCCGGGGCGGAGGTGTCGCTCGGCGCGGACTCCGAGTCGAAGGACGAGGAGGACGGGGGCGCCGCGGATCCGTCATCGCCGGTGCAGGCCGTCAGGCCGAGTGCCAGTACCGCCGCCACTCCGGTGATGAGGATCTTCCGCATGAGTCCCGCCCTCGTTCTCGGTGCGCGATCCTTCATGATCGCGCTATGTCGGGTGAGATGCGGGCACGGCCCCGCGGAGTTGGCGCGCAGGGAAGTGATCAATCCGACCCGGCACGTCCCGAACCCGCGGCCCGGCAGGGGAGTCAGGATGACCTGCCGGTACAGAGAAGTTCGCGCGGTCCCGGATTTCCTTCAGGGACGCGCCGCCAGCGCCTCCGCACGCGCGGTGGCACCCCGGCCGGCATCGGAAGGGTTCGCCTTCGCCGCCCGCGGCTCCTTGTGGAAAGCTCATACGCGATCGGTGTACCGCACTCTGGTGTCCGATATGTGCATGCATGGATTCTGGATTCTTGATCGCGAAGTCGGATCGGGAAGGCGGAGCGCACATGTTGGACATCAAGGTTCTGGGACCACTCGAGGCCGTCGGGGCCGGAGGATCGGTGGCCCCTACGGCGGCCAAGCCGCGGCAGATCCTGGCACTCCTGGCCCTGCGCGCCGGGGAGGTCGTCCCTGTGCCGACCCTGGTCGAGGAGATCTGGGGCGAGAGCCCGCCGCGCAGCGCGCTGACCACCCTGCAGACCTACATCCTGCAGTTGCGGCGCCTGATCGGCAGGTCGCTCGCACCCGGTGCCGCCAAGTTCGTGCTGGTGACGCGGTACAACGGCTACCTCTTCCCCGCCGACGAGGTGCGCGTCGACGCCCGGAACTACGAGAGGCTGGTCGGCGAGGGCAACGGCGCCTTCGAGCGCGGCGACTACGCCGAGGCGTCCCGGCTGCTGCGGCAGGCGCTCGGCCTCTGGTCCGGGCAGGTACTGGTGGACGTCCAGAAGGGCCTGTCGCTGGGCATCGAGGTCACTCATCTCGAACAGAGCCGCATCGGGGTCCTGGAGACCCGGATCGACGCCGAGCTGCGCCTCGGACGGCACCACTCGATGCTCGGGGAGCTGGCGATGCTGGTGGCGCGCAACCCGATGCATGAGAACCTGTGCGCGAAGTTCATGATCGCCCTCTACCGGTCGGGCCAGCAGTGGCAGGCCCTCGAGACCTACCGACGGCTGCACGGAGGCCTCGCCGACGAGCTGGGCATCGACCCCTCCGCGCGGCTGCAGCGGCTGCACCAGGCGATCCTGAACGCCGACCCGCATCTGGAGCTCCCGGAGGCCGACGGAGTGATGGCCGGGCAGTTCCCGTAGACCTCCGGGCAGGCGAAACGGCCCGGAGGGAGCCGTCCGCTCCGGGCCCGCCCCGTGTTCAGCCGCCTGAGGCCGCGGGAACCTTCGCGGTGGAGGGAGTCGTGGTGAAGCGGGGGGAGTAGACCTTCGGATCGGACACCGCCAGCGCGCGGAGAGCCCCGGCATGGGGCCGGAACCCGGGCTGCGAGACGGCCGCGCGCAGCGCCGCTTCGCTCTCCCAGCGCGCGAAGTTCACGTAGCTACCGGGCTCGTCCGTCTGCTTCATCAAGGTGTGCTCGATGAAGCCCGGCTGCGAGGCGAAGTACGCCGACGTCGTCTCGAAGGCCTCCTCGAACCTCTCCGCGTCCGCCAGGTCGTTCAGCGTGAACCGGTTGAGCAGGGTGACGGGTGCGGAGTGCCGGACCACGACCTCCGCGAACCTGGCCAGGGTCTCCCCGGGGCTCGGGCCGTCGAGCGCGGCGTGGATGGCCGGGGCGAGCTCCGGCCCGTGCCGGTGCAGCCCGCTGTGCGTGATCGACACCTTCGTGCCGCGCGGCACGGCCGGCTCGAAGTCGACCTCGATGAAGCTCGCCCTGTCATCGTCGAGGATCGGCCGCCAGCCCGGCCCGACCCGCCAGGTGAACACGATCCGGCGGGGAGGGTCGAACTCGGTCACCGTGCCCCAGGCGATCTCGGTCCCGTCGGCGTCCACGTCGTAGTAGAGGCCGCCGACCCGCGGCTCGATCACCAGGTCCACCCGGTCCTTCACGAACACGTGGTGCTCGGGGAACCACTCGACCGGCCGTTCGACGAAGAGGGTGAAGGCGTCGCCGACGGGGACGTCGACGACCGTGGACTTCTTGACATCGGGGATGTCGGTCATGAGCACTCCTTGTCACTGAACCTGCTGAAAGGGTGAGTCACGGCTCTCGAGCGGAACCGGAGGCGCGGACGAATCGACCGGCAGTGCAGAGACTTTCGAGCGGCGGGGGCGACGGTGCGACCATGCGACTCTTGGTCACCGGTGCCGCCGGGTTCATCGGATCCTTCTACGTCCGGGCCATGTTGGACGGGCACTACCCGGGCTATGCGCAGGCCGACATCACCGTCCTGGACAAACTCACCTATGCGGGAAACCGCGCCAACCTGCCCCACCGCCATCCGCGGCTCACCTTCGTGCAGGGTGACATCTGCGACCGCCGCCTGCTCCAGGACGTGCTGCCGGGCCATGACGCCGTCGTGCACTTCGCCGGCGAGTCCCATGTGGACCGGTCTCTGATGGTCCCCGGCGAGTTCGTCAGGACCAACGTGCTCGGCACCCAGACCCTGCTGGACGCGTGCCTGTCCGCGGGGGTGGGCCGCTTCGTGCACGTGTCCACCGACGAGGTGTACGGCTCCATCGACCAGGGATCCTGGACCGAGGATTCCGCGATCAGTCCCAACTCGCCCTACTCGGCGTCCAAGGCCGCCAGCGACATGATCGTCCAGGCCTATGTGCGCACCCACCGGCTCGAGGCGTCGATCACCCGCTGCTCCAACAACTACGGCCCCTACCAGCACATCGAGAAGCTCATCCCGCGGTTCGTGAGCAACCTCCTCGGCGGCCTGCCCGCGCCGCTGTACGGCCAGGGCCGCAACATCCGCGAGTGGGTGCACGTGGCCGACCACTGCCGCGCGATCCAGCTGGTCCTCGCCCGGGGCAGGGCGGGCCACGTCTACAACGTCGGCGGGGGCGTCGAATGCACCAACCGCGAGATCGCCGACCTGCTGGTGAAGCTGTGCGACGCTGATCCGGATCTCGTCACCCGGGTCCCGGACCGCAAGGGCCACGACTTCCGTTACGCGCTGGACGACTCGAAGATCCGGAACGAGCTGGGCTACGAGCCCCGGGTGGCCTTCGACGAGGGCATGGCCGCGACCGTCGAGTGGTACCGGCAGAACGAGTCGTGGTGGAACCCTCTCAAGACGAGGGCGGTCACGGGCTGATCCACCGCACACGCGGGCCGGGCCGCCCCCGACTTCCGGCGGCCCGGCCCGCGTGCGTCAGGGGGTGTCCTCCGGGACCGGCGGAGGCGGGTGAGCCCCCGGGACGCTCACCCGGGCCGGCGGCAGGGCGCCGTCCACCAGGTAGCGCTCCACGAGCTCCTCCAGTGCGGGGTTGGCGCCGCTCAGCACGTAGACCTCGTGGTCGCCGGACTGCTCCACGGTGATCAGGTGGTGGCCGAGGAGCTCCGCCATCGCCACCCCGCCCTCGTACTGATCGAGCGGGTCGCCGTCGGCCTGGACGATGAGTCCCACCGGGTAGCCGTCCCGGGCGGGGACCGTCGGCGGTTCGGGCGACTCGAAGGTGCGGAAGGCGCCCACCCAAGGAGCCGCCCGCAGGACTCCGTGCCCGTAGGGGTGGTGCTCCCGGCACATGCGCATGTCCGCGTAGTACGTCTCCAGGTCGGCGGGCCACTCGGTCTCCAGCGTCACCGCCTCCAGGACGCTTTGGCGCGTCTGCTCACTGGCCCGCGCACCCCAGCCTCCCGTGCTGTGGTCGGCCAGCAGTGCGTCCGCTTTCCCAGTGTCACCGTCGTCGGCCGCCTCCAGCAGCGCACCGACGAGCCCGGCCAGCTTCTCCCATGCCGAACGGTCGGTCGACAGACCGCCCACGATGCCGTCATAGGAGGTGCGGGCGTGCATGCCGTGCGGCCGGGCGTCCAGGTGCGCCGCGACCCGTTCCACGGCCGCGAACACCTCGCCGGCGGACGTGCCGAGGCCGAAGCGGCTGTTGCGACGAGCGGTCCACTCCGCCCACTTGTCGACGTTCTCACGGATGGCGCGGGCCTGCTCCAAGAACTGCTGCCGCCAGGTCCAGCCAGGGTGCACGCACGAGTCCAGCAGGCTGCGGTCCAGCCGCTCGGGGAACATCGTCCCGTAGACGACGCCCACGTAGCTGCCGTAGGCGTAGCCGAGGAAGCTCAGCTTCTCCTCTCCCAGCGCCTCCCTGATGGCGTCCATGTCGCGTGCGGTGTTGCGGGTGCTGATGTGGGGCCGCAGAGCGCCGCCGGCCCGCTGGCAGCCGAGTTCGCGCTCTCGCATGTCGGACGCCATCGCCTCGAAAGCCTCCTCCGGAGGCCGGGAGTCGAACGGGGCGGTCGTGGGGGTGACCTCGATGAGCAACCGGGTGGACGCGCCGGTCCCGCGCGGGTCGAAGCCGACGAGGTCGTAGACGTCGGCCAGCGGTGTGTCCGCGAAACGGAGCGGCATGTCGCGGCCGAGGCCTCCGTCCCCGCCCGGCCCGCCGTTCACCCCCAGCAGGATGCCGCGTCGCCGCGCGGGGTCCTTGGCCCGCAGCCGGCTCACGGCGATGGTGATCCGCTCACCCTGCGGGTCGGCGTAGTCCACGGGGACCTCGAGCGTCGTGTGCTCCAGCCGCTCCCCGGGTCCTGCGGCCGTCCAGACCGGCTGCGTGCTGATCTTCGGCATCAAAGCCTCCTTCGTCATCGGGCGCCTGGATGCGCACTGCCAGAATCGGGCGCCCCTCTCGAGGGAACCTGGAGCCGTACTGCCGGAGACCGGCTCTTCGACCGGCCCTCCAGCGCTTCACCGGCGGCGGGAGGCAACGTGGGGCAGAGCATGGTCAGCGAAATCGCGGAGGCAGGATCAATGGCTGAGATCACGTACAGGAGCACGGACGGAACCGCGACGGTCGTCGACGTCCCGACCGGTAATTCGGTGATGCGGGGCGCCGTGGTCAACGGAATCCGCGGAATCGTCGCGGAGTGCGGTGGCGGCGCCATGTGCTCCACCTGCCACGTCTACATCGACGAGAGCAGCGGCGCGCCGTTGCCGAAGATGTCGGAGATCGAGGACGAACTCCTGTACTCGACGGCATGCCCGCGCCGCGGGAACAGCCGGCTGAGCTGCCAGCTGCCGGTGACCGACGAGCTCGACGGCCTGGTGGTGGACCTGCCCGAACGCCAGCAGTAGTCGCTCTGAGCGGCGCATGTCCCCGGATCGCCGATCCGGGGACATGCGCCGCTCGGGGGGTCACCACCGGACCGGCAACGACCAGACCCCGTAGACGACCGAGCCTTCCTTGGTGCGGATGTCCTCGAACGGCACGGCCAGCTCGAGGCCGGGGAACCGATCGATGATCTTCGTCAGGGCGATCTCCAGCTCGACCCGGGCCAGGTCGGCGCCGATGCAGTAGTGCGCCCCGTGGCCGAAGCCCAGGTGCTTGCGGGTGCCGCGGCTCAGGATCAGCTCGTCGGGGCGGTCGAAGACACCGCCGTCCCGGTTGGCGGTCATCATCAGGCACAGGATGCCGTCGCCCTTGGGGATCGTCGTCCCGTCGATCTCGATGTCCTCGAGCGCGACCCGCCCCACGGCCAGGTCGCCGATGGTGATGTAGCGGACCAGCTCCTCGATGGCGGGCCCGATCAGCTGCGGGTCGCGGCGCAGCTCGGCCAGCTGGTCCGGGTTCTGCAGCAGGGCCATCGTGCACAACGAGATCATGTTGGCGGTGGTCTCGTGCCCGCCGTTCATCAGCAGCCGGCACAGGTTCACCAGGTCGCGCTTGCTGTACTCCTCGCCCGACTCCCGGTACGCGACGATCGCCCGGCTGAGCAGGTCGTCGCCCGGCTCGGCCTCCTTGAGGTCCACCAGCTTGTCGAGGTACCTGCCGACCTCGACCATCGCGGCCTGCCGCTGCTCCTGGGTGGCGTGGCCGCCCAGCAGGTTGGTGCCGTGCTCGGCGAAGAACGCGTGGTCCTCGTACGGGACGCCGAGCAGCTCGCAGATCATCGACATGGGCACCGGCAGCGAGACGAACTCGTGCAGGTCGGCCGGGGAGCCGGCCGCCTCCATGGCGTCCAGCCGCTCGTCCACGTTCGCCGCGATCTTCTCGCGCAGCCGCTGGACCCGGCGGTTGGTGAAGGTCACCGCGGCCTTGCGGCGGGTGGTGGTGTGCCGGGGGGCGTCGTACCCGATGAACGAGGTCTCGGTGCGGAACTCCGGCGGCGCGTGGAAGTAGAACGGGAAGTTCTCGTGCTCGCGCGAGGAGCTGACGTGCGGGTGCATCAGGAGTTCGAGGTTGTTCTGATAACCGGTAACCGCCCAGGCCTCTTTGCCGGTGACCAGCTTCACCTTGAAGACCGAGGACTTCTCCATGGCCGGCCCGTACTCGGCGGGCAGCGAGAACGGGCACGCGCGGGGATAGGGGAAGACCGGCTGCTCGGTCTCCGGCTTCTCGTCAATGCTTGCGGTCATGGTCATCTCTCCCTAGAGGTCTACCGTGCACGTAAGTCAAGGCGGCTATGAAAGGGCTTGATCCTCGGTCGAGCCCGCTCTACCGGATCGAGTTCAGGCAGGCGAGCAGCGTGCGGGCCTGCACGTTGACGTACTGGCCGTGGCGCAGCAGCCCGGACAGCTGGGCGACCGTCACCCAGGCGTAGCCGGGCGGCGGCGGGGCCGCACAGGTCGCGTCGGAGGCCTCGACGATCATGTAGCGGCTCTCGGCTTCCAGGAACCGGCCGCCCTCCTCGGCATGGATCGCCGAGTAGCGGATCGACGGCGAACCGGGGGCGGGCACCTGGTCGAGGAACGGCGCCGCCGTGAGGTCCGCCGACACGAGCTGGACCGTCGGGGCCAGCTCGACCGCGTCCAGGAACCCCGGCTCGGCGCGCGCGTGGACGAGCACGTGCAGCACTCCGCCGAACTCCTTGACCAGGAACACCACCAGTCCACGGCCGCACGGCCGGACCAGCGGCTGGCTCCAGGCCGCGACCTCCCGGCTGGTGGCGCCGACGGCCACCGCGACCACCCGGCAGAGGCCGCCGTCGTCCCGCATGATCTCCTCGCGGGTGCGGTGCCAGCCCTCCAGCCGGCCCAGCGGTACCCGGACGACGTCGAGGTCGTGCGCCGACCGGCGGCCGGTGAACCAGCTGAGCAGCTCCACGGTCGGCAGGAGCGAGCCGGCCTCCGGGTCGCGGGAGGCCGCGAGGGAGCGGCGGAAGTCGTCCTTGGCGGCCCCCGGCGGGGGCGAGGCCTGCGGCAGGCACGCCAGCACCGTGCGGGCGTTCATGTTGACGGTGTTGTCCCGGGCCATGAGCTCGTTGATCTGGCCGAGGGACATCCAGCGGAAGTCGTCCTCGACCGGGACGTCGTCCTCGGCGTCGACCTCGACGATGATGTTGCGGTTGCGCTTGCGGTAGAACCAGTCGCCGTGCTCGGAGTGGAGCACGTCGGAGAGCACCTGGCCGCGGCCCGGGACGGCGAAGTAGTCGACGTAGGTGACCTTGCCGCCCTTGTGCACTCCGCTGTAGTTGCTCCAGGTCGCCTGGACGGTCGGGGAGAGCATGAGCGGCACCGGATTGCCCGGCTCGAACTTGGCCTGCATCAGGAAGTGCAGGACGCCGTCGAACTCCTTGGCCAGGATGCCGAGGATGCCGAGTTCGGGCTGGTGGAGTACGGGCTGATTCCAGGCCGGGGCGCCGGGGCGCTCGGCCCGCAGGCCCTGAACGGAGAAGAACCGCCCGGTGTCGTGGACCAGATTCCCGGTGGAGGGGCAGAAACGCCAGCCGTGCATCTCCCGGAACGGGATCCGGCGGACGGAGAAGGAGTGGGCGGCGCTGCGCTCCTCCATCCAGGCGTCGATGAGGTGCACGTCCTCGGCGAGGTCCGCTGACGACGCGAGGCGGGCGGGCAGATCCAGGTCTTCCGAGGGCCTTGGTTTCAGCATGCGCCGACGATGCAGAAGGGCGCTCGAATCCCGCTCGTGACCATCTGAAACCGGTGGAGGACCGGGTGGGAGGGCAGGATCGGCCTGCCCTCCCACCCGCCGAGCCCGCGTGTCAGACGGAGACGAGCTCCCGCCGGAACGCCTCGTCGGTGGCGACCGACAGCACATGCCGCCCGTAGGCGGAGTTCGCCATGCGCCGGCCCAGCCGCAGGCACTCATCGGGAGTGATGAAGCCCATCCGAAGAGCGATCTCCTCGAGGCAGGCGATCCGGACCTTCTGCAGCTCCTCCATCGTGCGGACGTACTGCCCCGCCTTGAGCAGCGACTCCGGCGTGCCGGTGTCGAGCCAGGCGACGCCCTCGCCCAGGTCGACCAGCCGCGCGGCGCCGCGTTCCAGGTACCACCGGTTGACGTCGGTGATCTCCAGCTCCCCGCGGACCGACGGCCGGAGGTTCTTCGCCACCTCCACGACCCGGTTGTCGTAGAGGTAGAGCCCGGTGATGGCCCGGTCGGAGCGGGGCCGGACGGGCTTCTCCTCCAGGGAGACCAGCCGGCCTTCGAGGTCGGTCTCGCCGACGCCGAACCGCTCCGGGTTCGGCACCCGGTACCCGAACAGGACGCAGCCGTCCACGTCGCGGGTGCTGAGCGCCAGGGTCTCGTCGAGGGCCTGGCCGTGGAAGACGTTGTCGCCCAGCACCAGCGCCACCTTGTCGGACCCGATGAAGTCCTCGCCGATGACGAACGCCTCGGCCAGGCCGTTGGGGGCGGCCTGCTCGGCGAAGCTCAGCCGCAGCCCGAGCTCGGCACCGTCGCCGAGCAGCCGCTCGAACTGCGGCCGGTCGTGCGGGGTGGTGATGATGAGGATGTCCCGGATCCCCGCCTGCATCAGCGTCGCCAACGGGTAGTAGATCATCGGCTTGTCGGAGACGGGCAGCAGGTGCTTGGACACCGCGAGGGTGATCGGGTGCAGCCGGGTACCGCTGCCGCCGGCAAGGACGATGCCCCTCATCGGTTACTCGCCCGCGCCGGCCGGCTCGTCCCGGTGGACCACGCGCAGCCTCGTCCTGATCTCCCCGTTCCCGAGGCGGACCAGGTCGTCCTCGACGGTGAAGGTCGGCTCGAAGTCGACCTTGCCCTCGGCGTCGGTCCTGGTGACGAGCGAGTAGTACACGACGTGCCAGCCGTTCTCGGCGGGCTCGATCAGGAGGTGGTCGAACCAGTGCCTGACCGCGACATCGCGGTAGCGGGGCAGGGCGGCCTCCATCGACCTCATCATCGCCGCGCGCCCCTCGACACGTTCCCCGCGGTGCGCGTGGTCGACGGCGCCGTCCTCGGTGAAGGTGTCGGCGTACGCCTCGAGGTTCAACGCGTCGAGCACGTGCATTTGGCGCGCATAGAAATCCAGGATGTCGACGTAGTCGTCGGCACTGACCTTCCGGCGGGCGAGCGCTTCCATCTTGCGGTCCTCTCGTCGCTCTTGAATGGCGACAGCCTTTCTCCCGCGGCTCTAGCGGCGCTGGATTCTCGGTTGCGATCGTGGCCCCGTCCACAGAGTGAGGAAGAGAAATGCCTCTATCACAGCCCGGCCTCGTGGAGGTCGCGCAGTCGGTCTACGCCTACGTCCAGCCGGATGGCGGATGGTGTCTGAACAACGCGGGTCTCGTCGTCGATCCCGACTGCGTGCTCCTGGTGGACACCACGGCGACGGAGCGCCGCACGAAGGAACTCATCACCGCGATCGAAACAAAGGCTCCGCACGGACCCGACTATCTGGTCAACACGCATTTCCACGGCGACCACACCTTCGGGAACTCCTACTTCCGGCCGCGGGCGACGATCATCGCCCACGCCGACTGCGCCCGCGACCAGATCCTCGCCGGCCCGGGACTGCGCGGGCTGTGGCCCGATGTGGACTGGGGCGGGACGCCCGTCGACGCGGCCGACATCACCTACACCGGGAACGCCGCCGTGCACGTCGGCGACCGCCGCGTCAGCCTGCTGCACTCCGGCCCCGCGCACACCTCGGGTGACACGATCGTGTGGCTGCCGGACGACGGAGTGCTGTTCGCCGGCGACGTCGTCTGGGCCGGCACGACGCCGTTCTGCCTGATGGGGTCGGTCACGGGCTCCCTCGCCGTCATCGAGGAGCTGCGCGGACTCGGCCCGCGGACCGTCGTCCCGGGGCACGGACCGGTCGGCGGGCCCGAACTGCTCGACCAGACCGAGCGCTACCTGTCCTGGCTCATGGACGTGGCGATCGAGGGCGTCGCACGCGGACGCACGGTACTGGAGGCCGCGGCGGCCGCTGACCTCGGCGAATTCGGCGCGCTCCTGGATTCCGAACGCATAGTGGGCAACCTTCACCGCGCCTACGCCGAACTCGATGGAATGCCGCAAGGAGCGCAGATCGATGTGGGTATCGCGTTCGCCGAGATGGTCGAGTTCCATGGTTCGCTACCATCTTGCCACGCTTGATCACAACTGTCCTGGACAATGTTAAGATCAAGTCGTGTGATATGGGAAATCCACACCTGTGTAGTGTGTGTGGCACTACCGCCCCGACCGCCCCCCGATTGATCCTTGGTTCAGCCATCCGCCACCACGCTTTCTTGGAGGAAGTCATGAACGAACTGCTCAAGGAAATCGAGTCGGTCGTCGGTGCGGTCGGAAGCGCGACTGTGATTTCCATTCGGCCCATCACGGGCGCCGCTGATCCTTCTGAAATGATCCTGCCGTCCTACAAGGCCGCCAGGGCCGTCGCCGCGCACTAGCCGGCGCCACGGAAACGAAGGTTCGGTGCTGGTATGCCAAGCAGGGCGCGAATCGGGTTCAAGCGTCATCTGAGTGCGGAGATCGCGGACGGCGAGGCCGCTTATCTTCTTTCGGAGGACACGGTGACCGCGCTGGCGGGGCCGTGCGCCGCGACCCTGGCCAAGCTGCTCGACGGGACGCGGGACCTGCAGGGCATCCTCCGCGAGGCTTCGGGGGAGCTCACCGTCGAGCAGGCGGCCAACGGGGTGCGCCAGCTGGCCGAAGCCGGATTTCTCACCCACTACAGCGACCTCGACGCGACGGTCGCGCCGGGGGTCCTCGCCTACTGGGACGCCGCGGGGCTGGACGGTTCCGATGCGGTCCGGCACCTGGCCGCCTCCCGGGTCGCCCTGGTCTCGCTCAGCCCGGGAGCCGGTGACGTGGCCGAGGCGCTGCGCCGAACCGGCGTGGGGAAGGTGGACTCGGCCGACATCGGCGCCGACCTGGCCGTGGTCCTCTGCGACGACTATCTGGATCCGGGGTTGGAGGCGATCGCCGCGGCCTGCGGTGAGAAAGGCACACCCTGGCTGCTCGCCAAGCCGACGGGCACGGAGTTGTGGCTGGGCCCGGTCTTCACCCGAGGCGACGGGGCCTGCTGGCACTGCCTCGCCGAGCGCGTCGGACTGCACCGCAGGGCGCGGGCCGCCCTGCGGTGCAGTCCGCAGAACGTCGGCATCCCGCCCGCCACCGCGGCCACGGCGCAGCTGATCGCCCTGGAGGCCGCCAAGTGGCTGGCGGGGGTCCGCTACCACGGTCAGAAGAGCATCTGGATCCAGGACAGCCTCAGCCTGGCCAGCCGTCATCACCCGGTGACCGTGCGGCCGCAGTGCGGTTCATGCGGTGATCCGGGCCTGATGGAGGCCCAGGCGAAGCGTCCGGTGACTCTCGTCTCCCGGCCCAAGGCGGCCTGGGGGGCCGGCGGCCACCGGTCGGCCACCGCCGAGGACACCCTTCGCCGGTTCGGCGACCTCATCAGCCCGGTCACCGGAATCGTCGAGCGGATCGTCCCCGACAGCCGGGGTCCGCGGTTCTTCAACTGCTACCGCTCGGGCCCCAACCTCGCTCTGCGCGCCCGGTCCCTGCAAGGCCTGCAATCGGTGCTCCGGGCGACCAGCGGAGGCAAGGGCGTCTCCGCGCTGGACGCCGAGGTCGGTGCGCTGGGCGAGGCGGCCGAGCGGTTCTCCGCGGCGTTCCACGCCGACGAGTACCGGATCAGCGCCGGCTACCGCGAAGTCGAGGACAGGGCGATCCATCCCGACGCCTGCCAGCTGTACGACGCCCGCCAGTACCGGGACCGCGACGAATGGAACAGGGCCCACGGCTGGATGCTCTCGATACCCGAGCCGCTGGACGAGAGGGCCGTCATCGACTGGACCCCGCTCTGGTCCTTGACGCGGGAGGAGCACAGGCTCCTGCCGACGTCATTGCTGTACTTCGGGGCGCCGGGGCCGTGCCTGGCGGACTCGAGCGGAAACGCCGTGGGCGCGGCGCTGGAGGACGCGGTGCTCCAGGGCCTGCTCGAGGTGATCGAACGCGACGCCGTTTCCCTCTGGTGGGACAACCGCCTTCGCATGCCCGGATTCGATCTCGACGACCTGGGCGATCCCTGGATCGACGAACACAGGCAGGTCCACGCGGATCTGGGACGCGACGTCTGGGTCCTCGACATCACCGCCGATCTTCCCGTGCCGACGATGGCGGCGTTCTCGCGAAGCGTCCGGGGGCCGGAGCGCATCATGTTCGGGTTCGGCGCGCACCTGGATCCGGCGGTGGCCGTGCGGCGCGCGCTGACGGAGGTGAACCAGGCCATGCCCTGGGTGGTGGACGATCCGGAGGAGAGCGGAGACCCCGACTTCGACCGGTGGCTCGGCGAGGGCGCGTCGGCGTCCTGCCCCTACCTGCTCCCGGACCAGGCCGTGCCCGCCCGCCGTCGCGTCGACCACGCGTTCCAGGAACGGTTCGATCTGGCAGCCGATGTCCGGCACCTCCAGTCCTTGCTGGAATCGGCCGGCATGGAGGTCCTCGTCCTCGACCAGACCCGTCCGGACGTCGGGCTCAGCGCCGTGAAGGTCGTCGTTCCGGGGATGCGGCCGATCTGGGCCCGGTACGCCCCGGGCAGGCTTTATGACGTCCCCGTGAAGCTGGGGCTCCGTACGGAGCCGACCCCCTACGAAGAACTCAATCCCGTTCCCCTGTGGGTCTGAGGAGAAGAATGCTGACCGGCCGCCCGCTCTGGTCGCTGACCGCGGATGTCGAGCTCAAGGACGACGGCGGCCTCGTCGCGTGCACCCGCTGGGGCGACATCCGGATCGACGACGACCGGGAGGTGATCAGGAACTCCCTGCGCCGGATGACGCTGGGACCGGTCAGGCTCGAGAACGTGCCCGGACTCGAGGACGCCTACCTGGGCTGGAGAACGGGCGACCGGCGGCCCGACTGCGCGTGGAGCGCCGTGCGGAGGGTTCTGGACAAGCTGACCGGATGTGTGGTCGCTTCGCTCGAACTCCCCGACGTCGAGGGCGCGGTGCTGGCGGTCGTGCCGATCTCGAGCCGGGCCGTCTTCCGCATCAGGCCCGATCCCCCGGTCGGCAGCGTCGCCCTCGTCTCCGGCTGCGAGCTGGAGGATTACGGCGACCAGTGCATGATGAGCGCGGAGTCGGCCCACCATCGGGTGGACCTTCTCGCACCGGTGGCCGAGCTGGGCCGGCGGCTGATGCGCGGGGGCGGCACGGCCCGGGACCTCGCCGACGCGCTGCCGCTCGACGAGCGCGCCGTCGCGGACGTGGCGTCCTACCTCGTCGGAGCGGGTCTGGCCACGGTCGGCCGGCTGCCTGACCCGGTCAGCCGGTGATCGGGAAGGGGACCGTACGCACCGGACCTCCGGCCGGGAGCTCGACACCGGCCGCAGGTCCGGTTTCACGCCTGCCGTCCCCGTTGGCTCCCCGCCTGGTCGTGCTGGCCATCTTCACGGTCATCGGTGTCAACGGCGCGCTGACGTTGACTCACGTGGCCACCGACAGGGACAGCCTCGGGCGGATGGCGGTGGCGGTCCTGGCCAGCTGCGTCCTGCTGGCCGCCCAACTCGGTCATTTCGGCCGGATCGACGCGCGGCCCGCCGGCGTCACCGCGCACATGATGCTCTGGGGCCAGGCGCTCCTGGCCTACCTTCCCTTCCTGTACGTGGGTTATCCGTGGCTCGGGATGCAGGCCTTCACGGCGGGCAACGCGCTGCTGGTCCTGCGGGGGCCGTGGAGATGGCTCGCCTTCTCGGCGGTGGTCGCCAGCGTCGGCGCCATGGGCGCCCACTACGGTGAGCCGCCGATCGGCTACCTCTACCTGGCCGTCCTGACGATGCAGTACGGGCTGGTCTTCTACGGGCTGGTGCGGCTGCGGTCGGAGATCCAGATGCTGCGCAGGATGCGTACCGACCTCGCCCGGCTTTCGGTGGCGGAGGAGCGGCTGAGGTTCGGCCGCGACCTGCACGACCTGCTCGCCTCCGGCCTGTCCGCGCTGACGCTGACGTGCGAGGTGGCTCTGCGGCTGGTCGGCGCGGACCCCGGCCGGGCACGGGCCGAGATCTTCCAGGCTCTCGAGATCAGCCGCCGATCGCTCTCGGACGTGCGTTCGGTGGTGCTGGGAGACACCCGGCTCCTGCTCCGGGAAGAGATCGAGGCGGCACGGTCGCTGCTGGCCGCGGCCGGAGTGCGGTTCACCGTGGCGAGAGGGGAGGGGCCGCTTCCCGAGCCGGTCGAGGCGGTGTTCGCCACGGTGCTGCGGGAGGGCGTGACCAACGTGCTGCGTCACGCGTCCGCGACCGGCTGCGACGTGGTGCTCGAACGGTCCGGCGCCACCGCCACGATCAAGATCGCGAACGACGGGGCGAGGACCCGGACGCACGTCCCGCTCGAGAGCGGTGGGAGCGGCCTGGCGAATCTGAGCCGCAGGGTGCGAGACCTCGGCGGAACGCTGACCGCGGAAAGCGGGGACGACGGCGCCTACCTGCTGGCGGCGTCCGTACCGGTGAAGGCGGAGAGGGGCCGTCGCGTCAGGCCGCCGAGGGAGCGCAGGCCGCATTCGGCCGTTCCGGTACGGCATCCGCGACCGCTGGTCGCGAGCATCCTCGCCTGCGAGTTCGTCCGCAGCGCCATGTGGGTGTTCGGGACGGTCGACGGGACCGTGGCGACGGTACTCGGCCTGGCCTGCGTCCTCGTCGGTGCGGCGCTCGTGATGTGGCACCTGCTCGCCTCGCCTCCCGGGGTCGGCACGGCCCGCACCCGGTGGGTGCTCGCGGCGTTCGTCGGTGTCGCGACGGCCCAGGTCGCCCTGCTGCAGAACGTCGACTTCGGGCTGCTGGGAATCCTGGCCGGATGCGTCCTCCTCGCCTTCCGTCCACCCGTGGCCATCCCCTGCGTCCTTGCCGTCGTCCTGTGCAGCAGCGCGCTTCGTGCGGCGTTCGGGGGCACCGCCGTCCAGGTCATCTGGAGCGTCTTCTCCCCGCTCGCCACGGGTGTGGTGGTGTTCGCCCTGGCCAGCCTCATCGGACTGGCCGACCGGGCGCATGCGGCGCGGCGGGAGCTGGCGGACCTGGCGGTCACCGAGCAGCGGCTGCGGTTCGAGCGGGACCTGCAGGATCTGGTGGGCTGCAGGCTCTCAACGATCATCATGCGGGCCACGGAGGCGGACTGGAAGATCGAAGAGGACCCCGAAGAGGCACGAGAGGAGCTGAAGCGCCTGCTGTCGGTGGCCCGGCAGGCGCTGAACGACGTCCGCGAGGTCGCGGCCGGGTACCGGGAGGTCGATCTCGAGACCGAGTCCTCCAAGGCGCGCCGCATCCTCATGACGACGGGGATCCACGCGAATCTCGTCCTCGGCCCGGGTGAGCTGTCCCCGCCGGTGCACACCGTGCTCGCCGCGGCTCTCCGCGAGGGCGTGACGAACGTGCTGCGCCACGCCATGGCGACCCGGTGCGACATCACGGTCCGGACGAACTCCGGCCAGGTCACCTTGGAGATCGTTCACGACGGCGCCGCCGATGACGTCACCGAATGGAAGGGCGCGCAGAAGCTCCGTGAACGCCTCGCCGAAATGGACGGGGACCTCACGGTCGAACGGGGAGCCGAGGGACGCCTCACGGTGCGGGCGACCATGCCGGTGGCGGTCGCGGACCGGGCCGGCGCGGGGAAGGCCGAGACCGGCCGGAACAGGACGGACGTCAGAGCCAGTCGGCGGCCTCGGCGATGCGGATGGCGTCGACGCGGTTGCGGGCGTTGAGCTTGGTCACCGCGGAGGCGAGGTAGTTGCGGACCGTGCCGATGCTGAGGAAGAGCTCGGCGGCGATCTCTTCCAGGCTGGCGCCCTTCGCGACATTGCCCAGCACGTCCAGCTCCCGCTCGGTGAGGGGGCAGCCGTTGTCCTCCCAGGCGGACATGGCCAGCTGGCTGTCGATGTAGCGGCGGCCGGCGGCCACCTCGCGGATCGCGTTGACCAGTTCCCCGGGCGGGGCGTCCTTCATGATGAAGCCCCCGACCTTCGCCGCGAGCGCCTTGCGCACCGTGCCGGGACGCCCGAGGCTGGTGAGGAGGAGCGTGCGCGTCGCGGGCAGTTCCTCGTGCAGCTTGCGCGAGGCGGTGATGCCGTCGATGCCCGGCAGGTCGATGTCGATGACCGCGACGTCCGGACGGAAGGTCCTGACGGTCTCCAGGATCTCGTCGCCCGAGGAGACGTCGGCGACGACTTCGATGTCCTTCTCCAGCTCGAGCAGAGCGACGATGGCGGCACGCACGATGTGCATGTCCTCCGCGAGCACTACCTTGATCATGGAACCCCCTGGCCGGACTCGCCGTCAGTCCTGCCCGAGCCTCTCACGCCGCCTTTCTGCGATCAATAAAGATCCTCTCCGCCGGACCAGTCGCCCGGCGGCGTGTACGCGGCGTGCGTGCACCACGTCGGCCGGGCCGGAGCGCCGCCTTCCGGCCGCCCCGGCCGCCGGGCGAGCAGAGCCAGCACGGCGGTGAGCGCCGCCGTCTCGTACTCGTCCGGACGTCCGGAGACGACGCTGAACCAGGTCTCCTCGGCCATGTCTACACCGGGGGGTTTCCGTGCTTGCGCAGGACGGCCGGAACGTGTTTGTGCTCGAGCATCTCCAGTGCCCTGATCAGGGTGGTGCGGGTGGCCGCCGGGTCGATCACGTCGTCCACGAGGCCACGTTCGGCCGCGTAGTAGGGGTGCATGAGCTCCTCCCTGTACTCCTCCAGCCGGTCCGCCCTGGTCTGCTCGGGGTCGTCCGAGCCGGCGATGTCGCGGCGGAAGATGATGTTGGCGGCGCCCTCCGCGCCCATCACCGCGATCTCGTTGGTCGGCCAGGCCAGGGAGAGGTCCGCCCCGATGGAGCGCGAGTCCAGCACGATGTACGCGCCGCCGTAGGCCTTGCGCAGGATCAGCTGGATCCGCGGGACGGTCGCCGCGCAGTAGGCGTACAGGAGCTTCGCCCCGTGCCGGATGATGCCCTCGTGTTCCTGCTCGCGGCCGGGAAGGAAGCCGGGCACGTCCACCAGGGTGATCAGCGGAATGCTGAACGCATCGCACATCTGGACGAACCGGGCGCCCTTGACGGACGCGTCGATGTCCAGGGTGCCCGCTGCCGCGATCGGCTGGTTGGCCAGGACGCCGACCAGCCTGCCGTCCATCCGGGCCAGGGCGCAGATGAGGTTCTGCGCCCAGTGCTCCTGCAGCTCGACGTACTCGCCGTCATCGACGATCTCGGTGATGACGGCGTGCATGTCATAGGCCTCCGCGGAGCCGAGCGGGACGATGTCCAGGAGCGCGGCCGTCCTGCGCTCGGCCGGGTCGCCGGACCGGACGACCGCCGGCGTCGTCCGGTTGTTGGGCGGCAGCATGGACAGCAGGTAGCGGACGTCGTCGATGCACGACGCCTCGTCGTCGTAGACGAAGGTCGCCACCCCCGACTTAGCGCCGTGCACGTCCGCGCCGCCGAGCCCGTCCATGGAGATCTTCTCGCCGGTGACCGCCTCGACGACGTCCGGGCCCGTGATGAACATCTGCGAGGTCTCGCGGACCATGAACACGAAGTCGGTCAGCGCGGGCGAGTAGGCGGCGCCGCCGGCGCACGGTCCGAGGATCACGCTGAGCTGGGGGATGACCCCGGACGCGGCCGCGTTGCGGCGGAAGATCCCGCCGTAGCCGGCCAGGGCCGTGACCCCCTCCTGGATCCGCGCGCCGGCGCCGTCGCACAGGCTGACCAGCGGGGCGCCGGCCGCGATCGCCAGGTCCATCAGTTTGTGGATCTTCGCTGCGTGCGCCTCGCCGAGTGCTCCGCCGAAGATCCGGAAGTCGTGCGCGTAGGCGAAGACCCGCTGCCCGAAGACCGAGCCCCACCCGACGACGACGCCGTCGGTGTGGGGCCGGTTGTCCGCCATGCCGAAAGAGGCCGACCGGTGCCGGCGAAAGGCCTCGATCTCGATGAAGGTGCCCTCGTCGAACAACAGCTCGAGCCGCTGCCGGACGGTGAGCTTGCCCTTGGCCAGCTGCTTCTTCGTGGCCTCGACGCTCGGTCCCTGGACGATCGCCGCCTTCAGCCGGTTCAGGTGCTCCGTCCTGGCGCGCAGGTCGTCCTTCTGGACGGGGACGTGCTCGTCCGTCCAGGTCATCAGGCCTTCCATCTCGGCCGTCACGGGCGGTACTCCCTGATGATCATGGCGGAGTTGAAGCCGCCCTGGCCGCGGGCGAGCACGAGCGCCGACCGGAGCGGGCCGTAGCGTGCCTGGTCGAGGACCAGGTCGAGCTCGTAGTCCGGCACCGCCTCGCGGACGTTGATCGTCGGCGGGATCGCGCTCCAGTACAGGGAGAGCATCGCCGAGGCGACGTCGAGCGGGGCGCCGCCGGCGAACAGCCGGCCGGTCATCGTCTTGGGCGCGGTGACCGGAACGCCGCGCGGGCCGAACACCGCCCCGATCGCCTCGGCCTCCCGGCGGTCCTTCTCCGGGTCTCCGGCGGCGTCGGCGAAGACCACGTCGATGTCGGAGGGGTCCATGCCGGCGTCGCCCAGGACGTTCTCGATGGCCCGCTGCAGGCCCGGCGGGCGTCCCGGCCTGCGCGGGTCGAAGGTCGAGGCGTATCCGGCGACCTCGCCGTAGATCTTGGTGCCGAGGCGCGCCTCGGCGGACTGCGCGGACTCCAGCACCATGATCGCGCCGCCTTCGCCGGGCACGTAGCCGTTGGCGCGCTCGTCGAACGGCAGGTACGCGCGGGTCGGGTCGGCGCTTCGGCTCATGTCGCCGGTGGCCTGGTGGGCCACCCACGCCCAGGGGCACAGCGCGCTGTCGATCCCGCCGGTCAGGGTGAGCTTGACCCCGTCCTGCAGCAGCCGGCGGGCGTGGCCGATGGCGTCCAGGCCGCCGGCCTGCTCGCTGATCACCACCGAGCCGGAGCCGCGCATCCCGTGCCGGATCGAGATCTGGCCGGTGTTGACGGCGTAGAACCAGGCGAACGACTGGTAGGCGCTGACATGGTCGGGGCCCTGGTCGTGCAGTTTGGCCAGTTCCCGCTGGCCGAACTCGTAGCCGCCGCCCGCCGCCGCGGTGACGACGCCCATCTCGTTCTCGGGGATGTCGCCCTGCTTGATCCCCGCCGCGCGCAGCGCCCAGTCGGTCGCCGCCAGCGACATCCGGGTCATGTGGTCGGTCTGCGGCAGGAGGCGGTTCTGCAGGTGGCGTCCGGCTTCGAAGTCCGGGACCTCGCCGCCGAGCCTGGTCCGGTAGCGGGAGGCGTCGAACCTGGTGACCTCCTTGATGCCCGACTGCCCGCGCATCAGGGCGCGCCAGTACGAGGTGGGGCCCAGGCCGTTCGGCGCCGCCAGCCCGAGTCCGGTCACTACTGCTCGTGTCGTCATGTGCCGTTACCTCACCGCTCGCAGGATCATCGCGCTCTGGAAACCGCCGAAGCCGCTGCCGACCGTCAGGACGGAGCTCATCTGCTTCTCGCGCGCGACAAGGGGGACATAGTCGAGGTCGCAGAGGGGGTCCGGCTCGTGCAGGTTGGCCGTGGGCGGGACGATGCCCTCGTTCATCGCCAGCAGGGAGCCGGCGATCTCCAGCGAGCCGATCGCGCCCAGCGAGTGCCCGATCATCGACTTGAAGCCGCTGACCGGCGTGCTGTAGGCGTGCTCGCCGAGGCTGCGCTTGAAGGCGCCGGTCTCATGGAGGTCGTTCTGCTTGGTGCCCGACCCGTGCGCGTTGATGTAGTGGATGTCGGGCGCTATCACGCGGGCCTTGTCCATCGCGACGTCGATCGCCTCGGACATCTCCTTGCCCTCGGGCTGGAGACCGGTCATGTGGTAGGCGTTGCAGCGGGTCGCGTAACCGGAGATCTCGCCGTAGATCCTGGCGCCGCGGGCCCTGGCGTGCTGCAGCTCCTCGACGATCAGGATCGCCGAGCCCTCGCCGAGGACCAGGCCGTCCCGGGTCCGGTCGAACGGGCGGCAGGCGGTGTCCGGCTCGTCGTTCCGGGCCGAGCTGGCCCGCAGCACGTCGAAGCAGACGACGGTGATGGGGGACAGCGGTGCCTCGGTGGCGCCGCTCACCACGATGTCCGCACTGCCCTCCTCGATCAGGCGGGCCGCGTAACCCACCGAGTCGATGCCCGAGGTGCAGCCGGTGGAGACCACCGTGGTCGGCCCCTCGGCGCCGACCGTCCAGGCCAGCTCGCACGCCAGTGAACTGGGGTTCACGTAGTCGTACAGGTGCGGGGTGGTGTAGCTCTGGTCGATCTCCCAGAGCTTCCCGCCGTCGCTGCCGATGGAGAACTCCTCCTCGAGGCTGGTCGTGCAGCCGATGGCGCAACCGAGCGCCACCCCGACGCGCGTCGGGTCGACCCTGTCGAAGTCGATGCCCGACCCCTCCACCGCCTCCCTGCCCGCGACGACGGCGAACTGCGCCGCGCGGTCCAGCCGCCGGACGTCCTGCCGGGACAATCCCTCCTCGATCGGGTCGAAGTCGACCTCGGCCGCGATCCGCGACCGGAACGGGGTCGCGTCGAAATGGGTGATGCTCCTCGTCGCGGTTCTCCCCTCGGAGAGCAGGGTCCAGTAGTCCTTGATCCCGATGGCACCTGGCGAGAGAACGCCGATCCCGGTGATGACTGCTCGACGAGACATCGCTGTCCCTCCCAATCCATGAGTCCTCAGCTATGGCGAATGTGGACGATGTCGCTTGAAGTGGACTTGATTTGCCGTCGTGTCGCCTCAGGCGCGCCGGTTTCACCGGCGTTTCGCGGGAGGCAGGACGAAACGGGTGTAGATGAGGTCGCGCAGCACGTCGTCACCGCCTTCGACGATGCTCACGTAGCGCAGGTCCCGCACGAGCTTGCCGATCGGGTGCTCGTGGGTGTAGCCGAGACCGCCGAACAGCTGGGAGCCGACGTCGCCGACCTCGTGGCCGGCCCGGCCGCAGTAGATCTTCGCGGCGAGGGCCGAGCGCATCGTGCCGACCCGGGTCAGGACGGCGGCCGCGTCGGGCTCGGCCATGTACCCGTCGAACTCGGCCGCCGCGGCCCGGCACTGGTTGCGCATCACGTCGATGGCGACCTCGATCTGCCCGAGCTTGGCGGCGAACACCGCGTTGTCGGTCAGCGGCGCGCCCTTGACCTGCTTGGCCGCCGCGTAGTCGAGCGCCAGGTCGCGGATCCTGCGGGCCACGCCGATCGCGGTGGCCGCGATGAGGATGCGGCTGGCGTTCAGCCCGATCTCGAGGTTGCGCAGGCCGTTGCCGCGCAGCCGGTTGGCCCCGGGAACCGCGCAGTCCCGCAGGCTCACCTGGTAGGTGCCCGATCCCCGGACGCCGATCATGTCCCAGCGTTTGACGATCTCGACCCCGGGGGTGTCCCGCGGCACCGCGACGACGGCGTAGTCGCCGTCGTCGTCGGCCGAGGCGGCCAGGACCAGCAGCAGGCCGGCCGCGTCGGAGTTGGTGGAGAAGTACTTCTCGCCGTTGAGGACGAGCTCGCCGCCGACGGAGCGGTACGTGGTGGCCGTGCGTCCCAGCTCGCTTCCCGCGGCCTCCTCGCTGCCGAGGATGCCCAGGACGCCGCCGTCCTGGACGAGGCCGCCCAAGTAGGTCTTGGCCAGCTGCTCCGAGCCGTACAGCTGGAGCATGGTCGTGCCGAGGATCGGCAGGAACGAGCCGAAGGCGAACCCGGCGTCGGCGTAGGAGAGCTCGGAGACGATGTCGATGCTCTCCTCGAGCGAGATCCCGAGCCCGCCGCGCTCGGCCGGGATCCACCAGTTGGCCAGCCCGGCCTCGTGCAGCCTGGCCGACTCGGCGGTGGGCTGGTCGGGAAGCCTGTCGAAATAGGAGGACTTGCCGGTCAGCTCCGCCCGGGCGAAGGCCCTGAACCGGTCGAGCACGCCGGTCATTTCCTCGCCTCCACGAACTCCTTGGCGCGGGCCATGGTGGTGCGGCTGTTGGTGCCCAGCGCGTGCCGGACCGCCTGGCGCGCGGCTTCCGGCGATGCGGGCGGCCGGGGCAGCTTGGCGAGGCCGTCCGGGTCGAGGATCACCCGGTGCCGGCCGGTCACGGTGATGACGCCCGGCTCGTTCTCCTCGAAGCGCCACTCGCCGGTGTGCGCGAGGAACGCGTCCGGCAGGACGGTCTGCTTGTAGACGATGAGCCCCTTGGGGTCGCAGACCCGTCCGGAGACCGTCGTGTGCACCGAACCATCGGGAGAGCGGGTGTCCATCGACATGTACTGCAGGCCGGGCTCGTTCTCCGTGACCTCGAGACGGGCCACGTGCGGCACCCGCTCCGGCCATCTGGCCACGTCGTAGATGTAGTCGTAGGCCTCCTCCATCGAACCCCTGATGGTCTCGACGTCGGAGAAGTCGACGGAGAACTCCGGCTCCCGCAGGGCGCGCTCGGCGGCCCTCTTGAGGTGCTCCAGCTCGGACCTGCTGTTGGCGTCGATGGCCCGCGCGATGAACTCGAGCACTGCGGGGTCGTCGTCGACGGCACGGTAGTAGTGGTCCAGCCGGACCGAGCAGGTGCCGTCGTCGTTCTGGTCGATCCACCAGGCGCCGCCCATGAGGGCGACCGGCGCCGAGGGCAGGGCCTGCTCGAAGGTGATGTGGTACTGCTGCGGGTACAGCCAGCGCTTCGACTGCCAGGTCCTCAGTTCGCCGTTGGCCATCGCCCAGAGCTGGATGCGCTCTTCGGAGCCGAACCGTTCGACCCGCTCCGCGCGGATCGTGGGCGGGAAGTACAGCGGCCAGAGCTCGACGTCCGACACGATGCGGTAGACGGCCTCGGCGGACGCCTCCACGTCGATCCTGTGTGTCACTTCGGTGTTCTTCACGAGCCGTCCAATCTGGTGAGCATGAACTCGACGAGGAGTCGCGGTGTCGGATGGTCGAGCGCCGCGCCCGCGGGCAGGCGGAGCCCTGTCGCGGCGTTGAGCCGGTTACGCAGGTCGACGCTCAGGAGAGAGTCGAATCCGAGCTCCTTGAACACCTCTTCCGGCCCGATCACGGCGGCGTCGGTGTGGCCGAGGACCTCGGCGGCCTGGGTGCGTACCAGCGAGAGCAGACTCGCGGGGGTGTGCTCGCCGCCGTCCTGCTTCCGGGCGCCGCTGGAGGACGGCGCCCCGGCGGTCTTCGCGACCCCGGCGCCGGAGCCGTCCAGCCCGTCGAAGAGCGTCGCCGCACGGCTGCCCGGGCTCACTCCGGCGAGGTCGGTCCTCATCGGGACCAGCAGCGACGAGGCGGAGCGGAGGGCCTCGTCCAGGAGGCGGAACCCGTCCCGCGTCCGCAGGGGCGCGAGTCCGATCCGGGCGAGCGCGGCGTGGTCGGACTCGGACAGGTGGCCGGTCATGCCGGTCGCCTCCCCCCACAGGCCCCAGGCCAGCGCCGTCGCCTCCAGGCCCTGAGCCCGCCGCTGCTGGGCGAGCGAGTTGAGGAAGGCGTTGGCGGCCGCGTAGTTCGCCTGGCCGGGCCCGCCGACCAGGCTGATCGCCGACGAGAACAGCACGAAGGCCGACAGGTCGAGATCCAGCGTGAGCCTGTGCAGGTTCCAGGCGGCGGCGACCTTGGGCCGCGTCACCGCCCGCACCTGCGCCGGGGTGAGGCGGTCGATCATGGCGTCGTCGAGCACGCCCGCGGTGTGGAAGACGCTGCCGGGCGCGTACTCGACCACCACCTTGGCGATCGCGCTCTCGTCGCCCGCGTCGCAGGCGAGCACCGCCACCGTGGCGCCGAGGTCCTCCAGCTCCGCCTTCAGCTCCCGCGCGCCCGGCGCCTGCGGGCCCTGCCGGCTGAGCAGCAGCAGGCTGCTCGCGCCGTGGGCGGCCACCAGGTGCCTGGCCAGGCGGGCGCCGAGCCCGCCGGTGCCACCGGTGATCAGCGCGGGACGCCCGGGGTCGAAGGCCCGCGGCATGGTGAGCACGAGCTTGCCGCGGTGCTTGGCCCGGCTGAGCATGCGCAGCGGAACCCGGCCGTGGCGCACGTCCCAGGTCCGGACCGGTATGTGGCTGAGCGCGCCGGCCGCGAACAGCGCGACCAGCGCGTCCAGGACCTGGCCGATGCGCTCCGGGGTCTGGCCGTAGATGTTGTAGGCCTCGTAGGTGATCCCGGGGTGCTCGGCCTCGGTCACGGCCTTGTCCCGCAGGTCGGTCTTGCCCATCTCGGCGAACCTGCCGCCGGGGGCGAGCAGCGCGAGCGAGTCGTCGATCGCCTGGTTGGCCAGCGAGTTCAGCACCACGTCCACGCCCCGGCCGCCGGTGGCGGCGCGGAACTCGCCGGCGAAGGCCAGCTCCCGGGAGGACGCGATGTGATCCGCCGGGACGCCCATGGCGCGGAGCAGCGGCTGCTTGGCCGGTCCGGCCGTGGCGAACACGTCCGCGCCGAGGTGGCGGGCCAGCTGGATCGCGGCCAGGCCCACGCCGCCGGTCGCGGTGTGGATCAGGACCGACTCCCCGGCCTGGACGTTCGCGACGTCCACCAGGCACTGGTAGGCGGTGATGTAGACGATCGGGATCGTGGCGGCCTCGGCGTGGCTCCAGTCGCCGGGCAGCGGCCGGATCATGCGTTCGTCGGCCACGGCGACCGGACCGAGCGAGCGGTCGAACATGCCGAACACCTTGTCGCCGGGCACGAACCCGGTGACCTCGGATCCGACCTCGAGCACCACGCCGGAGCCCTCGCTGCCCATGAACCTCTCGGTGGGCACCAGGCCGAGGCCGACGGTGACGTCCCGGAAGTTGAGGCCCGCGGCCCGTACTTCGAGCCGCACCTCGCGCGGCCCGAGTGCGGCCTCCGCTTCCGGGTGCGGGATCAGTGCGAGGTCGTCGAGGGTGCCCCGTCGGGTGACGTCCAGCCGCCACGCGCCCTGCGGCGGGGCGAGCAGGCCGTCGTCCTTCGCGGCGCGCAGGCGCGGCCGCAGCAGCTCGCCGCCGCGGACGGCGACCTCGGGTTCGCCGCAGGCCAGCGCCTGCCCGAGGGCCTTGCCCGAGGCGGGGTCGTCGTCGAGGTCGACGAGCAGGAAGGTGTCGGGGTGCTCGGACTGCGCGGCGCGCACCAGGCCGGTCACGACGGACGAGGCCAGGCAGCGCACCGGTTCCCGCTCGGTCGCGGCGAGCGCGCCCCTGGTGACGAACGCCAGCCGGGACGAGCCGAAGCGGCGGTCGGCCAGCCAGCCCTGGATCAGGCCGGTCGCGGTGATCGCCAGCTCGTCGGCCTCGGCGGGGACGTCGCCCCCGTTCGGGGCGAGGGCGACCACGACGGTCCGCGGGATCGGGTACGGGACCGCGTCGAGGTCGGGGAAGTCGAGCCTGGCCCATTCGACCTTGCGGGTCTCCTGGCCGGTCACCGGCGTCCAGGCGAGTTCGAGGACGGCGCCCTCGTCACCGGACCCGATCGGCCGGAGTCCGAGGCCGCCGGCAGAACCGGCGAACCCGCCTTCGTCGTCGAAGCAGTTCACCGAGTACTCGCCGTCTCGGGCGACCAGGTGCACCCGCAGGCTCCTGGCGGAGCTGGCGGGCAGCGTCACATCGCGCCAGGCGAACGGCACGGCGAGGCCGCCGCCGTTGCGGACCACGGCCGCGTGCAGTGCGGCGTCGAGCAGGGCGGGGTGCGCGGTCGCGAACGATCCGGCGCCCGTGACCCGCTCGGGCAGGGCCACCTCGGCGAAGGCCTCGTCGCCGCGGGTCCACAGTGCCCGCAGCCCCTGGAACGCCGGGCCGTAGTGGTAGCCGCGCGCCGCCAGGTCCGCGTAGACCCGGGTGAGGTCGACCGGGGAGGCGTCGGCGGGCGGCCACTGCGGGGCCCGAGGCGCGGCGGCGGGGTCGCCCAGGACACCGGAGGCGTGCTCGAGCCAGCCGTCCGGCTGCCGGGAGAAGACGGTCACCGTGCCGCCCTCGCCGATCATGACGCGGAGCTCGGCGGTGCCGTCCCCGGTCAGCGGCAGCGCGGCGCCGAGGGTCAGCTCGGTGATCGCCCTGCCGCCGCTCGCCTCGGTGAGCAGCGACAGGAACGCGGTCGCCGGGACCAGCACGGTGTCCTGGACGACATGGTCGGTGATCCAGGAGTGCCGTGCCGTGTCGATCGTCGCCGTGACGACCGTCTGGCCGGACGGCAGGTCGGTGGCCGCGCAGCCGAAGCCGCGCACCGGTCCGCCGCTCCCACCGGCCTTCGGCGCGGCCCAGTGGCGGGTCCGGTCGAAGGCGTAGGTCGGCAGCTCGATCCGCCTGCCCGCGGGCTGGAGCGGGGAGGGGTCGACCGGGCCCGCCGAGTCGGGCAGGGCCGCGGCGTTGGCCAGGAACTGGGCGAGGCCGCCGCTGCCGCGCCGGAGCGAGCCGAGCACGGTGCCCTTGACCCCGGACTCGTCCAACACCTCCTGGACCCCGAAGGTCAGCACCGGATGCGGGCTGACCTCGATGAACACCCGGTGGCGCCGCTCCACGAGCCGCCGGATGACCGGCTCGAACCGGACGGTGTCGCGCAGGTTGTCGAACCAGTAGCCGCCGTCCGTGGCGGCGGTGTCGATGACCGAGCCGGTCAGCGTCGAGTACATCGGGACGGACGGCACCAGCGGCGTCACGTCCGCCAGCTCGCGGCGTACCGTGTCCTCGATCATGTCGACGGCCGGGCCGTGCGAGGCGTAGTCCACCTCGATCCGGCGGGCGTCGACGCCCCTGCTCTCGCACAGGGCCATCAGCTCGGCGATGCCCTCGACGCCTCCGGAGACCACGGTGGCGGTCGGCGCGTTGACGGCGGCGACGCCGACGCCGTCGACGTGGTCCAGGAGGGCGCGGGTCTCCGCGACGCCCAGCGGCAACGAGGCCATCGCGCCCGTGCCGGCCAGCTCGGTGAGCGCCTTGCTGCGCAGGACGACCACCTTGCAGGCGTCGGCGAGGCTCAGCGCGCCCGCGATGTGGGCGGCGGCGATCTCCCCCTGGGACGCCCCGACGACGGCCGCCGGACGCACGCCGACCGACTCCCACAGCCGGGCCAGCGAGACCATCACGGCGAAGATCGCGGGCTGGACGACGTCGACCCGGTCGAGGTCGTCGCTCCTGAGCATGTCGGTGAGGCGCCGGCCGGTCAGCGGCGCGAGCTCCCGCGCGCACGCCCGCATGCCGTCGCGGAAGGCCTTCGACCGCTCCATCAGCGCGAGGCCCATCTCCCGCCACTGCGAGCCCTGTCCGGGGAACACGAACACCGGTCCCGTCGGGTCGGGCCAGGACTCCGTGCGCAGCACGGTGGGCGAGACGTATCTGCCGGGCGCCGTCGGCACCGGGGAGCCGGAGGCCAGCTTGGCCAGCCCGGCGCGCAGCCCCTCGATGTCGTCGGCGACGACGGTGCCGCGATGGGCGAACCGGCTGCGCAGGGCCAGCGAGGCGGCCACGTCCTGCGGAGCGTCCTCGGGCCCGAGGCGCTCGCCGAGCGTCCTGGCCTGCAGCTTCAGCGCCTCGGCGGACGGTGCGGACACCGACCACACGAAAGGCCCCTTCGCGGGCTCCGACGGAGCCGGCGCCTCGACCGGCGCCGGCGGCTCCTCCAGCACGACGTGCGCGTTGGTGCCGCTGATGCCGAAGGACGACACGCCCGCACGGCGCGGCCGCTCACCCCGCGGCCACTCCCGGGCCTCGGTGAGCAGGGCGAGGTTGCCGCCCCGCCAGTCGACGTGCCGGGTCGGTTCGGTGACGTTGAGGGTCCTGGGCAGGACGCCCGCCCGCAGCGCCTCCACCAGTTTGATCACACCGGCGACTCCGGCCGCGGCCTGGGCGTGCCCGATGTTGGACTTGAAGGAACCCAGGTAGAGGGGGCGCCGCGGGTCGCGGCCCTTGCCGTAGACCTCGGCGAGGGCACGGGCCTCGATCGGGTCGCCCAGCTCGGTGCCGGTGCCGTGCGCCTCGACCGCGTCCACGTCGTGCGGGCCGAGCCCGGCCCTGCGCAGCGCGCGGCGGATGACGTCCTCCTGCGCCGGCCTGCTCGGCGCGGTGAGGCCGTTGCTGGCGCCGTCGGAGTTGACGGCACTGCCCCGGATCAGCGCCAGGATCCGGTGGCCCTTCGCCTTGGCGTCCTCTTCGCGTTCGAGGAGCAGCAGGCCCGCTCCTTCGGCCCAGGCGGTGCCGCAGGCGTCGTCGGAGAAGGAGTGGCAGCGGCCGTCGGCCGACAGGCCGCCCTGCCGGGAGAAGTCGACGAAGATGCCCGGCGTCGGCATCAGCGCGACGCCGCCCGCGAGGGCCATGTCGCATTCGCCGTCCAGCAGGGACCGGACGGCCAGGTGCACGG
The DNA here is from genome assembly GCF_002995495.1 of Actinocorallia populi. Taxonomy (GTDB): domain Bacteria; phylum Actinomycetota; class Actinomycetes; order Streptosporangiales; family Streptosporangiaceae; genus Actinocorallia; species Actinocorallia populi. The sequence goes on along the minus strand of NZ_PVZV01000001.1, from coordinate 380,242 downwards.
CCACGAGCGAGGCCGAGCAGGCCGTGTCCACGGTGACGGCCGGTCCGCGCAGGCCCCAGTGGTAGGCGATGCGGCCGGACGCCACGCTGGGGGTGCTGCCGGTCAGCCGGTGGCCGCCCGCGCGGTGCTCCTCGTACATGCGGGGCCCGTACTCCTGGGCCATCGCGCCCACGAAGACCCCCGTGTTGCTCTCGGACAGGCCCGCCCGCTCCAGGCCGGCCCGCTCGAACGTCTCCCAGGCGACCTCCATGAGCACCCGCTGCTGCGGGTCCATGCCTTCGCTCTCACGCGGGGAGATGCCGAAGAACTTGGCGTCGAACAGGTCGGCGTCGTGCAGGAAGCCGCCGCGGGTGGTGCTGGACATGCCCTCCGGAAGGTCCCACCCCCGGTTGTCCGGGAACTCGGACGTCGCGTCCGTGCCTTCGGCCACGAGGCGCCACAGGTCCGCCGGGGAGCGGACACCCCCGGGGTACCTGCAGCCCATGGCCACGATGGCGACGGCGTCGACGCCGCCGCGGGTTCTCGGTTCACCGGTCATGGGTCACATGCCCTTTCGCACGGCGGAGCGCCTCGATGAGCGCCAGCGGAGTGGGATGGTCGAAGAGCAGGGTGGTCGGCAGCCCGAAGCCGGTGGCCTTGGCCAGCGTGGTGCGCAGCGCGACCGCCTGCCGGGAGTCGAAGCCCAGGTCGGTGAAGGAGGCCGCGAGGTCGATCCGGTGGTCCGGCGGCCGCCGCAGGATCGCGGTGACGCACTCGACCACCAGGGCCGCCGGGTCGCCGTCCCAGGCCCTGCCCGCCTGCCCGGACGCGGCCGCCGGGTCGGGCGGTGCGGCGTCCAGCCGGTAGCGCTGCCGCTGGAAGGCGTACAGCGGCAGGTCGGCGGGCCGGGTGCCGCCGCCGTAGACCGCGGGCCAGTCGATCTTCGCCCCGTGGAGGAAGGCCATGCCGACGGTCTCGGCGACGCCGGCGGTCTCGTCCTCGTGGCCGAGCGGCGCCGCGAAGTGCTCGTCGCCGAAGCCGACGCTCTCCGACGCCAGCACCGACAATCCCGGTCCGGGCCCGACCTCCGCGAAGAAGCGGGCCCCGAGCTCGTGCGCCGTGGTCACCGCGTGGCTGTAGCGGACGGTCTTCTGCAGGTGCAGGGGCCAGTAGTCGGGCCTGCTGACGGCCTCCGGGTCCACGGGCTCGCCGGTGACCGTCGACACGATGGTCGGGCCGGTCGGCCGGTGCATCCGCAGGCCCGACGCGATCTCGCCGAGCTCCTCCTGGATCGGCCTCATCAGCGGCGAGTGCGCGGCGATCTCGATCGGCAGCGGCCGGACCCGGCGGCCCAGGCCGCGGAAGTACTCGGCGACCTCGGTGGCCGGTGCCTCCTCGCCGGACAGGACCAGGGAGCGGGGGCCGTTGATCGCGCCGATACCGAGCACCCCGTCGGTCCCGGCCAGGATCCGGTCGACCTCGTCCTCCTCGGCCTGGACGGCGATCATCACCCCGCCGCGCGGCAGGGTGCTCATCAGCCGGCCGCGGTGGTAGGTGAGCACGGCCGCGTCCTCGACCGAGAGCACGCCCGCGACATGGGCGCAGGTGACCTCGCCCTGGGAGTGGCCGAGCACCAGGTCGGGGACGAGTCCCCAGGACTCGAACAACCGGTAGAGGCCGACCTCGAGCGCGTACAGCGCGGGCTGGGCGTAGATCATGCGATCGACCAGCTCCGGGCGCTCCCACAGGGCGTCCCGGATGCTCAGGCCGAGCAGCGGCTCGACCGCGGCGGCCGCCTCGTCGAAGGCCCGCGCGAACACGCCGAACTCCTTGTGGAGCACCCGGCCCATGCCGAAGCGCTGCATGCCCTGGCCGGGGAACAGGAAGGCCGTGCGGCCGCCGCCCGCCGCACCCGCGACGACCCCCTCGACGGCCTCCGCCGGGGTGCCGTCGGCCAGCGCACGGAGCCGGGCGACCAGCTGCTCCTCGTCGGAGGCGACCACGGCGGCGCGGTGCCTCATCGCCGTCCTGGTCGTCGCGGAGGCGAGGCCGACCGCGGCGAGGTCGGTCCGGCCGGCGCGCTCGACGCGCTCGGCGAGGCGGGCGGACTGCTCCCTGAGCGCGGCCTCGCTGTGCCCGGACAGCAGGACGGGCAGCGAGTGGCCGGCCGGGTCCGCCTCCACGGCGTCGAAGGCCGGCGCCTCGCCGAGAACGGCGTGGCAGTTCGTGCCGCCCAGGCCGAACGAGGAGACGCCTGCGAGCAGCGGCCCTTCGCGCTCCGGCCACGGCCGCCGCTCCGTGCACACCTCGAGCCGCAGCCCGTCCAGGTCGATCGCCGGGTTCGGCGAGACGTGGTTGAGGGTCGGGGGCAGCTCCCGGTGGTACAGGCTCAGCGCCGTCTTGATCAGCCCGGCGAGGCCGGCCCCGCCTTCGAGGTGCCCGATGTTGGTCTTCACCGATCCGACCAGCAGCGGGTCGCCCGAGGAGCGGCCCCGGCCGAACACCGCGCCGAGCGCACGCGCCTCCACCGGGTCGCCCGCCCTGGTCCCGGTGCCGTGCAGCTCGACGTACGCCACGTCCGACGGGGCGACGCCCGCCCTGCGGCAGGCCTCGGCCAGCAGGTTCCGCTGCGCGGACCGGCTCGGCGTGGTGAGGCCGGGCCCGCCGCCGTCGTTGCCCACCGCGGACGCCAGGAGGGTGCAGTAGACGCGGTCGCCCGCGGCGACGGCGTCGGCCAGCCGCTTGAGCACCACGACGCCCGCGCCCTCGCCGCGGACGATCCCGTCGGCGCGCGAGTCGAAGGTGTGGCACTTCCCGGACGGCGACATCGCGCCCAGCTCTTCGACGACGCGGTCGCCCATGGCGGTCAGGTTGAGCTGGACGCCCGCCACGACCGCGGTTTCGCACTCGCCGCCGCGCAGGCTGAGCGCGGCCTGGTGCAGCGCCGCCAGCGAGGACGACTGCCCCGTGTCGACGACCAGGCTGGGGCCGGTGAAGCCGAAGCAGTAGGAGATCCGGTTGGCCAGGAAGGCGCGCCCGACTCCCGTCATGGTGTAGGCGTCGATGTTGCCGGACATCCTGGTCACCAGCGCGTGGTCGTCGGCGCAGGAGCCGACGAAGACGCCCGTCGGAGTGGACTTCAGGCTGTCGGGAGCGGTTCGGGCGTCCTCGAGCGCATGCCAGGTCAGTTCGAGCAGGAGCCGCTGCTGCGGGTCCATCGCGGCGGCCTCGTGGGCGGAGACGGCGAAGAACCCGGCGTCGAACCGGTCGACCCCGCCCACGTAACCACCGGCGCGCCGGTCCTCGCGGCCTTCGGGGCCGGGGCCGATCGCCTCCCGCCCGTGGACGAGCATCGTCCAGAACCCGTCGAGGTCGTCGGCTCCGGGGAGGCGGCAGGCCATGCCCACCACCGCCAGCGGTTCCGGGGGCGGGTTCTCAGACACCGGTGCCTCCGGCTCCCGTGAGGACCGGCCCCGGGCAGAGCAGGCTCCGGGCCGCGGCGGCGGAGCGGCGATCGACCTCGTCGCCGCGCCACCTGTCGGGGAGGAGCGACATCACGCTGCTCCTTCCCGCCAGCACCTGGGGCTGCCGCCGCGCCAGCCTGCTGAGGCCGTCGCCGGGCCCGGCCTCCAGCAGCACGCAGTCGACGTCGTCCAGCAGGGTGTCGAGGGTGGGCGCGAAGTACACGGTCCTGGCGGCCTGGCTCGCCCAGAACTCCGGGTCGACCGCCTCGCCGTCGCTGAGGACGTCCTGCGTGTAGGCGGAGTAGACCTTCAACCTCGGCAGGTTCAGCCGCACCCGCCTGAAGCCCGGGAGCCCGGCCCGGACGGCGCCGTCGACCAGCGGGCTGTGGAAGGCCTGGCGGGCGGCCACGTCGCGGTTGACGATGCCGCGGGCGTCCAGCGCCCTGGACGCCTCGGCGAGGCTGTCGCGGTCGCCGGCCAGCAGCAGCTGGCGCCTGGCGTTCACCGCGGCGAGGGCGACCTTCCCGCCGAGCAGGTCGGAGATCTCCTCGACACCGGCGGCGACGGCCAGCATCCCGCCCGGCGGGGTGTCCGCGAAGTGCTCGACCCGGTCGCGGATCAGGCGCATGCCCTCGGCGAAGTCGAGCACTCCCGCCAGCGTGGCCGCCGCGAACTCGCCGACGCTGTGCCCGAGCATGGCGACCGGCGTGACCCCCCAGTCGAAGAGCATTCGGCCGAGGGCGTGGTTCACCATGTAGAGCAGGGGCTGCGCCACGGACACGTCGTCGTACATGGGGGACGGCGCCTCGGCGAGCCACTGCCTGCGCAGCCTGGGCCCGTCCTCGGCCATGAGCCGAAAGCCCATGTCCATCCAGGTGGTGAAGGTCTCGTCGAATCCGTAGAGGCCCGCCGCCATCCTCGGGTGCTGTGCACCTTGCCCGGGGAAGATGAAAGCCACCGGTGTAGTGGGTTTGTGTGACATATCCACACCTTTCTCTCCGTCCTTCGTGACGGTGGGGCACGGAGGTAGCGGCTCGCCTGAGGATCAATTGAGGACGAATCAGTCCAATTCGGCTTGAGTCGCCTCCGAGTGGCGCGTTGCAGGGTCGGGAGTCGGATTTGCTCAGCGGAAGGAGACAAGGTGAGGGTCGAGGACGTCTACTTCTCCGGTGTCGGACTCCACATCCCCCCGGCCATGCCCGCGGAGGAGGCCGTGGCGGCCGGGCTCACGGACGAACGGAACGTCCGGCGGACGAGGATGCGGTCGGTGTGCGTGGCCGACGAGTCCGGACCGGAGATGGCCGTCAAGGCCGCGCGCGAGGCACTGCGGACGGCCCGCGCGGCACCCGCCGACATCGACCTGGTGCTGCACGCGAGCACCTACTTCCAGGGGCACGACCTGTGGGCGCCCGCCTCCTACGTCCAGCGGGAGTCGATCGGCAACACGTGTCCGTCGATGGACGTCTCGAACCTGTCGAACGGCTGCATGGCGGCGCTGGAACTCGCGGTCTCCTACCTGCGCGCCGAACCCGCGCGGCACAGCGCCCTGATCACGACGGGTGACAGGTTCAGCCCGCCCGGGTTCGACCGGTGGGCCACCGACCCGGGGACGGTCACCGGCGACGGCGGCACCGCGGCCGTGATCTCCAAGGCGGGAGGGTTCGCCCGGATCCGCTCGCTGGTGACGGTCTCGGATCCGACGCTGGAGAAGATGGGCCGCGGCGACGACCCCTTCGCGACGCTGCCGCTGGCCAACCGCAGCCCGATCAGCGTGGAGGAGAACCGGGCCAGGCTCGTCAGGGAGATCGGCATGGCGGAGCTGATCGACCGGCTGCACTCCGGGCAGCAGGAGGCCTATGAGCGCGCGCTCAAGGACGCGGACGTGTCCGCCGGCGACATCGACTGGTCCGTGGTGCCGCATCTGGGCCGGCCCAAGATGGAGTTCCAGTTCTTCGGCGCCCTGGGCATCGACCCCGAGCGCACCACCTGGAACTGGGGCGCGGGCGTCGGCCACCTCGGCGCCGGCGACCAGTTCGCCGGGCTCGCGCACCTCAGGCGCACCGGGGCGCTGGAGGAGGGCGGCCACGTCGCGCTGATCAGTGCCGGAGGCGGTTTCGCCTGGTCGGTCGCCGTCCTGGAGGTCTGCGACCTCGTCCGGTGAGCCGGAAGGGAACGAGGCCGCCGACGTCGCGTCGGCGGCCTCGTTCCCTTCGTGCGCCCTGCGTTAGTAGTTGCCCAGCCCGCCGCACACGTTGAGGGCCTGGGCGGTGATGGACGCGGCCGTGTCCGTCACCAGGTAGCCGACGAGGCCCGCGACCTCGTCCGGCGTGGAGTACCGGCCGAGCGGGATCTTGGCGTTGAACCGCTCGAGCACGTCCTCGGTGGTGGTCCCCCAGTACTCGGCGTATCCCGACCTGACCCTCTCCGCCATGGGGGTCTCGACATAGCCGGGGCAGACCGCGTTGACGGTGATCCCGGTCTTGGCCAGCTCGAGCCCGACGGCCTTGGTGAAGCCGACCACGCCGTGCTTGGAGGCCGAGTACGGCGAGGCGTAGACCACGCCCTGCTTGCCGCCGGTGGACGCGATGTTGATGATCCGGCCGTAGCCGTCCGCCCCGATCCCGCCGTTGGCCATGACCTCCCGGGTGACCCGGAAGACGCCGTTGAGGTTGGTCTCGATCACATCGAGCCAGACCTGCTCGTCGAGCGTGGCGATCTCCCCGCCGCCGCCGCGGCCGGCGTTGTTGACCAGGACGTCGATTCGGTCGTACGCGGCGACGGCGGCCGCGACGGCGTCCCGGACGCCGTCGCGGCTGGTCACGTCGCAGGACCCGGCGGTGACGTCCAGCCCCTCGGCGGCGAGCTTGTCGGCCGCGGCCTGCATCCTGCCGAGGTCCCTTGCGACGCCGAAGACCGCGATGCCCTGCTCGGCGAGCGTCCGGGCCACGGCGAGGCCGATGCCGCTGCTCGCCCCGGTGACGAAGGCGGTCCGCCTCCCGGTCATGCCGCGATCTTGTCGTTGACGTACCCCAGCAGGGCGCCGGGGGTCTCGATCTCCGCGATGTCGTCGGTGACGTCGATGCCGTATTCGCGCTTGATCAGGGCCGCGGTCTCCAGCAGCGCCAGAGAGTCGTAGCCGAGCATGCCGAACGGGGTACCGATGATGTCGCCGTCGAGGTTGATGCCCTCGTCCTCGCCGGCACTGGTCCGCAGGATTTCCTTCAGCCGGTCAAAGGTCAGTGTCGCCATGTTCGTCTCTCCTTGAGGTTCGGCTCCCCTTGCCCGAAGAGTTCGCCGACCTGCTCGAGGCGTGCTGGCGTCAGCCTTGAGGCGGTGACCGCGCAGCACCGCCGGCCCCGCGAACCCGCCTCGGCGGCTCCAGCCACGCGCGAGGTCGCTTCGAGGAGGGAGCAGCACCGTCGGCCGTGACGCGCGATCCCACAACCCCTTCGTGGAGGTCATCGAAATGTCCAACGCCCCACTGCCCGATACCGGACTGCTCGGTGCGTCCGAGAAGCTCGGTACGTTGGCCGCGCAGCACGCCGCAGAAGCCGATGCCTCGCGAACCCTTTCTCCCGAGATCGTCGACGGCCTGCGCGAGGCCGGTTTCGCCCGGCACTTCGTCTCGGCGCGCTGGGGCGGCAGGGAGGGAACGTTCGGAGAGCTGACCCAGGGCGTGCTCAACGTCTCCAGGGGTTGTGCCTCCACCGGCTGGTGCGCCTCCCTGCTGGCGGCTTCCTCGCGGTACGCCGCGCATCTCCCGGAGGCGGGCCACGAGGAGTTGTGGGGATCGAGCCCGGACACGTGCCTGGTGACCGGCCTCGTCCCCATGGGGAAGGCAGAACAGGTGGACGGCGGCCACCGCGTCACCGGCCGCTGGGACTACATCAGCGGCGTGGACTTCGCCGACTGGGCCCTGCTCTGCGCGTCCATCCCCGGTGATCCGGCCCCGGAGCTGCGCTTCTTCACCCTTCCCCGGGGCTCCTTCGAGGTCCTTCGGACCTGGGACTGCGCGGGCATGCGGGCCACCGGCAGCCACACCGTGATCGTCGACGACGTCTTCGTCCCGGCCCACCTGTCGTTCGCCCGTGCCGACATGGAGGCGGGCAGGAGCGCCTGGTCCACACAGCCGACGCACAACATCCCGTTCCCGGCCTTCGGCGGCCTCACCTTCATCGCGCCCGCCGTCGGTGCCGCCGAGGGGGCGCTCAAGGCCGCGGCCGCGGTGCTCAGGGGCAAGCGGGTCCTGGAGGCCACCCAGGTCGACCTGGTCCGCGCCTCAGCGAAGATCGACACTTCCCGTTTCCTGGTCGAGCAGAACGCCCGGGTCATCGACGAGCGGACCTTCGCCCCGGCCCTCCTCGCCCGCAACCAGCGCAACGCCGCCTTCGCCGCCGAACAGGTCACCGAAGCGCTGTCCGGCCTCCTCTCGGCCACGGGGACCCGGGGCATGTCCGAATCCGGCGCACTCCAGCGCTTCTGGCGCGACATCAACGCCGCTGCCAGCCACGTGGCGCTGCGCTATGACATCACCCGGGCGGCGGCCAACTACGCGAACGCTCTTTTCGAGGAGTCCTAGTAAGCGCGGCGAAGCCGCCTGTTCCCAACGGAACGGGCGGCTATCAGACGTCCTCACCAACCGGTCAGCACCTCGCGCAGCGCACTGATCACCTTCTCCTGGGTCTCCCGGGGGAGCGACGGGTACATGGGCAGGGAGAAGATCTCCTTGGCCAGCGCCTCGGTGACGGGAAGCGAACCCTCGGCGTATTCGAGGTGGGCGAAGCCGGTCATGGTGTGCACCGGCCACGGGTAGCTGATGTTGAGCGAGATGCCATGGCCGCGCAGGGCCTCGATGATGTCGTCACGCCTGGGGTGGCGCACCACGTACACGTAGTAGACGTGGTCGTTGCCCTCGGCGACGGCGGGCAGGACGAGGCCGCCGGGCCCGGTGAGGTCGCTCAGCGCCTCCTCGTAGCGGCGGGCGACCGCGCGGCGTCCGGCGACGTACTCGTCCAGCCTGCGGAGCTTGCGGCGCAGGATCTCCGCGTGCACCTCGTCGAGCCGGCTGTTGTGGCCGGGGGTCTCGTCGACGTAGTACGCGTCGGTCATGCCGTAGTAGCGGAGCCGCCGTAGCCTGGCGTCCACCGCCGGACTGCCGGTGATGACCGCCCCGCCGTCGCCGTACGCGCCCAGGACCTTGGTGGGGTAGAAGGAGAACGCGGCGGCGTCCCCGAACGTCCCGGCGAGCCTTCCGTGCCGGCGGGCGCCGTGGGCCTGCGCGCAGTCCTCGAGCACCGCGAGGCCGTGCTCGTCGGCGAGGCGCCGCAGCGGGGCCATGTCCACGCACTGCCCGTACAGGTGCACCGGGAGCAGCGCCTTGGTGCGCGGGGTGATGGCGGCGGCGACCTGGTCGGTGTCCATGAGGTAGGTGTCGGGGCGGATGTCCGTGAAGACGGCGGTCGCGCCCGCCCCGTCGATGGCGAGCACGGTCGGCGCCGCGGTGTTGGACACCGTGATCACCTCGTCACCCGGGCCGACGCCGAGCGCCTGGAGGCCGAGCTTGACGGCGTTGGTGCCGTTGTCGACGCCGGTGCAGTGCCCGATCCCGTGGTAGGCCGCGTACTCCGCCTCGAAAAGACGCACGCTCTCACCGAGCACGAGCCTGCCCGAGCGGAAGACCGTGTCCACGGCGTCGTGGATATCGTCGCGTTCCTTCTCGTATTCCGGCAGATAGTCCCATACGTGAATGGTCATTGGCGGAGCGTGCGGCGCAAGGGTCGGGAAATGCTCGAGCGCCGCTGGGGGACCCGGTCCACCTGGACTCGATGCCGCCTCGAGGGCCTCGCCCCAGATTGGGGGCCGATGAGGAGAACAACGAACGACACCAATGATCGTAATGGAGGTGGCCATGACGGACGCGATCGTCGCTGAGGGGCTGACGAAGCGCTTCGGTGCGGTGACCGCACTGGACGGCGTCAGTTTCACGGTCGAGGAGGGCACGGTGATGGGCCTGCTCGGCCCCAACGGAGCCGGGAAGACCACCTCCGTCCAGGTGCTGACGACCCTGCAGCGGGCCGATTCGGGACGGGCCACCGTGGCCGGGTTCGACGTCGTCGCCGACGCGGACCGGGTGCGCGAGCGGATCGGCCTGTCCGGGCAGTACGCGGCGGTGGACGAGCATCTGACCGCGCGCGAGAACCTGGACATGGTCGGCCGCCTGTACCACCTGGGCCGGGCGGGCAGCCGGAAGCGCGCGGACGAGCTGCTGGAGCGTTTCGACCTCGCCGAGGCCGCGGACCGGCCGGTGAAGGGCTACTCCGGCGGGATGCGGCGCCGCGTCGACCTGGCGTGCGCGCTGGTCGCCAGGCCTTCGGTGCTGTTCCTCGACGAGCCCACCACCGGCCTGGACCCGCGCAGCCGGATCGCCATGTGGGAGGTCATCTCCGAGCTGGTGGCCTCCGGCAGCACCCTGCTGCTCACCACCCAGTACCTGGAGGAGGCCGACCAGCTGGCGGACCGCATCGCGGTCATCGACCACGGCAGGGTCATCGCCGAGGGCACCTCGGACGAGCTCAAGGACCGCCTCGACGGTGAACGCCTCGAGTTCACCGTGGGCCGCACCGAAGACCTGGTCACCGCCCGTGCCGCACTGGTCCCGCTGGCCAAGGGCGAGATCGTCGTCGACGAGAAGGCGCTGCGGCTGACCGTGCCGGTGACGGACGGCTCGGACGCGCTGCTGGCGGGCGTCCGCGTCCTCGACGGAGCCGGCCTGCGGCTCAGGGACGCGGGCCTGCGCCGCCCGACGCTGGACGAGGTCTTCCTCACCCTCACCGGCACCCCGGTGGAGGACGCGCCCCCGGTGGACACCCGTGAGAAGGAGCTGCTCTGATGGCCACTCTGACACGGTCGCTCGGCGACGGCATGGTCATCGCCAAGCGGAACGTCATCAAGAACCAGCGGGTTCCCGACGTCCTGATCTTCTCGACGATCGCCCCGATCGTCTTCATGCTCCTCTTCGCGTACGTCTTCGGCAGCGCCATCGACGTCCCGGGGACGGGCTACCGGGAGTTCCTCGTCGTCGGGATCATGGTCCAGACGATCCTGTTCACCGCGTCGAACACGGCGGTCGGGCTCTCGGAGGACCTGCAGAAGGGCGTGATCGACCGGTTCCGCTCCCTGCCGATCGCCCGCTCGGCGGTGCTGGTCGGCCGGACCACCAGCGACCTGGCGAACATCGCGATCGTCATGGTCGTGCTGACGGCGACGGGGCTGCTCGTCGGCTGGCGGATCCGGGGTTCGCTGACCGACGCCGTTGCCGCGTACGCGCTGATGTTCGCGTTCGCCTACGCCGCCTCGTGGATGATGTCCGTGGCCGGCCTCCTGGTGCGTTCCCCCGAGGTGCTGGCGAACGTCAGCTTCATGGCGATCCTGCCGTTCACGTTCATCTCCAATGTCTTCGTGCCGAGTCAGGGCCTGCCCTCGGTGCTGCGGGTGCTGGCCGAATGGAATCCGGTGTCCGCGGTCGCCCAGGCCACCCGGGAGCTGTTCGGGAACACCCCGCCCGCGGGAGTCGCGCAGTCCGGCGCCTGGCCGATGGAGAACGCCGTCGCCGCCTCGCTGATCTGGACCGCGGTCCTGCTGATCGTGTTCGTGCCGCTCGCGAGCCACCTGTACAAGAAGGCGGCCAGCCGTTGACCGAGTGACCCGGGCGCCTCCGCCGAGGCGGGGGCGCCCGGGTCGCCGGCGTCGATCCCGGGGTGGACGACCGCTCCGGCCAGCACCAGAAGGAGACAGACGCATGCGTATCTTGTTCGTCACAGGCGGCGCCGGCGGGCCGACCGTGTTCGCGCTCGCACCACTGGCGACGGCGGCCCGGAACGCGGGACACGACATCCTGGTGGCGGCCCCCGCGGAGGCGGCGGCCTCCGCCACCGAGATCGGCCTCCCGGCCGTGGCGGTCACCCCCGTGAGCCTGGGGCAGTGCATGTTCACCGACCGATCCGGCAACAGGGTGAAGCCCCCGACGAATCTGGCCGAGGAGCAGCGGTTCGTCGGCAGCGCCTTCGCCAGGCTCGCGCTCGCCGGCCGCGAGGGGCTCAGCGCGCTCGGCCGGGACTGGCGGCCGCAGCTGGTGGTCGGCGGCTCGCTCTGCTACGCCGCCGGCCTCCTGGCGCGCGAGCTGGGCGTCCCGTACGTCCGGCACGCCTGGGACGCCATCGACAACACCGGTTTCGACGCCGCCGCCGTCGCCGAGCTGGAACCCGAGCTCAGCGAGCTCGGCCTGACCGGCCTCCCCGAGCCCGACCTGTTCATCGAGATCACGCCGCCGAGCCTGCTCCCGGCCGACGCCCGGGACGACCAGCCGCTCCGCTTCGTCGCGGCCAACCGGCAGCTCCCCCTGGAGCCCTGGATGTACACGCGGGGCGAGCGCCGCCGGGTCTGCGTCACCGGAGGAAGCCGGGTGGGCAAGGACGAGCTGCTGGGCGCCGAGTTCCTGCGGGAGCTCGCCGGGAACCCGGCGTTCTCCGACCTGGAGATCGTGGTCGCGGCGCCCGACGACATCGCGTCGGAGCTGCGCACGCAGTTCCCCGAGGGCAGGGTCGGCTGGGTCCCGCTGGACGTGCTGGTGCCCACCTGCGACCTGCTGGTCCACCACGGCGGCGGGGCCACGGAGATGACCGCGCTGAGCGCCGGGGTGCCGCAGCTCCTCATCCCCGCGCGCGGGGTGTCCGTCCCGGCGGCGCAGCGGATCGCGGACTACGGCGCGGCGATCACCCTGCCGCTCGGCGAGAACACCACCGCCGCGATCACCGCGGCCTGCGAGAAGCTGCTCGCCGACTCCTCCTACCGCGACCGCGCCCGCGAGATCGCCCGCGAGATCGCCGCACTGCCTCCGGCCGACGAGGTCGTCTCCGTGCTGGAGAGGCTCGTCGAGCGGGGAGCGCGGGTGCCGGCGGACGACATCGTCGACATCTACGCGCGGGCGGATGTGTACGAGGCGTTCTACCGGGGGCGGGGCAAGGACTACGCCGCCGAATCCGAGATCGTCATCGGGCACGTCCGCGACCGCGCCCCGGCGGCGGCGTCCCTGCTCGACGTCGCCTGCGGCACCGGCTCGCACCTGAAGTTCTTCACCGGTGCCTTCGACCGCGTGGCGGGCCTGGACATCTCCGCGGAGATGCTGGAGATCGCCAGGTCGTACGTGCCCGATGTCCCGGTGACCCAGGGCGACATGCGGGACTTCACCCTCGGTGAGACCTTCGACGCGATCACCTGCATGTTCAGCTCGTTCGGCTACCTGCCGACCGAGGAGGACCTGGACGCGACGCTGCGCACCTTCGCCCGGCATCTGAACCCCGGCGGCGTCGTCGTCGTCGAGCCGTGGTGGTTCCCGGACACGTTCACGCCCGGCCATGTCGCGGGCGACGTGGTCGCCGTGGACGGGCGCACCATCTCGCGGATCTCCCACACGGTGCGCGAGCCGCACGGACGGGCGAGCCGGATGGAGGTGAACTACGTGGTCGCGGAGCGCGAGTCCGGCCTGCGGCACTTCACGGACACGCACGTGATGAGCCTGTTCGACAGGGAGCGGTACCAAGCGGCGTTCGAGCGGGCGGGGCTCACCGTGGAGTACGTGCCGTACGAGCACGTGGGGCCGGGCCTCTTCGTCGGAGTGCGGGGTAAGTAGGCCATGCGGGCGCATGAACTGACGGTCGAGGGAGCCTACGCGTTCGCCGCAGGCTCCTTCCCCGACGACCGCGGCGTGTTCCTCTCGCCGTACCAGGAGGCGGCGTTCACCGAGGCAGTGGGGCACGCGCTCTTTCCGGTGGCGCAGTGCAGCTACAGCCGGTCTCGCCGCGGGGTCGTCCGGGGTGTCCATTTCACCGCGACACCGCCGGGAATGGCCAAGTACGCCTTCTGCTCGCGCGGCCGGGCGCTCGACGTCGTCGTGGACACCAGGACGGGGTCGCCGACGTTCGGGCGCTGGGACGCGGTCACGCTGGGCCAGGACGGGTTCACTTCGGTGTACCTCCCGGTGGGCGTGGGGCACCTGTTCGTCTCGCTGGAGGACGACACCACCATGGCCTACCTGCTCTCCACCGCCTACGTCGCGGAGTACGAACACGCCCTGAACCCCCTCGACCCCGAACTGCGCCTGCCCATCCCGGAGGGGATGGAGCCGATCCTGTCGCCACGGGACAGGGAAGGGCTCACGCTCGCCCAGGCGAGAGAGCGGCACTTGCTGCCCGACTACGCCACATGCCGGGAGGCGGACGCGGCCTGGGGCGCGGTGGCGCACCGGCGCCCGGCCGCACGATGAGGAGGCAGGAACGATGGAGAGCCTGATCGGCGCCAAGGTCGTCGTCACCGGGGCGGGCCGGGGCATCGGCGCCGCCCTGGCCAGGCGGTTCGCGGCCGAGGGCGCCCAGGTCGTGGTCAACGACCGGCATCCGGAGCGGGCCGGGGCGGTCGCCGCCGAGATAGGGGGGACGGCCCTGCCCGGCGACGCCTGCGCCATCGTGCCGGCCGCCCTCGACGCGCTGGGCGGGACCGTCGACATCTTCTGCGCCAATGCAGGGATCGCGCCGACCGGCGGCCCCGAGACACCGGAGGAGGTGTGGGACTCGGCCCTCGAGGTGAACCTCAAGGCGCACGTCCGGGCGGCGCGCGAGCTGCTCCCCGGCTGGCTGGAGCGCGGCCGGGGCCGCTTCGTCGCCACGGTCTCGGCCGCGGGGATGACCACCATGATCGGCTCCGCTCCGTACAGCGTGTCCAAGCACGCGGCGCTCGCCTTCGCGGAATGGCTGGCGGTCACCTACCGGCACCGCGGGATCGAGGTGCACGCGGTGTGCCCGCGCGGGGTGCGCACCGGGCTGCACCACGTCTCCGAGGGCTCGGCCGACCTGATGCTCACCTCGGCCGCGATCGGGCCGGAGGAGGTCGCGGACGCCGTGCTCAAGGGCATCGAGGAAGGGCGCTTCCTGATCCTCCCGCATCCCGAGGCGGCCGACCACGCGGCCGCCCGGGTGACCGACCACGAAGGCTGGCTCGACGGGATCAACGTGCTGCAGCAGCGGCTCGAGGACCGCAACCGGCGCGCCACGGCCTGATCACCCGGGAGTCGGCGGCTCCAGCACGATGTCGCGGGCCTTCGCCTTCGGGCTGGAGAACGCGATCATGGCCTCGGCCTCGGAGTACAGGTCGTCCCGCTGGGTCGCGGTGAGCTCGCGGAACGGCCGGACGGTCAGGGTCGCGGTGCCCCGCTTGGTGACCAGCGTCCAGGTGGCGCCCACGAAGCCGTCCACGAGGACCACCTGGGGTTCCTGGCCGGTCCGCGCGGTGAACCCGTGCGCGGCGAAGTCCACGGTCTTCACCCGGGTGATGTCGGCGTGCGAGCGGAGCAGGTTGTCGAAGTCGTAGATGAAGCGGACCGGGGCGGGGGTGTCCGGGTCGGGCCTCGGGGCGTCCGGCAGGTCGAACAGCTCGCGCCCGTCCTCGCCGCGGAACACCGCGAGCCGGGACCTGAGCCGGTCCACGACCTCGGCCAGGCGGGTGAGGCCGCTCCAGTGCTGGACGTCGCGGACCGTGGCGGGCCCGAACGCCGCCAGGTAGCGCAGGACCAGGGTCTCCAGGGAGGCGCCGGGATCGACCGGCCGACCCAGCCAGGTCTCCACCGGGAGGTGGGCGGCCTGCCCGGTCCTGCCCCACACTCCGCGCGGCGGCACCTGGACCAGCGGGACGTACGCGCGGGCCATCTGGGCCATCGAGGCGGGGTCGTGGCCGGGCCACCGCTCGGCCATGCGGCGGCCGAGCTCGCTGAACGTCCGCGGCTCCTCCCGCATCAGGCGCCGGGCCTCGGCCTCGATCTCGGCACGCTCGAGACCGGCGACGTTCCGGCCGAACACGGCCTTGGTCATCCGCTCGATGACCGGCTCGACCAGGGGCCTGAGCCAGAGGCAGTCGTCGGCGGTCACCAGGTGGATGGTGGAGCGCATGAGCGCCATCCGGACCACCCGCCGGTCGGTGAGCAGCTGCCCCGTGGGCTCGGGCGTGTAGTCCGCGAGGCGGGTCCACAGGCCGAGGTACCAGGTGTGCGTGGACTGCGCCTGGAGCCCGACCAGGTGCTCCAGAGCTTGCGGCACCGTCATCTCCGAGCGGCGTAGCAGCAGCTGCCGGTCAAGGTAGGCGCGGTTGAGGGCCCGGAGGGTGAGCACGTCTTGTCTCCTTTGTCGGTACGACCATCTTGCGGCAAACGTGCCGGGCCGCTCTGGAAGTCGGGTCAAGTGCGCGTCGAGGAGCCCCTGCGACGGTGGAACGCCACCGCTCAGGAAAGGGAGATCATGGCACTTCCGGACAAACTCGTGGTGCGCGGCGCCAGAGAGCACAACCTCAAGAACGTCGACGTCGACCTGCCGCACCGGACCCTGACCGTGTTCACCGGCGTTTCGGGCTCGGGCAAGTCGTCCCTGGCCTTCGCCACCGTCTACGCGGAGGGGCAGCGCAGGCAGCTGCAGTCGATGTCCACGTTCGCGCGGCAGTTCATGCAGCAGCTGGACAAGCCCGCCGTGGACCGGCTGGAGGGCATGTGCACGGCGGTCGCCGTCGACCAGCGCTCCTCCGCCTCCCGCAGCCCCAGGTCGACGGTCGGCACGGCGACGGAGATCTACGATCTGATGCGGGTGGTGTACGCGCGCAGCGGCCGCCCGCACTGCACCGTGTGCGACCAGGAGCTGAAGGACCCGGGCACCGGATCCGCGCCGGTGTGCCCGGAGGGGCACGACACCCCGGTGCCGGACATGTCCCCTGGCGCGTTCTCCTTCAACCTGCCGTTCGGGCAGTGCCCGGAGTGCCTCGGGGTGGGTACCCGCCTGGTCGTCGTCCCGGAGACGCTGGTCACCGATGACGGCCTGTCGCTGCTCGAGGGCGCCATCGCGCCGTGGCGGACGAACTTCGCCGAACCCGAACAGAACAAGTCACGTGCCCTGGTGCTGGCCGAGGGCCACAGCCTGGACACGCCCTGGCGCGAGCTGCCCGAGGACCTGCGGGACCGGTTGCTGTACGCCACGGGCATCCCGGTGCGGTGCCGCAAGTACCGCAAGGGCGGAGGCGGGGTGGAGGACCTGACGTTCGTCGGGGCGGCGCCCTGGCTGTACGAGCGGTACCGCGCCAAGCAGGGCGAGAGCTTCGGCCAGCTGGAGAACTACATGCGGCCCGCGCGGTGCGACGCCTGCGGCGGAGGGCGGCTGCTCCCCGCGCAGCTCGCGGTGAAGGTCGGCGGACTCGGCATCGCCGAGGCGACCGGGCTCCAGGTCGCGGACTGCCTGCGCTTCTTCGAGGAGCTGCGGCTGCCGGGCCGGGACGGCGAGGTGGCCGCCCAGGCGACCGGGGAGATCGTCCAGCGGCTGGGGTACCTGGTCGACGTCGGCCTCGACTACCTGACCCTGGACCGGCCGGCCCGCACCATGTCGGGCGGCGAGGCCCAGCGGGTCAGGATGGCGGGCCTGCTCGGCCAGAACATGTTCGGGCTGCTGTACGTCCTGGACGAGCCGAGCGCGGGGCTGCACCCCAAGGACACCGAACACCTGGTCTCGACCCTGCGGACGCTGCGCGACCAGGGCAACACCGTGGCCGTGGTGGAGCACGACCACCAGGTGATCAGGGCCGCGGACTGGGTGGTCGAGCTGGGTCCGGCGGCGGGCGAGCACGGGGGCGAGCTGACGTTCGCCGGCCCGGTGGCGGACCTGCTGGCCGACGAGGAGTCGCTGACCGGCGGCTACCTCAGCGGCAGGCGCCGGATCGCCGTGCCGCCGCGGAGGGCGCCGCGGCCCGGGTACGAGATCATGGTGCGGGGGGCGCGGGAGCACAACCTCACCGGGATCGACGCGGCGTTCCCGCTGGGCTGCTTCGTCGCCGTCACCGGGGTCTCGGGCGCGGGCAAGTCGACGCTGGTGGACGCCATCCTGTACCCGGCGGTGGAGGGCGCGCTCGGCGGCGAGGCGCCGCCGCCCGGCGCCCACGACCGGATCGAGGGCCTCGCCCACGTCGACCGCGTCATCCGGGTGGATCAGGCGCCGATCGGCAGGTCCGGCCGGTCCACCCCCGCCACCTACACGGGGATCTTCGACCAGATACGCAAGGAGTTCGCGCGGACCGAGGAGGCCAAGGCGCGCGGCTTCAAGCTCGGGCGGTTCTCCTTCAACTCGCCGGGCGGGCGCTGCGAGGGGTGTTCGGGCGACGGAACCGTCAGGATGGAGATGCACTTCCTTCCGGACGTGTTCCTGCGGTGCGACAAGTGCGAAGGCGCCCGGTACAACGAGGAGACCCTCCTGGTCCGCTACCGGGGCCGCACGATCGCGGAGGTCCTGGAACTGCCCATCGCCGAGGCGCTCGACTTCTTCGAGGGCGTGCCGGCGATCGTCGCCCCGCTGCAGGTGCTGTGCGCGGTCGGGCTCGGCTACCTGCGCCTGGGGCAGCCCGCGAACACCCTGTCGGGCGGCGAGGCACAGCGCATCAAGCTCGCCAACGAGCTGCAGCGCAAGGCGGGCGCGCACACCCTGTACCTGCTGGACGAGCCCACGAACGGGCTGCACTCGAGCGATGTCGACCGCCTGCTGACGGTGCTGCACAGCCTGGTGGACAAGGGGCACACCGTCATCACCGTCAGCCACTGCATCGATGTGATCAAGACGGCGGACTGGGTGGTCGACATCGGCCCCGACGGAGGCGACCGGGGCGGGAAACTGGTCGCCGCGGGCACACCCGAGGAGGTCGCCGGGAGCACGGGGCACACCGGCAGGTTCCTGAAGGAGGCGCTGTCCGGCTGAGAGGCCTTCCTCCGAGGCAGCGTCGTAGGGGCCGTCCCGGCGGGACGGCCCCTACGACGTCGCCTGGAGTCAGACGGCCGCCGTCACCCGGCCGCCGAGGCCGGCGAACCGGCGGGCGCGCTCCTCGATCGCCTTCTCCGCGTCGATCCGCGACTGTCTGCCCAGCTCCACCAGGTGGTCCATCCCCGGCGCCCGCCCCGCGAGGGTGAGCTGCGCGGTGATGACGGCGAGGTCCATGCCGAGCGCGTCGGTGAACACCGTGCGCAGGTACGGGTCCAGGTGGTCCCACTTCTCCAGCGGAGCCCCCGGCATGTAGCCGCCGCCGTAGGTGAGCACCACGGTCACCGGCCGTCCCGCGAGCGGACCGGCTCCGTCTCCGTAGGGCAGGATGCGGCCCTGCTGGAGCACCCAGTCGAGCCACGCCTTGAGGGTGGAGGGCACGTTCCAGTTGTACATCGGGGCGCTGATCAACAGCCCCTCGGCCTCCAGCAGCTCGCCGATCAGCTCATCGCGCAGCGCACTGGACGCCCGCTGCTCGGGGCTCCAACCCTCCTTCGGCACGAACTGGGCCGAAATCGCCGCCTCGTCCAGGTGCGGCAGCGGGTCGGTCGCCAGGTCGCGGTGGACCACGGTGCCCGCCGGGCACTCCTCGGCCCAGACACGGCGGAAGACGGCGGCGAGCTGCTTGGAGTCGGATCCCCGGGTAGCCGCGGTGCTGTCGATGTGAAGCAGGTGCTGAGCCATGCGAGCCTCTCTCGAGCCAGAGTGCGGTGCGTTGGCATCACGGTGCCGCGGCAGGCTCGACAGGGGCTGGAAAGCGACTCAAGCGGACAATCCATCACGGCGCGGGAGACCCTCGAGGACACCGGCCCCGCATGGGGCGTTCACCTGGCGCCGCCGGACGGTCTACCGATTCAGCCGTTGGTGTGGGCGTGGTAGGCGGGCGGGGAGCCGGTGGCGGAGAGGGTCCACAGGACTCCGTTGGATTCCGGGAGAGAGGCGACCGAGTAGGCGGACGGAGCGCTCGTGGGGACGGGGACCCAGGCCGGGGCGTCGTACCGGTAGAGAGTGGAGCCTGCGTTGGAGGCCCAGAGGCGGCCCAGGTCGTCCAGGAGCAGGGATGAAGCGCCGTCGGGGGCGGCGGGGATCGTCTCGGTGCCCGCGGTGGTGACCTTGAGGGTGTCCTCGCGGTCCCAGACGCGGTGGTAGAGGGCGCCGCCGCCGGCCAGCACGAGGGACGGGTGGCCGGCGGGGACCGGGGCGGGTTCCCAGCCGGAGCCGGTGAAGCGGAGCGTGGCCCGCGTGTTCAGGCCCTCGACGGTGTTGGTGGAGATGTAGACCTCGTCAGGGGCGGGCGAGCCGATGAAGTCGATCGTGCGGGCGGTGAACGGGTGGACCTGCCAGGTTCCGGCCTTCCAGCGGGCGACGCAGCTGTCGCCCCAGGCCGAGCCGTTGAACGAGGCCCACAGCTCGTCCGGGCCGACGGGGTGGAGGTTGCGGGGGTAGAAGCAGCCGGGCGGATTGGTGATCTTGTTCCAGCGCCTGCCGTCCCAGCGGGCCAGATACTGGCCTTGGGGGTTCTGGCCGGTCAGCCAGACGTTGGTGCGGCTGGACGCCTCCAGATCCTCGACCTGGAGGTTCCACCGGCCGGGCGGGTTCTTGTTCTCCCAGGAGGCGCCGTTCCACTTGCGGACGATCGCGTTCATACTGCACACCGACGGGTTGCCCCAGCCCGGCACGGACCAGGAGACGCATTTCCTGCCCTCGTAGCCGGCGATCCAGGCCTCGTCCGGGCCCGCCCCCGCGAGCTCGCTGACCTGGAATTCGGGCCACAGGGACGGCAGCGGCACCTCCCGCCACGGACGCTCATCTGCGTGGGCGGCCGTCGCCGGTATCAGCAGGGCCGCAGCCGTGAGCACGGCCACCAAGTTTCTCCGCATACCGGAATAATCCACCCCAGCCCACTGGGCAGCTTGTAACAAACCCTCAATTCCAGGCGCCCCGCATCTGGTTCCACTGGACGAATCCGTAGAAACGTCAACCGGCCGATCCGGACGAACGTGTAGCGGGCGGTCGCGGAAGCCGGTGAGGATGGCGCGCCGGTGAGCCGCTGCCCGCCCGGGGTCAGACGGGCTGGCCGATCGGACGGATCGTGACCGTGTTGAGGTCGACGCCTGCCGGCTGGTCGAGCGCGAAGCCGATCGCCTCGGCCACCGGATCCGGGCTCATCGCGACGGGGGGAGCCTGGCCGTGCCAGAACGCGGTGTCGATCATGCCCGGGTTCACGACCGTGACCCCGATGCCGCGGGTCGTGGCGTGCAGGCGGAGGTTCTCGGCGAAGCCGACCACTGCCCACTTCGTGGCGGAGTAGAGGTTGCCCGGGCTGTTCTTGATTCCGGCCACGCTGCCGATGAGCACCAGTCGGCCGCGGGACCGCTCGAGGTGGGGCAGGGTCGCCTTGGCCAGCAGAGCCGGACCGAGCACGTTGGCGAGTACCATCGGCGCCCACAGCTTCGGATCGCCGCCGTCGACGACGCCGGCACCGCCCGTCCGGAAGTGGTCCGCGGACGCGCCGCCTGCGTTCGCGATCGCCGCGTCGAGCGACCCGAAGCGCTCCACCGTGCTGGTGACCGCCGTGTCCGTGGAGTCCCAGTCGGAGGCATCTGCCACCAGGCCCAGGACGCGGTCCGCGTGGCCGACTTCGTCGAGGAAGGCCTTGAGCCGACCAGGGTCGCGCCCGGTGACGGCGACCCGGTGGCCACGCACGAGCAGGAGCCGAGCGGTCGCGGCGCCGATCCCGCTCGTGCCACCGGTGATCAGGACCGTCTTTCCAGCGACCGGCGACGCGCCGGAGCCGGTGAGTGAGGTGTTCATGGCGTCCACTCTGTGACGCGGCGCGGGCCCGCGACAGTTGCTTCCAAAGGTGGGGACGACATCCCCTGGCACCAACGGCGCCGCCCGGGGAGGCTTTGCCCATGTCGAACACGAGGTACTCCGAACTCGGTGGCTTCCTGCGTTCGCGACGCGAGCGGATCCGCCCCGAGGAGGTCGGGCTCGCGCCCGGTCCGCGGCGCCGCGTCCCCGGTCTGCGTCGCGACGAGGTCGCCGTTCTGGCCGGAGCCTCGGTGGAGTACTACACCGAGCTCGAGCGCGGTGCCGGCTCGCAGCCCTCCGACCAGATGCTGGCCGCGCTCGCCCGCGCCCTGCGCCTCAGTCGCGACGAACGCGACCATCTGTACCGGTTGGCGAACCGCCCGATCCCGCACCGGGGCGGGACGGTGTCACACGTCCACCCCGCGATGCTCGACCTGCTGAGGCGCATCGACGGGACCCCGGCGATGGTGAGCACCGACCTGCACACCGTGCTGGTCCAGAACCCGCTCGCCATCGCGATGCTCGGCGACCTGTCCGCGCACCACGGCCGCGCGGCGAGCTTCATCTACCGATGGTTCACCGACCCGGCCTCGCGGCAGATCTACCCGCAGGAGGACCTCGCCCCGCAGTCACGCTCGTTCGTCGCCGACCTGCGTGCGGCAGTGGGGCGACGCAGCCCAGGCGACGCCGAGGCGACCGAGCTGGTGGACGGGCTGCTGCAGCAGTCGCCGGAGTTCCAGGCGCTTTGGGCCGATCAGGACGTGGAGGTGCGCAGAGACGAGCGCAAGCGGATCGTCCACCCCACCGTCGGCATGCTCGACCTCGACTGCCTCAGCCTTTTCAGCGAGGACGGCCGCCAGCGGTTGCTCTGGTTCACCCCACGTGCCGGGACCGACACCGCCGAGAAACTCTCGCTGCTGACCGTCGTGGGCACCCAGGCGATGCGAACCGAACCGGTCCGATGAACCGATCGAGGAGGTACCGCTCGAGCGATGCCGGCAACGCGTGTGGGTAAGGAGGCTCCTCTCGGTCGCCGTCCGAGCAGGTGGGTGGTGTGGTCGGGGAGAAGGCTCAGAGGCCTGCCTCTTCCCGCGTGTCGAAAGCGTCGCGTGCGCGTTCGATGGCGGGCATGTGCTCCGAGGCCCATGCCAGCAGTACGTCAATGGGCTGCCGCAGGGTCTTGCCGAGCGGCGTGATCCGGTACCTGACCGCCACCGGGCGCGTGGAGACGACCTCGCGTTCGATCACTCCGTTGCGCTCGAGTCGGCGAAGAGTAGCGGTCAGCGACTTCTGCGTGACCGCGGGAATGGCGCGGCGGAGCTCGTTGAAGCGGCAGGGGCGTTCGCACAGCTCTTTGAGTATGCCGAGGGACCACTTGTCGAGCACCTGGTCGAGGAGCTCGCGGTGCGGGGCGTCGATGCGGAGTTCGCCGTTGGTGTCCATGGTGAAACCTGGTCTCGTTGAAGTGCCTTTCTTGCACTAGATATCTTACGGATACCTACTGAGAGAAGGAGAACGGCCATGGCTGTCCAGCACTTCACGCCGGAAGGCATGATGCAGCCCACCCCCTACCACCACGTGGCCGTCGGCAAGGGCACGACTCAGGTACATGTCAGCGGGCAGATCGCCCGCGAGGCCGACGGAACCCCGGTGGCCCCCGGCGATCTCGCCGGGCAGGTCGCCCAGGCGCTGCGGAACACCGCCCTCGGCCTGGCGGGTGCGGGCGCCTCGTTCGAGGACGTGCTGCGCCTGACGTTCTACGTGACCCAGTGGAGCCCGGAGAAGATCGGCGACTTCATGGCCGGGGTGGAGGCCGTCGCCGAAGAGATCGGCCTCCGGCTCCCCATGCCGCCGGCCAGCCTCATCGGTGTCGACCACCTCTTCGAGCCGGACGTGCTCGTCGAGGTCGAGGCGACCGCACTGCTCGACTGATCCGGCGCACATGGACCACGGTCACGTGCGACGGATCGGTCGCTCGTCGCCGCGGCATACCGGGATGCCGCGCCGACACCGGCTGAGGTCATGCGGCCAGCCGCCGCAGCAGGTCGGACGAGTCGTGCAGCGCCGTCATCTGTACGAACCAGTGGAGGTCCGGAACGGCGTCGATGTCATGCTTCTGGACCGTGATGACGTCGTCGCGGGTGCCCGGTTCGCCGTTCAGCACGACTTCGTCGGCGATGAATGCGTCCATGCCGTCGAACTCGTGGGCGTTGAGCGCCGCCACGTAGCGCAGGTACCAGTCCTTGAGGCCGGAGTCGGTCATCGGTTTCTCCTTCTGGGTCGTCGATCCCTGTGCGGGAATCGATGGAGAGCGGCGAGTTGGGAGCGACGCTTCGTGCCTGGCGGGACCGGCTCTCGCCGGAAACCGTCGGGCTGCCGGTGGACAGGGCGCGGCGATCGCCGGGCCTGCGGCGTGAAGAGCTCGCCGAGCTGGCGGGCCTCTCCGTCGACTACCTCGTGCGACTCGAACAGGGCCGGGCCCTCAGCCCCTCCGAGCAGGTCATCGGCTCGTCGGCCCGCGCACTGCGGCTCTCCCGGGACGAGCGGGACCACCTCCATCGACTCGCCGGGTTCGGGCCGCCGCAGGACCGGCGGGTCGTCGACGACATTCCGCCGAGCATGCGGCGGCTGCTGGCACTGCTCGACTCCACTCCGGTCGCGGTCTTCGCCGCGGACTGGAAGCTGGTCTGGTGGAACCCCAGGTGGGCGGCGCTGTTCGGCGAACCCACGAAGATCGAGGACGAGGCGCGCAACCTGGTGCGGCTGCGCTTTCCGGTCGCCTC
Source organism: Actinocorallia populi (assembly GCF_002995495.1). Taxonomy (GTDB): domain Bacteria; phylum Actinomycetota; class Actinomycetes; order Streptosporangiales; family Streptosporangiaceae; genus Actinocorallia; species Actinocorallia populi. Next base: position 356,317 of record NZ_PVZV01000001.1, on the reverse strand, counting down.
CGACCGCGGCCGTCTGACGAGCTGGCCGGTGATCCCGGACAACGCCGAGGCCGCCGACCGGGCCCTTGTGGCCGACCTGCGCCAGGCCGCGGCCCGGTTCCCCGACGATCCGCGCGTGACCGGGCTGGTGGCCGGCAGGGTCGCCGGCAACCCCCGGTTCGCCGCGTTCTGGGCCGAGGCCGCCGTGGGGCGGCACGCCGAGGACCGCAAGACCATCCGGCACCCCGTCATCGGGGAGGTGAGCGTCGACTGCGACGTCCTGACGGACGGGGACACCGACCTCAAGATCGTCGCCTATGCGGCGGTCCCGGGCAGCGAGGACGAGTCCAAGCTCGAGCTCGCCGGCATCATCTCCTCTCCGAGGAGCGACGCATGACCACGATCGGCATCATCGGAGCGGGCGAGGTGGGCAGCCAGCTCGCCCGCGCAGCGGTCGCCCACGGCTACCGGGTGGTCATCGCCAATTCACGAGGACCGGAGACGCTGAGCTACCTCGTCGACGAGCTCGGGCCCTCGGCCCGTGCCGCGACAGCGGCCGACGCCGCCGAAGCGGGCGACTTCGTGATCATCGCCGCCCCCCTCAAGCCGGCCAACGACATGCCCGTGGAGCAGCTGGCCGGCAAGACCGTGCTCGACACCAACAACTACATGCCCTGGCGCGACGGCCGCTTCGAGGCCATCGACTCGGGGGAGAAGACCGTGCACGAGCTGCGGCAGGAGCAGTTGCCCGCCTCGAAGGTCGCCAAGGCGTTCACGCACATCCAGGCTCCGCGCCTCTTCCTCTCCGCCAGAGCCCCGGGCACTCCCGACCGGCACGCTCTCTCGGTCTCCAGCGACCACCCCGAGGCGGTGGAACTCGTCACGCGCCTGTACGACGAGTTCGGATTCGACACCGTCGACAACAGTCCGCTCAGCGAGTCCTGGCGAAGCGGCCCCGGCCAGCCCGCCTGGCTGGCGCACGCCCACCAGACGCGCGAGCGACTCGCCGCCAACCTGGCCGCCGCGCGCCGGATCAGGTACCCCGTCCGAGGCTGAGCTTTTTCCCGGCCAGCGGACTTTGATGGATCCCTTCTGGTCCCGCACGCAGGTCGAGCCACCGGCCCGACGACGCCCGCGCAGCAGCCTCGGCATGCTCACCCCGATACAGGACCGAGAGCACACCCGTAACGAAAGTTCTCATCGGGGTGGCTGAGAGTTCTGCCTTGACCTGGGGCTTGGCGGTGGGCTGGTGGCGGTTGCTCTCGTGGGCGCTGCACTTGATGTGACTGCCTGAGGTACTCGCTTGCTGCTCGTCGGGGCGTGCCGGAGGATGCCTGGGTGCCCCGCTTCATCTGTGATCGGTGTCGACAGCCCCTGAGTCTGCTCTTGGTGAAGATCAATCTGCCTGACAAGGTCTACGTTGACTTCACCGCGTTCTCAGGGGAGATCACGTTTGCTGACCGGATCCCTCCTCCGCGGATGCCTCGCGGTACCTACGCGGCCAACCTGTACCCCTGCGAGCACACGCGCGAGCCTGAGGGATACGTGCTCCACCCAGGCGATGTCATCGGAACGGCGCGGAACCCGGACGAGAGCACCGGGGACGGATGCTGCGGACCCTCCGGCATCGACGGGCCGAACCTCATCTGCGCAGGGTGCGGAACGCCGGTGGCCGCCGAGCAGGCCGACTGCTGGGGGCAGAACCAAGTCGTCATGGATTTCGCGGCGACCAGGCGAAGCTTCAGCGAAGACTGAGCCGACCTGCCAGAACGGCATTGCCGGTAGTCGGCTTCAACTCCACAGATCGTCGGCTTCGTGGCCGGACGGATCGGTCCCTCGGAGGTCTTCCTGTAGTCCGTCGATGCGCCGTCCGGTGGGCCGGCCGTTGTGGGTGGTCTCCTGGAGTGACCAGCCTGGGTGCGTCGTGTGGTCAGGGTCGTGAAGGTCGCTCTGGAGTATGTCGACTGTGGTTGAGATCGCTTCGAAGGCTGCGGCTCTCATGGCTGTGATGAGGTCGGCGCGGTTGGCGCCGGCCTCCAGGAGACGGCGGGCTGCCGGAATGTTCTCGATGGCTCCTGGGCGCTCCCATCCGTTGACGCCTTCAGCCCACAGTCGCCGCAGGATGAGAAGACGGGCCAGCTGCGGGACGTCCTCGTCGACTTCGGACTGCGCCCACTCTTCGGGGGCATCGACACCGAGCTCGGCGAAGCGGTCTCGCAACGTGGCCGCTGTGCCTTGTCGGTCTTCGGGCAGGGTGCTCAACCACTGGTCCCACCTGCTGTTGTGCACGTTCGCCATGGCTGTAGAGCATGACGTATGCGCTGCGGTTACCTGTGCCTGATCGACCGCCACATCAAGCCGAACATCGGCGGCCTGCGCCTCCAAGTCGTCCGCGCAGCCCAGATCACCAAGCTCCACCGGGACCTGGTGACTTCCGGCGGCCGGTCCGGCAAGGGCCTGCCACCTCGAACGGTCGCCTACGTCCATGCCGTCCTACGCAAGGCATTCCGGGACGCTGTGGAAGTCGACCAGCTCATCCCTTCCAGCCCCGTCGAGCGAGCCAAACGCCCCGTAGGCAGACGAGCGAGCCGGGCAAGGCGTGGACCTCGGCCCAGCTCCGAACGTTCCTGAGCATCGCCCAGACGCACCGCCTGTTCGCCTTCTTCCGCCTCGCCGCCTACTTTGGCGCGCGCCGGAGCGAGCTGTTGAACCTGCGCTGGCGAGACGTCGATTTCGACGCCGCCGAGATCCGCATCACCGGTTCGGCCGCGTTTATCGCGGGGGAGCGCATCGAGGGGACCACCAAGAGCGGCAGATCAAGAACGGTCAGTCTCGACGAGGAGACCGTCAAGATTCTCCGGGCTCACTGCGCGAAGCAGAACGCCGAAAGCTGGAACTCGGTGAAGCCTGGCGCGGCGGCTCGGAAGGCTATGTGTTTTCCACAGCCTGGGGAGAACAGATCCACCCGGACACGGCCTCCTCGCTGGTCCCCCGGCTGATCCAGCGCCACAACGAGCCGAAGGAAGGCACTCAATCCAACCCACTCCCGCACGCGAGGCTCCACGATTTGCGCCACGTCCACGCCACGATCCTTCTCCTGGCGGGCGTCCCCGTGCATGTAGTGGCTGCGCGGCTGGGCCACGCAGACCCGTCCATCACGCTGAGCGTCTACGCCCACGTCGTCAGCGAGCAGCTGGCCGAAGCCGCGGACGTCTTCGCCAGGGAGGTGGAGAAGGCCGGCTGACGCTCCTGTTAGCAGATCCGTTAGCAAAAGGACCCTCGCGATCATTCGCAAGGGTCCTTTGAGCTGTGCGCACCCGAAGGGATTCGAACCCCTAACCTTCTGATCCGTAGTCAGATGCTCTATCCATTGAGCTACGGGTGCCCGTTGCGATTGCCGCAACGAGAGATGAGCATACCGGGTGTCGGGCATGTAGGCGAATCGGTTGGGCGGGGGGTGCCGGGGGCGGGGGTGGAGGGGCGTCTGGAAAGCCCGTTGTACGGCTATGTGAAGAGTGGGGAGTGCACGTTTTTGGGGGAACCCTGGACGTGGTGGGGGGGTGGGTGTATTCAGGAAGCCGTTTGTGAGGTGGAGCACGCATGCCCAGATGGTCTGCGTTCGTTCCCGAGATCGACCGGGGGTTGGTTCGGGGGCTGAGCGACGGCGAGGAGAACGCGCTTGCGAGGCTCTACGACGTCTACGTCGAACAAATGTTTGATTATGCGGTCTCGCTGGTGGGGGAGGGCAAGGCCGCCGAGGCTCTGGTGCACGACGTCTTCATCGACGCGGCGCGGCGGGGGCCGCGGTTGCGGGACCGGGGGCGGTTGCGGGCGTGGTTGTACGCGGCGGTGCGGCGCCGGGGGATGGAGCGGAGCCGGGCCAGGGGGCTGGCCTGGGACTGGGAGCTGCCGGGGGCGGGGGTCCTTCGGGGGGTGACGGCAGGGGAGGCCCGGGAGTTGCTCGAGGGGGCGCTCGACAGGATCTCGCTCAGCGATCAGGACCTGCTGCTGCTGACGTTCCGCCACGGGGTCGCCGCCGCGGATCTGGCGGCGGTGCTGGGGGTGTCGCCGTTCAAGGCGGCGGCGCTGGTGGGCAAGGCGCGGGGGAGGGCCGAGGCGGCGCTGGAGGCGCAGCTGCGGGCGCAGGAGAAGCGGTGCCGGCGCGAGCGGGGGGAGAAGGCGCAGGACGGGCATCGCAAGCGGTGTGCGCGGTGCCGGCGGATGGCCGCGGTGCCGCTTCCGGTGTTGTTGGAGGCGCCGCCCGCGCCCGTGCCGTCGCCGGGGTTGCGGCACAGGGTGCTGCACACGGGTACCGATCCCGAACTCGCCGGATACCGTGCCGACATCGCCGGAAAGGGCGGGAACCTCACTCCGGAGGGCATGCCGCGCCAGCCGGACGTGCCTTCGCCGCTCGGGCGGCGCTGGCTTCTGGCGGGCAGCGGCATGGCTGGAACGTTCGTGCTGGCGCTCGTGACGACCTTCCTCATCGGGCCGGAACTGGGGATGCCGACGCTCTCCGGGCCGCCGGCCCCGGACCGGACCGAGAAGCCCGTGGTGACCAAGCCCACGGTGCCCCGCGAGGCGCCCGTTCGGCCGCACCCCGAAGGGGCGCCGGGCGTCCCGGACGTGACGCACATGTCGACCTCCTCGCCGCCTTCCCAGGTGGAGAACGACCTTCCCGCCCCGGACGTCACCCAGTACGGCACGCCGTCCCCGCTGGGCTCGGCGGCGCCGTCCTCGTCCGTGTCGCCGCCGCATCCGGCTCCCCAGTACACCGAGGAGGGCCGTCCGCCGCCGCCCGCCCCCTCGCCACCGCCGCAGGAGGAGCAGGCGCCGCTGCAGCCGCCGTCCATCAGGGTGGAGCCCACGGAGATCAAAGTGGACACCCCGCTGGTGGAGATCGGCGCGAACCGGTCGGCGGACATCAGGTTCCAGGCGTTCAACGGGGCCGTCACCTGGCAGGCGGCCTCCAGCAGCGACAAGATCACCCTGGACGCCGGGAGCGGTGTCCTGCCCGAGGGCCAGGCCTACGACCTGCGGGTGCGCCTCCCGCTCAGCCTCGTCCGCCTGGCGGGCTCCGCCGTCGTCTCGATCACCAACGTGGAGAACGGCGCGCAAGAAGAGGTGACGGTCCGCTGGGGCCTCGGCCTCCTGTAGGCCGGAAGGGTTCCTAAGCCCGCGAAGGACGACGCAACAACCACGGCCGCACCTTCCCCAGCCCCTGCAGCGAACGTGCCTTGAGCCGCCGCAACGAGTAGCCCTCCAGTGCCTCGGCCAGCTCCGGGCTGACCAGTACCGTCCCGGGATGCGCCGTGGCCGTCAGCCTGGCCGCCATGTTCACCGGTGTTCCGAAGACGTCCCCCAGCCGCAGGATGACCTCCCCGTAGGCGGCTCCGACCCGGACCTGCGGGAAGTCGTCCCCGGCGGCCCGTTCCGAGATCCGCAGCGCGATCTCCGCCCCCGACTCCGCGTCGGGCGCGGTGAACAGCACCTCGTCCCCCAGCGTCTTGATCACCCGCCCTCCGTGCGAGGCGATGATCGCGGCGGTCTCCGTCTCGAAGCGGTCGATGAGCTCGGCCAGCCCGTCGGTGTCGAGCCGGCGGCTGAGCCGGGTGAACGACACGATGTCGGCGAACCCGACGGCCAGCGTCGCCGTTCCCGCACCGGGGTCGGCGGTGGCGGCGGCCGTCCCGGTGAGCGTGCCGACGCCGACGGCGGACAGCTGCCGCCGCCATCCGCGCAGCAGCAGGTTCTCGAACTTGGGCCGCAGTTCCGCGCTGGCCACCAGGGCCGCCGTGACCACCTCGTCCGTGACGGGGTCGCCGGGCTTCACCAGGTGCTCGGCGAGCCGTTCCAGCCACACCTCGCCGAGCCAGTGCGCGAGCCGGCTCATCGTCTGGCCCACGCCCCGCGACAGCTGGAGCACCATCTCCTCGTCGACGTACTCGTGTTCGAGCAGTTCCCGGATGGTGCGCATGGCCACGACGTCCTCCGCGGTGAAGGCGGGCGTGTCGCCGGGCGGGGTGGGGAAGCCGAGCGCGGACCAGATCCGCAGCCCGAGCTCCAGCTCGATGCCGGACTCGTCCACGACGTCGTGGAGGGTGAACAGCAGCGGTTCACCGAGCAGGAGTTCCTCGACCGCGCGTGTTTCCGCCATGGCAGGCCACCACCGTTACATCAGTCAATGTCTCATTCCTGTCAGGCGTAAGATTCGTACGCCGGGGACACCAGGTCAAGCGGGGAGACGGAGATGCGCGAGTACCGGATCGACGAGCTGGCGCAGACCGCCGGGACGACCGTGCGCAACATCCGCTCCTACCAGGACAGAGGCCTCCTGCCGCCGCCGCGCCTGCAGGGCAGGGTCGGCATCTATGACGATGCTCACCTCGCCCGCCTCCGCCTCATCGGCCAGATGCTGGAGCGCGGCTACACCCTGTCCAACATCGGCGACCTCGTCGCGGCCTGGGAGGCGGGGCGGGACGTGGGCGACGTCCTGGGCCTGGAGCAGGTCCTCACCGACCCCTGGTCCGACGAGATCCCCGCGTGGCTGTCCTTCGCCGAGCTGGTCGAGGTCTTCGGCCCCGGCCGCGACGCCGCGGAGATCGACGCCCTCCTGGCCCGCGCCGTGGAACTCGGCCTGGTCGAGCCGGAGGGCGACCGCTACCGCGCCCCCAGCCCCCGGCTCCTGCACGTCGGCGCGGAGCTCGTGGCCAACGGCGTTCCTTTGGAGGCGGTGCTGGGCATCGCCGGCGAGATCCGCCGCGACTGCGAGGTCATCGCCGGCCGTTTCGTGGACCTGGTGAACGAGCACGTCATCGCGGACGCCGACCTGCTCGGAAAGGACGCCGTGCGCGTCGCGGAGGTCGTCCGGCGCATGCGCCCGCTCGTCCAGATGGTGGTGAACCCGTTCGTCGCCCGCGCGATGGAGAAGCGCGTGCGCGCCGAATTGGGCGACAAACTGGAGTTCCTTCTCGAAAGCGAGGAGAAAGACACAGCCCTATAGGTAGTGAGGAACTGCGGTATCCCCGCGATTCCGAGTACCGTCGCACACGACGGTCCGTCGGAGAAGGGGATGCCGTGAAACTCGTGACCCGCCGGCAGTGGGGCGCCCGCCCGGCGCGCGGCCAGGCCGGATACCTGGCCTCGACCCGCGGTGTGAAGGTCCACTACACCGGAAGCTACGTGGACCCGCGCGTGGCCGACGACCACGGCCGCTGCGCCGCGCTGATGCGCCAGATCCAGAACGGCCACATGGACGGCAACGGCTGGAACGACATCGGCTACAGCTTCGCGGTGTGCCCGCACCAGTACGTCTTCGAGGGGCGCGGCCTGCACCGGCTCCCGGCGGCCAACGGCCCCGGCCTCAACACGGGCCACTACGCGGTCCTGGGCATGGTCGGCAACAAGGGCCTCGTCACCCCGACGGACGGGATGCTGCACGGCATCCGCGACGCCATCGAGCACGTCCGCGCGAAGGGCGGCGCCGGCCGGGAGATCAAGGGCCACCGGGACGGCTACGCCACCGACTGCCCCGGCGCGAGGCTCTACGCCTGGGTGGAGCGGGGCGCCCCCCGTCCGAAGGGCGGCTCCCGGCCGCCGGAGAAGCCCCCTGCGCCGCCCGAGGACGTGCTGGAGATCCTGCTCAACGCGGGCATCCGGGACGCCCTGACGGTCCCGCCGGGCAGCCGGGTGTCCATCCCGTGGGACGCCGAGTACGCCGACCCGTCGAACGTGCACGGCGGCGGCCCCTCCTGGACGCCCAGGTCCAAGGACTGGGCGCTGGTCACGCTCGGCACGGTCGTGGACGGCCAGGCGGCGGGCGAGAAGCTGAGGCTCGCCCTCGCCGAGTACGAGAGGTCCGGCGCGACCCGGGTCAAGGACCACTTCGGCGAGGACAAGATCGGCAACGGCACGCGTTCGGAGTACACCCTCTCGGGCCTGATGTGGCTCAGGAACGACCGCAGCTACCGCGTCGACCTGGTCAACGAGGGGGCGCGGCCGGTGACCGTGACCAGGGCGCACCTGCGCGTCGCCCGCTGAGCCCGTGAACCCGCCTACTCCCGGTCGAGCACCAGGCTGAGCGCCCAGCCGACGACGCCGACGATGATCGCGCCCCACAGGGCCGGCCAGAACCCGTCCACGGCGAACGGCAGGTCGACCTGCTCGGCGATCCAGCCGGTGAGCATCAGCAGCAGGGCGTTGACGACCAGCCCGAACAGGCCGAGGGTCAGCACGTAGAAGGCGCAGCCGAGCGTCTTGATGATCGGCTTGAGCAGGGCGTTGACGATGCCGAAGATGGCGGCGACGGCGACGAGCGTGACGCCGCGCTCGACGTTGTCGCCGCCCGCGACGCTGATCCCGTCCAGGAAGTAGGCGGCCGCGGCCAGCGAGGCCGCGGTGATGACGAATTTGATCAGAATGTTCACGCCTAAGAGCGTGGCATGACCCGCCTGAACAGGTCATCACTCCCGATGATGAACTTTCAGACCACCGGAAGCAGGAGGGCCGAGGGGCGCTCCGGGTCGTGGAAGACCTCCTGTTCGGCCGCGACGGCCTTGCGGGCCGAGCCGATCGGCTCGCCCGTGCCCGGGTTGCTGGCGATCTTCGGGTAGGCCCCGCTGCTGACGTGGACGCGCAGCCGGTGCCCCTTCTTGAACCGGTGCCCGATCGGCCACAGCTCCAGGTCGATGCGGCGCACGCCCTCGCCGTCCGGGGGCGCGTTGTGCTCGCTCAGCCGCAGCCCGCCCTCGCAGACGTTCTTGGACGTGCCGTCGGGTGCGACGTCGCACAGCCGGACGATGAAGTCGGTGTGCGGGCGGGACGAGCGGACGAACAGCTCCGCCCCGACCGGGCCGATCAGCTCCAGGTCGGCCTTCAGCTCCTCGGAGGTGAACACCAGCACGTCCGGGCGGCGTTCGGCGGGCCGCTGGTCGACCGGGCGGCTGAGCCCCAGCAGTGTCGGGCCGCCGTAGGCGGGCGTCGGGTCGGCCGGGTCGTAGCGGTATCTGTCGGGCGCGCAGGCGCGTGGCGTGCCGGTGCGGAAGCCGCGTCCGGCGTGCAGGTGCCAGCGGCGGATCTTCATGCCGGGCACCGGCCAGTCCTCGAACTCGCGCCACTCGCCCGCCCCGGTGATGAACAGCCGGACGGGGTGCTCCCGCAGGCCGCGCCGGTCGCCCTTGAGGTGGGCGCGGAACCAGTTGAGGGACTCGCGGACGGCCACGAGGCCGTGCCTCGGGTCGGCGTGCCACCAGGGCCCGATGGTGAGCTGGGGCTGCTGGCCGCACTCCCGCATGGCCAGGTAGTCCTTGATCATCCAGGGCAGGAAGACGTCGTACCAGCCGCCGACCATCGCCGCGGCCGGCAGGTCCGCGCAGATCGCCGAGGTGTGCACCCGCCCGTCCCAGAACGGGTTCTCGGCCAGCCCGTGCCCGGTGAGCAGCTCCTGGAAGAACGGCACGTTGCCGCCGGTGGTGAAGGCGTCGAGCTCCTCCAGGGGCAGCCCGGCCCGGATGGCGCGGGTGGTGCGCCGCCGCATCCGGAGCAGTTCCAGCGGGTTCTCGATCTTGGAGGTGACCGAGACCCAGCCCAGCGTGGACTCCAGGGCGAACGAGCCGCCGATGTAGATCGCGTCGCGGAACTGGGAGGCGGTCACCGACAGGGCCATCGCCTTGTGCTCGGGGCCGGACCGGGAGGCCACGGCCCACTGGGTGTGCCCCAGGTAGCTGGGCCCGTAGGTGCCGAAGGCCCCGTTGAACCACGGCTGGCGCTTGAGCCACTCCACGGTGGCCAGCCCGTCGACCTGCTCGTTGAGGGGGTCGAACTCCCCACCGGAGCCGAACGTCCCCCGCACGCTCTGCACGACGATCTGGTAGCCGAAGTAGGCGAACGGGTAGCCGTTGATCGCCCCGGTGACGCCGCGCCGCCCGTACGGGGTGCGGACGAGGATCGTCGGCGGGCTCTTGACCCCCACCGGGACGTACCGGTCGGTCAGGAGCTTCACCCCGTCGGGCATGACGACGGGGATGTCCTTGACGTGGGACACCCGGTAGTGGGGCCGCGGCAGGGCGGGAAGGTTCGGCAGGCCGGGGAGCCCGGGCAGATGAGGCAGACGCAGCAGGTCGGGGACGCTGAGGCGATCGGTCAGGGCCATGAGGACCTCCCCTGGTGAGACGGATGTCTCTGGTGCGTTGCTCCTCGTTACATAGAAGTAACAATAGCCGCTTTTCGATCAGTCTGTCTGCCGGGTCACATCGCTTACTTAAGGGATGGTGACAAGTTCCTGGCCTGTGCCATGGAGTCAGGTGATAAGTATTACTAACTGGTAGCTACCCGGTCGCTGAGCGGTAACGGCCGGAGGCTAGGGTGTGGGGCAAAAATCGCGTCATCGGGAGCCTGGGGAGAGCTGTTGTTCTATCGGTTCATGAGGCTGGTGGTGCCGCCTCTTTTCCGGCTGTTGTTCCGCCTTCGCGTGGAGGGCAAGGAGAACATCCCCGCCAAGGGGCCGCTCATCGTGGCGAGCAACCACCTGTCCTTCATCGACAGCTACGTGATCCCGATCGCCCTGCTCCCGCTGAAGGTCGTGTTCCTGGCGAAGGCCGAGTACTTCGAGACCAAGGGCTTCAAGGGCCGGGTGAGCCGCTGGTTCTTCACCTCCCTGGGCATGATCCCGGTGGCCCGCGGCAACGGCGCCTCGGCGCTGTCCTCGCTGGAGCAGTCCGCGGAGATCGTCAGCGGCGGCGCGGTCTTCGGCATCTACCCCGAGGGCACCCGCTCCATCGACGGGCGGCTGCACCGGGGCCGGACGGGCGCCGGGTGGGTGGTCCTGGCCACCGGGGCCCCGGTCCTGCCGGTCGGCCTGATCGGCACCCAGGAGCTCCAGCCTTACGGCAGCAGGTTCCCCAAGATCGGCAAGGGCGTGACCGTGCGGATCGGCCCCGTGCTGGAGTTCGGCCGCTACGAGGGCGAGCCCAAGGGCCGCGCCCGCCGCGCGATCACCGACGAGATCGTCCAGGCCATCCAGAAGCTCTCCGAGCAGGAGTACGTGCCGGAGTACAACGACCACCAGAGCAAGTAGCGGCGGGCCCGGGGGACGTTCCCCCCGGATGAGCGGGGCGGGCCGGGGGACCGGCAGTATCGTCGGTCCCATGCGGATCAAGCAGCTCCTCCCCGCCGGTCTGGCGGTCCTCGTCGGGTTGGGCGGGTGCGCCGGGGAGACCCGCGAGTCACCGGTCGCGGCGCGCGAGGACGCCGCCTCCGTCCCGGCGCAGGCGCGGACGTACACCTCCGACCAGTTGCGCCAGGCGCTGCTCCCGGAGATCCAGCAGTACGTCAGGGCGGGTGAGCCCGACTCGGGCGTCTACGGGATGCTCAAGCCCGTCCGCAACTTCGCCCAGCTCCAGGGCCAGGTCACCCTCGACAAGCCCAAGTGCGCCACGGCCTCCCAGACGCTCGGCTCCGGCGCCGGGCTCGCCTCGGCGCCCGCGGCCCTGACCACCTTCGCCCGCGCCGACGGGCAGACGATCACCCAGACGCTGGTGGCGGTCCCGGAGCTGACCGCCACCGAGGAGATCGGCCGGCGCGTCCCGGCCCTGTGCCGGACCTTCCGCACCAAGGTCGGCGGGCGGTGGTCCACCCACCAGGTGGTGGAGGCCACGCCCGACCGCCGCTTCGTCGGCGAGGGCTCGCGGACCGTGGGATTGCTCACGATGAGCGGGTCGACGAAGGTCACGATGTGGTTCGTGGTGTTCAAGGCACGGGGCTACCTGGGAACCATCAGTGTGTACGGGGCCAAGGCCTCCCGCCGGGAGGCCGAGCGCGTCGGCACGCTCGCCCACGAGCAGGCCGCCCGGGTACTGCCGTGAAAAGACGTGAACTTAGGGGGGCGTAGGACAGTCCTATCGGACGTCGAGGAGCGCGGCCGCAGATTCCGGACGGTCGGCGCATTCAGGGCCCGGTGCGATACTGGGCGGCGCGTGTGTCTAAGGGGAAGGGACCACCCGGCAATGAGCGTTACCTACCGCGTCAAGGGCGGCAAGCAGCTGCAGGGCACCGTGTTCATCCAGGGGGCCAAGAACTCGGCACTGCCCATGATCGGCGCGGCGCTGATGGCCTCCAAGGGTCGCACGGTCCTGCGCAACATCCCGATCATCGAGGACGTGAAGCGGGCGGTCGAGCTGGCCCAGGCGGTCGGCGCCAAGGCCGACCTGCACGAGGCCGAGCGCACCCTGGTCATCGACGCCTCGGAGTTGAGCAGCCCGGTGCTGCCCGCGGAGATCGCCGCGCGCTTCCGCGGCTCGTTCCTGTTCGTCCCGGCGCTGCTGCACCGGCTCGGCGAGGCGGTGATCGAGGGCGTCGGCGGCTGCAACCTGGGCTCCCGCAACCTCGACTTCCACTACAACGGCTTCAAGCGCATGGGCGCGACGGTCACCGAGCACGACACCGACAGCGCGGACGGCGGCTACATCCACGTCAAGGTGGGCCAGCTGCAGGCCGGCACGCTGTACTGCGACACGCCTTCGCACACCGGCACCGAGAACCTCGTCATGGCCGGCGCGCTGGCCAACGGCACCACGCTGATCAAGAACTGCGCGCTGGAGCCCGAGGTCCTGGACAACATCGACTTCCTGCAGCGCATGGGCGCCCAGATCGAGGGCGGCGGCACCGGCTTCATCCGGGTCACCGGCGTGGAGGAGCTCACCGCGGTCGAGCACACCGTGATGCCCGACCGCATCGACGCGGGCGTGCTGGTCATGGCCTGCGCGATGACCGGCGGCGAGGTCAGCCTGGTCGGCGCGGAGCTGGAGCACCTGGGCGTGGCGGTCGACAAGCTCGAGCAGATGGGCGTGGAGTTCAACCAGCAGGGCGCGGTGCTGCAGGTGCGGCGCGACCGCCCGCTGCGCCCGATCAACATCATCACCGACGAGTACCCGGGCTTCGCCACCGACCTCCAGTCGCCGATCATGGCGCTGGCCACCCAGGCGGTGGGCGAGTCCTACATCTACGAGCGCATCTTCGACAGCCGCTTCCAGCTCGCCGAGGAGCTGATCAGGATGGGCGCCTCCATCGAGGTCGCCGGCAACCAGCGCGCCAAGGTCTACGGGCCGACGCCGCTGCGCGGCGCCCAGACCGTCGCCCACGACCTGCGCTCGGGCGCGGCGCTGGTGCTGGCGGGTCTGGCGGCCGAGGGCGAGACCGAGATCAGCCAGGCCTACTACATCGACCGGGGCCACTCGAATTTCGCCGAGAGACTCGCCGCCCTGGGTGCCGACGTGCAGCGGGGGACCGACTAAAGCGACCGGATTCGGTCACCCTTCGGTCCGGTTATCAGGCCCTTAAACCCCTTCACAGCCCATGATCCGCACTTTAAGGTGCGTGTTCATGGGCTGTGTGCGTTGACCGGAACCTGACCCCTCGGTAAGGAATTTCTGTCCGCACCCTTCCTTAGGTTACTTTTTCGCCGCACTCTTGATTCGGTTTCGCGTCAGAGAGCCACATCTGTGGGCGGATGCGCGGTCCGCCTGAAGAGGATGGGGAACCCGCGACATCGCGGGCGAGCTGTATCGAGCTACATAGGGCAACGTGGGCGGCCGAGAGGCAGGGGCGCATGAGTGGACCGCGGACGGGTGCTGCGATGACCCCGGACCTGACCATCGGCGTCGTCGGACCCCATGATCTCGTCGAACGCGTCATGTTGATGGGCCACGGGCCCACCCCGGTGCCCAGCCGCCTGGTCGCGGCGGCCTACCGGGACGAGCAGGAGGCCGCGGACAAGGTCGTGCGGCTGGGTTCGGGCGTCGACGTCTGCCTGTTCGCCAGCCCCGTCCCCTACGACTTCGCGCGCAAGGCCGGCGTGCTGACCATGCCCGCCACCTACGTCCCGCTCAACGGCGCCGCGCTGCAGGGCGCCCTGCTGCGGGCCGCGCTGGACGAGCGCTTCGACCCGGCCAGGGTGAGCGTCGACGTGCTGGGCCGCGGCGAGGTCGAGGAGGCCTTCGCCGAGGTCGGCCTGCCCGTGGACCAGGTGCACCTGCGCGAGGAGGTGGCCGGCCCCGGCACGCTGGCGGCCTTCCACGAGCGGTTGTGGCGCCGCGGCCTCACCAGCGTCGCGCTCACCTGCGTGCACGCCACCGCCGAGCGCATGGAGCTGGCGGGCGTGCCCACCCTGCGGATCCGGCCGACCGGCGCGGCCATCCGCAGCTCGCTGCAGACCGCCGCGCTGCTGGGCGCCCACCACCGGCTGGAGGAGTCCCAGCTGGTCGTGGTGCTGGTGGACGTGCCCACGCTGCGCGAGTCGCCGCGCCGGGTCACCCCCCGCTACTGGCGCGAGGAGCTCAAGCTGGCGCTGCACCGGGTGCTGCTGCAGGAGGCGCACCGGATGAACGCCACGGTGTGGCCGCTGGACGACCACAGCTACCTGGTCACCGCCACCCGCGGCTCGGTCGTCTCGGGCACCGAGGGGTTTCGCACGCCGCCGTTCGTGGAGCGGGTCCGCGAGGAGCTCGGCCTGGTGATCGAGGTGGGCATCGGCATGGGCCGCACCGCCCAGGAGGCCGAGACCCACGCCCGCGCCGCGCTGGCCCGTTCGCAGACCTCCCAGCGGGCGCAGGGCTTCGCGCTCGACCGCGACGGGCGGGCCCTGGTGCCCGCGCCGCGCCAGCCCGCACGCGGCGGGCAGCCCGCCAAACCCAAGGGATTGGAAACTTTGTCCCGGTTGGCCGATAAGCTCGGTGACCAAGGGGACATGGGGGCTCCGCTGATCGTCGACGCGGAGAACGCCGGACGTATGTTGGGCGTCACACCCCGTACCGCTCGCCGGCTGCTGAGGACGCTGGTGGAGGAGGGCCTGGCCTGGCCTCTTCCGCCCAACCGCACTCCCCAGCCGGGTCGGCCCCGCCAGCTCTACCGGCTCATCGTCGAGAAGCTGGGCCCCGGAAAGAGCCCCGGGTAACAGACACTTAATAGAAAAAGACTAAAATCCCCGCAACCACTGCACAACGAGGCGCGTCTCAAGCTGTGATTGCGCGTGGTCTGGAGGATTCGGCGTGGAGAGCGTATGGACGGTACCGGGTTACCGGCACATCCGTGAGATCGGCACGGGGGCGACCGGGCGGGTCGTCATGGCCGAGCACATGGAATCCGGCATCCAGGTCGCCGTCAAGTACCTGAACCCCGAGCTCGCCCTCGACCCCGCCTTCGTGGCGCGCTTTCGCGACGAGGCCCAGCTGCTCTCCGAACTCGAGGACCCGCACCTGGTGCAGTTCTTCGAGTACGTCGAGACGTCCACCCAGGCCGCGGTCGTGATGGAGCTGGTCGACGGGGTGAGCCTGTCCCAGATCCTGGCCGACGGCGGGCCGCTGGCGCCCGAGGCCGCGCTGGTCGTGCTCAAGGGCTCGCTGCTCGGCCTGGCCGCCGCGCACGCCTCCGGCGTCGTGCACCGCGACTACAAGCCCGGCAACGTGCTCGTCGACGGCGAGGGCAACAGCCTGCTGTCGGACTTCTGCGTCGCCGCGCGCGCCGACGAGAGGCTCCCGGTCGCCGGGACGCCCGCGTACATGCCGCCCGAGCAGTGGGCGGGCGGCCCCGTCACGGCCGCCGCGGACGTCTACGCCGCCACCGCCGTCTGCTACGAGTGCCTGACGGGCCGCCGCCCGTACGAGGCGCGGACGCTGCAGGAACTGGCGATGATGCACCAGAGCCGGCCGGCCCCGGTGGAGAACGTGCCGCCCGGCCTGCGCGACCTCGTCGCCGCGGGCCTGGCCAAGGACGTGCGGGGCCGCCCGCAGAGCGCGTTCGCCTACCTGCTGGAGCTGGAGATGACGGCCGGCGCCGCCTACGGCGCCGACTGGGAGGACAGGGGCCGCGCCCAGCTCAAGGCCCGCGCGCACTCGCTGGCGCTGCTGTTCCCCGTGACCCGGCCCCAGTACGAGCCGAACACCGAGGTCCTCACCACGGTCATGGACGCGACGGCGTCCGCGCCGCTCCTGCTCCCGCCGGAGCCCGCCAGGTACCGGCCGAGCACCCGCATGGGCCTGGTGGCCACCGCCGCGGGCGCGGTCATGGCGCTGGTCGTCACCGGCGCGCTGCTGGCGGTCAACGCCGCCGACCGCGACCAGGTCGTCCAGCAGGCGGCGCCCGCCACCCAGTCCTCGCCGACCGCGCAGACCGGCGGCGAGGTGCCCACCGGCGAGCCCGACGGGGTCCAGCCGGTCGGGGACCGGCCGTCCATCACCGTGACGGTCACCGCCTCGCCCTCGGGCGCCCCCTCCCCGGACGGCCCGGCCAAGCCCTCCGAGCCCGGGACCCCCACCGGTCCCAAGCCGTCCGAGACCGACTCCCCCGACCCGGACCCGACCGAGGAGGAGCCCACCGAGGACCCGGTCGACCCGGACCCCACCGATCCGACGGACCCCACGGACCCGACGGACCCGACGGACCCCACCGATCCGACCGATCCGACGGACCCCACCGATCCGACGGACCCGACGGATCCGACCGACCCGACGGACCCGACGGATCCCACGGACCCGGTGGAGCCCACCCCGCCGGGCGGGAAGCCGACGGACCCGGAGACGCCGGCCGTCCCGGAGGACACGACCGGCCCTGTCGCGCCGGGCGCCCCCGCCGAACGCCCGACGGCTTCGAAGACCCCTGAGAAGACCGAGGGCGGCGGCATCCTCGCCCAATGACGCCCGACGAGCCCGAGGCCGTCCGCGGCGACGTCCCCGCGGACGCCACGCGCCAGGACCCGGGCGGTCCGCGCCGCCCCCTGGACGCCTACGGCCGGGTGCCGCGACCGGCCGCGCCGCCGGAGGACGAGCGGTTCGCCCGGCGTCCCGGCCAGGACGCGCCCAGGATGTGGGACCCGGCCACGGCCGCCCGGCGCCGGCGCAGGTCGCGACTGACCTCGTGGGTGAGCATCGCGGTGTCCCTGGCCGTCATCGGCGGCGTTCTGCTGTGGCTGCAGGCCCGCGAACGGACCGTCCTCGAGGTGACGCGAGTGCGGGTGGAAGCCCCCGAGGGGCTGCTCGCGTGCGACAAGGCCAGCCGGTCGCGCACGGTGCGGCTGACGGCGGCACTCACCCTGAACGGCGGCACGGGCGAGATCCGCTACCGCTGGCGGCAGAGCGACCGCGAGCCGGGCGGGTTCGCCACCGCCGAGGTCTCCGCCGGTGAGGAGACCCTCGTGGTGCCGCTCAACTGGCAGGTGAGCGGCACCGGGCGCACCAGGCTCACCGGGACCTTCGAGGTGAGCGCGCCGTCCGCACGGGAGGCCTCAGCCTCGTTCGAGTACTCCTGCCGCTGACGCCGCGACGGCAAGGAAGGCGTCGTTCTCCTCCGGCGAGCCGATGGAGACGCGCGCGCCCTCCCCGGCGAACGGCCGGACGCTGACCCCGGCCCCCTCGCAGAGCTCGGCGAACTCCAGAGTGCGCTCGCCGAGCCGCAGCCACACGAAGTTGCCCTGGGACGGCACGACCGTCCAGCCCTGCCCGCGCAGCGCCGTGATGACGCGCTCGCGTTCCTTCGCGGTGACGGCGACGCGCTCCAGCAGCTCGTCCTCGGCCGCCAGGGACGCGATCGCGGCGGACTGCGCGAGGCTGTTCACGCTGAACGGCAGGTACACCTTGCGGATGGCCTCGGCGATGACCGGGTGCGCCACCAGGAAGCCCACGCGCAGCCCCGCCAGCCCGTAGGCCTTGGAGAACGTGCGCACCACCGCCACGTTCGGCCGGGACGGGTAGATCTCCAGGCCGTCCGGGACGTCGGCGTCCGTGAGGTACTCGCGGTAGGCCTCGTCCAGCACGACCAGCACGTCCTGCGGGACGCGGTCGAGGAACGCCTCCAGCTCGGCGCGCCGCACGACCTCGCCGGTCGGGTTGTTGGGGTTGCAGACGAGGACCAGCCGGGTCGCCGGGGTGATCGCGGCGAGCATCGCGTCCAGGTCGTGCCGCTCGTCGGCGAGCAGCGGGACCCGCACCGACGTGGCCCCCGACAGGTCGGCCAGCAGCGGGTAGGCCTCGAAGGAGCGCCAGGCGTAGACGACCTCGGCGCCGGGTTCGGCGACGGCCTCGAAGAGGTGCTGGGCCACGCCGACCGAGCCGCAGCCGACCGCGACGTGCTCCTCGGGCACCCCGTGGTGCCGGGCGATCGCGGAGATCAGCTCGGCGCAGGTGTTGTCGGGGTAGCGGTTGACCTGCAGGGCGGCCTCGGAGATGGCCTTCAGCACGGACGGGAGCGGCGGGTAGGGCGACTCGTTGGAGGAGAGCTTGAACGACCGTCCGTCGGGAGCGGCGACCGTACGGCCCGGCTTGTAGGCCTGGAAGCGGTCGAGAACGGAACGGAATCGCGGGCTCATCTCGTCTCTCTCCTCTGCGGGGTCCTGCACACTTTATGCCCGGGGCTCAGGCGCCCGGCCGGAGCATCGGCGGGTGGAGCTGCACCGCGCTGCCCCGCCGGAAGAGCCGGGCGGGCCGGCCGCCGTCGCGGGTGGTGGTCGTGCCGGTCGGCACCAGGAACCTGTCGGAGCCGGTCACCTTGCGGTGGAAGTTCCGCGGGTCCAGCGGGGTGCCCCAGACGATCTCGTAGACCCGGCGGAGCTCGGCGACGGTGAACTCCGGCGGGCAGAACGCGGCGGCCAGCGAGGTGTACTCCAGCTTGGACCTGGCCCGTTCCACGCCGTCGCGCAGTATCCGCCGGTGGTCGAAGGCGTTCTCCTCCAGGTCGAGCAGCACGTCCACGGGCTTCCACGTCACCTGGGCGCGGGACGACGCCGGCAGGTGCGGGGCCAGGCCGAGGTAGGTCACGCTGACCACGCGCTGGCGCGGGTCGCGGTCGGGGTAGCCGAAGGTCGCGAGCTGCTCCAGGTGGATGCGGACGTCGGCGAGCCCGGCCTTCTCGTCCATGACGCGGGCGGCGGCCACCGGGAGGTCCTCGTCGAGCTGGATGAAGCCGCCGGGCAGCGACCAGCAGCCGCGGTAGGGCTCGCGGTCCCGCATCCAGGTCAGCGCGCACAGCCGCTGCTCCCGCACGGTGAGCACGACGAGATCGACCGTGAGCGCGACCCTGGGCACCGACATGCCACAGAACCTATCCGGTGGGGACGGCCTCACGTGCCCGGTCGGGCGGGCCGGACCGGGCCGCGCCGTGCCGCTCAGATCCAGGTGCGGCCGGTGAGCCGCTCGTAGGCCTCGACGTACTTGGCGCGGGTCTGCTCGACGATGTGCTCGGGCAGCACGGGCGGCTCGGCGCCGGAGGCCGGGTCCCAGCCGGACTCGGGGGAGACCAGCCAGTCGCGGACGAACTGCTTGTCGAAGGACTTCTGGGAACGGCCGGGCTCCCAGTCGTCGGCGGGCCAGAACCGGGAGGAGTCGGGTGTGAGCACCTCGTCGCCCAGTACCAGCCCTCCGTCGCGCAGTCCCAGCTCGATCTTGGTGTCGGCGACGATCACGCCGCGGTCGCGGGCGAGCTCCGCGCCGCGCCGGTAGACCTCCAGGGTGATCCGGCGCAACTGCGCCGCGAGCTCCGCGCCGACGGCCCGCTCGACCTCGGGGAAGCTCATCGGCTCGTCGTGGGCGCCGACCGCCGCCTTGGTGGTCGGCGTGAAGACCGGTTCGGGCAGCCGCGAGCCGTCCACCAGGCCCTCCGGCAGCGCCACCCCGCACACCGAGCCGCTCTGGCGGTACTCCTTGAGCCCGCCGCCGGTCAGGTAGCCGCGCGCCACGCACTCCACGGGCACCATGTCGAGCTTCTTGACGACGACGGCACGCCCCGCCCACTCCGCGGGAGCGCCTTCGGGCAGCTCGGTGGAGACCACGTGGTTGGGCACGACGTCGGCCAGCTGCTCGAACCACCACAGGGACAGCTGCGTGAGCACCCTGCCCTTGTCGGGGATCGGCGTCTTCAACACGTGGTCGTAGGCCGAGATCGAGTCGCGCGCGACGATGAGCAGTTCACCGCCCGGCAGCTCGTAGAGGTCACGGACCTTGCCGCTGTGCAGGTGCTTCACGCCTTGTACTCCAGAACTTCCACCGGGTCGCCGACCTTGAGGTTACCGGTCGTCCGGGGGATCGCGTTCTGCCCGAACATCGCCTGCCGCTGACCTTCGAACTCCCGGGCCCGGTAGCGGGCCAGCGCGGCCAGCGGCTGCCGCCCCTTCACCCCGGTCTCCTGGTCGACGGTCGTGATCACGCACCGCCCGCACGGCTTGATGAGCTCGATCTCGGTCTCGCCGACCCGCAGCCGCCCGACGCCGTCCTCCCCGAACGCCCCCAGCCCGGAGAACACCAGGTTCGGCCGGAACCTGTTCATCGGCACGGGCTCGTCCAGGTGGCCGTTCAGGTCGTCGAGGGACTCCTGCGAGACCACCAGCAGCGGGTACCCGTCGGCGAAGGCCAGCTCGCCCTCGCCGCGCCGCGTCGCACGGTGCCCCGTGAACCGCACCAGGCGGCACTCCAGCCCGAGGAAGTCGGAGAAGTAGGCCGCGGCCTCGTCCCCCTGCTCCACTCCGAGGCACGGCCTGCCGTGGACGGTGACCTCCCGGACGCCTCCGTCGTCCACGGCCTTGTGGACGAACTCGTTGACGCTCAGCACCTCGCCGTCGTAGGCCGTCCGCAGCAGGGCCATGCGGGGGTGCTTCCGCTGCGACAGGAACGCGCCCTCCGCGTCGACCAGCATGAACTCCCGGTCGTGCAGCAGCCCCCTGGGCGTCAGCACCGCCTCCGTCAGCGGGATCCCCGCCCCGCTCTTCAGCGGATGAACGTTCAACGCGACCAGCGTGCCCATGCGCGGTCCTTCTCCCTCGGCCCTCGGATCGGCCACACCGCCGACCCTTCACACGGTAGTCGACCCGCTCCGTGCCTGGTCAGAGCCAGCCGTTGCGGCGGAAGCCGCGGTAGAGGAGGAGGCAGCCGGTGGCGATGACGGCGATGACGGCCGGGTAGCTGTAGACCCAGCCGAGTTCGGGCATGTGGTCGAAGTTCATGCCGTAGATGCCGGCTATGGCGGTGGGGAGCATGAGGATGGCGCCCCAGGCGGAGATCTTGCGCATGTCCTGGTTGTCGCCGACGGTCACCTGGGTCATGTGCGCCTGCAGGATGGGGTTCAGGAGCTCGTCGCAGGCGTCCACCTGCTCGCGGACGCGGGTGAGGTGGTCCTCGACGTCGCGGAGGTACTCGCGGATCTCCAGGGGGACCGAGCGGCGGTTGCACAGGGTGCGCAGGGGGGCGGCCAGGGGGCCGACGGCGCGCTTGAGCTGGATGGTCTCGCGCTTGAGGTGGTAGATGCGGTTGGTGTCGTTGGTGCGCTCGGGGGAGAAGACGGACTCCTCGACCTCGTCGACGTCCTGCTGGACGGCCTCGGAGACCGACAGGTAGCCGTCCACGACCCGGTCGGCGACCGCGTGCAGGACGCTGGTGGGGCCCAGCGCCAGGCGCTCGGGGTCGGCCTCCAGGCGGCGGCGGACGGACGCGAGCTCGGCGTGCGCGCCGTGGCGGACGGTCACCACGAAGTCCGGCCCGCAGAAGACCATGATCTCGCCGGTCTCGACCGAGTCGACGCCGTCCCTGTCGACGTAACCGGCGGTCTTCAGGACGAAGAACTGCATGTCGTCGTACCGCTCCAGCTTGGGGCGCTGGTGGGCGTTGATGGCGTCCTCGACGGCCAGCTCGGGCAGCCCGAACAGCTCGGCGAGCCGCTCCAGCTCGCTGGACTCGGGGTTGTGCAGGCCCACCCAGACGAACCCGGGCGACTCGGTGTCCCGCGGGACGAACAGCTCGCCGTCCCGCACGAGGCGGATCGCGTCGGCGACGCTCTCGGTCACCACGCGGTGGCCGTCGATGTAGACGGCCCAGTCGATCACCGCGCTGCCGCGGCGGACCACCGGGTCGCAGGCGACGGGCTTGGGGCTGCGTCCGAACAGGGACAAGCCGGGCACCTTGGTCATGGCCATGACGGGCTCCTTCACGCAGGACGGGGGACCCGGACCATCAAGGCAAAAACGCCGAAAGCGGCGCTCGACCTCCGATTATCGGAAGGAGCGCAGCGCGGGCGTGACCGGACCCCTGCAAGAGGTGGACTGCGGATGATGAGGCATTTCGCTGGTACTGCATGGATCACCAGTACTCATTCCGGCCACCTCCTCTCGGCTGGGGGACAGGGCCACGAACTTCTGCCAGGTTAGCAGCTGACACTTAAGACGTACCGGTCAACGTCAAGGTTCACACCCACGGCGAGATAGGCTCAACCAACGTGCGCGTCCTTGTTCTCGGATCCGGCGGCCGCGAGCACGCCCTGGTCCGATCCCTTGCCCAAGACCCCTCCGTGACCGCGCTGTTCTGCGCCCCCGGCAACCCCGGAACGGCGGCGTCGGCCGAGAACCACGTACTGGACCCCACCGACCCGATAGCCGTGGTCGAACTGGCCGTCCGGCTGAGGATCAACCTCGTGGTGATCGGACCCGAGGCCCCCCTGGTGGCCGGGGTCGCCGACGCGGTGCGCCGCGAGGGCATCCCCTGCTTCGGGCCCGACGCGGGCCCGGCCCGCATCGAGGGCTCCAAGGCGTTCGCCAAGGAGATCATGCAGGTCGCCGGGGTGCCGACGGCCCGCGCGTTCGTGTGCGACGACGCCGGCCAGATCGAGCAGGCCCTGGACGTCTTCGGCCCCCCGTACGTGGTCAAGGACGACGGGCTGGCCGCGGGCAAGGGCGTCGTGGTCACCGCTGACCGGGCCGAGGCGCTCGCGCACGCGCTGAGCTGCGAGCGCGTGGTGATCGAGGAGTACCTGGACGGTCCCGAGGTCTCCCTGTTCGCCCTGTCCGACGGCGAGCACGCGGTGCCGCTGCTGCCCGCCCAGGACTTCAAGCGCGCGCTCGACGGCGACGAGGGCCCCAACACCGGCGGCATGGGCGCCTACACGCCGCTGACGTGGGTCCCCGAGGGCATGGTCGACGAGGTGATGCGCACCGTCGTCCAGCCGACGATCGACGAGCTGCGCCGCCGCAACAGCCCGTACGTGGGCGTGCTCTACGCGGGCCTGGCGCTCACGTCGCGCGGGGTGCGGGTGATCGAGTTCAACGCGCGGTTCGGCGACCCGGAGACGCAGGTCGTCCTGGACCGGCTGGCGTCCCCGCTGGGCCTGCTCCTGCAGTCCTGCGCCATCGGCAACCTCGCCCCCGACACCAAGCTGGAGTGGAAGCCCGGCTCGGCCGTGACGATCGTCGTGGCCGCGGACGGCTACCCGGCGAACCCGGTGAAGGGCGACGCCATCGAGGGCCTGGCGGAAGCCGAGGCGGTGGAGGGCGCGTACGTCCTGCACGCGGGCACCGCGCTCGACGAGAACGACGTGCTCGTCAGCAACGGCGGGCGCGTGCTGTCGGTGATGGGCACCGGCGCGGACCTCGCCGAGGCGCGCAGCCGCGCCTACGAGGCGGTCGCGAGGATCTCGTTGCGCGGGTCGCACCACCGCGCCGACATCGCTCTCAAGGCGGCCGAAGGCCGTATCTGAATCCGCGGGAAAAGCCCCGGCCGTGCGCACACGGCCGGGGCTTTTCCCAAGGCTCAGAAGAAGACGGCTTCCCGCGTCCGGTAACGCCGGGGCAGATTCAGCCCCTGCTTTCTGGCGACGATGCGCAGCTGATCCGGATAATCCGAGACGATCGCCGAAACCCCCATCCGGATGAACCGCTCCATCTCCTCGGAATCGTTCACCGTCCAGACGGTCACCGGCATTCCGAGTTCGGCGGACTCCTTGACGACGTCCTCGTCGAGGATCGTGTACTGCGGGGAGTAGACGGTCGCCCCCGCCGCGAAGGCCGAGACCACGGGATGGCCGGGATCGGTTCCCGCGAGCCATTCCGGGGCGAGCGTCGGCGGCTCCGCCAGCGCCACCCGGCCCAGCCTGGGGGCGAGCCGCCGCGCGTGCTTGAGGAACCGCCAGTCGAACCCCAGCAGCCGCGACCGGCTGAGCAGCCCGTGCTCGTTCAGCACGCGCACCACGGTGGCGGTGAACTCCCCGACCTCGGCGTCGGGCCAGGACGGGTCGGTCTTCAGCTCTACGCAGAGCCGCACCGTGGGCGCGCACCGGATCAGCCGGCACACCTCCTGCAGGGTCGCCACGGGGGTCCCCGGCAGCGGGAGCTGCGTCAGCGTGAAGGGGTCCAGCGGGTCGTCGGGCCGCCGCACCCCCGAGTCGACGGTCTTGACCTGCGCCAGCGTCAGCTCCCGGATGCGCCGCCCCACATAGGGCCACATCGGGTCGCCGGGCTCGGCGGGGGCCCCGTCCACGGACGTCAGCGCCGAGAGCGTCTGGTCGTGGTGCACGACGACCGCGCCGTCGGCGGTCAGCCCCACGTCGAACTCGACCGCGTCGACGCCGAGGGCGAGCGCGTGCGCGATGCCGGGCAGCGTGTTCTCGGGCCGCAGCCCGCGCGCCCCCCGGTGGCCCTGGAGCTCCACCCTGCGCAGGAAAGGGGAAAACGTACGGAGAGTAATGGGCCAGACCCCCGCTCAAACCGGTGGTTGTTCCAAGAACAACCCTTATGGCCCCACAGGCTAGGGGCCCTCCCAACACCTCCATGCCCGTGTTCACCCGATTGACCGTGTGTTGTGAGGCACAACACCCCCAACGTCCCTCAAAAGTTGGCGCCCCCCGTGGCCCGGCTCACCTCATCACTCTCCGTGAATGAATTTCTGACGCCGGTAAAGGCATCTGTACGGGTGGGGCCGCACGGGCCCCGCCCGGCTCTCAGGTGGCGGGCAGGTCCCGGACGGCGGCGACGGCCTCGATCTCGACGAGCTGGTGGTCGTAGCCGAGGACGGTGACGCCGAAGAGGGTGCTGGGCACGTCGTGCTCGCCGAACGCGCCGCGCACGACCTCCCAGGCGGTGACGAGGTCGCTCTGCCGCGTGGACGCGACGAGGACCCGGGTGCCTATGACGTCTTCGAGCGAGGCCCCGGCGTCCTCCAGGGCGATGCGCAGGTTCTCCACGGCCTTGGCGGCCTGGCCGGCGTAGTCGCCGATGGCGGCCGTGGTGCCGTCGGCGTTCAGGGGGCAGGCGCCGGCGAGGTAGACCAGCCGCGCGTCGGCGGGAGCGGTGGCCGCGTACGCGTATTCGGCGACGTCGGACAGCCTGCCCGAGCGGATCAGGGTCACGGTCTTCGCCATGGGTGTCTCCTTTCGAGGGGAGGCCCGCGGGCCGCGGGAGGGCCCGCGGGCGGAACGACGGATCACGGGCCGGAGACCGGCCCCGTGCCCATGATCGTCTTGAAGCTATCCGTTCCGGCGGGCGTCGACCAGCCAGCATGCGGCGGTGAAGCGGACCTCCGTGCCGCGCACGTAGGGGGCGAACGCGCCGCGGACCGCTTCGACGACCTGCTCGCGGGTCCGCTCGTCCGCGTCGGGAAGCACCTGGCCCAGCGGTCCGAAGCGGGTGAAGTAGCCGGTCAGCTCGCTCTCGGGGAAGGCGCAGGTCACGTCGATCGGCTGGATGCCGATGCCGGACCAGCCGCTCTCCTCCAGGATGCGGTGGACCCTGTCGCGGTTCGCGAAGCCGAACTGCCCCGGCGCGTCCGGGACGCGGGCGGGGATGCCCGGCAGGAGCGGGGCCGCGGCGCGTTCGGCCGTCGTCATGAAGGGGTTGTCCTCGGCCCCGCGCCAGACGATGAGGCGGAGCCGGGCCCCGTCCTTCGCGGCATGCCGCAGGTTCGTGAAGGCGCGGACGGAGTCGCCGAAGAACATGACGCCGAAGCGCGAGACGATCGTGTCGAAGGAGGCCGGCTCGAACGCGTGGTCCTGCGCGTCGGCCTGGACGAACTCGGCCCGCACGTGCTCGCGTTCGGCGCGGGCCCGCGCGGCCTCGACCATCGGGCCGGAGATGTCGACGCCCGTGCAGTGCCCCTTCTCGCCGAGCCGCCGCGCGATGGCCACCGTCGTGCCGCCGGTGCCGCAGCCGACGTCGAGCACCCGTCCCCAGGGCCCGGCGGCCTCGACGAGGATCTCCTCGAAGTCCCGGAACATCTCGTCCATCATCGCCTGGAACTCGGTCCAGACCTGCCCGGACGGCCCGTTCCAGCGTGCGCTCTGGTCCTCGCTCGTGCGCGTGGTGTCCACGTTCGTCTCCCGTCCTGGTTCTCGTGGTTGCTTTTCCCTGCCGGAGGTGCAACCGTGCCACCTCAAGTCGACTTGAGGTCAAGAGCATGACGGATCTGGACATCGCCGAAGTGGCGCGCCGCACCGGCCTCGCCGTTTCGACCCTGCGCTTCTACGAGGAGAAGGGCCTGATCGCCTCCAGCGGCAGGCACGGCCTGCGCCGCCGGTTCGGCCCGGCCGTGCTGGAGCGCCTGGCGCTGATCCGCCTGGGCCGCACCGCCGGTTTCTCCCTCGACGAGATGGCCCGCATGTTCGCCCCGGACGGCCGACCGCACATCGACCGGGAGATGCTCGCAGCCAAGGCGCAGGAACTGGACGAGACGGTCGCCAGGCTCACCGCCCTGCGCGACGGCCTCCGCCACGCCGCCGCCTGCCCCGCCCCCACCCACCTGGAATGCCCCACCTTCCAGGACTTCCTGCGCTCCGCCGCCTCCGGCACCCTCGAACCCCCGCCCAGAACCCCGCTCCGCCGTCCCGCCCGAAGAGCCACGTAGGCCCTGGCCCGGCCGCTGCGGCGGGTTCGGGAGCCGCTCGGCGGGAGCCGCGGAGACGGTGTGGCCTGGTCCCGGTCGCTGCGGCTGGTCTCGCGGGCCGGGGGTTGTTCAGCGGAAGCCGAGGAGTGCGGTGACGGCGTGGCCTGGCTGTGGTCGTCGCGGTCGGTCTCGCGGGGCCGGGATCGGGTCAGCGGGCGTCGAGGAACGCGGCGATGTCGGCGGCGATCTCGTTCGGGTGTTCGCCGTTGATCGCGTGTGAGGCGTTCGGGTAGAGCTTCACCGTTCCGTTCCGGAGCGCGCGTTCGGCGACCTCGGGAGAGGCCTCGACGTCGTGCATCACCGACTCGCCGGCCAGGATCGCCAGCACCGGCATCGTCAGGCGGCCCAGCGCCTTCTCGTCGATGAGCGAGGGCTGGGGCAGGTGCAGCGTGTAGTTCTTCATGCCGGACTCGATCATGTCCGCGACCGGCACGTCCTCCACGGGAGCGCCGCCCGCGGTGTAGGAGTTGAACGAGTCGCGCCAGGACTTCGGCAGCCACGGCACGGAGGCGGGGATGGCGCGGACCGCCGTGCCGATCGGGATGTTCGAGAACGTGTACACGGGGTCGATCAGCGTCAGCGTGGCGACGTGCCGCGGCCTGTGGACGGCGAGGTTGGCGGCCGTCCAGCCGCCGATCGACAGCCCGACCACGTGGAAGGACTTCTCCGGCAGGTGCGCGAGCACCTGGTCCAGCCACGCGGCCTGGTCGGCGTCGGAGGTGATCGGCGCCTCCTGCACGCTCTTGCCCGGCTCGCCCAGCAGGTCGATCGTGTAGACGTCGCCGATCTCCAGCAGGCGCGGCAGGTTGTCCGCCCACACTGGTGACGCGGACGCCCTCCCGGGCAGCAGCACGAGCGGTTCGGCACGGTCGGAGGAACCCTCGTACCGGTAGGCCCGCACGAACCCGAAACCGGTGCGCACGTCGATCGTCTCGGCGGCCCGCGGCATGTCCGCCATCGCCCTGTCGTAGGCGGCCATGAAGTCCGCGTGGCCCTCGGCGCCGTTCCAGTGCCCCACGGGCGACGGCTTGCGCAGGGCGAAGGCCAGCGCCACGACCGCCACGGCGGCGACGGCGGCCGAGATCTTCAACACCCGCCAGCGACGGCGCCCGCGGTCCGCCCGAGCGGCCGCCCGCACCGCCTCACCGGCCTGCCGGTCCTGAACGGTCCGTTGGTCCTGCTGGTCCTGCTGGTCCCGCTCGGCTTGCCCGGGTCGCTCGGCTTGCCGCTCCCGTCCGGCTTGCTCGGCCCGCCGGCCCGGCTCGGCCTGCCGGGCCTGCTCGCCTGGTCCGCTCTGCTCGACGCCGTCCATCGGTCCCTCCGTGCTGAACACCGGTCATATTTTTGACCTCATGGTCAGAGAATATGTGAAGATGGGGTAACTTCGTCCCCATGGCAGTGAGGCGAACACCCTCGGGCACCGGGGACAGGCCGCTCAGCTTCATCGAGCAGGCGCGGCGCGACCAGCTCATCGGGGTCACGGTCGACCTGGTGGCCGAGCGCGGATACGCCGCCGCCTCGCTGGCGCGGATCGCGCAGGCCGCGGGGCTCACCAAGGGCGCGGTGCTCTACCACTTCGCCTCCAAGGACGCCGTCGTGGCGGCGGCGCACGCGCACGTCCTGAACGCGCTGGTGGCCGACGTGGGGGCGGCGGTCGACGCCGCCCCGGCCGACCGGGCCCCGGCCGCCTACGTGCGGCGGATGATCGGCCACCTGACCGAGCACCCGGACCACGCCCGGATGATCATCGAGGCGATGATCAATGTCGACCGCCCCGACGCGGAGGCCCGCTGGAGGCCGCTCGCCGCCCTCCTGCGGAGCGCCCGCGAGGCCCGCGGCCTCGCCCCGGGAACGGACCCCCGCACACTCGCGCTCATCGTCGGCGGCGCGATCGACGCGATCATCGGCGAACGCCTCCAGGACGCCGCCTACGACACCGAGGCCGCCGCCGAAGCCCTCGTCACGATGCTGGAAACCGCGCTCTTCACCTGAGGCCCGCCACTCCTCACAGCGGGAGGCGGGGTGCGGGGGCTTCCTTCATGGGTGGGATGTTGAAGTTGATCCGGAAGGTGTTCTCAGGGTCGTAGCGGGCCTTGAGCGCGGAGAGGCGGTCGAAGTCGGCCGGGGTGTAGGCGGCGGCCACCCGGTCCGGGCCGGTGTCCTGGATGCCGGCGAGGTTGAGGTTGGTGTTCCCGGTGCTCCACGGGCGCATGCGGGTGAGCAGGTCCTCGCGCCGCTTGAGGGCCGCGGGCCGCGTGGTGGAGCCGGTGAAGAGGGAGAACGCGGCGTCGCGGCCGCCTACGCAGTTCGGGACGCGTGGCGGACGGGCGTAGGCGCCGCCGAAGTGCCGCAGTTCGGTGACGAACGGGGCGTCCGGTCCGGCGTGCGCGGTGATGACTTCGACGGCGTCGGAGGTCAGGTCGCGCAGCAGCAGGTTGCGGTCGTCGGCGGCGTACGGTTCGGCGACGGGTTCGTGGTGGATGGAGCCGACCTGGGCGTAGGGCATGTCCCGCACGGTGTCCAGGAGCGTCGGGCCCAGGTCGCGCAGCGGCCGCACCAGCCGTTCGCCTTCGGCCGCGTCTCCGCTGTGGGCGACGCGGACGTGGATGACGAACCGTCCGCGCAGCGGCCCGGGGACGGAGGGCAGGTCGGGGTTGCGGACCAGCAGCACCGAGGAGGCCAGCTCCTCGGGAGCGTGCCGGGTCCATGCGGAGTAGGCGTGCAGCACCTCGGCCGCTGCTTCGCCCGGAAAGTACAGCCCGCCCCCGTACAGCCGCGGAACGGGGAAGAGGTCGATCTCCATGCCCACGACCAGGCCGAAGTTATCTTTTCCACCGCGTACCGCCCAGAACAGGTCGGGGTCGGTCTCGGCCGTCACGTCGCGCAGCCGCCCGTCGGCGGTGACGAGCCGCAACCGGCGTACGTGGTCGGCGGCGAAACCGAACCGGCGGCCCAGCAGCCCCGCGCCGCCGCCCGTCGTGTAGCCGACCGCGCCCACGTGGGGGCTCGACCCGTTCAGCGGCGCCAGCCCGTGCGGGGCGGTGCGCGCCAGCACCCGCTCCCAGCGCGCCCCGGCCTCGACCCACGCGGTGGCGCCCGCCGCGTCGACCGCGACCCCGTCCATGCGCCGCGTGTTGACCAGCACGGCGCCGTCGGCGGACACCGCCGGCCCGTGCCCGGTGGCCATCACCCCCACGGCCAGCCCCCGCCGGCCGGCCGACCGCACCGCGTCCACCACGTCCCGTTCCCCGGCCGCCCCGACCACGTACGCGGGCCGCGACCCGACCGCCCGGTTCAACCCGAGCCGCTCGCCGTCATAACCCGCGTCCCCCGGACGCAGCACCACACCTTCACCCGTGTCCACGAGCGGCAACATACGCACGCGCCCCGCCCGAGGCTTGAACGAATCGGCCGTGCCCCCTGCGCACCGAGCTCGGACACCGGAGAAGCCGCTCCCGATCGACCGGCTCGGCGGGCAGGGCGGTGGGACAGGCGTCCGCGCTCGTCGGTCGGGGCTAAGCGCCGGAGAGCAGGGCGAGGGCGAGCGGGTTCTGGTACTCGCGCCAGTGGGTGATGAGGCCGTCGCGGGCGCGTAGGACGCCGATGAAGGGGGCGGTGGCGCGGTGTTCGCCGAGGGCGCCGGTGATGGTGTATTCGACGACGATGACCTCGGGGTCGGCGGTGTCGTGGACGGCCAGGACGTCGACGGCCTCGAAGCGGACGGGGAGGGCGGCGCGCTGGGGACCGGCGTAGGCGAGGAACGCCTCGCGGCCCTGGATACGGGAGGGCCGGCCGGGTGGGGCGAAGGGCGTCTCGATGACGACGTCGTCGGCGAGGAGGTCGGCGTGGGGTCCGGGAACGGGACCGAGCCATTGGCGGCGCATGTGCTCGAAGACATCACGGGGGGTCGGCATGGTGAACGTCCTTTCCCATTAAGGTGAGTCGGGGCTCATTTTCATGATGCTGAGTGGAGACTCATCTTGTCAACGTCCAAGGGCATGCGCGCGGACGCGCGGATCAACCGGGAGAAGATCCTGGCGGCGGCCGAGGAGGTGTTCGCCGAACACGGCGCGACCGCTTCGACCGAGGAGGTCGCGGCACGGGCCGGAGTTGCGATCGGCACGGTCTTCCGGCACTTCCCCACCAAGGCGGAGCTCCTGCAGGCCGTCATGAAACGGCTGCTGGCGGACCTCCTCGCCCAGGCGGAGGAACTGGCCGCAGGCGACGCGGCGGAAGGCCTGTTCGTCTACTTCACCCGGACGGTCGAGCAGGCGGCCCGCAAGCGAACCGTCATCGACCTGTTGTCACGTGACGGCTCCGGTTTCCAGGTCGCCGAGGCCGTCGCCCTGCTCCACGACGGCGTCCAGGCTCTGCTCCTCCGCTCTCAGCAGGCCGGCACGGTCCGCCCGGAGGTACGAGCGGACGAGGTGGTCGCCCTGCTCGGAGCCGTCTGCCAGGGCGCGGTCCACGGCGCCTGGGACGACGATCTGCGCCGCCGCACCCTCGCCACCCTGTTCCAGGGCCTGGCACCCTGACGGCCCGACCCGCCGGTGCCCCGGCATCCGCCACGCGAGCAGACCGAAAGACCGCCTCCGGCTGTCGACCGGCCGCACTTCCGAGCACGCACACGCCGGTCCAGGCCCGCTCTCTCCCACCGCTCGGCGAAGTCCTCGGACGGCGGGCAGCCGTCACCTTCGAGCACCGGAACGGCACCTCCCGCCCGTACACGAGAGGGAGAGCCCGACACCGGCCCGACGGCCCCACGTCATTCGGTGACCGACGGACCGTGTGTCATGGCTTCGCGTTCATCCCTCGGAGCGGAGCCGCCGGGTGAGCTGGTGGAAGGTGGAGAGGGTGAGGGTGAGGTGGGGGGCGTCGGGGTTCTTGGAGTCGCGTACTCCGACTTGGCCGGGGAGCGCGGTGACTTCGACGCATTGGCCGCCGGTGTCGCCACTATGGCTGCTTTTGCGCCATGTGGTGAACGTCTCGTTCTTCTGATTCATAGAGTGCCCTCAATTGCGCGGATGAGGTTTAGTGAATCGTCGGCTGACATTGCTGCGCTCCGGATGAGGCTAAATCTGATTCCGTATTTCATTACTTTCTCGGGATGGTCTATGACGTGACCATCGATGTGGCCTTCGGTATAGACGAGATGAGGTCCATCGTCGAATTCCATGAGCGTGAAGGTCCCCATGATCCCTGCGTATGATCCTTTGGTCTTGGGGACGACCTGGACGGTGATGTTGGGGGATTCGGCGAGTGATGCCAGGTGGTCGAGTTGTTTTCTGCGCAGCGCTGCATCCCCGATAGGGCGATGGAGGGCGGTTTCGTCGAGGACGAGGACGATCTCTGGAGGGTTTCTTCTGGTAAGGATCTTCTGGCGTTCCAGGCGGGTCTGTATTACTTCCTCAATGGCCTCCTTCCCACGGCCGGGACTAAGTATCTCATAGGCGTAATCGGGGGTCTGGAATAGTCCTGTGACGGTCATGTTCTCGAAGATGCTCATGACTCGGGCCTTGGATTCCAAAACCATGAATCCCGGAAACCCGGGTGGTAGTTCCACGGCCTTCCCGGATCGCTTGATCTCCTTCCACATGGCGTGGAGGACGCCAGGCGTTTTGAAATAGGTGTCCAGATCGATCGCAGTCGCCTCGGATGGGGGCCGTGCTCCCGTCTCGATCTTCTCGATCCACTGCGGTGAACAACCGAGCGCGTCCGCCAGTTTGGCGCGAGACAGTCCTGCCGCTTCCCGATGAGTGCGCACCACCGCGCCGAACGCCCTGATCAGGGGATCTCGGGCCAGTTCGCCTTGTGCCATGGGGGTCCTCTGGTAGGTCCTGCACGCCCGGGTGGGGGGACTCTGGGTGTGACCGGTATGTAGCCGAGAGTATCCGCGCGTCACGATCCTGGTCCCCTGAACCGCGAAAGATCTGGAAGGGGCGCGACCATGGGCGAGCACATGCTGGAGGACCTGCGGGAACGGCATCCGGGCTGGCGGGTGCGGGTGCTGCCTGCGGGCGGCTGGATGGCGACCCGCCGCCGCTGCTCCCTCACCGACGACGAGCTCACCGCCGGTCTGGCCTGCACCCTCCTGGCCGACTCGGCCGAGGACCTCCGTGACGAGCTGTCCGTCCAGCTCGACATCGAGTCCGCCCTGCGGGAGGCCGGGCCGTGCGAGCCCGTCTCGGGGGAGCCCGGCTTGCAAGCGCCTCCTTCGGGGAAACCCTGTCCGGAGGAGTCCGTGTCCTTCCCGGGGGAGGCCGGCCGATGAACGAGGTACCGGTGACGGCCATGGGGGCCGTCGGCTTCGTCCTCCTCATGGTGATGGTGCTGTCCCTGGCCGCGACCCTGGCCTTTCTCGCCCTCTCCGGGCGGAAGGGCAGGCACCGGTGAGCACGGCACCCATGCTTTCTTCGTCGTTCGGGCGAACCGGAGGGGTATCGCCCGGGATCTGCACCATGGAGCCGGGAAGACCCAGCCCGGTGAGCCCCCGAAAGGCGGGAAAACTCATGAAGACCGCCCAGAAATCGATGATCCAGGCTTTCCATGACGAAGCCTGGAAACTCGAAGACGTCCTCACCACCTTCACCCCGGCCGAATGGGACCTTCCGACTCCCTGCGAGCCGTGGACCGTCCGCGACCTCGTCGGCCACCTGACGGTCGTCATCTCCTGGCTCCCCGCGATGCTCACCGATCCCGCGCCGTCCCGTGCCGAGGTCTCCGCGGCCGCCTACTACCGCCCCGACGACCGCTTCTCCCCGCAGACCGACCAGGCCCGCGTCGCCCTCGCCCGCGCCAAGGCCGCCGCCCACGCCACGCCCCCCGACCTCGTCGAGGACTTCGCCGCCACCTGGCGGCTGGCCCATGCCCTCTGCGCGGCCGAGCCCGCACCCCGCGTCGTCCGCACCCGCCACGGCGACGCCATGCTCCTCGCCGACTTCCTCCTGACCCGCCTGGTCGAACTCACCCTCCACGGCCTCGACCTGGCCGCCGCCCTCGCCCGCACCCCGTGGCCGACCCCG
Source organism: Actinocorallia populi (assembly GCF_002995495.1). GTDB lineage: Bacteria > Actinomycetota > Actinomycetes > Streptosporangiales > Streptosporangiaceae > Actinocorallia > Actinocorallia populi. The sequence continues at coordinate 322,644 of NZ_PVZV01000001.1, read as the reverse complement.
CATGCCGCCCGGGCCGTCGAACACCTCCTCCTCGGCGGCGCCTCCCGCCCCGACGGCTGGGACCGAGCCACCTTCCTCCGCAAGGCCACCGGCCGCCTCCCCCTCACCCCCGCCGAAACCCGGGCCCTCACCGACCGGAACATCACCTGGCTCGCCCTCGGCTGAGCCGGGGTTCCGTGCTCGTAGGCCTCTGTCCCAAGCGCGGTGGCGGGCCGGTGTCCGGCGAGTCCACGAGCGGCAACATACGCACGCGCACCCGCCCAGGGCTTGAACGAATCGGCCATGACCGCCCCTCACACCGACCGCGACCGCCGAAGAAGCCACCATCCCGTCGGGGTAAGGCGGACGCCGCACCCGGTACAGGCGCACGCGACGGCCCGGCCCCGCGCCCTCTCGGTGCCCGGCACGGGCAGGCGCCGCTTCCGAGCATCGGAACGCACCCACCCGTACACGAGAAGAAACCGACACCGGCCCGACGACTCACGTCATTCGGTGGCCGACGGACCGTGTGCCATGGCTTCGCGCTCGCGCCGCTCAGCGGAAGGCGGCGGCGTTGTCGCGGGCCCACTCGGCGAAAGAGCGGGGTGCGCGGCCGAGGACGCGCTCGACGTCGGGGCTGATGCGCAGCTCCGCGGGGGTGGGGTCGCCGATGATGGCCAAGGTGGTCTCGACCACGGGCTCGGGCATGAACTGCAGCATCTGCGCGCGTGCCTCCTCGCGGGTCTGCTCGACGAACAGGACGGGTTCGCCGATGGCCGCGCCGATCGCCTCGGCCCGCTGCCGGGGCGTGGTGGGGGCGGGCCCGGTCAGCTCGTAGACCTGTCCCGTGTGCCCGTCTCCGCGCAGGACCGCGGCGGCGACCTCCGCGATGTCGGCCGGGTCGATGAACGGCAGGCCGACGTCGCCGAACGGCGCGGCGACCGTCCGCCGGGCGCGGATCGACTCGGCCCAGGCGTAGGTGTTGGAGGCGAAGCCGCCGGGGCGCAGGATCGTCCAGTCGGCGCCCGACCGCCGGACGGCGTCCTCGATGGACCGTCCGGTGATCCCGTGGGAGGGCGAGTCCGGCCGGGTGGCGACCCCCTGGGAGGACAGCAGCACCACCCGTTTCACCCCGGCGCCCTCGGCGTCGGCGAGGACGGCGTCGATGACGCCGCTCGGGTCGTCGGCGGCCGCCACGAAGTCACCCGAGATCAGCAGGAACAGCGCGTCGGCGCCCTCGAGGGCGGGCCGGAGGCCGGCCGGATCGGTCAGGTCCGCCGCGAAGGCCGCCACACCCCGCGGCACGTCGGATTCGGTGATCTTCCTGGACACGGCGGTCACCGGCTCGCCCGCCTCCGCCAGCAGACCCACCAGCGTACGGCCGACGTTCCCGGTCGCCCCTGTCACCACGATCATTGCGTTCTCCTGTTAGTTAGTTGGCTGACTTAGAAGAACGCTAGCACACCTCCATGGCGGGCTGTCTATAGTCAGTCAGATGTCCGACTCAGTGAAACCCCGGGCACGGGGAGCCGACAAGCGGCGGCGCCTGATGGGCGCCGCCGCCAGAGTCCTGCACGAGCAGGGCGTGGAGCGCACCACCATCGCCGACATCGCCCGCGCCGCCGACGTCCCCGTCGGAAACGTGTACTACTACTTCAAGACCAAGGACGAGCTGGTCCAGGCCGCCCTGGCCGAGCACTCCGAGCACCTCGCGCGGCTCACCGGCGAACTCGACCGCCTCCCCGACCCCCTCGACCGCCTCAGGGCCCTGGTCGAAGCCTGGGTGAGCCAGCGGGAGACCGCGGCTCAGTACGGCTGCCCCACCGGAACGCTGGCGGTCGAGCTCGACAAACGCACCGAGGGCGGCATGGACCTGGAGGCCGGCCGGGTCATCCGCCTGCTGCTCGACTGGGTGGAACGCCAGTTCCGCGAACTGTCCCTCCCCGCCCCCGACGACCTCGCGCTCACCCTCGTCGCCTCCTACCAGGGCATGTCCCTCCTGGCCAACGCCCTCCGGGACCCCGAGATCATGACCCGCGAGGGCGCCCGCCTCCTCCACTGGCTCGACACCCTGCCCACCGGTCCCGCCCACCCGCCCTCCTGAGCCGCCCGGCCGACCTGGTCGTCCACGGCCTCGACCCATCGAGGCCGCCGTCCCGCACTTCCGCCGCGACCCTGACCGGCCGGAACATCACCCGGCTCGCCCCCGGCCGAGCCGGGGCCCGGTGCTCGCAGACCCCTGCCTCAGGCGCGATGGCGGGCCGGTGCCCAGCGAGCGCGGCGCTCACGGCCGACGCGTCGGCCCGCTGCCGGAGGGTGCGCACCTCGCCGACCCCGGCGGCGCGGATCCGGTCGGCGACCGCCTGCGGCGACATGCCGGGGCGACTTGGACCATGGTCTCAGCCGGCGCGTCCGTGAGCATCGCGGCGGGGACGAGGCCGCGCGGCACCAGGAAGTTGTCGCTGCCGTTCTTCTCCAGGGCCTCCGGCACGCGCGACGGCGCACAGCTCGAACTCGCGCTCGCCGATCCCATCGCCCCGGTGCCGGCATCACGGCGATCCACCAACCTGGAGGTAGCCCCAGCACTACCCCGGCGCCGGTTGACGGTTTTAGATTAAGACCTTAATTTAAAAATATGCCGCGACGGGTCGACCCCCTGCAGCGCCGCCGCGAGGTGGCCGAAGCGCTCCTGCGGGTCGTGGACGCCGAGGGGCTGGACGCGGCGAGCATCCCCCGGATCGCGCGTGAGCTGGGGGCCACCACCGGCCTGGTGCAGACCTACTTCCGCAGCAAGGACGAGCTCCTGCTGTTCGCCTTCGACCACCTCGCCGACCTGGTGAACGAACGCGTCGACGCCGCGCTCGCCGACACCGCCCACGAGGGCATCGACGAACGGCTCCTCCGCAGCATGAGCGTGCTGGCCAGCGCGGACGAGGACGAGCAGGACGGCGAGGGGCGGATCTGGCTCGCGTTCCTCGCACGGGCGGCGTTCCACCCGGTGCTGCGCGAACGGCACGTCGCGGGCGCCGAGATGATCCGCGTCCGGTGTCAGCACGCGTTCGAGGTCGCCCGCTCCCTCGGCCAGGTCGACGCGGCCCTCGACCCCCGCGACGAGGCCGTCGCGCTCGCGGCCTTCGCCGACGGCATCGCGCTCCAACGCGCCCTCGAACCCGACCTGGTGACCAAGGAGGCCGCCCGCCGGATGCTCCGCCGCCACATCGGCCGCATCTTCACCACCCCCTGACGAACGGGAGCAACGTTGAGCACTGGACTGGTCCTGTCCCTGGCCGGTCTCGCCCTGGTGGACGGCACCAGCATCGGAACGCTGTTCATCCCGGTCTGGCTGCTGCTGGCGCCCGGCCGCGTCAGGGCCGGACGGGTGCTGGCCTACCTCGCCGCCATCACGGTCTTCTACTTCTGCGTCGGCCTGCTCGTCGTGCTCGGCGCCGGCTCGGCCGCCGACGCCGCGGGCGCGGCACTGGACGGCCGCGCCGCGCTCTGGGTCCAGCTCGCCATCGGCATCGCCCTGTTCGCGTGGAGCTTCCGTTTCGACCCCGAGCGCGCCAAAGGGACCGGCGGCGTCTCCCGGTGGCGCGACCGCGCCACGGCGGAGTCCACGTCGACGGCGTGGCTGATGGGACTGGCCCTCCTCGCGGGCCTGGTCGAGGTCGCCACGATGCTGCCCTACCTCGGCGCCATCGGGATGATCACCACCTCGGAGCTCGGCACCCCTTGGGTGGCGGCGCTCCTCGCCGGCTACTGCCTCCTCATGGTGCTTCCCGCCACGGTGCTCCTCACCGCGCGCGTCACCGCCCGGTCCCGGATCGAACCGCTCTTGCAGCGCATGAACACATGGATCACCGAGAAGGCCGGCGGCGCCACCGGCTGGATCATCGCCATCGCCGGATTCCTCGTCGCCCGGGACGCCGCCGCGCGGTTGTGGTTCCCCCACTTGATGGGCCAAGGCTGGTCCGGATGATGACCTGACGGGTTATTGAGGCCGTGAACGGTGCGGTGGCACGCTTCTCGCATCGGGCCAGGTCAGGCCCGCTTCCGACCGAGGAGGCTCGTATGAGCATGCAGACCGGAGCGCTTCACCGTCCCGCGACCGCCGAAGCCTCGCCCCTGCTGCGCCGCGTCCTGTGGATCGACAGCGTGAGCACCGCGGCCTCCGGGGTCCTCCTGCTCGCCGCGGCACGGCCGCTCGAGGACCTGCTCGGCCTGCCCGTCGCCTGGGGCGTCCCCCTCGGCATCGCCCTGCTGGGCTGGGCGCTGGCCGTCGCCCTCGTCGTCGACCACCCGGACACCGTCCCGCGCCACGTCGCGTTCGTCATCGGCGGCAACGCCCTCTCGGCCGCCGGGCTCGTGGTCCTGGCGCTCACCGACCTGGTCCCCCTCACCGGTCTGGGCGTCGCCTTCATGCTGCTGATGGCCCTCATCGTCGCCGCCTACGCCGAACTCCAGTTCACGGGCCTGCGCCGCTCGACCCGCTGAGCTCCGCTCGAACGGCGAGGGCGTCTCGCGGCGAACGTCCGGGGCGGCCCACCCGCCCCGGACGTTCGCCGTATGCGGGCCGGGAACCCCTGGAGACAAGGCGGCCGGGTCCGCGGCCGGCGGCGGAGGAGAAGGCAGACGGAGGGCGGGGGTGGCACTGGTGCCACCCCGGAAAGAGAGATCAGGGGGAGGGTTTCCCGGAGCAAGATCCGATTGTCTTGACGTATCGGAAGAAACGATGCGGAGGGGCAGAAATGACGGGGTGGCTGGCTGCGAACGCGGCGTCGATCGGGGTGTGGGGGGCGCTGGCCATGGTGCTGCTCATCCCGGCGCTGGAGGCGGCGCTGCCCCTGATCGGAGTGGTGGTCCCCGGGCAGACGGCCGTGGTCGTCGGCGGGATCCTCGCCTACCACCAGCGGGTGCCGCTCGCGGCGATCCTCGCGGCCGCGCTGATCGGCGCGGTGGCGGGCAACTTCGCCGGATACCTGGCGGGCCGCCGCTGGCAGGAGGGGCTGCTGCACCGCGTCCCCGCCCGCTGGCGCAGGCCCGGCCAGACCGACCGCGCCCTGCGCCTGATCGCGGGCCACAGCGGCAAGGCCGTGCTGATCGCCCGCTTCACCGCCGTCCTGCGCACCCTCGTCCCGGCCCTGTGCGGCATGAGCGGCACGCCTTTGCGCGGCTACCTCGTCTGGTCCACCGTGGCCGGAGCCCTCTGGGCGCCCGTCTGCGTCGCGCTCGGATTCGCCGCCGCCCCCGCCCTTCCGCTCTGACTGCCGTGGCACTTACCCCATGCTGACTTCCGTCCGAGTATGTGTTCTCCGCGTCGGCCGCAGGTGGTCTCGTCCCTTCGGAAACCTGGTGTTTCCGCAGTCCGGTACAGGATGATTCCTCAGGGATCTTCGAAATCGGAGACGTATGACCGCCCCGGGTGATAGGTCCTTAGGCCGGGGATGGAGGTGGCATGCCGGGGGCTCGGCCGTTGGACGCTTGGGATCCCCGGCGGGTGGGCCGGTACTCCCTGGCCGAGGTGCTGGGGGAGGGCGGGCAGGGCATCGTCTACCTCGCCGAGGCGGACGGCGAGGCGGTCGCGCTCAAACTGCTGCATCCGCGCTACGTGGCCCGCGGCGCGTCCCGCGACCGCTTCCTGCGGGAGATCGAGGTGGCCCGGCGGGTGTCGGACTACACGGCACGGGTGCTGGAGGCGGGCGAGCACCACGGCATCCCGTACGTGGTCAGCGAGTACATCTCCGGGCCCTCGCTCGCCGCGCGGGTCGCCGACGGCAAACCGGTCGAGGGCGGGGAGCTGACGCGGCTGGCGTCGGGGACGCTCACCGCGCTGGTGGCGATCCACGCGGCCGGGATCGTGCACTGCGACTTCAAGCCCGAGAACATCGTCCTCGGGCCGGACGGCCCCCGCGTCGTCGACTTCGGCATCGCCCGCGCGCTGGAGACCATCACCGCCGACGCGAGCCGCCTCATCGGCACCCCCGCCTACATGGCGCCCGAGCAGGTCGACCCCGACCTCGGCACCATCGGCCCGCCCACCGACCTGTTCGCCTGGGCCGCCACCCTCTGCTACGCGGCCACCGGCGTCTCCCCGTTCCAGGCGGCGACCGTCCCCGCGGTCCTGCACCGGGTCCTCCACCACCATCCGGACGTGTCCGCGCTCCCCGTCCCGCTGCGGGACGTCGTCACCTCCACCCTGGCCAAGGCCCCCGAGCTGCGCCCCACCGCCGCGGACGCGCTCATCTCCCTGCTGTCTCCGCCGCCGCCGCGGGCGCCGGTCCCGTCCGAGGCCGCTGCGCCCTCCGGCCACGACCCGGCGCCAGAGCTGCTCCACGGAGGTTCCCTCGACCACGGGGACGAGGTCACCGCCGTGGCGTTCGGGAAGGTCGGCGGCCGCCCCGTCGCACTGTCGGGCGGGGCCGGCGGCGAGCTGCGCGTCTGGGACCTGGACGGCATGCGCTCCCTGGGCCGGCTCGAGAGCCACCGGCTCGGTCCGTCCCTGCCGTGCGCGGTCGGCACGGTGGCGATCGGCGAGGTGAGGGGCCGCCCGGTCGCGCTCGCCGCGGGCGGGAGCCTGCTGCGGACGTGGGACCTGCGCACCATGCAGATCCTCGGCAGGGCCTCCGTCGGCCACGGCACCCGGATCAGGTCGGTGGCCTTCGGCGAGGTCTGGCGGAGCCCCGTCGCCCTGTCCGCCGGAGACGGGGAGGCGGCGCAGCTGTGGGATCCGATCGACCTGCGCCGGGTGCCGCTGGCCGGTCCGATCAGCGACGCCGTCTCCGTGGCGTTCGGCGGATCGGCCGACCGGCCCCTGGTGCTGTTCGGCGGCGGCGACGGCACGGTGCGCCTGTGGAACCCGGCCGCGATGCGGTTCGTCGGCGAACCGCTCGCCGGACACACGGGAGAGGTCCGCTCGGTGGCCTTCGGCCGGATGAACGGCCGCCCCGCCGCCCTGTCCGCCGGCGCGGACGGCACGGTGCGGGCCTGGGACCTGACCGACCTGCGCCCCGTCGGCGAACCGTTCACCGGCCCCTCGGGCACCGCCGCCTCCGTGGCGTTCGGCGAGGTGAACGGCCGTCCCGTCGCCGCGGCGGGCGGCCGCGACGGGACGGTCCGGGTGTGGGACCTGCACGCCCCGCGCTCCGGCGGCCTGTCCCTCACCGGCCACACGGGCGCGATCACCTCGGTGGCGTTCGGCGAGGCCGACGGCCGTCCCGTCGTCCTGTCGGGCGGCCGCGACGGGCTGATCCGGGTGTGGAACATCCACTCGCATCCCCCGTGAACGGCCCAGGCCCCCGTTCCGCCGGTCAGGCCGCGCCGGACGGGTAGGGGCTCCGCATCGCACCGAAGTAGGACTCGGGTGCTCCTTCCAGGTGTTCGGGCAGCTCGCTCAGGGTGGTGCGCAGCAGCCGTGTCGCGTTGTGCCGGTCGAGATCCTCCCGCGAGCGCCAGACCTCGTAGAGGAAGAACCGGCCGTCCTCCTGCTCGTGGAGGTGGTACTGGAGGCTGCCCTCGTGTCCCCGGGACGGCTCGACGAGGTCCATCAGGAGCCTCCTGAGCTCGTCGGCGTGTCCGGGCCTGGGCGTGAGGAATCCGTAGAGGGAGACGGGCGTCTGCGAAGTCGAGGTCGTCGATGTCGTCGTCATGTGAGCAACGTTAGAATGTGACATAAGTGTCAGATTCAAGTCGCTTCCCCGTGAGGTGGGCCACATGAAGATCGGTGAACTGTCCCGCGAGACGGGCGTCGCCGTGCGCCTCCTGCGCTACTACGAGGCGCAGGGCCTCCTCACCTCCCACCGCAGCGAGGGAGGCCACCGCCACTACGGCGCCGAAGCGCCCGCCGCCGTCGCCCGCATCCGCGCCCTGCTCGCCGCCGGACTCCCCACCAAGGTCATCCGCGAGCTCATGCCCTGCTTCGCCGGCGACGGCACCGAGCTCCAGGCCTGCGTCCTGGACCACCTCAGAACCCAGCTGGCCGACCTGGACTCCCGGATCGGCGACCTCACCCGGGCCCGCACGGCCCTGGGCGACATCCTGGAGTCCTCCACCCGCGCCCTCGCCTCCGCCTGAGGGGAGACCGACGAGAAGCACGACGCCCCCCGGCGGGAGCCGGAGGGCGTCGTGTGCGGCGACGAGGCCTCAGATCAGGTCGCGCAGCGTCAGCGTCTGGTCGCGGCCGGGGCCGACGCCGATGGCGGAGATGGGGGCGCCGGACAGCTCCTCGACGCGCCGGACGTAGGCCTGCGCGTTGGGCGGCAGGTCGTCGAAGGACTTCGCCATGGTGATGTCCTCCTGCCAGCCCGGGAGGTACTCCAGGATCGGCTTGGCGTGGTGGAACTCCGTCTGGGTGGACGGGAGCTCGTCGTGGCGGACGCCGTCGACGTCGTAGGCCACGCACACGGGGACCTGCTCCAGGCCCGAGAGCACGTCCAGCTTCGTCAGGAAGAAGTCCGTGATGCCGTTGACGCGCGCGGCGTAACGGGCGATGACGGCGTCGAACCAGCCGCAGCGGCGGTCGCGGCCCGTCGTGACGCCGTACTCGCCGCCGGTGGTGCGCAGGTACTCGCCCATCTCGTCCAGCAGCTCCGACGGGAACGGTCCCGCGCCGACGCGCGTGGTGTAGGCCTTGAGGATGCCGATGACGCCCTTGACCTTCGTCGGGCCGACGCCGGAGCCCGCGCAGGCGCCGCCGGCCGTCGGGGAGGACGACGTCACGAACGGGTAGGTGCCGTGGTCGATGTCCAGGAGGGTGCCCTGGGCGCCCTCCAGCAGCACGACCTTGCCCTCGTCCAGCGCCCGGTTGACGACCAGTTCGGTGTCGGCCACGTACGGGCGCATGCGCTCGCCGTACTCCAGGTACTCCTCGACGATCGGGTCGACCAGGATGGGCCGCCGGTTGTAGACCTTGGTGAGGACCTGGTTCTTCTCCCGCAGCGACAGCTCGATCTTCTTCTGCAGGATGCCCGGGTCGAACAGGTCCTGGACCCGCACGCCCATCCGGGCGATCTTGTCGCCGTAGGCGGGGCCGATGCCGCGGCCGGTGGTGCCGATCCGGGCCTTGCCGAGGTAGCGCTCGGAGACCTTGTCCAGCGCCCGGTGGTGGGGCATGATCAGGTGCGCGTTGGCCGAGATCAGCAGCCGCTCGCAGTCGATGCCGCGGGCCTTGAGGCCGTCGATCTCCTGGAGCAGCACCCCCGGGTCGATCACCACGCCGTTGCCGATCACGGGGACGACGTCGGGGGAGAGGATCCCCGAGGGCAGCAGGTGCAGGGCGTAGGACTTGTCCCCGATGACGACGGTGTGTCCGGCGTTGTTGCCCCCCTGGTAGCGGACGACGTAGTCGACCTTCCCCCCGAGCAGGTCGGTCGCCTTCCCCTTCCCTTCGTCACCCCACTGAGCCCCGACGAGCACGATGGCCGGCATCTGACGATCTCCTTAAGGCCATGGATAAAGCCCCTGATCGCAAGTGCGACAAGGGGCCTCTTGCGATCAGATCTTACCCGGCTCTGAGCTGCGAGGAAACAGCGGGGTCAGCCCAGTTCGTCCGCCGCCTCGGGGCTGGAGTCCCGCAGGAACGCCCTGCACCGCTGGGCCTCCTCCTCCTCGCCGATGGCCGCCGCGGCCCGTCCCAGGGCGGCCAGCGCCCGCAGGAAGCCGCGGTTCGGCTCGTGCGACCACGGGATGGGTCCGTGGCCCTTCCAGCCGCTGCGGCGCAGCGCGTCAAGGCCGCGGTGGTAGCCGGTGCGGGCGTAGGCGTAGCAGTCGATGACGCTGCCCTTGGCGAAGGAGCGCTCGGCCAGCTCGGCCCAGACCGCCGGGTAGGCGGGGAACTTCGCCGCCACCTCGTACGGGTCCGTGCCGTCGGAGAGCATGCCCGCGGCCTCGGGCACGTCGGGCAGGTGGGTGGGGGGCGGGCCGTCAAGCAGGTTCTGGGTCATACCCGAATGCTAAGCAACCCGCCCCCCGGCGTTCACCCCGAGGGCTACTTGATCTTCTTGCCCGCGGACATCAGGTCCTCGCAGGCGGTGACGATGCGCGCGGACATGGCGGCCTCGGCGGCCTTGCCCCACGAGCGCGGGTCGTACTGCTTCTTGTTGCCGACCTCGCCGTCGACCTTCAGCACGCCGTCGTAGTTGCGGAGCATGTGGTCGGCGACCGGGCGGGTGAAGGCGTACTGGGTGTCGGTGTCGATGTTCATCTTGATCACGCCGTAGGAGACGGCCTCGCGGATCTCCTCGAGGCTGGAGCCGGAGCCGCCGTGGAACACCAGGTCGAACGGCTTGTCCTTGCCGTACTTGGCGCCGACGGCGTCCTGCAGCTCCTTGAGGACCTCCGGACGGAGCTTGACCGCGCCCGGCTTGTAGACGCCGTGCACGTTGCCGAACGTCGCGGCCAGGATGTAGCGGCCCTTGTCGTTCGTGCCGACGGCCTCGGCGGTCGCCAGCGCGTCCTCGACGGTGGTGTACAGCTTCTCGTTGATCTCGTGGGAGACGCCGTCCTCCTCGCCGCCGACGACGCCGATCTCCATCTCCATGACCGTGCGCGCCTTGACGGACTCGGCCAGCAGCTCCACCGCGATCTCGAGGTTCTCCTTCAGCGGTACCGCCGAGCCGTCCCACATGTGCGACTGGAACAGGGGCTCCTGGCCCCGGGCCACCCGCTCCTGGGAGATCTTGATCAGCGGGCGCATGAACCCGTCCAGTTTGTCCTTCGGGCAGTGGTCGGTGTGCAGCGCGATCCGGACGTCGTACTCGGCCGCCACGACGCGCGCGTACTCGGCGAACGCCACGGAGCCGGTGACCATGCTCTTGAGGGAGCCGGACAGGTACTCGGCGCCGCCGGTGGACACCTGGATGATGCCGTCGCTCTCCGCCTCGGCGAACCCGCGCAGTGCCGCGTTGAGCGTCTGGCTGGAGGTCACGTTGATCGCCGGGTATGCGAAGCCGCCCTGCTTGGCGCGGTCGAGCATCTCGGCGTAGACCTCGGGAGTGGCGATGGGCATGTGCGTTCCTCTCATGACGGGGCAGGTCAGCCACCGCCGGAGCGGTGGTGCCGCAGGAGGGTGCGGCGATGGTCTGCCTCAGCCCTTACTATCTCGTACCCCCTCTCCGGACCCGGACAGGGGTTCTGCCTGCCGGTACCTCCCACCAGCACATCTCCACCACTTAGGCCACCTTGTGCCACTGTGGGGTTTTTTAGCTCGCCGTCCTATTTGTTCTATTAATCGGCACCGCGGGGGCGGGTCCGGCGGCACCGGCCGCCACCGCCGCGGGCTCCGGGCGGACACGGAACGGGGAAAGGGAAGACCGAAACCAAGCGTCTCGGTCAGGAGATAACGGATGTGTTTATCTCCTACGGATAGGTCATACCGGTCGCCCCACTCCCTTTGTGTCGATACTCTCTGGCGCGTGGGACGTCACCGGAATGACCCTCAGGGTCTCGCTCGTATCGCGATCATCGTCGTGGCCGTAGCCGTGGTCATCGGCCTGATCGCGGTCGGCGGTTCGGCGCTGGTGCGCTCCATGAACTCCGAGAGCGCCGCCCCGGGCGCCACCGCGTCTCCACAGGAGCAGCCCGCGCAGGTCCTGACCAAGGGCGAGAGCCAGCAGCCCTACGCCAAGCTGGAGGTCGTCGGGCAGAGCGTCAAGGTCTACGCCGCCGAGCCGGGCAACAGCGAGGTCATCTGGAACGGCCTGTTCAACCGGGGCGACATCCGCAACATCAGCTGGAAGGACCTGGACCTGACGATCTCGGACGCGTCCGCGGTCCGGATCACCGTCAAGGGCAAGCGCTTCCAGCTCCCCGCCAAGGGGAACATCAGCATCCGGTTCGTCGGCGGAGTGCCCGAACTCGTCGAATGAGTCCGTCCGTCCGGGACGGTGCCGGCCCCCGGGGGTCGGGCCGGACGATCCGCGCCGCCGCGGCCGCCCGGCCCCGGGTTCACAGGCCCAGCGACTCCAGGTCGTAGGCGTACCGGTACTCCAGGCCCGCCCGCGTGATCGGCTCGGCCGCGCTGCGCTCCACCACGGTCGCCACGCCGACCACCGTCGCACCGGCCTCCCGGGCCGCCTCCACCGCCGTCAGCGGGGAGCCGCCCGTGGTGGAGGTGTCCTCCACGATCAGCACCCGCTTGCCGGCGATGTCCGGCCCTTCGATCCGCCGCTGCATCCCGTGCTGCTTGACGGCCTTGCGCACCACGAACGCGTCCAGCCGCTGCCCCCGCGCCGCCGCGGCGTGCAGCATCGCCGCCGCCACCGGGTCCGCGCCCAGCGTCAGCCCGCCCACGGCGGTGTACCCGAGGTCGGTGGTCAGGTCGAGCATCACCCGGCCGACGAGCGGCGCCGCCGTCCCGTCCAGGGTGATCCTCCTCAGGTCCACGTAGAAGGAGGCCTTCCTCCCCGACGACAGGGTGAAGTCGCCGTGCACCACGGCCTTGGTCTTGATCTCTTCCAGCAGCTCATCGCGATCGCTCACCCCCAAACCCTAGAGCGCCCGGCGGCGTCCGGGCATCGCGCGTCCCGCGAACTGCCACGATGGCCGGTATGACGCCCGGCACTCTCGTTCTCCTCGGTTTCCCCCCGTCCCGCACGCCGTACGGCGAGCTGCGCGCCGCGGGGCACGGCCTCGTGGCGGCCGACCCGCCGGACGCGCCCGAGGCGGGCCCCCGGTACGTGGCGGGGGCCGCGCTGCGGATCGGCGCGGCGGGCCCGCGGACGCCGCTCGTCCTGGTGGCGTACGGCGCGGCCGGTCCGGCGCTGCCCGCGCTCGGCGGCGCGCAGCGTGCCGCGCACCGGCTGGTGGGCGGCTACGTCTTCGTGGACGCGGAGCCGCCCGCGCCGGCCGGCGACTGGCCGGACGCCCCGTGCGGCTACCTGGCGACCTCCCCGGGGGACCCGCGGCTGGACGCGGCGCGGCTGCGCGCCTGGCGTACGGCCGAGGCCGGACCCGCCGGGCTCGCGCCCGCGCTGCTGGAGCTGATCGAGGACCTCTGAACCCCCGCTCCTGGAATCCGCCCGGCCGGAATAACGCTTTGTGGAATCCGCCCCGGCGACCCTCGGTAGCCAATAGGTTACATTCAGGCAGGGGCAAAGGGGAATCCATGGGTGAGCACGCCGGGGCGGATCAGGGTGATGCCGTCCTCATCACAAGGGCCAGAGAAGGTGATGACGAGGCCTGCGGGGTGCTCCGTGAACGGCACGGGCGGGCGGCGCTGCGGCTGGCGGGGCTGCTGACGCGCGACCAGGCCGAGGCCGAGGCCGCCGTGGACCTGGCCTTCGCCGGCGTGTTCGAGATCCTGCGGCAGGGCGGCGGCCCGTCCGACGCCTTCCGGCCCTTCCTGCTCACCACCCTGCGCCGCAGGCTCGCCGGGCACCCGGACGAGGAGCGCGAGGCGTTCGACCCGGACGCGCCGTTCGTCGACCCGGCGCTGGAGGGGCTGGAGCACAGGCCGATGGTCCGGGCGTACCTCTCGCTGCCCGAGCGGTGGCGGGCGGTGCTCTGGCACACCGCGGTCGAGGGCGCGAGCCCGGCGCGGGTGCTGCCGCTGTTCGGGATCGGCGCCGACGGGGTCACCGCCCTGGCGCACCGCGCCAGGGAAGGGCTCAGGCAGGCGTACCTGCGGCTGCATCCCGCGGAGGAGCAGCCCGAGGAGTGCCGCCCGCTGCTCGGCAGGATCCGCGTCTACCTGCGCGGCGACCTCCCCGACCGCGAGAACGCGCGGATGCGGCGGCATCTGGGGGAGTGCGCGCGGTGCAGGACCGCGGTCGCCGACCTGCGGGAGGTCGACGGCCGCCTGCCGGACGTCGCGGCTCTCGTGCTGGGCACGGCCGCCTCCGGCTACCTGGTGCCGGGAGGCTTCGGACGGCCGTTCCGGTGGGCGGGCGCGGTGCTGGCGGCATGGTGGTGGCGCTCGTCCCCGAACCGGCGAAAACAGGCGCTGGCGGCCGGTGTCCTGGTCGCCGCGCTCACCGCGGGGCTGCTGGCGTGGCCGTTGAGCGGGACGGAGCCCGCTCAACGGCCGGATGTCCCCGACGAGGCACGGGTGGCGGCGGGGCCGGAGCAGCCGTCGCTCTCACCCTCCCGCCGGGCGCAGACGGACCGGACCGACCGCGCGGACAGAGGGGCCGGGCCCGGCGGAGGCCCGAAGGCCCGCCCGCCGGCCTCCCTGCCCACGTCGCCCGTGCCGCCGCGGCCCGTCGAGCCGTGGGCCGCGCCGGTGCTGGAGGCGGACATCGGGACGGCCGGAGTGCTGCAGCCGGGCCGGACGGGCGTCGTCGTCCTCACGGTGTGGAACGCCGGGAACGCGCCGTCCGGCGAGGTCGTGGCCGACGTGTCGCTGCCGCGCGGTGTGCGCTCGGACGGCCCGGCCGGCGCGGGATGGTCGTGCCTGCCCGCGGAGCGCGCGCTGCGCTGCGTCCACGTCCCGCTCCCGCCCGGCGGCGGGAGCTCGGCCCTGCTGCCCGTCGCCGTGGCCTCCGACGCGCGCGCCGGGGCGTCGCCCGAGGTCCGGCTCGCCGGCTCGCGGGTGAGCGCCCGCGCCTCGACGGGGGTGAGCACGTCGGGGCTGCCCGCCCGGTTCGTCACCGAAGGGCGGGCGCGCGTCACCACGGCGGGCAACGTCCTGCTGAGCTGCCCGCACCGGGAGGCCGCATGCGGGCTGGCCCGGCAGCGCAGGGGAGTGCGGCTCGACAACGACCAGTGGGAGATGGGCCCGCTCGACCTCGACGGCGCCGCCGACACCCGCACCTCCAGCCCGGCCGTGCTGGAGGTGCCGGGCAGGGTGCGCTGGGCCGGGCTCTACTGGTCGGGCACCACCGGGCGGGACGCCGCCCGCGCCCGCGAGTACACCGCGCGGCTGCGCGGCCCGTCCGGCGGCTACCGGACGGTCGAGGCGTCCTGGGTGGACCGGGTCGGCCTGCCCGGACAGCGCGCCTACCAGGCGTTCGCCGAGGTCACCGAGCAGGTGCGCCGGGGCGGGCGGGGCCGCTGGTGGGTGGCCGACGTGCCCGCGCTCGAAGGCCCCGGCAGGTACGCGGGCTGGAGCCTGGTGGTCGTCGCCGACGACCCGGCGGCCGCGCCCGCCCGCACCGTGGTGCTCGACGGCGCCCGGCCGCTCGGCGTCGCCGACGCGACACGCCTGCGCGTCCCGCTGGGCGGGCTGCCGCGCGGCGGTCCCGCGGCGCGCATCGGGCTGCTCGCCTGGGAGGGCGACGCCGCCCGCGCGGGAGACAGGGTGCTGCTCGACGGGAGGCCGCTGAGCTCGCCCAACGCGTTCACCGGCACGCTGCCCCACAGCGGCAGGGCGCTCGCCTTCGGCATGGACGCGGTGGCCTACGAAGCGGAGCTCGGCGACCCGTCCGTGCTGGAGGTGGTCTCCACCGCCGACGCCACGGTGGTGGGCGTCGTCACGATCACAGCACCTTCTCATCGCTGACCGGTATCGAGATTCAGTGTAAAGATGGTGTGAACTCATTCCGGACAGACCAGAACGACTGGTAACGTCCGCGCTGGCAGTTACCCAGGTCACTCTGCTCGAGTCCGGGCTCTTGCGCACGTTCTTTGCGCGGTGAAGGATGGCGAATCGCCGGAACGGCATACGGCACGAGTGGCTTTCACTACGCTAGAGCTACCCCAGGGTCGAGAGGTTCGGTGTTCTCGTGGATCGCTGTGCGCTGTTCATAGACGCCGGCTACCTGCTGTCGGACGGCGCGATGGCGGTGCACGGGACCCGCCAGAGCGAGCGGGTCTCCTGGAACTTCAGCGGGCTGCTCGACCGGCTGGGCGAGCTGGCCAGGGAGCACTCGGGACTGCCGCTGCTGCGCTGCTACTGGTACGGGTCCGCGGCCGAGGGCAGGCGCGGCCCCGAACACGAGGCGCTGGCCGACCTCCCCGGCCTGAAGCTGCGGCTGGGCCGTACCCGTCCGGGCCGCGGCGACGGCGTCGAGACCGAGCTGAACCGCGACCTGATGACCCTGGCGCGCAACCGCGCCATCGCCGACGCCGTCGTCGTCAGCGGCGACGAGGACCTCGCGGGCGTGCTGTGCGACGCGCAGGACCTCGGTGTGCGCGTCACCGTCATGCACGTCGCGGGCGAGGGCTCCACGACGTTCTCGCGGGTGCTGCGCCAGGAGTGCGACGACGTCGTCGCGGTCGGCTCCGGCGACCTCCGCCCGTACGTCAGCCTCCTGTCGGGTGTGGACCGCGCCTACGACACCGGCCCGTCCCCGCTGTCCAACGGCCACGGCACCATGAGCGGCTCCCCGCTCTCGGTGCTCCAGGACACCGCGCACCCCTCGCCGCCGCCGTCCACCCCGCTCACCCCGCAGCCCGCCGCGGTGTCGCAGCTCGCCGCCCCGGCCGAAGGCGGCGCCGCGGCCGTGCTGAACGGGCTCTTCGGCTCGACCTCGCCGGAGCAGTCCCAGCCGAGCTACACCACCCCCTCCTACGGTTCGCCGCCGTCCGCCGGCCCGAGCGCCCTGCCGTCCCCGACGTCGACGTCCCCGTCCCTGTCGCCGCAGTCCTACTCCAGCCCGACGTCCACGGGCGGTTACTCCAGCCCGACGTCCACGGGTTCCGGCGGCTTCGGCGGCCCCACGTCCACGGGCGGTTACTCCAGCCCCACCTCGACGGGTTCCGGCGGCTTCGGCGGTCCGACGTCCACGAACCCCGGCGGCTTCGGCAGCCTCACGTCCACGGAACCGGACGCCTTCTCCAGCCCGACGTCCACGGGTTCCGGCGGCTTCGGCGGCCCCACCACGACGGGCACGGACGGGTACACCGGCCACGCGGGCACGAACGCCGGCAGCCTGCCCGCCTACCCGCTGACGCCTCCCCCCGCCCAGCCGCCCCTGCAGAACCCCCCGACGTACGGCTCCTACACCGGGACGAACTCCCTGGTCCCCCAGCCGCGCGCCGCCCAGCCCGCGCCCTCCCTGTCCGACGCCGTCCAGGCCGCGCACTCCGAGGGCCAGGACTTCGGCGAGTCCGTCGCCAGGGACGCGCCCGCGCTGTGGCTGGAAGCCGTCCTCGCCCGCAAGCCGCGCATGCCCTCCGACCTCGAGGCGCGCCTCCTGCAGGGCTCGGCCCTGCCGATCGACTTCCTCCTGCACGACGAGGTCCGCCACGCCCTGCGCCGGGGCTTCTGGGACGCCCTCGAACGGGCCCGCCGCTGACCCCGTCGCGGTTCTCGCCGTGACCTCCGCCGCGGCCGGGCGTCCTGCGGCACTTCACCGCGGGTTCCCGTGGCCGGGTTCCGCCGCCCTTCCGCCTCGCCGGTCTCCGCCGCGGCCTCCGTCGCCGGTGCTCGGCGCGGTGCGTGGTTTGGGGGCGCTCCGGAACATGCTCGCCGCTGGCGTGGGTTTAGACGATCTTGAGGATTCCTCCGGTTTCGGGGGCGACTCGCGGGTAACGTCATAGCCGTGACCCACGTGACGGAAGCCGATCTCGACGATCTGGAGTTCGACGGCCTGCGGACCGGTCAGCACCGGGACGCCGCGGTGCGTCTCGCAGAGCTGGCGGACCGGGCCACCGGTGCGGGAGGTGTCTCCCGGGCCAAGGTGCTGCTGCGGGCCGGAGAGCAGTTCCAGCACGCCGGTGACCACGCGCGTGCCGCGGAGCTGTACCGCAAGGCCATCGAGGACGGCGGCGAGGTGTACGGGGACCCCCGGGTCTACCTGGCCGACGCCCTGCTGCAGCTGGGCGACAACGCCGGGGCGCTGGACCTGCTGGCACAGGTCAGGGACAGCAGGCCCAGCGACCCGGAGGTGTACCGCAGCGTCGCCGAGGTGCTGTACGAGCACGGCGACCTGCTGGGCGTGCACACCTGGGCCACCGAGGGCGCCGACCTCGTGCTCAGCCGGCCCGAACACGAGCGCGGAGACGCGACCGACAGCCTCGAAGGGCTGCTGCGGCTGCGCTTCCGCGCCCGCGTGGACCTGGGCCGTCCCGAGGACGAGTACGACGCCCTCCTGGACGCCTAGCACGCCCACCCGGACTCTCGTCCACCCGGACGCCTCGCGCACCCACCAGGGCGCCTGGGCGTCCATCAGGGCGCCTCGTGTGCCCGCCTTTGGATGCCTGCGCATCCGTCCGGACGCCTAGAGCGCCCATCTGGGCGCTTCGTGCGTCCGCCTTTGGATGCCGTGGGCGCCCGTCCGGACGCCGTGGGCGCCCGCCTGGATGCTTTGTGCGTCCGCCTTTGGATGCCGTGCGCGTCTGTCCGGGCACCTCGTGTGCCCGTCTGGATGCCTCAGGTGTCCGCCTTTGGACGCTTCGTGCGTCCGCCTTCGGGCGCCTGTGCGCCCGTCTGGATGCTCTGGGAGTCCGTTCGGGAGTCCGGGGCGTCCGTCTGGGCGCCTGGCGCGTCCGGACGGGCGTCCCGGGCGTTCGTCCGGACGTTCAGCGCGTCCGTCCGTGGTCCAACGGAGCCCGGTGCAGCTCGGTCAGGGCGGTCGGGCCGGACGGAGTCCGCCAGACGACTTCGTCGCGGCCGACCGTGGCGATCGCGTTGTCGAACCAGGGTCCGTCGGTGAGCCGCCAGCGCAGTGGCGGCCGGGGCACCCGCGCGGTCTTGGCGACGAGCCGCGCGGGGACGTTCCCCCACACCATGGCCGCGAGCCGGTTGGCCCACTGGAACTTCGCGCCGAGCGGGTTGCGGAACGGCGAGCAGACGATCTGGTTGATCGGCAGCCCCTTCACCCGCGCCAGGTAGCTGTAGTGCACGTCGCCGCCGAGGAACGAGATGTGCGCCGGGGGCCTGCCGCGCCGCCCGCCCGCCACCTCGACGACGGCCTTGGCGACGGCGTCGAAGCTGTCTCCGAAGGCCGCCCAGTGCTCCAGGTCGATCACCTGCCGGAGCTTCTCCCCGAAACCGTTCCTGGTGTGGTCGCCCTTGCGCCCGCCCGCCGCGACCTTCTCGTTCCACGCCTCGGCGTGGTGGATGACGGGCGGCAGCAGGAACGGCAGCGAGCTGGCGATGACGAGCTGGTCGACGTCCCCGGTGAGCTGCTCGTCGACCCACGCCTGCTCGGTGTCGTCGAGCATCGCGCGGCGTGTCTCGGTCAGCAGCCGCGACGCCCTGGTGTCGATGAAGACCAGCCGGGTGCCGCCGAGGTCGACCCGGAAGGACCAGCGGGCCGTCGAGGGGTCCAGGTCGGCCCGCTCGGCGAACTCGTCGAGGATCCCGCCGCCGTCCGCCGCCTCCTTGACGCGCTGGTAGAGCGGGTCCGCGCGGCGCTTCTCCGGGGTGAGGTTGCCCAGGTGCTGGTAGACCCAGTACGAGGCGAGGCCGCCGACGATCCGCGACTTCCACCAGGACTGCTCGGCCACCCACTTCCGCCACACGTAGGAGGTGTTCCAGTCGTCCCGGACGTCGTGGTCGTCGAAGATGCTGTAGACCGGCACGGTCGAGAACAGCCAGCGGACGGCCGGATCGGTCATCCAGGCCAGCCGGTACAGCTCGGTGTACTCCTCGAAGTCGGCGATCTCGTCGCCCGCGCCGCTCTCGATGTCGCGCCGGCCCTTGATGAACTCCTGCATGCGTTCGCCGGTGGCGTCGGCGTAGACCTGGTCGCCGATCATCGCGAGGATCGTCGGAGGCTCGGCCCCGTTCTTCAGCTCGTGCGCGAAGGCGCTCAGCGCGTCCACCCCGTGCGTCTCCTGCGAGGCCGGTGACACCCGGCACGAGCCGAAGGCCACCTGAGGGGTCCGCGACGGGTCGACCGTCCGGATGGTGCTGGGCGGGAACTCGCTTCCCGGCTGCGGCCACACCTTCCTGCCGTCCAGCAGCACCTCGTAGGCCGTGGAGCTCCCCGGCTCCAGCCCCTCCACGTCCACCAGGGCGTAGTGGTGACCGTGCAGCGTGAACGTCCGCTCGGCCCGTCCGAGCACGCTCACCTCGCAGGCCTCGCTCGTCTCCACCCACACGGTCGCCGTCTGCTCCGTGACATTTCGGAGGAGTGGCCCAATCACCAATGCTGCCGTCATGCCTGCCATCACACCCGAACTCTTCCCTTCCCGTCCACATGACCCGCAACTCGGCGAGGTGATGAGAACCACCAGAACGAGAGGGCCGGGCGAAGAGGTTGCGCCGGGACGCCCCCGCGTGCTGTCCTATTGTAGTAGAACAATAGGAAGGGATGCCGGTGATCGAGTTCGTGCTGGACGGGCGGTCGCGGGTCGCGACGTACATGCAGCTCGTCCTGCAGGTGAAGCAGGCGTTGCGGGTGGGGTTGTTGCGGCCGGGGGACCGGTTGCCGAGGGTGCGGGAGGTGGCGCAGTCGCTGGCCATCAACCCGAACACGGTGCACAAGGCCTACCGGGAGCTGGAGCTGGAAGGGCTGGCCGAAGGGCGGCCGGGGGTGGGGACGTTCGTGGTGAACACCCTCGCCGGGCCGTCTCTGGCCAGCCAGGGGGAGCTGAGGGAGGAACTGGTGGTCTGGTTGGGCAAGGCGCGCAAGGCGGGGTTGTCGCGGGAGGACATCGCCGCCCTGATCGACACCACGATGCGGAGCGACTTCGAACCTCCGGCGCCGCAGGACCTCGCGGCGCCGGCCGACAGCCGGGGAGCGTGAGATGGAACAGGCTCTGGAAGCAGAGGGACTGGGCAAGCGCTACGGGCGGACCTGGGCGTTGCAGGACTGTTCGCTCCAACTGCCCCCAGGACGGGTCGCCGCGCTCGTCGGGCCGAACGGCGCGGGCAAGAGCACGCTGCTGCACCTGGCCGTCGGGCTGCTGAAGCCCGACTCCGGACGGGTGCGCGTGTTCGGCCGGGAGCCGCGCGGCGGCCCCGAGGTGCTCGACGAGATCGGCTTCGTCGCCCAGGACACCCCGCTGTACCGGGACTTCACCGCACGCGAGCTCATCTCCCTCGGGGGCAGGCTCAACCGGCGCTGGGACGCCGCGCTCGCCCGCGACCGCCTGTCCGCGCTGCACATCCCGCCGGACAGGCCGGTCGGCAAGCTCTCCGGCGGCCAGCGCGCGCAGGTCGCGCTCGCCCTGGCGCTGGCCAAACGGCCGCGGCTCCTGCTGCTGGACGAGCCCGTCGCCGCCCTCGACCCGCTCGCCCGCCGGGAGTTCATGCAGGCGCTGATGGGCGCGGTCGCCGAGAGCGAGACCACCGTGCTGTTCTCGTCGCACCTGCTGGCGGAGCTGGAACGCACCTGCGACCACCTCATCGTCCTGCAGACCGCACACGTCCAGCTGTCCGGGTCCGTCGACGAGCTGCTGGACGGGCACCGCCTCCTGATCGGGCCGCGCGACGCCGCGACGCCGGCCGGCGTGGACAAGGTGGTCCGCGCCGCGCACACCGAACGCCAGTCGACCCTCCTGGTGCGCTCCCGGGCGCTGCCCGCTCCGGCGTCCGGCTGGACCGAGCACGAGGTGGGCCTGGAGGACCTCGTCCTGGCGTATCTGGCCGACGCCGAGACCCGCGAGGCGGAGACCGCCTGGGAGGTGACCGCGTGATCTGGCTGACCTGGAGGCAGCACCGCAAGGAGGTGCTGTACACGCTGATCGCCCTGGCCGCGCTGGCGGCGATCCTGGTGCCCACCGGCCTGACGATGCACGGGCGGTTCGAGGACACCGGCCTGAAGGCCTGCATGGACGGGCTGGGCACCGCCTCGCTGATCCCGCAGACGGAGAGCGCGGCCGAGTGCCAGAGGCTGGCCAACGAGTTCCAGCAGAAGTACAGCAGCCTGGCCTTCGTCGCTGTCCTGTTCGTGATCCTGCCGGTCTTCGTGGGCGTCTTCTTCGGTGCCCCGCTGGTGGCCAGGGAACTGGAGCAGGGCACCCACCGGTTCGTGTGGACGCAGGGCGTCAGCCGTACCCGCTGGGCACTGGCCAAGCTCGGGCTGATCGGCGGGTTCGCGCTGCTGGTGGCCGTGGTGTACGCGCTGGGCGTCTCCTGGTGGTTCACCCCGCTGGTGGCCGCCGTGGGCTCCCGTATGGAGTACCTCGCCTTCGACGTGCAGGGCGTGGTGCCCGTGGCCTACACCCTGTTCGCCCTGGCGCTGGGCGTCTTCACCGGAACGTACTGGCGCAGGGTGCTGCCCGCTATGGGCGTGGCGCTCGCGGGTTTCACCGTCGTGCGCGGCGGGATCGAGCTGCTGGCACGGCCCCGCTACCTGGCGCCGAAGGAGCTGACCTACTCGTTGCTGAGCACCGACCAGCCCAATTCCGCTTCCGGCGACTGGATCCAGTCGCACGGTGTGCGCGACGGATCGGGCGAGCTCATCATGCCCGACGCGCGGATGGGCCCCTGCCCCGCGGAGTCGGCCTGCGGCCAGGAGATCCAGTCGCTGGGCCCCGGCGCCCACCAGTGGCAGCTCTACCAGCCCGGCGACCGCTTCTGGTTGTTCCAGGGCATCGAGACCGGCATCTTCCTCGCGCTCACCGCGCTGCTGATCGTGCTGGCCCTCCGCCGCCTCCGCACCCTCGCCTGACCCGACGCGCACCGCCGGGCCACATGACCCGGTACGCATACCGACGGCCGGCCCCGCGACCTCTCCACCGGGCCGGTCGTCGTCTTCACGTTCCGGGGCGGTCCCGAGACCGTTGCGGGGCCAGCAACGCGAAGGCGCGGTCGACGAGCTCCCCGCGGTCGGCCGTGCCGTCCGAACGCAGCCACGCCCGGTCGGCCGCGTCCAGCGCGGCTCCCGCGGCGGCGGTGAGCAGGTCGGCGGTGAACACGTCCAGTTCGGAGCCCTCACGCTGGAGCAGCGCCTCGCCGACCCTGACCCGGAGTTCGTCGCGCCTGTGGTGCAGCCGGGCGCGCAGCGCGGGGCTCGACTCGATCAACCGCAACCCGGTCAGCTCCCTGCGTGCATCGAGGATCTCGCCGTTCCAGCGGCGCAGGACGGCGTGCAGGCAGTCCCACGCGGGTTCGTCGCCGCTCCGCGCGCGGATGTCGGCGGCGACGCGGTCGGCGACCTCCTCCACCTCGTCGAAGACGACGTCCTCCTTGGCGGGGAAGTAGCGGAAGAAGCTGCGTTTGGACAGGCCCGCCGCGGCTGCGATGTCGTCGACGGTCGTCTGGTCGTAGCCGCGTTCGACGAACATCGCCATCGCCAGTTCGGCCAGCTCGGCGCGCACCGCCCGCCGCGTCCGCTGCCGCAGATCGCTTCCGGTCCCCTTGGTTCTCGGCATGCACCGAGGTTAGCGAACGGCATCATGTGTTATTAATGTCATCAGGTGACAAGAATTTCATTTGGTGCGCACAGGGGAGGCGGGAGATGGACCTGCGAGGCAGAACGGTGCTGGTGACCGGAAGTACCGGGGGGATCGGAAAGGAGACGGCGCGCGGGCTCGCCGGGCTCGGGGCGAGAGTCCTCCTGGTGGGGCGCGACGCGGGCAGGGCGGCGGCCGCCGCGGCGGAGATCGCCCGTTCCGCCGGCAACGCCGAGGTCGAGGCGCTCACCGCCGATCTGCTGCTCCAGCGCGACGTGCGCGACCTGGCACGGCGGGTGCGGGAGCGGACCGACCGGCTGCACGCCCTCGTCAACAATTTCGGCGTGCTCGATCCGTGCCTGCCTCCGACCGAGGAGGGACTGGAGGCGACCTTCGCCGCCAACGTCCTCACCCCGTTCACCCTCACGAACCTGCTGCTGCCGCTGCTGAGGGAAGGCCGGGGGCGCGTGGTCAACGTCACCGGAGGGATACCGGGCGGGGCGATCGACCCGGACAACCTGCAGGGCGAGAAGATCCGGGTGGGCTGGACGTTCAGCCAGTACAACCACGCCAAGACGGCGCTCATGGCGATGAGCCATGAGATGGCCGGACGCCTGGCCGGCACGGGCGTGACCGTCAACGTGGTCTACCCGGGACACGGCAACACGCCGGGCAACCAGGGCCTGCCCATGTCCTCGTTCCCGAGGGCCTACCGCCCGGTGGTCCCGTTGTTGCGGGTACTGGGCCCGTTCGTGCTGTCGGACCTGGCCAAGCCGGCCCGGGCGGCCGTCCGCCTGGCGTCCGACGCCGGATTCGAGGGCGTCACCGATGTCTACATCGGACCCGGCGGGCGTCGTACGCCGTGGCCGGAGAGCGTCCGCGACCCGAGGGCGCGGGCGGCGGTGTGGTCGCTGTGCGAGAGGCTCGGCGACCACACCGCCGGATGACCTCAGCGGCCGCCGCGGTTGTTCATCTGCCGGGTCGGCAGTTTGCGGGCGTTGTGGCGTCCCGCGGCGTGCCGGCCCATGGCGGTGTGCCGCTGGTCGGCTCCCTTGAGCAGGGACTTGCGGTTGGACTTCTTGTTGTTGTTCTTGGCGGGCAAAACAGCCTCCTGCGAATTCTCGAAACCGGGAATGGTGATGTTCTGGGGTCGCTGAATTCGGCTGCCGTCGCGCATGGTGAAAAACCTCCGTGCCCGCCGCGTAAAAAGGGCAGGGCATTGAAGTGAAAGAAGAAAGGAAGAGACCCGGGCCGGACGGAGACGTCCTGGGACGTCGACGGCACAAGGGTTGTGTGATGAGATGAGGGAAGGGGAACCTGCCCGCGCCGCGTGGGCGCCGGGGGGCTCAACCCGTAAGAATCAAATCTCCATGCCCATGACAATAAACTCGGGCCGCGGTGGTGTCAACATATTTCTTCGCGGGTTCGGGTACTCAGCGGTGATTGAGTATCCCGACGGTGCCGAGGGCGCCGCCGGAGAGGGGATTCTCTTCTCATGAGCGATGCGTTGAAGAAGGCCGGTGCCTGGGTCGCGGTGGCGGCTCTCACGGCGGCGAACTGGGCGGTCTGGCTCGGCTGGGACCAGAAGTACGACGAGCATCCCGACGGCAGTGTCAGCGGCCCCTACGAGGCCTGGCAGGTGGCCGGCCTCGTGGTCGTCCTGGCCGCGCTGGTCGTGGCGACGGCACTGGCCCGCCGCCCCTGGACGGCGGTCCTCGCCCCCACTTTCGGCATGGCGCTGGCCGTCGTCGTCGACTGGTCCGACGACGACAGCGGCCTGTGGGCGATCGGCGCCGGCATGGTCGTGATCGGCATGCTCGCCGCGACGGGCGCGGCGGTGGCCGTCCTTCGTGCGATCCGACCATCAGGGGTCCGGCCTTCCATCCAGAACTGACAAGTCCTGGCGGCGGTCCGCGTTGTAGCCTCCGGCAGACACCGTGCGACCGCGGAGGCCCGTATGCCAGTCCGGCCCTTGAAAAGGGGGACCCTCGCTGTCCTCGTGCTCCTCTCGGTCCTGTTGCCGTACGGGGGGCCCGCCTCGGCGGAGGCGCGAACTCCCCGGGGATCCGTGGTGTCATGGTCGCCGCTGGCGCGCTCGTTGTGGATACCGGAGACGACGAGCAGGGCGTTCGTCCTCACTTACGTGACGGTGGACGCGTTCGGCAAGCGGGCGCGCAGCACCGGCACGGTGTTCGTCCCCCGCGGCAGGGCGCCCAAGGGCGGCTGGCCGGTCATCTCCTGGGCGCACGGCACGTCCGGCCTGCACGACTCGTGCGCCCCGTCCCGCACCGGTCCCGCGCTTCCCGAACGCGACTGGAAGTACCTCGCCTCCTGGATGCGCCAGGGGTACGCGGTCGTCGCCAGCGACTACGCGGGCCTCGGCACCCGGGGCCTGCCCGCCTATCTCGACGGCAAGACGACCGCCTACAACGTCGTGGACATGGTGCTGGCGGCCCGCGAATTCTCCGGCCGCCATTTCCCCAGGTCCGCCCGGCTCGCGCGCAAGTGGGTCACCATCGGCCAGTCGCAGGGCGCCGGTGCAGCCGTCTACACCGCCCGCCACGCCACCGAGTTCGGCGGCTCCCGCCTCGACTACCGGGGCGCGGTCGGCACAGGCACCCCCGCGTACATCGAGAACTACCTCCTGCCCCTGGGCCCGAAGGTCCCCCCGATAGCGCTGCCGCCCGGCCTGACCGCCTACCTCACCTACATTTTCACCAGCCTCAGGCACGTCCATCCCGAGTTGGGCATCGACGAGATCCTGACCCCCACCGGCCGCGAATACCTGTCCCTGGCCGAGAAGGAATGCGTCTTCACCTTCGAGAAGCACCTGAAGAACGTCAACGTCGGTGATTACTTCACCAGCCCGCCGTCGGCCCTCCCAGGCTTCCGCAAGACCGTGCGCGCCTACATGGGGATGCCGGAATCAGGCTTCGACAAGCCCTTCTTCATGGCCCACGGCCTCAAGGACACCGACGTCCCCATCCCCGCCACCCTCGCCTATGTCGGCGTCCTGAGGTCCAACCGCCAGCCCCTCACCTTCAAGACCTACGCCACCGACCACAGCGGCACCCTCTCGGCCTCCCTGAAGCACACCGTCCCCTTCGTGAAGCGCCTCTTCCGCGGCGGGTCCTGAACCGCGGCGTGTGAGGGGCCACCGGCGGCGGACGGAGTCATCCGGGGCCGGGTTCCGGATCCTCGGGGTGCGGGCCGGTGCCGAGCACGACGGTGAGGACCTCCCGGATGATCTGCGGGTGGTCGGCCTGGTCGCGGTCCAGGAGCCATTGCTGCTGCATGCCGTCCAGGAGTGCGAGGAGCGCGACGGCGGCGGCGCGCGGGGTCAGGCCGCTGGGCAGGCGTTCGCCCCACCGGTCGGTGAAGGCCGCGACCATGCGTTCACGCGCGGCGGCGTAGTGGTCGCGGAAGTACTCCTGGGCGGGATGGCCGCTGGTGACGCTCTCGGCCATCAGCACGCTGTAGGCGCGGGCCAGGCCGGGCCGCCGGTGGTCGTGGTCGACGACCCGGGCCATCTGGGCGGGCCAGTCCTCATGGGCGTGCCCGGCCAGCAGGTGCTCGCGGTTGAGGTCCTCGCGGCGCCGCAGGATCTCCGCCAGCAGGTGCTTCTTGCCGGGGAAGTAGTGCAGGACCCCCTGGCGGGTCAGCCCGACCTCCCGCGCGATCGCGTCCAGGGAGGTCCCGCGGTAGCCGCGCTCGGCGACCATCTCGAGCGCGACCGCGACGATCTCCTCGCGCCTGCCGCCCGGCGTCTGTTCTGCCACCCGACGACCGTACCGGTGCGGCCGTCCGCTACCGTCACCTACCTACATGTAAGTAGGGAGATCATCATGGGTGAGACCGCGATCGTCACGGGAGCCGCGGGCGGGATCGGCGAGGCCGTCGCCCGCCGCCTGGCCGCCTCCGGAGCCCGCTGCGTCCTGGTGGACCGCGACCCGAAGGTCGAAGGCGTCGCCGCCTCCATCGGCGGCGCCGCGCTGGTGGGGGACCTGACCGACCCGGACCTGTCGCTGCGGGCCGTCGCGGCCGCCGGCGACCGGCTCGACCTGCTCGTCCTCAACGCCGGCACCAACTCCGTCGACAAGGACCCCGCCACCCTCGACCTCGACCGCTACCAGGCCGTCGTCGGCGTCAACCAGCACTCCGTCGTCTACGGGCTGCGCGCCGCCCTCCCCGTCATGCGCGCGGGAGGCGGCGGCTCCATCGTCGCCGTCGCCTCCCTGGCGGCCCTGCACGGCGTCGCGCAGGACCCCGTCTACACGATGACCAAGCACGCCGTCATCGGCCTGGTCCGCGCCCTGTCCGCCACCCTGTCCCAGGAGGGCGTCCGCCTCAGCGCCGTCTGCCCCGGCCTCGTCGACACCCCGCTGACCGCGGGGGCCCGCGACCGCTTCCGCGCGGCCGGCATCCCCATGCTCAGCGCCGACGAGGTCGCCGCCGCCGTCGAGACGACCCTGCGCACCGCCCCCGCGGGCACCGAACTCGTCGTCCGGCCCGGCCGACCGCCCGTCCCCTACCTCGCGGCCCCCCTGCCCTGACGCCCGCCGTGCCCGACCCGGCCGCCGACCCTCCGGCGACAGGACGCCGACGGCGGTCCCGGGGCGGCGGGACGCCCCGGCGGGGGCGGCGCGTCGTTCTCAGGTTGGTGTCGCCAGGTGGCGAAGGTGCTGATGGCGGTCCCAAGGCGGCGGGGCGCTCCGGTCGGAGGTGGCGCGTCGTTTCGGGTTGGTGTTCGTCAGGTGGTGCAGATGCTGATGGTGGTCCCTGGGCGGCGGGATGCTCCGGTCGGGGGCGGCGCGTCGTTTCGGGTTGGTGTTCGCCAGGTGGCGAAGGTGCTGATGGCGGTCCCAAGGTGGTGGGGCGCCCTGGCCGGAGGTGGTGCTTCGTTTTAGGCGTGGTGGTCACCAGAGGGCGATGACGGTGCAGGTGAGGAGAGCGCAGGCCAGGAGGGCGGCGCGGAAGGTGCGTTCGCCGAGGATGAAGGCGGCGGGGAGGGCGGCCAGGAGGAAGGAGATCTGGCTGAAGTCCAGGAGGACCGCGAGGAGCATGGTGAGGACGTAGGCGACGATGCTCCAGCGGAGACGGCCCTGCCAGGTCCGGGTGAGGGGAGTGGCGGCGGCCGTCAGTCTCGCCGCGCCGTAGTAGAGGAGCGGGGGGAGGAGGAGGACGCCTCCGGCGATCAGGGCCGCTCCGGAGAAGGGGCGGGCGGGGTCGGCGGCGAAGAGGGTGCCGCCGCTGAAGAAGGAGACGAAGGAGATGAGCGAGGCCAGGTAGCCGGCGGCCACGACGAGCAGGCCGCGGAGCAGCAGGGGAAGCCACGGGGTGCGCTTCGCGGGCCGACCGGCCGGGAGCCGGGGGGCGCGGGCCCGTCGCGCGGTGCGTGCCCTCTGCGCGGTCTGCGCCTTCTGTGCGGCTTCGGCCCTCTTCCGCGAGTCCGGCTTCTTCTGTTTTCTGCTGCGACCTGCCACGTGCTCATCGTACGGACGGCGCGGGCCGGGCGGTCTTGTGAGGCGAAGCTCTGGTAACTAGCATTCTGCCTATGGAGAATGACATTCTCCTATCGTGGAATGCGGGAGGCGCGAATGGGTTACGCGGACGAGCTCTTCGATCTGACGGGGCGGGTCGTGCTGGTCACCGGCGGGAGCCGGGGGCTGGGCAGGGAGATGGCCTTCGCGGCGGCGAGGTGCGGGGCGGACGTCGTGGTGGCCAGCCGGGACCGCGACGCCTGCGCCAGGACGGCAAGGGAGATCGAGGAGGCCACCGGGCGGGCGGCGATGCCCTACGGCGTGCACGTGGGGCGCTGGGACCAGCTGCCGGGACTGGTCGACGCCGTCTACGAGCGGTTCGGCAGGCTCGACGCGCTGATCAACAACGCGGGCATGTCCCCGGTCTACGACGACCTCGGCTCGGTCACGGAGAAGCTGTTCGACTCCGTGCTCAACCTCAACCTGAAGGGCCCCTTCCGCCTGTCCGTCCTGGCGGGTGAGCGCATGGCCGAGGCGGGCCGCGGCGCGATCCTCAACATCAGCTCCACCGGCTCGATCCGGCCCCGCCCCGCGATCGTCCCCTACGCCGCGGCGAAGGCGGGCCTCAACGCCCTCACCGAGGGCCTCGCCCTGGCACTGGGCCCGAAGGTGCGCGTCAACACCCTGATGTCCGGCCCCTTCGCCACCGGTGCCACCCGCGGCTGGGACGAGGACAGACTCGCCGAAGGAGTACGCCCCCACGCCCTCCAGCGCATCGGCGACCCCGCCGAGATCGTCGGCGCGGTCCTCTACCTGATCTCCGACGCGTCCAGCTACACCAGCGGCGCCACCCTCCGCGTCGACGGCGGCATGCCCTGATCCCGCCGAAAACCCGCGCTGCAAGGCGCGGGCCGACGGCTGCCCGCCCTGGAAGGCGTCCTTCGCCGGGCCCGCGCCCGGAGGGCGCGGGTGGCGTTCGGCTGCTCTCGAGGGCCCTTCGTCGCCGGGGCCGCGCCCCAAAGGGGCGCAGCCCGGCGACGAAGGGTCACTTCGTCAGGGACAGGGGGGAGCCGACGGTGAGCTTGTCGGACTCCTTGTCGAGGTCGACGACGACCTCGGAGCCGTCGCGGATGGTGCCGTCCAGGAGGGCGCGGGCGAGCTGGTCGCCGATGGCCGTCTGGACGAGGCGGCGCAGCGGGCGGGCGCCGTAGACCGGGTCGTAGCCGGTCTCGGCGAGCCACTGGCGGGCCTCCGGCGTCACCGTGAGGGTGAGCTGGCGGTCGGCCAGGCGCCTGGACAGGCGCTCGACCTGCAGGTCGACGATCTCGGCGAGCTCCAGCTGCGTCAGCGGCTCGAAGAGGATGACGTCGTCCAGGCGGTTGAGGAACTCCGGCTTGAAGGAGGCGCGCACCGTGGCCATGACCGTCTCGCGCTTCTGCTCCTGCGACAGCGTCGGGTCCACCAGGAACTGCGAGCCCAGGTTGGACGTCAGGATCAGGATCGTGTTGCGGAAGTCCACCGTGCGGCCCTGGCCGTCGGTCAGCCTGCCGTCGTCCAGCACCTGCAGCAGCAGGTCGAAGACCTCGGGGTGCGCCTTCTCGACCTCGTCCAGCAGCACCACGCTGTACGGGCGGCGGCGGACGGCCTCGGTGAGCTGGCCGCCCTCCTCGTACCCCACGTAACCGGGAGGGGCGCCGACCAGCCGGGCCACCGAGTGCTTCTCGGAGTACTCCGACATGTCGATCCGGGTGATGGCCCGCTCGTCGTCGAAGAGGAAGTCCGCCAGCGCCTTGGCCAGCTCGGTCTTGCCCACGCCCGTCGGGCCCAGGAACAGGAACGAGCCCGTGGGGCGGTCCGGGTCGGCCACGCCGGCCCGGCTGCGGCGCACCGCGTCGGACACCGCCATGACGGCGGCCTTCTGCCCGATGAGGCGCTTGCCGATGTGGTCCTCCATGTGCAGGAGCTTGGCGGTCTCGCCCTGCATGAGCCGCCCGGCGGGGATGCCCGTCCAGGCCGACACCACGTCCGCGACGTCGTCCGGGCCGACCTCCTCCTTGACCATGGCGCCCCGCGACTCCGCGGCCTCCGACGCCTGCTTGATCTCCTTCTCCAGCATGGGGATCTCGCCGTACAGCAGCCGCGAGGAGGCCTCGAAGTCGCCGTCGCGCTGGGCGCGCTCGGCCTGCCCGTGCAGGTCGTCGAGCTTCTTCTTCAGCTCGCCGACCCTGTTCAGGCCGGCCTTCTCCTGCTCCCAGCGGGCGACGAGCGCGTTCAGCTCCTCCTGCTTGTTGGCCAGGTCGGCGCGCAGCTTCTCCAGCCGCTGCCGGGACGCCTCGTCGGACTCCTTGGAGAGCGCCAGCTCCTCCATCTTCATCCGGTCGACGGTCCGCTGCAGCGCGTCGATCTCCACCGGACGGGAGTCGATCTCCATCCGGAGCCGGGACGCGGCCTCGTCCACCAGGTCGATGGCCTTGTCCGGCAGGAACCGCGAGGTGATGTACCGGTCGGACAGCGTCGCGGCCGCGACCAGCGCCGAGTCGGAGATCTGCACCTGGTGGTGCGCCTCGTACCGGCCCTTGAGGCCGCGCAGGATCGCCACGGAGTCCTCGACGGACGGCTCGTCGACCAGCACCTGCTGGAAGCGCCGCTCCAGCGCCGGGTCCTTCTCGATGCGCTCGCGGTACTCGTCCAGGGTCGTCGCGCCGATCATGCGCAGCTCGCCGCGGGCCAGCATGGGCTTGAGCATGTTGCCCGCGTCCATCGCGCCCTCGGCGGCGCCCGCCCCGACCATGGTGTGCAGCTCGTCGATGAAGGTGATGATCTGGCCTTCGGACTGCTTGATCTCGTTGAGGACGGCCTTGAGCCGCTCCTCGAACTCGCCGCGGAACTTCGCGCCCGCCACCATCGCCGACAGGTCCAGCGCGATCAGCCGCTTGTCGCGCAGCGACTCGGGCACGTCGCCGGCCACGATCCGCTGCGCCAGGCCCTCGACGACGGCCGTCTTGCCGACGCCGGGCTCGCCGATCAGCACCGGGTTGTTCTTGGTGCGCCGCGACAGCACCTGGACGGTCCGCCGGATCTCGGCGTCGCGGCCGATCACCGGGTCGAGCTTGCCCTCCCGCGCGCTGGCGGTGAGGTCGACGCCGAACTTCTCCAGCGACTGGTAGGTGTCCTCGGGGTTCTCGCTCGTCACCCGGGCGTGCCCGCGCACCTTCTCGAACGCGTCGAGCAGCGCGTCGGGGGTGGCCCCGGACTCCTTCAGCAGCGTCGCGACCTGGCCGCCGTCGGTGGCCAGACCCACCAGCAGGTGCTCGGTCGAGACGTACTCGTCCTGCAGCTGCCGGGCCCGCGACGCCGCGGTGTTGAGCGAGGCCAGCAGCGGGCGCGAGCTCTGCGGCGCGGCGACCGTCGAGCCCTTGGCCTTCGGCAGCTGCTCGACCAGCTCCTCGGTGCGGCGGCGGACGGCGGCCGGGTCGGCCCCGACGGCCTCCAGCAGCGGCACCGTCGTGCCGTCCTGCTGGGCCAGCAGCGCGGCGAGCAGATGCGCGGGTTCGACCTGCGGGCTGCCCTCGGAAGCCGCCCGCCGGACCGCGACGGAGACCGCCTCCTGGCTCTTGTTCGTGAGTTTGTAGTCCATTTCAGCCCCCGGATTCCTGCTGTTGCCGCCAGATGACGACCCCGGCCTGCCTGATCGGCACGAGGTCCCCTCCGCGGCTCTCCCCGCGCAGCTGGGCCAGCCGTGCCGCCACGGCTCGGGTGGATTCGAGTTCGTTGCCCAGATCCTCGACCAGCCTCCGCAGCCGCTTCATCTCCGCGTGGAGCTCCTCGTTGGCGTGCTGGAGTTCGAGGATCTTCTGGATGCCCGCGAGGTTGACGCCCTCCTCCTGGGAGAGGCGCTGGATCTCGCGCAGCATGACGATGTCGCGCATGGAGTAGCGCCGGCCCCGGCCGGACGTGCGGCCGGGCGACACCAGCCCCATCCGGTCGTAGGTGCGCAGCGTCTGCGGGTGGAGCCCGGACAGCTGCGCCGCGATCGAGATGACGTAGACAGGGGTGTCGTCAGGAAGGTTCACTACCCCTCCTTGGCTTGTCTCACGAGGTCGTCCCGCAGCTCCTCGCCGCGGTGGCTCCGGGCGAAGCGTTCCAGCGCCTCGCGTTCGTCATTGCTCAGCTTCTGCGGGACCTGCACCTCGACGGTGGCGAGCAGGTCGCCCTTGGTGCCGTCGCGGCGGGTCGCCCCGCGGCCCCTGACCCGGAACGTGCGCCCGTTGGGGGTGCCCTCGGGGATGCGCAGCTTCACCGGCTGGCCGCCGTGCACCGGCACGAGGATCTCGCCGCCGAGCGTGGCCTCGGGGAACGTCACCGGCACGGTGACGGTCAGGTTGTCGCCCTCGCGGCCGAACACCGGGTGCGGGGTGACCTTCAGCTTGACCAGGAGGTCGCCCTGGGGCCCGCCGTTCTCGCCGGGGGCGCCCTTGCCCTTGAGCCGGATGGTCTGGCCGTCCTTGACGCCGGCCGGGACCCTGGCCTGGATGGTGCGGGTGCTCATGGCCCGGCCGCTGCCCCGGCACGTGCCGCACGGGTCGTCCACGACCATGCCGCGCCCGTGGCACCTGCTGCACGGCTCGGCGAACCCGAAGCCGCCCATGTTGCGGGTCTCCTGGCCGGTGCCCTCGCAGTGCGGGCAGACCTTCGGCAGCGTCCCGGCCTTGGCGCCGGTGCCCCGGCACGTCGGGCAGGGGGCCTCGGACGACAGCCGCAGCGGGACCGTGATGCCCTCGAGCGCCTCGGAGAACGTCAGCGTCACCTCGGACTCGATGTCCTGGCCGCGGCGGGACCGCCTGCCCGCGGTGGTCGGGCCGGTGGTCCGCGCGCCCCGGCCGAACAGCCCGCCGAAGATGTCGCCGAGCCCGCCGGGGGCGGCGCCGCCGCCCGCGTTGCCGAACAGGTCGTTCAGGTCGAAGCCCTGGGTGCCGCCGCCGCCCGGACCGCGCCGGAAGGCGCCGCCGCCGTAGGCGCGGATCTCGTCGTACTCCTTGCGGCGCTTGTCGTCGGACAGGACGTCGTAGGCCTCGGAGATCTCCTTGAAGCGGTCCTCGGCTTCGACGTCGCCCTTGTTGGCGTCGGGGTGGTACTTGCGGGCGAGCTTCCGGTAAGACTTCTTGATCTCGTCCTGGGTGGCGTTCTTGGCGACACCGAGGGACTTGTAGTAGTCCTTCTCAAGGTAGTCCTTGGTGCTCACCGGCTCCCCTTCGAAAAAAGTGCTTCGGTGCGCCCCGGGGGTGGCGGCACCCCCGGGGCGGATTGTTCTGTTTTCAGTCCTGCGGGCCGGCGACGACGACCCGTGCGGGCCGCACCACGCGCTCACCGATCCGGTAACCCGGCTGGTAGACCTCGAGGATCTGCTCCTCGGTCACGTCCGGTGAGGGCACGTGGGTCAGCGCCTCGTGCACGTTGGGGTCGAACGGCTCGCCGACCGAGCCGAACTTCTCCAGTCCCAGCTTGCCCAGGATGGTCTCCAGGGACTCGCCCACGGACTTGAACGCGCCGACCAGCTCGTCGTGCTCGCGCGCCTTGTCGAGGCTGTCGAGGACGGGCAGCAGGTCGGTGACGACCCCGGAGATGGCCTGCTCGCGCACGGCCACCCGGTCCCGTTCGACCCGCCTGCGGTAGTTGACGTACTCGGCCTGCAACCGCTGAAGATCCGCGGTCCGCTCGTCGAGCTCCTCCTGCAGCCTGCCGTCCGCGGGCTGCTCGGCGGCTTCATCGACCACTTCCCCGGCCAGGGCCGCGGGCTCCTCCTCGTCCGTCTGCTCGGCGGGAGGAGTCCGCAGCTCACCGGTCTCAGGATCGATGCGCCGCGAGTCGCGGATCACCGGTTCGTCCTGAGAGTTGGTCACTTGGCGTCCTTGTCATCGTCGATGATCTCGGCGTCCACGACCTCGTCGTCCTGCGGAGCCTCCTGCTGCTGCTCCGCGCCCGGCGTGGTCGCGCCGCCCTCGGCCTGCTGCTGCGCGTACAGGGCCGCGCCCAGCTTCTGGGACACCTGCGCCAGCTTCTCGTTCGAGGTCTTGATGGCCTCGGTGTCGGTGCCCTCGAGGTCCTTGCGGACCTGTGCGATGGCCTCCTCCACCTCCTTCTTGAGGTCCTCGGGGAGCTTCTCGCCGTTCTCCTTGAGGAACTTCTCGGTGGTGTAGGTGGCCGTCTCCGCCTGGTTGCGGATCTCGGCCTGCTCCTTGATCCGGCGGTCCTCCTCGGCGTACTGCTCGGCCTCGCGCATCATGCGCTCGATGTCGTCCTTCGGCAGCGCGGAGCCGCCGGAGATGACCATCGACTGCTCCTTGCCGGTGCCGAGGTCCTTCGCCGAGACGTTCACGATGCCGTTGGCGTCGATGTCGAAGGTGACCTCGATCTGCGGGACGCCGCGCGGCGCCGGGGGCAGGCCGGTCAGCTGGAAGGTGCCCAGCTTCTTGTTGTACGCGGCGATCTCGCGCTCGCCCTGGTAGACCTGGATCTCCACGGACGGCTGGTTGTCGTCGGCCGTGGTGAAGGTCTCCGAGCGCTTGGTCGGGATCGTGGTGTTGCGCTCGATGATCTTGGTGAAGATGCCGCCCTTGGTCTCGATGCCCAGCGACAGCGGGGTCACGTCGAGCAGCAGGACGTCCTTGACCTCGCCCTTGAGCACACCGGCCTGCAGCGCGGCGCCGACGGCCACGACCTCGTCCGGGTTGACGCCCTTGTTGGGCTCCTTGCCGGCGAGCTCCTTGACCAGCTCGGTCACGGCGGGCATCCGGGTCGAGCCGCCGACCAGGACCACGTGGGCGATCTCGTTGACGCTGATGCCCGCGTCCTTGATCACCTGCTGGAACGGCGCCTTGCAGCGCTCGAGCAGGTCGGCGGTGAGCTTCTGGAACTCCGCGCGGGTGAGTTTCTCGTCCAGGTGCAGCGGGCCCTCGGCCGAGGCCGTGATGTAGGGCAGGTTGATCGTGGTCTCCGCGGAGGAGGACAGCTCGATCTTCGCCTTCTCGGCGGCCTCGCGCAGCCGCTGCAGGGCCATCTTGTCCTTGGACAGGTCGACGCCGTGCGCGTTCTTGAACTTGGTGACCAGCCAGTCGACGACCTTGTTGTCCCAGTCGTCGCCGCCCAGGTGGTTGTCGCCGGAGGTGGCCTTCACCTCGACCACGCCGTCGCCCACCTCGAGCAGGGAGACGTCGAACGTGCCGCCACCGAGGTCGAAGACGAGGATCGTGGCCTCGCCCTCCTTCTCCAGGTGGTAGGCCAGCGCGGCGGAAGTCGGCTCGTTGATGATGCGCAGGACGTTCAGTCCCGCGATCTGGCCGGCCTCCTTGGTGGACTGGCGCTGGTGGTCGCTGAAGTAGGCCGGGACGGTGATCACCGCGTCGGTGACCGTCTCGCCCAGGTAGGCCTCGGCGTCGCGCTTGAGCTTCTGCAGCACGAACGCGCTGATCTGCTGCGGGGTGAAGTCCTTGCCGTCGATACCGATCTTCCAATCGGTGCCGATCTCGCGCTTGACCGACCGGATCGTCCGGTCGACGTTGGTGACCGCCTGCCGCTTGGCGACCTCGCCGACGAGGACCTCGCCGTTCTTGGCGAAGGCGACGACGGACGGCGTGGTCCGCGACCCCTCCGCGTTGGCGATCACGGTGGGCTCGCCGCCCTCCAGAATCGCGACGACCGAGTTGGTCGTCCCGAGGTCGATACCGACCGCACGTGCCATCGTCAGAATCCTCCGTTGTTCGTCAGGTCTTGGTCGGCCTGAAAGAGATCTGCTGGTCCAAGGATGCCGTGGGGGCGTTCCAGTGTCAAATCACTTGAGTCCCCCCGACTCAACTTTCTTGCCGATCTACTGGCAGAACGGTTGAGCAGCTCCAGATGTTCCCGAATCGCCTGTCCCGATGAGATGGGATGTAACAGGAGTTCTCTGGCGACCACTACCCGGTGTCAGAGACGGCCGGACGAAGGGGGGAGCGCGTGAACGAAGATCACCGGCGCTTCACCGAGATGTACGACGGGTGCCGACAACGGGTGTGGGCCTACGTGGTCAGCCGGGCGGGCCGGCAGATCGCCGACGAGGTGGTCAGCGAGACCTTCGCGATCGCCTGGCGGCGGCTGGACGACCTGCCGGAGCAGCCCCTGCCCTGGCTCATCGGGGTGGCCCGCAACGTGCTGCGGGAGAACATCAGGGCCCAGGTCCGCCGCGACTCCCTGCAGGCGGAACTGAGGGCCTGGACCGAAGGCGACCACGCCGAGCAGGTGGCCGAGCGGCTGGAGGTGCTGCGCGCCCTGGCCTCCCTCTCGGAGGACGACAGGGAGCTGCTCCTGCTCGTCGCCTGGCAGGGATTGGCGGTGAAGGACGCCGCCGCGGTCGTCGGCTGCGGTCAGGCGGCCTTCCGCGTACGGCTGCACCGTGCCCGCAAACGCCTCACGCGGGCACTCGAAGAAACCCCCGCACGGATCTCTCCCCAGGTCCGGATCTCCCCCCAGGAGTGCTCATGAACTCGATGGAACGTCTTCGTGCGGCCCGGCCCGCTCACCTGGACACCCCCACGGACCCCGGTACGCGGACCCGGGAACTCGACCACGCCTTCTCCCAGCACCGGCAGACGGCGTCACGGCGGAGCTTCCGACCCGTATGGGGTCTGGGGCTCGCGGGGGCCGTGACGGCGGCTGCGGTGGTGGCCTCCGGCGTGCTCTTCGACCCCCAGGCAGAGGTCTCGA
The DNA here is from genome assembly GCF_002995495.1 of Actinocorallia populi. Taxonomy (GTDB): domain Bacteria; phylum Actinomycetota; class Actinomycetes; order Streptosporangiales; family Streptosporangiaceae; genus Actinocorallia; species Actinocorallia populi. The sequence continues at coordinate 285,283 of NZ_PVZV01000001.1, read as the reverse complement.
CCGATCCCGTCGTCGCCCCGACCGCTTCCGTGGCGCTGGACGCCCGGACGGTCCTGCTGTCCGCCGCGACCCAGGCCGAGGCGCAGCAGGAGAAGACCGGCACCTGGTGGAGCTCCACGTCCGTTCAGCGCCACATGTCACGCGTGCAGGGCGAGCCCTCGTACGCCGTCTACGAGCTGAGTGAAACGGAGGCGTGGACACCGTACGCACCCGGCGGGGAGCAGATCAGCCGTTCGCAGCGGCGCGGATTCGAGTTCCCCTCGCCGGAGGACGAGGCGGCGTGGAAGCAGGCGGGCTCCCCGTCCAAGGTCTCCGTGGGCGCCCCGAAGCCCGTCAAAGCCGGTAGCGCCGAACAGGCCTCCTACCCGATCGACCGGGAGCCCGGGAAAGAAAGGGTCTCCCGCAGCCGGCTGGTGGACGGGGACAAGGTCTTCTGGCTCGGCAAGAACGTCACGATGAAGGAGCTGCAGGAGCTTCCGGGCGACCCGAAGCGGCTCAAGGCATGGCTTCTCCGCTCCTACAAGGGCCATGACACCGAGTCGTCCAGCGTTCCCATGACGTCCGAGGCCTGGCTCTACCGCGTCACCACCGGCCTGATCGCGGACATGCCGGTGACCCCCAAGGTCCGCGGCGCGGCGTTCCGGATGCTGGCGGAGCTCAAGACCGTCCAGGTGGTGGAGAACGTCACGGACTTCGAGGGCAGGTCGGGCACCGCGGTGACGATGAAGGAGAAGGCGAGCGGCGCCGTCCTCCTCAACCGCCTCGTGTTCGACCGGGCGACCGGACGCGCCCTCCAGACCGACAGCGTCATCGTCGAGCCGGGCGGCTATCAAAGGACCCTGCCCGCGGGCGCCCTGTGGAACGCAGTGACGATCGTCTCGTCCGGTTGGACGGAAGAAGCGCCGTGAACGGGGGACAATAGGAACACGGAACAGGCCCGCTCGCTTCCGGGGGGAAAGCGGCGGGCCTGTCCGTTTCTCCGGCTCCGGGTCCTCGGCGGGACGGGGCGGGAAAGGGAACAGGCCCGTCACCTCTCGGGGGGGAAGGCAACGAGCCTGTTCGTCTAGGGGGGAGCGTGCTCCGGGATGAGGAGCGTAACCCGCCGCTTATCCCGAAGTGAACGCCTCGCTGATAACGAATCAGAACGTCTTATGCCGAACCGCCCAGACGAAGTCGGCGGAGTTGGTACCGCCGCCCGAGGGCAGGCCCAGCAGCTGGTCGGGGTGGCCCAGCAGGGGGTAGGCGTTGCAGCCGGTGGAGGCCGGCAGCGCGAAGTTCTTCTCGTTCGCCCAGACCTTGGCCATCGGGGTCAGCCAGAACAGCCACGGCATCGAGACGTTGATCTTCGGCTTGAAGACGATCGGGGCGGCGTCCGTGCCGATCGTGCAGTTCGGACCGAGCAGGCCGCCCGGGCTCCACAACTGGAACCGCACCTTGAACTCGTCGGCCTCGTCGCCATTGAGCCCGACGCCGACGAACCGGCCCTCGATCTCCGGCAGGACGGAGAGGATGGCCTTGGTGCCGGGCACGACCGTCACGACCTTGAAGTTCTGCGGCTGGCGCACGCCGCCGAACGCGGCCACCTTGGTGCCGTCGGCGAGCTGGCCCTCGGCGGACGTGATCCGCATCGGCTTGTCGATGAGGATGCGGATGTTCCGCTTGGTGCCGAGGGTGAAGCCGCCCTCCAGCGCGGTGGAGACGTAGCACGTCCACTTCTCGGCGCCCGCCGGCTTGGGCGGGCAGTCGGCGAAGTCGGCCTCGGAGGGAACGTAGGACAGCTCGGCGCTGGCGGGGGAGGAGGTCAGCCCGAGGGCGAGCGCGGCGACGCCGAAGACGACGCCGATACGGCGGAGTTTCATCTGGACGTCCCCTTAGAAGGTCTTGTGGCGGATCGCCCAGGTGGCGTCGAAGTGGTTGCTGGTGGCGTTGGCCTTGCCGATCAGCGTGTTGACGAGCGGGCTCTGGCAGCCGGTCGCCCAGTCGATGGCGAAGACGTCGTCGTAGACCTTGGCCTTGACCATGAGCAGGCCGCCCTGGAGCGAGGGGATGCTCCACTGGATGCGGGGGGCGAGCACGACGGGGGCGGCGTCCGAGCCGATCCAGCAGTTGTCGCCGAGGCCCTCGCCGATGATGCGCGCCTTCAGCCCGATCTTGGACGGGTACAGGACGCCGGGGGAGGCCTGCCCGGTGGACTCGATCTTCACCTGCCAGCCGGTGGGGTCGGGCACCTCCAGCGGAGTGCCGAGCACGCCGGTGACGAAGGGCATCGCCTCGCCGCGCACCGCGCCCATCTGCGCGACCTTCTGCCCGTTCACCTTGCCCTGGGCGACGGTGAACCGTACGGCATGGTCGATCCGCACCTTCATGTTCTTGAGCCGGAACTGCCCGTCGAGCGCCGTCATGACGAAGCACTTCCACTCCGTGGCGCCGGCCGGCTTGGGCGGGCAGTCGGCGAAGTCGGCCTCGGACGGGGTGTAGGGGTTGGCCGCGGAGGCTGGTGCGGCGGCGAAACCGAAGGTCAGAGCCAGTGTGGCGAGCCCGGTCGTGATGACACGGCGCATGGACTTGCTCCTTGGGGGGTGGGTGAAAAAGGGAGGCCGCGCCTGCCTCCTGTTGCCGGTGAGAGTAACCTCACAAAACAGGCATTCCAAGATCTGTTGTGTCACGAACGGGAAACGCGGGGTACCTCTAGCGGGGATCGGCCCGTCAACTCGAGGCTCCGGCGGCTTGGCCCAACAAGTTACTCGTCGGTACAATCGGGGGCCCCATGTCATGACAGCCTGTAGCGAGCCCTACGCTTCAGCCGATGGCCGTACCTCAGGAGGACGGAACAGATGTTCTGGCTCACGTTGATAATCGGGCTCGCCGGCATTGCGGTGACCCTGTTCCTCGCCGGGAAGCGAGTGCTCTTCCTATGGAACCTGTTCAAGAGCGGGCAGCCCGCTCCGGATCGGGTCGCCAGCGTCAAGCGTGACCCCAAGGCCGACGTCGAAGACCAGGTGACCGAGGTCCTGGGGCAGCGCAAGCTGCTCAAGTGGACCATCCCCGGCCTGGCCCACTTCTTCGTCATGTGGGCGTTCTTCCTGCTGGCCACGGTGTACCTCGAAGCCGCCGTCGGCCTGTTCTTCGGGCTCGACGCGCACATTCCGATCCTGCAGACCTGGGGCCCGATCGGGTTCGTCCAGGACTTCATCGCGATCATGTGCTTCCTGGGCCTGGTGGTCTTCAGCATCATCCGGATCAAGAACGCCCCGGCCAAGCTCGACCGCAAGTCCCGGTTCAAGGGCTCGCACACCGGCGGCGCGTGGCTGATCCTGTTCATGATCTTCAATGTGGTCTGGACGATGTTCTTCTACCGCGGCGTGCTGTCCGCGATGGACCACCTCGGGTTCGGCAAGGCCGCGTTCGGCTCCTACGCCACCGGCAGGCTCTTCGAGGGCATGTCGTACGACACGCTGGAGATCCTCGGCTCGATCGGCCTGCTGCTGCACATCGGCGTGGCGCTGGTGTTCCTCGTCATCGTGGTGAACTCCAAGCACCTGCACATCTTCCTCGCGCCGCTGAACGTCATGTTCAAGCGCCGCCCGAACGGCCTGGGCGCCGTGCAGCCGGTCCTCAAGGCCGACGGCACCAGCCTCGACTTCGAAGAGGCCGACCCCGACGAGGACCTCTTCGGCCGCGGCAAGATCGAGGACTTCACCTGGAAGGGCTTCCTCGACTTCGCGACCTGCACCGAGTGCGGCCGCTGCCAGTCGCAGTGCCCCGCCTGGAACACCGGCAAGCCCCTGTCGCCCAAGCTGCTGATCATGGAGCTGCGCGACCACGCCTTCCACAAGGCGCCGTTCTTCATGGCCACCGAGGAGCAGCAGGGCGCCTTCACCGACGAGCAGAAGCTCGCCATGGAGGTCGACAAGCCGCTGGTCGCCGACGACGGCGTCATCCACCCCGACGTCCTGTGGTCCTGCACCAACTGCGGCGCCTGCGTCGAGCAGTGCCCCGTCGACATCGAGCACATCGACCACATCCTCGACATGCGCCGCTACCAGGCCATGATCGAGTCGTCCTTCCCGTCCGAGGCCGGCGTCATGCTGCGCAACCTCGAGAACAAGGGCAACCCGTGGGGCATGGGCGAGATGAAGCGCCTCGAGTGGATCGAGGAGCTGGACTTCGAGGTCGAGGTCATCGACGAGAAGATCCCCGAGGACGCCGAGTACCTCTTCTGGGTCGGCTGCGCCGGCGCCCTGGAGGACCGGGCCAAGAAGACCACCAAGGCCGTCGCCGAGCTGCTGCACACCGCGGGCGTCAAGTTCGCCGTGCTCGGCCCGATGGAGGCCTGCACCGGTGACCCGGCCCGCCGCCTCGGCATGGAGTACCTCTTCCAGGGCATGGCCCAGCAGAACGTCGAGACCCTGAACGACGCGGGCGTCAAGAAGATCGTCGCCACCTGCCCGCACTGCTTCAACACCCTCGCCAACGAGTACCCGCAGGTCGGCGGCAACTACGACGTCGTCCACCACACCCAGCTGCTCGCCGACCTGGTCGACAACGGCAAGCTCGTGCCGGTGACTCCCATCGAGGAGAACATCACCTACCACGACCCCTGCTTCCTCGGCCGCCACAACAAGGTCTACAAGCAGCCGCGCGACATCATGGCGAAGGTCCCCGGCGTCAAGACGCAGGAGATGCACCGCTGCAAGGACAAGGGCTTCTGCTGCGGCGCCGGCGGCGCGCGCATGTGGATGGAGGAGCGCATCGGCAAGCGCATCAACACCGAGCGCGTCGACGAGGCCCTGGAGACCAACCCCGACACCGTGTCCACGGCCTGCCCCTTCTGCCTCGTGATGCTCGGCGACGCCATCAACGAGAAGAAGACCTCCGGTGAGGCCAAGGAGACCCTGGAGGTCGTCGACGTGGCGCAGCTGCTGCTCCAGTCGATCAAGCCCGCCGCGGTCCCCGCCGGCAAGGAGTGACCTCTCCCCGGTCAGTGTTCTGAAGCCCGTCCCCGCTGCCTGGGGACGGGCTTCAGGTCTTCCGGGGCCGTGATGCGGTAGCCGTCGCCGTCCAGGGCGACGCCGCCGAACTCGCGGGCGATGGCCAGCGCGGTGTGGCCCAGCCGGTGGGCGTCGGCGGAGTGCAGGTCGCACGTGACATGGTGCTCGTGCACCTTCTGGACGAGCAGGGAGACCAGCCCGCCGCTGTAGAGGTCGGTGTCGGGGGTGGCGGTGTACGTGGTGTTCTCCACGAGGCTCGTCAGCCTCTCCGGGTCGGGCCTCCGCGGCAGGTAGACGGTGACCGTCTGGTCTTCGTCGTCCCGGTACGCCACGGGGCGGCCGTTCTGGAACCACAACCCGCCGAGCCGCCTGGCCAGCCCCGCCACCAGGCCGTCCGGGCCCTCGCCCACATAGGCCACGGCCCAGCCCTCGGGAAGCTCCGCCAGCCGGGCCAGCCGGGACGTCACCTCGAACGGGCCCTCGAGCAGGGCCGAGCCCGCCACGACGACCCCCTCCTCCTGCCGGGCCTCCGGAGCGAACAGCCGCACGGTCTCCAGAAGCCGCTGGGGCACCTCCGGCAGCAGCAGGGTCGGCCCGCGCCGCACCCGCCGTGCCAGGCCCTTCCTCACACGCACGACAGGTGTGACGTTGAATACTTTCCCCGCGACGACGGCGTTGCCAGGTTGTTACCGTCTCCTGGTTTAACCGTTGAGATCCACCCACACCGGTTCGACGTTCGCGGCCTTGAGGACGCCCTCGCCGTCCAGCACGGAGTAGGTGCCGGTGAAGTAGAGCCTGCGGAAGCCCGTCTCGGCGATCAGGCGGGCGCACGCGGGACAGGGGAACGCGGTGACGTAGAGGTCCGCGCCCCTGAGGGAGAAGCCCTCACGCGCCGCCTCGGCGACCACGGCGGCCTCGGCGTGGATGGCGGTGGAGAGGTCCGCGCGCAGCCCTCTGCGGAACTCGTTCCTCGGGTCGCCGTCGACGTAGGGGGAGTACTCCGAGGGGTGGTGGCGGTTGTAGGCCTCGGCGAGGACCTCGCCGTCCCGGACGGCCACGGCGCCCACCTGCCGCCACCAGTCGGAGCTGCGCCCGGCCTGGCCCCGGGCCTCCCTGATGAAGTGGCGGTCGAGCTCCGTCCTGGTGATCCCGGCCGAGCCGACCGGCGCCTCCTCCAGGCTCCACGGGCGGTCCCAGCGCAGGAAGGTCCGCTCGAAGGCGGGTTCCAGGCCGTACCTGCCGGCCAGCTCGCGCATGACCTCCTCGTCGGGCATGACGAGATCCCCGGCCAGCGCGCCGGGGAGGTCCTCGGGCTCGATGACCCTCACCCGGGGCGGGCCGCCCAGATAGGCGGCCGCCCTCGCGGGGTCCAGGGCGCGGATGTCCTTGCGGAGGGCGGGGAACACCTCGTGGAAGCCCCTGCCGAGGAGGAGGACCTCGGCGTCCCCGTGGCGTTCCAGGAGCCGCTCGTAGCCGGCGTGCAGGACGGGGAGGTAGAGGACGAGCCGCTTCGCGCTACCGCTCATCGCTCCGCGTTCTCGGCCAGGCCGAGCTGGATGCGGCGCAGGCGGGCCGACGTGCTGATCGTCGCCATCCGCTCCAGGACGCGGACCTCGCCGCAGTACTTCGCCTCCAGCTCGGCGATCTGCTCGGGGGAGTACGTCTCGGCCGTCGCGATCAGGACGTCCGGGCGGACCGCCTTGATCAGCGCCCACTTCTCGTGGTCGAGGTGCTTGAGCGTCACCAGGCCCACACCGCGCTGGTGGGTGACCATGCGCAGGCGCTCCATCTCCGGGACGGCCGGGCGGTGCGGGCCCTTGCGGGCGCGGATCTTGTCGTCGCTGTCGACGCCCACGATCAGGAAGTCGCCGAAGCCGCGGCAGGCCTCCAGGTACATGGAGTGGCCCTCGTGCAGGATGTCGAAGGAGCCGTTGGTCAGGACGATGCGGTTGTCGACGGCGCGCAGGGCGTCGACGATCTCGCTGATGCGGTCGTAGTCCTGGACGTAGCGGAGTTCGAAGTTCGAGGCGTCGTCGAAGAAGTCGCGGCTGACCAAGGGGCGCTTCTTCTGCGTGCTCCTGGTCACTCCTGCTTTCCTCCCGATCGGCTTCAGCGGATTCATGCTATCGCGTCGGGTGTTGTGACCTGCTGGGCTCGGGAAAAGGGGCTGTTCGGGGCACCGGCTCCGATCGGAGCGCCGGTTCCGGGAGGAGGGGGCGGCGAGGGTAGCCTTGCTTCGTCTGTCACTCCTGAGGCTCCCGGAAGGTCTTTCATGCGCTACTTGCCCTATGCGGAGCGGACTCCGGACGGGCAGTACCGGGAACTCCTCCGGCGGGTGCTCGACGAGGGCGTCCGCGTCCCGACCCGGCAGGGCCCCGCCGCGCTGACGCTGATGCAGCAGACCATGCGCTTCGACCTGGCCAACGGCTTCCCGCTGATCACCGAGCGCAGCCTCGGCTCGTTCTGGCGCAAGCCCATCGGTGAGCTGTGCGCCTTCATCAACGGCGCGACCACCCTGGAGGAGCTGGCCGAGTACGGCTGCGACTGGTGGGGTGCCTGGGCCACCGAGGCGAAGACGTCCAAGCGCGGCCTCGCCCCCGGAGAACTCGGCCCCGGCTCGTACGGCGGCGCGTTCCACTCCTTCCCGTCGCTGGAGCAGCCCGAGGGCTTCGACCAGTTCCGGCACCTGGTCGAGCAGATCCGCGAGCTCCCCGGCGACCGCACCCACTTCGTCAGCCCCTGGATCCCCCAGTACCTCGTGCGCGGGACCGGCAAGACGCCCAAGGCGACCATCGCCCCCTGCCACGGCTGGGTCCACGTCCGCGTCCTGGACGGGAGACTCCACCTGCACATGTTCCAGCGCTCCGGCGACCTCCCGATCGGCGTCCCGTCCAACATGGTGCAGTACGCCGCCCTGCTCCTGATGCTGGAGCACCTGACCGGCCACGAGGCGTCGACCTTCTACCACACGATCTCCGACGCCCACATCTACGAGGACCAGGCCGACGCCGTCCGCGTCCTCCTGGACCGCGAACCCCGCCGCCTGCCCACCGTCGGCCTCACCGACGTCGGCATGAAGATCGACGACATCCACGACTTCCGCGGCGACCACTTCGACGTGACGGACTACGACCCCCACCCGTCCATGCCCGGAATCCCGGTGTCCTCATGACCCTCATCCTGATCGTCGCCGCGGCCGCCAACGACGTCATCGGCAGGGACAACGCCCTCCCGTGGCACCTCCCCGAGGACCTGCGCCACTTCAGGAAGCTGACCACCGGCAACGTGGTCGTGATGGGCCGCAAGACCTACGACTCCATCATCACGCGGCTGGGCCGGCCCCTCCCCGACCGCAGCACGGTCGTGCTCACCCGCGACCCGTCGGAAGTGGCCCCCCACCCCGACACCACCGTCACCACCACCATCGAAGAGGCACTGTCCGCGGCCCGGAGCCTGGCGGCCCCGGACGGCCGGGAGATCTTCGTCTGCGGCGGCTCCTCGGTCTACGCCCAGGCCCTCCCCGACATCACGAAGATCCACCTCACCCGCGTCCACCGCGACGTCGACGGCGACGCCACCATGCCCGAAGGCTGGCTCACCGGCTTCACCGAACGCTCCCGCCAGGACCACTCCGGCTACTCCTTCATCGAATACGCCCGATGAGCCTGTACTGCTTCGACAACCACCGCACCCCCGAGCAGCTGGCCGAGATGCAACGCCTCGAAGCCGCCGGCATCTGCCTCTTCTGCCCCGACGCGTTCCGCAAGGAAGGCACCCAGCGCATCCTGTGGGAAGGCGCCCACTGGACCATCACCCCCAATGCCTACCCCTACAAAGGCGCCGACCTCCACCTCCTCCTGCTCCCCCACGAACACGTCGAGGACATGGCAGACCTGAGCGAACCCGCCCAGTTGGAGCTCTTCACCGCCCTGGCCTGGGCCCGCGAACACCACGACCTGACCTACTACGCCCTGGGCGTCCGCAACGGCGACTGCCGCCACACCGGCGGCACCATCCGCCACCTCCACGCCCACCTCCTGGTGGGCGACCCGACCCCGGACGCCCCCCCGGTCAGGTTCCGCATGAGCTCCTGACCCACCAGTCCCGAGCTTCCGCTACTATGTTTCACGCAGCCGTCTCCCCGGAGACACGCGCGGATGTAGTTCAATGGTAGAACTTCAGCTTCCCAAGCTGACAGCGCGGGTTCGATTCCCGTCATCCGCTCTCATCACAAAGGCCCAGCTCAGGGCGTGAGTCCGGAGCCGGGCCTTGGTTGCTTTCGGGGCTATCTGTTCAGGGTGGGCTGCCGTGCTGTCAGGCGACCTTCCAGGTTCGGTCGCCTAGGGTAGCCACGAGGTCGAGGTGGCCGCCGAGGGCGGTGATGTAGTCGCGTACGACGTCGATGCCGGAGACCTCGCCGTGTTCGATCTTGGAAATTCGTGCCTGGCTGACGCCTAGGGTCTGGGCGAGCTCGGCCTGGGTGACGCCGGCGGCCTGGCGGATCTCGGCGAGCTGGAATCCGCGGACGTAGGCTTCGCGCCGTTCGCGCGCGATGGCGGCTCCGGCGGCCTGCTCTTCCTCGCTGCGGGGGTCGAGCGAGGCTCCCTTGGCCTTGACGTCTGACCACTTGCTGTAGCGGGTGCTCATCGCTCCTCCTGCTCTTCTTCCTTGAGGGTGATCAGGTGTTCGGTGAACCGTTCATCGGCCAGCGGTATCGCCTCTCGGTACCAGCGGTTCCAGTTGCCGGCCTTGTCTCCGGCGACTAGGAAGATCGCTTCCCGGGCGGGATCGAAGCAGAACAGCATCCGGATCTCGCTCGTGCCGGAGGAGGGAGGACGCAGTTCCTTCATGTTGTGGTAGCGGCTGCCTTGGACCCGGTCCACCAGCGGGCGACGTGCCGTAGGTCCTTCCTCGGCGAGCTGATCGATCGCGTCTTTGATCAGGTCTGCGCTCTCTGGGTCGGTCTTGCAGATCTGCAGGTACCACGCCTCGACCTCCGGTGAAGGCTGATCTCCCAGCTCATGCAGCGAGTATAACCATTCAGTCATGTTCTGTCTCGTGCTCTCCTCGGGACGCCTGGCGCCCTTGATGCCCTCATGTGCCTGGTCTGAGGCACGGCGCTGTGGGAGCTGTGCTCAGCCAGGTGAGACGGGCGGTGGCGTGCAATTAGCCAGGGTGAACAGGGGTCAGTAGAGGGCACTCGCGGGCGGAGTGGTTCGCAGGTCAGAGGCCATGAGACTGGATCTTCGTTTGTTTCCCAAGCTGACAGCGCGGGTTCGATTCCCGTCATCCGCTCTCATAGCGAAGGCCCGGCTCAGGATGTGAGCCCGGAGCCGGGCCTTGATCGTTTCTAGGGCTGTTGCCCTGGTGCGGGTGGTGAGTGGTTGATGAGGTGACCGGGGCAGGGTTATGCGGTGTCGGTGTTGGTGCCGCGCAGGATGTACGGGTCGTCGCCGAAGACGGCGGAGATCTGGAGGTGTCCGCCGAGGGCTTGGACGTAGCGGGCGATGGCGTCCACGGTGGAGACCTCGCCGCGTTCGATCTGGGAGACGCGGCCTTTGGTGACGCCCATGCGTTCGGCGACTTCGCTTTGGGTGAGACCGAGTGAGGTGCGGCGTTCGGCGAGTCGGTGTCCGTCGATGTAGGACTGGTTGCGCTTGCGGGCCTCGGCCACGGCCTGTTCTCCGCCGGCTTCGGCGACGATGTCGGCCCGCACGTCACTCCACTTGGGGAAGTCCGTCATCACTGTCCCTCCTCGGCCTCTCGTTCCTTCACGTATTTGGCGTACAGTTCCTCGGCACGGGGGATGGCCCGCCGGTACCAGCCCGACCAGTCCCCTGACTTGTCCCCGCCTACCAGGAGGATCGCTGACCTCCAGGGGTCGAAGACGAAGATGATCCTGATCTCGGAGTGCACTGCCGAGCCGGGCCGCAGCTCTTTCAGATTGTGGACCTGCGAGCCCTCCAGCCGGTCGACCAAGGGGCGGCCCATCCAATAACGAAGGCCCAGCTCAGGATGTGAATCCGGAGCCGGGCCTTGATCGTTTCTGGGGATGTGGATCTGGCGCGGGCGATTAACGGGCAATCTCGGCTGCCCATGCTTTGAAGCGTTGGCGCAGTTCGTGGGTGCGGACCGGCGAGAGCCCATGGACGGCGAACGCCTGGTCGGGAAGGCGGTCGAGGGCGTTGAGGGCGAGCAGGAACATCTCGGGCTCGAAGCCGGGGTCTGCGTTGGCGGCGAGGCGCAGCAGATCATGGGTCGTGTAGCGACCGCTTCGAAGGATCGCCTCCACATCGACGAAATCGCGTACTTCAGCCCTGCCGTAAAGTGCTGCGACCTTGTTGCCGACGGCATCATCAGGATGCAGAACGGGACCTACGGGCAGCGTGACCGGGGCGTGTGCCCGCCAGTCGATGCCCAACTCCACCTTCACCGAGCGACCGTCGGACGAGATGAGGAGCAACCGGACGAAACCGTCTCCGGCCAGGGTCGTCTCAACGTCGAAGCCCTCGTTGCGGTAGGCGTCGACCGCAGCGGTGACCGCTTCCTGGAACTGGGCTCTCGCTTCGTCCACCGTGAACAGATCGACGTCTTCTGAGATCCGGTCGAGGAAGCCGTGCGCTTGAACGGCGTAGCCGCCGGCGAGAGCGAACCCGTACTCGCCGGTCGCGGCAAGACCGATACGCGTCACCAGTTCGTGGAGAGGATCCATCCCGGGGCTACGCCGCCGCCACCAGGGACGGGAACCGGATCTCCCAGAGCCGACGCGCCTGTACGGGCAGGTAGAGGCGTCCCCAGCAGCGGACGAGAGTCTGGGCGTCGAGGTAGGTGGCGAGATCTTCCGGAGAGGACGCCTCCCGGATCACTCGCTCGTACATCAGCCCGAGTTGGGCCGGGTCGTCGAGGTCATAGGTGCGCTGCTCGGACCAGTCGAGGTGACGAGGCAGCTCGACGACACCGGAGACGGGCCCGGTCAACTGGGCCAGGTCCTCCGGTATCGCATAAGTCCGCCTGTCCGCGTACCTCATACACCCAGTGTGCACCAACGAACGACCTAGCGCAGCAGCACCCGACTGACATGCAGCTGCGCCGGATCGCCGTGCAATCAGCCAGGGTGAACGGAGGGCAGTAGGGATATCCGCGGGCAGAGCCGCTCGCAGGTCAGAGGTTGGAAGGGCGGAGCTTCGTTTGATTCCCAAGCTGGCAGCGCGGGTTCGATTCCCGTCATCCGCTCTCATAGCGAAGGCCCAGCTCAGGGACATGATCCCGGGTCGGGCCTCATCGTTTCCAGGGCTGTTGATCTAGCGTGGACGATTAACGGGCAATTAGCCGACGGAGGATCAGCCACCTCCTGCCTGCCGCTCCTGAAAGCATGGCCCTCGCTACGCTCGAAACTGTGTTCTCCGGGGCTCAGCCCCAGACCCCGGACGAGGGGCTCCCGCTCCCCGTTGGCCGAGCGCTCTCTTCTGCACCGCCCGAGAACACCTGGCCATGCTCCGTGTAGGAACGCCAGAAGGTTCGGCGGTGCCCCGAGCCTGGCGGCTCGTACACCCTGCCTTCGGTCCGTCGGCACGAGGCCGCCCCTCGATCTGCTCCGCCTCAATACCCATCAGCCTCTTCACAAGAACAGCTGCCGTGAAGCCGCCACCGTGTCACCGTGCGATCGGCCTTCTGGACGATCTCCACTTCTCCGCCGCAGAGTTCGGCCACCACGACCAACCCGCGGCCCGACTCCTCCAACTGCTCGATGTTCCCGACCTCGTCCACTTCCAGCTCGGGAATCCATACCTGAGCTGTGGGTGCCGCATGGTGCACCAGCATCCCCGTCACCCGTCCCCACACATGCGTCACGAGCACGCTCACCTGCCCGCCGCCGCCATGCTCGGCGCAGTTCGCGAGCAACTCCGACAGCACCGTCACGCAGTCGTCCCGCAACGAGCACATGGGCGGAAACACCTCCCGCACCCATCTCCTCCCCACCCTCACCTGTGCCAGCTCGGCGAGGAACTCCTTCTCCTGTGACCAATAGGCCAGACCGTCTCGCGTGTCTTGCGTCTCTGAGCGCCCGCCCTCAAGCCGAACCTCGCCTCTCGACACTTCCGCCCCCTCGAAACGACACCGATTCCGGGAACAGATTGACACCAGATGATTACTCTTGGTTGCCTCGCGGGACAGTCAAGACAGTTGGAGGAGCCGAAGTGTCGACGACCAGCGCCCCACAGTCAGTGGATCCGAAGACCGGCATGTGGGCTTGGCTGGCCTACGAGCTGCGCTTCCAGCGCACGAGCCGGGGAGAATCCTTGGCCGACGCTGCCTGTCACGTCCCCACCTCGCGCAAGACTGTCCAGAACTGGGAAGCCGCCCGTCACAAGCCGAGCGAAGAAGCCTGCCGCAAACTAGACGAAGCCTGGGAGACCGGCGGCCTGCTCGAACGCATCTACTTCTATGCGACCACGGCCCACAACCCGGACTGGTTCGTCGAATACCTGCGCTACGAAGCACACGCCTCATTGATCAGAATTCACGAAGTATCGTGGATTCCAGGGCTCCTCCAAACAGAGGAGTACGCCCGCGCTGTACTCACCGCAGGCCGATCGACACAGGTGGACGAGCAAGTGGCCGCACGTCTGGGACGCCAGCAGATCCTGACGAGCGACGACCCGCCCCACGTCTCTGTCCTGATCGATGAGAACGCCCTGCTACGTCTCAAGGCCAGGCCCTTCGCCCAAGGCCAGCTCTCCAAGCTCTTGGAAGCCGCCGACCACCCGAACACGATCATCAGAGTCGTTCCCCTGTCGAGCGGTCTGCACGTCGGACTCAACGGCCCCTTCGAGATCCTGACGACCGCCTCCGGCGACATCGCCTACACCGACGCGGCTATAGGCGGCCGCCTGGTCACCGAAGCCTCCGGCGTCCGTACCTGCGCCATCGCCTTCGATCACATAGGCGCCGACGCCCTCACCCGAGCAGCCACCAAAACTCTTCTCCACACCCTCCTGGAGTCCTCTTGACCACCTGGCGCAAGTCCTCCCACTCAGGCGCAGGCGACGACCGCTCCTGCGTAGAACTCACCCGTCTGGGCCCCTCCATAGCCATCCGAGACTCCAAGCACCCGGCCACCCCGCCCCTCTTCCTCACCCCAGCCCAATGGCGGACCCTCACCCACGCCGTGAAAACCGACTCCTACGGACTCTGACCCCCACCGCATCGGGCCAACACGCCTTAGGCCGCGCCCCACCGCCTCGCCGCCCGCAGGCATCACATCCGCTTTGGTGAGGAGGCCGGCTTTCTTCGACCGGTCGGCCAACCCAGCCAGGCACGCATGCTCTGATGAGGTACCCCGCCCGCAAGCGGCCTCGGTCACTGACACCCCCGACAACACTGCTCGACAACCGACAACTCCACCAGTGCCGATCCCGGCCTCTGACCTGTGAGACGCCCGCAAACGAACGCATGACAGCCAAGCCGAACAAGCATCCGTCAGTATCGATTGGGACAGGAGCGTCAAGCATCTCCCAGGTCACGACAAGAGGCCCAGCACTCCCGATGAGGACTTTCTCTACGGGTTCAAGGCGGTCCGCTAGGTTCGGTCGGACCGCGGGCATGCGGCCTCTCCGGGCTGACCAGAGGACAGGTGTGGACGGCCCTGGACGCCGCTCGTTTGTCTTGTAATGCGTAGGTTGCCACGTTGGGTCGAGGTTGGTGCGTGGCTGGGATGGAGATGCACGGTACTCGTCTTGCCTGGCTTAGTAGGACATTCTGTGTCGGTGGTTGGTTCTGACGAGGCTGCTGTTCGTGTCGACCTTGTTGAGCTTTTGGTTAAAGCCCGGTTGTCGCGCGAGGTCGTCCAGGCGACGGGGAAGTGGGTTGAGCGGCAGTGGACCGCCGCGGGCTTTTCTTGGGTGCGATCGCGCAAGAGTTGGGAGCGGCACCGGGGAGAGCGGCGGGAACAAGTTGAGTTGTCCTCGTCCTACCGGAACCGGGCGGGCAAACGGACCAAGGTTTGGGTCGCGGGACTGGCTGTCCACGATGACCAGGTCAAGGAGTGGCGCGAGAGGCATCCGGAGCTGTCGGCGAAGCGGCCGGAAGGGCTGGCCGGCCTAGCGTGCACGACCAGTTTCCTGGACCTGACCTCGCGATACTGGGTGGAACTCTCTCAGCCGGAAAGCCGCCTTTCAAGGGTCGGGGCATGGGCGGAGCACGTCGCAGAGATCGCTTTCCCGTGGTTCGCAAGCACGATCGATCCAGCCCGTTTGGCAGAAACGGTTCCGGACCGTCTGGTGAAAGGGCGGGCTCAGCATCTTGTGGAGCTGGCAGTGAGTCGAGGCGAGCTTGATCAGGCACGGCTACTGATAGAACGCGCCCTCGCGGTCGGTCCATTGGTGCGTGGCAGCTTCGAGGAGGGACGCGAGCTCGCTCGTCGCGGTGGAAGGGCTGACTGGCAAGCGCCCCATGCCCTTGGTTGGAGCAGCCTGGTCCTGGACCTGATGTGAAATCGGTTATCGGCTGACTACGACGACCGCCACGTTGGGGTTGAGGCTTTCGCGTGGTCGCAGGTGATCGGGTGACGCGTTGCCTCCGGTCCTCGGAACGTGGACCGCTACCTCGTGGAGAAGGGCGGCGTGCCCGATGGCGATCACGTCAAGAGCCTGCGGGACGGGGTGAGCGAACTACGGTTGGCGGTGGGTGACCGTTCATGGCGGATCACCTTCTGGAAACCGGGAGGACCGGCGATCGTGCTGCTCACGGTCTTCGCCAAGACGCGCAACGGACCGCAGCACGATGACGTGAACCGGGCCGTCAGGGCCAAGAGGGTCTGCCAGGCGGAACACGACATGACCGTCACCCATGTTTTCGACAGGAGGCCGTGATGGCCAGACACAGTACTTGGAAGACCCTCAAGGCCAAGCGGCTCCAGGGCGAAGAGGTCCAGGAGCATCCCGAGTACACCCAGGCCGTCCGTGATCTGGCTCTGGGAGACAGGCTCCGCGACATCCGTATCGGCCGGAATCTCACCCAGGCCGAAGTAGCCAGGAAGGCCGGGATCACCCAGCCGACCTTGTCCCGCATCGAACTCGGCGGTGGTGTTCCCACCCTTGACATGCTCGACCGCATCGGCCGCGCGATGGGAGCTCCCGCAGGTCGGAGCACTCGTCCGTGAGGGCCGCTTTCGAGATGAAGGCCCTGCTCCGGATAGAGATCCCGAGCAGGGCCTTCAGCCGTTCGCGATGGTCGCAGTCGGCAGGGCGATGCTCTGCCGGCCGGTGTTCTGCGGTCTGGGGTGCTCTCACCAGTTCTGGGGCCAGGTGCCCGAGTAGGTCAACGTGGCCTTGCCGGCGCGGCGGCGGTGAGAACGCCGCTGTGCCCGGACTTCGGCCAGCCGGTGTCGGGAGGAGGTATCGGCCTTTTCCTTGGAGATTCGGCGGGCTAGAGCGGCTTCGACGTGATCGCCGAGGGATCTGTCGGGGACCTTTCTCCAGCTTTTGGGGCGCCGGGCCAGCAAGGTGCTTTCGGCTGCGGATCCGCGGTCCGGATCCAGGATGCCGGACGCGGTTCTCAGGTCTTGACGGACGAGTACGCGGTTGGCCCTGTGCGGAAAGCGCTTGTTGAGTCGGACGGCGGAGCGTGAACTCTTGTCGTTCTCGCCATAGTCGTTTCGCCGATCGCGGGCATAGCTGAGACGTTTCTTCTCCTGAGGGCTGCGTCGTCTCATTCGGTCATTCTAGGCTCGGCATGTTCGCGCGGGCAGAGCCGGTTGACCGGGCGAAGCGGGGGCTCGGGCCCCGCTTCCGCCGCCGTTCAGGCCGGGTTCCAGAGGGGTTCATTCGGGACGCCGATCGTGCGTCACGCGTACGGCTGCCACCTGCGCCGCCGCTTTCTCCCGCCGGTTCGGTCTCGGACCTCGGGTGCCCCGGCAACACCTGTTGAGGTGACCAGACGAGCGTCTCACCCACAGCACAGCGGCTCAAGTCCCCAGTCGCACCGACGCGGGGACGATTGCCAGGGCGGGTGATCAGGATTCTGGCGATGAGCGTTCTCGCCTGTGCTCGACGCCCGCGTGACGGCTGGTGTCCGCCACCCTCAGGAGCAGGCGGAGCAGGACGGCGTTCGGGATGTTCTCTTCGGTGTGGATCGAGACGGTGCAGGGACGGCCGAGGTCATCGTCAGGGACCGCGATGCCGACTACGAACTCGTTGTCCGGCGTCACCTTGGTCAGCTCGATGCTCCACTCCGACGAGGAGGGGACATAGGTGTCGAGGAGCATCCAGTTCGCGCCCTCGCACTCCAGGTGTTCGGTGGGCATACGGTGAGTCTCCTTCATGAAGAGGCTCAAGGTGACGGTTCGGATCAGTTCTCGCTGAGGCTTCGTCCGGCTGTGGGCAAGGCCGTCGGCCGGCGTGGAGTGCTCGGATCGGACATGGGCATGGGGTGTGACTTTTCCTGGTGTGGAGGAGGGTCGAGTCGGGATGATGGGGGCGGTGGGCCGAGAGCGGGGAGGCTTGAGTGCGAGCGGGGCTGGAGATCGCCGGGCGTTACCAGGTGGGGAAGAGGCTGGGGCAGGGCGGGTTCGGCGAGGTGTGGACGGCCGAGGATCTGTTGCGGGAGCAACGGGTGGCCATCAAGTTCCTGTACCGGCATGTGGCGGCCTCTGAACCGTTGTGGCTGAGCAAGTTCCGGCAGGAGGCCCGGATCGCGGTCCGGTTGAACCATCCCGGGGTCACGTCGGTCGAGGACTTCGGGGAGTACGACGGGCAGTGGTACCTCGTGATGGAGTTCCTCGAGGGCAAGGATCTCGGCCGTGAGCTCGCCGAGCATCCGCAGGGACTGGAGCCCGGCAGGGCGGTGAGGCTGATGGAGAAGGTGGTGCGGGCGCTGAGCGCCGCCCATGAGAAGGGGATCGTGCACCGGGATCTCAAACCGGGCAACCTCATGCTCCTGGCCGGTGACGAGATCAAGATCTGCGACTTCGGGATCGCCCACATCGCCGAGGCGTCGGCCAGCCACAGCATCAACGGCCGCCAGATCGGGACACCCGCCTACATGGCACCCGAGCAGTGGCTGGGCCGGCCGGTCGACCACCGGACGGACCTGTACGCGGTGGGAAGCATCCTGCACGCCCTCCTCACGGGTGCTCCGCCCTTTCCCGGCCCCACCGTCACCGCCTTCATGGGCCAGCACCTCACTCTTCCCCCACCGCGCATCGCGCGTCCCGGTGTTCCCCGCCACCTCGACGAACTCGTTCATACGCTGCTCCAGAAAGACCCCGAGCAGCGTCCCGACCACGCCTCGGTCCTCGCATCCCTGGCTGGTCCGCCCAAGCGCGGCGAACTGCTCGCCGCCGCGGCTGACCGAACGAAAGCCGGCGACATCGAAGCAGCACGCGCCCTCTACCAACAGGTCATCGATTCCGCACACCCCGACGAGGCGCCCCGGGCCATGCGCAGCCTGGGATACCTGGAGGAGCAGCAGGGGAACGCGGACGCTGCGCGCTCCTGGTACGGCAGGGCCGCCGCCTCCGGGCACGCAGATGCCGCGCCGTGGGCTATGAACAACCTGGGCATCTTGGAGAAGCAGCAGGGGAACGCGGACGCGGCGCGCTCCTGGTACGGCAAAACCATCGACTCCGGGCATGCAGACGTCGCGCCTCAGGCCATGCGCAACCTGGGCATTCTGGAGAAGAGGCAGGGGAACGTGGATGCGGCGCGTTCCTGGTATCGCAAGGCCATCGATTCCGGGCATGCAGATGCCGCGCCCCGGGCGATGAACAGCTTGGGGTATCTGGAGGAGCAGCAGGGGAATCTGGATGCTGCACGTGTCCTCTATCTGCAGGCCGTCGAATCCGGGCACGCGGACACCGTGCCGCGAGTCATGCGCAGCCTGGGCATTTTGGAGAAGAGGCAGGGGAAGGTGGACGCTGCGCGTTCCTGGTATCGCAAGGCCATCGATTCCGGGCATGCAGATGCCGCGCCCCGGGCGATGAACAGCTTGGGGTATCTGGAGGAGCAGCAGGGGAACGTGGACGCTGCGCTTTCCTGGTACGGCAAGGCCGCCGCCTCCGGGCATGCAGATGCCGCGCCGTGGGCTATGAACAGCCTGAGCATCTTGGAGAAGCGGCAGGGGAACGTGGACGCGGCACGTTCTTGGTACGGCAAGGCCATCGATTCAGGGCACGTAGATGAAATGCCTCGGGCCATGCGCGGCCTGGGATACCTGGAGGGGGAACAGGAGAATCTGGGCGCCGCGCGTTCCTGGTACGGCAAGGCCATCGATTCAGGGCACGTAGACGAAATGCCCCGGGCCATGCGCAGCCTGGGCATTCTGGAGGAGCGGCAGGGGAACGTGGACGCTGCGCGTTCCTGGTACGGCAAGGCCGCTGCTTCCGGGCATGCAGATGTTGTGCCACAGGCGATGAACGGCTGGGGGTATCTGGAAGAGAAACAGGGGAATCTAGATGCTGCACGTGCCCTTTATCGGCAGGCCATCGATTCAGGGCACGTAGACGAAGCACCTCGGGCCATGCGCAACCTGGGCATTCTGGAGAAGCAGCAGGGGAATCTGGATGCCGCGCGCTCTTGGTACGGCAAGGCCGCTGCTTCCGGGCATGCAGATGTTGCGCCCCGGGCGATGAACAGTTTGGGCGTTCTGGAGAAGCAGCGGGGAAATCTGGACGCTGCACGTGTCCTCTATCAACAAGCCATCGACTCCGGGCATGCGGATGCCGCGCCCCAGGCCATGCACAACCTGGGCATCCTGGAGAAGCAGCAGGGGAACGCGGGTCACCGCAGCGGATAAGACCGCTGATGAGCCGCACCCATACGCAGCTTACAAATCCTGTCGCCGGTCTGCTCCGGGTGGTGTGGGCGAAGCGCTGGGGGGCCTGCCGGGCAGACCGTTCGGCGGGTTCCCGGTGGAGGAGACGGCGAGGACGTGGTCAGAGGGGATGGATACGGAGGGTCTTGTCGGCTGAGGCGGTGGCCAGGGCGGGGGTGCGGGGGGCGAAGGCCAGGGCGCGGACGGGGCCGGTGTGGGCGGTGAGGTCGCGCAAGGGGGTGGCGGAGGCCATGTTCCACAGGAGGGTGGTGCCGTCGTCGCCACCGGAGGCCAGGACGGCGCCGTCGGGAGCGAAGGCTACGGCGCGGACGGGGCCGGGATGATCGGTGAGGACCCGGATGGCGTTGGCGGCGGCGACGTGCCACAGGTAGACGGCCGCGTCGTCGCCGGCCGTCGCCAGGATCTCTCCGTCCGGGCTGAACGCCGCGGAGTTGACTGCGCCGGAGTGGCCGGTGAGCGCTCCCAGGAGACGGCCGGAGCCCGGGTTCCACAGCCGTACGGTGCCGTCGTCGCCGCCGGAGGCCAGGATGGTGCCGTCCGGGCTGAAGGCGACGGCGCGGACGGGCTTGGTGTGACCGGTGAGGACGCGGATCGGCCGCGCGGTGACCCCGCCCCACAGCCGTACCGAGGCGTCGTCTCCGCCGGTGACCAGGACCGTGCCGTCCGGGCTGAACGCCATGGCGTGGACGGGGCCGGGGTGGGAGGTGAGGAGGCGGGAGGTCCGGTCCGTCGCCAGGTCCCGCAGGTGGGCGGTCGCATCGTCGCCGCCGCTGAGGAGCGTGCCGCCGGAACCGAACGCCGTCAGCAGGACGCGGCCGGTCTGGTCCGCCAGTCTCCTGGTCGTGCGGCCGGAGTCCGGGTCCCACAGCCGTACGGTGCCGTCGTCGCCGCCGGAGACCAGGACCGTGCCGTCCGGGTTGAACGCCACCGTGGAGACGGCGCTCGTGTGCCCGGTGAGGACGCGTCCGCCGGACCGGGGAGCCGACGGCGGCGGGTCGGGCGGCGCGGACATGCGGACGATGACCGCTCGCAGGGCCTCGCCCACCCGTGCGGCGGAGGCGGGCCGCCGGTCGGGGTCCTTGGCCAGCAGGTCGAGGACGAGCCGGTCGGCCTCGGCGGGGATCCCCGCCCGTGCCTCGCCCGGCGGGGTCGGCGGCACGTGGAGGTGTTGGCCCATCAGTGCGGGGACCGACGGCCCGGGGAACGGGGTGCCACCGGTCAGCAGGGCGTACAGGATCCCGCCGAGGGCGTAGAGGTCCGTGCGGTGGTCGACCGCGCCGCCGAGCCACTGCTCCGGCGCCATGAAGGCGGGGGTGCCGGTCACCGTGCCGTTGAGGGTGTGGGTGGCCGTCGCCTCCGCGATGCGGGCGATGCCGAAGTCGCAGATCTTGACCCGGTCGCCGTCGAGCAGCATGAGGTTGCCGGGCTTGAGGTCGCGGTGGACGATGCCGTGCCCGTGCGCGGCGGCGAGGGCCTCGGCGACCTGGGCGCCCAGGTCCAGGGCCCGGTCCACCGGCAGCCCGCTCGGGTGCGACTCCAGCTCCCGGGCCAGATCCCTGCCGGGGAGGAACTCCATGACGAGGTACCACTGGCCGTCGTACTCGCCGACGTTGTCGACCGCGGTGATGCCCGGATGGTCGAGCCGGGCGGCGATCCGCGCCTCCTGCTTGAACTTGCTGAGCCATACCGGGCTTTTCGACACGACCTCTCGGTACAGGAACTTGACGGCCACGGAGCGGTCGAGGAGCAGGTCGTCGGCCGCCCACACCTCGCCGAAGCCGCCCCGGCCCACGCTCCGCACCAGGCGGTACCGCCCGGCGAGCTCCAACCCGACCCGCACGTCGCCTCCGATCCCCCGGGGCGGACGGAGACGCCGCAGCCGGGCATTCGATGGATCTTTTCAGGAAGCACCGTCCGCGAGAAGGAGAACCGGATTTCGCTGAAAGGTCCGGAGTAGCATGCGGCGATGGACTGGGGCGCCTTCGAGACGGCATGGCATGACCACGGATGCCGCGTTCTGAGCGGTCTCGCGGAGGCATGTCCAGGCGAGCGGCTGTACGCCGCGGCCTTCCATCTCTTCTACATGGACGACGTCCAGATCCTTTCGCCTGCTCTGGCCGCCAACACCGAGGCGGCGGTACGCGAGGACGGCGGGTACTCGACGCGGTTCGTCCCGTCGGAGTGGGGGTGGGACGTCCTGGACGCCGCGAGCGGCGCGATGTCGCCCTGGTACCGCCGGCTCACCGAGGAGTACCTGGCGTCCGCTGCCACCGAGGCCGAGCAGGACGCGGCGTTGAGCGCGCTCGAGGAGGCGCACGACGCCGCGATGGCCAAGGTCTGCAGGGCGATGACCGCCACAGCGCGCCGGGGCGGCGTCCACCGCTCGCTTCCGTCCGGATTCGTCGTCGCCGTTCTCGAAGGGCAGCGCGGGGACGAGGAGGCCGGCCTGATCCGGGAGAGCGTCGACCCGCGGGTGCTGCCGACGGTCCCCGAACTGGCCGAGTACCTGCGGCGGCTCGAGGAGGCCTGACCCTCGGCGGGTGCGTGGACGGATGAGCGGAAGCCGCGGGTGGTCGCGGCCACGGAGATCACGGGGGCAGCCTGCGAGGGCCCGGGTGCCGTAGTTCGGCACCGGACGGCCGGTGACGGGTGGTCCTCCGTCGGCCGGGCCGCCGGGAGCGACGCGGGCGGTGAACCAGCCGGGGCCGTCGAGGGCGACGGTGCCCTTGCCGGACTCGCCGGTGCCGACCCGCCAGAGGTCCACGAGAAGCCCGTCGGTCTTGGGACCGGCCGGTTCGGGCTGCTGCGGACGGTATCGCTTCCCTGGGTGCTCCCCGAGGTCTCCGCCATAGCGTTCACTCCCAATGTGTTGCAACGGATCGGTGGTGATCGTTGCGTTAGTTTCGAGACTGTTGCAACAATATGCTTGCTTCTACCTGCGTAAACGTAGTTTTTACGCAATGAACTCCTTGCCTAATTTTGGAAAGCAACGTAGCGTTTGCGATGTCAGAAACGACGAGGCGCAGGAGGCCACGATGCGGTTCCCCACCCCCACCCCGATCTCCACCGTCCTGGACGTCCCCGCCGGGCGCATCCAGCTCATCGCCGACGACCGGGCGGACACCACGGTCGAGGTGCGTCCCGCCGATCCTTCCCGGGGTCGTGACGTGAAGGCCGCGGAGCGGATCCGCGTCGAGTACGGCGAGGGCGTCCTGCGGATCGAGGACCCGGCCGCCGACCGGCTCCTCGGGTCCTCGGGGTCGGTCGAGGTGACCGTCCGCCTGCCCGCCGGCTCCGCCCTGAGGGCCAGGACGGCCAGCGCCGAGTTCCGGGTCGTGGGACGGCTCGGCGAGATCGACTACGAGAACGCCCACGGCTGGATCGAGATCGACGAGGCCGCCGGCGCCCGTATCGCCGTCGAAGCCGGTGACGTCCACATCAGCCGCCTCGACGGCCCCGGGCAGATCCGCACCGCCAAGGGCGACATCCGCGTCACCGAAGCCGTGCGCGGAACGCTCGTGCTCGACACCCAGGCGGGCGACCTGACGGTCGGCGCCGCTCCCGGTGTCTCGGCGACCCTGGACGCCGGCACCTCCTACGGCCGGATCACCAACGCCCTCAGGAACACCGAAGGCGCCGCCGCCGGGCTCGCCATCCAGGCCACCACCGCCTACGGCGACATCACCGCCCGCAGCCTCTGACCGCACCCGCGTGCCCCCGGCACGGGACCGCTTTCCACCAGCCGTCCATGCGATGGACGTTCGTCACAGATGTGAAGGAGTACATGATCATGTCCGCCACCACCAACGGTCAGGACCGCCCCGAACTGCAGAAGGTCATCCAGGAGATCGTCGATTCAGGTTTCGTCGGGATGTCGCTGCGGGTGCGTGACGAGCACGGCGAGTGGGCCGGCAGTGCCGGGGCGGCCGAGCTGGGCGGGGATGCGCCGCCGCCGGTCGAGGGGCATGTGCGGATCGGTAGTAACACCAAGACGTTCACCGCGACGGTGGTGTTGCAGCTGGTGGCCAAAGGCCGGATCGCTCTGGAGGATTCGGTGGCGGGTTATCTGCCGGGGTTCGGGCTGGACGAGCGGATCACGGTGCGGATGCTGTTGCAGCACACCAGCGGGGTGTTCAACTTCACCGGTGACTACTACCCCGACTTCGTGCCCGGGATCGTGTGGTCGGGGCGGGAATGGGTGCAAGACCGCCTGCGCGTCTACCGGCCGCAGGAGCTGGTGGAGCTGGCGCTGTCCAAGCCCGCGCGGTTCGCGCCGGGCACGGACTGGAGCTATGCCAACACCAACTACGTGCTGGCCCGGCTGCTGATCGAGAAGGTCACCGGCCGCACGATCGCCCAGGAGATGCAGCGCCTCATCCTGGAGCCCCTCGGCCTGACGGGCACCGTGGTGCCCGACTGCCCGCAGATCCCCGGCCCGCACGCCCACGCCTACTACCGCTACGAACAAGACGGCCAGACCCGGACCGTGGACGTCACGCGTCAGAACCCGTCCTGGATCTCCAGCGGCGGCGACATGATCTCCACCACCCGGGACCTGCAGACCTTCATCACCGCCCTGGTGGGCGGCCGCCTGCTGCCCGCCGGGCTGCTGGCCGAGATGCTCACCCCCGAGGACAAGGCCGGCTACGGCCTGGGAGTGTTCGTCCAGCCCAACGGCGGCGGCACCCTCATCACCCACAACGGCGGCATCTCCGGCCACGCCGCACTGATGTACACCACCCCCGACGGGGCCACCACCCTGACCGCCGCACTGAACTACGTGGACGACGCCGACCTCTCCCTCGGCCCGGCATTCCAGGAAGCCACCCAGCGCCTCGTCCAGGAAGTATTCGGCAGCGGACAGACCAACGAAGCGGCCCAGCCGACGGCTTGAACACTTCGAAAGGGAACCCGCACCGTCACGCAGCAGATAGGACACGAACGGGACCACGCCGGGATCGGCGTGGTCCCGTTGCGTCCGTACGAGCGGAACGTCTTCCGGCGTCCTGGGACAGCTGGAGACCCGGCCCGTGGAGATCTCCATGCCGGACCACCGCGAGCGTCTCGAAGCGGCACGCGCACGCCTCCGGCGAGGAGACGGCCGAGGGCGGAACGCGCGATCAGGACCAGGGCTCGATGGTCAGGCCGCCCAGTTCGTCGATGGCGACGCGGTCTTCGTCGGCGAGGATCGTGATCATCTTCTCGGCCTCGGCCATGGTCACGTTGCGGCGGCGGAAGCAGCGGTTCTCGGGGTCGGGGGAGTCCAGCGAGAGGTCTCCGTCCCGCGTCCACGCGACCTGCACGCAGCCTTCGGAGCGGCCTACGAACCCGGCGAAGTTGCCTTCGTAGGGGGGCAGTTCCAGGAGGACGTTCCTGGCTTCGGCAAGTGACATGGGGACTTCGGCGTTCTCCACGCGGTTCTGGTAACCGCTGTAGAAGACGTGCAGGGGGTGCGGGGCCGTGTCCTCGGGACCGGGCCCGCCCGGCCAGGCGGCGAGGTGGCCGAAGCGGCGGCGGCGCCAGGTCAGGGGGACGTGAATGCGGACGGCGGGTTCGCCGTTCCAGTCGGGGGCGAGGCCGTGGGTGCGGAGCGCCGTGACGACCTCCTCGCCGATCTCGCGGGTCGTGGCGGCGCCGAAGGTGCCGAAGGCCAGGTGGCAGCCGAGACCGGCGGCGGCGCTCTCCATGTCCTGGCGGTGGGCGAAGACGTAGCCGCGGCGTTCCAGGCCGTCGGGGACCTCGCCGTGGATCTCGTCCGTTCCGCAGGCCAGGCAGCAGGTGAAATCGGTGCGGGCGACGATGCCGGCGGTGTTCAGGTCACCGAACGCGCGCAGCAGCCGGTCGGAGTCGAGGACGTCGGGCCAGGTGCGCTGGTCGTCCAGGTAGGACGCGAACTCCTCGGCGACGATCGGCGTGACGTCGGTGGAATCTCCCAGGTGGTCCTTGCAGCGGCTCAGGAGGGCACCGTGGCCGTCCTGCCCCAGGGCGAGATGGAATCTGATGAGTTCGCGTGGATCCGTGACCATGCGGGTGAGTATCACGGACGGGTGGGACGGTTTGCCGGTGAATGGGTTCAAGATCGTTCATGGTGGGGCAACCAAGATCGGTGAAGACCGCCTCCGCCGGTTCATGCGGGATTCACTCCCGCGAATCAAGATCGTTGCCAGCCCGGTGTCCGTCCGGGAGACGAAAGGCGCACGCTCTTGAAGAAGGCACTTTTCTCCGTATTCGCCGCCGGAACCCTCGCCGCGGCCGTCGCGGGTACCGCGACTCCGGCCGTGGCGGCGACCAGCCCCGCCGCCGTCTGCGGCTCCGGGTACGGCATCATCGACTCCCAGACCCTCAAGGGCTCGGTCGTCTACCTGCTCTACAGCGGCTCGGCCGGCCGCAACTGCGTGGTGACGGTCAAGACGACCTCCGTCGGCACCCCCACCCGCACCGGTACCTACCTCCAGGTCCAGAACAAGTCCCCGCTCACCGACGTCGACGACTACTCCTACTACGCCGGGCCGACCCGGGCGAGCGCCGCGGGCCAGTGCGTCAAGTGGGGCGGCGGCACCAACAACCAGTGGTGGTACAGCGGTTTCGAGCACTGCGGCTGAACACCCGGCGGGGCACGGCGCACGACCCGTCGGCCGGATCGGCTGACGGGAGTGCTCCGCTCCCTGCGCGAAGGCCCGGCTCGGGGCATGGGTCCGGAGCCGGGCCTCCCGGCGTTTCAGGCCGGTCGGCTCACGGGTCAGGGGAGGATCGCGTCGGTTCCGCCGGAGGCCGTCCTGTTTTCACAAAAGGATGAAAGCCCTTGGCGGCCGGGAGCATTCTCGAATCCGCCGCCCGTTCCCCCGAGCGGCCGGATGACGGAACGGGTATGTCGGGCGGAGTGGCCTCGATACCCGTCGGGTATATTGCGGGACGCGATTCGGGACGGCATTGAAAAATAGAAATCAGACCTTTGTTTTCCGCTCCCCGTGATCTAGGTTCCCTGCAGAGCCTGATCGTCGGACACCCGCGGGAGCGGGCGGAGGAGTGATCCCATGAGCAAGAAGACCATGTCGCTGCTGGCCCTGTCCTCGCTGCTCGCACTGGGGGCGCAGGCTGCTCCCGTGCAGGCCGCGGCCACGACCTGGAAGGTCGTCAACCCCCATGCCGACGGCGCCTTCACCACGTCGGGTCCGCTGACGGTGAAGAACTCCGCCGGCCGGACGCTCTTCACCTGCGCGAATGTCCCGCTCATAGGCGAGATGAAGAGCCAGTCCACGACCTCCGGCCAGCACCTGGGGAAGTTCACTTCTTACCACCGGATTTCCTGCACCGGCGCCGGTGGAGAAGAATGGGCCGGGATGCTGGGCGTCATGGTGGGGCCCAGCTATTTCAGGGCCACCGGTTTCAACGCCGCGACGGGGACGACCACGGTCACCCACAGCGGGATGACGCCCGCGACCCCGGCCTACATGTTCAGCCAGGTGGGTGCCGGCGCCACCTGTGCCTTCTTCGTCCAGTCCGTGGCGGGGACCTACTCCAACGCCACCTCCACCCTGAAGACCACGACCGCCCAGACCAGGCTCGGGACGCCCGAAGGTCAGGAGCCCTACTGCCAGGGGATGCTGACCGAGGGGGAGACCATCGCGTTCGACGGCGCGCTCAAGTTCAACCCCGCGATCAAGGTCACCGCGACCACCTCCTGACCCGGGGCGCACCGCCGGCCGGATCACCAGCGCATGTGGACCTCCTCGGCCCAGCCGAGGAGGTCTTCGATCCGGATGGTCTCGCCGGAGTCGGTCCTGATGCGACCGGAGTAGTGGCCGAAGCACTGGTCGGCGTTGTTCGCCATGAGCACGGCCTCGGTGCGGGTGCGGCGGTCGTGGAACGGGGTGAAGGTCAGGTCGACCTGGTCGGAGTCCGCGGTGCGCAGGGTCCAGGGGCGCATGAAGTCGGCGGGGTCGTAGTGCCAGTCGATCGGGGAGCCGATCTTGTCGAGGCGGCCGTCGACGCACAGGGCGTTCTCCGTGGCGCCCGTGCCGTCGGTCCATTTGCCGCCGAACTGCAGGCCCACGGTGCGGCCGTCCGTGGTGCCGGAGGCGGCGCCCCAGTTCCAGGTGATGCTGCGGGGCCAGCGGCCTCGGCCGTGGTCGAGGGTCGCCCAGGAGTCCTCGGCGAAGGGCAGGACGCGGTCGCCGACGCGCAGGCTGCCGGAGGCCGGGCGCGCGGTGTGCTTGGAGGTGAACTGGAAGCGCTTCTCGTCCCAGGGGACCACGACGCTGAGGGTCTCGTGGCCTTCCGGCAGCGCGGCGAAGACGTCCAGCTCGACGGGGCGCCTGTCGGGGGACACCGCGCGCGCCCGCAGGCGGGTGCCGCCCTGTTCGTGGGTGAGCGAGACCCGCACCTGGCCTCCGACGGGCTTCTCCGGGCCGACCACCACGTCGCCGCCGTACGGGCCGCCGCTTCCGGCGATGCCCTCCGGCAGGGAGACCCCGCGGCCGAAGGGGACCAGCGCGGTGCGGTCGAACTCGACGGCGGGCCGCCCGTCCCGCGCGTACTCCAGGACGTAGAACGAGTTGAGGGCCATGAAGTCGAGGTCGCTGACGGTCACCGCGACCAGGTGGGTCGGGGAGGTGACGCACCAGTACTCCCAGCGCTTCGTCCGGCCCCAGCCGCTCAGGTTGGCGCGGTGCAGCGGGGTGCGCGACCAGCCCGCGGCGGCGGGGTTCAGCCGGCCGTCGGGGCCGCACAGGTCGGTGGCCGCGATGATCTCTGGTTCGTGCGTGGTCACTGGCCACCGTCCTGGTCTGTGCGGGCCGGGCCACCGGGACCCGGCAGGTCGGCGCTCGAACGCCGGGCGGCGTCGGCGAAGTAGGCGGCGAGCAGGTGCCCGGTCTGCTCGATCAGGGCGGTGTCGCCCTCGCGGGAGTTGCGGAAGGCCAGCTCCAGGCCCGCGCCGGCGGCCTGGATCGCGAGGCTGGTCACGCGGTAGGGGTCGGTCAGCGGGGGCAGCCCGGCCTCCTCGACCGCGAACCGGTAGAGCCGTTCGGCGAGGATGTCGCCGCCCGCCTCGGTGGTGCCCTCGGGCAGGTACTTCTCGCCGCCGGGGCGGGCCTCGCCGAAGTCGACGACGGTGAAGCCGGGGATCAGCCGCCGCATCTGCACCGTCTCCTCGATGACGATCCGCCCCGCGCGCGGCCAGGTCAGCCCGGGTTCCTCCGCGGCGCGGGCGCGCAGCCGCCCGATCAGGATGTCCAGGTGGCGCAGGGCCAGCTGGCGCAGCAGGCCGAGCCTGCCCTCGAAGAACTGGTACACGGTGCCGGTGGGGACCCCGGCCCTGCGGGCGACCTCGGTGATGGTCAGGCCGTCGGAGCCGACCTCGTCGAGGAGTTCGGCGCAGGCGTCGAGGATGCGCTCGACGCGTTCGCGGCTGCGCTGCTGCACCGGTGTGCGGCGCACCCCTTGACTCTCCACGGCACAGTCATAACATGGCGACCCGTCATGTTCTAACATGGCGCCTCCTCATGTTTCAGTTAAGGCAGGTGACGGCCGTGACGGAGCTCGCCAGGCCCGCGGCCCGCGACGACGACCGGTTCCCGGACGTCTCGCTGCGTTGGATGTCCCTTCTGGCGCTGGTCCAGCTCGGCGTGATCATGGCCTCGAACGCGTCGACGCAGATCCTGCTCCCCTCGCACGTCGAGCGCATCGACGCCCTCCACAAGGAGGCGTCGCTCGCCCTCGTCTTCGCGGTCGGCTCGATCGTCACCGCGATCGCCAACCCGCTGGCCGGGGCCCTGTCGGACCGCACCCGCACCCGGTTCGGGCGGCGGCGGCCGTGGGTGGTCGCCGGATCCCTCCTGGCCGCGGCCTCCCTGGGGTTCCTGGGCGCGCAGCACTCGATCGCCGGCCTCGTCCTCGGCTGGGCGCTGGCGCAGCTGGCGTTCACGCTGGTGCTGGCCACCGCGGTCGCCGCGGTGCCCGACCAGGTCCCGGTCGGCCAGCGCGGCAGGGCCTCCGCGCTGGCCGGAGTGGCGGTCCTGATCGGCCCGCTGATCGGCGGCGCCGTGGTGACCTTCGCGGTCGAGGACCTGCTGGCCGGGTACCTGGCCATGGGCGCGCTGCTGCTGGTGGTGGCCCTGCCGTTCCCGCTGCGCTACCGCGAGCCCGCGCTGCCGCCGCCCGGACCGCGCCGGCCGATCTGGTCCGGGCTCTGGGTCGACCCGAAGCGGCATCCGGACTTCGCCTGGGCCTGGCTCAGCCGCTTCCTGGTGAACCTGTCGCTCTCGATGGGCATCGGCTACCTCCTGTACTACCTGCGGGATTCGCTGCGCTACGAGAGCCTCTTCCCCGGCTCCACGAACCAGGAGGGCGTGCTGGTCATGGTGACGGTCTTCTCGCTGAGCAGCGTCCTCCCCGGCCTCGCGGCGGGCTGGTGGTCGGACCGCAGCGGCCGCACCCGCGTCGTGGTCTTCACCGGAGGCGCCGTGATGGCCCTCGCCGCGCTGACCCTCGCCTTCGGCGACAACTGGACCGCGGCCCTGGTCGCGGCCGGGCTGCTGGGCGCCGGCACCGGCATCTTCGTCTCCGTCGACCAGGCCATGGTGACCCGGCTGCTGCCCGCCGACGCCGACCGCGGCAAGGACCTGGGCGTGGTGAGCCTGGCCAACTCGCTCGGGTTCGTCCTCGGCCCGGTGGTCGCCGCGCCGCTGGTCACCTCGGCGGGCGGCTACCCCCTGATGTACGGCGTCGCGGCGCTCGCCGCGCTGACCGGGGCCTCACTGGTCTGGAGGATCCGAGGTGTTCGCTGACGACGCGGTCGTCCACCACCGACTTCGGCACGGCGCCCGTGGCGCTGTCGCGGCACCCCGGGCTCTCCTGGCCGGCGACCCGCTCGAAGACGGGATGCTCCCGCCGGACACTTCCGTGTGGCTCTCCACCACCGGGATCTGAGGAACGGAAAGACCTTCCATGCTCGACGAGTACCCGCGCCCGCAACTCACCCGCGACAGCTACCTGAACCTCAACGGGCGGTGGGACTACGCCATCACCGCCGCGGACGCCGCCGAACCGGAGACGTACGACGGCGAGATCCTGGTGCCCTACTCCCCGGAGGCCGAGCTGTCCGGCGTCCGGCGGACGCTGGAGCCGGACCAGGCGCTGTGGTACCGGCGCGCCCTGGTGCTGCCCGAGGGGTTCGTCCGGGACCGGGTGCTGCTCCACTTCGGCGCGGTGGACCAGAGTTGCGAAGTGCTGCTCAACGGGGTGGCGGTGGGCGATCACGTGGGGGGCTATCTCCCGTTCGCCCTGGACGTGACCGAGGCGCTGGTCCCGGGGGAGAACACCCTGGTGGTGAAGGTGCGGGACGTGACGGACACCGCCCACCACTCGCGCGGCAAGCAGCGCGGCGAGCACGGCGGGATCTGGTACACCCCGCAGTCGGGCATCTGGCAGACCGTCTGGGCCGAGTCCGTGCCGGCGGCGCACGTCCGGAGCCTGGTCATCGTCCCGCACCTCGCGAAGGCGTGCGTGGAGATCACCGTGCGCGCGGAGGCCGCCGAGGGGCGGACCGCCCGCATCGACGTACTGCGCGAGGGCGCCGTGATCGCGACCGCGGAGGCCGGGCCCGGCGAGCCGGTCCGCCTGCCGGTCGAGGACGTCCGGCCGTGGACGCCCGAGGACCCGTTCCTGTACGACGTCGAGGTCCGCCTCGGCGAGGACCGGGTGCGCGGCTACTTCGGCATGCGCTCGTTCGGCGTCGGCCCGGACGCGTCCGGCCTGCCCAGGCTCCTGCTCAACGGCCGCCCGTACTTCCACGCCGGGGTCCTCGACCAGGGCTACTGGGAGGGGGGCCTGTACACGCCGCCGTCCGACGAGGCGATGGTGCGCGACATCCAGGCCGTGAAGAACCTCGGCTTCACCATGCTGCGCAAGCACATCAAGATCGAACCGCTGCGGTGGTACCACCACTGCGACCGGCTCGGCATCCTGGTCTGGCAGGACATGGTCAACGGAGGCGGCCGCTACCACCCGGCGGCCGTGACGCTCCCGGCCGTCGCCCCCTTCGTCCGGCTGCGCGACGACCGGCTCGGCGCGGTCCGCCGCTTCGGCCGCGCCGACGCCGCCGGCCGCGCGCAGTTCGCACGCGAGCTGCGCGCCACCGTCGAGCACCTGCGCAACGTGGTCAGCCTGGCCGTCTGGGTGCCGTTCAACGAGGGCTGGGGCCAGTTCGACGCGGCCCGGGTCGCGGCCGAGCTCGCCGAACTCGACACGACCCGGAGCGTCGACCACGCCAGCGGCTGGCACGACCAGGGCGGCGGCGACCTGCGCAGCCTGCACGTCTACTTCCGCCGCTTCCGGGTCCCCCGCCAACGGCGGCGCCGGGACCGCCGGGTGCTCGCGCTGACGGAGTACGGCGGCTACAGCCTGGCCGTCGACGGGCACCGCAGCAGCGAAAAGCTCTTCGGCTACCGCCGCTACCGCTCCTCCGAGGACCTGACCCGCGCCTTCCAGCGCCTCCACGAGGAGCAGATCATCCCGGCGATCCCGCGCGGGCTGAGCGCCACCGTGTACACCCAGCTGAGCGATGTGCAGGACGAGATGAACGGCCTGCTCACCCAGGACCGCGAGGTCGTGAAACTGCACGGCGAAACCGTCCGCTCCGTGATCTCGCGGCTCCGCTACGAGTGACCCGCACCACCTTCGGGACGGGACGTCAGTACTCGGCCGCGGTGGCGTCGGGGAGCTGCGGAGGGCAGGCGCCTCCAGGGCGCGTCGCGAGTTCGAAGTGCCACATCTCGTTGGCGTAGACCTGGCAGAGTCCGAACGCGGCGCCCCGGCGGCCGAGCCAGTCGGCGGCGTCGGTCGGGCCGATGTCCACGGCCTCCCCCCGGACATGGGCCGATTTCTCGGGTGGAAGGACGTAGCGTTTCGCCTCTTCCCGGCTGCCGTACTGGGTGACCGCCTGGTCGAACAGCCGGCGTTGGTAGTCGGCGCTGCGCCAGCCGGAGGTGATGAACAGGTCCACGCCGTCGGTCTTGGCCCGCGCCGCCGCCTGGCGGACGGCTCGCAGCAGCCGCGGGTCCAGTTCGGTGAGGGCGACGTGGTCGGTCTCGAAGGGGCTCAGGCCGCGGTCGTCGGCGATGCGCCCGTCGCCTCGGGGCGCCGGGGCCGTCGCCGAACCGGGGGCCGCGGAGCCGGGCCGGACGTCCGGTGCCGGCGGACGGCCGCAGCCGCTCAGGACCAGGGCGCTCGCGGCTCCGATCAGGGGCAGAAGAAGACGAGATCGCATGCGCCCACCGCACCGCAGCCCGTGTCACCAGGCCGTATGCCTTTCCGCATACCTTTTCGATAGACGTGCTTGCATAAGGTGACACGGCCGGTGATGGTCGAGGGAGAAGCGGGGTCCGATGCGTGTGCTCGTCGTCGAGGACGAGGTCTATCTCGCCGAGGCGATCCAGAACGGCCTGCGGCTGGAGGCGATCGCGGCCGACCTCGCCCCGGACGGCGAGGCGGCACTGGAGCGGCTCGGCGTCCACGATTACGACGTCGTGGTGCTCGACCGCGACCTTCCCGGCGTGCACGGGGACGAGGTGTGCCGGAGAGTGGTCGAGCGGGGCCTGGGCTGCCGGGTGCTCATGCTCACCGCGGCGGCCGGCCTCACCGACAAGCTCGACGGCTTCCGGCTGGGCGCCGACGACTACCTGACCAAGCCGTTCGACCTGCCCGAACTCGTGGTGAGGCTGCGTGCCCTGGCCCGCCGCCCGGCGCGGGGGACGCCGCCGGTCGTCGAGTACGCCGGGATCAGGCTCGACCCGTTCCGCCGCGAGGTCTACCGGGCGGGACGCTACGTGGCACTCGCCCGCAAGCAGTTCGCCGTCCTGGAGATCCTGATGACCGCGCGCGGCGGCGTCGTCAGTGCGGAGGAACTGCTGGAACGGGCATGGGACGAGAACGCCGACCCGTTCACCAACGCCATTCGCATCACGATCTCGTCGCTGCGGGCCCGGCTGGGCGAGCCCTCCGCCATCGCCACGGTGCCGGGCGTCGGCTACCGGATGGACGACGGGAGCCCCCGGCCGTGACCGCGCGGTTGCGCCTCACCCTGGGCTACGCGTGCTTCCTCGTGGGCGCGGGGGCGGTCACCATGGCGATCCTCTATCTGGGGATGCGGTACGTGCCCAACTACCCCCTCACCGCGGCGAACCCCCGGGACACGAGGACGGCTCCTTCGCGTGAGGAGATCCTCGACACCCTGGTGACGGCGTCGGGCGCCGCGCTGGCGGTACTGGCGGTGATCGGGTTGGCCGGCGGCTGGCTGCTGGCCGGATGGGTCCTGCGGCCGCTCCAGCACATCAACCGGGCGGCCGTGCGCGCCGCGAACGGCTCCCTCGACCACCGCATCCGGCTGACGGGCCGCAAAGACGAGTTCACCGATCTCGCCGACACCTTCGACACCATGCTCGACCGCCTGCAGCGCTCGTTCGACGAGCAGCGGCGCTTCGCCGCCAACGCCTCCCACGAGCTGCGCACCCCGCTGGCCATCACCCGGACCATGCTGCAGGTCGCCCTCGCAGACCCCGACGGTCCGGACGACCGCCTCCTGACCAGGCTGTACGAGACCAACCAGCGCGGCATAGAGATCATCGACGCGCTTCTCCAGCTGTCCTCGCTCGACAGCACCCCCTTGACCACCGCCCCGGTCGATCTGGCCGCCGTCGCCGCGCAGGCACTGGAGGCGTGCGGCGCCGAAGCCGCCCAACGCGGCATCGCCGTCTCCGCCGACCTGCGGCCCGTCACCGTCCAGGCCAGTGACGTCCTCCTGCGGCGGGCCATCGGCAACCTCCTCGAGAACGCCGTCCGCCACAACCTCTCCTCCGGCGGCTCCCTCACCATCACCACCGGCCCCGACTCCGCCGAAGGCGGCCGCGCGCTCCTCACCGTCACCAACACCGGCCCGCGCCTTCCCGCCGACGCCGTCGAGACCTACCTGGAACCCTTCCTCCGCGGCCGAGGCCGTACCGCCGACCCTGATCCCACCCGCCGCGGCCACGGTCTCGGTCTCGCTCTCACCTCCCGCATCACCGCCGCCCACCACGGCACCCTCCGCCTTGTCGCCGCCCCCCAAGGCGGCCTCACCGTCCGGCTCTTCCTCCCCGGACAGGCCGAGGAGCGAGCAGCGCAGGTCACGGAGCCGTCCGGGCCTTCTCCCTGACGGGAGGCCGATCACAGGCGACGCCTCAAGGGCGCCCGTTCGTGCCGGTCGGATGATCGCGGCCCGGCAGAGCGTCAGTGGTCGGGTTTGACGAGCACGTCGACGGAACGCAGGTCGCGGTGCGCGGTGTGCACTTCGACGAGGTCGGCCAGGGCGTCGCGGCCGAGCAGCCGGTAGGCGTCGACGAGAAGGCGCCGGGACTGCTGCCGGTGGTCGTCGCGGTCCATCCAGTGCAGTTCGCCGCCCACGGCGAGGGCGAGGGCGGGTCTGCCGGCCGCCAGCTCCTGCTCGGCCCGCGTGATCCATTCGGCGGCCTCGGGAGTGCCGTTCCGGAAGGCCGACAGGCGGCTGCTCGACTGCGACGAGTGCGGATCGCCGCTGTCCGGCGGCAGGGCGGGGAAGATCGAGGGGAAGCCGGAAGGCCGCGCCGCCGATGCCCAACGCGGTTTTCCGTCGGTCTCCAGGGCCTGGTACTCCGCAGGGGCGAACCATTCCAGGGCGGCGACGAGAGGCTGGAGTATTTCCGCCTCCTCGCCGCTGTCGCCGTAGTCCGACATCGCCATGGAGACGATGTCGCGCAGCTCCATGATCAGGGCCGGGAAATGGTTGGTCCAGGTCTCCGCGGAATCGCGGGCGTAGTTGTGTGCGACGAACGAGGGGAGTTCGGCCGGGTCGTCGTACCAAAGGCCGTAATGCAGCCCGTCGGAGCCGCCCGTCATCACCGTCACGAATTCGGCGGGGTCGCACCGGAAGCGGCCGTGGAGCCGCTCGTCCAGCCCGTCGCGGCCCACCAGCCGCAGCCCGTCGTCGCCGAAGTAGTCGGAGACGCCGAACGGGCCCACGCCCAGGTGGCCGAGCGCCTGCCGTTCTGCGGAATCGGCGCTCTTCCACAAGGCGCAGAACACGGCGAGGTGGCGGGGGAGCCGCAGTCCGTAAACCTGCTGGACCCTTTCCGAGACGGCGGGGAAACGCTCCCACATCGTTTCGAGAGCTGCTTGCCTTCGTGTGTCGTCATCCATTGGTGCATGGTAATGGCTTATCGCTGGAGTTTGCCGGATTTATTGATTTCCGCAGGCTTTCGTGCGGATGTGGAAGCCCTGCCGCTTCTCACTGCTTTGCGTGGTCCCAGGCCCCCGGGGAGCGGTAGTGGTTGGTGTGGCCTTCCCTGAGGACCGCGCTCAGCGTGGCGAGGTGCTCGGTTCCGGGCGGAAGTTCGAGCCGCTCCAGAAGGGCGAGGGCGGCACGGGGTTCGAGGTCGCCGTAGACGTCGTGGTAGCTGAGGAGGAGGCCCCTGAACAGCGCGGGGTGCAGTTCAGGGAACCCCGCCACGGCCTGGTGGACGGGGAGCTTGATCGTCCAGGGGACGGGGCCGGAGACCTCCAGCACCCGGCGGACCCTCCGGATCAGCGGATCGCGGGTGATCTCGTCGAGCCGGCCACCGCGCTGGAGTTCCCCGATGTCGGCGCCCAGCACCTCGGCGAAGGCGGTCTCCACGGTGGCGTGGTTCTCGAACCAGTCCACCCACAGGGAGTAGGAGACGTTCTCGGCGATCTGCGGCGCCTCGAGTCTGCGGCGGTAGGCGTCCCAGAGCGCCTCGTTCACCTGCGGGTTCTTCTCCGCCTTCACCATGAAGCCGATCTCGGCGGTCACCCAGAACTCGTCGAGCAGGTCCAGCATCCCGAAACCGAGCCGAAGCCGCTCGACCGGTTCGAGTTCGGAGTCGTTCAGGGCCGCCTGCGCCCATTCGTGCGCCACTTCGCACGCCGTCAGCCGTGCATCCGGCTCCTCGGCGCTGGTCCAAACGCCGGCACTGATCTCTACGACGCCGTCGGCCGCCAGCCAGCTCCGCGCGTACTCCCGATCGTTCCCGTCCACACCCGTCAGTGTGGATCGCCGGTCAAGACGCCACTTCCGGAAGGGGCGTTCGACGGCGAGGCATCCGGCGCGGTCGTGGTCGTGGAGTGCGGCGGCTCCCCGGTGTCCTGCCTGCTCAGGGCCCTGTCGCAGCGGCTTCGGCCGTGCGGTTGCTTTTTGTGAGGGCAGAGGCTACAGTTAGTAGCGGTTGTAGTTGTGGTTCCCATAGACGTTCTATGCGCCCCGCAGGCATCTGGCTGGCGGTGGCGCATTTTTGTTTGACAGGTTCTACCTGACGGGGTCATTTCGGCAGCTGGGAGCTCGTAAGGTGCGGGCTCCGTGCATGCCTCCAGAGGAGAATTCAGACATGGCTACTGGCACCGTGAAGTGGTTCAACGCGGAAAAGGGCTTCGGCTTCATCGAGCAGGACGGCGGCGGCGCTGACGTCTTCGCCCACTACTCGAACATCGCCGCCCAGGGCTTCCGCGAGCTGCAGGAGGGCCAGAAGGTTTCCTTCGACGTCACCCAGGGCCAGAAGGGCCCGCAGGCGGAGAACATCGTTCCCGCCTAAGGCTTCACCTCCCACGGGGGCTCGAATCCGCAGAGATTCGAGCCCCTGTGGGCTGTCTGCCCCACACCTGGTTCGTACTTGGATTCGTCTCCTCGATACGTGCCGCATCGAGGAAGGTCGATCCGATGACCCGTACACCCCAGCCCCAGCAACGCAGACCGCGTCGCTCGAACGCCCCCCGCAAATCCTCCCGGCCCGCCGCCCGGCACGACGAGTTCGCGATGCCGGTCAACGTCGTTCCCGCGCTCCCGCCGGTCGAGGAGTTCGCGGCGATGGACATGCCGGCCCCGCTGCTGGCCGTCCTCGCCGAGCAGGGCCTGACCGCCCCGTTCCCGATCCAGGCCGCGACGCTCCCCAACGCGCTCGCCGGCCGTGACGTGCTCGGCCGCGGCCGCACCGGCTCCGGCAAGACGCTCGCCTTCGGGCTCGCCGTGCTCTCCCGGATCGCCGGCAGGCGCGCCGAGCCGGGCAGGCCCCTGGCCCTGGTGCTGGTGCCGACCCGCGAGCTCGCCCAGCAGGTCACCGACGCGCTCACCCCGTACGCCGACGCCGTGCGGGTCCGCCTCACCACGGTCGTGGGCGGCATGTCCATCGGCCGGCAGGCCTCGGCGATCAAGCGGGGCCGCGAGGTCGTCATCGCGACCCCCGGCCGGCTCGCCGACCTGATCGACCGCGGTGCCGTGCAGCTCGACCAGGTCGGCATCACGGTGCTGGACGAGGCCGACCAGATGGCCGACATGGGCTTCCTGCCGCAGGTGACCCGGCTGCTCGACCAGGTCGAGGCCGGCGGCCAGCGCATGCTGTTCTCCGCGACCCTCGACCGCAACGTCGACCGGCTGGTCCGGCGGTTCCTCGACGACCCGGTCACCCACTCGGTCGACCCGTCGGCCGGCGCGGTCACCACGATGGAGCACCACCTCCTGTACGTCTCGGACGGCGGGAAGATGGACGCCACCGTCCACATCGCCGCCCGCGAGGGCCGCACCATCATGTTCGTCGGCATGAAGCACGCCGCCGACCGCCTCACCAAGAAGCTGCTGTCCAGCGGCGTCCGCGCCGCGGCCCTGCACGGCGGCAAGTCCCAGCCGCAGCGCAACCGGACCCTGGAGCAGTTCCGCACCGGCGAGGTCAACGTGCTGGTCGCGACCAACGTGGCGGCCCGCGGCATCCACATCGACGGCCTCGACATGGTCGTCAACATCGACCCGCCGACCGACCACAAGGACTACCTGCACCGCGGCGGCCGTACGGCCCGCGCGGGCGAGTCCGGCACGGTCGTCACCCTGGTCCTGGCCGACCAGCGCCGCGAGATGGACCAGATGATGCGCACCGCGGGCATCACCCCCCACGAGGCGCGTGTCGCCGCGGGCGAGGACCTCCTCACCCGCATCACCGGCGCCCGCGCGCCCTCCGGCATCCCGGTGGTCATCGCCTCCGTGCCCGCTCCCGCCGCGCCTCGCGCCGCCCAGGGCGGCCGCCGCCGCTCCGGTTCCGGCAACCCCCGCCGCGTCGGCCACGGCCGCCCGCGGGCGGCCGCCGCCCGCTAGCCCGGCACCAGCACGAACGGCGTACACCCCTGGCGGTGTGCGCCGTTTCGCGTTCCCGCCACCCTGTGGCAGAGCCGACGCGCAGGGTGATGGGGCCCTTCCCGGATGTGCCAGGGCGTGGTACTCAGCTAGAAGTGCGAAAAATATTCGCCTTTGGAGGGTGCCCGCCATGCCTCATGGGAATCTCGCCACTCGTGCCGTCCTCACCGTCCTGACCGCGACGGCCGTTCTCGGCGGATTGGTCCACGGAGCCGCGCCGAGCCGCGCCGAACCCGTCCCCCCGCGTGAGGACGCGGTCGAAGTCAGCGGGGAGCCCTTCAGCGGGACCTCGCCGGACGGGCTGGTGCGCGGCTACGCCGACCTGCACAGCCACCTGATGTCGTACGAGGGCTTCGGCGGCAGGGTGATGTGCGGGAGCGTGTTCGACGAGGGAGGGGTCGCGGAAGCGCTGAAGGACTGCCCCGACCACGGGACCGACGGCTCGACGGCCTGGTTCGAGAACCTCGTCAGCACGGGGAGCCCGTTCGGGAAGCACGACACCGAGGGCTGGCCGACGTTCGAGGACTGGCCCAGCAGGAGCTCGCGGACCCACCAGCAGGCTTACCACACCTGGATCGAGCGGTCCTGGCGCGCGGGGCAGCGGCTGCTGGTCAACCACCTGGTGTCCAACCGGACCCTCTGCGAGGTGTACCCGCTGAAGAAGCACCCCTGCGACGAGATGAGCTCGATCCGGCTCCAGGCGGAACGCACGTACGATCTCCAGGAGTACATCGACGGGCGCAGCGGAGGGCCCGGCCGGGGCTGGTTCCGGATCGTGCGCGGGCCGGACGAGGCGCGCCGCGTCATCGAGCAGGGGAAGCTCGCGGTCGTGCTGGGCGTCGAGACCTCCGAACCGTTCGGGTGCAGGCAGGTCCGCGGGCGGGCGCGGTGCACCGAGAAGCAGATCGACGACGGGCTGGACGAGATGCAGCGGCTCGGGGTCGGCTCCATGTTCCTCTGCCACAAGTTCGACAACGCGCTGTGCGGGGTCCGCTTCGACCCCGACACCACCGGGCTCGTCCTCAACATCGGCAACTTCCTGGGAAGCGGCCGCTTCTGGCAGGCCGACACCTGCAGGCGACCCGAACGCGACAACACGATCTCGCCGGCGAACGAGTTCACCTCCGTGCTCGCGGGCCCGCTGGCGCACCTGAGACCGCTCGGCCTCACGGTGCCCGCCTATCCCGAGCCGCCGCACTGCAACATCAACGGGCTCACCGACCTCGGCGCGTACGCGGTCAAGGGCATGATCAAGCGCGGAATGCTCGTCGAGGTCGACCACATGAGTGTCGAGGCGGCCGACCGGACGCTGTCGATCCTGGAACAGGAGGACTACCCGGGAGTGGTCTCCAGCCACAGCTGGACCGACCGCAACTTCCTCCAGCGCATCTACCGGCTCGGCGGGATGGCCACCTCCTACGCTTCCGCCGCCGACGGCTTCGTCGCGAGCTGGCGCCAGGCGCGGAAGGCGAGCGTCCCCGGTGATTTCTTCGGCTTCGGCTTCGGCCTGGACGCCAACGGCATGGGCCCGCTCCCCGGCCCCCGCGGCGGCAACGCGGCGAACCCGGTGCGCTACCCGTTCACCTCTCCGTTCGACCCTGGCGTGCGGCTGGACCGCCAGCGGACCGGCGAACGCGCCTGGGACGTCAACACCGAGGGCGTCGCCAACTACGGCCTGATCCCCGACTGGCTCGCCGACGTCCACACCGTCGGCGGCGACGAGATCATCACCGACATGTCACACGGTGCGGAGGCCTACCTGCGCATGTGGGAGAGGTCCCGCGACTGACGGCCGCCCCGGTGGAGGACCTCCCGCTCCCACCGGTGCCTCGGCTGTCCGTGCAGCCGCCAGTAGTGCTCGGCGATGTCGTCCGGGTCGAAGTCCGTGCCCGGGGCGACCGGGCCGTCCACGGTGACGGTCGCCACGTGGACGCCGGAGGGCCCGTACTCCCGGTCGAGGAGCGCCACCAGCGTCCGCACTCCGGCCTTGCCGAGCGAGAGGCTGACGTACTGCGGTTTCGGCTCGGGCATCCCGCCGGTGATGATGAACGAACCGCCGCCGCGCCGCGCCATCTCCGGCAGGACGTGGGCGGCGGCGGTGACCGCTCCGACCACGTTGACGGCCCAGGCGTCCAGGTGGGCCCGCACGGACAGCTCTCCCAGCGCGTCGGCCCGGACGACCGCGGCGTTGTACACCACGACGTCCGGCGGCCCGAGCTCGTCGGCCGCCCTGTCGAGCGCGGCGCGCAGCGCGGTGTCGTCGCTGCTGTCGGCGGCCAGGGCGGCGACCCGCACCCCGCTGGGGGCGAGGTCCCGGGCCGCGGCGCTCAGCGTCTCCGCACCGCGTGCGATGAGGGCGATCGGCAGTCCCTCCCGGGCGAACCGGCGGGCGACGGCCCGGCCGATGCCCGGACCCGCTCCGATGACCACTGCTCCGGACATCCCTGTCTCCTTGTTCGGTCGTGATCGGTGACAATGGGGACGTTAAGGCGTCACATCGGTGTGAAGGTCAACCGCGGAGGGACCCGTGCGGATCGGAGATCTCGCCGGCGCGACAGGCGTCAACCGGCGGTTGTTGCGCTACTACGAGGAGCAGGGCCTGCTCCGGCCGGTACGGCTCGCCAACGGTTACCGCGAGTACTCCGAGTCGGACGTGACCGCGGTACGCCATATCCGGGGGCTTCTCGCCGCGGGTCTTCCCACCGCCGTCATCGCCCGCCTTCTCCACTGCGTCCACGACGAAGGCGAGCGGCTCGTGCCGTCGGGCTGTCCGGGCATGGTCACCGATCTGCGGCGGGAGCGCAGCCGCGTGACCGGGGAGATCACCAGGCTTCAGGAGTCCCGGCGGGCACTCGACACCCTGCTCGCCTCCGCCTCGGAGCGGTCCGCGGACGGGGCGGACGACCTCGGGTGAGGCTCGTCCGGCGGGCCGGTCCGGTGCGCCGCGGGTCGGGGGGAACGGGCCGCGTCAAAGCCGCGGACGGTGCGCGGACGTGTCCGGCCCTGCGCTTGCACGGCGAAGGTCCGGCTCGGGACGCTGGTCCCGAGCCGGACCCGGTTCGTTCTCGCGGCACCGGCCGGTGGCGCGGCCTCAGGTCTCAGTACCTGCTGTAGTGGCTCCCCTTGTCGTAGTGGCTCCCCTTGTCGTGGTGACGCCACTTGTCGTGGTGGTCCCCCCTGTGCCACTTACCGTGGTGGTCCCACTTGTCGTGGTGGCGGTGCTTCCACTTGTGGTGGTACTTCCATCCGTGGTGCTTCCAGTACTTGCGGTGGTGGTCCTTCCACCAGTCGCGGTCGCAG
Source organism: Actinocorallia populi (assembly GCF_002995495.1). GTDB lineage: Bacteria > Actinomycetota > Actinomycetes > Streptosporangiales > Streptosporangiaceae > Actinocorallia > Actinocorallia populi. The sequence continues at coordinate 242,959 of NZ_PVZV01000001.1, read as the reverse complement.
TCGTGCTTCCACCGGCAGTCCCGGGCCTGGACCGACGCCTGGGCCGACGCGGTGACGCCCGTGGCGGCCTCCGCCGAGGTCGCCATGGCGGGCGCGCCGAGCAGGGCCGTGCCGAGGACCGCGACGCCGAGCGTTCTCCTGATCATGCCTGCCTCCGGAGTGAGGGTGTGACTCGTGGCTTCCACCTGTCGTCCGGATACCGAGGCTAGGCGGCCACGGGCCGTCACCGAGTACCGAGAACCGTCGCTGTTGTTCTGCGATGAACCAAGAAAAACTAGAAGTCGCTCCTTTTCCTAAAGAAAAGCTGTGTTGTCAGAGTGTTCCGCGAAAAAGGTAGATCGCGGAGAAGACCGGTGCGGTGTGACCGGTCACGTGATCAGGGGCTGCTCGTCGAGCTCGGTCAGTTTCACGGTGTAGAGGCCGCCGCGCTCGGCCTTCACGTCGGTCACCTTGAGCTGGGTGCCGGGCGGGAGGATGAACTCCTCCTCGCCGGTGAAGGCCGAGAAGTCGCGGATGCCCACGGCGCGCACGGGGGTCACCTCGAAGAGCGTCCGCTTGCCGCGGCCGCCCAGGAAGGACCGGGCCACGCTGAGCTTCGACGTGCACGAGGACACGCCCCACCACGTCACGGTCCGGCCGAGGGGGTACTGCGCCCGCAGGTCCAGCGACACTCCGCGCCACAGCGGCTCCCTGCGGGCGGGGAGGCGCGACACGGCGGCGAAGAGAAGCCGCAGGTACGGCAGGTACGGGACGGCCCGGGTGCGGTCGGGGTTGCGCAGGGTGGCGTTGATCTGCCGGTAGAAGGCCGATTCGCAGGTGTAGAGGTAGAGCGCCGCGATCTCGTCGGCGGACAGGCCCTCGGTCACTCCGTCCGCCTGCATCTTGCCGAACTCGTAGGAACGCCGGACGTAGGAGTCGAGCCCCGAAAGCAGCTTGGCCACCGGGGCGATGGTCTCGCGGAAGTCCATGAGGGGGGAGTCGAACACACCGGTGATCGCGGGGAGGACCAGCCCCTCGTCCTTGACGCTCGCGAGGCGTTCGAGGTAGAGCTTGTGCGCCTCCATCGTGGAGGTGATGAACGCTCCCATGCGTTCCGCCGTGTCCGCGTCGGGTCCGCCGCCCTGGGACGTGGGCCTGTTCCAGCCCTTGCGGGGCAGCCAGTCGACCTCGTCGGCCCCGAGCGACCTGAGCGCCGTGTTCACCGCGCCGAAGTGGTCTCCGTCGCAGAAGATGTCGCCCTGCGCCGCGGGGTTGGGGTGGTCGATGTGGCAGACCTCGACGTCGGGGTACTTCTGCTGGAGCCGCAGCACGATCTGCTTGAGGCCGCGGGCGTGGACGCCCCACCAGGCGAACACCACGCCCCGGTCGTCCTCGTCGGCGTTCTGCTTGGCCTTCAGGATCTCCTCGACGATCCGCTCGACGACCGGGCGCCAGAACGCGGTGTGCTGGTCGGTGGCCATCACGCCGCTGCTGCTGGCGGTGAGCGCCGCGTTCAGCAGCAGCACGCCCTGCGTGAGCATCGCCTGGAACCATTCCGGCGGCTGCACGGTCTCCTGCTTCTTCAGGAGCGCACGGATATCGGCGATGGGCGTCTTCTTGGGGATGCCGTATTTCCACATCGCCGCGGCCTTGATGATGCAGCGGATGGAGACGACCCGCCCGAACTGGCTGTCCTTCCAGTCGTGGAAGGTGTTGTCGAACATGGCGATTCCGGTGGCGCTCTCGGGGCGCGGATACGGATTCTGGCCGAAGACGACGACTTTCCATTTGTGCGGCGGGTTGGGCTTGAGCGCCTGGAAGGTCAGTTCCCGCACGGGCACGACCTCCGGGCTGCGGCCGGGGCCGATGAACGTGGCCGCGGCCGGATTCCCTTCGATGACCGGCTTCAGCAGGGGCAGCCACGGCTCGCCGCCGCCCTCGAAGAGTTCGGCGAGAGCCAGCGGGTCATGCGGGTCGGGCCGGTCGGAGGCGTCGCTCATCGTGGACTCCAGGATTGGCGAAAAGTACCGTTGTCGGCACGGGGCTGTCGAGACGGAATCGCTCGCGTAAAAGCCCTGGCCACGATGTCCGGAAACCGGGGGAGCGGATGGTGTTTCCGCCGCGGTCATCGTCTTTCAGGGCTTGGTTCGCGGCAGAGTAACACCGGGGTATGACACCCGCAATCGCACCGAACGGGCGCGGTCCTGCGGCCGGTAATGGTTTGTCGGTGGGCCGCGGTAGTTTCGCCGGTGTTGGAAAGCCCCTCTTGGAGACCGGAGTGAGTCATGGCCGTCGATCGGGTGAAACCGCAGCTCAGGGTCGTGCTGGCGGACGTCAACACGAAAGTCGTGGAGGCCTGGCTGGCGGCGTTCGCCGACACCCCGGAGGTCGACATCCACCGCGGGTCGATCCTCGACCAGCACGTCGACGCCTGGGTCACCCCGACCAACTCCCGCGGGCGGATGGACGGCGGGACCGACGCGGTCATCAAGCGGCACCTCGGCGCGGGCATCCAGCTCCGCGTCCAGCGGGCGATCCGCGACCGGTTCGAGGGGCGGATGCCGGTCGGAAGCGCCGTGTGCGTACCGTCCGGGGCGACCAACCCGAAGTTCCTGATCTCGACGCCGACGATGGAGAGTTCGGCGCAGGACGTCAGCCGGACGCTGAACGTGGCACTGGCGTGCGCCGCGGCCTTCCAGGCCGTCCACATGCAGAACGAGAGGGCGCAGGGCGGCATCGCGTCGGTGGCGCTGGTCGGGATGGGCGCGGCGACGGGCCAGGTGCCGCCCCGGGTGTGCGCCAACCTGATGTGGACGGGCTACACCCTGTTCAAGGACCACTCGTTCCGCGACTACGACGACCTGCGGGAGACGGTCCGCGCGCAGCTCGACGACATCGAGAACGCCAGCGAGGACGAGCGGGTGCGCATCAGGCCGCCCAAGCGCCCCGGCTCCCGCGGCTGAGCGCCGACCGCGGCCTCGCGCGGATCATGCCCGTTCCGCGCGTCACGCGACCCACGTCCGCCCGGCGCCGCGCCAGCCGGTCCCCAAGCCGCGGTCCCGCCCCTCGCGACGACCTCTGCGGCGGGGCTGCTCGTGAGCCGGACGGGAGGGCGCCGGCTCACGAGCGGGAGTGCGGGGTCCTACTTGTTGGGCTGGGGGGTGACGCGGAGGTAGGGCTTCTTGGTCTCGAAGCCCTTGGGGAAGCGCTGCTTGGCCTCCTCGTCGGAGAGGGCGGGGGCGACGATGACGTTGTCGCCGTCCTTCCAGTCGGCCGGGGTGGCGACGGTGTACTGGGCGGTCAGCTGCAGGGAGTCGATGACGCGCAGGATCTCGTCGAAGTTGCGGCCGGTGGACGCCGGGTAGGTCAGGGTCAGCTTGACCTTGTTGTCCGGGCCGATGATGAAGACCGAACGCACGGTCAGGGTGTCGTTGGCGTTCGGGTGGATCATGTCGTACAGATCGGCGATCTTGCGGTCGGAGTCGGCGATCAGCGGGAAGTTCAGGGCGTTGCCGGTCACCTCCTCGATGTCACCGGCCCACGCGTGGTGGTCTTCCAGCGGGTCGACGGAGACGCCGATGGCCTTGACGTTCCGCTTGTCGAACTCCGGCTTGAGGCCGGCGACCCGGCCGAGCTCGGTGGTGCACACCGGGGTGAAGTCCTTCGGGTGCGAGAACAGCACCGCCCAGCTGTCGCCCTTCCACTCGTGGAAGCTGAGCGTGCCGTCAGTGGTGGCGGCGGTGAAGTCAGGGGCTTCGTCGCCGAGGCGCAGCGTGGCCATGGAGGTCCTTCCGGATAGGTAACCGACGCGGAGCCCGGCCGAGGACAGCCGGGCTTCCTCGACCAATAGTGGCATCTCCCGGTCGCGGGCCGCCGCTCGGAGGCGGTTCAGCGGGCGCGGAGTTCGAGCCAGATGCCGCCCGGGGCCAGGCCGGTGACGGCCTGGGCGTCGCCGGCGGCGGCGGTGGCGCCGAACGACGCGCCGTGCCGGGCCAGGAGCGTCCGCGCGGCGGGCAGCGAGGCGACGGAGAACGACAACACCATCTGGCCGGGCCGGAGGGGGCGGCCGGGGTCCGGGACGAGGGGGACGTCGGGGGTGTCGAAGGCCAGGAGCTCCAGGCGGGACGGGGTCATCGCGGCGTCCGCGAGCAGGGCCATGCTGAAGGGGGCGGGCTCGGGGAGCGCCATCAGGGCGGCCACGTCCGGGTCGGGGCCGAAGACGTTGCGGCGGGTCTCGGGCAGGCCGGCCGCGGCGAAGAACTCCAGGGACGGGGCGAGCTCGGGGACGATCCAGATGAGGCTGTGGACCTGGGAGTGGAGGCGGGACGGGTCGTCGTCGAGGACGCTGGGCAGGCGGCGCTCGGCGCTCAGCAGGACCACCGGGCCGCCGCCGGGGATGATGCAGAACGTGCCGGACATGGTGAAGAAGGCGGTCTTGAAGACGGCGGTCTCGCCGACCTCCGCGCCGCCCTCCCTGGCCAGGAGGGAGCCCTTCTCCTGGTCGAGGCAGTAGACGTCGATGGCGTGCCCGCCGGTCCGGTACGCGTTGTACTCCAGGGGCTCCTCGTCGGTGTGCACCAGGCGGATCCGGCCGGGGAGCGACTGGCCGGACGCGTCGCGCACGGCGTAGGTGCGCTGCTCCGCCTCGCCGGTGAGCCCGTACAGCGCCTGCGCGGCGTCCGAGGAGAGCACGGTCTTGCTGGTTTCGGTGAAGCCGAGGTTCTGCAGGAAGGCCGCGGTGGCGTCCATCGTGTTCGTGCCGAGGACGACGGCGTCCGGGCTGGACAGCGGGAGGGTCATGGTGTCACTGCCTTATTCGGGGAGGACCAGGGCCTTGCCTGGACCTGCCTGGGTGGGCTTCGGCGAGGGGGCGGCGCCCGCCGGCGCGGGGATGAGGCGGCCGGCGTCCGGATCGCCGAACCCGTGGCACCGCGCTGCCTTCATGACGCTGCTCCCTCGTTCTTCCGGATCTTTACAGGGCTCGGAGGTGATCGGCGAGCTTTGTGCGGTAAATGGTGACGTTGGTCAGTTTCAGCTCCTCGTAACCGCGCACCAGGTCGGGCAGCTCGGCCAGTTCGGCCACGGCCGCCCGGTTTTCGGGTGTCAGGGACCGCAGGGCCGTGGCCACCGCCTCGGTGTACTCCGGGACGAGCTCCCGCTCCACGACCCGCACCCGGGCGCGGCCGAAGGGGTCCAGCCGGGTCCCGCGCAGCCGCCGCAGACCGTGGAGGGCCCGGAAAACGGGCCTGAACCACGGCCCGAGGCTGATCTTCCGGTCCAGGCCCAGCGCGCGCAGCACGGGGGGATGGATCCGGTAGGAGTACCTCGCGCCTTCGCCGAACCGCTCCCGGACGGCCTGCTCGAACGCGGGATCGAGCGAGAGCCGGGCGACTTCGTACTCGTCCTTGTAGGCCATGAGCTTGTAGAGGTTGCGCGCCACGGCGCGGGTGACGGCCCCGGCTTCACCGCAGGTCTCGGCCTCCCGGGAACGCACCCGCTCCAGGAACCCGGCATACCGCTTCGCATACCTCTCGTCCTGATAGGCGATGAGTTCGGCGACCCGCCGGGAGACGAGATCCGCGAGCTCGACGTCCTCCCCCGAGCGCACCGAAGCGGCGATCGCCGCGACACGGCCGGAGGGAGCGCCGCGGTGCACGGCGCGCGAGGGCAGGGCGGCCCGGAGCCCTTCCGGGTCGGCGACGAGCTGGCGGCCGCGACGGAACGCCTCGATGTTGCGCTCGACGGCCACCCCGTTGAGCGCGATCGCCTGCTCCAGCTTGTCCGCCGGTACCGGCAGCGCCCCGGCCTGCACCGCCACGCCGACGAGGAAGACGTTGGCGTACTGGTCGTCGTCGAACAGCCCCCGGACGGCCGCCCCCGCGTCGGTGAAGACGCCGTCCTCCCGGCGGGTCAGGGCCCGGACGCCGTCGGCGATCCCGTCCACGGGCGGGAAGGACGTCCGGACGTCGGTCACCATCGGACCCGTCGGCACCTTGGACGTGGAGACGACCGCGATGGTCCGCTCGGGGGAGGTGACGGCCAGGTTCGCCTCGCTCGCGGCCACCAGCAGGTCGCAGCCCAGATAGAGGTCGCACTCGCCGGGGCCGACCTTGTTGGCGCCCAGGAACGGGGAGTCCGACAGCCTGATGTCGGAGACGACCGCGCCGCCCTTCTGCGCCAGGCCCAGCTGGTCCAGGCCGCGCACGTGCAGGCCCGCCATCGTCGCGGCGGTCGAGATGATCTGCGCGGTCGTCACGACGCCCGTCCCGCCGATCCCGGTGAGGCGCATGGCGAAGTCGGCGGCGCCGACCTTGAGCACCGGTTCGGGCAGGTCCCGGCCGGTGAAGGGCTCCGCGGCCCGCGCGGCCTTCCTGCCGGGGCGGACGGTGACGAACGACGGGCAGTCCCCGTCCAGGCACGAGAGGTCCTTGTTGCAGGAGGCCTGGTGGATCTGGGTCTTGCGCCCGAACTCGGTCTCCACGGGGTGCACCGAGAGGCAGTTCGACACCGCCCCGCAGTCGCCGCAGCCCTCGCACACCCGCTCGTTGACGAAGACGTGCTCGGCGGGGACCGCGGCACGGCCGCGCTTGCGCTTGCGGCGGAGCTCGGTGGCGCACTCCTGGTCGTGGATCAGCACGGTGACGCCCGCGACGGCGGCCAGCTCCTCCTGCGTCCGCAGCAGGTCGTCCCTGTGCCGGACCTCGACGCCCCGGGGGAGCCGCGCCTTGCGGTACCGTCCGGGGTCCTCCGTGGTGATCACCACCCGGGCGGCGCCCTCGGCGAGCAGGGACCGGACGACCTGGGGGACCGCCATCCGGCCGACCGCCCGCTGCCCGCCCGTCATGGCCACGGCGTCGTTGTAGAGCAGCTTGTAGGTGATGTTCGAGCCCGCCGCGACGGACGCGCGGATCGCGAGGCTTCCGGAGTGGTGGAAGGTGCCGTCCCCGAGGTTCTGGATGAGGTGCTTGCGCCCGGTGAACGGCGAGATCCCGATCCAGGGCGCGCCCTCGCCGCCCATCTGGCAGAGCCCGATGATGTCGCCGACGCGTTCCTTGGGCATCAGCGTGGCCAGGGTGTGGCAGCCGATGCCGGCCCCGACCAGCGAACCCGGGGGCACGGCGGTGGAGCGGTTGTGCGGGCAGCCGGAGCAGAAGTAGGGGGTCCGGGCCACCACCGGCAGCAGCGGGCGGGGCCGGGCGGCCTTCACCGCCCGGAACCGGTCGTCGTCGAGGTGCGCGAGCAGCCGGGGAGCGAGCGCCTCGGCGATGAGGTGCGGCGGGAGGTCGGCGTGCGAGCGGAGCAGGGGCTCGTCCGACGGGGTGCGCTTGCCGGACACCAGGGGAGCGCCCGGCCGTCCGTAGAGGAGGTCCTTGAGCGCCGGTTCGATGAACGGCCGTTTCTCCTCGACGACGACGATCTCCGCGAGGCCGTCGGCGAACTCCGCCACGATCCGGGGCTCCAACGGGGAGATCATCCCGAGCTTGAGGATCCGGATCCCCGAGGACGCCAGATCCGCCCGGGAGACGCCGAGCGCCGTCAGCGCCTGGTGCACGTCGAGGTACGTGCCTCCGGCCGCGACGATCCCGACCTTCGCCCGCGGGTCGCCCTCGATCTTGTTGAGCCCGTTCGCGTACGCGTACCGGCGGGCCAGCTCCGCCCGCGACGTGACCAGGCTCTCCTCCAGCACGGCCAGGTTCGGCTGGAGGAAGTCCGCCGAGACCCCGTGGACGAAAGGCCGCCCGTCGATGTCGCGATCCGGCAGGACCGGCGTCATCTGGTCGCCGCGGACGACCGTGGTGCCCGTGCCGTCCACGACGTTCGTGGCCAGCTTCAATCCCGCCCACAACCCGCTGAACCGGGACAGCGCGATCCCGTGCAGCCCCAGGTCCAGGATGTCCTGCGGGTCGGCCGGGGACAGCACGGCCATGCCGATGCCCGCCATGGCGCTCTCGGACCCGCTCGGCACCGTCGAGGACTTCGCGATCGAGTCGTCGCCCACCAGCGCGAGCGCACCGCCGGTCGGCGACGCGCCCCCGAGGTTCGCGTGCCGCAGCGCGTCGGTGGCCCGGTCGAGGCCGGGCGCCTTGCCGTACCAGATGCCCAGGACCCCCTCGTGGAGGCGGTCCTCGAACGCGGGCACGAGCTGCGACCCCTGCACCGCGTTGGCCGCGAGTTCTTCGTTGACCGCGGGCCGGAACACGACGTCATGCGCGTCGAGCAGCTTCTTCCGCCGGTTCAGTTCGAGGTCGTAGCCGCCCAGCGGAGAGCCTTCGTACCCGGAGACGAAGACCGCAGTTTTCAGCCCCCGGCGGCGGTCCATGCGCATCTGGTCGAACGGGATCCGCACCAGTGCCTGCAGTCCCGAGAGGTGTACCTCCCCGTCGAGCATCTCGTAGCGGTCTTCCAGTCGTACGGGACGGTCGGCGGTGGCTGTCACGGTCGCGGCCTCCTTCGAGGAAGGTACGGGGAGCTGCGACAACGACAGTAATCTTCGGAGGCCGATCACCGACAGTGTCAGTTCCCGTCGTCGTCTCCCGTCGGGAAGTCGAGAGCGGTGCCGTACAGGCGCGTCACCCGCAGCCGGATCACCACGCGCCGCTCCGCCACGAGCCGGGCGAGGAAGGCGGCCTCCTCCGCGGGGTCGTCGAAGCCGGGGGTGAGGGACAGCAGCTCCCTGCCGGTCGCGTCACCGGGTTCGACCGTCGGCTCCGAGATCTCCGCCTCGCCCTCGGCGACGGCGAACGACCAGACGTCGGGGCCGTTCACGTGCAGGGCCAGACGGGGGTCGTTGCGGATGTGGCGGGTCTTGAGCCGTCCTTCGGTGGTGGAGACCCGGATGATCCGTTCCGCCGGGTCCCAGCGGTAGAGGACGGTGGACAGGTGCGGGTGGCCGCTGCGCTTCACGGTCGCCAGCACGCCGAACTCCTGCGCTCCGATGAGGTCCGAGGCCTCCTTCTCGCTGAGGGCGCGCGGCGCGGGTCCTGCTTCTTCTTCCGGGGGTGCGGTGGTGGGCTCGGCCATCTGGATCAGCGCCTCTCTGCGGTTCGTTCCGTGACAGAAGGGACATTAGCAGATGGTTTTGTTGTAGACAATCTCGGACGGGGCCCTGTGGATCAGCCGGGGGTGACGCGGCGCCAGCGGGCTTCGCAGCAGGAGTAGACGCCGAAGAGGACGAGGCCCAGGGCGACGACGGCCAGGAGCCAGGGGCCCGCGGGGGTGCCGGCGAGTTCGCGGAGGGTGCCGTCGATGCCCTTGGCCTTGCCGGCGTCGAAGGTGATCGCGGCGTAGGAGAGGAAGGCGCCGATGCCCACGTAGACGGCGGAGCGGGCCGTGTAACCGGCCATGCCGAGCTTCTCGACGACCTCGCGGGCGTTGCCGGTGACGTTGAGCCTGTCCATGAAGTCCTTGTGCGCCACCGCCTGCCAGGCCATCCACGCGGCACCGGCGATGAGGGCGAGACCGGCCAGCAGGACGAGCCAGCGACCGCCCGGGATGTCCTGCATCGCCTGGGCGGTGAGGTCCTTGGACTGCGAGTCGGTCGACTTCTGGTCGCCGGCTCCGAGCGTGAACAGGAGGGTCGTGACGAACAGGGCGGTGTAGACGACGCCCCGTCCCAGGGACATGAGCCGCTCGGACGCCTTGTGGCCGTCGGGGCCCGCCGCCCCGAAGGCGGCCTCGGCCAGCCGCCACAGCGCCAGCCCGCCCAGCCCGGCGACGATCAGCCAGAGCAGGAACTCGCCGCCGGGCTGGGCGGCCAGCGTCTGGATGGCTCCCGAGTTGTCGGCCTCCTCGCCGCCCGAGCCGAAGGCGATCTGGAGGGCCAGCAGCCCCATGAGTACGTAGAGGACGCCGCGCACGGCCAGTCCCAGCCGTGCCAGCAGGCCCATCGTCTTGCTCTGCGAGGCCTGCCGCGCCTGTCTTTCCGGACTAATTACCATGAAGCCCCTGTGCCCAGGACAAACTTCACCAAAACGAGTGCGGCGGGCGGTGGCACATCGTGCGAAGGCCTTTCCGCAGGTCGGAGAAGGTGCCCGTGGAACCCTGGGTGAGAGGACTCACGGAGGTCCGAAGAAAATCAGGGAACTTCAGCGAGGGATGTAGAGAAGGCGGCGACGGCTCCGACCACCGGATGAGAACGCGCCGCAGGGGCGCGGAACCGGCAGAGAGGACCCCACCATGGGCAAGCTGATCCACTTCGTGCACCAGTCCCTGGACGGCTTCATCGAGGGACCGAACGGAGAGTTCGACTGGCCGCTGATGGGCCCGGAGCTGTCCGCCTACTCCCAGGAGCTGAGCAGGGGCGGCAAGACCTTCCTGTACGGGCGGGTCGTGTGGGAGATGATGGCGAACTACTGGCCGAACGCCGAGCAGTACTCCACCGACGAGCACGACCTGGCGTTCGCGCCGATCTGGCGGGAGACGCCGAAGGTCGTCGTCTCCCGCACGCTGGAGAAGGCCGACTGGAACACCCGCGTGATCGGCGAGAACGCCGCCGAGGAGCTGACGGCGCTCAAGGAGTCCGGCACCGACCTGCTGCTGTTCGGCGGCTCCGAGCTCGCCTCGCACCTCACCGAGCAAGGCGTGATCGACGAGTACCAGGTGTGCGTCCACCCGGTGCTCCTCGGCGGCGGCAAGCCCGTCTTCCAGCCCCGGGGGCGGCGGGCGGGCCTGGAGCTCGTGGAGTCGCGGACGTTCGACTCCCAGGTCGTCCTGCTCCGCCACCGGAGGAAGCCCTGAAACGGGCGTTTCAGCCCATGTGCGGGTAGCGGTGGTCGGTCGGCGGGACGAAGGTCTCCTTGATCGTGCGGGTCGAGGTCCAGCGGAGCAGGTTCTGCGCGGAGCCCGCCTTGTCGTTGGTGCCCGAGGCGCGCCCGCCGCCGAAGGGCTGCTGGCCGACGACGGCTCCGGTGGGCTTGTCGTTGACGTAGAAGTTCCCGGCGGCGAACCGCAGGGCCGCGGTGGCATGGGCGATCGCGGCGCGGTCGCGGGCGATGACGGCTCCGGTCAGCGCGTACGGGCTGACCGATTCCATCTGGGCCAGCATGGCCTCGTAGTCGCCGTCCTCGTAGACATGGACGGCCAGGACCGGGCCGAAGAACTCGGTGCGGAACAGGTCGTGGCCGGGGTCGTCGCAGAGCAGGACGGTCGGGCGCACGAAGTAGCCCTCGGAGTCGTCGCAGGTGCCGCCCGCCACGATCCGGACGGCCGGGTCGGCGGCGGCGCCCTCCAGGACGCCCTTGAGCCGGCCGAAGGAGCGGGCGTCGATCACCGCGCCCATGAAGTTGCCCAGGTCGCGCACGTCGCCCATGGTCAGCCCGTCGACGACGGCGGCGAGCTCGTCCTCGATCCGGTGCCACAACGAGCGCGGGACGTAGGCGCGCGAGGCCGCCGAGCACTTCTGGCCCTGGTACTCGAACGCGCCGCGGACCATCGCCGTGACGAGGACGGCCGGGTCCGCCGACGGGTGCGCGACGATGAAGTCCTTGCCGCCCGTCTCGCCGACGAGCCGCGGGTAGGAGCGGTACCGCGGGAGGTTCTCGGCGACGGTGCGCCACAGGTGCTGGAAGGTCGGCGTGGAGCCGGTGAAGTGGATGCCCGCCAGGTCCGGGGAGGTCAGCGCGACGTCGGAGACGGCCAGCCCGTCACCGGTGACCATGTTGATCACGCCCGGCGGCAGCCCGGCCTCCTCCAGCAGCGCCATCGTGTGGTGCGCGGCGAACTGCTGGGTGATGGAGGGCTTCCACACCACGGTGTTGCCCATCAGGGCGGGCGAGGTGGGGAGGTTCGCGGCGATCGCGGTGAAGTTGAACGGGGTGACCGCGTAGACGAATCCCTCCAGCGGCCGGTGGTCGGCGCGGTTCCACACGCCGGGGGAGGACTCCGGCTGCTCGGCGAGGATCTGCCGCGCGTAGTGCACGTTGAAGCGCCAGAAGTCCGCGAGTTCGCAGGGCGCGTCGATCTCGGCCTGCTGGGCGGTCTTGGACTGGCCCAGCATGGTCGCGGCGGCGATCGTCTCCCGCCAGGGGCCCGTCAGCAGGTCCGCGGCGCGCAGCAGCACCGCGGCCCGGTCCTCGAAGCTCAGCTCCCGCCAGCCGGGGGCCGCCGCGCGGGCCGCCTCGACGGCCGCCTGCGCGTCGGCGTGGTCGGCGTGGGCGGTGACGCCCAGCACCTCGGCGTGCCGGTGCGGCTGGACGACCTGGACGCGCCCGCCGCCGCCCATGCGGCGCTCCCCGCCGATGGCGCAGGTCAGCTCGGCTCCGCCCGCCGACAGCTCTTCCAGCCGGGCCTCCAGCCGGGCCCGCTCGGGGCTGCCGGGCGCGTAGCCGTGCACGGGCTCGTTGACGGGCACGGGAACGTTCGTGATGGCGTCCATGAGGAGTCTCCGATCAACGACGGATGAGGAACGAACGAAGGAAGAAGACGAGGTTGGCCGGACGCTCCGCCAGGCGGCGCATGAAGTAGCCGTACCAGTCCGAGCCGTAGGGCACGTAGGCGCGGACCCGCCGGTGCTCCTCGGCGGCCAGCCGCCGCTGCTCGGCGTCGCGGATGCCGTAGAGCATCTGGAACTCGTACGAGTCGGGCCCGCGGCCGTACCGCTCGGCCAGCCGCAGGGCCAGGTCGATGATCCGCGGGTCGTGCGAGCCGACCATCGGGTAGCCGTCCCCGGCCATGAGGACGTTCAGGCACCGCGCGTACGCCCGGTCCACGTCCTCCTTGCGCTGGTGCGCCACCGAGGCGGGCTCCTTGTAGGCGCCCTTGACGAGCCGGACCCGCGACCCGGGGAGGGCCAGCGCCCGCACGTCCTGCTCGGTGCGGAACAGGGCGGCCTGCACGGCCACGCCGGTCCGCGGGAAGTCGCGCCGCAGCTCGGCGAGGATCGCCAGGGTGGAGTCGACGGTGGTGTGGTCCTCCATGTCGAGGGTGACCGTGGTGCCGATCGCCGCGGCGGCCTCGCACACCGCGCGGACGCCGTCGAGGGCGAGCCGGTGCCCGTCCGGCAGCGACTGGCCGAACGCCGACAGCTTCACCGACACCTCGGCGCGGTCCCCCAGGCCCTCGCCGCCCAGCGCGGCCAGCAGCGCGAGGTAGGAGTCACGGTTGCGGCGGGCCTGGGCGGGCTCGGTGATGTCCTCGCCCAGATGGTCGAGGGTGACGTCGACGCCCTGCGAGGCCAGCGTCCGGACGGACGCCAGCGCCTCGGCCAGGGCGTCCCCGGCGATGAACCGGTCGACGACGGGGCGCGTCACGGGGGCGCCGCTGACGAAACGGCGCATGAGCTCGCTGCGCGAGGCGGTGAGCAGCAGGGGCGTCAGCACGGCGGCCTCCTGGACGGGGAGCGGATTCCGGTCTTCTCGAACCTAGGAGCGGGGAGCCGGGAGGACCATCGACAACCGTCATGACCTGGGGCGGCACGCGTCATACATTTGTCTGAAGGGGGTGCCGGTGAGCGACTATCAGAGCCTGGTGGACGAGGTGTCCGGGCTGCTCCGGGCCCCCGTGACGCTGGAGGACCGGGAGTTCACGCTGATCGCCTTCAGCTCGCACGAGGACGAGCCGGACCCGGTGCGCGCCCGTTCGATCCTGAGCCGCAGGTCCTCCCCGAAGGTCCGCGCCTGGTTCGAGGGCTTCGGGATAGCGGAGGCGGCGGGGCCGGTGCGCACTCCCGCCGATCCCGCCACGGGGGTGCGCGGACGGTTGTGCCTCCCCGCCCGGCACGAAGGGCGCGCCTACGGCTACCTGTGGCTGCTGGACAACGGCGCCGTCGAGATCGATGATCCCCGGCTGGGCCGGGCCATGGCGCTGGCGGAACGGGCGGGAGCACTGCTGGCCGCCGAGGTCTGGAAGGGCGAGGCGGCCCCGCGCGCGTTCGCGCGCCTGCTGTCCGCCTCGGGCGCCGAACGCGCGGAGGGGTCCCGGGCCCTCGCCGCCATGGGCCACCCGATCTCCTCGGCGCGGGCCTCTGCGGTCGTGGTGAGTCCGGCGTCCGCATACGTGCGGGCCCGGATCCCGCACGGCGTCCTGGCGTACCAGAGCCCCGACGGACTGGCGCTTCTCGTCCCGCTGGCGGATCCTTCGGACACCTCGCCCGCCGAAGCCGCCGCCGTCCGGGTCCTCGGCCCCGCGCCGGACGCGCCACTCGCCGGGGTGGGCGGCGGACGGGCCCTCCTGGAGGAGGCCGTGGACTCCTGGCGGGAGGCCTGGACGGCGTTCCGGGCCGCCCGTGCCGAGCCCCGGCTGGGTCCGGTGGCCCGCTGGGGCGAGCTGGGCGCCTACCGCCTGATCGCCTCGCTGCCCCCGGCCCCGTCCGCCGATCCCGTCCTGCTCCCGCTGCTGGACGCCGCCCGCACCGACCTCCTGCACTCCGCCGAGACGTACCTCGACCACGCCGGCCACGTCCAGCGGGCCGCGGCCGCCCTTTCGGTGCACCGCCAGACGCTGTACTACCGGCTCTCCCGGATCGAGGCGCTCACCGGCCTGGACCTGGAGTCCGGCGAGGACCGCCTCCTGCTCCACCTGGCCGTCAAGGCGCACCGCCTGTCCTCCGTTCCCGAAGGGCCTCCGGCGGCCCGCTGAGCCCGGCCTGCCCGGCGGGAACCCCGGGATGCGAGGATGCGTTATGCGGGGGTGTGCAGGTGGTGAGGTCCTCGCCCGCTTGCGGATCCCCTTGAGAACTCGTGGAACGGTGTTGTCGTGGTCGTCGTCTTCGTTCTCGTCGCGGTCGCCGTCCTGACGTTGCTCGGCGTGCTGCACTGGTACGTCTGGCGGCGGCTGGTCAGGGACACGACGGCCCCCGGGTCGGCCGCGCGGCGGGCGGGCCGGATCGTGATGATCGGGCTGCCGCTGCTGACGGTCGCCACCTTCGTCGGCGGGAGGACGGTGCTGCCGTTCGAGGTGGTGCAGGTCATCGCCTGGCCGGGGTACCTGTGGCTGGCCGTCTTCCTGTACCTGCTGCTGGCGCTGGCGGTCGGCGAGCTCGTCCGGCCGCTGCTGGTCCGGCTGCCGCGCGAGAAGGAGGCGCCGCGCCAGGCCAAGGTGTCGGAGCTCGTGACGGTGCCGGCGGGGGAGGCGTCCGAGGAGTCCCCGGCGGCCGCTCCGGAGCCTGCGTCCGACGCGCCGGAGCGGGCCGGAGGCCCTTCGCGGCGGCTCTTCGTCTCCCGCGTGGTGGCGGGGACAGCCGCGGCCGCCGCGCTCGGGACGGTCGGCTACGGCGCGTACGGGACGCTCCGCGGGCCGAAGGTCAAGCGTGTGACGGTCCCGCTGGCCAAGCTGCCGCGCAGCGCGCACGGCTTCCGGATCGCCGTCGTCAGCGACATCCACCTCGGCCCGGTCCTGGGCCGCGGTTTCGCCCAGCGGGTCGTCGACACGATCAACGCCACCCAGTCGGACGCCATCGCCGTCGTCGGCGACCTCATCGACGGGAACGTCGAGGACCTGGGCCCCGCCGTGGCGCCCCTGGCCGGGCTGCGCGCCCGGCACGGCGCCTACTTCGTGACCGGCAACCACGAGTACATCTCCGGCGCGGAGCAGTGGGTCGAGCACGTCCAGGGGCTCGGCCTGCACCTGCTGCCCAACGCCCGCGTCGAGCTGCCCGGCTTCGACCTCGCCGGCGTCAACGACCTGGCGGGCGAGGACGAGGGGCAGGGCCCGGACTTCGCCCGCGCGCTCGGCGACCGCGACCGCACGCGCGCCTCCGTACTGCTCGCCCACCAGCCCGTGGTCGTCCACGACGCCGTCCGCCACGGGGTGGACCTCCAGCTGTCCGGGCACACGCACGGCGGGCAGATGTGGCCCGTCAGCTACGTGGCGGCCCTGGCCAACCCGACCCTCGCCGGGCTGGAGCGCTACGAGGACACCCAGCTGTACGTCTCCCGGGGCGCGGGCGCGTGGGGCCCGCCGGTCCGGGTCGGCGCGCCCTCCGACATCACCGTGATCGAGCTGGCCTCCCGGCAGGCCTGAGCCCCGGGATCAGCCGGCGTCTCCGGCGGGTTCCTCCAGGCGGGCGAGGACCCGGGTGGCGAGCTCCTCCAGGGCGGTGATCTGCTCGGGGGACAGGGCGTCGATGAACAGGCGGCGGACGGTCTCGACGTGGTCGGGGGCCGCCTCGGTGATCGCCCGGCGGCCCGCCTCGGTGAGCAGCACGTAGGCGCCGCGCCCGTCCTCGTCGCACTCCTCGCGCCGGACGAGGCCGCGTTTCTGCATGCGGCTCAGGTGGTGGGAGAGGCGGCTCTGCTCCCAGTGCAGCTCGTGCTGCAGCTCGTAGGGGCGCAGCCGCCCATCGGGGGCGTCGGTGAGGTGGACGAGGACGTCGTAGTCGGCCAGGGACAGGCCGGAGGAGGCCTGCAGGCGCCGGTTGAGTTCCGCGCCGAGCGCTCCCTGCAGGCGCAGGTAGGCACGCCAGGAGCGCTGCTCGTCGTCGTTCAGCCACCGGGTGTCGCTCATGGCCTCACTGTAGCGGTTTAGATGACATGTCATCTTGCGGAATGAGCGGGGACCCGGATAGGTTGGGGCAGGTACATGACACGTCATCTTCTTGGGAGGGTCACGATGGCCGCCACTTCGACCCCGCAGATCGACATCCGCCGCTCCGCCGAGCGCTTCCCCACCGAGGCCGGCTGGCTGACCTCCCGGCACTCCTTCTCCTTCGGCCACCACCACGACCGCGCCAACACCCACCACGGGGTGCTGCTGGTCAACAACGACGACGTCGTACGGCCCGGCACCGGCTTCGACACCCACCCGCACCGGGACATGGAGATCGTCACCTGGGTGCTCCAGGGTTCGCTGGTCCACCAGGACTCCGAGGGGCACAACGGCGTCATCTACCCCGGCCTCGCCCAGCGGATGAGCGCGGGCACCGGCATCCGGCACTCGGAGAAGAACGACTCCTGGCGGCTGCGGGGCGGCGACGCCCACGACGAGCCGGTGCACTTCGTGCAGATGTGGGTCGTCCCCGACGAGGCCGGCATCGCCCCCGGCTACGAGCAGCTGGAGATCGGCGACGAGCTCCTCAAGGGCGGCCTCGTGCCGGTCGCGTCCGGCATGGACAAGCACCGCGACGCCGCGGCCATCCGCATCAAGAACCGCTACGCGGGCCTGTACGCCGCCCGCCTCGCGGCCGGCCAGAGCGTGCAGTTGCCCGAAGCCCCCTATCTGCACCTGTTCGTCCCGCGTGGCAGGGTGAACCTGGAAGGCGCCGGAGCACTGGACACCGGGGACGCGGTGCGCTTCACCGCCACGGGCGGCCAGCAGGTCACCGCGGTGGCGGACGCCGAGATCCTGGTGTGGGAGATGCACGCCGCCGTCGCCGCCTGAACCCGACCCCCTGAAGGAGCGCAGCATGCAACAGCAGCAGACCCGGGTCACCGAGGACCCGCAGGCCCACCGCTTCGAGGTCTTCCTCGACGACGACCTGGCCGGTTTCATCGACTACAAGCGCACCGCTGCGGGCCTGTCGTTCCTGCACACCGAGATCGACCCGCGGTTCGGGGGCCGCGGGCTCGGCTCGGTCCTGGTCCGCGGCGCCCTGGACGCGGCCCGCGCCCAGGGCCTCGACGTCCTTCCGTTCTGCCCGTTCGTGCGCCGCTACATCCAGCGCCACCCCGAATACCTCGACCTGGTCCCCGCCGACCGCCGCGCCCGCTTCGAGCTCGGCTCAGAGGGCTCGGGGACGGCGTCCCCGGCCTGACTCAGCGGGCGGGGTCGGGCTCGGCCTCCGGAAGGAGCGGGGCCAGGCTCCCGGCGAGGCCGCCGAGCAGGGTGATGCCGTGGCGCTCCCACTCCGGCCCGTAGAGCGAGGTGGCGCGCCTCTCCAGGTCGGCGGCGAAACCCGCCGCGCTGGAGGGGCGGTGCAGGAGGCTCTTGGCGAGGCCGCTGAGGACGAGGTCGTGCAGCGGCTCGGGGACGTGGTCGAGGGGGACCGGCTCCGACAGGTGGGCCTCCTTGGCGGCGCCCAGGGGAGGGCGGCCGGTGAGGCACTCGAAGAAGACGCAGGTGACGGCGTAGACGTCGGTCGCCGGGACGGCGGAGGCGTTCAGCCACTGCTCCGGCGCCTTGTAGGCCGGGGTGCCCGGATGCCGGCGCTCCCCGGCCAGCGTGCCGACGCCGAAGCCGACGAGCTTGCTCAGCCCGTTGCGGCGCACCACGATGTTCGCGGGCTTGCAGTCGCGGTGCACGATCCCCCGCGAGTGCGCCTCCTGCAGCCCGAGCAGCGACCTCTTGAGCACCGCCAGCGCCGCCTCGGGCGACAGGTGCCCGTGCCAGGTCAGGACGTCCCGCAGGGGGACGCCGTCGACGGCCTCCAGGAGGATCGCCGCGACGGGACCCTGGTCCAGGTGCCCGTACCAGCGGGCCACGTACGGGCTGAAGATCTGCTGGATGAGGGACGACTCCTCCTCGAACCTGCGGCGGGTCGCCGGGTTCGTCGAGGTCAGGTACTTGATGACATAGGGCTTGCCGGAGCTGTGGTGGCGGACCAGGACCGTACGGCCCTGTGACCCGCTGCTCAGCTCCCGTACCTCGTCGTATCCGGGGACGCGCCAGGTCCCGACCACTCCCATGGGGGGCAGATTACTGAATCGCTCCCCGACCTGGGCTGGAATGCGTCAAGTCCGCCGTGACGGGCTGTCGGGGGACGAAGTGGTGATCATCTCTCCGGCGGGCGCAGGCCGTCCAGGAAGAGCACGGCGAGCTGGCGGCCGACCTGGCGGTGGGTGAGCGGGCCGTCCGCCCCGAACCAGGTGTGGACGTTGTTGACGGTGCCGAGGAAGCCGTGCGCCATGACGCTCGCCGAGACGTCCGTGCGGACGGCGCCCGCCTCCTGGCCCTCGGCCAGGAGGTTGCGGAACATCTGGTGGTAGCGGCGGCGGTCGGCGCGGATGGCGGCGGCGGGCTCGCCTTCCAGCAGGTGCGTCGAGCGGGCCCAGACGGTCAGCGGCTCGAAGTGCTCGGCGACGTGCTCGACGAGGTCGAGCACCGCGGCGCGCAGCCGCCGCTCGACCGGGGCGTCCTCGGCGGCGATGGCGGCCAGCCGGCCGGTCTGCTCGGCGAGCAGGTCGCGGTAGATGCAGATCAGCAGGTGCTGCTTGGAGTCGAACCAGTGGTAGAGGGCGCCCTTGGTGACCTGCGCGGCCTCGGCGATCTGCCGGGTGCCGGTGGCCTCGTACCCCTGGCGGGCGAAGAGGTCGGTGGCCGCGGCGAGGATGCGTTCGCGGCCCTCGCCGCGCACCGCCGCGCCGCTCACGCCCGCTCCGGGATCAGCCGGGTCGCGCGGTCGACGAGGACGGCGACGGCGGAGCCGAAGTCCTTGAAGGCCGGGTTGGTGGTCTGCCCGGCGCGGTAGCGCGCCCAGATCTGCTGGGCGATGACCGCGAGGCGGAACAGGCCGTACACCTCGTAGAAGCGCCAGCCGTTCGCGGGCAGGCCGGTGCGCTCCAGGTAGCGGGCGACCATCTCCTCGCGGGTGGGCATGCCGGGTAGGTGGGAGGGCTGGCGGCGCAGCAGGGCGAAGAAGGGGTCGTCGTCGGCGGTGACCCAGTAGGCCATGGACGCGCCCAGGTCCATCAGCGGGTCCCCGACGGTGGCCATCTCCCAGTCCAGGACGCCCACGACGCGCGGAGCCGGGCCGTCCAGGTCCAGGACGAGGTTGTCGAGCTTCCAGTCGCCGTGCAGCATCCGGGCGGCGACGTCGCCGGGCTGGTTCCCGTCCAGCCAGGCCAGCAGCGGCCCTGCGTCGGGGGCGTCGTCGGTGGCCGCGCCGAGCCAGCGCCGCGACCAGCCCTCGATCTGGCGGCGCACGTACCCCTGGCCCTTGCCGAGCGCGGCGAGCCCGGCCTTCCCGACGTCCACGCCGTGCAGGTCGGCCAGGGTGTCGATCACCGTCTCGCCCAGCACGCGCGCCCGCGCCGGGTCGAGCTCGACCCCCGGCGGGAGCTCGGAGCCCAGGATCACGCCGGCGAGGTGCTCCATGACGTAGAACTCGGCGCCGATCACCGAGGTGTCCTCGCAGAACCCGTACACCTTCGGCACCATCGGCCAGAACGGTGCGAGCCCGCGCTGGACGGCGACCTCGCGGCCCATGTCGTGGGCGGAGGCGGCCTTCCGGCCGTGCGGGGGGCGGCGCAGCACCAGGTTCCGGCCGGGGTAGGCCAGCAGGAACGTCAGGTTGGACGAGCCGCCGCCGAACTGCCGCACCTCCGGCGGCCCCGGCAGGCCGGGGACGCGCTCCGACAACCAGCGGTGCACGGCCTCCACGTCGAACGCGTCCTCGGCGCGCGGTTCGCCGGCCGCCATCGATCCCGCCACGTTTCCTCCCGGCACTCGGTTCCGCTCGCCGTAACATACCGGGCGCTCAGTAGGCGCCGCCACCGAAGACCCTTCCGGCGCTCTTCTCCCGCTAAGGCTGTGAGTGAACAATGAGCGCATGGATACTGCTTCGACACGGAACCTGGCGACCATGCTCGCGGGCATGGGGATCCTGCACTTCCTGGCGCCCCGCCCGTTCGACAAGATCGTCCCGCAGGGCCTTCCCGGCGGCCCGCGCACCTGGACCTACCTCAGCGGCGTCGCCGAGCTGGCCTGCGCCGCGGCCGTGGCGGCGCCCAGGACACGCAGGCTCGGCGCGCTGGCGACGGCGGGGCTGTTCGCCGCGGTCTTCCCGGCGAACGTCAAGATGGCGGTCGACTGGCGGGACCGCCCCGCGCCGCTGCGCACCGTCGCCTACGCCCGGCTTCCGCTGCAGATCCCGCTGGTCCTGTGGGCGCTGAAGGTGGCGCGCGACGCGCAGTGACGCCGGTCAGCCCGCCCCGTCGTCCTGCGGGGCCGTGATGTGGACGATGAGGGCGTGCAGGTGGGCGCGGAAGCGCCGCAACGCCTGGGGGCTGAGCGGCTCGCCACGGGCGTGGTAGCGGTGGGGGCCGGGATGCTGGATGCCGCCGGACAGGAAACCGTGCACGCACCACACGATCGTCCAGATCATGTACTCGGCGTCGATGTCGGGCGCCGTCACCTCCTGCACCGCGCTCGCCATCATGACCGACAACGAGCGCACCCGCTCCTCCAGGTCGGGGATGTCGGCGGCGTCGCCTATCCAGCGCTGGAGCCACAGGGCGACGACCTGGGGATGCTCGACGTGGAAGTCGAGGTAGGCGTCGACAAGGTCGATCACGCCCTGCCGGGTCGGGGTGAACGAGGCGGCGGCCTCGACCAGGGCGTCCCGTTCGGCCTGGTGGACCCCCAGCATCACCTCCCGGTACAGGCTGGCCTTGTCCCCGAACAATCCGGTCAGCGTCCCCGTCTCGACCCCCGTCGTGTCGGCGATCAACCGCCACGGGGTGCCGTCGAACCCCAGTTCGGCGAACAACCGCGTCGCCACGTCGACGATCCGCTCCCTCTCCGCATCCCCCATGGGTATCACTCTAGGTAATCGGCGGATGCGCGGCGTGTCCGGCTCTCGTCAGCCGCCCGAGTCCGCCCGCAGGACCTCCTCGGCGGCCGCCCTGAGCGCCCTGTGGCGGATGAGGTAGGGATAGCCGAGGAGGAGGCAGAGGGCGATCGGCGCCAGCAGGACGGGGCCGGGGGAGAGGCAGCAGGCCGCGACGGCCAGGAAGGCCGCGCCCAGCAGCAGGTTGGCGTCGCCCGCGCGGGTGCGCACCGGCAGGGGGAGCCGGGCCGCGGGGACACGGGCGCCGCGCGAGGCCTGGACGTCGCCGAGGCCCTTCCTGAGCCGCACGCCGAGGACGACGCACATGAGGCCCAGGAAGAACGGGCCGGCCGCGCCGAGCAGGGGGTTCATCGGCGGCCCGTCAGAACCAGTCGTCGATCTGGTCGACGAGCCAGCCGCCGCCGCCGACGACGACCCCGGCGCCCAGCCCGATGAGGCCGCCGAGAGCGGCTCCGGGCAGCGCGCCGACACCGGCGAACGGAGCGCCGATGGCCGCGCCGATCCCGGCGCCGCCGCCGACCCAGCCGGCGAAACCCGTCCAGTCGAAGTCGTCGTCGGGCAGCCCGTCGTCGAGCTCGTCCTCGACGTGGTTGAGCCGGTCGCGCAGGTCCTTCGAGAGGTTCTTGTCGTCCGAGAGCGACTTGGTGGTGTTCATGACCGACCAGCCGTCACCGTTGCCGGAGTAGAGCCCGACCAGGCGCTTGGCGCACTCCTCCTGGAGCTTGCGCGCCTGGTGGAAGCCGTCGATCCAGATCCGGTACGCCTCGTTGTCGGCGTTCTGGCTCGCGAAGGGGTCGTCGTCCTTGGCCGCCGCGGCCTTGTCCTTGAACTCCCCCGCACGGTCGTTGACCGCCAGCTGGAGCTCCGAGAGGGACGTCGCCAGCTGGTCGAGCTCGTGGGCCACGTCGTCGATGAACATCGAGAGCTTCTTGGCGTCGGACGCGTCCTCGCCCCAGGCGTCCTGGAAGCCGTTGGCGTCGTCGCCCTTCCAGCCCGCGTCGGTGACGAGCTTCTTCACCGACTGCTCGATGGCCTCCACGACCTCCTCGCTCGGCGGCACGTAGCCGTAGAGCCTGCCGGCCAGGGCGGCCAGGCCGTGGATGTCCACGCCCAGGGACAGCTCGCCGCCGACGGCCTGCACGCCGGGCGGGACGGGAGCCGGTTCTTTCGGTGCCATCTCGGTCTCCTGAGGTCAGTAGCCCACGCGCGGCTGGATGGTCGCGGGATCGTCGATGCTCCGCATGAGGTCGTCGATGTCGTCCTCGGTGTTGCGGTAGCGGTCGTGGACGGTCTTCAGCTTGTCGCCGTGGATCTGCATGGAGGACCCGAGGGAGTCGTGCAGGGTGGAGATGGCCTCCAGGACCCGGGTGATGGCGTCGCTGAGCGAGGACTCTGTGACCTGGGGGACGGTGCCGACCTCCTTGGGCACGATGCCGTCGTACTTCACCCCCTGGGTCTTGAAGACGGAGGACGAGTCGAGGATGTCCTGGTAGACGACGTTGATCTCGGCGCTCATGAGGCATCCCCCCGCCCGTCCTCGGTCATGAGGTGGGGGTTGAGGACGACACCGATCTTGTCCCTGCCCACGATGTAGAGGAGCTCGATCAGGGGGGCCTCGGCCCAGGGCTGGTCCGCGCCGAGCCGCTCCTTGAGCAGCTCCAGCGAGGTGTAGACGGCCAGGCCCGCGGTGCCGTCGACCATCTCCCGCAGCTGGTACCTGGGCCGCTCGTTCGGCCCGGCCTCCTGCATCGTGGGGACGAAGGCGGTGGACAGCTCCGACAGGTGCCTCTCGCGCGGCGGGGCCTCGCCCGCGGGGGTCCCGGAGGACGGGGCGTTCGCGGCGGCCAGCCGCCGGGCCCGCTCGTTCTCGTCCTCGGGGGCGTAGGGGGTGC
Organism: Actinocorallia populi; assembly: GCF_002995495.1. Classification (GTDB taxonomy): domain Bacteria; phylum Actinomycetota; class Actinomycetes; order Streptosporangiales; family Streptosporangiaceae; genus Actinocorallia; species Actinocorallia populi. The sequence continues at coordinate 219,649 of NZ_PVZV01000001.1, read as the reverse complement.
TCTGGTTCAGCAGAGCATCGAGGGAGCTCGGGGGATTGGGGTCCGCCAAGACCGGAACCTCCATCACGATCGGACAGCTGGATGAGGAGAATGGATCGCTGTAATTTGCGCGAAAGCTTAGGGGAGAGGCAGACGGCGTTCAACGCGTTCCGATCTTGTTCACGAGAAGTCGTGAAAAAAGCCGATACATCTGGTCGTGCGCGCGGCGGGCGGCCGTGCCGAGCCGCTCTCCCGCCAAGCGGCCGAATCCGATTCGGTAACATCCGGCCATGACGGTCTACGCCATGGCACAGCTCTCCGTCCACGACCGAGAGCGCTACGCCTCCTACGCCGCGCGCTTCATGGACGTCCTCACCAGGTACGACGGCCGCCTCCTCGCCGCCGACGAACAGCCCGAGGTCATCGAGGGCGACTGGCCCCACGACAAGGTCGTGCTCATCTCCTTCGCGGACCGCGACGCCTTCGAGAAATGGGCGTACTCCCCCGAATACCAGGAGATCTCCAAGGACCGCGTCGCCGCCACCACCGGCGTCGTCATCCTCGCCAAAGGCCTGTGACCCGCCCCGCCCTCCCGCGAGGGTGCGGGCCCCCGTGAGGGTGCGCCCTCCCGCAAGGGTGCGGGCTCCCGCAAGGGTGCGGGCTCCCGTGGGGGTGCGGGCTCCCGTGAAGGTGCGGGCCCCTGTGAGGGTGCGGGGTTCCCGCCAGGACGCGGGTCCGGACGGTCCGCGTTCGCGGCCGGGGGCCGTCAGGCCTGCCAGCGGTTCCAGTGGATGAAGGCGTCGGGGTCGGGGCGGTCGACCGGTTTGAAGGTCTCGCCCGTGTAGTGGGCGACGGGGGTGAGCATCACCTGGGTGACGCCTTCGAACGGGATGCCCAGCAGGTCGGCGACGGCCTCCTCCTGCTGGAGGTGCACGGACGTCCAGCAGGTGCCCAGGCCGTGCAGGCGCGCGGCGAGCATGAACGACCACAGCGCGGGCATGGCGCCGCCGAGGAGCGACGATGTCACCCAGGCCCCCATGTTCTCGGCGCGCCCGGCGACGCAGCCGACGACGATGGCGGGGACCTCCGGCATGATCTCGGCGAGGTGGTCCGCCGAGACCGCGGTCCGCTCCTGCTGCTCCCGCTCGGCCCCCTCCTCCTTGTCGATGCTGCCGATGTAGATGCCGTCCAGCTGCCGGTAGACGCCGTACCCCGTCTGGTAGAGCTCGCCGAGCCTCCGGCGCACCTCGGGATCGGTGACGACGACGAAGCGCACCGCGATCTGGTTGGACGGCGCCGGCGCCTGGAGCGCGATCCGCACGCACTCGCGCAGCACGTCGTCGGAGACGGGCCGGTCGAGGTCCAGCCGCTTGCGCACGGCCCGCGTCGTCGTCAGAAGCTCCACCCCCGACAGGGGGAGCATCCCTTCGGCGCCGAAGGCGGAAGAGGCGGTCTGCTCACAGGACATGCGGCGGCTCCGGGGGTCTCGTGCCACGAACGCGAACAGGGGCCGCCGATCTCGCCGCCCCCCAATTGATCATAAAAGGATCGACCGCCCCCAAGACAGCCCTTCGTGCATCAGATGCCGTAAACCGCCTCGGCTTCCGCCTCCATCCCTGCCTCCGCCTCGACCTCCGCCTCCGCCTTGACCTCCGCCGCTGCCTCGGCTTCCACCTCTGCCCCCGCCTCGACCTCCGCCTCCATCCCTGCCCCGCCTCCGCCCCGCCTCGGCTTCCGTCCATGCCTTCGCCTCGATCCCCGCCTCCGCGCCGCTCCTGTACCCGCGCCCGTTCGCGGGCGTCGGGAGGTCAGGGAGCGCCGGAGGTCAGGGAGCGTCGGGAGGTCAGGGGGCGGTGAAGCGGGCGGCCGGGGCGCCGTGGAGGCGGCCGGGCGGAAGACGGCGGCCGCAGAGGACGAGCAGGAGGTCCTGGGCGGAGGCGGTCAAGGGCTCGCCGGAGCCCAGAGACCAGTCCAGGTCGTCGGCCTGGAGGCGGACACCGGCCAGGTCGGTGCCGAAGAACTTCCGGCTTCGGGGGGAGTCGGAGCCTCCCAGGACCGTGCGGAGCCGCTCGTAGGGGACGCGGCGGTCGAGATCCAGCGCCACGGTGATGTCCAGACCGTGGATCACGTCGTGCGACAGGGCTCCTGCGTAGCCGCCGCCCGGAGGCTTCCAGGGGAAGCGGGCGTTCTCCCGCAGCATCGCGGTGAACGCCTCCGGCGTGTACTCCTCCGCGTCCTGCCGCGCGCACCGGTCGGCCATGCGATTGAAGTCGCCCCGAGCCCGGAGCATCCCCGTCAGGAACCGCCAGGTCGACGAGTGGAACGGCATCGTCATATGCGCGACCACCTCCCGCACCCGCCACCCCTCGCACAGAGTCGGCTCGTCCCACGCCTCCGCCGGAAGCCCCGCGAGCAACTCCGCCAGCTCCTCCCGCTCGGCCGCGATCTGCTCCCTGATCTCCGCTTCGTCCACGTCCACGAGTCCTCCCTCGATCCCGGCGGCCCACTTCCCCGCGGACCCGCCTTCGCATCCGTCACCCACCGACGAACGGACCCCCTCCTGCAGGACACCCCTCCACCACGAACTCCGGACTTTCGAAACCGACGCAGGAGAACACCACGGACCCCTGCTCCGGAAGCCCTTCTCGCCACCGGTCTCGGGTTCTCTCGGGGCCGGTGCGGAGCGGGACCGCGCGCCCCTGTGGGAGCTCTTCTCGTTCCGGACTCCGGACGCTTTGAATCCGGTGCGGGGCCGGGTTACGGACCTCTGTTCGGAGTCCTTCTCGCCACGGGTCTCGGGTTCTCTTGAGGTCGGTGCGGAGTGGAACCACGTGTCCTTGCGGGATTCGGAGCCTGGGCGCTTCGAAGCCGGGGCAGAACGGGGTCACGGGTCTCCGCTGCGGGTGCTCTTCTCGTCACGGACTCTGGTGCTTTGAGGCCGGTGCAGGGCGGTGTCGAAGGGGAGGCGTCGGTGGGGAGACGGATAAAGGCGGGGGGAGGGCGGCGAGGCGGTGGGCGAGGTAGCGGCGTTCGGGGGCGGTGGGGACCAGGGCCAGGGCCTGGCGGTAGGCGGTGGCGGCTTCGGCGGGGCGGCTCAGGCGGCGGAGGAGGTCGGCCCGGGTGGCGGGGAGGAGGTGGTGGCCGGCGAGGGCGCCCGTGGAGTCGAGGGCGTCCAGGAGGGGGAGAGCGGCGGCGGGGCCGCGGGCCATGGCGACGGCGACGGCGCGGTTGAGTTCGACGACGGGGGAGGGGGTCAGGCGGGAGAGCCGGGCGTAGAGGGCGGCGATCTGGGGCCAGTCGGTGTCGGCGGGGGTGGGCGCGGTGGCGTGGCAGGCGGCTATGGCGGCCTGGACCTGGTAGGGGCCGGGGGAGCGGCGGGCCATCGCCCGGTCGAGGAGGGACACGCCCTCCTCGATCCGGGGGCGGTCCCACAGGGAGCGGTCCTGCTCCTCCAGGGGGATCAGGGCGCCGGAGGGGCCGGTGCGGGCGGGGGTGCGGGCGTCGTGCAGGAGCATGAGGGCGAGCAGGCCCGCGGCCTCGGGCTCGTCGGGCATCAGGCGGGTGAGGACGCGGGTCAGGCGGACGGCCTCGGCGGTGAGGTTCCGGCGGACGAGCTCGTCGCCGGAGGACGCCGAGTAGCCCTCGTTGAACAGCAGGTAGAGCACGCTCAGGACGGACCTGAGCCGGCCGGGGAGCAGCGCGGGCCCGGGGACGCGGAAGGGGATCACGGCGTGCCTGATCTTCTGCTTGGCCCTGGTCAGGCGTTTGGCCATGGTCTGCTCGGAGACCAGGAAGGCACGGGCGATCTCGGCCGTGGTCAGGCCCGCGAGGGCGCGCAGGGTGAGGGCGACCCGCGCCTCCGGCGCGAGGGCCGGATGGCAGCAGGTGAACATCAGGCGCAGCACGTCGTCGGGGATCGTGTCGTCCGGCGGTTCCCCGGACGGGGGCTCGACGGCCATGGCGGCCACCTCCCTGAGTTTCGCCTCGCCGACGGCGGCGCGGCGCATCCGGTCCACGGCGCGGTTGCGGGCGACCGTGGTGAGCCAGGCGCCGGGACGGCGGGGCACGCCCTCGGACTCCCAGCGCTGCAGGGCGAGGGTGAGGGCGTCCTGGGCGCACTCCTCGGCCAGGTCCCAGTCGCCGGTCACCCGGATCAGGGTCGCCACGACCTGGCCCCACTCGTCGCGGAAGGCCTCGGCGACCGCCGTCCGGGCGTCGACCGGGGCGCTCACGGCTCCCAGAGCGGCCGGATCTCGATCGTGCCGTAACCCGCGGCCGGATGCCGGGCGGCGACGTCGATGGCCTCGTCCAGGTCGGCGCACTCGATGATGCAGTAGCCCCCGATCTGCTCCTTGGCCTCGGCGAACGGCCCGTCGGTGAGCAGCACCTCGTCGTCGCGCACCCGCACGGCCGTCGCCTCGGACGGCGGCCGCAGCCCGCCGCCGCCCTGCAGGACGCCCCGCTCCGACATCTCCTCCGACCAGCCGCCGCACCCCTCGTCGGCGTGCTCCGCGGCGGACTCGTCCCCGCAGATCAACAGCATGTACTTCACGTGATCCTCCCGAACATCGGTGTCGCCACTACGACGAACGGCGCCCCGGGAAAAGGACGGCGCTCCCGGAATCGATCGTGCCTCCTCCCGCGCCCGCCCGAAGGCCTTGGCCGACATCTGTGGATGGTCCGGCGCGTCGGCGTGCGTTCAGCCACGGGCGGCGAGCCGTCAGGTGAAGGGTCCGAGATCCCTACGCCTGGGGCGAAAAGCCCTTCCGGGCCCCCGGCCTCCGGGATACAGCTGAAGAAAGCAGCCGCGGAAGAGGAGAGACGGATGCCGGCTCCGGCCTTCGGTAGCGATGAGAAGCCCCGGCCCTTGCTGCGGACGATGCTCGGCGACGTGCTGCGTCGCGAGCGCCGCGAGCAGCGGCGCACCCTGGAGGACGTGGCGAGGGCCGCGAAGATCTCCATGCCGTACCTGTCGGAGGTGGAGCGGGGCCGCAAGGAGGCCTCCTCCGAGGTGCTCGCCGCCGTCTGCGACGCCCTGCGCGTCGAACTCTCCGACGTGCTGGCCGAGGTGGGCCGCGGCCTGGCCGCCGACCGCGTCCACCGCGAACGCGTCCTCAGGCTGGACGTCGCACTCGGCCGCCGGGCGGCGCAACCGGCCCGCAGGTCCGGCGACGCCTACTGCCTGGCCGCCTGAGCGCTCACCGCGCACCGCGTCCGGCGGCTCAGCCGCTCCTCAAGTCCGGCGGAGCCCGCCACGTGGCTGTGTGAGCGCTCATCGGACACCGCGTCCGGCGGCTCAGCTGCTCCTCGGGTCCGGCGGAGCCCGCCGGGAGAGCGCTCACCGGGTGCCGCGTCCGGCGGTCCGGCTGCTCCGCGAGTGCGGCGACGCCTACTGGCTGGCCGCGTGAGCGCTCACCGGGTGATGATGATCTGGTCGGCCAGACCGTAGTCGACGGCTTCGTGCGCGTTGAAGGTGCGGTTGCGGTCCGTGTCCTCGCGGATCTTGTCCACGGGGTGTCCGGTGTGCCGGCTGAGGATCTCCTCCATCTCGGCGCGGACCGTCGCCACCTCGCGTGCCTGGACGGCCAGGTCGGGCAGCGTGCCCCGCGCCTGGCCGGAAGGCTGGTGCAGCATCACCTTGGCGTGCCGCAGGACGGCGCGCTTGCCGTGCGCCCCCGCCGCGAGCAGGACGGCGGCGGCCGACGAGGCCTGCCCCATGCACGTCGTCGCCACGTCGGGCTTGACGAAGTGCATCGTGTCGTAGATGGCGGTCAGCGCGCTGAACGACCCGCCCGGGGAGTTGATGTACAGGTTGATGTCGACGTCCCCGCTCACCGACTCCAGGTGCAGCAGCTGCGCCATCACCACGTTGGCGACGCCGTCGTCGATCTCGGTGCCGATGAAGATGATGCGTTCGGCCAGGAGCCGCGAGTAGATGTCGAAGGCGCGCTCCCCGCTGGACGTGCGCTCCACGACGGTCGGGATCATGTACTGGCTCATCACAGACCCACCTTCTGGCGGACGAGCGACGGGCGGACGTCGTCGACCCGTTCCACGATGTGGTCGAGGAACCCGTACTCGAGGGCCTCGTCGGCGCTGAACCAGGCGTCGCGCCTGCTGTCCCGTTCGATCTTCTCCTCGGGCTGCCCGGTGTGCTCGGCGGTCAGCCGGGTCATCAGCCTTCCGATGCGCTCCAGCTGCCCGGCGTAGATCTCGATGTCGGCCGCGGTGCCGCCGAAGCCCGCGGAGCCCTGGTGCATGAGCACCTGGGCGTGCGGCAGGCTGAACCGCTTGCCGGCCGTCCCCGCCGTCAGCAGGAACTGCCCCATGCTCGCGGCGAGCCCCAGCACCAGCGTGCTCACGTCGTTGGGGATGAGCCGCATCGTGTCGTAGATGGCCAGACCGGCGCTGACGGATCCGCCGGGCGAGTTGATGTAGAGGCTGATGTCGCTGCGCGGGTCCTCGGCGGACAGCAGCAGGAGCTGCGCGCAGATCCGGTTGGCCACCTGGTCGTCGACCTCGGTGCCCAGGACGATGATGCGCTGCTGGAGCAGCCGCCCGGCCAGCTGGTCGTCGAGCGACCCGCCGATGGCGGGCCCGTCGGAGGCGGTGTGCATGGGTCTTCTCCCCGGTTTCGGTGCCGATGTCACGACCGACGCTAGGTCGGCGGCCGGAGGACGCCCAGGGATCTCTGCCGACAGCAGAGAAATGCAGCTCTCCGCGATCACCCGACCCGGGGAGGGGCCGGGTGGGAGCGCCCTTATCCTGGCGGTGACTTCGCCGTGCTGAAGACCCCCAGGCCCCGTGCGAGGTGATTCCCGCCGTTCTTTCGGCGACCGCATACCCCTGAGAGGACCTGAAGTGACTGACAAGGGCTGGGACCGCCTCATCGTCCGCGCCTTCTCGGTGATCGCCGCCGTGGAGGCGTTCACCTGGGCGGGACTCCTGATCGGCATGTACTTCAAGTACGTGCCGGAGACGACCGAGCTGGGCGTCAAGATCTTCGGCCCGCTGCATGGCGGGGTGTTCATGCTCTACGTCGTCGTGGCGGTCCTGGCCGCGGCCCGCCTGAAGTGGTCGTTCTTCTGGACCACGGCCCTCGCCCTGGTCGCCGCCGTCCCGCCGTTCGCCACCGTGGTCTTCGAGGTGTGGGCGCGCCGCAGCGGCCGCCTCACCCCGCCCGAGGGCGCGGCGGCGGTCCCGACCGCCGGATCCGCCAAGGTCTGACCTTCCGGATGGGCTCCGATATCCACGGGATATCGGAGCCCTCCCTTTTCCCGCCGGAAAGCCGAACCGGAGGGAAGGAGGGATCGTCTCATCAGGCCATGAACGGCCTGCTGCGTTTTCGGCTTTCGGTGCTGGCGGGGATCGCGGTGACCCTCGCGGTGGGGCTCGGGGTCACCCTGATCGGTTTCGGGGCGGTCGGGGAGTACGCCGGGGGCGTGCTCTACGCGTGCCTCATCGGCCTGCTGATCCTGTTGCTCGCGCCGCGTGTGAGGCCTTTCCTCCTCCTGGCCGCGACTGCCGGCGTGTGCTGGGCGGTGGAGTTCCTCCAGCTGACGCCCTGGCCCGCGCAGTGGGCGGAGCAGAGCTTTCTGGCCCGGCTGGTGTTCGGTTCCACCTTCCATGCCCCTGACCTCGTCCCTTATATGATCGGTGCGGCTCTCGTCGCCGCCGTTCACACGCGGACAAGGCCCCGGCCGCTTCCGAGGACCGCTCCTTGAGCGCGCACGTTATTCTCCATAATGGAGGGTGCGACATAGTGGAGCGGCTGGATGACGAACGGTGTTCTCTTTCTCGGGACGGGGCGCGAAGCGCGCTCGAGCGCCTGCTCGAACTGACCGAGGTCACCGCCGTGTTCGTGAAACGGGGTCTGACCGAGCGCGGCCTGTCACGGGCGAGGGCGTCGGTGCTGTGGGTGCTGCACCACCGGGGGCCGGTGACGCAGCGTGAACTCTCCGACGTGGTGGGCGTGACCCCCCGGAACATCACGGGCCTGGTCGACGCCCTGGAGACCGACGACTACGTCACCCGCAGGCGCCACCCGAACGACCGCCGCGCGATGCTCGTCTCCCTGACCGCCAAGGGCACCGAGACGATGAACAAGGCCCAAGAGGACTTCAGCGAGAACGCCTTCCACCTCTTCTTCGGCCTGCCGCCGCAGGAGCTGGACACCTTCCTGAAGGTGAGCGGCAGGCTGATCGACAGAGTCAGAGGGTACGCCGGCGCCTGTCACGACGACCCGGAACGGACGAGCCCGCTCTCATAGGCGAAGACGACGGCCTGGGTGCGGTCGCGCAGCCCGAGCTTGCCCAGCAGACGGCTCACGTGCGTCTTCACCGTCTGCTCCGAGACGAACAGCCGCTCGGCGAGTTCGGTGTTCGACAACCCGCGCGCCAGCAGGACCAGCACCTCCGTCTCCCGTTCGGTGAGCTCCTCGATCCGGACGCCGGTGGGCCTGGCCGGACCGAGCCTGGCGAACTCGGTGATGAGCCGGCGGGTGACGGACGGGGCGAGCAGGGCGTCACCGGCCGCCACCACCCGCACGGCCTCGGCGAGGTCCCGGCCGGTGGCCGTCTTCAGCAGGAAACCGCTGGCCCCAGCCCGGAGCGCCTCGTAGACGTACTCGTCCAGATCGAAGGTCGTGAGGACGAGCACCTTCGGAGCGGACGGCTCCGCGCAGACGAGGCGCGTGGCCTCCAGTCCGTTGAGGACGGGCATGCGGACGTCCATGAGGACGACGTCCGGGGCCAGCCGCGCGGCCTGCTCCACCGCGTCCCTGCCGTCGACGGCCTCGCCCACCACGTTGATGTCGGGCTGCGTTCCCAGCAGGATGGAGAACCCTTCCCGCACCATGGCCTGGTCGTCGGCGAGGAGCACACGGATCGTCATGTGTCATGCCCTTCAGAGCGATCGGGGAGGGAGACGCGTACGGCGTAACCGCCGTCCGGTTCAGGGCCTGCGGTGAACTCTCCTCCCAGCATGCCCACTCGTTCCCGCATCCCTGGGAGACCGTGCCCGGGACGTTCTTCCGTTGTCGAAGGCGTCGAAGGCGGCCCATTGCGCACCTGGAAGTCGAAACGGTCGCGCTGGTAGTCGAGGGTGATCTCCGTAGGGGCGTCGGGAGCATGTCGTAGGACGTTGCTCAAAGACTCCTGGATGATCCGGTACGCCGACAGTTCGACGCCCGAAGGCAGTGGCCGCTGCTGTCCGGTGATTTTCACCGTCACCTGGAGCCCTGTCCCACGCACCCCTGACAACAGTTCGTCCAGCAACTGCAGTGTGGGTTGAGGCTCCTCCGCTGGTCCGGGTTCGTCCTCGCGCAGTACTTTCAGCACGCGATGCAGTTCCGCCATGGCTTCCACCGCGTTCTGCCGGATCATGCCGAACGCACGGGTGAGCTCCTGAGGCGGCTCTTCGACGCGGTGCGGAGCGGCCTCCGCCTGAATGGCGATGACGGACATGTGGTGGGCGACGACATCGTGCAGCTCACGTGCGATCCGTGCACGCTCCTCCAGACGCGCTCGCCGGGCTCGTTCTTCATCACCCGTCCGCACCTCTTCGGCCAGCCGCCGAAGGGCTTCCGTCCGGGCCTTCAACGCTCCGGCGGTGACCGATACGGCACCCGAGAACACCGCCATGGCGGTCACGCCTTCCAGCACGCCCCGTCCGGTCAGGAAAAGCGCCAGCAGCAGCCCGGCGAGCTGCGTCAGCACCCACATTTCCATCAGGACGCGAGGACGTACGGCGAATGCCACCAGAGCCAGCACGCACAGATGCGTCGCCAGGTTCGGTCCCGGCCACAACGGTCCGTCCGCGGCGACGACGGCCGAGATGATCAGCGTCCCCAGAGACAGCCACCATCCCCACACCGGCCAGTAGAGGGCGAACAGCAGCGCTGACGCCTGAGTGATTCCGATGGCCGCTGAGACCTGGTTCGGTACCCCGAAGTCCTCGATCAAAGTGTGCCAGGAGACTCCCGCCAACGTCATCGCGAGCAGGGCGACGAACATGTGAGGCAGCCAGGCCGTCCAGAATCTCCCGCGTCCGGGCAGCAACGGAGTGCCCGCGCCCGGCGAGAGATCCGAGCGCAGGTCCCGTAGCAGCGTCGAGAGATCAGGCATCGCGGCGCACCAGGCGGACGCCCGCGAACCCCAGAAGGACGACGGCGTAAGCCGCCACGAGACCCAGCGAAGGCCACGCCCCCAGACTTCCCGCATTCTGAGCGGTCACGTCTGAAGTCTGCGTCATCTTCTGCAGGACGACCTGCGGCGACGTACCGCTGATCCAACCCTGAAAGTCCCCGAAGAGCGGCGCGAACAGCCCGGGAAGCATCAGAAACCCGATGACGGCGGTGATCGCACCGGCCGAATGGCGCAGCAGCACACCCGCCGCGAGCCCGAGCAGCGCCGTCAACGCGATGCACAATGCGACGCCGAAGAGGGCCGGAAAGGGTTCTCCATCGGAGTACCCCTTGCCCGACAACATCCAGGCCCCGATCCAGAGGCCCAGACATGAGGCAACGAAAGCCGAGAGCACCGTGAAGGTGAACACGACGAGTCCCTTGGCGGCCAGGACGAGACTCCGCCGCGGCATCGCTGTGAACGTCGTCCGGTGCATACCGGAGCCGTATTCGCCGGAGACGACCAGAACACCGAAGACGGCGGCCGCGAACTGCGCGAGAACGGCCCCGGTCAAGCTGCCTCCGAGCACCGTGTCGTCCGGTTGCAGGCTTTCCGTGACCCCTACGAACAGCGCCATCCCCGCCACCATCGGAACGATCGCCAGTGGCGTCCATACCGTAGAGCGGAGCGAACGCGTCTTCACCCACTCGGCGGCCACCGCATGACGGAAGGTGTTCATGCCGCCCCCTTGGCCGTGTACTCGCCCTCGTCCCGTGTCAGCTCCGTGTAGATCTCCTCGAGAGACGCGTGGCGGGGCGTCAGCTCGTACAGCGTCACGCCGTGTTCCGCGGCCCAGGAGCCGACCGTGACGGCGTCCGGCCCCTCCACCACGTAACGTTCGTTCCCCGTTTCGTGTACTGCGGCCCCACGGCTCCGCAGTACGGCGCAGAAACGTTCGCCATCAGGGGAGCGAAGCGTCGTGGAAGCCCGTGAATACCGCTCGATGAACTCCCGCAGTGGACTGTCGGAGACCAGCCTCCCCTTTCCGATGACGATCAGATGGTCGGCGACCAGCTCCATCTCGCTCATCACATGGCTGGACAGCAGGACCGTCCGCCCTTCACCGGCCAGCTCCCGCAGCAGCCCGCGCAACCAGCGGATGCCCTCGGTGTCCAGGCCGTTGATCGGCTCGTCCAGCAGCACCACCCCGGGATCTCCGAGCAGGGCCGCGGCGATGCCCAGCCGCTGCGTCATCCCGAGCGAGAACCCGCCGACTTTCCGCCGCCCGGCGTCACCGAGCCCGACACGCTCCAGCGCCTCCCGCACTCCGCGCTCGCCGATCCCGTTGGAGTACGCCAGCCACAGCAGGTGGTGGAAAGCCGTCCGCCCGCCCTGTACGGCCCCGGGCTCCAGCAGCGTCCCCACTTCCCGCAGCGGAGCCGGAAACTCCCGGTACGCCTTCCCGCAGACGGTCGCACTCCCCGCGGTGGGCCGGTCCAGGCCGACGATCATGCGCATCGTCGTCGATTTCCCGGCTCCGTTCGGCCCGAGGAAACCCGTCACCCTCCCCGGCGGAACCCGGAAAGACAACCCGTCGACGGCTGTCCTCCCGCCGTACCGTTTGCACAGCTCACGCAGCTCGATCACACTGCCTCCTCAACGTTCGGCGTGTGAAGCGAAGTTAGGCGTGCGGCCCCGTCTCGGGCGTCCGCCGGGAGAGTGCTCTTCCGGGCTCCCCCGTGAGAGTGACGTCCTCACCTGCCGAGGACGTGTTCGCGGCCCCAGGCGCCGAGAGGTTCGAGTGCCTCGTTCAGCGACACTCCGAGCGGGGTCAGTGAGTACTCGACGCGAGGGGGCACCTCGTCGTGGGCCTCGCGGTGCACGATGCCGTCGGCCTCCAGTTCGCGCAGGTGCGAGGCGAGCACCTTCTCGGAGACGCCCGCCAGGGACCTGCGCAGCTCGCCGAAGCGGCGCGGGCGGTCCGTCAGCTCCCAGAGGATCAGCACCTTCCACTTTCCGCCGATCACGTCCATCGCCGCGTCGATGCCGCAGATGAACATGCCCGGCCTGCGCGGGACTGTCACGACGCCTCCACCTGCTCGCTCACTTCAGAGTGCGTACGCACTCCGAAGTGCGTACTTGATCATTCCAGGGCCCTCGACCAGCCTAGGCGGCATGAACGACGACACTTTCGAACGCTCTCCCCTCACGGTCCTCGGGCTCGGCGCCATGGGGACGGCGCTGGTGCGGGCCTGGCTCGCCGTGGGCCTGAAGCCGACCGTCTGGAACCGCACGCCCGGCAAGGCCGAGGCGCTGGCCTCCCAGGGGGCGAGGCCCGCCGCGACGGCGGCCGAGGCGGTGGCCGCGAGCGATCTCGTGGTGGTCTGCCTCCTCGACGACGCCTCGGTCGTGCAGGCCCTGGACGGGATCGACCTGACCGGCAAGGACCTGGTGGACCTCACCACCCGCACGCCCGCCGAGGCCCGCACCCGCGCCAGGTGGGCCGAGGAGCGCGGCGCCCGCTTCCTGGACGGCGGGATCATGGCCGTCCCGCCGATGATCGGTGTTCCGGAGGCCGGCGGGTACGTCTTCTACAGCGGTTCGCGGGCGCTGTTCGACGAGCACCGTGCGACGTTGTCGATCCCGGCCGGCACCGAGTACACCGGTGAGGACCCCGGCGCCGCTTCTCTGCACGACGTGGCACTGCTGAGCGCGATGACGGGGATGTTCGCCGGTATCGCGCACGCCTTCGCGCTGATCCGCAAGTCGGATGTCGCGCCCACGAGCCTGGCTCCGCTGCTCGCCGGCTGGCTCAACGCCATGACGCAGAGCGTCCAGGAGCAGGCCGAACGCCTGGAGAGCGGCGACTACACGCGGGGGGTGGTCTCCAACCTCGCCATGATGTCCGAGGGCAACGCGACGCTCCTGCGCACGGCACAGGAGCAGGGCGTCACCCCCGAGCTCCTCGCCCCGTTCATGGCGTTGATGGAGCGCCGGGTCGCCGACGGGCATGGTGAGGAGGACGTGACGGGCGTCGTCGAGCTCCTGGTCCGCTGAGCGCCGGATTCCGGCCCGTCACGCCGGGCGGTGGGCGCCCAGCCCGGTGAGGGAACGCACGGACAGCTCGTCGTAGCCCTGCGGCTCGGCCTTCTCCCGGCTCAGCAGACTGCCCGCGATCGCGCACAGGAACCCGAACGGGATGGACACCAGCCCCGGGTTCTCCAGCGGGAACAGCTGGAAGTCCACCCCCTTGGGCAGGAGCGAGAGGTTCCTGCCGGTCTCCGGATCGACCTTGCCCGAGACGACCGGGGACAGCAGCACCAGCAGGAGGCTGCCGGCGAGCCCCCCGTAGATCCCCGCGAGCGCCCCCGTCGCGGTGAACCGCTTCCAGAACAGCGACAGGACGATCGCGGGGAGGTTGGCGGAGGCCGCCATGGCGAACGCCAGCCCCACCAGGAAGGCGACGTTCAGGTTCCGCGCCACCACCGCCAGCATGATCGCCAGCGTGCCGATGAGGAACGCCGCGACCCGGGCGACCGCGACCTCCTGCGACTCGCGCGGCCGGCCCAGCATCAGCACGTGGCCGAAGTAGTCGTGCGCCAGCGAGGTGGAGGAGGCCAGCACCAGCCCGGAGACCACCGCGAGGATCGTCGCGAAGGCGACCGCGCCGATGAAGGCCAGCAGCAGGTCGCCGCCGAGCCGCCCGCCCAGGTGGCTGCCGAGCTCGTGGGCGAGCTGCAGCGCCGCGGTGTTGCCCGCCGGGTCCTGCTCGGAGATGGCCTTCTCGCCGACGAGCGCCGCGGCGCCGAAGCCCAGCGCCAGCGTCATCAGGTAGAACACGCCGACGAGGCCGATCGCCCAGTTCACCGAGCGGCGCGCGGCGCGGGCGTCGGGCACGGTGAAGAACCGGCCGACGATGTGCGGCAGGCCCGCCGTGCCCAGCACGAGGGCGAGCGCCAGGCTGATGAGGTCCAGCTTGTTGAGGACCGTGCGCACGGTGTCGCCCCGGACGTCCTGCCCGTAGCGCCCGCCGGGCTGCAGGAACCCCGACGAGCCGCTGGCGTCGGCCGCCGCGCCCAGCATGGTGCTGAGGTTGAAGCCGAACCGGCCGAGCACCAGCGCGGTCAGCACGACCGTGCTGGAGATGAGCAGCACCGCCTTGATGATCTGCACCCAGGTGGTGGCCTTCATCCCGCCGAACATCACATAGAAGATCATCATGACGCCGACGCCGGCGATGGTGAGCACCTCGGCGGCCTCGCCGGACACGCCCAGGAACGTCCCGCCGGAGTGGATGCCCAGCAGCATCGACACCAGCGCGCCCGCGCCGACCATCTGGGCCAGCAGGTAGAACACCGACACGGTGACGGTCGAGACGGCCGCGGCCGTCCGCACCTTCGGCCGGCTCCTGGCCCGGTACGACAACACGTCCGCCATGGTGAAACGCCCGGCGTTGCGCATCATCTCGACCAGCAGCAGGCTGAGCAGCCACGCCACCAGGAAGCCGATCGAGTACAGGAAGCCGTCGTACCCCGACAGCGCGATGAGCCCCGCGATGCCCAGGAACGAGGCGGCCGACATGTAGTCGCCGGCGAGCGCCACCCCGTTCTGCGCCCCGGAGAACATGCGTCCCCCGGCGTAGAAGTCGTCGGCGCTGCGGGTGTTGGCCCGCGCCCAGAACGTCACGCCGAGCGTGATGACGATGAAGACGACGAACAGGGCGATCGTCAGCGTCCGCCCGTCACCGGTCGCGGAGATCACGCCTGCCCCCCGCCCGCGGGTTCGTCGGCCGGGAACCAGTCGTCCATGCGCCCCCGCTCGGCCATCATCCGCGTGTAGGCCTCCCGCCGCCGCTCCGCCTCCTCGCAGATCTGCGCGGCCAGCGGGTCGAGCCGCCGCCGCGCGTAACGCGAGTAGCACCAGGCCAGCAGGAACGTCGAGGCGAACTGCGACATCCCGAACACCAGCGCCACGTTGACGTTCCCCACCACCGGCTGCGCCATGAATCCGCGCGCGAACGCCGACAGCCCGATGTAGAGCAGGTACCACCCGAGGAACAGCACGAAGAGCACCGAGATGAGCCGCCGGAACCGGCTCCTCAGCAGCCGGAACCTCCGGTCGCCGACGATGATGGAGCAGTCGTACCCGCCCACTCGTTCACTTCCCCGCCGCGGCCGCGGCGCCGAGTACCCGGCCATGCCAGCCCCCGCCCCCATAAGCAGTGTGCAGCCCTTCGACTCCGTATCGAGATCAAACGATAACTATGAGTACACGCTTTTTCTCAGGAATACGCGAACCCGCCACACCCTTGACTCGGCAAGTCAGGGAACGTCAGCGGCCGCGGGGACGATCGTCCCCGCGGCCGCTGACGTGCGAGCGGTCGTCAGGAGGGGCTGAACCGCCGGAGGCGGAGGCTGTTGCTCACGACGAAGACGCTGGAGAAGGCCATGGCCGCGCCGGCGAGCATCGGGTTGAGCAGTCCAGCGGCCGCGAGGGGCAGGGCGGCGACGTTGTAGGCGAAGGCCCAGAACAGGTTGCCCTTGATGGTGCCCAGGGTGCGCCGGGACAGGCGGATCGCGTCGGCCGCCGCGCGCAGGTCGCCGCGGACGAGGGTCAGGTCGGCGGCCTCGATGGCGACGTCCGTTCCGGTGCCCATGGCCAGGCCCAGGTCGGCCTGGGCCAGGGCGGCCGCGTCGTTGACGCCGTCGCCGACCATGGCGACGACCCGGCCTTCGGCCTGCAGCTCCTTGACCACGGTGACCTTGTCCTCCGGCATGACCTCGGCGTGGACCTCGGTGATTCCGACGGAAGCGGCGACGGAGCGGGCTGCGGCCTCGTTGTCGCCGGTCAGCAGGATCGGGGTGAGCCCCAGGGCGCGGAACTGGGTGATGGCTTCGGCGCTGGTCTCCTTGATGGTGTCGGCGACGACCAGGAGGGCGCGCGCCGCGCCGTCCCAGCCGACCGCCACGACGGTCCTGCCGGACGCCTCTGCCTCCTGCTTGGCGGCGGACAGGGACGCGGGCAGCGGCTGCGACCACTCGGCCAGGAGCCGGGGCCGGCCGACGAGCACCGCGTGCCCGTCCACCATGCCCTGGACGCCCAGGCCCGGCACGTTCTGGAAGTCCGCGACGGGCGGCAGCGCCCCCGTCCGCTCCGCGGCGGCCTTGGCGACGGCCTGGGCGATCGGGTGCTCCGAGGCGTCCTCCAGGGCGCCGGCGAGGCGCAGGACCTCCTCCTCGTCCTCGCCGGGGGCGGTGACGACCGCGGCGAGGCTCATCCTGCCGTGGGTGACGGTGCCGGTCTTGTCCAGGACGATGGTGTCGATCCGGCGGGTGGACTCCAGGACCTCGGGGCCCTTGATGAGGATGCCGAGCTGGGCGCCGCGGCCGGTGCCCACCAGCAGGGCGGTGGGGGTGGCCAGGCCCAGGGCGCACGGGCAGGCGATGATGAGGACGGCGACCGCGGCGGTGAAGGCGGTGGCGGCCTCCGCGCCGGAGCCCAGCCAGAAGCCGAGGGTGGCGACGGCCAGGGCGATCACCACCGGCACGAAGATCCCGGAGACGCGGTCGGCGAGCCGCTGGGCCCGGGCCTTGCCGTTCTGCGCCTCCTCCACCAGCCGCGCCATCTGGGCGAGGCGGGTGTCGGAGCCGACCCGCACGGCGCGGACGACCAGCCGCCCGCCGGCGTTGACGGTCGCGCCGGTGACGGCGTCGCCGACGCCGACCTCCACGGGCACGGGCTCGCCGGTGATCATGCTGGTGTCGACGGCGGACGCGCCCTCGACGATCACCCCGTCCGTGGCGATCTTCTCGCCGGGCCGGACGACGAACAGGTCGCCGACGGCCAACCAGTCGATCGGGATCGTGGTCTGGGCGCCGTCGCGCAGCACGGTCACGTCCTTGGCGCCCATCTCCAGCAGGGCGCGCAGCGCAGCGCCGGCCCGCCGCTTGGAGCGTGCCTCGAAGTACCGTCCGGCCAGAAGGAAGACGGTGACCCCGGCGGCGACCTCCAGGTAGATGTTGCCGCTGCCGTCGGTGCGTTCCACGGTGAGCTCGAACGGGTGCTTCATGCCGGGCTCGCCGGCGTGCCCGAAGAACAGCGCGTAGAGCGACCACAGGAAGGCCGAGGCGGTGCCGAGCGAGACGAGGGTGTCCATCGTCGCGGCGCCCAGCCTGAGGTTCTTCCAGGCGGCGAGGTGGAACGGCCACGCGCCCCACACCACGACGGGCGCGGCGAGGGTGAGCGAGGCCCACTGCCAGTTGCGGAACTGCAGCGCCGGGATCATCGCCATCGCGATCACCGGGACGGCCAGCACCAGGCTGACGATCAGCCGCTGCCGCAGCGTCCGGAGGGCGGAGTCCTCCGGAGAGGGCGCCTCGCCGCTCTCCTCCCGCGGCGGGGCGGGCAGTTCGGCGGTGTAGCCGGCCTTCTCCACCTGGGAGATCAGGTCCTCGGGCGTGATCCCGGGCCCGTAGGAGACGCTCGCCTTCTCGGTGGCGTAGTTGACGCTGGCGCTGACGCCTTCGAGCTTGTTGAGCCGCCGTTCGACGCGGTTCGCGCAGGAGGCGCAGGTCATCCCGCCGATCGACAGTTCGATCCGGTCCTGCACGGGGTTCATCAGGGCCTCCTCACGAGGTCGGTGGTGACGGTGGATCGTTCAGTATGCGCGAGCATGCGTTCAGCCATGGGTAGTGCGCCGTCAGACGCACTTCTTTCAGTGGACGTGGACGGTGAATTCCGCGGTGTGGACCCGGCCCTCGTGCTGGAAGTCCAGGTAGAGCCGGTGGTCACCGCCGGACGGGGCTTCGGCGAAGAAGGTGATGTCCGGCCCGGGGGCCGTCTTGCCGTCGCCGGGAGCGCCCTCCGGATGGACATGAAGATAGGCGAGGTCGTCCTTGCGCAGCGCCACGAGGTGCCCGTAGGCGCCCAGGTACGGCTGGAGGTCGGTGACGGGCTTCCCGTCCCTGCTGACGCTCATGGTCAGCTCGCTGGTCCCGCCCGCGGTGAGCGTGCCGTCGAGGGTGACGGTGTACCCGTCCACCTCGGCGGTCTCGGAGGCTGCGGGCAGCGGGCGCTCGGTGGCCGAGCCAGGCACCTCCGTGTCGAGCGTCAGCACCTGGGCGCTTCCGCCGGTGGGCTTGAAGTCGGCGAACGCGCGGTACCCGCCGGGCTCGCCCAGCGGGGACTCGACCTCCCAGGCGCCGTCAGGGCGAAGCTCCGGGTGGACGTGGCGGAACCCCGAGAGGTCCTTGCGAACGACGATCAGGTGCATCTTCTTGTCGTGTTCAACGTCGTAGGAGGTGACGGGCTTCCCGTCCTGTCCGGTGACGAGGAAGGCGAACCGTCCGTCCGGCGCGTCCGCCCGGCTGATCGCGAGTTCCGCGGCGGCGGCGGGCTCGGGTTCGGGGGCCGCGTGGTCGCCGTGGTCGCCGTGGGCGGCTGCGGGGCTGCTCTGGACGTGCTCGGGCCGTTCGGCCCGGTCGGGTCCGAGGAGCTGTCCAGCTCCGAGGGACACGCCGAAGACGCCTGCCATCCCCAATGTGAACGCGCTGAGCTTCACCGCGGTGTTCATGGTCTCTCCTTAGGTCCGTCACCTTCCTGAACCATATACCCCCTAGGGGTATTTCGCGGAGATGGTGTGACGCGAGTCACCGATGCGCGAAGTGAAGGAGGAGGCCGGACCCTGAGGGTCAGAGGCGCTCGCCCATCCAGATGACGTGCTCGTTCTCGGTCAGCACCGCGAACCCCAGCGCCCCGTAGAAGCCGACGGCACGGCGGTTGTCGGGGGAGACGCCCAGGTGGAGCCCGGGGGATCCGGCCCGCCGGAGCTGCTCGCGGAGCCGGTCCATCAGCCTGCGCCCGTACCCCTTGCCCTGCGTCCGCGGCAGGAGGTCGATGTGCAGGTGCGACGGGTATCCCGCGACGATCTCGTCCGGAGCGGGGTGGAAGTGGTGGATCGCGTACATGGCCCGCTCGTCCGGCGTCGCGGGCTCACCCGGGTCGGGGTACCGCTCCCGCAGCGGAGGCCACCACTCCTCCTCGCACCGCTTCTCGAACGCGCGGGTGTCGGGCGCTCCGAGGATGTAGCCGAGGACGTCGCCCTCCTCCTCGACGACCGACGCGAAGTCGGGGCACAACTTCAGATACGCCCCGGCATAGACATGCCCCAGGAGCTCCGGGTCGGTGAACAGGTGAGTGGCGTCCTCCCCGGAGGCGCCGGTGCGCAGGCAGATGTCATAGACGGCGGCCTCGTCACCCGGCCGGAACTCGCGGATCATCACCGCTCCCCTCTCAGTACCTTGAGCACCATGCCAGATCTCTTCGTCTACGGCACGCTCCGCTTCCCCGAGGTGCTGGACGCCCTGCTGGGCAGGGTGCCCGAGCTGACCCCGGCCGGGGCACCGGGATGGCGGGCGGCGGCGCTGCCCGGACGGGTCTACCCCGGGCTGGTCCCCGCCGCCGGAACCGCGGACGGCCTGCTGGTCGGCGGCCTCGGCGCGGACGAGCTCGCGCTCCTGCACGCCTACGAGGACGTCGAATACGAAGTGGTCGAGATCCGCCTCACCGACGGCCGGCCCGCGTTGGCCTACCGGTGGCTGCACGAGGCGCTGGACGAGGACTGGGACCCGGAGTGGTTCGCCACCCGGGTCCTGGCCGCCTACGTCCCGGGCTGCGCGGCCTGGCGGGCGGAGTACCGGGCGGGTCCGGGGGCGTTCCCCGGACCCTCGGGACGCGGCTAGGGCACCAGCGCGACCTTGCCGGTGACCTGGCGGTTCAGCAGGGCGTCCAGGACCTGCCCGGCCTCGGCCAGCGGCCGGACGGCCGGTGCGATCGGGTCGATCCGGCCCTCGGCGACGAGGTCCAGCGCCTCCCGGTGCAGCGCCGCCTGCTGCCCGGGCGCGGTCATGGACCAGCCGCCCCAGTCCACGCCGACGATCGAGCGGTTGCGCAGCAGCACCTGGTTGAGGGGGAGGGAGGGGATCCCTCCGGTGAAGCCGATCACCGCGTACCGGCCGTGGTCGCGCAGGGCGCGCAGCGCCGGGTCCGCGAGCGCGCCGCCCACCGGGTCGTAGACGACGTCCACGCCGCCTTCGGAGAAGGCGCGGGCGGCGGTCTTCACGTCCTCGGAGGAGGTGTCCACCACGGCGTCGGCGCCGGAGGCCAGGGCGGCCTCGCGCTTCTCCGGGGAGGACGCCCCGGCCAGCACCTTCGCGCCCAGCGCCTTGGCGACCTGGACGGCCGCGAGCCCCACGCCGCCGCCCGCGCCCAGCACCAGGACGGTCTCGCCCTCCTGCAGCCCGGCCCGGTTGCGCAGCGCGTACAGCGCGGTGCAGTAGGACTGCGTGAAGGTCGCCGCACGGGGGAAGTCGAGCACGTCCGGGATCACCACGGCCGCCCCGGCCTGCACCACGACCTGCTCGGCGAAGCCGCCGACGCCGCACAGCGCGACGACCCGGCTGCCGACGGCGGGCCCCTCCACTCCGGGTCCGAGCGCCTTGACGGTCCCGGCGATCTCCCCGCCCGGCACGAAGGGCAGCGGAGGCTTGATCTGGTAGCGCCCGTGCAGGAACAGCCCGTCCACGTAGTTCGCCCCGGCCGCCGCCACCTCGATGAGGACCTGTCCGGGCCCCGGCACCGGCTCGGGCGCCTCAACAGTTTCCAGAGATCCCAGTTTTTCCACCGTGAATGCACGCATTTTGGCAGACTAAGGGGAAGTGATCTCGGGCACAGGGACCGGGGGTGCCCCGGCCCCGCCCGGTGTCAGTCCAGGTCCTGGAGGGGGTAGCGCAGGCCCATGTGCGAGGGGCGGAAGCCGACCTTCTGGTAGAAGCGGATGGCGTCGGGGCGCTGCCGGTCGCTGGTGAGCTGCACGACCCGGCAGCCCATCGCGCGGGCCTCCTCGATGGCCCAGCGCAGCATGGCGTGGCCGACGCCGCGCCCCCGCAGGTCGCCGGCGACCCGGACGCCCTCGATCTGGGCGCGGGAGCTGCCCATGTAGGTGAGTCCGGGGATGTAGGTGAGCTGGAGGGTGGCGATGACGTCGCCGTCGGTGTCGGCGACGATCAGCCGGTTGTGGGGGTCGGCGTCGATGGCGGCGAACGCCTTCTCGTAGTGCTCGTTGACCTCGGCCGACTCGCGGGAGCTGCCCAGCACGTCGTCGGCGAGCAGCCTGACGATCTTCTCGAGATCGGCGCGGGTGGCGTCGCGGAAAACGGGCTGCTTGCGGGTGGTCATGGCCCGCAGGGTATCCGGCGTCCGGAACACCCTGTCCGGTGGCTTCCTTGTAACGCCGGGTTGTAGTACTACGCGTTGTAGTACTACATTGGGTGGAGGTTGGAGACGCAAGGAGGCGTACCGGTGAAGGCGACCATGTATCGCGACGCGGCGAACCCGCTCGCAGTACGCAGGGACACCGACGAGCACTGGACCGATCTGGCCGAGTGCAGGGGGGCGGACCCGGAGCTCTTCTACCCGATCTCGGACGCGGGCCCGGGGCGGGACGTGATGGCCGAGGCCAAGCGGATCTGCCACCGCTGCCCGGTGGCCGCCGCGTGCCTGGACTGGGCGCTGCGGGCCGGCGAGCCGGCCGGAGTGTGGGGCGGGACGACCCCGGAGGAAAGGCGTTACCTTCGCCGCTGAAAGGGCGGGTCGAGGTAATCCAAGAACTTATCGGGTATATCGGTCGTTAACCTGAAAAACGACAGATAGGGCAGGTTCCCGATGAGCGACCGAGGCCGGGCATTCGGCCGCAGAGCCGCTGGAGAGCTGACCGTTCAGGCCACCCGCGCCCTGTCGGGCGCGGCCCTGGTGGGCGGGATGCTCGCGCTGATGTGGCTGCTGGAGTCCATCGACTACGTTCTCGGCGGATGGCTCGACCTCTACGGCATCCGCGCTCTCTACCTCCCCGACCTCCCCCAGATCTTCAGTGCTCCCTTCCTGCACGGGAACTTCGAGCATCTCATGGCCAACACGGTGCCCTTCGCGGTGCTGGGCTTCGTGGCCGCGCTGCGCGGGCCTGGCAAGTTCGTGCTGATGAACCTCATCGTCATCGTGATCGGCGGGCTGGGCGTCTGGTTCACCGGCCCGCCGGACTCCGAGACGCTCGGCGCCAGCCTCCTGGTGTTCGGCTACTTCGGCTACATCCTCGGCCGCGGCTTCTTCGAACGGCACTTCGGCGACACCCTCATCGCCGTGGCCGCCTTCATCGTCTACGGGGGCATCCTGTACGGCGTGCTGCCCACCAACACCATGGTCTCCTGGCAGGGCCACCTCTTCGGGCTCATCGGCGGCCTGACGGCCTCCTACGTCCTGCGCCGCCGCAGAACCGCCGAGACCGACCCGGTGCCCTACGGGGTGTGACTCACCGTGGGCGTACGGAGACGTCCGTGACGACGGCGTCGGCGGGCGTCTCCAGCGCGCCGAGGACGGCCCGGGCGACGGTCGAGGGGGCGATGTAGTCGGCGGGCTCGTACGGCCCGCCCTCCTGGGCGCGGACCCTGCGCTGCATCTCGGTGGCCGTGCGGCCCGGGTAGACGCTCGTCACCCGGATGCCCGGCTCCTCCTGGCGCAGCGCGTCCGCGAGGGCCTTCAGGCCGTGCTTGCTCGCCGCGTACGAGGCCCAGCCGGGGTTGGCGCGCAGCCCGGCGCCGGAGTTGACGAACACCACATGCCCCGACGCGGCGCGCAGGGACGGCAGCAGCAGCCTGGTCAGCTCCGCGGCGGCCACCAGGTTGACCATGAGCTGGTCGATCCACTCGTCGGCCTCCTGCTCGGCCACCCGGCCCAGCTCGCTCACCCCGGCGCTGTGCACCACGCCGTCCAGCACGGGGGGCAGGTCGGCGACGGCCAGGGCGGCCTCGATCCGGCGCGGCTCGGACAGGTCGAGGGGCACCGTCCGGACGTGCTCGGCCTGCTCGCCCGCGGACGCGCCGTCGGGCCGCGGCAGCGCCCAGCCCTGCGTCTGCCCGTAGGGCGCGGCGGCGAACCGGGAGGCGATCGCGGCCAGCCGCTCGGGAGAGCGCCCCGACAGGATCAGGTCGTGCCCGTGCTCGCGCAGCAGCTCGGCGGTGGCCAGCCCGATGCCCCCGGTGGCCCCGGTGATCAGATAAGTGCCCATCTTCCTGCCCCCAGTCCTCGACCTCGCTCAGTTGGGCCGCAGCACGCGGGTCACCCCGGCGATCAGCGCGGTGGCGAGAATCCACCCCGCTGCGATGATCCCGTACGCCAGCCACTGGGTCCACCCCACCGCGTCCCAGGCCGCCCGCTGCCCGAACGCCCCGATCGGGACCATCAGGTCGATGACGTAGGCGAACGCGTTGAAGTCGGGCAGCTCCGCGGGCTCCTTGAGCGGCCGGGGCGGCACCCTGCCGAACACGGCGGTGCCGAAGGCGACGATCGCGGCCAGCCAGCCGAAGGCCTGCCAGGGCCGGTACCCGTAGCCAACGGTGTAGTCGAGCAGTGCGCTCCACGCCCGGGACGGCCAGGACAGCGTGCGGCGGCGCCGGCGCATCTTCAGCAGCTGGGTGCGCCGGGCCAGGTGCTCGTTGCCGTCCCTGAGGTACCAGGCGGCGAGCTGCTCGTACGGCTGGGGCCGGAACCCCTCGGGGTCCCGGCTCACCCAGTCGACGCGCCGGGTGACGCCGCCGCCGCGCAGCGACTCGTAGGTGGCCCCGGTCAGCCGCAGCTGCTCCGGCCAGCGCTCCGGATCGTCGAGCAGCACGCCGAACCTGGCGTACGACATCGAGACCAGGCCCTCGATCGGCTCGGACGGGGTGAGGATCAGCTCGCTGACGGTGGCGTGGCTGAGCTGGAGCGCCACATGGCCCGGACGCCGCAGCGGCCCCGCCTGGTCGAACGAGAGCGTCCCGTCGATCCGCGCCCCCCGGAGCTTGACGGTGCCCTCCGCCTGGAAGCCCCGGGCGCACTCCATCGCGTCGGTCACCGTGATGTTCTGCCCGTCCAGGGCGATGCGCCCGGGGTTGGACAGGCGGGCGCCTTCCAGGAAGAAGCCGCCGGTCATCCGGGCGCCGGTCAGCCGCACCCCGCCGGTGATCTCGGCGTTCCGGACGAACACGCCGCCCTCGACGAGCAGTGCCCCGGCGAAGAACGCGTACCTCTCGTCCCCCGCCGTGATCTTCGTGCCGTTCATCCGGAGCCCGCTGGACAGCTGGGCCCGCACCAGCTTGACCTGGCCCTCGACGACCGAGCCGGAGAGGCTGACGTACCCCTCGGCGCGCAGCCCGCTCCCGTCGAAGCCCGGCATGACGCAGTCGGTGAGGCGCAGTTCCCTGGTGCGGGCGTCGTTGAAGCGCGGCGCCTCGTCCAGGACGCACCTCTCCAGCCGCAGCTCGCGCTCGACGGTGCCGCCGGAGACGTCCAGGCGGCCGGTCACGCGTGCCCCCCGCAACCGGACCGCCGGGACGAAGCCCTGCTCGGCCTCCTGCGCGCCCAGCAGCAGCCGGGCGATCACGGACGCCGAGACGAGGGCGTCGGGCTCGTCGGTCAGATCCACCAGGACGCCCCTGGCATGGGCGTCCCACAACCGCTGTTCGGCGCTGTTCAGTTCGGGCTCCCGGTCGTGTTCGGCTTAGAAGAAGCCCCGCTTGCGGCCCGCCTGCTGGAGGAAGGAGTCGATCTCCTGCTCCCAGTTGGTGTTCTCGAAGCCGGTGTTCGGCACGGTGAAGCGGCTGAACGTGTCGTGGCTGCCGCCGAACATCGTGCGCTTGTCCAGCTCGAGGATGACCTCGGTGGTCTGGGGGTTGCTGACGAAGGTCACCTCCAGCTGCTTGATGTGCTGGGAGTAGCGGCCGCCCGGGTGGAACTCGATCTCCTGGTAGAAGGGCAGGAGCTGGGTGACGCCGTAGATGCGGCCCTTCTCGCAGTCGGCGTTGCGGAAGTGGAAGCCCAGGTTGGAGAAGGCCGCGAGGATGCGCTCCTGGGCGGGCAGCGGGTGCACCGCGACGGGGTCGAGGTCGGTGGCGTCGACGGCGCGCGCGACCTCCAGCTCGGTGGCGACGCCGACGGTGGTGCCGCGCAGCGGCTGGCCGTACATGTGGGTGAGCGGGGTCTCCCACGGCGCCTCGAGCTGGAACGGGAAGCTGTGGCGCACGCCCGGCTGGAGCTGGAACGCCCCGGACAGGTGGGCCTTGGCGTACTTCTCGTTCTGGGTGTACTCGTTGTCGCCGCTCTCCACCTCCACGCGGGTGACGAGGGCCACGTTGATCCCCAGGATCTCCGCGGTGCTGTCGCCACCGGTCAGATGGATGTCACCGGCGATGATTCCGCCGGGCCGGACGTTGGAGTCCCTCAGGATCGTCTCGATGGAGGGTCCACCGACTCCGAAAGCGCTGAGCAGCTTCTTGAAGACCATTCTTCCGCATCTCCCTTGAGGTGGGTGGGACCGGTGTGGCCGGCCGTCACTGTTCTCTTAGTCGCGTGGAGGAACCAGTACGTTCCGTTATGATCTTCCGCAACTATGTGGTATGAGTCACACTCCGGACGGGGTCTGGGAAGTCTTGCCACTGTTACCGGCGGGTAGCATCATCAATAGTTACTAACCGGTAGACGCGGGTGCGCGGCAACCCGCCGAGTAAGACGGGGTGTCACCCATGGGGCACTACAAGGCCAACCTTCGCGACATCGAGTTCAACCTCTTCGAGGTGTTCGACCGCCAGGAGGTCCTCGGCAAGGGTCCTTACGAGGACATGGACGAGGACACCATGCGCAGCATCCTCGACGAGGTCAACCGCCTGACCACCGGCCCGGTCGCGGAGTCCTTCGAGGACGCCGACCGCAACCCGCCGAAGTTCGACCCGGTCACCGGCGAGGTGAAGATGCCGGAGTCGTTCAAGAAGTCCTACAAGGCGTGGATGGACGCCGAGTGGTTCCGCCTCGACCTCAACCCCGAGCTCGGCGGCTCCCAGGCCCCGCGCTCCCTCGTGTGGGCGGTGGCCGAGCAGGTACTGGGCGCCAACCCGGCCGTCTTCATGTTCTCCTCCGGCCCCGGCTTCGCCCAGATCCTCTTCAACGAGGGCAACGAGGCGCAGAAGCGGTTCGCCGAGCTGGCCGTCGAGCGCCAGTGGGGCGCCACGATGGTGCTGACCGAGCCCGACGCGGGCTCCGACGTCGGCGCCGGCCGCGCCAAGGCGGTCCAGCAGCCCGACGGCACCTGGCACATCGAGGGCGTGAAGCGCTTCATCACCTCGGCCGAGCACGACATGTCCGAGAACATCTACCACCTGGTGCTGGCCCGCCCCGAGGGCGCCGGACCGGGCACCAAGGGCCTGTCCCTGTTCCTGGTCCCCAAGTACCACGTGGACCTGGAGACCGGTGAGCTCGGCGAGCGCAACGGCGTCTACGTCACCAACGTCGAGAAGAAGATGGGCCTCAAGGTCTCCACGACCTGCGAGCTCACCTTCGGCGAGAAGCACCCGGCGGTCGGCACGCTGGTCGGCGACAAGCACGACGGCATCCGCCAGATGTTCCTGGTCATCGAGTACGCCCGCATGATGGTCGGCACCAAGGCCATCGCGACGCTGTCGACCGGCTACCTGAACGCCCTGGAGTACGCCAAGGAGCGCGTGCAGGGCGCCGACCTGACCCAGCAGGCCGACAAGACCGCCCCGCGCGTCACCATCACCCACCACCCGGACGTCCGCCGCTCGCTGATCACCCAGAAGGCCTACGCCGAGGGCATGCGCGCGCTGGTCATGCTGACCGCGAGCTACCAGGACGCGATCGCGATCGCCCAGTACGAGGGCCGCCACGACGCCGCGGCGGAGAAGATGAACGACCTCCTGCTGCCGATCGTCAAGGGCTTCGGCTCCGAGCGCTCCTACGCGCTGCTGGGCGCGGAGTCCCTGCAGACCCTGGGCGGCTCGGGCTTCCTGCAGGAGTACCCGATCGAGCAGTACATCCGGGACTCCAAGATCGACACCCTCTACGAGGGCACCACCGCGATCCAGGGCCTGGACCTGTTCTTCCGCAAGGTCCTCCGCGACCAGGGCGCCACCCTGAACGTCCTGCTGGGCGAGATCAAGGAGTTCGCGGCGTCCGAGGCCGGCAACGGCCGCCTGAAGAACGACCGCGCCCTGCTGGCCCAGGCCGTGGCCGACACCGAGGGCATCCTCGGCGCGATGGTCAACGCCGCGCTCGGCTCGATGGAGAACCCGAAGGAGATCTACAAGGTCGGGCTGAACACCACCCGCCTGCTGATGGCCCTCGGCGACACCGTCGTGGCGTGGCTGCTGCTGCGCCAGTCCGAGGTGGCCCTGAACAGGCTGGGCGGCGAGGTCTCCGAGGCCGACCGCAACTTCTACACCGGCAAGGTCGCCGCGGCGCAGTTCTTCACCGCGAACGTCCTGCCCCGCATCACCTCGGACCGCCTGATGGCCGAGAACACCACCCTGGACGTCATGGAGCTCCCGGAGGAGGCCTTCTAAGGCCTGGGACCCTCCGTCCTGACGGACCCGGACCCGTACGAGGCCCCGGCACGGATTCCGTGCCGGGGCCTCGCCGTCCGTCCGGGAACGGCCGCGCACGGTGATCGCGCACACACGGGGACCCACGTGTCCGCCGGTCTGGAGTTGGGGAGACCTTTACCAAAAGCTCCAGCTTCGGGAAAGGCAGCGGTCATGCGCTTCAGTCTGGCGATCTTCCTCTTCACCGTGGGCGCCATCCTCAAGTTCGCCATCAAGGCGGACGGCGACCCGGTGGACATCAACGCGATCGGCGTCATCTTCATGATCATGGGTGTGGTGACCCTGGTCCTGCAGTACCTGCCCGCCCGGCAGGTCGACCCCGAGGTCGTGCCGCACCTCGAGCGGCCGGGCGACGGGCCCGAGGTCATCGTCCGCGAGGTGCCCGTCCGCGAGGCCCGCACCCGCAGGGACCGCGACGTGATCGACTGAAACCCTCCTGCGGTGTCGCAGTCTGCCCGAAGATTCGCGTCTGACGCGGTGGTGACGGGGTAAATCTTCCGGTGGGACATGGTAGGAGCTGAGTGATCTGTGCCACGATGGGACTAGATCTCCCTTACGCGATCCGCCGTGACCCGGCGGGAACGAGGAGGCTCCGACCACCTGGAAGGTACGGCGACCCCGTGCTCCAGGCAGACGAAGGAGGCGGTCGTGACCCTTGACGCGCACACCGTGCACGACACCGAACTCATCCAGCTGCTCACCCCCGAGGGCGAGCGGCTCGAACACCCCGACTACCCGCTCACGCTCTCCGACTCCCAGCTTCGCGACCTCTACCGCGACCTGGTCGTCGTGCGGGCGCTGGACCGGGAGTCCGTGGCCCTCACCCGGCAGGGCGAGCTCGGCCTGTGGCCCTCGCTGCTGGGCCAGGAGGCCGCCCAGGTCGGCTCCGGCCGGGCCCTGGGGGCGGGGGACATGGTCTTCCCCACCTACCGCGAGCACGGCGTGGCCTACTGCCGCGGCCTGCCGCTGCTGAACATCCTCAAGCTGTTCCGCGGCGTCGACCTCGGCGCCTGGGACCCCAGGGAGTACGGCTTCCACCTGTACTCGATCGTCATCGGCAGCCAGACGCTGCACGCCACCGGCTACGCCATGGGCATCCAGCGCGACGGCCGCCACGGCACCGGCATCGGCGACGCCGCGATCGCCTACTTCGGCGACGGGGCCACCGCCCAGGGCGACGTCAACGAGTCGTTCGTCTGGGCCTCCGTCTACAACGCGCCGATCGTGTTCTTCTGCCAGAACAACCAGTGGGCGATCTCCGCGCCGCTGGAGCGCCAGACCCGCATCCCGCTGTACCGCCGCGCCCAGGGCTTCGGCTTCCCCGGCGTGCGGGTGGACGGCAACGACGTGCTGGCCTGCCTGGCCGTCACCCGCAGGGCCCTGGACCTGGCCAGGACCGGCCGCGGCCCCACCCTGATCGAGGCGTTCACCTACCGGATGGACGCCCACACCACCACCGACGACCCCACCCGCTACCGGCACTCCGACGAGCTGGAGGCCTGGAAGCTCAAGGACCCGATCGCCCGGTTCCGGGCGTACCTGTCGCGCAGCGGCCTGGCCTCGCCCGACTTCTTCGACGAGATCGACGCGCAGGCCAAGCGGGAGGCCGCCGACCTGCGGAGCGCCTGCCTGGCCCTGCCCGACCCGCCCCCCGCCGAGCTGTTCGACCGGGTCTACGCGGGCCCCCACGCGGTCCTGGCCGAAGAGAAGGCCGCTTACGACTCCTACCTGGCGGGGTTCCGGTGAACGACGCGATCGAGACCATGCCCAGGCCGCGCAGCGAGACGCTGACGCTGGCCAAGGCGCTCAACCAGGGCCTGCGCAAGGCCATGGCCGACGACCCGAAGGTCCTGGTCATGGGCGAGGACGTCGGGCGCCTCGGCGGCGTCTTCCGGGTGACGGACGGCCTGCACCAGGAGTTCGGCGAGGACCGGGTGATCGACACCCCCCTCGCCGAGTCCGGCATCGTCGGCACCGCGATCGGCCTGGCGCTGCGCGGGTACCGGCCGGTGTGCGAGATCCAGTTCGACGGGTTCGTCTTCCCGGCCGCCGACCAGATCATCACCCAGCTCGCCAAGATGCGGATGCGCTCGCGCGGCGCGGTCGAGCTGCCGGTGGTCGTGCGCATCCCGTGCGGCGGCGGCATCGGCGCGGTCGAGCACCACAGCGAGTCGCCCGAGGCGTACTTCGCGCACACCGCGGGCCTGCGCGTGGTGGCCTGCGCCAACCCCGTGGACGCCTACTGGATGATCCAGCAGGCCGTGGCGTGCCCCGACCCGGTGATCTTCTTCGAGCCCAAGCGCCGCTACTGGGACAAGGCGCAGGTCGATCCGGCCGACGGGGCGGTGCCCTTCGACCGCGCCGTGGTGGCCCGTCCCGGCACCGACGTGACGCTGCTGGCGTACGGGCCCATGGTCAAGACCTGCCTGGAGGCCGCGCAGGCGGCCCAGGAGGACGGGCGCTCCCTGGAGGTCGTGGACCTGCGCTCGCTCTCCCCCCTGGACACCGGGACGGTCCTGGAGTCGGTGCGCCGCACCGGCCGCTGCGTGGTGGTGCACGAGGCCCCGGTGTTCGGCGGCTTCGGCGGCGAGCTCGCCGCCCGCGTCACCGAGCACTGCTTCTACCGGCTGGAGGCCCCGGTGCTGCGCGTCGGCGGCTTCGCCACCCCCTATCCCCCCTCGAGGCTGGAGGACCACTACCTCCCCGACCTCGACCGGATTCTGGACGCGGTGGACAGGAGCTTCTCGTGGTGAGGCACTTCAGGCTCCCCGACGTGGGGGAGGGGCTGACCGAGGCGGAGATCGTCAGGTGGCACGTGCGGGAGGGCGACCCCGTCGAGCTCAACCAGACGGTCGTGGAGATCGAGACGGCCAAGGCCATCGTCGAGCTGCCCAGCCCGTACGAGGGGGTGGTCAGCGAGCTGCTGGCGGCCGAGGGCGACACCGTGGCCGTCGGGACGCCGATCATCGGCGTGCGCGAGCCGGGGGAGGAGCCGTCCGCGACGCCGGAGGCGCCCGCGGCCGGGGAGCCGGAGCCCGCCGAGCCCGCGCCCTCGGGGCGCACGCCCGTCCTGGTGGGTTACGGCGTGAAGCCCGGCAGCACCCGGCGCCGGCCCCGCAAACCGGCGGCCACCCGTCCGGCGGCCTCGCCTCCGGCGGGCAGGGCGCTGGCCAAGCCGCCGGTGCGCAAGCTCGCCAGGGACCTCGGCGTCGACCTCGCGTCGATCGTGGGCACCGGACCCGAGGGGACGGTCACCCGCGAGGACGTGCGGGCGTCGGTCGAGGCCCCCCTCGCGCCCGAGGCCCCTCCCGCACCCGAGGCTCCCGCCGCGCCGGGACGGGAGCGGTCCGCGACGCGGCGGGAGAGCCCCGACGAGGAGCGGATCGCGGTCAAGGGGGTGCGCAGGGCCACGGCGGCCGCGATGGTCTCCTCGGCCTTCTCAGCCCCGCACGTGACGGAGTTCCTGCAGGTGGACGTCACGCCCGCGGTGAAGACGGTGAAGCGGCTCCGCGCCCTCCCGGAGTACGCCGAGACCAAGGTCACCCCCATGCTGCTGGTGGCCCGCGCGCTGCTGACGGCGGTCCGCCGCCACCCCATGATCAATTCCTCCTGGGACGAGGAGGCCCGGGAGATCGTGGTGAAGCGCCGCGTCAACCTGGGCGTGGCCGTCGCGGCCGAGCGCGGCCTGCTGGTGCCCAACCTCAAGGACGCCCACGCCCTGCCGCTGCCGGAGCTGGCCGCCGGTCTCGACGCCCTGATCCGCAAGGCCCGCGACGGCCGGTGCGAGCCCGCCGACCTGACCGGCGGCACCATCACCATCACCAACGTGGGGGTCTTCGGCGTGGACGCCGGCACCCCGATCCTCAGCCCCGGCGAGGTCGCGATCCTGGCCGTGGGCAGGATCCGCGAGCTGCCCTGGATCCACAAGGGCAGGATCAGGCCGCGATCGGTGGTGACCCTGTCCCTGTCGTTCGACCACCGCGTCGTCGACGGCGAGCTCGGCTCGGCCGTCCTGCGCGAGACGGGCGCCCTCCTGGAGGAGCCCTTCCGCCTGCTGGCCCTCGGCTGAGCCCGTCCTTCCGGGGGGCGTCCGGCCCCCCGGAAGGCGGCCTACTCGCGCGACAGCGCGCGGGTGGCCCCCGCCGCCACGGTCAGCCCGAGCAGCAGGCCCGCGGCGACCAGGACGTTCGCGGCCACCTGGTAGACCCCCTCGGGGGCGAAGACCGCCTCCTGTCCGAGCGAGCCGATCGGCAGCAGCAGGTCCAGCGTGTAGAAGAAGGCGTTGAAGTGCGGGTGGTGCCCGTCGTCCAGGATCCCCGGCTTCTCGATCGTGAAGAGGATCGTGCCCGCCACCTGGAGTGCGCCCAGCCAGGCCAGGGCGCGGAACGGCTTGTAGCCGTAGCCGACCAGGAAGTCCTGGAGGTAGCCGAAGATCCGGTGGTGCCAGGGCAGGGTGGCGCGCCGGTCGCGCTGCTTGGCCAGCAGGACCGCGCGGGTGTCGGCCTCCAGGCCGATCGTGCGGTAGGTGGCCGACAGGCGCTCGTACGGCTGCGGCTGGTAGCCGTCCTTGTCGCGGCGGATCCACTCCAGCCGCTTGGGGGCCTCCAGCGGCGGTTCGAGCATCTCGTAGGCGAGGCCGTCGAGCTGGAGCGAGGAGGCCCAGGTGACCGGGTCGTCCCGCAGCAGGGCGATCTTGGCGTAGGAGAGGTCGACCACGCCCTCGACCGGCACGGCGGGGCGCAGCAGCAGCTCCTCGGCGGTCAGCCGCTGCACGCTCAGCGCGGTGCCGTCGGGGTTGGCCAGCCGGGCGCCCTTGAAGCTGAGCTGGCCGCCGATCTTGGCCCCGGCGAACGTGGCCTCGCCCAGGCAGGTGAACCCGTCGGAGCAGTAGACGTCGATGTCGACGACGAGGTCGTCGGCGTTCAGGGCGCGCCCGCGGTGGTTGAGCCGGGCGCCCACCAGCGACAGGTAGCCGCCGACGCGGGCGCCGCGCAGCCGCACCTCGCCCTCGGCGGTGAAGCCGTCGTCGCAGAAGACGTTCGCCCCCACGTCCAGCCGGGACGCGTACAGCGCGGGCCCGCCGGAGTTGCGCAGGCTGGCGCCGCGGAAGATCAGCTGCCCGCCGATCCGGGCGCCGGGCAGCCGCACCTCGCCCTCGGCCACGAAGCCGCGGTCGCAGTAGATGTTGGCCTCGACCTGGAGCCGGTCGGCCAGCAGCGACTCCTCGGCCGGGTTGGTCAGCTGCACGCCCGAGAGGTTGAGGATGCCGCCGATGTGCGCCCCGTCCAGCAGCACCCCGTTGGTGATGACGCTGCCCTCCAGCCACAGGTGGCCGTCGACGCGCACGCCCGAGGCGACCAGGCCGGGCATGCGGCACTGCATGAGGTGCACCGACTGCAGCTGCGCCCAGTACAGCCGGGGCTGCTCGGCCAGCACGCACTCGGTGAGCGTCAGCGGGACCTCCACGTGCGCGTGGCCGAGGTCGAGCGCGCCCGTCACGTAGGCGCCGCGCAGCTGCAGCTTGGGCACCTGGCCGGGCTCGGGCTCCCGGGCTCCGGTGAGCAGCGCGACCAGGACCGAGGCGCGCACCCGGCGGTGCGGGCCCCACTGGTCGGCCTGCGCGGCGTCGAGCGGGGTCAGGTCCACCAGCTCGCCGGCGGGGAAGGCGTCCCATACCCGGCGCTCGGCGGGAGTGAGGTCCAAGACGTCCAAGGACTGGCTCCTGGGGGGAGGGTCGCGCACGTGGCGTACGCTTTCGGATTGCCGTCAACACTAAAACAGTGATCAGTCGCGGGCGAGGTCCGCAGGGGAGGAAGCGTAGTGGCGCGTGTGGTCGTCGAGGTCATGCTGAAGCCGGAGATCCTGGACCCGCAGGGTCAGGCGATCGCCCGGAAGCTTCCGCAGATGGGCTTCGAAGGGGTGACCGCGGTCCGCCAGGGCAAGCGGTTCGAGATCGAGCTGGCCGGCCCCGCCGACGAGGCCGCGGTGGAGCGCATCCGCGAGCTGGCCGGCACGCTGCTGGCCAATCCGGTGATCGAGGATTTCGAAGTGCGCGTGGACTGACGGGAGACAAGCCTGCCTTGTCGCGTTCCAGCCGGTAACGAATTCAAACGATCCGCCGCCCCGTGATTATCGCGGATACCGCGGGGAACTGTTAGGTCCGTCCGACTTTCCGAGGTGGGCCTGGTGGATATGAAATTCTCGCTGGCTTTGCCCTGTGAGGAGCTGAGCGTGCCGGTGATCCGCCGGGTGCTCGGAGACGCGCTGCGGGGGCTCGGCGTTTCCGGAGACTGCATTCACGACATTCTCGTGGCCGCCTCAGAGGCGTGCACGAATGTCGTCAGGCATTCCTCGACCCGTGAATACGAGGTCACCGGACGCATCGACGAGGACACCTGTGTGCTCTCGGTCACCGACCACGGCGACGGGCTCGGCCCCGTGTCGCGCCCGTCGGGGGATCTCGCCGAGTCCGGCCGCGGCCTGGACATCATGAACTCCCTGATGGACGACCTCACCCTCACCACCACGTCCGACGGGGTGCGCGTCGTGCTGAGCAAACGACTGACCTGGAGCGATGAGGCGCTCATCCGCCGCCTCGAATCTGAACTGGTCCGTAGCGCCGGGTAGGTTATGCCGGTAGACGGACGTCCTCACCTGGGACGCCGAGGACAGCAATGGAGTGCCGATGGCCCGTGTGGGCGTCATCACTTTTCCTGGTTCCCTCGATGATCGTGACGCCGCCAGAGCGGTGCGCATAGCGGGCGGAGAGCCCGTGGCCCTGTGGCACGCCGACACCTCCCTGCGGGGAGTGGACGCGGTGGTCCTGCCCGGCGGCTTCTCCTACGGGGACTACCTGCGCGCCGGGGCGATCGCCCGGTTCGCCCCGCTGATGGAAGAGCTGATCCCCGCCGCCAGGGCCGGGCTGCCGGTCCTGGGCATCTGCAACGGATTCCAGGTGCTGGCCGAGGCCCACCTGCTGCCGGGCGCGCTCATGCCCAACGCCGAGGGCCACTTCGTCTGCCGCGACCAGCGGCTGCGGATCGAGAACGCGCGCACGGCCTGGACGTCGGAGTACGCCCAGGGCCAGGAGATCGTGGTCCCGCTGAAGAACATGGACGGCCGTTTCACCGCGTCCGCCGAGACCGTCGCCGAGCTGGAGTCGTCCGGCCGGGTCGTCGCCCGGTACATGGACGTCAACCCCAACGGCTCGCTCAACGACATCGCCGGCGTCACCAACGAGGCCGGCAACGTGGTGGGGCTCATGCCGCACCCGGAGCACGCCGTGGAGTCCCTCACCGGCCCGACCACCGACGGGCTCGGTTTCTTCACCTCGATCGTCAAGGGCCTGATCAACGCATGAGCGGTACCGACAACGTCGCCCTCGCCCACCGGACCCCCGAGCAGCCCCAGCCGTACAAGGAACTGGGCATGAACGACGAGGAGTACCAGAAGGTACGCGACATCCTCGGCCGTCGCCCGACCGCCTCGGAGCTGGCCATCTACTCGGTCATGTGGTCCGAGCACTGCTCGTACAAGAGCTCCAAGATCTACCTGCGCCAGTTCGGCGAGAAGGCCCCCAAGACCGACAAGCTGCTGGTCGGCATGGGGGAGAACGCCGGTGTCGTGGACGTCGGGCAGGGCTGGGCGGTGACCTTCAAGGTCGAGTCGCACAACCACCCGTCGTTCGTCGAGCCCTACCAGGGCGCGGCCACCGGCGTCGGCGGCATCGTCCGCGACATCATCTCGATGGGCGCCCGCCCGGTCGCGGTGATGGACTCGCTGCGCTTCGGCGCGGCCGACGCCCCCGACACCCGCCGGGTCCTGCCCGGCGTGGTCAGCGGCATCGGCGGCTACGGCAACTGCCTCGGCCTGCCCAACATCGGCGGCGAGACGGTCTTCGACCCCTGCTACCAGGACAACCCGCTGGTCAACGCCTTGTGCATCGGCGTGCTGCGGCACGAGGACATCCACAAGGCGTCGGCGTCCGGCACCGGCAACAAGGTCGTGCTCTACGGCTCCTACACCGGCCCCGACGGCATCGGCGGCGCGTCCGTGCTGGCCTCGGCGAGCTTCGACGAGGAGTCGCAGGCCAAGCGGCCCTCGGTGCAGGTCGGCGACCCGTTCATGGAGAAGCTGCTCATCGAGTGCTCGCTTGAGCTGTTCCAGAGCGGCCTGGTGGAGGGCATCCAGGACCTCGGCGCGGCCGGCGTCTCCTGCGCGACCACCGAGCTGGCCGCGGGCGGCTCCGGCGGCATGGCCGTCGAGCTGGACCGCGTCCCGCTGCGCGACCCGAACCTGCTCCCCGAGGAAATCCTCATGAGCGAGTCGCAGGAACGGATGATGGCGGTCGTCACGCCGGAGAACGTCGAGCGGTTCATGGCCGTCTGCGCCCGCTACGAGGTGCCCGCCACGGTCATCGGCGAGGTCACCGACACCGGCCGCCTGGTGATGACCTGGCACGGCGAGGTCATCGTCGACATCCCGCCGCGCACGGCCGCGCACGACGGCCCGGTCTACGAGCGTCCGGTCGCGGTGCCCGCCGACCAGGCGCGGCTGCAGGCCGACACCCCGGGCCGGCTCGCCCGCCCGTCCAACCGGGACGAGCTGCGCAAGACGGTGTTGTGGCTGGCCGGTTCGCCGAACCTGGCGTCCAAGGAGTGGATCACCTCCCAGTACGACCGCTACGTGCTGGGCAACACCGTGCTGGCCCAGCCGGAGAACGCCGGCGTCGTGCGCCTGGACGACGAGACGGGCCTGGGCGTCGCGCTGGCCCTGGACGGCAACGGCCGCTACACCCGGCTCGACCCGTACGCGGGCGCGCAGCTGGCGCTGTCGGAGGCGTACCGCAACGTCGCGGCGACGGGCGCGCAGCCGCTGGCCGTCACCAACTGCCTGAACTTCGGCTCCCCGGAGGACCCGGGCGTCATGTGGCAGTTCTCCCAGGCCACCGCGGGCCTGGCCGACGCCTGCCTGGCGCTGGGCATCCCGGTCACCGGCGGCAACGTCAGCTTCTACAACCAGACCGGCAGCACCCCGATCAACCCGACACCGGTGATCGGCGTGCTGGGCGTGCACGCCGACGTCCGCCGCCGCACCGCGATGGCGTTCGCCGCCGAGGGCCACAAGCTCGTCCTCCTGGGCACCACCCGCGAGGAGTTCGGCGGCTCGGAGTGGGCGCACGTCATGTACGGCCACCTCGGCGGCCTCCCGCCGCGGGTGGACCTGCCCGCCGAGGCGGCGCTGGGCTCGGTGCTCATCACCGCGGCCCAGGAGGGCCTGGTGTCCGGCGCCCACGACCTCTCCGACGGCGGTCTCTCCCAGGCCCTCGTGGAGGCCTCCCTGCGCGGCGGCCTCGGCGTCCGCGTGGCCCTGCAGGAGGACCCGTTCACGGAGCTGTTCTCCGAGTCCGTGGCCCGCGCCGTGGTGGCCGTCCGCCCCGAGGCCGAGGCCCGCTTCGTGGACATCTGCGGCCAGGCGGGCGTGCCGCTCACCACCATCGGCGTGGTCGGCGGCGACGCCTTCACCCTGGACGGCGTCTTCTCGATCCCGCTGTCCGAGCTCCGCGAGGCGCACACCGGCACCATCCCGGGCCTCATGGCCTGACGCCCTGCGCGACTCGTGCCGCAGAGCCCGCCCCTTCCGGGGGCGGGCTCTGCGTCTTTCTCCACCGCAGGCGCGGCGGGGCCTCGGCGGAGACGGACGGGACTCCCGAGGCGGAGGTGCGGCCGTGGCGGGCGTTCTGAGGCAGGAAGCGGCTGAGGTGGCGGGCGGACGGGCTCGGGTGCCCGTCAGGGCAGGAGGGAGGCCGCTGCGGCCTGGCGGACGGCCTGGGCGACCGCGTCGAGGACGGGGGTGCGCAGCGACCACTGCTGCCAGTGGAGCTCGACGTCGACGTGGCCGTCGGGATCCAGGAGCGCCACCCGCTCCTCGGCCAGGAGGGGGTCGGAGTGCTCGGCCAGGAGCAGGCCCCAGCCGAGGCCGTGGGCGATGGCCCGCGCGTAGTCGGCGGTGGAGGGGATGTAGTGCCGGGGCGGCTCGAGGTCGCGCCCGGTGCGTTCGCGCATGTAGCGGTCCTGCAGGTCGTCCTTGCGGTCGAACATCATCACCGGGGCGTGCGCCAGGGCTTCGGGCGTGACGCTCTGAGGGAACCACCGCCGGATGAACGCCGGGGCGGCGAACGGGCGGTAGCGCATGACGCCGAGCCGTACCGCCGTGCACCCCTGCACCGGACGCGCCTGCGTGGTGATGGCGGCCATGACCTCGCCGGAGCGCAGCAGCTCCGCCGAGTGGTCCTGGTCCTCGCGGTGGACGTCGAACACGGCGAGGTCCCCGACCCGTGCCAGCGCCGCCATCGCCCAGGTGTTGAGGGAGTCGCCGTTGATCGCCAGCGGCACCCGGGGGAGCGCGGCGGCCGGGGCGCCGTCGGTTCCGCCGGGCAGGCCGGACTCGCGCACCACCGCCAGCACCTGGCGGGCGAGCCGCACGTAGTCGGTGCCGAGGCCGGTGGCGGTCACGGGCCGGGCCCGGCGCAGCAGCACGGCCCCGGCCGCGGACTCGAGCGCCTTGATGCGCTGGCTGACGGCCGAGGGCGTCACGTGCAGCACCCGGGCGGCGCCGTCGAACGAACCCTCGTCGACCACGGCTATCAGGGCGTCCAGCTGGGCCAGTTCCATGAAGCAAATCTAATGCAGCCTCAGAAACATTCGTTGGACTACATCACGGAACGTTCCATAGGTTCGACGGCATGTTCGTCCACAGCCTCGCCGGACTCGGGTTCGGCCTGTCCCTCATCGTCGCCATCGGCGCGCAGAACATGTTCGTGCTCCGCCAGGGCGTGCGCCGCGAGCACGTGGGGGTGGTGGTGGCGATCTGCGCTCTCTCGGACGCGATCCTGATCTCCGTCGGGGTCGCGGGCGCGGGAGCCCTCCTGACGGCGATGCCGCGGCTCGACACGGTGATGCGCTGGGGCGGGGCGGCGTTCCTCACCGGTTATGCCGCCCTGGCCGCCCTGCGCGCCCTGCGTCCCACCGGGACCTCCCTGCGCCACGAGGACGCCGGGAGCCCCGGCGCCGGCCGTGCGGGCACGGCCGCGGTGGCGGGCACCGCCCTGGCCCTCACCTGGCTCAACCCCCATGTCTACCTCGACACGGTCACCCTGCTCGGCTCGGTGGCCGGCGGCCGCGGAGGGGGCCGCTGGTGGTTCGGCGCGGGCGCGATCCTCGCCAGCCTGCTGTGGTTCACCGCCCTGGGCTACGGGGCCCGCGCCCTGCGCCCCCTGCTCGCCCGCCCGAACGCCTGGCGCGTCCTCGACGGCGTGATCGCCGCCGTCATGCTCGCCATCGCCGTGTCCCTCGTCGCCGGCGCCTGACAGGCCGTACGGCGCGCCCGAGCCGCACCCCACCGGACACCGCAGAGCCCGCTCCCTTCACAGGGAGCGGGCTCTTGCACGCGGCGGGTGTCAGAAGACCGAGATGTGCACGTGGTCCCAGTGGTTCTGGGTGATGCTGCCGCGGTCGGACATCGCCGACCAGCCGGGGCTGCGGATGTCGTAGATGCGCTGCTTCCAGATGACGTACTTGACGCCGTACTTCTGGGCGTTGTTGATCGCGAACGCGGCGACCTGGTCACCGTGCCTGAGGCGGTCGGGGGTCGGCATCGCGCCGGCGGCGCTCTCCATGAAGTCGCAGGCGCGGCCGGAGCCGTGGTCCATGGGGTCGCCCGAACGCGTGCAGCCGATCATGGGAAAGGGCCGGTACTTCTCCAGGATCGCGTCGCGAAGGGTCCGCATTCGAGGGGTCATTCCGCCCTCGCCGACGATGGGCGTCGGGGCGAACCGCTCGATCTGCTTCTTGATGTCGTCTTTCCGGGTCTCGAGCTGCTTGATCTTCTTCTCGAGCTTCTTCAGCTTGTCCTTGGCCTCTTTGGCCGCCTCGGCCTGGAGGTCGAGCGTGTGCTGGATCTGGTTGGTGCGGTGGGACTCGTTGGTGGCCAGGTGGCTGACCAGCGACATGCCCGACAGCAGGGTGCTCGGGTCGCCGGGCTGCAGGACCGACAGGGTCGGGTCGATGCCGTTGGCCATGTACTGGCTGGAGGCCAGCCGGGAGACGACGTTGCGGGAGCGGTCGAGGTCCTTGGCGAGGTCCTTCTTGCGCTGCAGCGCCAGCTGCGCCGACCGCCGGATGTCCTTGAGCTCCTCGAGCTCCCCGCCCAGCTCCTTGTCCAGCGCGTTCAGCTGCTTGGACAGCTGCCGCAGCTTGTCGCCGTCGCTGGGAAGGGGGACCACGGCGCCGGAGGAGGGGGCTGCCAGTATCAGTGCTCCGATGGCGGCGGCCAGGGCCGCCCCGGCGCGGCGCCGGACTGACGTCACGGGGGTCTCCTCTCGCCCTCTTGCGGTCTGCGGGGCAATCTCGCAAAGAGTAGCCCCAAAAACGACCAATCGATTTTTACTGTCATGCGGCCGCGCGGCACCGTTCAGGGTGGTGGCGCGGCCAGTCTGCCGGAAGAAGCGGTCCCGCGCTGGCGGTTCAACCACGCTTGAGGGTGGCCTCGTAGTGGTGTTTGCCTCCCGGCTTGGTCCAGGAGTAGACGAGGCTGCCGTCACCGGGGTCCTTCACCGTGACGGCGCCGGGGGTGCAGTGCCCGCCGGTCCGGGTGAAGGACATCTGGATCTCCTGGCCCGTGCCGCCGGTGCGGGTGAGCCTGCCTGCGCAGTTGCCCACGCCGAGCTTGGCCGTGGCCTGCTGCGCGTCGGTGAAGGTCACCTCGATGCTGAACTGCACGCCCGCCTGGTTGGTGGCGGTGCCGCGCCAGGTGCCGCTGAAGGCCGCCTCGCTCTGCGCGGGCGGTGCGCTGGTCTGCGCGGCCTGCGGCGCCTCCTTCTCGGCCCCGTTCCACAGCAGGGTGATCACGATGATGCCC
This sequence comes from Actinocorallia populi, assembly GCF_002995495.1. GTDB lineage: Bacteria > Actinomycetota > Actinomycetes > Streptosporangiales > Streptosporangiaceae > Actinocorallia > Actinocorallia populi. The sequence goes on along the minus strand of NZ_PVZV01000001.1, from coordinate 179,148 downwards.
ACGACCACGCCGATCACCAGCGCGCCCAGGCCCTTGATCATGCGCTGGTCCTGGCGGGCGGCGGCGGGCGTGCGCACGTCGACCGGCGGCGGCCCGTTCCACGCCGCCGTCATGTTCGGCAGCGGTTCGGGCCGGGGCCACTCGTCGCGGTCGGGAGCGGGCGGGAGGTAGGGGCCGGAGAACGGGTCGGCGGGCCGTTCCGGTCCGGCGGGGCCCGTGGAGAGCGCGGACTCCAGCACGGGCATCGCGGCGGTGCTCTCGGCCGACCAGGGGTCCTCCGGGGCCGGGGCGGTCAGGAGGTGCTGCGCCTCGGTCTGCTGGGCCGCCGGCAGCGGCAGCCCGCGGCGCAGCAGCGTCTGCAGCACCATCTCGGCGGTGGGCCGCCGGAAGGGGTCCTTGTTGAGCGCCATGACGACCATGTCGCGCACGGAGTCCGGGAGCCTGTGCAGCTCCGGGTCGGAGTGCAGCACCCGGACGGCGACCGCCTCGGCGTTGTCGTCGCCGAACGGCGGCTTGCCGGACGCGGCGGCCGCCACGACCGCGGCCCAGGCCCACATGTCGCTGCTCGGCCCGGGGTTGCCGCTGTCCAGCTGCTCGGGGGCCTGGAACGCCGGGACGCCCGGGTCGGGGGGCAGCCCTCCGGCGGTCAGCGCGCGGACCACGCCCACGTCGGTCAGCACCGGCCCGTCGTGGGAGATGAGCACGTTGGTGGGCTTGAGGTCCAGGTGGGCGATCCCGGCCTTGTGCAGCTGGGCGAGGGCGAGCACGATCCCGACGGCCAGGCGCTCCACCGTGGTCCGGTCGCCCCGGCCGCTCTGCACCAGCATCTGCTGCAGGGACGGCCCGACCACCTGCTCGGTCACCAGGAACGGCCAGTCGCCCGCGACGTCGGCGCCGACCGGCCGTGCGGTGCGGCTGCCGCTGACGCGCTGGGCCGCCATCGCCTCGTGCAGGAAGGCGGCACGCGACTCGGGGTCGCCGCTGAGCCGGGTGTGCAGGAGCTTCACCGCCACCGGAGCGCCCGCGTGGAGGCCGCGGAACACCACTCCCCGGCGCCCCTCGCCGAGCCGCCCCTCCAGTTGATGATCGCCGAGTCGGCCGGGATCGCCGGGCTGCAGCGGCTGGACGTCGGACATGGTCACCTCGAAAGATCGCACTCAACCGGCATATTTCTACCGGTCCGCGCGCCCGCCTGTAACGTCGTCCTGGTGAATGCCAGCATGGAGGCGGTGGCCCGGACCATCTCGGCCTACGCCGCGGGGGAGCGGCCGGAACGCGCGGTGGAGAAGGCCGCAGTGAAGCATCTTCTCGGACTTCTGGTCCAGAGGGCACCCGGAAAGTCAGTAGAAGTAAGAATTCCTCCGTATGCGGCCGTCCAGTGCGTGGCGGGCACACACCACACCAGGGGCACCCCGCCCAACGTGGTCGAGACCGACGCGCGCAGCTTCGTCGAGCTGGCCACCGGCCGGCTGGCCTGGGCCGAGGCGGTGGCCGACGGCAGGGTCCGCGCCAGCGGCACCCGCTCTGACCTGGGGGAATTGCTCCCTTTGATCACGCTCTAGCGGGCTTTGCCGGTCGCTGCCGCCCGGTTGGCCTTTTGGGTCTTGCCAGGAGCCCGGGAGAAGCGGACTGTGCAAGTCATGCTCGCCGCGCACTGGACGTTCGAAGAAGACACCATCCGGGGAACGGACCCGCTGGACCGCCGCGCGCTGGACGTGACGGGCGGCGGCCTGCCCGCCCTGCTCGACCCGGCGGTGGACCTGGTCCCCGCCAGGACCGGCCGTGCCCTGAGCTTCCACGGCGGGGACAGGGCCGTCATCCCCGCCGCGCCGCAACTCGAACTCGACCAGCTCTTCGGGTTCGGCGTCGCGTTCCTCCTCCGCCTGGGCGAACCGCCCACCGGCACCTGGCGCGGCGCCCTCTACAAGTCCGTGGGCCCCGGAGACGCCCGCGGCATGGGCTGCTGGCTCTACCCCGACGAGCAGCGCCTGCGCTTCCAGCTGTTCACCGCCAGGGGCGGGGCCACGTACGCCGACACCGCCTCCCGGCTGCCCGAGGACCGCTGGGTGCACGTCGCGGTGATCGTCGACCCCGAGGAGATCTACGTCTACCTCGACGGCGAACTCGACCGCGCCGTCCGGCTGGACCGCCCGGTGGTCTCCCCGTCCGGGCAGACCTACCTGGGCTCCGACCCGAACGGGCTGGGCTTCGTGGGCGGCATCGCCGACCTGCGCGTCTACTCCGCGGCCCTCACCGGCGAGGCGGTGGCCGTGCTGGCCGGGCTCGGCTAGGGACGGCCTGCCTTGAGCAGCGGGAACCTGGCGTCCAGGCAGTGCGACCGCTCCTGCCTGCCGCTGTACTGCGCGGCGCACTGCACGGCCTGGCGCCCGAACCACACCAGCGCGCCCGTCGCGACCACCAGGGTCAGGACGGACATTGCGATCCCGGCGTAGCCCAGGCCGCGCCCCCGGTCCCGGCGCACGGCGTACGCGCCGATCGCGATCCCGGCCACGGCGAGCAGCATGCCCAGGCCGCACATCCAGAAAGTGAGGAATCCAACGGTCCCGAGGATCAGGGCGGACGCTCCGGTCACGCGTGTTTCGGGGGAAACCGTGATGCTGCTGGGAGAGCGGGGCAGTGCCATGCCCCCAGGTTTCCCCCCGCGAGGCGGGTCACGCCTTCCCCCACGGCAAGGGTCGCTTAAAAACCACCCGGTCCCTGACCCTAGACTGGACAACGTGTCGCGCTATGCCGATGGACGTCTGAGCCATGAGCTCGATCCCCACGACAAGGGCCCGCAGGACGCCTGTGGCGTCTTCGGCGTCTGGGTACCACCGGACGCCGCTCCGGATGCCGAGGTGAGCAAGCTCGCCTACTACGGCCTCTACGCCCTGCAGCACCGCGGCCAGGAGTCGGCTGGCATCGCGGTCAGCGACGGGGCGCGCATCGTCGTCTTCAAGGACATGGGCCTGGTCTCCCAGGTCTTCGACGAGTCGGTGCTGTCCACGCTGCGCGGCCACATGGCGATCGGCCACTGCCGCTACTCCACCACCGGCTCGCCCACCTGGGAGAACGCCCAGCCGACGTTCCGGGCCACCGGGCACGGCTCGCTGGCGCTGACCCACAACGGCAACCTGATCAACACCCCCGAGCTCGCCGCGATGCTGGAGCCGGGGCAGCTCACCGCGACCACCGACACCGAGGTGCTCACCGCGCTGCTGGCCACCCGCGAGGGCGGCCCGCTCAAGGCGGCGCACGAGATCCTCCCGGTGACCCGCGGCGCCTTCTCGCTGGTCTTCATGGACGAGCAGACCCTGTACGCCGCCCGCGACCCCGAGGGCATCCGCCCGCTGGTCCTGGGCCGGCTGGACCGCGGCTGGGCGGTGGCCTCCGAGACCGCCGGGCTCGACATCGTCGGCGCCCAGTTCGTCCGGGAGGTCGAACCCGGCGAGCTCATCGCGATCGACGCCGACGGCGTGCGCTCCGAGCGGTTCGCCGAGCCCCGCCCCAAGGGCTGCATCTTCGAGTACGTCTACGTGGCCCGCCCCGACACCACCATCGCCGGCCGGTCCGTGCAGGCCACCCGGGTCGAGGTGGGGCGCCTGCTGGCCGCCGAGCACCCGGTCGAGGCCGACCTGGTGATCCCCACGCCGGAGTCCGGCACCCCCGCCGCGATCGGCTACGCCGAGGCCTCGGGCATCCCCTACGGGCAGGGCTTCGTCAAGAACTCCTACGTCGGCCGGACGTTCATCCAGCCGTCCCAGACCATCCGGCAGCTGGGCATCCGGCTCAAGCTCAACCCGCTGCGCGAGGCGGTCGCCGGCAAGCGACTGGTCGTGGTCGACGACTCGATCGTGCGCGGCAACACCCAGCGGGCCATCGTCAAGATGCTGCGCGAGGCCGGGGCCCTGGAGGTGCACGTGCGCATCTCCAGCCCGCCGGTGCGCTGGCCGTGCTTCTACGGCATCGACTTCGCCACCCGCGCCGAGCTGATCGCCGGCAACCTCAACGTGGAGGAGGTGCGCCAGTCGCTGGGCGCCGACTCCCTGGGCCACATCTCGCTCGACGGCCTGGTGGCCGCCACCGAGCAGCCCAAGGAGCGGCTGTGCCGCGCCTGCTTCGACGGGGTCTACCCGATCCCGGTCGAGGAGGCCGCCCGCGGCAAGCACGTCCTCGAGCCCACGACCACCCGTTAAGGAAGCCCCAGAGTGAGCACGTACGAGGCAGCCGGAGTCGACATCGCCGCCGGCGAGCGCGCGGTCGAGCTGATGAAGTCGCGGGTCGCCCGGTCCCGCCGCCCCGAGTGCGTGGACGACGCCAGCGGCTTCGCCGGCCTCTTCGACGTCTCGGCGCTGCTGAAGTACCGCCGCCCGCTGCTGGCCACCTCCACCGACGGGGTCGGCACCAAGGTCGACCTCGCCCGCAGGCTGGGGATCTACGGCACGATCGGCCACGACCTGGTCGGCATGGTCGTCGACGACCTGGCGGTCTGCGGCGCCGAACCGCTGTTCATGACCGACTACATCGCCTGCGGCAAGGTGGTGCCCGAGTGTATCGCCGAGATCGTCGGCGGCATCGCCGACGCCTGCGTGCTGGCCGGCACCGCCCTGGTCGGCGGCGAGACGGCCGAGCACCCCGGCCTGCTGGAGCCCGACGAGTTCGACGTGGCGGGCGCGGCGACCGGCGTGGTGGAGGCCGACGAGCTGCTCGGCCCCGAGCGGGTGCGCCCCGGCGACGTGGTGATCGCGATGGCCTCCTCGGGCATCCACTCCAACGGCTACTCGCTGGTCCGCCACATCCTCAGGGAGTCCGAGCTCACCCTGGAGCGGACCGTCGCCGAACTGGGCCGCACGGTGGGCGAGGAGCTGCTCACCCCGACCCGGATCTACGCGCTGGACTGCCTGGCGCTCAAGGACGCCGGCGGCGTCCGGGCGTTCGCCCACATCACCGGCGGCGGCCTGGCCGCGAACCTGGCGCGCTCCCTGCCGTCCGGCGCGGACGCGGTGCTGCGGCGCTCCTCCTGGACGGTCCCGCCGATCTTCGAGGTGCTCGCCCGCCACGGCAAGGTCGCCCAGGCCGACCTGGACAAGACCTTCAACCTCGGTGTCGGGATGGCCGCGATCGTCGCGCCGGAGGCGGCCGAGCGGGCGCTGGAGCTGTGCGCGTCCCGCGATCTGCCCGCCTGGCGGCTGGGCGAGGTCGTCGAGGGCACGGGGCGGGCCGTTCTGGTCTGAAACCCGCCGGGGCCGTCTCCCGGCCCCCGGGCGGATCACCCGCCGGTCAGGTAGCGGGTGAGCCCCGCGGCCATCGACACGGCCATCCGCTGGCGGAAGCCGGCGTCGCTCAGCTTGGCGGCGTCGGTCTTGTTGCGCATGTTGCCGGTCTCGATGAAGATCTTCGGCACCTTGGACATGTTGAGGCCGCCCAGGTCGTCCCGGACGGTGATGCCGTCGGTGCCGATGTAGTTCGCGTACGGCATGCCGGTGCCGGACCGGTAGGCGTCGCGCACGGCGTCCCCCAGCCTGCTGGACGGGGCGGCGATCTCCTCGTTGAGGCCCTTGACCGGCTTGGGCTTGATCACGTGGAAGCCGCGGCCGCTCGCGGCGGCGCCGTCGGCGTGGATGGAGATCACCGCGTCGGCCTTGTTCTCGTTGCCGATCTCGGCCCGTTCGTCGACGCACGGTCCCGAGCCCGTGTCGTTCGGGCGGGTCAGCACGACCTTGGCGCCCTGGGCCCGCAGCGCCTTCTGCAGGCGCTGGGAGGTGTCCCAGGCGAAGGCGTGTTCGGAGTAGCCGGCGTCGGTCGAGGTGCCGCTGGTGTCGCAGGCCTTGTAGCCGTTGCCGACGAACACCTGGTGGCCCTTGACCGGGCCGCCGTTGTGGCCGGGGTCGAGCACGATCGTCTTGCCCTTGAGGGAGGCCGCGGACTGCCGGTGCGACTCCGAGCCGCCCGCGCCGTTGGGGGACCGCTCGCCGTTCGGACCGGCGGTGGGCGGCTCGGCGGTCGGCGTCTCGGACCCGCCGCACGAGACCAGCCCGACGCTGGCCACGGCGACCGAGCCGAGTGCCAGTGCGAGGGCCTTGCGTCCGTTCGCCAAGATCAGCTCCTGTGATCGGTCTGTTACCAACCGACCCAGTCTATGGCGAAAACCCGGTGCGGCCGGCTCCCGGGATGATCTCGGATCAGCGGGCGGCGTCCTCGCGGCCCAGCAGCGCGGCGAGTGCGCGGGCCTCCTCGGCGTCGAGCCCGAGCACCACCCGGGGACGCCCCCACGGGTGGTCCAGCGAATGCGCCACATAACTGGCCACCGACTCCGCGGCGGGCGCGGACTCGGTCAGGCCCCGCGCCTGCCGCCACCGCTGCCAGGCGCGTTCCAGCTCGCTCGCCGCGCGCTGGGCGCACGACACCAGTTCCGGATCCCGCACGATCGTCCCCCTCGGTGGCACTCTCCGACCGGCGGCGCCCTCGGCTCCGCCGGCGTCGCCGGTCACCATCCAAGGGCCGCGGGGCGTGCCGGGTCAGCGGTTCGGCGGAATCTTGGAACCCGCCTTACCCGTTCGGGGGGAAAGATCTCCCCATGGCGGGGGTGTCGTTCAGCCGCCCACCGGTCCGGTCGTGGCACGCACCACCAGATGCGGCAGCACCAGCTCCTGGCGCACCTCCCGGGAGGGGTCCTCGATCCGGGAGCACAACAACGAGGCGGCGACCCGCCCCATGTCCCGGCGCGGCTGGTCGACGCTGGTCAGCGAGATGTGCCGGATCGCCGCCAGGTGGGTGTTGTCGTAGCCGATGATCGAGACGTCCTGCGGCACCCGCAGGCCGAGCTCGTCGGTCGCCGACAGCGCGCCGGTGGCCACCAGGTCGTTGGGCGCGAAGATGGCGGTCGGCCGCACACCGCGGGTGAGCAGCGCCCGCGCGGCGCGGTACCCGCCGTCCTCGGTGAAGTCGCCCGGCTCCACGACGACCTGGTCGGCCAGCCCGTGCCGGGCCATCGCCGCCTCGTAGCCGGCCCTGCGGTAGCGCGCGGTCGCGGACGGGGAGCCCTCGATGTGGGCGATCCGCCGGTGCCCGTGCGCCACCAGGTGGTCCACCGCCAGGCTGGCGCCCAGCTCGTCGTCGTCGACCACGATGTCGACGCCCTCGACGTCCCGCTCGCCGACCAGCACGACGGGCACGCTGGAGGCGGCCTCGCGCAGCGAGTCGGGGACCACGCTCAGCAGCACCAGGCCGTCGACCCGCATCTCCAGGAAGGCCTCGACGGCCTCGGCCTCGAAGAGGGGGTCCCAGCGGCCGGAGCCGACCAGCATCCGCAGCCCCTCGCCGTGCAGGCTCTCCTGGAGCCCGTCGAGGAACTCGGCGAAGAAGGGGTTGTGCAGGTCGGCCACGAGCGCGCCGATGAGCCGGGTGCGCCCCTCGACGAGGCTGCGCGCCACGGCGTTGGGCCGGTAGCCGAGCTCCCGCGCGGCTTTCAGCACCGCCTGTCTGCGGCGTTCGCTCACATGCGGCGAACCCCGCATGACCAGGGAGACCAGGGACTTGGAGACCCCGGCACGCTCCGCGACGTTGCGGATCGTGGGCTTGCTCGCGGACTGCCGGGGCACCGCGTCGAGCCGCGGGGCGCTTTCGTCAGCTGACATGGCTCTCCTGTCGGGGGGAAGAACAGGCCTGCCGCAATATCTTGGTCACTTCTCAGGAAGAAGATGCCATGATGCCCCCCGATAACGCCAAACGGCTTCGTAACCGCGAGTAACGGTCGTGTTTATTTGGTCGTGATAGAAGGGCCGAAATAGGGGAAGGCCGCCGGGACATCTGTTCGTGACCTGGCGGTAGCACGTCCGTCACGAACATGACCGGGCGGCCACCGGCCGGTTTCCTCGGATACGCTTCGCTGATGGACGATCGTGCGCCCGCAGGGACCACCGGCAGGCGCGGCAGAAGAAGACTCAGCGTCGACGAGCGGCGTGACGAGCTGATCGAGGCCGCGCTCGAACTCTTCAGCCGCAGGGCCCCGGAGGAGATCTCCATCGATGACGTGGCCGCCACGGCGGGGGCGTCGCGCGCGCTGGTCTACCACTACTTCGGCGGCAAGCAGGAGCTCTACCTGGCCGCGCTGCGCAGCGCGGCCGGCCGGCTCAGCGAACTGCTCTCGACCACCGGCGACGGCACCCCGCTGGAACGGCTGGCCGCGGCCCTGGACCGGTATTTCGACTTCGTGGAAGAACACGCCGCCGGTTATCTGGCGATGTTGCGGGGCGGCCCGGCGTCGGCGTCGGGCGAGGTGAGCGAGATCGTCGAGAGCACCCGCGTGCTGCTGCTCGACCGGATCCTGCGCGAGTTCGCCATCGCCTCTCCCGGCCCGGTGCTGCGCGTCACCCTGCGCGGCTGGATGTCGCTGGTGGAGACGTCGGCGCTCGACTGGCTGCAGCACCGGGACCTGCCCCGGGAGGAGCTGCAGTCCCTGCTGGTCGAGCAGCACATCCTGCTGGTGCGCAACGCCACCAGGCACGACCCGCAGTTGCGGGAGGCCTACGACAGGCTGGTCCACGAGGAGATCGGGGTGGCCTCCCGGACCCTGGGGGCCTCCTGAGGGAGGCGCCCGGCTGAGAGGCCGGCCCGACAAAGCTGAGCCGTCGAGGCCCCCGATAGGCGACTCGACGGCTCATTGAGCCCTTTGCGGTTGTCTCTCCGCCCGGAGGCCCTACTCCGACCGCTGCTGCGGGATGCCCGCGAGCAGCGCGCGGACCTCGGCCTCGCGGTAGCGCCGGTGGCCGCCCAGCGTCCGGATGGACGTGAGCTTTCCGGCCTTCGCCCAACGCGTGACGGTCTTGGGGTCGACGCGGAACATCGTCGCCACCTCCGCCGGGGTCAGCAAGGGCTCTGCCTCGGGTGTACGTGCTGACATCTTTGCGGCCTCTCCTCCGTGGACCGTCTGACAGCCGATCCTGCGATCTTCTTTTTCGCGCGGTTCGCCGATGTCTCTTATGGCCCGGAACGAGCCGCTATGACATCACAAGGTGTAACCTTGCCATCACTCAGCGCAGTAAGCAAGTCCCTGGCTCAAATCTGCGTGTTCGTGATGACTGGGTTACGCTGCGTGATTCTAGCGACACGTATGGTGGCATGGCGGGGAGAATCGAGAACTTTCTGCGGGAGTTTGTCCTAGCCAGATCTAGGCAAACCGTCACGCAGGGCTGTGAGCAGGGGTTTTTGCTGGCTCTTTGCTGAATGTCAGTTGGCGCTCTGGAGTGACCGGATCGCCCGCCAACGCGTCCTGAGTCGCAACTGCATCGCCACGGCCAGTTCGAGCTCGTCCCGCTCCAGCGCCACCAGCGCCACCGCGCACTCGCCGACGGAGTCGTCCGCGTTCAGCGTGTCGTCGTCCACCAGATGCACCAGCCCGCCGTAGTCCAGCTCCACCAGGGACCGCGGATGGAAGGCCGAGAGCTCCTCCTGGAGGCTCTGGGCGTCCCCGAAGGGCGACACGTCCGTCATGGCGCGCTCGCCGGCGACGGCCGCCCGGGTGAGGCGCCGGCGGGCCCGCGCCATCGTGGTCAGGTAGGTCAGGGAGCGGCGCGGGGAGGCGCCGGTCCCGCCGAGTTCGAGCGTGCGCTCCTCGCGTACGAAGGGGACGAACCAGGGGAACGGCACATGCCAGTTGCTCTCGCGGATGTGCGGGTCGGCCGGTGCCTCCGGGACGAGAGACGCCCCGCGTACGGCGCTGAAAGCCTCCCAGGAGCGCAGACGGCGCCGCCAGGGGCAGATATATACCTCGCCGGAGAAATGCCGCACATAAGCGCTTTGGCTGTCGTACACGGGTGGTCTGCGCATCTCCGCCCCGCCCGCGGGCGGGAGCGGCCCCGGCCGCCCCGGATCCGCATGCCCCGCGTGCTCCAGGCGCCCGGCGCTCTCGGAGTCCCCCGGACGGGCCTCCCACCGGGAGCGCTCCGGCTCGGGGAACGCCTCGAGCGGTTCGTAGACCCTCAGGTAAGCGGTGTACGGGAGCACGACCGCATGGTGACACGCACACACCGTGCGGACGCGCCCCGAAATCCTCTCGTTGTAATTCCCGGTGGGGACTCGGGGCCGAATCATGGCCCAGGGAGTCCCCGGACGGTCTTAGGCTGGCTCTGTGACCGTTTTTCAGGGGCACGAACAGGTCGTCTTCTGCGAGGACAAGGCGAGCGGCCTGCGCGCGATCATCGCGATCCACTCGACGGCGCTCGGCCCGGCGCTGGGGGGAACCCGTTTCTATCCCTACGCCTCTGAGGAAGAGGCACTGGCCGACGTGCTCGAACTCTCCCGCGGCATGACCTACAAGAACGCCATGGCGGGGCTCGACCACGGCGGCGGCAAGGCCGTCATCCTCGGAGACCCCTCCCGCGACAAGTCCGAGGCGCTGCTGCGCGCCTACGGGCGTTTCGTGCAGTCGCTGGGCGGCCGTTACGTCACCGCCTGCGATGTGGGCACCTACAGCCCCGACATGGACTACGTGGCCCGCGAGTCGCGCTTCGTCACCGGGCGCACCGAGGCGGCCGGCGGGGCGGGCGACTCCTCGGTCCTGACGGCCTTCGGGGTCTTCCAGGGCATGCGCGCCGCCGCCGAGCGCGTCTGGGGCGAGCCGACCCTGCGCGGCAGGCTGGTCGGCATCCAGGGCGTCGGCAAGGTCGGGCGTCGGCTGGCCGACCTGCTCGCCGAGGACGGCGCCAGGCTGGTGATCTGGGACGTGGACGCCGCGGCGACCGCCCGGGTGGTGGCCGCCCATCCGATGACGACGGTCGCGGCGGACGCCGCCGACCTGCTCGCCGCGGAGCTGGACGTGTACGCGCCGTGCGCGCTGGGCCGCGCCCTCACCGACGAGGTCGCCGCCACGCTGGAGGCGCGGATCGTCTGCGGCGGCGCCAACAACCAGCTGGCCCATCCGGGCATCGAGAAGGTGCTCGCCGAACGCGGAGTGCTCTACGCCCCCGACTACGTGGTGAACGCGGGCGGGGTCATCCAGGTGGCCGACGAGATCGAGGGCTTCTCCATGGAGCGGGCCCGGGCGCGGGCGGCCGGGATCTTCGACACCACCGGGCGGATCTTCGAGCTGGCCGAGCGGGACGCGGTCCCCCCGGCGGTGGCGGCCGACCGGCTGGCGGAGCGCCGAATGTCCGAAGTCGGACGCCTTAGGAGCATCTGGCGTTGATCGCACGCTCGGGTGCCGTCCGACGGAAATCACGTGGAGTCCTCAAAGGATCACTCTAGAACGTTCCTCCGCAGGTCAGGGCGGTAGTCCCCACCGGTTAGACTGGTTTCCGCGAAGGTAAAGCGATGCGCCGCCGCGGAGACACGTACCGAGCTGGGTGTAAAACGGGTACGGTGGTACCCGTAGCTGACGCATGGCTCAGACGTGTCAGCGCGTGTGCGTAAGCGTAGCGATAGGGCCAGTAGAAGCCCTGACCATCAAGGGGGTCGAGTCCAATGGGGCGAGGCCGAGCCAAGGCCAAGCAGGTAAAGGTCGCTCGCCAGCTGAAGTACAACGGCGGCCATACTGACCTCGACCGCCTTTCGGACGAGCTGGGAGTGTCCTCCCGTCCGGTGACGGAAGTCGAAGACTCCTACGACGACGAGCTGCTGGACAAGTACGCGGACTACGCGGACTACGACCAGCCGAGGGATAGCTCTGCGGGCTGATAGTCGAGCCACTGCCCGGTGACGGGCAGTGGCTTCGTCATATCCGCCGTCCAGGCGCGTCTACCCGCCCAGTGCGCGGTCGAGGCCGTCCTCACGGGGCCCGAGGAACCTCGGGTCCCGGTCGAGGACGACGTCGGTCATGGCCTTGAGCGTGGCGGGCACCTCCCGGAGGTAGCCGTAGACGGTGGGGCCCAGGTGGGGCTGCCGGTCGCCGATGCCCTGGGCGTCGAGGCCGGCTCGTCGGCACAGCGCGACCGCGCGGGCCACATGGAAGTCCTGGCTCACCACGATCGCGCTGTCCGCGCCGAAGATCCTCCTGGCGCGGACACAGGAGTCCCAGGTGTCGAACCCGGCGTAGTCGAGGACGATCTTGTCCTCGGGTACGCCGTGTTCGCGCAGGTAGTCGCGCATGGTGGTCGGCTCGTCGTACCCGGTGCGGCTGTTGTCCCCGCTGACCAGGACGGCCCGGACCTTGCCGCGCCGGTACAGCTCGATCGCGAGGTCGAGCCGTCCGGCGAGGAACGGGCTGGGTCCGCCGGCGGGGTTCAGTCCCGCGCCGAGGACGAGGGCGGTCTCGGCGGCGCGGGCGTTCGAGAGGTCGGTGACGTGTCCCCGGGTGGTCCCGTAGGTCCACCCGGTGGGCGCCAGCACCACCGCCAGCGTGCTCGCGGCCAGAGTTATCCACAACTTCGGTGAGCGCAGCCGCGGGGGGATCCATCGTGGACTCACGGCGATCACTGTAGCGATGCGCGTCCTTCGCGCGCGCTCCGGCAGGATGGTGCGGGTGCTGAAGACCCTTCGTTCCCACTTCGAGCGGGCCGGGTACACGGTGGCCGGAGTGCGTGACGCGCTAGGCCCCGTGGCCGGTGGCGCGCTGGCCCGTGATGAGATCGTGCCCGCATTGCGAGCGACCCGTGACGGATCGCCCCTGTCCCTGCTGACCAGGCTTTTCTGGCTCCAGGTGCCGGTTCCGGCGGCCGGGCTTCCGGCGGACGCCCTGGTCGCCGCGGGGCTCGCCGAACGGTCCGGGGACGAGCTGCGCGCGCTGCTCCACGTCGAGCCGCTGGAGGCCCCCGGGCCCGTCCGGTACGCGGTCTCCGACCTGAAGATCAGGCCGGGGGACGGGCCGGTGCGGCACGACCACGTGGTCGGGGTGGGGGGCGCCTCCTACAACCTGGCGCGGCTGGTTATCCACAAGCCTGTGGATAACTTGCTGGACCTGGGGACGGGCTCCGGCGTGCAGGCGCTGCTCGCCGCCGACCGGGCCCGGAGCATCGTGGCGACCGACACCAACCCGCGCGCTCTGGAGCTGGCGCGGCTCGGTCTCGGCCTCTCCGAGGTGGACGCCGAACTCCGGCTGGGCTCGTTGTTCGAGCCGGTGCCCGAGCGGTACGACCTGATCGTCTCCAACCCGCCCTTCGTGATCTCCCCGGACGGGCGGTTCACCTACCGGGAGTCCGGCCTGCCCGGCGACGAGCTCTGCCGCAGGCTGGTCGAGCAGGCCCCGTCGCGGCTCACCGAGGGCGGCTGGTGCCAGCTGCTGGCCAACTGGCTGCTGGTCGAGGACGAGCCCTGGGAGGAGCGGGTGGCCTCCTGGATCTCCGGTTGCGACGCCTGGGTCGTCCAGCGGGACGTCCAGGACCCCGCGGAGTACGCCGAGCTGTGGCTGCGGGACTCCTGCGAGGCGGGCACCCCCGAGTATCGCGCCCGCTACGAGGAGTGGCTCGACTACTTCGACCGCCACCGCGTCACCGGCGTCGGCTTCGGCTGGATCACGTTGCGCGAGGGCGGCGACTCGGTGCGGGTCGAGGAGCTGCGCCACCCGGTGGAGCAGCCGGTGGGCGCCTACGTGGCGGACGTCCTGGACGGCATCTCCGCCGCGGACCACCCGTTCTCCCTGCTGCGCCTGGCCGACGGCGTGGTGCAGGAGCAGGTCGGCCGCCCCGGGGCGGAGGACCCGGAGCGGATCATCCTGCGCCAGACGGGAGGGCTGCGCCGCGCGACCGCCGTCGGCACCACCGAGGCGGCGCTGGCCGGGGTCTGCGACGGCACGCTCCCGCTCGACCCGCTGCTCGGGGCGATCGCCCAGCTCACCGGCGACGAGGAGGAGGCGGTGCGGGCGCACGCCGAGGCGGTGCTGCCGGAGCTGGTGGCCGACGGCTTCTTCGCGGTCACGGGCTGAGCGCGGTCAGCGGCCCCGGCGCAGCTCCCGGTTGATCTTGTAGGCCCAGAGCGGGCCGCCGTAGATCATCCCGGTGTAGCCCTGGACGAGGGTGGCGCCGGCGGCCAGGCGCGCGCGCACGTCGTCGGCGGTCTCGATGCCGCCGACGGAGACCAGCGTGAGCCGGTCGCCGGTCCTGGCCTTCAGCCGTTCGAGGACCTCCACCGAGCGGTGCTTGACGGGCGCGCCGGACAGGCCGCCCGCCTGCGCCGCGATGGCGGGGTCGCCGCGCAGGCCCTCCCGGGAGATCGTGGTGTTGGTCGCGATGATGCCGTCCAGGCCCAGCTCCAGCGCGAGGTCGGCGACGGCGTCCACGTCCTCGTCGGCCAGGTCGGGTGCGATCTTGACCAGCAGCGGGGTGCCGCCCTTGGCGTCCTGCACCGCCCGCAGCAGCGGCCGCAGGTGCTCGACGGCCTGGAGGTTGCGCAGACCCGGCGTGTTGGGCGAGCTGACGTTGACGACGAGGTAGTCGGCGAGCGGGGCCAGCAGCTTCGTCGACTTCACGTAGTCGGCGGCCGCCTCCTCTTCGGGCACAGCCTTGGTCTTGCCGATGTTCACGCCGACGACGACGTCGCGCCTGCGGCGCAGCCGTGCGACCGCGTCCGCCGCGCCCCGGTTGTTGAAGCCCATCCGGTTGACGATGGCGCGGTCGGGAGGCAGGCGGAACAGCCGGGGGCGCGGGTTGCCGGGCTGCGGCTCGCCGGTGATCGTCCCGACCTCGACGTGGCCGAACCCGAAGCCGGCGAGGGCCTCGTAGACCTGGGCGTCCTTGTCGAACCCGGCGGCCAGCCCGAGCGGCCCGGGGAACCGCAGGCCGAACGCCTCGATCTCGGGCCCCTTGGGCCCCAGCAGCCTGCGCAGCAGTCCGGCCAGTCCGGGGACCGCCTGGATCACGCGCAGCAGCCTGATGGTCAGATGATGGACCCGCTCGGCGTCGATCCGCCGGAGCACCTGGGAGAACAGCAGCGCGTACACGATGTCCCATCTTCTCAGGCGGGCGTGGCGCGCGCGGGCGGGGGGTCGCGGTGGACGCGCGGGATCCCGCGGGTCATCCTGGATCGTGCGTTAGCGCGCGCCCGGTCACGGGTACGTGCCGCCGGGCACGCGTCCTCGTGTGGATCGTGCAGTGTGCGTTAGCGCGCGTTCGGTCACGGGTACGTGCCGCCAGGCAAGCGTCCTCATGTGGATCGTGCAGCGCGCGTTAGCGCGCGTTCAGCCACGGGTAGCGTGCCGCCAGGCACGCGTCCTCATGTGGACGGGGGCGTCGCGGGAGAAGGGGGTGGGTGCGGGTTGGCGAGAGACGATCCACCGCCTTGCGGCCATTGCACGGGATCGGGGCGGGTCACCTACCAGCGCCCCCGGCAGGGGGAGGACGGCTCGGTGACCTGGGTGGACAGCGTGGAGAACTGCCATGTGTGCGACGGCACCGGGTTGTGCCGGTGATCCCGGAGCGGTGCGGGCTCGAGCTCTGCCGGTGGTGCGATCGGGACGACCTGGTCTGCCGGTTCTGTGAGGGTTCGGGCTGGTGGCGTCCGGAGAAGCCCCAGCGCGAGGCGGGCGGCGTTATCGGCTGGGTGCGGGTGGACGAGCCCTGCCGCATGTGCGGCGGCACCGGCAAGGAGCACGATCCCCTGCCGGTGCGCGGCTGAGCGGTCCTCAGGAGCTGTAGTAGGGCGAGCCCGCGGCGACGCGTTCGAGCGCGGCCATCTCCTGGCGGTCGCGGATGCACTTGGCGAGCGTGAACGTCGAGGTGATGACGTACAGCATGGCGATGCCGAGGAAGCCGCGCACCCACATGTCGACGGGCAGGTACACGATCCCGAGCCCGACGGCCGCGAACGAGATGACGAACGAGATGGCGGCCTGGAAGAAGAACGCGTTGGACGTGATGTTCCTGGGGGCGGGTGCCATGGGGAGCTCCTTCGGTTCAGTGCATGGCTGAGAGGCGGGAGTACAGGCTGCGAGCGCGGCGGATGTGCCGCTCGTAGGTCGCGCCGAGCGAGAGCAGGAGGACTCCCGCGGCGGCGATGGGGATCCACTGGGGGAGCGCGGTGACGGCGTCCCGGACGTACGGGGCCGTCTGGTGCGCGGCGTCCAGGAGCAGTGCCAGGCCGCCGAGGACGGCGGGGGCCTGCAGCCCGAGCCGCACGCCGGCCAGGCAGACGGCGAGCGCCGCGGCGCCGAGCAGGAGCGGGCGGGTCCAGCCGTCCTGGTCGAGCATGAGCAGGAGGCTCGGGCCGAGGAGGACGGCGAGGCCGGGCGCGTAGGCGAGCCAGGACGATCCGGCACGCTTCCGCCAGCCGAGGCCGAGCAGGAGACCGGCCAGGGCGACGGGGAGGGTGAAGGTCTCCGGCGGCGGGGTCCAGCCGAGCCGGTCGACCGCGTCGAAGACCACTACGCCGGACCACAGGGCGGCGGCGATGCCGAGCATCAGGCGGGCCGGGACGTTGCGGGCCGCGGCGCCGCCCGCCGTCAGCAGCAGGAGGAGCACGGCCTGCGGGCCGAGGTGCGGGGGGCCGGGCAGGCAGACCAGCAGGAGCAGGGCGAGGAGCGTCTCGGCGACGGACTCGCGCAAGGCGGCGGCGAGCACGATGAGCAGGCAGACCACCGCCGTCTGCCAGTCGCGGACGGCCTCGTCTCCGAAGGCCAGGGCCGGGGCGACGGCGTGGAGCGCCAGCGCGGCGAAGACGGTCGCGGCGGGGCGGAGCCGTTCGGCGGCCATGCCGAGCGCGATCAGGCCCAGCACGATCGGGACGGGTCCGGGGACGGTCCGTTCGGGGCCGAGGAGGGTCGCGGCGAGGGCGTACAGCGAGAACAGGCCCGACGCGGCCAGGAAGGCCCAGGAGACTCCGCGGACCATCGCGGTGGCCCCGTGCCACCGTCCGCCCCGTGCGGTCGCCAGGAGGGGGATCAGGGCCGCCAGGGAGAACGCCGTGACCGCGTGGGCGCGGGGAAGGAGGTCCTGCAGGGGGAAGGCGACGGCCAGGACGGCGGCGAGTCCCGCGGGGACTCCGAAGAAACGGTGTTCACGCGACCACAGGCGGGCCAGGACGGCGACGGCGGCCAGGAAGAGGGCGGCCTTCAGCTGTTCGTCCCGCTGGTGGAGGTTCCCGGCGGCGTAGGCGGTGAGGATCACCAGTGCGAAGGACAGACCGGCCGCGGCGGAGCCGGACGAGGCGCGCCGGGCCGTGCGGCGGAGGACGAACAGCGTCAACGCGCCGTCGGCGAGCAGAGCGGCGACGAACGGGTACGGGACCGCGTCGTCGTAGGCGTAGGCCAGCAGCGGCAGCGGGAACTGGAGCACCACGACCGCCACGGGGAGGGGCGTGCGCAACGGGGAGTACTTGGCATAGGCCGTCCAGCCGAGCGCCAGGAACAACGCGAAGAAAGCGGTGTACCAGTCGCCGGGGACACCGTCGAAGAGGCCGTAGGAGAAGGCGGCGTAGCCCTCGAGGACCAGCAGGAGCAGCCCGAGCGCGGAGAGCGCCTCGCCGGTCGCGGTGAGCCCGCGCCGTGCCAGGGGCCAGGGCAGGTACAGGGCGAGGGCGGCCAGGCCGGTGAGGACGGCCGCCTTGGCGGGGAGGCCGAGCCGGCCCCAGCTCACCACGGTGAAGATCAGCGCGGCGATGCCGAGCAGGCTCGCGCCGAGGCCGAGCAGCAGGGTGCGGGCGCGCCGGGCGTCGAGTTCGGGGCGGGACGCGGCGGCCGCCGCGCGGGCGAGGCGGAGGATCTCGGCGCGGCGGGCCAGGAGCGGGTCCATCTCGGCCCGCAGCGCGTCGAGCCGCTCCCGGATCTCCCGCAGTTCGCCGGCTTCGGGAAGGCCGAGGGGGAATCCGCAGTAGGGGGCGGGGCAGCGGGAGGGGGGCTCCTGCGGCAGGGGCGCGCCGCAGGCGGCACAGCTGGTCATAGGGGGATCTTCCCTGCGGAAGGGCTTCCGGACATCCGTAGAGATACTCAGAAAGGTCTGGTCACCCGGGCGCGGAGCGCGGTGACGCCGGAGGGGCCCGAGCCGGGCCGGGGAATGATGGGCGCATGAGAATGGTGAAGTTCCCGCACTCCTGCATCCGCTTCGAGACCTCCGAAGGCCGTCTGGTCGTCGACCCCGGCGCCTTCTCCGGTTCCGCGCCCCTGGAGGACCCGGACGCCGTCCTGATCACGCATGTGCACTTCGACCACCTCGATCCCGACGCCGTGCGGGACCTCAAGGCGCGCCGCCCCGACCTGGAGATCTACGGGCCGCCGTCCCTGGAGGAGTTCCTGAAGGGCACGCCTTTCACGGCGGTCCGCCACGGCGACGTCATCCGGGCCGCGGGCCTGGAGGTCAAGGTGTTCGGTGAGAAGCATGCGGTGATTCATCCGTCACTCCCCGTGATCGAGAACGTCGGGTACTACTTCGACGGGATCTTCCACCCGGGCGACAGCTTCACCGTGCCGGAACTGCCGGTGCACACGCTCCTCGCGCCGACGGCGGCGCCGTGGATGAAGCTGAGCGAGGGGACCGACTACATCGAGCGCGTCGCCCCGCAGCGGGTCCACCCCATCCACGAGGCGATCCTCGGCGACGACGGCATCGCGGTGTTCGATCGCATGCTGGATTCGCTCACCGCGCCCGAATACGTCCGTCTGGCGCCGGGTGAGGGCGTCGATCTGTGATCACAGCTCGCTAACGCTCCGTGTGTGCCGCGGGCGGGGGGCGGCGGCGCTGATTGCATGACGGCCCCACAGGTCATCGTTCGGGGGGAAGGTGGCCGCCTGTGTTCGGTCGTGCGATGCCGGGCGTCGTCTTCTTGGGGTCGCCGGACTCCCCGCCCTGGCGGGAGCCCGTCCTGGGCGCGGTCCTGCTGATGTTCGCCCTGTTCGGGCTGCATCGCCTGCTGACACGGGGCACTCCGGGCTTTTCCGACGGCGGACACGCTGCGAGGCCCCCCGCCGTGACGGGCGGGGGGCCTCGCAGCGCGCTCTCCCGGGTACGGGACGCCGGGTGTCCCACGGGTTTCGTCGGGTCGGGGGCCGAGGGGTTCCTCCGGGCCGTGCTGGTCGAGGTCGTCACGCGCGGCGGGCGGGCGGTGCTGAGCCGTCCGGAGTTCCACCGGCTGCTGGACGGCCTGCTGGAACCCCCGCTCCTGGCACTGCTGGCCTCCCGGCTCTCGGTCCACGAGGACCCCGAGGAGGCCGCGCGCCGACTGGAGCGGTGCCTGTCGGCCGGTGGAGAGGAGCAGCTCTACTGGTTCCTCGCCGCCGATCGCGCCCCCGAACCGCTGCCGGAGCACGAGCGGCTGCACGTCCTGCTGCTCGGCGCTTGGCGGCACACCCGTGAGGTCGGCCCGGGGGGCCTGCTGGAAGGCGAGTCCGTGCCCACGCTGACCGTTCCGGAGGCCGTCGAGCGCCTTCACCTCTTCGGTCTGACGCTCTGAGCCGACGGTGTCACTTGCGGACGTGCCGCTCGCGCTTCCTCTCCTCTTCGATCTTCTGCATCTGGTCCTCGCGCACCCGCGTGGCCGTCCTGGTCATGTCGCCCCGGGTGATCTCGCCGGGCGTGGGCCTGGCCCAGCCCACGGTGTCGTCCATGATCCGCACCGCGATCGCCACCGGGAACATCAGCGCGATGATCGCCACGCAGATCCAGATCACCACCCACGCCTTGAGGATGAGCGCGACCCCGGCCACGGCGAACGCCACGAACACCGTGATCACCACCAGCCAAGACGACAGTTTCCCGTGCGCGCTGCCCTCCGGGTGCACCAGGCGCGGAAGCTCCTCGGAGTCCCCTCCGCTCCACTCGGCGTCGATCTCGGGCGTCCCCGTCAGGTGCGACTGGGCCCGGTCCCGCGGCTCCTCCGTACCCGGACGCTGTTCGATGGCCATGACCACTCCTTTCGTCCGTCGTGTACGGTCCCATTGCCGCAAGCGATTCCCCCAAACCGCCCAGACGCCCTCTTTACCTCACTAAGTGACCCTTCTCACTGTCATCGCGAACGCAAAAAGCCGGAGGCCCGAACCCGATTTCTCGGATTGGACCTCCGGTGATGGTGGCCAGGGGCGGGGTCGAACCGCCGACCTACCGCTTTTCAGGCGGTCGCTCGTACCAACTGAGCTACCTGGCCGTGCAAGGGAAAGCGGTCCTGACGGGACTTGAACCCGCGACCTCCACCTTGACAGGGTGGCGAGCACTCCAACTGCTCCACAGGACCTTGGTGCTGCCTCCGGTGCTTTGCGCTTTCGCTCCGTGGCAACGACCGAAAGCTTAGGCCATGTTGAGGAGTGGTGCCAACTCGGTTTCCGGGGCGCCCGTCCTGCGGGGTTCCCGGCGGCCTCCTGCGCCGTCCGGAGGCCCGCGCATGACGTTGGGGCGGGAGGCTTCTCGATCATGCGGGCACGGCTCGGCGCGAGGGGCCGGCTGTGCCCGTCGCGGGCGAGGCGGGCGGCGCGCGTCGGCGGATCCGCTCCTCGGCGGGGCCGCGCATTTCTTCACGGAAAGGCGGTGTGCCGCCCGCCGGAGGCGGTCTCCCTCCTCGCTCGGGACTGAACGCTAATGGGCTTCGGCGGCCGCGGCAAAGGCCTCCAGAACGTCCGGTGTGAAAAGGACGAAACGCACTTCCAGTACGTTACTGGGGGTCTTTTTCAC
This sequence comes from Actinocorallia populi, assembly GCF_002995495.1. Taxonomy (GTDB): domain Bacteria; phylum Actinomycetota; class Actinomycetes; order Streptosporangiales; family Streptosporangiaceae; genus Actinocorallia; species Actinocorallia populi. The sequence continues at coordinate 158,629 of NZ_PVZV01000001.1, read as the reverse complement.
GGTTTCCACGGCGATTCTCGCGGCATCGCGGACGGGCCAGCCGAAGATGCCCGCCGAAATGGCGGGGAAGGCCACGGTCCGGGCCTCCAGTTCGTCGGCGACGCGCAGGGATTCGCGGTAGCAGGAGGCCAGCAGAGCCGAGCGGTCCTCGTCCGGCGACCAGACGGGGCCCACGGTGTGGATGACCCGGTCCGCCGGCAGGAGGCCCGCCGTGGTGGCCACGGCCTGCCCGGTGGGCAGCCCTTTCCCGTAGTGCGAGGCGCGCAGTTTCCGGCAGGCCGCGAGGATCTCCGGACCGCCCCTGCGGTGGATCGCGCCGTCCACCCCTCCGCCGCCCAGCAGGGAGGAATTCGCGGCGTTGACGACCGCGTCCACCCGCGCTTCGGTGATGTCGCCCAGTTTCAGTACGATCTGCATTTCTCATGCCTTTCTCTCAAGTTCGTTCTCGGATGAGGGGCCGGACGGGAGTTCCGTGATTTCCGTGCCGCCGCCCGCGTCCGGAAGGGGACACGGGTGAACCCGGAGGCCGGAGCGGCTGTCTCAACGGAGGATCCACCGGTGGAGCAGGGGATTCGTCCAGTTGCTGGTGTTATCTCCTAGTAGGTTGAGGTTCATGTTGCTTCATGCTTGTGCGCGGGTGGTGGAAGCGGCACGGGGCGGGGGTGCGGACTTCGGGCAGAGTCTGCGGGAGGCGAGACGGGCCGTCGGGGCGGCGGGACCGGAGGAGGCCGTCGCGGCGGCGCATCTCCTCGTGGACGCCTCGGCCGAGGTCATGCCGCAGCGCGGCGGGTGGCTCGCCGCGCTGGCGGGGGAGCTGGCCGAGAAGGAGGGCGTGGACGTCGACGGCATCCCCGTCATCGAGCGGCTCAGCGGGATCGCGGCCGGTGCGGTGACGTTCGCGGAGACCTGGGGACCCGGCCTCCCCGACCCGGCGCAGGGGCCGAACCAGCAGATCTGGGAGCGGTCCAGGCAGCTCATGGGCGAGCGCGCCCGCATCCCCATGCAGTGCTGGTACGCCCTCCCGCATTTCGCGAAGAGCGCCGTGACGCTGTTGACGCACTCGCCGGCGACGCGTGCGGCCGTCCGCGACCATGACGACATCGTCGACCGGGCCGTGGAGTACTGCCCCGACCTGGAGCACGTCCGTGACCTGAGGCGCATGCTGGACGGCGAGGAGCTCCTCATCCTGGACCGCCCGACACGGCAGGGCTGGTCCGTCACCATCCACGGCATCGGCGACAACTTCCAGCTGCACGTCCTCCTGGCGGCCGCGCTGGTCGGCAGGAGGCTTCCGGGCACGCCCCCGGACCCGCGCTGGGTCCGCTGCTTCACCGCGGGCGACGTCGAGCCCGGAACGCCGCCCGTGACCGGCTGGTGGCGGCTGACCGACGTGCACGGCGAGCAGATCTGGAACGAGGGGGTGCCCGCCGACATCCCCGTCTTCGGCGAGACCCGGGTCGTGGTCCTGGACCCGCCCGACCCCGTCCGCCCCTGGCCGCCGGGCCGGCGTTTCCCGCTGATCCGCGGCTCCCTCGCCCTGGACGCCGTCTACCACCCCGACGACCTGACGGCCTGGTGGCCCGCCCTCAAGCCGCCGCAGCCTGCTCGACCGCATTGATCCGCCTTCGTAGGGACTGGTCCGGCGCCTGCCAGACCACATCTGTTATAACTCTCGGTGAAGATCCGGTCACGCGATAGAAATGAACCCGCCAAGGAAAGTCCGGGGTCGCTGGGGGGTCGGCACACCCGGGCCTTCCTCTGGCCCAGAAGACGGGGCGGGCCGTTCTGCCGCATGCTCAGGCCGCGGCCCGCCTCTTCCACCCGGACCGGTGCCCGGTCCCGTTCCAGCCCCAGGCCGGGCACCTGCGGGTGACGGGACGGCGGGCACGGCCGGGCGGCCGTCGGTGGTCCTCCCGGCCCTCCCGCGGCGATCGCAGGTGATCCTCGTGCATGCGGGTCGCGGTTCGGCGGTATGCGTCGGCGGCCCGTCCGCGCCGTGGTGCGGACGGGCCGTGCCGTCATGCGGAGAGCTGCTGGTTCCAGCTGGTGAGGAAGGAGTCGACGAGGTCGGCGGCACGGGCCTCGGCTTCGGAGCCCAGGGTCTGCCGGCGGCGGGCGATGGCGGCGAGGGAGTCGGCGGCCTCGTTCAGCAGGTGGCCGCTGTGCCCCTTGACGTGCTTGAAGGTCAGGCCGGAGCGGTCGGCGACCCGGCGGGCCAGCAGGCGGAGGTGCGGCGCCCGGTATCCCGGCGGCAGGGCCGCGACGTCCCCGGCCTGCCAGCGGCGCAGGAAGGACAGGGCGGGCAGGCTGTCGATGAGGACGGTCATCTCCAGGCGCGGCTCGACCGACGACAGCAACAGCTGGACCGCGCGCAGCTCGGTGATGATGATCTTCGAGGGGCCGGTGGGGTCCTGGGGCCCGGCCTTCCAGCGGCCCAGGCCCCAGCGCCCGTCCGTGGTGAGGAAGCCCATGCCCCCGTGCCCGTGCTTCCAGGAGGCGTCGGTGGCGGCGACCAGCGGCCGCGTGCCCGTCCAGCGCGCGACCTGCCCGGCCAGGGCGGGCCGGGGCATCACGGGGGGATTCCGGGTGGGTCTGGGCCGGTTGATGCGGGCGACGGGAGGGCCCGTGGGCCCGTGGTCGTGGCCGGTCGCGCCGCGCAGCGTGCGCTCGGCGAGGCCGAGGACGGACTCGGCGGCGGGGAGGTCGCCCGCGCGGGCCGAGGAGAGGGTGAGTTTGAGGAGGACGCCCACCTCCTGGCAGCCGGTGCAGTCCAGGGGGACCAGCGCGTAGCGCTGGAGCCGGACGACCCGGGCGGTCAGGGGGTCGGGCAGATGCGAGAGGAGGTTGCGGAACTGGGCGGCGGTCATGCGAGGAGACAAGCGCACCTCCCTACAGGGTGTGTGTGGGATCTGACGACGAGTTGACGCCTGGAGTTCCCGGCAGGTTCACCATTGTCACAACTGACCAGATAGCGGCACTATTACCGCATGTTTACGCAGGTCTCGGTCAGTCGACTGACCCGGGGAAAGCCCGGCCGCCCCACCCCGGAGGATCTCTCCTCCCTGCTGTATCGGGCGTGGATTGTCGCTTTTGCGCTAAAAATGCTGGGCTCGTCCTGGGACGTCTCCTGGCACTTCAAATGGCTCCGGGACGACTTCGCGCCCCCGCACCTGCTCAACAGCGCCGGGACGACCCTGGCGATGGTGCTGGTCGGCGTGCACTGGTACACCGGATTCGGGGTCGACAAGACGGCCAAGCGGCTGATCGAGACCGGAATGGCCATCTTCATGATCGCCATTCCGGTGGACCTGGTGAACCACCGTGTCAACGGGCTCGACATCACCAGCTGGAGCCCTTCGCACGCCTTGCTCTACATCGGCACCGCGCTCATGCTCGCCGGTGTGATCAAAGGCGCCCGCGGAGTGGTGCAGGCGATCCTCTTCGCGCTCTTCCTGGAGAACTGGCATTTCCCGGCACTGCACCAGGAATACGGCGTCTACGGGTTCAAGTCCTGGCTGGAGGGCAGACCCGAGGCCGAACCGATCCTGCTCGAGTTCGCGGCCAAGCAGATGCAACGCCCCGTCGACACCGCGATGGTGGAGAAGTTCGCCTTCCCCGTCTCGGACTGGGTGTACCCGCTGTGGACGGTCGTCGGGTCCGTCCTCGTCCTCGTCATCGCGCGCCGGGTCGTCGGCATGCGCTGGACGGCGACGGGCGTCGCCGCCGGCTACCTCGCCTACCGCGTCGTCGCCGGGTTCCTGCTGGACCTCATGGACTTCCCGCACTCGGCGATGCCGTTCTTCCTGCTCGCCGCCGCCATCGCCATCGACCTGTCGTTCCGGTTCCTGCCCTCGGTGCCGGTGGCGGGCGCGCTGCTCACGACGGGCGCGGCGTACGCGGGATTCGTCCTGCAGGGCTGGATCGTCGAGACGCCCCCGTCCGCGCTGGAGGCCTGGCCCGTCGCGGCGGTCCTGCTGTGCCTGCTCTGGTACGGGCAGAGCAGGATCAAGGCCTTGGACCCGCCCGAAACGCTAGGTTCTTCTGCGTCGTGAGGCTCCGCGTCGTGCGGGACCGCTGAAGGAGGACGAATGATGCTGCGCGCCGTGGTGGTCTGCTCACTGCTTCCGCTGGCCGTCATGGCCCCGGCGGCACCGGCCTCTGCGGCGCCCGCGTGCCCGGTGGGCGTCTGGAAGCTCACCGGGTATCAGAAGAAGGCGGTGTCGAAGGTCTATGACACCGCTCTGCAGTCCCGCGGGATGGGCGGAACGAAAGTGAAGATCGCCGCCAACGGCGCCATCACCTACGACTTCAAGAAGTCGGCGAAACTCGTGACGAAGGGCCGTACCAACAGCGTGCCGATCGCGGAGACCGCCCTCTACCGCCGGACGCTCAAGCACAAGGCGTCATGGAAGGGCGGAAGGCTCTCCGTGAAGCGCGCCACGGCCACGGGAACGGCGCTGGTGAAGACCGTCCAGAAGAAGCCCGAGAAGTCGACGAGGACGGAGAAGGTCGCTCCGCTCGTCCGTACCGAGCAGGAGACCGTCGTCCCCGGCGGACGCGTCACCTACACGTGCGACGCCGACCGGCTGCACCTGAAGCGCACCATCAGGCTCGACTCCAAGGGCGGGCGAGAGGTCGTGCGCTGGCGGTTCGAGCGCTGACCCTCAGAGCCAGTCCCAGCGGTTGACCGGCCAGATGATGACCCGCGCCTGCCCGACGACCGAGCTCACCGGGACGGGGCCGTTGTCGCGCGAGTCAGCGGAGCCGCCGCGGTGGTCGCCCATCACCCACAACATGCCCTCGGGGACCTTCACCGGGTCGAACGAGCGGTGGTCGTCCTGGTAGACGTAGGGCTCGTGGAGAGGCTTGCCGTCGACGGTGACGCGCCCCTCGTCGCAACACTCGACGGTCTGGCCGCCGACGGCGATGACCCGCTTGATGAGGTCCTCGCGCGGCCAGTCGCCCGTGCCGTGGAAGACGATGATGTCGCCGGGACCCGGATCGGTCAGGTGGTAGCCCACCTTCTCGACCAGCACCCTGTCGCGGGTGCAGTCCTCGCACCCGTGCAACGTCCGCTCCATGGACCCGGAGGGGATGTAGAACGACTGGACGACGAAGGTGCGGATCAACAGCGCGAGGACGACCGCCGTCACCAGCAGGAACGGCAGTTCACGGAAGAACGACTTCTTAGGCGGTGCAGACGTCACCCGGCCACCCTAGATCGTGTGCGCGTAACAAGTGAATAAAGGGCTCAGGTCAGGTCGGCCTCTTTTGCCGCCCTGCGGCCCTGCTCCCAGCCGTCCAGGTCCTGGATCGTCCGGCCGCGCACGCTCCTCACGGCGGGGAAGAGCCGCTCCACGGCGGTGTCCACGGCCTGGTCACGGCGTGCGAGGACGGGCAGGAGGTCGTCGGTGACCTCCTCCTCCCCGACCCGGGCGAGTCGCTCGCCGATGTGGTGGGCGAACGAGGTGAGGAAGCTCTGGCGGAACTTGCGCTTCGAACCGTTCTTGGGCATGGCGGCATCGGCCTGCAGCAGCAGCGACGTGTAGAGGAGCTCCACCGCCTCCAGGTCGGCCGGATAACCCAGGACCGTGGAGAAGCCGAGGTCGGACTGCCAGACGGCGCGGCACCGGTTGGCCTCGGCGATGACGTGCAGGAGCGTGGCCTTGGCCTCCTCGTACGGGTTGTCCACGGGGAGACGCACGCCTGACGGCGCGCTGACATCCGCTGAACGGTCCGCAGACGACCGGACACCGGCGGAGGCGTCCAGCGCCGCCTGGTCGAGGCTGTGGCGGGTCATCAGCCGCTGGGCGGCGGCCACCAGCGCCTCGGCCTCGGCAGGGAAGGAGGTGGACTCCGCCTTGGCGAGCAGGGCGCGGATGCGTCCCAGCGAGGGGTGGGCGGGCGCCGCGGAACGGGTGAGCACGGCGATCTTCGGCAGCCTGCGCAGCTCGCACAGGACGTCGATGAGCCGGCTGATCGCGGTGAGGCGGTCGCGCTCCCCCGGGCCGGGCGCCGCCAGCAGGGCCGCGTGCTCGGGGGAGAGGAAGCGGGTGAGATGGCGGCGGAGGTCCTCCGGCTGCCAGCCCCGCTCCGCGGCGGTGCGCACGGCACGTTCCAACGCGGCGCGGAGCGGGCCGTCGGCGGCGCCGTTCGCCGAAAGAAGAGCGATGGAGGTGTCTCGGTTCCGGAGATCGTCGGTGAACTGGGCATCCATCGCCGCGGTGATCAACTGCTCCGGTTCGTGCACCTTCCCATCGTCTCATTGCTCTTTTCCGACAAAACGCTTTGCCCTAGGGTGCGCCGGGGACCAGAGATGTTGAGGAGACGACATGCGTACAGCGGCAGCCGCCGGAGCGATCATTCTCGGTGCGACGGCGGTGGCGGCGGTGACCGCCTCGGCGGCCTCGGCCGCCCCCCGGTGCTGGACGGGCTCCTGGAAGGTGACCTCCGCCAGTGCCGACCTGGACAGCAAGGACCTGAAGTTCAAGCTTAAGGGCGGCAGCGGCATCAAGCTGAAGCTCGCCAAGAACGGCAAGGCCACCTATGACTTCACCGGCTCCCGGCCGCTGACCGGCTCGGGCAGCGTCAAGGGGGTGCCGACCAAGGCGACGCTGACCCTGGACAAGAAGCTCGTCCTCAAGAACAAGATCAGCGGTTCGGCCAAGGGCGGCATCGTCGGCAAGCCCAAGACCGCGAGCGGCGACGCCACCCTGACCGTCCGCTCCGGCCTGATCACCCGCAAGATCGACGTTCCCCGCGAGGTCCGCCGCAACGGCGACATGGGCGTCGTTCCCCGCAACGCCCGCTACACCTGCTCCGGCAAGACCCTGACCATCCGCCAGACCGTCGACCAGGCCGACCTGCTCTCCAAGACCGTCTGGCGCCTGAAGCGGGCCTGACGCCCGGCCGCGGCCTCCGCCCTCGCGGACCGGCCGTCCTCCTCGGAGCGGACTCACCCACAGGCCCCGGTCCCTGCCTGCCCCCCTGGCGTGAGCCGCTCCTTCGGGGGCGGCCGTCCCGCGTTCCACCCGCTCCCCCGGAACGGGCTCGTTCCCGCGGAGTGGACTCATCGGGGGGTGTGTTCGGCCGCGGGGTGCGGTCGCGGAGCGGTCAGTCCTCTTCGGGGGCGAGGGCGCCTTCGGACTCGCTGATCTCGAGGATCGCCTCGACCGGTTCGATCTCGGTGATCTGGTCGACGAGGCCGAGGATGTCGTCGGGGGTGATGAGCCAGCGGAGGGCGGTGGCGCCGGTGGCGTCGGCGGTGATCTGGGCGTGCTGGGCGTCTCGCTCCCCGGCGTCGAGGTCGCGGGTCCTCAGATCGGTGAGGGCCGCGGCCTGCAGCGCCTCTGGGTCGGTCACCTCGACCATGAGGTCGAGGGAGACGCGGAGATATCTTCCGGTGTCCGGTTGGTTACTCACCGTTCGATGTTATCCCCGCCCTTGGCCCTGCCACCGGTCCGACAGCTCGGCATGGCCGAGAGCGGCCTGATCGGCTGCCGCGCGGCCCTGCATCCAGCCGTCCGGGTTGGTGGGGGAACCGCCCCTGTACCGGCGCAGCCGGGGGAACCGCTCCGCCACCGAACGCTCCACCTCCGCGTTGCGGGACGCGAGGACGGGCCGCAGCTCGGCCGACGGGTTCTCCCGCACGGCGCGTTCCGTCGCCTCCTTCAACCGTTCGCCTATGCGCAGCGCGTACGCCGACAGGAAGGAATGGCGGAAGGACTTCGTACGGGACCGCCCCGAGGCGTCCTGGCGGCTGCCCGCCTGGAGCATCGCGGTCGTCGCCTGGACGAGCAGCGAGGTGAACAGCAGCTCCACCGCCACCAGGTCGGCGGGGAAGCCGAGCACCGTGGCCTCACCGCGTTCGCGGTGCCACACCGAGCGGCAGCGGTTCGCCTCGGCCACGACGTGCAGCAGCATCGCCTTGGGCCCCGCGTAGGGGTGGGTGACCGCGACCGCCCGCCCGTCCGGACGCACCCCGCCGAGCCCCGCCTCCACCAGCGCCTCGTCCAGGTTGTAACGCGCGATCAACTCCTGGGCGCGGGCGGTGAGCGCCTCGGCCTCCTGCGGGAACTCGGTCGACTCCGCCTTCTGCAGCAGCGCCCGAACCTTTCCCAGCATCCGCTGGTCCATGGCCCCACCTTTCCACCCGCCACCGACACTCCATCAGCCGTCCACAGCCTGCCCGGAGTCCGCACGACCACGTGCGGAGATGGTGCACCCTTGACGGGTGGAAGTTCGGGGTGGGCTTGATGCCGGTGGACGTGACGGCCTGGACGAGCCGGCGGTCAGCGAGCGGTTCCGTCTTTTCAACTTCACGCGGCGTGACGACCACCTGGCGTACCTGTGGGTGCTGCGCGCGATGGACAGGCTCCGCTCGGTGCACCAGGTGCGCGTGCACACCGAGCAGGTCGTGGCGGCGTTGAACGAGCTCGTCATCGCGCATGAGGGCGTCCTCGGCGAGGGCGCCGCGTGGGACAGGCTCGACGAGCGGAACCTGCGGGACAGGCTGGACGCGCTCGCGGAGGACGGCGTCGTCCACCGGCTCGAGGACGCCTCACGGGCCGGGAGCCTCGCGCGTTACCGCAACCGCCAGTCCGTCTACCAGTTCAGTGAGCTCGGCTACCGGGCGTACACGGCCGTCGAGCAGGTGCTGGCGGCCCGAGTCCGGGACGCGAATCTCTCCCGGCTGGTTTTCTCCGACGTCCTCGACGACCTGAGGGCGCTGGCCATCGCCAACCGTGCGGGTGACCGCGATCAGGTATACCGGCGTATCAGCCGCCTGGACGCGGCGATGGAGGACATGGCGCGGCGGTCGGCGCAGTTCCACGTCACGCTGGGCGAGATCATCCGCTCCACGGACACGTCCGCGGAGATGTTCCTCACCTATAAGAATGCGCTGCTCACCCACATGAGCGACTTCATGACGGAGCTGGACAGGCACCTTCCGCGGCTGGCCGAAGCCGTTCGGGAAGTGGAGGAGACAGGCGTCTACACGCTGCTGTCACGTGCGGCGGACGCCGATGAACGCCTGTTCCTCCGCACCAGCGAGAAGATGGAGGACTGGCAGCGCCGCTGGGCCGCGCTCCGCGAGTGGTTCTCCCCGCATGATTCCAAGGCCGTGGACCTGCGTGAGGCCACCCGTACGGCGGTGTCCGCGGTCATCGCGCTGCTCCGCCAGATCACCGAGGCCCAGCGCGGCGGCGTCAACCGCTCCACCCAGCTCCGCCACCTGGCCGAATGGGTCTTCCACACCCCCGACGACGAGTCCGCCCACGCTCTGATGTCCGCCGCCTTCAACCTCCGCTCCGCCCGCCACCTCGGCGGCGCCCATGACGACGACGAGCAGATCTCCCCCCGCGCCACTTGGTGGGACGCCCCCGGCATCGAACTGTCGATCAGCCTCTTCCGCACCGGCAAGACCCCCACCCAGGGGCTCCCGCAACCGGTGAAGGTCAACCGAGGCATCCGCGCGGAGCTGCGCAGGACCCAGTTCGAGCAGCGAGCCGTCGACAAGGAGGCGGCGGCCTCCCTGGCCAGGAACGGTCCGCACGACCGCGTCCTGAGCGAACCCGAGACCCGCGTCGTCCTCAAACTCCTCACCCGTGCCCTGGAAGCCCGCGCGGTCGTCGCCGGCCGCGTCACCCACGGCGCCGGCGCCGACGACACCGTGGAACTCCGCCTCATTCCGTCGGAGGCGGGCTCTACAGTCCGTACCGAGGCCGGCACCCTCCACCTTCCCGGCTTCCACCTGGAGATTCACTGACATGCCTCCCGCTCTCGCCCAGAGCCCTAGGGGTCCTCGCCCGAAGACCCTGCGAAGCCGCTCGACCGGATTCCGTCCACGGGGCTCGGATGTGTTCTTCGACGCCGGGCGGTCGGCTTGGACGGTCGCGCGGGGACCGCTCATGAGGCTCGGGCGTGCTCTTCGAGAGTCCCTGCCCGGAGGCGGGCGGCTCGGGCTCGTGGGCGGAGTCCGTTCACGGGTTTCGGTGATTTTCGGTGGGGGTCGGCTGACGTGGCCGTGAGCATGGTGGAGCCGGCTGATCTGGCGGAGTACCAGCGGGCCGTGCGGCAGGTGTTGACACGGGATCTGATCACGGCCTCCCGGCCTCGGGCGGGAGTGCTGGAGCAGGTGCTGCGATGGTCCGATCAGCTCGCTCACGACTTTCGTGAGCTTTTCGGGTACCAGTTGATCGCCACGACGCACCTGGTGCGGCTGGTGCGGCGGCTGGACGCGTTCGACGCGACGCAGGGGCAGCTGTTCGCGCGCAACCGCCGGCCGTTCGACCGGCGGAGGCTGGCGTACCTGTGCCTGGTGCTGTCGACGTTCCAGCGGTCCCGGGTGGAGATCAGCCTGGCGGATCTCGTACGGCTGGTGACCCCGGCGGCCAACACGATCGAGGGGCTGGGATTCGAGCCGACCGTTGCGGCGCACAAGGCGGCGCTCGTCGACGCGATCGACTGGCTGGTCGACCACGGGGCGCTGCGGTTGTCGGACGGCTCGCTGGAGGCGTGGGCGCGCGACGACCGGACGGGGGACGCGCTCTACGACATCGACCACGAGATCTGCACGGCCCTGTACAAGCCGGCGCGGCCCGTCCAGCACCTGACGAGCGCGGCGGGACTCCTGCACGCGGGGATGCCGGACGTCATGCGAGAGGCGCGGCGCCTGCTCGTCGAACACCCGGTCGTGTACTTCTCCGAGGTACGCCCGGAGATCGCCGAGGCCCTGCCGGGCGCGGCCGAGGAACTCGCGCGCTTCACCGGCATGACCGTCGAGCAGCGCGCCGAAGGCGTCATGCTCGCGGACGCGTCCGGCCGTTTCACCGACCGCCCGTTCCCCGGCCAGGGCGGCGCCGTCAACCGCGCCGCCGGCCTCCTCCTGGCCGCCATCGCCGACCTGGTGGAGGAGGGCGAACTGACCAGGGCCGCCCCCACCGCCCCCGCCGACGCGGACACCCTCGCCCGCATCGACTCCGCCCTCCCCGCCCACGGCATCGCCACCGGCCTCGCCTGGACACCCGCCGAACCCCCACCGGAGACCAGCCCGGCAAAGCGGCCATCCCTGAAGAGCAACCCACGACAGGGCACACCCGCCAAGAGGAGTCCGTCCGCAGACATGGCGCAGGCCGGTGCGTCTGCGGGGGAGCCGTCCGTTGACACGGTGCGGGCCGGTGCGTCTGCGGAGGAGTCGTCCGTAGGTACGGCGCAGGTCGGTGCGTCTGCGGAGGAGTTGTCCGCAGATACGGTGCGGACCGACGTGTCTGCGAAGGAGCCTTCCGTAGTTGCGGTGCGGGCCGGTGCGTCTGCGGGGGAGCCGTCCGTAGAGGGCGCGGCGCGGGCGGGTGCGGGGGCCGCCGGTGCGGGGGAGGGGTTGTGGTTCGTGTCGGCGGGGCGGCTGGAGGAGGTGGTGCGGAGGTTGTACGCCGAGTTCGGGGCCGCGTCGTTCACCGGGGTCTGGCAGGCTGATCCGTCCGGGCTGCTGGCCGCGGCGGTGGCGTTCCTCGCCGATCTGCGGCTGCTCCGTCCCGTGGCGGGCGGGGTCCTCGTGCTGCCCGCCGCCTTCCGTTATCGCAACATCACTCTCGCTCTTCCCGAGCGGGGACAGCTCAGCCTGGAGGAAACACCCGCATGACCCGGTTCAAGCCGTCGCGCGCCGGAGTGATCAACCTGTGGGACTACGTCGACGAGGAGTTCGTCTTCGCCGACGGGCGGCTGGTGCTGCGCGGGCACAACGGCTCGGGCAAGACCAAGGCGCTGGAGGTGCTGTTCCCGTTCGTCCTCGACGGGGTGGCGGACGCCCGGCGGCTCGACCCGTTCTCCGGTGACAACCGGACCATGAAGTCGAACCTGCTCTACCGGGGACAGGAGTCCGAACACGGCTACGTCTGGATGGAGTTCCTCGCTCCGTCCGGCGAGACCGTCACGCTGGTGATCGGCCTGCGCGCCCACAGGCACCGCGACGGCGTCGTCACGTCCTTCTACGTGACGTCCAAGCGCCTGGGCGTGGACTTCGGGCTGCTCACCGTGGACGGCCGCCCCCTCACCGACCGCCGCCTCCGCGAGTCGCTGGAGCCCGGCTCGTACGCCAAGACGGCCACCGAGTACCGCGAACTCGTGGACAACCGGCTCTTCGGGCTGGGCCGCGAGCGCTACAACCAGCTGCTCGACCTGCTGCTGGCGCTCCGCCGCCCCCTGCTGGCCAAGGACCTCGACCCGGCGAAGGTCTCGGCCACCCTCACGGCCGGCCTGAGCCCCGTCGACGAGTCGCTCGTCGACCAGGCGGCCCGCGACTTCGAGAACCTCGCCGCCGTCCAGCGGCTCCACGACGACCTGAGCCACGCGGGTGACGCCGTCCGCGTCTTCCTCGACCACTACCGCGAGTACCTGCGCGTCCACACCCGCTTCCACCTCGACCGCGTCGGGACCCGCACCGCCCAGGCCGTCGCCCACGGCACCGCCCTGCGTGAGGCCGTCGCCGAGACCGCCCGCGCCACCGCCGCCAAACAGGCGGCCGAACAGGCCCGCGCCACCACGGCCGACCACCTGACCAAGCTCACCACCCGCCTGGAGACCCTCAAGGGGCACGACGCCTACCAGGCGCAGACCGACCTCGACCACCTCCGCCGCCAGATCGCCGACACCACCGACCACCTCACGAAGGAGACCGCCCGCCTCACCAACTCCCGCCACCACGCCGCGACCCTCCGCTCCGAAGCCGAGTCCGCCGCCACCCGCCTCACCACCAAGCGCACCACCCTCACCCACCACCACACCACCCTCACCGAAGCCGCCCACACCGCCAGAATCCCCACCGACCCCACCTCCCCCCTCCAACCCACCCCGAAGACACCCACGTCCCCCACCTCGACCACGCCATCCGCGTCGACCACGCCATCCGCGTCGACCACGCCATCCGCGTCGACCACGCCTGCCACGCCGTCCGTGTCGGCTACGTCGGCCACGCTGCCCGCGTCGGCCGCAGCAGATGCGTCAGTCGTGTCGGCCACATCGCCTGTGTCGGTCACGCTGCCTGCGTCGGCCGTATCGCCTGCGTCGGTTGCAGCGGATGCGTCAGCCACGTCGGCCACGCCGTCCGTGTCGGCCACGCCGTCCGTATCGCCTGCGTCGGCCGCAGCGGATGCGTCAGTCGTGTCGGTCACGCTGCCTGTGTCGGCCGCCTCGACTGTGGTGGTCGGGGAGGGGTTGAGGGGCTGGCTGGAGTCGGTGCGGGGGCGGGCCGCGGTGCGGCGGGAGGACGTCGTCGAGGTGCGGCGGGCTCTGGGGGAGGCGCGGAAGGTCGGGGAGGAGTGGCAGCGGGCCGAGGCGGGGCTGGAAGGGGCTCGGGAGCGGCTGCTGAAGGGGGAGGAGGAGATCGCGGGGGCGGAGGAGGAACTGGGGGCCGCGCGGGGGAAGGCCGCCGCGCGGTTGGCCGAGTGGGCCGTGCGGTGGAGCGGGGTCGCGGGGGTCGCGGAGGAGCCGTTGGCCGCGGTGCTGGAGCGGGTCGGTGAGCCCGGGACGGCGACGTTGGGAGAGGTGTTCGCGGAGCTTTCCGAGGAGCTCCGGGTCGAGACGATCACGGGGTTGGCCGAGCTCAAGGCGCGGCGGGAGGTCGTCGCGGAGGGGCTGCGGGGGCTGGCCGCGGAGCGGGCGGAGATCGCGGCGGAACGGGATGACGCGCCGCCTGCGTCGGCGGACGGCGAAGGCAGAGCAGGACGTGAGGGGGCGGCCTTCTGGCAGCTGGTGCGGTTCGCGGACGGGTTGAGCGACGCGGAGGCCGCCGGGCTGGAGGGGGCGCTGGACGGTGCGGGCATGCTCACCGCCTGGGTGAATCCCTCCGCTGAGGACACGCGGCGGGACTACGCGGCGCGTGTGGCGGACGGTTTCCTGCTGCCGGGGGAGCCGGTGGCGGGACGGTCTCTGGCGGACGTGCTGCTGCCGGAGAGCCATGAGGCGGTGCCGGTGGAGGTGATCGAGGCCGTGCTGGCGTCGGTCGCGCTGGTCGAGGGGGACGACCCCGCGCTGCCGGGCGTCGGGGTGCGAGGGCAGTTCTCGTTCGGGGCGCGGGTGGGCGCCCGGCCGAAGGAGCGGCCCGAGTACATCGGGGCCACCTACCGGGCGCAGCGTAGGCGGGCCCGGCTGGAGGCCTGCGACGCGGCGGCCGAGCGGTTGAAGAAGGAGCAGGAGGAGGTCCGCCGGGAGCAGGAGCGGTTGCGGGGAGTGCTGGACGACCTGTCGGCGGCGCGGCGGGCGCTGCCGGACGTCGAACCGGTGCTGCGCGCGATCAAGGAGGCGGAGCGCGGCTCGGTGCTGCTCGGGCAGGCGAGGGAGGCGGCTTCGGCGGCGCGCAAGACCCTGGACGAGGCGGCCGCCGCGAAGGAGGCGGCCGAGCGCAAGGTACGCCAGGTGGCTGCCGAACGGGACCTTCCGGGGACCGAGGAGGGCCTGGCCGCCGTCGCACGGGCGGTCGACGACTTCGTGGCGGCGGGCGAGCTGCTCTTCCGGGAGCAGCAGGACATCGCGGAACTCGAACGGGACCTGGCCTCGCGCTGGGACACCGTCGAGCGGCTGGAGGCGCAGAACGCCGAGGACGAGGAGTCCCTCGACGAGCGGCGTGAGGTCCTGGCCGTTCTGGAGGAGAGGCTGGCCGCCCGCACCGAGGCGCTGGGCTCCTCGCTGAAGGAGATCCTGCGACAGGTGGAGCAGACCGAGCGGGAGATCCGGGAGGCCGATGCCGCGCGGGCCGGGCAGGAGGCGGCGGTCGCGGCCGAGCACGACGCGCTGGTCAAGGCGCGGGCCGCCGTCGAACACGGGAGCCGGGCGCTGGCCGAGGCGTGGGACGTGCTGCTGGAGCAGCTCACGGCGTTCGCCCCGTTCACCCGGCCGGACCTGCGGGAGGTCCTCGACGTCGAGGCGGCCGAGATCTGGCCCGGAGACACCGGCACCGCCGAGGAGCTCGGCGCCCGCACCGTCGCGCTCATCGTCGAGGGCCGCACGCCGGAGGAGGCCGTCCGCGAGGTGCTTCCGCCCGCTGCGTCGCGGATCCTCGACGCCTACCGTGCCGCGCTCCCGGCGGGCCGCCAGGTCGGCGAGAACGCCCGCAAGACGACCCGCGACGCGATGGCGGACGCGTTGAAGGAGTTCGGCGACGCGCTGGACCAGTGCGAGGAGGACTACCGCCTGGACCTGGACGCCGGGGAGGTCGTCGTCGTCCAGGTCGTCGACGTGGAGGGCCGCGGCTCGGTCCCGGCGTTCGCCGACCGGATCGCGGGCCGCCTGGTCGAGCAGGGTCTCCTGCTGGACGAGCGGGAGCGCACCGTCCTGGAGGACGAGCTGCTGAGCAGCCTGGCCCAGCAGATCCACGACCGGGTCCGGCTGGCGCGGGAGCTGGTGCGCGGCATGGACGCCGACACCCGCTCCCGCCCGATGTCCACCGGCAGCACCGTCGGCATCCGCTGGGCGCGTTCGGACAGGCTCGACGAGCGGCAGCGCGCCGTCGCCAACCTGCTCACCCGGGACACGGGGGCGCTCGGCCCGGAGGGCCTGGCCGAGCTGAGGGGCCTGCTGCGCGAGATGATCCGCGCCCACCGGGCACAGCACACCCGGGCGAGCTACCTGGAGGCGCTGCGGGCGGTGGTGGACTACCGGACGTGGTTCGAGTTCCAGCTCCGCCTGGCCGAGCCGCACGGCGAGGAGGTCACGCTGACCCGGGCCAAGCACTCGCAGATGTCGGGCGGCGAGAAGTCCGCGGCGATCCACCTGCCGCTGTTCGCCGCGGCCAACGCCCTCTACTCGTCGGCGAAGGACACCTGCCCCCGCATGATCGCGCTCGACGAGGCGTTCGCCGGCATCGACGACCGCTACAAGCCCGAGCTGCTGGGCCTGACCGTGAAGTTCGGCCTGGACACCTTCATGACGGGCCATGACCTGTGGGCCTCGTACTCCTCGGTTCCCATGGCCGCTCATTACGACATGCACAGCGACAAGGCCTCCCATACCGTTTCCACGATGCTGGTGCTCTGGGACGGCTCGGCCCTGCTGGACGCCGACGCCGCCTACTCGGGGAACGACGCGCTGGCCGAGACCCTGCTGGGTTTCCCGCCCAGCCGCCGTTCCCCCGCCGAGTCCGGCCTGCTGGCCGGTCTCGCCGAGGAGGGCTGACCGGAGGAGGGGGCTCCAGGGGGAGCCCCCCTCCTCCGCCGGATCAGGGTTTGAACGCCTCCAGCTTGTAGAGGCGCCCGAGGATGGCGTTCTTGCCCCGCCCGAAGTGCCGGGTGAGGGACTCCAGCGGCTCGCCCTTCTCGAGGAGGGCGAGCAGCCGGGCGTCCTCCTCGGACGTCCAGGGCCGGTAGGCGTTGGGGTGGCGTTCGCGGAGCGCGCTCACCGAGCGCCGGCCCGGGAGGTCGATCACTGCGATGTCGGCGAGGGCGACCTCACCGACCACGGACCCCTTGTCGAGCGCTCTTAAGGTCCCGTCACCGATGACGAGCCGGTCGGCGGAGACGTCGAGTTCGCAGACCCGCCGTCCGTCGTGCTCCTGCGGCTTGCTGAAGGTCAGGTGAATTTCCATGCCCTCAGCATGCGCGCCTTCGACCAAGATCGCTTAGTGGCCTGTGGATGGTTCGGCGCGCCTCAGGCGCGCGTTCCTATGGAACCGTCAGCGCACGTCATCCGGGTCGGGTCGTCCGTCAGAGTGAACGCACCCCCCTGGAAGAGCTAGTGCGAAACCCTGCCCCGGGCGCGATGCGCGATCGGAGACCGCTGAAGGAGGTTGGAGTCCGGTCGATCCAGGAGGAGAACATGAGACTGGCACGGGGAACGGCGACCGTCACGGCGGCCGCCGTCGCCTTGGGGGCGCTGCTCCCGGCGGGAGCCGTCGCGAGCGAACGGAGGGATGGGGACGGCGCTCGGGAGCGAGGCGATCTCCTGTCCGCAAAGAAGATCAGGTCCTACACCGCGGCCCAGGCCGCCGAGCGGCTCAGGTCTGAGGGCTTCGACGCCCGGAAGGTCGAGTACGGCGTCGACGCGTACCGGCTGGTCTACCGGACCGTGGACGGGCGCGGGAAGCCGACGCGGGCGAGCGGCCTCCTGGTCGTCCCGAGGAGCAAGAGCAAGCGACTCGGACTCGTCTCCTACGCTCACGGGACGACCAACTACCGCCGAGACGCGCCTTCCACGTCTCCTGAAGACGGTTTCGTGCAAGGAGCCCCTCTCACCTACGGGTCGGCGGGCTTCGCGACCACGGCCCCTGATTACCTGGGCTTGGGCGTCGGTCCCGGCCAACACCCGTGGATGGACATCCGTACCGAGGCCTCCGCGTCGCTCGACATGCTCCGCGCAGCTCGCGAGTTCCTGCCGCGCAAAGGCCGCAAGGCCCGCCGCGACGTCTTCGTGACGGGCTTCTCCCAGGGTGCTTCGGCAGCGCTGGGCCTGGCCCGGGAGCTCCAGAGAGGCAAGAAGTGGTTCCGTCTTCGTGCCGTCGCCCCCATCGGAGGGGCGTACGACATGCGAGGGGTGCTGCTCCCGTCGATGCTCGCGGGCAAGACGCAGCCGAAGCTGACGGTGGCCTACACCGCGTACCTCTTCGTTTCCTGGAACTGGAAGGCCGCCCTCTACGAGCGTCCTGAAGAAGTCTTCAAGCGCCCGTACGCGAGCCGGGTGGAGAAGTACTTCGACGGCTCCACCCCCGGCCAGGTCATGCTCCAGGGCCTCCCCGACACGTTGGACGAGCTGCTCACCCCGCGCGGTTTCGATCTGCTGGAGAAGCCTTCCGGAGGGTTCGCGAAGGCGCTGCGCGAGGAGGACCGGATCTGCCGAGACTGGACGCCCAAGGTGCCCGTCCGCCTCTACTACGACTCCCGTGACGAGCAGGTGGACCCGGCCAACAGCACCTCGTGCCACGCCTGGTTGAAGTCCACCCTGCGCAGGCTGCCCGCCACGACCTACGGAGGCTCCCCCCACCTGGGTTCGAACCTGGCGGGCACGGCCAAGGCGGTCCGCTGGTTCGCCTCCCTGTGAGCGCGTCAGAGGTCGGAGTCGTCCTGGCGGAGGGAGAAGAGTGAGAGCAGCGGGAACATCCGGCTACGGCGCTTGAGGCGGCCGCGGGTCCGGGCCACCAGTTCCGGCAGGGGTGACTCGGGCTCGTTCGCCGTCCGGGGGTGGGCGAGGATCGTCGGCTGGGGCCGTCCGCGGAGCGTGATGGCCTGGCCGGCCTCCCAGCGGAACGCCTCCAGCGGGTCGCAGTCCTCCAAGACGTCCGCGGAGGCGAGGACGCGCAGCGGGGAGGCGGTCTTCGCCAGGTCGCTCAGCCGGGCCGCCTCGTTCACGGGGTCGCCGATGACGGTGTACTCGAACCGCTGCTCGGCGCCGATGTATCCGGCGACGACCGTTCCGGCGGAGACGCCGATTCCGGCGGTGACCTCGGGCACCTCCAGCGGCAGCCGGGTGGCCATCTCCCGTCCGGCGGTGAGGGCGTGCCCGCCGGCCTGCTCCAGCGGAGTCGGGGCGCCGAAGATGGCGAGCGCGGCGTCGCCTTCGAACTTGTTGATCCAGCCGCCGTTGCGGTTCACGCAGTCGACGACGACACCGAAGAAGAGGTTGAGCAGCGCGACGACCTCGTCCGGCGGACGTTCGGCCGCCATCTTGGTGGATCCGGCCAGGTCGACGAAGAGAACGGCGACTTCCTTGATCTCGCCTCCGAGCGAGATGTCGGAGTTGAGGGCCAGTTCCGCGACATCGCTTCCGACGTGCCGGGAGAACAGATCTTGTAGGCGTTCGTGTGCGCGCAGCCCCGTGACCATGTTGTTGAACCCGGCCTGCAACTGCCCGAGCTCGCTCGCGTCGTAGACGGTGAGGCTCACATCCAGGTCGCCTTTCGCGACCCGCGCCATGCCGTCACGCACGTTTCTGATCGGGTCTCCGACGGCGCGTGAGGCCTCGAACGTCACCAGGAAGCTGACGGTCAGCGCCACCACGCCCAGAACGAGGCTGGAGGAGGCGACTTCGACCTGGACGAAGTCCGGGTCCACGAAGGCGACGATCGCGATGACGACCAGGCCGAGCAGCGGAACCGCCGTACCGAGCGCCCAGGCGAGCATCGCGCGGCTCGTCACCCGTGACATCAGGTGCTCGCGCGGCGGCTGCGTGGCCAGGACGAGGGCCGTCGCGGGACGCAGCAGGCGTTCGGCGAGCAGGTATACCAGCGCCAGAGTGGTGATCGCGCCCAGAAGGGAGGTCATCGCCACCTTGAGCGCCATCAGGGGGTGGAAGGTGGCGTTGATGACGGTCCAGACCAGGGCGCCGACGCCCCAGAGGACGGCCTGGATGAGGGTGAGCCGCGCGGGTCCGAGGAGGACGGCGTGGCGCTGCTCCCGGTCGGGTGTGCCCTGTTCCCGGACGAGCCGCCGTACGGGGTCGAAGAGCTTGAGTCCCCACCACATCACCAGAGGCGCGGCGACCACCGGATAGGAGAGGAAGGAGATCAGGTTGATCATGTTGATGTTCGGGCGGGCCTCGATGACCTCCTCCGGGTTGGGGAGGACCACCAGCACGAACAGCAGCACGACGATGCCGCCCACGCCGTTGGCGACGGCGACGACGGTGGCCAGCAGCCAGCGCACCCGCAGTTCCAGGCTGTTCCTGGGTGCGCCGGGCAGGGCCGCGAGCCTGGCTCCGAGTGCGTCGAGGCCGTGTGTCACCTGTTCCCGGTCCACCCGTCACCTCCGTCGCGCGTCACTCTACGCATCCCCTGGATCTCGGCGTAAGTCATGAGACGTACTCAGAGAGTGCGCCCTGGGGGGCGCCAGATGCTATGACGCACAACACAGGATCTGTGTTCTTTTTGTCTGGCTACTTAAAAGTAATATGCGGTGACCACAGACCGGAGGCACCCATGACCGCTTCGCCCGCGACCACCCCGCCCCCCGACGCCCCGGTCCCCGAGCAGCGGCTCGAGATGCTCCAGCCCGAGGACCTGCTGGAGACCGGCGGCTACAGGGGCTGCTTCGGCTGCGGCGAGGAGCACGAGTCCGGATTGCGGTTCCAGCGGACGGGCACCGACGGCAAGGCGGTCTACGGGCGGTTCACCGTCACCGATCTGCACCAGGGTTCGCCGGGCCTGGCGCACGGCGGCCTCCTGGCCACGGCCATGGACGAGATCCTCGGCACCGCCGCCTGGAACCTGGGCCGCATGGCCGTCACCGGACGCCTGGAGACCGACTACCGCCTCCCCGTCCCGGTGGGATCCGTCGTGCACCTGAAGGCCTGGTGCACCGGTGTGGACGGCCGCAAGATCTATCTCCAGGGCGAGGGGCGGATCGGTTCCCCGGACGGCCCGGTCGCCGTCCAGGCCGCCGCGCTGTTCCTGGAGGTCCCCCGTGAACACTTCTTCGGGGAACGCTGACCGGCGTCTGAACAGGCGATAACGTGCGGGTATGCGGCTCACCGGGATCATCGCCCCCGACCGCCCTCTTCTGGTCGTAGCCGCCGAAGAGGAAGCGGTCCACTTTAATCACGACCTTCCCCTTTTGCTCACTGGAATGGGAAAGGTCAACGCGGCGGTGGCCGTGGCGAGGGTCCTCGCCGTCCACCGCCCCGCCGAGATCGTCAACCTGGGCACGGCCGGGGCGCTCAGGCCCGGGATCAAGGGCACCCACGAGATCGCCCGGGTCGTCCAGCACGACCTGGACGGCGAGGCGATCGAGGCGCTCACCGGCCGCCCCACCGGCCTTCCCCTGGGGCTGCGGCCCGAGGGCCTGACGCTGGCCACCGGCGACGCCTTCGTCTCCTCCGAGAAGGTCCGCGCACGCCTGGCCCTGCAGGCGGACCTCGTGGACATGGAGGGCTACGCGGTGGCGTCGGCCGCCCATGCCGCGGGTGTCCCCGTCCGGCTCGTCAAGCACGTCAGCGACACCGCGGACGAAGAGGCCGCGCTGACGTGGAAGGAATCGGTGGAGGCCTGCGCCCGCGACCTGGCGGCCTGGGTCATGACTCACCTGTGACGTGTGACGTCCCGCTCCGGCAGGGGCGGCGGAGCGGGACGTCGGGTTCACACGCTGACGGACTCGAGTTCCTTGGGAACGGAGCGCAGCGCGTACAGTGCCGCCACGGCTGCACAGAGCGCGAGGAACGCGCTGCACAGCAGAGCGGTGTGCATGGCGTCGACGTAGGCGAGCTTGGCGGCTTCCAGTGTGCGTGCCGCGACATCCGCCGGGAGCGCGGTGGCCGCCTCGTACGCGCCGGGCAGAGAGTCTTCGGCCATCGCGGAGGCCGTGCCGGGAAGTCCCTCGGGAGTGTCCATACGGGAGCGGTAGACGGCGTTGACGACGGAGCCGAGCAGCGCCATCCCGAGCGCACCGCCGAGCTCTGTGGCCGTCTCCGAGACGGCGGAGGCGGCGCCGGCGCGTTCCTTCGGCACCGAGGCGAGGATCGTGTCGGACGTGACGGCCATGGCCACACCCATGCCGAGACCGTTGAGGATGAGGACGGGCAGCAGCGTCCAGTACTCCAGGTCCGTGCCGAAGGCGGTGAACGAGGCGAAGGCGCAGGCGGTCAGCAGCAGCCCGGCGGCGATCGCCTTCGCCCGTCCCACCGCGGAGATCAGCGGCGGGGAGAGCGCGGCTCCGCCCGCCATCGCGCCGAGGGCGCCGGGCAGCCCGGCCAGTCCCGCCTCCCACGGGCTCCAGCCGAGGACGAGCTGCCAGAACTGGGCGAAGACCAGCGACTGGGCGACCAGCGCGAACATCGCGAAGAGGTTGACCCCGACCGAGCCGGAGAAAGCGGGGATCCGGAACAGGCGCACGTCGATCAGCGGGTCGGCGATGAGGGCCTGCCGGCGGACGAACGCCACGAGCACCGCCACCGAGACGAGCCCGATGGCCGTCCGCTCCAGGTCGAAACCGCCGGTCGCGATCTCCTTCACCGCGTAGATGACGCCCACCATCCCGGCCGCCGACATCAGCACGCTCAACGGGTCGAGCCTGCCGGGCCGGGGGTCGCGCGACTCCCGCAGCACCACCGGTCCGACCGCCACCACGACGGCCATCAGCGGCACGTTGATCAGGAAGACCGCGCCCCACCAGAAGTGGTCGAGCAGCGCCCCGCCGAGCAGCGGTCCGAGCCCGACCCCGAGCCCGCCGACGCCCGCGAAGATCCCGACCGCCATCGTCCGCTCCGCCGATTCGGTGAAGGCGTTGCGGACGAGCGCCAGCGCCGACGGCATGATCGTCGCGCCCGCGATCCCGAGCAGCACCCGTCCGGCGATCAGCGTCTCGGTGGTGTGCGCGTAGGCCGTCAGCGCGGACGCGCCCGCGAACGCCACGGCCCCCGCGATCAGCAGCCTCCTGCGCCCGATCCGGTCGCCGAGCCAGCCCATCGTGATCAGCAGGCCGGCCAGCGCGAACCCGTACCCGTCCGCGATCCACAGGATCTCCGCCGCCGACGGCGCCAGCTCCCGCGTCAGCAGCGGTATCGCCAGATGCAGCGCCGTCATGTCCACCGACAGCACCAGCATCGCCGTACAGGCGATGACCAGTGTTCCCCACTTGGTGAGTTTCGTGCTCATGTCCCTGCTCTCCGGAGTCGTTCCCATCCCGGAGAGCGTCGCCTCCGCCGCTGACCGTGCGCTGACGATCGGCTGACCGGGCAGCGTGCGGGAGCGGGGAGAACAGGGGGCCGCCGCCCCTGAAGGCGGCCCCCTGCGTCCGGCGGACGCCGGAGGGGGCCGCCCGGACGCGGCGGGCGGCCCCCTCCGGACGGGAGGGTCAGGCGACGGTCTCGAGTTCGCGGACCGGCTCCGTCTCCGCCTCCTCGCCGGGGAAGCGGTGGGACCAGTGCCGGACCGCGCTGACCAGGCCCAGTGCCGCGACGGCGGTGATGAGGAGCAGCGCGGGGCGGAAGCTCTCGGGCATCTCCCCGCGGGTGACGGGGGCGTCGGAGACGATGGCCGTGCTCACGGCCAGCACCACCGCGCCGCCGATCTGGAAGGACGTCTGCACCAGGCCGGAGGCCAGCCCCTGCTCGTGGTCGGCCACGCCCGCGGTCGCCTGGGAGTTCAGCGAGCTGAAGGCGAGGGCGAAACCGGCGCCCAGCAGCAGGGCGGTGGGCAGGATGACGGTGGCGAAGCGGGGTTCGGCGTCCGCCCGCAGGAAGAGGGCGTAGGCCGCGATGAAGGACACCATGCCCAGCGCGATCAGACGGGCCGGCCCGTAGCGGGTGATCAGCCTGCCCATCGCGGAGCCGGAGAAGGCGACGATCAGCCCGGCGGGCAGCAGGGCCAGCGCCATCTCCAGCGGCGACCAGCCGAGGACGTTCTGCAGGTACAGGGCGACCAGGAACTGGAAGGCGACGTAGGAGCCGAAGACCGCCATCGCCGACAGGTTGGCGGAGACCAGCAGCTTGTTGCGGAAGATGCTCAACCGCACCAGCGGGTGCGCCACCCGCCGCTCGACGGCCACGAAGGAGACGGCCAGCACGGCGACCAGGGCGAAGGAGCCCAGCGTGCGCACGGAGGTCCAGCCCGCTTCGGGGGCGCTGACCACGGTGAACACCAGCAGGAGGAGGGCGCCGGTCGAGGTGACCGCGCCGAGCAGGTCATAGCCGCCCTCGTCCCGCTCGGAGCTGTGCGGGATGAGGTAGTGACCGGCGACCAGTGCCGCCAGCGCCAGGGGGGCGGGCAGCAGGAACACCACTCTCCAGTCGAACTCCGACAGGAGGCCGCCGAGGATCAGGCCGGAGGAGAAGCCGCTGGCGCCGAAGACGGTGTAGATGCCCAGCGCCCGGTTGCGCACGGGTCCTTCGGGAAACGTCGTGGTCAGGATCGAAAGGCCCGCGGGAGCGGTGAACGCCGCCGCCACGCCCTTGATGAAACGCGTGGCGATGAGCAGGGTCCCGTTGTCGGTGAAGACGCTGAGCAGGGACGCCACGGCGAACACCGCGAGCGCGACGAGCAGCACCCGCCGCCGGCCCAGGAGGTCGGCGGTGCGTCCGCCGAGCAGCAGCAGCCCGCCGTAGCCCAGGACGTAACCGCTGACGATCCACTGCAGCGTCGCGGTGGACAGGCCCAGGTCCGCCTGGATGGCGGGGAGGGCGACGCCGACCATCGAGACGTCGAGGCCGTCGAGGAAGAGGACGGTGCACAGGACGAGGAGGGTGCCCCAGAGGCGGGGCGACCACCGCGTCCCGGAGGAAGCGGGTTCGGAGGCGTCTTTCACGCTGCCGTGAGGGATCATGGAGCAAGAAGTTACATGCACACGCATTGGATGCGCAAGCATCAAATGCGTGTGCATATGATTCTGCTGCATGCTACCCTCGGCGCGTGAGCGAAGTCCGCGAGCAGGTGGAGGAGTGGCGCGAGCTGGCCCGCCAGGTCGCGGCGCTGTCCTGCCGCCTGGACAAGGCACTGCACGAGCACGGCCTGGGCATGAGCGAGTTCGAGGTCCTCGACCGCCTCGCCGACCACAAGGCCGAGCACGGCGACGCGGCCGGTGACAAGGGCCTGCGCATGCAGCAGCTCAGCGAAGAGGTGCACCTCACGCAGAGCGCGCTCTCCCGGACCGTCGCCCGCCTGGAGAAGGACGGGCTGGTCCGGCGCTCCATGTGCGCCCAGGACCGCCGCGGCGTCTTCGTCGCCCTCACCGGCGAGGGCGAACGCCGCTGGGAGAGGGCCTGCCCCTCCCACCGCGCCGTCATCGCCGAGGCCTTCAGCGGCTGAGCCGGTGAAGCGTGACGTTTTCCCGCGGGCCCGCACGGCGCGGGCGCTCGGCGGGAATGTCGAATGATTTTCCGCTCGCGGCAGGGAACGGTGAGTACGGCCGCCTGCCTGGTGCGACGGGCACCGCGTTCTGCGTAAAGTTGGTTTCCGCAGCTAGCGGTAGCGGCGCACTTCATTACGGCCATATCTGATTTCTCATAGTCTTTGGGCATGACAGATTGGGTGGTCGAACTGATGGAGAAGCTCGGTGCGCCGGGCGCCGGGCTGGCGATCGCGCTGGAGAACCTCTTCCCGCCCATCCCCAGTGAACTGATCTTGCCGCTGGCGGGCTTCACGGCCTCCCAGGGCGATATGAACGTGGTGGCCGTGCTGGTGTGCACGACGCTGGGCTCGGTCCTGGGCGCGCTGGCGCTGTACTGGGTGGGTGCGCTGCTCGGCCGCGAGCGCACGCTGGCCCTGGCCGCCAAGCTCCCCCTGGTGAAGCTCGACGACATCACCAAGACCGAGGCGTGGTTCCTCAAGCACGGACGCAAGACGGTGTTCTTCGGCCGGATGATCCCCATCTTCCGGAGCATGATCTCCATCCCGGCCGGGGTGGAGCGGATGCCGATCGGCGTCTTCACCCTGCTGACCGCGACCGGCAGCCTCATCTGGAACACGATCTTCGTCATGGCCGGCTACACCCTGGGCGAGAACTGGGAGCTGGTCGAGAAGTACGTCGGGATGGGCTCCAAGGCGGTCCTGGCCATCGTGCTGGTGGCCGTGCTGGTCTTCGTGGGCATCAGGCTGAACGAGAAGTACCGGGGGCGGAGCGGCGACGAGGACGGGGACCAGGGCGACCGGCCCCAGCCGGGCCGGCCGGGCCAGGGCGGCCAGGGCCACCCGGGTCAGAACCACCCCGGCCAGCCCTACCAGGGCCAGGCCCAGCCCCACCCGGGCCAGCCCGCCCCGCAGGGCCGGCCCTACCAGGGACGGCACTCCCAGGACCGGCCCCACCAGGTTCAGCCCCACCAGGTCCAGCCGTACCAGGGCCGGCCCCCTCAGCCTCAGCCCCAGCCGTACCAGCCCCAGCCCCAACCTCACCAGCCTCAGCCCTATCCGGGTCAGGGCGGCCAGCCCTACCAGGGCCGGCCCCCGCAGGCCCAGACCCGCCGCGACCGGCCCTACCAGGACGGTCCGGGCCAGGGCGGCCAGGGCCACCAGGGATGGAACCCGCCCCGCACCTGAGGACGCGGCCCGGGAACGGCGGCCGCCGGCTTACGGCGAGTCCGGTCTCACGGCCGGTGGAGGCCGTCCGCCAGGACATGGCCGCGGGTGACGGCGGTGATGCCGCCGTCCTCCCGGGTGGCCGCGACCAGCCCGGGAGGGCCGGGGACGAAGCCCGGCACCGCGGCGAGGCCGTCGGTCTCGGCGACGGCGAGGAGCCGGATCCGGTCGGCGCCGGGAACGTGCAGGGTGATCCGCGCCCCCTTGGCGGGGATACCGCGGAAGCGGACCTCCGAAGGCCAGGTGCCGGTGCGGGTGCCGGTGACGGGAACGCCCACCGAGCCGAACCGGCCGGCGTCCACGGCGGCACGGGCGATCGGGCGGTCGAGCCGCAGCATCACCGAGCGTGCGCCCCTGCCGGGAGTCACGCGCAGCTCGAACGTGTCCCCTCTGCGTTCCAGGACGGTGACCCGCGGGCCGTCGGCCTGGATCGCCGGTGCGGGCCCGGTCCACAGCGCGCCCCGCGCGTACCCTTCGGGAAGCGCCTCGGTGTCGTGGCCGGAGACGTACCTCCTGGTCCACTCCGCGGGCTCGGCGTCGGCGCTGACCCAGTGGGCCGTGCGTGTGTCGGCGTCCATGACGTACGCGAGGTGCGTGCGCCGCGGGCGTTCCGCGTTGTAGCCGTCCACCGCGAGGCCGATGCCCACCAGTCCCGCCGCCAGGACGACGGCCGCAAGGGGCACGCCGAGGACGACGGCGCGTCTCGGCTTGGTGTCCGGCTCGGGCAGGAACAGTTCCACGATCGGCAGCAGGCAGATCCCGAACAATGCGAGCACCAGGGCGCTCGCGCCGCCGAGCGCCAATCCCATGCCGTCGAAGACGTTCCCGGCCAGTGCGGGCAGCAGTACCGCGGCTGCGACGGGTCCCGGCATCGCCGCGGCCACCCGTGCCCAGGCGGGACCGTTGAACAGGACCGCGGCCAGCCCGCCGAGCGCGCCCAGCAACGCCGGCAAGGTGAACAGGTAGGCCATCCCGGGAGCGGACCAGGCGCACAGGAGGCCCAGACCCGCGAACCAGATCAGTGCGCCGACCGCCATCGCAGCCGGTCCGAGCCTGCGGCGCAACAGCAGGTACCAGCCGAGTACGGCCAGCGCGGACAGGGCGACGACGGCGGCCCGGAACGGTTGCGGCCGGTGCAGGAGCCCGCCCATGAGGTCGTAGGAGGGGCGCCAGAACACCAGCAGCGACCACAAGGCCTGCGCCAGGACGACCGACAGGATCAGCGGAACCGCAGCAGAGACCACCGCCCACAACAGCCGGGGAAGGCTGAGCAGCCGCCTGACGCGGCCGAGTACCGCCAGTCCCGCCACCGCGAGGACGGCCAGCGCGGCCAGCGGCAGGACGATCGGGTCCGGATAGCTGATCATCTTGCCGAAGGCGCGGAAATAGGTGCTGTCGTGGTCGGATTCCAGGGCGGCGAGGTCGGTGTTCCCGAGGGCGCGGGTCAGCGCGAGCATGTTCGCGCCGTGGTGCTGCAGGCTGCCTTGGTCGAGGTTGGCGAGGTCGTCACCGGCTGTGTGGTAGTGCGAGGAGCGCTCGATGTAGGCAAAGTTCATGCCGCGGAATCCGGCCTTGGTCAGCGGGGTGAAGTCGGTGTTGTTCGGCAGCATCCGGTACAGCGTCACCATGGAGGAGTCGCCGCGCGGGTCGGGGACGGCGTTGATGAAGGTCTCGACCAGCCGGGTGTTGTCCCTGGACGTCTCGAACATCATCGACGGGCCGCTCACTCCGCGGGCCTCCCAGTTCAGCAGCACCCCGCCCGCGCGGCCCAAGGGGTGTTCCCGGACGAACGCCTCGGCGCCCAGCACGCCGTCCTCCTCGCCGTCCGAGATGAGCAGGACGATGTCGTTGCGCAGGCCGGGGCCGGTCCGCAGCGCCCGTACGGTCTCGATCATCGCGGCCACCGCGGCGCCGTCGTCGGAGACGCCCGGACCCATGGCCGCGGAGTCGTAGTGGGCGGCGATGAGCACCGTGCCGGTGGAATCGGTCCCGCGCAGCCGGGCCACGATGTTGTCGACCTGGCCGAAGGTCGCCAGTCCCGTCGAAGACCGCGCCCCGACGGCCTGCTGGACCTCGACGTCGAGGCCTGCGGAGCGCAGCTGCCCGGCCAGGTAGGTCCTGGCCCGGTTGTTCGCGGGGCTGCCGATGGGACGCGGTTCGGCGGCGAACTCCCGCAGGTGGACGAGGGCGCGCCCGGCGCTGAACTCCCTTTCCGGCGCTGAGGCGGGCAGAGGGCGCATCGCACCGTCCGTCAGGGCGGACAACACGATCAATCCGGTCAGCAGGAGAAGGGCGGCGGTGCCGGCCGGCACCCGTCCGGGAACGTCGAACAACTTTCCGATCATGGTGGGGAACGGTAGGTTCGGGCACCCGGCCGGTGGAATGAGGTCCACGCCCGGTCATACCTGTGGTTTTCCTCAGTTCAAGTCGGCGGCGCACTTCATTCCGGCGGCGTCCGATCCTTCATAGCTTTGCGGCATGACGGACTGGGTAGTCGAACTGATGGAAAAACTCGGAGCTCCGGGCGCCGGGCTGGCGATCGCGCTGGAGAACCTCTTCCCGCCCATCCCCAGTGAACTGATCTTGCCGCTGGCGGGCTTCACCGTCTCCCGGGGCGAGATGAACCTGGTGGCGGTGCTGGTGTGCACGACGCTGGGCTCGGTCCTGGGCGCGCTGGCGCTGTACGGAGTGGGTGCGCTGCTCGGCCGCGAGCGCACGCTCGCTCTCGCGGCCCGGCTTCCGCTGGTGAAGCTCGACGACATCACCAAGACCGAGGCGTGGTTCCTCAAGCACGGACGCAAGACGGTGTTCTTCGGTCGGATGATCCCCATCTTCCGGAGCATGATCTCCATTCCGGCCGGGGTGGAGCGGATGCCGCTCGGTGTCTTCACGCTGCTGACCACGGCGGGCAGCCTCATCTGGAATACGCTCTTCGTCATGTCCGGTTACCTTCTGGGCGAGAACTGGGAGCTGGTCGAGAAGTACGCCGGTATGGGCTCCAAGGCGGTGCTCGGCCTGGCGCTGGTGGCCGTGCTGGTCTTCGTGGGCGTCAGGCTGAACGAGAGGCACAAGGGACGGCATGCGCTCCATGACTGAGGGGCTGCGGCTGGCCGGGGCGGTGACCCTCGGCGCGGTCACCGCCCTGCTCGGCCTGCTGCTGCTCCTGCCGGTGCTGCCGTTCGCCGGCCGTCCGGCGGTGCGCAGGGCGGCCCGGCGGCTGACCGTGTTCGAAGCCCGCCGCCTGGGCCTCGACCCCGTGTCCCTCGGGCTCGGGTCGGACCGCTCCGACGGACGCGAGCTGCGTTATCTGGCGGCCAGGCTGCCGGTGGGCGTGCTCGGCGGCCTGGTGGTCGTCCTGCTGGGCTGCGGCCTCGGAGCGGTGGTCGTCATCTCCTGGTCCTGGGGGCGGGGAGTGCCGGTCGACGGCATGCTGCCGAGCGTGCCGCTGCTCGTCTACTTCTGCCTGATGGGGCTCGTCCTGCTGTTCCTGGACCTGTCGGGGCTGGCGGGAGCGCACGCACTGGAGCGGCGGCTGGCCCTGCGCATGCTCGGCCCCGATCCCACTGAGGCACTGCAGCGCCGCATCACCGAGCTGGCCGAAAGCCGCGCGGGCGTCCTGGCGGCCGTCGATTCCGAGCGCCGCAGGATCGAGCGCGACCTGCACGACGGGCTCCAGCAACGGCTGGTGGCACTGTCCATGATGATCGGACGTGCCCGCAGGGGACGGCAGGAGGCGCTGGAACAGGCGCATGAGCAGGCCCAGCAGGCTCTCGCGGAGTTGCGGGAGGTCGCCTGGCGGGTCTATCCGTCAGGGCTGGACTCCCTGGGGCTCGCCAACGCGCTGGAGGGCGTGGCCGAACGCGCCGGAATCCCGGTCAAGGTCGTCTGCGATCTGCCCGAACGGCTGCCGACGGAGGTGGAGACGGCGTCTTATTTCGTGGTCAGCGAGGCGGTGACCAACGCGGCCAAGCACGCCCGCGCCTCCACGGTCACCGTCGAGGTCCGCGAGCGCGACACAATGATCGTCGTGTGCGTACAGGACGACGGCGTGGGCGGGGCGGACGCGGCGGGCGGCGGATTGTCGGGACTGGCGCGGCGGGTGGCCGCGCTGGACGGCCGTTTCACGGTGGCCAGCCCGTCCGGCGGACCCACCACGATCACGGCGGAGCTGCCGTGCGGGTGATCCTGGCCGAGGACTCCGCGCTGCTGCGCGAGGGCCTGGTGCGGCTGCTGGCGGAGGAGGGCCACGAGGTGCTCGCCGCGGTCGGCGACGCCGACGCGCTGCTCGAGGCGGTGGCCCTGCACGGGCCCGAAGCGGTGGTGGCCGACGTGCGGATGCCGCCCACGCACACCGACGAGGGGCTGCGCGCCTCCCTGGAGATCAGGCGGCGCTGGCCGGACGTCAAGGTGCTGATCCTGTCGCAGTACGTGGAGAAGAAGTACGCCACCGAGTTGATGAGCGCGAACGTCGAGGGCGTCGGCTACCTCCTCAAGGACCGGGTGGCCCAGGTGGGCGACTTCCTGGACGCGCTGGAGCGGGTGGGCGCCGGGGGAGCGGCGTTCGACCCGGAGGTGGTGCGGCAGCTGCTCGCGCGGACCAGCCACACCGACCCCCTGGCCCGGCTGACCCCCCGGGAGCGCGAGGTGCTGGAGCTGATGGCGCAGGGTCTGACCAACGCCTCGATCGCCCAGGCCCTGCACGTGTCGCAGAGCGCGGTGGAGAAGCACGTCAACGCCCTGTTCGACAAGCTGGAGCTGTCGCACACCGCCGGTTACAGCCGCCGGGTCCTGGCTGTCCTGCGCTACCTCGGCTCCTGATCCGCTACGGCGCGTCCAGGATCTTCACCAGGGCGCGCAGGCCTTCGAGCACCTCGGCCGCGGTGGGGGCGTTGTCCGGGTCGCTGAGGCACTGGATCATCACGCCCGACGCCAGCGCCGTTTGGACCATCCCGAGCGTGCGCGCGGAGCGCTCGGAGACCTCTTCCTCCGGTACGCCCTCCAGGATTCCCGCCATCCCGTACCTGCCCTGGCCGAGGCCCCCCGCCAGGGCGTCGCGCAGCTCGGGCCGCCGCTGCGCCTGCATGAACAGCTCCACGGAGGCCAGCCACAGGTCCGGCTGCTCGCGGAACTGCTCGATGAGGCTCTCCCACATGCGCGCGTAGCCCTCTGCGGCGGAGTCTCCGTCCTCGGTGACGAGTGCGCGTCCCGTACCGGAGCCGCCCTCGTCGAGGAGAGCGAAGAGCGCCTGGTTGAGCAGCGCCTCCCGCGATCCGTAGTGGTAGCCGATGGCCGCCATGCTGACGCCCGCGGCGGTGGCGATGTCGCGGACGCTGGTGCGGTCGTAGCCCTTCTCGCGCAGGCATTTCTTGGCTCCTGCGAGCAGATCTTCACGGTTGCCCATGCGCCGCAGCATACCCCCGGATTAGATCGAACGCATAGGACGATCGCCTTAGGCGAATGTCTTGCGCGTTCGTCTTGCGCGATCGCCCAAATCTCTGTACCGTCCTCGGCATGCGGATCATCAAGAACGTTTCTCTGGCAACGGCGGCTCTGGTGGCAGCGGGTCTCGGCTGGGTCGGGATGACCTCCACCACGGCTGAGGCGGGCAGCACGAAGCACGACGAAGTGGTCGGCACGACCCTGGGCGAGTTGCGCGGCACCGTGAAGAACGGCGTGCGCAGCTTCCAGGGCATCCCGTACGCGGCTCCGCCGGTGGAGGAGCTGCGCTGGAAGTCACCGCAGCCCGCCGAGCCCTGGCAGGGCGTGCGCGAGGCGACTTCCCCGGGAGCGGCCTGCGCGCAGCCGGTGGGCTACCCGATCGGGGTGCCGAGCGAGAACGAGGACTGCCTCTACCTGAACGTCACCGCTCCTGCCGGCGCCAAGGGCGACCTCCCTGTGATCGTGTGGATCCACGGCGGCAGCCTGATGTACGGCACCGGCGACATGTACAAGCCCGAACGGATGGCCGCCGCCGGCGCGGTCGTGGTCTCGATGAACTACCGGCTGGGCGTCATGGGCTTCCTGGCCGACCCGTCGCTGAAGGAGTCGGGCGGCCTCGGCCTGGAGGACCAGCAGGCCGCGCTCCGCTGGGTCCGCGCCAACGCCGCCGCGTTCGGCGGCGACGCCCGGAACGTGACGGTCATGGGCGAGTCCGGAGGCGGGTTCGCCGTGTGCGGCCACCTCGCCTCGCCGCGGTCGAAGGGCCTGTTCGACCGCGCCATCGTGCAGAGCGCCCCGTGCGTCACGGGCAGCTCACGCACCAGGGCGGAGGCCGAGGCCGACAGCGAGCGGGTGATCAAGGCGGTGGGCTGCGAGAAGGACACCGCGGCGTGCCTGCGCGACAAGTCCGCCGCCGAGCTGATGGAGGCGTACGGGGCGTACGCCGATCCGCTGCCGATGAGCGGGACCCGGCTGCTGCCGGTGGCTCCCGAGAAGGCGCTGCGTACCGGGAAGTTCAACCGGGTTCCGGTGCTCATCGGGGTCAACCACGGCGAGGAGCGCGGGATGATCCTCGGTGAGGAGCTGGCGACCGGGAAGCCCATGCGGCCCGAGGCCTACGAGCCGGCCCTCCGCGAGCAGTTCGGCGACAAGGCCGGCGCCGTGCTGAAGCGCTACCCGCTGAGCGCCTTCCCCTCGGCGGGAGAGGCCCTGGCCGCGGCCAGGACGGACTCGGCGTGGTCGGCGCCGACGCTGGACACCGCACGGCTGCTGTCGCGGTGGACGCCGACCCGGATGTACGAGTTCGCCGAGGCCGAGACCCTCTGGTACAAGGGCTACCCCGAGCCCAGCTTCGAGCCGGGCGCCAACCACATGGTGGAGCTGGCCTACCTGTTCGACATGGACCTGTTCGAGGAGCGGACGCCCGAGCAGAACCGGCTGGCCGACCGGATGATCGACGCTTGGGTGGGCTTCGCCGAGACGGGTGAGACGGCCTGGCCGGGCTTCCGCGACACGGCGGACGAGCGGTACGTGCAGTCCCTGACCTCGGGAGACTGGAAGCGGACGGAGTTCGTGAAGGACCACCACTACCGCTTCTGGAGCACTCAGGGCGCGTAAGCACGGGTAGCGCGCCGTCAGGCGCACGTCCTTCAGCGCGCATCAGTCGCGGGTGGTGTGCGCGCCCCTGCGAAAGAACTTCAGCCGGCGCACGATGACGAAGGCCGCTCTCCGGGATCCGGGGAGCGGCCTTCGCGTGTGCAGACGTCAGATGCGGTCGGCCGGGATGACTCCGAGGCGGCCGGCCTGGAAGTCCTCGAAGGCCTGCTGGAGCTCGGCGCGGGTGTTCATGACGAACGGGCCGTAGTGCGCGATCGGCTCTCCGATCGGCTGTCCGCCCAGAAGGACGACCTCGAGGGCGGGCTTGTTGGAGTCCTGCTTGGCGTCGGCGGCCAGCGTGATGCTGGAGCCCTTGCCGTACACGGCGAGCTGCGCGGTCCTGATCGGGCGGTCCTGCGTGCCGACCGTGCCCTGCCCCGCGAGCACGTACGCGAGGCCGTTGAACGACGGGTTCCACGGAAGCGTCAGGCGGGCTCCGGGGCTGACCGTCGCGTGGATCATCGTGATCGGCGTGTGCGTGGAGCCGGGTCCGCGGTGGCCGTCCAGCTCGCCCGCGATGACCCGCAGCAGCGCGCCGCCGTCGGGGGTGGTCAGCAGGGTGATCTTCTTCCCGGCGATGTCCTGGTAGCGGGGCGCGATCATCTTGTCCCTGGCGGGCAGGTTCACCCACAGCTGCAGCCCGTGGAACAGGCCGCCGCTCATGACGAGGTGCTCCGGCGGGGCCTCGATGTGCAGCAGTCCCGAGCCCGCGGTCATCCACTGGGTGTCGCCGGGGCCGATCTTGCCGCCGCCTCCGGCGGTGTCCTGGTGGTGGAACTCGCCGTCGATGAGGTAGGTGACGGTCTCGAAGCCGCGGTGCGGGTGCCAGGGGGTGCCCTTGGGCTCGCCCGGCGCGTAGTCCACCTCGCCCATCTGGTCCATCATGATGAACGGGTCGAGGTGGCGCGGGTGCACTCCGGAGAAGGCCCGGTGCACGGGGAAGCCCTCGCCCTCGAAGCCCTGGGGGGCGTCGGTCACGCCGAGCACGGGCCGCGGCGCGCCGTTCGCCGGGTCGGGGACGGGGATGCGCGGCAGGGTGAGAGGGTTCTCCACGGTGACGGCGGGCATGGGCCCTCCTTCAGGCTCGGTGGCGCTGGAGCGCTCGGTCACCGGCTCCAACATGTTGAATTTTAAACTTATTCCGCGAGGGCGGCCAGCCCCCGGAACGTTCAGATGGGCACGAAAACCGTCAGCTGCTTGGGATGCTTCGTGAAGACGATCGGGGTCCGGGCGTCCTCGGTCTCCCCGTCATGGGCCACCCGGAGGCGGAGGCCGTTGCGGGATGTGACCGTCAGCGACTCCACGAGCGTGCTCTCGTAATCCGACAGCGGCCAGAGCCGTCCTGCCAGGACGACCGCCAACGCGCGCAGCCGCCGTAGATGCCGCTTCACCGACACCAGACGGACGTCCAGCAGCGCGTCGGTGAGGTTGTCTCGGGTGGTCGGGATGGCACCGCGCGTTCCGTACTCGCAGTTGCCGATGAAGGCCAGCCACACCTGGCGCGGCTCCCCGTTCACCGTGACGTCCACCGGCGTGGCATGACGCAGCACCCGGAAGGCCGAGATGGCCAGCGCGGGCCACTTGCCGATCCGCTTCTCCAGTCCTTCCCTTCTGTCGACCAGCTCTGAGTACGCCCCGAAGCTGGCCGTGTTGAGGAACAGCACGTCGTTCAGGGCGGCGACGTCCACGCGTGCCACGCTGCCGCTCCAATAGGCGTCCAGCGCGTCGGAAACCGTCTCTATGCCGAGCGTCTTGGCGAAGTGGTTGAGCGTCCCCAGCGGTAGGACGAGCAGGGGAACGTCATGGCGGAGGGCCGCGGCCGCCGCCGCGCTGACCGTCCCGTCTCCTCCGCAGACGGCGAGGACCCTGGCCCGCTGGGCCGCGTCCTCGAGAGTGCCCTCGAGGTCTTCCTGGCAGTTCACGAACTCGGCGTGGGGGAGCTCCGTACGCAGGTCGGCGATCGTCTCCGGGTCGTTGTTGGAGACCACGATGACGCCCGCGCCCTGGGAATCCCGGGGTTCGATCACCCGGTTGAGGTTCGTCACATGGGCCGGTGCCTGGGTGGGCCACAACAACCGGGTCGTCGCCCCCGCGACGGCGCCGGAGAGGATTCCGGCCAGCACGTCTCCGGGGTAGTGGGCGCCGGTGTAGATCCGGCTGAACGCCACGCCCGCCGCGAGCCCGAGAACGGGCAAAGCCACTCTTTTAGGTGCTTCCAGGGCGATGGCGGTGGCGAACGCCGCGGCCGAGGCCGAGTGCCCGGAGGGAAAAGAGGGCGAAGTGGGGATGCGGTGAATCCGTATCGGAGGCACGTTATGGATGAGCGGACGCCGCCGCCGAAACAACTGTTTACCCACCAGATTGATCGAGGGACTTGCAAGTCCGATCGCGATCACTCCGCGCAACGCCCCGCGGCGCAGCGCGGGAATTCCCGTCGACCCCAGCGCCCCCGCCAGGCCGAACCAGAGCATCCCGTGATCGGCGGCCTTCGACAGCCGGGGCAGCACGAATTCCAGCCCGCGCAGCCGGGCGGCGGCCACGCTGTCGAACGCACGGCGATCGATTTCGGCCAGGTCCATGCGCGTCGTATCCCCGTAAGGGAACCGTTTCTACCGTGTGAATCGTCACAGCCTGTGTCATCATTCGATGATCTAGACAAGGAAGGGAGCGCCATTTTGACAGTCGACGGCCTGCTCACCGCTTTCCGTACGATCGACGTCCAGGAGAAGGGCCGGCTCGATCTCGTCGGGTTCACCATGGTCCTGGACGAGTTGGGCCTGGTGTGGAGCAAGGCCGAGACGCAGGAGCGCTTCGAGCGTGCGGACACCAACTACGACGGGTACATCACGTTCGACGAGCTCGAGAGGATGCTCGACACCCTCTGAGTCGTCCACAGGTCCCGCCCCAGGAACGTTCCCGGCTCCCTAGACTGGCCGGGTGACTTCCCCCGGAGCGCAGGACGCACTGGACGCACTCAGACGCGTCTTCGGCTATGACTCCTTCCGGCCAGGCCAGCAGGAGATCATCGAACACGTCGTCGCCGGCGGCGACGCGCTGGTCCTCATGCCGACCGGCGGCGGCAAATCCCTGTGCTACCAGATCCCGGCGCTGGTCCGGCCCGGCGTCGGGGTGGTGGTCTCGCCGCTCATCGCGCTCATGCAGGACCAGGTGGACGCCCTGCGGGCCCTGGGCGTCCGCGCCGCCTTCCTCAACTCCACGCAGAACCTCGACCAGCGGCGCGAGGTCGAGCGCTCCTTCCGCGCGGGGGAATTGGACCTGCTGTATCTCGCGCCGGAACGGCTGCAGCTGGAGTCCACCGCCCAGCTGCTCGACCAGGGCAAGATCGCGCTGTTCGCGATCGACGAGGCGCACTGCGTCTCCCAGTGGGGCCACGACTTCCGGCCCGACTACCTCGCCCTGTCGATGCTGCACGAGCGCTGGCCGGACGTGCCGCGGGTGGCGCTGACGGCCACCGCCACCGAGGCCACCCACACCGAGATCACCGAACGGCTGGGGCTGAAGGCCGCCCGGCACTTCGTCGCCAGCTTCGACCGCCCCAACATCCAGTACCGGATCGTCCCCAAGAACAACCCGACCAGGCAGCTGCTGGAGCTGCTGCGCACCGAGCACCCGGGCGACGCGGCGATCGTCTACTGCCTGTCGCGCGCCTCGGTGGAGAAGACCGCGGACTTCCTGGCCGACAACGGCGTCCCCGCGCTGCCGTACCACGCGGGCCTCGACGCCGGCACCAGGGCGCGCCACCAGTCCCGCTTCCTGCGTGAGGACGGCCTGGTGATCGTGGCGACGATCGCGTTCGGCATGGGCATCGACAAACCGGACGTGCGCCTGGTCGCGCACCTGGACCTCCCCAAGTCGATCGAGGGCTACTACCAGGAGACCGGCCGCGCCGGACGCGACGGCCTGCCGTCCACGGCGTGGATGGCCTACGGGCTGGCCGACGTCGTGCAGCAGCGCAAGATGATCGACTCCTCGGACGGCGACTTCGCCTACCGGCGCGCCGCCACGATCCACCTCGACGCCATGCTGGCACTGTGCGAGACGGTCACGTGCCGCCGGACGCAGCTGCTGGCCTACTTCGGCGAGGGCGGCGGGCAGCCGTGCGGCAACTGCGACACCTGCCTCGTCCCGCCGGAGTCCTGGGACGGCACGATCGCCGCGCAGAAGTTCCTCTCGGCCGTCTTCCGGCTGAAGAACGAGCGCAACCAGAAGTTCGGCGCCGGCCAGATCATCGACGTCCTGCTCGGCAAGGAGACCGAGAAGGTCAAGCAGTACCGCCATGATGAGCTGTCGGTCTTCGGCATCGGCACGGAGCTGCGCGAGGCGGAGTGGCGCGGCGTCGTCCGCCAGCTGCTGTCCCGCGGCCTGCTCGGCGTGGAGGGCGACTACGGCACCCTGGTGCTCACCGACACCAGCGCCGAGGTCCTGGGCCGCCGCATGGAGGTCCACATGCGGCGCGAGCCCGAACGCCCCGCCAAGATCGCCAAGACCTCCCGCACGTCGTCCGCGGCCCCCGTCGACCTCGCCGAGGCCGACAAGCCGCTCTTCGAGCGCCTGCGCGCCTGGCGCGCCGCCACCGCCAAGGAGCAGGGCGTCCCCGCCTACGTCATCTTCCACGACGCCACCCTCCGCGAGATCGCCACCCGCCGCCCCCCCACCCTCGCCGAGCTGGGCTCCATCAGCGGCATCGGCGAGAACAAGCTCAACCGCTACGGCGAACAGGTCCTGGAGGTCCTCGCCGAACCCTGACCCCGGCCGCCGCCCGAGGACCACCCCGGACAAAGCCCTGTCGACGCCTGCGCCGCGGCCGAGGCTCTGCGGAGATGTTCTCCAGCGGAGCCGGGGTCCTCTGGAGGCGTTCTCCGGTGGAGCCGAAGCCCTGCGGGCGGTCTTCGACGGAGCCCTGATCGTGCTCTGCGAGCGGTTCCTGCCGCGGTCGGCGCCCTGTGGGCCGTCTGCGGCGAGGCCGGTCGACGCGCCTTCAGGCAGGGTGTCTCGTCGCGGCTCTCAGTCCTTGTCCTTGCGATACGCCACGAGCGGGGAGCCCGAGGCGGGAGTGGCCACCAGGGTCAGGCCGTGGTGACGGTGGGTCCAGGCGGGGAAGGAGCCGAAATAATAGGAGTTGTCGTAGAGGTGGTGGGATGACGTGTCCTCGCCGGTGCGGAGGTCAAGGACCGTCACCCGGTCCGGGTGCCCCTTGTATCCCTCGTAGACGAGGACGATCCCGTCGTCCTGGACGGAGAACGCGTCCACCTGGCCCATATCCCAGGTACGGCTCCAGAGAGGCCGGCCGTCGAGCCCGTAGGCGGTCATCATGTTGTCCACGTCCCTGTCGCGGTCGCGCAGGGCGTAGATCATCCCGTTCCGGACCTGCACGCTCATCCCATGGACGAGGGGAAAGGACGGGTCGTCGAAGGGGATCCGCCCCTCCCTGCCGGTGACCGGTATGACGCCGGAGGGTTCCGCGTCGCCGGTGAAGGCCAGGATCCGGTCGTCGCCGCCTTCTCCTTTCTCCCGCACCCGGATGACCGCCGGTTCGGCGGACAGGACGGAGACGGTCTCGATCTTCCGTTGTCCGGGTACCGGGACGGACCAGATCGGCTTTCCGGTCGTGACGTCGATGGACTCCAGAAGGACCCGCTTCTTGCACCGCCAGACGACGGCGAGCCGTCCTGCGGAGATCCCGAGCTCGTCCTCGGCGGGTTCGAAGGCGCAACCGCGCTTCGCCCGTGCTTTCCACAGCTCCTTACCGGAGCGCGGATCGAAGGCCCGTACCCCGTCGGCTGCGGGCAGGACCGCCGCCTCGGAAGCGACCGCCAGCACTCCGATCAGGCTGAAGGAATGCACGAACTCACCCAGAACGCGCTTCCACAGCACCTTTCCCGTGGCGGTGTCCAGCGCCACCACCTGGCGGCAGGGTTTGTCCTCCTCCGCGTACCCGATGAGTCCCACGCCCGCGCCCCCGCCCGCGTTCGGGCTCATCATGCAGACGACCTGCGCGCCCTGGAGTCCGTACTTCCAGCGCACCCGCCCGTCCATCCCGTAGGCGACGGCCCCGTCGGAGCGGACCCGCACCACCGAGTCGCCGGCCATCCACATGCCCTTGCCCTCCAGGCTGGCGGGCAGGTCCGCCTCGATCTCCCAGGCGGGGACCATCCGCGCGTCACGTGAGCGGTCTCCGACGCCGTACCCCGCCACGCCTCCGAGCAGGAGCGCGACGACCATCACCACGCATCCAAGACCGCCCACTTCCCCGGACTTCGCTCCCTCAAGGTTGAGGGCGGCGAGGAGGATGCCCGCGACGAGCAACACGGCGAACACAATGAAGCTCACCAGGTCGCCGCTCCCCCCGAAGAGAAAACCGAGCGAGCTTCCTAGGAGAAAAGCCCCGCCGGCGCACGCGGCTATTTTCATCGGGTTCATGGTCCCCGGTCCTTGGTGGGCGCACCGAAACGCCTGTAAGGCTACTGGACGGATATTTCCTGCCAAATGGCGGACCGGAGGGCGCTCGAAGGAAGTCGGCGGCTCTGCAGAGGCGCTCGATGGCCGGTGGGGCGGGGGCCTCGGGAACCGGAGGCGCCGGCGGCACGGTCCCGGCCAGGGCTTCGAACAGCCAGGATGCAGGGGTGGCCTTCGCCGCGGGATCGGCGGGGTCGCCGTCTCGGAAAAGTACATCCCGTTTTTCGGTGCGACCTTCCCGAAGAAAAAGACATCGGGGACGAAAAGGCTGGATTTTCTGCGGTGCTCTTTCGGGTTCGCCGAACGGCGCGGATTCGCTGGAACGGTGGGAACGGCGGGGCGGGTCAGGGGGTCTGCTGGGCGATCTGGGCGAGGAAGGCGGCGTTGGAGGGGGTCTGCTGGATCTTGTCGCGGAGGAGTTCGAGGGCCTGGCGGTCGTCGAGGGCGTGGAGGACGCGGCGGAGGCGGCCGGTGAGGTCGTGCTCGACGGGGGACAGGAGGAGGTCCTCGCGGCGGGTGCCGGAGGCGGCGAGGTCGATGGCGGGGAAGAGGCGCTGGTCGGCGAGCCTGCGGGAGAGGCGGAGCTCCATGTTGCCGGTGCCCTTGAACTCCTCGAAGAAGACCTCGTCCATGCGGGAGCCGGTCTCGACCAGGGCGGTGGCGAGGATGGTGAGGGAGCCGCCCTCGGCGAGCTGGCGGGCGGCGCCGAAGAAGCGTTTCGGCGGGTAGAGGGCGGTGGTGGCCACGCCTCCGGCGAGGATGCGGCTGGAGGACGGGGCGAGGAGGTTGTGGGCGCGGCCGAGCCGGGTGAGCGAGTCGAGCAGGATCACCACGTCGCGGCCCTGCTCGGCGAGGCGCTTGGCGCGTTCGACGGCCAGCTCGGCGACGGCGACGTGCTCGGCGGGCGGCCGGTCGAACGTCGAGGCGGCCAGCTCCGCGCCCGGCAGCCTGCGCCGCAGGTCGGAGACCTCCTCGGGGCGTTCGTCGACCAGCAGCAGGATCAGGTGGCATTCGGGGTGGTTCGCGGTGATCGCCTGGGCGATCTCCTGAAGGATGATCGTCTTGCCGGCCTTGGGCGGGGCGACGATGAGCCCGCGCTGCCCCTTGCCGACGGGGGCGACGAGGTCGATGATCCGGCCGGTCCGCCCCTGCCCGAGGTGCAGCCTCCGGTGGGGGTGCACGGGCGTGAGCCGGGCGAAGTCGGGACGGTCCCGCCGGGGCGGCCCGTCCACGGTGGCCAGGACGTTCTTGCCGCCCCGGCCCTGCGAGCCGCCGCGCTCCGTGGAGCCGCCCCGGCCCTGCGGCCGGGCGGTGCCCGTCACGCGGTCGCCGGAACGCAGTCCGTGCCTGCGGACGAGGGCGAGCGGCACCTGGACGTCGTCGGGGCCCGGCGTGTAGCCGTCGACCCGGACATAGGCGTTCTTGTCGGTGACGGCCAGCGTCCCGGTCACGGGGACGACGGCGGTGGAGAGGGTTTTTTCTTCGGTGATGGTCATGGGCTGTCCCAGGGGAGGCGGCACGCGAAAGACGGGTTTCGCCGTGCGAACGAGAGGCGCTGCGCGAAAGGAAGGCGCTGAGCGCGCGGGGATCGGCGTCGAGCCGAGAGAAGAAAGGCGGTTCGCTGGATCAGCGGAAAGAATCTTCGCCTCCCCTGGATGATAACACACCCCGCGCGCTGCTCGTCACCCCAGCTTGGCGTGGTCCCAGGAGGTGATCTTCGTGGGCTCCAGGATGACCACGACGCGCTTGCGCATCATGTGCAGGATGCCCTCGACGATGGCGGGGTCGGCCTCGGCGGGGTCCTTCGGCGGCTCCATGCCGATGATCTGGTGCCCGACGACGATGCCGACCGGGTGGAGGATCTCCGGGTCGTCGGTGACGAGGGCGTTGCCGGTGAGGCTGGCGCCGCGCAGCTCGTTGTAGTCGGTGCCGGCCTCCACCAGACAGGTCATCACGGGGTTGCGCTGGAGGTTGAGCACTTTCTGGGAGTTCTTGTAGGTGGTGAAGGCGATCTTGCCGTCCCACAGGGTGTAGAACATCGTGACCAGGTGGGGCGCGCCGTCCTTGCCCAGGCTCGCGATCTGGACCTTGCGTTCTGCGGCCAGGAACGCGCCCAGCTCCTCGTCGGTCATCTTGATCGCGTCGCGTTTGCTCATGGGGGGAGTCTCCGAATCAGGTTAGATAATTCGGACCCAGCGTAGGCACAACAGGCCCGTCGCCGCCAGGCTCCACTGTGGAGACATGGCGTACCCCCGTTCACCGGGGCCTCAGCACAACGCGCGGGCGGTCAGCGCCGCCGCCAGCAGCCGGAAGCCCTCGGCCCCGGACGGGTCGAGTCCGGTGAGGGCGGCGATGTTGCGCAGCCGGTAGTCCAGGGTGTTGCGGTGCACCTGGAGATCAAGGGCGGACTGCCGCCGGTTGTGCCCGTTGCGGACATAGACGCGCAGTGTGTCCATCAGCTCGGGACGCTCGTCCAACGGGTCCAGCTTGGCCGCCAGTTGCGCCAGGGCGTTGCCGGGACGGGCCAGCTGGTACTCCAGCAGGACGTCCTCCATGCGGTACAGCCCCGGCGGACGCCCCAGGCGGGTGACGAGTTCGGCCACTTCGGTGGCCTCCCGCAAGGCGGCCGGCACGCTTTCCGTTCTTTCGGCCAGGGCCGCGGAGATTGTCACAGGATGTTCAGAGGAGGAGACGATCCCCGCCATGAGCTCGTCCAGCCGTAGATCGGCCCGCACAGGCAACAGCGCCGTTCCTGTGTCGCCGTCGAATCTGGCGAGTACACGCGCTTCGGCATAGGCGTCCAATGCGGCTTGCGATGCCGTGAGGTTCCCGCCTTCCGCCGTCCGCAAGACGAGCACCTCGTACGAGGCGGCCAGCGGAACACCTGCCCCGCTCGCCAGATCACCGGCAGGAGCCCCCGAAAGCAGGGCTTCGAGCATCGCGCGACGTGCTTCCTGCTGTTCCCCGTGCCGCTGCACATGCGCCAACGTCACCGCGGGTGCGGCCGAACGCAGATAACCGAACAGATGAAGCCCCAGCGCACCCAGTTCTTCGGCCTCATCAGGGCGTGCCTCCTCCATGAGCGCCTTCCAGCACAGCTCGACGGCCAGGAGATAGGCGGTGAGCACGGCCTCCAGCGGCACCCCCTGCTCGGCTCTCAGCGCCGACCACGCGATGACCTCCGCACGTTCTTCGGCGTTGAACGCGCGCCGCTCCTGCAGCACCCGCAGGGAGATCCGCAGGTTCGCCTCTATCGCCTGCCGCAGCGGCCCGTCCAGGACGGCCTGCGGCTGCCCGGCGTAGAACGGCACCTGCCGCTGCAGTTCCTCCGACAGGCGCGACGTGAGTTCGGGAAGCCGTCCCGCCAGCCACCTGTGAAGCCGAAGTTCGCTCATTGACACGATGCTGGCCCACCGGTTTCCCGCGGTCCATGGGCCCGCGGCACGCCGCCGGGTGTTCCGGTTGTGCATGTGCCCAATGGCGGCGGCCGCGTCTCCGGTCGGCGGCTGGACGGCGGGGCGCTCTGGCGTGGGCGGTTGTGCGTCCGCCCAATCGCGCCCCTTGATCCAGGTCCGACGCCTATCGCCTGGACGGGGGCGCAGAGCGCATCCTCCTTGCACCGTCTGTGAGGAGGATCATGTTGAAACCGCCAGATGTGCGGGCGCAAGCGGCCCTGTCCGTACGGGACCTGACGGTCTCCTACGGGCGTGCCGTACGTGCACTGCACGAGGTCTCCTTGGACGTGCCGCAAGGTGAGATCGTCACCGTCCTCGGTGCCAACGGCGCCGGCAAGACGACGTTGATGCGTGCCATCTCCGGCACGTTGCGCTTCCACGGGGGAGTCGTCACCTCCGGGAAGGTCACGTACTCGGGCGTCAGCCTGAACACGTCTCCCGCGCACCGCATCGTCGAGACCGGCATCGTCCAGGCACCCGAAGGGCGCCGCGTCTTCGGCCGTATGACGGTCGAGGAGAACTTGAAGGTGGGCGGATTCCACGCCCCGGAGTCCACCAGGAAGCGGGTCTTCGACCTGTTCCCCGTCCTCGCCGAACGCCGCAAGCAGCGTGCGTCGCTGCTCTCCGGCGGTGAGCAGCAGATGCTCGCGATGGGCCGTGCGCTGATGGCGCGTCCGAAGGTCCTCCTGCTGGACGAGCCGACGCTGGGCCTGGCCCCGCTGATGGCCCAGACCATCGCCAAGACGATCACCGAGATCAACGAGCAGGGCACGTCGGTCCTGCTCGTCGAGCAGAACGCGGCGCTGGCGCTGCGGCTCGCCCACTACGCCTACGTGCTGGACGTCGGGAAGGTCGCGCTGCGCGGTCCCGCCGCCGAGCTGGCCGCCAGTGACGAGGTCCGCCAGCGCTACATGGGCGTCGTCGACGAGCAGATCCCGGTCGCCTTCGGCACCCGAACGCTTTCGAGGTGGGAAGGATGAGCGCGATACCGGAACTGGTGGTCAAGGACCTCACGGTCAGGTTCTCCGGGCTCGTGGCCCTCGACTCGGTGAGCTTCACGGTGCATCCCGGGACGCTCCACGCCGTGATCGGCCCCAACGGAGCCGGGAAATCCACCTGCTTCAACGTCCTGTCGGGCGTCTACAAGGCCACTTCGGGCAGCGTGC
Source organism: Actinocorallia populi (assembly GCF_002995495.1). GTDB lineage: Bacteria > Actinomycetota > Actinomycetes > Streptosporangiales > Streptosporangiaceae > Actinocorallia > Actinocorallia populi. The sequence goes on along the minus strand of NZ_PVZV01000001.1, from coordinate 114,455 downwards.
ACTTCGGCCGGCGTGACCTGACGACGATGTCCCCGCACCGTGTGGGTGCGCTCGGCGTCTCACGGACGTTCCAGAATCTGGCGTTGTCGGCGGCCCTGTCAGTAGAGGACAACCTTCTTCTCGGCAGGTACAGGCTGATGAAGACGGGCATCGTCCGGGCCGGTCTGCGCTGGCCCTCCGCGTTGCGCGAGGAGAGGAGACACCGCGAACGCGTCCGGGAGATCGCCGACTTCGTGGGTGTCGCCCACCACTTGAAAATCCCCGTAGGCGGTCTGCCTTACGGCGACCAGAAGCGCGTCGAACTGGCTCGCGCCCTGTGCGGAGAGCCGCGCCTTCTGATGTTGGACGAGCCCGTGGCCGGGATGAACGCCACCGAACGGCTGAGCATGGCGGGCCTGATCGTCTCCGTCCGGGAGGCGTTGGGGATCTCCGTCCTGCTGGTCGAACACGACATGGGCATGGTCATGCGCCTCGCGGACGAGGTCACCGTCCTGGACTTCGGCAAGCGCATCGCCACCGGCACGCCCGCCGAGGTTCAGGAGAACCCCGAAGTCCTGCGGGCCTACCTGGGAGAGGAGGTCTCATGACGAGGCTGCTGGAACTGCTCATCAACGGCCTGAGCCTCGGGGCCGTGTACGCGCTCATCGCGCTCGGCTTCGTGGTCATCTTCAAGGCCACCGAGGTGGTGAACTTCGCGCACGCGTCCCTGCTGCTCCTGGGCGGCTACGTGACGGCGGTCTTCCACGACGACTTCGGTTTCGTCGGGGCGCTGGCCGTCGGCATCGTCGTGGCGGCCGCGGTCGGCGCGTTCGTGGAGTTCTTCCTCCTGCGGCGCGCCAAAGCCCGCCGCGACGTGATCGGGATCGCGACGATCGGCATCGACATCGTGCTGACGGCCGAGCTGAGCAGGCGCCTGGGCACGTCCGTCCTGGCCCTCGGCGACCCGTGGGGCAACAAGGTGGTGCAGTTCGGCGGCATCACGATCGCGCAGACGCGCATCGCCGCGCTGATCGTCGCCGCCGTGCTGATCGCCCTGTTCCTCGCCGCGTTCAAGTACACCCCGTGGGGCATCTCGATGCGGGCGGTGGCCGAGGACTCCGAGACGGCCGCTCTCATGGGCATCCGCCTGGGCCGCATCTCGATGTCGGCGTGGTGCGTGGCGGGCGCGCTGGCCGCGGTCGCCGCGGTCTTCATCGCCGCCTTCCCCACGCCCGGCCTGGACCGCACGACGTCCCTGGTGGCGTTGAAGGCATTCCCGGCCGCGATCCTCGGCGGGCTCGACTCCATGACGGGCGCCCTGGTCGGCGGCCTGCTCATCGGCCTCACCGAGGCGCTGGTGGGCGGCTACCAGAACGAGTTGTCGTTCCTGGGCCGCGGCCTCGGCGACGTCGCCCCCTACGCCGTCATGATCGTCATCCTGCTGGTCCGGCCCTCCGGCCTCTTCGGCACCCGGGAGGCCTCCCGTGTCTAAGCTGCGCTGGGCTCCGCTCCTCCTGCTGCTGCTCCCTCCGTTCTACCTGGACATGTTCTGGCTGCAGGCGGGCCTGTTCGTGATGGCCGCCGCGATCGGCGCGATCGGCCTGAACCTGCTCACCGGCTCGACGGGCCAGTTGTCGATAGGCCACTCGTTCTTCCTCGCGATCGGCGCGTACGGGTACGTGTACTTCGCCGGGGAGTCCGACGGGCACGTGGCGGGTCTCGGCCTGCCCACGCCGCTGGCCGCGGTGCTCGCCGTGGTGCTGGCGGGCCTGGCCGGGCTGGCGTTCAGCCCGATCGCCGGCCGGCTGTCGGGGATGTACCTCGGCATCGCCTCCCTCGCGCTGATCTTCGTGGGGCAGCACGTGCTGTTCAACTTCGAGAAGGTCACCGGCGGGTACAACGGCCGCTCCGTGGAGCCGATGAACCTCTTCGGCTTCCCGTTCGACGGCTCGACCGACCTCGTCGTGATGGGCGTGCCGTTCGGCGCGCAGGAACGGTTGTGGTTCTTCGGGCTCGTCCTGCTCGGCCTGGCCGCCTGGTTCGCGTACGGGGTGCTGAACGGCCGCCCCGGGCGCGCGATGAACCTCATCCGCGACCAGCAGATCGCCGCGGGCGTGCTCGGCGTGCCCGTCGCCCGGATGCGCAGCGCGGTGTTCACGCTCTCGTCGATGTACGCCGGGCTCGCCGGGGTGCTGCTGGCGCTGGCGTTCCAGCGGGCCGTGCCGGACTACTTCGGCGTGCTCCTGGCCTTCGAGTACCTCGCCATGATCGTCATCGGCGGTCTCGGCTCGGTGGCCGGCGCGGTCGTCGGCGCGGCGTTCGTCACCCTCCTCCCGCAGCTGCTCACCCGCTACAGCGACTCGCTCCCGCTGGTCGCGGCGGCCGGCGGCGAGGGCGTCGCCCCCTCCGACGCGGCCCGCTACCTGTACGGCGGCGCGGTCGTCGTCATCGTCCTCTTCCTGCCCGCCGGGCTCTCCGGCCTGCGTGTCCCTTTCCTCACCCCCCGTAAGGAGACCACCCCATGAAGCTCCGCAAGTACGTCATCGGCCTCGCGGTCCTGGCCGTCACCGCCGCCGGCTGCAGCAGCAAGTCGGCCACCGACGACGGCGGCACCGACTCCGGCGGCGTCAAGACCGGTCCCGGCGTCACCGCCGACAAGATCACCCTCGGCGCCCTCACCGACCTGACCGGCGTCTACGCCACCCTCGGCAAGAGCATCACCCAGGCGCAGCAGCTGTACTTCGAGCAGCTCAACCAGGCCGGCGGGGTCTGTGGACGGGACGTGGAGCTGCTCGTGCGCGACCACGGCTACGACGTCCAGAAGGCGGTGGGCGCCTACACCGAGCTCCAGCCGAAGGTCGTGGGCCTCCCGCAGGTCATCGGCTCCCCGATCATGGCGGCGATCGCCGAGAACGTGGCCAAGGACAAGGTCCTGACGATCCCCGCGGCCTGGCCGTCCCAGCTGCTCAAGGTGCCCTACGTGCAGATCGTGGGCGGCACCTACGAGCTGGAGATGATCAACGGCGTCGACTTCCTGGTGCGCGAGAAGGGCCTGAAGAAGGGCGACAAGATCGGCCACGTCTACTTCGAGGGCGAGTACGGCGAGAGCGCCCTGGCCGGCGCCAAGTTCGCCGCCGAGAAGGCGGGCCTGACCGTCGTCGAGCAGCGCATCAAGCCCACCGACAACGACATGACGTCGCAGGTCAGCGCGCTGAAGTCCGAGGGCGTCAAGGCGATCCTCATGAGCGCCGGCCCCCGCCAGTCCGCGTCGCTGGCGGGCGTCGCCGCCGCGGGCGGCCTCAACGTCCCGATCGTCTCCAACAACCCCGGCTACAGCCCGCAGCTGCTGGGCACCCCGGCCGCCAAGGCCCTCGAGGCGAACTTCTACTACATCAGCGCCACCCAGCCGCCGAGCTCGGACGCTCCCGCGATGGCCAAGCTGGTCGGCGACTACACCAAGAAGTACCCGAAGGACGTCTTCGACGGCGGTGCCACGTTCGGCTACGTCTCCGCGAAGGTCTTCGGCGAGTCCCTGAAGAAGGCCTGCGACTCCAAGGACCTGACCCGCGAGGGCGTCTACAAGGCCCTCCAGACGCAGTCGGCCTTCGACAGCGAGGGCCTCATGCCGGTCCTCGACTTCTCCAAGCCCGGCCAGGTCGGTACCCGCGAGTCCATCATCCAGCGCCCCGACAGCAAGGCCAAGGGCGGTCTCGTGGAGGCCACCGAGCCCTTCACCTCGGACGCGGCCAAGGAGTTCGACCTCGGCTGAGGTCCCCATGACCAGCGCCTGCCGGGTCGGGGCCCGGCAGGCGCTGCCTTTTGTCCATGAATTTGGGACAAGCCGGAACCAAGAAGATCACCTTTTTCGTCTGACGGGTGAGAAGAAAGGACGTGCCGATGACCCTCGCCGATGACTTCCTGCTGCTCGCCCTTCACCAGGAGAAGGGCAAGCCCCTGGTCTCCACCCTGTACGTCGAGTACGGCCTGGTGGGCGCCGTCCTCGCGGAGCTGGCTCTGGCGGGCCGCATCGGCTTCGACAAGGACAAGGTCCTCGTCCTGGACCCGACCCCCGTCGGCACCCCCGAGGAGGACGCGGCCCTGGCCCGGCTGGCCGAGGAGGACAAGACGCGCCGCGCCTACTGGTGGGCGGGCAAGCTCAGGTCCGGCCTCCGCCAGCGCGCCCTGACCCGCCTGGTCGACGCGGGGGTCCTGGACGAGGAGCGCCGCACCGTCCTGGGCGTCTTCCCCACCACCCGCCACCCCGAGGCGAACCCGGTCCCCGAGCAGGAGCTGCGCGCCCGCCTCACGTCCGTCCTGCACGGCGCTCCCGCCGACGTCCGCGACGCCGCCCTCCTGTCGATCGTCCAGGCCTGCCGCCTGAACCGGGCGGCCTTCCCCGACATCGACAAGAAGCAGTTCAAGAACCGTGTCGAGTCCTTCGCCGAGGACAACGAGGTGGGCGAGGTCGTCAGGAAGACGATCCAGCAGATCGAGGGCATGATGGTCGCCGTCATGGTCGCCGCGACCGCCGGAGCCTCCGCCGGCGGCTGACCGCGCCGGTCAGGGGCGGGCGAACTCGAGCCGGACGGCGTCCTTGTCGGACAGGACCATCACGACGCTGGTCCGCCGTGTCCAGGCGTCGGAGACGAGGAAGTACCGCCCGCCCACCCGGTCGAGGAGCCGCAGGCCCGCATAGCGGTACAGGTACGGCTTGCCGCCCTCCTTCGGGGAGGGGGCGAGGGGGGACTCGGTGATGCCCGGAGCCTCCAGGTGGAGGCGGTTCTGGCTGTAGACCGTGACGCGCGTCAGCTTGGACGGGGCCACCGAGTCGGCGAGGGTGTTGCCGAGGACGGTGGCGTAGTTCGAGGTGCCCCAGAAGAGCGCGACGCCCGCCATGACGCCCACGAACACCTTCAACGCGGATTCCCGCGGGTGCGGTTCGTCGCGGGTGTGCAGGTGAAAGGCGTAGAAGGCCAGCAGGATGCCCGCGCCGATCGTGAAGGGAAGGGCGATGTAGGTCCACTGCCGCCAGGGCTCGACGTAGCCGAGCAGGAGGGTCAGGACGGGCAGGATCAGCCAGGCCAGCGAGAGCAGGACCATGACGGTCCTCGTGAGGCGGCCCGGGGTGCCCAGGGCTCGGTTCAGCCAGTGGTCGAGGGCCAGCCAGAGGAGGCCGCCGATGCCGACCACGATGAGCAGCACGAGGATCTGGCCGACGCTGCGCAGCACGTACTCGCGGGTGGACATGCCGAGGATCGCCTCATCGATCCCGAGGCGCCCGGCCATCACGTCGCTGCGCTTCCAGCCGAAGTAGACCAGCAGCGCCGTCACGACCGTCGCGTTGGCGAGCACGGTGGCCACCCAGTACAGCAGCTGCGACGTGCCCGCCTGCGCGGGTTCGTTCCCGTCGTTCATCCGGCGGGAGCCGGGGTCTCGATCGGTTCCCCCTCGGGGACTTCGGGTTCGGGGGCGGGGCTCTCCCCGGTGCCGGGCACTTCCGGTTCCTGGGTGCCGGGCTCGTCGACGTCCGGGCCGGGATCCTCCGGGTAGGGGTCGTCGGGCGGCCCCGGGAAGGCGGGGATGTCGGGGCAGGTGCCGAAGGCGGACCTGGGCTGGGCGCGCAGGACGCTCCCGGCCGTCCGGTACAGCTCGCACATGAACCAGCTGTCGGCGGGCTTGGCGGCCCCGGTGAACAACCGGGTCGCCGTCGCGGTGTCACGTCCGCACAGGGCGATGCCGACCCGCAGGAGCCGGGCCGTTGCGGAGTCGATGTGGTAGTCGGCGGGCCCGTTCAGATTCTTCTCGAGCGTCGATTGGGCTTTGGCGCAGTTCTGCTGGGTGAGCTGGTAGTAGACGTAGCCGGGTCGTACGTCGGTCGAGGTGTCGCCGAGAGGGAAGTCGAGGTGCGAGTAGTCGGGCTTGTCGCCGGGGCCGGGGTTTCCCCCGTCGGGCCGCTGCGACGCCGTCGCGGTCGTGTCGCTCTCGTTCTCGCCGCCGGGCGTCTCGATCGCACCGCTGTTGCAGGCGGCCAGCGTCAGCAGGAGCAGCGCCGGCCAGAACTTTCCGCGCATGCTGGGGGGCATGGCGCGAGGGTAACCGCTGGTTTTCCCGTTCGGGAGTATGTGCCTGCTCGAGTACGGCCCGTAAATGCCGCGGCTCGTCCCTTTATTCAGTTTCAGCCGTTTGCGAGGGCGGTGACCGTCTTCCAGTTCCGGGTGGTGGCGACCACTCCGAGGCGGCGTTCGAGGAAGGCGTTGTTGAGCTTGGTCCGGCCGTAGCCGTTCGGGCAGTAGAGGTAGACCTCCCGGCCTTTCGCCGCGAATTCGGCGGCTTCACCGGTGGGCTTCTCCAGCACGGCCGTCGGTGTCTCGCCGAGGAAGGCGACGTGGAGTGCGGCCGGGTCCTCGCGGTCGCGGAAAGGGTGGGTCGCGAGGACGTGCTTCAGTTCGTCTTCGGTACGGAGAAGGACACGTGTGCTGACTCCGAGGTCCGCGGCGATACGCACTTCGAGTTCTTCGGCGAGGCTTTCGGCCGGTCGGGCGGAGTCGAAGAACACGTTCCCACTCTGCAGGTATGTCCGCACTTCGGTGTGGCCCAGGTCCGCGAACGACTCGCGCAGCGCCGCCATGCCGATCCGGGTGTTGCCGCCCACGTTGATGCCGCGCAGCAGTGCGATGTATCTCGACATGGTTCGACCCTACGCATCACCGGCTCGTCCGGGCTCGCGGACGGCGAAGCCCCCGGGGGTGAACCGGGGGCTTCGGTCGGGCTCAGCCGGGTGTCAGATGTTGGACCACCAGCGGTAGGCGCCGTCGGAGTAGCCCTTCGACGTGATCCACGGCTTGTAGGTGCGGCCGCTTCTGGTGTGGTAGAACTTGCCCTTCACGCGGGACGTGACGGAGCTGCCGGTGCGCTTCAGGTGCTTCTGGCCCCAGCCGCGCCAGCGGTAGGTCGCCCGGTCGTAGGTGTAGCTGCGGTACTTGGCGTTGGCCGAGAGGACCTGGTAGCCGTCGTAGCACCAGTTGAGGCGGAGCTTGACCCAGATCAGCCAGCGGCCCTTCTTGCCGTTGCTCTTGACGACGCGCAGGCCCTGCTGGCGTTCGAACCAGCGGCAGGGCGCCTTCTTGAGGGCCCTGGCCTTCTTGGCGCTGTAGGGGGTGCCGTCGCGCTCGGCCTGCGCGAGAAGTTCCGCGCCCGGGATCGTGCCCTGACGCACGACGGTGTCCTCGACGGTCCGGCTCGCGGTCTCGGGGGCTGCGGCGGCGGGGGAGCTCGTGCTGACGAGCCCTGCGACCAGGGCCACGGACAGGGCCGCCGCGGTCGTGAAACGTCGCATAAGCGACTCCTCGCGTAAAGAATCCATAAGGTCCACGAGAGCGTAACAACCTCGGCGAGATCAGTTCATCTCGGTCCGGAAACTAGATCACGCTCGACGGGAACCGGGGGGCTGTGGGCCGCCGGAGGTGCCTCCGCCCCGCTTTCGCGCGGCGGGAGTACCGAGCGACCCGGTAGGTATGACGCGTGTCCTGCCGTCTTGGTTGGGTGGTGGCCGATGTGTGCCAGAAGAAGGGGTTGCGGGTGGTGAGGGCTTCGTTCCCGGGCCGGGTTCCGCGGCCCGCTGAACTTAGTGCAGGTCGGTTGCGGTCGGCCTAGAGTCGACGCATGCCACGCGACTCCCTGACCAAGGACCAGATCGTCCGGACCGCGATCGAGCTGCTCGACGAAGAGGGCCTGGAAGGCCTGAACATGCGGAGTCTCGGCAAGCGGCTCGACGCGGCCGCCACCGCGGTCTACTGGCACGTCAAGAACAAGGACGACCTGGTCCTGCTCGCCGGCGACCGGGTCTGGCAGGAGATCGAGCTCCCCGACCCCGAGGAGGCCGACTGGCGGGCGGCGGCCACCGCGCTGGCCACCGGCCTGCACGCGATGCTGAGCAGGCATCCCTGGCTGGTGCAGGCGTTCGGCTCCTACCTGTTCTACGGGGAGGGGAAGGCGCGCTACGACGACCGCAGCCTCGCCGTGTACGAGAAGGGCGGCTTCGGCGGCGACCCGGCCGACCGGGCGGTCGCCGCCGTCTTCACGTTCGTGCTCGGCAGCGTGCTCGAGGTCTCCGCCACGGCCTCGCTGACGCGGCGCCTGGGCCGTAACGGAGGCGACGCCGAGGAACTGTTCCAGGAGACCCTGGCCAGGGCGGGCGAGGTGGCCGAGCGGTTCCCCCGGCTACGCGTCCGCCTCGAGACCCGCCAGGCCACCGACTACGCGGCCGGGCCCGACGAGACCTTCCAGTTCGGCCTCCGGGCTCTGCTCGACGGCCTCCAGGGCAGGATCACCGGCTGACGGGCGGCGGCCCCGTCTGCCCTTCGGGGGTTTTGGCCGGAAGCGGGCGGCTTCTGGTGATAGGTCCGGGCGCACGGCAAGATCATGCAAATCTCACTTCTGTCGTCGCCCAGGAGAGATTCTCCGCAACGGGAAGGACCGCCCGCCATGACAACGACTCCCGAGACTCCGCTGTGGCTGCAGGGCAGGGAGGCGGTCCTCGCCGCCGCCTCGCCCGAACAGTGGCGCGAAGGCGCGCCCGACTACCACTACTCGCACGAGATCATGCCGGCGCAGCGGACGAGGCAGCCGGTCCCCGGCTCGCTGGAAGCGGTCGTGGAGAGCATCGTCCAGGTCTTCGAGATGGAGGTCTCCCACAAGAAGGACCCCGCCACCTGGGTCTCGGTCGTCGCGGATCATTTCCGGACGAACGTTAACGGCGGTCCCTGGGCGTCGTCCGCCGACATCGCGGAGCGGGGCAGCTACAACATCCTCATCGGGGACGGCCCCTTCTACCCGGCGTCCTCGGAGAGCTTCGATTCGTCCCACAAGATCTTCCTCCAGGCCTTCCCGATGGGGTTCTTCTGGGAGGTCCTCGAAGTGCTCTCCCCGCCGCCCGTCGTGGCGTTCAAGTGGCGTCACTGGGGCACCTTCGAAGGCGAGTACAAGGACTTCGCCCCCACCGGCGAGGTCGTCGAGATGTTCGGCCTCAGCGTCGCCAAGGTCACCGACGACCTGCGCCTCCTGGAGGTCGAGCACTACTACGACCCGAACTCCTTCCTCGGCAGGCTCACCGGCGGCTGCCCGGTCTCCCGCTGACCGGCCCCGCCCCGGCCTCCCGCCGCGACGTCGAAGGCGCGGCGGCCGGGGCGGCTTCTTCCCCGACCGGCCGGTGAATGTGTCTGCGGAGTGACACACATGATGCACTCAGAGTGGCGACCCGTGTGATCGGGTAGTGGGCAACGCATGACAGAGCTCGCCCACACCGCTCGCCTCGACGTCATCGTCGAAGGCTATGTACGCACCCCGCGCGTGGCAGGGACGGTGAGCCTGATCCGCGACGCGGACCGGGTCATCGTCGTGGACCCCGGGATGGTCGCCGACCGCGACCTCATCCTCCGCCCGATGCGCGAGCTCGGCGTCGGACCGGAGGACGTCACCGACGTGATCGTCAGCCACCACCACCTCGACCACACCGTGAACATCGCGTTGTTCCCCATGGTCCCCGTGCACGACTTCCAGTCCGTCATCGAGGGCGACGTGTTCACCGGTCGTCCCGCCGAAGGCGCCTGGCTCACCCCGAGCGTGCGGCTGCTCGCCACGCCCGGCCACACGCCGCAGGACATCACGACCCTGGTCGGCACGCCCGACGGCGTCGCGGCGCTGACGCACCTGTGGTGGACGGCCGAAGGCCCCGCCGACGACCCCTACGCCGACGACCGCGAACAGCTGCGCAAGCAGCGGGAGCGCGTTCTGGAGTTCGCCACGTCGGTGGTCCCGGGGCATGGCGCGCCCTTCCGCCCGGCCCTGTCGACCCCGCGCTGAAGCCGCCGCGGCCCGCCCCGCCGGGCGGGCCGCGCGGGCACCCTCAACCGGCCGAAAGCCGCGGCGGGCTCCACTCGAAGATCGGCGCCGTCTGCCGGACGACGGCCGCGGAACCGAACCGGCCGACTCCCCACATGAGCGTGTCGCGCAAGGCCGTCGCCAGCGGGGAGCGGAGTCCCACGAGCCTGGAGGCCCGGTGGGAGTTCTGGACGACCATCCGGGTCCGGGGGAGACGGGCGGCGGTGTAGCGGGCGAGCCCGTCCGTCCGGTCGGCGAGAGAGGCGAGCACGACCGCGTCCTCGATGGCCTGGCACGCGCCCTGCCCGAGGTTCGGGGACATCGCGTGCGCCGCGTCCCCGAGGAACGCGACACGGCCGACGTGGTAGGCGGGCAGCGGGTCCGCGGACCAGTAGACGTCGTTGTGCAGGATCTTCTCGGGGTCCGCGGCGCCGATCAGCTCCGGGATGGGCGAGTGCCACCCGCTGAACCGGCGCAGCAGCTCGGCCCGCTCGTCCTCGAAGGTCTGCCCGGCCGGGGCCACCGCGCTCGCGTAGCAGTAGATCCGCTTACCGCTCAACGGCATGATCCCGAAGACGTCCCCGCGTCCCCAGCTCTCGGTCGTCCGGAAGCCGCGTCCGGGCTCCTGAATGACGAACCGCCAGGTGGTAGAACCTGAATAGCGTGCTTCCGGATGGCCGGGGAACAACGTTTTCCGGATGATCGACCGCACTCCGTCGGCCGCGACCACCAGGTCGGCCGCCAGCTCTCCCGCAGAGGTGGTGACCGCTCCGGTCTCCGGGTCCACGGCCGTCACGGTCGTCGAGGTCCTGACGGTGTCTTCCGGCAATCGCGAGAGAAGCAGGTCGACCAGTTCGGCCCGCAGCGCGATGACCGCCAGGTCGTCATACCTCTCCATCATCGGCGCCGTCACGTCCGCACGCACCAGCCATCGCCCGTCGGACCGTCGGATCCCGCTCACCCCGTCGATGGCGGCGAGTTCCCGAGCGGCCCGTCCCACTCCGACGGCGTCGAGCGCCCGCAACGCGTTGGGCCCCAGGCTCAGCCCCGACCCCACGGGGTCCAGGCTCGCCGCCCGTTCGCAGACGGTCACGTCCCAGCCCCGCACCCGCAGGGCGGCGGCGGCCGTCAGCCCTCCGATCCCGCCCCCGACCACGACGGCACGCTTCGCACCCATGACAGGCCCTCTCGCCGAAGCAGAGAATCGCTTCCCCTGCGTTCTCTCCACCGTAAATCCGGTCCGCGGACCCCGCCCGCCGGGGCCCGCGTAGTGACGATCAAGGTCGGTTCCGGCAGGTCGGGTTCTCGGCGGGCAGCCTTCCGGACTCGAGGTAGGCGTTCACCTTCGCGTCGACGCAGGCGTTGCCGTACTCGCCGTACACGCCGTGGGCGATGGTCCCGGCCAGGGTGAGCAGGCGGGAGCCGGTCAGCGCCCGGTGCGTGGCCAGGCTGCCCCGGTAGGTGGTGGCGGTGTCGCCGGTGGTGGAGACGATCAGCGCCTCGGCGTCGTTGGCGATCTCGGTCGGCGTCTCGCGGGGCGGTTCGGGCCAGAAGGCGCAGGGGGCGATGTTGGCGGTGATCGGCCCGAAGAGGGGGTGGCGGTCCCGGTCGCGCTGGATGTCGTTCCAGTAGACCTCGGGGTCGCGCGGGGCGGCGACGTCGCCGCAGATGATCGCGGCCGCCGGGCTGCCGTAGTGCGAGCTCGCGCCGTCGAGCACGAACTGCAGGAGCCCTTCCAGCTCCGGGCCCGGCGTGACGGTGATCCGCCTCGCCGCTTCGTCCAGCACCTTCACGGTGTCCGAGAACGAGGCGCGGGCCTCTTCCCGGTCGCTGCCGACGCCTTTCGAGAACACGTACGGCACCAGGTGCTCGTCGACCTCGTACGAACCGACGCGCAGCGGCCGGTCCGCCGCCGCCTCGACGATCTGCCGGACGGTGGCGAGCACGGCCTTCCGGCTCGTGCCCAGGCCGTAGTCGTCGTGCCGTTCCGCGGCCCATGACGCCCAGGCGTTCAGCGCCCGGTCCAGGGCGGGTTCGCTGCCCTGCAGCAGCCTGGGCCCGTACCGCTGCGGGTCACCGGCGCTGTCGAGGACGACCCGGTCGGTGCGTCCCGGGAACATCTGCGTGTACACGGCGCCGAGGTAGGCGCCGTAGGAGTAGCCGAGGTAGGAGATCCGGCGTTCGCCCAGCGCCGAGCGGACGACGTCCATGTCCCGGGCGGTGTTGCGGGTGGTGGCGTACGGCAGCACGTCGCCGTGCCTGCTCGCGCACCGTTCGGCCAGGTCCTTCTGGAAGGCGGTCTGGCGGTCGAATCCGGTCCGGTCGGTCCCGGCCGACCGGACCCAGATGCCGGTGGGCCAGCCGCAGTCGATCGGCGCGCTGCGCCCCACGAACCGCGGGTCCACTCCGATCAGGTCGTACCGGGCGCCGACCTCGCCCATGTGGGCGCGCGTTCCCAGCGGCATGCCGAGCGTCGGTTCGGCGGGGCCGCCCTGGTTGAGCACCAGGGCTCCGATCCGGCGGGACCGGTCGGTGGCGGGCAGCCGCGACACGGCGATCTCGATCGTCCGGCCCGCCGGACGGGTGTAGTCCAGCGGCACGGTGACCTGGGCGCACCGGGCGCTGGCCTGGTCCAGGGCCGCGCCGGTCTCGTCGTCCGCTCCCTGCCGGCAGTCGGTCCAGGTGACGCGCTGGTCGTAGTAGGAGGCGAGGCCGTCCGCGGCGGCGGGCGCGGCGGAGCACGAGGCCGACATGACCAGTGCCGCGGCGGACGCGCTCAACCGCCGGAGCAGTCTCGGGTGGGGCTTCTTCGTCGTCATGACCGTGAAGCTAGGTTCGGCGGCTTTGGAACGGGATGGTGCGCGCTGCCGCTCGGAACTACAGTCCGCTGTAGTGCCCTGCTGGCCGTTATGCCCCAATACTGAGGGTTCGGTCTTGGAGGGCGGGGAGAACGAACATGCAGAAACGGTGGGTGCCGCCACTGCGCAGCGCGGGTTATCTGATCGGCGGCCTGCTGAACGCCTTCGCCACCGCTCTCGCGCTGCCGCTGCTCGTCCTGCCGGCTCAGGCACGCGCCTGGTCGGACCGGCATCGACGACGCGCCGGTCGGCTGCTCGACGTCCCGGTCCCGGACCGTCCCGCACTCTCGCACAGCGGGCCCCGACGGCGGTTCCGCATCGACCCGGACACGCGCCGGAGCCTGCTGTGGTTGCCGATCCACGTGGTCACGGCGTTCCCGTTCGGGCTGGCCGCGTTGTTGTGCCTGGGCAACCTCCTCACGGCCCTGTGGGCCACGGCGTTCTGGTGGGTGGCTCCCGGGGAGGCGAAACTGCTGGGCGGGATCCCGGTGACCAGCTGGCCGCTCGCGTTGACCGCGGCACCGCTGCAGGTCGCCGTACTGACCGCGCTGGCCTGGTGGGGTGGCCCTCCGCCGGCCCGCGCACACGCCCGGATGTGCCTGGCCGTGTTGTCGCCGTCGGCCGCCCAGCAGCTCACCCGACGGGTGGAGGTGCTGACCCGGACCCGGACGGAGGCCCTGGACTCCCACGCCGCGGAACTGCGCAGGATCGAACGCGATCTGCACGACGGGGTGCAGGCACGGCTGGTGGCCACCGCGATACGGCTCGGCGTGGCCCGTGAGGCGCTCACCGAAGCCCCCGCGGGCGTGACCGAGCTGGTGCGGGAGGCCCACGAGGGGATAGAGGAGGCGATGACGGAGCTGCGCAACGTGATCCGCACCGCCTACCCGCCGATCCTGGCCGACCGCGGTCTGGACGGGGCGCTGGCGGCGCTGGCCGCGGGCTGCGGTGTGCCGACCCGGGTGCACGCCGGTGACCTGGGCAAGGTGCCGGCCGCGGTGGAGGCGGTCGCCTATTTCGTGGTCGCCGAAGCACTCACCAACACGGCCAAGCACGGCCGTGCCACCCGCGCCGAGGTGCACGTCCGGCGGACCGCCGCCGGGTTGTCGCTCCGGATCGAGGACGACGGGGTCGGCGGCGCGGACGAGACACTGGGCACCGGCATAGCGGGGATCCGCCGCCGTGTCCTCGCGCTGGACGGGGATGTCCTGGTCACCAGCCCTCCAGGGGGCCCGACCGTGATCGTCGTGGAGGTGCCGTGCGGGTCGTGATCGCCGAGGACAACGTGTTGCTGTCCAGCGGCCTGGAACTGCTGCTGGGGGCCAGAGGCTTCGAGGTCGTCGCGGTCGCCGGCGACGGCGACGGCTTTCTAAACGCCGTCACCGAGCACCGGCCCGACGTGACGATCGTCGACGTGCGGCTCCCGCCGACCTTCAAGGACGAAGGGATACGCGCCGCTCTGCGGGCACGCAGCCTCTACCCGAACCTGGCGGTGCTGGTGCTGTCGCAGTACGTGGAGCGGGAGTACGCGCGGGAACTGCTCTCCGACGGCCACGGAGGCATCGGCTACCTGCTCAAGGACAGAGTGGGTCGGGTCGCGGAGTTCACCGACGCGCTCCGCCGTGTCGCTGACGGCGGCACCGCGATGGATCCCGAGGTCATCTCCCAGCTCCTCCTCAACCGCGACCCGCTCGCCGATCTCTCTCCCCGCGAGCATCAGGTGCTCGCCCTCATGGCCGAAGGCCATGACAACACCGACGTAGCCGAACGGCTGTCCATCACCCTCAACGCCGTCCACAAGCACATCGGCAACATCTTCGCCAAGCTCGGACTGTCCCCCGACGACAGCGGCCACCGCCGAGTCCGAGCCGTACTCGCCTACCTCAACCGCCGGTAGCCCCACGAGCCGCATGTACGGGTCCTCTGGGCCTATCCCGCGAGGGCTTGGACCGGCGCCTCCTGCACAGGGGTGTCTCCGGCCGGACGGCGCGACCGCACCAGGAGAGCGACACGGGTGGCGAGTACGCCGATGTTCATCGCGGCCGCGACCGACGTCCAGGCGACCAGAGCCGTCGAGTAGTAGCAGAGCTGGACGAACGTGATGTCACGCCCGCCTCCGACGAGCAGGCCGAGCAGGTCGGGAAGGGCCACCAGCAGCGCCAGGGGGACGAGCCGGGGCAGCAGCCGCGGGGCGAGCCGCCAGGACGGCGTGGTGCGGAACCGGTCGGCCCAGGCCCGCGCACGCCGTAGGTTGCGGACGCCGAGGAACACGCTCAGCAGGGTGAGAGCGCCCAGCACCAGGTCGACGATCAGCCTTACCGGGGCTCCGGACGACGGCTCGCCACCGGTCACAAGGGCGGCCAGTTCGTTCGCCAGCGGGCCGATGCCCTCGTTGCCGAGACCTATGCCGCTGTTGCCGACGACCGCGATGCCGTAACCCTCGGGGAGCAGAAGCGCTTCGGCGGAGTAGGTGAACCATATGCCGCTGTGGTGAGCCCGGCCCTCCTGGTCGGTGTCCCAGCCCATCCCGTACGTCCACCGTCGGTCCGACGAGGTGTGCATGGCCTTGACGCTCGCGTCCGAGGCTAGCCGAACGCCGTTCGCCGCCACACCTGAACCGCTCTGCACGATCAGCCATTCGGCCAGGTCGGAGGCGGTGGTGAGCACCCCATCGGACCCGCCGACGAATCGTTTCGGCTCCGTGGCGGCGAGCGACGCCCCGTAGGCGTAGATGTGGCCCTTGCGCACGCCGTTCGGCAGGTCGCGCGGGGTCTGGTCGATGGTGGTGGTGTCCTGCATCCCGATGGGCTCGAACACATGACGCTTCAGGTAGTCCGCGAACGGCTCACCCGAGACGACCTCCACGAGCCGGGCGGCGAGGTGGTAGTTCGTGTTCGTGTAGAAGTACTTCGTGCCGGGCTCGGCGGCCAGCGTCGCGTCACGGGCCCGTGTCACGGTGCCCGCCAGTGAATCCGGCTGCGGCAGGCTCTTCTCCGGGAGCGTGTTGTCATTGATCCCGGACGTCTGGTTCAGCAGCTGCCGGACCGTGATGCGCGCCCCCCGGGAGTCGGAGATCCGGAAATCGTGCAGGTAGTCGCGCACGGGGGAGTCCAGCTTCACCTTCCCGGCCTCGACCAGTTGCATCACGGCGAGGGCGGTGAACGACTTGCTGACCGAGGCCACCGGCACCGGCGTCGTCGCGGTCAGCGCGGCCCCGGACGAGTCACGCCCGTACCCGTCCGCATAGAGCACCCGATCGCCCTTGGTGATCGTGACGACTATGCCCGGATACCCCGCCTTGTCGGCGAAGTCGCGCACGACCTCCTCAACGGCCGCCTCGTCCGGCCCGTCCAGCGCGGAGACCGGCCCAGGGCCCGCCAGAACCGCCGAAACGACGGCCACCGCCGCCCCCGCGATCCGCCACCAGCTCTTGCCTTGCCCCACAGCGCACTCCGATCGTCCTGCCGACGTCGGCCACGCTAGAGATCACGGACTCCCCGCCACAGGACCCGAAAGCCAGCCGCCACCCCTGACTTTCGTCAGCCCTGCCCGCATCAAAGGAGGCTCGGACGGACGCCGCTCAGCCTTCGGCGTCCTGCGGTGAAGGCGTCGCAGCCTTCGTTCTCCCGCGCCGGATCAGGCGGACCACCAGGAAGAGCACGACGAGGGCGGCGAGCAGGATCCAGGACGCACGTCCGAGCAGCTGTTCCAGCCGGGTGGCGGAGGCACCCGCGAAGGCGCCGAGGCTCACGTAGAACGCCGCCCACAACAACGATCCCGCCAGCGAGGCGGACAGGAAGTGCCCGTACCGGACCTGAGCGGCACCGGCGGCGGCCGGTGTGAGCGTGCGCACCACGGGGATCAGCCGGGTGACGAACACGGCGGCCGCACCGTACCGGTGCAGCGCCGCGACGGCGCGGTCCCAGTGCCGCACGCCCAGCCGCCGCACCACCGCCAGATCCCGCATCCGTCCGCCGTAACGCCGCCCGAGCAGGTAGCCGACGTGATCGCCCGCCGTCACGCCCACCGCCACGATCAGAAGAAGCGCGACGAACCGCCCCGGCCCGGTGGCCCCGGCACTCAGCAGCAGCACGCCCGTCTCCCCGGGAATGACCGACCCGACGCCCAGCCCCGACTCGGCGAACGCCAGAGCTCCCGCCACCGCCCCCACCACGGGAAAGGGAAGGTCACTGATGCCGCCGATGAAATCCGCGATCCCGCCCACCGAACCCCCGCCGCTCCACCGGATCCCCCCGGCCCCTTCGGTCGAGCAACGCCTGCCGTGTCCAGGTTCCCCACCCCGACGACGCATCCCGTGCCGGAAATGCTCTCACACGCCGTTCTCGCCTTCGCCAAGGCGAGACCTTCCTCCCCGGCAGTGTGCGACGTTCCGGAGGCTAGCCCCCCTACGAAGACACGGGTCAGCTCTATGGGACGACGCGCATGCGATCCGTAGCGTCGGCGACATGCGAATCTTCAGTGCAAATCTGGTGATCCCCGCCCCTCCGATGGCCACCCCGGCCAGGACGCCGGCATGCGCAAACTGATCGCCTTCGCCGCGCTGGCCGCCACTCTGGCGGGTACGGCGTCCGTGCCCGCGTCCGCGCACGCCCCCGAACCGGCACTGAGCTGGGGAACATGTGTGACCGGACCCGACGACGAGCAGGGCCGCGAGCTGGAGAAGGCCGGAGCCGAGTGCGCCGAACTGGACGTCCCGCTCGACCACGCCGACCCGCGCGGACACGAGATCAGCCTGGGCCTGTCGCGGATCAAGGCGACCGGGCGGCGGATCGGCACCCTGATGGTCAACACCGGCGGGCCCGGCGGACAGGCCATGGCCGAACCGCCGTTCATCCGGGACGCCTTGAAGGACGTCGGGACCCGCTACGACATCGTCGGCATGGACCCCCGGTTCGTCGGCCGCAGCACCCCGCTGGACTGCGGCTGGCCTACCGGCACCTGGATCCGCTCGGCAGGCCTCACCCGCGCCTCCTTCAACGAACAGGTCGAGTTCCAGCGCGACCTCGCCCAGCGGTGCACGGACACCAACGGATCCGCCCTGCCGCATGTCACCACCCGGAACACGGCCCGCGACATGGACGCCGTCCGGACCGCGCTCGGCGAGGAGAAGATCTCCTACCTGGGCTACTCGTACGGCACCTACCTGGGCGCGGTCTACCACGAGATGTTCCCCGGCCGACTCGACCGGATCGTCCTGGACGGCGCGCTGGACCCCGCCTACTACGGCAACCGGCTGCTCAGGAACGCCCTGGACGTCAGCGACCGGGTCCTCGGAGAATGGTCGGCCTGGACCGCCGAGCGTGACGACCGTTACCACCTCGGCCGCACCCGCGCCGCGGTGCTGGCCACCGTCGAACGGCTGGTGCGGGCGTCATCCCGGAAGCCGCTGCAGATCGGCTCCTACCAGGTCGACGACACCCTGCTCCCGGTCGTTCTGATCAACCTGATCGCCGACGACCGGGACCCCTCCCGCAAGCTGCTGGCCGAGACCGTCCGATCCTTCCAGCAGGCCGCCCGGCACCGGCCCGTCACACCGCCGGACGAGCTGCTCTCCATACTGGGCAGCCTCACCACCTCCACCGATTCGGCCTACGGCAGCGTCCAGGCCTCGATCCTGTGCGGAGACGTCGCCGTGCCCCGCGACCCCGAGGTCTACTGGCGCGACGTGCAGGCGACCCGGCGACGCTCCCCGATCCTGGGCCCGGTCGTCGAGCACATCGGACCGTGCGCCTTCTGGAACACCGCCCCCCGCGAGGCGCCCACCAGCATCACCGCGGACGCCCCCGCCCTGATCGTCAACGCCCGAGGCGACACCCGCACCACCTTGGCCAGCGCGCAAGCCCTGCACGCCCGCTGGCCCAGCTCTCGCCTCATCACCCTGGACGCCTCCACCCACGGCATCTTCGGCTACTACGGCAGCACCTGCGTCGACGATGCGATCATCGACTACTTCCGCACCGGCGCCCTCCCCGCCGCCGACAGCACCTGCCCCTCCTGACCGTCCTCCCTCATCCCGATGGCCCCCGCGCGACCCGGCGGGGGCCGTCCGGGTGAGGGGCCTGTCGCGGGTGCGAAACCAAGGTCGCTGGGCGTTCGCTAGTGGTCGGAGGTGAGGGCGCAAAGGCGTTCTCTGGTCTTTCGGATGGCGTTCTGCTGCGCATCGAGGCGTGTGGCCAGGGCGTCCAGTTCGGCGCGGAGATCCGGGCACATCTCCAGCGCAACGCCGTGGTCGCCGGTCCGTGCGCAGTCGATGTACCGGCGTATGGTGTCGGTTCCCAGGCCGGCGGCGATCATCGTCTTGATCTGGGCCACGCGTGGGATGTCCGACTCCGAATAGATCCGGTAGCCGTTGGCGTCGCGTGCGGGGACCAGCAGGTCGCGGTCCTCGTAGTGGCGAAGGGCTCGCGCACTGACGCCGGTTCGTTCGGCGAGTTCGCCGATCAGCACTCGTCCTCCTGCGATTTGACCTTCACGCCGGCGTGAACCCTTAACGTCCAGCGCATGACATCCACTGCAACCGGACGGCGGGCTTCGATCTTCCACGGCTACGGCGCCACACCTGATGACCACTGGTTCGGATGGCTCGCCGAACGACTTGAAAACGCTCGTATCCCGACCACGGTCCCCGCTCTGCCGGACCCTGAAGCACCGGATCCCGACCGGTGGACGGCAGCGGTGGAAGCCGTCGTAGGGACACCGGACCGCGATGCGATCGTCGTCGCCCACAGCCTCGGCTGCATCACGGTGCTGCGCCACCTTCGCTCGCTGACGGGACCGTGGCGTCTCGGCAACCTCGTTCTCGTCTCCGGGTTCGTCGACAAGCTGCCGGCGCTCCCGCTCCTGGACTCCTACATCGGCGACGGCCTGGATGTGACAGGGCTGAGCGACCGCATCGACCACCTCACGGTCATCCGTTCGGACGAGGACCCCTACGTTCCTACGGGCCACACGGACCGGCTTGCCGGCCTGCTCGGAACCTCAGCGCTGATCGTCCCGGGAGCCGGGCACTTCCTGGCGTCCGACGGGGTGACATCGATCCCTCGCGTCCTCGACGCGATCGCATGACGTTCACTGCTGGAGCCGACTTACGGTCTCGGGAGGCTCTCCTTCGGGGGAGTCTCTCTGCGCCTTGCCGAGCGCGCTGGGGCCGTGGGCCGAGACGCGGGGGATGAGGAAGGCCGTCGCCGTCGCGGCGATGGCCATGCAGGCGATGGACAGGGGGATGGCTTCGGCGGGTGAGCGGCGGGCGACGGTGTCGATGAGCGTCGGCAGCACGACGCTGCCGGTCATGGTGGCGGTGAAGAGCAGGGCGTTCGCCGACTGGTTGTCGTCGACGGTCTGGGCTATCCAGTTCAGGATCGCGGGGAGTACGGGGGCGAGGAAGAAGCCGCACATGGCGTAGGCGATCGGTGCGGCCGCCGGGTGCGCCGCGGCCAGGAGGGATCCGGTGGCCGCGATCAGCGACAGCCGGATGATCCGGTGGGGTGCCTGGCCGCGGGCGAGGAACGGGATGAGGAAGCGGCCGAGGCACAGGCCCGCCCAGAACAGTGACGCGAGTCTGGCGGCGGTGGCGGCGGAGTGCCCGATGCGGTCGAGGTGGGTGGCCTCCCACGCGCCGATCCCGGTCTCCAGCCCCGCGTACAGGAAGCCCAGCGCGAGGAAGGCGAGCATCAGGGAGCGGTGCGTGCTGAAGGCGGTCCCCTTCGGTGAGGGGACGCGGGGTCCGGGCGGCTGCGGGAGGTTGCCGATGCTCAGGCCGAGTGGCGCGAGCACGCCTGCGACCAGGAACACCGCTCTGGCATGGCTGCCGGTCGCGCTCACCGTGAGGGGGCCGAGGATCGCTCCGACGCCGAAGACGGCGTTGATGAGGCTGAGCACCACGAAGCCGTGCTCTTTGGAGCGGCGGGCGACGATCGAGTTGAGGTACAGGACCAGGCCCCCGTACCCGGCGCCGGTCAGCACGGTGGCGACGCAGAACACGGCCCAGGTGCCGGCGACGCCCATGGCGATCGAGCCGCAGGCGAACAGGGCCAGCAGGGTGCGCAGCGCGATCCGTTGGCCGAACCTGCGGCTGCCGAGCCCGCAGATCAGGATCGTGGCGAGGGCGCCGAGGTTGTAGGCGCTGACCAGCCAGCCGCCCTCCTGGTCGGCGAGGCCGTAGACCTCGCGCAGGCTGGGGAGCGCCGCTCCCAGGGCCGCGGTGCTGAGGCCCAGGACGAAGAACAGCAGGAAGACCGAGGCCAGTCCGGAGCGCGGGATCGCCGCCTCGGTCCGGGCCGGGTCAGGCGGCATGGTCGTTCACGCGGACGTCGAGCAGGGCGAGGGACGCGACGGCGTGGTCGTAGGGGGCGTGCGGGCCGCCCTTCCCGTCCTCGATGGCGATGGCCCGCATTCCGGCGGTACGCGCGGCGTGGAGCCCTGCGGCGGCGTCCTCGATGACGACGCAGTCGCCGGGCGGGACGCCGAGTCGGTGCGCCGCGGCGAGGTAGCCCTCCGGGTCGGGTTTTCCGGCCGTGACGTCGTCGGCGGTGATCAGCACGTCGGGGGTCGGCAGGCCCGCGGCGGCCAGGCGGTTCAGGGCGACCGGGCGGTGCCCCGAGGTGACCACGGCCCACGCCCGCCCGTCGAGCCGCTGGAGGATCCGGGCCGCTCCCGCGCAGGCGGCGATCCCGCCGATGTCGGTGATCTCGCGTTCGAGCAGGAGCCGTGCTTCGGCGGCGGCGTCCAGGTGGGGGGCGACTTCGGCGACGAGTTCGGCGTTGGTCCGTCCGGGCGACACGGCCACGACGTGCCGGGGGTCGAGCCCGCGGCCGAGGGCCCAGTCGTGCAGGTGCCGCTCGATGGTGTCCAGCGAGTCCACCAGCACGCCGTCCATGTCGAACAGCAGCGCGCCGCACGCCATCGCGGCGCCCGGCAGCGTGACCTCGATCCCGGCCAATCCGGGGACCTCCTTCTTTAATGTTCTGTTTTTGAACATGAAAACACCCGCATGGGTCCGCATGCGATGGCAGACTGGTCCCGGCACGTCGGCCGACCCGTATGGTCAGGCTTCGAGTGGGATGGAACGCCCTCTTCGTCGGACCGTGAAGCCGGTGGGCCGCGTTCATGTTCTTTGCAAGAACAAGATAGTCCGGAGTGAATGGACATGACAAGGCCTGGTCAACGACCGACGACGCCCGGCCGGCTGCTGGCGCTGCTGCACCGCCGGGGAACGATCACCCGGGCGGAGGCGACCGCGCATCTGGGGACCGCGCGCAGCGCGATGGGCGAGGCGGTCGCGGAACTGGCGGGCCTCGGCCTGGTGCGGGTCGGCGCGGAGGCGACCTCGCCGCAGCGGGATTCGGCGGGCCGCGGCCGGACGTCGCCGACACTCGACCTGGCCGAGGACGGCCCCGTGTCGGTGGCCGTGCACTTCCATCCGTCCGGAGCGGACCTGGCCGTGATCGGCCTGGGGGGCTTCACCGCGAGCCTGGAGCAGATACCGGTCGCATGGCGCCACGAGGACCTGGAGTCCTCGCTCCAGCAGGTCGCCCAACGCATCCGAGCCGCCGTGACGAGGTCCGGACGGATCTGCGTCGGGGTCGGAGTCGGGGTGGCCGGAGTGGTCAGCGGCGACGGCCGCACCGTCCTGTCGGCGCTCTACCTGGGCTGGACCGAGGTGCCCCTGGCCGAGATCCTCGAGACCTTCCTTCCCGACGGGCTGAGGGTGTCGATCCACAACGACGCGGCTCTCACCGCGCTGGCGGAGTTCCGCCGGGGAGCCGGCCGCGGCGCCTCCACGCTGCTGGTCCTGAGCTGCGAGCACACCGGCATCGGCGGGGCACTGGTATCCGGACACGGTTCGACGGAAGGACTCCGGCACACACTCGAAGCCGGGCACCTCGTCCTGGACCTCTACGGCCCCCCTTGCCCCTGCGGGCAACGCGGCTGCCTGGAGCTGTACTGCGACGGACGCGCGCTGGTCAAGGCGACGGGCCACGACCACCCCGACGCCCCGTCAGGCTCTCGGGCGATCATCCTCCGGGCCCGCGACGGCGAACCCGACGCCCACCGGGCCGTCCGGGACGTCGCCAACCGCCTGGGCACGGGACTGGCCAGCCTGGTCAACGTGCTCGGTCCCGACCGCGTGGTGCTGGCAGGCATCCTCGGCGACTACCTCGCCCTCGCCGCAGACGACCTCCAGGCGCATCTCCACGCCTCGATCGTGGCACGGCTCCACCAGACGACACTGACCTCCGCGGCCCTCGACCGGCCGGTGCTCCTCGGCGCCGCCGAACACCTCTTCGAACCGCTGCTGGCCGACCCGGTCCAGGAGATGCGGAACGCCGCATTCCCAGGCGGGTAAAAGCTCTCTTGCATGCTTGCCGTTGTTGCAAGTCATTTGCAATAGTGGGGATCATGGCCACTTACGCACTGCCGGACCTGCCTTACGACTACGCGGCGCTGGAGCCCGCGATCACGGGGGAGATCCTCGAACTCCACCACTCCAAGCACCACGCCGCCTATGTCAAGGGCGCCAACGACACCCTGGAGCAACTCGAGGAGGCTCGCGCCAAGGAGCAGTTCGGGGGACTCGTCGGGCTGGAGAAGACCCTGGCTTTCAACCTGTCGGGCCATGTGCTGCACTCGATCTTCTGGGACAACCTCTCTCCGGACGGCGGGGACCGTCCCGAGGGCGAGCTCGCCGCGGCGATCGATGAGGATTTCGGCTCGTTCGAGGCGTTCAGCAAGCAGCTGACCTTCGCGACCCAGACCGTTCAGGGGTCGGGCTGGGGCGTGCTGGGCTGGGAGCCGATCGGGAAGAAGCTGATCGTCCAGCAGGTCTACGACCACCACGGCAACGTCGGTATCGGCTCGACGCCGCTGCTGGTGTTCGACGCCTGGGAGCACGCCTACTACCTGCAGTACCGCAACGTCCGCCCCGACTACGTGGCCAAGCTGTGGACGCTGGTCGACTGGAACGACGTCGCCGCGCGCTTCAGCGCGGTCCAGGGCTGAGGCCCTGCACGAACCGCGGCGCCGGCCCGGACGGGCCGGATCATGCTGGATGCGAGCTTTTCCGGTCGGCGCCGCCTCTCCGCTCCTTCCGCAGGTTGTCGAGAGCGCGCTTGGACGCCCGATGACGTCTTGACTTCGCCACGGCCTGGATCAGGCGGGCCGGTCTGCGGAAGAGCTCGTGGTCACGGTGCCCGCCGGTGAGTCGTCTGCGTGTCAGTCGAAGAGGCGTGGCCGCGGTGGGCGCGATCCGGCCAGGCATCGAAGAGCCCCGGACATTGACCGCCCTTCGGGAAGGACTTACGTTCACGATAATTTCGAAACAGACAAAGGACAATTTATGTCACGTATTGGGCGAATAGCGGCAGTCTTCGGTGCCGTCGTCCTCTCCCTCACCGGAACGGTCACCCCCGCCCACGCCGCCACCACCGAGATCCGCGAGGCGGACGCCCCCGGCAGCCTCTACTCCGGCCCCATCCAGGCCACGCTGATCAAGCCCCTGAAGTTCCACATGGGGAACGGTGTGTACATCACCTGCACCACTTCCTCCTTGTACGGCACCATCGAGTCCGACGGCTCCCCGCTGACCATCACCTCAGGCATGATCGGCGGCTGCACCGGCGCCCTTCCCGCCGTCGCCTTCCAGGACCTGCCGTGGATCGGCTACGCCACCTACTCCCCGACACCCCCTCCCCCCGACGGCTCCGGCAGGGACGGGGTCTTCCGCATCCCCGGTTTCAAGATGACCATGTCCTCTATTCTGACCTGCACGTACGGCGCGACCCTGAACGCGAACGGGTTCAACGGCGCCAACCCCGACCGCCCGGTTCTCTCCAACAGCGAACTGCAGCTCGACTTCACCGGCTTCTCTCCCATCCGGCAGTCCGGCGGCCTGTCCTGCCCCGGTACCTGCACCGCGGCGCAAGGCACCTACCAGCTCATGGGTTCGAACGGTTCCGGCTCCTACAACAAGTCCCTCTCCCTCACCGGCACCTGGCCCTAGGGCAGCGGCCGTGCGGGCGACACCTGCTCGGTGTGGACGACGACGTCGAACCAGTCCGCCAGCGACCCGCCGGACAGGTGATGGGCGGCATCATCCTGCGGGTCGTAGAACGGCCCGATCAGCCGCGTCCGGGTCGGGGCGTCCAAGAGGCGACGGATGGGTTCGGGACGCGGGGCCCGCATGTTCAGGATGTACCCCGCTCTGCCCGCGGCGGCCTCGCTGAGAAGGGCGTCGACGAAGCCCGCGTTCGGGGTGGGAAGGGGCACGCCGATCGAGCCGCGCGCCATGGTCAGCCCGATCGAACGGTAGCCCGAGCCCAGACGTTCGCGCAGGTAGCCACCCATGTTGCGGTGCGTCTCGGGAGGCTGGGACGGAGACACCGTGCGAGGGTCACCCACCGCGGTGTGCGCCATGCCGCCCCAGTAGACGACCTTGTCACCCGAACGCTCCTGCCACGCGGCCACATCATCGGCGAGCGTCCGTTCCACCGCGGCCAGTCCGCCGAGCCGAGTCGTGTGCCGCACGGGCTTGTCCGGGGCCTGCGCGAAACGCACAGGGTCGTGGGGGTGGCGCTGGTTGTAGGAGCGCATCCAGCAGATGAGGTCGAGGATCTCCCCGGTCTGCCAGAACACCCGCGCCCCGGACAGCAGCTCCCTCGGGTCCCCTTCACCGGTGGCGACATAGACGTCCAGGCCGAGCCGGGCCGCGTCGTCACCCTCCAGGGCCACGGTCCGAAACCCTTCCTGTTCCACCAGCAGCCGCACGATGCGGTGCGCCACCACCGACAACTCACGCGTCTGCCGCGCGGCGGCACCCAGCGCCACGATCTCGGCATCGCGCACCAGAGGCGCCAACGGCTGTAGATCTTCCAATGGTTCGTCGGGCTCACCGCCGGCCAGCGTGTGGGAGTTCTCTTCGATCCATTCAGCCACCGTCCGCACCGACATGCCGTCCCCCTCGTCCTTTGTACTCCGCTGCAACGATCTTCCAACTTGAAGTTCGGTTGAGGTCAAGGGCGATCACCGGGCAGCGCTCGTTCCCACCGACATCGATACGGGTGTGAGGACGGGATCCGGCCGCGAAGCCACCCACGCTTGTGCCGCGAGCCGTATCCGGGTCTTTGCCACCACAGACGGCCACCTCTGGGGCTACGGCGGTGCTGACGGCCGCCTAGGGCTCCGACGAGAGCCGGTACGGCTCGAAGTGCAGACACCAATGGCAATTGCCAGGGCGGCGAATGTCAGCGGGCTGTTTTCCACATGAGTGCGCCACGGCGATCAGAGCGTGCGGCCGGGCTAGGGGTGGCCGTAGAGGGCGGGCAGGTCGATGAGGTGGACGTCGGAGGAGGCGTCGGCCGCGGTACGGGCCTTGTCGTTGAAGCCTGCTCCGCTGAAGCAGAGCAGCTTGGTGTGGGTGGTGTCGTAACGGCCGGTCAGGGTGATGAGGTCGCGGATGTGGTGGAGGCGTTGGAGGTGGGCGGCACCCATGGTGTCGTTCCATTTGGCCTCACCGATGGCGAGCAGGGGAGGCTTCCCATTGTCGGCGATACCGACGACGGCGACGTCGACCTCGTGTCCGGTACGGGTCTTGGGATCGTGGACGGTGCCGTGGCCGACCCTGGCGGGCAGTCCGCCGAGCAGATCGGGGTCGGCGTGATGGAGGGTCCATTCCCGGCAGACCTGTTCGAAGTGCGGGCCGAGAACGTTGCTGACGAAGCGGCGGCGGCTGGCCTGCCAGACGCGACGGGCGTTGCCGGGACGTTCCAACTGGTCCCAGACGGGGCGCATGACGGCGTGGTAGAAGCCGATCAGGGGTTCGGTGATGCGGTAGGTCGGCCGGTTCTCACGGAAGACGTCCGCGTCGCGGTGGAGGAACCCGGCGTCTTCGAGGACATTGATGGGGTGCGCGATGTCGGTGGCCTTGCGTTCCAGGTAGTTGGCGATGCCGCCCCGAGTGGTGTTCCCATCGGCGACGGCCCCCAGGACGGACAGGTAGAGAGTGGTGTCACGCAGGTCGGGTTCTTCCGCGAGCAGGTAGCGGGCCTCACGGAAGAGCGGTGTCTCGGCGTTGAGGACGGTGCGGACGACCCAGTCGTCGAAGTCCTCGGGCCCGGACGGGGAGTCGCCGCGAGCGAACTCGCGCCGGTAGGCGGGGGTGCCTCCGACGATCGAGTGGACCATCAGGGCCAGCCGCGGATCGGTGATGCCCCAGAAGTCGGCGGCGAGGCGGTAGTCGAGAGGACGGACGATCAGCTCCAGACCGGACCTGCCCCGCAGGGGAGCGTTGCCGGACAGGAGCTTGCCCATGAAGGTCAGCGCCGAGCCGCAGAGCAGCAGGCGGGTGCGTGAGGCGACACGTTGGTCGCGCAGCGGACGCAGGGCCTCCTGGATGATGGACGGCAGCTCTGGATTGGCCTTCGCGAGGTAGGGGAACTCGTCGATCACGACAGGGATCGGACGCTCGGAGCCGAGGGCGAAGAGGGCGTCGATGACTTCGGCCCAGTGGGCGAAGTGGTACGGGCTCGGGGGCCGGGAGTGCTCGGTGAGCGCGGCGCTGACCCGACGCAGCGACTCGGCGTCGGCGGCCTCGGTGGCCCCGAAATAGAAGCCCCCGGCGGCCCGACAGGCCGCATCGAGGAGGAAGGTCTTGCCCTGGCGCAGTCGCCCCGAGACCACGCCGAGAGTCGCCCCAGGCTGCTCGTCGGTGAAGAATCGGACCAATGCCCCCCACTCATGGTCCCGATCGAACACCTCTTGAGGCTTCTGCACAGGTCGTCCTTGTCGCTGCCAAAAGACAGGGGCACCGTTCTACCGGATGGCTCTGCCCAACGTAGCCACTTTGGACTTGCACGACGGTGACACCGATGGTCTTGATGACGTAGCGCTAGCACTCACACCCGTGTTGATCATGACATTAGGACTGGAGCTCGAGGTGCCAAGGACCTTCCTGGTTGATCTGGATCAGACCCGGCCCCGGTATTTGGATGGTGCCCCGGAAAGGTGAGTGCTTGTTGGCGAGCATGGTGCTGCGGGTTCCATCGAAGCTGAAGTGTTCGACGTTGCTGTGTCCTGGACCGCCCTTGAATTCTAGGACGGCTGTTGCCGGAGGGCCCTGGTAGCGGAGAACGTCCCAGTTTTGGCCGGAAGCTGAAGTCAGGAGTTCATCGCACTCGCGCGGGTCCGCGAAGCGAGCCCTGCAGCGGGTGGGGAACGATGAGCTTCTGGACGCCGGTTGGAGTTCGACATGGGTGTACTGCTTGGGTACGACCACCCGTACGAACCTGGCCCACTGGGGCCAGCAGAGTATGGGTCCTCTTTCGAAACAGGTCGGAGTGTCGATCACCCCTCGGATGAAGAAGTCTCCGTAAGGAGTGCAGCGGACCTCGGTGATGGGCGCTGCACCTGGGATCCGAGGAACCGGGATCTGCTTTTTGCGCCATCCCTGATAGACGAACTCCGAAGCCGTCTGCTTGCTGTCGCCCATGGAGAAGAAGCCTAGTGTTTTGTTGCCACAGCTGTCCGGTATTCGTTGGCTGTTACGCGCGCTTCGCGATCTTGGCGCGGTGGTAGGACAAGCGCTCCAGATCCACGTGGTGCTTGTCTTGAGTGTGCAAGGGGCCGAGTTTTTGTCCATGGTGGTTAACCACCATGAGGTCATGCGTCACCCACAGAGCACCGGCGTCAAAGAGGACATGGTGATTTGCGCACAGGCACAAGATGTTGTCTACGGTGTCCGGTCCTGAGTGAGGCTTGCCGAGGGGCTGGATATGCGCTGCCTCGGCGTAGGGACCGCGGGGAGTGGTGAGTAGCTCCCTGCAGACTTGGCACTTGTAGCTGTGGGCGTTCTTGACCCACTCTGCGACAGGGGTGCTTCGGACGACCCTCTGGGTAACTGTTGTACGCCGGTCTGGAGCTTGGTTACCGTCCGGATGAGCTGGCCCGGCGGGAATCACCTGCACAGGCGGGAAGCTCAAGTCAAACGAGGCATCGCTCTCGGGGATCCGGCGTAGCTGGTATCGCCAGACTCGAAAACCGTCCCGGCCCGCCTCTGACCAGAAGTATTCGACCTCAAACAAACCGTCGTATCGAAACCCAGTGGTGGGCGAGTAGTTCGGATCACCGGCAGAGCCACGGATGACCCGGACGGAGAGCCCAAAGACATAGCTGGTGACCAGGGCAGCGTTCCCGAGAGTGAGCTCCTGGTCGCGAATCTGTACCCCTGCTTCGGGATCCCGGCCACCCTGGCCGGTGTAAATCATCCAGTCGCCGAAGTCTTCATCATCGGTGTACCCCCCAGATACCACGATGGACTCAGCGCCATCTCGGGCAGTCCCACAAATGCCAGCTTGGAGCGGCCGGTGAACGCGGGCTTCATGGAGGGCTTTTCGTTTTGAGAACAAGCTGCCAACAGGGACACCGGGAACGGGGCCACGATCCTTGGGGCGGCTGTAGGTGCCAGGGCTACCCGACCAGAACCTCTGAAGATCAACTTTGTCCGTCAGCAACATGGCTTCAGCGGACGTCAGGAACGGCACCGTAGCTCCCCGGGGGTCAGCAGCATGGGATCTGCTCACCATAGCCGTATCAACCGGAGAAATCAGTGTGTATTGGCTTAGCTAGGAAAATTGGACTACTTGGCTGTATCGGAAACCTGAGGCAAGGCGTCTTTGTCCTAGGCGGCTACATCTGAAGGTGTCCAGTCTTCCCGTCGTGCCCGCTGTCCAGCGGAAACATGGCAGGTCTCCGTACTTCGTGGCTCAGCTCTGGCTGCTAAGGAACCCGAAGTCGAGGGCATCCTCGGCCCACTTGGGGACGTAAGCGGGGGGCTTCATCCCCGCCGTGCGCATCTGGTTGAGTGCTTCGGCCCATGCCTGGAGGGCGTCGGCGTAGGCCGTGCGTGTCGTTTGGATGCGCTGGGGGTCGCCGACCTTCTCGGCTGTGCGTCTCTCTAGATCGGCTTGGTGCAGGTTCTTGGATGTCTCGGTGAACCGGTCGTAGAGCCGGATCGGTTCGCTGGAGATGTTCCAGAACCGCATGCCTTCTGGGTTGTCGGGTGTGGGGCGGTTCTCTAGGCGGCCGGTGCCTGTCAGCCAGTTTCGTAGTTCGTACGGTTCGACTTCCAGGCCCGGGAGGATCGTGACTTTGATGTCTTGGCCGAGGGGGGCGAGGAGCTCCAGCGGGGGGACGTCGAGCACGTAGGCCAGGGCGATCAGTTCCTCCAGCGCCATGCGACGGCGCCCGGAGCCGTCTCGTCGTCCCAGCTCCAGATTGGTGATCACAGATGCAGAGAGCTCGGTTACACCAAGATCTTTTAGCGCGTCGACCACCTGCTGAACGGTGAGATCTCGTCGCTTGCGCAGCTCCCGGAGCCGGAGAGCGGTCACGTCGCTCGGGCGCAACGAATCTGCCATGGCGACAGATTAGCGCAACGGCTTGCAAGCTTCGGTTGTCTCATGCACGAGTCTAGTGTCTGTCAGTACACTCGCATGCGTGGACGCCAGGTGCATTGAAATTGTCGCTCAGACATCTTCGGGTGGTGGGCGGCGGCCGCTTGGGCGCTGCAGGAGATGTCCTGTTCACGGCCGAGTTGGTTGGTATCGCCGCTGGTCGGACATCACGCCGCTCAACGTGCAGGGGCGGCGCGGAGGGGCGGTCGCCTGATGGTCCCGGACGGTTCGGAAACCCAGCCCGGTGGAAGCGTCACGAGGACGGATCCCGTCCGTGTCGGGCGGTTCGAATGGGAGCGGCTCATGCTCATGAGCGATTTCCCTGAGGCTGATCGGTTTCGGTTGCTCGCCCTCGGCGTCTTCATGGATGGCACCAGCGGGGGCGGGGTGCGGCCGGGTAACGCAGGGTTGGCGCTGTTCGGCCCGCATGAGGAGACGTGGAAGAAGCTGCTCCGTCGTGCGGTCGCTGCCGGATGGTTGATCTTGATTGAACGAGGGGGAGCCCGACGCGGGCCCGGGGGAACGACCGTCCGGCGAGCATCGGTCTATGCGGCATCAGTGCCTGCGGGGGTCTACGCCCGGCGCGGCGAGATCCTCTCGGCCCCGCCGTTCAAGAAGGAAGCGTCGTCTGGTCGTCCGAGAGGAGCCGCCCCAGAGTTGAAGGAAGCGGATGGGGGCTTCCTTCTTCCGTTTTCGAAGGAAGCCTCTGGGACCTTCCTTCCTGGCGCTTCGAAGGAAGCGTCGCAAGCCGTTGAAGGAAGCGTTGAACGTCTTGAAGGAAGTCGCCAGAGGCTTCACCATCAATCACTTCCATCAAGCATCCCTTCATCAAGGCCGGACGAGGGAGGCCAGCAGCAGGTACCCGGTGTGGCAGAGGAAGGGGTGAAGGAAGTCCGGAGCCTCGGCGAGCAGATCGTCGCGCTGCTCAGCGATTACACCGGACAGCCCACAGATCGTTCGTGGGCGGAGAAAGTGTGTCGTCAGGTCCTTAACGGTCGAGAGGTGCGCAACCCCCTGACCTACATCGCCAAGGCCGTCAGTAGTGAGCCTGGTCGTTACGTTCCCCGGAGCGCTCCGTGGGACAAGCCCGTGCCGGATGCCGGACCGGCCAATCCCGATGGCTATGAGCGTGGGGCCGCGCTGGCCCGCGAACTCCTCGCTGCCAAACGTAGGAAGCAAGCATGAAAGACCAAGGCCCCGCTGTCTGCGGACAGGCTGGTTAGTGAGCCCGGAGGCGGGGAGCCGGTGAAGGAAGCGATCGACGGGTCAGGCTTCGAGGGTGGCCCAGATCCATTTGCCGTCGGAGCCGGTGGGGTGGTGCCCGCAGGCGGAGGAGAGCGCTTCGACGAGGGGCAGTCCCCAGCCTCCGCCGTTGTCCCAGTCGTTGGTGGAGGCGTCGAGAGCTTCGGGCGTCAGTTCGGTGACCGGCTTGGCTTGGGGAAGAGCCTTGGCGGAGTCCCAGACGGAGATGAAGATGCCCTGGCTGTTGTGGTTGAGGCGGAGCTTGATGCGGGAGTTGGGGGCGGCCTTGCTCGCGTTGGTGATGAGCTCGCTGGCGACCAGGAGGACGTCGTCCAGGCGGTGGGTGTAACCCCACTGGGTGATGCGGCGGGAGATGAGGGTGCGGGCCAGGCGAGCAGCGGTGGGACAGGCGAGCAGGTGGACGTTGAGGTCGTCGTTCATGGTTCTCACGGAGATCTCCCCAAGAGGTTCGCTGATTTCGCTACGAGAATCGCATCACCCGACTACGCTCCGTTGTGTTTTCTGAACTCCGAAACAAGGAGGGATGTGCCCAAGAAGCGTGACCCGCTGAACCCGAGGCTCTCGCTCTGGCACCTGCTCGCGTTCCAGCTTCGCTATCTGCGGGAACTCAACGGGCTGAGCCTCGCGCAGGTGGGTGCCATCATCAATGCGGCTCGATCGACTGTTTCGAACATCGAAGCCGGAAGGCTGCGCATCGACGAGCGGCAGGCCGCGCTGTTGGACGAGCGGTACGGGACGGGTGTGCTGATCCAGACGCTTCTGTACTTCGCCTGCATGGGGCACGACCCCGAGTGGCAGCGGCAGTACGCCGATTACGAGGCGCGAGCGCAGATCATCCGGATCTACCAGGGGCAGGTGATCCCGACCGGGTTTCAGAACGAGGCCTATATCCGGGCGCTGGTGGCCGCGAAGGCGGGAGCGAACGTCGAAGCGGCCGTCACGTCCCGTCTGAGGAAGACCGCGGCGATCTTCGATCGGGAGAAGCCACCGTACGTCTGGCTGCTCATGGACGAAGGGGTCCTCGAGATCGAAGTGGGCGGGCATGAGGTCATGCGGGGGCAGCTTCAGCATCTTCTGGAGGTGAGCAGGCGGCCGAACGTCTCGGTGCGGATCATCCCCAAGCTCTCAGGGTCGCACTACGGGCAGGACGGACCTATGCGGATTATCAGCCTGAAAGAGCGAGATCTCGCCTATATCGGAGCTCGTAACGGTGGCAGGCTGGTGGAGACGTCCGAAGAGGTGCGCAACCTGATCATCGAGTTCGATCTCATCGGACAGCAGGCCGCCTCCGAGGAAGAGTCTCGGCGGATCATCTGGCGAGTGATGGAGTCCAGGTATGGAGATCGAGTGGCGTAAGAGCTCCTACAGCGGCACTGTCAGCGACGACATCTGTGTCGAGCTGGCGCGTTTTCCCCAGGGTGTGGGCGTCCAGGATTCCAAGAACCCCGGCCTCGGGCACCTTGTGCTGACCCGGCAACAGTTCGTACGGCTGGCGACCGGACTCAAGAGGCGGAGCTGACGCTCGCAGCGGTCGATGAACCGTCCGTCCAAGCCTCTCAACCCGTGTTCTGCCGCAAGGCAACGTCCTCGACGTCCCCGTGAACGAGGATCAGCGGATTCGGTGACGCGCTGCCCGAGTCGGTACGGAGCGAGCACGTGCCCGCTGTGCTGTTGGAAAGCATCAGCACCGAGCCGATGGCCGGAATCCGCGTCCACGTGACCGCGCCGAGCGCACGTACCAACTCCGCGCTCCGCTGTAGGCCTGAGACCGGCACGGGCCCCGCGTGGCGACGCGGGGCCCGTGTTTCCGATCAGACCGGTACGCGCTCCCATTCCACCGGAGCCGCGACCGATCCCACGACCGGCGAGGCGAACACCGCACCACCATCGCCGTCCCGCTCGGCGACACGCAGTTCGCAGACGCCGTCGACGCAATCACGCTCCAAACGCCCACGCGAAAGCGTCTGGACGAGGCCGAGCGTCCAGCACATCGGGCAGCCGCGCAGGGCGACCAGACCCACCGGAAGCAGCAGCAGCCCGACCGGACCGACCGCCGACAACAAGACGAAAGCCCCGGCGATCGAGCCGAAGCCGATCGCTCCGCGCGCGAGATGGCGCGGCAGCGAAGCACTCGCGAAATCGATTCCCTCAGACATCGACGCCTCCTCCTTCGGACGGCCCGGCCAGGGCCTGGTTGACGGCGGCGCGGGCCCGGTGCAGCCGCGACTTCATCGCGGCCGTGCTGAGCCCGAGGGCGTCGGCGACCATGCGGCCGCTGTACCCCTGGACGTCCCGCATGATCAGCACCTGGCGCTGGTCGGCGGGGAGCGCGGCGATCGCGGCGACCACCCGTCCCGCCTCCAGCCGGCGGATCACCTCGTCCTCCGCGGACGACACCGGCCGGTCGCGGAACTGCCCGTGCGGCCGGAGCATCAGACGCGAACGCCGGATGCACTCGTTGCGGACGATGCGGAACATCCACGTCGCCAGCGCGCCGGTGGCCCGGAGCGTCCCGATCTTCCGGTAGAGGATGATCAGGGCCTCCTGCGCGGCGTCCTCCGCGTCCTCCGGGGAGGCGCACAACGACCGGGCGAACCGGCGCACATGCGGATGCGACCCGGACACCAGCGCCGTCAGAGAATCCGCGTCGCCGTCGCGCGCGGCGGCGACCACCTGCTCGCTCGGCCAGCCCCGATCAGCCACGGGACCGCCGCACGAAGTACGTACCGCACGCGCACACGAGGACGGCCGCGCACACCACACCAGCGATGACCATGGAGGACCTCCAACCCGGAGACCGGCCCGGTGCCGGTCTCACACCATAAAGAGGCATCCGGGCCGCAAAAGGATTCAGGCCGTCGTCGCCGGGATGCGGGACGGGATCGGCGACGGTGCGTGCCGGGCGGATCCCGGACCGGCGCACGGTCTCGGACCGCGGGACCTGAGCGTCGACTCCACGGTATGCCGTGCCCATCGGCACAGGGCCGGGGCCCGCAAGCAGGGCGATTCACAGAAGGAACCACCAGGCGGCATCTTCACCGATCCTGTTGATCACGGGTTGGGACGCTCGCGCGGTGGGTTCACCACCGAACCGCACCCGGCCGTCGAGCAGGGCCAGAAGCCCACGTCGATCGTGGTGACCGCTGAGCGGCGCGGAATCCACCGAACCATCCCCGACAAAGCCGACCAGGTGCAAGCGTGGATCGGCGTGGCGGACCGCCGCCGAAGTCCGCCAAGGACGACCACGAACAGCGGCACACGGTCGAGTGCGGGATCGACCACCCCAAGAGACACCGAGCCGTCGCCGCACGATACGAGGCGACCGTCCTCATCGCCGCCATCGACGAGTGGCTGTGATCAGCACCTCCGCAGACGTTCTAAGCGACCCTGACCACGTACTTGCCCTGGACGCCGCCCGCCTCCAGCGCCTGGTGCGCCGCTGCCGTCTCCTCCAGGGGGAAGACCGTGTCCACTGCGGGGCTCAGCTTGCCCTCGACCACATGGCGGGCGAGGTCGTCGAAGTCCGCCTGCGTGGGGTTGCCGCTGAAGAAGCGCACCCGGCCGCGTCCGTGGACCGTACTGGCCGCGAGGTAGCCGAGCGACGTAGCGGGCCGTTCCAGGTCGAAGGCGATGGTGACCATGCGCCCGCCGGGATTCAGCAGGCGCCGGAAGGCCCGCAGGTCGGTCCCCACGGTGTCCAGGACCACGTCGAAGCGGCCCAGTTCCGCCGGTCGTACGGTCCGGTGGTCGACGGCCTTGTGCGCGCCGAGCCCGCGGACGAAGTCGAGGTTGGCTGCGCGGGCCAGGGCCGTGACCTCCGCGCCGTAAGCCCGTCCGAGTTGGACGGCGGTGTTGCCGACACCGCCCGCCGCACCCCGGACGAGGAGCCGTTCGCCGGAGCGCAGCCCGGCTTTGTCCCGCAACGCGGTGATGGTCGTGGTGGCCACCGGCAGCGCGGCGGCGTCCACCGGGTCAAGGCCGTCAGGGAGCCGGCCGATCCGCTCGGCGGGCACGGCCACGTACTCGGCGGCGCTGCCGAACCCGGAGGTGCGGCCCAGGACCCCCCATACGCGGTCGCCGACCGCGAATCGTGTGACTCCGGCCCCCAGCGCGGCGACCTCGCCGGTGAAGTCCAGGCCGACGCGCTTGGGGAACTTCCGGCCGGTCAGGAGGCGGAGACGGCCGGCACGGGCTGCCAGTTCGCCACCGTTGACGCTGAAAGCGCGCACCTTCACAAGGACCTCGCCGGGGGCCGGATCGGGGCGTGGCACGCGGCCCGTGTAGAGCACATCGGGGCCGCCGTAGCGGTCGTAGAGCACTGCCTTCATCATGCGGTCGTCCATCGTTCTGCCTTTGCCGCCGGGAGCCGTACGGGGAACCGACATCGACCGTAAGCTCTTAAGTGGACGCAATCGTCCGTTTAGACCGGAAGCGAGAGACAGTGATGGCGGAATCCTCTCGGATCACAGCCCGGGACGGGGTGCGGGCGGATGCCCGGCGCAACCGGGAGCGCGTCCTCGTCGCCGCCCGTGCGGTCTTCGCGGAGCGCGGGATCGACGCCCCGATGGCGACCGTGGCGCGACGGGCCGGGGTCGGCGTGGCGACGCTGTACCGGCATTTCCCGACCCGGGACGCCCTGGTGAGAGGCGCGTTCGCGCAGCAGATGGAGACCTGTGCGCGGGCGCTCACCGAGGCCCTGGCCGCCCCTGACCCGTGGCAGGGCTTCCAGCAGCTGATCGAGACGGTCTGCGCTTTGCAACGAGAGGAACGCGGGTTCCCGGCCGGGTTCCTTGCGGCCTTCCCGGAAAGCACGTCGGAACACGCGCAGTCCCGGCGACGAGCCGAGCGGGACTTCACGACCCTGGTGCGCAGGGCCCAGGCGACGGGCGCGCTGCGGGCCGATTTTCACCCTTCCGACCTCGCCGTGGTCCTGCTGGCGCACTGCGGTCTGGTGGCGGCCCTACCGGATGACGGTGCAGCGTCCCGGCGCCTGGTGGCCTATCTGCTCCAGTCGTTCCGCGCCGATTCGGCCAGCAGACCGCTGCCCCCGCCGGCCGCACTGACACTGAGCAGCCTCCCGATCACGACCGACAGGCCCTAGGACGTCGTGTCGTGAGCGGGCTCGTCGTCGAACTCGTCCTCGTCCGCGGGCGGGTCGGGCGCCTGCCAGGCCGCCACGACGAGCGGCAGCAGGACGTGGGTCACCAGCAGGGCGAAGAGGATGAGGAACAGCGCGGCGCCTGGGATCTGCGAGTCGCGTCCGTCCCGGTCGGCGAACATGGTCACGAGCATGACGAGGATCATCACGACGGACGTGCAGCGGTGCGCGGTCGTGAACGCGCGGAGCCGGGCGGTCTTCTCCCGCTCGTCGAGTTCCCGTTCGTGCTTGAGGGTCATTCCGCGGGTGATCGCGCTGAGCGAGCCGGCGAGCGGGATGCCCACCACCAGCAGGATGCCGAGGACCACGAAGTTGACGATCATCGCCGTGTCGCTCGGGGCCAGGATCCACGCGACGGCGGCGTCCACCCAGAGCAGCCCGAGACAGGCGCCTCCTGCGACCGCCAACGCCCGGCGGGCGCGCTGCGTGGCGTAGCGGGCGGGCATGCGGCGCTCCAGCTCCTCGTCCAGGACGCGTATGCGCTCCGCGCGCTTGCGCTGCGAATTCGCCCGGTGCCTGTGCCACCAGGAGGAGTCGCGGTCATTCGTCGGGCGTTCGTCGTTCGTCATGAGCTGCTCCCGATCCGGGGGAAGGGGTCGAGGGAGAAGACCACCTCGACGGGGACCTCGAAGTACGCGGCGATGCGCAGCGCCAGGTGCAGGCTGGGGCTGTACTCGCCGCGCTCCAGGTAGCCGATGGTCTGGTAGTGGACGCCCAGTGCGGTGGCCAGGTCGCGGCGCGAGACGCCGCGCTCGGCCCGCAGCATCGGGATCCGGTTGTGGACGTTGCCTTCGTCCTTCTTCTCGGCGGGCATCAGGGGCCGCTCGCGGCCGAGTCGTCCATGTGCTTCTCCTTGCCGGGCTTCACGATGGCATCTCTTCGATCATTGATAGTAGTAGTACTACATCTGATCGAAGATTGACAACCGCTGCCCCTTCACCGGCGAGGCCGGCTCCCGTACGCTGACCCCTGAAACCGACGCGGAACCATGAGGAGAGACCTGATGACCGGTCAGGCGTTCCATCCCGACCTGCGAGCCGCGCGGTTCCTTCCCCGCGGAGTGGTCGGCCCCCGTCGGCTGCGGTTGATCCGCGCCCTGACCGGGCTCGCCGACAGGGGCGTCCCCCCGGGCGTCGTCCAGGTGCCCGTCACGCCGGAAGTGCGCGTCGACGTCTACGGCAGGACGGTCTCGGCCGCGGAGGACGCGGCGGTCCAGGGCCGCAGACCGGCGCTGCTGTGGATCCACGGCGGCGGCATGGTCATCGGCCACGCCCGCATGGACTCCCGCTTCTGCGCGCGCGCCGCCCGGGAACTCGGAGCGGTCGTCGCCTCGGTGGACTACCGGCTCGCCCCCGAACACCCCTACCCGACCCCGCTGGAGGACTGCTACACCGCCCTCACCTGGCTCGCCGCCCAACCCGACGTCGACCCCGACCGGATCGCGATCGGCGGCGCGAGCGCCGGCGGCGGCCTGGCCGCCGGGCTGGCCCTGCTCGCCCGCGACCGCGCCGACGTCCGCCTTGCCTTCCAGCTCCTCGTCTATCCGATGATCGACGACCGCACCACCGTGCGCACCGGCGTCGACGAGCGCCGCCTGCGCATGTGGAACCCGGCCAGCAACCACTTCGGCTGGCGGTCCTACCTCGGCCCCCGCCTCACCCCCGGCCAGCCAGACGGCGTCCCCCACCCGGCCGCTCCCGCCCGCGCCGAAGACCTGACCGGCCTTCCGCCCACCTGGATCGGCGTCGGGACCAACGACCTCTTCCACGACGAGGACGTCGCCTACGCCGAGCGCCTCCGGCAGGCAGGCGTCCCCTGTGACCTGCACATCGTGCCGGGCGCCTACCACGGCTTCGACAGCGTCGAATCCAGGACCGCCGTCGTCCGGGACTTCACCCGGCGGCAGATCGCGGCCCTCTCCCAGGCGATCACCTGAGGAGGGCCGCCTCCCCGCCCTAGATCCCGCCGCGGACGAGCCGGAAGAACGCGCGGACGTCGTCGACCAGCAGGTCCGGCGCCTCCATCGCGGCGAAGTGGCCGCCCCGGTCGAACTCCGACCAGTGCACCACGTTGTGCTCGCGTTCGGCGACGCGGCGGACCCCCGCGTCGCCCGGGAAGACCGCCACCCCGGTGGGGACGTCGGACTTCTCGACGGGCCGTCCCCAGTCGGCCGCGGTCTCCCTGTAGAGGCGGGCGGAGGAGGCGGCGGTGCCGGTGAGCCAGTAGATGGTGATGTCGGTGAGCATCTGGTCGCGGTCCACGGCGTCCTCGGGAAGCTCGTGCGCCGGGTCGGTCCACTCCTTGAACTTCTCCACGATCCAGGACATCTGCCCGGCGGGGGAGTCGTGCAGGCCGAAGGCGAGCGTCTGCGGGCGGGTGGACTGCAGGATGGCGTAGCCCGTGCCGTCCTGGTCCGAGTAGGAGGCCAGCCTGGCCTGCTCCGCCTCGGTGAGCCCTTCCATCTCCTCGGGCGCGAAGGTCGGGAAGCCCAGGGCGCCGTTGACGTGGACGCCGACGACGTGCTCCGGGGCGACGCGGCCGAGCTCGGGGGAGACCACCGAGCCGCTGTCGCCGCCCTGGGCGCCGTACCGGTCGTAGCCGAGCCGGCTCATCAGCTCGGCCCAGGCGCGGGCCACCCGGCTCAGGGTCCAGCCGGTCTCGCGGGTGGGGCCGGAGAACCCGAAGCCGGGCAGGGAGGGCGCCACCACGTGGAACGCGTCGGCCGGGTCGCCGCCGTGGGCGCGGGGGTCGGTGAGCGGGCCGATGACCTTCGTGAACTCGGCGATCGAGCCGGGCCAGCCGTGCGTGAGGATCAGAGGGAGCGCGTCCGGCTCGGGGGAGCGGACGTGCAGGAAGTGGATGTTCTGGCCGTCGATCTCGGTGGTGAACTGCGGGTACTCGTTGAGCGCCGCCTCCTGCCTCCGCCAGTCGTAGCCCGTCCGCCAGTACTCGGCGAGATCCCTGGCGTACGAGGAGGGCACGCCGTACGACCAGCCGGTGCCGGGCAGCTCGTCCGGCCAGCGGGTGCGGGCCAGGCGGTCGCGGAGGTCCTCCAGGTCGGCCTGCGGGATGTCGATGCGGAACGGCTCGATGTTCGTCATGCCCTGAACACTAGAGATCGGCTAGGTCAGGTTCGGTCCTAGCTTGACCGGTCAGCGGAAGGATCTCCGGTAGGCCGAGGGCGTGGTGCGCAGGGCGTTGTGGAAGCGGCGGCGCAGGTTGACGGCGGAGGACAGGCCGACCCGCTGGGCGACGGTCTCGATCGGCAGGTCGGTCTCCTCCAGCAGCGCGCGGGCCGTCGCGATCCGGCGCTCCAGCAGCCAGCGGCCGGGGGAGACGCCGAGCTGCTCGGTGAAGTGCCTGCTGAGGGTGCGGGGCGAGACCCCGGACCTGGCCGCGATGTCCTCGACGGTCAGCGGCCGGTCCAGCCGGGCGGTCATCCACTCCAGCAGCGGGGCCAGCGAGTCGGGGACGGGCCCGCGGGTCGGCAGCTCGGGGAACTGGCGCTGCCCGCCCTCGCGCAGCGGGGCGGCGGCGAACTGGCGGCCGATCCGGGCGGCCAGCGCCGCGCCGTGGTCGCTCCGGACCAGGTTGAGGCAGAGGTCCAGGGCCGTGGCCGACGCCCCGGCGGTTGCCACGTCGCCGTGGTCCACGTAGAGGACCTTGGCGTCGAACCGCACCCGCGGGTGGGCGGCCGAGAGCTCGTCCACCAGGTCCCAGTGCGAGGCGGAACCGCGGCCGTCCAGCAGGCCGAGCGCGGCCGGGATCCAGACGCCTTCGCAGACCGCGACGATCCGGGCGCCGCGCG
Organism: Actinocorallia populi; assembly: GCF_002995495.1. Lineage (GTDB taxonomy): Bacteria > Actinomycetota > Actinomycetes > Streptosporangiales > Streptosporangiaceae > Actinocorallia > Actinocorallia populi. Next base: position 74,045 of record NZ_PVZV01000001.1, on the reverse strand, counting down.
CGTGCGCCGCCCCGACGGCCTCCAGCACCGCGGGGGAGTCCGGCCGGGAGCACCAACCGGCGATCAGCACGGTGTCGGCCTCGGCCAGCTCCGCCAGTCCCCGTTCGACGACCAGGTCGACGCCGAGCGTGGTCCGGATCGGACCCGGGTGCTCGGCGCACATCCGGAAGCCGTAGTGGTGGGGGATCTCCGTGCCGTGCCAGCCGAACACGGCGGACGCGCAGGTCACGGGGTAGAGCTCCAGCGGCGAACCGACCAGCGCGACCACGCGATGCCTCATGGCAGGAATGTACTTCATGATGTCATTACGGACACCTGCCGGTCATGGTGATCCTTCCGAGAATGGTCGGCATGGAGTTCGAGCGATGACCGCGACCCTCGACCGGGGAGCCGGTCCCGAGGCCCCGTCCAGGCTGTGGACCAGGGATTTCACCCTCTATTTCGGAGCACGTTCGGTCTCGCTGCTCGGCGACGCGATGATGCAGGTCGCCGCCGCGCTGGCCGTGGGGAAGATCTACGGGGTCGCGGGCGTCGGCTACGTCCTGGCGGTGTGGACGCTGGCCGCCGTCGGCTTCGTCGTCTTCGGCGGGGTCTTCGCCGACCGGATCGGGGCGCGGACGGTGATGATCGGCGCCGACGTCGTCCGGGTGGCGACCCAGGGCGTCGTCGCGGTGGCCTTCCTGACCGGGACGCCGCCGCTCTGGCTGCTGCTCGTCTGCTCCTCCCTCGCCGGCACCGCGGCCGGGATGTTCCAGCCGGGCGTCAACGGCATGATCCCGCTGATCGCCCGCGACCCGCAGCGCGCCAACGCCACCCTCAAGATCGCCGACGCCGGGTCGCAGCTCGCCGGGCCCGTGCTGGCCGGTCTGGTCATGGCGGTCTCCGGCGCGGGCGTGGTCTACTCGCTGAACGCGGCGACCTTCGCCTTCAGCGGGCTGTGCCTCGCGCTGATCAGGGTGCGCCCGGCGGGCGGCCCGAAGCGGACCTCGACGGTCCTGTTCGACCTGCGGCGCGGGTGGGCGGAGTTCCGCTCCCGCACCTGGATGTGGTCGGTGATCGTGATCTGGGTGTTCTTCGGGATGCTGGTCTTCGGCCCCTACATCCCGCTGGGCTCGCGGCTGATCGGCGAACGGCTCGGCGACGCCGCCTACGGCTGGGCGATGGCCGGGCTCGGCACCGGCACGGTCGTCGGCGGGCTGATCGCGATCAGGCTGAGACCGGCGCGGCCGCTGGCGGCGGGCGGCATCGCCATCTTCGGCTTCACCTTCATCCCGCTGTCGATAGCGCTGGAGCCGTCCCTGCCGCTGCTGATCGCCGGGCACCTGGTGGGCGGCTGCGCCTGGGCGTTCTGGTCGGTGATGTGGTCGACCAGCGTCCAGACGCAGGTCCCGGGCGACGTGCTGAACCGGGTGACCGCCTACGAGATCGCGGGTTCGGTCTCCGGGGCCGCCGTCGGTCAGGCCCTGGTCGGGCCGGCCGCCGAAGTCGTCGACCCGCGGAGCCTGCTGTTCGTCTCGTCGGGCGTCTGCGTCGCGGTCTGCGCCGCGCTGCTGGCGACCCGGCCGATCAGGAACCTGCGCCGGGTGTGAAGCGGCGGCGGGGGCGTCAGGTGACAGGGGCGGTTTGGACGGCCGCCACCGGCCCCTGGCGACGCGATGGCAGGCCGTGACTCCGCCCGCCGGAGGACCGTCTATGCCGTCTTGCCCAGTTGCGCTTGCGCCTCGGTGAGCCGGGTGAAGGCGTCGTGGACGATCTCGGCACCGGTGGCGGCGTCGAGGGCCAGGCCCTGGTGGTCGCCGGGGAACTCGATCGCCTTGGTGCCGAGGTGCTCCGCGAGTGCCAGGGCGGAGCGGAGGGGGACGCCTTCGGGGGAGGCGGCTCCGATGCCGACGGCGATCGGCGTGGCGTGGGAGCGCAGTGCGGCGAGGTCGGGTTCGAAGCGCAGCACGGGCAGCAGCACGTGGGCGAGGAAGTAGTCGAGGTTCCCCTGGATCCGGCCCATCATCTCCAGCGCCTCGGGCGGCATCTGGGAGAAGTCAGGCATCTGGGGAGGGCCGCTGGGCTCGCCCTCGATGGTGGCGACGAACTTCTGCATCGCTGCGCCCGCGCCTTCGGCACGGTAGGTGTCCTGGACGTCCTGGAACGTCGTGCGCCAGTGCTCGCGGTCGGGCAGGAGCTCCGGGAGGGGCGGTTCGTGGACCACCAGGGCGCGTACCTGCTCGGGGTGGCGGGCAGCCAGGTCCAGGGCGGTGAGCGCGCCGCCGCTGTTGCCCAGCACGTGGGCGGGGCCGCCGCCCAGGGCGGTGAGCAGGAGGTGCGCGTCCTGGCTGAAGGCCTCGACGTCCTGGTCCTCCGGCGGTCCCGTCAGGGTGCTGCGGGACAGGCCTCGCTGGTCGTAGGCGACGACGGTGTACCGGTCGGCCAGCAGCGCTGCGAGCCCGGCCAGTGCCCCGGCGTCGGCCGGTGCGCCCGGGATCATCAGCAGCAGCGGGCCCGTTCCGCGGACCTCGTAGTGCAGTTCCGCTCCGGGGACCTGAAGTGTTCTCGTCTCGACGTCGTGCATGGGTTTCTCTGCTCCTGTCGAAGGGGGTGGTGCGGGGGGGGGGCGTCAGGCCTGCTCGTCGTTCGCGCGGGTGTGGGCGACGAGCGCGTTGGCGTGGCCGTGGCCGAGGCCGTGTTCGGTCTTGAGCCAGGCGACCAGTTCCATGTGCTTGGTGAGGGGCGAGGACCTGATGAGGTCGAGCCACTCCTGGACGGGGCGGCCGTACTTCTTCTCGATGGCGGGGAAGTAGCTGGCGGGGTTGCCTTTGGCGGGCGCGGTCATGGCGGGGTCCTTTCTGTCCGGGTGGGGGGTCAGGCGTCGAGGGCGAAGGAGCCGTAGGCGAGAGCACCGGCGCGCTGGTAGGTGCTGTAGATGACGCCCGCGGGGGTGCTGGTCACGCCGGTCAGCTTCAAAGAGGTGGGGACGGTGCCTTCGGCGAACAGCCGCTTGCCCTCGCCGAGGACGACGGGGAAGGTCAGCAGCCGGTACTCGTCGACCAGGTCGGCCCGCTGCAGGGTGCGCAGGAGGTCGCTGCTGCCCTGGACGAGGATCTCGCCCTCGGTGCGCTCCTTGAGGTCGGCGACGGTCCGGGCGGCGTCGCCGACCAGGACCTCGGTGTTGTGCCACGCGGCGGTCATCGGGGTGCGGGTGGTGACGTACTTGCGCATGCCGTTGATCCGCGCGCCGCCCTCCTCGTCCGGCACGTTCGGCCAGTGTGCGGCGAGGATGTCGTAGGAGCGGTGCCCCAGCAGCATGCCGTCCGCGCGGTCGAGCTGGGCGGCCATGATGCCGCCGAACTTCTCGTCGGCGTACGGGACGAGCCAGCCGCCGTGCCGGAACCCGTGGGAGTCGTCCTCGCGGGGGCCGCCGGGTGCCTGCATCACGCCGTCCAGGGACAGGAACGTCGAGACGACCAGCTTGCTCATGAGATGTCCTCCTTTGTGGACACTGTCCACTTCTTGGCGTGGGCCGATCATGGCACACTAATGTGGATGCTGTCCACATAAGGAGGAGAACCATGACCGACCCGCCCCGCCGGAGCACCTACCGGCACGGCAACCTGCGCCAGGCACTGCTGGAGGCCGGCGTCGAACTCGCCCGGACGGGCGGCCCGGACGCCGTGGTGCTGCGCGAGGCCACCCGCCGCGCAGGCGTCTCGCCCAACGCCGCCTACCGCCACTTCGCCGACCGCGACGCCCTGGTGCACGCCGTCTCCCTGGAGGCCATGGCCGCCCTCGCCCGCACGATGGAGGCCGAGCAGACCGGCCTCCCGCCCCTCGCGGATCCGGCCGCCGCGGCCCGCGCCCGCTTCCGCGCCGTCGGCACCGGCTACCTGGCCTTCGCCCGCACCGAGCCGGGCCTGTTCCGCGCCGCGTTCTACGTCCCCGACGACATGACCCAGGCCGAAGCCGCGGTCTCGGCCGGAACCGGCGGACTGACCCCCTTCCAACTGCTCACCGCCGCCCTGGACGACCTAGCCGCCTGCGGCCTCCTCCCGCCCGAACGCCGCCCCGGCGCCGAATTCATCGTCTGGTCCTGCGTCCACGGCCTGGCCGTCCTGCTCATAGACGGCCCGCTGCGCGGCCTCCAGGACCCGCAGGCCGCCGAAGCCACCCACCTCCTGATCGACATGATCGAAAGAGGCCTCTGACCGGGTTCACCACGGCAGTGGCGGGCATCGGGACCTGTGCGAGGATCGCGGCGTGAGCGCTCTCCACTTCCGCCTCGCCGGTGAGGCCGATCTCGCCACCGTCGTGCGCCTGCGCGACGACGCCGCCCGCTGGATGCTCGCCCGAGGCGTCACCGACCAGTGGCGGCCGGGCCAACTGGACGCGGACCACTTCCGCCGGGTCATGGCGAGCGGGGAGGTCTGGCTCGCGGAGACCGACGGCCGCGTGGCCGGGGCCTGGGAGTTGTGGTGGGAGGACGAGGACGCCTGGGGGCCGCAGCCGCCGACGGCCGGCTACGTGCACCGGCTGATGGTGGCCCACGGCAGCGTCCCGCCCGGGACGGGACGGCGGCTTCTGCGCGCCGCGGAGCGCCGCGTGGCCGAGGCGGGCCGAACGCTGACGCGCCTCGACTGCCTGGCCGGCAACGCCCGCCTGAACGCGTACTACCTCGACGCCGGTTACCGGGTCGTCGGCCACAAGCCGGGCAAACCACAACCGGGCGGGATGTCCAAGTCCTTCACCCTCCTCGAGAAGCCCGTACGAGCCGACCGGGAGGAGCCGTCCGTCGCACGGAGCGCCTCGGAATGACACCGCACCCGGCGTCAGGCCGGGCGTACCGGCTGGCGCAGCAGGGTGCGCGGTGACGGGGCCGTGGGGGTCATGCCCTCTCCTCCAAAGGGATCATCAGGTGGGTGACGAGCCTGTCGGGCTCGGTGACGGCAGGGTCGGAGACGTACACCTCGCGGATCGGGCCGCGCAGCGGGTGTCCCCGTTCGGCGCACCAGGCCAGCACGGCGTGGGAGGTGAGGGAGATCTGGTCGTAGGGGCCGACGTGCGTCGCGCACGCGAACGTCCCGCCGGGCAGCGCCTCCACGCTGAGGCCCGCCCGCTCCGTCGCGTCATCTCGGTCGACGACGAGGGCGGCGCGCACCTCGAAGGCATCGCTCAGCTCGATCGGGAACAGGCCGATCAGCTGCGGCGGCCCGGCCGGAGGCGAGCCTTGCATCAGCCGGGCGATCGCCGCTGACGTGGCGCGGGCGACGTCGGCGGGCCCGCTTGCGTGCTCGCGGGTCACCACCACACGTCGGGACGGCTCGGTGACCACCTGCACGGGCAGGGCCGGCAGCCCGTCGGCGATCACGCGTTCCAGCGCCGCGAGCGTCCGCCGCCGTCTCGCCAGCTCCGCCTCCAGAGCCTCGCGCACCCCGCCGAGGGCCTCCGCCGTTCCCGACAGCACCTCGGAGATGACCGGCAACGGCACGTCCAGCGAGCGCAACAACCCGATCGACAACGCCTGCCTGGCCTGCTCGCGCCGGTAGTAGCGGTAACCGGAATCGGCGTCCACGTACGCGGGGACCAGCAGGCCCAGCTCGTCGTAGTGCCGCAGCTGCTTGACGCTCAACCGGCTCAGCCGGGCGAACTGCCCGATCGGCAGGAGATCTCCGTTCACGTGCTCCAGCATGGACCCTCCCGGTCGGGGAGAGCCCGGCCGCCGTCAGGGTTCGAGGTGGAAGGGAAGGAGGCAGACCACCACGCCCGTGTGCTCCTTGAGCGCCTCGGCCAGGAAGAGACCGCGCTGGTTGTGCAGGAACTGGTAGCGGAAATGCCGGGGCACCAGGATCGGGATGAGGACGACGGTCCAGTACCCGGCCTCCTCCACCTTGCGGATGTAGCCGAGCAGCGGCCGCACCAGGGTGCGGCCGGGATCGAGGACGGCGTCCAGCCGGACGCCGGGATCCCACTCGGCCCAGGCGTCGTGCAGGGTGGCGCACTCCTCCCGCGTGGCGCAGACCGACACGACGACGACCTCGCCCCCCAGGGCCAGGCCGGCGCCGACGGCCCGCTCCGCCAGGACGTCGAGCCTGCCGATCGGGATGACGACCTTCTTGCCGGGGTCGGCGGCCGCGGCGGGCCGGACGGGCCGGGCGGGGAGGCGGCCGATTCCCAGCTCGCCCCGCACCTCGGTGTAGTAGCGCTCGATACGGGTGAACATCAGGACGAACAGGGGGATGACGACGGCGACGATCCAGGCGCCCTCGGTGAACTTCGAGACCAGCAGCACCAGGGCGGCGACGAGGGTGAGCGCCGCGCCCGTGCCGTTGAGCAGTGCCTTGCCGGGCCAGTGCGGCGGGCGCAGCCGGTGCCAGTGCCTGACCATGCCGACCTGGCTGATGGTGAAGCCGATGAAGACACCGACGGCGAACAGGGGGATCAGCCGGTGCGTGTCCCCGTCCACGGCGATCAGCAGGAGCGCGGCCAGCAGCCCCACGGCGGCGACGCCGTACCGGTAGACCGGGCGTTCGGTGCGCAGGGCGAACAGGGACGGCAGGCGCCTGTCGCGGGCCAGCAGGCTCAGCAGCACGGGCAGCCCGCCGAAACTCGTGTTGGCGGCCAGCCCCAGACCGATCGCGACCACGATGTTCGTCGCGTAGAACGCCCAGCCCGTCCCGTAGGAGCCCGCCACGAGCTGGGCGAGGATCGTCACCCCCTCCCGCGGCAGCACCTCGTCGCGGTGGATGAGCACGGCCAGGCCGACGAGCATCGTGCCGAGCAGCAGGCCGAGCATGACCTCGGTCCGCTGGGCCCGCCGGACCCGCGGTTCGCGGAACATCGGCACCCCGTTGGCGATGGCCTCCACCCCCGTCAGCGAGGAGCAGCCGGAGGAGAACGCCCGGAGGACGAGCAGCACCGTCAGCGCCTCGGTCACCGGAACGCGCTCGGGCGCCCCCAGCGTCGCCGCCGGTGCGGAACGCGCCAGCCCGAGCACCACCACACCGAGGACGCACACCACGAACAAGGCGGTGGGCAGCATCAGCACCCGCGCGCTGTCGGAGATCCCGTACAGGTTCACGACGGTCAGCAGGACCAGCCCCACCAGGCACGTCTCCAGCAGGTACGGCCGCAGGACGGGGAACGCGGAGGCCAGACTCGCGGCGGCCGCGGCGAGGCTGACCGCCACGGTGAGCACGTAGTCGACGATCAGAGCCGCGCCGGCCACCAGGCTCGCCCCGCGCCCCAGCTCCTGCTTGGCGACTCCGTAGGAGCCGCCGCCTTCAGGCCGCGCGGCGATGACCTGCCGGTAGGAGAGCACCAGCACGAGCAGCAGAAGCGCGATGGCCACCGTGATCGGCAGGGTCTCGCCGACCGCCGCGGCACCGGCCGCGGCCAGGACGAGCGCGACCTGCTCAGGCCCGTACGCCACTGAACTGAGCGCGTCCAGGGAGAGCGCCGCCAACCCCTGAAAACTGGTCAGATGCCGCTTGTCGCCCTCCCCATGGCGGAGCGGAAGCCGCCTCCCGCGAACAGGCGCCCTCCCGGCGGCCGCCGGATCCCCCTCATACGGCACCGTAGCCATGTCACGAAATGCCCGAAAGAACCTGCACGAGCTCTTCCCTCTCGACCATGCGGGCTCCTCACGAACGGCATTCCGGCCCCTCAGTGGCTTCTCTCCACCGGCCGGATGAACCAGACAAAAGGCCTGGTCAAGGTGAGGTAGGGGTCCCTGGAGCGAAAGAGCGTTCAGGGGCGGAAGGACGCCGGGAAACTCGCGGGGCCGCATGGAAGCGTCCATGCGGCCCCTTGTCCCGGCGGTGGATCGGCCTCCGATGCCGCTAGGCGAGAACAGCCGGCCTACCGGAAGGGGATCCCGACGCCGGTGTCGTTGGACGAGAACGACTCACTTTCGAAGGCGTTGAACTTGTTGCTCGCGTCGATGGTGACCTTGTACTCCGCGTCGCGGTTGACCCTGAACGTGACGACGCCCCTCGAGTTCGTGGTCGCGCATCGGATGTTGTTCCCGGGGTCGATCGCCGGAACTGTTGGGTTTTTGTCGAATGTGAATTTGTTTTCGGGTGCGCAGGCCGGAAGCCATGGCGAAGTGCGGGTGAAGTGACTCCGGTGAACGGGGGGCACGCCCGGGGCCGGGAAGCCCTCGTGAGTGTCGTCGCGGATCTCCCCGCGGACGCGTGCGGTCCGGTCCCATCGCACGGTTCAGCGTTGAGCGCGACGCGGCGACGGCGGCGTCGGGGATGAAGGAGACGCCTTGGTCATGTGCCTGCCTCCGGACGTGGAACCGTGATCCATATGGCGTCTTTCCGGCATTTGGAGATGGGAAGCATTCCTTTTCTCCTGCTCTCGGTCAAGAGACGTTCGTGCGAGATCGAATGTCCCGCCATGCGGCGGGGCGGCGCGGGTCAGTAGCCGAGGGACTTCAGTTTGTCGACCATGGTGCGGGCGTCGTGTTCGTGGTCGGCGAGGGTCGCCAGGGGGCGTCCGTTGTTGCGGAGGTCGCCGTAGACCACGATGACGCGGCCCTGGCGGGCGGCGACGCCGTTGGTGCGCTGGGGCTCGGGGCTGTCGGGTTCGGTCCAGACGGTGCTGACCGCCTCGTCGCCGATCCGGGGGCGGCCCAGGACGATGCTCTTCTTCTCGCACTGTCCGGCCCAGGTGGTGATGTCGTTCATCGTCCGGCGGGCCGTGGCCTCGTCGGTGAAGACGATGACCTCTTCGCCGCGTGAGGTCGTGGTCATCTCGTTGCCGGGTTCGAGGTTGCCCTCGTACTTGATGTGGAAGCGCCGGTCGGTGCCGGGGATCTCGACGCCGAGAGGGTCGCTCTCCTCCTCGGTGCCGCCGCCGCAGGTCTGGATGAACAGCGAACCGCCGTCCTTGTCGGTGCTGGTGTACCAGCGGATGCGGCTTCCCTTGGCCGCCTGCTCGGCGTAGAGCAGGTCCTTGAGCTTGAGCGGCGTCTCCTGGACGGGCGCGGGAGAGGAGGTCGTCAGCACCGGGGGCGGGGCGTCGCGGCCGGGGCCGCCCTGGAAGGCGACGACGCTCACCGCGACGGCCGCGGCGAGGGCGCCGGCCGTGAACCTGCGCCGGACGGTGCGGGCGCGGGCGCGTGCGATGACCTTCGCGGGTTCGGGGCCGGTCACGTGGTGGAGCATGCCGTCGCGCAGCTCCTGGAAGAGGGGGTCGACTTCACGCATGCCGGCTGGTCTCCTTCGTCTCGTCCGTCTCGTCTGCGAGCAGTTCGGCCAGCCGCCGGCGTCCGCGGGACAACCAGGCCTTGACCGTTCCTTCGGCGGCCCCGCTCATGGCCGCGATCTCGGCGACCGAGTAGCCGCCCATGTGGTGCAGCACGACGGCGCGCCGCTGTTTCTCCGGGATCAGGCGCAGCGCGTCGACCAGCGCCACCGACACGACGCCCGGCGGGGCGACGTCCGGTTGCGGGCCGTGCCGCCACAGGCTCGCGAGCGTGTTGCGCGCCTTGCGCCACCGGCTGACGGCCAGCCGGTAGCCGACCCGCGCCACCCAGGCGCGCGGCTGGTCGTACGAGCCGACCCGGTCCCAGCGGGGCCACGCCCGGGTGAACGCCTCCTGCGCCGCGTCCTGCGCCTCGCCCAGATCGCCGGTGTAGGCGTAGAGCTCGATGACGAGGCCCGGATAAGCGCCACGGTAGAACTCGGCGAAACTCTCTTCGTCCGCCACATCGCCCCCTCGGCTCGGATGTCGTCCAATACACGCCGGGCTTCGGGGCACGGTTGCAGTCGGGCGGCGGGTTCGCGAAGGGACAGGCCGATCAGCCCAGGGAACGGGCCATGGCGACGACGACGGGGCCGAGGAGCGGCAGCACGACGTTGGAGAGCGCGTAGACGATCGTGTACGACATCAGCGGCGTGGCGTTCCCCGCGATCCCCTGGACCGCGGTGATCGCGGGCGTCGAGCACTGCTGCCCGGCGACGGAGCCCAGCGCGAGCGGCGCCGGCAGTTTCATGAGCTTCCAGGCGACCACCAGCGAGATGCAGGCGGGGATCAACGTCATGAGGACGCCCGCGACGGGCAGCGCGAGGCCGAACTTCTCGATCAGCTCGACGGCCTGCGGGCCGGAGGTGAGGCCGACGGCGCAGATGAAGGCGGCCAGGCCCAGGTCCTTGATGACGGACGCGGCGGCCGGGTCGTACTGGCCGAACGTCGGGTGCCTGGCGCGCAGCCAGCCGAACAGCAGGCCGGACAGCAGGCAGCCGCCGCCGGTGCCCAGGGACAGCGGCACCGCGCCGAGGGTGAGGGTGAGCTTGCCGATGAGAAAGCCCAGGGTGACGCCGAGGGCGATGAAGACGAAGTCCGCCTTGACCGAGGTGTCCAGGACGAAACCGATCTTCTTCGCGTAGGTCCTGACGTCGGACCTCGCCCCGGTGAGGCGCACGACGTCACCGGTGTTCAGCTGCGTGCCGTCCCGCAGCGGGAGCCGGTGGTCCATGCGGGTGACGCCGGTGAGGAAGACGCCGTGCGCGTCCGGGGGGACGTGGGTCTTCAGCTCGCCGAGGGTCACGCCCCTGGCCGCCTTGGTGGTGAGGAGGACCTGCTCGACGTCGAGGTCGAAGTCCAGGCCGTGCGCGGCGACCTCGGGCCCGATCAGCTCGTCGGCGTGGATCAGCGGGTCGCGGCGGCCGACCAGGACCAGGACGTCTCCGGCGCGCAGGCGGGTGCCGGGCTCGAAGTCCAGGCGCCGCCCGTTCCGGATGACCCGTTCGACGGTCGCGTGCGGCCCCAGCGAGCCCTCCACCGCCGAGACCGCGGAGCCGTCGGCGACGGTCACGGTGTGGGCGCGGCCGACGAGGTCGGGCAGCGCCGTGGCCTGCGCGGGGTCCTCGGCGCCGCCGCCGATCTGCGTCCACAGCTTGCGTGCCTCGGCCCGCAGGTCGATCCGCATGACCGCCGGGGCGATCTGGCTGGTGAGCAGCACGATCGTGATGAGCCCGCAGATGTAGGAGATCGAGTACGCGGTGCCGACGTTGGCCTGGAGCGTCTGGATCTGGTCGGGCGGCAGGTTCAGCTTGCCGATGGCGTCGGTGGCGGTGCCGACGACGGCCGACTCGGTGGCGCCGCCGCCCATCAGCCCGGCGGCGGTGCCCGCGTCCAGGTCGAGGAGCAGGACGGCGGCCGCGGTGATCGCCAGGAGCGAGACGACCTCGATGACGGTGAACACGCCGTAGCGCAGGCTCCGGCGGTTGAGGCTGGCGAAGAACGACGGGCCGCTCAGGTAGCCGAGCGTGAAGATGAACAGGGCGAAGGCGATGTTCTTCACCTGGTCGTTGAGGGAGACCTCGCCCGCCATCCCCACGAGGATCGCCACGATGAGCGTGCCGGCGATCCCGCCGAGGGACAGCTTCCACACCTTCACCCTGCCGATGGCGTAACCGAGGGCCAGGCAGAGGAAGAGCGCGAGTTCGGGAGTGCCCTGGAGCAGCTTCTGGAACCACTGCAACGGCGTCACCTCGCCCTGTGCGCGCGGTCGTACTCGTCCTTGTAGGACCTGGTGGTCTCCTCCAGCCAGGTACTGATCTTCGCGTAGGACTCCGTCGGCAGGTTGGCGAGCGAGACGCGGATCGACCATTCGGGGGCGTCGAACCCGCCGCCGGGCAGCAGGATGACCGAGTGGTTCTCGGCCAGCCGGAAGAGGATGTCGACGGGTTCGTGGTTGTTCTGCAGCCAGGTGGCGAACGCCTTGCCGTGCTTCTTCTCGGCCCAGACGAGGATGTCGAGCTCGGCGTAGTAGTGCGCGGCGTCGGGGTTGTCGGCGGGGCGGATCTCCCAGCTTTCGGTCAGCGCGGCCAGCCTCTCGGCGATGATGCCCTGGCAGCGGCGCTTGTACTCGTCCTGCTCGTCGGTGAGCGCGAACAGCGCGAACAGCGCCATCTGCGTCTGCTGCGGCAGCGACAGGCCCGCGGTGTGGTTGAGCGCGACCATCCGCGAGTCGGCCGCGAGCCTGTCGACGAACCGCAGCTTCTCCGGTTCCAGGGTGATCGGGGAGTACCGCTCGGCGAGCTCCTGCCTGTCCGCGGCCGGGAGCGCGGCGATCAGCTGGTCGAAGATGTTGTCGCGGTTGACGGCGATGACGCCGAGCCGCCAGCCGGTGCAGCCGAAGTACTTGGAGAACGAGTAGACGCCGACGGTGTTGCGCGGCAGGACCGACATCAGCGAGACGAACCCGTTCACGAACGTGCCGTAGACGTCGTCGGTGATGATCACCAGGTCGGGGTTGGCGGTGTGGACGTTCTCGGCGATCCGGTCCCGTGCGGCGGGCGGAAGCATGACCGAGGGCGGGTTCGAGGGGTTCACGCAGAACAACGCCTTAATCGAGGGGTCGCGGAGCTTGTCCAGCTCGGACATCTCGTACTCCCACAGGTGCAGCCCGTCGGCGTTGCGCTTCGACGCCCGCAGTTCCACGACGTCGAAGCCGAACTCCGCGAGGCGCGGGATCTCCAGGTAGGGGGTGAAGATCGGGACCATGAGCGCGATCCGGTCGCCCGGCCGCAGGATGCGGTTGATGACCGCGGAGTCGAACAGGTAGCACATCGCCGCGGTGCCGCCCTCGGTGGCGAACAGGTCGTACGGCTGGGCGGGCTCCCGTCCCGCGCACATCTCCTTGACGAGATAGGCGTGGACGATCCGCTCGAAGTGGTGCAGCATCCGGACGGGCACCGGGTAGTTGTCGCCGGTGAAGCCGTCGGCCAGCTCGTGGACGAACGCGTCGGGGTCGAAGCCCAGGCGGGACGTCCCGTAGTGGAAGGCGCGGGAGAGCAGCGCCGTTCCGGGCTCGGCGCGGTTGCGGTCGAGGAACTCGGTGAAACGCCCGGCGATGCCGTCCCGGCCCGGCATGCCGCCCAGGACCTCGCCCTGGCGCCACGTCCGGCGCGCCTCGTCCAGCGCGAAACGGCCGAGCAGCAGGAACGCCTCGCGCGGCTCCACGGCGATCCAGTTCGGGTTGCCGCGTCCCGCGTTGAGCATCGTGACGGCGTTCTTCCTGTCGTTCTCCTCGGCCACCTCGATGAGGCTGTCCTTGAGCTCGAACGGGCTGAGCTCCTCCAGCCGCCTCTGCGTGTCGCGGGGCACGTCGTCCCTGATCTCGGCCATACCGGCTCCTTGCGTATATGTCCTTTCCGGCTTTTTTCCGTTCGCTGGGCGAAGCAGACAGAAGGCCTGGTCAAGGGGAGGTCGAGGTTGAGGCGGTGCGGCAGCGTCATTCCGGTGGATTTCCGCAGTGTTCGGCTGGTTTCCCTGCACCGGACGCCGTTCCTGTTCGTCGTTATCACTCCCTCAACGAGTCGTCTCGGTCTCGTCTCGGCATGCGCAAGTCCCCTTCCTTTGGTGACGCCGCGATTACCTTCGGTCATGTCGGGTCGGGCTCGGGGACCTTGGGGGCGTTGTGGAGGGGGACGATTTCCGGCTGCGGATGATCCTCGTCGAGGTGCAGCGGATGTCGGACCGGCACTGGGGGCAGCTGGACGGCCCGGTGCGGTCCATGGACGGGAAAGCATGGGTGGGACCGTCGGCTCGGGCGTTCGAACGGGAACTGCGGCGCAACCGGCGGGCACTCCAGGAGCAGCTGGAAAAGGCCGTGGACCTGCTGCGGCAACCGGGATCCGGTCGCGAGTCGGGCGTCGTGCTGTGAGCGGGGGCGGATGGCCGGGGCCCGGAGTCTGCGGGGTTCAGCTGAGGACGTTCGAACAGCTCGTCTCGGCCATGGGGCGGTCCGAGGAAGAGCTGGAGGAGCTCGCCCGCCGTCTTCATGCGGCCTTGGCCTCGGCAGGGGTGGACACCGGTCCCGCGATGGAGATCTCCCGGATCGCGCGGTGGGCTCACGAAGCGGGAACCGATCTCAGACGGCGCCACCGGCTCGTCCGCGACCTGGACGCGCAGCGGCCCGGATTCTCGGTGAGTGTGCCGGACGGGGTGTTCGTTCTGCTGCCGGACAGATATTCCGACCAGCAGGCGCGGGTCAGCGGATATCAGGCGGCCGACCTCTTCGAGCGGGCCGCGGCGGGAGACAAGGGCGCGCTCCGGTCCCTGCGGAACTACGAGCAGTACTCCGGCAACCCCTACTTCGCGGCAGGACTGCTCGCGAGGCTCGGGGCGGTGGGGGTGCTGAACGTGCCGTTCGGGCTGGCCCGGCTGCTTCACGTCGACGGCGAACGAGGGGACACGATGGCGAAGGCCGACGCGGCCGACGCCCGAACGGCTGTGGAACTGCTGGGGCGGGCACTCGCCGACGGGACCCGGCCACTGTCGGCAGGGTACGCGGGGGACGATTTCCTGACGGCGCTCACCGCCGCGGGACGAAGCGGATTCCCGCCAGGGAACAACAATCCGCACTACTTCGGGTACCAGGGACTGGGGACGATCCTGGGTTCCGCCGGTGAAGGCGTGAAGTACTCGGACGCGTTCATCCAGGTGGTCGGGCGGGACATGCTCTCCTACGCGCGCCGACATGACGACTCCACCTGGCGGGCCGTGCCGGACGCGGCGGGGATCCCTTCGCCCGAATCGTCGGAACATTACCTGCGCGGGCTTCTCTTGGCGGCGGGGGCATCGCGGCAGGGAGCGCAGCTGCTGCTCGACCACACGCCGCCGGGGGAGAAGAGCAGCAACCTCCACTACCTGCTGCACGACCGGCGGCGGGTGTGGGCGGGGACGGATCACGGGACGGCGCTCGGAGCAGCCCTCCGGGCCGCCGCCTCGGGCGGGGACGACCGGTCCGGGAAGGTCTTCGACGAGATCGTCCGGGTGCTGGGGGCCGACCAGCTCAAACTGCTGAAATACGAGGCCGGCGGGCTGAAGATCACCGACCGGGCGGCGTTCGACGAACTGTCCGGGCTCCGCGCGGCCATGGGCGACATCCTGGTCGGCAGGCTCGACCACGTCGCCACCCGGCTCTACGCGGCGGAGGACTCCGGCCACATCGCCCGAGGCTCACGGGAGGAGACCCGGCTGCTGCTCGCCGTCATCGCGGACACCGTCACGGACGACGCCGCCTACACCGCGCTCTTCAAGGCGCATGTGGGGCACCTGCGGTTGTGGATCGACGACCGGCGGCGCCGGGGACACGCAGGGGAGATCGGGCTGGCCATGGGAGCCGGCTCGGTGGGACGGCTCCTCGCGCTGCGGACGGAGACGATGAAGGCGCTCCGGATCCAGGAGGACAAGGTCAACGCCTCCTTCAGAACGAAGATCGACTTCGGGCTCGGGCTGGTGGACCCGACCGCCTACCTGGCGCGGTTCGGGGTACCGGCCGAGATCACGGGCCCGGCGGGGGCGAAGGTCTTCGACGAGATCGGCAGATACCTGGTGGAGCGGTTCGGGGAACGGGCGGAGAAGGCGAACACCGAGGGCCACCGGATCAGCGACGAGGACCGGATGCGCGACCTCGTCAACCAGATGCTGCTCTCCTCCACGGTCGCTCACCTTCGATACGAGCAAGACGACGTTGAAGGCTGGCCCTTCGCGAAGGACGGGAAGATCCTTCCTCCCCTGTCCTGGGACCGGGCTCAGGCCGAGTCGTTCTACTGGTGGTGCAAGGAGCGCGATGTTCCTTTTCCTGAAGCGGGTGGCACGGTCAACGAAGCAATCGAGAGATCCCATGATCGAGCCGTGCGTAGTTTCGCGGGTGCGGGTGGTGAGAGATGATGGGCCTCTCGTTCAAGTCAGGCGGACTGGCTGGAATTTCATTGCTCTTGCTCTTTGCTGCTGCAGGGTGTGATAAGTCTTCTGAATCAAGTTCTTCAGCTTCTTCGCCTGATCGGATTCCAGACGTCCGCCCTGTGGAGGATATGCCTCCTTACTGGTGTCTTCTCACTCCGAAGACTGCGCTGCTTCGTGTCACGGGCATCGAAATCGGTCTCTCTCAATACCCTGAAGAGTGGAAGGCGGACGCGGGCGGGTGCCTGGTCAGAGACGGTAACCCTGCGGGACCTCTGGGAATCAGCTGGAGTGAGAAGGATGGTCGTAAGACCGTTCTTCAGCAGTGGGCCAAATATCATGATCGTGAACGTGTTCGGCTTCCTGAAGAGCTCGGATACGGTTTCACGGCCTACACACCTGGATATATCAGGGACCGGCCTTATTATGCGATCGCGAATTTTCGGTGCGGTGGGATGAAGCCTTGGCTGAGCATCGGGCTCAGCAGGGTGCAGGACGGGCGGGACTATCGGGAGGACCTCACCGCTCTGATGCGGGTCGCGGAGAAGCGTTTCGGTGTTCTGCACGGTTGTGAGCCCGGTCCGTTGCGTTGACGGGGTTCTCCCCGCTGCTCTTTTCGTGGGGCGGTGCGGGAAGGCCGGAACGTTCGGCGGGGTCTGACCGCGGGCCGGAGGGGAGACTCCGGGGTGCTCGGTTGAATACTCAGGGTGGCGGGAGGGTAGTTGCCGCAGGAGTGGTGATCACGGGTGGGGTGGGGCCTTGGCGGGTGCCGTGCGGGTTGCGGTGGCCGGCTGGAAAGGAGCGGTCCGGTGTCCTCAGACGCCTCCGAGCTCCGGCGGGTCTGGAAACGGCTGCTGAAGTCGGTGCGCGGGCGGGCGACCATGGTGACGCTCGGGGTCTCGGCCGTCGTCCTGGGGATCAGCCTCGCCCTGGCGCTGTTCCTGATCCGGAACACGGCGCAGAACGAGACGGAGACCGCGGCGGCGCACGCGGCGCGGCAGGTGAGTGCGATGGTCTTCACCCGCCGGGCTCCCGAGCCGATCGGCGTCAGGTCCGGGGAGACCAACCTCGTCCAGATCGTCGGGCAGGACGGGAAGGTCCTCGGCTCCACCGCGGCCCTGCGAGGAAGGCCGCCGCTTTCGTCGGCCCGGCCGCACGAACGGGAAGTGCGGGTGGACACCACCGCGTGCCCGTCCTACCTGGACGAGTGCGTGCACATCGCGGGATTCCTCGTTCCCCGTTCCGCCTACGGGCAGCCGGTCATGGTGTACGGGGCGGTGCCGCTGCCCGAAGCGCTCACCGATCGGATGCTGCCGTTCCAACTGGGGTCGCTCACCCTCTTCCTCCTCCTCCTGATCGGTGCCGGCACCTGGTTCACGATCGGCCTGTCCTTCGCGCCCGTGGAGGCCATCCGCAGGGAGCTCTCCGAGATCACCACGACCACGGACCTGAAACGCAGGGTGCCTGTGCCGGGCACCGGAGGCGAGATCGACGAGCTGGCGAGCACCGTCAACGACACGCTCCACCGGCTCGAGGAGGCCACGGAACGCCAGCGCAGGTTCGTCTCCGACGCCTCCCACGACCTCCGCAACCCGATCACGGGATTGCAGACCCGGCTGGAGATGCTCGTGGAGGAACCCGACGATTTTCACTGGAAACCGGAAGCCCGCAAGGCACTGCAGGACGCCGAAAGGCTCGGCGAGATCGTCAGCGACCTGCTGGAACTCGCCCGGCTGGATGCCGGAACACCGCAACGCCTCGAACGCATCGACCTGGCCGACCTCGCCACCCTTGAATGCGAACGGCGCGTCGGACGCGTCCCCGTCGACGTCACCTCGGTCAGGGGCGCCGAGGTCCTCGGCAACCGCGTACGCCTGAGCCGCGCCCTGGGCAACCTCCTGGCGAACGCCGAACGGCACGCCGCCTCCCGCGTCGAAGTCCGGATCTGCACCGATCCCGACCGCCACGAAGCCGTCGTCGAAGTCGTCGACGACGGCCCCGGCATTCCGCCCGCCGCCCGGGAACGGGTCTTCGAACGTTTCGCCCGGCTGGACGACGCCCGCGAACTCGACAAGGGGGGCACCGGCCTCGGCCTCCCCATCGCGCGTTCGATCGCCGAAGGCCACGGCGGCTCCCTGACCCTCGCCGACAACGACCCCGGAGCCCGCTTCGTCATCCGCCTGCCTCTGATGGACCCCCGCTCGGGAGCGACCGCGAGCGGTTCACGAAACGGCGCACCCGCGCATCGGGAAGACCCCGCCTGATCGGTGCTGCGCGCTGTCGAGCCGGATCAGGCGGGGCGGTCTGGACGGGAGGTCACTCCGTCGGGCTGCTCTCGGGTGTGGCGGGCGCGGACGGCGGGGTGCCCGCCGGAGACGGGGTGTCCGCCGGAGCCGGCGCGCTCGGGTCCGGGCCCTGTGACGGGCTGCCCTCCGGGCTTTCCGACGGACCGTCCGATGCGGGACCGCCCGGGGGCGTCGAGGGGATCGGGGGGGCCTGGGAGGTGGAGGGGCCGGGGAAGGCCTCGGAGTTCGGGTCCGCGCAGTGGGGGATGAGGAGGGACTCCTCCATCATGTAGCGCTCGGGGTTGCAGATGGGCAGCGGGTAGGAGTTGGGGATCTGCGGGGCCGCTCCCGGAATCTGCTGGTAGCCGTACTGCTCGTAGCCGACCTGGATGGGGCGGCCGTACTGGTCGTAGAGGAGGACGCCCTCCAGGGGCTTTCCGTCCTTGGTGTACGGGTAGATGTTCGCCAGGTCGCTGTGCGGCTGGTAGTCGACGGGGCTGTAGACGTAGGACTCGTCGCCGTTCTTGTCGCTCACCACCAGGACGGCGAAGGCGACGAAACAGGCGACGAGGCCCGCGACCAGGGAGACGAGGTTCAACGGGCGGGAGCGGCGCCCGTCGCGCACGCGGTAGCCGAGGGCCACCGAGGCGATGACGATGACGGCGAGGACCAGCCACTCGAAGGTGTTCCACGGGATCGGGTGGAGCCGGCCCGACTCGAAACCCCAGAAGGCGAAGGCGATCAGGTAGCCGCGGAGCAGCCACCAGGCGGGCCGGAAGTCGTCGCGGGTCTTCTCGTAGCCGGGGAAGCGTTCGTTGACGCGGGCGTTGAAGGCCGCGACACGGGTGTCCACGGCACGGAAGACGTTGCGCTTCTTCTTCTCGGCGGGCTGCTGGTCGGGACGCTGCAGGTAGGCCGCGTACAGTTCGGCGGCGTAGGACTCGGGGGTGCCGAGACGGGTCTCGAGGGGCTCGTCGGATTCGCCGGCGACCTCCGTCAGGTGGTCTTCGAGGTCCTCCAGGAGCTCGGACCGGTCCGTCTCGGGGACGTCGCTGAGGGCGGCACGGACGGCCGCGGCGTATTCGGAGACCGGTGTGGTGGTCATCGACTCTCCAGAAGGGTGTCCATGGTCTGTGCGAACGAGGTCCAGGTCTTGCGGGAGTCGGCGAGCGCCATGCGGCCCGTGGCGTTCAAGCCGTAGTACTTGCGGTGCGGGCCCTCCTCGGACGGGACGACATAGGAGTTGAGCGCCCCCGCCTTGAACAGCCGGCGCAACGTCCCGTAGACCGAGGCGTCGCCGACGTCCTCCAGACCGGATTCGCGAAGACGGCGCACGACGTCGTAGCCGTAGCTGTCCTCCCGGTCGAGAACCGCCAGGACGGCGAGGTCGAGCACTCCCTTGAGGAGCTGTGTGGTGTCCACCGGAAACCTCCTTACGCCGTGCACACTACTACGTTAACCGCACTACCGCGCAAGACCCAAGACCAGACCGCGAAGAGCCGCCCCTCCCGGGGGAGAGAGACCCCCGCCGATGAGGTGATCCTGCACCCGGCCCACAGTCGGCGAGAGACCACCTCCACCGGAGAACACCACCGATCCACCTGCCCGCCCTCGCCGAGCGACCCACCGACGCCCCGGCCACCTCCCCTTTCGACGAACGCCCCGCCCCGAAGGCAGCCTGCTCGAACAGATGCCCTGCCTGCTTCTACGGCGAGAACGTGCCGGAGGGAAGCCCGGAGCAGCAACGACCGAAAGGCAGGCGGAGCGCTCTGCGGGGTGAGGAGGTGGGTCAGCAGCAGCCGGAAGGGGGACGGGAGTCGGTGCGCAGGCGCCAGAACTCCTTTTCGGGGAGTACCGGTTCGCCGGGGTGGGTGGCGGCGCGGTGTTCGAGGTACTGCTCGTAGGCGCGGTCGCCGGTGAGTTCGCGGAGGAGTCTCCAGAGGGAGCGCCAGGTCATGACAGGGCCTTGGACCTGCGGCGTTCGTCGGCGGTGGGGATGAGGCCGGACGGGGCCCAGAGTTCGGACGCGACGTAGGGGTCCTCGGTGGTGGTGACGTGGCGGCGCAGCGAGGTGATCCAGACGCGGACGGCGTCGGCGAGGATGATGATGACGAGCAGGGCGAAGAAGGCGGCCAGCGCGCCGTCGACCGTGGAGTTCAGCACGACCTGCTCCATCTCCTCGACGGACTTGGCGTTGCCGAGGGAGGTCCTTCCGGCGTCCAGGGCGTCCTGGTAGAGGTCGCGCTGGGCGAAGAAGCCGATCTTCGGATCGCTGGAGAAGACCTTCTGCCAGGACGCGGTGAGCGTGACGGCCACGTCCCAGATGAGCGGGAGGATCGTCACCCACGCGTACTTGGCGCGGCCCGACTTGATGAGCAGCGTCGTGCAGACGATCAGGGCGATGGCGGCGAGCAGCTGGTTGGAGATGCCGAACAGCGGGAAGAGCTGGTTGATGCCGCCGAGCGGGTCCTTGACGCCCGCCCACAGGAAGTACCCCCAGGCCGCGACGATGACGGCGCTGGAGAGGTAGAGGCCGGGCTTCCAGCTGACGTCGCCGAATTTCCTCCACACGTTGCCGAGGGTGTCCTGCAGCATGAACCGGCCGATCCGGGTGCCGGCGTCGACCGTCGTCAGGATGAACAGGGCCTCGAACATGACCGCGAAGTGGTACCAGAACGCCTTGCTGCCGATGACCGACGCGAGGATCTCCGCGATGCCCACCGCCAGGGTGGGGGCGCCGCCCGTCCGGGCGACGAGGGTGCTCTCGCCGACCTCCTGCGCGGTCCGGGCCAGCTGTTCGGGCGTGACGGTGAAGCCGAGGTCCGCCACCGCCCGGGAGGCCGACTCCAGGGTGGGGCCGAGGGCGGAGGCCGGCATGTTCATCGCGTAGTACAGTCCGGGGTCGATGATGCACGCCGCTATCAGCGCCATGATCGCGACGAAGGACTCGGTGAGCATGCCGCCGTAGCCGATGACCCGGATCTGGGATTCCTTCTCCACCAGCTTCGGGGTGGTGCCGCTGGCCACCAGGGCGTGGAACCCCGACAGCGCGCCGCACGCGATGGTGATGAAGACGAACGGGAACAGCGCGCCCGCCACGACGGGCCCGTCGCCGTCCCAGGCGAAGGACGTGAACGCCTCGGTGCGCAGGTCCGGCAGCGCCGCGACGATGCCGGCCGCGAGCATCACCACGACGCCGACCTTCATGAACGCGCTGAGGTAGTCGCGGGGGGCGAGCAGCATCCACACCGGCAGCACCGAAGCGACGAAGCCGTATCCGATGAGGGCGAGGGTCAGCGTCTCGGGGGACCAGGTGAACGCGCCCGCCCAGCCGGACTCGGCGACCCAGCGGCCCGCGACGACGGCGAGGAGCAGCAGGGCCGCGCCGATCACGGACACCTCCATGACCTTGCCGAACCTCAGGTAGCGCAGGTAGAAGCCCATGAACAGCGCGATCGGGACGGTCATCGTGATGGAGAACGCGCCCCAGGGGGAGTGGGCGAGGGCGTTCACCACCACCAGGGCCAGCACCGCCAGCAGGATGACCATGATGGACAGGGCACCGACCAGCGCCGCGACGCCGCCCACGGGGCCGATCTCGTCCCTGGCCATCTGGCCGAGGCTGCGGCCGCTGCGGCGCATCGAGAAGAACAGCACCACGAGGTCCTGGACGGCGCCGGCGAAGATGACGCCGATGATGATCCACAGGGTGCTGGGCAGGTATCCCCACTGGGCGGCCAGGACGGGGCCGACCAGGGGGCCGGCCCCCGCGATCGCGGCGAAGTGGTGGCCGAACAGGACGCGGCGGTCCGTCGGGTGGAAGTCGATGCCGTTGTTCTTCAGCTCGGCCGGGGTGGCGCGGGTGTCGTCCACGCGCAGGACGCGGCGGACGATGAACCGCGCGTAGAAGCGGTAGGCGATGGCGTAGGAGGCGAGTGCCGCGAACAGGATCCAGGCCGCGGACACGTGCTCGCCCCGGGCCAGGGCGAGCACGGTCCAGGCCAGGGCGCCGACCGCGGCGACCAGGGACCAGACCACCTTCTCCCGCATGGCGAGCCACCTCCCGGAGCGAGCCGCGTCACTGGTCTCATGACATCACAGGTAGTGCTCGCTCCGGTGCGGACTGTGGATAACTCCTGGTTGATACGACCGATAAGAGCCTGTATGCGTGCGTGGACCTGGGAATCGGGTTCGACGGACCCGGCGGCGGAGAGCCAGGCGCCGACCTCGGGAGGGCGGAACTTCGAAGGCCAGGCCTCCAGCACCGAGAGCACGGCGTTGCGGGAGTTGACCAGCGGGCTGCTCAACGCGACCCGCAGGAGGCCGTGGCCCGCGCCAGGGTGGTCCACGAGTTTCCAGACGATGATCCCCAAGGCAAGATCGGGGGCGTGCTCCCCGCCGAAACCCAAGACTTCGGCGGGACCGGACGCCAGTTCTCCGAGAGGCAGAAGCCGTTCGGCATGGGCGACGACCAGGTCCACCTCCGCACGTGTCGCGCGTCTCAGCAACCACTGCCAGACGTAGGCGTCGTAAGGGTTCCTCTCCAGATGGTCGAGAGCGTGCGGGAACGCGGATACCCCCAGGCGACCGGCGCAGGACAGAGCTTGATGGAAGCCGAACTCCCCTACGGGACGCACGAGGTGCGCCGACACCAGGCTGTGCCACTTCCGTTGCGAAAGGACCGCCTCGTAACGGGTCCTGAGCCGTGAAGGCTCATGCTCCGGCCAGGAGAAACCCTTCCTGTCGAACAGGCGGGAGATGGTGAGCAGGGCGTCGAGGCGCTTCAGGGTGGGCCTCGCGTCGGCGAGCTCCGCGAAACGGTGCATCGCCGGGACGGCATCGTCGTAGTCGGCCATGTCCTCGGCCGGGCCTCCCACGACCAGCGCGGAGAGGATGTCGGCGGCACCGTCCAGCAGGGGCGCGTCCACGTTGTCGGCGAGAAGCGCCTCGTACAGGCCACCTGTAGTGGCCGCGATATGGGCGAGGTACTCGTTCATGACGCGGTTGCGGAAGCCGTCCCGGAGCAGCCACGCCTTGATTTCCGGATCTCCGCAACCCTTGAGACGCTCCACGGCGTGGATACGCCCCCATCCTTCGACGCGCTGGGCGAGCTCGAAGACGGCCTGCTGCGGATCGGGCTGGGTGTTCCTGAGCGCGACGACGGCGTAGAGCGTCAGCTTTTCGAGCGCACCGAGGAGCAGCAGCAGCTCACGGTCGCGTTCGTCACCGCATGTGCCGAGCATGACGATGCCGAGCTTCGTCTCCGTACCGCGGGTGGCGTGCTCCGTCACGTGACGGGCCACGGTCCGCAGCTCTTCGCGAGGGAGGTGCCGTGCGCGGAGTTCTTTGACGAGTTCGTCGGCCAGGGGCAGCGCGGACTTCTGGGCGAAGAGGTCGCCCAAGGGAGCCGGATCGAGGTTTTGGAGGACGGTTTCGCTGACCCGGTTCGCGAGTTCGACGGCCGTCTCGGGTTGAACTTCGAACCCGAAGTGGTGCGTGTGGATCCCGTCGGACACGACGTCCGTGAGGAAGGTTTCCGAGCTGGGACGTTCGTCGGGCAGCGGAAAACCCTTGGAAGGCCAGGGGCCGGGGCCGTGCAGGGCGCTGAGAGACAGGGCGTGGGCCAGATAGGTGGCCGAGCCCTCACCGGCGCTCAACGGCAGGGGCGCTGAACGCCCTTTCGTGAAGTGAACATGTCCCGAGAATGGCAGCTTCCGCGCCGTCCGGCAACCATGTGTGCGGGTATCGACGTTCGGGAAGGCATCGTCTTCGAGAGCCGAAAGCGCAGAGGAGACCACCGATGACCAGCACGGACCTACTCATCGACGCCTTCGGACGGGTCAAGGAGAGCGTGCAGGCCACCGTCAAAGGGCTGGACGCGGACGCGCTGACGTACAGGCCGGACGAGGAGGCGAACTCGATCGCATGGCTGATCTGGCATCTCACCCGCGTCCAGGACGACCACATCTCGGAGATCATCGGCGCCGAGCAGATCTGGACGTCCGGAGGCTGGGCCGAAAGGTTCCGCCTACCGCTGGATCTGCACGACACCGGGTACGGGCACACGCCCGAGCAGGTGGCCGCCGTCAAGACGGACGCGGAGACTCTGGCCGGTTACCACGACGCCGTCCACGCGCAGACGGAGGACTTCGTACAGTCCGTGAAGGAACCCGAACTCGCACGGATCGTCGACGAGAACTGGGACCCGCCCGTCACGATGGCCGTCCGGCTCGTCAGCGTCATCGAAGACGGTCTCCAGCACGTCGGCCAGGCCGCCTACGTCCGGGGAATGTACGAACGCGGGAACGCATAGGGCGGGGTCCCCCGAGACCCCGCCCCTCGCCTGCGAATCAGCTGCGCGCCTTGTGGATCGCGTCCTTAGCGCGGTCGACGACCGCGGCCACCGGACCCAGGACGAGGTTCTTCGCCTGGCTCTCCACCCCCGGACGCGGATGCGTGGGCGCGACTGCCTCAGCGGCCTTGACCAGCGTGGCCATGCCGGAGAGCTCGTCCTCGGAGCCCTTGATCCGCAGCTGCGGGAACTCCGCCTCCTCCTCGTGCCGCGCGTGCGCCTCGATGGAGGCGCGCAGCTCGCGGAACAGCGGCAGGAATTCCGAGGAGCCGGTCTCCACCTGCTCCAGCCGCTTCAGGACCTCCTTGCCCTTCCGCTCCTCGTCCAGGAACTCGTCGACGGCCCCGTCCCCGCCGAACTTCCGCCGCGCGTACGGGTGGACGACCTCCTCTTCGGCGGTCTCGTGGACCGCGAGGAGCTGACGCAACTCGTCGAATTTCTGCTTCCGTCGCTCACCGCTGCTCCGCTCGACGGTGTCGAGCAGCGCGCGGATCTCCTCATGCTGCTTCAGCAGCAGATCGACCACATCTTCCCGAGTACCGGTAGCCATGGCCACCCCCTTCGATTCAGACGGATACGTCTTTTGCCGTACCCCCCGAGAACCGCCGAACCACGGTGACAAGAGTCACTGGCAGGTCAATGCCGTGCCACCGGGACCGCTCGGTGGAAATCTTCCGCAGTTCAGGGCAAAGGATCACGGGCCGCGCTCTTGATCGCGGCGCCCCCGGGAAAGCCCTGGAGACCAGGAGAGAAGCGGGTGAAAGGGGGGACGGGTGAACGGACAGATGAGCGGCCGCCAGGCGGCCGCGTCGGGAGTCGTGCTCTTCGTCTCGGTCCTGATGGTCATGAACGGGATCTGGGGCGTCATCGTCGGGATCGCGGCCATCGCCAGAAGAGAATTCTTCGTTCTCGCTCCGAATTACGTCTACGAGTTCAGCACCACCGGGTGGGGCTGGATCCACCTCATCCTCGGGGTGCTGCTCGTGGCCATCGCGCTGGCACTGATGTCGGGGAAGAGATGGGCGCGCTGGCCGGCCGTCGCGCTGGCCGTGCTCCAGGCGATCGACCATTTCTTCTTCATTCCCTACTACCCGTGGTGGTCCATTCTCGTCATCGTTCTCGACATCGTCATCATCTGGGCCCTGCTGGTCTACCGGCCTGAGGACTTCTAGAGATCGCCGAAAAGGCTGCCGGATGGCGAGGCCGTCGAGACGACCATGACCGCTCAAGCCATGACGCGGACGGTTTCCAGCCCGGAATCGACGGCGTCCGGAACGACCATGCCGGCTTTCACGCCGCTGTGCAGGTATTCCAGGACGGTGGAGGTGATGCGTTCCCCGGGCATGACGGCGGGGATTCCGGGCGGGTAAGGAGTCAACATCTCGGCGCTGATCCGGCCCACGGCGTCCGACAAAGGGACCTGTTCGGTGCGGCTGAAGAAAGCGTCACACGATGTCTCTCTCCGCTTCCGGTAGTCCGCCGGCGCCTCGAGTATGGGAGTTTCTGAATGGTCCATGAACGTCCCTTGCCCCGCCGGGCTGCGTCCCTCACGTTCCGGCCGGGCGGGGGCGTCAGACGTGGGCGTCGAGTTCGGACTTGAGGAGGCGTTTGGGCTTGGCGCCGACGATCTGGTGGACGAGTTCGCCGTCGCGGTAGAGGTTGAGGGTGGGGAAGCCCATGATGTTGTAGCGGCGGGCTATCTCGGGGTGGTCGTCGCCGTTGAGCTTGACGATGGTGAGGCGGTCGCCGTACTCGGCCTCAAGCTGTTCCAGGATCGGGGCGATCATCTTGCAGGGCGGGCACCAGTCCGCCCAGAAATCGACCAGTACCGGTCTGTCGGCGCGGAGCACCCGCTCGTCGAAGGTCTCCGTCGTGACTGTGATCATCTCTTCTCTCCAGGGGCAGCACGCAGCCGGGGCAGACGTTCCCCAGCTGCTCGGACAGTTCGGCCCTGCGCCGGATCAGGGAGCGGATCTCCGCGTCGATCTCCGCGAGCCTGCGCCGGTACACGGCGACGGACTCGGGGCAGGATCCGCCCTCCTCATGCCCCGCGCGCAGGCATTCCAGGAACGGGCGGGTGTCCTCCAGCGAGAACCCCGAGGCGAGCAGCGAACGGATCTCGGCGACCAGCCGGACGTCGGACTCGTCGTACTCGCGGTACCCGTTCGGACCGCGCCGCGCCGAGATCAGCCCCTGCTGCTCGTAGTAGCGCAGAGCCCGCGTGCTCACCCCGACCCGCTCGGCCAGCTCCCCGATCCGCATCGCCCCTCCCGGCTCCGTCGCGTGCCCCCCGAAGCTAACCCTTGACACCCACGTCAAGGTCAAGCCCGCGCCGGGCGGCCCGCTCGAAAAGCGGCACGACGGTTCCGAAGAAACCCGGATATCGCGATTTCTTACCTGATGGTGCTGTCAGATGGTGAAAATTATTGCTATCTCTAGAGAGAGCGGAAATAGGCGGTGGAACAAGGAGCGCGGTGGCTGCGGGCGAATCGGCCAGGTGGAAGGGAAGGCAGGAGCTCAGACGTGCTCTGCGGTTGGTCCGTACTTCCCCGGAGGCCTCACGAGAGGCCTCGGGAACGGCCGGGCGCTATACGGCGGCGGCCGGAGCCGAGGAGCGGGTGGCGAAAAGGCTCTCCGTACTGGGTGATTATGGCTGGGAAGGGCTGCGGGACCGCCGCTGGCCCGGGACGAGGTCGGCGAACGTCGACCTGATCCTCGTCGGGCCCGCAGGGGTTTACGTCATCGACGTCAAAGCGTGGAAGGACGTTCCCGAAATCAGGGACGGCCGTCTTCACGCCGGATCGGAATGCCGGGACCGGGAGGTCGACAAGCTGCTCGCGATGACCCAGGTGGTCGAGGAGCAGGTCGGCCTGCTCGGAATGTCGCCTGTGGCGGTCCGTCCGCTGATGGTCTTCGAAGGCCACCGACTGGACCTGAGTTCGGGAAGGGTCCGCCTGCTGGGCGGCGCCGACGTGGTCCGGGAACTGCTCGCCCAGCCCGAGAGGGTGACGGGGCCGATGATCGGGGCGGTCGTCCGCCATCTGGAGAGCGCTTTTCCGGAGTACGAGTGCGCGGAGGTCGAGGAACAGCCTGCGGACGAAGAAGAGATCCTGGCCCTGTTCGACGTGGAGGAGCTCAAGGAATCGGAGCGGAGAGCCGCTCTCAGTGCTCCGGTGGAGCAGTGGATGACCTTTCTCGCGCCCGACCAGGTGTCCCTCACCCGGCGCCGTTGGAACGGCCCTGCCCGGGTCAGCGGTCCCGCCGGCACCGGCAAGACGGTGGTGGGCCTGCACCGGGTGGCCCATCTGGCCGCGCGCAGCACCGGCCGTGTCCTGTACATGACGTTCGCCAACAATCTGCCGCGCGTGCAGGAGCAGTTCCACCGGCGCATGTCACCGGGTACCGCCGGCCGGGTGGATTTCACGAGCCTGCACGGGTGGGCTCTCACTTTCCTGGCCGAACGCGGCGTCAAGGCGAACCTGGACGTGGTGAAGGCCGAGACGGCGTTCTCACTGGCTTGGAAGCGTTTCGGTTCCTACAGCGCACTGACGGAGATGGACCCCTCGCCCTCGTATTGGCGGGACGAGATCGACTACGTCATCAAGGGCCGGGGTCTGGCGTCTCTGGAGGAATATCGCCTGCTGGCACGGCACGGCAGGCGCACGGCGCTGCTCGGGCGGCATCGTGAGGCGGCCTGGCTTCTGTACGAGGAATACGAGCTCCTCCGTGCGCAGAAGGGCGTCCACGACTTCAACGACGTCATCACGATGGCTCTGAAAGAACTCCGCGAACGGCCCAGGGAACCGGCTTATTCGGCCGTCGTCGTCGACGAGGTGCAAGATCTCAGCCTCAATGCCGTCAAAATGGTGCACGCCCTGGGCGGGGACGGCCCCAACGGTCTTCTGCTGATCGGCGACGAGCAGCAGGCGGTCTATCCCGGCGGATTCCGCTTGTCCGAAGCGGGAATCGACGTCAAAGGACGGGCCGTGGTCCTGCGCACCAATTACCGCAACGCCGCTCCGATCCTGGCCTCCGCGCAGTCCCTCATCGCCGAGGACTCCTTCGACGACCTGGACGGCGCCCGCAAGAACGGGCGCCAGGATGTGGAGGCGGTGCACCATGACGGTCGGCACGTGGCCGAAACGGCCGCCACTCTCACCGAGCACGACCAGCTCATGATCGATGCACTCAGAGCCCTCCACACGCCCGAGGGCGGTTCGTCCGCCTGGGCTGACGCGGCCGTCCTCTGCGCCACCCGCCGCCAGATCGACTACTACCAGCGACTTCTCACCAAGTCGGGCATCCCGGTGCTCCGCTTGGAGCACTACGACGGGCATCCCGTTCCCGCGGTGAAGTTGGGGACCTACCTCCGTGCCAAGGGATTGGAGTTCAAATACGTCTTCCTGCCGTACGACACCGCTCCGGCGCCCTCCGACCAGGAGCGCTCCGAACTCTCCCGTCGCCGCTTCTACGTGGGCATGACCAGGGCACGGGACTTCCTGTGGTCCTGCGTCATCACCCCGCCGGTGTGAAGGTTCAGGTCCGGCGTGGGGGGCGGGGGAGGAAGCCGCTGGTGCGGGCGACGTAGGCGGCGTATTCGGGGCCCCGGTGGCGGGACATGCGGCGTTCGAGGAGGGCCTTGCCGCTCTTGTTGAGGAGGGTGTGGGTCATGAGGACGGGGGCCGCGACGGTCAGGAGGCCGGTCCAGTGGGAGCAGGACAGGAGGAACAGGGACCACCAGACGGTGGCGTCGCCGAAGTAGTTGGGGTGGCGGGTCCAGGCCCACAGGCCGCGGTCCATGATCTTGCCCTGGTTGGCGGGGTCGGCCTTGAAGCGGGACAGCTGGGCGTCGCCGACGGTCTCGAAGAGGAAGCCGACCAGCCATACGGCCACGGCGGCGTAGGTGAGGGCGGTGACGCCGGAGGTCTGGTACATCGCGAACTGGACGGGGAGGGAGACCACCCACATGATGGAGCCCTGCGGCCGGTAGATGGTGCGGATGACGAAGGGGACGAGCCCGCCCTGGTTCTTGCGCAGCAGGGCGGCGTAGCGGGGGTCCTCGCCGTGGCCGCGGTTGCGCGTGTGGATGTACAGGCCGAGGCGCAGGCCCCAGACCGCGGTGAGGGCCAGGGCGATGAGCCGTACGGCGGGGTCGCCCGCGTCCTGCAGGGAGGACGTGACGTAGGAGACCGCGGCGATGACGACGAAGCCGAGGCCCCACACCACGTCGATGGCGCTGAACACGCGGGTGCGCAGGGCGACGGCCATGGTGGCGAGCATCGTCAGCGTCACGGCCAGGACGGTGGCGCCCAGGTTGATCAGGAGGGCCGTCCAGTTCATGCCGTCAGCTCCTTGGCGAAGTCCTGGAAGCCGTCCTGGGCGTGCGCGTATTCGTGGGCGGGGCCCTTGCGGCTGCGTTCCAGCAGGGACGCGAGTTCGGCGGGGTCGTCGGCGCCGGGCGTCAACGCGACGGTGCCCCACTCGACGGACGTCGCGACGCGCAGGCCTCCGGCGGCGGCGACGATGACCTGGCCGTTCAGCGTGCTCGCGGGGGAGACCAGGGCGGCGACGACGGGGGCGACGGCGGAGGCGTCCATCGCCTCGCGGTAGCGGGCGTCCATGCCGGCGTCCGTCATCTGCGTGGTGGCGTACGGGAGCAGGACGTTGGTGTGGACGCCGCGTGAGGCGCCTTCGACGGCGATGGTCTTGCCGAGGGAGATCAAGGCGCCCTTGCTGGCCGCGTACGCCGAGACGGTCGGCTCTCCGTGCAGCCCGGCGGCGGAGGAGACGAGCACGATCCGGCCGTGGCGCTGCTCGCGCATGACGGCGGAGCACGCCGCGGCGATCTGGGAGCTGCCCAGCACGTTGGTGCGCATGACCGCCTCGAACGCCTCGGGCGTCGTCTTGTGGAACATGGCCGGGCCGCTGATGGCGGCGCTGGTGACGCAGGCGTCGATCCGGCCCCAGGTGTCCAGGGCGAGGCGGACGACGTTCGACGCCGTCGCGGGGTCGGTCACGTCGCCGTGCTCGGCGACGGCCTCGCCGCCCATGGCCTTGATCTCGGCGACGACGTGGTCGGCGGGCCCGAGGCCCTGGTCGTCCACGACGCGGTTGCGGTTGTTGACCACGATGCGCGCGCCGCGCGCCGCGAGGTCGAGGGCGAAGGCGCGGCCGAGGCCGCGGCCGCCGCCGGAGATGACGACGACCTGTCCGTCGAGGGGGGTGCTCATGCGTCCATCCGTTCGATCAGTACCGCGACGCCCAGCCCGGCGGCGCCGCTGACCGCGGCCACCCCGTACCTTCCGCCGCGGCGTTCCAGTTCCTCCACGCAGCCGCCCGCCATGATCGCCCCGGTGGCGCCGAAGGCGTGTCCCAGGGCGATCGTGCCGCCGTTGGGGTTCATCCGGTCGGGTCCCGCGCCGAGGTCGCGGCGGAACTTCAGGCACAGCGCCGCGAAGGCCTCGGCGAACTCGAAGACGTCGATGTCTCCGGGAGTGAGCCCGGCGCGGGCGATGACCGCCTCGACGGCCTGCTGCCCGGCCGTCAGCATGATCACGGGGTCGGTGGCGACGGCGGCGGAGCCGATGATCCGCGCCCTGGGCCGCAGGCCCAGGGCGGCGGCGGTCTCGGCGGAGCCGAGCAGGAGCAGCGCGGCCCCGTCGGCGAGGGCGGGCGAGGTGCCGACGGTGTGCAGGTGGCGGATCTCGCCGGCTTCGGGGTGGGCGGCGAGCGCGATGGCGTCCTGTCCTTCGGCGCCGAGGCCGGCGAACGCGGGCGGCAGCGCGGCGAGCTGCTCCGGCCGGGTGTCGGGGCGGACCAGCTCGTCCTGGGAGAAGAACGACCCGTCGGGCAGCTCGACGGGGACGACGGACCGCGCGTGCACGCCCTCCTCCCAGGCGCGGGCGGCCTTGCGCTGGGTCTCCACCCCGTAGGCGTCGAGCTCCTCGCGGGTCAGCCCGTCGAGGGTGGCGTTGAGGTCGGCGGCGATGCCCATGTGCACCGAGCCGACGTGCCTGATCGTCTCCGGGTCGGTCCACAGCGGCCCGCGGTCGCTGAACATGGGCACCCGCGAGACGCTCTCGACGCCGCCCGCGACGGCCAGGGAGAGGTCCCCGGCGCGGATGCGCGCGGCGGTCTGCGCGACGGCGTCGACGCCCGAGGCGCAGAAGCGGTTGATCGTCGCTCCGGGGACGCCGTGCCCCCAGCCCGCCAGCAGGGTCGCGGTGCGGGCGAGGTCGGCGCCCTGCTCGTCCACCTGCGAGGCGGAGCCGATGATCACGTCCTGGACGCGGGACGGGTCGAGCCCGGTGCGTGCGGCCAGCGCCCGCTGGAGCCGGACGACCAGCTCGACCGGGCTCACCCGGTGCAGGGCGCCCCGGCTGGAGCCCTTGCCCCGGGCGGTGCGCACGTAGTCCAGTACCAGCGCTTCGGTCATGCGGCGCCTCCCTTCCTCCTCCTAGTTACTCTTTTAAATGTAGTTTGATGGGCCCGGGAAGAACAAGACCGGATCTCCTGCTTTTCCGGCTCTGTGCTGGAGGGCCGGGGAGCCCGTCATTGACGACTTACTCTCATTGTTGTAGTAAGAACTCGGAGGCGGCCGAGCCCGGCCGCACACGCTGAGGGGAGAACCAGAGATGACCGCAGCCGTGTCGATCCTGGGCGGCCACCAGACGGACTTCGCCCGCAACTGGGCACGCACGGGAGGGGAGTTCGCCGACCTCACCGAGGAGGTGACGGTCCGGACGCTCCAGGACGCCGGCCTCGAACCCGGCGACATCGAGGTCATCCACGTCGGCAACGCCTTCGGCCAGCTGTTCACCGGGCAAGGACAGCTGGGAGGCATGCCGGCGACGGTCATCCCTGAGCTCTGGGGCGTCCCGGCCTCCCGCCATGAGGCCGCGTGCGCGTCCGGCGGAATCGCCGTCCTCTCCGCCATGGCCGACCTCGAATCCGGCCGCTACGACGTCGCCCTGGTGCTCGGCCTCGAACTGGAGAAGACCGTTCCGGGCGACGTCGCACCCCGGCACCTGGGCGCAGCGGCGTGGGTGGGGCACGAAGGCCAGGACGCCAAGTTCATGTGGCCGTACATGTTCAGCGCCCTGACCGACGAGTACGACCGCCGGTATGGCATCGATGACGCCCACCTCCGCGCGATCGGCGAGCTCAACTTCCGCAACGCCCGCGTCAATCCCCACGCCCAGACCCGCGCCTGGGAGCTCTCCGAGGCGAGTTTCAGTGCCGATGACAAGGTGAATCCGCTGGTCGAAGGTCGTCTGCGCCGTCACGACTGCAGCCAGGTCACCGACGGCGGCGCGGGAGTCGTCCTCGTCAGCGAGCGTTACCTGCAGAGACGTCCCGAGCTTCGAGGGCGCGCACGCATCCAAGGCTGGGGCCACCGCACCGCAGGGCTGCCGTTGCAGCAGAAGCTGGACCGCTCGCGCGACGAGCAGTACGCGCTCCCACACGTTCGCGACGCCGTCCAAGACGCGTTCCGTCGCGCCGGAATCCCCGACGTGGATGCCCTCGACGGCATCGAGACGCATGACTGTTTCACCATGTCGGAGTACATGGCCATCGACCACTTCGACATCACAGCCCCGGGCGAGAGTTGGAAGGCCGTCGAGAACGGCGACCTGGAGAAGGACGGACGCATCCCCGTCAACCCCAGTGGCGGCCTCATCGGAGGCGGCCACCCGGTGGGCGCGACCGGCGTACGCATGCTGGTGGACGCGTCCCGGCAGGTCACGGGCACCGCCGGCGAAACCCAGGTGGACGGCGCGAACCGCTTCGCCACCTTGAACATCGGCGGCAGCACCACGACGGTCGTCAGCTTCGTCATCGGCACCGACCAAGGAGAATGACCATGGACGTTGAAGTCCTGGGACGGGTGCTCTCCACCCTGCCTTCCGACGACGACCACCCGTACCGGACGGGCCCCTGGCGGCCTCAGACCACCGAGTGGAAGGCCGACGACCTCGAAGTCGAAGGCGAGATCCCGGCGGACCTGGACGGCATCTACCTCCGCAACACCGAGAACCCCGTCCACCCCGCACTGGAGGGCCGCTACCACCCGTTCGACGGCGACGGCATGGTCCACGTCGTCGGTTTCCGCGACGGCAAGGCGTTCTACCGCAACCGCTTCGTGCAGACCGAAGGCCTGCTCGCCGAACGGGAGGCGGGCCAGGCGCTGTGGGCGGGCATCGCGGAACGCCCGAGCAAGTCGATCCGCCAGGACGGCTGGGGCGCGCGCGGACGTATGAAGGATGCCTCCAGCACGGACGTCGTCGTGCATGCCGGCGTCGCCTTGACGAGCTTCTACCAGTGCGGCGACCTCTACCGGCTCGACCCGCTCACCCTGGAGACGCTCGGCAAGACCACTTGGAACGGCGATTTCCCGTCCTGCGGCGTCTCCGCGCACACCAAGGTGGACGAGCACACCGGCGAACTGCTCTTCTTCGACTACGGCACCGACGCGCCTTTCATGCACTACGGCCGGGTGGACGCCGACAACAGGCTCGTCGACTACGTCGAAGTGCCGCTGCCCGGCCCCCGCCTCCCACACGACATGGCGTTCACCGAGAACTACGCCATCCTCAACGACTGCCCCCTGTTCTGGGAGCCGGAGCTGCTGAAGAAGGACCTGTACGCGTCTCGCTTCCACCCCGAGCTGCCCACCCGGCTGGGCGTCCTGCCGCGCAGGGGCGGCGGCAAGGTGCAGTGGTTCGAGGCCGATCCCACCTACGTCCTGCACTGGGTGAACGCGTACGAGGAAGGCGACGAGATCGTCCTCGACGGTTTCTTCCAGGGCTCTCCCGAACCCCAGGACACCGGAGACGGCAGCTTCTATCAGCGAATGTTCCGCTTCCTCGCCCTCGACAGGATGCAGACGCGCCTGCACCGCTGGCGGCTGAACCTCGTCACGGGCCAGTGCAGGGAGGAGCGCCTCAGCGACTCCATCACCGAGTTCGGCGTGATGAACAACCGCTACGGCGGCCGTCCCTATCGCTACACGTATGCCGCCACCGGCCTGGACGGGTGGTTCCTGTTCAACGGCCTCGTCCGGCATGACGTGGTGACGGGCGCGGAGGCGCGGTACGCCCTGCCGGAAGGCGTTTATGGAAGTGAGCCTGCCATGGCCCCGAGGGTCGGGGCGTCGGGTGAGGAGGATGGATACGTTGTTACTTTGACCACGGACATGAACCAAGATCGTTCCGAATGTCTGATCTTCGAGGCGTCCAGGCTGGCAGACGGCCCGATCGCCCGGATCCGGCTTCCCGAGCGCGTCTCCAGCGGCACCCACGCCACCTGGGCGCCGGGTTCGGCGATCCCCGGCTGGTCGGACGCGGACTCCGCGGCCGCGGCGGCCGGGCTCTGAAAGGCGACCTTTGACCAGACCTCCGACGACCCTGCCGACCGAGACGCCCCAGCAGCTCGTCCACCCGCCGGACCGGCCCACCCGGCTGCCGGCGGACGGCACCAACGCGGTCGGATGGACCCTCGGCCTCATCGGGGACGAGTGGAACCTCCTGATCCTGCGCTACGCGATGCTGGGAGTCCGGCGATACGGGACTTGGAGGCAGGAACTCCCGATCTCACACGCCGTGCTCACCCGAAGACTTAACGTTCTCACTGAAATGGGGATATTCGAGAGGGTCGAGTACCAGAAGAAGGCCAAGCGGTTCGAGTACGTCCTCACCCGGCGCGGACGCGAGCTGTGGCCGGTGCTGCTGACGATCTGGGCCTGGGAGGCGAACTGGGTGCCGGTGCATCCCGAGCGCCTGCCCCGGATGGTGCACCGCACGTGCGGGCAGGAGTTCCTCCCGGTGCTCACGTGCACCGCGTGCGGGCAGCCCGCCCGGGCCGCCGACGTCAGCGGCGGCTTCGGTCCGAGCGGCACCTGGAGCCGTTCGGTCCCGGCCGCCACGACCCGCCGCCGCTCGGCGTCCGCCGAGGGCGCGGGGATGTTCCCCGAGACGATGGCCCTGATCGGCAACCGCTGGTCGGCGGCCCTGCTGGGCGCCGCCTTCCAGGGGGCGCACCGGTTCCGCGACTTCGAGCAGCGGCTCGGCGCCCCGCCGACGATCATCTCCGACCGGCTCCGGGTCTTCTGCGAGCTGGGCGTCTTCACCCAGACGCCGGGAAGCGAGCGGGCCGACTGGCAGAGCTACCACTTCACCGACAAGGGCCGGGCCTTCTACCCGGTGGTCATGACCGCGATCGACTGGGGGCAGCGCTGGTTCCGGGCTGCCGAGGGCCCGGCTCTGGTCTACACCCACCGCAGTTGCGGCCAGGACCTGCAGACCCAACTGACCTGCGACCACTGTGCCGGCCTCCTGCGCGGCACCGAGGTGCTGGTCGAGAACAGCACCTGATCAGGTAGGCCCGCCGCCCAGGCGGGGAGAGGAGCACCCCCGACGATGCCGTCTTCCATCCCTGACCTCCTGCGCAACACGGCCTCCAAGGCCCCCGACGCCCTGGCCGTCACCGGCGACGGCCGCGAGATCACCTACGGGCTGCTGGCCGAGCGCTCCGACCGGGTGGCGGACCTGCTGTCCGCCCTCCCGGTCGGCGCGCGCGTCGGCTACGTCAACCGCAACGCCACCGAGTACTTCGAGCTGCTGTTCGGCGCGGCGAAGGCCGGGGCGGCGCTGGTGCCGCTGAACTTCCGGCTCAGCGGCGACGAGATGCGCTGGATTCTGGACGACGCCGACGTCTCCCTGGTCGTCGCCGGGCCAGAGCACGCCGCGGCGCTCGCCGGCCTTGACGTTCCGCTGATCATTACCGGCGGGCCGTACGAGGAGTGGCTCTCCGGCGGGAAGCCCGCCGACCCGCGCCGCGAGGTCTCCGGAGACGGCCTCCTGGTGCTCATGTACTCCTCAGGGACGACCGGGCGCCCCAAGGGCGTGCAGATCACCGCCGCGGGGCTGGCCGCCGGAGTCGAGCTGTTCGGCGCCTGCTTCGACATGAGCGGGCACCCCGTCAGCCTCGTCCCGATCCCGTACTTCCACATCGCGGGCGCCGGATGGTGCCTGGTGACGATGGCCAACGGCGGCACGCTCGTGCAGACGGCCGAGCCGACCCCCTTCTCGATGCTCGACCAGCTCGTCCGCCACAAGGCGACGCACACCGCGATGGTCCCGGCCGTCATCCAGATCCTCTGCGAGCTCCCCGCGGCGAAGGAGGCGGACTTCTCCGCACTCCGCCAGATCGTCTACGGCGCCTCCCCGATCTCTGAATCGCTGCTGGCACGTGCCGTGGAGCTGTTCAAGGCCGACTTCTTCCAGTCGTACGGCCTGACCGAGACGATCGGCGTGACGACGATGCTCATGCCCGACCAGCACCGCCTCGACAACCCGGTGAAGGGCCGCCTCCGCTCAGCCGGGAACGCCGTCCCCGGCATGGAGGTCGGCGTGGTCGACCTCGTGACGGGAGAGCCGGCCGCCCCCGACGTCGTGGGCGAGGTCGTCGTCCGCGGCCCGTGCGTCACCACCGGCTACTGGCGCGACCCGAAGGCCACCGAGGACGCCTTCCTTCCGAGCGGCTGGCTGCGCACCGGTGACGCCGGGTACCTGGACGCCGACGGCTACCTCTACCTCCAGGACCGCATCAAGGACATGATCGTCACCGGAGGTGAGAACGTCTACCCGGCCGAGGTCGAGAGCGTCCTGGCAGCACACCCCTCCGTCCTGGAGTCCGCGGTCATCGGCGTCCCCTCCGACAGGTGGGGCGAGACCCCGCACGCCGTCGTGGTCCGCCGCCCCGGCGCCCCCGAGGCCACGGAGGGGGAGCTCATCTCCTGGCTCCGCGACCGTATCGCCCACTTCAAGTGCCCCGCGGCGGTCACCTTCACCGACGCCCTGCCCCGCAACGCCTCGGGCAAGATCCTCAAGCGCGAGCTCCGCCGCCCCTGGTGGGAGGGCTCAGACCGCCGGGTCGGCTGACACCGTACGGACACCGGAGGGGCCGGGGACACCGCGCGGCCCCCGGCCCCTCCGGCGAGTCGTCAGCCCCAGGCGGGGCAGTGGGCGTAGAGGCCCTCGTCGAAGTTGTTCTCGTACTGCTGGTAGGTGGTCGCGCCGGTGATGCGCAGCAGGGTCTCGTCGTTGTAGCGCAACGAGTTGTTGTGGTAGTTGTGGCTGCCCGTGAAGACCAGCTTCAGGCCGGTCGTTCCGGCGTAGCTGCCGGAGCCGGACTCGATGGTCATGTACTTGGAATGCACGGTGTTGTCGGTGGCCGCGCAGCGCTTGATGCCGTTGAGCTTGCCGCTGATGATGCTGCCGACGCTGGAGCCGTCGAAGTCCTCGAAGACGACGTAGACGCGGCAGCCCTGGTTCTTCAGGGCCACCAGCTTGTTGGCGATGGCGGTGCGGCCGAACTTGAGGACGCCGACGCGGATGCGGGTGAGGGCGTTGGCGTCCGTGCCGCACACGACGTTGTCGAGGACGTTCACGATGGTGTCGGACTGGGCGTACGGGTAGGTGTAGAGCTTGTGGCTGCCGCTCCCGCCCGTCCAGTACTCGTCGTTGTCCGGGGTGGTCGTGCGGTTGATGCCGGCCTTCAAGCGGTTGAAGTAGCCGTTGTAGAGGCCGTACACGCCCGCGTCGGCCACGGTGTAGGCGTTGTTCCAGTAATTGGTCCGGTTACCGGACGTCATGTTGGCCGAGGTCTGGACGACGACGTTCTGCGCCGTTCCGACCTGCGAGAACATGAAGAACTTGTTGTGGTTGATGCCCGTGCCGAGGCATCCCCAGCCCTGCTTGCACTGGGCCGCCCAGGAGTCTCCGGTCGCGCTGTAGGCGCCGAGCCCGGCGCGCAGCGCGTTGTAGGCATCCACGGAGTCGCCGTCCACCGAGTTGTTCATCAGGACTTTGACCTTGACGTTCCGGTTGGCGTGCGCCGAGATCAGGGCGTCCCGGATCGCCGTCTCCCGCCAGGTGTACATCACCACCCGGATCTCCGACCCGCTGGCGGCATTGTTGATCAGGTTGAGCAGGTGGTTCTGGATGACGTTCTCCGCACCCGCCCCGGCTGCCGTCGGCCGGTTGAAGATGGCTCCCTCAGGCGGCGTGTAGGCCGCCCGAGCAGGCGCACTGACCAGGAGAAAAGCAAGGGGGAGGAGCGCAGCGAGGTACCTCAACCCAGATCTCATGCGATTTCCTTCGACTGTCCGAAATAGCCGCCGCTACGGTAGAACAAGATCGTTCGACCGTGCGTGGCGTCTTTCGGCCAGCCGGATCAGGTTTGAGAACCCGGTGAGACGTGATCGGCGCGGAGGCGGTTCTTCAGGAGTTTGCCGGAGGCGTTGCGGGGGAGGGCGTCGGCGAAGGTGACGCCCGAAGGGCATTTGAAGTGGGCCAGGCGTTGCCTGGACCAGGCCACGAGCTCGGCGGGAGTGACGGAGGCACCGGGCTTCAGGACGGCCACGGCGTGGGGGACCTCGCCCCAGCGGTCCGACGGGACGCCGATGACGGCGACCTCGGCTATGGCGGGGTGGGCCGTCAGGACGCTCTCGACCTCGGCGGGGTAGACGTTCTCGCCGCCGCTGACGATCATGTCCTTCAGACGGTCGTGCAGGTAGAGGTAGCCGTGCGCGTCGAAGGAGCCGCCGTCGCCGGTGCGGAGCCGGCCGTCGGGAAGGAGGACTTCCCCGGTGGCCTTCGGGTTGCGCCAGTAACCGCGCATGACGTGGCCGCCGCCGATGAGGACCTCGCCGCGTTCGCCTGGCGGGAGCTCGGCGAGGGTCTCGGGATGGACGACCTTCACCTCCACGCCGAGCATGGGTCTGCCCACCGAGGTGAGGCGGTGTTCTTCACCCGGCTCGGGAAAGTGGTCTTCGGGGGTCAGTACGGTGACGCCGCCGGTGGATTCGGTCAGGCCGTAGCTCTGCAGGAACTTGCAGCCGATGGCCCGGGACGCGGCGTGGATGACCGGCAGGGGGATGGGGGAGGAGCCGTAGACGATGTACTTCAGCGCACTCCAGTCGGCCTTTGTGACGTCGGGAAGGGCCACCAGCCGCTGGATCAGGGTCGGGACGAGTGCCGCGTGGGAGACGCGGCGGCGGATGAGGAGATCGCGGAGCTCCTCCGGGGCGGTGGCCAGCTCCAGAAGGAGGGCGCTGCCGTTGACGGCGGCGACCATCGCCAGGCCGAAGCCCGAGATGTGGAAGTAGGGGATGGGGGCCATGGCGACCGACGTCTCGTCGAGGTCGATGTCGTAGTGCATCGTCGCCAGCGCCTGGCCGAGGTTGCGGCCGCTGAGCATGATGCCCTTCGGGAGGCCCGTCGTGCCGGAGGTGTAGAAGATGAGCGCGGTGTCCTCCGGGTCGGGGAGCACTCCGGGGTCCTCGGCGGGACGGGCGGACAGCCAGGACGCGTAAGGCGTCGTGCCGGGAGCCCCGTCGAGGGTGACGACGCGGGTGAGGGACGGGACGGCGCCCGGGGCGGGCGCGAGCCGCGCGTCGCCCGCCCCGAGCACCAGTACGGAGGGCTCGGCGTCGTTGAGGACCCGAACCAGTTCATCAGGGTGGAGGCGGTTGTTGACGGCCGTCGCTATGGCACCGGTTTTCGCGGTGCCGTAGAGGACTTCCAGGAACGACGGGGCGTTCGCGCCGATGTAGGCGACACGGTCTCCGGGCTTCACGCCGTCCGCCAACAGGGCTTGGGCGACCTGTGATGCGCGGGCGTCGAGTTCGCCGTACGTCGTCGTACGGCCGGTTTCGATGACGGCGGGGAGGGCGGGGGTGGCCGCGGCGCGGCGGCGGAGGATGTCGGCGAGGCGTTCTACGCGCGTGCCGTCGGCATGCAGGGCGTAGTGGGCGTCGAGACGGGTGGTCATCGGGTTCCTCCGAAGGGGAAGGGCGCGAAGACGGGCGGCTCGAAGATGCCGGGAGGAGCGGCGAGTACCTCGGGGATCGCGCGGATGACGGGACCCGAGGTGACGTACTGGCCGGCGGTGGTGCGGCTTCCGGGCTCGTTCGGTTCGATGAGGTTCAGCGTCATGGTCATCCCGGGCCTGCCCTTGACGGTGACCGTCCAGTGGTCGCGTCCGGCGTAGCGGGGCAGTTCCGGGTCCATCGTCCACACGATGGAGAGGCTGAGGGTCCGCCTTCCGCGGCTGACCAGATGCCAGCGCCACTCCGTGGCGGCGACCGTGCCCTCCTTGATGAGGCCTGCGGGCACGTGAAGGTCGCGGGTGGCGAGCTCGATGTGGTGGTCGGGCTCCAGCCCGTCCACGGGCAACCCCATCCGTTCGGCCATGAACAGGAGGGTCTCGGAGTAGAGCTTCTGGTAGAGCGCGGGCAGTTCACCGGCGGTCAGATCGATCCGCCCGGGGTCCGAACCCATGCCCATGACGTCGAACACGAAGTTCGGGTCCGGCACCCTGCTGGCGTCCAGGACCTCGTCGATACCCACGTGCTCGAGTTCCAGGCACACCCCGGTGAGCGCCAGGACGATGCGCTCCCCGATCACTCCGGGGCTGATGCCGACGCCGTAGAGCGTCGTACCGCCCGTACGGCATGCATCCAGGAACATCTGCTCCCGCTCGCCGCCGTGCGCGCGGGGAAAGTGGTGTCCTGCCGTCGTGATGACGTTCTTGCCGGAGCGGAGCAGCGCGCACAGGTCGGCGTCGTGCGTCTCGTACGGGACTTGGAGGCGCGGCGTGTGGATGACGAGATCCGCGTCCGTGGCGAGGATCTCCGCACGGTCTCGGGTGGCGATGATGCCGGTCGCCGGACGCCGCGCGATGTCCCCGGCGTCACGTCCGGCCTTGCGGTCGCCGTAGACGAACAGGCCGGCCAGTTCGAGTTCGGGGGAGTCGAGGACGGCGCGCAAGGTCGTCTTCCCGATCGCGCCGGTGGCCCACTGGATGACTCGGACGCTCACGCACCCTCCTCGGAGACGGGAACGAGGCGAACGACGAGCCCGGAGAGCACGTGTTCGGCCGCCTGCGCGGAACGCAGGTCGACGGCGATGAGTCCGGTACGCCCGGCTGAGGGCACGAATCGCACCAGACCGGATCCCACCTGTACGGAAGTGGCGGAGGCCGGAGGGGCGTCCAGCAGGTGGGCCCACAACGAAGCCGTCTCCTCGGGCGAGTCCACCGCGATGTCCACCGCCACGAGATCCCCGCCCGGAGCGTCCGAAGGCCGTTCCGGAACGTCCCAGGTGTCGTAGTGCCAGTGCCGTCCGTCCGGGAGAAGGTCCGCTTCGAGCATCACGCCCAGATCCGCGGGGTGGAGCTGGACGATCTCCGCCCCGTGGAACTCCTGCCGGTGCACCACCCGCACTCCGCGCCGTGAAGCCCGTTCGACCAGCGCGTCCGTGTCCGGCACCCGGACGGCGACGACGTACCCGCCCGCCCCGCGCGCCAGGAACCGATGCAGCGGAGAGGAAGGGGCGGAAGGGGCGAGGAACTCCAGGTACGTCC
Source organism: Actinocorallia populi (assembly GCF_002995495.1). Lineage (GTDB taxonomy): Bacteria > Actinomycetota > Actinomycetes > Streptosporangiales > Streptosporangiaceae > Actinocorallia > Actinocorallia populi. The sequence continues at coordinate 32,294 of NZ_PVZV01000001.1, read as the reverse complement.
GCCCCAGGTTGAGGACCTCGTTGACCATCCCCCAGCTCGCCAGCTCCGGGTCGGGGAAGCCGGGCGGCAGCCCCAGCACCTCGCGCGGACGGGTGGAGAGCTCATGCCCGGCGGCCGACGCCTGGACGAGTTCGAGCCCGTTCACCGGCCGGTCCGCAGGTTCGAGACGTGCAGCAGCTTGGCCAGCTGCCTTTCGTACGCGGCGGGGTCGCGGGACATCCGGGCCCGCGCGTCGACCGCCATCCAGTCGGTGTCGGCGACGTGCTCCCCGCGTGCGACGGCCTTCAACCCGGCGCGGGCGACGTCCCGGGGGTCCTCCTTCTCGCCGTCCACGTGCGAGGCCATGCGGGTGTCGACCGATCCGACGATCAGCGCGGTCACCGCGGTGCCCTGCGGCTCCAGCTCGGCCCGCGTGATCGTGCTCAGCCACAGCGCCGCCGCCTTGGAGGGGGAGTAGCCGCCCATGAACGGCGCGGGCACCATGCCCGCGACCGACAGCACGTTCGCGATGGCGCCGCCTTTGTTGGCGGCCAGTACCGGGGCGAACTCCCTGGTCATGGCGAGGACCCCGAAGTAGTTGACCTCCATCTCGGCCCGCGCCGCGTCCGGGTCCTCGGCCTTGACCAGCCGCTCCCCGGCGAACAGCCCCGCGTTGTTGATCAGTAGCGAGACGTCCGGGCAGGCCGCGGCCGCCTCGCGCACCTGCGCGGGATCGGTCACGTCCAGCCTGACGGGCACCACGCCCGGCCCCGGGGCGATGTCGCCGGGGTTGCGCGCGGCGGCGTACACGCGGGCGGCGCCCTGCGCGAGCAGCTCCTCGACGAAGGCCCGTCCGATGCCGCGGTTGCCTCCGGTCACCAGCGCGGTGACGCCCTCGATCCGGATCATGCGCCCGCTCCGTTCAGGTTCGTGTAGACGGGATCGTTCGGGTACTTGCCGCTCCGCGTGAGGCCGGCCGGATCGCCGATGAGCATCCCGAAGAGCCAGGTCTCGCTGGCCGGGGCGTCGTGGCTCCAGTCCCAGACGAGCGCGCGGTGCGCGATCCCCCACCGGCCCCCGCGCCGCTCCATCCGGTCGACGATGCGCGCTCCGACGAAGGAGTGGCCGGGCCCGTCCGGGGTGCGGACGTAACCGAACGTGGTCACGTACGACTCCGCCTGCGCGGTGTCGGGGTCGTCGGGCGAGAGCTCGACCAGCACGTTCGTCATGCAGTGCATGGTCCGGGAGCGCGGGTGGGTGAGGACCGCGCCGACGCTGGCCACGTAGTCGTCGGCGGTGCCGGTGAAGACGCCTCCGTGGTCCTCGGTGGCACCGGGCAGGTAGCAGGCGCGCACGCCGCCGACGTCTCCGCGGTCGACGGCGCGCAGGTAGCGGGCGAGTACTTCGTAGATCTCCTGTTTGTCCAGCAGGGCGCGTACCGCGGCTTCGCTCATCTCGGCCTCCTCGTCGAGTCGGGGGTGATCCCGGTCTCGGTCACGCTACAACTAAGAGAGTGAGATGACCACCCGTTGACGTGGTCACTCTTTTTGTTGTAGCAAATGATGTGACCGGCAGCACACTGCTAATTGAAGTGTCACCCCCGTAAGGAGCCAGCCGGATGCCCACCGTCACCCCACCCCCCGAACTGAAGATCTCGGACGTGACCCTGCGTTTCGGCGGCGTCACCGCCCTGGACGGGGTGTCGCTCACCGTCGCTCCCGGCGAGATCTGCGGGCTCATCGGTCCCAACGGAGCCGGCAAGACCACCCTGTTCAACTGCGTCACCCGCATCTACCGGCCGGACTCCGGCTCGATCACCTTCGGCGGCGCCGACCTTCTGCGCACCCGTGCCGACCGGATCATCCGCCTCGGCGTCGCCCGGACGTTCCAGAACCTCGCGCTCTTCCCCTCCCTGACCGTCCTGGAGAACACCCTCGTGGGCGCGCACTCCCGCAGCCCGGCGGGCTTCGCCGCGGCCGCCCTGGGCAGGCCCGCCACCCGGCGCACCCAGCGCAGGCTGGAGGCCGAGGCCCGTGAGATCCTCGCCGACCTGGCGCTGTCCGAGGTCGCCGACCTGCCCGCCCACGGGCTGCCGTTCGGCACGCTCAAACGGGTCGAACTGGCCCGCGCGCTGGCCGCGGAACCCGGGCTGCTGCTGCTCGACGAGCCCGCCGGCGGCCTCACCCACGCCGAGGTCGACGAGCTCGGCGAGCTGATCATGAGGCTCCGCCGCGAACGCGGCCTCGGAGCCCTGCTCGTCGAACACCACATGGGCCTCGTCATGGGCATCTGCGACCACGTCGTGGCCATGGAGTCGGGCCGCGACATCGCCGACGGGACGCCCGAGGAAGTGCGGTCCGAGGAGCGGGTCATCGCGGCCTACCTGGGGCGTGCGTCATGAGCCTGCTCGAGGTGACCGGCCTGACCGCCGGCTACGGGCCCGCCCGGGTCCTGCACGGGCTCGACCTGAGGGTCGAGGAGGGCGAGGTCGTCGTGGTGCTCGGCGCCAACGGGGCCGGAAAGACCACCACGATGCGGGCGCTCAGCGGCCTCATCCCCCACACCGGGACCGTCGTCTTCGACGGGCGGTCCCTGGACGGGCTGGGCCCCGACGCGGTCGTCGGGCGCGGAGTGAGCCTGGTCCCGCAAGGGCGCGGGACGTTCTCCCACCTCACCGTGCTCGACAACCTGCGCGTCGGCGCGGCGCTGCGCCGCGACAAGGCGGGGATCCGGGAGGACGTAGACCGCTGGTGCTCGGTCTTCCCGGTCCTCGCCGAACGCGGCGGCCAGGAGGCGGGGACGCTCTCCGGGGGCGAGCAGCAGATGCTCGCCGTCGCGCGGGCCCTGATGTCCCGGCCGCGGCTGCTGCTGTGCGACGAGCCGAGCCTGGGCCTGGCGCCCCGGATCGTCTCGGAGCTGTTCGCGACCCTGGCCGACGTCAACCGCGCCGAGGGCACCGCCCTGCTGCTCGTCGAGCAGAACGCCGACCTCGCCCTCGACCTCGCGTCCCGCGTCTACCTCCTGGAGGTCGGCCGGGTCGTGGCCGAGGGGGAGGCCGCGCGGTTCCGCGAGGACGAGTCCATCCGCCGCGCCTACCTGGGGTTGTGAGGGACACCGATGGACATCTTCCTCGAGCGCCTCTTCGACGGCGTCACCAACGGAGCCGTCTACGCGATCATGGCGATGGCCCTGGTCGTGGTCTTCCGCGGCACCGGCACGATCAACTTCGCCCAGGGCGAGATGGCGCTGTTCACCACCTACGTCGCCTGGTGGCTGACGGTCCAGGGGCAGCCCGTCTGGATCGCGGCGCTCGTCGCGGCGGCCGTCGGGTTCGTGCTGGGCGCGGTCACGGAGCGCACCCTGATCCGGCCCATCCGCAAACGCAACGACATGGCCTCGCTCATCGTCGCGCTCGGCCTGTTCACCGGGTTCAACGCGCTCGCCGGGCTGATCTGGAACTCCGAGTCCAAGAACATGCCGAGCCTGTTCCCCGCGGGGCAGGACGACTTCACGACGGTCGGCGGAGCCCGCCTGTACTTCGACGCGCTCGGCGTCTGGCTCGTGGTGATCGTCCTGATCGGCGCGGTGTTCTTCCTGTTCAACCGCACCCGGCTCGGCCTGAACATGCGGGCCGTGGCCGACAACCCCGAGTCGGCCGCGCTCGCCGGGGTGCCGACGGGCCGGATCCTCATGCTCGGCTGGGGCCTGGCCGGGATCATCGGCTCCTTCGCCGGCGTGCTCATCGCGCCCCTGTCGGCCCACCAGCTCGGGCTGACGACCATGTTCCCGATCCTCATCTACGCCTCGGCCGCGGCCCTGTTCGGCGGGCTCGACAGCCCGGTCGGCGCGGTCGTCGGCGGCCTGGCCATCGGCCTCCTCGAGGCCATGATCACCGGTTACGTCGGCTTCGTCGGCGGCACCCTGCCGCAGACCGCGGCACTGGTGATCATCGTGTTCATCCTGCTGTTCAAGCCCACGGGCCTGTTCGGCACCCGGCAGATGGAGCGGTTGTGAACTCTCCACGTCTCGCTGTCGCCCAGGGCTCGGCGCGGCACCGCGCGCTGCAGCTCGGCGGGCTCGCACTGGTCGCGCTGGTGCTGCTGTGGGGCGCGGCCCAGGAGCCCTTCCGGGTCGGCCAGCTCACCAGCGTGCTGATCTTCGCGATCGCGATCAGCGGGCTCAACCTCGCCACCGGCTACACCGGGCTGCTGTCCATCGGGCACTCGGCGTTCTTCGGGCTCGGCGCGTACACCACCGGCGTCCTCGTCGTCACCTACGACGTCGAGCCGATGCTGACGCTGCCCGTCGCGACCGTCCTGTGCTTCGTCCTCGGCTTCCTCGTCGGGCTGCCCGCCCTGCGCATCCGCGGCCTGTACCTGGCACTGGTCACCCTCGCGGTCGGCGTCGCCTTCCCCGAACTCGTCCGCCGCTTCACCGACCTCACCGGCGGCGCGGCCGGCATGGTCATCCGCTCCAAGCAGCTCGCCCCTCCGGAGTGGACGGGCCTGTCCCTCGGGCAGCGCGGCGTCTGGCTGTACTGGGTCAGCGCCGTCACCCTGATCGCCGTCCTGCTGCTGGTGCGCAACCTCACCCGCAGCCGGACGGGCATGGCGATGATCGCCACCCGCGACAACGAGGCGGCCGCGGCTTCGTCGGGCGTGCACATCGCGTCCGTCAAGACCATCGTGTTCGGGCTGTCCGGGGCCATCACCGGCCTGGCCGGCGGGCTGTTCGCGATGTACGTGGGGGCGCTGTCACCCGACGGGTCCTTCACCCTCCTGAAGTCCATCGAGCTCATCACCGGGCTGTTCGTCGGCGGCGCGGCCACCCTGTACGGGCCGGTCGCGGGCGCGCTCGCCGTCGTCTTCATCCCCTACTACAGCTCGGACCTGGCCTCCGGACACCTGTCCGGGATCATCTTCGGCGCCGTCCTGATCCTGATCGTCTTCCTCATGCCCGAGGGAGTCGTCGGGGTCCTGAACCGCGTCATGCGCCGCTTCGTGCGTGTCACCCCCACCTCCCCCGCACAGAAGAAGAGGAAAACGCGATGAGAACGACCCACCTGACCGCCCTCGGCGTCTCGGCGGTACTGCTGCTCTCGGCCTGCGGCACCGGCGGCTCCGCCGAGGAGGAGGCCACCGGCGCCCCCGGTGAGATCATCTCCGCCGCCGACTGCGCCGATCCCGAGGCCGCGGCCGAGAAGATCACCGGCACGCTCAAGGTGGGCTGGAGCGCGCCGCTGTCCGGGCCGCTCGCCGCCGCCGTCGGCGCGGTCATCGACGGCATGAACGCCCGGTTCGCGGTCGCCAACGAGGCGGGCGGCGTCGACGGGGTGAAGATCGAGATCGTCGCCAAGGACGACGCCTTCAACCCCGAGAAGGCCAAGGCCAACGGGCTGGAGCTCATCCAGAAGGACAAGGTCCACGTGCTGGAGACCTTCGGGTCCGGCCAGCTCAACGCGATGGCCGACGACCAGAACGAGGCGTGCGTGCCGCTGCTGTTCGCCCAGGCCTCGCTGCCGGAGTACAAGGACGCGGAGAACTTCCCCTGGACGACCGAGTACCTGCCCGAGGGCGGCGTCGAGATGAAGGCCGTCGTCGAGCAGCTCAAGAAGAAGTACCCGGACGGGGTGGAGGTCGCGCTCGCCGCCAACCAGACCGAGTCCGGGCAGAGCTACGCCGAGGGCTTCAAGGAGGCGATCAAGGGCACCTCCATCACCATCGTGAAGGAGGCGCCGCTCACCGACCCGAACGCGGCGGCCACCACGCTCAAGGAGAGCGGCGCGAAGGTGCTGGTGGACGCGGGCGTCACGACCGACTGCCTCGCGCTCACCCAGGCCGTCGGGCGGTCCGGCTGGAAGCCCGAGACGTTCGTCCAGCCCGCCAACTGCGTGGACGGTGCCACCCTGTACGCGCCCGCCGGGGACGCCGCGGACGGGCAGCAGGTCATGGTGTGGCTGAAGGACCCGGGCAACCCGCTCTACAAGGAGGACCCGGTCGTCCGGGAGTACCTCGCCGCCACCGAGAAGCACGGCGTGAAGGCCCCGCTGAACAACTACACCGTCAACGGGTGGGCGATCGGCGACCTCATGGTGGACGCCTTCACCGAGGCCGCTGCGTCCACGGACGGGCTGAGCCGGATCGGGATCGCCAAGGCCGCCCGCACGCAGTCCCACGAGCCGTCCATGTTCATCGACGGTGTCAGGTGGACGATGACTGTTGAGAATTCTCTCGGTATTTCAGGATTCAAGCCCTTTGCCTGGTCCGCTGAGAAGAGGATCTTCGAAGAGGCCGGTGACGTCATCGACATCTCCGGAAGCTGACTCCCGGCGGGTCGGCGCGCCGGCCCGCCCCTGATCTCTGGGAACGAGGAGAGGACAACGCGATGGGTCACCGAGGACTGCACCCCGCCGAACGCGTCGCCGAGTACAAGGCCGCGGGCTGGTGGAGCGACGAGACCATGGACGGGCTGTTCCGCGCGCGGGTGGCGGCCGATCCCGACCGGCTCGCGGCCGTCGACCCCGCCAACAAGGCCGACCTGACCGGCGAGCAACCCCGCCGGCTGACCTGGCGAGAACTCGACGCGGAGGTCGACGGGCTCGCCGACCTCCTGCTGACACACGGCGTCGGCGAGGGCGACGTGGTGGGGCTGCAGATGCCCAACACCGTCGAGCTCGTCGCCGCCTACCTCGCGTGCTGGCGGATCGGGGCCGTGGTCTCGCCGCTGCCCGCGCAGTACCGGGAGCACGAGATCGGCGAGCTCGGGCGGCTCGCGGGCTTCAACGCCTACCTGACGGTGGACCGCCTCGGGGACCGCTCACCCGTCCAGGAGATCTGCGACGTGCGCTCCTCGCTGCCCGGCCTGCGGACGGTCTTCGCGTACGGGGCGTCCCTGCCGGACGGCGTCGTGCCCATCGCCTTCGCCCCGGGGGCGCGGGAACGCGTCGAGGCCTACGCCGCCGAGCACCCGGCCGACCCGAACGACTGCGTGACGATCTGCTGGACGTCCGGCACCGAGAGCACCCCGAAGGGCGTGCCGCGCACCCACTACGACTGGCTCGCCATGAGCTGGGCGACCGTGGACGCGCCGCAGCTGACCTCCGAGGACGTGCTGCTCAACCCGTTCCCGATGGTGAACATGGCCGGCATCAACGGCATGTTCCTGCCGTGGCTGCGCGTCGGGGGAGTGTTCGTCCAGCACCACCCGTTCGACCTGCCGACGTTCCTGAAGCAGATCGCCATGGAGAAGGCGACGTACACCGTCGCGCCTCCCGCCCTGCTGAGCCTGCTGCTCGCCCGCCCCGAGATCCTCGCCGCCGCCGACCTCAGCTCGTTGCGCATCATCGGCTCCGGCTCGGCGCCGCTGCCGCCCGCGATGGTGCGTGGCTGGCAGGAGCGGCACGGCATCGGCGTCATCAACTTCTTCGGCTCCAACGAGGGCATCGCGCTCCTCACCGACCCGCAGGACGTGCCCGACCCCGAGCAGCGCGCCCGCTACTTCCCCCGGTACGGCGTCCCCGGCGTGAAGTGGACGTCCCGCGTCGCCGAATGGGTCGACGTGCGCCTGGTCGACCCCGTCTCCGGCAAGGAGGTGACGGAGCCCGGCGTGCCGGGCGAACTGCGCATCAAGGGGCCGACGATCTTCCCCGGTTACCTGAACGGCGCCGACCTGCCCACCCCGTTCGACGAGGAGGGCTACCTGCGCACCGGTGACGTCTTCGAGATCGCCGGCGAGGACGGACGCTTCCTGCACTACGTCGACCGAGCCAAGGACCTCATCATCCGCGGCGGCATGAACATCGCCCCCGCCGAGCTGGAGGGCCTCCTGGCCGGGCACCCGTCCGTCGCCGAGGTCGCCGTCGTCGGCTACCCCGACGACGTCCTCGGCGAGAAGGTCTGCGCCGTCGTCGTCCCCGCGGAAGGCGCCACCCCCACCCTGGACGAGCTCGTCTCCCACCTGCGCGACCAGCGCATCGCGTCCTTCAAGCTCCCCGAACGCCTCGAACTCCGCCCCGCCCTGCCCCGCAACCCCATCGGCAAGATCCTCAAACGCGACCTGCGCAGGGAGCTCCAGTGACCGACGAAGAGAAGCTCCGCACCGTCCGGGAGATGGTCGGCGCCTGGAACGCCCGCGACTGGGACGGGATCGTCTCCCTCTTCGCCCCCGACGGCGTCCTCCACAGCGTCATGCAGGCGCCCCTGCACGGCCGTGCCGCCATCCGCTCCCGCCTGGCCCTCCTCGCCGAGGGCCTCACCCACCTGGACCTCCGGATCCGGGCCATGGGCGTCATCGACGGCCGCGTCTTCCTCGAACGCCGCGACGTCTTCGACAACTCCCACGGCCGCACCGAGGTCCCCGTGGTGGGCGTCCTCACCCTGCAGGACGGTCTGGTGACCGAATGGCTGGAGTACTACGACCGGGCAACCCTTCTCGCCGGCTTCGGCCGCACCCCCGTCACCGACTTCGACGCCGCCTGACCCGCGGGGAGGCCTTCACCGGGCCTCCCCGCCCTTCCGGAGCCGGAGACCATCCGGGTTCATCCGGGTTTTCGATACCCGGACGACTTCGAAGAGTAAAGAAGCCTTCTCGTTTATGCCAGGGAATCTGACCTCACGTCATGGGTTGGTCATGGCACCCGGTTAATTCTCCTCACGGGTGCGAATTTCTCAGATCCAGATGGCGCAGGGGAGGCCGTCGCTGAAGGTCTCCGGAGGGTCGGGAAGGGGGCGGGCCTCGCCCCGGGAGACGCGGCGGGCGGTCCAGGCCGCGGCCGCGGCGTCGAGCATGTCGTTGACGTCGGCCTTCAGCCCGGGATCGCCGAGCTCGTTGGGGAGCATGATGCCGGCGCGGGCGAGCAGCTCGCGGCGGTGGTGGGCGCCGGACCAGGACGACTTGCGGGAGCGCAGGTGCTCGCCGGCCAGCGCCGCGAAGCTGACCTCGGGACGCACCTCGACGACCGGGAGGTGGGTCTCGCGCACCCAGCGGTCCACCTGGAGGATCTTGGGCCTGAGGGAGAACGCCTGGTGGGTGAAGCCCTCGCCGGCCAGGCGGAGGTTGGTCTCCTTCGCCGTGGAGATGTCCGTGCTCTCCAGCGCCTCGCGCACCGGCATGATGAACACCGAGCACCACTGGGGCCCGGCCTCCTTGCGCGCGAGCACGTCGGCCTGCCGCCGCCCGGCGTCGGCCAGCCCGATCGGCATGTCCACCGCCACCATGTCGACCTTGCCGTCCCGCTCGACCTGGTCGACCAGCTGGTCGATCTCCGGGGCGTGGTAGGCCGTCAGGCCCCCGTCCCACTCCACCGCGATGCCCACCCACCCCCTGCGGCAGGCGTCCACGCCCAGGACCCGCGGCTTGTTCATGCACTTCTCCCCGGTTTCTTTCACGTCGAAGACGACTGTAGAACCTCCGGGATCATCTCACCGCCATAACGGACGGACTACGAAAATTTATGTCACTTATCACTGGGACCACCCGGGCGGGATTCACACTCCGTATGCGCCCGCCGGAGTCCTTCCGCCGGGTCATATCGGATCGGACCTCAACGTCACCACCCGATCACGCTACTGTCAATCACAAATCGGTTACAGCAGAGTTTGTCGACCGATGGCCTGTCCTCCAGCAAAATGCCGAAGTCCGCCGCATATCCGGCCGCGCACCCTCCTGGTAGGAGAGCCCCGCCCGTGGTGCCTCTCCGCGTCTTCGGCGTTGTGATGTGTAGGGATTTTTCCGTCGACTCGCCCGCGGGAGGGCCCTCCTTTGCCCGGTCTTGGCGTTCGGGTGTGGTAGCGGGACGATCACGCTGGGTAGGGGGCGTCGGGACCAAGACCTTTGTGACTTCGGGAAAGGGAGCTCGTGCTTCGTACTCGCCGTTTCGCAGGTGTTCTGGCCGTCGTCGTCCCGCTGGGGGTGGGGGCCGTGCCGGCGGCCGCGTACGCGGCCGCCGAGAAGGGGACTCGGGTCGCGGTGAAGGAGCCGCCGGGCGGCGGGGCCGTCACGAGGGTGCAGAACGGGGGGATGCTGACCCGCAAGAGCGTCGGGGGCAAGGAGAACTTCGAGTACCACTTCGAGGTCTGGCAGGTGCGGGGCGGGATCACGCCCGGCAACCTGAACGCCGAGGTGACGGGGGCGATGCAGGTGCCGCTGTCGGGGCCGGCCTCGCTGGGCGAGGCGTCGGGGACCCTGAAGGAGGGGGTCGCGCTGCCGTTCGACCTCAGCGTGGCCAAGGGCGACGCCCGGCTGTACCTCAAGGGGGAGAAGCAGGTCTGGGTGCAGATCAAGGCGGTCACCCCCTACGGGAACTACGACCACGACGTGCACCTCTTCGACATCGAGGCGGCGAAGGGCACGACGGGCGACACGACGAAGGACGCCACCGCCAAGGACGGCGCGGCCAAGGACACCACCGCCGCGGACGGCACGACGAAGGACACCGCGGCGAAGGACGCCACCGCCAAGGACGGCGCCGCGAAGGACGCCACCGCCGAGGAAGGCGTCGCGGCGGACAAGGTCGTCAAGGACACCCTGTACAAGGTCGGCTGACGCGGCCTTCCCGGCTCCGCGCGCCTCCGGTCCCTCCCGTGTCGGGCCGGTCCGCGCGGAGCCGGGCTCCCGGGCCGCAGGACCGCCGGATCGGCGGAGAGCGTCCGCCGTTTGCCGGGCCACGCGGGTCACGTGCGACTTCACAATGGTGCTCGCGGTCGCAGGCAGGGCCGCGTGGACACCGGAGGAGAGCGCCGTGACGCAGCAGAGCCGGGTGGGCCCGCCGCCCCCCTTCGACCCGACCGTGGCCGCCACGCTGGCGGTCGTGCACGAGACCATGCCTCCGGACGGGCTCACCCCGGAACGCATCCCGCTGTACCGGGCGGCCGCCGCCGAGGTGCGGTCCAGGCCGGCCGAGGAGTTCACCCGGGACGGCGCGTTCGCCGTCCAGGAGCGCGCGGTGCCGGGGCCGCAGGGCGCGCCCGAGGTGCCGCTGCTGATCTGCCGGCCGACCGGGGCGGCCGGGCCCACGGGGGTGATCTACTACATCCACGGCGGCGGCATGGTGATGGGCACCAACCGGCACGGTGCGGACGACCTGCTGGACCTCGCCCTGGACCTGGGGATGACCCTGGTCTCGGTGGAGTACCGCCTGGCTCCGGAGCACCCGCACCCCGCGCCCGTCGAGGACTGCTACGCCGGTCTGCTCTGGACGGTCGAGCACGCCGGCGAGCTGGGGCTCGACCTCGGACGCGTCGTCGTCGCCGGCACCAGCGCGGGCGGCGGCCTGGCGGCCGCGGTGTCCCTGCTGGCCCGCGACCGCGGGGGGCCCGCGCTGGCCGGGCAGATGCTGATCTGCCCGATGCTCGACGACCGCAACGACACGCCCTCGTCGATCCAGATGGCCGGGCTCGGCATCTGGGACCGCACCTGCAACGACACCGGCTGGACGGCCCTGCTGGGCGACGCCCGCGGCGGCCCCGACGTCTCCCCGTACGCCGCTCCCGCCCGTGCCGCCGACCTGTCCGGCCTGCCCCCGGCGTTCGTCGACGTCGGCTCGGCCGAGACGTTCCGGGACGAGGACGTCGCCTACGCCACCCGGATCTGGCAGGCGGGCGGCGTCGCCGAACTCCACGTCTGGCCGGGCGGCTGCCACGGGTTCGACATGCTGGCCCCGCACGCAGCGATCTCCGTCGAGGCCAGGGAGGCGCGCCTCCGCTGGCTGCGCCGCGTCCTGGCCTCCTGACGCGCGATGATGGAGTGGTGAGAGAGCTCGTCGGCCGGTTGACCGCACTGGATCCCCAGGCGGGCGCCGCGGTCCAGGTGATCGCCTACTTCGACGCCCTCGTGGCGCAGCGGGCGGGCCTGGAGGCGATCGTGCGGGGCGCGGCCTTCCTGGCGAGGTGCCCCGCACGGCTGGTCGACGACGAGCGCCGCCTGCGGGTGCGGGCGACGCCGGACGGGAGCACCTCCGACTCGCCTGAGCCCGCCGCCCCGCACTGGCCCGCCGAGGAGATCGTCCCCGGCGGGCCGGCCCGCGTGCTGCTGGAACGCCCTTCGGGCCCCGCGGAGCTGGACCGGATGATCCTCGAACGCGCCGCCGCCGCGGCCCGCACCGTCCTGGAACGCACCCGTACCCGTGTCCGGGAGCCGGCCGAGATCCTCCTGGACGCCCGGACCTCGGAGAACGAACGCCTGTGGGCGGCCCGCCGCCTCGGTCTGAACCCCGACGAACCCGCCCGCGCCATCGCCTTCCCGGACCGGCCGCCGCTCGTCCGGCCGGCGCAGGCGGACGTCCCGCAGGACCGCCGCGCCGGAGTCGGCCCGGCGGTGAACGTCCTCGACCTGCCCTCCTCATGGGAGGCGGCGCGCACCGCCCTCCGCCTGACCGCCGAAGGCACCGAGCAGGATCCGGGGCCGCGCGTCCTCCACGCCGGAGAGCTGGGCCCGCTGGCCGTCCTGGCCGCTCACATCCACCCGGGCGCCCCGGCCGATCCCGACACCCGCGCCCTGGACCGCGCCGCGGCTTCCGCGCCCTGGATGCTGCGGACCCTGGACACCGTCGCCGCCGCCTCCAGCCTCCGTGCCGCGGCGACCGCCCTCACCGTCCACCACTCCACCCTGCAGACCCGGCTGGCCCAGGCCTCCCGCCTCCTCGGCTGGGACGTCCGCACCCCTGCGGGGCGTCTCCGCCTCCACCTGGCGCTGATCGCCCGCCGCCTCCACCGCAACCCCTGACCCGGCGAGAGATCGGCCACTTCCGTGCGGCACGGAGCGGTGCCCTGGGTAGGGCAGGGACATGTTCTTCTTCTTCTCAAGCCGCCTGGGATGTCTGGGTTCGATCCTCATCAGCGTGATCGCCACGGCGATCCTCTACTTCGTCCTGTTCCGCTGATCCTCACGCCCGCGCCGTGGCGGTGGTGACGCGGAGGGTGGTGTGCAGGGAGAAGGGAGCTTCGGGGAGGACGGCGAAGGCGGCGTCGCGGGCCTCGTCGAGGCGGGACCCGGGGATCTGCTCCAGCAGGGCGCGGATGCCGTGGGACCAGAGCCACTCCCAGAAGACGGACCTGTCGGAGAAGCGGGACTCGATGACGTGCTCGGTGATCTCGACGCCGGACCAGCCGGCGAGGAGGCCGGTGATCGAGGCGGGGTCGCGGAAACGGTCGAGGGGGCGTTCGCCTTCGGCGGGCGGGGCGAAGGAGGCCAGGGTCTTCACGACGGACTCGAAGACCGGGTCCTGGGCGCCGAAGGTGCTGAAGGCCAGCCGCCCGCCGGGGCGCAGGACGCGCCGGTAGGCGGTCAGGGCGTCCTCGGGGGAGGGCAGGAAGAAGATGACGAGCCCGGCGAGCACGGTGTCGAACGAGCCGTCGGGGAAGTCGGGGGCGGCGGCGTCTCCGACGGACACGGTCACCCAGGGCAGGTGGGCCGCGGCCGAGGCCGTCAGCGCGACCATCTCCTCGGCGAGGTCGATCCCCACGGCGGTCCCGGACGGTCCCGCCGCCTCGGCGGCAGGGAGCAGCACATGCCCGCGCCCGCACCCGACGTCCAGGACGCGCGCGCCCTCTCCCACCCCGGCCCGCTCCACCAGCGCCCGGCCCATCGGCGTGAAGAACTCCACCCCGACCTGCTCGTAGTCCGCCGCAGACCGGCCGAAAACCCCGATGACGGAAGCCTTGCCCTCAGATGCGCTCATGCCAACGATCTTCGCATCCGTCCGGCCCCGGCGGGCGCCTCCGGGCGAGGCGGCGCCGTCTCCGGCCCGTCGAGGAGGACGGGAAGGACGAAACGTTCGATCATCATGCGTTCGTCGGCCGCGTCCCGGCCGGGGTTGGCCAGCAGGGACACGATGATCCGCAGCAGCCAGCGGGCGCGCTCGCGGACGGCGGGGTCGTCCGGGTCGCCGAGGAAGGCGGCGCACAGGCCCTGGAGGACGGCGGAGGCCTCGACGAGTCCGGCGGTGCGCGCGCCGTCCGCGGCGGTGAACCAGGACGCCAGGACCGGGCTCTCCCGCACCGCGGCGAGGGCCGACCGGATCGCCTCCGCCAGGCGTTCGCGGGGGTCGGTGAGGTGCTGGAGGCGGCGGGCGACGCCCTCCACGACGCGGTGGGTCTGGCGGTGCATGTACGCCACCTGCAGGGCGTGCCGGTTCTCGAAGTAGCGGTAGAGCGTGGCCCGCGAGCATCCGGCGGCCTGCGCGATGTGGCTCATCTCGGTGGCTCCGACACCGCGCTCGGCGAAGACCTCCCCGGCGGCGTCGAGGATGCGCCCGGCGGCCAGGCCGACGCGCTCCTCCCGCATCCAGGGCCGGCTCATGCCGCGGGCCCGGGACGGAACGGCAGGGACTGGAAGCGGCGGACGAAGTGGCCGGGGGCGAACTCGCCGCGGTCGGTGTCCACCTCGAAGTGCGGGTGGCGGGCGAGGAGCTCCTCCAGGGCGATCCCGGCCTGGAGCCGGGCGGCCGACGCGCCCAGGCAGTGGTGGGCGCCGTGGCCGAACCCCAGGGTGTGGCGCGGCCTGCGGGTGAGGTCGAGCGCGTCGGCGTCGTGGCCGAACTCCCGCGGGTCCCGGTTGGCCGAGCCGTACAGCAGGAGCACCTTGCGTCCGGCGGGCAGGACCTTGCCGTGCAGCTCCACGTCCCGGGTGGCGGTGCGGGCCAGCCCCTGGACGGGGCTGGTCAGCCGGAGCAGTTCGTCGATGGCGTCGGGAATGAGGGAGGGGTCGTCCACCAGCGCCCTGCGCTGGTCGGGGTGCGCGGCGAGCAGCCCGCATCCGGCGCTGAGCAGGCCGGTCGTGGTGTCGTTGCCTCCGGCGACCATGGTGAACGCGAAGCCGAGGATGCGCAGCGGGCCCAGCGGGTCCGCGTCGTCGAAGACGGCGTTCAGCGCCGAGATCAGGTCGTCGCCGGGCTCGGCGCGCCTGCGCTCGATGAGCTCCCCGAAGTAGCCGAACAGCTCCGCCACGGCCTGCCCGGCCGACAGCGCGTCGCCGTAGGCGTTGGCGGCCACGATCTCCTCGGTCCACCGGTCGAACCTGGACCTGTCCTCCTCGGGGACGCCCAGGTAGTGGGCGACGACGAAGCTCGGCAGCGGCTTGAACAGCTCGGCGACGATGTCGGCGTCGGCCGGGCCGTGCGCGGCGAGGCGGTCCAGCCGCTCGCGCACGAACGCCCGCACCGCCGGTTCGATCGAGGAGACCCGGCGGGGGGTGAAACCGCGGCTGACGAGCCTGCGGAAGTCGGTGTGCTCGGGCGGGTCCAGCATCACCATCGGCGCGGCCTCGCCGAGCCCGATCCGCTCCCGCTCGCCGTAGGTGAAGGTCAGCCCCTCGGCGGAGGAGAACGTCGCGGTGTCCCGGGCGGCCTCCCACACGTCGGCGAACCGGGACAGCACCCAGTAGTCGCCCCGCTCGACGTGGTGCAGGGGGTCGTGGTCGCGCAGAGCGGCGTACATGCCGAACGGGTCGCGCCACGACTCCCCTGACAAAGGCTCGTAGCCCTGGAACACTTCAGTCTCCATGTCGCGAATATGAGACATATCAGCTTTCATGTCAACAGGGCGGGGCCGCGGGTTCAGCCGTTCCGCAGTGCCGCGAAGAAGGCGCGGATGTCGCCGACCACCTCGTCGGGGCGCTCCATGGCGGCGAAGTGGCCGCCGGTCGGGAACTTGCTCCAGTGCACGATGTTGGTGTTGTCGCGCTCGGCCAGGCTGCGGATGGTCTTGAAGTCGTCCGCGAAGACCGCGACCCCGGTCGGCGCGTTGTTGAGGGCGGGCTCCGCGCCCGAGTGCGCCTCCGCGTAGTGGTACCGGCCGGCCGTGGCCTGGGTGTTGGTGAACCAGTAGAGGCAGACCTGGGTGAGGATCTGGTCGCGGGTCACCAGGCTCGTGCCGTTGCCGAAGGAGTTGAACAGCTCGCTCCAGGCGAGCTGGCCGACCGGCGAGTCGGCGATCCCGACGGCGACGGTCTGCGGACGGGACGCGTTGATCGCGTTGTAGCCGCCGACCGACTGGAACCACTGCATGTGCTCCAGGGACGCGTACTCCTCGGGCCCGAAGCCCTCGAACTCGGCCGGGTCGCCGGAGGGGAACGAGAACAGCTGCAGCACGTGCATCCCGAGGTATCCGGGCGGGCTCAGCAGCCCCAGCTCGCGGGAGACCAGGGTGCCCGCGTCGCTGCCGTGCGAGCCGTAGGAGTCGTAGCCGAGCCGGCGCATGAGCGTGTCGAAGGTGCGGGCCACCCTGGCCATCGTCCAGCCGCCGCCTTCGAGCGGGGTGCTGAAACCGAAGCCGGGGATCGAGGGGACGACCACGGAGAACGCGTCCTCGGCCCTGCCGCCGTGCGCGACGGGGTCGGTCAGCGGGCCGATCATGTCGAGGAAGTCGATGAACGAGCCGGGGTAGGTGTGGACGAGCAGCAGCGGGGTCGCGTCCGGCTCGGCGGACGGCACGTGGATGAAGTGCACGTTCTGCCCGTCGATGTCGGTCAGGTAGTGCGGGAACTCGTTCATCCGCTTCTCCTGCCTCCGCCAGTCGAACGACTTCCGCCAGTACTCGACGGTCTCGTCCAGGTAGGCGTTCGGGGTGCCGAGCGTCCAGTCGTCGTCCGCCGCGGGGCGGGGCAGCCGGGTGGCGGCGAGCCGGCGGTCGAGGTCCTCGAGCTCGGCCTGGGGGATCTCGACGTGGAAGGGGCGGATGTCGGTGCGCTGCGTCTTCGTCATGGCCTCAAGGTAGGAGCCATATAGGAAGATCAGATTCCGCAATGGAGGCCATAATCCGGAGAATGTTGGAGACTTCTTCGCGCTTGCTCGCCCTCCTCTCCCTCCTGCAGTCACGACCGGAGTGGCCGGGTCCTGAGCTGGCCGAACGCCTGGGAGTGAGCACCCGCACGATCCGCAACGACATCGAGCGCCTGCGGGAGCTCGGCTATCCCGTGGAGGCCACGCGCGGCGCGGCCGGCGCCTACCGGCTCGGGCCCGGCGCGAAACTGCCGCCGCTGCTGCTCGACGACGAGGAGGCCGTCGCCGTCGCGATCGGGCTGCGGGCCGGCACCGGCGTCAGCGGCATCGAGGAGAGCAGCGCGCGCGCCCTGGCCAAGCTGGAGCAGGTGCTTCCCCACCGGCTGCACCGCCAGGTGGCCGCGATCCACGAGTCCACCTCCCGGGCGCCGGAGAACCTCGACTCCAACGTCGAGGACCCCGAGATCGACGCCGAGGTCCTGAGCCGGATCGCGGCGGCGATCCGCGACCGCGAATGGTTCCGCTTCGACTACGCGGCCGGGCCCGGGGCCGCCGCGAGCCCCCCGCCACGCCGGCCGCGCCGGACGGCCGCAAACTCGTCGAGCCCTACCGCCTGGTCAACTGGCGGCGCCGCTGGTACCTCGTGGGGCGCGACCCGCAGTCCGGCGCCTGGTCCACCCACCGGGCCGACTGGATCACCCCGCTGGCGCCGACCCGACGCCGGTTCGCCCCGACCCCGCTGCCCGGCCTCGACTACACGGCCTTCGTCCTGCGCGACGTGGCCTTCACCGGCTGGAAGGTCCACGCCCGCATCACCGTCCTGGCCTCCGCCGAGGAGGTCCTCTCCCGCATCAACGCCACCGTGGGGGTGGTCGAGTCCGTCGACGAGCACCGCTGCGTCCTGGTCACGGGCGCCGACAGCCTGGAGGTCATCGCCGTCTACATCGGCATGCTCGGCCTCGACTTCAAGGTCACCGGGCCTCCCGGGCTCGTCGCCCACCTGGCGGGCCTCGGAAAGCGCTACCTCCAGGCGATCGAGCCTTGACCGGCCGAAATTTATGATCACGGGTATGACGCTGCTCGATCTGAACCCGGACCAACTCCTGTCCACCACCCGCGCCGTGCGCAAACGCCTCGACTTCACCCGCGCCGTCTCCGAGGACGCGATCCGCGAGTGCGTCGCGATGGCGCTGCAGGCGCCCTCGGGCTCCAACGTGGTGACCATGCGCTTCGTCGTGGTCCGCGACGCGGAGAAGCGCCGCGCCATCGGCGACGTGTACCGCGAGGTCTACGCCGGTTACAAGGCCTCCCCGCACTACGCGGGCGCCCGGTCCGGCGACGCCCAGTCCCGCGTGGCGAGCTCCGCCGACCACCTCGGCGAGCACATGGGCGACGCCCCCGTCCTGGTGATCGGCTGCACCGAGGGCCCCGACCGCGCGTCGGCCAAGGCGGCGCTCGGCAACATCCTCCCGGCGATGTGGAGCTTCATGCTCGCCGCCCGCGCACGGGGGCTCGGCACCGCCTGGACGTCCATGCACCTGGCCCGCGAGCGCGAGGTCGCCGACCTCCTCGGCATCCCCTACGACACCGTCGCCCAGGCCGTCCTGACCCCGCTCGCCCACACCAAGGGCACCGACTTCCGCCCGGCCGAGCGGCCCTCTCCGGACTCCGTCATCCACTGGGACACCTGGTAGGGCACGCCCGGAGCCCGCGCCGCCCGGTACCGGCCGTCGAGGGCTCCGGGCCGTTCGCCGCGTACCGTCAGGTGAAGAAGATGGGCTGGGTTACCGTGGCCGGGAGGTCGCCGCCGGCCTCGGTGAACGCGGCGAGCGCCTGGACGAGGGAGGTGCGCTGGTCCGGGGCGAGACGGGCGACGACCTGGGAGATCTCGTCGCGGCGGCGGGCCGTCACGTCCGCGACGACCCTGCGGCCCGCGGGGGCGAGGCCGAGGATGATCTCGCGGCGGTTCTGCGGGTTGACCTTGCGGGTGATCAGCCTGGCGAGGACGAGGCGCTCGGCCATCCGCAGCGCGGTGGAGGGGTTGACGCCCAGCAGGTCCGCCAGCGTCGACAACTTCATCGGACCCTGCACGGACAGACTGGTCAGCATCCGGAACTGGGCGAGGGTGACCCCTTCCCCGACCGCGCCGAGCGAGCGCGCCGAGATCGCGACGAGGAGGCGGGAGGCCGTCAGCAGGGCCGTGGTCACGGCTTCGATGTCGTCGCCGTTCGGTGCCTCGACCCGCGCATGGTTCATGCCCCCTTTTGTACCGTCCTTCGCGCCGGTCGGTATTTTGCATCATGCAATCCTTGCACTGTGCAAACGTCGTTGGTAGCTTCGTGCGACGACGTGAACGGGACGCGGCGACGCATCCCGGCGAAGAGGACGGGGGGTCCGCACATGTCGCTACCGGGTGGCCGCAGGGCCGTATGGGGGGTGCTCGCCGCGGTCGTGGCCGTCGTGGCCGTGGTCGCGGGGGTCTTTCTGACCGGCGGGGAGAAGGGCGCCACGGTGCGTGACGCCGCCGCCGACGACACCTCCCTGGCGCAGCCCGCGGACGAGTCGTCGCCGCAGGACGTGGCGGCCGAGCCGGTCCCGCCGGACAGCACGCCCGTCGAGAAGCCCGAGGTCACCCCGCAGGCGACCGCCCTCAGGGAGCGGAAGATCCCGGAGGCCGCCCCCGAGGGGGCCCCGCAGGACGCGGGCGCGCCGAAGGACTGGGGCGGCTGCGACCGCAACTACGGCGAGGCGACGCAGTGCGTCCCGTGGACGTTCCCCGACGGCATCACCGCGTACGACGACAAGTGCCTGTGGCTCGAGCTCAACGGTTTCACCACGGCCATCAAGGTCGTGGGTACCGACCGGCAGAAGCTCGACAACGACGGCGACAAGACCGCCTGCAACGGCTGAACGGCCGTGTGGCAGCCCCCGAGGAGTTCGACGATGAGATTCCGCAGGCCGAGGGCCCGCGTGTTCCTGGCCGGGTCGGCGATGCTGACGGCGGCCCTCGTGCAGGGCGGCGTCCCCGCGTACGCCGCGCCCAACATCGTGCCCAACCCGAAGCTCGAAACGAAGGCGGGCAAGCTTCCCAAGTGCTGGGAGGTGTGGACGAAGGGCCGCAACGAGGGGTCGGCGAAGCTCGTCCGCGGGCGCGTCAGCAAGCGCGCGGTGCAGATCAAGCAGAAGATGCGGGTGTCCGGGGCGCGGGCCCTGATCCAGACCAAGGCCTGCGCGATCAAGAAGGTCAAGCCCGGCCAGCGCCTCAACCTGTCCTTCCACCTGAAGTCCACCACCCCCAAGATGTCCGTGATGTTCTTCCGCCAGAAGAGCAACGGCTCCTGGGTGTCCTGGGCGGACTACGGCGTCGGCGGCGCGTCCTCGAAGTGGCGCAAGGCGACGGTGAAGACCGGCCCGGTCCCCGCCGGCACCAAGGCCGTCCGGTTCGGCCTGGCGATCTCCGGCAAGGGGACCATCACCACCGACGACTACCTCATGACGGCCTCGGCGGGCGCCGCCGGCAGGTGCACCGACAAGACCGGCTGCGTCGAGGGCAAGTGGCGCTACGTCGACTTCGGCGACCCCAAGCCGGGAGCCGACGACGGAGACCCCGGTGACGCCGGAGCCCTGGCCAGGAAGAAGGGCGTCCGTGCGATGCACACGGTCGTCCTCAACAACGGCAAGGTCCTGCTCATCGCCGGTACGGGGAACAACGCGCAGAACTTCGCGGCGGGCAGCTTCGAGAGCATGCTCTTCGACCCGGCCACCGGAAAGTACCGGAAGATCAAGACGCCGGTCGACATGTTCTGCGCCGGGCACGTCCAGCTCTCCGACGGCCGCGTCCTCATCATGGGCGGCACGAAGAAGTACTCCGAGAACGACAGCGGGTACCAGGGCTGGCTGGGCGAGGAGAAGTCGTACATCTTCGACCCGAAGGACAACAAGTACCACCGGACCAACGACATGAACGACGGCCACTGGTACCCGTCCGCGACCATCCTCGGCAACGGGGACGTCTACTCCGTCGGCGGCTACGCCGGGGACTACCAGGGCGGCTACCAGTACGTCTCCCGGGTCGCGGAGCTGTTCAAGTACAACAAGAAGTCCAAGACCGGCGGCGCCTGGCTGCCCGCGAACAAGGTCGCGCAGAGCAACATCAACTGGTCGACCTACCCGGCGCTGATCCTCATGCAGAACGGCAAGCTGTTCTACTCCGGGAGCAGCGTCTTCGGCCACCCGGTCACCGGGAACAGCAACGACAACTACACGCACAACGAGGGCAACTTCCTCAGCGCCGGGATCTTCGACTACAAGAAGAAGAACTCCTTCAAGGAGGTGCCCGGCCTGAGCCAGAAGTGGGCGCGCGACCAGTCCGCCAGCGTCCTGCTCCCGCCCGCCCAGCGCCAGAAGGTGATGACCATGGGCGGCATGGACTTCTCGGCGCAGGGCCCGGGCGTCGCGCACGCGCACACCGACATCGTCGACCTCAACTCCCCCAGCCCCCGGTACCGGCGCGGCCCCGACCTGAACGCCGCGAAGGTGTACGTGTCGGCCGTCCTGCTGCCCGACGGCAAGGTCTTCGAGACCGGCGGCTCCTACGCCAACCGCACCCAGTACGTGCGGGAGGCCGCCATGTTCGACCCCAAGAAGCCGGACGCCTGGACGGCGATGGCGCCCGACAAGGTCGGCCGCACCTACCACAACACCGCGGTCCTGCTGCCCGACGGCCGGGTCCTGGCCGCGGGCTCCAACCCGATCAGCAACTTCTACGAGACCCGCATCTCGATCTACTCGCCGCCCTACCTCTTCAAGGGCCCCCGCCCCAAGATCCGGAGCGTGAGCAAGAAGTACTGGGCCTACGGCGGCGCCTACACCATCAAGACCGACCGCAAGATCAAGTCCGCCTGGCTGATGCGCCCCGGCGCGGTGACCCACTCCTCCGACCCCAACCAGCGCGCGGTGGCGCCGGAGAAGCTCACCATCAAGGGCGACACGGCCAAGTTCAAGTTCACCAACAAGCCCAACATCGCCCCTCCCGGCTGGTACATGCTCTTCGCCACCGACGCCAACGGCGTTCCCTCGGTGGCCGAGTGGGTCCACGTCGGCGGATGACCGGCGCGGCGGGCCGGGTGCGCCGGCCCGCCGCCCCCCTCAGGTCAGGGACCGTCGGGAAGCTCCACGTCGTGGGCCGCCTGGCGGGCCTCCAGGTGAGGTGAGGCGCGGAGACGGAGAAGGGCTTCGCGGAACTCGGTCGGCCAGCCGGTGGAATCGCCTGCCAGGGCCGTCAGGCTGACGGCGAACAGGGCGCCGGGGAGGGCGCCCTGGGCGGTGAGGTCCCGGATGGCCGGGAGGAACGCGGAAGAGGAGAGCCGGGTGTGGCGGTAGCGGTCCTCGATCTTCTGGGCGGTCTGCGCGGCCAGGACCGGGCGGCCGTCGAGCAGGCCGGCCAGGGACGTGAGCTCCCCGGCCATGGCCTGCGGATCGACGTTCTCGGTGGGGAGCAGGCTCTCCAGGAGGGCTGTCGCCAGGGGCAGGCGAAGGGGCTCGCAGGCCAGCAGGCCGGCGAAGGCACGGGCCAGGTCGTCCCGCCAGGGTGCTCGGGCACCGTACCGGATCGCCTCGGCCAGGCTTGTGACGCGGGATCCCGGGGGCTCCTCGGTCGCCAGGAGGCGGCGCATGACGTCCAGTGCCTCGCCGCGGACGATGCCATGCCGGAGAAGGAGGAGGAAGACTGACAAGTCGGTTTCGTCGCCGGTGACGGCGGCCTCCAGGAACTCCGCGGTGCCGGGCCGGTACCAATGGGCCCAGATGCCGAACGCGCGGGCGGCGCGGGCCCGGACCCCCGGGCCGCCCGCCGCGCGGAGCAGCCCGTGCACCAGCTCCGCGACGTCCGGGCGGTGCTCCGGTGCGAAGTCCAGAGGCGACATCTGGAGGAACGATCGGGCCATCTCCTCACCGGACAGGCGTGACCGCAGCGCGGCCAGAGCACGCGGATCCTCAGGAACCCGCCGCAACGCCACGGCGACCGCGATCCGGACGTCCGGATGCGTCTCCGGGTCGTTCCAGGCGCGCAGGAGCGGCTCCACCGCGCCGGGGATCCGCTGCGTGACGAATTGCCGCGCGGCTGCCTTCCGTGCTCCGACCTTCCCGCCGGTCAGGGCTTCCTCCAGTACGGGAGAGAGCAGCGAAGGAACGGCGAAACGGCAGGCCCGTGACGCGGCGGCCTGCGCCACCGGGCCCCGGGTCAGCAGTTCCTCGACGGACCGAGGACGCCGTCCCAGGCCTTCGAGCGCCGCTTCCAGGATCACGGGTTCGTCCTCGATCGTCTGGAGCAATGCGGCGAGGGCATCCGGGAAGGCCCGCAACCCGGAGACCGCCACGAGCCGCTCGCCGATCGCAAGCCCGGCATCCTGCGCCCGGATCAGCAGAGCCTCTTCGATCCGATCACGCTGGGAGACGTTCCATTTCCCCGGCATGTCCGGGGTGACCAGGCCGAGAGGGGCTTGGTCCAGGAGGTCCGTCCGCCGGGACGCGACGACACGCCAGACGGCCGGATGCCGCAGAGCCGAAGCGTCCAGGGACGCCACCCGCTCAGCCTTGTCCGGAGCCCGCGTGAGCCAGAGCTCCGCGGCCTGCGC
The DNA here is from genome assembly GCF_002995495.1 of Actinocorallia populi. Taxonomy (GTDB): domain Bacteria; phylum Actinomycetota; class Actinomycetes; order Streptosporangiales; family Streptosporangiaceae; genus Actinocorallia; species Actinocorallia populi. Next base: position 8,966 of record NZ_PVZV01000001.1, on the reverse strand, counting down.
CGCCTCGTCGTCGGGCGCGGTCAGGACGGCGCGCCGCAGTGCGTCCTGCAGCTCCGGCAGCCGCCGGGACCGGGCTCCGAGCGAACGAGCCAGCTCGATCACGAGCGCGTGGTCATTCCGGAGGTACGGCAGCAGGAGCGCCAACAGCTCCCGTTCCTGCCCGCGCCTCAGCTCGGTGCCGAGGGCAGGCGTCCTGTGCCGGGAGAAGCCGTACCGGACGGGAACGGCCTGCGGACGGCGGAGAGCGGCGGCCCCGTGCCGGGCGACGAGCTTCTCGTAGACCCGCAGAGCCCAACCCGCCAGTGCCGGATCCGAGGACGGGAACAGCCTTCCGGCCAGTTGCCGCAACGTCTCCCGCGTGTCCTCCGACGTGTCGCGTGCCCGGACGACGGCTTCCGCCAGCCGTTCCAGGTGCGGGACGCACGACCCGTCCATCCGCACCCCGGCCAGCCCCTTCAGCAGCGTGGCCCGAACAGGATCCTGCTCGTTGGCCGTTCGCTCGACGACCTCGCCGAGCAGCTCCTCGACGAGCTCGGAGTCCCGCGTACGGGCGGCGCACTTCAGCAGAAGCACCCGAGCGGCACCGCGCAGCCGCGGATCACCGGTGAACGCCGCCTCCCGCAACCGCGGTGCGGCCTCGCCGAACGGCAGATGCGCGATGATCCGCAGCTCCACCACCGGATGGTCGCGGTGGGTGATATCCGAGGCATGCAGCTCCCGAAGCCGCCGGGCCTCCGAGACGGACAGCTCGTCGGGCAGCAACTCCAGCAGATCGAGTACTTCGGACATCGGCATCTCGACCTGCGCGTAGAGCGAAGCCCGCTGCTCGAAAGGCACAGAGCGCAGGAAACGCTTGATCGTCCGCCAAGAGACATACCGGGTCAGCTGCTCGCCGGAGAGCCGCGAGGCCTGCCGGAACATCGGCGAGGGCAACCCGGAACGCACACACCGCCGGCTGATCAGACCTGTTGTGCGTGTGAAGTCGGCCCGGAACAACGGGCCGAGCACTTTCCCTCCCATATAGAGCACCCTGTTGCGGAAACTTGCCTCGATCAGCTCCAGCATCCGCACGGGTTCGGCACGGGAGAGTTCGGCGAACGTCCGCGTCCATCGCCCGTATACCTGCGGGCCCAGCCCGTCCCGGCACTCCCGTTCGAGCAGGTCGAGCACCGCCCCGGGATGCCGCCGCGCCAGCACGCGCCGCCTGGTGACCGCGTGCCCGACCCGAGGCAGCCACTCCCGGACCACGCCGGAACCGCACGCGGGAAGCAGAGCCGCCGCTTCCTGCGGTCCCCAGCGTGCGTGGACCTGCGGCAGAAGCCGTTCCGCGAGGGCTTCACGACGACCCGCCACCAGCGTCCGGTACACCGCGTACCGCAGCTCCGTAGGCGCGTCCTCCAGGACGGGCGGGACGGCCTCGTCCGGGACGGGCAACGTCCGGACGGCGCGCAGCGCCGCCCGCCTCAACTCCGGATCGGCCCCCGCCAGAACCGCGGCGAGGTGGTCGAAGCGCCGTCCCGCGATGGCCATGTGCAGTGCCGTCCGCCGCCCGTACGGGCCGAGCTCCGCCAGTTCGGCGAGCAGCCCGTCCAGCCGGGCCCCGGCGTTCCGGGCGTGCAGCGCGAGCTCCCGCATCCGCAGCGGGTAGGGCAGGAGGGAGAGGCGTTCGAGAAGCGAAGAAGCCGGTTCGAAGACCGGCACGGGGCTCACAGAGCCGGGCGCAGGACGCCCTTTCCACTCGTCATGCGGCCAGCATGCCGCATGCCGATCACCGGCTGCAAGCTCTCGCCTTCGGGTTGATGATGCCGTCACGTAGGCCTTTGCAGCACAATGTCGTGATCGACATCCGGCGATCCCTTGAGGACCCTTGTGAACCCCCTTGCCCCGCGCGACCCTGAGGAGATCAACGGCCACCGGCTGCTCGGACGCCTCGGCGAGGGCGGCCAGGGCGTCGTCTACCTGGCCGAGGCGCCCGACGGCCGCAAGGTCGCCGTCAAGGTGATGCACGGCGTGATCGACAAGACCTTCGAGCGGGAGGTCGCCGCCGCGCACAAGGTCGCGCCGTTCTGCACCGCCCAGATCATCGAGTCCGGCGACGACTACGTGATCACCGAGTTCATCGACGGCCCGTCCCTGCGCGAGGCCGTCGAACGGGACGGCCCGCTCACCGGCGCGGCCCTGTACCGGCTGAGCGTGGGCACGGCCACCGCGCTCGCCGCGATCCACCGGGCGGGCATCGTCCACCGCGACTTCAAACCCGGCAACGTGCTGCTCGGTCCGGACGGCCCCCGCGTCATCGACTTCGGCATCGCCCGGAACCTGGACGCCACCGCCTCGGTGAGCGGCTCGATCGTCGGCACGCCCAGCTTCATGGCACCCGAGCAATTCTCGACCCGCGCCGTCACATCCGCCGCGGACGTCTTCGCCTGGGCCGCCACGATCGCCTACGCCGCCAACGGGAGCCCCCCGTACGGGCAGGACTCCATCCCGGCCGTCATGCACCGCCTCCTGACCGCGGAACCCGACCTCGGCCGCATCGACGGACCCCTGCGCGGCCTGCTCGTCCGCTGCCTGGCCAAGGAGCCCATGGAGCGCCCGAGCGCCGGTGAACTCCTCACGAGCCTCCTGGAGAACACCGGCGGCTCCGACGCCCTCGCCCTGGGCCGCGCGGTGGCCGCCGAGGCGTCCCTCGACGACGACCGGTCCATCCGGTGGACGACGCTCCGGCTGTCTTCGCGCACGGAGCCTCCACGTCGCCGCCGCTCCCGGAAACTCCCGATGGTCGCGGCGGCCATCGCCGGAATCCTGTTCACGGCAGGCGCCGGAGTCGTCGGAATCCAGCTGATGGAGAAGGACGAGCCGGTGGATACCTTCGACGCGGTAGTCCCGCCCGACAGCAGTACGGAGTTCGCGAAGGCCATCGAGACCGCGGTGGCCAAAGCCAGAACGGCGACGGTCAAGGTGGAAGGCGGCCGTCCGAACAGCCTCGAACGACTCGAGGCGGACGGCAAACTCGACTACAAGGCAGGCCGGAAGACCAGTTACGAGGTCTCGCTGAGCAACCCGGTCGACCCCGGCGAGACCGTCACACCGCGCCGTCTGATCCTCGTCGGGGACACGGCCTACCCCCAGGAGATCGGCGGAGAGCCCGAACCCGCCGGTGACTCCGCCTACCGCAAGGGCAGCCCGCACCTGGACCTCCTGATCGAGACCCGCTGGATGAGCTCCCCGCAGAGCCTCACGGCACTGCTCCGCAGCCAGGCTTCCTTCACCCATTCCCAGGATCAGGCCACCTGGACGCTGAGCGGCAGGGCCGCGAAGAAGCTCCTCACCGGGAAACCGGAACTCGGCGGCTTCTACGACCCCTACGACACCGTGCGCTTCACCCTCCTTCTTGACTCCCGCTACCGGCCCAAGAGCCTCGACCTCAACCTCCAGAAGAAGGTGGAGGGGGGTGTCTACCGTTCCTTCTACAGAGTCACTTACGGCGACTGGGGTACCAGCGGTACGATCACCAATCCCCAATGAGAGGTGATCTTTGCCTGATTCCCTGACGAAATCACAAGCCCGCGCGATCATCCTCCGCACCCACGGCTTCACCCACGTCCCCGCCGACTCCCGGCTGGACCCGCTTCTCACCGGGTACGACAGAACGCTGGAGCTCGGTTTCGGCCTGGCCTTCTACCGGACGGTCGAGCGCTACATCGTGCAGACGTGCAAGGCGTCCCAGCTGCGCCGCCTCCCGAAACTGGTCGAGAACGAGGACGAGGTGCGGCTGCTCGTCGGGTTCTACCGGGGCGAGCCGCTCTTCGACGGCGGCTGGCGGGGCCGCGTGTACCGGATGACGGAGGAGACGGCGTTCGGCGCCCGTCCCGGCCGCCAGCGGACCCGGCCGCGGAGAAGCGTGCGCTGCCCGCTCCCGACGAACAGCGTGTGAGTCAGTTCTGCGGCTGCGGGTTGTCCCGCAGCCACTGGTCGAACTTCGCCTTGAGCTTGAGGAACTCGCCATAGGACGTCGCGTACTCGGTGCGGCGTTCGGTCGGGTTCGTGGTGACGAAGTAGAGCCATTTCCCGTCGGCCGGGCTCATGGCGGCCTCGATGGCGGCGACGCCCGGATTGCTGATCGGCCCCGGCGGCAGCCCTTTGTGCCGGTAGAGGTTGTAGGGCGAATCGATGTCCTGGTGCCGCTCCCGCACGTCGATGGTGCGCTTCTGCCACGCGTAGAGCAGAGCCGGGTCGAACTGCAGCGGCATGCCGATCTTCAGCCGGTTGTGCAGGACCCGCGAGATCATCGCACGGTCCTCGGGCCGGCCCGCCTCGGCCTCGATCAGGCTCGCGACGGTCACGACCTCGGCCGGGTCGAGACCCAGCGCCTGCCCACGGGAGAAGTCGACCTTCTGGGTCTCCTGCTTGAACCGGCCGACCATCATGGCGAGCAACTGGGACGCGGTCGCGTCCGGCGGAAGGTCGTACCGGCCGGGATACAGATAGCCCTCGACCTTCCCCTTCGCCGACTCGGGAAGCCCCAGGGAAGCCGGATCGACCTTCTCGAACTCCTTGACGGGGATTTCCGTGGCCTCCGAGAGCAGCGCGTAGACCTCCGAAGCCCACCGGCCCTCGGGAACGTTCACGACGCCGATCCGGGAAGCCGGGTCGAGCAGCGCCGCGACGGCCGACTCGGCGGACATCCCCTTGCGCACCCGGTAGAAGCCGGGTTGCAGCGTCTGGAGTTTCACGCCCGCCGCGTTGGTGAACGCCTCGACGGACTTCACGGCCCCCGCCTTCTGCAGCGTCCGCCCCACATGAGCGGTGGAATCACCCTTCACGACCTCGACGGTGACCGTCCCCGTCCCCTGCCCGGAGTAGTCCGGAGGAGGCATGTGCCCCTGGAGCTTGGCGTATCCGAAATAGCAGCCCCCGCCGATCACCGCCAAGAGGAAGAGCAAAGAGACGATGACGGCCGCGCCGCCGCGCTTTCTGCGCCCGTTCCGGGAGGAGCCGCCCTCTTCCCACAGGTCCGGATCGACGACCATCGCTTCTCCTGATCGGTCTGCTACGGAAGACGATGCTCTCGGGAGACCTCCCCTTCCTTCCGCCCGCCATCGCATCGCGGGGGAGTTTTTACCCAGAACAAGCCGCTTGTTGCAGCATTGGACGAAGGTCACACGACCGGGACTATCGTGGTGCCCGTGCCGCACAGGGAAACGCGTGGGAGAACACGCCACGGGAGAGAACACGACACGGAACCGCGCCGGGTGTCCGCCCGCAACGCGCAGTTCCAGACCTGGCAGGCGCTCCTCGCCAACCGCAACAAGCGCCAGAAGCTCGGCGAGTTCCTCATCCACGGCGTCCGGCCGATCTCCCTGGCGGTGCGCTACGGCTGGCCGCTGCACCGCCTCCTCCACCCGTCCGGCACCCGCCTGTCGTCCTGGGCCGAGGACCTCATCCGCGACAGCGGCGTCCCCGCCACCGCCGTGGACCCCGAACTCCTGCACGAGCTGGGCGAACGGGAGTCCGCGCCGCCCGAGCTGATCGCCGTCGGCGCCCTGGGCTCCGACGACCTCGCCCGCCTCGGGCGGGACCGCGACCTCCTCGCCGTCGCCTTCGACCGCCCGTCCAGCCCCGGCAACATCGGCACCCTGATCCGCTCCGCCGACGCCTTCGGCGCCTCGGGCCTCATCGTCACCGGCCACGCCGCCGACGTCTACGACCCCAAGGCCGTCCGGGCCAGCACAGGCTCCCTGTTCCGCCTGCCCGTGGTCCGCGTCCCGTCGCCCGCCGACGTCCTGGCCTGGGCGGAGGGCCTCCGAGCCGAGGGCGTGCCCCTGCGGATCGTGGGCACCGACGAGCACGGCACCACCCCCGTCACCGGCTGCGACCTGACCGGCCCCGTCCTCCTGGTCGTCGGCAACGAGACCACCGGCATGAGCACCCGCTGGCGCGAGATCTGCGACGAGACCGTCAGCATCCCCATCGGCGGGGCCGCCAGCTCCCTCAACGCCGCCTCCGCCGGCACCCTCATGCTGTACGAGGCCGCCCGCCAGCGCGGCTTCCCCGCCGCCGCGTCCGAAGACTGACGACCCCCGGCGCCGCAGGGGCGCCGGGGGCGACGTTCTTCCGCCGGGATCACACCCCGTAGAGCTTCAACCCCACGTGGTCGACGATCCACCGGCGGTCCCGCAGATCGAGCGCGAAGTAGATCCGGCCGACCCGGGTCGGCGGCACATGGTCCTCCAGCTTGATGTGGTGGACCCGGCTGTACTGCCGCCCCCCGAACCAGAACCTGTCCAGCCCGTTCTTCTTCAACGCCTTGTCGATGGGCGAATACCGCAACCCCACCGTCCGGATCAACCAGTCGTGCAACCGCTCCCGTATGTCCCCGCCCAGCCCCCTCCACTGGGCCGCCGCCTCCGAGAGCCCGTCGAGCGACTGGTACATGAGTTCCTCGTTCTGGTACTTGCACCTGATCCACGACTTCTGCGCAGCCGAGGTGAACACCAGCCCGCCCCCCGACCGCTCCTCGTAGCGGCGGAACAGAGCGGGTGTCTCCCGACGGCGCCCCTGCCGTCCGCCCGCGTGATGTGACATCTTCATGGCGGCTTCCTCCCTGCGAGGACGGACGCGCCCGCGTCAACGCACGGACGCGCTAACAAACCCAGGCTAACCCCACAACAATCGAGAAGCACTTATACAGCGAGAATGTCCCGAGCAAGCCCCGACCACTCCAGTCCCGGCCGAACAACCTCGACACACTGACGAAGCCCAACGGCGAACTCGGCCGCACGGGCTGCTCGAAGTGAAGGCCCAGAGGCGCGAACAAAGCAAGAGCCGGTGATTTGCGATTCTCGATTCGCGATGAGGACGGCACCGCGGATCGCCCCGAACTCGTCCAGAACTGCGATGCGAAGGCCGGGCGGGTCACCGGCACACGCGTCTGGACGCCTCCATGGCGGCAGGGAACGCTGGAGTCGATCCGGCCGGTCGCTTTCCGGCGGACCACCGGCGTTCCGAACACCGAGTCCACAGTCGGCTACAAAAGGAACATATGTCTCTGGGGAAGGCCAGAGCATGAGCGGAATGAAGACGTACAAGGTCCGGTGCGTCCGCACGAACCGGCTACGCGGCTTCGGGGAAGTCGTCCTGCCGCACCACCCGAGCGTGTCGGACAAGGCGGACTCGGCCTCTCGTCTCCTCCGCGAAGAACGCTATTGCGCCGTCGACGGCCTGCAGCAAGAACCCTTCGACCCCGGCCTGATCCCTGAAATCGGGGCCTCGGCCGCCGACGTGGAACGCTGGTGCCGGGCCACACACGACCTCTTCGAGGGCGTTCAGACCTTCCACCGGTGGGCGTCCACGACCCTGGAACGCCTGCGAAACCCGCCGCCCGCATACCGCCGGATCCTCTCCTGGAGCAAAAACCTGCGAATCACCGGCCCACCCGGACCCGACCGGACGGGAACAGCCCCCACACGACGACCGGCTCACGCGATACCAGGCCGACTGGCAGCGACTGCACAGCGAACTGTTCACCGCCCACCGCGTCTACGACGAGCAGACCAGCGACCTGACCACTCGTGTCCTCGCCATGCTGAACACCCTGGAACAAGAGCTCAAACGAGAACAACACTGGGCGCAGAAAGCCCGGCAACGAGAACAGGAGGCACGACGTCCGGCCATGCCACCAGCCGATCCCGAAACCCGACACGACCATGCCGCCCGACCGGACACCCCGGCACCCGAAAACCAGTGACCCGACCACCCTCCGGCCGCGACACTGCACTCACACCCCCATCCTCCGCTCGCCTCGACGCGGTATCGCCCGGCCGTCGGGACGGGATCGACTGGTCCCCGGCCGCACGTCCTACGGCGATGAGCAGGTGCCGGGTCCGTGTCGCCTGCTCAGGGGATGGCCTCGATCTCCTTCACGAGGGAGTCGAGGGTCTTGTGCTTCTTGGAGTCGTTCAGCAGAGATCGGCCGGTAGGCGTCCAGGGCGTTTGCGGCGGTGGAGGCAGGAGCGCGCGGAGGCGCCTGCTCCCGATCCTCTCCGCACCCGCCGGAGCCGAGGACGAGAGGCACGGCGAGCGCTGTGATCAGTCCGGAACGGGCGACGCTCGCTCTGCCCATTATCGTCTCTTTCCCTGGCACCTGTTGTTGAGTCGGTCGACGTTGCGGTGTCCGGGAAGTGCGGGAGTTCAGGCGGTATCGGCGGTTCTCGGCCTCCGGCGCGTACGGCGTGTGTCCGCGGCGAGATGGTGCCGGGAGGGTCAGAGGACGTAGCCGGCGATCATCTGGCCGAGGCGGATGATGTCGGAGTCGCCCTTGAACTCCAGGCGGACGCTGCCCAGGCCGCTGAACCACAGCTCGAGTTCGGCGTCGAGGTCGAAGCTGCCGGCGGTCTCCACGGACCAGGCCTGGATCTTGTTGTAGGGCAGGGAGCTGAAGTCGCGCTTCTTGCCGGTGAAGCCCTGGATGTTGACGGCGATGATCCGCTTGTTGGTGAAGACGACGAAGTCCCGGACGGTCTTGAACGCCGAGATGATCTGCTCGCCCTGGATCATCAGCGGTGCGACGGAGGGGCCGACTTCGGCGGGGTCGCAGGCGTGGAGTTTGAAGACGGAACCGTTCTTGAAATCAATCATTATGTGAACATCATAAACGGATGAATCGTTGTTTGAATCTGTCGTCGCCCGGGTAGGGGGCTGTCTTTCGTGCGGCGGGGATCGTTCGTTCCGCGGTCGGGTGAAGGTCCTCGTCAAGACCCGTGTCGCCTGGAAGCTCCACCCTCTGCCTCATGTGGCCCGCCGGTCGTCTTCGGGGCTCTGTCCGGCAGTGGACAGTGCGCTCGGAAAGTGACTCTCCATAAACGACTCGCTCGCCTTCTGCGTCTAAGACTATGTCTTACGTGGCTTTTCGGGTGGTCTGCTGGGATGATGTCGTGCTGTGTTGATGTCGACTTTGGGTCTGC